>CAVOXC010000017.1:0-136772 GCA_963700315.1 uncultured Acidobacteriota bacterium | reverse complement strand
GACGCTCGTAGCGCCACCGCTCCATCTGCGCCCCACTGAAGCGTTCGAGAACCCGTGCGTCCTCGCCGATCGCCGTCGGCACCAAGGGCTCGGCGACGACTGCCGGACGGGCCAGGTCGTCGTGCTCCACCAGCACGTACGACACGTCGGGGTGCACGGCGACGGCGGTGTTGGACACCAGCGTCCACGGCGTCGTCGTCCACACGAGCAAGTCGGCGGAGTTGGCGTACGGGCCGGACGTCAGCGGGAACCGCACGTAGACCGACGGGTCGACCACGGTACTCGTACCCCCCCGGCTGCCCCAGCTCGTCGTCGGACAGGCTGGTGCCGCAGCGCGGGCAGTACGGGGCGACCCGGTGGTCCTCGCTGAGCAGACCGGCCTCATAGATCTGCTTGAGCGACCACCAGACGCTCTGGACGTAGTCGGGGTCCATCGTGCGGTAGGCCTGCGAGGTGTCGACCCAGAAGCCCATGCGCTCGGTCATCTCCTCGAACGCGTCGACGTGCCGCATCACCGACTCCCGACACCGGGCGTTGAACTCCGCCACGCCGAACGCCTCGATGTCGGCCTTGCCGTTGAACCCCAGCCTTTCTCCACGGCGATCTCGACCGGCAGGCCGTGGCAGTCCCAGCCGGCACGCCTCGGGACGTGGTAGCCCTTCATGGTGCGGTAGCGCGGGAAGACGTCCTTGAACACGCGCGCCTCGATGTGGTGAGTGCCCGGCATCCCGTTCGCCGTCGGGGGGCCCTCGTAGAAGTGCCATGCCGGACGGTCGTCGCTGCCGGCCACAGACTGGGCGAACACGCCGTGGGTGCGCCACAGGGTCGAGCACCTCGTGGTCGAGGGCCGCAAGGTCGACCTGCGGGGGGAGCGGTTCGTAGCGGGCCATGGCTGTTCTCCGTCGTGTTGTCGTGACCGACGGAGGGAGACGAGAACCAGGCGCGCTGCCCGGACCCGCGGTACCACCCTCCTTGGCCGCCTGGGACTCGGTCGTTCACCGAGTGCCGTGCGGCCCCCTCACCACCTCAGCCGAGGCTGCCGGGTCTACTGGGGCGCCGGGTGAGCGGCCGCCTGTTCTTCCGGCGACTCCGGGGTGATCTCTCGCACGCGCGCACCTCCCGGGCTCGCACCGTCCCCGGGTCGCTTCAGGCCGCCGACGTGGATACCTGTCCCCATCGATGTCGAGGCAAGGATAGCCGCGCTGAGGTGCGTGTCGATCCCCAGGCGCGAGGGAGAATCGTCGAGAGGTCAAGGGTCTTTGGTCGTTGCCGCAGCCGTGCTTCGAAGGTATGTTCGCGCGACCTGCACAGAAGGAGTGGTCCTGTGGCCCAGCGAACGGCTGCCCAGCCGAAGTCGAGCAAGAAGAAGGCTTCGGCTGACCCCGCAGTCGCCCCGGAGTCCCTCGTCGTCCGGGAGGACGAAGACCCCTGGACCGACGCCGAGCTGACCGAGGTACGCGACGGCTCTTGTCCGACGCGGCGCGACTACGGGCCGAGATCGCCGACGCCGAGGCCGACATCGCCGCACTCCTGCAGGGCGCCGGCGAGGAAGGCGGCGAGGACACCGCCGACACCGGTGCCAAGGCTTTCGAGCGTGAGCACGAGATGGCGCTGGCTGCCAGCCACCGCGAGATTCTCGGCCAGGTCGAGCGGGCACTGCGCAGCATCGAGACGTCGAGCTACGGCGTGTGCGAGTCGTGCGGCAAGCCGATCGGCAAGGCCCGTCTGCAGGCGTTCCCGCGGGCGACGCTCTGCCTCACCTGCAAGCAACGGCAAGAGCGACGCTGAGCCCCTCGATCCCGGGTCGACCGAGCCCGGCTCCCGCGACCCCGCGGCCACCACCACGGCCGGGGCGTCCCGCTACGTCATCACGCTGCTCGCTGTGGCGCTCGCCGTGGTCGTCATCGACCGGGTCACCAAGATCTGGGCGGTGGACGCGCTCAGCGACGGCGAGGTGATCGTGCTGTTCGACCCCTGGATGCAGCTGCGGCTCGTCTACAACCCGGGAGCGGCCTTCGGTTTCGCCGGCGGGTACACGGTGGTGATCAGCATCATCGCGTTCGGGGTGGCGTTCGCGATCCTGCGGCTCTCGCGTCGGCTGCGCAACGTGTGGTGGGCGATCGCCTTGGGTGGGATCTTGGGTGGTGCCCTGGGCAACCTCATCGACCGCATGACCCAGCCGCCGGGCGTCTTCCAGGGGTACGTCATCGACTTCGTCGAGTGGCCCGGGTTCCCGGTCTGGAACCTCGCCGACGCCGCCATCGTCGGCTCGGTGGCCCTGGTCTTCGTGCTCAGCCTGCGTGACGTGCCCTACGACCAGCCGCGCCATGCCGATTCCGGGTCCACGAGCGACGACGGTTCTGCGTGAGCGAGCGTCGGTCGCTGCCGGTGCCGGACGGCTTGGCTGGGGAGCGGGCGGACGTGGCGCTGGCCCGCATGCTCGGTCTGTCACGAAGCAAGGCCGCCGACCTGCTCGACCGCGGGGACGCCACGCTCGACGGCGCAGTTCTCGGCCGCTCGTCCGCCGACGGCACCCGAGTCCGAACCGTCACCACTCCCGCGGGCCAGCCAGCGAAAGTCACGGACTACCTCGTCGACCCCTGGCACCAAACCAGTGCTGCAGGAAGAGCCCTCGTCCTCAGCCAAGTCGTCGCAGAGATCGACGGAACCGGCGCGCTCACTGCCTACCACGTCAGAGGCGACGACCTCCTCGCCACGCTGAGGCCCAACACCACCACGCCCGGCACCTGGATCGCGCGCCACTTCCATGCGGAAGGGATCGGGACGATTCGGGCGCTCACTGATGAAGCAGGAGCGATCTCAGATCGTTACGACCTTGAGGCCTTCGGAACTCTACTCCAGCATCAAGGCGACGACGCCAACGCTTATCTCTTTGCCGGCGAGCCCCTCGATCCGAATAGCGGCTTCTACTACAACCGGGCAAGGTGGCTCGATGGAATCAGGGCGCGCTTCATCGCCGCAGACCCGCTCGGAGGCGCCATTGCGCGACCGGCGAGCCTGAATCGCTACGCCTACGCCGAAGCACGGCCCGATTCGCTTCTGGACCCGACTGGCCTATTCGCCGGCGGCGTCGCCGAGATCAACATCGTCAGTGCAATCCAGAGCATCGTCACCGAGATCCAGGCCAACATCGGCTTCTCTCTGATAAACGGAGCCTCGACCGGAGGTGAAGTCAATCTCTCTGACTTCTTCTTCAGCGTAGGGATTCTCGGAGTAGCAGTTGCTGGAAAAGTCATCAAGTACGCCGGGAGGACCGGCGTCACAATCTGGCAAACCTCCAAGGTACGACGAGCCTTCCGAGCACTAGGTGTTGTACGGCCCTTTGCATCTCAACACGGCCGTTTGAAGGAGTACGCGCTCTCCAGGATCTGGGAGCTTGAGGATCGAATTCGCGGCATCGCAGTCCAGAGGCACTTGGCAGTCTCCGAGTACAGCAATTGGTATCCCATAGGGGATGAGCTCAATGGGTTCTTTCCACTGATCGACTTCCAAACGGGCACTCGAGTCGGCAGCCTTAAGACCACACGAGTTGTCGATCTGGCTGAGCTCCGCGAGCATCTCGACGACCTAGCGGCTGCCTCTATCTTCGTTGGAGATGTTCCAGCGGAAAGAGTGCTTGATGTCAGAATCGCTCCATGGCTATCAGCATCCTCCTTTGAAGAAGTCGTTTCCTACGGAAACGAGCTGGGAATCACAGTGCTCGTTCGGAACTTTCCGTGAAATGATCAAACTTGAGCTAAAGATCTGTTTCGACGCAGGCTCGCTATCCGGAGACGAGCTGCGTGTTCTGATTGACTCAGCAGGGCTCGGCTTCGAACCTCGGTATCTTCGGAGTCGCGGACTAACCGATGGCCTCGAGCCTCTCTCATCAGGATCGCTGCGTCGGCTCAGCGCTTGGGATGGGAAGAGCAATCTAGAACTTCGAAGCTCCTCCTTAGATCAGCCCGGTCCCAGACTTTGGTGCCTCACGGTCGCCAGCAAGGCGGTTCAGACCCTGAGCTGGGCTGGCATATCGGAGACGTTCGACCCAACGACATTGGTTCAACAACTCGGATCCAATCGCGGATTCAATGCTGCCTACTACTTCGACGCCGAGGATGTCGCGCGTCAGTCCAGCGAGGCGCTGTCTCAGTACAAGGTCCATGGTTGGAGTACTGAGGGCGTCTCTTTCATTGAGGATCCAACATATCCAGACCGGCGAATCGACATCAGCGGCAATCCCGGCCGTGCAACCCTCCTTGATGGCCTCTGGTTCATCAGCGCACCCAGGATCTGGTTCGCCAACCGTGCTCTAGAGTACTTCCCGCTCGAGCTGCTGTCAGGGTTTTCGGGCGCGTGCAGACTCGAGCAACTCGTCGACCATCGCGTCTTCTTAGAGCTTCTGTCCGGCCTCCATGAGGCGAGTACGGGGCCCGGCAGAGCGATCCAATCAGCTTTCCGCGCCTGGCTCGGCGTTGATGCAATCGCCCACGCGCAACTCGCTGCCTCGGCTGGCGAGGAAGCCGGCTACCGCATCGAAGAAGGAACATTTCAGCACGGAGGGAACAGGCGAGTCACGATCTGCTGGAGCGCGAATGGGCGAGTCGTGAAGCGGGAAGATGCCGCCTGGCTCGAGATCTTTGAACTTGATTCAAGGGCGCGAATCATCTGGCGATCGGGGCGGCAACGACTCCGCGACTAGCGGGCAGCCTTGAATGTGTGCCCAGTAGTTGTGAGCAACGCGATACCAATGCACTTTCGCACCCGACTTGCAATCGTCCCGCGAGGTACCCTCAGAAGGTGTGTAAATGAGCTGAAGGCGGCGTAGCCTCTCGCTCGCGTTCAAACGCCGGGTTGGAAGCCTGGCATCGAGAGGAGACACCGCCGTGGTGGAGAAGATCACCGAAGGGAAGTTCGGGTCTGTCTAGCTCGCATTTCTTGGGACTCAGGCTATGTTAGGGCAAACGGCCCTGGAGAGCTTGAGCGATGCCGAAGCGGAGCGAGTTGAAGGCGGAGACGCGAGTGGAAGCGGCGCTGACTCGCCGCCGGAACGGCGAGACAACGTACCGTTCGGAGGACTGATGCTTCGGTTGTATGGACTGGCGGCGATATATACCGTGATCGCGGGGATCCTCTGCGTGCGGCGGGGGCATGCGGGGAGTTGGCTCTGGGTGATTCTCTTCTTCGGACCCATCGGAGCGACGATCTATCTGGTTTCGGAGTTCGAGCACATCGTGCGGCCGCGGAGCGCGTCGGTAGCTCGGACTTCGGCTACAGGGCTCCGTCGGGCGCGGGCGGATGCCGTGCGTGTCGATACGGCGGCCGCGTGGTCCGAATGTGCGTCGCTTCACGCAGCCCGTGGTCAGTGGGACGTCACAGCGGAGGCAGCGCGCCGAGCACTCGCCAAGGAGCCCGAGCATTTAGAGGCTCTCCATGAACTCGGGCGAGCAGCGCTCGCGCGCGGGCAGTGGAGCGAAGCTCGGAAGGCGCTCGGGCGGGTGGTCGAGCGGAAACCCGACCACGCCTCCGGCGAGACCCTCTTCGCTCTAGCTAAAGCTTCCCGCGGGGCCGGCGATCTCGCCGTGGCGCGCCAGCAGCTGGAATTGCTTGCCGAACGCTCGAGCCGCGCCGACTTTCTCTTCGAGCTCGGGCGCTTGCAGGAACAGATGGGGGACCGAGTCGCCGCGCGCGGCACCTACCGCCGAATCGTCGACGAGTTTGTCTTCACCCCAGCCTACATGCGCGGCCGCGTGCGGCTGTGGGTGTGGAAGGCCAAGTGGAGACTTCTCCAGCTCGGCTCGAACTGAGGCTCGAGGGGAAACAGCGCAAGAGCGGCTTCCGCTCCTGGATGAACGTGGCTTTCCGCTTGCCTTCGGAAGAGCTGGAGAAGAGATCCGTCGCCGAAGCCACAGGCAGCGGTCTCGACGGTCTCGAGGGCCACCGATCGGTCGGCGGCAGCCGCGCTTCGATCTACAACGCGTTTCCGGAAGAGGGCGTCGACGCTCTGGTCGAATTCATGAGCGAGTTTCAGCAGCGGAGTTGCTCGTTCGCGGCCTGCGCAACGCGATGCGGGAATTGTCGGTGCGTTGCGCAGTCACTCGGGGCGGCGCTCGTTGGCGAGCTCGATCAGCACGATGTCGGAGTTCTCCTGCAGCCGGTCGAAGACCAGTTCCGCACCGTCCGGACTGACGTCGAAGGACCGCATCGTGTCGGTCGCGGTCAGTCGGGT
Source organism: uncultured Acidobacteriota bacterium (assembly GCA_963700315.1). Taxonomy (GTDB): domain Bacteria; phylum Acidobacteriota; class Thermoanaerobaculia; order Multivoradales; family JAGPDF01; genus JACTMI01. The sequence goes on along the minus strand of CAVOXC010000017.1, from coordinate 130,543 downwards.
CAGCTGACGGCTCTTCATCGTCTGCAGATCCAGTAGCCAGAAATCCTGCGCGGGCTGCAAGCCCTGCATGTAGACGAGTCCCGAACCGTCCGGCAGGAAGCGAAACCGCTCACCGTCGCGCAGCACCCGGATATCCGGCATCTCGACCGGAGTGCCGTCGGACCGCACTGCGAGAATCGGCAGCTGAATGTTCACCTGAGCGCCGGAGAAGACGATCAGATCGCCGACAGGGGACCAGACCGGGTCGAGCGCTTCGCCCTCGGCGATGCGCTCGGCAGAGCCACCCTCCGCGGGAATCTTGAACAGCCCCGGGCCCTCCTCATCGCTGCCTCCCGTAACCAGCCAACGGCCGTCCGGCGACCAGGACGCCGTCCCCTGAGCGTTGAGGTTCGCCGACAAGAGGCGTAACTCGGCCCCATCGGAGCTCAATGCGTGCAACAGCAGCTTGCCCTGCCGTCTCAGCACCAGGGCAAACTCCTCGCCGCTCGGCGAGACTGCCGGCGGCTCGAGGAGGGCCCCCTGCGTACCCTTCCAGATCTCGACCGCCCGACCACCCTCGAGCCGCCACAGCCCGTCGCCGGTACCGCGCGACGAGAGAAAGAACAACGACCGGCCGCCGAATCGGGGGGCCAACGCCCTGACCGTCGGCACCTCGCTCATCGGTCGCGCGTCGGCTTCCGTCGCCACTCGATCGAGAATCGGGACTCGCCACAAGCCGGCGCGCGGATTGGCGACGGCAACCACGACTCGCCGCCCGTCGGCGCTCGCCGCCACGGACGTGTACTGCTCGGTGCCGAAGCTCACCCGGCGCGAGGTCTTGCTCTCGATGTCCAGCGCCCAGAGCCAGGGACCGGCTCCGTCCTCCTCGCGTGCCGTGAACAGAACCGTCCGCGCGTCGAGCGGCGCCGGGTAAGCGACGTCTTTTCTGCCGCGGGTCAATCGCTCCAGGTCGTCGCCGTCCGGTCGGATCCGCCACAGGTCCATCTCCCCGGTGGTCGGTCGGCCTCGCACCAGGTAGATCCACCGGCCATCTTGAGACCAGGTCGGGTAGTGCTGATGAACGCCGGGTTCCGATCCGAGGATCAGCCGGCTCTGCGCGCCGCTCGGGCTCGCCACATACACCGGATCTCCCGGAGCCCGTGTGTGGAAGACGATCCGTTCGCCGCTCGGCTCCCAGTCGACATTGACGACTTCATCGCCGAGCAGGTTGCGCACCGGACCGCTGAGCAGCGGGACCGCCCGCAACCTTCTGCCCATGCCCCCACCCAGCCAGATCTCAGAGCCGTCACCGGTGAAACCGACGCTCCGGACCGGAGCCCGGACGTCCCTCAGGGTCGGGTCGCTCGTGCCCCGCGTCAGGTTGCGAAACTCTCCCCCGCCAACCTGACCGACATACGCTTCGAACCCTCCGTCCCGATCCGCAACGAAGGTCACGAAGTCTCCATTGGGCGAGATCGCCGCATCGAACTCAGCCCCCTCGAAGTCGGTGATCCTGGTGAACCTCGCACCCTCGAGGGGGTTCGCATCGGCCGAGCTCGGACCGGCGTTCTTGAACAGCCCGGAAAGATTCGCGACCCAGACGGCCGCGAGCGGCAGCAGCACCATCCCCACTCCACGCGCGATCTTCCGTCGCCGCGCCGCCGGCTGCTCGACTGATATCGACCCTGCAGGCTCGGACGAGAAGATCGCCTGCCGGTCTTCGAGCTCGATTCTGGCATCGGCGATGTGATGCAGCCGCTCGCGCGGCTCCTTGGCCAGGCATCGCCGCAAGAGATGCACGACGGCAGGAGGGGTCCGCGGCGGCAGCAGGCTCCAATCGGGCTCCGACGCGAGAATGGAGCCGATCGAGTCGGATGCCGTCTCGGCGCCGAACAGGACGGCGCCGGTCAGGCACTCCCAAAGAACACAGCCGAAGGACCAGATATCGGTGCGCGTATCGACTGGGCGACCTCGGGCCTGCTCCGGACTCATGTAGGCAACGGTCCCGAGAATCACACCCGAGCTGGTTCCGCCGCCGACAGACGTCGTCGCCTGCGCGGGATCGGAGTCCGGCGCGGGCTCGGCGGCAAGGGCCTTCGCCAGCCCGAAGTCCAGCACTTTGATCGCATCACCCTCCCCCACCACGACATTGGAAGGCTTGAGATCGCGGTGGACGATACCCCGCGCATGAGCTGCTTCGAGCGCCTCGGCAATCTGGCGCGCAATCTCGATCGCGCGCGCGAGCGGCAGCCGCCCCCGGGCGAGAATGCGCCCGAGATCCTCGCCGGGGACGAGCTCCATAGCCAGGACCCGCATCTCTTCTGTACTGTGGACGCCGTAAATCGAGGCCAGCTTGGGGTGGTTGAGCGACGCCAGGATCTTGGCCTCGCGCTCGAATCGTTCCAGTCGATCCGGATCCGCCGCGGCGGCGTCGGAAAGCACCTTGATCGCCACCTCCCGATCCAGCGTCGTGTCGAGCGCCCTCCACACGACACCCATGCCGCCCTCACCGATCTTTTCGATCAGCCGATAGTGGGCCACCATCTGTCCTGATTCGAGCGACACGTTTCTTCAGCCCCGTCCTATTCCGCGCGCAGGTGCGGCAGCATTCGACTCGAGTTCGAACAGCTCTCCCACCCTCTCCTCCGCGGCAGCGATCATAACCGCGCCGAACTGAGCGTGATCGTCTACTCCGCTTGGGCCGCTTCGAACGCGGTCGCGAGATCGACGTCAGCCGGGGCGAAGAACGGAATCGCGGCGAGGAGCACGACGTTGAGCAGAGCCGAGAGCGCGGCGTGGAAGATCATCCGGTGAACCTCGGTTCCCGGCGCCGCCGATTCCGGTGACGCCGACGGAGAGAAGGCTGTTGGCGCGACTGCCGCGACCCTACTGCACCGCCTCCCTCCGGGAGCGCTTGACCAGGAGCGCGCCGAGGAAGAGCGCCGCCGTGACGTCGAACGCCAGGCAGAAGCCGGGCCACCAGGCGGGGACGCCCGGGTTGCGAAGGAAGAGAGAGTGGGTGAAGTCGAAGAGGCCGTGCGCCGCCATGCCGGCGACGGCGATCCAGAGGCTCCTCCGGAACGCCGCGAGAGCGAGGGCGGCGAAGGGGATCGAGACCAGGATCTCGGGGAGGAGCGCTTCCGGTCCGCCCATGACGGCGAGACCTTCTCCGAGAACTGGCGCCGCAAGGAGGAGCGCGCTCGCGCGATCCGCGAGGAGAACGAGTGCGTCCACGAGCCGACGCCGGGCGGGCGCCGAGCCGCGCGCTGATCCCGACCGGGCCGCGCTGACCTTCGGTTTCGCGCGGCGGTTCTAGATCGCGATCCCCCGGTCGTCTTGCGATCGCTGCCGCGACCGGAGGACGACCGGGGGCCTAGTAGTTCTCGACCACCTTCGCCGACCAGGCGGAGGTGCTGCCGCGCTCGAAGGCGTCGGCGATGAGCACTCCGGGGGTGTGGCGGAGATTCCCGTCTGCAGATTTCGTGCTCCTCGACCGCTTCACACCGAGGGCGGCGCCTGGGCGGCCGCACCCGAGGGGAGGCGGCGCTCAGGGCGCCATCGTCGACCAGGCGGAAGTGCTCCCGCTCTCGAAACCGTCGGCGAAGAGGAAGCCGTACAGAACGATGGCGGCTCCCGCCAAGGCGGGCGTACCGAGCGCTTCTCCGGGCGAGCCGATCGCCAGATCGGCGTGTCCGGTGCCGTCGAAGTCGCCGGCCGCGAGGGCGAAGCCGAACCGGTCCCAGACGTCCGTTGGGGAGGGGTCCGGAATCGGCAGGTTGTCGCGCAGCCAGAGCTGGTTCCGCGCCGCGGTCAGGCCCGACACGGAGCCGAAGAGAACCTGCACCGCGCCCTCGTCGGCTTCGCCCAAGTCCTCTTCGGGCACGCCGATCGCGAGGTCGCTGCGCCCGTCGCCGTCGAAGTCGCCGCAGGTGAGCGCCGCGCCGAAGTGATCCTCGTCCTCGGCGGTGCCCAGAACACCCGTGCTGTTCTGATGAAACTCCCCGCCGTCGAGGAGCTGCCCCCCGTCGCCGAGCCGGATCCAGACGGAGCCGGCTCCCGGATGCCCGCCGACCGTACGCAGGGGAATCCCGATCGCCAGATCGTCGTCCCCGTCGCCGTCGAGATCGCCGGCAGCGAGCGCATCACCCATACGGCCGGTTGCCTGGGGGCCCAGCAGGTAGAGATTGCCGTCGAGCGTGAGGCCCAGCGCCGAGCCGAACAGCACGCGCACGCTGCCGACGTCGAGTAGGCCGACGAAATCGTCGTAAGGTGCTCCGATCGCCAGATCCGAGATGCCGTCGCCGTCGAAGTCGCCGGCGGCGAGGGACCATCCGAAGCCGTTCTCGACCTCGTACGCTCCCGACACCTCGTTGGCATCGAAGAGCTGATCTCCATCCGACGTGAGTCCGAGCGCCGAGCCAAAGAGGACGTTGACGCCGCCATAGGTGGAGGTATCCGCCGACTCTTCGAAGGGAACTCCGATCGCGAGATCGTCGTAGCCGTCGCCGTCGAAGTCCCCTGTCGCCAGGCTGTAGCCGAACCACTCGGAGATCGCGCTCGCGCCGAGTACGCCGGGAGCGTCCTGAGACCAGAGCTGATCTCCGCTGGCGGAGAGGCCGTCCGCCGTGCCATAGAGCACCTGAACGACTCCGGCATCATCGGCGCCCTCATCCTCGTAGAAAACGCCGATGGCCAGGTCATCGTAGGCGTCGCCATTGAAGTTGCCGGCCGCGAGGACCGCGCCGAAGCGATCAAAGGGTTCGGCCTGGTCCAAGACGCCGGGTGTGTCCTGGCTCCAGAACTGAGCTCCGGCGAGATCGACCCCTTCCGCGCTGCCGTAGAGCAGCTCGACGACGCCATAGTCGGAGAGCGTCCCGCTCGGTGGCAGCGGCTTGTCCTCGTACGGAACGCCGATCGCCAGGTCGTCGAAGCCATCGCCGTTGAAGTCCCCGGCGGCGACCGCCCACCCGAGGCGGTCGCCCACCTCTGCGGCATCGGGGACCTGGAGAAGATCCTAGTCCCAACTCTGGGCTCGAAACTTCGAGAGACCTTGGGCGCTCGAGATGCACCGGAATCGGCGCCAGGACCAACGCGAAGACGAGTGACACGAATCGTCGTTCGGCGGGCATCGCCCACCTCCTCTCGGGGAGTCACGGCTTCAGCGAGAAAGACCGGCGACCGGCCCCTTCGTACCAGTCGACCGCTCAGAGCGGCTCGCCGAGGAGGACGAAGGGTGCCCAGGGGCCGGGAGATTCGGGGGTGGCGCGGCGCTCGGCGCGAGCGCGACCTGAGCTACCCGGCTGTGCCTGGCGGGCCCTCCCGGCTCTGCTTTGCGCCTTGGTTCGACGGTCAGGAGGTCGTTCCCGGCGCGATCGGCTTCGTCCAGACCTCGGGCGAGCTGCTGGGCTGGCAGCCGCAGCTCCAGGTCTTGCTGACCGATGGCGGCTGGTTGCATCCGGGGTCGTCCGGGTTCAGGTTGGACGGGCCCCTTGGTGCCGAACGCTCCGTCCAGTCGGGCCTGCCGACAGCCAAGAGCCTTCGACTCTCGCCTCGGCCGCCCACGACCGACCGTGAAGATGACCCCATCGGCCCGGAGGCAACTCCTGGGACCCCCGAAGGGGGCCGCACCTGCCGCCACCTGCCGCTGACCACGGGACTCAGGACCTGCGCCGAAAAGCAGTTTCCAACACGATGACGCTTTTCGCCGTTAGCCGCCTTCGAGTCCCCATCGCCCGAGGCGGGGCCCGCCCGCCGCCACCGAGACGTGGCCCTCCGTCTACACGACCCGATCCGGGGTCGCCCGTCGCTCAAGCCGGATGCGCTCGCATCGCCTCCCCGCCGCGGGTCTCGAAGACTTGCCGCGACAGGCATTTTCCTGCACCATCATCACGTATCGCTTCCACTTCGTCACGACACGGATCCCCCCGGAAGGAGGATGACTCAAGGAACCGACGCTTGGCTGTCACGCATCTCGACGTGGTTGAAGAAAGGAGCGCATCGAATATGAATTATCGCCAGTCAATACTCATGGGAATCCTCACTGTCGCCATCATCCTGGCATGCTTGCCGGCCCTGGCTTATCCGCCAGCGGTCGGGATTCTGGGCAAGTCGCCGGCGTGCACGACTTGCCATGCGAGCAATGGTCCATGGACCGATGAGGCTCAAACGATCATCGATATCGTCGATGGCAAGACAAAGCAATCCTTACGCTCGGCGGACGGATCTTTTCTGATCCAGGTAGAGCGCGGAGAGCTGAGGACTGTGCTGACGGTCATCGGCTGCGCAAAGGAATGCCCGGCTCCGCTACGCAATGCCTGGCTTTACGTAGATCCTGAGCAGATCGCGACCTCAGGGTTGTCCAAGTTTGCTCCCGGATGGGACGTGAATCTGCCCATGGCTTGCCGCATTGTCGGAGACGAGCTGGAGGCTTACCCTGGTGCGCACATTACGGTGCTTCCGATGACCGTTCGACCGACGGACGCAGCGCGGAATGCCGACCTGGAACTGCAAGTCATGCTCACGCAGGGTGAGTCCGTCAAGGGCACGGCGAAGGAAGGCCTGGTGTCGAACTACTTCGTACGGACAGTCAATCTCAAGGTCGTGGAGTAGCGCCAACTCGACAGCTTCGTCACCCAGCTCGACTGCGTCGCCTCCGCGACGAGGCGACGAGGTGCCACTCATTGAAGGCTCCCCGGTCAAGGGGCAATGGTTTCCGGTGGCGAGCAGCAGGGCTCGCCGTCTGGGGTAGCTGTCGAGCTTTGCGGTTGCAGCGTCCGGATCTTCGCGTTCGAGGTGTCGCCCGGTTCGGGAGGCGCACCAGCCACTCATCAGGATCGAGGCGTCGACGGTTGCGGCTCGCCGGGCCCCTGGCAGCGTCTCGCTGCCCCAGAAGATCGTCGGTTCCAGGCCGTGTCCAGAGGGTGGTGAGGCAGTCGGTTGGCTGACCGGCCGAGCGGCCGGCTCCAGCACCTGGTGGGCTCACGGCGTGGGCGCATCCACGAAGCTCGTCGAGAAAGGATCGGAGTCGCCGCCATTCAGCCACTTGGGCTCTGAGTCCCAGCACCTGTCGGGTTGGACGGCCCCGATCCGGATTCAGGTTCGAAAGAGCAGAGAGGGGTCGTAGGCGACCCCGTCTCGGAGGATGAAGTAGCAGGCTCGGGCGAGCTTGTGGGCGAGCGCGCGGATGGCGACGATGTCGTTCGTGCGCGCTCGCTTGCGGTCGAAGAAGCGGCATGCTGCTGGTTGAAAGCGGCAGTGTCAACAGGCGCCGAGAATTGACCCCCTTTCAGGCGTTGAGAATTGACCCCCCGGCTGGGGTCGAGTTTGGTGTGTTGGTCAACTCCCTTCGGCAGACCTGTCGTTTGGCGGCTGGCTGTCGAGCGCGCCGGCCTGGCGCTTCTCTTTGAGCCGATAGCTCTCGCCGCGGATGTGGAGGACGGTGGATCGGTGCAGGAGCCGGTCGAGGGCGGCAGAGGCCATCACGGCGTCGCCGGCGAAGACTTGTCCCCAGTCGGCGAACGCCTTGTTGCTGGTCTTCGCTGAGGGCCCATCCCAAACACGGCCCGATCCCCATCACCGATCCCCGGCTGGTTACGGGGACAGCTCCTAGCTCGTCGACGATCCGGCGATCGAGCCCCGGCTGGGCCGAGAAGTCGACATCCTCGAGGCGCTTCGTGTAGGTTGACGCATCGCCTCCGCCAAGGAATTGAACGAGATGCGCTGTCTGACTGTCATTTCTCCACGATGACAGCGAGCAGGTCCGAGATGTTTCATGATTCTCACGGCCGTGATGGGTCGCCCGTCCGCCGGCACGTTGGCCGATAGCGGGAGGTGGCCCTGGCCTTGCGCTTCGGGCCATTCCGAAGTTAGATCGCGTGCATGATTCGCTCGCGTCGTCTTCGCTTCGCCGGCTCTGTTTCATTGATCTGCTGTTTCGGGGCCACTCCGGGGGTGGTGGCCGCCGCGAACGGCGAGGCGGCGCCGGCCTCGGTGGTGGCGCTGCCGATCCGGTTTCCGGCGGGGCTGTTGCTGCCGGCGATCGGGGAGGCGTTTCCTGTCGAGACCGATTGGGAGTCGGTCTGGAAAGAGGGCAAGCCGCTCGCGGACGGATCGAAGCTCCGGTTCCAGATCTACTTCTTTCGCGGGCCGGCGACCGTCGCGGTGGTCGACGGCGGATTCGCGATCGCCTTCGACGAGGTGCAGTACCGGATGCGAGTCGAGCTCACGCGGCCGACGGGCGCGATGGTCGAGGGGCGCTGCGGCTACGGCGATGAGTGGCCGCGGCGCGCGCGACTCGAGGCCCGCGTGGAAGTCGCGTGGTCGCCGGACTGGACCCTAGCGACGCTCACGCGCTTCAGCCCGCCCGAGCTGCTCGACCTCTGCCGACTCGAGGACGGCACCGATCTCGGACCCGTCCTCGAGGCCGGTCTCGCCGGCCGGCTGGAAGCGACCGCGACCGCGATCGACGCGGTGCTCGCCGAGCGCGCAGCGGCGCTCCGCCGCGTCGAGACGCTCTGGCATGCGCTCGGCGAGCCGGTCGAGCTGGCGCCCGGCACCTGGTTGCGGCTGCGTCCGCGCAGCATGGCCGCAGCGCCGATCGGCGGAAGCGGCGAGACGCTGGAGACGGCCATCGGGCTCGCGCTCGACCCGGAAGTAACGCTCGCCGAGCCCCTCCGAGAGCAGAGCGTGCCTCTCCCGGACCTCCGTCTCGCCGCCGTCCGCGATCAACAGTTGCGGCTGCAGGTGCCGCTCGTCGCCACGTACGACGAGGTGGGCGAGCAGCTCGCTACCGCGCTCGTCGGCACGGAGCTCAGCATCCTCGGCCGCACCGGGCTGCGCATCGACTCGGCGCGCGCCTATCGCAGCGGCGAAGCGGTGGGAGTCGAAATGAGAGTGAGCGGGCTCGTCGACGGCATCGCCTTCGTCGTCGGCCGCGTTCGTCTCGAACCGGACGGTAGGACCGTGGTGCTGAACGATGTCGAGGCCACGATCGAGACCTCGGGCCGCTTCGGCGGCGCGATGGGTCGCCTCGCCGAGAAGGCGCTTGCCGTGGCGGTCGAAGAGCAGGGCCGCCTCGATCTCGGCGACCGACTCGCGGAGATCCAGAACGCGCTGCTCCGCGCCGTCAACCGCGAGGTCGCTCCAGCAATCTGGCTCCAGGGAGAGGTCGCGGGAGTTCGGGTCGGCGACCTGACACCGGTCGACGCCGGAATCGAAACCCTCCTCCTCGTCGACGCCAGAATCCGGGTCGAGCTGCGCTGACGCTCCCGGCCCGCCCCGACCCCCGCGCCGCCAACCAAGCGGCTGGCACCCAGTCGGCCCGGAGCTTCTGCTGCGACGACCAGGAGACCGGCGACGCCTCGAGCTGGAGAAGGGGCAGTTCAGGAGCGAGGCGACGCGGCTGTCGCCGGAGGATCCGGCGGATCCACACGGCCTTCCGCCGCCCCTTCGACGGCGCCGTCACGCTTCCCCGGCTTGCCCTCGACCGGATTCTCGTAGAAGCGCTGGGTCGGATAGGCGAAATCGATGTCGTCGCAGCGTGCCAATGCGTCGAGGATCTCCTCCCAGATGACCTCGGCGCTCGACCTGCGCTTGCGCGGCTCGGTCAGGTAGCGGATCGTCAACAGGACGCCGCTGTCGGCGACGCTCGTGTAGACGGTGGGAGTCAGCTTGGAGTAGAGAATCATGTACTTCTGAGCCGCCGCGCGAACGCGCTCCTGCGCCGCCTCGCCGAGATGCTCCGCATGGCGGGCGGCGATCTCGCGGAAGATCGCCTTGGCCTTGCGCCAGTCGCTCTCGAAGGTCACGAGAACCGGCAGCTCGTTCCAGATGTACTGGAAGCCCTTGGTGAAGTTGGCCGTGGTCTCGACGAAGACCTTGCCGTTGGGTACGTGGATGACGCGGCCGGTGCTCTGGTCGGCGGCGACCCAGTTGCCGATCTCCATCAAGGTGAACTGGAAGATCCGCACGTCGATCACGTCGCCCGCGTGCGCGCCGATCTGGATCCGGTCGCCGACCTCGAAGGGTTTGCGCCAGAGGATGAAGGCCCAGCCGGCCAGATTGACGATCGGGTCGCGCAACGCGATCGCGAGGCCGGCCGTGAGCAAGCCGAGAAACGTGGAGACGCCACGAAGTCCGGGAAACCAGATCCGCATGGCGATCAGCAGGATCACGCCGGTGCCGACGTAGCTGCTGGCCTTGCGCCAACGGTAGAGCAACGTCGGGTCCGTCACCCGGCGTTGGATCGGCCGCAGGATGGCCTGGCGAATCAGAACCACTAGAAGGATCGCGACGGCCGTGGTCAGGAGACGCGACGTGGTCTCCGGCTCCAAGCCGAGGAGGCGCTCGAGCCAGACGTGGACGCGGTTCATGGCCGAGCTCGGCGACGGATGCGGGCGCGCGCGCGGGCCTCGTGCCAGGCGGCACGGTTTCGTGGCCCTCTTCGCCCGATCGCTGGATGGGAGCCGGACGGCACGAGGGCAGTCTCCCACAGCGGGCAGGCCGCCCGTCGACTCGTGGTGTCGTGGCGCAGCGGGGGGTCCACCTCCGGCACCGCTCCGCTACGATCGGTCTGCTACTGGATCGCCGACGAGGACGCTCACCGCGAGCGCCAGACGAGGCCACCCGATCTACCGCACTCTCGATCCCACGACCGGGCTCCTGCTCGAGAGCTTTCCAACCGCGTCCGAAGGGGCAGTCGAAGCGGCGCTGCGCCGGTCGGCCACGGCGTTCGAGCGCTGGCGCTCGACCCCCCTGGACGAGCGCGCGGAGGCCCTCCTCGCCATCGCCGACCAGCTCGAGCGCGAGAGCGCGGAGCTGGCGGCCCCGATGGCAACAGCGATGGGCAAGCCGTTGACACAAGGGCGCGCCGTCGCCGCCGCCGCGGGACTGTGCGCACAGAACGCGCCGAACGGTTCGTCCGGCGGCTCGAGAGCGGCTCGGTCATCGTCAACGGCTTGGTCAGGTCGGATCCGCGTCTGCCGTTCGGGGGTGTCAAGGAGTCGGGATTCGGCCGCGAGTTGTCGCGCGAGGGGCTGCGCGAGCTCGTCAACGTCAAGACGGTCTGGATCGCCTGACCCGGCTGGGCACCAAGAATCTCCTCGTCAATTCGACCGAACGGGCGTAGGATCCGCCGCCGCAGTGGCACCCCATCGAGGAGAACCCGATGCGCAGCACCCGCTCCAACTCCGTTTCCGCCCTGGCTCTCGCAACGCTTCTCCTGATCGTTCTGGCGACGCCCGCAACAGCGCAGAATCTCTTGTCCAACCCCGACTTCGACGTCAACGACCTGGACTGGTACCACGACACCTCGTCGGGCCAGCAGTGGAGCGCCGACGACGCCGATCAGTGCGCCAACTCGGGCAGCCTGACGGCGATGTCGGTCACGACCTCGCCCGACTTCCAAGCCTTCAGCACGCGACCGACGGACTGCGTCGCCGTGACCCCGGGGGAGACGCTCTACGCGTCGCTCCGGTACCGCGTGGGCGCCCAGTTCCTCCGCGTCTACTTCACCTATTGCAGCGACGCCGGCTGCAGCTCGTGCGGCACCTTCAGCCCCTTCATCGACTTCGGGCCCACCAGCGCCTCGTGGGTCGAGGTCGGGGGAGCGTCGACCATCCCCGCTTCGAGCGTCGCCGCGGTCTACCTGACCATCGACGCCGCGCTCGCCTCGGCCACGCCCTTCTCGGTCGACCTCGACCGCGTCTACCTCGGCAGGATCGACTGGATCGCCTCGGACGACTTCGAGCTCGGCTCGCTCTGCCGCTGGTCGGTTCACCCCTGAGCCGCCAGCTGGCGCCGACGCCTCGCGAGGCATGAAAAAGGGCCGGCTCGCCCTTCGGCGAACCGGCCCTGAAACTTCAGGATTTGCGGCTCAGACCCGCGTCACGTTCTGCGCCGCCGGGCCCTTTTCGCCCTGCACGACGTCGAACTCGACCGCTTCACCCTCGGCGAGGTTCTTGAAGCCCTCGCCGGCGATCGCGGCGTGATGGACGAAACAGTCCTTCTCACCGTCCTCGCGAGTGATGAATCCGTAGCCCTTCGCTTCGTTGAACCACTTGACAGTACCTTTTACACGCATGTTCGACCTGCTCCTGTTCTGTAGTTTGAGCCGGCGAACCGCGCCCATCTACACTTGTTGTGTTGAGATCGCCCACTCGGTGGCACTCACCGGGCAATTGGACCTCAGCGATACTCTGTCACGAAGGGCGGCCCCGTGTCCAATCGGGGCCCGGACCCTCGGATTCGACCGGAGGCCCGGCGATCGAGCAAGCGGCGCTCGATGCCGACCGGCGACCGCGGTCCGCCGCTCTTCCGGTCGCTTCTGCAGACGCTCGGACGATCAGCGGCCGGTCAGGGGGTCGGATCCGACGTCGAGCGCGTTGGGTTTCATCTGCGTGCAGTAGAGGATCGTCTTGATGTCGGGGAGCATGGCGTCTCGCTCAGGCTGCGGCCACGAGGGGCTCGCGCTTGATCTTGGCCTTCTGGCTCAGATAGACGACGGCGACGAGGGCGAGGCCGATGCCGTCGGTGACGAACGTCGGCCAGTAGAGCAGGAACGTCGCGGCCGCCAGCAGCAGCCACTCCACCGTCGAGGTCTTGCGGAGGAAATAGAACATCGTCAGCGCCGAGAACGCCATGGTGCCGAGCAGAGCGGAGAAGATGGACGAGAAGATGTTGAAGGGCTTGGCGCGCGTCTCGGCGAGAACGGCGCCGCCGGTGATGAACTGACCCTGGTTGACGACCAGCTCCTTGATGACACCGTCGCGGACCGCAACGACGTTCTTGGTCGTCTCGCCGTCGAGAATGGTGGCGACCACGTCGCCTTCGGAGAATTCGTCGCCGACCTTGACCTCGAGGCTGGTCACCATCGCGCCCATCACCGTGTCGTCGACGGGCGGCACGTGGATCGCCTTGCCCTCGAACAGGATCGCCGGCGTGAAGGCGAACAGCAGCGGCATCACGTACAACAGCTTGGCGAACTTGAACGCGGTCCAACCGGTCTTCCACGGATCGGAGCCGGCGATCGCGGCGCCGGCGTAGGCGGCAACGCAGACCGGCGGGGTGATGTTGGAGTCCTGGCTGAACCAGTAGACGATCATGTGCGCCGCGATCAGCACCACCCCCATCTCCATCAGCGGCGGTACCGCCAGCACGGCGGTGATCAGGTAGGCGGCGGTGACCGGCACCCCCATGCCCAGCACCAGCGAGGCCAGGCCGACGAGGAAGATCGCCGGCAAGCAGATTGCCGTTCGCCAGCGAGATGATGATGTCGGAGAACTTGAGACCGATGCCGGTCAGCGAGATCGTGCCGACGATGATGCCGATGACGCCCAGCGTGGCGCCGATGATCAGGGTGTTGCTGGCGCCGGTCTGGATCGCCTCCCAGATCTCCCGCGGCCCCATCCGGGTCTCTTTGCGCACCCAGCTCACGGCGATGCACGACAGCGTCGCCCAGAACGCCGAGTTGCCCGGCGATCGCCCCATGACCATCAGCACGGTGATGATCACCAGCGGCAGCACGAAGTACCACTCCCGCTTGAGAACGACCGTCCAGTGCGGAGCGTCGGCCTCGATCAGTCCCTGGATGTTGTGCTTCTTCGCCTCGAAGTGGATCATGCAGAAGACCGAGAAGAAGTAGAGCAGGGCGGGTGCGATCGAGATCAGCATGATGTGGGCGTACGGGGTCTCGGTCAGCTCCGCCATCAGGAAGCCGCCGGCGCCCATGACCGGAGGCATGAACATGCCGCCGATCGATGCGGCCGGCTCGATGGCGCCGGCGACGTGGGGCCGGAAACCGGCTCGCTTCATCAAGCGGAATGGTGAAAGCCCCGGTGGAGACGGTGTTGGCGATCGCGCTGCCCGACACCGAGCCGAAGAGCGCCGAGGCGATGACGGCGACCTTGGCCGGGCCGCCGGTCGTCTTGCCCGCCAGCGACATCGGGACGTCGATGAAGAACTTGCCGGCGCCCGACTTCTGCAGGAAGGCGCCGAAGAAGATGAAGAGGATGACGTAGGTGGCGAGCACGCTCGCCATCACCCCGAAGACGCCGTTGGTGGTGATGAACAGCGAGGTGCACAGGCGCTCGACGCCGAAGCCGCGATGGGCGATGACCTCCGGGAAGTAGGGGCCGAAGTAGGCGTAGGCGAGCAAGCTCACGCCGATCATGGTCATCGCCCAGCCGAGCACCCGCCGGCACACCTCCAGCGACAGCAGAATGCCGACGATGCTGATCAGAGCGTCGAGCTCGTTCTCGGCGCCGGCGCGGAAGTTCAGGTTCTCGAACTCGTGGATCCAGTAGTAGACGGCGCCGGCGGAGGCGAGCGCGAACAGCACGTCCGAAGGCGCCGGGTGGCGCGGCCATCTCGCCATCGCACGGCCGTCGGCAACGAAGATCGCCACCGCCGCCGCGAGCGCTACCACCAGGAGTGGCCAGAGCCCGGCGGCGCGCCCGGCGGCGGCGGCCATTCCGCCGTCGGCCCAGGCCTCGCCGATCTGAGCCACGCGCGCGTGGAACGCCGCCGCGCTCCCGTAGAACCAGACGCCGCCGATTCCCGCGAGGATCGCGCCGAGAATCGACATCAGGCCGGCGCGCACCGGCGGTCTTGCCGGCGGGATAGAGCAGGAAGACCAGGACGTAGGTGAGGAAGACGTAGACGCCGCGATGGTACTGGGTCGCCACCGAGGCGATCCCGGCGGAGTAGAAGTAGAAGACGACCATCGCCCCGCCGAGCAGGGCGACGATCGCCTTCCAGAACCCGACGGGATCGCGTCCGGTCTTGGCGTCCTTCTCGAGCAGAGCATTGAGCTTGGCCTGCTCCTCGGCATCCAGCGCCGGAGCCAGTTCTTCCATCTCGTCGCTCATCGTGCCCCCCGCGTCACCTGGTCCTGGGCCGGTCCGGAGCTACTCGCCCTTCTGCGCGGCGTCGAGCGTCAGTCCCTGCTCCGCCCAGAACCTCGCGGCGCCGGGATGGACCGGAGTGACGACTCCTTTGAGGCCGGCTTCGACGCTCATCTCCTTGGCCGTGCTCTTCACCTTGACCATGTAGGCGAGGCCTTCCTTGGAGTAGATGTCCGCACCGCGGCCTTGACGGTGGCGTCCTTGACGTGCTTGCCGGCGACCCAGAGCGCCGAGTCCTGGAACGACGGCACGTCGTAGTCGACGCCGCTGTAGGTGCCCTTGGGAATGGTCAGATGGCTGTAGAACGGGTACTCGCCGAAGAAGCCCGCCTTCTCGCCCGCCTCGACCAGCGGCAGGAGCTTGATCGGGTTGCTCGCCGCCGCCTGGATCACCGCCGCCATCGGGTAGCCGGCGAACACCCAGAAGCCGTCGATCAGCTTGTCGCCCATCGCCGACGCCGCCTCGCTGTAGCCGATGTACTCGACCTGCATCTTGTCCCAACAGGCCCGAGCGAGCGTGAAGTAGCGCTGCGCCGCGGTAGCGGCGCCGGAGCCTGCGCCGCCGACGGCGACGCGCTTGCCGGCCAGATCGGCGACCGAGTCGATGCCGCTGCCGGCGAGCACCACCAGGTGGGCGGGGGCGCCGTAGAGGTAGGACACCGCGAGGACGTTCTTGTACTCCTTGGTGTCCTTGGTGAGCTTGCCGTTGCGGGCGAGGTAGACGTCGCCCGAGTAGACGATGCCGAAGTCGGCCTCGCCGGAGTTGACCCGCCGCAGGTTCTCGAGCGAGCCGGCGGAAGCCATGTTCGACACCTCGACCTCCGGGAGGTCTCTCGACAGGCGGCTGGCGATGCCGTTGGAGAAGTACTGGAAGGTCCCACCCTCGGGGCCACCGGAGAATGCCAGCCGCTCCTTGGCGAAGGTCGGCGGCGCCATGCACAGCAGCGATGCCATCGCCGCTGCCGCCATCAGAGTGCGTCGGGTCATCATTCCTCCTCCAATCCGTTCGTGGGAGCGATCGCCCGTGCAGCTGCCGGCACCGGCTCCGCTCGAGTCTCGGCTGTGGGTCACCTCACAGCACGTCCTACAGTGAAGCGGCGATTGAAAGCGCGAGCGGCACGGTCTCCGAATCGATATCGATATTGCGCAAGTCGCCGAGGGCGCGGCCACGGGCCCAGCTCGCCGCGCGCCAAGCCGCCAGGGAGACGAGCAGGACCGTCGCGATCGACCAGATCAGGCCGCGCAGCCGCCGTCGGCGGGGGACGTGCGACAGCGTACTGTCGCTAGTCGGAGCGCTATTGGCCATGACTCTGCGCCACTTGCCGCCGGACGAATCCCCCTGCGAGGCCCTCGGATTCCTTTGCTGGGCCGCATGCTAGCCCACCGCGCCGGAGCCGGCGCCGCTCGCTCCGAAGAGTGCCCTTGGTGGGCGACCAGGATCGACTCTCGGACCGTGAGAGAGTGCTGTCGGGTCTCCGAAAGGAGGACAAGATGAAGCCGGCAGCCCTGACGAGCCTGGCATTCCTGCTGATCGTCGCACTCGCCCACCTTCTTCGCGTCATCTTCGCGGTTTCCGTCACCGCCGGAACGGTGGTCGTGCCGATGTGGCCGAGCGAGCTCGCGGTCCTCGGCCTGGCCGCGCTCGCCTTCTGGCTCTGGCGCGAGCAACGGACAGCTCCACCCTGACGACCTCGCGGCTACCGCGCTTTCTCGCTCGTTCGGCGATCGCGTGCTGTAGCCTGCCCCTTCCCGATGGACGCCCTGCGCCTGATCGCCGTGTATGCCGGCACCTGCGGCCTCGCTCTCTGGCTGGTCCGTCGCACGCTCCGGCCGATCTCTCTGCGCGCCTCGGCGGCGCTCGTCTTGCTGCCGCTGGTGCTCGCGGCGCCAGCGCTCTTCACCGGTGGCTTCTGGGGAGGGCTCAACCTCGCCTACACCACGGCGCCGCTGCATGCGCGCGCCGGGGAGCTGCCACTCGCCGCCGCCCAATACGAGAACGGCATCCTGCTCGACCACATCTGCGAAGTGGTGCCCTGGCGCAAGGCGGTGCGGGAGGCCGTCCGCACCGGTCATCCGCCGCTCTGGAACCGCTTCTCGGGCTCCGGCGACATCCTCCTCGGCGCCGCGCAGCCGGCGCCGTTCCATCCGCGGGTCTGGATCGGGTTTCTCCTGCCGCTCGCTACGGCCTTCACCTACGGCTGCTGCCTCACCCTCTTCCTGGCGGCGCTCTTCGGCTTCCTCTACCTCGCCGAGCTCGGTCTCGAAGAGGCGGCGGCGCTCTTCGGCGCCGCGGTCTGGATGCTCTCGGGGTTCGTCACGTTCTGGTCTGCCTGGCCGCTCGCCTCGGTCTTCGTCGCCCTGCCGCTGGTGCTGCTCGGCGCCCGGCGGCTGGCGCGGGGCCGCCCGGGAGGATTCGCGGCGCAGACGGCCGGCTGGACCCTGGCGCTTGTCGCCGGCCATCCCGAGTCGCTGCTGCATCTCGCCGGCGCGGTGGGGTTGATCTTCCTCTGGGAGCTTCGTCACTCGCCTGACGCCTCCCGGCGGCTGCGGGCGATCGGCGGCGCGGTCGGTGCCGGCCTCCTGGCGGCGGCGCTGGCGGCGCCGGCGCTGCTGCCCTTCCTCGAGGCCCTGCCGCAGACCCACGACTTCGCGCTGCGCCGCGCGGGCTCGGCGGCGCACCAGAACAGTCTGCCACTGGGCGAAGCGGCGGCGAGCGCGCTCGGAGCGCTCTACCCCCACGCCTTCGGACAGCACTGGAGCCCGCGCGGCGAGGACCTGCCGGCGCGCTTCGACGACGCATCCGGTGTTTTCGCCGGTGGCCTCGCCCTCGCTCTGGCGCTCTTCGCCTGTTGCTCGCCGCGCGCGCGTCCGGAGCGCTGGCCGTTCGCCGCGCTCGGCCTGTTCTCGTTCGCCGTCAGCATCGGTCTGCCCGGGATCGCAGGGGGCGTCGGCCGCCTGCCGCTCTTCGACATGGCGCTCAACGGCCGGCTCGCCGGCGTCGCCGCTTTCTGCCTGGCGGTGCTGGCGGCGCTCGGATTCGAGGCGGCGCTCCAGACGAGCGGCGCCCGCGTCTCGCTGGCCATCGCCGGGACAGGCCTGGCGCTGCTCGTCGGCGGCGTCCTCTGGCGCACGGCGATGGCGCGCCACGGACTCGACTCCGCGGCACACGACCGGGGCCTCCTCTGGCTGGTGCTGCCGGTGCTGCTCGCCGCCCTTGCCGGATACCTGTTGCGCCGGAACCGGCGAGCGCTCGCGCTGTCCTGGGTCGCGCTCCTCCTGGTCGGCCACACGCTCGAGCTTCCGCGCCTCTACCACGCCTTCCCCGCCCAGCTCTTCTATCCGCCGGTCGAGGAGCTCCGGACCCTGCCCGCGGCGGGCGAGCCCTATCGGGTCACCGGCCTCGGCTTCGCCATGGTCCCCGCCCAGTCGGCGCTCTACGAGCTCGAGGACGTGCGCGCCCCCCAGCCGATGAGCCACCGGCGTTGGGCGGCGACGCAGCCGCTCTGGTGCATCGCGCAGGGGATCTGGTTCTGCCGCGTCGACGATCTCGGCGCACCCTTCCTCTCGGCGTCGAACGTCCGCTTCGCGATCGCCGAGCCCGACGCTCCGCAGCCGACCGGCTGGCGGCTGGTGGTCCGCGGCGCCAACGCCGCGATCTTCGAGAATCCCGGCGCGCTGCCCCGCGCCTTCGCTCCGCGGCAGGTGGTCCGGGTCTCGAGCAGCGAGCCGTGGGCGACGACACGAGAGTCGATGGCGCGCGCGAGCGACTTCTCCGAGATCGCCTGGATCGAGGCCGACGACGGCCCTTTCGGGGTCGTCGAGAACGGCCGCGCGCGGGTCTCGGCTCGGGCCGACGGCCCCGACCTCTGGCTCGACGTCGACGCCGAAGAGCCGGCGTGGATCGTCGTCTCGGAGACCTACTGGCAGGGTTGGCGCGCGATCGACGGAGAGGGTCGCGAGATCCCGCTCCGCTTCGCCAACCTCGCCTTCCTCGGCTTCCGGGTCCCGGCCGGCGAGCAGAGGATCCATCTCATCTACCGGCCGCGGTCGTTTTCCCTCGGCGTGGCGCTCGCCGGCCTGGCGCTGCTCGGCATCGGCGGGACCGTCTGGGTCCGCCGCTCAGGCTCGGTTCGAAAACAATGACCCACCCTGACGGCGACCGGAGTAGGCCGCGACAGGCACCGGGAGATCGAGGAAGCGTTCGGCCTGCGCGATTTCCCGGTCGATCTGGCGGCGGACGCGGCGAAGCGCCTCGAGACCGGGCGTCTCGTCGGCGCCGCGGCGCTCTTGCCGTGAGGTGCGGACCTGGCTCACCCGGGCAGCCGTAGCCAGACCTGGGCGTGCCATGGGCTGGTCTCGCTGCCGAGCAGGAGCCGGGAGACCCACTCGGGATCGACAAGCAGGAGCCGCTGCGGCCGCCGGCCCGCGGGCAGAGTGAACGCGAGCCGGGTCCGATAGCTCTCCCCCGGACGGAGGGGCTGATCCCATTCGGAGTACGTCTCCGCCGTTTCCGGCAGTGCTTGCTCGGCGACGCGCGACCGCTCGTACCGCTCTCCCCCCTCGTCTTCCACCCAGGCCCGGCGCGGGTTGGGCCAGAGCGGCGCCTCGCGCGACCGGAACGAAGCGATGGTGCTCTCGTCGAATCGGGTGCGCAAAGTGACCGTCCAGAGCGCTTCCGTCGCTTCGCCGCCAGCCTCCTCGACGCGCTCGATCGACTCGACGGAGTACGCCAGGTGGCAGTCGATCTCGCAGAAGTACTTCTCCCCTCCGGTCGGCAGCGTCACCTCCCCGCCCGCGAAAGCCACTCCCACCAGCGCCAGGCCGTACGTAACGCCGAGCCCGAGGGCGCCAGCGAAAAGGCGGCGGGCCCGCAACGGCTGGGATCGGAGAGCGGAGTACGCGCTCGCCGCGAGCAGGAGCAGCCCGAGCCCGGCGATCCCCAGAAAGGCGAGGGCGGCGAGCGGCGGAGGCACGACGGCAAAGTTGGAAGCGCGCGAGACCATCGCCGAAACCTCGGCCGGAGTCCCGCCGCTGGCAGCCGGTACGGCGAAGGCATAGGCGAGCATGAGCGCGGTCACCGCCCCCCCTCCGAGGGTGGCAGTGTACTTTGTTTCGTAAAGTATCTGAGCACGAGATCCTCCTGGCAGCCGGCCATCGATCCCTCCTCTACCCTTTCGGGCCGCTTCTGGCGGCGCCGATCAGCGCCGACATGTGGTCGAGATAGGTCGCGAGCGCGCGGCGACCCGCGGCTGTGAGGCGGTATTCGGTCTTCGGCGTGCGGCCGTCGAACCCCTTGCTGCAGGAGAGGTAGCCTGCGTCCTCGAGCTTGCGCGCATGCACCGAGAGATTGCCGTCCGAGACTTCGAGCAGCCGTTTGAGCTCGCTGAACGAGAGCACCGGCGCCGCGGCGAGCGCCGACACGATGCCGAGCCGGACCCGCTCGTGGATCAGCCGATCGAGCTCGCGAGCGGCCGCGGCGCCGGCCGCCGCGCGGCGTGGCGCCGGCTCGCTCGCCGGCCGGCCTTTCGCGCCGCCCCTGCGCGGAGCCCTGCGCTCAGCCGCCATGCCGTCGCGCGATGTGAAAACCGAAGCCGATCTGGAGGAAGCCGAAGCCGAGACCGAGGAGCCACGGGTCGGCGAGACGCGGCACGACCAGCGCGATCGCCCCCAGCCCGATCAGACAAGCCCCCTGGATCGGCACGGCGGGCACCGAGAACGCGCCGGCGGCGGCGACGCCCACGCCGTAGAGCGAGAGCCAGACCCCGGGCAACAGATCGCTCTGGCCGGCCCGGTAGAGGATCGCCGTCAACAGCGCGCCGACCGCGAGCGCCGGCACCAGCGCCGCCGCGAAGCTGCGCGCGGCGTGGCCGAGCAGATCGACACCCGCCCGCGCCGCCTTGCGCGCGATCGAAAAGACCCCGAGCGCGAACGCCACGCCCGCCGCGAGCAGCCAGGTGGCCAACCACGCGCGTGTCGTCGCCTGGCGGGGAGCGAGCGCGGCCGCAGCGAGCCCGACGGTGCCCATCCCGACGCCGCCCCACCCGGGCACCGCGGTGAAGCCCGAAGTGCGCTCCATCGTCCGCCGGATGAACTCGAGCTCGCGTTCGGCGCGCGCAGCGAGCGGCGCGGCCACCGGTTCACCAAGCGTGCGACGCGACATGTCGCCATCCTAGGGGCTGCCGCCCATCGTTGTCAAGTACTTTGCAGTGCAAAGCAGGATCGGGGCTCGATGTCGATTCGACCTGCGCTCCTGGCGCGAGCGAGCGAGCGGGGCTATCCTCAGCAAGGCCCACGCACCGCACGGGAGAGCGCTTGAGCGACACGTCGACCCGCGGCATCCGCATCCGAGTCCGCAGCCAGTACGAAGAGGAGCGCAGCTCGCCGCGCGAGAGCTACTACTTCTTCTCCTACCGGGTGCTCATCTCGAACCAGAGCGGTGAGACCGCTCAGCTCCTTTCCCGCCGATGGGTCATCACCGACGCCGACGGCGAGGTGCAGCGGGTCGAGGGGCCGGGCGTGGTCGGCGAGACCCCGACGCTCGCTCCGGGCGATTCGTTCGAGTACACCAGCTTCTGTCCGCTGAAGACTCCGGTCGGGACGATGGAGGGGCACTACGTGATGGAGCTCGAGGGTTCCGGCGAGCGTTTCGAGGCCCGCATCGAGCCCTTCACCCTGGCCGTGCCCGGCACCATCAACTGACGCGGTCCAGCTCACGGGTGTCGCCGAAGTGAGGAGCCCCAGCCGCCCGGGCGCGCTCCGGCGACCTATCGACCCGAGGCGAACGCGCCTCAGATCAGTCCGGCGCGCAGCGCCTTCGCGACCGCCGCGGACTTCGAATGGACGTGGAGTTTTTCGTAGATCGCGCGCACGTGGTTGCGCACGGTGTTGATCGAAACACCCAGCTCCTCGGCGGCCTTCTGGTAGCCGTGCCCCTTGGCGAGCTGGTGCAGCAGCCGGACCTCCTGCGGCGTCAGGTGGCAGTCGAGCTCCACCGGCGGCGCGATGCGCGCGAACAGCGCAATCACCTTGGTCGCGATCTCCGGTGACATCGGCGCGCCGCCCGCGGCCGCCTCGCGCACCGACTCGAGTAGCTTCGCGGGCGGCGTTCGCTTCAGCAGGTAGCCGCGCGCGCCGTTGCACAGAGACCTGAAGATGCGGCTCTCGTCTTCGAAGACGGTGAGCATCAGCACCACCGCGCCCGGGTAGCGCTCCTTGACCAGGGGTACGCCCTCGCTGCCCGGAACACCGGGCAGGTTGATGTCGAGCAGCACGACGTCGATTCCTTCTCGCCTCGGGCTGCGCTCGACATCCTCGATCGAGCCGTGCGTCGCGAGGCAGCGGAACCCGGGCGTTCCGTCCACCAGAACCCGCAGCGCGTCCCGGGTCGTCCGGTCGTCCTCCACCAGCGCCACGCCGATCGTTCCATCCGCTCCGTTCATTCCGCCCTCCCGCGCTGCCGCCGCCCCGCGCCGTGGCGGCGATCCCTCATCGGCCGATGCGCGCGCGGACCCGCACGCGCGTCCCTCGACCGGGCATCGATATGACATCCACTTCGCCACCCAGCTCCGCGGCGCGGCGCGCCATGCCCGCGAGGCCACTGCCGTCGGCCCCGGCCCGCTTCGCGGCCGGGTCGAAGCCGCGCCCGTCGTCGCGCACCTCGGCGTCGAGCCAGCCCTCGCGCACCGCGATCTCGAGGCGGACGGTCCGGGCGTGCGCATGGCGCGCCGCGTTGTGTAGCGCCTCTTTGAGGATGAGCAGGAGATGCCGCCGCACCTCGGCGCGGATCGGTAGCTGATCGCACTCTTCCGGCGCCTCGAACGACCAGGAGACACCGGCCCCTTCGAAGACATCCGACGCGAGCCGCCGCAAGCGGGCCATGAGGCTACCGAGATCGTCTCGCCGCGGATCGAGCGCCCACGCCATGTCGCTGGTCGCGTCGATCAACTCGCGCGCCGAGTCGCCGATCGCGACGAGCTCCTCCTCGGCCGCCGCGCCGGCCCGCCGTCGCGCCACCTCGCTCAACATCGCGATGCGCGAGAGCGACAGGCCGAGCTCGTCGTGCAGATCGGCGGAGATGCGCTCGCGCACCCGCTGCAGCGCCGCCAGCCGGCGCAGCCGGAGACGCGTCGCGCCGACCACCGTGCCGAGCAACGCCACCATGGTGGCGCCGACGAACCACCCCCGCCGCCAGAACGGCGGCAGCACGGTGAAGGCGACGGCGATCGGCTCGCTGCTGACCCCGTCGCCGCGCAGGGCGCGCACCCGGAAGAGGTAGTCGCCGGGTCCGAGGCCGACGAGGTGCACGCGCCGCTCGCGCGACGGCCGGTCCCACTCGCCGCCGTTCCGTCCGTCGAGCGAAGTCTGGTACTGCAGCCCGCCGATCGCCGAGAGATCGATCGCGCCGAAGCCGATCTCGAGCTCGTAGATCCCCGCCTCGACGCGGAAGGGCGGCAGACTAGCGACTCCGAGCTCGGCGATCGGCAGCGCTTCTCCGCCCGCCCGCAGCTCGGTGATCAGCAGGCGGGGCGGGCGCACGGGGCCCTCCGCGACGGGATGCAGGCGCGAGACGCCGGCGGAGGTCGCAAACCAGAGATCGCCGGCGCCGTCGCGCCGGGCCGAGATCACCTCGTTGCCGATCAAGCCGTTGGCGCTGTCGAAGTGGCGCAGCGTGCCCGTGGCGGGATCGAACCGGTCGATGCCGCGCGCGGTGCCGACGTAGATCCGCCCCGCGAGGTCCTCGGTCAGGCACAGGACGCCCTGCTGCGCCCGTTCGCTCCCGCTCGCCGGCGGCTCGAAGCGCGGCCGCGCGGCCGACGGTTCGGCGGCGCGCGCCAGGCCGCCCTCGGTGGTGCCCACCCAGAGGCCCCCGGCGCTGTCGACGAAGAGCGTCGAGACGAAGCCGGCGGGCACCCCGTCCGCGGCGCCGAAGAGCTCGAAGCGACCCTGACGGTGGCGCGCGACGCCACCCTCGAAGAAGCCGATCCAGACCGCTCCGCTGCCGTCCTCCACGAACGCCGTGCCGATCTTCGAAGGCAATCCGTCTTCCGCGCCGTAGCGCAGGAATCGCTCCGTCGCGCGCTCCCAACGCGCCAGGCGGGTCGGTCCGAACGCCCCCACCCAGAGATCGCCACGGGAGTCCTCGAAGAGGCGGAAGATGCGATCGGCGCCCAAACCGTCGCGGGCGCCGTAGCGGGCGATCGGCCGCGCTCGCGCCAACTCCTCGACCCGGCCGAGGCGCGGGAAGCGGTAGAGCCCGTCGCCGGTCGGCACCCACCACTCGCCGCGCGAGTCGAGCCAGGTCACCTGGTTCCACCCCCAACCGGGCTGGGGCGGGTCCCGGTCGATCGGAATCGGGATCGCCTCGAAGCCGCCGCCGCGTGGAACGTGCACGTAGCTCGCGGCCGGCGCGCCGATCACCAGGACGCCACCCTGGCCGTCCGGGACGATCGACGCCACGTTCTCCGTGGCGAGGCCCTCGGCCTGGCCGTAGCTCACGAAGCCGTGCCGATCGAGGCGCAACAAGCCACGCCCGCGCGTGCCGATCCAGACGTTGCCTTCGCGATCCTCGAGCAGGGCCGAGAACAGGTTGGTGCCGAGCCCGTTCCGCTCGGTGAGCCGCCGCGGGCCTCCGGCACCGACGACGTCGAGCGCGGACACGCTGGCGATCCAGATCTCGCCGTCGCGCAGCTCGAGCGCGGAAGTGAAGCCCGAGGTCGGCACTCCCTCGAGGCGAACGACTTCCCCTTCGCGGCGCGGCAACTCCTCGAGCGCCGCGGCGACGGGCCGTGCCCGCCCCGCGAGCGGCGTCGCAGGAACGTTGCCGTAGGAATCGGGTTGGAAAACAAGGACGCCGTGCCCGAGGAGCCAGAGGCGACCGCGGCTGTCGACCAGCAGGTCGAGCACGCTCGCGATATCGGGCGGCCCCTCGACCGAGTAGCGCGTGTGGCGCCCGTCCGGGGACAAACGCAGGAGCGCCAGGCTGGTCGCGACCCAGATCGAGCCATCCCTCCCCTCGGCGAGATCGCGCACCTCGCGTGCTTCGTCCCGCAGCCACTCGATGCCGAGCTCCACCTCGCGAAAGGCGAGGTCGTTCCCTTCGACGGTGGAGCGGAAGAGCCGGGCGCCGACCGCCACCCAGATCCGCCCGGCGCTGTCCTCGAGGATCGCGCGGACGACCTCCCCGAGCCCAGATTCTCCGAAGCGATAGGTCCGGAAGAGGCGGCCGTCGCCGTCGCGGGCGGCGAGCATCCGCGCGAGGCCCGCCGAAGTCGCCACCCAGAGGTGGCCGGAGGCGTCTTCGAGCACCTGATGGATCGAAGAGTGCGGCAGCCCGTCGGCGCGCGAGTACGACACGAAGCGCTCGCCGTCGAAGCGGGAGAGCCCGCTGCCGGTGCCGATCCAGAGCAGCCCGCGCGAGTCCTCGAGAAGGCAGGCGACATGATCGCTGGCGAGGCCCTCGGTTTGCGCAAAGCGCTGGATCGCCAGCCGTTCGGAGGCGAGAGGCGGCACGGCCGCGACCAGCGCGGCTGCCACGACGACCGCTGATGGGACGATTCGCACGGCTCGCCTTCGCGTCGCTGTCGATCCTCTCAGATTCGAGTGGCCGTGGAGCGCATGAACATGCTCTGCCCGGCCTTCGTGTCGCGGCCTAGGGTGATCCCGAACGGATCGGGAGACTCGATCGCAGACAGGCCGGAGCCGCACGTGAACCAACGAGCGTCAGGGAGCTGGAGCTGTTTCGTCGTCGGGTTGGCCATCGCAGCGCAGGCCTTCGCCGCCGACCTCAGGCTCGAGGCCCACGCCCTCGCCGACGGACGAACCGCCGTGCTCCTCGACAGCCGCCTCTACCTCCCCGACACCCGAGGGCGCCTCGCCCGCGCGGCCGACGGCGAGTATCACCGCCGCCAGGGCGGAGCTCTCGTCGTCGTCGCCGGACGCGCCACGGCCCCCGCCGATCGGCGCTTCGACCTGCCGGCGCCACGACTGGCGCTCGCGTCGTCGCTCACGAGCGGAGAGGCGGTCGCCCTGGTCGAGGGCGAGCTCCTCTTCGTCGAGGCGAACGGCGAGCGGCGTCCGGTTCCCGACGGCACCTATCACTTCCGCAACGGCGCCGCCGCCCAGGTCCGCGGCGGGCGGATCACCAGCCTCGGCGACCTCGCCGGATTCCGGCAGATCGACCCGGGGGCCCCCCACGCCCCGGGGCCGGATGGGACGACGAAACCCCCGCGCGGCTCGGAGGGAAGATGAGCGAGCAGGACTCCGCCCGTCGGCGGCATCGAGCCGCGCTCCGGCGCCACTTCGCCCTCGTCCTTCTGCTCGCCGCCGGACCCGCGCGCGCGGCCGTCGTCGTCTCGCCGCCCGCCGTCACGGTCAACGCCGGCGACAGCAGCGCGCTGGTAACCGTCAACCTCAGCTACCCGGCACCGGTCTTCACCGGCCTCGCGGAGCTGATCCTGTCCGGCCTTCCCGCCGGCGTCTCGCCCGTTCCGTCGCCCGTGACCTTCATGGTGATGACCGGCGTCACCACCGCGACCGTGACCTTCAACCTGGCCACGACGCCGGCGACGCCGGCGGGCAGCTACCCGATTCCGATCACCACGGCGCCCGATCTCGGCGCGGGTACCGGCTCGCTGCTCCTGATCGTCCAGGCGCCTTCGTTCGACTCCGCGGTGGCGCCGAATCCGCTGACCCTGTCGCCGGGCGAGACACGCACGGCGACCGTCACGACCTTCGCCAGCGGCGGGTTCACAGAGACGATCACCTACTCGTTCAGCGGCCTGCCCGCCGGCATCGACTGGGGCGCTCCTCGGAGCGTCGCTCCCCCCTATCCGCCGCAGGCCTTCACCTTCACGGCCGCGCCCGGCACCGCTCCCGGTACCTACGGCGGCGCCCTGGTCGCGACCTGGGTGGCGCTCGGCGCCCAGACCAAGACCTTCCCGCTGACCGTGATCGTCCGGGCGCCCGAGCTCCGGGCCTCCTTCTCGCCCTCGGCGATCCAACTCTGCGACGGCGGCGCGCCGGCCGGCAGCAACCTGCTCCTCGACCCGGGGTCGAGCTACGCCGGCACGCCGACTCTCACCTGGCTCGCCGTGCCGCCGGGGCTCGAGGTCTCGCCCGCGACGCCGACCACGCCGCCGCTGCCGCCGGCGCGATCGATCCTGGTGAGCGTGCGCGCCGCGGGCGCCGCGCCCGGCCTGCGCCACCTGGTGCTGCGCGCCGCCGACCCCGCGGCGGGAGTCGACACCACCGCCACGCTGACCGCCGAGGTCGTCGCCGGTGATTTTCTGCCGACCGCCGCGCCCGTCGCGCTCACCCTCTCGCCGGGCGGCGCCGCGCAGTCGCTGCAGGCGTCGATCGCGGCCCAGGAGTGCTTCACCTCGCCCACCGTGACGATCACGCCGATCGGCCTGCCGCACGGCGTGACGTTCACCCCGGCCGTCGCCACGCTCGCCGCACCCGGCTACGCCGCGGCCACCTTTGCGGCGCGTGCCAACGCCTCGGCACGCGTCGGCAGCCACTCCGTGACACTCCTCTACACCCCCACGACCGGCGCGGCCAAGAGCGTGGAGGTCGTGCTGACGCTCTCGCTCGCCGGCGACGCCACGCTCACCCTGTCGCCGCGCGAGGTGACGGTGGCCGCGGGCGCTTCGGCGAGCGTCATGCTGAGCGCGACTGGCGCCAACGGCTTCGGCGGAACGCTGACCGTCGCCGCGCCGGTGCTCCCCTTCCTCACCTTCACGCCCGCGACCTTCACTTTGCGCGCGGGCGAATCCCGCGCCGTCGAGATCCGCGCGCGCAAGGATGCGCCGCCCGGCTCGACCACCGGTCGCTTCACCGCGACGGCGCCCGAGCTCGCCGGCGCGCGCACCGCGGAGCTCGCTCTCACTGTCGCCGCCGCGCCCGATTTCGATCTCTCCGTCGCCCCCGCCGCAGCCACGCTCCGGCCGGGCGAGGAGACGTCCGTGCGCGTCTCGGTCACCGGCAGCGGCGGCTTCGCCGGCAACGTCGCGGTCACCGCGCCCGCGATCGCCGGCGTCGCCTTCACGCCACCGGCGTTCACGCTGACCGCCGGGAGCTCGCGCGAGGTCCGGTTGCGCGCCGCGCCCGGCACGCCGGCGGCGAGCCACGACGCGACCTTCGTCGCGACCGCGGCAGGGCTGGCGACGCCGCGGCGCGCCACGCTCGCGCTCACCGTCGCGGTGGCGCCGCCCGAGATCACCAGCGCGTCGCCACCGGTGCTCGCCGCGGGCACCTCCGGCGTCCTCGTGCGGCTCACCGGTCTGCGCTTCCAGCCGGGCGCGACGGTCACCCTGGTTCCGCCCGGACCGGTCGTCACGAGCACGCGGGTGCTCTCGCCGACTCTCGCCGAGATCGTCGTCGCGACGGCGGCGGCGGTGGCGACCGGCTCCTATCGCATCGACCTGCGCAACCCCGACGGCGGACGCGCCGAGCGGAACACCGCGGTCGTCGTCTGCCCGCCGAGCTCGCTCGCCGCCCCGCTCGCCGTCACCACCGCCGCGATCGTCTTCCCGCGTCCCTACGCGGCGATGGCCGACGGCGCGCGGCTCCACCCCCGCGCCGTGCTGGCGACCACCGGCCTCGGCACCCTCGTAGGGACGTGGCGGCTCGACGGCATCCCGTTCGACCAGTTCGTCGTCACCGCCAGCGGCGGCCTGCCGGTCGAGGTGACTTCCAACTTGCCGATTCCGCTCGCCTTCCTCGGCGAGCATCGGCTCGAGCTGGTCGTCGAGCATCCGCAGCGGCTGGCCACCGAGCCGGTGCCGGTGATCGTCAGTGTCGAGAGTCTCAGCGGCCTCGAGATCCTCGCGCCCGAGGAGGGCGCCGTGGTCGGCGATCCGGCGCCGCTGGTGCGTTGGACGCTGGTGCCCGGCGCTTCGGGCTACGAGATCGAGATCGCGGCGCGAGAGAGAGCGCGCTCGCGGCGCGTGCGCCTCTCCGCTTCGCAGTGGCGTCCGGACGCCGAGACGCTCGCCGAGCTCGGTCCAGGCCGGCACCGCTACCGCGTCGCCGCGGTCTTCCCGGGCGAAGTGCTGGGCGAGCCGACCGCTTGGCGCTCGCTCGTCGTCCCAGCGGAGGGTGCCGCGGCCGCGCCGGATAGCGCGGCGAACGACACTCGTGCCAGGTACCGGACGGCGGACCTCCGGCTCGACCGCGCGGCGACCGGCTGGACCCTGGCGGTCGACGCCAAGGGCTCGGACGGCGGCGAGAACGCAGAGGAGGCGCCTGCCACGGCCGAGCGGCACGCGGATTGGGAGGCCGCGCTGGTCGGCTCGGCGACCGACACCGAGGAGGACGGACAGGTCGGCGGCGATGCCGGTCGCATCCAGCTGTCCGCGCGGAGCGATCTCCTGGCCGCGACGTTCCAGCTCAAGGGCACCGGCGACGTCGGCGCGCGCAAGGACCTCGACCCCCGTTACGAGACCGCGTCAGAGAGCCGCAACTGGCAGCTCGAATCCGCTCTGCTGCAGCCGGGCTGGCGCGAAGAGGCGCGCGTCGGCTATTCGCCGCCCGAGTTTCTCGACCAGAGCGAGTTCCTCGCCGCCGGGCTCGCGCGCGGCGGCGCGCTGGGCAAGATCACGACGCCGGCCGGAGCGTTCTCCTACTACGACACCTTCCACGACGGCGCCGCCGGCGCGGTCAGCGGCCTGGTCGGCCTCGACCAGAATCTCACTGGTGCCGGCTGGGAGGCGCCGCTCGACGCTTCGCGCGCCCTCGTCCGGGTCTTCGGGCTGCGCGCGCGCGGCGGCGACCCCTGGTCGACCGGCGCCAGCACCGAGGCCGAGGCAATCGGCGTGCTCTCGCGCTGGACGTTCGGACCCGGCTTGACGCTGCTGTTCGAGGGCGCGCGCGGCACGCTCTCGAGCGCGGCGGACGCGCCGGGCGACGACCTCGAGGGCTACGGCTTCCATCTCGGCGCGAGCGGCGTGCTCGGGACCTTGAACTACGCCTTCAACCTGCGCCAGGTCGACGCCGAGCTGGTCAACCCGGCCAACCTCGGGCTGACGGCCGGCGCCGTCCCCGACCGTTTCGGCGGCGACCTCATGATGGGCAAGACGATCGGGCGCAGCACGCTCTCGCTCGAGCTGCGCCGCCTCGAGAGCGGCAGCCTGCCCGACGGCACCGGCGCCAAGGTCGTCGAAGACGGCGCCGGCCTCAACCTCTTCTCGCCGCTCGGCGACCGGGTCCAGCTCGTGCTCGGCACGAACCTGACGAGAACCCGCAGCGACGGCGACCCCCGGCACCAGCTGCCGGGCGCCGATCGTTCGCTGCTCGGGCTCAACGCGACCTTGTCGGAGTCCGTGGGCGGCTTCGCGCTGTCGCAGTCGCTCACCTGGCAGGACCTGGCCGACGACGCCAACCCAGCGTTCGACCAGACCGTCAGCGGCTTCGCGCTCTCGGCCTCGGGCAACGTGAGCGACGCGCTGGCGCTGACCGCGCTCCTGTCCGGGACGCGCACCGAAGCGGCGCCGCCGTTCGGCTCGACCGATCTCTGGCTCGCCAGCCTGCAGCCGGTCGTGAGGTGGTCCCGCGCCCGTCTCACTTTCACGCCGCTCGTCTCGTTCACCCGCTACGGCAGCGAGCTCAGCGGCACGATCGACACTGAGCAGTACCAGCTGATCGTCGATTGGGCGCCCGGCTGGTGGCGCTCGTTCGCGACCCTGCAGATCGCCGCCGACTGGAGCCGCAGCGCCGTCGACGGACAGGAGAATCCAGGCTTCCACCAGCGCATCGTTGCCGGCCTCGCGCTGCGCTGGGGGCTCTCGCGCGCGCAGCTCCGGAGCACGCCGCTGCCGCCCCCACTCCCCACCGCCGCCCGCGACCCGCGCGGATTGGCCGCGCGGACTGTTTGGCTTTCCCGAACCCGGACCGAAAGGAGCACGTGATGAGACACCACCACCGCCGCTCGAAGCGCTTCTGGGCACTCGCCGTCGCCGCCCTCGCCATCCTCGCCGGCGCGGCGATCGCGATCGCCGTCGAGATTCCGCAACCGGCCCTGGTCGGCCTTTCCGACCTCGCCGTCGAGAAGGTCCAGTTCAAGCTGACCGAGCGCACGACCATGGCGGACGGCGTGACGCCCTGCCAGAGGTTCAACATCACCGCGACGATCGTCAACCGAGGCGCGAAAGCCGCGCAGGCGTACCAGGTGCGCGTCGACCGCAAGAAGCCGAACTGGGAGCTCGCGTGCCAGGCGTGCATGAGTACCCTCGGCGGCCTCGCCGTCTACCAGCGCCGCGACTTCGGGCCCTTCTCGTTCAACAACTGCGGCACTACGCCAGCGGCCTCGAACGAATTCCGCGTCGCTCTCGATCCGCTCGGCCATCCGGACGCCCATGCGGACAACAACACGATGGAGAAGACCTTCGTGCCGCCGCCTCTGATGCCGAAGCCGGTGCCCGTCGAGAGAAAGAAGGTCAACGGCGGCTGATCGCCACCGACAGGAGCTGCCCGCCGGGCGAAGAGGCACGAGAGAAGTGGCGAGACATCCATGTTCGGCGGTCGTGCACCATTACCGACAGGAGGAACGCATGTACCAGATCAAGTCGCATCCACGATGGCTCGTGGCGCTCGGGTTGGCTACCGTCGCCATCATCTCCGGCGCCGGGCGCGCTCTGGCTGCGGAGATCCAGAGGCCACCCATGGTCGCAGCACTTCCCGATCTCGCGGTCGAGAAGATCACGTTCGAGGTGGTCGAGCAGAGAACCTGGGCCGACGGCACGACGCCGTGTCAGCTCTTCAACCTCCACGCCACGCTCGCCAACCTGGGCCTCGAGACCTCGATGGGTTTCCAGGTGCGCGTGGAGCGTAAGAACCCCGGCTGGGAGCTCGCCGGCCCGAACTCCACCATCAGCGAGCCGGCCATGGCGCCCAAGGAGCGCCGCGAGCTCGCTCCCCGGCAGTTCAACAACTGCGGCGCAAACGCTCCGACGCAATTCCGCGTCGTGATCGACCCGCTCGGCCAGCCCGACGCCAAGGCCACGAACGACATCCTGGAACGGACCTATCTGCCGAAGCCCGTGATGCCGAAGCCGGTGCCCGTCGAAAGGAAGAAGGTGGAGGGGCGTTGACGCCCGTCCGCCCAGCGCGGAAGCCAACAGGAGGGCGCCGGCGCGCTCTGGCCGTCGATCGATGCGACCACGAGGACGCCGGTCTGCGCCGCGGAGCCCGGCTCGAGCGCACGCACGTAGCTTGGCTGCAGCATGGTCGTCTTCAACGGCTTCTCGCTCGGCGGAGATTCCGCTCCGTCCTCACGGGTGGCCGCGGGCTCCAGGGGCCCCGGCAACTCTTTCTCGGATTCGGGGACCGGAGGCGGCGTCCGCTCGACGGATACAGCGCCCCGACGACCGCTGGCAAATGTCGATGCCAGTCCACCGCCCCGTTGGCAGCATGTTCATGCGTTTCCGCGAGCTGGCGCCAGACCGAGAATCTCTGCGTCGCCGAGAGCGACACGTGATTTGCAGCCGGGAAACGAATCATGGTCGACGGCCACGACCCACCCGGCTATCGGCGCGAAAGGGGGTGATCAGACTCGCACGTCCATTGGAACCTCTAGGCAACCAAGAAACCGAGATGAATCGAATGCGCAAAGGGATCGAAGAGGAGAACAGTATGAGGATGTCCCGGAAGTTGATGCGGAGCTGCCTGGCGCTGCTCCCTCTGCTCGCCTTCTGCGGCACGGCATCCGCGCAGGACGCTCAACCCGAGAAGGTCAACAAGACCATGAAGAAGAGTCCAGGGATCGCGGGTGTCGCGCAGCCGGCCCCGTTGAGTCCGGAGATGGCACGACTCAGCGGCAAAATCGGAGTCTTCGAGAACTCGGACTCCGAGAACGTGAAGCAAGCGGCCTGCTCGGCCATCGACGTCACGATCAAGCGCTGCACCAACTGCTTCCAGCCGAACCAGACGCAAGAGACGCTGGCCACGCTGAAGGCAATGGGCGGCACCATCGCCACCGGCTGCTCCTACACCAGTATCCTGCCGAAGGGTCCGGGAGTCGTGGTCTCCGCGGTTATTCCTCTCAGTAGCCTCAACCCGCCGCCCCCGCCGCCTCCCGCCGGCCCCTCTTCCATGAGTGGCTGGAATGGTCCGTTCGATCTGCAGACCAACATGTCCAAGGACCTGAAAATGATCTTTCACTTCAACTGATGGGCCGCCTCGCCTCCGCGCTGTGAGATCCGGGGATGGGTTGGAGACTTCGAAGCGAGGAATTGGAACGCACCGCCTGTCCCCGGTCCTCCCGCTCCTGGACCGAGTACGACCCGTTCGCGCTCGCCTGCCGCGAGTGCGAGGTGCTGCCGACCTGCATGTCGTTCTGTCCGTTTCAGGTGCGCGAGACGGGAACGCTCCCCTGCCGGGGGTGGAAGTACCACCCGGCCGAGCACGCGCTCAACCTCTATCGCCTCCGCTGCCAGCAGCGCGAGCTGCAGGTCGTCGCCGGCTTGAAGGAGCTCGAGCAGACGCTCCGCGACGCCTACCGTCCCGAAACCGCGGCGGCCGGTTGACGGCCGCTGTAACGAGAAAAGGAGAGTGTGTACATGAGATCCCGACTGGCATGGCCGGTCGCGCTCGCGGGCCTCGTCGGCGTCTGCGCGCTCGCCGAGGCCGAAGATCGCAACCCTCCCGTCCCAGAGGTCCGCCGGGCGTTCGTGACCTCCTCGCCCCACACCGGCAACCTGAGCGGTCTGGCCGGAGCCGACGCGATCTGTCAACAGCGCGCCACCGAAGCTTCGCTGCCCAACCCGAGCTACTTCGTCGCCTTCCTCTCCGACTCGACCACGGACGCCTACTGCCACGTCCAGGGTCTCACTGGAACGCGAGCGACGAACTGCGGGCTGCCGACGCTGCCGGCGGAAGCCGGTCCCTGGGTGCGCGTCGACGGCTTTCCCTTCGCGGCACGGATCGACGAGGCGCTCGCCCCTATCGGCCGGACGATCGCGCCACTGAACCTGGACGAGCACGGCGTAGCCGTCGACTGGTGGGAGCGCGTCTGGACTTCGACCAGCGCTCAGGGCCAGAGCCACCCGTCGTATCCGGTTCCTTGCGGGGACTGGACCTCGACCGCCGGGAACGCGGGTGCGGGCGACACCTGGGCGACGACGGGCAGCTGGCTCGGGTCCGGCTCGGCGACCTGCTCGTCCGCCCTCCGGCTCGTCTGCCTCGAGAGGTGGCTGGCGCTGCCGCTGCCGCCCCACCGATCGGGCGGCGCGCTCGCGTTCGTCACCTCGTCCGCCCACACCGGTAACCTCGGCGGCCTCGCCGGCGCCGACGCCATCTGCCGCGGCCTCGCCACGGCCGCGGGCCTCCCCGCGCCGGACACTTTCTTCGCCTGGCTCTCCACCGATGCCGTCGACGCCGTGGACCGGCCCACCTATGACGGTCCCTGGATCCGGCCCGACGGCGTTCGGATCGCCAGCGGCAAGTCCGACCTCACCGACAGCGCGCTGCGGGCGCCGATCAATGTCACCGAGAACGGCTCCTACATCGCCAACTACGGAGTCTGGACCGGCACCCATCACGGCGGGACGGCGACGGCGTCCGACTGCGGCGATTGGACCTCGGGGAACCCGGGGGAGATCGGCTTCCACGGTGGCGCGAACCGCGCGAACCTGGTCTGGACCTACTGGACTACCTCGCCATGCGACTTCGCGTACCGTCTCTACTGCCTGTCTGACTTCCCGGCGGTTGTCTTCGTCGACGACTTCGAGTCGAGCGACACGCTCGCATGGAGCGTGACCATGCCGGTGCCCTAGCGCCGGTCGAGCGACCGGCGGCGCACCCGGGGCGAGGTTGATCCAAGAGCTCGTCTCTTCGCTGTAGTTGGTCACGACGACAGTCGATGCCGGAGCGGTGAGTCCGCCTGCCAGAATGCTCCCATGCCCTCCCGCCTGCACCGAGCGGTTCCCATGGCCCTCCTCCTCACGGCCGGAGCAGCCGTGGCCGGCTCCGAGGAAGCCGCTCCAGCCCATCGCGTCCTCTTCGTCGGCAACAGCCTCACTTACGTGAACGACCTTCCCGGCATGGTCGCCGCGCTCTCGCGGCGCGGTGGCGCGGTGCCGGCGCTCGAGACCGAGATCGTCGCCTTCGGCAACGTCTCCCTCGAAGACCACTGGGCGCGCAAAGAGGCGTTGCGGGCGATCGAGCGGGGCGGCTGGACCGAGGTCGTGCTGCAGCAGGGGCCGTCGTCGCTGCCGGAAAACCGGGCGCTGCTCGTCTCCTGGACCAAGCGCTTCGCCAAGCGGATCCGCGCCGTCGGCGCCAGGCCCGCGCTCTACATGGTCTGGCCCTCGGCGCCGCGCTCGGCGGACTTCCCCCGCGTCGTCGACGCCTACGCCGCCGCCGCGAAAACCGTCGACGGACTGCTGCTGCCGGTGGGCGACGCCTGGCGCGCCGCCTGGCGCCGTGACCCCGAGCTCGCGCTCTACGGCCCCGACGGCTTCCATCCGTCGCCGCTCGGCACCTACCTCGCCGCGATCGTGATCGAAGCCGCGCTCACCGACGCGCCCGCCGCGCGGCGAGCCGGTCGAGATCGCGCTGCCGGCAGGCGCACACTGCGGATCTCCGCCGAACGGGCCGCCTCCTCCAGGAGGCCGCCGCCGAAGCGCTCACGCGCCTCTGGCGACGTCCGAACCCATGTCCGCTTGCCGGACCGGCCCGACGCCGATGAAAGACCGTTCCTCGCCTCGATGCGAACCGGCGAAGGAGACGCCCCGTGACTCCGCGGCTGTTCGTCACGCTCGCTTCACGCCCTGCTGGCCGATGACCGGCTCCGCCGACGGTCGTGCCGGTCTCGAACGTCGGCCGAGTCTCGGTCGCGGCGATCGACGCCGCGCAGCCGGGCGACGTGATCACGCTGGCGGCCGGCACCTACGCGATCGGACAGAACCTGAACTGCGACGTCGCGGGCACCGCCGACGACCCGATCACGGTCCGCGCCGTCGACGTTCGGAGCCGGCCGTCATCGAGTTCGACGCGGTCGAGGGCTTCAAGGTCTCCGCACCGCACTGGGTCGTTCGAGAACCTCGAGATCGTCGGCGTCTGCGCCGGTCGACTCCGACTGCGAGCACGCCTTCCACCTCTTCGGCAATGCCGACTTCACCCGCATCCGCGAGCTGCCGCCTGCGCGACTTCAACGCCCAGATCAAGTCGAATCAGCTCGCCGGCGTCTTCCCGGACGACGTCGTGGTCGAGCGCTGCGAGCTCGGCGACACGGCGGCGCGCAACACCGCGCAACCCGTGACCAAGATCGACGTCGTCGGCGGGCGGCGCTGGCGGCTCCGCGCCAACTCTCATCCACGACGGCGAGAAGGGGGGCGGCGACCACATCTCCTACTCCGCCTTTCTCAAGGGCAACTCGCGCGACGGCATCTTCGAGCGCAATCTGATCGATCTGCGAGCGCGACACCTCGGGCGGCGTTCGTCTCGGCCTCTCCTTCGGCGGCGGCGGCTCCGGTCCTCCGTCGATCTGCGAGGACGGCACCTGCACGCCCGAGCACCAGGGCGGCGTGATGCGCAACAACGTCATCGTGCACTGCCCGGCGGACGTCGGGATCTACCTGAACGAGAGCGCCGGCACCCGGATCGAGCACAACACGTTGATCGCCAACACCGGCATCGACGTCCGCTTCGCCGCTTCGACCGCGACGATCCGCAACAACCTGGTCTCGGGCGCGATCCGCGAGCGCGACGGCGGCAGCGCCACCGGGATCCCGAACCTGACCGGCCTCGACCTCGCGACCTACGCAGACCTGGTTCGCCGACCCAGCCGGGCTCGACCTGACCCTGGTCGACGGCTCGGCCTTCGTCGACCAGGGAGTCGGCGCTCGCCGACGACGCCCGCGACTATTGCGGCCGGCTCAGGCGGTCGGGCGCCCCAGACCTCGGCGCCATCGAATACGCGATTGCCTCACCTTGCGACGCGTCGCTGCCCGGCGGCGGCGGCGACCTTTTCGAAGACGACTTCGAAACCGGTGGCGCCGGGCTCTGGTCGAGCCGACTGCCCTAGGCGAGCGGTGCACACCCGAGCCGGCTCAATCAGCCGTGGATTCGGATGGCAGGTCGTCGAGAAGCGTCGCCGCGCACTCCGGGCAGATGCCGTGCGTGAACTCGGCTTCGGAGTGGGTGAGGAGATAGGACTCGATCTGATTCCAGTAGCCGCGATCGTCGCGGATCTTCTTGCACGACGCGCAGATCGGCAGCAGGCCGCTCAGCCGCTTGACCTCGGCCAGGCTCTCCTGGAGCTCGCCGATCGCCGCTCGTTCTCGGCCGCGACCCGGACGCGCGCGTCCATCTCGGCGCGGAGCTCATCGTGCGCCTGTTCGATCGTCCGCTTCTTGCGCACCAGCTCGCGGCGCAGGTCGGACACGAAGCCGCCGAAGAACGCGAACCAGGTAATCAAGATCGCAAAGGTCGCGAAGACGAACAGCTCGTAGGCCGGTCGGAATCCCGGTCGCTCGAACTGGTACTCGCCCACCAGCAGGCCGGCGTAGATGGCGAGGACGGTCGCCACCGTGTCGAGGTACTGCCGGCGGTTGAGTCGCAGCATGCCGAAGCTGAACGCCGGAACGAAGAACATCAGGACCAGCGGTCGGGCATCGGGAAGATCGTAGAGCGGCAGCATGCCCCAGGCGGCCGCGACGACGATCTGTACCTGCGTCAGCGAAGGATCGCGGAATCTCAGATTGAGCTTCGAGCGAAAGAGCGCGAAGAAGGCCGCGTTGATGAGCAGCGCCAGCTCCGACGAAGGGGACCCAGTGGACCGCGCCGGGCTGCCCAGCCGAGACGCACGAACATGCCCATCAAGAGCACTGCTCCCGCGTACGTCGCGCCGCCATGAAAAAGCGACGCATGCGCAATCTCTGTGCGGCAGCGATCGTCTGTTCGGCTGGTAGCTCGACCGACATCCGACTCCATTCCGGTCCTCGCCCAGCCGACCCCGGGCGATTCGGTTCCGATTCCGAACGGCATCATAACCTCGAGTGGCTCGGTGGGTTCCGCGCCATGGCAAGGGACGGCCGAGGTGCCCTTCACCACGCGTCCGGCCCGTCGTCGCGAGTCCCGACGGCGTCGCCGCGCAACCACCCGTCGGCGCGGCGTCCGGGCGCGGGCCTTGTGCTACGGTGCGCGCACGCCGAAAGGGGACGCCGCAATGGCCGGGATCGCAGCGAGGGAGGCGCCCTGCCGGCCGCACGCCCTACGAAGTGAGAAGGGAATAGCAGGCGGATGACGGCGGCGACCCCAAGAGGCCTGCTGGCGCCCGGTCGAGAGGTTGGCGGGCCCGGCGGTGACGCTCGCGGCGGTCCTCGCCATCGAAGCTCTCGCCGCGACGGCGTGGTGGATTCCGAATCCGCCGGCCCTCTTGATGCTGGCGATCGTCTTCGCGGCCTTTCGTGGCGACGCCGCCTCCGGCTGGATCTCGGCCGCGATCTCCTGGACCTACTGCCTCTACTACTTCTCCGACTCGATCTACCCGCTCGTCTACACCGTCCCGAACCTGCGACGCGTGATCATCTGGGGCCTGGTCTTCCCGCTGACCGCGGCGATGGTGGGTCGGCTGCGTCGGTACTCGGAGCTCGCGGAGAGCCGCCTCGGCCACCAAGAACGTCTCGAGGTCGAGCTCGGGGAGCGTCGCGGCGCCGAAAGCGCGCTGCGCGCGAGCGAGGCGCGCTCGCGCGCCAGCAGCGCTCGATTCCAGGCCATCGCGGACTCGGCGCCGGTCGGGATCTTCGAGACCGACGCGCGCGGCAAGACGCTCTTCGTCAATCGTCTGTGGCGCGAGTTGACCGGCAAGACGCTCGAGGACGCGACGGGAGACCGCTGGCTCGAGGCGGTGCATCCCGCCGACCGCGAGCGCGTCGCCGCCGGCTGGTTTCGCGAAGATGCCGGCGAACGCGCGCTCAAGGCCACCTATCGACTCGTCAACCCAGCGGGCGACGCACGCTGGGTCGAAGGGCACGCGGTCGAGCTGCGCGACGACGCGGGAGAGCTCACCGGGTATCTCGGAACGCTGGTGGACGTCACGGGAATCCGCACCGCGGAGCGGATCGCGCAACGGCGCGGCGCCA
Organism: uncultured Acidobacteriota bacterium; assembly: GCA_963700315.1. Lineage (GTDB taxonomy): Bacteria > Acidobacteriota > Thermoanaerobaculia > Multivoradales > JAGPDF01 > JACTMI01. Next base: position 91,585 of record CAVOXC010000017.1, on the reverse strand, counting down.
TTCTCTCGGCGGTCGGTTTCGCCGGCCAGGAGCTGCTGCGTCGGGAAGGCTGGGAGAGCGCCATACCCGAGGTGCTCGCTCGCCTGGGCGAGGCGGCTGGCGCGAGCAGGACCTACCTTCTCGAGAGCTCCAGCGGCGTGGACGGTGAACTGCTCGCGAATCTGCGCTTCGAGTGGGTGGCGGCGGGCGTCGAGCCGCAGCTCGACAATCCCGACTTGCAGAGTACGCCCGACGTCGCGAGTGGACCGTCACGCTGGGCGACGACCTTCCTCTCGGGGGGCATGATTCACGGCCCCGTCGCGTCCCTCCCCGACCGCGAGCGGGCGCCTTTCGAGGCCAGGAAGATCCTCTCTATCGCCGTGCTGCCGATTCTGATCGCCGGAGAGCTCTGGGGATTCCTCGGCTTCGACGATTGCGCGGAAGCGCGCGACTGGTCGGTCGTCGAGCTCGACGCGCTGCGCGCCGCGGCCGCCACCATCGCGGCGGCGATCGAGCGGCAGACGGCTCTGCTCGAGCTGCGGGCCAGCGAGAGCCGCTTTCGCGACCTCTTCGACAGCTCTCCGGTCGAGCTCTGGGAGGAGGATCTACTCCGGTGTTCACGCCTACCTCACGGAATGCGGGTTTCTCGCCGCGCCGTCGCCGCGGGAGTTTCTCGCCGAGCGGGGCGAGATCGTTCGCGAGGCACTGAAACGCGTCCGGGTCCGAGACGTCAATCGGAAAGCGGTCGAGGCCCTGGGAGCTCCGGACAAAGAGACGCTCCTCGGATCGCTCGAGCAGATCTTCACCGCGGAGGCCTACGCTGCATTCGCAGCGGAGCTCGTGGCGATGCACCGCGGGGAGCGCCGCCTGGCGTCCGAATCGGTCGCGCGGACGCTCGACGGCCGCAGGCTGGACGTCGTGCTCCAGTGGGAGGTCCAGCCGGGCCACGAATCCGACTACTCCCGCGTTCTGGTTTCGGTGCTCGACGTCAGCGAGCTGCGACAGGCGGAGCGCGATGCTCCAGGCGCAGGCGCGCTACTCGGCCGCGGTCGTCGACGCGGTCCGGCAACCGCTCGTCGTCCTCGACGAGCAGCTGCGAATCCGTTTCGCCAATGCGGCGTTCCACCGCGTGCTGGGCACCGGGGCGGCGACCGTCGTCGAGAGCCCGCTGCTCGGGCTTCTCGACGATCCACTGCTCGCCGCCAAGCTCGAGGGAGCGCTTCGGAACGTCCTCGCCGGCGAGGACTCGATCGACGCAGTGGGAGGTGGAGTGGCGAACGCCGAGCGCCGGACGCAAGTCGCTCGTCCTGAGCGCACGGCGGTTCGGTGCCACGGCGGCGCCGCAAGAGACGATTCTCGTGGCGATGGAGGACGTCACCGAGTCGCGGGCGATGCGGCGCGAGATCGAGAGCTCGCGCCGCCTCGAGACCGTCGGCAAGCTGGCCGGCGGCATCGCCCACGACTTCAACAACCTGCTCACGGTGATCCTCAACTCGGCCGAGTTCCTGGCGCCGACGCTGGCGGACCAGGAGACCTCGCTCGCCGATCTGCGGCGGATCGAGACGGCGGGCCGCCAGGCCGCCGCCTTGACCCACCAGCTTCTCGCGTTCAGCCGCCGGCAGGTCTTGAGCCCGCGCGTCGTCGACATCAACGACGTCGATCCGGGAGCTGCGCGACCTGCTGGTCCGCGTCCTGCCCGAGAGCATCGAGACCAGGCTCGACCTCGCGGCCGAGCCGGGCCTGGTCGAGGTCGATCCGGCCCAGATCGAGCAGGTGCTGCTGAACCTCGCGGTCAACGCCCGCGACGCCATGCCGGGGGGCGGCACGATCGAGATCGCGACGCGCGGTCCGGGTCCCGCGCCGGAGGAGATGCCGGCGCGCGCAGCGCCGCTCGGAGCCGACGGCATTCTGATCGTCGTCACGGACGATGGCTCGGGGATGGACGCCGAGACGCTCGAGCGCTGCTTCGAACCGTTCTATTCGACCAAGGCCGCCCCGGAGGGCACCGGGCTCGGTCTCGCGACCGCGTACGGCATCGTGCGTCAGTCGGGGGGCGCGATCTGGGCGGAGAGCGCGGAGGGTCGCGGCACCAAGCTCTCGATCTTCCTGCCGCGACCGAACGCTTCGCCCACCCCAGCCGCCGCGAAGAGCTCGAAGGACGTGATGCAAGGCAAGGAGCGGATCCTGTTGGTCGAGGACGACGACTCGGTGCGGTCGATGATCTTCCGGATGCTACGCGGTCTCGGCTACCAGGTTCACGAAGCGCGGACTCCAACCGCGGCGCTGGAGGCCGCGCGGAGTGGCTCGCCCTTCGATCTACTGATTACCGATGTCGTGATGGCCGAGATGGACGGCACCCGCCTCGCGGCCGAGCTGGCAGAGCTGCCGGTCCTCTTCGTCAGCGGCTACGCGATCGAGCTGGTGGAGCGCCAGTCGAGCGCGCGGATTCAATTCCTCCAGAAGCCCTTCACCCTCGCGGCGCTCGCCGCCGCGGTGCGCCAAGCGCTCGATCCGGGCTGATCCGGCAGCGCTCGACCTGGTGATCGCCGTCTCGGTCGCGAAGATCACGACGGACGCCTCCTCGCCGGCCGCGAGCCGCTCGGGGCATCGAGGCACGACCTGTCGGCCCCCGCGGCAAGGGTGAGCTTCTCGGCGCGGTGGAGGCGTTTGACGCGCGCTTCTTCGCGCAACGCCTCGCTCCAGGTCGCGACCTCGCGCGACCAGGCGAGCTCGACCGGCAGGCGCGAGCGCGTGTAGCGCGACGCCCGCCCGGCGCGATGCTCCACCAGGCGCTTGTCGAGATCGGTCGCCGCGCCGGCGTAGAGCGAGCCGTCCCGGCACCGCAGGAGGTAGACGAAGGGCACCGGCGAATCCTACCCGCGCCGAGCGCGGCTCAGCCCGGCTTCGGCCGGTCGAGCGCCCGACGCACCGCGCGTTTGAGCACGTCGTTGGTGAACGGCTTGTCCAGAAGCGACACGTCGTCGGCGAGGAGGCCGTGCTCGGAGATCGCGCCCTCGGTGTACCCGGACATGAACAGCACCCGGGTTTCCGGCTGCAGCTCGCGCATCTGGCGGGCGACCTCCGCGCCCCCGAGCCCGGGCATGACGACATCGGTGAGCAGGAGGTCGATCCGACCGGTGTGGGCGCGGGCGATCTCGAGCGCGGACCGGCCATCCGCCGCCTCGAGGACGACGTAGCCCGCGAGGTCGAGAACGCGGCGGATGATCCCACGCAGCGCCTCCATGTCCTCGACGACGAGAACGGTCTCGCTGCCGCCGGTCACCCGCTCGGAGGACTTCGGCGCCGGAGCGAGCTCGGCGCTCTCCTCCGTCCGCGGCAGGTAGGCCTTGATCGTCGTGCCCCGGCCCGGCTCGCTGTAGACCCAGACGTAGCCGCCGCTCTGCTTGACGATGCCGTAGGTCATGGCCAGGCCGAGGCCCGTGCCCTGGCCTTCCGGCTTGGTCGTGAAGAACGGGTCGAAGCAACGCCGCTGGGTCTCCTCGTCCATCCCGACGCCGGTGTCGGAGACCGCCAGCATCACGAAGCGCCCGGTCACCGCGGGGGGATGGGTCGCGGCGTAGTCGTGGGCGAATTCGGTGTTCGCGGTCTCGAGGATCAACCGTCCGCCTCGGGGCATCGCATCCCGGGCATTGACCGCCAGGTTCATGACGACTTGCTGCATCTGCGCGGGGTCGACCAGCACCCGGTCCAGATCGGGCGCCAGCTTCACGACGAGCTCGATGTCCTCGCCGAGCAGCGGCCTCAGCATCGTCTCGAGGTCAGCCAGCACCGCGTTCAGATCGACAACTTGCGCGCGCAGGACCTGCTTGCGGCTGAAAGCCAGGAGCTGCCGCGTGAGGTCGCTCGCGCGCTGCGCGGCGTCGAGCACCTGGTCGAGACCGGCGCGGGCCGGATGGCCGGTCGGCAGCTCGTCCTGCGCCAGCTTGCCGTAGCCGGCGATCACGCCGAGCAGGTTGTTGAAATCGTGGGCGATTCCGCCCGCGAGTCGACCGATCGCCTCGATCTTCAGAGCCTGCACCAGCTGCTGCTCGGCGACGGCCTTCTCCTGCTCGATCCGTTTCCGCTCTTGGACCTCATGAATCAGATCGGCGTTCGCGGCCTCGAGGCGGCGCTTGGCCTCGACCGCGTCGCGCATCATGTTGAGCGCCGCCAAGCGCGATTCGCGCATCTCCTGCATCGTTCGAGCGAGGCTCGTGGTCCGTTCCGCGACCTGCTCTTCTAGACGCTTTCTCGCTTCGAGGCGGTCCTGTTCGAGCTGCTTTCGAGCGCTGATGTCCTGGAGGAACACGACGAAGATGCCACCGCGCAGGGGCAAGAAGCGCGCGCTCACCTCGACATCGATGATCCGGCCGTCCTTGCGGCGCTGCCGCGTTTCGAAGCGATCGAATCCCTGGGCGGCGATCTTCTCGAGGCGCCGTTCGGTCTCCTCGGGACTCTCGACCACCTCGAGATCGACGATCCCCATCTCCAGCAGCTCGTCGCGGCCGTAGCCGATCAGCTCGCAGAAAGCGTCGTTGACCTCGAGCAGCCGGCCCTGGGCGTCGATGATCCAGAAGCCGTCGATCGCGGCCTCGAGAATCGTTCGGTACTCCTGCTCGGCGTGCCGGCGCTCGGACACGTCCCGGACCGTCGCTTGGAGCAGCGTCTCTCCCTTCCATTCGAAGGGCGTGAGCACGACGGTGGCCTCGAAGCGTTCTCCGTCCAGGCGCTGGTGCAGCCAGTCGAAGCGATTCCCCCCGGCGCGCAGCGCCTGCTCGATTCTCTGTTTCGCCGCTTGCGCCGAGGGGCGGCCGTCCGGCTGGGTCGGCGGCGAGAGCTGCCAGGGCGCCCTGGAGGTGAACTCGGCCTCGTCCCGCGCGCGGAACATGGCGACGGCCGACGGGTTGCCCTCGACGAATCGCCAGTCGGGCGGCGCCAGGATCATCAGCGCGTCGAGCGAGGTCTCGAACAGCAGCCGGTACTTCCTCTCGCTCTCCTGCAGCTCGTCGGCGGCCTGCTTGCGGGCGGTGATGTCGTCGAGCGTGCCGAAGGCGCGCAACGGCCTGCCGCCCGCGTCGCGCTCGACGGCGGCGGCGAGGTCCTGCAGCCAGCGGTAGGAACCGTCCTTCGCGCGCAGGCGGTACTCGGTCCGGAAAACTGGGGTCCGACCCGCGGCGAAGTCCTCGCTGGCGCGAATCGTCGCTTCGCGGTCGTCGGGATGGAGCAGGTCCTTCCAGCCCTGCAAGGTGGCGGCGATCTCGTCCGGGGCGAAGCCGAGCATCGTGGCCATCCGGGCGCTGCGCTGCACCTCGCCCGTCGTCAGGTTCCAGTCCCAGATCCCCAGCTGGCTCCCCTCCAGCACCGCGTCCAGCAGGGCCTGGTAGTTCCGGCCAGCCTCGGCCGCTTCCTGCCGCGGGGGCTCGTCGCGTCGCGCCATGTTTCAGGATGCTCTGGTCGGGACGGTGCCCGAATCCACCGGCGAGTGGTCCAGCATCGTCACGGCGAATGGCGTGTCCGACGGCCACCTCGGCTCCGAGCGCGAGTCCACCGCGCCGGACAACTGCCGCTCGAGCTCGCCTATCCAGTCGCCCGCCGTGCTTCCATGCCCGACTCTCCGGATCACTCGTCCGACCGCGGGCGGGCCGACGCCCCTTCGCTCTTCGATAGATCGGCGCATCTCTTCCTCGAATCGCATGCTTACGATGACATCTCTCGCGACCACCGCGTGCCGGGTGGTGCCGCCGCTCAGCTCGACGGTCAGCGCGCTCGAATCGAGGACCCAGTATAGCGGCGCTTCCGCTCTGCGCCGGGCCAACCGGGGGAAACAGGCGACACTCCTGCTCCAGGAATCTCCGGGAACGTCCGAGCGGCCGGCGCGACCTGCGCTTGCCGGTGCTACGCTCGACCTGGAATCGCCACCATGACTTCGTTTCGCCGCGTCGAGCTGCCCGCAGAGATCCCGGGCCAGCTCTATCTCCACAGCCTGCCCGGCCGCTTCGAGCCGCTCGAAGCGTGCTGGGCCGAGGCGCGGCGGCGGACGATCTCGGCGATCGTCTGCCTGGTTCCAGACGAGGAGATCGCGGAGGTTTCTCCCGCCTACCTGAAGGCGCTCGCGCGGAGTACGACGCCGTGCGAGGTCTGGCGCCTGCCGATCATCAACTTCGGCGTTCCGGAGGACTCGTCGGCGTTGCTCGAGGTGCTCGACCGGGCGGCGGCGCGGCTCCGCGCCGGCGGCGCGCTCCTCGTGCACTGCGCCGCGGGCATCGGCCGCACCGGCACCTTCGCCGCGGGCGTGCTGATTCGGCTCGGTCTCGACCGCGACGACGCTGCCGGGCGGATTCGCGCCGCCGGCTCCTACGCCGAACGCCCGATCCAAACCGAGCTGCTCGAGACCCTCGCGGACCGCGATCGCTCCTGAGGCAGCCGGTCGACGTCTCGGCTCCGCCCGACCCGCGGGGTGGTGACCGAGCCGGCAACTGGACCTAGGCTCGACGGCACTTTGACTCGGAACCGAGGTCCCCGAGGTCAAGATGGCGGTCCGATGAACCAAGCGCCGCTCGTCCTCATCGTCGAGGCGATGGTCGTCTACTTCCTGGTCCTCGCCGCTCATTCGATGCGAGCGCGGGTGGGGCTGGCCTACTTCTACGCCCTGCTCGGCGGGTTGACCGCGGTGATGTCCTGGATCACCGACGCCGGGGTCACCGTCGAGGTCGCCGGCATCTCGTTCATGGTCGGCTCGACGGTCTTCTACACCTCGCTGCTGCTCGGCGTCTTCGTCGTCTACGTCTTCGACGGGCCACGGGCGACGCGTATCGCCATCACCACCGTGGTCGGAGTTTCGGCCCTGGTGCCGCTGATCGCCCTCGCGCTTCACCTCCAGACCCGCCTCGCCGGTGCCTCGGGAATCGGCTCCGTGCGCGATGCCGAGCCTGCGCATCAACATCGCCTCCGTGCTGACGACGATCGCGGACCTGGTCTTTCTCGCTGTCGCCTGGGAATTCCTGGGCGCGTCGAGCCTCAGGATGCCGCTTTGGACCCGCTCCTTCCTCACCCTGCTCGGCGTGATGTGGCTGGACGTGCTGCTCTTCACGACCGGGGCATTCGCCGGCAGCCCCGGCTATCTCGGCATCATGACCGGCACGCTGCTCAGCCGGTTCGCGATCTCGATCTTCGCCTTCTTCTTCCTCTATTTCTATCTGAGCTGGCAAACGTCGAGAGTCGGCATGGAGATCGAGAACCGGCCCGTCTTCGCGATTCTCGGTGAGATGAGGAGGGTCCGCGCCGAGCTGAGCTCGGCGCAGCTCGAGATCGAGCGCCGGAAGCAGGCCGAGCGGGAGAACGAGCGACTGATCGAAGAGCTCCGCCACGCCTTCGCCGAGGTGAAGACCCTGCGCGGCTTCCTGCCGATCTGCGCCAACTGCAAGAGTGTCCGCGACGACGCCGGCTACTGGCAGCAGATCGAGCGCTACATCGAGGAACATAGCGAGGCGACCTTCAGCCACGGCATCTGCCCCGACTGCATGGGCGAGCTCTACCCCGAGTTCGACGCCGCTAGAGTGACGAGGCCGAGAGATACCGGTTCGAGTCGCTAGGCGACGCCCGGTCGGCCTCCCGCCCCTCACTCCTCCGCGCCTGCCAACGTCGCTCGAATCTTCGCGGGCATGCGGCGCGGAGGAGTCTCAGCTCGTCCCTTCCACTCGCTGCTCGAGCGCGTGGAGCGCTTTTTCGTAACGGACTTTCTCCAGCGCGAGCCCGCTCTGGTCCAGGACCAGCTCGAGCTCGCCGAGGTCGGGAATCGGCTTCTCGCCACCGGCGTCGTCGCCGTAGAGGACGAGGACGACCCGGTCCGCGACCATCATGGGCAGCGCGGCGACCTCCTGGGGGAGCGTCCCGCCCATCGCCCGCACGAGCTCGAGGTTCCAGTATCTCTCTTCGAGGCGTCCCCGGTACGTGGCCCTGAGCTCGAGCGCTTCCAGTAGCACCGAGGGATCCTGGTTGGGAATGCGCAACGAGCGGACTTTCTGCGCTCGCTCGTGGCGCTCGGGAGACCGAAGTGACCCATGCCATAGAGCTCGCCGGGGCCATGGGCGAAGAGGACGCCGCGCGCGAAGAAACGCGCGGCGAACCGCAAGATATGGAGCGAGACCTCCCCGGTGAATGTGGTCGTGCGGATCTCGTGCAGCACCTCGCGCAGGCTGATGGGGCGGTCGCCGCCAGCCGCGTCGAGAGCCGCTGGCTCGAGGGCCTTGACGCCGCCGGCGGCGTCGCCGTCGAAAACCGCGAAAGGAGGAGTCTTGAGCCTGTCGATGCCCTGCGCGAGGGCGTCGAGAATCACTTTGTCGACCGGCATTCCCTCCGGGACGACGAGGTCGCCGGCATCGACCTCGACCTCGCCTCCGTCCTCGATCGTCATCGGCCGGACCTTGACGAAGCCGTGGCCCCACTGGAAGAGCTCGTGCAGCACCCGCTCAACCTGCGCCCGCACGACGCTCTCGACGTCCGCCGGATCGACAGCGCCGAGCTCGATCAGGATGGCGCCGAGCCGCCGGTCGCTCTTCGACCGCCCCTGGATCTCGAGCGCTTCCTGCAGGGCCGAGGCCGTGATCAGGCCCTGGGTCAGCAAGAGGTTGCCGACCGCCTCGCGCGCGCTGTTGGTGGCGGCGTAGATGATCTTCCCATTGCGCAGGAGGATCATCCCCTCGCCCTCGCGCCGGGTCACGGTCACCTTGGCGCTGACGCGATTGGCGGCAAGCTGCTGCAGCACCTGCGGCAGCGGCAGGAAGTCGAGCTGCGTCGCGAAGCTCATCGCATCGTGGGTGCTCACGAGGGACCCGCCACGTTGTCCCCGTGAGCATCCGCGACGCGTGCGAAGCGATGGCGAACGGGTCCCGGGGATGTTCGGAATCCCCACGGAGCCGCGGCCGCCAGGACTTCCGGGTCGACGGACATGGCGCCGATTCTAGAACGATCAGCGTCCATGAGGCGCCTGTCAATCGGTGATCAGGCAGCCCTTCCCTTCGATCAGAAGCCTCCGCGCCTGCACGGAGCTGCTCGAGCCGTTCTCGTTCTTCTGCTCTTGAGTGAGCGTGAACGTGGCCTCGGCGCCATCGACGACGAGAAGGCCGCCGGCCCGGAGCCGATGACCACGGGCGGGCCGAGGCCGAGGTCGAAGAGCCAGGGATAGGGGGTCGGTCCAGAAGCCGTCGCTCGGGCAGCTCCAGGTGTAGGTGTCGTCGATCGTGAGCGTGCCGGTGCCGTTGTTGCTCACGAAGAAGAAGACGCCGCCGTGCTGGAAGCGGCCGACCGCCGTCAGGCGCGCGCGCGCCGGCGCAGGGCGAACGCCGAGGCGAGGGCGAGCAGGCCCGCGAGGATCGCCAGGCCGGCCGGACCGAGCGCGGGGACGTCGACCCAGGTCACCGGGGAGAAGACCGACGAGTCGTAGTAGGCGATCCCCATCGCGCCGCCCGTGATCCCGCCGGTGGCGAAGGGCGAGCCGGTGATCGGCGTGATGCCGCCGCCCGCGCCGATCGCGTAGACGCCAACATCGTTGCTGCCGCCGAAACCGCCGTAGGAGACGAACAGGTAGGTTCCGGTCGGATCCGTAGCGAGACCCGCGGGGCCGGTTCCGTCGGAACCGAACGGCGAGCCCGCGACCTGCGCCAACGCCCCGCCGCCATCCACCGAATAGGCGCCGATCGTATTGTCCTCGTTGTTCGACGCGAAGAGGTAGCCGCCACCCGGCGCGACCAGCACCTCGATCACCTCACCCGCCCCGAAGGGCGAGCCTCCGAGGGGCGTCAAGGCTCCCCCGCCACCGATCGAATAGCCGCTGATCGTGTTCGGATTCAGGTCCGAAATGTAGCTGCGGGATCCGGAGGGATCGAGCCCCAGACCGTGCTCGGTACCCCCCGCGGCGAAAGGCGAGCCCGCCACCGCGGTCAGACTGCCGTCACCCGCCACGTCGTAGACGCTCACCGCATCGGCGAAATCCTGGCTCACGAAGAGCCGGCCGCCGTCGGGGGAGAACTCGAGATCGAACGGGCTCTCGGGGGTCGCGATCGGCGAGAAAGCGAGCGGTGCGAGGGCGCCGCCCGCATCGATCGAGAAGACCGAGATCGTGTCGTCGTCGAAGTTCGCGACGTAGAGGCGGCTTCCGGCCGGATCGATGGCGACGCCGGTCGGGCTCGACCCCGCCGTCCAGGGCGAGCCGGCGATCGACGTCAGCGAGCAGTCCGCGCCGATGTCGAAGCCCGAAACCGAGCCGGCGATCCCGCCGCCGCCGCTCGGCGCCTCGCCAGCCGTCCGCGAGCGCCCGGCGGGAGCGTCGCCCCCTTGCGGGGCATTCGAGGCGTACAGGCGAGCGCCGCCGGGCAGTAGCGCCAAGCTATCGACATGGGCCCGGAAATCGCTGCTGTCACCGGTGGCGAAGGGCGAGCCCGGCGCCGGCGTCAGGACGCCGCCCGCGCCGACGGCGAAGGCGCTCACGCTGTTCGGGTCGTCGTTGTTGTTGACAAAGAGGCAGTCCGCGCCCGCGGCGGGGGCCAGAGTCACGATGGCGGCGAACGACAAGCTGAGAACCGAGCGCATGAACGTCTCCTTGTGATCCTTCGAAGTGCAGCGGATTCTAACAGATGCACTCAGCCGCGCCCCACCTGGCGACGGCACCGGCGGCCGCCGCGGCGACCGCCTATCATTCCGTTCGGAGGTTCCCATGAGATCGATTCCCCTGGTGTGCGCCACCCTCGTCCTGCCAGCGGTGCTCTCGGCCGCGCCAGCGCCCGCCCCGGCGCCGACCGAGATCACCGTCGACTGGCTCTTCAGCGACGACGGTGAGGCGATGGGGCGGCCGAGCGAGGCGGTCTGGACCGCGGACGGTGGCATCCTGCTGCTCGATCTCGCGCCGCCCGCCGCCGACCGGACTCTCGAGCGCTTCGATCCGGTCACGCTGAAGCGCACGCGCGCGGTGGACGCCCCCGCCGCGCTGGCGAGCCTCGTCGAGGAGCTCGGCGCGGCGGACGCCCCCGACTCCCTCGAGTGGCCGGAGAGCCTCGACCGCGCCGGGCGAACGGCCGCCTACGTCTTCGCCGGCGACCTCTACCTCCTGCGCTTCGGCTCCTCGCGCTTCGAGCGGCTCACTCGCACCGAGGCCGAGGAGTCGCTGCCGCGACTCGCCCCCGACGGCTCCCGGCTCGCCTTCGTGCGCGCCAACGACATCTGGCTGCTCGACCTCACGACCGGCGAAGAGAGCCGCATGACCTCGGACGGCTCGGACAGCGTCCTCAACGGCACGCTCTCCTGGGTCTACTGGGAGGAGATCTTCAGCCGGGCCGAAGGGGGCATCCGCTGGGCGCCCGACTCGAGCGCGCTCGCCTTCCTGCGCACCGACGAGTCGCCGGTCGCGATCTCGACCTTCGTCGACATCGAGCCGGCGACGCCGCGGGTGATCGAGCAGCGCTATCCCACGGTGGGCGGCGCCAACCCACTGGTGAAGCTCGGAATCCACGACGTCGCGGCGAATCGAACCCGATGGCTCGACCCCTCCGTCGTCCCCTACGAGTATCTGGTCCAGATCGAGTGGCTCGAGGACAGCAGCGCGCTCGGCGTCGTGGCGCTCAACCGCGCGCAGGACCGCGCCGACCTCTACCGCGTCGACCGCGCGGGCGGCGCACGCCGCGTCCTTGCCGCAACCGATCCGGCCTGGGTCAACCTGATCGACTTCCACTTCCTGGCCGGCGGCGAGCAGCTCGTCGCCACTTCGCAGTCCGACGGCCACAACCACCTCTACCGCTACTCACTCGAGGGCGCGCGCCTCGGAGCGATCACGCGCGGCGACTGGTCGATCCGCGGCACGGCCGCCTGGCAGGGCGCGACGATCGCCACCACGCTCGACGAGGCCAACGGCTTCGCCTACTTCACCGCGCGCCGCCCCGACCCGACGCAGATCCAGCTCTACCGCGTCGGTCTCGACGGCGCGGGGCTCGCCAGAGTCTCCACCGAGCCTGGCGTTCACCAGGTGCGCTGGAGCGACGACCGTCGCTTCTACCTCGACTGGCACTCGAGCCACGACCGGCCGCCGTCGCTCTCGCTCCACGACGCCGCGGGCGCCCGGCGCGCGACGCTCTCGGAGGTTCCGGCCGCGACGCTCGCGGAGCTCGACCTCCAGCTGCCGGAGCTCCTCACCCTTCCCGCCGCCGACGGCCATCCGCTCCAGGCCCGCCTCTACAAGCCGCGCGACTTCGACCCGGCGCGCCGCTACCCGTTGATCGTCTATGTCTACGGCGAGCCCAACGCGCCGGCGGTGATGGACAACTGGCGCCTCTGGCCGCCGCCCGGGAGCGCGCTCTACGAGCAGATCCTGCTCGACGCGGGCTATCTCGTCGCGACGATCGACTCGCGGGTCGCCACCGCCGAGACCAAGGCGATGGAGAACCTGATCTTGAAACAGGTCTCGGGGCCGATCGAGGTCGCCGACCTCACGGCGGGCATTCGCTGGTTCAAGAGCCAGCCATGGATCGACCCGGAGCGGGTCGGCATGTGGGGGTGGAGCGGCGGCGGCACCACGACACTCCTGATGTTGAGCCGATCCGAGGAGCTCAAGGCGGGCATCGCCGTCGCTCCGGCCTCCGACCGTCGAACCTACGACACCAAGTACACCGAGCCCTACATGAAGACGCCGGCGGAGAATCCCGACGGGTACGACGAGGTCTCGCTGGTCGAACGCGCCAAGGACCTGCATGGCCGGCTCCTCATCGTCCATGGCACCTACGACGACAACGTCCACCCCCAGAACACCCTGCGCTTCGCCGACGCGTTGATCGAGGCGGACATACCCTTCGACATGATGCTCTACCCGATGCGCAAACATGGCATCGCCGACCGCGCCGCCCGCCGTCACCTCTACAAGCTGATGGTCGAGTTCTGGCGGCGCTGGCTGTAGTCATGCGCGCCGGACACCGTCCCGCTGAAGCGGAGCGGCCCCGGGCGCCACCCATGTCGTCCTGAGCGCAGCGAAGGACCTTGCGTGCTCGGCGCGGAGGCTCCGCCCTCGCTTCTTCAGCCGAGGGCGCGACATCCTTCACTTCGTTCAGGATGACAGCGGGGGGAGTGCAGGCTGACAGCCTCCTGGTATGGGCTCAGGTCGCTCGGGCGAGCAGCTCGGCGACCGCCCGCGACAACTCGGCACGCGAAAAGGGCTTGCCCAACCAGGCGACGTCGGCGCCGAGGTCGCGCTCCCGCAGCTCCTCGCCGAGCGGATAGCCGCTCATCAACAGCATCCGCACGGAGAGAGAGCGGGCGCGTAGCCGTTCCTGCAGTTGAAAGCCCCCCATCTCGGGCATGACGACGTCGGAGATGACGAGATCGACCGCCTGCTCGGTCGCGTCCAGCAGCTCGAGAGCGCGGGCTCCGTTCGCGGCGTCGATCACCCGATAGCCGAGGCCTTCGAGCGATCGCCTGGTGAGCCGCATCACCGCCTCGTCGTCTTCGACGAGCAGGATCGTCTGTCCCGCGCCGCGATCCACTGTCGCCGCGGCCTCGGCCATCTCCGCGGAGGGTTCGTCCGAGATCGACGGCAGGAAGATGCTGAAGACCGCGCCGCCCGTCGGCCGGTTCGAGCAGCGCACGAAGCCTTCGTGCTGGCTGACGATGCCGTACACCTGCGACAGGCCGAGGCCGCTACCGGCGCCCGGCTGCTTGGTGGTGAAGAAGGGCTCGAAGACGCGTGCCAGCTGGCTGTGCGGAATGCCGCTCCCGGTGTCCGCGGCGCTGAACTCGATCCAGCGTCCCGGAGGCATGTCGCGCACAGGCGCCTCGCTCGAATCCGAGACGACTCGACGCGAGCAGGAGAACGTCAATCGCCCGCCCTCGGGCATCGCGTCGCGGGCGTTGAGTGACAGGTTGGTCAGCACCTGTTGCAGCTGCGCCGAATCGCCGAGAATCGGAAAGGGCCCCTGCGACGAATCGATCGCAATCACGATCGATTCCGGCAGCGTTCTGACCAACAGCGCGACGGTCTCGTCGAGGACCCGCCCGAGATCGATTCGACTTCGCCGCGAGATCGAACGGCGACCGAAGTCGAGGATCTGCCGGATCAGCTTGCTGCCGCGTTCGCATTGGGTGCGGATCGTCCGGACGAGCTCTTCGCTCGCGGCAGGATCCGAGCCGTCGAGCAGCAGCTCGGCGCTCGACGTGATCACTTGCAGGAGATTGTTGAAGTCGTGGGCGATACCCGCGGCGAGCTGTCCCACGGCGGCCAGACGCTCCTGCTGCGCCAGCTGTCGTTGCGCGTCGCGCTCGCGCGTGACCTCGCGCACGAGCACGACGCGAGAGCCGTCTTCGAGGGCGACGCCGGCGAGCTCGAGAACGCGTTGCGGCGGGCCATCGAGTGTCAGCTCGCGCCAGCGTGGCGCGCCTCCGGTCTCGTCGAGCTCTGCCAGCTCGACCCCGGCCACCGCCACGACGCGGCCGAGGGCATCGGTTTCCTGCAGCGGGGGCAGGAGCCGCCGGGCGGTCTCGTTCTCGAGCAGAATCGCTCCGTTCGGATCGAGCAACACCACCGCGTCCGGAATGTGCTCGACGAGAGCGCGCTGCTGCATGCTGCCGCGACGTACGGCGTCGAGGGCGAGCCGGCGCTCGCCGGCCAGCTCGTCGAGCTCCCACTTGACGAGACGGATGGCGTCGAACACGAGCGCAAAGGGGTGGTCCGGCGGCACCGGTGCGCGCCCGGGAGTGCCGTCGGCGTCCCAGCGGATGGTACTGATGAACTGAAGAACGTCATCGACTTCTTGCTCGATCGTCGGGCGGTTCGCCGGGCGTCTCGGCCCGAGCCCGAACCGGCTCAGCAAGGAGCGGCGACGGCGGCGCCGAACGGCTCGTCCCTCCATCTCGTCGATCAGCTCGAGGGCGTGTGGCAGGTCCGAGGTGGTTCGCACGGCGAAGGGCATGGTCAGGCGGGCCAGATTGAACGCCGCGCCGACGACCGCCCCCGCGCCGTAGGCGATGTAGGCCCGCAACGGTCGCTCGGCGTTCCAGGTCTCGAGCGATTCCATATAGCGCCTGCGCGCCCTTCGGCTCGCGCCGGCCATGCCGCTCAGATCCGCGACGAGATAGTCGATGTGGCGCGGTCCGCCAAGAGCTTCGAGGACCTCCAAGCGGTGCGTCGTCAGCTGATCGACGTGCTCGAACCTCAAGAAGCCGATGGCGCGGGTATGCAGGATGCGCCCGTCGATGACCTCGTACTGGATCGAGAGTCCCGCCAAGTCGCGTCGCCAGATCGGATCCGCACGAGCACGTGCCGCGACCTCCGGCGCCCCGTCGGTTCGCGGCGCCCCGTCCATCGCGGCGGCGGCGGCGAGCGGGGATTTCTTGCCGGCCCCCGGACCGAGCAGCTCCTGGGCGAGGGCGACCGCCTGCGCCAGGGACGCGACGACGAACAGGCGCCCCTTCAGAACCCCGAGGCGAGCGCCCAAGCCGACCATCATCCCGAGCAGCGGCGAGAGCTCGCAGAAGATCAGGCCGGTCATCCTCGAACGGACGGAGATGCGCCGAATGAAGT
Source organism: uncultured Acidobacteriota bacterium (assembly GCA_963700315.1). Lineage (GTDB taxonomy): Bacteria > Acidobacteriota > Thermoanaerobaculia > Multivoradales > JAGPDF01 > JACTMI01. The sequence continues at coordinate 76,053 of CAVOXC010000017.1, read as the reverse complement.
GACTTCGCGCGCGCCTGGTGGCGCCGCGAAAGGCGCCGAAGTCGAGCACGGTGACATAGGTCAGCGGCGGCGGGAGTTGCGAGTCGACCGCCGTGATCGCGATCTCGAGGACTCGCTCCGCGTCCGCGAGATCGGCTTTGCCCGTCGCGCGCACGAGCACGATGCGCTCGCCGAGCAACTCGAGGTCGAACGAGAAGCCCCCGTCCTCACGACGGACGCTCCACTCGGCGCGACCACGCCTCGGCAAGCCGCAGAGCGATTCGAGTTGCTCGAGATCCGAGCTCATCCTTCGCTCCAGTCTTGATTGCTCAGGGCAGTCTACTCTCCGGGGGGTTCGCCGCCGGCGGCGCGGGGTCTCCGCCTCCCGATTCCGGCCCGCCGAGAACCTCGATCTCCGGTTCCGTGACGGCGGGCCGACAGCCAACGCTGCCTAGGGCACCCGCTCCCAGCGCGTGGGGCCGAAGTCGAAGGTGACGAGCGCCGTCGCGCGCGGCCTCAGGCCGTCTTGGTCGTCTTGGCCGCCTTCGCGCGCTTCTTCGCGCGCGCTTTCTTGACGGCGATCGGAATCGCGATGGCGGCGGCGACGGCGGCGGCGGCGACGCCTCCGGCGACGACCTTCTTCTTCTTCTTCGGGTCCATCTCCTGCCAGTCCTTCTTCGCCTTCGCGACCTTCTTGCTCGCGGCGACCTTCACCTCGCCGAGCTTCTTGCCGGCGCTCTTCCTCGCCGCGCCGAGCTTCTCGCCGGCGACCTTCTTCGCCTTGTCGAGCTGCTTGCCCGCCGCGGCGCCGGCCTTTTGCGACTGCTCGTCAGCGACCTTGGCGATCGCCGCGATCTTCTTGCCGATCGTGCTCTTTGGTTGCATGCGGTTCCCCTCGTCGTTTGGTGGCGTTCCCTCGGCTTCCCCATCATCATAGTGGCAGACGTCCCCTCCTCGCTCGAGCCGGAGCGGACCCCCCCTTCCGCCGCCCCGCTCGTTGCCACCGCAGGCTGCCCGCACCTCCGCGGCGAAGGATTCAGCGAACCTCTGCATCTCACGCTCCAAGCGGCCGGAATCGCGCGCTCCGGTTCGGCTACGGCCCCACCGGCCCACCGTCGGCCGCCGCGAGTTCTCGACTGTCGGGAAGAAAGGGGAGCGATCGATCGATGCAAGGGTCTCCAACCGCCCTCGGCGACTCGCGCAGGTCGTCCGCCTGGCTCGGAGCGGCGCTCGTCGTTCTTCTCGCCGCCTTCTGTTTTCAGGGGTCACGGGGGATCTGGGAACCCGATGAGGGCTTCTACACCAACGTCGCCGTCGGCATGCTGCACTCGGGCGACTGGACGGTGCCGCGCCTGAACGGCGAGCCGTTCCTCGACAAGCCGCCCCTGTTGTACTGGACGATGGCCGGAGCGATGAGCCTCCTCGGCGTGAACGAGTGGGCCGCGCGCGCGCCCCACGCCCTCTGGTTCGCGGCGACCGCGCTGGTTCTGGGGGCGCTCGCCGGGCGCTGGTGGGGGCGCCGGGCGGGCCTTCTCGCGGTCCTCGTCTACGCCAGCTCGTCGGCGCCTTTCCTGGCCGCCAACGTACTCACCCCGGACACCCCTCTGGCGTTCGCCGCCGCTCTCGCCTACTACTTCTTCTGGCGCCTGGAGGAGGCGACGGACCCGAGCCGCCGGCTGCGGTGGGGCGCGCTGCTGGGGGTGGCGCTGGGCCTGGGCGCTCTGGCCAAGGGGCCGGCAATGCTGGTTCTCGCCGCGCCGCTGGTCATTCATGCCGCGCTGCGGCGGCGCTCCCTGGCGCGGCTCTTCGAGCCCGGCCTCGGCGCCGCGGCGGCGATCGCTCTGGCCCTCGTCCTACCTTGGTACTGGCTGGTGTCCTCCCGGCTCGATGGCGGCCTCGAGTACATGATCCACAATCAGGTGGTCGGCCGGCTCTTCTCCGGCGACTACGCGCGCAACAGCGGCCCGCTCGGAGGCGTTCTCGTCTACCTGCCGACGCTGCTTGTCGGCGCCCTGCCCTGGAGCGCCGCCTGGGCTTTCCGGTTCCGCCGGTCCGCGCGAATCCCCAGGCGTGCGGTCTGGATCCGCCTCCACCGCCGTCCGATCCCGCTGCTCGTCCTGCTCTGGTTCGTCGTTCCGCTCGTGGTCTTCGTCGCCGCCAGGTCGCGGCTCCCGCTCTATGTCCTGCCGCTGTTCGCCCCGATCGCCCTCGCCACCGCCCACGGCCTGAGCCGGAAGCGGCCGGTCCGGGGGCGCCCAGCGCGCCGTCGAGCTCTCGCGCCGGCCGCGATCGCTACCGCCTGGCTGCTCCTCCTGATCGGTGTCAAGGGTGGCGTAGCCTTCGTCGACCATGCGCGCGACGCCCGAAGGACCGCTCGAGCGCTGCGGCAATGGGGCATCCCGACGACTCAGCTCCTGGTCACCGTCGACACGAAGAGGAACGGGCTCGCCTTCTACGGCTATCGGCACCTGGAGCAGGTGACGGCGCTGCCCGTTCCCTACCCGTTCTTCGTGCTGCCCGAATCCCTGACCGAGGAGGTCCGCGAGATTCGAGACGGCGAGGCGCTGCCGCTGCTCCTCGTGCCCGAGCGGCGCTCTCCCGCGGTGTTGAGGCTCCTGGCGGAGAACTCAATTCCAGTCCGCTTGCGTTCCTTCCACCGCTCCCTGTCCCTGTTGGAGCTCGGCGCGGCGCCCGGACCGAGGGCGGCAGTCTCTCCCGAGCTCGTACCCGACTGAGCTCGTCGCCGCTGATCGAGGCATTCATCGGGCACTTCTCGAGCGGCGCCGTCGCGTTCGAAGGGATCGCGAGGGCGGTGGCTCGGCGCTCGAGAGGCGAGGGTCAGAGCCCGGTCACGCGCAGCCTCCTGGAGACGTGTCGGAACGCGGCCCAGAGGATCGTTGCGGCGGCCAGCGAGAGCGCTGCGGTCACCGGAGCGTCGCGGAGCAGGAAGAACTGAAGACCGTCGTCGTTGCCGGCGCTCGAGAGCGGCAACAGTGTGGTGAAAATGGCGCCGGCCATGAGCCAGGAACGCCGCCGCAAGAGCCGGCGCGTGGCCACGAGCGCCGCCTTCTCGGCGTCGGGCGGGACCCGCGAATCCGCCTCCGTCAGCGTGGGCAGGCTCGCGCCGACCGCCTCGCGCGCGAGCTCGGCGTGCGCCCCCGCTCGGCGCTCGGGATCGGCTTCCTCGGCGGCGAGGCTCGGCAGCTCCTCGACCCAAGTCCGCGAGGTGCCAGCCACCTAGCAAGTGCAGATCGACGTTCTGCTGATCGACAACTTCGCGAGGGGCGACAAGTCGGCTTGGTCGGCCGCGGCGCCCTGAGCCAGCGGGCGGTCGTCCTCTCTCGACGTCTCCTGGCAGCCGCGAGGGGAGCGGGGCGGGCCGCGGCGACCCTCGATGGACCGCGCCTCAGCTGCAGTCGATGATCCAGTAGTCGAGGCCGAGCAGCGGCTCGACAAAGTCGAGCTCGCCTGTCGAGCACGAGAGCGAGGCTCCGAGATTCCAGATGTAGCCCGTCACCAACGGCGGCGCGCCCGGGTGACACTGGAACGACCAACGGAACTTGTACTGCCCACGTCCGGTTCTTGCAATGGGCTGATCGATCTCAGAACCGGGTCCGGGCAGGATGTCGAACGGCAGCGGACCATCCGTGTCGAGACCCCAGTAGCCGCGGAGCGTTCCCGCGCGACCAGTCTGCGGGCAATCCGACTCGAGGTTGTAGCGCACGGTGATCTCGATGAACTCACCCGGACGATGCGAGACCGTTCCCGTCGTGACCCCCCGGATGATTCGCGACGCGGGTCGGACCCGAACGATGTCGACAGTGTCGGCGCCGAACGATGGCAAAGCGCCGAATGCCAAGACTCCGCACATGCCGACAAGAACCAAGCTCCGACGCTTGCTCATGATGGCCCTCCCCTCGCCTGCGGCGGTTGTTGACCTCGGCTTGACTATATACAGCCAGAGCATGATCCCATCCGGGCGTCTGGCGCCGCCTCGGAACCGCCTCATGTCCCCCCTCTCGCCGCCGGCAGGAATCTGAGCTAGCGTCCCGCCCGAGCTTCGACTCCGGACCCGAGTCGTCGATGGCGCGCACGCGGCCCCGCACCTTGCTTCCGCTCCCGACCCTGCGCGAAACCGCGCTCATGGCGACTCTTCTGCTCGTCGCGGTCGGCGCCGCTCTGGCACCCACTCTCGACGCCGGCTTCATCTTCGACGACCAGGTCGACGTCCTCGACAACGCCGCCGCGAGCCCCGAGGGATTCCTGCCGGCGCTCGGCCGCACCAACCGCCCTCTGCTCAAGGCGACCTATGCGCTCCAGCGCGCGACCACCGGCGCCGCGGCGCGTCCGTTCCATGCGGTCAATCTCGCCCTCCATCTCGCTTGCGCGCTCGCCGCCTTCCTGCTCGCGCGGCGGCTCGCTCGCCGCGCCGGCGCGCCCCGCGTCGAGCTTGTCGGCGCGCTCGCCGCCGCCCTCTGGGCACTCCACCCGGCGGTGGTCGAAGCGGTGGCGCCGGTGACCGGACGCTCGGTGCTGCTCTCGACCCTGCTCCTGCTCGCCGCCCTGCTCCTGGTCACGGACGATCGACCGCCCGGGCTGGCCGTCGCCGGGCTCGCCGCGCTCCTCGCCCTCGCCGCGCCGCTCGCGCGCGAGACCGCGCTCGTTCTGCCGGCGCTCGGCCTGCTCTGGCAGGCGACCCTCGGCACAGGCGAGAGCCGCGCGGCGGCTCTGCGCCGCCAGCTGCCCCTGCTCGCCGGGGTACTGCTCGCGGCGGTGGCTCTCGCGCTCTCAGCGCGGCATCGCGAGCTCCTCGCCTACAGCTTCGCCGTGCGCCCGCCGCTCGCGGCGCTGCGCGGCAACGTCTTCGCGCTCTTCGACATCGTGCGGCTCTGGCTCGAGCCCGGGCGGATCTCGATCGATCCGGCCCCCACCATGGACCTGCCCTGGAGCGCGCCCGCGACGCTGCTGCGACTGGCGCTGCTCGCCGCGACGACAGCCTTCGCGTTCGTGGCGCGCCACCGGCTGCCGCTCGCGGCCTTCGCCTGCGGCTGGGCGCTGCTCGCCCTCGCGCCGACCAACTCCGTGATCTGGCGGCTCGACCCGGTGTCGGCGCGCCCCCTCTATCTCGCCACGCTGGTGCCGCTCGCGGCGCTCGCGGCCGGCGTCGTGCGCGCTCTCAGCCGCCGGCCATGGTCGTCGGTCGGCGGCGCCGCTCGCGTCGCCCGGGTCGCGGTCGGCGGTCTGCTCTTCCTGCTGCCGACGACCTCGCTCGCCCTGCGAGCGCACGAGCGGGCGCGTCTCTACTCCGATCCCGCCGCGCTCTGGTCCGACGCCGCCGCGAAGGCGCCGGGCCGGGCCCGGCCCTGGCTCAACCTGGGGATCGAGCTGATGCTCGCTGAGCGGCTCGACCCGGCCGAGGGCGCGCTCGAGCGCGCCCTCGCGATCGATCCGGCGCACTCCAACGCGCGTTGCGCGCTCACCGCCCTCCGCATCCGGCGGCAGGCGAATCAGATGTTCGAAAGGAGCTCTCCGAAATGAACCCCTCCACCCGACCGCGCGCGGCCCTCTTGCTGATCGGCGTCCTCGCCGCGGCGGTCGCTCCCTCGCCCACCAGGGCGCAGTCGATGGCGCCCGACTGCAAGGAGGCGCAGCCGCAGAGCTGCGCTGACTGCTGCAAGCTCGCCTGCCTCGAGGCCGAGATCCTCAAGGCCAAGTACCAGCAGGAGTTCTACCGCCAGATCGCCAAACGGAAGAACCTGACGCTCGCCGACTACGAGGCCGAGGAGAAGAAGATGGGCGCCGCCGCCGAGGCGATCCGGGTCGCGTCGCTCGACGGCCTCGACACCTGCAACTACTTCATCCCGACCAAGGACCAGTGCTACGCCGAGTCGCGCGCATTCCAGTCGGCCGGCTTCATCGTCCGTCGCGACGACGCCGGCAGGCTGCTCGGGACCAGCTACAGCGTCAAGACCGATATCGAGAACTGCGTGGCCAACGCCAACGCCATGGACCTCATCCCGAAAGTCGCCGCCTGTGAGGGGATCGGGCTCGCGACCAGGGCCCACGAAGAGAAGCACGTCGCGGACTGCAAGGCACGACACGAGGCGGGGCAGACCAAGGCGCTGACTCCAGCTCAGGTTGCCGCGGGCGAGGTGCCCGGGTACGACGCCGAGATCTCGACGCTCGAGCAGGTTCGCCTGCAGTCAGCGCTCGCTTGCAAGGAGCGCTCGTGTGACAGCGCCAAGCTGCCGTGGGACAGGAACGCCGAGCTGCTCGGCTATCTGATCGACTCGATCATCGCCAACGGCCCGCCGAAGCCGGCGCCAAAGAGCCCGCTCGCGCGACCGCGGCAGGGGAAGTGACCATGACTCGTTCCAACGCCTCGGTCTATCTCGCCGCTCTTCTGATCGCCCTCACCGCCGCCCCGGCCCCGGCCAGCGAGCGCTTCGTGCAACCGATCGGCATCGAGTACGCCACCGACCGGCTCGCGGCGGCCTGCGCCGCCCGCACCTCTCCGGCCTGCGTCGAGGAGCTCGGCGCGGCCGGCCGCGCGGCCGCGCAACGGCTCGTCGCGCTGGCGCGCTACCGGCCGGAGCTCGCGACCTCGCTCGCGACGCGCGCCGCCGACTCGGGCTCTCCCGAGCTGCGCGCGGCCGCGGCCGACGCCCTCGCGCAGCCCTACGCCACGGCCAGCGCGACGCCGATTCTCGCCGAGCTGCTCGACGATCCGGTCGCCGCGGTCCGCGCCGCCGCTCTGCACGCTCTGCGCGGCAGCAACGACGAGTCGGCGCAACGGCTCGCGCACCGCGCGGACGCTTTCGACCGGGGGAACGAGGCCGCCCTCACCCCCGACGCCGTTCCGCCGGCGCCCAAGCTCGGGGTCGCGCTCCCGAGTGACGCTGTCTACCTCTACTTCGCCAGCGACGCCGCCGACGGGCGCGCCACTTACTCGACCGCGGAGGCGCCCGCGAAGCTCCTCGGGGCGCTGTCGAAGAAGGGGCGCGGACCGTTCACGCCGGCGCAGTTTCGCCAGGAGGTCGAGAGCGCGGGCGAGGACGCTTCGAGCGACGACGAGGCGGACTCCGAGGACGGCATGCCCTCGGCCGATCAGATGGCGAAGGCGATGGCGATGGCCGAGAAGATGATGGGCGCGATGGCGGCGAACCCGAACGCGACGCCCGAGCAGCAGGCGGCGGCGCTCGCCCAGGCCGCGGGGCACAGCGCGCTGGATCCGTACCTTGCCGACGGTTACGACGACTCCGAGCTCTTCGGCGATCCGAGGCTCTTCATCGTCGAGCTCGCCGGCGGCGGCGAGGCGGCGGTGGCGGTCTACATCGACCGCGCCCTCGGCCGCACCGGGATCACCATCCACCACCGGCCCGGGCTCGGCGGCTGATGGCCGTCCGATCCACCTGGCCGGCGGAGCCGTCGTCAGCCGGCCAGGCGGGCGGTGATGTCGTCGATCGCCACGCGAGCGTCGTCGAGCAGCTTCGCGACGACGACGATCTGAGCGTTGGCCTCGTCCCAGCGTCGGAGCTCGATCGCCTCGCGGATCGCCGGTAGCGTCTTGACACCGTAGCCGGTGTACTGGCCGGGCGCATAGATCTGGTGGCGGTACCAGGGGCGGCCGGGCAGTCCGGCGGCGCTCGTCAGGCGGCGCTCGAAGCCGCGCAGAAAAGCGTTGAGCTCGGCACGCCGCTCGGGCGCCAGACCGCGCTCGACAGCCGCCTGCCGCGCCCGCTCGAAGCGCTTCGCCGCCTCGTCGAGCAGGGCGGCGGAGTTCTGGAGCGGCGCCAGCTCGAGGAAGGGCACGCGGTCGAGCGCCGGCGGCGGCACGAAGGTCTTGGTCGGATCGGCGGCGAGCTCGAGCGTCCTGTCGGCGAGCAGGCGGGCGCGCTCCTCGCTCTCGCGCCGCATCGTCACCGTCAACTTCTCGATCTCTTCGACGTACTCGCCGATCGCCGCGGCGGCGCGGTCGAGGGTGAGGGGCAGCACCTCGGCTTCGGCCAGTCGCAGGCTGAGGCGCAAGCCGGTGCGCGCGGCCGCGGCGACGTAGGCGAAGTCCGGATCGCCGAATCGAAGGTAGTGGGCGATCGAGTCGTAGCCCGAGTGGTACTGGCCGTACTCGCTCCTCGCCGCCGAAATCGAGATTGAGCGAGGCGATGCCGAGATGCTGCAGGAAGGGCGTGAAGTCGGAGCCGGAGCCGAGCGCGCCGATCCGCAGATCCTCCTGGTCGCGCAGGCGACGTTTCGCCTCGTCGTCGCCGGCGCGCGCGACGCGCGCGGCGCGGGCCCGCTCGAGCACCGAGACGCCTCTCTGCGGATCGACGACGTCGCGCGCGACCTCGTTGACGTAGCGCTCGAGCGTGTGCGAGCCGGCGAGACCGAGAAAGCCGCGGGTGATCGAGTCCGTGTTGAGGTAGGCGACCGCCTTCGCCCGCAGCTCCTCGGCGTGGGCTTCGGCCCACTCGGTCGAGCCGATCAGGCCCGGCTCCTCGCCGTCCCAGGCGGCGTAGACCAGCGTACGCGCCGGACGCCAACCGCCGCGCGCGAGCTCGCCGACGGCCTTGGCCTCGGCGAGCAGCGCGACCAGGCCCGAGACCGGATCGGTGGCGCCGTGGACCCAGGCGTCGTGGTGGTTGCCGCGCACCACCCACTCGTCGGGCGCGCTCGCGCCGGGCAGCACCGCGATCACGTCGTGGACCGGCTTCAGGCTCCAGTCGAACTTCACGCGCAGGCGCACGCGCGCCGGGCCCGGGCCGAGGTGGTAGGTGAGCGGCAGCGCGCCGCGCCAGCTCTCGGGCGCCACCGGCCCGCCCAGCGCCGCGAGCAGCGGCTGGGCGTCGCCGTAGGAGAGCGGCAGGACCGGGATCTTCGTGAGCACCTTCACCTGGTCGAGCGCAAGGCGCTCGGCATCCGCCGTCGCGGCGACTCCCGGAGTGAGCGGGTCGCCCGAGTAGATCGGCATGTCGGCGACCGAGCCGCGCTGCACCGACTCGCGTCCGCGGTAGCCCCCCTGCGGATAGACGTCGCCCTCGAAGTAGCCGTCGCCGCGCGGGTCGGAGTAGATCAGGCAGCCGATGGCGCCCTGCTCCGCCGCGACCTTGGGCTTGATGCCGCGCCAGGAGCCACCGTAGCGCGCCAGCACGATCTTGCCCTTGACGTCGATGCCGCGCTCGGCGAGCTCCTCGTAGTCGCGCGGGAGACCCTGGTTGACGTAGACCAGCTCGCCGGTGACGTCGCCGTCGATCGAGTAGGCGTTGAAGGTCGGCAGGATCTCGCTCTTCTGCCCCGAGGTCGAGTCCTCGGCGAGCGCCGGCTCCTCCAGCTTCGCCCGGAAGCGCGTCGGCGCCAGGAGCTCGACCGAGCGCTCGACCGGCGTCGGAAAGAGCACCTGGAAGGTCTCGATGCGCGTCTCGAAGCCCCAGCCGGCGAAGAGATCGCGCAGCCACTCGGCGTTCGAACGGCCCCACGCCGAGCCGACATGGTGCGGGCGAGCAGCGAGCCGCTCGAGCCAGCCGCGCATCTCGGCCGGCGCGAGCGCGGCGTCGAGCTGCGCCTCCCGCGCGCGCTCGGCGGCGGCGGCCGCGGCCGAGAAGCCGAGCATCGGTGGCGGTGCGGAATCGCCGGCGATGGGCGCGAGCGGCAGGACGAGCGCGGCGAGCGCGAGGCGGGCGACGGGGCGACGCAGGGCTTCGATCATGTGTCTCGGGCTCCCATGAATCCCCGGAGCATCCCACAGGCGCGCCGCGACCACCGCGCCAAGCGATTGTCTCCTGACCTCGGCTCTCGACCTCAGGTCACCCGGCGCCTGCTCACGACTCCCCGTCGACGTCCGGAAGAGAGGCGGCGACGACGCGGTCGCGCCCCGCCGCCTTGGCTGCATAGAGGGCGGCGTCGGCGCGAGCCAGGAAGGCGGTGGAGAGCTCGTCGGGGCAGAGCTCGGCCACGCCGATCGAGAGCGTCGCCCCGACGGGTCCGGCCTCCGCGTCCATCGCCAGGCCCGCGTAGCTCCGCCGCCACTCCTCCGAGCGCGCCAGCCCCCCGGCGAGGGCCGCCCCCACCAACACGACCACGAACTCCTCACCGCCGAAGCGGCAGGCGAAGTCGGCGGCTCGTTTCTGCACGAGCAGAATCCGACCGAGCGCGACGAGCAGCCGGTCGCCCGCCGGATGGCCATGGCTGTCGTTGATCCCCTTGAAATGGTCGAGGTCGATCATCGCGATCGTCAACGGCGTGCGTTCGCGCTGAGCGCGCGCTACCTCGCGCGCCAGCGCCTCGTCGAGATAGCGCCGGTTGAACAACCCGGTCAGCGGGTCGTGAATCGCCTGCTCTCGCAATCGCGCCTGCAGCGCCTCGATCTCGGTGACGTAGCGGGCGAGGTCGTCGTGCGCTCGGCGCAGCGACTGCTCGGCGGCGACACGTTCACTGGCGTCCTGTTTGACCGCGATGTAGTGGCTCACCCGCCCCTCGGCGTCGCGCACGGGCGCGATCGTCTGCTCCTCGTGATAGTGCGATCCGTCCTTCCGGCGGTTGACGATCGCGCCCTGCCAGGTGCGCCCCGCTCGAATCTCCGTCCAGAGCCCGCGGTAGAAGGCGTCGTCGTGCTCACCCGACTTGAGCAGGCTGGGCGTGCGACCGATCAACTCCTCGCGCTCGTAACCCGTCATTCGCGCCGCGGCGCGGTTGACCCAGAGGATGACCCCGCGCAGGTCGGTGATCACGATTCCGCTCGCCGCATGGTCGAGCGCGATCGACTTCAGGCGCAGCTCCTCGAGGTGCGCACGCTGGGCGCTGGCGTCGCGGATCGACGCCACGACGTAGTTGCCGCCATCGACTTCGAGCGGGCTCAACGCGATGTCGACAGTGACCTCCCGGCCATCGCGATGGCGGGCGCGAAGCTCCAGCCCGGTTCCCATCTGCCGCACCGCCGGCGCCGCGAAGTAGCGCTCGTGCTCTGCCTCGTGCTCGACGAAGCGCTCCGGCACGAGCAGCGCGAGCGGCCGCCCTTCGAGCTCGCCGGGGGACCAGCCGAGCAGGCTCTCGCAGCGTTCGTTGGCTTGCACGATCCGGCCGTCCGCCGCGACGACCACCACGGCATCCGGCATCGCGTCGAGCCAACGCGCCGCCTCGATCCGATTCATCGAGCGATTCTAGAGAAAGTGAGCCCGCCGGTCGCCACCCCATGCGGGGGGAAGGACGGGGTCGCGCCAACGCCTGTCGCGGAGCGCATAGTCTCCAGAGCGGGCCCGCGCGCGCGGCCGCGGGGAGAGGGGGGGGTGACGAGATGACGGGAGGCGAGATGGCAAACGATGAGCAGAGATCCTGGATTCTCGTGACGGGCGCATCGGGCGGTATCGGGCTCGAGCTCGCTCGCTGCTTCGCGCGCGACGGTCATGCCCTCGCCCTCACGGCACGCAGCGCGGACCGGCTCGGCGCGGCCGCCGACGAGCTCGTGCAATTGGGTGCGCCCCGCGCCGAGCCGATCGCCCTCGATCTCGCGCGGGCCAACGGACCCGAAGCGCTCGCCACCGAGCTCGCCCGCCGCGGGATCTCTCCCAGCGTGCTTGTCAACAACGCCGGTTACGGATTGCTCGGCGAGGTCGCCACGCTCGACCTCGACGACGGAGCTGGCGATGATCCGGCTCAACGTCGTCGCGGTGGTCGAGCTCACCAAGCGGCTGCTGCCCGGGATCCTCGCCGCGGGACGGGAGGGCGGCGTGCTCAACGTCGCCTCGACCGCCGCCTACCAGCCCGGTCCCTACATGGCCACCTACTACGCGACCAAAGCCTTCGTCCTCTCCTGGAGCGAGGCGCTCGCCGAGGAGCTCGCGGGCCGCTCGCGCGTCACCTGCCTCTGTCCCGGACCGGTGCCGACCGGCTTCCAGGATCGCGCTGGTTTCGGCGCGGGGATCGCCCTCACCTCGGGGCTGCTGCCGATGATGAGCGCGGCGGCGGTGGCGCGCGCGGGCCACCGCGGCTTCCGCCGGGGCCGGCGCGTGGTGGTGCCGGGCATCGCCAACCAGGTCGGCGCCGTCGCCGTGCGCGCCATCCCCCGCGGCGTCGCCGCCAAGATCGTCGCCCGCCTGCAGCGGCAACGCGAGTAGGCAGCCTCCGGACGACTCGGTCCCGGATCTGGTCCAGCCGCCCTCGCCCGGGCCGGGGCCGTCGCCCGGTTCGACAGCGCGCGCCGCGGCGAGCGGCGCGGCTCAGGGGTTCTCGGTCAGGCTCCAGCGTGTGGTGTCGCTCGACTCGAAGTTGTCGGCGAACAGCAGGCCGCTCGCTCCGGCGATCGAGAAGTCGACGTTCGAGATGTCGAAGAAGACGTTGCCGCGGCAGGCGACGCGGATCCGCGCCGTCGCCGTGTCGCCGGCGCCGGCGTAGACCGTGCTCGCTGCCGTCGTTGGGCAGGTTGACCGCGAGCGACTGGTCGAAGTCGAAGCCGCCGTCGGTCGAGAGGTCGATGTCGACAGTGGCGCAGGAGACCGGCGCCGCGTTGGTGTTGGCGACGTTCCAGGTTACGCGTGTGCGGTCCGGGGCCGTTCCAGACCACCGCCGTGTTCGGCGCGGTGACAAGGAACGGGCCGGCCGCGGCGCTCACCGTGATCGCGGTCTGGTCGGACCCCTCCGCGCCCGCCGGGAGCTGGTTGTCGCGCGCCGTCAACCGGAAGTGCATGGTGCGGGCGTAGGTGGGAAGGGTCTCGCCGATCGTCGGCGTGCCGTCGACGAGGTCCTCCACCTTGGGAAACGTCCGGCGCGGGCCCGGCACCGGGATCGAAGGAACGGAAGATCGGCGCGTCGCCCGAGATGGCCGGGCCGGCCGGACCGAGATCCCACTGTTCCCAGCAGTAGTCGAGAACGCCGCCGTTGCCGTCGGTCGCCGACCCGGTGAGCGCAAAGGGCGTCGAGATCGGAATCGTGTAGTCCGCTCCGGCGTCGGCCACCGGCTGCGCGTTGCTCTGGGCGACGACCGCCTTGCAAGTATCCCCGTTGCCGGTGCGGCTGTAGGTCTCGATCTGGTCGAGACTGCGGCGGTGGAAATAGGCGTCGCTGTGCGGCTGCAGGTTCTCGGCGCCGCAGATGCCAGCGTAGGCCATGATCGTCGAGCCGCTCCCCGGCTCGTAGGCGGAGGACGCCGACGCGGTTGCCGCCGGCACAGCTGCCGGTCGAGCCGTTGAAGGTGTGCGAGCCGCCCCACTGGTGCCCCATCTCGTGGGCGACGTAGTCGATGTAGAAACCGTCGCCGATCGGCGAAGAGAGCCCCGTCACCCCACGCGCTTTGTTGCTGCCGCAGGGGCCGTTGAGGGTCGCGACACCGCCGCCGCCGGTCGAGAAGACGTGGCCGATGTCGTAGTTCGCCGTGCCGATCACGGCGTTGAGGTTCGCCGTGTTCTGCCCCAGCATCGTCACGCCGTTGTTGTTCGTGTAGGGGTCGGTCGCGCCGTTGGTGTAGACCACCAGGCTGTTGTTGGCGACCAGGACCATCCGGATCGCCAGGTCGCGCTCGTAGACCTCGTTGACCCGGTTGACCGCGGTGACGATCGCCGCTTGCCCCGCCGCCACGGTGCCGCCGTGGAACGTGGTGTACTCGCCGGTCGCGGCGAGCGCCAGCCGGTAGGTGCGCAGATCGAGATCGACCGCGGGCGCCTCCGGCGCTTCGGTGCCGGCGGCGAGATCCGCCTCGGCATCGTCCGTGTCGCAGCGGAAGACCTGGTCCGCGCGGCGGCGCGAGATCGGCCTTGAAGTAGACCTGGTAGAGCTCGGTATCGCCCTGCCAGACCGGATCCACGAAGAGCGTCCCGGCGGGCGTGCGCACCAGCGCGTGAAAGCCGTGCAGCGTCCAGTCGCCGCGGCCACCGTAGCGGGCGTCGGCCGTGTCGATCAGCCGGAAGGTCCGCCACTCGGGATACTGCGCCGCGAGCCCGGGCGCCATCACCGGCGAATCGACGACGCGATAGCTGCGCACGACGCCGTCGGGATCGGGAATCGACAGCTCGACGCCCGCCAGGCCGCCGGGCACCGCCGCCTCGGCGGGCGCGGTGGCCAGCAGCACCGCGAGCGCCCCGGCATCGAGCCGCACGAAACGAGCCCGGTCGGGAGCGATCCGCCGCTCCCCCGCCGCGGCGCTCTCTAGGACGTCGTCGAACGAGAGCATCGCGCCAGAAGGCGTCGACCTGCCCCCAGGCGGGAACCGCCGCGAGCATCGCGATCAGAACACCAGCCTTCACTCCGCGGTTCGTTGCCCTCATCGCTCGCTACCTTTCTCAAAAGTCGTTGGCTTCGGCGCGCAAGAGCGGCAGTCTCTCACTCGCTCGACCCCGCTGCCACCTCTCTGCGGGCAGGAACCTGCGCGGGAGCGGCGGGAGGGTGGAGAGGGTGGGGAGGGTGCCAGCCACCTGGCAACCCCTTGCCGATTCGTCACTTGCAGCAGGAAGGGCAGCCAGCTCCCGGCCGCCCCGCCAAGAGGCTGGCACCTCGCGCCCGGGTCAACCTGAAGGCCGAGATCGAGATCCGCCGCCTGCACGACAAGATCGACGAGCTGCAAAGGGTGCGCTGGGTCGAGCTCCTGGGCATCTGGGAAGAGCAGCTGTCGCTGCTGCGCGAGCTGATCGCGGCCAAGCACCGACTGCACGGCCGCGCGGCGGTTCCCCGGAGCCCCCGCCGGGTCAGAGCTTGCCGGCCTCGAGATCGTGAAGGAAGTCGACGAGCCCCTTCTCGTACATCTCGCGGTCATCGTAAAGCGCGAGGTGGCTGCCGTCGGGACAGAAGAGGTAGCGCCCCTTCCGGAACTGGCCGGCCATCCACTCCATGTGCTTGGGGTCCATGGTGTCGTGCGCCGCGCCGATGACCAGCGTCGGTACGCCGATCTTCCGGAGGTCGCCGCTGCGGTCCCACTCGACCAGCTTGCCGCTCGCCCCCATCTCGCTCGGACCCTGCATCGGCACGTAGACCTTCTTGTTCAGGGTCGCGAAGGAGCGCAGCACCCCCTGAGGCCACTCTTCCAGCGGCAGGCGCAGGAAGTGGTGGACGTAGAAGTGTTCCATCAGCAGCTCCTTGTAGCGGGGGTTGTCGAAGTCCTTCTTCTCCTCGAGCGCCAGGATCTCGGCGAGCGCTGCCGGGTCCATGGCCGGCATCAGCACGCCGTGGGCGTAGGCGTTGTACGCGGGGATGCTCGACATCATGTTCGAGATCACGAGACCCTTGAGCTGCTCCGGGTGCGCTAGGGCGTACTCGATGGCAAGGATGCCGCCCCACGACTGGCCGTAGAGCACGAAGTTGTCGGGACCGAGTCCGAGCGCCCGGCGGACCTGTTCGACCTCGTCGACGAAGCGCGGGAGCTCCCAGAGCTCGGGCTCGTCGGGCTGGTCGGAGAAGGCCGAGCCGAGCTGGTCGTACTGGTAGTACTCGACGCCGGCGCCGGGCAGGATGGTGTCGAGGCCCTCGAGGTACTCGTGGTTCGCCCCCGGCCCGCCGTGAAGCACCAGGACCTTCACCCCGGGTTGTTGCCGGTCCGTCGGGTCCAGACGCGGAACTCCCCCTTCGGCGTCGCGATCGGGATCATCCGCACGCCGCCCGCGACGGCGTCGTCGCGTCCGCTGTTGTCGAAATATTCGGCGAGCGTCGGCAGCTTCGGCCCGCTCTCCGCCTGCTTCTGCGGAGCCGCGCACGCCACGACTGTCATCGACAGTAGAAGCGACCAGGCTGTTCTCATCATGGCCTCCAGAGTCTGTGCTCGATTGTTCCACAGCTCGCGGTCGCCGAACCGGCGCCGGCGGTCCCGCGAGCCATCATTCGCAGTTCGCCTGCCGAGAGGCAAGCAGCTCGCGCTAGCGCGCGGCGAGGAACGGTGCGACGGCGTCGAGGAACGCCTGCGGGCACTCCTCCATCGGCGAGTGGCCACAGTTCGGCAGGCCGACGAAGGTCGCACCCGGCACTCTGGCCGCCGCGGCGCGACCGGCCTCGAGGGAGATCAGCTCGTCCCGCTCGCCCCAGACGAACAGCGCCGGCACGGCCAGGCGCTCGAGGTCGACCTGGTCGGGCGGCGCTCCCGTGGGCGCGGTGAGGCCGTAGAAGGCGTCCACCACCCCTTCGATTCGTAGCCGCTCGAGGTAGGCGCGCACCAGCTCGTCGGTCACCTTGCTGTCGTCGGCGTAGACGGCCTCGAGGCCGGCGCGCACCCTCCGCGTGGTGAGCCCGATCGTGCGCACGAAGAGCGCGGTGAACGTCCGGCTCGCGTAACGGCGCCGCCGTCGCAGGGTGCCGTAGGCGGGCATCGCCGAGTCGACGAGCAGAAGTGAGCGCACGCGTTCGGGATGCCGCGAAGCGAGGAAGAGCGAGATCGCCCCGCCGTAGGAGTGCCCGGCGAGATCGAAGCGCGCGAAGCCGAGCGCGTCGGCGACGGCGAGCACCAGCCGCTCCTGCCCGGCGAGTGTGTAGGCCTCGCGCTCCTTGGGCCGCTGGCTCCAACCGAATCCGTTCAAGTCGATCGCCACCACGCGGCGCGAGCGCGCGAGCTCGGGAATCACCGCTTCCCAGAGCAGCGTCGAGGCCCCGAAGCCATGCAACAAGAGGAGCGGCTCCCCCTCGCCCCGGTCGACCACGTGCACGCGCCGGCCATCGATCTCGAGCAGGCTCGCCGCCGGCAGCGCCGCAGCGACCTCGGCGTAGGGGCGCAACGAGATACAGCCCGAAGTCACGGCCGCGAGAAGCACGACGAGCCCCGCTCTCGCGGCGAGCCGAAGGAGCGCGATGCGGCGACGGTTCCCCGCTGTCATCGGTCGCCGCGGGAGGCCGCGGTTCCGCGCGATGCCACGCTTGGCTCCAATGGCCGGGCGTCTCCCGGCTCGTCCTCCCGATCGGCGAGCGCCGCGTCGAGGTCCATGGCGCAAGGGGAAGAGTAGACGCCGCGCGCCTCGCCCGCCGCCCCATCTTCGTCGGGGCGCGACGCCCCTTCTTTGAACTCCTCGAGGCCTCGTCGCGCTCTAGATCTGCCCGCCATTTGCCCCTCCCCGCAGGTCGACAAGGATACTCCCCGGCCGCCCGAGCGGCGTTTCGATGCCCCCCCGCGGCACGCAGCCCCATGCTAGTCTCCCGCCGCAAATCGCCTTCTCACGCTGGGCTGTGTAGGTCAGAGAGGTCCCCATGCTCCAAGCCTCTGTCGCCTTCCGTCCCCTGTCGCTTCGAGCACTGATCGTCGCTCTTCTCTGCGCCCTGCCGGCCGCTCTCTACGGCCAGCCCTCGGCGCGCGTGACGAGCGAGATCGCCTGCGACGAGGACGCAGACTGCCCCGTCCACGACGGCTTCTGCGTCAATCCGGCGCTCCCCACCTGCGGCTGCAACGAGGGCGCCGGCCGCTGCGACGCGAACCCGCTCAGCTGCGACGCCGAGAGCGACTGCTTCGGCGCGGAAGTCTGCGTCTCGGGCCACTGCGCGGAACCCGGGCCGCGCGAGGGCTCGCTCTGCAACTTCGATGAGAACTGCCCGAGTTGGATGTCCTGCCGTGGCGGCGGTTGCACCCGCGGCGATTGCACCCTGGGAGCCGACTGCGACGCTGGCGAAGTCTGCGCTCGCAACCAGTGCCAGGCCGCGTCATGCTCGGAGAACCGCGAATGCCCGAACGGCATGGCCTGCCGCGATCGCGCCTGCCGTCCGGTCGCCTGCGTCGCCGACGCCGATTGCGGCGACGCGCGCCAGGTCTGCCGCGGCGGCAGCTGCCAGGTGGTCCAGTGCACGCACGATGGCCAGTGCGGCGGTTGCGAGATCTGCAACTCTCAGAATCGCTGCCAGACGCGCTGCGACCGGGGCAAGGGCTGCCAGACTCTCTTCACGGCAGAGCTGCCGTTTCGACTCGAGCGCTGCGCCGCCTGCACGCCGGACGCCGAGGGTCGCTGCCCCCAGATCGACCTCTCCTGCCGGCGGGAGCCGAGACTGTGCAAGGCGCTTCGCGACTTCGAGCAGGCGCTCGACCGGCGCCGCGAGCTGCCGGAACCGCCGCGCCCGCCCGGCAAGCAACCCTAGTCGTTCCGGAGCGATCCACGCCGTCCGAGAAAAGGGGGGCGCCGCACTGAGCGGCGCCCCCGGAGCTGCGTGCGGCCCAAGGCCGCTGGTCTTCAGTGGAAGTTGAAGAACGCGTGCGCGTCGCTGGCGGCCGGGATACGGACCGTCAGCCTCCGGCACGTGCCCTCCCAGGCGCCGCTGGTCTTCCAGTTGACGTGGTAGTCGCTCCCCTTCTTCGGGAACGCGGGCGAAGCCACCGGGACCGGAGCGGCGCCGGTGGGCTCGAGCGTCGAGCAGTCGACTTCCTGTGAGTCGATCAGCACGCTGGGAACGCCGGCGACCGCGAACTTGAGCGGCACCGTCGAGCCGGCGTTGACGTCGTTGATGATCGGCGCGTCGTAGACCGGCGGACGGAAGCCGCCGAAGGTCGCCGCCGTGCAGCTCGCCGGCAGGTCGAACGCCTCGACGCCGTCGAGCCGGCTGAGCGAGCTGCCCTGGTTGGCGCTCGCGCCCAGGCCACGCTTGGTGAAGCCGCGCCAGATCTCGCACCGGTTGGCGCCACCGGTGAGCGCGGCGTCGGCCGCCAGGATCGCATCGCGGCCGTCGACGAAGCCGGGACGGCAAACCTGGAACTTCAGCCCGTCCATCACCAGCTGGAAGGCCAGGTTATTGCCGCCGGTCGACCAGGCGCCGTAGATGTCGGCGTTGTAGCCGTAGCGGTCGACGAGATTCCAATAGACCTCCCAGAGCATCGTGTTCCAGACGTAGCCGATGCCGTGGGGCTGGCTGATGTTCACGACGTCGGCCACCGCAGCGTAGGTGGACGGGTTGACGCCCATGTCGGTGGTGTACTGCGTCGGGCGGATGCCGACGCCGGTCGGTCGGCTGGAAGATCACGTAGGTGCCGATCCCACGCGGCGTGGTCGCGGTGTCGGACGGGTGGGTGGTCAACGTCGAGCGCGAACCAGTCGCTCCACCCCTCGCCCATCTGCTCGGCGTTGTTGAGGCAGTTGACCACCGCCGGTCCGCCGGTCAGCCGGTTCGAGATGCCATGGCCGTACTCGTGGGCGATGACGCCGTTGTCGAGGTCGGAGTCGCGGTCGAGCGACGCCGCCGGTGCCGTCGGCCACGTCGCGTCGACCGGCAGGTTGGCCTTGAACAGGTTGGCGTCGTCGAGGCTGATCATCACCGACGGGATCGTGATGGTCGGATCGGCGCCGCCCATGGTGATCGGCGTTGCCGGCGATGTTGTTGGCCACGATGACCGCCGCTGGCGCCGGCGTTCTGGGCGTTCTTCACCTTGACCACGAACGTGCAGGCGCCGCGGTCGATCAGCGCGATCGTCGCCGGCGGGACAGCCGACGAACGGCTCGCAGCCGTCGCGTCGTCGACGCTCCCGCGCCGTCGTCGACCAGCGACCACGGTGCCGGCTGATCGGCCCGGTCGTCGCCAGCCGTCGGCCGAAGCCGGCCACCGAGGCCGAAGTAGTCGCCGGCGATGCGCCGACGGCGCAGTTGACGGTGACGAAGTTCGGGAAGCGGCGAGCGTCCAGACGAACATCTGCATGCGCGGCCGGACGCCGTCGACGCCGGTGCCGAAGTTGGCGTTGTTGCGTGCCGCTGCCGTCCTGGGCCTCGGCGCGCACGTCGTCGTTGCCGACGCCACCATGGCCGTAGGTGTTGACCTGGAAGTTGCCCGACGCCTCGTCGAAGCCGTAGTTGTACGTGACGTCGTGCATCACGTTGTTCCAGTAGAACAGGTTCGTCACCATCGGCCGGCTGCGAATCGGACGGGTCGCAGGCTCGAGGTCGAGCGGGAAGTCGAAGACCAGCCCCGGGCCGCCGTCGCGGATCGCTGCCGGGATCGGCGATGTTGTTGGCGTCGAGGTCGGCGTAGGCGTGAACGTTGTTGCCGCGCGTGACGGTGAACTCGGCTCCCGCGACCCCGTCGGTGTCGTGCCAGCCAAACGGCGAGGCGGTGGGGTTGGCGACGTCGGTCACCAGCGCGCGGCCGCCGTCGCTCGGGCTCTCGAGCGGCAAGGGAAAGACTCTGTAGGACGCGCCGTCGGTGGGCGCGAACGACAGCGCCGCAGCGGCCTCGTCGAAGGGACGCGCGATCGCGAGCAGCGGTCGCCTCGGCCGAGTCGTGGACGATCAGGTCGTCCTGGCCGAGCGAGGCGCCCGTCGTCGCGTCGACCAGCGCGTACCACCAGTGCTCGCCGCGGGCTTCCTCGATCTCGAGCAGCCAGGCCAGACGAACCGCACCGTCGGCGGACTGCCAGACCAGCTTGGCGTCGATCGGCCGGGTGGCGATGCCGCCGTCCGAGAGCGTCGTCGCGTCGTCGGCGCCACCCTTGCGCTCGAGCACCTGGAAAGGCGCCGTCGGTCTCAACCCGAGATGGCCGGCGGCCGCCGCGGCGGCTTCGACCGCGGACAACCTCGCGGTCTGGAATCCCGCGCGCAGGGCGATGTTCGAGACGGCGCGACTGCCGGCGTTGATCACCCGCCCGTCCCGGCCGACGTTGACGTTGACCACGCCGTTGTAGACCTCGATCCCGCGGTGGCGCTGCTGCAGGTAGACGTGGGTGACGCCGCTGTGCCGGCTCTCGACGACGCTCTTGACGACCTGTTCGCCGACGTCCGCGGCGGTCAGGCCGAGCGCTTGCCTCTGCTGTTGGACGTAGGCGCGCGCGCTGTCGACCGCTCTCGAGCCGTCAGCTGCGACGGCGGCGCCCGCGACGAGCGCCATGGAACCGATTCCTGTGATGAGACGTCTTCTGAACGACATGCGTCTTCTCTCTTTCTCCAGCGCTGCTGGAAGGAGGTGGCATGCACCAGAGACGCCCCTGGCGTTGCTGCACTTGGCTTTGAAGAGGAAGCTCGAAAGTAGCACGATCCCGGCCCGGCGGCGAGGATTTCTGCGCCGAGAACAGCCGATCTCGCGGTCCGGAATTCGGTCGGCGGGTGCCAGCCACCCGGCTGGGGCCCGCCGACGAGCGGCACCCCCCGCTCAGGCGCCGCCGCGACCGGATTCTGGGCTTGGTTCGTTCTCTAGTCATAGGGGTGAATCCCGCTCGGAGCTCGTCCGGCCTGTGAAACAGGCGACGACGTCGCCACGGGGAGCGGCCTATCTTCGAGCTACACTCGATGAATCGTCGGCACGGTTGGACTTCGAGAGCACCGAGGGGCCCTGACGGGCTCCCGGCGGAGCGCGGCCGCTTCTGCCCGCGCCGCTCTCGTCGCGCCCCCTCGTCGCAGTGCCGCCGCACTCTTCGTCATCCACTGCTCACTCTGGTCGCCACGCTCTTTCTCTTGCTCTTTCCGACCCGAACCGATGCCACGGAGGCCCCGCAGATGACGCCTCGACGATGGATCCTCTGCCTCGACGGCACCTGGAACAGCACGTACGTCAAGAAGAAGCGCGACGACGGGCACGAGGTGCTCAAGCCCTCGAACGTCCTCAAGCTCTGCCGCTCGGTGCTGCCGGTCGACCAAGACTCCGGCCGCGAGCAGGTCGTTTACTACGACGTCGGGGTCGGATCGCTGGCGAAGTACCCCGGCGCCTCGAATCGGCTGCTGAGCACGGCGGACAAGCTCCTGGGCGGTGCCTTCGGCGCGGGCTTCGAGGCCAACGTCGAGGACGCGTTGACTTTCCTCGCGCACAATCGGACTCCGGGCGATGAGGTCTTCGTCTTCGGCTTCAGCCGGGGCGCGGCGACGGCGCGGGCGCTGACGCGCTTTCTCGACTGGTCGGGCGGCCTGCCGGCGAAGGGGGACGCCTACTACCTACCGCGCTTCTTCCGCGAGTACGTCGCCGCGCGGCGGCCGTCGCAGCGCCGCCGAGGTCCGGCACGCCATCGACTCCTGGCGCGCCGCCGAGAAGAGCCCACGGGAACCGCTCGCGCCCTTCCAGCCGGTCGACATCACCTTCCTCGGCGTCTGGGACACGGTGATGGCGCTCGGCTCGCGCTTCCGGGCGGCGGGCGAGAGCACCTCGACCGCGAGCCGCAGCTTCCACGTCGGCGCGCGCCCCGCGGCCTGCGTGCGGCACGCCCGCCAGGCGCTCGCGATCGACGAGGCGCGCTACGACTTCCGCCCCGAGGTCTGGACCGATCACCGCCCCGGCCAGACGCTCGAGCAGCGCTGGTTCGCCGGCGTCCACTCCAACGTCGGCGGCGGCTACGTCGACGACGGGCTCGCCAACCTCGCCTTCCACTGGATCCTCGACGAAGCCGCCGGCCAGGGTCTCGCTGTCGACAAGTCGTTCGCCGCGGCCTATCGGCGCTATCCACAGGATCGTCTCTACCGCAGCGAGTCGCTGACCTATCGCCTGCTCGACGGCATGCGCCTGCGCTACGGACGGGGCCGCCGCAGCCTCTCGGACTGGCCCGCCACGGCCAACCTCTCGCTCTCGGCGTCGGTCATCCATCGAATCCAGGCCGACCCGGCGGCGCGCAACGACAACGGGGCGCTCCGCTTCCCCGACCTGCGCGCGCTCTATCGGCCCGAGAACGTTCTCCGCTTTCTCGCCTGTCAACCCGATCTCGACCGCTACCTCGAGCAGCTCGGATTCGCCGACGCTCGCGGCCGCGAGCTGCCGGCCGACGTCGTCCGGCGCCTCGCCGAGCTGCGCGCCGAGTGCTGACCCGGCCGCCCCGACCAGGAGGACCCCATGGCCACGAAGAGAGTCATCGCCTACTACATGCACGAGAGCGAGGAGGCGCAAGCGAGCGCCCGCATGCAGAACTTCGAGCGCACCGAGAGCTACCTGCTCGGCGAGATCGACGAGGCCGAGATCGCCGGGCTCGAAGCGCAGGGCCTGGTCGTCCAGGAGCTGGCGCCCGAGAGCGCCGCCGAGACACCGGGACGCGCCTTCGACGTGGCACCCGGACTGCGGCGACAGGGCCAGGTCGAGCGCGGCGCGCCCGCCGCGGCGGCTCTTGCCGCGGACGTCCCGCCGGCCGACCGCGCCACCTACTACCTGGTTCAGCTGTCCGGGCCCCTGCTCGAGAACTGGCGCGACGACCTGCGCAACCTCGGGGTGACGCTGCTCGAGCACGTGCCGCAGAACAGCTACAAGGCGCTCCTCTCCCTGGCGGAGGTGCCGCAAGTCCGAGCGCTTCCCTTCGTCGCCGGCGTGCGCTTCTACTCGCGCGAGGACACCGGCGTGCTGCTCCGCCCGCAAACCGAGCCGGTGCCGTCGGGTCTGCGCGAGCCGCGCCCGTTCGACATTCGATTGCAACCCGGGGCCGCGCCCGACGAGGTGCTGCGCTGGCTCGAGGCCAACCACTTGCAGATCGCCGGCGCCAAGGGGCGCAAGATCCGCGTCTTCGCCTTCGCCGACTCCCCCCTGCTCGACGACCTGGCGATGCTGCCGGACGTCGAGCGGATCGAGGAGTACATCGCGCCGCAGCTGCACAACGACGTCGCGCGCGAGCTGCTCGGCATCGATCCTCCGGCGGGCGGCGCCGGCGTCGGCATCGGCCTGACGGGATCGGGGCAGATCGTCGGCGTCGCCGACACCGGATTCGACGACAACCACGCCGACTTCCAGGGCCGGGTGATCGGCGTCGTCGCGCTCGGCCGCCCCAACGACAGCAGCGATCCACACGGCCACGGCACCCACGTCGCGGGCTCGGTCCTGGGCGACGGCACCGCCTCGGCCGGCAAGATCCGTGGCGCGGCGCCGGCGGCGCGGCTCTTCTTCCAGTCGCTGCTCGACGCCAGCGGCGGGCTCGGCGGCCTGCCCTTCGATCTCGCCGACCTCTTCGAGGAGGCCTACCAGGCGGGGGCGCGCATTCACAACAACAGCTGGGGCGCCGCGACGCGGTCGATGTACACGCTGAATTCGAGCGAGGTCGACGAGTTCGTCGCGCGCCGCCGCGACATGCTGATCGTCATCTCCGCCGGCAACGAAGGGACGGCGGCCCAGCCGCTCCAGGCGCAGCAGGGGTTCGTCGACTGGCTCTCGATCGGCTCACCCGCTTCGGCAAAGAACGCCCTGGTCGTCGGCGCCAGCCGCAGCCGCCGCGCGGCCGCGAACGAGGGGCTCGCCGGCCTGACCTACGGCACCGCCTGGCCGGGCGACTTCCCCGACCCGCCGATCGCCGCGCAGAGAGTCTCCGGCGACCCCGAGGCGATCGCGGCCTTCAGCAGCCGCGGCCCCTGCGACGACCGCCGCATCAAGCCCGACCTGGTCGCGCCCGGCACCGACATCGTCTCGACGAAATCCTCGCGCGCGCCGCTGCGCAACTTCTGGGGCCCCTTCGGCGGCGGTCCGAGCTACGCGTTCCTGGGCGGCACGAGCATGGCGGCGCCGCTCGTCGCCGGCTGCGCCGCGCTCGTGCGCGAGTATTTCGTCGCCCAGCGCAACCACGACCCGAGCGCCGCGCTGCTCAAGGCGACGCTGATCAACGGCACGCGCCAGCTGACCGCCGCCGATTCGGTGGCGGACCATGGCGCGCTGCCCAACTTCCACCAGGGCTTCGGCTGCGTGCACCTGCCATCGACCCTGCCGAGCGCCATGCGGCCCGCGCTGGGGCTCGAGTTCCTCGACAGCTGGCAGAGCCCGGCCGATCAGTTCTCGCGCAGCGGCCAGCGCTTCCGGCACCAGGTACCCGTCGCCGGCGGCGCGGAGCTGCGGCTCTGTCTCGCCTGGACCGACGCGCCCGACCGCGGCCTGCAGAACAGCCTGGTGCTCCTGGTCCAGCACCTCCAGTCGCAGCAGAAGTGGGTGGCCAACGCCGACCTGCCGCTGGCGATCCAGACCCCCGATCCCGACAACAACGTGCAGGTGGTGCGGATCCCCAACCCACCGGCCGGCGACTACCTGATCCAGATCTCGGCCCGCAATCTGCTCAAGCCCGACCAGGACTACGCGCTGGTCGTGGTCGGGGAGCTCGCCGGACCGATGGCGCCGTTCTAGAGTGGTGGAGGAGACGAAATGTTCAAGGTGCGCATGATCCAAGCGGAGTTCGGCGACTGCTTCCTGCTCGAGTACGGCAGCGCAGTCGCTCCCCGCTTCCTGCTCGTCGACGGCGGCCCACCGGACACCTTCGAGGATCACCTCGAAGCCGAGCTCGCGCCGATCGCGGCGGCCGGCCACGGGCTCGATCTCGCGCTGCTCTCCCACGTCGACAACGACCACGTCGTCGGCCTGCTCGATCTGCTGGTCCGACTGCGCGCCGACGACGCCGCCGACCCGACCGGCGCGTCTCGGCTGATTCAGATCGACGGCCTCTGGCACAACTCGTTCACGCGGACGATCGACGTCGACGGCGCGCTCACGCCCCGGCTGCGCGCCGTCTCGAACCACGCCGCCTCGGTGCTGGCCGCCGAGGCTACGCAGGGCGTCGCCGAGGGCAACGCCCTGCGCCTCGCGGCGCAAGCGCTCCACCTTCCGATCAACGCCGGCTTTCCCAACGACCTCGTCTGCGCCGACGACGTGCCGGGACCCGTCGTCCTCGACAACCTCAGCCTGACCGTGGTCGGTCCGACGCAGGCCAACCTGGACGAGCTCCGGGCCAAGTGGGCGGCGTGGCTCGAAACGCACGAGGAGGCCGTCGCCGACGGCGACCTGGCGGTCCTCGCCAACTCCGACCGCAGCATCCCGAACCTGAGCAGCATCATGGTCCTCGCCGAGGCCGACGGCAGGAGCTTGCTGCTGACCGGCGACGGCCGCAGCGACCATCTGCTGCAGGGGCTCGGCCAGGCCGGGCGGCTCGACGCCGCCGGCAGGTGTCACGTCGACGTGCTCAAGGTGGCCCACCACGGCAGCGATCGCAACGCCACGCGCAAGTTCTTTCGCAAGGTGACGGCCGATCGCTACCTGATCTCGGCCAACGGCAAGGACGGCAACCCCGATCTGCCGACGCTCACCTGGATCGTCGAGGAGGCCGCGGCCGCGGGGCGCGAGATCGAGATCGTGCTGTCGAACGAGACGCCCTCGACCGACCAGCTCGTGCAGGACCTCGACCCGGACGCGAACGGCTACACGCTGACGTTCCTCCCTCCGGACGACTCCTCCCTCACCCTCGTGCTCGCCCCCTGAGCAGGAGCGCGCGCCGCCATGCGCAGCTATCGCGACTTCGACCTCGAGATCACCGAGCCCGAGCGCGACGCCGCCGGGCTCGAGTCGCTGCGGGTCCGGGTCGCGGCCTCGCCGGCGGGCGAGCAGCGGCGCGACGACGCGGTCCGCATCGACCTCGGCGCCGACCTGCGCAAGGCCTGCGGCCGGCTCGACCGGCGCGAGCTCGACCTCGAAGGCCTGCTCGCGCTCGGCCGCGCCCTGGGCGACGTCCTGCTGCCGGAGCCGGCGCGGCGCTACTTCGAGCGGAGCCTCGCGGCGCTCGACGAGGACGAGGGCCTGCGCCTCCGGCTCAAGCTCGACACCTGGGGGGTCGCCGATCTCCCCTGGGAGTTCGGCTGGCTTCCGCCGGGCGGAGCGGCGGACGCGCCCGCCGACGCGACCGGCTTCCTGGCGCTCGACCCGCGCATCTCGATCGTCCGCTACGAGCTGCTCAGCGAGCCGATCGCGAACCTCGAGCCGACCGCGGGGCGCAAGCTCCGCCTGGTCGCCCTGTTCGCGGCGCCCAAGGACCCGCGCTGGGCGCCGCTCGACCTCGCGGGCGAGGAGCGCGGCCTGCGCGCGGCGCTCGCGAAGCGCCGGGAGATCGGCCTCGAAGTCGTGGCGCCGGCGACGCTCGCGGGCCTCGAGAGCGCGCTGCTCGAAGGCGCGCAGGTCTTCCACTTCGCCGGCCACGGGCGCTTCCAGGCCGCGATCGAAGACCGCATCGGCATCGTCGCGGGCAAGGGGTTCCTGGTCTTCTGCGACGCCGAAGGCAAGGCCGTGGAGGTGCCGGCCGAGACCGTCGTCGTCAACTTGCACGGGCGCGGCGTGCGGCTCGCGGTGCTCGGCGCCTGCGAAGGCGCCCGCCGCGATCGCTTCAACCCCTGGACCGGCATCGCTCCCGCCCTGGTCCGCGGCGGCCTGCCGGCGGCGGTGGCGATGCAGGCGACGCTCTACGACCGGAGCGCGATCGCGTTCAGCACCCGCTTCTACGAGTCGCTCGCGCTCGGCCAGCCGATCGACGCCGCGGTCTCGGCCGGGCGCATCGCGATCTTCAACGAGAGCGGCCCGGGCGAGCGGGACTGGGGCGTGCCGGTGCTCTACCTGCGCGCCGAGTCGGGCGTCCTCTTCCCGAGGGCCGCCGCGGCGGCGGGCGAGCCGATCGAGCCGCTCGGCCGACGCGGCTGGAGCAACGCCGGCTTGGCCGCTCTCGCCCTCGCCGCGCTCGTCGCCGCGTTCTACGCCTACACCCAGCCGCGCTTCGCCGCTCGCTGGCTCTGGGGCGGCGGCCTGTCGCTCGCCACGGTGGGCGGCGTCGTCTTCGCCTGGCTCCATTGGCTCGCGGGCGACGAGGCGCGCGCCTGGGCGCGGCGCGGCCTGCGCCACGCGCGAACCACCCTCGCGCTCGCGGCCGCGGCGGTCGCGGCCATGGCGCTCGCCGCCGTCCTGATCGCGACCCGCCCTGTCGTCCTGCGTGTGATTCCCGGAACCAAGCTCGCCGCGCACCTGCAGCGCGAAGGCCCCGCCTTCTCGTTGCGGATCTGGCAGGGCGAGAGCGCCGGCGAGCCCGACTGGAAGTTCGAGCCGCTGGCGCAATCCGGGGCCGCGTTCGGTAGCTCGGAGCGCGTCGGGCGGCTCGCGCTCTCCCGTAGCGGGCCGCGCGTCGAGGCGGCGATGCGCTCCTATCTGGAACGCCGCGGCGTGCCGGAGATTCAGGTGGACCGTTGGCTCGCCCGCTTGCGGCCGGCCGATCCGGAATCGCCGCGGTGGCGCGGCCCGGCACGGCGCCGCGGGCTGCCGCTCCACTTCGAGCTGCGGCGCGGCGACGAGGTCGTCGAGTTGCAGCCGATCGAAATCCAACCGCTCGAGGAGGCCGAAGACGATGTCGACCTGGTGTTCGTCGAACCCGCCGCGAACCTCTGAGCGGCCGCGCCGTCGGTTCGCGCCGCTGGTCGCGGCCGCGCTCCTCGTCGCGCTGCCCGCGACCGCCCAGCCTCTGCGTCAGGTGCTCGTCGAGCTCCGGATCGAGCCGGGCTCGACCCTGGACCAGACGCGCCTGACCACACCGGAGGTCGTCGCGGCGGTCGAGACCGAGCTCGCGCGCATCGCGCACGCGAGCTTCCTCTACCTCGACTGGACGCCGGCGGCGCCAGACGCCGTGGCGGACGCGCCGCGCTGGGTACTGCTCCTCGCCGACGGTCCGAGCGGCGCGTGCGATCCGCCCTCGGTCCGCGCGCGATTCCGGGCAGAGCGTGGGGGCATCGTCGCCTGGACCTACCCGGAGCTGGAGCTCTCGGCGCTCTGCGACCTCGCCGCGCCCGAGATGACCGCCACGGAGCTCGTCGCCAAGGTCGCCGAGCTGGCGCACCGTGTCGCCGAGGACGCCGACGCCATGCGGGCGCTCGAGGAGCGCTTCCTCTCGGAGATCGTCGTCTCGAAATCGCTCGCGCCCGACGCCGCGCTGCAGAAGCTCTACCTGCCGCTCAAGGGGCTCAAGGCCAAAGCCGAGTCGGAGATCGAGGTCCGTTTCCAGAATCGCCTCGATCGCCGCCTCGTCGCCCACCCGGGGGACATCGAGGGGGAGCGCACCCAGCTCCTGCTCGAGAGCTTCGCTTGCGCCGGCATCGTCTCCGGCGCTCCGGCCGTCAACGCGCTGCCACTCGCCTGGCACCCACGCCTGCAAGAGCTGCTCGACACCTGTCGGGAGCCCTTCGTCTACATGAAGATCTACAAGCCGAATCCGCTGGAGGTCGAGGCCGGCATCGTCACGACGCTCGAGGAAGGGGGGACGCCATGAGCGCAAAGTCGACAAGGGTCGGGTCCGTCACCCTGGTCGCGCTCGCGCTCTGCGCACACGCTCCGCTCGAGGCCCAGGCGAGTCCCGAAGTCCGCGCCAGGGCCGAGGTCACGGCCAAGGCGGTCGAGCCCGCAGCTGCCGCGGTGAAAGCCGAAGCCGTCGCGGCCCAGGCGGAAGCCGCGGCAGCCCGGAACGAAGCCGCTCTGGCCAAGACCGAGGCCGCCACAGTCGAAGCTCGGCTCCGATTCGAGCAGGCGGTCGAGGAGCAGCTCGCGGCCGAGAAACAGGGGGAAGGAGAGGAGGCTCAGGAGCTGCTGCGCCACGCCGCGGCCGGCTACAGCCGCGTCCTCGAGCTCAAGCCCGGCGCGGTCGCCGCGCTCTACAACCTCGGCAAGGCGCAGCTCGCCCTGGGCGACTCGGCGAACGCCGCGAAGTCGTTCGAGCTCGCCGCCTCGCGCCCCGGGAGCCGACGGGTCTTCTACCTCCAGCAGTGGGCCGACTTCCTGCGCGACCAGGAACGCTGGGACGAAGCCTTCCGAGTCTACGAGGAGGTCGTGCTGCTCGAGCCGCGGCTCGACGCGCCGCACGAGCTCCTGCAGCGGCGCTACCTCGAGCTTCGCGACCGCGATCCGCACCGCCTGCTCGGCTACCTCTGGCGCCTGGTCGAGGGCCGGCAGGCCTCGCGCGGCGCCGATCTCGCCCTGGCGGCGCTCGAGGCGGGCTGGCCCTCCTACCTGCGCGCCGAGTTGCTTGCCGCCATCGCGGCGAGCTTCGCGCAGGCGCACGCCACGCCTCTGGAGATCCTCGAATCGCCCAGAGTTCGGCGCCTGCGGCGCTTCGTCGACGAGCCGGGTCTCGGCGCGGGCGTCACCGAGCTGCTCCGCCTCTACGCCTCGCCCGGCAACTACGCGCAGCCGTTCCGCTGGTGGCGTGAGCCCTACGACGAGTGGACCGAGAGGCGCGGCCTCCCGCGGCGGGACGCCATTCGCGCGGCGCTGCGCGCGATCGGGGACGGCTACCGCGAACGGCGTGAAACGGCGACCGCCGCCGCCTGCTACCGCGCCGCGGTCGACCTCGCCGACGACCCCGACCCGCTGACGCTGCGCAGCCTCGCCAACCTCTACGTCGAGCGCCGCGACCTCCCCGCGCTCGACGCGCTCGCCGCAGAGTACGCCGACCCCGCCGGCCGGCTCTTCGCCGCGAAGAACCGCGCCTACGAGCTCGGTCAGCTCGACAAGATCCTCGAGTACCACCGCGCCTTGGGGCAGATCTACGGCTCGCTCGCGGTGAACGGCAGGATGGGTTGGGGGACGACGAGCCAGCCGACGACGGCGCTCTTCCAGCTCGGCCGCGCATTCGATGTCGCGCGGCGGCTCGATGCCGGAACGTCGCGCTCCGACCTGCCCCAGAAGTCGAAGGTCGATCCCGACCTGACGCTGCTCTACGCCCAGGGACTCGAAGCCACCGGCGAGCCGAAGCGCGGACTCGAGGTACGGTTGCTGGCCGCCGAGCGCTTCGAGGAGGTCGGCGACGCTCCGGCGAGCCAGAAGGTCTTGCGCGGCGTCACGGCGGACAGGCTCTCCCCCGACCAGCTGCAAGCCGTCGAGCGGTACCAGAGAGTCGAGCCCGAACCCGCTCCGGCGCCGGGCCCGAAGGAGGTTCAGGTCGAGACGACCCCGGCCTGGCGCGAGTCGGTGGCCACCGTGACGCGGACCTACTCGAACGTCGGCATGCTGACGCAGCGCGCCGCGATCCCGGCCCAGCCGGTCCGCATCGAGGTGCCCGCCACGGTCGAGTGGCTCGACACCGGCGTCGATGTCACGACAGGACAGTCGATCGAGCTCGCCGCGACCGGCCGCTGGTCGAACACCGGCCCGCCCGCTCTCGGCCCGGGCGGCCACGGTGAGTACATCCATCCGGGCACGATCGTGGCGTCGGCCCCCCTCGCCGCGCTCGTCGCCAAGGTGGGCGAGCGCCACCTTCACTGTCGGTGAGCGCTTCTCCGGCCCGACCCCGGCCGCCGGTCGTCTCTACCTGAGCATCAACGACACCCCGGGCAACTTCAGCGACAACCAGGGGACTCTGACCGTCACGATCCAGGTTCGATAGGGACGCCGGCCACCGGCCCGTCCGCCCTCTCGCCAACCTCAGCGAGCTCTCAGATCCGACGCCCACCGCGAACCGCCCAGCTCCTTCTCCCAGGTGTCCCAGGTGCCAGCCACCTAGTCTGCCCCGGCGCCAGGCCCCTGGTAGCACGTCGTAAGTCTCGAGGATTCAGCGGCTTGCCTGGTGAATGGCAGCACTGGACGGCCCCGCGCGAAGGTGCCAGCCACGTGGTCAGGCCGGGTGCCAGCCACCTGGCGCGGCGTGCCCGGCTAGCTGCCGGGCCCGGTGCTCAGGACGCGATTCGAGCCCTCGCCGCAAGTTTGTTGCACCGGAATCCGTCTCTCGAGTCGCACCCTTCTGAACCGGCTGTCGGAGGAGAGGCATGGGGCGAGCGATAGGGGACCGGGGAAGAGACCGTTCGATCGGGGATGGCGGCGGCCGGGGCGGGGCGGGCGGCTTCCGGTCGGGCTTCGGATCCTTCGAGCGGGCGGTGGCCAAGGTCCTCCTTGCCTCGGCGCTGCTGCCGACCGGCCCCCTGCTCGGTCTCGGCCTGCCGGTTGAGCTCGGCATCGCGACCCTCCGCGACGGCGAGCAGCGGCGCGTCTCCGCCCTCGAGCTCGCCACGGACCGAGTCCAGCCCGGGCTCGCCCTGGTTCGGTCTTGGCTCGGGCGGACCCTCGCCGCGACTGCCGACGCCGTTCGCGCCCGGCCGAGGTCGGAAGAAGCTGGCAGTGAAGGGGTGGGCG
Source organism: uncultured Acidobacteriota bacterium (assembly GCA_963700315.1). Lineage (GTDB taxonomy): Bacteria > Acidobacteriota > Thermoanaerobaculia > Multivoradales > JAGPDF01 > JACTMI01. Next base: position 44,361 of record CAVOXC010000017.1, on the reverse strand, counting down.
GCGCCTTCGTCGCGACTGCCGATGCTCTTTGGGCCTGGCCAGGGTCCGAGAAGATTGCCAGTGAAAGGGCGGGCGGAGACTTCGCCGGGGCTGCCGACGCTCCTCAGACCTGGCCAAGGTCCGAGAAGGCTGCCAGTGAAGGGGTGGTCCGTGCCTTCGTCGCGGCTGCCGACGCCGCTCGGGCCTGGCCCAGGTCCGAGAGAGCTGCCAGTGAAGGGGTGGGCCGTGCCTTCGCCGCGGCTGCCGACGCCGCTCGGGCCTGGCCCAGGTCCGAGAGAGCTGCCAGTGAAGGGGTGGGCAGTTCGCATGCCGCGGCTGCCGACGGCCGCCTCGGCAGCTCCAGCTTTGCCGCGAGCATCGAGAGCGCCGCCGGCGCCCGTCCGCGGAGCGCCACGATCTCCGGCCCTTCCCCCCTAAACAGCAAGCTTTCGCAGCGAGCGAACTACCTCGGCGCCGCTTCGAAGGCCTCCGCGGGCCCCGCGGAGGCCTTCGCGCCCCCGCTCGCCCAGCCCGAGCAAGAGACGAGATCGGCTACGGAAGAAGGGCGAGCCCAGGACCCGGAGGATCCCTACGGCATCCGCGAGCGCCCCTCGCCGCGCGCGCCGAGCGCGCCGCTCGCAAAGGTTCCGCCGCCGCCGTCGCCTCCCGACTTCTCGCTCGTTCGGAAGGGGGAGGCCTCGCCGCCGCTCGAGCTGCTCGCAGCCACCCCCGAGGTCTCGGTCCCGGTGCTCCCGGCCTGGAATCTCCTCTCGATCTCCTGGACCCCGGGCGATCCAGCGCCGGCCGCGGTGCTCGCACCGATCGCGGGCGCCGTACTCCCGCGTCTACGCCTTCGACGCCTGCGATGTCTCGCCGATCCCTGGAAGCTCTGGGATCCCGCCGCGCCGGGCGGCTACGATCTCGCGGCGATCTCGCCGTCGATCGGCTTCTGGCTCGAGGGGAGCGCGGGAACGACGCTCCCCGAAGCCGGCCCCGAGCCGGTCGAGACCGCGATCCCGCTCTGCCTCGGCTGGAATCTCGTCGGCTTTCCGGCGTCGTCGCCACGACCGGTCGCCGCCGCGCTCGCCTCGATTGCCGGTCAGTACCTGCGCGTCTTCGGCTTCGACCCGACCGACCCGGAGGATCCCTGGGAGGTCTACGACCCGGCGGTGCCCGCGTGGGCGAACGACCTCGCGGAGCTCCGCCCCGGCCGCGGCTACTGGATCTACGCGACCGCGGCGACGACGCTCACGATCTCGAACGCGACCGACGGGCCGACGGTTTCGATCCTCGCGCCCACGGATCTCGACGAGGTGACCGAGCCGACGGCCGTCGTCGGCACGGTCCGTTCGCCGTCCCTCGCCGGCTGGGAGCTCTTCTTCCGCGCCGAGGGGGACGCCGGCCTGGATCGCCGCTCGCCACGGGCACCGCCACGGTCGAGGCGCAGCCGCTCGCGACCTTCGACCCGACGCTGCTCGAGAACGGTCTCTACGAGCTCCGGCTCTCCGCAGCCGACACCCTGGGGCGCACCGCCGAGCAGGTGGTCGACGTCGTGGTCGACGGCCAGATGAAGATCGGCCACTTCGCCCTCACCTTCGTCGACCTCGAGGTGCCGCTCGCCGGCCTGCCGATCCAGGTGCTGCGCAGCTACGACAGCCGCCGCCGCGAGCGCTCGCGGCGACTTCGGCTTCGGCTGGACGCTCGAGCTCCGCCAGGGCAGCCTCGTCCACAACCGCGTGCCGGGCACGGACTGGCGGATCGCCGCCGGCGTCCTGCCCTGCCAGCAGGCGCTCGAGCTCGCGCCCCATCTCTCGACGATTCGCCTCACCGATCGCGAGATCTACCGCTTCCGGCCGGTGCTCGGAAGCCTCGCCCCGACCGGCGGCGGTTGCTTCGCCAACGTCTCCTACCAGTTCGTCGACGGCCCGGTGCCGGGCGCGACCCTCCAGGTGCTCGGCAACACCACCGTCTTCTGGGCCAACGGCGACACGCGCCTGGTCGACTGCGGAGAGCTTCGAGCTCTTCCACCCGGCGCGCGTCCGGCTGACCACGCGCGACGGCAGGAAGCTCGAGCTCGAGCGCGGCGTCGGCGTCACCAAGATCGTCGACGCCAACGACAACACGCTGACCTTCACGCCGGGAGGCATCGCCCACTCCTCCGGCGTCTCGATCGCCTTCGAGCGCGACGGCGAGGGGCGCGTGACGCGGATCACCGAACCGGCCGGCGGCGAGCTCGGCTACGGCTACGACGGCGACGGCGATCTCGTCGCCGTCACCGACCGCACCGGCGCGGTGACCGAGATCCGCTACTCCGTCGGCCACTACCTCGAAGAGATCGAAGACCCGCTCGGCCGCACGCCGATCCGCAACGAGTACGGCCCCGACGGCCGGCTCACCCGCCACGTCGACGCCTACGGCCACGAGATCGTCTACGACCACCGCATCGGCGAGCGGCTCGAGGTCGTCACCAACCGCCTCGGCGCCTCGCGCTCGCTCTACTACGACGCGCGCGGCAACGTTCTCCTCGAGATCGACGAGACCGGCGTCGCCGACCACGCGCACGCTTCGACGCCGACGACCAGCTCCTCACCGAGGCGATCGCCGACCTGCCGCCGACGCTCTACGCCTACGACGCGAGCCGCAACCTCACCGCGGTCACCGACCCGCTCGGCAACGTCGCCGCCTTCACCTACGACGCCAAGGGCAACGTCCTCACCTCGACCGATCCCAACGGACGCGTCACCGCCAACGCCTACGACTCGAAGAGCAATCTCCTCCAGACGACCGACCCCGCCGGCCAACTCACGGCCTACACCTACGACAGCCGCGGCAACCTGCTCACCGAGACCGACCCGCTCGGCGAGATCAGCCGCTACGCCTACGACTCGCGCGGCAACCTCCTCGCCGGAGACCGACGCGCTCGGCAGCGTCGCGACGTTCACCTACGACTCGACCGGCAACCGGCGGACCGAAACGCGCAGCCGCACCCGGTCCGACGGCACCACCGAGACGCTCGTCACCCACTTCGTCTACGACGCCGCCGGCCGGCTGCTCTCGAGCACCGCGCCCGACGGCTCAGCTCACCGCGACCGAGTACGACGCGCTCGGCCAGGTCACCGCGACCGTCGACCCGCTCGGCCGGCGCACGACCCTCACCTACGACGACCTCGGCCGCCAGACGCGCGTCGACCACCCGGACGGCACCTTGGAAGCAACCGCGTACGACGCCGAGGGGCGCCGCACCCTCGTCCGCGATCGCGCCGGCCGCTCGACCGAGCTCGTGTACGACCTCGCCGGCCGGCTCCTCCTCACCCGCTTCCCCGACGGCGCCGAGATCGAACAGCGCTACGACACCGCCGGCCGGCTCGAGCGCGCGATCGACGCCCGCGACCACGAGACGCACCTTCGCCTACGACGACGCCGGCCGGCGCCTCTCGATCACCGACGCGCTCGGCCAGCTCGACCGCCTTCGCCTACGACGCCGCCGGCAACCAGACCCGCGTCACCGACCCGCGCGGCGTCGCGACGCTCTTCCTCTACGACGTGCTCGGCCGCATGGTCCGCACCGTCTTCCCGGATGGCACGAGCCGGCGCAGCGAGTACGACCCGCTGGGACGACGGACGGCGGAGATCGACGAGGCGGGCGTGCGGACGGCGTTCGCCTACGACGCGCTCGGCCGGCTGACCGCGGTCACCGACGCCTTGGGCGGCGTCACGTCCTACGGCTACGACGAGCTCGGCAATCGAATCTCGCAGACCGACGCCAACGGCCACGTCACCCGCTTCGACTACGACGCCCTCGGCCGCCAGACCGCGCGCATTCTCCCCGGCGGCTCGACCGAGCGTTTCACCTACGACCTCGCCGGCCAGAGGAAGACCCGCGTCGCCTTCGACGGCGCGCTCACCCGCTACAGCTACGACCTCGCGAGCCGCCTGACCCGGCGCGACTACCCCGACGGCAGCTTCCACGCCTTCACCTACACGCCGAGCGGCCGGCGCGCGACGATGGTCGACGCGCGCGGCACGACGAGCTACGGCTACGACCGCGCGCGACCGGGTCACGGCGATCACCTATCCCGACGGCCGCGCTCTCGGCTTCGCCCACGACGCTCGCCGGCAACCGCACGACGCTCACCGCCAACGTCGCCGGCGAGCTCCTGACGACGACCTACAGCTACGACGACCTCAACCGCCTCGACAGCGTCACCGACCCCGACGGCGGCGTCTACGCCCACGACTACGACGCCAACGGCAACCGCGCGGCGCTCGCCCACCCCAACGGGGTCGGAACCTCCTACGCCTACGACAACAGGAATCGACTCCTCGATCTCACCGCGGTCAACGGCATCGGCGACACCATCGTCTCCTTCGCCTACACCCTCGCCCCCACCGGCAACCGCACCAAGATCGTCGAGCACGACGGCACGACGCGCCACTACGGTACGACCCGCTCTACCGCCTGACCGACGAGCACGTCGAGGAATGGCACGGCGCCGGATGCACCGACCGCCTGGCGCAACGCCTTCACCTACGACCCGGTCGGCAATCGACTCCAGCAGACTCGCACGCAGGGCGACGGCACCCCGCTCCCGGTCGCCTACACCTACGACACCCGCGACCGCCTCCTGACCGAGAACGAAGTCACCTACGCCTGGGACCCGAACGGCAACCAGACCGGCAAGACCGGCCCCGACGGCGCGACCTACGAGTGGGACTACGAGAACCGCCTGACCCGCGTGACCCTCGCCGACGGCACGACGGTCGACCACACCTACGACGCCGACGGCACGAGAGTACGAACCGTCACCACCCCCGCCGGCCAACCGCCACAAACCGTCGACTACCTCGTCGACCCCTGGCACCAGACCAGCGCCGCGGGCCGAACCCTCGTCTTGAGCCAAGTCGTCGCCGAAACCGACGGCAGCGGCACCCTCACCGCCTACCACGTCAGAGGCGACGACCTCCTCGCCACCCTACGCCCCGACCCAGGTACACCTGGCGCCTGGATCCCCCGCTACTTCCACGCCGAAGGAATCGGAACGATTCGGGCACTCACGAATCAGGCGGGAGAGGTCACCGACAGATACACCCTCGAGGCCTTTGGAACCCTGCTCGACCACCAGGGCGACGATTCCAACACCTACCTCTTCGCAGGAGAAGCGCTCGACCCGAACGTCGGCTTCTACTACAACCGAGCCAGGTGGCTCGAGCCATTCGTAGGCCGATTTCAATCGATGGATGCGTTCTTCGGGATTGCAGCAGAACCAGTGTCTCTCCACCGCTATCTCTATGCAGGTAGCGAACCACTCTCACATCTAGATCCATCCGGCCACGAGACTCTTCAAGGTCTCCTGACTGGCATCGCGATTCGGCTTGCTTTAGCCGCGCCAACGATCTTCAAGGCTGCAGCGCTGGTGGCGATTATCGCTGCAAGTATCCACGTACTCTCTTCACTTGCAATCGCTGTCGACGATCTCCTCTTTGAAGGTGCCCATTCAGAATCGCTTTACGTCCTGAAAGACGCCTCACGGCAGGTCTTCTTCTTGCCCTGATTTTGCCGCGGAGGCGGCGAACTCCGTCAGCACTACTCCCAAGGAGGACGCCCCTCTCGCGTAGTCACTGTCAGCAGGACGCGGTACCCACAGGCGGCAAGACACATTGACGATGCAGAGTCGCCTCGGGCCAACCAATGGTACTTACTGTCGATCGAAGCAACGCTGCCATGCGAAGGGCTGTGGCTCTTCGCGGTGTCCCGCGGGTGAGGAGCCTAGATCGAGATGAATATCCACCCGCCGTCTTCCTTGAGGGGGGCTATGGCTCTAGCATCCGACCAATCAATCCGAGTGACACCACCGAGGCGCTGGCGCGACCATTGGTCGCCAATTGACCGGCGTACCAAACGGAGCGCGGGTAAGACTCGAGGTAGTAGAGTAGTGGGCACCGAAAGTACATGACTGCGCTCAAGAAACTCCTGTCTCTCGGCAGTCAGCCGCTAGGTCATCGTGCTACGACTGGCGAGACACCCTTGGACTCTGTTTCTTCCTCGCTTCTTGAGGAGCTTGGGTTCCTACTAAAAGACTCGAAAGAACGGATTCCATGCATTTGAGAGCGCTCTGCATCTATTCCCTTCGGGCACAGCAGTCGATTCGATACCGGTCGAGTTGTGGAATACCCAGAACCTGTGGCGCTACGAGTATGGCGACCTAGCAAAGGAGCTCTACTTCTTTGCGGAAGACGCCTTCGGAAAACAATTCCGCATTCGCGAGGATTGTGTTCTCTCCTTCGATGCAACGACAGGTGAAACGGAGGAGCTTTGCAGCTCGCTTGAATCCTGGGCCCAGCTGCTTCTCTCAGAATATGAAGCTCTAACTGGATTTGTGCACTTACACCGTTGGCAGGTCTCCAACGGACCCCTGCCGACAGGCTTCCGTTTGATGCCAAGAGTTCCATTCGTACTCGGCGGCGATTTGGATCCGGGCAACTTCGTGCCCATCGATGCTGTGATAGGCATGCGATCCCGCAGCAAATCTCGCTCGCCGGATATGCAGCCTTCCAGATGGAAGCCCAATCGAGTTCCGAGTCATAGACTGAACGCGGCCCCCCTTCCGGGCCGAATCGCAGAGATGCCGCGCCGAACAGGTGCCAACGACCTGGTTCGACAACTCCCCGCTCGGCCTGGAGGTCTCGGCGATTCTCGGGGCTCGGATTGGCGCTTCGGCCGGCGAGCCGGCGCAGGATGGAGCGCTGATGCGGGTTTCACGTCGCATGGCACGGTTCCGACTCTCCTTCGGCCTGCGCACTGCCCTGGCCGTCGCGCTGTTCTGGCTCGCCGGCGTGGCGCCGGCGCGGGCGCAGGTCTATGACTTCTCCGCCGCGACCGCTTTGCTCGACACGTACCTCTCCGCCTACGCCGGCGGCGTCTTCGTCGAGGTCTTTCAGAACGACACGCCGATCTTCACCTACCAGGGCGGCGGCGACGTTGGCGCGGATACCCATCTGCGGCTGGGCTCGGCGAGCAAGTGGCTCTCTTCGGCGGTCATTCTGCGGCTGGTCGAGCAGGGCTTCTTCGAGCTCGACGACAGGATCGGCGACTACCTGCCCATCTTCGACCTCTACGGCAAGGGCGACGTCACCATCCGCCAGTGCTTCGCGATGAAGTCGGGGCTGCACGAGACCGTCGTCGACTACGAGACCGCGCCCTTCATTACCCTGGCGCAGGCCGCCGGCCTCATCGCCGTCCATACGCCCATCGTCTTCCCGCCCGGAACCGAGCTCGCCTACGAAGGCGACGGCATGGAGGTCGTCGGCCGGATCGCGGAGGTCGTGACCGGCAAGGACTGGCACACGCTGGTCGAGGAGGAGCTGGCGCAACCGCTCGGGCTCGCGAACCTCGACTACTTGCTCCTGCCGGTCAACCCCTGCATCCCCGGCGGCGCGCGCACCTCCGCGGCCGACTACCGGAACTTCCTGCGCATGGTGCTGCGCAACGGCCGCGCCGACGACGGCTCGCGGTATCTCGACCCCGAGAGCGTGCAGGAGTGGCTCACCAACCAGACCCTGGGCCTGCCCGAGTACGACAGCGCCTGGCCACCCTATCCCTATCCGTACGGCGAGCGTCCCGACTACGGCCACGGCGCGTGGATCCTGGCGCAGGATCCCGCGACCGGCCGGGTCGAGGAAGTCACCAGCCCGGGCGTCTTCGGCACATTTCCGTGGGTCGACGTCAAGCGAAGAGTGCGCGGCATCGTCGCGATGGATGCCGCGGAAGGCTTTGCCGGCTCGGTCTACGTCGATCTCGCCCTTCTCGACGCGCTGCGCGCCGCGATCGACGCGACCTTCCTGTTCGCCGACGACTTCGAGAGCGGTGACGGCTCCGCCTGGAGCGCCGCGCTCCCCTGAGCGAGCCCAGCGCCGCGTTCGGACGCGCGCCGGAGCGGGGTCGAGGTGAGCCGGCGCGATTCCCTTGCCGCCCCGATTGGACTAGGATCCGGCCGTTCCACCCAAGGAGGCAGCCATGCTTCGAGCCGCCGGTCTGTTGCTCGCGACGTTCGCCGTCGCCGCGCCCGCCCTCTCGCTGCCGATCGGTAGCGCGGAGACCAACACCCGTGGGATCACGCTCGACCTCGTGTCGCTCGAGCGCAAGGGCGGAGTGCTCACCGTGAAATGGGCGATTCGCAACACCGAGACGGACGCGAGCAAGGGCAAGACCCTGGTCGAGTTCGGCTACCAGGGGGAGAAAGCGCGCACCTACCTTGTCGACGAGGAGAGCGGCACGAAGTACTTCGTGCTCACCGACAAGGAGGGCAAGTCGGTGGCGTCGATGCACGAGGGGATCGGCGGCGGCGTGTACGGCATATACGAGAACGTCGAGCCGGGTGGCATTCGCCGCTACTGGGCGAAGTTCCCCGCGCCGCCGCCGGCGGTCAAGGAGCTCACCGTCCTGTTCGACGGCACCGAGCCCTTCGAATCCGCGCCGATCACGGATAAGTAAGTTGTCGCTCCGGCGCTGGATCGCGTGCTGGGCGCTGGCGCTCGTCGCGGCCTGCGGCGGGAGCGAGAACGAGCGGGCGGCGCGCGCCCCGGAGGGCTCGGCGCAAGCCGTCCCACCTCCGTCCGCCTCCCGCGCGGGCGCGTCGCAGGCCGCCGCGGCGGCCGCCTGGGAAGACCCGGAGCCCGCCGGGGCCCAGGCCCTCGCCGAGTCGGTGCTCGCCGCCGAATGGAACCGCGACAAGAGGTCGCAGCTCGAGATGACGATCACGACGCTCGACTTTGGTCGCACCTCCGGCCTCGTCGGGCTCGCCACCGAGCTCGCGGCGAAATCGACGAGCGTCGACGAGCGCCTGACCCGCCTCGGCGCCGAGATCACCGAAACGGAGATCACCATCCGCCTGCCCGGCTCCATCCTCTTCGACTTCGATTCCGCGGACCTGCGCCCCGACGCCGAGCGCACGCTCGAGGAGCTCGCCCAGGTGCTCCTCGCCTACGCCCCGCGCCCCGCGCGCATCGAGGGGCACACCGATTCGATCGCCTCCGACGACTACAACCAGGGCCTCTCCGAACGCCGCGCCCAGTCGGTCGCGCGCTGGCTCACGAATCACGGCGTCGCCGCGAGCCGGCTCGAGAGCGCCGGCCGCGGCGAGACCCAGCCCGTCGCCGACAACGCCACCGCCGCCGGCCGCCAGCGCAACCGCCGCGTCGAGATCATCATCGCCAAGTCCGGCTGAGGCTGACTCTCGGCATCGAGGCGCTGAGGTGCCAGCCACCTGGCGAGACGATCGCTTTCGTCGTCGTGCCCCGCAGCGCAGCGAGGGATGGGTCAAAACGCCCGAAGCCCGCCTCCTGAAAGACGCATCAGGAAGACGGGTTTCGCCTCGGGCGCTTCGGCGTGCTCCTATGCTGCGCGCGCGACCTTTGAGAGGATCGACGACATGCTCCGACCGATCAACGGAATCGAGATCGCCTACGACGTCCAGGGCCGCGACGGCGCCCCTTGGGTCATCCTCGTCCACGGCTTCCCCTTCACGCGCGCCACCTGGGCCGGGCAGCTCGCCACCCTCGCGCAGAGCTTCCGGGTCGTGACCTACGACCTGCGCGGCCTGGGCGAGAGCGATCTCGGCCCGGCGCCCCAGCCCATGGAGGCCTACGTCGACGATCTGCTCGCCCTGATGAACGCGCTCGGCATCGCGCGAGCAGGGCTCGCCGGGCTCTCGATGGGGGGCTACATCGTGCTGCGCGCCGTCGAACGGGCGCCGGAGCGATTCTGGGCGCTCGCCCTCTGCGACACCCGCTCCGAGGCGGACTCGGACGAGGCCAAGCTCGGCCGCGCCGCCGGCATCCGCGCCCTGCACGGCGGCGAGGTCGCTGCCTTCGTCGAGGGTCTGCTGCCCAAGCTCCTGGTGCGCCCCGACTCCCCGACCGGCCGCGCACTGAAGGAGCAGATGCTCCGCAACGACCCCGCGGGCATGGCCAACGCTCTCGCGGCGATGCAGGGCCGCACCGACACCACGCCGGCGCTCGCGGGCTTCGACCTGCCGTCCCTGGTGCTCACCGGCAGCGGCGACGCGATCTTTCCCACCAGCGTCGCGCAGACTCTGGTGGGCAAGATCCGCGGCGCCCGCCTCGTCGTGCTCGACAACGCCGGGCACGTCAGCAACCTCGAAGCGCCCGAAGAGTTCAACGCGGCCCTGTCGGACTTCTTCCGGGGAGCTGCGACCGGAATCGCGCCATAGCTGAGATTGGAAAGCCGGCGACCAAGGAGAACGAAGAGGGTGAGGTCACCGCCGCGCGGGGCATCGGAGCGCGCGGGTACTCCACGAAGGTCCTGCCCACTTCGAGCTCCAGAGCCCTCGCCGCCACACCCTTGCGCAGTCCACGATGGCGCTCGGTGGGGCGAATGGACTAGCTTCTCGGACATGCTGCCGAGCTCGCTTCGACGCACGCTGCCGATCGCGGGGATTCTCCTCGCAGCTCTCCCGGCGTCGGCCCAGGACGCTGTTTTCTCGAGCGACTTCGAGTGGGGCGACAGCGCCGATTGGAGCGCCGTCGTGCCACCCCGGTGCGACCGGCTCGAGGCCTTCGGGCGCTGGGCTACGCCGACGACCGAGATCCACGTCGCGACCACGGGCGACGACGCGACCGGCGACGGCACTCCGGGGAACCCCTACGCGACGATCGATAGAGCCGCGGACGACGCTCTGCCGGGCAGCGCCATCCGGGTCCATGCCGGCACGTACGCCGGCGGCATCTTCCTCTCCGACCTCGCCGGCACGGAGTCCGCGCCGATCTGGATCGGCGGCGTGCCGGGCGAGCCGCGGCCGGTGCTCGCAGGCGCCAGCGAGGGCCTGCACCTCTCCCGCTGCAGCTACCTGGTGGTCCACGACCTCGAGGTGCGCAATGCGACCGCGAATGGGATCAACGCCGACGACGGCGGCGACTACGCCGACCCGCTCGCGACCCATCACCTCACCTTCCACCACCTCTGGATCCACGACATCGGCGCCGGCGGCAACCAGGACTGCCTCAAGCTCTCGGGCTTGAACGACTTCACCGTCGCGCTCTCGGAGTTCGCGCTCTGCGGCGGCGGCTCCTCGGGCAGCGGCGTCGACCACGTCGGTTGCCACCAGGGTCTGCTCGCCAGAAACCTCTTCCACGACCTCTCGGCCAACGCGATCCAATCCAAGGGCGGCAGCGTCGACCTCGAGATCCGCTGGAACCGCTTCATCGACTCCGGCGCGCGCAGCTTGAACCTCGGCGGCAGCACCGGCTTCCAGTTCTTCCGGCCGCCGCTCTCGACGACGCTACCGAACGCCGAGGCGCGCGACCTGCGCGTGGTGGCCAACGTCTTCGAAGGCTCGGACGCGGCCGTCGCCTACGTCGGTTGCGTCGGCTGCGTCGTGGCGAACAACACGATCGTCGATCCCGACAACTGGATCCTGCGCATCCTCCAGGAGACGACCAGCTCGCCGCCCTACCTCTTCGAGGCCTGCCGCGACGGCGTCTTCGTCAACAACCTCGTCTATTTCGACCGCGGCGCGCTCTCGACCCACCTGAACATCGGCCCGAACACCGCGCCGGAGACCTTCACCTTCGCGAGCAACCTCTGGTACGCGTGGGACAACCCCGCCCAGTCACAGCCCAGCCTCCCGGTCACCGAGACCGGCGGCCTCTACGGCGTCGACCCCCAGCTCGGCGTCGGCTACCGCATCGGCCCCGCGAGCCCCGCCGCCGGCACCGGGCAGGCGACCGCCTGGAGCTGGGGCGACCTCGACGGCTTCTGCTTCGCATCACCGCCCAGCCGCGGCGCCTTCGAAACCCGCTGACTCCGGGGACGGGCTCGGTACCAGTCGCCGCTTCCGAGCTACTCGAGCGGGATCTTGGCGGCGTTCTCGGCGAGCCAGGCCTCGTAGGTCTTCAGGCCCGGGTGGAGCGCTCGCGCGAGCTCCGGGTCGCGCGTCGCGAGGAACTCGTCGCCCAGGATCGCCTGGTACTGGAACATGTTGCCCAGATCGTCCGCGCCCGGGAAGCCGAAGCCGCGGTAGGTGTCGAAGGGCGGGTCCCAGAAGTCGATTCTCCGGCCGAGGGCGCGCGAGAGCCCGGCCGCCAGCTCCTCGCCGGTCAGGTTCTCGCCCGAGATGCCGAAGCGCTCGCCGGCGGCTCCCGGACCGCGGCGGAAGATGCCCAGCGCGCAGCCGCCGACGTCCGCGGAGGCGATCCCGGCCAGCGCGATGCCGCCGAGCGGCAGCGTCAGGGTCAGCACGCCCTGGTCGTTCGGCTTCGGTCCGGCGCCCAGGTAGATGAAGTTGTCCCAGTAGAAGGCCGCGAGCAGGTAGCTCGTGGGCGCGCCCTCGCGCTCGAAGACGGCGTCGGAGGCCCCTTTGCCGTCGAAATGCGGCACGTTGTACTTCCCGCCCAGGACCGGCATCCGCGGGTCGTCGAGCGGGAGCTTCTCGCGCGTGTCCTCGAGCGTCGACCAGACGACGTGCGCGACCCCGGCCTTCTTCGTCGCGCGCGCGATCGCCGCTGCCTGCTTCATCTCGCGCTCGACCGAGAAGTGCTCCCAGTAGTTCGTCACGGCGTAGACGCCGTGGGCGCCGGCGAAGGCGCGCTCGAGGCTCGCGGGGTCGTCGAGATCGCCGGCGACGACCTCGGCGCCCGCCGCGGCGAGCGCCCGCGCCTTCTCGCTGTCGGGTTGGCGCGTCACCGCCCGGGCCGCGAACTCCTGCTTCGGATTCGCCAGGATCGCCCGGGCGAGCCCGCCCCCCTGCTGCCCGGTCGCTCCGATCACCGCGATGGTCTTCTTCGCCATGTGGCTCCTCCCTTCTCGTCCCGCAGAGGCTATCAAGGCGGAGACGGGTACCGCGCGCCGCGCCCGTGACCTCCCCCGGCGCTCCCGGAGCCCGAGGGAGGGCTCGACGGCAGCGTTGCCCGTTCGGTGTCCTCTCCTCGAACGAAACAGCGACCGGACGCGGGGCTGCGGCCGGTTTCTTGTCACGGAGGTCGTCCATGCGTTTCCGCTCCTCTCTCGTCGCGGTCGCGTCGCTCTTCGCCCTCGCCGCGGTGCCCGCCTCGCCGCAGGCCGTCGACTTTCCAAACTGCAACGACTGCTCTGCGCTCCAGCTCAACGGCTCGGCGACCTGCACGGGCGGCGTCCTGCGTCTGACCGACGCAGTCGGAGGCTCGACCGGCTCGGCCTTCCTCACGACACCGGTGCAGCTCGGGTCGGGCGCTGCATTCAACACGGCTTTCCAGGTCGACATCGGCTCCGGCGACTGCGGCGATGGCGATGGCCCCGGCGCCGACGGCACGGATCCGGAAGGGACCGGCCGACCCCTCGGCTGAGCCGCCCGCGCCGCCCCAGGCTCCGTGCCGGTTCCCGAAGAGGGAGGGGCGGTTACACTCGGGGCGGGAGAGCTTCCCGGTGACCGGATGCGACGCACGATCGTGAGCCTGGTGGCGACAGCTTCGGCGTTCTACGTCGGGCTCTGCCTCCTGCTCTACTTCACGCAGCGCTCGATGATCTACCTGCCGCCGCGCTGGGACGCGCGGGCCGGCGAGATCGAGACGCTGGCGGTGCCGGACGCACGGCTCGCGGTCTCCGTCCTGCCGCGTCAGGGCCAGCGCGCGGTGATCTACTTCGGCGGCAACGCCGAGGCGGTCGCCTGGACCCTGCCGGAGCTCGACCGGGCCTTCCCCGAGCGCGCCCTCTTCGCGCTCCACTACCGCGGCTACGGCCGGAGCACGGGAGAGCCCTCGGAGGAGGCCCTCGACGCCGACGCGCTGGCGCTCTTCGACCGCGTGCACGCGGTCTACCCGGAGGTCGTCGTGGTCGGCCGCAGCCTCGGCGCGGCCGTCGCCACTCACGTGGCGAGCCGCCGCCCGGTCTCCCGCCTCGTCCTCGTGACGCCCTTCGACAGCCTCGCCAACGTCGGCGCGCACCACTACCCGATCTTCCCGGTGCGTTGGCTGCTGCTGGATCGCTACGACGCCTGGCGGGACGCGCCAAAGGTCACGGCGCCCACCCAGCTGATCGTCGCCGGGCGCGACGAGATCGTGCCGCGGCGCCTCGCCGAGTCGCTCCTCGACCACTTCCGCCCGGGTGTGGCGTCGCTCGCCATCGTGCCCGGCGCCACCCACAACACGATCTCCGAGCGCCCCGACTACCTGCCGCTGCTGGCCGGCGGCGGCTGAGCGCGGCCGCGCCCCTCCCCGCTCGGATCCTAGCGGCCGCGGTCGCCGCCACCCGGCTCCTCGGCGAGATCCGCAACCGTCTCCGACTCGACGCTCGCGATTCGGCTGGCACCTGCGCGCCGCGGCCCTCCGGGTATCGCGTCCGGCCGCGGTACGAGAGAATCTTCCGACCGGGCGCAGGTCGCGGCAAGCGCCGCGGCTCTTGCCCGCCCGAGTCGACGGAGGCCAAGCGATGAAGATGGCGACGAGAAGCAGGTGGATGGCGGTTCCGTTCGGCGTTGCGCTCGTGCTGACGATCACCGGCGGGGGGCGCGCGGCCGAGCTCCCCTCGGCCGACGAGCAGATCGCGAGCGCGCTGCTCGCGGCGCCCGCGGAGCGGCGCGCCGAAGCCCAGGTGCTCGGCTACGTCGCGGCGGGCGAAGAGGTGGTCCTGCGCGAGCTGCGCGCGGGGAGCAACGACCTCGTCTGCATCGCCGACGCACCGGGCAACGAGAGGTGGAGCGTCGCCTGCTACCACCGCTCGCTCGAGCCCTACATGCGCCGCGGCCGCGAGCTCGACGCGGCGGGCGTCCCGGCCGAGGAGCGCATGCAGCAGCGCTGGCGCGAGGCGGACGAAGGCAAGCTCGCGATGCCCGACTCACCCGCAACGCTCTACGTCCTCTCCGGCAAGGGCTTCGATGCCGCCACCGGCGCGGCGATCGACGCCAACCTGCGCTACGTCGTCTACACACCCTGGGCGACCGAAGAGTCGACCGGCCTCCCGCTCTCCCCCGCGAGCCCGGGCGGCCCCTGGCTGATGTTCCCCGGCACCGCCGGCGCCCACATCATGATCAACCCGCCGCAGCCGGCGCCCGCCGCGGAGGCCGCGCCGGCAGCGCCCGCGGCACCAGCGACGCCAGCGCGCCCTGCCGCGCCGCCGAGCCCTCCACCTGCGCCCTGACCACTCGCGCGGGCCAGGTGCGACAGGTGCCAGCTACCTCGCAACCTTCGCATCGTCAAGGACTTACCAAGCGCCGGGCACCTCTTCGCACCTATTCCGATCGCTGTGCCGTTACCCGTCCCCTTGACCGCCGATCCGGTGGCGTTGTTCGCTGGCGACGAAGAGCAATTGCCTATACGGTGACGCAAGGGTGTGCGACCGGGGCGTCCCGAATGCCGTCGCTCGAGAAACCGTCGATCACGGGGCGTTCCGGGTGCGCCGGCCTGCTGTCTCATTGAAACAAGGCCCCGGGTTCACGGCCCAGGACCGTCGGGAGGGCAGGCGATGAACGAGACTTCGCGCTGGGTCGGGAATCTGATCGTCGCGGTCGTCCTCGGGCTCTCGCCCGCGGGCGCCCAGACCGTGACCGAAGCCTGGGTCCAGTCCGACGCCAACGGCTATCCCTACGGCAGCATGGTCGCGATGGACAGCCAGGAGAACGTCGTCGTCACCGGCTGGCGTTTCGGCTCGTACATCGTGACCAAGAAGTACGACCCGGACGGCAACCTGCTCTGGGAAGAGCACTACTCGGTCCCCGACCTCCAGGCGGTCGCAACCTGGGTTCTGGTGGATCCGTTCGACAACGTCGTCGTTACGGGTTATCCCCAGACGTTCTCCAGCAACCCCGTGCAGGTCGGGCTCCTGACGATCAAGTACAACAGCGCTGGAAACCTCCTCTGGAGCGATACCTATCCGGGAACATGGGCCTTCGCCGTACGGGGAATCTCGGATGCCGACGGCAACATCTACGTCGCGGGCCGGACCTGGTCTGGTACCTACGACTTCGTCACCATCAAGTACGCCCCCGACGGAACGAGGTTGTGGGTCGACACCTTCGATCAGAACTCGGGCTTCCACACTCCCAATTCGATGGACCTCGATGCCCAGGGACACCTGATCATCAACGGAGGAGGACTGAGCGGGGGCTTCATCACGGTGCTCTACGACACGGACGGAGTCCGTCAGTGGGTCATCGAGGGCTTCGGTAACACCACCACGTGGGTGAAGCTGACGGGGGATGGGCACTTCTATCTCACGGGCGGCTTCTACTCCCCCGCCACCAGCACCGATATCTGGCTGCTGAAATACGACCTCGAGGGAAGCCTCGTCTGGGAGCGCAACTACGGCTTCGGGGTCAGCACCGAGTACGGCACGCGGCTCACTCTCGACTCGCAAGGAAACGTCCTCGTCGCCGGGATCCAGGGCGTCTACTCGCACTGGATCACGATCAAGGTCGATCCCCTGGGAAACCTTCTTTGGTCGAATGTGTACAACGCCAACCCGGGAAATGACGGCTGGCCCACCGCTATCCTGACCGGACCGGACGACGAGGCGTACGTCACCGGCGTGGGCGGACCTCCGCCGCCCCCCTGCTGCATGTACAGGTCGATGGCGACTCTCCGCTACAACTCCGACGGATCGAACCCGTGGACAGCGACTTACTCCACGACGTCCCAGCGCGGTGTTGGCCTGGTCCGCGCCAGCGACGGCAGCATCTACGTCGCGGGCGACCTCATGCTCACGGTCCTCAAGTACGCGCAGAACCTGGCCATGGTCTTCGCCGACGACTTCGAGTCTGGCGACACCGAGCAATGGTCGGGAGGATAGGGACAGGCACCGGTTCCTACTCTGTGCCTGTCCCCAAGCCGAGAGGCCGGCCTTTCGATGTCGATTTCCGAATCGCAACATCGAGATCGGCGATGGGCTCGCTGCCGAGCCAGGCTCTCCAATCGGCGATTGGCCCGGGGAACGGCCTCCCTGGCGCCAACGGCCCGTCCGGTGCCAAACCGCAGTGGGCGCGGGCGCTCGACCACGGATACTCCTCCGCGAACGCGGCGACTTCAGCTCGAACAGGATTCCGCTCGACGTATCGAACCGCAGCCCAGAGATGTCCGGGACCAAGCGCGGCCGAGTAGTAGCGGTTGGCCCAGAGGTGACCCGACCAACCCTCTCTCCGATGGATGCGACGGGCGTGCTGTCCGTGCGTATCACCGATCGTTCGAGCCAGGGAGTCGGGACGCTCCGGCCGGACGATGAGGTGGACGTGGTTCGTCATCAAGCAATAGGCCCATATCTCGAGGCCGTACCGATCAGCGCAGCGCGCCAGACGGCGGAGGTAGCTCTCGCGATCCGCATCCGAGAAGAACACCTCTCCCCTGCGGTTCCCGCGATGGGTGACGTGGTGCGGAAGACCGGGAACGACGAAACGAGCAGTACGAGCCATACAGCGTTAGACGGAATACCCAGCATCCGACTTTCGCCGAGGGACAGGCAGAGAGTGGGAAACCGTGCCTGTCCCTCGACCTGCGGGTGCTGCGACAGGCGACAGGTGCGACACGTGCCAGCCACTTCGCAACTTCCGCGCTCTCAGCGACTTGCCAAGTGGCTGGCACCTCGGGCGGCTGCCCTGCCGGCGTCCGACCGCGTGCTATCGTCCCGGCCGGATCATGCCCGGCCGCATTCTCAGCGACCGCAAGGAGGCGCTGCTCGCCGAAGAGCGCCGGCACCTCGGGGCGCTGCAGGCCGCGCTCGCCCGGGCCGACGCCAGCCGCGAAGACCAGGGCACCCTCGAAGCCTCGATCCGCCAGCTCGACGAGCTCTTCCTGCTCGTCGTGGTCGGCGAGTTCAACGCCGGCAAGAGCACCTTCATCAACGCCCTGCTCGGGCGCGAGCTGCTGCCCGAGGGGGTCACCCCGACGACCACGCGCATCCATCGGCTGCGCTACGGCGAGGTCGAGGAGCGGCGGATCGCCGAGGGGGAGATCGAGGAGATCGCCGCGCCGCTCGAGGCGCTGCGCGAGCTCCAGATCGTCGACACGCCCGGCACCAACGCCCTCGAGCGCCGGCACGAGGCGATCTCCGAGGAGTTCGTGCCGCGCTCCGACCTGGTGCTCTTCGTCACCTCGGCCGACCGTCCCTTCACCGAGAGCGAGCGCGCCTTCATCGAGCGCATCCGGCAGTGGGGCAAGAAGCTCGTGCTGGTGGTCAACAAGATCGAATTCCTGCGCACCGAGGCCGAGGTCGAGCGCGTGCTCGCCTTCATCGACGAGAACGCCCGGCGCCTGCTCGGCTTCGTGCCGCCGACCTTCCCGCTCTCGGCGCGCCGGGCGCTCGAGGCGAAGCTCGCCGGCGACTCTGGCGCCGCCTGGGAGGCGAGCCGCTTCGCCCCGTTCGAGCGCCACCTGGTCGAGACCCTCGACGAGACCGAGCGCGTGCGGCTGAAGCTGCAGAACCCGCTCGGCGTCGGCCGCCGGCTGGCGCGTCGCTATCTCGACGCGGTCGACGGCCGCCTCGGCCTGCTCGGCGAGGACTTCGCCGCGCTCGAGGACATCGAGCGCCAGCTCGCCCTCTACCGCGAAGACCTCGAGCGCGAGTTCCGCTTCCGCCTGACCGACGTCGACAACCTGCTCCACGGCTTCCAGCGGCGCGGCGATGCCTACTGCGACGAGACCATGCGCCTGCCGCGCGTGCTCGACCTGCTCAACAAGGCGCGGATCAAGGCGGACTTCGAGCGCCAGGTGATCGCCGATGCCCCGCAGCAGATCGAGCAGAAGGTCGGCGAGATCATCGACTGGATGGTCGCCGCCGAGCTGCGCCAGTGGCGCGGCATCACCGCGCGGATCGAGCAGCGGCGCAGCGAGCACGCCGAGCGGCTGGTGGGGACGGTCGGCTCGTTCGACTACGACCGCGAGCGCCTGCTCGACACCGTCGGGCGCGCCGCGCGGCGGACGATCGAGGGCTACGACCGCGACGGCGAGTCCGAGCGCATGGCGGCCGCCGTCCAGACCGCGGTGGCCGAGACCGCGCTCGTCGAGGTCGGCGCGATCGGGCTCGGCGCTCTGGTGGCCGTGTTGACCACCACGCAGCTCGCCGACGTCACCGGCCTGCTCGCCGCCGGCTCTCTCGCCGTGCTCGGTCTCTTCGTGCTGCCGGCCCGGCGCAAGCGCGCCAAGATCGAGCTCGCCCGCAAGGTCCAGGAGCTGCGCGGCAAGCTCATGACGGCTCTCGACGAGCAGTTCGCCCGCGAGCTCGAGGGGAGCGCCCACCGCATCGAGGAGGCGATCGCCCCCTACACCCGATTCGTCCGCGCCGAGCGCTCCCGCCTCGAGGAGCGCCGCGCCGATCTCGCCGGCGCCGACGCCCACCTCGCCCGCCTGGCGAGCGAGATCGAAAGCCTCTGAAGCTGCCCCGAAGCGCGGCGGCGACGGCGACGCGTCAGCCGGTACGGGTCGTCCAGCCGGCGAGCTGGTCGGCGACCGGGAGCTCGCGGACGCGCACGCCGGTCGCGGCGAAGATGGCGTTGACGATCGCGCCGCAGGAGGGCGGCACGCCGGGCTCGCCGATGCCCCCCGGCGCCCCCTCGCTCTCGACCAGGTGCACGTCGACCATGTGCGGCGCGGCGCGCATGCGCGCGATCTCGTAGTCGTCGTAGTTCCGCTGCACGACCTTGCCCGCGGCGAACGTCACCTCGCTGTAGAGCACGTTGCTCATCGCCATGATCAGCGCGCCCTCGATCTGCGCCCGCACCCGGTCGGGGTTGGCGATGAAGCCGGCGTCGACGGCGACCGTCGCCCGTGGCAGGAGCACCGTGCCGTCGGGCAGCACCTCGACCTCGGCCACCGTCGCGACGTAGGTGAGGAAAGTCCGGTGCATCGCGATCCCCCGCCCCCGGCCGCGCGGCAGCGGACTCTTCCAGCCGCTCTTCTCGACCGCGAGCTCGATCACCCGGCGCGCCCGCGCGGTCTCGAGCGGGAAGTCCTCCCACTTCGCGCCGTAGTAGTCGCCGGGCGGCTCGACCAGGCCGTCCGCGCGCAGATCGACCCGCCGGTCGGGTCCGACGAGCTCGAGCAGGAACGCCGCCGGGTCCTTGCCCGCCGCGCGCGCCAGCTCGTCGACGAACGAGCCGATGGCGAAGCCGTGGTGGATGGCGTTGACGCTGCGGAACCAGCCGATGCGGGCGTGCGCCACCGCGGGGCAGACCTCGACCCGCAAGTTCGGCACGTCCCAGGGCACGTCGCTCGCGCCGTTGATGAGATCGTCGGGCGTCGGCCCCGGGAGGCCGGCAACGAAGGTGGCGCTGATCGCAGGGTAGGCCGAGCGGTGGCGCCAGGCGGTGACTCTCCCGGTCTCGTCGAGCGCCGCCTCGAGGCGGTGCGCGGCGACCGAGTGGTAATAGGAGTTGCGCAGGTCGTCCTCGCGGCTCCACTGCACGCGCACCGGAGCGCCGACCTCGCGCGCGAGGAAAGCCGCCTCGCAGATGAAGTCGGGCTTCGACTTCCTGCCGAAGGCGCCGCCGAGCAGCGTCACGTGCACCGTCACCTTCGCCACGTCCAGCCCGAGCATCTGGGCGATCGCCTTGCGCGCGTCGACCGGCGACTGCGTCGGCGCCCACGCCTCGACCTCGCCGCCGGCGACCCGGGCGATCGCGGCGACCGGCTCCATCTGGGCGTGGGAGAGATGGGGCATGTAGTAGCTCGCTTCGACCTTGCGCGTCGCCGCGGCGAGCGCCGCGGCCGCGTCCCCGCGCGAGCGTCCTGGCCGCCCAGGCGCGGCGGCCGAGGCCTCGAGCGTGGCCTTGTAGGCCGCCGAGTCGTAGCTCGCGTGGGCGCCCTCCTCCCAGGTGATGCGGAGCGCATCGCGTCCGCGCAGCGCCGCCCAGGTGTCCCGCGCCACCACGGCCACTCCGCCCAGCGGCAGGTAGCCGCCCGGCAGCGGGCTCGCCGGAATGCGCACGACGCGCTCGACGCCGGGCACCGCGAGGGCGGCGCTGTCGTCGAGCGTGGCCACCCGTCCGCCCCAGACCGGCGGGCGCGCCACCACGGCGACCTTCATGCCGGGGAGAACGATGTCGGCGCCGTAGACCGCCGTGCCGGTGGTCATCGGCACCAGGTCGATCGACGGCATCCGCTTGCCCTGCCAGCGGCGCTCCTCGGGGCGCTTGATGCGCAGCCGCTCGGGTGGCGGCATCGGCAGCTCGCGCGCGGCCGCGACCAGGGCGGCGAAGCCGAGCGTGCGCCCGGAGGCCGCGTGCACCACTTCGTGCTGACGCGCAGCAACCTCCGTGAGGCTCACGCCCCACGCCTGCGCCGCCGCGTCCTCGAGCAGCGCGCGGACGGTCGCGCCCGCTTCGCGGTACTGCGTCAGGAAATCGCGGATACTGGTCGAGCCGTCGGTGTTCTGCGAGCCATACTTCGGGTCGCCATCCGCCTGCTCGACGCGGCACTTCGCCCAGTCGGCCTCCATCTCGTCGGCGATGATCCTGGGCATCGTCGTGCGGATCCCCTGTCCCATCTCGGAGCGATGGCAGACGATGGTGACGATGCCGTCCTCGCCCACGCGCACGTAGACGTGCGGCGACCAGGGCTCGGACGCGCTCGCCGCGGGCGGCTCCTCGGCGCCGAGCCGACGCACGCCGAAGGGTCCGACGGCGATCACCAGACCGCTCATGCCGAGCATCTTGAGCAGCGTCCGGCGCTCGAGCTCGAACGACGCGTCCCGCCCGACCGCGAGCGCCTCCGGATCACTCCGCATCGGACTCCAGGGCAAGCGCCCGTGCGCGCTCATGCGCCCCTCCCCGCCGCGGCCTTGATCGCCGCCCGGATCCGCGGGTAGGTCCCGCAGCGACAGAGGTTGCCATTCATCTCGCGGTCGATCTCCTCGTCGGTCGGCTGCGGATGGCTCCGCAGCAGTCCCGCTGCCTGCATGATCTGGCCGGGCTGGCAGAAGCCGCACTGCGGAACGTCGACCTCGCGCCACGCCACCTGCAACGGATGCTCGCCCGTCGGGTGCAGACCCTCGATGGTGACGACGTCGGCGCCTTCCAGGCCCCCCATCGCCATCTGGCACGACCGCATCGGGCGCCCCCCGAGGTGCACGGTGCAGGCGCCGCACTGCGCGATGCCGCAGCCGTACTTGGTCCCGAGGAGCCCGAGCCCGTCGCGCAGGTACCAGAGCAGCGGCATGGTCGGGTCGCCGTCGAAGGAACGGCGAGCGCCGTTGACAGTCAGTCGGATCATGGCGAGACCTCCACTCTCCCGTTGTGCCGCCACCATCTCACGCAGGGTCTGAGTTGAAAAGGGGACCGGAACCCACCTCCGATCGGGCCCAGCTTCGATCGGGTCAGCTCCCCCAGACTCCTCGCCCTGCAACCAGGTGAGGTGCTGTCACCAGTTGCCAGCCACCTCGTAACCTCAGCTTTTGCCAAGACTTGCGAGGAGGCTGGCACCTCCGTAGCAGCACCTCCGTACGGAGCGGCTCCATCTCGACGGATGTGGCGCGACTCGCCCGTGAGCGCGACTAGCGCCCTACGACCAGATCGAGCACCGCCTTGGGGGTCCGGCCGCGCGTTCCGGCGTGGCGGAGGACCTGCGCGTCGCCGGAAACGACCAGGGCGTTGGGCTCGGTCGCGAGCAGCGCGAAGAGGTGCCGGTCGCCGGGCGGTCCGTCCGCGACCGCTGCGGGCTCGCGCACCGCGCCATGGGCCGCGATCCGCACCAGGATCTCGTCGACCTCGTCGGTAGACAGCCCATGCGCCGCGGCGAGCTTCGGACGCAGCAGCACGGCACGGTACTCGGCGAGCAGCTCTTCGGAAAGGAGGTAGAAGAGAGCGCCCGCGCAGCATGGCATCGAGGGCGCGTGCGGTCGGTGCGGACGGATCCGGCGTCAGCAGACCCGCAACCACGACGTTGGTGTCGACGATGAACGGCCCGCCAGTCACTGGCGCAAGCGGCGCGCGCGGCGCGCGGCCCGCGTCTCCCGCGTCGCGAGCCCGAGCGCCTTCGCCTCCGAGAGCCCTGCCCGCTCGCGCGCCCGCGCCACCAACCGCTCCGCCTCCTCGCGCGGCTTGATGCCGTAGGCGACCACGCTCTCCGCGACCAGGTCGCCGATCGTCCTGCCCCGCACGGCCGCCGCCTCTTTCAGCGCACGGTGGAGCTCGTCGGGAAGGGTGAGGGTCAGCCGGCTCATTCTGGCATCCTAGCAGCAAAGCATCAAAACATCATTACGCCTGCTCTCCCATCGCTTCGTCCCGGGAAGGCGGGAAGGTGCCAGCCGCTTCGCAACTCGTTTCGTCTCATCGACTTGCCAGGTGGCTGGCACCTTCCCCACCTTCCCCGAGTGCCCCGCCGCGAGGCCAAGCAGCGCGAGCACCAGGCTCCTCGAAAGTATATTTCTGGCATATACTCCTCTCGTGGCCGAGCTCCCGGAACCCTGGGCCGGCATTCTCGGCTTCGATTGGGATGAGCACAACGCGCGCAAGATCCGCGAGCAGCATGGCGTCGAGCCCGGAGAGTGCGAAGAGGTGCTGCTCGGCGAGCCCCGTCTCGTCCGCGACGCGGCACACTCCAATCGGGAGGCGCGGTACGTCGTGTTCGGCGCGACCGCGACCGGGCGACGTCTCGCGGTGGTCTTCACGATTCGCGGCTCGCGGCTGCGCATCGTGACGGCGCGCGACCAGAGTCGCAGGGAGCGAAGGGAGCTCGGAGATGTCTAGGAAGCCGAAGCCGATTCCACCCTTCTCCGACGAGGACGCCGAACGCGACTTCTGGGCGACCCACGACCTCTCGGACTACTTCGACCTCTCGCAGGCGAAGCCCGCGCGCTTCCCCAACCTCAAGCCCTCGACCGAGACCATCTCGCTCCGGCTCCCGTCGAACCTCCTCGCGGATCTCAAGATCCTCGCGAATCGGATGGACGTCCCCTACCAATCGCTGCTCAAGGTCTACCTCGCGCAACGGGTCCACCAGGAGCTGCGCCGCGATCGCACCCGCGAGGAGCTCGCCGCGACGGTCCGCGAGCCCGAGGCGCCCTACGGCGGCGCGCCCGCTGGCACCCACCGGCGCGCCTCCTCGTCCGAAGCGAGGGGCGCTCGAGCGACCAAGGCCACCCGCACCGAGAAACCTGGTAGGACCGGGAAGCCGTCGGCGAAACCGAAGCGCTAGCCCGGGCAGTCCGAGAGGGTCGCCGCGTAGGAGCTTGCACCGGCGCGTTGGGAGGCGATGCCGAAGAGGGCGGGCCGAGAGCCGGGCGCCGGGCGAGGCGGAGCGATCTACCGCGAGTCGTCGTTCCCGAGCAGCGCCTCGGCCGTCGTGCCGTGCATGCGCGCACAGTGGACGTCGGGATCGAGGTCGCTCTCACCGGGCCACTCGATCGTCCCGAAGCCACGCTCGACGCTGACCGCTCCGAACAGCTCGGGGTCCCGCAGAGCGTCGAACACGCCACCCCGCGCGACCAGCTCGGAGAGGTCGACCACGCCTTCGCTCCGGTCCGAGTAGCGGAGCCAGACCTTGAATGGACGGAGCGCGCGTGCAGCGACGATTCGGCGCATGAATCTCTTGTAGCGGCTCGATTCGCCTCGGTGGCCGCCGCGCTCGAACCAGCTTCCGGTCCTTCAGCAGCTCGTCCCGGTGGAGCGCCGCCCACGCGAAGACCATGCCGAGAACCCGTGGCGGCAACGTGCCCTCGAGCGGCGACGGCCCGGGGCCGCGACCTACTCGGGCTGGAAGTCGATCTTGAGCCGCAGCGTCTTCGACATGTCGAGGGCGTACTTGAGGGTCGCGAGGCGAACCACCGCGAGATCGCTGTTCGAGCGATCCGAGAGCGCCTCTTTGCCGGAGTAGGTGTCGACCTCACGCCCTTCGGCGTCCTCGAGAGTGATCGTCAAGTGAGCGTCCCAGTCCTTGCGCGACGTGTTCGTGTAGTCGAGCTGGATCTGGACGCTGACCAGGGACTCGGAGCTCCCGGGGCGCATGAGCCGCGACTTCGTCACGCGGCCGAGATCGCGCGAAATGCGAATCCTGTGGAGCGTCACCGCGCCGTCCGTGACCTCGAGCGGGATCCACTCGTCGAGAGCGAACGGGCTCTCCTTCGATACGGTTCCGGCGGCGGCGGTGGCGGGGGCGAGCAGAACGCCGGCGGCCAGGGCCAGCGCGCAAAGATAGGGCAGTCTCTTGATCATTTGGACCTCCATTGAGCTCGAAGAGGGAAGAAAGCGGAGCGTCACCGCTTCGCGAGCGGCGCGCAATTCAGCGACCTCAGGGTATCACGTGCAGAATCCATGCCTATCGCCGACTTCCCACGCCCTGCTACTCGACGACGAAGACCGCCTCTCCTTCGGACTCCAGGCCGGCGACACGCACACGGGCGCGCAGGCGGTAGAGGCCGACGGCGAGATCGGCCGGCACCCGGATGCGTTGGCTGGAGGTGTAGGTGCCGGCGGCGCGCGTCACGCGGTCTTCCATCGTCGTCAGGGTGCGGTCGCCGGAGAGCAGCTCGCGAACCTCGACCACCTCGAACCGGCCAGACGGGGTGCCAGCCACTTCGCAATCTCTTCGCAATCTCTTCGCAATCTCAGCGTTCTCGACGGCTTGCGCTGAGTCGACCCGGAGCGCGAGACCTTCGGCGCAGATCATGGCGCGCCGCTGGCACGACCCACGGCTGCTCGCCTGGGGGATGGCCTGGCAGCAGCAGCATCCAGAATTCGTGCGGTTGCTGCCGAAGGGTCCCGCGGCGGCGGTCTAGCCCGACGTCTCGCCAACTTCTGCTGCGGCTCCGCATCCGCCGGCGCTGCTCTTGCGCTCGGTCGCGCCCGCGGTTGACCGTGACCTCGACTGCGGCATCTTCGCCCACGGCGCGGCGCGGGCGCACTGCGCCGGGTTCGAACGGTTCCGCGTCGAGGTCTGACAATCTAGCTGGACCGATCTTCGGGGAAGGGTTGCCCTTCGACACCAAGCAGCAGGTCTTCCTCGATTTCGTGCTCTCG
This sequence comes from uncultured Acidobacteriota bacterium, assembly GCA_963700315.1. GTDB lineage: Bacteria > Acidobacteriota > Thermoanaerobaculia > Multivoradales > JAGPDF01 > JACTMI01. The sequence continues at coordinate 18,457 of CAVOXC010000017.1, read as the reverse complement.
CACTACGTCAGCCAGGGCGTGCACGAGCTCGACCTGGGTCGGTGCGAGCGGCTGGAGGAACTCCTCGAGCAGCATCTCGTCCGGGAGGCGTCACGCGGATCGGAAGGGTCCTTGCCGGCGACTATACTGGCGGCCGCGCGGGCGGGCCGTGCGAGGGAATCCGGGGGGGATTCTGGCGATGAGAGCGTGGACAGGGGCCGCGGTGGCGGTCGTCGTCTGTTGCGCCGGCAGCGCCGGCGCCGAGGTCGGCCGCAGGTTCGAGGCGAAGGACGTCTTCGCCCTGGAATGGGCCGCGGAGCCGCAGGTGTCGCCCGACGGGGGGCGCATCGTCTACGTGCGGACGTCCTACGACAAGCTCCTCGACCGGGCTCGCGGTGCGCTCTGGATGCTGGCGACCGACGGCTCGTCCCACCGGCCGCTGGTCACCGGCGGCGACGTCTCGGCGCCGCGCTGGTCGCCGGACGGCAAACGGATCGCCTACCGGTCGAGCGGCGCCAAGGGCGCGGAGCTCCGGATTCGCTACCTGGACGACGGCTCGGATTTCGCCGTGGCGCAGCTCCTCGAGGCTCCGGGACCCTTCGCCTGGTCGCCGAACGGCTCCTGGTTGGCCTTCTCGATGTTCGTCGCGGGCGAGACGCCCTCCTTCGCCACGCCGCCGCCGGCGCCGAAGCAACTCGGAGTGGGCCGAGCCCTTCCGGATCTTCGACGACCTCGAACATCCGCTTCGACGGCCGCGGCTGGTTGCGCAAGGGAGCGACGCACCTCTTCGTGGTTCCCGCGGAGGGCGGCGAGCCGCGGCAGCTGACCTCCGGCGACCACGACTTCGGCAGCCCGGTCTGGCTGAATGACGGCACGCTGCTCGCCGTCGGCAACGACGTGCCCGACGCCGAGCTCGACCCGATCGAGAGCGAGATCTACGCCATCGACCTGGCGAGCGGAGAGCGACGCGCGCTCACCCGGCGCGACGGCCCGGACGGCAGCCCGGCGGTCTCTCCGGACGGCAAGCGCATTGCCTACGTCGGCTACGACGACAAGCTGCGCGCCTACCAGCAGCCGAGGCTCTACGTGATGAACGCCGACGGCTCGGCGCCCCGGGAGCTCACCGCCGGCTACGACCATCCCGTCAGCAGCCCGCAGTTCTCCGCCGACGGCCGCCTCATCTACGCCACGGCCGAAGTGGCGGGGCAGACGACGCTCATCGGAGTCGGCCTGGACGGCAAGGTCGAGACGTTCGCCGCCGACCTGGGCGGCACCAGCATCGGCCGGCCCTACGCCGTGGGCGACTTCAGCGCCGCCGCCGGCAAGGTGGGCGTCGTCGCCTTCACGCAGCAGCGGCCCGACCGGCCGGCGGACGTCGCGGTGGTCCGGGGCGGGGCCGCGCCGCTGCGGTTGACCGACCTGAGCTCCGATGCGCTGGACCGGATCGAGCTCGCGCCGCTCGAGGAGATCCAGGTGCGCTCCAGCTACGACGGCCGGTCGATCGAGGCGTGGGTGGCCAAGCCGCCGGGCTTCGTCGCCGACGGCAGCTTCCCGCTGATCCTCGAGATCCACGGCGGGCCGTTCGCGATGTACGGGCCGAGCTTCGCCGCCGAGATCCAGCGCTACGCGGCGGAGGGCTACGTGACGGTCTACGCCAACCCCCGGGGCTCCACCGGCTACGGCGACGACTTCGCGCAGGAGATCGATCTCGCCTACCCGGGCCACGACTACGACGACCTGATGAGCGTCGTCGACGCTCTCGTCGAGAGGAAGTACGCCGACCCCAAGCGCCTGTTCGTCACCGGCGGTTCCGGCGGCGGCGTCCTGACCGCCTGGATCGTCGGCAAGACCCCGCGCTTCGCGGCCGCGGCGAGCGTCAAGCCGGTGATCAACTGGGCGACCATGGCGACGGCTGGAGACATCGGCGCCTTCGTGGTCCGCAACTGGCTGCGTGCCACGCCATGGCAGGACCCGGAGCTCTACTTCCGGCTCTCGCCCATCTCGCTCGTCGGCAACGTCGAGACCCCGACTCTGATCATGGTCGGGGAGGAGGACTGGCGCACCCCCACCTGGGAGGCCGAGCAGTTCTACGGCGCGCTCAAGCTGCGGAAGATCCCGGCGGCCCTGGTGCGGGTTCCCGGCTCGTCGCACTTCATCGCCGCGCGGCCGAGCCACCTGATCGCCAAGACCGACAACATCCTCGGTTGGTTCCGCAAGTACGACCCGGCGCACAAGGAGTGACCCCGTCCGGCCCCTTCTGGGAAATTGGGGACAGGTTACGAATTCGAGCGACCGCGCGCTGCGAGGCCGACGACCTCGGAAGCGAATCCCTAACCTGTCCCCAATTTCCCGACGGCTGCGCCGGGCATCGATTCGCTCCGATTCCAGACCCTACCGCCGCGGCGCCGCGTGCAGCTCGAGGCCGAGTGCGGCGACGACGCGGAGCACCGTGGCGAGCTCCGGGTTGCCCGCCGGCGAGAGCGCCTTGTAGAGACTCTCCCGTCCGAGCCCGCTCCGGCGCGCGACCTCGGTCATCCCGAGCGCGCGGGCGATGTCACCGAGAGCCGCGGCGACCACCGCGGCATCGCCCTCCTCGAGCGCCGCCTCGAGGTAGCTCGCCATGGCCGCCTCGTCGCCCAGGTACCGGGCCGCATCGAATCGTCGGGTCCTCGTCTTCGGCATCGCCACCTCGCTAGAGCCCACGTGCGAGCTCGATCGCCCGGCGGATGTCGCCCGCCTGAGTCCGCTTGTCGCCACCAGCGAGCAGAATCACCACCGATTCGTCACGACTCACGAATCCACCCGATAGCCGGGCCCCCAGTCGAAGCGCAGCTCGCGAACGCCCTCGCCCACGCCTCGGGTGTCGCCTGGATTCCCCAGCGAGAGTCTGCGGATCCTCACCAGGATCCGCGCCCGCGCCCGGCTGTCCCGCAGCCGACGGAGCCACCGAGCGAACTCCACCGTCTCACGGATCTCGCTCCTCATCATTGTATCTCATGAGATACAGACCGATCGGATCCCCACCGCATCACCTACAGAGTCGAGAACCCACAAGCTCAACTGGCGCATCGGGCGAAGGCCCCGGCTCCCGAGCGCGACGGGGACTCGAAGGGGACCGGTTCGGAGCCCCAACCCACCTTGGAAGCGGCGCGGCGGCCCCGCTCGGACCGGTTGACTCCGGCCTTCACAGGGAGCAAACTGAGATTGCATCGAGAGCGGCCCGACGAGGGCCCGGCAACCTGGGATCGGACACCCGAGGTGCCCAGCCGCTCAACCGCGGGGATGCGGTCGCGAAGCCGTCAGCGCGACAACCAAGTGCCCGGCGAGAGCCCGCCGTCCGAAGCCTGGAGCGTGTGGGCTCTCTGCTTGTTCGAGTGCCCTACTTCACGCGATGCCCGTGCGCCCTATCGGTGGGCGCCCGCCGCCGCGGGCCGGTACGTGGGAGCGGGGATCGGCAGCCCCCGCTCGCGGGCGACCTCGAGCCAGGCGCGCTTCGCTTCGAGAACCTCGGCCAGGGCCTCCTGCGGGGTATCGCCGAACGCCGAGCAGGCGTCGAGGTCGGGGATGTCGGCGACATAGCACCCGTCCTCGTCGCTCCAGAAGATGTTGACGTGGTAGTCGCTCATCGCTCGCTTCCCAGCTCGAGATTGTAGCTCTCGACCCATCGGAGGAGCTGCCGGACCTGGTACGGCTTCGCCTGCCCGCCGCGCGGTTGGAGCGAGAGAACGCCCGGGATCGCCGGATGCATGAAGATCCGGTGACTCCCGCGAGTCCGCCGTAGCTCGAATCCGAGCGCCTCGAGCAGGCGCTCGAAGTCTCCGAATTCGACATTCGAGAGGTCGCCCCCCCGAAGCCGAGCCAGCAATCGCTCCGGTCGCACCCAGCCCCCTTCCGCAGGAAAGAGACGGATACGACCCCGCCCAACTGTCGCGGCCACCGCCGGCAGACCGCGCGCATCCAGACCGTGGCCCTGCCACCGAACTCACTCGGGGACATGATGGCCGCGAGAGCGGCCTTCGTGTCCCCACCCCGAGACCGGCCCTACCGAGCGACGGGGACACGAAGCAGAGCTTCATGTCCCCGACCGGGCGCCGCGCCACCCCCCTCGCCCGGGGACATGATGGCCGCGCCAGCGGCCTTCGTGCCCCCGTCCCAGCGCCCGCCCAGCCCCCTGCAAGACCTCCCGGGCGCCCCGGCAAAGTGGACAACCGTCGTGGTATCACCTACGATACCACCATGCCGCGCGTCGTCCTCGACACGAACGTCGTCGTCGCGGGCCTGCGGTCGAACGCGGGCGCTTCGCACGAGCTGCTCCGCCGGCTGCGCAGCGGCGAGCTCGAAGCGGTCCTCACCGTGCCGCTGTTGCTCGAATACGAGGAGGTCCTCATGAGGGAGCGCGCCATGCTCGACCTCGCCGCCGCGGACGTCGCGACGATCGTCGACGCCCTCGCGGCGCTGACGACCCACATCGCCACCGGCCCCTCGAGTCGGCCGCGCGTACCGGACCCTTCGGACGAGCTGGTCGTCGACGCGGCGCTCGCCGCGGGCGGCGCGCTCCTCGTCACCCACAACGTCCGCCACTTCCGAGGACTGGAACCGCTCGGCGTCCAGGTCCTGACCCCGAAGCAGTTCCTCCACAAGGAGAACCCGTGAGCACCCTGAGCCTGCGCCTGCCCAACTCCCTGCACGATCGCCTGCGCGAGCTCGCCGCGCGCGAGGGGATCTCGATCAATCAGCTCGTGACCCTGGCGGCCGCCGAGAAGGTCGCCTCGCTCCTCACCGTCGAGCACCTCGCCGAGCGCGCCCGCCAGGCCGACCTCGCCGCCTTCGACCGCCTCCTCGACCGCGTCCCCGCCCTCCCCCCGCCCCCCGGCGACGAGCTCCCGGCGCGCCCTCCCCGGCAGCGCGCCAAGCCCGTCGCCGACCAGGTCCACGAGCCCCGCGCCCGCTACGCCACCCGCCCGCGCAACCCCCGCAAGCCGCCAGCGCGCAAGAAGCGCTGAGTCGATTCCAAGGAGCGACGCCCTCCTTACGTTCGGGGACATGATGGCCGCGAGAGCGGCCTTCGTGTCCCCGCCCCAGCGCCGACCGAAAAAGGGGGACTGGTACGGATTCCCTGATCAACACAGGAACCAGCACCACGCCGGCGGAATCCGTACCTGTCCCCCTTTCCCGCGCCGTGCCCCCGCCCGCGAGCCAGCCCAATCTGTGAGGAGAGTGCGCCGGCAGTCAGCGCGCCGAAAGGCGCGAGGCCAGCCAGACCTGGTCGCGGTGGAACTCGAGGTAGCTTCTCGTCGCTCGCACTCGTTCGGGGACACGAAGCCGAGCTTCATTCCCCCGGACCGTGCGCTCAGGCAACCGACACCGACACCCGCCCGCGCGCGCGGCGGCCGGTCGGGTGGATGCGGATCTCGATGTCGCGGGAGAGGAGCGTCAGGAAGTGCAGCAGGCGCTCCGAAGAGAAGCGGCGCAGCTTGTAGTGGGCGAGCTCCGAGACGTGCGGCTGCGCGATGCCCAAGAGCGCCGCCGCCTCACGCTGCGTCAGCCCCCGCTCGGCGAGAAGGTCGTTCGTCAGTACGGCGAGTCGGAGGCGCAGCCCGCGCTCCGCGGCATCGGCGAAGCCGAGATCGACGAAGACGTCGCCGCTACCCGGGTCCACTCTCTCCGTCCGTCGTGCCATAGCGCTCCTCGACCCGCTCCATGACTCCGGGCCCCTCCCCCTTCCGGGCCTTCGCCGAGGGCGGAGCCCCACCGAGCTGAACGAGACCGAGCGCGTACCCGAGATCGTCGACCACCGCCTCCGGCAGGGCGAGCAGATCGCGCTTCGCCGAACCGACCCAGTGCAGGGGCCGCCACGCCCCCTGCCCGGACCTCTTCACCGGAGATCATACCGCATGCGGTATATCGCCTTCGACCCCGTCGGCGCCACTCGCTCCATGGCCTCGCCTCCCGCCATGAAGAGACGGGATCGCTCGTCACGAACTCGCGCTCCCGCGAACGGCCAACTTCGCCGGGGACCAGATGGCCGCATCGCCCGGGCACAGGATGGCCGCGCAGGCGCCCTGCTAGGGAATCCGTACCTGTCCCCTTTGTTCCACAGGGTCTTGACAGCGTCTACTGTTATCTTTACAGTAATCACTGTCAGGAAGGAACCAGCCCATGACCGCCCAGCGCACCCGGAAGCCAATCCGCAAACGGACCCGCAAGCCACCGAGCCCACCCGACCCCGATCGCACCTACCGCATCGACGAGCTCGCCGCGGCCGTCGCGCTCCCGGTGCGGACGATCCGCTACTACATCCAGCGCGGCCTCCTGCCCGCGACCGAGTTCCGCGGGCCGAACACCGTCTACACCGCCCGGCACCGCCGCCGGTTCGACGCCGTGCGCGTGCTCCAGGAGCGTGAGCTGCCGCTCGATGACGTCGCCAGCCTCCTCGACACGCTGACCGAAGACCAGCTCGACGCCCTCGCCCGCGGCGAGGCGCCGCCCGCGCTCACGCAGCCGTCGCTCGCGAGCCTCCCGCCGATCCCCCCGCGCGCCCAGATCACCGAGCCGCCAGTCGTCTACCCGGAGCTGCCGCCCGTCGAGCGCCGGCGCGTCTTCCGCCTCGCCCCCGGCCTCGAGCTCCACCTCGCCGACGACGCCCCGGCCGAAGTCCTCCGCCGCGCCGAGCAGATCGTCCGCGAGCACTCGACCCGGCCCACCCCCCGACCGCACCCCCGCTCCCGGAAAGGAGACCGCGCTTGATCCCTGGACTCGCCTCCCGCGCCGGCGTCGCCGTGCCCCTCGAAGCCGTCTCGATCGGCGGCGACCTCGTCGCCGGCCACGCGCTCCTTCGCGTCACCCAGAGCTACCGCCACCCGCGGGCCGACGACGGCGACGCCGAGCCGATCGAGGCCGTCTACACCTTCCCGCTCCCCGCCGAGGGCGCCGTCGTCGGCTTTCGCTATCGCTGCGGCGAGCGCGAGCTCGAAGGCGAGATCCGCGAGCGCGAAATCGCCTTCCGCGAGTACGACGAGGCGCTCCGCCAGGGGCACGGCGCGGCGCTCGTCGAGCGCGAGCGCGCCGACGTCTTCACCGCGAGCGTCGGCAACCTCCTGCCCGGCGAGCGGGTCGAGATCGAGGTCGAGGTCCTCCTGCCGCTCGAGCCGGTCGACGGCCGGCTGCGCCTGAAGATCCCCACCCTGGTACCGCCGCGTTACATCTCCGGCTCGCCCGGCGGCGCGCGCACCGGCTTCGGCGCCGCCGACCCGACCGACCTCGTCCCCGACGCCGACCGCATCACGCCGCCGATCCACCCCGACGGCGACCCGGGCTACCGCGCGAGCCTCGACCTCGCCGTCGCCCTCGGCTACCCCGTCGCGATCGAGAGCCCGTCGCACGCTCTCGACATCACCGAAGACGAGGACGGCACGTTCCACGTCACGTTCAAGCGAGGCGCCGTCGCGCTCGACCGCGACCTCGTCCTCCGCCTCGCCCCGGCGCGCGTCGAAGCGACGGCCGCCAGTGCAACGCGCACGGCCCCCGGCCTCGTCGCCGACCGCAAGAAGGGGCGCCCCGGCACCTTCGCGCTCACCGTCGTCCCCGAGCTCGGCGGCGAGCGCGCCGGCCGCCGCGCGCTCGACGTCGTCTTCCTGCTCGACCGTTCCGGCTCGATGGGCGGCGACTCGATCGTCGAGGCGCGCCGCGCCGTTTGCGCCTGCCTGCGCCAACTGCGCCGCGGCGACCGCTTCGCGATCCTCGCCTTCGACACCGAGATCGAGTCCTTCGGCGCTTTCGACGGACCCTTCGGCGAGAAGCTCGTCCCCTTCGACGAGGCGACGCTCGACCGCGCCACCCGCTGGGTCGAGTCGATCGAAGCCCGCGGCGGCACCGAGCTCGGCGGAGCGATCGACCGCGCGCTGCCGCTCCTCGACAAGGGAGTGCTCGTCATCCTCACCGACGCCCAGGTCGGCGACGAGGAGACCATCGCCGCCCGCTTCGACCCCCGCCATCTGCCCCCCGCGAAGCGTCCGCGCGTCTTCTCCTTCGGCATCGGCACCAACGTCGCCTCCGGCCTCCTCGCCGACCTCGCGCAGGCGACAGGCGGCGCCGTCGAGGAGATCCACCCGGGCGAAGAGATCGCCGAGAAGGTCGTCGCCCAGCTCGCGCGCGCGACCTCGCTCCTGGTCGACGACCTGAAGATCGCGATCGACGGCGTCGAGACCACCGACCTCGTCCCCTCCGCCGCGACGCTCACGGACGGCGAGCCCTTCACTCTCCTCGGCCGCTACCCCAAGGCCGGCCGCGGGCGAATCACCCTGAGAGGCAAGCTCGAGGGCACGCCCTACCGCCTCGACGCCCCGCTCCACCTCCCGGTGTCTGGGAGCCGTGGGAGCCGCGAGAGCCGCGCGAGCCGCTCGCCCCTCCTCCGCCTCTGGGCCGCCCGCCGCATCGCCCAGCTCGAGCGCGAGCGCGCCGCACTCGGAAACCCCCGCCGCGCGAAAGCCGTCGGCGAACAGATTCTCGCTCTCTCCCTCGAGCACCGCGTCCTCTGCGCCGACACCGCCTTCCTCGTCGTCGAGAAGCGCAACGGCGCCCGCAAGCGCGCTGGCGCGACGACCACCGCCGTCGTCCCCGTCCACGCGCCGGCGGGGTGGGCGATGATGGAGGACATCGTCGGCTCGAGCGTCGCGGCGTGCGCCGAACCAGTTCACGACCACTCCGTCTTGTGTTCCCATTCGATACCGTTCGACAGCGCGATACCTCTTTCGAAGAACGGGCCGTGGGCTCGCGCCCTACGCTCCTCCCAACCGCCATTCGCCGACGACTGGCCATTCCTCGAGGCCGCTCCAGGTGGGGATGACTCCCTCATCCGCTCGGGGCTCGAGAGCTTGCTCCACCTTCTCGATCTCGAAGGCACGCCCCCGGACGCCGAGTGGGACGAGCTCCTCGCGGACACGGTGCCGAGGCTCTTCGAAGCCCTCGACCGCTGGCCCGAGGCCGACGAGAAGCTGCACGAGCTCGCCCTCCGACTCGCCCTCCTCCTCAAACCCCAAGGCGCCCTGCGCCGGATGCTCGAGGCCCGCGCCAGTGCCCTGGGCCCGACCTACATCGACCTCCCCAACGCAACTCGCGCCGAGAGCGCGCCGCGAATCGCCGAGCTCGCCCGGCACGCCGACGAGCGCTGGGGCTGGTTCGACCTCCGCGCCCTGGCGGAGCAGTTCGCCGGCATCCGCTGGGAAGAAGAAGACGCGGACGAGCTCGGCCTCGAGACCTGACGGAGTCGCACCGTGAGCCAACGAGCTCGGGAACTTCCTACCGGGGACCGGACCGCCGCGAGAGCGGCCCTCCGACGCCGCTCAGAGCGCGGCCAACCTCTCGACCGTATCCGGATAGCGGCGCACGAGATGGATGAGCAGCGCCGCCTGGGCGTTCGGACGCGCCCGACCCTGCTCCCAGTTCTCGAGCGTGCGGACGTTGGTGCGCAGCCACGCCGCGAAGAGCGCCCGCGAAACGTCGAGCCGTTCGCGCAGCTCGACGAGCTCTTCGGCGGTCACCCCCGGCGCCGGCCGGAGCTCTACCGGATGGGTCCGCAACGTCCTCCGCCCGGTCCGCTCTCCCGCGAGAGCGTCGAGCCCCTCTGCGATCTCCCCGAACAACGACCTTTTCGCCTTCGGACGCGCTCGACTCCCGCTCTTCTTCCGCGTCATCCCGTCCTCCTCGCCTCGAGCTCGTGCTTCAGCATGTGCCGGAGCCGCTCTCGTTCCCGGGGCGTCAAGTCGCTCGCCTCGTCTTTGTCGAAGAGCGTGAACAGCCAGATCTGTCGTCCCTCGCTCCACCAGAAGTAGACGACCCGGAGGCCACCTCGCTTCCCCTTCGAGCGGCGGACGTCAGTGAAGCGGAGCTTGCGGAGGCCGCCCGTGCCTCGCAGGACCGCGCCTGCCTCCGGCTGAGCGACGAGCAGGAGCTGAAGCCTTCGAAGAGCCTCGTCGTCGAGGTACCTCGCCCGATGCCGCGCAAACGCCGGCAGCTCGACGAGCACCGCCTTCAAGGCAGTGCTCGAGACAGAATTATACGCAGATCACGTATGGACGCAACTTGCGTACCCGTCGATCCGGCTCGCCGCCCACTCATCTCCAGCCCTCCATTGAAGAAGAGTCGGTTTCGACCAGGGTCCGTCTGTCGCGCGGGCTACGCTCTCGGCTGGAGCTCGGATACGGAAATCGGGGACAGGTTACGAATTCCCTCTGGAACGGATTCGCGCCGCGCCCGGTGAGGAACTCGTAACCTGTCCCCGATTTTCACGCGAGAGGTCACTCCACCCCGCAAGAGGAGCAAACTGAACCTGCATCACGAGCGGCCCGACGAGGGCCCGGCAACCTGGGATCGGACACCCGAGGTGCCCACCCGCCTAACCGCGGGGATGCGGTCGCGAAGCAGCCAGCGCGACAACCAAGTGCCCGGCGAGAGCCCGCCGTCCGAAGCCTGGAGCGTGTGGGCTCTCTGTTTCTCCGGCGCCCTCGTCCCAAGCTCCGCCCGAAAAAGGGGGACTGGTTCGGATTCCATCGCACCAGCCTCGGAGCCGCCACCACGCCCCGGAATCCGTACCTGTCCCCCTTTTTCCCCGTCATCGGTGGTTCACTGCACAGCGGAAGCTCTACGGCCTCCAGCTATCGACCAGTCGAAAACCCGGACCCGACACCTGCGATGTGATCTAGGCTCCAGGGATGCGGTGGTTCGAGCAAAAGCTAGCGAGGACGATCGACACGCTCGGGAGGCGCCTTCAAAAGCGCCTGGTGCGCAGCGGGCGATCATTCCCATGATTGCGCTAGAAGCAATGACTGCCGACATTCAGGTATTCGAGCCCGTCTATTCTGGCCCGGTATCGGTTCCGACCGACGACCCGCAGCTTCGGGTTTTTCTCGTTCGGGATGAATGGGGATCACCCTCGGGAGTTTGTGTGAACTGGGCGAGCGAGAGCGGTGCTGAATCACGACGGAGCGCTGTAGCTTGGCTCGATTCCAGGGGATGGGAGGACGTCCACTCAATCGCCCGAGGTGCCCTGAAGAGTGGTGCCCTCGCGCGTAGCCTCGGCGAGCTCGATGTCTACTCGTTGCTCGTGCGGTGGCTCATCCTCGCTACGAGCGGGCCCTTTCGTCCCCTATCCTGGCTGGTCGAGCACGCAAGTGTGTCATCCGCGTGGCACTGGATCTGGTTTCGCCTGCCGGACGACATCGCCTCCCACGTTCCCGACGATGAGAATCTCGTGCTCGGGGATTTCGTCCTCCGGCGGCTCCACCGCGAACGAGCTTCGTGAGCTCTTCCATCGAGCAGGCTCGCCGGAGCTCCCGGATCAGCAGCAGCAAGAGGCCATTCGACTCGGCCGAGACTGGCCTCCTACAGACTTCGATCTCGACACCTGCAAGTCGACACCAAGGAGCCCCGAGCCCACCGACGATCTGGGCCGATATGCCTCCACCCTTGTTCGCGGCTCCCAGCGGCGATCCCTCGCAGCCGGCAGACAGTGATATCGAGAGCTCCTGGAAATGTTGGCCGCCGTTTGGGCGCCTCTCGAGTGCGACCAGCTCGACCGCCCGTTCCGCCGCGCTTGGAGCGAGCCCGAGGGCTTCTTCCTCACACGACGTTGCAGAGCGCCAAGCGCATTCGGGCCACCGCTCGTCCCCATGAACGACCTGCTCTATCTACCATCTGAGGAGAAGGAGGAGCGGAGGCAAGATGTCTCTATTCTCGAACCGACCGAGGACCTGGATTACCGGCGCGTGTCTGGTGGCTCTTCGCCGCCAGCTCGCGATCGACTCCTTCATCATTCGCGCCGCTGTCGAAACGACAGAGGGCCTCGTTTCGCCTTCCATTGAGCGGAGACTCCTACACTTCGTAACTGCGGCCGAGATACTCTTCGTCGCGACCAACAAGGGCATCGCCGAGTCCATTGCCCGGCGCGTTAGCGTGCTGCTCGGCCGGGGCGACTCCGCAATCCAGAAGCGACTCCACCACCTGCTGAAAAAAGCCTATGACCTCAGGAGTCGCATCACGCATGATGGACGATCGGTTTCTGAGCGATCCGAGCGAAGACTCGTGCGGAACACGCAAGAAGTTCTCAAGAACGCGCTGGTCGCTCTCGTGACGAGTCGTTCGGAGTATCGAAGCAAAGAGATGCTCCTCGAACGCCTGGACCAGCGCTACCAGAACGTGCACCGCTAGTCCCGCGATCTGCGGTTCGCCTTGTCCCATTCACCGGTTTCCCAGAAAGTACGAATCAGCAATCACCACCATTGCTGTGGCGCCGGCCGCCCGCTTTCGACCGTCAGCCTGTCAGCGACGGCCCGCCCCGTGGGACGGTGACAACGCGCTTGGCCGGAATTTGGAGACAATCATGAAGTTCAACTTCAAGAGTTGGCGAAACTGACGAAAGGAGACCGTAAAGGCTCGCCGAACGCACTCGTGGTGCTCGCCGCTGCCTCCCCCGCCGTCGCGCAGGTCACTGCAGTCGAGAACGCGGATGCGGAGGACCTGTGCCTCGCCTGCTCCCACGGCAACTGCAATGACGGCGGCGTCTACCGCCCGGTGGTGAAGGGCTTCTCGATCAGTGACAACTTCGACGTTGCCGACGTGAACTTCGGCCTGGTCATTGACTATGTACTTCGGAATCAGCTCCGAGCGCTCTTGATCTCGCCCTCGGGCCAATCGGTAGAACTTCTCGGAGGCGAGGGGGGCAATCGGTTTCACTTTGATGTGATGCTCGATAGCGACTCATCAGAACCCCTCGACGACGGTGACGGTGACAACGCCGCGAACCCGCCTTACTACGAGCGACTCGCGGCACCCACGAACTCGCTCGAGGCATTCGTAGGGGAGAACTCCGAGGGTAGCTGGAGAGTTGAGCTATGCGGAGTTGCCGGCGGCGGCCGATTCTATCGTGCGCTGCTTCAGATAGCGGGGCCAGAGATACTCATTGCGGACTTTGAGGAGAACGACTTCTCGGAGTGGACTAGCTGCGAGGGCTGCGCCTAGGCGTGGCAGCAAGAAAGAAGTCTCGTGATTGGCAAGTGCGGCTAGCTGCGATGCCCGCCGCAAACCGGGTCCACGAGCCCCGCGCCCGCTCCCACAAGCCACGCAAGCCGGCCGGGCGCAAAATGCGCTGAGTCGTACCCCTCGGAGCGACGACCGCACGCTTCCCCCTGGGACATGATGGCCGCACAGCGGCCTTCGTCTTTCCGTCCCAATAGCAGTCACAGCAGTGTCCGACTCGCTGCGAACGATAGCCCCGCCTCTACCTCGCGAGAAACCTCTCCATCCGCACCGCCAGCAGCTCCCGCGACGGCCGCAGCGGTTCGCGCCGCGGCACCTCGATGCGCTCCCCCTCGAGCTCTTGCAGCCCGTGCTTGAGCATCGGTCCATCCTCCTCCTCGAGCACGTCGCGGCGCACGCGCACGCGGTAGTCGGGGTCGACGGTCAGGATGTAGCGATCGAAGGCCGCGTGGTGGAGCTTGCAGAGCGCGAGGCCGTTGGAGACCACCGGCTCCCCCTCCGGCTCCCGATCGGCGGCGATGTGCGAGGCGTCGAGCAGCTCCCGATGCCGCAACCGGCAGAGCGCGCACCGCTCGCGGTACGCATCGAGGACCCGCTCGCGAAACGCCTGCTGATGCAGCCGCCGGCGAACCGTCGCGGTCACGTAGGCGCGCCGGATGGCCGGATCCTCGTACGCCACCTCGTCCGGCGCCACCGGCCGCCGTCTCGACTCGTCCGCCGCGACGGTGAAGGTGAGCGTCGCCGGGCTGTCGCCCACGACATAGACCGGCCAGATCGCGTGATAGCGCCCTTCGAGGTGCCCGTGCAGGTAGACGAGCGGGGCCTGCTCCTTCATCGCCTGGCGCAGCCCCACGTTCTCCCGATGGAACGGCTCGGTGCCGCGGTAGCGGTACTGGAGGAGCCCGTTCGCGGCGAAGGCGTCGTCGTAGGGTCCGTCGACGGCCGTTCGGATCGAGAGCGGCAGGCGGCAGACCCGCGGCTTGAAGATCCCCTGCTGACTCACGAGCGGAACCCGAGTCCCCTCGAAGGTGAAGCCCGCACTCAGTACCGCCCAGGGCAGAACGTCGCCGAAGATCGCAACCTGTTCCTCCAGGAAGCGAAACGCCGCCAGGCGAATGGCGAGGTCGGAGTCCGTCGTTCCGTGCGATGGCAGTGGGAAGCCTCCGCGCTCTGGTTCGTTCTCGACTCGAAGACGCTACATCACTCCCAGAATCCACCCCTCGAGCCGGACCTCGCGCATCTCGCGCTTCGTCCAAGGCGGGCGCAAATAGACCTCGAGCCGCCCGTCGCGATCGCACTCGCGCATCCACAGTGCGAGGCAGCGGGCGTCGTGCTGATCCCCCGAGTGCTCGGGCAGGCGAGCGAACTGCCGGTTGCAGAGCGCCGGGTAGGCCTCGACGACCATCGAAACGCCCGGCTCGTCGGGAAGCGGATCGAACGGCCAGAAGCAGACCCGCGCCCGCCTTCGAGCGAGCTCGCGACGCAGCAACGCGAGCTGCGCGATCCCCGCCATCGTCGAGTGCGCGACCCCTGGTCCGATGTAGTGGTAGACCGACTTCGCCCCGGGCGTCCGGCGGTCGATCAACCGGTAACGCTCTTCGAGCGGGGCCTTGAAGGCCGCCCTGAGCAGTGACCGACACCTTCGATCGTTGCGCGCGGCCTCGACCTTCCGCTCCTGCGTGCGGACGGTCGACAAGAAGTGACCCAGCAGCCCAGCCCAACTCCGAACCCTGCTGCCCGGAGCTTCGCGCGCGGCAGCGAGAAGGCGTGGTCGAGCCCCACCAAGGTCGGCGGCCCGGAGGCGAGCTGCTCGACCAGCCAGACCCGCGCTTCCTCCCGGCTCCACGCCCGGTGCCTCACGGCATCCGATCGCAGCTCCCGGGCAGGCCCACGCGCGAGGGTCTCGAACGCACGGAGGCCGGAGGCGCCTTGGGTCGGGAGGCCCGCGCCCGAGTAGTCGATACCGAGGTAGCGGTCGAAGCGAGCTCTCATCGAGTTTTCATTTCTCGTGCGGTCGGCTTCGACGCGATCACGCTCCGGTTCCTCGTCTTGGACCAGGCTGCTCTCCGCGCATCTGACCACTGCCTGCGACTCACCCGAGCTGCACCCCTCAGGCCGCGGCGAGACCCACACTCCGTGCGAACCCCACCTCCAACTGAGCTGGGACCTGGTCGAGCCGCGCCAGGTCCACTGTCGCGATTCCCACCCGAACCAGCCTGTCACTCGCACCCTCCGTACGGTACTCGCGCTGGAGCCCGGGGGCGCCCAGCCTAGGATGGTGCGGAAACACGAGCAGCGTCTCTTCGACGTCGAAACGCCGCGCATAGGCCAGCATCTGGTAGACGTCGGCCGAAGAGACGCCGAGGTGCTGTTCCTTGACGTCCAGGACCTTCCATTTCGTATCGGCCACGACCAGCGCGCTGCGCCCACGGCGTACTAGAACGTCTGGACGGAGCAGGAACACCTTCCGGCCCCCCGAGGCGTCGACCGCCAAGTAGGCCGAAGCGCGCTCCTGGAGGTCGACTCGGAGGCCCTTCCCATTCAGGACCTGCCGACAGACCCTGCCGACGTACTCTTCGAACAGGACGTTCATGTCCCAGACCAGCGCATAGGTTCTGCGCGCACTTCTCGCCGCGCCGGAGAGGTCCGGGCTCCTCCTGCCCAGGATCAGCTTCGCCAGCTCGAGAACGGGCGCGAGCTCTCGGCTCGCGCGATCCGTCCGAACGCGCGCGAGCTCGAGCCCGTTGGGGCGCACCTCCGAGACCCCCCTCATGGCATGACGAAGCTCGTTGACCACGTTGCTCGTCCGCGAACCCTCGAGCAGCTTCGACGCCTCCAGCAGAGCCGCCTTCAGCGTCTGATTGAGGGGCGTATCCTCGGAGCGCTCGTCGAACCGGCAAGGCAGTTCGAGACGGCGTGTCGCCGCCTTCCGGGCTACGGCCGGCCAGTCGACCTTGCCGCGTACGAACGACAGCAAGTCCTCCTGGACCCGATACTCCTGCCTCAGCCCGCGGCGGGCGAGCTCCAGCAGCTTCCGGGCGTAGAGGCGAGCCAGCGCGCGCACGAAGGGCTCTCCAGCGTCCAGAAAGCCGGCCACCTCGGAACCCTTCACCTCGAGGTCCTCGGTGACCGCCAACATACCGAGCAGGCTCTGGCGGACTCGCGCAGGATCCGTCAGCCCTTCGACCTTCGGCAGGATCTCGACCTCGACATCCCCGAGATGCACGGTGCCGACGAACTGCTCCACTCGCAGGCGCGTCGGGCTCTGCCAGGAGAAGGCCCGGGCACCGATTCGCTCCCCGAGCTCGACCAGGCCCGCGGCCTGTGTCGAGCTGAGGCAAGCACTCTCCTCGTTCGCCCGCGGACCCACGCGGATCGAGCTCTGTTCGAGGACGGTCAGCCTCATTCGTAGATCTTCTGGATGGCCGCGGGGCTGATCACGGGGTTCACCCTGTACCTGCGCTGCCCGCCGACGACCGACGCTCCCGCCGCCTCACCATCGAGCTCTTGGATGATCTGGCGGTCTGCCGGCTGGTCCGAATCGTTGAGCACTCGCTGGATTCGGCGCCAATCCTCGAAGAAGTACTCCTGGAGCAACGGGACGATCTGGCTCTGGAAGCGCTCCACGAGATCCTCGAACGAGGAGAGGCCCATGAGGTAGGTGTGGCCGAGCACGTGGTCCCGATCGAAGAGGCTCTCGATTCTCGCGTTCATGGCTTCGAGCAGCGCCCTCAGGTTCACCGCCGGCCATATCCTCCTCGAGGAGCTCCGGCTGTGGCGGCATCTCCTGGAAAGCGAACCGGCGGCGCAGCGCCGTGTCCATGAGCGCGATCGAGCGGTCCGCGGTGTTCATCGTGGCGAGGATGAAGAGATTCGGGGGCACACCGAGCGAGTCGCCGCTGTAGGGCAGCTCCGATTCCTGCTCGTCCGCCTGGCCCAGCCGCTTGCTCGGCTCGAGCAACGTGATCAACTCGCCAAACGTCTTCGCCAGGTTCGCGCGATTGATCTCGTCGATGATGAGGACGCAGTTCGGTGCCTCCCCGGCGGAGCGCTTCGGCGCCAGCAGCTCTTCCAGCGCCTTCCAGTTCACGGCCGACTGGTCCATGAGGTAGACGGTCATCTGAGAGAGGATCTTCGAGAAGACCATCTCGATGGGCAGACTCTCGTCGGAGCTCCAGAGCCAGCGGACCGGCCGCTGCTGCCCGTAGCCCTCCTCGCGATTCACGAAACGATAGGGCCCGATCACTTCGCCAACGGCGCGGAAGCGACGATTGCCCCGGGACACCAGAATGAGATCGCCCTTCCGGATCTCGTTCGAGGTAGTGCACGGCCGTGGCCGCATAGTCCGACGGTTGGCTCCCGGGTGTTGCTTCGACGTATCTCTCGGACGGCTTGCAGTCGTCGGCCCCGCTGAAGTCGACGCCGGGCGCGAAGCCGATGCACGCGTAACCATTCTCGATGCAGTCCCCGAAGATCCAGCTCTCCTCGGCCAACGAGATGTCGCCGAGGGACATCTTGAAGAGCTTCCGGCTCCGGAGATCGAGGCCCGGGGGCACCGCGCTCCGGCGCTCGAACAGCTCCCGGGCCTGCGTCACGGCCTGTTTCAGGATGCCAGCTCGAACCTCGTAGTGGACGCTGCCGTTGTCGAGTGTTGTCGGCCGGATGCCCTCGACGAACTCTTCGTAGCTGAAGGAGGGATGGAATGTCACGAACCGGATGCGCCGGAGGTTCCGGAGCTCGCGGTAGCGCGCCATCAGAGCCTCACGCCCTTCCGGCACGACACCGTCGCAAATGCTCACGGCCAGCTCGGCCGTCGCATAGGTCTTTCCTGTGCCAGGGGGGCCATAGAGCACAGATTGAGAGGCTGATGGCCCGGCACGTCCCGATACGGCGGGTCCTCGTCGTCGTCGGCCTCTTTGTCGTCTGGGCGCTTGGGGTTCTCGTCCGGAACGAAGGTCTCCCTCCCAGAGGCTCTTCGCGATCGTCAGGACGTCCTTGCTGTCTTCCAGACTGAGGACCAGACGATAGAGTCCCACATCTCCTGCGGAATCGATCCGACTCGGCCCTTGAGCCACTTCTGGAGGTTCTTCCGCAGGAAGACCGCGATCACCCCGGGTCGGTTCCGGTCCTGGTAGTGGAAAGCGATCTTCCACTTGTAGGCGTTGCCCAGATCGATGGCGTCGATGGCCCGGTAGTCCCCGCGCGCCGCGGCTTCCGCGACGCTGACGATCAACGACCGCACCTTTTCGAAGGCTTCCTCCGGGCTCGCCCCGTACTTCGTGTACCAGGCGTAGTCCGTCGAATAAGAAGTACCGCCCTCACTCGCCTTCGGGGATTTGTTCTTCCTGGAGAAAACGCCGAACTTGAAGCTGGACCCGCCCCAGATGCTCCCCAACTTGTCGAGCCGGCTCTCGACCCAGTAGGTAAAGGTCTTCGTGTCGCCCGC
>CAVOXC010000016.1:0-16595 GCA_963700315.1 uncultured Acidobacteriota bacterium | reverse complement strand
CCTGCCGCCCCCTTCACTGCCCGCTTTTCTCAGCGTCGACACCGACTCGAGTGTGTCTGCGCAATGCGGCGCGAATCGCCGCGTCCCGCCGCAGATACGAGGCTGGGCTGTGCCGGGAGTCCGATCGCGGCATCTGGGTGGAGCGATCGCGGCGGTCGGACTGGCGGCGGCGCTGACGCTCGGCTGCGCGGCGCCGTCTGGGATCGAGGAGCAGGCTGCCCCGGTCTTTCCGGTTCGGGTCGGTCTCGATCGCGTGGCGGCGGGGGAGGTGGGCGGGCTGCGCGGCAAGCGTCTCGGGCTGCTTGCGCATGGCGCTTCCGTGACGCTCGACGGCAAACACGCTGTCCAGGTCTTCCGCGAGCAGGGCCTCGACCTGGTTCGCCTGTTCGGACCGGAGCATGGCCTGCGTGGACTGGCCGCGGCCGGCGAAAAGGTCGAGGACGGCGTCGACGCGGCGACGGGCCTTCCGGTTGTGAGTCTCTACGGCGCACGATCGAAACCGGCCCCCGAGGATCTCGCCGGGCTCGATGCGCTGGTGGTCGATCTGCAGGACGCAGGCGTGCGCTTCTATACCTACTCGAGCACGATGCTGCTCTGCCTCGAGGCCGCGGCGGAAACCGGCATCGAGCTCGTCGTTCTCGACCGTCCCAACCCTCTCGGCGGCGAGCGAGTGGCGGGTCCCGAGCGCGGACCGGCCCGGCCGGAGCCGCCGAGTCTCGTCGACATGGCTCCTGGTCCGCTGATTCATGGCTTGACGATGGGCGAGATCGCGCGCTACGCCAACGCTCGGCGGGATCGGCCGGCCCGCCTCCGAGTGATCGCGATGCGCGGCTGGCGACGCGCCATGATCTGGCATGGGACTGGCCGCTCCTGGGTTCCCCCGTCGCCGAACCTTCGGAGCGCCGACGCCGCGATCGCCTACCCGGGCGTGGCCCTGCTCGAGGCGACCAACGTCTCCGAGGGGCGAGGCACCGCGACGCCCTTTCTCGTCTTCGGTGCGCCCTGGCTCGACTCCGCCCGGCTCTCGATCGAGGTGCCGGGCTTCCGCCTCGCGCCGATCCGGTTCACCCCGAGGGCCTCCGCCGCCGCACCCAGCCCGAAGCACGTGGACGTCGAGTGCGAGGGGTTCGCCGTCGCGATCGAGGATCCTGGCATCGCCGACCCCTACCGGCTGGGAGTCGCTCTGTTGCTGGCGCTGCAACGGCAGCGGGGATTCGAATGGCTTCGGGGCGGCGAGGCGCTCGACCGGCTGACCGGCTCGACCGACCTGCGGCAAGCGCTGCGGGCACTCAGCTCGCTCGAGGAGATTCTCGCGACGCGGGCCGAGGCGCCGGCGACCTGGCGAGAGGCGACCCGGCCTCTCCTGCTGTACCGGTAGCCGGGCTCCGGGCGCCGATCCGCAATCCGTGGCTCGGGCTGGCTAGCGGCCGCCGTCGCGAGCCCGGAGCTCGCGGGGAAGGAGCAAAGAGTAGAGAAGTGCGTGGACCGGGGTAGCGATCCGCGCTTCGCGTCCGAGCCGAACGACGGCGCCGGCCAGGGCTTCGAGCTCGGTGCGGCGTCCATCGCGGACGTCCCGCTGCAACGAGCTGGTGCCGTCGGGCGGCAGGCGGTCGAGGAACTCGAGGGCGCTCTCGACGCTGTCCGCTGGCAGCTCGACGCCCCGAGCGGCGGCGAGCGCGCGCACCTCGCGCATGCCATCGGCGAACAGTCCACGCGTCTCCGGCAGCCGCCGCCATTCGCCCACCGGCACCTGGACGAGGGCGCCCAACGCGGAGACGGGCGCGAAGAAGAAGAACTTCTTCCACAACTCGACGACAACGTCGTCGGAGAGGTGCACGGTCATCCCGGCGCCTCGCTCCAACGACTCGAAGAGACGCTCCGCCCGTGTCGAGACGCCGCCAGCTCGTTCCCCGAACGTCAGCGTGGGCTGGACGCCGACATGGACCACGGCGCCGGGCGCCGAGACGTAGCTGATGATCCGGCAGGTACCCGCGAGCACGCGCTCCGCGCCGACCGCGGCCGCCAGCGCGTCGGCGGCTTCGACCCCGTTTTGCACGCCGAACACCAGGGTCGCCGGGCCGAGCAGCGGACCAAGATGGGCGGCCGCGTCCGGCAGCTGCCAGGTCTTGGTTGCGACCATCACGACGTCGACAGGTCCGATCTGGGCGGCGGCGCCGGCCGCCGCGACCCTGACGGTGGCGTCACCGAGCGGGCTCACGATCGCTAGCGGCCCGCTGCTCAAGGCCTCGAGCTGGCTGCCGCGCGCGAGGAAGGCGACGTCGAGCCCGGCCTGCGCCCAGCGTCCGCCGAAATAGGCCCCCAGACCGCCGGCACCGACCACCGCGATTTTCATCGAAGCGCTCCTCCTCTCTTGCGCCGCGCCCGCTGGCGATCGACGATCGAGTCCACAGCAGGAGAGCTTACCCGGGCGTCTTTGGGCGCGCGGATGGGCTAGAGCAGGTCTCGGATCGGCAGCCACTCGAGGAGCGCGCAGGCGGCGCGGCGGCCCAGTCCAGCGCCCGGTTCGGATTCGCGGAGCTCGAGCTCGCCCTTGCTCCCGACGCCGACCCATCGGAGCCCGGCGCGGGTGCCATTCCCGGCGCGTAGCTCGAGACGCCAGCTGCGCTCCGGCGCGAACCCCTCCTCGAGCTCGGCCACGAGATCTTTCGCCAAGGCTCGAGAATCGACGAAGACGCCGATCTCGGTATTCCAGCGGATCGATCGCGGGTCCAGATTGAGCGAGCCGACGAAAGCGCGCTCCCGGTCGAACGCCGCCGCCTTCGAGTGCAAGCTGGCCCGCGAGCGAAGGGACCGACGCTCCCGGCCGACGCGGGGAAACGAACCGGGCCGGAGCTCGTGGAGCTCGACGCCGGCGGCGAGCAAGCGACGGCGTGCCGCGACGTAGCCGGCGTGCGCGGCGATGACGTCGGTGGTGGCGAGCGAGTTGGTCAGGATGCGGACCCGGACACCGCGTCGGACGAGCGCGGCGAGAAGCTCGATACCGGCATCGGGGAGGACGAGATAGGCGGTTGCGACCTCGAGCGCCTGCGCGAGCGGCCGGGTCTCCTCGGCCAAGCGGAGCGCAATCGCGCTCGGCTCCTCGGCCTCGAGCTTCTCGGGCGGGTCGGCGACGATCGCGACCGGCGCGGCGACGGCGCGCTGGAGAGCGGCGTCGAGGCCTCGGCGGGCCGCGACTTCGTCGATTCCCGACTCGGTCTCAGGGGCGAACTGCCCGAGTCGCCGCCGGAACCGGCCGAGGCGTGCCCTGCCTTTGCCCTTGACATGCGGGACGGGTACCGCCCAGCGGCTGTTCCAGTGAGCGTCGAACGCGGCCGAGGCCGCGGCGACCGCCGTCCCCGCCAGGAGCAGGTCGAGGTCCCGGAAGTTCAGGGCGGAGTCGGTCGTGTAGTAGGCGTCGGCGACATTGCGTCCGCCGAGGATCGCGCAGCCGCCGTCGGCGATCCAGGACTTGACGTGCATCCGGCGATGCAGCCGGCGAAAGTCGACGAGGAACTCGAGCAGCCGCCGCGCGAAGCCGCGGCCCGTCCGAACCTGAAAGGGGTTGAAGAAACGGACGTGGACGTTGGGGTGCCGATCGAGCGCGACGAAAGAGCGCTCCTCGCGGAAAGTCGAAGTGTCGTCGAGCAGCAGACGCACGCGCACGCCGCGATCGGCGGCGGCTAGAACGTGCGAGAGAGCCCGCCGCCCCGTCCGGTCGAGCTCCCAGATATAGGTCTGAAGATCGAGAGAGCGGCCGGCGAGGTCGACCAGAGAGATGCGGGCGGCGAGCGACTCCGGGCCGCTCGACAGGAGGGCGACGCCGGTCGCGTCAACGCCCAGGTTTCGCAGCGTGCGATCGAGGTGGCGGTCGAGCGGGCTCGCCCGGTCGGGCGAGCGCGGCAGGGCGTACTGCGCGGGGCCGCTGTAGCCACGGAAGGCGGGAATGCCCGGAATCGACGCCAATGCGGCGGCGAGCGCGCGCTTGGCCCGCAACAGTCGGCGACGAACTCCCCGCGGACCCTGTCCCAACACCTCTCGGTCTCCGTCTCCTCAGCGCCGGGCCCGAGCACTCGCGCGCGGGTCCCTGCTTCGGCGCCTCGATTCTCGCTCAAACGCTTTCGATGCGGCAGGTCCGCGGCCGAACGCGTTCGCGTCGGCAGAGCTTGGGTTCGCGGTAAAGCGAGACGGTTCTGTCGGGACGGGCTGCCCGCGCCGCCGAGGCGCCGGGCGCAGAGATCAGCCCCCGGCGGCGAGCCGGGGCGGCTCGGAGCTCGCGCTGGCGGCGCCGCGCGCGGCGAGGTCGCCGAAGCTCACCATCGAACGGCGCTCCTCGTCCCAGAGGCGGAGGCGGGCGCAGCGCAAGCTCGCGCGCAGCGTCAGGCGCGTCACGCGCTGGAGCGAGGGGTTCTCGCGGAAGCACTCGGCCAGACGGTAGTTCGGAATCTGGCTCGCCAAGTGGTGGATGTGGTGATAGCCGATGTTGCCGGTGAGCCAGTGCCCAACGGCGCCGAGGTCATAGAACGAGCTGCCGTGGGCGCCGGCACGGTAGAAGTCCCAGCCCTCCTCGCGCTCCCAGTAGGTGTCTTCGAACTGATGCTGAACGTAGAAGAGCCAGACGCCGAGCGCGCCGGCGAACAGGATGATCGGGACTTGGACCAGGATCACGGTCTTCCAGCCGAGCCCCAGGGCGAGCGCGCCGAAGACCGCGACGAGAGCGACGTTGGTCTTGAGGACGCTCTGCCACTCGCGCTTCCAGGCGAAGGGGATGTCGAACGGAAAGCGGTGCTTGAGCACGAACTGGTAGAACGGACCGATCGCGAAGAGCGCGATGGGGTTGCGATAGATCCGGTAGCCGAAGCGCCGGAGCGCCGGTAGCGCCTGGTACTCGCGCACTGTCAGCGTTCGGATATCTCCGAACTCGCGGTCGTCGAGATTGCCCGAAGTGGCGTGGTGGATCGCGTGGGTCCGCTTCCAGTAGCCATAGGGGAAGAGCGTGACGATGCCGAGCAGGCCGCCGAGCACGTTGTTGGCGCGCCGCGAGGGGAAGAAGGCGCCGTGGCCGCAGTCGTGCTGAATGATGAAGAGCCGGATGAAAAAGAAGGCTGCGGGCACCGCGAGCAGGATCGTCAGCGGGTAGGAGTGCTTGGCGGTGACGGCCATCAGCGCCCAGATCAGCGCGAAGGGCAGAGCCGTATCGAGTAGCTGCAGCGAGGCCCTGCGCCAGCTGGCTTTCTTGTACGGGGCCAGCACCTTCCGCCAGGCAGATTCGTCGTGGGTCGCGGTCGTCATGCTCGAGAGTATGGGGTCTCGCGCTGTCGCGCGCGGTCAGGGTTTTGTCAGGGAATTGTCGTTTCGGGTGGCACGAACGCGCGAGACGGGCTTAGCATAAGGCCGATGCTGGGGCGACGCTCGACCAAGCTGGTGACGATGTACGTGCTCTCGCTCGCCGCGACGATCTCGCTGCTGGTGGTCTGGGTGATCTATGTCGTGCGCTCGGGCGCCCGGCTCGCCGATCTGGGTCGCGGCGTCGGCGAGCCGGGCGAGGGGATCAACTGGCTACTGCTCACCGTCGGCTGCGTATTGCTCTTCTTCCTGATCGTCGGCTTGACCTATCAACTGGCTCAGGCGGTCGCCGCGCGGCGCTACGCGCTCAAGCAGGAGGAGTTTCTGTCGAACGTCACGCACGAGATGAAGTCTCCGCTCGCCGCGATCAAGCTGCACGCGCAGACCCTGTTGCAAGACGACGAACCGGCTCCGGAGGTGCGACGCAGATTCCTGACCACGATCGAACGCCAGGCCGATCGCATGGAGGCTCTCGTCGACTCGGTGCTCGAGAGCAGCCGGCTGCTGGCACGCAAACGCCTGCTCGAGCTCGAGCCCGTTCAGCTCGACGAGTTCCTCGCCCGCTATCTGGCCGCCGCGATCCCTCAGGTGGAGAGCCGCGGCGTGCTGTTGCGCGGCGAAATACACAGCGCCGCCCGCGTTCTTGCGACCGAGGAAGCGCTGCGGCGCGTGCTCGACAATCTGATCGACAATGCCGCGCGTTTCTCGGGGCCGGGAGGCGAGGTCCGCTGCCGGCTGAGCGCGGAACGTGGGGTCGCCTGCCTCGAGGTCGAGGACGACGGGGCCGGCATCCCCAAACTCGATCTCGCGCAGATCTTCGACCGCTTCTACCAATCGAGACGCGGTGGCGAGGCGCAGCGCAGCGGCACCGGCTTGGGGCTCTCGATCGTCGCCGGTCTCGTGCGCGAGATGGGTGGCTCGGTGCGGGCCCACTCCCAGGAGGGGCGGCCGGGGGCGCGGCTGATCGTCGAGATGCCGCTGCTGGCGCGGGCCGGGGAGGGCCCTTCATGACGAACGTGCGGCCGGCTCGGGTGCTCGTCGTCGAAGACGACGATGCGATCGCCCAGGGCCTCGTCTTCAACTTCGAGCGCAAGGGCTACGAGGTCGAGGTCGCTGGCGATGGGGCGACCGCGCTCGAGCGGACCGGCACCGAGCGCTACGACCTCATGATTCTGGACATTCGCCTGCCGGAGCTCGATGGCTTCGAGGTCTGCAGGCGGCTGCGCGCCCGCGGAGATTTCACGCCGATCCTGATGCTGACCGCCCGGGCGCAGCCCGACGATCGAATCTTCGGCCTCAAGACCGGTGCCGACGACTATGTCGCCAAGCCCTTCGACCTCGCCGAGTTGCTCGCGCGGGTCGAGGGGCTACTGCGCCGGCAGGCCTGGTCCCGCCAGACGGACAACGGTTCTCAGGCCGAAGGGCAGCGCCAGAGCTTCGGCCACTTCTGGATCGATTTCGACTCCTTCGAGGCGGGCACGTCGAACGGCAGAGCGCAGCTCTCTCAGAAGGAGATCGCCGTGATGCGGGTCTTTCTCTCGCGTCCGGGGCAGGTGGTGACACGTCGCGAGCTGTTGGCCGAGGTGTGGGAGTTGCCGCATCACCCCAACGAGAGGGTGGTCGACAACGTCATCGTCGCTCTGCGGCAGCACTTCGAGGAGGATTCCTCGAGCCCGCGCCACATTCTGAGCGTCCGAGGCGTCGGCTACCGCTTCGTGCCCTGACCTTCGTGCGCGCAGTGGGCGCGGGCTCGAGGCCGGGCTCGCGCCCGGCAGGGTCTACTTCTTGTCCTTCTTCTTCTTGTCCTGTGCGCTCTTCTTCTGCTTCTGGCTCTTCTCCTTGTCCTTCTTGCCGCCCTTGTCGCCCATGCTCTTCTCCTTTGCCTGGTCGGCCAGCTGTCGTTCCCGGCGAAACGCCACCGCGTCTCCGGATTCCGGTCCACCTATCCTACGGAGTCTCGCCCCGGAATGGGATGCCCCAAGAAGAGTACCGCTCTAGTTGGTGCTGGCCGGGGCTCGCTCGCTCGCCATCGATTCCTCGCGAGGCCAGATCTGGCCCGCGAGCCACCCTGCGGTGAACGTGATCGTAGAGCCGACCAGGGCGTACCAGGGCCAGGCGAGCGGAGTCGCGAAGTAGATCGCGGTCATCGCCGCGAGACCGGCGACAAGACCCGCGAGCGCCGCCCGCTGGCCCACCCGTGGCGCGAAGCTGCCCAGGAAGAAGACGCCGAGCACGATCCCCGTGGTGAAGGCGGCGATGCCGAGCACGCTCGAGACCACCGAGGACTCGAGCCACTGGCCACCGATACCCACGCCGATCTGAAGGGCGCCGAAGAGCGCCGTGAGCGCTCGCGTCATGCGGAGCTCTCGACCCGGAGTCGCATCCGCTCCGGCCAGCGGGCGATAGAGGTCGCGGGTCGCCGCGGTCGCGCAGGAGTTCAACGAGCTCGAGAGCGTCGACATCGCCGCGGCGAAGATCGCTCCCAACAGCACGCCGACCACGCCCACCGGCATCTCGTCCAAGATGAAGCGGGCGAAGACCCGATCGGCACGCTCGAACGGAATCGCGGGCGGATGGAGCTGATAGAAGACGTAGAGGCCGACGCCGATCAGCAGGAAGAGCGCGAACTGCGCTACCACCACGAAGCCGCCCCAGGTGAGCGCGCGGCGGGCGTCACGGACATCGTGGGCGCAGAGGTAGCGCTGCACCATCATCTGATCGACGCCGTGCGAGCCGAGCGTGACGAAGATCCCGCCGAACAGACCCGCCCAGAGCGCGTAGGGCTCGGCCCAATCGAGCGAGAAGTCGAAGACGCGGAGCTTGCCCGCCTCGCCACCGATCGCGACGAGGTCGCTCCAGCCGCCCGGCAGGCGGCCGAGCAGCAGGTCGAAAGCGAGCAGCGCGCCGCCGATGTAGATCACGAACTGCACCAGGTCCGTCCAGAGGACCGCCCGCATGCCACCAAAATAGGTGTAGACGACGGTGGTGACGCCGATCGTCACCACCGCCCAGGCGAGCGGTATTCCAGTCATCTCCTGCAGGACGATCGCGGTCAGGAAGAGGCGTAGTCCATCCGCGAGCGTCCGGGTGACCACGAAGAGCGCCGACGCGACCCGCTGGGTGGCGCCGCCGAAACGCCGCGAGAGCACTTCATATGCGGTGAAGAACTCCCCGCGGAAGTACTGAGGTAGCAAGAGC
Organism: uncultured Acidobacteriota bacterium; assembly: GCA_963700315.1. GTDB lineage: Bacteria > Acidobacteriota > Thermoanaerobaculia > Multivoradales > JAGPDF01 > JACTMI01. The sequence continues at coordinate 8,054 of CAVOXC010000016.1, read as the reverse complement.
AGCGCGACGGCGAAGCGTCCGATCAGGAAGCCCAGCGGGATCTGCAGCCACGTCATATCGCGGCTGAAGGCGAACCCGGGGATCGAGAGAAAGGTGACGGTGCTGGTCTCGGTCGCGACGATCGAGAAAAGGATCAGCCACCAGGGCAGGTGCCGTCCACCGACCATGTAATCGGAGACGGTACGCGAGCCGCGCCCGATCCAGAGGCCCCAGGCGAGAACGCCCGCGAGATAGGCGATCAGGAGCGCGAGATCGATGCCACCGACGCTCATGGTCGCTGCTCGGCGGTCGAGCTCGCGGCTTCGGGGCTCAGCAGCAGATCGAGCTGCGGGTGACCGCGCAACAGGGAACAGGGCCAATTCGGGTCTTCGGGGCCCTCGACCATGGCGCGCACCGCCGCCGCCTTGCTTCCGGTCGTCGCCAGGAGGATCACGCGCCGAGCCGAGCGTAGCGCGCCGAGACCCATCGTCACGGCGCGCAGGGGTTGCCAAGCGGCCGGGACGCCCAGCTGCTCCGCCATGCGCTCGGGCAACTCGACGAGGTGCGTCGTCGCGCATGGCGGCCCAGGCAGGTTGTAGGCGACGTGACCGTCGGCGCCGACGCCGAGGATCGCGAGGTCGAGGCCCCCCGCCGCCGCCAGCGCGAGGTCGTAGCGCCGGCACTCCGCTTCCGGGTCGGCTTCCGAGTCGGGGATGTCCCAGCGCGACCGGTCGAGACCGATGCGCTCGAAGGCGTGCCTCTCCATGAACGCGCGAAACGTCGCTGGGTGGCTCCGCGGCAGCACCAGCTCGTCGAGGTTGAACGCGCGGGCGGTGCCCAGGTCGAGCTGGCGCCGGGCGTGGCGGCGGGCGAGCTCGGCGTAGAGCGGCACCACCGTGCGGCCGGTTGGCAGGCCGAGGACGGGTTCAGCGCAAACGCCGATCGCCGCCGTCGTCAGATCGGCGGCCACCCTCGCTACGGCCGCGGAGTCGGCAAGAACGTGTACTCTCATGCCGCGCCGAATCGCGCCGGGACGAGGCCGAGAGAGCGGACCGCCGCGAGCGCCTCGGGGTGGGTGAGGACCTCGATCTCGTGCAACCGCCGGTCCGCGTAGCCACTCTCGCGCCGTAGCTCGTCGTCGGGGTACCCGGGGTGACACATGATCTCCGTCACGCCTGGACCGAGGCTGGCGAGGATCTCGAGCAGAACGTCGAGGCGCGCGTCATCGCCGATGAAGCGCTCGACGAAGGCGTCGGTTGTCGCCAGGCCCTCGGCCGCGAGCCGCGCAGCGATGGTCTCGGAGGAGCGCCGGACCGGCAGCCGGTGCGCCCGCGCCACGGCGACCAGGGCGTCGAGCACCACCGGTTCGCGGTGCGCATGGTGGTGACTGTCGAGATGGGTCGGCAGGCGGCCGGTGAGCTCGACGAAGATCGCGAGCTGGCGGCGGATCTCGGCGGTCACCTCAGCGGGTTCGAAGCGCTCGATCAGCTCCGGCTTGCGCGGGAAGCGGCCCTCGGCGTCGACTAGACTGGGAACTTCATCGAGTGGCAGCGCCGGCGTCGCACCGGTCAGGGTGACGTGCAGGCCGACGCCGAGACGGGCGTGGCGGGTGAGCTCCGCGGCCGCGTCGCCTGCCGCGGGAAAGTTCACCATGAGGGTCGCGCTGGTGACCAACCCGCGCTCGTGGGCTTCGAAGATCCCCTCGTTGATGCCGACGGTCCGACCGAGGTCGTCGGCATTGACGACGATCGAGCGGGTCACGCCGATCGGCCGCTCTCGCCGGCTTCGGGCCGGTCGCCCGCGCGCAACAGCTCGAGGGCCAGAGTGATCGCACCGACCGCGGGCTCCACCTCGAGTCGGGCGATCCGCGCCTGGGGCAAGTCGTCGAGGCGCACCTCGATCCTCCGCACCAGGCTCGGACAGGCGCGGAACGCACCGCCCGACAGGACGAGCGGATAGGGGTCCGAGAAGCTCAGCTTGCGCTCCACGGCGCGCGCGGCGCGAGCGAGGTGGCGGGCAGCCTGATCGAGCAGGTCTTGCGCCGACTCGTCCCCTTCGCCCGCCGCCTCCTCGACGACGCGAGCGAGCTGGGCGACGCGCGTGCGCGAGAGCTCCTGGTCATAGAACCACTCGACCAAGTCGGTGGGCTTGCTCATCTCAAGCTGGGCGCAAATCTTGTCGTAGAGCGAAGTCGCCGGACCCCGGCCGTCGGTGGCGCGGATGCCCTGGCGCACCGCGGCGTGGCCCAGCCAGAAAGCCGAGCCTTCGTCGCCGAGCAGATAGCCCCAACCGCCCGAGCGCGCGCTCTTGCCCGACGGGTCGACGCCATAGGCGATCGATCCGGTGCCGGCCACCAGCACGATGCCGTGGCCGGCCGGCGCGCCGGCGACCAAGGCGACCAGGGCGTCGTTGACGATGCGCACCGCGCGGCGGATGCCGAGACGGCGCAGCAGGTCGCGGACGAGGGTCTGTTCCTCGGCGCGCGCGACCCCGGCGATACCGAGACAGAGCGCGTCGACCGACGCGGGGGCGTCGAGCGCATCGATCACCTGGAAGAGGGACTTCTCGACTCCGAGCTCGCCCTGCACGCGGAGATTGGCGCCGCCACCGCGCGCCTCGCGGAGGATCCTGCCGGTTTCGTCCGCGAGCAGGCCCGCGGTCTTGGTCCCACCGGCGTCGATTCCGATCACGTAGCGCATGGTTGCGGCGTTGTCGAGCGAAGGCGAAGCCTAGCATGCGGGTCGCGCCACGCCGTCGGCGCGCCGGCGTTCGCGCGCGCTCAATCGCGGCTCGCGTCCTCCCGGAGGAGCCGTGCGACGAGGCCGGAGAGCGCCAGCACTCCGACCAGATTGGGGAAGATCTGCAAGCCGTTCATCAAGTCGCCCCAGGCCCAGACCAGATCGACCCGGCTGGTCGCGCCGAGGACGATCAGGCCGCAGTAGAGCCAGCGGTAGGGGGGCACGATCCTGTCGCCGAAAACGTAGCTCAGGAACTGCTCGCCGTAGTAGCCCCAGCCGATCAGGGTGGTGTAGCCGAAGAGCAGGGCCGAGAGCATCACGACCAGACCACCGAACGGAATGACCGAGGCGAACGCCTCGGCGACCAGAGACGTGCTGTCGTGCCCCGACTGCCAGGAGCCGCTCAAGAGGATCGTGAGCGCGCTGACGCTCGAGGTGACGAAGGAGACGATATAGACCTCCATCATCGCGGTCACGCCCTGCTCGACGGGGCGCGCCGAGCGCGCGCTGCCGTAGGCCACCGCGGCGGTGCCATAGCCAGCCTCGTTGGCGTAGATGCCGCGGGCGAAGCCGTAGCGGACGGCGAGCATCATGCCGGTGCCGATGGCGCCGCCGGCGGCGGCCCGGGTCGAGAACGCCTCGCGCAGGATGAGCGCCAGCACTTCCGGAATCCGCGCCGAAAAAGCGAGGATGACGACGAGCCCACCCAGCAGATAGAGACCGACCATCGCCGGCGCGAGCTTCTCCGCGGCGCGGCCGATCGAGCGGACTCCACCGATCACCACCGCCCAGGTCAGCAGCGCGAGAGCGATGCCGCAGATCCAGCGGGGGAGCCCGAGCTCGCTCTCGAACACCACCGCGATCGAATTCGGCTGCGTGAAGGGCGTCGTCGTCAACGCCGCGATTCCGGCGACCAGGGCGTAGATCAGTCCGAGCCAGCGCAGACCGAGCCCCTGTTCGAGATAGTGCATCGGTCCCGCGGAGAGCTTGCCGGGTTGAGCGGAGCGAAAGCGCACCGCGAGCACGGCCTCGGTCAGCTTGATCACCGTCGCGAAGAATCCGTAGCACCAGATCCAGAAGACCGCACCCGGTCCGCCGGCAACGATCGCCGTCGCGACGCCGGCGATGTTGCCGGTCCCTACCGAGCCCGCGAGACCGGTCATGAACGCCTGGAACGGGCTGAGCGCTCCTTCGCCCGCGCCGGCGCCCGAGGGCTTGAGCGATCGCAGCGCCTCGCGCAGGCGGGTGATCTGAACGAATCGGTACCGGATCGTGAGAAAGACGCCGGTGCCGAAGAGCAGCGCGATGGTCCACGGGCCCCAGACCGCGTCGCTCGCCCACGTCATCGCTCGAGTCAGGCCCTCCGCCATGTATCCTCCGATCCAGGATCTTCGCCGCAGGCTTCGTTGCCACGATCCTAGCCGGGAGCACCGCCAAAATGACCCGAGACCGATTCCAGCCGCCACCTCCGAGCTGGGAAGAGCTGTCGACCGAAGCGCGCCATCCGGACAGCTCGGACCTCGATCGGCTCGGTGCGCGCGGGGTCGTCGAGCTCCTGCTCGAGGAGGATCGGCGCGGTCTCGAGCTGGCGCGCGCCGAGGCCGAGTCGATCGCCGAGGCGGCCGGCTGGATGGCCGAGACGCTCGCGGCGGGTGGGATCGTTCTGTTCGCCGGGGCAGGGACCAGCGGCCGGCTCGGGGTCCTCGAGGCCGCCGAGTGCCCGCCCACCTTCGGCACCGAGCCCGCCAGCATCCGCGCCGCGCTCGCCGGCGGTCCCGACGCCGTCTTCCGCGCCGTCGAAGGCGCCGAGGACAGCGCACCGGACGGCGCGACGGCGGCCGCCGCGCTCGCATCCGGCGACCTGCTGATCGCGATCTCCGCGAGCTCGGTGACCCCATACGTCCGTGGTGCCATCACCGGCGCGCGCGCGCGCGGAGCGCGTACGGTCCTGGTCACCTGTGCCGCGCGGGCGGCCGTCGGCGCGGCGGCGGATCTGGTGATCGCGCTCGCGACCGGGCCCGAGATCCTCACCGGCTCGACCCGGCTCAAGGCGGGATCGGCGACCAAGGCGGCCCTCAATGCGATCTCGACCGCCGCGATGGTGGAGCTCGGCAAGGTCTTCGAGAGCTTCATGGTCGACCTGCGCCGGGGCTCCGCCAAGCTCTTGGACCGCGCGGCGAGAATCGTCGCTGCCGCTGGCCGGGTGGATCGCAAGAGAGCGGAAGAGCTCCTCGCTGCGGCGGCGGGAGAGGTCAAGACCGCGATCGTCATGGCGCGCGCGGATCTCGAGCCCGAGGCGGCGAGGAGGCGGCTGGCCGCGGCCGGCGGGCGGGTCCGGCGCGCGCTCGCGGAGGAGCGCTCCGGCGGCCTCCAGCCATCCGATCCGAGCTCGGCGTCGTAGCACCTCTGCCGGACCTGCCCCGGTCGATGGCAGGGAGCCCTCGACCGGGCGGTGAGACCCAGCCCGCTGGCCCGTCGCGAGTTTGGAGCCTCTCCCGCGCGTGTGTTACTTTCTGCGCAGGTTTTCATTGCGGCCGATGCGCGCAGGTCCCCATCAGCACCCTCTCTCCGCCCGGATCCGGCCGGTCCGCGGAGCCGACGATTCATCCAAACCGGACCAGCGATCCGCGGTCCGGCCCCTCACACTCGAAGGAGGCTGCAGCATGAAGAGGTTTCTGAGGCTCGTGGCGCTCGGCGCGCTCGCAGCGTACCCCGCTCTCGCACAGCAGACGGGCTCGATCGTAGGCAAGGTCACCTCGCCGGACGGCGGTGCGCTCCCGGGCGTCACCATCCAGGCCGAAGCCGATGTCCTGCCTCGGCCGCAGCTCGCCACCAGCGCCAGCGACGGTGGCTATCGCTTCCTCGTGCTCCCTCCGGGGCGCTATCGGCTCACCTACTCGCTGGACGGCATGGCGTCCGAGGCGCGCGAGGTCGTCGTCCGCCTCGACAGCACGACGACGGCCAGCGTCGCGATGGCGCCCACGGCGATCGAAGAGTCGATTCAGGTGATCGGCGAGACGTTGTTCGTCGACCCCTCCTCCGCCGAGATCAAGACCTCGATCGGCAATGAGGTCATCGAAGCGCTGCCGGTCGGTCAGGAGTACCGCGACCTGCAGAAGCTGATCCCCGGCGTGCAGTACACCGAGAGCCTGATTCGCGGCCCTAGCGCCGGCGGCTCCGGCCAGGACAACGTCTACCTCTTCGACGGCGTCAACGTCAGCCTGCCGCTCTTCGGTACCCTCTCCGCCGAGCCGAGCTCGCACGACATCGATCAGGTCTCGATCATCAAGGGCGGCGCCAAGGCGATCGACTTCAATCGCTCGGCGGGATTCACCATCAACTCGCTCAGCAAATCGGGCACCAACGAGCTCCATGGCACGGTCGGCTACCAGGTCCAGCCCGACTCGTTTACCGCGAGCAGCAAGGACCCGAATGCGCTCGCCGACGAGAAGAAAGACTGGACGACGGTGAGCCTGGGCGGCCCGATCCTGAAGGATTCGCTGTTCTTCTACGCCTCGTACTACCGGCCGACGATCTCGCGCGACAACGGATCCAACGTCTACGGCTCGATTCCGGATTTCGACAGCACGCGCGACGAGCTCTTCGGTCGACTGTCGTTCCAGCCGACCGGCAACATTCTGATCAATGGCAGCTATCGCGACTCCGACCGCGAGGACAATCACGCCAGCGTCGGCGCGTTCGAGGCGGCGACGGCTGGCGTCGGCGAAGATGCGTCGCTTCAGATCGCCATCCTCGAGGGCACCTGGACGATCTCCGGAAACAGCTTCGCGTCGTTCAAGTACACCAACTTCGAGAACAAGACCGGTGGAGTCCCAGACCTGCTCTTCGGCTTCTCGCCGGCCGGCGACGGCAGCGTGCCGCTCAACATCGGGGATCTCGCGAACCAGGGTCGGCTGACTGTCCCGGTGCTGCGCTCCGGCGAGACCGCCTACAACGCGTTCGTCACCCCGTTCATCCAACAGTACGGCTACCTCGACGGCGGCGTGCTGGTCGGCAGCGGCGTGGTCGGCGGAGCGAGCGAGATCAATCGGCAGGACTTCTATCGCGAGAGCTACCAGGTCGGCTACGACTGGCTGTTCGGGACGAACGTCAACCACGAGCTCCATGTCGGGTACCAGTGGTACAAGGACGAAGAGGATCTCGACCGCCGCTCGAACGGCTGGGGCAACATCAACATCCCGGGCGGGCGCATCACGTCGAGCGGCCAGCCGGTCTACTTCCAGGCCCAGCTCCTGCAGACCGGCGTCACCGGCCTCGGCGTGCAGGTCCCGAACATCCACTCCGAGTTCGAGTCGCAGAGCGTCGAGGTCGACGATGTACTGCTGGGGACGACTGGCACTCTTCAACGTCGGCCTGCTCCTCGAACGACACGCTCTATGGTCAGGGCCTGCGCGGCGGCGCCAGCACGCCGTCGGGCTTCGAGCTCTGCCTGACCTGCAAGTACAAAATGTACGAGGTCGATTTCGAGGATCAGATCCAGCCGCGGCTGGGCGCGATCTGGGCCTACGCTCCGGAGGGCACTGTCTACGCCAACTGGGCGCGCTTCAACCCGGCGGCGAGCTCGCTGCCGCGCGCGGCGTCGTGGGCGCGCAACCTGGCCGGCGACCCGCACCGCCAACTTCGACGCCCAGGGCAATCTGATCGACTTTCAGGTCTTGGCGTCATCGAGCGGCAAGTTCTTCCAGGACGGGCTCAGCCCGCGCGCGACCGACGAGTACCTGATCGGCACCTCGCGGCAGTTCTCGTCGCAGCTCAGCGGCCGGCTCACCGGTCGCTACCGCTACTCGTACAACTTCTGGGAAGACACCAACAACAACGCCCGGGGGCAGTTCGCCAACGCTCCGGACGAACATCTCACACGAGCTCTACATTCCGGACCTGTCGACCCCTGCAGCAAGGGCATCGGCGGTTCTTCCTACGTCATCGCCGAGCTCGACAACGCCTTCACGAAGAACGCCCAAGGTGGCGGCGGAGGTCGAGTGGCGAAACAGCAAGGCTTTCGTCAAGGGTTCCTACGTCTGGAGCCACTACTACGGCAACTTCGACCAGGACAACACCAACGGCGCCCCGATCGACAACGACTTCAACACGTTCATCGGCTCGTCGAACCTCGCCGACGGCCCGGGTCGCCAGCTCTGGGACTCTAAGTACGGCAACCTCCACGGCGACCGGCGGCATCAGCTCAAGCTCTTCGGCTACGACCTGTCGCGACCGGACGAGGTTGGCGGTGCCTACGCGATCTACCAGTCCGGCCAGCCCTGGGAAGCCTGGGACGTCGAGGTCTACCGCGCCCTGACCTCGAGCACGAGCAACACG
>CAVOXC010000015.1:0-13226 GCA_963700315.1 uncultured Acidobacteriota bacterium | reverse complement strand
CGCAGAGACTCTCGAAGAGGCGTAGGAAGAAGGGGTCCTCCGGCGCCGGCCGGGGGTGTCTCGGGTCAAAGCTCTCGGCGAGCATGTCGCGGTGGCTGCGGCAGAGAAAAGCGACGCAGAGGTGTGGCGCGAAAGGGTGGTAGATCTCGACGCCCGAGGCGGCGAGCGCCGCCGGCTGCGACGGAAAGATGTTGTGGAACACCACGGGATTGTCGGACGTCCACAGGTTCGGACCCCTTGAGAGGATGAGTAGAAGATCCTTGCTGGCCAGCAACTTTGCTATGGCCTCGATCCCGAGCAGGCTCCGGATCGCGGAGATGGGGTCTTCGTTCCTTATCGCCTCGTCAGGAAGGGGAAGCCCCGACTCACGCAGTCGCTCGGCCAGCTGTCTGGCCAGCTCGACGGGAGACGTACGCTGGAGCTTCGTGCGCATGAGCTGACAGGCAGTAACGACGGCGAGGTCGTACCGCTCCTGCGGCGAGAGCGATGCGATCGAGGGCGTAGCGGACAGCTTGGCGACGAGCTCAGCAAGCCGATCGTCGAACGCTTGGAAGAAGGGTTCGAAGTTGAGCGTCTCGCCGCCCAGCGTGATGCTGTAGAAGTGACGCTCCGCGCCGGCATCTGGAACCGGGAGTGGGTAGCAGCGCTGTTCGCGCTTGTCGAACACGAACACATTACGCCGCTCGCCGCGGATGCTGAAGCTCCGGAGGACCGATTGCGGGACGTAGTGGTGCTTCTTGGCTTCGGTGGCCATGACGCCCAAGTATCGCAAGTCCGGCGACGCCGAGACACGTGAGACCTACAGCCACACTGGCCGCTCGATGCGAGCCGGTAACCGCAGAAACCGAGTCGGGCCGCAGAACGGAGAATCACGAGAATGACCTCTCGTGTCACAATACGATTGAGACTTGGGCGAGCGCTGCCTAGCGCGACGGAGGCTCCAGCAGGCCGAGCAGGAGTCCCACCAAGTCGGGTTCGTCGCCCGCAGTACCCCCGAGCCGGCTGATCAGCTCCCGCAGCTGGTTCGAGGTGAGCCGGACCACGTGTTCCGCGGGGGTCGGGCACGAGAGTTCACGCGGATCGGGCTTGGTGTCCTCGCCATCAGGCTGCTCGACGCAGTCCTCGTCTGTCGGCGTAGTCCGTGGCCGAGTCCCCTTCCCCGCTCTCTGGTCGAGCCTCACCACCTCGGCGTGGCTGATCGGCTGGTTCTCCTTCCGTGCGCGCCGCAGGAGCCTCTCCTGTTGGCGCTCGTCGAGCCGCCCGAACATCCTCGCCGTCTCCGGATTGCCGAGCAAGCCCTCGTCGAGCGCCGCCCGAAACGGCCCTTCCGCCTTCAGCAGCGCCAGGTACTTCGACACCCACGACTTCGACTTCCCCAGCTCCTTGGCCAGCTCCGCCTGGCCGAGCCCGGTCTCGTCGAGGCAGCGCTTGAGCGCGTTCGCGACGTCGAGGAGCTTGAGGTTCGAGCGCTGGAGGTTCTCGGAGAGCTGGGTCAGGGTGTTGCGGCCCGCGTCGAGCTCGCCCTCGGCGGCGACGAGGCAGGGGACGGTCTCCAGGCCGGCGATGCCGGCGGCGCGCCAGCGGCGCTCGCCGGAGATGATGACGTAGCCGCCTTCGGCGTCGGGTCGCACGTGGATCGGGTTGTGGATGCCGATCGCCGCGATGTTGCGCGCGAGGCCCTCGAGGTCCTCCTGGTCCTCGGCGCTCAGGACGTCGGCGACGAAGTCGCTGCGGACCTGGCGCGGGTCGGCGTGGACCTCGGCGATCGGGAGATCGACCACCCGCCGGCGGCCTCCCGCCTGGCGGCGCTCGGTCTCCTCCTTGAGCTCGCGCAGGCGGTCGAGCGAGCTCATGCCCAGGGTTGCCTCGTTCTCTCAGCCACCGATCAGCCCTCCGCACAGTTCCATCCAGGTCTCCCGGGTCTCGCGGTCGGCGCGGCGGAAGCGCCAGACCGGGACCCCCTCGTCGAGCGCGTCCGAAACGGCGACGCGCAGGGTCAGAAACGGCCGCGTCAGCGGCACGTGCTCGCCGAGCAGCTCGATGTAGCGGTTCTGCTGGCCCGAAGAGCGTGTGAAGCGGTTGATGAGGATGCGGTTCTCGAGCCCCGGCCGGATCGTCCGAATCTCCTCGATCGTGGCGAGCGTCTGCCCGAGCGCGAGCAGCGAGAAGCTGTTCGGCTCGAGCGGCGTCACCACCAGGTCGGCCCAGACCTGCGGCCCAAGATGGCGAAGCCCGATCGCCGGCGGCGTGTCGATCACCACCAGGTCGTAGGGCAGCGCCCGCAGGCGGTCGCGCACGCGGGTCGCGTCCGCGAGGCCGACCCGCTGGTCGACCTCGTCGAGCCGCTGGTGACCGTGCAGCAGGTGGAGGCCGCTCGGCGGTGACCGTCGGCGCGATCGGCGCCTCCGCGAAGAGCGCCGCGGCGCCGCCCGGCTGGCTGGGCGACCGCCGCGTCGCGCGCCAGCATCGTGCTGGCGTTGCCCTGCGTGTCGAGGTCGACCACCAGGGTGCGCAGGCCGCGCTCGACGCCGGCGAGCGCGAGGTGGCAGACGAGCGTCGTCTTCCCCACTCCCCCCTTCTGGTTGGTCACCGTGACGATGCGCATGCCGTGCCTCAGTACGCCGCGAGCGCCTGCTCGTAGGGGCCGGGAAGGTCGAGGTCGGCGGTGACCTCGACGTTCAGCTCGTAGCCGGGCCGGACCTCGATCGTCGGCCGGACGTCGAGGTTGCGGCGGAGGTACTCCGTCGCGACGCGGCCGAGCTCCTGGCCGACCGCCGCCGCCGCGAGCTGCGACGGCGTCGGGCTCGACTGGAAGTCGCCGTCGTTGTCGGGCTGCGAGAGCTGGACGCCGGCCGAGACGGCGGCGAGCAGCAGCGCGCTGCCGAAGGTGCGGACGAAGTGGTTGTTGACCTTGTCGCGGAGCCCGGCCGCCGCGGCGAGATCGGCTCCCTGCATGCCGCCGAGGTCGAGCGAGCGGCCGTCCGGGAAGATCAGTCGGTTCCAGGCGACGAACACGCGGTTCTGACCGAAGGCGACGCGGCTGTCGTACTCGCCGACCAGCCGGCTCCCCTGCGGGATCGAGGAGGTAGCGCCCGGTGCGGCTGTCGTAGACGTTGCGCCGCACGAGCGCCGTCGTCTGGCCCGGCAGGTCGGAGTTGATGCCCGGCGGTGAGAACCGCGGGAATGAGCGTGCCGGCCGAGATCCGGAACGGCGAGCCGGCCGGGCGGAGCGCGCCGACGGCGACCGGCTTCGCCGGGCGCGGCCGGCGGCTGGCGATCTTGGCCTCGACGGCCCGCACCAGCTCCGCGCGCAGAGTCGCGAGATCCGGAGGCGCGGCCGGAGCGCCGTCCAGCCGCGTCACCGTCGGGCTCGAGCGCGATGCCGAAGCCACCGCGCGGGGCTGGCCGAGCGGAAAGCCGGCGGCACCAGCTCCGAGTCGAGCGCGCGCTGCAGGGGCGACGCGCCCGGAGATCCGCGCCGCCCGCCGCCGCGTAGGCGGACTCGCGGCCGTAGCTCTCGACGGGCGGGCCCGCCGCCAGCGGATGCTCCTGCTCCGCGAGGAGCTGCTCGAAGCCGGGAGGCAGCTCGCGGGGAGCCTGGAGCTGCTGGCCACGCGCCATCGCTGCGTGCTCCGCAGCGAGCTTCGCTTCTCGCTCGGCCGCGCGCTGGATCCGCTCGGCGAGGTCGTCGACCGGCGGCGGAACGGACGCCACGCGCCGCTCCTGGCTCGGCCGTCGCGCCTTCGAGCTGACGAGGTAGCCGACGAGCCAGAGCACGGCGACCGCGAAGATGGCGGCGATCCAGACGATCGCCGAGCTGAGCTTCTTGATCCGGGGCCGCGGCGTGAGCTCGAGCTCGCTCTCCTTCGGCTCGGCTCGGAGGGGTCTCCGTCTCCATCAGCGGCCCCCCGCCGCGACGCGGGCGAAGCCGCGGTTCGTGATCTTCACCGCCTTGCGCGACCGGCCGACGCCGGCCACCAGCTCGCCGCGCTCGAAGAGCCCGTCGACGATGATCCAGGAGCCGTTCATCCGGTAGTTGAGGATCGCCTCCTCACCCGTCTCGCGTGCGAGCGAGGAAGGCGGGCGCGTCGACGGCCGCGGCGCCGGCGGGAAGCTGGATGTAGGTGTGGTGACCGTCGTCGAAGATCGTGGTCGGGCCGGAAGCCGGTGAGGTGGCCGCCCGAGAGCGAGTAGTCGAAGTTCATTCGCCCGGGGTTCATGGCGCCGGTCAGGCTCGCGATGGTCGCTTCGCTCTTGCCGGTTGGCGCGAGTCGCTTCGAGCTGCGCGGCGTCGGACCACTGCTCGACGACGTCGCCCGGGTAGTAGAAGCGCACGCGCCGCAGGTAGGCGCCGTCGGCGTCGTCGGTCTTGCCCTTCGCCGGCGCGACGAGGTTGAGGTGGTAGGTCCGGCGGGTCGTGGTCACGATCATGTTCGTGGTGATGCCGTAGTCGCGCGGCTTCACCACCACGTGCGGCACGAGCGCGTCCGGATCGCCCGAGTAGAGCGGGCTCGAGATCCAGCGCTCGGTGTCGCCGAGGGCCACGCCGTGGACGACCTCTCCCGCCTCGAGCTCGACGTCGCAGGCCCGGAGCGGCGTGCACTGGAGCACCGGCTGGCTCTCGCCGAACGGGTAGACCACCGAGTCGCTGCGCTCGATGACCGGCGCCTTGCCGGTGGTGGCGTACTGCTGGGTCGCGTCCCGGATCGGCCGCGTCGGGCCGGGACCCGGCGCGCGCGGCGCCCGTGCCGAGAGCACCGAGCGCCCCGAGAAGGGCGAGACAGGTGAGAGGCGAAGCGCTTCGATCGAGACGTCGAGCATCGAGACATGGAGAGTCTCCTCAGAGGGTTTGGGTCCAGTTGATCTCGGTGACGTAGAGGCCGAGAGGGTTGACGAGCAGAACGTCGGTGGTCTCGGGCGGCGTGAGCTCGACGCCGAGGATCGCCTGCCAGGCGGTCTCGGAGACGACGCGGCCACTCGGCGGCGATCTGGGTCTCGCGCCACTGCACCTGCCAGCTCGACGGCCGAGAGGCGGAGCACGGACTGCACCTGCACCGCGACGGTGCCCTCGGCCTCGCGCAGGAACGGGTTGCTCTTCTTGAAGTAGTCGTTCAGGAAGCCGAGCGCGCCGTCCTTGGCGTGGCCGTAGGCGCGGTTGATCACCGTCTTCTGCACCTCGGCGTCCGAGAAGACCGAGCGCACGTCGCGGATGAAGAGGTTGAGCTGGTAGCGGATCAGGCGCTCGTCGGTCTTCCGGAGCTGCTCGGCCGGTCCGAACGCCACCGCCTGGCCGAGACGATCGACCTCGACGACGAAGGGCGACACGCGACTCTGGCTCGCGAGGTGGACGATGCCGGCGGTGAGCAGGCCGTCGACCGCGAGAAGGCCGAGCGCCGCGAGCTGCCAGTTGCGCTTGCCGCTGCGCGAGACCGGCATAGCGGTCGTCCCATTCGCGGCGTCCGCGAGCGAGGCTCGCGTCCGTCGGGAGCAGGCGTCCGAGCCGGCGCGGTCGCGGCGGAGAAGCGGTTCAGCTTCATTGACCCTCCACGAACAGGGACCGCAGGCTGAAGCCGGGGCCTGCGCCCAGCATCTGGCTCGCGAAGAGCGGCACCTTGGTGGTGACGAGCGCCAGCACGACGGCGCCGCCGAGAACCTCGAAGAGCGGCCCGGGGTTGTCGAGCGCGACGGCGTTGAGCAGTTGCCGCCCACTGCGCGGCGAGCGAGCCGGCGATGCCGAGGATCGAGGTAGGCGACGAAGAGCTTCACGCCGACGCGGAAGACGTAGACCAGGTAGCCGTCGGCGAGGCCGGCGGTGAAGCGCGAGCCGCCGAAGCCGAGGAGCACCACGCCGCCGCCCAGGACGACGTAGCTCTCGACCAGGTAGACCAGGAGCACACCGGCCATCCAGGCGTAGCAGAGGATGAGCGTGAGGCAGGTGAACAGGATCATCGGGCCGGTGATCGGGTTGAGCAGGCCCCAGTTGTTGAGGCCGTCGAGCAGCCCGAGCGCGAGGAGAAAGCCGCCCGAGAAGACCGACGACGGGTTGATGCCGTCGATCCCGCCGGCCGCGGCGCCGGCCTGCTCGAACGAGCCGATGACCGTCGGCACCCAGATCGGCGAGAAGATGAGCACCGTGTAGAGGATCGAGAGGACGAAGACCTGGCGGAGCAGGTGCACCAGCACCTGCTCGCCGCCCTCGTGCCGGACGAGCGTCGACCAGATCCCGGCCCACGCGATCTGGATCACCATGAGCGCGAAGAACAGGTTCTGCGCGATCGGGAAGAGCGTCGAGAACCAGGTCTGCGTGGCGAGCTCGAACGTCTGGACGATGCCGTCCAGGATTCCGAGGACTGGCATGACCGATCAGTCCTGCCCGCCGGGCGCGGCGCCGGCGCGCCGACGGGTCGCGCGGCGAGCGGCGCCAGGTGCTTGCTCTGCTCGAGGAGCATCCTGGAGCTGTCGCTTCGCCTCCTTCGCCGCCTTCTCGAGCTCGATCGTCGAGAGCACGAGCCCGACGGTCTGGCAGTTCGGAGCGGCGGAGTTGCCGGGCGTCCGGCAGTAGGCGACGGCGTCCGCCCAGAGCGTCGGTCGACTGGACCGCCTCCCGGTTCCAGAACGCGCCGTCGTAGCGCGCCGACCGAACCGGCGAGCGGAGCGCGGTGAGAGGGTCGTCGCCGTTGGCGAGCTCCTCGGCGGTAGGTTGGCCGCAACCCGCAGACGAGCAGGCTCGCCAGCGCGAGGACTGCGAGAGCGGGCCGGAACGACGGCCTTCATCGCGACCCCCTGGCCGCCGAGCGCGCGCAGCCGTAGCAGGCCCAGGGCCAGTCGGCGGGCACGCCGCGCGACGCCGCCGGCGCTGTCGTAGGGCGGCACCTCGCCGACGCCGTTGGCGATCCACTGGCTCGTCGTGGCGCGGTCGGCCGCCTCGCGGTCGACCTGGTAGGCCCAGTAGACCGCCTGGACGTTGGTCTGGAGCGAGAGCTGCTGGCTGATCTTGGCGAGCTGGCCGGCCTGATGGTGCAGGAACTCGTTGGCGGCCTGCAGCGCCTCGACGTTGCCGTCCGCGGCCTCGGCGTCGGCCGCCAGGCCCTCCAGGATGTGCTGCGACGGGATCGAGTTCCAGGAGATCCGGTTGAGCGCGTTGAGCGAGTAGCGCAGCGTGTCGAGCGTCCGGCGGTTGCGATGCTCGAAGATCTCCAGCCAGTCGTCTTCGAGGATCGGCTCGTAGCCCGGGAAGGTCTCGGCGAACTGGGCGTCGATGTCGTAGAGGGTGTGGCCGAGCGACTCGCCGTACTGGATGATGTCGTTGACCGCCGCGGCCAGGCCCACGAGGTTCCGGAAGGAGAGCTCGTCGAACCGCTCCAGGTTCTTCACCATCGTCGCGTAGCGCTGGTAGTCGTTGATAGAGCTGCATCGTACTGCTGGTAGATCTCGTACGCCTGCTGGATGACCTGCGTGGCGTTCTCGATCCAGTTGACGGCGTCGTAGACCGCGACTGGGCCTTCCGCCGGCGTGGGCGTCGCGACGCTCGTCATCACGGTCAGGCAGACGACAAGCGGCAACGGTGTGCTTCAGCCGGCGCATGCGAGGCTCCTTTCGTTTCGGTCAGCTCGCTCGGTCGGCCAAGCTGATCCGCCCAGCGGTCGAGCCCGCGCTGCCGCACCCAGGCGCGCGGCCACTCCGGCCCGTACATCGCCCGCAGCTCGCGGATCGCGCGCAGGTCCTCGCGCCCGGTGGCGCCGACGAAGGCCAGCGCCAGCGGCCCGAGCGTCAGGTCCATGAGCCGGTTGCCGAGCGGCGAGGTGTAGTAGTAGTCGCGCTTCTTGGCGCTCTGGGCGACGATCTCGATCTCGCGCTCGTTGAGACCGATCGCGCGGTAGATCGCGGCGCCCTGCTCCGAGCCCGCCTCGCTGTTGGGAAGCAGGATCTTCGTCGGGCAGCTCTCGTAGATGACGTGGCGCTTCGACGAGGCGTGGATGTCGGCGAGGCTCTGCGTCACGAAGACGACCGCGGCGTTGTACTTGCGCAGCTCCTTGAGCCAGAGCTGGATCCGCTCGGCGAAGAGCTCGTGGAGGAGGTAGGTCCACGCCTCCTCGAGGATGATCAGCGTCGGCCGGCCGTCGAGCCGCTGCTCGATCCGGTGGAAGAGGTAGAGGAGCGCCGGGATGACGATCCGGTCGCCCAGCTCCATCAGGTGCGCCATCTCGAAGACCTGGAAGCGACCGTCGCGGAGCCCGTCGCTCTGCGCGTCGAGCAGCGCGCCGAAGTTGCCCTTCAGCGTGTAGGGCCGAAGCGCCTGGCGCAGGTTCGGGTCCTGGAGCTTCACCTGCAGGTCGGTCAGCGTGCGCGACGGCGAAGCGGCGAGCAGTCCGAGCGCGTGGTCGATCGCGCCGCGGTGTGCCGGCGTGACGACGACGCCCTGCAGCGCCATCAGCGTCTCGATCCACTCCGCCGCCCAGGCGCGCTCGGTGGGCCGATCGATGCTCGCCAGTGGGTAGAACGCCAGGGCGTCGAGCGACTCGGCCGCGATGTCGTAGTGGTGGCCGCCGCAGGCGGCGACCAGCGGGAACGACGAGTACCCCTTGTCGAAGGTGAAGACCTGGGCGTCCGGGTAGCGGAAGAACTGCGCCTGGATGAGACCCAGGAGCGTGCTCTTCCCCGCTCCGGTCGGACCCGAGCACGAGCGTGTGCCCGACGTCGGAGACGTGCAGGTTGAGCCGGAACGGCGTCGAGCCGCTGGTCGCCGCCCAGAGCAGCGCCGGGCTTCCCGTCGGGTAGTACTGGCAGGGATTGGTCGGCAGGCCCGGCCAGACGCTCGTCGTCGGCAGGAGGTCGGCGAGGTTGAGCGTGCTGATCAGCGGCCGGCGGACGTTCGGATGGGCGTGCGACGGCAGGCTCGAGCGGAACGCCTCGAGGGCGTTGACGCGCTCGATCCGCGCGGCGAAGCCGCGGTTGTGGATCTCCTTGAGGACCTGGCGCGCCGACGACCTCGACGGCGTTCTCGTCCTCGTCCATCAGCACGATCGTCGGTCGTGTAGAAGCCGTACCGGACGGCTCCGCCGAGACACTCGGCGAGCGCCTCGTCGGCGTCTTCCGCCATGCGGACGGCGTCGCGGTTCAGGAACTTCGGCTCCGCCGCCTTCTCCTCGGTGGTGATCGCCTCCTTGATCAGCCCGCCGAGGCCCTTGCGCTTCTGCCACCAGTTCCGGCGGTAGAGCCGGATGTGCTTGGCGGCCGACTCCGGGTCGAGCGGCAGGAAGCGGTGCGACAGCCGGTACTCCATCGGGATCCGGTGGAGGAAGTCGAACATCGCGGGGTGCGACTCGTGGGGGAAGCCCGTGATCGAGAGCGCCCGCAGGTGCCGGTCGCCGACCCGCGGGCTGAAGCCGCCGTAGAGGTCCTGCGAGGCGAGCAGCACGTCGAGGTAGCAGGGCGTGTCGGGCACCGGCCACGCGGTGGTAGAGCCCGGTGAGGCAGGTGTGGAGGTGCGTGAGCAGCGCCTCGGAGCTGAGGCGCGTCAGCGCCAGCGAGGCCGAGAGGCGATCCTCGATGTCCTCCAGCCGGTCGACGAAGGTGTCGACCTGCGCCCGCCAGTCGGGACCCTTGCGGTCCTCGCCGCTGATGAACCAGCGCGCGAGGCTCGACTGGAGCTCGTCGGGCGGGAGCCACGAGACGCAGAGCGTGTAGGTCGTCTCGTAGTTGCGCCGGCCCGACTCGTACTGCTCGCGGCGCTCGTCGTCGAGCAGCTCCGACACCGGGTCCGGGAACGGCCCCGGCGGCGGGTAGTCGCGGCTCGGTCGCCGGATCGCGTCGGCGTTCAGCAGCCACTCGTCGCCGAGCGGCAGGAGCGCCTGGTTGAAGTGCTGCGAGAGGAGCGCCAGCTCCTCCGCCGTGGCGGCGTCGAGGTCGGGGCCGGTGTAGCTCCAGCCGGCGAGGAACGAGCCGTCCTTGTTGACGGCGATCCCCTCGCCGACCAGGGCGGCCCAGTTCAGGAGGTCGGCGAGTCCCTGCGGCTTCGGTCGATGCTCGCGCAGGATCATCGGGTGTCCCCCCGGAAGACAGGCACGCGCGGCAGCGGCGCGCCGACCGCCGCCGCTCGCCGGGTAGAACGGCTGGTAGAGCCGGTGACGAGCGAAGACGCGCGTCGCCTGCGGGTCCTGGCGGCCGATCCACACCAGAATCCGGTGACCGACCGTGCCGAGCAGCAGCGCCAGGCTCAGGCTCGCGAATCGGAAGCCGACGCCGAAGAGCAGCGCGGCGATCATGCTCACCTCGATGATCACGAGATCGCGCTCGGCTCCGCCCAGGAGGATCGGCCGCGTGAGCGAGCTGTGGAGCGGCACGGTGCGGAGCGACCGTCGCTTCACAGTCACCGAGACTGCCCCGGAGAAGCCGAGTGCCGTGACGAAGCTCACCGCGCCGAGCGCGACGCCGGCGCCGAAGATGACCTGCGAGACGCGGCGCATGCCGGTGCCGTGGTCGGAGAGCGCCCACATCACGCCAGCCAGCGCGACGGCGATGATGATGATCGCGCTCGCGACCGGGCCGGTGAGGTTCTCCTGGATGCGGATGAGCGGCTCGTCCCACGGCATCGACGTGCCACCCGTGGTCGCGAACGCCGCCGGCGAGGTCACCATCCAGAGCGCGGCGAGCGCCCCGAGCTTCTGTCCCTTCTCCCTCCAGTGCTTCATGGCTTTCCTCCTCCTCGGTAGGCCGAGCCGCGGTCGGCTCGAGTTGAAAGCTGCCGTCGCCGGCGAGGCCGGCGACACGAACGAGCTCGGAGACGCGGCGACCGCGGCTCCCTCCCTCGATGTGGACGACGAGGCCGACGGTGTCGGCGATCAGGGCGCGCTGGGACGGCACGCCCGCTTCCTGCGCGAGCTGGTCGAGGCGCTGCAGGGCGGCGATCGCGTTGTTGGCGTGGACGGTCGTGCAGCCGCCGGGGTGACCGGTGTTCCAGGCCTTGAGGAGGTCGAGGGCCTCGCGGCCCCGGACCTCGCCGATGATGATCCGGTCGGGATTGAGCCGCATCGTCGCCTTGACCAGGGTCGCGAGGTCGACGTGGCGCGTGGTGCGCAGCGCCGTGTGGTTCTCGGCGGTGCACTGGAGCTCCACCGTGTCCTCGAGCAGGATGAAGCGCTCGCTCGGCTCGCCGAGCCGGACCATCTCGTCGAGGATCGCGTTGACCAGCGTCGTCTTGCCGGAGCCGGTGCCGCCGGAGACCAGGATGTTCCGCCGCTCGGCGATCGCCGCCCGGAGCAACTCGGCCTGCGTCACCGTCATCGAGCCGGACTCGATGTAGTGCGACAGCGGGAAGACCCGCGTCGCCCGCTTGCGGATCGCGAAGCTCGGGCTCGCCACGAGCGGCGGCACCATGCCCTCGATCCGGCTCCCGTCGAGCGGCAGCTCGGCCTCGATGATCGGGTGCTCGGAGTCGATCTGCGTGCCGAGCATGCCGGCGATCGAGGCGAGGATCGCCTCCGCCTCCTGCGGCAGAAGCCGGGAGCCGGAGTCGTACATCCCCTCGGTGCGCGAGTCGAGCCAGATCCGCCCGTCCGGGTTGAGGAGCACCTCGACCACGTCGTCGTCCCCGAGGGCGCCGACGATGGTCTCCCCCAGCTCGCGGATCAGCCCCTCAGTCCAGCGCTGCCGCTGCTCGTCGTGTGGCCCCTGCCGCATGGCGAGGGACACTACACAAGCGTTGAGATGTAGTCAACACTTGTTGAGTGTCTGACATGGCAGGACCCACTCCGTTTCGAATCGCTGAGGGGGCCTATTGCGAAACGTACTCGAGGCGAGTGGACGCCCACCGTTCTTCGCCTTATGCTCCCCTGGTCGTTCGGCCGCCTCTTTTTCGCAGGTTCCCAAAGCTCCACCGCGGCTACGTCCTAGCCGCCCCGAGAGCTTGGATCCTCGCAGCGGGTTCGGGGGGAACGCATGTTAGACGAAGGACCCGCCGTCATTGAGATTCCGCCGAGCTGGACGCCGGATCTTTTCGCCTGGCTGTTTCAACGAGTGGAGGCCGCCCAGCAGCGCGTCGTCGCCGAGGCCTTGGTGGAGCACTGCTACGGTGAGCAACGTTCCAAGGTCGACGAGATTCGGAATCTAATTAGAGAAGCGCCCGACGGCAATTCGCCAAAAGAGGTGCGAGACTTTCTTGCGACTCAGTTAAGGGGTGGCGCGCGCGCAGATCCGCTCACGCGCGATCTCATAGTCTTGCTAGCCATCGACGACACTTTTGCGGAGATGAAATTGGGCTGCCCCGGCTCCGCGGCGTAGACTTTCCACCCGCTCTCAGAGCAGTTAATGCATGGTACCTCGCAAACAGGAACTGCGCTAAGAACGAGAAGTGGATCGTCCTGCCTGCCGAGAGTAGCCCCAAGCGTAGCTTCGACAAACCCAGGAAACGCAGGAGCGGGGGGTCGATTCGAGACGAGCTGCGCCAACCTCTGTGTCTCTAGTCGAGCTGCCTTTGCCCCATGGAAAGTGGAAATGGTTGGAAACACGGCCCGCGCATTCCATTTCCAATTCAATCCGCGATTCTGAGGACTTGGACCTCTTTACGGTTGGCCGCAGCGCCACTTGCAGAGTCGACACTTGATGCGGAGTTGGGCGCGATCGACAGTCGAAGCGAGCCGAGACTTGTAGTGCAACTTGATGAGGAACAGGAGCGTCGCCTTGCGGCGCGCGCAGCGTCGATAATCCAGGTTGCTGCTGACCAAGGTGCGAATCTGGTCGTATTTCCAGAATGGGTAGTCTCTGGCGAGATCCTACGGGCCATCCAGTCCGCCCTCAACAGCCTTCGGACGCAGGATCATTCGATTCAGCTCGTCGTCGCAGGAAGCGGCCTTGCTGCCGATCTCGACCCCGAATCCCAGGTCCACCGCACGGACTGTGCGGTATTCAATGGGCTTGGAGAGTGTCTCTGGCACCAGCAGAAGCCCCACCCGTGGGTAATGGAGGCCGACAGGCAGCTCGAAGCTGGCCTCAAACCAGTTACCGGTGGACTGCGTGAGCACTTTCGCCCCGGAAACACGGTAGTTGTTGCCGACCTCCCGATCGGGCGGTGCGTGGTGATGCTCTGTGAAGATACCCAGCACGTTGTTCCTTGGCACCTAGTCCTCGACGCATTCCGGCCTCGGTGGGCATTCGTGCCCATTCTCGACACACAGATACTTGTTCACCGATGGCCTGCGAGGAGGGCCGCGAACTTCTGCACGATGACC
>CAVOXC010000014.1:0-32259 GCA_963700315.1 uncultured Acidobacteriota bacterium | reverse complement strand
GGACGACAACCGAGTCTTGCTGGTTCGACAGTACCGTCACGCGACCGGCGGCGAGTGGCTGCTCGAGGTGCCGGCGGGCAAGCTCGATCCGGACGAGAGCCCCGAGCAGTGCGCCGTCCGCGAATGCGAAGAGGAGACCGGCCAGCGTCCGGCGGAGATCGTCCCGCTCGGCTGGATCTGGACCACTCCGGGGTTTACCGACGAGCGTATATGGCTCTTCTTGGGCCGCGGTCTGCGCGCGGGGAGACAGGATCTTCAGGCCGACGAAGCCTTGAGCGTCGAGGCCAGGCGCTTCGACGAAGTGGTGCAGCTCGCCCTCTCCGGGGGCCTCCACGACGCCAAGTCGGTGGCGACCGTCGTGCGTGCGGCGAGCTACTGCGGGCTGCTGCCATCCTCCGCCGCCGAAGCCGGCTGAGCACCGCCTGCAGCCGGTTCGTCGAAATCGAGCAGCGCGCCCTCCGGCAGGAGCTCCAGACGGGTGATCGCGAGCGGTCGTCCAGCTCCGCGCCACCGAACCTCGAAGTCGAACGCGATCCGGTCGCCCGGGGCGAGTCCGTCGATCGCGACGCCGGGAGTCAAGGGGAAGGGCATGATCATGGAATCCATCCCCACCGTCTCGCCGCGCTCGTCGCGGAATCCGGCGATCGCCTCGTGATGGATCCAGAGCTCGGGTGAGCTCTCGGTGGGCAGGCGCGCGATCTCCCCGCGGACGGAATAGGTGGCGTCGGGAGCAGCGCTCGGGACCGGTGAAGGGGAGCAACCGCCGACGAGCAGCGCGACAAGGGCGGCAAGCCAGCCGATCGAAGTCGGGTTTCTCAGAGGTGGCATTGCGTCATGTTATCCGGACGGGCGGAGGCGGTGGGCGTTCGATTCGCGCGAGCTAGACTGCGCCGACCGGTGCCGCCCGAATACCAGGCACCCGCACGGGGAGAAGCGGAATGAACGAGCGGCAGCCACCTACTGGCCACTACATCGTCTGCGGCCTCGGCATCGTCGGCTACCGGATCGTCGAGCTTCTGCACCAGCTCGGCGAGTCGGTGGTGGTGATCGCGCTGACGGCCCGCGAAGAGTGGTGTGAGACGGCGCGCGCCGCCGGCATCGAAGTGCTCGCCGGTGACGCGCGCGATCCGGCCCTGCTCGAGCGCGCCGGGCTGGGCGGTGCGCTCGCGGTGATCGCCACTACGGACAAGGACCTGGTCAATATCGAGATCGCGCTCGACGCCAAGCGCATGCGTCCCGACGCCACGCTGGTCGTTCGGCTCTTCGATCAGAGCTTGGCGCGCAGGCTCGAGGAGGCCTTCGACGTGCGCCGCGCGCTGGGCATGGCGACGCTGGCGGCGCCGAGCTTCGCCGCAGCCGCGCTCGGTTCCGACGTCATCGCGAGCTTGGCTATCGGCGGCGAGATGTTCGTCGTCGGCGACCGCAGGGATGCCGCGGGCCGGTCGCTCCACGGGCAGACACCCGGTCAGATCGCGGCCGGCGTCGGCGCGGCGGTGCTGCGCGAGCCGACCCGGCGCGAGGGCAGCGAGGGTTATTGGACGCTGGTCGCGCGTCGCGACGATTGGATCCGGCTGACTGGAGGCGTCGCGAAACGCGCCGCCGCCACCGCGCGCCGGACCGGCTGGCTCGATCTCTGGCGCGGCGCCTCGTCGGTGATCAAGTGGCTGCTCGGTGGCTTTCTCGTCCTGATCGCGCTGTCGGTCGGCGTCTTCCAGCTCGGCATGGGCTTGTCGCCGGTCGACGCTCTCTACTTCGTGGTGACGACGGTGACGACCACCGGCTACGGCGACATCACGCCTCTGGATCAGGTGACTTGGCTGAAGCTCTACGCCTGTCTGCTGATGATCCTCGGCTCGGCGACCGTCGCAACCTTCTACTCGCTGCTCACGGACTTCGTCATCACTTCGCGCTTCCGGCACCTCCTGGGTCGGCGACGGGTCCCGGAGTCCGGGCACGTTCTGGTGATCGGCATGGGCAATGTCGGCTATCGAGTCGTTCAAGAGCTCTTCGCCGTGGGCGCCGAGGTGGTCGCGCTCGATCGCGACTCGGAAGCGCCCTACCTCGCCGCAGTGCGGGAGCAGGCGGCGATCGTGACCGGTGACGCGCGCTTTCCGGAGGTCCTCGGCAAGGCGAACATCCAGCGCGCCCGAGCGGTCATCGCGGTCTCGGGCGACGACGCGGCGAATCTCTCGATCGGTCTCGTGGCGCGCCAGCTCAACCCCGACGTCCGGACCATCGTGCGCCTGTTCGACGCCGATTTCGCTCGCAAGGTGGAGTCGTCGTTGTCGGTCGATGGCGCGATGGGCGCGTCGCGAATCGCCGCGCCGACCTTCGTGGCGGCGGCGCTCGAGGTCGGGGTGGTGCAAGGTTTCCTGCTGGGCGAGGAGCTGGTCGCGCTCGTCTTCGGCGCCGCTCGCGAGGAGTGGGTTGGCATGACGCCGGCGGAGCTCGGCCAGGCCGGCATCACCGTGCTCTGGCGCGACCCGGGCGGCGATGGATCCCGGCCCGCGGCAAGCGACCCGAGCCGCTTGGTCGAGGGCGAGCGCGTGCTGGTGGCCCGCCGGCGCAAGCTGTTGCGCGAGGGCCTCCGCGAGATGGCGACGACGCGATACCGGACCTGAGCCCGCGACGCGTTGCTAGAGTGAAGCGATGAACCAGGAGGGGCGCTGGGGCAAGGTACCAGGCAGCGCCGAGGAACGCAGGTTTCTCGCCGGCCCGGCTTGGCGCCTCGTGGAGCTGCGTCGGCTGGGGCGGATTCTCCTCGAGTTCCTGCGCGGTTTTCGCACACTTCATTTCGCCGGACCGTGCGTTACGGTGTTCGGCTCGGCACGTTTTCCCGCCGGTCACCCCTATTACGAATTGGCCCGCGAGATGGGGGGGCGTCTCGCCGAGTCCGGGTTCACCGTCATGACCGGCGGCGGCCCAGGAGTGATGGAGGCGGCCAACCGGGGCGCGCGCGAGGCGGGTGGACGCTCGGTCGGCTGCAACATCGAGTTACCCCACGAGCAGGAGCCGAATCCGTATCTCGATCTCTTTCTCGGGTTTCGCTATTTCTTCGTGCGCAAGGTGATGCTGGTCAAGTACTCGCATGGGTTCGTCGTGCTGCCGGGGGGGTTCGGCACGATGGACGAGATCTTCGAAACAGCGACGCTGATCCAGACCGGCAAGATTCCCTCCTTCCCGCTGATTCTGATGGGCACCGAATTCTGGCGGCCGCTGTTCGAGATGTTGCGCGGCACGATGGTGCCCAATGGCACCATCGAAGCTGCCGACATCGATCGCCTGCTGTTGACGGACTCGCCCGCTGAGGCGATCGCGGCCGTCGAGCGGTATGCGGGCGAAGTCGCCGGCCTGCGCCTCACGCCGCGCCGGCGCCGTCTGTTCGGCGAGCGCGTTCTCGACGGCGACAGTGCGCCGCGGCCCGCCGACGAGTGATCCGCACAGCCTCTCCCCTCGATGCCGTAGTGGCAGGGCTCGCCGAGCGACTCGGCGCCCAACTGGTCGGAGAGCACGTCTTGCCGCGTCGTCCCGCGCGCTTCGCCGAGCTCGATCCACCGCTGCCAGCGCCGCTCGGCGCCGCGCTGCGCGATGGCGGCATCGAGCGCCTCTACGCGCACCAGGTGCGGGCGCTGGCGGCGGCGCGCGCGGGGCGCAACGTGCTGCTCACCACGGCGACGGCCTCCGGCAAGTCGCTGGCGTTCCAATTGCCGGTTCTGGAAGAGGCGCTCGCCGGCGGGCGGCGGCGGGCGCTCTGGCTCTTTCCGCTCAAGGCCCTGGGGCAGGACCAGCGCACCAAGTTCGAGGAGCTGACCGCGGCCGCGGGGCTCGCGGACGGACGCTGCCGGGTCGAGATCTACGATGGCGACACGCCAGCCGAACGCAGGGCCGAGATCCGGCGCGATCCGCCGCGCGTGTTGATCACCAATCCGGACATGCTTCACTTCGGCCTG
Source organism: uncultured Acidobacteriota bacterium (assembly GCA_963700315.1). Lineage (GTDB taxonomy): Bacteria > Acidobacteriota > Thermoanaerobaculia > Multivoradales > JAGPDF01 > JACTMI01. Next base: position 28,309 of record CAVOXC010000014.1, on the reverse strand, counting down.
CTGCCGAGCTCGAGCTCCTGGGGACCGTTCTTCGCCGAGCTCGGCTGGGTCGTGCTCGACGAGCTCCACGCCTATCGCGGGCTGTTCGGTGCCCACGTTCATCACGTTCTGCAGCGGCTCGAGCGCCTGTCGAGAGTCGCCGGCGCGCGGCCGGCCTTCATCGCGGCGTCGGCGACGGCCTCCGAGGCGGACGGCTTCGCGGCCGAGATCTGTGGCGGACCATTCGAGTGGATCGAAGAATCGGGCGCGCCGCGGGAGGCTCGCCGGTTCCTTCTCGTGCGGCCTCGGAGCAGCCCCTACACGACCGCGCTCGAAGTGCTCGAGGCGCTCCTCGAGCGCGGACAGAAGACGATCGTCTTCACCAAGGCACGCCGGATCACCGAGCTCCTCTACACTTGGCTCGCGCGGCGCTCGCCGGACCTCGCGCGGCGAGTCAAGAGCTACCGCGCGGGGTTCTTGCCCTCCGAGCGGAGAGCGATCGAGCGGGGTCTCGCGAGCGGCCGCCTCGACGGCGTGATCTCGACTTCGGCGTTGGAGCTGGGTATCGACATCGGTGGTCTCGACGCCTGCGTGCTGGTCGGCTGGCCGGGTAGCGTGATGGCGACTTGGCAGCGCTCGGGCCGGGTCGGGCGCTCGGGGCGTGAGTCGCTCACGGTACTCGTGGCGCTGCCCGACGCCCTCGATCAGTACCTGCTCGATCACCCGGCGGCGCTGCTCGACCGCCCCTGCGAGAGGTTGGTGGTCGATCCGGCCAACGAGTTCGTCGCGCGCAAGCATCTCGTGTGCGCCGCGGCCGAGCGGCCACTGGCCGCGGCGAGCGATCGTGACTACCTGGAACGTCACGCCGCCGTGGTCGGCGAGCTCTTGCGCGAGGGGGAGTTGCTTCGCTCCGACGATGGGGACCGCCTCCTGCCGCGCCGACGCCGCCCGCAGCGCGACGTCTCCCTGCGCGGCGCCGGGGCGAGCTTCGCCATCGTCGACGAGGCGAGCGGCGCGACGATCGGCACCGTCGATGGCGCTCGAGCGTTCGCCGAATGCCATCCGGGCGCGATCTACCTCCACGCCGGCCGCCAGTGGGGCGTGGTCGACCTCGATGTCGACCGCGCCGTGGCGACGGTGCGCGCGGCCGAGGTCGACTGGTTCACCTCGCCGCTCTCCGAGAAGGAGACGGAGATCCTGGAGGTGCTCGACGCGCGCCGGCGCGGCGGACTCGAGGCCGCGTTCGGGCGGCTGCTCGTGACCGAACGGGTGACCGGCTTCGAGCGCAAGCGGACCCACGGCGTTGAGGTCATCGACCGCCAGCCGCTCGATCTGCCGCCGGTGCGCTACGAGTCGCAGGGGCTCTGGTTCCGCGCACCCGAGGAAGTCGTGGCGGAGCTCGAGTCCACGGGCGCCCATCCGTTGGGCTCGCTGCACGCCGCGGAACACGCCGTGATCGGCCTCTTTCCGCTGGTCGCGCTCTGCGATCGCAACGACCTCGGAGGGATCTCGCTCTCCTTTCATCCTCAGCTCGCCGGAGCCGGTGTCTTCATCTACGAAGGGCACGAAGGGGGCGTCGGCATCTGCAAGAAGGGATTCCAGGAGCTGCCGGTCCTGCTCGCGTTCGTCGCAGATCTGCTCGACCGCTGCCCATGCGAGTCGGGCTGCCCCTCCTGCATTCAGTCCCCGAAGTGCGGCAACGGCAACCGGCCGCTCGACAAGCTCGGCGCACGACGACTGCTCCGACTCCTGCTCGAAGGCGACGGAGGGAAGGCCTGGTCCGACTCGACCGTGCGCTTCGACGCTGTAGGCACCGCGGTGGCGCCCGCGTCTACTTCTACTTCCACTTCTGACCCGAGCGGCGCTGCCGCGATGGCGGTCGAGCCAGTGCTGGCGGTGTCGAAAGCGGGCATTGAAGGGGGTGGGTCGGTCTCTGCTGCGGCGCTTCGCGGCCGGCCCTCGGCCAGGCCGGCGAGGCGGCGCTCGGGCGACGACCGGTCGCCTGGGAGGTCTCATCCCGACATGTCGGCCCTGTCCGGGCGCGCTCCGAGCGGTCGGGGGGCTCCTCGCCGCGATCGGGAACGAGCGAAGCCACCGGACCCGCAAACGACGATGTCGTCGAAACGGCGAGCGGTTGGCGAGACGCCTGATCCCGGACCCCTAACCGAAAACGCGACGAACGAGTTGGCGCAGGAGCGTCGAGCAAAGCGAGCCAGGAGCGACGGCCTTCGGCGGACAGTGCTGTTCGACGTCGAGACGCTGCGCTCGGCCGAGGACGTCGGCGGATGGAACAAGGCGCACCGGATGGGGGTTGCGATCGCCGTGACGCTCGACCTCGAGCAGGGGCGATTCGAGACCTTCCGCGAACCGCAGGTCGGGGAGCTGATCGCTGCGCTCAAGGCGGCCGACCTGGTCGTCGGATTCAACAGCCGGCGCTTCGACTATGCCGTTCTCTCCGGCTACACGGGCGAGGATTACGCTCGCACGCTGCCGACGCTCGACCTGCTCGAGAGCTTGAAGGGCGTGCTCGGCTTTCGCGTCGGCTTGGACCATCTGGCGCGCGAGACGCTCGGCAAAGGCAAGAGCGCGAACGGCTTGCAGAGCCTCGAATGGGTCAAGCAGGGTCGATTCGATCTCATCGAGGACTACTGCCGGCAAGACGTCGAGGTGATGCGCGACGTCTACCTGTTCGGCCGGCGCGAAGGCTACGTCCTGATCCGCTCGCGCGGTGCGGACCGGGTCCGGGTGCCGGTCGACTGGTGAGAGAGCGGACGCCGTCAGGCGAGCTCGAGGTCGGTCGCGGCGAAGCGGTCGTCGGCGACAAGCAACGGTTGGCCCGCGAGCCGCGCCGTGGCGTAGGCGAGGCAGTCGCCGAAGTCGAGGGCGGCCTCGTGGTTGCCTTGACCGAAGCGCCGGAAGGCCTCGGCCGCGACCCGGCAGTGGACGTCCGAGAAGGGGACGATCGAGAGCTCGAATTCCTGCAGGAACCGCGACAGCAACGGATGGACGTCGCGGCCCGTTGCCAGCGCCAGGTCGAGGTTGGCCTCGGTCAGGGTGGGCGCCCCGACTCCGGCCTGGCGGGCGGCGGCCAGGGCGTCGATCAGCCGCTCGTAGCCGGGCTTGCGAAGAAAGATCGACTCGACGGCCGAGGAATCCACGATCACGAAATCCTCGGGGGGAGAGGAGGAGCGGGCTCGGTCAGCGCGCGCCGCCGCGCCGGCTCGTGGCGCGCGCGCGGATCACCGACCAGACCTCGCGTTCCAGGAAATGGCGCAGCTCTTCGGCCCGATTCTCACGGACGACGTGAAAGGCGAGGCGCTGCTTGCGCTCTTCGAGCGCGCGGCGGATCGCCTCGGTCTTGGTCTCTCCAGTGATCTCGGAGACCTCGGATGCCAGATGCTCGACTTGAGCGTTCTTGATGTTCAACGCCATCGGCTCCACCTCCCGGCCTGCATGGGACTTGGAGGGAGAATAGGTAGAAAGGTAGAAAATGTCAACCATGGTGTAGTCATTTGGCGAGTCGCATGACGGCGCTCATTCGCGCGGTCGCGCCCGCCGGTCTAGCGTCGGCTCGAAGGAGGAGTGCCGTGCTACGAAAGAGAATCGCTGGTGCAGGTCTGCTTCTCGCCCTGTTCGTGGTCTCCTCCGCGTCGGCCGCGCCGAGCTGGCGGCCACTGCTCGAGACCCGAGCGCGCTACGAGATCTTCGACACGCCGGTCGCGCGCAGCGACCAGGATTCCAGCTACGGTTTCGGGTTGCTCCGGGTGCGCGCGGGCGTCGAGGCGAAGTGGAGCGACCGCGCCTCGGCGCACCTGCTCCTGCAGGGCGCCGCGATGTCGAGCTTGCCGGCCGCCGCGGGCTTCGCCAGCGGTCCGGTCTACCTCGGCACCAACGGCGGCGACCGCACGCCAGCGCAGGCCGGGTTGCTCGAGCTCGCCTTTCACTGGAAGAGCGACAGCTGGGCGGCTTCGGTCGGGCGACAGGGCTTCGTCGAGGGATTCGGCAAGCCGACCGGAATCGCCTTCCTCGACGGAGCCAAGCGGCGGCGACTGGCCGAACGCCTGATCGGCAACCTCGATTTCCCGAACGTCGGGCGGCGCTGGGACGGCGCCGTCGTCACCGCCGGTCTGGGTGGCGCGGGCCAGCTCGAGCTTTACGCCTTCCGACCGCTCGCCGGCGCGTTTCACTACGACGACGCTCTCGAGGAGCTCGACATCGACGTCTACGGCGGCTCGTACGCGAGCGGGTTCGGCGCCTGGTTGCCGGCCTCGGAGATCAGCTTCTTCGCCATCGGCTACCGCGATTCGCGCGACGTCGCCCGGCGTGGCGCCGGCGACGTGATCGAGCTCCAGACCTATGGCGCGTCCTGGCTGGCAGGATCGGCGGACTGGAGCGTGCTCGGCTGGTGCGCTCTGCAGCGCGGCGACTACGGCAACCGGAGTCAGAGCGCCTGGGCCGCTCTCGCGGAGATCTCGCGACGCTTCGGCGCAGTGCGGGGCGCGCCCTCGGTCCACTTAGGATTCGAGACCGCGTCGGGAGGGGGGAGCACGGGGGAGCGCAAGACCTTCTTCAACCTGCTGCCGACCAACCACAAGTTCTACGGCTCGCTCGACTACAGCGCGTTCTCCAATCTGCGCGACCTCTACGCCGAGGTGCGCTGGGCCGCGAGCGCCAAGCTCTCCCTGACGGCGACGATTCACGATTTCGGCCTGGTCGACCGGAGCGACGCCTGGTACGGCGGCTCGGGGGCCTTCAGCGAGCGCGAGCTCGGCTACGCCGCCCGCCGTCCGGCCTCGGGGCGCTTCGAATCCTCCGCGCTCGGTCAGGAGCTCGATCTGTCGGCGCAGTGGTCGCTGCCCTCGAAGCTGGGGCTCCGGCTCGACGCGGGCTGGTTCTTCGGCGGCTCGGCCGCCGGCGAGATCCTGCGGCAGAGCAAGGACGGCGCCTGGGGTGCGGTCGAGCTCTCCTGGAAGCTCTGAGCGCGAGCGGGGCACTCGACTGCAGCGGGGAGGGTGGGCGGACAGAAGTGCGCGGCGTCCCGCGGTCGCGTAGCATCGCGCGACGCCCATGGTGAATCCGCCCCGCCCAGCGGCCGGCGCCTCGTCGCAGCGCGGCTCCTCTCGAATCGAGGGGTTCAGCGACGCCGTCTTCGGCTTCGCGCTGACGCTGCTCGTCGTCTCGCTCGAGGTGCCGCGCAGCTTCGCCGAGCTCGCCACGACGATGGAGGGATTCGCGGCCTTCGCGATCTGCTTCGCGTTGATCGTCTGGATCTGGGTCGAGCACTTCCGCTTCTTCCGTAGATTCGCGCTCGCGGACGGCACGACGATCGCGCTCAACGCCGCGCTGCTGTTCCTCGTGCTGTTCTACGTCTACCCGCTGAAGTTCCTCTTCACGGTTCTCGTCAAGATCTTCACCGGCCTGGGACCGGCGCTGCCGGTGGGCGGTGGCCTCGACGATGGCCGCCACCTCCTGCGGATCTACTGCGTGGGCTTCATGGTGGTCTTTCTCGCGCTCACCGCGCTCTACCGCCATGCCTGGAGGCGCCGCGCAGCGCTGGAGCTCGACGCGCTGGGCGGGTTCGACGCCAGGGCCGGGGTCATTCGTCACGCCTCGACCGCAGCGGTCGGCGCGTTCTCCCTCCTTCTCACGTTCGTCCTCCCTGATCGATTGCTGCAGTGGTCGGGCTGGCTTTTCGGCGCGCTGGGTCCGATCCACGGCATCCTCGGCTATCGCCAGGGCTCGGCTCGCGCACGACTCGAAGCCGACCTCGCCGCGAGGACTCCGTCGCCGGTCTCCCGGGTCGAGTAGCGCGCGCTCGCTGTGGCGCCTGCGGCGGTCGGCGAGCCGCGGCAGTTCGCGCGCCGAGGAAGCTGGCGGTTGTCAGGGTGCTGGTCCGGTCGCCGTGGCTGCCGGTCGCCGCGGCGGTCAGGTCGGCCTCGGAATCCGGGGCGCCTGGCCGAAGTCGAGAGTGTGCATCGGCCTCGACACGCAGCCCGGCCGCGCGCGTGGAACGCGAAGCGTCGCGGCGCGAGACCATCCACCCCTATCACTGCCAGCGACGCTCGAGTCGGCGGGACGGCGGATCGGGCGAAGCCCGCCTCCGGCCCGCGTCGATGGCCGCGGCCGGCAAGGGTTGCGGAGGCGGTCAGAGCAACATGCTGGCCAGGTTGGCGAGCTCGGAGCGCTCGCCCTTGTCGAGGTTGACGTGGGCGTAGAGCCGCTGCCCCTTGACCCGGTCGATCAGGAAGGAGAGGCCGTTCGACTGGGAGTCCAGGTAGGGCGTGTCGATCTGGAAAATGTCACCGGTAAAGACCATCTTCGTGCCCTCGCCGGCCCGCGTGATGATCGTGCGGACTTCGTGCGGCGTCAGGTTCTGCGCTTCGTCGACGATGAAGATGATGTTCGAGAAGCTGCGCCCACGGATGTAGGCGAGCGGGGTGATGTGCAGTTTCTCCATCTCGACCATCTCGTCGATCTGGCGGTACTCGCGGTCTTTCTCGTCGTACTGGTGCTTGATGATGTTGAGGTTGTCCCAGAGCGGCTGCATGTAGGGGTTGATTTTCGACTTGATGTCCCCGGGCAGGTATCCGATGTCCTTGTTGGAGAGCGGGACGAGAGGGCGGGCGAGGTAGATCTGGCGGTATTGGCGGCGCTGCGCGAGCGCTCCGGCGAGCGCCAGCAGCGTCTTGCCCGTGCCGGCCTTGCCCGAGACCGAGACCAGCGGCACGGCCGGATTGGTGATCGCGTGGAGCGCGAAGGTCTGCTCGGCGTTGCGCGGCGTGATGCCGTAGGCGGGCTCCTTCATCACCCGCTCGAGCCGGCCGGTCGCCGGGTTGAGCCAGGCCAGAGCCGAATTCAGCGGACTGCGGAGGATGAAGTAGTGGTTGACCGCGGGCTGGTCGAGTCCGATCGCGGCCGGGTCGAGAGCGCCGGTCGCGTAGAGCCTGGCGATGAGCGCGGGATCCTCGACGTCGACGTCCGACTTGCCCTTGTACAGTTGCGCGACGTCCTTGATGCGGACGGTTTCGTAGTCCTCGGCCTTGAGACTGAGCGCGCGTGCCTTGAGCCGGAGGTTGACGTCCTTGGAGACGAGCACGATCTCGCGTCCGGGCTCCGCGTCGATCAGCGCGAGGGTGGCGTTCAGGATGCGGTGGTCGTTCTTGGCGCTGCCGAACACCGCGCGCGCGTCGACCGCCGACGTCTCCTCGGTGACGACGCGGAGTCTGCCGAGCGCGCTGCCGTCGAGCGGAACCCAATGCGACAGCATGTCCGCTGCCGAGAGCTTGTCGAGCTGCCGGATGAACTCGCGCGCCTGGAGGTTGACGACGCTGTCGCCCTTCTTGAACTGGTCGAGCTCCTCGAGCACCGTGATCGGGATCGCGACGTCGTGCTCCTTGAAGCTGTAGACCGCGTTGGCGTCGTAGAGAATGACCGAGGTGTCGAGCACGAAGACTTTCCGGGGCCTGCCGGCGGTCGCCATGCCCCGGTCTTGTATCACACGCCACGAATGACGGGCGAGGAGCTCTTCCCGGCCGGCGGCCAGCCGATTCGGGCGCCTCCTCCGCGCCGCCTCTGTGCGCGGATCGGCGCAGGCGCAACCCGACGTCAGGATGATGCGACGGCCGCGGCAGCTCCGCTCGACGCGGCCATGTCCGACTGTCGGCCTCGACCGACACCGGTGGCGCCAGACCCCGGGGCGGCTAGAATGCTGCAAGGTTGCCGATCCAGATCGATTCGAATCTGCTGGATATCTTCGGGCTGGGCGCGCAGTCGGTCTTCGCGGCGCTGCTCGCGATGCTGCTGCGCCGCTTCTACCGGCTCCATCGACGCCCCTACTTGCTCGAGTGGTCGTACGCGTGGTGGGCGTTCTGCGCGGCGCAGGCCGGGGGCATTTGCGGTCTCGCGCTGCTTGACGTCTATTTCCCGCGTACCACTGGAGCCGTCTCGTGGCGACGGCGATCTCGCAGGTGGGCGCCTTCTGGCACGGCGCGTGGCTCCTGTTCGGAACCTATGCGATCTCGACCGGCCGGACCCTGACGAGACGCGGCAGCCGAACGATTCTGGCGGCGCTCGCTGTCCTCGCTTTCGTCTCGACGGTGGCGTGGGCTTTCGATCCCGGCGCCGCCACCGAGCGGCTGATCGTTCGGGTCGGCGTTCGCGCGCTGGTGCTGGCGACGGCATTGCTCGGCGCGGGCGGCGTGATGTGGCGCGTCTATCGCCGCTCGACCGATACCGGTCCGCGTTTCGTCAGTGTCGCCTTCTTCCTCGACGGTATTCATCAGCTCACGATCTTCTGGCCTCGCCGCGGGGTGGCTCGGGCACGGATTCGTCCTGCGGCTCGCCTACATCGACTTGTCGCTCATCGGCCTGGTCGGGCTCTCGACGGTGGTCTGGCTGCTCGAGGAAGAGCACCACCGCCTCACCGACGCGTCGCGCCAGATCGAGAAGCTGGCCTTCTTCGACATGATCACCGGCCTGCCGAACCGGAAGCTCTTCCTCGATCGGCTCAAGCAATTCATCGAGCGCAGTGGCCGCACACAGCAGTCGGCGGCCCTCCTGTTTCTCGACCTCGACCACTTCAAGCGGATCAACGACTCCTACGGGCACGATGTCGGCGATCGCGTGCTCGGGGCGGTGGCCGACCGGCTCCTCCATTCGGTCCGCGAGGGGGACGTCGTCGGTCGCCTGGGCGGCGACGAGTTCACGCTCTTGCTGCCCGGAGTGCGCACGGTCGCGGAAGCGTCCGATGCGGCGCAGCATCTTCTGGAGCGGTTGCGCGCGCCGCTGCTGGTGGGCGACCACGGCATGACGGTCGCCGCGAGCATCGGCATCAGCCTCTACCCCAGCGACGGCGACGACTCGACCGCGCTGCTGCGCAAGGCGGATATCGCCATGTATCGCGCCAAGGACTCCGGCCGAGGCCGAGCGGTTGCGTTCGACGAGGAGATGAGCCAGAGCTCGCGCGATCGTCATGAGCTCGATCTCGCGTTACGCTCGGGCGATCTCGAGAGGCAGCTCGTCCTCCACTATCAGCCGATCGTGCGCTCGGGTTCGGGCGAGATCACCGGTGCCGAAGCGCTCGTGCGCTGGCAGCACCCGGAGAAGGGCCTGCTGCTGCCCATGGGCTTTCTGCCGGTCGGCCGAGGCGAGCGGGGCCGCCGAGGCGATCAGCCAGTGGGTGCTGCGCACCGCGTGCCGCCAGGCCGCCGAATGGCGAGCCCGGTTCCACGAGGGTTTTCGGATTTCGGTCAATCTGACCGCACGCGCCTTCGAGAGCCCCCGGTTGGTCGACATCATCGATGAGATCCTGCTCGAGACCGGATTACCCGCGGCGGCGCTCGAGCTCGAGATCACCGAGACCATGGCTCTACTGTCGGGCGGTGAACCGATCGCGACGCTGACCCGCCTGCGCGCGATGGGGGCGCAGAGTCGCCGTCGATGACTTCGGCATCGGCTACTCCTCGCTCTCCTACCTGCGCGAGCTGCCGATCGAGACCGTCAAGCTCGACTCCTCGTTCATTCGCGAGCTCGGACGGCGTCCGGAGGACTCGCGCATCGTCGGGGCCGTGATCCAGCTCGCTCACGGCCTCGGCATGGAGGTCGTCGCCGAAGGCGTCGAGGAGGAGGAGCAGATGGCGGTCCTCGAGATGCTCTACTGCGACAGGATGCAGGGCTACCTGTTCAGCCGGCCCCTTCCCGCCGCGGCCTTCGCGGGGCTCATGGACGCTGCAGAACCTTTTCGAGGCGCTCGAGCACCCAGTCGAGGTCCTGTCGGCTGATCACGAGCGGCGGGGCGAGTCGGATCACGTGCTCGTGCGTCTCCTTGCACAGGACGCCCTCATCGCGTAGCGCTTCGCAGAACCGGCGCGCGCCACCGGCCCCGGGCTTGAGGACGACACCGGCCCACAGCCCCCGACCCCGCACGGAGTCGACGTGAGGCGATTCGATCGCGCGCAGCCGTTCGAGCAGGTAGGCGCCGAGCCGTTCCGAGGCTTCGATCAATCCCTCTTCGACCAGGACCTTGAGCGCTTCGCGCGCGACTGCGGCGGCGAGCGGATTGCCGCCGTAGGTCGAGCCGTGATCGCCCGGCCGGAAGACGTTCATCACCTGGTCGTCGGCGAGCACGCCCGAGACCGGGTAGAGCCCGCCGGAAAGGGCCTTGCCGACGATCGCGACGTCGGGACGGATGCCGTCGTACTGATAGGCGAAGAGCCTGCCGGCACGTCCCAGGCCCGATTGAATCTCGTCGCAGATCAACAGGCTGTTGTGCCGCTGTGTGAGGTCGCGCAGCGCCGCGAGGTAGCCGTCCGGCGGCACGACGACGCCACCCTCGCCCTGGATCGGCTCGACCAGCACGGCGACGGTCCGCTCGGTCATCGCCGCCGCGACGGCGTCGGCGTTGCCGTAGGGCAGGATCCGGAAGCCACCGGCGAAGGGACCGAAGCCTTCGCGGTATTGCGCGTGGGAAGAGAAACCGACGATGGTCGTGGTGCGGCCGTGGAAGTTCTCGTCGAAGACCAGGATCTCGCCCTCGGAGTCGGGAACCCCCTTCACCGTCTGTCCCCACTTGCGCGCCAGCTTGAGAGCGGTTTCGACGGCCTCGGCGCCGCTGTTCATCGGCAGGAAGCGCTGGTAGCCGGCGAGCTCGCAGATCTCCTTGCACAGGGGGCCGAGCTGGTCGTTGCGAAAGGCGCGCGAGGTCAACGTCAGGCGCCGAGCCTGGCGCTCGAGCGCGGCGACCAGGCGGGGGTGGCAGTGTCCCTGATTGACGGCCGAGTAGGCGGCCAGGCAGTCGAGATAGCGATTGCCGTCGACATCCCAGACCCAGACGCCCTCGCCGCGGTCGATCACGACGTCGAGCGGGTGATAGTTGTGAGCGCCATAACGCTCTTCGAGCTCGATCAGCTCCTGGGCACGGCCGGCGGTGGTGACGTGGGTGTCGCTCATTGCAAGACCTCCACGGCGAATCCTACGCCAGACCGGTCCGCCGTCCGCTTCTCTTTCGACCCGAGTCGCGGCGAGGCCGGGACGGAGCGCAGCGCTCCGGGCGAGCTGCCAAAGAGGTCGGGAGCTCGCTCTCGGCGAGCGATTGGTCCGGGCAGCGAGCGTCCCCACGCGGCCGGGAATCCGAGCATTTCGGGGGGGCCTAGACGGCCTGCCGGTCTCGTGCTACGTTCCGGCAAATTTTGTCCCTTCCCAAGAGGAGGTAAGGCCGATGAGCCACTTCGTCCGGCGGGCAGCGCTCGCCCTCGCCCTGGTTCCCACCGTCGCGCTGGCGGCGGGCGTCGAGAGCCGTCCGTTGAACCCCGGTGACATCCACTTCCTCGGCGCCGACGGTCGCCTCGAGCGCGGCACGCGCTGCGCGGTCGTGGACGCCACTCCGGAAGAGGCCGCCCTGGTCGCGGCGGAGATCGCCGCGCGCGGCGCTTTCGTCTCCCCCGAGGCGCCCCAGGCGGTGTCGATTCCCGTGCGCTGGCACGTCGTCCGCTCGGGCAACTCGGCGAGCCAGGGCAACATCTCCGACACCATGATCCAGGATCAGATCGACGTCCTGAACGATGCGTTCTCGGGCACCGGCTTCCAGTTCTATCTCGCCGGCACCGACCGCACCACCAACAGCAAGTGGTACACGGGCTGCTACGGCTCGCAGGAGCGCAAGATGAAGCAGGGGCTCGCCATCGATCCGGCGAACAACCTGAACATCTACTCGTGCAAGCCGTCCCAGGGCATCCTCGGCTATGCCTACTTCCCGAACTCCTACGCCGAATCGAGCTGGCGCCATGGCGTCGTGCTGCTCGACCAGTCGCTGCCGGGCGGTTCGGCCGCGCCCTACAACCTGGGGGACACGGCGACCCACGAGGTCGGTCACTACTTGGGGCTCTACCACACCTTCCAGGGCGGCTGTAGCGGCAATGGCGACTACGTTTCGGACACGGCGGCCGAGGCGTCGGCGGCCTTCGGCTGCCCCTATGGCCGCGACACCTGTTCGGGCGGTGGACCGGATCCGATCGAGAACTTCATGGACTACACGGACGACTCTTGCATGTTCGATTTCAGCGGCGGGCAGACGACCCGGATGCACTCGATGACGAGCGCCTATCGGCCCTCGATCTACTACTGATACCGGAACCGATCGGAGCATCTCGAGGGGGGCCGGGGACGGCCCCCCTCGTTGTTTATTGGAGGAAGCAACAGTGAAGAAGCTCGAGGCGCTCCGGCGCCGTATCCGCAACCTCGACGCCGCGCTGCTCGGCCTGGTCGCCGAGCGCATGGAGCTCGCGCGCGAGATCGGACGGGAGAAGCAAGCCGAGGGCATTCCGCTGCGCGACTTCGAGGTCGAGAAACGGGTGCTGGAGCGCGCGGAGGGATCCGCCGCCGAGCTCGACCTCGCGCCCGGCCTGGCGCGTGAGGTGATGCGCACCCTGGTCGACGAAGCTTGTCGCGTGCAGGAGGTCGAGAGCTATTCGGCTTATGCCGGCGCCGCCGAAACGATCCTGATCGTCGGCGGCAGGGGCCGGATGGGGCGTTGGTTCGCCCGATTCTTCTCCAGCCAGGGACATCGGGTCCGTGTCCACGACCGTGCGCCGGACGACGGCGAGCACCCGGACGCCGCGACGCTCGCGGAAGGACTTCGAGGCGCGACCCTGGTGCTCCTCGCGGTGCCGCTCGATGCCGTGGCCGAGGCGCTCGCCGTCGTCGCGGCGACGGGCTATCGCGGCACCATCTGCGACATCGCGAGTCTCAAGGCGCACCTCGCACCCGCCTTCGCCTCCGCGCGAGCGGCCGGCTGCGCGGTGACCTCGATTCACCCGATGTTCGGTCCGGCGGCGCGAACCCTCTCGGACAAGGTCGTCTGCCTGTGCGACTGTGGCGTGCCCGCGGCGACCGACCACGTGGCCGGACTGTTCCGCGAGACCGCGGTGACATTGGTGCCGCTCTCACTCGAGCGCCACGACGAGATCGCGGCCTACGTGCTCGGAATGTCGCACCTGCTCAATCTGGTCTTCGCGCGCGCCCTGGCCGGTAGCGGTTTGTCTCGTCAAGAGCTCGCCGCGGTCGGTTCGACCACCTTCCAGGCGCAGCTCGAGACCAGCGCCGGCGTGGTCGCCGAGAACCCCGACCTCTACTATTCGATCCAGGGGCTGAATCAGTTCACGCCGCGAGTCCACGCCGAGCTCGCGGCGTCGCTCGAGACCTTCCGGCGCGCGGTGGCGGAGCAGGCTCGTGACCTTTTCGCGCGCGAGATGACGGCTGCGCGCGCTTGGATCGAGCGCCCCAGCGGGACTGGCTAGGGGCTCGGCGCGACGCCTCGCACCCGCGCCAGCAGCGCCGCGAACTCCGGTTCCTGGCGCAGCGAGTCGAGGTCGTCGTCTCGCTCGATCTGCTGGGCGAACGGCAGGCCGAGCTCCAGCGCCGTGGCGAGGGAATCGATCGCGTCGCGCTTGGCGCCCGCTCTCGCCTGCGCGCAGGCGAGGTTGTACCAGGTGAACGAGTTGCCCGGACTGACCTCCACGGCGATCGAGAGGCCCGCGACCGCCTTGGGAAAATCCCCGGAAGCGAATTGGTCGCGCATCAGGTAGAAGCCGAGCTGGGATGAGACCGAAGCGAGCACTCTTCCGGCGGCCTCGCCGCGCTCCCCCCCGGCGTCGCGCTGCGCCAGCAGCGCGTGGAGGTTGAGCATGGTGCGGAGCTTCGAAGGCGGGGGCGCCGGCTCGTTCTGGCTGAGCACGGCGGCGGTCTCGGCGAGTCGTCGCAGTCCCTGCTCCTCGAAGCGCAAGGCCCACTTCTCCTCCTTGCGGGCGGCGCGGCCGGCATCGCCCTCGGCAAGGGCCTTGGCGCGCCGCGCGGGCTCGGCGACGTTGCGCTGTCCGCCGTAGCTCGCGGCGATCGCTTCGAAACGACGGAGCGCTTCGAGCACGCGACCCTGCCGCTCGAGCGCCGCGGCGCCGGCGAGGTCCGCAGCGAGCTCGGCGTCGACGAAGGCTTCATCTCTCGGACGTCGGCCGTCGCGCATGGCCAGCACTTCGAACCAGCCGAGGGCGCGGCGAGCGTCGGCCGCGGAGATCCAGGTGTGTGGTCCATCGAAGTACTCGAGACGATGCGGCACGCCGGCTTTCGCGGCGATCGCGTCGAGCTCGGCGCTCGGTCTGTAGTTGAAATCGGTGCGGCCGGCGGCAGCCCAGAAGGCGAAGCCCGGCACCTGATCCTCGAGACCGTCGGGCAGGCGCCCGCCGACCGAGAGGACGCCGGCGAGCTGACCGGTGCGCAGGCCGACGATCCAGGAGAGCATGGCGCCGCCCGAGAATCCCGTCGCGTAGACGCGTCGATCGTCGATCGGCAGCCGCTTCATGAGGTCGGGGAACATCGCGTTGACGGCGCGGGTGTTCGGCTCCCACGGCCCATCGCTCATCGTGTTGTTGGAGCTGGCGACGATCCAGCCGAGCTGCTCGGCCGCGGGCCGAAAGATCTCGGCCGCGAGCGCGCCGCGGGAGCGGGGGTCGAAGACGAGCAGAAGCGGCCAGCGCTTGTCCGAAGCGAAGGCCGTCGGCAGGTAGAGCTCGTAGGTCTGCGTTGGATCGGGCGCGGCGGCGATTCCCGAGTGGATCTCGCCGGGCGCGAGCTGGGTGAGGTCGGCCGTCTCGGCGGCGGCAAGGGCGCCGGTGGCGAGAAGGGCGAGGGCGACAGCGAGTCTGGGATCGGGGCGCATGGCAGCCTCAGGCCGAATCCTAGCCGGTGGCGCGCCGGTGAGAGGAGTGGAGCGTGGAGGGTGTCGGCCGGTCCGCTGGCGGGGCGAATGGGCGGCTGGCCGCGGGCTCAGCGGAAATCGTGGCTGGGGGTGGGGACCAGCTCGGCGAGCGGCCAGAAGCGCTCCGCGCGCAGAGAGACCGAGCCGTCTTTCGACTCGACTCTGCCCTCGATCACCAGGCCGGGGTTGCCGACGATCGTCGCTCGGTGCGCCTTGAGCAGCGCCGGCGCGACGATCGCCTGCGCCATGCCGGTTTCGTCCTCGACAGTCAGGAAGAGCGTTCCCTTCGCCGTCCCCGGCCGTTGGCGCACGATCACGGCGCCGGCGATGCGCGCCCGCGCTCCCCGTGGCAGGCGCGGCAAATCCGCAGTGGGGATCACCCCCCGGCGTTCGAGCTCGGCGCGCGAATAGGCGATCGGATGCGGGCCGACGGTCATGCCGGTGCCGCGAAAGTCGGCGACGGTCTCCTGGTAACGGGTCATCTCTCGGAGCGGGCTGCCGCGCCGTGGGCTCGCGGCGACCCCCGCGAAGAGCTCTCCCGCAGGCCGGGCGGCGAGCGCGGCCTGCCAGAGCGCCGCGCGCCGCGTCATGCCGAAGGCGGCGAGCGCGCCGACCTCGGCGAGCGCCGCGAGCTCACGCTCGTTCAGGCCGGCGCGGCGCTTGAGGTCGTCGAGGTCGGCGAAGGGACGCCGCGCGCGTTCGGTGACGATGCGCTCGGCGGTCGCTTGGCGCAGACCGGCGACGTAGCGCAGGCCGAGGCGGCAGGCGCCCGCGGCGCGCATCGTTCTGCCGGCGGGCCGGCTCTGCGCCGTTGGCGTTCGGGCACTTTGCGCACACCTTGCAGCCGGGTCCGCGGCCGGTGTTCGATGCGCAGACGACGGGGGGTCCCCACGCCCTGATTCGGTCCGATCGATTGGGGTTCCTCGCAAGCAGCGAATACCGGACGTGGACCCGGCCGGCACCGGAGGCTCCCGACGGTCGAATCGGCGCGACGCTGCAGGAAGAGCGGTAGGCGGATCTTCCCAAACGCACTTCCAGGAGGAGACCGCGACGTCGATCGTCAGCACGGTCACACCGTGCCGCTGCGCGTCCTTGACCAGCGTCGCCGGGTGATAGAAGCCCATCGGCCAGGCGTTCAAGAGCGAGATCAGGAACGCGGTCGGGTGGTAGCGCTTGAGATAGGCGCTGGCGTAGGCGATCAACGCGAAGCTCGCGGCGTGCGACTCCGGAAAGCCGTAGAGCGCGAACGAGGTGATCGACTGGACGATCTGGTCCTGGGTCGCGCCGGCGATTCCGCGCGCGGCCATGCCGGCGCGCAGCCGCTCGTCGATCGCCGCCATCCGCTCGACCGAGCGCTTGAACCCCATCGCCCGGCGCAGCTCCTCGGCCTCGCCGCCAGTGAAGCCGGACACCGCCATCGCCATCCGCAGCAGCTGCTCCTGGAAGATCGGCACGCCCAGCGTGCGCGCGAGGATCGGTTCGAGCAGCGGATGGAAGTACTCGACCGCCTGGCGGCCGAGCCGGCGCTCGAAGAAGGGGTGCACCATGCCGCCGGTGATCGGCCCCGGGCGGATGATCGCGACCTGGATCACCAGGTCGTAGAAGCGCTCGGGGGCGTTTCTCGGCAGCGAGGCCATCTGCGCTCGGCTCTCGACCTGGAAGACGCCGACGGTGTCGGCGGCGCGCAGCATCGCGTAGACGCCCGGGTCGTCGGGCGGCAGGTGGGCGAGGTCGACGTGCACCCGCTCGCGCTCGCGCACGATCGGAATCGCCTCCTCGAGCGCGTTGAGCATGCCGAGGCCGAGCAGGTCGACCTTGATGATGCCGAGATCGGCGCAGTCGTCCTTGTCCCACTGGACCACCACCCGGCCCGGCATCGCGGCCGGCTCGAGCGGCACGACCTCGTCGAGCCGGCCGGCGGCGATCACCATGCCCCCCGAGTGCTGGCCGAGATGTCGTGGCAGGTTCTGGACGCGCCGGAAGTATTCGGCGAAGAGGCGGTTTCTCCGCTCGGCGGGGTCGAAGCCGGCGGCGGCGATCGACTGGACGAGATCGCGCGAGTCGCCGCGCTCGAGGTCGTAACGAAACGAGCCGAGCGCCTTGGCGAGCTTGTCGATCTGCTCGTCCGAGTAGCCGAGCGCCTTGGCGACCTCGCGCGCGGCGGAGCGGTCGCGGTAGGTGATGACGTTCGCCGTCATCGCCGCGCTGGTTGGATATGCCGTTCCGGCGGCGTTCGGATCGACCGTTCCGCCGTAGCGGCGATAGACGTACTGGATGACCTTCTCGCGCTGGTCGCCCGAGGGGAGGTCGAGGTCGATGTCGGGCCACTCGCCCCGCTCCTCGGAGAGAAAGCGCTCGAACAGCAGCTCCATCTTCACCGGGTCGACCGCCGTGATGCCGAGCGCGTAGCAGACCGCGCTGTTGGCGGCCGATCCTCGCCCCTGGCAGAGAATGCGCTCGCGCCGGCAGAACTCGACGAGATCCCAGACGATCAGGAAGTAGCCGGCAAGGTCGAGCTTCTCGATCAGCCCGAGCTCCTTGGCGATCTGCGCCTGCGCTTTCGCCGTCAGCGGGCGGAAGCGGGCGCGCGCGCCGTTCCAGGCGATCTTGCGCAGGTAGGACGAAGGCGTCTCGTCGCTGGGGAGCGGGTAGTCGGGGAAGCGATAGCCGAGGTCGTCCAACGTGAACTCGAGCCGCCGGGCGAGCTCGTGGGCGTGGGCGAGCGCGTCGGGACGGTCGGGGAAGACGCGGGTCATCTCGGCCGCGCTCTTCAAGTGCCGCTCGCGGTGCGCGGCGAGCAGCGATCCGGCGCCGTCGAGCGGCACGTGGCAGCGGATCGAGGTGAGCACGTCGTGGAGCGGCTTGTCGCCCGGCCGGGCGTAGCGGACGCCGTTGGTGGCGACGAGGGGCAGCCGCAGCCGCTCGGCGAGCTCGACGAGCAGGCGGTTGCGCCGCTCCTCGGCGCGCAGGCCGTGGCGCTGGAGCTCGAGGTGGAGACGGCCGGGGAAGAGCGCGGCGAGCCGCTCGGCGAGCGCGCGCGCCCCGGCGAGATCGCCGCCGTCGAGCGCGCGCGCGAGCGGCCCCTCGTCGCCGCCGGTCAGCAGGTGGAGCCCTTCGGCGTGCCGCTCGACCTCACGCCAGGTCGCGGCGGGATCGGACTTGGCCCGGCCGAGCGCAGCGGCGGTCGCGAGCTTCGAGAGGTTGCGGTAGCCGGTGCGCGACTCGGCGAGGAGGGCGAGCCGCGGGCGGCGGGCGTTGCGCTCGGCGGCGTCGGCACGCGAGTCGCTCCGGCGGGGCGGCGGCTCGAGCGGGTTCTCGAGGAGCGAGATCTCGGCACCGACCAGCGCCTTCAATCCCGCCTGCTTCGCCCCCTTCCAGAAGCGCGGCGCGCCGTAGACGCCGTTCTTGTCGACGAGCGCGACGGCGGGCAGGTCGAGCTCGGCGGCGCGGGCGACCAGGTCCTCCGGCAGCGAGGCGCCGTCCAGGAAAGAGAAGGCCGAAGCGGCGTGCAGCTCGGCGTACGGAACAGGGGGACGGGCGCCGCCGCCGCGCCCGCCGCCGGGGCGATAGACCCGCTCGCGCAGCTTCTCCTTGCGCGCCCCCGGCGACTGGTAGGGGCGCCCCGACCCCATGTTGCGCGCGAGCTCGTGACGGCTGCGGCCGGACATGCAGAGAGAATAGCGTAAACAAGACGTAAAATACGATTCTCGACGAAACGCTGCGCGACGCGACCCGGCGGCCACTCGAACCTTGTGAAAGCGTGCTGTTTAAGGAGGAAAAGGGCCGAGCTCTCGGGCGCTCCGCGGCACCCCTTGCTCCGGCTCGTGCGCCACGAAGCCAGCTTCGGTGCCGGATCGCGATCAGGCTTGCCTGGGCGTGACCGACCGACCCGCCTCTCGCTCGGCCCACCGACCCTTCTATGCAGCTTCCTCTTTTGACATGCGCGGCCTCTGAAGCCGTTCACGTCTCGAGGGCGCGCGCCGACGGTCCACCGATCGATGGGCTTCGCGATGGCGCCGGAGCCGGCCGGGCGGTACGCTCCGCGCCATGTTCAAATCCCCTGGAAGTAGGCGTCGCGTCACCTCGATTCTCGTCCTGGCTCCGCTGGTCCTCGGATCACCTCCGCCCTCGTGGGCCGGCCGGAGCGTGAAGTCGTGGAACGAGCGGCTGCAGGCGACCGTGGCGCAGCTGCGGGAGGGGAAGTGGGCGGAGGGGAAGGTCAACGCCCAGGCGGGGCTCGAGGACCTTGGCCGTTACCTCGCGCCGGGAGCCAAGGCAGGCTCGGCGGTCGGCATGTTCCTGATGTGCCGCGCGCTCGCCGAGGCAGGGCTCGGCGAGGAGCGCGAGGCGATCTGGGACTGGCAGGTCGCACAACAGCTGGATCCTCGCCTCGAGACCTGGAACCTCACCGCCTTCGGCGGCGCGGGCGCGCTGCTCGATCGCCATCGACTGATCGCGGATCCTCCTCCTGCGGCGATCCGTCCGGGCACCGCCGAGGCCGAGGGCGTTAGCTATCCCGAGAAGACCCGCGCGCCTGCACCCCAGTACTTCGAAGGCGCGCGCTCCCTAGGTCTCCAATCGAAGGTTGTGTTCGAGGTGGTGATCGGAACCGACGGCCTGCCCACCCATCCGCGCCTGATCGATCGGGGCTCGATCGAGACTTTGACGTTCGCGGCGTCGGATTCCATCCGAGAGTGGCGGTTCGAGCCCGCTCGCCGCGGCGATCAGCGCGTCGCCTGGAGCATGGAAGCTACGGTGGCGTTCTCGCTGCGGCGCTGATCGGCCCTTCGCCGTCCGTTCCCGCAGCAAGCAACTCCACCGTCGCGACGCCGAAGCGGCGGCCGGTCGTCGGCACCTCGCGGGCGTAGCGGGCGTCGAGGAGGTGGACGCGGGTGACGTCGCCCGCGTGCTCGATACGGACGAAGGGGAAGCGGGCCCAGCCGAGAAAGCCCTGGACCGACGGGTCGGCGAGCGCGGCGCGGACCTCGGGCGTGGTGGGTGGCTTCGGCTCGAGCTCCGCCTCGAGGTCGAGATCGCCGGTCGACAGCGAGAAGCGTCCGAACCGGTAGCCGTCGGGCAATCGTGCCACGACGTCGCGCGGCCGCGGGTCGACGGGAACCGGCGCCACCATGAGGCGTTCGATGGCAGCGAGACCGCGGTGGGCGAGCGCGGCGTCGACGCTCCGGCGCGCGATTCCGGCGGCGATCGCCATCGCACCCAAGTAAACGAGAAGGACTCCGAGCGCGGCGGCGGCGATCGTCTCGCGGCGCCGTCGCAGCAAGTCGCGTGACAGGAAACGGGTGGCGAGCGTCGTGGCGAGCGCCGCGGTCCAGAGCATTCGCGCCCAGGCTGGTGTCGGTTGCGAGAAGAGCAAGTAGGTCGCGCTGGCGGCGGCGGCGCTCCAGAGTCCGAGGGCCGGCCGCGTCGGCGCGCGCACCAGGAAGACCGCGCTGCCGAGGATGAGCCAGAACCATGGGTCGACGATGAAGAGGATGTCGCCGTAGTGCCAGCGGTTCGAGAAAGGCGAGAGGAGCCGCACGCCGTAGGTGTTGAGCAGATCGAGCAGCGGGTGGGTGAGCGCGCCGAAGTAAGCGAGGGCGAGGAGGCGGGCCAGCGGGACCGGCTCGCCGCCGGCGCGTCGCCGCCGCGTGGCGAGCGCCAGGATCGCGACCAGGACGAGCGGGAGCAGGAGGAATCCGAGCGGCCCGTGGGTCGGGCCGCGGCGGAACGCCAGCGCGGCGTCCTCACCGCCGAGGTAGGCGAGCACGTCGACGTCGGGCAGGTTCGCGGCGGCGACCAGCACGGTGGTCACGAAGGGCACGCCGCGAGCGAGCCGGGTGCGGGCGAGCGCGGCTCCGACCAGGGTGTGGGCGAGGGGATCCACGGGGCGAGGGTGGAGCGCCGAGATCGGCGTCAGGCTGCGCCGGACGGCGAATCGCCGCGCAGGCGTCCGTAGAGCCGGCTGTCGAGGAATCTGCCCTCTTTGAACACGCTGCGCCGCGCGGTTCCCTCGTGCCGGAAACCGCACTTCTCGAGCACGCGGGCCGAGCGCTCGTTGGTGGCGAAGACCCAGGCTTCCAACCGCTCGAAATCGAAAGTCGTGAAGGCGTAGTCGACGAAAGCAGAAACCGCTTCGGCGGCGTAGCCCTTTCCCCAGTGCGCCGTGCCCAGCCAGTAGCCGATCTCAGCGGTGAAGCGGACGACGTCCGCGTGCCGCTCGAGCCCGATGCCGCCGATCGCCCTGTCCGTCTCTCGTGGCGCGATCGCGAGGCTCTCCGCCGGCGCGCATCCGGCCTGGGTCTGGATCCACCCGCGGGCCGCGTCGCGATCGTAGGGGTGGGGAAAGCGATCGCGCAGCGCCGACCAGATTCGGCGGTCGTTGGCCTCCAGGGCCAGGGCCGCCTCATCCTCTGGCCGGAAGGGGCGCAGGATCAGTCGCTCGGTGCGAATCCGCATGGCGGGATGGTACGACGGCGCTCGATTCAGAACAGCGCCCATTCGCCCCGCTCGATCTCTTCGACCAAGTGGAGCCCGACGGGAGCCGGCCTTGGCGCGGCGTCGTCCTGCGCGCAGTCCGGTCCCGCGTCGCGACGAAGCTCGATGGCAGCGCCGACCTCGATCGCCGTGCCGTCCGCGCCTGCGCCGGCGTGCGAGAAACGGACCAGGGCCCGCTTCGTACCGCCGGCGAGGCAGACGCGGAGCGGCTCCCGGCCGTCGAGGCGGAGAGCGGTCAATTGGCCCGACTCGTCGTCTCCGGCCAGCCGGAGTCGGAGCCGCGCGGCCGCGAGCTCGCGGGAGCGGCCGGTCGAGCTCAGCGCCGGAGTCGGCAGGGGCCTTCCGTCGCCCCCGACCCAGCGCACTTCGCGCCGAACCGTCGCGCCGGCTCCGGGCTCGGGCGCCGTCGCGACGAGCCGGGACCGCCGGAGCAGGCGAGACAGTGTCGCGGCGAGCTGGGACCCCGAGCCGACGAGCCCGCCCGAGCCGGGTCGTCCCAGGTCCGCCAGCGGCAGGAGCGACAGGTCGAGCGCGGTCTCCAGGCGATCCGATCGAGGCTTCGCGCCGCTGGGCAGGGTCAGCACCGGATAGGTGATCCGCGCGTCACCGCCCGGCCCGATCGACACCGTCGCCTCGCCTCCGGGCCTCGTCTCGGGCTGAGCTTCCCCGCCAAGCCGAGGACGATCGGTACCCAGCCGGAGGCGGCGAGAGCTCGTGCCCCGCCCGCCAGAGACTCGGCCCAGCGGGGCGCGGGATTTCCATGCCGCGCCTGGGTGAGCTCGGCGAGCGTCGTTTCGTCGATCGCCCAGCCGGCGGCCAGCAGCAAGACCGCGCGCGGTCCTGCGGCGGGTCGTGCCGCCAGCGTGACGACCATCCTGTCGATTCGCTCCGCCGCGACCCGCGCGATCACCGGCGCAGGGCCGCGCGGCAACGAGGCCGCCGTCGCCACCAGAGCTTCCGAGATCGCTGCGGCGCCACGGAACTCGCCGATCAGGCGAGGCGTCGCGCCGGTCGCCGCGACGATCTCCAGGGTTCCGGCCGCCGCCAGCGATTCCGCCCGCGTAGCGAGCTCGCGGGCCGCGACGGTCAGCGCCTCGCCGCCCGCGAGCAGCGGATCCATCCAGACCACGAGGTGCCAGTCCGTGGCATCTCCTTCGGGGTCGAATCGAATCGTCGGGCAGGGGCGGCCGTCCTCGTAGTAGATGAAGTCTTCGCGGCCCCGCTTGCCGAGCGACTCGAGAGGGGGTAGCACGGAGCGATCGAAGCGCACGTCGACCTCACGGACGATGACCTCGCCCGCGAAGGCCTGGTCGGCGTCGGCCGGTGGCGCGAAGCCGTTCTCGGCCGGCGAGCCCGGATTCGGGCTCGTGAGGTGGGCAGCAACGCAGAGGAGCGCAAGGGCTCGCGGATTCACGATCTCGGGTCACCGCAAGGACGGTGCCGGGCCCTCGATCTGCAGGTTGGTCCGAATTGGCACGACCGGCGTGATCCGGTGGATCAGCCTCTGCCCGCGGCCAACGAGCGGAGCTTGGCGTTGTCGGGAAAGCGGGCGAGTCCGAGACGGAGTACGCGCGCGCCCGGCTCGCTGGCGCCGAGCTTCAGCATCGTCGCCGCGGCCGCGTAGTAGGCGTTGGGCCGCTCGGGGTTGCGGGCGACCATCATTTCGAGCACGCGCACCGCCTCCTCGAGCCGGCCCTCGATCCGCAGCAGGATGGCGAGGCTCATGTAGCCGAGCTCGGATTCCGGGAATTCCTCGACCTCGAGCCGGTAGGCGTCGAATGCCTCGCTGCGGCGGCCGAGCGTGAGCATCGCGTCGCCGCGTGCCGAGTACAAACCGAGGAAGTCGTTGCTCCCGGCGCCAAGGGCAGCCTTGCGCTGCTCGGCGCGGTCGAGCTCGGCGAGCGCTCGTTCCGGTTGCTTCGATGCGATCAAGGCGCGCGCCAGCAGGATGCGACCGCCGAGCTCCGCGCCGTTGTCGATGGCGCCTTGTGCCGCGGCCTGCGCGGCGGCCGGGTCGCGGTCGGCGAGCGCGATCTCGGCGAGAACTCGGTACGCCGCATGCGCCGCGCCGGCGAGCGCGAGCTCGGCGTGCTGCTGCGCTTCGCCGAGCCGGCCGAGGTCGCGCAGAACACCCGCCGCGCCGAGCGCGGCGCGGTCGGCGCCCGATGACAACGTCATCGCTTGCTTGTAGGCGAAAAGCGAGCCTTCGAGGTCGCCGAGCAGGCGGCGGGCGTCCCCGAGCTGGAGCCAACCGTCGATCATTCCCGGCGCCGCTTGGACCAACTGCTCGAGCGTGGGCACGGCCTGCTGGGGCAGACCGTTCTGGATCTCCGCGCGCGCCGCGCGGAAACGGCTCAACAGCTCCAGCTTCGACTTGGGATCGACCGGTGGGCCTGCGGTCTTGGCGACTCCGCCGAGGTAGCCGAGGGCTGCGAGGCGTCGGGCCGTCTCGGTGTCCTCGGCGGTGGGTGTGTCGGGAGCCACGGCGTTCTGCTTGGCGATCTCGCGGAGCGCATGAAAGCGGCGACGCTCGGTGTCGCGGAGGTTGCGCGTCGCGCCGGGGTCCGCCGCAAGATCGTAGAGCTCGGGATCCGGCCCGTCGATCAGCTGGAAGGGGTACTCGATCACCGAGATCAGCTCGCTCCAACCGTAGTGGAGGCGAGCGTAGTTGGACTCCGCGACGAGTGGGCGGTCGACCGCTGCC
The DNA here is from genome assembly GCA_963700315.1 of uncultured Acidobacteriota bacterium. Lineage (GTDB taxonomy): Bacteria > Acidobacteriota > Thermoanaerobaculia > Multivoradales > JAGPDF01 > JACTMI01. The sequence continues at coordinate 4,385 of CAVOXC010000014.1, read as the reverse complement.
GCTGCGCTCAGCTCCTGGAGCGCCACGCCCTCGAGCCGGGGATCGGCCGGCAATCCTGCCGCCGCGAGCAGCGTCGGCGCCACGTCGATCGTCTGCGCCGGCGTCGACACGCGCTGGCCGGCCCGAGCGCCACCGGGCAGCTTGAGAATCATCGGGACCTGCAGGGTCTCCCGGTAGAGCAGCATGCCGTGCTCGTCCTCGCCATGGTCGCCGAGTCCCTCGCCGTGGTCGGAGAGCAGGAGCACCAGCGACCGGCCATAGAGCCCCAGCCGCTTCAGCTCGGCCAAGAGCTCGCCGACAAGCGCGTCGGCCGTCGCGATCTCGCCGTCGTAGGCATCGGCGTAGCGGCTGGCGAAGGGGGGTTCCGGTTGATAGGGGGCATGCGGTTCGTAGAGGTGGACGAACAGGAAGAACGGATCCGATCCGCGTGTGCGGAGCCATTCGATCGCCTTGCCCACGGCGATCCGCCCCGGTCGCTGGGCGCCGGAGAGGTCGGAGCTGGTCCCGAGATCGATGTCGGCGTCGTAGCTCTCGAAACCCGCGGCGATGCCTGTCTCCGGCCGCAGGACGAAAGTGGACGCGAAACCCGCCGTGCGGTAGCCGCCGGCGCGCAGTGTCTCGGGTGTCCAGGGGTGGCGGGAGGCGTCGAAGTGGTAGCCGCTGTTGTCGCGCACGCCGTGCGCGGCCGGCAGCAGCCCGGAGAACATCGAGAGGTGCGAGGGCAGGGTGAGCGGTATCTGGCTGAAGGCGTGCTCGAAGAGAACGCCGTCCTTGGCGAGCGCGTCGATCGCCGGCGTCTGGACCTTGTCGTAGCCGTAGACCGGCAACCGGTCGGAGCGAAGCGTGTCGATCGAGATCACCACGATGGGAGATCGCCCGGCGGGCGGCAGGGCTCGGGATGGTGCGGCGGTGCCTACGGCCACGACGGCGAAGAGCAGGCAGCCGGCGGCCAGACGGGTTCCGTCGGCGAATCGATGAGGCGGCGTGGGCGGTCGCGTCGACATCGGCGCATCCTACCGGAGCCCTCCGTCGCGGCGCCGCGGCATGCCTTGAAGCCGAGTGCGCCTAGAGGTACCATCGCGCCAGTTTCCATGAAGATGTCGGGTTAGCTTCGTCGCAAGCCGCGGCGGAAGATGCAGGCGGGGACAGGAGATCCGAGGATGAAGCCGAACTCAGTAGTGGGGTGGATGCTCGTCGGGGCCGTGCTCGGCTCGGGGGCGACATTGGCCCAGGAGGCTCAGACCCCAGGCGCGGATGAGCCGCAGGATCGAGTCGAGGAGGTCATTGTCGTCACGGCGTCGCGAACGGAGCAGTCGCTCAACGAGGCGCCCGCGGCGATCACGGTGCTCGACGCGCGGACGATCGAGTCGATTCCCGCGGATGACTATGGCGACCTGCTGCGCAACGTCCCCGGTCTCAACGTCTCGCAGACGAGCGCCCGCGATATCAACATGACGGCCCGAGGCGCGACCAACACGCTCTCGACCTCACAGCTGGTGCTGCTCGACGGGCGCTCGATCTATCTCGACTTCTTCGGCTTCGTCATGTGGGACTTTCTGCCGGTGAATCCGGGCGAGATCAAGCAGATCGAGGCGGTGCGCGGTCCGGGCAGCGCCGTCTGGGGCGCCAACGCGATGAGCGGCGTGGTCAACCTCATCACCAAGCGGCCGAAGGAGATGGCCGGAACGACGCTGCTCCTGGGCGCCGGCGAGCTCGGCACCGCCTACGGCAGCGTCAGTCACGCCGGCGTCTCCGGGAGCTTCGGATACAAGGTTTCGGCTGGCTACTACGAGCAGGATCCCTACGATCGCCCCACCGGATTGGTGCCGGGCTCGAACCCGCCGACCGTCTATCCCCCCTTCGAGAACTCGGGCACGCAGCAGCCGAAGGGTGACCTCCGGTTCGACTGGGATCTCGACGAGGCCACCTTCGCCTCGTTCGGCGCGGGCTACGCGGGCACCGACGGCATCATCCACACCGGCATCGGTCCGTTCGACATCGACAAGAGCTCCAACCTTTCCTATGCCAAGGCGACCTACAACAAGCTCGCCCTCAACATCGGGTTGTTCGCGAACTTCCTCGACGCCGACTCGATCAATCTGCTGACGCGCGGCGTCGACGGTCAGCCCCTCGGCTTCGCCTTCGGCACCGACACCTACAACCTCGACGTGGCGAACACCTCCGTCGCCGGCAGCCGCAACATCCTCACCTACGGCGGCAACTACAGGACCAGCAGCTTCGACCTCGAGATCGCGCCCCAGGGCAAGGACAAGGACGAGTGGGGCGTCTTCCTGCAGGACGAGATCCTGCTCGGCGACAAGGTGCGCTGGCTGATCGGTGGCCGCTACGACGACATCGATCCGCTCAAGGACGGAGTGTTCACGCCGCGCACGAGCCTGCTGATCTCCCCCGTGCCCCGGCACACCTTCCGCCTTTCCTACAACGAGGCCTTCCGCACGCCGTCCGCGATCAACAACTACCTCGACGTCACCATCCTCAACCAGGTCGGTCCGCTGCTGATCCCCGCGGTCGCCGACGGCAATGTCGATCTCGTCGAGGAGCACCTCACCGCCTACGAGGTGGGCTACGTCGGCACCTTCGACAACGGCTTGACGCTGACGCTGGCGGCCTATCGCAACGAGACCGAGGACACGATCGACTTCTACGTCCAGAGGACCTACGGTCCGACCAACCTGCCCTCGGGCGTGCCGTCGCAGGTCCTACCCTGCTTCTTCGTTCCGCCGGGAACGATTCCGGCCTGTCCGCTGGGCGGTCTCGCCGGAGTCGTCCCGTCGAACTTCAGCTATCGCAACATCGGCGAGCAGACCGACCAGGGCTTCGAGCTCTCCTTGAACCAGCGTATCGGCACCGACTGGTCCTGGTTCCTGAACGCGTCGTGGCAGGACAAACCAGAATTCAAGGGCCTCGCCGCGGGTGACGAGAACAGCCAGAACCTGCCGCCGGAGTGGCGCGGCAACTTCGGGCTCTCCTACGACGTCGGCACGTGGTTCTGGAGCACCAACGTGAACTACCAGGACGAGGCCTTCTGGGCGGACGTGCTCAACGTCCGCGGCAATACCAATTCCTTCACGCAGGTCAACGCGGCGATCGGCGTGCGCCTGCTCGACGAGCGGCTGACGCTGCAGGTCATCGGCTCGAACATCTTCGACGAGGACGTGAGGCAGCACATCTTCGGCGACATCATCAGCCGCAAGGTGACGGGTCAAGTCGGCTTCCGGTTCTGAACCGGGCGGCGCGCCGCGTCAGGGGAGCCGGGGTCGAGAGGCCCCGGCCTTTCTCTTGCGCGACGCGTCCGAGGCCGATTCCTCGATGGGGACAGCTCTCGAGATAGGACTGGCGACGCAGGAAACGGGCAGTGAAGGAAATGCCGAGTCGGCGACTCGGCTGCCGCGAGGCGACTTCGGCGACTCCGCACGTCTCTCCTTCAATGCAGGCTTCGTGGCGCGAGTGGTTGCGAGGCGAATCCTCCGCGGCGTCGGGTGGATGCAGTTCGACAGCAGCCCCTGTCGGTTTTCGCAGACATCGTCGAGGAGCCCGATCCAGGTCATCGCGGCGCTCAGGGGCAGATCCGGACCCACCTTGCAAGGCCGGTGAGAAGTCCCGGCTCGAGTGCCGCTCGCGGCAAAGCTCTCGCTTCACGCTCTGGATGGTGATCTGGGTGCCGGTCTATTGGACCCAGAACGGCCCCTCGAACTTTCTCTCGATCTGCGATTTCGCCAACTTCGTGACGCTCGTGGCGATCTGGTCGGAGAGCGCCCTGCTGGTCTCGTCGCGACTCGCCGTTGTCTTGGTCATCCGGCTCGTCTGGGCGGTCGACTTTCTCGGCCGGCTGCTGTTCGGCGCCCATCCGGTCGGCGGCACCGAGTACATGTTCGACGCGGCGTCGCCCTGGTGGCTGCGGATGCTCTCGCTCTTTCGCCTCTCGATGGTGCCGCTGCTCGTCTGGCTGATGCACCGGGTCGGCCACGACGGCGCGGCGTCCGCCTCGAACGCTCGTCGCGCTCGTCCTCTTCCCGCTCGGCCAGCAGCTCGGCACGCCGGAGAGGAGTCTCGACTGGATGTGGTTCCCCTTCGGCGTCGAGCAGACCCTCCTGCCGCCCCTCCTCTTCGCCTTCGCGGCGGTCCCGATCGCCACGATCCTCCTCTTCCTTCCCGGCGATCTGCTGGCCCGACGTCTTCGTCGTCCTGGCGCTAGGGGCACGCCCCATCCCGGGAGGCGGTTCGGAACCGAGCGAAGGCGACTGAGCTGGCGGGCCGGGAGGTTCCGCTCATGCGTCGCGCTCCACGCTGGTGCATCGTCCTGGCGCTGCCCTGCGTCCTCATCGGGGTCTCAGGGGAGAGAGTGCCGAGGCGGAAGCGGAAGA
>CAVOXC010000013.1:355000-798694 GCA_963700315.1 uncultured Acidobacteriota bacterium | reverse complement strand
ATCCCGGTCGCGTCGCGCGCCAGCCAGAGGCTGCGCTCATCGAGGCTCCAGCCGCGAGCGCGAACATTCCCGCGAAGCGCCGGAAGGCGTCCTCCCCCACTCGGCGATCGCCTGCAACACGACCTCGGTGTCGCCGGCGTTCCGAAAGACCCGTCCGCGACCCTTGAGCTTCCCGCCGCAGCTCGCGAAAGTTGTAGAGCTCGCCGTTGCAGGCGAGGACGAGCCCCGAGTGCGGGTCGACCATCGGCTGGCGGCTGCCGGTGGAGAGGTCGATGATCGAGAGGCGCCGGTGGATGAGGCCGATCCCGGCCGCGGCGTCGAAGTGCTCGCCGGAGTCGTCCGGCCCCCGATGCGCAATCGCAAGCGCCATCGCGCGCAGCGCCTCGAAGTCGACGCGCGCGCCCGGCGCCGCGAGCCAGCCCGCGATGTCGCACATCCCTCAGCTCGTCTCGTAGATCCGGTCGATCCGCGCGGATCGACCGGCGGCATCAATTCGTCGCGCCGGAAGAGCAGGTCGGCCTCGACCAGCGCATCGTTGCCCCGGTGCCAGGCGCGCATGCCGATGAGATGGAACCCGCGCGCAACCAAGTGGTCGAAGACCTCGGTGAAGCGCGCGCCGCCCCGGTAGAGCGGGCGGATCCCCGATTCGACGAAGAGGTGCGCTACGCGCGGCAGTGTAGATTCCGCGCCTCGGAGCACCTCCAACTCGATTCCCTGGACGTCGATCTTGATCAGGTGGATCGCGCCGAGACCCTCGGCCGCGGCGTAGTCGTCGAGCCGGAGGACCGGCACCTCGATCTCGCTGATCTCGCCCGTCCGATACTCGATCTCCCGCCAAGTCGACGCCTCTGGCTCGAGCAGGGAGTTCGAAACCTCCGACTCGGAGAGCACCTCGAGCCGAGCTTGCCCTGCCCGAGACCCCAGCGCCGCCTGAGTCAGCCGGACGCGCGAATCCTCGCCATAGAGCTCGCGGCAGCGGGCGAATGAGGCGGGCGTCGGCTCGAAGGCGTGCACCTCCGCCTCCGGACACCAGTCCTGCCAGCAGTGGAAGAACCAGCCGTGGTGCGCTCCGACGTCGACGACCAGGTGCCGGCCCGAGACCGGTCCGATCCGCTCGAGCAGCGCCCAGTCGCCGTGCAGCCGCCCTTCGGGCAGCCCGAGCGCGCGCTTCCCCCAGCGTCGGAGCGGAGCCGGGACGAACCGGCGCAGCGTCTCAGACGCCATGCGCGTTACGGGCTGCCGACCCAGCCGGCTCAACCGGCGACAAGCGGCGCGCCCGCGCGGAGCGGGCCGGTCCCGGCCCACTCGAGGAACCAGGCATAGGTCGACTCGATTCCCTCGCGCAGGTCGATGCGGTGGTGCCAGCCGAGCGCGTGGAGGCGCGAGACGTCGAGCAGCTTGCGCGGCGTGCCGTCGGGCTTGGTGGGGTCGAAGACGAGCCGCGCCTCCGGGCGCGACGACGTCGCGCGACCAGCTCGGCGAGCTCGCGGATCGACTGAGGTCCTCGCCGGTGCCGACGTTGATGTGGCTCGTCCTCGTCGTAGTGGCGCATCAGGAACAGGCAGGCGTCGGCGAGGTCGTCGACGTGCAGGAACTCGCGGCGCGGCGTGCCCGTCCCCCAGATCGTCACCTCGCGCCGGCCCGCGGCCTTGGCCTCGTGGAACTTGCGGATCAGCGCCGGCAGCACGTGCGAGCTCTCGAGGTCGAAGTTGTCGCCCGGCCCGTACAGGTTGGTCGGCATGGCCGAGATGAAGTCGCAGCCGTACTGGCGGCGGTAGGCCTGGCAGAGCTTGATGCCGGCGATCTTGGCGATCGCGTAGGCCTCGTTGGTCGGCTCGAGCGGGCCGGTCAGCAGGTGCTCCTCGCGGATCGGCTGCGGCGCCAGCGCGCGGGTAGATGCAGGAGCTGCCGAGGTAGAGCAGCCGCTTGACGCCCGTGCGATAGGCGGCGTGGACGACCGTGCCGTGGATCATCAGGTTGTCGTAGAGGAACTCGGCCGGGCCGGGTCGAGTTGGCGCAGGATGCCGCCGACCGTGCCGGCGACCAGGAAGACGTACTCGGGCCGGTTCGCGTCGAACCAGCGCGTCGACCGCCGCCTGGTCGCGCAGGTCGAGCTCGCTCGCGGCTGGCGGTGAGCAGGTTGGCGAAGCCCTCGCGCCTCGAGGCGGCGGACGATCGCCGAGCCGACCAGGCCGCGGTGGCCGGCGACGTAGATGCGGGCGGAGGTGGGGATCTCGAACCCCGGGGCTGCGATTTCCGGTGCTTCCATCGGCGGCCGAATGCTAGCAGAGCGAACGGCGTGGCCGGCGCCCCGAGCGTGCCGCGCGCGGCCGGAGCGCGGCCTCCTGCGCGCAGCGGATAGACTTCGCCATTCCGACGATGGACTCGACCCTCGCGCCAGCCTCCGACTCCGCCCGGGAGAGCTACTTCGGCCACCGTCACCTGACGGTGATCGAGCCCTCCAAGGGGTGGCGCATGCTCGACTTGCGCGAGCTCTGGGCCTATCGGGAGCTGCTCTGGGTGCTCGCCGGCCGCGACGTCCGCGTGCGCTACAAGCAGACCGTCCTCGGCGCCGCCTGGGCGATCCTCCGGCCGCTGCTCACCATGCTGATCTTCACCGTCGTCTTCGGGCGCCTCGCGAAGATGCCGTCGGACGGCTACCCCTACGCCGTATGGGTCTACGCGGCGCTCCTGCCCTGGACCTTCTTCGCCACCGCGGTCGGCGCGTCGGGCCAGTCGCTCGTCGGCTCCGCGCACCTGATCAGCAAGGTCTACTTCCCCCGTCTGATCGTGCCGCTCGCGTCGATCGGCGCGGCGCTCGTCGACCTGCTGGTCTCGACCTGGTGCTCTTCGCCCTCATGGCCTGGTACGGCGTCGGCTGGACCGGAACCTCGCCGCGGCGCCGCTCCTGCTCGCCGGCGTCATCTTCACGGCGCTCGGCATCGGCACCCTGCTCTCCGCGCTGACCGTCGCCTACCGCGACGTCACGCACCTGCTGCCGTTCCTGCTCCAGATCTGGCATGTACGTGACGCCGGTCGTCTATCCCGCCTCGCTGGTTCCGGAGCGGTGGCGCTCTCTGCTCTACCTCAATCCGATGGCGGGCCTGATCGACGGCTTCCGCTCCGCTTTCCTCGGCACGCCCGTTCGACCTGCCGGCGCTCGCGACCTCCGCCGCGGTCTCGCTGCTCCTCCTCGTCGCGGGCGTCGCCTACTTCGAGCGCGTCGAGCGCCGCTTCGCGGACGTCATCTGATGGGCAGGTCGCAATGACACCGTCCGCGATTCGGCGTCTCGGGCCTCTGGAAGGAGTACCGATTGGGCGCGCGGGCGAGCGCTGGCGCGACGCTCTACGACACCCTGTCCGCGGCTCTTCGTGTCCGTTCCGACGCCGCGCCGAGCCGGCGCCCGCGTGGCGGCCGACGATCGTTTCTGGGCGCTCGCGCGACGTCTCCTTCGAGATCGCCCAGGGCGAGGTGCTCGGCGTCATCGGGCGCAACGGCGCCGGCAAGATCACGCTGCTCAAGATCCTCACCCGCATCACCGAGCCGACCGCGGGCGAGATCGAGATCCGCGGCCGCGTCGCCAGCCTGCTCGAGGTCGGCACCGGCTTCCACCCGGAGCTCACCGGCCGGGAGAACATCTACCTGAACGGCGCGATCCTCGGCATGAGCCGCCAGGAGATCGCCGCACAGCTTCGACGAGATCGTCGCCTTCGCCGAGGTCGAGAAGTTCCTCGACACCCCGGTCAAGCGCTACTCGAGCGGCATGTACGTCCGCCTCGCCTTCGCCGTCGCCGCCCACCTCGAGCCGGACGATCCTGGTCGTCGACGAGGTGCTCGCGGTCGGCGACGCGAGCTTCCAGAAGAAGTGCCTCGACAAGATGGGCGAGGTCGGCGGCAGAGGGCGCACCGTGCTCTTCGTGAGCCACAACCTGACGGCCGTGCAATCGCTCTGCGGCCGCTCGCTCTGGCTTCGGATGGCGGCTCGAAGCGGACGGGCGATCCGCGAGATCGTGCGCAGGTACCTGATGGATGGCATCGAGACAGGCGCCGCGCGCGAGTGGGCGGCAAAAGAGCTGGCACCCGGCAACGACCAGGTGCGCTTTCGCGTAATGAGCATCTCGCCCGCATGCGCCGCCGGATTCCGAGATCGACCTCGACACCGGTGCGGAGATCACCTTCGAGTACTGGAACCTGATCGAAGGCGCCGCTCTGAATCTCAGCCTCAGTCTCATCGACGACCGGGGTCAGGTTGCCTTCAACACCGTGCCGCTACGGGAGCCACATTGGCATGGTAAGCCCTATCCGCGCGGGCTCTTTCGTTCGATCTGCACGATCCCGCCCCGGCTCTTGAACGATGGGACCTACCGCGTCGAGCTCCTCGTCGTGCGGGACCAGGCCACCGTGATCTACCGCGACGAACAAGCGCTCGTTTTCACAGTCCACGACGTGCCGGAGCCCGGGCTCGCCTGGCACGGCGGCTGGCCCGGGATCGGTGCGCCCGCTGCTGCCCTGGCGCACCGAGCTGCTCGACAGGAACCGTGACGAGAGCCGGAGGCGAGTCGCCATCATCGGCGCGGGCGGGCATGCGCGCGAGATCCTCGATCTGCTCGAGGCCTGTCGCGACGATGGGCAGCGCATCGAACCGTTGGGGTTCCTGGTCGACCCCGAGTTCCGACCTCCCGAGGCGGAGGTCAACGGCTGGCCGATCCTCGGTGGGCTCGACTGGATCGAGACGAAGGCGAAGGAGGTCGAGATCGTAGTCGCGGTCGGGGCGCCCGAGCTGCGGCGCCGGCTCGCCGCGGAGGCACGCTCGCTCGGCGCGCGGTTCGCCACGCTCGTACATCCGCATGCGACGACGACCCGCCGTGTGAGCCTGGGCGCCGGCTCGGTCGTCATGGCCGGAAGCCGACTGACCAACAACATCCGGATCGGCGAACACGTACACGTCACGCAGAACTGCTCGGTGGCGCACGATACCAATCTCGGGGACTTCGTGTCGGTATTCGCCGGTGCGGTCGTCTCCGGCAACGTCCGGCTGGGAGAGGGCGTGCTGCTCGGCGCGGGCGCGGTCGTCGTCGAGAAGGTCGCCGTGGGAGCCTGGACGCGAATCGGCGCAGGCAGCACGGTCCTCGATGATCTGCCGGCCGACGTGACCGCGGTCGGCTCCCCCGCGAGAATCGTGCGCCGACGCAATCTCGGCTGGCAACTGGGACCGGAGCGGTGAGCAGATGATTCAGGTGACGAAGGCGTTCCTGCCGGAGCTCGAGGCCTACGTCGAGCAGTTGCGGACCGCCTGGGAGTCCGGGCAGCTCACGAATCATGGTGCGCTGGTGGAGCGGCTCGAGGCGGAGCTACGCGACTGCCTCGGCGTCAAGCATCTGCTGCTGCTCTGCAACGGCACGGTCGCGCTGCAGGTGGCGATTCGCGCGCTCGAGATGACCGGCGAGGTGGTCACTACTCCATTCTCCTACGTTGCCACGACGTCGAGCCTCGTCTGGGAGGGCTGCCGGCCGATCTTCGCCGACATCGACCCCGATACTCTCTGCATTGACCCGGAGCAGGTCGACCGCGCCCTCGCTTCGGGCGGAGACAGGCATCCTAGCGACCCACGTCTACGGCAACGCCTGCGATGTCGACGCTCTAGCCGAGATCGCCCGCCGACGCGGAGTCCGTCTTTTCTTCGACGCCGCCCATGCATTCGGCGCCGCCTGCGCGGCCGCCGCTCGCTGCCTACGGAGATGCAGTCGATCCTGAGCTTCCACGCCACCAAGCTCTTTCACACCGGCGAAGGGGGCGCGTCGCCACCAACGACGACGAGATCGCGCACCGCGCCGCTATCTGCGCAACTTCGGCCATCGCGGCCAAGAGTCCTTCTGGGGCCTGGCATCAACGGCAAGATGAGCGAGCTGCACGCCGCCATGGGCCTAGTGTCCTGCCCCACGTGCCCGAGATCCTCGCGGCCCGCCGCCGGCTCTCCGAGAGCTACGATTCGGCGCTCGCCGGCAAGACCTCGCAACCCCGACCTGGCGTCCGGACTCGAACGGAATCACGCGTACTACCCCGTCCTCTTCCCGGAGAGCGGCGCTGCTAGCGGCCCTGGCGCGGCTCGACGCCGCTGAGATCTTTCCGCGCCGCTACTTCTTTCCAGCGCTGAACGAGCTGCCCTACGTCGAAGGCGGCTTGCGCCCCGGTGCAGAGAACGTCGCGCGCCGCGTGCTCTGCCTTCCAATGGGTCACGACGTCGGGGCCGCGGAGGTCGCTCGGATCGCCCGCGCTCTCGCGCCGAAGCGCGCGTCCACGAGATGACGGAGGCCGCCTCGAGCCCCGGCGCGCCGGTCGTCAGCGTGGCGATGCTCGCCTACAACCACGAGCCCTATCTCGCCCAGGCGATCGGGAGCGTGCTGGCGCAGCGCGTCGACTTCCCCGTCGAGATCGTCGTCGGCGAGGACTGCTCGACCGATGAAACGCGCGCGGCGCTGTTGCGCCTCGCGGCGGAGCATCCCGGGCGAATTCGGCCGCTGCTCCACGACTCCAACCTCGGCATGCACGGCAACACCGAAGCGGTCCTGGACGCCTGCCGCGGCGAGCTCGTCGCCTTTCTCGAGGGCGACGACTACTGGACCGACCCGGAGAAGCTCGCGCTCCAGGTCGACGCGCTCCGTGCCGATGCCACCCTGGTCGGCAGCTACCACCTGGTCGAGAACCTCTCGAGCCTGGACTCCGGCGAGCCGGGACGAACGTCGCATCCCTGCTATCGGGACGATCGCCGGCTGAGCTTCGAGGACCTCCTCTGGTCGTGCGGGATGTCGACCTGCAGTGTGATCTTCCGACGCCGCGCCTGGCCCGGCTACCCGAGCTGGGTGCGCGGCACTGAAGGTCGCGGACTGGCCGATCTTCCTGCTGCTGGCCCGCGACGGGGACTTCCTCTACCTGCCCAGGATCATGGCCGCGTACCGGACCGCACGAGTCCGGCGCCTGGTCGAGTCTGTCTCGCGCTTCCCGGATCCAAACGCTCCTCACCAGCTACCTGACGTTCCGACGGGTCTTCGGTCGCGCGACCCGGAAGCCGCTCGCGGGCGGTCTTCGCCACAACGTCTCGCGCTCCATTCGACACATGGAGGACTGCGGCGACCCGCCGGAAGAGGTTCGAACGGCACTGGAGTCCTACCTCTCCGCCGGCTTGCGGCTCGGCCGCTGGCCTTCGACGCGGGAACTCTCGTGGTGGGCACGCCTGCGCTTTTCGCGCGTGCACGCCTTCGCCTCCAGACACCCGAAGCGCCCTGTCCGGACCGAGCAGACGCCGACCGACAGGACCTGAATCGAGCTCGAACGGTAGCGACCATGGCCATGCTCTTCATCGGCGTCACCACCTGGAACAGCGAGCTCTTCATCGCGCACTCGCTCGCCGCGTGGCAGCGCCTCACGCGCATCCCGGCACGCATCGTCGTCTGGGACAACGCATCAGACGATGCGACTCCCCGGCTGGTGGCGGCGACGGGCGTTGAGGTCGTCCGCCGCGCCTCGTCGCAGGCTGATGCGCTCAACGGGCTCTGGAAGATGGCGCGAGAGCCTACGTGCTCCTGGCGCACGCCGACGTCATCGTCCTCTCGGAATCGCTGGTTCGAGCTGTGCGCGGCCGCGGCCGCCGATCCGGCGGTGGCGCTCGTCTCCCCCGAGGACGTCGGCTGCGGACCTTACACGCGCCCCTTCGGCGCCGGCATGCCGGAGAGCTCCTTTCTCTTCGCGGATCGCAAGAGACTCGGGCGCACTGCGCGCCTCGAGTGGGGCGCCGGGGAAGGCTACCGACGCCGCGTCGCCGTCTCGACCTCTACGCGCCTCACCTCACTCACCGTCTGCCGCTTCACCTCGAGAGGCGGGGGCTGACCTGGAGGCGGATGGAGGTGCAGCCGTCCGACACCCTAGCCGAGTCGCGGTTCGGACCCTACGAAGGCGCCTCGGTCTGGTCGGAGGAGCTCGGGCGACTGCGCTACGGCCTCGGGAACTTCTATCATCTCGACGGCGTGATCACCCACTACCACAACTGGTACGAGCGCGTGCCCAAGCTCGACATCGATCGATCCAGACGCAGCGGCGCTCGCGAGTTTCCGCGCGAGTTCGTGCGCGACTACACCGCGCGTTCCTCGCCGACTATGCCGCCGGACGGCTCGTCATCTCCGAACCACGTCCTCGCGACCGCAAGCCCTTGGCGCTCTAGGCGCGGTCGCTGGCGGGTACGATGCAGCCCTCGCGACGCGCAGCGCACTTCCTGCTCTCCGCCGAGCTGGCGGACTCTCCACCCAACGACGCCCTGGTCCGCGCCTATCGAGAGAATGGACTCGACGTCGACCTCTTCGCTCCGGGGAGCGGCTCCTCGCGCACGGCCACGGCGATGGCGCCCGCTCGTTCGGCGCGGCAGTACGGCTTCCGGTGGCTGGCGCGTCAGGCCTGGCGTCCGAGGTGGCGGCGCTACTCCGTCTTCTCGGGCACTGCCGAAGATCCGCTGGCCGCCGTCGGCGTGCTGTCGACGCTCCACCGCCGTCCGGCATCGCGCTCGTCGACGAGATCAAGTCCGGTAGCTATCGAGGTGACGCCAGCGAGCACTGGAAGCAGCTCTGCAGATACGGGATTCGCCGGGCTTCGATCCCGATCGTCAACGACGCCAGCCGCGTCCAGCTGCTGCGCGACTACGCCGCACCTGCCTCCCTCCCGCGAGATCTTGGTCTATCCGGGCGGCTACGTCTCCCCACCGTCACCGGTCGACAGGGCCCGTCAACGGACCGCATGGGGGCTGGACGAATGGGCCACTGTGCGTCGGGTTCTCGGGCGGCTTCAATCTCACCTCGGGCGCGGACTGGCTGATCGAAGCGCTGCAAGCCGACGACTCGCTGCACGCGGTAGTCCAGCCGCTCGGCGTCGATCCCCTCGCACGCTTTCTCCTGCCCCGTGTTCGCGGCGCAGAGAGGATCTTCGTCGAGTCCGATCGTCTCCACTGGCGAGACGCCTGGGCGCAAGCCGCGGCGTTCGACATCGGCGTCGCCGTCTACCGGAACCCGGCACCCCAGTTCCAGCACATGGGAATCGCCTCGAATCGGCTCTGCATGTACCTGGCGATGGGCGTGCCGGTGATCGCCAGTCGACAGGAGAGCTTCCGGTTCCTGGAGGAGTACGAATGTGGTGTTCTCGTAGCGAATGTCGCCGAGTTCCTGGCCGCGATTCAGGGCATCTGCGGCCGGCTCGAAGAAATGCGCGCCAATGCGAAGCGTTGCTGGAACGACTACGTCGCGACCGAGAGGCGCTATGGGCAGCTCGTCCAGGCGGTCGCCGCGACAGCCGGCGAGCGTGCCCCAGAACACGGCCATTAGCTCAACGCGGCTGCGCCGCCCTCGTTCTGGCCGCTCCTGCCACTCGAGCGCGCCCTCGGCGGAGGACCCTCGATGGACCCCCGGGTCGTCAGCCATCACCGCCGTGGTCTCGACCCGCCTTGGGCGTGAAGCCCCCGACCTTGCGCGTGTGGACGACAGCTGAGGTGGAACAGGAAAAACAAAACCCAAGAAGTACCCTCGCCTGCTGCCTCCACTCTCTGCATCTCTCTAGACCCAAAGTCCAGGAATGGCTCTTCGAACCACCGACCGCACGACCCATTTCGCCCTCTGGAGAGTGCTTCCATAGTCCTTGCGCCAGTGGCCTGCGCTGCCGCGAAACGAGAGCTCGATCGGGAACCTCAGTCGGACCTCCTCGCTGACGACTTGGCGCGTTCGCCCGTAGTAGGCATCCTCCAAGAAGAACTCCCGACCAGCATGGCCATGATGTGGCCCTGCCAACCACTTCTGGTAGGCGCTTCGGCTGGCCAAGAAACATCTCGTATCGCAGCGCCGCGCTGATCGGCCGATTCTCAGCCTCGCCAGCACGTGATGCTCTCGAAGATCAACACTCAGCTGCAGGCGCTGTGGAGTCAATCGAAGTAGCTTCTCGAGATTCGTGACGATCTGGAGTCCCGTGACCTTTGCCACGAGGTCTGCCGTCCCAATGAGCTTCGACGAGTCAAAGGCCCGATCCAGGAGCTCGGCCTCTCCATAGCCTTTGCCGTAAGCTCCAGGAAAGGCGTTCCCTCTGGTTGCAAGAAGCTCCACGCGGCTGCCCGCCCCCGCTCCCATCACCCTGGCTAGCGACTCCGCACTCGCCTGCGAGTTCTCGGCAAAAACGACGCCCCAAAGCCACTTACGCTCGATCCAATAGTCGAGATTTCTGCGATAGCTGGCCACTCGCTGTTCGGCGCCGAGGCTAGTTCCTTCCGGGAGATCCGGATTCGCCTCGATGGTACCGGTCATGAGTACGACGACTCGTCGGCCCGTCGCTATCAGAGCACTATCCCCCCACCGCACCTGTCTATCCACCCACGATGCATCCAAGACCGATACGTGATCGTCACGATTATCAACCGTCTCGCGAACTCGCCGGCAGTTCCGCTTCGACGCGCTGTTCCTCGAGGCACTCTCGTCTTCACGTCAGAAACCCCAGTCGCCAACTGCGAGTCCTTCCGCGGCCTGCTCGTCGATCTGCACGCTGCTCAGCCTGCTTGGCGGCTCGCGATTGCCGCTACGGCAGTCTTCAATCCCGCGACTCCCGCGTCGAAACTCCAGGACTGAATCCGAGAGCGCGACCGTTCCGCCATGCGCGTCCGCTTCGTCACGTCCCCTGCCAAGAGGTCGAGCGCCGCCGCGAGCGGTTCGACTTTCTCCTGCAGGGACCACGAGTGCGTTGTCGCCCGCCACTGCGATATCTCCGACTGGGCCGCAGCGATCGCTGACTACGAGAGGAAGCCCGCACGCCATTGCCTCGTTGACGACCGTCGCGCGCGGGTCATCGAACGAGGGCAGCGCGAAGCAGTCGGCAAGTCCGTAGTACTTGGGCAGCTCTGCCTGATTGACGAATCCAGCGAAGTGCACGCTCGAAATACCACGCTCTACCGCGTACTGAGTCAGCGACCTGCGGAGTCTCTCCGTCGCCAAGAAAGAGGAGCGCGGCTCTCTTTCGACGACTCATTCGCTCGAAGGCCCGTAGCAGTCCAAGCGGGTTTTTCCTTTCTATGAGCTTGCCTGAAAAGAGAATGACCATCTGCTCGTCGCCGAAACCGAGCTCGGCCCGCCGCCTGGAACGCTCGCTCGGCGACATGCGGCTGTCTCGTTCGAATCGCTCGTTGTCTATCGCCCACGGCAACGGAAAGAACTTCGCCGGGTCCGCCCCATAGTGGCGATAGTAGGCACCGTTGAGCTTGCCCGAGACCATGAATCCCGCTGCGTTTCGAAACAGGATTTGCAGCAATCGCTTACGAAACCAGCCCCGGACGCCGCTGTCGGCCGGCACAAAGCTGCTGTCTCCGTAGATGAGATACGGAACGTGCCGCAGCCGGCAAGCTGCGAATCCGAGCCAGGCCGAAAGGACGCCCCACCCCAGCATGAACAAGACCGCGTCGAACCGCCTACCCGATAACTCTCCGACGATCCCCGGATTCACCGCCCGGAAAAACCCGCCGCTGGTGCCCTGCCGCGACAGATTTCGCAGGAAACGATGCCGGTAACCTGACAGTAGCGGAATGTCCCACTGGAAGGTCGCCCCCATCTCTCTGTCCCGATGGCGTTTCAAACCGTCACGCGAACAGAAGATCACCGTGACGTCGAACCCGGGCTCCGCCGCCATCTTTGCAAACAAGGGTGCCTGGTACTGGATTACGTGGGATGCGACGATGGCGATCCTCGCGCGACCCTTGGAGCCAACGCCAGCCGGCATCTCGGCGCCCGACCAGCGCCGGCGTGCTACTGCTGATTCCCTTGAGGCTCCGGCGCGGTCCTTGGCCATGGAGCCCCTCAGCGCGTCGCCTCGACGATGAGATCACCATGATGTGGCCGGCTCTCCAGGTCGCACAGCCCCGAAGTCGAGCTTGCACCCCAGCCGACTCGGCGCACCGAATGAAAGCCACCTAGCGAGAGCACTTCGCGCAGCTCATCAAAATCGTAGACGTACTGATGCCCCCAGGAGCGGAGCACTCCATTTAGCATCGCACATGCGCTTGCAGGCGCCCAGCCAACGTCCTCCCATTCCGACAGCTCTTTCTTCCGATAGCGATCGACGATTGTCTCTAGGTCCGGAGTACTGATTCGGATGACGCCGCCGCGGACAAGAACTCGCGAGCACTCGCCCAATAGTGCTTCACCCTGCTCGCGCGAGATGTGCTCGATGAAGTGCTCCGAATAGATCAGGGCAACAGACTCCGATGGAAAGGGCAGCGGTGTCGTCAGATCGTGCGTGAGAGCGCCGTCCGTGGCCTCAATGTCAAGATTCGTCCACCCGGCGATAACATTGCCACCACAACCCAGGTGCAATCGCGTTTCGGCGGTGGTGCGTTCGCTTCGGCGGCGCGCCACCGTTCGATCGCGCACTCGCTCGCGCTGCAGCCGCCTCATCGATCGTCTGATCGCCCGAAGAGTCCGAGCAACAGCTGGAGGTATCCAGCCGCCCAGATCAACTCTCATGTTTCGCTCCGCGCTTGTCGGTGACACTGAGCAACGTCCCGCAGGCAGAAGTTACTCCAATCGACCATTAGTCTCGCTCCCACTCCGCGAATCTCAGCTCGCTGGTTGGCTCAGTTGAGACCTCCCCGCCACACTCTCTCCTGCGCGAGGCGTTTTCGGCTGCAGCTAGGCGCCAAGCAAGTCTCTCGCAACCGCGAGCCAGCCCCGACCCGATCGCCAGTAGGACCGCCGGACGAGGTTCCTCGCGATCAAGAACAGCCTGCGCGCTACGGGGCTCTCGCGCATTCGCAGTCGATCAGTGAGCAGGTCCTCGCGCCTGTCGAGGCAAGGGGCAATCTCTTTGAACTCGGCAGTGGTTAGCGTATCGCCCAGTCTCTGCCTCATCTCACGCAACCTCTCGAGATCCCGAAGAAAGAGCTTTGCAGCTGAGCCCTTTCTGCTGGTTCGCTGGCGCGAATGGCCTGCCTGTCCGGCGCTAACCCACTGATTCGAGTGCTGCCGATAGAGCGTCTGAGGCTCACTGTCCAGGACGATGTCACCCATCGCGCTCCCGACGAGGGAGATCCATTCGTCCGGGTACCAATAGGCTGGTAACGGGAAGAGGTGCGGAAGCAGCTTTCTCGCAAAGGCAAGTCCGTGACCCGGCAGCGCTGGGAATCGCAGCAACCGCGAAAATGGTGAGGAACCCATCAGCTGCAGCTGATAGCGCTTGCCGAAGCGGAGATGCTCCCAGAGCGATCTCCCCGTTGGTCTGAGGGACTCGTCTACGATCCTGCTATCGGAGCATGCGATTGTCGCGTTCGCCTTCCCTTGCAGCATGGTCAGGTACCGATGGGCCTTCTCCGGAAGCCAGACGTCATCCTGGTCCGAGACGAAGATCCATGGACTTCTCGTATTGGAGATCGCTCTCTCCACAGACCGGCGCGCTCCTGCACGCTCTGCATTTCGCAGAAGCACTATCTCCGCGCGTGCCTCGGCACGGTAGCGCAAGAGGATGTCCCAGGTCGCGTCGTCCGAAGCATCATCGCAAACAACTATCTCGCTCGGACCAGTCGACTGTGCGAGGATGCTGTCGAGTTGCTCGCACACAAAGCGTTCCCCATTCCACGTCGTCATCGCGACGGAGTACTGCGCCAGTAGCTGCTCATGCGCCATAGAAGGAAGTTTGAATCGCTGTCGTTCAGGAGTCTCGGGAGTAGCGCGCACTTCGCGATAGCACGACCTCGTCCCATCACCAGCCGATCCATCTTCGTCCGCAGGAAGCAGTCGAGCGCCTCCGCCGGCGTGTTGACGATCGGCTCGTTCTCGTTGAACGAGGTGTTGAGCACCATCGGCACGCCGGTCTCGGCCTCGAACGCCCGGATGAGCTCGGCGGTAGCGCGCGTTCGAGCGCTCGGAGACGGTCTGCAGCCGCCCGGTGCCGTCGACGTGGGTGACCGCCGGCATCTCAGGCGCGCTTCTCCGGCCGGATCGGGTAGACCTTGAGCATGAACGGGTCGGGATAGCGACTGCATGAACCACTCCCCCGTCCGCTCCTCGAGAATCGACGGCGCGAACGGCCGGAACGACTCGCGGCGCTTGATCTTCAGGTTCGAGAGGTCCTTCATGTCGGCGCGCCGCGGGTCGCCGAGGATCGAGCGGTTGCCGAGCGCGCGCGGCCCCCACTCCGCGCGCCCCTGGAACCAGCCGACCACCTCGCCGCGCGGCGATCGCCGGCGCGGTCTCGCGGCAGAGCGATGCCTCGTCGGGCGCGGTGCGGATCTCGACCTCGCCGCCCTCCGCCGCGTAGCGCCCGTCCCGCCTTCGGATCCGGGAATCGCCGGCGGCGATCGCCCGCCGGATCTCGGCCTCGCCGTACTGCGGCCCCCAGGACGCTGTGCTCCATGACGAAGCCGCTCGCGCGGCTCGCCCGAGCACGTCGTGGTGCGCGTAGAGCGCGGCGCCGAGCGAGGTCCCGGCAGTCGCCCGCCGCCGCCTGGATGAAGATCTCCTCGACACGGTCGTGCGGTCGAAGAGCTTGCCGTTGGCGAGCGAGTTGAGCGCGCAGCCGCCGGCGAGCGCCAGCCGGTTCGAGCCGGTGAGCGCCGAGCACCCGCTGCACCAGGGCGAAGAAGCGCTCCTCGTAGACCGCCTGCATCGAGGCGGCGATGTCCTTGTGGCGCTGCGCGAGCGGCTCGTCGCGGCGGCCGCGACGGCCCGAGCAGCTCGCTCGAGCGCCGGCGTGAAGAGCCGGCCGAGCGTCGGGCGCGCCCGTCCTCCCAGGTCATGTCGACCCCTTCGGAGAGATGCCGGAAGTAGCTGCAGGTCGAGCCGGAAGGTGCCGTCCGGCAGCGCCGGCACGAGCTGCGCCGATCTCGCCGACGAAGCGCGGCTCGCCGTAGGCCGCGAGGCCCATCACCTTGTACTCGTCGCCGAAGTGCGGGAAGCCGAGGTACTGCGTCATCGCCGAGTAGAAGAGCCCGAGCGAGTGCGGGAAGTGGACGCGGTCGAGGACCTCGATCCTGTTGCCGCGCCCGTGCGCCAGCATCGTCGAGACGAAGTCGCCGAAGCCGTCGACCGAGAGGCAGGCGGCCTCCTCGAACGGCGAGCAGTAGAACGCCGAAGCGAGATGCGCCGGTGGTGCTCGACGGCGATGATCGCGCGGCGCGCTCGCAGGCCCGAGCGGTCCCTCGCGACCCGCCCGCTCGAGCGCCGCGACCGCGTGCAGGTTCTTCACCCGCGCCGGCGGCCCGCGGCGAGGCTGCGCGGATGGCGTCAGCGCCAGCCAGGCCTTGCGCGCCGAGGTAGGCGCGCGGCTGGCGCGCGACCGCGATCGCGTCGACGCCGGCGTCGTCCTCCCGCCGAGCTCCTTCGCGCACCAGCCGAGCGCCTGCTCCGGGAAGCCGGCCCAGTGCTTGACGCGCCGGAAGCGCTCCTCCTCGACGCCGGCGACGAATCGCCCGTCGACGACCGCCGCGGCTGCGGCGTCGGCGTGGTAGGCGGAGAGGCCGAGGAGCTTCATCGCGCCTCCGCTCCTGGTCGTCGGACCCTACATTCGCTCGGGCTTCCCGCAACGATTCCAGGAGCGCCTCGACGGACCCGTCTCGGGTGCTCAGCATGAGCTCGCGGAGGCCTGCGAGCTCTTCGGCCGACAGCCGCGCACTGCGGAGCTGATCGATCTTCCAGTCCACGATCAATCGGAGCCAGAAGCCCTGCAGGGCGGCATAGAGAAAGCCGGCTCGACCGTCGAGGAACCCCAACATGAGGACGTAACGATAGAAGAAATAGAGCAGCTGGACGAACGAAGAGAGGCATCCGGAGCCAGAGGTCGCGTAAGCGCATGAATCGCTGCTCCGGGCTCCCCAGCAATCGCGGCTCTCCCGCCAGCCGATCAGCCCGGCCCGGCGCAACTCCTCCTCCACGGCGAGCCGCAGAGCGAACTTGTCCTGTTTGCGCAACCAGACCGAAATGTCCTCGTCGTGGCGGTTGTCCTCAACACCGCGCTCCGGAAACGCTCCACCGCACCGTCGACGACGAAGCGGAAGTCGACCAGGTCGGAGAGGTCGGCCTCGGGCCCGCCCCCGCGGACGATCCGCAGCCAGGAGCTCTTCGTCCCGCCGAAGCGAATCGAACCGCCGCCAAAAACGTAGCGGTGGCGAACGTAGACGCCAGCGGTCCGCTCCGGCAGCCCGGGCACTCTTCGTTCAATCTCGCCGCGCAGCTCCTTGGAGACGACAAAATCCGCATCGAGGGCCAGGACCCAGGAGGCTTCTATCGGCAGCTCGTCGAGCGCCCACTGCCACTGGGACGAGTGGTTACGTACGGTGCTCGAAGAGATGCGGGGTGTATTCCGGCAGATCTCGCGGTGCCGTCCGGCTGCCGGAATCGACGACGTAGATGGGGCACCAACCCGCGACGCTCTCGAGGCAACGTCGGATGTTGGGCGCCTCGTCGTGGCAGAGAACGACCGCGGCGAGGTCGAGCGCCGGCCCCTCAAGCGGCGGCTCCCCGGGTGATCGGCCGCGCGTACGCCTGGACCATGGCGGCGGCGACGCGTGGCCAGGCGAGCCGCGCGCGGGCGTACGCGGGCCGGCGGCGCCCATCGCGGCCGGCGTCCGGGCGGACAGCAAGCGCAGCGATCGCCGTCGCCAGCGGCCCCGCCTCGCCGGCGAGACGCGCCGCACCGGCCTCCCGCACCATCTCCGCCGCCCCGACCTCCGGCGTCACGACGACGGGCAAGCCCGCCGCCATCGCTTCGACCACGACGTTGCCGAAGTTCTCCGAGCGGGACGGCAACACCAGGAGATCGGAAGCGGCGAGAGTCGATCGCTCCGGAATCGTCGACCTGTCCGTCCAGCGAATCCGCCCGGCGAGCGCCGGTCGGGCGGCCCGCCGCTCGAGCCGGTCGCAGCCCCTCGTCGTCAGGGCCGGCGACTGCGAGCTCGCGCTGCGTGAAGCCGCGCGAGCGCGTCGATCAGTCGGTCGAGCCCCTTCTTCCACGTGATTCGGCCGAGAAAGAGCAGCCGCGCCCCGGCCGGGGCGGCCGCTCCCGGTGAGCTCTCGGCAGGATCGACCCCGTTCGGCACGCAGAGAAGTCGAGCGCAGACGGAATCCGAGGCTCGCGAGCTCTTCCGTCTCGAGCCGCGAGGTCACATGGACGGCCGCGGCGCGCTCGAGATTGCGGCGCTCGACCAGCGCGATCCAGAGCCGCTTGCGCAGCGACCGCGCCGGCGGCGCATCAGCTCGGGCGACAGGATGCCGCGCGGCGAGAGGACGTAAGGGACGCGCGGCACCGCGCCGTGCGGGCCGCCGACCAGGTCGGCCAGAGGAAGACCGAGTGAAGGTGGACGACGTCGAGGGATGCGGCGCGCGCCGCGCGACCCAGCGCCGGCGCGCGGTCGATCCGGCGCGGCACGCCGAGCGCGAAGTAGCGCACCTCGACGCCGTCGCGCTCGATCGGTGCGGTCGATCGGCACGTCGATCACGCCGTGACCGTCTCGGTTCGTGGTGAAGACCGTTACCGAGTGGCCGAGCGCGGCCTGCGCGCGGGCGAGGCCGTCGACCGCGCGCACCGGGCCGCCGTGGCGCCAGGCGGGAGCATAGGTCGGGACGACGTGGAGGATCTTCATCGGGCGGCGGGCGTGGTCCGGCAGCAGGGAGCCGTGCCCCCCTGTCCTGGAATCACTGCGGCGCGGAGGCCGCGCCAAGCCGCGGCCTGCTCGGCAGCGACGATCTGCGGAAACGCGAGGGCCGAGCTCGCGATCAGGCCAACGACGATCAGCACGAACGGATCGCCGAAGACCTGATGTGCGGTCAGGAAGACGACGGCGTTGGCCGGCAGCAGAGCGAAGAGGCCGAGTAACGCACGACGTGGCCTGGCGCGGCGGACGAGAGCGCCCGCGCCACCCGCCAGAGTCGGCGCGCGATCGCGAGCGAGAGCCAGAGCGCCACGAGCAACCCGGGCACGCCGAGCTCCGCCGTGATCCGCCCCAAGCCCCCCTCCGCGCTCCAGCCGACGAGATCGACGCCGCCGCCGAAATACTGGGCACCCTGCGCGCCGGTGCCAGCGCCGCGGCCGAGGAAGCCGTTGCGCTCGACCACCCAGACGAGATTGGCGAGCGCCATGCTCTGCAGCCGGTCGGGGGCGTCCTCGATCACCGAGTAGCTGCGCTCGAGGTAGGGATTCCAAGCTCCAGTGCCGCTGCCGCTGGTCAGGATCACGACCGCCAGCGCGGCGCCGAAGGCGAGCCCCGCCGCGATCCGGAACAGCCGGGAAGCGCCGACGCGGGTGCGGGCGAGCAGGAGGCCGAAGACAACGAGGAAGAGCAGCACCTCGCCCAGCGTCTTCCGCCGCCCAGTGAGCACGACCGCTAGCAGGAGGCCGAGCGTGGTCGCGGCGCCGAACCAGAAGGCGCGCGTCTTGCGCCGCGCCACGCTCCAGATGACCACCAGGCAAGCGGCGGTCGCCGCGTGCCAGGCGGCGGTCTCCGAGCTGCGCAGCAGACCGCTGACCATCTCGACGCGGCCGCCGTGGCCGTAGACCGTCGTCTCGCCGATCGACTCGAAGAGCGCCGAGGAGAAGCCGAGAAAGGAGAGCAGGATGCTGGCTCCGACCGCCAGCGCGCCGAACAGGTAGACCTTCTGCCAGCGGCCGACGTCGCGCGCGGTGCGCGCGAAGCGCTGCCCGAGGAAGAGCGCGACGAGCGGGCTCAGGTAGGAGAGCAGACCGAGGCCCGCCAGCACCGGGTTGCCGGTGCTGATCATGCGTGTGCAAGCTCTGCGCGACGACCAGGATCACGAAGAGAGCACCGGGGCGCGCAGCCCCGGGTACCAGCGAAAGAACGAGCGAATGCCGGCCAACCCTTCGTCGAGCAGAAAAGCGACGACGCAGGCGACGAAGAAGACGCCGACCAGGACGACGAAGGCGACCGGCTGACCCGGGACGATCTTGCGCAGGGGGTCCTGCAGGAAGCCGACCGCGATGCAGAGGAGCAGCCCGCGGCGCCAGTCGCCGGAGGCAGTAGAGAAAGCCCGCGACCCCCATCAGAGCGCGCAGGATCACGCGCGCGCCCCCTCGACCCGGCGGCGGGCGGCAGGAGGCGCGGCGCGCGCAGGACCAGCGCCACCGCCCAGACGATCGCCGCGAGCTCCGCGATCAGCGTCGCCGGAATCCACCAGGGGCGGCGCAGGTGGTGACGGGTGCGAATCGCGCGCAAGGGACGCAGCACGAAGCGCGCGCCACGCGCCGCTCGGCCTGCGGCGCAGCAAGTAGTAGTACTCGCCGACCGCGTGCGCCGGCGACCAGCTGGTCAGGAAGTCACCGTACGCGCCGGGTACCGCCACGAGCCGTACTTCAGGTGCCGTAGGCTCGCGGCGGCTCGTGGAAGATCGTGGCGCCCGCGTCCCGCGCGCGATCGCAGAAATCGGCTTCGAAGCGATAGCCGCACCTTGACGAAGAGCTCGTCGAATCCTCCGATGTCAGGGCCATCGCGCGATTCACCGAGAAGTTGCAGCCGATGACCTCGCGAGACCACCTGCGGCACCGAAGACCGGAAGCTGAAACTCGCTCCCGATCAGGGCGCGGGCTCTTCTCCCGGCTGCAACACCTGACCGGCGATGATCTCACCCTTGCCGCGTCGTCGTGGGCTGCCAGAGTGGGCCGCGATCAGGTTTCCCGACGGGACGATATCGTCATCGACAAAGAGCACGATCTCCCCGTGCGCCTCGAGCAAGCCCGCGGTTCATCGCGGCGGGTATCGACGGTCGCGCTTGGCGAATCCATCGAATCGCACCCCCTTCGTCTAGCGTCGAAAGCGCGCTCGTCGACAGTCCGGGGCATGAGCCGAATCGTCTGATCGACCACGATCAGCTCGAGACGTGCGCGGCTGAATGGCGCGGACGGCCTGCGATACGTCCGAAGCAGGACCTCGCCCCGGTCGAGCGTCGGCGATGACGATCGAGAGCCTCATGGCCAGACTCTGCAACCACCGAATCCACGCGCGCGCCAGCAGCGGGTTCTTCATCGACCGCACGCCGAAAATAGCCACGCGCCCGGCGGTCGCCGCGCGACCTGCAGCAGCGAACCGATGAAGTAGAGGCCTTGAGCCTCGGAGCCGCCGATCCCATCGCGACTGTCGTAGACGTGCCGCCAGCTCGCGAGCGTGCAGAGCATCGGCTCCTCGGACTCTCGCTGCGAGTCGTCGAGCCATTGCCGCCGCGCGCGCCAATTGACCGAAGCGTCGTTGCGCGTCGCCAAGCGATGGGAAAGAGAGCGAGCGTGACAGCGTCCGCGTGTACAGCACCTCCGGCACCGCGGCAAAGTACCCCGTTCCGAGAGCCGCCACCAGAGGTCCCAGTCCTGGGCCAGGACAGAACTCCGCGCCGATAGCCGCCCACCGCATCGTAGGACGACTTGCGGAAGACCACCGACCCGTGCGACGAAGGTCCAACCGAGCTCGTCGCGGCTCATCGCTCGGGTCGAGCTCGACCGGCGCCGCGTCTTCGAGCCGACCCGTGACGACCTGCAGCTCCTCGCCCTCCGGTCCGAGGCAGACGCGTCCAGCACGAGACCAAGGTCGCTTCGGGTTCGGCTCCGAAGCACCTGCGACCTGTCGCTGGAGACGGTCGGGCGTCGAGACGTCGCCGGCGTCGTGCCGCGCTATAAGCTCCGCACGCGCCGCCGAGCAACCGAGCATCAGCGCCGCGGTCAGCCCATTCCGGCTCACCGTGGATCGCTCGCACGCGCCGATCCGCGGCGGCGAGGCGAGCGAGCGCAGTCGGACGGTCTCGTCGATCGACCCATCGTCGACCACGATGAGCTCGAGATCGACATCGACCTGCTGCCAGGATGCTGCGCGCCGCCGACTCGAGACCCGCCGCGTCGTCGCGAACGGCGAGCACCACCGAGACCTCCGGCGCGCTCATCCGCGGGTCCCGCTCGAATGAGCGTCGCATGCCGATTTCGATGCCGCAGTTGAGCACGCAGCGCCGGAAGTGGTCGCCACGCCCCTTGAGCAGTTGGAAGGCGCCTCGGAGCAGGTGGAGCATCGCGCGCGCGCGCGAGCCGCGGCTGCTCGGGCGCGCGGATCTTCCGGTGCGCAATGCCACTCGCGATGCCGTGCCGGTAGAGGCGAGCGAGCTCGAAGCGGCGCCGATCGACGGGATGGTGGCAGAAGCGCGGTCGCCGACGTAGACGCCGAGCGCGCCCGAGCGCCGGGCGCGCAGTAGGTACTCGCTCTCCTCGCCGCGGCCGTTCTCGGGCCGCGCACGCCGAGGTCCGCGCGGAACTAACCGTAGCGCTCGAACAGCGACGCGCCGCAGACCGAAGCTGGCGCCGATCGGCAGCGGCTCGGCGGCCGCGAGCGCGCGCGTCTCGGCACCGAGGTCGTAGCCCACCAGGACGCCATCGAACAGGTGCGCGGTCTCCTGCCGGAACCAGCGAGGCGGCTCGCCCTCCCAGTCGACCAGGATCCGCCCGGCGAAGAACTCGGCCGCCGGAAGGCTCGCGCGCCGCTTCGGACGTACGCGCGCAGCCAGCCGGGATCGAGCCGCACGTCGTCGTCCGTGAAGAGCAGCAGATCGCCCCGAACCTCTGCGAGCGCGCGGTTGCGCGCGTGGGAGAGCCCCTGGGCCGGCTCCGCCACCCGGCGCAGCGGGAAGCGCTGCGCGAACGAAGTCGGCCACCTCGGGCGTCGAGTCCGGCAGTTGTTGTCGACCATCAGCAGCTCCCAGGCGAAATCGACGCCACGCTGCGCAGCGAGCGTCTCGAGCGTCCGGGCCAGGCTCGCGGCCCGATCGAAGGTGCAGATCGCGACGCTGATCATCGGGCGGCCTCGACAACGCTCCGTCTTCGATCCGGGCGGCTCGCCAGAACTCCGCTTCGGCCTCGGGCTCCGGCGCCGTAAGGGCGTGCGGCCATTCGCCCCCCGGCTCCTCATGTTCGAAGCGACGACCGAGAGAACCGCAGGGTCTCGGCGACACCTGGGCCGAGCCACGCGGTCGAGCCGGCCGGCGGGTGCGACGCCGAGCGATGGCGCCTGGCGAGCGAGGAGCGCGGGGAGCGAGGAGGGCGCGTAGCGCGTCATCCCATGCGCGATCGCCTTCGCCAGGGAGTAGCGCTCCTCGACCAAGCCGCTCGGCGCCTCGGCGAAGCCGATCCGCGACCTCTGGATCGCCTTGCCCTGGCGAGGCACGCCGCCGCCGCCGGCGCATCCCCGACCGGGAAGAGCAGGCAGTTCTCGCCGTCGCGCAGGCTCGCCTCGAGGCCGGAACCGACATAGGCGCTGGATACCACCGGTACGCCCGCCGCCATCGCCTCCCAGGCGACGATCGGACCTGTCTCCCAGAACGAGGTCACGAGCAGGACATCGATCGCGCCGTAGAGCTCGGTGGCGAGCGCGGAGCGATCGAGCGATCCGAGAAAGCGAACGGAACCGGCGTCGATTCGGCGCGCCAGTCGTCGCCGGAGCTCCCCCTCCTCCGGTCCTGCCCCCGCGATCCACAGCTCTGCGGCCACGCCCGCGCGGTCGAGCTCCTCGAGGATCGGCACCAGGTCGCCCGCTCGCTTCTGGAAGCTGTCGAGCCGGCCGCAGAAACCGACCCGAAGCGAGTCGCCGGTTCGCCTGGCGCCCGAGCGGCCTGCGGGCGCCGCGACACCGTAGGGTGCATAGCGACCCGGTCCGGCTCGATCCCACCGATCGACGTCGCGAGCCGAGCGACGAGCTTGTTGGTGACGATGACGCCGTCGATCGCGCCGGCCCACGCGCGCAGGTTCCGCAGCAGGTCAGGTTGGATCGCGTGCAAAGTCGACGCGACCCGCACTCCGCCACCCCGACCAGCGCGCCGGCGCAGCACTGCGTCAACCAGGTCGGGCACGTTGAACGAAAGTGCCAAGTCGGGCCGCTCGCGTTCGATCAGCGCCTCGATCGCGCGGAGCCGGCCCTCCCGCGTTCCGGTCGGGGCCTCGATCTCGACCACCCGGGGGAAGTGGTGGCGCTCCAGATAGGCGCGACACGTCGTGGTGGCGCCCCGCCGTGAGGCCGACCGTTACCCGCCAGCCGGCGCGCTCGAGGCCGGGAACGAGGTCGTCGAGCCAAGTCGCCACGCCCCCCAGCGGATACGCCGAAGGGGCGACGACGAGGAGGTGGGGCGGGGCGGGCTGCGAGGTCACTGCGAGGCGGCGCGAGCGCTCAAGCCGCGGTCCCGAAGTGCCGCTCGAACAGCTCCCGCTCGGAGCGGATCCAGTGGTGAAGTCGGGCGACGCCCTCGGCGACGGTCGTCGGGGGCGCCAGCCGAGATCGCGCTCCGCTCTTGCCGTGTCGCAGACGAAGACCCTCTGGTCCCCAGGCCGCCAGGCGTCGAAGCGGACTTCGAGCGGGCGGCCGTTCGAGGCGCTCGAGAAGGTCGAGCAGCTCGAGCAACGAGAGAGTGTTGTCCGGCGCCGCCGCCGGCGTTGAATGCGCCGGTGACTCCTCGCTCGGCGCCGGCGATGCCCGCCTCGTAGAGGTCGAGCAAGTCGTCGATCCAGAGCAGGTCGCGGATCTGGCGACCGTCGCCGTAGATCGAGACCGGCCGGCCGAGCACCGAGGCGATGGTGAACCAGGCGACCCATCCCTGGTCCTCGACGCCCATCTGACGGGTGCCGTAGATGCAGGACTGACGAAAGGTGAGCGTGCGCAAGCCGTAGATCCGCGCGTAGTCGATCACGTACTGGTCGGCGACCCCCTTCGAGCAGCCGTAGGGGGAGTGGAAGTCGAGTGGCTGTGCTCTCCGGCGATGCCGTGCGGCGCGTCGCGGAACGCCCAGCGTCCGTCGCGCTGCTCGACTTCGAGGTCCTCGAGCTTGCCGTAGACCTTGTTGGTCGAGGCGTTGAGCAGGATCGACTCGGGGCTTGTCCGTCGCACCGCCTCGAGCACGTTGAAGGTGCCGAGCGCGTTGATCTCGAAGTCGGTCCGCGGGTCGGCGACCGAGGTCGTGACGGCGACCTGGCCGGCGAGGTGGAGCACGACGTCGGGCCGGAGGGCGGCGACGATCTCCTCGACCCTCTCGGCGTCGCGGACGTCCGCGCGCTCGAAGCTCGAACCGGGCCTCGCCGCGCAGCCATTCGAGGTTCTCCGGCGAACCCCTCCGCGACAGATCGTCCAGGACCGTGACGGCCCAGTCGCCGGCAGCGAAGCGGCGCGCCGCGTTCGCTCCGATGAAGCCTGCGCCGCCGGTAACCAGGATCTTCTTCATGCCGGATCCGGTCCTTCTGGCCGCTTCAGGATCTCGAGCTCGCGGTCGAGGATCTCGCGCGCTCGGGGCAGAGAGTATCCGATCTCGATCGTCCGCCGCGCCCCGGCCGACAGTCGCTCGCGCAGCGCGCGGTCCTCGCACACCTGCGATCGAAGCGCGACGCGATCTCGCCAGCGTCGAAGCCCGTGAGGAAGCCGTTCTCGCCGTCGAGGACGTACTCCTCCGGCCCGCCGCAGCGAGTCGAGACGACGGGACAGCCGCGAGGCCATCGCCTCGAGTGCGGCGATCCCGAGCCCTTCCTGATGCGACGTCACGGCGACGACGTCGAGGCACGCAGCCGTTCCGAGAGCGGCGCCGGCGGCAAGTAGGGAACGAAGCTCGACCGCCCCGTCCAGGCCCCGGCGCGTCAGCGCGCTCGCCGCGCACGCCGCGCTCGGCTCTCCGCCGATGACCAGCGCGGTCAGCGCCACGCCCTGCGGCGCGCGGCCCTTCGAGCGCGTCGAGGAAGAGCGGCAGGTTCTTGCGAGGATCGTCGAAACGGCCGACGAAGGCGATGCGCCCGGGCAACCGACTCCGGTCGGGGTCCGGAGCGAAACGACCGTCGATGGCAGGACCGTCGATGGCGGACGTGGCCTGCGCGCGACTCGAGGCCCGGTCGCGTCGCGACGCGTCGAGAGCGCCAGAGAGTCGGCCTCGGAGTGCGCAGGATGCGCCGCTCGAGCCGCGCGTGCAGCGTCGGCGACTGACGACCAGACCGGTCGAGAAGCCGCCGCGGCGCTGGAAACGCGCGCACCCGGTCCTTCCGGTCGCCGTGCCAGTCGGAAGCCACCCAAGCCAGGAACGGCGTGCCGGTGCGCTGGTAGGCGAGGCCGGCCATGCGGCTGCCGGAGACGACCAGGTGGAGGTCGGCGGCGGCGATCCGCTCGCGCCAGAGGCGGGTCGGCCAGTAGTGGGTGAACTCGAGCTCGGGGAGCCAGGCGCCGATGGCGTGGCCGGCCGCGGCGCCTTCGACCTCGCGCCGCTCGGCGGCCGGGCGGCGGGTGCCGAGGCGGTAGGAGGGGACGGAGAGCCGCGGCGTCATGCCGTAGGGCTCGTACCAGGCGACCTCGGTCTCGATGCCTTTCTCGCCGAGCAAGCCGGAGCGCGGCGCGGAGCATCGCCGGCACGCCGCCGCGCGCGGGCGGAATCGTCGCGATCAGCGCGCGCACAGGCCGAGCTCCTCGAGCAGGCGCAGGGCGATGCGGCGGGAGCCGAGGCCGGGCGTGTCGGGCTCCCCCGCCTTCGGGGGGAACATCCACTCCGCCACCGGCACGGCGAAGCCCGACTTCGGGCGATCCCAGAGCTCCTCCGGCAGACCAGGTGCCAGCCGTTTGGCGACGGCGCGCAGGGTGGCGGCCTTGCCACGGCTCTTGGCGGGCTCGAAGTCGTTTCGTTCCAGTTGTTTCCAGAGGGGGACGTCGACCAGCGGGACGCGCAGCTCGAGGCTCGAGGCCATGGCGGCCCAGTCGCTGTCGCGGAGGAGTTGGTTCCTCATGTAGAGGGCGGATCTCGAGCTGTTGGACTTGGCGCCAGGAATCGGTGGGGGGCGGTGGGGTCCTCGTCTCGCGAGATCCTTCGCTTCGCTCAGGATGACATGGGGCGTAAGGAGGCGGGTTGGGCAAGAGTCGCCTGGGCGTACGCAAGAGGATCGTAGGCGGCGAGGGCTTCGTGGGCGAGCTCGGCGCCGAGAATCGCCGAAAGTTCTTCGGGCAGGAAGAGCCCGCGACGGAGAAAATACGATCCCGGAACGCTTTGACCGTACTTTATTAGTCCAGGTAGCTTTCGCAACGAAGGCGCTGCGGCTCGCGCCAGCGCCGGCCAGGCGCGCCAAGAGGCTGGCACCTTGCCGAGGCGGCGCGCCCAGGCGGTCCAGCGGGGGACGTCGCGGAAGGCAGGGGTAGCTGCCGAGGAGCTCGTCGCCGCCGAGGCCGGAGAGGGCGACCTTGATGCCGGCTTCGTGGGCGGCGCGGGCGACGACGAAGGTGTTGAAGCCGTCGATCGACGGCTGGTCCATGGCGGCGACGGCGGCCGGCCAGAGGGCGGCGACCTCGGCGCGGCCGAGGCGGCGCTCGACGTGGCGCGTGCCGAGCGCCTCGGCGATCTGGCGGGCGAGCGGCCCCTCGTCGCGGGCGCTCCTCTCCCAACCCTCGAAGGTGACCGTGAAGGTGGTCGGCGGCTCGGCGAGGTTCTTGGCCGCGAGCGCGGCGACGAGCGCGGAGTCGAGGCCAGCGGAGAGGAAGACCGCGACCGGCACGTCGGAGACGAGGTGGGCGCGGACGCTCGCCTCGAGCGCTTCGGCCTCGTCCTGTTCGGGCGGCTCGAGCGCGGCGGCGGTCCGTCGCGGCGCGCCGAGCGCCGCCGTCGCGGACGACGAGCAGGTGGCCGGCCGGGAGCGCCCGGATGTCGCGGCGGATGGTCCAGGGCTCCGGCAC
This sequence comes from uncultured Acidobacteriota bacterium, assembly GCA_963700315.1. Lineage (GTDB taxonomy): Bacteria > Acidobacteriota > Thermoanaerobaculia > Multivoradales > JAGPDF01 > JACTMI01. The sequence goes on along the minus strand of CAVOXC010000013.1, from coordinate 771,980 downwards.
GCTCCCCCACAGCAGGAAGCCGGCGAGGCCCGCCGGGTCGACCTCGCGCGAGAGCGCTCCGCCCGCCTCGAGGGCGCGCACCTGCGAGGCGAAGCGGACGAGGCCTCCGGCGACAGCGTAGTAGAGCGGCTTGATGCCGAACGGATCGCGCGCGAGCGTGAGCGACCGCTCGACGCCGTCCCAGATCGCGAGGGCGTACATGCCGCGCAGGCGCCCGAGGCTCCGGTCCCCCTCGCGCGCCCAGAGCGCGAGGAGGACCTCGGTGTCGCTCTCGGTGCGGAAGCGCTCGCCGCTCTGCTCGAGCTCGCGCCGGAGCTCGCGGAAGTTGTAGATCTCGCCGTTGTAGACGATGCGGTAGCGACCGTCGGCGCTCGCCATCGGCTGGGCGCCGGCCGGCGAGAGGTCGAGGATGGCGAGGCGGCGGTGGCCGAGCGCGATGGCGCCATCTTCCGATCGCCACTCGCCGGCGCCGTCGGGTCCGCGCGCGGCCATCGCCTCCCCGGTCCGGCGCAGCTCTTCGGGATCCGGCGCGGGAGCCCCGGCGCGATAGCTGTAGATGCCGCAGATGCCGCACATCGGACGAGTCAGGGTCTCCGCATCCAGCCGCGAACGAAAAAACGCCGGAAGCTCGGAAGCTCCCGGCGCTGTCGATACGAGTCTTGCTCCCGGTGGCCGGCGCGAGCCGGCGCGTCGATCAGAGCCCGCCCATGCCCGGCGGCGGCGTCGCGCTGCCCTGCACCGGCGACGGATTCGGCGGCGTCGGCGTCGGCGTCGGCGGCCGTGGCGTCGGGGTCGGCGGCCGCGGCGTCGGCGTCGGGCCCGGTGGTGTCGGCGTCGGCGTCGGCGTCGCTGTCGGGGTCGGCGTGGGGCCCGGCGGCGTCGGCGTCGGGGTGAGCGTCGGGGTCGGCGCCGGCGCCCCCGGCTGATCGTTGTTGATCGCGATCAACGCGCCGACCGCTCCGGCCGCGGCCGTGGTCGGCCACCACCAAGCGACGATGCAGGCGCGGCAGCTGTTGTCGGCGCGCAGGATCCGGTACGGGTCGAAGCGGCTGACGACGCCGGTGCACTCCCAGTGGAAGACCGCCTCGCCCTGCTGCCATTGCGCCGTCTCGCCGACGATCAGGTTCTGGGCAAGGCCGGCCTGTTGCGGCGAGAGCGTGACCCTGCAGTCCTTGCTGACGGGCACGACGAACATGTTGGAGACAGCGGTGCGCTCGCCCTGGGCGTCGTAGACGGCGACGAAGTACTCGGAGGGCTCGGTGTTCTGCTGCTCGAGCCAGTCCTGGAACTCGGCGTCGCTGAGCGGCTGCAGCCAGTCGCGCCCCTCGGTCTTGCCCGTCTGCGCGCGCTCGCGGATCACCTGATCGGAGAGATCGTCGTTGGGGTCGCGGTCGTCCGAGGCCTCTTTGGCCTTCCACCAGGCTGCCCAGGGGTCGGGCGGCGGCGCGTCGCTGCGCTCGAGGTTCTTCTTCGGGAACTTCGAGCTCTCGGGAACCGGGAAGACTCCCCAGTAGCGGCCACCGCCGACGGGCTCCATCTCGGTGTAGTAGAAGTCCTCGACTTCGAGGTTCATGCGGCGGAAGAAGAGGCGGACGTTCGAGCCCGGCACCTCGGGGAGGATCCGCGCGTAGACGACGCCGTTCTCCTTCTGCGGGATGCACTGCGGCTCTTCGATCTCGATGCCGATGCCCGGCGTCTGCGCCAGCGCGGCGCCGGAGACGAGCAGGAGCATCGCTGCGGCCTGTCGGAAGGCTCTCATGGTCATGTCCCTGGTACTTCCCGGGGTCTCCGGAATGCTACGGCCCCATTCGGAACGCGTCAAGGAAGCGTCCACTCCCCGGCTCATTTGATGATGCATGCGCGGCAGGTCTCGTCGGCGCGGCGCACGCGCACCGGGTCGATCCTCGTGACGATGCCGTCGCACTGCCAGTGGAAGGGCTGGATGCCCTTCTGCCAGCCGCCGGTCTCGCCCACCGTCATGTTGCGCGCCATGCCCTGCTGCTGGGGCGTCAGGCTGACGCGGCACTCGCCCTGGACGTCGGCGACGCGCATGTCGGAAGCGGCGACCCGCTGGCCGTTGACGTCGTAGACCGCGACGAAGAACTCGGCCGGCTCGGAACGCTGCGCCTCGAGCCAGGTCTGGAGCTCGGCGTCGCTCTTCGCCGCCATCCAGGCGCGCTTCTCCTTCTTGCCGAGGCTCGCGCGCTCCTGGATCACTTTCTTGTCGAGGTCGCCGTTGGGATCCCGGTCGTCGGAGGCTTCTTTGGCCTTCCACCAGGCCGCCCAGGGCTGCGGCGGCGGGTCGCCATCGGACTTCAGCTCTTTCTTGTCGATGTTGCTGCCGTCCGGAACCGGGAAGACGCCCCAGTACTGGCCGGCGCCCACGGGCTCCATCTGGACGTAGTAGAAGTCCTCGACTTCGATGTTCAGGCGGCGGAAGAAGAGACGCACGGTGGCGCCTGGCACCTCGGGGGAGACCGTCGCGGTCACGACGCCGTTGCCCTTTTGCGGCAGGCAGGCGAGCGGACCGACGGAGATGTCGGAGGGCCCGCGCTGCGCCGAGACGGCGGTGGCGGTCGTGAGCAACAGCACTCCTGTGAGTCGGACGGCTTTCATCGTTCGGCTCCTCGTAGCGCGGCATCCGGCGCGAGAGCACGCGCCCTCGCGGAGCTGGTCAAGTTCGGCGAGCTCGCTGGATCCGCAACAGCGCTGATTCTAACCCGGTTCTCGGTTCTGGTTGGCGGGATTGCCGGCTCGTTCGTGCCAGAGGTAGGGCGAGCGCCCCGCTCGATGGCACCCCGAGCGATCTCCCCCGTCACCCGGAACGCCTCCGACGTCACCCTTTACACCCCCCAATGTCAGCCTGAACCCTCTCTCCGATGTCATCCTGAATCCTCTCTTCGATGTCATCCTGAACCCTCGCTCCAATGTCATCCTGAACCCTCGCTCCAATGTCATCCTGAACGAAGTGAAGGATCTTGCGCCGTCGCCTGAAGAAGCGCAGACAGCGATTCCCCACCCATCACGCAAGGTCCTTCGCTGCGCTCAGGACGACATCGAGAGTTGTCGCAAGGTCCTTCGCTGCGCTCGGGACGACAGCGCGAGTCGCCGCATGGTCCGTCGCTGCGCTCAGGACGACTTCGAGAGTTGCAGCGGAGGAGCTTCCCCTCAGCGCCTCGCGGCGGCGAAGCGGTCGAGGTAGGCCTGGACGAAGGGGGTGCGTGGCAGCCGGTCGAGCCCGGTCGCGGAGACCTGGGCCGCGCGCGCGCGCTCGCCCGCTTCGTAGAGGCAGACGGCCATGTAGAAGCGCTGGGTCGGATCTTCGGGGCCCGCCGGTCCGCCGGCGCCGTAGGCGGCGGCGCACTGCGGCCAGCGCGAGGCGCGGTAGTGGATCTCGCCGACAAGAAGCTGGATCTCGGGCCGCTCGGGATGGGCCCGGGCGAGCTCCTGGGCCAGCGCGAAGGCGCCGTCGAGCTCGGCGGCGGTCCGCGCGGCGCGGAGCTCGCGCCGCGCGCGGGCGATCTTGCGCTGATCGGCGGCGCCGAGCTCGTCGGAGAGCCCCTGGTCCGAGGGGCGCGCGGACTTCGCGGGCTCGGTGCGATCCTGAACGGAGCTCGCCCCAGCCGGCTCGGGATCTTCCACCGGTGCCGCCGATGCGCTGTCCGCCGCGAGCTCGCCCTCGCCCTCCACCACGGCCACTGCCTGCGTCGGTGGCGGCTCGACCTTCGGCTCGTCTGGGATCTTCCGCGCGAGGCGCCGGATCGCGCCACGATCGCGCAGGCTCGGGTCGGCGCTCGCGAGCAGCGCCCGCGCCTGGCTCCAGAGCTCGAGCTCGATGAGGCAGGCGAGGTCCGGAGCGAGCAGCGCTTCGCTCTTGCCCCGCTGCGCGCAGAGCGCGAGGTCCGCGACCGCAGGCGCGCAACGCCCCGCCTCGGCGCGGGCGCGGCCGCGCAGGCAGGCGATACGGCCCGAGTCCGCCGCGGGCTCGACGCCCTGCAGGTAGGCGGCCGCCCGCTCCGGCTTGCCGTCGTCGAGGTCGAGCTCGGCGGCCATGACCTTCCAGAGCAGCTCGTCCGGCTCGGCCGCCAGCCGTTTCTGGATCTCCGGCAGCCGCCGGTTCGCCGGTAGCGCGCGCACCGCGGCGATCTCGCGCTCGCGCAGCGCCGGCGCGAATCCGGGCAGCGACCGGAGGATCTCGGGAGCGACCCAGTCGAGCGCCTGCGCTTCGAAGCCGGCGCGCTCGGCCGGCGTCAGCTCGGCACCGCGGTACGAGCCGAAGCGGCTCTCGATCTCTTCGAGGCGGCGGAACGTCGCGAGAAACTCCTCCTGCTCGCCGAGCTTCGCCTGGGCGATAGAAAGCCGCACGAGGCAGACCGCAAGCTGCGGCGGCTGCTCGAGCATGCCGAAGCAGGCGAGCCTCAGCTCCTCGGCAGCGCGGTTGGCATCGCCCCGCTCGAGCGCCTGGGTGCCGCTGCGCAGGAGGTCGGAGTAGAAGGGATCGGCCACCTGGTTGGCGGCGGCGACAGGGACGGCCAGCGCGAGCGCCAGGATCGCCCCGCCGAGAGCAGGCGCCGGTCGCATCAGATCGCTTCCTCGCGCACCGGGGACTCGATCGCGCGGTTCTCGACCACGGCGAGCGGGTTGGTCTCGGTCAGAAGCCGCGCGACCTCTTCGCCCAGTTGCGCGGCGATGGCGCGCCGCGCGCGGGAGAGGCCGGGCGGGCGCCAGTCGGGGCGGTGGGCGTCGCTCGCGACGAAGTGGACCAGTCCGGCCTCGAGCAGCTCCCAGGCGCGCTCGCGGGGAGCACGCCCGAAGTCGCCGGCGACGCTCGCGCCGGTGATCTGCAGCAGCGCTCCCGCCTCGACCATGCGCGGCAGCGGGTTCTCGTCCGCGCGCCAGAAGAAGGGCGTGATCTCCGGATGCGCGACCACCGGCACCAGATCGCGCGCCCTGACGTCGCGGATCAGCTCGACCGGCTCGGGCCCGAAGCCGCCCGGGTCGAACTCGAGCAGGATGTAGCGGGAGCCGGCGAGGGTCTGGATGCCGGCGCGCCCCGCCGCGTCGAGCTCTTCGAGCAACTCCGAGTCGACCCGCACCTCGCCGCCGAGGTGGAGCGTGGGCCGGCCGCCGGTCGCTGCGCTGAGAGCCGTGAGGACCGCCGCCAGCTGCGCGGGGTCGTCGGTCGGCCAGGGGTCACGGCGCTGGTGCGGCGTCGCGACAAGCTGGGTGCAGCCGTCCGCTGTCGCCATCCGGCACATCTCGAGCGCCGGACCGAGGGCCGCCGGGCCGTCGTCGACGCCCGGCAAGACATGCGCATGCAGATCGATCACAGCGCCGCGACTCCGCCCTTGGCGGCAGGCGTCTCCGAGCTGCCGTAGGCCTCGTAGCTGTAGCCACCGCGGTAGCGCCCTTCGATCGAGTGATGGCGGTTGAGCACGGCGCCCAGCAGCTTCACCTCCGCTTGCACCAACCGGTCGCGGCAAGTCTTGGCGTCGCGGCGCTGGAGGTGGCCGGCGCGCATACAGAGAACGACGCCGTCGGTCTTGGCGCCGAGCAGGATGCCGTCGGTCACCGCCAGCGCCGGCGCGGTGTCGATCACGGCGATGTCGAAGTGCTCGCGGACGAAGTCGAGAAACTCCGTCATCCGCGGCGACGAGATCAGCTCCGAAGGGTTGGGTGGGATCGGCCCCGAGGGAGTGAGGTGGAGGTTGTCGATCTCGGTACGGAAGACCACCTGCTCGAGCTCCGCGCTGTGGGTCAGGTAGTTGACCAGGCCGAGCTTGTTGGCGATCCGGAAGACCTCGTGAACGCGCGGCTTGCGCAGGTCGCCATCGACCAGGAGCACCCGCTTGCCGAGCTGCGCCAGAACCACCGCGAGGTTCGCCGCGGTCGAGGTCTTGCCCTCGCTCGGCACGGCCGAGGTGACGACCAGCGTCTTGAGCTCGCGCGCGGTCGAGAGCAGCAGCGCCGTGCGCAGCGCGCGGTAGGCCTCGGCCACCGCGAGGCGGGGGCGCTTGAGCGGGAGGAGCTCGATCTGGACGTTCTCCTCGGCGGCGCGCTTGCGCACGCGCGCGCCCTTCTCCCGCACCTTGTTCTTCTTCAGCTCGCCGTAGCCGTAGCCGTAACCGTAGCCGTAGCCATAGCCGTAGCGACCGAGCAGGCCGTACCCCTTCGACTCGCTCGAGACGTCGGGAATCGTCGCGAGCACGGGGATGCCGAGCTGCCGCTCGATCTCTTCGGTGCTCTTGACCGTCCTGTCCATGTACTGAAGGAGCAGCACGAGGCCGATCCCCGCCATCAGCCCGCCGCCGAGACCGAGCGTCAGGCTGCGCTTGAGCGAGGGGCGGAAGGGCACGCCCGGCACCAGCGCGCGGTCGACCACCCGGACGTTCGACTCCCCCTGCGCCTGCAAGCGCGAGGTGACGTCGGTGTCCGACTGCTTGCGGAAGAGCTCGTCGAGCAGCGAGCGCCGCGTCGAGATCTCGACCTGCAGGTTGTTGTACTCGACCGCCGCGGAGTTGAGCTGGCGGTTCTCGGCCTTGACCCGGTTGAGCTCGGCGATCAGCGACTGCTCGCGCCGCAGGTTGGTCTGGTGCTCCGCCCGCGCCGTCTCGCGCGCTTTGTCGAGCGCCTCGCCCACGACCACGCGCATGTTGCGCTTGATCTGGTCGATCCGCCCCGCGAGCTCGACCATCGCCGGCCACTCCGGCTTGTAGAGGTTGAGCTTCGAAGCGTACTCGCGCTCGAGCTCGAGCAGCGAGCCGCGTTGCTGGCTGACCAGCGGGTCGTCGAGCACCTCCGCCGCGCGGTCCGGGGTCAGCGAGTTGACCTCGTACAGCCGCGCCTCGTGGCTGATCCGCTCGGAGACGGCCGAGATGTAGTCCTGGTTGAGCGCCTCGAGCTTGCGCAGGGTGACATTGGTCGCCGGGTCGAGCGAGACGATGTCGGTCCGGCTCGAATAGGCCTGGAGCTGGTTCTCCTTGTCCTGGATCTCCTGCTTCAGCGACTCGATCTGCTGGGCGAAAAAGACCGAGGCCTTGCCCGCGGACTCGGAGCGGTTCTCGATGCCCCAGTCGATGTAGGCGTCGGCGACGCCGTTGGCGACCCGCGCCGCGAGCAGGGGATTGCCGCTCCGGTAGGAGATCTCGACCAGCATCGTGCGCTGGAGCGGGTTGATCTCGAGCCCGCCCAGCACCATGCCCGCGAGCGCGCCGATCGCCGCCTCGTCGTCGGCCGCCGACACCGTCCCGCCGGCCGCACGGACGGCCGCGCCCCCGGGATTGAAAGCGGCGTCCTCGTGCAACCGCAGGTTGAGCACCACCCGCTCGGCCATGCCCCGGCTCGACAGCAGCCGGTACTGGGTCGGGTAGTACTCGACGTTCCAGTAGTTCTCCATCCAGGCGTCCTGCGCGCGGCCGAGGGGCACGGAGACCTTGCGGTCGATCTGGATCAGCGTGGTCGCCCGGAACTCCTTGGGGGTGATCGCGAACTGGGCCACGGCCACCGCGAGCACCAACAGGGTGACGAGAGCGATCAGCCGCCAGCGCGCCTGGAAGACCCGCAGGTAGTCCGTGACGTGGAATTCGCTCTCCGGCTCGAGCAGCTCGCGTTGGAGCTCGAGCTCTGTCGAAGAAGGGTTTCTTGCTGTCAAAACAGGGACTCCTTGACCACCAGCACGTCGCCGTCCTCGAGCACGAGGTCGGGCTCCTTGCCGGCGAGGATCCTCTTGTAGTCGACCTCGACCTCCTGCTGCAGCGACTCGCCGCGGCGCTTCTTGATCGAGATCTTCTTGGAAGCCCGGGAGGAGAGTCCGCCCGCGCGCGAGATCACTGTCAGCACGGTCACCCGTTCGGTGCTCTTGAACGATTGAGCGCCCGGCGCGCCGACGGCGCCGAGGCAGAAGATCTTGACCTCGACCGGGGTCGGCACGTTGATTACGTCGTTGGCGTAGATCGGCAGGTTGACCCGGGGGTCCCCCTTGAACATCAGGTCGTCGACCCGCACCGAGACCTGGTCGGTCAAGCCGTTGGCCGCGCGCCGGAGCACGTAGACGTAGTCGCCATGATTCTCCGACAGGCCACCCGCGGCGGCGAGCGCCTCGAACAGCGACCAGCGACCGGGGAAGGCGAGGTTGCCGGGGCTCTTGACCGCGCCCATCACCACGATCGGCCGCGAGCGGAACTCGCGGACCTGGATCGAGACCGAGGCGCGATTGACGTAGCGCGACTCGAGCAGCTCCTCGAGCTTCGCCTCGAATTCCTCCGCGGTCAGCCCCTCGGCGGCGACGTCGCCGATCAGCGGGAGATTGACGGTGCCCCGCTCCGAGACCCGGGTCTCGACATTGAGCTCGGGCACCTCGAAGACCTTGATGGCGATCAGGTCGCGCGGGCCCAGCCTGTAGGTGCCCGCGGGCGCTTCGGCGGGCGCCTGAGCCGATCCCGCGCCCGCGAGGGCCGCCAGGAGGAGAGACAGGAGGGGTAGACGGTGGGCAGGACGCATCGCGAGCCCTCTATTCTACTCTCCGAGCCCGCCGCCCACAGGAACCGCGCCGGCTCAGAACCAGGTCGCGCCCGATCCGCCGAGGCCGAAGCCGACGTTGCCGACGATCTCGTCGAGCCGGTAGCCGGCGCCCGGGACCACGGAATCCACCTCGGTCCGGCGCAAGCCGGTCCGCAAGCGGAAGCGCCGGCCGAGCGGGAACGACAGCTCCGCGCCCCAGGCGGTCAGGTCGTCGCTGCGGCTCGAGGTCGAGCTCTTGCCCGCGCCGTAATCGAGCTTTCCCTGCTCCGAGAAGAGCGAGAGCTGGAAACGCCAGCCGATGCCCATCTGCACCCGCACGCCCAGGCGGTCGTCGATGAAGAACGACTCCTCGGCATCCAGGGTGTAGCCGAGGTTCCGGCGCGAGTAGAGGCTCAGCCCGAACTTCTCCCGCGGCGACCAGGAGATCTCGCCGTTCCAGGTGTCGCCCTCGAAGCCCTCGAATTCGGATCCCGGTTTCGGCTCGAGAGTCGAGCGCCGGAACGAGACCGAGGCGCCGGTCTTGGGCCGCCGCCAGGAGATGCCGACTCCCCAGGAGTCGCCGGAGTTCGAGCGGTCCCGCGCGCCGTCGGCGAAATCGGCGTCCGACTCGCCGTAGTCCGTGGTGAGCGAGAAGGTCGAGGTGAGATAGAAGCGCAGGCCGGCGCGCCAGGAGCTCGAGTCGTTGTCGAGGTCGGAGTAGGGCGCGGTCGCCAGCGGGTCTTCGCCCAGATCGTTCTGGCTGCTCGCCACGCCGCCGCCGCCGACAAGCGAGATGCGTCTGCCGATCGGCACCTCGAGCTCCGCCGTCACCGAGTCCGACCGGGACGAGATCCTCTGCGCGCTCTCGCTGGTGACGTAGCCGAAGTCCTCGACGCGCGACCCCTTGATCTCGATGCCGAGGTGATTGAAGTAGGTGAAGATGCCCACTCCCAGGCGCTGGTTGATCCGGTTCGCGTCCGAGCTCTTCTCGAACCAGACGTACTGGGGCAGCGCGAAGGCCGCGATCGTCGTCTTCGAGCCGACCGGGAAGTAGCCGCGCAGGCCGGCGGTGGCGCTCGCCGTCCACCCGGAGGTCTTGGCTCCGGTCTGGCTCGAGCGGTTCTCGAGGTAGGCGAGGTCCGAGATTCCGACGTAGGGGTCGAGCGCGCCCCGGCCGAAGTGCCAGAGCGCCTCCTCGATCGCCCGATCGAGGGCGTCTTTGCGGCTGATCGGATCGTAGAGCTGCTGACCCGGCGCCGTATACTGCGCGAACTGTGCCGCGAGCGGGTGGGCGAGGAGCGTCGGCGCCGCGATCATCACGGCGCCCAGGAGGCGAGCGCTGGATTTCATCCGCGGGATGATACGTCACCCGTCGGCGCGGGCGCTTCCGCTGGCGCTGCTCGTCGTCTGGGCGCCGCTGCCGTTCGCGAGCGTCGGGGCCGGCGCCCGCTCCTGGCTCGCCGCCGCCTCTTTCCTCGTTCTCGCCCTCGCGCTCTGGACCGAACCGCCGACTCGGCGGGTCCGCGCCGCGGCGCTCGCCGGCGCCGCGCTCGCCGCGGTAGCTCTCTGCGGCGTGCTCCAGAGCCTTGCCTGGCCGGCCGGCCTCGCCGCGGCGCTGTCGTCGGAGCATGCCCGGCTGGTCTCGGCCGGCGCCGCGGCGCTCGGTCTCGATGCGCCCGGCTCGATCCGGCTCTCGCTCGCTCCCAACGCCAGCCGGTTCGCGGCGCTCGATTGGGCCGCGGCCGCGGCGGCGCTGGTCGCGGCCGCTCTCGTCGGCGCTTCGCGGCGGGCGCGCCGGGTGCTGGGCGGAGCGATCCTCGGCTCGGCGCTCTTTCAGCTCTTCTTCGGCGCGCAGCGCTGGATCGCCCGCTCGAACACGCTCTGGGGCGTCGAGCTCCCCGATCTCGGACCGCGCCTGCGCGGCACCTTCGTCAACCCGAATCACGCCGCGCTCTACCTCGAGCTGGCGCTCGCGCTGGCGTTCGCGGCCACTTGGTGGGGCGTGCGGCGCGCGGCGCGGAGCGGCAGCGTCGAGGAACGCCTGCTGCGCGGCGGCCTGCCGGCGTTCGCCTGGTTCGCGCTCTTCGTCGGGCTCGCCTTCACCCGTTCGCGCGCCGGATTGCTGGCGGCGCTCGTCGTCGTGGCGCTCCAGGGCGCGGCGGTCGGCACGCGCAAGGGGCGGCGGTGGCTGGCGCTGAGCGGCCTCGCCGCCGGGCTCGCGGGCGTCGCGCTGGTTTCCTACCTCGGCTTCCAGGAGGGGCTCGGGCGACTGCTCGGCGCCGGCGGCGACCGGCTGCAGTCGGGCGGCCGGATCGAGGTGGTGCTGGCGACTGTCGATCTCTGGGCGCGCTTTCCGCTGACCGGCACGGGACTCGGCTCGTTTCGCGAGGCCTTCCCGATGGTCCACGGGAACGCTCCCTCGGGCGACTGGCACCACGCGCACTCGGAGCCGGTGGAGCTCGCGGCGACGACCGGCGTCGTCGGGCTCGCCCTCGCGCTCGCGGCCGTCGTCGTGCTGACGATGCGCCTGCGCCGGATCCTTTTCGCGGGCGCTCGAAGCGAAGACCGCGCCGCGGCGCTCGCCGGCCTCGGCGCGCTCGCCGCCGCGCTGATCCACGGCCTCGCGGACTTCGGGCTGACGCTACCGGCCAACGCGGTGACCCTCGCCGTGATCGTGGGGGCCGCCTCGGCGGCTCGGACCGTGAGCGGCGAGGACGCCGTTTCGTAGACTTCGCGCGCTCGTTCTCGGATTCCCCTTCGCCGAGGATTCACAATTCCCGCGTCAGCGCTCGCTCCGTTCGTTCTGGCTGAGCGCTGGTTCGGAGGGAGGGAAGAACGGAGACAGGTACGGGTTTCCACAGTCTCTTGAGAGGGAAAGAGACGCCACTCGCTGGAAAGTCGTACCGGTCCCCATCTTTCCGATCCGATGTCGTCCTGAACGAAGTGAAGGACCTTGCGAGACGCTGCAAGAGCGCACCGTCGGCTCGCGCAGGGCCGAGGGTCCTGGCTTCCCGGACAAGTCCCGACTCCTTCCCGTCAGGGCAAATCCCCCTCAGACAGGTCCAGCCAACCGGGATTGGCAGATTCGATCAAGGCGATTTTCCGCCGTCGGTTCCACCCCTTGAGCTGCTTTTCTCTACGAAGAGCATCGAGAGCGGAGCGGCAGCCCTCCAGGTGGACAAGCCGAGCAACCCGATACCGTGTGGCGAACGCGCTGCCAGTCCCGCGACGATGTTCCTCGATACGCCGCCGCAACTCACCGGTCACCCCGATGTAGAGGGTCCTGCGAAAGCTGGCGAGGATGTAGACGAAGTAGCGTTTCTTGCTCACGAACCGAAGAGTCGTGAGAGTGGTCGCCCGATCTTGCATTGGAAACGAGGCTCGATAGCCCTGATCGCTCCAGATGTCGCCCCCAACGCTCTCCACCGTCACACTGAATCTGCCCGCTGGCACCCTGAACGCCCCCGATGTCATCCTGGCCGTCCCCGATGTCATCCTCAACCTTCTCTCCGATGTCATCCTGAACGAAGTGAAGGATCTTGCGCCCTCGCCTGAAGAAGCGCCGACAGCGGTTCCCCACTCGTCACGCAAGGTCCTTCGCTTCGCTCAGGACGACATGGAGGAGGCGCTCAAGACGACAGGGAGGGAGCGCTCAGGACGACATGGAAAAGGCGCTCAGGACGACGGCCCGAATGGCACCCTGAACGTCCCCGATGTCATCCTCAACCCTCTCTCCAATGTCATCCTGAACGAAGTGAAGGATCTGGCGCCGGCGCCTGAAGATGCGCAGACAGCGATTCCACGCTCGCCACGCAAGGTCCTTCGCTTCGCTCAGGACGACATGGAGGAGGCGCTCAGGGCGACAGGGAGGGAGCGCTCAGGACGACATGGAGGAGGCGCTCAAGACGACAGGGAGGAGGCGCTCAGGACGACAGGGAGGAGGCGCTCAGGACGACGGCCCGAATGGCATCCTGAACGCCCCCGATGTCATCCTCAACCCTCTCTCCAATGTCATCCTGAACGAAGTGAAGGATCTTGCGCCCTCGCCTGAAGATGCGCAGACAGCGATTCCACGCTCGCCACGCAAGGTCCTTCGCTTCGCTCAGGACGACATGGAGGGAGCGCTCAGGGCGACAGGGAGGGAGTGCTCAGGACGACATGGGGGAGACGCTCAGGGCGCCGCGTCCCAGGCCGCGAGAGCTTCGGCGGCGACGGAGAGGGCTTTGCCGGCCCGTTCGTAGAGGACGCGCGACTCGTTCTGGCGGCCGTCGCGGCAGGACTCGCCGAGCTCGCCGAGCAGACGGTAGACCTCTTCGAGCGTGCGGTTGACGTCGTTGTCGCTGGAGGTGAAGGCGCGCCCGTCGGCGAGCATCCTGCGGCTTTCGACCTGAAGGCGCCCGCAGTCGGCGGCAAAGGGCGCCGAGGTGCCTGAGCGGTAGGCCTCGAGGATCGGCTTGTAGGCCGTCTTGACCGGCGCGGCGAGGGCGAGGTAGTTCGCGTGCCAGTCGGCGAAGGCCTCTCGCTCCGGGTTCGACAGCCCGCGCGCCGGATCCGCTGGCGCCAACTGTCGCGAACGGTCGAGCGCGGCGAGCTCGGGCGCGCGCTCGAGCGGCGTATCGAGCTCCTGGTCGTAGCGACGGACTTCGAGGCTGCGCGCCGACGGCGCCTCGCGCGTGCCCCAGCTCCAGAACGCCCGGTCGAACTCGGCGAGGGACAACCCGGTCACCGCGCGGATCGCCGCCGCGGTGTCGGCGCCGGTGGCGAACTGGCGTTGCAGACGATGCAGGGCGGCGACGCCCCACCGCGTCTCGAGGAAGAGCACCGCCCAGGCCGATTCGGCGTAGGCGAGATCGACGAGCTGCGCTTCGGCGAAGCCGGCGAGGATCGGCTCGATCGCCGGAAACGAGATCGCGTGTTGTTGGATCGCCAGATCGGGCAGCGGGTTGACCCTGCCCGTGCCCATTTCGACGTGCTGCGCGAGCCCCTCGTGAAACCACTTGGGAGCCAGGTCATCGGTCGCGGCGGCGATCATGGCGTGCGAGAGCTCGTGCGAGAGGATCGCGACCAGCGTCGGATGGAGACTGCGCAAGTCGGCGAAGGGCACGCGCACGCGGCCATCGAAGAGTCCGGCCACCGAGACGCTGCCGCCGTAGCTCGACAAGAACTGCTGGAGCGGGAAGAGGTCGACCTCGATCCGGTCCGAGCCGCTGCCGGGCACCCAACGCGAGATGCGAGCGCGCTCGTGCTCGAGAACGGTCGAGATCTGCCGCGCGTACCTCTCGCCGGTCGCGCGCGGATAGCGGATCTCGAAGTGGCGCGAGCGGTAGGTGCGCGACGCCGCCTCGAGGTCCCGGCGCATCTCGAACTGGCGCAGGCGCCGCTCGCCGGCCGGATAGGGCAGGCGAGAATCGGCCTTGCGGATCAGCCGGATCGCGGTGTCGTAGTCCCCTTCGGCCGCGAGCACGTCGGCGAGGTCGTAGAGCGTTCCCGGCGAAGGCCGGCGGGACTCCAGCTCCCCCTTGGCGACCCGAACCAGCAAGTGCCGCGCCTCGGCGTCGCGCTCCTGCCGGCGCAGCGCCAGCGCCCGGTAGCGCAAGATCGTCGCGGCCGCGGGCTCGGCCCGTCGGGCGACGCCCGCCGTCAGCTCGAGCAGCTCCGACCAGCGCTGGCCCCGGGCGAGAGCCCGCGCCGCGGTCTCCGCGAGACGGAGCTGCCGGGGCGCCCAACGCTCGCCCGTGGCGGAGCCGGCGCGCAGGTAGGAGAGCGCTGCCATCGCCTGGGCCTCGCGCCGCGCCTGGCGCGAGGCGGCATCCTCGACTTCGGTGAGCGGCCCGGCGAGCGCCGCCCCCCCGGGGACGAGCAGCTCGAAGTCGCCGTACTCGATCGCGAGCTCGCTGCCGCACAGGCGCCCCCGGGCCGATCCGGGCAGGCGCACCGCCACGCGCTCCCCCGTCGGCTCGACGCGCGGCTCCTCGGGCGAGCCGAGGTCGAGCAGCGGGAAGACGTTCGGCCGGGCCACGAGCGCCGCGATCACCGGGTCATCGAAGAGCTCGTCGCGCGCCAGCGGCGCGAGCTCCCAGCCGGTTCGAATCAGGCTCTCCGCCTGCTCGGGGCGCTCGGCGAGCAGCGCCTCTCCGGCCGCGCCGTACCAGGGCTCCGCGAGCCGCGTGCCGCGCTCGATCAGGATCTGGAGCTCGACCGCCGAGCGCGCGTCCTCGCCGGCCAGGCGTTCGGCCTGGATCGCCTCCAGGCGCAAGCCGTCGTGATCGGGACCGGCCTCGACCGCGCGCTGGTAGCTCCAGGTGGCGCCCGCACCGTCGAGGCGCAGCAACGCGTGACGCGCGGCGAGCAGAGTCGCGAGCGGCGGCGCGTTCTCGCGCATCCTCGGCGGGCCGCTCGAGCAGGGCGCCGGCGGTCGCGAGGTCGCCGTCGACGATGGCGAGCTGCGCCCGCCAGAGATCCGCGACGCGCGCGAGGTCGGCCTCCGCCGGCCGCCGCGCGCTCTCCCGCTCGATCGTCGCGCGATCGCTCCCCGCCACGATCGCCAGGCGCAGCGGCGAGAGCGCGGCGAGCCGCAGCCAGGGGCGCGGCGCCTCCCGGATCTCCTCTTCGGCGGTGGAGCGCGACGGCCGATCCAAGCAGGCGCCGGCGACGAGCAGGAGGGTCGCGGCGCCGAGACCTCCGCTCGCCCGGCGCAGGACGCGGCGCCGCGGCACCCGCAGCGCCAGCGCGCCCACACCGAGGAGCGCGGCCGCGGCGAGCAGGAGCGCTCGGCCGCGACCGGCGGGTGGCGCCGGGGCCGCCACCGCGGCGGCGGACGACTGCGGCGCCGGATCGGCGAGCGAACGCAGCGACGCGATCCGCCAGCCGTCGCGCTGCTGCTCCATGCCGAGCTCGAGCGTCTCGTCGACGCCCGACGGAAACTCGATGCTGAAGATCGCTCGGTCCCGCGTGCCGGCGGGTCCCGGCGTCTGGAGCTGCCAGACCGCGCCCGCGGCCGGGCCGCAGCGCACCGCGATCTCGTCCTCGATCGCGGCGTCTTCCAGGCTGGCGAGCGGCGAGCCCGCCGCGAGGCGTTCGCGCCAGGCCGCCGGGCCGCGCTCGGCGTAGGCGATGGCGAGCTCGACCGCCGCGCGTTCCGCGGCCGAGATCGAGCGCGGCGCGGGCGTCGGCCGGCTCGCCCCGAGAGCGGGCGAGGCGAGCGCGAGCGCGAGCGCGGCGAGGAGCGCGACGGTTCGGAGCATGGCGGATTCCAGGCGGAAAGGTATGGACCGACGGGACCCGCTGTCAAGGCGCGCGATCGGGAGTCCGTCGAGCTCGGGCCGGATCAGGGCCCGAGCGGAAGATTGCGGTGCTCGAGGTCGGTCAGCATGCGACCGATCAGCGGCTCGCCGGGATTCAAGCGGGCGAGCTCGAGGAGCGCGGTCCTCGCTTCCCCGAGCACTCCGAGCTGCACCGAGAGAACGGCCTCGACCAGCCACGAGTCGTGCGAGGCTTCGACCTCGCGCTCCCGCCAGGCGAGCTCCTCGGTGCGCAGCACCGCGAAGCGCACGCCGCCGAACGGCGCCTCGGGCACGACGGCCCAAGCGCCGTCGCGATCCCGGTAGCGGAGTCGCCAGAGCAGCGTCCGGCCGCGCGGTACCGCGCGCGGCGGACGCCACTCGCTGCTGGAGAGGTTCGGGCTCTCGGTGAGGACGACGCCGCTCGCGTCGAGAATCTCCACGACGACCCGGGCCGGCGCCGCCTCTTCGCGGCGCCAACGCAGCAGGGGCCGCTCGTCCGAAACCAGCACCCCGACCGGCGCGAGCGGCTCGAGACCGGCGGCGGCGAGGCCGCCCGCGACGCCGCCGAGCGCCTCCATCTCGGGGCTCGCCGGCAGTCGGCCGTCGGCCAAGGTCTCGGCCACTCGGCGCCGGACGTTCTGCGACACGCCTGCCAGGCCCGACACCTCGCCGTCCGAGGTCAGCACGATCGGTCCCGCTCTGTCGGCAAGCGTGGCGACCACCTGCGGCAGCTCCGGCGTCGCCGGCCGTTGGGCCACTGGCGCGACGCTCTCGCTGCCGCCGCCGTAGCGAAGCAGCAGAACGAACAGAACGACGAGCGCGAACACCGCGGCCGCCCCGCCGAGCACCAGGGCGGGGGGCAGGTAGGCGCGAGCGGCGCGCCCCGAGCCGACGGCCTGGCGGCCCTCCGTTGCGGCGACGACCGGCACCGGCTGGGTATCGTCTTCGGTGGGCAGCTGTGGCGGGGTCGTGGGCTCGTTCGGGTTCATCGTCGCGTCCGGGCGGCGCGCCCGTTCAACAGTGCAATTGTCCGGCGCGCGCCGCTCGAACGCAATGCTCGCGACGACAGCCTCCGCCCGACAGGCTCGCCGAGCGGCCCGGCCACGTTACTCGGGGGCCGGCTCGCCCATTTCCTGCTCGGGCATGTCGACGAACCAACGGCCATCGATGCGCACGAACTGGAGCTCCTCGTCGCCGACCGAGCCGGTCGCCGCGTCGCCCGCGATCTGGAGGTTCTCGAGCGGGCCGTCGGGGATCTTGATCGGAGAGGCCTCGTCGGCGGAGGGCTTGGGGTCATCGCTCGGCATCGACTCGAGGAGCTTCATGACGTCGGCGACGAAGGCGCCCTGATCGATCGAAGCGAAGACTCTCTCGGCCTCTTCCTTGGGCATGTCGGCGGCCTCGGGCTCCCCCTCCGCGGGGAGCTTCGGCAACCCGTACTTGCCGACCAGAGCGTTGTAGTCGTCGTGGAGCTTCGCGACCTGCGCCCGGCCCTCCTTCATGTTCTCTTCGGCCTTCTTCTTGTCCTCGTCGGACATCATCTCGCCCATGCCATCGGCCATCGCGCCCCCCATCTCGAGGCCCATCTGGCTGAAGGCGACCATCATCGTCGCCCCGAGGTACATCCCCATCGCCATCTCGGTGCGCGTATCGGGCGACATGCAGGCGGCCATCTCGGCGATGTCCTGCGCCTTGGCCGCCGCCTTCATCCTGGCGACCAGCGCCTCGGGCGTCTCGGCGCCCATCACGCGCTGGGCGGGGGCCGCGGCTACCAGGGTCTCCGCCGAGCCCGCCGCGGCGCTCTCGCCACTGTCCGCCTTGCCGCAAGCGAGCGCGGGCAGCAGCAGCGCCGCCGCCAACAGCGCGCTGCCGCCCTTCGTCGACACCAGCTTCCAATCGTTCTTCATCGGTCTCCCTCCGTGAGAGGCCGCACCGGCTCGGCGTTCGACCCGCGCGGCAAGTGCTCGAAACAACCACCGCCCCACCGCGGCGCGATGCGACGTCCCGTCCCCGCGCGCGCCGCGGAGCCGTACCGGTGTTCGAGTTGAGCGAAGCCTATCGCGCCGGCGGCGTGCCGCACGAGAGCCGCCAGCCGATTGTGATCGTCATGCTGAACGATCCCGTTGTCATCCTGAACGAAGTGAAGGATCTTGCGCCGGCCTCCGACACCGCCACCCTCGAGACCCGACAGCCGCAGGCGCAGGGTCCCTCGCTTCGCTCAGCCCGGCGCCGCCTGCGCCAGGTGGCGCCAACGCAGGACCCAGGCCAGGGCCACGAAGGCGATCTCGACGGCGGCGACCGTGACCAGCACGCTCGCCAGGCGCGAGCTGCCGAAGCCGTAGCTGTGCAGGCCCGCGGCGAGGATGAAGTTGACGCCGAGGTAGGTCATCAGGATCGTGCCGAAGGCCCCGATGCTCGCCGCCGCGACGCCGAAGTCGTGGATCTGCTGGTCGTGACGGGCGTGCAGGATCGCCATGTAGGCGAGAAAGGCGACAAGCGACCAGACCTCCTTCGGGTCCCAGCCCCAGTAGCGGCCCCACGACGACGCGGCCCAGATCGAGCCGGTGAGGATGCCGGCAATCAACAGGATCGAGCCGACGTGCAGGTAGTAGTAGAGCAGCTCGCTCCAGCGGCGCGCGAGATCCTGGCGCGCCGGCGCGAAGATCTCGAGGCCGACCACCATGTGGCCGAAGAGCGCCGCCATCGCGAAGACCGAGTAGGAGAGCATCACGATCGGCACGTGGATCGCCAGCCAGGGCGTGCCGGAGAGCACCGGCGGCATCGGCCGGATGAAGTGATCGACCGGCACGAAGTCGGTGAAGAGCATCGCGACCACCGCGAGCGCGGCCGCGTTGAGAATCAGCAGGCGATTGCGCAGCAGCAGCGCGATGACGCCGAAGAGGCCGACACCCCAACCGAGAAAGAGCATCGACTCGTAGATGTTCGAGGCCGGAATCCGTCCGGCGATCTGCCAGCGCACCGCGAGATCCCAGGTCATCACGGCGAAGCCGGCGACCAGCGTCACCGCCGCGACCGCGCGGAGGCGGAAGCGATCCCGCGCCTGACTGATGCCCGCCGCGAGCGCCGCGACCAGGAGCAGAACCCAGGCCGCCCGCGACGGGCGGCGCTCGTTGTAGGAGCGCTCGAGGTGCATCGCCGCCGCGGACGGATAGTGGTCCGGCAGCGGTCCCGCGCGCAGCTGCCCCTCCAGCGCCGCGAGCTGCGCCGCGTCGCGCGCGGGTGGCGCGCCCCAGGCCTGCCGCGGATCGGCGGCCGGCTGGGTGTGGATCGCCTGGCCGCGGAAGAAGCCGTCGAGCAGCGCCAGCCGGCCCTCGATCTTCGCCAGGTCTTTCTCCGTCGGCGAGAGCTTCTCGCCCGCCTCCTCGCGCGCGCGGATCCGTTCGAGCGCGGCACGCAGCGTTTCGTTCGACACCAGGTCGGAGAACGAAGCCCAGCGGCGTCCCGCGGGCAGGCCGGCTGCCGCCACGACGTCCTTGCCGCCGACCTTGACCACCGGCTCCTGGCTCCAGCCGAGGGGATCGTAGGCCCAGCCCAGCGTCATTCGAACCGGATCGATACCGGGCCAAGAGCGCATTCCGGTCACCGTCCAGACCGCGTCGCGCGCGAGGGTGTCGAGCGGCATCACCCGGCCGTCGTGCTGGACCGGGAGCTCCCGCAGCAGGTCGGCGGTCGCCGCGTCCGGCAGCTGCGCCGCGAAGCCCGGCGCGCGCGGCGAGCGCCAGCGCGAGCAGCGCCGCGCCGGTGCGCAGGCCCCGCGCCTGGATCAGCCGGGTCGCGAAGACGACGATCATCCCGGCGATCAGCAGGTAGTAGCCGACGAAGACGACGGTCTGCCCCGGATCTTTCGCCACCGAGAGGACCGTCATCTCGCGGCCGCTCTGGATCTGGTAGCTGCTCTGGAAGAAGCTGTACCCGCGGTGCTCGAACGGCTTGTTCATCTCGATCACCGCCCGCGTCTCGCCGGCGGGCTCGAGCACGGTGACGCGGCTGCGGAACATCGAAGGCCGCCGAGTGCCCGGGTAGAAGTCCATCTCGAAGGCGTCGCAGCGCACCTCGAACGGCAGCTCGAAGCTCGCGCCCGCGCCCGAACCGGTGAACACGATCGAAGACTGCTGCCCCTCCCAGAGCGGCAGCTGCCCTTCGATCTTCGCCATCGCCGTGATCAGGGCGCCGACCAGGATCAACGCGAGCGAGAGGTGCGTGACGGCGAAGCCGATGCGCCACTTGGTCCGCGGCCACCGGTCGACGATCGCCGCAAGGAGATTCGCGCCGAAAAGGCCGAGCAGCGCGTAGAACCAGGGCGCGTAGTAGATCGCCCGCGCGGCCTCGGCGCCCCTCATCGACTCGACGATCGTCGCCGCCGCGAGCACCAGCGCGAGCACGAGAACCAAGACGACCGTCAGCTGTAGCGAAGCGAGAAACTGCCAGACTCGACGCATCGTGAGTCCCCCCGGCACGCGACCCTAGCGCGTCTGCGCCATTCTGCCGACCACCCTCGTGGGCGGGAGCCCTTCGCCTTTCGGGCAGCTCGGAGCGCGACCGAGTCTCGGAGCGAGCCTTCTACTCGGCGGCGCGACGCGTCGAGAACGTCCAGCGCACGGGCGACAGGGTCGCTCCCGCGGGATCCCTGAAGTCTCGGAACCGATCCGAGTTGAGCCAGACGACATACGAGCGCCCCGGCTCGAGCTCGACGGGCAAGTAAGCCTCGACGCGGTCCTCGCTCTGCGACGCTCCCCCGGCCATCTTCGGAAAAGTCTCGGCGCCCTCGTTCACCCACGACCAGCCTTCGGCCATGGGCCGGTCGAAGACGACCCGGAGCCGACCGAGGGCCGGATCGACTTCGCTCGCGCCCTGCGGCGGGTCGAGCTCGACGACCCGGGGCGGCTGCGCGACCGCGTGGGCCGCGATCGGGGCGATGTCGCCGCCGGCCCGCGGCTGCGTCGCGGTGGTGAAAACCCATCGGGTCGGCGTCGCGGGCACGCCATGGAGATCCTTGAAGTAGTCGAACTGCGTGGAGTTGACCCAGAGGACGTAGCTTCGCCCCGGCTCGAGGCGCACCCGGGCCGTGTTGGTCCGGTGGCTCGCGTCCCAACTCGAATCGCCGACCTCGGGCGCCGTCGACTCGTCCTCGATGACCCACGCCCACCCCTCCGGATCCATCGGCCGGTCGAACGTCACCGCGAGCGTCGTGCGCCCCGGATCGACCCCGGTCGCGCCCTGCGGCGGGTCGAAGGCGACCACGCGGGCGGGGCCCGTCGCGGAGGTCTGGACCGAGAGATCTGGCGGCTCGCCGCCGCAGGCCGCGAGGATCGTCGCGATCGCGAGCACGGGGTGAAACGCCAGCCTCCTGCCGACTTTCTCGATCTTGCCTCGCATCCTAGCCGCTCCGATTTCAGCGTGGCCGCTCGATGCGACGCGTGGGCTCGCCGCCGCGACCGCTCGCGCCGACGCTCAGTAGTCGCTGGTCATGATGAAGACCGGCTGGTTCTCGAAGTTCTCGTAGCGCGGGCGCAGGCGGTCGGCGACGTAGTACTTGGCGACGTCGACCACCTTCTTGCGGCTGGTCACGACGTCGATCGGCACGTTGTCGTAGCGGCCGTTGCGCACGTTGACCAGCCGCCCCGCGACGCCTTCGAGGATGAGGTCGAGCGCCAGGTTGCCGAAGGCCATCGGCACGATCGAGTCGAGCGCGTCGGGCTGCCGCTGCGCACCAGGTAGCCGAGGCGCTGGTTGATGACGTTGATGCGCCGGCCGCTGTTGTACTTCGGCGAGAGCTCCTTGAGCTTGGCCGAGACCAGGTCGCCGATGCCACCGAGCTTGCGGTGGCCGTAAGCGTCGGTCTCCGATCCCCTCGAAGCTCATCTCCCCCATGCCGCTCATCTTCGCCCCCTCCGAGACCAGGACCACGCTGTACTGGCTCGGGTTCGAGCTGCGGTCGGCGACCAGCAGCTCGCACAGCCTGTCGACGTCGAACGGGTGCTCCGGGATCACGCAGCGGTTGGCGGCGCCCGCCATCGTCGGCAGCAGCGCGGTGAAGCCCGCGTAGCGGCCGAACACCTCGATCACCAGGAAGCGCTCGTGGGAGCCGGCCGTGGTGCGCAGCGCGTGGGTCATCTCGATCGTGCGGGTGACGCAGGTCGAGAAGCCGATGCAGTAGTCGGTGCCGGGGACGTCGTTGTCCATCGTCTTGGGGATCGCGATGACCTTCAACCCCTTCTGATGCAGATGCACGCCGTAGGAGAGCGTGTCGTCGCCACCGATCGGGACCAGGACGTCGATCCCGAGCTTCTCGACGTTTTCGAGAACGACTGGGGTGAGATCGTTGCGCTCCTCCTGGAAGCGGCCGGCGCAATGGGGCGGGACGTCGGCGCGCGCGACGTGCGACGGGCGGGTGCGCGAGCTGTGGAGGAAGGTGCCGCCGGTCCGCCCGACCTTGTTGACCATCTCCTCGGAGAGCTCGACGATGTGCTGGGGATCGGGTTCGCGCCGCCCCGGGTCTTCCTCGACCAGACCCGCCCAGCCATGGCGGACGCCGAGCACGCGGTAGCCCTCCCGCAGCGCGCGGACGGTGATCGCCCGGATGGCGGGGTTGAGGCCCGGGACGTCGCCGCCTCCGGTCAGGATCGCGATCGTGCGTCTCTTCCTTTTCTTCTGGGTCATGGCTTCATTCTCTCCGGAGACGAGACCGTAGGTGTCAGAATGTCTGGCTGAACGGAGGTTGTCATGGAGCTTCTCAACAGTCAGCGGAGCATCCTCGTCGTCATCGACCTGCAGGGCAAGTTGGTCGACATGGTCCACCGCTCGGAGCTCGTGCTCGCGGCGACCGGGCGACTGCTGCGGCTCGCCGAGATCTTCGCGGTGCCGGTCGTCGTGACCGAGCAGTATCCGCGCGGCCTGGGGCCGACCCACGCCGGGATCCTCGCGACCTTCGACGGGTTGACGGTGCCGAAGCGAAGGGTCGAGAAGAGCGCCTTCGGCTGCTGCGGCGAGCCCGCATTCGAGCGCGCCCTGGGCGAGATCCGCCCCGGCGTCCCGGCCGGCCGGCGGCAGCTCGTCGTCGCCGGCATCGAGGCCCATGTCTGCGTGATGCAGACCGTGATCGAGGCCTTGCGCTGGGGGGACCAGGTCCACCTCTGCTGGGAGGCCGTCTCCGGCCGCGGCGCCGAGTACCGCCAGTGGGCGCTCGAGCGGATGCGCCAGGCCGGCGCCGTCGTCACCAACCACGAGTCGGTCGGCTTCGAGTGGGCGCGCGACAAGGACCACCCCCGGTTCAAGGAGTACTCCGCCCTGCTCAAGGAGGGGCAGCTCGGCGGCTGAGGAAGCGCTCGGGCAACCCGGCGTGGCCACCTTCGCATCTCGACGCGGAGCGCTCCGGCATCAATCCTGCTCTTCAAGCCGCCGAGATGCGAAGGAGAAGGAACCATGACACCGGCACTGAGCGTTGGAACCACGTCGCCGGCCATCTCCTTCGCGCCGCTCGCAGCCTCAATCGCAACGCGAAACACTAGGGCTACCTCGTGAATCTCGAGAAGACCGCGAGCCGGCTTCGAGGCGTGGCACGACCCGAGCGGGCTGCTTTCGCTTGGACCACCGCGGCTATGGCCGTATCCGGATTCTGGACGACTCGACTCTCGAACCTGGGCGCTGCCTGCATCCTGGTCTGCTGCTGGGTGGCGTTGGCGGCCCCGGCTCCCGCGCAGGCCAGCCCTTCCGAGTCAGGGCGCGTGCTCGTCTTCGGCGGCGCGGCGGACGACCCTCCTTACGAGTACCTGGACTCCGAGGGGCAGCCGCAGGGGTTCAACATCGAGCTCGTTCGCGCATTGGGCCGGGAGGCCGGCTTCGAAGCCGAGTTCCGTCTCGCCCCCTGGCACGAAATCATGGTTCGCCTCGATCGGGGCGAATTCGACCTGGTCAGCCTCGGCTACTCGGAAGCCCGGGCGCAGCGCTACGACTACATCGCCGAGGTCTGGACGCTCCGACAGGTGCTGCTCTTTCCGGCGAGCCGCCGCCCCCTTCCGCGGGGGCCTCACGACCTGCGAGACGAGGTCGTCGCCGTGGTCGAGAGCGGCTGGGTGCACGGCTACCTCCAGACGCTGCCCGAGCACGAGCGCCCGCAGCTGCGGACGGCCGCTTCGATCGCCGAGGCCATCGATCTTCTCGTCCAGGGAAAGGTGACCGCCGCGGCCGGCAACGCCCTGCACCTGCGGCGCATCGCGGCGCGGACGGGGGTCGTCGGTCTCGTGGAGGTGCCGCTCGATGCGACGCCCTACTGCCTTGCGACGATCAAGGGCCGGGGGCACGAGCTCGACTTCGTCCACGACGCCTTCCTGCGCCTCCAGCAGAAGGGTGAGGTCGCCCGGCTGGTCGAGACGTTTCTGACCGATCCACCGCCGACGCATCTGTGGCGCCTGTACGCGCGCCTTGTGCTCGCGCTCCTGACGCTCGCCGCCCTCGTCATCTCCGGCGTAGCGCTCTGGAACCGTACGCTCACCCGCAGGGTCGCGGCCCGCACGTCGGAGCTGGCCGCCCTGGCGCAGGAGAAGGGTCGCCTGGCCCAGACCTTCGCCGAGAGCGAGCAACGCCACCGTCAACTGGTCGAGTCGGTCCGCGCCATCGTCTGGCGCGCCGATGCCCGCAACCTCCAGCCGTCCTTCGTCAGCCATGAGGCCGAGTCCATGCTCGGCTTTCCCGTCGAGAGCTGGACCGGCGAGCCGGCCTTCTGGGCCAGCCGCGTTCACCCCGACGACCGCGAGCGCTTCCTGGCCTCCTGCGCGGACGCGGCGGCGGGCACGCCCAGCGAAGTCGAGCTCAGGATCGTCGCCGCCGACGGGCGTGAAGTCTGGGTGCGGAATATCCTCCACGCCGCGGTACAGACGCCGGGTCGAGACCCGGAGCTGTTCGGAGTGATGGTGGACGTGACGGCACGCAAGCGGTTGGAGGAGCGTCTCGCGCAATCGGAGAAGATGGAAGCCATCGGAAGATTGGCCGGGGGCGTGGCCCACGACTTCAACAACTTGCTGACGGTCGTGACCGGCTACTGCGAGCTGCTGCTGAGCGAGTTGCCGCGAAGCGGCGACAAGCACCAGTGGGCCGCGGAGATCCAGCAAGCCAGCGCCAAGGCCACCGCACTGACCCGGCAGCTGCTCGCCTTCGGCCGCAAGCAGGTCCTGGCTGTGGAGCCTCTCGACCTCGCGACGGTCGTGGCGGGCCTCGAAGGGCATGCTCCAGCACCTGGTCGGGGAGAACGTCCGCCTGGTCACGAAGCATCCCGGCCGACCTGGGTGCCGTCATGGCGGATCGCGGACAGATCGAGCAGGTGCTCGTGAACCTCGTGGCGAACGCCCGCGACGCCATGCCGAGGCGGGCGTGCTGAGTATCGAAATGGCCGAGGTGGCTGGCAGCGACGCCGCTCCCGGCGAGACGCAGGAAGCGAACGGCACCTGGATCATGCTGACGGTTCGCGATACCGGTGTGGGGATGGATGCCGAGACCCAATCCCGCGTTTTCGAGCCCTTCTTCACGACCAAGGGACTGGGCGAGGGTGCGGGCCTCGGCCTGGCCAGCGTCTACGGAGTGGTCCAGCAGAGCGGCGGCCACATCGCCGTCGAGAGCGCACCCGGGCTCGGTACGACCTTCAGAGTCTACTTGCCGCGCTCTGGAGACATCCCCAGGCAGACTCCGCTCTCTCCCGTGGCAGCTGCCGTGGCTTCTCCGGCGTCGGAGACGATCCTGCTGGTCGACGACGACGACAGTGTGCGCCTACTCTATGGCAAAGTGCTGCGGCGGCAGGGGTATACGGTTCTGGAGGCACGGCACGCCACCGAGGCACTTGTGATCATCGAGCGCCATCCCGCCGCCATTCAACTCCTGATCACGGACATCCTCATGCCTCAGATGAACGGCCTGGAGCTGGCTCAGCTAGCGATTCCGATGCGACAGGACATGCAGGTGCTCTTCGTCTCCGGATACTCCGCACAGGTGGCCCTGCCCGCGGACATGATCGCAGACGAGACTCACTTCCTTCAGAAGCCGTTCACCCCCGCCACCCTGATCGAACGAGTCAAGGTGATGCTCGAGCGAGGCGTCCGGAGTGGCAGCGCGACCAGCCAGCGGACAGACCCAGCATCAGCATTCGAGCGCGAGCCGATCCGCAACCGCCTTTCAGAACGCCCCCTTCGACCGACAGGCACCTCCAAGGACCCTCGAACGGACCCGCATCGACTTTCGGCAACGGGCTGCGAGCCTGGTGTGGAGAAGCAACTTCCTACAGAATCGAGCCCGCTCGTGAAAGAGTTCGCCCCCGGTTCAGTGCCTTCTCCGCACTGATCAAGAGAGGGACAGCTCGGCGTCTGAGGGGCGTTCGCCGCCGCAGCTTCGCCTTTGGACGCGCCACCCCACGTTCCCCGTAAGATCGTCGCCAGGAGATCGCTCTGAGACCCGTTCGCCCCACCCTCGCGATTCTGATTCTTGCCGCCGCCGTTGCCGCGGGGGCCAGCGGCAGCGCGGCCTCCTTCGCCCTCGACCGGGTACCCTGGCGGGAGCTGGAGCTCCAGGGCAGCAAGTTCGGGATCTCGCTGCACGCCGAGCTCGCGCTCGAGTCGATCCCCGCCGCACAGGCGCGCGCGGAGCTGCTCTCCTCCGCGCGCGGTCCGGGCATCGCCCCCTCGGGAGACCAGGTCCTGGTCGTCTCCCTCGGCTCGGAGGTGCTCGGGCGCCGATCCGACATTCGGCTGTTGATCGATCCCCGCAGCGGAGCGGCGTTGCAGCGGACTCAGACCGATTCCGGCAGGGTTCAGCGCATCAAGTCCGTGCGCTACGGCGAACGCGGCCTCTCCGGTGTCAGGCTCCGCCCCGGCGCGGGCGAGCAGGGCCTACCGCCCGCGGGCTGGACCGACGAGCGGCGCGACGGCAAGGACTATCCGGCCGGACTGCCCGCCGATCTCCGCGTCAGCGATCCGACGGCGCTCTTCTTCATCATCGCAGCGTCGGCGATCGAGAGACCGGGCGATTCCGTCCGGATCCCGCTCTTCTCCGACGACCGCATCATCCTGGTCGAGGCGAGAGCGCTCGATTTGCGCCGCGTCGACGTCGACTACGAGCGGGTCGACGCCGAGGGAACGCGGCGCATCCGCGAACCGGCGACGGCCCTGCGTCTGAGCCTCGACGCCCACGTGCTGGGCGCCGGCCGGGAGGACGCGAGCTTCGAGATCGCCGGCTTGCGCGGCGACGTCGAGATGCTAGTCGACCGGGCCACGCGCGTGCCGCTCGAGCTCTCCGGCCGAGTGCCCTACGCGGGGCGCGTGGCGATACGCGTCCGCCGCGTGGTCGCGCGGCAGGAGCCGGCCGCCGCCGGGAACCCGGCGCCCGCTTCGAGCGCGACGAGCCTGCGTCGCTGACCGAGCCCGACCGCGCTCACCGCTTCCAGACCAGCGAGACCGACGTCGAGGTGTCGGTCTTCTCGAATCCTGGCGCCGGCAGGTTGTCGCGGGTGACGAGGTAGGAGAGCCGCAGCGCCCAACTCGACGCGAGCGCGGTCTCGAGCGAAGTCTCCGAGCGCAGTCGCCAGTCGTCGCTCTCGTCGAAGCTCGGGAAATAGAGGAAGCGCTCACGGAAACCTGCCGTTTCCGAGAGTTTCCAGCGCCAGTCGAGCCCGGCGACGGCGCCGACGGATTCGAGACTCGATCCCGCCACCGGATCCTCCGTGGTCCAGGTCAGGCCAAGATCGAAGCTGAGCTGCTGCCGCTCACCGCGAACCGCCCGCCACAGGCCTCCCGTTTCGAGCAGGGTCCGGGACTGGAATCCGGCGAACTCGTCCTCTTCGTAGCTCACTCCGGCGAAGAGCTCGAAGCGCTCGCCCAGCGCCCGCTTGCCACGAACTTCGGCAAAGAGCCTCTCGGCGCTCGTGACACCCTCGGTTTCGTTCCGGTTGGCGAGCAGCGCGACTTCGATTCCCCAGGGCGTGGCCTGGCGCGCGAACGCCGCCGAAGACCCGAGGCTCGCGCTCTCGCTGTTGCCGCTGTTCGAGAGGTACGAGAGGCCGATCGAACCGGTCCAGAGGCGCGGCGGCGGCGGCGGCGGCTCGGGACAGGGGCAGGGATCCTGAGCCGCGACCGGGGCGGCGAACACGAAGAGCATGGCGACGATTCTCTTGATCATGAAGACTCCATCGGTCGTGAGGAACTGGGTCTCGGTCTCTCGATTCGCGGCGCGCCCGGACTCGGATGAAAACAGGACGGGCGACTCGACGGCGATCGCGCTGACCCGACCGGCTCCCCGCGCGAGCATACGCAACCGCGACTTCGCATCCGGCTCGCTGGCGACCTCGGCGATACACTTCGTCACAGAACCGACAGCGTCGAGCAGGGAGGTGGCGATGGTCGCGAAGAAGCGCAAGGACGACAACAAGAAGGGACGCAAGAAGCATTCTTCCGCCGAGGAGCTCGACCACGAGGTCGCGGCGCTGGCGCGCCATGCGCGCGAGCTCTCCCGGCCCTACCGGATCGAGCACGGGGCGAAATTCCGCCTCAGCGACTTCGACCCTCGCGACACCGGCGAGCTGGACGACGAGGACAAGCCGGAGGCGAAGGAGGCCCTGAAGGAAGGGGTCGACGCGCTCGCTGCCCTGCAGGAGCGGCTCTATGCCCAGGATCGCTGGGCGGTGCTGCTCATCTTCCAGGCGATGGACGCCGCCGGCAAGGACGGCACGATCAAGCACGTCCTGTCGGGGATCAACCCGCAAGGGTGCCAGGTGTTCTCGTTCAAGGCGCCGTCGAGCGAAGAGCTCGACCACGACTTTCTCTGGCGCTGCTCGAAGAGCCTGCCCGAGCGCGGGCGCATCGGCATCTTCAACCGCTCCTACTACGAGGAGGTGCTCGTCGTCCGGGTCCACCCGGAGTTCCTGGAGCGCCAGAGGCTGCCGCGGCAGCTGGTCGGCAAGGAGGTCTGGCAGGAGCGCTACGAGGATATCCGCGCCTACGAGCGCTATCTCTCGCGCAACGGCGTGCTGATCCGCAAGTTCTTCCTCAACGTCTCGCGCGAGGAGCAGCGAGAGCGTTTCCTCGAGCGCATCGACAACCCGGAGAAGAACTGGAAGTTCTCCTCGGCGGATGCCGCCGAGCGGAAGCACTGGAAGAGCTACATGGCAGCTTATGAAGACGCGATCCGTGCCACCGCGACGCCCGAGGCGCCCTGGTACGTCGTGCCCGCGGACAACAAGTGGTACATGCGCCTGGTGGTCGCCGCGGCGGTCATCGACGCGCTCGACTCCCTCGACTTGCGCTTCCCGGAGGTCGGCGCGGCGAAGCTCGCCGATCTCGCCGCGGCCCGCGCGGCGCTGCTCGCCCAGTGAGGTCGCGTCGACCGAGACGACCTCGAGAGTGCGCGGTCGTCCAGAATGAGTCATATATTGCCCAAAGTTACCGATCTTGGGTAATATATGACTCGCCATGGCTCGCACATCTCCCTCCCTGCTGCCTCGCCTACGCCGTTTGCTGGCGCAGCTCGGTGGCAATCTGAAGATCGCCCGCCGGCGCCGAAAGCACTCGGCCGAGGTCGTGGCGCAACGTGCCGGCATCTCGCGCAAAACCCTCTACCGGGTGGAGCAGGGGGATCCCGCGGTGGCCATGGGCATCTACGCGCGAGTCCTACAGGCGCTCCGCCTGGAGCAGGATCTGGCTCGGCTGGCTGCCGACGACGAGCTGGGGCGAAGGCTCCAGGATGCCGCTCTCCTCCCCGAGACGCGCGCAACGTTGAAGGCGACGGCTTCGAGAAAGCGTGACCGGAAGGTCGCGGCTGGGGTCGGCATCGGCGACCGAGGGCCGGGGTGATGGCCAGGAGTGACACCGTGCAGGCCTGCATCGATCTCGAGCGCCTCACGGAACCCGTCGCGATGGGTGCGCTGCATCGCCAAGCAGCGCGCTCCGGAGAGGTCTTCTCCTTTGAGTACGACCGCTCTTGGCTCGCCCGGGCCGAGGCCTTCCCGTTCGACCCGGATCTCGCCCTGGTCACCGGGCCGCAATACCCCGCACCCGAGCGCACGACCTTCGGCATTTTTCTCGATTCCTCGCCTGACCGCTGGGGCCGGATTCTGATGCAGCGCCGCGAGAACAGTCGGGCGCGCCGAGAGGGACGCAGACCGCGCGCCCTGACGGAGTGGGACTTCCTGCTGGGGGTCCACGATGAAACCCGCCTCGGGGCGCTGCGGTTTCGACTCTCGCCAGGCCAGCCGTTCATCGACAGCGACAACACACAAGCAGCGCCACCGCTCGTGTCGCTCTCCGAGCTTCAGGTGGCGAGCCTGAGATTCGAGCAACATGTCGACGACGAGAACCATCCCGAATACGAGCGCTGGCTGTCGCAGCTGTTCGCGCCGGGAACCTCGTTGGGCGGAGCTCGACCCAAGGCGTCGGTGCGTGACGAGGCGGGCGTACTGTGCATGGCCAAGTTTCCGAGCCGGCAGGACAGTCGGGATGTCGGAGCCTGGGAGCTCGTGGCGCATCGCTTGGCAGTCCGGGCGGGTATCGATGTGCCGGAGGCGCGGCCGCTGCGCATCGCGGAGAGCCCCTACACGACTTTCCTGGCGAAGCGATTCGATCGCGATCCGAGTGGCGGGCGGCTCGCCTTCGTCTCGGCCATGACGCTGACCCAGCGAACCGATGGCGAGCCCGGCGCGAGCTACCTCGAGCTGGTGGATCTGCTGCAGTCCAGGGGCGCCGCGACCCGCGCCGATTGCGCGCAGCTCTTTCGCCGCGTCGTCTTCAGTATCCTGATCCACAACACCGACGACCACCTGCGCAACCATGGCTTCTTCGTCGGCCCGCAGGGCCTGCGCCTGTCGCCGGCCTACGATCTAAACCCAACCATCGAGCGCCGCGAGCTCACCCTCGCCATCAACGAAGTGGAGACCGCCTGCGATGTCTCGATCGCCCTCGAAGCGTGCCGCGACTACGGTTTGGTGCGCCCGGCAGCGGAGGAGATCGAGAAGCAGGTGCGTGCCGCGGTCGCGCGGTGGCGTCTGGAGGCTGCTGCACTCGGAATTCCACGCTCGGAACAGAAGCTGATGGCTCCCGCGTTCGAGGAGTGAAGGGTGCTCGAGACCGTTCTTTCGCCGCGAGCCGGAGCGGAGACTCACGATCCGCTCTTGCGCTCTTGCACCTTTTCGGGCAGCACGAGCTCGCTGGCAAGGACGCGGATTTCGGGGGGTTGATGGAGGAACGCGGTGCGACGAGGCTCGATGTCATGAGCGGTACGCGCGGCGGTGATCGCTGGGTGCGAGTCGCCGCGGGATTCCTGGCGGTGTCCTACGCCGTCGGCGGCCCGTGGACGGCCATTCTCGAGCACCGCAGCCAGACGTTCTCGCAGAAGTTCTCCTATCCGCCGGAGCTCATCTACCTGACCTGCGCTGTCCAGCTGGTCTGTGCGGCGGGCGTTCTGGTCCGTTCGCTCGCGCCCTGGGCCGCCGCCGCGCTCACCGCCATCACGCTCGGAGCGATCGCCTCGCACCTGAGGATCGACTCACCCCTGACCGCCCTGCCGGCGGTCTTCTACAGCGTGGTCCAGATCTGGTTCGGGCTCCGGAGCAGGGACTAGGAGGGCGGCGTGGACGCGCAGTCGATGCTGATGGTCGGCAGCGCCGGGATCGTTCTGGCGCTCGGCGTCGCTCGCCTGCTGCGTCGCCGCCGTCCTGGTCTCGCTAGGCTGAGACCGCGATTCACCACGCGAGGAGAGATGCCCTGCAGGAGGCAACGAGGCTCAAGTACCTGAGCACAGCTCTCAATCTGTTCGGCGCCATCTTCGTCGTCGGCGTGCCGGCGATGATGATGTGGATCTGGCCGGCGGGTTGGAGCTGGACACCGTCGCAACCCGAGTACGAACAGATGATCATGGGGGGCTACGCGACTCTGGGCGTGTTCCTGATTCTCACCGCGAAGAACCCGGCAGCCCATGCGAGCCTGATCTGGTTCACGATCTGGTCGAGCCTCGTCCACGGCGGCATCATGCTGGTTCAAGCTCTGCTCGACGAGACGGATCGCGCCAACCTGGCGGGCGACGTGCCGGCGCTGTTCCTGGTGGCATTCGTGCTCTGGTTCCTGATGCCGAGCAGAGCCCGAGCGTAGTCGAGGCGGCCGCCGGCCGTAGATCGCTCCCGCGCGCCCGGGCACGCGCACTGGCTGATTCCGGCGCTCTACGCGGTAGTCGCGCTGAGCGCATGCGCGCTTCGAGGCCCGTCCGCGTGGCTCGGCGCGGCCCGCCGCCCGGCGCCATCGATCCCTGATAGCTTTCGCGCCAGCGACAACGAGCCATGGAGCCCGACCGCTGGCAGCGGCTGTGGACGATCTTCCACGGCGCCCTCGAGCGCCCGGCGGGAGAGGCGCGTGCGGCGTTCCTGCACGAAGCTTGCGGCGACGACGAGGCGTCTGCGCCGCGAGCTCGAAGCGCTGCTCGAGGCGAGCGGCGCGCAGGGCGAGCTCCTCCCTCCCGGCGCCGCTCGCCTGGGCGCGACCGGCGCCGAGGAGATCGCGCCAGGAACCCGCATCGGCCCCTACCGCATCGAGCGCCCGCTCGGCGAGGGCGGCATGGGCAGGGTCTACGAAGCGTCGCAGGAGACGCCCGTGCGCCGCCGCGTCGCGCTCAAGCTGATCAAGCTCGGCATGGACACGCGCGAGGTGGTGCGCCGCTTCGAGGCCGAGCGCCAGGCGCTGGCGCGCATGGACCACGGCTCGATCGCCAAGGTCTTCGACGCCGGCGCGACCCGCGAGGGGCGCCCCTACTTCGTCATGGAGCTCGTCTCCGGCCCGCCCATCACCGCGTTCTGCGACGGCGAGCGGCTCTCCGCTCGCCCGCCGCGATCGAGCTCTTCGCCACGGTCTGCCGCGCCGTCCACCACGCGCACCAGAAGGGGCTGATCCACCGCGACCTCAAGGCCGTCGAACGTGCTCGTCACGACCGCGGAGGAGGCGGCCGGTGCCGAAGGTGATCGACTTCGGCGTCGCCCGCGCCATCGACCCGCGGGCGTCGATGGCGGCACGCTCCTCACGCGGCTCGGCCAGCTCGTCGGCACGCCCGAGACGATGAGTCCCGAGCAGGCCGCGATGAGCGCGGATCTCGACACGCGCACCGACATCTACTCGCTCGGCGCGCTGCTCTACGAGCTGGTCGCCGGGGCGCCGCCGTTCGACCTCGCGCGAGGAACCCTTCACCGAGGTCCTGCGCCGGATTCGCGAAGAGGAGCCACCGCCGCCCGCGGCACGCTTCGCGCAACTCGGCGACCGGGCGGACGAAGTCGCCGCGCGGCGGGCGACCGACTCGGACCGGCTGCGCCGCGAGCTCGCGGGCGAGCTCTCCTGGATCCTCGCCAAGGCGATGGCCAAGGAGCGCGAGCGGCGCTACGGCTCGGCCGCCGAGCTCGCCGACGACCTCGAGCGCTACCTCGGCCACCTACCGATCGCCGCCGGCCCGCCGAGCCGTCTCTACCGGCTGCGCAAGCTGGTGCAGCGCCATCGCCTCGCGGCCGCCGCGCTGACGGCGCTCTTCTTCGCTCTGGTCGCCTTCGGCGCGGCGATGGCGGTGCAGTCGCGCCGCCTCGCGCGCTCCCTCGAAGTGCAGGAGAGAGAGCGGGCGACGGCGACCCGCGTCTCCGAGTTCCTCGCCGAGCTGCTCGAGCAGTCCGATCCCGCGGTCGCCCGCGGCAGCGAGCCGACCGTCCGCCAGGTCCTCGACCGCGGCGCCGCGAAGATCGCGCGCGAGCTCACCGACCAGCCGGAGATCCAGGCCCGGCTGCTCGAGACGCTCGGCCGCGTCTACCTTGGGCTCGGGCACTTCGACGAGGCCGACCAAGCGGTGACCCAGGCGCTCGGGATCCGCCGGCGGCTGGGCGGCGACGCGTCGGTCGAGGTCGCGGCCGACCTGCAGAAGCTGGGCGAGCTCGACTTCGAGCGCGGCCGCTACGACAGCTCGCGACAACGCGTCGAAGCAGCGCTCCGGCTGCGGCGGCAGCTTCTCGGCGACGAGGACCCGGCGGTCGCCGACAGCCTCGATGTCGCCGCGCTGCTGCGCCGTCAGGCCGACGACCTCGAAGGGGCCGAGCGGCTGCACCGGCAAGCCCTCGAGATCCGGCAGCGGCGCTCCGGTCCCAACGACCCCGCCGTCGGCGAGAGCTGGAACTACCTCGGTATCGTGCGCCGCCGGCGGGGCGACCTCATGGGCGCCGAGAGCGCCTACCGTCAGGCGCTCGAGATCTGGCACGAGGCGCACGGCGTTGACCATCCGCGCGTCGCGATGGCGATGAACAACCTCGCGCTGGTCGTCCACCTGCGCGGCGACTACGCCGAGGCACAGCGTCTCTTCGAGGAGCTGCTGCCGCTGCGCCGGCGCATCCTCGGCGCCGAGCACCCCGATCTGGTGTTCACCCTGGCCAACTACGGCAAGCTTCTCCACGACGAGCGCGACCTCGACCGGGCGGCGGCGGTCTACGCGGAGGCTCTGGCGCTGGGAGAGAAGACGCTGGGCGACGAGCACCCGCAGGTCGCCGTGACGATAGCCGACTACGGCAGCGTGCTCGCCAAGCTCGGCCGGCTCGACGAGGCGCTCGACCTCGAGGAGCGCGCGCTCGCGATCCGCCGCAAGGTGTTCGGACCCGACCACCCCGCGGTCGCCGCCTCGCTCGGCTACCTCGCCGAGGTCCGTGCCGCCGCGCGGCGAGCGCGCCGAGGCGGACGGGCTCTTCGCAGAGGCGGCGGCGATGCTCCGCCGCGCAGGCGCCGAAGACCCGCGCACCGCCGAGGCGCTCGCCGCCCACGGGCGCTTCGCGCTCGACACGAACGATCTCGCGCGCGCCGAGGCGCTCCTCGGCGAGGCGCTCGCGCATGCTGCGCGCCCGGCTGCCGGCCGGCGACCGGCGAATCGCCCGGATCGAGAGCGCCCTCGGCGCCTGCCTCGGCCGCGCAGGCCGATTCGACGAGGGGGAGCGGCTGCTCGAATCGAGCCTCGCGACGCTCGTCGCCCTGGACAACCCCGACACGCGCGACGCCTTGAGCCGGCTCGCCGAGCTGCGCGCCGCGCGCGCCGGGCGGAGCTGAGAGGTAGCGTCACCGGGAGGCGGCATCGCGTCATCTCGCGGCGCAGCCACGCGCGCGCGGCGGTCCAGCGGCGGGAGACCGTGCGCTCCGAGGCGCCGAGCGCGGCGGCCGTCTCGGCGATCGACAGACCCGCGAACTGGTGGAGCTCGACCACCCGTGCCATCTCGGGGTCCTGCGCCTCGAGGCGCGTGAGGGCGTCGTGCAGCGCGAGCATCTCCTCCGAAGCTCCGTTCACGCCGACCAACCCCTCGTCGAGCGTCACCCGCCACTGCCCGCCGCCGTGCTTCTGCCGGCCGTAGTGGCGGGCGCGCTCGATCAGGATCCGCCGCATCGCCTCGGCGGCGGCGGCGAAGAAGTGGGCGCGATTCGCCCAAGCGGTCTCCTCCGTGCCCATCAGTCGGAGGTAGGCCTCGTGGACGAGCGCCGTGGGGGTGAGCGTCTGGCCCGGCGTCTCGCGCGCCATGCGCGCCCGGGCGAGCTTGCGCAGCTCCTCGTAGACCAGGGGCAGCAGCTCCGCGGCCGCGCCGGGATCCCCTGCCGCGATCGAGTCGAGGAGGCGGCGGGCGGCCGGAGGCTCGGGCGGTTCGCTCACGGGTGGGTCCGCGGAGACTCTATCGCCGCTCGCGCCGAGCGAAGTTGGCGAGGTCGCCCCGGTTTCGTCGCATTGAGGTCAGGAGCCCCCCAGCCGACCGGCCGCGGGGGAATCGTGGAGGTGCCGAGATGAGAACCCCGACCGCCGCACTCTGGCTCAGCTTGCTCGCCGCGAGCGGTCGGATGGCAGCCCCCACGCCCATCGCCGCCCAGCCGCTGCCGAGCGCGGTGGCGGCCTACACCGGCCAGACGGCGCCAAATACCGGAGGTGCGACCTACTTCCTCCTCTACCAGCCCTCGATAACCCGCTCCGGCGACGTCGCTTTCCGCTCGGAGCTCTCCGGCGCCGGCGTCACCGCCACCAACAACCGAGCTCTCTTCCGGCAGAGCGGCGGCGGTCCGGTCGCGCTCCTGCTGCGCGCCGGCGATCTCAGCCCGCTGCCGGGAAACAGCTGGGGGACGTCGCTCTCCGACCCCAACGCTCAGGAGGTCGGCGGCGCCGCGCGCGCCGGCTTCTACTGGCGTCTCGCGGACGGCGGCGCGGGCAAGGATGCGCTCTGGACCGAGCAGGCGGGCACCGTGCGCAACATCGCGCTCCAGGGGGGCGCGGCGGCCGGCATCCCCAGCGCCACGTTCGCGACGTTGCAGAACATCTTCGAGCAGGCCTTCGACGAGAGCGGTCAGCGGCTGTTCACCGCGACGGTCACCGGCGGCGGCGTAACCAGCGCGAACGACTTCGGTCTCTGGTTCGACGACGGCGCGGCGACCACGCTGGTCGTGCGCGAAGGGGACGACGCCCCCGGCCTGCCCGCAGGCCAGAAGTTCGGCAACGGCTTCTTCTCGCCGCCGCTCCTCGGGCCCGGAGGCATCGTCACCTTCGTCGCCCAGACGAGCGACGGCGTGACCACGAAGAGCGGCATCTGGCAGTGGGTCGGCGGGTCGCTGGTGCCGCTCGCGCTCGAGGAGCAGAGCGGCCCCGGCCTCGTCGGCACCGAGCGCTTCGGCGGCTTCTCGCCGGTCTCGGGCAACGCCCTCGGCCAGATCGCCTTCTGGGGGCCGATCGAGAACGAGTTCGGCGGTTGGATCGGCTACGGCCTCTGGATCTCCGACCCGAGCGGCAACCTCGATCTCGTCTACCGGCGCCCCTCCGGGCCCCCCGGTTTGGGATTGGTCAACCCCTTCCTCCTCTCCGACGACGGCAACGTCTACCTCATCACCAGCTACGCGCCAGAGACGGGACCGGGCATCCACGGCATCTACACCATCGGCCCAGGCGGCTGGGCCGAGCTCGTCCGCGCCGGCGACCGTGTCGCCGGCCTCCCCGCGGGCCTCGAATACTCCTTCTTCGACCAGCTCGTCGCGAACGGCTACGGCCAGATCGGCTTTCGCGCCACCATCACGGGGCCCGGCGTGGGCAGCTCGAACAACAAGGTCCTGGTCGCGGCGGGCGGCGACCTCGGCCTCCGGCTCGTCGCCCGCACCGGGGACTCGCTCGAGGTCGCGCCCGGGGTCGTGCGCACGCTCTCCGGCCTCCTTCTGACGGTCGGCGTCGCGTCGAGCCCCGGGGTGATGCGCGGCTTCTCCGACGACGGCGGCATGGTCTGGATCGCCGGGACGGGCGGCATCTCCTCCGCGATCCTGGTCACTCAGGCGAGCATCCCGCCGTCGGTCGAGCTGCGCGGGCTCGAGGCCGTCCAGGTCCTCCAGGACTGGAACGGCAGCGTGCCGCTCGTCCAAGGAAAGAGCACTTACGTCCGGGCGCACTTCCAGAGCAATCCCACCATGACGGTCGTTCCCCTCCTGCGCGCGCGCCTCGCGGGAGGCGGCCCCGAGCTGCAGCTCTCGCCGCTCCGGCCGCTCAATCCCGGGGGCAAGGCCTCCTCGCGCGTCGACGTCGCGGTGGGGCGCGACCAGATCCTCGCGGGCGCGCTCTGGGAGCTCCCCTTCGAGTGGACGATCGCGGGGGACGTCGAGCTCGAGGTCGAGCTTCTCGGCCGGCCGCTCGACTGCCTCGAGGCCGCCGGACCGACGCCCAATGACTGCCAGCTCCAGGCGCATTTCGAAGCGCTCCCGAGCCTGCCGGTGAAGCTCGTCTCGATCGACTTCGACGACGGCTCCGGTCTCCAGCGGGTCTCCGCGCTCCAGCGCGCCGACCTCGCGCAGCGCCTGCTCTCCGCCTATCCAGTGTCGCACGTCGCGTGGAGCGGCTCGTCCGCCAAATGGCCGTTCGTCGAGGCGAACCCCGACACCTGCGACGCGTACAAGTGGCTCTACGGCCTGAAGATCCTCGACAACTGCCTCGAGTGGGCCGGCTGCCGGACCCTCTACTACGGCGCTTTCCTCCAGAACACCGAGGACGGCTGCGCCGCGATCGGCGGCTACACGGCGACCGGCGACCTGCCGCCGAGCCCGATCGCCAAGGGGCGCCACACCCACACCCACGAGTTCGCCCATGTGCTCGGCGAGCAGCACACCGTCGACGATCCGCCGACCCCCTTGCCGGGCGGGCTGCTCAAGGGGTTCTGCAACGAAAAGGCCGACGCCGGGACGCCGCCCTTCCCCTACATCCACGAGATCCTCGGCAACCGGCGGCCGACGCTCGGACCGCTCGCCTCGGGCGAGAACGCCAAGGTCTACGGCCTCGACATCTTGCAGCGGAGGATCGTCTCGCCGACCGAGTTCTTCGACCTGATGTCCTACTGCGCGAACGAGCCGATCGACCTCTGGCCGTCGAAGGTCCGCTACCAGTCGCTCAAGAGCGCCATCGAGGCCCGCTTCCCGCCTCCTCCCCCGTTCGCCGAGTCCCCCGCGGGGAGCGGCACCGAGGCGCTGCTCGTCCAGGGCACCATCGACATCCAGCTCGGCAGCGCGGCTTTCGACTCCTTCCTGGTCGCGACCGTCGACGCGCTCCCTCCGGCTCCCGCGCCGGGTCCCTACACGCTGCGCGTGCACCGCGCGGGCGGCGCCGTCGAAGACACGGCGTTCTCTCCGGTGGCGCTCGAGGTGCACGGCGATCGCCCGGACGCGCTCCCCTTCTTCCACCTGATCGCCACGCCGGCGACCGTCGAATCGGTCGAGCTCCTCGACGGCGGCGGAGTGCTGGCGTCGCGGACCGCCAGCGCCAACGCTCCGTCGGTGCAGCTCCTCGCGCCGAACGGCGGCGAGGTCCTCGACCAGCCGACGGTCGAGGTCTCCTGGGCGGCGAGCGACTCGGACGGCGACCCGCTGCGCTACGCCGTGCAGTTCAGCGCCGACGGCGGCGCGACCTGGCGGGCACTCCAGACCGACTGGGACGCGACGACGCTCGAGCTGGCGCGCGACGCCCTCGCGGGCACCGCCGACGGCCGCTTCCGCGTCCAGGCGAGCGACGGCCTGCGCACGGCGAGCGACGACTCGGATGGCGCGTTCACGGTCGCCGACAACCCACCCCTCGTCCGCATCGACTCACCGGCGGCGGGCGCGCTCCTCTACATCGGCCAGGCGCTGCTGCTGGAGGGCTCGGCGAGCGATCCGGAAGAGGGCGCGCTCGCGGGCGTCTCGCTCGCTTGGACATCGAGCCTCGACGGCGTCCTTGGCGCCGGTCAACGGCTCGCGCTGCCGGTCGAGTCCCTGAAGACCGGGCTCCACCTCCTGACGCTCACCGCACAGGACTTGGCGGGCAACATCGTCGAGGCGACGACTTCGTTCCGCGTCGAGCAGCCGACGCTCCTGTTCGAGGACGACTTCGAGAGCGGCGGCACGACGCTCTGGCAGTAACCCGCAAGGTCCATCGGTCGCGCCCGCTCGGCAGCAGGATGTCCGGCAGGTCGAACTGACAGAAGACCGCGACCGCGGCGCGCTCAGCCGCGGGCGAGGGCGCCGGCGAGCCGGCGCAGCTCCGCGACCCGGCGGAGCCGGACGGCGACGGCCTCCGGCGCCATGTCCACCCGCGGCGGGCCCGCGAGTCCGGGCGCTCGGCGCGTCGCCGCGCCCCGGCCGAGCTCCAGGGCCCTCCCGACGCGAAACGCCACGGCCGCGGCCGATCGGTCGACGCCGCTCATCCGTCGAGCTCCCGCAGCCGCCGCACGTCCGCCAGGTCCTGATCGCGCCCCGCCGCGAGCTTGAGCGCCTCGAGCCCCGATCTCGAGACGACCGCGAACTCGACGCTGCCGAGGCTCGAACGCTGCCGCGAGGCGAAGGCCTCGGCGCTCGTCGCGTCGACGCGGAGAAGGTCGAGGACGAGAGACTCCTCTCCCGCGAACTTGACCAGCCTGCGCAGACGCAATCCGCTCGCGAAGGCGAGCTCGGTCGAAGCCGCGAAACCGAGCCCGCGCGCGATCGAGGTCACTCGATCGATCTCCTCCTCGGGCACCAGTAGGTCGACATCGACGGTCGCCCGCACCACGCCGTGGACGGCGAGCGCCAGTCCACCCGCGAGCGCGTAGCTCGCGCCGCCCTGCTCGAGCGCCATCAGCAGCGACTCGGTTTCCGCGAGGAGGTCCATCGGCGGCACCAGCTTACCGGAGCCCCAGGTGAAGGGTTCGGCGGCCGCCGTGCCGCCACCGCCGAGGTCGCTGGCCGGCCGCTGCGCCTGGACCGATTGGCCTACGCCCCGGCACTGTCCCCATTTCGCTCTCAGAGATCGATTCATCGAGTGGAGATCCCTCATGCGCCGACTCGAAGCCGCTCTCGCCCTCGCCGCCCTCCTGTCGATCGAGCAGGCCCCGGCCGCGCTGGCGCAGGAAGAAGGGGAGCTCGACGAGAGCTTCTGCTTCGACGGCAGGCTCACCCTCGATCCGCTCGCGGTAACGCGATTCATCGTCGACTTCGTCGCGGCGCCGGGCGAACGGGTCGTGATCGTCGGCCGCAGGCACACCGTCGGCGGAGAGTTCCGCCTCTTCTGGCAGGCGCTCGGCGATTCGGCGTCCGGGACCGAATGCTCTCCCCAGGCTCCCGGCGGCGGGACCTACGCGACCCCGGTCGCGGCCACGTTCGACGATGCCGGCAGGCTCCTCATCGCCGGCTACGCCACCTTCTCGGGCTCGGACCGGGAGGGGGTGATTCTGCGGTACCTCTATCCGAGCTGCGTTCTCGACCCGGCGTTCAACTTCGACGGCGTCTTCCGGACCAACTACGCGGAGAACGTGCTGTTCACGGATCTGGCGATCGACTCGCTGCAGCGAATCGTCGCCGTCGGAGAGTACCAGTCCGACAACGAGCACATCCTCCTGGTGCGGCTTGGAGCGAGCGGTCTCTACGATTTCGCGTTCGACGGCGACGGGCACTCCGAGCTCGAAATGGACTTTCCGACGTCGGTCGTGGCGGTCGCGGTATAGAAGGACCATCGCATCCTCGTCGGAGGATCCTTCATCTACTTTAACGATGACGATGCTGCGTTCGTCGCGCGCGTCGATCCGACTGGCGATCTCGATCTCACCTTCAACAATACGGCTTCGCGACGGTGGCGTTCGGGGATGCGGACTACTCCAACCTTACCGATCTCGCGATCGATCCGGTGAGCGGCAGGATCCTGGTCTCGGCCGATTTTCCGAGCCCCTACCTTTCATCTTATTCGCAGTATGGCGTCGCTCGACTCCTGTCGTCCGGCTCGCTCGACACGAGCTTCGGCGAGGATGGTCGCTGGATGACCAGCCTGGACGACCAGCAGATGACGTCGAGCGCAATCCAGATCCAGAGTGACGGCAAGATCGTGGTGTCCGGAAGCGTCGATCATGCTGGCCTCCTATTCTTCAGTTTCTTCGCTACCCGACTCCTTCCCACCGGGGAGCGGGACCCCTCGTTCGCGGGAGGCGGAGACGCGGACGTCTACTTCGATCCGCTGTTTGGATACGCCGACAGCCGGGTCCACGGCGCGACGCTTCAAGCGGGGAAGATCGTCCTCGCCGGAAGCAACATCTTCTACGAGGGAGTCACTTCCGGCGCGGTCGCGCGGCTCTGGAGCGCCCACGTCTTCAGCGACGGCTTCGAACGCGGCGACAGGACGGGTTGGACGCTCTCGACTCCCTGAGCGCGAACAGCGGCGGCGCGCTGCTGGGTGTCGGCGAGGAGCGAAGCCCTGCTCGAGCGCCGTCGGCAGCGACTCGGTTTCCGCGAGGCGGTCCTGCGGCGGCAGGAGAACGCCGGAGCCCGAAACAGAAGGGCCGGCGAGTCGCCTCGCCGGCCCCAGAAGGTAGAACGGCGCGGCTGTCGCCGCGCCGGAGAGGCGTCAGTACATGCCGCCCATGCCACCGCCCATGCCGCCGCCCATGCCGCCGCCGCCCTTCTTGTCGTCTTCCTTGATCTCGGCGATCATCGCCTCGGTCGTGAGCATCAGCCCCGCGATCGACGAAGCGTTGATCAGCGCGGTCTTGGTGACCTTGGCCGGGTCGATGACGCCGGCCTTGACCAGGTCCTCGTACTTGCCGTTGCCGGCGTTGAAGCCGACGTTGCCCTTCAGGCCCATCACCTCGCGGACGACCACCGAGCCCTCTTCGCCGGCGTTGGCGGCGATCTGCCGCGTCGGCTCCTCGAGCGCGCGACGGACGATCTTGACGCCGACCGCGACGTCGCCCTCGGCCTTGATCTTGTCGACCGCCTCGATGGCGCGCAGCAGCGCGACGCCGCCGCCGGCGACGATGCCCTCTTCGACCGCCGCCTTGGTGGCGTGCATGGCGTCCTCGACGCGCGCCTTCTTCTCCTTCATCTCGGTCTCGGTCGCGGCGCCGACCTTGATCACCGCGACGCCGCCGACCAGCTTCGCCAGCCGCTCCTGCAGCTTCTCGCGGTCGTAGTCGGAGGTCGTCTCCTCGACCTGGGTGCGGATCTGCTTGACCCGGCCCGCGATCGCCTCGCGGCGCTTCTTGTCGTCGACGTCGGTGACGATCGTCGTGTCGTCCTTGTTGATGACGATCTTCTTGGCCTCGCCGAGGTCCTCCCACTTGACGTTCTCGAGCTTGATGCCGAGATCCTCGGTGATCAGCTTGCCGCCGGTCAGGATCGCGATGTCCTCGAGCATCGCCTTGCGGCGGTCGCCGAAGCCCGGAGCCTTGACCGCGGCGATCTGCAGCGTGCCGCGCAGCTTGTTGACGACCAGCGTCGCGAGCGCCTCGCCCTCGACGTCCTCGGCGACGATCAGGAGCGGCTTGCCCTGCCGGGCGACCTGCTCGAGGATCGGCAGGAGGTCCTTCATCGACGAGATCTTCTTCTCGTAGAGGAGGATCTTGGCGTCCTCGAGCACGGTCTCCATGCGCTCGGCGTCGGTGACGAAGTAGGGCGAGAGGTAGCCGCGGTCGAACTGCATGCCCTCGACCACCTCGAGCGTGGTCTCGAGGCCCTTGGCCTCCTCGACCGTGATCACGCCGTCCTTGCCGACCTTCTCCATCGCCTCGGCGATGATCTTGCCGATCTCCTCGTCGTTGTTGGCGGAGATGGTGCCGACGTGGGCGATCTCCGTGCCCTCGACCGGCTTCGCCATCTTGTCGATCGACTCGACCACGGCCTTGACGGCCAGGTCGATGCCGCGCTTGAGCTCCATCGGATTGGCGCCGGCGGTGACGTTCTTGGCGCCCTCGCGGTAGATCGCCTGGGCGAGCACGGTCGCGGTGGTGGTGCCGTCGCCGGCGACGTCGGAGGTCTTCGAGGCGACCTCGCGGACCATCTGGGCGCCCATGTTCTCGAGCGGGTCGGCGAGCTCGATCTCCTTGGCGACG
This sequence comes from uncultured Acidobacteriota bacterium, assembly GCA_963700315.1. GTDB lineage: Bacteria > Acidobacteriota > Thermoanaerobaculia > Multivoradales > JAGPDF01 > JACTMI01. The sequence goes on along the minus strand of CAVOXC010000013.1, from coordinate 728,822 downwards.
GTGACGCCGTCCTTGGTGATCGTGGGCGAGCCGAACTTCTTGTCGATGACGACGTTGCGGCCCTTGGGGCCGAGCGTCACCTTGACCGCGTCGGCGAGCTTGTTGACGCCCTTGAGGATGGCGCCGCGCGCCTCCTCGGAGTAGGTAATGTACTTGGCAGCCATGGATCTTTTCTCCTCGTGTCTTAAGGATGCGGGTAGGGGGGCTTACTTGCCGAGGACGGCGAGGATCTCGTCCTCGCGCACGATCACGTACTCGTCGTCGTCGAGCTTGATCTCGGTGCCGGAGTACTTGCCGATCAGAATGCGGTCGCCCTTCTTGACGTCCATCGGGGCGCGCTTGCCCTCGTCGTTGAGCTTGCCCGGGCCGACGGCGAAGACCTCGGCCTCCTGCGGCTTCTCCTTGGCGGTGTCGGGGATGATGATGCCCCCTCGGACCTGCTCCTCTTTGGATTCGATGCGCTTGACCACTACGCGGTCGTGCAGCGGACGGATTTTCACGGCTGGATTCCTCCTTCGCTAGGGTCTGGTGTTCTGATCGCTCCGGTGATTAGCACTCGACGCGACCGAGTGCTAACAGATTAGCCCGCTCCCGGAGCGCAGTCAAGCCCCGAATCGGCAGACCTTAGTCAGTTTGATGCAGATATTCTGGGATTCGAGCGCCCGGAGGGGTCCGGCAGCCGTCAGCCAGGCCAGGGCCGGCCCAGCCCCCCCAACCAACACTTGAGCACGGGCAGGATCGCGACGCTCGATACGAAGTGGTCGAAGGCGCGGTCGATCGCGAGCTTTCGCCGCCGGTGCCATTCGGCATCGGCCCAGTCGAGGGTCGAGCGAAGCAGGCGCTCGGCCTCGGCCAGGTCCCCATAGTAGTCGGCTGCCTCCGCCGCATAGCGCTCCGCGGCATCACAGCGCGGGACCAGAAGATAGGAGCCACTCGCCATCGCCTCGACGATCGAGATGGGCGACGAGAACGGCTGCTCGAGCGTGTGGGTATGGAGGTAGATCCCGGCGCGGCGCGAGATCTCCGCCACCTGCTCGTGCCCGAGGTTGACGTGGAGCTCGAGCGGCGTGCCCGAGGCGCGGTGGCGCTCGACCAGGCCGTCGACCCAGCCGCCATGGCCGCCCGCGCGGCCCACCGCAAGCACGAAGCGAAGCTCGGGAACCCGCTTGGCCAGCTCGAACAGGGCGTCCAGGTTCTTCGATGGCAGGCCTGCCGCAGCGCGGAAGACCATGCGGCGGTCCGTTTCGGCCGCCGGGAAATAGAGGTCGGGCCGAAAGCCGACCCAAGCTGCCACCGCTTTCGAGGTCCTCGCCCACTTCTCGACGAAGTGAGGGGTGAGGAAGACGGTCGAAACGGCGGGGTCGGCCTCGAGAACGCCGAGCTTCTCCTCGCTCAGCTCGTAGCCGTGGCCGCGGACGAAGAGCGGCAACCCGGTCGCGCGGAGCTCGGCGCCCCGCTGGAAGAACGCGTCGAGCCAGTGGATCTGGATCAAGTCTGGGCGCGCCGCCCGTACCACCTCCTCGAGGCTTCCGGTGTGGACGACGACGTCGGTTTCGAAGGGCGCCTCCGGGGGCTCGAAGCCCCAGACCTCGACGTGCACTCCACTCTCCCGCGCTGCCCGGATCTCCTGCTCGATGTAGGTTTCGGTCAGCTGCGGATAGTGCGCGACGGCGTAGAGCACCCGGATGCCGAGATCGCGACGCCGCGCGTGGCGGCTGCGCACCCTGAAGTTGTCCCAACCGCGCGGCTGCGAGAGCGTTAACTGGTCCGGGCGGCCGAGCTCGTAGCGGCAGGCGAGGATCGGCAAAGGCCGCGGCTCCACCCGCGCCGACCAGCGCAGCGCGAGATCCCAATCCGCGGTGATGACCAAGCTCTCGTCCCAGCCGCCGAGCTCCCGCTCGAGTCCCCGCCGGTGCGCGATAACGTTGGTGTCGATGTAGTTGGATTGCTCGAGACGGCGACGGTCGAAGGGCTCGAACTGGATTCCGCTGAGCCGTCCGTCTTCGAGCTCGATCCACCGCGCGGAGTAGCTCCATCGCAGGTCTGGATCGCCGGCGTAGGCAGCCGCGAGCGCTTCGAGGTAGCCGGGAGCCATGAGCACGTCTGAATCGAGATAGGCGATGATCTCTCCCCGCGCCTCACCCAGCGCCCGATTGCGCGCCGCCGGGCCACCGGCCCACTCCTGCGCGATCACCCGCACCCGTCCATCCGAGGTGAAGGAACTCGCGACCTCCAAGGTTCGGTCGGTCGAACCATCGTCGACGATCAAGAGCTCGAACGCCGGGTGCTCCTGACACAGCACGCTCTCGACCGATTGGGCGAGCCGATCGGGTCGATTCCTGACCGGCAGAGCGACAGTGACGGCGAGCTCGCGGCCGAGTGCATCTCGAACTCGCGGCGAAAGAGCCGCCAGGTACTTGGACGAGCCAGAAACCAACCGAAGATCTCGTTCGAGCGCCGCGACGCGCTCGCGCAGCGCGAAGAGATCCTGGCCTTCGCGACCAGTCGTCACGGCTGCGAAAACGACCTTCGCCTGGGCGGTGGCACGCCACTCAGCAAGGTCCGCCGCAAGCTGGGCAACCCGTCGCTCGAGCTCCTCATGGCGTCGCGCGGCTTCGACCGAAGCCTCTTTCAGATGGTCGAGGCGCTCACCGACGAGCAGGCGACCAAGCCGCTCCGCCACTCGATAGCGCCACTGAATCCACTGTCCGCCCACGAAGTGAAAAGACTACTACGCCGATTCCACGTAGCGCGGCGACAAGGCCGTCGCGAATGCTAGCTTCGAGCTTGCGAGCGAAACTGCTCCCAGATCGCATAGTTCGGCATCGTCTTGGCGAGCTGAAATCCGGCCCAGTGCGCGAAGAGGAAACGCCATCCCTCGTCCCAACGTCCCGACTCCCGCAACCGGAACTCCCCGCGCAGCTCCTCGATCCGGCCGACGGCGGGCCAACAGGTCGAGCAGGCGTCCGGCATCAACTCGGAGGCACCGCGGACTCGTAGGCCCGCGCGATCGACGGCGAGGTTGAGAAAGGCCTGCTCGGCGAGAGGCACCAGGTGCTCACGCCAGGAGCCGTCGAGGTTCGCCACGGCTTCGCAGATGGCGTCCGGATCGACGTCTCCCGCGCGACCTACAAAGAGACCGCAGTTGAAGCCCACGCCGCTCCCGCTTCGCTGCAGCTCATCGCGCAGAGGACCTGGACGATAGACCTGGTCGATGTCGGTGTCGAAGTGGACGAATTCGGCTCCGCCCGCGGCAATAGCGGCGAAGAGCTCAGCGATCGGCGCGAGGGCCAGGGCATCGGCGTCAACGAAGAGAAAACGCGCCGAGGGCACCTGGAAGGCCGCCAGCTTGCGAAAACCACGAGCCGATGGCGCATGCTCTGGATAGAGTTCGGCGCCCAGTCGATCCCAGTCTCGCAGCTCCGGAGGGGTCCAGATCTCGGCGTTGCCCAATCGCTCTAGCGCGGCGCTCAGCCGGTCCATCCGGTCGTCGTAGGGAATCACGCGGATGACACTGGCAGGCGCGAAGCGCCGGAGGCTCTCGAGAAGCGCGACTGTCCATTCGAGCACGCTGTCGTTCGCGAGGGTCACGACCTCCCAGACGCAATCGCCTGGCCGCCGCCGAAAATCAGCATCCATCAAAACCTCGATCCCGGCGGCATCCCAGAATAGAGAAACGCGGGGCGGCGGTCTCACCGCGCCCCGCGTTGACTTCCCGCAGTCCGGCTCTCGAAGAGCCGGACCTGATCTCACCGCGTCGAGACGAAGTCGTCGAAAGCGTAGCTGCCGACGATCCCGCTCGGGTTGCTGTTGGTAAAGCAGCCGAAGTCGGCGAAGTTGACGTCCGCGTCGCTCATGTTCAGGTTGGACCTGGTAATGGTCTGACCCGTAGTGAGATTCTTCAGAACGAGCGAGGTCGAAGGATTGTTGGCGGCATCAAACTCGATCCTGATGTGGGCTGGAACGTTGTTCGGATCCTCCTCACCCAGGTAGAGGTTACCAACGCTGTTGAACGCGGTCGTGCCGTTCTGCTTGACCCAGAAGATCATGTGGTAGTCGTGATCGTCCGCCGATTTCGTGATGAAACCGACGAGGAAAGTGCCCTTGATGGCCGGGTCGCCGCCCTCTTCGTTGTTGTCATTGATGCGCATGAAGCGGATGTGGTTCGTGCCAGCGTTGCCTTCGGTGAGCGGCAAGTTGTTCGGGTTGATCCAGAATTCGGCGTTGTAGCTGGTCTCGGCCAGCGGGTCGTCGGTGCGAACGTAGGCGTCCGTCGCGACGGCGGTGATCGAGGTCTGCATGCCGAAGCTGCCGTGGATCGCCGACGCGCCGTTTACGGCGATCGAACTCGCGGCCATCGGGGCTGCAATCAGCGCCGCCGCGGCGGCCAGGACTGCGGTGGACTTGCGCATCTGGTGCTCCTTTCTGGTCGCCGGGGGGCTGCCCCGGTGCAGTTTCGTCTGATTCAGGTCCTGTCCGATCTGGACCCGAACCCTTGCGTTTTCAATCTCTTCCATACTCGTCGCGAGCTCTCCGTGACTCCCGGTTGGCCGCCGCCATCTGCTAGATTGCCGCTGTTGCCGGCGGGCCAGCTCGCCCGTTGTCATGAGAGAAGAGTGCGAGGCGACCCCAATGTTACCGCTCCCACCCGAGGAGTACCGCCGACTGGTATGCGGTGAGGACTGGCCTCGGTTTCAACAAGATGGGGAGGGGCTGGCGGGAATGCTGCGAGCCCTCGGCCTGATCCGGCCCGGAGCGCGAATCCTGGACGTCGGTTGCGGGTGCGGCAGGCTGCCGCGCGTCTTGCTCGACGACCCGATCGCCCGATACGACGGATTCGATCGGCATCCCGGAATGATCGATTGGTGTGACCTCCACTTCACTCCTGTCGCGGACCGCTTCCGCTTTCACTACTTCGACTTGCGCAGCGCGTACGAGTCACTCGACGGCGCCTCTGGGACCTTCGGAGTACGCGAATTCCGCTTTCCTTTCGCCTCTCGCTCTTTCGATACGATCGTCGCCTCCTCGGTCTTCACTCACCTTCCTCTCGAAGAGATCGAGGCCTATCTTGAACGTATCGCCGGCTGGCTTTCGCCAGGAGGAGAGGCGCTGGTCTCGGTTTTCCACGAAACCGGCCCTCCCCGTTGGGATGGACTGGGCTTCTATCTCTCGCCGGAGGATTTTGCGCGCGCCGCCGCGGCTGTCGGCCTCTCCGTAGAGAATCCCTTCACCACTCGGTTCGGCGCGCTCCACAATTGGTACCGCCTGCGCGGGGTCGGGAGCCTGAGCTCGTGAGCCCCGCGGGGGCGTGGGTGACGTCCACCGCCGCGCTCCTGGCCTTGGCCGCTGGCGCCTGCGGTCCTCCCGCGAGCCGTCTCGCGGTTCGCGCCATCTCCGAGGATCCGCCTCCGCTGCCTGACCGTCGGGATCTCTTCGTCGAGACCGCTCGAGAGGTTTGGCCCGTGGTTGACGCCGCGCCCATCAGCCAGCCCGGCGATTCCAACCCGCCTCTAGCCGAACTCGAAGTCGACTTCGAGGCGAGCGACGTGCAGGTGGTCGAGGTGGAGCAGCGCGGGCTCGAGCGGGGCTCGCTCGTACTCTTCTGGCGCACAGATCACGGTGCCGGCGGTCCCGACCCTTCCCGCATCATTCAGGCGGAGCGCACCCCGGCGAGCGAGCGCAGCCGGCTCCGCTTCGAGGTCGCCGGCGATCCACGATGGCGAGGCCGCATCGAGCGCCTCTCGCTCTTTACCGAGAGCCGAAAGCGCCCCGAAGTCCGGGTGTCGGCGGTCCGAGCGCTTCAGCGTGATCCGGACGCCGCACGAATCGCCAAGATCTCGGCCACGGCCTGGAAGGTCTCGCTCGGCCGCGACCTGCGCGACGGCTTCCTACTTCCGCCGGGTACGCCCTGGACCTACCGGACGGCGGTGTTCCCGAGTTCCACTCTGCGATTCGCCTACGGGGTCGAGCCCGGCATGCGGTCGGCCGTCCATTTCGTCGCGCGATCCCAGGTCGACGGCCAGGCTCCTGTCGAGATCTTTCGCTCACCCGCCGTGGGAGCCGAGGTCGCCTCGGGCACTTGGCACGAAGCCGCGATCAAGCTCGAGCGCTGGTCTGGGAAGGAGGCCAGGATCTCGATCGAGGCGGTGGCTTCCGGCGAGGCCGATCCGCGCTTCGGCTTCCCACTCCTTGCCAATCCCGAGATTGAGGTCGCCGGAGAGGCTCCATCGCGGCCCAATGTCCTGCTCGTTTCGATAGACACGCTGCGCGCCGACCATCTGTCGAGCTACGGCTATGCGCGTTCGACTTCGCCCCGCCTCGACCGGTGGGCGGCGAGACGCGCCATCCGCTACGAGACAGCAATCGCCGCCGCACCGTCGACGCTTCCTTCGCACGCCTCGATGCTGACCGGGCTCGACGCAGCGAGGCACGGTGTGCATCACGATCCGCTTCCGCTCGAGCTCACGACGCTTCCGGAACGCTTGCGCACCCTCGGCTACCGAACCGTCGCCCTTACTGGCGGCGGCTACGTCGACCCGAGTTTCGGGTTCGGACAGGGTTTCGACACCTATCGCTCCTGGCTCTGGGGCGAGCATCGGGAGCAAGAGCTCGAGGCGAACGTCGACTGGGCCGTGCGCTGGCTGGAGAGTCGGCCAGCCGGGCCGTTCTTCCTCTTCCTCCACACCTACGAAGTTCACCCCCCGTTCCGCGCTCGAACCGCCTTTCGCGACTGGAATGGAAGCGATCCGCTTGCTCCCCTGCTCTGGGTCGCCGCGCCGAGCGCACGGCCCGAGAGCGGCTACCGCAGCGAGCACCCGTCCCGGTTCGAGTACCGAACTTCCGATCCCTCCGCGCCGACCACCGGCCAAGGCACCACCCAGGCGGCGATCGACCGCTACGACAGCTCGATCGCATTCGTCGATCTGCAAGTGGACCGGCTCCTCTCGGCGTTGCGCGCGATCGGATTCGAAGATCGGACCCTGGTGGTCGTCACCTCGGACCATGGCGAGTCGTTCGGCGAACATGGCCTCGCTGGTCACGGCTATTTGTACGAGGACAATCTGCGCGTGCCGTTGTTCATCGCCTTCCCGAACGGCCGAGGGAGAGGCGAAGTGGAGCGCCGCATGGTGCGCTCCATCGACATTACTCCGACCGCAATTGCAATCGCGGGTTTGCCTCCGATAGAGCTCCTCGATGGCCGCTCCCTCGCGCCTCAAGTAGGCAATCCGTCCGCGCCTCCTCCCGGTGTCGCCTGGTCCTACGCATCCAACTCGAACCATGGGCTCGCGCTGCGGCGCCCGAACGGACTCGAGATCCACTTCGACAACACGCTCTGGCCACCTGCATTCGGCGCGACGAAGATCTACGATCTGACCGCAGACCCTCTCGAAGCGAATCCGCTCGCGGGAGACCCTCGCGAGTCCGTGCTGCGCCAGCTAGTGACTCGCCAACTTGAAGCGGTCGCGCCGGGGCTGCGCCTGCGACTGGAGAATCCCACCTCCCGCGCCGCCACGGTGCTCGTCGAGTCGACCTGGCTTTCGACGACACGGGTCAAGGGACTGGGATCCGCGCCACTCGATGCAGAGTGGATGGGAGACGGTGACTTCTCGCTCACGCTGACGCCAGGCGAGGCTGCCGATCTCCTGCTCGAGGGCGACGCCGGCCGGAGCGTTGGCGTCCGTTGCGTCAGCGAAGGCGCGTCGGCGTCGCCTCCGCTCTCGCTGCCGGCCCTCGGTCCGGGTGGCGAGGCGCGCGCCGCTTATGACGATCGCGGTTGGCGAAGCGGCGAGGGCACCGCGCCGCGCTGTCGGGTCTTGGCGCGCCGCGTGGGGGCCAACGCAACCGGCCCGTCAGCGGAACTTTCTCCCGCCTTGGAGCTCCAACTCCGGTCCTTGGGGTACTTGCGATGAATGAGAGCCTCATGCCGATGTCCCTCGACGCTCCACTCCGCGCCTATTTCGGCCACCACCGGAGCGGCTCGACCTGGCTCTTCCGTGTCTTTCGGGAGATCGTCGAGGACCGCCTCGGCCACCGACTGCTCTACGCACCGAGCGAGCAGAGCTTTGGAGGAGACCTCGCCGCGACGAGCACGACTCGCGGTTTCGAGTTTCTCGCATACGTCAACGCCGACTTCCGTCGAATCCGCTCCGTCCCGGTCCGGGCAATCCACGTGGTTCGCGATCCCCGCGACCTACTCGTTTCCGCCTACTATGCCCATGCCTACAGCCATCCGACCGACAGTTGGCCGCAACTCGATCGCCTACGACCGGTTCTGCGCGCAGCGCCGCTGGAGACTGGCCTCCTGCTCGAGCTCGACTTCTGCTCCAATGTCTTCGACGACATGGCGACCTGGCCGGATCAGTGGCCAGGGATCCTACGCATCCATTTCGAGGAGCTGGTCGCCTCGCCCTGGCCTCGCCTGCGCGAAGCCTTCGCGCACCTCGGATTTCTGGACCAACTGGCTGAGACGGAGCTGCGCGAGATTGCGGACCGACACGACTTCGAGCACCTGTCCGGCGGCCGGCAACCGGGAGAGACCGATCCGTCCAGCCACTATCGGCGCGGTGTTGCCGGCGACTGGCGCGAGTTCCTGACGCCCGCCGTGCGCAGGGCCTTCGAGCATCGCTATGGTCGTCTACTGCGGCAATACGACTACGAACGTGACGACGGCTGGGTGGACCCGCTTCCAGGATAGCATTCCCCCCTCTCCCGTCGCCCACCCGGAGGCGTCACGCCACGACCGGGCCGCGGAGATTCTCAAGACGATGCCGAGCCTCCGAGAGAACCTCACGACCTGGACCGCTCACGACTGGTCGCACGGCGGCGACGAGTGGTCGCGCGTCTGGGGCGGCTCCTCCGCGCTTTGGTGGGGCTGTCTCTATCCGCGCCTGGCGGCGTGCCTTCCGGCCGCCACCCTGCTTGAGATTGCCCCCGGCGCGGGCCGCTTCACGCAATTCCTGGCACCCTGGACCGAGCGACTGATCCTCGTCGACCTGACACCTCGCTGCATCGAGCTCTGCCGCGAGCGTTTCCGCTCTTTCGGTCACACCGAGTTTCACGTCAACGACGGTTCTTCACTACCGATGGTCGCCGACTCCAGTGTCGATTTCGCATTCAGCTTCGACTCACTGGTCCACGCCGATTCCCACGCCGTCACCGGCTACGTTCGCGAGTTTGCTCGCGTGCTTCGCCCCGGCGGGCGGGCGTTCTTGCACCATTCGAACCTGGCCCGCTTTCGTGATCCCGCATCCGGAGAGCTCGCGATCGAGAATCCGCACTGGCGAGACCCGTCGGTCTCGGCGGTGCTCGTCCGCGACGAGGCAAATGCGCGGGAGCTGACCGCGCTCTGTCAGGAAGAGATCAACTGGGGGCACCACGAGCTGACTGATTGTCTGACGTTGCTCGAGCGACCCATCGATGGACGGGTCGGCGCAGGCCAGCGCCTCGAGAATCCCCGGTTCATGCTCGAAGCCGCGGGAATCGCGGAGCGCTTCGCGCTCTGGAGCGGCGGCGCCCCCGACTACCTCGAGTGCTTCCGACGCATCACCTCGAGCGGTCGCGGCGGCTGGCTCGAGCGCTTGATGGGGCGGCCCTGAGATAAGCGTCGCAGAGGGCCGGCGCCTGAGCGCGCCCCATCGCGGGAGTCTCGAAGACCTGCGCGCAACGGCCGAGCGCGCGACCACGCTCAAGGCCGAGGTGCCCGATCTTCTAGCCTGCGCTCACACGACGCGCCAAACTAGCGATCTCGAGCTCCTCGCCACAGGCATGTTCTCACCGGTCACCGGGTTCCTCCCGCCAGCGCGAAGAGGAGTCCGTGTGTGCCGAAACGCTGCTCGCCGACGGCACGCTCTGCCCGCTCCCGGCAACGCTCGACCTCGCCGGGCCGATCGCGGCCGAGGCCACCGGGAATGTGGCCCTGCGCCGCGCGATCAGGAGGATCTGCCGCGCGCGGTACTACGGCTCGACGAGGCGGCCTGGTAGCAGAACTGCCGAGCCGAGGCCGAGGCCATCTACGGCACACTCGACACCGATCACCCCGGGGTCGCCCACCTGCTACAGGGGACCAAGAACCTCGCGCTCGGTGGGGTGCTCGAGGTCCTCCGCCTGCCGCCGTACTTCCCCGACCTGCGCAAGACCCCCGAGGAGGTCAGCGCGGAGATCGCTCGGCGCGGATGGAGGAGCGTCTTCGAAACGGTGTTTCCGGCAGGGTTGAATGCAGCTGCTACGCTCTTCCGCATGTCTCGCCGATCTGCCGCGATCGCTCGCGGGCTTTCGATCCTGCAAGTCTCAATCGCCGTCCTTCTCCTGAGCTCGGCTGGCTGCACGCCGACCGCGATCACCCCGCCCCCCGACCTGCTTTCCTGCCTCGACTGCAACCTAGTGCTGGTCTCACTCGATACCGTGCGGGCCGACCACCTCGGCTGCTACGGATACGATCGCCAAACGACTCCGCGCATTGATCGGTTTGTCGGCGGTGCGCTCCTCTTCGAGCACGCTCGCGCTACCGCCTACCACACCGCTGAATCGCACACGACGATGTTCACCGCGCTCCTACCCTCGGTGCACGGTGTCCACGTACGGCTCCGCCCCGACGAGCCAGCGCGGCCGATCCTGCCCGGTGCCGAGACCCTGGCCGAGAAGCTCAGCGCTGCCGGTTTCTTGACCGGCGGCTTCCACGACGGAGGGAATCTAGGCGAGCGATTCGGCTTCGAGCGCGGCTTCGATGTCTACGTCGAGCACGACACCGATACTGGTCCGGCGCTCGCGTGGTTGCGGGAGCGAAGGGCCCGACCGGAGCAACGGTTCTTCCTCTTCTTCCACACCTATCGGGCCCACATGCCCTACCTCCCAGACCCGCCTTATCGGGATCTCTGGGAGGCCGACTACCGCGGCGCCGTGCTCTCCGACCGCGACGAGTTCAACAGCCTGTTGTCGACTGGGAGCTTCCCCGAGCAGCGTGAGCTCTACTGGGGAAGGGTCGATCCGACGCGGGCGGAGGATCTCCGCAAGGTGATCGCCCTCTACGATGGCGCCCTTCGGCAGCTCGACGACGAGGTCGCCCCACTGCTCGAGGAAGCGGCGGCGTTGGAGCGGCCAACCCTCATCGTAGTCGTTGCCGACCACGGAGAGGAATTCTACGAGCACGGCCATTTCACGCACAGCCAGCTGTACGAGCAGCTCTTGAGGGTGCCGTGGATCGTCCATCATCCGCTCGGGGCGGGCGCGGGGCTGCGAATCTCAACACCCGTCTCGCTGCTCGACCTCGCGCCAACCCTGCTTGACTTGCTCGGGGTCGCGCCGTTTCGGTTGGCGCAAGGGCGCTCACTCGCGGGAGCTCTCGGAGCAGGGCTAGCGCCGCGCCGCGGTGGCTTTGTGAGCGAAAAGGTAAGGCTCACCGAGCCAAAAACAGGCGACCCTCTCGGAGTCGATAGGGCAGTGGTCCGCGGCACGCTCAAACTGCTCGCGTTCCACGAGGGTCGATTCGAGCTCTTCGACCTCGCGCGCGATCCGGGCGAACGGGAGAATCTCTACGGCACGATTCCGGACAGCGACCAGATGGTCGAGCTCGCGACAGCCATCGACGAGCGGAGCCGACGCCTGCGAGAGGTCCTGGTGCGAAGCGGCGTTGGCGATCCGGTCGAGGCGTCTGCCGAGACGTTGCGTCAGCTCCAGGCGCTCGGGTATCTCTGAGTTCGTCGAACTTGACTCATCCGGAGTAGCGGCCGCTTCTAGGAGCGACTGAAGGGCCAACGACGTCGGACTGAAGGGGGGGTGCGCGCGGCCCGACTGTCGTTGGCAACGAATCGCTCGAATCGCTTGCGCTCAGCCTTGGCTACTGCAGGTAGCCCAAGGCTCGGAGCTGTTCGCGCAGCGCCGCGTCGGCGCGTGCCGGGTCTTGCCCGCTGTCGGTAGCTTCGCCCTGCAGCCAGATCTCGAGCCTCGGCGTTTCCTCCTCGCCCGCCTCGCTCGCCGGGACGAGCCGGCCGGAGCTCAGACTCACGCGATAGCGCTGTCCGGGCGCCAGACCTTGGTGGGGAAGGGCAAGCTCATTCCGTTCGCCTCGGAGCCAGACCTCGAGCGCGGCGGCAGGCGGTGCCTCAAGCCGGGCGAGGAACTCTAGGCTTTGCGGACCGCGACCCTCGAGCGTCAGGATCTCCTCCATGCCCCAAACGACTCCGTCCGAGGGTGCGCCAGCCCACTTGACCTGGCCTGGGCCGAGCCAGGGCGCGCGCAGACCGACCCGCTCACCGAGAGCGAGGCCGCCGAGTGAGAGTCGGAGCCCACTCCCCGCGCCGTTGACTCTCTCGAGGATCCTGCTCGTCCACGCCGCGCGGTCGGCGAGCTCTCCGACCCGGTCCTTGAGCTCCATTGGATCCTCGTCGACACGGAAGTAGCGGTCGAGCTCCGACCGCCGCTCGACGACCGCGTCGTACAGCAGAAGTTTCGCCCGCGCGCCTACGCGCAGCGAGACGCCGAGAGCGCCCGAATAGCTCAAAGCCTCGCGCTCGAATCGTGTGGTCTCGCCGAGGGCCAGCGGGCGAAGCGACCTGCCGTCCATTTGTGCAGCCGGCCTCAGGCCGACGACATCGAGAATCGTCGGCACGATGTCGATCGATCGAACCTGAGCCGCAACCCGCTCGCCCCCCCGCTCCGAGCCGGGAAAAGCAATCATGAGCGGCACCAGGAGATTGTCGTCGTAGAGAAAACCGTGGCCGGCGAGGTGGTGCTCGCCGAGTGCTTCGCCATGGTCTGAGGTGATCACGACGAGCGTACTGGCCTCGAGACCCGACGTTCGCAGTAGCTCGAGCAGAACCGACAGGTGAGCGTCGACGTTGGCCACGCCGCTGTCGTAGAGATCGGTCGGCATCGTCGCGAGTTGGGCCGGTATTGGCTGTCGAAGCTGACGTTGTCCGGGCGGGAACATCACGAATCGGTGCGAGACCTCCCGCGCCCCCGGCGCACGCTTCCCTTCCGGCTCCGGCGCCACGACGAGGTCGGTAGGGCCATCGCAATAGTCGCTGAAGTAAGGCTGGCGCGCGCGGTAGGGTCCGTGGACCTCGTAGGTGTGGAAGAAGAGAAAGAAGGGCTGGTCCGACTCCTCGCGGAGGAAGCGGCTCGCCCACTCGGTCCCATGCTCGAGCTCGCCACCCGCCAACCACTTCTCCGGCCAGTGGCGATAGCGCTGGAACCCCTGGTGGAATCCGTATCTGGGATCGAGATAGCCCGATCCGGTCACCGCGAGCGTTCGATAGCCTGCACCGGCGAGGACCTCCTGAATGAACTCGATCTCCGGCGGCGCCGGAAGGGCGTCGACCACGCCGTGATGGAGAACGTCGAGCCCGGTGAGCATCGAAACATGCGACGGCAGGGTCCACGGCGCCGCTGCCACCGCTTGCTCGAAGACGACGGCGCGCCTGCGCGCCCAGGCTGCCAGGGCCGGAGTCGTCGCGCGCTCGCTGCCATAGACCGACATGCGGTCTGGGCGGAGGGTGTCGATCGAGACCAGAATGACGTTGGGTCGTCTACTCTCCGGCGGCGCATCGGGCCGCCAACGCAGATGAGACCATACGGGCACGGCGTGCATGTCGCCGCCGCCGAGACTGCGGACGATCAGCCGCGCGGCGCGCGTCGAGCGAGCTTCGGGCAGATCTAGTCGCACGTCCCGCCAGCCCGGTCCTTCCTCGCTCGAGGCAGCCGCGCCCCAGACGGAGCGCCACTCGCCCCCTTCCGAAACTTCCAGCTCGAATGCGAAGGCAGCCGGACCGTCACCCCAGAGTCCGTAGCCGAGCTCGAAGTGCCCCCGAGACCGAGCCGGCAGCTGGAATGCGACCGCGGAATCCGGTGAAGCGATGACCGCGTCACGCACTTCGCCGTCGAGGTCGAGCCGCCAGGGGCGCGCGGACAGCACCGCGAGCCGGTCCGGATCGAATTCCTGGGAGAGCCAAGCGAGCCGGACGAGGCAGAGGTCGCGATCCGGTTCGGCGACCATCGAAAGGCGCAGGACCGTGGCGGCCCGGGCCTCGTCGGAGAGCTCGAATCGAAAGAGCTCATGGCGAGGATCGGGAGCGTCCCCCCACTTGCGAAACTCCGCTTCGGACCAAGCTCCATCTCTTCCCTGCCAGGAGAGCTCGAGCGTCGTCCTGCGCACGCCGGTTGCTTCTATCTCCAGCTGTCGCGCATCGCTCAGGCGCTCCAAGAAAGGACCCGACAGCACCAGCACGCCGGCGCTCGCGCCTAGGCAGAGACCCGCTTGCCGCGCGTCGCCCGCCGTCGCGGCCCACCCGGAATCTTGCGGCAAGGCTCTTGCCGACCAAGTCTCCATCACCCGCCGAGCGAGCAGGTCCGTCCAGGCAATGAGCTCTTGCGGAGGCTCCGCCACGATCAAGTTGCGGAGGGCTTCGCCCGGTCGAGCCGGTTCTTGTCCACACGCCAGGGCAATAAGCGCGGCTAGACCTCCAACGGTCCGCAAACGGCGAGCGAACCGCACAGCGCGCGGCTCGGTGCTTCGTTCCTGTTTCGCCCGCATGCGCCCCGAATCCTATCGGCGCTCGGCGGTCGCAACCGCTGGCCGCCCCAAGCTATGGGGCGCCAGCCTAGCGACCGCGAACAGGGAATAGATGGCGCCTCGCCGATAGGCCCTGGCCGCGGCGCGATGAAAACTGCGATCGAGATCGCGGACGAGGCCCCCACGCGCTCCGTTCGCATCGAGCCAGCTGCGGGCACGGACTAGGCCTGCTCTAAGGCCGTCGAATCCGCCATGCCGCCAGTCGATGACAGCCTCGGAGAACCCCTGGGCGGCATACCGCCGCCGGAACCAGGCGACGGTCAACCGTTCCGCGCGAATCCGGTGGAAGACGCGCGCGGCTGGCAGGTAGGCGATACGGCCCCGGTCGCGCTCGATACGGAGGAAGAGCTCGATCTCCTCGCACGAACGCAGCGAACGGCCCGATCGTCCGAGCTGCCGGCTGAATCCGCCGATTCGCCGCAGCGTCTCCCCCTGCACCGCCATGTTGGCGCCTCGTGGATACTCGTTGTAGCTGAGCTCGACCGGCGACGGGCCGAGGTCCCAGACCGAGAGATAGGGCAAGTACTCATGCCGGAGCCAGAAGGGCAGCGTGCCCGACAGCCATGGGTCGACCGGGCCGCCGGCGGCGACGAAATCGTCCCGGTCGAAGAGCACCGCAAAGGCGGTGAGCCAGCCGCAGGCGGGTATCGCGTCGTCGTCGAGGTAGATGATCCACTTCCCGTTCGCGAGTCGCGCACCCGCGTTGCGCGCGGCCGATAGCCCGACAATCGGCTCGACGACCGTCCTGATCGGCACCGCCGATTCCTCGCCCGCGAGCGCGGCCCGACGCAGCGTGTCATCGGAAGAGCCGTTGTCGACCACCAGAATCTCCCAGCTGAACTCGGCTCGTTGCTCGATGAGGGCGCTCAACGTTACTTCAAGGTCGTCGGCGCGATCGCGGGTGCAAACGATGACCGAAGCGCAGACCCTGGAGTCCCGCGTCGAGACCGCGACAGGTGCGTCCGTGCGGGAGTTCTCAGAATCCGCACCGCGCGCCACCGCCAGCGCCTTTTCCTCCTGGAGAATCCAGCCGCCGGTTCGCGTCACCACCAAGGTCCAGGCGAGGGCCGCCAGGTTGCCCTCTCCAGCCGGTGGGAAGGTCTCCAGAAAAGAGCGACGCGTCGCCGAGTTGAGGAATGAGAATCCTGTGCCGACGAACCGCGAAGAGAGCTTCTGCACGCTGCCGTCGAGCAAGCGGGGTCCCACGACCTCCAGGCCCGCGCGATCGACGGTCCGGCCCTCTACCGCGGAAGGCGGAGAGAGCTGGAAGAGCGGCCAGGTGAGATGCGCCAACCAGTGCTCATTCGCTGGCTCGAGACGCGCATCAAGGAAAGCGACGATCCGGCCGCGCCCATGACGAAGAAACGTCCTCGCCAATCGGCCCGCTCCATACGGGGGTTCGCTTCCGCGCAGCTCGAGCCACCTGCCTCGCAGGGCGTCCGGCACCACGGGAGATGGGGCGCCGTCTCGTACCAGACAGAGGATCTCAAAGCGTTGCTCGATCTGTCGCCCGAGCGCCTCGAGCACCGATTCGAGCTCCGCGCTGGCGGCGAGCGCGTCAACGATCACGCTGATCTCCGGGCGAGCCTCCCCGCGCGTGTCCTCGATCACGACTTCGCTCCGGGAGACCGCAGCGGGGAGCTCACGGTAGCAGGCAAGCGCGCCCTCCACGATCCGGTCCCAGCCGTAGCGAGCCTCGACGACCGCGCGGCCACGCCGAGCCAGCGCCGCGCGCCCGGCGCTGTCCTGCAGCAACTCCGTCAACCGGAGTGCGAAGCTCGCGGCGTCGTCCGCGAGACGGAGCCCAACGCCCTCCCCGATGCCGTCGAGGCCTTCCGCGCCGACGCTCGTGGAGACGACCGGAACAGAGTGCGCGAGCGACTCGAGAATCTTCAACCGCGTACCCGACCCAGACAGGATCGGGACCGCAGAGACCGCCGCCTGTAGGTACCAGGACTCCAGTGTTTCAGCCTCGCCGGCGACCCGAATGCCCTCTCGGCCGTCAAGTTCCAGAACCCACGCAGGCGCGCCGGCACCCACCACGATCAGCTCGCTCCGCGGAAGCTCGGCACGGACGCGTGGCCAGATCTGCGACACCAGGTAGCGGAGCGCTTCACGATTGGGCACATGGGGGAAGCTGCCGACGAACAGGACCGCACCCGCCTCCGCTCCCTCACCGGTGGCTGAAGGGACAGGCGCTGGAGCGATCGATGCGCCGTTCGGCACGACTCGAGCCCGATCCGCGATCTCGGGAGCGAACCGCGACGCCAGCGCCCGGTCGCACTCCGACACGAAGTGCACTTGGTCCGATCCACGCCACGCCGCCCGTTCGATTCGCAGCCACCGAAAGCGCTCCTCGCGCTCTCGGTGCTCTTGCGCGCTTCCCCAAACCGCGGACCGGCGCGCCACCGAGCGGAAAGTCAGATCGAGCGCGACCAGTACGGTTCGCGCCGGTGTCGGGAGCCCCGCAAGCGATGCGACGTCCGAGTTCTCGAGCTGGACGATGTCGATGTCGTGGCCGAACGCGAGCCCTCGGACCCGCTGCGCGAGCAACCAACTCGAGAGCGCCCTGACTCGCCCGGGCAGCGCCTCGAGCTCCAACCGTGGCGGGGCCGACTCAACTTGGTGGAAGTGGACGCCCTTGCAAAAGTTCGACAAGAATTCGCGCTGCGCGGGATCGTCAGATCCGCCAATTGCGATCAATACGTGCACGTCGCAGTTGCGGGCGAGCCGACGCAAAAGCTCGACCGCGCGCACTGCCGCGCCGTGTCGCACTGGATAGAGATAGTAGGGACTGACGACCAGAAGCCGGATTCGCTCTTCAGTGCCGCGACGGGCCGCGCCGGTGGCCGCGGGTCGCGACCGGCGCAGACCGGCACGAGCCCATTGGAATCGATCGACCAGGCGCTGAGCGACCGCAGCGAGCCCCGGACCTTTGGCCATCAGGCCGGCCAGCTTCCGACGGCGCGCGCGAGGCCAGTCCGGCTCCCCCACCAGAGCGCCAACGGCCGGAGCACCGGGAAGAGCAGGGCCGCCGGACGGCGGGCCTCGGTGCGGCCCAGGCTTCGCCGGAGCTCCCCCAGGGGGCGAAACGGATCACGTCGACGAGAGCTTGGCGCAGCGAGTAGCGCGCGCCAAGCAGACGCCACCCGACACCTTCCGCCGCGCACCGCCGCCAGAGCGAGCCGAGAGCGTAGTCATGGCTGTGGAAGACAGCCGCGTCCGGCGCCTCCACCACCCTCCAGCCTCGGCGGACGACCTCCGCCTGCCACTTCTTATCCTCGAGGATCGGTGCCCAGCCAAAGGGAACTCGCTCCCAGACCTCGCGGCGTATCGCCGCGTTCACTGTCGAGAATCCGATCCCTCCAAAGCGCTTGATCCAGCTCGTGCTCTCGCTGGTGAAGTAGAAGCGCGGTCCGCCAGAGTCCCAGAAGAAGCGGCCGGGAGCACTCCACTCGCTCGGAGGGAACTCGAGAATCTCTCCCTGCGCGGCCGCCGGCGCGCCAATACCCTGCAGGGGCTCTACGAGCCGCTCGAGCCAAGTCGCCTCGGCGGGCATGGCATCCTGGTTGAGAAAGACGATGACCTCGCCGGTGGCGGCCCGTGCGCCGAGGTCGCGGGTGAGGCCATGGTTGAAGCGGTCGACAGAGATCTCGAGGATGCGAACGCCGGACCTCCGCAAGCGATCGATTTGATCCGCAGGTGAGCCGGAGTCGATACAGATGATCTCGAACGTGTGGCTGGTCTCCTGCTGCTGGATTCTCGAAATCACCCTCTCGAGCAGGGGCCCGCCGTCGCGAATCGGCAGCAGAATCGATATCTCCGGGCGCTGGCTCACCGGAAGCGAAGGCGCGGCCTCCTCGTGGCGGGTGGTCGCCGACGACTCCGCCTCGGCAAAGCAACGATAGATCGATCGGACGTGGGTCTCCGCCGCGTGTTTCCAATCGAGCCGCTCGGCAATTTCGCGTGCTGCCGTGGCCAGGCGAATCCGGTGGGCGTCGTCATGAAGCAGCTCGACGACCGCTCCAGCGAAGCGATCGGGGTCGTCCGCGACTAGAAGGTGCCGACCCGCCTCGGCGCCGAGACCCTCGGCGCCGAGGCGGGTTGAGACGACTGCAGTTCCGGCCGCGAAAGCCTCGGCGATCTTGAGGCGGGTTCCTGCGCCCGCGCGCAACGGCACGACGAGAACGCGGTGGGCGCGGTAGACCGGTGCGAGGTCAACGACCTCGCCGAGCGCGCGGATGCCGTCCGATCCATCCAGCGCCGCGAAGCGCGCCGGCAATCCGGCCCCGGCCAACGTGAGCTGGGCGTCGGCATCGGAGCGACGGACGACCGGCCAGATGCGTTCAAGGAACCACGCCGTCGCATCGACGTTCTGCGCATTGTGAAAGCTCGCGGCGAGCAACACGCCCGTGCGGCAACCGGCGTCCGGCTCCCCACGGAACGCATCAATCTCGACGCCGTTGGGAATCACCCGAAGCCGATCGGCTCGATCTCGGAGGTAGCGCGCTAAGCGCTCCCGTTCGATCTCGGACATCAGATGAACCTCGTCCACCCGGCGCGCGTTGCCGACTTCGAACAAGAACATCTTCAGCTGGTCGAGCAGACTGCTCCCGTAGTGGCTGTCGACCTCGCTCGGCCCCAAAGTACCCAACTCGCGTCGACGCGCCATCGACCGCCACGCCAGCTCATGCATCACCAGCACGACTCGAGCACCGACCGCCGAGCGACGGAACGCCCCAAGCTCGCTGTACTCGATCTGGACGACATCGATGCCTTCCGCCTCGACTAGGTCGCGCACACGCACGGCCGCGGTCTCGTTGCCGAACAGTCGCGCACCCTTGGGCAGCGCGCTTCCCGGCCTGGTGCCCACCTCCGGCTGCCAGTGATGTACCGCAACGCGTTTGCAGAAAGCGCCGAGCGCCTGGACCTGCCACTCCGATCGGCCGTGCTGATCGAAGAGCAAGAGATGAACATCGACCTCCTTCGCGAGGCGAGGAATGAGGTTCCAGAGCCGGACCGCACCACCGTGTCGCGGTGGGAAGATCGGATACGGCATGACGATCAGCAACCGCGGTCGGCGGCCGCGAGCGGCTCGAAGCTCGGCCCGCGCCCCGGAATCCGGACCCGCATCCGCACGCGCTCGGGTGCCGGAGAGCCTCGGCCGCGAGGCCAGCCAAAGCCAACCTGCGCGCACGCCGAGTACGAGAAGGAGCAGCGCATCCGCAAGCCCTCCGACAATCGCTCCGCCCGTGACGCGCGCCGCGATCCTGAACCTCCGGAGCCATCTCGAGATGCGGTCACAGAACGAGGGTGAGCTGCTCGCGGTTGCCCGCAGCGACCCAAGGCTCGCATGATCAACGATTTCAGTCCGACCCAGCACACGCGGGCACGGCAGAGCTCGAAGCGGCGTGGTCAGCCAGCGGTTGAGAAAGGGAGGGAGATCGCTCACGCCAAACGACGGCACGACCAGAACCGGTGCAGAGGTCTCGCCCGTCCGTCGGCCACGAACTCCGAGCGCGGCCCGCAATGCTGCGGCCTGGCCCTGGTCGCCGACCGAGAACAGGTCGGCCCGATCGAGCGCCCAGACTAGCCGGTGCCAGCCGCCCAGCTCGGCATCGCCGGCGAGGTGGAGTTCACGCGCCGCGGTCGTCGGATCGAGCTCCTCGGCGAGGTCGAGCCAGACTGGTAAGTCGGTCTCGACCTGAGCCAGTCCGAGCGCTGCGGTCATGCCGACGCCGATACACGCCCCGGCCCCGCTCTCGACGACTAGGCCCTCCAACGCCGCGCGCCCCTCGAAGCGCGCGAGATCCAGCTCGACGTCGCCGGCCGACCCGATCGCCATGCCGGGAGCCGGCCGTCCTCGGCGGCCCCGCACCGTGAGGACCTCGTGTCCCTTAGCAACAAGCGTCCCGCACACCATGCCGACACGACTCTCCTGGGCATCGCGCCGAGCCGGTAGGCCCTCGTCGAACACGAGCATGAATCGCATCGGTGGTGATACTAGCGGACCCGCTGGCCGCGCCGAACCGACGCGAACAGCGCCGCGAGCTCGGTCACTCCTCTCGGAGCGCTTCCGTCCAGCGCGCTCCCAGCGGATGCGCGGGATCCACCAGCTGGTCGAAGGCGGCAGGCGACAACAGCTGCTCGAGAGCCACCAGGCTGCCGGCGATCTCAAGCCGGCCAAAGCGGGGCATCGAACGCCAGAAGCGCCCGCGGAGGTCGGAATCCTCGCCACCCACGATGGCCTGCGCCGCTAGAAGCGCGGACGCGTGTCGCGCAACGACCCAGAGGATCTCGAATCGCATGCGCGCTGTCCCATCCCGTTGGTCGCGTCCCTCTCGGAGCGTGTTGGCGTCGTGCATTCGATAGCGGAGG
The DNA here is from genome assembly GCA_963700315.1 of uncultured Acidobacteriota bacterium. Classification (GTDB taxonomy): domain Bacteria; phylum Acidobacteriota; class Thermoanaerobaculia; order Multivoradales; family JAGPDF01; genus JACTMI01. Next base: position 707,878 of record CAVOXC010000013.1, on the reverse strand, counting down.
AGCGGGCTCTCGACTACCGCGAGACCGCCCAGCCGCGCCAGCTGAAGCGCCAGATCCCAGTCGTGGCAATAGCGCAGCGGCGCGAGCTCAATGCGCTCCAGCAGATCGCGGCGGAATGCGATGTTGGATGTGGTCGCGACAAAGTTTCCCGCGAGCAGGCACAGTGCCGGCAGCGCCAGGTCGTTGAGACCCGGCCCGGGCTCTGGTTGGGGCCAAGGCGGCAAGCTTCGCCAAGCCTCCTTGATTCCCAGCGATCCGCCGGAGTCGTCGATGACGTCGATCCAAGAACAGGCCATCGCCACGCTGGCATCCTGCGCGAACTTCTCGAGCAGGACTTCGAGCCGCGTCGGGTGGTAGAGATCGTCCGAATTCAGAATGAACAGGTGCTCTCCGCGCGCCAGCTCCAGTCCGCGCGAGATTGCCGCGTGCGCGCCTCGATTCTCTTGCTCGAGGAGTCGCACCCGAGGGTCCCTCGCAACCGCTCGGAGGATCGCCGGGCTCTCGTCCGTCGATCCGTCGTCAACAATCACCACTTCGAGGTCCGGCACGGTCTGCGCGAGCGCGCTCTCGACCGCCCGACCGACGAATCGTTCGTGGTTGTAAGACGGGATCACGATGCTCGCCAGCGGTCGGTTGCTCATGACGGCTCGCTCCCGAACAACGCGGCGTCCATCTCGGCGATGAATCGATCCAATCCGAAGCGCTCCGAGTGGAGGGCGAGGGCTCGATTCCGGTGAGACGCCCGGTTTTCCGGCGCGGCGAATTCCCGAAGCGCGTGCTCCATGCCATCGAGGTCACCGACCGCGAAGGCGCGCCCCGCGCCGGCCTGTGCGAGTGCCGGAATCTCCCCGACCGCCGTCGCGACGAAGGGCACACCGTGTGCCATCCCTTCGAGCAGGAAGAGCGGCAACCCCTCGTAGGCCGAAGTGAGCAGGCAGAGATCCGCCGCCTCCAACCACCGTCTGGCGTCGGGATCGAAGGGGAGTAGAACGACGTTGCCACAGTCCCGGCGAGTCAGATCACGGCGCATCGCGGCTTCGAGCGGTCCGCCACCGACAACCACGAATCGAGCTGGAAGATCGGCGCAACGGTGAGCGAGATCGAGCAGATCGTGAGGCCGCTTCTGCGAGTGCAGCCGGATCAAGCTGACCACTACTAGCTCCTTCGCCTCCGCTCCGAGCTCACCGCGCAGCCGCGCGCGGCGAACAGGATCGACTGCCCTGGGGGCACGAACGCCGTGGCGCACGACCGCGATCCGCTCAGCCGGCACGCCATGCGTGTGCTCGAGCGCACGGGCAATATCGGCGTTCACCGCGAGATGAAGGTCCGTCGCGGCAATCAAGTCCGGAGTCAGTCGACGGATCCAGCCCACCCTATGATCGAAGAGCTGATTGACCACCCTCAGCTCGGGGAACCTCGAACGAATCCGCGGGAGCGCCTCATAGAAGAACCCGCAGCCATTCCAGGCCGCGATCGTCTCGAGACGATGGCGCACGATCAGCTGGCTGACCGCGTCGAGATGCGTCGACCGATCGACGAGATCACCGAGAGGAAACACGGGCACGATCTCGTGTGCTTCGCCAAGCCGCTCCCCCAGGAGGCTCCGATGGGCTTCGGTGGTAGCGACGACGAGTCGCCGCCGCGGCGAGACCTCGCGGGCGTAGTCGAGTAGGAGTTGCTCCGCGCCACCCATCGCCAGGAACGGCGCCAGCAACAGCGCGCCACGCCGACCCGTCTCAGGGTGCGGAAACAGAGTCGCCACAGACCTCCTCCCACGCCGAACGGCGCCCGCGGAAGGCGGCGGCGCGGCGAGCCGATGCTCCCCTGAGGCGGAGAGCGGTAGCAAGGAGGCAGCCGTCGTCGAGGACGCCGGGGGAATCGCGACGAGCCTGCCGAGCGCGGGACTGCGCGCACCTCTCGACTGCGGCGCTCGTACCAACGTCGCGCCACCGATCTCGTCCGCGATCCAATCGAGGTCTTCGAGCTCGCCGATCAGTCGCAGTAGCTCGAGCAGGGAGCGCGGCAAGGCCGGGCGCGGCACACCCTGGAGAAGAAGGAGCCACCGCGCTTCGACCGCGCCCAACGTGCCGGAGTCCCAGGCGCTCTCGCTCTGCGCCCCGAGCCACTTGCGCCAGCTCTCGGGATTCGAGCCGCCGGCCCAGACGACACCGACTTGGATACCCGGGAGAGCGACGGTAGCCGATGCAGCCGACTCGGCGTCCACCGCAGCCAGGGTCTCGAAGCGAAATGACCCGCGCCCGCGCGCACGTTGGCGGTGGCGCGACAGTACCGCGCGTCGCCTCGCCTCCCTCAGCGCGTGCCGTACCGGCCGGGACACCTGCCAAAAAAGGCCCTCGGCGCGGGCCAGGAGGCGATTCAGCATCGGCGTCGGTAGCGCTCGTCGATCGCGCGGCGAAAAACCTCCGCATATCGTCCGCTGGTGGCGGGAACGCCGAAGAGATGTGCGGACGACCTGGCGAAGCGCAAGCACTCCGCGCGTCGGTCAGGGTCGAGCAAGTCGCGAGTCGTTCTCGCCAGCGCGTCCAGGTCGCCCGGCGCACCTGCCACGACGCCCGCGCCAGACTCTCTGAGCACTCGCCCGACGTCGCCGACGTCGGTGCCAAAGAACGGACAGCCGGCCTGGATCGCCTCGAGCAGAAAGACCGGGAGCCCTTCGAACTCGGAGACCAAGCAGGCGAGATCCGCCGCCTCGAGCAACCGCGGGATGTCGTCGCGAAATGGCAGGCGGCCGAGCCGCCGCGTCGACGCGCGTTCGATCGCACGGTCGAGCTCCTGCTCGAGCGGACCGCCACCGACCCAGACGAAGTGGCAGGGCGTGTCCGCTAGCCGCTCCGCCAAGGCGACCCAATCGAGCGGTCGTTTCTGCCGATGGACCCGAGCCGCGGTGAGCACCAGGAGGTCGTCGGCGCCAAGGCCGAGCTGCTCGCGCAGGCGTCGCCGCTCAGCAGGGTCGAGACCTCTGGCGGCCGACTCGTCCCGGGCGCGGCCGCAGGGCCAGATCACCGGCGCGCGCTCCGCGGGCCATGCCATGCGCTCGACTACCGCCGTGGCGATCGGGTGGTTCTCGGCGACACAGATGTCGATCGAGGCGGACCGCTCCGGCACGTACCAATCGATGTAGCCGACTCGATGATCGTAGAGGTGATCGACGATCGCGACCTGCGGGCGATCGACACGCAGTCGCTCGGCGAACTCGTAGAAGAGCGTCGTGCCGTTGGCGTTGTACCAGAGATCGACGCCGAGTGAGTCGATGAGGGAGAGAAGCGCGCCGTACAATGCGCCAGGATGAAGGAGATCGCCGAGCGAATACAGGAGCGGCGACACCTCGAGGAACTCGGCTCGCCGATCGCCAAGCTCCATCCGGTGCGGCGCCAGTGTCGCGAACGCGAACTCGAACTCCCCGCCGCGCGCCATGTGTCTCGTCGTTTCGAGCAACGTCTGCTCGGCCCCGCCGCGCGCCAGAAAGGGGACCGTCACCAGAACTCTCGGAACGGCGTGCTCGCGCGGCGCCACGGCACGGGCGGTCGGCTCCCGCAGCCCGACCTTCCACGGTCCGGGTCGTGGATCGGCGGCGACGTACTCGCCCCGGCGCGCCACCGGATCCTCCGTTTCGGACAGTGGGAGCTCCTTGCCGAGCCAGGTTTCGTCGATCGCCGCTACCGTGGCCAACCCTCGATTGAGGCGCCAGGCGGCACGCCGGTAGAGGGTGAGCGCGCTGCCGCCGGCGCCGGTCGCGACGGCGGGAGCGAGCGTCACCCGGTCAACCTCCTCGCACGCCGCGATGAGCCACGCCTGCTCGACCAACGTGACAGGCCAAGAAGGGAGGTCTTCGAGCACGAAGAACCAAGCCGAAGACTCGGGATCCGGGCCGGGCTCGGTCTCGTGCGCCGACCGGCGCGCGCCCTCCGATTGACCCGGCACGACGACAAGCTCGCGCAGCGACTGGCGAGCGCTCCAGATGGAGAGTGCGTCGCCCATCGCTTCGTGACCCAGCCAATAGCCAGTCACAAGGGGCGCCGACACCGGCTCGGGAGTGCCGGTCCAGACGTACTCGACGCCCGGCCCGGCAGAAGCCATGACCGCGCTTCGCCGCCTTCTGCCTCTGCCCAGCGCGACGCCGAGCCAGTTAGCGAGAGTGCCGGTGATCGCCACGGCGCGAGCGTACCGCACGGCGGACCCTCCCTCGCCTCACGCAGGCCGGCGGAGGAGATCTTGTGTCCGGCTGCTAGAGTCCCGCCCTCTAGCTCACCGGCCCATCTCCGATCCTTGCGCCCCGTCCCTTCGCAGCGCCTCGCGTCGTCGATCATTGTGCTCGCGCTCTTGCCCACCGTGCTCTGGCTGCGATGGGGGCCCGCGAGCGGCAACTGGGGAGAGCAGCTGACGCCCTTGCCGGACGCGGTCGAGTACGTGGCCGGCGCCCAGAGCCTGGCGGAGACGGGACGGTACTTCTTGCAGCTCGGGCCGTGGCAGGTGCAGCCACGCTACCCTCCGGGTCTCTCCCTCTTGATCGCGCCGGCGGTTCGGCTAGGCATCGGTGGAGACCAGCTTTGGCGAGTAGCGGCTCTCTTCGAGTGGGGCGTGGTCGTGATCCTGGCTTTGGGGGCACGCGCGCTCGTGTTGCGACTGGTTCCAGGGGCCCGCTGGACGGCGCTCCTGGCCGGCTTGGGCGCGGCGGCCACGTGGCTCCTTTCGCCGCTGCTCTCGACCCAGGGAAGCTTCGTCGTCAGCGATCAGCCGACGCTGCTGGTGGTGCTCCTCGGCGGCCTCGCCGCGGCGTACGGGGTGACGGCGAAGCGCGGCGGCGCGGCCTGGGCCCTCGCGGGTTTCGCCACCGGCTTGGCCGCGACGATGCGCGCCGTCGAAGGTCCCTTTCTCGTGATCGCCCTGCTGCCGCTCGCTCTGGAGACGCTGCGGCGGAGTACCGCGCGGCGCACCCTGCGCCTCGCGGCGCTCTACTGCCTGGGCGCAGTGCTACCTCTCCTCCTAGCCGCCGGAGTGATCCACCGCAGCGGGTTCCCCGCGACGCGCTGGTCGACCTATTCCTACTGGGAGTCCGGCACCTTCTACTCACTGGATCACACGTTCTCCCTACACAACGCGGTCGAGGGGGGTGTTCCCATCCTCGACGGCGAGGGGGTGCGCCGCCGGATCCCGCACGCGGTCTTCGTCGCCCAAGTGCTTGCGGGCTGGCCGGGCCTCTTCGTCTTCGACTACCTCGGCTACTTCTGGCCGGCTTTAGCTCTCGCCTCCGCTCTTTGGCTGGCGAGCCGGCTGCGCGCGACCACTCCGGGCGCCGGGCCGTACCTCCTCTCTGCGGCGCTCTGGACTCTCCTTCACGTCGTTCTCGCGGCGATCTTCGTCTGGCCGGTGTCGCGGCTCCTGCTCGCGGCCTTCGCCCTTTCCACCGTCGCCTACTGGACCGCGATCGGCGTCGCCTGGACTGGCGGCCGGGGTCCGCGCGCGCTGAGTACCGCGGCGGCGACGCTCGCGCTCGCCGGCGGCCTCTGGCTCACGGTCGACCGCGTTCGTGTCAGTCCCCCCTACGAAGAGGTGAATCGCGCGACGCGGCAGGCTTTCGCGACGTGGATCGCTAAACAACCGGACATCGCTCGCGAGCGCGTTCCCTTCGACTCGGTCCGCGCGCAGGCGTTGGGTCTTCTGAATCGCGAGAACCTCGCACGCATCCGGTCCTGGGGACCGCTCGGCGAGAGTTGGCACTTCAGCGTGCTCCACGCCAATGGCTACGTCTGCTTTCAGCGCGGCTACGGTTGGTATCTCGACGCCACGCTGCGGCCGGCCGAGGCGCCCGGTGGCGCCGACCGAGCCGGCGCCGAACGCTGAGGCCGTCTCAGCCGCTCTTCTGACAGCCGCTGTCCCAGCGGCAGGGGCCGCCGGACTCGAAATCGTCCGCGAAGATCAGGCTGTCCGACGCCTCGTCGACGAAAACCGTCTCCTCGGCGTCGTCGCCCCCCTCTTCGGTCACGACCAGCAGGTGATAGGTCGTCGTCGCCGGTGGCGTCACCACCGTCGAGCCTGAGCTCGCCAGCTCGACGCCCACCTTCTGGTCGAGCCCGGCGGCAAGCGCGGTGCCCGACGGCGTGCTCCACTGGAGCGTGGCATTGCCGCCGCCACCGATCGACTCCGGCGTCGCCAGTAGCCCGGCCCGCGGGCTCGCGCCGTCCGCAACGTCGTCGGTGCGGAGCAGCGCACCGCCGCCGATCGAGAGGGTATGGATTCCCGTGCCCACCGAGATCAGCGCGGCGTTGCCGCCGACCGAGCCCCCGTCGAGAGTGGCCGCCCCGCCGCTCCAGGCGAACGCCGCGAAGGATTCGGACTCGGGATCTCCATCGCCCGCCGCCACCGCCTCGAGCAGGGCCGGCGGCAGCGCGAACAGAGTGCCGGCAGCCGGCGCGCTGCCGAGCGCGATGTTGTCGACCTGCGACTTGGCGGTGCTCGCCGCCCCGCTCCGCGTGATCACGACCGAGTTCAGCGCGGCGGTGTTCATGCAGCAGTTGAGTGAGTCGCTGTAGACGTGATCGCCGAAGGTGTTGTTGTAAAAGGTGTTGCCGTCGTAGCGGAGGTCGTTGATGGGCGGCGTGTTGCGATCGCCGTCGTAGACCGGGATGCCGATGTCTTCGGAGAAGAGCGTTCCGGACACGGTGCCCGTCATGTCGATACCGAGGCCACCGCCGAGAAGATTGGGATCGGGATTGGTGAAGATCGCCGCGCCAGCCGACGAGCCCTCGCTCTCCGCGACTCCCGGGCTGATCTCGTTGCGGAAGAACCAGGAGTCGGTGAGCTGCATGGCGGTCCCTTCCACGTAAAGACCGCCGCCGATGAAGACCGCGCTGTTGCCGGCGATCGTCAAACCGTCGAGCGTCGCCACGGAGTCGGAGGTGATCCGCCCGGCACCGCCGGTCGCGGTGGCGCCGAGAGCGTCCGAGAGGATGACGGCGACGTCAGTCATCGTGACGTCGGTGAGGTAGAGATCGAACCCACCCCCCGAGGCCAAGCTCGACGCCGAGACGTCGCAGTCATAGAAGACGGTGTCGGAGACGACCACGGTCGCTCGCGTCGAAGCACCGCTGAAACCGCTCAGCCGGTTGGTGAAGTCGCCGGCAGCGTGCAGGCATCCGCCTGCCTTGGCGCTCGTCGTCGTGGCTCCGTATCGCCCCTGGACGAGTGAACTGGTGAGGGTCAGGCTCCCCGAGCGACGGGCGTTGCCGGCTCCCTCGTTGGAGAGCACGTTGATCGCGCCGCCGAAGTTGCCGGCGCCGTCGACGGCGCCGGCCCGATTGCCGCGGAAGACCGAATCGTGGACCTCGACGATCGCCCGGTAGAGGTTGACGCCACCGCCGGTCTCCGAGGTGTTCTCGAGGAATCGCGAGTTGAAGATTCGCACGGTCGCCTGGTCTTCCGCGTGCACCGCCCCCGCCTCGTTGACCGCTGGCGGCATCACCGTCGCGTGCGGTCGCGAGTGATTCGCCTCGAACGTGCAATTGGCGAGGATCGCCTCCGCGTGCGGCGTCGTGACCGGATTCTGCCAGGTGCCGAGCGCGTAGAAGGCGCCGCCGACGTAGCCCGCCTCGTTGCCCTCGAAGCGGCTGTTCGTGACGCGAATCACGCCGTTGGTCAGGTGGATGCCGCCGCCGGCCGCCGTGTTGCGATGATTGGCGATGTTGGCGAGGTTGCCGGTGAAGGTCGAGCCGTGCACGTAGACCACCGGCTCGCCGCTCCCGCCGCCGCCGACCTTGAGGCCCGCGCCTTCGTTCTTCGCCCGGTTACCGATGAAGCTCGCGCGCAGGAAGGTCGCCCGCGAGTCCTCGAAGACCGCCGCACCGCCGCCGCCGGTCGAGCTCGCGGCCGACTCGTTGTTGTTGAACTCGCAGTCGACGAACGTGGCGTGCGCTCGACTAAGCGTGACGCCACCGGCGATGCCGTTGGTGGTCGAGCGGCCGTCGGCGAAGATCAGTCCCTCGAAGACCACGGCGCCGCTCGCGCCCGGGGAGGTGTTGACAAAGCGAAGCACCGGCCGGAGGTTGGCGCCGCTCAGGGTGACGGTCTGGCCGGCGCGCGCGCGCATGGTGAAGCCCTTGCCGAGATTGGTCAACGCGAATCCACCCGGCGCGGGGCTCGAGGGCGCCCCGTAGCTACCGCCGGCGACGTCGATGGTCCCGCCGTTGGGCACCGCGGTGATCGCCGCGGTGATCGTCGCCTGATCTTCCGGGACCCGGATCACGATCTCGGACCGCGCGGGGGCCGCGGCGACGAGCAGGGTGATCGAGCCCAATACCCAGAGTCCCGCGCTCCCGGCGCGGCGCTGGGAGCGGGAGCCGCTCTGGAGCGTTCTCGTCCTCATGCCGACCTCCCAGCCGACCGCCCTCTGAGGGTAGCGGACCGACCCGCGCATGCTACCGCGCGGTCTCGCGACCGGTCCGTGCAACGTTCCGCCGGGTTCGCTCAGCTTGCCTGGAAGAGGGCGAGGTCCTGCCAGTCGGAGATCGCGCCCGGCACGTAGCGCAGCAACCGGTGGCCCGACCAGATCTCCGCCAGACGATCCTCCCGCACGAAGACCAAGCCGTAGGGCTCCGAGTGATCCCAGGCGCGCGGCACGATGTGGCGTAGGAAGACAAAACCGTGGCGATCCCACTCGGGGCGACCCCGCTCGATCTGGAGGGGCTTCAGGCCGAATTCGCGCCGCAGGCTCCGGTCCTCAAGCACCCTGCGCCAGGCGAGCTCGCCCTGCACCGAGACGGCCGCATATCCGCCCGGAGCCAAGGCGCGCCGCAGCTCCGCCGCCCAGCGGCGAGCCGGTTCGAGGCCGAGGTGGGTGAAGACGGAGATCGAATAGATGAGGTCGAAGGCGCCGTCCGCCACCGGCAACGGCGGCTCGGCACGATTGGCGAAGAAGCTCGCACCGTCCATCGTCCCGCGGCAGTATGCGACAGCCTTGGCGTCGATGTCGCAACCGCGCAGATCGCCCCGCCTCGCGAGCGGAAGCAGGTGGCGCAGCACGCGCGCGCAGCCACAGCCGAAGTCGAGCACTTGGCGGGGCGCGTAGGGATCGCACCCGGCGTCGGCGAGCACCTCGAGCGTGGCGCGGGCGGCCTGCGCGCCGACGTTCAAGAACGATTCGAGATCATCGCTGCCGGAAATCTCGCGCATGCGCTTACGCGAGGGGAACGGCGGCAGCGCTGCGGCGAGCCGCGCCGGGCGTTCGCGCAGACCGAAATTGACGATCCAGAAATAGAAGTCGGCGGAATCGGCTTCCGGAAAGGCGCCGGCCAGCCAGGGCAGCTCGGCGCGGAGCGCCAGCGCGGACTCGAAGAGCCGGGGATCGGCGCCGGTCCAGAGCGGATGTCGAGGAGTCGGGAGGTCGGGAGCGCTCGCCGGCGGGACGGGCATGCGGCCGCGCAGCCTACCATCCGCGCGGCCTCGCCACCGCGTCGCGTCTTATGGCACCGGCGCCTGCGAATGATACCCTCCTCAAGCGCTTCACGACCCCCTCCAACGATGCCGAGATCCGCCGAATCGAGCCCGCGCCCCGGGCGCGCGGCGCCGTCGTCTCCGGCGACGGCGCCGCGCCTCGCGATCGTCGTGCCGACGCGCGATCGGTGGACGGCGCTCGCCACGACGCTCGGCGCGATTGCCGAGCTCGCCGCGGAGGCCGCGCCGATCGAGGTCGTGGTCATCGACGATGGCTCCGAGAGGCTTTCGCCTCCACCCGCGTTGCCCGGGCTCCGTCTCCAGTGGCTCCGCCAGCCGCCCGCCGGGCCTGCGACGGCTCGCAATCGCGGTATTCGCGCCAGCACGGCGCGGCGCATCCTGCTGTTGGGCGACGACACCCGCCCGGCGCCTCGCTGCCTGGCCCGCCACGCCGGCGCAAGCGCCGGGCTCCAAGGCCCGATTGCCTGGGACCCGCGCCGCGAGATCACGCCGCTGATGCGCTTCCTCGCTCCGGAGGGGCCGCAGTTCTGGTTCCGTGGCCTGCGCGACGGCGACGAGCTGCCGCCGACGGGGATTCTCGGCGCGAACTACTCGGCGCCGCGCGAGTGGTTCGAGCAGGAGCCTTTCGACGAACGCTTCGACCACGCCGCTTTCGAGGACACCGAGCTCGGCTGGCGCTTCGCGCTGCGCGGCTGGCGTAGCCGTTTCGCCGCCTCCGCGTGCTGCTGGCACGACCATGCCTACACCACGCTCGATCCCTTTCTCGAGAGGCAGCGTCGGGCCGGTCGCGCCGCTCGCCGGGCGGCCGCGATTCACCCGGCGCTCGTCTGGCGCGCGCTCGCGCGGCCGCTAGCCGTCTACGTCGCCAAGCGACTCGGCCTCGCCGCACGCGGAGAGCCGGAGCGAACTTGGGAGCGGCGCTGCCTCGCCGCCTACCTCTCCGGCGCGCTCGCGCCCGACGGCCCGGTCTCCGGAGAGCCCGAATGAGCCGGCCTCGTTTCAGCGTGGTGATCCCGACCCATCAGCGGCGCTCGACGCTCGAGCTCGTCCTCGCCGCCTGGCGGCTCCAGGAGCCGGCCGATCTCTCCTTCGAGATCGTCGTCGTCGACGACGGGTCGACCGACGGCACGGCCGAGTTGCTCGCGGAAGCTCGCCCGGGACGCTTCGAGCTCCGGAGCGACCGGCAGCGCAATCGCGGACCGGCGGCCGCCCGCAATCGTGCCCTCGAGCTCGCACGTGGCGAGCTGGTGCTGTTCACCGGCGACGACATCGAACCCGCGCCCGGGCTGCTCGCCGAGCACGATCGCGCCCATCGCGAGGCGGGCGACCCGGCGCTCGCGGTGGTGGGCAGGATCGATTGGCCGCCTGGCCTCGCGACAACCGCGACGATGCGCCACATCACCGGCCGCGGCGCGCAACAGTTCAGTTTCCACTACATGCAAGACGGCGCGGAATTTGATTTCCGACACTTCTACACCTCGAATATCTCGGTGCCGCGGGCGTTGCTCGACCGCGAGCCGGCGCACTTCTCCACCGCGTTTCCGCACGCCGCCTTCGAGGACGCCGAGCTCGCCTACCGGCTGATGCGGCACGGCATGACCATCCGCTACCACGCCGCGGCCCGCGCTTGGCACTGGCACGAATACCGCGCCCGCGGCTTCCTCGAGCGGCAACGCCGATGCGGCGCCATGGCGCAGAAGCTGGTCGAGATGCATCCAGCCGCGAGTCACTTGCTCGGCGTGCGCGAGCTCGACCGCCTGCGGTGGCGCAGCTTCCTCATCGCGAAGATCGGCCGCGGCCGGCTGCGCGCGCTCGAGGCGGAGCTCCCCGCCGAGTTGGAGCGCGCCCTGGAGACGGCCGACCGCCTCGACCACGCCGACGACCGCGCGGCGGAGGCCCTACTGCTGGCGCTCTTCGGCTTCGGCTACTGCTCCGGCCTCGCGCGCGAGCGGTATCCAGGCGCGGCCGGCCGCCGGGTCGAGGCGGCGCTCTTTGCTCGCAAGCTGGCGCCGTTGATTGGAGACAGGTAGGGCGCCGGCGCACTCAGGGGACGACCGACCAGAATCCGAGCCCGCCCGACTCGAAGTCGTCCGCGAAGATCGCGGCGGGGTCCACGGGTGCGAGGCAGGAGGGATTGGAGCTCGCGCGCGCGGCGACGTGGGCGGCCATGCGCTGCGGCACGCGGCCGGGCAGCACGCCGTAGGGATGGTCCTGCCCCATCGTCAGAGCGATGTTCTGATAGCCACCCGAGAGCAGGTGGCAGTAGCTCATGATCGTGCCGTTGCCGGCCCCGGCGGTCCCGCCGGTGACGCTGCCGGGGCCGGGCAGCGTCTTGGCGTCCGCTCGCGTAGCAGCCCGACGACGACGAGGTCCAGCACTGGTCGACGTGCGACGAGCTGCCGCCGTAGTTGGCGTAGCAGTGGGTGTGCGGCGAGCTGAAGTTGTGTCCGATCTCGTGGGTGACGGCGATCGTGTCCCAGATCGGCTGGGGATTGCCCGGCTGGAAGTCGCCGTCGATCGTCCCGGTGTAGCCGTAAGCGCCACCGTAGTTGGAGATCGACGCCATCCCCGGGCAGCTGGCCGCGCTGATGTCATAGCTGAAAGCACCCGAGCAGAGCACTCCGATCCAGGCCACGCCGCCGCCGTTCGGCTTGCCCGACAGGAAGTGCGCGATCGTCCGGACGTCGCCAGCGTGGTTGTCGTTCCAGTACTTGCCGAACTCGTAGAGGGAGCAGCTGGTCGAGCTCTGCACCCAGGGATCGGCCGCGCTGGTCCAGATGCTGACCGAGACCACCAACAGGTTGGTCTCGACCTCGTCGACGTAGATGGTCGAGGAGAAGGCGAGCAGGTCGAGGGCGTATTGGGCCGCCGCGGTCGAGTCGCCGAAGAGCTGGAAGTACTCGTAGTCGGTCTCGACCGCGACCCGTGCCGTGTGGGTGATCGCCTCGGTCGCCTCGATTCCCATGGCGGCGGGCGCTTCCGCCTCCCAGGCCGCGATCGCCGTTTCGATTCCGGGCAGCTCGTCGGCCGCGCACTCGAACGGCGGACGCGACGCTCCCGCCGGCACCCGCACGAAGGCGAGAGCGTCGTCTTCCGGCCGCGCGCGCAGAGACGCGAACCCCTCCTCGTCGGCGAGGATTCCACGGACTTCACCGTCAGCGCGCACGGCCAGGGTGACCCGCGACCCGGGCCGCCCCTCGACCGCGCCCGTCCAGTAGCGGGTCGGCGGGAGCGGGAGACTCTGCTCGCCGAGCGCGTCGTGGACGATCAGGCGCGCGCCCGGCGCGAGCCCGTCGAATCGGACGAGATTCAGTGCGAGCTCACTCGAGCTGCCGATCTCCCCGCCCGCGCCGGCCTCGAGCACGCCCGCGAGCCGGATCGGCTCCGCGGCGGCGGCGCGGCTCGCACTGGCCAGATCCTCGCGCCCCAACAGGTCGGCCGCCCCAGCGGGGCCGGGAACCATGACCAGGAGCACGAGCAGAGAGCGGGCGGCGCGCATTCGCCGACGATTCTCCCCTGGTGCGCTCGGGCTCGCCGTCTCATTCGAGACACTGGACCTGTGGAACAGATCACAGGCCCGCGAGGGACGACTCGAGCGCCGAGCGCAGGCGCTCCGGCGAGAACCCCGTCAGCAGCCGGCGCCGCCCCCCCGCGGCGAGTCGCGCGCCGAGCTCGGCGTCGGTCGCGAGCCGCGCGATCGCGCCGGCCCAGGCCTCGGCGTCCTCGGCCGCGAGATGGTCTTCGCCGTCGACCCCCCCGGCGCCGGCAGCCGCCCAGGGCGTCGCGATCGCCGGCACCGCCGCGGCCCAGGCCTCGAGCAGTTTGATCGGCACGCCCGAACCGGCTCGTAGCGGCACGAGGGCGAGCGATGACTCCGCGAGCACGCGGTCGAGGCTCGGCGGATCGCCGTCGAGGCGACCGCCGGCGCGCGCCACCGCCCGCGCCAAGGAGCGCGAAGGCCGCGCGCCCGCGAGGCGAAGCTCGACCTCGACGCCGCGCGCCACGACGCGCGGCCAGACCTCGCGCAGCAGCCACTCTGCCCCCTCGCGGGTCGGGAAGTAGCCGAGATTGCCCGTCAGGCACGCGACCGGTGGCCGGCTCGGGCCGGGGCGAGGCGCGGCGAGGTGCGGCTCGACGGCGATCGGGACGACGGCGAGCCGAGCCGGCCGGTCGCCCATCCGCTCGGAGAGCCAGCTCCGATCGCGCTCGGAGACCAGCCAGGAGGCGGCCGCCGAGCCGACGAGGCGACGCTCGACGTCGAGCAACCGCCGCGCCTCCAGGCGCAGCAGCGGTCGGAGCCAGAATCGATCGAGCGCCGCGCGGCGCTCCAGATTGAGCGCCAGGCTGTCGACGAGGTCGGCGATCCAGGGGGTGCCGCGAGCCGCGAGGCGATCGGCGACTCGGGCGAGGCGCGCGAGCTGGAGAACGACCAGATCGGCCTCCGCCGCGAGCCGCTCGCAAGCCGCGGTGAAGGCTGGGCCGTCCGCGAGACCGGCCTGCGCGGGCAGCCCCTCGAGCCAGGCGGAGAGAGCGCCCGCGGGCCGCCACGCCGGACTCGGCCGGCGCGGCGACCTCGCGGCAGAGCGCGGGCTCGTCCGGGCCCGGAGGGGCGCCCCCGGCCGGCGTCAGCACGGTCACGCGGTGCCGCGCCGAAGCCAAGGCAGCGGCAACCTGGAGCGCCCGCAGCTGGTGCCCGCGCCGCGCCGGGCGCAGCGGTCGCGGCGAGACCAGCAGGATTCTCATCGGGCCCTGGCGACCCTGTCGGCGAGCGCGAGGAAGCGTCCGGCGAAGCGCGCCGGAGCGTGTTCCGTCTCGAGGCGGGCACGTCCGGCGGCGACCAGGCGCCCGCCCAGCGCCGGGTCGGCGGCGAGCCGCCCGATCGCGCTCGCGAGCGCCTCCGGCCGCGCGCCGAGCAGCGCCTCCTTGCCGTCGACGACGCCGAGTCCGGCGGCCGCCTCGGGGGTCGCCACCACCGGCACGCCGCGCGCCCACGCTTCGAGCAGCCGCATCCGGACGCCGCTCGCCACCCGCAGCGGCAAAAGCAGGATCGAGCCAGGCGCGAACGCCTCCCCGCTCTCCCGTGGCGCGGGATGAACGACGCAGCCTGCCTCCACGCCGTTCGCGCGGCCGCCGAAATGGTGCAGTCGGGCGCCGGGCAGCTCGCTCCGGACGAGCGGCCAGACACTCTCGAAGAAGAAGCGCTCCCCCTCGCGATTGGGCTCCCAACGGCTGCCGAAGAGGACCAGCGGCGGATCTCCGGCGAGCCGCTCGCTGCCGGCCGGCAGCCGCGCCGGGAAGGGCGGTGGCACGACCTCGATGCAGGCGCCGCCGCGCGCCAACGCGGCGAGCGCGCCGCCATCCTCGGGCGACAGGGCGACGACGAGCGCCGCCCCCGCGAGCGCTTCGGCCTCACGCACGCCGAGCCGCCGCGCCTCTCGACCCAGCGCGAGCGCAGCTAGGCCGCTCGCGAGCTTGGCGGCGCCCGACCAGAGAGCGCTCTCGACGTTCTGGGCGCGGAGCAGCAACGGCAGGCCGGCCTCCCGCGCCGGCCGCGTCGCGGCGGCGGCCTGGAGCTGCTCCGCGACGACGAGATCGAAGCGCCGCTCGGCGACGAGCCGCGCGACCTCACGGGCCAGCGCCGGCCAGCGGTGGCGCGCGAGCGCCCAGGGCTCGCCGGTCGCCATCGAGCGGAACCCGGCGCGGAGCGGACCGCCGACGCGGGTGTCGATCAGACGAGGCTCGCACAGCCCCTCGAGACGCTGCGCGGCACCTGTCGTGTCGCGGTCCGCCGGGGCCACCAGGGTGACCCGCGCCGAGGTTCCGACGAGCGCCGCGAGGGTCTCGGCGAGCAAGCGGCGCCCGCCGTCGACCGGCGGCTCGGGGCTCTTGGTCGCGACCCAGAGGATCCTCAGACGGCCCCCGAACGTTTCAGACCAGAGTGAGCAGGTGGCCGAGCTTCTCGCGCTTGGCGCGCAGGTAGTCGCGGTTGCTGTCGGCCGGGGGCACCTCGAGCGGCAGGCGTTCGGCGATCTCGAGGCCGTAGCCGGAGAGCGCCACGAACTTGCTCGGATTGTTGGTCATCAACCGCATCCGCCGCACGCCCAGATCCCGGAGAATCTGGGCGCCGATACCGTAGTCGCGCTGATCGGCAACGAAGCCGAGGCGCTCGTTGGCCTCGACGGTGTCGTGCCCCTGATCCTGGAGCTCGTAAGCGCGCAGCTTGTTGAAGAGGCCGATCCCGCGCCCCTCCTGCAGGAGGTAGAGCAGGACCCCGCGGCCCTCCAGGGCGATCCGTTCGAGCGCGATCTCGAGCTGCCGGCCGCAGTCGCAGCGTACCGAGCCGAAGATGTCGCCGGTCAGACATTGGCTGTGCACGCGCACCAGCACCGGCTCGGCGCCCGAGAGCTCGCCGATCGTGAGGGCGATGTGCTCCTCGCCGGTCGCCGGCGCGCGAAAGGCGTGGATGCGGAAGTCACCGAAGCGGGTCGGCAGAAGGGGCGAGGCGATCTTCTCGACGATCGACTCGGTCGCGAGTCGGTGACGGATGAGGTCCGCGATCGTCAGGATCTTCAGGCCGTGCCGGCGCGCGAACTCGATCAGGTCGGGCACGCGCGCCATCGTGCCGTCGTCTTTCATGATCTCGCAGATCGCCGCGGCGGGCGCCAGGCCGGCGAGGCGCGCGAGGTCGACCGAGCCCTCGGTCTGGCCGGCGCGCTTGAGCACGCCCCCGCGGCGGGCGCGCAGAGGAAAAACGTGGCCCGGGCGCAACAGGTCCCCGGGTCGCGTGGTCGGATCGACCGCGGTGCGGATGGTCGCCGCGCGATCGGCCGCCGAGATGCCGGTCGTGATCTTGCCGCGCGCCTCGATCGACACCGTGAAGGCCGTGCCGAAGGGCGAGGTGTTCTCGGCAACCATCGGCGGCAGCCCCAGCTCGATCGCAGCGCTCGGCGGTGAGCGCGAGGCAGATCAAGCCGCGCCCCTCGCGCGCCATGAAATTCACCGCCTCGGGCGTCACGAGCTCGGCGGCGATCACGAGATCGCCCTCGTTTTCGCGGTCCTCGTCGTCGACCAAGACGACGAATCGGCCGGCGCGGAGCTCGGCGACCGCCTCGTCGACAGTGGCGAAGGGGGGCTTGGCGAGAGTTGTCGGTTCGGGCATGTCGAGGCGGCTGAGCCGCGGTCTGGCGGGGCGGGCGACAGCGGCCGCGCGCCCGGCAAGTGTACCGGCGGCCGAGGCACCGAGGCAAACGCCGGGATCGCCTCGCCGCGGGACCCTCCGGGCGAGTGGCGCCGGATCGGCCCCGGCGCTCAGAAGGGATTGCCGATGCTCACGAACCAGACGTAGCCCGGCTCGTACTCCTTGCGGTCGAGCTTCCAGCCGACCTCGAGGCGCAGCGGACCGATCGGCGACAGGTAGCGGACGCCGACGCCCACGCCCCAGCGCGCCTCAGCCGGGTCGATATCGCCGAAGCGCCGCCAGACGTTGCCGCCATCGGCGAACAGGGTGCCGCCCACACCGCCGAAGACCGGGAAGCGGTACTCGAGGCTGACCAACGCGAGCCCGCCGCCACCGAGCGGCGTCACCTTGCCGTCCGCGGAGACGATCAGGGTCTCGCCGGGGACCCCCAGCCGGTCGCGTTCGAAAGCGCGGTGGCTCGTTCTGCCACCGGCGTAGAAGCGCTCTGCGGCCGGCACGTAGTCGATGTCGGAAAACTGGGGATCGGTCTCCGGCAGTCGATTCTCGATGGCGCCGAGACGGACGCTGCCGGCGAGCACGCCGATCTTGCCGAGGTCGACATAGCCGGTGGCCTGGCCGAACTCTTTGCGAAAATCGGAATCGGCGGAGAAAGCGGGAAAGGCCCGCTCGAGCGAAGCCGACAGGCTCCACCCGCGCTTTGGATCGATGGGGTCGTCGCGACGGTCGTAGAAAGCGACAGGCGAGAGGCTGGCGACGCGAGCGTCGCGGCTCACCAGTGGGATTTCGGTTTGAGCGACACCGCTGTCGAGCGCGACGATCCGGTAGTCGTATTGGAGGCTCGCGAGCAACCGGCCGAACGAGCGCTGCACGCCGAGCTGCAGGCCTCGGCGCGACACGTCGAAGTCGGGATGGTTCTCCGATTCGCGGTAGACGGTACCGCGAAACTCGAGCGGCACCGGTCCGAGATAGGGCTGGCGATACTGGAGGCGATAGACCTCCTCGCGCTCGCTCACCAGCGTGCCGAGAGTGAGGGAGGCCGCCCGGCCGAAGAGATTGGCGTGGCTGAGGTTGAACAGACCGCGCGCGCCGCTTTCGGAATCGTAGCCGAAGCCGTAGCTCGCGTAGAGCACCTTGCCTTCCTCGACTTCGACCAGGACGGTTCCGCCCGAGCGCTGCAGGCCCGCGCCCGCGACGGTGACCTCGACGCGAGAGAAGATGCCGAGCCGGTAGAGCGCGCGCTGTACCTCGAGCAGGGATCCGCTCGAAATGGGGTCGCCGACCTGGAGCGGGACGAAGCGACGGATGACTCGCGCGGGGGTGCGCACGTTGCCGCGCACGACGAGGGCGTCGACCGTCGAGCGTCGCCCCTCGAGCAGGGAGAAGCGCACCGATGCGAGCTCGCTCGACGGGTTCCATTCGACGCTCGCCGAGATCAGCGCGGAGCGATACCCCCGCCGTTCGTAGGCGAGGCGGAGCTGCTCGATCGCCTCGTCGACTAGCACGCGATGGTACGGACCGCCCGCGGCGAGGCGAAGGGCGGAGACGAGCTCCTGCCGGGAGACCTCGACGTTGCCCGAGAACTGGATCTCGCCGATTCGTCGACGCGGCCCCTCCTCGATCGGAACCACCAGCCTCAGGCGGTCTCCCCCGGGCTCCTCCACGCGCGCCGGGCCCACTTTGGCCTGGCCGAATCCCTGGACGGCATAAAAGGAGCGGAGGTTCGTCAGATCGGCCGTCAGCTGCTCCTCGACCAGGCGCCCGCTGCCCGGCGCCAGGGCGCGCCTCGGCTCGAGCCCCATCCGGCGCCGGAGCTGATCGTCCGACAGACTCTCGTTGCCCTCGAGCTCGATCTCGTCGAGGACGAACTTCGCACCTGGTTCGATCGCCATGCGCACGCGCAGGAGCTCGTCACTTCGCTCTTCGGTCGTCTCGACCGCGACCTTCCAGTGGCCTCGCTCCTGATAGTGCTTGCGGATCAACGCGACCGACTGCAGCAACAGCGCTTCGTCGTATCCCGCCGCGTCGAGGAACGGCAGGAGGTCTCGCTTCTCGAGGTCCTTGCGTTCGGCGCCGACGAGGTCGAGCTCGAAGCGGGGCCCGCGCACGACGGAGTAGGCGAGATCGACGCTGTGGTCGCCCTCGTCGCGCGCCTCCGGAAGCGTCTCGACCCGTGCCTGCCGATAGCCGGCCTCGACCAGTACGCGGACCAGTCGCTCCGGCTCCTCGCGCAGCAGCCGGCGCCGGTAGGGGTCGCCCGGGCCCGACCGCAACGCGGCGAGCAAGGAGCCCACCTCGACGCCATCGCCCGCGTCGATGCGGACTTCGCCGACCTGCCAGCGGGCTCCGGGTTCGATGTCGTAGCCGATGCGGGCCCGTTTGCGCTCGGAGTCGACGGCAACGTCGAGTCGCACCCGCACGTCGAGGTAGCCGTCGTCGGCGAGAGCCTCCTGCAACGCGTAGACAGCGCGTACCACGCGATCTTCCCGCAGCGACCGCCCGGCTCGCTGTTCGATCATGCCCTCGAGCCGGGCGCGCGACCCCGGTACTGCGCCGGTGAGCTCGACCGCGTCGACCTGGATGTCCGCCCAGAGCAGGACGACGGCATCGACGCCCTCCGGCGCGGGCCGGACGAAGACCTCGACCTCGGAGGCCAGGCCGGCGAGCCTCAGGCGAGCGAGCGTGTCGCGCACGGCCTCGGGGGAGAGCGGCGCCCCGGGAACGATGGCGACGAGCGCGCGGACCTCGGACAGATCGATCGCGCCATCGCTGCGGATTTCGACACGACGCACCGTCGGAGCGAGCGCCGCTGTCGAAACCGGGTCGGACCGCGCGGCAGCCGTCGCGGCCAGGCCGAGGCACGCTGCGGCGAGGGTCGCGCTCCAGCCCGAGGATCTCAGAACCGGGACTCCCAGCGCGCGTCGACGGCGTAGGAGTCGTTGCCGTTCTGCGTGAGCACGAGCGTCATCGCGTCCGTCAGCCGCCACTCCACCTGCAGGATCTGCTGGGCGGTCGTCGACGGATCGTACGAATAGGTGACGAAGATCTGCTTCGACACGCGCTTGCCGACGGTCACTCGAGCCGTCGAAACCGAGTCGCCGGCGGTAAGCGGATTGATGCGCAGGGTGTCGAGGCCGAACAGGCGATTGACCCGGGAGGAGAGCAGCGAGGCCGCCTGGCCGTAGAGCAACGTTTCGGCCGCCTGGGTCGCTTCGCCGAGAGCGTCGGCGCCGGCGCCCGTCCGCACCGACCCCCGAGAGCGTGCCCGGATCGAGCGGCGAGCCGCTCGCGATCAGGCCGAGCACGTCGAGGTCGGGCAGCGGCGGCTCGGACGTGAAGGTCGTCGACAGCTTCGAGATCGGGCCGTCGAGCAGGACGCTGACGACGTATGGCTCGATCCTCGCCCGCGCCACCACGTCGAGCACCGGCTCGATGCGCGTCGGGTTGGCGAAGAGGATCCGGGCGCGTACCAGATCGTACTCGTTGCCGCCGTAATTGACCTTGCCCCCCGGATCGATCACGACCTCGCCGAACACGACGGGACGCGCGAGCGAGCCGCGGAGCGTCAGCTCGCCGCCGCCGGTAACCGAGGCGACGTTGTTGCGAATGCGCAGGGCACGCGGGGCCTTGACCCCGACGCCGAGCGAGGTGGTGGCCAGGACGTCGTCGGTCGTGACCTCCTCGATTCTCCCCTTGGTGAGCAGGCGCTGGATCAGCTGCGCCGGCGAGAGCGCGAGCTCCTGTAGATAGAAAGCCCGGTCGAGACGGACTTCGCCGCGCAGCTGGCGGCCCTCGGGCGTCGAGGCGAGCGAGAGGTCCGCGTCGCCCCGGAGCAACCAGCCCGCCGGGTAGCGCAGCGTCATGCCGCTCGGCGGCGAAGCTCGAACCGGTAGCTCGGCGCCGAGGCCGGGCGGCAGATCGACGCGCCCGGCCGCGGTCACGCCACCGCCCGCGAAATCGGCGTCGAGGCGGTCGAGCACGATCGCATCGGGATAGAAGAGCGCGAGAGCTTGGATCCGCTCGAACGCGTGCGGCACCGCTTCCGGGAGGAATCGCCCCGCGCTCAAGCGAGGCCTGTCCGTTGATCGTCGGGCGCGCCGGCGCCCCGCCCACCACCGCCAGCAGATCGAGCTGGCCACCGATGTCGAAGCCGCCCAGGACGGGGCCGAGGGCCGCGGCGTCGAGGCTCGCCTGGACGCGCAAGTCGAGCCGCGGCTCGCCCTCGAGGATCATTCTCCCGGAGACGAACATCTCGTCGCCGCTCTTCGTGTCGCCCAGGTAGAACGAGCCGATCTCGAGATCTCCTCCGGACCAGGAGACGCTCACCGGCTCGAGCGCCGCCAGGCTCCGCCCACCGACTCGGACCGCGACCTCGGAGAGCCGTAGCTCGATCTCGGGCGGTGAGTCGGCCGCCCCCTGATAGATCAGCGAACCGCTCGCCCTCCCTTCGATCTCCTCGATCGGCGTCGCAGCGGCGAGCGTCACCCAGCGGCCGAGCCGCTCGGTCGCGATCGCGAGCTCGAGCCGCCCGCCGCCGTCGGCCGCGAAGGGCCCGCCCCCCGACAAGCTCAGCAGCTCGCCGACCGACCCTGCGATCGCGAGCCGCCCATCGGAGAGCTCCGCGATCAGGCGCAGCGGCGAATCGGGCGGCAGCGCCTCGCCCGCAACGACGAGCTCCGTGCCATCGATCTCGACTCTCCAGCCGGGGGGCGTCGAGCGTCCCCTGCACTCGCCCTCGGGCGGAGAGTCGGCCGCCGAGCCGACCCGCCAGCGGCTCCGCGAATGGGCTGGCGCCGAGATCGATCGCCGGCGCCGCGAAGCTGAAATCGAGCGCACCGTCGCCGATCGCGAGCGAGCCGCTCGCCTCGATGCTCCCGCCTGGCGCGGCGGCGACCGCGCGCGTCACCTCCAGGCCGACGGGATCGAAACGAGCGCTCCCTTCGAGCCGATCGATCTCGATGCCACCGAGGATGGCCGGAGCGATCGCGAGCTCGACCTCGCCGCGGAGCCGATCGAGCCCGCCGGCGAGCCGCAGAGTCCCCGAAGCCGGACCGTCAGCCGGCACCTCGAACGGCAGCCAGGGCGCGGCCTGCGCGAGCGGCCACCGACTCGGCGCGCACCAGCAGATCGAGACCTTCTCCCTCGAACGGCACCCGCCCACTGACGGTGAGGCTCGCGGCGGGCCCCTCGAGGTGAGATCGATCGCTTCGATCGCGCGCTCGCCGACCTCGAGCGTCCCGTTGAGCCGCGACGCCTGCAGCCCCGGAGTGACGACCGCCGCGCGGCCGATCGGAGCTCGGCGATCATGCCGTCTCGGGGCGAGCGAGACTCTTCCGGAGACGACGCCGGTGCCCTCGCTCGGCCGCCAGAGGTCTGCGGGCTCGCCCACATCGGCGAGCTCGACGAGCTCGCCGAGGTCCTCGGCGTCGGCCTCGAACTCGAAGTCCCCGCCCTTGGTCGCGAGATCGTACGCGCCGCTCGCGACGGCGCGCACGCCGGGTGTCGCGAGCTCGATCGACGGCAGCTCGAGGCGACGATCCTCTAGTCTGAACCCGCGCCGAACCCGGTCGCCGGAAATCGGCGCGGAGTGGTCGACCGCGGTGGGCAGCACCTCGAAGTCGCCGACGCCGACGCCATGGCCGCCCTTCCGGAGCTCGAGATCGTAGCGAAACGTGCCCGAGACCTCGCCGGCGAGTCGCTCGCTCGGGAGGCTGAAGCGATCGAGGACGCGACCGAGGTCGGCGCCGGCGAGCCCGACCTCGAGCCGCGCCGGATAGCGCTCCGGTTCCATGTCGACCTCGAACGCTCCGTGCGCCTCGCCGCCTTCGAAACGGCCGCGCGCCAGATCGATCCGCAGCGCGCGCTTCTCGACGGCGACGCTTCCCTCGATGGCGTCGAGACGGAAGCCGAAGAGGTCGAGACCGGGCGACTCGACGGCGCCGCGGAAGCCCCAGGCCTCGGTGCTCCATTCGAATCGACCGTCGACGGCGACCGGTCCGGCGATCTCGCCGCTCAGGTAGCCGAGTCGGTCCGCGAGTCGGCCCGACGCCTCGAGCGTCACGGCCAGGTCGACCTTTCGCAGGTAGCGAAGCCGACGGTGCCGTGCGCGCGCGCGGAGAGGTCCGGCGCCGTGACGCGCGCCTCCTGGATCTCCAGTCGGTCGCCCAGCAGGCGCACCTTGGCGGCCACCGCCAGCTGGAGCGAGTTCGGCCCGCGGCAGCCCGAGATCCACCTCCTGGGCGACGACATCGCCCTGGACGTCGCGGCCGCCGGCTCCCACCAGCCGCGCCATGACCGCTCGGGCCTCGAGCTGGAGCGGCAGCGTGCGCTCCGCGATCCGCACCCTCGAGTCGTCGATGCGCACGCCGTCGATCCGCAGGCGGGACTCCCCGCCCTTGCCGGCGCCCCGCAGTCGCGGGATGTTGTCCTCGCGCCCGCCGCGAAACTCCAGTCCGACGTCGAGACCCTCGATCTCGACCGACTTCAGAGCGATCTCGGGCCGGCCGAAGCTCTCGAGCTCGGCCTCGACGCGCACCCGCCGGAGCGTGGCGAAGGGCGGCGCGTCCGGCGACTCGCCACCGATCACGACGCCGCGAACCTCGACCGAGAAGGGCAGCAGCGAGAAGTCGACCGAGGCGATCTCGATTTCGCGGCCGAGCGCGTCGGCCAGTCGGGCGCGCAGGAGATCCCGAACGCGCTCCCGGGCGAAGGGGGTCTCCAAGAAGAGCAGGAGCGCCGCGATCGCGACGGTCGACTGCGGCGACCGCCCAGAACACCGGCCGCACGACCCACCGCCGGAGGCGCCCCGGTCCGGCCACGGTCACTCGCCCCAGTGCAGCTTGCTGCGCAGACCTTCGAAGATCGAGCGGGGCTCGAGAGTCCGCGCCAGTCGAACCGACTCCGTCGATCGGGTGACGCGCAGCCGATCGCCACGCGTCATCTCACACCCCTCCTGCCCGTCCACGGTCAGGTGCACCTTCTCCCCCGGTGTCTCCAGGATCACCTCCACCACGCTCGAGTCGGGCACGACCAGCGGACGCAGCGTCAGCGTGTGCGGGCAGATCGGAGTCAGTACGGCCACAGGCAAATGTGGATGCAGGATCGGACCGCCGGCCGACAGGTTGTAGGCGGTCGAGCCCGTCGGCGTCGAGACCACGAGACCGTCGGCGCGGTAGCGCGAGACCAGCCGTCCGTCCACCTCGAGCACCATCTCGACGATGCGTGCCAGCGAGGCCTTGGCGATCACCGCGTCGTTGAGAGCGCGAAAGCAGACCCGCTCGCCGCTGGTCCGCTCGAGCAGGACGTCGAACATCGAGCGGGCATCGAGCTCGAAGCGACCGGCCAGCACTTCGACGAGAGCGGGATAGAGCTCCTTGCGTGGCACCTCCGTCAGGAAGCCGAGGCGACCGAGGTTGACGCCCAGGATCGGCGGGCCCCCGGCGTAGCGCCGCGCGACGGAGAGCAGGGTGCCATCGCCGCCCAGCACGACCACCAGATCGGCAGGCGCGCCCGGCTCGAGCACGCCGTTCTCCCCGCCCAGTGCCTCGCGCGAGGCCGGATCGAGCAGCACGTCGTGGCCCCGGCGCTCGAGCCACTCGACGAGCTCGGCTGCCAACCCGTAAGCGCCATCGTCACGTTTGGCGACCACGCCGACGCTACGAAAGCCGGTCATGACGCCGCCCGCCGGAAGAGCGCGAATGCCTCGCGATTCCCTTGGGCTCCGGTGACAGGGGAATCGAAGGTGCCCACGAGCTCGACTCCCAGCGCGGCGAGCTCGACCGCGCGCTCCGCGATCGTGCTCCGGCGCAGCGCTTCGTCGCGCACGATCCCGCCTTTGCCGACCCGGCCGCGGCCGACCTCGAACTGCGGCTTGATCAGGGTCAGCAGTCGGCCGCCGGGGGCGAGATGCGGCAGCAGCGCCGGAGCGACTCGGGCCAAGGAGATGAACGAGACATCCACGACGATCAGCTCGAAGGGCCGGTCGAAGGCGTCGGCGGCGAGGTTCCGCGCGTTGGTCCGTTCGATCACCTCGACGCGCGGATCGGTGCGCAGCCGCGCGTCGAGCAGTCCGTAGCCGACGTCGAGCGCGGCCACCGAGGCCGCGCCCCGCTGGAGCAGGCAATCGGTGAAGCCGCCGGTCGAAGCGCCGACATCCAGGCAGCGGCACCCCTTCGGGTCGACGGCGAAGTGGTCGAGGGCCGCTGCGAGCTTGCGGCCGGCACGGGACGCGAAGGGCTCGGCCGGAGCCTTCACCGTGAGCGGGGAATCCCCGGGGATCGCGGTCCCGGGCTTGTCGAGCAGACGACCGTCGACTTCGACGACGCCGGCGAGAACCGCCCGGCGCGCTTTCTCGCGCGTCTCGAAAAGACCGCGCTCGACCAGCAGCTGATCGAGTCTCGCTCGCGCCTGTCGCGCCATGTCGGCAGTCTAGCCCGGTTCTCGCGCCGCCCAGACCCGCCGGCGAACCGGCGCCGCCCGATCGGGAACGGCGATCAAGCGAGCGAGCGGGAGCGGCGCGCCACCTTCTGGTCCCTGCCGGCGGCACCACGCTGAGCGAAGAAGCTGCGCAGTCGGAAATAGAGGCTCTCGGCGTCGAGGCCCAGCGTCTTGCGTAGGACATCCTGCGAACCGTGAGGCACGAAGCGGTCCGGTACGCCGATCATCATCGTCGCGACGCCATGGAGGTCCATCTCCGCGAGCGCCTCCCCCACCGCCGAGCCAAAGCCCCCGGCGACGACATGCTCCTCGATCGTCGCGAGCTGCGCGTTCGCGCCCAGCGCGCTGACCTGGGCGCGCAACAGATCGCGGTCGAGCGGCTTGACGAAACGGGCGTTGACCAGAGTGAGCTCGATGCCCTCCTTGGCCAACCGTTCCGCCGCCTCGGCTGCAGGGTGCACCATCGCGCCGATCGCCCAGATCAGACCGCGAGAACCGCGCCGCAGAACCTCGGCCTTGCCCACCGGCAACTGGCGGAGCTCCGGATCCATCGTCACGCCGACGCCGGCGCCGCGTGGATAGCGCAGGGAGGTCGGATGGTCCTGGGCGAGGGCGGTCGCCAACATGTGCTGGAGCTCGTTCTCGTCCTTCGGCGCCATGACGATGGTGTTCGGCAGCATGCGGAAGTACGCGAAATCGAAGACGCCGTGGTGGGTCCAGCCGTCGTTGCCCGCGATGCCGCCGCGGTCGAGCGCGAAGACCACCGGCAGGTCCATGAGGCAGACGTCGTGGAAGATCTGATCGAAACCGCGCTGCAGGAACGACGAGTAGATCGCCGCGACCGGGCGCAGCCCGCCGAGCGCGAGGCCGGCGGCCAGCGTGACCGAATGCTGCTCGGCGATCCCGGTGTTCAAGAAGCGGTCCGGAAATCGCTCGGAGAAGGGGACGAGCCCGGTGCCATCGGGCATCGACGCGGTGATCGCCACCACCCGTGGGTCGTTCTCGGCGAGGCGCAGGATCGACTTGCCGAAGATCGAGGTGTAGCTCGGCGCCGATGAGGACTTCTTCTGGATGCCGGCGACCGGGTCGAACGGCGACGGTCCATGGTACTCGACCGGCTCGTCCTCCGCGTGCTTGTAGCCCTTGCCCTTCTTGGTGATCGCGTGGATGAGAACCGGCCCGTCGATTTCCTTGGCCTGCTCGAGCACCTCGAGCAGTGCGGGAACCGAGTGACCGTTGATCGGCCCAAGGTAGCGGAATCCCAGCTCTTCGAACAGCGATCCGGGAGTGAAGACCTGCCGGATGCCCTCCTCGAGCCCCTTGGCGACCTCGAGCATCGGATCACCGATCCCCGGGATCTTGTGCAGCATCTTCTTCACTTCGTCCTTGAGCTTCGAGTAGTGCCGGCCGGCCATCAGCTCGTTGAGGTACTTGGTGAGCGCCCCGACCGAGGGGGAGATCGACATCGAGTTGTCGTTCAGCACCACGATCATCCTCGTGCCGAGGTGCCCGGCCTGATTCATCGCCTCGAACGCCATGCCCGCGGTCATCGAGCCGTCGCCGATGATCGCTACGACGTGATGACTCTCCTTGCGCAGGTCGCGCGCCAGCGCCAGGCCGAGCGCGGCCGAGATCGACGTCGAAGCATGGCCGGCGGCAATCACGTCGTATTCCGACTCGCCGCGCAGACAGAAACCCGACAGGCCGCCGTACTGCCGGAGGGTATGCATCCGGTCGCGGCGGCCGGTCAGAATCTTGTGCGGGTAGGTCTGGTGTCCGACGTCCCAGACCAGCAGATCGCTCGGCGTGTCGAACTTGAAGTGAAGCGCGATCGTGAGCTCCACCGAGCCCAGGTTCGAGGAGAAGTGCCCGCCGGTCTGCGACACGCAGCGAACGATCTCCGCGCGCAGCTCGTCGGCGAGCTTCGGCAGGTCCTCGGGCGCGAGCTTGCGCAGATCGACGGGATTGTGAACGCGGTCGAGAAGGCTGCTCATCGGTTTAGTGGTCCCGGGAGTTGAGGTAGTCGATCAGAGAACGAAACAGGCCGCCAGCCTCCGGTAGCCCCGCAGCCAAGCTGTGTGCTTCGATCGCGAGGGCGTCGAGCTTGGCGCGGCTCGCGTCGAGGCCGTGGAGGCCGGGCCAGGTTAGTTT
Organism: uncultured Acidobacteriota bacterium; assembly: GCA_963700315.1. GTDB lineage: Bacteria > Acidobacteriota > Thermoanaerobaculia > Multivoradales > JAGPDF01 > JACTMI01. The sequence continues at coordinate 680,628 of CAVOXC010000013.1, read as the reverse complement.
TCGTGCCTCGGCGTCCTTGCCCGGCGTCTTGCCCAGCTCCCCGGCGCTTCCCTCGATGTCGAGAATATCATCGGCGACCTGAAACATCAGGCCGACGCGCTCGCCGAAGCGCGCGAGCAGCGTCTCGTCCGACGCGCCGACACCGGCGTGGATCGCCCCCAGCCGGAGACAGGCGACGAGGAACGCGCCGGTTTTGCCGCGGTGGATCCGCTCGAGCGCCCGCGCCGCGTCCGCGGGCCAAGCCCGTTCGCTCTCGAGATCTTCGAACTGTCCACCGATCATGCCGCCGGTGCCGATCGCTCCGCCGACAAGTGAGACCGCGCGCGCCCGCACCGAGCCGGCACAGGCGGCGGGCTCCCGGGCGAGCAGCGTCAACCCCAGGGTGAGCAGCGCGTCTCCGGCGAGGATCGCCGTGGCTTCGTCCGCCTGGCGGTGGAGCGTGGGCCGGCCACGCCGCAGCTCATCGTCATCGAGCGCGGGAAGGTCGTCGTGGATCAGGCTGTAGGTGTGGATCAGCTCGGTCGCCGCCGCCGGAGCGGCGAGGCGCTCGCGCGGGGCGCCGAAGGCCTCGCCGGCGGCGAGGACGAGGGCCGGCCGCAGCCGCTTGCCACCCGCGAAGACGCTGTAGCGCATCGCTGCATGGAGCCGCGCGGGCCACTCGCTCTCGGCCGGCAGCCGGCGATCGAGCTCCCGTTCGATCGCCGGTCGCGCCTCCGCGAGAAAGTCGAGCCAACGCCGCGGGCCGGTCACGCTCGCTCCGCCTCGAGGGGGATCACGAAGGGCAGCGCGATGAGGAACAGGATGACGCGCTGAACCTCGGCGTCACCCCAGTTGTTCTCGAACATCGCCGCGACGCAGAAGGCGGCGAGCGCTCCGAGCACGCCGAGATGGAGATCCGCGGCGCCCTCGCCGCGAGCGCGGCAGCGCACCAGGCCCCGGTACGCTGAGCGCGCGGCCAGGCCGAGGAGGAACAGGAACGCCGCGAGCGACAGCAGGCCCCGCTCCGCCGCGATCTCGAGGTAGGCGTTGTGGAGATGGGGGGTTGTGCGCCGCGGGGCGGTCGGATGCCGATAGAGCGGGTAGCGCCGCTCGACGCGCTTCGGCCCCAGCCCCAGCAACGGGCGCTCGCTGACCATTCGTAGCCCCGCCTCCATCATGCACAGCCTGTCGTAGTTCGACTCGTCGCTCAGATCGACGATCGAAATCGCCCGCGAGATCACCGGCACCGGCGCGAAGACGAGCATGAGCAGGGCGAGCGGCAGGGTCCAAGCAAGGAGGCGGAATCGGACCAGCGCCGCGAGCAGCGCCAACGCCGCGATCAAGGCCAGCCAGGCGCTGCGGGTCAGGCTGCCGACGATCGCCAGATTGATCGCCGCGAGTGCCGACCAGGACACGGCGGGACGATCGAGCCACGCGCTGGCCCCCGTCGCCGAACCGCCGGCCGGCCGGCGCAGCAACACCCGGCCGACGAGCATCAGGTCGAGCGGCAGCAGCCACCCGGCGAAGGTCATGTAGTGCGAGAAAGGACCCCGGATGCGCCGGTCGAGGGCGCCGTAGCCGAAGGCGAGCTGCGCCAGGCCCCAGAGCGCAACCAGCGCGCCGAGCACGATCAGGATGTCGACGAGCCAGCGGACCCGCGCCTCGCCGCGCAGCCAGACCAGCGCCAGAGCAAGAGTCGCGAACGCGAAGATCTCGGGGACCGCTCGAACGCTGGTCCAGACATCCTGAGAGGCGAGAATCGAGGCCACCAGCAGGACCAGGTAGAGCGTCGCCGCCGCGAGCGGAGCGCGTACCGGAGGCGGCAGAGCCGGTTTTGGCGCGCCGAGTCGGGGGAGCGCCAGAACAGCGACAGCGAGCAGTATGTTGGAGAGCGCGAGCCCGGGCGACGCCAGCAGGTGGCTCGCGTACAGCAGCAGGCGCGCTCTCGGCGCGCCCGCTGGCCCGGGCGGCACCAGCGCTGCCGGCAACGGCGACCGGGGTGTCGGCGCCTGCGGCGGCCGTTCCGTGGCGTGCTCCGGGTGGGTCAGCGGCCTACGGCCGAGGCGGGCAGGGCCTCATCGACGAGGAGCACGGGGATATCGGAGACGATCGGGTAGACGAGACCGGCCTCGGCGCTCCAGAGACCACGTTCGACCACCGGGGCCTCTTCGCGGAAGTGCTCCCGGTAGCGGTCCACCAGCTGTTCGCACAAGGCCTCCGGGAGCTCCACCAGCTCGAGAGGTCCCCGCGTCTTGGGGCAAACCAGAATCGCCAGAAGGTCCGGATCGACGGCCATCGTCCCACGCGCCTCCGGCCCGGGACGTTAGCACACGGGACCGCCCCGGCCGGGGCCCCGGACGCGCGCTCTGCTACGATTCCAAAGGCTCGCCGACGCGAGCCGATCCCTGCCTCGAGGAGGTCGATCTGATTCGCGACTCGTTCTGGCGCGGCCGGCGCGTTTTCGTGACCGGACACACCGGTTTCAAGGGCTCCTGGCTCACCCTCTGGCTACTGACCCTGGGCGCCCGCGTGACCGGCTTCGCCCTGCCGCCGCCGACCCGTCCCAGCCTGTTCGACGCCGCCGATTTCGCGGCCGAGATCCGTCATGTCGAAGGCGACATCCGAGACAACGGCAGCCTCGGTCGGGCGGTCGCAGCCTCCGATCCCGAAGTCGTTTTTCACCTCGCGGCCCAGCCGATCGTGCGGCAGAGCTACGAAGACCCGCTCGAGACGTTCTCTGTCAACGTCATGGGTACCGCGACGCTGCTCGAAACCGTCCGCCGTGCCCCGTCAGTGCGCTCGATCGTGGTCGTGACCAGCGACAAGTGCTACGAGAACCGGGAGTGGAACCGGTCGTACGACGAGAGCTCGGCGCTCGGGGGACACGATCCCTACTCCGCGAGCAAGGCCTGCGCCGAGCTGGTCACGAGCTCGTTCCGGCGCTCCTTTTTCGGATCCGAGACCAACCACAGGGCGAGCATCGCCACGGTGCGCGCGGGGAACGTCGTGGGCGGCGGCGACTGGGCCCCCGACCGGATCGTGCCCGACGCCGTCCGGTCACTGACCGGTGGCGCCGAGCTCGAGCTGCGCTACCCCCAGGCGATCCGCCCCTGGCAGCTCGTCCTCGAGCCTCTCTCCGGCTACCTCGCCCTGGCCGAGAAACTCCACGAGGAGGGTGCGCAGTGGGCCGAGCCCTGGAACTTCGCCCCACGCGAGGAGGACGCCAAGAGCGTCGGCTGGCTGGTGGACAGGATCCATCGCGCCTGGGGCGCCGAGGCGCGCTGGGAGACTACCCGCGAGCCCCAGCCGCACGAAGCGATCTACCTCAAGCTCGACGCCAGCAAGGCGCAGGAACGGCTCGGCTGGCGCCCGCGCCTCGATATCGAGGAGACCGTCGCCTGGGTGGTCGACTGGTACCGGCGGGTCGACGCCGGCGAGCCCGCCCGTGCGGTCACCGAGGAGCAGATCGCGCGCTACCAGGAGCTGTCTTGAGCCCCGCGCTCGGCTGCAGATTCTGCGGGACGCCGCTCGAGCGGATCTTCGTCGACCTCGGTTCTTCACCGCTCGCCAACTCCTATCTCGAGCCCGAGGCGCTCGACCGTCCCGAGCCCTGGTACCCGCTCACCGTGAGTGTGTGCGAGCGCTGCTGGCTCTGTCAGCTGCCGGCGGTAGCGACTCCCGAGCAGATCTTCAGTGACTACGCCTACTTCTCTTCCTACTCGACCACCTGGGTCGAGCACGCCCGGACCTATGTCGAGAGCATGATCGCCCGCTTCGGACTGGGCGCCGCTCATCAGGTGGTCGAGGTCGCCTCCAACGACGGCTATCTGCTGCGACACTTCGTCGCACGGGGCGTGCCGGTGCTCGGCGTCGAGCCGGCGGCGAACGTCGCCGCCGCCGCACGTGAGATCGGAGTCGCCACGGAGGTCTGCTTCTTCGGCCGCCAGAGCGCGACGGAGCTCGGCGCGCGCGGCTTCACCGCGGATCTCCTGCTCGGCAACAACGTGCTCGCGCACGTCCCGGACATCAACGACTTCGTCGCTGGGCTCGCGCTGTTGCTGAAGCCAGGCGGACTGGTGACCCTGGAATTCCCCCATCTCGTTCGGATGGTCGAGGGCAACCAGTTCGACACCATCTACCACGAGCACTTCTCCTACCTCTCGCTGGTCACGGTGGAGCGCGTGCTGTCGCGCCATGGCCTCGAGCTCTTCGATATCGAGGAGCTGCCCACCCATGGCGGCAGCTTGCGCGTCTTCGCGCAGCTCGCCGCGACCGGCGGCCGGCCGCGTTCCCAGCGGATCGACGAGCTCGCGGCGCGCGAGCGGGCGCTCGGCGTCGAGCGGGCCGAGTGGTACGAAGCGTTCGGCGAGAGGGTGCGCGAGACCAAGCGGTCCTTGCTCGATTTCCTCATCCGCGAGAAGCGCGCCGGCCGCCGCTTCGTCGGCTACGGCGCTCCCGCCAAGGGCAATACGCTGCTCGTCTACTGCGGCATTCGTTCGGATTTTCTCGACTACACCGTCGACAGGAACCCCCACAAGCAGGGCCGGTTTCTGCCCGGCAGCCGGATCCCGATCCAATCGCCCGAGCGCATCCACGAGACCCGACCCGACTACGTGCTGATCCTGCCCTGGAACCTGCGTGCCGAGATCTCCAGCCAGATGGCCGAGATCCGCGAGTGGGGTGGACGTTTCGTGGTCGCCATCCCGGAGCTGGAGGTGTTCGGTTGAGATTCGTCCCGCTCCCGGTCGCCGGCGCGTTCCGGATCGAGCTCGAGCCGCACACCGACGAGCGGGGGTTCTTCGCGCGCACGTTCTGCGTTCGCGATTTCGAGCGCGCCGGGCTCGATCCAGCGGTAGCCCAGGCGGGCATCTCCTGGAACCCCCGCCGCGGGACTCTGCGCGGAATGCACTGGCAGGACACGCAGCACCCCGAGACCAAGCTCGTGCGCTGCTCGCGGGGGCGGATTCACGACGTGATCGTCGATCTGCGGCCCGGCTCCGCGACCCGGCTCCGCCACGTCGCGCTCGAGCTCTCCGGTGACGAGGGTACGGCCCTCTACATACCGGCGGGTTGCGCCCATGGCTTCCTGACCCTGACCGACGACTGCCAGGTCCACTACCAGATGTCGTCGTTCCATGCCCCCGAATCGGCGCGGGGCGCGCGGTTCGACGATCCGGCGCTCGGCATCTCCTGGCCAGCGCCGGTCGAGATCGTCTCCCAACGCGACCGCAGCTGGCCCTACTTCGACCCGAACGCCTGACTCCGGGACCGGAGAGCCGCCCGGCTGCCTGCTAGACTCCCCGCGAGATCGCTCGAACGAACGGCCCAAACGACCCGCGCTCGCCTGCGATCGCGGGCGCCGGAACCGCCCAGGGGGAAGCCATGCACACCGAGTCGCCGCGACGTCCGTCCTTTCGTCTGAGCCCGAAGGGGCTCCTGCCGCAGTCGCTCCTCGCCCTCTCCTTGGCGCTGCTCGCCATGCCGGCGACGGCCCAGTCGACGCAACCCCCGGACCTCCGGCCAGTGGGAACCAGCGCGCCGACCGTCGACGTCGGCGACACGCTCCGGCTCCAGGTGCGCTTCACGCTCTCCGGCGACCCGATCGCGCAGTATCCGATCGACTTCCTCGTGATCAGCTCGCCCGGCGGGGTGTCCGGTCCCGCCAATCCCCGCTTCACGGACGGCAGTGGCATCGCCTCCGCCGACTTCACCTTCAGCAAGGCGGGCTCGGTCCGCATCGACGCCAACGCGATCGACTCGAACGCCGGCGGCGTCTCGTTCAACATCACGGTGCGGACTCCGGGAGGCGGTGGCGGCAGCACTCCCGCCCCCCAAGGTCGGCTCGCTCGAGCCGATCACGCCCAGCGCGATCGATCTCGTGCTCGGCGACGGGCAGCTGTTCCAGGTGCGCGTGCTCGACACGCTGGGCCGTCCGGTTCCGGGGATCGAGCTGACTTGGACGGTCGAGGAGACTCCAGGCTCGCCCCGCTCGGTTGGCACCACGACGGCCAGCGATGCGGCGGGCGTCGCGACCGGGAGCTTCGGCTTCGGCGTCGTCGGACGAACCGTGATCTCGGCGTCCTACCCGGGCGTTGCCAAGGTCTTCTTCGCAATCTCCACCGCCAGCCTCGGCGTGCTCACTCCCGACAACCGCAGCTACCGGTCGACGGGGGAGGCCTTCGACGCAATCTGCGAAGAGGTCTTCGCGACCGAGACGCCCGAAGCGACGCCGCTGTGCGTCTACATGACCGGCGCGCTGTCGGATCGCGAGTCGCGCGCCGACGCGATCGCCGAGCTCACCTCGACCGGCATCGGCAGCCAGACGACCGCAGCGGCAGCGGGTCTCGCCGACCAGATGAGGGCGGTCGAGTCGCGACTGTCGGCGCTGCGCGGCGGCGCGCTCCGGCAGTCCCTGGCGCAGATCGCGCTGAACATCGGCGGCGGCGTGGTGACGGATGGTCTGCTCGCTTCTGCGCGCAGCGAGCACAGCCGGCGCGAGGCGTTCGAGCAGCGGCTCGACCAGCGCCTCGTCTCGCTCTACGCCGGCATGGACGCGGCGGAGAACGCCCCGGCGACGGCGCTCGCCCCTTCGCCGAAGCGCGACCGCCCCTGGGGCTTCTTCGTCAATGCGCGGCTGACGCAGGGCGACCGGCCGAACGGCGACGACGAAACCGCCTACGCCTTCGACACTTTCGGCGCCACTGTCGGCGTCGACCGGGCGGTGGGAGCGAACAGCTTCTTCGGCGGCGCCGTGTCGCTGCTCGACACCCAGACCGATCTCTCCGGCAACGCCGGAAAGCTCGACGTCTCCGGCGCGACGGTCACTCTCTACGGCGTCTGGGAGGGGAGCCGCAGCGGCTACTTCCAGGCGACCGTCGCCTACGGGGCGAACTCCTACGACCAGACCCGCGTGCTCGAGCTGCCGGCCGTCGGTACCCTCGACGCGAAGAGCGCATTCGACGGCACCCAGGTCGCGGGGACGCTGGAGGGGGGTTGGTCGTGGGACGGCACCTCCGGGACGGCGACTCTCTTCGGCCGCGGCAACTGGGCGAAAGCCGACGTCGACGGCTTTCGGGAGACCGGGGCGGCGGTTCTGGTGCCCGGCTTCGAGGCCTTCGGCGTGACCGACTTCGGCATCGAGGTGGAGAGTCAGGAGCTGACCTCGCTCGTCGGCGAAGTCGGCCTCGATCTTTCGCGTGTCTACCAATTCTCGGGCGGCCTCTTCGTGCCGCAGATCAACGCCTCGGTGCTGCACGAATTCGACGACGACAGCCAGGCCATTCGCGGCCGGTTCCTGGGCGACGTCGCGGCCAACTCCTCCTTCGAGCTCTTCACCGACAGCCCCGATCGCGACTACTTCAACGTCGGCGCCTCGATCCGCTTCCAGTTTCTCTGGGGTTCGTTCTTCGTTGCCTACGACCAGGAGCTCCAGCGCGACGACCTCGACCTCACCACCTGGAACGGCGGCCTGCGGTTCGAGTTCTGAACGGCCCACGACCGGCACGCCGACGGCAGTCCGGCGACGACTAGTATCCTCGGCGGGAGCCCCGATCCGTTCGGGGCTCCGTGAGGTCCGATCGCGTGATTCAAGCCAACATCGACCCCAAGTACGAGATCCTCCGCAAGCTTCGTGAAGGGGGCATGGGGGCGATCTTCCTCGTCCGCCACCGCCTGCTCGACGAGCTGCGGGTCATCAAGGTCCTGCGCTCGCAGCTGGTCTCCGACGAAGACCTGAAGCAGCGATTCCTGCGCGAGGCACGGATCGCGATTCACCTGCGTCACCCCAACATCGCCCAGCTCTACGACTTCTCGATCGACGACGAGGGCACCGCCTGGATCGTCCTCGAGTACATCGACGGCATCACGCTCGAGGAGTACCTGCGTCAGCCCGAGGCGCGGCATCTGCCGCTCACGCTGGCGATCGCCCAGCAGGGCCTGCGAGCGCTGGGCTACCTGCACCGCAAGGGCTTCGTCCACCGCGACATCGCGCCGGACAACTTGATGCTCACCCGCGACGTCGACGGCGAGCCGCTGGTCAAGCTGATCGACTTGGGCATCGTCAAGATCCTCAAGCAAGAAGGGAAGGGCACCGCCACCTCGCTCTATCTCGGCAAGCCCAAGTACTCGAGTCCCGAGCAGCTCGTCAGTCAGGACATCGACGCGCGCAGCGACCTCTACTCTTTCGGCGTCCTGCTCTACGAGCTGGTGACCGGCGTCTATCCGATCCACGGTCACGATCTGCCGTCGCTGATCACCGGGCACCTGCACCGCGAGCCGGTCGAATTCTCCGTCTCCGATCCGGGCAACCAGGTTCCGGAGCCTCTGCGCCAGGTGATCCGGGACGCGATGGCCAAGCAGCGGGACCGCCGGCTGCCCTCGGCCGAGGATTTTTCGCGACGCCTGGCAGCGGTAGCCGAGGCACTGTCGGCCGAGCAGCGGGGCGAATCGCGGCGCCTGCTCGAGCGGGCGAGCGACGGCGCGCAGCGCGAGCGGGAGCGCGCGCTCGACGAGGCCGAGGCCGGGATCCGCGGCCGGATCGCGCAGAAGGAGTTCAGCGAAGCGCGCCAAATGATCGCGCAGGCGGTCGAGCGGCTGGGCAACGATACCCGGCTCGCCGCGCTGGTCGAGGAGATCCAGGCCCGGGAGCAGGAGCAACGCAGCGCCGTGGCCGAGTCGGGACGCCTCGACCGGATGCTCCTCGAAGCCGAGGCAGCGTTCGAGGAGGGCGACCTGCCGGAGGCGATGTCGAAGGCCTTCGAGGTGCTGGCCCGCGATCCCCGTCACACCCGCGGCCGGGTGCTCCAGGAGCGTATCGATCGGAAGCGGCGGTCCGAGGAGGTTGCCGCCGGAGCGACCCAAGCGACGGTTGTCGGCGTCGCGCAGACGCTGAAGAGCGGCGAAGTCGCCGCCGCCGAGACGGGGCCGGCTCTGTCACCCGAGCCCGAGCCGGTGGCCCCGCCGGCGCCCCGGCCACCTCGCCCCGAGGTCCACCGTCCAGAGCCAGAGCTCGATTTCGCGACCGCTACCCCGCGCACGGCGGTGCCCCGCTCCGGCGTTCTCCGAGTGCTGGCGCTCGCGGCCGTGGTGGTCGCCTTGGCATTCGCCGGTTGGTATCTCTACGCCAACCTGACGACCGCCGGGGAGCGCTCGATCGCCGGTCCGCCGGACGCCGAGGAAGCTTACTCCGCGGGCGTCGCGGCGCTCGGCCGGGGCGACGCCGCCGAGGCGGCGCGCCGCCTGCGCGAAGCGCTGGTCGCGGATCCAGTCGAGCGCCCGGGCTACCTGCCTCAGGCGCGCTATGGCCTCGCGCTCGCCGAGCTCGGCGATTGCGCCCAGGCGCTCGCCGCCTTCGCCGCATCGGAGCGCTCGGGCGCGGCGACACGCGACGCGATCTGGAGCGAGATGACGGCCGCGCGCGCCCGCTGCGCCGGCGGCGCGGCCGATCCCGACACGATCGCCCGCGAGCTCGAGCGGGCGGAGGGAAACCTGTCGCGCGTGCTCCAGAAGCTCGGCGAGCTGCGCCGCATGAAGACGGCCACCCCCGCCGTCGCCGACCTCTGGCAGAGCCACCCCGAGCTCGCCCGCCGCGAGCAGGACGTCGTCGATCTCGCCGCCGAGGCCGAGCGCGCGCTCGCCGCCGCCCGCGCGCGGGGCGATATCGGACAGATCTACGAAGCCGACGAGCGCAGCGGGGACGCGCTCTCCACGCTCAAGCAGCTACTCGCGGAGGCCGCGAAGGCGGCCGGCGTCGACCTCGAGCAGATCAACGGCGGCTGAGGCTCACCCCCGCGGCACGAAGACGAAATCGCCCGCCTCGTGGCCGGCGAAGCGGATCGGCGCGTAGACCGGCGTCTGGTCGATGCCGAGCTGGGCCGCCTTCCAGCCGACACGGGCAGCGACCGACGAGGCCACCGCGGCCGCCGAGGTCGCTTCGCGCCCCAGCTTGAGCACCGACAAGAGGGCGCGCGCGAAGATCGAGTGGCCGCCGCCGCCCCCTTCATCGAGCACCGGCTGGAGACCGCCCGAGGCGAGCACGGTGCGCGAACGCCCTACGCCCGTCCCAACGCTCTTGGCGTCGAGACCGGCGGCCGCGAGCGTGCCGGCGTAGCAGGAGTCCGAGATCACCAGGACGTGGCCCGCTGCGAGCGTGCCGAGCTGCTTGGCGAGCGTGTCGTTGGGAAGCCAGGTCGTGCGGTCGTCGGGATCGGCATCGGCGGGGAGCCAGAAGCCACGCCCGCTCGTTTCGTCGAGTCGGCCGTGTCCGGCATAGTAGACGAGCAGGTCGTCCTGCGCGCCGAGCTTCTTGCCGACCTCCGCGAGCGCCACCATGGTCTCGAGGAAGCTCGAATCCGCGAGGAGCCGGACCTCGAAACCGTACTCCTCGCGCAGGACGCGGGCGAGCTCCTCGCCATCGGCGCGCGCGGTCTTGAGTGCCGGCAGCGCGCTGTAGTTGCCGTTGGCGATCACCAGCGCATGCTGGCGGCGCCCCTTGGCGCCCCGCGCTGTCGGGGTCGCGATCTGGACCGGCGGTGGCGCTGTCGCCCCGCTCGTCACGAACCGCAGCTCGGCTTCGGCGCGACGCGCGGCGCCATCGATCGCGACGAAGCGTACGGTCGCCTGCGGCCGCACCGGCAGGTCGACGCGGAAGTAGCCCTCGGGGTCGAGCGATTCCGCCCGGCCGTCGATGGTGAAAGCGACGACCCCCAGGTCCGCGGTGACCCGGCCGACCACTTCGGTCCGCTCGGCGTCCGGCGCGACCGGGACGAGCGCGGGACCGCGCGTCGCCAGCACGTCCGGACGGACGAACTCGATCGCCGGCGCACGCTTGGCGAGCAGCGTGGCGCCACCCACCTGCTTGGCCCGCTCGGCGGCCCTCTCCGCCGCCTCGAGCTCCGCGAGCATCGTCCGGAACCGATCCTGCGCGGCCTCTAGCTCCGCGACCTGTCGTTGCCGCGAGGCGAGCTCGCGCTCCTTGGCCGCGACAGTGGCCTCGACCGCCGTGGCGCTCGCGGCTTGTCGGCGCACGGCGGCGAGCTCGCGCTCGCTCGTGCCGAGCGCCGCGCGGGCGGAGGCGAGGTCGGCGCGCACCCCCTCGAGGCTCGTCTGCGCCGCTGCCGCCTCCGCGCGCACGTTCTCGAGCTCGGCGCGCAGCGCCGCGACCTCGCGCTCGGCTGAGAGCTCCGCCTCGCCGGTCAGGCCCGCCGCCTTGCGGTACCAGGAGAGGGCCTCGGTCAGACTCGCTTCGACGCCGAGCCCCTGCTCGTAGAGGGCGGCGAGGTTGCGTTGGGCTCGGCGGCTATCGGCCTCGGCCGCCTTCCGGTACCAGGCGGCGGCGAGCGCGTGGTCGGGGTTGCCGCGCACGCCCTGTTCGTAGATCTCGCCGACGTTGTTCATCGCCTCGGCGTCCCCCGCCTGGGCGGGCCCCAGCCAGGCTTGGAGCGCGAAATCGTTGTCGAGCGGGTCGCGGCTGAACTCGCCGCCGCGCAGCTCGCACTCGTGCGCCGCGACGCGGACGACTTTTCTCGGGGCGGCCACCTTGGTGTAGCGGCCGAGCGAGCGAACCCTGCCGGGGAGCAGGCAGTCGACGACGAAGAGGTCTTCCGGGTGGCGGATCTCTCGCTCCTTGGCCGACGCCGAGAGCGGCAGGCTCGCTGCGGCGGCGAGGAGAGCGACGAGAACCCGGGCGTTGACGCTGTGGGTGCGCATGAAGTACCTCCTTGGACGGCGTCTCGACCGCGGTCTAGTCCTATCCTAAACCCTTACCGGCAAGCGGCGCGGTAGACTGCCTCGCGTCCCGATCGAGAACCCCGCCGTGACCGAGATCCCCCGCACCGCCACCGGCGCCGAGCTCCACGCCCTCGCCGCTCGGCTCTTCCCGATCGCGCGCTCGATCACCGGCGAGGGCGTGCGCGAGACGCTTGCGACGCTGCGCGAGTGGGTTCCGCTCGAGCGCGTCGAGGTTCCATCGGGGACACCCGTCCTCGATTGGACGGTTCCCAAGGAATGGCGCCTGCGCAGCGCCTACCTGGTGGCGCCGGGCGGCGAACGGATCGCGGATGCCGCGGCGCACAACCTCCACGTGCTGAACTACTCGGCACCATTCCGCGGCCGACTGTCGCAAACCGAGCTCGACCCCCACCTCTACTCGCTGCCCGACCGGCCCGACTGGATCCCCTACCGCACCAGCTACTACCAGGAGACCTGGGGCTTCTGCCTGTCCCATCGGGTCCGCGAGACGCTGCCCGGAGGGCGAGTACGAGGTGGTGGTCGACACCGAGCTCTTCGACGGCGCCCTCAGCTACGGCGAGCTCGCGCTGCCGGGCGAGCTCGAGGCGGAGGTGCTGCTTTCGACCCACGTCTGCCACCCATCGCTCGCCAACGACAACCTCTCGGGCGTTGTCGTGATGGCGGCGCTGGCGCGGGAGCTCGCGGCCCGGCCGGCGCGGCGCCTCTCCTACCGCTTCCTCTTCGTGCCCGGCACGATCGGCGCGATCGCCTGGCTCGCCCGCAACGAGGAGCGGGCCGGCCGCGATCGCCCACGGCCTGGTCGCGGCGGGGCTCGGTGACGCCGGAGCCTTCCACTACAAGAAGAGCCGGCGCGGCGACGCGGTCGATCGATCGGGCGGTGCCGGTGGCACTCGCAGGTATCGGCGAGACCGCCGTGGTCGAGGAGTTCGTCCCCTTCGGCTACGACGAGCGGCAGTACAACTCCCCCGGCTTCGCGCTCGACGTCGGCTCGCTCACCCGCACGCCGTGGGGGCGCTACCCCGAGTACCACACCTCGGCCGACGATCTCGACTTCGTCCGCCCGGAGCACCTCGAGCGCTCGCTCGACGCCTACCGCGCCGTGGTCGACCTGCTCGAGGGCAACCGGACCTACCGCAACCTCAACCCGAAGGGGGAGCCGATGCTCGGCCGGCGCGGCCTCTACCGGTCGATCGGCGGCGACGACGCGGGCCGCGATCGCGAGCTCGCGATCCTCTGGGTCCTCAACCTCTCCGACGGCGACGCACGACCTGCTCGCCATCGCCGAGCGCTCCCAGCTCCCCTTCGCTCAGGTCCGCGTGGCAGCTGATCGCCTGCAGGACGCCGGGCTTCTCGCCACCGTCGCCTGAACCCGACGACATCCGGCAGATCTCGTCGGAACGATCCGGTCGTTCTCGACGGAACCGTCGGACCGCGATCTGGCCATGAGTCACCGGCGCGGAGTAAACCAAACAGCACGCACGACTTGTCGACTTCTCCCGAGCTGGTACGCGAGGTGCAACCTCCATCTGCGCAACCGGCGGAGCGCCGGCGCCGCAGCCGGCGACCCGCCCCTGACAAAGGAGAGCACCATGAGACATCGCATCGCACCATTCGTCGCAGGAGCCGCCGCATTCGCGTTCGCTCTCGCGGTCGCGCCGACTGCCTTCGCGGGAAGCTACGAGGGCCAGGTCGTGCAGGTTCAGGAGCGCGTCCACACGGAAAATCGCGGCGAGCTCCAGCAGATCACCGTGCGCACTCGCGACGGCGAGGAGCTACGCTTCCATCTCGGCGCGTCTGGCTCCTGCCCGGACTGCGTGGCGGTCGGCGACCAGGTCCGCCTGCGTACCGCCTCCAAGTCCGCCGTCGATGGCGCGCTTCAGGTTCGCCGCATGGCGGTCGAGCGGTCAAACCAGATGCACACCTTCAGCAACCGGAGCGGCGAGCTTGTCGCCGTCCAGTCGCGTGGCTATGCCGGTCGGGGCGGCGGCCAGGGAGCAGGCGACACGGACCGTACCCGCGATCGCGACCGCGACCGGATCCACGCGCCGGGCACCGGCCAAGCGGGCGGCGGCAGTGGCGCTCGCGGCGCAGGCAATGGCGGGGGAGGCTGTCCGCGCTGAGTCAGACCGGGCCGCAAACACCCAGTCCGGCCGCCGCCGGTGGCGTTCCCCCTTCGCCGCCGGCGGCGGAGCTGCGAGCTAGGATCGTCGCGACGTGAAGGCTTCGCGAACCGCCGCCGGCTTGGTGCTACTGCTCCTCATCGGCCTCGCTCTGGCACTCTGGACCTGGATCGAAGCGCGACGACAGCGATCCGAGATCGAACGGGCGCTGCGCGGTGAGGCGGCTCTGCTCGCGTTATCTCTCGCGCCCGGGCTCGCCGCCGCCTCGAACGCGCTGCGCGAGATCGATGAAGGCGTCGCCGCGCGTCTGCTCGACAACGCGCGCTTGATCGCCCTGCTCGCACGCGACGCGATTCCCGAACCGGCGACCCTGCTCGCGATTCTCGAGGCGAACGAGCTCGACACCATCGCCTTCTTCGACCGCGACGGCCGGACTCGGCTCGGCGTCGGAGACGCCCTGGATCCCGACGTCGCGACGACCCTCGCGCCCCTGCTCGCCGGCCGCGTCGAAGAGGTCCTACTCGCACCGGGCCTCGGAAGCGACGCCGACCATCGGGCGGCGGCAGTCTCGCTCTCCCATGGTGGCGCCGTCCTGGTGCACGTCCACGCCGCCTCCGCCTACACGTTCGCCCGACGTCTCGGCATCGACAGCCTGTTGCGCCGCTTGGTGGCATCGGAAAGTGTCCTCTACCTCCGCTATCGTGAGGAGCCTGGTCCGGTGGCCGCCGCAGCGAGCTGGGATGACGGGCCGCTACCACCGCCGCGCGCCGAAGTCGACGCCGGCCGCCTCGAGCAGGTGCGCGGCCGCCTTGCCTTCGAAGTCACCGTCCCCGTCGAGACCCAGGCCGGGCGGCGTGCGACGCTGCGGGTAGGTCTCGACGGCGACTCCATCGAACGGGCCTCGATGGCGGCCACGCGACGCACGGTGCTGATCGGCGTCGTGCTCGCCGGCTTCGGCCTGGCGAGCACCGCCTACGCATTGCTCCGCCGGGAGCGCGATCGCGAACGACAGAACGCCGCTCGGCGCCTCGCCCTGGCCGAGGAAGCGAGACGCCGAAGTGAGCGCCTGGCGCTCGCCGGAGCGCTCACTGCCGGCCTCGCGCACGAAGTGCGCAGTCCCCTGAACGCGATCGCGCTCGCCGCCCAGCGACTCGAGCGCGCCCACGCCGACGAGGGCGCCCGCAGCTTCGCGCGGCTCGTGCGCGCCGAAGTTCGGCGTCTCGATGGCGTTCTACGAGAGTTTCTGGACCTCGCCCGTCCAGTGTCCGACCGGCGCGAGAGGATTGATTTGGGACGCCTCGGCCGCGAGGTCGCCGAGCTGCTCGCGAGCGAAGCGGAAGAGGCGGGAGTAGAGATCGCACCAATCGAAGGCGCCGCCGAAGCTGTAATCGATCGTGACGCGATCCGGCGCGCGGTGATCAACCTGGTGCGCAACGCCATCCAAGCGAGCCCGGTGGACGGCGTGGTGCGAATCGCCGTCGCCGCCGATCGGGAGGGCACCGTGAGCTTGCGCGTGGCCGACCAAGGCGCCGGCATCCCCGCGGAGCTCGGCGACAAGGTGCTCGAGCCTTTCGTCACCACCCGTGCTGACGGCACCGGTCTCGGTCTCGCCCTGGTCCGGCGCGTCGCCGAGGAGCATGGCGGCGAGATTCGACTTGCCAACCGCTCGCCGCTCGGCGCCGAGGCGATCCTCACCATGCCCGGTCGACCCGACCTGAGGAGAGGCAAACGATGAACCTCGAGGGCCGCTTCGTGCTGGCCGAAGACGACGCCGCACAGCGCCAGCAGCTGGCCGGTTTTCTGCGCGATCTCGGCGCCGAAGTCCACGAGGCGGCAGACGGTCGCGCCGCACTGGAGCTCGTCCGCCGCGTGCATCCGGACGTCGTGCTGACCGACCTACGCATGCCCGAACTCGACGGCCGAGAGCTATTGCGCGAGATCGTCACCTTCAATCCGGAAATCCGCACGGTCATCGCCACCGCCTACGGCACGGTGGAGGGCGCCGTCGCCTGCCTGAAAGAGGGCGCTTGCGACTACCTCCTGAAACCGCTTGAGCTCGATGAGGTCGAGCGCGTCTTGCGCCGCGCGCTCGAGGAGCGGCACCTGCGCCGTGAGAATCGGGAGCTGCGGCGGCGCCTGGGCGAGATCGAGTCCGTTCCCGGACTGGTGACCGCGGGCGGACCGATGGCGGAGGTGCTGTCGACGGTCGCGCGCGTCGCGCGCTCGACGATCTCCGTTCTCGTTCTCGGCGAAAGCGGTACGGGCAAGGAGCTCGTCGCACGCGCTATTCACGCCGCGGGACCCCGCGCAGGACGCCCATTCGTTGCGGTCAGCGCCGCCGCGCTGTCGCCGACCCTGCTCGAGAGCGAGCTCTTCGGCCACGAGCGCGGCGCCTTCACCGGGGCCGACCGCGCCCGCGCCGGCCGCTTCGAGGCCGCCGCGGGCGGCACGCTCTTCCTCGACGAAGTCGGCGACCTGCCGCCGGAGGTCCAGGTGAAGCTGCTGCGCGTCCTGCAGGAGCGAACGGTCGAGCGCGTCGGATCGAACCGCCCGCTGCCGGTCGATGTCCGGTTGGTCGCCGCCACTCACCACGACCTTCCCGCCGAGGTCGCCGCCGGGCGATTCCGTGAGGATCTCTACTATCGCCTGGCGGTCGTGACGATCGAGCTCCCGCCGCTGCGTCACCGCCGTTCGGACGTGCCGCTCCTGGTCGAGCACTTCATCGCCAAGCACGCCGAGGTCAGTGACGGAATCGCCCGCGCCATCTCGCGCGAGGCGATGGATCTCCTGGTGCGCTACGACTATCCGGGCAACGTTCGCGAGCTCGAGAACATCGTCCAGCGCTGTCTCGTGCTCGCCCGCGGTCCGCAGATCACGACCGCCGATCTGCCCCCGACCGTGCTCACGGCGGCGAGCGAGGACCCGGAGGCCGAGGACGGGGGATCCACTCTTCCCGCGCGCATCGTGGCACTCGAGCGCACGGCGATCACCGAGGCCCTCGAGGCCGAGGGGGGGAACCAGACCCGCGCGGCCGAGCTCCTGGGGATTTCCGAGCGTGCGCTTCGCTACAAGCTCGCCAAGCTGCGCGGCGGCGGTCCGGGTCGGCAGGATTCGTCGAATCGTCCCGACGATTCGACGAGATCGTCGGACGAACGCACTTGATTCGCCCACCGAGCCGCCCGTCGACGAGGCACGCCGGTTGCACCTCGCACCCCGCGAGGAGAAGGAAACCATGGACAACAGAGCCGTTCCTCGAGTCCTTCCCGCCAGGACGGTCGCTCTCGCGCTCATACTCTCCTGCGTCGTCGCCGCGCCCAGGCCGACGGTCGCCGAGCTGCCGGAGCTCACGCTTCAAACCGGCGGTTCCGCCGTCGGCGGCGAAGACGGAGATGGCTCCGACCTGCGCTGGGCGACGCTCCGGATGAGCTGGGGCCTCGACCGCTTGCAGCTTCGCGGTGAGCTCTCCTGGCTCGACTTCGACGGCGAGGGGATCGCGGCGGCACCTCCGGGACTCGGCCCCATCGCGCCCTCGCGACGCGGGCATGGTTCTGCCTCCGGCGAGAACGTATCCGGCAACGGTAACGGCTTGGAAAGCGGCAGTGGAGCAGTAATCGGCACGATCGAGGAGCTCGCGCCCGAGCCCGCGTCCACGCCGAGCGAGGCCCGCGGACTGGGCGACCTGCGTCTCGGCGCTTCCTACCGCGTCGCCGGCGGCGGCGCCCGCGTTTATCGGATCGACCTCGGCGCCTCGGTCAAGCTCCCGACCGCCGAGGAGGAGACGGCGCTCGGCACCGGCGAGCTCGACTGGCGAGTTGGCGTTTCGGCCGAGTACCGCTTCTGGTCGCTGACCGCATTCGGCGGCCTCGGCTACAACGGGCTCGGAGATCAGCGGGATCTCGTGATCGAGGACGTAGTCGATGTCCACGCCGGGATCGAGAGCCTGCCGCTTGCGGACCGCTTCCTGCTCGCCGGCTGGCTCGAAGGCAACCCCGAGGTGTTCGTGGGCCAGGGCTCGCGGATCGCCGCCGGCGGTAGCGTGCGTACGCTCGGCCAAGTCCGATTCGAGCTGCAGGCTCGAGCCGGCCTCACCGATGCCGCCGAGGACTTCAGCGTTTCGATCGCGGTCTCCTTCGGCTTCCGCCCACCGGTCGCCGGTCCTGCTGGAGTCCGCCGATGAGGAGCCGGACTGCACTCGCCGCCGTCCTCTGGATGGCGCTCGCAGGGAGCGCGGCGGGCGCGGTCGCGCAGGAGCCGGCCGCCCGCCCAACCGCTTCGCTCGATACGCTCGAGGGAACTGTGACGGCACTCATCGAGCTACCGGGCGAGAGCGATCTCGCGGTCCTCGCCGTCGACCTCGACCTCGGAGACGGCCAAGCGCCACGGCGCGTCTTGCTGGCGCCCCGCGAGACGCTCGAGGAGATCGGCTTCGAGGTCGAGGTCGGAGACCGGCTCAGGGTGCGCGTCTTCGCCGAGGCCGAGTCGCCGGCTCGAGCCCAGCGCGTGCTCAATGCGAGCCGCGGCGCGCTGGTCCGGCTTCGAACTCTGCGTCACGTGCCGCTGTGGAGCTCGACCGGCAGCTGGCAAGGGGGCGACCCGCGCGGCGGGCCGCACCGCCAGGGCGCCGCACCACGCCGGGAAGGCGCGGGCAACGGGAGCGGCGGCCCCGGCGGCCGCTCCCGCTGAACCGTCCCCACCACGGCACTGCCGGCCTGGCCACGCGTCGCCTGCGCGCGCTCCGGGATCAGTTCCGGGAGCGCGCCGATGAGCGGCGGCGCCCACCGACTATGATCTCCGCGATGGTCGACGAAGGCTGCATCAGAACGAAGCCGCGCTCGCCGCCGGCGACGGTGAAGCCGCGCCCAGACCCTACGGACCTCATCACCACCGCGATCGACGCCGCGCTCGCCGCCGGCCGCGAGATCCTCGCTGTCTACGCCGGTCCAATCGCGGTCGAGCGCAAGGACGACGAGTCGCCGTTGACCGAAGCCGACAAGCGCGCCCATCGGGCGATCGCCGCAGCGCTGGCCGCCACCCGGCTTCCCCTCCTCAGCGAAGAGGGCCGGTCGCTGCCGGCGGCCGAGCGGCGGAGGTGGGATCGCTACTGGCTGGTCGACCCGCTCGATGGCACCAAGGAGTTCGTGCGGCGCAACGGCGAGTTCACGGTCAACATCGCCCTGATGGAGCGCGAAGCCGAACCGACGGGGCCCGCGGGCGTCGCGGTGCCCATGGGCGGCGTGATCTACGCACCGGTCAAGGACCTTCTCTACTTCGCCTGGCGCGGCGGCGGCGCCTGGCGCCAAGATCGAGCCACGGCGACCGCTGCGGACGCCACGGCGCGCGCCGCAGCTTCGGCGCGCTTGCCGCTACCCTCCGGTCGCGACAAGTTCACCATCGTCGCCAGCCGCTCTCACCCCAGCCCGGAGACCGAGGCCTTCATCCGCAGGGCGGAGCAGGAGCACGGCGGCGTCGAGCTCACAAGTCTCGGCAGCGCCTTGAAGATCTGTCTCGTGGCCGAAGGAGCCGCCGATGCCTACCCGCGTTTCGCACCGACCATGGAGTGGGACACCGCCGCCGGCCACGCAATCGCTCGCGAGGCCGGCTTTGACCTGCTCGACCCCCGGACCGGAGCAGCGCTGCGCTACAACAAGATCGATCTTGTCAATCCCTGGTTCGTCGTACGCTGACCATGGTTCAGGAAGGCACGTCCACTTCTCCGGAGGCCCCGGCCGCCCGCTCGGCACGATTGCGGTAGAGGCGCGGATCGACAGCTTCGACCATGCGCTCGACCTCCAGCCGGCCGCCGAGAAAGGCGCTGATTCGCTCCGCCTCGCGCCGCGGGTCGGCAACCACGTCCGCGTACCGGACATCGAGCCGTTCGAGGTGTCTGGCATGCCGGAAGAGGTAGTCGATCCGCCAGAGGTGGCTCTCGTAGATCTCGATCATCTGCTCGTCGGAGGTGCCGCTCGCTTCGCTGCGGCGCTCCAGCATCTTGGTCTGCGAGGCGAGAACCTCGCGCAGGTCGCGGCGCAGGAAGATCACCTTGTAGTTGTTGTCTCTTGGTAAGTCCTTGAGCAAATAGGAGATCACCTTGACCGCTCGACCTCGCGCCGCGCGCAGCCAGCCTTTGTCCCGGCCCTCGCCGAGCGCTTTGACCCGTTCGTCCTCGAAGTAGCCCTTCGGGTTGTCCTCGTCGGCGCCGCGCACCCCATCGGCCATCACCTCGAGACCGCCCGCGGCGAGCATCTTCATCGCCATCGAAGTCCCCGAACGGGGCAGCCCGGAGACAAGTACCACCGGCGCGCCGAAGCGCAGGCGGCGCCATACCCTTTCCATCGTCGTCGCCATGGCTCTCTTTTCGACCCCTCTCTCAATCCATCCGCAGGGTAGATTACAATCGGTCGCCGGCCGACGCAGGCCGCCTCCCGGACGACACTGGCACCGACCGGAGCGGCGCGACGCGGTCCGGACCACGCCCAGGCCACCGTTGCCGGTCCGACCGGTCGTACGGGAACTCGAGGAGGATTCGGCTCTTGCCCTTCGTTCTTAGCATTCAAGCATCCCGCGGCAGACGATTCTGGCCGCTCTTCGCGGCGGCTCTGACTGCCTTCATCGCGACTCCGGCCGAGGCCTACGTCGGCCCCGGCGCCGGCATTGCGCTGCTCTCCTCGGTCGGCGTCGTACTGATCACGCTATTGCTCGCGCTCTTCTCGATTCTGGCCTGGCCCTTCCGCGCTCTCTGGCGCCTCGCCACCGGCAAGAAGACCGCCAAGCCTTGGGCCCGGCGCTTCATCGCCGTCGGGCTCGACGGCCAGGATCCGCGGCTGACCGACCGGCTGATGGCCGAGGGAAAGCTGCCCAACCTCGCTCGACTCGCCGGCCGCGGGGTGCTACCGCCGGATCCGGACGACCTACCCGTCGATTTCGCCGGTGGCCTGGTCCTCGTTCAGCACCGGCACCAATCCCGGCAAGCACAACATCTTCGACTTTCTCGACCGCGACCGGAAGACCTACCTGCCCGTGCTTGTCCTCGGCCGAGATCGGCACTGTCGACAAGTTCCTGCGCATCGGCAAGTGGAAGATCCCGCTGCGCAAGCCCGAGATCCGGCTGCTGCGCAAGTCGCGACCCTTCTGGTCGATCCTCGGCGACTACCGGATCTGGAGCACGGTCCTGCGCGTCCCGATCACCTTCCCGCCCGACCGTTTCTACGGGGCCGAGCTGTCGGCGATGAGCGTCCCGGATCTGCTCGGCTCGCAAGGGACGTTCCTCTTCTTCACCACGCGCAAGAGCGACGCGAAGTTCAAAGAGGGCGGACAACGGGTGGTCCTCGAGGGGGGGCCGGACCGCTTCTCGACCCTGATCCGCGGTCCCGAGAACGTCTTTCGCGCGGGCGACCCACCGCTCGAGATCCCACTCGCGATCGAGCTCGACCGCTCCGCCGGCAAGGCGAGACTGCGCATCGACGGCGAAGAGCACGTCCTGACGCCGAACCAACTGACCGGCTGGGTGACCCTGAGCTTCAAGGCCGCGCCGACGGTCAAGGTGCTGGGAATCACCCGCATGATGGTTACCGAGCTCGGCGAGCACTTCTCGCTCTACCTCTCCCCGATCAATCTCGATCCCGAGAGCCCGGCGATGCCGATCTCGCATCCCGGCTTCTACTCGACCTATCTCGCCAAGAAGATCGGACAATTCTCCACCCTCGGCCTCGCCGAAGACACCTGGGCCCTCAACGAGAAGGTCACCGACGACGCCACGTTTCTCGAGCAGAGCTACGACATCGACGGCGAACGCCAGGAGATGTTCTTCGCGGCGCTCGACAAGCTCCAGCGCGGCTCACTGGTTTGCGTCTTCGACGGCACCGACCGGATCCAGCACATGTTCTGGCGCTATCTCGAAGAGGGGCATCCGGCAGGCGCCGATCGCGAGACCGCGACCCATCGCGACGCCATCGAGAAGCTCTACGCCCACAACGACGAGCTGGTCGGCAAGGTGATGTCGCGCCTGCGCCACGACGACGTGCTGATCGTCCTCTCGGACCACGGCTTCACGTCGTTTCGCCGCGGCATCAACCTCAACGCCTGGCTGCACCGGCACGGCTATCTAGAGCTCAAGGAGGGGTGCGACGGGTCGACCGAGTGGCTGCGCGACGTCGACTGGTCACGGACCCGTGCCTACGCGCTCGGGCTCGCCGGGATGTTCCTCAACCTCGAGGGGCGCGAGGCCGAGGGGATCGTCAAGCCGGGCGACGAGGCGAGGAGCCTGCGCCGGGAGCTGATCGAGAAGCTCTCCGGCCTCGTCGACGACGAGCGCGGCGGCGTCGGCATCAACGAGGTGTTCGACAGCTGCGAGGTCTACGACGGCCCCTACCTGGGCAACGCTCCCGACCTGCTGATCGGCTACAACCACGGTTACCGGACCTCGTGGGACTGCGCCACCGGCGTCATCTCCGGGCCGGTCTTCGAGGACAACCTCAAGGCCTGGAGCGGCGACCACTGCGTCGACCCGCGCATCGTGCCGGGCGTTTTCTTCTGCAACCATGCCATCGACAACGACGATCCGTCGCTCCTCGACATCGCGCCCACGGTCCTGCGTCTCTTCGGCATCGAGGCGCCGCCGCACATGGACGGCAAATCACTGTTCGACAGACCCCCGGCCGCCCTCGTGGCGACGCCCAAGACGCAGGAAGGAGGCGCTGAACGTGCGGCCTGAGACTCACCGTCCTGATGTCGCCGCTCTCGCCGGCCTCCTCCTGGCTGCCGCCGCGACGTTGCTGCTCGCCGGTTGCGGCGGCGCGAGCGACGCCCACGCCGCGCCGCGCAACGTGCTCATCCTCGGTTTCGACGGCCTCGACTACGACTTGACGCGCAAGCTGATGGACGAGGGGCGGCTGCCCAACTTCTCGCGCCTCGCCGCCGAGACCGGGCTGCAGCAAGCTCGGTACCTCGGCGCCGCCGCAGAGCCCGGTGGCGTGGTCGGATTTCATCACCGGCATGGACGCCGGTGGACACGGCATCTTCGACTTCGTGCATCGCGATCCGAAGACCATGAAGCCCTACCTGTCGACCAGCCGCGTCGTCTCGGACGAGAACGCCGGTGAGCCCTTCGGCCTCGGGGAGTGCCAGGTTCCGATCGCGGGTGGCGAGATGGAGCTGCTGCGCCACGGCACGCCGTTCTGGGAGAAGCTCGAAGAGCATGGCATCGAGACGACCGTATTGCGCATGCCGGCGAACTTCCCGCCCTCGGGCACCGCCACGCACGAGCTCTCGGGCATGGGGACGCCGGATGTGCTCGGCACCTACGGCACGTTTACTTACTACACTTCGGAGCTCTTCTTCGACGACTCGAGAATCTCGGGCGGCGACAGTCGTCGAGGCCTGGGCGGAAAACGGCGTCGTGACGAGCGAGCTGGTCGGCCCCGACAATCCTTTCGTCAGAATCGAAGAGAAGGCCCGGGTGCCGTTCGAGGTACACCTCGACCCCGACGAGCCGGTGGCGAAGCTCGTCGTCGGCGACGAGGAGCGGATCCTCAGGGTGGGCGAGTGGAGCGACTGGGTTCCGGTGTCGCTCGATCTCGGCACCTGCGGCAAGCTGATGATGACCCCCTCGCTGCCGGCGATGGGCCGCTTCTTGCTCAAGAGCATCAAGCCGGAATTCCGAGCTCTATGCCTCGCCGCTGAACCTCGATCCGATGGATCCGGTGATGCCGATCTCGACGCCGCCCGACTACGCCGCCGAGCTGGCCGAGGCGACCGGCAGCTTCTTACACCCAGGGGATGCCCGAGGACACCAAGGCGCTCGAGGGAAGAGTCCTCGACCGCGCCGAGTTCCTCGACCAGGCGCGGCTCAGCCGCGACGAGATGATCGCGCAGTTCCGAGCAGGTCCTCGCCGAGCTGGCAGGGCGGGATGCTCTTCTACTACATGGGTACCGCCGATCAGATCTCGCACGTGCTCTGGGACACTCTCGATCCCGAGCATCCGCGCTACGACCCGGTCGAGAGCCCGCTTTCGCGGACGCCATTCCCGAGGTCTACATCGCGCTCGACGGCATGGTCGGCTACACGCTCGAGCACATGCCGCCGAATACCACGCTGGTCGTGATGTCGGACCACGGCTTCACCAGCTGGCGCCGGAGCTTCAACCTCAACACCTGGCTCTGGCAGAACGGCTACCTCGACGGTCCGCGATCCGGAGACCGCCCTCGCCGCCAAGCTCTTCGGCGACGTCGTCTGGAGCCAGACGAAGGCCTACGGCCTCGGCATCAACGGCCTCTACGTCAACTGCAAGGGCGCGAGAAGAACGGCGCCGTGCCCGAGGCGAGCGCCTGAGCTCTGATGCGCGAGATCGGCGACAAGCTGCTCGCCGCGATCGACCCCAAGACCGGACAGCCGGCGATCACCCGCGTCTACTCTGCGCGAGGAGACCTACACCGACGGTGGCTATCGCGACATCGGCCCCGACTCGTCGTCGGCTACGCCAAGGGGACGCGCGGCTTCGAGCGATTCGGCTCTGGGCGAGCTCTCGGCCGAGGTCTTCGCCGACAACATCGACGACTGGCCGGGAGACCACCTGATGGACCACGAAGCGGTTCCTGGCATCCTGTTGACCAACCGGCCGCTGGCGCGGCCCGCGCCGACGCTGCGCGATCTCGCGCGGGGCGATCCTGGCCGAGTTCGGCGTCGAGGGCGGCGCGCCGGCGAAATGAGCACGGAACCGCGCCGTCCGTCTCAAGCGAGGAACCATGTTCGCAACGACCAAAGTGAAGCTCGAGAAGGACCTGGTGGCCAAGATCAAGCGCTACGCCGATCTCGCCGGCTACTCCTCGGCCGAGGAGTTCATCACCCACGCCCTCGAGAAGGAGCTCTCCAAGCTCGAGGGGGCCAAGGACGAGGAGGAGATCAAGAAGCGCCTCCGCGGCCTCGGCTACATCTCCTGAGGGACCCCTGCGACGTCATGAACTCTGCTGAACTCCGTGCTGCGGCGCTGTTCGACCTGCTGCTCTACCCCTTCCAGTCGTTGCCGGCGGCGATCGGACTGGGCGTCATGTCGGCGCTCGCGGCCGTCGGCATGTTGCTGATCTTCAAGCGGACCTCGAACCAGAAAGGCCTCGAGGCCGTCAAGCGGACAGATCTACGCCGGGGTCTTCGAGATCCGGCTGTTCAACGACGATTTCGGCCAGATCTGGAAGGCGCAGATCGACATCCTGCGCCACAACCTGACCTATCTGCGCCTCTCGCTCGTGCCGATGCTCTTCATCCTGCCGCCGCTCGCCCTGATGGTGGCGCAGCTCCAGTTCCATTACGCCTACGCGCCGCCCGCCGGCGGCGACCGAACGGTGCTCGAGGCGACCTTCGACCGAGAGCTGGCGAACCGCCGGCGGGGTGCCGACCAGCAACTCGGGCAAGCCGCTGGCGACCCTCGAGTTGCCGGACGGCCTGGTCGCCGAGACGCCGGCGCTCTGGATTCCGGGCGAGCGGACGCTCTCTTGGCGCCTGCGCGTCGACCAGCCGGGCCAGCAGCTGATCGGCATACGCATCGGCGATCAGCTCTTCGAAAAGTCGCTCCCCGGCTCGCGACCGCTCGAGCGACGCTCGCCCGTCCGGCCCGGAGGCTCCTGGCTCGACCAGTTCGTCTACCCGGCCGAGAGCCCCTGCCCGCCGACGGCGTCGCTCACCTCGCTCTCCGTCGACTTCAAGCCGGCCACGGTGGCGATGCCGGGCTGGACGGTGCGCGAGATGGCGGGCGTCCCCGCCTGGATGACGGTCTTCTTCATCCTGTCGATCCTGTTCGCCTTCGCCCTGCGCAAGCGGTTCGGAGTCACGTTCTGACCACGCGCTCCGCACCCATGGCCGCCAACTTGACGCGCCACCGGCCCTCGGTTCGCGCCGAGGATCGCCAGCGCGTGCTCCGGCCAGCGCGGTTGCGTGCTCTGGTTCACCGGTCTCTCCGCATCGGGCAAGTCGACCGTCGCCGCCGCTCTCGAAGCCGCGCTGCTCGCCGCCGGGCACGCCGCCTACGTGCTCGATGGCGACGCCGTGCGCCACGGTCTCAACTCCGATCTCGGCTTTGCGCCCGCCGATCGAACCGAGAACATCCGGCGCATCGGCGAGGTCGCGGCGCTCTTCGCCGACGCCGGGATGCTCGCGCTGACGGCGTTCATCTCGCCTTATCGCGCCGACCGGCATGCGGCTCGCGTCGCGGTCGGCGAGGAGCGTTTCCTCGAGATCTTCCTGAGCACGCCGCTCGACGTCTGCGAGCAGCGTGACCCGAAGCAGCTCTACCGCCGCGCCCGCGCCGGCGAGATCGAGGATTTCACCGGCGTCTCGGCGCCGTACGAACCGCCCGAGAGCCCCGCTCTCGATCTCGACACCTCGGTTCTCGACCTCGACGCCTGCGTCGGGCGCCTCGTCGCGATGCTGTGGCGGCGCGGATTCCTCTTCGCCGACAGCTCTTCGGCCGGCCCAGGAGCGATTGGAGCATGAAGACCTATCGCCTCACGCACCTGCGCGAGCTCGAGGCCGAGAGCATTCACATCCTGCGCGAGGTCGTCGCCGAGTGCGCGCGGCCGGTGATGCTCTACTCGATCGGCAAGGACTCCTCGGTGATGCTCCGGCTCGCCCAGAAGGCGTTTCACCCCGGACCCATTCCGTTCCCCTTGCTGCACATCGACACGCTCTGGAAGTTTCGCGAGATGATCGCTTTTCGCGACGCGATGGCCGCCGAGATCGGCGCCGAGCTGCGCGTCTGGACGAATCCCGAGGGCAAGGCGAAGAACGTCAATCCCTTCGACTACGGAACGCAGCGCTACACCCACATCATGAAGACCGAAGGCCTCAAGCAGGCGCTCGATCACTATGACTTCGACGCCGCTTTCGGCGGCGCGCGGCGCGACGAAGAGGTCAGCCGCGCCAAGGAGCGGATCTTCTCTTTCCGCGATCGCTTCCACCAATGGGAACCGCGCAACCAGCGGCCCGAGCTCTGGCGCCTGTTCAACACCCGGGTCCACAAGGGGGAGTCCATCCGCGTCTTCCCCCTGTCGAACTGGACCGAGCTCGACGTCTGGCTCTATCTCCAGCTCGAGGCGATTCCAATCGTCCCGCTCTACTTCGCCGCCACGAGGCCGATCGTCGAGCGCGAGGGCGCGCTGATCATGGTCGATGACGACCGCCTGCCGCTCGCCCCCGGTGAGACGCCGCAACAGCGCAAGGTGCGGTTCCGCACCCTGGGCTGCTATCCGTTGACCGGCGCCGTCGAGTCCGAGGCCGACTCGGTCGCAGCGATCATCGAGGAGATGCTGTCCAGCCGCAGCTCGGAGCGCCAAGGGCGCGTCATCGACTACGACGAGGCCGGCTCCATGGAGGAGAAGAAGCGGGAGGGCTACTTCTGATGTCGGCGCCGACGCCCGCCGCCAGCCCCGACCTCGAGAGCTTCCTCGCCGCCTATCAGCAGCGTGACCTGCTGCGCCTGCTCACCTGCGGCAGCGTCGACGACGGCAAGTCGACCCTGATCGGACGGCTCCTGCACGACTCGAACGCGGTCTTCGACGACCAGATGGCGGCGCTCGAGCGAGCCTCGAGCAAGCACGGCACGACCGGTGATGACCTCGACTTCGCGCTGCTGCTCGACGGCCTCGCCGCCGAGCGCGAACAGGGCATCACCATCGATGTCGCCTATCGTTACTTCTCGACGCCGCGCCGCAAGTTCATCATCGCCGACACCCCGGGCCACGTGCAGTACACGCGCAACATGGCGACCGGCTCGTCGAACTGCGATCTGGCGGTGATCCTCGTCGATGCCCGCAAGGGCGTCGTCGATCAGACCCGCCGTCATGCGTTCATCGCCACGCTCTTCGGCATCCGCCACCTCGTCCTGGCGGTCAACAAGATGGACCTGGTCGACTACCGGCAGGAGCGCTTCGAGCAGGTCCGCGCGCAATTCACCGACTTCGCGGCTCGCCTCCAGGTCAACGACGTCCACTTCATGCCGGTCTCGGCGCTGCAAGGAGAGAACCTGGTCCGCACGACGACGCGGATGCCCTGGTACCAGGGCGGCAGCCTGCTCAGCTATCTCGAGACCGTGCACATCGCGGGCGATCGCAACCTGGTCGACCTGCGGTTTCCGATTCAGCTGGTGCAGCGGCCAAGCGCCGATTTTCGCGGCTTCAGCGGCACGCTCGCCTCCGGGATTCTGCGCCGCGGTGCCGAGGTCGTCGCCCTTCCGTCCGGACGCCGCAGCCGGGTGCGCGCCATTCACACCTTCGACGGCGAGCTCGACGAGGCCTTCCCGCCGCAGAGCGTGACGGTGACCCTCGAAGACGAGCTCGACCTGTCGCGCGGCGCGATGCTGGTCGCTCCGGGAAACGTGCCGCACCTGGAGCATTCGTTCGAGGCCATGCTGGTTTGGATGGCCGAAGAGCCGATGCGCCCGGGTGCGGGCGGTTACGTGATCAAACAGACCACCACCGTCGCTCCCGCCGAGGTCAGCGAGCTGCGCTACCGCATCAACGTCTCGAGCTTGCATCGAGAGTCGACCGACCAGCTCGCATTGAACGACATCGGCCGCGTGCGCATCGAGTCGCCGCGCCTGCTCGCCTACGATCCCTACCGCAAGAACCGCGAGACCGGCGCGTTCATCCTCATCGACAGGCTGTCCAACGCCACGGTGGCCGCCGGCACGATCCTCGAGCGCGAGCCGGCCGAGACCCGTCTCGATCGCCGGCCGGCGGCCGACGCGGCCGCCAACGTCCGCCCCCAGGCGAGCCGCATTCTGGCCGCGGCGCGTGCCGAGCAACTGGGCCAGGCACCGGTCACGATCTGGTTGACGGGGCTGCCGCGCGCCGGCAAGTCGACCATCGCCTTCGCGCTCGAGGAACGCCTCTTCGCCGCGGGGCGAAAGGTCCAGGTTCTCGATGGCGAGGAGATGCGACTCGGCCTCAACACCGACCTCGGTTTCTCGCTCCACGACCGCCGAGAGCATGTCCGGCGTACCGCCGAAGTCGCGCGCTTGTTCAACGATCAGGGGCTCATCGTCCTCGCGGCGCTGGTCTCCCCCACCGCCGAGGACCGCGAGCTGGCCCGCGCCATCGTCGGCGAGGAGCGATTCGTCGAGATCTACTGCAGCGCACCGCTGGGAATCTGCGAGGCCCGCGACACCGACGGCCTGTTCGAGCGCGCCCGCGCCGGCGAGCTCGACAACGTCACCGGCATCAACGCCCCCTACCAGCCTCCCGCCGCGCCCGCTCTCGAGCTACCGACCGGCGATGAGGCGCCCGCGACTTCGGTCGAACGGATCTGGACGCTGCTAGCGGAGCGCGGTCTACTCTAGCCGGCGACTCTCACCGCCGACTGGATCGGCTGGACCGCGGACCGACGCGCGGCCCAGATCTTCCGCCCGGGATGAGCGCTACGGGGTGCCGTCCACCTGGACGACCATGGGTTCGGTGACTTCGTCGGCGGAGGTGTCGGCGCCGGCATCAGTGTCGGCGTCCGCTTCGGCATCTCCATCGGGACCGCCCGCCGCCTCGCCGCCTTCGGCGGCGGCCGCCTCCGCGACCTTGCGCTCCTGGCGGCGCTGGAGCTTCTCTTCTCGCTTCTGCTTCTTGGCCAACTCGCGCTGGCGCTTGTTGAAACCATAGTTCTGCCGGGCCATCGATACCCCCGTTTTCCGTCGAGTTCCTGCCTGGATCGGGGAGCGTCCGGCTGCTCGGGTGGGATTCGGCTCGCTCGTCCTCGATCGCGCGAAGGAGGAAGACTACCACCTTCGCTCCGCCCAGCGTCCGCTCAGGCCGGCGGCGGACTCGCGGGCGGGCGGATCTCGGTCTCGCTCCGGCAGAGCGCCTTGGCGCCCGCGGGAACGTCGCGAAGCACCAGCGCGTGGGCGCCGACGAGCACGTCGTCGCCGACCTCGATCGGTCCGATCACGCTCGCGCCGACGCCCACCGTGACCCGATCGCCGAGCCTCGGCATCTCGCCGATGCGAGAGAGCGTGGGAGCGCCGAGCGTCACGTTCTGCATCAAGAGGCAGTCGCGGCCGATGACGACGCCGTTACCGATGACGATTCCGGTGCCGTGTGAGATGCGCAGTCCAGGGCCGATGCGTGCCGCCGGAGCGATGTCCACGCCGGTCGTGAACTGATTCCAGCGCGCGATCAGGGGCCCCAGGACCGGGACGCCGCGGCTCTTGAACCAGTGCGCGAGACGGTGCAGCACCACCGCCTGGTAGCCGGTCTCGAACAGCAGCGACTCGAGCACGTACCAGGGGAAGGGCTTGGTCTTGACCTCGCGCAGTCGGCGCGTGTCTTCGCTCAGGTTGTCGAACATGGCAGCTGGCCGTAGAGTCGGCAGAGAGGCTAGCAGGAGGATTCGTGCGAGGTCCAGCGACACGAGAGATCTGGGGTCTGATCCCCGCGGCGGGCGCAGCAACGCGGCTCGGCCGGCGCCGTGGACCGAGCAAGGAGATCCTGCCGGTACCTTTGAGCTCTGCCCCCAACGCGCCCACCCGACCCGCCTGTCAGGACCTTCTCGACAACCTCCGTCTCGCCGGAGTGCATCGCGCCATCGTCCTGTTGCGCAAGAGCAAGTGGGATGTCGCTCGCCGGCTCGGCGACGGCTCCGACTTCGGCGTCGATCTCGTCTACCGTCTCATCGCGCCCACCCGTGGAGTCCCATTCACGCTCGCCGCCGGGGCACCGTTCGTCGCCGATCGACTGGTCGCTCTCGGTTTTCCGGACATCCTGGTGCAGCCGCGCGACCTGCTGGCGCGACTGGTCACCCAACGCGAGCGCGCCGGCGCCGACATCGCCCTAGCGCTCGCGCCCTGCGAGCGGCCCCACCACTCCGACCTCGTCGCGACCGACGCCCGCGGCCGCGTTCGCCGCTTCGAGGTCAGACCGGCCGAGACCTCGCTCAAGTGGACCTGGGCGTTCGCGCTCTGGACGCCCCGCTTCACTCGCTTCCTCGAGCGCTGGACCACCGAGTTCCGGCCCCGCTCGGCCCGGCTCGGGCGCGAACCCGTCGTTTCCGACGTCTTCGCCGCCGCGATGGCCGACGGGTTCGAGATCGAGACCCTGGCCGCTCCCGAAGCTCGCCTGCTCGACATCGGCACGCCCGAGAGCCTCGCCCGCGCGCTGGGGGCGCCGCCGGGCTCACCTCGCGCGTGAGCAGGGTCCCGGTCAGCCAACGAAGACCTCTCCGCCCTCTTCGAGTGTCATCGCGTCGATACCGCCGACCGCGGTCATTTCCGCGCAGAGCGCTCGGACGGCCGCGGCATCCCGGTGCGGCGGGTGGTGCACCGGCGCTACGCGTCGCACCTGAGCGCGGGCGGCGAGCAGGGCGACCGGACCGGCGGCTGAGTGTCCCGCGGCCGAAGGGTCGTCGTGTCGTGCCTCCGCGTCGGTCCGCCAAACCTCATGGAGCAAGAGGTCGACGCCCCGAACCAGCACCTCGGTGGCCGGATCGACCTCGGTGTCGGTGACGTAGGCGAGATCGTCGTCGACGCGCAGGCCGACCGAGCCGCCAGGGTGGCGCTGGGACCGCAACCGCAGGGTGAAGGGTCCGACCTGGAGCGGTCCCCGGTCGTAGGCGATCACCTCCGTCGGCATCGGCCATTCGGCGATCGGGTGGGGAAACAGCGGCGGGCCGATCAGTCGATCGATCGCCTCCGGGCCGGCCGCGGTGAGCGGCGGCGCCGGGCGCATGGATCCGCACCGGCAGGCCGCGGGCCACGCCCGGCAGATAGGAGAGGCCGATGACGTGATCGAGGTGGTAGTGGGTAAGAACGACGTCGAGCCGGTCCGCGCTCGCGAGCCACCGCGCCGGGCCGGGCTCGGCGAGCCGGCCGACGCCGCTGCCCGCGTCGAGCAGGAGCAACGCGCCGTCGCGTTCGACTAGAAAGCTCATCGTGTGCCCGCCCCACGCCGGGACGAACCCGCGCGTGCCGAGCGGGACGAGGCGGGTCCGGCCAGTCACGGCGACGCGCTAGGCCTCGGCCCCGTCGCGCCAGCGCAGGTCGGTGTCGAGTCGGCCGGCGGCGATGAGACGCTGGATCTCGCCGAGGCGCCTGTAGCTCGGCCCCTCGAATCGCTCGCGGGTCAACCCCGCCGCCCGATAGGCCTCGGCGAGCTGCCGCGCGCCCGCACGAGCGGTCCACTTGAGCTCGAGCTCCGGGAACGATCGCGCCAGCCGGTCGCAGCTCACGCGGTAGTTGCGAGGGTCGGGCCCGGATTCCGGCGCGAACGTCAGGTCGCAACCCGGAACGGCTTCGGCGACGAGCTCGGCCAGCTCGCGGATCCTGTAGTTCTCCGAGGTCCGACCGACGTTGAAGGCCCGCCCGTGCCAACGCTCGCGTTCGACGCCGAGCAGGTGGACGAACGTCCGCGCGATGTCCTCCACGTGCACGAGCGGTCGCCAGGGGCTGCCGTCGCTTCGCAGCACGATCCTGCCGGTCGTCACCGCCCAGGCGACGAGGTTGTTGAGAACGATGTCCACGCGCAGCCGCGGGGACACGCCGTAGGCGGTCGCGTTGCGCAAGAAGACCGGCGAGAAGCGCTCGTCGGCGAGTCGACCGAGCTCCTCCTCGAGGCGCACCTTCGAGATGGCGTAGGCGGTGATGGGACGCAGCTCCGCTTCCTCGTCGAGCATCGCGTCGCCCGCGGCGCCATAGTTCGAGCAGGAGGAAGCGAAGAGAAACCGCGACACGCCGGCCGCCTTGGCGAGGCGGGCGAGGCGCAGCGAGCCTTCGAGATTGATCGCATAGGTCAACTCCGGGTCGAGGTCGCCGAGCGGGTCGTTCGAGAGCGCGGCCAGATGGACGATCGCATCGAACCCCTCGACGTCCGCGACATCGACTTCGCGCAGATCCCGTCGCGTGGAGGCCCAAGGCTCTTCGGGCGGAAGTCCGAGCAGGCAACCGCAGAAGAAATCGCTATCGAGGCCGACCGGTTCGTGGCCGGCGGCGAGCAGCAAAGGCATCAATACGGAGCCGATGTAGCCACGATGACCGGTAACCAACACGCGCATGGGTGCGCTCCCGACGCAGAGAGGGGCGGGCGCCCCGACGTGAGCATACGCCCGGCCGCACCGCGCCCCCGTGAAGCTCGACCTCCGCCGGTCAGGAACCGGGCAGCATGCCGAGCTGCCAGCGCAGGAAGATTCGCTGGTCGGCGACGTCGCGCACCCTGAGATTGAGCGGCTTGCCCTGGCCGTGCCCCGCCTCGCGGTCGACCCAGAGCAGCACCGGGTTGGGGTTCTCGATCTCCGCCGCGACGGCCTGGAACTTCGCCGCCATCTTGCGCGCGTGGAGCGCGTGCACGCGGGTGTCGTTCTCACCGGCGGTGAGGTAGATCGCCGGGTAGCGAGTCCCCTTCTCCACATGATGGTACGGAGAGTAGGCATAGAGCGCGTGGAACTCGTCCGCCGCCTCGGCCGAGCCGTACTCGGGCACCCAGTAACGCGCCATCAGGAAGTTCTGGTAGCGCAACATGTCGAGCAACGGAACCGCGACGATCGCGACCTTGCAGAGCTCGGGCCGCTGCACGGCGACCGCGCCGGTCAGCAGGCCACCGTTCGAACCGCCGTAGATGGCGAGCTTGTCGGGGTTGGTGACCTTGTTGGCGACCAGCCACTCACCCGCGGCGATGAAATCGTCGAAGACGTTCTGCTTGTTGGCGAGCATGCCGGCCTCGTGCCAGGCGTCGCCGTACTCGCCGCCGCCGCGCAAGTTCGGCACGGCGTAGACGCCGCCATCCTCGAACCAGGGGAAGAGCGTCGCGACGAAGGAGGGTGTCGAGCTGATATTGAAGCCGCCGTAGCCATAGAGGATGGTCGGGCGAGCGCCGTCGAGCGCCAGGCCCTTCTTGTGCACGAGGAACATGCTGACCTTCGTGCCGTCCTTCGAGGAGTACCAGACCTGCTTGACCTCGACCGTCGACGGGTCGACCGGAACGTCCGGGCGCTCCCAGACCTCCGGCGACGCGCCGGGCGCGGTGAGATCGACCTGGAAGATCGTGGTCGGGTAGTTGTAGCTGGTGAAGGAGAGGAAGCCTTCCGTCGAATCCTCCTCCGCCGAGAGCGCGCCGGAGCCGATTCCCGGCAGGTTCAAGCGGCCGCGAGCCTTGCCGTCGAAGCCGAACAGATCAAACGCGCTCGACGCCTTCTCGAGGTATTCGACAACCAGCGTGCCTTTGGCGATCGCGACGTTCTGGATCGTGGCGTCGGGTCGCTCGGCCACGAAGTCCTGGCGCGCCATCGTGGCCAGATCAACCACTTGTACCTTGCCGTTCGGCGCCCCTTGCGTGGTCTGGACGAAGAGCTTGCCGTCGACCGCCTGGCCGAAGATCGTGCCGTCGCCACCGACGGAGATCTCGCGCTTCTCGAGCTTGCCGGTCTTTCTGTACTGCTCGAAGTCCGCCACCCAGAGATCGTTGCTACGGGTGCTCGTCCAGTAGACCAGCACCAGCCACTTGCCGTCGCGCGAGAGGCTTCCGCCCGGGCCCCAGGTCGTCGCCAGCTTCTCGTTCTCCTCCTTGGTGTACTGCCGGAAGAGCACGGGATCCCCGGCGACATCGGTGCCCATCGCGTGGAAGAGCACCTGGCCGCTGTAGGGGTCCTTCGGGTCCGCGAGGTTCTGGTAGACGATGCCGGAGCCGTCCGGCAGCCAATCCGGCGCCTGCGTC
This sequence comes from uncultured Acidobacteriota bacterium, assembly GCA_963700315.1. Taxonomy (GTDB): domain Bacteria; phylum Acidobacteriota; class Thermoanaerobaculia; order Multivoradales; family JAGPDF01; genus JACTMI01. The sequence goes on along the minus strand of CAVOXC010000013.1, from coordinate 646,111 downwards.
CGATTGGGAATCTCGAGCGCGAGCTTCTCGCCGCTCTCGACCGCCATCAGGTGCAGCGTGCTGTTCTCGTCGCCGGCGCGGTAGGTACCATAGGCGACCTGCTTGCCGTCGGGACTGGGCGCAATCCAGGTGATCGTCGTCAAGCCCGACGGATCGAGCAACGCGGGATCGAGCAGCAGCTTGGTCGCGCCGCGGGCGCTCGCGCGCCAGTACCAGACGGGCTGATTCTGCGTACCCTCGCGCTTCGAGAAGAAGTAGCGTCCAGCGCGCACCGTCGGCGTCGAGACCGCGCCGATCTCCATCAAGGGGCGAATCCTGTCTTCGAGCGCCTTGCGACCGGGGAGGTTGTCGACGATCTCGCGCGTGTACGCGTTCTCGGCGTCGGTCCAGGCCGCGACCTCGGGAGTCACCTGCCCCATCCGCTCGGGGTCGCCGTTGTCCCCCTCGAGCCAGCGGTAGGGATCGACGATCTCGACGCCGTGGACGGTCTCGCGAAACATCTCCACCCGGCTCTGGGGCGCTTTGGGCATCGACGCGGGCTCCTTCGCTTTCGCGGCGCCTTCAGCGCCGGCCTGCGAGGCGAGCGTGGCGCCGAGCAACAGGGCGATCGACAACTTCATTGGGGCCTCCTGGTGTCTGGGACGCGACCACGAGAGCTGCGCGATCGCCGATCACACTCTAGCACCCGCGACTTGGCCGGCCGCCCCGCCACCAGAGACGCGCAACACCCGAATGAGCACGAACGAAGTACGAGCGGAACGAGCCGCAAGCCGGGGAGAATGAATCAGGACCGATGAGGTCCTGTATAATGCGCGGACAGATGGCTACCCGCGAAGAGCACACACTCGACCGCCCCTGCGAGGCGATCGTCATCCCCTACGGCTCGAAGACGGAGTTGCCCAAAGGCACCGTTGTTCGGGTCATGCAACGGCTGGGCGGATCGCTCACCGTCGCCGCCGACTTCGGCGGCCTCTACCGGATCGACCCGGAGAATTTCGACGCGATCGGTCTGGAGAAACCAGAGAAGGAAGCGGCGGCCACGGCGAGCGACCGGCCGCTCGAGGACCGCGTGTGGGAGGAGCTGCGTACCTGCTTCGACCCCGAGATTCCCGTCAATATCGTCGAGCTCGGCCTCGTCTACGACTGCGCCGTCGAACCCGCCGGCGACGATGGCCGCAGCAGCATCGGCGTCAAGATGACGCTGACGGCTCCCGGCTGCGGCATGGGCGACGTGCTCGCTGAAGACGTTCGAACCAAGCTCGAGCGCCTTCCCGAAGTGGCGCGCGTGGACGTCGAGCTCGTCTTCGACCCACCCTGGAGTCAGGAGATGATGAGCGACGCCGCGCGCCTGCAGCTCGGCTTCTACTGAGACCGGAGGGGCACAGCTCAGCCCTCGTCGCCCGACTTCTTGAGGAAGTCGCCCAGCGCGCCGAAGCCGGAGCCTGAGCCGGCCTCGGCGGCGCGATACCGCTCGAGCTCCTCCGCCGGCGCTTCGGCCGTCGATGGCGCCAGGATCAGCGAGATGCGCCGCCGTTCCGGCTCGACCGACTTGACCCGCACCCGCAGATCCTGACCGAGCTGTACCGCCTCGCGCGCATGCGCGATTCGGCGCTCGCGGCCGAGCTCCGAGATGTGCAGCAGCCCTTCCAGGCCCGGCGCGATCTCGACGAACGCGCCGAAGCTCTCCAGCCGCATGACCCGCCCCAGAACCTCGGTTCCCGGCGGAAAGCGCGCATCGATTCCCTGCCAGGGAGAGGCCTCGAGCGCACGGCGAGACAGCGCGATCCGGTCGCGCCCGTCCTTGCCGGGCTCGATGCGCAACACCTGGACCTCCAGCTGTTGGCCCACCGCGAGGACCTCCTCCGGGCGCGCGATCCGGGAGTGCGAGATCTCCGAGACGTGCAGCATCCCCTCCACCCCGCCGAGGTCGAGGAATGCCCCGTAGGGCACCAACGAGATCACCGTTCCGGTGGCGATTCCGCCGACCTTCAGCCGCTCCCGCGCCTCGGCCTCTCGTGCCCTGGCCCCCTCCTCGAGCAGAACCCGCCTGGAGAGCACCAGGTTCGGCCTCCCCCGTCCCTCCTCGAGCCGGGTGATACGAAACTCCAGCCGCTGCCCGACCAACTCCTCCAGGTTCTCGACGAAGCGATTGTCAGCCTGCGAGGCGGGGCAGAAGGCGCGCAGGCTGCCGATCTCGACCTCGAGGCCCCCCTTGATCACCTTGGAGATCCGGCCCTCGACCGGAAGTCCGAGGGCATGCGCCTCGCGCACCTCGGCGGCGACCTCGCCACCCCGGCCCAGCCGTTTGCGCAAGCGCACAGCGCCGGTTTCCGGATCCTGTCCGGCGACCTGCGCCTCGACTGTGTCGCCGACGGCGACCGTCAGCTGCCCCTCCGAGTCGACCAGCTCCAGGCGGTCGATCACGCCCTCGGCCTTGCCGCCCAGATCGACGAAGACCGCATCGGTACCGATCTCGAGGATCCGACCGGAGACCGTCTGTCCGGCTTCGGGCGGGGCCAGTGCCGCGGTCGGGTGGCCCGAATCGTACTGATCCAGGAGCGCCGCGAACTGCTCGCGCTCCGTTTCCTCGCGACTCTTCATGGGTTCCTCCGGAACAGGCCGCGACGCGGCCCGCGGCGGCAACGTATCACGGCCGGCGCCTCCTCCGGCCGGCGCCGGAGCGGTGGCGACCGGGCCAAACGTAACATTTGCGGCGTCTGGCAGTAGTAGCAGATGAGGGGTCATGGAAGCCACAGATTCTCCGCGCTACCCGGACGTTCAGGTCACCCTGCGGACCCGCAACCGCTGGGCTGTCGCAGCGGCGATTCGCATCGCCCTGCGCCGCGCCGGCAAGGAGCGGCAGGAGATCGACCGCTTCCTCTCCGAGGCGCTTGCCCAGGACGATCCCAACGCCTTCCGCGACACCTGCCGGCGCTGGGTCGTGCTGCGACCCACCGGCTGACGCCGATCCGCCTCGCCCCCACCCACCCGCATTTGCCTCGCCCGCCGGAGCGCCGGTACGATCTCCCGGCCCCTCGGCGCAACTTCCCATTCGTCCACGAGACCCACGCCATGAAGCGAATCCTCGTCACCGGAGCCCTCGGCCAGATCGGCTCCGAGTTGGTTCCCGAGCTGCGCTCCCGCTACGGCACCGATGCGGTCGTCGCGTCGGACATCCGGCTTCCGGCCGGCGATCCCGACGCCGAGGGCCCCTTCGAGGTCCTCGACGCCACCAATGTCCGGCAGGTCCACGACCTGGTGCACCGGTATCGGATCGGCACCATCTACCACTTGGCCGCCCTGCTCTCGGCGACTTCCGAGGAGAAGCCACATGTCGCCTGGGAGCTCAACATGGGAGGGCTCTACAAGGTGCTGGAGACGGCGCGGCAGGCGCGCGCCGCGGTGTTCTACCCGAGCTCGATCGCCGCATTCGGCCCTTCGACCCCGCGCGAGCACACGCCGCAGGACACCGTACAGCGGCCGACCACGCTCTACGGCGTCACCAAGGTCGCGGGGGAGCTGCTCGCCGACTACTACGCGGCGCGCTTCGGCGTCGACGTACGTGGCCTGCGCTTCCCGGGCCTGATCTCCCACACCGCCCTCCCCGGCGGCGGCACCACCGACTACGCGGTGACGATCTTCTACGACGCCCTTCGCCACGGCCGCTACACCTGCTTCCTGGCGCCCGAGACCCGGCTCGACATGATGTACATGCCCGACGCGATTCGCGCCACCATCGGCGTCATGGAGGCCGACCCGACGCACTTGAAGCATCGCAATGCCTTCAACATCGCGGCGATCAACTTCACGCCGGACGAGCTCGCCGCCGCGATCCGCGCGCACCTGCCCGGCTTCCGGATCGACTACGAGGTCGATCCGGTGCGCCAGCGCATCGCCGACTCCTGGCCCGAGTCGCATCGACGACTCGGCCGCGCGCGCGGAGTGGGGGTGGTCGCCCCGGTACGATCTGCCGGCCATGGTCACCGAAATGCTCGACAAGCTGCGGGAGCGCCTCAAGCTCCCAACCGACTGAGAACACCATGCCCCACGACCGCTTTCTGATCGCTCTCGCTGGCGAGCTCGAGACCCTCGACGCGCGGGGCAATCCGAAACGGTACGAGCGGGTCATCGTCGACGTGGTGCCGGCCGCGCAGGGCTTCGGACCGCGCTACCGCCTCGCCGGCCGCGGCGAGCGCGGCTACCTGAAGATGAACTCCAACAACTACCTCGGCATGAACCTGCGCCTCGAGGTGGTGGCGGCGGAAGAATCCGCGTCGCGGCGGTTCGGCGCGGGCCCGGGTGCGGTGCGCTTCATCAGCGGCACCTACGCGACGCACGTCGCGCTCGAGGCGCGGCTCGCCGCGTTCCATCGCCGCGAGGCGGCGCTGATCTTTTCGGCGGCCTACGCGGCGATGGTCGGTATCTTCGCGCCGTTGGTGACCCCGGAGACCGCGATCGTCTCGGACGAGCTCAACCACAACTGCATCATCAACGCGATCCGTCTCGCGCGGCCGCAGGAGAAACGGGTCTATCGCCATAACGACGTCGCCGATCTCGACAGCAAGCTCGCGGCGGTCGCCGCCACCGGCTGCCGCCGCGCGCTCGTCGTCACCGACGGCATCTTCTCGATGCGCGGCGACCACGCACCGCTCGCCGAGATCCAGGAGATCGCGCGGCGCCACGATCCGGCCTTCGCGGAGAACGTCGTCGTCCTCGTCGACGATTCGCACGGCGTCGGCGCTTACGGCCCGACCGGCCGCGGCACCGAGGAACAGCTCGGGACCGCGCCGGTGGACGTCCTCATCGGCACGCTCGGCAAGGCCTTCGGCGTCAACGGCGGCTACTTGGTCGGCAGCCAGGTGCTCGTCGACTTCCTGCGCGAGACGGCGCCGACCTACATCTATTCGAATCCCATCACTCCCGGCCGAAGCCGCCGCCGCCGCGGCCGCGATCGAGATCCTGGATGGGGCCGAGGGGCGCGCGCTGCTCGCCCACCTGCGGACGATGACGCGGCGATTTCGCGACGGCCTGGTCCGGCTCGGCTTCGAGACGCTCCAGGGCGAGCACCCGGTGGTGCCACTCTTCGTACGCGACACGCCGAGAACCATCGCGCTGGTGCGGCACCTCGAGGCCAACGGCGTCCTCGCCACCGGGCTCAACTTCCCCGTCGTGCCCAAAGGCGACGAGACGATTCGCTTCCAGATCTCGGCGGATCACACCGAGGCCGACATCGACGCGGTCCTCGAGCTGCTCGCGAGCTTCGGCGGCTGAGCCTCGGCGCGCCGGCCCGCCACGACGACTCGGATAGAATCTTCGCTCGCGGCCGAGGCCGCGTTTTTCTTGCTGGAGGATCTCGCGATGAGCACGACCAAGCCGATCTTGTATTCGGGCGGCCACAAGGGCGCCGAGGCGGAATTCGGACGCGCCGCCAAGCGCTGGGGGCTGGAGCAGACCACTTTTTCGTTCGAGGGACACGCGATGGAGTGGCCGATGTCGGTCCGCATGCTCTCCGACGCCGAGTTGGCGGCGGGCGACGTGTCGATGGAAATCGTTTCGAAGCGGATGGATCGTGACTACCACCGCGCGGAGTTGATTCGCCGCGTGATTCAATCGATTTACCACATGGTCAACGGCGCCTACCAAGTCTTCGTGATCGGCTCGATCCAGAGCGACGACACTGTCAAGGGTGGCACCGGGTGGGCGGTCGAGCTCGCCAAGATGTTCAATCGCGAGGTCTACGTCTTCGACCAGGGCCGCGGCGAGTGGTTCGCCTGGCGCGATCGCAAGTGGCAGCCCGACGAGCCGACGATCGGAGACAAGTCCTTCTGCGGGACGGGCACCCGCAACCTCACCGACGAAGGCAAGCGCGCGATCGAGGCGCTCTACCGCCACTCGCTCGGCGAGCCCGCGGCCTGAGCCCGCCGCCGGACCCGAGCCGCACCGCCTCAGGCCATGGCGTCGGACCCGATCTCCGGATGCCGCTTCATGAAGTCGACGAGCACGGGCAGGACGTCGGCGAGCTTCGGACAGGAGATGCCGAGCGCGCCGAGGTCCGCGTCGGCCTGCGTCGTGTCGTAGAAGGTCGGGTGCGCGAAGTAGTCGATCGCGTTCGACGGGATTCCCATCAGTCGGTACACGCCCGGCACGTGATCGATCGCGGCCTTGGCGAGGCCGACGGTCACCGGCACGCGAACGATGAAGCGACCGGTGGCCTGACCCATCGAAGTGATCGCTTCCTGAATGGTCGGCGGATCGGGATCCGCGAGTTGGTAGCACTTGCCGAGCGAAAGCGCCTGGTTCGACAGCGCGTCGATCGCCCCGACCACGAAGTCGCGCGGCACCAGGTTGACGCGCATCTGGTCGGCGCCACTGGGAACCGGCAGGACCGCGATCGAAGGCTGCTTCAGCAGCCAGCGCAGGATGTAGTAAGGCCCATCGTACTTCTGGGTCTCGCCGGTCTTGGAGTCGCCGCAGACGATGCCGGGCCGGTAGATCGTGGTCGGCAGACCGGCGGCCTGGCGCTCGCGCACGTCGACCTCGGCGAGGTATTTGGTCTCCTCGTAGAAATTCTGGAACTTCTGCCCCTTGGCGAGGTCGCTCTCGCGGAAGATCCCGGCGTGACGGCCAGAGACGTAGCAAGTCGAGACGTACTGAAACCGCTCGAGGCCGCGCGCGCGCTCCGCGAAATCGAGCACATGGCGGGTGCCCTCGACGTTGACCTTCATCGCGAGGTCGCGCTTCACGGTGAGGTCGTAGACCGCGGCGAGATGGAAGAGCTCGCGGATCTCGCGCGCCGTCCCATCTGGATCGGCCAGGCCCAAGCCGGGCTCGGTGATGTCTCCCTCGACAAGGGCGATCCGCTCGAGGTCGACCTTCTCTTCGGCGGCGAGCGCTTCGGCGCGCTCTGTCGCGAGCGCCGCGAATTTCGCCTGGACGAGGCAGAGAATCTCGGCGCGGCCGGGGCGGCGGAGAATTCGTTTCACCAGCTCCGAACCGAGGAATCCCGGAAACCCCGTGAGCAGTACTCTCTTCGCCATCAGCGAATCCCCGGTACCCGTTTGACGGCCTTGAGCGCGCCGGTGAACCAGCGCGCGAAAGCCTCGGCGGGCACTCCCTTGGGCGGCGCGATCGGCAGGCCGCGCTGCACCGTGACGTTCTGAGCCTCGGTGTACTTCATGATTCCCTCCGCGCCGTGCCGGCGGCCGAGGCCCGAGTCCTTGACCCCCCCCATCGGCGCCTCGGTCGACGCCCAGCCGGCGACGTAGGTCTCGTTGATCGTGACCGTGCCGACCTCGAGTCGAGTCGCCATCCGCCGCGCCAAATCCGCATCCCGAGACCAGACCGAGGCGTTGAGGCCGTAGCGGGACGCGTTCGAGCGCTCGATCGCTTCGTGATTCGAGGCGACCGGATAGACCGAGACGACCGGGCCGAACGTCTCCTCGGCGTGCAGCTCCATCTCGGGCGTGACGCCGGTGAGCACCGTCGGCTCGTAGACGAGAGGACCGGCCTCCGGGCGGCGGCGGCCGCCGGCTTCGACCTTCGCTCCTTTGGCGATCGCGTCGGCGACGTGCTCCTCGACCCGAGCGAGCTGCTCGGCGCTCGCGAGCGATCCGACGTCGTAGCTCCAATCGAGGCGCGTACCGAGCCGCAGTGACTTCGTCGCCGCGACGAAGCCCCGCAGGAAGGGCTCGTGGACCGACTCGTGGACGTAGATCCGCTCGGTCGACACGCACAGCTGTCCGGCGGAAGCGAAGCAACCGCGCGTCGCCCCAGCGGTGGCGAGCTCGAGATCGGCATCGGCCAGCACCAGCATCGGGTTCTTGCCGCCGAGCTCGAGCGAGCAGCCGATCAGCCGCTCTCCCGCCGCCCGCGCGACCTGGCGGCCGGTCGCGGTCGAACCGGTGAACTGAACGAAGTCGACGGCATCGAACAGCGCCGGCCCGAGCTTCGAGCCGGCGCCGCAGACGATGCCCCAGAGTCCCTCCGGGAGCCCGCACTCCTGCAATAGCTCGAGCGCCCACAGCGTCGAGAACGGCGTCTGGGAGTCGGGCTTCTCGACCACGCCGTTGCCCGCGAGCAGCGCCGGGATGGTGTCCGTGACACCCATCGAGAGCGGGTAATTCCAGGGCGCGATGACCCCGACGACGCCTTTCGGATGCCGATACTCCCAGGTCTGAGTGAGCCCCGGCACGGCGCCCTTACGCGCCGCGGGCGCCAGGAAGCGCGCGGCATGGACGGCGTAGAAGCGCGCGACGATCGCGCTGTCGGCCACTTCCTCGTAGGCATGGAGCCGCGCTTTCCCGCTCTCGAGCTGGATCAGGTCGAGGATCTCGTCCTGCCGCTCGAGCAGCCGGTCGTGGAAGCGCAGAAAGACCTGACCCCGCTCCTCGAACGATCGCTGTCGCCAGTCCTGCTGAACCACCCGCGACCGCTCCGCCGCCTGGGCGACGTCGGCCGGTGTCGACCGGGGGACCGCGGCGATGGGCTCGAGATCGAGCGGCGAGCGGACATCGATCACCTCGCCGCCGCCGGCGGTCACCAGCCGAGCGAGTCGGGGCAGGTTCTCGAGATGCCCTGGGCGAGCGGCGACGGAGCGGTGCGAGGCTGCGACGGTCATCTTCGAAGCCTCCCACCGTGGGGCGAGTACGTCAAGGCGCGGCATTTTTCTGCCGCGGCGCGGCGAGCCCCGACGCCAGCTCGATCGGTGGCGTTCGCCGATCCGCCTAGGTCGCCTCGGATCGAACGAACCGGGCGAGGATCAGCCCCGCGAGCGACCAGGCGACAAAATCGTAGACCATCGCGAGCAGATGGTATTTCCAGGGGTTGTAGAACCAGATCGGATCGCCGGCGTGCGCCCAGAACGTGGCGGCGAAGCCGGCGAGCACGACGAAGCCCGCGCGCGCGCCATACGAGGGGAGCGCGGCGGCGGCCTTGCCGAGCAGCCATGCGATCAGGACGCAAGTGATCAACATGTGCAGGAAGCCGTTGACGAAGGTCATCGGCTCCATGGGATCGGCCCCCGCACGGTGGATGAAGACCAGCGCCAGGGGGCCCTGCCGGTGTCTCTCGACCCACTTCGCCTCGGCCTCTCCCTCGAGCACGTCGGGTACGAAATAGGCGCCGTCGGCAGGGAAGAGCTCGAGCAGCGCATCCTGCACCGAACCGGGATCGACCCCGTGCGACATCGTCGCCTTGCCGAGCGGCGAGGTCCAGAACAGGAAGCCCCAAACGAACATCGCGAGGGCCGAGAGCACGCTGCCGACGAGCATTCCCTTCCTCATCGCATCCCCCTTTCGGTCTGCCTGGGTCCGCTACGGAAGTCTAACCGCTGCGGCCGGCTGATTCCTCGTTGGGCGTCTCCGGTGGCTTGGCGTGGAGCGTTCCTGCCAGGGACCGACACAAGCTCCGCCAGAAAAGGGGACTGGGTCGGATTCGCAGAAGCGTACCTGTCCCTTCTTCTCCCTGTCGTCCTGAGCGCAGCGAAGGACCTTGCGTGGCGGGCGGGGAATCGCTGTCGACGCTACTTCAGCCGAGGGTGCATGATCCTTCACTTCGTTCAGGCTGACAGCGGGAGGAGGGTTCAGGGGGGCATCGCAGGGCGATCAGGGCGACGCCCCACCGAGGAATCAGCGCGAATCGAGAAAGAGCGGAGCGGGCCGCGGAACTTCAGTCGCCGTCGACTTCGGACGCCCACGTCGCTTCGTCCGAAGCCGCCTCGAGCGCCGGCGCCGGCACGGCGTCCGCCTTGCGCACCGCCTCGAGCTTCTCCCGAACCTCCGCGACCTTCGCCGCCGGCAGCAGCAGCACGATGTCGCGGCCGCTCACCCGCGCGGCCGTGGCGCCGTCGTCCGCGACGGCGTGCAGGGTCAGGACCTCCTCGGCGCCATTGCCGTCCGCGAGCGTGATCGTCAGCGTCGGCGGCTCGACCGGATAGGCCGCGGCCGCGACGCCACCGACGATTCTAACGGCCTTCGCGGAGGTCATCGCGTAGAGCAGGTCGCCCGCCACGGGATAGGCGATCTTCGTTCCGTCACGCAACCAGTCGCCGCTCGACCGCACCAGCTCCGTCGTCGCCGCGCCGTCCGCCAGGCGAATCGACTCGATGCGGAAGCTGTCGAACGAGGTCCAATTGCTGGAGCGCCAAGAATCCGCATTCCGCCCGAGCGATTCGGCCAGGTTCGTGCGCGCGCGGAATACCGTCGCAGCCGCGCGAAAGTAACGCTCGCCGCCCGGTTCCGCCTCGGCGCCGAGCTCGAGCACCAGCGGCGCATCCCGCCCCTCGATCCCGAGCTCGATGCGCCCCAGGCCGTTGGCAAGCGCCACCTGCGCCTCCTCCGGCAGCGGTGGGTCGACGAAGGTGCCGACCTTGAGCGCGACGAGGTCGGAGAGCAGTGGATCGACCAGGCCGCGATCGGCGAAGTCGGAGAACGGCGCCTCGACGCCGAAGCCGTTACCGCGCTCGACCAGGACCACACGCTCGCCCGCCACCGGCTCGAGCGTGATCCGCTGGATCTGATCGCGCGTCGCGTCGACGACCTCGCGTGCCCGCCATTCGCCCGGCGCCTTCTCCAACTGCTCCAGGAACCAGCCGGGGACCACGAGGAGGCCGCCATGGTTCGAGGCGGCGACCACCACGTTCGACGAGGCCGGCACCTTGCCGCCGATCTCGAGCGTTCCCTCCGCGGTCGCGGTCTTCCAACGGACCCTGCCCCGAGGCGGCTCCAGACCGACGTCGGCGCGCCCGGCACCGTCCAATGTCCTCTCGATCTTGAGGCCGGCGAGGTCTCCGGCGAGCCTGTCGACAGCGCCGCCGTCGGCGCGATTCTCGATCGGCTCGACGATCCGCCAGCCGGGCGCCGGGGCACCGAAGGGGGCCTCTCCTTCTTGCTCCGGGGGCTTCGGCTCGCGCTCGAAGCGAACGGTTCGGCCCTCCCACTCGATCGCGAGCTCGGTCAGATCCGCGGCAGCGTAGGGGAGCGCGCGCCCGGCCTGCTCGCGGCGTTCCTCGGAAGAGGGTAGGTCGCGCTCGTAGAACGCGATGTAGGCGGCGAGCGCTCCCACCACGACCGCCAGAACGAGCAGTGTCTTCGGCTTCACGGACTATCTCCGGCGCCGGCGCCAGACCAGCACGCCCGCGACGATGGCGAGCCCCGGCATGCCCGCGAGCGTCCCCCAGGTGACGGCCGAGAGCTGGTCGGGGGTCAGCGTCAGCCGCACCTGTTCGGGGCGCTTCGGGCCGATGCCGAGCAAGTCCTTGCGCTCGAGCAGCCAATTGAAGGCATTCGCCGCCAGGGTCGGGTTGCCGACATTGGCGATCTGTCCGTTCCGCGCGAAGTCCGAATCGCCGAGAACGACGACGCGCCACGTCGGCCCGGCGGCGTCCGTCGTCGCACCCTCCTCGGCATCGCCCTCGCCGCCGTCGACGTCTTCGTCCAGCCCGAGATCCTCCTCGTCGAAACCCTGGTTCCGCGCTGTCTCCGTCGCGGCGACGACGACGCCGACCGGTACCGGCCCGGCGACGTCCTCGTCCCCCTTCTCGACGCCGCGCAGATTCGCGAGATCGACCTCGCCCCAGCCATCGGCGGAGGTCTCGAGCAGCGTTTTGCCCTCGTAGCCGGCCGGCGCCGTGCCGACGCGCACCGAGCGGGAGAGCGCGAAGATCACCGGATAGTTCGACTGCTTCAGGCTCTCGACGATCGGCGAGATTCCGGTCGCGGTGACGAAGATCGTCTCGGCGCCGTAGAAGGGCAGCGTCGCGGAAGGATCGACGACGAGGTTCGCCCCGACGTCGACGCCTCGGCCCGAGAGCCAGCCTTCGAGTCCCGTCTCGATCAACCCGCCGCGGCCGTCGAGCTCGGGATCGAGCATCACCAGCAGCCGTCCGCCGGCGTCGAGGTAGCGGTCGAAGGCGTCGAGCTCGGGCTGAACGAAGCTGACCCGTGGCCCGGCGATCACCAGCAGATCCGTGCCCGCGGGGACCTCGACCTGACCGAGCGAGGGCCACTCGGTCATCTCGAGGTTCTCCCTGCCAAGCAGGTCCTTCAGCTTGGAGGTCCCCTCCGGACCGAAATCGTCGAGACCCGATTCGCCATGGCCGCTGGTCCAGAGCACTCTCGGCTTCCGGCTTTCGACGAGCTCGAGGATCGCCGAGGTGAATGCCTCCTCCCCCTTGAACCCGGTCATGGTCGGCTGCTGGCCGAACTGCATGCCCGAGTAATCGTAGTCGGCGAGCGCCGACTCTTCGATCACGCGGCGGTCGTCGCCGGCATCGAAGACGACCACGTTCATGCTCTGGATCTTGTATCGGTCGACGAGCTGCTGCGCTGCCGCGAGATTGCGCTCCGGATCGACCTCGCGCAGCGTGATCTGTGGGCTCCGGGCAGCGTAGCGCTCGAGCAGCTCCTTCGAAGCGTCGTACAGGCTCGAGGAGGGCTGCAGAAAGAGCGTCACCTCGACCGGCTTCGCCAGTCCGTCGAGGATCTTCTCGGTCTTCTCCGACAGCGAGTAGAGCTTCTCGCTGGTCCAGTCGAAGCGCTGGTAGTACTTCATGCCGAAGTAGTTGAGGATCGCCACCAGGGCGATCACCAGGAGCAGTCCGGCGCTCCAGATCGAACCCTTGACCAGGCTCTTGTTCAATTCGCGCTCGCTCATCGGCTCATCTCCACTTCTTCGCCGCGAGGGCGCGCGTGGTCAAGAACAGGAAGAGACCGGCGCCACTCGCGTAGTAGACGAGCCGCCGAGTATCGACGATTCCCTTCGAGAAGTCGTCCATGTGCTGCCAGAGATTGACGTAGCCCAAGACCTTCTTCGCCGTCTCGTCGTTGACCAGGCTCTCCATCAGTCCGCAGGAGAAGAGCACCAGCAGGCAGAAGAAGGTCACCATCGCCGCGACCATCTGATTCTTCGAGGTCGCCGAGGCGAACGTGCCGATGGCGAGGAAGAGCGCGCCGATGCCGACGATGCCGAGGTAGGCCGCCGCGATCGGTCCCCAGTCGACCGGCGCGAAGGCGCGGACGATCACGACATAGATGAGCGTCGGCGCCCAGAGGAAGAGATAGAAGCAGAGCGCGGCGAAGTACTTGCCGAGAACCACGGCGGTCTCGGACACCGGCGCGGTCATCAGGGTCTCGATCGTCCCCTGGCGCAGCTCTTCGGAGATCAGGCGCATCGTCAGGAAGGTCCCGGCGAAGATGAGCACGAGCCAGGTGAAGATGGTCTGACCGAAGAAGAGCTCGAGCGGCTTGCCCGCCGGATAGCGAGGATCCGCGAGGTAGGCGACGATCAGCGAGAAGTAGTAGCCCTGCACGAGCAGGAAGAAGGTCAGGAGGATGTAGGCGAGCGGGGCGTAGAAGTAGGCCCGCAGCTCGCGTCCGAAAACCGCCAGCGCGCCGCTCATGCCGCCGCCTCCGACGCCTCTTCGGCGTCGCGCGTGGTCAGGCGCACGAAGACGTCCTCGAGCGAGGCGCGCGCGGCGGCGAGCTCGACGAGCGTCCACCCCTGCGCGACCGCGAGGCGGAAGATCTCGGCGCGCGGATCGGAGCCCTGCGTGCACTCGAGGCGGAACCTCTGGCCCGACTCGCCCTCGGTCGCGACCGATTCGACCCCGGGCAGGAGCGCCAGCGCTCCGGCCGCGCCGGGCTGCGGCTGGCTGGTCTCGACGGTCAGCGCCACCCGGCCCTGCCAGCGATCGCGCAGCGCCTGGGGGCTGCCCTCGGCGACGATCCGGCCCCTGTCGATGATCAAGACGCGCTGGCAGAGCAGCTCGACCTCGGGCAGGATGTGGGTCGAGAGCAGCAGCGTGTGTTTGCGGCCGAGCTCGCGGATCAGCTCTCGAATCGCGACGATCTGCTTCGGATCGAGCCCGACGGTCGGCTCGTCGAGCACGAGGACTTTCGGGTCGTGGAGAATCGCGGCCGCGAGGCCGACGCGCTGGCGGTAACCCTTCGAGAGCGTGCCGATGATCTGCCGCCGCACCTCGACGAGCAGGCAGCGGTCGACGATCTGGTCGACGCTTCGACGCAGGGTGGCGCGGTCGAGACCCTCGAGACGCCCCCGATAGCCGAGGTACTCCTCGACCCTCATCTCCGGATAGAGGGCGACGTTCTCCGGCAGATAGCCGATCTCGCGACGGATGGCGACCGAGTCGCCGAAGAGGTCCTGGCCACCGAGCGTGACGCGCCCGGAGCTGGGAGGCAGGAAGCCGGTGATCATGCGGATCGTCGTCGTCTTGCCGGCGCCGTTGGGACCGAGGATCCCGACGATTTCTCCTTCCGGCACCGCGAACGAGACCCCGTCCACGGCCGTGAAGTCGCCGAACTGGCGGGTGAGGTTCTGCGCTTCGATCATGTCGAGGCAGACAGCAAGAACGATGCCCGATTGCTCGACGGAAATTGTTGAAAAGAAACAGCCTAGCCGCCGCGACCCCGCGCAAGACTTGCGCCCGACCGAGCTCCAGCGTGCCACCTTGGCGGTTTTCCTCCCGCCGCGTAGCTCGCTTCGCTCATTTTGGGTTCGTGCTGGTTCGATTGCTGGGCGTCTCCGGTGGCGGGACGGTGTGCGTGGGTCCCTTGCCTGCGGAACCGCCGTCCGCCTGGAGATTCATGGCGCGGCCGGCTGCGTTCGGTCTCGCGGCCAAGGCCTCCAACGCTCGCATCCCTCAGCATGCGAGCCCTCAAGCTTCCTCCGGCAAGGGACCCACGCACACCGCGTCTCGTTCCTGCCAGGGACCGACACAAGCTCCAACCCCCCGCCATGTCGTCCTGAGCGCAGCGAAGGACCTTGCGTGATCGGCGAGAAGGCTCCGTCCTCGCTTCTTCAAGCGAGGGCGCAAGATCCTTCACTTCGTTCAGGATGACAGGGGCAGAGGCTCGACGCCGAGCAGCGCGAGTAGCCGCGGCGTGACCTCGTCGATGCGCTCGAGGCCGGCGAAGCGGTCGGCCGCCGGACCGACCGCGAGCAGCGGCACCGGATTGCGCGTGTGGCTGCGGTGATCGGCCTCCTCGAGATTGCCGTGGTCGGAGACCAGGACCGCGGTGACGTCGTCGGGTAGCGCCTCGAGCAGCCCGCCGAGGAGACCGTCGAGCCGCGTCAGCGCCTCCTCGGCGGTCCAGCCGCGGCGGCGATGGCCGGCGAGGTCGGTCATGAAGGTCTCCCAGAGCGTGAGGTCGTGCTCCGCCGCGAGCGCCGCCAGCCGGCGCCCCGCCTCGGCAGGCTCGACCGGGCTCACCGAGCCTTCGAATGCGGTGAAGAACTCGCCGGTGACGTCCCATGGGCAGGCCCGGCCGGCGGCGAGATCGGCGCCGTCGCGGAAAGGGGCTCCGGAAGCCAGCGCCGCGAGCGTCGTGGCCGAGTGCCGGCGGCGCCCCGCTGCCACCTCGCCGGAAGTAGGCCGGCGTGAAGGGGTTGGCGAAAGTGACCCGGCGGCCGGCGGCGCGCGCGCGCTTCAGCAGGCTCCGTTCGGCCAGGATCGCGGCGAGCCGCGGACCGGGGAGCGCGGCGACATGACGGCCGAGAGCGGCCGGCGCGTTTTCGCCGGTGAAGAGCGCCGTCTGGCCGGTCGCGCTCTGGGGCAGCCCGGCGACCCCGAGCGTCGCGTCGAGCGGCGCGAGGCGCCAGCCGGCGCCGGCACCCAGCCGTTCGAGCGTGAGCGGACCGCCGAGAAGACCGGTCAGAGCGGGCATCGGCGCCGTCGAGAACGGGTTCGTGCCGGCCGCCGGGGCGAGCCCGATCCCGTCGACGAAAAGGAGCAGGAGGCGCGGCCCGGTAGAATCCCTCTCCACCATGGCCAAGAAGGATCGCACGACCGGAATGAAGTCGGCCTACGAGCTCGCCCTCGAGCGGCTCGAGGCCCAGGGCATCGAGCGCCCCCGCGAGGACGCGCTCTCCGCAGCGACGAAGCGGGCGATCGCCGAGGCGCGCAACCTCGCCGAATCGAAAGTCGCCGAGCTCGAGATCCTCCATCGCGACAAGATGGCGAAGCTCCAAGACCCCACGCAGCGCGCCGAGCAGGAGGAGTTCTACCGGCGCGAACGCGACCGCATCGGCCGTGACGAGGAGTCGAAAGTCGAGCGGCTGCGCCGCGACGGCTGAGCCTCAGAGCTCGCCGGCGCGCAGCCGCTCGCCGATCGCGACGAAGGCGCGGAGGGCTTCGGGCGCGGCGACCGAGCCGAGGTTCGCCGCCTGTTCCGGTGCGCTGCCGCCCAGGATCTTCTTGACCGGAATCTCCAGTTTCTTGCCGTTCAAGGTCTTCGGCACGGCCGCGACGGCGAGGATCGCATCCGGCACGTGGCGCGGCGAGAGCGCGCTCCGGATCGCGGCGCGAATCTCCTCGCGCAGCGCTTCGTCGACCTCTCGCCCCGGCGGCGGCACGACGAAGAGCCCCATCCAGGCCGGACGCCCGGGCCGCTCGACGTCGACGACCAGACTGTCGGCCACGCCCGGCACCGCTTCGACCACCGCGTAGATCTCGGCCGAGCCCATGCGGACGCCGTGGCGATTGAGCGTCGCGTCCGAGCGGCCGTAGAGGACCGCGCCCCCTTCCGGCGTGATCTTGATCCAGTCGCCATGGCGCCAGACGCCCGGGTAGAGGTCGAAATAGCTCTCGCGGTAGCGGGCGTCGCCGGGATCGTTCCAGAAGCGCACCGGCATCGAAGGCATCGGCGCGGTGAGTACCAGCTCGCCGACCTCGCCGACGAGCGAACGTCCCGCTTCGTCGAACGCGTCGACCTTGGCGCCCAGGCAGCGGCACTGCAGCTCGCCGGCACGCACCGGTACGTACGGACAGGCGCCGAGGAAAGCGGTGCAGACGTCGGTGCCACCCGAGACCGACTGCAGCCAGATGCGCGGAGCGACCTCCCGGTAGACCCAGGCGAAGCCCGCGGGCGAGAGCGGCGAGCCGGTCGAGCCGAGCGCGCGCAGCTTCTCGATGCCGAGATGGCGCGGCGAGATGCCGGCGCGGCGGCAGGCGTCGAGGTAGGCGGCGCTGGCGCCGAAGTAGGAGACGCCGGTCGTCGCGGCGAGACGCCAGAGCGCGCCGAGGTCGGGCCAGCCGGGACTGCCGTCGTAGAGCACCACGGTCGCGCCGACAAGAAGCCCGCCGACGAGCTTGTTCCACATCATCCAGCCGGTGGTCGAGAACCAGAAGAAGCGATCCGTCGGTCCGAGATCGAGGTGGAGCCCGTTCGACTTCAGATGTTCCAGGAGAATGCCGCCCTGGCTCTGGACGATCGCCTTGGGCGGCCCGGTGGTCCCGGAGGAGTAGAGGATCCAGAGCGGGTGATCGAAGGCGAAGCGCGGCGTCTCGAGCGCCGCGCCCCGACCCCGTTCGAGCAGCTCGCTCCACGGCATCGCCGCCACGGCGCGCGCGCGCTCAGCCGGCGCGACCAGCACCGTCGCCAGGAGACCCGGCAGCTCGGCGCGAATCGCCGCCAGCTCGCCGCGCCGGTCGATCGCCTTGCCCCCGTAGCGATAGCCCTCGACCGCGAGCAGCACCTTGGGCTCGACCAACCGGAGCCTGTCGACCGCGCTCTTGGTGCCGAAGTCCGGCGAACAGCAGGTCCAGATCGCTCCGATCGTGGCCGTCGCGAGGAAGGCGACCACCGCCTCCTCGCCGTTCGGCAGGTAGCCGGCGACGCGGTCGCCCCGCTCGACACCGAGCGCGCCGAGGGCGGCTGCCGCGGCCGCCACTTTCGTCTCGAGCTCGAGCCAGGAGACCTCGCGCGGCGGCGCGTCCTCGGTCGCGACGATCAGGGCCGGCTGCCCGGCACGCGCTTGACCAAAGAGGTGCTCGACGTACGAGACCGAGGCCCCCGGGAACCACTCCGCACCCGGCATCTCCGATCGGCCGAGCACCCTCTCGCCACGCTCTCCGGCGACCTCGAAGTGCTCCCAGACGGCGCCCCAGAACGCTTCCGGATCGTCCACGGACCAGCGCCAGGCCTCGCCGTAGTCTTCGAATCGCCGCGAGCGTTCGCGCCTCGACCCCGGCCAGGAAGCGCGCCATGCGCGAGCGCTCGGCAAGACCGGGAGGAGGCGTCCAGAGGACGGTCCCTTCGCGCACCGCGTCGCCGTCGGTCGGGGGATCCGGCGATGGCACGTCCCGCTTCATCGGCCGGATCTTCCCCTGCCGTAGACCGAGGGGCAAGCGGCGGAAACGGTGCGGCCGAGGCGTCCGAGCGCCCACCGGCTCTCGCGGCCCGCCACGCGGATCAGAACGGCAGCTCGTGCTCCTCGAGCCCGAAGTAGTGGCCGAGCTCGTGCTGGACGGTTTCGCGGATCTCGCGGATCACCTGCCGGCGGGTGTCGCAGGCGCGCAGGATCGGCCCGCGAAAGATCAGCACGCGGTCCGGCAACGCCGAGTAGAAGCCGTCGCGGTCGGTCAACGGCGTGCCCTGATAGAGACCGAGCAGGTCGTCGCGGTCCGGGTCGTCGGGATCGATATCGATCTCCTCGAGGTCCTCCGCCGAGGGCTCCTCCTCGACCATCACCGCGACGTTGTCGAGCGCCGCCTTGAACTCCTCCGGCAGCTGCTCCAGCGCCTCCTCGACCAGCGTCTCGAACTCCTCGCGCGACACTCGCATGGCTCGCTCTCCGCCGCGGATCCTGCCGCACCCGCGCTCCCGCGGCAAGACGCCGCCGAGCCGCGCGAAATTCGCCGAGCTGCGATAGAAAGCAGCCATGACGAGCTCTCCGACCGACCCGTCGCGCCGCCTTCGGTGCGCTCTGCCTCGC
The DNA here is from genome assembly GCA_963700315.1 of uncultured Acidobacteriota bacterium. GTDB lineage: Bacteria > Acidobacteriota > Thermoanaerobaculia > Multivoradales > JAGPDF01 > JACTMI01. The sequence goes on along the minus strand of CAVOXC010000013.1, from coordinate 627,382 downwards.
CCTCTCGCTCGGCGCGCCCGGCGCGCGCGCGGCCGACGACGCCACTCTTCTCATGCCTGGGCCCCGCCTGCTGCTGCTCTCGATCGACGGGCTCTCCCCCGCCGTCTATCGCGACCCCGATGCCCTGGGCCTCGCGATCCCGAACCTCCGCGATCTCGTCCGCACCGGCGCGAGCGCGAGCGGCGTCCCCGGCGTGTTGCCGACAATGACCTACCCCGCGCACGCGACCCTCGTCACCGGCGTCCCGCCGCGACTCCACGGCATTCTCGGCAACCGGATCTTCGACCCCGAAGGGCGCTCCAACGAGGCTTGGCACTGGTACGCCGACGAGATCCGCGCACCGACGCTCGCCGGCGCGGCCTATCGCGCCGGTCTGCTGGTCGGGTCGGTCTTCTGGCCGGGCACGGTCGGGCTCGAGGTCGACGCGCTGGTGCCGGAGTACTGGCGCAGCGGGTCGAGCCATCCGGCCGACCTCGAGCTCTTGCGGGCGCTCTCCTCGGCGGCGCTGATCGACGAGGTCGAGGCCAGCCTCGGCCACCCTCTCCCCTACCCGCTGACCGACGTCGAGCGGACCGACCTGGCGCTCCATGTCCTGCGCACGCGCAAGCCGAACCTGCTCCAGCTGCACCTGATCGACTACGACCTGGCAACCCACCAGGGGGGCATCGGCGCGGCGCCGGCGCGCGCCGCGCTCGAGCGCATCGACGGCCAGATCGGCAGGATCCGCGCCGCGCTCGGCGCGCTCGGCCTCGCCGAGCGCACGCTCGTCGTCGTCGTCTCCGACCACGGCTTCCTGCCCGGCGACCGCGAGCTGCGGCCCAATGTCCTCTTGCGCCAGGCTGGCCTCCTCGCGACCGACAAGGCGGGCCACGTTACCGGCTGGCGTGCCGCGTTCGACGCCGAGGGCGGCTCGGCACTGCTAAGGCTCGCCGATCCGCGCGACGAGGCGACCCTCGCCGAGGTGCGCGCCCTCGTCGAGAGGAAGCTGGCGGAGAAGGGCTCGGGCCTCCGCGCGGTGCTCGGCGCACCGGAGATCGCCGCGCTCGGGGGAGATCCCGAGGTCTCCCCGCTCGCGCTCGACGCACGCGAAGGATTCACCTTCGGCCAGAGCGTCTCCGGAGGTTGGAGCGTCGCCGCGATAGGTCGCGCCCACCACGGCTACGCGCCGGTGCGGCCCGAGATGGAGGCGGCCTTGATCGTCGCGGGTCCCGGCCTCGCGCGCACCGGCGACCTCGGCACCGTGCCGATGACCCGCATCGCGCCGACGCTGGCGCGCTACCTCGGCGTCGAGCTCGATCCGCGCGCCGGCGCGCCGATGGACTGGCTCCGTCCACCATCCCCCTGACGACGCCTCGCGCTCCTCGCCACGCCCCGAGAATCGTCGGGAAGAGCAACGATCGAAAATCCGAAGGGGGCACGCGGGCGCCTTGCGATCCTCGTAGTTGCCCGAGCCTCCTTGGAGAAAGCGGGCAGTGATGGGATTGGGCTCTGGCCCGGGCGCTTCGCGATTCCCGATGCCGCCCGGGGATCTTTCGGAGGAAGCGGGCATTGAAGAGGTGGGAGCTCTGTCCGGGCGCTTCGCGATTCCCGATGCTGCCCGGGGATCTTCCGGAGAAAGCGGGCATTGAAGGGATGAGGCCTTGGCCTGGGCGCTTCGCGATTCACGATACCGCCCAGGAACCTTCCGAGAAAGCGGGCATTGAAGAGGTGGGAGCTCTGTCCCGGCGCTTCGCGATTCCCGATGCTGCCCGGGGATCTTCCGGAGAAAACGGGCATTGAAGGGGTGAGGCCTTGGCCTGGGCGCTTCGCGATTCCCGATGCCGCCCGGGGATCTTTCGGAGGAAGCGGGCATTGAAGAGGTGGGAGCTCTGCCCCGGCGCTTCGCGAACCTCGGTGCTGCCCTGATGTCGTCTGGAGAAAGCGAGCATCGACGGAAGGAGTGCGGCGGCGCATCGGCGCCTCCCGTCAGACGCCGACAGTGCCCAGGTCCACCCCTTCTATGGAGCTTCCGCGAGCGCACGCCCGCTCTCAGTCACGGAGCGCAAGCCAGGGGGCCACCCAGCCTGCCTTGCTTTTAATTTAGTTTTTACTAAAATACTTTCAATGTTCGACTCCCTCGCGACTCTTGCGGCGCCGCGCCGGCGCGAGATCCTGCGGCTGGTCTGGAATCAGGAGCGCGCCGCCGGGGAGATCCACCGCGAGCTCGGCGACGTGACCTTCGGTGCCGTCTCGCAGCATCTGCGTCGCCTCCGGCAGGCCGGCCTGGTCGCGGTCCGGGCCGAAGGGCGGCAACGCTTCTACCGCGCGCGGCCCGAGGCGCTCGGGCCGGTGGCGGCGGCGCTCGAGGCGATCTGGGACGACGCCCTCTACCGGCTCAAGCTCCGCGCCGAGCTCGAGCACTCCCGACGCGGACCTCGAAGCCGCTCGAACGCTCTCGAAGGAGACCCACGATGACCCCGACCCTCCTCCCCCACGCCCTCGATCGCACCGTGACGATTCGTGCCCCGCGCGAAGGGGTCTTCCGCTACTTCACCGACACCCGGCGCTTCGCCGCCTGGTGGGGCGCCGGCTCGTCGATCGAGCCGCGCCCGGGCGGAGCGGTGAGAATCCGCTATCCCAACGGCGTCGAAGCCGCCGGAGAGGTGGTCGAGATCGAGCCGCCGGAGCGCATCGTCTTCACCTACGGCTACCCCTCCGGCGAGCCGATTCCGCCCGGAGCGTCGCGCGTGACCGTGCGCCTGCGCGACGACGACGGCGGCACCCGGCTCGAGCTCCGCCACGAGTTCGCCGAGGCGGCGGTGCGCGACCATCACGTCCAGGGTTGGCGCTACCAACTCGCGGTCTTCGCCAACGTCGTTTCCGACGAGACCCACGCCGCGGCCGCCGAGCGGATCGATGCCTGGTTCGCCATCTGGTCCGAGCCGGACGCCGCGACACGCCGTCGCGTTCTCGAGGCCCAGGTCACCCCGGACGTCTCCTTCCGGGACCGCTACAGCTGCACGCACGGACTCGACGACCTCGACGCGCACCTGGCCGCGGTGGCGCAGTTCTTCCCCGGCGTCCGCCTCGAGCGCGCGGGCGAGGTTCGCCACTGCCAAGCGGAGGCGCTCGCCGACTGGGTGGCGCGCGCCGCCGACGGCGCCGAGCGGGGGCGCGGTACGAACGCCTTCCGCTTCGCGCCCGACGGCCGCATCGCCGCGGTGGTCGGGTTCTGGTCGGCCTAGAATCGGCCGACGGAGGTCCGCGTCGAAAAACGGCCGCACCACGCCACGTGAGTCCCGACCGGAGTATCGTGGGAGGAGGGGTTCCATGGGGCGGATTCGACTCCTCGCGCTGGTGGCATTCTCGGCCTGTCTCCCGGTCGAACGGCTGTCGGCTCAAGCGGCGCTGACCCCGGTCTTTCTGGTCAACCAGAACGAAATCGGCTACCAAGCACCCTCGGCGGTCGCCTCCGATCGGCGAGGCCGAGTCCTGGTCGACTATCAGGACTCCGCCAGCTACCCGTACGATCAGACGGGGCGGTTCCTCGAACCTGCGACAATTCGCTGGGTCCGGAGTTTCCGCTCGGCCCGAGAGACGGGTCGCCGGGGGATTCTCAGGTTCTCGCGCTCACCGACGGAGGTTGGCTCTTCTCCGCGTACTCCACGCCCCCCTATGCTCCTACAGGGCCGGTGTTGCAGCTCTTCGACCCGGATGGGGCGCCGAGGGGGTCCGCTCATCGGCCTGACCGGGCCCGGGATGATCGGAGGCGCCAGTTCCGCCGCCGTGCAGGCGGGAGGAGAACTGGTCGTGAGCTTCACGGCACACCCCATCGGAATCGGTGACGACCCCACCGAGGTCTACTTCCGGAGGATGTCGGCGTCGGGAGCCTTCCTGACCGACGCGATCCAGGTATCGCAGACACCGCCTACAGAAGAGAGCTTCAACACCCGAATCGCCGTCGGTTCGTCCGGTCGGAGCCTGGTTGTATGGGGTGGTCGCGCGCCGGCGACAGAGCTCGACATTCACGGGAGGGTGGTCGATGCTGAGGGTGCCCCAGTTAGCCCAGCGTTCGAGCTCGGCACGGATCCCGCCGGCTGGCAGCAGGTGCCGCAGGTCGTCAGCCTGGGCGACGGGACCTTCGTTGCGCTGTGGGAAGGCGATTCGGTGGCGTCGTCCCACTACGACGTGATCTATCGGCTCTTCTCGGCGGATGGCACGCCGCTCACCGGCGAGACTCCGGTCTCGACCTCGCCGACCGGTGCGCGCTACTACGGCTCGCTGGCCTCCGACGGCGGGAATCGCTTCGTCGCGGCCTGGACGAGCGAGGGCCAAGAGGGTCTGCCACCGGAGATCTACTTCCGCGAGTACCGGAGCGACGGCAGCCCGGTCGGTCCCGAGATCCGGGCCTCGGCGGGCGCCGACCGCGAGATCTGGGACGACACGATTCCCTTCGTGACGATCTCGCCCGCGGGCACGATCACGCTCGCCTGGACTGCGGGGAACTACGATCTCTACGAACGAGGTGTGGCGGCGCGCAAGTACTTCCGGGGCTGCGCGGAAGGCGCGCCGCGGCTGAAGCTGGGCGGCGGACGCTTCGAGGTCTGCACGATCTGGACGTCCTACTCCGGCGAGCGCGGCGCCGGAGTGCCGGTGCCGTTGACGGCCGATTCGGGAGGCTTCTGGTTCTTCGGAGAGGACAACCTCGAGGTGGTGGTCAAGATCCTCGACGGCTGCGGGATCAACGAGCGCTTCTGGCTCTACTCGGCGGGGCTGACCGACGTCGAGGTCACCCTGGGGGTCATCGACACCTGGACCGGGCAGACCTGGGTGCGCGACACGGACCTCGCCAGTCCCTATCCACCGATCCAGGACGTCGAAGCGTTGCCGGTCTGCGACGGCACGGCGCCGGCGGCGAGCGCCACCGCGGGCTCGGCGCGCGAGTCCACTGGTGTCGCCCGAGCGCGACGGCTTGGAGTCGCTCGCGATCGCGACGCACCGGAGCCGACCTCGACCTGCGCTCCCGACGAGCATCACGCGTGCCTGCAAGGGAACCGCTTCCGCGTTTCGGCGAGCTACGACACGGCGATCGGCCTCGCCGGGCAGGCGACCGTCGTGCCGCTCACCGCCGAGAGCGCGGCGTTCTGGTTCTTCGGGGCATCGAACCTCGAGCTCTTCGTCAAGGTGCTCGACGGCTGCGATCCGTACGGGACGTTCTGGGTCTACACGGCTGGGCTGACCAACGTCTCCGTCCGGCTGACCGTCGAGGACACGGAATCGGACGAGGTCCGCATCTACGACAACGCCCTCGGCCACCCCTTCACGCCGATCCTCGACGCCGCCGCTTTCGCGACCTGCCCCTGAGCGGAGCGGTTCGGGTTCGCTGAATCCCGAGCCTCCCCGCTTGCTGGCCGCTCCGACCAGCCCCTCGCGTCGAGCTGGCAGGAGAGCGGCCGTGCAGATCGCGACACGCTCCTAGCCTCCAGTCGATGCGGAGCGGGAGGAGCCGGAAGTCAGCCGGCGATGACCCGGAACCCTTCGCGCTCGGCGGCGGAGGCGAGACGCTCGTCCAGGGTGACGAGCTCGAGGGCGGGCGGCCGCCGCTCGGCGGCCAGAGTCGCCGCGGCCAGCTGGAGCGCGTCGGCGGCTCGCAGCGAGTGAACCCGGAGGAGCCGGCGCGCGAGCTCGCGCAGCGCGTCGCTCGGCAGGATCTCGGTCCAGCTCGGCGCGAGCGCGTCGAGGCGGCGGAAGGCGGCGCTCGCCGAGGCGTCGGCGAGGTCGTCGTCGCGCTCGAGCCTCGCGATCGCTGAGGCGCACTCGACGAGGGTGCCCCACCAGACGACGATCTCGGCGTCCGCACGCGCGAGCGCAAGCATCTCCCCGGTCGCCGCCTCCTCGACCAGGAGGGGCACGATCGCCGAGCTGTCCCAGAACTTCAGCGGCCGCTCCCGCGCTCCTCGATGAGCCGAGCGCTGGCCGACAGCCGCTTCGTGGGGCGCGGCGGTCGTTTCCCGAGGATCGCCGCGGGGAGCTTCGTGCGGGGCGCGGCGGCGATGCCCGACCGGACCAGGCGCGCCAGCCGCCCCTCGCCATCCTCCGCGGCAGCCAACGGCTCGAGCCGCGCCACCGGGACCCCGCGGTCCTCGATCACCACGCTCTTGCCCGCCTTCACCTCGGCGAGCAAAGCCGACAGAGAGTTCTTCGCCTCCGCGATGCCCGCGCGACGCATATGGCTATTCTAGCCATGAGGAGACGCCCCATCAAGCCATGACGTTCGGCGGGCCGCTCACGGCCTCGGTGAATCCACTCGGAGCCTCGAGAGCGCCTCTCCGGTCGCCCGCGAGAGCAGCATTTGGGGGCTCGAGCTCCGGCGTGGGATCCGCCGAGAATCAGGGGCTGGTCGGAGGAAGCCAGTGAGCGGGGAGACAGGCGCCATCTCGAGTCCGAACCGCCTTCACGGCTCTGGCTACCCGAAGCGTTCGCCGCCCAGCTCCTTGCGCACCTGCGGGCGCAGTGGTTCTCCCAGCCGGGTGGGCCTCTCCCGCGCCGCGAGACCGGCTTCGGAGCCGCTTGACCGAATTCGCCGGCTCACTCGTTCATAGGTAGGGCGAAACCGAATCGCTCCTCGGGACATGCTCAATGGCCACCACTCGTCGAGACTTCCTGCACCCCGCCTCGTTCGCCGGCGCTGCGCTGCGGTCCGGCGCCGGAGGGCGAAGAAGAGGGGCCGCGCGCGAGCCGACTCACTTTCTGGTTGGCGATCGACGCCGACGGGCGGGTCGAGCTGAGCGGCGCCAACGTCGAGATCGGCCAAGGGATCTCGACCGCGCTCGCCATGCTCGTCGCCGAGGAGCAGCGTGTCCAAGCGCTGGTTGCCAGCGCGCACCGCGGCGGCCGCTGGACGCTTCGGTTCGGAGCCCGCCAAAGGAATGGCGGTGGAGCTGGAGTTTCGCCCAGTTGCCGATGGGGGATGAGCGCTGACGCATAGGAGCAGGCATGCGATGGGTGAAGAGACCTTCTCTCCGCGGTGATGTTGTGAGGGCCCTGACGAAGCCTCTTTTCCATCGATCGTGACGACATGTGGAAACCAAGCTCTGGCGGGGTTCGAAACCACGTTGGGCGGCCATCCGAGAGGCTCGTGGTCAGAAGGAGAAATCTCCGCAGGAATATCGAATGCCGAGCCTCCAATCAGAATAGGAGGTCTTCTCAAGATAAAAACGATATGAACTAGGCCCGAAGACACCCATCTTGTCGTAGTCGAGCTAGGAGGTTTCGCATGTCTTGTGAAGAGCAAACATCGAGCGGCGATAGTGACAGCTTGGAGAACAAAGCGACTATTCGCCCATTTGACAAGTCAGCCACGGCCTGGCTCTTTGGTCAGGCTGTGCGCTACCTGAACACCGCCACCAAGGAGGGAGAGTTCGAGTACACCCGCGTGGTGGAGGTTCTCCGCCACTGCACTGGTGACCTGCTGCAAAGCGTGACCGGTATCTTCCGTCAGATCAAAGGCGGTGACACAACCCTGCGGTGGAATCTCCTCTACGTTCTCGGGGACGTCGGCGATGAAAGCGCCGCGGAATTCCTGGTCGGCGCGGCGCTGAAGCCCTTGCCGGAAAAGAAGGAGGGCGAGGGCTGTGAAAGCGACCGCGACATGGAGATGCTCGTGTCTACCGGCGCGGTTCATGCGCTCCATCGAGTGGCGGCGCGTCACCCGCAAGCCGCCGACCAGGTTCTGAAGATCATCTCGAAGAGGCCCGCTCGACCGATCCTGATCGAGGCTGTCAAGGTGGCCGCCGAACTCGGCCTCATGGAAAAGGTGCAGGACCTGCTGCCCAAGGAAGATCACTGGATTCTGGGCATTCGCCGGGCACGGCCTCAGGAGCTCTTTGCCGAGTCGGAACGTGACGATGGGAAGGAACGTGGATTCACACCTCCCAAGTCGGGTTCGCTTTACACCGCACCCAGCGTTGTTCGTTGCAAAGGAAAGGAGGACTGAGCCATGGCTTCATGCACCTATTCCGTGCCAAACCTCGATGCGTCCGGCGACAACCTCTACGGACCGAGAATCTGCTGGCAGGCGTTCGTCGACTGGGCCTGGGATGCGTTCGACTTCGACGAGGATGACTGGGATGAGGGCTTCGGATACCACGACGTCTGCAACAACACGAAGCCGCTCTCCCGCGCACTGTCAGGTATCTATTGCCTGACCTATTCCTCACCGCGCTTTCCGAGTGAGTCGTACGGCGGGAACATCCTGGAATGGGGATGCCGGTTTGCGCGAAACGCGATTGACGAGCTCGATGCGCGCTGCGGCACCTCGTCGTGCAGTCCGAGCTCCTGTCCGGGCTCCATCGCATACACACAATGGGGGCCGTTCACCGACGATTTGACGCGCCTCTATCTCCCGTTCTTCTACAACCAGGGTGTCAGCCTGCGCGCAGGCACGATCCTTCACGAATCACGCCACGCTGACGGCAAGGGCCACGATAGCGGCAACAACGATTCGAGCTGGGGCTATAACGGCGCCTGGCGGTGGCAGGTCTGCTGGTTGTCGTGGTTCGCCTTTGAAGGCACCAGCACATCGTTGGCCATGCGGACACAGGCGACACAGCGCGCCAATAACATCATCAACAACAATTTCGACACACATCCGGGCTTCAACGTGTGAATGAGAAACAACGCTCGGCCCCGCCCGGAGCTCAGTCGCCGGGCGGGCGCCGTGGCCGATGGGTCGCCAGCGACGGCGGACCCGGACCGCCCGCGCCGACATCAAAGCCTGGCACCTCCGCCGCAATGAGATCGAGCGCCTCTTCCGAAGACTCGATGGCTTTCGTCGCATCTTGAGTCGATTCGACAAGCTCGAAGTGATGTACAGAGCCTTCCACTGCTTCGCGCTGGCCGTCGCAGCCCTTCGCTAGTGTTGGCTGGCCCTAGCCCGCTAGGATCGCGACATGGAGATCCGCCTCGACAAGTGGCTGCATGTCGCCCGGGTCTACAAGACGCGCAGCCTCGCGAGCCGCGCCTGCCAGCTCTCGCGCGTGCGGGTCAATGGCGTCGCGGTCAAGCCGCACCGCACGCTCGCTCTCGGCGACAGAGTCGAGGCCGAAGTCACGCCGGACTGGACGCGCGTGCTCGTCGTCCGCGAGCTCGCCAGCAAGACGCTGCCGAAGCTCGAAGTGCCGCGCCTGTTCGAGGACCTCTCGCCGCCGCGACCGACCGCCGACCCGCTCTTCCGGATGATGCGGCGGCCCCTGGTGCGGCGCGAGAAGGGGACGGGACGGCCGACCAAGAAACAACGGCGCGAGATCAGCGCCTTCGAAGCCGAGCCGGTGGAGGAGGACTGAAGCCGAGGGCCGCTCAGGTTGCGGCGTCGCCGCCGGCCGCCGCGTCGAGAGCGGCCAGCACCAGGGCGCCATAGCGTTCGAGCTTCTTCTCGCCGATTCCCGGCAGGACCGCGAGCTCGCCCAGCGTCCCCGGCGCCGCCGCCGCGATCGCCTCGAGCGTCGCATCGTGGAAGATCACGTAGGGCGGTACGCCATGTTCCGTGGCGAGGTCGCGGCGCAGGCTACGCAGCCGCTCGAAGCGCGCCGCCGCAGCCGGCCCGACCAGCGCTGGACGCTCCTTGGCGCTCTGGCGCTTGCGCTTGCCCTTCCCGGTCTGCCGCCGCAGCTCGCGCAGGTGGACGCTCTCGGCGCCGCGCAGAATCGGCCGCGCCTCGGCGGTGAGAGAGAGCGTGCCATAGCCCTCGTCGTCCGCCTCGAGCAGGCCGCGCGCGACCACCTGACGAAAGATCGCCCGCCACTCGAGCGCGCTGCGATCGCCGCCGACCCCGAAGACGCCGAGGCGATCGTGCCCGCGCTCGCGGACCCGTTCCGCGGCGTCGCCGCGCAGCACGTCGATCACGTACGCGGCGCCGAAGCGCTGCCCGGTGCGGTAGACCGCGGAGAGCGCCTTCTGGACGTCGACGGTGGCGTCCCAGGTCGCGGGCGGCGCCAGGCAGTTGTCGCAGGCACCGCAACTCGGTGGCGGCTCTTCGCCGAAATAGCGCAGCAGCACCTGGCGGCGGCAGCTCGCGGTCTCGCAATAGCCGACGATCGACTCGAGCTTCGAGCGCTCGACCCGCTTGCGCGTCTCGTCGGCATCCGAGCGGGCGATGCGCGATCGCGCCAGCACCAGATCCTGCAGCCCCCAGGCGAGCCACGAATTCGCCGGCGCGCCGTCGCGCCCCGCTCGCCCCGACTCCTGGTAGAACGCCTCGAGGCTCTCGGGCAGGTCGAGGTGGGCGACGAAGCGGACGTCCGGTTTGTCGATGCCCATGCCGAACGCGACGGTCGCGACCACCACCACGCCGTCCTCCGCGCGAAACCGGTCCTGGTGCCGGCGCCGGGTCTCGGCGTCGAAGCCGGCGTGGTAGGGCACCGCGTCGAAGCCCTGGCCGACGAGCGACTGCGCCGTCTGCTCGACGCCGGCGCGCGTGCGCCGATAGACGATGCCGCTCTCGCCCGACGTGCTCGGCCCGGAGGAAGGCCAGCAGCTGCGCCGTTCCGGCCTCGCGCTCGACGACGCGGTAGCGCAGGTTCGGCCGGTCGAATCCGGCAACGAGCGTCGCCGCTCCGGGGGCGAGCAACCGCTCGACGATCTCCCGCCGGGTCGGCGGATCGGCCGTCGCGGTGAGCGCCATGCGCGGCACGGCGGGCCAGCGCTCGCGCAACAGGCCGAGCGCGAGGTACTCGGGCCGGAAGTCGTGCCCCCACTGGGCGACGCAGTGAGCCTCGTCGACCGCGAGGAGTGCCAGCGGCACGGCGTCGAGCAGCTCGAGGAAGCGCGGCGTGACCAACCGTTCGGGCGCGACGTAGATCAGATCGAGCTCGCCCCGGCGGAAGCGCTCCTCGACATCGTGCGCCTCGCTCGCGGTTTGCGACGAGTTCAGGTACGCCGCGGCCACGCCATACTCCTCGAGCGCCGCGACCTGGTCGCGCATCAGCGAGATGAGCGGCGAGACCACGACGCACGCCCCGGGCAGGTAGAGCGCCGGCAGCTGGTAGCAGATCGACTTGCCGGCGCCGGTCGGCATCACGACCAGGGCATCGCGGCCCTGTTCGACCGCGGCGATCGCTTCGCGCTGGAGGCCGCGGAAGACCTCGAAGCCGAATACCCTCTGCAGCGCCTCCAGCGCGCGGTCGGTCATCGCTCGGGTCTCTATCACAGCCGTCGTGTCCTCCTCGCCACAGGGGACGGAAACAGACCCCGCGAAACTCGCGCGACCGGCCGTCCTCTGCCTGGCCGGGCAGGCTAGACTCCCCCTCGTGAAACGAGTCGACCTGTTCTATTCCCGCCCCTCCTGAAACAGCTGCGCGAGCACCCGGGAGGTGCTCGAGAGCCACGATGTCGCCGTCGTCCAGGAGCGATCCTCGCGCCAGGCGCCGCTCGACGAAGCCGATGCCCGCGCTCTGCTGCGCTCGGTCTCGACGGTCTGGATCGCGCGCGGTCGCAAGGTCGAGGAGCATCCCGCGAAGTCGCTCTCGCCCGACGACCTCAAGGGCCCGACCGGCAACTACCGCGCCCCCATCGTCCGGCGCGGCAAGACGCTCCTCGTCGGCCTCCACCGCGAGACGCTCGAGAGGGTCCTCGGCCGCTGAATCTGTCCGTCGCCCCGCTGGTTTTGCGGTCGCGCTGGATTCTCTGTTGGGCGTCTCTGGAGTGGGGGCGGTGTGCGTGGGTCCCCGGCTCGAACGAGACGCGGGGAGCGTTCCCTCTTCTGGGAAGGAGGCTCGTAGCCCGCCCCAACAGCCACAGCAATCCAAAGCGCCACCCTCTTCGTTGGGCGGGCGAAGCGCAGGCCCGAGCAGACCCGCCCACCCGAGGGCCGGTTCCTCCCCAGAAGAGGGAACGCTCACCGCCTCGCCACCAGAGACACCCAACAAACGAATCGGCGTTCACGCAGAACGAGCGCGGCGAGCGACCCCGCCTCGGAGCGTGGTGCGGCCACGCAGTCCGGCGGCATACGATCGCGGCGATGCGACCCGATCTCGCCCGCCGCGGCGCCGCGATTCTCGTGCGCGCCCACGAGGAATGCCGCCGCGCCTTCACCGAGATCACCGCGCTCGCCCCGGCGCGCTTCGCCGCCGCCGATTGGCACGCCATGCAGGCCGACGCCCGGGCGCGCCTGGAAACCTATGGCCGGGTGCTCGGCACCGCGCTCGACGAGCTGGAGCGCCAGCTCGGCGACGCCGTCCGCGCACGTGACCTGTGGGCGACGATGATCGACGCCTACGCCGGCCGCATCGCCGGCAGGCCCGATATCGAGCTCGCCGAGACCTTCTTCAGCTCGGCGTCGCGACGAGTTTTCGCGACCGTCGGCGTCGACCCCGCCGTCGAGTTCGTGGCGGCCACACCCATGAGCCTGCTGCGCCGCCCGGGAGCGCCGGCGCACGTGTCGCTGGCGCCCGCGGGCGACAGCGCCGGCATGCTCCGGCGCATCCTCGCGGGCGCCCAGACCGACCTGCCGTTCCAGGACCTCGAGCGCGATCTGCGGCTCGCCGCCATTCGCATCGACGAGACCTTCGAGGGCGGCCTCGCGGGCGACTCCGTCGAGCAGATCGACGTCCTCTCGCCACTCTTCTACAGGAACAAAGGCGCCTATGTAGTCGGCCGAATCCTGCGCCGGGCCGAAGTCACCCCGCTCGTCGTGGCGCTGACCAACCCCGGCGACGGCGCGGTGATCGACGCCCTGCTGCTCAGCGAGGACGAGGTCAGCCAGGTCTTCGGCTTCACCCGCTCTTACTTCCACGTCGACGTCGAGCAGCCCTACGAGACCGTCCGCTTCTTGAAGTCGATCCTGCCCAAGAAGCCGATCGCCGAGCTCTACATCGCGCTCGGCCACAACCGCCACGGCAAGGCCGTCCTCTACCGCGACCTGCTCCTGCATCTCGCGCAGTCGGACGAGCCGTTCGTGCTCGCGCCCGGCGACGAGGGCATGGTGATGAGCGTCTTCACCATGCCCTCGCTCGACATCGTCTTCAAGGTGATCAAGGACCGCTTCGCCTATCCCAAGACCTCGAGCCGCGCCGACGTCGTCGCCAAGTACCGGATGGTCTTCCGCCACGACCGGGCCGGACGCCTGGTCGACGCGCAAGAATTCGAGCACCTCGAGTTCGAGCGTTCCCGCTTCTCCGGCCCCCTGCTCGACCGCCTGCTCACGACGGCGGCCGAGAGCGTCTCGATCACTGCGTCGACGGTGTCGATCCGCCACCTCTACACCGAGCGACGGATCGATCCGCTCAATTTGTACCTCGCCCGGGAGAGCGAGCCGCGGGCGGTCGCCGCGGCGATCGACTTCGGACAGGCGATCAAGGACCTGGCGGCAACCGACGTCTTCCCCGGCGATCTATTGCCGAAGAATTTCGGCGTCACCCGCCACGGTCGCGTCGTCTTCTACGACTACGACGAGCTCTGCCCGCTCGTCGACTGCGTCTTTCGGGAGCTCCCGGAGCCCGAGGACGAGCGCGACGACGGCGGCGAGCCCTGGTTCTACGTGGGCGAGCATGACGTTTTTCCAGAAGAGTTCAGCCGCTTCCTCGGCCTCGCAGGCCCGGCGCGGGAGGCGTTCCTCGCCGTGCACGGCGATCTGCTCCGGCCGCACTGGTGGATCGCCGTGCAGGAGCGGATCCGGAGGGGCGAGTTCCCGGACTTCTTCCCCTATCCACCCCCCCGGCGACTCCGGCCGAGCGGCGCCTGACGGGGTTTCGCGCGCGACGCCCCACCCCTGCGGGCGTTTCCCCGCACAGTACAATCGGCGGGCTCAGGAGGGAATCATGACCAATCCCAAGCCCGTCGTACCGGCCTCCGGGTCGAAGATCACGCTCGACAACGGCAAGCTCCACGTGCCCGACCGGCCGATCGTCCCCTTCATCGAGGGAGACGGAACGGGACCCGACATCTGGCGCGCGAGCGTCCGCGTGCTCGACGCCGCCGTCGAGAAGGCCTATGGCGGCGCGCGCAAGATCGAGTGGACCGAGGTCTACGCCGGCCAGAAGGCTTACGACAACTTCCAGACCTGGCTCCCGGAGGAGACGGTCGAGGCGTTTCGCGGGTATCTCGTCGGCATCAAGGGGCCGCTCACGACCCCGATCGGCGGCGGCATCCGCTCGCTCAACGTCGCCCTGCGCCAGCTGCTCGACCTCTACGTCTGCCTGCGCCCGGTGCGCTGGTTCCGGGGCGTCCCCTCGCCGGTCAAGTACCCGGAGAAGGTCGATATGGTGATCTTCCGCGAGAATACGGAAGACATCTACGCCGGCATCGAGTTCGAGGCGGGCACGCCGGAGACGGCTGCCATCCTCGAGTTTCTCGAGAAGAACCACCCCCAGATGTTCAAGAAGATCCGATTCCCGAAGAGCGCGGCCATCGGCTTCAAGCCGGTGTCGCGGGAAGGCACCGAGCGGCTCGCACGCGCGGCGATCCGCTACGCCCTCGACAACCGACGCAAGAGCGTGACCTTCGTGCACAAGGGCAACATCATGAAGTTCACCGAGGGCGCCTTCCGCAACTGGGGCTACGAGCTCGCCGAGCGTGAGTTCGGCGACGCCACCTACACCTGGGAGCAGTGGGAGCGCACCAAGCGCGATCGCGGCGAGGCCGCCGCCAACGCCGAGCAGCGCGACGCGCTCGCGGCCGGGCGGGTGCTGGTCAAGGACGCGATCGCCGACATCACGCTGCAGCAGGTGCTGACCCGGCCGGCGGAGTTCGACGTCATCGCGACGCTCAATCTCAACGGCGACTACCTCTCCGACGCCCTCGCCGCACAGGTCGGCGGCATCGGCATCGCGCCCGGGGGCAACATCAACTACGTGTCGGGGCACGCCATTTTCGAGGCGACCCACGGCACGGCGCCCAAGTACGCCGACCTCGACAAGGTCAATCCCGGCTCGGTGATCTTGTCGGGCGAGATGATGCTGCGTCACCTCGGCTGGAACGAGGCGGCGGACCGCGTCGTCCGCGGCATGGATGGCGCCATCAACGCCGGCACGGTGACCTACGACTTCGCCCGTCAGATGGAAGGAGCGACCGAGGTCAAGTGCAGCGCGTTCGGCGACGCGGTGATCCGCCACATGGGCTGAGCTTCCCTTCTTTCGGCGGCTCCCCACTCCTGGAGGGCTGTCGCAAGGTGCGGGCGCGCCAGGGACGTCGTTCGAGACAGCGGGCTGTTTAGGGAGGGGTCGGGTCATTGCACCGGGCTGTCGCAAGGTTTGTTCGTGCTCGGGACCTCGTTCGAGAAAGCGTGCTGTCTAAGGGGGGGCCAGGTCACCGCGCAGGGCTGTCGCAAGGGGCGGGCACGCCAGGGACGTCGTTCGAGACAGCGGGCTGTTAGGGGGAGGCGGGTGACCGCCCAGGGCTGTCGCAAGGGGTGGGCACGCCAAGGACTTCGTTCGAGAAAGCGGGCTGTTTAGGGGAGATGGGCGAGCGCCCTGGGCTGTCGCGCCCGCGCCGCGCTGGCGGCCAACCCCCCTCCGGTACCGCCGGACACCCCGCAGAGATCACGGAGTCGAAGTGAGCGCCGACGAAGCCTCCTGGCTCCGGCGATCGGGCCGGCGTTCCGGCTCTTCGCGCCAGCGCCCGGGCGATCACCCACCGACCCCTTCATTGGAAAGAGAACGCTCGATCGAGCAGAGCGCGTTTTCGCGTCAGCCGTGCGGTGGCGGCCGGGCCGCTCAGCCTTCGCCGACGATTCCGCCTTCTGTCTGCGCCCGCGCGTCGAGCGCCGCCGCGAGCTCGTCGGGGGGGAGGACCTCGCGCTCCTCGCAGATCTGGCGCACGGTCTTGCCGGTCGCCACGGACTCCTTGGCGATCGCCGCCGCGGCGTCGTAGCCGATTCGCGGCGCGAGCGCCGTCACCATGGCGAGCGACTGCTCGACGAGCTCCGCGCAGCGCTCGCGGTTGGCGGTCAGGCCCTCGATGCAGCGTGCCGCCAGCAGATCCGCGGCGGCGGCGAGGATCTCGATCGACTGCAGCAGGTTGTACGCGATCACCGGCATCATGACGTTGAGCTCGAAGTTGCCCGAGAGGCCGCCCAAGGTGATCGTCTGGTGGTTGCCGATGACCTGCGCCGCGACCATCAGCGCCATCTCCGGAATCACCGGGTTGACCTTGCCCGGCATGATCGAGCTGCCGGGCTGGAGCGACGGCAACGCGATCTCGCCGATGCCGCAGCGCGGCCCCGAGGCGAGCCAGCGCAGATCGTTGGCGATCTTGGTGAACGAGACCGCGATCGTGTTGAGCGCTCCGGAAGCCTCCACCGCCGCGTCCTTCGCGGCGAGCGCCTCGAAGCGGTTGCGCGCCGGAACGAAGGGGTGGCCGGCGCGTTCGGCCATGCGGGCGATCACCCGGTCGGCGAAGCCGGGCGGCGCGTTGAGGCCCGTCCCCACCGCCGTGCCGCCCAGCGCGAGCTCCGCCAGGTGGACCTTGGCCGCAGCCAGGCGTTCGAGGCCCGCCGCGACCTGCCGGGCATAGCCGCCGAACTCCTGGCCGAGCCGCACCGGCACGGCGTCCTGGAGATGGGTGCGGCCGATCTTGACGACGTCGTCGAGCTCCGCGGCCTTGGCGGCCAGAGCATCGCCGTAGCCGCCCGAGCGCCGGCTCGAGATCCTCCGCGATCGCCGCGTAGGCCGCGACGTGGATCGCCGTCGGGATCACGTCGTTCGACGACTGTCCGGCGTTGACGTGGTCGTTGGGGTGGACCGGCTGCTTGGAGCCCGATGACGCCACCCAGGGCTTCGATCGCCCGGTTCGCGATCACCTCGTTGGCGTTCATGTTGGTCGACGTGCCGGAGCCGGTCTGGAAGACGTCGAGCGGAAAGTGCCCGTCGAGCTTCCCGTCGTGGACCTCTCGGCGGCCGCGACCCGGATCGCCGCCGCGAGCTCCGGCGCGACGATCCCGAGCTCGGCGTTGACCGCCGCGCACTCCCCCTTGATCAGACCGAGCGCGGCGATGAAGCGGCGCGGGAAGCGGAGACCGGAGACCGGGAAGTTGCGGCGGGCGCGCTCGGTCTGCGCGCCCCAATAGGCGTCGACCCCGACCTCGACCTCACCCAGGCTGTCCCGCTCGGTGCGGGTGGCGCTCATCTACGGCTCCTCTCCGGCACGACGGCAATCCGGATCGATCAGGATGCTGGAGCGACGCGGAAGCCGACGCGCAGTTTCTCCCAGAGCACCACCACGCGGTCCGCCTCGACGACGAAATCCAACGCCTCGACGAGCTCGCCGGCCTCGGGCGCGACGGTGACGCGCAGAGCGTCCTGGGCGGCGTCGTACTCGAAGGCGCCCCACTGCCGGGCGATCTTGTTGAAGACGATCTGCCACTCCTTCTCACCGGGGATGGTGAAGAGCGCATAGGTGCCGGCGGCGAGCGCCTTCCCCTCGACCAGGGCGTCCTGGGCGAAAGTGATCGTCGTCGCCTCGTCCGCCCCCGTGCGCCAGACCTTGCCGTAGGGGACGAGCGCGCCCCACACCGCGCGCCCATTGACGTTCGGCCGGCCGTACTCGACCCGGACCTCGACCCCGGCGATCGTCCCTTCCGCCCGGCCGTTCTTGCTCTTGCGACTGGCATCGTCGCCGCGCTGCGCGGCCGCGGGCAGGGCTAGGGCAGCGAGAAGTAGGGCAGCGGCAAACCGAATGGAAGTTGGACGCATCGGCGGTCTCCTTTCGTGCGGGTGGTGCGGGTCCTGCGGGCGGCTCCCGCCGCGCCGCGCCAACGCCGCTTTCGCCAAGCCTAGCCGATCCCGCGAACCTCGAGCCCGACGGCCAATGCTCGCGGCAGAACGATCGCCCGCGAAAGCGGCACGTGACGGGCGTCGGGCAAGCGCCACGCCCGACCGCGAAGCGCCGAGACGATCCCTGGCCTCCCCCTTCACTGGAGCCTTCTCAGCGGTCGACCGCGGCAGGACGAGCGTCCACGAAAGCGGCAGCCAAGGGACTGTCGGATCGGGCACTAGGCCCCATCGCGAGGCGCCGAGACGATGCCAGCCCTGCCACTTCACTGGGGCGGTTCGAACGATCGACCGACGTCGGGTCGCCGTCCGCGCAAGCGGCAAGGCGTCGACTAAGATCGATTCGTGCGAGCCATGGTGCTGCATCGCGCCGGCGAGCCGCTGCGGCCCGAGCGGATCGCGGAACCGGTCTGCGGGCCGCGCGACCTGCTGCTTTCGGTGCGCGCCTGCGGCGGTCTGCCGGACCGATCTGCACATCGTCGACGGCGAGCTCGGGGCGCCGAAGCTGCCGCTCGTGCTCGGGCACCAGATCGTCGGCGAGGTGGTTGGGATCGGCGCCGAGGTCGCGGGCTTCACGCTCGGCCAGCGGGTCGGCGTGCCCTGGCTCGGTGGCACTTGCGGCGGATGCGCGTTCTGCCGCCGCGGCGAAGAGAACCTCTGCGACCGGCCGCTCTTCACCGGCTACACGCGCGACGGCGGCTTCGCCGAGCGCTGCGCCGCCGACGCGCGCTACGCCTTTCCCCTTGCCGACGGCTTCGAGGATGTCGCCGCCGCGCCGCTGCTCTGCGCCGGCCTGATCGGCTACCGGGCGCTGCGCCTGG
Organism: uncultured Acidobacteriota bacterium; assembly: GCA_963700315.1. Lineage (GTDB taxonomy): Bacteria > Acidobacteriota > Thermoanaerobaculia > Multivoradales > JAGPDF01 > JACTMI01. Next base: position 608,820 of record CAVOXC010000013.1, on the reverse strand, counting down.
CGGGCGACGCTCGGACCCTCGGTTTCTACGGCTTCGGGGCGGCCGCCCACCTGCTCGCCCAGATCGCGATCCACCAGGGACGCGAGGTCCTCGCCTTCACCCGGCCCGGCGACCGGGCGGGGCAGGCCTTCGCGCGCTCCCTCGGCGCGGTCTGGGCGGGTGGCTCGGACGACGCGCCGCCCGCCCCGCTCGACGCCGCGCTGATCTTCGCGCCGGCGGGCGAGCTGGTGCCGGCGGCGCTGGCCGCCGTGCGCAAGGGCGGCAGCGTGATCTGCGCCGGCATCCACATGAGCGACATTCCCGCCTTCCCCTACGAGCTGCTCTGGGGCGAGCGGACGATCCGCTCGGTCGCCAACCTCACCCGCCGCGACGGCGAGGAGCTGCTCCGGCTCGCCGCCGAGATTCCCTTACGGCCGAAGGTCGCGCTCTTTCCTCTCGACCAGGCCAACGAGGCGCTCGCCGCGCTGCGCGCCGGTACGCTCTCCGGCGCCGCGGTGTTGCGCCTCTAGATCTTCCGGCGCGGTCGACCGCTTCGAGCCAGCGGAGGGCTCGTTGTATCGTCGGGGGGTCGGCCGTTTCGCCCCGTCCCCATCTCTCGGCTGGAGGTCTCATGTCCAAGTCCGGCAAGCTCGTCGCCGCCCTGTCCGCTCTCCTCCTCGTCGTCCTCGTCGCGCCGTCGTCCGCCGAAGAGCCGGTCCGTCTCCTGCGCGAGCCGACGCTGTCGGCCGAGTCGATCGCCTTCCGCTTCGCCGGTGACCTCTGGAGCGTGCCGCGCGCCGGCGGCGCCGCCCGGCGGCTGACCGCGAGCGTCGGGCGCGAGCTCGATCCGCAGTTCTCGCCGGACGGCCGCTCGGTCGCCTTCACTGGCGAATACGACGGCAACCTCGACGTCTACGTGATGCCCGCCGGCGGCGGTGAGCCGCTCCGGCTCACCTACCACCCGGGCGAGGACCGCGCGGTCGGCTGGACGCGCGACGGCAAGAGCGTGCTCTTCCGCAGCTATCGCGACAACGGCGTCAACGACGAGCGCCTCTGGACCGTCCCGGCGGTCGGCGGCTGGCCGAAGCGGCTGCCGCTCCCCGAGGCCTACACCGGCAGCTTCTCTCCCGACGGCAAGCGACTCGCGTACATGCCGCACCAGCGCTTCCAGCTCGCCTGGAAGCGCTACCGCGGCGGCGAGGCGACCTTCGTCTGGATCGTCGATCTCGACTCGCTCGAGCTCCACCCGGTGCCGCGCGAGCGCTCGAACGACTCCTACCCCACCTGGGCCGAGGACGGTCGCGTCTACTTCCTCTCCGATCGCGACGGCACGGTGACGCTCTATCGCCACGACCCGGCGACCGACGCCGTCGAGCGGGTCTTCGCCAACGACGGGCTCGACCTCAAGTTCGCCCAGGCCGGCCCGGGCGCGGTCGTCTTCGAGCGCTTCGGCGAGATCGGCCTCTTCGACCTCGCGAGCGGCGCGGTCAGCTTCCCCGAGATCTCGATCGCCTCCGAGCTCGAGGCGACCCGCGCCCGCTACGAGAAGGTCGGCGACCAGGTCCAGGCCGCCGCGATCTCTCCCACGGGCGCGCGCGCGGTCGTCTCGGCGCGCGGCGAGATCTTCACGGTTCCCGCCGAGAAGGGGGACGCGCGCAACATCACCCGCTCGTCGCGCGGCGCCGACCGCGACCCGGCCTGGTCCCCCGACGGCAAGACGCTCGCCTGGACCTCCGACGCCACCGGCGAGGCTGCCCTCCACCTGGCGCCCGCCGACGGCCTGGCCGAGGCTCGCGCCCTGGCGCCGCCCGAGCCGGCGTTCCTCTACCGACCGGTCTGGTCGCCGGACGGCAAGCGGATCGCGCTCACCGACCAGGCGCTCCGCCTCTGGATCGTCGACGTCGCCTCGGGGCAATGGACGAAGGTCGACACCGACACCTATGACCACCCGGCGCGCACGCTCGACCCGGCCTGGTCCCCCGACTCGCGCTGGCTCGCCTATAGCAAGCGGGGGACGACCCAGATCCATTCGATCTGGCTCCACGAGCTCGCGAGCGGCCGCACCCGGCCGCTGACCGACGGCCTCGCCGACGCGGTCCTGCCGGTCTTCGACGCCTCCGGCAAGTACCTCTGGCTCGCCGCCTCGACCGACTTCGGACCGACCGCCCCCTGGCTCGACATGACCAGCGTCGAGCACCCGGTGTCGCGCTCGCTCTGGCTGGCGCTGCTCGCCGCGGACACCGAGTCCCCCTTCCCGCCGGAGAGCGACGAGGAGAAGGGCGAGGCCGCCGTGGACGACGAGAAGGGCGGCGAGGCGAAAGGAACCAAGACGGCCAAGGGAGCAGCCGGCAAGAAGGCCGACGAGGAGCCGGACAAGAGCGCCGCGCCACCTGCTACCCGTGTCGACTTCGACGGCATCGCGCGGCGCCTGGTCGCCGCGCCGGGCATCGAAGCCGCCTATTGGCAGGCGCTCGCCCCGGGCAAGGCGGGCGAGCTGGTGCTGCTCGCGGCGCCCGAGCTGGTCGACCCCGACGCCGAGGACGACCTGGGCGCCGGGGAGCTCTGGCACTACTCGATCGAGAAGCGCGAAGCGAAGAAGCTCGCCGACAAGATCGCCGAGGTCCACGTCTCGGCCGACGGCGAGAAGATGCTCGTCCGCGCCGGCGACGACTGGTCGATCGTGCCTGCGGGCGAGGCGATCGAGGCGGGCAAGGGCGAGATCGCCGTCGGCGCGCTCGAGACGCTCGTCGCTCCGCGCGCCGAGTGGCATCAGATCTACCACGAGGCCTGGCGTCTCGAGCGCGACTTCTTCTACGACCCGAATCACCATGGCCTCGACCTCGAGGCCGCGGAGCGACGCTACGAGCGCTACCTCGACGGCCTCGCCGACCGCGACGACCTCAACTACCTGCTGACCGAGGCGCTCGGCGAGCTCTCGGTTGGCCACATGTACGTCGGCGGCGGCGACGGCGCCAAGGCCAAGGAGGTTCCCGGCGGGCTGCTCGGCGCCGATTGGACGATCGAGAACGGCCGCTACCGCGTCGCGCGCATCTACTCCGGGGAGAGCTGGAACCCCGAGCTCGAGGCCCCGCTCGACAAGCCGGAGGTCGGCGCCAAGGTCGGCGACTACCTGATCGCCGTCGAGGGGCGCGTGGTCGCGCCCCCCGATTCGATCTACGCCGCCTTCGAGGCGACCGCCGGCAAGCGCGTGCGCATCCGTCTCGCCGCCGACCCCGCGGGCAAGGGCGCCCGCGACGCGACGGTGATCCCGATCGCCAACGAGCGGCGCCTGCGCTACCGCGCCTGGGTCGAGGAGAACCGGCGCACCGTCGAGCGGCTGTCCGAGGGCAGGATCGGCTACTTCCATCTCCCCAACACCGCCGGCGCGGGCTACGAGTCGTTCAACCGCTACTTCTTTCCGCAGATCGACAAGCAGGCGTTGCTCGTCGACGAGCGCTACAACGGCGGCGGCCTGATCGCCGACTACTTCGTCGAGCTGCTAGCGCGCGAGCCGATGTGGGGCGTCGCGGCGCGCGCGGGTACGGACATGGTCTCCCCCGCCGGCGCGCTCTACGGTCCGAAGGCGATGCTGATCAACCGCCACGCCGGCTCCGGCGGCGACGCGCTCCCCTGGATGTTTCGCTACAAGGGTCTGGGACCGCTCGTCGGCACCCGCACCTGGGGCGGGCTCGTCGGCATCTGGGACTACCCGGAGCGATCGACGGCGGGCAGGGTCACCGCGCCGCGCGGCGGGCTCTACACCATCAACGGCAAGTGGGAGGTCGAGAACCTGGGGGTCGACCCCCGACTTCGAGATCGAGATCACGCCGCGCGACTTCCGCGACGGCCGCGACCCGCAGCTCGAGAAGGGGGTCGAGCTGCTGCTCGAGGCGCTCGAGCGGGGCCGACCGGAGTTACCGGTTCGTCCACCCTTCCCCGACTACCAGACCACGCCCTGGCGCTCCGAAGCGCAACCGTGAAGGCGATCCGCGTCCACGTCGACCGGCGGGCCCGGAGCGTCCTCGTCCTCGACGAGATCCCCGAGCCGCGCGCCGGGGCCGGGTGAGGCGCGCGTCCGCATCGCCTTCGCCGGCGTCAACTTCATCGACGTCTACCTACGCACCGGCCTCTACTCTCCGGGCCCGCTTGCCGGCGGGCTGGGCAAGGAGGGCGCGGCGTGATCGCGGCCGTCGGCGAGGGCGTGACCGCGGTCGCGATCGGCGACCGCGTCGCCTTCATCGACGGCGCCGGCGCCTACGCCGAGTCGATCGTGCTGCGGCCGATCGCGGCTGCTACCGGTGCCCGCGGAGCTCTGCGACGAGCACGGCCGCGGCGCTGCCACTCCAGGGGATGACGGCCGACTACCTGGTGCGCACCGATCGGCCGGCTCGCGGCCGGCCAGACCGTTCTCGTCCACGCGGTCGCCGGCGGCGTCGGCCTGCTGCGACCCAGATCGCCAAGGCGGCGGGCGCGACGGTGCTTCGGTACCTGTTCGACCGAGGCGAAGGCCGAGGCCGCGCGCGCCGCCGGTTGCGACCATGCGATCCTCTACACCGCGACCGACTTCGCCGAGCGGGTGCTCGAGCTCACCGCTGCGGCAGGGCTGCGACGTCGTGCTCGACTCTGTCGGCCGGTCGACCTTCGCCGGTTCGGTGAAGGCCACTTGGCTGCGTGGACACTCTGGTCGTCTTCGGTCAGTCGAGCGGAATGATCGAGCCCTTCTCGCCGCGGCCGATCCTGGGCAGCCGCACGCTCGTCTCGGCGACGCCTCTACGACTACGTCCGCGAGCGCGACGAGCTCCTCGAACGCTGGGAGCGCGTCGCCGTCGGTCGCCGCGAGCGGCAGCGCTTACCGTCGCCATCGACGGATCCTGCCGCTCGCCGGCGCCGCCGAAGCGCACCAGGCGCTCGAAGCCCGCGAGACCTCGGGGAAGGTCCTGCTCGACTGTCGCTGAGGCCCGAGCGGACCATGGCGTTCTCGGCTCGTCGCCTCGCTCCGCTCGTTCCTGGTTCGTGCTGATTCGAGTTGTTGGGCGTCTCTGGTGGCGGGGCGGTGTAGGTGGGTCCCTTGCCTGCGGAACCGCCGTCCGCCTGGAGTCTCTTGGAGCGGCCGGCTGCGTTCGGTCTCGCGGCGTTTGCGGAGGCACCCGCGTCGTTTCGCAAGCGAGCCCTCAAGCTTCCTCCGGCAAGGGACCCACGCACACCGCGTCTCGTTCGTGCCGGGGAGCTACACAAGCTCCAACCTCCCCCCCGTCGTCCTGAGCGCAGCGAAGGACCTTGCGTGGGCGGCGAGGAACCGCCCTCCTCGCTTCTTCAGGCGACGGCGCAAGATCCTTCACTTCGTTCAGGATGACAGGGGCAAACGTTCAGGATGACAGGGGCAAGCGATCAGGATGACAAGAAGAAGCGTTCAGGCTGGCAGGGGCAGACGTTGCGGATGACAAGAGGAGGCGTTCACGCCGACAAGGCACGGGGAGCTTCTGTCCCTCCCTGGCACGAACGAGACGCGGGGAGCGGTCCCTTCTCTGCGGAGGAAGCTTCGTAGCCCGCCCCCCAGGCAAGACGAAGCGAGCGCCAGCGAGCTTCGCGGGCGGGCGGAGCGCAGGCCCGAGCAGTCCCGCCCACTCGAGGGCCGGTTCCTGCGCAGAGAAGGGAACGCTCCACGCCAAGCCACCAGAGACACCCGACACTCGAATCAGCACGAACCAAGTCCGAGCGGAGCGAGCCCACGCCTCTGTTAGCCTCGTGCCGTGCCCGATTGGCTGAAGGTCCTCGTCGCGCTGCTGCCGGCCCTGGGCGTGGCGCTGTTCATCCGTGCGATGGTGCAGCGGCGGCTGGCCCAGGCTGCGGCGCTCGCCCGCGCCGAGGCGGAGTCGGCGCGGATCGCGCTCGCGACGCGGCTCGAGGGGCGGGAGGGCGAGCTCGCCCAGGCGCGCGCCGAGCTCGTGGCGGAGCGCGAGCGGCTCGAAACCCTGCGCGGCGAGGTCTCGACGTTGCGCGCCCGCGAAGCGGAGCTCGTGACGCGGCTCGAGGAGGAGCGCGAGCAGATGGCCGAGAAGGAGGCGCTGCTCGGCGAGGCGCAGAAGAAACTGGCCGACGCCTTCCGCGGCCTCGCGAGCGAAGCGCTGTCGCAGAACAACAAGATGTTCCTCGACCTCGCTCAGGAGCGGCTCGAGGCCACGCGCAAGGAGGCCTCCGGCGAGCTCGAGCAGCGCCGGCAGGCGATCGAGACCCTGGTCACGCCGCTGCGCGAGCAGCTCGTTCGCTACGAGAAGGGGATCCAGGAGCTCGAGCAGACGCGGCAGGCCGCGTACGGGCAGCTCGGCGAGCAACTGCGCGGCCTCGGCAGCTCGCAAGAGGGGCTCGTGCGCGAGACCAACAAGCTGGTGACCGCGCTGCGCCGCCCCGAGGTCCGCGGCAATTGGGGTGAGGTCCAGCTGCGCCGCACGGTCGAGTTCGCCGGCATGGTCGATCGGGTCGACTTCCTGACCCAGGAGACCGTGACAGGGGAGGAGGGGCGGCTCCGCCCCGACATGGTTGTCCAGCTGCCGGGCGGCAAGCAGGTGGTGGTCGACGCCAAGGCCCCGCTCGACGCCTTCCTGTCGGCGGTCGAAGCGACCGACGAGGAGGAGCGGCGCACGCACCTCGTCCGCCACGCGCGCCAGGTACGCACGCACATCGGCAAGCTCTCGGAGAAGCGCTACTGGGACCAGTTCGACGACGCGCCCGAGTTCGTCGTCCTTTTCCTGCCGGGCGAGTCCTTCTTCTCGGCCGCCCTCGAGCAAGACCCGACGCTGATCGAGGACGCGTTCCGCCAGAGCGTGCTGATCACCACGCCCGCGACGCTCGTCGCCCTATTGAAGACGGTCGCCTACGGTTGGCGGCAGGAGAGCCTGGCCGCCAACGCCCGCGAGATCTCCGACGTAGCGCGCGAGCTCTACGATCGCGTGCGCGTCTTCGCCGAGCACCTGGATCGCGTCGGCAAGGGGCTCGAGGACGCGGTCAAGGCGCACAACGCAGCGGCCCGCTCCTTCACCAGCCGCGTCGTGCCGCAGGGCCGGCGTCTCGAGACGCTCGAAACCACTTCCGACAAGCGCCTCGAAGAACCGCGCGCCGTCGAGAGCGCGGCGCTCGAGCTGGGCACCGGGGAGGAGACTGACTCCTGAGGTCCGCTGCGCTCCGGCGCCGTTTCGTCAGCGGCCGCGCGGCCCGCCGGCGAGGTCTGGATTGGGGTTCTTGATCTTCTCGCCCTCGGCGAGGCCCGAAATCACTTCGATCTGCAAGCCGTCCGAGAGGCCGACCTCGAGATCGCGGCGTTCGAAGGTCTGGGGCGCGGTCTCCACCTCGACATAGGCCTGGCCGTCGTCGAACTGCAGCAGGCCTTCGTCGATCGCCAGCACGTCCTCGCGCCGGTCGAGCACGATGTCGGCGTTGGCGCTGTAGTTGGCGCGGATGGTGACGTCTTCCTGCGGCTCGAGCGCCGCGCGGATCTCGAACTGGATCGCCCCCTCCTCCTCGACGCCCTTGGGCGCGATCCGCTCGAGGCGCGCGGCGAGTTTCTTGTCCGGCACCGCGCCGATCGTGAGCACGAGCTCCATGCCCTCGCGGATCTTGCCGACTTCCGACTCGTCGACTTTCCCTTCGAAGATCATGTCGCCCAGGTCCGCGATCGAGGCGATCGTCGTCCCGTCGTTGAAATTGTTGGCTTCGATCACCGAGTTACCCTCCTCCACCGGTACCTCGAGCACCGTGCCGGAGATGGTCGAGCGCACCAGCGTGGTCGATGACGAGCCGACCCGCTCGCTAGTGCCCTTGCGTACGATGTCGAGGTTGTCCTTGGCCGCCGCGAGCTCCTCGGTGGCCTGCTGCCAGGCGATCTCGGCGCTCTGCAGCTCCGCCTCGGCGACGGTGCCCTCGGCGAAGAGCCGCCGCCGCCGCTCGAGCTCGCGCTCGGCGTCGGCGAGCGAGATCCCCGCCTGGTTGACGCGCGACTCGGCGCCCGAGAGCTGCACCATGTTGGGGATCACGCGCACCTTGGCGAGCAAATCACCGGCTCGGACCTGCTGCCCGGGTTCGACCCGGAGCTCCTCGATGATGCCGGAGACCAGCGGTTTGATCGCCACCTCCTTGCGCGGCACGACCGAGCCGGTCGCGACCGTCTTCTTGACGATGGTCGCGCGCGTCGCCGTCCCCGTCTGGAACAGCACCGGCTTCTTCTGCGACTTCTTGACCAGGAAATAGCCGGTGCCCAGGACGCCGGCGACGAACAAGACGAGCAGCACGATGCCAAGAACTTTCTTCACTGGGGTTTCCTCACGATACGATTTGGAGACAGGCATCCGATCAATCGGCGCGCAGCGCCTCGACCGGGCTGATCGAGACCGCCCGCTGCGCCGGCAAGAATCCGGCGACGGTACCCGCCGCGACCAGGACGGCCAGAGCCCAGGTCACGGCGCCGAGATCCACTCCCGGCGCTTGGAACATGCTCGGTTCGCCGTTGGCGCCGGTCGCCGGCAGCAGGCTGCCGATCACCTCGAGCAGAAAGACTCCGAGCATCAGGCCGGCGAGCCCGGAGACCGAGGTCAGGAGCACCGCTTCGAGCAGGATCTGGCCACGTACCTTCCAGGGCGTGGCACCCACCGCCCGCCGGATGCCGAGCTCCTTGGTGCGCTCACGCACGACGATCAACAGGATGTTCGACACACCGATGGCGCCCGCCGCGAGCGTACCGAGACCGACGATCCACATCAGCGCGCGGATACCGGTGAACAGTCCCTGGATCTTGTCGTACTCCTCTTGAAGGTTGAACGAGCCGATGCCGCGACGGTCGTCCGGCGCGATCTTGTGCCGGTTCTGGAGCAGCGCCAGCGTCTTCTTCTCGAGCTCCTCCGCTGCAACGCCGTCACGGCCGACCAGCGCGAACCAGTGCACTCTGCCGACGGCGTTGAAGGCCTGCTGGAAGGTGGTGAAGGGCACGATGACCGATTGCGCGACCTCGTCCGCATCGCGCCCCGTCTGGCGCGACTTGAAGATGCCGATCACCTTGAATTGGACGCCGTTGATCTCGAACGCGCCGCCGATCGGCTCCTCGTCCTTGTCGAAGAGGATCTCGCGCACACGTTGGCCGATCAGCGCCACCTTGCGTCGGTTCTCGATGTCGAGGTCGTTGACGAAGCGGCCCGAAGTCACGGCCAGAGACTGGACCCGCTGGATCGCCGGCAACTCACCGGTGACAGTGAAGGTTCCGGAATTCTGTCCGCGCGAGACCCGGGCGCCGCCGCGCCAACCGCCGAGCTGCAACCGCGGCGCGATCGTCTCGGCCTCGGGAATCTGCGCCTCGACCGCGCGCCAGTCGGCGTCGTCGAACTCGATCCGCCGCCCGGCGGGCAGGCCGGCGTAGGGCTTGCTGGTTCGCATCGCCCAGACGAAGACGCTGTTGGTCGCCATGCCCGAGAAGCCCGAGTTGACGCCATTGGCGAGGCCGTTGCCCGAGCCCAGCAGAAGCACCAGGAGCAGGATCCCCCAGAAGACGCCGAAGGCGGTCAGGAAGGTCCGCAGACGGTTCTTCGAGAGCGCCGCCCAGATCTCCTGCCAGTGGTCGAGGTCGAACATCGTCGTTTTCTCTCCTTGCGCGCGCCGTTACTCGTCGCGCAGAGCTTCGACCGGGCGAATCGCCGCCGCGCGGCGTGCCGGGAAGAACCCCGCCACCATCCCCGCGAAGACGAGCAGGATCGTCGCCGCGACGGCGACGCGCAGGTCGACCTCGGGATTGCGGAAGAACGACGACTCCGCCGGCAGCAGCGCCGACACGCCCTCGAGCACGCCGACTCCGGCGATCAACCCCAGGTAGCCCGCGACCGCGGTGATGACGACAGACTCCATCAGGATCAGGCCGACGATCGAGATCGGGGTCGCGCCCATCGCCTTGCGCACGCCGATCTCCCGCGTCCGCTCACGCACCGCCACCAGCATGATGTTCGAGACACCGACGACGCCGGCGATCAGCGTGCCGATGCCGACCACCCAGACGAAGCCACGGATCGCCACCATCATCGCCACGAAGCGCTGGAAGTTCTCGACGTTGTTGTTGACGAAGAGGGCGCGCATGTCCTCGGGATCGAAGGTGTGGTTGACCGCCAGGATCTCGCGGGTGTCTCCCGCCATCACCTGGCTCTGGGCGAGCGAGGCGTCGCCCGTGGTGTAGAGGATCTGCGAGATGTTGTTCTGGCCGTTGAAGGTCCGCTGCGCCGTCGAGATCGGCAGGTAGATGAACTCTTTCTCGCGGTCGCTCCCCTCGTCGTCGAAGACGCCGACGACCAGGAAGGCGATCTTGTTGATCGCGATCTGCTTGCCGACAGCGGAACCGTCGCCGAACAGCGCGTCCTCGACCAGCGTCCCGATCACCGCCACTTTGCGAAAGCCGCGGAGGTCGAGGTCGTTGATGTAGCGGCCCGCGGTCACCGTGGTGCGCTCGAGCACCTTGTGCCCCGGGTGCACGGCGCGGATCGTGAAACTGCCCGTCTCGTTGCCGTAGGTGACCTGCTGATTGCCGAAGATCCAGAACCGCGCCGAGGAGTACTCGACGCCGGGGATCCGTGTCGTGACCTCGTCGTAGTCTTCGTTCTTCAAGCGCACCCGGCGGCCGGGTTGGAGGCCCTTGTAGGGCGTCGAGGTCTGCCCGGCGGAGACCCAGATGCTGTTGATGGCGTCGTCGCGGAACTGGTACTCGATGCCGTGGGCGAGGCCGTTGCCGGAGCCGAGCAGGACCACCAGCATGAAGATCCCCCAGGCGACCGCGAAACCGGTCAGGATGGTGCGCAGCTTGTTGCGCGAGACGACGTCGAGGATCTCTCCCCAAGTGTCGCGGTCGATCACGCCCGCGCTTCTTCCGCGCCAGGCGCGGCGGCGGCCGGCGCGGCCGGCAGGGTGAGAACCGACTCGCCCCCGGCGCGCGCGGTCGCGTAGTCCTCGACGATTCTGCCGTCGACGAGGTGGACGATACGGTCGGTCATCTCGGCGATGTCGTGCTCGTGGGTGATGATGATCACGGTGACGCCGTCCTGCTGGATGCCCTGAAGGACCGCCATGACCTCGCGCGACGTGACCGAATCGAGCGCCCCGGTGGGCTCGTCGGCGAGCAGCACCTTGGGCTGCGAGGCGAGCGCACGGGCGATCGCCACTCGTTGCTGCTCGCCGCCCGAGAGCTCTTTCGGCAGGTGGTGCGCGCGCTCGGTCAGCCCGACCTTGTCGAGGTACTCCTCCGCCTGGCGATTGCGGTCACGGCGTCCCATTCCCTGGTAGTAGAGCGGCAGCGCGACATTCTCGGTCGCGGTCTTGAAGGGGATCAAGTGGAACGACTGAAACACGAAGCCGATGAATTGGCCCCGGTACCGGGCCGCTTTCGTCTCGGACAGGTCCGCCATGTCGACGCCGTCGAGGCGGTACTCGCCCTCGTCGAAGCGATCGAGCAGACCGATGACGTTCATCAGAGTCGATTTCCCCGAGCCCGACGCCCCCATCACCGAGACCAGCTCGCCGCCGCCGATGTCGAGGTCGATCCCCTTGAGGACCTCGAGCTTGGAGCCTCCCATCGGGTAGCTCTTATGAAGGTTGCGAAGTCGGATCATGAGTGCGGCGCTCCGGGGCGCGAACCTCCAGCGCCCGAATCGAGACGGTCCAAAAGACCTATACGGCCGGCCGGGGTGTGAGGTTTGCCCGGAAACGTCCCGACTGGGGCGTACCCGCGCTACGGAGGCGTTCCGGGACGGACCACGGGGACCGGGAAGGGCCGGACGAGCGCCTCGCCTTCACTGCTGTTGCGCACCCGCGGCGTCCCTTCGCGCTCGACCTCTTCGATCCGGATCACCGCGTGCAGCGGCAGAAAGAGCCGCTTGGCTGCGCCGAACTCGCGGCGCAGGCTCTCCTCGGAGGGGTCGACGACGAGCTCCGAGCGGACGCCGAAGATCAGGTCCTCGACCTCCACGAAGCCGAACAGCACGCCCTGGCCGACTTGGCGGGCGTAGAGCTCGACCACCTGACCCTGGCTCTGGAAAACGATCTTGTAGACACGCCGTGGCTCGCCCACTGACGGCATGCTAGCAGAAGGCCCGACCGACCCCCGGCGCCAGAATGGCTCAGGTCCGGCGTCCGCGTGGCACGGCGAGCGCGTTCACTTTCCCGTCGTCAGCTCTGGAATCTCGAGCGGACAGCTCTGGACACCCCGTCGGATGCCGCTTCTCCCGCCCCGGCGGCGCTCCGGCGCCCTCGATCTCGGAGGTGGCTCGTGGGTTGCAGACATTTGCCCTTCGAACGCCATGCTGAAAGCACCCCTACGCCCAGATCCGTTCCGCACCGCAGCCGTCGCCTTCGTCGCGTCGCTGGCGGCTTCCCTTCTCCTCGCCCAGGCGCCGCAAGGGCTGCAACGTGGGACCCCGCCTCCGGCGCGCCCCGTGCCCGAGCCTCCAGCGCCCACGGCGAGCGAGCTCGTCGCGCCGCCGCAGGACGCCGTTCGGCTCCCGTCGGGCCTCGCCTACAAGGTGTTGCGCCAGGGGATCGTCGGTGGACAGCCGCCCTCCGATCAGGACGTGGTGGCGCTCTTCGTCATCGGCCGCTCCCCCGCCGGCGAGGTCTTCCAGAACAGCTTCGCGCAAGGCCGGCCGCAGCGGATGCAGGTCCGCCATACCTTCCCGGCATGGCGCGAAGCGATGAAGACGATGGTCAAGGGGGAGATCCGCCGCTGGTGGTTCCCCGGTGACCGCGTGCCGCCCAACCCGAAGACCGGCCGGCGCGAGCCGGCCGTGTTCGACGTCGCGCTCGAGGACATCGGCCGCATCCCCAGCCCGCCGCGCTACCTCGCCGAGCCCGACCCCAAGGCGCGCTCGACCCGATTCGGCGCCTCGGTAGTGACCGTCCAGGCGGGCAAGGGCTCGGCGCGGCTCACGCGCACCGACGGCGCGATGGTCAACTTCACCTATTGGCGACCGACCGGCGAACCGATCAACTCCTCTTACGCCGAGGGCCGGCCCACGCTCTTCCCGATGGACAAGGTCATGCCCTCCTTCGCCGACTGTCTGGAGGGGATGGCGCTCGAAGAGAAGCGCTACTGCTGGATCCCCGCGGCGCGCAACGAGGGATTCCCCGGCGCCCAGAGCGGCGCGATCACCTTCGAGTTGGAGCTGCTCTCGATCGTCGACGCCGAGAAGTTGCTCGCCGGCGCACGTCCGGCGGACGCTCCACCGCCCTCGCCCCGACCCTGACCCGAACCAGCGGAGCGCGGCGGCACGACGTGGCCTCCTTCGTCGGGTCGCGATCTAGGTAGGATCGGCGGCGGAGAGCTCCGACGTGTCCTCGCCCCGCCGCCGTTCCGAGCCCGGCAGCTCGCCCCTGCGAGTCTTGCCCTCGCCTGCGCCACGGCCGCGCCGCTCGCGGATGTCGCGGCGGCGCGCCGCGGTGCTCGTCGGTATCCACGTTCTGGTGGCGGCGCACGTCGCCCATTGGCTCGCTCGCGGTCGAACCATGACGCCGCTCGAGCCGTCGGAAGCCATGGAGCTGGGCCGCAGCGGCATCGTCAACGCCGGCGCGATCTTCTTCCTGGCGGCGATCGCCGCGACCGCCCTCTTCGGCCGCTTCTTCTGCGGCTGGGGCTGCCATCTCGTCGCTCTCCAGGACTTCTGCCGCTGGCTGCTCGAGAAGATCGGCATCCGGCCCAAGCCGCTGCGGTCGCGGCTGCTCGCCCTGGTGCCTCTCGCCGCCTTCTTCTACATGTTCCTCTGGCCCCTCGCCTATCGGCTCCTGGCGGGGCTCGGGCCACCGAGGCTCTCCCGGCAGCTCCTGACGACCGATTTCTACGCGACGTTTCCGGGGCCGGGCGTCGCCGTCGCGACCTTCGTCGTCTGCGGCTTCGCCATCGTCTACCTGCTCGGCGCCAAGGGTTTCTGCACCTACGCCTGCCCCTACGGCGCCATCTTCGGGCTCGCCGACAGGGTCGCGCCGGTGCGCATCCGCGTCACCGACGCCTGCGAGCAGTGCGGACACTGCACCTCCGTCTGCACTTCCAACGTTCGCGTCCATGAGGAGGTCCGCGCCTATGGCGCGGTCGTCGACCCCGGCTGCATGAAATGCATGGACTGCGTCTCGGTCTGTCCCAACGATGCCCTCTACGTCGGCTGGGGGCTCCCCTCGCTCGCGACCCGCGCCCGCTCCGAGCCGCCCGAGCACCGGCGCCTGGCCTGGCGCGAAGAGCTCGTACTGGGCGTCGCCTTCGTGCTCGGCTTCTTCTCGTTTCGCGGCCTCTACGGCCTCTTCCCCTTCCTCTTCTCGCTCGGCCTCGGCGCCTGCCTCGCCTACGCCGCGCTCGTCGCCTACCGCCTGGTCAAGCAGCCGAACGTCGCCGTGCGCCGTTTCTCGCTGAAGCGATCGGGGCGGCTGCGGCTGCCAGGGGGGATCGCCGTCGCGATCCTCGGCCTGATCTTCCTGGCTTGGGCCCACACCGCGACGGCGCAGACCCTGCGCCGACTCGGCCTCGCGGCGGAGCGTGCGGCCAGCAGCGCCGGCGACGCCGAAGCGACGACCGCCGCGCTCGACCGGTACCGCTCCGCGGCCGCGCGCTTGGAGTTGGCGCACCGCTGGGGCGCGCGGCCGCAGCCCGATCTCGCGCCGCCTCTGACTCGCCTCGGCGGCCGCCTCGCAGCGGGCGGCGATCTCGAGGGCGCCGAGCTGGCATTTCGTGCCGCGATCGAGGCCGGCGGCGCCACGGCTGCTCTGCTCTTCGATCTCGGCCTCGGGCACGCGCATCGCGGCGATCTCGAGGGCGCCCAACGGGAGCTGCGCCGAGCGCTCGAGCTCGACGCGAGCTTCCTGCCCGCCCGCGAGACGCTCGCGGGGATCCTCGCCATGTCCGGCCGCTTCGTCGAGGCCGCCGCCGAATTCCGGCGCGCGCTCGAACAGAATCCGCGCGACGCCGAGACCCGGTTGCTGCTCGCGCAGGCGCTCGCTCAGGGCGGTGAGCTCGAGCAGGCTCGCATCGAGGCGAAAGTGGCGCTCGAGATGGATCCGAGCCTCGAGGCGGCGCGGCGGCTCCTTGCCGCAATTTCCGATCCGTTCATCGATTGAAACGCTGTCCAGGGTTCCTTGACCCTGTCGGAGTTTGACGGCACACTCGCGAGACATTTCGACGGCCGGACGCACGCCTGCGAGATCTCGAATCACCGCCGAGGGGAGTGGCATGAACGGAGCTCACATCTCTAGCCCGATCCGCATCTTCAGGCTCGGCGCAGCGCTCGCCGTCGCAGTCGCGACGCCGCTCGCCTTCGCGAGCTCGGCTCGCTCCGCAAAGTCGACCGACGCTGTTCTTCACGGTTCCGAACCAGGTTCTCTTCGGCGACGGCTTCGAGTGCGGATCGACCGACGCCTGGACCTTCGAGAGCCCCTGAGCCGCGCAGTGTCGCCGGCGAACTTGACGTAGCGATGGTTTGCCGCCAAGCTCCGCCGGTTCCGCGCACTGACTTCACGAGATCGTTGCTCGAACCTCGGTACGAGCGATAGGGAGCCCACAATGCCTCTTACCGACCGTCGCCCCCAGCAGCGCCGCCGCACCTTGCGAGCCGTCGTCCCCCTCCTGGTGGGCTCGCTTCTGGCAGCCGGCGTCTGGGCGATCTGCGTCGATCCGTCCACGGGTCCCGACGTGATTGTCGCCCGCCTCTACGACATCAACAACAAAGTGCAGGGCGCAGCCGTCGACGGCAAGCGCTCTTACTCGGTGGGAACCGAGTCGCTCAACGAAGGAAACCTGGATCTCAGATGGATCTCGAGCACCAACGAGCATCCCGTGATCGGGCAGAACCTCTACCGGCTCAAGACCGATGCCACGCGTCCCGGCGGCCGACTCGAGCAGATCGGCCTGAGCTGGCTCAAGCACGGCTTCCTCGCACTCACCAACCAGAACTACTGCAGCTGTTCGTTCGAACCCGGCCACTCCGGCGGGGCATGGCTCGGCCAGGGCTGCGACGATCCCTACAGCGGCGGCCTCAACGGCGATCGCACGCGGCTCGGGCCGCGCTATCAGGTCAACGCCGCGACAGGCGCGTACACCTATCCGTTCGACAACACGGCGCCGGTCGACGACGAGCTGGACCGGCGCATCATCGTGCTCGACACCGACCTGGATCCGGCCGTCAATTCCGGGGCGCGCTACTTCTTCGAGGGTCAGTACGTCACCGCGGACGACGCCGCAGCCGGCAACTCGTGGAACAACGCTTCCTTCCGCGAGGCCGTGATCACCACCGCGACCTCTCGCTTCCTCGCGTGGGCGACCACCGGCCCGTTCATGGTCACGCAGCAGCGGCTGCCCGCTCTGGCAGGGTGGCCGCTGATCGATCCGTCCGTCCAGTTCCGGATCGCGGACATCGTCTCGGACGGACGCCTGCACGTCGCCGCGAAGGTGCACGAGTGCACGATCTCGGACGATCCCCCTTGCGGCGTCGGCCTCTGGCGCTACGAGTACGCCATACACAACCTCACTTCGCACCGGAGCGTGCAGCGGGTGGAAGTGCCGGTGCCGGCCGGTTCGACCCTCTCGGACGAGGGCTTCCACGACGTCGACTACCACTCCGGCGAGCCCTTCGCGAATACCGACTGGACGATCGACGCGGACGGACCAAACGGCTTCGTCGCCTGGTTCGGTGACCCCTACGCGACGGACCAGAACGCCAACGCGCTGCGCTGGGGCACGATGTACAACTTCTGGTTCAACTCGGACCAGGCGCCCGGCGGCGGTCGAGTCGAGTTGACGCTCTTCCGACCGGCGGGCGCCGGACTGCCGCTTGCCTTCTCCGTCAACCTGCCGGTGCCGGGGGGCTCGATCCTCTTCGCGGACGATTGGGAGACCGGCAGCAACTCGGCCTGGAGCTTCATCTCGCAGTAGCGCCGTCAGCCGCCCGTCGCGCCGACGCCGGCCCTCTCGGCTCTAGCCCGGACTTCTCACCAGCATTCGTCGCGAGGCGTCGCAGGTGCTGGTGGCTGCAAGGCGTCGCGACCGAGGCGAGCGCAGGCGGGCCTGACGGCCCGTCGAGCACGCCGACCGAGCGCAACGCAGCAGACGCCGGCAGATGCGGCGCCGCAGCAGAAGGTTGGTGAGAAGTCCGGGCTAGGCTGGCCGCGCGGGCGCGGCCTCGTCGCGCGCCTGTAAGAGCAGCAGACCGGCCGCGCGGGCGGCGACGATGGCGCCCCAGGCGCCGGGGATCGCTTCCGCGATCATCCCGACCACCGAAGCGCGCGGCAGGAGAGAGCGCAGCGCGGGTCCCAGCAGGAGCGCGCCCCATCCCACGGTCGCTGCCGCGGCCGCCGCGTGCGGAGCTCGAGCCAGCCGCCGGACGAAGGCTCGCGGGTCGACGGTCTCGCTGAGGCTCCCGCGGGTCGCGGCGACGCCCCAGAGCGACATCCAGAGGAGCGCGCTCGGCCAGAGCGCGCTGCCGAGAACGGCGAGGCAGCCGGCCCCGAGCCCCTGTCCGGCCGCGAGGCGCTCGCCGCAGCCGAGGCCCGCCAAGAGCGCGCTCACCGGCACCAGCGAGAAGCCGGCGACAAGAAAGAACAGGAGCAGCTCCAGCCCGCGGCCGCGCGGGTCGCGGTAGTCGGGCCATTCCGCGAGATCGCCGAGCCCCGCCGCCGCGTTGCGCGTGACGTCCGCTAGCAGACCCGGGAAGAGCAAGACGAGCAGCGCGAAGGGAACGAACGCGACGCAGCCGAGCTCATTGCTCGACCCCGAGAGGCCGGCGACTCCCACCAGCAGCCCCGAGAGGATCCAGAGCAGCACGCCCTGGCGGCCGCGCAGCGGATAGCGGAGGAGATCGACGAGCCCTGCGTGTGTCTCGAGCGCCGGCGGCGGAGCCAGCTCCGATTCCGATTCCTCTTCGGGCAGGTCCGCCGGGAGGGGCACCGCGAGCTCGCCGCAGGCGGCGCAGAGCACCAGGCGACTCTGCGGCTGCGAGCACTCGGCGCAGAGAAACCGTCCACAGCCGTCGCAGCGGTAGAGGGCGGAAACCTCCGGGTGCAGCGTGCAGCCGGGCGCCGCGACTTTGTCCCCCGGGCTCATCCGGGCCCGCTCATCGCGACGCCGCGCGCGCGCCGCGGAGCCGGTGTCGGCTGGATCTCTGTCTCGTTCACGTCTGTCGGCTCGACGCGCCCTAGCTCGCCCAGGGCAGTTTCCTATGATAGGGATCATCCTGCGAATGGACCTGCCGGCGCGAGGATGGATGGGATCGCGCTCGACCCCGGCCGATTCCCGCGCAAGGAGGTGGCGATGAGTCACGACCAGGACGGCAACTCACCGGCCGGTGCCCAGAAGGCGGAGGACCGGCGCAAGCTGCTCGCGAACGTCAGCACCCTGGCGATGGCGGGTGGTGTCGCCACCGCCTACGGCACCCTCGCCACGATGGGCGCCCGCTTTCTCTATCCATCCTCGCCCACGACGGGCAACTGGCTCTTCGTCTGCGAAATCGGCCGCCTGGCGCCAGGGCAGTCGCTGCTCTACCGCACGCCCGCCGGCGCGACGGTCGCCATCGCCCGGCAGCGCAAGGGCGGCGGCGCGGACGACTTCGTCGCCCTCTCCTCGACCTGCCCCCACCTCGGCTGCCAGGTCCATTGGGAGTCGCAGAACGATCGCTTCTTCTGTCCCTGCCACAACGGTGCCTTCGACCCGAGCGGGAAGGCGATCGCGGGCCCGCCGGCAGCCGCCGGCCAGTCGCTCGAGCGCTACCCGCTGCGCGTCGAGAACGGGCTCCTCTACCTCGACGTCCCGGCGAGCCAGATGGCCGAGGCGTGCGACGGCCGCGTCCTCGACGACGCCTCCGAGCCCCGCGGTCCCGGGCACGATCCCTGTCTGTCGTCGCTCGCGACCCAGAAGGCCTGAGCGCATGGGCGGCATCGGCGGCTGGATCGAGGAGCGTCTCCCGGTCTCGGGCGAGCAGCTGCGCGAGCTGACCAACGAGCCGGTCCCGAACCACCTCAAGCGCTGGTGGTTCGCGCTCGGCGGCACGCCCGCCTACCTCTTCCTCGTCCAGATCGTCACCGGCATCCTGCTCGCCTTCTACTACCGCCCCGCGCCCGAGACCGCCTACGAGAGCGTCCGCTTCATCACCGAGGAGGTCACGTTCGGCTGGTTCATCCGCAGCATGCACAAGTGGGGCGCGACGCTGATGATCGCGGCCGTGATCCTGCACCAGATGCGCGTCTTCTTCACCGGCGCCTACCGCAAGCCGCGCGAGATCAACTGGATGGTCGGCATGTGCCTGCTGATCTGCACCCTGATGGTCGGCTTCACCGGCTACAGCCTGGTCTACGAGCAGCTCACCTACTGGGGCGCGACGGTCGGCGCCAACATCGCGGCCTCGGTGCCCGTCGTCGGACCGATCATGAAGCGGCTGCTCCTGGGCGGCGAGGCCTACACGTCGGCACGCTCTCGCGCTTCTTCGTCCTGCACGCCGCCGTGCTGCCGGTGCTGATGATCCTGCTCATCGCCGTCCACATCGCCATCATCCGCCTGCAGGGCGTCACCGAGTTCCAGTTCGAGAAGCAGCCCGTGGACAAGTCACGCCACTTCTCCTTCTTCCCCGATCACTTCCTCACCGAGCTCGTCATCGGGCTGATCCTGATGATCCTGCTCTCCGCGCTGGCGACGATGCTGCCCGCGACCATGGGACCGCCAGGCCGATCCGCTGAGCACGCCCGAGGTGATCAAGCCCGAGTGGTTCTTCTACGTCGCCTTCCGCTGGCTGAAGCTGTTCTCGAGAACCTTCGCCGTGCTGTCGACCGGGCTCATCGTGTTCGTCATGTTCCTCTGGCCGTTCATCGACGGCTGGATCCGTCGGAAAACGCGCTTCACCGAAGCGAGCGTCTGGATCGGCATCGCCGGCGTGCTCGCGATCATCGGGCTCACCGTGTGGGAGGCGCTGGTCGCGCACTGACGCGCGCCGCGGGAGGGAGGCTTTCTCGGCATGAATCTCGACCATAAGCGGATCATCATCGCCGTCCTCGCGGCGCTCTTTCTCGTCTCGCTCATCTTCGTCCAGGGGATCGAAGTCGCACGCCGCCGGCAAGAGGCCGGCGTCTCCGCGCCGCACATCGCCGTGCCGGCCGCGTCGAAGACCTGCGTCGACTGCCACGCCCAGGCCAACCCCGGCATCATCGACCACTGGAAGGGGAGCACGCACGCCGCGCAAGGGCGTCGCCTGCGTCGACTGCCACCAGGCCGACGCCGCGCGACGCCGACGCCTTCCTGCACTACGGCGCGACGATCGCCACGGTGGTCACGCCGCGGACTGTGGCCGCTGCCACCAGAACGTCGTCAAGGAGTTCGAGGCGAGCCATCACGCCGCGGCCGGCAACATCCTCGCCTCGCTCGACAACTTCCTCGCCGAGACCGTCGAAGGGCACCGCGCTCGACTTCGATCCGCACTCGCCGACGCCCGGGCGCACGGTCGACCACGGTCAACGGCGTGCGCCTGCGCGTTCAGCGGCTGCCAGCAGTGCCACGGCGCGCAAGGTGGCGCTGCGTTCGAGCGACGGCGGCTCGATCACCGTCGACGACCTGGCGCCCGACGAGAACGGCCAGCCGACCAACCTCGACGCGGTCGCCCGCATCGTCAAGGACGAGAACGGCCGGCCGCTGCTACGACGGCAGCACCTGGCCCAACACCGGCATCGGCCGCCTCAACCTCGACGGCTCGCTCGGCTCCTGCTCGGCCTGCCACAGCCGCCACGACTTCTCGCCGCGGCGCGCTCGCCAGCCGGAGAACTGCGGCAAGTGCCACCTCGGTCCCGACCACCCGCAGAAGGAGATCTACGAGGAGTCGAAGCACGGCGTCGCCTACCGCGACCTGCAAGGACGAGATGAACCTCGACGCCGAGGAGCTGGGTGCTGGGCCGGGACTACTCGGCCGCGCCGACCTGCGCCACCTGCCACATGTCGGGCAACCTGCGCAACGGCGGCAAGGTCACCCACGACCCGGGCGAGCGCATCTCCTGGACCAACCGGCCGCCGGTCAGCCTGGTCATGGACACCGACATCAACCACAAGATCGTCACCGAGACCGACCCGGACAAGCGCGCCACGCTGATCGCGGACACCGCCGAGCAGAAGCGCGACCGGATGAAGGAGGTCTGCTCGCACTGCCACACCCCCGACTACGTCAACGGCTTCTACCAGCAGTACGACGACCTCGTCATCCTCTACAACGAGAAGTTCGCCAAGCCGGGCCTGGCGATCATCAACGCCCTCAAACAGCAGGGTCTGCTCACCAAGCCCGACTTCGACGAGGAGATCGAGTGGACCTGGTTCTACCTCTGGCACCACGAGGGGCGGCGCGCCCGCCACGGCGCGTCGATGATGGCGCCCGACTACACGCACTGGCACGGCATGTACGAGGTCGCCGAGCGCTTCTACATGGAGCTCATGCCCGAGGCGCAGGAGCTGGTCGCGAACGCCCGGCGCTCGGGCCAGGGAGCGCCGGCCCAGGCGGTCGAGGCGGTCATCGACGAGAGTCCTCGCCCGGCCGGAGCACGCCTGGTTCCGGGAGATCGCCGCCGAGCAGGCCGAGATGATCCGCAAGGCGATGGAAGAGCGCTACGGCAAGGTGCAATCGGGCGCTTCGGGCTCCTGAGAAGCGGGAGGCAATCGATGGATCGCAGGACGTTCTTCAAGCTCGCCGGCTCGACCGGCATCGTCGCTTTCTCCTGCAGCGATCAGGACGAGGCGGCGCGACTGCCAGGGGAAGGGCTCCACCTATCCGGCCGACCTCACCTGGAAGAAGGCGCCGTGCCGCTTCTGCGGCACCGGCTGCGGCGTCGAAGTCGGCGTCCGCGACGGTCGCGCCGTAGCGGTGCGCGGCGACGAGGCGAGCCCGGTCAACCGCGGCCTGCTCTGCGTCAAGGGCTACCACCTGCCGGCCTTTCTCTACGGCGAGGACCGGCTGACCCACCCGCAGCTCCGGCAGCCCGACGGCTCCTACCGGCGGATCTCCTGGGACGAGGCGCTCGACCTGATCGCGAGCAAGTACCAGGAGGCGCTGGCGACCACGGGCCCGGAGTCGGTCGGCATGTACGGCTCGGGACAGTGGACCGTCTTCGACGGCTACGCCGCGCTCAAGTGGGTGCAGCGCCGGCATGCGGCTCGAACAACCTCGAGCCCAACGCCCGCCTCTGCATGGCCAGCGGCGGTGATGGGCTTCATGACGCAGTTCCAGAGCGACGAGCCGATGGGCTGCTACGAGGACTTCGAGGCCGGCGACGACTTCGTCCTCTGGGGCAACAACATGGCCGAGATGCACCCGGTGCTGTTCAGCCGCATCCTCGAGACCAAGCGGCAGAAGCCCGGGCGTGCGCATCGTCGACATCGGCACCCGGCGCACGCCGACCACCGACTACGCCGACCTGTACGTCGAGTTCCGGCCCGGCACCGACCTCGCGCTCGCCAACGGCATCCTCCACCTGCTGGTCGAGAACGGCCAGGTCGATCGCGGCCTTCGTCGCGGAGAACGTCGTCTTCAAGCGCGGCATCGAGGACCTCGAGAAGATCGGCTACGGCTGCTACGGCGAGCAGGCGGAGCACTACACCTTCAAGGACGAGGCGCGCGATTCGAGCTTCGACGACCTGGTCGCCTTCCTCGCCGACTACACGCCGGAGCGCGTCTCCGCGATCTCCGGCGTGCCGGTGGCGCAGATCGAGGCGCTCGCCGAGCTCTACGGCGACCCGAACCGCGGCACGGTCAGCTCTGGTGCATGGGCGTCAACCAGCACACGCGCGGCACCTGGATGAACAACCTGATCACCGACCTCCACCTGATCACCGGCAAGATCAGCCGCCCCGGCGCCAACCCGTTCAGCCTCACCGGACAGCCCTCGGCCTGCGGCACGGTGCGCGAGGTCGGCACGCTCGGCCAACCGCCTGCCCGCCGACATGGTGGTCGACCAACCCCGAGCACCGCGCCGAGGCAGAGCAGATCTGGGGGCTGCCCCGCGGGCACGCATCGCCGGCCAAGCCCGGGCTACCACACGGTGGACATGTTCCGCGCGCTGGATGCGCGGCGACGTCAAGGTGATCTGGATCCAGACCACCAACCCGTGGGTCACGCTGCCGAACCTCATCCGCTATCGAGCGCAAGCCGGGCGACGGCCGCTTCCTGATCGTCGTCAGCGACATCTACCCGACGCCGACCACCGCGATGGCCGATCTCATCCTGCCCTCGGCCGCCTGGGTCGAGCGCGAGGGCGTGTTCGGCAACACCGAGCGGCGCACCCAGCAGTGGGACAAGCTGGTCGAGCCGCCCGGCGAGGCGACGGAGGACGCCTGGCAGATCATCGAGGTCGCCAAGCGCATGGGGCATGGCGACACTCTGTTCCCCTGGCCCGAGGACGACTGGCACGAGCCGATGTTCGAGGAGTACCGCGAGTTCGGCGCTCGGCCATCGGCAAGGACCTCGCCACCTACGCAGCAGCTCAAGGCGACCCGCGGCATGCTCTGGCCGGTGGTCGACGGCAAGGAGACCCGCTACCGCTACGCCGCCGGCTTCGACCCCTACGTGAAGAAGCGGGAGGGCGTGCACTTCTACAAGGCCAAGGGCTACGGCGAGCGGGCCGCGATCTGGCTGCGCCCCTACCACCCGCCGGCCGAGGAGCCGGACGACGAGTATCCCGTTCTGGCTCTGCACCGGCCGCGTGCTCGAGCACTGGCACACCGGCTCGATGACGCGGCGCGTGCCGCAGCTGCACCAGGCCGTGCCGGACGCCTACGTCGAGCTCAACCGCGCCGACGCCGCCGCAGCTCGGCGTC
This sequence comes from uncultured Acidobacteriota bacterium, assembly GCA_963700315.1. Classification (GTDB taxonomy): domain Bacteria; phylum Acidobacteriota; class Thermoanaerobaculia; order Multivoradales; family JAGPDF01; genus JACTMI01. The sequence goes on along the minus strand of CAVOXC010000013.1, from coordinate 585,020 downwards.
AAGGTCGGCGACGTCGTCCGCGTCTCGTCAGCCGCCGCGGTGAGCTCGAGCTGCCGGTCGCGATCGACGGCCGCGGCAAGCCGCCGCGCGGCTCCGTCTTCGTCCCGTTCTTCGACGAAGAGAAGCTGATCAACCAGCTGACCCTCGACGCGATGGACAACATCAGCAAGCAGCCGGACTACAAGAAGTGCGCGGTCCGGGTCGAGCGGGTGTGATGCGCCGCGCAATCGGGCGTTGGGACGCGAGGGTCGCGGGGGCCAGGGGGCTCTCTGCGTCGGTGGCCCTCGCCCTCTGCTGGGCGTGCGGCGGCGGCGCGGTCGAGGTCCCCGGGCGGCCCGGCGCGACCAAGACCGCGGCTGTCGAGCGCGCCGAGCGGCGGCTCTTCGACGGCGCGCCGCCGGTGATCCCCCACGGCGAGATGGGCGCCGCCTGCGTCGAGTGCCACAACGCCCAGGGGGTGGCGGTCGCCGGGCTCGGCTTCGCGCCCCCCTCGCCGCACGAGCAGACCCGCGGCCTCTCGGCGGCATCGCGCTGCCAGCAGTGCCACGTCTACCGGCTGGACGACGCGCCCTTTCGCGCCAACAGCTTCGTGGGGCTCGCCCAGGACCTGCGCGCCGGCCGAACGCTCTACACCGGCGCGCCGCCGGTGATGCCGCACCCGGTCTTCATGCGCGAGAACTGCCTCGCCTGCCACTCCGGCCCCGCCGCCCGCGAAGAGATCCGCACGCCCCACCCGGACCGCCCCCGCTGCCGGCAGTGTCACGTCGAGCAGACGACGACCGCGACCTTCACGCCCGCCAACCGCTGACCCTGGCCGGTCAGTCGAGGAAGCGGGCGCGCTCCGCCGCGGTCGGCACGCGGCAGGCCTCCAACCGGCCGAACCAGCGGCTCCGCCGGCGCGCGACGAAGTCGTAGCCCGCGTCGCGCAGCGGCCGCGGCAGAAACCGCAGCCAGGAAAGCGGCCGGAACCGACCGCCGACGAGACCGGCAATCGCGCAAGCGGCCTCCGAGCGAGTCAAGACCCGCTCGTCGGGCCCTAGCCAATCGCGCACCAGCACGATCGTCTCGTCGGGAAGCGCGCCGCCCAACCGGATCTCGACCTCCCGCCGCGTCGCTCCCTGGAGTGGCGCGAAACGGAGCACGCCGCGTCGATCGGCGCGCAGCAACCGCCGCACCAACCGGTCGCAGAGACCGCAGAGACCGTCGAAGAGGACGAGGTGAACGCTCGACAGAGCGTCGCCGCGCGACTCGCGCGACCCGCCTGTCGCCTGACGCGGGATCATCTTCTCATTCTGGCAGAGCCGGTCGGAGCGCCGGCGCCTACGACGCCGCGATCGAAGAGCCGCCGCGAGAGGTCGCAGCGGTCCCCGCGCAGCGCCGCAGCTCTCGACCCGACACCCCCTTCAACAGCAGGCCTTCTCGACGCCAGTGCCGCCGCGACAGAAAACGCAGCGCCGCGCGAGGAAGCGCGCGGGCGCAGGAAGAAGCGCGGTGGGAGGCGAGACGCTGACAACGATCGCGCCCCGAAAGTGTTACACATCTCGATACACATTAGTGTACGATCGAGTGCATGCGGACCAACCTCATCATGAACGACGAGCTGGTCGAGGAGGCGATGCGCCTCTCGGGCGCGCGCACCAAGCGCGAGGTCGTCGAGATCGCGCTGCGGACACTCGTCGAGTCGAAGGCGGAGGAGAAGCGGCGAGGCGCGTGGCGTGAGCGCGCGGCGCGTATCGACGCCCGGACTGCGAGCCTCAAGCTCCGTCGCAGCCCCGCCGAGCTGCTGCGCGAGGAGCGGGACAGGAGGTGACCGGCTACATTCTCGACGCCAGCGTCGCCGTCGCCTGGTACCTCCCCGAGACCTTCTCCAAAGAAGCGCGACGCTATCGCGAGCGGTTGGCGCGGGAAGAGATCCGCTGCGTCGTTCCGGGCCTCCACTTCTGGGAGGTGGGCAACGTGCTGCGCACCTACGTCCGCAGGCGCGAGATCGACGCCGACCTCTGTCGCGACATCTTCGATCTGCATCTCGACGCCGGCCTCGAGGTGGCGGAGCCCGATCGCCGGCGCGCGCTCGAGGTCGCCCTCGATTTCGACGCCACCCTCTACGACGCCATCTACATCGCCCTCGCGCTCGACTCCGATCTGCCGCTCCTCACCGCCGAGAAGACCACCACGCCCTGGGTCGCCCGATTGGGCGATCGAGCCGTCCGCGTCGGCGCAGGGTGACCACAGCCGGTCCTCACGCCTGACGGGGTGCCGCGTTCGGTCGAGCTCAGTAGCGGTAGCGCTCGGGCTTGTAGGGGCCATCGACGTCGACGCCGATGTAGGCGGCCTGCTTGGGGGTGAGCCGGGTGAGCTTGACCCCGAGCTTGTCGAGGTGGAGCCGCGCCACCTTCTCGTCGAGCTTCTTGGGCAACAGGAAGACCTTCTTCTCGTAGGTCTCGCCCTTCTCCGCAAGGTCGACCTGGGCCATCACCTGGTTGGTGAAGCTGCACGACATCACGAACGACGGGTGTCCGGTGGCGCAGCCGAGGTTGAGCAGGCGTCCTTCGGCGAGCAGCAGGACGGAGTGGCCGTCCGGGAAGATCCACTCGTCGAACTGCGGCTTGATGTTGTTGCGCCGGATCCCCGGTACCTTCTTCAGGCCCGCCATGTCGATCTCGTTGTCGAAGTGGCCGATGTTGCCGACGATGGCCTTGTCCTTCATGCGCGCCATGTCGGCCGCGGTGATGATGTCGTAGTTGCCGGTGGTCGTGATGAAGAGGTCCGCGCTCGCGACCACCTCCTCGAGGGTCGTGACCTCGTAACCCTCCATCGCCGCCTGCAGCGCGCAGATCGGATCGATCTCGGTGACGATCACCCGCGCGCCCTGGCCACGCAGCGCCTGGGCGCACCCCTTGCCGACCTCGCCATAGCCGCAGACCACGGCGACCTTGCCGGCGAGCATGACGTCCGAGGCGCGCAGGATGCCGTCGGTCAGCGAGTGGCGGCAGCCGTAGAGGTTGTCGAACTTCGACTTGGTGACCGAGTCGTTGACGTTGATCGCCGGGAACAGCAGCGTGCCCGCGGTCTCCATCTCGTAGAGGCGGTGCACCCCGGTGGTCGTCTCCTCGGAGACGCCGCGGATCGCCGGGGCGATGCGGCTCCAGCGCTTCGGGTCCTCCTGCCGCGCCCGCGCGAGCAGCGCGAGCACGATGGCGAACTCCTCGTTGTCGGCGCTCTCCGGCGCGGGCACCGCGCCCGCCTGCTCGTATTCGAAGCCCTTGTGGATCAGCATGGTCGCGTCGCCACCGTCGTCGACGATCTGCGTCGGCCCGAGGCCGTCGCCGAAATCGAGCGCCCGCGCGGTGAAGTCCCAGTACTCCTCGAGGCTCTCCCCCTTGAAGGCGAAGACCGGCACGCCCTTCGGCGCCTCCGGCGTTCCCTCCGGCCCGACCACCACCGCGGCGGCGGCGTGGTCCTGGGTCGAGAAGATGTTGCAGGAGACCCAACGAATCTCCGCGCCCATGTCCCGCAGGGCCTCGATCAGCACGGCGGTCTGGATCGTCATGTGCAGCGAGCCCATGATCCGCTGCCCGCGCAAGGGTTGGGCGGCGCGGTACTCCTCGCGCACGGCCATCAGGCCGGGCATCTCCTGCTCGGCCAGGCGGATCTCCTTTCTCCCCCACTCGGCGAGGGCGAGGTCGGCGACCCGGTAGTCGAGCTTCTTCTCGGTGGCGACGGTCATCGGGACTTCCTTTCTCGGGCCTTGAGCCCGTCTTGCGGTAGAGGTTTCTCCGCCGTCGCGAGCAGGAGGGCGGGGCCCTTGGCCTGCGGCTCGGGCGGCAACGATCGGATGCGGACGGCGGCGAGACCGGCGCCCGCGCAGAGGGCTTCGAGCTCCGCCGGCTCGAAGCCGGAACGAAGCTGGCCCATGCGACGCTGGAACGCATCCCGGTCGTGGCGCAGCAGATCGACGACGACGGCGCGCCCGCCGGGGCGGAGGATCCGCGCCATCTCGGCGACGGCGCGGGCTGGATCGTCGACATGGGTGAGCGCGAGCAGCAGGCAGGGCCGCGTCGCAGCTTACGTCCTCGATCGGCAGCGCCTCGAGATCGCCACGCCGGAGCTCGACATTGGCGAGCCCCTTGGTGCGCGCGCGCGCCGCTCGCAGCATCTCCGGCGAGGCATCGACGCCGACCACGCTGCGCACGGCGCCCGCCAGCTGGACCGTCACCGCGCCGCTGCCGCAGCCGAGATCGGCGACGACCCAGTGCGATGGCAACAGCGCCAGCAACGCTTCAGCGGTGAAGCGCTCGCCGTAGAGCTCGGTGCGCAGCCGCTCCCACTCGCCGGCGACGCCGGCAAAGAAGGCGCGGGCGTCGCTCTTGCGGCCGGCGAGCGTCTGCTCCAGACGAAGTCGGTCGTGGGCGAGCGCCGGCCAGCGCTCGATCTCGGCCCGCGCGATCTCCCAGAGCCGGCGGGCCGACTCGGCCAGCTCGCCGTTCGCCATGCTGTAGAAGTTGGCGGTGCGCTCCCCCCGCACCACGACCCAGCCCTCCTCCGCGAGCTGCTTGAGATGGCGCGACACCGTCGATTGCGGCAGTTGGACGATCTCGGCGAGCTCGGAGACCGCGAGCTCCTCCCCTTCGAGCAGCGCCAACAGGCGCAGCCGGGCCGGCTCGGCCAGCGCCGAGAGCCTGCCGATCAGTGGCGAGGGAGTGCTCGAGAGTCTTTTCATCCGTAGAACCGGATAAAAGGATAATACAGAGCGACCGGGGGGTCAACCCCACAGGCAGGCTCCTGTCCCGGCAATCCTCACGCTGGGGTACGCTCCCCTCGATCCGATGACGAGAAGCTTCGCGGGCAAGACCATCCTGCTGACCGGCGCGACGGCCGGCATCGGGCGCGAGATCGCGCTGCGAGTCGCCACCGAACGCCCGCGGCTCCTGCTCGCCGCGCGCGACGGAGAGCGGCTCGCCGAAGTCGCCCAGCTCTGCCGCCAGCGCGGCGCGGACGCCATCGCGGCGCGCGCGGACGTAGCCGTCGAGGCCGACTGCGCGCGACTGGTCGAACGCTGTCTCGAGACCTTCGGCCGCCTCGATGTGCTGCTGCTCAATGCCGGGGTCGACATGTGGTCGCGGCTCGACGAGTTGAGCGATCTCGGCGTCCTCGAGCGGCTGATGCGCGTCAACTACCTCGGGCCCGCCTGGCTCGCGTGCCACGCGCTGCCGCACCTGAAGGCGCGCAAGGGGTCGATCGTCGTCCTCTCGAGTCTGCTCGGTCTGACCGGCGCGCCGACGCGGACCGGCTACGCCGCCACGAAGCACGCCCTCCACGGCTTCTTCGACTCGCTGCGCATCGAGCTCGCCGGCAGCGGCGTCGGCGTCACCATCGTCTGCCCCGACTTCGTCGTCTCGGAGATCCACAAGCGGGCGCTCGGCCCCGACGGCGAGCCGCTCGGGGCAAGCCCCATGGTCGAGGCGAAGATCATGACCGCAGAGCGCTGCGCCGAGCTCGTGCTCGACGCGGCGCGCCGGCGCAAGCGCCTGGTCCTGCTCTCCTGGCGCGGCAAGATCGGCCGCTGGGTGCGCATGATCGCCCCCGGCCTGATCGACAGCATCGCCGCCCGCGCGATCGCGCGGCGGCACTGACGTCGCGCCTTGCGCCGAGCGCTGGCACACGCACTGCAGCTTCTCGTTGGCGACACGACACGAAAGGAGGCATTCACATGAACCGCGTGAAGACCTTCACACTCCTGCTGCTCCTCGGCTTCGTTCCGCTGCGACTCTCGGCCGGTGACCTCGGTCCGCTCGAGCCGCTCGCCGACTTCCATCGCGCCGTCCACGAGTCGCTCGGCCTGCCCGAGCCGCTCATCGTGCAACTGCTCGAGAAGGGCGCTCCGGACGAGCAACTGCCGGTGATCGGACTGCTCGCCGAGCGCGCGCGGGTCGCCCCCGAGCGGATCCTCGAGATGCACCGCGCGGGCTCTTCGTTCCTCGACATTTCGATCCACTTCGGTCTCGGACCGCAGATCTTCTACGTACCGATCGCCCAGGATCCCGGCCCGCCCTACGGCAAGGCCTGGGGCCACTACAAGAAGACCCCGCGTTCGAAATGGAACACGATCGTGCTCTCCGATCGGGAGATCATCGACCTCGCCAATCTGAAGCTCTGCGTCGACCGCTACGGTGTGCCGGCCGGCGACGTCATCGCGCTGCGCAGGCAGGGCAAGCCCTTTACCGCGATCCACGGTCACTTCGCGCACGGTGGCCACCCCGGGCAAGCCGGCGAGCATGGCGCGCCCGGCAAGGGCAAGGGCAAAGACAAGGACAAGAAGGACAAGGACAGGGACAAGGACCACGGCCGGAGTCACGGGCGCTCCTGACCGCACGGCGCCGACGCGACCAGCGAGAAAACGGCCCCCCCGTCGCCGGGAGGGCCGTCGGTCAGACTGGCGAATCGCGCGGCGTCAGCCGTGGCGCCTGAGCGCCACGAACGCCGCACCCGCCAGGAGCAGCGCGAGCGCCGCCAGGCCGAGCGTCGAAGCGGTCGGAATGTCCTGGATCGACCGGTTGCCGACGGTGACGTCGAAATCGCAATCGGCCGTCAGCCCGGCGCCGTCCGTCGCCGAGCAGTTGACCATCGTCGTCCCCACCGGGAACGGGTCACCGGACGGCGGCGCACAGCCTGCGGTCGCCCCCGGGCAGTTGTCCGTGAGTGTCGGGTCGGCAAAGCTCACCGGCCAGCTGAGCGCCCCCGGCGGCGCCACCGCGAAGACGTCCGCCGGGCAGATGAGCACAGGCGCCTCGTCGTCGAACACCGTCACCGTGCCCGAGTCCAGACCCATGTTGCCGGCCGCGTCGGTCGCCGTGCAGTTGACCGGCGTGGCGCCGAGCGGGAAGGTCGAGCCCGAGGGCGGCACACAGACCGTCGAGCCGCCCGGGCAGTTGTCGGCGTAGCCCGGCGTGTAGTTGTAGACCGCGCTGCACAGGCCGTCGTCGGTGCCGACGTTGGCGTCCGGCGCCGTCGCCGTCGGCGCGTCGTCATCCACCACCGTCACGTTGAAGGCACCGTTGGTCGGGTTGCCCGCCGCGTCGACCACCGAGCAGTTGACCGGTGTCGTGCCGAGGTTGAAGGTCGAGGGGCTCATCGGCGCGCACGAGGGCGCCCCGACTCCGGGGCAGTTGTCCCCCGTGCCGACCGCCCATCCCACCAGTGCCGTGCAGGCCGGCGCCTCCGTGCCGACGTTGATGTCGGCCGGCAGCACCAGCGCCGGCGGCTCGACGTCGTTCACGGTGATGTCGAAGGAGCAGCTGGCCCCTCCGCCGCCGCCCTGGCAGACCGCGCACTGGGCCACGGCCGCGTCGGCGCAGATGCTGTCCCACGCGGTATCGCAGCAGAAGGGGTCCTGACCGCAGATCAGAGCCTGGCAGGTCGCATCGTCGCAGCCGGGCGTGCCGTTGGCGATGCAGCAATCCGAGCCGCCGCCCTCTGGGCGATCCCCTTGCGACGGCTGCTCCTGGCAGAAGATGGTCGTGGTGCCGACCGTGTAGGGCGTGACCTCACACACTTGGCAGTTGGCGGCGGCTTCCCCGGCGCAGATCCCGTCCCACTCGACATCGCAGCAGAACGAGTCGATCGCGCAGACTGCCGCTTCGCAGGTCGGATTGTCACAACCGGGCGTCCCATTGGCCGAGCAGCAGTCGCTGACACCCGGCAGGCCCCGCTGGACCAGGCCACCGCGCTCGGAGAACGCGGCCGGTGAGCAGAAGATCGGACCGCAATCGCCCTGACCGGCCGCCTGTGGCGTAAGGAGATCCGCGGAGCATTGCCCCGGGTCGTTGCCAACCACCACGTTCGCCGGGCAGGTCAGCGAACAGGCGGCCCCGCCCACGCAACTCAGCGCCACGGCGTCTACCGCATAGCCGGCGGCCCAGAAGCCACCATCGTTCGAGTGGAAACGTACCTGGACGGCGGGGTTGCCGGCGTAGGCGGAGAGATCGAGCACCCAGGGCAGCCAGACGGGGCCGATCGGCACGATGATCTCGCCATCCCAGGTCGAGCCACCGTTGCCGCTCACCTCGACGCCGCCGGCGGAGTGACCGAAGGTGGCGTCGAAGTGGTAGAAGAACGAGAGCGAGGCGCTCGAGTAGCCGGACAAGCTGAAGACGTTGGTGTAGAGGTAGTCCGCGCTGCCGTCGCTGCCCGATCCTGGGAGGTCGTCGTTGGCCGAGGCGTAGAAGACGCCTTCCGGCGCCGGGCCCGGGTTCCAGAATGCCGAGCTGTTGTCGGTCGACACTACGAATTCGCCGCCGGGCAGGGCCAGCGTCGTGATCGACCAGTCGACTGGCAACGCGCCGCTCTCGAAGCCGACGATGGGGCCGTTGCAGACGAGCGTCGCCGCGACGCCGACGGCCCGGATCATCCAGTTGCCGGGAAGACCGAAGCCGTCGATGGTTCCTAGCAGGGGGTTGGCACCGAGGTTGTTGATGTCGACGTCGATCCCGGTGGTGCCATTGCCCGCCACCCAGGAGCGCCCCTGGGATGCCGTCTGATCAAGAGCCGCCGGGAAGTTCGCCGGCGTGGCGCCACCCAGGTTCCAGTCGTCCCGGAAGCCGATATAGACGTCGCCCGGTCCGGCGAAGAGCGGATTCACGGTGAGATCGTAGGTCTCGAAGCTCGCGCCATCCTGGACGCCGATCACGAAGGCCTCTTGATAGACCAGCACCGCGTTGGCGGGATTGCCGTCGCCGTCGGTGTCCGAGTAGAGCAGGATCGTGACGGGGTCGCCGATCAGGGCCCGTTGCGCGTCCGCCTGGGTCGGCCAGAGAACCTGGACGACATCGATCGTCTCCGGAAAAGTGGCCGGCGAGAATCGGTTGAGCCACGCAGCGGTGTTGCTGGTCACCTGGTTGGTGAGGCCGATGCTGTTCTCGTAGCTGCCATCGTCGAGGATGTAGTTCGGCCCACCCGCCGGGGCATCGCCGGCCGGCACCTGGCCGCCCTGAGCCGAAGGGCTCGCGCGGAACGTCATCGGCTCGACGGCGAGGGCCGCTGGCCCCAGCGTCAGAGCCGCTGAGACTGCGGACAGGAGAACGATGGAACCGAGAGACGGGGTCTTGGGCGTGCGCATGTTTCCCTCCCTACACGTCTACCGATTGGAGCGATGTCGGCTCGATACGAGGACCAATGCTGCCGGCTGACACACCTCACGATGGAACTGACGCGTCGAGTCTAGGGCGCTGTGAAGTATTCCGCAACACCCGATTTCGAAGCCACCCTCACGCAAGCGTCCGGCCGCAGGAGCGTGGCACGAGATCAAGCGAAAAGATCGCCGAGAGCGGCCCCCGCGCTGCGCTCTTCCGGCTCGGCGCCGCGGCGGAAGATGCGGGCGCCGCGGGCGCCGCCGAGGGTGGCGGCATTCCCGCTCACCCGGATCCACCCCCCCTCGCGCAGGCCGACGACGACGCGGTCGTTCTCTTCGAGGAACTCGGCGAGGCGCTGGGCGCGGGTCTCGCCCATGTGGGTCGAGCCCGGCTCGGGGTCGAGATAGTGCGGATTGATCTGGAACGGGACCAGGCCCAGCGCGTCGAACGAGCGCGGCTCGACGATCGGCATGTCGTTGGTGGTGCGGATCGTCGGGCAGGCGAGGTTGATTCCCGCCGAGGCGCCGAGGTAGGGCATGCCGCCGAGCGCGCGTGCCCGGAGCGGCGCCAGGTAGTCGAGATCCTGCAGTGTCTTGAGCAGGCGGAAGGTGTTGCCGCCGCCGACGAAGACCGCCGCGGCCGACTCGATCTGCCGCCGCCCGGTCAGGTCGGTCGCGAGCGCCTCGACCGCGATCCCGGCCGCCGCCATCCGCGCCGCGAATTTCGCCGCGTAGCCCGCATGGTCCTGGAGGGCAAAAGGGACGAAGAGCACCGTCCGGACCTCCCCCAGCATCTCGTCGATCGCATCGATCGCGTGGTCGAGATAGCCCGCGCCATGGTTCGTGGAATTCGACAGCAGCAGCAGTTCACTCATCCTCTTCCTCCCGATCCAGATGTTCCAGACCTGCCGAGGGCCGACGGCTCTCGCCGAGCCTCGAGCGACCCTCCTACCACGCCGATCCGATCTCGTCGCGACGCCACCCGGCCTCGATCGCGCCGATTCGAGCGCTTGCGAAAGCGGCATAGATGGAAAAGAACCCCTGGCAATCGATCGCGGTGAACGCGAAGCGCCACGGCGGTCTGCCGTTCCCCCATCTATGCACGCTTTCGCACCTCTCCGCCGGAGCGGAGCCTGGCCCGCGAAGCGCCCGGCTTCGATGGAGAGGGGCCCTCGGCCATCGATCTCGGGGTACGCGAAGCGCCACGGCGGCCTGCCGTACCCCCATCTATGCCCGTTTTCGCCCCCTTTGGCCGGAGCAGAGCCGGGCCTGCGAAGCGCCCACCAGCATCGCTGCGCCGGAGGAGATCGGTCGCGTTCATCGCGCGGCGGCCGCCCGACGCTCGATCGCCTCGCCCAAGTGGTCGAAGTCGTCCATGTCGTTGTAGATCTGCGCCGCCACCCGGGTCCAGAGCCTACCGTCGCGGGCGTGGACCTGGACCTCGATTCCCTCCGCGAAGAGCAGCTCGTCGCGCAGGCGGTCGGCGTCCACTCTCGTCGCGCCGAACCGCTCCGGCAGACGCAGCGTCGCCATCGGACCGACCATCGATTCCGCTGTCTCGAACGCGACGCCCCAGCGCTCAGCGAGCCGGTTCGCGCCCTGCCAGACGAGGGCGCGATTCCATTCCCGGACCGCCGCGGCGCCCACCTCTTCGAGATAGTCGAGCGCGGCCGGCGCCGCCAGCCAGGCCGAAGGGTCGCGCGTGCCGAGCAGATCGAACTCGGCCGTCCACCCCTGGTCGAGCCCCCAGGAGATCACCGAGGGATGGAGCCTCGCCCGCCACTCGGGCGCGGCCCAGAGGATGCCGCAGGGGCGAGGGGTCCAGGCCCACTTGTGGAGGTTGGCGACGTAGAAGTCGGCTCCGATCGCGGGGATGTCGAGCTCGATCGCTCCCGGCGCGTGGGCGCCGTCGACAAGAAGAGCGACGCCGCGGGCGCGGCAGAGCGCGGCGATCTCGGCGACCGGCAGCACCAGCGCGCTCTCCGACGTGATCTGGTCGACGATCGCGAGCCGGGTCGCCGGCGCGAGCGCCGACGCGAGCGCCGCCACGACCCCCTCCGGCGTCACCCGCGGATAGGGGATTACGACCTCGCGAACGGTCGCGCCGCGCTCGCGCGCGACGTAGCGCGCGATGTTCGTGACGGCGCCGTAGCCGAGATCGGTGAGCAGGATCTCGTCGCCCGCGGCGACGGGGAACGAGCGCAGCACGTCGTTGACGCCGCTGGTGGTGTTGTCGACGAAGACGAGCTCTTCGCCGCGAGCACCGAAGCGTGCGGCGACCGCCTCCGCCGCGGCGCGCACGCGCGGCAACTCGGTGCGCGGACCGCCGACGCGCACCTCGGCCAGCTCGCGCAGCAGGAAACGCGATGGCTGGCGCTCGATCTCGTCGCGTATCGCTTGCTGCGCCGCGAGCACGCGGCGGGGCGGCGCGCCGACGGTGCCGTGATTGAGGTAGGTGGCGCCCGGCTCGAGCGCCCACTCTCGCCGCCAGGCCCTGCCGAATCCGGTCATCCCATCGTCTCCATCGCCCGCTTCGATCAGTCGAGCGCGAGACCGAGCGACGCGGCGAGCCGGCGCCCGACCTCGGTGCTGTCGAGCACCCCGGCGAAACGCGCCGCGGCCCGGGGCGGACCATAGGCGAAGAGGGGCACCGGATCGCCCGAGTGCTGGTCGTGCGCCCAGACGACGCGCAGCCGCTCGGCGCTCGAGGTGTGATCGACCACCACGCCGCCGGTCGAGTGATCGCCGACCACGACCACCAGCGTATCGCCGCGCGCGGCGGCGAGGCGCGACGCCGCCTCGACTGCCCGGTCGAATCGAACGACGGCCGCCGCCAGGCGCTCGAGGTCGCGGGCGTGGCCGGCGGTGTCGGCGCCCTCCTCCTCGATCATCAGGAAGAACCCGGTGCCGCGGCGGTCGGCTGCGGCGGCCAGGCGCGCGAGCGCGATCTCCGCGAGCTCGCCGACCGTCGGGTGCGCCGGCTCCTCGCCCAGGGTCGAGCCGGGGAAGAGCCCCCAGAGCGGCAGCTGCTCCGTCCGTCGGAGGCTCTCGAGGTCGGTCGCCACCGCGATTCCTCGCGACCGCGCCTCGGCGAGCCGGTCGCGGCCGCCGCGCGCCGGCAGCAACGCCTCGACGCCGCCGCCGAGAAGGAGGTCGACGCGGGCCGTCGTCATCTGGTCGAGGATCGCCTCGTAGTCGCGCCGCCGCATCACGTGCGCGGCGAATGCCGCTGGCGTCGCGTCGAAGATCCGGGTCGAGGTCACCAAGCCCGTCGCCAAGCCCGCGTCCCGCGCGGCTTCGAGCACGGTCCCGAGCTCCCGGCCGTCCGCCGTCAGCCCGAGGCGGCCGTTGATCGTGCTGGCGCCGGAGGCGAGCGCCGTCGCCGCGGCGTCCGATTTGGGGATCAGGCCGCCCGCGGGATGCACCGTCACGAGGCCGAGCACGGGCAAGCGCTCGAAGACGAAGCTACCGTCGAGTCCGAAGGCGCGCAGGCGCGCCGCGGCGACCGGACCGACGCCGAGGCCGTCGCCGATCAGGAGCACGACGTTCCTCACGGGATTCTCGGCGAGCGGTGGCGGCGACCATGTCGACGGCGCGGCGAGCCCGCCGACGGGGGCGCTGGTGACGCGGACGAGGCGGCGAGCACGCTCGCCCTCGCCGCCGGCAGCGAGCCACGAGATCGCCACGGCGACAGCGACCGCCGAGGCCGCCGCGATAGCGCCGCGGGCGCGCCGTCTCACGCGGGCGTCGCCAGCCGGCCGTCGAGGTCGAGCGCGGCGGCGGCGCCCTGCATCGCCCCGAGGACGTTACCGACGTGCTCCCAGAGCTCGAGCGCGCCGCCGAACGCGACGCGCGAGAAGTCGGCGGTCGCGCGCTCGACCTCCTCCCGGTCGACCCCGGCCGCGAACGCTCGCTCCTTCCAGCGCTTCTTGATCGACTTCAGCGGCACGTCGCGCACGTCCTTCGACGGCCGCACCAGCGCCGCGGCGATCACCAGGCCGGTGACCTCGTCGCAAGCGCGCAGGGCGAAGTCGAGCGGCGCGACGGCGGCGACGCCGGTGGCCTCCTCGTTGTGGGCGAGAATCGCCTGCACGACCTCGACGGGACATCCCGCCTGTTCGAGGAGCGGAACGCCCTCATTGGGATGGCTTTCGAGCGTCGGGTGGATCTCCCAGTCGTAGTCGTGCAGCAGGCCCGCGAGCCCCCAGGTCTCAGCGTCGCCACCGAGCTTGCCGGCGTACCAGCGCATCGCGGCCTCGACCGCCAGCATGTGCCGGCGGAGGCCGACAGCCTCGACATGATCGGTGACGATTTGCCATGCCTCTGCGCGCGTCATTGTCATCCATGAAGCGTATCAGCGGGGCGCGCGATATCGTCTTCGGACGATGTCCAGGGACGCGAGGTCATGGGCGCTTTCTTGCGCGGTCGTTCTCGTCACCGCCTGCCAGGGCGAGACGCCCGTCGCGACCCCCGAACCGACACCCGAGACCGCGCACCCCGCCGTCGCACGCCCCTGGCTGATCGACGCGACGAGCGCGAGCGGCATCGCCTTCCGACACGAGAACGGCGCCAGTGGCGAGCTCTACTTCGTCGAGGTGCTCGGCGCCGGCGCGGCGCTTTTCGACTGCGACGGGGACGGCGACCTCGACCTCCTGCTGCGCCAGGGTGGCCCGCTCCCGGCGTCGGGCGACCTGCCCGCCAACGGCCCGACCGATCGGCTGCTGCGCAACGAGCTCGGGAGCTCCGCCGATTCGACGGCCGGCGCGCGTTTCGTCGACGTCACCGCCGGCAGCGGCCTGGATCGACCCGCCTATGCCATGGGCGTCGCGACCGGCGACTACGACGGCGACGGCATCGTCGACCTCTATCTCACCAACTTCGGGCCGAACCGACTGCTGCGCGGCCTGGGCGACTGCCGCTTCGAGGACCGCACCGCAGCGGCGGGCGCCGGCGAGGATCGGCTGAGCGTCCCCGCGACCTTCTTCGATGCGGACGGCGACGGCGATCTCGACCTCTACGTCGGCAACTACGTCGACTACGCGGTGGCGAGCGACCGCCCCTGCTTCCGCGCGGATTCCTCGCCCGACTACTGCGGTCCCGAAGACCTACCGTGCCGCACGCGACCGCTTCCTTTCGAATCGGGGCGACGCCACGTTCGAGGACAGCACCGGTCCGTTCGGGCTCGCCGCGGTCGAAGCGGGGCGCGCCCTCGGCGCGCTCGCTCTTCGACCCCGATCGGAACGGACGACCCGACCTCTTCGTCGCCAACGACGCTACGGACAACCACCTCTGGGTGAACCAGGGCGAGGGCTCCTTCGTCCAGCAGGCGTTGGAACGGGGGGTCGCCGTCAACGCCGCCGGGATGCGCACCGGCGACATGGGCGTCGAAGCCGCCGACTTCGACGGCGACGGCGACACCGACCTCGCGGTCACGCATCTCCCCGAGGAGGGGCTCGGCTTCTGGGACAACGACGGCGCCGGCTGGTTCTGGGAGCGCGGCGCGGCCGCCGGGCTCGTGCGCTGGACCGCGGGGGACACCGGCTTCGGCGCCGCCGCGCTCGATCTCGACCAGGACGGCTGGCTCGACCTCTATCTCGCCAACGGCGCCGTGCGCGCGATCGAGCGCCTCTCGGCGCCGCGCGAGAACGTGCCGCTCGCCCAGCCCAACCGGCTTCTGCGCAATCTGGGCGGCGGTCGCTTCGAGGACGTGACCGCGGCCGCCGGCGCGGCGCTCGAACCCTCCGAGGTGAGCCGCGGCGTCGCCGCCGGCGACGTCGACAACGACGGCGACACCGACCTTGTCGTCACGAACAACGGCGGGCCGGCGCGGCTCCTGCTCTCGGACGCCTCGGAACGCGGGCCCTGGCTGGGCCTGCGCCTGCTCACCGCGGACGGCGCGCGCGACGCGCTCGGCGCCGAGGCGGCGATCATCTGCGCCAACGGCCGCCGCCTGGTTCGCCGCGTCCACACGGACGGCAGCTACGCCTCGGCCGGCGATCCTCGCGTCCTCTTCGGTCTCGGCGGTTGCGACCGGATCGAGGCGCTCGAGGTGCGCTGGCCCTGGGCAGTCAGCGAGAGGTTCGCACCGCTCTCCCCCGGCGCCTACTGGACGCTTCGGCAGGGCGATGGCGTCGCCGCGAACTGAGCGTCTCGGCGGCGGCGCGCTCGCTGCGCTGTTGTTGTTCGCCTCCTGCGCTCAGGAGGGGGGGCGGGCGTCCATCGAGAGCGGAACGGACCTCGAGGCCGTCCCGGCGCCCGACCTCGCCGCCCTCGAGACCGCCACCGCCGAGACGCTCGAGACCGCCCGCGCGGAAGCCGGTCGCGCTCTGGCCATCGCTTCCGACGATCGAGCGCGCGCGACGGCCCTCGCCGGGCTGGCTCGCGCCTACCACGCGCACGGCCTTGCCGGGCCGGCCCGAGCGGCGTACGCCGCCGCGCTCGACCGCGCGCCGAACGACGAGGACCTCCTCTATCTCGCCGGTCGACTCGAGCTCGACGCCGTCGCGCTCGACCGCGCCGCCGCGCTGCTCGGCCGCGCGGTCGGGCTCGCGCCCGCCGACGCCCATGCGCTGGCTGCGCTCTCCAGCACCCAACGGCGGCTCGGCGAGTCGCGTCGAGCGCTCGCGACCGCCGAGCTGGCGACGGCGGCGGCGCCCGCGTTCGGCCTCGGCTGGCTCGCTCTCGCCGAGGCGGCCGCAGACGCCGGCGAAGCCGAGCTGCGCGGCGGACGCCTACGCACGGTTCTTGGCGATCCATCCCGAGGCCTCGAAGTACCGCGTCCCCTATGGTCAGGTGTTGCATCGTTCCGGACGCCTCGAGGAGGCCGCGGCGCAGCTCGCTCTGCGCGGCGAGGGAGTCCCGACGATCTCCGATCCGCGACTGGCCGCGGTCGCGACGCTGCACGTCGGCGCGCGGACCGAGACCATCGACGGGGCGCGCCTGATCCAAGCCGGCGCCCTGGCCGCGGGTGTGGCCAAGCTCGAGCGCGCGCTCGCCACCGATCCGAGCGATGCGGAGGCCCACCGCAACCTGGCGGTCGGGCTGCTCCGGCTCGGCCGCGGCGCCGAAGCGATCGCCAGCATGGAGCAGGCGGCGCGCCGGAGTCCGAGCGATCCGGAGGTTCGGTTCTCGCTCGGCGCCATGCTCGCCGCGGCAGGCCGCGACCAGGAAGCCGAAGCGGCCTATCTCGCCGCGCTCGAGATCGATCCCGGCCACCTCGACTCGCTGCAGAATCTAGCGAACCTGCGGCTGCGCGCGAACCGCCCCGGTGCCGCGCTCGAGGACCTCCGCAGGCTCCGCGCCGCCGATCCGACCCGCGCCGCCGCCTGGCTCGGCACGGCCGCCGCCGAGGTCGCGCTCGGACGGGAGGCGGCCGCGTTGGCGACGCTCGACGAAGCCTCCAGCCTGTTGCCCCAGGACTGGCGTATCGCCGGCGCCTGGTGCCGGGTCGCGAGCGCCGCTCGGGATCCCCTGGTCCGCGACGGCGCGCGCGCGGTCCAGCGGGCGAAAGCGCTCGTGCTCACGGTCCGCCACCCCTACCTGCAGGCCACACTTGCCATGGCGCTCGCTGAGACCGGTGACTTCGCCGGCGCGGTCGAAGCGCAGAAGCGGGCGATCACGCTCACGGCGCCGGACTCGGGCGCCGAGTTTCGCGCCACGCTGGAGCGGAATCTCGAGCTCTACCGGCGCGGCGAGCCCTGTCGCGACCCCGGGCTGAACTAAGGGTCCACGCCGCTCCCGAGCTCGTAGATCACAAAGGGCTCGGCCTGGCGGTCGGCCACCGGATCGAGTGTGCGCGCCGCCGCGCGCGCGGCATCGCGCGCCGGGTCGTCCTGCCGAAAGCGCTCGAAGGCTTCGAGATGGCTGCGAGCGGCGGTCGGCATCACCGAGCTCGCGGCGGAGTCGCGCGAGCTGATAGTGGGCGCCCGCGCTCTCCGGATCGAGGACTGAGGACCCGCTCGTAGGCCAGCGCCGCCCTCGCGAGCTCGTCGCGTCGCCGCTCGGGATCGGTCGCCACGGAAGCCGCCTCGATCCGAGCCTGTCCGAGCAGCTCCCAGATCCTCTCGTCGATGCGAAAATCGAAGCCGCGGTCGCGCGCCTCGCCGGTGGGTGCGACCAGAAGCTGCTCGGCGGAGGCGATCGCGGCTTCGATCCGACCCAGCCGCAGGTGCACCTTCGCGGCGAGCCAGTCGACCACCCAAGGCGGAGCATCCGGCAGCGACGCCCGCGCGCGCGAGCGCCGCCTCGGTCTCGGCGTCGACGCTCCCCTGCGCCAGGTCGACGCGCACACGATTGAGCGCACCGTCCGCATCGCCCCAACGCCTCGACCTCCGCGAAAGCCGCGCGCGCCGCCTCGAGCGCGCCGCGCACCTTGCGCTCCGCCCTCGCGCAGCAGGCCGATGCCGTAGTCGTTCCAGCGCACCCAGGTCGGCAATCGCTCGTCCTTCCGAGGCGACCGGACCGATTCCGGCGAGCGGCAGGGTCACGCGGTCGGAGCCGAGGTCGACGATCGGCAGATTGTTCGGCGCGCTCGGGGTCGGCAGTGAAATGGCGCACATAGATCGTGTCGAACTTCCTGTAGCGCAGCCGCGCCGCGAGCTCGACCGGCGCCGCGAGGTCGCTCGGCAGGTCGAGCCGGTAGTGGACGACCGCCGCCGCACCGGGCGGGATCTGGTGATCGTAGAGGACGGCGAAGATGTCCTGGGCGTTGCGCCGATCGATTCGGCGACCCTCGCGGTCGACGATCCAGGCGTTGACGAAGTGCGCCCGGCGGTCGACGCTGCCATCCGCCGCGAGCTTGCCGGAGGCGCCGATCTCGTTGCCGCCGGCGCTGGCGATGAGCTCGAGCCAGACCTCGTTCGAGTCGGCGGTCCCCTGGGTGAAGTGGTGGCCAACGGAGAGCGTGCGCACGACCACCTCGACCAGATAGCTCGCTCCCGGCTCGAGCGACGGCAGCGCGGGCCGCAACGGAGCATGGAGCCGCCCCTCGAGGTCACCGCCTTCGCGCAGGCCGAAGAGGTCGACCCGCACCGTACCTGCGAGAAACTCGCGGCGCCGCCCGACCGCATCGTCGCCCATCTCGACCAGCGCGGCGACTCCGGTGTTGGCCGCGGCGAAGCGGTGGTCGTGAAGCGCCAGGGTGCCGCCGCCGTCGAAGTCGCGCGCGCCGAACTCCGCCGACGGCTCGAGCGGCATGTGGCAGGAGGCGCAGCGATCGAACGCCTGCGGCGGGTAGTAGAAGCTCGACGCGGAATGCCCCGAGACGCCGGAGAGACGAAAGGAGTCGTAGTGGTTCTGCCCGCGCAGGAAGCGGTAGCCGTTGAGCTCCGCCGGCAGGTGTACTTTGTGGCAGCCGCCGCAGAACTCGGGCGTGCGGTGAAGCGGCTTGAGAAACGTCGCGCGGTGGAGCTCGGGCCGGGCGCGGATCAACTGGCGGCTCGTCCAGGCGAGGGCGCGGCTCGCCGAGAAGGCGAACGGGTAGTGGCGCGGCGCCTCGATCACGAAGTCGGCGTTGCCGCGCACCGAGGAGATCTCCGCGATGGCGTGGCAGGAGACGCAGGTGAGCCCGGCCCCGGCGGTCGGATCGTTCTCGACATCGAAACCGGGATCGTCGAACACGCCGGCGAGCAGCGGCACGAGGTCGTGGCACCCCGCGCACCAGCGCGAGGCTTCGAGGTCGCCGTCGCGCGCGAGGACGACCCGCCGCGTCTCGAGCACCGAGAAGCGATACGCGGGGTTGTTGAACGAGCTGAAGCGGTGGGCGCTCTCCGACCAGGCCCGGTGGGTCTGCTCGTGGCACTGCTTGCAATAACCCTCGAGCATCAGGGAGCCGGCCTCGAGATAGACCCCGCCCGGCGTGCGGACCAGGGATGGGAAGAAGGGCGCCCGCTCGGTCGCCTCGTCCGCGCGCTCCGGCGCGGTCGAGGCCGCGGCGTGCGCGATCCCGATCAGCGCCGCGAGGGCCGCGGCGGCACCGACCCAGCGCCGCACGCTCTGTCGATCGAGGCCCCGCCCGCGGCGGCGGTGGGCCACGTAGAGCGCCGCGGCGGCGACCGGCAGGACCAGGTGAGCGGCCCAGAGCGCCCGCCGCAGCTCCGGATCCGCGAGCTCGATCACGCCTTCGAGCCGCAGCAGGGCGATGCCGGTGCCGGCCACTCCGGCGAGCGTGCCCACCAGGACGAGACCCAGCCGGATCGCCCGGTGGTTCCCCGTCCGCCGCGCCCGCAGGCCGTGCCCGAGCGCGAACAGCAAGCCCGGCACGACCAGCGCCAGGCCGAGGAGGAGGTGGAGCAGGAACATCGCGAGCGAGACGCCGTTCTCGAGCAGCTTCCCGGTCGTCGCCTCGAGCGCGTGGACGACGCCGAGGTAGAGGGAGTTGGCCACGAGCGCCGCGCCGGCGACGGCGAGCCCCCGAAACAGCCTTCGCTGGACCGGGGTCAGCACCCGCTCGAATGGAGCGCCGGTCGGACCCGCCGCGGAG
Source organism: uncultured Acidobacteriota bacterium (assembly GCA_963700315.1). Taxonomy (GTDB): domain Bacteria; phylum Acidobacteriota; class Thermoanaerobaculia; order Multivoradales; family JAGPDF01; genus JACTMI01. The sequence goes on along the minus strand of CAVOXC010000013.1, from coordinate 565,413 downwards.
CTCGCCGGACCTCCAGGTCTCCCGCTCGACCCTCCGCCGACAGCCCGACCGCTCCCGCTCAAGGTCCCCCCGGGACGAATCGCCCCCTGCCGGCTCGCATCGGGAAGATCCTGACATACGGAAAAACGGCGAGCCGCTCTGGCAGGACGTCGACCCCGGGGCGACCACCGGAGGCGGCCCGGGGTCGACGAGCCGCCTGCGCGCAGGATCGAGAGCGAGGGCCGGCGGCTCGACAACTCGCACTGCTCATGCTAGTTTTGATGGGTTCAGACCAAACGGATTCCGTGCGAAACCATGTTCGCATTCGGGGAGGAGAACGCACCATGACACCGTCTCGGGTAGCTCGCTGGGCTTTCGTGGCCCTCGTCATCTTCGCCATCGCCGCGCCGACGCTGGCCGCCGTCGACAAGTCGAGGCCCCAGCGCCCGACGACCGTCTTCCAGCAGATCGAGGAGGCCGACAAGGGCACCGGCACCGCGCCCGGCGGCGGCGGCTCCGACTGCTGCTTCAACAACGGCACGCCGGGTTGCGACGATCCGACCTGCGAGGCGCTGATCTGCGGCGCGGACTCCTTCTGCTGCAACGTCTCGTGGGACCAGATCTGCGCCGATGCGGCCGTGGCCCAGTGCGCGGTCTGCCAGGTGGGCGCACCTGCCAACGACACTTGCGACGCCGCGATACCCGTCGCGGTTCCGTCCACCACCGCCGGAACGACCACGGGCGCCACGATCGATAACACCTTTCCCGCCTGCGGCACTTCGATCACGTCCCCAGGCGTCTGGTACGAGATGGTCGGCACCGGCAACGTCCTCACGGCCGACACTTGCAGCGGCACGACCTATGACTCGAAGCTCACGGTGTTCTGCCAGGACTGCGCGACCCCGACCTGCATCAGTGGTAACGACGACGCCTGCGGCCTCCAATCCCAGGTGACCTGGGACTCCGAGCTGGGTGCGACCTACCGCGTCCTCGTTCACGGCTTCGGCGGCCAGAGCGGCCCGTTCGACCTGACGGTCACCGACACCGGTGTGCCGAGCACGAACCCGGTCGCCTGCTTGGCTCTCGGCGCCTGTTGCGATCCGACGAGCGGCGGCTGCACGCAGACCGACGAGCTGCTCTGCACCCTCGCCGGCGGCAGCTTCGCCGAAGGGTTCCCCTGCTTTCTGCCGGTCGCCGGCCAGTCGTACGCGAGCAATCCAGGCCTGGCGATCCCGGACAACACCCCGGCGGGCGTCTTCGACACGATCACCGTCTCCGACGACTTCGCGATCGGCAGCGTCGCGGTCGACGTCGGCATCACCCACACCTGGATCGGCGACCTGCGCATCACTCTCGAGCACGTCGACAGCAGTTCGGTCGTCAACATGTGGGAGCTTGCCTGCGGCAACACCGACAACCTCAACACCACATTCATCGACGGTGGCCTGACGATCAACTGCGCCGAGGTCACGACCCCCGGAGGCCAGGTCGATCCGCTGAATCCGGGCCTGGGCCCGGCCTTCACCTCGCTCGCGGGCCTCAGCTCGGCCAGCGACTGGCGCTTGACGGTCTCGGACAACGCGGGCTTGGACACCGGCACGCTCAACACCTGGGCGCTCAACTTCCTCCAGCCGGTCTGCTACGCCTACCCGCCGGTCCAGGAGATCCCGACGATGGATCGCCGGGGCCTGGCGGCGTTGGCGCTGCTCCTCGCCGGCGCGGCGGCCTTCCTGCTCTGGCGCCGGCGCGGCTGACGCCCAGTCTGATCAGCACTCGGTAACACCGACGGCCGGCTCGAGTGAGCCGGCCGTCTTGTCTTTGAGGCTCGCGCCTGCCGGAGACCCTGGGGCATCGTCTCGCTCGTCCTCTGCCAGCGCTGGATTCTCAGGGAACCATTGCGGAGATTTACCTGTGACCTACGAATCGCTAGAATCGCCGAGATCCTGAAAGAGGGACCGTGGTGCGGAAGCGGCAAGAGCAGGCCCCGCCGAATCCCCCGCCGAATTGAATTCTGAGGAGGGAGTCCGATGAGATCCAAGCCGACCGCCTGTTTCGCCATTGCCCTGCTGATCCTGTTCGCCGGAGTCTCGCTGGCCGGAGCCGCCGACAAGACCAACCCGGTGCCTCCGACGACGGTGTTCGGCGACAATGGGAAGTCCCTACCGCCGGGACCTGACCCGAACGATCCGAACAAGGGGCAGTCGGGCAGCGGCCCGTTGGGCCCGCCGGCCAACGACCTCTGCGCCAACGCCCAGGCCGTCGCGATCCCGTCCGCGACGCCGGGCTCGACGGTCGGCGCGACGCTCGACAGCGTCGGCACCTGCGGCACCTCGAACACCGCGCCCGGCGTCTGGTACATCTTCACCCCGGCGACGACCGGCTTCTACCGGGCGTCGACCTGCAACGCCGCGAACTACGACACCAAGATCTCCGTCTTCTCCGGCTCGTGCGGCAGCCTCGCCTGCATCGGAGGGCTCGACGACACCTCGGGCTGCGCCGGCTTCAGCACCCAGTTCGATTTCCCGGCCACCGCAGGCTCTCCGGTGCGGGTCCTCGTCCACGGCTTCGGCGCCGCCACCGGCACCTTCACGCTCTCGATGTCCTTCCTCGGCGGCGCGCCGGCCAATGACGACTGTGACGCGGCGATTCCGGTCGCCGTGCCCTCGACGACGGCTGGCTCGACCAACTTCTCCGCGATCGACAACTCCTTCCCCGCCTGCGGCACGTCGATCACCGCTGGAGGCGTCTGGTACGAGGTGACGGGCACCGGCAACCAGCTGCGCGCCAGCACCTGCAACGACGCCGCGTACGACACCAAGCTCACCGTCTACTGCCAGGACTGCGCGACGCCCACTTGCATCGTCGGCGTCGACGACACGGTTGGCTGCGCCGGCTTCACGACACAAGCCGACTGGGAGACCGAGCCCGGAGCAACCTACAGGATCCTCGTGCACGGCTTCAGCACCGCGACCGGCGACTTCAACCTGACCGTCAGCGACCTCGGCATCCCGAGCGTCAACCCGGCGCCCTGCTTCGGCCCGGTCGGCGCCTGCTGCGATCCGGACACCGCCGGCTGCACGCAGACCGACGAGTACCTCTGCACGCTCGCCGACGGCAGCTTCGCCGCCGGCCTCCCCTGCTTCGTGCCGATCGCCGGCCAGTCCTACACCAGCAATCCCGGCGTGGCGATCCCGGACAACAACACGACGGGCGTCACCGACACCATCACCGTCACCGACGACTTCGCGGTCGGCAGCGTCACGGTCGACGTCGGCATCACCCACACCTGGATCGGCGACCTGCGCCTGCAGCTCGAGCATGTCGACAGCGGGCAGATCATCAACATGTGGGATCGACGCTGCGGCAGCACCGACAACATCAACACGACCTTCATCGACGGCGGACAGACGACGCTCTGCGTCGAGATCGCGGTGCCGGGCGGCCAGGTCGACCCCACAGTCGCGGGCCTGGGTCCGGCGTTCTCGTCGCTCGGCGGCCTGAGCTCGGCCTCCGACTGGCGGTTGACCGTCGACGACAACTTCCCGGCCGACACCGGCACCTTCAACACCTGGACGCTCAACTTCCTCCAGTCGGTCTGCTACGCCTACCCGCCGGTCCAGGAGATCCCGACGATGGATCGCCGGGGCCTGGCGGCGTTGGCGCTGCTGCTCGCGGGCGCGGCGGCCTTCCTGCTCTGGCGCCGGCGCGGCTGACGCCGAAGTCTGATCAGCACTCGGTAGCACCGACGGCCGGCTCTCGCGAGCCGGCCGTTTTCTTTTCGCCCCCGTGCTAGCCTGCGGGGCCGGAGCACGATGTACCTCGATTTCTACGGATTCCGCGAACCCCCCTTCTCGATCACGCCGAACCCGCGCTTCCTCTACTTCTCGGAGCGCCATCGCGAGGCGTTGCAGCACCTGCTCTACGGCATCCGCGAGCGCAAGGGGTTCGTGCAGATCACCGGCGAGGTGGGCGCCGGCAAGACCACGCTCTGCCGCGCGGCGCTCGAGCAGCTCGGCCCCGAGTACCGCACCGCGCTGATTCTCAATCCCGTGATGTCCGCGACCCAGCTGCTGCGCTCGATCCTGATCGAGCTCGGGCTCGAGCCGAGCGGCCGCATCGACAGGGTCGCCTACCTCGCGCAGCTCAACGCCTTCCTGCTCGAGCAGGTCCCGGCCGGCAACGTCGTCGTGCTCCTGATCGACGAGGCGCAGGATCTCTCGCCCGAGCTGCTGGAGCAGGTGCGGCTGTTGTCGAACCTCGAGACCGACCGGGAGAAGCTGCTCCAGATCGTACTGATCGGCCAGCCCGAGCTGCGCGCCATGCTGGACGATTCCAAGCTGCGCCAGCTGCGCCAACGCATCACCGTCCGCTACCACCTCGGTCCGCTCGACCGCGACGAGACCGAGCTCTACGTCCACTACCGCATGCAGGTCGCCGGCGGCAACGGGCGGCCGACCTTCACCCCCTGGGCGATGCGCCGGATCTGGCGCTACTCGCGCGGCGTGCCCCGCCTGGTCAACGCCGTCTGCGACACCGCGCTACTGGCCGGCTACGTCGAGGGCGCCGAGCAGTTGAACGGCCACCACGTCCGGCGCGCCGTCGACGAGCTCGAAGGAAGACACCGATGAGCCTGGTCTCCGACGCGCTCAGGAAGGCCCAGCGCGAATCCGCCGAGCGCGAGGCGCGCGAGAAGGGACTCGCCGCCCCGGCCGCCGGCACCCCGCTCCAGCCTTTCCGCCAACGCCGTCGCAACGCGTCCGCCCCGGCGCTCGTCGCCGCGGTCGCGTTCGTCGTGCTCGCCCTCTCGGGCGCTGCATACTTTTTCTTCTTCCCCCGTTCGGGCGATCGCGGCGCTGCGCGATCCGCCGCCACGCCGCCACCAGCCGTCGCTGCTCCAGTGAAGGGGGTGGTCGCTCCGGAGCCTGGCGGCGCTACGCGAACCGAGGTTCCCGGCGCGATGCAGCTCAGCGATCCGGAGAACGGGCAGAACGACGCCGAGAGCGGCGCGTTCGCGCTTGGCCGGGGCGACGGCGTCAGCGCGAGCGCCTCCCGGCAGGCCGATGCGGCCGGCCCCACTCCCCCTTCACTGCCAGGCTTCCTCGAACGAACGGAGCGGCGCGCGAGGCCAACCGGCAGGCCACACCGACGTCCCCACTCCCCCTTCACTGCCAGCTTCCGCGAACCAACGAAGCGGCGCCGAGGCCGACCGGCAGGTGGCGACTCCAAAGAGGACCTTCGTGCGCGAGACGCCGCCCGGCGAGGGAGCCGCGATCCGGCTGGGCGGCATCGCCTTTTCGGAGGTCGCGCCGCTCGCCTACTTGAACGGCAAGATGATCGGCGTGGGCGAACGGGTCGAGGACTGGACGGTGCGCGCCATCCGCCGCGGCGAGGTCGAGCTCGGCCGCGGCGACGAGCAGATCGTCCTGACCCTGCGCTAGCTCGAACGGCTACTTGACGGCGCGGCGGACCCGTTCGGCGTCGATGTGGATGCGCCGGCGCGAGGCGTCCGAGGGATCGGCCGTGGCGCCGAGCTCGGGATCGAATTCGAACGGGTTGACGATCTCGGAGAAGACGTCGCGCAGGGCGCGGGCACCGGTCCGATTCTCCTGCGCCGCTTTCTCCGCGATCAAGCCGGCGGCGAGGTCCTCGAGCTCGAGCACGACGCCGACCGACTCGAAATAGCGGCTCGAGCGGGCGAGCGGCGAGTCGTAGGAGTGCAGCAGGATCTCCTTGAGCACGGCGGTGTTGAGGTCGTTGAGCACCACGACCTTGTCGAAGCGGGCCATGAACTGCGGCACCATGCCGTACTCGAACAGATCCTTCATCTTGAGGAAGTCGGCGAGCGCGAAGCGGTTCTCCAGGCGCACCGAGCCGTCGGCCGTCTTCACCGCCTCGGTCTTGATGCGCTCGCCCGAGCCCGACTTGGTGACGCGGTTGTAGACCTGGTCGTAGAGCCCCTCGAAAGCGCCGCCGCAGACGAACATCATCTTCCGCGTGTCGATCTCGACGGTTTTCTCGATTTCGCGGCCGTTCTCCCAGGCGTGCAGCCGATAGGGCACGCGCTCGCCCTCCATCAGGGTCAGCAGCCCCTGCTGCAGCACGACGCCGATCGGGTTCGGCTTGCCGGCCACCACCGTCGACATCTTGTCGATCTCGTCGACGCAGACGGTGGCGCGCTCGATCGTCTCCTCGAGCTCCTCGAACGACGGCTTCTCGCCCAGGATCACGCGCGCCCGCTGCTCGATCGCCGAGAACATCCGGTCGGGACGGAACTCGGTCCGTTCGGAATCGACAAGGAGGTTGGCGTTGAGGATCGTGACCGCGCGAAAGGCCTCGAACCCGGGCACGGTGTCGTAGAGACGCTGGATGTTGTTCATGATCGTCGTCTTGCCGGTTCCCGACGACCCGCTCAGGAGGATGTTGCCGGAGACACGTCCCAGAACGTGCTTGTGGATCGCCACCGAGACGAAGCGCAACGCCCGGTCCTGACCCAGCACGCCGCGGCGCAGCTCCTCGAACAGCCCCTTGGGGTGGATCGTCTCGAGCGCGTCTTCGAGGGTCTCGGGGCTCTTGGTCATCATCTCGATCATATCGACACTCCTTGGCTCGTTCCGCGCCCCGACGGCGGAGACGCCGTTCCTACGGACGGGACCGGCGTCCCGTCTACTCCGGCATCGGATGGGGTGGCTGCGGGCGAGCCTCAGTTGGCGGCGCGCTCGGCCCGCGCCGCCAAGGGCAAGAGCCCCGCGGCACGGGCCCGGGCGGCGAGGGTGGCAGCCTGCGCCGCCACTCCGGTCCCGCCCAGACCCGCCGCCGTGATCCGCGCTTCGAGCTCGAGCGGCAGCAGTCCGGCTGTCGCGGCCGCCGCGGCCACCTCACCGAGCTCGGTGAACGCCGCGGCGCGTCCGCGCTCCGAAGCCGCTCCGGCTCGCGCCGCCAGCATCCGCAACTCGAGCCTGGGCTCGAGCCCCAGCTCGCCGAGCCGGGCGAGCATCGGCTCGAGCGCGGCACGAGCCTCGACGCTCTTGCCGCGAGCGAGCGCCGCGCGAGCCTGGACGGCGCGTGCGGCTGCCTCCGATTCGGGCGGGGGCGCCGGGCCGAGCGCGGCCAGCGCTGCCGCGGCGGTGCGCGCGGAGGCCTCGGGCGAGCGCTCGACATCGAGACGGGCGAGCGTGATCTTGATCCTCTCGGCGGCAGCGCGCTCGCCGGTCGCCCGGCGCAACACCAGGGCCTCGGTCAGGCGGGCTCCGCCGGCGGCGACGTCGCCGCGCGCCGCGTGGAGATCGCCGAGTCCGGTCAGCGCCGCGGCCTCGGCGCCGCGATCGCCGAGCTGGCGGGCGAGCGCGAGCGCTTCGTCGAAGCGGGCTTCCGCGCCGTCGAGATCGCCGCCATCGAGAAAGGTCTGAGCCAGCGCCGCCAGCGAGCCCGCCTCCCCCGCCCGCTGGCCGATCGACCGGCGCAGCGCGATCGACTCCTCGAGCGCAGCGCGCGCGGCCGCGAGATCGCCGCTCCGGCGCCGCAGGCCCCCCAAGCTCGCGAGGGTCGATGCCGTGCCGGCCGGATCGCCGAGCTCGCGGAAGCTCGCGAGCGCGGTGACCAGCCGCCCCTCGGCGCCCTCGAGGTCGCCGCCCTCGGCCAACATCGCGGCGACGTTCGAGCCGGAGTAGGCCGCGCCCCGGCGGTCGCCGATCTCGAGCGCGATCGCCTCGGCCTCCTCGTAGTGGGCGCGCGCGGCGGCGAGCTCGCCGCTTCGGCGCTCGACCACCGCGAGATTGTTCAAGGCGAGCGCGGAGCCCGCGAGGTCGCCGGTGGCCTTGGCGGTGGCTTGCGCCTGCTGATAGGCCGACCGCGCGGCGTCGAGCTCGCCCCGGTCGAGGGCGACGCCGGCGGCGACGGAGAGCGCGGAAGCGGCGCGCCCCCGGTCGCCGGCCGCGACGGCGAGCTCCCTGGCCCGATCGGCGGCCGCGAGCGCCGCGTCCCCTTCGCCCAGGTTGCGCAGCGCCCAGGCGCGCGAAACCAGCGCCTCGGCCGCGATCAGCCGCGCGCCGATCGCTTCCGCGCGCTCCGCGGCGCGCCCGGCGGCCTCGGCCTGGCGCGCGAAGTCGCCCCGGGCCGAGGCCGCGGTCGCCTCCGCGAGGTCGAGCCGCGGATCCTCCCCCTCCGCCGGCGACAGCGTGCGCAGCGCCGCGATGACCTCGAGCGCTGTGTCCGCGGCTCCCGCGCGCGTGCGGGCCCGCGCCACGGCCAGACCATGATCGAGGGAGTCGGGCGCGGCCTGCCAGAGCGCTTGCCAGATCTCCGCCGCGCGCCCCCACTCACCTGTCGACTCGTAGTAGCGCGCCTCGATGATCGAGCGCTCCGGATCGGGCAGGGCGGAGGCGCGCTCGTAGGCTTGCCGCGCCTCCGCGGCGGCGCGCTCGCCGTAGCCGAGGGCGCCCCAGGCGAGCGAGAGCGCCGAGCGCACCAGCGCGTTGTCGGGGTCGAGCTCGACGGCGCGGGCCAGCAGCTCGCGCGCCCGCTGCGGCTCGAATCCGCGCAGCGCGTCGAGACCCTCGGCGTAGAGTCGCGCCGCCTCGGGCGAGGCGGGCAGCAACGAGCGCCCGGAGCCGCCCGCGGCCACGCCCATGCCCGCGCGCAGATCGACGCCCGCCTGCGCGACCAGGGTGAAGAGCTCCTCGGCCGCGCCCGTCTCGGCGAGCGTCGCCACCGGCTCGGCGCGGCGCGTGTCGACCAGGCGCAGGTCGAGGCGCAACGGCCCGCCTCCCGGCAGCGCGGTGTAGCCGCCCAGCACGAGATAGTCCGCACCGAGCCGCGCCCGCAGCCGCTCGCGCTCCTGCGCCGAGAGCGTCTCCCCCTCTGGCCGCCCCAGCTCGACCAGGGCCTGCGCGACGGCGTCGCCAGGGATCACCCGCAGCTCCCCGCCCTGGGCGATCTCGGTCGCGAGCATCTCGGCGAGCGCCGTCGACAGCCAGGCCGACTCCTCGCGGCCGGACAGATTGCGGAAACCGATCACGGCGACCGTCCGGCGCGCTGCCTGGGGACGAACGATCCTCCCCTCGTCGCGCAGGCGTTGAATCCGTACCCAGGCCCAGACGCTGGTCGCCGCGAGCGCCAGCAACAGGAGAGCCGCGAGCCAGCGCTTGCGCTTCTCCGCCGGGGCGCGCGCCGGTGCCGGCGCCTGCGGCAGAGCCGCGGCGGGCACGGTCGGTCTGCCCTCGAGCGCGTCGACGAGAGCGGCCACCGACGAGAACCGCGCCGCCGGATGGCGCGCCAGCGCACGTTCGATCGTCGCCGACCAGGCCGGGTCGAGGCCGGGCAGGCGCGCGGCCGGAGAGGGTGGCGTCTCCGTCAGCCGTTTGGCCGCCGTCGCGATCGGCGACTCCCCTTTGAACGGCAACTCGCCGGTCACCATCTCGTAGAGGACGACGCCGAGCGCGTATTGATCGACAGCGGCGGTCACCGGCTCGCCCGCCACCTGCTCGGGCGCCATGTAGGCGGGCGTGCCGACCACGCCGCCGACGCTGGTCAGGGTGAGCGCGAAGCTGTCGTCCGCGCCACCCCGCGCGATGCCGAAGTCGGTGACGACGACGCGCTCGCCGATCGCGTCCGGGCCGCGCGGGACCAGGAAGACGTTCTCGCACTTGAAGTCGCGGTGCACGACGCCGGCGCCGTGCGCCGCCGCCAGCGCGGCCGCCGCTTGCCGCGCGATCGGCAGCGCCTCCTCGGTGGTCAGCCGGCCGCGCCGCTTCAGCCGCGCCGACAGTGTCTCCCCCTCGAGCAGCTCCATGGTCAGGAAGACTGTCGGCGCGCGGTCCGCCGCGGCGTGATAGCCGACGTCGAAGATCCGGCAGACGTTGGGGTGGGTGACTTTGCGAGCGAGGTGGATCTCGCGCTTGAACCGCTCGATCGCGCCCTCCTCGGAAGCGACCGAAGGGTGCACCGTCTTCAACGCGACCCGCTCCCGCAACTCGGCGTCCTCGGCCTCGTAGACCTCGCCCATGCCGCCGCGCGCGAGGAAGCGGAGGATTCTGTAGCGACCGGCGACGACGAGGCCGTCCTCGAAGATCGGCGGCGCGGTCGCGCCGGCGGCGCCTCCGGTCATGAGCGGCAGCGGGTGGGTCGGACCGCTCGGCGGCGTGCGGTCGTGAGCGAGCGAGGCGGCGGCCGATCTCGGGTTCGTTCCAGCCGGCGGCGCCTGGGGCGGCCGGGTCGCCCCCGCGGCGCCCGGCACCCGGCGCGTGTAGCGCTGGCCGCAGGCGGGGCAGGCCAGGCTGCCGCCCAGCGTCCTGGTGAGCTCGGCGGGGATCGGGATCGCCGCCTGGCACTTGACGCAGGTCAGGGTCGCGGCCGCGCTCATCGACGATGGGCCGGAGCGGACCGGATCATGGGGGCTCGCCGCTTCGAGACACTCACGCTGGTCTCGGGATCATAGACGAAGCGGTAGACTCGCGGGCTCAACGCGCGGCTCGGCATCCGGGCCGCGCGGGAAACCCGACCGTGAGCCGTACTCCCCCACTCACCTTTCGCTGCGCCGACCTCGCCAAGAGCTATCGACTCGGCGCGAGCGAGGTGCACGCGCTCGACGGCGTGAACCTGGAGGTCGCGCCGGGAGAGCTCGTCACCGTCGCCGGCCCTTCCGGGAGCGGCAAGTCGACGCTGCTGCACCTGCTCGGCGGCCTCGACGGCCCGGATTCGGGGAGCGTGCGCTTCGAAGGCCGCGACCTGGCGGCGATGAGCGAATCGGAGCGGACGCTGCTGCGCCGGCGGCGGCTCGGCTTCGTCTTTCAAGCATTCCATCTCGTGCCCGTGCTCTCGGCGCTCGAGAACGTCGAGTATCCGCTCTGGATCGACGGCTGCGGCCGCTCGGAGCGACGGCGCCGCGCCACCGCGGCGCTCGAGGCGGTCGGACTCAGCGAGCGCGCCGCCCATCGCCCCGACCGTCTTTCGGGCGGTGAAAGGCAACGCGTGGCGATCGCGCGAGCGCTGGTCCATCGTCCCGGCGCGGTCTTGGCGGACGAACCGACAGGGAACCTCGATTCGGCGACCGCGAGCTCGATCCTCGACCTGATCGAGACGCTCCGGCGCGATCTCGGCACGACCTTCCTCGTCGCCACCCACGATCCGGAGCTGGTCGCCCGGGCGCCGCGCCGGATCCGGCTGCGCGACGGCCGCGTCGTCGAAGACCTGCGCGTGGCGGGGATGGCGTGAGGTTCGCGCTGCTCGGCCTGCGCAATCTGGCGCGCAATCCTCGCCGCACGGCGACGACGCTGGCCGTCGTCGCCGCGGGCACGGTCGCGCTGGTGTTGACCGCGGGATTCGTCCGCTTCTCCTTCGACGGCCTCGCGGAGGCGATGATCCACGGCGGTCTCGGCCACCTCGAGGTCGCCGCCGCGGCCGCGCTCGAAGGGCGCGCAGCCGCCGCTCTCGATCGCCCGCTCGAGCACGCTCTCAGCGACTGGGAGCCGCTGCGCGCCGAGCTCGAGCGGCTGCCCCACGTCACGGCGGTCGGCGCCAACCTCCAGGTGATGGGGATGGCGCAGGGCGGTGGCGGCGCTTCGGCGGCGTTCGTCGGCGTCGGCGCCGAGCCGGACCGCGCCCGGCGCATGGGCTTCGACAAGAAGCTACGCCGGGGCGAGCTGCTGCCCGAAGCGATCCCACGCGAGGGCGAGGACGCGGCGCTCGTCGCGCTCGGTCTCGCCGCGACGCTCGGGATCGAGCCCGGCGATGTCGTGACGCTGCTCGCGACCGACGCCGAGGGGCGCCTGAACGCTCTCGACGTGCGCGTCGCCGGCGTCGTCACGACCGGCGTTCAGGAGCTCGACACCCGTTGGCTCGAGGTCCACCTCGCGACGGCACAACGCCTGGTCGGCCCCGGGCTCGCCTCCGATCTGCTGATCGGCCTCGACGACACCGAGGCGACCGGCGCCGCGCTCGCCGCCGTCCGAGCAGCCGTGGCCGCTCACTCGCCCGCGCTCGTCGTCACGCCTTGGCACGAACGAGCTCTCTTCTACGAGCAGGTCAAGAACCTCTACGCGGGAATCTTCTGGTTCCTCGGCTCGATCGTCTTCGTGCTCGTCGTGCTCGCCACCTCCAATACGCTGGCGATGACGGTGATGGAACGGATCCGCGAGCTCGGCACGTTGCGCGCGATCGGCACCGGGCGCGGGCAGCTCGCCGCGATGATCCTGGCCGAGGCGGCCTGGCTCGGCCTGCTCGGCGCCGCGCTCGGCTGCCTCGCCGGCGCCGCCGCGATCCTCGGCCTCAACGCCGCCGAGCTCCGGATGCCGCCGCCCCCGGGCGCCGTCGACCCGATCGACCTCTCGATCGCCTTCGTGCCCGAGGCCTTCGTCGGCGCCGGCGTGTTGATGATCGTCGTCCTCGCGCTCGCCGCGCTGGCGCCGGTCGCCCGCGCGGTCCGGCTCTCGGTGGTCGACGCCCTCGGCCATGTCTGAGCCGCGCGCGATGCCGACGCCGGGCCGCCTCCGCGCGCTCGCCCTCTGCGTGCTCGGCGCTTCCGCTTCGACGCTCGCCGGCGCGGCCGAGTCGCCCGGAGAGCTGCTCGCCGCGACCGACCTGTTCGCGCGCGCGCCGGCCGCGGCGCGGCTGCGCCTCGATGTCGGTCAGGAGGGAAGCGATCGGACCAGCGCCCTCGAGATCTACCGCGATGGCGCCGACCGGGCGCTGGTCCGCCTGCTCGACGAGCGCGACCGCGGCAAGTTCGTGCTGCGCCGGGGCGACGAGACCTGGTTCCTCGCCCCCGGCGCCCGCCCGGTGCGCCTCGGCGCCTCCTACCGGCTCCAGGGCGGCGCCGCGCTCGACGAGATCCTCGGCCTCTCGCTCGCGACCGACTACGCGATCGAGTCGTCCGGAGAGTCGAATGGGGTCGTCACCTTCGACCTGGTGGCGAACGCGCCCGGCGCCCCCTACCCGCGCATCCGCTGGGCGGTCGACGCGGCGAAGCGCCTGCCGCTGCGCGCCGAGCTGCGCTCGCGCGACGGCCGCCCGCTGCGGGTGATCGAGCTGCGCGCCTGGCTCGACGCCGCGAAGCTCGTCCCCGGCGAGCTCGCGATCGCCGACCTGGTCCGCGGCGGCCCCAAGCGCGTCGTCCGCTTCCTCGAGATCGAGCCGCGCGATCTGCCCGCCGCCCTCTTCGACCTCGACGACGCCGGCGCGCGCGCCCGGCTCGCCGAGACGCCCTAGGCGCCAGATCGAACAGCGCGGGTTGGCTCAGGGCGATCGTCGAGCCGCGCCCGAGGGAATCAGAGGAGATTAGAGGCTCACGGGCCGGTCCCTGCTTTCGGAACCGAGTCCAGGCGTACTCCGAGGACGGGGAGTTCGAATACGGCTGGACAGTAGCAGCGAGCGGAGGCTCGTTTCGCCTCGAGCGTGCTGGCGCCGTCGTGCAGAATGTGCCCGTGGGGACAGCTCGGGCGGATTCACCGCCCCGGTGATTCGTCCGCGCGAGAGGAGCACTTCCGATGAAGAAGCCCGCCGCACTCCTCGTGGCGCTGCTCGCGACTTCCGCGACCGCCACGACCGCCGCAACCGTGGTGACGCTCCACGCGGTCGACGACCAGGGGATCGGTACCTCGATCGGCACGGTCACCATCACCGAATCGAAGCATGGTCTCGTTTTCACGCCGGCGCTCGCCGGCCTCCCGCCAGGGCTCCACGGCTTCCACGTCCACCAGAACCCGAGCTGCGAGCCCGCCGAGAAGGAAGGCAAGAGCGTACCGGCGCTCGCCGCGGGAAGCCACCTCGACCCGTCCGCGACGAACCGGCACGCCGAGCCCTGGGGCGACGGCCACCTCGGCGATCTGCCACTGCTCTACGTCGACCCCGAGGGCAACGCCAACCAACCCGTGCTCGCGCCGCGCCTCGGGAGGTCCGATCTCGAAGGCCGTTCCTTGATGCTCCACGCCGGCGGCGACAACTATTCCGATCAGCCGGCTCCGCTCGGCGGCGGTGGCGCGCGCATCGCTTGCGGCGTCATCGACGCCAAGCCCTGACCCGGGCGGCGGACCCGTCCTAGTTGATGTAGCCGAGCGCGCGCAGGGTCTCTTCGAGCTCGGGGTCGAGCTCGGCCTCGCCCGGCGCCAGCGCCGGGCCGAGCGCGGCGCGCAGCGCGCGAAGCTTGGATTCGAGCAGGGCGCGATGGACCGGTAGCTCACGCTCCCGGTCGATGCGCTCGAGCGGATCGGCGGCGAGGTCGAAGAGCTGATCGAAGGGGCGCTCGCGGTAGAGGTCGCGATCGATGCGGCGGATCAGCTTGACGCCGCGGTGGTAGACCGACTCGTAGGCGTAGGAGAGGCGGTCGAGCAGGGCGACCGATGGGCGTTCGTCGAGCGCCAGGTTGCCGGCGAGCGCGCCCCAGAGGCTGCGGCCCGGCATCGCAGCGCTCTTCTCCAGGCCGGCGGCCTCCAGGATCGTCGGCGCGACGTCGAGCTGATCCACCGGGACCTCGATGCGCCGTCCCGCGCCGGCGCCCTGCGGCAGCTTCCAGACCATCGGGATGCGCAGCTGCTCCTCGTAGAGCGTCCGGCCGTGCTCCATCTTGCCGTGGTCGAGGAACTCCTCGCCATGGTCGGCGACGAAGAGCAGCAGCGTCGAGTCCCAGCGTCCCGAGCGCTCGAGAAACGCCACCAGCTCGCCGAAGGCGGCGTCGTTGCCGGCGATCTCGGCGTCGTAGAGGCCTTTGAGCTGCGCCATCGTCCGTTCGTTCGCGGCGGCCCGGCCCCGCTCGAGCCGCGCCAGCGACCGGCGCAGGCCGAGGCCCGGATCGTCGAGCTCGGGCACGAAGCGGCTGCGGTACGGCTCGTCCGGCAGGTAGGGGGCGTGCGGATCGACAGTGTGCAGGTAGAGGAAGAAGGGCGCTTCGCCGTCCAGCGATTCGAGCCAGCGGATGGCGACTTCGTTGACCCGGGTCGAGTCCGCCTTGACCGGCCGGCCGCCCTGACGATCCGTCAGGTAGGAGAACATCTCGGTCCCCTGGCGAAAGCCGAACTTGCCGGAGACGTTGGCGTTGGTGGTGACGTAGCCGGTGCGGTAGCCCGCCGCGAGCAGCAGCTCGGGCAGCGTCACGATCTCTTCGGGCAGCCGCTGGAGCTTGTCCATGGTGGCATGGGTGATCGGGTGCAGCCCGGTCAGGAGCGTCGCCACCGTCGGCCGCGTCCAGCTGCTCTGGGCGCGAGCCTGCGCGCAAACGATCCCCTGGCGCGCCACCGCATCCAGCGCGGGGGTGGTCGGCAGCGCGTAGCCATAGGCGCCGACGTGGTCGGCACGCAGGGTATCGACAAGGTAGACGATGACGTTGGGCCGCCGGCTCCGCCCGGAGTCACCCGCGGGCACCGGGGCCGCGGCGCTGCCAAGGGGCCGAGTCGCCCCGTCGCTCGCGGGCAGGAGCAGCCGCAGATCCCGGACCACCGCGCCTCCGCCGCGCTCGCCGCGCTCCGGCGGCCCGCCGGCGGGCACCGCGCGCAGTCGCAACAGCAGCGGCTCGTCCGAGGGATCGAAGCGGAGGCTGCCGCCGCCGGCCTGGAGCCGCAGAGCGTCCACTCCCGGGGCTGCTCCCTCTCTTTCGAAGCCGATCTCGAGCGTGCCCGCACCCGCAGTCTCGACGCCGCTCCAGGCGAGCCCGCCGCCCGCCGGCAGCTCGAGCGGCAGCTCGAGGCCCGTGCGCCAGGGGAGACGGATCGCGCCGCTCTCGGCATCGATCGTAGGGGGCTCGGCCCTCTCGAGCGGCTCGAACCGGAAGCCATCCCAACCGGCGGCGACAGCGCGCCGGCCGCGCCCTCCGCCGACCTCGATCGAGCGCTCGTAGTCGAGCTCGAGGCGGTTCTCGCCGATTCGCAGCAGGTCGACCGGCAGGTCGGCCACGACGGTCCCGGGCGCCGGACCGAGCGCGATGGCGCCCGCGGGGCGTCCATTGACACTGAGGGCGACCCGCTGTCCCAGTCCGTCTTCGAAGGGATAGGACCAGCCACGCAGCCGCAGCCGGAGAGCCCGCGGCTCGACCACGACGAACCGCACCTCGCTCCCCTCTCCCAGGCCCCAGGCGTAGCTCTCGTCGCCCGCCATCTCGTCGGGGCCGAAGCCGCCCCGAAGATCGGCGCGACCCTCGGGCGTGCCGACGTCGATCGCCGCGGTCTCGACGAGCAGAGCGGCGGCGGGCAGGAGGAGCGCGAAGTCGACGCTCTGCGCGAGCGGCGGCGGCGGTTCGGGGCGCGAGCAGGCGGCACCCGCGACGGCGAGCAGCGCCGCCGGGACGAGTGCCCGCCGGAGGTGCCGGCGGCGGAAGGCGCGAAGCTGGCTCGTCGTGGGCATCGGTCGAAGCTTCCTCCGGAACGACCCGCGAGATGGGCCGCGGCGGGCAGCGGTGGAGCTTATCGCCTCCGCGCGATCTCGGGCTGCTCCAAGATACGATCTCCAGATGCTTCGACGGCTCCCCGCCCTGGTCGGCCTGGCTCTGCTCGCCGCTTGCGCGCGCCCGCCCGAGCAGCAGGCGCCGCCGACGTCGGACCCCGGAAGGGTGCTGCGGCCGACCCGCGGCTACATCCTGGTCTCGATCGACACGCTGCGTGCCGACCACGTCGGCGCCTACGGCTACGCGCAGGCGACGACGCCTTTTCTCGACTCGCTGGCCGCCCGCGGCGTGCTGTTCGAGCGCGCCTACTCGCCGATTCCCGCGACCCTGCCGGCGCATCTGTCGATGTTCACCGGGCTCTATCCCGGCGAGCACGGCGTCCATCCCCCATCGGGCGTCCTCTCTCCAGCGATTCCGACCCTGCCCGAGGCTTTCCGCGCCGCCGGATTCCGCACCGCCGGCCACAGCGAAGGCGGGTTCGTGATGGGCGGCTACGGCTTCGCTCGCGGCTTCGAGGAGTGGACCGACAGCGAGTACTCGAGCGATGCCGACGTCGACAGGACCTTCGGCCGGGGCGCCGAATTCCTGGCTCGCCTCGCGCCGGACGAGCCCTTCTTCCTCTTCCTGCACACTTACTCGGTGCACGATCCCTACGCGCCTCCCGGCGGACCGGGCGCTTTCTGGAGCGGTCCGCCCCCCGCCGGCGCGTTCGAGCCGAACGGCGAGAATCTCGCCTCCTTCAACCGCGGACGCCTCGCCGCCGATGCGCCCGCGGCCGACTACTACCGGGCGCTCTACGACGCTTCGATTCGCTATGTCGACGGTGCCCTGGAGCGGCTGTTCGGCGAGCTCGACCGGCTCGGTCTCGCCGGCGAAACCACCGTCGTCGTCACCTCCGATCATGGCGAGGAGTTCCTCGAGCACGGCCGCCTCGCCCACACCCAGCTCTATCCGGAATGCCTGCACGTGCCGCTCGTCGTCGTCCCGCCGGACGCGGGCCCTGCCGTGCGGGTGCCGGCTCTGGTGCAGCTCGTCGACCTGCCGGCGACGCTCGCCGCGCTCGCCGGAATCGCGCCGCCGACCGCCGGCGCCGGCCGCAACCTGCTGCCGCTCGTCGCCGCGCCGGCGACCTCGCTCGACCGCGACGCCTATGCCGAGGACGAGATGTTGGGCGGCCGCGAGCGCACGCTGCTCGCCGAGCGCGACGACGGTTTCTTCCAACTGCTGCACAGCGTCGCCGAGCAGGAGAGCGACGGCCACTGGGTGTCCCGCGACATCCGCTTCGACGCCGTGGCCGACGAGCTCGCCTTCCGCGCCGTGGCTTTCCACGCCCCGCACTCGGTCGCGGTGAGCGTCGACGGCGCCGCTGCCGGGCGGCTCGAGCTTCTGACCGAATGGCGCCCATTCCGCATCGCCCTGCCCGGCCAGGGCAAACGAGCCGTCCGCCTGTCGACGCCCGACTGCACGACTCCGGTCTCGCTCGGGCTCTCGAAAGACGCACGCTGTCTCTCCTTCAAGTTGCAGGGCCTCGTGCTCGAGCGCTTGGAGCTCTACGACCTGGACGACGACCCGGGAGCGCGCGACGACCTCTCCGGCGACACCGGGCAGCGGCTGCGCGGGCTGCTCGCCGCGCTCGATGGCATCCGCCACGTGCCGCTCGCGGCGGCCGGCAGCGCTGCGCTCTCGGCCGAGCAGGAGCGACAGCTGAAGGCCCTCGGCTACCTGTGATCCGCGGTCTGGGCGGGTCGCCAGCGCTCGCCGCGCTCGCCCTGGCGGCCGCCGCCTGCGCGCCGGGAGGCTTGGCACGAACGGAGCTGCCGCCGACGCGCGGAGTCGTCCTGATCTCGCTCGACACGCTGCGCGCCGATCACCTCGGCGCATACGGCTACGGACGCCCGACCTCGCCCTTCTTCGACGCCCTGGCCGAGCGCGCGGCGCTCTTCGAGCGACACTTCGTCCAGGCTCCGGCAACCCTCCCGTCGCATATGTCGATCTTCACCGGGCTCTGGCCGCGCGAGCATGGCGTGGTGCCGCCGGCGCTGGTGCTCTCCCCCGCCATCCCGACCCTCCCCGAGGTGTTGCGGCGCCACGGCCTCCGCACCGCGGCTTTCACCGAAGGGGGCTGGATGGGCGAGGGGTTCGGCTTCGAGCGCGGCTTCGAGACCTATGGCGCCCACGAATACCGGGACGACACGGACGTCGAGAGGACCTTCGAGCGCGGTCTCGAGTTCCTCCGCTCGCTCGATCGCGACGAGCGTTTCTTTCTCTTTCTGCACACCTACTCGATCCACGACCCCTATGCCCCGCCCGAGCGCTTTCGCGCCCAGCTCGCGCCCCGGCCGCTGCCCGCCGGAGCGCCCGCGCCCACCGGCGAAGCGCTGGCGGCCTTCAACGACGGCGCGCTGGAACTGCCGCCCGGCGCGGTCGAGCGCTATGTCGACCTCTACGACGCGTCGATCCGCTACGTCGACTCGGCGCTCGAGCGGCTCCTCGGCGAGATCGCCCGGCTCGGGCTGACGGCGGAGACCACCCTGGTCATCACCTCCGATCACGGCGAGGAGTTCCTGGAGCACGGCCGGCTCGTGCACACCCAGGTCTATCCCGAGTGCCTTCACGTGCCGCTCGTGGTCGTCCACCCGCGGCTTCGGCCGGGGATCCGGGTGCCGGCGCTCACGCGCGCGATCGACCTCGCGCCGACGATCTTCGAGCTCGCCGGCGTGGCCGACGCACCGCCGACTTCGGGCCGATCGTTGCTGCCTCTACTCACCCGGCCCGAACCGGGCGCGCCGCAGGAGGCTTACGCCGAGACTCCCATCTACTGGGGGACGATGCGCGCGATCATCCGGCGCGACGGCGAGCGCTTCGAGCAGCTCGTCGGCCGCGAGCGCCACCTGGTGCCCACCGGCTTCTGGGTCGACAAGGCGATCGCTTTCGACGCCGCCGGGCCGGATCTCGCGTTCGAGGCGATCTCGTTCCACGAAGCGCGACAGGTCCGGGTGACCGTCGACGGGCGGGGGCTCGAGCCGATCCAAGTTCCCACCGAGTGGACGCCGTTCCGAATTCCGCTGGCCGCCGGCGCCGGCGCCAAGGTCGACGTCGAGCTCGCGACGGAGTCGTGCACGAGCCCGGCCGAGCTCGGCGAGTCGGAGGACCGGCGCTGCCTCTCGTTCAAGGTGAAGGGGCTCCCGGTCGACCGCATCGAGCTGTTCGACCTCGGCCGCGATCCGCTCGCCGCCGACGATCTCTCCGCCGCCGACCTGCCCCGCGCGCGCATGCTGCGCGCACGGCTGGAGCGTTACCGCCACACCCCGTTGGCGGAAGCCGGAATCCGAACGCTCTCGGACGAAGAGCGCGCCCAGCTGCGCGCGCTCGGCTACCTGCGCTAGTCGGCGTCGCCGAAGAGCAACAGCAGCGAGCGGGTGCGATCCCGTTCGTAGGGAATCAGCAGGCCGCGGCTCGACGCGACGATCGCCGCGGCCGTTCCGCCCAAGCGGTGGCCCGGACGGGACGACCAGCCGATCCGGCCGAGCGCGACGACGTCGTGCTCCGCTGCCGCTTCGAGGATTCGCGCGGTCGCCTCGCCTCTTTCCACCCGAAAGCTCCAGGCGAGCCGATGTACCGCGGCCGCCCGCTCGATCGCCTCGCGGCCCCGCGCCACCCGCACGGCCGCGAGCCGGCCAGGGGGAACGGCGAAACTCTGGCTACCGAGCGCCGACCCCCACCAGGCGGCCCAATCGGTCTCTTCAACCCAGAGGCCGGTCAGGGCGGCGGCGTGTCGGGCGGCGAGCTCGGCCGCCGCCGCGACCGCTTCGATGCTCGCCGGCGAGGCGTCCCAGGCGACGAGCACGCGCCGGATCGCCCGCTCGCTCATCGCTCGCGCTCCTCCCGCGGCGCGCCGCGCGCGACCGGCTCGACTCCGCCGCCGTCGCTCTCCGCGTCGTCCTTCCCGGACCTGCCCGCATCGCTCGTCGCCACCTCGCCGAGCAGCTCGCCCTTCCGCAGCGCCATCCGCTGCAGCGCGAAGGCGACGAGACGGGTCTCGACCTCGCCATTCACGCTCTCGTCCGGGAAGCTACCCTGCGCGTCACGCTGGCCGGCGGGACGGCCGGCGAGCAGCGTCATCGCCTGGTCGACGTCGGCGACCGCCCAGACGTGGAACTCACCCTTCGAGGCGGCCGCGAGCACGTCCTCGCGCAGCATCAGGTGCTCCACGTTGGTGGCCGGGATCAGCACGCCCTGCGTTCCCGACAGGCCGCGCGCCCGGCAGACGTCGAAGAAACCCTCGATCTTCTCGTTGACGCCACCGATCGCCTGGGCGACTCCGTGCTGATCGACCGAGCCGGTGATCGCGAGGTCCTGGCGCAGCGGCAGGCCGCCGATCGCGGACAGCAGCGCGCAGAGCTCGGCGAGCGACGCGCTGTCCCCCTCGACCGACTGATACGACTGCTCGAAGACGAGCGTCGCCTGCAGAGAGAGCGGCAGCGTCGGCACGTAGCGCTCGCCGAGGAAGCCCGAGAGAATCAGGACCCCCTTCGAATGCAGCGGTCCGCCGAGCTCGACTTCCCTCTCGATGTCGACGACCTTGCCCTCGCCCAACCGCGCGCGCGCGGTGATCCGGACCGGATGACCGAAGCGGAAGCTGTCGAGCGCGATCACCGCGAGGCCGTTGACCTGGCCGATCGCCACGCCACCGGTCTCGATGCGCAGGGTGCCCCGGCCGATCTCCCGCTGGATCTCCTCGCGCAGCCGGTCCGCGCGGCCGACCCGCGCCGCGATCGCAGCCTCCACCTCAGCGCGATCGATCTCGTCCTTGCCCGCGGTCGCGGCGAGATGGTCGGCCTCCTCGAGGACGTCGCGCAGGGCGCCGAGCTCGAGCGAGAGGCTCTCGCCATCGCCCGTCCGCCGCGCGCCATGCTCGAGCAACCGCCCGATCGCCGCGACGGCGAGTGGCCGTAGACGCTCGCGCCTCGCCATGCCGGCGAGCAGGCGCGCGTGCTCGCGGGTGGCCTCCGGCGTGCGCCGGGCGCGCACCGCGAAGTCGGCACCGATCTTGAACAGCCGCGGGAACTCCGGATCGAGCCGGCTGAGCAAATAGTAGACCTCCGGCTCGCCCACGAGGACGACCTTGACCTCGAGCGGCGCCGGCTCGGGCTCGAGCGTCACGGTGCTCGTCAGCGACAGGGCCTCGGCCGCCGATTCGATCTTCACCTGGCGCGAGCTCAGAGCCCGTTTGAGCGCCTCCCAGGCGAGCGGTTGGCGCAGCACCTGACCGGCGTCGAGCACCAGGTACCCGCCGTCGGCCCGGTGCAACGCCCCCGGCTTGATCAGCGTGAAGTCGGTGAAGAGCGCCCCCTGCCGGGCGAAATGCTCGACCCGCCCGACGAGATTGGCCAGGGTCGGATGGTTCTCCTCCACGATCGGCGCGCCCACGCCCTCGTCCCGTCCGACCAGCACGTTGACCCGGTAGCGGCGCAGCGGCGAGCGCTCCTCGGCGGGCGGGGTCTGCTGCCCGTCCAGCGCGGGAAGCTGGGCGATCTGCCGCGCGCGCGCGACGACGTCCTGCTCGATCTCGGCGAGGAACTCGAGCACCGGCTCGAGCTCCGCGTACGCGCCCCGGCGATCCGCGAAAAGCGGCGAGACCGAGCGCTGGGCGACCTCGCGCTCGAGCTCCTCCTGGCGCTGCCGCCGCTCGCGCATCCAGCCCGGCACTTTGAGCAGGACCTTCTCGACCTCTCCTTTGAGGCGCTCCACCTCGGTCTCGAGCCGCTCGCGCTCCTCTTGCGGCAGCTTCTGGAACTCCTCCGGGCTCAGCACCTTCTCTTCGCGCAGGGGCGCGAACATCAGGCCGACCGGCGATTGGATCACCGAGAGGCCCCGCTCCTTCGCCTCCTCCGCGATGCGCTCCCAGGCCCCGCTCTGACGACCTTCGACGACTTCGTCGAGCGCCTTGCGGCGATGCTGGAAGTCCTCGCTCTCGAAGGCCGCCGGGAGCACGTTCGAGAGATCGCGCACGAGATCATCGAGGTCGCGGGCGAGCCCGAGGCCGCGG
The DNA here is from genome assembly GCA_963700315.1 of uncultured Acidobacteriota bacterium. Classification (GTDB taxonomy): domain Bacteria; phylum Acidobacteriota; class Thermoanaerobaculia; order Multivoradales; family JAGPDF01; genus JACTMI01. The sequence goes on along the minus strand of CAVOXC010000013.1, from coordinate 543,022 downwards.
CCAGCGGGCAGCCGGAGGAGCCGCGGACGGTGCTCGTCCTGGAAGTTGTGGATGTAGCAGAGATCGCGCGGCGCCGAACGCGACGGCGCGCGCTTGGCGAGGCTCTCGCGCACCAGCGAGTGCCGCCCGGTGCCGGCGGGACCGAAGACGAACAGATTGAAGCCATCGCGATCGATCGCCAGCGCGGTGTCGATCGCCGCACCGGCGCGCGCCTGTCCATGCAGCTCGGCGCTCTCGTCGAGCTCGGACGAGCTCTCGAATCCGAGATCCTCGAGCCGACAGCGCCAGCGCAGCTCGTCGGCGGCGAGAGCTCGCGGTTCGTTCGCCGCGCTACGGGCGGGAGTCTTCATCGCTCTCCTCGGCCCGAGGGCACCCCCCCTCACGTTGCGACGAACCGCCGGAGGGTACGACGTCTCTGCGGAGGGGCCGTCGCCCCACCCTGCGGGGTTGTTCCGGCGGGCAGAGCCCTTCGCCGCGATCAGTCGCCCGGCGGCGAGACGACGACCTCGGCCGCTCCGACCGGCGCGCCGACACGGTCGGCGAACCAGGTGAAGTCCTCGATCACTAGATCGACGGTCAGCCGGTAGGTCGCCGGCAGCGGCGGCCAGTCGACGCGGAGCGCGGTCGCGAGCACGCCACCGGGCGGAATCTCGCGCGCGAGCGGCGATCGCCCTTCGAGCGAGATGCCGAAGCCGTCGACAGGCTCGATCTTCCAGCCGAGCTGGACCGGCAGGACGCCCTCGCCGATCCAGGCGAAGCTCCCCGTGTTGGCGACTCGCAAGGGGACGAGCGTGCTTCCGCCGGCAATCGCCCGGCTGGGCAGGGCGAGCCCCTCAACCTCGCGCCCAAGACCCTCGGGCAGGTCGCGCCGGCCGAGATAGCGCAGTCGCGCCTCGACCGCAACGCCCTCGGGCGACTCGAGATCGAAGCGCACGAGCCGCGCTCGGTAGACCTTCTCGGCGGACCACCAGAACGGATGAAACCGCCACGCCGGACCCGGCTCGATCTCGATCGCGCCGCCGCCGGCGGCGATCGGGTAGCGGCGGCGACTCCGCCAATCGGCGACGACGAGCGTCGCGGGGGGTCCGCTGGTGACCGCGACCAGTCGGAGCCTCTGGCCCGGCCAGCTGGTGGCGATCTCGACCTCGGCCGGGGGCAGCGGCGAAGCCAGCGTGAAGCTCCAGCTGTCGGCGCGAGCGAAGGGATCGACGAAGCGCAAGAAGTCGCCCGACCAGTAGCGGTCGCGTCGTCCTTCCAGGTGCGAGGCCGTCGACTCGTACGGGAGCGTTCGGAACAGGCCGGCATGGGCGTGGCTGTGAATGGTGGCGTCGAAGGGCGTCACCTTCACCACCGAGGCGATTGCCGAAACGCCGGCGGCCGCCGCGACGATCCAGGCCAGCGCGAGCACGCGGCGCCGCGGCGGCCGTGCCAGGGAACCGAGCGCGAGCGGCAGCGCGGCGAGCACGTAACGATTGGCGAGGAAGGTCTCTCCGCCAAAGTAGTTCGACGGCAGCCAGACCAAGTAGAAGAGCGCGAGCGCGCCGACTCCGCCGGCTGCCACGAGCTCGCGCGCCCGCGGCCGGCGTAGAGCGAGGAGCAGCAGCAAGGCGATTCCCGGAAAGTAGACGAGCAGCCCGGAGTGGCGTCCGATCAGGAAGTAGAGCGCGCCATATCCGCTGCGCCGCGCGTCGAACCCTCGGGGCACGGCGCCGAGCGTCGAGGTCGCCAGCGCGCCGTCTTGCTCGAAGCGTGCGAGCGCGCTCTCCGCGCGCTCTCCTACCGGGTAGCCCGTCGTCGCGTCGAAGGTCGACCGGGGCGCCTTGTAGGGATTCACGACACCGGCCAGGGACCAGGTCAGAGCCAACGCCACCAGGTAGCCGACGATCGCTCCGGCGCCGGCGCGCCAGGCCGCGCGCCGCCCCTGTCCCACACCGGCGGCGACAACCACCGCCAGCGCGACCAAGGCGTTGGGCTCGCGCAGGGAGACCAGCAGGCCGAGCAGCAGACCCGCGGCGAAGGGCGCTCCGACCCGCGCCACCCCCCGCCCGGTGCCCGGCGGCAGCAGCACCAGGGCCACCGCCGCCAGCGCGAGGGCGAGCTGCAGCGCTTCGGTCATGCGCCAACCGGCGAATGCCGGCAGCGCTCCCGCTCCGGCGAACGTCCAGAGCAGCCACTCCCCGTCGACAGGGCCGAAACGCGCCGCCAGAGCGGCCCGCGCGAGCGCGAGCGCGGCGACGAGCGCTACGACATTGGCGGCGAGCATGCCCCAGGGCCCCAGGAGCGCCACGAACGGAGCGCACCAGAGCGGATAGAGGACCGGCTTCGAGTAGGTGATCGCAGAGCCCGCGCGCTGCAGGATGAGGGCCGGTTGCTGCTCGGAGGCTGCGATCCGCGCGAGGTCGCGCTCGTCGAAGCGCAGATCGGCGTCGCGCACGAGGCTCCTGGTCATCGCGACGAAAGTGCTCTCGTCACCGCGCATCTCGCGGAAGCTCGGACGCAGGACGGCGAGCAGCGCGACGACGGCGAGCGCGACCGTGAAGAGCAGCCGCGGAGCGAGAGTGCCCGCGAGCGATGTGCGGAGACGCTCGAGCGGATTCATCGGAGATGGTGGCGGGAAGCCTGGCTTCTCGCTATTGAATGTAGCCGAGGGCTTTCAAATCCTCGGTCGTTTCCTGATCGAGCACCGCGGCCTCCGAGCGCACCGGGTGCAGGCCGGCCTTCCAGACCAGCAGCAGCCGCTTCATCTCGGCGAGCTCCTGCGGACGGCGGCTGGCCAGATCGTCGAGCTCGCGCGGATCCTGCTCGAGATCGTAGAGCTCGTAGCGCTCCCCGGCCTTCGTCGCGATCAGCTTCCAGCGATCGGTACGCACTGAGAACATGCCATTGGCCTCTGCGACCACCGCTTCGACCGGCGACCGCCGGTCGGCCGTTCCCGCGATCCAGGGCAGCAGCGAGGGGGCGCCCACCGCCACCGGCACCGGCTGATCGACAAGCTCGAAGAGAGTCGGCAATGTCGAGCGGATCTCGACCAGCGCGTCGCTCGGATGCCCGCGCGGCACCGACCAGGAGCGTGGCAGCTTCCAGACGAAGGGGACGTGGAGCAACTCCTCGTGCATGGTGTGCCCATGCTCGATGCCGCCTCGCTCGTAGAGCTCTTCGCCGTGGTCCGAGGTCAGGATCAACAAGGTCTCATCGAGCAGACCGCGCCGCTCGAGCTCGTCGAACAGCAGGCCCAGCGCGGCGTCGAGCGCCGCGAGCTCCTCGGCATAGCGAGCCGCCAGGAGCTTGCGATCCTCCCCGCCGAGGACGAGCTCGCCGGAGCGCAGGCGCTCGCGCAAGCCGCGCCAGTCGGCGCACAGGTCGAGCTGGCTCGGCCCCGTGTAGAAGCGCCCGCGGGTCGTCTCGGGCGGGCAGTAGGGCCAGTGGATGTCGAGGTAGTGGAGGTAAGCGAAGAACGGCTGATTCGGCGCCTCGTCGACCCATTCGAAGAAGCGGCTCTGAATCCGGTCCGGCGTACGGGTGTTGTTGTTGTAGAAATCGAAGCCCTGCGCCGTACCGAATTTCGGCGAGAGCTGGCTCTGGTAGCCGACCAGCGCCGTCCGGTAGCCGGCCGAGTGCATCCCCTCGGCGAGCGTCGCAACTTCCTCGGCGAGCGCGGCGCCATGCACCTCGCTGCCGGTCTCGATGAAGTCGGTGAGGCCGTGTTCGCTCGGGTAGAGCCCGGTCAGGAGCGAGGGCACAGAGGGTCGCGTCCAGCTCGCCTGCGCGAAGGCGCGTTCGAACCAGATCGAGTCCGGGCCGAGCCTGTCGATCGAGGGGGTGGCACCCAGCCTCGATCCGTACAAGCCGAGGTGGTCGGCACGTAGCGCGTCGACGAGGATCACGATCACCCGCTGGGGCGCCCGCGACGGCGCGCCGCAGCCGAGCAGGCCGAGCAGGACCACCAGCGGCAGCGTGGCGGCGATCGCGCGGATCGCGAAGCGAAGAGGGCCCAGCTCCGGGCCGGAGAGTCGATTCGTCGTCGGTCGCAAGCGTGGGATCCTTCGAGTGCACCCGCCGAGCGTCCCATGGGCACGCTCTAGCGGCGTATCGCCGCAGCCTACCCCACCCCCAACACCCCGGCAACGCGCGGCGCTGCCCCGCGCGCCGCGGTCGGAGCCGGTCCGGATAGACTGCAGCCCTTCGCATGTCGCGCCCGATCCGGCTCACTCTCCTCTCGCTCGCCCTTCTGCTGGCGATCTTTCCGCTGACGCTCGGCAAGCCGGGGCTGCCGATGACGATCAAGGCGGACGAGGCCGCCTACTACCTGATGGCACGCTCGCTGGTCGAGGACGGCGACCTGCGCTGCGAAGCCAAGGACATCTCCCGGCTCGCCGAGGAGTTTCCTTACCAGGCGGTCGAGAATCTGATCCTGATGACCGACGACGGCTGGCGAACGGTCTACTTCGGCAAGCCCTTTCTCTACTCTCTCCTGGCGGCGCCATTCGCCGGGCTGTTTCGGGCCAACGGGCTCGTCGCCTTCAACATGCTGTTGTTGCTCGCCGCGGTCGGGCTCGGCGCGCGATATCTCGCCCGACACAACAGCGAGGGGCTGGCGCTGCTCTTCTCCGCCGGGTTCTTCCTGCTCTCCAACGCCTTCGCCTACGTCTGGTGGATGCACCCCGAGATTCTCAATCTCTTCGGGATCACCGCCTGCCTCTACCTCGCGTTCACCCCGCCCCAATCCCGCTTCGTCGGGCGCGGACGGCTGGCGCGCTGGCGCGCCTTGGTCTGGAACGAGCGCACGCGCCCGTTCTACTCGGGACTCGCGCTCGCCATCGCCGCCTACAACAAGCCGCCCTTCGTGCTCGTCGGTCTGGGCGCGCTTCTCCTCTTCTGGCGCGCGCGAGGCCTGCGCAGCGCCCTCGCCTGGTCGGCCGGAGTCGCCGCAGGTGGGCTCCTGTTCGCCTCGATCGCGATCGCCTTCACCGGACACCCCTCCGCGTACCTGGGTGTCGAACGCGCAGGATTCAAGGTCGAGGAGTTCGACAAGCTCCCGGTCGAGCCGCGGGGGACGGTCGTGGCGGACGAAGCGAACCCGCCGGAGGTGAGCGACCAGGAGGCCGCAGCACCGGCAGCGAGCTTGACGCCGAGCGACGAGGGGCCCAAGAATTCCTGGTGGTGGATCTTCCGGCTGCCGGAGATCGATCACCGCACTCTCGGGAACTTCGGCTTCTTCCTCGCCGGGCGCCACACCGGCCTGTTCCTCTACGCGCCCTTCGTCCCGATCTGCCTGCTTCTCTTCCTGGTCTTCGCGCGCCGCTCGCCCGAGCGCTGGGCGCTGCTCGCCGGTCTGCTCGGCATCGCGTTCTTCTCCCTGCTCTGGATTCCGTTCAACTGGCACGGCGGCGGCGGCTTCGTCGGCAACCGCTATTTCGTTTCGGCGCTACCCGGCTTTCTGTTCCTGGCGACTCGCATCGCCCCGGCCTGGACCGCCGCACTCGGCTACGCGCTCGGCGGCCTCTTCGTCGGTCCGATTCTGTTCACGCCCTTCGGCACGCCGGTGCCGCAACCGACGCTCCAGGCCCACGTCCGCAACGCCCCCTACCGATTCTTTCCCCTCGAATACCGGCTCGGCCGTCAGATTCCCGGCTACCGCGGTCAGGTCGCCAATGGCGCCTACTTCTGGGGGCGGCGCGACGTCTTCCTGCCGCGCCGCGACGAGATGTGGATTCAGGGCGGCAACGCTGTCGAGATCTGGGTGAGCTCCGGCGAGCCGATGATCCAGCCGGTGTTTCGCGTCGAGACCGAGATGGCGCCCAACGAGGTCGTCCTGCGTCTCGGCAACGTGAAGAGGGTCCTCCGTTTCGACAGCGCGATCCCGCCCGGGAACACCACGGAGGTGACCCTGGACCCCGCGATTCCCACGGCCACGCTGCCCGAGCGGCGCGAGGACCGTCCCTACTACCGCTACAAGATGACCGTCGAGGCCGAGCGCTTCGCGCCGAAGTCCTACCGGCAGGCCGCGACGCCCGACGAGGAGAGCGGGTTCCTGGTCGGCGCCACGGTCACCTACCTCGGCAGCGCAGGAGACCTCGCGCGCGATCTGTTCCACGTCGAATGGCTGCGCGGTGAGGTACCGACCGAGATCGGGGCGGACGCATCGGTCGAGATCCACGGCGAGCTGCGCAATACGAGCGCCTTCGGTTGGCCCGCCAAGGGGCCGACCCGCGTCTCGCTCGCCTACCACTGGCTCGACGTGAGCGGTACGCCCGTGGTCTGGGAGGGCGGGCGGGCGGCTCTTTCCGCCAACGTCGCCGCCGGCGCTACGATCGAGGCGAGCCTCGACGTCGTCGCTCCTGGAGCACCCGGCCACTACCTGCTCGAGCTCGATCTCGTTCGCGAGCGTGTCGCCTGGTTCTCGCACCGCAACCCCGGCTCGACCTTGCGCATCCCGGTCGAGGTCGTCGCGGCCGCCGGCGAGCCTTGAAGCCGGCGGGCGGAGACCCCGAAGTCATGACCGCCCCAGACACCGCGCGCGGCTTCCTGCGATCGAGCGCCGCCGCGACGGCGGCGCAGCTGGTGCGCATGACCGCGCTGCTCGCCACCCACCTCGTCGTCCGCCGCTTCATCGGCCCCGCGACCTGGGGCCTGTGGGATTGGGTCCAGACCGTCTTCCTGGTGCTCGCCGCGCTGCGCGACCTCGGTGTCCCGAGCCAGGTCCTGCGGCTGCGCCCGATGCCGATGGGCAACCTGCTCCGCGTCGAGCTCGGTTGGGGCGGCTTCGTCGCCCTGGCGACCGCCGTCGCAGCGCCCCTGCTCGCCGGGCTGATGGCCGAGCCCAGCGCCGACACCGTCGCGCTCCTGCGGGTGCTGACGGTCTTCCTGCTGCTCGAGGGGTTGACCGCCGTGGCGCTCGCCTGGTTCGAGGCGAACCTCCGCATCGAGCGCACGCTCGCTCCGGAGCTCGCGCGCACCGGGGTCTATTGCACCCTGGTCCTGGCGGGCGGCGCGACGGGGTGGGGCGTCTGGTCCTTCGTCGCCGGCCAGATCGGCGGCCAGGCGATTCTCTGCGCCTGGCTCTGGATGCGGGCGCGGCGCGATGGCATCCATGTCGTCGCCGAGGCCGGCCGCACGCTGCCGCTGATCCGCGACAGCCTGCCGCTGGGCGCGGTCTGGGCGCTCGCCCTGGCCGTGACCTACGTCGACCCGTTCCTGCTCGGCGTGCTGTTCCGGCGCGAGGCGGTGGGCCTGTACGCCTTCGCCTACTTCCTGGCGTTTCTGGTCTTTCGCATCCTGCAGCAGCCGATCGGCCGCGCCCTCTACCCGGCCCTGGTCGCCTACCGCGACGACCCGGCACGGCAGTTCGACGCCTATCGCCACGGCACGGCGATCTTCCTCGCGATCGAGGCGCCCGCGGCGATCTTTCTCGCGCTCAACGCCGAGCGCGTGATCTGGCTGCTCGGCGGCTCGAAGTACGACGGCGCCGCGACCTATCTGCGCCTGCTCGCCTTCGCGCCGCTCGTCGATCCGCTCGGCCGCTTCGGTGGCGAGTACCTGATCGCGCGCCATCTCGACCGCGCGCGGGTCCTCTCGCTCGCCCTCCACCTCGCGGCGTTGATCGTCGGCGGCGTGCTGCTCTGCCGCTGGCTCGGGCCGATCGGCATGGCCTGGGCCAACTTCCTGCCCGCGGGGGCGCCGATCGTCGCCTGGGCGCTCTGGCGCTCCGCCCGCGGCCGGCTCGGACGGCTCGCTCGCGACCTCGCGGAGGCCTACCTCGCACCGGTTGTCCCGTTCGCGGTGGCGTGGGCGCTCTCCCCGGCGGGCAGCTGGCTGCGTTTCGGGCTCTCGGCGCTGGCGGGGCTCACCTGCCTCGCCTGGCTCTGGCGCCGGCGCGGCGCCGAGCTTCGCGAGTTCTTCCGGCCCCCCGCGGTTTCGCTTCAATAGCGGGCGACGACCGGCGGCAGGCGGCGGGGCAGGACCCGTTCCAGACGTTTCTTCCAGTGCTTCAGTAGCCGTAGCGCGGGGTCGGTGGTGCCGGTCGCCGCCGCCGTGGCCCGCGCCGGCGACCCGCCCGCGGGCGCGCTCACCAGCTGGCGGGCGAACCAGCTCTGCTGCGGCCAGCGATCGGCCGTCGCGCCGGCGAGCTTGGTCGCGACGACGAAGAGGCCGACCTGGCGGCCACGGAAGCCGCCGTAGGAGAGGTGATCGAGGCAACCCGGCTGGTAGCGGCGGATCTTCCAGGTCGTCGAGTGGAAGCGGCCGCGGTGCCAGAAGGGGAAGAACTCGAAGAAGAAGAGCGACTCGATCCGCCAGCCGTTGGCCGAGTAGAAGTCATGGAAGAGCGTCGGCGAGTACATCCAGAAGCCGTGGTCGACATGGTTCGACGAGGGCGCCATGCCGTGGATGGCGCGCCCGCCTTCGCGCAGCAGGGCATGGATGTTGGCGAAGACCCGTGGCTGGTGGAAGACGTGCTGGATCGTGCCCGCTTCGAAGACGGCATCGTAGCGGCCCTCGAGCTCGGCCGGGACCGGCTGGTTGAGATCCAGGATCCTGTCGGCGCCCTCCCAGTCCGAGACGTCCGAGCTCTCGACCTCGGCGAAGCCGAGCCTCCGGAACAGCGCGCGGTCCGACATGCAGCCGAGCCGCGCCAGCGCCGGCACGTGCGAGGGCTCGATCTCGGAGAGCTCGACGAGCGACGTCCGTTGCGCTCGCGCCCACCTCTCCAGCTCCGCGTCCGTGACGTAGACGGTCATCTTGCCGAGCTCGAGCAGTCGCCCGGTGAAGGGACGCTCGCGCGCCTCGTCGAGCAGCAGTCGAGCGGTGCCGCGTGGGATCCCCACCGCGCTTCAGACTCTACCGGCGGCCCGCTCGGCGCGGTACCACTCGACGGTTCGCTGCAGACCCTCGTCGAGCGACACCGCAGGGCGGAAGCCGGTGCGCGCAAACGTGCGCTCGGGATCGGCTCGGCGAACCGTCTCGAGAGGACGAGCGGGCAGCGCGCCCGACTCGGGCGGACCGGCGCCGACTCGTGTCGCGATGCGGGCGGCGATCTCGGCCACCGTCACCGTCTCGCCGCTGCCGAGGTCCAGGGTCTCGCCCTCGATTCCAGGAGCCGTCGCCAGAGCGGCGAGACCGCGCGCCACGTCTTCGACGAAGATCCAGTCGATGGGCCGGTCGCCGCTCGCGATCTTCGCGGGGCGCCCCGCCAGGTTCTCGAGGATCGAGTAAGGCACGAGTTTCGCCCGATCCGCCTGGCCGGGACCGTAGACCATGAAGATGCGCGCGGTGACGACCGGTGTGCCGTGGACGGCGCGCAGGAACCGGGCATAAAGCGACTGGGCAGCCTTCGCGGCGGCGTAGGGAGAGGCAGGCGCCTCGCCCGCGCCGTGCTCCGGCTCCTCCATCGAACCGGCGAGGACGATGCGCGCGACGCCGGCGCGGGTGGCCGCCGTCATCAGGTGCACGCCGGCGACCAGGTTGGCTTCCAGAATCGGTTCGACGAAGTCGAGATCGCGCCTCCCCGTCACTTGGCTCGCCAGGTGAAAGACGATCTCCGCGCGCGCGGCGGCCAACACGTTGCTCGCCTCGCCGGGGCGCGCCAGGTCGGCCCGCAGCCAGCGCGAACCAGGCGGGGCGTCGCTCCGCGCGACAGCGCGAGACGGCCGTCACCTCCGCGCCTCGCGCCAGTAGCCCCGCGACCAGATGGCGACCGACGAACCCGGAAGCTCCGGTGACGAGCACGCGCGTTCTCTCGAGCATTTCGCGCGAGCCTACCGCAGCCCACGAGGACCGCTCCGCGTGATACCTTGCCCGCCGCATGCGCTGGACCTTTCTGCCCGCGCGCGCCGGCCGAGCGCTCGCGCGCTTCCGGCGACGGATCGCCCGCACCGAGGAGCGGATCGCTCGGCTCGAGCCATCGGGCGAGCGGATCGGCCGGGCCGTCGTCTCCTACGTCATCGATCCCTATCTCGCCGGTGCGGCGGAGAACATCTCTCACGCCCACACCCAGGACTGGGAGTCGTGGACGATCGGCAGAACGCTCGCCGACCTCGGCTTCTCGGTCGAGGCGATGCATTGGACCAACCGGCGCTTCGTGCCGGCCGGGCCGCGCGATCTGTTGATCGACGCCCGCTGCAATCTCGAACGGCTCGCGCCCGCGGTCGGCCCCGCATGCGTCAAGATCTTTCACGCCGAAACCGCCCACTGGCGCGTCTCCGACGAGGCGCAGCTGCGTCGCCTCGCCGAGCTCGAGGCCCGCCGCGGCATCCGCCTGACACGCACCCGCCTGGTCGGCGAGAACCACGGGATCGAGACCGCCGACGCCGGCGTCGTGCTCGGCAACGAGTGGACGCTGGCCTCGTACCGTCCCTTCGGCAAGCCGCTCTTCCGAGTGCCGATCTCGAACGCGTTCTCCTACCCGAGCCCCGCCGGACGCGATTTCGACGCGAGCCGCCAGCGGTTTCTCTGGTTCGGCGGCGTCGGCTTCGTCCACAAGGGCCTCGACCTCGTCCTCGAGGCCTGCGCCGGCCACCCCGGACTCGAGCTGGCCGTGGCCGCGCCGCTCGACCGCGAACCCGACTTCGTCGCCGCCTTCGCCGCCGAGCTCTATCGCTCGCCCAACGTCAGACCACTCGGCTGGCTCGACGTCGGCTCAGAGGGCTTCCAGCGGATCGCGGCGCAAACGGTGGGAATGATCTTCCCGTCCTGCTCGGAAGGTGGCGGCGGCAGCGCGGTGACGGCGATGCACGCCGGATTGATCCCGCTCGTGACGCGCGAGACGAGCCTCGACGTCGAGCCTTCGTTCGGCGTGCTCCTGCCCGACGCCGGCGTCGAGACGATCCGCGCCAGCGCGCTCGAGATCGCGACGCGCCCTGCAGCCGAGCTCGAGGCGATGGCGGTCGCAGGCTGGCGCCGTGCCAACGCGGTGCACACTCGCGCCGCCTTCGCAGTCAACTACCGACGCGCCCTGCTCGACATCCTCGGGCGCTTTCGGCCCGATCTCGCCGAACGCGCGGCAACCCGGATCGCTCTGGCGGACGGATCCGTGGAGCCGTAGCGTTGCCTCCAGTCCGAGGGCCCGAGCGGCGAGGAGGCGCGTTGGCTACCCCAAAGGACGGTTGATCGCAGGTACCTGGGGCATAGGCTGTCGAAGGGACTGTCTCGTCACCTCTGTAGGGTGTCACCGTGAGATTGGGAATACCGAAAGAAGCGCGCGCGCACGAGCGACGGGTGGCCCTCACGCCATCGGCGGTCCAGACCCTGGTCCAGGCCGGGCACGAGGTGTACCTCGAGAGCGGCGCCGGTGCGGAAGCCGGCCACTCGGACGGCCACTACGAGTCCGCCGGCGCCCTGATCGTCTTCGACCGGATGGAGAGCCTGCTGCGCCCGGAGTTGCTGGCCTGCGTCTACCCGCCCAACTCGGAAGAGCTCGCGATGCTCCCTCGCAACCAGACCATCTTCGCGTTCTGGGGGCTCCCGGCGGCTCGGTCCGAGGATGTCGCGACGCTCATCGCACGAGGCGTAACGGCAATCGGTCTCGAAGCCATCGAGGACGAGGAGGGCGACGCGCCGGTCCTGACCGCGATGTCGGAGATTGCCGGCGGCCTCGCCGTCGTCTTCGGCGCCGGCTTGATGCTCAACGAGTTCGGCGGCCGCGGCATTCTGATGGGCGGCGCGCCCGGAGTGCCGCCCGCCCATTTCGTCGTGCTCGGCGCCGGCGTGCTCGGCCGCAGCGCCGCCCGCGCGGCGCTCGGCATGGGCGCTCAGGTCAGCATGCTCGACATTTCGATCGAGCAACTGAGGCGCGCCCGCTGCGCCCTCGGCCAGGGCCTGACCACCATGCTCTCGACCCGGCCGAACATTGCGAAGGCGCTGTCGTTCGCCGATGTCGTGCTCGGCGCCGTGGCCGTCCGTGGCGAGCGCGCTCCGCTGCTGTCGAGCGCGAGATGCTCTCGCTCGATGCGCCCGCGCAGCATCGTGATCGATCTCGCGATCGACATGGGTGGCTGCTTCGAGACCGCGCGGCCGACCGCCCTCCCGCAGGCGACCTACGTCGTCGACGGCATCATCCACTTCTGCGTGCCCAACCTGCCTTCCGCGGCCGCCCGATCGGCGACGATGGCCCTCACCAACGCGCAGCTGCCCTACATCGCGGCGGTCGCGCAGCGGAGGGCTCGCGCGCGCCGTCTTGGAACACCCGCTGCTGGCCCGCGGCGTCTATCTGCACGGCGGCCGGTGCGTGCGTCCGTCGCTGGCGCGAGCGCACGACCTCGAGTGCGCGCCTTGGCCGCCGGCGCGGGAATCGAGCTGACCATGGAGTGGAGCGCGACGTTCCGGCGCAAGGTGACCACGCCCGGCGGATGCGGTTCGCTCGATTCGTTCGCACGATCACGTTTGGGTGCACGCCGGCTGCAACACGCCCACCGAGTTGATCGAGGCGATGACGGCTCGCGCCGACGAGCTCGAAGCGGTCGAGGTCACGCACATGATGACGCTCGGAGCGGCCGGCTACGCGGCGCCCGAGCACGCACGATCGTTTCGCCATCGCGCACTCTTCGCCGGCGCCAATGTCCGCGCGGCGATCGCCGACGGGCGCGCCGACTACGTGCCGATCTTCCTCTCGGATATTCCGCGGCTGATCTCCTCGGGGGCGCAGCCGGTCGACGTCGCTTTGATCCACGTCTCGCCGCCCGACGAGCACGGCTTCTGCTCGTTCGGCGTCGGCGTCGAGTGCACCAAGGCCGCGGCGGAACGAGCACGCACCGTGATCGCGCTGGTCAACCGCCAGATGCCCCGCGCGCTCGGCGACAGCTTCATCCACGTGTCGAAGCTCGACCACGTGACCGAGATCGACCGGCTCCCGCTCGAGTTGCCGGTCGCCGGCGAGATCGGCGAGGTGGCGCGTTCGATCGGCGCGCACGTCGCCGAGCTGATCGACGACGGCGCCACGCTGCAGATGGGCATCGGCGAGATTCCCGACGCCGTGCTCCTCTTCCTCAAGCAGAAGCGCAATCTCGGCATCCACACCGAGATGTTCTCCGACGGTACGATCGAGCTGTTCGAGAGCGGCGTCATCACCAACGAGTCGAAGACGCTCCACCGCGGCAAGATCGTCGCCTCGTTCGTGCTCGGCACGCGCAAGTGCTTCGACTTCATCCACAACAACCCATTCGTCGAGTTCCATCCGACCGACTACGTCAACGACCCCTTCGTCATCGCCCAGAACGAGAAGATGGTGGCGATCAACTCCGCGCTCGCAGTCGACCTTTCCGGCCAGGTCTCGTCCGACTCGATCGGCCACCGATCTACTCCGGATTCGGCGGCCAGGTCGACTTCGTCCGCGGCGCGGCGCGCTCCAAGGGGGGCAAGCCGGTGATCGCGCTGCCCTCGACGGCCAGGGACGGCACGACGTCGCGCATCGTCGATGCGCTGGCCGACGGCGCCGGAGTCGTCACGTCGCGCGCCGACGTGCACTACGTCGTGACCGAGTACGGCATCGCCAGCCTATTCGGCAAGAGCCTGCGCGAGAGGGCGCAGGAGCTGATCGCCATCGCCCATCCGGACTATCGCGGCGAGCTGCGCGAAGCGGCTCGCAAGAGGAGGCTGCTGTGATTCTGAATGGCACCAATCACTTCGTCGACACTCCCTGGACCGATCGCTTCGCCTCGCGCGCCGACGGGCTCACGAGCTCCGTGATCCGCGAGTTGCTCAAGCTCACCCAGGATCCGGAGATCATCTCGTTCGCGGGCGGACTGCCGGCGCCCGAGGTGTTTCCTCTGGACAGAGTCGAGGAGGCCTGTCACAAGGTCCTCGCCGAGCAGGGGACGCGAGCGCTGCAGTATTCGACCACCGAGGGTTACCAGCCCCTGCGCGAGATGCTGGTGCGCCACATGGAGCGTTACGGCATCCACGTCAACCCGGCCAATGTACTGATCACCTCGGGCTCCCAGCAGGCTCTCGACCTGATCGGCAAGCTCATGATCAACCCCGGCGACCGCCTGTTGGTCGAGGCACCGACCTACCTGGGCGCGCTTCAGGCCTTCAATGCCTACCAGGCTCGCTATCTCACAGTGCCGATCGATGACGAGGGGATGCGGGTCGACCTGCTCGAGGAGGAGCTGCGTTCCGGTCCGAAGTTCCTCTACGTCCTTCCCAACTTCCACAACCCAGCGGGGACAACGCTGGCGAGCGAGCGACGGCGGCGTGTGGTCGAGCTCGCCAGCCACTATGGCGTACCCATTCTCGAGGACGACCCGTACGGTCAGCTGCGCTACGAGGGTGACCACCAGGCGCCGCTGGTCGAGACCGACGCCGAGCTCCATGGCGCGACCGCTGCCGGCAGGCCGTTCCGCGGTGGCGTCCTCTATCTCTCCACCTTCTCGAAGACGTTGGCGCCCGGCTTGCGCGTCGCCTGGGTCGTCGCGCCCGAGGACGTCATCGGGCGCTTGGTGCAGATGAAGCAGGGTGCCGATCTGCACACCTCGACCTTCACGCAAATGGTCGTCTACGAAACCGCCCGCGGCGGCTTCCTCGATCAGCATGTGCGACGGATCCGCACCGTCTACGGCGAACGGCGCGCGGCGATGCTCGCTGCACTCGAGCGCCACATGCCGCTCGGCACCGAGTGGACTCGCCCCCAAGGCGGCTTGTTCCTCTGGCTGACGCTGCCCGCGGGGCTCGATTCGGCGGCGATTCTTCAGGAGGCGATCCGCGCCAAGGTCGCCTTCGTGCCGGGCCGCGCCTTCTACTCGGGAGGCGGCGGCGAGCGCTCGATGCGTCTCAACTTCTCGTATTGCACGCCAGAAGTGATCGAAGAGGGGATTCGTCGCCTCGCCCGAGTCGTCGACCACGCGCTCGCCTCACCGCGCGTCGCCGTCGGCTCCTGAGACCTCGGCTCAGCCGGGCGCTGCGTCGATCGGCGGCGGAGCCGGAGAGTGGGCCGGGAAGCTACCGCTCCCCGAGTCGCTCGCGACGTCAGCGAGCGACGTGGTGCGCAACCGATGGATGAAAGCGTCGACAGAGTGCTTCCATGTGTAGTGCAAGGGACAGGCGCCGTCGTCATCGCAGACTTTCTGCCCCAGCACGCAGAGCCGCCCCTGACCCAACCGGTCGAACAGCTCGACCACCTCGAACAGCGAGAGCCTGTCCGGGTCGCGCCGAAGGCGGAAGCCGCCGCGCCTTCCGCGCTGACTCTCGAGCACGCCCTGGGCGGTCAGGGTCTGGAGCACTTTGGCGAGAAACGAGGCGGGAATGCCCAGTTGCTCGGCAATCGACCGGGCGAGCATCCACTCCGATCGCTCCGGCCGCTGCGCCAGGTGAGCCAGCGCGCGAATGGCGTATTGAGAGCTGCTCGAGAGCACAGACGCCCTCCCCGGCCGATCATTCTACAACACTATTCAGATTTGTCGATATCCAGATCGCATTGTCGTCAATCATGCTATCATCTCCCTGCCGCCGGCTGGCAGCGCCTCGCACCAACGACCCCGGCCCCGGCTCCAAATAGGAGGGAAGGTCCATGACCCAAACCCAACCGGCAGCGCGGCCGACGCCCTTCGTCTTTCCCCAGTTCTGCAAAGGGTGCGGACGCTGCATCGAGATCTGCCCGAAGGACTGTATCCACCTCGCCGACGAGATCGACGCGCGCACCGGGCTACTGCCAGTCGAGCTCGACCTCGAGGCCTGCAACGGCTGCGGACTCTGCATCACTGCGTGCCCCGAACCCTACGGCCTCCAAGCTCAGCCGCCCGGTGCCGACTTCGAGCTGCAGGATCCCGAGCAGCTCTTCGGCGCCCGCCACACCGCGGCCCCCGAGGCCGCGGCGATCGCCGACCAGTCGATCGCCCTGCCCGAGCTCGAGCCGTTGGTCATCAAGGGCAACTACGCCGCCGCGATCGGCGCCCTGCTCGCCGGCTGCCGGCACGTCTACGGCTATCCGATCACCCCCTCCACCGAGGGCGCCGAATTGATGGCGAAGGTCCTGCCCAAGCTCGACGGCGTCTTCCTGCAAGCGGTCTCCGAAGTCGCTGCCGTCAACCACATGTACGGCTGCGGCGGAGCCGGCGTGCGGGCGATGACCTTCACCTCGTCGCCCGGTTTCAGCCTGATGCTCGAGGGCATCAGCTACATGATCGGGGCCGAAGTGCCCGGAGTGTTCGTCAACATCATGCGTGGCGGCCCCGGCCTCGGCAACATCGGACCGGAGCAGTCCGACATCAAGCTGGTTTGCCGCGGCCTCGGCCACGGCAACACCCACGCCATCGTGCTCGCCCCGGCGACGCCCCAGGAGATGCTCGATCTCACCCTGCTCGCCTTCGAGCTCTCCTTCCGCTACCGCAACCCGGTCGTGCTGGTGGGCGACGGCTATCTCGGCCAGATGACAGGTCGCGTCACTTTGCCGGGCAAGATGGTGATTCCCGGGCGGCCCTCCTGGGCGGTCTGGGGCGACCGCGAGCACCGGCGCAATCTGATCTGCTCGATCGAGCTCAACGAGCGTGATCTCGAGAGGCACAACCGGAAGCTCCTCGCCAAGTACGACCAGATCGAAGCTGCCGAACAACGCGCCGACACCTTCCACTGCCGCGATGCCGAGACGCTGATCGTCGCCTGCAACACGCCGGCGCAGATGGCCAAGGGCGCGGTTCAGGAGCTGCGGGAACGGGGCGTCAAGGTCGGCCTGTTCCGACCGGTCACCCTCTGGCCCTTCCCCATCGACGCCCTCCTGCCGCTGCTTCCGCACGTTCAGCGCATCGTCGTCGTCGAGGCCTCGCCCGGCCAGCTCGAAGACGAGCTGCGTCTCGCGCTCTCCAAGGCCGGCATCTTCAAGCCACCGCTGATGGAGAATGTCCGCCGCTACGGCGGCCTTCTGCCCGGCCGCGACGAGATCGTCCGGCAGGTGCTCGTCGCCGAGGAGGTGACGTCATGACCACCACCGTCTTCTACGACAGATTCGAGCGGCACGCTCACGGCGAAGGTATCAAGGGCCATTCGACCCACTACTGCCCGGGCTGCGGCCACGGCCTCGCCCACAAGTACCTGGCCGAAGCGATCGACGAGCTCGGCATCCAGGATCGCACCGTCGCGATCTCGCCGGTCGGCTGCAGCGTCTTCCTCTACTACTACTTCGACGTCGGCAACAGCCAGGCGGCGCACGGTCGCGCGCCGGCGGTCGCCGTCGGCCACAAGACCGCCAACCCCGATTCGATCGTCATTTCCTACCAGGGCGACGGCGATCTCGCTTCGATCGGACTCGCGGAGATCATCTCGACCGCGCAGCTCGGCATTCCGATCACGGTCATCTTCATCAACAACGCGATCTACGGCATGACCGGCGGCCAGATGGCGCCGACGACGCTGATGGGGCAGAAGAGCTCGACATCTCCGAGCGGACGCACCGAGCTGATGGGTCGGCCGCTCAAGATGGCCGAGCTGATCGCAGCGCTCGACGGGCCGGTCTACGTCGAACGGGTCGCCCTCTACGACGGCAAGCAGCGCACCCGGGCAAGAAAGGCGATCAAGAAGGCGCTCGAGTACCAGGTGCAGGGCAAGGGATTCGCGTTCGTAGAAGTTCTGGCCGAATGCCCCACCCACCTCGGCATGACCCCTCAGGAGGCCGAACGCTGGGTCGCCGAATCGATGACGCAGGTCTTTCCGCTCGGCCTCAAGAAGGACGTCCCAGAGGCCTCGTTCCCCGCGCTGCCGCGGCCGACGCTCGAGATCGAGCCCCTGCTCGCGGCCATTTCGGCCACGAGCGAGCGCCCGCCCCGGTTCGCACAGGGCTTCCCTTCGAAACTCGACCGCAGAGATGTCGCCTTGAAGCTCGCCGGCGCCGGCGGCGACGGCGCGCAGACCGCGGCGATGCTGGTCACCCGCGCCGCGATCCAGGAAGGCTTCGACTCGACTCACATTCCGAGCTACGGCCCCGAGTCGCGCGGCGGCACCTCCTACGCCGACGTTCATGTCGCGAAGGAGGAGGTACTCTCCCCGGCCGCTCCGCAGCCTCACATCCTGGTCGCGTTCAACGCGCCGAGCCTGGTGAAATTCGGTCCCACCGTCCGCCCCGGCGGCCACGTCATCTACGACAGCTCGGTCATCAAGGAGCTCCCCAAGCTCGCCGAAGGCGTCCGGGCGCACGGCGTGCCGATGACCGAGATCGCCACCGACCTCGGCCGCATCGTCGTCAAGAACGTGGTCGCGCTCGGCGCGCTGCAAGCCGCGACGGACCTGCTGCCGAAAGAGTCGTTGCTCGCCGCGATCCGCCTCGCGCTGAAGGACAAGTGCGCGATGATTCCGCTCAACGAGGAGGCCTTCGAGTGGGGCGCGCGCAGCGTGACGCTCACCTGAGCGGCGCCGCGTAGAATCACCTCCGGTCCCGGCCAGCAGGCGGGACCTGGACCGGACGATCCTCCTCGTGGACTCGCGCGACCTCGCATCGAACCCAACCGACGCCGACGTCGTCTATCTCTCCCCGCATCTCGATGACGCCGTCCTGTCGTGCGGTGGCCGAATCGGCCGCGAGAGCGCGGCGGGCCTGCGCGTGGTTGTCTGGACCCTGTTTACCGCCGACGAGCCGGACGAGCCTCCTTCTGCGTTCGCCACGACGCTACGCCGCTGGTGGAACCTCCCGCCCGGCGAGGTGATGATCCGCCGCCGCGAGGAAGACCTCGCGGCCTGCGCGCGTCTGGGTGCGCGCGCCGTGCACGCCGGCCGCACCGAGGCGCCCTACCGGCGCGACGCCGAGAATCGCCCGCTCTATGCCTCCCTCGCCGCCCTCTTCGGCAAGCTCCACCAATGCGATGACCTCTTGGAGAGCGCCCTCGTCGAGAGCCTCGCGCTGCTACGAGGCATCCGCGTCAACGCGCCGCTCGGCGTCGGCGGCCACGTCGACCACCAGCTGCTCCGCCGCGCCGTCACGCGCGCCGGCCTCGATGCCCGCTACTACGAGGAGTTTCCCTACGTCGAGTGGAAGTGGGGCGCGCTCCGGCGTGCCCTCGGTCGCCAGCGCGACTGGGAAGCCGAGACCACACCGCTGACGCAGCGGGAAATCGCCGACCGTATCGACGCGATCGCCCACTACCGGTCGCAACTCCCCGCGCTGTTCCGCACCGAGGCGCGGCTCGGCAAGCAAGTGCGGCGCGCGGTGCGACGCGCCGGGGGCGAGCGGCTCTGGAGGCCACGCTCCCCGCGGAGCACCGCGCCGCGCTAAGCTGAGGATGCGATGAGCACGCAGCCCGAGCACTCCGAGATCCCGGTCGTCATCCTCTGCGGTGGCCAAGGCACGCGCCTGCGCGAGCACACCGAGAACCTACCCAAGCCGATGGTGGAAATCGGTGACCAGCCGATCCTCTGGCACATCATGAAGCTCTACGGGGCGCGAGGCTTCGAGCGCTTCCTCCTCTGCCTGGGCTACAAGGGCTGGGTGATCAAGCAGTACTTCCTCCGCTATCACGAGATGCGCCGCGACTTTACGGTGTCGATGAAGGGCGATCCGCCCGAGGTCGCGTTCCACAACCAGGTCGGCGAGGAGAACTGGCGCGTCACTTGTGCGGAGACTGGCGGCGACAGCGGCACCGGCGGTCGCCTCAAGCTCGTCGAACGCTACATCGACACCGAGACCTTCTGCTTCACCTACGGAGATGCCGTGGGCACCGTCGACCTCGACGACCTGCTCGCCTTTCATCGGGCCCGTGGCCGCATCGCCACCGTCACCGGCGTCCACCCGACGTCGCGCTACGGCGAGATGAAGGTCGACGACGGCCGCGTGGTCGAGTTCAACGAAAAGCCGACCGTGGCCGAGGGCGTGGTCTCGGGCGGCTTCTTCGTCTTCGATCGTCGCGTGTTCGACTACCTCGGCGACGATCCACGGGTCTTTCTCGAGCTCGAGCCGCTGCAGAAGCTCGCTCGCGATGGCGAGCTGGCGGTCTACGTCCACGAAGGTTTCTGGCATCCGATGGACACCTATCGCGACTGGCTCCATCTGAACGATCTCTGGAAGCGCGGCGGGGCCCCCTGGAAAGTCTGGTGACGATACGCTGACCGTAGCTCAACTCGCCCAGCGACCGGATCCCGGAACTGCCACGATCCGAGCTAGACTGGACGACGCCACGAAACACGAAGCGGCCCGGCGACCCGGCCCGCGCCTTCGAAGCCGTCTTCAATGACACCGAGCGAGCCGCCGCGCCTCTCCGTTGTCGTTCCGCTCTTCGACGAAGAGGAGAGTCTCGAGACGCTCGACGTCGAGCTCCACTCGGCGCTCGAGGGAACCGGCTTGTCGTTCGAGATTCTCTACGTCGACGACGGCTCGGAGGACGGCAGCCTCGCCGTTCTACGGCGACTCGCCGCAGCCGATTCGCGCGTGCGCATCCTGCGCCACCACCGCAACGCCGGTCAGTCCGCTGGCCTGGCGACCGGCTTTCGCGCCGCGCGCGGCGAGGTGCTGATCACGTTGGACGCCGACCTTCAGAACGATCCGGCCGACATTCCACGGTTGCTCGGCAAGCTCGACGAAGGCTATGGCGTCGTCTCCGGTGTGCGGCAGGATCGTCGTGACAGCTGGAATCGCAGGGTCTCTTCGCGCATCGCCAACGCCGTGCGCAACTGGGCCACCGACGAGTCGATCACGGACGTCGGCTGTTCGCTCAAGGCCTACCGCGCAGAGCACTTGCGGCACTTGCCCATGTTCGGCGGCATGCATCGCTTCCTGCCGACGCTGGTGCGCTGGAACGGCGCCCGGGTCGCCGAGCTTCCGGTGGCCCACCGTCCGCGCCGGCACGGAATCGCCAAGTACGGTATCGGCAATCGGCTCTTCCGCGCGCTCGCCGATCTCTTCGCGGTGCGCTGGATGCGAACCCGCTGGCTCGATCCCGGCAACGCGGAAGAGATCGCCACGAGAACGGCGGCCGAGTCGGAGCAGCTCGGATGAGTTGGGCTGCCCGCCTGCTGCTTCTCCTCGTGGGCGCCGCCCTGTTCCTGCCGGGTATCGGCGCGCGCGATCTATGGAACCCGGACGAGCCCCGCTATGCCGAGGTCGCCCGCGAGATGCGCGCTTCCGGCGACCTGTTGGTGCCGCAGCTGAATGGGCGGATCTACTCGGAGAAACCGCCGCTGCATTTCTGGTCCATCGCCGCCGTCTCGCTGGCCACCGGGGGCGTCGACGAGGTGGCCGTGCGCCTGCCATCGGTCGTCGCGGCGATCGCCACGCTCTTCCTCCTCTTCGGAATCGCGCTTCGCCTTTTCGACCGCGAGGTCGCGTGGGCTTCGGTAGTGATCTTCGCCACCTCCGCGAAGATCCTCTGGCAGGGCCGTATCGGCCAAATCGATATGACGCTGATCGCTCTGGTGACCCTCGCCATGTACTTCTTCGTGCGCGGGCTCACCGAGGACCGCGACGGCTTCTTCAGGCTCTTCTTCGTGGCGGCTGGCGTCGCGACGCTGGCCAAGGGACCGGTCGGCTTGCTGCCGCCGCTGCTCGCCGTGATCGCGTTCACTCTCGTGTCGGGGCGCAGCGATGTGCTCCGGCGCCTGCGCGCGCCGACCGGGCTGCTGATCTGGGCGGCGATCGTGTCGCTCTGGCTCGTGCCCGCGATCGCCGCCGCGGGACGGGAGTACTTCGACATCATTGTCCTCAAGCAGAACCTCGGACGCTTCGCGGACCCTTGGCATCACTTCAAGCCCTGGTACTACTACCTGACGGTGATTCTTGCCGACTTTTTCCCCTGGGTCTTCTTCTTGCCGGGGGCGATCCACATTGGCTGGCGCCGCTATCTCGAGCCCGAGCGGCAGGGCTTTCGACTGGCGCTCTCGTGGGTGCTCGTCACGCTGATCTTCTTCAGTCTCTCCCCGGCCAAGCGGACCGTCTACGTTCTGACCATGTACCCCGCCATGGCGCTGCTCGTGGGCGCCGCGCTGACGGAGATCCGACGGAGCTGGCCTTCGCTGCGCGGCTGGCTGATCGGCCCGGCGGCACTGATCGCCATCCTGGCGACCGTCGTGCCGGCGGCCGGCTTCTACATCGTCCGCTATGCACCGGAGCGGATCTCCAAGCAGCTGGCCGAGCTCGAACCGATGGGACCGGGACTCCTGCCCTCGCTCCTCGCGCTCGGGCTGGCGCTCTCGGCGGGAGCGCTCGCGGCCTGCCTCGGCGCTTGGCGCGGCTCGACGCGCCGGCTGGTGCTCGGACTCGCTCTCGGCATGGGCGTTACCGCCACGGGGGCGGCGGCCTGGGTCCTGCCGCGCTTCGACGCCGTGAAGTCAGCGCGGCCGATGTCAGCGAAACTCCTCGAGCTCGCCGCTCCCGACGACCCTTACGCGATCTACCCGCGGCTCGACGCGCCGTTCCTTGTTCTACACCGAGCGCTACGCGGTCGAGATCGAAAACGAGGCCGAGTTGCGCGAGTTCGCGGCGCGAGGCCGCACCCTCTGGCTGCTGATCGAGAGCGACGACCTCGCGCGGCTGCAGCCGCCCCTCCCGCTGTACGCGGTGGCGCAGGACGCCGATCGCAGCGACGGCTACGTTCTGATGACGAACGGCGACGTCCGCTGGGCGGCTGAACGCCGTGCCGCGGGCTGGCCGCCGCGTCCGGCTCAGTCGGCTCCAGCCGGTCGGCGCCAGGTCGACTCGCTCTCGTCGAAGGCCGGCAGCTCGGGCGGCTTCCCGCGCGCCTCGCGGATCCGATACTCCCAGAGGCGAGCGTACTTGAGAAACACCCCGAACGACTGGAGGGCGCAGACGACGAAACCATGGACGCCGTCGAGGAACCCGCCCTGCAACACGAAGGTGCGCGTGAAGCGCCACCAGGGCCGCAAAACGAGCTCGACCGGACCCGAGCGGCGACCGTCGCGGAAGGCCTGCGCCGCCCCCCACTCCGCGTAGTTGAGGAACTTCGGGAAGTACTGGTCGAAAGTCCGAAAGGTGTAGTGGAAGAAAGGGCTCTCCAGGACTGGAATCGCTCCTTCGATCTCCAGGTCGGCATGCACGCGGCGGTTCGGGTAGCGCCCCTTGTCCCGCCGGAACAGGCGAACCACCTTGTCGGTCGACCACCCCGAATGGCGGATGACCCTGTCGATGAAGACATTCTGTCGCCGAATGTAGAAGCCTGCCACCGCCGGCTGCCCGGAGAGCAGCGTGAGGATCTCGCACGCCAGCGGTTCCGGCACTCGTTCATCAGCGTCGATGATCAGCACCCAGTCGTGCTTCACGCGATCGAGCGCCCAGTTCTTCTGGGCCGCCGACCCGAAATACTCACGCTGCAGGATGGTGATCGGAAACTCTCGCGCCAGCTCGACGGTCCGGTCGGTCGAGAACGAATCGACGAGCAGAATCTCGTCGGCCCAGAGCACCGAGTCGATGCACTCGGCCACGTTGATTTCTTCGTTGTAAGTCGTGATCACTACCGAGAGCTCTTGGCGGTTCGGCGCTCGGCGCAGCGTTTCGACGCTCGGCGTCCGTGCTGCCATCGATCAACCCTCCTCGTCCGGCAACAGGAGTCGCTCGATCGCACGAGCGCGGCCGGTGGTCTCGTCGACATCGACCTCGACCGCCGCGACCCTGACGTCGCGCTTGGCGACCTCGAAGGTAGAGGGCGTCTGTAGAAGAAACCGGTGCAGCACCTTGTCGGCACGAAAGCCGATCACGCCCTCGTACGGTCCGGTCATACCGGCGTCGGTCAGAAATGCGGTCCCGCCGGGCAGGATCCGCTCGTCCGCGGTCGGTACGTGGGTGTGGGTTCCGACGACGGCCGACACCCGGCCGTCCAGATAGATGCCGAGCGCCTGCTTCTCGCTGGTCGCTTCGGCATGGAAGTCGACGAAGACCACCTTGGCGCGGGTGCCGACCTCCGCGATCAGGCGGTCGGCGGCAACGAAGGGCGAGTCGACGTTCTTCATGAAGACTTGCCCCTCCAGGTTCAGGGTCGCCACCGGAATGCCCGCCGCCGTCTCCCCGATGTGGAGCCCGCGTCCCGGATTGCCGGCGGGATAGTTGTCGGGCCGCAACAGCCGCGGTTCGCGCTCGAGCAGCTCCGCGACCTCCTTCTTGTCCCAGACGTGGTTGCCCGTGGTCATGCAGTGGATCGGCAGCTTCACGAGCTCGTCGAGCACGTCGGGGGTCACCCCGAAGCCGCCCGCCGCGTTCTCGACGTTGACGATGACGTAGTCCGCGTGCCGCTCGTCGACCAGCCGGGGCAAACGGCGCGAGAGAGCGCGACGCCCCGGCTTGCCGACGACGTCGCCGACGAAGAGGATTCTCATTTCGCCAGCTCGATCGCTCGCGTTTCGCGGATCACCGTGACTCGAATCTGTCCAGGGTAGGTCAGCTCCTGCTCGATCTTGCGCGCGATGTCCTTGGACAACCAGAGCGCCTCTTCGTCGGAGACCCTGCCACTGTCGACGATGATGCGGATCTCGCGACCAGCCTGGATGGCGAAGCTCTTCTGAACGCCTTTGAAACCGTTGGCGATGCCCTCGAGCTTCTCGAGGCGCTGGACATAGGACTCGAGCACCTCGCGCCGGGCGCCTGGTCGCGCGGCCGACAGGGCGTCCGCAGCCGTGACCAGGACCGCCTCGACGCTCTGCGGGTCATAGTCGCCATGATGGCAGGCCATGGCGTGGACGACCTCTTCGCTCTCGCCATACTTGCGCAAGAGCTCGATACCGAGCTCGAGATGCGTCCCGTCGACCTCCCGGTCGATCGCCTTGCCGAGGTCGTGGAGCAGACCGGCGCGCTTGGCCACCGCGACGTTGGTCTTGAGCTCGGCGGCCATCGTAGCGGCGAGAAAGGCCACCTCCTTGCTGTGCTGCAGAACGTTCTGGCCGTAGGAGTAGCGGAAGCGGAGCCGTCCCAGAAGCTTCACGAGCTCCGGGTGCATGCCGGGGATCTTCAGCTCGAGCAGAGCGGCCTCGCCGTCCTGCTGGACGCGCTGCTCGAACTCCGACTTGACCTTCTCGACCACCTCTTCGATCCGAGCCGGGTGAATCCTGCCGTCCGCGATCAGGCGTTCGAGCGCGACCCGTGCAATCTCGCGCCGGAACGGGTCGAATCCAGAGAGGATCACAGCTTCGGGCGTGTCGTCGACGATCAGGTCCACACCCGTGGCCATTTCGAGGGCGCGAATGTTGCGGCCTTCTCGGCCGATGATGCGCCCCTTCATCTCGTCGCTCGGCAGCTCCACCACCGACACCGTCGTTTCGGAGACGAAATCGGAAGCAAGGCGCTGGACCGCCAAGCCCATCAGCCACTGGGCCTTTCGGTTGCCCTGCTCGCGAGCTTCGTCCTCGATCCGCTTGACGATCTGGCCGGCTTCGATGCGCGCCTGTCCCTCGAGCGAACGCACCAGCTCATCGCGCGCCTGCTGCGCGGTTAGGCCAGCGATCTGTTCGAGCTTGTGTCGCGCCTCAGCGGTCGCGGCCTCGAGCTCGGCCGCTCGCTCGGCGACGCTTCGTTCGCGCGACCCGACCTCCTTGTCGCGCGTCGAGAGCTCGCGGTCGCGTTGGTCCTGCTGCTCTTGGCGCTTGTCGAGCACCTCTTCCTTCTGATTCAGCCGCTTTTCGACAGCTTCGAGCTCGCCACGGCGCTGGCGCGACGCCCCTTCGAATTCCGTTCGCGCCTGCAGGAGCTTCTCTTTGGCGGCGAGCTCGGCCTCGCGGACCTTCGCCTCGCCCTCGCGCCGGGAATCCTCGAGCAACCGCTCGGCTTGCCGGCGGGCATCAGAGAGGGTGTCGCGCGCGGTACGGCGAAGCTGGACCCAGGCGAAGGCGAGACCGGCCAAGACGAGCGCCAGCCCACCACCGATCCAGACGTAGAAGTCCATTCACGCACCCCTGGGACGGGAGAGCGATCTCGAGCGCGGGTGCAGGAATGAGCACCCCCCGAGGAGAAACGTGTGTGACGCGGCGCCTAGAACCTGAAGCGCATCAGGTGGGTGTCCTCATGAGCGGCCCTCAGCGTCCCAGTCGATGCCGGGCAGGCACAGGCCACGCGGATCTTGGACTCCCGCAAGTCGTGTGTTGGTTCTACCGTGCGTCTACTTTTCACGTCCCCCTCGGGGGGTGCCGAACTTCCAAAGAACTCATGTCGGACTCGCTCGACCTTAGCGCCGGACCGCTTCATGCGACGACCCCGGCGAGGCGGTCGGTGAGCTCCGTCACCCTGGCCTCGATCTCGCCCCGTTCCCCGTCGAAATGCCTACGGTTCCGGGACATCTCGTCGGCGAGGTTGAGCGCCACCAGGATGGCGAGCCGCCCGGGATCCACCTGGTTCTGGTGGTCCGCCAGCTCGTGCATCCGGCGATCGACCTCTTCGGCGAGCGCCTTCAAATAGTCCGGGTCTTGGCCGCTGCGGAGGACGTAGGTCGCACCGAAGATCTCGACTTCCGTCGTGGTGACGACCCCGTCGTCGCTCATCTTTCTCCGAGCTCTCCCAGTGCGGCCAGCAGGCCGGAATTCTTCGGACAGTCTACACCAGCGAATCACCCCGGCCGGACTCGTCCGGATTGGCGAGCGCGGAGAGCTTGCCGACGAGCTGGGCGACCCGCTTTTTGATCTCGCCCCGTTCTTTCCTCCAGGCCGCGGCTGTGGAGGACCGTGCTCCCGCGAGCTCGGCTTCGAGCTGGGCGACGCGGCGCTGGAGCTCTTCGTTGTCTCCGCTCAATGCTTCCAGCCGCTCTGCCGCCACGCGAATCCTCTCCTCGAGCGGCTCCAAGAAACTCCAGGCTCATCGCTAGTCCTCCCGCGCCACACCATACCGCTGCTCGAGCTGGGCCGCGAGCCGAGCATGGCGCGCGTTGACCTCGTCTTGTGACAAGGAACGGTCCGCGGCTTGGTAGCGGAACGTGATCGTCGTCGCGACGCTACCCGACGGCACTCCTTTGCCCTGATACCGGTCTTTGAGCTCGAAGCCGGCCAAGTCCTCGCCCTGGTCGCGCTCGATCATCATCGCGATCTCGCTCCAGGCGACAGCGAGCGGGTGGGCGAGCGTGAGGTCAACTTCGACGCCGGGGAAACGCGGCGGGGGCGCGACGGCCCGCCGCGCCTGGGTCCCGCGCAACCGATCGAGCCAGATCTCGCCGGCGAAGAGTGCGGGAGCCGGCTCGTCGCGCTCGAGCCTGCCGAACCAACCGATCCGCTCGACGCCCTGAAGGAGCCAGCCGCCGGTTCCGGCCAGCACGCCGGACAGCTCTTCCGTCGGCTCGCTCGCGCAGACGACACCCAGCTCCGCGAAGAGCGCCGCCAAGACACCCTTGAGGTCGAACAGGTCTTGCTCGGCATGCCGGTCCCAAGGACTACCCGCCTTGCCGCCGAGCAGAACGGCGACGGCCTCCATCTCCTCCTCTCCCTCTCCCGGGAAGAGCCGACCGACCTCGAACAGGCCGACCGCCGAGGCCCCCCGGTTCAGGTTGTACTCGGCCGCCGCGAGGAGATTGGGCACGAGCGACCGCCGCAGTACGGCGTAGCGCTCCGAGAGGGGGTTCGCCAGCGCGAGCGCATCGCCAGTTCCGAGGGCGGGCAGGGTCTTGTCGGCTTCCCTGGAGTGAAAAGCGAAGTGGATCCCCTCGGCGAGACCGAGTCCCGCGAGCAGGTCTTGCACGCGCAGTCGGCGGTCCCAGGCGGGGCTCGAACCCTCGTCGACGCCCGTCAGCCGGGGCAGCGTTGCCGGGACGCGATCGAAGCCCCAGTGCCGGAGCACCTCTTCGTAGACGTCCTGAGGGTAGGCTCTCGAGCGCCGGTCGCCCCGGCGGAGGGTCGCGACGGGGCTCGAAGTCGGCCTCACGGAAGCCGGGGACGACGCCCTCCCAGACGCCATCACCGGTAGCGCGCGGCTCGAGCTCGAGAGCTGCCAAGATCCGCTCGATCTCCGGCGCGGGAACCTCCGTGCCCGCGAATCGGTCGAGCGCGAGCTTGTCCAGGCGCCAGGAAGCACGCCGGTGCGGCCGGGCGACCGCGTCGATCGCCGGCTCCTCGACGCAGCCGCCGGCGATCTCGACGATCAGCCCGGCGCAACGCCGCGAAGCCTCGTCGCAAACCTCCGGGTCCGCGCCTCGTTCGAATCGATGCGAGGCATCGGTGTGCATACCGAGCCGCCGGGCGCCGATCCGCACCCGCTTCCTGTCGAAATGAGCGCTCTCGAGCAACAGGTCGGTCGTGGCGGTCGTGACCTCGGTTTCGAGCCCGCCCATGATGCCGGCAAGTGCGATCGGGCGGTCCCGATCGGCGATGACGAGCACCTCGGGATCGAGCTCGCGCTCCTCGCCATCGAGCGTCGTCAGCCGTTCGCCAGACCGCGCTCGGCGGACATGGATCTCGCCGTCCGGAATCGTCGCGAGGTCGAAGGCGTGCAACGGCTGGCCGAGCTCCCAGAGCACGAAGTTGGTCGCGTCGACGACGTTGTTGATCGGTCGTTGCCCGATCACTTTCAGCCGCCGCACCAGCCAGTCCGGGCTGGGTCCGATCTTCACGCCGCGAATCACCCTCGCGACGTACCTCGGGCAGCCCTCCGGGTCTTCGACCACGACCGCGCCGCTGGTTCCATCCGTCGAGGAAGCTCCATAGAAGGGGATGGTCGGGCGTCGCGGCTGGCGACCCATCGTCAGCGCCAGCTCCCTCGCGAGCCCGAAATGACACATGCAGTCGGGGCGGTTCGAGGTCACCTCGACGTCGAGCAGCGGCTCCTGCTCGTCGAGGCCATCGGCGCCTTTGACCATCTCGATCGGGTAGGCCTCCACCGCGAGGCCGGCCTGAGTGAGCCTTTCCCCTATATGGAGAAGCGAGGCTCGAGTCGTCTCGGTGACCGAACGGAAGGCGTAGCGACCGTCTCCGGACGCCTCGAGCCGATCGAGCTCTCCGAGATCGACGTAGTCGGCCAGCCAGGAAACCGAGAACTCCACGCTCGCTCCGTTCCTCTCTCGACTCTCGTCTACCGACTCAGCCGCGCACCTGACGGAGCAGGCGCTCGTCGCTGTCGAACAGCGCACGGATGTTGGGGATGCCCCACTGGTTCATGGCGACCCGGTCGAGACCGAGGCCGAAGGCGAAACCAGTGTAGCGGTCGGGATCGATACCGCAGTTCTCGAGCACGCGGGGATCGACCATGCCGGCCCCCAGAATCTCCATCCAGCCCGTGCCCGAGCAGGTCGGACAGCCCGCTCCCTGGCAGATCTGACAGGTGACGTCGACCTCGCAGGAGGGCTCGGTGAACGGAAAGAAGCTCGGCCGCAGACGCACTCCGGTCTCCGCCGAAAAAAGGCGGTGCAAGAACGCCTCGAGCGTCCCCTTGAGGTCTCCGAGCGTGACCCCTTCCCCGACGCACAGACCCTCGATTTGATGGAACATCGGCGAGTGCCGCAGGTCGTTGTCGTTGCGGTAGACCCGCCCCGGGCAGATCACCCGGATCGGCGGCTGGCGCGAGAGCATCGTGCGGATCTGAACCGGCGAGGTGTGCGTGCGCAGGAGCCGGCCATCCTCAACGAACAGGGTGTCCTGCGCGTCGCGGGCCGGATGGTCCTCGGGGAAGTTGAGCGACCCGAAGTTGAAGCGGTCCTCCTCGACCTCCGGCCCCTCGGCCACGGTGTAGCCGAGGCGAAGGAAGATGTCGGCGACCTGGCGTGCGACGAGCGTGACCGGATGCAAGGAGCCGAGCGGCGGTCGGCGCCCCGGCAGCGTCACGTCGACGCGGGCGGCGCTCCGGATCGCCTCTTCGGCCTCCCGTTCGAGCTCCAGCCGTCGCTCTTCGAGCGCCGCCTGGACGCTCCCCTTGAGCGCGTTGAGCAGCCTGCCGGCCTCGCGCCTCTGCTCCTTGGGAAGCTCCTTCAGGAGTGGGAACAGGTCATCGAGCAGCCTGCCGTACTGGCCCTTGATCCCCTGCCAATCCGGAATCGAGCGCGCTCGGTCCAAGGCCTCCCTGAGGGACGCCTCGATTTCTCCCAACCGTTCCGGCGTCGGGAGAACAACCGGACCGTACTTGCCCTCCAACGGCGCGCTCGCGTCTACGCGTTGGCCGGAGCCGACTGGCCGGCCTTCTCGAGCGCCTGCTTGGCGAGATCGACGAGACCCGCGAACGGCATCTTGTCGTCCGAAGCCGCGAGCTGGGCGAGGACCTTGCGGTCGAGCTCGCAACCGGCGAGCTTCAGTCCCTGTACGAACCGGTTGTACGAGAGCCCGTGCTCGTGGGCCGCCGCATTGATGCGAACGATCCAGATCGACCGGAACACCCGCTTCTTCTGGCGCCGGTCGCGGGTGGCGAACTTGCCGGCCCGCTCGACCGCCTGCTTGGCCATGCGGTAGGCGTTCGACTTGACGCCGAAGAAGCCACTGGACTGCTTGAGGACCTTCTTGCGCTTGTGAAGGCGCTTGTTTCCACGCTTGACGCGCGGCATGGCGAACCTCGTTTCCTCGTCCCGCGTGTCGCGAGACGGCTCGGCCACGGCTCGGAGAGCCACGGCTCCCACCGCGCCGGACAGGTTCTTTCCGGCGCCGGTGGAGGGGTTTCAGGGGTTACCGCAGAAGACGGGCGATCGTGCGCCCGAGGGCGCCCGTCTGTTCGACCTCGCGCCGCAGCCGGCGCTTTCGCGAACGGCTCTTCTTGGTCAGGATGTGACGCTTCATCGAGTGACCGCGCATGATCTTGCCGGTCCCCGTTCTCTTGAAGCGCTTGGCGGCGCCCTTGTGGGTCTTCCTCTTCATGACGCTCTCTCCTCTTCTGCTGGTGCGGACCGGCGGGAGGCGTCCACGGGCGGTTGGTTCCGCCCTGTCCCGTCCGTGTCCTTCGTCGGCGCCCCGTCGCCGTTCGGCGGGGCCCGCTGGGCTCAGGCTCCGGCGGCGACCGCCGGCGATTCCTCTTCGCCCTTCTTCGTCATGACCTTCTTGCTGGGTCCGAAGATCATGTGCATTCTGTTGCCGGACATCTCGGCGCCGCCTTCCTGGATGCCGTGCTGCCCGATGTCGACGGCGAGTTTCTTGAGCAGCTTCAGCCCCAGGTCCGGCTTGGACATCTCACGACCGCGGAACTGGACTGTCGCCTTGACTTTGTCCCCCTCGTCGAGGAACCGCTGGGCGCGGCGCAGCTTCACGTCGTAGTCGTGAGCGTCGATGTTGGGCCGGAACTTGACCTCCTTGACCTGGAACTGCTTCTGCTTCTTCTTCGAATCGTGCGCTTTCTTCTTCTGCTGGTAGAGGAACTTGCCGAAATCCATGATCCGGCAGACCGGGGGGCGCGCCTGCGGAGCGACCTCGACGAGGTCGAACCCCTGCTCCTTTGCCATGCGCAGCGCTTGCTCGGTCGACACGATGCCGACCTGGGTTCCGTCCCCGTCGATCAATCGGACCTCGCGGACCCGGATCCCTTCGTTGATTCGTGCCGTCCTGTCGATGCGCCACTCTCCCCTGGTTCGTTCTTGCCCGGTCCGGCGCGGCTCCCTCCCGGCCGGACCCTCCGACCGCGGTGCCCGCGCCTACACTCCGGATCGACTGGAGTCTAGCCGATCTCGCCCGAATCCGGCAAAGCCGCGCCGCGCGCCTCCGCCTGTCGTCGCATCCTGCGCCCGAGCTCGCCGACGGGCACCGGACCGAGGTCGACCCCCGACCGCAGCCGGACCGCCGCGGCGCCCGCCGCCTGCTCCTTCTCTCCGACCACGAGCATGTAGGGCACCTTGGCGAGCTGGGCCTGACGGATCTTGTATCCGAGCTTCTCGTTCGCCTCGTCGAGCTCGACCCGTAGCCCCTCGCCGCGCAGCCCTGCGGCCACTTCGCTGCCGTACTCGACGAAGCGCTCGGAGACCGGCAGGACCATGGCCTGGACCGGCGCCAGCCAGAATGGGAAGGCCCCCGCCGTGTGCTCGATGAGGATTCCCAGAAAGCGCTCGACCGAACCGAGCATGGCGCGGTGGATCATGACCGGCCGGTGGCTGGCGCCGTCCGCCGCGATGTACTCGAGCTCGAAGCGCTGCGGCAGCTGGTAGTCGAGCTGCACGGTGCCGAGTTGCCACTCGCGACCGATCGCGTCGCTGACGCGGAAGTCGATCTTCGGTCCGTAGAAGGCGCCATCGCCCTGGTTGACCGAGTAGGAAAGCCCTTCCCGGTCGAGAGCGCGATAGAGGCTCTGCTCGGCGACCTGCCACTGCTCGTCGCTGCCGACCCGCTTCTCCGGCCGGGTGCCGACGCCGATCGCCACGTCCGAGAACTCGAAGGTCCGATAGATCTCGAGGATGATCCCGACCGCCCGCAGGACCTCCGCCTCGACCTGGTCATCGGTGCAGAAGACGTGGGCGTCGTCCTGCGCGAACGAGCGGACGCGGGTCAGACCCGAGGTCACGCCCGACCGTTCGTAGCGGTGCAGGCGGCCGAAATCCGCGTAGCGGATCGGCAGATCCCGGTAAGAGCGCTTGCCCGTCTTGTAGATGAGGCAATGGGTCGGGCAGTTCATCGGCTTGACGGCGTACTGCCGCTCGTCGACCTCGGTGAAGAACATGTGCTCCCGGTAGTTGTCCCAGTGCCCGGAGGCGTGCCAGAGCTCGACATCGAGGATTTGCGGCGTCACGACCTCGCCGTAACCGTTGCGCCGGTTGAGGTCGCGCACGTAGTCGATCAGCCCGGTGTAGACGGACGCTCCTTTGGGATGAAAGAAGGGCGACGCGGGGGCGAGCGGGCTGAAGCTGAACAGGTCGAGCTCCGTCCCGAGCCGCCGATGATCGCGGGCGCGCGCCTCTTCGATCGTCTTCTCGTAGGCCGCGAGCTCCTTGGCGGAGGCGAAGGCCGTGCCATAGATCCGCTGCAACCGCTCGTTCGACTCGTCGCCCTTGAAATAGACGCCCGACGCTTCGAGCAGTCGGACCGCGCCGATCTGCGACGCGCGCTGCACGTGCGGTCCACGGCAGAGGTCGATGAAGCGCCCGTGGCGGTAAAGCGTAATCGCCTCCCCTGCCGGGATGTCGCGAAGCCGTTCGACCTTGAGATCGTTGCCGAGCTCGCAGAAGAGCTTCTCGGCCTCCGGACGCGAGATCTCGATCCGCTCGAACTCGGCATTCTCATCGAGGATCTCGCGCATCATCGCTTCGATCGCCGCGAAATCCTCCGGCGTAAAGGCGCGCTCGAAGCGGAAATCGTACTGGTACTTCTCCGAGTGGTCCCTTCGTCCCGCGTCGTAGAGCGCGTCGGGCCAGAGCCGCGTCACCGCGTCCGCGAGCACGTGCTCTGCCGAGTGGCGGATGAAGGTGCCGGCCTCGGCGCTCTTGATCGTGAAGATCCGGAACGACCCGCCCGCCGAGAGCGGCAACCGCAGGTCGATCGGCCTGCCCTCGAGCTCGGCGCCGACAGCGTCGGCGGCCAGCCGCGGCCCGATCGAACGCGCGACATCGAGCGGCGTAGATCCCGCGGGCACGCTCCGCTCGGAGCCGTCGGGCAGGGTCAGGACGATTTCCGGATTCGACGTCATCGCAGGTCTCGAGAGGATTCTTCGTGCCTCGGGAATTTGCCGGAGCCCGCCGCCCCGCTCAGCGGGAGACGGTTCGCAGCAGTGACCGTCCGGGAGCGGTCTGGTAGGCGCTCGCGGACTCGAACCGCGGACCTCTTCCGTGTGAAGGAAGCGCTCTAACCAGCTGAGCTAAGCGCCTGAGCATGTCGACTCGCTTCCCGCTCCCGCCGGCGCGTGAGGGGCGATGGTAGGCCCGAGTGGACTCGAACCACCGACCTCTTCGATGTCAACGAAGCGCTCTAACCAGCTGAGCTACGGGCCTTTGAACGATCCTCACCCGGCGGGTCCGGGACGGAGGAAAGTAGCAGAGCCCTCGCTCGCCTGTCAAACCGGCTCGACGCTCCTCGTTCCGGTCCGGCCCGCTCTGAATCGGGACCCTCTCACCGGAGGTTGGCCTCGAACGATCGCGGCGCTTCGCGGTCGGCCCCGCGGTACGGTCTCGTCGAGCAGGCTCTCCAGTGAAGGGGGGGGGCTTGGAGAGGTTGTGGCGCTCCGCGGTCGGCTCTCCGGCTCGGTCCTCGTCGAGAAAGCCCTCCAGTGAAGGGGGTGTCCTGGGGAGGTCGCGGCGCGTCGCGATCGACCCTGCGATGCGGTCATCGTCGAGAAAGCTCGCCAATGAAGGGGGTTGGCGGGCAGAGTCGAGGCGCCTGGCGGGACGCCTCGGACCCGGACCCCGGACCCCGGACCCCGGACCCCGCAGGAATCGTCCTTCCGGCCGCGGTGGCCCGAAACCGACGGAGCCTTGGCTTCAGGCGGTGCAGTCGGAGTCGGGACCCCTTCAATGCAGCTTCCGACCGCCGTTGGCCCCGGCATGTCGCGATTTGGAAGGCGCGGGACCTGTCGCTTCTTGGGCTCACGCTCAGCGCGCGGGCTCGAAGCGGGCCCAGCGGCCGGCGAGGCGGAGCAGTCGGCGAGCCTGGAGGGGGAGACGGCGGACCAGGCGATTCGAGCGGCGTACTGCGAGCCGGGGGAGCGTCTCGAAGAGGAGCTCGCGCCAGTGCGCGGCGATCGTGGCGGGGGTGAACTCCGCGGCGCGCCGGCGGCCGTGCTCGGCACGCGCCCGGTACTCGGCGGGATCGGCGACCAGCCGCTCGATGGCGCGGCGCGCGCTGTCGACGCCGTCCACCTCGAGATAGTCGAGCGGGTCGCGACGCAGCTCCCGGAAAGCGTGCTCCGGGCCCAGCAGAGCCGGCACTCCGGCGAGCCAGCAGTTGACCAGCTTGGTCGCCGGCTTCGCGCGGGCGGCGCCCTGTCTTTGCGGCCGAACGGCGAGGAAGAGGTCGACCTCGCGAAAGTCGGCCCAGCGCGCGGACTCGACGTCGGTCGCGGCGCCGGCGAATTCGATCGCATCCAGGCGCCAGGCGATGCCGCGACCGGCGAGCCACGCCCCCCACGCCGGAGCGAGGAGCTCGGGCGCCAGGTTGGCCCGGAACCCCTTGTAGGCGATCGACTCGATCCGCTCGCCGCGTGCCGGGTCGCGCGGGATCAGACCCGGTTGCGGCCAGTGCGGCAGGAAGAAGCGCCCCTCGCCGTCGGCGAAGGCGCCGTTCTGCAACACCTCGAACTCGGCCGAGAGCGGCCGCCGGTTGTCGGCGCGGATGCCGACGAGCACCTGACGGCCCGCGCCGGCCGAGCGGCGGACCAGCCTCTCGTGCTTGGCATGGAAGAGAAGGAGACCCGGCGCGCTCTGCGCGAGCGCGTTGACGAGCTCGACCGGAGCACCCGCCGCACGCAAGCGCAGGAAGGTCTGCAGGACCCACGCCCGATCGCCGGTGACGAGCTCCCGCCAGTCGCGGTCGGCATCGACCCGCTGCAGCCGCACGATCTCTTCCTCCGGCTCGGGCAGGAAGAATCGCACCGGCAGCGCAGTCATGCCACGCCCCCGCTCAGCGTGGGCCGGCGGAGCGCACGAGCCATCCCTTCAGGTACTCCCCCTCGAGATGAGCGATGTCGACTGGATGGTCCGGCGCCGCGGCCAGCGGCTCGAGCAGTTGCACGGCGATCCCCGCCTCGGCGGCGGCGGCGAACAGGATCTGGCGGAAGAGCTTGGCATCGATCGCCGCGCTGCAGCTGAAGGTCATCAGGAACCCGCCGGGGGCGAGCCGGCCGAGCGCCAGGCGGTTGACGTCCTTGTAGGCCCGCGCCGCGCGCTCCAGGTCGCTCCGGCGGCGCGCGAGGGGCGGCGGATCGAGCACGATCGCCTCCGCCATCTCGCCGGGAGCGCGCAGGAGCTCGAAAACGTCCGCGGTCTCGACGCGGGCGCGCCCGTCGTCGAGCCCATTGCGCGCGAGCAGGCGCGCCGCCGTCTCCGTCAGGCGCGGCGACGATTCGACCAGGAGCGCCGACGCCGCTCCTGCCGCGAGCGCGTTGAGGGCGAAGCCGCCGCTGTGCGCGAACAGGTCGAGCACCGCGCGGCCCCGCGCCAGCCCGCCGAAGCGGCGGCGGTTCTCCCTCTGGTCGCAGTACCAACCGGTCTTCTGACCGGTGCCGAGCTCGGCGATTACCCGCAGCCCGTTCTCCTGGAACTCGATCTCCGCGGGCACCTCGCCGCGCACGACATCGTTGGTGGTGGCGAGCCCCTCGGCGCGCCGGGCCGCGACGTTACCCCAGTGGAGAATCGCCGCATCGGGCACGAGCTCGGCGAGCGCCGCGTGGGCCTCGTCCCGCAACCGATCGAGACCGGTGCAAGTGATTTGCGAGACCAGCACCGCGCCGAACCGGTCGACCGTCCAGCCCGGCAGCCGGTCCCCCTCGGCATTGAGCAGCCGGTAGCCATCGCTGTCGCCGCCGACGACATCCCGACGGAACGCCGACGCGCGCCCGAGCCGATCGCGAAAGAAGCTCCGGTCCACCACGAGGCCGGGGTCACGGCCGAGCAGGCGCACCCGGATTCTGGCGCCCGGCGAGTGCAAGCCGACTCCGAGGAGACGGCCGTCGGCGGCCTCGACGCGGGCCGTCGGGGCGTTCGGATCCCCCGTCTCGCTCTCGACCGCGCCCGAGTAGACCCAGGGGTGCCCGTCCTCGATCGGGCGCTCGCGCCCTCTGCGCAACCGGATCCGGACCGGCTCCACCTCGGTCCCGGTGCGCGATTCTCCTTCGGCAGGGGTCATCGAGAACCCGTCGGGGCCACGCTCAGCCGCCACTCCGCGTGACGTTGTCGAGCAGAGCCCGGACCCGCCCCTGGCTCGGGTCGAGCTCGAGCGAGCGTTCCAGGGCTTGGCGCGCCGCGGCGCGATCGCCGAGGCAGAGCGCGGCCATCGCCGCGCTCGAATGGACGGCGGGGTCGGTGGGCGCGAGCAGCGCCGCGCGGCGGAAGTCTTCCAGCGCGCCGGCGCAGTTCTGGGACTCGACGCGGTAGCGCCCGCGGAAAAGCCAGAGTTCCTTGGCTTCGGGCCGCGCCTCGACCGCGCGATCGAGTAGGGCGAGGCTCCGCGGCAGCATTCCGGCCCGCTGGTAGCCGATCGCGCGACCGACCGCGAAGCCGACCCCTTCGGGCAGCTCGCTGACGAGCGCCCGCACCAGGTAGGCATCCGCTGCGTCGAGCTCCTCGGCCACGTGCAGCAGGTCGGAGAGGTTCCAGAGCGCGGACGCGAGCTCGGGATCGAGCTCGATCGCCTGCTCGAAAGCCGCGCGCGCCTCGGCGTCGCGGCGCTCCCCGCGCAGGATGATGCCGAGGTTGTTGTAGGAGCCCGCGGTGCGGGTCGACCCCTCCGCCAGCGCCCCGGCGGGCGCGCGCGCCGGCTCCGCGGCGCCGATGTAGCCGAGGGCGCGGAGCTTGGCGAGCTCCTCTTCGCCTCCGCTTGCGGCGACGGCGGGCGCCGCAGCGGCGGCTCGGCGACCGAGCTCCCGGTAGATCGCCGCGTAGTCGAAGGGGGGCTGCGCGGGCGGGGGCACCGGCCCGAACGGTTCCGCCGCGGCACCGGCGGCCGACGGCAGACCCGCGAGTGAAAGCAGCGTCGGGAAGAGCTGGCGGACACCGGCTTCGGCGCCCCGGCCGGGCGCGATGCCGGGGCCGGAGATCATGTAGATCCCCTCTTCCCGATGCCACTTCGCCGCGGTGGCGTTGGCGAAGCTCGAGAGCCGCTGCGGCCGCTCCTCCTTCCAGAAGAAACCATGGTCGGACGCGAGGACGAGCACCGCACCCGCCGCGCGCGCGAGCTCGGCGTACTCGCCGAGCCGACTGTCGACGGCGCGGAAGTAGAGCTCCGGCACGCGCGAGTAGCGCTCGAAGTCCGCGGGCGTCACCGAGGCTTGGCGCGGCGGTGCGTAGGAGGCGAAAACGTGACCGATGCTGTCGGTACCCTGGACGTAGAGCACTGTCAGATCGGGCGGCCGCGCGGTGAAGACCTCGCGAAAGAGCCGATCGTAGACAGCGGTCTCGACCAGGATCCGGCGTAGCGCCGAGATCGGGTGCTCGTACGGACGCTCCGACTCGGCGTGCTGCCGATATTCCGCCTCGCCGAGCCAGGGCAGATACCGCTTCACTGCCTCGTAGCCGGTGTCGCGCCAGACCGTGCGCAGCGTCTCGAGGGCCCAGGCCTCGCGCTCCGGAGGATAGATCGTCCCGGGCGGCGGCTCGTCCTCGATGTTCAGGAATCCGAAGAAGCGGTCCGAGACGAAGACGCCGTCGACCGCCTCGGCCGGGTAGGTGGCCCAGAGCCCGAAGACGGCGGTCCGCTTGCCGGCCCAGGTCGCGAGATTCCAGATCGCCGGCACCTCGCGCTCCTCGCGGCTGATCGGCTCCCGGTAACCGTCGCTCGGCCGGAAGCGGCTGAAGTCGAGCACGCCATGCTCGGCCGGGGAGACCCCGGTGACCATGGTCGTCCAGAGCAGCGGCGACAGCGGCGGCTTCTCGGTGCGCAGGACGCCCCACGCGGACGTCGCTTTGAGCTTGGCGAGGTTGGGCATCGCACCCGCCGCCATGAGCTCGTCGAGCAGCTGCCAGTCGGCGCCGTCGAGCCCGACGAAGAGCACGGGCGGCCGTGCCGCCGCACGCGCCTCGACCGCGCCGACGAGGCGCGGCCGTTCGGCGCTGGAGCTCGGCGTCGCGGCCGCGGCCTGGCGCCTCCCGCCGCGGCTCCCCTCCTCGTTCGAGCAGCCGGGCCCGAGCAGCGCTGCGCAGGCCAACAGGACGGCGGCGAGGGATCGAATGGGCGGGCGCACGGGGATGGAATCGAGAGAAAGAAAAAGGGGCCCCGCCGAAGCGGGGCCCCCATCCTAGCGGATGCCCTTGCGGGCTTAGAAGCGGAAGCGAACGCCGAACCGGATCTGCCGCTCGCCAGTGAAGTTGACTCCCTTCCTGAGGAAGTCCGGATTGGTCGCCGTGGCCCTCGGGTTCGTCAGCTGGCCCACCGGGTTGATGCTGCCGGGCTGATGCAGCAGGCCACCGTCGCCGTTGTCGAGCGCGGCCGGTACGCCGGTGCCGGTCTCCGGACGGTTGTACTGCTCGTCGTACTGGATGATCGCCTGCCGATCGAGGACGTTGAAGACGTCCAGGATCAGCTGGAGCTCGAAGCCGTCTCCGAAGCGGATCGGGTAGTCGGCGTGAACGTCGGCCTCGTACGTGTTCGGGTGCCGGCCCAGGGAGCCGCGCGGCGCCAGGAAGTACTCCCAGTTGTTGTAGAGGAAGGAGTAGCCGTAAGCGTTCGCCGGGAAGCCCGTGGCGTAGAAGGTCGACAGGCCGAGGGTGAGGCCTTCGATCGCGCCGTCCTGGAACGTGTAGCTGCCGTTGACCTTGAACTGGCTCGTGCGCTCGGTCGACAGCTTGCCGTTGGCGTTGACGAGGAAGTCGGCGTAGTCGAACGCCGAGTTGATGTTCGGATCGAGCTGGCCGGTCGAGTTCTGGAACAGACCGTCGTAGTTGCCCTCCAGCTTCGACCAGAGGTAGCTGGCGTAGAGCTGCCAGCCGTTCGAGTAACGCTTCTTGACGTTGAGCTCGACGCCCGTGAAGGTGCGTTCGGCCTTGGGAGCCGGGGCCGTCGAGTAGTCGTAGAAAGTCACGTTCTTGCCGAACTGCCCCTCGCCCGGATTGGCGATGAAGTAGTTCCCCTCCTCGATGACGAGGAAGTCCTCGATCACGCGGCCGAGGTCACGCCAGGTGCCCTGCACGCCGACCGCGAAGTTCGGCGCTATCTCGTACTCGTAGCCGAGCAGGATCTCGTCGATGTACTGCCCCTTGAGGTCCGGATCGACAGGCTCCACGCCGCCGAGGAGACCCGCGGAGCGAGGTGCGGCCGGGTCGTGGAGGTAGTTGTTGGGGTCGGCCGAGAAGTTGTAGCAGAAGCACGAGACCTCGCCGCCGAAGGCGCGAATGTTGATGTCCAGCGGGACGTTCTCGTAGTAGCGGCCGAAGGCGCCGTAGAGCTTGGAGCGGCCATTCGCCTGCGGATCCCACGAGAAGGCGATCCGGGGCGCGAAGTTGTCGTTGAGATCGATAGCCGTCTCGCCGAACCGGTCGTTGACCTTCTGCTGCTCCCAGCGCAGGCCGAGATTGAACGTGAGGTTGGAGAGGACCTTGATCGAGGCCTGGGCGTAGGCCGCTGTCGACACCGAGTTGGGCTCGGAGGTCAGGGGCACGGCGATCACCCAGGTCGACGGATCGGCGCGGTTATAGCCCGGAGCCCGGTCGTTGATGTAGTAGCGGTGCCGGTAGTACGTCGTGGCGGCGTCCCGGACGGAGCCGTTGCCGTCTTGGTCGAAGATGTAGATTCGCTGACCCGCGCCGCCGTTGAAGTTGTTGTTGATCGTGCTGGTGTCCTCGCGGTCGACACCGAACTTGAGCTCGACCTTGCCAAGGAACTTCGACACGTCGAGCTTCCAGGCCTCGCGCTCGAACTCCTGCTGCTGATGGAAGCCGAAGCCGTTCGTCAGGAGGGTCGGCGTCGCCCGGAAGTCGAGGTACTGCGGCGTTCTGTTGCCCGGGCCGCCAGTGCTGTCCTTCTCGTTGTGGTTGCCGTAGAGCCCCTCGACGACCCACGAGCCGCCGAAGACGCCGTCGTAACGGGCGACGTAGTCGTCGCTGCCGATCTCCCGTGTTCCCTTCCAGGTGACCTCGGTCCCCGAGATGCCGAGCACCGGACCCTTGCGGTCCTGCGGATCGCCGAAGATCGAGGCGGACAGGTTGTTGGAGCTGTTGATCCGGAAAGTCAGCTTGCCGGCGTAGAGGTCCGAGGTGCGTTCCTCGTTGATGATGTCGCCGGCGACCGGCGCGCCCGGACCGAGGTCCTGAGTC
Organism: uncultured Acidobacteriota bacterium; assembly: GCA_963700315.1. Lineage (GTDB taxonomy): Bacteria > Acidobacteriota > Thermoanaerobaculia > Multivoradales > JAGPDF01 > JACTMI01. The sequence goes on along the minus strand of CAVOXC010000013.1, from coordinate 502,355 downwards.
ACCGTGTGCACCTGGGGCTGGTCCTTCTGCGAGTACGCCGCGAAGAACCAGAGCTTGTCCTTGATGATGTAGCCGCCGAGGTCGAGGCCGACGTCCTCGAGCGAGTTGTCGGGGTTGATGACGCGGGTCGTCGACGCCGGCCGGTCGGGTCCGGTGCTGTCGGTCGAGTAGTCGCTGTAGAACGCGAACACGTCGCCCGAGAAATCGTTGCCGCCCGACTTGGTGATGGCGCTGATCAGTCCGCCGGTCAGTCGGCCGTACTCGGCCGGCAGCCCGCCGGTCTTGATCTCGATTTCCTGGATGAAGTCGAAGTTGAGCTCCTTGCCCGTGGTGCCGAGCTCTGCACCGGTGGTGTTGAGACCCTCGATGATGTACTGGTTCTCGGCTCCGGTCGAACCGTAGATCGTCGCGCCGACACTATCGTCGCCGGTGGCCCCGGTGGCGACCTGCGCGGCCGAGTAGAAGTCGCGCTGAAGCGGAATCCGCTCGAAGGTCTCGGCCGAGAGGTTGACGCCGGAAGTGGAGCTGGTGGTGTCGACCACCGGCGCCTCGCCGAGAACCGTCAACTCGCCGGCGAAGGCGGCCGTCAGGGTCAGCTGCAAGCCGACGCTGCGGTCCATGCCGACGCGGATATCGCGCTGTTCGACGGTATTGAAGCCGTCCAGCGTCGCAGTCACGGTGTAGCTGCCGATCGGCACGGAGAGCATCCGGAAAGCGCCGTTGTTGTCCGACGTCACCGCGATCTCGCCCGGCAGGGTCGGGCCGCTCGCCGTCAGCGTCGCGCCCGGCAGAGGGGCGCCATTCGAATCCTGAACGGTGCCCTCGATTCGCCCGGTGGCCTGGGCAAACGCGCCGGAGGCGACCAGAAGGGCGATAGCGCCCAGTGCTGCGATCTGAGTCCACTTCTTCATGCGTTTCCTCCTTGGGTCAATGAGGCCGCCCGGAGTCCCATCTCGCAGGCGGAGTGATGGACGAATAGTGATGTCTTTCCTTGCACTCTGGTCTGCAACGATCGTACCTCCGGACGCCAGGCTCGTCTCTTGTACCTAACTACAACAGCAAAAAGGACCTACGCTTCCCACTGGAGCTCGTGCCCAGCGCGGGTCATCCAGTTTTTTGGACTAGCAGGGCGGATTTGGATCGACCCGACCGGATCGGACCGAGCCAACCACCCGGTCCGCCCCTCGGCGCCACGCAGGGGGCGGCACGGGGCTTGCGTCCCCCGTCCCGAGCCGCGCCCTTTTTGATCGGAGGCCCTCGTAATGCCGTCTCGCTCTCGTGTCGCCGCCGTGCTCGCCTCGCTCGCCCTCTCACTCTCCTCCGGACCCGCCGTCGGTCAGGTTTCCGGCGCGCCTCCGGTCCCTCAGTTCGGCGAGACCGTGGACGTCCGGGTCGTCAACGTCGATGTGATTGTCACCGATGGTGACGGACAGCCGGTCTACGGGCTGACGCGGGACGATTTCGAGGTCCTGGAGGACGGCAAGCCTCAGCCGATCACCAACTTCTACAGGGTCGAAGGGGTTCGGCTCCAGGCCGACGATCGGGGCGACTGGGAAACGATCGCGCCCGATTCGAGCTTCCGGCGCCGCGTGCTGCTGCTCATCGACAACAACTTCATCGAGACGCCGGAGCGCGATCGCGCGGTGAGCGCGCTCGAGAACTACCTCGACCAGAAGTTCGACGGCAGCTACGAGTGGGCGGTCGTCGCGGTGGGCGACGAAGTCCGGGTGCTCGAGCCGTTCACCAGCGACAAGCTCCGCGTCCGGGCCGCCCTCGACCGGCTCAAGCGCATGCCGACCTTCGGGACCCGCTATCGGATCGAGCGCAACTTCCTCAACGATCCGCTGCACGTGCGACGGTCGCAGCGCTCCTCTGCGGCGCTCGGCAACGAGGATTCCGGCGGATTCCAGCAGGCGCTGCGCTTCGAGTCGAAGTTCAACATCGCCTCCACTCTGCAGGCATTTCAGCGCACCGCCGGCGCCATGCTCCAAGCCTTCCGGGCCTATTCGGACCTGCCGGGCAACAAGGTCCTGGTGTGGATCACCGGCGGTGTTCCGATGCTCCCCGAATACGCCTTCACCGGCGAAACGAACAATCCCACCGGCGCGCCCTCGTCACGCGACTCCGAGCTCCGCCTCTATCAGGACGAGCTCCGACGCCTGGTCGAGTCGATCACCTGGGGGGCGAATGCGGCGCAGTTCAAGGTCTACCCGATCAAGGCGACCGGCGTCCGCCCCGAGATCCCGCAGATCGACCCGAGCTTTCGCTCGAGCGGGGCGAACTTCAGCGACGCGGCGCTCAACTCGACGCCCGAAATCGACGACACCGACTCCGCCCAGTTGTCGCTGGCGCAAGGCACCGGCGGCCTCTACCTGACGTCGAACCGGATCCTCGAATCGTTCGAGGATGTCGACCGGGACACCACCTCCTACTACTCGCTCGGCTACCGCCCCGCCCGCCCCGAGGACGGCGACTTCCACAAGGTCCGGGTCAAGGTCGTGCGTCCGGGGCTCGTGGCGCGCGCGCGGCAGGGCTACGTCGACCTGTCCCCCGAGCAGAAGCTCGAGATGACGCTGACGACACCGCTCGTTTTCCCGCGTGAGAAGGGTTCGCTGCCGGTGCAGGTCGACGTCAGCCGCGGCGGCGCCGCCGACGTCCTCGTCACGGTGCACGTGCCGATCCGCAATCTGACGTTTCTGCCCAATGACGATCTTTACGTGGGCCGGGTCAAGATCTACCTGACGATCCACGATCAGGCAGGCGACCTCGTCGACATGGTGAGCCAGGAGCAGGATCTGAGCTTCCCGACCCAGCAGAAGCAGGACGTGATGGCCGGGGAGTTCCGTTACGGCCTCAAGTTCAAGCTCAAGGACAAAGGGCACTACGTCGTCTCGGTGACCCTGCGCGACGAGGCGACCGAGGAGATCGGCACCGCCTTCTCGAACCTCGAGATCTGAGGCGGCGGCGCCACGTTGCGCCGACCCGCGATCAGGCCGGGAACGGGTTGCGGGTTTCCAGCGAGGCGAAGCGACGGAAATCGGCGTCGCCGGTGTAGAGAACCTTGACGCCGTGCTGCGCCAACACCGCGGCGAGGTGGGCGTCGGGAACCAGCTTGCCGCGCAGCGGCTCCCCCGCCGTGACCTCCGCGTAGGCGTCGAGAAAACCCTCTAGCTCACTCAACATGCGCACGTGCGGGAGCGCCGCGAGGGACCGGAGGTTTGCCATCGCCTCGCCGGGTGCGAGTGGCGCCGCGAGGATCCCTGGATGGGTGACGATCCGCAAGTAGGCCATCGCCGTGACCCAGGCGACGCAGAAGATCTCGCGACCCGCCGAGCGCTCCTCGAGGAACCGGCGCGCCGAAGGATGGAAGGGGCTCCCGAGGTCCGACGCGTAGATCAGAAGATTGGCATCGACAGCGAAGCTCATCGGCCGGCCATCGTCTCCCGGTCGAGCAGCGTCCAGACCGCCTCCTTGTCGCGAAGATCGACCCGGGCGCCGAGGTCTCGCGCGATCCAGACAAGCTGCTTCCGGGTCGATTCGCGGCGACGCACCGCGAGCCCCTCGGCCAGGAGGTCGGTCACGACCTCGCCGAGGGTCCCGCCTTCTGCCTCCTGGAGCTTGCGCACGTCGGCGAGGACCGGGCCCGCGATGTCGACCGTCGTCCGCATGATTCGTGATGCTAACGGCAGGCGCATCTGATGTCAAATGATGTCAAGCCGTCCGGGCCGCCTCGTGGTGGGTTGACCGAAACCTCCGACGACTACTTCAGATAGTTCAGCATCTCCTTGGCGGTCGCGGCGTCCACGTCGTCGGGCGCCATGCCGAGGAAGGTCTCGAGGTGCTGCCTGGCCTTGGCGCTGTCGCCGCCGCTGACGTAGCACATGCCCAGCATGTAGTGGGTCTTGGCGAAGCCGGGATCGCCGGCGAGCGACTGCTCGAACAGCTCGAGAGCCTTGCCCATGTTGCCGGCGTTGTACTCGCGAATCCCCTGGTTGAACTGGTCCATGGCCCCGGCCTTGGGGTCCGCCGCGGCCAGCGCCGCGGAGGCGGCGGCGGCCTGGTCGGCCTGGCCGAGCTCCTGGTAGCCCCCGGCGAGCACCCGCAGGGCCTTGATGTCGCCCGCATCCAAGGCGCGCGCTCTCTCCGCCGCGGCCACGGCGGCGGCATAGTCCTTCTCGCCGAACAGCATCGCCGCGAGCGCGCTGTGCGCGGCGCCGAGGTTCGGATCGAGCGCGACGGCCTCCTCGATCTTCGCCCTGGCCGTCGCCAGATCGCCCTGCTGGGCGGCCTCGGCGCCCTCGTTGAAGACGAGCACGGCCTTGTCCTGTGGCGTGAGCTCGCGGCCCGAAGGTCCCCGGCGGCGCGCCTCCTCGAGCGAGACCAGCTCGATGTCGCGCTTCTCGTTGCTGTTGATCGGCACCTTGAAGCTCTGCTCGATCGTCTGGTAGCCCTCTTTCTCCCACCGGTAGGTATAGGTGCGCGTGGCATCCAGGATCGTCACCGCGAAGCTGCCGCTCGCGTCGGTCGTCTCCTCGACCCGGTAGGACTCGACGCCGGCCAGAGTCACGATGAGCTTCACACCGGCCAGCGGCTTGCCATTCTCGTCGGATACGGTGCCGTAGATACGCGCCTGAGCGATGGCGAAAACGATGGTGGCGCTCGCCAGGAGCGCCGCGGCCGCCCAGGCCAGAGAGTTGCGAAATCGGTGCATGTCCTGTCCTCCCGAGTCGCCGGCGCGACGGTGCCGGCAGCGATCAACGGTATTGTAGAGCTTTCGGAGGGCTCTCGACGATCATGCACAGGATCTCACGCTCGGCACTTGCGCTTCTCGCCCTGGGGCTGGCGACGGTCGGCTCGCCGGCGACGGCCGCGGCCGGCCCCAACCTGGTGCTGATCTCGATCGACACGCTGCGCTCCGATCGCCTGCCCGCTTACGGGTACGCGCAGGGCGCGACCCCGGCGATCGACGCCCTCGCCGGCGACTCGATCCTCTTCGAGCACGCCTACGCCCACACACCGCTCACTCTGCCTTCGCACGCCGCGCTGTTCACCGGCTTGCTGCCTGGGGACAACGGCGTTCGCGACAACACCGGGTACCGGCTCGACGGCGAGAAGCACCCGACTCTGGCGGCCCTGCTGCGCGCCCAGGGCTACGCCACGGGCGCGGCCATCTCGACCTACGTGCTGCGGCCCGAGACCGGGATCGCGGCCGGATTCGACAGCTACGAGGCGAGCCTCGATCCCGGCACCGGCGCCGAGCTCGGACTGGCGCAGCGCGCCGGCGCCGAGACGCTGCGCTACGCCGTGGAGTGGCTCGGCACCGTCGCCCCGGGGCCTCGGCCCTTCTTTCTCTTCGTCCATTTCTACGAGCCGCACTCCCCCTATGAGCCCGAGGAGCCGTTCGCTTCGCGCTTCGAGGATCCCTACGACGGCGAGATCGCGACCGTCGACGGCCTGGTCGGCGACCTCGTCGCCGAGTTGCGCCGACGCGGCCTCTACGACAGTTCGGCCATCGTGCTCCTGTCCGACCATGGCGAAGGGCTGGGCGACCACGGCGAACGGGAGCATGGAATCTTCCTCTACCGGGAGGCGCTCCAGGTTCCGCTGCTGCTCAAGTTGCCCGGGGCCAAGCGGAGAGGGACTCGCGTCGCGGCACCCGCCCAGCTCGTCGACGTCGCGCCGACGCTGCTCGCGCTCGCCGGAGCCAAAGTGCCGAAGACGATGACAGGCACCGCCCTCACCGCTCTGAGCGACCGGGGCGCGGCCCGGCCGATCGTCGGCGAGACGGTCTACCCCCGGCTGCACATGGGCTGGAGCGAGCTGCTCTCGATCGTCGAATTCCCCCATCACCTGGTCTCGGGTCCCGATCCCGAGCTGTTCGACCTGGTCGCGGATCCCGGGGAGACCAAGAACCTCCGCGACGAAAAGCGGCGTGATTTCCATCGCCTGCGCGAGGCGCTCGCCCCCTTCCGCCGCGAGCTCGCGGCGCCGAGCGCCGAGGACGCCGAAACCGCCGCCAAGCTCGCCGCGCTCGGCTACCTGGGCTCGGTTACGGCTCGTCCGGTCGGTGACCTGCCCGATCCGAAGTCGAAGATCGGGGTGCTGCGAGAGCTCGGCCGCGCCGGCGAGCTCAATGGTCTCAAGCGCTTTGCCGAAGCTGCCGCGCTGCTCGAGAAGCTCACCCGAGACAACCCCGAGCTGGTCCAGGCGTGGACCCAACTCGCCAGCGCCCACCAGAGGATGCAGCAGTTCGACCAGGCGGTCGCCGCCTATCGCCGGGCGATGGAGCTCTCCGGCGGCTCGCCCACCGTCGCGTTGGCGCTCGCGGGTGCCTACCGGCGCGCGGGCGACCTGGACGAGGCCCGGCGGCATGCCCAGCTGGCGCTGCCGACGAGCCCGCTGCAGGCGCACCTCGTGTTGGCGAGCATCGCCCTCGCGGCGGAGGACCCGGCGCTCGCGGAGACCGAGGCCCGGGCCGCGCTGGCATCCGGTGGCAGCCAGGTCGCTCCGCAGCTCGCGGTCGCCCGCGCCCTCTGGGCTCAACAGAAAGCGCCGGAGGCGCTCGCCATGCTCGACGCGGCCGAGAGCGATCTCGCGAAGCTCACGACCGCGGCCAAGACCTACCCCGGCCTCTATCTGCTCCGGGGCGAGATCCTCGCCGCGACCGATCGGCGGCGCGAGGGCTCCGAGGCCTTCAAGCGAGAGATCGCGGCCTATCCCGACTCGCCCTGGGCGTACGCGCGTCTCGCTCGGGCCTACGCGGCCCTCGGGCGCCGAGCTCAGGGACTCGAAGTGGTGCGGCAGATGATCGCGACCAGCCCCGACGACCCGGCGATCTACAGAACGGCGGTCCAGGTGCTGCGCGCGATGCGTGACTTCCCCGCGGCCGACCGGGTCGCCCGCGATGCCGCCGCGAAGTTCCCCGACGACCCCTCCGTGCGCAGCCTGACCGATCGCCAGAAGCCGATCCCCGAAGAGGACCTGCTGCCTTGAACGAACCGCCGAACGCTCCTTCCTCGCGCTCGACGGTTCGCGGAACCGGATGCTGACCGCCGTTCCGCACCTCCTCGCCTCGGGGGGCAATCTCCCCACGTCGACCCTCAATCCCTGGACCGGCCTCGCCATCGGCCTGCTCCTGGTCGCTCTCAACGGCTTCTTCGTGGCGGCCGAGTTCGCGCTCGCCAAGGTCCGGCCCACCCAGATCGAGCCTCACGCGCAACGGGGCGACCGCCGGGGCAAGGTCGCGAGCCTCATGCTGCGCCAGCTCGACGCCTATCTCTCGGCGACCCAGCTCGGCATCACGCTCGCATCGATCGCGCTCGGCTGGGTCGGCGAGCCCGCGTTCGCCTGGATCCTGGAGCCGATCGTCCGGCTCATTCCGGGGGCGACCGACGCGCTCGTGCACTCGATCAGCCTGACCGCGGCGTTCGCGGCGGTCTCCGTGCTCCACATCGTCTTCGGCGAGCTGGTGCCGAAGACGATCGCGATCCGCTCCCCCGCCACCACCTCGCTCTGGACCTCGCTGCCGCTCTATCTCTTCTATTGGGCCGCCTTTCCGGCCATCTGGATGCTCAACAAGGCGGCCAACGGCATCCTGCGGCTGATGCGGGTCAAGCCGGCGTCCGAGCACGAGATCGCGCACAGCGACGAAGAGCTGCGACTGCTGCTCGCCTCCCGTCATTCGGCCCGGCTCTCCGACTCGAAGCGCGACCTGCTCGACAACGTCTTCGAGCTCTTCGAGCGCGTCGCTCGGCAGGTCATGCTGCCGAGGTCGGACGTCGTCTTTCTGTCGACCCAATGTTCGCTGGCGGAGAACCTCGACCTGGCGCGCAAGAGCGGGCACACCCGGTTCCCGCTGTGCGACGGCGAGCTCGACTCGATCGTCGGCGTGGTCCACATCAAGGACCTCTTTCGCGCCACCGCGCCGCCGGACGATCTGACCCGCATCGCCCGTCCGGTCAAGTTCGTCCCCGAGTCGATCACCCTCGACCGGCTGCTCGCCCGCATGCGTACCGAGCGGCTGCACCTCGCCGCCGTGCTCGACGAGTACGGCGGCGTCTCCGGCATCGTCACGCTCGAGAACGTCATCGAGGAGATCGTCGGGCCGATCCAGGACGAGTTCGACGCCGAGCGGCCCGAGCTGACCGACCGCGGCGGCGGCGTCTACCAGGTCTCCGGCGCGATGCTCGTGATGGATCTCGAGGATGAGCTCGGCATCGAGCTCTCCGACCGGGACTCCGACACGGTGGCGGGCATCGCTCTTTCGGCGATCGGTCGCCGGCCGCGGGTCGGCGACAGGGTCGAGCTCGCCGGCATCGTGCTCGAGGTGCTCGAGGTCCAGGGCAACCGGATCCGGAGCCTGCGACTCCATCGAATCGAGCCGCCAGCCGCCGCGACGTAGCCCCGGCAGACGAGCCCGCCCGGGCCCACGGTTCGACCGATCGATCCCAATTAAGTCCACCCCACCGAATCGGGATCAAATTTCCGGATCGAAGGAGCCTCTTCTCGCCGCCACGCGGCTGGTACAAGTGCTTTCTCTTCAATGACATGGTGCCACAGCATGCCGTTTCGCCGCCGGCATGCCGATTGCCCTCTCCTCATGTCAGAACATGCCACCATCGAGCTCGCCGAGCCCTCTCCCCGCTCACGCGTGCGCCGCCCTCGACACGCGGGCCGGACGCATCCTGCGCCGGGACGATCCGTCCCTCCAGAGAGCCGGCTCGTCCCTGTCGAGCCCGCTTCGTAGGATAGAATCCTCAGGCTTCACCAACGTCACTTTCCCGTCGGACGATGGTCACGGACGGCCGTTGTCCATTCTTGACCCGCATTTGGAAGGAGGTAGGTAGATGACCAGCTGGATCTCGAACCACCGCAAGGGCGTCGCTCTGCTCGTCGCCCTCGCACTGTTCGGCGCACCCGCGCTCTTCGCTCAGGAAGTCACCGGCTCGATCGCCGGCCACGTGCGCGACGCCGACGGCGCCGCTGCTGCCCGGCGCCACCGTCCAGGCCACCGGCCCGATCGGCAACGTCCTGGCGGTCACCGACGCCAACGGCGAGTTCCGCTTCCCGCGTCTGCCCTCGGGCCGCTACACGGTCAAGCGCCTCGCTCGACGGCTTCGCGACCGCCGAAGGCGCCGTCGACCTCATGGTCGGCAGCACCGCCGAGCTCGCGTTCACCCTGGGCCTCGTCGGCGATCACCGAGACGATCACCGTCACCGGCGAGTCGGTCGCGATCGACCTGACCTCGGCCGCGACCACCACCAACATCTCGCGCGAGCGCATCGACCTCATCCCACGCGGCCGCGACTTCACCGACGTCGTCGCGCAGGCCGCGGGCGCCTCGGACGAGTCGCAGGCCGGCGGCATCTCGATCGACGGCTCCTCCGGCGCCGAGAACCGCTTCGTCATCGACGGCATCGACACCACCAGCCCGCAGGATGGGCATCAACAGCGTGCCGCTGCGCGCCGACTTCATCGAAGAGGTCCAGGTCAAGTCGGCCGGCTACGCCGCCGAGTACGGCGGCTCGACCGGCGGCGTCATCAACGTCATCACCAAGAGCGGCTGCAACGACTGGCACGGCGGCGTCCTCGCCCAGTACGAGAAGCGCAGCTGGGGCGGCGAGCGAGCGCGCCGCTGCTGCGCGACAGCCTGACCGGCGGCACCTGCACCTACATCAACCCGCCCAAGGACGACGAGTACGCGGATCGACCCCGGCTTCTTCCTGGCGGCCCGATCCTCAAGGACCGCCTCTGGTTCTTCGGCTCCTACCAGCCCGGCATCCGCAAGACCGAGCGGACCGTCAACTTCTCGCAACGGCGTCACCGAACACCTTCCCGCAGGACTTCCGGGTCAACTACGGCACCGCCAACATCACCGGCAACATCGGCTCCAAGCTCCTCTTCCGCGTCGGCGCCAACTTCTCGCCCTACACGACCGAGAAGAGCGCTGCCGGCCAGGACGGGCGCAGACCAGCCTGACCGACCCCGACGACTATCTGCGCGGGACCGACGGGGAGCGCAACACCTTCTCCGGCTCGATCGACTACACCCCGACCTCAACTTCGTCGTCTCGGCTCGCGTCGGGCTCTACCACACCGACGCCGAGAGCACCGGCGTCACTTCCCCGGCCTGATCCACAACTTCTCGACGGCGAGCACCGCCGCCGGCATCGCCGCCCTCCCAGCCGAGTTCCGGCAGCAGCCCGGCTTCCTCTCCGACATCCTGATCACCGACGCCCAGGCGATGGACGAGTACAAGCGCGACTACCTCGGCGTCGACGGCACCGCTCTTCTTCTCGGCCGCCGGCGAGCACCAGCTCAAGGTCGGCTACCAGACCGAGAAGATCTCCAACGACGTCCAGCGCGGCTACAACGCCGACCGCATCCTCTACTACGCCGGCCGCACCTACCTGCACCTCGACCGGTGTGCCAGCGTGCGGGCCAGTACGGCTACTTCCGCCTGCTCAACATCTCGACGCTGGGCGCGGTCGAGAGCCGCAACGACGCGCTCTTCCTCCAGGACACCTGGCAGGTGACGCCGCGCCTGACCCTCAACCTCGGCCTCCGCGCCGAGCACGAGCGGATCCCGAACTTCGGCGACCGGGGCGTCAAGAACCCGATCGAGTTCAAGTGGAGCGACAAGCTGGCGCCGCGCCTCGGCTTCGCCTTCGACGTGCTGGGCGACGCGAAGTGGAAGCTCTACGGCTCCTACGGCAAGTACTACGACGTCATGAAGTACGAGATGCCGCGCGGCTCGTTCGGCGGCGACAAGTGGGTCGACTACTTCTACACCTGGGACAACCCGAACTGCACGCCTCAACGCGCTCGGGCTGCGCCACCGGCACGAACACCATCGCCGAGCGGCCGACCTGCGCGGCCGGCACGCTCATCGAGCCGCTCGACCGCCGCTTCAACTCGGCCGAGGACCTCGACGGGGCGGTCGATCCCGACCTCAAGCCGATGCAGGAGGACGAGTACCAGCTCGGCCTCACCCACGAGCTCAGCGCGAGCTACGTGGTCGGCGCCCGCTTCATCCACAAGGACCTGGTCCGGACGATCGAGGACGTGGGCATCGTCGTCCCCGGCATCGGCGAGGTCTACTACATCGCCAACCCGGGCGAGGGCATCTCGCTCACGCTGAACGACCCGAGCCTGCCGAACTTCCCCAAGGCCGAGCGCGACTACACCGGCCTCGAGCTCACCTTCCAGAAGCCGCTTCTCCGGCAACTGGGCGCCTCTTCGGCGAGCTACACCTACAGCGAGCTGCTACGGCAACTACTCCGGCCTCGCCAGCTCCGACGAGAACGGCCGCACGTCGCCCAACGTCAACCGGTTCTTCGACCACATCGAGGACACCTTCGACCGCAACGGCAACCGCGTGACCGGGCCGGCTCGGCACCGACCGGCCGCACCGGCTCAAGGGCGCAGTTCATCTACCGTTTCGGCTGGGACATGACGTGCGCCGTCAACCAGTACCTCGGCAGCGGCATCCCGATCTCGGAGCAGGCGTTCGTCGGGCGCGAACATCCCGTTCTTCCCCTACGGCCGCGACAACCTCGCCCGCACCGACACCCTGACGCAGACCGACCTGTCGGTCTTCCAGAACTTCAAGATCGGCAACACGGACCTGCAGCTCGGCCTCACCGTGCTCAACCTGTTCGACCAGGACGCGGTCACGCGCCGCCTCAACGAGCGGACCACCGGGCTCGCTGCCGCTCACCACGGAGCGAGTTCTTCGCGGGCGGCTGGGACTACGAGGCGCTGCTCGCCGCGAACCCGAACCTCCTGGACGCGCGCTTCAACCAGCCCGACCAGTACCAGGCCCCGCGCGAGGTTCGCCTCTCGCTGCGCTTCCGTTCTAGGCGCGACGTGAAGCCGGCCCCTCCGGGGGCCGGCGCACGAAGAGGGAGGGCCGCAAGGCCCTCCCTCTTTTCTGGGGTCGAGGGTCTTGAAGGGGTGACCGGGTGACTTCAGCGCGCCGCGGGCCGGCGACCGTGGCGTCGCGGCGGGGCAACCGGATCATCTCGTCGAGGGTCGCGGGCCAGCGCTCGAGCGGGGCGGCGAGGGCGGCCTCGACGGCCGTGCCCGGGAACGCCGCCGCGACCGACCCGAGCAGGGCGCGCGCGCGGCGCTCCTCGCCGCCGTCGCGGTCGAACAGGGCGAGCACGACGTTGATGAGCGGGTCGCCGGCGACGCTCGAGCGGCAGCGCGCGCAGATAGCTCTCGGCCTCCGCGGCGCGGCCCGCCCGGCGCAGGCTCTCGAGGCGCCAGGCATCCGCCTCGCCGCTCGGCCCCAGCAGCGCGCGCCGCGCCGAGAGCGCGAGCGCCCGATCGATCCGCCCCTGCTGGTTGGCGCGCACCACCTGGTCGAGCAGCGCGTCGAGGTAGACCGTCGCATACGGGCCGCCGCTGCCGGTCGAGGCTGCGGCCGAGAAAGCCGAGCCGGGGGGCGGGCGCCACCTGGCGCGCGACCTCGGCGGCCAGGGCGCTGCGCGGGCACCAGCCCGGGCAGCCGATCCGACCAGGGCGGCTGCACGCGAGCCAGCGGCAGAGCGCCTCGCCCTCGCGGTGGCTCCCACGCCAGAACCAGAGGTAGAGCCGCCAGGGGTTGGCGGCGGGCTCGATCTCGAGGCGGGCGAAGGGAACGACGGTCGGCTCGGCCGGACGCCGAGCGCCGCGCGGGCGTAGAAGGGGTAGTCGGCGACCTCGCCCGCTCCTCGAGCTCCGGCCAGGCGAGGTTCATCACGTAGGTCGCGACCGGCGTCGGGTGCTGGAGCAGCGGCGGCAGATTGAGGAAGAGCCCGAGCGCGACGCAGCCCACCAGGAGCGGGCGCCGGCCGCGGGCCGGGGGCCATCGCCGCGAACGGCGCCAGCAGCGGGATCGCCGACGACGACGAGGCGAGGTCCCCAGCCCTCCATGCCGTGCCAGCCCCAGTAGCCCGCCGCGACCGCCAGCTGCGCCGCGAGCACCCAGGCGGCGCCGAGCCAGGCCCGCGCCGCCGGCGTCGCGAGCCACGCGCGCCGATCGGCCGAAGCCCCGCCCAGACGAAGAGCAGGAGCGCCGGCCAGAAGAGCAGGAGGCCCCGGTTGGGCCCGACCAGGAGGCGCCAGAGACCGTCGAACCAGGGATGGGTGAAGCGGTCGTCCGGGTAGCCGCCGAAGAGCCGGCCGAAGCGAACCGACCTCGAAAGAAGACCCAGAGCGCGAGCGGCGGCAGGGCGCCCGCGGCCGTCCCGGAGCAGCGCGCCGGCGCGTGCGCCCGAGGTCGCTCGCGGTCGAGGAGAGGCAGGAGCGCCAAGGGCGCCGCGACGATCAGGCTGCTCTTCGCGAGCACCGCGAAGCCCGCCGCGAAACCGGCGGCGACCTCCAGACCGGGCGCGGGGCCGGCGCTTGCGCCGCGGCGAGCGCGGCCGCGAGAGCGAGAGCCAGGGCGGCCGCCTGCACCGGCTCGGAGAACTCGAGCAGTCGCGTACGACGCCGAGCGGCGAGGCGACCGAGGCCAGCAGCACCGCCGCGGTCGACCTCGAGATCGCCGCCGCCCAGGCGGCGCGCGATCGCACCGGCCGCGGCGGCCGCCGAGACCGACGGCGAGCCAGGGCACGATCAGGAAGAGCGCCTGCGAAGCCCCCGGCCCGAGCCGAGCCTCGACCCGCGGCGCCAGCCAAGCGGCTGGCACCTGGAGCAGGCTGGTCGCCATGCCGAAGCGCGAGACGGCGTCGCCGGACGGACGCTCGATCGTGAAGTCGCGGCCCCGCGCCTGGCCGATCTCGCCGGTCTCGGCGAGGGCCACCGCCGTGCGGATCATCTGCCGGCCGTCGGCGATCTGGCCGACGTGGCGGTCGTCTCCGGCGAGCGCCAGCACGCCCAGGACCGCCAGCACCGTCGCTAGCAGGACAGGGTCGCGACCCGGCCGGGCCGGCGGGGTCGGCGGGGTCGGCGGGGTGGCCGGCCGCACGCGATCCCCCGGCGCGCGGCCGGTGCGGCGGGAGGGGCGCCGGCGGGGCATGTCGCGCTCGGCCCGCTAGCGCAGCGAGTCGAGCTGCTCGAGCAGCTTGGCGCGGGCTTCGGACACCGGGACCAGCATCTTGACGCGGTCCCGCCGCAGCGAGATCTCGATCTGGCCCGCGGCGAACGACTTGCCGCCGACGACAGCGCGCACCGGCAGGCCGACGAGATCGGCGTCTTTGAACTTGACGCCCGGGCGCTCGTCCCGGTCGTCGAACAACACGTCGATGCCGCGCCCCTCGAGCTCCGCCACCAGCGCTTCGGCGGCGGCCATCGCGGCGGGATCGTTGGGCGTGAGCGCGATCACCAGCACCGAGAACGGCGCCAGCGGCAACGGCCAGACGATGCCATCCGCGTCGTGACCCTGCTCGATCGCCGCCGCCACGGTGCGCCCGATGCCCAGGCCGTAACAGCCCATCATCATCGGCTGATTGACGCCCGCCTCGTCGGTGAACTCACACTTCATGGCGACGGAATACTTGGTCCCGAGCTTGAAGATGTGCCCGACCTCGATGCCGCGCGAGAGCTGCAACGCGGCGCCGCAACGCGGGCAGGGATCGCCGGCCACGACGAGCACGAGATCGTCGTACTCCGCGAGCTTCGGCAGGTCGCGCCCCCAGTTGACATTGGTCTGGTGCTGATCGGGCAAGTTCGCGCCGCAAGCGAAATTGAGAAGGCCTTCCACAGAATGGTCCGCGAGCAGAAGCACATCGTCGCCAAGGCCGACCGGACCGACGAATCCAGCAGGCAGCCCGAGCTCTCGCGTCAGGCGCTCTTCGCTGGCGAGCTCCAGGTGCTGTGCGTTCGGGAGCCGATTGAGCAGCTTGACGTCGTTGATCTCGCGGTCGCCGCGCACGAGCGCGACGACGAACCCGCTCTCGGTGTTGTAGACCAGCGTCTTGACGAGCTTCTCCTCGGGTAGGCCGAGAAAGGTGCTGACCTCTTCTATGGTCTTCTTTTGTGGCGTCGAAACCAGCTCGAGCGCGGCCTCCGGCTCCGCCGGCGGCGGCGCCCAGGCACCCCGTTCCGCCTTCTCCTGATTGGCGCCATAGCCGCAGTCGGCGCAGTGGACGACCGCGCTCTCGCCGGTCGCCGCCATGACCATGAACTCGTGCGACGACGAGCCGCCGATCGTCCCGGTGTCGGCCTCGACCAGGGTGTAGTCGAGCCCGCAGGCCTCGAAGATGCGGCAGTAGGCCGCGCGCATCGACTCGTAGACTTCGTCCAGGCTCTGCTCGGTCGCGGAGAAGGAGTAGGCGTCCTTCATCAGGAACTCGCGCCCCCGCATCAGGCCGAAACGCGGGCGGATCTCGTCGCGGAACTTGGTCTGAATCTGGTAGAGGTTGAACGGCAGCTGCCGATAGCTCTTGACGTCGCGCCGGACGAAGTCGGTGATCACCTCTTCATGGGTCGGTCCGTAGCAGAACTCCCGGCCGTGCCGGTCCTCGATGCGCAGCAGCTCCTTGCCGTAGCGCTGCCAGCGCCCCGACTCCTGCCAGAGCTCGGCCGGCTGAATCGACGGCATCACGAGCTCGCACGCGCCCGCGGCGTCCATCTCGCGCCGGACGATCGCCATCAACTTCGCGAGCGCGCGCCAGCCGAAGGGCAAGTAGCTGTAGATCCCCGCCGCGAGCTTCTTGATCATGCCGGCCCGGGCCATCAGCTGGTGGCTGACGACCTCGGCATCGCTCGGCACCTCTCGAGTGGTGTGAAGGTAGTAGTGGCTCCATCGCGTCATCGTTTCTGTCGCCTCCGCACCCGCTCCAACAGGCGCGCTGAATCCCTGATGCACTCCATCATCTTCTCCTCGAGCGCGCCGACCCGCGGCTCCAGCCGGCGCGCGCGTCCAAATGCGCCCCGCGCCTCCTCCTCCTCGCCGGCGGCGAGCAGCGCCATGCCGAGGTGGGTCAGGGTCGTCGGTGACGGCCCGAGCTCGTTCGACCGCGAGAGGGACTCGACGGCCTGCGCGTACTCGCGCCGCTTGTAGTGGACCCAGCCGAGCGCGGCGAGCGGGAACTGCTTGAGCTCGTCCGGCGCGAGGTCGAGGGCACGGCGAGCGTACTCGAGAGCCTGGTCGAGATCCTCCTCCATCTCCGCCAAGTTGTAGGCCATCTCATAGTAGGCGATGGTGCGCGTGAAATTCGACGTACCCTTGGCGAGCAACGACCGTCCGACCCGGTTGCCCTCGCGGAACTTCCCCGCGCCGCGCAGGGCGGCGATCAACGTGGCCGACGCGGTCGTGCGCAGCATCTCGCCCGGTTCGAGCTCGAGCACGCGCCGTGCGGCGCCCTCGAGCTCGTCGTGACGGTCGAGCGTAAGACAGGCGAGCGCGTAGGACATCAGCAGCGTCGGATTGTCGGGCGCGTCGTCGATCGCGCGCTGGTACACCGCGAGCGCCCGGTCGCCCTCGCCGCGCGCGATCATCTCGTCGGCGCGGGCAATCGCCGCGAGCGTGTTCTCGTCGAGGGCCGGTAGCGGCTCGCCGGCGCGCCCCGAGAGAAAGTGGACGAGGTCCTGGTAGCGCAGCCGACGCGGATTCAACCGCTGCGCCTCGCGGAACGACTCGAGCGCCTTCCTGTTCCAATGACGATCGAGATAGGCGAGGCCGAGCAGGTAGTGCGCCTCCTCGAACGCCGGATCGAGCCGCACCGCCTCCTGCAGGCAGCCGATCGCCTTCGAGGCCCGACCGCTCTCGTAGTGGCAGTTGCCGAGCAGATAGAGCGCCTGCGGCACCGGATCGATCTCGATGGCGACCTCGAGGTGCACGACGGCGCGCGTCAGATCCCCATTGGAAGCATAGGTCGCGCCCAGGCTGAAATGCGGCAGGAAGGCGTCGGGATACTCGGCGACGGCGCGTTTCAAGAGGCTCTCCGCCCGTTCGAACTCGCCACGCTCGTGGCGGATCACACCGGCGTAGACGAGCGCCTCGAAGTGATCCGGCTTCTCCTCGAGAACCCGCTCGAAATGAACCAGCGCGGCGTCCTGATCCCCTTCGTTGAACGCGGTTTCGCCGAGAAAGAGCAGCAGTTCGTAGTTGTCGCGGTCGAGTTTCAGCGCCTGCTCGAGGCTGCGCCGGGCGCGATCGACGTCGAAAGCGAAGAGGGCGTACTCGGCGTCGTCCAGATGCTGTTGAAAGACCTTGTGTCGATCGCCTTGATAGAGCGCACCGACGCGGTCCCTGATCGCGACGAAGCGCTCCCGCTTCTCGAGCGCGCGCAGCTGGTAGTCCATCTTCGACTCCCAGAGGTCGCTCCACTCCTCGCGGCCGATGAGACGGCGTCGCTCCAGCAACTCGCGCAGTGTCGCGAATCCGCTCTGCGACACCAGCAGGTTCTTCTCCTGCTTGTGAATCGCGCCGACGAGCTTCTGCACGGTCTCGGCCGTCCGCTTGACCGCCTCCTCGAGGATCGACACGCGCTCGAGCAGGTGCTCGTCGAGCGAGAAATCCGCGTCGCGATCCGACTCGAACGGCTCCCCTTCGCCCGAGCCGGCCGCGGCGGAGATCACCAGCAGCTTCTGGTGGCAGCGCAGGCAGATCTCCTGATCCAGCGGATTGTCGGTGCCGCAGGACTGGCAGAGCAGCCCGCTCCTCACGTCGCGGCCGCTCCGCCGCGCCGAATCTCAGCCGCCGGCGGCATAGTCGTGGAAGCCGCGGCCCGACTTGCGGCCCAGGTAGCCGGCGTCGACCATCTGGACGAGCAGCGGGCAGGGCCGGTACTTCGGATCGCCCAGCCCCTCGTGGAGGACGCGCAGAATGTCGAGGCAGACGTCGAGCCCGATCAGGTCGGCGAGCGCGAGCGGCCCGAGCGGATGATTCATGCCGAGCTTCATCACCTCATCGATCGCGCCGGCCCGCCCGACTCCCTCGTAGAGGCAGAAGATCGCCTCGTTGATCATCGGCATCAGCACGCGATTCGAGACGAAGCCGGGCGAGTCGTGCACCTCGACCGGGGTCTTGCCGAGCTTGCGCGTCGCCGCCTCGATCGCGTCGTAGGTGGCCTGGCTCGTCTGCAGGCCCCGAATGATCTCGACCAGCTGCATCATCGGCACCGGATTCATGAAGTGCATGCCGATCACTTGGCCGGGCCGGCCGGTCTGCGGCCGCGAGCCTGGTGATCGAGATCGAGCTCGTATTCGAGGCGAGAATCGCTTCGCGGCCCGGCGATCGAGTCGAGCTCCGCGAGCACCTCGCGCTTGACCTCGAATCGTTCGACCACCGCCTCGACGACGAGATCGCAGCCGGCGAGCTCGGCGAGCGCTCCCCCGGTCTGGATCCGTCCGCGGGCCGCGGCGCGGGCCGCGGCGTCGAGCCTGCCCTTGGCCACCAGCCGGTCGAGGCTCTTCTCGATGGCGGCCAGGCCGCGCTCGAGCGCCGCCGGCGCGATGTCGACCAGCGTCACGGCGAAACCCGCCTGTGCCGCCACCTGGGCGATGCCGTTGCCCATCGTGCCGGCGCCAACCACGCCGAAGGCCGCGAATCTCCATGCCTGCAGACTCCTTCCGACCGCCGAGCCTAGTGTTCGTCGCTCCAGGGGGTCAAGCGCGGAGCGCAGCGCCAGCGCTCAGGCGGGTAGCGTCGCCGCGTCGGCGAACCAGGGCTCGCGCCGGCCGAACTTGGTGCGCAGCGCCGCGCCGATGCCGACCAGTGTGGCAGCGGTCCACGCCCACACGCCGACGTAAGGCACGAACTTGAGGAGCCCGAGCACGAGCGCGCCGATCACGGCGGCGTGCAACGCGAGCAGGCGGCGGCGGCTGGCACTGCGCATCGCCCAAGCGCCGAAGGTGTGGAAGAGAGCGACCATGCCCCAGAGCTTGGCGACGAACGCCGCCAGCACCACCAACACAAGCATCGGAACCGCGACCAGCGCCGGCAACACCGCGGAGAAGAAAAGCGCGGTCAAGAAGGCGGCGACGACGCCGGTCAGACCCGCGAAGAAACAGCGGAACGGCTCGATCGCGATCTCTTCCGAGGTCGCGAGGAGCGCTCGCCCACCGGTCGCGAAGAGCAGAAGGCAGAGAGCGAGCCAGGCGGCCACCAAGCCGAGCTTGGCGGCCAGAACCAGCGGCGACGTGGCGGAGAGGCCGAGGCTCGGCCCCTCGAGCAGAGTGATCCAGGCACGCGAGATCGGTCGGGTAGGCGACCGACCGGCCGCCCAGGCGCGCGCCGCGCTCCGCACGCAGGACGCCGCCGAGGACATGCACGTCGCCGTCGACGACAGCGGAGGAGGAGAGATGCACATCGCCCCCCAACGCGACGATGTCGCCATGAACGCGTCCGGTGACCTCGACCGATCCATCGAGAGCCGCGACCGCCCCGAACGCCTCGCCGGCGACGATCAGATCGCGGCCGACCGCGACCAGCTGGCTGCGAGCGATGCTGCCCGCCTCGAGGCGGAGGGCTTCACCACCGGCGTCCGCCGCCGAAGCCCCGGCAACGACCGCGAGCGCCGCGGCGATCCCGAGCGCAGCGGCGCACCTCACCGGGTCCCCTGGCTCCGGCGGCTCCCGGCCCGCACGGGCCGGCGACGCAGAACCCTCAGCAACAGATAGTTGATTCCCAGCACCGCGCCGAGCGCCGCCGCCACGTTCAGATTCGAGGCGCGCAACCAATCGGCAACGCCGAGGCCCAGGCCCCGCCACGAGGCGGCGAGCAGGCCGGCACCCGCAGTCGCCGCCGTGGCGAAGAGATCGGCGAGCGCCACCAGCGCGCCGAAGCCGCCGGCGCCGCGATCGAGCTCCGCGGCGGCGCCGCCGAAGATCGCCGCGGCGATGCCCGCGAGCGCCAGCACCATCGCGAAGGGCAGGCGCCAGGCGCGCAGGGTGCGAGCCTCCCAGGGCGCCGGCTCGAGAGCCGCCATGACCTGCCGATTTGAACCCGGACCGGACGTCGACCCGGGAGGCCTCGAGGCGAGCCATCACCTTGCGCGCCTGCAGTTGCTCGGCGCGGCACTCGGCGCAACTCGCGCAGTGCGCCGTCAGCGCGGCGCGACGCTCCGGCTCGAGCGCGCCATCGGCGTCGAGGTCGATCCACTCCCGGTAGAGATCGTGATCCATCGGTCGGCTCCTTCGCTCCTACATCTCCGGCTCGAGCGCCGCCTTGAGCATCTGGCGGGCACGGAACAGCTTGTTCTTGACGGTGCCCAACGGCATTCCCTTGGCTTGGGCGATCTCGTCGTATGCCAGCTCGCCGTAGTGGCGCAGCAGGATGAGCTCGCGGTACTCCCAGGGTAGGCCGTCGATCGCGCGGCGAATCTGCTGTCCCCGCTCCTCGCTCTCGATCAGCGCCAAGGCGCCCGGGTCCGCCGCCTCGAGCTCGAGGTCGTAGGTCCCTTCCCCGTCTTCGTCCGGCCGAGTCAGCGGTACCAGGCGGAACCGCCGCTTGCGAATCAGATCGATCGCCGCGTTCTGCGCGACCCGAAAGAGCCAGGTCGAGAAGCGGTACTGCGGATCGAATCGATCGAGCGCCTGATACACGCGAACAAAGACCTCCTGGGCCAGGTCATGGGCCTCGTCGAGGTTGCGTACCAGGCGGTACAGGTAGTTCACCAGCCGCCCCTGGTAGCGCTCCACCAGCTCGCCGAAGCGATCGCGGTCCCCGGCCAGGACCGACCGCACCAGCTCTTCGTCCGGGCTCTCACCCCGTTCGTGCGGCATCGCGGAATACGTTCCTCGGGTTTGGAAAGTTGCACGGTCCGGGAGACGGTGGCGCGGCGGGTCCGGGCCCAACCGTCCCGAAACGGGGACGAACCGACTCCTCGGGGGGCCGGAACTCCCGACGCTCGGGCCTCCCGCGGGCGCTCCGGCACCGGAATCGCTGCATCTTAGTCCACTCGTCGGGCGCTCAGAATGCGGTCTCCCTGCTCGATGCGATCGAGGCGGTCGATGCCGTCGACCACCGTGCCGAAAACCGTGTAGCCGCCATCGAGGTGGGGCTGCCGGGAGAGCGTCACGAAGAACTGGCTGCCCCCGGTATCGGGCCCGGAAAGCGCCATTCCGACGGCGCCACGGGTATAGCGCAGCCGGTTGATCTCGTCGCGCATCGTGTATCCGGGCCCACCCCAGCCGTCGCCGCGCGGGTCGCCACCCTGGACGACGAAATCGGGCACCACCCGGTGCCAGGCGATGCCGTCGAAGTACCCCTGGTCGGCGAGCTTCCAGAACGAGAGGCACGTGAGCGGCGCCTCGGGGCACTCGAGGCGGATCCGAATCGCCCCGCGGTCGGTCTCGAGATCGACGAGGGGGCGCGATTCGGCCTGGAGGAGTGCCTCCCGATAGGCGGCCGCGGATCGGCCGGTGTCGATCGGCGTCGCGGCGGGCCGTTCGTAGCCGAGCGCCGCGAGCCCGTCGCCCGCCTC
This sequence comes from uncultured Acidobacteriota bacterium, assembly GCA_963700315.1. Classification (GTDB taxonomy): domain Bacteria; phylum Acidobacteriota; class Thermoanaerobaculia; order Multivoradales; family JAGPDF01; genus JACTMI01. The sequence continues at coordinate 480,996 of CAVOXC010000013.1, read as the reverse complement.
GCGCCGCACCAGGTACTCCCTGTCGCGCGCGATCGCCTCGAGGATGGCAGCGGCGGTGACCCGCTCTGCCGGCGCGCTCTCGGCCCGCGCCGCGACGGCGCGGACGGCCGCCAGACGCGCGTCGAGCTCCCGGTCCGCCTGCGCCGCCCGCACCGCCTCGACAAGCTCGTCCAGATCGAGCACGGGATGGCTCGTCAAGTGATCGAGCGCCGTCGCCCGCACCGTCGGATCCGGGTCCGCGAGGCCCCGTTTCAGGAGACCGGTGGGCGGCTCGACGGCCAGGGCGAGAGCGGCCTCGAGCGCGGCGCGACGCACGGCCGGCGTGGAGTCCGCCGACAGCGCCTCGAGCTCGGAGAGCGCACCGACCTGGCCAGCCACTTCGGCCGCCCGGGCCCGGAGCTCCGGCGCGCTGGCGCCGACTGCTTGGGCCAGCAGCGACTTGGCCAGGTCCGGCGCGCCATGGGCGAGCGCCCCCAAGGCGAGCTCTCGTTCGCGCGGCGGACCGGCGCGGAACCGATCGGTCAAGGCCGCTTCCAGCACCCGCCCGGGCAAGAAACGGCCGGCGGCTTCGAGCGCGGCCGCGCGCACGCCCGGCAGAGGATCGTCCAGTGCGCGGACGAGCTCCAGCCGCCACGCATCGGCCGGCAGCGCGTCGACCCTCTGCCGAATTCGTCCCGCGGCGGTGTAGGCCTGGATCCGTGGCGAGGCCTCGCCGTCGCCGGCCAGGGCGAGCAGCAGGGCGAGGTCCTCCGCTCCGCCGACGGTGCCCAGGCCACGCGCCGCCCAAGCGCGCACGATCGGATCGTCGTCCACGACCAGGCCGCGTAGCGCTCGGAGCCCCTCGGGTCGAGCCTCCCGACCCAGGGCGTACGCGGCGCCCGAGCGCACCTCGGGCTCGCTCGAGCCGAGCAGCGAAACCGCGGCCTCGACCAGGGCGGGGTCCTTGAAGCGGAAGAGGTAGGGGGCGAGGCGACGGTCTCCCTCGCCGGACCCGAGCGCCCCGAGGATCCTTCTCACGTCGGCGAGCGGCGCCGCGAGCTTGCCGAGCGCCTCGACGGCGAGCGCGCCGGTTTCCGGATCGTCGTCGACCGCCGCGACGCGTAGCGCGGCGATCGCCTCGGGCGCCCCGAGCACTCCGAGCGCGAAGGCCGCCGCCCGGCGAACGGGCGGCTCCTTGTCGACAAGCAAGCCCTGGAGCAGGCTCCGACCGCGCGAGTCCCCGATTCGCCCCAAGGCGACGGCCAGATCCTCGCGCTCGACCGGGGATCCGTCGAGCATCAGACCAAGGGCGTCGGGCTCGAAGAGCTTGCGATCCGCAAGGAGCAGGAGCAGGGCGCGCCGCTCGAGCTCCTCGTCACCGGCCGGAGCGACCGTCGCCGGGCGCCCCGGCGCCAGATCGGGCGAGCGCGCGGAGCAGGCGAAGCCGGCGAGGAGCGAGAGGATCAGAAGCGGCGCCGTCCGGGGAGCTCGTCTCATTGCCGCATGCTAGCTCGCATTTCTCACCGGCCCGCTCTCCGATAGTCTCGCCCGATGCCAGAGCACCGTCTCGAGTTTCGCGGGGTCTCTCGCCGCTTCGGCCGGCTGGCCGTCCTGGCGAAGGTCTCGGGCGACGTCGGCCCCGGCGAGGTCCTCCCCGTGCGGGGACGAAACGGCTCGGGGAAATCGACGCTGCTGCGTTGCCTCGCGGGCTTGCTCGCCCCCGACGCCGGCGAGATCTCGGCGACCGAGGAGGGCCGGCGGCTCGAAACGGCCGAGCGCAGACGGCGCGTCGGCTACGTCGCGCCCGATCTCGCCTTCTACGAGGAGCTCACGGTCGGCGAGAATCTCGACTTCTTCGCCCGCCTGCGCGGCGCCCCTGCCGAGCGGGCGACGGCGCTCCTCGCCCGGATCGATCTACCGCATGATCGCCGCGCGGGTGCCCTCTCGTCCGGCATGCGCCAGCGCCTGCGCTGGGTCTTCGCGCTGCTGCACCGGCCGCGCCTCCTGCTGCTCGACGAGCCGTTCCAGAACCTCGACGATGCGGGCGAGGCGACCACCAGAGAGCTGCTCTCGGAGCACCTCGCGGCTGGTGGTCTCGCCGTGGTCGCGAGCCCGATCCCCCTCGCCCTGCCCGGGAGCCTGGATGCGCTCGACCTGGATCGCTGAGGCCACCGCCGTCTTCGTCAAGGACTGGCGCTGCGAGCTCAGGGCCCGCCACGCGCTCGCCACGCTCGGGCTCTTCGCCGTGACCTCGTTGGTCGTCGCGAGCCTCGCGCTCGGACCGGTCGGCGTCCAAGCGACAGAACGCGCGACCTTCGCGCCGGTGCTGATCTGGCTGATTCTCCTCTTCGCCGCCGCTGCGGGCCTGCCGCGCGCCTTCGTACACGAGGAGGAGTCGCACACGGCAACCGCCCTGCGTCTCGCCGCGACGCCTTCGGCGCTCTTCGCGGGCAAGGCGCTCTACACCTTCTCCGTCCTGATCGCCGTCGAGGCGGTGGTCGGTCCGCTCGCCCTCGCGCTGTTGCAGATCGAGACGGTCCGGGTCGGCTCGTTCGCCCTCGTCCTGCTGCTCGCCGGCTTCGGCCTGGCCGTCGCTTCGACCCTGGTCGCGGCCATCGTCGCTCAGGGCCGGGGCCGCACGCCGCTCTTTGCCGCTCTGGCGTTTCCGATCCTCGTTCCGCTGCTCGCGCTGGCGGTCGCAGCGACCCGCGGGGCCTTCGGCGGGCCACCACTCGAGGGCGTGCTCGGACAGCTCCTCCTGTATGATGCCTCCGTCGCAGTTGCCGGGCTGATGCTCTTTCCCCCGGTCTGGAACCCATGACACGTCACGCTCCCTGGCTCCTCTGGCTCTGGCTATCGGCAGTGATCGTCGCCGCGTTTCACTATGCCCCGCTCGCCGAGGGGTTCAAGGGCGATTCGAGCCGGATCCTCTTCTTTCACGTGCCGATGGCCTGGGTCTCCTTCGTGGCCTTCTTCGCGGCGGGGATCTGGAGCCTGCGCTACCTTCTGGGCAAGCGCGAGACCCGGCACGACCGCTCGGCGCTCGTCGCTGTCGAGCTCGGGATCCTGTTCGGCTCGCTCGCGACGATCACGGGAGCCATCTGGGCGAAGATCATGTGGGGCGCTTACTGGAATTGGGACCCTCGGCAGACGTCGGTGCTGATCGCGCTGCTCTTCTATGCGGCCTACCTCGCGCTGCGCACCGCCGTCGAGGACCCCGCGACCGGAGCGCGGCTGGCCGCCGCCTACGCGGCACTCGGCCTGATCATCTCGCCATTCCTCTTTTTCGTGCTGCCGCGTCTGGGCTTCACGCTGCACCCGGACGCGGTCATCAATACCCGGGGCACGATCGAGGTCGAGTCGAAGATGCTGCAGGTCCTCGTGGCGAGCTCCATCGCCTTCACCGTCCTCTTCTTCTGGATGCACTCGCTACGCTTTCGCGTCCTCGCCCTGGCCGCGCGACGCGAGGAGGTCGACGATTGATCGAGGCATACGGCGTGACGATCGTCAACATCATCATCTGGACGGGTTTGTTCCTCTTCCTGCTGCGCCTCTCGGGGCGCCTGTCCGAGATCGAAAGAGAGCGATAGAGCCATGAAGCGACGTGCTTGGTATCTGTTCGGCGGATTGCTGCTCGCGGCTTTCGCGGGCTTCTCCTTCACTTCGTTCAAGCAGAATCTGACGCCGTACGTGACCTACGTCGAGGCCCGGGGCGGCCCGCGCACGGTGCAAGTCGCCGGCGGCCTCGAGGCGGGTAGCTCCGCCTACGATCAGGCGACCTCGGCGCTGCACTTCACGCTCAGGGACGCCGAGTCGGGTGACACGCTGCGGGTGCGCTACGAGGGTCTCAAGCCGGCCAACTTCGAGGACGCCATCTCGATCGTCGCGATCGGCCGCTACGACGCGGCGTCCCAGGAGTTCGCGGCGTCGAAGCTGCTGGTCAAGTGCCCGAGCAAGTACCAGGGCGCCGAAGTGAAGGAGTACGGCGCTTGAACGGTCTCTCGCACCTCTACCTGCCCGGTGCGCTGACGCTTTGGTGCGCGCTCTTCTTCGCGTTGGCGGCGCTCTGGGGCTACTCCCGCCTGCTCGCCGGCGACGAGACCGCCCGCCGCTTCGCGCGTCGCGCCTATCGTTTTTTCGCGCTCTCGATCGTGCTGTCGGCCGTGGTCATGGCGATTCTGCTCGCTCGGCGCGATTTTCGCGTCGACTACGTCTTCCAGTACTCCGGCCTCGACCTGCCCTTCCACTATCAACTCGCCGCATTCTGGGCCGGCCAGAAGGGGAGCTTCCTGATCTGGTTGTTCTGGGGCTCGCTGATCGGCGTGCCGCTCCTGCTCACCACCGGCAAGAGGCACGAAGCGCCGGTGATGGGCATCTTCACCATGGCTCAGCTCGGCATCCTGCTCATCCTGATCCGCGAGAGCCCCTTCCTGATGCTGGACCACGCTCCGGTCGACGGCCAGGGCTTGAATCCATTGCTCCAGGACGACTGGATGGTGATCCACCCGCCGATCATGTTCATCGGCTACGCGCTCTCGGCGGTTCCCTTCGCGTTCGCCATGGCCGCGCTGTTCAAGCGCGACACCAGCGAGTGGGCGGCGCGGGCGTTCCCCTGGGCGCTCACGGGCTTTCTGATTCTCGGCTCGGCGATCCTGCTCGGCGGCTATTGGGCCTACGCGACGCTCGGCTGGGGCGGCTACTGGGGTTGGGACCCGGTCGAGAACGCCTCGTTGATTCCCTGGATCTTCGGCACGGCGCTCATCCATGGCCTCTACCTCGAGAAGACGCGCGGTAGGTATCGGCGGGCGAATCTCGTCCTCGCCTCGCTCGTCTTCCTATCGGTCCTCTACGGGACCTTCCTCACCCGCTCCGGAGTTCTCGCCGATTTCTCGGTGCACAGCTTCGTCGACCTGGGCATCTCGGGCTGGTTGGTCGGCCTCATGGCCTTCTTCTTCGCCATGGCCGTTTGGCTGCTCGCGACCCGCCTGCCGAGAATCGAGACGGCGCCGAACGAGGATCCCGTGCTATCGCGTGGCACGTTCCTGGTGCTGGGCTCGATCGCGCTGCTGACCAGCGCCGTCGTCGTGACGGCCGGCACTTCGGCGCCGCTGCTGACCCGGTTCATGGAGAATCCGGGCCAGGTCGGGCCAGAGTTCTACAACCGCGTGAACTTTCCGCTCGCGGTCGTCGTCGCGTTCCTGCTGGCGATGATTCCCTTTCTCACCTGGCGCGGGGAGACGGACGCGAAGACTCTGCTCCGGCGGTTGACGCCCGGCGCGATCGTGGCCTTCCTGGGTACCGCCGCGGCCGCCGGACTCGGCGTCCACGAGCCGTTCCACCTCGTGCTCGTCGCGCTCGCCCTGCTCGCGCTGGCGACCAATCTGCAGACCGTCGTCCAGCGTGCCCGCAACGGCGGCCTCGGTTCGGCCGGCGGTTACCTCGCGCACGCCGGTGTCGGCATCATCTTGCTCGGCTTTCTCGCTTCCTCCGCCTACGACCAGAGCCTCAAGGTGACCCTGCCCCAGGGCGAACGGGTCGCTGTCGGAGATCTCGCGTTGACCTTCGAGCGGTTCCTCGGCCGCGAAGGCAAGCTCAAGGAGCGCGCCGAGGTGTTGGTCGAGCGGCCGGGTGGCGACTCCTACTTCGCCTATCCGCAGATCTTCGTCAACGAACGCACCCGTCAGTTGATGGTGCACCCTTCGATCGAGAGCTTCCTGCTCGCCGACCTGTATCTCTCTCCGCTTGAATTCGATCCGGGTCAGCCCGCCTCCTCGGTCGCGCAGCTCGAGCTCACCAAGGGCGAGAGCCGGGACTTCGCCGACCTCCACCTCACCTTCGAGGGCTTCGACATGGGCGACAAGGGCAACGCCCTGGCTCAGATGGCGAGCGGCGGAGCGGTCACTATCACGGCCGTGCTCGCCATCACCCGCGGCGGCGTGACCGAGCGGCTCGAGCCGATCTACAGGTTCCAGCAAGGGGGCAACGTCGAGTTTCCGCCCGTCGCTCTGCCCGGGGGCGGGAGGATCGCGATCGGCGGGATCAATGCCACGGAAGGCGCCGTCCGCCTCATGATCGACGGCGTGGGCGCGGCCGCGGCCGGCACGCCGGCCTTCCTCGCGCTCGACGTCACCCGCAAGCCGCTGATCGCTCTGGTCTGGTGGGGCTTCTACGTGATCCTGGCCGGCGGTCTGCTCGCCACGGTCGCGCGCATTCGCCAGGTGCGCCGTCTCTCCGCCACGACTCTGAGCTGAGTGGCGCGGGCCTCGGTCCCGCGCACCGTTTCAGGCGCCGAGCGCGAGCCGCTCGGCAAGCACTCTCGGCAGGCCCGCCTTGAGAATGCGCTGTTGCGCGCGCCCGATCGGATAGCCGACGCGGTGCCAGCGAATCCGGCCCCTGTCGGAATCGTAGCTCATGTACGCCGCTCGGGGATCCCGGTCACGTGGCTGCCCGACCGATCCGGGATTGATCAGGTAGCGCGTACCCGGCTCCAGCACGATCGCGCCACTAGCGCCGCGAAGCAGCGCGACCTGTGTCTCTCGACCCCTTACGGCGAACATCGACGGAACGTGCGTGTGGCCGAAGAAGATCAGGTCGGCGTCGAAGCTCTCGAAGATCTCCCAAGCGTCGAACATCGAGAAGACGTACTGATCCTCATCGAGCGGCGAGCCGTGGCAGATGGCGAAGCCCTGCGGCAGACGCAGCGGCCCTTGCGCGAGCTCGCGGACGAAGCGCAGATTGGCCTTGGTCAGGTGCTCGCTGGTCCAACGCGCGGCCGCCAGAGCCGCGTGGTTGAAGTTCTCCCCGCTCTCGAGTCCCGAGACGACCTTGTCGTGATTGCCGCGAATCCTGTGCACCGTTCCGGGCAGATCGCGAATCGCCTCCACCACCTGATTGGGCGCCGCGCCATAGCCGACCAGATCGCCCAGCACGAGGATGGCGTCGAATCGCTTGCGCCGGACGCGGCGCAGAACCGCCGCGAGCGCCTCGAAATTGCCGTGCATGTCCGAGAGGATCAGGAACTGCATGCCCGCTCCGGCAGGCTCAGAGCGATACGCGACGCCACTTCTTCCGCGCTCTCGACCGACGCCACTGCGATCGTCAAGTCGGCGCGCTGATAGCTCGGAAGCCGCCGCCGATAGAGCTCGAGCGCGCTCGCCTCGTCCTGGAAGAGCGGCCGATCGCCCTTGCCCAGGCCGCCGATGCGGGCGACGATCGTCGCGAACGAAGGGTGAATCCAGATCACCAGACCGCCGGTGCGCGCGGACTCGAAGTTGCCGCCCGCCGCGAAGGTCCCGCCGCCCGCGGCGACCACGACCTGCTCCGCGGAGAACGTCGCTTCGAGACACTCGCGCTCGATCCGCCGAAACTCGCCTTCGCCGTGCCGCTCGAAGATCTCGCGTACCGAAGCGCTCGCTCGGCGCTCGATCTCGGCGTCGAGATCGACAAACGGGAAGCCCAAGCGTTCGGCCAATAGACGGCCCACGGTCGTCTTGCCCGCGCCCATGAAGCCGGTCAGATAGATCCTCAAGCCAGCTCGCCCGGGCGCCGGGCGGCGAACCCTTCCATGAAACGGGTCGAGAGCCTGCCGGCCCGGAACTCCTCGTCGCGCAGGATCAGCCGATGGAGCGGTATCGAAGTCTTGATCCCTTCGACGACGAAGAAGTCGAGCGCCCGCCGCATCCGCGCGATCGCCTCGCTCCGGTCGCGGCCGTGCACGATCAGTTTGCCGATCAGGGAGTCGTAGTGCGGCGGAATGACGTAGTCCTCGTAGCAATGCGTGTCGACCCGGACCCCGGGCCCGCCCGGAACGTGGAAGGTCTTCAGCCGGCCAGGCGAAGGAGCGAACGTGCGCGGATCCTCCGCGTTGATCCGGCACTCGATGGCGTGACCGCGCGGCACCAGGCCCGACCGGATCCCAATCGGCTCTCCCGCCGCGACGGCGATCTGGAGCTTGACTAGATCGACACCGGACACCATTTCAGTCACCGGGTGCTCGACCTGAATGCGCGTATTCATCTCCATGAAGTAGAAGCTGCCGTCGCTATCGAGCAGAAACTCGATCGTTCCGGCATTGACGTAGCCGACCGCTCGGCAGAGCCGGACCGATGCCTCGCCCATGCGCTCGCGCAATTCCGGGCCGAGCGCCACGGAAGGCGCTTCCTCGATGAGCTTCTGGTGGCGCCGCTGGATGGAGCACTCCCGCTCGCCGAGATGAATCGCTCCACCGTGCCGGTCACCGAAGACCTGGAACTCGATGTGACGCGGCTCGGTCAGGTATTTTTCGAGGTAGATGGATCCGTCGCCGAAGGCCTTCTCCGCCTCGGCCGCCGCGGTGCGAAATTGCACGTCCAGCTCCTGCTCTTCCCGGACGATACGCATGCCACGTCCGCCACCGCCGGCCGCGGCCTTGAGGATCACCGGGAATCCCACCTCGCGCGCGAAAGCCTGCGCCTGATCGAGCGATTGGAGCGGCTCGGGGCTTCCCGGCAGCACCGGCACACCCGCCGCAGCCGCCGTCCGCCGTGCCCTCGCCTTGTCACCCATGAGGCGGATGACCTCCGGCGGCGGCCCGATCCAGGTCAGGCGGCATTCGCCCAGCACTTCGGCAAAGTGCGCGTTCTCCGCGAGGAAGCCGTAGCCAGGATGGACCGCGTCGGCGCCCGTGATCTCCGCGGCGGAAAGTATGCTGCCGATATTGAGGTAGCTCTGCGCCGAAGCCGGCGGTCCGATGCAGACCTCTTCGTCCGCGTAGGTGACGTGGAGGCTCTCCCGGTCGGCCGTCGAGTAGACCGCGACGGTCGGGATGCCGAGCTCGCGACAAGCCTGGATCACCCGCAGCGCGATCTCGCCGCGGTTGGCGATCAGGATCTTCTTGAACATCGGACGGCGCCGAACTGCGTCAGTCGGCGCGAATGCCGAACAGCGACTCGCCGTATTCGACCGGCTGCGCGTTCTTCGGATAGACCTCGGCGACGATGCCGTCGAGGTCGCATTCGATCTCGTTCATCAGCTTCATCGCCTCGACGATGCAGAGCACCTGGCCCTTGCGGACCCGATCGCCCGGCCGCGCGAAGGGCTCCGCGTCCGGGCCGGGCGCCGCGAAGAACGTACCGACGATTGGGGACGAGATGATGTGGAGCTTCTCGGCCGGTCTCGCTGGCGCGGTCGCGGGTTGAGCCGGGGCAGCGGTGGCGGCGGCCGACGATGGGGCGGTCGCGGAGTCGTCCCGGCAGCGGCCGCCGGCACGACCACTGCCGCCTCGCGCGCCGGGTGGGCGAACGTCTCGCCCTGAATCCTCAGCTGGAAACCGGAGCGGTCGATCTCGATACTGTGGAGGCGGTGCCGCGCGACCAGCTCGGCGAGCTCCTTGATCTGCTCGAAGGTCAGCATGGGTCGGCACTCAGGCCAAATCCTCCTCGAACAATAGCGAAGCGCGCTTGAGCTCGAAGCGCGCCCGGCCCAAGCTCGCCTCCGGGCCGAGCAGCAGAAGCAAGTAGTAACCGTTCGCGACGGCGCTCACGATGAACGACATGCCCTGGCCGGCGACAGTGACTTGCCGGACCTCGCCGACCGAGAGCTCCTGCTGCTGACTCGAGATCGCCCGTACCTGGGCGACCAACTCCGCGGCCGCCGACTCCAGATCGAGATCTGGAGCGACGCTGACCGACTCGACCGGGATGCCGTCCCTGTCGACCAGCGAGAGCGCCACCGCCCCCTCGATGCGGCCGCTGACCGCGCCCAACCGCTCAAGAAACACGAGATCTGGCTCCCTGCCGGATCTTTCGGAGGTACTTCCGCAGCACTCCGATCTTCCGATCCGTCAGACTGCCGGGCGGCCGCGCCGACGCTACCGGCGCTTCGCCGCCCCAGCCCGACGCCGTCTCCTCATCGGCCGACGGCGACACGGTTCGCCGACGGACGACCTCTTCCAGGCCGCGAGCGGCGGCGACGTCGTCCGGGCGCGCGTCGAGCACCGCGCGGAAGGACCGCTCCGCCTCCTCGAGGTGCCCCTGGTCGAGATAGAGACGGCCCAGCGTGGCGCTCGACTGCGGCCCACCCGCAGGGTCCGGTAGCCGCGGCGACGCGGGCGCCGAAGCGAACACCTCGTCGAAGGGCTCCTCGATGGTCTCGCGCTCGACCTCGGCGCCGATCTCGCGCGGTGAGAATGGGGTCGTGAAAGCCGATTCCTCGTGCTCCAACTCCTCCATCCGCGACCTGCCGCCCCAGGGGGGAGCGGGTGACACGGTCTCCGGCTGCTCGACCGGAGGCAGAGCGAGCGTCGACCGTGGCTCGGGCTCGGCCACGGGCTCGAGAACTGAGGCTCGCGCCTCGGCTTCGAGAGGAGCCGCCGATGCCGCGCTCGCCGTCGGATCGGGCCGCGAGGCCACGGCCACCTCGCTCACGGTGACCGCGAAGATCCCGTCGCGGCGGCAGGCGAGCGCGAACAGTGCGGACGCGTCGCCCGCGGCGAGCGGACCGAAGGGCATCGGGTCTCGACGCGGCGTGGCTCGGGCCGCCGGCTCGAACGAGAGCTCCGCGGTGGCGAGCGCCGGCGACCAATCGAAGGGCGCCGCCTCGACCGCCGCCGGGCCGGTCTCGGTCGAACGGGGCTCCACGCTGGCAGTCCCCGGTCCACGCTCGAGCTCGCTCAGGCGGCGCGCGAGGTCGGAGATCTCGTCATCGTAGTCGTTGAAGAGCCGATAGAGATCGAGTCGGGTGCGAGCTTGCGCGGCGTCGCGATTCTGCAGGTGGGCCTCGACCGCGAGCTTGGTGGCGACGAACTGCGTCGGATCCTGGCCCAGAGCGCGCTCGAGGACGTCCGCCGCCTCGAGCGGATCGCCGTTCTCGAGCAAGTCGCGGCCGAGCGCGACCAGCGCCGACGGGTAGCCGGGGTGCAGCACCAACCCCTCCCGCAGCACTTCGATCGCTCGGGCCAAGCGCCCGGATCGGCGCAACTCTTCGGCCAGCTGCAAGAAGATGCGCGAACCCGGCTCTCGGTTCCAACGCTCCTCGAGCATCGCCAGCCTCGCGTCAACGCTCGGATCAGGTATGACGACCGCCTCTCTGGGCGCGCGAGAACCCGGCGCACTCTCGCCATTTCCGCATCATGAACCGCGGCAGTATAGCACCGGCGGCGAAGGCCAAATCGTCGCTACTGGTTGATCTGCACCACGTTCGAGGCGGAATCCGAGCCGATGCTGTTGCGTGCCGTCAGCGTCACGATGTAGCTGCCCGGCGCCGCGTAGGTGTGTACCGGATTGCGCAGGGTCGACACCGGCGTCGAGTCGCCGAAGCTCCAGGTCCACCCGGTCGGTCCGCCCGTCGAGGTGTCGGTGAAGGTGACCGCGTTGCCCACGACCTGGAAGGTGAAGGAGGCCTGCGGCGGCCGTGTGATGCTGACCTGGAACGTGCGCGAGATGATCCCACCCCCCGTTCCGCCCACCTCGGCGGTGACCTGGAAGGTGTTGCCGCCGATGTTCTGAAGATCCGCCGCCGTGACTGTCAGCTCATCACGGGCCTCGCCCTGGCTGTTGGTGACGATGAAGCGACCGCCGGATGCCAAGTTCCCGACCTCGGAGCGGAAGTTGACCTGCGACTCCGGCAGGGGCTGGGACTGGTCGTCCCGAACCAACGCGAGCAGATCGAGGATGCCACCCGACTCCGGGACGTTCGAGGGCGTGACCTGGAAGCTCATCGAAGCCGCGAGCTGTCCCACCGCCACGTCCGCGGTGACCGCCTCGTTCGCCCCGGAGAACGCGGTGACCGTCGCCGTGCCCACCGTTCCGTCGCCCCGCAACGTACCCGTCGCGGTGCCCGAAACGTCCGTGTAGACGACGGCATCGACCTGACCGAGGCTGGAAGAGAGGCGCACCTCCGTCCCTTCGTTGACCGGGTTGCCGTTGGAGCGCAGCAGGCTGATGGTCAACGTCGAGGAACCGGTCTTGCCGATCCGCGTCGGATAGGCGCTCATCCGCAGGATCGCCCCTTCGGGCGCGACCGGAGTGCCCTTGTCACAGGCGGGGTTGAGCAGGGAAAGACCTAGCAGGACGAGGAGAGCGAGGCGGCGCGTCATCGAACGGAGTATACGAACGCTGGGGCCGCACCGTCCAGGGCGGAAAAGTAAAAAGGGCCCGGCAGGTGCCGGGCCCCTGGAGTCCACCGGAAACCGCCGGCGATCAGCCGGTCGGCACGCAGGCCCCGCTCGTCGGCGTGTAGAGGAACGCGTTCGTAAAGTCGTCCGTGCAGTCCGTGACCGGGTTGGTCACCTTGATCGTCGCCGCGCTGGCGATGTATCGCGTTCCCGCAGCCCCGCCACCGGCATCGCACGGCTCCGTGGACATCACGCTGTTCGGGATGCCTGGCGACTTCACGACGATCGATCCGGAGCTTACCGACGTCACCGAGGCGCTGAAGCTCTGGCCGCCGATCACGAACTCCACGACCACCGGCGACGAGAAGCTCTGGCCGGTGATCGTGACCGTGGTGTTGCCAGCTTGGGGTCCGGACCCGGGCGAGGCGCCGGTGATGATCGGCTTCAAGGCCCGGTAGGTGTAGCTCGGACCGGTGGCGCTGTCGCCCGACTCGATGTTGGTGACCGCCGACGGACCCGTGCGATCGGCGCAATTGGTGATCACGACCGGTACTGTCAGCACGTTGATTTCGGAGCCCGAAACCGAGAGCACCTGCTGTGCCACGTTGGCGAGGGAGACTGCGACCGGCTCGTCGAAACCCTGGCCGAAGATCGTCACCGGCTGGCCGCCGGCTGCCGGACCTTCTCCCGGTCCGATCGACGTGATGATCACCTCGTTGCCGTACTTGAACGCCGAGGTCGCGACCGTCGAACGGCTCGTGTTGAGGTTCTTGACCAGCACGTCCGACAGGTCGTTGGGCAACGGCGCTCCGCTCGAGCCCTCGACCAGCGTCCGGGGCGACAAGACCACGATCCGCGTGCGGCTGACCGAGAGGAGTTGCGCCTCGGTACCGTTGAAGTTGGCATCCGAGGTGCCGTCGCCGAACTTGACCTGCACCGGCGACTCGAAGCCGTCGCCGTTGATCACGACCTGCGTACCGCCCTCGTTCGGGCCGGAGGCAGGTGCCAACGAGAAGATCGTCGGCTGCAGGATGCCCGGATCGCCGCCGTTGGTGTAGGTAAAGCCGGAGGCGAGGGTGTCGGAGTCCTGACCCTCCTCGTTCAAGTTGATCGTCACCGAGACCGAAACGGGCTGCGTCTGCCCGGCGGGCAGGCCGTTCGGAAGCGGCGGCACCTCGACCCGAATCGAGCTGGCGTCGGAGCTGAGCACCGTGGCCGCAACATTGCCGAACAGCACGCGGATCGGCGGATCGAAGCCGCCGCCGAGCACGTTGACGCGGTCGCCGCCCTGTGGGCTGCCGGTGCTCGGGCTGACCGAGGAGACGAAGAAGGTCGGCGGCGTACCCGCCTCGATGACGCGGACGGTGCCGAAACCGACAGAACCGCTCGAAATCCCGCTGCCGGTGACCTGCGCCCGGATGGTCGCGGTGCCGATGGTGGAGCCGCCGAAGAACGGCAACGAAACGATGCCGCCCTGGAACTCCGCGGTCAGCACGTTGGGCCCGCCGACGTTGCCGAAGGAGCCGAGCGTAGCCGTCAGATCGAGCTTGGTCAGATTCGGCGGCGCCGCGCCGGTGTCGGTGCGGTTGGCCCGAACGGTGAGGATCGAAGCGTCCGTCGAGCCCACCTCGAGCGTGGACTTCGAGGGAACGACCGTGACCGAGTAGATAGCCTGCGCGATCGGATCCACCGGTGTCGCCGGCGGCGCGGTCGGGTTCTTCGGATCATCCGAAGAGCAGCCGGCCGCTACGATCAGGGCCGCCGCGAGGAGGTTGAGGTGATTTCGGTTGAGTGCTTTCATGGTCTCTTCCTCCCGACTCTCAAGGCACGACTTCGACGCGACCAGTACGCTGGCGCGCTGTCCACCGGCTTGCCGGAGAGGGTCCGGCCGAAGAACCGGAGCCCCAGCCTGAGGCGGATGACCGTGCTCCCCGTCTCGTTGTCCACGCCGAAGTCGAGGAGGTCACGGAGCGGGACGTTGTTGAATTGATCGGTCCGCATCACCGGGTAGTTTTCCAGAGTCGAGGTGCCGCCTACCGGCACGACGCCGAAGATCGACTGCACGTACCTGGGTGGCGTCCGGGTTCCGTTGTCTTCGCGGGTGAACACCACTTCGTAGCTCTGGATCTCGACGTTCATGAGATCGCTCGTCGAGCCGAATGGATCTTTGGGGACGTTCTGCAGCGTGATCTCCTCGACCTGCACCAGGCACTGGCCCAGGGCGTCGCAACTCTGGGAGGCCGATACGGTGATCGGCAAGCCGTCGAAGTCGCTGATCGAGAGCAGAACGCCGCCGCCGTCGACCTTGTCGGTGCGCGCTTCGCAGCCGAGAAAGGCGAGAGCGACTGATGTCAGGGCGATGACTCGGGTCACGCGGTTCATCTTCTGGCTCCTCCCCGCCGTCACAGCTTGATCACCCGCGGGGTGATGAAGATCAGTAGCTCCTCGTTTTCGTCGAGGCGCCTCTTGTTCTTGAACAGGTGGCCGAGCAGCGGAATGTTCGCGAGCCCGGGCACGCGATCCTGCCCCTGGTCGGTCGAGACCTCGTAGATGCCGCCGATCACGGTGGTGCCGCCGTCGCGCACGATGACTCGCGTCTGCGCTTCCTTGGTGGCGATCGGGGCGTTGGTCGCGCCGACCACGGCGAAGGCGAGCTGCGGTTCGCGCTTCTGGATGTTGATATCCATCAGCACGGTGCCCTCCGGCGGTGACGTGCGGCGTGACCTGGAGGCGCAGCGTGGCGTTGACGAACTGTACCGAGACCGTGTTGTTGGCGACGGTCTGGATCGGAATCTGCAGGCCGCTCTGGATCGTCGCCGGCTCGTTGTTGAGCGTGGCGATCTTCGGCGCCGAGAGCACGTTGATCAGGCCCTCGCTCTCCGCGGCGGTGAGCCTCGCGTTCAGATTGAAGGTGTTGAGGACGTTGCCCAGCGAGAGGTCGATGAAGCCGTTGTTGCGCGCCGGTCAGCAGGTTGACGCCGCCGCCGCCCTGGATGTTGTTCGGGAACACGAGCCCGGTGGTGTTGCCGTGCGCCGCGTCGGCGACGCCCGTCGAAGCCCCACGCGACGCCCAGCGACCGGCTGAAGCGCTTGGTGGTCTCGACGATCCGCGCCTCGATCATCACCTGCGGCTCGGGGATGTCGAGCGTCTCGATCACCGCGATCACGGTGTCGATGAAGGTCGGCAGCTCCTTGATGATCAGGGTGTTCGTTCTCGCGTCGATCGTCACGGTGCCGCGCTGCGAGAGCAGCCCGCCGCCGCCACGGCGGCCGCCGCTCTGAAGGATGCGCGACATCTGCGCGGCGGTCGAGTAGCTCAAACGCTTGACGACGGTCCGCAGCGGAATCGAGAGGGCCTGAGCCTGCGCCAACGCCTGCGTTCGCCGGGCCTCCTCTTCGAGGATGCGAGTGGGCGCGATGCGCATGATGTTGCCGTCGAGCTCGTAGCCGAGCCCGTTGATCTTGAGGATCTGGTCGAGCGCCTGGTCCCAGGGGACACTCTCGAGCTCGACCGTCACGGTACCGCGCACGCCGGGCTGGACCACTACGTTCAGGCCCGAGATCTTGGCGAAGGAGCGCAGGACGTCCTTGACGTCGGCGTCCTTGAGACTGAGGCTGATCGGCTCGCCGACGTATTGCTTCCTCCCGCCGCCGACCGTAGTGCTCTGGCCGGGAGAGGGAGCGAGCGGCGCGCCCACCGTAACCGTGTCGACCTGGACGTCTGCGGCTTCGAAGTCCGCAACCGAAGCGGTGGGCGAGGCGGTGCGCGAGGCGGTGGGCGCCGGCAAGGGAGCGCGCTCGATCGGCGCCGCGAAGGCGGCGACATCGGAAGCCTCTTCGGTTTCGTCCATGGCGAAGGCCGTGGTGGGCTCGGGCTCGCTGGGGGCCTGAACCAGGACATCGACGTCCGCGGCTTCCGGCTGGTACATCGCGTCCGCCGGGGCTTCGTCGGCGACCGCGGCCGCCGAATGCGCCGTCGGCGTGCTCGAGAAGTCCTCGACGAGGGTCGTCGCCGCAAGCGCTTCGTCCTGCCCGAAACGCACCATCAGGCCGGTCGCGCTCCGCTCCAGGATCGGCTGCACCGGCGCCGTCAAGTCGAAGACGACACGAGAGACCGGCTGTGGCTGGTGCTTGAACTGCGAGACCCGGACGCGGACTACGGCGTCGCCGGAGAGGTTCCAGACGCCCCGGGGGGCGACGTTGGTGACCCCTTCGAGGTCGATGACGAAGCGGTCCGGGTTCTCCAATCGGAAGGTCGAGTAGGCGAACTCGCCGTCGCCGGCGACACGAACGGCCGGTGTGACGCCGTCGGCGACAACCTCGATGCCTTCGAGAAAGGCCGCTGGCGCACCGGTAGGCGCCGGCGCGACGAGGGGGCGCTCCGGCGTTCCTCGGACGGCCGCCGTGGCGGCGGCCGGCTCGGCGTAGGACTCGATGGGCGCCGCAGCCTGCGCTGGCGCTGCCGCTTCGCGCGCAGGCGCCAGGGCCGCGACCACCACCGGGGCCACCGGCTCGACCGGCATCTCCGCCGTCGCCTCACCGATCGAGATCGGCGTGAGATCCAGCCGCAGTTGCCCGCCTTGCGCTGTCAGCGCGTGCTCGGCGTCCTCGCGGGTGAGAACCACCAGGCGCGTCAAGGGCCGCTGCGCCGTGCCGGCCTGAGACACGCGCACCTCGGAAACCAAACCGGTCTCGAGGCTACGGTCCGCGAGACCCTCGATCGGCCGACTGTTCGGCAGCTCGACGACGAGGTTCCCGTCGGCGTCCCGATAGGTCGTCCAGACCACCGGGGCGTTCGAGACGATCTCGATGCGCGCGCCTGGCGCGCCCTCGATCACCTCGAGGCTGGAGATCTCGGTGCTTTCTGGTCGTGGCGCTGGTGCCGAGGCCAGAGCCCCGTCCGGCGCGGCAGTGGCGGCGACCTCCGGGGTCGCCGACGCGCAGCCCGCTAGCAGGACTACGGCGACGATCGCCGCCGCAAGTCCGGCCCCGGCCCTCGAGGCATTCGTTTCAGTTCTCACCGCGTCTCCCATAACGCTCGCCTCCCTCGCGTAGCCTTCGCTCTCGCAACGCATGGCCTGCGGCTACGGGCTGAGCTTCTTGACAACTTCCCGAAACGGCTTGATCACCGTCGGGTCGTTGACGATCTGTTTGAAGACGACTTCATTCTGCGTAATGTTCACAACGTCTCCATCGTAGAGCTGGTCGCCCTCACGAATGAGGTAGCTCTTTTCTTTGTTCGAAGCGATTACCTGCGCCACGAATCCACGCGAGGTCCGAAAAATCCCGGTCAAGTCGATCTCGTCGATGAACAGCCCGGCCGCTCCCTCGGGAACCGGACCTTGCCGTTCCGGACGAACCTTGCCGATGATGAGGGATTTGAATGGATCCCTCCGGTTGCCCGGGTCGTAGGAGTAGCTCGCGCCGGCGAGAACCTCCTCCTCGCCGGCCAGGATCTCGTCGATCTGGTTCGAGGTCGCGTCGAGATCCGGACCCTCCTCCGCCGCTGGCTGATGGACGTCCTCGGCCGCGGGATCGGTCTCCTGGGCGTCGATCGCGCCGGCACCCGCCAGGACCAGGATGGCCGCCAACGCGAAAGCGATGGGCTTGGCTCTCATGACTCCTCCCCCGTCACTTTCGGCCCTGCCGACCCCTGGTCGGCGGAGGCGGCGGCGCGGTGGCGTCGGTTTCCTTGTAGACGAAGGTCTTCGCCACGAAGCTCGCGTTGATGGAGTGCCCCTTGGCGTTGGTCTTGAGCGCCGCAATCTTGAGATTCTCGATGTTGATGATGCGCGAGAACCGGCTGACGCGGTCGAAGAACAGCGCGAGATTGTGGTAGGAGCCGTTCAAGCGGATCGTGATCGGCCATTCGCTGTAGAAGTCGCGATCCACGAAGTTGCCCGGCGTGAACTTGAGCAGATCGAAGTTTCCCTGCTCGGTCAGCTGCCGAATGCGCCGGAGCAGCTCCGGCGTGTTGCGGCGCGACGGCAGGATTCGCAGGAGCTTGTCGAGCTCGAGCTCCAGGCGCCGCACCTCCTCGCGGAACTGCGGCAGCTTCTGCTTGGCCGCCCGGCCCTCCTGGATCTTGACCTGAAGCTCGGCGAGCTTCCTCTCCTTGCGCTCGATCGTGTCGTACTGCTTGGTGAAGACCAGGTAGTACCCCACGCCGACCGCGACGGCTCCCACCAGGAGTCCGACTGCGGCGCCGTAGTACCAGGGCTTTCCTTCGAGACCGGTCTGGATCGCCATGGCCGTTACTCCGCTTCGCTCTCGGTGGCGGCCCTGGTCGCGCCAGCCTTGGCAACCGCCGCACCGGGCGACTCGCTCGCCGCGCCGGTTTCGATCGCGTCAGCCGCCTTCCTGGCGGCGAACGAGTAGCCGACGTTGATCTTGAAATCGTAGGTCTCGTTGCGCGAGCCCGCCTTCGCGCTCTTCTGGGTGGCGTCCGCGAGGATCGGCTCACTGAACTCCTCGATCTTGTCCAGATTGTCGAGGAAATTCGCGACCGCCGACATGTTGAACGCGGTGCCCTGCAGCTGGATCTGGGCGGCCGTTACGTTCATCCGCGACAACCAGAGAAGCTCGGGCAAGGTGCGCGAGATGTCGTCCATGATCCGGACCGGTCCGCGTTGATTGGCCTTGAGGTCGTTGATGACGTCGATCTTGCGCTTCAGCTCGGCCGACTTGACCTTGTAGTCCTCGACCTCCTTGATGACCTGGGCGAGCTCGTCCACTTCCTTCTGCGCGACCGCGATCTCCCCATCCTTCTTCTTGATGTCACGGTCGAGCATGAACCACCAGCCGAACGCGACCAGGAGGCCGATTACGATTCCGCCGATCATCGCGGCGTTGCCGAAATCGGCCTGGCCGCCGACAGGCTGCCGAGCGCGCCGGGCGACGACCGGGCGTTTGCCTTCGGAGAGGAGGTTGATCTTGATCATCGCCCCTAGCCCCCCAGTTTCCGAATCGCCAGCCCGATCGAAACCGCGAGCATCGGACCGATCGACCGCAGCCAATCGCGATCGAAGTCGCCTTCCCGGTAGTGGATGCGGCGCAGCGGATCGAGCATTTCAATCGGAACGCCGAATCGCTCGCGTAGGACCTGCTGGAGATTGGGCGTCAGAGCGCAGCCGCCGGCGAGGACGATCTCGTCGACCGGCCCTTCGGAAGACGTCGCGGCGAAGAAATCGAACGTCTTCTGGATCTCGGAGGCCATGTCACCGGACACCGAGTCGAGCACGCTGCGCGCGTCGCTGGCGGTGAACTTGTCGACCGACTGGCCGCGCTTCAGCCGCTCCGCTTGCTCGAATGAGAGGTTGAACTCGCGCTGGAGCGCCTCGGTGAACTGGTTGCCGCCAAACGAGATGTCTCGCCAAAAAGCGGTCGCTCCGCGCGCCAGGATGTTGATGTTCGTCACGCTCGCGCCCATGTTGACGAGCGCGATCACCTTGAGCGGGTCGACGTCGTAGTTGACCTCGTAGGCGTTCTGGATGGCGAAAGCGTCGACATCCACGAGCACCGGCGACTTGCCCGCCTGGCTGATCACCGAGATGTAGTCGTTGACCTTGTCGCGCTTGACCGCGACCAGCAGGACTTCCATGTTCTCGTGGCCGGCCTCGCCCTCCGACAACACGACGTAGTCCAGACGCACGTCGTTGATGTCGAACGGGATGTACTGCTCGGCCTCCCACTGAATCTGGTCCGAGAGATCCTCGGGAGCCATCGCCGGCATCTGGATCTTCTTGATGATGACCGAGTGGCCAGACAGCGAGGTCGCATAGCTCGTGAGCTTGACCCCGGTGGCGTCGTTGAGTCGGTGGATGGCGTCGACCACCAGCGAGGAGTCCATGATCGAGCCGTCGACGATCGCTTCCGGGGAGAGTGGCTCGACACCCAGCCGCTGAAGGGTGTACTCCCCCTTCCTCTCCTTGAGCTCGACCAGTTTCATCGCCGAACTCCCGATGTCCAGGCCAACCAGACCTTTGGAGCGTGAGAACAGCACGGCGCTATCGACCCCTTTCGAGAAAGAGCTGGACGACCGCTCTCGAGTCTTGATTCGGCTCATCAAGGTAGCCGAAAGTCCGAGTGCTGTCAAGCGGTTGGGAGATCTACTGCTCAGATTCCTGTGCATAAGTGCACACCCCCGCCAGAGCCCACCCGGACGACCCCGCCATTCGGTTTGCGCGGCGGCCAGATTCTGGCGCCGGCGACAGCTCTCGCTCGACGGGGTTGATCGCGGTCTCGGCGGGTCATAGAATCGATCGCTTCCGTGGCCGCGGCCGCAAGGAGAACGCGATGGCGAAGAAGTGCGAGATTTGTGGCAAGGCGACCGTGACCGGACGCACCGTGAGCCATGCCCACAACGTGACCTCGAGGACTTTCGAACCGAACCTGCGCACCGTCAAGGCGCTCATCGCCGGCGCTTCGAAGCGTGTTCGCGTCTGCGCTCGCTGCCTGCGCAGCGGCAAGGTCGTGCGGCCGCCGGCGCGCTCCCTGTTCTTGAAAGAGCAGGAACCGAAGGGCTGACGCGCCCCCTCCGGCGCGTTGGCTCGGGTGGCGGCCTCAGTCGAAGCCGCGGCCCATTCGCGCCGAACCAGACATTCGACGGCTGATCTCGAGGACCCCGGGCAGGTCGCCCAACGCCTTGCGCACCTTCTCGAGGTGTTCCCGGTTCTTGACCTCGACGACCACCTCGATATTGCCGCGCCCAGGGCGGTCGGTATCCGCCTCGATCTGACGGATATTCGTTTCGAGCTTGGCGATCGCCTCGGTCAGCCGGGCCAGCATCCCTTGGCGGTCCTCGGTCTCGATCAGCAGGGAAACGGCGAACACGCCCCCGTCCTCCCGGCTCCAGGTCACCTCGATCTGGCGCTCCGCGTTGTAGAGCAGGTTGCGCACGTTCGGGCAGTCGATCGAGTGAACAGAGATGCCGCGACCCCGGGTGATGTAGCCGACGATCTCCTCTCCGGGCACCGGCCGACAGCACTTCGCGAGCACCGTCAGCAGGTCACCAGGGCCGCTGATCGCGATGGGGGCGGCGGCGGAGCTCGGCATGAGCTTGCCGATGGCCCGCCGGAACGCACCCGGCGGCTCGGGCGTGGCCTGGAGCTCCTGGGCGGTGAGGAGTCTCGGCAGCAGCTGGGCCAGGGTCGCCTTACCGTACCCGAGCCGCGCGAACAGGTCCTCCGGCCGGCCCAGGCCTTCGTCGCTCAGCACTTTGCGAAAGCGGTCCGTTTCCGTCACCCGGCGCAGCGCCAGCTTGTGGCGCGCGAGCTCCTTTTCGAGCATGCGCCGCCCGACCTGGATCGCCTGCTCGGTCTGCTGCGTGTTGAGCCAATGGCGGATCTTCGACTTCGCTCTGGAGGTGACGACCATGCCGAGCCAGTCCCGGCTCGGGCTGCGTGCGGGGCTGGTCAGGATCTCGACGATGTCGCCAGTCCTGAGCGGCGTGCGCAGAGGCACCAGCCGCCCATTGACGCGAACGCCGGTACAGCGATGGCCGAGATCGGTGTGGATGCGATAGGCGAAGTCGAGCGGCGTGGCGTCGCGCGGAAAGGAGAAGACATCGCCCTTCGGCGTGAAGACATAGACCTCGTCGGGATAGAGGTCGAGCTTGAGACTCGACAGGAAACTGCGCGGATCACTCTGCTCCGTCTGGATCTCGACCAGCTGGCGGAGCCAACGGACGTTGCGATCGCTGCCACCGGGTCCGAATCGCCCCTCCTTGTACTGCCAGTGCGCAGCAATGCCCTCTTCCGCCACCAGGTCCATCTCACGGGTCCGGATCTGCACCTCGAAGGGTTGCCCGCGCCCGCCCAGCACCGTCGTGTGCAGCGACTGGTAGAGATTCGGCTTGGGCATCGCGATGTAGTCCTTGAAGCGGCCGGGAATCGGCCGCCAACTCTGATGAACCACGCCGAGCGCCGCATAACAATCGCGCATCTCCTCGGTCACGATGCGGAATGCCAGGTAGTCGTAGAGCTCCGAAATGTCGATGCCCTGCCGGCGCAACTTGTGGAAGATCGAGTAGTAGCGCTTGACGCGGAAGCTGATCTCGGCTCCCACCCCCGCTTCCCGGAGCGACGTGATCAGGCGCTCGCGAATCTCACCGATCGCCTTCTTGCCGACCCGCAGCCGCTCGTCGACCTTGTCCTGAAGCGAGGCGAACTGCAGCGGGTAGAGATAGAAGAAGGCGAGGTCTTCGAGGTCGCCCTTGATCTTGGCCATGCCCAACCGGTTGGCGATCGGGGCGTAGATCTCGAGCGTCTCCTGGGAGATCCGGCGCCGCGCCTCCGTCGACATGGCGTCGAGCGTCATCATGTTGTGCAGGCGGTCGGCGAGCTTGACCAGAATCACCCGCAAGTCGCGGGCGGAGGCGAGGATCATCTTGCGGAAAGTCTCCGCCTGACCCTCGTCCTTGCGCACGTAGAGGTGCCTGCCGATCTTGGTGACGCCATCGACGAGCTCCGCGATCTCCGGCCCGAAATCTCGCTCGAGCGCGGGCAGAGTGGTCAGCGTGTCCTCGAGCACGTCGTGGAGCAGGCCGACCGCGACGCAGGTCTGGTCGAGGCGCAGGTCGGCGAGGATCGCCGCCACGCTCGCGGGATGTGTCAGGTAGGGCTCGCCGGAGCGACGGACCTGGCCCTTGTGCATTTCCGCCGAGAAGGCGTGAACCCGCTCGAGCTCGGAACGATCGACCGCCCGACCGTTCGCTTCGAGCCGCCCGATCAAGTCGTCGAGCGTCGGCGGCTTGGGTGCCGCGACGGGGGGCTGGGGACTGCGTCTCCGGAATCCGGGCATGGTGCCCTCCGGATTCTACGGCGATCCGCTCAGCGCGCTCTGGCGGTCGCCTGGGCGCGGTCGCTCTTGCCTCGGCGCATCCGCCCCTGCGGCCCGAACCACTCTTCCCAGAGCAGGGCGAACGGGCTGGCGATGTAGATCGACGAGTAGGTACCGACCACCACGCCGACGGTCATGACGAAAGCGAAGCCGCGGATGACGTCGCCGCCGAAGAGATAGAGCATCAGCGACGCGGCGATGGTGGTGCAGCCGGTCAGGAGGGTGCGCGAGAGCGTCTGGTTGATGCTCTTGTTCATCAGCTCGACCATCTCCCCGCCGCGCCGCTTGCGCATGTTCTCGCGCACGCGGTCGAAGGTCACGACGGTGTCGTTGACGGAGTAGCCGATGAGCGTGAGGAACCCCGCCACGGTCGTCAGATTGAACTCGTAGCCGGCCCAGTAGAAGAGGCCCAGGGTGACCAGCACGTCGTGAAGGACGGCCATGGTCGAACCCACTCCGAACCGCAGCTCGAAGCGCACCCAGATGTAGAGCAGCATGCCGAGCATCGCCCCGATCACGGCCAGAAGCCCGCGGCGGCGCAGCTCGGCGCCGACCTGCGGGCCGACGTTCTCGACCGACAACATCGAGAACGAGCCGAGCTGGGCGCGTTGCTGCAGCGATTGGAGCGCGGCGGGCGACAGGCCCTCGGCGCCGGCGAGTTGGCTCCAGTCGGTGAAGACACCGAGGTCCTTGCGCACGGCCAGTACGGCCTCGGCCATCGCCTCATAGCGGGGCACTGACTCGACTTCCGGGAGGTTCTCCGGATTCGCCACGGTCAGTAGTTGAGCGACCGCGGCCACGCCGATCTGGTTGAGATCCGTATCGCCGGGGCGGCCGGCGTTGAAGCGGCCGGCGAGCGCCCCCATCAACTGGCGGGCGCTCCCCTCCTCGCTGCCGCCCACGACGGGCGTGCGGATCATCACCTCGTTGTCGGCTTCGCCGCCGAAGCGTTGAATCTGGGCATCGCGGAAACCGGCATCGCCCACCAGCGCGCGCAAGTCCTCGATGTCCGGGCGCTCCTGGAACTTCAGCGTGAGCTGGGTGCCGCCCGCGAAGTCGACGCCTACGTTCAGTTTGCCGTGGAACAACAGGCCGAAGGCTCCGATCGCGATGGTCAGAAACGACACCGTGATCCAGTACTTCCTGTACTTCATGAAGTCGATGCTGGTGTTGCGCAGAATATCCATCGAGTGCTCCTAGCGGATCGTCGCCAGTCGGCTCAGATCGAGATCTTGCCGCCGCGCGCCGCCGTGCGGGCGAAGACCACGTCGAAGAGCCAACGGCTCACGAAGATGCCGCAGAACAGCGTGCCGAGGATGCCGATCGAGAGCGTGACGGCGAATCCGCGCACCGGTCCCGTGCCGAACTGAAAGAGGAAGAGGGCGGCGATCAGCGTCGTAATGTTGGCGTCGACGATCGAGGACATCGCGTTGCCGAAGCCCGCGTCGATCGCCGACTTCGGCGGCCGGCCGGCCCGCAGCTCCTCCTTGATCCGTTCGAAGATCAGCACCGAAGCATCGACCGCCATCCCGATGGTGAGCACGATGCCCGCGATGCCGGGCAGCGTCAGCGTGGCGCCGAAGTAAGCGAGAGCGCCGAAGACGAGAGTAACGTTGATCGCGAGCGCGAGGACCGAGTTGAAGCCGGAGACGTGGTAGACGATCAGCATGAAGAGGACGACCAGAAGCGCGCCATAGAGCCCGGCTTGGAGCCCCGCCTCGATCGAATCCTGGCCGAGCGACGGCCCGACGGTGCGGTCCTCGAGATAGACGATGCCCGCGGGCAAGGCGCCCGAGCGCAGGGTGGTCACCAAGTCCTGGACATCCTGATCGGTGAAACCACCTTCGATGATGCCGGAGTCGGTGATGCGCGAGTTGATGCGAGGCGACGAGACGACCTTGCCGTCGAGCACGATGGCGAGCCCGCGGCCGACGTTCTCGCCCGTCGCCTTGCCGAAGCGCTGCGAGCCCTCGGCGGTCAGCAGAAACTGCACCACCGGCTGGCCGAACTGCCCGCGCGAGGGGGAAGCCGACTTCAGATCGCGACCGGTGATGACGCGGCGTGACTCGAGAAGGTAGTAGGACTGCGCCACCAGCTTGCCCGTGGCGTCGCGGACGTCCTGCGGCAGGATCTCGGTTTCCGCCGGCACGTTGCCGCCGTAGCGCGCGAAGATCTCCTCGCGCGACGCCACGCCCCCGCCGCTCTCCGGATAGACGCAGAGACGAAACTCGAGAAACGCGGTGTTCTTGATCAGCCGCTTGACGCGCTCCGGATCGTCGACGCCGGGCAACTGCACGACGATGCGGTCGCTGTCCAGTCCCTGGCGGTTGATCACCGGCTCCGACACGCCGAACTGATCGATGCGATTTCGGATGGTCTGCAGCGCTTGATTGACGGCGCCGTCACGGATCGTATTCTCGTTGCCTGGGCGCATCGAGAAGCTGTAGCCGCCCGCGGCACGACTCCAGTGCCAGCCCGGCAGATAGTCGTCCGCCACCTTCTCGAAGGCCGCGCGCTTGTCCTCGGGGATCGGCGCGACAGTGAAAGCGGTATCCGCGGACCTGCTGGTCGAGATCGCCGGAATCTCCTCATCCGCCGCTTCGCGGGCCAGGATCTCCATGTCTTTCTCCGCCTCGGCCTTGACCGCGTCCTGGGTTTGGACCTGGAGGACGAGATGGATGCCACCCTGGAGGTCGAGCCCGAGGTTGAGCTTCTCGTTGGGTGGAAAGCCGGCCCACAGGCAGAGCGCCGCGAGCCCGACGATCAGCACGCCGCGCCAGGCGATGCTCCGGTTCATGGATTCGTTCCCCCGCTCGGCGGCTCACCTTCGAGGCCCGCGACGGCGGTCCTGAGCACCCGCACCTTGACGTTGTCGGCGAGTTTCAGGTGGATCACTTTCTCCTCGACCGCGGCGATCTCGCCGATCAGCCCGCCGTTGGTCACCACGCGATCGCCGCGCTTGAGCTCGGAGATCAACTTGGCGTGGGCCTTCTGGCGCTTGCGCATCGGCGCGAGCAGGAGGAAATAGAAGATGCCGAAGATGAGCAGAATCGGCACCAGTTGCACGAAAGGCGACGGCGCAGATGCCCCTTCGGCGAACGCGAGCTGCTGGAGCAGGGTCCATCCCATGGTTCGACTCCCGACCGGCGCCTCGGGCACGCCGCGGATCCCAGGCCCTGGAGGCGGAACAGCGCCCACGCGGCGCCCTCCTCAGGGTCCGGACCGCGGGCGGGCCGGCACGTCGGTCGTCTCGTATCGGTTTCAGTCCGCAGCACTTACGGCCCCAGGGAGGGCCGCGTCTGCCAGCCGACAAGACTCGATAGCTTTTCTGAGATCCGCCATGAAGTCAAGAAAGAAGCGGAGGTTATGCAGCGTCGAGTAGACCGCCGCGGAGATCTCGCCGGCTCGCGTCAGGTGGTGCAGAAAGGCGCGCGATACCCGTGTGCAGACAGGACAGCGACATGCCTCGTCGACAGGTCGCGGGTCGGTCTTGTACCCAGCGTTCTTGATCCGGATCAGGCCGCCGCGGCTGAAGAGGAGTCCATGGCGGCCGTTGCGGGCCGGCAGCACGCAGTCGAACAGGTCGACCCCCGCCCGGACCGCGTGCAGCAGGTCGTCCGGGGTCCCGACTCCCATCAAATAGCGCGGGCGCTCGTCGGGCAGCGCCGGCGCGGTCCATTCGACCGCGCTACGCCGATCGGCGGCCGGCTCACCGACGGAGACGCCGCCGATCGCGAAGCCGTCGAACGGCAGCCGGCCGAGCTCCTCGGCCGCCCGCTCGCGCAGCTCCCGGAAGGCGCTCCCCTGGGCGATTCCGAACAGCGCCGTCGCCTCCGGACGCCGGCGTGCCTCGACCGCCCGCCGAGCCCACTCGAGCGTCCGCTCGAGCGAGCTCGCCGCCGCTTCCCGGCCGATCGGCCACGGCGGGCACTCGTCGAGGACCATGGCGATATCCACCTCGATGCGCTCCTGGGCGGCGACGACCCACTCCGGAGTGAAGCGGACGCTGGCGCCATCGAGGTGGCTCTGGAAGGTGACTCCCCCGTCGTCGACGCTGCGCCGGTGGGCGAGACTCCAGACTTGGAAACCGCCGCTGTCGGTCAGGATCGGGCGGCGCCAACCGGTGAAGCGGTGGATCCCGCCGAGCTCGGCGACGGTGTCGATTCCCGGGCGCAGCGCCAAGTGGTAGAGATTCGCGAGCATCACGCTCGCGCCCGCGGCCTCGAGCTCCTGAGGGGTCACCCCTTTGACTGCTCCGAGGGTGCCGACGGGCATGAAGGCCGGTGTCTCGATCGTGCCCCGAGGCGTCGACAGGCGGCCGCGGCGGGCCGCCCCGTCGCGATTCAAGATCTCGAAGGCGAGCGGCACGTCGGTTAGTGCGCGGTGATGCGACCGCCCGCCAGGTCGAGGACCCTGACGGAGACCTCCCGGGGCAGGGCGAGGCGGAACCGCTCCGCCGGGATCGGCACGTTCGCCCGCAACTCGCTGAAGCGATACTCTGTCGAATCGCCGTTGGGCTCGGCGTAGCGGACTCGCACCGGTAGATAGAGCACGGGATCGATCCAGAGCGTGATGCCCGCGAGGCGCTTGGCAATCCGCGGATAGCGAGGATCGAGGTCGAGTCGCCAGGCCTCTCCCACCTTCGGCGTCGAGATCGTGACCGCGAAATAGTCCATGAGCGCTTCGAGCGAGCCGGTCGCGTCGAGGTAGCGAAAGACCTGCGACGACACCCTGCCGACTTTCACCTTTTCTGCCCGGCCGAGATCGCGGTACCAGGTGAGCATCTCGTCGCCGTCGATCACCAGAGAGATCGGATTCGGATCGAGGTACTCCCAGCGCACGCGGTCGGGCCGTGCATAGAAGAGCTTGCCCCGCGAGGTCTCCGGTCGAGCCAGGAATTCGCTCGCCCGCTCCTGCACGAACTCGGCCTCGAGAGTCTCGACGCGGCCCTGTTCGAGCTTGATGCGCGCCACGAGGCTGTCCAGGCGTTGCGATCCGGTGAGCGCCGGATCGGCCGGGTTCGGCACCGGCCGGTCGGCCGCCCCCGCCGGGAGCGCGAACGTCACGAGGAGCAGGCCGAGCCCAGGGCGGAAGGTGCGGAGTCGGATCATGTCGGAGGAGCTGGCTTGGAGAATTGGCTGCGAGATCTGTCCGTGACGATCAGCCGGGAGAGCCGGCTGGGATAGCCGGCTGGGATAGCTGCCTGCGAAGACCGTGCCGCAGCATCCTACTCGAAGTTGACAGCCCCGGGGAGCGCTGCTACCGTCCCGGCCTCGCCGGAGACCCACCCTGGAGACTGCCTCCCATGCCCGAATTGGGGATCAAATACGAATGCTTCTCCTGCGCCGCCAAGTTCTACGACTTGGGGCGGCCGGAGCCGATCTGTCCGAAGTGCGGTGCCAACCAGAAAGACGCCAAGCGCCCAGAGGCGGCGCCGCCGCCTTCGCCGCGCCGCCGCCGCAAGGAGGAGCCTCCGCCACCGGCGCCGGAAGGCGATGACGAAGTCACGGCACCCGATGCGGACGACGACGTCGGCGGCGACGACTTCGGTGACGACGAAATCGCAACGCCTCAGAAGGTCAAAGGCGACGATGCCGACGATGCCGACGACGATGCCGACGACGACGACGAGGACTGACGAGGAGCATCTCTTCGCCTTCTCGCTGGGCAGCAATCGGGGCGAGCCCCGAGCCACGATCGAAGCGGCGATCCGAAACTTGAGCGCCGAGCTCGGCCCACTCCGAATCGCCTCGCTCTATCGAACCGAGCCGGTCTCCGACCTGACCCAGGACCCCTACCTCAACACCGTGGTGCTCGGCCGCGGCAGCTGGTCGCCCGAGCGGCTTCTGGCCGTTGGCCAGGCGATCGAGCGCGACCTCGGGCGCAGCGCGGGACCCCGCAATGGGCCCCGCGAAATCGACGTCGACCTCCTGCTGGTGGGCGACGAGGTGCGCGCGGGGCCCCTGCTCGAGATCCCGCACCCCCGGCTGCGCCAACGCCGGTTCGTGCTCGAGCCGCTCGCCGAGATCGCCCCCGACCTCGCGATCCCTCCGGACGGCGCGACGCCCGCCGAGCTGCTCGAATCGCTCGGTGATCGACACTGGGTCGAGCGTTTGAGCGGGCTCGACGGCCCTTGAGCCCACTCGCCCTCGCCGCTGTCGTTCTCAACCTCCTGGTCTGGGGCGGGCACGTGCTGGTGCCCTGGCGTCTCGCCAGCGCCGCCGAGGCGTCACGCCGCCTCTGGGCACTCGTCGCGCTCCCGGCGGTCGGTGTCTCGATCCTCGTGACCGCCGCGAGCCTGCGCTCCGCGCCCGATGCCGCCGTCGCTTGGCGCCTCCACGAGATCGAGTCCGGGGTCTTGCCGGCGCTGCTGCTCACGCTGGCGCTCGCCGCTGCGATCCTCGGCGACCTTGTGCTCGCTCTCGGCTGGCGCCGATTCGAGCCACTCGCATGGCGGCTGCTCGCCGGGATCGGCGCCTTGGCGCTCGCGGCGGTGACGCTCGGCTCCGAGTTGGTGCGGATCGGTTGGGGACCGGTACCGCAGCGCGGAGCGCTCCTCGGCGCCGCGCTGCTGAGGCTTCCTCTCGCCCTCGCCGCAGCCGAGGTCGCGCTCAACTCACCCCGTTTCGTGACACCGGCGGCCGGCCTCGGCCTCGCCGGAGCGGTGGCGCTCTGGCCCGAGCCCCTGCTGGCGGCGCTGGGCGCGGACCGGGCGACTCTCTATGTGGCGATCTTGCTACTCCTCTTCGCGCGCTTCTTGCCGGCGCGGCTGCGTCGGCCGGCGGCGGTCGCGGCGGTCGCGCTCGCCGCCCTCTTCCTCGCCCGCGCCGGCGAGGTTTCGCAGGCCCTCGGCCTCACCGAGACCGTGCCCGCCGAGGCGCTCTCCCCTTAGGCAAGAGACCTCGCCCCCAAGCCAGGCGCCCCTTCGGCTATCCTGCCGCCGTGCTGCTCCCCCTGTTCCCCCTCCCCAACGTGGTTCACTTCCCCGGCACCGCGCTGTCGCTGCACGTTTTCGAACCCAGATACCGAAGGCTGATCGCCGACCTGCTCGAGCTGCCGGCCGAGGAGCGGCGCATCGGCATGATCTTGATGGCGCACGACACCGAAACGGACGGACTCGAGCTACTCGAGCCCGGTACCGCTGGCCGCCTGGTCGAGCACGAATCGCTGCCGGACGGCCGCTCGAACATCGTGCTCAACGGTGAATTCCGATTCGAGATCGAACGAGAGATCGGCGGGAGGCCCTACCGGCGAGCGATCGTTCGACCCCTACCCGACCGGGCGGCGCTCACCGAGGAGGACGAGACCGCCCGCCTGCAACGCGAGATCCTGGCGCTCGCGCTCCCGGTCGCTCGAGAGTGCTCCGAGCGCTGCGGCTTCGGTCCCGACGATCTCGTCGGTCTCGCTTCGGCCGAGCGGCTCGCAGCGCTGGTCAACCGGCTGGCCGCGGCGCTCGACCTGCCGTCGCTGCGCAAGCAGGAGCTGCTCGCCGAGCCGCTGGCCGCCCGCGCGGCATCGCTCGCCGGGATCCTGCGCAGCCGGGTCGAGGTGCTCGACGCCCTCAGGCCCTATCGCCGACTCTCGCTCCGACCCGAGACACAATGACCGTCCTCCGGCTGCGCGACCCGATCCATGGCTTTCTGCACGCCGATCCCCTCGAGGCGGCGCTCATCGCCAGCCGGCCGCTGCAGCGGCTGCGCTGGATCCACCAGCTCGGGCTGACCTTCCTCGTCTACCCCGGCGCCGAGCACAGCCGCTTCAGCCACGTCCTGGGCGCCATGCACCTTGCCGGGCGGATGTTCGACGCGCTCGTCGACAAGCGCCCCGAGCTCTTCGATGACGCGGATCGCGTTCGCCTGCGCCGCCTCGTGCGCGCCGCTGCGCTCGTCCACGACATCGGCCACGCGCCGTTCAGCCACTCGGCCGAGGACCGCTTCGCGGGAGGCATCGATCACGAGGAGATGACCCGCCGCCTGCTGGCGACGGCGGAGGTCGAGCGCGTCTTCGAACGGCACGGCGCCGGAATCGCAAGGCAGGAGGTCGCGGACCTGCTGGCCGGGCGGATGCCGCCGGAGCAGCGCTACCTGGCGCAGATGGTCTCGGGCGAGCTCGACGTCGACAAGATGGACTACCTGCTGCGCGACAGCCTCTTCTGCGGCGTGCGCTATGGCGTCTACGACCTCGACCGCCTGATCGACACGCTCATGCCGATCGTCGACCCGGAGACGGGCGCCATCGGCCTCGGCGTCGAAGAGGGCGGCGTCCACGCCGTCGAGGCGCTGGTGCTCGCTCGTTACTACATGTTCACGCAGGTCTACTACAACGTCACCGGCAAGGCGCTCGAGCACCACCTGACCGAATGGCTGCGCGCGGCCTCCCGGTACTGGCCCGCGGACCCCGAGGCGTTCCTCGCCGAGGACGACCACTCCGTGCTCGCCGGCCTGCGCGGGTCCGCGGACGTCCACGCCCACGCCGTGGTCCAGCGCGCGCACTTCCCGCTCGCCTTCGAGACGCGCGAGCACCTCTCTCCTGGCGAGAGCGCCGAGCTCGAGATGGCTCTACCTGCGCTGCTCGAACGCTTCGATACCGGCGCCATCCTCGTCGCGCGCTCCTCGAAGGACCCCCACCGGCTCGGACCCAGCCGCGTCCTGGTCGCCTACCCGGACGGCCGGCGCGAGCCGATGGAGCAGGCCAGCCAGTTCATCCGCCACCTGACCCGCATCGACCGCTACCGGATCTACGCCCACCCCGACCTGCGCGACGAGGTCGGCCGCACCCTGCGCGAACGCTTCCCGCTCTGAGACCACCGAACCAGAACGACTAGCGCAGAACGGGCTCCGCCTCTTCGCAGTTCTCGACGGTCCACCCTGACACGCGGGTGGCGCAGGCTTCGAATCCGAGGCGCAACAGGGTCCTTCGACGGTCCACTCGGTCTCGGCGCTCCGCAACGCACGTCGTGCCGAATTCATCCCCGCATGAACGGACCATTGAAGGGTGCGGAGGAAGCTCGTCGTGGCGCGTCGCGTCGAGCGCATTCGATTCCACCGAGGCTCTGTGTCCGCCGGACCCTTTTCGACGAGCGGGCAGCCCCGGGCTGTCCAGAGCTCCAGGACGGACTTCGATGCGATCGAGCGCGCTCGTCCATCGGCGCTTGCGAAGACGACCCGAGCTCGGGTCCGGCGAGATCTTCGATTGCGGAACGCCGCGACGGAGATCCACCCCCCTTCTCTGGAGAGCCTTCGCGACGCTTTCCCGGGCAGAGAATGGACCGCGGAGCGGCGCATCGGCTCGACGGGAAAGAAAAACAGAAAAAAAGGAGGCGGGAATCTCGTGATTCCCGCCTCTACACCCTGGAGGTTGTCGTCTGCTTGCCGCTGCGGCTCGTCGCCCGGTCCCGTCGGCTCTGGCCGGCCAGGGCGGCGCGATCGACCGCGTCGAATCCCACATAGAGCAGGATGCGTGCCAGGTTGTGCCAGAGGCTCCGGACCAGGCTCAGGCGAAGAGGCAGACGAGCGCCGCGGCGGAGACCGCGAGCGGAGGCGCGAAGGCCGAGCCGGTCAATCGAGCAGGTCGGCGAACGCGCCGCTCAAGGCGGGCTGCTGGAAGACGAATCCTCCTTCGAGCAGTCGGCGTGGCGCGACACGCTGGCCGCCGAGCACCATCCCGGCCATCTCGCCCAGGACGAGGCGCAGGGCGAAGGCCGGCGCGCGCAGGAGGTTGGGGCGATGGAGCGCGCGGGCGAGCTCCTGGCTGAGCATCTCGTTGCTCGTCGGTTCGGGCGCAACCAGGTTGTAGGGACCCGAAGCTGCCGGCGCGTCGACAAGGAAGCGGATCGCGCCGACCTCGTCGACGAGATGGATCCAGGACACCCACTGCTCTCCCGAGCCGAGCGGCCCGCCGATGCCGAGACGAAACGGCCGGGCCATCACCGGCAGCGCCCCACCCGTTCGGGCCATCACGATCCCGGTGCGTAGCAGCACCCGCCGCACTCCGAGCCCTTCGACACCCTCGCTCGCCCGCTCCCAGGCGAGCGCGAGCTCGGGCAGATAGCCCCGTCCGGGGCCGGAGTCCTCGTCGAGTGCGGCGCCACCCCGATCGCCGTAGAAACCGACCGCGGAGCCTTGGAGCAGGACCGCCGGACGCCGTTTCGAGATTGCGATCGCATCGACAAGCGCACGCGTCGGCTCGAGGCGGCTCGAGGCGAGAAGCTTCTTGCGTTCTTCGGTCCAACGGCGGTCGGCGATTCCGGCGCCGCAGAGGTTGATCACCGCCCGCGCGCCCTCGAGCTCCGTCGCCCAAGCACCGACGCTTTGGCCGTCCCAGCGCACCCGGCGCGCCGCGTCGGGCAGGCTCGGTCCGTGCGGCGAGCGCGAGAGCACCACCGTCTCGTGGCCTGCTCCGGTCAACGCCGAGACGAGGGCGCCGCCGATCAACCCGCTGCCACCCGCCACCACGATTCTCTCCATCTCTGGATCTCCTCGAATCCCTGTCCACTCAGCCCGCCGCCACCGCCAACTCCTCTTCGAGCCGCTGGGTGCGCTCGAGCCGGGCGTAAAGTCCCCCACGCGCGACCAGCTCCGCGTGGCTGCCCCTCTCGACCAGACGGCCGGCATCGAGGACCAGGATGAAGTCCGCCGCCGCGACCGTCGAGATCCGATGGGCGACCAGGAAGACGGTACGCCCGCTGAAGGCCTCGCGTAGGCTCGCGAGAACGCGCGCTTCCGTCCGCGCGTCGACCGCCGAGAGCGCGTCGTCGAGCAACAGGACTCGCGGCGCCCGCAGCAGAGCCCGGGCGAGCGCGACGCGCTGTTTCTGTCCGCCCGAGAGAGTCACGCCGCGCTCGCCCACCGGCGTATCGAGGCCGCGGGGCAGGCTGCCGACGTCGGTCTCGAGCCCGGCCAGGTGGACGACCTGCTCGATCTCCGCCCGGGTCGCGTCCGGCCGGCCCACCGCGATGTTCTCCGCGACCGTGGCCGAGAACAAGAAGCTCTCCTGGGGCACCATGGCGATCGCCCCGCGCAGACGTGCGAGGCGCAGGCGCCGGACGTCGACGCCATCGAGGAACACCTTGCCGGCCGGCGGATCGGCCAGTCGCGGCAGCAGCGCGAGCAGAGACGACTTGCCCGCGCCGGTGAAACCGACGACGCCGACCACCGCGCCGGCCGGGACCTCGACGTCGATCTCCCGCAGCACCGGCGGCAGACCGTCGCGATAGCGGAAGTCGAGCGACGAGATCCTCACGGCTCCAGCGATCGCCTCGGGCTCCACCGGATCGGCTGGATCGGCGATCGCCGGTCGAACGTCCATCACTTCGCGCAGCCGCGTCCAGGACGCCGCCGCCCGCTGCGCCAAGTTCATCACCCAGCCCACCGCGATGGTCGGCCAGACCAGCTTGCCGAGGAAGAAGTGGAAGGAGACGAACTCACCCAGGGTGATCGCGCCGTCGAGCACACGCGAGCCGCCGTAGCCCAGTACCGCGACGAATCCGATTCCGACCAGCAGCTGCAGCGCCGGGTGGAAAGCGCTCTGCCAGCGCGCGAGCCGGAGCGCGGCGTCGACGTAGCCGCGATTGCGCTCGTCGAAGGCCGCGGCTTCGGTCGCCTCGCGGGCGTAGGCCCGGACCACGCGCACCCCCGCCAAGTTCTCCTGCGCGCGCGCCGAAAGCGCGGCGAACTGTCGCTGCACGACCTCGTAGCGCCGGTGGATCCGTTCACCGAAAACCCACGTCACGACGATCAGCAGCGGCGCGGTGACGAGCGCCACGCCGGTGAGCGAAGCATCGATCCAGAGCATCGCGGCGAGCGCGCCGACGGCGGTCGCCACCGTGTTGGTCGAATACATGATCGCCGGCCCGCACAGCATCCGGACCGCGCCCAAGTCACTGGAGGAGCGCGCCAGCAGGTCGCCGATCCGGTTGCGTTCATAGTACGAAGCAGGCAGACGCGCGAGATGGGCGAAGTACTCCTCGCGCAGATCGAATTCGATCTCACGGCTGACCGCCACCAGAATCCGACGCTGAAAGAAGTTGAAGATCCCCTGGCCGACCGCGACCGCCAGTAGGAGCAGCGCATAGCGCGCCACAGTTGCCGTCGAAGGCGAGGCCTCGAGCGCGTCGACCGCGCCGCCCAGCAGCAGCGGCGCCGCCAGCCCGAGCGCGGCGGCGCCGAGGATCGCGGCGATCCCCACCGCCACGCGCGACCGGTAGGGTCGGAACCAGGGCAGCAGCTCGGCGAGGCGTCTCATCGGTCGAGAGGGGACGACCAGGATAGCAGCGGTCGTCCGTTCAGTCGGTCGCCACGACCGGGGCAACGACGACGCGCTCGCGGCCGTCCGGATGGAGGTCGAGCTCGCCGGTGAGCACCGCCTCGAGCCGGAGGATCGGGCGTCCCTCGCGTTCGTACTTCGCCTCGTAGTTCGTGCGCGCGCCCTCGGGCCAGCTCCGCATCCTCCGACTCGTCTCGAGGCCGGGAAAGGCGCCGAGCAAGGACGCGACCTCCTCCCCATAGTCGAGAGAATCCGTCGCGAAGCAGAGTCGGCCTCCCGGCTCGAGCAGGCCGAGCACGAGGTCGACGCTCGAGGGCGAAAGCAGCCGCCGCTTCAGATGCCGCGACTTGGGCCACGGATCGGGGAAATAGACGTGGACGACGCTCGCAAAGCGACGCGGTAAGCCCGCGGCGAGCAGATAGAGCGCTTCGCCATGGAGCAGCGCCAGGTTGCGCAGCCGGCTCCGCGCCAGCCGCGTTGCCGCGAG
Organism: uncultured Acidobacteriota bacterium; assembly: GCA_963700315.1. Taxonomy (GTDB): domain Bacteria; phylum Acidobacteriota; class Thermoanaerobaculia; order Multivoradales; family JAGPDF01; genus JACTMI01. Next base: position 445,336 of record CAVOXC010000013.1, on the reverse strand, counting down.
CGCGAAGTACTCCCGCGCGACCTCGACGCCGAGGAACCTGCGGTCGGGCTCGGCCGCCGCGCGCGCGAGCAGATAGCGCCCCTTGCCGAATCCGAGCTCGACTTCCCATAGGCCCTCGGGACCACACAGACCCTCGAGCGCGCCCGCCTGCCCGACCTCCACGAAGGGCCGGGTACCGTCGATGGTCGCAATCTCGATCTGGCGCATCATGCGGCGCCCGCGCCAGTCTCGCCGCGCGAGTCGTCGGGCGCGCCCGCGGACTCTTCGTCGTCCCAGAAATCGAAGAACGTGTACCACTGGGTCGGCCAGCGCTCGACCGCACGTTCCAGGACCCTCACCCACCCCGCCATCGCTCGGCGGACGTCGCCATCGCGATCGGCGCTGCGTTCGACGGCGATCGGTTCGCCAACCTCGATCTCGAAACGGTGCCGCGGCGTGTAGGCGATGAAGGTCGGGACGAGGATCGCCCCGGTCATCCGGGCGAGGTGGAACGGCCCTCTCGGGAAACGCGCCGGCGCGCCGAAGAAGGGAAACGCGAGACCGCTGTCGCTGAAGTCGCGATCGCCCTGCAGTGCGACGATACGGCCCTGTTCGAAGGCTCTCAGCACCGGGAGGCTCGAAAAGCGGTCGTCCGGTCGAATGGCGATCTCTTCGACCGAACCCATCCGGCGCAGCAGGCTGCGAAAGAGCTCGGCGTCGCCGAACTCGTCGGGCACGTAGACCACCGACACCGGCAGGTCGGCCTGCCCCGCGAGCATGGCGCCCAGCTCCCAGTTGCCGACGTGCGCGGTGATCAGGATCACCCGGTCGCCCGCGTCGCGCGCGGCGCGCAGGGGCTCGAGGTCGCTCAGATCGCCCCCGACGACAAGCGCGCGCAGCTGCTCCGGCGGTAGCTGCGCGAAGCGGAAGAGATCGGCCCAGTAGTACGCGAGGTGGAAGAACATCTGGCGCGCCGCCCGGCGCACCGGGCGCGAGGCGGCCGGAGCACCGAGCACCCGGGCCAGATTCCTCGCTATCGCTTTCTTCGGCGCGGTGTGGAGGAACATGACCACCGAGATGATCACGCGAGCGCCGAGGAAGAGGAACCAGCGCGGCACGCGCGGCGCGAGCCAGGCGAGCACCGGAAACCCGCGCCGGATCGCCCACCGGTTGAACTTCTCCGACAGCCTGCTCGACCTGGCGATCTTCCACTGCATGGGAGTCGCCGGCCGCTAGAGAAGATCCAAGCGCCCGGCCGACTCCAGCCGCTCGACGAGCTTGCGGACTTCCTGTGCCCGCTCGCGCGGCATGACCAGCACGGCGTCGCCGGTGCGAACGACGACCAGGCCCTCGATCCCGAGCACGGCGATGGTCCCCTGCTCGGCGAAGAGCAGGTTGCCGGAGGCGTCGACGGTGACGGCATCGCCCTGCACCCGGTTGCCGGCGCCGTCGTCGGGCAACGGATCGTAGAGCGCTTGCCATGAGCCGAGATCGTCCCAACCGCACTCGAGCGGCAGGGTGGACATGCCGTCGAGTCGCTCCATGACGGCGTAGTCGATCGAGATCGCGGGCAGCGCTCCGAACAGCTCCGCGGCGCGCTCGGGCGCCCGGGCGATCTCGGCGAGGCCGGACGCGAGGTCGGGCGCATGGCGCTCGATCGCGCGCGCCATCGTCTCGCCGCGGAATACGAAGATGCCGCCGTTCCAGAGGTGGCGACCGGAGGCGAGGAAGCTCTCCGCGGTCGCGCGATCCGGCTTCTCGCGGAAGCGCGCTACCTGCCGCAGGCCGGGAACGCCCGGCAGCTCCGGGCCCAGCTCGAGGTAGCCGAATCCGGTCTCGGCATGGCGTGGCACCACGCCCAGGGCGACCACCCGATCGTCCCGCTCGGCGGCCTCAGCGGCACGACCGAGCGTGGCGCGGAATGCCTCGACATCGGCGACACGGTGGTCGGAGGGGAGCACCGCCACGGCGCCGGCCCGCGCCTCGATCGGCAGCGCCAGCAGCGCGTAGCCGATCGCAGCAGCGGTATTGCGCGGCTCCGGTTCGATCACCAGGCGCTCGGGCGCGATCTCCGGCAGCTGCGTCCGCACCGCGGCCGCGAGCGCCGGCGTCGTGGCGACCCAGATCCGCTCGGCCGGCACCAAGGGTGGCAGACGATCCACTGTCGACTGGAGCAGGGATCGTCCGCCCTCGAGCGCCAGCAGCTGTTTGGGTCGGGAGCGGCGCGAGGCGGGCCAGAAGCGCGTGCCCGAGCCGCCGGCGAGTACGAGCGCGGTGAGCGACATGAGCGCAGCAGTCTAGCAACTCGGCTGCGCGTCCCGTCCGCTCTCTATCGCTCCTCGCCCTGCGAAGGCCTGGTCACCATCCGAGACTCCCGCCCGCGGGCCCGTCGTGGCAGAATCCTCTCTCCGTGACTGAACGACGACCAGCGGTCGATCCGCGCGGGCCGGCGCCGCGAGGGCTCGCGCCGAATTCCGCAGTACGATTCCCTTTTCAGGAGGACACCATGACCCGACGCTCCGCTCTCAGCCTCGTTCTGATCCTCGCCGCCACCGGAATCAGCGGATTGGGGGCTCCCGCGCGGGCCGCTGACACTTTCGACGAGGGCAAGCTCGTCGCCTCCTGGTTCGGATCGGGTCTCGAGTTCCGTGAGGCCGACGAAATCGACTACCTCTGGGTCAAGCCCGGCTTCTCCTTCGACGGCAAGAAAGTCTCCTTCCCGAGCTGGGAGGAGCCCCAGTTCCTCGGCGAGGAGGCCGGCAAGCGCGACGCCAAGGACAAGCGTCTCGCCAACGATCTCAGCGGCGAGCTGCCCGGGATCTTCGCGGAGGCCTACAAGAACGCGCTCGGCGGCAAAGTGACCGTCGTCGACTCCGGCGCTGACGTCCGCGCCGCCGGCCGCGTCGTCGACTGCTCGACCGGCAGCGCCGCGGCGAAATTCTGGGTCGGCATGGGCGCCGGCTCCGGCAACACCACCATGGACGTCAAGTTCGTGGACGCCGAGACCGGCGAGCTCTTGGTCGCGATCCACCACCGCTCCGTCTCCGGCACCACCCTCTCGACCACCACGTCGAAGCTCACCGATTGGGTCGACGAGCTCGCCGAAGACATCGGCAAGAAGGGCATCGAGACCCTCTACAAGAAGGGCAAGCGCGTCAAGGAGTGACGGCGCCCGACTCGATCCAAGCGCTCACCGCGGCGAGCGGTCGGCGTTGGAGATCGGGAACGCGACAGCCCGGCGCCGGGTAGCCGACGGGGAAGAGGATGAAGGGCTTCTCGTTGTCCGGGCGGCTCAGGATCCGGTTGAGGAAGGCCATCGGGCTCGGCGTGTGGGTGAGCGTCGCCAACCCCATCGTGTGCAGCGCGGCGATGAAGAGGCCGCAGGCGAGGCCGACGCTCTCCTTGACGTAGTAGTTCCTGATCTTGGCGCCGTCCTGTCGCTGCTCCCAGATCTCGGCGAAGACGACGACGATCCAGGGCACGGTCTCGAGGAACGGCTTCCTCCAGTCGGTGCCGAGCGGCTCGAGGGCGGCGAGCCACTCCTCGGACATCCGCCCCTCATAGCTCGCCTTCTCCTCGGCCTCGGCGGCAACGCGGATCTCGCGCTTCACCGCCGGATCAGCGACAGCCACGAAGCGCCAAGGCTGGCGGTGAGCGCCCGAGGGCGCCGTCGAGGCGGTGCGGATCGCCAGTTCGATCAGCTCGCGCGGCACCGGGTCGGCGGCGAACTCGCGGACGCTCCGGCGCCGGTCCATGGCTGCCCGGAAGGCTTCCGCCCGCCGCCGCATCTCGGCCTCGGGCAGTCGTTCGTGGCGGAACGGAACTGTCGGCAGCGGGCTCATGGCCCGGACGATACCCCGCCCACCCCACGCGACGGTCAGGGCACGCGCTGCGACCAGCTCCAGGCCGATCCCGACTCGAAGTCGTCGCGGAAGAGGAGATCCGAGACGAGCGCGAGCCGTGCCACCGTCGCCGAGCGCGCCGGCAGCGCCGCCGCGAACGAACCCCCGACGACCGGCAACGTCCCGGCCGGGCCGAGCGGCGTCGCGGCGGCGAAGCGCCAGAGCTCGGCCGGACCGACGCTCGCTGCGGCGATCGCGACGTCGACGGTCCGCTCCTCGTCGTCCTTGTTGAAGAGCAAGACGAAGAGCTCGTCGCGCGGCGAGCGGACGGCGTAGGCGCCGACGGCGTCGACGTCGGTGGTCGTGGCCCGCACGGTCTCGCCCTGGATCTTGGACCCGGCACCGTCGTAGCCGAGCCAGAAACGGAACCCCTGCTCCGCCGCGGATCCGGTCGCCGGCACCACCCAGCGTGTCGCCAGATCGACGCCCTCGCGGCCGAGGATCGCGAGCAGCTCGGCTTGGGCGAGCGCGCCGGAGGGAGAGTCGTCGGCGCCCCACTTGTACTCCGTGAGCGCGATGCCCGTGCCCGGACAGGCGGCGTCGATCCAGTCGCGCAAGCGCGGGACGAGACGCGGCGCGGCGCCGATCCACGACTCCGAGACGTAGCTCGGATCCCAGAGCTCGCGCAGGGATCGGAGCCGCGTCGGCGCGACCCCTTCGTCGACCACATCGTCGGTGCCGGCGACACCGCTCGCCTGGGGATAGAAATGGACATCCAGATAGTCGACCGGGCGGAACCCGATCTGCTGCGCGACCGCGCAGCTCTGCTCGAGGTACCACTGGACGAAGGGCGTGCCGCCGTGGGCCTGCCGGTCCGGGCCGTCGGTGCAGTCGCCCGGCGCATCCGCCGACGACGTCCACAGATCGCACCAGCCCCAGGTGTCGGGTCCGAGGATCCGGGCGGCCGGATCGACGGCCTTGACGGCGAGGGCCACGTCGAGCCCCTTGGCCCAGACCTCGTCGTAGGTCGGCGGCGCGGGGTGGACGTCGCGGTGGGTCGAGTCCCAGAGCATCGGCTCGTTGTCGAGCGCGTAGAAGCGCGCGCCGCCCTGCTCGGACGGCCCCGCCCGGCTCACGACGAAAGCGACCCAGTCGGCGAGGAAGGAGGGGCCGACCGCCACCGTCGTTTCGTCCGGATCGTTGCCGGCGATCCGGCCCTGCGCACTGCAATAGCCGGTGGTGTTGATCGCGGGATCGCACAGGCCGTTGCCCTGATCGTGGTTGCACCAGGGCGGCCAATCCGCGGGGTCGGGACCGAAGTACCGGCACTCGTCCGAGGTCTGCGGGCCGTAGGTGACCTCCGAGAAGCTCCAACGGCGCAGCCGGTCGGGGCCGGCGACGCGTCCCAGAGCGGGCAGAGTCAGCACGACCTCGGCGCCCGCCGCCCGGCTGTCGAGAACGAAGCGGTCGGCGGCCGAGCCCACCGGCAGCGGCGGCGGCGGCTCGCTCGCCGTGTAGTTGGTGAAGAACCAGTCGGCGGCGCTCGAATCGACGTCGAGTTGCCAGTTGTAGCGGGTGGTCCGGTTGCCACCCCAACGATTGAGGGTGTAGCCGACGTCGGCGATCTGCGCGGGCGAGGCGAAGTTGACGCCGAAGAGGAAGGCGGAGATCGGCCGCCGGTCGAGGGCCGGATCGACGGCGACGGCGATCACGCCGGGCGGAGTCGGGTCCTCGATCAGGCGCAGGTCGTCGAGCAGCAGCGCCGGCTGGTTCGACCCTGTCGAATCCTGAAACCAGATCTCGTTGAACGACGACCCCGACGGCGTGAGCGCCGCGAGCGGCACCACCGCCTCACGCCATTCGGCGCTCGAGATGCCGCCCGGAACGAAACCGGCGAGGGGCGCGTCGCCCCTCTCCGCTCCGCCGGAGAGGAGCACCAGGCGCACGGCCGGGCTGCCGGCCTCGGCCTTCACCCAGACGCGCAGCTCCAGGAAGTCGGCGAAGTCGAACGAGGCGTCCCGGTGCAGATAGAGCGCCTCCCAGCCGTCCGGTTCGACCCGGATCGCGCTCGGCGCCGAGTGGACATCGCCGCTCCAGGCCAGATCGTAGGTCGCCCAGCCCCAGTCGACGAAGCCGTTGCGCAGCTGGTCGTCGTAGATCAGGACATCCTCTGCCAGGAGCGCGGGTGAGCCGGGCACCGAAGCGAGCACGAGCGCGACGATTCCGGCGCCGAGCCTGTTGCCTGGGGCGAGCATGGGAATGGCGTCAACCTACTCTTCTCGCCTCCCGGCCTTCAGTGAAGCGGTACACGATGCCGGCGCCGCCTGAGCGCCCGTCGTCGAGCGCCCGGGCTCAATCTCAGAGGCGGACCGGACTGGTGCCGAGCAGGATGGGCGAGCCGCTGGGCCCGGGCGCGCCACCTGCGCGCTCGAGAGTGACCGCCACGCCCGTCGCCCCGGCGGGCATCGCGACGTCCTCGAGCGTCGCCGCGCGGCCCGCTTCGGCGCCGAAGACTCCGGCCGAGAGCGGCAAGCCGTCGACGATGAACCAGAGCTGGTAGTCGCGGCCGGGCGGATCGGGGCTGAGACCGCGCACCTCGAGCAGCCAGCGCCTACCATCCGCAGCGAGCCAGAGGGCACCGCGGGCGAGCGGTTGTCGCGCCCCCGCCGGCGGCCGCAGAGCGAAGACAGTGACCGCCGGCGTGGTGACCAGGTCGTGACGGCGCTCGAGCCCCTCGAGGCGCGCCGAGAGCGCCGCGACCTCGGCTCGCGCCGCGACCTCCGCGGCCGCGGCCTCACGCTGCGAGTGGCGCCGCCGCGCCCGCTCGCTCTCGAGCTCCGAGAGCAGATAGGCGGCATAGACGCCGAGACCGATCGCGACCAGGGCGAGAAGCAGGGCGATCCAGAGCGCTGCGCGGCCCGGCCGCGCCGGCCGCTGGGCGGCGGCGGTGCGCAGCGGCGGTCTCGCCGCGGCGTCGGCCGCCGGCAGCGGCGGCGGCGGCGGTGGCGGCGGCGGCGGCGATGGCTGCGATGGCGGCGATGGCTGCGATGGCTGCGATGGCTGAAAGGGCTGAGAAGCCTCGGGAGCCGAAACGGGTTGGGCCGGCAGCGGTGACGCCGCCGCAACCGGCTCGACCTCTTGGGTCTCGTCGCCGGCGAGCCGCGCGAGCAGTGCCTCGCGCGCCCCCCGCGGTGGGCTCGCGGGCTCGACGCCGTAGGCCAGCAGGCCGAACACCTCGAGATAGAGCCGACCGAGAATCTCGGCGACCTCGTCGTCCGGCGGCACGACCGCGGTGTCGTCCGGCGAGGCCGCGCGCGCCAGCTCGTCGAGTACGACCTGGGCGGCAAGCTCCTCGGACTCGCGCTCGCGCGTCACATCATCTCCCGCAGCTCGTCGCGCAGCGCTTGGCGCAGACCCTTCATCGCGCCGAGCGCGCGCTTGCGTACCGTCGTGACGGCGACCGCCGTCCGGCGGGCGATCTCGGACGGCGCCAACCCCTCCCAGAAGGCGAGCTCCACGACCTCTCGATCGGCCGGCTCGAGCCCCGTCAACGCAGCTCGAACCAGCCGCTGGCGATTGGCGAGCGCCGGCGGCAGCGGCGGCCGCGCGGCTGGGCGGGTCGTCGTCTCCTCGCCTGCCGCTCGAGCGCCGGCGCGCCGCCGCTCGAGCGCGCGGCTGCGCACCGTGAGTACCAGCCAGGTCGAGACCGAGGAGCGTCCGGGATCGTAGCGGTCGGCGTGGGACCAGGCCTGGAGCAGACCCTCGTGCAGTGCCTCTTCCGCCGCCGCGCCGGCGCCCAGGATGCCGCGCGCGACCCCGAGCAGGATCGGCGCATACCGGTTCCAGAGCTCGGACATCCCATCCGCCCGCCGCTCGGCCATGCGCCGGACGAGAGCGTAGTCGTCGAGGCTGCCGGGTCTGCTGGAAAGGGAGGGTTCGAAGGCCATCGGGAGGCGGTCCCGGTTGTTTCGAGCGGCCAAGATATCATGCGCCTCCATGCCTCCCGGGCTTCAGATCGCCGTCGTCGGCGCCGCGGCCTGCGACGAGCCGACGAGCGCCTTGGCGCACGCGGCCGGCGCCGAAATCGCTCGGGCCGGAGCCGTGTTGCTCACCGGCGGGCGGGGCGGCGTGATGGCGGCCGCGGCGGCGGGTGCGCGGGAGCATGGCGGCCTCTCGATCGGCATCCTGCCCGGCGTCGACGCCGACGCCTCCCCCCCCAACGACGAGCTCGATGTCGCACTCTTCACCGGGCTCGAGCAGGCGCGCAATCAGATCCTCGTCCTCTCCGCCGACGCCGTCGTCGCCATCGGCGGAGGCTGGGGCACGCTCTCCGAGATCGGCCTGGCGCTCAAGTACCGCGTTCCCGTGGTGCTGCTCGCGAGCTGGGACCTCAAGCGGCCGGACGGGCTCTCGGACCCGTTGCTCTCTCATGCGCGCACGCCCGTCGACGCCGTCGCGATCGCCCGCCACGCCGCCGAGCACGTGCGTTCGAGCGGCTCCTGACACCGCCCTCTCTCGGAGCGAACCGATGCCGAAGCCTGCGAAGGCCGCCGCCGCGCGCGAGCCCGCGATCCGCGTGATCATGATGCCGAAGGACACCAACGCCCTCGGCACCATCTTCGGCGGCGTGATCCTCTCCTACATCGACCAGGCCGGCGCGGTCGAGGCCCACCGCACCGTGCCGGGCCGCATCGTCACCGTGTCGATGCACGAGGTGATCTTTCACGCGCCCGTCCTGGTCGGCGACCTGGTGAGCTTTTACACCCACACCAAGCGGGTCGGTACCACTTCGATCACTGTCGGGGTCGAGGTGGAAGCCGAGCGGGGCCACTCCGGTGGCCCCAAGGTGCGGGTCACCGAGGCTGAGCTCGTCTTCGTCCACACCGGTCAGGACGGCCGGCCGCTGCCGATTCCCCGCCGCGGCGGCGCTTGATCCCTGCGCCGAAGGCTCAGCCCCGAAAGGGCTCGTAGCAGCGGCGGCAGCGCGCCTCGTACGCTTCGACGTCGCCCACCTGGACCTGATCGGCGCCGCCGCGGATGCGCTGACTATAGTGGGCCGGGCCGCCGCAGCGGACGCAGACGGCGTGCATCTTGTCGACGTACTCGGCGACGGCCAAGAGCTCCGGCATGGGGCCGAAGGGCCGGCGCGCGAAGTCCTGGTCGAGGCCGGCGACGACCACGCGGATCCCGGCGTCGGCGAGCTCCATCGCGAGCTGGACCAGACCCTCGTCGAAGAACTGCGCCTCGTCGACGCCCACCACCTGGACCCCCAGGTTGAGCCGCTCGCGCAGCTCGTCGGAGCTCTTCACGCTCTCGGCCTCGAGCTCGCGCAGGTCGCGCGTCACCAGCCGGCCAGGATCGTGACGATCGTCGGTCGACGGCTTGAAGACCTGGACCTTCTGCCGGGCGATATGGGCGCGCCGCAGGCGCCGCACCAGCTCCTCGCTCTTGCCCGAGAACATGCCGCCGGTGATCGCCTCGATCCTGCCGCCACTGCCTTCCATCCGCGTCATTCCCGCTGCACCCTCCGCCAGCTGTCTGCGCCAGCCGTTCCCGCAAGATATCGATCGCGCCGGTCCGCGGCCAGGGCCCCCCAGGCAGTCTCGGGGAACTCCAGGGTCCGCCGGGGCCCGCAGAGTCCAATGCTAACCTCGGCGGCCGTGAAGCAGCCCGGCCGGGAGGCGCGTATCTGGAGCTACGACGAGGCGCTCGCCGCCTTTCCGGTCGTCCGCGACCGCACCGCCGCCGCGGTCCGCCAGATCGAGGCGCTGGTCAACAGCCTACAGAGCCGCGACGAGATGGACGAGCGCAAGGACGAGCTCGATGGCGCCTACAGGACCATCGTCGAGCGCTGGACCGCCGAGATCGAGTCGATGGGCTGCCAGGTCAAGGGCGTCTGGCTCGTCGATTTCGACAGCGGCGACGGCTACTGGTGCTGGCGCTATCCGGAACCGACCCTCGCTCACTACCACGGCTACGACGAGGGCTTCGCCGGCCGCGTGCCGGTCGCCTGATCGACTCCGCCACCCGGCGTCTTTCAGGCCCCGTCGAAGAGCTCGGCGATGCGCGCGGCCGAGAGGTCGGCGATCGAGTCCGCGACCTCTTCGGCGCCGCCCAGCGCCTCGCGAGGGTAGCTCTGCGCGACGCCGAGCGTGCGCAGGCCCGCGCCGATGGCCGCCGCGAGTCCCGCCGGGCTGTCTTCGATCGCCAGCACCTCGTGGGGATGGATCAGCCGGGCGGGCAGCGGTGGCTCGGCGTTGAGAGCCTCGAGCCCCCGCCGATAGCCTTCGGGGTCGGGCTTGCCCCGTTCGACGTCCTCGGCGGTGACCAGGGTCTTGAACAGGCCGGCGACCGCCCCCCGCTCGAGCGCTCCCTCGACTTCGTCGCGCAACGCGCCACTGACGACGCCCAGCGTCCATCCCGCGGCCGCCGCCTGGCGCACGAGTTCGAGGGCGCCAGGAAAGTAGGGGTAGCCGTGGCGCCGGATCTCCGCCTGGTAGTACGAGGCCTTGCGCGCGGTCAGCCGCGCGATCCGCATCGGGTCCGGGGCGCAACCGGCGACGGCGAGCGCCGCCCGGAGCGCGTCGCGATCGTCGCAGCCGAGATAGTCCCGGTAGTAGGTCGTTTCGTCGAGGTCGACGCCCTCTTCGCCCAAGACGCGACGAAAGAGCCGGAAGTGGAGCGGCTCGTCGTCGATCAGGACGCCATTGAAGTCGAACAAGAGAGCGCGCAGCACGCCCGGATCTTATCGGGGGTCGAGGCCGCCGGCGGCTGCGCTAGACTGCCGGTGCGCGACTCCGGGGAACATCTCCCGGCGCCGATGCGTTCTCCCCCCTGCGAGAGGAGCCCACGATGGAGACGACGTCCACACCTACGACCCCCGGCCCCGCCCCTGTCCCAGAGGCGGCACCCCCGGTGCACATCACCGCCAAAGCCGTCGACATGATCAAAAAGACCCGCGAGCAGGAGGGGATGGACGACTCCCACGGCCTGCGGGTCGCGGTCATGGGCGGCGGTTGCAGCGGGTTCCAGTACGCCCTCGACTTCGAGCAGGAGGCGCGCCCGACCGACGCGGTGCTCGAGATCGACGGCCTCAAGATCTACGTCGATCCGGTCTCGGCCCGCTACCTCGAAGGGGTCACGATCGACTACGTCTTCGGCACGACCGGCGCGGGGTTCAAGTTCGACAACCCCAAGGCGACCGGCAGCTGCGGCTGCGGCTCCTCGTTCGCGGTCTGAGCCGAGACGACCCGCCGCGGCCCCCGGTCGGCGCCGCGGCCCCCGGTCAAGGGCGGGGCCGCACCGGCTCGAGCGCGTCCGACTCGCGTTGGAGCCAACCCTGCAATTCGACTTCGGCGGACATCGCCCAGGCGGTGCGGAAGAGCCGCGCCAGAAAGAGCGTCGCCGCGCCATAGCGGTCGCAGGCGAACGCCGCGACTTCGGGCTCGGCCCAAGCGGCGCGGCCCTTCTCGAACAGCGGCTGCAGGCGGTAGACGCGGTCGACCAGCGCGTGGCTCGCGTCGAGCTCGGCGAGAACGCCCGCGCGCAAGTCCTCGAAGCGCGCCGGAGCCAGCCCGGCCAGAGCCGACGACGGGTCGTAGGGCGAGCGCTCGAGCAGCGCGTCGATCTGGAGGTGGAAGCCGACGAGCGGCGAGCCGCCGCCGGGCAGCGCCCAGCCGTCGTGGTGGATCGTCGTGTGGAGGGGTTGCACCAGGTCCCCGGCGTAGTGCGCGAGCCACCCCGCGTAGACCAGGCACTTCGATCGGATGTGCGGGTTGTCGGGCCAGCGGCGGTGCTCGGCGAAGCAGAGCGCGAGGCGCTGGGTTCCCTCGATCACCGAGTAGGGCAGGGTGCCGACATCCGCCAGCTCGAGGCCGAGTGTCCCGATCCAGGACAGGTACGCCGTCCGGGTCGGCGGCAGCTCACCGGGCGGCAGCCGCTCCCCGTCGAGATAGTGGCTCGGCTCCTCCCCCGCCCGCAGCTCCGTCAGCTCCCGGTTCTTCCAGAGATCGGGGTCGACGGCGGCGTGCCCCACGGTGGCGGCGCCGGCGAGGAAGAAGGCCGGCAGCTCCGGACCGGCCGCCTCGACCGCCGCGACGCCCACCCGTCGGTGGCCTTCGGTGAGCCAAGCGAAGACCGGCGGCGCGCCCCACAGAGCGACACAAGCAGCAGCAGCCAGCGTCCTTGCAGCTCTCCTCATCGCCTCTAGGCCCTCGCGTTCGCGGCGCGGTCGGCCGCTCGCGCTCCGATCACCGGCCGAGGGCGTTGCGGAAGAGCAGCGCCGCGAAGGCTCCGCCCGAGAGCGGCCCGGCCATGTAGATCCAGAGATCGGCGAAATTCCCGGTGACCAGCGCCGGGCCGAGGGTGCGCGCGGGATTCAAGCTCGCCCCGGTCAGCGGTCCACCGACCAGGATGCCGAAGGCCAGGGTGGCGCCGATCGCGAGGCCCGCGAGCTGTCCGGCCTTGCCCGCCACCGCCGCCTGGAGCACGGCGAGGACGAGAAAGAAGGTCAGAATCGCTTCGAGCGCCAGGCCGGAGGCGGGGGTCACGACGACGGGCGACCCCGCCACCTCGAGCCCGCGCGCGAGCACTGTGGCGCCGAGGCCGCCGACCTCCCCGCCCAGGACGAAACGCAAGGCCAGCGCGGCGACGAGCGCGCCCGCGACCTGGAAGACGACATAGGACACCGCCCTGCGCGCGCTCATCTTGCCGGCGAGCCAGACGCCGACGGTGATCGCCGGATTGACGTGTCCGCCCGAGAGGTGGCCGAAGGCGTAAACCGCCACCGCCATCGCCAGCCCGTTGGCGAGCGCGATGCCGACCAGCCCGCCGGCACCGAGCGCGCTCGCCCCCGCGCCGGCGAAGACCAACATGAACGTGCCGACGAACTCGGCGGTCAGAGCGGTCGAGAGGCGTGTCGTGGTCGTCATTGCAGCCCCCGTTCGAGTCTTTCCATTGTAAGCGACTCACGAGCTCGAGCGCGGCCGACCGAGCGGTCACCCACCGGCCGACCGGTCAAGGTCGGCTGCTGTTGGTCGCCGTGGGCCGACCTCCTGGCTGGCGACTCCGCGCGGGCCGGAGATCGGGGGCCTGGCGCAACTCAGCGCGGCGCGGCCGGGCTCGCGCCGCAACACTTCTTGAATTTCTTGCCGCTGCCGCAGGGGCAGGGCTCGTTGCGCCCGGCCCGCGGCGGGTCCGCAGCTCGGAGACGCCCAACCCCGGAGGGGATCGGCTCCTCCGTGGGACCCTCCGGTCGCGCCCGCCGGCGCTCCACCCAATGGCCGTGGATGCTCGTGAGCGACGGGACGATCCGGCCCAGCCAGGGCTCGGCGGCTTCCTGCTCGCGCACGAGGTCGAGACCGAGGTCGCTCGAAAGCAGGAAGAAGGGCGTGAGCCAGGCCGGCTCGGCCTGCATCAGCGCGGCCCACTCCTCCCGATCGAATCGCGTCCCCCGCAAAAAGCCCTCGCACCAGGTCGCGGCGCCGTCGAGATCCCCTTCCGGGTAGACCGGCTCGAAGCTCGCCGGATCGAGCCGTAGTTGGCGAACGGTCGAGTTATAGAGGCGCATCACGAGCGACATCACGCGGTTCGCCTCTTCGAGATTCTCGAACTCGGGGGAGATTTCTCCGTCGTACTGGTCCCAGATCCAAGGCACCCACTGCGAAGGCCGAATCAGGTTCGGCCCGAGGGCGAGCGCGGCGAAGAACCCGTCGAGCGCGAAGACCTCGAGCGAGGTCTCCTCGAGCCTTGCCGAAGCGAGAAACTGCTCGAGCTCCGTGAGCTCCTCGTACGAGAGGTCTTCATCGAGCGGCATCATGGGCAATCGCTCCGCAGTCGGTGGGCGCGAAACCACTCTATGCCGGCAGGTGCACGACCGCTGCCGCGACGAGCCCGCCAGCGTCGAACCCTCGGTTCCGTCGGCGCGGGAAGATCATTCCGCCACGGGATCGAACACCTCCAGGCCCATTCCCGGACCTATCTCGGTGTCCACAAAGCCGGGGGAACGCCAGCATGCCTCGGGAGCAGCTCAGTCTCCTTGCTGGTACCATACGAAGTCGCTGCCGGTCCAGTAGACCAACGCGCTCGCACTTTCATCCCAAAGCAGGACCAGTGCGTCCGATCTGAGGGTTGGAGGATCGACCTCTTCCACACCACGAATCACCGGTCCCTTGGCGTACACGGACCAATCGTCGAAGTCGAGGCTCGTCATTTCGTGGAACTCGTTGCCCGCGCCGAGCAGCTTGGCCTCAGCTGTGCCATCGAAGCAGAATGCAATCCCTTCGGCGAGGCCTCGTCGAACCAGAAAGGCGTAATCCGCGCGCGCGTCCCCGTCGAATTCTCCACGAAGATAGTACGGGTTGATCCTCGTCGTGAGCTCAATCTCGCCGGGCAACCCTTCCAGACACGGTGCTACCCAGCTCGGAAGCATCACGACGGTCCGATCCAATGTCGAATCCACGATGACTGTGTCCTGCACCTCGGGCTGAGGCTCCTGGGCCCAGCAACTCGCCGAGCCCACGAAGAGCAGACTCGAAACCAGCCCGAGAGCAACCCTACGGCAGGTTCCCGATCGACTTGCCAATGTGGAGATGATTCTCGTGGTACAGCGCGAATCTTGTTCCGAACTCCGTCGGTCGACTGCTGTAGTTCTGGTCAAAGCCATAGGAAACCGCCCTTCCGACGAGATAGCTCATGCGATTGATGTCAGCGGCATTGGCCGCGCGTCTTCCTTGGATGTTCCGCCCAGCTGCGTCCTGATATCGCAGATCTACAGATCGACCGAAGTTGTGAGTCTTGCTCTGGCCGCGCCGGGCTCCATCGGCCTCTCCGGCTTGAGTCACGAACAACCCCGCGCTTCCTGGGAATCGCGATGCGTAGTCAGCAGCGGTGTTGAAGAATCCCGCTGCACTTTGTGGGCTGAGGAATGAAGGGGATCCCGACTTCACAGAGAACGCAGCGTCGGCGTGAGAGCTGACGGCGTTCAAGTCGACGTAGCCATCGGCATTCGCGGAGTAGCTGGTAACATCGGAGGCATTCTTGGAGCCGTAGATCTGCACGTCCGTGCCGACGACCGCGGCAACCGTCTCGTAGCACGTCTGGTTCTTGCCGCACTTGTCGACCCACGAGTAGGGGTTGCTCGCATTCCCCGAAGCGACCCACAGCTCGCCCGTCGGATCGATCAAGATGAGAGGGTTCCCCAGTACGTAGGCGTACCGGTTCCAACTCTGAGGAATCTGCCGATTCCCGCCGATCGGGTCGAAGCTCAGGAATCTCCCCGTCGACGGGCTGGAGAATCCTCGCATGCATGTAGTCCAAATCGTCCGCCGTTTGGGTCGGCGAGGAGCGCAGGTCCCGCTCGTGCCCGGTGAACTTCATCACCTCGGCTGTCCTGGGTCGTTGGGGTCACTTCCTCGCCGAAGGGCTGATAGGCGTGGTAGGCGACGACCTCGGCCGGGCCATCGAACAGGGTGCCAGTGATCAGCCGGGGCGTGCCCAGGTGGTCCAGGTGGAAGTGGTGGGTGTCGCCTCCGGGGGTGTTGACCGCGAGGAGGCTGGCGCCGCGCCAGACGTAGTCGTTGACCTCCCAGTGCGCCTGATCCGGGATCACGAGGCTCCAGGCGCAGAGGTCGCCGCTCTCGAAGTCCTCCTCGAAGATGATCGAGAGGCCGGCTTCAGCTCCGCCGAAGCCCGCCGAGCCGCGCTGCGCTGCACCACACGCTCCGTTCCCGGCGAAGAACTCCGCCCGCCGCAGCACTTTGCCGTCGAGGCCTCGCAGCGTCCAGACCGAACGGCCGCCGTCCGCCCGCACCGCCCAGATCCGCTCGTCGTCGGCGGTGTAGGCGAAGACCCACTCCTCCGTGCCGGTGTCGACCCGAGTCGTGCGGTTGAGCAGATCGTACTCGTAGCTCTGGAGATTCCAGCTCGTCAGATTGCCGCTGGCGTCGTATTCGATCAGCGAGCCCGTCAGCCGATTGGTCGTGGCGCTCGTCGGCGTCTCCAGTAGAGGCGGGTCGTGGTGGGTGAAGAAGGACTGGATGTTGCCGTAGGTGTCGAACGTGACGTTCTGCAACCAGTTCGGACCGTGACTGGCCGCGACCAGGCGGCTCACCCGGTCGTACTTGTAGCTGTCCGAGTTGATCGACTTGACGTTGCCCGAGCCGTCGTAGGCGTACTGGAGCCCGGGCAGGGGGTCCGAAGCGGTGCCCGTCACGCCGATGCTCGCGGGCCGCGGCATGCCATCGGAAGCGACCGAGGTGTGAACCGTCACGCCATTCGCGTGAAAGACGTCAGAAGCCATGAGACTCGGATGGTAGCCGATCGACAGGGCGTAGCCAGGAACGGCGGAGAGCAGCCCGTTGTCGTAGCTGAACGCGACTACGTCCTTGGTTTATGGAAACGAGGCGAGCCGGCCGACGACGAGTGCTCGAGACTCACCGCGCCATTCGCGCTCAGAGCGTGAGGCGGGCGCGCCGTGCGCGAGCTCTAGCGGGATGCTCCCACGCCGGGAGCCGAGAAAGAGTGGCGGGTTCGGTTGCACAAGGTGCAGACCGAGAGCATGACCGGGACTTCGGTGTCGCCGGCCTCGGCGGCAGGTCGGCGGACGTGGTCTCAGGATCTCAGCGCGCGCGGTCGTCGAGCTCGAGCTCGTCGAGGGCGTCGCGGCGAAGCCGGTGGAGCTCGCCCCGCAGCTCGGGGCGCAGGGCGGACTCGAGCTCCAGGTAGTCGCCTTCTGCGAGCGGCTTCAGCAGCGCGACCACGTCGGCGAGAGCCTGGTGCCGCCCCGCCAGCAGCTTCAGGTCGACGAGGCCGGGGAGGTCGACGACGTCGTTCTCGCGCTGGCTGCGCGCGAGCTCGCTCGGCCTCGGGTAGGGCGGCGCGCCGGGTCGCGGGCGGGGGTCGCCAGCGAAGAGCAGATCGACGTCGACGCCACTCTCGACATGGCGTAGCCGGTTCTCGGCGCTGCGTTCGAATCCGTGCTCGGCCAGATGCTGGAGAAGGCGCGCGAGGTCTCCGCGCTCGAGCAGCAGATCGAGGTCCCTGGTCGCGCGGACGTAGCCATGGTGGATGACCGCGACGCCGCCCACGAGCGCGTAGGGCACCTGCGCCCGAGCGAGGAGCTTGCGCAGGGCGAGAAGTCCGTCTTCGACGACAGGCAGATCGGGTCGCATGGCGCGGGCGAAAGCGGTCGCCCCGGCCAGCGCCACCGCAGTCGATTCCATGACCTGAGTCTACGCCAGCCCCGGCAACTGATGATGTGGCGCGCGTTCGGCGGGGAGGATGGGGACGGTCGGCTCGCACCACCGAGGGGTGAGATGGTGCCGCCTCTTCTCCCCGTTTCCGTTCCCTACCTCTGCGACTGTCGAGCCCCCCGGCGCTCTTGGCCAGTCCGCGACCATGGGGGAACGCGACCTGGCCGCGAAGCGGGCGCGCCGTCCGAGAGCTCTAGCGGGACGCCGCCACGCCGGGAGCCGGGAACCAGTGGCGGGTTCGGTTGCAGAAGGTGCAGACCGAGAGCATGACCGGGACCTCGACCAGGACGCCGACGACGGTGGCGAGGGCGGCGCCGGAGTCGGGGCCGAAAAGCGCGATCGCTGTCGCCACGGCCAGCTCGAAGAAGTTGCTGGCGCCGATCAGCGCCCCGGGGGCGGCGACGTCGTGCGGCACCTTCAGCCACTTCATCAGGCCGTAGGCCAGGCCGGAATTGAAGTAGACCTGGATCAAGAGCGGGATCGCGATCAGCACGACGTGGAAGAAGCGACCGGTCAGATTGTCGGCCTGGAAGGCGAAGATCAGCACCAGGGTCGCGAGCAACGCGACGACGGTCATCGGGTGAAACGCCGGCAAGAACCGGGTCTCGAACCACTCCCTGCCCTTCGCCCGCAGCAACAGCACGCGGCTCGCCGCGCCCAGCGCGAGCGGAATCACGATGAAGACGGCGACGCTCAGCAGCAATACCCGGAAGGGCACCGTCAGCGTGCTCGCCCCGGTGACCAGGAAACCGACGATCGGCGCGAACAGCACCAGCATGATGAGGTCGTTGAGCGAGACCTGGACCAGCGTGTAGGCCGGGTCGCCGTCCGTGAGGTACGACCAGACGAAGACCATCGCGGTGCAGGGCGCGGCGGCGAGGATGATCGAGCCGGCCAGGTACTGGTTGGCGAGCTCGGCGCCGATCCAGGGCTGGAACAGGACACGGAAGAACAGATAGCCGATCGCCGCCATCGAGAAGGGCTTGACCAGCCAGTTGACGAAGAGCGTGACCAGGATCCCCTTCGGCCGCTCGCGTACGGCGACGACGCTGCCGAGGTCGATCTTCAGCATCATCGGGTAGACCATCAGCCAGATCAGCAGCGCGATCGCGACGTTGATCTGCGACCCCGCGCCGAACTCGAGGCGCCGGACGAGGTCGGTGAAGCCCGGCAAGAGCTTGCCGAGCGCGACCCCCGCGCCCATGCAGAGCGCCACCCAGAGCGAGAGGTAGCGCTCGAAGACGTTCAGGCGTTTCTTCGCTCCCATTTCGCTCACACCCGACTTCCGATTCGCGACACGATCCCCTCGTTGCCGAGCCAGGCGCCTATTCTTCGGGCGAGCTCGTCGCGCACGGCGCGGAAGCGCGCGAGGCTCGCCTCCTCGCCTTCGTCGTGCCCCGCTGGATCGGGAAGCGGCCAGCGCAGCCGGCGCGCGGCGCCCAGGTAGAGCGGGCAGACCTCCTCGGCGCAGAGCGTGATCACGGTGTCGACGCTCGCCCGGTCGATCTCGGCGACCGACTTCGAGCGCGCGGCCGAAATGTCGATGCCGATCTCGGCGAGCGCCCGGATCGCGAGCGGGTGGACCCGGGATGGGGACGATCCGGCGCTCTGGACGAGCAGCTCGTCGCCGGCGCGGTCGCGGGCGATCCCTTCGGCCATCTGGCTGCGCGCCGCGTTGGCGACGCACAGGAAGAGCAGGCCGCCGCTCATGCCGGGCGGGCTCCGGAGCCCGCGAGGAGCTGCTTGAGCTTCGGCGTCGAAGGCACGTGGCCCGAGACCCGAACTTCTCCGTCGACGACAAGTGCCGGGGTCGCCAGCACGCCGAACTCGAGGATCCTGCCGATCTCGGTGACCTTCTCGAGCTCGAAGTCGAGCCCGAGCTCCCGCGCCGCCCGCTCGGCATGCTCGGTGAGCAGATTGCACTTCGGGCAGCCGGTGCCCAGGATCTGGAGCTTGGTCTTCATCGGGTTCTCCTCAAGCGGCGAACGCGCCGTAGAGCAGGCCGGTCGTCGTCGCCATGACGACCACCAGAGAAACGTAGACGATCGTCTTGCCCCAGCCCATGAAGCTTCTCAACACGAGCATCGCGGGCAACGAGAGCGCCGGGCCGGCAAGCAGCAGAGCGAGCGCCGGGCCCCGGCCCATGCCGCTGCCGAGCAACCCCTGGAGGATCGGCACCTCGGTCAGGGTGGCGAAGTACATGAAGGCGCCGGCGACCGCAGCGAAAAGGTTGGCGCCGAGCGAGTTGCCGCCCACGGACCGGGCCACCCAGGCCGACGGGATCAGCCCCTCCTGCCCGGGCCGGCCGAGCAGCAGGCCCGCGACCAAGACGCCCATCAGCAGCAAGGGCAGGATCTGCTTGGCGAAGCCCCAGGTGGCGGCGAGCCACTCGCCGAGCTCCCCTTCGTCTCCGGCGAGGACCGCGGCGAGCGCCGCGAAACCGACACTCAAGGGGACCACGGGGTGCGCGCTCGCGAGCGCCGCGGCCGCGCCGGTCGCGCCCGCCACGGCGAGCGCTCGCCAGGTCGCGAGCCCGAGCCAGCGGACGAGCACGACGAGCAACAGCGCGCCCGCGAGAGCGGTCAGCAGCCATTTCTCGCGGTGGATCTCCCCCCAGATCCCCGACCCGGCGGGCGCCCAGTTGGCGAAGACCAGGATCGCGACGAGCGTGGCGAAGAAGATGGCCTGCCGGCCGAGCGTGAGCTTCGGCTCGGGCACCGCCTGGGCCGCCTGCGCCTGCGCCCGCTCGCGCTCCTCGTCGCGGTAGATCCAGGCCATCGCCAGACCGATCACGATGCTGAACAAGACAGCGCCGACGGCGCGCGCCAAGCCAATCTCGAGGCCGAGGATCCGGGCCGTCAGGATGATCGCGAGCGCGTTGATCGCCGGCCCCGAATAGAGAAACGCGGACGCCGGCCCGAGACCCGCGCCGCGCTTGTAGATGCCACCGAACAGCGGCAGCACCGTGCACGAGCAGACCGCAAGCACGGTGCCGGAGACTGCCGCCACGCCATAGGCCGTCGTCCGCGGCGCGTCGGGCCCCAGGTAGCGCAGGACCGACGCCTGGCTGACGAAGACGCCGATCGCGCCGGCGATGAAGAACGCCGGAACGAGGCAGAGCAGCACGTGCTCGCGCGCGTACCAGCGCGCGAGCTGGAACGCCTCGACCAGCGCGCCATCGAAGCGCGCCGATCCGGCGGGCAACCAGTAGAGGCCCGCGAAGGCCGCCCCGAGTGCTGCCAGCCATTTCAGCTCGCCCCGTCCGCTCACCCGCCGCACCTCACCCGGCCGCCACCGGCGCCTTCTCGCTGAATGTGCGGACGCCGATCGCCACGAGATCGAGCTCGGCGGCGCAGAGGGCCGCGACCGGCACTCGGCGCAGGCGCGCGACCACGCCGCGATCGGCGCGGACCACGGGGTCGCCCTCGAGTCGTGCCAGCATCGCGGGCAGCAGCGAGGCGCCGAATCCCTCTTCGCGCAGCCGGTAGAAGACCAGCTTCCCTTCCCGGCGCTCCGCCACCAGGCCTCCGCGCGCGAGAACCGAAAGGTGCTGCGACACGGTCGAAGGGGCGAGGTCGAGCACCGCCGTGAGCTGGCAGACGCAGAGCTCTCCGGTCGCGAGCATCGCAATCGAGCGCAGCCGCGCCGGGTGCGACAGCCCCTTGGCCAGCTCCACTGTCGCGGCCAGGACGGGGGCCGGATCAATTCGTCGTTTCGCCATATTACGAATTATACGGTGACGCGGTTGCCGCCTGTCAACCACCCGGGCAGGTGGGCTCGAGGTTCGCCTGATCCGACTACTCGAAGGGCAGCGGGACGAGCCGAGCGGCGGCGCCGCTCGCGAGCTCGACACGCGCCGGCGGCTCGCCGACGCGGCGGTGGACGAGGGCGAGCCCGATCGCGCCGAAGCGGGGCGAGAGGGCGACCGAGGTAGCGCGTCCGGCCTCGCGCCCCTCGTGGCGGAGGGCGGTGCCGAGCGCCGGCGGCGCGCCCTCGAAGTAGAGCCCGCGCGGCGAGCGCTGGACGCCGCCGCGATAGTGGATACGCGCGATCACCTCTTGGCCGAGGTAGCAGCCCTTGGTGTAGGAGACGGCGAGCTCGTCGCCAGTCTCCTGGGGGAACGCCTCACTGCCGTAGTCGACGCCGAAGCGCGGCTCGCCATCTTCGATCCGCAACAGCTCGGCCTCGGCGGTGCCGAGCTCCCGGAGGCCGAGTTCGCGCGCCAGCCCGCGCAGCCGCTCGAGCGCCCCGTCGAGCGCGCCGGGTGCGCCGAGAAGCTCGAAGCGGGGTTCGCGGCCCCGCGCGGCCCGCCGCACCCGCACGCTCTCGGCGCCGCTGCCGGCGAGCCGATGTCCGCCCGCGGCGTCGACCGGCGGCAGCGCGATTCGCTCCAGCGCTTCGGCCGCCTGCGGTCCCCGCAGCCGGGCCAGCTCGAGGTCCGGGCGCGCGCGGACCTCGACCTGCTCGACGATCCGGTAGCGCGTGAAGTGCCCGACGACCTGCGCGCTCGTGCCGAGCGGCAGCAGCACGAGCAGGCTCTCCTCGAGCGCCAGGAGCTCGACGCTGGTGACGACCTTGCCCTGGACCGTGGTCGCGAAGCCGCGTGTCGACTCCCCGGGCGCGAGCGCGCGAACATCGGCCGTGCACAGGTTGTGCAGAAAGCGAACGCGGTCCGGTCCGGTGAGCTCGAGCACGTCGGCGCCGCTGCGCGCCTCGAACGCGACCGCGTTGCGCGCCGCCGCGTAAGCGGTCGCGTCGACGCCGCTCACTGCGCTGACTCCTGGCGGCTCACGCGACATTCGCTCCGAACAGCTCCCGTTCGACCTCCGGGTCCGTCAAGTCGGCGACCAGTCGGTCCGGACCCGCCGCCCGGAGCCGATCGGCGGCGGTCCAGCCCGTGGCGACCGCGAGACAGCGGATGCCATGCGCATGCGCGCAGGCGACATCGAGGACGGAGTCGCCGACGATCAGGGTTTCCTCCGGCGTGAAGGTGCGGCCGAAGCAGCGCGCGGCGCGCTCGAGCGCGACCGGCGGCAGCTCGGTCCGGTCGAGCCGATCGTCGCCGAAAGCGCCGAATCGGAAGAAGCGGCCGAGATCGTGAACTCCCAGCTTGATCTCGGCCCCACGCGACCAGTTGCCCGTCAGCAGGCCCAAGGCGACATCCGCGCACGCCGCGAGCGCGAGCAGGCGCTCGGCGACCGCCGGCAGCAAGCGCACGCGCGAGGCATCGAGGCTCCGCGCCAGAGCCGCGAGGTAGGAATCTCGGACCCGGTCGAGCCCCGCCATCGCCGCGGCTTCCGAGATGCCGGCGCCGGTCGCGAGATCGACAGCAATGCGGGCGTCGGTCTTGCCCGAGAAGTCGTAGTGGTCGATGTCGCCCGCGGTGCCGAAGACCTCGCGCAGGGCGGCCTCGAACGGGGCGCGCGTCTGACCGTCGCAGTCGACCAGGGTACCGTCGACATCGAAGAGGATCAGACGCATCGCTCGGGCAGCGTAGCACCCGGCGACGCCGTCCACGGGATTCGAACCGGCTCCTCGGGCGGACGCGTCTCCCGAGATCAGTCGCGCCAGCGCGGCGGCGCCTTGGTGTCCAGAAAGGCGGCGATGCCGCGCCGGCAGTCGGCGGTCGCGCGCGCGGCCGCGTTGACCTCGCTGGCGAGATCGAGCCGTTCGTCGAGACTCAGGCCGGCGAGATCGAGGATCAGCCGCTTGGTGGCCGCCAGCGAATCCGAGGAAGCTCTCGCCAGGATCTCTCCGGCGAGCGCCTCGGTCGCGGCGGCCAACTCGTCGCGCGGCACGACCCGGTTGACCAGACCCATCGCCAGGGCCTTGTCGGCCGGCACGAAGTCGGGGTTGAGCAGCAGCTCGCGCAAGTCGCTCCCGCGCACCCGCAGCGGCAAGAAGGTCGCGACCAGGGCGGCGACGAAGCCGATCCGCACCTCACTGTAGAGGAAGCGCGCGTCGCTCGCGGCGACGACGAAATCGCAGGCCGTGGCGACGCCGCAGCCACCGGCGACGCACGACCCCTGCACCATCGCGAGGGTAAGCGCTTCCTGCCTGAGAATCGCCGCGAAGAGGTCGCGGAGCGTCTTCGAATCCAGCCGGTTGTCGAGCGCGCTCGCCGACTGGAGCGAGCGCAGGTGCTCGAGATCGGCGCCGGCGCAAAAGTTCTTGCCGGCGCCACCGAGCAGGATCGCCCGCACCCCCTCGGCGCGCCAATCGCGACGGAAGGTCTCGGTCAGCGCGGCGATCATCGCGGGCGCCAGGGCGTTGGCGCGACCCGGATCGTCGAGCCTAACGAACAGCAGGTCACGCCGGCGCTCGACGGCGAGCAACGAGCGCTCGGCCGCCGTCATGCCCCCGGCTCCCGCGGAAGCAACTCCTCCGGCAGGTCGATCTCCATTTCAAGCAGTCCCTGGCCGTGGGTCTTGCCCTGGGCATCGGTCAGCAGCGACGCGGTGCCGCCGCCGCCGAGCGCGTCGTGCAGCAGGAAGTTCAGGGCGAGGAGGTTCGGCACCTCGAAGCGCTCGACCTCGCCCCGGCAGACCTGGGCGAAGTGGTCGCGGACGCGCTCCGCGGTGACCTCCGCGCGCAGCACCTCGTAGAGCTCCGGCGTCGCGGCGATCAAGCCGATGTTGGAGGCGTCCCCTTTGTCGCCGGACCGGGCGTGCGCGACGCGGGCGAGCCGGACTCTCACGCCACCTCCTCGACGGACACTCGCAGCGGCTCGACCTCGCGTCGGTCGAGCAGCGCCGGCCAGTAGGCGACGACCTCCTGCGGCTTGGGCCTGCCGCCGGCAAAGCCGGTGACGCCCGGCGGCCCGGCGGTGACCAGGGGCGCGAGCTCTTTGCCGAAGCGCTCGATCCGCTCCCGGTCGCCGCCGCGAACCGCCAGGCGCAGCACGACCTCGGGCGGCGCGGCCGGCGCGGCCAGGATGCCGGGCAGCACCGCGGCGGCGCCGAGGATCTCCTCGACGCGATCCTCCGGAGCGAACTCGACGCCGGCGCGGGCCAGCCGCTTCCAGACGATCGCCGCGGCGAGCCGAGCCTTCTCGATCGCGCGCGGTCCCGAGACCGTGACCTGACCCGCGGCCTTGTAGCCATCGAGATAGGAAGCGGACACCTTCAGGAACGGCGTGTTCTCGCGCCCGCGAATGCCCGAGACGCGCACCCGATTCGGTCCCTCCGGCTCGAGCCGAATCGAGGTGAAGTCGGCGGTGACGTCGGGAGTGAGGTAGCCCGTCGGATCCCCCATCTCGTAGAGCAGCTGCTCGGAGACGGTGTCGACGGTGACCAGACCACCGGTCCCGGCGTGCTTGGTAACGACGAAGCTGCCGTCGGCGGCGACTTCGGCGACCGGATAGCCGACATCCCAGAGGTCGGGGACCTCCCAGAAGCGGGTGAAATTGCCGCCGGTGGCCTGCGCGCCGCACTCCAGGATGTGCCCGCAGATGGTCCCTGCGGCCAAGCGGTCCCAGTCGTCGAGCGCCCAGCCATGCTCGTGCATCAGCGGCCCCAGCGCCAGTGCGGTGTCGGTGACCCGGCCGCAAAGGACGATGCGCGCCCCACCGGCGAGCGCCTCGGCCACCGGCGCGGCGCCGATGTAGGCGTTGGCCGAGGTGACCCGATCGAGCACGGGCGCGAGCGGCTCACCGGTGTCCATGTTCTTCATCTCGTGGCCGCGGGCGACCAGGTCCGGCAGGCGCGCGAGCAGATCGTCCCCTTCGACCACGCCGACCTTGAGCCCGCCGATGCCCAGGCCGCGGGCGATCTCGAAGATCCGCTCGCGGCAGGCGCGCGGATTGAGGCCCCCGGCGTTGGTGACCACCTTGACGTCCTTGTCGACAAGCAGTGGCAACGCGCGCCGGACGAAGTCGAGGAAATCGGTGGCATAGCCTGCCGCCGGGTTCTTCAGCTTCTGCCGCATCATGATCGACAGGGTCACCTCGGCGAGGTAGTCCATCCCGAGGTAGTCCACCGGACCGCCTTCGAGCAGACGCAGCGGGGCGTCGACGCTATCTCCCCAAAAGCCCTGCCCGTTGGCGACGCGAACGGTTTTCATTGCGCGCCGCAGGCTATCACCGGCCCGGCGACGGCACGCGCCCTCCGACTCCCCGCGCCACCAGGACAACGGATCGCCCCACCCGCGGGACGGCTCGTCCCGCCGCTCGTAACAACGCGCTCCAGCGTCACGTAGAGGAATGCGCAAGGCCCCCGACAGGAGCCCATGGGAACCCACGAAAGGAGCCCACCATGATGCACCGACGCATTCGCTCGTACACGCTCGCCGCGGCCACCGCCGCGCTCCTCGCTGCGCCGCTCGCCGCCGCCTCTACCTATGACGCGCGCCTGGTCAACGACGACCCGCGTCAAGGGCGCAAGATCGAGAACCTCCAGCTCAAGGTCGATCGCCTCTCGACTCCCGACGAGCTCGCCGCGCTCGCCAACGGCGGCGCCAAGAGTGCAGCCGAGATCGGCAGCGCGCGCCTCGACCGGACGACCTCGCGCGCAGTGATCGCAGCGGTCGAGACCGCCGACGGCGCCGGCAAGAAACTCGTCGTCGTCTTCGAGAAGCCGCTCAACTGGTTCGACGCCAGCCGCAATCCGAGCGCCCGCGAGTATCCCCACGGCGTCGTCGAGCTCGAGCTCGACGGCGATGGCGTGGGCCAGGGTCAGCTGCTAGCCGGCGCCAAGGTCAGGTTCGACAAGAGCGGCATCGTGATCGAAGCGGCGGCCGGCGAGCCGATGCGCGTCATCCAAGTCTCGAACGACGGCAGCTGATGAGATGACCGTTCCCACGACGGCCTGATCTCCGACGAGACCAAGCACCGCGACTCGATCCGGAGGTTCCTCAGACGCTGACGCTGTCGCCGGCTCGCGGCTGGCTCATGGCGAGCGGCAGCAGGACCGTCACCACCGCACCCGCTCCGGGGGCGCTGTCGATCTCGACGGCCCCCCGGTGCGCGCGCACGATACCGAGCACGGCGGCCATGCCGAGGCCGCGGCCGGCGAACTTCGTGGTGAAGAAGGGGTCGAAGATCCGCCGCTGGATCTCCTCCGACATCCCACAGCCCTCGTCTTCGACCCGCAGATAGGCGTAGCGTCCAGCCGGCAGGTCGCGGCCGAGCACGGCACGCCCGAGCCGGCTCGCCTCGCAGGTCGCCTCGCCGGTCGAGACCGCGACGCGACCGCCGTCCGGACCGAGCGCCTCCGCCGCGTTCATGATCAGGTTGAGCGCGATCTGCCGCAGCTGGGTGCCGTCGGCCTCGAGACCGGGACCGGGCTTCGCAAGCTCGAGCGCCAGGTGGCAGCTCTCCGGAAAGCCGACGCGAGCCAGATCCGACATCTCGACGACGACCTGGTTGAGCGCGACCCACTCGAGCTCGAGCCGGCCCCCGCCCGCGAACGCCAGCATCTTCCGGGTGAGCTCCGCGGCACGACGGGCGCCGAGCAGGATCTCCTCGAGCAGCGGCGCGACACCGGGGAGCGTCTCCGATTTGCGGCGCGCGAGCTCGGCGTAGCCCTGAATCCCGGTGAGCAGGTTGTTGAAGTCGTGCGCGATGCCGCCCGCGAGCAGGCCAAGGCTCTCGAGGCGCTGCGTGTTCTGGATCCCTAACTCCAGCCGGCGCCGCTCGCTCTCCGCCTGACGTCGCTCCGTCACGTCGCGCGTCCAGCTTGCGACGCCGTCCTCGAGCGGTACGACCTGATGATGCAGCCATCGCTCGGGCTGGCCAGGAGCGGTGATCGCGAACTCCTCCTCCAAGACGCGACGCGTCTCGAGAACGCTCGCGTAGCGCTCGAGGAAACCGCGCCGGCGATCGATCGGAAACAGCTCGCTGAGGCGGCGCCCAATCACCTCGGAACGCTCCCGTCCGAGGAAGCGTTCACCCCGTTGGTTCAGGTCGACGAAGACGAAATCGACGAGCCGCGCGGCGCCGTCGCGAACCGCTTCGAGCACCAAGAAGGCGTCGAGGCTGCCATCGGCTGCGGCGCGGAAGCGCGCTTCGCTGCGTCGCAAGGCCTCGGCTGCGTGCGCGATCTCGGTCACGTCCTCGGCGAGCACCAGCAGGCAGGGTCGGTCCTCGACCTCGATCACCATCGCCGACACCAGCGCTTGGCGCAGCTCGCCCGCGGCGTTGCGGACTCGGGCCGGAATCTGGCGCGCGAGGCCCTGACTCCTCACGGCGCGCACGATGGCGTCGCGCTCCTCCGACGACGCCCACAGCTCAAGCTCCTCACCGCTGCGGCCGATCAAGCTCTCTCGCGGCAGGCCCACCACTTCGGCGAAGGCGCGATTGACGTCGACGAACACGCCATCCTCGAGAGTGCTGATGGCGATGGCGCCCGGATTGAGCTGGAAAGCCTGCGCGAACCGCTGCTCGGAGCGGCGCAAGCGCTCGAGCGTCCGCCGCTGTTCGGTCAGATCGCGCTGGCTGCCCCAGACCGAAACCAGGAACCCGGACTCGACCACGCCCACCGCCGAGTTGAGAAAGACGTGCTCGTGACCGTCGCGATCGACCTCGACGGACTCGAAGCCGCGAGCACGATAGCCGCACTGTGCCAGCTCCTCCAGGGCCCGGCGCGTGGCGGGAGAGTCGGCGACCAGCATGTCCGCGAGGCGCCGTCCGAGGAGCTCCTCGGAGCGATCGAATCCGTACATGCGCGCCATCGCCGGATTCGCGGCGGCGACCCGACCCGCCGTGAGCGCACGCCGGATCTGTTCCTCGACCGGCAGATCGATCGGCACCGGCGGGTCGAGATCGATGCGGTAGATCCCCTCCCCGCTCGCCTCGACGAGCTCCTGATAGCGGCCCAGCTCCTGCTCGAGCGCTTCGAGCCGGACGGGCATCGGATCGACGGGAGATGACACGAATCAGTTTCCCAGATCAGTTTCCCAGAACCGGAGGAGTCTGGGGTGCATCGCCCCTCGCGGTCAAGAGCGTCGTGGTCACCCTGGGTGGCTCCGATCCGATAAGCTGCAAGCCACTTTCCGGAGGATGCCCATGCCGATTCCCGCCCGCCCGTCGGAGGATCGTTCGCGGTGGCTGGTGCTGACTGCGGCGACGGTGCTCGCCCTCTTCATTTGCTGGAAGATGGTGCAGCCCTTCCTCACGGTCATCCTCTGGGCCGGCGTGCTCGCCCTCCTGTTCGCCCCGCTCCAACGCCGCCTGGTCGCCCGCACCAAGCGGCCGGGCCTCGCGGCGGGGTTGAGCCTGCTGCTGGTGATCGCGATCGTGATCGTGCCGGTCGGCGTCATCACCGGCGCGCTCGCCAACGAGATCGCCGACTTCGCCAAGAGCGCGCCGACCCGCGTCCAGTCGCTGCTCGACGACCCCGCCATCGGCGGCAGGCTCAAGGGGTTGTTCGAGATGGTCGACCAGCGCTTCGCGCTCTCCGAGAAGCTCACGCCGGAGGCTTTTCAGGAGCACCTGACGGGCGTCGGTCAGGGCCTCGTCAAGGGAACCTTCAACGTGCTCGGCGGGGCGGTCGGCGCCCTCGTCAACTTGCTGTTCATTCTCTTCGCGCTGTTCTTCCTCCTGCGCGACGGCGAGCGTCTGGTCGACGTTCTACGCACCCTGGTGCCGCTCGAGCCGGACGAGACGTCGCGGCTCTTCCTGCGCACCCGCGACATCATTCAGGCGAGCGTCTACGGAGTGCTGGTGATCTCCTTCATCCAGGGGGCCCTGGGCGGAATCATGTTCGCCATCCTCGGCATCCCCTCCGCCCTGCTCTGGGGCGTGATCATGGCCTTGCTGTCGATTCTGCCGATGATCGGCTCGGCGCTGATCTGGGCGCCGGCGGCACTGATCTTGATCGGCACGGGGCACTGGCAGAAGGGCGTCGTGCTCGCGCTCTTCGGCGCCCTGGTGGTCGGCTCGGTCGACAACTTCCTGCGCCCCAAGCTGGTCGGCGAGCGCGCCCGAATGCACGAGCTCGCCATCTTCTTCGCCGTTCTCGGTGGTCTCAAGGTCTTCGGCATGCTCGGCCTGCTCTTCGGACCGGTCGTCTTCGCCCTCACCGCTTCGCTGTTCGAGATCTTCCGGCGCGGCTCGCAAGGCGCTGCCGCGCAGGCGGCTGGCCTGCTCTGGGCGCAACCGCCCCCTGCCGGCGACGCCGCCGGTCCAACTCCATCGCGCCCCGCTGCCCCCCTCGGCGCAGACGACGAGGATCCAGGCACCACCGGTGTTTTTCGCGCCCTGGTCGACCCGCCCCGCCCGCCGAGCCCGCCGGACGATTCCGACACCGACAGTTGACGCCGTCGGCCGATCGGGGCACACTGGCGCCGTCGGAGCCTAGGGGTGGCCCTGGAGACGGGGCCTGAGATCACACCCTCACTGACCTGATCCGGTTCGTACCGGCGTAGGCAAGGCCGACGCGGCATCGCCCGCATCGACTCGATCTCCCCCGCTCACAGGTTCCGCTTCTCGTGGCTCCGGATCCGACCCGGGGCGGGAGGCGCTGATGAATCGCAGATTCTCGAAGCCGCTGGTGGTCTTGGGGCTCGCTCTGGCGCTCGTGGCGCTCCGGCCCGGCGCCGCCCGGTCCGCGCCGCCGGACAGCGCCCGCCTCGAAGGACACGTCTTCGCCCTCGATGGCACCCCCCTCGCCGGCGCGGAGATCTTCGTCGACGGGAGTCTTCGCTCCCGGAGCGACCAGTCCGGCGGATTCCAGATCGAGGTCACGCCCGGCGAGCACCGGCTGGAGATTCGTCGCGAGGGTTACCGGCCCCTCGCCCGGTCGGCCGCCGGCGGCGGCGAACCCCTCGAGCTCACGCTCGAGCCCGCCGCGCGCTTCGGCGAGACTCTGGTCGTCTCCGCGCTGCGCGCTCGCGCGGGGGCGCCATTCGCGCTTTCCGAGCTCTCGCCCGAAGTGATCGAGCGGTCCGACTACGGCCAGGAGCTCCCTTTCCTGCTCGAGCGAACGCCCGCCGTCGCGAGCTACTCCGAGACGGGTCTGCGCGCCGGCGGCGGCTACAGCTATTTCACTCTGCGCGGACTGCCGCAGGCGCGCATCAACATGACCTTCGACGGCGTGCCGCTCAACGATGCGGAGGAGTCAGCGGTCTACTTCTCGAACTTCGGCGACTTCACCGGCGCGGTTTCGTCGATTCAGGTGCAGCGCGGCGTCGGCACCTCGAGCGTCGGGGCCGCCTCGTACGGCGGCGCCATCCATTTCGAGAGCGCGCGCATCGAGGACGACCGCTCACTCGAGGTCGATCTGGGCGGCGGCGCCTACGGCACGGGCCGGGCGAGCGCCGCCTGGCAAAGCGGCCGGACCGGCTCGGGCTTCGCTGTCTACGCTCGGGCCGCCTACCAGCAGACGGACGGCTGGCGCGAACACTCCGGCCTCGAGCAACGCTCCCTCTACTTCGGAGCGGACTGGCGCGGCGACCGGACCTACGTGCGCCTCTTCGGGCTCTCCGGAAGAGAGCGGAGCTCTCTCGCGTTCTACGCCGTCGAGCCAGAGATCCTCGCCGGGAATCCCCGATTCAATCCGATGCAGCCCGAGGAGACCGACGACTTCGGTCAGGACCTCCTCTACCTGCTGGTCGCGCGCGAGCTCTCCTGGCGCTCCGAGCTCACGGCGCAGGTCTACTACAGCGGCGCGCAGGGAAGCCTCGAGCTGTTCGACGATCCGGCGGCGAAGGTGGGGCTCACCGAGTACGGCATCGACGGCGAAGCGATCGGTGCGCTGCTCACCGCCCGAGCACACGGCGAGCGCTGGCGCCTGGACGCCGGCCTTCACGGCTCGCGCTTCGCGCGCGATCACTTCGCCTTCGCCGAGAGCGGCGAGCGCCGCTACACCAACGTCGGGGCAAAGGACGAGGCCTCCTTGTTCACCAAGATCGATCTCGACCTGTCGGCTCGCTGGCGGCTGTTCGGCGACCTCCAGCTGCGCCGAGCGGAGTTCCGCTACCGCGGGTCGATCGGCCTCGAACCCGTCGACTGGTCTTTCTTCAATCCGCGACTGGGAATCCGCTTCGACGCCGGCGCCGGGATCTCGCTGCGCGCCTCGATCGGCCGCAGCGGTCGGGAGCCCGCGCGCAACGACTTGCTCCAAGGACAGGACGACATCGCGGTGCCGATCGACCTCGAGCGGGTGCGGCCGGAGCGCGTGACCGACTTCGAGGTCGGCGCCGATTGGCACGGCGATCGCTTCGATCTTTCGACCGGCCTCTACGCGATGGAGTTCGAGGACGAGATCGCGACGACTGGCGAGCTCTCCGATTTCGGCTATCCGATTCGACGCAACTTGCCCGAGAGCTCGCGGCGAGGCTTCGAGCTCGAGCTCGAGCTGCTTCCCGCGAACGGCTGGCGCCTCGTGACCACCGCCAACATCGCGCGCAACCGCATCGGAACCTGGCGGCAGGCACTCGACGTCTATGGTCCGGACGGCGCATACGCCGGCAGCGAGATCGTCACCGTGCGCGACAGTGAGCCCGCCCTCTCGCCCGCGACGATTCTCGGCCAGAGCGTCGAGTGGAAGCCCTGCGCCGGTCTCTGGCTGGAGCTGGCGGGTCGTTACGTGTCGGCGTCGCAGCTCGACAACCTGGGCGATCGGCGCCTCGCCACGCCCTCCTACACCTGGCTCGACCTCGCCGTCCGTTGGGAGCTGTCGCGCTGGATCCACGGCGGCAATCCACACCTCTCCCTGCGCATCAACAACCTGCTCGACGAGAACCGAGCCTGGGTCTCGGGCTACAGCTACCCCTACCTCGTCCGCGACGCCAGCGGAACCGACCGGCGCGAGGGCATCCCGTACTACTACCCCCAGGCGCCCAGGCACATCGTCGCCGGACTCGAGCTCGCTTTCTGACCGCCATCGATCCGCTCGAGCTGGCCGGCGTCGCCACCGGCGTGGTCGCCGTGCTGCTGACTGTCCGGCAGAACCCCTGGTGCTGGCCGCTCGGCATCGTCAACGTCGCTCTCTTCGCGGTGGTCTTCGCGCGCAGCCAGCTCTATGCCGACGCCGGGCTGCAGCTCGTCTACCTCGTGCTTTGCGCTTACGGTTGGTGGCAGTGGACCCACGGCGGACCGCGCGGCGGCGCTCTACCGGTGGCCCGCACCCCGCCGCGCGTCGCCCTCGCGCTCGCGGCGGTCACAGCCGCATTCGCGCTCGCTCTCGGCGCGCTGCTCGCCCGCGCGACCGACGCCTCCTTTCCCTACCTCGACTCGGCGCTCGCCGCGGCTTCGCTCGCCGCACAGTGGTTGCAGGCACGCAAGTGGATCGAGAACTGGTGGGTCTGGATCGTCGTCGACATCGTCTACGTCGGCCTCTACCTGGCAAAGGACCTGGCCGCAACCGCGCTGCTGTACGCCATGTTCGTCGCTCTCGCCGTCTCCGGGTCCATCGCCTGGCGGCGCTCGCTCGGCGCTGGGCGCTCGGCGACGACCCGCGGAGCCGGTGCATGACGCCGACCGCGCGCCCCTTCCGGGCGGTGCTGACCGGCCCGGAATCGACGGGCAAGACCTGGCTCGCGCGCCGCCTCGCGCGCGCGCTCGGGATCCCCTGCTCGGCCGAGGCGGCGCGCGAGCTCGTCGCGGCGAAGGGCCAGGCGCTCGAGCCCGGCGAGATCGAGCGGGTCGCCAGGCGCCAGATCGAGCTCGAGGAGGCCGCGCTCGCCGAAGCGGTGCGCATCGGAGCCACGGCCGTGCTCCACGACACCGACCTCGTCTCGACCGTCGTCTACGGCCACCACTACAACGGTATCTGTCCGGCTTGGATCGAGCAGGAAGTCGTGCGCCGGCGGGCCGACCTCTACCTTCTCCTGCTCCCCGACGTCCCCTTCGCGCCCGAGCACGGCCAACGGGGCAGCGCGCTCGACCGTGCCGCCCAACTCCCCCGATTTCGCGTCGAGCTGGAGCGGATCGGCGCGACCTGCGTCGAAATCGGCGGCGGGTGGCGGCGCCGCGAGATGAGAGTGGGCGCGGAGCTCCGGCGCGTCGCTGGACTGCGCTAGCCCCCGCCGCGCACCCTGGCTCAGAGTCCTCCCGCCGACCCTCCGGCCCGACCGTCGTCCGCGCAGATCCGGTCCAGCCGGAGCTCCGGGGCCGGCTTCAAGCCCAGATCGCGATAGCGCTCGGCGAGCTCGTCGCCCTGCGCGGGCAGGTAGCGCTCGGGCGCCCGCCAATACTCGCCGCAGAGCGACGGCAGCGTGCGCTCGAGGTAACTCGCGAGGCCGGGCGAGACGTGCGACGGATGGACTGCCTCGTCCCAGTAGTCGTTGACGTGGTCGGACCAAGAGAACAGGCGGAGAATCTCGGCGCGGTCCGCGCGGAAGGCGACGATCGGGCCCTTGCCGGCGACGACGTCACGCTCGTAGAGACTCCGGTAGAAGCGGTACCCCTCGTAGTTCGCCACCAGGTCTGCGTTCGAGTAGACCGAGGTCGTCAGTTGCCCGAAGATCCAGCGCTCGTTGAAGCGGCCTCGGCCGAGCACGTGGTCTTCGTTCCAGCCCAGCAGATGGCTCGCGTAGTACTTGATGCCTTGAGAGAAGAAATGGCCGAGCTTGTCGCTGCCGACGAGCGAGCCGGCCAGGCGGATCGTCGGTCCGACGCCGAAGAACCAATTGACGCGCGCAACGTGGAGCGGAGCGTCGTCGAAAATGCTCCGGTGCCTACGCTGCGGCAGCTTCTCGACTTCATCGCTGTCCATGGCCCAGCGCTCGATGCGATCGACCCAGTGCAGCCCACCCAGCTTCCAGTAGATCTTGCGGGCAAAACGCCAGCGGTCCTCGGGACCGCGCCATTCGGCCGCCACTGCGGCGAGCGCCCGGTTGACCTTGCGGTCGAGCACCGGAGCCGAATCCGCGAGCTGGACGAGCCGGTTCGAGTACTGGTCCGATTCGTAGGCCGCGGCGGCGGCGGCGAGCCCCGTCGCGGCGAGCAGAACCGTCGCGCGGACCCGCCGCCGCGAACCGCCGCCGGAAACCCTCAAGACCTCAGAACCGGGCGGTCGCGCCGAACTCCGCCGAGAGCCGCTCGGCGAACCCGCCCTCGACGTGAAGGTGCCATCGCTTCGAGATCGCCGTCGCGGCGCCGATCTGGAGATTCCACGCGTTGCGACTCTCGAGCTCGACGTCGAAGTCGACCGGGCCCAGGAAGGGCAGCTCGATCGTCCCCTCGTGGGTCTCCTGGACGTCCTGGTAGGTCGTACCGATCCAGACCGCGCCGCGATCGTTCCGTACGCCGAGC
Source organism: uncultured Acidobacteriota bacterium (assembly GCA_963700315.1). Classification (GTDB taxonomy): domain Bacteria; phylum Acidobacteriota; class Thermoanaerobaculia; order Multivoradales; family JAGPDF01; genus JACTMI01. Next base: position 411,071 of record CAVOXC010000013.1, on the reverse strand, counting down.
CGCGGCGTCACGATCCACGCCTCGGCCGCCGAATTGAAATCGCCGGAGAGGTTCTCGGTGGTCCAGATCGTGGTCAGCGAGGCGAACCAGCCCTGCCCGCCGCCGACCAAGTTGGCGCCGAGGCCGTAGACCTCCCCGTCGTATTCGATGCGCAGCCGGCCAAGTGGGATGGGCAGCCCCTGCACCTGCGAGAAGTCGACGTTGGTGGTGCCGTCGATCGCGCCGGCGATCCCGAACAGATTCAGGAACGGGAGGACCCAGACGTCGATCTGGATATTGAGCTCCTGGATCGAGTTGTCGATCCGGATCGCATCCGGATCGATCGAGATGCCGGGCAGATTGAACGCCAACTTCTTCAGGCCGTAGTCCTGGGTCTGACCATAGACGGTGAGACCGACGCCAAACGGCAATGGCAGCTCCTCGCCACCCGCGAGCGATTTTCCGAACGGCAGCACCGCATCGCCCGCCAACGCCGGAGCGCCGGCGACCAGCCAGATCGAGACCACGATCTTCGCGCCGTACTTCGCCATGATCGTTCCCCCCTGTCGTGACGGTCCCACGAGGTTCAGTCTACAGGCGAGTGACGCCGCGGATCGCGATAGCCTCCGCGGTTTGAGCACCCAGCCGATCGCCACGGACCGCGACGCGACCTTTCGGGCGCTGCTGCTCGCCGTCTTCCTCGCCGCCGCCGAGGCGACCGTCGTCTCGACCGCGCTGCCGCGCATCGTCGCCGACCTGGGCGGCCTCGCGCTCTACGGCTGGGCGGGCTCGAGCTACCTGCTCGCTTCGACGGTGACCATGCCGCTGTTCGGCCGGCTCGCGGATCTCCACGGTCGCAAGCCGATTTTTCAGCTTGGCCTCGCCCTCTTCTTCGTCGGTTCGGCCGTCTGCGGCTGGGCGATCTCCTTTCCGATGCTGCTCGCGGGCCGCGTGATTCAAGGACTGGGCGCCGGCTCCATCCAGCCCGTGGCGATGACACTGATCGGCGACCTCTACCCCATCGAGGAGCGCGCGCGAGTCCAAGGCCTGGTCGGATCGATCTGGGCCGTCGCCGGCGTCGCCGGGCCTCTGCTCGGCGCGCTGCTGGTCGAGGGCCCGGGCTGGCGTTGGGTCTTCTGGGTCAACCTGCCGTTCGCGGCGGCTTCCGGTTGGGCCATTCAGCGCGCCCTGCACGACCGGCCGAGCGGCGGCGAGCGCGCGCCGCTCGACGTCGCCGGAACCCTGCTGCTGATCCTAGCCGCGGTGTCGCTGCTGCTCGCGGTCGAAGGAGTGGCGCCGGTGGCGACATTCACGTTGGCCGTCGGCGGCGCCATCGCCTTCGTCGCGCACGAGCGACGCGCCCGGGCGCCGCTCTTGCCGCTGCCGCTCCTGGCGCGCCCCGAGGTCGGTCTCGCGACCGCCGCCTCGGTCGCCGCGGGTGCTCTGCTGATGGGCTCGGTCCTGTACCTGCCGCTCTGGGTTCAGGGCGTCGCGGGTCGTTCGCCCGCGACCTCGGGGCTCGCGCTCGGGCCGATGATGGTCGGCTGGCCCATCGCCTCGACTCTCTCGATCCGCTGGGCGCGCGCGACGAGCTTTCGCACGGTCGCGCGCGCCGGCGCCGGAGTCATCTGCGCCGGTGCGGTCGCGCTCGCGCTCGCTCTCGCCATACGCGCGCCGATCCTGGCGGTGGGCGGGGCGAGCTTTCTGCTCGGAGCCGGCCTCGGCCTGGCGGTGACCTCGCTCCTGGTCAGCCTGCAAACCCGTGTCGGCTTCGAGGAGCGTGGCGTGGCGACCGCGGTGACGCTGTTCGCGCGCACCCTCGGCGGAGCGCTCGGCGTCGGCGTGCTCGGTGCGCTACTCACCCGCGGCCTCGGCGCGGGCGCGGTCGCGAGCGAGATCGGGAAGCTGCTCGCGCCCGGCGCCGATCGCGTCACGCTCGACGCCTCGGCCATCGCGGTGCTCGAGGGCGCGCTCGCACCGGTCTGGATCTCGTTCGTCCTGCTCGCCACCGCCCACTGGGCGGTGGTCTCTCGCTATCCGCGCCGCTTCGCCGAACCCGGCGGCACCGCTGGCGGATCTCCCAGCAGCTGACGCGCGAGGCTCGACTCGCGCTTGAAGAATCCTTCGGTGTGGAAGGTCTCCTCGAGCCCCAAGACCTCGTAGTCGTGGTGATGAAGCAGCTCGTGAACGAGCGTGCGCAGGAAGCTCCTGAAGGCGACCACCCGGCGGCGGGCGGCCGTCCGCATCCAGAGCGTGATCCGCGCCGGCGGCGGCTCGGGCTCGTAGAGGCCATGAAGCTCGCCGTAGTCGTCCGACGGCCGGGCCGCGAGGACCCGGACACGCACCGGCGGCGCTTCGAGCCGCGCGCACAGGCCGGCGGCCAGGGCGCTGACCGCGCGCGCGACGGCGCGCGGATCCTCGGCGCCGAGGCCCGCCCGCACCGCTTCGACCTCGCCCGCGAGCCCTGACGCGTCGGTCAGCACGATCTGCTCGATCGCGTCGCTCGCACGGTAGATCCGCTTCTGCCGTGCGCTGAGACGAGCGTAGTAAGGAAAGGGCATGGCACGATCCTGCCACGGCCGAACCCGGCGAGATCCCGCGGGCCGGCGGCGCCCACCCCGAGGGGCGGCCCGAATGAAAGCGATACAGTCCAAGCTCGAAGGGCCGCCAGCCGACTCCGCGCCGACACTTCCGCGGCGGCCCATACCTCGAGGGAGGAAACCAGATGATCGCCACCACGACCGCCCCCGTTACCAAGAACGCCACGCTGCTCGCCTGGGTCGACGAAATGGCCGCCCTCTGTCAACCCGAGCAGGTCCACTGGTGCGACGGATCCGACGAGGAGTACGACGAGCTGTGCGGCCAGATGGTCGAGGCGGGCACGTTCATCAAGCTCGACGCGACCAAGCGCCCCAACAGCTACCTGTGCCGCTCCGATCCGTCGGATGTGGCACGCGTCGAAGACCGCACCTTCATCTGCAGCCGCAGCCGCGACGACGCCGGCCCGACCAACAACTGGGTCGACCCGGGCGAGATGAAGAAGAAGCTCCGGGGGCTCTTCAAGGGCTCGATGCTGGGTCGCACGATGTACGTGATTCCCTTCAGCATGGGCCCGCTCGGCTCGCCGATCGCGCACATCGGCGTCCAGCTCACCGACTCGCCCTACGTCGTGGTCAACATGAAGATCATGACCCGCATGGGATCGAAGGTTCTCGACGTCCTCGGCGACGGCCGGTTCGTCCCCTGCATGCACTCGGTCGGCGCACCGCTCGCGCCGGGCCAGAAGGACGTTGCCTGGCCCTGCAACGCGCAGGACAAGTACATCATCCACTTTCCGGAGACGCGCGAGATCTGGTCGTACGGCAGCGGCTACGGCGGCAACGCGTTGCTCGGCAAGAAGTGCTTCGCGCTGCGTATCGCCTCGACCATGGCGCGCGACGAGGGGTGGATGGCCGAGCACATGCTGATCATGGGCGTCGAGTCCCCGCAGGGCGAGAAGACCTACGTCACCGCCGCCTTCCCGAGCGCCTGCGGCAAGACCAATTTCGCGATGCTGATCCCGCCCGAAGGATTCGAAGGGCTGGAAGATCTGGACCGTCGGCGACGACATCGCCTGGCTCAAGACCGACGAGCAGGGCGTGCTGCGCGCGATCAATCCGGAGGCCGGGTTCTTCGGCGTCGCCCCCGGCACCTCGTACGCCACCAACCCCAATGCCATGGAGTCCTGCCGGGCCAACGCGATCTTCACCAACGTGGCGCTCACCGACGACGGCGACGTCTGGTGGGAGGGCATGACCGAGCAGTCTCCAGCGCACCTCATCGACTGGCTGGGGCAGGACTGGACCCCCGGCTGTGGCCGCAAGACGTCCCACCCGAACGCCCGATTCACCGCGCCGGCCGCGCAGTGCCCGACCATCGATCCGGCTTGGGAGGACCCGGCGGGCGTGCCGATCTCCGGCTTCATCTTCGGTGGACGCCGCGAAACCACGATTCCGCTCGTCTACCAGGCCTTCAACTGGACGCACGGCGTCTACATCGGCGCGACGGTCGGCTCGGAGACCACGGCGGCGGCCGCGGGCGAGGTGGGCAAGGTTCGTCGCGATCCGATGGCCATGCTCCCGTTCGCCGGCTACAACATGGGCGACTACTTCCGCCATTGGCTCACCATGGGCAAGAAGATTCGCGGCGTGCCGCGCATCTTCCACGTCAACTGGTTCCGCAAGGACGCCGAAGGCAACTTCATCTGGCCAGGCTTCCGGGAGAACATGCGGATCCTGCAGTGGGTCGTCGAGCGGGTCCGCTTCGGCGCGCCCGCGACCGAGTCACCGATCGGTTGGGTTCCGAGCTACGAGGACATCAATTGGGCTGGGCTCGACTTCCCGCGCGAGAAGTGGCAGGAGGTCATGGCGATCGATCGGGACGCCTGGAAGCTGCAGACGCTCCAGCACGAGGAGCTGTTCCTGACTCTGGGCGAGTTCCTGCCCAAGGAGCTCATCTTCGAGCGCGAGCTCCTGATCAGCCGCTGTTGACGCCCTGCCGGGTCGGCGCCCGGCGCCACTCCACCGCGCCGCCGGCGAGCTCACGCCAACGGCGGCAGCCGACCAGGTGGTCGTTGACCGCCCCGATCGCCTGCAGGTAGGCGTAGACGATCGTCGAGCCGACGAATTTGAAGCCGAGCTTCCCGAGCTGCTTCGAGAGGGCGTCCGACTCGGCCGTCCGCGCCGGCACCTCGCTCATCGCCCGCCAGGCATTCCGCCGCGGCGCGCCGTCGAAGGGCGCCCAGACCACCTCGGCGAGCGTTCGGCCCGCCGCGCGCAGCGCGAGATAGGCGCGGGCGTTGCCGATCGCGGCACGCACCTTGAGCCGGTTGCGCACGATGCCGGAGTCGGCGAGCAACGCCGCCACCCTCTCCTCGCCGTAGCGGGCGATCCGCTCCGCATCGAAACCGTCGAAAGCCCGCCGGTAGCCCTCCCGCTTCTTCAGGATCGTCGACCAGGAGAGGCCGGCCTGGGCGCCTTCGAGCAGCAGCATCTCGAACAGGTGCCGCTCATCGCGCGAAGGCACGCCCCACTCCTGGTCATGGTAGGCGACGTAGAGCGGATCGTCGCCGCACCAGGGGCAGCGTCGCCGGTCGTCCGTCGACTTCACGGCAACGCCTCCGTGGTGCGCACCAGCCGCACCTCGCGGCGGGAGCCCATCAGGCCTCGCTCGCGAGGGAGAGGCCGGGAAGGTCTTCGAAGTCCTCGACGTTCGCGGTCCACAGGGAGGCGCCGAGCGCGATCGCGGTGGCCGCGATCGCGAAGTCGACCTCGCGCCCGCGGGGCCGAGCGACGCCGCGATAGAGCGCCGCGGCGAGCGCCGCCTCCTCCGGCCCGAACGGCACCGCTGCGGCGGCAGGGAACAGCGCCTCCTGGGCCGCCGTCTCCTCCGCCAGCCTGGGTCCGCGCAGCCACTCGTAGAGCACCAGGACCGGTACCAGGATCCGCTCTCCGGCCGAGATCCTGCGGCGCAGCTCGGGACCGCGTCGCCGCGGTCCGCAAAGCGCATCGATCAGTATCGACGTGTCGAGCAGGGTCACCTGGGCGCGGACGCCGGACGCGGGCGGCCTCCGGCGCGTCGCGCCTCCCGGAGCTCGGCGAGCTCGCGGTCGACCTCGCTCGCGGGCCGAGGCGGGATCGCCTCGGTCACCTCGTCGAAGGTGCTCAGCTGGCGGACGCGCTCCGCTTCGGAGAGCCGGCCGACGCGCAGCGCGTAGTCAGCGATCGCCTCGCGCACGATCTCGCTCTTCGACCGTCGCAGCCGTGCGGCGGTCCGCGCCAGCGTCTCGAGGGTCTCCCGATCCAGGCTGAACGTGGCCTTGGGTGTTGCCATACCGAGGCAATACTACCGTATTGCAAGAGCGATCGGCACGCTCCGGCTCAGTCGGCGATCCTCCACTCGCCGTTCTGAAGCGCGAAGGGGAGTTGCGTCGAGGTCGACGAGTAGCTGGTGCTGCCGTCCGGGTTCTTCGTCGTGACGTTGGTGATGACGTTGAGGTAGGCCTGCTCGCCGACGAAGCTCAAGCGTCCGCCCGAGCGGATCTGCTCGGCGAGCGTGGCGGCCGACGGCAGGTGCTGGCGCCGGAACTCGTCGCTCGCCTTGCGCTCGGCGGCGGACTCCGCCGCCCGCTTGGCGCGCGCCGGGCCGGACAGGAGCTCGAGCGCGGATTCGATCTTGTCGGCCTGGAGCCGCTTCGCGTAGTCGATCGCGAGCGCGCCGATCGGGTGCTCGAGGATCGCCGCGCCCGCGATCGGCGGCGCGGTCTCGGCCGGCTCCGGCTCGAAGGTCATCGGTCCACCCGTGACCTTCCACTGCCCCCCTTCGAGGCTCACGAAAGCCATCGCCGCGACCCCGCCATCCGGCGTCGGAATGCGCAGCGACGCCGAATCGCCATAGATCGTGAGCTCGCCGATCCGCGCAATGTCAGCCTCGAAGGCACCGGGATCCGGCGCGCGCTCGCGGGCTCGGGCGATCTCCTCGCGCTGCTCTGCAGCCGGCAGGGCCGCCCATTCGTCCCGCACCTCTTTCACGCTCCGGCGTTTCACCTCGGCGAGCTTGCCCGCCTCGAGGAGCTTCGCGGCCTCGACGACCGCCTTGCCGGCCGGGTGCGTGAGCGCGTCCCTGCCCGTCAGCGTCGTCGGCAGGCCCTCCGACTGTGCCCCACCCACCATCGCGAACGCCAGCATCGAGGCGACCGCGGTCGTCATTGCCACCATCGCGACGCGAGAACTACTGTTGCATTCTGAGCCGATTCCGAACAGCTTCATGGCCGATTCCTCCTATCGTCCATGAAGAACGTAGCCGGGGCGCGGAGGGTGACAGCGGCAGACGGCTCAGGAGCGGAGAAGCCTGCGCGTCTCGGCCGTCCGCGGGTGCTCGGCGCCCAGGGCGCGCTCCTGGATCGCGAGCGCCTCGCGCCGGCGCGCGGCAGCTCCGTCGCGATCCCCGGCGCGCTCCGCGAGCGCCGCCGCCTCGAGCAGCCAATCGGCGAGCCGCGGGCTCCCTGCGTCGGAGGCCCGCCGGATCGCGATCGCCCGCTCGATCTCGACGAGCGCCTCGGCGAGGCCTTCCGTCGCTCCGCTCGCCGCGAGATCGAAGGCGATCTCGCGACGGGCGTTGGCCGCGCCGGGATGCTCGGCGCCGAGGCGGGCCTCGACGATCGCGAGCGCGCGGCGGTGGAGAGCCAGCGCGGTCTCGTAGCGGCCCCGGAGCCGCTCGGCCTCGCCGAGCGAAAGGAGCGGCTGGCGCAGGTCGTCGGCCGATGGCCCCAACGCCTCCTCGAGGCCGGCGATGGCCCGCTCGAGGCGCTCGACGGCCGCGTCGACGTCGCCTTGGCGAACCAGCGCCGTGCCCAGGTTTCCGAGCGCGGCGAGCGTGAGGATGTGGTCCTCACCGAGGCGCGCGGCGAACTGCGCGTGGGCGCTCGTGAAGCGCGCCGCGGCGTCGACCGGACGCCCCTGCGCAAGCAGTGAGTGGCCGAGCATCCGCTCACAGCTCGCGGCTTCGTAGTGACCGACCGCCGAGAAGATCGCGAGCGCCTCCTCGAGCGCGCGATCGGCATCCGCCGGCCGACCATCGTTGAGGAAGAGAAGCGCGTGCTTGACCAGCGCCTGCGCGACCAGGACGTGTCGGTCGCCCAGCGCGCGCCGAAAGGCCGCCGTCGTCTCATCGAACAGCGCGTGCGCCCTCTTCCGCTCGCCCAGGTAACCGACGATCTCCGCCAAGGCCAGCCGGGCTTCGCTCGCCTTCGGATGATCGGGACCGAGCACGCGGTCGAGGACGGCGACCGCGGCTTCCATCTCCGTGCGCGCCGCGGAAAAGTCGCCGCCGAGCTCGTGCAGCGTGGCGAGCGCGTGCCGGGCCCGAGCGGTCTCGGCATGCTCCTCGCCGTGCACCCGCAGCGCGCGCTCCAGCACCGCGCTCGCGAGAGCCAGCGCGGGCTCCGTGCGGCCGCGCTGGTACTCGGTCTCGGCAAGGCCGGCGCGACCGCGCGCGATCGACGCGTCATCCATCTCGCGCTCGCGCACGAGCTGGCCGAGGGCGCTCTCGAACTCCGCCGCCGCGCCATCGAGCTCGCCGCGCGCGTGAAGCACCTCGGCGAGCGTCAGGCGGGCGCTCGCCGCCTCGACGGAGGCGGCGCCCGAGATCCGTGCGCGCCGTTCGAGGGCGCCGCGCGCCAGCCGCTCCGCCGAATCGTAGCGGCCGATCCGCCGCTCGATCTGCGCGACGGTGTCGAAGAGCGCCGCCTGCACCTCGGGCTCGCCGACGAGACCGCGCTCGAGCTCGGCGACGCCGGCGTCGAGAAGCTGCCGCGCCGTCACGTCGGCGCCGAGCGACCGGTCGGGGTCGGCCGCCTCGAACAGGCTGACCAGGAATTCCTGCACTTCGACCGCTCGCAGGGCCTGCCGTTCCGCGCGCCGCGCCGAGACGATCGCCGCCACCAAGCCGGCGACCAGCGACACCGCGACCAGCGCGGCGGCGCCGACCGCGACCCGGTGACGGCCGAGGAACTTGCCGAGCCGGTAGCGGCGGGTGTCGGGGCGGGCCGCGACCGGACGGCCATCGAGATGGCGGCGCAAATCGTCGGCGAATGCCGCTGCCGAGGCGTAGCGGCGTGCCGGCTCGCGCGCGAGGGCGCACAGCACGATGGTGTCGAGGTCGCCGGCGAGCCGCCGCGCTTCGCGGGCCCCTGCCTCCCGGTCGGCCGAGGCGCGACGCACCCGCTGCGAGGGGCGCTCGATGGCCGGCGCCGGCGCCACCTGGGTGGCCGCGCCGGAGGAGGCCGTGCCGGCGCCTCGCGGCAACGATCCGGTCAGAAGCTCGTAGAGCACGACGCCGAGCGAGTAGACATCGGTGGCCGTCGTGATCGGCTCGCCCGCGACCTGTTCCGGGGCGGCGTAGGCGGGCGTCAGGGCGCGCACCTCCGTGCGCGTCAGGCCCGGGTCGGCGTCCGGCTCGAGGAGCTTGGCGAGACCGAAGTCGAGCAGCTTGAGCTCCCCGTCGCGCGAAACGAGGATGTTCGAGGGCTTGAGATCGCGGTGCACGATGAGCGAGCGATGGGCGAAGTCGACCGCGCGTGCCACCGCGATCACGAGCCGCAGCCGATCCTCGAGCGACTGGCTTCGCGACTTTGCGTAGGCGGTGATCGGCTCACCGTCGACGAGCTCCATCGCGAACCAGGGACGGCCGTCGGGCGCGACGCCGCCGTCGAGCAGACGGGCAATCGCCGGGTGCTCGAGGCGTGCCAAGACCTGCCGCTCGACCAGAAAGCGCGCGACGATCCCCTCGCTCGCCATGCCGGCGCGCACGATCTTGACCGCCGCCTGCTGCTCGAATCCGCCATCGGTGCGCTCGCCGCGGTAGACCTCGCCCATGCCCCCGGTACCGAGCCGCTCGCCCAGACGCCAGGGTCCGAGCCGCATCGGCACCGGGCCCGCCGGAGCGTCGAGCAGCCTCCGCCCGGCGGCGGCCGCGACCTCGTCGGCCGCGCGCTCGAGCGGACCGGACGCCGCGGCGTCGATCACGAGCAACCGCTCGACGCGACGCGCGAGCTCGACGTCGGCCGCGGCGAGCTCGCGCAGCCGCCGGCTGCGCTCCGCCTGCGGGAGGTCGCAGAGCTCGGTGAAAAGCCCGGCCGCGCGCGAGGAGGCGAGGGGGTCATCGATCGGGGTCAGGGTCGTCTCCCGGGAGGCTCATAGGCAGGAACGTGAGCGGCGCGCGCCAGGTGACGCTACGCCTCTCGCCGACCTAGCCGGCGTCCTCGAGCCGCGCGTGCAGTAGCGCCCGCGCGGCGCGCCACTCGCGCAGCACGGTGCGCTCCGAGACGCCCACGGCCTCGGCGATCTCGCCGAAGGTGAGACCGCCGAAGAAGTGCCACTCGACGGTTCTCGCCAGGCGCGGCTCGGCGCGCTCGAGTTCCGTCAGCGCGACGTCGAGCGCGAGCAGCTCCTCGACCGGCGACGCCGCGCCGGGCGCCGCGACCGCCACCCGGTCGAGCTCGACCTCCGCCTGCCCGCCGCCCCGCTTGCGCGCCCGCCGGTTGCGCGCGTCGTCGATCACGATCTGGCGCATGGCGCGCGAAGCGACCGCGAAGAAGTGGACGCGATCGGCGTAGGGCAGCTCGTCGCGCCGCGCCAAGCGGAGGAACGCTTCGTGGACGAGCGAGGTCGCCGAGGGTCCGGCGCCCCGCGCGCCCCGGAGGTGGCGAGCGGCGATCCGGCGCAGGTCGTCGTAGACGAGCTCGAAGAGCCGTCCGGAGGCGCCGTCGTCTCCGGCGCGCGCCGCCGCGAGCAGCCGCGTCACCTCGCCCGGGGTAGTCCGCGGAAGCTCGTCCGCCTCGAAGCCGCTCATGAAGGCCGGGATTCTATGCCGCTCTTGTCAGCTCCCGACGTCGGCTTTCGTTCTGGTCGTCAGGAGATGCCCATGAGCGACCAACCCGACCGAGCGGAGCCGAATGTCTCGACCCCACCCCGGACCCTGGGAGCGAGCCGAGCGGCGCGCCGCGCGCCCGCCGCGCTGCTCGCTCTCGCCTGCCTGGTGCCGCCGGCGGCCCTGGCCGGCTCGCTCCGCCTGAGCGCCGGGCTCCCGTTCAGCGACGTCGATGGCACCTCCGTCACCCGGCCGCTCGTCTCCGCCGATGGACGCTTCGCCGTCTACGTTCACGACGCCGTGGTCGACGGCGCGCACGAGCTCTGGAGCGTGCCGGTCGCCGGCGGCGACCCGATCCGTCTCTCCGGACTCCTCCCCTCGCCCGCGACCATCCTCCGCTTCGCCCTCACCCCGGACTCTCAGACCGCGGTCTACCTGGCGCCTCAGGACTCGACCGGCGTCTACGAGCTCTACAGCGCGCCGATCGCGGGCCCGGAGGGCTCCTGGATCCGGCTCAACCAGACGCTCGTCACCTTTGGCAACGTCGCGGAGTTCGTGCTCGCGCCCGACGGCAGCCGGGTCGCCTACGTCGCCGACGCTCAGACCGACGGCATCTTCGACGTCTGGAGCGTCCCCGTCGAAGGCGGCACGGCGATTCGCCTCCGGCCCGCACTGACGCCCGCCGGGTCGACGGCCTACTGGCAGGAGCTCCGGGTCAGCGCGGACGGCAGCCGCGTCGCCTTCCAGGCGAACTTCTCCGATCTCTTCGAGGTCGATCTCTGGTCGGCCCGCCTCGACGGCACGGGCGGCGTCCAGAAGCTCAGCGGCGATCTGGCCGAAGGCAGCCCCGTCCAGCCCGGCTTCGCCTTCAGTCCCGACGGCGCGCGAGTCGTCTTCCGCGCGGCCGGGGAGACCCCCGGCAAGATCGAGCTGCACAGCGCCCCCGCCGCCGGCGGCAGCGCGCCGATCCGCTTGAATGGCACGCTGCCCGCCGCGGGCGACGTCATCGACTTCGCGTTCAGCCCCGACGGCTCGCGAGTCGTCTACCGCGCCGACCAGCAGGTCGACGAGCGCTTCGAGCTCTACAGCGTCCCGGTCACGGGCGGCACGCCGGTTCTGCTCAACGGACCGCTCGTCGCCGAGGGCGACATCCCCTTCGGCGCCTTCGCGGTCTCGCCCGACGGCGCCCGCGTCGTCTACCGCGCCGATCAGGCGGCGGACGAGCGCTTCGAGCTCTACAGCGTGCCGCTCACCGGCGGCGCCGCGGTCAAGCTCAACAGCGCGCTCGACGTGGGCGGCGACATCCTCGACTTCGCGTTCACTCCGGACGGCTCCCGGGTCGTCTACCGCGGCGACCAGCAGACCGACGGCGCCTTCGAGCTCTACGCCGTGCCGGTCGCCGGCGGCGCCGCGGTGCGCGTCAACGATCCGCTGGTCCCGGGCGGCAGGGTCTCGAGCGGCTACTCGATCTCTCCGGACGGCGGCCATGTCGCCTACCGCGCGGACCGCGAGTTCGCCAGCCGGATCGAGCTCTACCGTGCGTCGATCGCCGGCGGCGACGACGACGACGTGCGGATGAGCGGCGACCTCGTGACGCTCGGCGACGTGGCGGACTTCGTCCTCCATCCCGACGGCTGGCGGGCGCTCTACGTCGCGGACCAGGAGGTGAGCTCGCGCGACGACCTCTACGTCGGCGACCCCTGCCTGCTCTGCGACGCCTTCGAGAGCGGCGACTTCCGGCGCTGGAACTGAGGGCTCGCGCCGACCCTCTTCCTGCTCCCGGTCCAGAGCGCGACTTGCCATGAGACCAACGACCGTCGTCACCCACGCTGGGCTCGCCATCGCGCTCCTTCTGCTGCTGGTGGCCCTGTCGATCGGGCGCTCCGCGCTCGGCTCGCGGCTGGACAGTTTCACGGTCGACGAGCCCTGGCACATCGTCGCCGGCGCGACCTATGCGCGCACGGGGGAGTTTCACCTCAACCCCGAGCATCCGCCGCTCGTCAAGCTCTGGGTCGGCGGCGCGCTGCCCGAGTCCTTCCGCCTGCGGCCGGCGGCGGCGCTCGAGGAGAAGATCCAGGAGCGCCGCTTCGTCGAGGAGACCCTGTTCCAGGACAACGATCCGGGGCTCGTTCAGCCGAGAGCGCGGGCCATGATGTGGCTTCTTCACGGTTTCCTGCTGGCGGTGCTCGGCCTTCTCCTCTGGCGCGCCTGCGGCTGGGCCTGGGCCATGGGCACGCTCGCTTTTCTCGCGTTCGAGCCGACCGTCGGTGCCCACCTTCCGGTCGTGATGACCGACCTGCCGCTCGCCCTGACGCTCTCGATCGCCGCCGTCGCCGCAGGATTGCTGGTCGCGACCTGGGAGTGGCGGTGGGCGGCCGGCAGCGGCATGGCGGTCGGCCTCGCGCTGGGCGCGAAGCACTCGGCGCTCGCCGGGCTCTGCGGCCTCTTCGCCCTGTTGTTCTGCGCCTGCGCGCTGGGATGGCGCTCCGGACGCTGGCGCGCCGTCTCCGTACGCCTGGCGAGAGTCGGCGCGGTCGCCGCACTGGCTGTCGCGGTGCTCTGGGCGCTCTACGGCTTCCGTTTCCACGCCGGAGCGAACGGCACCGACGCCTTCAATCTCACCCTGGCCGAGAAGATCGGCGAGCTCAAGCTCGACCCCTGGCGCGCGGGCCTTGCGTTCGCGGATCGCTGGCATCTACTGCCGCGCGCCTACCTCTGGGGCCTCGCCGACACGGTGCGCACCGGCGTCGAGGGGCGCGGGATCAGCGAGCACTGGATCTGGGGCAGAAGCTACTTCGGCGAAGCGCCCTGGTTCGCCTGGCCCGCGATCGTCCTCGCCAAGTTGCCGCTCGCCCTCTCTGCGCTCACGCTGCTCGGAGCGCTCCTCCTCTGGCGCGCGCGCCTCCCCGCGAGCGCGCGTTGGACGCTCTGGATCCTGTTCGGCACTAGCGCCTGCCATCTCGTGGCGCTCGCCGGCTCCGGTGGCGTCTGGGGCGGCGTGCGCCACGCCATGCCGCTCCTGACCGCGGTCGCCGTCGTCGGCGGCGCGGCGGTCGCGGAGGCCTGGCGGCGCCGGTCGCGGGCGGCGATGGCGGCCGTCGCGGCGCTCTTCGCCGTCGCAGCCGCCATGACCCTGCGCGAGCCGCGGCTCTGGGAGTACCACAACGAGCTAGTCGGTGGCAGCCAGGGCGCCTACAGGTACTTCGACAACGAGGGCCTCGACCTCGGCCAGCGCTTCGGCGAGATCCGCGCCTTTCACGACCGCGTGATCGCCCCCACCGGGCTGCCGCTCTACTCGGACTACTGGATGCTCGAGGAGCAGGTGCGCGCGGCCGGGCTCGCCTACCGCCGCCGCGTCGAGAGCCTCGGCGACACCAACCTCGAGGGTCGCTACGAGGGCTTCTTCGTCTACCGGATGCCCGACACCCTGCCCTGGCCGAGCTGGGACTGGGACCCCGCGGAGATCTTTCGCGACCTCGAGCTGGTCGCGCGCTTCGGCTACGTCGGCATCTGGAAGGGCCGGCAGGTCCGCCCGCAAACGCGCGCGAGCAGCCTCTCCGCGAAGGTCATGGAGTACATCTACGAAGAGGGCGGCAGCGACTGGGCGCTGGTGGCGCGACGGCTCGAGGAGGTCGCCCAGCTCATGCCGCAGAAAATCGATTCGGGCGTCGAGCTCGGCAACGCCTACCTCCGTCTCGGCGACGGCGAACGGGCGATCGCCGCCTACCGCCGCCTGCTCGACCAGGAGCGCGTGCCGGTCGACGCGCTCATCCGGCAGGAGCTCGAAGCGCAGATCGCGCGCGTCGAGGCGAGCCCGGACGCAACCCGAGTCGAGCCGATGCGCAACCCCTGGCTGGAGTAAACCGCGCCGCACCGGGCTGTTCGTCCATGAAGCGTCCGCGCCCGCGTTCGGGCGCTTTCGGACGAAGCCCCGCGAGAGGCCTGATTCAGTCGGTGAGGTGGAGCTCGGCCGCGGTGGCGAAGGCGCGAAAGTGGCGGTCGCGCGTGATCAGGCGCACGCCGTGGTCGAGGCAGAGCTGCGCGATGAGCGCGTCCGCGCGCCGCGCTTTGCGCCGCCGCGCCACGAGCTGCGCACGCAGCTTCCCTGCGCGGTTCCAAAAGCCGGGCGTCGGTTCCAGCAGCGGGAGCCCGCAGAGCTCCTCCACGACCTCGGGATCCAGCCGGGGGTTGGACAGGAGCTCGGTCAGCACCGGGGCCGGAAGGTGGAGCTGGCTCTCGCCCAACGCGGCATCGACTCGTTCGACGTCCGCGCCGGCATCGCCCCGCAGGAAGGCGATCACGCTGCTGGTGTCGGCCGCGATCATCGCGGTTCAGCTCCGGTCGGCGCGCAGCGTCTCGAGCTTGGGCCAGTCGCGGATCTCGCCGCGCCGCGCGCGCAGCCCGCGAAAGGCGGCGCCGGCGGCGACCAGCCGCAGACCCTGCCGCACCGTGGCCGTGACGTTCTCCCCACTCGCCTCCCGCGCTTTCGCCAGCAGCTCGCCCGGCACCTCGACGGTGATCTTCTGCATCCCGCTCATGAACCGCAGGTTACCATACAAGGCACCAGTATCGACACTGGTTCGCGGACTCGCACGTCCGCGACAGAAGCTCGCTGCGCCCGACGATCCCCTCCACGATTCCGTGGAGCTCGGACCGGTTGCTCACCGCTCGAACCAGCGCGAACGCCTCGATCCGGCTCTCCGGGTACGCCTCATGGAGCCGCGATGCGCAGGCGAGGAGCCTCGCCCCCCGAGTTACGACGTCGACGAAGAAGAAGAGGCGCGCGGGGGGAAGGGAAGAGAGGCGCGGCACCGGTTCGACTGGGCCAGGAGCTCATGGTGAGCTCGAAGGACGTCGTGCTGGGAATCGACGTTCCGCTGCCGGTCAGGCGAGTCTCGAGGTGGTTCTGGCTCAAGAGAAGTACCAGATGCAACACCAGCATTGATACTGGTCCAGCCGGGCCCGGGCCTGCGGCCGGGCCCCAGGGTGTGGGGAACGATCAACGCGCCGTGGCGGGCGCCCCCGCTCCGCGAGCGCGGAGCGCCTGCGTTCGAGGAGGCCTGGCCTGGGCGGGTCACGGCCTGCGAAGAGTGTCGCCCTGGTCTCGAAGCTGGATCTGCCCTCGGACGGGATCCAGCAAGCCGCGAAACTCGCTCGGGTTGCTCATCGTTCGCACCATGGCGAACGCTTCGATGCGGCTCTCGGGATACGCCTCGTGAAGCCGCGAAGCGCAGGCGAGCAGCGTCGCTCCCCGAGTGACCACATCGTCGACGATGACGAGACGGGCGGGTGCGAAGGCTAGGCGCTCGGAGTCGTTCACGGCGGTGCACCCGTCGGAACCGAGGAGCGCGGTGCCCCGGCCCCACCCGAAACGGTGAAGAGCCGCGGAGCGAGAAGGCGCCGAAGCGGATCTCAGAAAGCAAGATCCGCCAGCTCCGGTTGGGGCAGCGGCGGCATGCGCTCGAGAACCTGATCGGCCCTGTCGAGGATCTCGGCGCCGTAGTCGAGAACGAGTGCCGGCCATGCGAGGCCCGGCTTCTCGACCAGGGAGCGCAACAAGAAAAGAGGCCGCCCCAGCCGGATCGCCTCCCAGGCCTGGGAGACGGTCCCGCTCCTCTCCTTCGCGTCGACGATCACGGTCGACTGGGAGACAAGGGCCATGACCCGGTTCCGCTGGGGGAAGTTCGTCGGCTTCGGCGGCTCGAGGTCCTCGAACTGGGAGAGAAGCAGGTGCTCGGCGGCGATGCGTTCCTGAAGGGGACGGTTCTCGGCCGGGTAATGCACCGCGATCCCGTTGCCGAGGACTCCGATGGTGCGTCCTCCCGCCTCGATCGCCGACGACTGCGCGGCGGTGTCGACGCCCTCGGCGAGCCCGCTGACGACGACGACGCCCTGGGCGACCAACTCGCGCGCCAGCCGCCGCGCCCGCCGCAGCGCATCCTCGTCGGCGGCTCGCGACCCGACGACCGAAACTCGCCACTCCCGGAGCAGCTCGGAGTTCCCCAGGTACCGCAGCAGCTTGGGCGCATTGCGCCGCTCGACCGCGTTGAGCAGCCCGAGAAGCTCCTCCGGAGTGGCCTGGCAGATCACGATGAACGGCTCGATTCTAGCTTGCCTCCTCCGCGACTCGTAGGGCAGCGCCTCAACGGGCCACCGACCAGGAGCGCGCCGCGCCCTCGCCATGGCCCACCGCGAGGCCGAGCGCCGCCAGGCTTTCGAGCGCCGCCAGGAGCGCGTCCTTTTGGGCCCTCCGAAAGGCACTCTTGGCGGATGAGAGATCTAGGGTCTCCATCTCTCCGAGCAGATCCCGCACGGCCGCTACCTGCGCAGGTAGCTCCTTGGGCCGAGGGCGTTTCTCCGACCGCGCCGGCGCGCCGGCCCGGCCCGCCCTGGCGCTCGCTCTCGAGGCCGCGTCCGGAAGCTCCGCCTGCGCGGGCGCCTTCGCCCCACCCGGATTCTGGAACTCGGGCCGGAGCCAGCGGACTTCTTGTAGCTCGTGCCATCCCAGCGCGTGATGGGCTTGCCGTTCTCGTCGCGGGCGAGCTCGGGGTCGCCGTCCCAGGCGAGGACGGCGTCGCGGCATTCGATGTTGCCGTAGTCGCGCAGCACCGGCTCCGGAATCGTCGTCGCCACCCCGCGATTGGCGCACCTGCCATTGCAGGTAGCCGATCCAGAGCACGAGCTCGGCGATCTCCTTCGCCCAGGGCTTGACCTCGATGCCGCGAAACTGCTCAGGGGTCACCGAGTAGCGCTCCAGCTGCGGGGCGACCTGCTCGAAGCCGAGACCCGCGAGGAGGGCGAGGACCTCCGACTCCAGGCGCTTGAAGAGATCGAGCGTCACGTAGAGGAAATTGCCGGTGCCGCACGCCGGATCGAGCACCCGGATCGTGGCAGAGCTCGCGATGAAACTCGCACTACCTTCTTCTGCGCAGCCTCTTCCTTGCCGCGCTTCGACCAGCGCGCGCACTTCCGCCCGGACCAGGTCCCAGTCCTCGCGTAACGGCTCCTCGATCGTCGGCTTGACCAACCGCTCGACGTAGGCGCGCGGCGTGTAGTGCGCCCCGAGCCGATGCCGTTCGGCGGGATCCAGCGCGCGCTCGAGAAGCGTTCCGAAGATCGAAGGGTCGACCTCCGACCAGTCCGAACGCGCCGCTTCCGCGAGCAGCCGCTAGCTGCTTCTCGCGAGAGCGCGAGCACCGACTGGTCCTTGAACAGGCCGCCGTTGAAGCGGAGCATCTTGCCGACCAGCGTCTCGCCCCCCTCGTTCATGGCGCGCCAGAGCGTCGCGATGCCGCCCGGGAACGACTTCGGATGCGGCAGCCAGTACTCCTCGAGAAAGCGCGAGAAGGGCTTGCCCTCCAGCAACCCGACGTCCTCGGCGAACATCGTGAAGAGGCAGCGCATCAGGAAGCGCGCGACGATCTCCGGATCGCCACCCGACACCTCGAGCTCCTTGGAGAGATCGGCGATCCTGGTTGCGACCTCGCGAGTGACTCTCGCCTGCCGGCGCGAAGGGTCGAGCGAGAGCGGATCGAGCCAGAGCGCGCGCAGCGCGTCGGCGTGGCGCTCGAGGTCGGCGAAGTAGAGCCGCTTGCGGAACGCGTCCGGGAAGGGGCGGTAGGCGCCCGAGCCGTCGAAGGAGGCGTAGAGATCGAAGCAGTAACCGAGGTCGCAGACGACGACGAACGGGGGCGGCTCCGGCAGGCTCTTGGCGTAGCCGAGGGCCTGGCCGTGAGCGTCGTTCATCGCCTGGTTCCAGGCCGGCGTCTCCCGCTTCTCGGGCTTGATCTGCTTAGCCTCGAGGACGAAGCAGCCCGCGCGGTAGAGGTCGATCTTGCCGAGCGAAGAACCCCCCTCGCGCGCACGGCGGACCTTCTTGTCGAAGACGTAGCGGTCCCTCTCGGCGTCGTTCGTCTTCGGCTGCGGCTGCTCGAGGTCGAGTGCGCGGCAGAGCTCGGAGAGGAACGAGTCCTTATTGGCCCGCTCGGCGGCGCCGGCGTGGCGCCACCGCTCGATGTACGCGGCGACCAGATTCTCCGGTGCGGCGCTCACGAGGCGGAGCCCCTCACGTCTGCAACACCCCGGTCTTGAACTCCGGGATCTCGGGGTTGTTGCCGCAGCGCCTCGAGGGCGCGAGCGAGGACGGTGCGGGTCGCGCGCGGGTCGATGATGGCGTCGACCCAGAGGCGGGCGGCGGCGTAGCGGGGGTCCATGGCGTCGGCGTAGCGCTTCTGGATGTCGGCGAGGCGCTGGCGTTTCTCCTCCTCGCTCACCTCGGCGCCGCGGTTCTTGAGCTGGATCGCGAGCAGCGTCCGCGACGCCTGCTCGCCCCCCATCACCGCGATCTGCGCCGAGGGCCAGGCGAACAGGAAACGGGCGCCGTAGGCCTTGCCGCACATCGCGTAGTTGCCGGCGCCGTAGCTGTTGCCGACGAAGATCGTGATCTTGGGCACGACCGAGTTGGCGACGGCGTTGACCATCTTGGCGCCGTCCTTGATGATGCCGCCGCGCTCCGCGCGCGAGCCGACCATGAAGCCGGTGACGTCCTGCAGGAAGACGAGCGGGACCTTCTTCTGATTGCAGATCTCGACGAAGCGCGCTCCCTTGTCGGCCGAGTCGCTGTAGATCACCCCGCCGATCTGGAGCTCCTTGTCCTTGGCCTCGAGCCCGGTCTTCTTCTGAACGATCGAGCGCTGATTGGCGACGACGCCGACCGCGTGCCCCTCGATCCAACCGGTACCGCAGACCAGCGTTTGGCCGTAGTCCTGCTTGAACTCGTCGAAGTCCGAGTCGTCGAGGAGTCGGGCGAGCAGGTCGTGGGTGTCGTAGGGACGGCCGCGCTGGATCGGCAGCAGGCCGAGCAGCTCTTCGGGGTCGTGACGGGGCGCGAGCCGCTCGCGCCGCGCGAAGGGTGCGCGCAGGCCGGCGGCGAGCTGCTCGAACTGCGAGCGGATGCGCGCGAGGCAGGAGGCGGCGTCCGGGTGGCGGTGATCGACCACGCCCGAGATGTCGGTCTGGACCACCGCACCACCCAGCGACTCGTTGTCGATGCGCTCGCCGATCGCCGCCTGCACGAGGTGGGCGCCGGCGAGGAAGATCGAGCCGGTGCCCTCGACGATGTGCGACTCGTCGCTCATGATCGGCAAGTAGGCGCCGCCGGCGACGCAGGAGCCGAGGATCGCCGACATCTGAAAGACGCCCGCCGCCGACAACCGCGCGTTGTTGTAGAAGATCCGCCCGTAGTGATCACGGTCGGGGAAGATCTCGTCCTGCATCGGCAGAAAGACGCCCGCCGAATCGACAAGGTAGACGATGGGTAGGCGATTCTCGAGCGCGACCTCCTGCGCGCGCAACAGCTTCTTGATGCCGAGCGGGAACTTGGCGCCCGCCTTGACGGTCGGATCGTCGGCGACCACGATCACGTCGCGACCGTGGATGCTGCCGATTCCCGTGACCACGCCCGCCGCTGGCGCTCCGCCCCACTCCTGGTAGAGCCCGTGCGCGGCCCAGACGCCGAGCTCCAGGAACGAGCTGTCGGGATCGCAGAGCGCCACGATCCGCTCACGGGCCGTCATCTTCCCCTGTTCGCGCAGGCGAGCGAGCGCCTTCTCGCCGCCACCGCGCTCGAGCGTGCGCTCCTCGCCGGCGAGCTTCTCGAGCTCCGCCAACCAGTGCGCTCGGCGGCGTTCGAACGTCTCGTCCGGCTCCAGGTCCGACCTCAGAATCGTCACGTCGCCTCCTCGGGTCGCCGCGATTCTATCGGCCGGCGCTTTGCTATCGTGGAATCGATGCGACTCCGACTGCTCGCCTTTGCCACCGCAGCCGACGCGCTGGGCGCGCGCGAGAGCGCGGTCGAGGTCCCCGACGGCATGACTGCCGGCGAATTGGCCGACGAGCTCGTCCGCCGGCATCCCGCCTTGGCGCCGATCGCCCCCGTGCTCGCCCTCGCGGTCGGCGGAGCGGTCGTGGGCCGCGGCCGTGCGCTCGCCGACGGCGACGAGGTCGCGCTGCTGCCGCCCGTTTCCGGAGGCTGAACGTGGGCTCCGGCCGGGTCCTCGACGACGAGATCGACCCCAACGCCATGGTTGCCGAGGTCCGGGGCCCCGCCTGCGGCGCGGTCGCGCTCTTTCTCGGCAATGTCCGCGATCGGCACAACGGGCGCGAGGTCGCCGGGATCCGCTACGAGGCCTACCGCGAGATGGCCGAAGCGGTCCTCGCGGCGATCGCGGCCGACCTCGAGCGCGAGCACGATGGCCTGACCTGCGCCATCGTCCATCGGGTCGGCGAGCTCGGCATCGGCGAGACGTCGATCGCCATTGCCTGCGCCTCGCCTCGGCGCGACGCGGCGTTCGAGGCCGCGCGCCGAGCCCTCGAGCGAGTCAAGCGCGAGGCGCCGATCTGGAAGCTCGAGCGCTACCGCGACGGCAACGCCGCCTGGCGGTTGGAGGAGCCTCTGGGCTCCCCGCGCGACTGAGCTAGGGCCGCGGCCCCTGACGCGACGGCAGCCCCACCGCGGTCAGCCGCCGGTCTCGTTCGACGGCGATCCAAGCGATGAAGTCGAGCTCGAGCTCGTCCCACTCGGCGCCAAGCCGAGCGCGCAGGCGCTCCCCATCCGCCGGTCCGCCTTGGGCGATCGTCGCCAGGAAGCCGCGAAACGCGCCGGCTCGCGCCGCGTCGCCGCTGTCGAGCAGGTAGCGGACCCACCAGAGCGCGGCGCCGTAGTGGAGGGTTGCTTCGGCGCCGACGAAGAGCTCCCATTCGAGCGCCACCAGCGTCTCGAGCGGCGGCAGGCGCCCCTCGCGCGCCGCGCGATCGACCTCGTCGAGCGAGGCGAGCGCGCCACGCACCACGAGCTGCGAGCCTCGGCGCTCGACGTCGACCCGGCTCGTGCCGAACAGGAAGTTGGCGCCGTCGAACGGCGTCTGCGCGAGGTCCTCGGCGAGCCCCTCGTCGAGCCAGGGCGGAAGCGCGGGCCCGAGCGCTCGCCGCTCGAGGAAGTGGGCGATCTCGTGCACCAGAGTCGATTCGAGCTCCTGGCGCGAGCGGATGCCCGAGTAGAGCGCCGCCAAGCCGCCGCTGGCATGTCCGCTGGCGTCGAGGCCGGCCAGACGCCGCTCCGAGCTCTGCAGCCCGCGATAGCTCTGTTCGTCGGCAAAGAGCGCGACGGTCTCCGCCGGCGCGCCGATCGGCGCCACGCCGAAGCGCTCCGCGAAGCCGCTGTCGAGCGCCGCCGCCAGCGCCGCCCAGCGCTCGACGGGTGGTCGAGCGGCGGCAGCATGGAGCAGTGCGTACGGTCCGATCGCCGTCTCGACCGCGTCCGTACCGAGCAGAGCCTCGACCGCTCGGCGCTGCGCCGCTGTCGCCGGGCGCGCCGGCAGGGGCAGGACCGGCTGCGCTTCGCGCCCGAGCGGTGGAGGACCCACGGGCAGGCGGGGCGCATGGCTCTCGAACTGCGGCTTCCCGACCGGGGTGGCGATTCGGCCTGGCGGCATCGATTCACCGATCGCCACGATCACGATCTCCGGTCCGCCCGGCGCCTCGGGTCCGCGAATCGCCGGCTCCGGCGCGGGGCGGTAGGCCGTCCGGAAGCGATCCGCCAGGCCGCCGATCGCCGGCCATTCGGCCGCGCGATCGATCCATGGGCTCTCGGGGTGGCGAGTCAGCCACGCGAACCCCGCGAGCAGAGCGACGATCAGGAGCAGGAGGCCGCGGGCGATCAGATCGCGCATCTCGGACTTCCGACTCCGGGTTCCGGAACTCGGACCGGGGCCCCCGCCCGACCCGCACCGAGGCGCATCGCCCGGCGCGCTCTCGGCCGCACCAACCGAACATTGTAAGTAGAGGAATACAAACGAGTTCTCGGACCCTCCGCGATCCGCCTGGAGGCCCGCTCGCCCGCCCTGGCGGGTGGCGCGGGCCTTGCTCTCTCCGGTCTCGCCATGAGCGCACCCCACCCGCTGCCATACGCCTCGCCGCGGACCCGCCGCATCGACGAAGGAAGGAGCGACCGATGAGAGCGCTTCGGAACCGACTCAGGCTCGCCCTGCCGCGGCGACTCTCGCACCGCCTGCTCCTCGCCGTGGGAGCACCGCTCGCCCTGGCGATGTTGGCCGGTTGCGCGATCTACGGCGCCCTGCACGCGGCCACCAAGGCTCAGACCGAGATGGAACGGATCGACAGGGTCGTCGAGAGGGTCGGATCGCTTCGCCTGCTCCTCGTCAACGCCCAGACCGGGGTCCGCGGGTTCTTGATCGCCGGAGAAGAGCCGTTTCTGGCGCCGTACGAGGACACGTTGCGCGAGTGGCCGCGTGCCGTGGAGGATCTCGACGGATTCTTCGCTGGGGACGACTACCAGCTCGCACGGTTGCACGAGATCGAGAGGCTGTTCGGGCAGTGGCGCCGAGAGGTCGCCGAGCCGGTCATCGCCGCTCGCCAGGCGACGCCGCCGCAACACGTGGATGCCGCCATCGAGGCCCGCGCCCGGTTGATCGATCTCGCCGCCGCCTTCTCGCGCCATCGGGAGACCGGTTCCCCGAGCGCGACCGACGTGCTGGAGGCGTTCGCCCGATTCCGCGCCGTCGCCGAGACCGCGTTCGCCACCACGAGCCGAGCCGACCTCGTCGACGGCTGGCGGGAGGTCCTCACTCGCAGTGACCGGTTCGCCCAAACGGCCCGGCAGGGCCTGCGGTCGGCGGCCGCCGAGTCCGCCGGGGGCGCGCTGTCGCCGGTCACGGCGCTGGTATCGGAGCTCAGCCTGGAACGGCATCGTGAGCTGATTCTCCCCGTCACCAGCGGCGCCGGCAAGCGGTTGTTCGAACAGATGAGCTCGATCGACGAGTCGATGCTCCTGGTCGAGCGGGAACGGCTGGCGGCGGCGGCGCAGCGCGTCGAGCTCCGCCGGCGGATGGCGACCTGGGTCGCCGGGGGCAGCCTGGTCATCGCTCTCCCCCTGGGCCTGTTCGTCGCGCTCGCGCTCGCCCGCCGCCTGCTGATCCCGATTCGCTCGATCAGTCGCGCCTCCGAGGCGCTCGAACGGGGCGACCTGTCGGTGCGCGCGGTCGCGCTCGCCGACGACGAGATCGGCCGCCTCGCCAAGACCTTCAACGGCATGGCCGACCGTCTGTGCCGTCGCAACCGGGAATCCTCGCGCCTCCACGAGCTCTCCCAGATGCTCCAGACCGCCGCCGACGCCACCGAGGCGATCGATATCTTCGAGCGGCTCACGCCGGTTCTCCTGCCGAGCGGTTCGGGTACGCTCCACACCATCAGCGCGTCGCGCGTCGACCTCGAGCTGCGCGCCCGGTTCGGCCCGCTGCCGCCAGCCAAGGACGAGCTCGCGACGCCCAACGATTGCTGGGCGCTGCGCAAGGGGCAGAGTCACTTCGTCGAAAGCGCCGACCGCAAGCTCGTCTGCGCCCATCTCGGCGGACGGAATGGCCTGCGCGACCCTTACGTGTGTCTGCCGCTCGTCTCCCAAGGTGAGGCCCTCGGTCTGCTTCACATCTCCTTCTCGAACGAAACGCTCGCAGGCGAGTCGATCGAAGAGCGCAGAGAAGAGCTCGAAGCGATCGCCAACGCGCTCGGCCTCGCGCTCGGCAACCTCGCGCTGCGCGAGAAGCTCAAGGCACAGTCGGTTCGCGACGCCCTCACCGGCCTCTACAACCGCCGCTTCCTCGAAGAGGCGATGCCGCGGGAGATCGAACGTTGCCGGCGGCGCGACCAGCCGCTGGTGGTGGCGATGGCCGATCTCGACCACTTCAAGCGCCTGAACGACACCTGGGGCCACGAGGCCGGCGATCTCGCGATCCAGCGCTTCGCCGAGGCGCTGCGCCGGAACTTCCGTCAGGAGGACATCCTCTGCCGATACGGTGGAGAGGAGTTCTGCCTGGTGCTGCCCGAGTGCTCGCTCGACGACGCGCGCCGGCGCTGTGAGCAGCTACTGGGTCAGATGCGCGACAATCCGTTCCAGTTCGGCCGGGATACCGTCGGACCCGTGACGGTCTCGCTCGGGCTGGTCGCCTTCCCCGCCGACGCCGACTCCGTCGAGGCGCTGCTTCGCTCCGCCGACTCCGCGCTCTACCGGGCCAAGCAGACCGGACGCGACCGCATCGTCAAGTTCCAACCAAAGCTGGTCGCCGCCTGAGGCAAGCTCAACCCTCACGGCGCGGTCCGGAAGACCTCGAGGTCGGGCAGCTCAGGCATCGTCGACCGTCGTCGCGCGCGGTCCGGCGGCGAGCGTCGAGCCGAGGACGGCCAGATTGAGCAGCGGGTAGAGCATCAAGAGCGCGGCGACGGCTACGGGCGCCGCGCTGCCGCCCAGCGCCCCCGCGAGCCCTCGCGCCACCAAGGGAGCGTAGCCGACGGTCAGGGCGAGGCAACCGACAAGACACCAGAGCGCGCGGCGCGGCAGCGCCGGCAGCGCGACGAAGAGCAGGATCTCGGTGTGATCCCAGATCTGCGGCACGAAGAGCAGCACGGTAGCGATCGATGCCGCGAGCAGGCGCTCCGGATCGCGTCGCAGCCGCGCCGTCACAGCAACCAAGACGGCCACTCCGAGCACGAGCAGCGCCCTGGTCAAGAGCTCCGCGGCGGGCTCGCGCGGGGCCAGCCAGGCGCGCGGATCCACCGCGAACCGCGCCAGCCCGGCGGCGAGCGAGACTTTGTTGTAGTAGGGCGTCACCCCGCGCGCCGACAGGCTGCCGATCGAGTCGATCCAAGCACGCCAGGATGCCAAGCCCACCCAAGGCAGCGAGAGCAGCGCCAGTGCGAGCGCGGCGAGCGCCGCCAAGAGGATCCGCCGCCACCAGCGGGTGGCGACGAGCGGCGCCGCCATGAGAACGACGAAGATCTTGAGATGCCCCGCGAGGGCCCAGGACAGAGCGGCCGCGGCGCCCCGCCCTGTCCGCCCGGCGGCGAGGGCCGCGGCGAGCGCGGCGAAGAGGCCGATCCCCCAGTTCTGGAAGATCAACTGCGTCCACGCGGTGTGGGAGAGCAGGAACGCCAAGGCGAGCGCGAGCTCGAGCAGCGGATCGCCGAGACGCAAGAGCACGAGCGCGAGACCGCAACCCAGCAGCAGCGCGCCGGCGACTCGATGGAGCGCTTCGGCCGCCGGGTAGGGAAAATGGGCGAGCAGTCCCGCCGCGGGCAGGTAGAGCGGCGAGTAGAGGAATCCGCCGATCCTCTTCGTGCCTGCGTGTGTCCCCACGTGCGCGGCTGTCAGCGCGACCCGGTCGTAGGCCCCCGCCGGCGCACCGGCCGCGACCACTCGGCCCGCCGCGTAGTAGGTGCACAGATCGACGCAGGGCTCGATCGGCGAGCGGAGCAACAGGAGCGAGCCGGCCGCGAGCCCGAGCAGGCCCGCGCGCAAGCGCCGGGCGCCCCGAGATGCGCCGGCCAACGACCACGAGCTCGAAGAGGGGCTCACCGGGCGCGAGGCTAGCGCAGGCGCGGCCGCGCCGAAAGCGACGGTCCCGGTGCCTCAGGACTGTTGCGGCCAGCTCTGCAGAACATGCAGGTACTCGGCGCGCTCGTACGCCGTCGGATCCGGGCAGCGCGCGAGCGAGAGGCTCCCCTGGAGCTCCGACAGCGAGTCGAACTGGTGGGCCTCGAGCCAGGAGGCGATCTCCGCGCGCAGCTCGGCCAGGCGCTCGGGTCCGCGGCGCAACAGCTCCGAGACGATCTGTACCGCGTCCGCGCCGCAGGCGATCGCTTTGAGCACGTCGAGCGACCCGTGAACGCCGCCGGTCGCCGCCAGCGAGCCCTCGATCGCGCCGCGCAGCACGGCGATCCAGCGTAGCCGGAGCAGCAGCTCGTCGGAGCTCGACAGGCGCAGATCGGCGACCGCTGCGAACGCCTCGAGGTCGATATCGGCCTGGTAGAAACGATTGAACAGCACGAGGCCGGCGGCGCCGGCGCGGTCGAGGCGGCGCGCGAGGTGCGGCAGCGCCGTGTAGTGCGGCGAGAGCTTGACTGCGACGGGCACGAGCAGCGCGTCGGCCACCGCGGTCACCATCTCGATCAGGCCCTCCTCGATATCGCGGGAGGTCGTCTCCGGATTCGTCACCACCCGGTAGGCGTTGAGCTCCACGGCGTCGGCGCCCGCTTCCTCGAGCAGCTGGGCGTGCCGGAGCCAGCCGCCGAGGGTCACGCCGTTGAGCGACGCGACGACCGGAATCGCAACCGCGCGCTTGACCGCGAACAGGTGCGCCAGGTATTCGTCCGGGGCGAGTGTGAACTGGGGTGGCCCTGGCGGCTCAGGAGCCGTCGCAAAGCCGCGCTGACCGCGCTGCTTCGGCGCCGGTCGGGGCGGTCGGGGCGCAATCTGCTCTTCGAACAGCGAGCGCAGGACGATTGCCGCGGCGCCCGCGTCCTCCAACCGACGCACCAGGTCGAGATCGTCGGCCAGCGGCGACGCGCCGACGACCAGCGGGTCGTCGAGCTCGAAGCCGAGGTATCGGGTCGACAGGTCCACCAACGCAACCCTAGCGCGGCGCGGGCCGATGCGGGAGCCCGAGGCACCATGAGGGGCCGGGTGCCCGACCCAGCCCCGCGCAATCGATCCAGGCGCCCGGGCTCGCCTCCTATGGCCTCGGTTCGAGGGTCAGCGGGTCGCGCAGCGGCAGGTGCTCGACCCCACCGCCGAACAGATCCGCCATCTTGGCTCGACCTTCTGGATCTCCGGGCGCGATCTCTTCCCACTTGCCAACCACCAGCATCACGAGCTGATCGGGGTGGAGGTGCTTGCGCGCCACCGCCACGACTTGCTCCGCGGTGACCGCGCCGATCCGATCCCGATAGCGGGACCAGTAGTCGGCCGGGCGGCCGATGCGGTCGTCCGCGGCAAAGGTCCGAGCGATCTGGGTCGCCGACTCGAAGGCGCGCGGAAAGGTGTCGATGAAGGACGCTTTCGAGACCCTGAGCTCCTCCTCGCTGGGCGGTGCGGTGCGGATCTTCTCGAGCTCCTCGAGCGCGATTTCGGCCGCGAGAGCGACGGTCGGATTCTTCGAGCTGTAACCGATCTGGAAGATACCCGGCCAGAACGCCCCGATGCCGTAGCCAGAACCGGCGCCATAAGCGAGTCCCTCGTCCGAGCGGATCCGCTTGGTCAAGCGCGAGGTAAAGCCACCGCCGCCCAGGATGTCGTTCATCACCATGACGGCATACATCTCGGGATCGCTCCAGTCCTTCCATTCGAGCCCGAGATGGCCGATGCGTACCTTGCCCTGGGGGATGTCCTTTTCGACATGGTAGAGGCCGGGTTTCGGCGAAAAATCCGGGCCTGCCGGTGGCCAGGCCGGCGACGGCGCCGCCGCGACGAAGCCCGCGAGACGACGGCCGAGATCGGCGAGCACAGCTTCGGTCTCGACGTCACCGGAGATGGCGAGAACCAGATTCTCGACGCCGTAGGTGTCGCGGTGGAATGCGACGAGGTCCTCGCGAGTGATCGCCTCGAGATCCGCGGCGGTCATCGGCCGGGCCGAGAAGTGCTCGGCGCCGCGCATCAAGAAGCCCCACTCGCGCCCTTGGATCGAGCCGGCGTCGTCGTTACGCTGCTTCATTGCCTCGAGCAACAGGCCCTTCTCGATGCCGAGGCGCTCGTCGTCGAAGCGGGGCTCGCGCAGCATTGCGAAGAAGAGATCGAGCCCCTCGGCGAGCGCCGGCGTGATGACATCGAGCGCAGCCGTGGCCGAGAGGTCCGCGGTCGACGACGTCAAACCCGCGGCGAGGAAGTCGACCTTCTCGTCGAACTCCTCGGGCGTGAGAGCTCGGGTACCCCCTTTGCGCAGCATGGTGGCGGCGAGATCGGCGAGCCCGCTCTTGCCGTCGGGCTCGCGAAATGCGCCCGTGCGAAAGCTCGCCTGAATCTTGACGAGCGGCAGCGCATGCTCCTCGACGACATAGGCGACGACGCCTCCGGGAAGCACATGGCGGTACTTCGCGGCTTCGGGAACCTCGAATTGGAGCTCCTGGTACTGCAGCAGCTCCGGGCGCGCGGGGATGGCCGCCGTGGTCTTGGACACCGCGAACGCGGGGAGAGTCAGGCCGAACAGAGCGACCGCGGCAACTGGTATCGAATGGCGCATCATGGTTTCCCCTCCCTGGCCGCCGCCTGGAGCTCGTCGAGGCGTTGGCGGGCCTCGCGTTCCAAGAGGTCGATGATCTTCGCGAGCTCGGGCGGCACCTGCGACCTCTGCGTCGCGAGCTGACCCAGCATCTCCTCGAGCTGCGCCGGATCCTCTATCCCGCGGACCTGGCGAACTTGTCCCATCACCTGCTGCTGGAGCTGCGCCGGCAGGTCGGCGAGCTCGGCGGGCACCGGCTCCGCCGCGGTGCCGGCCTTGCGCAAGTACGTCGCGACGGTGCGCTGTGGCTTGGTGAAGTACTTCTTCGCCACGCGCTGCACGTCCTCGGCCGAGACTGCGAGGGTCTTGTCGGCCCAGGTATTGAGGTAGGACCAGTCCCCCCAACCGTCGTAGAAGAGGAGCTGAATCAGCTGGAAGAACGGGCTCTCGAGCCGGCGGAAGGCGTCGGCGGCGATCTGATTCTTGACTTTCTGCAGCTCCACGGCGGGCACCGAGTCGCTCTGCAGACGCTCCAGCTCGGCGCCGAGAGCGGCTTCGAGGTCGACCGGCGTCGCGTCGCCCTTGGTCTCGGCGGTGACGACGAAGAGACCGTTGTACTTCCACGACTGCTGGGAAGCGTTCGCCGACGCCGCGATCTGCCGGTCGAGCACGAGGTTCTTCTTGAGCCGCCCGGTGTCGCCGTTGAGCAGCCCCTCGATCACGTCGAGAACATAGCTGTCCTTGTGCTGGAAGGGCGTGGTGTGGAACTGGATCGAGAGCTGCGGCTGGCAGTCGCACTCGGCATTCATCCGCTTCTCGGCAAGCTGCGGCACTTCGAGCGTGACGACGTCGGGGACCGGCTTCTTGCCTCGTGGGATGCGGCCGAAGTACTTCTCGGCAAGGCGCTCGACCTCGGCGACGTCGAAGTTGCCGACCAGTGCGGCGGTGATGTTGTTCGGTGCGTAGTAGGTCGAGAAGAAGTCCTGAGCGTCGGCCATCGAGAGCATCTTCAGATCGCTCATCCAGCCGAGGGTGTCCCATTTGTAGGGGTGCGAGGTCCAGAACATCGCGCTCAGCTGCTCTTCGAACGGACCCGTCGGCGTCGACTCGACGCGCAGTCGGCGCTCCTCCTGCACCACGTCACGCTCGGAATAGAACTCGCGGAAGACCGGCTGCAGCAGCCGCTCCGATTCCATCCAGAACCAGAGCTCGAGCTTGTTGGCGGGTACGGTGATGAAATAGACCGTCGAGTCCCAGTTGGTGGTGGCGTTCATGCCGGAGGCGCCGGCCTCGGTGTAGAGCTTGTCGAACTCGTCCTTGACCATCAGGTCGCGCTGCTTCTCGACGAGCTCCTGAAAACGCGCCTCGAGACCGACCAGCTCCTCGGGGCGCGCGTCGGGGTCGAACGGATCGTCGATCTCGCCCCGGCGGTAGCGCGCGCGTTGCACCGCATAGAGCGCCCGGATCTGCTCCTGCAGCCGCTCCTGCTCCGCCATGATCTCGGCGTCCCGGGCAGCGTCCTTCGTGCCGATGACGCGCGAGCCCTTGAACATCATGTGCTCGAAGAAGTGGGCGACGCCGGTAATGCCCGGTCGTTCGTTGGCCGAGCCGACGTGGGCGACCCAGCCGCCCATGACCGTGGTCTGCTCGGGCCGCGGTACGAGCAGGAATCTCATGCCATTGTCGAGCACTAGCTCTTCGACCGGTAGCTGGGCGCTGGCCTCCGACGCATGTGCCGGGAACGCTCCCGGCAGCAACGCCAGGACGACCGCGGCCGCGGTCAAGCCGGCTCGGCGGCGAACGGGGCCTCTCATCTGGTCTGCTCCATGGCTTCTCTCCCTCTGGATGGACGAACGGAGCCCGGGCGGAGCCGGGTCCACGGCAGCCTATACGGCCGCGCCACCGGTCGGGTTTTCCGCCTCAGCAGCGCCCGTGTCCCGGGTCCAGGTCGCGCGGCGATCTCGGGCGATCCAGCCACGCGCGCTGGCGATCCCCTAGACTGCCGGTATGACCCCGACGAACGTATCCGCCGCCGGCCTCGAGGCGACGCTCGCCGAGCTTCCGCTGCTCGCCCGGACGCGCGCCGAGTGGGCGGCGCTCGCCGCCTCGCGCCTCGACCTCTTCCTCGCCGACCACGCTGTCTGCGAGCAGCAGGTGGCGCAGTACGCCCTTTCGCTCGTCGGCTTCTATCCTGACGATCTAGAGCTCGCCGAGCGCGCCGGCGCGCTCGCCGCCGAAGAGGTCCAGCACTTCCGGCGCGTCGTCACGATACTGAAGAAGCGGGGCTGGGGGCTCGCGGGTCGCCGCACCAACCCTTGGGCACGACAGCTGCGCCGGCGGATCGAGTCGGGACGCGAGCCCTGGACCAAGGTCGACCGCTTGCTCTTCGGCGCGCTGATCGAGGCGCGCAGCTGCGAGCGGTTCACGCTGCTCCTGGCCGAGCTCGGCGGGCGCGATGCGGAGGTCGAGCGGCTCCTGCACGAGCTCGGGCCCGCCGAGGCGCGCCATTGGCGGCTCTTCCACCGCCTGGCCGGACGGGCGGTCGACGCCGGCGCCCTCGAAGCTCGCTTCCGTGGCTGGCTCGAGGCCGAAGCCGAGCTGGCCGGCCAGCTCGGGATCGCGCCAACCGTCCACGGCTGATCTCGAGCCCATGGCGTCGAGCGCTGCGCTACACTGATCGCCCGCCATGAGCGCCCTTCCGGCAGACCGGCCCGTGGAGACCAGAGCCGACATTCTCGTCGTCGACGACACGCCCGCCAACCTCCGGCTGCTCGAGCGCCTGCTGTCGCGGGCCGGCTTCCAGATTCGACCGGCAGCGGACGGTCCCTCGGCGCTCGCGGCGGCGACGGCCTCCCCGCCCGATCTGATCCTGCTCGACGTCGACATGCCCGAGATGAACGGGTACGAGGTCTGCCGCGCGCTCAAAGCGGAGCCGTTGCTCGCCGCCATCCCCGTGCTGTTTCTCTCGGCTCTCGGTCAGACCGAGGACAAGCTCGCCGCTTTCGAGGCGGGCGGCGTCGACTACATCACCAAACCGTTTCACCTCGAGGAGCTGCGCGCCCGGATCTCGACCCATCTCGAGCTCCGCCAGCTGCGCAAGGAGCTCGAGTGGCGCAATGCCGAGCTGGACGAGCGCAACCGACGGCTGGGCGAGCTCGAGAACCTCCGCCACGACTTGGTGCACATGGTCGCGCACGACATGCGCTCGCCTCTGATGGGCGTCTCAGGCTATCTCGAGCTGCTCGAGCTCGATCAGCAGACCCTCGCCGGAGAGCACCGGGAGTTCGTCGCGCGCGCCCTCGAGAGCGCTCGCGCGCTCGTCCGCCAGGTCGACGCCATGCTCGACGCCGACCGGCTCGAGTCGAGCCGGCTGCCGCTGCAGCTGGGCGAGCACGACCTCGACGACTTGCTCGAGCGCGCAGTCGCCACCTTCGGACCGATCGGCACGCGGCGGATCCATCGGCGCCCGCGCGCCGATCGGGACGCCCGCGCCCAATGCGACGCCGAGCTCGTGCTGCGAGTCGCCGCAAACCTGATCTCGAACGCCCTCGTCTACAGCGAGGAGAGCGAGCCGGTCGAGGTCGAGGCCGTCCCGGGCCGAGAGGGCCACTGGCGCGTCGAGGTGCGGGATCGCGGACCTGGGGTTCCGGAGGAGCTGCGCGACCGGCTGTTCGACAAGTACGTCGGCAAGGGCGCGGCGCGCGGCCGCACGCGATCGATGGGTCTCGGCCTCGCCTTTTGCAAACTGGCGGTGGAAGCCCACCGCGGCACGATCGGATTCGATTCCGCGCCCGACACCGGAACCACCTTCTGGTTCGAGCTGCCCGTTCTGGGTCCGGTCCTGCCAGTCGGAGCCTGAGCGCGCCCGCGGATCGACGGGAGAGCTTGGCGCATCCTGGTCGAAGACACGGACGCCTCGGGCGAGGCCAGGACGCACGAAGTGGCATTGCGCCCCGCGCGCAGCGCAGCGGGCGAACCGCTCTTCCTCGTGCTCGAGACGCGCGAAGTGCTGCGCGCCGCCGCTCAGATCCCGATTGCGCGCGCCTCAAGTCCTGCGTGGACCGAGCGATCGCGATCGAGCCGCGCCCGGAGGGGTCGCTGCGTCGATCCCTCGAGAATCTCGCCTACCGCACCTTGCTCGACGCGCTCGATGCTCAGCCGGCCGCCGCGAGCTCGGCCACTGGCTCGACCCCTCCGATCGATCGGGGCTCGTACGGCGCGTCCAGAAAGCTGAGGGCCAGCTCTTCGGCCGGACGGGGGCGCGAGAAGAAGTAGCCCTGGGCGAAATCGACCTCGAGTCGCTGCAAGAGCGCGAGGTCCGACGCCCGCTCCACGCCTTCGGCGACGATGGCGGCACCCGCCTGTGCCGCCATCACTTGGACCGCGCGCAGCGTCGCCTGCTGGAACAGGTCGTCCGCAATACCGTCGATCAGGAGGCGATCGAGCTTGAGCAGCGAGGGGCGCGTCAGCAGGATCATTCGGAGATTCGAGGTGCCGACGCCGACGTCGTCGAGCGCGATGCTCACCTTCGCCGCACGCAGCGAGTCGATCGCGGCGAGATAGTTCGACTCCTCGACGTAGTTGGAGTGCTCGAGGATTTCGAGAGTCAACCGATCGAGAGCGACTCCGGAGCTGAGCGACAGGTGTTGGAGGTACTGAGCAAAGCTCGGATCGCGTCCGATCGTGGAGGCATGGACGTTGATCTGAATCGGCAAGCCGTCGGGCAGCTTGTGCGCCTCGGCGAGAATCGCGGCGATCGCCGCGCGGTCGACGACCACCTCCTGGTGCTTGCGGCGAGCGAACTCGAACAGGACATCCGGGGCTTCCATCGTCGTGCCCTTCGGACCGCGAGACAGTCCCTCGACCGCGTGAAGGGTCGGCCTGACGCCGAGGATCGCGACGATCGGCTGGAAGACGGCGGTGATCGCTCCCGGCTCGGTCACCCGGTCGATCAGGGTCTTGTGGATCATTCGATTCTCCCTGAGGCCTCGACGAGGCGCTGGAGCTCCGAGATTGGCGCTCCCTTGAGGTAGATTCCGTTCGCCCCACGTTCGCGACAGGCGTCATGCACGCGCGGGTTGCCGTTTCCCGTCTCGACCAGGATTCGCAACTGCGGACGGCGGGCGCGGGCCTCGTCGATCAAGTCGAGACCCTCGAGACCATTGAGGCCGGCGAGATCGAGGTCGAGACAGAGCACGTCGTAGTCTCGATACTCGAGCAGCGCCCCGGCCTCATCGAGCTCCTCCGCTCGGGTAACCTGATGGCCGCGGCGTTCGAGGATAGCGGCAATGAGATGCCGAGTGTCCGGATCGTCCTCGACCAGAAGAATTCTGAGAGAACGCGAGGAATTCGTATCGACGGTTGCGGAGCTCATCATGCCCGGCGATGGTCGCAACCCTCGTGCCACTCGACCAGAGTCGCGACAGAACCGCAAGTCATTTGAATTGAACGCTCTGCGAGGGGCGCTGACGATCGGTCGGGGGCGCGGCCGTCCCGCTCCGGGAGGCCGTCCCGACTCTGGACGGCCGGACCTCAGCTCCCGAGCGGCGTGGCGTCGAGCACGTCGCGCAGCGCCAGAGCGAGCTCAGCCTGCCCGAACGGCTTGGAGAGCAGCCGGGCGCCCGAATCGAGCACCTCGGTCAGAACTGCCGCGTCGCGCGCGTAGCCGGAGATGAAGAGAGTGCGCAGGCCGGGCCGGCGCGACGTGAGCTCGCGCGCGAGTTGTGGCCCGGATAGGCCGGGCATGACGACATCGGTAAGCAGGAGGTCGAGCTGCTGGTCCGGCTCGGCCTGCGCGAGGCGGAGCGCTTCGGCGGCGTCACGAGCCACCTGGACCTCGTAGCCCAGCCGCCGCAGCTGGCGGGCAGTCAAGTCGCGGACAGCCGCCTCGTCCTCGACCAACAGGACACGACCACCGGAACGTACGGCCGGCGAGCCCTGCGGGTACCGCGCATCGAGCCCATCACGTCGCACGTCGCCAGGCGCCCCGACCCGCCCTTTCGAGACACTCGTCGACAGAGTCGAGCACGATGCCAAGACCGCGCCGAGCCGATTCTCCACTCGGCGGGACTCCGCGACCATATACTGGCGCACCGGACCCAGCCGATGACAAGAGACTCCGCTCGAATCCTCCTCATCGACGACGACCGCGAGATTCGTGGACCGATCCGCCAGCTCCTCGAAGCACAAGGGTACAAGATCCAGGAAGCCGAGGACGTCGTCTCGGCACAGCGCGCCTTCGAGCAGTTCCGGCCCGATCTGGTGCTGCTCGATCATTCCCTGCCCGATGGCACCGCGCTCGACCTCCTCCCCGTTTTCAAACGGATCGAGCCGGAGGTGCCGATTCTGATCCTGACCGGACACACCGAGATCGAGCTCGCCGTAGCGACGATCAAGGCCGGCGCCGATCAGTTCCTGACCAAGCCGGTCGAGCTCGGCGTGCTGCGCGGCCTGATCGAGCGCACGCTCGAGGAGCGGCGCTCGCTGCGGCGCGACCGAGCCGGAGAGCGTCGTGTCGACCGCGACGAGCTCGATCCGTTCGCCGGTCCTTCGCGCAAGATCCGCACCCTGGAACGGGAGGCGCGCGTCGCGGCCGGAGCCGAGAGCCCGGTACTCATCCTGGGCGAGACCGGTAGTGGCAAGGGCGTGCTCGCGCGCTGGATGCACGGCCGGGGCCCGCGCGCCCGCGAGGCGTTCGTCGACTTGAACTGCGCCGGACTGTCGCGCGAGCTGCTCGACAGCGAGCTGTTCGGCTACCAGCGGGGAGCGTTCACCGGCGCGGTGCAGAACAAGTCGGGCCTGTTCGAGATCGCCGACCGAGGCACGATCTTCCTGGACGAGATCGGTGACATCGATCCGGGCGTCCAGCCGAAGATCCTCAAGGTCGTCGAGGACAAACGTTTCCGCAGGCTGGGCGATACCGTGGAGAAACGGGTGGACGTCCGGTTGATCGCCGCCACCCACCGTGACCTCGCGAATGCGGTCCAGAACGGCGATTTTCGCGCCGATCTCTACTATCGACTCAATACGCTGGTTCTGCGGCTGCCGGCGTTGCGGGAGCGAACGGAGGATCTTCCCGAGCTCGCCGAAGCGATCCTCTCGCGACTTCGACGCGACACCGGGCGCGCCGCTGAGCTCGAGGGGGACGCCCTCGAGACCCTGGCCCGCTACAGCTGGCCGGGCAACATTCGCG
Organism: uncultured Acidobacteriota bacterium; assembly: GCA_963700315.1. GTDB lineage: Bacteria > Acidobacteriota > Thermoanaerobaculia > Multivoradales > JAGPDF01 > JACTMI01. The sequence continues at coordinate 375,431 of CAVOXC010000013.1, read as the reverse complement.
AGCTGCGCAACGTGCTGGAGCGAGCGACTCTCTTTGCGCGCGACGGCCGACTCTCCGCCGCGACGCTGGGGCTGGACGGGCCGGGAGCCGCCGCGACTCTGCCGTCGACCCAGATCTCGGACGGCGGCCTCACGCTGGCCGAGGTCGAGCGGCGCCATATCGAACACGTCCTCGAGCTCGAGCTCGGGCAGGTGGACCGCACCGCGGAAAGGCTGGGCGTGCCACGCAGCACGCTCTATCAACGGCTCAAGGAGTACGGCATCTCCGCCTCGGCGTTCCGCAGATAGCACTGCGGAGAGGTGAGACGGATCCGCTCGAGCAGCTCGGCCGCCGTGAACGGCTTAGCAAGCGAGCCCCAGGCCTCCGGCCCGGCCGGCTCGCGTCCGCCCGCGCCACCGAGCAGCAAGATCCGGTCGGCAGGCAGCGAGGCCTCCACCAGATCGACCAGACCCACTCTGCTTCTCCTCCCTGAGCCGACCCAATCCCCGTCGATCAGGAGCCACGCCGGCGGGACTCCCATCGTCTCGTCGGGATCGAGTTGCGCGACCAGCTCCAGGGGCCGGGTCGCCTCGAGCACGGTATAGCCCTCGGCTTCGAGCAGGCGCCGGCACGCGCGACGGCCGCGCGAGTTGTCGTCCGCAATCAAGATCTTGGCCTCGAGCGGCTGGATCGAGGCGGTCTCGGCGCGGGAGGCAAGGCTCGTCGCGATCTCGAGACCGAGCGAGAACCGACTCTCGCTGCTGTTGCGGTGCGACACGAGCAGCGTGCCCGGGGCGCGCTGCGTGTTGATTCGGGCGATACGGACCGGTCCACTCTCAGCCCAGGCGGCAGGCTCCTCCAGGCGACTCGAATCCACCGCGAGGGTTCGAACCGAGAACAGCAGCAGCGGCGCGTCGATGGTGCCCGCGACTTGGGCCGAAACGTCGATTTCAGCCGGCGACCGGCCCGCCCGCGCGGCGTCGAGCAGCAGGCTGGCGCAGCGCGCGAAACGGCCGACGTCTTCGACCCGGATCTCGAGGCGGGCGGGATCGCAGTCGACAACGACCTCGACGTCCGCCAGCTCTTCCGCCACGGCGCGGCAGACTCCGACCAGAATCTCGTCCACGGAGCGGGAGCCAGAGCGGCTCGAGTCGGCGTGGAGATCCGACGTGGGCTTGGCGAGAATCGAACGCACGGTCATCATCGGGGAGCCCTCGGTAGGAGCAGCGCAGACGTGACGCTGTCGATTCGCCACCCATCGCCCGCTCCAGCGGATCGTCGGGGGATCTCGGTCACGATTGGCCTCCAGTCTTGCAGCGGTGGCATCGGCGCCACGTGCCAGACCTCGACCGGGGCAAGTTGCTTGCCAGGTCGCTTCGACCGCACAACTGTCTCTATCGAATGGCTCTTCAGGGCGGGACGGGGCGCGACGAAGCCAAGCCGGCCGTGCGCAGTCTGGATTCCGGAGGGCAGCTAGATCGGCTGGTCGCCCCCCTCGGGTTCGAGTCGCTGAACGATCTGGGCGACTTCGAGCTCGGCCTTGCGGATCTTGGCGCGGCACGTCTCGAGGAGCTGCGCTGCGCGCGCCAGCTCCGTCGCCAGCGCGTCGACGTCGATGGCTTCGCCCTCGATGCGACCGAGGATCGCCTCGAGCTCTCGAATCGCCTCGGTAAAGCTGGTCTCGGCACCACCTACGCTTTCTCGCTTCGCGCTCATGTCTCCTCCACTCGGCTCGCGACTCGCCCGTTTGCGAGCTCGGTCGTCAATCGGTCGCCCGGGCGAACCTCCTCCGGCCGGCGCAGAATCCGGCCCGCAGCGTCCCGAGTGATGCTGAAGCCACGGCCCAGCGTGCGCGCCGGCGAGAACCCAGCGACCACACGGCCTCGGCCCTCGAGACGCACTCGCTCCATGGCGAGGAGCGCGCGCGCCGAGGCGACGACCTTGGCGGCACGCACGCGCCGGTCCCGCTCGGCGCGCGCGAGCGCTCTGGGCGCCGCGTGCACCAGCCGTAGCCCCACGTCGCGCTCCTGCGCACGCGCTCCCCGCAAGGCGATGGGCGCGGTCGCGGCGAGCGCGCGAGCCAGCGCTTCGATGCGTGCGCCGGTCCTGGCCAGACGAGCCCGCGCTCCGGCAAATCGGCGCTCGGCATCCGCGAGTGCCGACGCGGCGCCCGCGAGCGGCAGGCGAGCCGCCGCGCGTAGGCGCTGCCTCGAGCGCTCGGCGGACAACTCGGCCGCCCTCATCGCCGCGACCAGGTGCTCCGCCACCTTGGTCGGTGTCTTGAAGGCCGCGTGGGCGACGCGGTCGGCGACCGACTCATCGATCTCGTGGCCGAGGCCGGTCAGTACCGGCAGCGCCGAACTGGCGACGGCGAAGGCGATCGCTCGGCTGTCGAAGGCGGCGAGATCGCTGCGAGCGCCACCGCCGCGCACGAGCGCCACACACTCGACGGTCGTCGCGGCGAGCAGCTCGAGGGCCGACGCCACCCCGGACTCCGCCTCGCGCCCCTGCACCGGCGCATGCACGACGGTGACGCGGAAGCCGTACCCGCTCTCCGCTAGGGTCGAGAGGAAATCGTGGTACGCAGCCGACCCGACCGAGGCGACCAGACCGACCTCGAGCGGCAGAACGGGGAAGGGGAGCAGGCGGTTCGCCTCCAGGAGACCTGCCGCCGCGAGCGCCGCGAGCGTCTCGCGGCGGCGCGCCTCGAGCTGGCCCAGGGCGAAGACAGGATCGACCTCTTTGACGTGAACCTGCAGCTTGCCGTGCGGCGGATAGAAGTCCAGCGTGACCCGGCAGCGGATCGTCAGCCCCTCGCCGAGGCGCTGGCCATGACGCGCCAGCGCGGTCCGAATGCGCGCCAGGTCGCCGCGCCAGATCACCGCATCGAGCCTGCCGATGATGGCGTCGCCCTCCCCCTTCTCGACCAATTCCAGGTAGCAATGGCCGCTCGGATGCACGCGCAGGCGCTGCACTTCGCCAGCGACCCAAACCGAGGCGTAGGCTTCGCGCAACAGGGACGCGAGCTCCTGCCCGATCTGCGAAACCGAATAGGTCTCTTCGGTGAACAGGTCGAGCGTCTCCCGGTCGCGGGCGGACATGGGCGGCTCGGGCCGGACCGTCAGTGGTAGCTCTTGAGCTCCTTGGCGGAGGCGATCGGCAGCGATTCGGCCCACTCGAGCGCCTTCTTGTCGCCAGCCATCCGCTTCTTCAGAAATCGGGTCGCTTCTTTGCGGTCTTCGAACAGGCGCCAGACGAAAGTGTGGCCAGCGGGCGCGGTGAAGTAGGTGAAGTCCTCGGCTCCGGCCGAAAGATCGAAGCCGAGGTCGGGATCGCCATTGACCCCCACACACGCCGCCGCGATCGCCCGGTTCGCGAGCACCAGGGCCTTGATCGACTCCTCGTGGTCGGCGAGCTCCTCCTTCGACTGAGCGGTGTGGAGCAACGCGATCCGACCCGACTCCTCGTCGGCGAGCAGGTTGTAGGGAACGTCGTAACGGTCCATCGCCTCCTTGGTTTCGGCGGTGGTGACGAAAACGTCGTCGGTACCATCCACCTTATAGGCGATGAAAAAGGCCTCGGACTCGAATTTGGGGAAAGCTTCGGCGAGAATCCCCTCGTCTTCGACGGTAAAGTAGTAGAGCCGGTTCAATAGTCGGCGTGATGCCATGGCAAGAATCCTCCAGGAACGGTTCTTCTATCACAGACCCGCCGAACTTTCGGCCCGGCGACGGCGATGCGCCCGGCGGCCGTGAGTCGCGAGGCCAAGCCTCCTGTCTTCACGCTCCGCCTTCCCGCGGCCGTCGTCAAGATCTGGCTGGACGGCAAGCCGCTCGACCCCGACCGCGCCGGCCAGTTCGCCGGCGACACGCCCGGCACGACGTTCGCGGGCACCGGGACGTGGCTGGTTCCACCTCTGGCCGCCGATCCCGCGGTCTTCGATCGCGCCGCGCATCTGGCCCTCAAGCTGCTCGCCAGGATTCAGTGGGAGGTCGGCCACGGACGGACTCGTGCGCTCGTGCTCCCCGGGGCCGTCTCGGTCGCCGCGGGAGCGGTCGAGGTCCTCGACGACGCTCTGCTCGCCGAGGTCGACATGCACCCCCCTACCCTCCCCGTCGACGCCCTCCACCTGACCGGTCATGCGGCCCACGGTCTCGAAGGGCGCTGGGCGACCGCGCGGTCGGACAATCTCCTGCTCGGCTCTGGCCGGCAGATCCCGACCGTCGTGCTCAGGCCGACGGCACCGGGACGGCCCCCGTGGCGCAATCCCGACCTGCTGGCGAGGACTCTGCGCTGGACGCCTCGTCCCGGCCCGTCGGAGGAGTTGGCCGAGGCTCTGAGCTCGCCGGCCGCCCGGCTGTCTGGCGCCCTCGGGGTCGGCAAGACCCGCCTCGCCTGGGAGGTCCTCCGAGCAGCGGAGCGGGAAGCGCACTGGCGCCGGACGGCCGGCGCATCCGCAGGCAGTATCGGGACGCCCATCGACGCCCTGCTGCGCGGCATCAGCAGACGCCCTCTCTGGCTCGTCTACGATTCGCTCGAAGGCGCAGAGCCCGAGGTCTGGAGCGAGATCGAGCAGGTTTCGAGGCGCGGAGACTTCGGCAAGGGCGTCCATCTTCTGCTCATTTCGCGCGCCGGCTTCTCGTGGCCCGCACCTTTCGCCGAGGTGCCCGAGGTCGAGCTCGGCATTCTCGCCGGCGAGGCGTGGGAGCGTCTCTGCTTCCAGGTCTTTCATGGCCTGGCGCTGCCGCTGGGAGTCTCCGAGCGGCTTGCCGAACGCGCCGCGGGCAATCCTTTCGCGCTCGAGGAAGCGCTGCTCTACCTCGTGCGCGACCGGCAGCTCCGGCAGGTCTTCGGTTCCTTCTTCTTCAGTGGCACCGAGGCCAGGGCCGACTTCCAGCCCTCGGCGCGGTTCCGCATCCATGCCGAGGCCGAGGCGGCGCGCCTCGGCGACCCGGCGCCGGTCCGCTTTCTCGCCCTGGCCGGAACCGCGGTGCCGCGGGCGGAATTGCGCGCCGCTGCATTCGCCGCCGGCGCCCCGACGGCTCCTGAAGGCTGGGAGGAGCGGTGGCTGGCCGCCGGCCTGCTGATCGAGCGCTACGGACCCTGGGGCGATGGCCTCGCCCACGCCTGTCCTGCCGTCGAGCTCGCGCTGGGTGCGGGTCTTGGCGAAGAGATCGCGGCAGCGGCGCGCCGCATGCTCGGCGAGCTGCTCGCTGCTCGCAGCTCGACCGGCGAAGAGCTCTGGGGCGCTTGGCCGCTCCTCGCGGGCGAGGAGAACGGCGCGCGCGTCCTGATCGCCGCGGCCCAGGCGCCCGCCTCTTCGAATGTGTCACACGAGGAGCTCTTCGCCGCGTTGCGCTCGGAATTGGCGGCAGTCGGCGAGCGCGGCGGCGACGCCGAGCTGGAGCTCGATCTGCTCTGGGCGCTACTGCCGCTGGCGCGCCGAATCGGACGCCTGCACGAGCTCGAAACAGCCATTCGACGGGGGCTGAATCTCGGCCAGAACCTGCCGGAGCGGCTGATGGCCATCGCGGCCGTCGCCGCCGAGCTCGACCAGAAAGCGGGCCGTTACCGCGAGGCCGAAGCGACGTTGCGCCAGGCGCTCGCCGCGACACGCGACGCCGACGATCGCAAGAAGGAGGTTCTCCTGATCGAGCTCGGGCGCGTGCTCGTGCGGCAAGGACGGCTCGCCGAGGCAGGGGACCTGTTCGAGAAAACCCAGCAGATCGCCGATCGCAGCGGACGCGGCACGGTGGTCGCCACGTGCCGTTTTCATCTCGGCAACATCGCCCTCTCTGAGCATCGGCTCGACCGGGCGCGCGAGCATCAGCACGCCGCTCTCGAGATTCGCCGCGCGAGTGGGGCCGGGGGACTGGCCGCGCCCCTGTCCGCGCTCGGTGCCATCGCTCTCGCCGACGGCAACTTCTCCGCGGCGCTCGATTGCTATCGAGAAGCCGAGGCCGCGCCATCGAAAGAAGGCGCGGAATCCGACTCGTCGTACATCCTGATCGGCCTCGGCCGCGCGCTCACCGGTTTGGGCGACTACGCGTCCGCCGCGCCGGTCTTCAAGCAGGCGCTGTTGATGCGCGAGGGGCGCGACGACATCGTCGGTGAGGCGATCGCGCGAATCGCGGTCGCCGAGAGCCACCTCGACCTGGGCCAGCTCGAGGCCGCCCACGCGGAGGCGCGCAAGGCGCTCTTTTCGCTGTCGCTGGTGGCCGAGGTCGACGCCCGCGCCGATGCCGAACGCGTCCTCGGCATGGTGCAGCTGCGTCAGCGGCGGCCCGAGGAGGCTGACGCGCGGTTCGTCGACGCGGAGCGAATCCTTCGGGCGACCCACGGTGACGAGGCCCTGATGACGATTATGGCACTGCGGCTGGAGGCCGCGATCACGAGCGGGCGCGCGCCGGCGGTCGAGCGCGCCATGGCCGCTCTCGAACGGGAGCGGAAACTGCGTACCGAAGTCTCCTCCGCCTCGCTCTTCGACCTCCACCTCTGGAAGGGCGCCGAGTGGCTGCGCGCTCATGGCCGCGCAGGATCGGACCCTCTGCCCTATCTCCAGCGGTCCTACGAGGAACTGCTCCGCCAAACCGGCTTTCTCGCCGCTGGGCTCCGCCAGCGCTTCCTGTTTCAGGTACCCGAGCACGCAGCCATCGTGGACGCGGCGACGCGCGCGGGTCTTTCGATGCCGCCGCTCTGATCCCGCCGTCAGGGAGCGGTCGTCAGGAGCCGGTCGAGCGCCAACCGATCGCTCGCATCGAGATCCGCATCGGACAGGTAGACCTCGCCCGCTTCACGCGGGATGGGCACGGCGGGACGGGTCAGCGCCTCCTCCAGACCGTCGCAAGAGACCGCCCCGAACGTCAGGAGCTCGGCGGTGCCGCAGAGGTTGATGACATTGCTCGCGAGCCGCGACTGAATGAGGACCGGCACCCGCTCCGGCAACTCCTCGACTCGCACCCGATACCCGCCTTCGACGCGCTCGAGACGCGCACGGCCGGGGATCACCAGAGTCTGCGGCGGCAGGATCAGCTCGTCGCTGAAGGTCTCGAGAACGCCGCCGAGGTCGACTTCGGCGACAAGTGCCCCTGTGCCGAAGATGTCGAGCTCGAGCTGGCCGTCCAAGATGCCGTCCGGCCCCTTGATCGCGCGGATCCGGTTGGAGCGCACCGTGAGGCGTTGGGATGGCGAGCGCAGCTGAACCCGGATGGGCGCCGCCACCCAGGGCTCGAGCTCGCCGACCAGGTCCGTGTAGGTGCGGTTGAACCCGGCGAGCTCGATGGGCGCCGCCGCGGCCAGGAGCACTCCCGCCGCGATCAGAGCGGCGATCCAAACGAGTACTGCGCGTCGGGAGGTCGCCATGGTCAGGGAGTGTACCCGCGCGCCGCGCGCGCCTTCAATCCGGGGCGGCCGACCTTGATCTCGACGGCGTGTCGCTCCCCCTCGGCTGCGGGCGGGTCGGGAGAGAAGGCGAGCAGGTACTGGCTGCGGAGCTCTCGCTCGATCTGCTCGTACACCGCGGCGAGCTCGGTCGCCTTGTCGATGTAGAAGACGCGACCGCCCGTCTCCTCGGCCAGGTCCTGGAGCTTGCCGCGAATGCCGAAGCTGCCCGCGCCGACGTCGAGGCCGATGGTGTAGATCGAGACGCCGGTGCGCTGCGCGTAAGCCAGCGCGTCGTGGAAGCCGACCAGGCTCGCGGTGTCGTCACCGTCCGACAGCAGGACGAGCGCCTTGCGGCCACGAATTCCACGAAACTGGTAGAGGGAGAACACCAGCGCGTCGTGGAGGGCGGTGTTGCCGTATGCCGGCAGATCGCGGAAGGCGACTTCGAGCGCACCTGGATCCGACGTGAGGGGCATCAACATCGCGGGCCGATCCGAAAATCCAACCGCGAAGCCACGGTCCTTGGGGGTCATCACCGCGCGCAGGAAGCCCGCGGCGGCACGCTTGGCTTCTCCGATCGATTCCCGCATCGAACCCGAAGTGTCGAGCACCAGGCCGATCGTGAGCGGCAGGTCGCGCACCAGCTCGAAGCGCTCGATCTCCTGCCGCTTGCCATTGTCGAGCAGCGTGAAATCCGCCGCCCCGAGCCCTTCGATCGGAGCGCCGGAGCGATCGAGAACCGTCGCGAAGATCTCGACCAAGTCGACCTCGATCTCTTCCAAGAAGTCCGAAGAGCCGAGAATCCTGTAGTCCTCCACCGTGGTCCCATCGGTGTAAGTCGCGGTGACGGTGAGATAGCTCACGCCTGCCACTGCTGGAACGTCGAACACGGCCTCCCATGGCGGCTGTTCGAGCGTCTCGAGCACCTCGTCGTTGAGCTTGAATACGACCGACTCGACGTGTTGGCCCTCGGGGACGACCACGGCCGCTCGAGCGGCGACCCTGCCCGTGGCGCGCTTGCCACGCGCCGGGGCGAGAAGCTTGACGCGTGCCTCGCCCTGGGGCTCGTTGAGCAGGATCTCGTCCGCGGCGACGATCGCCCCCTTGGCGTCGTAGCCTTCGGCCCGCACGATCGTTTCCGTCGGGATCGTCGCCAGCCGGAGCTCGGCGTTCCAGGGCGGCGAGCCTCGCGTCAACGAGAGCTTGCCGTCGACGAAGAAGCCGACGCGGCGAATCCGATCGCCGGCGACGATCGCCTCGGCGCGATAGAGGCCGAAAACGACGTCGGTGGCGGGAGGCAGGAGCAGCAGCGTGTCGCGTCCCGAGACCCTGGTGAGCGCGAGCTCCTGGCCCACGATCGCCGGTCCCGCGGTGTCCTCCTCCGGCGGCAGCGGGACCGGCTCGTTCGGCACGGTGAATCCCGCGACCAGCCAAGCGGTGTGCCCGGTGACCTCGTCGGAGAGCGCGACGCGGAGCACGAAGCGCTCCCGAGGCCTCAGCGCGCGCTCGGTCTCGAGCGCCACCGGGACGTCCGGACCGGGTGGCGGCACGACGAACCGGTTGCGAAAGACCTCGAAGATACCGTCGTCGGTCTCGAGCCGCCCGGAGAGCGTCAGGCGCGTTTCTCGCCCCCCGCCTACTTCCTCGAAAACCCCGAGCGGAGCACCGGCCGGCAGCTCGATCCGCAGCCGCATGACGATGCGCTGATCGCGCCGCTCGGGAAAAGCGAAAGCGATCCGCGACACCGGCAAGAGCTCCGGAGTCTCGACCTCGTCGGCGGCCGCCTCTCGCGCCCACTCCGTGAGATTGCCGGGGGGCGCGAGCAGCGCGTCGACCTGGGCGTCCGTCATCCGCTCTTTCTCGAAGCCGAACAGTCCGTTGACGCCGGTGACCTCGTCGACGAACTTGGTGTCCTGGCACAGCTGCAGGTCTGGCCGCTTGCCCCGAATCCGACCGCGCAGCTCCTCGAACTGCTCGAGGTAGTACTCCATCTCCGACTCGTAGAGGCGACGCTTCGAGTCGGTCGGCACCCAGGCTCGAAAGGGCGCGTCGGCACGCTGCGCGTAGAGCACGATCCGGCGGGGCGCTCCGGCACCGCCGTAGCTCCAGATCTCCATCGGCTTGAAGGCGCCGCTGCACTCGATCTTCCGCCGTTCGGTCGGCTCGCCGCGAAGAAAGAGCAACCGCGCCCGGTCATCGAAGTAAGACAGCCCTTCGACCCGGATCCGAGTCTGCCGAGCGGCAATCCCCTCGACCAGCTCGTTCTCGGGCGACTCCGGAATCGGATCGCGCTCGAGCCAGACCGCGACCCGCCCGATCCGCTCGCTCTCCGGCAGCGCCAAGAGCCGATCTCGCTCGGCCTCGGGCAGGAGCCAGGCGGGGCCATCGGTGAAGAAGGCCCGGGTGCGCTCGGCGGCGGGGACGACTTCGGTCCACCCCGCTCCGCCGGCGGGCGTGGCGAGCAGGGTCAGAGCGAGAGCTGCAGGCAGATGAGATCGACGCATGGCTCCTCGGGGGCAGCAATCTCCGGACCAGCCCGGTCCGACGCGGCCCGGCGCGCCGACTATACTGGCCGACCGGAGCCCGAACGATGCCACCAGCCGCCAGCGCCGAACCGAAACAACACCCGATCGCTACCTGGAAAGCAGGCGACCAGGTCTCTGGATTCGCCCTGCTCCGCCGCAAGGAGACCCGTCAGGATCGGGCCGGCAAGACCTATCTCGATCTCGAGCTCGTGGATGCCTCGGGATCGATCGCGGGCAAGGCCTGGTCGGATTCGGCCGCGCTCGCGAACCGTTTCGAGGCGCCCGGTTTCGTCAAATTCCGCGGTCAGGTCCAGAGCTACCGGGACCAGCTTCAGCTCAAGGTCGATAACTGCCGCGCGGCCTCCGACGCCGACAGGCACGACGGATTCGACGAGAGCGCCCTGATCCCGAGCGCGAAGGAGGATCTCGGCGCGCTCTGGCTCCGGCTCGAAGAGACGCTGGCCGGCAACCTCCATCGCCCCGAGGCGCGACGCCTCGCCGAGGAGACGCTCCACGTCTACGGCGAGCGACTGAAGACACATCCCGCGGCCAAGGCCATCCATCACGCCTACCGCGGCGGACTGCTGGAACACGTGACCTCGATGCTCGGGCTCGCCGTCCGGATCGCGGACCACTACTCCGAGCTCGACCGCGATCTACTGCTGCTGGGCGTGCTCTTCCACGATCTCGGCAAGCTCCAGGAGCTTGGCGCGATGCCGGCCAACGACTACACGCCGGTGGGCCGATTGGTGGGACACATCGTTCTCGGTCGCGACCTGCTGCGCGAACGGATCGCCACGATCCCCGGTTTCCCCGCCGACCTCGCTCTCGAGCTGGAGCACCTCGTCCTCTCGCATCAGGGCAAGAAGGAGTTCTCCTCGCCGGTCGAGCCGATGACGAAGGAGGCGTTCGCGCTCCACATGATCGACGACCTCGACTCGAAGCTCGCGGTGCTGCGCGACCTCGCCGACGCGGGCTCCGGCTTCGTCTGGGCGCGCAGTCTCGAGCGCTTCGTCTGGACCGGCGAGAACGACTCGCCAGCGGCGGAAGGCGGCGAACAGGACGAAGCCGAGCCCGACCTCCCTCAATCGACAATCTGGTAGCCGCCTCGCGCTGCCGCAACGTTCTCTAGATGCTCATCCGGTAGAGCATCCAATAGACCACGACGCCGGTCACCGAGACGTAGAGCCAGATCGGCAGCGTCCAGCGGGCGATCGCGCGGTGGCGGTCGAAGCGACCGCGCAGGGCGCGGGAGAGCGTCACCAGGGCGAGCGGCGGCACCGCGGCCGCGAGCAGCGTGTGGCTCGCGAGAATCGTGAAGTAGAAAGCGCGCACGGCTCCCCTTCCTTGAAAGCGGACCGACCCGACCTGGAAGTGGTAGACGAGATAGCTCGAGAGGAAGGCCACGGAAACCAGGAGCGCGGCAATCATCACCCGCCGGTGCGCCTCGATCCGGCGGCGCCGGATCAACGTCCAACCGAGCACCAGGAGCGCCGCCGAAGTGGCGTTCAAGAGCGCGTTGAGCGCCGGCAGGTCGGTCACCGCCAACCTCACGCCGAGATCACTCTTCGTCGCGCTCGGCCAGGACGGCGCCGAGGTCCGCGAGCAGGCGCTCGATCGCCTCGGGATCGGAGGCTTCGTAGGTGCCACGGAGCCCTCCCGACCCATCGACCAGCGCAAATCGGTTGCTGTGCAGGATCGGCATCGCAATGTTGCCCGGGTCGTCCTCGACCGGCAGCAGGAACCCCTTGCGGATGAGGTCGCGGATGGCGACCTTCTCGCCGGTCAAGAAGAGCCAGTCCCCGCCCGTCGCGGCACCCCACTCGCGCGCGTACTCGGCCAGGACCTCGGGACGATCCCGCTCGGGGTCGACCGTAATCGACACGCGAGCGACGCCCGCCGGCAAGCGCGGCCCGAGCGCCCTCATCTCGGCCGTCAGTCGAGGACAGTAAACGGCGCAGCGGGTGAAGATGAAATCGGCGACGAACGGCCGGCCGGCGAGATCCGCGCGGCGCACCGGACGGCCAGCACTGTCGACGAGCTCGAAATCCGGGAGCTGCGCGATCACTTCCGGCGCTGCGCGTCGCGTCGAACGCTCGAGCAGGAAGACTGCCACGACCGCGGTCAGCGCGCCCGCGAGCAAACCGAAAGCGAGCGCCCGTTTCATCCGAAGCGAATCCCGCCGAAAGCGAGCCGGTGATCGATGACCCAAGTCGCCAACACTGCAGGCAGGTAAGTGACCGACGCCAGAAGCAGCCGGCGTGCTGAGTCTCTGCTCGGCCGACGTCCGAACGCGACCGCGGCGGCCAGGAAGAGCGCTCCGAACGCGAGCGCGCCGCCGAGTTGGAGCGGTCCGCCGAGACCGACGATCGCCGGCGCGAACGACACCGGCAAGAGAGCGACGGTGTAAAGCACCGCCTGCCGCGTGGTCCGAGCGAAATCGGGATCGTCGATCGTCAGCAAATGCAGCCCGGCGGCTCGGTAGTCGTCGTGGTAGAGCCAGGCGATGGCGAGAAAGTGGGGCAGCTGCCAGAGGAATAGGAGCGCGAAGAGCAGCCACGCGCCGAGATCGATCGTCCCCACCGCGCCGGTCCAGCCGAGCAGGGGCGGCGCCGCCCCGGGCAGCGCGCCCACCAGCGTCGCGAGCGCGCTCCTGCGCTTGAGCGGCGTGTAGACCCAAACGTAGGCGACCAGGGTCGCCGCGGCGAGCAGCGCCGTCAGCGGATTCGCGCCGAGCGCGAGCAGGAGCATCCCCCCCGCGGCGAGCAACGCGCCCCAGAGCAGCGCCGTATCGGGCTCCATCCGTCCCGCTGGCAGCGGGCGCTTCGCGGTCCGGCGCATGCGCGCATCGACGTCGCGCTCGGCGTGATGGTTGAGGGCAGCCGAGCCGGCACAGACGAGCGCCGTGCCGACGACCGTCGCGAGCAGGCGATCGAATGGCAGCTCCCCTGCGGGTGTGGCGAGAAGGAACCCGGCGGCGCAGGTGAGCGCCACCATCATCGTGATTCGGGGCTTGGTCAGCTCGAGCAGATCTCGTGAGAGGCTCGTGCTTCGGGCCGCGCTGCGCATCCCGCGCACTCTATCGTGCCGCGCGAGGTCGAATCGGCGCGAAGGTCTAGCCAATCGCCGGCTTCTCCGCCGCAGCCGCGCACCGCCGACCGTCTATCAGCTGGCGCGGAAGAGCGGGAACTCGCCGCCGCTCCAGCCTGGGAAGAGGGCGGCTCTGTCCGCGACCCCCAGATGGCGGGCAGCGACCTCCGCGAAGACGGCGCGGAAGTCGGTGGTCACCGGCAGGTCGCGCCCCTCGTAGAGATCGTCGTCGCGAAGCCCCGGGAATCGACCGTGCACCTTGCCACCCAAGACTTCGCTTCCGAGCAGGAAGAGCGCGGAGCCGTGCCCGTGATCGGTCCCGCCCGAGCCGTTCTCGCGCACGGTCCGCCCGAATTCCGTCATCGTCATCAGGACGACCCGGTCGCGAAGGTCGCCGAGGTCGGCCCAGAATGCGGAGATCGAGCGCGCGAGGTCGTCGGCGCGGCGCGCGAAGCTTCCCTGCGCCGTCCCCTGGGCGATGTGAGTATCCCATCCGCCCGATTCGGCGAAGGCGACCTCCAGCCCCACATCTGCCTTGATGAGCTGCGCGACCTGGCGCAGCGCATCGCCTAGGGCCGAGCGAGGGTATCCGACACCCGCGGCCGGTCGGTAGCGGGCGATCTCGGTCGCCGAGAGCAGCTCGACGGCTTCGAAGGCCTCGCGACCGGTCGCTTGAAGCATTCCGGCCGTTGCCTGCTCGTAGAGAGCCTCGAATCCCCGACCAGCGACCCGGCTGGCGCGAGCGGACCCAGGCAAGCGGACCGCGAAGTCCTCTAGCCGGGAGACGGCGATCGCCGGCTCGGCTCCATAGAGTGAACGCGGCAGGGCACTGGTCAGGGCGACCGCGCGAAAAGGCGCGGCTTCGTGGCCGAGCTCGCCACAGACGCGGTTGAGCCAGCCACTGGGCGTTCCCTTCCGGCCCGGCGTGCCAGATTCCATGTAGTCCTGCGCATCGAAATGTGAGCGGCTCGGATCGGGCGAGCCGACGGTATGGACCGCAGCAAGCTCGCCCGAGCGGAAGAGCGGCGCGAGCGGCGCCAGCCCTGGATGCAGCCCGTAGCCCACGCCGAGATCGATCAGTCCTTCCTCTCCCGCCGAGCGCGCCGCGCTCATCGCGAGTCGTGGCCGCAGACGGGCGAGCTCATCGCCGCCAACCGGCGGCAACGCCGCGAGGGCGTCCATCGCGCCGCGCTGGAATACAGTGACCAAGACCCTCTTCTTGGGACCGGCAGTGGCCGCGGCGGCGGCGCGGCGGAGGAAGTCCGGGCCGACGCCGAAGGAGAACAGGGCGAGCCCGGAGGACTTCAAGAACACTCTGCGATTCCACATCTTCGTGCCTCCCGAGCCGCTCCTGTCAGCGGCGCTGGAATTCCGGCGAGCCGAGAATCAGCCCCGCCACACCAGCGACGACGGACGGCGGCTCATCCGCGCGGGCCATCGGCTCCGCCGGCGCAAAGAGCGCGGCGAGCCCGGGCAGGCGCGAAACGTCCCGGCCCGCCCCCCGTCCGCTGCCGGACCCGTCCGGAGCGCGCATGCCCTCCGTGTCTTCGAACAGATCCATCGAATCGAAGGTCGCTGCGCCGCTTTCCGGCGCGCGCTCCGCGATCCGGCGAGCAACCTCGGGATCCACGAGCAACGGCACGAGCTGGGCGACGGTCGCCGCAGTGTCGCGCTCGGGTAGAAGGGCGCGAGCGTATGTCTCGAGCGCCGCCTCGGCGCTCTCGGGCTCGCGCCGGTCGATCAGTGCCTCCAGGTCGAACTCGATGCCGGGAACCCTGCCGGCGGCCAGCTCCAGACCGAAATTCATGCGCGCCAACAGGGCTCCGGTGTTGACCCAGTGGTCCGCGCCGTCGGGAAAGCCCGAAGGTGCCTGGAACGCATACAAAGGCTGTCCCATGCGCGCGATCCAATCGATGACTGGAAACGGGTTGGCCAGCTCGGCGTCGAGAGCGCGCAGCGCCGAGACAGCGACCTCGAACGGCGACTTGACCTTGGCGCCGCGCGCCTCGCGAGACCAGAACTCGCGGCTCTCGACAAGTGCGCGCATCGTCTTGCCGAGATCTCCACCTGTCTTCGAGTAGACCTCCGCGAGCCTTTCGATCAGGCTCTCGGGCGGCGAATCGGTGACGAATCGCGCGGCGAGCTTGGTCGCGAGATGGCGCGCGGTCGATGGGTGCGCAGCGAGCAGGCCGAGCACCTGCTCGCCGTCCTCGAGGCCTCGCCCAGCGGGCAGCCGGATACCGAGAACGAGCTTCTCGCCCGCATCGTGAGCGTCGGCGCGAAAGACGAAGTCGCCTTGGCGCACGAAGCCCAGACCGCCGGCTCGCTTCACCTGCTCGAGGCCGCTGCGCCCCGTCTCTCCCAGGCGCCCTGGCGGCAGCAGAGCCCAACCGGTGAACGCGCGCGCCACTTCGACGACGTCCTCTTGTGAGTAACCACCATCGACGCCGAGGGTGTGCAGCTCGAGCAGCTCACGCGCGTAGTTCTCGTTCAGACCCTTCGGCCGATTCGGGTTGTCGGCGCGGCGTCGCTCGAGCCGCTTGGCCAACTCGTCGGGGCTCATGCCAGGAGCGCCGCGGCGACCCACTCCTGTCATGTTGGAAGGCCGTCCTTCGCCCGCTCCGAAGCCGCCGCGCCGACCGGTCCGCCCAACCTGGCGCGCGAAGGTCGTGACCTGACCCTCGTCCGCGACCGACCGAAAGTTGTCGAGGTAGAGCAGCATCGCAGGGTGTTTAGCAGTCGCTTCCAGCAGGTCAGCGAAGCGTCCGGTGACGAACGGTCGAATCGCATCTCTTTCGTACGTGAGCAGGTACTGGCGCACCGGTACGTCGGAGAGAGAGACGTTGAAGTGATTGAACCAGAAGTCCGCCAACACCTCGTGGAGCTGATTCTCGGCGTAGACCGCGCGCAGCAGCTTGGCGGCATGGCTCTGCGCCAGCAACTCACGCTCCGGCCGGTAGCCCTCGCTCTGCATCCACTCGTAGACCCTCTTCCGAGCCTCCCGACCGCGCCGGCCATCGGGGCTCGCCTGCGCCGATTCGAGCTCTTCTCGATCGACGACTCCCGCATCGATCGCCATGGTGCGGATCGCGAAGCCGGGCGGGTAGGTCCGCCCGATCTCCGCCGAGGTCATCCTCCAAGCGGGCAGGCTCTCGAGGCGGCCGGCGAGCTGGGGCTCCGGCAGCACACCCTGAATCTGAAGAGCGGCCCACTGGTCGAGCCCCAGGCGCGCCACCGCCTCGATGTCTCCGGGTCGCGCGCCGAACGCCAACCGGTCGAGCAGGTGCGCTGCCGCCTCGCGCTCGGTCCAACCGGCCTCGCGCCAAGGCAGATGCAGAGCATCGGCGCTCGAGCCGCCGACTGCGTCGGCCGGCAGCGGCGCCACCAGCGAGAGAGCCAGAATCCCTGCGATGGCGGAACGGATCACAATCACCTCCCAGGCCGGAGCCAGCGACCGAACGTTGCCGTGAGAAACCCCTGGTCGCCCTCTTTCCTTCGCCCGAGGCGGCAATCGCTTAGCATTGTCGGCGCCGTGACTCGCCGACAGCGCTGGCTGCTTCGCCTGGTGAACCTCTGGCCGCCGTTCCTGGGCGCCGGGATCCACGTGCGCCTGCTCGGCCGCGATCCGCTCGCGTTCGAAAGCCGGCTGGCGCTCGGCTGGACCAACCGCAATTGGGTCGGTACTCACTTCGGCGGCTCGCTCTACGCGATGTGCGATCCCTTCTTCATGCTGATCCTGGGCGAAGCGCTGGGGCCCAAATACATCGTGCTGGACAAGGCCGCGTCGATCCGCTACCTCCGACCCGGCCGGGGTGTCGTGTCCGCACGCTTCGAGATCGCCTCGGAACAGCTCGAGGAGATCCGGCGCGAGGCCGACGAGCGCGGGCGAGCCGAGCCGCGCTTCAACTGCGAGGTCCGCGACGGCGGAGGCGAAACGATCGCGATGGTCGAGAAGTCTCTCTCCGTGCGGCCCGCGCGCCGAGTCAAGGATCACGCCGGCTCGAGCTAGGGGAGCGGTTCGGCGAAAGCGTCGACCAGAGCCTAGGGCTGCTCGATTCTCTTCTGACGAGAAGTGTCGCCTCATGTGGTCGACCCCGGGCAGTCATCGGCAGCCAGCGAAGGCTGCGCCCGAAGCGGAGCGCCAGCAGCGAGCCGCCGCGAGGCTCAGGCAGGTACCGCGCGGATCTCGAGGGTGCGGCCGATCTCGTCCATCAGCCCCAAGAGCTGGTCATAGTCGGGGTGGCGGAGGCGGAACCAGGCGTTGGCGAGATACCCCTTCTCGATCTGCACCGTGCGGCTTCCCGGCCGCGGCACCGAGCTCGCGAACAGATGCGGACCGGCGAGTGCCCGCAAGCGCGCGAGCCCCCGATATCCGGCGATCCTGCCGTCCCGATCAGGGCGAACCTGGACGGTGCCGGTCGCGTAGCGGCGCGTCGCGCGCCCTTCGACCCGGCCAAACGCCACGGCCCGTCCCCACTCGCGGTAGAGGTCGAGCTCGTTGCCGACGCAATAGAGATCCCAGAGGCGCTCGCCGGGGGGCCGCGCACCGATCTCCGACACCTTGAGACCCTTGGGGCCGAAGAACCACTCCATATGGGTCGCGGAGGTGCCGATGCCGAGGGCGCGGATAACGCGGCGGCCGACGTCTCGCAGCTCGCCGTAGCTTTCGCGCTCGACTCGGTTGGTCGCAGCGATCTTCGGCGCGACCGATCGGTCGGTGAGCGCCTCGAGCACGCTCGGGTAGTAGTGCGAGACGAACTCGAACCGGGGTTCGCCGTCGATTGACAACGTGTCGTAGAAGCCCTCGTGGCCTTCGACATATTCCTCGACCGCCGCGGATCCGCCCCGGTCGAGGCCGAGCGCCCGCCCGGCGGACTCGAGCTCGCGCGCCGAGGTCACCCGGAAGGTCTGCTGCGAGCCCAGACCCGCCCGCGGCTTGACGATCAGCGGCAGGCCGACCCGCTCGGCGAAGGCGCCGAGCTCGGCGAGCGATCCGGCGGCGGTCGACTCCGCGCAGGGGATACCCGCGCGCCGCAGAGCCTCCTTCATCGCCGGCTTGTCCCGGCACAGGCGGGCGGCTGCAAGGGAGAGACCGGGCAGGCCGAGAAGCTCGCGCGCCCGCGCAGCGGCTTCGATCAGTCGCTCTTCGACAGTTTCGAGGCGATCGATGCCGCCGCTCCGGCCGATGGCCCGGGCCACCTCCGCCGGGTCGAACGGGTTTCGGACGTGAATCCAGCCATCGAGGTGACGCTTCAATCCCGCGCGTAGCCGAGAGGGTGGGGTCGCACCAACTCCGATGACACGAGCGCCCACTTCTTTCAAGCCGCGTGCGAAGTCCTCGAAGGCATCGAAGAGATCTGGACCGAGCAGCGCGACTTGGGTCATCGGTGGCGACGATCCTAGCTCGCGACGCGGACGGGGGAGGGCGGAAAAAACGAGGGCCCACGATCTCTCGTGGGCCCTTGCTGCAAATTAACTTCCCGGCGGCGACCTACTCTCCCACCCACTTGCGCAGGCAGTACCATCGGCGCTGAGGAGCTTAACTTCCGTGTTCGGAATGGGAACGGGTGTTTCCCCCTCGCTACGGCCACCGGAAAAACCGGATCTGTAAAGAACCGAAGCAACCGAATCGAAACGAAGCGACAAGAACCGCCGACCAGCAAGAGACTCAATATGGTCAAGCCGAACGACCGATTAGTACGGGTCAGCTCAAGGCCTCGCAGCCCTTACACCTCCCGCCTATCAACCTGGTGATCTCCCAGGGGTCTTCGGGGAGACCTCATCTCGAGGGGGGCTTCACGCTTAGATGCTTTCAGCGTTTATCCTTTCCGAACATAGCTACCCAGCCGTGCCACTGGCGCGACAACTGGTGCACCAGAGGTTCGTCCATCCCGGTCCTCTCGTACTAAGGATAGATCCTCTCAAGTCTCCTGCGCCCACACGAGATAGGGACCGAACTGTCTCGCGACGTTCTGAACCCAGCTCACGTACCGCTTTAATCGGCGAACAGCCGAACCCTTGGAACCGGCTTCAGCTCCAGGATGCGATGAGCCGACATCGAGGTGCCAAACCTGGTCGTCGATGTGAACTCTTGGACCAGATCAGCCTGTTATCCCCGGCGTACCTTTTATCCGTTGAGCGATGGCCCTTCCATACGGAACCACCGGATCACTAAGCCCTACTTTCGTACCTGCTCGACTTGTAGGTCTCGCAGTCAAGCTCCCTTCTGCCTTTACACTCTACGGCTGGTTTCCAATCAGCCTGAGGGAACCTTCGGGCGCCTCCGTTACTCTTTGGGAGGCGACCGCCCCAGTCAAACTACCCGCCTGACATTGTCCCCGACCCGGATGACGGGCCTGGGTTAGAACTCCAGAACGATAAGGGTGGTATTTCACCGTTGGCTCCACCGAGTCTAGCGGCCCGGTTTCAAAGCCTCCCACCTATCCTACACATAACGCACCGGGGTTCAGGGCCAGGGTGCAGTAAAGGTGCACAGGGTCTTTCCGTCTACGTGCGGGTAACCGGCATCTTCACCGGTACTACAGATTCGCTGAGCGTCCTGCGGAGACAGTCCCCAAATCGTTACGCCATTCGTGCAGGTCGGAACTTACCCGACAAGGAATTTCGCTACCTTAGGACCGTTATAGTTACGGCCGCCGTTTACCGGGGCTTCGGTTCAGAGCTTCGCAGCCGAAGCCGCTAACCCCTCTCCTTAACCTTCCGGCACCGGGCAGGCGTCAGACCCTATACGTCGTTTTCGACTTAGCAGAGTCCTGTGTTTTTGATAAACAGTCGCTTGGGCCTTTTCACTGCGACCGTCAACTGCTTCGGGGGCGAACCCCTACACAGCCGACGGCACACCTTCTCCCGAAGTTACGGTGTTAATTTGCCGAGTTCCTTCGCAGGACATCACTCAAGCGCCTTAGGATTCTCTCCTCGTCTACCTGTGTCGGTTTACGGTACGGTCACCCGTTTCGGATCCCCATCGAGGTTTTTCTCGGCAGCATGGAATTAGTGACTTTGCGGCCCGAAGGCCTCGAGATCACGCCTTGGCGTTAGCGAGGGAGCGGATTTGCCTACCCCCTCCGCCTACACGCTTCAACCCACACGTCCAATCGTGGGCCCACCTATCCTTCTGCGTCACCCCTGGATCAACTCCTCACGGAGGTACAGGAATGTTGACCTGTTTCCCATCGACTACGCCTTTCGGCCTCGCCTTAGGGGCCGACTAACCCTGAGCGGATTGACCTTGCTCAGGAAACCTTAGACTTTCGGCGAGCATGGTTCTCACACGCTTTATCGCTACTTGTGCCGGCAGAGTCTCTTCCGTGCGCTCCACCCGTCCTCTCGGTCGAACTTCAACGCACACAGAATGCTCCCCTACCACTGGCGGCTCCCGAAGGACCCACCAATTCGCAGCTTCGGTACTCAGCTTGAGCCCCGTTGAATTATCG
>CAVOXC010000013.1:0-350000 GCA_963700315.1 uncultured Acidobacteriota bacterium | reverse complement strand
TTGCTCTTCGCGCCGCTACACGACATCGGCAAGATCGCGATCCCGGAAGCGCTTCTGCTGAAACCCCGAGGTTTGACCGACCAGGAGGCGGAGATCATGCGCGCTCACGTGGAGCGCGGGCTCGCGCTCGTCCGGTCGATGGCGAAGGCCTTCGGCCTGCTCGAAGCCGAGCACATGGACATCCTCTACAACATCGTGAGCCACCACCACGAGCACTATGACGGCAGCGGATACCCGCGCGGACTGGCGGGCCGCCAGATCCCGCTCGAGGCGCGCATCGTCACCGTCGCCGACGTCTTCGACGCCCTCACGAGCGCGCGCCCGTACAAGCGGGCCTGGACGACCGACGAGGCCTATGCTCATCTCGAACGACACGCCGGGTCGCTGTTCGATGCTGAGTGCGTGCGAGCCCTCGCCGTGGCGCGCCCACGCGTGGAGGCCATTCGGAAGATCTTCGTTGGTCGACAGGATGCACTCGCCGGCTTTCGCAAGGCAATGCGCGACGACTTCTGAGGCCCGGATTCAGTCCGGCTCGGGCTCGGTCAGGCCGAGGTCGTAGACGACACCCCGTTCGCCCGCGCAGACGAGGCCGATCGGCAACGCGCGCTGTCCCGCGCCCGCCAGGGACCTCGAGATCTCGGCCAAGTGTTCGGGCGCGACGATCGCCACCATGCCGATGCCCATGTTGAAGACGCGGAACATCTCTTCGAGCTCGATGTCCCCTTTGTCCTGGAGCGCTCGGAAGGGCCCCGGAATCTCCCAGCTGCCGAAGCGAATCGTCGGCTCGCGACTCCCCGCGGCAAGACTCTGGGCAGATTGTCGGTCAATCCGCCGCCGGTGATGTGGGCGAGAGCGTGTAGCCCGGGATGCTCGAGGAGCGGCGCGAGCGGTCGCAGGTACGACAGGTGCGGCGCGAGCAGCCATTCCCCGACGCGCCGCTTCTCTCGGTCGCCGGGCATCCTGTCCTTGAGCTTGAGCTTCATGGTCTCGAAAAGGACCCGTCGCGCGAGCGAGTAGCCATTGGTGTGCAGGCCCGCCGAGGGCAGGCCGAGGAGCACGTCGCCGGCGCGCACGCGAGACCCGTCGAGGATCTTCCCGCGATCGACGATCCCGACGACGAAGCCGACCAGCTCGTAGTCCCCGACCTGATAGAAGCCGGGCATCTCCGCGGTCTCGCCGCCGAGCAGAGCACAGCCATTCTCGCGGCACCCATCCGCGACACCGGCTACGAGCGAGACCAGCTGGTCGGGCTCGAGCTTGCCCGCGCCGACGTAGTCGAGAAAGAAGAGCGGACGCGCGCCCTGCACCAAGACATCGTTGACGCAGTGATTGACGAGATCCCGGCCGACGGTGGAGAAGTCACCCGCCATCCGCGCCACGGCAAGCTTGGTACCGACGCCATCGGCCGAGGCCACCAGCACCGGCTCGGCCAGGCCTTCGAGGTTCGGTCGGAACAGGCCGCCGAAGAGGCCGAGATCCGAGAGGACACCGTCGGTAAACGTGCGCCTGGCGAGCGCCTTGACCTTCGCGAGGCCGCGTTCCTGGGCGTCGATGTCGACCCCCGCGGCGGCGTAAGCGCTCTGGTTCTTCCGCTCGTCGCTCATGTCGGCCGAATGCTATCTCGACCCGACCGACGGCGAGCTCGTCGGGCGAGCTCGTTCCCGAGCTAGGATCGCTTCGGTGGCAACAACCCAGAGGCCTTCTCGTCGCGGGCGTTCCGGCCAACGCGTTGTTGGCCGAGACGTGCTTCGCCGTGAGGGTCGCGAGAAACTGACGGGGCGCGCCCTCTACGCCGCCGATCTTCGCGTGGACGGCGCCTGGTGGGGAACCACGGTGCGCTCGCCTCACGCGCGGGCTCGAATCACCGCCATCGAGCGCGCCGACGCCGACGACCGTGTCGTCGTGATCACCGCCGCCGACCTCGAGCGGCGAGGCTACGCGAACGTCGCCCACCTGATCGAGCGCGATCAACCGTTCCTCGCGGAGGGCGCGGTCACCCACGCCGAAGAGCCGGTGGCGCTCGTCGCGGCGCCGACACGCGAAGAAGCCGAGCGCGCGGCGGCGAAACTGGTCGTGCGCTACGCGCCGCAGCGGCCGGTGCTCGACCCCGAGCGGTCACGCCGGAGCTTCGCCTCCTGCGCGATCGAGAAAGGGAGCCTCGCGCGAGGTTTCGAGACCGCTGCGACGATCTTCGAAGGCGTCTACAGGTTCGGATCGCAGGAGCACGCCTACATCGAGCCCAACGGCGTCGTCGCCTGGCCGGCGGAGGATGGCGTTCGGGTGATCCGCGGCTCGATGCAGTGCCCCTACTACGTGGTTCACGCGCTCGCCCGTCTCTTCGTCGAGCCCGAAGCGGCGATCCGCGTGATCCAGACCACCACCGGCGGCGGCTTTGGCGGCAAGGAGGAGTATCCGAACCTCGTCGCGGGCCACGCGGCGCTCCTCGCCGATTTCTGCGGCCGGCCCGTGCGCCTTCTCTACGATCGTGCCGAGGATCTCGCCGCCACCACCAAGCGGCATCCCGGCCGGATTCGGCACCGGTCGGGCCTCGACGCCGAGGGAAAGCTGGTCGCGCTCGAAGTCGATGTCCTGCTCGACGGCGGCGCCTACGTGACGCTGTCGCCGGTCGTGCTGTCGCGCGCGGTGCTGCACGCCGCCGGTCCCTATCGCTGCCCAAATGTCCGCATCACCGGCCGGGTGATGCGCACGAACAAGCCTCCTTACGGCGCGTTCCGCGGTTTCGGTGTGCCGCAGGTCGCATTCGCTCTCGAGCGCCACCTGGACCGCCTCGCCACAGCGGCAGGAATCGACGCGGTCGAGCTTCGGCGCCAGAACCTGCTCGCCGACGGCGAAACGACGGCTACCGGACAAGCAGTCGCCGACGCCGGCGCGAGCCGCGAGGCCCTCGAGGCCGTCCTCGCCAAGTCCCGCTGGGGCGCGAAGACGCGCAGCCACGCGGCGTTCAATCGACGCCAGCGGACGAAGCGACGTGGTCTCGGGCTCGCCTGCTACTTCCACGGCACCGGTTTCACCGGCAACGGCGAGATCCGCCTCGCTTCGGTGGCCGCGGTCGAGCTGGTCGAAGGGGGGCGGGTCCGTGTCCTCGCCTCGTCGACCGAGATCGGACAAGGGACGCGAACCGTCTTCGCTCAGATCGTCGCCGAGACGCTCGGGCTTCCCTACGAACGCGTCGAGACGTGCGACCCGGACACCGCGCGCGATCCCGACAGCGGGCCCACCGTGGCCTCGCGCACCGTCGCCGTGGTCGGTCGCATCCTCGTCGACGCCGCGCGCGCGCTCGACCGCGGTCTATCGGCCAGCGCCGGGCGCCGCGCCGGGAGCGGCTGGACGGTTCCGGCCTTCGAGCGGGCGGTCGCGCGCCATCTCGCGGCGGGCGGCGAGCGCCGCTTCGAGGCGCGCTTCGCCAACCCCGCCGGTCAGCGCTTCGACGAGAGCACCTACCACGGCGACGCCTACGCCGCCTACGCCTGGGCCGCGACCACGGTCGAGGTCGAGGTCGACCTCGTCACCTTCGAGGTGAGGGTCCTCGGCGTCGCCAGCGCGCAAGACGTCGGTCGCGCGATCCACCCGCGGATGGTGGCGGGCCAGCTCGAAGGTGGGCTCGCGCAAGCGCTCGGCTGGGGCCTCTTCGAGGAGGTCGTCATGAGCGACGGCCGCATGGCCAACGCCCAGCTCACCAACTACGTGCTGCCCACAGCGATCGACACGCCGCCGATCGACCTCGTGATCCTGGCGCGTCCCTACGCTCACGGCCCGTTCGGAGCCAAGGGGATCGGCGAGCTGCCGATGGACGGCGGCGCCCCCGCTGCGGTCAACGCGATCGCCCGCGCGCTCCGAGTCGACCTCGTCGAGATTCCGGCGACGCCCGAGCGAATCGCCGCGGCGTGGGCCGCGACGAGCCGGAAGGGAGCGAGCGCGTGAGGATCCGCTGCACCGTCGACGGCGTCGCGGTGCGCCCGGAAGCGCCGCCGATGATGCGCCTGCTCGACCTGCTGCGCGACCGGCTCGGTCGCACCGGCACCAAGGAGGGGTGCGGCGAAGGGGAGTGCGGGGCCTGTGCCGTGCTGCTCGACGGCGAGCTGGTGAACTCCTGCCTCGTGCCCGCCTGCCAGGCTGACGGACGCGAGGTCCTCACCGTCGAGGGCTTGGCCGGGCCCGATGGCAGCCTCCATCCGCTGCAACAGGCCTTCTGGGAGACCGGCGGCGCCCAGTGCGGCATCTGCACACCGGGCATGCTGCTTGCCGGCGTCGCGCTGTTGCGCCGCGAGCGCTCGCCCGACGAGGCTGAGATCCGGGAGGCGCTGGCCGGTAACCTCTGTCGCTGCACCGGCTACGTCAAGATCGTAGAGGCGGTGGCGCTCGCCGCGCGGAGGCAGCGGCGAGCCACGCCAGGCTCGAGGCGCAAGCGACCCGCGAATCGCGCACGGAAGACCAGGACGCGAGCATGAGAGGGGACGTCACCGGCCTCCAAGTCGAGAGACCGCGCACGCTGGCGCAGGCCCTCAAGGCGCTCGCCGAGCCCGAGCGGCCGACGCCGGTTGCCGGCGGCACGGATCTCTACGTCGCGCTCAACGAAGGTCGGGCGCCGGCGTCTCGATTCCTCGACCTCTCCAGGATCGAAGAGATCCGAGGCATCGATTCGGCCTCCGGAGGGCTCAGGCTCGGCGCGGCGACGACCTACACGGAGCTGCGCCGCTCTCGACTGGTCGCGCGTCGGGCTCCGGTCCTAGCCGAGATGGCCGCGACCGTCGGCGCCGTGGCCATTCAGAATCGCGGCACCTTGGGCGGCAGCTTGGGCAATGCCTCGCCCGCCGCCGACCCGGCGCCGGTGCTCCTGGCTCTCGGCGCCGAGATCGAGCTCTCCAGGCGCGACGGTCGTCGCATCGCACGGCGCCGGCTCCCCGCCGCGGAGTTCTTCGTCGCCTACCGCGCCACCGCCGCTCGCCTGGACGAGCTCGTCACCGCCGTACACGTTCCCGCGGCGGCGCTGCGCTCGTTTCGCTACGGCTACCGCAAGGTCGGTTCGCGCCAGGCCCAGGCGATCTCCAAGGTCGTCGTCGCGGTCGGTCTTCGCCTCGCGCCCGGGGACGGCGTCGTGGCGGAGACCCGGATCGGCCTCGGCAGCGTCGCGCCCATCCCGGTGCGCGCCCGCGCGGCCGAGGCGGCGATCGCCGGCCAGCGTCTCGGACCGGCAGCGGCGCTCGCCGCCGCGGGCGCGCTCGTTGCCGAGGACATCCACCCGATCGACGACCTGCGCTCCACCGCCGAGTACCGCGCCCGCACCGCCGCGCGGGTGCTCGCCGCGCTTCTCGGCGAGCTCGGTGGCTTCTCTCCCCCTCTCGATTCCCTCTGACCCCCCCCCCGGCGAGGCGGTGCGCCGGTGCGTTCCGTTGCGCTACCTTCGGCGATCATGAAGACGATCATCGAGCCCTTCCGGATCAAGGCCGTCGAGCCGATCCGGATGTCGACGCCAGACGAGCGCGCCGCGTTGCTGGCCGAGGCCGGCTACAACCTGTTCAAGCTACCCTCCGACGGCATCGTCATCGACTTGCTGACCGACAGCGGCACGGGCGCGATGAGCGCCCAGCAGTGGGGCGCGCTCATGCAAGGGGACGAGTCCTACGCCGGCAGCCCCTCGTTCCGCCGCTTCGAGACCGCCGTCCGGGACATCTTCGGCTTCCGCCACGTGATTCCCACCCACCAGGGCCGGGCGGCCGAGCGGATCCTCGCCGCGACGATGCTCGAGCCGGGCGACTTCGTGCCCAACAACACCCATTTCGACACGACCCGGGCCAACATCGAAGCTGTCGGCGCCACGGCGCTGGACCTGCCCTGCTCCGAGAGCCGCGAGCTCGCCGTACCCAGTCCGTTCAAGGGCAACATCGATCTCGAGGCCCTCGAGCGGTTGCTCGACCGGCCGCCGGGGCGCATCCCGGTCGTCTTCGTCACCATCACCAACAACGGCGGCGGCGGGCAGCCGGTATCGATGGCCAATCTAGAGGCCGCATCGCGCCTCTGCCGCCGTCACGGCATACCCTTCTACATCGACGCCTGCCGCTTCGCCGAAAACGCCTACTTCATCAAGGCGCGCGAGGCCGGCTGGCAGGACAAGTCCCTACTCGAGGTCGCGCGCGCCATCTTCGCCCTCGCCGACGGCTGCACGATGAGCGCGAAGAAGGACGGCATGGCCAACATCGGCGGCTTCCTCTGCACCAACGACGACGTCGTCGCCCGGCACGAGGAGGAGCTACTCATCCTGACCGAGGGCTTCCCGACCTATGGCGGCCTCGCGGGCCGCGACCTCGAAGCGATCGCGGTGGGCCTCTACGAGGCGCTCGACCTCTCCTACCAGGAGTACCGGCACGCCTCCGTCCAGTATCTGGGCGAGCACCTGGCCGCTGCCGGAGTGCCGATCCTCCAGCCGCCCGGCGGCCATGCGATCTACATCGACGCTGCCTCGTTCCTCGACCACCTGCCCCGAGACCAGTACCCGGGGCAGGCGCTCGCCATCGAGCTCTACCGGTTCGCGGGCATTCGCAGCGTAGAAATCGGTTCCGTCATGTTCGGCAACCGCGACGCCGCGACCGGCGCCGAGACCTTTGCGGCCCAGGAGCTCGTCCGCCTCGCCATTCCCCGCAGGGTCTACACGCAAAGCCACATCGACTACGTCGTCGAGTCGCTGACCGAGATCGCTGGCCGGCGCCACGACATCCCCGGCGTCCACATCGTTGCGCAAACGCCGGCGCTGCGCCACTTCTCCGCGCGCTTCGCACCGGCCACGCTTGGGCCGGCGACCGCCGCCAGGGTCAGCCGGGCTCGTCGGTGACGACGGGAAAGAGCTCGCGCTGGCGCAGGTCCTCACCAGCGATAGCAACCGGGTAGTCCCCGGTCCAACAGGCAGAGCAGTAGCTCGAGCGGCTACCGGAGACGCAGGAGAGCAGCCCCTCGACCGAAAGGTACTCGAGCGAGTCGGCCGCGACGAAGCGCCGGATCTCGTCGAGCGAGTGCTGCGCGGCGATCAGCTCGCGCCGCCGGGGCGTGTCGATGCCGTAGTAGCAGGGCCAGGCCGTCGGCGGCGACGAGATGCGCAGATGCACCTCCAAGGCGCCCGCCTCGCGCATCATGTGCACGATCTTGCGCGAAGTGGTGCCACGCACGATCGAGTCGTCGATCAGGACGACGCGCTTGCCGCGGATGAGCTCCTTGACCGGGTTCAGCTTCACCTTGACGCCGAAATTCCGGATCGACTGTTTGGGCTCGATGAACGTCCTGCCGACGTAGTGGTTACGCGTCATGCCGAACTCGAACGGCAGCCCCGATTCGCGCGCGTAGCCCACTCCCGCGAAGAGACCCGAGTCGGGCACCGGCACCACCAAGTCCGCCGCCGCCGGCGCCTCGCGGGCGAGCTGGGCGCCCATGCGTCGCCGCGACTCGGCGACAGAGTCGCCGAAGACGACGCTGTCGGGCCGCGCGAAGTAGACGTGCTCGAAAACGCAACGCTTCGGCGTGCTCGCGCGCGGCAGCCGAAGACTCTCGACCTCGCCGCCGCGCACCACTACCACCTCGCCGGGCTCGAGCTCGCGCACCCCATGCGCGCCCAACAGATCGAAGGCACAGGTCTCCGAGGCGAAACAGACGCCGTCGTCGAGCTCGGCCATGGCGAGCGGCCGAAAACCGTGCGGATCGCGCGCCGCGACGAGGAATCCCTCCGCGATCACCAGCAGCGAGTAGGCCCCCTCGATCTCGCCCGAGCGCCAGCATCAGCGACTCGACCACGTCGGCGCGCGGGCTGCGCGCCATCAGGTGCAGGATGACCTCGGTGTCGCTGGTGGTCTGGAAGATCGAGCCTTCCCGCTCGAGCCTCAGGCGCAGGGTCGAGGCCGTTGGTCAGATTGCCGTTGTGGACGATGCCGAGCGCGCCCATCGAGGTCTTCACCAGGATCGGCTGCGCGTTCTCGACCACCGAGGAGCCAGCGGTCGAGTAGCGCGTGTGGCCGATCGATCGCCGCCCCGGCAAGCGCTCGATCGTGCTCGCCGGGAAGACGTCGGCGACGTACCCCATGCCGCGCTCGATCGCCATCTTCTCGCCGTTCCACGCCACGATGCCGGTCGACTCCTGGCCCCGGTGCTGCAGCGCGTAAAGGCCGAGATAGACGTGGTTCGCCGCGTCGTCGTGTCCCTCGATGCCGAAGATCCCGCACATCGCTCTCTGCCCTCAGAATCTCCAGCCGAAGGTGGCGAGCAGGGCGAGGCCGCCCAGATCGTTCTCGCCCGTCTGAGCCGCCGCGCCACGACCGTCGAGCGCGTTCGGAATCGTCGAATAGACGGCCTCGGCGCCGACGGCGAAGCGCCCCAGCGCGCGGCGGACGCCCGCCATCGCGTGGGCGCCGAAATCACTACCCGAAACGGTCTCGATCTCGCCCTGTTCGATGCCCGAGACGATCACCGTGCCGCTCGCGAAGTCCGCATAGACGCTCCAAGCGCCCGACCGATCTGCGTCCGTCTCATCTTCGTCCCCTTCTCCGGCTCTCCCGCCTAGAGTCCGAGGGCCCTCGGCAGCGCCGTGCTCCAGGCCGTGTGGAGCGCCACGATCCCGGTCGCGATGCGCCCGCCGTCGAACCCGATCTCGAGCCGATCGCCACCCGTCTCACCGATCTCCCGCGCCGG
Organism: uncultured Acidobacteriota bacterium; assembly: GCA_963700315.1. Classification (GTDB taxonomy): domain Bacteria; phylum Acidobacteriota; class Thermoanaerobaculia; order Multivoradales; family JAGPDF01; genus JACTMI01. The sequence continues at coordinate 341,312 of CAVOXC010000013.1, read as the reverse complement.
CACGCCCGCCGCGGCCGCGAGCTCGAGGAGCCGCTCGATCTGACGCTGTGCGCAGGAGACGACCGCTCGGGCCTGCGTCTCCGAGAAGAGCGTCGCCGGCCCGAGCGGCACGTCGACGCGCGCACCCACGTGCGCGCCGAACGTCGCTTCCGCGAGCGCCACGGCGAGGCCGCCCTCGGCGAGGTCGTGCGCGGTATGCGAGCATGCTCTGTCCGACCAGCGACCGTAGCAGCCGCCCGAGCCGCGCTTCGGCGTCGAGATCGACGGCGGGCGGACGGCCCTGCTCGACGCCGTGGAGCCAGCGCAGATAGGCCGAGCCGCCGAACTCGCCGCGATCCTCGCCGAGCAGCACGATGCGATCCCCGGCGCGGACGAAGTGCGCCGCGGGCGTGTCGCCGAGATCGGGGATCACGCCCACCATCGCGACCGTCGGCGTCGGCAGGATCGAGCTGCCCCTCGGTCTCGTTGTAGAGCGAGACGTTGCCGGAGACGACCGGCACGTCGAGCGCGCGGCAGGCCTCGGCCATGCCGCGCACGCACTCCGCGAACTGCCACATGATCTCGGGATTCTCCGGGTTGCCGAAGTTCAGGCAGTCGGTGAGCCCCACCGGCTCCGCGCCGACGCAGGCGAGATTGCGCACCGCCTCCGCGACCGCCTGCCGGCCGCCCGGTCGCGGGTCGAGGCCGCAGTAGACCGGATTGACGTCCGATGTCAGCGCGAGCCCCGTCGGTGATCCCCTTGAGCAGCAGGACCGCCGCGTCGCCGCCGGGCCCGACCACGGTGTTGGTCCGCACGCTGTGGTCGTACTGACGCCAGATCCACTCCTTGCTCGCCAGCTCGGGCGTCTCGAGCAGGCTCACGCAGCGTCGCCGCCGGGTCCTGTCGGTACCGGCACCTCCGGCGCGGCCTGGCGCCGCGCGAGGTCGGCCGGCGGCGCGCGCCGGGCGCTCGTAGACCGGCGCCTGGTCGGTGAGCGGCGCGATCGGCATCGAGGCTTCGAGCTCGGCCGCGGTGGCGGATCTCGGCCCGCAGCCTCCGCGGCGATCTCCCCGATCGTCGCCACCTCGAGGCCCCACCTGCGAGAAGACCTTGGTGATCGCCTCCTCGCTGCCGCGCTGGGCGACGATGACCATCCGCTCCTGCGACTCCGAGAGCATCATCTCGTAGGCCGAGAGCCCCGGCTCGCGCAGCGGCACGCGATCGAGGTCGAGCCGGAAGCCGACGCCGCCGCGCGAGGCCATCTCGAACACCGAGCTGGTCAGGCCCGCCGCGCCCATGTCCTGGATCGCCACGATCGCGCCGATGCGCATCGCCTCGAGACAGGCCTCGAGCAGGACCTTCTCGGTGAAGGGGTCGCCGACCTGTACCGTCGGCCGCTTCTTCTCGCTCTCCGCGTCGAACGAGCCCGAGGCCATGGTCGCGCCGTGGATGCCGTCCCGGCCGGTGCGCGAGCCGACGTAGAGGATCGGGTTGCCGACGCCCGGCCGCCTTGGCCTTGAAGATCCGCTCGCGCCGGGCGATCCCGAGCGCGAAGGCGTTGACCAGAATGTTGCCGTTGTAGGAGGGGTGGAAGCCGGTCTCGCCGCCGACCGTCGGGATGCCGACGCAGTTGCCGTAGGTCGCCGATGCCGCGCACGACGCCGTCGATCAGGGAGCGCATGCGCGGCGCGTCGATCTCGCCGAAGCGCAGCGCGTCGAGCAGCGCGATCGGCCGCGCGCCCATGGTGAAGACGTCGCGCAGGATGCCGCCCACGCCGGTCGCCGCGCCCTGGTAGGGCTCGATGAAGCTCGGGTGATTGTGGCTCTCCATCTTGAAGACCGCGACCCAGCCGTGGCCGATGTCGACGACGCCGGCGTTCTCGCCCGGCCCCTGCAGCACGTGCGGTCCGGTCGTCGGGAACTTGCGCAGGTGCACCTTCGAGGACTTGTAGGAGCAGTGCTCCGACCAGAGCGCCGAGGTGATGCCGAGCTCGGTCAGCGTGGGAGTGCGACCGAGAAGCCGATGGAGTCGTTCGTACTCCTCGCCGGTCAATGCCCATCTCGGCGGCGAGCGGCCGAGATCGACGGCGACCTCGCAGTGCGCGGCGCTCATCGCGGTCGAGCTCCGCCAGCCGCGCCGCGCTCGCGGACCGCGCCGGCGAAGAGTCCGAGGCCGTCGGTGTTGCCGAGCACCTCCTCGGCGCAGCGCTCGGGATGCGGCATCAGACCGAAGACGTTGCCCTCCCGGTTGGTGACGCCGGCGATCGCCCGGGCCGAGCCGTTGAAGTTCCAAGCATCGTCGACGGCGCCGGCCGGCGAGACGTAGCGCAGAGCGACGAGCCGCTCGACCTCGAGCCGGTCGAGCTCGCTCTCGAAGTGCTCGAAGTTGCCCTCGCCGTGGGCGATCGGCATGCGCAGCACCTGGCCGATCTGGTAGCTCGCGGGTGAAGGGCGTGTCGATCCGCTCGACGCGGACGTAGACGTCCCGGCACTCGAAGCGCTGATGCCGCGGTTGGGCCGCAGCGCCCCGGGCAGGAGCTTCGCCTCGGTCAGCACCTGGAAGCCGTTGCAGATGCCGAGCACCAGTCCGCCTCGCTCGGCATGCTCCTTGAGCGCCGCATCACCGGCGAGAGCGCCGCCATCGCGCCGCCGCGCAGGTAGTCGCCGTAGGACCAGCCGCCCGGCAGGACCACCAGCTCGCAGCCCTTGAGCGTCGTGTCGTCGTGCCAGAGGAAGAGCACCTCCTGGTCGAGCACGTGTTTGAGCACGTGGTAGACGTCGTGGTCGCAGTTCGACCCGGGAAAGACGACGACGCCGCACCTCACGACGCATCCGCCGCGAGCAGCTCGATCTCGTAGTCCTCGACCACCGTGTTGGCGAGGAGCTTCTCGCACATCGCCGCGAGTAGATCGCCCGCCTCCTGCGCGTCGTCGACACCGAGATCGAGCTCGAAGCTCTTGCCGGCGCGCACCTCGCGGACCTCCTTGAAACCGACTCGCGCCAGCGCGCTCCGGATCGCCTTGCCCTGCGGATCGAGAATCTCCTTGCCGCGGATAGACCGTTACACGTGCCTTCACCGAATTCACCTCCAGCCACGACGTGGGTTCGAACTGATGGGCGACGACGACTTCGGTCGCCGCGCCGAGGCGGTCCAGCTGCTCGGCGAGCGCGGCGGCGGCGAGCGCCGACAAGTTGTTGGTGCGCGAGAGATGGTAGGGCACGACGAAACGCAACCGATCGCCGACCAGCTCGGGCAGCCCGGCGGCGGCGTCGGCGTTGGACAGGTGCCCGTGCCGCCCGGCGACCCGCTGCTTGAGCGCCCATGGATAGGGGCCGCTGCGCAGCATTTCGAGATCGTGGTTGGTCTCGAGCAGGAGGAGATCGAGGTCGACCAAGCGACCCCAGGCGAGACGGCTGCGGCAACCCAGATCCGCGACCAGCCCGACGCGGCGACCGGCGCTGTCCGTTACCACCAAGCCGAGGGGTTCGCGGGCGTCGTGGGGGATGTCGAATGGTTCGACGACGAAGCCGGCGACCTCGACCGGTCGCCCGGACTCGAGCCGCTCCACTCGGGCGGCGACCTCGGGCGCCAAGCGGCAACCCGCGAGCGTCCCAGCGCTCGCGTAGACCGCGGCTCCATGCCGGCGCGCAAAGCGATCCGCACCGCGGACATGGTCTTCGTGCTCGTGGGTCAGGACCAACGCATCGATCGTCGCCGGCTCGACGCCGACCAAGCGCATCCGGCGCTCGAGCTCCCGACAGGAGAAGCCGGCATCGAGCAGCAGCCGCCGCCCTCCCGACTCGACCAGGACCGCGTTGCCGCCGCTCCCGGAGCCGAGGACGACGGCGCGCAGTGGAGAGCTCTCTTCGAAGGGGACCGCGAGCTGCACCGGGCGCTCAGTCTACTCCACCGCGAGGGTTATCCCGAGAGCGAGACTCGAAACGGGCTAGAAGGTGTAGATGCGCCCCTGCTCGACGAAACCGAGCCGCGGATCGCCCTGCGCGGCGACCTCCGCATTGATCTGCGGGATGCACGGCGGCTTCAAGTGGTGCAGGAGCACCGGCGTGTCGACCTCGAGCTGCTTGAGCTCGGTGGCGAGGGTCTGCGGCGTCAGGTGGCCGGAGACGTCGGCGATCGGCTGCATGGCGTTGTCGAAGCTCGTGTCGATCCAGACGCCGCGCAGATTCTCGGCCTCGTTGGCGATCTCCCAGAGCCGTTTGGTCGGACCGGTGTCGGAAGACCAGAGCAGCGCCGACTTGCCGTCCTCGATCAGGAAGCCGAAGGTCGGCACCGGATGATTCACCGCCAGCGGCGTAAAGCGCAGCCCACCGATCTCGATCGGTGTCTCCTCGACCAGCTCGTGAAAGCGCATTGCCGGCAGGAGGTGATTCGGCAGGCGCGTGAAGTCGGGCCAGACGTCGTTGTTGAAGAGGTTCTTGCGGATCGCGTAGATGGTGGCGGCCGACGCATAGATGTCAACGGCGTCACGGAGCTTGCCGAAGACGTTTTCGATGAAGAACGGCAGCGCCGAGATGTGGTCCATGTGGGAATGCGAAAGGACGATCGACTGCACGGCGCGCTGGCGCTCGATCGACAGCGCCTGCGAGAGCGAGCCGGCGTCGAGCGCCACGGCATCGTTCAGCAGCAGGCAGGTCAGCCGGCAGTCCGGGCTCTCGCCCCCGTAGCTGCCGAGAATCTCGATATTCATCGCTTACCAGCGATTGTACTCGCGGTCCAAACGAGCCGACAAGAATAGGAGCAACTTCTCTCCCGCCCCCACCGTGAACTCCTCCGAGTGGTAGAGCCGCGAAAAGGCGCCCGCGACCCTCGAGCAGAGGTGGGCGCCGGCCACCCGTCGAATCTCCGCGGCGGCGGTCTGCCGGGCGAGAGCCTTACGGTAGGGGCGGCTGCTGGTCATGGCATCGAAGGTGTCGGCGACAGCGACGATGCGAGCCGCCAACGGGATCTGATCACCCGCGAGCCCGTCCGGATAGCCGTCCCCGTCCATGCGCTCGTGGTGGCTCCGGACGATCGGCACGATCGCGCGCAGGCTCTCGATGCGCGAAACGATGGCCGCCCCGTCGACCGGGTGGCGCCGCATCACGGCGTTTTCGGCGTCGTCGAGCGGCCCCGCCTTGAGCAGGACGCCGTCGGGCACGCCGATCTTGCCGATGTCGTGCAGCGTGGCTCCCAGGCGCAACTGCTCCAGCTGCTCGGTCTCGAGCTCGAGCGCGTGGCCGAGGAGCAGGGAGTAGGCGACCACCCGCTGGAGATGGCCGCCAGTGTATGGATCACGCTTTTCGACAGCTTCCGCGAGGGCGGTCACCGTCTCGAGGAAGAGCCGTTGCTGGGCGGCGTAGAGCCGCGCGTTCTCGAGCGCGTGGGCGAGCGGGCCCGCGAAGAGCCGCATGCGGCGCTCGTCGTCGTCCGAGAAGCGCGCGCGACCGACCGGATTGAGCAGCTGGAGCACGCCGACCACGCGGGCTCGCGAGATCAACGGCACGGCCAGAATCGACCGCGTGCCGAAGCGCTTCGAAGTGTCGCCCCGCCAGCGAGGATCGTTGGCGACGTCGTCGACTCGCTCCGGTTTGCCGCTGGCCGCGACCGCGCCGACGATCCCGGCGCCGAGCGGGATGCGCAGCGATTCGATCTCGGGTGCGGCCTGACCACGGACGACCCGGAAGAAGAGCTCGCCGGCCGCGGCGTCGAGCTCCCAGATCGAGCTCGTCTCGGCGGCGCAGATCTCCTCGACCTTCTCGAGGGCGAGCGTCAGGACCCGGCGTAGGTCGAGCGTTTGTGCGAGCTCGAGCCCGACTTCGAGCAAGGTCTCCTGCTCCGCCAACCGCCGCGACAGCTCGCCGGGGTCGGCCATCGGGTCCTCAGAATCGAGTCCCGATCCAGAAGGAGCTGCGGTAACCACCTTCCGCGGAGTCCTTGAGATCCCACTGTCGCGAGAAGTCCCAGTTGAGGTCGAGCCCGGCGAAGCGGACGGTGAGGCCCCAACCGTAGGAGGAGACCGCGTCCTGGAGCCGGTTCTCGTCGCTGTTCCAGAACTTGAAGGTCTCTCCGAATTGCTCGAACCAGGCGCCGCCGACGTCGAGGAAGATCCGGCCGCGGATGCCCCGGAAGTCGAAGAAGGGGCCGATGAAGGCGTCGAGCAGGGGAAAGCGGTATTCGATGTTGGTGACGAAGACCCGGTCGCCGAGGATCGACCTGTAGTTGAAGCCGCGCAGGGTGTCGAGACCGCCGACGTAGTAGAAGGAGGGCTGGTTGCCGTCAGCGTAACCTCCGAAGAAGCGCAGCGCGATGTTCGAGCGCCGGGTCACGGCGATGTACTGGCGCAGGTCGAGCTCGGTGTTCCAGGTCTTGGTGCCGCTGTTGTCGGTGTCGAGCGCCCAAGAGGTCCGCAGTCGGTAGCGACGGCCGGAGAGCGGCCCGAAGGACTCGAAGATGACCGAGTCGCCGGTGAAGGAGCCGAAGAGGAGCGGATAGTCGTCCGAGAAGGCCAGGTAGTCGAAGTCCTGCGGCAGCGGCTGTTGGCCGGGCGGCACTGGGTTCACCAGAACCGGCGCGAAGTACTTCCGAAGGATGTAGCCAGCTCCCAACTCGACTCGGTGATGGAGATCGAGCGGATAGATCCAGGACCCCAGCACGCCGGTCTGCTGAAAGGCCTCCTGGCGCTCCTCGATCCGGCCATCGAAGGTGTTGGTGAAGACGTAGTAGTCGCGGCTGTCGAAGAGGGTCATGGCCCACTGCCACCGGCGCGACGCATCGATGTACTGGATGTTGAAGTCGGAGAAGGTGTCGACGGCCGAGAGCACGACATTGAGGCGGCGATCACCCAGGTAATCGCTGAACTGCAGGTAGGCGTAGCCCAGGAAGAGCTGATCGTCCGTGACGCCGACCGACCCGCCGCCGTCCTCGAGGAAGAGCTTGAAGCCTCCGTAGCTATCCCGGTTGCCCTCGTCGATCGTCACCCGGATGTCCGGCTCGAACTGCTCGAGATCCGCCACCACAGCCGTTGCTGTCGGTAGCTCGGTCACCGTCGCCTCCCCGACCGGCTCATCGAGGTCGACGACATAGAGGTCGAACCGCCCTTTCCAGAAACCGGTGTAGACCACGCGATCGAGTCCTTCCGAGCTCTTGAGCACGGTCGGCATCAGGCAGCCGGTCACCGCGTTGGTGAGCTGCACCGTGCGCCCGGTGGCCGTCTCGATCGCCCAGATGTTGTCGGCGCCCGAGCGGTCCGACGTGAAGACCAGCCAGGCGCCGTCGGAGCTGAACACCGCGTCCTTGTCGCTCCACTCGCCGCTCGTCAGCTGATGACGCTTCGAGGGCTCCTCGAGATCGATTCGGAACAGCTGCGCATGGTCCTCGCCCACCGGCGCCGAGTAGACGATCGACTTGCCACCGGGCGAAAAGACAGGTGCTCCGACGTAGAGCAGGTCGTCGGTGAGGTTGGTGACCTGTCCGCTCGCGAGGTCGTAGAGGAAGATGTCGAATCGCCCCGAGCGGTTGCCAGAGAACGCGATCGTCTTGCCGTCCGGGCTCCAAGCCGGGCTGTTCTGCTGCTCGACGTCCATATTGATCAGCCGGTCGAGCTTCCGGTTGAGCACGTCGAAGATCAAGAGACTGCGCCCTTCCTCTCGCTTGGCGAAGACCGCAAGGTAGTTGCCGTCGGGAGAAAAGGAGAGGTCGCGCCCGTAGCGCGCCTTGGAGGAGACGTGCTGGGCGACCAGGTACTGGTACTTGTCCGTGAAGCCACGCGTGAGGTTGGCGATCGGACGCCGCTTCTGGGCGTCGAACAGAACGATGTCGAGATCGCCCTGCGACACCGCCAGGGCCGCCACCAGGTCTCCGGAGGGGGACGCGGCCGGAGAAGTGACCGTCGTGATGTTGCCGTCCTCGTCACGGAAAGGCCGACCGAAGTCCGACGGTTCCCCGGTCGCGACCAGCTCGGGCAGGTACTTCTTCCGCAACCAGCGCCGGAAATCGAGGTCGAAGTCCTCCGCCTCCATGCGGAACGAACGCTCGAGCGCGCGGTCGGCGCGCGAGCCGAAGGTGTTGCGGAACTCGTAGAGAAAGTCGCGGAACCCCTCCTGTCCCCACCGCTCCTCTATGTAGTCGAAGGCGGCGTGACCGAAACGATAGGCGAGGAATCCGCTCACGCCACGCTGGACGATCGACGGCACTCGATCGTTGACCACCGCGTCGCGCAGGAACATCTTGTCCGACGTCCCTTCGTCCTTGGCCATGTAGGAGGCCATGCCCTCCATGAACCACTGCGGCGGGCTCGCGCCGATGCCCCTGCCGAGCTTGCCCTGGAAGAGGATGTGGTACTGAAAAATGTGCGTGAGCTCGTGCATGATCAACTGAAAGAGCTCAGCGTCGGGCAGATCGACCGGCAGCACCATGCGATTGCGCACTGGGCTCGCGAAGGCGCCGACTCCCTCGGGGATGAAGTTGAAGATGATGTTGTTCTGCTCGAAGGCCGAGTGCGTCGCGTAAAAAATCAGCGGCGTCGGCTCCTGAATGCGGAAGTCGAATTCCCGCGACAGCCGGTCGTACGCGCTCTCGGCGAAAGACGCCACCTTCTCGAGCAGGTGCGCCTCGTCCTCGTAGTAATAGAGGTCGAAGTGGGGCGAGTGGTAGATCTTCCAGTCGAAGTCCCGGTACTGGATCTTGTTCTTGCCGAAATAGTTGGAGTACTGCGCTGGGAGCGCTCCAGCGAAGAGAGCGGCGAGGACGGTCAGGCCGGCCGTGCGCCGGAGAATCGCGCGAATGGACACCGGAGCCTCCTCTCGAGGTCAGTCCGTCAGCAGGACGCGGGTCGCCTCGACCGTCTTCTGAGCGAAGACTCCCACGATCCGGTCCTCGAGCGAGATCAGGTTCTCGAACATCCCCGCCAGGGGGTCCGCCTTCTCGCCCTCGAACTGTTTGAAATCCTTGAAGTTGTCGTAGTAGAGCCGCTCGCCGGTCTTGCCGTCGAATACCATCATCACGATGTCGTACTCGAACCCGGTCTGCTCGACCAGGACTTGCCGGTAGTAGGTCCTGCCATCGAACGGCGAAACGTACTCCTCGGTCCGGTAGCCGCTCTTGTCCTGGACGTCGAAGTCGAGGCTGCCGGCGAGGATGAGGTCGCTTTGCAGCCGCTCACCCAGCGCACGCCAGAAATCCTGGTTGCGCGCCAGCAAGTCGAGATCGAAGCTGGGATAGTCGACCGGGCCGCTCTCGACCACCTTGAGCTCCGTCTCCCGCCGCAGGATCTTCAGCAGGTAGCGCTCGAACTCACGCTGGATGTCGATCGAACCGGCGACCGCGCCATCACCCGCATCTTCCCGGTTGACGACGAGAAACGGCGCCGCGGCGATGGTGCGCCGGCCCTGCAAGTCGAGACGGGCTCGAACGGGGAGACGAAGGCGAACCTCCACCGCCGCGCGCACAGCGCTCGCGGCGAGGAGGCTGAGCAACAAGACGGCGAGCAACCGGCGGGTCATGCGTCAGCTCCGGTCGGCGGCGGAGCCGCTTGGTCTGCGGGTGCGGCATCCGCCTCGGGCGCCGGGGCCTTCGGCTCCTTGGGCCGGAAGGCCTGATAGAACTCCAAGAAGCGCGAGTAGTTCTGCCGCAGAGCGCGGTTGTTCGGATCGGCCTGGACCGCTTGTCGATAGGTCTCGAGAGCGTCCTCGAACCGGCCCACCGCTTCGTAGGAGACCGCGAGGTTGTTGAGGACGCTCGAGTCCGTCGAGCCGAGCTCGTGCGCCTGCTCGAATCGGAAGAGCGCTTCGTTCCACAGGCCGCGTTTGGCCATGTCGACGCCGAACTTGACCTGAGCGCTCGCATCGGTGACCGCGCCGCGGCTCGAACAGCCCGCGACGCTCGCAACGAACACCCAGGGTAACGCACCGAGCGCGAGGATCTTGCGGTTCATCTACCGTCACCTCCCCGCTCCGGCGACGCTCCCAGCGCAGCGCGCCTGCGGCGCCGCGAAGCGGTCGGCAGTATATACGAGCGCTCCGGGCCGCTCGGGCTCCGCGCACGTTCGACGGAGTCCGTTTCCGACTCTATGTACCCGAAGGAGGCTCCCGAGGTTCGATGACCCGAGCTGAGAACGACTCGCGCGACCTGCTGATCGCGCTCAATGCCGCGCCGCAGCTCTCTCGTGCCGCAGTCTGCCGCCTCGCGGCCGACCTCTCGAGTTGGAGCGAAGCGCGCACCGCCGCGCTGGCCACCTCCGCTGACTTGCCCCGCGAGGCGATCGCGCAAGCTCTCGGCGCGCGCCGTGGCGCCGCCGGCGCCGCGCGGCACCAGGTCGCCGCGGCACGAACCGCCGGCGCGCGCATCATCACTCGCCTCGATCCGGAGTACCCCGCCCGCTTGCACGACCTCACCCTGCCACCCCCCGTTCTGTTCGTCGCCGGCGAGCTGGCCGCCCGTCCCGCTGTCGCCATCGTCGGGTCGCGCCGCGCGAGCTCGTACGGCCTCGAGGTCGCACGCTGGTTCGGCCGCGCACTCGCCGAAGCGGGCGCGCTCGTCGTTTCCGGCTTCGCCATCGGCATCGATGGCGCGGCGCACCGCGGTGCCCTCGCCGCGCCAGGAGGTGCCACCGCGGCGGTGCTCGGCTGCGGCCTCGACATCGACTACCCCAGATCGCACGCCCGACTGGCATGCGAGATCCGCGCCCGTGGTGCCCTCGTGACCGAATTCCCCTGCGGCACGCCGCCGGAGCCGTGGCGATTTCCGATTCGCAACCGCATTCTCGCCGCCTTGGCACGCGTCGTAGTCGTCGTCGAGGCGGCGCCACGATCCGGTTCCTTGATCACGGCACGGCTGGCGCTCGATCTCGGCCGCGAAGTCGTCGCCGTGCCCGGGCGCCTCACCGACGAGCTGGCGGTTGGCACCAACAGTCTACTGGCCGACGGCGCCGCACCCGCCCTCGCGCCCGAGGACCTTCTGCCCCTGCTCGGCCTCGGCGATCCTCGGACGGGGTCGCCAGCGTCACCGATCGCGGACGTGCCACTGCCGCCCGGACTCGGCAGCCGAGGGTCGCGCCCTGCTCGACGCCGCCGACGCGCGGCGACCCGCTCGCGCCGACGTGCTCGCCACGCGCGCCGGGCATTCCCATCGAGCAAGCGCTCGCGCTCCTGCTCGAGCTCGAGCTCGCAGGCGTGCTCCAGGCGGCTTCCCGGCGGCGCGCTCCTGCGCGCCGCCGACCGCCGAGGCACGCCATGAGCAACCGGCTCCGCCGGATCGCTGTGGTAGGGTCCGCGCCCGATCGCGGCCCGGGGGCCCGGCGAGCATCAGGACACGATCGACGCCTCCATGCTGCTTCCAAACGCCATGGCGAAGAACCTCATCATTGTCGAGAGTCCGGCGAAGACGCGCACGCTCAAGAAGTTCCTAGGCAGGAACTGGGCGGTCGAGGCCTCGGTGGGACACATTCGCGATCTCCCCAAGAAGGACATGGGGCTGGGCCCCGGTTTCGAGCCGAAGTACGCGATCCTCGCGGCCAAGAAGGACGTCGTCAAGAGACTCAAGGCCGCGGCGAAGAACGCGGAACATGTCTACCTCGCCCCCGATCCCGATCGGGAAGGGGAGGCGATCGCCTGGCACATCTCCGAGATCCTCGGCAAGGATGCCAGCCAGATCCACCGCGTGACCTTCAACGAGATCACCAAGAGCGCGGTGCTCAAATCGCTCGAGCACCCGGGAGAGATCGACCAGCATCGGGTCGACGCCCAGCAGGCCCGCCGCGTGCTCGACCGGCTGCTCGGATTCAAACTCTCGCCGCTGCTCTGGGACAAGGTGAAACGCGGCCTGTCGGCGGGGCGGGTCCAGTCGGTCGCGCTCAAGATGGTCTGCGACCGCCAGGCGGAGATCGACGCCTTCGTCGCCGTCGAGTACTGGATCCTCGGCGCCAAGCTCGACGCCGGGTCGCCGCCGCAGTTCTTCGCGAAGCTCCATCAACTCTCGGGCAAGAAGGCCGAAGTCGGCGACGGCGAGACCGCCGCCGCCATCATCGCCGAGCTCGAGCACGCGACGTTCCGGGTCGCGGCGGTCGAACGCAAGGAGTCGCGTCAGAACCCGTCGCCGCCGTTCATCACCAGCCGCCTGCAGCAGGAGGCTGCACGTCGCTTCGGCTTCAGCGTCAAGCGCACGATGGCCCTCGCGCAAGGTCTCTACGAGGGTCGCGCCATCGGCGATCGCGGCCAGCTCGGTCTGATCACCTACATGCGCACCGATTCGACGCGAGTCTCCGACGAAGCTCTCGGAGCCGTCCGCGACGTGATCTCGGCGACCTACGGCGCCAAGAAACTGCCCGACAAGCCCCGTCGCTATGCCACGAAGAAGGGCGCTCAGGACGCACACGAAGCGATCCGGCCGACCTATTTCGACCTGCCGCCGGACGCCGTCGTCGAGTTCCTGAAGCCCGAGGAGCTCAAGCTCTACCGGCTGATCTGGGACCGTTTCCTGGCGAGTCAGATGCTGCCGGCGATCTACGACGTCACCCAGGTCGACGTCGAGGCCGGCCGCGCGACCCTCCGGGCGCGCGGCAAGACGCTGAAGGAGCCCGGCTTTCTCGCCGTCTACCAAGAGGTCGTCGAGCGGCTCGAGAGCGAGGCGGACGAGGAGGGTGCCACGCTGCCGCCGCTCGAGGTCGGCCGGGAGCTCACGCTCGTCGAGCTCGCGAGCGAGCAGAAATTCACCCAGCCGCCCGCGCAGTACAGCGAGGCGACGTTGGTCAAGGCGCTCGAGGACAACGGCATCGGCCGCCCGTCGACCTACGCGGCGATCCTCTCGACGCTTTCCGAGCGCGACTACGCCGAGAAGCTCGAGGGCCGCTTCCGGCCGACCGCCCTCGGCAAGCTCGTCAACCGTCTCCTGCAGAACGGTTTCGAGGACATCATCAACGAGGGCTACACCGCACGCCTCGAGGCGGAGCTGGACGAAATCGAAGACGGCAAGCTGCCCTGGAAGCAGGCGGTGGTCGAGTTCGACGAGAAGTTCGAGCGCGACCTGGCGCGCGGCACGGAGCGCTGGCCGGACATCAAGGGTTCCGGCATCGCGCTCGGCGAGCTCTTTCCGGAGCGAGCCGCGGAGCGCTGCCCGAAGTGCGAGCGCGTCCTGGTCGTCCGCTTCGGCCGCTACGGCGGCTTCGTCGGCTGCAGCGGATACCGGGAGGAGCCCTCGTGCGATTACTCGAGCGACCTCGAGCCCAAGGTCGAAACCGAGACGCCGCCGACCGAGGCGGCCGAGGTCGAGCCGTGCGAAAAGTGCGGCCGCCCGATGGCTCTGCGCCGCAGCCGTTTTGGTACCTTCCACGGCTGCTCCGGCTATCCGGAATGCAAGAACATCCGGCGCATCGGTCCGGCTCCGGCAGCGCCAAGAGACCTGGGCATCGGCTGCCCCGAGTGCAAGCAGGGGACGATTCAGGAGAAACGCTCGCGACGGGGGAAGATCTTCTACTCCTGCGCTCGCTACCCGGACTGCAAGTTCGCTCTCTGGAACAAGCCCGTCGACGAGGCCTGTCCGCGCTGCGGCCACCCCTTCTTGACCGAGAAGACGACCAAGAAAAACGGTACACAGCGGATCTGCCCGGCCGAGGGCTGCGGCTATTCCGCCTCCGTCGAGGGCGCCGGACCCTGACCCTCGGCCCGACCGGGCCGGTCTCCCCGGCCCGCCGTTTGCTACTATCTCTTCACGCCAACGGCTTCGATCGAGGGGGACGGTCGGGCGCGCTGGTCCTGACACCGGACTCGGGCAGGGGAGGAGTAAGAAAATGAGAACGTACTGGAGCCGTATCGGGGTGGCGCTCGCCACCATCTTCCTGGCGAGCGTCGTCTACGCCGCGACCGCGGCGCAGGCACCGGAGAAGACGACGATCGACGACTGCGTGGCCAAGAAGGCTGCGGTCGAGTTCCCGCACAAGGTCCACGTCGACGCCAGCATCGCCTGCGCCACGCTGTCACCACGACCAGGAGGGCCTCACCGCGACCAGCACCGTCGAGGTCCAGACTTGCGGTGCCTGCCACACCACGCCGGAAAAGGCCGAGACACCGGTCTGCTCGCAGATGTCGGCGACCAAGAACCCGTTCCACATCAGCTGCGTCGGCTGCCACAAGGAAGAGGTCAAGAAGAACGCCGAGTCGAAGGCGCCGACCAAGTGCGACCAGTGCCACCCCAAGGCCTGATCGTCCGCTAGCCGCCGCGGCCCCTGGTCGCTGCTGCCGCCCCCGCCGGCCCCGCGCCGACGGGGGCGGTTCCGTCTTCCGCCGTACCGCGCCGACACCGCCCACCGGCGCGCCTAGAATGACCCAGTGACCGATCCCGTGCATGTCGTCGGCGCCGGCCTCGCCGGGAGCGAGTGCGCATGGCAGCTCGCCTCGCGTGGCATCCCCGTGGTGCTCCACGAGATGCGCCCCGAGCGGCCGACCGGTGCCCACCAGACCGGCGCCTTCGGCGAGCTCGTCTGCTCGAACTCGTTCCGCAGCGACGATCCCGGGCACGCCGCCGGTCTGCTCAAGCGCGAGATGGAGGCCTTCGGCTCGCTCGTCATCGCCGCCGCGCGTGCCCACGCGGTGCCGGCGGGCGCGGCACTCGCTGTCGATCGAGACCTCTATGCAGCCGAGATCACCGCGCGCCTGAGCGCGCACGCCGGCGTCGAGATCCGGCGCGGCGAGGTCACCGACCTACCGCCCGGCGACTCCGTGCTGGCGACCGGTCCGCTGACCTCGCCGGCGATGGCCGAGCGGCTCGGAGAGCTGCTCGGCAGCGAACACCTTTACTTCTACGACGCCATCGCGCCGATCGTCGACGGCGAGACGCTCGACGAGTCGAAGCTCTTCCGCGCTTCGCGCTGGGGCAAGGGCGAGGGCGACGACTATCTCAACGCGCCGTTCGACCGGGCCGGCTACGAGGCTTTCCACCGGGAGCTGGTCGGAGCCGAGACCATGCCGCTCCACGGTTTCGAGCAGAGGCTCTTTTTCGAGGGCTGCCTGCCGATCGAGGAGCTGGCTCGGCGCGGAGTCGATACCCTCCGCTACGGCCCGATGAAGCCGGTGGGCCTCACCGCGCCGGACGGCAGACGACCCTGGGCGGTAGTCCAGCTGCGACAAGAGAATCTGGCGCGGACCCTCTACAATCTCGTCGGTTTCCAGTCGCGCCTGAAGTGGCCGGAGCAGCAGAGGATCTTTCGCAGCATCCCCGGCCTGGAACGCGCCGAGTTCGTCCGCCTCGGACAGATCCACCGCAATACCTTCGTCAACTCGCCGCGACACCTCGATGACCGCTACCGCTTGCACCGCGCGCCGCGCCTGCGCCTCGCGGGACAGATCACCGGCGTCGAGGGCTATCTCGAATCGGCGGCGACGGGTCTCGTCACCGCGCTCTACATCCTCCTCGAGCGGTCGGGAATCGCTGCCCCTCCCCTTCCGGCGACCACGGCGCTCGGCGCGCTCGCCCGGCACCTGACGGCATCGGATCCGGACCGGTTCCAACCCGCCAACATCAACTATGGCCTGTTCGAGCCACTCGTCCCCTTGCCACGCCGAGCAGAACGTCGAGGCGCCTATGCGGAGAGATCGCGCGCGGCCCTGGCCGCTTGGAGGGCGCGTTGCGGGCTTTGATCGAGAGTTTCGTCGACTACCTCCGGGACGAGCGTGCGCTCTCGGAGCACACCGTTCGCGCCTATCGTGGTGACCTCGAGCGGTTCCTCGAGTTCCTCGCCATCGACTTCTTCTGCCGTGACGCCGAGACCATCCGGCCCGATCAGGTCGATCCGCTCGCCGTTCGTTCCTACCTCGCCGCAATCGCCCGGCGCGGCGCGGGACGGCGCGCGCAGGGGCGCGCGCTCTCGGCGCTCCGCGCCTGTTTTCGCTGGGCTTGCCGGGTCGGCGCGCTCGCCGCCAACCCCGCCGCGCGCGTCAAGTCGCCCAAGGTGCCGACGACGCTGCCGGGACACCTGCGACCCGGCGAGATCGAGACGCTGCTCGAAGCCCCGACCGGGGACGGCGCGCTGGTCCGGCGCGATCGCGCGCTGCTCGAGCTGCTCTATGCGACAGGACTCCGCGTCTCCGAAGCGGTCTCGCTCGATTGGCGCGACCTCGATCTCGCCGGCAGGACCCTGAGAGTCGTCGGCAAGGGCAACAAGGAGCGGATGGTCCCCTTCGGCCGTCCGGCGCTCGAGGCGCTGCGAGCGTGGCGGGACCGCTGGGACTCGGTGCGCCGAGTCGACGGTGGCGACGGCGATCCGGTCTTCCTCAACCGCCGAGGCGGCCGGCTCACCGACCGTTCGGCGCGCCGAGCCGTCGACCGCTGGGTCGAGGTCGCCGCCCTGCGACGCGGCATCCACCCGCACACGCTGCGGCACACCTTCGCGACCCATCTGCTCGAGAACGGCGCCGACCTGCGCTCGATTCAAGAGCTGCTGGGGCACGCTTCGCTCGCCACCACGCAGCGCTACACCCACGTCGATCTCGAGCGGCTGCTCTCCGTTTACCGGGAGAGCCATCCACGCGCTCGCGCCGAGGAGAAGGAAGATTGAATCGCCTGGATGTAGCGCTCGTTACCTTCGCCGAGCTCCCCGATCTCGATCCGGACGATCAGTCCCTCGTGCCCGCCCTCGCCGCGCGGGGCATCTCGGCTGCACCGGTCCTCTGGGACGACCCCGCCTTCGATTGGCGCCGAGCGCGCATGGCGTTGGTGCGGAGCCCGTGGGACTACTTCCGGCGCTTCCAGGGCTTTCTGGCGTGGGCGCGAAGAGTTGCCAGCGAGACCCGGCTCGAGAACCCGTGGCCGGTGCTCACCTGGAATCTCGACAAGCGCTACCTGCTCGAGCTCGCCGCCGCGGGGCTCCCGGTCGTGCCGACGATTCACCTCGAGCCGGGAGAGCGATCCGACCTCGCTGCGCTGCTCGAGTCGAGAAGCTGGAGCCGAGCGGTGGTCAAGCCAGCGGTTTCCGCCGACTCCTGGGAGACGATCGTGATCGGCCCTGAAGCGATCGCGATCGGCCAGGGTCACCTCGACCGCCTGCTGCCGGAACGCGCCATGCTGCTCCAGCCCTTCCTCGAGTCGGTCGAGACGAGCGGCGAACGCTGCCTCGTGTTCATCGAGGGCGAGTTCTCCCACGCCGTCTCCAAGAACGCGCTGACCCGCGGCGGACGATGGACAGGACTGCCCGAGGGCACCGCCGTCGAGGCGGCGCCAGACGAGCTGGCGACAGCGCGCACGATCCTCGCGGCCGCCTGCCGCCTCGGCGGCTTCCTCCCGCCGCTCTACGCCCGGGTCGACCTCGCTCGCGACAGCGACGGTCGCCCGCTGCTACTCGAGCTCGAGCTCGCCGAACCGACTCTGTTTCTGCGCACCTCCGCTCCCGGCCTGGCGCGGCTGGCCGCCGCGATCGAGCGGCGTCTGTCCAACTCCGAGTAGGCTAGTGAGCGCGCCGTGAGGAGAGAGCCACCATGAGCGAATCGCCCGCGCCGGGCGGCGACGCAAAGCCCGAGAATTCGCCCGGCGAGCACTACCGGGTGGCCTTCGACAACAGCCTCGAGGCGATCGTCATCGCCCAGGACGGAGTCCTGAGGGTCGCGAACCCCGCCACGGCGAAGCTCTCGGGCCATCCGCTCGACGAGTTGATCGGGATGCCGTTTCTCGAGCTGATCGCCCCCGAGGACCACGAGAAGACCGATCGAGCGCTACGAGCGCAGGCTCCACGGCGACACCGCCAATCGCTCCCTTACCGTCCTGGGCGTCGCTCGCGACGGGCGGCGAGTCCCGCTCGAGATGCACTCGATACCGGTCCAATGGCAGGGACGCCCCGCCGTGCTCGCTTTCCTCGCCGACGTCAGCGATCGCGAAGCGGCGCGCGCCGAGGCCGCCGACAAGAGCCGGATGGTCGCCCGCATCGCCGAGGTCGCTCCCTACTTCGTGTTCATCTACGACTACGATCTCGGTCGCGACGTCTATCTCAACCGCTCGGTGCCCGAGGCGCTCGGCTACTCGCCGGAAGAGGCGCGGGCCCTGGGCGACTACCCCTTCCTGCACCTCTGCCACCCCGACGACCTGGCGCGCTCGCTGGACCGCGACCGACGTTGGCGCGAGGTGCCCGACGGCGGCGCCGACGCCATCGAGTTCCGCATGAGGCACCGGAGCGGCGAGTGGCGCTGGTTCGTCTCGCACAACACACCCTTCCGCCGCGACGAGCAGGGGCGGGTGCGCCAGATCCTCGGCATGTCCCTCGACATCACCGACAAGAAGCGTAGCGAGGACCTGCTGCGGCGCACGGAGCGGCTCGAGAGCCTCGGCCTGCTCGCCGGCGGCATCGCCCACGACTTCTCGAACCTGCTCACGCCGATCCTGGGCAACACCGAGCTGCTGATCGCTCAACTGCCACCGGAATCGCCGCTGCTGCCGCGCGCCCGAGCCATCGCCTACGGCGGCCGATGGCGCCGCCGAGCTCGTGCGCCAGCTTCTGGTCTACGCCGGCCGCGGGCGAGATCGAGCGGCGCACGGTCGATCTCGAACGGCGTCGTGGAGGACGTCGTCCACCTTCTCGACTCGATCCCGCCCGCCTGCTTCTCGACCCACCTCGACCTGCAGTCCGGCCTGCCGGGACGTCTCCGGAGACGCCAGCCAGCTGCGGCAGGTCGTGATGAACCTGATCTCGAACGCGCGCGACGCCCAAGCGAATCGTCCCGGCAGCGTGCGGGTGTCGACCCGCCGGATCGCCGTCGACGCACGACAGTTGGCCACCTGCGTCTTGCGCGAAGGCATGAAACCGGGTCCCGCCGTCTTGCTCGAGATCGTCGACGACGGCGTCGGCATGGATCCCGACACCCTCGCGCGCCTCTGGGAGCCCTTCTTCACCACCAAGAAGAACGGGCGGGGCCTCGGGCTGCCCGCCGTGCTCGGCATCCTGCGCCAGCATCGAGCGGCGCTCGCGCTCGACTCCGAGCCCGGCGCGGGATCTCGCTTCCGCATCCTCCTGCCGCCCGCGCGCGGGAAAGTCCCGGCATTGCGATGAGCCTCGGCCGCGCCATCGCTTGGTAGACTCCCCCTCCCATGACCGAGGCGCCACTCGACGACCGTCCTGCTGGTGCGCCGCGCCGGCACCGTGGTGATGATCGCGGACGGACAGGTGACCCTCGGCGCGACCGTGGTCAAGTCGGGCGCGGCGAAGGTCCGCCGCCTCGGCCGCAGCAAGGTCCTCGCCGGCTTCGCCGGCGGCGCCGCCGACGGGCTCGCGCTCTTCGCCCGCCTCGAGACCAAGCTCGAGGAGTCGAACCAGAATCTCGAGCGCGCCGCCGTCGAGCTCGCCAAGGATTGGCGCACCGACCGCGCGCTGCGCCAGCTCGATGCCGTGCTGCTGACGGCCGACCGCGAGCGGACCTTCCTGCTCTCCGGTCAGGGCGACCTGATCCAGCCCGACGAAGAGGGCCTGATCGCGATCGGCTCGGGCGGCAGCTACGCCCTCGCCGCGGCTCGGGCGCTCTCCCGTCACACCGAGATGCCGGCGCGCGAGCTCGCCGTCGCGGCGATGAACATCGCCGCGGAGCTCTGCATCTACACCAACGACCGCCTGACCATCGAGGTGCTGTGAGCACGCCGCCGACCGTCGTGGCCGAGCGGGGCGTCCTGCTCGAATCGTCGACGCCGCGACAGATCGTCGTCGAGCTCGACCGCTTCGTCGTCGGCCAGGGTGCCGCGAAACGTGCCCTCGCCATCGCGCTGCGCAATCGCTGGCGCCGCCAGCAGCTCGCGCCCGAAGTGGCCGAGGAGATCGTGCCGAAGAACATCCTGATGATCGGCCCGACCGGCGTCGGCAAGACCGAGCTCGCGCGACGGCTGGCCAAGCTCGCGAGCGCACCGTTCCTCAAGATCGAAGCGTCCAAGTACACCGAGGTCGGCTACGTCGGGCGCGACTGCGAGTCGATGATCCGCGACCTCGCCGAGATCGGAGTCGCCCTGGTGCGCGAGGAGCGCCGAGCCGAGGTCGCCGCGACCGCCGCGGCCAACGCCGAGGAGCGCCTGGTCGCGCTACTCGTGCCGGCCGCGCCCGGCTACGGCCCGGCGAGCAGCCACGCCGCCGAGGACCTCTCGACGACGCGCGAGAAGCTGCGCGAGAAGCTGCGTGCCGGCGAGCTCGAGACCCGTGAGGTCGAGATCGAGGTCGAGGACGCCGGCGGGAGCCCGTCGCTCGAGATGATCACGCCGCAGGGCGTCGAGGAGGTCGGCATCAATCTCAAGGAGATGATGCCCGGGCTCTTCCAACGGCGGCGTCGCGCGAAGCTGCCGATCTCCGAGGCTCGCCGCCTGCTCGAGGGCGAGGAGGCCGAGAAGCTGATCGACCGCCAGGAGGTGGCGCGCGAGGCGCGGCGACGGGTCGAGCAGAGCGGCATCGTCTTTCTCGACGAGATCGACAAGGTCGCCGGCCGCGAGCGCGGCCAGGGTCCCGACGTCTCGCGCGAGGGCGTGCAGCGCGACCTGCTGCCGATCGTCGAGGGCACGACCGTCACGACCAAGCATGGACCGATCAGCACCGACCACATCCTCTTCATCGCCGCCGGCGCGTTCCACGTCGCGCGGCCGAGCGATCTCATTCCCGAGCTGCAGGGTCGCTTCCCGATCCGCGTCGAGCTCGAGGCGCTCACCGAAGTCGGACCTCGCTCGGATCCTGACCGAGCCGCGAGAACGCGCTGACCAAGCAGTACACGGCGCTGCTCGGCACCGAAGGCGTGCGGCTCGAGTTCCGCCCCGACGCGATCGCCGAACTGGCGCGGCTCGCCGCCGAGGTCAATCGCACGACCGAGAACATCGGGGCGCGGCGGCTGGCGACGCTGCTCGAGCGGCTGCTCGAGGAGATCTCGTTCGAAGCGCCCGACATGGGCGGCGTCGATCTCGTCGTCGACGCCGCATTCGTCGACCGCGTCCTCGCCGACGTCGTCGAAAACCAGGACCTCTCCCGCTATGTGCTCTGAATCGCTCGCAGCTCGCCCGGCGGCCGTGCACGTCTGGCGCTCGGCCTCGCCATGTTGTTCCTCCCCTTCGCCGGTTGCGGCAAGAAGGGCGACCCGATGCCGGCACCGCGCTCGATCCCGCAGGCGATCTCTGACCTCGAGGTCTCGCAGCGCGGCTACGAAGTCGTGCTCGAAATGACCCATCCGCGCGTCACCGTCGCCGGTCTCGCCCTGCCGGCGCTCGCCGAGGCGTCCGTCTACGAAATGCGTCGACCGGCGCCGGTCGAGGGCACGCCGCCGCCGATCGACGCCGCGTGAGCTCGCGGCGCTCGCTCGGCCGCGGCTCACTCTCGCCGGGGCCGAGCTGTCGGGCGCGGTTTCCGGCGACCGCCTGACCGCCCGCTTTCCGCCTCGAGGAACCGCTGCCCGCGTCGGCCGAGGTACGCTACTTCGCGGTGCGCACGCGCGCGGTGGGCGGCGAGATTTCGCCCTGGTCGAACGTCGTGCCGCTCGCTGCCGCGCCGCCCGCCGACGCCGCCCGCGGAGCTGCGCGTCGCCGCCGGCAAGACGGGAGTCGTCCTCTCTTGGTCGCTCGCCGAGGAGTCCGAGAGGCCGGCCGGCTTCACGTCTACCGTCGCAACGCGCAGAGTACCGGCTGGGGAGAGCCGCATCGCGACCATCGGAGCGGAGTCGTCGGAGTACGTCGACGAATCGGCGCGCTACGGCGAGCGCTACATCTACACCGTCTGCGCGATCGGCTCGCTCCAGCCTCTGGTCGAGAGCGCTCCGGCGGGTGAGCGCGAAATCGACTATCAGGACCGCTTCGCGCCGGCGCCGCCGCCCAGCCTGCGCGCCCTGGGCGGCGAGGGCGAGGCCCGCCTGCTCTGGGAGGCGAGCCCCGATCCCGGACGTCGCCGGCTACGTCGTCTTTCGCCAGGATCCGGGCCAGGAGTTCCGGCGCGTCAACGCGAGCCGATCGCTGCGACCGAGTTCGTCGATCGCGGACTCGGCGCGAAGTTCGTCTTCCGCTACAAGGTCGCTGCGATCGACCGCTCCGGCAATCTCGGCGAGACCTCGGCGCGGTCGAGGTGCGCGTCCGCTGAAACGCGCCGCGCGTCGCCTGCCCGAGCGATGAGCGACCGGCACGATGAGCGCGATGGTTCCCGCCTCCGCCGCCGCTCTGGGCGGCCGCGTCTACAAGGTCTCCGGCGCCGGCAACGACTTCGTCGCGCTGATCGAGCCGCAGCGCGATCCGACCGCGGGCGAGATGCGCGCCTGGTGCGCCCGCGGCTTCGCTCTCGGCGCCGACGGCGTCTTCGTCCTGCGCCGTGACGGGACGGTCTGCGGATGGATCACTGGAACAGCGACGGCGGACGAGCCGAGCTCTGTCTCAACGGCACCCGCTGCGCGGCGCGGCTGGCCTTCGATCTCGGCTGGGCCGAGCGCGAGATCACGATCGCGACCGGCGCCGGTCCGGTGACCGGCCGCAGGGTCGATCGTCCCGGCGCGGCCGCCCTCGTGGTGCCCGCGCCGGACCGGCCGCCGAGCGCGGCGAGCGCCGAGATCGCCGGTCGGAATCACTCCGGATGGCGCGCTCACCGTCGGCGTGCCGCACTTCGTGCTCCTCGTCGAGGCGAGTCTCGCTACGGCCCCGGTCGAAGCGCTCGGCCCGCGCTACGCCGGCATCCCGCCTTCGGCTCCGGCGGGCGTGAACGTCGACTGGGTCCGCTTTCCCGACCCGGCGAACGATGGAGATCCGGACCTTCGAGCGCGGCGTCGAAAGCGAAACGCTGGCCTGCGGCACCGGTATCCTCGCCTGCCTTCGCGGTCGGGCTGCCATCTCGGCCTCTGCGGCCCACCGGTCGAGGCCAGGGTCCTCGGTGGCTTCGCGCTCGCCGTCGACACCGCTCGCCGGCGCGGAGCTCCGCCACCCTCTCTGCTCGAGGGCGATGCGCGCATCCTCGCGCGCCTCGAGCTCGCGCCGACGCCGCGATCCCGACCCCACCGCACCCCAGTTGGACCGCGCTGAGGCGACCGCCGGGTCGCAGGGCCGAAACCGTGCTAGGCGGGGCACTCCGATCCAGACGAGAACCGGAGCGTTCGACCTGCTCCGGAGCCGAGGGCGGTGCCGCGCGTCGGGGGCTTCCGCCTGGTAGGACACTTCGCCGCCGACGATCGTGTAGGCGACTCGCGTTGCGCGGATCTCCTCTTCGGGGATGGTCAGCAGATCGCGGTCGAAGATGGTGACGTCGGCGCGCTTGCCCGGTTCGAGCGTGCCCTTCTCGGCCTCTTCGAAGCCCGCCCAGG
This sequence comes from uncultured Acidobacteriota bacterium, assembly GCA_963700315.1. Classification (GTDB taxonomy): domain Bacteria; phylum Acidobacteriota; class Thermoanaerobaculia; order Multivoradales; family JAGPDF01; genus JACTMI01. The sequence goes on along the minus strand of CAVOXC010000013.1, from coordinate 318,070 downwards.
CGCTGTTCTTCGTGTAGGTCTCGAGCGCCTCGCGGCGTGACAGCACCTGATCGGGAAAGAAGCGCGTGCCGTCCGCCAACCGCCGCGTGACCGTAGCGTCGAAGCTCGGGATCGGATCCACGTCCTCGACCGGCGCGTCCGTGCCGTTGACCACGAGCGCTCCGGAATCGGCCAACTTGCGCCAGACATAGGCCCCCTGCTCGGCCCGCTGCTCGCCCAGCCGCGGAATCACCCAGGGCGCGTCCGACGTGCAGTGGATCCCCTGCATCGAGGCGATGACGCCGAGCGCGGCGAAGCGCGGAATGTCGTCGGGGTGGAGGTGCTGAGCGTGCTCGATCCGCCAGCGCAGGGCCTTGGCGTCGGCGCGGCCCGCGAAGACGTCGGCAAAGACGTCGAAGGTCTCGCGATTGGCGCGATCGCCGATGGCATGAACGGCCATCTGGTAGTCGTGCTCGAGCGCCAGTCGGGCGATCTGGGCGAGCGTGGCGGGCTCGGTCACGGCGAGACCGGTGGCCCCCGGCTGGTCGGAGTAGGGCGCGAGGAGCCAGGCGCCGCGCGAGCCGAGCGCGCCGTCGAGCACGACCTTGATCGTTCGCACGGTCAGGTGCCCGTCGGCCACGCCGACCCGCCGATAGCTCGCCAGCTTCGCTGCGAGCTCTTCCGGGCGACCGCGCACCATCACGTAGAGGCGGGTGCGGAGCAGCCCCCGCTCGACCATCGCTGCCATGCGGTCGATCTCCTCGAAGGTCTCGCCCGCATCGTGAAAGGTCGTCACCCCCTTCGACAGGACCTCGAGGTCGGCCGCCTCGAGGTCGCGACGCAGATCGGCTTCGATCTGATCCGGCGGTCGCGACGCGAGTGCCTTCTGGTAGGCGTTCTCGACCAGCTGGGCCGCCGACTCGCGCAGCAGGCCGGTCGGCTCGCCCGCGGCGTCGTGGAGGATCTGGCCGCCCCGCGGGTCCGGCGTCGCGCGGTCGATCCCGGCGAGCTCCATCGCCCGCGCGTTCGACCATCGAGGCGTGGCCGCTGGCGTGTACGAGCAGCACCGGGTTCTCGGGGGCGGCGGCCGACAACTCCGCGTGCACCGGGAAGCCCTTCGACCGCGTCCTCCGGCGTGCGCTCCCACTTCTCCTGGTGCCAACCGCGGCCGAGGATCCAGTCGCCGGGCCGGCGCCTCGGCTGCGGCCTCGCCCACCGCGGCCACGATGTCTTGCCAACTCGCCAGGGGCGCGAGCTTCAGGATGCGCGCGGCGCGGCCGATCCCGGCGAAGTGGCCGTGACCCTCGATCAACCCCGGAACGGCGAGTCGCCCGCGGAGCTCGACGACCCGTGTCGCGGCCCCGACGAACGCGCCGATCTCCTGGTCGTCGCCGACCGCGACGATGCGACCGCCGCGCGCGGCGAGGGCGGTCGCTTCCGATCCCGCCGAATCGAGAGTCACGACTCTCCCGCCGGTCAGAACGAGATCCGCCGGCTCGACTCGACGCGAGGGTGCGGAACAGCTCGCGAGAACGAGGCAGGGCCATACGACAGCGGCAGCAACGAGAGCTCGAGACATCGGGGACGTCCTCCGGTCGGCGATTCTATGGGGTCGTGGTCTAGCCGCCGATAGCGATCAGTAGCGCGAGGCGCTCGCCGCCGCGCTGCAGCTCGAGTCGGACCGGGCGCCCGGGAGCGAGCTCTCGCAGCAGCGACTCGGCCGATCCGACGGGGCGCCCGTCGACGCGCAGCAAGACGTCGCCGGCCGCGAGCCCGGCCCGCGCCGCGGCGCCGCGCGGTTGGATCGAATCGATCCGCAGGCCGCGCTGGCCGCTGTCGGCCAAGAGGACACCGACCAGGGACGCGCCGAGACGAGCCTCCGGCGTCGACTCGCCGCCGCCGCGCGAGCGCGTCGAAGCTGGCGCCGCCCCGGCCGCGAGGCTCGCCCGTCGCTCGGCGATCGCCGCCAGCGTCTCGGCGCTCGCGGCGAGCGTCGGGTCGAGCTCGAGCGCGCGCCGGTACGCCGACTCGGCACCGTCGAGGTCACCGAGGTCGAGCCGCGCCGTGCCGAGATTGTGGGCCACATCGGCGCGCGCGGGATCGAGCGCCGCGGCCCGCTCGAGCGCCTCAACGGCGCCGCGCGCCTCGCCGCCGCGCAGTCTGGAGAGACCGAGGACCGCCCAACCGTCGGCCGACTCGGGGCGCAGGGCGGTCCGTCGCGCCGCGGCCTCCACAGCGCCGGCGGGGTCGCCGGCCTCGAGCCGGGTCTCGGCGAGGAGCTGCGCCGCGGTCGAGGCCTCGCCGTCGCGGTTGCCAGGGTCGAGCTCGAGCGCGCGGCGGAAAGCGACCGAGGCACCGGCCAGATCGCCGAGACCGCGGCGCGCTTGGCCGAGGAGCCGCTGCAGATCCGCCCGACCGGGCTCGAGCTCGATCGCCGCGGTCAGCCACGTGGTCGCTTCGGCCCACTCCTGCGCTCGGACCAGCGAGACGCCGAGCTGTCTCAGCGTGGCGACATCGCTCGGCGCCAGCTTCTGCGCGCGGCGGAGCGCCTCGAGCGCCGGCTCACTCGCGCCGAGCTTCTCTCGCGCCAGCCCGAGATTGAACCAGGCCGCGGCGTCGCGGGGAGCGAGCCGGGTCGCCTCGACCAGAGCGGCCTCGGCGTCCTCGGCCTGACCGCGCCGGAGATAGACGACCGCGGCGTTGTTGAGCGCGCGCAGCTTGAGCTCGTCGGGGACCCGTTGGCCGCCGCCGAAGGCGAACGCGATCACGCGCTCGAAGCCGGCGAGCGCCGCATCCTCGTGGCCCGTGCGCAGATCGACCAGGGCGAGGTCGTAGAGCGCTTCGGGGTCGTCCGGAGCGAGTCGCAGCGCGGCGTCCAGCAGCTCGCGCGCCTCTTCGTTGCGGCCCGCGCCGATCGCCGCCGCGGCGCGCTGGATCCGACCCACGGCGTCCCGTTCACGACGCTTCGCGGCGACGCTCTCGGCGTCCTGACGCATCGCCACGAAAACCGGATCACCGCGGCCGTCGAGCAGCGGCGCCGCCGGGCTCTCGAACAGGGCCGTCTCGAGCTCGCGACGCGCGCCGGCTTCGTCGCCCAGCAGATGCAGCGCCCACGCGGCGCGTAGCCGCAGCGCGGAGCGCGCCCCGCTGTCGGTCTCCGCCGCCGCGGCGGCACGATAGAGGCTGGCGGCGGCCGCGAAATCCCCCGCGGCGAGCGCGTTGGCCGCAGCCCCGGCCGGAGATTCCGCCGCGGTGACCGGCGCCTCGGGCGAGATTTCGGGGTCGAGGTCCTCCTCGAGGATGGCGGCCCGCCCCGGCGCCTGGGCGAGAGCCAAACCGGCGCAGGCCAGGCCGCAGAGGGTGATGGCGAGACGGTGGCGGATCGAGATCGTCACGGTTTCCTCTCGTACGGATCGAGTGTAGCGGACCGCTCGGGCCCCGCGCCGCCGCCCGCCTCGCCAGGCTTACGGGCGAAGGGTCCGGACCTGTCTAGGCCTGGGGCCGAAGGCATCGCCGGCTGGTCTTGCAACCCGCGCGCCCGCGCCCCCCGCGCGCAGCGCCTCTGCTAAGCTCGCGCGCTCCGTGACGGTGTCCTTTCTCCGAGTCGACGAGCAGCTCGCCCAGCTCAAGCGGGGCGTCGTCGACCTCGTTTCCGAGGCAGACCTGGCCGGCAAGCTCGAGCGTTCGCGCAAGACGGGCAAGCCTCTCGCGATCAAGGCCGGCTTCGACCCCTCATCGTCCGACCTGCACCTCGGCCACACGGTGCTCCTGCGCAAGATGCGCCATTTTCAGCGGCTCGGCCACCGCGTGATCTTCCTCGTCGGAGACTTCACCGCCATGATCGGCGACCCGACCGGCAAGAAGGCGACCCGGCCCCAGCTGACTCGCGAGCAGGTTCTCGAGCACGCCGAAACCTACGCGCGCCAGGTTTTCCGAATTCTCGACCGCGACGCAACCGTCGTCGAGTGGAACAGCCGCTGGCTCGGGCCGCTGGGCTCGGAGGGGCTGATTCGGCTCGCCGCCAAGTGGACCCTCGCCCGCATGATGGAGCGCGACGACTTCCGTACGCGCTACCAGACCCAGCAACCGATCTCGCTCCACGAGCTGCTCTACCCGCTCGTCCAGGCCAAGGACTCCGTCGAAATGGCAAAGCTGCCCGAGCTCGGCTGCGACGTCGAGCTCGGCGGGCACGACCAGATCTTCAACCTGCTGGTCGGCCGCGACCTGATGCGCGAGGAAGGGCTCGAGCCCCAGGTCTGTCTCACCGTTCCGCTCCTGGTCGGCCTGGACGGATCCGACAAGATGTCGAAGTCGCTCGGCAACTCGATCGCCGTCGAGGATCCCGCGCGAAGGAGATCTACGGCAAGACCATGTCGATCCCCGACACGCTTGATGTGGGACTGGCTGCTGCTGCTGACCGAGACCCCGGAAGCGGAGATCGCCGGCGAAGAGGCGCGCGGTCGACGCGGGCGAGCTCCATCCCAAGAAGGTCAAACAGGCACTGGCCCGAGACCTGGTCGCCCAGTTTCACGGCACCGCGGCGGCGCATGGAAGCCGAGGCAGAGTTCGAGCGGATCTTCGCCGGCGGCGGCCTGCCCGACGAGGTGCCGCTCCATCCCGAGGCGATCGGCCCGCAACCCCTTGCACTGGGCTCTTGGCCGAGGTCGGCCTGGTCACCTCCGCGCAAGGAGGCACAGCGCCTGGTCGACCAAGGCGCGGTCTCGATCGACGGCGAGCCGATCCGACGACTGGAGCACCGAGAGCTCGACGCCCCGCCCCGAGCCCTACCTGATCAAGGTCGGCAAGCGTCGCTTCCTCAGGGTCCGGGTGACTCGCAGAGCTAGCGCCGAACGGCCCCGGGTTCGTCTCGGAGAGCCTCCGACACCCGTCGTCGGGGTCTCGTCGAGAAGTCGACCAACGCTCTCGAAGGGCAGCTCGCCCCGCGGTGGACCAGCGTCGAGATGATCGGCCGTCGAGGAAGCTCCATAGAAGGGACCGGCCGGGCGAAGCCGCTCCGCGAAGCGCCTGAAGGCCCTCGACCCACCCCTTCGAGGAGAGCTTTCGCAGCGGTCTCCGGTTCGAAACCAGGAGCGCAGCGCGCCAGGTGCCGTCGAACGGTCGAGGTCTCCGACCCAGCGCGGCAGGCGAGGTCCGGAGGGCCTCGGAGCGATGGCGGGCTCCCGATTCCCGCCCGGCCGACGGGGGCTAGAATGCGCGCATGAAGCCCTCGATCTCTCCTCGCGGGCAGAAGATGCCCGCTTCCCCCATCCGCAAGCTCATGCCGCTCGCCGTCGACGCGAAGCAGCGCGGCGTCCGGGTCCTCCACCTCAACATCGGCCAGCCCGATCTCGAGACGCCGGCGCCAATGCGCGCGCGGTTGGCGCGCGTCGAGGCCACGATCGCCTATTCGCCTTCCCAGGGCACTCCGGAGTTCCTCGAGTCGCTGCGTGCGTACTACCGCGGCTACGGCATCGAGCTCGAGACCTCGCAGCTGGTGGCGACCACCGGCGGCAGCGAGGCGATCCTCTTCGCCCTGTTCGCATCGACCTCTGACGGCGACGAGGCGCTGACCGTCGAGCCCTACTACACCAACTACAACTCCTTCGCGACGATGGCCGGCGTCAAGCTGGTCACCGTGCCAACGCGCGGCGAAGACGGCTTTCACCTGCCGGACCGGGCGGCCTGGGAAGCCGCACGCACGGCGCGTACCCGGCTGGTCGTCCTGTGCAACCCGAACAACCCGACCGGGACGGTCTACACGCGGCGGGAGATCGAGACGGTCGCGACTTTCTGCCGCGACCATGGCCTTTTCCTGGTCGCCGACGAGGTCTACCGGGAGTTCGTCTATGACGGCAAGACGGCGATCTCGGCACTCTCGCTTCCCGGCTTCGAAGAGCAGGTGATCGTGGTCGATTCGCTGTCGAAGCGCTACAGCGCCTGCGGTATCCGCCTCGGCTGCCTCGCCACCCGCAACGCCGAAGTCCATCAGGCGGTGCTGCGCATGGCGCAGGGCCGGCTCTCGCCTCCGGGGCTCGCTCAGCTGCTCGCGGTCGGCGCCGAGGAGCTCGGACCCGATTACTTCGCGACCGTGCGGGCCGAATACGAAACGCGCCGCGACGCGCTGTTCGACGGCCTGACCTCGATCCCCGGCCTCTTCTTGAGGAAGCCCGAAGGCGCCTTCTACTTCGTCGCCCGCCTGCCGGTCGACGACGCCGAGGACTTCGCCCGCTACCTGCTGTCGGAATTCTCCCACGAGGGCGCGACGGTGATGGTCGCCCCCGCCGCCGGCTTCTACGCCACGCCCGGCGCCGGTGTCGACGAGGTGCGCATCGCCTACGTGCTCAAACGCGAGGATCTCGAGACGGCCGTTCGGGTGCTGGCCGCAGCGCTCCCCGCCTACCGCGCGGCGCGCGGGCTCGGGCCGCTCCGGTCCACCATGGTGGCGACGGCGGCGCCCGACCGCGGCTGACCGCGCCGCGGCGGCACGCTCAGGAGGAGCCGAGCCGGCTCAAGCGGGGCGCGGCGCGGCGCCGAGCCGGGCGAGTTGCCGGTCGTGGCGGCGCGATAGCAGCAGCTGCGCGGCAACCGCGCCAATGCCGGCGAGGAACATGTCCCACTGCGTGTCCCAGACGTCTCCCTGCGTCGCGAGAAACTCGGTCGCTCCTTCGCCCGAGATCAGCGCCGCCCACCACTCGATGAACTCGTAGCTGACCGAGATCGCGAGACAGACCGACAGCACCAGGAAGAAGAGCCAGCCACCCCGTCGTAGAGGCGTCTTGCGCAGCAGGAGCTCGCGCACGATCAGCGCGGGCACGAAGCCTTGCGCGAAGTGCCCGAGCCGATCGTAGTGATTGCGTGCCAGGTCGAATGCATCCTGAAACCAGAAGCCGACCGGCACGCGCGCGTAGGTGTAGTGGCCGCCGATCATCAGGATCACCGCGTGGGCGAACACGAGAAGGTAGATGAGATCCGTCAGACGGAAGCGGCGGTAGGTGAGAACCAGCACCGGCGCTCCGAGCAGGACGGGGAAGACCTCGAGCCACCAAGTGACCCGGGAGTGGGGAGCGACGCCCGACCACGCGAAGACCGCGGTGGTCGCCGCGAGCAGGAGCAGCGGCAGGCGGCTCGATGGCGCCACGCGCACAGACTATCCCGGAATCCGTACCGCGACGGGGAATGCTAAGCTCAATGGCCACGACGCAAGCGACCGCGGTCCATCCGATCGCGGAGCGGGGCCCGCCCGCAGGATCGGTTCTCTACGAAAAACAGGAGGCAAGATGAACGCTCATCGCATCGCACTCGCCACCGCCGCGCTCACCCTGGGTGCGGCACTCGTGCCCGCGGCCCTCTCGGCCCAGGATCTGCACCCATCCCGCCGGCCGAGCCCGATGGGGCTCGCCCGCGTCACTCTGGGTGACGCCTACGTCAAGGTCCACTACAGCCGTCCCTACCAGCGCGACCGCGACAACATCTTCGGCACCAAGGAGAGCGGCGCCCTCGTTCCCTACGGCGAGGTCTGGCGCACCGGCGCCAACGAGGCGACCGAGATCACCACGACCAAGGACCTGATGTTCGGCGACAAGAAGCTCGCCGCCGGAACCTACTCCGTGTTCACCACGCCGGGCGCCGAAGAGTGGTCGATCCACTTCAATTCGCGCCTCGGCCTCGCGGGCACCGGTATCTTCGAGGACGGCAAGTTCACGCCGGTCGACCTCGCGCCGACCGAGGCGCTCATGGTCAAGGCGAAGGCGGCGACGCTCGAGGAGAAAGACGAGGTCGACCAGTTCACGATCTCCTTCGCCAAGACCGACAAGGGCGCGGATCTCGTGCTGCGCTGGATCCGCACCGAGGTCAAGTTCCCCTTCTCGGTCGGCATGTAACCGTACCGGGGTTCACCGCCCCGGACCGGGGCCATCGCGCGCCCGCTAGACTCCGTCGCATGACGGAAGCTGCGGGCGCGTTTCTCATCTACGGGGCGAACGGCTACACCGGCGAGCTGTGCGCGCGCGAGGGGGCCGCGCGGGGACTCGCGCCGATCCTCGCTGGACGCCGGGCCGAGGCCTTGGCGCCGCTCGCCGCGGAGCTGGGCCTCGATGAGCGCGCATTCGCTCTGGACGAGGTCCGGTCTCTCGGCGCCGCTCTCGAGGGCGTCGCCGTCGTGCTCCACTGCGCCGGACCGTTCTCGGCGACCTCGCGACCGATGGTCGCCGCCTGCCTCGAGCGGCGGGTCCACTACCTCGACATCACCGGCGAGATCGAGGTCTTCGAGGCGGTCTTCCGCCGCGACGGCGAAGCGAAGGCGCGTGGCGTTGCGCTGCTGCCCGGCGCCGGATTCGACGTCGTCCCCTCCGACGGACTGGCGGCCCGCCTGCGCGAAGCGCTGCCGGACGCGGTCCGGCTCGACCTCGCCTTCGCCTCGGACGGCGGCGGCTGGAGCCGCGGAACGCTGGTGACGATGCTCGAGGGCGCCCGCAAGGGAGGCTGGATCCGCCGCGCGGGACGCTACGTGCCGATCCGTCCGGCCTCCCGCGTCCGCACGGTCGAGTTCGAGCCCGGCCTGCCGCGTACGGCCGTCGCCATCCCCTGGGGCGACCTCGCGACCGCCTACCGGACGACGGGCATCCCCGACATCACGACCTGGGTCGGCGTCGGTCGGCGTCAACTGCGCTCGATGCGCTGGCTCGGCCGGCTCCGACCGCTGCTCGCGATCGGCCCGTTGCGCCGGGCGCTGCAGGCCCAGATCCGCCGGCGGGTCACCGGGCCGGACGCGGAGACGCGCGCACGCGCACGCTCCCTGCTCTGGGGACGCGCCGAGGCGGCGGACGGCCGAGCGGTCGAGGCACGCCTGTCGACGCCGGAGGGCTACCGCCTCACGGCGATCGCGGCCGTCGAGTGCGCGCGCCGCGTCGCCGCCGGCGAGCTCGGTCCCGGCGCCTGGACCCCCTCGCTCGCCTTCGGCGCCCGCTTCGTCGACTCCCTCCCCGGCGTCCGGGCCGAAGAGCCCGCCGCACCGCGCGGGTGATCGCGGACCCTCTCGACGCGCGGGGCTCGTGGCGAGCCATCTGCCCACGCAACCGAGAGCGAAAGCGAGCATTTAGGGGGTGGCTCCACCGACCCTGGCGGCGCTTCGCGACAGCGTCGCGGCCGCGCCACTGCCAACCTGCGCGACAGATCGACTCGATCGGCAGCGGGTCGCCGAAGCGGGCGCCGGAGTCGCCGGCATGCTCGCGGACAACGCACGGTCTGGCACCGCTCTCGCCGCGTCAGCGCCGCCACGCCGACCCACCTCCCCCTTCACAGCAAAGCAGCTGCGGCCCGAGCGAGCCCGAGCCACGCGGCAGCGCCGAGAGCCGAGCAGAGAGCCGATCCGAAGGAAAAGGGAAACCGATCGCGGACTCGCTCGTATCTAGGAGTACAGGCGACGCAACGAGCGTTCCGCCTCCCTTCCTGGGTCCGGGTGAGCCGTGTGGGCTCACCCGAATTTTTTTGAGGCCCGCTCGTACGCCTATCCACGAGCCGGCGCGAGCGCTTCGCTGTGTTATGCTGCGCGCCGTTCAATACCCTGCAAGCCGCGCCGTTTCAACGTCTTGCACGACCTGAGCCGGCTCGGAGCAGGGGGCGGAGGCGGGACATGTGGCAGCGCATCAGCAAGCTCTTCCGGGGTTTCGTCTCTCTCTTCGTCACGGGGCTCGAGAAGGCGAATCCCAAGGCCCTGATCGAGGCGGAGAAAGAGAACCTGCGTTCGCAGATCGGCAGGTTCAACACCAACCTCGCCCAACACGCCGGCTTCTGCGAACGCCTGCTGCGCCAGGTCAAGAGCCTCGAGGGCCAGGAGAAGGAGCTCGCGGCCAAGGCGGCGGCGCACCTGCGCGCCGGCAACCGGGAGGCTGCCGGCCAGTACGCCCTGCAACTGCAGACCGTCAAGGCGCAGCTCGAAGAGAACCGGGCCCAGCTCGGCGACGCCGAGAAGACCTACCAGAATCTGATTCAGGCGCGCGACGTCACGGTCCGCGAGGCCAAGGCCAAGATCCAGAAGCTCGAGCGCATGCTCACCGAGACCGAGATGCTCGAGGCCCAGGCCGAGCTCCAGGAGATGGCCTCCGGCATGATCTCGACCATCGGCGGCTCCGGCGACACGCTCGATCGAGTCGAAGGCTACCTGAACGAGCGTCGCGACCAAGCCGCCGGCCGCGCCCGTGTCGCGGGCTCGTCGATCGACATGACCGAGGTGCAGCTCAAGGAGGGCGAGCAGCTGGCGCTCGCCGATCAGGCGCTCGCCGAGTTCGCGTCGGCCTACGGCCTCGAGATGCCGGCCGCCGGCGCGAGCGAGCCCCCGGCCTCCACCCCCGCAGCCCCGGCGGCACAGCCGATCAAGGAGATGGGCCCCTCCGGGTCCTGAACCGTTCCTAGGAGCGAGAGACGATGACCACGCCGACCTCCCCTCAGGTGGGCCCGACCAAGCTCGCCAAGTTCCTGATCCTCCTCATCATCGTCGGTGCCGTCGCGGGCGCCGCCTGGTTCTTCCGCGGCTCGATCTTCCCGGAAGGCAAGGGACCCGGCGGCATCGATCTGGCCAAATTCAAGCAGATCACCGGCCAGACCGACAGCAGCGGGCCCGAGGCCTTCGACCCGTCCGGCATCACCACGGTCGCGGAGTACAAGTACCTGCCGCAGGAGCGTCTGCCTCCGGTCAAGGGCGTCTCCTCGTACAAGTGGGACGCGAACCAGAAGATCGTCCAGTTCCCGATCAACGTCTGGATCGGCTGGCTGCCGATCGTCGCCGCCAACCATGGCTTCGCGCCCAATCCGGACTCGATCTTCGCCAAGAAGTACGGCTTCCAGGTGAATCTGAAGCTGATCGACGACCCGGTCGTCGCACGCGACGCCTACGCCGCGGGCGAGAGCCACATCCTCTGGGGAACGCTCGACATGATGGTGCTCTTCGCGCCCGAGCTGATGAAGGACTCGCGCACGGCGCCACGGATCTACCAGCAGGTCGACTGGTCCTCGGGCGGCGACGGCATCGTGGTCCGAGACCGCGTCGGCTCGGTGCGAGACCTGAAGGGCAAGACCATCGTCTACGCCCAGAACTCGCCGTCGCAGTACTTCGTCAACAACCTGCTGCTGAACGCCGGGATCCAACCCTCCGAGGTCCGGCACAAGTACACCGCGACCGCGTTCGAAGCCGCCGCGGCCTTCGTCTCCGACTCCTCGATCGATGCCTGCGTCTCGTGGGCGCCCGACATCTACACGATCCCGGAGAAGGTGCGCGGCACCAAGATCCTCACGACGACCGCCGAGGCCAACAAGTTGATCGCCGACGTCTGGGCCGTGCGCGCCGACTTCGCCAAGGACCACCCCGAAATCGTCAAGGGGCTGGCGGCCGGCATCTTCGACGGCATGGAGACGCTCAAAAACCCGACCCAGAAGGCCAAGGCGATCCAGTGGATGGCCGAGGGTTACGGCATGCAGCTCTCCGACGTCGAGGGCATGGCCGCCGACGCCCACTCGACCAACTTCGCCGAGAACAAGGAATTCTTCCTCAACGCCAACAACCCGGCGAACTTCGAGCGAACCTGGAAGAACGTCTCCTACGTCTACAAGGAGCTCGGCATCCTGGGCTCCCTCGCCCGCTTCGACGAAGTCATGGACTTCTCGGTGATCCAGGCGCTCGACCGGGACGGCGCGTTCAAGAACCAGCGCGACGAATACGTCGCGAAGTTCGTCCCCTCCTCTTTCGCCAAAGTCCAAGCCGAGGCACCGATCCTCACCCAGACGATCCGGGTCAATTTCTACCCGAATTCCTCGAACCTCTACGAACCGCAGCACGACGAGTTCGGCGCGGCGCTGAAGAACACGCTCTACGACCCCAACGTCGAGGCCACGCTCGAGCGGGTGGCGCGCCTCGCCGGCCAGTACGACCGGGCGGTGATCGCGATCGTCGGTCACACCGACAGCTCCATGAAGGGCAAGGTCCCGGTGACGGCGGTCTCCAGCCTCTCGCGCGAACGGGCCAACGCCGTCAAGCAGGCGCTCGTCTCGAAGTACAAGTTCGACCCCAACAAGTTCAACGTCGAGGGGAAGGGGTGGGAGTCGCCGGCCGATACGAGCGACCCCAACAATCACGCCCTGAACCGCCGGGTCGAGGTCTCGGTCTATCCGGTCGAGTCCGGGGGCTGAGCCGAGCCGTTCCGGCGGCGGGCGGCGGCGGGCGGTGCGAGACGACGTGAGCTGGTGGAAGATCCGGCGACCGATCCCGAGATCGGCCGCCTGGGTGCTGGGCGTGGTGCCGGTCCTGCTGACGCTGGGACTCTGGTTCGCGCTCACCCACGGCGTGGCCGAAGAGCGGGTGTTGTCGCCGGTGATCCTGCCCTCGCCCGGCGAAGTCCTGACCTCGTTCCCGAGCCTCTGGTGGGAGCGGGCGCTCTCGCGCTCCGTGATCACCTCCTTCCTGCGCGTGTTGGTGGGATTCGCCGTCGGCGCCCTCTTCGCGCTCCCGGTCGGCATCTTCATGGCGTCGTTCGAAGCCGTCCGGGCGGCGTTCTCGCCGCTCGCGATCGGGTTCGGTTACCTGCCGATTCCGACGCTGGTGCCGCTGACGCTCTCGCTCTTCGGCACCGGCGAGCTGCAGAAGGTGATGTTCCTCGCGATCGCGTTCATCGTCTACTTGCTGCCGCTGGTCGTCAAGGCGATCGACGATGTCGACTCGGTCTTCCTGCGCACCGCGCTCACCCTGGGTGCCTCGACCGAGCAGGCGGTCCGCCGCGTGCTGGTCGCGATCGCCTGGCCCGACATGTTCCAAGCGCTGCGAACCGGCTTCGGCGTCGGTTGGGGCTACATCCTGCTCGCCGAGATGGTCGCCGCCGACCAAGGCCTCGGCAACATCATCATCACGTCGCAACGGCGGGGACCGCGCGAGCACATCTACCTCGTGCTCGTGGTCATCACGCTCGTGGCGTTTCTCACCGATCGCGCCTGGGCCTGGGCCGGCCGCAAGCTCTTTCCCTACCGGGAGGCGAAATGAGCGCGGCCGGAGTGCCGATCGTCGAATTCCGTGACGTCAACAAGACCTTCGCGGCGGGCACTTCGAAGGCCTTCACGGCGCTCGCCGAGCTCTCCTTCGTGATCGAGGACCTGCCCGGCAACGGCGAGTTCGTCGCCGTGCTCGGACCCTCGGGCTGCGGCAAGTCGACGATGCTGAACCTGATCGCCGGCTTTCACGGTGTCGCACCGGCGACCTCGGGCGAGGTCCTGGTGCACGGCGAGCCGGTCCTCGGGCCGGGCCGCGACCGCGGCATGATCTTCCAGCGCTACAGCTCCTTCCCGCACCTGACCGTGCTCGAGAACGTGACCTTCGGACTCGAGCTCAACGACAGAGAGCTGCGCCATTCGGAGGCCGAGCGGCGCGAGCTGGCGCGTCACTGGCTCGCTCGCGTCGGACTCATGCCGCACGAGCAGAAGTACCCGCACCAGCTCTCGGGCGGCCAGCAGCAGCGCGTCGCGATCGCCCGGTCGCTGGTCCTCAAACCGAAGATCATCCTGATGGACGAGCCGTTCTCGGCCCTCGACGAGCCGACCCGGCTCGACATGCAGGCGCTGATCCTCGAGCTCTGGCGCGAGATCGAGGCGACGGTCTTTCTCGTCACCCACTCGATCGCCGAGGCGGTCTATCTGGGCGACCGCGTCTGGATCTTCACCCACGCGCCCGGACGAATCGGCAAGGAGATTCGCGACGAGATCCCGAGCTTCACGGGCCAGGCGCCCATCGAGGCACAAGCCACCCGCGAGTTCCAGCACACGGTGGAGTTGGTGACCTCGATGTTCCAGAGGGTCACCGGCGGCGCCGAGCCCGCCTGACGCCGATGCCGCCCGCCGAACCGACCTTCTGGGAGCTCGTTCTCGACGCCTTCCATCGCAAGCCGGTGTTGAAGGGTCTCGGGCCGGTGCCTTGGAACAAGGTCGCGCTCGTCGCCACCGCGATCCTGGGCTTCGGCAACCCCGGCTTCTGGTTGCTGGCCGTCGCCGGCGAGCTCGCCTATCTCTACTTGTCGGCGACCAACCCGCGCTTCCGCGCGCTGGTCCGCGCCAAACGGCTCGAGGGCGAGCGCGTCACGACCGAACAGCAGATCGAAACCTGGCTCGGCGAGCTCTCGCCCGCCGGCAAGAAGCGCTTCGAGGCGCTCACGGCGAACTGCCGCCAGGTGCAGAAGGTCTACGAGACGTTGCGTCCGGGCGGCCTCTCGGTGATCGACGAGCAGCGCTGGCGCGGCCTCGACCAACTGCTCTGGCTCTTCCTGCGCCTTTCGGTCTCGCTCGAGTTGCTCGAGCGCCAGATGACCTCGATCCATCCACGCGAGCTGCAAGCCGAGGTCGAGGCGCTGCGCCAGGAGATCGCGGGCCTGGCCGACGGCTCGGAGGCGCTCCGGCGCAGCAAGCAGTCGCTGCTCGATCTCAAGCAGCGTCGGCTCGAGAACCTCGGCCGCGCCGGCGAAGCCCGCCAGATCCTCGCCTCCGAGCTGCAACGCGTCGAGCAACAGGTCGAGCTGCTGCGCGAGGAGGCCGCGATGTCGAGGAACGCCGAGAGCCTTTCGGCGCGCATCGACTCGGTCGCCGGCACGCTCACCGAAAACGACTCCTGGATGCGCCAACACGAGGAGTTCCTCTCCGACCTGGGGGTCGAGAGCACCGTCGCACCACCCCGCATCCTCGATCGCACCGAGGCCAAGGAGGCGTCGTGACCGAGAACCAGCAGGCGTCTTCGAGCTCGCCTCCCCACCTGCCCGGCTGGGCCGAGACGATGCGGCGGCTCTTCGTCTCGGGCGCCTCGTCGCAGTTTCTGTTGCACGGCAACGTGCTCGATCTCGTTCCCTCCCACGGAGCGGATGGCGACCTGCGCTTCGTGCCGTTGCGGCAGTTCCTCGAGGAGACGCTCTTCGCACCGTTCGAAGTTGTCGTCTGCTACGACCGGGGCAAGGGCCTCAGGGTCAAGAAGGGGAGCGATCTCTTCCAGAAGTGGCTCAAGGTCTTCGACTCCTTCCAAGGCACCGCGTTTTCAGACGGCACTGCCCGCGACGAGAAAGACCCCGGCGCCGCACTCGAGCGCGCGCAGCTGCTGCCGCGCGATCCCCGCCGGGCGCTCGAGCTGGTCGACCGCTTCCTGCGCGCCGGCCTGCATCGGACCCGCACGCTCGAGACGGGCGGGCGCGCGCCCGATCCGGTGCGCGTCGCGGTCGTGATCGACCACGCCCAGTTCCTGGTGCCGCGCGGCGACGCGATCCATCTCGCCGGCGAGCCGGCCGAGCACCTGATCCGAGTGCTCGACTGGTCGACCGACCCGGCGATCACCGCCTCGCCGGTGGTGACCTGCCTGATCGCGCCGAACTTCAACGATCTGCACCGACAGATCGTCGAGAACCCCTTCGCCGCCAAGCTCGAGCTCAAGCTGCCGACCGAAGCGGAGATGGCCGAATATGCCGCCGACGCGCTCGCCGACATTCCCGACTCGGCCGAACGCTGCGAGCTCGCGGTGCCGGCGATGGCGGCGAAGCTCGTGGGTCTGTCGCGCGCCAACGTCCGCTCGCTGCTGTTGCGCACCGTCGGCGCCGGCGCGACGCTGACCGCCGCCGAGCTCTCGAAGATCAAGAAGGAGCTGATCGAGAAGGAGTGCCAGGGACTGCTCGAGTTCGTCGAGTCCCCTTACGACCTCGACCGCGTCGCCGGCCACGAGGCCGCGAAGCGATGGCTCCGCGAGGACGCGCAGCTGCTCAAGGCGGGAGCCACCCGCGCGCTGCCGATGGGTTATCTCATCACCGGACGCATCGGCACGGGCAAGACGTACCTCGTCGAGTGCTGGGCAGGCGAGCTCGGCGTGCCGATGGTCGAAATCAAGAACTTCCGCGACAAGTGGGTGGGAGCGACCGAGGGCAACCTCGAGATCATCTTCCGGGTCCTGAAGGCGCTCGGGCAGGTGGTCGTCTTCGTCGACGAGGCCGACCAGGCGACCGGAAAGCGAGAGGGCGGCATCGGCGACTCGGGCCTCTCGGGCCGGATCTACTCGATGCTCGCCCAGGAGATGGCCGATACGCGCAACCGCGGCAAGATCGTCTGGGTGTTCGCCACCTCGCGCCCCGATCTGCTCGAGGTCGACCTCAAGCGCCAGGGCCGCCTCGACGTCCACATGCCGCTCTTTCCGCCGCAGGACGAGGCCGGGCGGCGGGAGCTGTTCGGAATCATGGCGAAGAAACTCAAGGTGCCGGCCCGCGCCGAGGATTTTCCGGAGGCGGCCGCGAAGCTCGAGCTCGGCGGCAACGAGATGGAGGCGCTACTGGTGCGCGCCGGCCGCCTGCACGCCCTCGCCGAGGCAAACGGCGCGCCCCGGCCGATCGGCGCTGTGATCGCCGAGGTCTTCGCCGATCACCGGCCCTCGGCCTACGGCGAGCGGCTCGAGCTGATGGACCTGCTGGCGGTCGAGGAGTGTACCGACGCCGGCTTCCTGCCGCCCCGCTTCCGCAAGATGCCGCTCGAGAAGATCCAGGCCCGCATCGCCGAGCTGCGCGCCCGCATCGGGCGGTAGCTGGCGCCGCTCAGTCGGCACCGTTCGCGCTCGACCAAGCGCCGACCCCACCGGACTCGAAACCGTCCGCGAAGCCTCGGGGCGCCAGGCGGTAGAGCGCTCCGCGCTCGCCCAAGCTGCTGTCGAAACGACCGGCAGCGAAGAGCGCGCAGGCTCGCGGCGCCGCGAGCCCGCTCAGCGTCAGATCTCCACCTGGCTCCGCCCGCCACTTGCCGTCGATGAATGAGGCGAGGCCCCTGCCGCCGGTAACGAAGCCCTTGTCGTTCGCGGCGAGCGCGCTGCCGCCGACGGAGCTGGGATGAGAGCTCCAAGCGCTCCCATCGAAGTTCACCAGGATCGGATCGCCCGCGACCGAGCGGCCGCCGATCCAGACCTCTCTGCCCCGCACGGCCACTGCGGCGACCTGTTCGGCTCGATCGAGCCCGGGCACGGTGATTCGCTCCGCCTCGGTGCCAGTCCAACGCACGACCAGCGGAGCCTGGGCGAGGAGGTCCGCGGCTCCCCCGCCGACTGCCCAGATCTCCTCGCCGTCCGCGGCAATCGCCGACAGGCGCTCGCCTGTCGGGAGAGGCTCCCCGGCGATCGGCAGCTCTTCGAATCTCGACCCGGTCCAGCGCAGGAGCAGAGCTACCCGCTCGGAACCGACCGCCACGGGAGACGTTGCCCACCCGACCAACCAGATGTCCGCTGGGGCACGCGCCGCCAGCCCAGCCAGCTCCGAGTCGCCTGCGGGGAAGAGCGGCGCCGGCAGCGTCTCCCAGCGCTCATCTCCAGGAAAGTAGCGCAGCGCCAGGGGCTGGCGCGTCTCGGCGACCGGGCCGGGCGCGTAAGGGGCCGAGCCCACGAACCAGATCTCCTTCTCCGAGACCGCTCCGACGGCCGCGAGCCGAGCCCCTGCCACGAGCGGCGGCGCCAGGCGGCGCCAACGCTCGCCACGGCGCTCGAAGACGAGCGGGCGCTCGCCGCCGAAGCTCTTCGCGGTTCCGATCGCCCAGGCGCGGTCGGCGTCGACGGCCGCGACGTCGAGCATCCGCCAGTCCACGTTCTCGATTCCTTGGTCGGGGACCTCGACCTCGAGCTGTCCACAGCCGCGCGCGAGATCGAGATCGTCCCAGGGTGCGGTCGCCAGTTCGAACGCTAGGTCCGTCGCGATGGCGCCCGCTATCGCCGGTGCCCAGACATCCGGGCCAATCCGCTCATATGCCGGACTGAGCCGCGGGGCGCCCGCAGCTCGCCACCAGCTCCAGCCCCCGGTACCGACGAACTCGAGCCGGATCGACACGAAGTGGCGCCCGCGCGCCGCGAACGGCGTCGCGAGCCGGACGCCGATCTTGGACGGTTGGTTCGGATCGATCTTGAGGTGGAGATCTCCGGCGTTCAACGTGAATTCCGCTTCGAGCCTCCCGGGTGCGTCGAGCGAGCGCCAACTCCAGAATCGCACTTCGGCGGCGGCGACTTCCATCGACCCGCAGGTGGAACAACCGCGGCCATCGAAGGTGAGTAGCGCGACATCGCCCCAAGCCTCGAAATCGTCCGCAAATTCGGTGGAGAGCGGTGCGGCGGTGGGCCGTTCGGGAAGCGCGGCATCGCCACGGGGAGCGATCCAGAGGACCCGCTGGGCATCCACGGTGGCGGCCGCGCCGAGGACGAGGCCGAGAGCGAGAGGAAGGGCCAAGTTTCCGGATCTCATGTTCGGATAGACAACTCGGCACCCGGATCGGAACGAGGCCGGGACGAATCGCTCCTTCCGTGCGACGACCGTCGCCACTCCGGATCACCAGCGCACAATCGCCACAACGCGACGAGGCCGCCCCCGCGGCGCCTCGGTGTGCTCGGATCTCTCACTTTTCTGAAGTGCTTTCGCTGCGAACGCCAGGGCCGAACGGGGGTAGGGGGCACCGCACCCGCGCGCTTCGGCGAGAAGCGATCTCGCGACGTGGATCGTCAGCTTCTTCGCTGGAAATCGACGGTCACTCGGCGCGCCAGAGCGATGGCCGCGACGGCGGCCCAGGTACCCTCGAGCACCACGAAGGGCGGATAGTCGATCCACCACGACGCCAGGGCGGCGAGCAGACCGCCCACGAGGTTCATCGCCAAGTAGGCGTAGCCGTCTCGTCGCAACCAGCCGAAGAGATTGGCGAAGAAGGCCGCGAGCAGCAGGCCGACCCCGATCGACCCGACCAGAGCCGAAACGGAGCTCAAGACAGCGGTCGGCTCCCGCCGGCCGTCACGGATTCCACCGCGAGGCGTCGCCGCTCTCGAAGCTGTCGGCGAAGACGGTGTAGGCGTCGAGCAGTCCGTCGCCGTCGAGATCGAGCGCCGGGTCGGCGAGGATCTGCTCCAAGTCGTGGACGCCGTTGTCGTCGAGGTCGTAGGGGGTGTCCTGGTAGGCGGCGAGAAACGCCGCGGCGTCGGCCCCGGCGACGTCCGCGTCGCCGTCGAAGTCCATGCCCTCGCAGCCCGGTACGAAGGTCTCGAAATAGCAGGCGGCGAGCGTCGGGAAGTCGAGGCGCCGGCGGAAGCCGTCGCCATCCACGTCGCCCAACCGCTCCGGAGGATAGAGGCTCCAGAGCGCCCCGGCCGGCAGGCCCAAGAGCGTCCGCGTCGGTGCGCCGCCGGGCCAGGAGACGACGACCTCGTCGAGCATCGCCGCCGCGCCGAGCCCGACGTGCAGCGTCAGCTCGTTCTGTCCCAGGTAGCCGTTGCCTCCGGCGAGCACCTCGCGCAGCCGCCAGGTGGCGCCAACGCGGCTGTCGACGCTGGCGCCGATCGCCCACGGATCGCCACCCCGGCCGAGCACGCGGTAACGCACCCAGGACCGCGTCTCGCCCTCGTGATTGATGAACAGCTCGATGTTGCCACCAAGGTTGTTCTCGAGCAGGTCCAGATCACCATCACCGTCGACGTCCGCCACGGCGGCGCAGAAGGACACGCCACCGTTGCCGGTGATCGCCACGCTCGCGGCGATCTCGCTGCACGGAAATGCGCCGTCGCAGTCGTAGAGCGAGTTGGCGCCGAACTGGTTGTTGACGTAGAGATCCTGATGGCCGTCGTTGTCCCAGTCGAAGAAGATCGCTCCCCAGGAGGTGCTGCCCGGCAGGTTAGCGCCGACGCCGGCCGTCGAGGCCGATTCGAGAAAGGTGCCGTCGCCCTGGTTGAGCAGCAACAGGTTCAGCATCGGAGGGGGCTGCGTCGGGTGGACGTTGGTCACGTAGAGGTCGGGCCAGCGGTTGCCGTCGAAGTCGCCCGCGGCGATGCCCATCGAGAAGAGGTGGACGTCGGCGCCCGAACCGGCGGAGACGTTGACGAGGGTGCCGGCGTCGTTGCGCCAGAGCTGGTTGCCGTGGAAGTCGGGTGGCAGGTGGCCGCGGTCGTTGGAGAGATAGAGGTCGACGTCGCCGTCGCGGTCGTAGTCGGTCCAGACCGCCTCGAAGCCGTGGCCGGAATCGCCGACGCCTTGCGCCACGCTGACGTCGGCGAAGGCGAAGTCGCCGAGGTTGTGGTAGAGCCGGTTGGGGAAGCCGTTCGCCTCTCCTTCGTAGTTGGTGACGTAGAGATCGACCCGGCCATCACCGTCGAAATCGCCGAATGCAGCACCCTTGCCGGCGCCGCCGTCGCCGACGCCGGCGGTCGCGGTCACGTTGGCGAAGCTGAAGTCGCCGAGATTGCGCCAGAGCGAGTTGGCGGCGCCGACCTGGGTCAGGAAGAGCTCGACTCGGCCATCGCCGTCGACGTCGGCGGCAGCGAAGGCGGAGGCTTCGGTGAGGGTCGCGATCCCGCTCGTCAGCGAGCGATTGGTGAAGTGGCCGGTGCCATCGTTCTCGAAGAGGCCGACCCGGCCGTCGGCCGCCCCCAGCACGACGACGTCGGCATCACCGTCAGCGTCGAGGTCGGCGAAGCCGCAGCCGAAGCCGAGGTAGCCCTGGCTCTGCGGATGGTTCTGCATCGTGTAGACGAGCCCGCGCGCGGCCGCCTCCTGCGTGAATGGCGCCGGCGTGCCCGCCACGAGCGGCAACGACCAAAGCAGGACGAGGCCGCCGACGAGCGAGTGGCGGCTCATGGCGCCAGGCTCCAGCGGCTCACGGTTCCGCTCTCGAAGCCGTCGGCGAAGAGCAGGTCGATCGTCCAGACCCGATCGGCTCCGACCGGGCCATGCTCGGTGACGACGCCATCCGGCCAGCGGATCTCGACCGACGCCGCCTCGACCGAGGCGCCGAGTCCGAACAACGCCTCGGCCGGCTCCTGGCCCATGTAGCTGGTCCCCGCCGAGATCCTGCGGAGCTGCCACGCCCCCCCTGCGAGGATCCGAACCCTGGCGCCGATCGCGTGGCGGTTGGGCGCGACCGCGCGCGGACGCACCAGCAGCCAGTGCGCGGCCGGGCCGGCGCCGACAGGCTCGTTTTCGAGCACCTTGAGCTCGCCGCCGATGAGATCGGGGTCCATGCAGCCCTGGATCAGGTCGAGATCGCCGTCGCGGTCGAGGTCGACGGCGAGCAGCGAGCTGCCCCAGCGCGTGTCGTCGAAGCCGACCGCGGTCGACGAATCGAGAAAGGCGGTGCCGTCCCCCGGATTCTCGAAGAAGCGCGACGGGTCGGTCGTGAAAGGCCCGCTGCGCCAACCGTTGGTCGCGGCCAGGTCGAGGTCGCCGTCGAGATCCGCGTCGAGAAAGCTCGCACCCCAGCCGAAGTAGCCCTGATCGACGCCCATCGCGGCGGACACCTCGGTGAAGGCCGGCGCGCCGGGCGAGCCGTCGCGGCGCATCAGGATGTTGTGGCGCGGTGGCACGTCGTCGGGTAACCAGATGTTCGAGACGTAGAGGTCGAAGTCGCCGTCGCCGTCGTAGTCGCCGAGCGCCACCCCCATGTCGTTCCAGGCGTTGGCCAGGCCCCAGGCGGACGCGAGGTCGACGAAAGAGCCATCTCCCTGGTTGCGCCAGAGCCGATTGGGATCGAAATCGATCGCCGCGAAGATGTCCATGCGCCCGTCGCCATCGAAGTCCTCGAGCGCGCATTGATGATGGTGCAGATCGAGATCGACGCCGGCCGCCGCGCTGTCGTCGCTGAAGGTGCCGTCGCCGTCGTTCCTCAGGAGTCGGCCGGAGCCCCGCCATTGTCCGGTGAACAGATCGAGGTCGCCGTCGCCGTCGAGGTCGCCGGCGCAGACGCCCCCCCAGTGGTGGGTCGGTACCACGACGACGGGCGGCAGCATCAGACCCGCGGCGACGGTGACGTCGACGAAGCTGCCGTCGGGCTGCTGGCGATAGAGGCGGAACGACGAGGACGCGGCGACGTCGTCGTTCGCGACCAGCAGGTCCAGACGGCCATCGGCATCCGAATCGAACCAGAGAGCGACTCGACTCGAGGCCGTGCTCGCGAGCCCGACCGCCGCAGCGATTTCTTCAAACGTCCCAGCGCCGGTGTTGCGGTAGAGCAGGTCGGGCGTCCCCGCGGCCTGGGGAACGAAGAGGTCGACGTCGCCGTCGTCGTCGTAGTCCGCGGCGGCGAGGCCGGAGCCGTGCCCCTCTTCGGGGTGATAGGCACCGACATTCCACTCGAGAGTGCGGTCGACGAAGTCGAACGCCTGTCCCTGGAGTGACCGCGCGGCGAGGATCAGAACGAGGGTCAGCAGCGCTGGGAGCGGCCGCGGCACGGGTCGTCGAATCGTCACCTCGTCTCTCCGCCTCTCACAGAAACACGGAAGCCCCCGAGGGGCGATTGCCTCCTCGGGGGCCTGATGGCGACCCGAATCGCCGCGTTTCCTGCCAGGCCCTCAGGCCGCGCGCCGGCGCCGCAGCAGGAGCGCTCCACCCAGGAGCATCGCGGCGGCGAGGATGCCGAGACCGGTCTTCGAAACGGTCGGGATCGCCTGCGTGATGCAGACGTCGCAGAGGTGTTGGGCCTGGTCGGCGCAGACATCGTCCCAAGCGACTGCGCAGCAGAACGAGTCCTGACCGCAGACCGTCGTCTCACAAGCTGCGTCATTGCACCCCGGTGTTCCGTTGGCCGCACAGCAGTATCCCCGGCAGATCTGGCAGTTGGCGATCGCTTCGGCCGCGCAGATGCTGTCCCAGGAGACGTCGCAGCAGAACGGGTCGAGGCCGCAGACCGTGGCTTGGCAGGTCGCGTCGGTGCAACCCGGGGTCCCGTTCGGGAAGCAGCAGTCGATCCCACCATGGCTCTCGGGAAGGTTCCCGGCGTCGATGATCGCCTGGCGCGCGGCGGCGTCCTGCGGCGGATCCGTGATCGTCACAAAGGGCACGGAGTCGCCCCGGTCGGCGGCAAGCGCCGGAGAGAGGCCGGCGATCAGCGCGATCAGCGCGATCAGCGCGGTGGCCACAAACGGCATCCTGTTTCGCATCTTCGACTTTCCCCCTGGCCCCTGCGGGCCATCACCTGATCATTGGAATCTCCATCATTCCACTTTCCGAGCTCCGCATCAACGGGAGCTTCCTCGGGCGATCTCGTCGTCGATCACCGCGGCGAACGCGTCGAGCGGCTGGGCTCCCGACAGCAGCCGGCCGTTGACGAAGGCCGCCGGCGTCCCGCTGAGCCCCAGGGCGCGACCGACGGCGAGGTCCTCGTCGACCCGGTGCTTGGTCTGGCCGGATTCGAGGCAGGCCGCGAGCCTGCCGGCGTCGAGACCGTGGACCCGGGCGGTCTCGACGATTCGCTCCGGCGCCAGCGCCTTCTGATCGGCGAAGAGGGCGTCATGGAGCTCCCAGAACTTGCCCTGCTCGTCCGCGCACAGCGACGCTTCCGCAGCGCCGTACGCCTGGGGGTGAATGGCGGTCAGGGGAAACTGTCGGAAGGCGATGCGCACCTTGTCGCCATAGAGCTCTTCGATCTGGTGCAGGGTGGGCACGACGCGGGCGCAGAAGGGGCACTGGAAGTCGGAGAAGAGCACCAGCTCGACTGGCGCGCTCTCGGGTCCCTTGGCCGGAGCGTCGCCCGCGGCGACGCGCTGCCGCTCGGGCTCGAGCAGGATCTGGACGCCGTGGCGCTCGCGCAGCTCGGCGAGGAGCTTCGTCCGGCTCTCGCCCGCGAGATAGTTGCGCAGGCGAGGCTCGACCTGTTCCCGGGTGAGGCTCCCCTGCAAGGGCTTCTTCTCGAAATAGGCATCGACGTCCGCGCTGGTGATGCCCGTCTCCTGCTCGAGGAGCGCCTCGGGCGTGATGCCCCGCGCCCGCGCCTCGGCCGCGACCAGTCGATCCTCGATCAGGCCCTTGAGCGCCCGATCGATGAGCTTGCGCCGTTCGTCCGCCAGGCTCTTCTCGAGCCGTGCGCGCACCGGCACCATCTGGGTCTCGATTGCCGCGTCGAGGTCGGCGCCCCGGATCGCCTCGCCTGCCACGATGGCGACCGGCTCGTCTGGCGCCGTCTCGGCCAACGCCGCCATCGCCATCGGCGGCGTCGCGAGCGCGGCCCCGCTTCCCTGGCTGGGCGCGAGCCAGCGCGGCCCGATCAGGGCGCCGACGATCGCCGACCCCAGAACCAGGGCGACGAGTCCAACCAGGCGAGGCAACAGCGGAGCGCTCTTCGTTTCGGTCATCGTCTATCTCCATTCCTCGCGCCGGATCGGGCGGTTGCAGGCGGCCGGCCCAGCGAGTGCGCCGGATGTGGCCGAGTGTCTATCACGAAGGCTCCCCCTCAGATCAGGAACCAGCCCAGGACGAAGGCCAAGGCGTAGGCGAGGAACCCACCTGCGACGAGCCGGCGGAACCGCCCGGTCCCAAGCAGGAGGGCCAGCGCTCCTTTGAACAGCGTGTTGACGAACATCCCCGCGATCAGCGCGCGCGCCGCTTCCGCAAGCGCCGTTCCCTCCGCCGCGAGCCGGCTCGCCGAATAGGTCAGCGCGTCGAGGTCGGTGAGGCCGAGCAGGGCCGCGCTGCCGAGCAGGCCGGCCTGACCGTAGCGGCCCTGGACCCAGGAGAGAGCCCAGAGCACGACGGCGAAGAGCAGTGCCATCTGGATCGCCGAACTGAGCCGGAGCGGATTGTCCGGATCGGGAGGGTGCGCGGGCTCGCCCGGCTTCGTGGCGCCACGCCGGCGCAGCACCAGGAACACCGTGCCGGCGCCGACGAAAAGCGCCGGCAGCAACGCCGGCGCCAGCGCCACCGCCAGGGGCGAGTGGATCAGGGCCGAGAGCGCACCGACCCGGACCGGCAGGACCGCGGAGGCCGCCAGGACGCCCGCTGCCAGCGCCGAACCGACCTCGGGATGGCGCCGGGCATCGCGGGAGAAGTTGAGCGTCACCGCCGTCGAGCTGACGACCCCGCCCAGCAGGCCGGCCAAGCCGAGCCCGCGCTCCGGACCGGCCACGCGCAACGCGAGGTAGCCCGCGAAGGAGAGGCCGGCAAAGACCAGGACGATCGCCCAGAGCTTGCGCGGCTCGATTCCCGGACTGGGGCCGTAGGGTCCCGCGGGCAGCAGCGGCAGGACGACGAGGGCGAGGACGGCGAAGCGCGCCGCCGCCTCGAGCTCCGCCGACTGGATGCGCTCGACCGCCCGGTGCATTCGGCTCTTCTCGACAAGGACCAGGGCCGTCCCCGCGAAGAGCGCGCTCGCGACCGCCAACGCTCCCGCCCCCGCGAGCGCGCCTGCGCCGAGAACCAAGATGCCCGCGACCTCGGTCGTGGCGTCGATGTTGCCGCGCCAGGCGGACACCAGATAAGCGACCGTGACCAACAGCACGCCACCGGCGAGAATCACCAGCGCGAGGGGTGCCGACAACGGCGCGAGCACCGCGGAGAGACCGCCGAGGAGTCCCAAGAGCAGGAACGTCCGGACTCCACCGAAGCGACTCGGATCCTGCTCCTGGCGGGCCGACCACTCCCTCTCGATGCCGACCGCCAGGCCGCCGATCGCGGCAATGGCGAGGCGAAAGAGCAGGGTTTGGTCGTTCACGGCGCGCTCCTGCCGATCCTGCCCGCGCGTCGGTGGATCTCAGCGAAGCACGCCGCGAGCGCGCCGGCTCCCGCGTTGATCCCGACATCCCCCAGGTCGTAGACGCGATTCGGCAGTGCGGCCTGGATGCCCTCGTCGAGCCAGCCGGCGCCGGCGGCCAGAAGAGTCGAGAGCACCACCCTGCGCAGCGCGTCACCCCGCGCCGTGCGCCGCAGTCGATCGTCCCGCCGCGCCAGGGCCGCCCAGAAGAGCAGGCCGAGTAGACCGTACTCGACGAGATGCAGCCGCTCCTGAACGACGTCGAGCCGCAGGGCGGCCAGGCTCATCGTCGCGGTACCGAGCCCAGCCACCAGCCACTGGCCAGGACGCCAGCGGCAGCGCCGCCCGAGAACGACAAGTGCGCCCGCGCCCGCGGCGAAGGCCAGGGCGATCGTGAAGCGCAACAGATTCCTCTGGCGCAAGAAATCGAGCACGAACTGCAGTGGATAGAGCCCAGCGTAGATCGCGGCCAGGTAGACGGCCGCTACGCGCCAGAGCTGGAGCTCCGTTCGATCCCGGGCATTCATCGCCCGCGAGCCTATCCGAGCGGTGGGACCGTTTCGGGCTTGGTCTGCCCGCGCCTGGGGGCGGCGCGCGGCTCAGGCGTAGGTGCCGAACTGCGCCAGGAGCAGCTTGACAAGCTCCACTTGCCGTGTCGTTCCGACCTGTTGATAGAGGCTCTTCATGCAGGCCGCGACGGCATCGCGGGGCACGTCGAGCGCGGCGGCGACATCGGGAATGTCGCGCCCGCGCAGCAGGAGCGCCACGACCTGGGACTCCTCGAAGCCGAGGTGGAACCGCCGAGCGAGGACGATCGCCGGATTCTCCTCCTCGCGTCTCGGATCGAACAGCAGCGCGACGGCGACGGCGGCGGGATCGGCATCCGAGAAGCGCGGCGAAGCGACCAGCAGCATCTCCAGGGGACCCGCGGGCGCGTCGCGGGGCAGGAGGATCGACTCGGTGGCCGTCCCCCGGCCGTCGAACCGGCTCGCTCGCGCCAGCAGCTCGGCGAGCGAGCGCTGCAACCCCAGTGACTTCGCGCGCAGCTGACCACGCTCGACCGCGAGCTCGCTCTGCGACTGCAACAACCGGCGGGCCGATTGGTTGCCCTGGAGCAGGCGACCCGCCGCGTCGAGAACCAGAACCCCGGTCGCCATTCGCTCGAGCACGCCCTCTGTCCAGGATTGGTTGCGGCGACTGGCCGCGAGGGCGTCGGTGAGCTTCCAGGCTTTCACCACCAGCGCACCGACCCGGCGCAGCAGCTCCTCGGCGACCGGATCGAGGTCCACGCGATCGACCAGCAGCCGGATCAGCGGGTCCCCGGCGAGAGCGACCTCACGGTGGCGCGGGGGCACGACGAGGAGCCGCTCGGCTTCGGGATCGGCGCGGCGCCCGGCGAGGCGACGCACCGCCACAGGATCGAGATCGCTGGTCGCGAGCACGATCCGGCGGGCGCCGTCCGCGCGCAGCAGGAGGAGCCGCTCGCAGCCGAGCTCGGCAGCGAGGCGAACGAGCGCCGGCGGCCAGAGCGCCGGCTCGTAGGCGGCGTCGAACAGATCGGTCGCGAGCTCGAAAGCGACTTCGAGCCCGCTCGCAGAAACCTCGCTGGACATCTCGTCGACTGGGCAAGCACCTTTCGGGCCATCGCTGCGCCACCGCTCCGACGGGCTGAATTCGCCCTTCGAGCCCGCCCAGCTGCCCCGGCCGTCAATCCACGGCGTACGCGGCAGACACTATTTGTCAGTCGGCCCGATCTCAGTCCATCTGCTTGCGCAGCACGGTCGGGATGTCGTAGTCGTCGACGTTGGACCAGTTGGGACCGAACCCGCCCGGATCGTCCCCCTTCGCTCCCTGGGCGAGGACGCGGCGATAGAAGGGCACCTCCTTGCTCCCCTCCTTGTCCTCCCGGCGTGACGGCTCGGGCGGCGCGAGCCTCGCGCCGCTCTGCGCGGCCGAACGCGCCTGCGGTGCCGCGGTGGCCGCCGCGGCGCGCGCCGCGAGCGCCGGCGCGTAGGGGGCCGCCTCCTGTGCCTCCCCGGCGTAGCGGAAGCCGGTGGCGATGACGGTGACCTTCATCTCCTCCTCGAGGCTCTCGTCGATCACCATGCCCGAGATGATGTTGGCATCGGGGTCGACCGCGCTCTGGATGATCCGCGACGCCTCGGCGACTTCGTGGAGTGTCAGGTCCCGCCCGCCCGAGATGTTGATCAGAACCCCCTTGGCGCCCTCGATCGAGGTCTCCTCCAGGAGCGGCGAGCTGATGGCCCGCTGTGCCGCCTCGAGCGCGCGATTCTCCCCCTTGGCGATGCCGGTACCCATCAGCGCCATGCCCATTCCCGACATGATCGCGCGCACGTCCGCGAAGTCGACGTTGACCTCGCCCGGCACGGTGATCAGGTCCGAGATTCCCTGGACCGCCTGGCGTAGCACGTCGTCGGCGATCCGGAAGGCCTCGGCGAGCGGCGTTCCCCGCTCGACGAAGTTGAGCAGGCGCTCGTTGGGAATCGTGATCAGCGTGTCGACCGCGGCGCGCAGCTCTTCGATTCCGGTCTCGGCGACGTGCATCCGCCGCCGTCCTTCGAAGCCGAACGGCTTGGTCACAACGGCGACGGTCAGTGCGCCGATCTCGGCGGCGAGGGACGCCAGGATCGGCAACGCGCCGGTGCCGGTGCCGCCGCCCATGCCGGCAGTCAGGAAGATCATGTCGGCGCCGTCGAGCAGCTCGAGGACGCTCTCGGTGTCCTCGAGCGCGGCCTTGCGCCCGACTTCGGGATCAGCGCCGGCGCCCAGCCCCCGGGTCATCTGAGCACCCAGTTGCAGCTTGATCGGCGCCTTGCACTTGCGTAGCGCCTGCAGGTCGGTATTGGCGGCGATGAACTCGATGCCGCGCAGGTTGGCGGCGATCATGCGGTTTACCGCGTTGCCGCCGCCGCCACCGACGCCGATCACCTTGATCTTGGCCGGCAACGCGTCGCCGTCCAACAGGGGCAGCGCCTTGGCGCTCTTGCCGTCTTGCTCGTCGAACAGAATCATGTCGCGCTCTCCCATCTCAAGATTGTCTTAGCCGTCACAGCAGGTCCGAGAACACGTTGCGGAGGCTCCCGACCATGTTTCGCATCGAGAACCCGGCGCGCCGCCGAGCGCGCAGGGGATTGGACTCCGCCGTCACCGCGTAGCGCACCAAGCCGGCCGCCGTGGCCCAACCCGGCGAACCGAGCACGTCGACGAGTCCGCCCAGGCCATGGGGCAGTCCGTAGCGCACGCTGGAATTGAAGATCTGACCCGTGAGCTCGAGCAATCCGTCCAGCTGCGCTCCGCCCCCGGTCAGGACGACGCCGCCCCGCAGCGGACTGTCCCAGCCGGCCCGCGTGAGCTCTTCGCGCAGCAGACAGAGCATCTCCTCGGCACGCGGTTGCAGGATCTCGCAGATCTCCCGGCGTGGCACGACGCGCGGAGCGCCCCCCGCCACCGCCGGCACCGAGATGCCCTCTTCGTCCTGCACCATCGAGAGCAGGCAACACCCCTCCTTCGCCTTGATCCTCTCGGCTTCGGCATAGGGCGTACGCAGGACCATGGCGAGGTCGTTGGTGAAGTGACCCGCCCCGACCGGCAGGACCCCGGAGTGCTGGACCTCGCCATCGGTGAAGACCGCGTAGCCGGTGGTCCCCGCGCCGACGTCGACCAGCAGGACGCCCAGATCGCGTTCGTCCGGGGTCAGCACCGCGTCCGCGGTCGCCAACGGCTCGAAGACCATCTCGGCCACCTCGATCCCAGCACGGTTGATACAGGTCAGGAGCGTCTTGGTGCGCGCCACCTGGCCGGTGACGAGATGGACCATCACCTCGATCCGGCTACCCAGCATGCCGAGCGGATCGGCGATGCCGCCCTGCTCGTCGACCACGAACTCCTGCGGAATCGCGTGCAGGATTTCGCGGTCCGACGGCAGCGCCGCCGACTGCGCCGCATCGAGCGCGCGTTGAATGTCGGCTCGGGTGATCTCCCGGTCCCGCCGTGCCACGGAAACCATGCCGCGCGAGTTGACGTTGCGGACGTCGGCCCCGGCAACGCCGACGTAGGCCCGGGAGATCTCGACCCCGGCCATCACCTCGGCCTCCTCGCTCGCGACCTTGAGCGCCTCGACGGTCGCCTCGATATTGACGATGTTGCCGCGCCGGGTTCCCCGATTGGGGGCGTGCCCGCGGCCTGCGACCTCGACGCCGCCCTTACCGTCGCGCTTGCCGATCAGCACAACGGCCTTGGACGAGCCGACGTCGATGCCCACCACGTAGTCTTCCAGCTTGGCCATCGGGTCAGGTCCTCATTCGGTCGGGTTGAAGAAGGATTCGACGATCGAATCGGAGATCGATGAACGCGAGCCGCCCGTAGCGGCGCTCGAGCTCGGGCAGCATGCGGCGCAACGTCGCGATCCGCTCGGCGAGCGTCCCCGTGCGCACAAGCAAGGGGAAGTCGAGCGCGCCCAGGTGCAAGCGAAAGTCCCCCTCGCCCAGCACCTCGACCTCGGAGAGCGACCGCGCCCAGTCCGGCGCCGCCTGCGCGAGCTCGCGCTCGACTTCGAAGGCTCCGGCAAGGGGCTCGCCGGGAGGTCCAGCCGAGGAGACCAACAGCAGGTCGCCCGGACCCCGCGCCGGATCGAACGGCGCGATTCTCCGCCCGGCGCGATCGACGTAGAAGAGCCGGGCCGTCTCGCGCAAGAGCGCCACCGGCTCCCGCTCGTCGAGGGCGAGGTGCAGCCGATCCGGCAGACGCTTGTCGATGGTGACCCGTTCCACCCACGGATTCGCGACCACCGCCCGCTCGACCGCGTCGAGCGGCAGGCGCAGCAGGTTCTCGCCCTTGAGCGGAGCGAGCGCCGCTTCCACCCAGCTGGCGTCGACGTGCCGCGCGCCGTCGATCTCGAACGACTCGAGCCCGAACGTCGGCGCGGTCAGCAACCAGAGCGCCACGCCGAGCGGCGCGCCGACCAGCAGCAGCGCGTGCGCGAAGGGGCGACCCAGTACCATCCAGAGGCTCCGTCGTCGCACCTTCACCGCCGCCGTCGGGCGGCGGAACGGCAGCACCTTGGCCTCGATCGGCGGCAGTTCGCGCACCGTCATGCCTCGGCCTTTCGCGTCAGCTGCTCGGCCAGCCGGTAGATGTCGCCCGCACCGAGCGTCAGCACGACGTCGCTTTCGCCGATTGCCGCGAGGAGCGCCGGCACGTCGCGCCAGTCCGGGCACCACTCCACCCGGCCATGGCCCGCTGCACGCGCCGCCGCGACCACGAGCTCGCCGGTGACGCCCGCCACCGGCCGCTCGCGCGACGGATAGATGCCCGTCACGATCACGCGGTCGGCGGCAATCAGCGCGCGGCCGAAGTCGGCGGCGAGATCGCGCGTGCGGCTGAACAGATGGGGCTGGAAGACGGCGTTCAGGGTCTTGCGTGGATAGACCTGACGGGCCGCGGCGAGCGTCGCGGCAACCTCGGTCGGGTGATGCGCGTAGTCGTCGACGACCTCGGCACCACGGTGGCTGCCGAGCCGCTCGAAACGACGGTGCACACCGGCGAAGGCAGCGAGCGCGCGGGCCTGCACCGGGATCTCCACGCCGAGCGCACGGGCGACACCGATCGCGGCGAGCGTGTTGCGCACGTTGTGGAGCCCCGGCAACGGTATCTCGATGCGCCCGAGATCGCCCTCATCGCGGTGGCGCAGCAAGAAGCGGCTCCCCTCCGGCCGGGTCTCGAGCTCGGCCGCGCTCAGCTCACAGCCGGGCTCGAGCCCGTAGGTGACCACCCGCCGGTCGGCGAGCCGGGGCAGCAGCGACGCGGCGTTGGCGTCGTCCGCGCACAACAGCACCTGCCCGAAGAACGGCACCCGGCCGGCAAACGTCACGAACGCATCACCGATCTCGTCGAGGTTGCGGTAGGTGTCGAGATGATCGACGTCGACCGAGGTGACCACCGCGACGATCGGCATCAGCGAGAGAAAGCTGCGATCGAATTCGTCGGCCTCGACCACCATGTAGTCGGAGCGCCCCAGGCGGGCCCCCGTGCCCGATACGCGCAGGCGCCCGCCGACGATCACCGTCGGATCGAGGCCTGCCTCGGTCAGCAGCGCGCCGACCAACGACGTCGTCGTCGTCTTGCCGTGAGTCCCCGCGACGGCCACGCCGTACTTCAAGCGCATCAGCTCGGCCAGCATCTCCGCCCGCCGCACCACGGTGATGCCCCGCTCGCGCGCCGCCGCCACTTCCGGATTCGCCGCAGCGATCGCGGAGGAGACGACGACCAGGTCGACCCCATCGAGGTGGCCGGGATCGTGTCCGAGCGCGACCGGAACACCGAGCGACGCCAAACGCTCGGTCGCGTCGCTCGCGGCGAGGTCGCAACCCGATACCGTCAGCTCGTACTGGGCCAGCACTTCCGCGATGCCGCTCATGCCAGCGCCACCGATGCCGACGAAGTGCGCGTGGCGCAGCCCGGCGAAGCGATGGAACATCATCGCGGGCCTCCCAAGAGGTCGACGACGCTGTCCGCGATCGCCGCGGCGGCCGCCGGCCGGGCGAGCGCGCGCGCGCTCGACCCCATGGCGGCGAGCCGCGAGCCGTCGGCGAACAGATCGACGAGGCAAGCGGCGAGCGCGGCGGCCGAGGCCTCGGCCTCGTCGAGCGCCAGTGCCGCACCCGAACGCGCCAGCCGTTCCGCGTTGTCGCGCTGGTGTCCGCCCGCGAGCGCGAGCGGCACCAGCACCGACGGCCGGCCCGCCGCGCAGATCTCGGCCAGCGTGATCGCGCCGGCGCGCGAGATCACCAGGCTCGCCGACGCCATCGCCGCTGCGATCTCGCGCAGAAACGGCCGCACTTCGACGCGAACGTGCTCCGGCCGCCGACTCGGCCCAGGCGCGCTCGGTCTCCCCGACCCAGCGCTCGCCGCTCTGGTGCACCACCTCGAGCCCGGCGAGATCGCCGGCGGCGAGCGCCACGGCCTCCGGCAGGAGTCCATTCAACTTGCGCGATCCCTGGCTGCCGCCGAGCAACAAGAGACGCCGGGGCGCCGCCACCGGCAGCGCCGGCACCGCGAAGAATTCCGCCCGCACCGGCACGCCAGTCGCTCGAGCCGGACAGGCGAGCTCCCGGCCGGTCTCCGGATAGGCGACCGCGGCGCCGCGGGCAACTCGGGAGAGCCAGCGGTTGGCCGCGCCGGGCCGCGCGTTCGGCTCGACCAGAAAGAGCGGGCGCCGGGCGAGAGCGGCGCCGAGCGCGGCGGGCACCGACGCGTAGCCGCCGGTGCCGACGACGATGTCGATACCCAGCGCGCGGATCTGTCGCCGCGCGCTCAGCGCCGAGCGGGCGAGCGTGCCGAGCGCGGCGACGCGGGCGAGTGCTCCCCTGCCGACGACGGGCTTCGACGCGAGCGGCAGGAACTCGAGTCCGCGCTCGGCCACGAGCCGCCCCTCCATCCCCGCCGGATTGCCCGCGAAGCTCACGCGCCACCCCCGCTTGCCGAGCTCGTCGCCGACCGCCAGGGCCGGAAAGACATGGCCGCCCGAACCGCCGCCGGCGAGCAGCGCGTGGTGCGGACGGTCGGCCGGGCGCATCTGCTCATCCGCCATCATCCGCCGTGCTGGGAGATGTTGAGCAGCACTCCGCAAGCGGTCATCGAGACCACCAGCGAGGAGCCGCCGTAGGAGAGAAAGGGCAGCGGGATCCCCTTCGTCGGCAGGAGCGCCAACGCGACCGAGACATTGATCAGGGCCTGGAGCACGAGTACCGTCGTCAGGCCACAGGCGAGGTAGCGCCCGAAGGAATCGTGCGAGCGCAGTCCCGCGCGCACGCCGCGCCAGAGCAGGACGCCGAACAGCCCGAGCACAAGCAGTGCACCCAGCATGCCGAGCTCCTCGGCAACGATCGCGAAAATGAAATCCGAGTGCGGGTAGGGCAGGAAGTAGAGCTTCTGAAGGCTGTCCCCGGGCCCCAGCCCGAGCACGCCGCCCGAGCCGATGGCGATCAGCGACTGCAGCGCCTGGAAACCGGCGCCGAGCGGATCGAGCTCGGGCTCGAAGAAGGCGAAGAGTCGCGCCCGGCGGTAGGGCACCGCCATCACGAGAAACCAGAAGCACCGGCAGCGCGACCGCCGCGCCGGCGGCGAGGAAACGCCAGGAGAGGCCCGCCAAGAAGAGCATCGCCGCCGCGGTCGCGACCAGCAGCACCGCGGTGCCGAGATCGGGTTGCAGAACGATCAGGCCCGCGATCGCGCCCGTCGCCACGGCCACCGGCAGGAGCAGGGCGCGCGAGTTCACGCGGTCGAGCTTCCTGTCGATCTGAAACGCGAGAAACAGGACGAGACCGAGCTTGGCGAGCTCGGCGGGTTGGATCGAGACGCCGCCGAGGAACAACCAGCGCCGCGTCGAGTTGAGCTCGGGCCCGAACAGGACCGCGACCAGCAACAACAGCGTGCCGCCCAGCAGGCCGTAGGCGATCGCCGGCTCTCTCAGGCGCCGGTAGTCCACATGCATGGCGATCGCCATGCCGAGGAAGCCGACGAGCGCCGCCGCAGCCTGCTTGAGCAGGTAGGGGTTGACGACGTGCCCCTTCGAACGCGCGATCGCCGCCGAAGCCGAGTAGACCATCACCAGGCCGAGACCGACGAGTAGCACCATGGTCGCGAACAGGACGCGATCGAACGCGAGCTTCTTCGCCACCTCAGGCCACCTCTCCGGCCGCGGCGCGCGCGCAGGCCTGGAATCTCCGGCCCCGCTCGACGAAGTCGCAGAACTGGTCAAAGCTCGCGCACGCCGGCGACAGCAACACCGTCTCCCCGCCCCGCGCTCGCCGTGCCGCCTCGGTCACGGCGGCCTCGAGCTGGCCCGAGCGCGAGATCGCCACGGCTCCGGCGAGCGCCATCGCGAGATCGTCCGCCGCTTCGCCGACCAGGTAGACCCGGCGCGCCTTGCGCGCGACCATCGGACGCAGCAGCGCGAGATCGGCTCCCTTGTTGCGACCGCCCAGGATGAGGTGAACGGTGCCGTCCGCGAAGCCTTCGAGCGAGCGCAGCGTGGCTCCGACGTTGGTGCCCTTCGAATCGTCGTAGAAGACGACGCCGTCGCGCTCGGCGACGCGCTCGAGCCGGTGCGGCAAACCGCGGAAAGCGGCCAGCGCAGGCGCCAGGTCCGCCGGCGCGGCGCCGACGGCCCGCGCGAGCAATGCAGCGGCCATTGCGTTCTCGAGGTTGTGCGGGCCGGGCAATGGCACGTCCGTTCGGGCGAACAATTCGACCGGCGCCGCCCCTGGCGACCGCTCGACGACACGATCGCCTTCGACGTCGCAGCCGTCGACCACCGGGCCCGTGACCGCGAAGAGGCGGGCCCGGGCGTGGACCGGCGTAGCGGCCACCGCCGCGTCCCCAGCGTTGAGCACGGCGACGTCCTCCGTCCGCTGGTTCTCGAAGATCCTTCGTTTCGCGGCGAGATAGCCGTCGAGATCGCCATGGCGGTCGAGATGGTCAGGAGAGAGATTGAGCAGCGCGGCGGCGCGCGGGCGAAAACGCTCGATCGTCTCGAGCTGGAAGCTCGAAAGCTCGACCACGAAGACGCGACCCGGCGGTCCCTCGATTGCCGCCGCGAGCGGCCGGCCGATGTTGCCGCAGACTTCGACGGAAAAGCCGGCGCCGGCGAGCAGCGCGCCGGCCATCGCGGTGGTCGTCGATTTGCCGTTGCTGCCGGTCACCGCGACCAGGGTGCCTTCGAGGAAGGCGAAGGCGAGCTCGACCTCGGCGACGACGGGGATCCCGCGCTGGCGCGCCGCCGTCGGCAGCGGATGCGTCGCTCCGACGCCGGGCGACACGACCAGAGCGTCGATTCCAGTGGCCGGTTCGAGCTCGTCGCTCCCGAGCCGGAGCTCGAGGCCGGGAGCGTCCAAGAGGGAGCCGAGGTCGAGCTCATCCGCGCGCCGCCGATCCGATCCGACGACCTCGACGCCGCGAGCGAGCAGCAACGCTGGCGGCGGCGCGCCCCGACAACCCGAGGCCGAGGACGTGGACGCGGCGGAGCCGCTCGGGATCGAAGCGCATCGTCATCGTAGCTTCAGGGTCGACAACGAGAGCAGGGCGAAGAGTCCGGAGAGAATCCAGAAGCGGACGATGATCTTCGGCTCGGCCCAGCCGCCGAGCTCGAAGTGATGATGGAGCGGCGCCATGCGGAAGACGCGCTTGCCGCGCAGCTTGAACGAGGCGACCTGGAGGATCACCGAGAGCGCTTCGAGGACGAAGAGCCCGCCGACCAGCGCGAGCACGAGCTCCTGCTTCGCGATCACCGCGACGATGCCGATGCCGCCGCCGAGCGCCAGTGAGCCGACGTCGCCCATGAAGACCTCGGCCGGGTGGGAGTTGAACCAGAGGAAGCCGACCGACGCGCCGACCAGCGACCCGCAGAAGACCGTGAGCTCGCCGGCGCCGGCGACGTAGGGCACCTGCAGGTAGCTCGCGACGACCCGGTTGCCCGCGACGTAGGTGAAGATCGCGTAGGTGCCGGCGGCGATCAACGTCGCGCCGATCGCCAGGCCGTCGAGCCCGTCGGTCAGGTTGACCGCGTTCGACGAACCGACGAGCACGAAGACCACGAACGGCACGTAGAGCACGCCCAGGTTCAGCACCAGGTCCTTCAGGAAGGGGAAGGCCAGCGTCGGCGAGAATGGCGCATCGGCGGGCAAGAGCGGCAGCAGCGCTCCCGCGACCGCCGCCACGGCCACCTGCGCCAAGAACTTGCCCCGCGCCGTCATCCCGAGATTGCGTCCGCGCCGCACCTTGAGAAAGTCGTCGAGGAAGCCGATGGCGCCGAACGCGAGCGTCACGCCGACGGCGACCCAGACGTAAACGACCGAGAGGT
Organism: uncultured Acidobacteriota bacterium; assembly: GCA_963700315.1. Lineage (GTDB taxonomy): Bacteria > Acidobacteriota > Thermoanaerobaculia > Multivoradales > JAGPDF01 > JACTMI01. The sequence goes on along the minus strand of CAVOXC010000013.1, from coordinate 281,697 downwards.
TCGCCCAGAGCAGGGTCGGAATCACCACAGCGAACAGGATCAGCAGGCCGCCCATGGTCGGCGTGCCGGCTTTGACCAAGTGGCTCTGAGGACCGACGTCGCGGATGTTCTGCCCCACCGACAGGCGCCGCAGCGTGCGGATGAAGGCGGGCCCGAAGATCAGCGAGAGCGCCACGGCGGTCGCCACCGCCCCCGCCGTCCGGAACGTGATGTAGCGGAAGACGTTGAAGACAGCGAACTCCTCGCGCAGCGGATAGAGCAGATAGAAGAGCATCGCGGCTAGCCCTCGCTCCGCGGATCCGCGCGCTCGGCAAGCGCCCGTTCGAGCTCTTCGCGATCGGAGAAGGGCAGTCGGCGATCGCCGACGATTTGCGCCTGCTCGTGCCCCTTGCCGGCGACCAGGACCCCCCAGTCGCTCTGCGCGGCCACCGCGACCGCCCGCCGAATCGCCTCGCGCCGGTCCGGCACGACGCGGTAGCTGGCATTGCCAGAAGCCTTCAAGCCCTCCTCGACCGCCGCGATGATCGCGAGCGGATCCTCGCCACGGGGGTTGTCGGAGGTCACGATCGGCAAGTCGGCGAGCGACCCGGCGATGCGCCCCATACCCCGTCGCTTGCCCGGATCGCGGTCCCCGCCACAGCCGAAAACGAGCACCAGCTTGCGTCCGGAAAGCTCCTTGAAGGAGCGAATCGCCGCTTCCAGAGCGGCCTCGGTGTGGGCGTAGTCGACCGCGGCCGGAAAGGACTGACCCCGATCAACCGGCTCCATGCGGCCGGCGAGCGGCCGCGTCACAGCGATGCCCCGGGCGATCGGGTCGAACGGCAAGCCGAGGGAGATCGCCGCCGCCACCGCGGCCATCAGGTTGTCGAGGTTGTAACGGCCGAGGAGGGGCGATTCGAACACCAGCCCGCCCGCCGGAGTGACGAGCTCGCCGCGGATTCCAGCCGCGTCGAGCTCGAGCCGCGCCGGCCGTACCGCGCCCTCCGAACCGAAGGTGATCGCCGCGGTCAGCCGTTCGGCGAGTCGCCGGCCGTAAGCGTCATCGTCGAAGAGATCGCGGCGCCCCCGTCCGGAGCGAGCTGATCGAAGAGCGTCGCCTTGGTCGCGAAATAGTCCTCGAGGTCGGCGTGAAAGTCGAAGTGATCGCGGGTCAGATTGGTGAAGACGGCCGCGCGGAACACCATGCCGGTCACTCGGCCCTGGGCGAGAGCATGGGACGAGACCTCCATCGCGGCGGCGCGCGCGCCGAGATCGAGCACGCGGCGCAGGATGCGCGCGAGATCGGAGGCTTCCGGAGTCGTCCGTTCGGTCGCGCCGGTTTCGAGGCCCGCGAAGTGGTGGCCGAGGGTACCCAGGCGCGCCGCGGGTCGCCCCGCAGCGTCGAGGATCGCCGCCACCAACTCGATCACGGTCGACTTGCCGTTGGTGCCGGTGACGCCGACCAGATCGAGCTCGCGATCGGGGTGGCGGTAGACCGCGCCGGCGAGCGACGCGAGCAACCGGCGCGGCTCACCGGCGACGAGCCAGGGGATCGCCGCGGCGACGCCGGCGGGCCGTTCGCTCGCTGCGAGCACGGCACCCGCCCCGCGCGCCACCGCCTCGCCAGCGTGGTCGGCGCCGTCGTGCCGAGCACCCCTCCAGGTGACGAACAGATCGCCCGGCTCCACGGTTCGAGAATCGTGCCGAACGCCGGAGACCTCGGGGTCCGACCCGAGGTCTCCGGAAACTGCCAGACCACGCGCGAGCTCGGAGAGCCTCAACCTGTTCCCCCGCGACCGAGCCAGAGCTCGAGTCGCGCGCCGGCTGCGGGCATCGGACTGCCCGGCTCCGGACGCTGGCGCAGAACGCTGCCGTTGCCCGACAGCATCGGTTCGAGCCGGAGCGCCGCAGCGAGCGCGACCGCCTCGCGCGCGGTCCGCCCCGCGAAGTCGGGAACCGTGCCGGCGGCAACCGGAGTCCGCGGCGGCGCAGTTTCCGCGGCGGCGGTCTGCTCCGGACCCAGGTCGAGTCCGACCCGCTCCGGATCGAGCTCGCCCGGCCAGAGCCGTGGGCGCTCGCGCTCGGGGCGCACGTTGAGATAGAGCAGCGCCTCGCGCGCAATCGCCGCGAAGATCGGAGCCGCCACCTCCCCGCCGTGATAGGCGCCGTGCGGTGCGTCCACGACCACGACGCCGACCAAGCGCGGCCGGGAGGCGGGAACGTAGCCGACGAAGCTCGCGACGTGCTCGTCGGCGAGATAGCCGCGACCCGGCACCGCCTTCTGCGCCGTGCCGGTCTTGCCGGCGACCCGGTAGCCTTCGACCGCCGCCGCCCTGCCCGTGCCCCCTTCGACAGTGACGCCCTCGAGCAACGACCGCAGCGTCGCGATGGTCGACGCCGAGACTGGGCGGCCTCGTACGACCGGCTCTGGCCGCGGTCGTCGCGCCGTCGCGCCGCTGCCGATCCGCTCGACGACGTACGGCTCGAGCAGCCGGCCGCCGTTGGCGACCGCCGCGAAGGCGTTGGCGAGCTGGAGCGGGGTGATCGAGATGCCCTGGCCGAAGGAGATGTAGGCCTTGGCGAGCGCGGGCCAGCGCTCGACCGGCAGGAGCAGGCCCGGGCTCTCGCCGGGCAGATCGACGCCGCTGGTCCGGCCGAACCCGAAGGCGCGGATCGTGTCGTAGAACTCGCGGTTGGAGACGCGCAGCGCTGTCTTGATCGTGCCGACGTTCGACGACTTGGCGATGACGTCGCGAAAAGCGAGCGTGCCGAACGGCTTGTGATCGGCGATGCGCACGCCCGCGAGCGTGATGCCGCCCAGCTCGCAGTCGATCCGTTCGTCGGCTCGGATCAGCCCGAGATCGAGCGCCGCGGCCGCCGTCACCATCTTGAATGTGGAGCCCGGCTCGAAAGCGTCGGTGACCGGGCGATTGCGCCACGCTTCCGGACCACTGTCGGCGAACCGGTTCGGATCGAAGGTCGGGTAGGAGGCGAGCGCGACCACCGCGCCGCTCTCAGGATCGAGCAGGACGACGCTGCCACTCTTGGCTCGCAGCCGCTCGACCGAAGCCGCGAGCTCGCGCTCCGCGATGCCCTGAATCGCAGCGTCGAGCGTCAGCACCAGATCCTGGCCTGGAACCGGCGCGGCCGAGGGCAGGTTCGGCGGCAGCGCCATGCCGGCCTTGGCGTCTCGCAGCACGGTGCGCCGCCCGGGTCGGCCGGCGACGATCGAGTCGTAGCGGGCCTCGAGCCCCGCCAGCCCCTGGTTGTCGGTGCCGACGTAGCCGAGTACCTGCGCGCCGGTCGCACGCAGTGGGTAGTAGCGCTTCGATTCCTCGAGAAAGTAGATACCGGAGAGCTCGAGCTCGCGCACCGCGCGCGCCTGCGGCGGATCGAGCTTGCGGGCGACCCAAACGAACTCTCGATCACGCGCCAGCTGCAGTTCGAGCCGCGTCCGATCGGTCGCGAGAACGCGGGAGAGCGCGGCCGCCGCGAGCTTCACGTCGGCGATCTCGCGCGGCACGGCGAACGCCGACTCGACCTCCACCGACACGGCGAGCTCGCGGCCGCGCGCGTCGAACAGCGTGCCGCGCGGAGGATCGAGCTCGATCACGCGCTGCTGCTGGCGCTCCGCCCGACGCACGAACTCGTCGTTGCGGGTGACCTGCAGGTCGTAGAGGCGCGCGCCGATCGCCGCGGCCCAGAGCGCGAACGCCGCGACCAGCAGGGCGATCCGTCGCTTCACCTCATCTCCTCGAGGAAGATCACCTGACCGACCGACGGCTCGGCGAGACCGAGCTCGCGGCGCGCGCGTTCGGCGATCCGGCGCGGTTGAGCGAGGTGCGCCGCTTCCAGCCGGAGCTGCCGCTCGACCTGCTCGAGCCGGTGCGCGCGACGCGAGAGCTCCTCGGTGTGATAGCCGGTCCGCAGCGTCTCGAGCTGCAGCCAGGTGTAGGCGAGCAGCCCGACGCCGAGCGGCAGCACCGCGGCGAGCACCAGCAGCAGGTCGCGCAACCGCCGCCGGTCTCGCTCGCGGACCAGATAGGCGTTGACGACGGGACGCCGGACGGCGTAGGCGGACGGCAAGCGGCTAGATCCTCCGGGCCGCGCGCAGACGCGCGGAGCGCGACCTGGGATTGGCCTCGACCTCGCCGAGCGAAGGGCGGATGGGTTTCTTGGTCAGAACTTCCAGCAAACGGGTTTCGGAGCGCGGCCGGCCCGTCACCGGGTCGACCTCGCCGCGCGCCAGGTCGCGGAACCGGTTCTTGACGATTCGATCCTCCAGCGAGTGGTAGGAGATGACCACCAGCCGCCCGTCGCGGTCGAGCAGGCGCACGGCCTGGTCGAGCATCTCGGAGACGGCATCGAGCTCTTCGTTGACCGCGATCCGCAGCGCCTGGAAGACGCGAGTGGCCGGATCGATCCGATCCTCGCCGCGGGCCGGCCGCTTCGCGCCCCGAATGATCTCTGCGAGCTCGACCGTCGTCGTGATCGGTCGCCGTTCTCGCTCCGCCACCACCACCCGTGCCACCCGGCGTGCCTCGGGCTCCTCTCCGAACTCGCGAATGATCTTCTCCAATTCACCCTCCGTGGCGTCTTCGATCACGTCCGCTGCCGTCCGCCCGTCTTGCGACATCCGCATGTCGAGCGGCCCTTCCCGTCGAAAGCTGAAACCGCGTTCGGCCCGGTCGAGCTGGAGCGACGAGACGCCCAGGTCGGCGAGCAGGCCCGCGAAAGGCGCGAGCTCCGAGGCGATCCGCTCGAGATCCCGGAAGTCGCCGGCGCGGATCTCCACGCGCTGCCCGAAACGCGCGAGGCGCTCGCGCGCCAGCTCCAGCGCCTCGCTGTCGCGGTCGATGCCGAGCACACGCGCGTCCGGCGCCGCCTCGAGCAGCGCTTCCGAGTGGCCGCCGAGACCGAGCGTCGCGTCGACGAACAGCCCGCCACGCTCCGGGGCGAGCCACTCGAGCGTCTCGCCGAGCAGGACCGGCAGGTGTCGCGGGAGCGGTCGCGCATCCGAAGCCACCCGAGCTCAGATCCCGCGCCCGGAGAGCGCCGCGAAGTCCTCGTCGGTAAAGGGTGCCTCGGCCAGGCGCAGCTCGAAGCGCTCCCGGTTCCAGATCACCAGATGGTCGAGACGCGCGGAGACCACGACCTCCCCGGCGATCGTCGCGGATGTCCGCAGAATGGCGGGGATGAGGATCCGCCCTTGGCCGTCCAGCCGCCCCTGGGCGCCGTAGTACGAGACCCGCTCCAGGTACCGGTCCTTGACGCGATCGGTCGCCGGCAGGGCAGCGAGCCGCGCCTCGATCTCCTCCCACACCGGCAGCGGGTAGATGAGCGCGTGCTCGCCCGTCACCGAAGTGACGAACAGGTCGACTCCGTAGCGCTCGTCGATCGCCCGGCGAAAGTCCGTCGGGATCTTGAGACGCCCTTTATCGTCGATGGTCGCTGTCGTGCTGCCGCGAAACATCACCCCGCCCCACGTGTTGGTCGAAAGCTGGACGAATGTACACGTCTACTCCACTTTTGTCCATTTCTTTCCACCACTTGCCGACGCGGCGCCGACGCTGGGAACTGAGAAGCGTAGATGGGGCGGAAAAATCGCGCCGCAGGTCGGCGCGCGACTCAGTGCGGCGGCGTTTCCGGCGCCGGGGCGACCACGGGCTCGGTCGACCTGGCGCGCGCGCTCTCCGGTGCGAAGTCGCCGAGCGCGCCCGCCGCCTCCGGATTGACCAGGGTCGCCGTACGGAATCCTGCGGCTTCCTCGGGCACGCTCTCGACGACGTAGGCCTTGCGCTCGAGCTCCTCCAGGAAGTCCCGGGTCTCCTGCTCGAAGAGTCGACGCGACTCCTCGACCCGAATCGCCCCCTTGACCTCCTCGAACGGCTGCAAACCCGCGGGCTCGACCTCCCTCAAGGTAATCAGGTGCAGGCCGGAGCGCACTTCGACCGGCTCCGAGATCGCACCCGGCTCGAGCGTCTGGACGACGCGATCGAGATCCGCGGCGAGCTCACCGACGCGCACCCAGCCGAGCTCGATCGGCCCGGCGACGACATCCGGGCCCACCCGCTCCGCGACGGCCTGCATCGACTCGCCGGCGCGCAGCGCGCGCAGGAGGTCCTTGGCAATCACCAGGCGTTGCGATGCTTCCGGCGCTGCGGTTTCGATCACCACGAGCTCTTCGACCCGCCGCCGTTCCGGCGTTCGCCAGCGCTCCGGCGAGTCCCGGTAGATGCGCAGAAGAACGTCGTCTTCGACCTTCACCTTCGACTGCACCTCGCGCTGCATCACCTCGTTGAAGGCGAGGTTCTGCTTCATGCGCTGCTGGTAGGACTCGCGCGTGAGACCCGATTCGGCCAGGGCGCGATCGAATTCCTCATCGCTCGCGATGCCCATCCGCTCTCGCGTCGAATCGAGTACCGCGGCGAGCTGCGCCGGCGTCGGATCGACGCGGAGCTGCCGGGCGCGCGAGAGCACCAGCGCTTCGTCGAATAGCTCGCGCATCGCGGCGCGGGCGGCGTCGGCGGCGAGCTTGCGGCGATCGTTGGTCGACAGTCCCTCGGCGGCGGCGATGCCGGCGAGCTGGGCCTGCTTGCGGCCTTCGTATTCGGTGTAGGTGACGATCTCGTCGTTGACCCGGAGGACGATCCGATCCACGACCTCGGCCGCCACGAGCGGTGGGCTCGCGAGCGACAGAGTCAGAGCACAGGACAGCCAAGAGCTAGCGCGATTCATAGGGCCTCGAGACGGGGAACTCCCCGCGGTAGCTGAACGGGAGATTGCGATCGAACACTTCGACAGCATAGCGACTTCGGGCTTGGACCACGAGACGGGCGAGCGCGCTGTCGGCCCGCTCGCTCCCGAGCTCGTACGCAAGTTGTGCGCGCGCCTCGTCGAGCGACAGCGTCGCGGCGGGCAACCGCTCGACTACCTGGAAAACCAGAAAACCGTACTCGGCCTCGAACACCGGCGACGTCTCGCCCGCGCGCAGCCGGAACAGAGCCTCGGCGAACGCCGGCGGCAGGTCGTCCCGAGCCAGCGCCCCCTGGTCTCCGCTCGCCGCCGCTGCCGATGCATCGCCCATGCGCCGGACCGCCTCTTCAAAGGGCGTGCCGGCGGCGAGCTCGCGGCGGGCGCGCTCCGCCGCGACCCGGTCCTCGGCGACAAGTTGACGCAGCACGAGCCGCTCCGGGCGGGCGAGCTCGGCGCGATCGGCCTCGTAGCGCGCGCGAATCTCCTCCTCGGTCGGCTCCGCCAGGATCTCGCCCGCCAGCAGGGAGTCGATCGCCTGCTCCCGCCGGGCGCCCGGTGCCGCCCGGCCGAGCTCGAGGGCCAGCCGGGTGAGCAGGCTCTCCACGAGGTACTGGTCGAGCAGCCGCGAGAGCGCCTCGCTTTCCAGAGCCCCGCTCGACTCCCCGGCTTGGAGGCGCACGAACTGCTCGACTTCACCGTAGCGAACGTCGGCGCCCGCGATGCGAGCGGCGACATCGGGACCCGGCAAGGACTCGCGCTCGCCACAGGATGCGACGAGCAGCGCCAGCGCGACCGTCAGCGGCAGAGCGTGGCGGGTCAAGCGGACACCTCGTCGAGCACCTCGCGCGCCAGCGCCACCACGTCGGCCCCGGGCGCGAGCTCGAGGCTGAGGACACCCGAAGGACTGAAGCTCGCCCCCGGGGAGCTGGCGACCAACCGAATCAGCTTGTCCGGCTCCACCCTGGCGTCGCGCCGCAATCTCACCGTGAGCCGACCGGCACCAGCGGAGATCGACTGGACGCGGATCGCCTCGGCGCGCCGCTTGAGCGCCGCGACCTCGAGCAGCGTCAGCACTTCGGACGGCGGCGTGCCGAAGCGATCGGCGAGCTCCTCGGCGATCTCCTCGCGCGAGCTCTCGGCGGCGGCGAGCTTGCGGTAGATCTCCAGCCGGAGATTCTCATCCGCGATGTAGGCCCGCGGTATCGACATCGGCACCGGCAGATCCAGCTGGACCGACGGCGCCGCCTCGATCACCTCGCCCTTGAGCTCGGCGAGGGCCTCCTCGAGCATCTTGAGGTACGCGTCGATGCCGAGCTCGGCGATGTGGCCGCTCTGTTCGGCGCCCAAGAGGTTGCCGGCACCGCGGATCTCGAGGTCGCGTCCGGCGATGCGGAATCCGGCGCCGAGCTCGGTGAACTCGCGCAGCGCCTCCAGGCGCTTGCGCGCCTCCTGGCCGAGCGCGCGGTCGGGCTCCACCAGCAGGTAGCAGTAGCCGAGCTCGCGCCCCCGGCCCACCCGCCCACGCAGCTGGTAGAGCTGCGCGAGACCGAAACGATCGGCGCGATGCACGATCATCGTGTTGACCGTCGGAATGTCGATGCCGTTCTCGATGATCGTCGACGCGAGCAGGAGGTCGAACTCGCCGGCGGTGAAGGCGTGCATCCTGCGGTAGAGCTCGCGCTCGTCGAGCTGCCCATGACCGACCGTGATGCGCAACCCCGGCACCAGGTCGCGCAAGGTCGCCGCCATCCGCTCGATCGATTCGACCCGGTTGTAGACGTAGTAGACCTGCCCGCCGCGGCCGAGCTCGAACTCGATCGCCTCGCGCACCAGCTCGGCCGAATGCGGCAGCACCGCGGTCTCGATCGCCATCCGGTCCTTGGGTGGTGTCTCGATCACCGAGATGTCGCGCACGCCGGCGAGCGACAGCTGCAGCGTACGAGGCAGCGGAGTCGCCGACATCGCCAGCACGTGCACGTCCTTCTTCAGCTGCTTGAGCCGCTCTTTCTGGGCCACGCCGAAGCGCTGCTCCTCGTCGACGACGAGCAGGCCGAGCCGCCGGAACGAGACGTCCCTGGAGAGGATCCGGTGGGTGCCGATCAGAATGTCGACCTCATTCGACGCGACGCGCTCGAGCAACGCCTTGAGCTCTTTGCCGGCGAGCAGCCGCGACAGCCGCTCGACCTTGACGCCGAGGTCGCCGAGTCGGCGCTGGAAGGTCTCCAGGTGCTGGTCGGCGAGGATCGTCGTGGGGGCCAGTACGGCAACTTGGAATCCGGAATCGACGGCGCGGAAGGCGGCGCGAATCGCGACCTCCGTCTTGCCGAAGCCGACGTCGCCGCACAGCAGCCGATCCATCGGCTTGGGTTGTTCGAGGTCGGCGTAGACGGCGACGATCGCCTCGAGCTGGTCCAGCGTCTCTTCGAACTCGAAGCTCGCGGCGAGCTGGTGCTCGAGATCGCTGTCGCCGGCGAGGATCGGCGCCCGCGCCAGCTGCCGCTCGGCGTAGAGCTTGAGTAGCTCCTCCGCCATGTCGCGCACGGTGCGCCGCACGCGCGACTTGGTCTTGCTCCAGGAGCTGCCGCCGAGCTGATCGAGCCTCGGCGCCAGGCCCTCGATCCCCGAGTACTTCTGAACCTGATCGAGACGCGCGAGCGGCATCAGCAGGCGCCGGCCGCCGGCGTAGGCGAGCTCCATGACCTCGCTCTCGGCGGCCACCGGCGCGCTGCCGGCTCGCAGCGTCGCGGGAGCCACGACACCGTCGGCGACCGGGCCCACGGTGCGCAGGCCGACGAACTGGCCGATGCCGTGATCGCCGTGCACGACATAGTCGCCGATCTTGAGGTCACGCAGCCCGCCGAGGAAGGCGGCGCGCAGCCCCTTCTTGGCGCGGGCGAGGGGCGCGGCGCGGGCGAGCAGTTGCGCCTCGCCGAACAGCACGGCCCGCGCCGCGGGCAAGCGGAAGCCACGCTCGAGGTCGCCCGGCACCAGCTCGACGCCGGCGACGCCGACCGGAACGTCGCGACCGGCGAGTAGCTCCTCGAGCGCGGACGCCCGCTCGGGCGCGGCGACCAGGAAGATCCGCTCGCGGCGGGAGCGCGCCGTCTCGACCTCGCGCGGGAAGCGCGGCAGCTGGCCGTGGAAGAGGTCGGTCGCCGTGGCCGCGAAGTCGACCGCGCTGGAGCCGCCGGCCAGAGGATCGACGACGAGACTCGCGCCGGCGACGAGCGCGCGTGCCTCCGACGCCGGCAGCTCGACGATCTCGGGAGGGAGCGCGAAGCGATGGTGCTCACGCCGGGCCGCGTGCTCCTGGTCGAGCCGCTCGGCATGGCGGTCGATCTCGGCGAGAATCGCCGCCGGGTCGTAGGCCACCACCAGCGGCTCGCCGAGCCACGCCGCCAGCGACTGGGTCGACTCGGCGGCGAGCGGCAACAGATTCTCCCAGCCGGGCGCGCCGCGCCCCTCGGCGAGCGAGCGCAGGAGCTCGATCGTCTCGAGGCCGGGCTCTTCGTCGACCAGCGCGGCGAGGATCTCACCGAGACGACGGGCCGCTTCCGGACCCTCGGCGAACAGCCCGAGCGGCAGCAGCCGGGCGCTCTCGCGCTCGACCAGCGAGCGCTGGGTGGTGACATCGAAATCGCGCAGGCTCTCGACCTCGTCGCCGAACAGATCGACCCGCAGTGGATCGGCCGCGCCGGGTGGGAAGAGGTCGATCAGGCCGCCGCGCACGGCGAAGTCGCCGACCTCGGCGACCAGATCGACCCGCCGGTACCCGAGCTCGGCGAGGCGTCGGCCCAGATCGTCGCTATCGAGCCGCCCGCCACGCGCGAGCTCGATCGTCACCAGAGCGTCGCGCGGCGGCAGCCGGCGGAAGAGCGCGCGGGGGGTCGCGACCAGGGCGCGGACGTCGCCCCGGGCCGCCCGGTCGAGGGCCACCACCTCGTCGGCCCGCACCTGCAGCGACGCGTCGGTCGCCTGATAGGGGGAGAGCGAGGGCGCCGGAAAGGGGGCGCCCGCCGACTCGCCGGAGAAAAGGGCCAGCGATTCGAGCCAGAGGCGGGCCTCGGCCTCGTGCGGCACCACCGCCAACACCGGCCGCCGCGCGCGCTCGGCAAGCAGATCCGCGATCCAGGCGGCCGCGGCGGGCGGCAAGCGCGTCGCGCGCGCCGGGCGACCGAGTCGCGCCTCGATCGCGGCGAGCTCGGGGCTCGCGGCGAGCAGCGCCGAGATTTCGGTCCAGGGGGCGGTTCTCGGCATCGGCGAGAGTCTAGCCGGGGGGGCCGGCCTCGCGCCGACCCGCTGGTAGCGTTGCGCTCGTGACCAGACCGCCCGGACCGACGAAGACGACAACGACGACGGAGTCCGCGGGGGCCTTCCTCATCCGGCTCGGACGCGCGCTCCACGAGGCCGGGTTCCCGGCGCCCGAGCTCGAGTCGGCCCTCGGCCGCGTCGCCCAGCGACTCGGCATCTCGGCGCAGTTCTTCTCGACTCCCACGTCGCTGCTCACGGCCCTCGGCGACGGCCTCGACCAGCGCACCCATCTCGAGCGCGTTGAGCCCGCCGGCGTCGACCTGGGCCGCCTCGCGCTGCTCCACGAGCTGATCTCGAAGGTCGCCTCAGGAGATCTCGCGCCGGCCGACGCGACCTCTGCGCTCGAACGGTCCCTCGCCCGCCCCCACCCGTATCGCCTCTGGCAGGTCTTGGCGAGCTGGGCGCTCGCCTCCGCAGCGACCGCCGTTTTCCTCGGCGGCGGCTGGAACGAGATCGCAGTGGCTGGCGCCCTCGGCCTGGCGACCGGTCTGCTGTCCCGGGGTCTCCGCCGTGGGGCGATCTCGAGCCTCCTGCTCGAGCCGGTGGCGGCGGCGCTCGCCGCCTTCGCGGCGGCCGCCGCCGCGGCGTGGCTCGACCCGTTGTCCGTCTACATCGCGACGCTCGCCGGCATCATCTATCTGATCCCGGGCTTCACGCTCACTGTCGCTCTCACCGAGCTCGCCACCCGCCACCTGTCGTCGGGCACGGCGCGCTTCGCCAGCGCCCTGACGGTCTTTCTCACCCTGACCTTCGGCGTCGCGCTCGGGGCACAGGCGGCGGCCACGCTCTTCGGCGTGGCGCCCGCCGTCGCGCCCAGCTTCCTCGGGCCCTGGGTGGAGGGCATCGCCCTGCTCGTCGCCCCGCTCGCCTATACCGTGCTCTACCGCGCGCCGCTCGCTGAGGCCCCCTGGATCGCAGTGATCGGCTTTCTCGGCCTCCAGGCGGGACGGCTGGGCGGCGAGCTGATCTCCGCCGAGCTCGGCATGTTCCTCGGCGCCCTCGTCGTCGGCCTAGCGAGCCAGCTTTACGAGCGCCTGCGCGGCAAACCGCGCCAGATGACGTTGGTGCCATCGATCCTGCTGCTGGTGCCCGGCTCGATTGGTTATCGCAGCTTCGCTTCTCTGTTACAGAACGATGTTGTGCTCGGCATCGAGACGGCGTTTCGAATGGTCCTGATCGCGGTCTCTCTGGTCGCCGGCCTGCTCGTCGCCTACGCGCTTGGTGGCACGTCGCCGGGTCTGGGCCAGGCCAAAATGCGCCGCGATGCTGCCGATTGACAGGCACGCATCGGATGGTAGGGTGGAAAACCTCACAAGCGCTGATCGTTCGTAGATCCACGCGGATCTTCGCGCCACGGCACGACGAGCCCAGGGAGGCGGCTCCGCCAGCCTCAAGTGGCGAGCACCCGCCGCTCCCTCGGATTGCTACCGGTAGGGGGTGGAGAGCATGCAGTCGCCTCGCGATGGACTCGGGTACCACGGGCTGATCTCCGCGCGCCGCGGCGCGCGATACCTCGCGGTCGCGGCGCTGCTGGCCACGCCGGCCGCCGCCGCGCCAGTCCTCGACTACAACACCGGGCCGACCGCGCCGGGAACCGTCGTGGCCGGAGAGCAGCTCACCTTCAGCGTCACGGTGCGCAACACCGCGACCGGCGGCGCCAACGACGCCACCGGCGTCGTGCTCAAGCTCAACCTGCCCGCGGGCTTCACCTATGCGTCATCGACCGGCAGCTTCGCCGGTGACTGCTCCGGCACGAGCGTCGCCACCTGCAACCTCGGTGGCCTCGCCGCCGGGGCGAGCCAGACCGGCACCGTCGTCGTCGACGTCGCAGCCACCCTCGCCGACGGCGCGATGCCGTCGACCGACTTCGATCTCTATTCCGACCAGAACGCCTCCCCCGGCACCGACGCCGACCTCGCCGTCACCATCGCCACCGAGGCCGACATCACGGTGACCAAGACCGGCCCCACCGAGGCCGTGCCGGGACAGAATCTCTCCTACTCGATCGTCGTCGCCAACGCCGGCCCGTCCGACGCGGCCAACGTCGAGATCGACGACGACCTGCCCGCGGCGCTCGGCACGCCGGCGATCTCGGGCACGGGCTGCATCTGTGCCGCGTTCCCCTGCACCATCGGCACCCTCGCCGCCGGCGCCAACTGCACCGTCGCGGTCGACTACACGCCGATGGCCGACGACTACCACCTCGACCCGCTCAACGCGAATCCGATCGTCAACATCGCTTCGGTCACCACCGACACCGCCGACCACGGCGCGAGCGACTACGACGACACCGAGTCCATTCCGGTCAACCCGAAAGCGGATCTGTCGGTCTCGATCGTCGACATGCCGTCGAACGGCACGGTCACGCCCGGCACCTACGTCGCCTATCGCGCGACGGTGTCGAACGCCGGACCGAGCCGAGTCGACAGCATCCAGCTCTTCGGCACTTCCCTCAATCTCCTGTCGCTGGTGCTCGAGCCCGAGGCGGGCATCTTCATCGCGGCCCAACTGCCCGAGAACTGGATCGGCCTCGATCTCGGCGCCGGCGACTCCGTCGATCTCGATCTCTCGGGATGGGCCAACCCCGCCGCGGGCGGTACCGATTTCGTCGTCTCGGTCGTCGTCGCGGCACCTCCCGGCGTGGTCGACAGCGTCGCGGGCAATGACAGCGACGACGACACCGACACCATCGCGCGGGTCGCCGACCTCACCATCACCAAGAACGACGGCTTCACCGAGGTCGCCCCCAACCAGGTGATCCCCTACGCGATTCGTGTCGCCAACCGCGGGCCGAGCGATGTGACCGGCGCAACCGTCGCCGACGACTTCGACAACGCGCGGATCTCGGCGATCTCCTGGACCTGCTCGATCGCGCGCGCGTTCAACTTGGTCGAGAGCTTCGTCGACGGTGACGCCGGCGTCGACGGCCTCTTCGGCGCCTCCGGCGTCGCGGCCTCGCCCGACGGCGAGCACGTCTACGTCGCCGCGGAAAACGACAACAAGGTCGCCTTCTTCCGGCGCGACCTCGCCACCGGCGCGCTCACCTTCGTCGAGGTCTACACCGACGGTGTCGGCGGAGTCGACGGCCTCCTGGGAGCGCGCGCGGTCGTCGTTTCGCCCGACGGCAGGCACGTCTACGTCGCGGGCGAGGACGACGACGCGGTCGCTACCTTCTCGCGGAACACGACCGCGGGCGTGAACTTCGGCAGGCTCACATTCGCGGGTGTCATCAAGAACAGCGATGGCGGGGTCAGCGATCTCGACGGCCCCGTCTCGCTGGCGATGGCCCCCGACGGGCGCCACCTCTACGTCGGCGCCAACGTCTCCGACGCCGTGACGACGCTCGCGCGCAATGCCACGACCGGCCTCCTGACCTGGGCCAGCTCTGTCTCCGACGGCGACACCGGGCCGCCCGCCATCACCCGCCTCAACGGCGTGGTCGCGGTCGGGATCACCTTCGACGGCCAGCGCGTGCTCGCGCTCGCCGCGACCGACACGGCGCTCTCGGCCTTTACGCGCGACGTCTCGACCGGCGCCCTCACCCTCATCGAGGAAGAGGTCGACGCCGTGCGCCTCGCCGGCGCCGCGGGCCTCGCGATCGCGCCCGACGGCCGCACCGCCTACGCCACCGGCGGCAACGGCAGCTACGTCGTCGCCTACAGCATCCATCTCGGTACTGGCGCGATCGCACAGATCGACTTCGAGCAGAACGGCGTCTCCGGAGTGCTGGGCATGGCCGCGCCGCGCGGCGTCTCGGTCAGCCCGGCGGCCGGGCTGGTGGTCGTTCACGGCAGCGGCAGCGGCCAGATGGCGGTGTTCCGCCGCCTCCTGAACCCGCCCAGCGAGTACGGCAAGCTCGAGTTCCTCGAGGCGATCAGCCATGCCGGCAGCTCGGCGTCGGCGTTCACGCCGGGCAGTGAGCATCTTCTCGCCCTGGCCACGACGGCGAACACACTCACCGTGTTCACAGAGTCGAGCGGCGCCGGTGGCAGCTGTCCCGGCACCGGCTCGACCGACCCGATGAGCGAGTCCGTCAACCTGCCCGCCGGGTCTTTCGTCACCTATGTGGTCAACGCGACGGTCGCGGGCACCGCGACGGGCACGCTGACCAACGTCGCCACGGTGACGGCGCCTGCGGGCGTGACCGACGCCCTCGCCTCGCATCCCAGCGGCATCTGCCCGCTCGATCCGAACAACAACGTCTGCACCGATTCCGACCAGGTCGGCCTCGCGGCGGACCTGGTGGTGACCAAGACGGCGGCAGAGAGCACGGCGACCCCCGGCTCGGCGCTCCACTACACGGTCACCGTGGTCAACAACGGCCCCGGCTCCCTCAATCCGGCCACAGGCCGGGCCACTGTGAGCGATCCCGGCCTGACCGGCGCCGACTTCGCCAGCGCCAACTGGACCTGCACGCCGGCGAGCGGCGCCATCTGCGGCGCGCCGAGCGGCTCGGGCAACATCAACCACCTGGTGACGCTGCCGCCGGGCAGCTCGGTCGTCTACTCGATCACCGCGGTGCTGGCGGCGGACGCCGCGGGCACCACTTGCACCACGCCGCTCGTCGGCGACTGCATCTCCAATACCGCGACCGCGACGCTGCCGCCCGGTTTCGTCGACCCGACGCCGCTCAACTCGACCGCCACGGTCCAGACCCTGCTCGCGCGCACTGCCGATCTCACGATCACCAAGACCGTGCTCACCGCCAACGTAGCGCCCGGCGGCCCCCTCGACTTCGAGATCAAGGTGAGCAACTGCGGTCCGAGCGACGTCGCCGGCGCGACCGTCACCGACCTCTTCCCGGTCGACTACACGGGCGTCACCTGGACCTGCACCGCGGTCAACGGCAGCTGCCCCGCTGCGGGCTCCGGCAATCTCGGCGCGAGCGTCAGCCTCGACGGTGGCAACCCGGCCGACTGCAGTGGCGCCGGGTCGGCGACCTTCATCGTGATGGGCACCGTCGACGGCGGCGCCGAGGGCGTGCTCACCAACGTCGCCAACGTCGCCGAGCCGGCGAATGTCTCCGATCCGACCCAGGGCAACAACTTCGCGAGCGCCAACGTGGTGCTGACGGCGACCGCCGATCTGGCGATCATCAAGACCGACAGCCGCGCGACGGCGGTACCTGGCGAGGAGCTCGTCTACTCGATCGCCGTGGTCAACAACGGCCCGGACAACGTGGTCAGCGCCCAGGTCACCGACCTTTTCAGCGCCGCTCTGCGCGACGTCGCCTGGACCTGTGACTCCGAGTCGCCCGCGCTCGGCACCCTGACCTACGTCGAGGCCCAGTACGACGCGCCGCTCTCCGACGGCCTCGGCGGCGCCAGCGCTGTCGTCGTATCGCCCGACCCCGACGGTCCGGGGGCCGCAGAGGGTGGCGAGCATCTCTATGTCGTCGGCGCGCTCGATGGCGCGATCGCCGCGTTCGCGCGCAACCCCGCCTCGGGCCGACTGACCTACCTCGACTCCTGGTTCGACGGCGAGATCCAGGGCGCGCAGACGATCGACGGCCTCGCCGGTGCCGCCGCCGTGGGCATCAGCGCTGACGGCTTCAGCGTCTACGTCGCCGGCCGCCTCGACGACGCGGTCACGAACTTCTCGCGCAATCCACTGCTCGGCAGCCTGACCTACGGCGGCGTCTACAAGGATGGCGCTGGCGGCGGCGCCAACCTCGACGGCGCCTCGGGCGTGGCGGTTTCGCCCGACGGCAAACACGTCTACGCCACGGCGGGCGCCGACGACGCCCTATCCGTCTTCTCGCGCGACGTCGCGCTCAATGGCGCCCTGACCTTCGTCGAGTCCCACAAGAACGGCGTCTCGGGCGTCGCCGGCCTCGATGGCGCCAGCGCCGTCGTGGTCGCTCCGGATCCCGACGGGCCGGGCGGCGACGCGGGCGGCGCGCACGTCTACGCAGTCGCCGAGGACGACGACGCCGTCGTCGCGTTCCGGCGGAACGACGACAGCCAGAGCGCGAACTTCGGACGCCTCACCTTCCTCGAGGAGCTTCACGACGGGCAGATCCAGGGCGCCATGACCCTCGACGGCCTCGACGGTGCGCGCGCGGTCGCCATCTCCCCGGACGGCCGCCACCTCTACGTCGCCGCCGGCGACGATGGCGCGGTCAGCGTCTTCGCTCGCAACAGCGATTCCGGGAGCTCCGAGTACGGCCGCCTGACCTTCCTGGCGGTGCGCTCGGCGACCGAGGCGCCGCCCGGACCGGGCGGCACGCCCACCGGGCTGCTCGGCGCGAGCGCGCTCTCGGTCGCGGCCGACGGCGAGCACCTCTACGCCAGCGGCGCGACCAGCGACTCGGTCGTCGTCTTCCAGCGCAACCCGACGACCGGCGGCTTGAAGCTCGTCGAGACGCGCGGCGACGGCAGCAGCGGACCTTGCGTGCCGATCCCCTCGACCTGTGCCGCCCAAGGCCTCAACGGCGCCTCCGGCGTAGCGCTCTCGCCCGACGGTGCGCACGTCTACCTCGCCGCCGCCGACGGCGGCACCGTCGCCGTTTTCGAGCGCGCCGGAGCGCCCCCGGCCTTCGCCTTCATCGGCGGCCGGCCCGCGACCGACCCTCCCGCTCCCGTGCGTGACGGCGAGGACGGAGTCGATGGAATCGACGGCGCCAGCGCCGTCGCGGTGAGCGCCGACGGCAAGCACCTCTACGCCGCCGGCTTCGCCGACCGGGCGATCGCCGGCTTCGAGCGCGACACGGCGACCGGCGAGCTCTTCTTCATCGACCGCTGGAAGGATGGCGAGCTCGGCATCGACGGCCTCGAGGGCGCGAGCGACATCGCCATCATCGACAACAGCGTCTACGTCGTCAGCCAGTCCGTGGTCCAGGCCGACAACGCGCTCGTGGTCTTCACCCGCGATCCCCTTACCGGCGAGCTCTCCTTCGAAGAGGTCGAACGCAACGGTCAGGGCGGTGTCTCGGGCCTGTTCGGCGCGGCCTCGGTCGCGGTCTCTCCCGACAAACGTCACGTCTACGTCGCCAGCCGCTACCCGGGCGCTGTCGCGGTCTTCAGCCGCAACACCGCGACGGGCAGGGTCGACTTCCTCGAATCCAAGGTCATCGGCGTCGGCGGCGTCACCGCGATCCAGGGCGCCCACGGCGTCGCCGTCTCCACCGACGGCGAGCACGTCTACGTCGCCGCGTCGACGGACGACGCCCTCGTCGCCTTCGCCCGCGCCAACGACTCCGGCAACGCTGCCACGTTCGGCCGCTTGACGCCGCTTCAGGTGCTGCAGGGCGCCGGCCTCGACCGGGCGATCGGCGTCGCCGTCAGCGGCGAAATGGACGCCCTCGGCAGCCGCAACGTCTACGTCACCGGCTTCGCCGACCGCGCGCTCCTCGTCCTGCGCCGCAACGTCGACGACGCCAGCGCCGACTTCGGCAAGCTCTCCCTGCAGCAGACCTTCGTCGACGGCCAGAACGGCGTCGACGGGCTGGCCGGCGCGCGCTCGGTGAAGGTGAGCGGCGACGGCAAGCAGGTCTACGTCGCCGGCGAGGACGACGACGCGCTCGCGGTCTTCGCCCGCGCCGAGGTCAACGGCACGCTGGTCTTCGTCGAGGCCAAGCGCGACGGCCAGGCGGGCGTCGACGGCCTCGATCAGGCCTACGACGTCGCCGTCTCTCCGAACAATCGTCAGGTCTACGTCGCCGGGTTCGGCGACGACGCGGTCGCGGCCTTCAGCCGCGCCTCCGGCTCCCGCTGCACGGGCAGTGGGGTCGGCGACATCAACGACAACGTCGACGTCGCCGCCGGCGGCCAGGTCGTCTACACGGTCCACGCCACCGTCGATCCGGCCGCCACGGGCACGCTCGCCAACGTCGCCACCGTCACGCTGCCGGTCGAGATCACCGAGCCGGCGACGGCGCACGAGGCGGGGGTCTGCACCGACAACCTGCCCGCCGAGATCGGCAACAACGTCTGCCGCGACGTCGACCTGCTCTCGCCCAAGGCCGATCTGCGCATCAACAAGACCGACAACCGGATCGTCGCCATCCCGGGCGAAGAGCTCGTCTACACGCTGACCGTCTACAACGACGGCGCCAGCAACGCGGTCGGCGCCAACGTTTTCGACGATCTCTCCGCGATCTTCCCGGACGGCGCCTCCTGGACCTGCGTCGCCGCGCCCTCGGGCCAGATCACCTTCGTCTCGTCGGTGACCGACGGCGAGGTCCAGGCCGGCCCGGTCACCGTCGACGGTCTGAACGGCGCGACCGGCGTCGCGCTGTCGCCCGACGGCAGGCACGTCTACGCGACCGGCTTGGGCGACGACGCGGTGGCGGTCTTCGCGCTCAACGGCACCACCGGAGCCCTCTCGTTCATCGAGTCGAAGCGGGATGGCGTCGCCGCGATCGACGGCCTCGACGGCGCGCGTGCAGTCGTCGTCTCCCCCGACGGCGAGCACGTCTACGTCACCGGCCAGATCGACGACACGGTGGTCGTGTTCGAGCGCGAGGCCGATGCCATGAGCGCCGACTTCGGCAAGCTGACGCTGCTCCAGATCGTGCAGCACGTGGCGAACCCCGCGCCGATCGGCGGCGCCTTGCAGGTACCGAGCCTCGATCAGCCCGTGGCGCTCGCCTTCGACTCCCTCGGCGAGCACCTGTACGTCGCAGCGGCGAACAGCTCCGCCGTGGTCGTGCTCGCTCGCGACACGGCGGCGCCCGACTTCGGCGTGCTGAGCTTCGTCGAGGCGCAGACCGATGGCGCCGGCGGCGTCGCCGGCATCGCCGGCGCCAGCTCGGTCGCGGTCTCGCCCGACGGCGCCCACGTCTATGCGACGGGCGAAAACGACGATGCGGTCGAGGTGTTCGCGCGCGATCCGGGTACCGGCGCCCTCACCCATCGCGAAACACTGTTCGATGGCGCCGGAGCCATCGACGGCCTCGCGTCGGCGCGCGCCGTCGTCGTCTCTCCGGACGGCCTCAACGTCTACGTCGCCGGGCCCGGCGACAACGGCATCGCGGTCTTCAAGCGGGCGACCGCCGGGGGCTCGGCGGGCACGCTCACTTTCCTCCAGGTCCTGCGCGACGGCGTCGCCGGCGTCCAGGGACTCGCCGGCGCCACTGCGCTCGCGATCAGCCAGGAGAGCTACGGCTTCCACCTCTACGTCGCGGGCGCCGCCGAGGACGCCATCGCGGTCTTCCGCCGCGACAGCGAGCAGGAGGGGCGCCTGACCTACGTCGAGGTCGAGCGCGACGGCTTCTCCGGCGTCGACGGCATCGCCGGCACCGCCGGCGTGGCGCTCTCGCCCGACGGCCGCTGGCTGCTCGCCACGGGCCGCCTCGACGACGCGGTGGCGGTCTTCTCGCGCCCGACCGACTCGAGTTGCTCGAGCGGCTCCGGCACGGTGCTCGACGACACCGTGAACATCGCCGCCGGCGCACGGATCGTCTACACGATCCTCGGCGTCGTCGCTCCGGACGCCTGCCCCCCGCCCTATCCGTGCACCGGCACCGATCTGGTCAACACGGCGACGGTGACGCCGCCGTTCGGGACCAGCGACCCGGATCCAACGGACAACAGCGACAGCGACCAGGACGATCTCTCCGCCCGCGTCGACCTCCAGATCTTCAAGACGGACGGTAACGCCGCCGTCGAGGGCCTGGCCGGAGCGCGCGCCGTGGTCGTCTCGCCCGACGGCCTCCACCTCTATGCCGCGGGAGCGCTGGGCGATGGCGTCGTCGTCTTCACGCGCAACGTCTCGACCGGCGAGCTCGAATTCGTCGAGGCGGAGCGGGATGGTGTCGCCGGTGTCGACGGGCTCAACGGAGCGTCCGCGCTGGCGATCGACGCCGTCGGCGATCACCTCTACGCGACCGGGTCGACCGACAACGCGATCGTCGCCTTCCGGCGCGATGCCGTGACCGGTGAGCTCGAGTACCTCGAGCGCGAGCTCAATGGCGTCGGCGGGGTCACCGGCCTGCTCGGCGCGAGCGCCGTGGCGGTCTCGGCGGACGGCCAGTACGTCTACGCGGCCGGCGCCGCGTCGAGCGCAATCGCCATCTTCGGCCGCGACGACGATCCCGGGAGCCCCGACTTCGGCGAGCTCACCTTCCTCGGCGAGGTTCGAAACGGCGTCGACGGCGTCAACGGCCTCGGGCTCGTTCGTTCCCTCGCGCTGATCGGCGGGCAACTCTACGCCGCCAGCGAGGCCGACAGCGCCGTCGCGGTCTTCGCCCGCGACGTCGCCACCGGCGAGCTCGACTTCGTCGAGGCACACTTCGACGGTCTGCTCGGCGTCTCCGGCCTCGGCGGCGCGCGTGCGCTCGCCGGCTCGCCCGACGGCGCGCACCTCTACGTCGCCGCGAGCTCGGGAGCGGTCGCGGTCTTCGCCCGCGAGGGCGACGAAAACGCCGAGACCTACGGCAAGCTGACATTCGTCGAGTCGCACGTCGACGGGCTCGCCGGCGCCGACGATCTCGCGGGCGCCGCGGGGATCGCTGTCGTGCCCGACCCGAGCGGCGGGGATCCCGGCGGTCAGCACGTCTATGTCGGCGCCAACGTCGACGACGCGGTCACCCGCTTCGTCCGCGACGAGGTCACCGGCCACCTGTCCGCTCCGGTCGCGGTCAAGAACGGCCTCGCCGGCGTCGCCGGGATCGACGGATCCTGGGGCGTCGCCCTTTCGCCCGATGCCGGCTTCGTCTACGTCGCGGCGGCGGCGAGCGATGCGGTCGCCGTCTTCGATCGCGACTGGGATTCCGGCGCCCTGACCGGCACCGGCGAGCTCACCTACGTCGAGCACCGCGCCGAAGGCAGCGGCACCGTCGCCCCCGGATCGCTGATCACCTACGAGATCACCGTCACCAACAACGGTCCGAGCGCGGTCGAGGGCGCCAAGGTTCGCGACATCTTCCCCGGTGACTTCGAGTCGGTCGCCTTTACCTGTCAGGTGCTCACTGCGGGCGCGACTTGCTTCGACGGCAGCGGCGATCTCATCCAGAACGTCAATCTGCCCGCCCATGGCAGCGTTCGATTCCTCGCCTCGGGCACGCTCAAGAGCGACGTCACGGGAGTCGTGTCGAACACCGCGACGGTCGAGGCGCCGACCGGCGTCATCGAGCTCGCGCCGTCGAACAACAGCTCGACCGACTCGAACACCATCCTCGGCCGGGTCGCCGACCTCGCGGCGGAGAAGATCGCCTGCACCGATCCATTCGACTGCGACGCCACCGCGACGACCGACCTCGTCCCCGGCACCACGGTCTTCTATCAGGTGCGCGTCTCCAACTTCGGCCCGAGCGACGCCCTCGGCGCGCGCGTCACGGACGTCATCCCGGAGACCCTGATCGCGACCAGCTGGACCTGCGCGGCCCTACCCGTGCCCGGGCTGCTGCCGCCACCTCCGATCGAGATCTGGGTCGACGGCGATCTGCTCTTCACTCCGGTCAACCACGCTTGTGGCGTTTCCTTCACCAACGTCGAGGGCCTGGCCGGCCCACGCGGCCTGGCGCTCTCCGAAGACGGCCTCTCGGTCTACGCTGCGGGCGGCGGAGGCGACGCGCTCGCCCTTTTCCGGCGCGACCTGCGCGACGGCACGCTCACCTTCGTTCGCGCGATCCAGGACGGCGATCCGGTTTACGACGGCTCCTGCGTTGTCGTCGGCGCGGTCGACGGCCTGGCCGGCGCCACCGCGGTGGCGGTCGCGCCGGACGGCGCCCACGCCTACGCGACCGGCGAGGACGACGACGCGATCGTCACTTTCTCGCGCGACGAACTGACCGGCGATCTCACTTTCCTCCAGGCACTGCGCGACGGTCAGCCCGGGATCAACGGCCTCGGCAACGTGCGCGGCCTGGCGATCTCGCCCAGCGGCCAGCACGTCTACACCGCCGCCTCGAGCGACAACGGCGTCGGCATCTTCTCGCGCAGTTTCGCCACCGGGCTCCTGACCTTCGTGGGCATCCGGGTCGACGGCACGGCCCAGGGACCGTTGGTCCTCGACGGCCTCGCCGGCGCGAGCGACGTCGCCGTGGCTCCCGACGGACTGCACCTCTATGCCGCGGGTACCCTCGACAGCGGTGTCGCGGTCTTCGCGCGCGACGCCGGCAGCGGTCTCCTCACCTTCGTCGAGGCCTTGAAGGACGGCAACGACGGCGTCGAAGGGCTCGCGGGCGCGGCCGCGCTCGCCGTTTCGCCGGACGGTCGCAGCCTCTACGTCGCCGGAGCCGGCGACGACGCGGTCGCGGTCTTCGCGCGCAACCTCGCGACCGGCAAGCTGACCTGGGTCGAGGCCGAGATCGAAGGCAGCGGTGGCGTCTCCGGCCTGCTCGGCGCCGCCGACGTGGTCGTCTCGCCCGACGGTGAGCATGTCTACGTCGCCGGCCCCGGTGCCGATGCCGTTGCGGTGTTCGAGCGCGACGCGGTGACCGGCGCCCTCGCCTTCCTCGGCCTGGCCGAGGACAACGTCGGCGGACACGACGGACTGGCGGGCGTCCGGGCGATCGGCATCGCGCCGGATCACGACGGCGATCAGCTGTACGCCGGAGGCGAGAACGACGATGCGCTCGCGGTCCTGACGCGTCAGCGCGGCTCGCGCTGCACGCCCTCCGGCTTCGGCAACATCGACGACACGATCGACCTGACCGCAGGCGGCACCGCGACCTACTTGATCGCCGCGACCCTTTCGTCGGCCGCCACCGGCACGCTCGAGAACACTGCCGCCGTCGCGATCCCGTCCGACGTCGCCGACCCTGTCGGCGGCAACGAGACGCCCACCCACCCCGGCGTCCTGACGCCCGTGGTGGATCTCACGGTGACCAAGGACGACGGCCAGCTCGAGGCGGTACCGGGCACGCCGATCACCTACGCCATCACCATCGACAACGCCGGCCCGAGCGATCTCGTCGGCGCGTCGGTCGAGGACCTGTTGCCCCTCGCGCTCACGGCCTCCGCCTGGACCTGCGACGCCACCACCGGGCTCGCTTTCGTCGAGGCCGAGGTCAACGGCGTCGGCGGCGTCGCCGGTCTCGACGGCGGCTTCGCGGTCGCCCTCGCGCCCGATCCGGACGGGCCGCTCGGTCCGCTGCCCGGCGGCGAGCACCTCTACGTCGCCTCGCGGGCAAGCAACGCGATCGCGCTCTTTGCCCGCAACGCCCTGACCGGCGAGCTCGCCTACGTCGAGAGCTACGCCGACGGCGTCGACGGCGTCGAAGGCCTGGGCGGCGCCGCTGGCGTCGCGCTCTCGCCCGACAGCCGGCACCTCTACGCGACCGGCGCGCTCGACCAGGCCCTGGTGGTCTTCGCGCGCGACCCCGTGACCGGCGTGCTGACCTACGTCGAGACCCTGCTCGAGAGCGACCCGCTGATCGATGGGCTCGAGGGCGCGATCGGCGTCACGGTCTCCCCGGACGGCCGCAGCGTCTACGTCACCGGCGAGACCGACGACACGCTCGTGGTCTTCGCGCGCAACGCCGCCACCGGAGAGCTCACCTTCGTCGAGCGCGAGAAGGACGGCTTCGGCGCCATCCCGCTGCAGGTTCTCGATGGCCCGGTCGCCGTCAAGGTGACCCCCGACGGCAAGGAAGTCCTCGTCGTCGGCGCCGCCTTCGACACCCTGGTCGTCTTCTCGCGCGACCTCGTCACCGGCGCGGTGACGCTCGCCCAGATCCACAAGAATGGCGTCGCCGGAGTCGACGGCCTCGACCTCGCGCAGGCGGTGGCGGTCTCGCCGGGCGGCAAGTTCGTCTACGCCGCCGGCCTCGCCGACGATGCGATCGCGATCTTCGAGCGCGATCCGATCAACGGCGGCTTGACCTGGGTGGGCGTCGCGCGTGACGGCGTCGCTGGGGTCGACGGTCTCGACGGAGTCCGAGCGCTCGACATCAGCTCCGACGGCCAGTTCCTGTTCGCCGCCGGTTACAACGACGACGCCATCGCGGTCTTCCGCCGCGACGGGCCGACCGGGCTGCTGATTCCGGTCGGGCTGGCCCGGGATGGCGTCGGCGGGGTCGACGGTCTCGACGGCGCCCGTTCGGTCGCCGCGAGCCCGGACGGCCTGCACGTCTACGTGGTCGGCGAGCACGACGACGCGGTCGCCGCCTTCCGGCGCACCGGCCGCGCGGTCTGCGCGGCCTCGGGAGCCGGCGACCTGCTCGACACCGTCGACATCGCCGTGGGCGGCAGCGTCGTCTACACGCTCGGCGCCGACATCGATCCTGCGGCAACCGGGACGCTGTTCAACGAGGTTTGCGTCACCGTTCCGGCCGGCACCACCAACATCGGCGACAGCTGCGGCTCCGACAGCGACACCCTGACCCCCCAGGCCGACCTGGTCGTGGCCAAGAGCAACGGCGTCGACGAGGTCGTCGCCGGCACGACGGTGATCTACACGGTGACGGTCGAGAATCTCGGCCCGAGCAACGCGCCGGCGACCGCGATCGTCGATCTCCTCCCCGCCGAGCTCACCGGCGCCTCCTGGGGCTGCACGCCCACCGGTGGGGCGTCTTGCCCGGCGAACGGCGTCGGCGACATCGATATCCTGGCCGATCTGCCGGTCGGCGACAGCGTCGTCTTCGCGCTTGGCACCCTGCTCTCGCCCGATGCCACCGGCACTCTCACCAACACTGCGACCGCGACCCCCGCTGCAGGCGTCGCCGACCTGGTTCCGGGCAACAACAGCGCCACGGACAGCGACCCGATCGTCCACGTCGCCGACCTCGCGATCGACAAGGGGATCAACAAGACCGTCTTCGATCTGCTCGAGCCGATCACCTTCACGCTCGATGTCACCAATCTCGGACCGAGCTCGGCGCTCGACGTGAGCGTCGTCGATCTCCTCCCCGCCGGCGTCACGGTCAGCTCCGCGACCGGCACCGGCTGGAGCTGTTCGATCGATCCGGGCATCGTCGTCACCTGTACCGCGGCCGATCTGCCGCTCGGCGCCGCGCCGACCATCACGATCGCAGCCGAGGCGCCCGGCGCGCCAGCCTCTCTGGTCAACGCCGCCGGGGTCGCCGCGACCAGCAGCGGCGATCCGGTCGGCGCCAACGACGAGGACACGGTCGCGTTCGAGGTGCTGATCATTCCGCCGAGCGTCGTCCGGGTGGATACGACGCCCTCGACCGACGACGACGAGGTCACGTTGATGGAGACGGTGCTCCTGCCCGTCACCGAGCTCGTCGCCGAGTTCTCCGAGGCGATGCTCGACCCCGCCGGGGACGGCGATGCGGACGACGTCACGAATCCGGCCAACTACCAGCTGCTCATGGCGGGACCGAACGGCAACTTCTCGTCGCCGGTCTGCGGCGTCCTCGCCGGCGATGACGTGCCGGTCGCTCTCGCGGCCGCGAGCTACAACGCCGGAAGCCGCGAGGCCACGCTCACCTTCGCGAGCGGCACCGCCCTGGTCGAGGAGCTCTACCGGCTGGCGCTGTGCGGCACGACCACGCTGCGCGATGCGAGCGGTATCGCCCTCGACGGCGACGGCGACGGTACGGGAGGCGACGACTACGTCCTCTACTTCCGCGTCCGGCGCGACAACATGCTGGTTCGCCCCTACTTCGATTTCTCGACCGATCTCGACGCCTGGGATCCGTCGAGCGTCGAACCGGGGGAGATCACGACGGCGCCGCTCGACTGGGCGAGTTTCCCGCTCTCCGGATCGGCCGCGCTCGCCAGCTTGACCAGCGGTCCCTATCTCGCGGTCAGCCAGTGCGTCGAGGATGCCGGTGGCGACGGCTACCAGCTGCGGGCGCGGACGCGCTTCGACGGCGGCGTCAACGCCTGGGCCGTGCGCTTCACCGTCGAGTACTTCGGCGGCGCCATGTGCACCGGCGCGCCGCTCGACACCGACGTTTCCGGGCAGCAATCCGCCCCGGGCCTGGGCGTGTGGAGCGTCATGACCTACGATCTTCAGACCCCACCGCCGCTGACGGCGAGCATGGGGATCAGCTTCGAGTTGGTGCGGACGGGCAGCGCGGAGGTCCAGGCCTACCTGGACGACCTCGCTCTGTTCCCGCCGCTCGTCTTGTTCGCGGACGGATTCGAAACCGGCGACTTCATCAAGTGGGACGTCTTCGTGACGCCGTAGCTTCAGGCAGCAGGTGGGCCGCCGTGACCCGGCGGCAGATGGGAGATGGAACGATGAGATCTCGAGGCACCTATCGGGCGCTGGCCGCCTCGCTCTGCGCGCTGGCGATGGCCACCGTGGCGGAAGCGGGAACCCCGTTGTATACCCAGACGATCCAGCTGCAGCCGGGTTGGAACGCGGTGTTCCTGGAAGTCAGGCCGGAGCCCAACGACGCGGATGCGGTGTTCGGCGGTCTGCCACTGGCGAGCGCCTGGACCTGGAATCCTCGCGTCGGCAAGGTCGAGTTCATCGACGACCCGAACGAAGCGCTGATCGAGAACCCCGCCTGGCAGGGATTCTTCCCGCAGCCCAGGCCGGAGGCGATCCTGACCAACCTCTTCTCCGTCCAGGCCAATCGCGCCTACCTGCTCAAGATCGAAGGGTCCCAACCGGTCACCTGGTCGGTCACGGGCCGGCCGGAGGTGCGCACGCCCGGGTGGGTACCCGACTCCTTCAATCTCACCGGCTTCTTCGTCGACCCGTCGATCCCGGTCACGTTCTCGACCTATCTCGCCTCCTCCACGGCGCACGCGGGCCAGCCGATCTTTCGGCTCATCGACGGCGCCTGGCAGGCCGTCAATCCGTTCACCACCCAGATAAGAGCCGGCGAAGCCTATTGGGTCTACACCGAGGGCAGCTCGAGTTTCGAAGGCCCGATCCAACTCGACCTGGAGTCGGGGCGCTCGCTCGAGTTCGGCGGCAGCCTCGAGCGCCTGCGCGTTCGCATCGGCAACGACCGTGAGCTCTCGAGCATCATGACCATCACGCAGCTGCCGAGCAACGAGCCGGTGCGGCTCGCAGTCCGCAACTTCGACCCCGATACGGGCGAGCTGTCCTGGCCGGTGCTGCCGCCGACCTTGCCCCTCGCGGTGTCGGACGGCGGCGAGCTCCTGGTCGACCTCGCGGCGCGCCGCGTCGACTTCGGCTCCGAGGAGACCGGCTCGATCCTCGCGATACGCAATGGCGCCGGTGCGCGCCGCCTGATCGCCGTCTCCGCCAAGACAGTCTTCGCCCCGCCCGGTTTCGCCGCGCTCCGCGCCCAGCAGGGCCGCGCCGACCTATCAGGCCGCGACCAGCATCAGCCCGCTCGCGGGACTCTGGGTGGGCGGCGTCTCGGTGCGCAAGGTGAGCCAGGCGCAGACCGGCTCCCTGACCCCGACCGACACCGGCAGCGACTTCGTCTTCCAAGCCCTGATCCACGTCGACGCGGCGGGAACGCCGCGCCTGCTCAAAGAGGTGATCCAGCTCTGGCGGGAGGGTACCCGGATCCCCGACCCCGAGCACCCCGGCTTCTTCCTGATCGACGAACCCGGCAACTACGTGCTGCTGACCGACGATTCGCTGATCTCGAGCTTCGACCCGGCGGGCCTCCACGACGGGCAACCGTTCGGCTACCGGATGAGCACCGTGGCCTACGACTTCGAGCCGCAGTCCATGGGCATGAATGGATCCTTCAGCCCCACTGGAACTCTGACGGTCACGCTGGTGCTCGACTCCGAGGACCCGACCAACCCGTTCCGGCACAAGTTCCACCCCGACCACAACAACCTGGACAACCGCTACCTCTCGTTCCTGGAGGAGGCCTACGCGGTAACCCGCGTGCTCGAGTTCGACTTCAGCACCGAGGATCCGTACCAGCGCTCGCTCCCTTCCTACGGTGAGTCGGAGCTCGGCGGCGTCTACCGCGAGACCATCAGCGGACTGCACCGCAACGACATCGCCGTCGAAGGCCTCTTCCTCCTGCGCCGGGTCTCGGCCCGCGCCTTCCTGAACCAGTGACGAGGGGCCACCGTGAACTGCGCTGAACACCCGGAGAGCCGACCGATGAGACGACATGGACGCCGGACCGCCTTAGCCCTCGCGGGGCTCCTGACGTTCGCGAGCGCGACCGCGGGCCACGCCCTCTGGCCCACCTTCGGCGGCGGACCCGTCGTCGACGGCGCCACCGCGACCGCCGTCGACACCCTCGGCAACGTCTACGTCGCCGGAGAGTTCCGCGGCCTCGCGAGCTTCGGCGCCCGCATCCTGAGCTCCGAGGGGCTTTCGGACATCTACGTCGCCAAGTACTCCTCGGACGGCGCGCTGATCTGGCTCGCGACCGCCGGCGGCCCGTCGCTCGATCGCGCCTTCGACCTCGACGTCGACGCCGGCGGCCACGCCTACCTCACCGGCTACTTCAACACGAGCATCGATTTCGTCAACGACCCCAATGCGTTCCCCGGTGGCGGCCTGCCGCCGAGCTTGCCGGCGGTGGGAGGCCCTGATCCGGTCGACCGCCGCGACGGATTCGTCGCCCGGCTCGCCCCCGACGGCGCCTGGCTCTGGGCGCGCGAGTTCGGCGGGACCGGCAACGACGAAGGCTGGGCCGTGGCGGTCTCCCCCGGCTCGGACGTGGACCCGAACAACCCGGTTGCGGACGGCGTCGTCGTCGCGGGCAAGTCGTTCTGCGGCAAGCTCTACGACGAGGGCGGCAGCGAAGAGCCGGGGTCGCTCGCCTGTGAAGGCTCACCGCGGATCCTCGTCGCGCGCCTGGACACCACGGGCGCCTGGGAGTGGGCCCTGCCCGGCGGGCTCGCCAACGTCGACGAATGGGCGACGGACCTCGCCATCGACGCCGGCGGCCACGTCTACGTCGGCGGCGCCTATCTCGACAACAGCTCGATCGCGACGCCGGTCCCGACCAGCCTGCCCTTCACCGGCGTCTCGAGCGTCTCGACGCTCGAGTTCCAGCACAAGTACAACTTCGACACGAGCTCGAGTTGCTACGACTTCGGCGTGCTCGAGTACTCGAGCGACGGCTCGAACTGGTACGACATCCTCTCCGGCTTGGGCGACAACGACCCGACCACGAACACCGGTAACCCGGCACGTTTCCTTCAGAACGGCTACAACGGCACCTGGAACGGCGCCGAGCAGAATCCGCTCGGTAGTCGCCAGGGCTGGTGCCAGGCCGCGGGCTCCTTCCAGCAAGTGCGCGTCGACCTCTCCGATTTCACCGGCCTCTCGATGCGCTTCCGCTGGCGCTTCGGCTCCGGAACCTGTTGCGGCGATGAGGGGTGGTACGTAGACGACATCAACGTCGTCGATGGCGCGTCGAACGTGGTCTTCACCGACAATGTCGAGGGCGGCACGATCAACTGGGACGTCTTCGGCTCGTCCGGCTCCACTTCCTGGGCGGTTTCCACGACGGCCGCGAGCTCTCCGACGCACTCCTGGTTCTTACCCGACCCAGGCATTCAGAGCGATCACATCCTGCAGATGAACCGGTCGCTGTTCGTGCCGGAGGGCAGACCTTCCTACTTCATCGCGAAGGTCGGCGGGACCGAGACCGGCGCGCCCTTCTGGCAGTGGGCGACGCCGCTCGGTTCGGGCGTCGTGTTGGGCGGCCTGGCGGTGAACTCGAGCCAGCAGATCTTCGCCGCCGGCACGGCGATCACCGCCGGAGCGACCTTCGGGTCCTCGGTGCTGCCCGACGCCGGCGCCTTCATCGCGCGCCTGCAGGACCAGGGAGCGACCTACGGGTGGGATTGGGCGTTCGGCGCCGACGGTGGCGAGGGCGCCGCCGTGGCGGCCGCGGCCGACGGCGACCTCTTCTTCGCCGGAACCTACAGCGGCGATCCGATCTTCTCGGACGTGCAGAACGACCCCACCAACCCGTCAGCGGGCACCGCCCCGGTGACCCTGCCGACCGCGAACGGCACCGACGTCTTCCTCGCGCGCATGAACCCTTCGGGCACCGCCTGGCGCTGGGTCCAGACCGCGACGCCCGCGCCCGGCGACGACCGTGCCGAAGATGTCGCCACTAACGGCGGCACCCGCGTCTACGTCGCCGGCAGCTTCGAGGCGGTCTCCACCTTCGGCGACGTCACGATCTCCAGCCAGGGCGCGAAGGACGCCTTCGCCGCCGCCGCCGAGGGCGCCGACGGCACTTGGTTCCAGGTCGACTTCGTGAACTGGGTCGTCGGCGAGGAGGTTGCGCCGCCGGGTGACGAGACCGAATTCTGCCTCGACGATCCAACGCTCTCGCTGCCGCTCATCGAGATCGCGGCGCCCGGCAACCCGATCCCCGACTACTTCACCTGGAGCCCGCCCGGCGCCAACGCCGACGGGCTCGGACATCTCTACGCCGTCCAGCCGGTGCTGGCGACGATCAAGTGGAAGAAGACCTGCAACCCGGCGGACCAGGCCCGGGAGAGCGTGATCGGCGGCAATGACTGGCCGCGCGAGCTCGACGGCGACATCCGCTACTGCGGCTCCGCCGACGCCGACCTCTTCCCCGACTCGGCGTGCGTGCAAGTACACATCGCGGGCGCCCTGGCCGACATCGAGCCACCCGCCTCGGGTATCTCCTTCGCCGTGCGGGTCGAGCCCCGGACCGGCGAGATGAGCGCCGACGCCAGCGTCAACCCCGGCGGCCCGGGCCAGGCGGTCTTCTCGGCGACGGATCCCGGTTTCAGCGTCCTGATCTTCGCGGACCACCCATCGTCGCGCAACGTCAACGCCGACCCCACCGTGATCGTCGTGGTCCGTTCGCTGCCCTACAACACGACCGACCAGATCGAGCGCACCGGACCGGTGCTCGAACCGATCTTCCGCGACTCCGTGAATTGCGAGATCGGCCAGGAGATCTTCGACGTCGCCCACCAGGAGTACGGCGGCAAGAACGGCTACGTGCTGTTCGACCGCGCCTACTTCGACGGCGTCGGGCCCGATCGGGCCTACGACCGCCAGACCCGCCTCGGCCAGATCGTGCCGGTCAACCGGGTGCCGGTGATCAGCAACGGCCAGGACGTGATGGCAGTCGCCTGGTACCGGATCGAGTCCGAGTCGATCGCCTGGCCCGCCCGCTCGGCACGCTACGACTGCCAGTGGCCGGCCAACCCGGACAAGATCATCATCGCCAGCGAGCTCGGATCGGAAGTGCTCGGCCAGCCCGCACTCGACCCTCTGGCCTACCCGGGCGGGCGGATCTACGTCCAGGGCGACGACAGCGCGCCGGGATTCAATCCCAACGACGAGCATGCGCTCCTCGCGCCGGCCAACTCCTCGTCGGGATTCAACGCCATCTTCGCGGTCCGCAGCGACTTCTCGACCTCGGAGCTCGCCAAGACCTCGGCACCGTACACGATGCTCAAGTACCTCGACCCGGGCACCGGCATTTGGCGCTATCGGGTCTACCAGGTGCTCGCGACCGGCGCCGGCTACGAGACGTTTCAATACAACGGCACCGCCGGGACTCCGGTCTTCGCGCCCTATCCAGTGCGGCTGCTCGGCGATTGCCTGGAGAGCGAGGCCAAGGGGCGGCCGGCGTTCCAGGACTACAAGGCGCAGGTCTGGGCCAAGGCGGCCGGCACGCTGGTCGCCGAGTACTGGTACCCGCTGCAGCCCGGCTTCTGGTACGACCGCGACGGCGATCACACCGCCGAGCGGACCACCGGCGAGTGCATCCCTTGGCTCGGCGGCCCGAGCGACGACCCTGTCGACGTTACCTACACCATCTCGTGGCCGGACAACGTCCCCTACCTGGTCGCCGGCGAAACGCTGTTGACCCCGAAGTTCGGCCTGCCCGACATCTACAACCAGGCCGCCGTCGAGGTCGTCTTCGACGAGAAGATCGACAGGCTGGTGCAGGCGGAGATCTACGACCCGACCTCGTCGCTGGTTCGGCTCATCGACCCGCTGTCGCCGCGCTCGGTGCGGCTCTTCGAGATCCCCGAGGACATCGCGACCGACCTCGATCCCGCCTCCGGGCTGCAGATTCCCGTGAGCAACACCGCGGGGACGATCAAGCTGCCGGCGACCATCCGCGACCGGATGACCTACGACCCGATCAACAAGAAGCTCGCGTTCGGCGGCATCTTCGACGAGTCGGGCGCCGGCGAGCCGCTCCTGCTGTTGAACGTGCTGACCGATACCGAGCGCAAGCGGTTGAAGACGCTCGACGGCGGCGACGGCACCGAGGAAGAGAGCTCCGACAACGAGTGCCAGTCGCTCGGACCGACGGCCTGTACCTGGGATCAGGCGATCGAGGCGCTCTATCGCTTGACCCGCAACCCCGGAGGGCTCGACCTCGACCTCGAGGCCGACCGCTGCACGCTCTCCCTGGTGATCGACCCGACGACAGGGTTGGAGATCCCGCAGATCGACTGCCCGACGCCGACCGACGGCGTCGTCGACAACGCCCTGCTCCTCGGGCTCCAAGACGAAAACTCCGACGGCGTCCCGGAACCGCTGCAGGTGGTCGGCTTCGGCCCGGCGCTCACCGCCGGCTTCGCCCAGGGCACCGGCTACCTGACGGTCGCCTTCAACAACGACCAGAGCCTGAGCCCACTACCCGTCTCGCTCAACGTCATCCGCGTCGACTGCCTACGCATCCCCCAGGATCCGCCGCCGGATCTGCTCAGCACTTACCAGGGGCAGATCAACATCATCGAGTCGGACAACGTCTTCGACGAGGCGCTGACCATGCGCCACAGCGGCGACTTCGCCGGCCAGGCCGACGGCCTCGAGTTCGAGTGGTTCTTCCACCCGGACATCGACGGCACGCCACCGTCGCCGCTGCCCGACCCCGACAACGGCCAGCTCAACGGCTGGCTGCAGTTCACCGACGTGCCCTCGACCACCGGCGCGATCGACATCACGATCGAGGGCGCGAACATCCAGACGCTCTCCGACAACTGGTTCGTGGTGCGCTACCGCTATCTCGACCCGCCGATCGACGTCGGCGACGACGGCATTCCGGGCACCGGCGACGACGGACCCTTGTGCGGCGGCGACTGGAGCATCTACGCCGGCCAGCCGGGCTCGACCCCCACCGATCCGCGGGCGCAGCTGGCGGAGGGGTGGATCAAGCGCGTGCTCGACGGTCTCAACCCCTTCGAGGCCCGCGTGACCGATTTCCACGCCGCCGAGACCAACACTTACGCCAGCATGCTCTTCCAGCTCGGCGAACGCTACGAGGGCGATATCGCCTTCAACCCGGACGCCGGGAACCTGAACAGCATCGGCCTGATCGAGGCCTACCAGACGGTGCTCAACCGGGGCAAGAAGCTCTCGATCGACGGCACGCCGCCGGTCGACTACGCGCCGGTCAACAACGCTCTCTTGCTGGTCACCTCGCGCATCTCGGACTTCTACAACCTGCTCGGCAACGAGGCCTACGCCGACGCCCAGGATCCGATGATCGGCTTCGGCACCGGCAGCGGCGTCTACGGCACCCTGGCGCCCGCGGTCTTCGCCTTCCAGAACCAGCTCGACTCGCTGCTCGAGGAGGAGCTGGTGCTGCTGCGCGGTCGCGACGACGGCCAGGGCCCGGTCGCCGCCCGCCCGGTCTACAACCGGCTGTTCTGGAACTTCACCACCGGCGAGGGCGAGTTCGCCTACGCCATCGGCTACAACATCACCGACCAGAACCTCGACGGCCTCGTCGACGAGGACGACGCCCGCGTGCTCTTCCCGCAGGGGCACGGCGACGCCTGGGGCCACTACCTGACGGCGATGACGACCTACTACGAGCTGCTCCGGCACCCCTTCTTCACCTGGATTCCGAGACCGGAAGCGGTCCTCGTCTCGGGGGTGCCGATCCAGGTCGACTTCCTCGACGAGCGCAAGTTCGCCAAGACCGCCGCCGCCAAGGCCAAGGCGGGCGCCGAGATCGTCGATCTCACCTACCGCTCCGCCTACGTCGAGGACCCGGCGGGGCAGTGGCAGGGCTACAAGGACGGCGACACCGACCGCGCCTGGGGCCTCTCCGAATGGGCCAAGCGCGCCGGCCAGGGCGCCTACTTCGACTGGGTCGTCGGCAACGCCATCCTGCCCGCGGTAGATCCCAACCCCGATCACGTCGGCATCCAGCAGGTCGACCGGACGACCGTCGAGGAGCTCGAGGAGATCTCGGCCCAGTTCGACAAGATCCAGCAGCAGGTCGACGAGGCCGACGCCGGCCTCAATCCGCTCGGTCTCGCCAAGGGGGTCGTGCCGTTCGACATCGACCCGTCGTTCCTCCAGATCGGCTCCGGCACCCAGGGCAAGACCCACTTCGAGCAGATCTTCGAGCGCGCCGAGAAGGCGATGGACAACACCGTGGCCACCTGGAACCACGCCAACCAGCTCACCGAGCTGCTGCGGCGGACCCAGGACGACACCGAACTGATTTACTCGAACATGTTCGACCAGGAGGTCGACTACAAGAACCGCCTGCTCGAAATCTACGGCTACCCCTACGACGCCGACATCGGGCCGACCGGAACCTACTCGTCCGGCTACGACGGCCCCGACGTCTACCACTACATGTACGTCGATTCGAGCGATCTCACCGGCGCCGAGGGCGCGGAGTTCCAGATCTTCACCGCTACCTTCTCGCCCCTGCCCGCCGGCATCGGGCATTTCGACTTCGAGATCCGCGACCCCGACTGCACCCACGCAATCGATGACGACAACTGCTCGCTGGGGCCGCAGCCCGACTCGACGCTCGACGTCGACTACCACGTCGCCACGCCGATCCGGACTCGCAGCACCGCCAACGGCCCCGACATCGCCGACTCCTTCTTCCTGGTCAAGCCGGCGGAGTGGGGCGACAGCCAGCGGCGGGCGCCGGGCGAGCTCCAGAACCGCCTCTCGGACCTGCTGATCACGATGAACTCCTACCGGCAGGTGCTGACCGAGTACAACAACCTGATCGACGACATCGAGGATCAGGCCGACCTGCTCGAGGCGACCTACGACGTCAAGACCGAGCAGATCAACATCATGAACGGGGCGCGCAAGGAGCTCTCGGTACTGACCGGCGTGATCGAGACGCTCAAGGCGACCAAGGTCGCCCTCAACTCGGCCTCGAACACGATCGAGAAGCTGACCGAGCACGTCTCGGATTGTCTTCCCAAGGGCACGGTCTTCGGGCTCGCCAACGGCGGCGACCTGCTGTCCGTCGCCCGCTGCGGCATCAAGATCGCCGGAGTGGCTCCGCGCATCGTCCTCGACACGATCGCGGACGGTCTCGAGATCGTCACGAGCGCCATGGACGCCGCCAAGGAGGACGTCGAAAAGCAGGCCGAGATCGAGGTCGAGATCCAGGGCGCATCGTTCGAGGTCTTCCAGGCCGGCAAGGAGCTCGAGAAGCTCCTGCGCGACGAGCCGCTGAAGCGGCTCGAGGCCTACGAGCGGCGCGAGCAGGTCGACGCCGCCCGCACCGGCTTCATGCAGCAGCTGGCCGAAGGGCAGCGCCTGATCGCCGAGCTCGTGCAGTTCCGCAAGAACACCGCGGCGGACATCCAGACCTACCGCTACCGCGACATGGCCTTCCGCTGGTTCCGCAACGACGCGCTGCAGAAGTACCGCGCGCAGTTCGACCTGCTGGCGCGCTACGTCTACCTGGCGGCGACCGCCTACGACTACGAGACTAGCTTGCTCCACACCGACAACCGCGCCGGCGTCAACTTCCTGACCTCGATCGTCAAGGAGCGCTCGATCGGTCAGATCATCGACGGCGAGCCGGTGCCCGGCTCGCGCGGTTTGGCCGGTCCGATGGGCCAGATGAAGCAGAACTTCGAGGTCCTCAAGGGGCAGCTCGGCTTCAACAACCCGCAGATCGAGACCAACCGGTTCTCGCTGCGCCGCGAAGCCTTCCGCTTCCTCGAGGAATCAGGCGAAGAGTGGCGCAACAAGCTCGAAAACGAGTGGCGGGTCGACGATATCTGGCAGGTTCCCGAGTTCCGGCGCTACTGCAAGCCGTTCGCGCCGGAAAGCGCCGGGCCCCAGCCGGCTCTCGTCATCCCGTTCGAGACGACGGTCACCTTCGGCCAGAATTTCTTCGGTTGGCCGCTCGGTGCCGGCGACAGTTTCTATGACTCCACGAACTTCGCCACCCGGGTGCGCTCCGTCGGCACCTGGTTCCAGAGCTACAGCTCGCTGCCGCTGTCGAACACCCCGAGGGTCTATATCGTGCCGGTCGGCGCCGACGTGCTGCGCGCACCGAGCGACGACCTCTTCACCACCCGCGAGTGGCAGATCGTCGACCAGGCCCTGCCGGTGCCCTTCCCGCTCGGGTCGGCGGACCTCGACGATCCGACCTGGATCCCGATGAATGACACCCTGGGCGAGACCTACGCCAAGATCCGCAGGTACACCAGCCTCCGCGCCTACCACACGGACGGCATCGAGGACTTCGACCCGAGCGAAATGACCACGTCGAGCCGCCTGATCGGGCGCTCGGTGTGGAATCGCAGGTGGTTGCTGATCATCCCGGGCGGCACGCTGTTGAACGATCCGGACGAGGGCCTCGACGCCTTCATCCATGGCAATCTGATTCCTGGCGGCGGCGGCGAGCGGGACGGCCTCGGCGTCGACGACATCTACATTTTCTTCCAGACCTATGCCTATTCCGGCTTCTGAGATGGTTCGCCGAAATCTCGGATCGAAGGAACACGAGGAGATCGCCGTGAAGAGCCACTCGAAACTGACCAGCGCAGTCCTGACGATCGCGGCGATCCTGCTGCCCATGGCACCCGGAGCCCGGGCCGCCCTGCCGGAGCCGGACCACATCGTCTACGGCACACCGACGCAGAACGGCGAGCCGCTGCTCGAGGGAGTGGTCACGGCGAAGCTGGTCGGCGAGACCGACCCGATCGCCAGCTACGTGATCGGCTCCAACCCCAACATCGGGGACCGCTTCGCCTTGCGGATTCCGATCGACTCGATCGATCCGCGCCTGCCGGGCACCGCCCGGACCGGCGAGGCGATCCGGTTCTTCATCGACGGCATCCCCGCCGGCGAGGCGGTGGTCGGCGAGCGCGGCAGCGTACTACTGCTCGACATCGATCAGCTCGAGGGCGGGCTGCCGGCGATCGCGATCGCGGATCTCGCGCTCTACGAGGGCAACGCCGGCACCACCATCTTCGCCTTCCAGGTGACGCTCTCCGAAGCGGCCGACGAAGACGTCACTTTCGATTGGCAGACCGCCCCCGGTACCGCGCTCGGCGGCCTCGACTTCGTCGAAGTCGCGCCCGGTACGCTCGGTACGATCGGCGCCGGCGACACCACCACGACGCTCTCGGTGACCGTCCTCGGCGAGACCTTCGAGGAGGACAACGAGACCTTCTTCGTCAACCTGTCGAATCCGAGCGCCAACGCGATCATCCTCGACGGCCAGGGCGTCGGCACCATCCTCGACGACGACCGGCCGCCGGCGGTGGCAATCGCGGACCTCTCCGTGGTCGAAGGGGACGCCGGCACAGTCAACGCCGTGTTCGACCTGACCACCTCCCGACCGATCAATCAGGCGATCACGGTCAACTGGACCACCGCCGACGGCTCGGCGACCACCGGCGACGGCGACTACGTCGCCAACTCCGGCGTCGCGACGTTCGACCCGAACGTCACCGCCACCCAGGTCACGGTGCTCGTCAACGGCGACGAGATCGACGAGGACGACGAGAGCTTCTTCGTCAACCTCTCGGGCGTTTCGTCCAACGCGACGATCTCCGATGGACAGGCCTCGGGCACGATTCTCGATGACGACGGCTTCCTGACCTGGATCGAGGCCGAATCGCTCGATCAGCTGCGGGCGCCGCTCTTCGGCGCCTCCGGCGTCGCGGTCAGCCCCGACGGCGACCACGTCTACGTCACCGGCCGGTCCGACGACGGCATCGCGCTGTTCGACCGCGACCCGGTCGGCGGAGCGCTCGGCTTCGTCACCGCCTACTACGACGGCGACGTTCTGCCCAGCGGCACCGTGAACGGCCTCGACGGCGCCGAGGCGCTCGTCGTCAGCCCCGACGGCGAGCACGTCTACGTCGTCGCCTACAACGACAGCGCGATCGCTGTCTTCGATCGCGATCCGGCGTCCGGCCTGCTCGAATTCGTCGAGGCGCATACCGACAACAGCGTCGGCGGCCTGATCGACGGCCTGGCCGGCGCCACCTCCGTCGCCATCTCCCCCGACGGAGCATTCGTCTACGTCGCCGGCACCAACGACGACGCGATCGTCGTCTTCTCGCGCCAGGACGATTCCATCGATCCCGATTTCGGCAAGCTCACCTACGTCGAGAGCAAGTTCGACGGCGGGCCGATCGACGGCCTCGACGGCGTCCAGTGGGTCGAGATCAGCCCGGGGCCGAACGGCCCCCACCTCTACGCCGCGAGCGGTGTCGACAAGGCCGTCGCGGTCTTCTCGCGCAACCTCGCGACCGGCGCGCTCACCTTCGTCGAGGCCGAGAAGGACGGCATCGCCGGGGTCAACGGGCTCGACGGCGCCAACTCGTTGGCGGTCTCCAACGACGGCCGTCACGTCTATGTCACCGGACCGAGCGAAGACGCGCTCGCGCTGTTCAGCCGCAACGACGCGACCGGCGCGCTGACCTACCTGACCGTGCTTGTCGATGGCGTCGGCGGCGCCGACGGTCTCGACGGTGCCATGGCCGTCCGGGTCAGCTTCGACAACCGCTTCCTTTACGTCTGTGGCTTCTTCGAGGACGCGCTCGCCGTCTACGATCGCGATCCGGTCTCCGGTCTGCTCAGCTACCGCGAGATCCACCGCGACGGCTTCGGCACGGTCGAGGGCCTCGCCCGCGCCAATGCCATCGCGGTCTCGACCGACGACCAGCACCTCTACGTCGCCGGCCAGGACGACGACATGGTCGCGGTCTTCATGCGTGACGCCATCGAGCCGAGCCTGCCCACGATCCTCACCAGCACCAGCCACACGCCCAGCGTCTTCTCGAACGAT
Organism: uncultured Acidobacteriota bacterium; assembly: GCA_963700315.1. Classification (GTDB taxonomy): domain Bacteria; phylum Acidobacteriota; class Thermoanaerobaculia; order Multivoradales; family JAGPDF01; genus JACTMI01. Next base: position 241,847 of record CAVOXC010000013.1, on the reverse strand, counting down.
CCGACCGTCGACATGCTCTGGTCGGGCGCCACGGACAACCCCGGCGGCTCCGGCCTCGACGGCTACTCGTTCTTGTTCGACGGCTCACCGCTCACCAACATCGACGGGCTGATCGATCTGGCCCACACCGTCGACCCGCACACCGTCACCAGTCCCGGGCTCGCCGACGGAACGAGCTACTACTTCCACTTCCGCGTCTGCGACAAGGTCGGCAACTGCACGCCGACGGTCCACCTCGGGCCCTACTGGATCGATCAGACGGCTCCCACCAACCCGGTCACGATCTCGAGCACGACGCACTCGCCGCCGGGCACGCCGACCGCGAACGACAACATCTCGATGATCTGGTCGGCGGGAGGCGACGCTCTTTCCGGCGTCGACGGCTTCTCGTACGCCTTCACCAGCTCCTCCTCGCCGATCTGCGACCAGGTCAAGTCGCTCGAAGAGGGCGCGAACGGCGTCACCAGCGCCGACCTCGCCGACGGCAGCTGGTTCTTCCACCTCTGCACAGTCGACAACGCCGGCAACTGGTCGGCGCCGGCGACCCGGGGCCCCTACGTCGTCGAGGTCGTCGCGCCACAGATCGTCGCGCTCGACAGCGTCGCCGACCTCGGTGACGACTCGATCGATCCGGGCGACGTCACCGCGACGGCGATCACCCAGATCTACGTCGACTTCAGCGAGCCGATGGACGCTCCGACCGCCACCGATCCAGCCAACTACCTGTTGGTGGGCGCGGGGCCGGACTCTGCGCTAGCCACCACCGTTTGCGGACCGCTCCAGGGCGACGACATCGCCATTCCGGTCAATTCGGCGACCTGGTACGGGGCGATGCTGCGCGCCGTCCTGCAGCTCAATGGCGGCGTGTCGCTGCCGGCGAGCCCCTACCGCCTGCTGATCTGCGGCGCTCGCCGGGCTGCAGGACGTCTTCGGCACACCGCTCGACGGCGATGGCGACGGCACCGGCGGCGACGACTTCAGCCGCTCGTTCGAGGTCAGCGCGACCAACTTGCTCGGCAATCCCAACTTCGACACCTCCCTCGCCGGCTGGGCCCGGGTGCCGAACAACCCGAGCATCGTGCGCGCCGACGTCGAAGACGGCGATGGCTCGTTCACGTCGGGTTCGGTGATCACCGAGTACCTGGCGGGCACGGCCTTCTACGGCGTCGCTCGGTGCGCCTTCATTCCGGTCGACTTCCGCACGCTGCTCCACGAGTTCGGCGGCCGCGCCAGGATCGCGAGCGGACTCGGCACCGACCCCGAAGCGTTCGGACAGGCGAGCTTCTTCACCTCGACCAACTGCACCGTCAACCCGATCGGCGCGGAGGTCTTCACCGGCGTCGTGCAGGGCGATACCGCAGACGCCTGGGTCGCCTTCGACGGTCCGACGGCGGTGCCCGCAGGAGCGCAGTCGGCGTACGTCGCCTTCCTCGTCGACGCCGGCGCCGCACCCGACTTCGACGCCTGGTTCGACAACGTCTACTTCCGCGCCACGCCGAGCATGATCTTCTTCTCGGGCTTCGAATCCGGCGACTTCGCGGGATGGATCGTCGGGCCCTGATCGTCGCCTTTGGTTTTCTCGACTTCGCGGACGGCGGCGCCCAGCGCCTGACCCTCGCCGCCTGCCGGCCTCTGGCCCGAGGCGGCGTCCGTCCCGTGCTTGTCTGCGCCCGCGGCCGAGGCCGGCTGGTCGCTCTGGCACGCGAGCAGGGTCTCGCAGTCGAGACCCTCGGACGGCTGGAGCGACCTTGGGATCTCGGGGCGGTGCCGGCCCTCGCCGCGCGCCTGCGCGCTCTGGGCGCGAGCGTGTTGCACGTACCTCTCTACAGCCGGGCCAGCCCCTACCTACGGCTGGCGGCACGCCGGGCGAACACGCCGCTGGTGGTCGCGCACGAGTGGGGGCGCGCGGGCCGGCCCCGTCTTCTCCGCCGCGTCGTCGATCGCCTGCTGCGCCCCGGCACCCGCTTCGTCGCGACGTCGGAGGCGCACCGGCGGGAGCTGTTGCGCTCGGGCGTCGCGGCGAGCGCGATCGCCGTCGTCCGCAGCGGCATCGAGATCGAGCGCTTCGGCGCAGGAGCGCCGCAGGCGGCGCGCGCCGCCCTCGGTCTGCCGGCCGCCGCTCCGATCGTCCTGGTCCCCGCCCGACTCCATCCGATGAAAGGGCATCGGGACCTGCTCGCCGCGATGCCTCCCCTCAGCCGCCGCCACCCGGAGCTCGTCGTGCTCTGCGCCGGCGAAGGGCCGGCGGCAGCAGAGCTGCGAGCCTGCGCCGCGGCGGCCGGCCTCGGAGACTCCGTGCGCTTCCTCGGGCACCGTGAGGACATCCCCCAGCTGCTCGCGGCGGCGGACCTTGTCGCGCTGCCTTCGCGCGCGGAAGGCCTGCCGGCCGCGCTGCTCGAAGCGTACGCGGCGGGGCGTGCCGTGGTCGCGACCGCTGTCGGCGGCATCCCGGAGGCCCTGGTCGATGGCCGCGAGGGACGCCTGGTGCCGCCGGCGGATCCCGCGGCGCTCGGTCGCGCCATCGGCGACCTGTTGGCTGCCCCCGGGCTCCGCGCCGAGATGGGCGCGTCGGGCCGCTCGAGGGTCGTCGCCGAGTACCGGGTCGAAGCGACCGCTGGAGCGCTCGCGGCCACCTACAGAACCTGGCTCGAGGAGCCGGCACGCGCACGCCCGCGGTGGGCGGCATGACGCTGCGCGTGCTGCACGTGCGGTCGAGCGCCAGCATCGCCGGACCGGAACGGCAGATCCTCGAGCTCGGGCGGCGGCTGCCCGCCGAGGGCGTCGAGATGGGCGTGCTCCTGCTTGTCGGCGAGCGCGCCGGACCGGTCCCGGCTCACCCCCTGCGCGCCGCGATCGAGCGCGAGGAGCGGCCCTGCTGGCAGCTCGGCGTCGCCCGCTACGACCTGGCCGCGGGTGTCCGCGGACTGGCCGACCTGGTCGCGCGGGAGGGCTTCCATCTCGTCCACGCCCACGACTACAAGGCCAACGCCCTGGTCGGCCGGCTCGCGCGCAGCGGCGGTCCGCCGGCGCTCGCGACCGTCCACCTGCACACCCGTTCCTCGGCGCGCCTGAGGCTCTATGCCGCGCTCGACCGCCGGCAGCTGCGGCAGTTCCCAGCTGTGATCGTCGTCGCGCGCGCGCTCGAGCACGACCCGGCCGTGCGCCGACTCGCCTCCTCCCGACGCCACCTGGTTCACAACGGCATCGACCCGGAGCAGCTGTCCCGGCGCGCCGCCGCGGAGGCGCCAAACGCGCGCGCCGCCTTCGACCTGGAGAGCGCGGGACCCCGGCTGCTCGCCGTCGGCCGGCTCGCCCCGCAGAAGGGCTTCGACCTCCTGCTCGCGGCCTGCGCACGCCTGCTCCCGCGCTTCCCGCGGCTGCGGCTCGCCATCGCCGGCTCCGGACCGGACGGCGCCCGGCTGGCGGAACGAGCCCGCGCGCTCCGACTCGAGCATGCCGTGCGCTGGTTGGGTGAGCGCGCCGACGTCGCCGGCCTGATGTCCGTCGCCGACCTGATCGTGCTGCCGTCGCGGCGGGAAGGCCTGCCCTACGTCGCCCTCGAGGCCCTCGCCCTCGGCCGTCCGCTCGTGGCGACCGCGGTCGGTGGTCTGCCGGAGCTGCTGCGCGACGGGATCGAAGGCCGGCTGATCGCCGCCGGCAACGTCGACGCGCTCACCTCCGCGCTCCATCTCGCGTTCGAGGATCCGGCGCAGGCGAGCGGCTGGGGAAGGCGCGGCCGCGACCGCGTCGAAGCCCTCTTCCATGCCCGCGACATGGCGCGCGCCACCGCGAAACTCTATCGGCGTCTCGCCGCCTGAGCCCCGCGTGCGCGTCGCGCTGGTCGACCCCGGGCCTTTCCTCCCCGAGCTCGATCACGATCTGGCGCTCGCCCTGGCGCTCGCCGGCGCCGACGTCGACCTGCTGACCGCTCCCTTCGTGCACGGCGTTCGGCCCGAGCCGAGCGACTACCGACGGCGCGAGCTGTTCGCGCGCGCCCTGGGCGGCAAAGGCGCATCGCTCGCCCGCCGGTTGCGCCCCGTGCGCCGCGCCTATCGACTGCTCACGGCGCCGTTCGACTGGCGGCGCCTGGAGCGCCACGTCCTCGGCGAACGCCACGACGTCCTCCACCTGGTCTGGCCGCTGCTGCCACGTCTCGACCGCCGGAGCCTCGTCCGCCTGCGCCGCCGCGGCGTTCGCACCGTCGTCACGCTGCACAACCCCGATCGCCGCCCCGGCGACCCACCAGGCGCGACGCGGCTCGATGCGCTCGTCGCCAGCGCCGACGCCGTCGTGGTCCACTGCGCCACGGCGGCCGCGACCGTCGGTGCGCGCCTCGGGCCCGGCGCGTTGGTTCGCCACATCCCCCTCGCCATGCCGCTAGCCGCGCCCGGAGCCGCGCTGGACCGGCGCGAGGCCCGACTCCGCCTCGGCTTTCCGGCCGACGCTCCCCTCGCCCTCTTCTTCGGCCTGTGGCGCCCCTACAAGGGTCTCGATCAGTTGTTCGACGCCTTCGAGGCGGTGGCGCTCGCGCTGCCGCGGGCGCGGCTCCTGGTCAGCGGGTCGCCCCGGATGCCGACCGCGGCGCTCGAGCGCCGGGCGCGGCGCGAGCCGCTCGCCGGCCGCGTCGACCTCGAGCCACGCTACCTTTCGGCGCAGGAGATCGGCTGGCGATTCGCCGCGGCGGACGTGGTCGTGCTGCCCTACCTCGCGGCCAGCCAGAGCGCCGTGCTGGCGCGAGCGCTGGGGTACGCTCGTGCGGTGATCGCGTCGCGCGTCGGTGGCCTCGCCGAGATGGTTCAGGAGGGAGTGACCGGACGTCTGGTGACGCCGGGCAACGCCGCCGAGCTCACCGGGGCGCTCGTCGAGCTTCTCGGCGATCCGGCGCGCGCCGCCGCCTTCGGCGCGGCGGCGGGCCAGCTCGGCAGCGAGCGGTTCACGGCCCGAGGCCAGGCCGAAGCGCTAGGAGCCCTCTATCGGGAGCTTCTTCTCGCCCCATGAGCTCCGGGCCGGAACGACCGCTCCCTTTCGTCTCGATCGTCGTGCCCACGCTCGACGAGGAGCGCTCGATCGCCGAGTGCCTCGACGCCATCGCGGCACAGGAATGGCCGGCGGACCGCTTCGAGGTGCTCGTCGTGCTCGGACCCTCGCGCGACCGCACGCGGGAGATCGTGACCGCGCGGGCGCGCGCGGAGGGCCGGCTCCGTTTGCTCGAGAATCCCGGCGGCCTGGTCGCCCACGCGCTCAATCTCGGCATCGAGGCGGCGCGCGGTGCGATCCTGGTGCGCATCGACGCGCACACCCTACCCGCTCCGGACTACCTTCGGCGTTCGGTCGAAGCGCTCGTGGAATCCGGCGCCGAAGTCGTCGGTGGACCCATGACAGGGCGGGGCTCGACTCCCGTCGGCCGCGCCGTCGCCCTCGCCATGAGCCACCCCTTCGGCGTCGGCACCGCGCGCTTTCGTTTCGCGCGGCAGCGTGAGGAAGTCGACACCGTCTACCTCGGCGCCTTCCCGCTGTCGCTCTTCGATCGAATCGGCGGCTTCAACGAGGCGCTGGTCCGCAACCAGGACTACGAGATGAACTGGCGCATCCGGAGCTCGGGCGGACGGGTCGTCGTCGATCCGAGGATTCGATCGATCTATGTCACGCGCTCGACGCTCGGCGCGGTGTGGCGGCAGTATCGCGACTACGGCTTCTGGAAGCAGCGGATGTTGCGGCTCCATCCTCGCTCGCTACGGGCGCGCCAGCTGGTCGCGCCGCTCTTCGTCCTGGCGCTCGGGGCGGGCGCGCTCGCCGCGCTCGCAGCGGCCGTCGGCCTGCTGCCGCGGGTCGCCGCCCTGCCCCTGGCGCTGCTGTCGGCGAGCTACCTCGCTGCGGCGTCTCTGGTTTCACTCGCGCTGGCGGCACGGCACGGTTGGCGCCTTCTGCCCCGGCTGCTAGCGGTCTTTCCGACCCTTCACCTCGCCTGGGGACTCGGCTTCCTGGCGGCGATCGGATCGCGCGCGAGCGGACCGGCGGCGCCGCCGTGAGCCGGACCGCGAGCGCGCCGGGCGCCCCCGCAGGCGAGGGGCTGGTCGAAGCCGCGGCTTTCGCGGCACTGCTCGTCGCCCTGCTCTTGCTCGTACCCTACAGCGAGGCGGGCGGAGAGGCGGATCGCGCGCTGGCGCTCAGGCTGCCCGTTCTGCTCGCGCTCGCGGGCGGAATCGCCGCGACGCTCTCGAACTGGAAGGCGCGACGAACATCCCGTCCCGGGATCCTGCGCTCGCCGTTCGGCCTGCTCGCGCTCGTCTGGCTCGGCTGGACGGCGCTCTCGGCCGCGCTGGCGCCCGATCCCTGGCGCGCCCTGCTCGGCGCCCCGCCACGTCTCCAGGGGTGGACCACGCTCGCCCTGGGACCGCTGCTCGCGCTCGCTTGGCTCGCGGCGCCGGCGCGCCCGGGCCGGAGCCAGCGCCTCACCCTCGCGCCACGAATCGCCGGAACCGCGGCGGCCCTTTACGCTCTCTTGCAGGCGGCGGGCATCGATCCACTGCGTTGGGAGGGCCTCGAATCGCTCCGACCCGGAGCAACGCAGGGCAACCCCGTCTTCCTCGGCGCCGTGCTGGTGCTTGTCGCTCCCTTCTCGCTCGCTGCGGCGATCGACGGGTTCGCGCGGCGGGAGCGCCGCGCCGCGGCCCTCTCTGCGGTCGCCTACTCGCTGCAGCTCGCCGCCGCCGGCGTCGCGGGAGGCCGCGCCGCCCTGCTCGGGCTCGTCGCCGGCGCCTTCGTGCAGGCGGCGGCGCTGGCTTCGAGTCGGGGCGCGCGGCGCCTCGGCCGGCGGCTGCTCGCCGGCCTCGCGGTCGCCCTTGTCGCGCTCGGCGTGCTCGCGTTCTCCGGTCGCCTCCCCGGCTTCGATCCCGGTTCGGGTACCGCCCGCCAGCGCTGGTTGCTCTGGACCGGCACGCTCGACCTGCTGGCGAGCGAGCCGGTCCGGCTTCTCACCGGCTACGGTCCGGAGGGGCTGGCGCTGGCGCTGCCCCGGCACCTCCCAGAAGAGCTGCCCGAGCGAATCTGGGCGCCTGGCCGCTACCAGGACCGTGCCCACAACTTCGAGCTCGACCTCGTCGCGAGTTTCGGCGTGCCCGGGCTGCTGCTCGCGCTCATGGTCTTCGCAGCCGCGCTCCGCCCGCCGCTACGGCGCCTCGGCCTGCTCGGCCCGGCACCGCACGCGGAAGCCGGATCTGGGCCGGGCGGGCTCGACGCCGCGCTGGTCGCGGCGCTCGCCGGGCATTTCATCGAGCTCCAGCTCGGCTTCCGGACGGTCGCCACGGACCTGGTCTTCTGGGTCCTGGCGGCCCTCGCCGCCGCCCGGGTCGCGGACCGAGCTCCTGCGCCGGCCGGCGAGGCGTGGCCGCGTCGGGCGCTCGGCCGGGCGCTGGCGCTACCTCTGTTGCTCCTCGGCTTCGCCACCGTCGTGCCCCCTCAGGGCGACGGGTCGCGCCTGCCGTTCGCCGCGCTCCTCGTTGCCGGCGCCGCCCTCGTTTCGATCGCGCTCGCCGCGGACGAGACGAGCGCTAGCTTCCCTCTTTTCGCCCGCCGCGAGCTGCCCGGCGCGCTGCTGCTCGTCGCCGCCTACCTCGCCCTCCATGGCCTTCTGCTCGCCGGAGCGCGCCCACACGTCGAGCTCCTCGCGCTCGCTCTCGCCGCGCTGGCCGTCGCCACGGTCGGGCTCGGCCGCGCCCTGTCACGGGCCGCGCCGCCGGCCGTTTCGGCCGCGGCCGCCGTACCCGCCCTCGCCGCCCTCGGCCTCGCCCTGCCGCTCGTCGCCCTGCCCATGGCCGGCGGCGTCGCCTGGAAGATCGGCGCGACCGACCTGGCGGTCGGCCGGGCCGATCTCGCCGTCGCCTCGCTCGAACGGGCGGTGGGGCTCGACCCGGACTGGACCGAGCCCCGACTCGATCTCGCCCGAGCCCGCCTACGCCTGGCGACAGCGCTCGACGCGGGCGGACAACGCGCCGCGCTCGCGAAGATCGAGAGCGACCTGCTGGCGTGGCGGACACGGCATCCGCTCGACCCGGCGATCGACGAGCAGCTCGGCTTTCTCTATGCGCGCCGTGCCGGACTCGCGGCGATCGAGGAGCAGCAGCGCTGGCTCGAGCTCTCGCTGGAACGGCATCGCGCGGTCGCCGACAGGTTGCCGGCGAGCGGCGCGGCGCAACGCAACCTCGGCGCGATCCTGCTCGACCTCGGCGAGTTGCCCGAGGCGCTCGAGCGGCTCGAGGCCGGCGTCCGTCTCGCTCCCCGCTCCCTCGAGGGGCAGCTGCTGCTCGCCCGCGGCCGGCTCGAGGCGCGCGAGATCCCCGCCGCCGAGCGAGCGCTCGTCGCGGCGCTCGCGCTCGATGGTCGCAGGACGCTCGCGCTGCTCTCGGCGCTCGCACGCGCGCAACCGCGCAACTTCGAGCGACAGCTCCTCTTCGCTCTCGGCGCGGCTCTCGCGGGCGAGCGCGAGCCCGCGCTCGCCACGCTCGCCGCTCTCGAGCGGCAGACGCCCGCCGCCGACCGGCCACTGCTCGACCGGATCCGCTCGCGCGCGCTCGGGGCGACCGACCCCGGCCGATGAGAATCGGCCTGCTCTCGTTCGAGTACCCGCCGGAGACCGGCTTCGGCGGGATCGGCACCTACACCTGGACCCAGGCCCGAGCGCTGGCACGCCTCGGTCACGAGGTTCACGTCGTCGCGGGCGCGACCGACGCCTCGCCCGTCGCCTCGAGCTGGCAGGACGGCGTTCGGGTCTGGCGCGGTCGAGCACCCGGGCCGACACGCGCGACCATGGGCCGCGCCGCCGGATGGCTCCGCCTCTGGTGGACCCGGCGCCGCCTGCTGACCGCGCTCGACACACGCCACACGCTCGCTCGGGTTCTGGCCGAGGGCGCGCTCGATGCCGTCGAGATCCCGGAGTGCGGCGCCGAAGGCCTACTCTGCCGGAACCTCCTGCCAGGCCGGGCGGTCGTGCGCTTCCACTCCCCGGCCGAGCTCATCCTTCCCTACTACGCCGTCAACACCCTCGACCGCGCCCTCGCCACCAGGCTCGAGCGGCGTGCGCTCGGCGGAGCCGCCGCCTACACCTCGCCGACTCGCTTTCTCGCCGCGGCAGCTCGCGCGCGCTTCGGCATCCAGGGCTCGATCGATGTCGTGCCGAACGGGATCGATCTCGCCGCCTTCCCGCCGCGCGATCCGGGCGCGGCCGCGGCGGCCCTCGACCTGCCGCCCGGCCGCCTGCGCGTGCTCTTCGCCGGCCGGCTCGAGCGGCGCAAGGGCATCGATGTCGCCGCAACGGTCTGCGAGCGGCTGCTGGCGCGTCCGGAGGTCGACTTCGTCTTCGCCGGCGAGGACCTGTTCGGCGAGTTTCGCCAGCGGCTGGAGCCACGTTTCGCCAGCCATGGCGGCGGCCGGGTTCGTGCCCTCGGACGGCTCGGCCGGATCGAGCTCGCCCGTTGGCTCGCGGCCGCGGATGTCGTGCTGTTGCCGAGCCGCTGGGAGAACGCTCCCTACGCCCTGCTCGAAGCGATGGCGTCCGCCGCCGCAATCGTGTCGACCGCGGTCGGCGGGATACCGGAAATCCTGCGCGACGGGTCCGAAGGAATCCTGGTTCCAGCGGGAGATGCGAACGCCACCTACGCCGCCACTGCCCGGTTGCTCGATGCTCCAGAGCTGGCCCGGACCTTGGGACGGGCAGCCCGGGCACGAGTCGAGCGCGACTTCGCGGCCGAACCGATGGCGCGGCGTAGCCTCGAGCTCTACGGTGCCATCGCCGACCGCCGGAAGGACGCGTGAGCGGCGCCGTGCGTCCCGGCGCGCGCCGGCTCGGTGGCTGGCTCGGCGGCCGGCTCCGCTCGGCCTGGCGCCGCCTCGGCGCGGCGCTCGCGCGGCGCCGCCACGCACGGGCATGCGCTGGTATCGAACGGCCACGGCGGACCCGACCTCGCGCCCCCCGCGTCGTCGCGATCGGCCACTATCGCTTCCCCGTCTACTCGCAGGCTTTCGTCTACCAGGAGCTCGTGTCGCTCGTCGCCGCGGGATTCGACCTACGTCTGGCGGTCTCCGCGCGCGGACCCCGTCACGAGCTCGCCGCCCGCTTTCGAGCGCTCGGGGAGCGTCGGATCGACCTGGTGACGGACCCCGCGGTCGGTGCCGCCGAGCTCGAGCGCTACCGGCGCCTCCAACCGGCACGCGTCGAGGAGATCCTCGGCGATCTCGAAGGCGCCTCGGGAATCGCCGCCGGCCAGCTCGTGCGCCGCGCCGACCTCTTGCGCGCGTTCACGTTCGCGCGACTGGTCGAGGTCTCCCGTGCCGACTATCTGCACAGCCACTTCTTCTACGAAGGGGGCCTCGCGGCCTGGGTCGCCGCCCGCCTCCTCGACCTGCCGCGCGGACTCACTGCATACGCAGACCACCGGCTGAACGACTACCCGCTGAAGCTCGTCGGCGCGCAAGTCGCGAGCGCCGCGCTGCCGGTCGCGACCTCTCGAGCGATCGCCGCCGAGCTCGCGGCGGTCGCGCCCACGGCGGCCGCGCGCATCCTGGTCAAGCCGAACAGCGTCGACTCGAATGTCTTCGTCCCGATGCGCCGCGCGGCGCCGGCGCCGGGGACCCCGCTGGTCCTCCTCGCGGTCAGCCGGATCGAGCCCAAGAAGGGGCTCCTCGACCTTGTCGAAGCGGTCGCCCGTTCGCGGGACATGGGCCTCCCGGTCCGACTCGACATCGCCGGTGGAGCGGATGTCTCGGAACCCTCCCGCGTCGAGCTCGCCGAGTTGCAGCGCCGTGTCGCGGCCCCCGAGCTGGGCGGCGCCGTGCGCCTGGTCGGCGTCCTGGCCGAGCAGGAGCTGCTCGATGCGCTCGCTCGAGCCCACCTCTTCCTCGCTCCCTCGGTCGAGCTTGCCAACGGCGACCGCGACGGCATTCCGACCAGCCTGCTCGAGGCGATGGCGACCGGGCTCGTACCGATCGCGACCGACGCCGGCTCGATTCCCGAGGTCGTCGCTTCGGGCGAGAACGGCCTGATCGTCGGGCAACGCGATCCCGCGGCGCTGGCGTCGGCGATCGGGGCGCTCGCCGCGGACGCCCCGCGGCGCGACCGACTCGGCCTCGCGGCCGCCGCGACGGTAGGCGAGCGCTACTCGAGCGCGAGCGTCGAGCCACGGCTGCACGAGCGCATTCGCGCGCTCGTACGCTGACCGACGTGGTTCAGGCCGTGCGCTCGAGCACCGTCGGCAGCGCCAGCCTGTAGAAGAACCAGGCCAGGGGCAGAGCAACGAGCGCCGCGCCACCGAGCGCGAGCGCCGCCCAAGGCGAGGCCGGGGCGCCGATCGTGAGCAGATCGCGCCCGGCCTGGAGCAAGGGCGTCACCGGGTTCCACGAGAGCAGCGTGGCGAGGGCACCGCCGCGCGGCACCGGGTAGAAAACCGGCGTCAGCAGGAGCCAGAGGGTCAGGATCGGCTGCAACGCCTTGCCGACGTCGCGGTAGAGCGCGTTGAGCGGCGCCAGGACGAGCCCGAGCGCCGTGCCGAACGCGATCATCGCGACGAGCGGCAGCGGCGCGAGCAGCTGCGAAGGCCGCGGGGCGATGCCGAACAGGGCGAAGACGATCGCGAGCAGCGCGAGCTTCGGCACCAGATGGACGACGATGCGGGCGACCGCGGCGAGGATCGGACCCTCGGGGGGCAGGTCGAGCTTGGCGAGCGTGCCGCGCTCGGTGAGCAGGGTCTCGAGCTGGATCTGAATCGACTCGGCGAAGGTGTGCCAGAGCACGGTGCCGGTGAGCACCCAGGCCGGATAGGGGATCTCGAGATCGCCGGTCGCGATCAGGCGAGCGCGATCGGCGAGCACGGCCCAGAGCACGAGGCCGAGCGCCGGCAGAAAAGCCAGCAGGCCACCCAGCAGCGTCTGCCGATACTCGCCGCGCAGCTCGCGCACGAGCAGTCGGCGAACGAGCTCGGGCGAGCGCGCCAGGTCGCGGCGCATCTCCGCCAAGCGGCGGCGGTGGCGGCCGAGGCCGCCGCCGGGCTCGAAGACGACTTCGACCCGCGGCGCCGGAGCATCGGCTGGTGCGCCGCTGCGGTCGACGGCTGGATCGGGGCGGCTGGTGATCACGCTCGCCACTCTATCGACGCTGCTCCGGCGCCGGCACGCGACTCTCCAGCCAACGCCAAACCGCCCAGTCGCGATCGCCCCAGTGGTGGTAGACGTGGACCAGGAAGGGGCGCACCCAATGGCACCGGTCGACAGTGAAGCCCCGCTCCGGATCGAGCTCGAGCTCCGGCTTCTGGTAGTCGGCGAGAAAATTGAACTCGACCGGGAGGGTGGGTTGGCGCTCGAGGCCGAGGCTCCAGGCGGCGGCGATCAGCGTTCCCTGGTCCCGGTTCGCCCAGTCGGCGTCGCCGAGAACCGCCGCCGTCATCTCGTTCCAGCGCTCGAACAGCGGCGCCGCGCCATGGTCGAAGAGGAAGACGCCACCGTTCCAGTGCTGCCAATCCTCCTCCCCGATCCGCACGTCGAAGCGGCGGGCGATCGTCTCGCGCAGATGGTCGCACCCGGCGTGGAAGACCGGCACGCCGGCGGCGTCGACCCAGATCCCACGCTCGCCGAGGAAGCGGAAGCTCGTCGCCCGCTCGACGTGCCACGGCACGTCCATCATCACGGTCCGCCCCGCGGCGTCGGCGTAGCGGCGCTCGGCCGGTCGCCACTCGCAGCCGAGCCGCGCGCGCGCGATGGCCGAGTCCTCGCCGAAGAACTCCGCCAGCACGACTTCGGCGGTGCGCTCGCGGTAGAGGCGCCAGGCGAGCCGCGGACCGAACCTCGGCGCGATCCGCAGCATCAGCGCCGCGAGCAGGCGGCGCGGGTGCCCCTCGTGGCGTGCGAGCAGCCGGCCGATGTTTGTCGCGCCGGCGCAGCAGGTAGTCCGGCGGGTTCTCGCGCTGCCGCCGCCGCCCGGCGAGCAGCAGCTCGAGCGCGCGGCGGATCGCGACGAGCTCGGGGTGGGTCTCGGCCTCGAGGCCGCGGATCCGAGCGTTGAGCTCGGCGGCACGCCGCTCGCGCTCTGGCGAGAGACAACCACAACGCACCGCGTAGGGGCTGAAGTAGCGCATGCGGCAGTGGTCGGGCGCGAAGGTCGCGGGCGCCAGGCGGTACATGAAGACCTGGTCCGCTCCCGCGCGGACGGCGAGCACGTCACTGTCGAGATAGCAGTAGAGACGACCGGGCGCGAGATGAAGGTGGAGCGACGTCTTGAGATGCATCGCTGCCTGCGCATCCGAGAAGGCCTCGGGCGTCCTCACGTCGACGACCTCGACTCCGGGACCGGTCTCGATCGTGCCCGCCAGCCGTCGAGTGTCCGTGACCACCAACGCCGGCGTCTCGGTGAAGGCCGCGAGGTGGGCAAGCGCCCGCTGGAGCTCGCCGAGGTAGGGCTCGCCGCCGCAGACGACGAAGACGAAGCGCTGCTCCCGGCTCACGCGCTCGGCCCCCAGCGACGGTACCAGAGCTCGAGCACGGCCACCTTCCAGAGCCGCCAGACATCGCCCCCGGCGAGCAGCGCAGCGATGGCATCGGCACGAACGACGCCGTCGGCGACGAGCCGACCGTTTTCGAGCGTTCGACGATACCAATCGAGGTCGGCGTAGTAGGCGTCCGGTCCGACGAAGCCCTGCTTCTTCCTCGCCAGGATCCGCGCTGGAACTCGTCCCTCGAGACAGGCCCGCAGCAGAGGCTTCTGGACCCCCGCCTGGAAGCGGACCTCGGGCGCGAGCGTCCAGAGCTCCTCGACCAGAGCGCGATCGAGGAACGGGACGCGCGCTTCGAGCGAGCACGCCATGGTCGCCCGATCCACCTTGGTCAGCACCAACTCACCGAGAAACGTCCTCAAGTCGAGATGCTGGACCTGCGCGACCGGTGCGAGGTCGGGGCGCAGGTGGCGGCGATAGAACCAGAGCGGATCGTCCGGCAGCTCGCCGTGCAGAGAGGGCTGGAACAGCTCGGCAAGGCGCGCGCGGTCGAAGCTCCCCATCGCCATCGCCGCGGCATAGTGATCGACGGGATCCGGCGACTCGCCCGCCGCCTCGCGCCGGGCGCGGTCGTGCTGCCAGACGTAGCCGCCCAGCAGCTCGTCCGCGCCCTCGCCGGAGAGCACCGCCTTGACGTGCCGCGAGGCCAGACACGACGCCGCGAGAGTCGGCACGGTGGAGATGTCGGCGAGCGGCTCGTCATAGGTTTCGGCCAGGCGCGCGGCGAGCGCGAGGCTCTCGCGGCCGATCACCCAGGAGCGGTGTGCCAGGCCGCAGTGCGCGGCGACCTCCGCCGCGTAGCGATGCTCGCTCTCCGGCCAGCCATCGAAACCGATCGAGAAGGTCTCCGTCGCGTAGCCGATCCGCTGCAGGTCGACGGCGAGCGCCGACGAATCGTAACCGCCCGACAGCAGCGCACCGACGCGCACGTCCGCGACGATATGACTGCGCACTGCCCGCTCGAGGAGCTCGTCGAGGCGCGCCGCCGCCTCCGCCGGCGCGGGCCGCCGTGCGCCCTCGGGCAGCACCCAGTAGATTCGCCGTCGCGGCGGACCGCCCGCGACGAGCTCGAGCGACTCGGCCGGCTCGAGCTTGCCGACGCCGCGCCAGACCGACCGCGGGCTCGGCACATAGCGATAGACGAGATAGTCGCAGACCGCGCTCCAATCGATCTCGCGCGGCGCCAGACGGTGCGCCAGGATCGCCTTGGCCTCGGAGGCGAAAAGCAGCCGCTCGGGACCGGCGGCGACGTAGAGCGGCTTGATGCCGAACCGGTCCCGCGCCAGCAGCAGCGCTTCTGCTTCGTCGTCCCAGAGCGCGAAGGCGAACATGCCGTCGATCCGGTCGAGGACGCCGCTCCCCCACTCCTGCCAGCCATGCAGCAGCACCTCGCCGTCCGTCTTGGAGCGGAATCGGTGCCCCCGGTCCTCGAGCTCCCGGGTGAGCTCGCGGAAGTTGTAGATCTCGCCGTTGAAGACGAGCCAGCGCGCCCCGCTTTCGTCCGGCATCGGCTGGTGCCCGGCCGAGGTCAGGTCGAGGAAGGAGAGCCGCCGATGCGCGAGGCCGACGCGCCCGTCCGGCGAGATCCAGCTCCCGGCGTCGTCCGGACCCCGGTGGGCGAGCGCGTCGCGCATCGCTTCGAGATCCGCCGGATCGACTCGTCCCTGCCGTTCGACGATGCCCGCGATGCCGCACATGGTCGCGCCCGTCGCCCCCGTCTCGGTTACTGCACGCCGTGGCGCGCGAGGTCCCGGAGGCTCGTCGCCGCCGTGGCCAGGTGCCGCGCCAACCGGAGCGGCAAGCCGGGAAAGAGCGCCAGATGCAGCAACGCGACAGGCCAGAGCGCGGGCGAACGGGCGATCAACGCGACGAGCAGCGCCGGACCGAGCCAGAGCTCCCAGAAGTCGTTGAGGCACCAGACGAACTTGAGCCGCAGCTGCCGTTTCGGGATGAATGGGAACTTCCAGGCCGAGAATTCCGTCGCGGTCAAGAGGGCGAAGAGGAGCCCGGCGATCCAGAGCGGAGCGATCGCTGGGAGCGCTGGGAGCGCCGCGAGCAGCGTGAGCAAGGCGGCGAGCGCGAGGAGCTCGGCGGGCAGCAGGCAGCGGTTGATCCAGGCGAGCGCGGCGACCGGACCCAGTCGGACAACCAGGGTCTTGCTGCCCGAGCTGCGATCGCGCGCGCGATCGCCGAGCTGATGGAGCAGGATGTTGCGCAGGCCCTTGGCGAGCAGCGCCACCGCGCAGGCGGTAGCGAGGGCGCCCGGCCGGGGCAGCTCGGCGACCGCCGTCGGGGGAAGGAAAACCGCCAGGGTGATCGCGACCGGGACGACGTGACCGTAGAGCGCGTCGGCCAGCGCGCCCGCGCCGCCGCGCTCCTTGAGGCGCAGCGGCGGGAGCGCGTACGCCGCGAGCAGGAGGATCTGGAGCGCCAGCAACGCCAAGCCGGACGGATGGTGCGCTAGCAGCGTCCAGGGCGCCAACCCCGCGCCGAGCCAGAGCCCCAGCTGCAGCGCGCGCGCTGCGCGCGATCGTCCCGCTGCGCGGTTCGGTTTGCCCGCGCGGGCGTCGCTCGCGATATCGCCAACGTCGTTGAGGAAATAGCCGAACCCAGCGATGCCGACGACGCTCGCGAGAAAGAGCAGTAGACGGGCGGCGAACGGGACCGGCGGCGGCGGGGCCAGCAACGCGGCGAAGTAAGCGGTGGCGACGAGCGGCGGCACCAGATGGCGCCACCAGACGCCGAAGCGGACGGCCGCGGCCAGCCCGGCGAGCCGACGGTGGAGCCCCGCCCCGCCCGGCGAATCCGCCGCGCGGGCTGCCTCCGCGGCCATCACGACGTCGTTCCCTGGGGACGACGGGCCTTGAGCTCGAGCCAGTCGAGGAAGGTGATCGGTTCGCCCCCGTAGAGATCGAGGCCGCTGGCCGCGACGAAGGCGTTGCCCAGGTCGTGGTTGACCGGAATCGGCAGCTCCCGGAGCCATTCGAGGTCGAGACCCGCCGCCGCCACCGCCCGCAAGAAGGGGCGCTGGGGCTTGACGTTGAGGCAGCAAGCCCGATCGACGTTGCGCAGCACGCGCGCCACTCGGCGTCGCTCGCCCCAGCCCACCCAGGCGCGCCGGAAGAGGTCCTTCACGTAGAGCACGCCACCCGGCTCGAGCACGCGAGCGACGCCGTCGAGGACCCGGCGCGGATGATCCGAATGGACGAGCGACTCCAGAAAGAGCACGGCGTCGAAGCGCTGCGCGGGGAAGCTCTCGGCGAGAAAGTGGAAGTCCCCCTCGACCACTTCCACCCGCCCACCGAGTCCCGCGGCGTCCACTCGCCGGCGCGCCTCCTCGACCTGCCGGCGAGAGATGTTGAGCGCGACGACCTCGACGCCGCATTCGCGCGCGAACCAGAGGGCGGGCCCGCCGACGCCGCAGCCGGCGTCGAGAACGCGCTGGCCCGGTCGCAGCTCGGCCGCGGCGGCGATGTGGGCGAAGAGCGCGGCGAGATCGTCGGTGCGGGCGCTCTGGAAGGTGTCGCCGAAAGCGGCCAAGTAGCGTTCGTGCCATTCATCGTAGTAGGCGGCGACGCGGCGCGAGCTGAGCCTCCGATGGCCGGAGCGGAGCCGGTCGAGCCAGCTCACCACCCCCTTCTCCGCGATGCAGCTAGTAGCATGTTGCGTGGAGGCTCCGACGGGAGATGGTCGTACCGCTGGTCGAGGTCGAGAACCTCGGAAAGAAGTACTGCAGCGACCTCAGCCGGTCGCTGCGCTACGGGCTCGCCGACATCGCGGCCGAGCTCTTCGGCCGCGGCAACGGTCGCGCCGACCTGCGTCCCGGAGAGTTCTGGGCGCTCGACGGAATCGATTTCTCTCTGGTCGCGGGCGAGTGCCTCGGCGTCATCGGGCCGAACGGCGCCGGCAAGAGCACGCTGGTGCGGGCGCTCCATGGCCGGCTGCCGATCGACCGCGGGCGCGTCCGGGTGCGCGGCCGGCTCGCGGCCCTGGCGGAGCTCGGCCTCGGCTTCGACCAGGTGCAGACGGGGCGGGAAAACGTCTACAACGCGGCGGCCCTGCTCGGCCTGTCGCGCCGTGAGACGGCGGATCGACTCGACCAGATCCTCGAGTTCGCCGAGCTCGGAGATTTCGTCGAGGCGCCGGTCTTCACCTACAGCTCGGGGATGAAGGCGCGGCTCGGCTATGCGATCGCCGCGCACCTCGACCCCGACGTGCTGCTGATCGACGAGGTGCTCGCGGTCGGCGACCTCGCCTTCCGCCGCAAGTGCGTACAGCACATTCTGGCCTCGCTCGGCCGCGGCCGGGCGCTGATGCTGGTCTCGCACGACATGTACACCGTCCAGAATCTCTGCACGCGCACGCTCTATCTCGAGCACGGGCGTGCCCACTTCCTGGGACCGACGCGCGACGCGGTCGCGAGCTACCTCGAATCTCGCAAGATCGCCGGCGACGCCCCCGCCGCGGCCGCCCGCCAGGCGGCCGCCGCCGACCGGCCGACTTCGGAGCGCGAGCCCGTGATCATCCTGGGCGCCGATCTCTTCCCGGAGCAGGGGACGGAGCTGCGTTGCGGCGGCCCGGCCCGCGTCGTCGTCCGCTACCGATCGCACTTGCCGCGCACCTGGATCTTCTGGGGGTTCCAGATCGCGACCGCCGATCTGCTGGTGCAGATCTGCTCGGCGGCCTTTCCCGACGGCTACGGCCTCGAGGCCGGCGACGGCGTCCTCGTCTGCCGCATTCCACGCCTGCCGCTGACCGCGGGAACCTACGCGTTGCGCGCGGCGATCGCCGAGCCCGACGGCAGCGGCCTGCTCGCGCTGTTCGGCTTCGACGACGCGCCAAGCCTGTTCGACGTCCGCGGCGCACGCGAGCAGGGCGGCAACTACGAGCTGATCTCGGGCGATCTGATCCTCCTCGACGTCGAGGCCACCCCCGGCGCTCAATCGGCGGGTAGCGGCGGCGGCTGGAGTGGGCCTTCCTCCTTCGCCTCGCCCGGTGGCTCGACGGCGGCGAGCGCGGCGTCGTCGACGCCGCACCGCGAGCCCCTCGAGCGACTCCTCGTAGAAGCGCTGCCGCACCGCGTCCCGCTTCTCGCGCACCAGCACGTTGCGGATGCCGGGAAGCAGCTTCTCGAGCGGCGTGGGCGCGGCCTCGTCGCGTGCGACGCTCCGGACCAGCGCGAAGCCGTGCTCGGTCCTCAGTACCGGGCTCACCTGCCCGGGCTCGGTCAGCGCGAACGCGGTCTCGAGCACCTCGCGGCCATAGCGAAAGGTCTCCACCTGCGATTCGTAGGCCCAGCCGAGCTCGCCGCCCTGATAGCGGCTGGCTGGATCGTCCGAGTACTTCTGCGCGACCGCTCCGAAGCCACGAGTCTCCGGCGGCAAGGCGAGCGCCTCGCGGCGCGCCTGCTCGGCCCGCTGCCGCAGCTCTTCGACCTTGGCGGCATCGGCCCGGCGCGACACCTCGACGAAGATCCAGGCGATGCGGACCCGGGCGGGCGTGACGTACTCGGTCTCCCGGCGCTCCTCGTAGTAGGCCGCGATCTCCTCCTTGGAAACGCTCACCGCTTCGAGCTGCGGCTCGAGGCGAGCGGCCTCGAAGCGCTGCACCAGCATGCGCTCGATCGCCGCCCGATAGGAGGGATCGTCTTCGAAGCCCGCGGCGCGCGCGCCCACGGCCAGCGCCCGCCTTCGGATCATCTCGTCGAGCAGCGCGCGCTTCTGCTCCAGCGTCTGGTACTGGCCCGGCAACCGTCCGCCGCGCCGCTC
Organism: uncultured Acidobacteriota bacterium; assembly: GCA_963700315.1. GTDB lineage: Bacteria > Acidobacteriota > Thermoanaerobaculia > Multivoradales > JAGPDF01 > JACTMI01. Next base: position 222,544 of record CAVOXC010000013.1, on the reverse strand, counting down.
CATCTCCGATCGCAGCTCGGCTGCGGTGATCGGCTGCCCGTCGACCGATGCCACGACCGGGCCCGTCGGCGCGGCCAGCGCCGCGGGAGCCGCCGCCGCGATCGGCTGGGAGCCGGCGGGCGCGCGCGCTGGAGCCGTGGCACAGGCCGCCACCACGAGCAGCGAGAGCGGCAGCGCCAGAACGGTCTGCCAGTAAGTCGAGCTGCGGTCTGGGAATCTCACATCGCCCCCCTTCGAGCGCGCATCAAAGTCGTCGAGCAAGGTATCCGTGCCCCTCCGCTCCGTCAAGCCGACGCCCCGGTCGGCGCCGCGGCGCCCGGGGTCTGGTGCCCGGACGATCCACCCGAGCCCCTGGTTTCGCACCGGTCGGCCAACCGGACGGCAACCCAGGCGAGCAGGACACCGACGTAGCCATCGACAGCATAGTGCCAGCCCGTCGCGAGAGAGCCGAAGAACGTCAGCAGCGTCGCGAGCGCGAACGGCAGGGCCAGGCGGCGCTGGTGGCGGCGGAACCAGAAGAAGAATAGCGCGTGGGCGCCGACATGGAGCGACGGCATCGCGGCGACCGCCAGGAAGGGACGTACTCGAAAGAGGGCTCCCTCGCGGCCGGCCAGCAGTTGCAGGTAGTGATCCCAGAGCTTCCCCTGCAGCGAGGCGGCGTTGGGCATCTGCTCGAGGACGGCAGCGAAGGCGTCGCGCGTGTAGAAGCAGGGACCGACCGCCGGGACGAGCAGGTAGAGCCAGACGCCAAGGAGCCAGAGCAGGCCGCAGGCCATGGCGAAGCTGCGCCGGCGGGCCGGCTCGAGCGCGAGGAAGCAGTACGACTGGACGGCGACCACCGAGCTGAGCCAGAGCGCGTACCAACCGTCGAGCCAGGCGGCCACCGGCGTGTCGCGAACCAGCTCCGCGGCAAACAGCGACGGCGACAGACCGAAGTGGAGAGCGCGGTCGAGCGACCAGAGCTCGGCGTCGAACAGGTCGCGGCGCAGCAAGGGCACCGACACCTTGAGCCAGGTATAGGCATAGGTCATGGTCGCGAGCGCCAACCAGAGCCGGCCCCAGAGCAGGAGCGCGGCGGGACGGACGACCTCGCGCAGCCAGGGCAGCGGCGAGCGCCAGTGCGTGAGGTGCGCCGCCAGCCGCAGCGCGACTCCCCAGATGAGGACCGTGGGCAGGCGGTGGAGCGTGGCGTCGGCCATGTACTCGACCGTCCGCCAGTCCATGCGCAGGCCGCGCCAGCGCAGGAAGGCGACGACGACGATCGTCGTGGCGTAGATCCAGAGCTCGAAAGGACGCGGCAGGAAGCGAGACCGGGCCGCCACGGCGGTCACGGCGCTCACGCTACTCGATCTCGAGCAGCGGATCGCCCCCTTCGACGTTCTGTCCCGGCGAGACGTGCACCGTGGCGATCGTCCCCGCTCGGTCGGCCTGGATCTCGTTCTGCATCTTCATCGCCTCGAGCACCACCAGCGCCTGGCCGACCTCGACCTGCTGTCCCGGCTCGACCGCGACCGACACGACGCGCCCCGGCATGTAGGCCAAGATGGCCTGGCGCCCCTGGCGTCCGCCGGCTCCATGCGCCGCCTCGGCCAGATGCGTGAGCGGATCGACGATGTCGACCTCGATGCCGCGTCCCGACCAACCGATGCGGTACCGGCCGAGCTTGGACGCGGAAGACGGCGACCTCATGGTGCTCGCCGTCGACCAGGAGGCTGCGCACGAAGGGTCCGAGCGACCGGGCCTCGACCTCGTAGTCTCGCTCGCCGACGCGCACGTGGTAGCGATTGCCCTGGCGCTCGATCCGGACGCTCTCCTGCCGCTCGCCGCTCGTCGCGATCAGCTCCATGCCGGCCTCCGCAAGCTGCCGCGCCGGCCGGAGGCGCGCCAGAGGGCGCGGCGCGAACCCTGCGTGCCGGGAGCCGCGGCCACGCGCTGAGCCCGGTCGTAGTGCTCGATCGCCGCGGCGACCATGGGAACATCGGAATCCGCTCCACGCTCGGGCGGCGCGAGCTGCCCGTCGGCGAGAACGCGGTCGAGCCAGTGAATGTCGAAGCGCGCCGCCCGAAACTCCTCGTTGGCGAGCAGCGCCTCGAACAGCGGCACGTTGGTGCGGATCCCCTCGATCCGCAGCTCTCCCAACGCCCGCCCGAGCCGCCGCAGAGCCTCTTCGCGATCACGGCCGTGGACGATCAGCTTCCCGATCATCGGATCGTAGTGGATCGAGATCTCCGAGCCGCCGAAGACGCCCACGTCGTTGCGCACGCCAGGGCCCTGCGGCAGGCGCAGCCACTCGATCCGGCCCGGCGACGGCGCGAAGTTGCGGAACGGATCCTCGGCGTAGAGACGAACCTCGATGGCGTGGCCGGAGGGAACGACGTCATCGAATTCCGGGCCGAGCGGCTCGCCCTGTTCGATCCGGAGCTGTGCGACCACGAGGTCGAGCCCGGTAACGAGCTCCGTGACCGGGTGCTCGACCTGCAGCCGCGTGTTCATCTCGAGAAAGAAGAAGTCGCCGTCGGCCGCGTAGAGAAACTCGCAGGTTCCGGCGTTGGTGTAGCCGACGGCGCGCGCCGCGGCCACCGCCGCGTCGCCCATCCGGCGCCGGAGCTCGGGCGACACCACTGTCGATGGCGCTTCCTCGACCACCTTCTGGTGACGCCGCTGCAGCGAGCACTCGCGCTCGCCGAGCGACACGACCTTGCCGTGGTGATCGCCCAGCACCTGGATCTCGATGTGCCGGGGCCGCTCGACGAACTTCTCGAGGAAGACGGCGTCGTCGCCGAACGACGCCGCGGCCTCGGCACGCGCCAGCCGGAAGGCCTCACCGAGCTCGCCCTCGTGGCGCACGATGCGCATCCCCTTGCCGCCGCCACCGGCCGAGGCCTTGAGGATCGCCGGATAGCCGATCGCGTCGCGCTCGCCTTCGCGGTCTCGAGATCCACGAGCGGACCGTCCGAGCCCGGCACCACCGGCACGCCGGCGGCGATCATGCGGCGCCGCGCCGCCGACCTTGGAACCCATCGCCTCGATCGCCTCCGGCGACGGGCCGATAAAGACGATCCCCCGTCTCGCGGCAGAGCGCGGAGAACGCCGCCCGCTCGGCGAGGAAGCCGTAGCCGGGGTGAATCGCGTCGGCGCCGATCTCGACCGCGAGATCGACGATCGCCTCCATCCGGAGATAGCTCTCGACCGACGGCGCGGGTCCGATCCGGTAGGCCTCGTCTGCGAGCAGCACCGCCAGCGCGTCCCGGTCGGCGTCCGAATAGATGACGGCGCCGCGAATGTCGAGCTCGCGCAGGGCGCGCAGGATGCGCACCGCGATCTCGCCACGGTTGGCGATCAGAACCTTGCGGATCGGTCGATGGGCCGGGCTCATGCGGGGAGCCGAGATGCTAGCACCCGGACCGCGTGGGCGCCCCGACCTCCAGGCGAGCACCAGGAGCGCGACCAGCCCGGCGAGCGCGCCCGCTCCGGCCGCCGCGAGTGAGAGCTGCCCGATCCAGAGTCGCACCCGGTGACGCCCGGCCGGAATCTCGACCGCGAGCCGCGTCAGTTGAGCGATGCGAGTCGGCACCTCCACCCCGTCGATCTCGGCGCGCCAGATCGCCAGATGGGCGCGGCGCAGGACCAGGACGCCCCCCTGCTCCGAGTCGACTTCGAGCTCGAGCCGCTCGGGCTCCGCGACACGGACGGCGACGCTGCCCGCGGGGCCTCGCGTGGCTCCGCCGCGCCCGCGACGAGCGCCTCGGCCCGCGCATCGAAGTCCGGGGTCGAAGACCTGCTCGAGCGCATCGTTCATGGTCGGCGCAAAGCGCACCCGCCGAAGCAGCGAGGCCTCTGGCAGCGTCCGCTCCAGGCGGTAGATGCGGGTCTCGGAGTCCGCGGTCGCGATCGTCCCTTCGAGCGCCGTCCGCGCCTCGCATCCGGCCCGAGATCGCGGAGAGCAGCAGCCGTTCGACTCCGAGCGCCTCGAGCACGGCCAAGCGGCGCGCGTCGGTGAAGCCCTTCATGCCGCGAGCGACGGCGTGGGTGACGAAGGCGTCGAGGCCGTCGGGAGCGATGTCGAGCTCATAGGCGAAGCCGAGCGGCCGGCCGGCGAAGGGCTGGAGCTCCTCGTGAGCGCGGCGCAGGAGCCGGACCGTCTGGTCGGTCGCCCGGCGCCGCTCGCTCCCATCCGGAGCCGAACAGGTCGAGGACGCCGCCATGGGCGAGCCGTGAGCCGGCGGGCAACCGCTCGGCGATCGCGGGCCGGGTCCGATAGGGCGCGACATCGTCGGTCGGCAGGAGCGGCGAGAGCAGCAGGAGCTGCGAGGCCGCGTGGAGCGCGACCAGCGCGGCGCCCGCGGCGGAGCGCGGAAACCCCCGCCACGCCGCCAGCGCGCCTGCGACGAAGAGCGTCGAGATCAGCGCCACGCCGGCCCAGCGCGTCCGTTCCGCGAGCGAACGCCGCCGCGGGCAGTCCACGGGCGAAGGGCTCGCCCAAGGCGGCTAGCGCTCCGGCCGGCGCCGCGGACAGCAGCAGCCAGAGCCCGAGGCCGACGGCGGTCGCCGCGGCGAGGCCCACGGTCAGCCGACGCCGGACGCCACCGGCCAGGGCCCGCTCGAGCCCGAGCCCCGCGAGCAAGCTGCCGCCGAGCGCCGCGATGAGCGCGAGCTTGACCGGAAAGCGCAAGACCCCTCCCGCCGGCAGCGCCGCGAGCACGCCTCCCCAGGGCGTCCCACCCGAGAAGGCGCAGGCGAGCCCGGCCACGACCAGGCCGAGCGCGACCAGCGAGCGCCGCTCGCGCGTGACTCCGCACGCCGCGAGCACCAGAACGATCCAGCCGGGCGCGAGCGAGAAGTAGAGGGGCGGGAAACCGCCGAAGTACGCGGTGCCCCAGACCAGGCCCCGATCGGGCCGGCCAAAGAAGAGCGGCAGCAGCACGTCGATGGCGCCGCGCGGATCGGCCGCGGTGCGGCTCTGTGCGGCCGCGCCGTAGCCCCAGTAGCCGCGGTAGGACTCGGGCAGGATGCGCGCCAGCTCGACGAGCTGCGGCAGCGCCAGCAGGACGCCGCAGCCGAGCGCCAGGCGACCGCCGGCCAGGGCAGCTTGCGGCCGTGGCGCGACAGGGCGAGCGCGAGCGCGGCGGCGAGCGCCAGCAGCGCCAGGATCGGATCGCCGCCGACGAGCAGGAGCCCGAGCAGCACCCCGGTCAGCAGCAGGCCTCGACGGCGGGTCGCCGGCGCCTCCGTCTCGAGCATCGCCGCGGCGAGCGCCGGCGCCAGCGCGACCGGCGCGACGGCATTGTAGAGATTGAGTTGCGACAGGAAGAAGCCCGAGAAGGCATAGGCCGCGCCGACGCAGATCGCACCCTCGCGCCCCAGGCCCCAGGCGCGGCCGAGCCAATGGGCGGCCGCCAACGCGACGATCCAATGCAGCCAGAAGTGGGCGTTGAGCTGCCAGAGGTCGGAAGCGACCAGCAGCAGCAGGTTGTCCGGATAGAAGGGCACGGCATTCGGGTTGCCGGCGAGCGGTTGGCCGCCCGCGCGCGCTGGATCGATGAGAGGCAGCGTGCCGGCGCGAAGGCCGTCGGCGAGGGTCGCGCGCAGGGCCAGATGGGTGTTGAAGACGTCGCGCAGGACGAGAGTGCGGGCGCCGGTCGCGAGCGGCGCGACGGCCACCGCGACGAGCAGCGCGAGCGGCGCCAGAAAGGCGACGAGCGGTCGCCTCAAGCGACCTTCGCTCCCGCGCCACGCGAGCGCCGCGAGAATGGCGGCCATGACCAACGCCAGCCCTGCCGCCGGCCGCTCCGGCCCAGGCGGAATCCGAATCGCCACCTCGTGCCGGCCGGGCGGCACTTCGACACCGAGCAGGGCGAGATCGACAGGCTCCGTCGCGAGCCGCGTGCCGTCGGCGAGGCTCGCCCGATAGAACGACCAGAAGGCGCGCCGCACCACCACGAGACCGCCCGCGCCCGCCACCTCGAAGCGGATCTCGTCGGGGCGGTCGGAGATCAATCGGAGCTCGGCTCCCGGGCGCTGGTCGATCGGCCGCTCGACGATCGCGGCGTCCGCACCGATCCGACCCGAAGCGACCGCCTCGAACGCCGCGTCAGAGTCCTTCGCGAGCGCCAGCCGGCGCGGCCAGCGCAGCAGCGGCTCGACGTCCGCGAGGCGATAGAGCGTCGTCGGCGCGCCCAGTCGGTCGACCGACTCCACCACCTCGGCGCCCGGTAGATCGCCGGGTACGTTTCTGGTGATCCAGCCGACGCCCAGCCGGCGCAGCCAGGGCAGCCGCTGGTCCCAGGTCGCCTCCGCCAGGCGCCGTTGCAGATAGACCATGCGCGACGCCGAGAGCCCCTCGAGATCGGGCGCGACCGGCGCCGAGAGCCCGAACAGAACGGCGAACGGCGGCTCGAGGTCGAGCCGGGCGATGCGCGCCTGGCTGATCGGGTTCCTCGCTTCGACGTCGTAGGGCTGGCGCTCCTCCCAGTAGGGGAAGGCGGCCGGCACGGCGAGGACACCACGCTCCGGCGCCGCGGCGACGATCCGCGCCCATGGGCTCGGCTCGCGATAGGTCTCGGTTCGATCGGTCACCCAGGCCGGCGCGAGCTGGAGCAGCGCGAGCGCCTGGACCGCGACGAGACCGGCGCCGCTACGGCGCGCGACCGCCCACGCCGCCGCCGCGAGCAGCAGGGCGGCGACGGCGAAGAGCACGATCCAGTGCGCCGCCTGGGTCGCCGCGACCAGCGCGACCTTGCCCGCGACCAGCCGCTCGCGCAGGAGGTCGGCGAACGCCCTGGAGCCGAGCGCGAGGCCGATGGCGATGGCGCCGAGCGCCGCGGCGGCGACGAGCCAGCGGCGTGCCCTCGCTTGCCCGGCGAGCACCCGCTCCAGGCCGAACGCCGCGAGGATCGCGCCGGCCAGCGCCGGCAGCAGCAAGAACTTCTGCGGGTAGCGAAAGAGGCCGAAGGTCAGCCGGTAGGTCACGTCCGGCGACAGGCCGAGCGCCCACGCCGCCCCCAGGCCACCGACTCCGAGCGCCGCCCACGGCAGCCGCCGGCGCGCCGCGGCGAGGGCGAGGCCGAGCGCGACGATGCCGAAGTGGACCGAGAAGAAGTAGGGCAGCTGCGGCGTCACGCGCGGCGCCCAGAACGAGAAGCGGTCCCAGTTCGACGGCCAACCCCAGGGCAGCGGCAGGATCAGCTCGAGCAACCGGAAGGGATGCAGGTCGTTGGCGGCGACCTGATGCAGGTCGAGGCCGTGCGTCGCGCGCCAGGTCTCGCCGAGCAGGCGCGCGGTCGCCGCGAGCTGCGGCGCGGCCAGCAAGAGCCCGGAACCGCCGATCGCGAGCGCCACCAGGAGGCCGCGCCGCGCGCCGTGGCGCTCCAGCGCCACCACCGCCATGGCCGGCACGAAGATCGAGGCGGTGATCGGTTCGCCGCCCAGCAACATCAGTCCGCAGGCCAGGCCGCCGGTCGCCACGCCGCGCGCGCCGCCGCGGGCGATCCCGGCGAGCACCCAGGGCGCCCAGGCGGCGACAGTGACCAGGTTGTAGAAAGTGAGCGCCGACAGCATGTAGCCGGAGCCGGCGTAGGCGAGCGCGGCGACCAGGGCCGCCTCGAAGCCGAGCCCGTAGGCTCGCGCGAGCCGCCCCATGCCGAGCGCCGCGAGCGCCCAGTGCAGCACGAAGTGCAGATTGAGCGCGCTCCAGAGCGGCGCGACGAGGTAGAGCAGGTTGCCGGGATAGAACGGCAGCGCGTTCGGGTTGCCGCGGAACGGCTGCCCCGCCGCCCACTCCGGCAGCACGGCCGGAATCTCGCCCTGAGCGAGCGCCGCAGCGCCGAAGGCCTTGTAGGGCAGATGCGTGACGAAGACGTCGCGCAGCAGCAGCGTGCGCTCGCCGGTCGCGAGCGGAAGGACCAGCGCGAGCCACCCCAGAACGACCGCGACCGAGACGAGCAAGGCCGCGCGCGGCACCCCCGCTAGAATCCTCGGCATGCTCCGGGCCCTCGCTCGCTCCCTGCGGCCGGCGCAATGGACGAAGAATGCCTTCGTCCTGGCGCCGATCGTCTTCGCCCACCGCCTGGAAGAAGGCGGCAGATTCCTCGCGGCCACCCTCGCGTTCGTCGCCTTTTGCGCCGCTTCGAGCGCAGTCTACCTGCTCAACGACCTCGCCGACCGCGACGAGGACCGCCGCCATCCGGTCAAGCGTCATCGTCCGATCGCCTCGGGCGAGCTGCCGCTGCCCGCCGCCGTCGTCGCGGCGATCGTCGCCGGCGGCGGCGCGCTGCTGCTCGGCTGGCGTCTCGGCATCGCCTTCCTGGCGATCCTGGGCGGCTACCTCTTCATCAACTTCGCCTACACCTTTCGGCTCAAGACCGTGGTCATCCTCGACGTCATGGTGCTCGCCGCCGGCTTCGTTCTGCGCGTGCTGGCCGGCGCCGTCGCGATCCATGTCGAGGTCTCCGGTTGGCTTCTGCTCACCACTTCGTTCGTCGCGCTCTTTCTCGGGTTCTCGAAGCGCCGCCACGAGCTCGGCCTGCTCGCCGACGCGGCCGCCGACCAGCGCCAGGTGCTCGCCCACTACTCACCGGTCTTTCTCGACCAGATGATCAACGTCACCACCGCGTCGACGGTGCTCGCCTACGCCCTCTACACCGCGGCGCCCGAGACCGCCGAGAAGCTCGGCACGCCCTACCTGGTCTGGACGGTACCGCTCGTCGTCTACGGCATCTTCCGGTTCCTCTACCTGCTCTACCAGCGCCCCGGTCCGCGCAATCCGACCGAGGCGATCCTCCTCGACCCGCCCTTCCTCCTCAACGGCGTCGCCTGGGCCGCGCTGGTGCTCGCGCTGATCTACGGTTGAGAACGGACGCCGCGTGAGCCCGACGCCCGAGCTCCCCGCGGCAGCCGCCGCGCCGCCGCCGCCGGGCGCGGCGCGGCGTCTGGCGCGCGCCCTGCGTCCGGAGGAGCTCGTCGCCCTGGCCTACGCGCTCCTCGCCTGGGCCTGGCTCGCGGCGCGCGGGCTCTCGGTCTCGATCGTCGCGATGGCGGTCGAGTACGGGCGCTTTCTCGGCGCGATGCTCGCCGTCGCGCTGCCGCTCTGGCTCGTCGCGCTCGGCTGGCGCGCCGCGCACGGTCGCGCCGATCGCCGCGCCGCCGGTCGCGACCTCGTCGGCCTCGTCCGCTCCTTCGCGATGCTGCTCGTCGTGCTGGTCGCCTACACCAACCTCAAGAGCCGCATCGCGCTCCTTCATCCGCGGCTGTTCGACGCGCCGCTCGAGCGGCTCGACGCCTGGGTCCACTTCGCCGGCGGCGACTTCGTCGGCTGGCTGCTCACGTTCACCCACGACTCCGGGCGCGTCGCGTCTCTGGTCCTTACGTCTACTTCTTCGCCTGGGCGGCGCTCGCGCTCCCCTTCGGCATCGCCTTCGCGCGCGCCGGCGCCACCGCGGCCCGTCGCGTCACGACCGCGCTCGCCTACGCCTACGCCGCCGGCTCGCTCGTCTACCTCGCGCTGCCGAGCCTCGGCCCCGCCTTCGCCTTCCGTCCCCGCTTCGCCCACCTCGCCGGCACCGCCGGCTACGCCGTCCAGGATTCGATGCTCCAGGCCTACCTCTGGCTGCTCAAGCACCCCGAGCAGCGGCGCCGTCCCCTTCTTCGGCATCGCCGCGATGCCGAGCCTCCACCTCGCGACCACCGCGCTCGGCGTCTTCGCCGCCTGGCGCTGGTGCCGCCCGCTGGTCTGGCTGCTGATCCCCTGGAACCTGGCGATCGCCTGGAGCGCCCTCTACTTCGGCTGGCACTACGCCATCGACTTCTACCCGGGCGTGGCGCTGGCGTGGGGGGGGTGGTGGCTGGCGGGGAAGTACGGCGAGCGGGATTGAATCGGCGCCGGTCGCGCCCCGATCAGGGCGAAGGCTCCGATTCGTCGACGATGTGGCAGGCGAGGTCGCGGGAGTCGGCGGCGAGAAACCAGCCGCGCTCGCCATCCTCGACGAAACCGAGCTGCGGCAACAGCTCGGCGATGACGCCGTTCTTCGCCGTGGGCCGATAGACGCCCGCGAGCCCTCGCAGTCCTCGCGCACGACATCGCGCGAGCAGGCGGTTGCGGATGAAGATCTCTGCTCCGCGCGAGAAGACACGGCAGCTCAAGGTCCAGTTGAGCAACCGGAAGAGATCTCGGTCCGCGTGCAGCACGACGGACGAAACCAGCCCATGGTCCGTGAACTTGTCACGCAGGCGGAAGGCGAACAGATCGTGCTCCGGCGAGGACTCGAACGCATCCAGATCCGCCCGCGAGAATCGGGCGGTGGTGACGTTGAACTGATTCGTCTTGCTCTCGAGCTGGGCCAAGCGATCCATGTCGGCGGGCGCCGCCAGGGCGAAACGTGCCGTCATGCCGAGGTCTCGAAGATACCCGTCGAGATCTGTCGTCGAGGTCCGCAATTGCTCGGCGCGTGCTCTCGATCTGTACCTGCGACCCCGCTCGAGATCTTCCTGCGTCAACATCGGCCGGTCGAACAGGTGACGACTCTCGATCACGGCGGGAAACGAAGACGGCTCGCCGCCGAGATGCAGCGTGGTGACCTCCGGCAGCTCGCGGCGGATCAGGGCGCACTCCGCCGGGTTGTCGTCGACGAAGACCATGGAGTCGAGACCGAGGTTGAGGGTCGCAGCGATGTTGCGAAGGCCCGAGGCCTTGTCGCTCCAAGCGCAATGGAAGACGGCGAAGGAGTCTTCGCGAAGTTGCATGTGCGCGTGCTCGCGGAATGGCCGCACCGCGATCGCGGGATCGTTCTTGCTGCACACCGCGAGGACAACGCCCCTCTGCTGCAGGTCCACGAGGTAACGACCGAAGGCCTCGAAACCCTCCCCCGCTGTGCTGCCGGGACCGAGAGCGACGCCGTCCAGGCCGTCGTCACCGATCACGCCGCCCCAGAGCGTGCCGTCGAGATCCGTCACCAACACCTTCTTGCTCCGGTGCGCCGAGGCTCGCCAGGCGCCCTGGAACAAACGCGCGTACGACGCCAGATGAGCGGGATTGAAAGGCAATTTGGCGCGGTGGTACAAGCTCGCCGGAGAGAACCGCTCCGCGCCGACTCTCCGACTGAGATCCTCGATCTCGACCCAAGCGACACGTCCTCGCGCCGCCTGCCGCAGCCGCGCGTTGAGCTGTGCCAAGAAATCCATGTGCGATGCCGGATGCATGCGCTCCGCCGGGCCGACGTAGCGGAGGTCCGGCAACTCGAAGTCATGCTGCAGGATCCTGCAGCCGTGGCGCTCATCGAGAATGGACCAGAGCCCGGAGAATGCAGCCGTCTCGGCAGCGAGCGATTGCTCGATCGTTTCGGGCGAATCTCCGGGCCGCGGTAACAATTCGCCGAGATCACGCCAAGAGCGCACGATCAGTACGGTCTCCGGATCGTGCGAATGCAGCCCGGAGGACGCGTCGAGGATCTCCTGACGGTAGGCGCCGAACGGCCCTTCGTAGACATCGGCGAGGACGCCCTCGTCCGCCAGCGCGCAGCGCAGCGCTGGCAACAGGGTTGCCGTGGTGCAACCGCCGACGAGCGCGATGCGCTCGCTCGAGAACTCGGCCGTGATCCGCGAATCGGTGGACAGGGTCGCGAGCAGCTCGCCGGCGCTGGCGAGGAGTGGAACGTTCCAGGCTGACTCGGCGAGCGCTGAGCGAATCTCCTCGAAGGCGCGCGTAAACTCGCCGCGATCGAGCGCTTCTCTGACGTTTCCAAGGCTTGGGCCTGCCATCAGATTCCTCGGGCAACTCCCAGACCTACTCTCGGCTCGAGGTCAGACCTCACACCCATGTTTTCGCAAGACCTCGCGAAAGTCGCCGACCGACTGCGCCGCCATCAGCTCGTCGGCGGAAAGGCTGACTCCGAACTCCTCCTCGATCGCTCCAGCGAGCATGACGTGATTGAGGCTGTCCCAGGACTCGACGGTTCCCGGTCCATCGTTGTCCCGAAGCGTTCGCGCGTCCACGGCGAGCACGCCGGCAATCAGATCTTCTAGGCGCGGCATGATCCTCCCCAACTCCGGCGCCGGTTCCACGGTAGCCGAATGCGCCCGCGCTGCCAGCCGTCCGCCGATCTCCGCTCAATGCTCAAGCTCCCAACTATACTCCCGGTGGCGCTGGCAACCGGCAGTGTTTCCCGTCGTGCGGCAATCGTGGCCGGGTTCTTCCAACGCCTCGGCCCCGGCGTTCCTCGTCGTTGTGCGCGCGCCGGCGAGAGCGACAGAGAGGGGAGAGACGACGTTGACCACCCCATCCGAGTTCCTAGCCGTCTTCGAGCAGAAGAGCCCGGTCTTCGCGAAAGAGGTCCGGAGAACCTTCGCCGCGGACCCGAAGCTCTTTGCTGAGTTTGCGGGACCCATGCTGCGATGGGCCGAGGCTGCGCTCGGCGAGAGCTGGGTCGACCGCCTGATCAACGGCTATTGCGCCTTCGTCATCGATGTCAATCGGTCGCAGGCTCAGTACGAGAAGACCGGCCGCTACCTTCACTCGACGTTTGCCGAGGTCCACGACGCGACTTATGGGAGCGCCGACTTCATGCACCTGTACCACTGGGGCGTGTTCACGACGACCTTCGCGTGGCAGCACCACCTGGCCCTGTGTGCGTTTTTTCGCGACAGGTTCCTCGCGCGGTTGGCGGACCGGACCGACCCGGGCTCGCTGATCGACCTCGGTTGCGGCAGCGGAGTCTGGCACTTCCTCGGGCTCGAGCGACTCGCTGGCTGGTCCGTCGCCGCGATCGACATCAGCCCGACCGCGATTCAGGCAGCTCGAGCCATGGCCGATGTCATCCTGCCCGATCGCGACGCGACCTACCACCTCGCGGACGCCCTGGCCTGGCGGCCCGACAAGGAATTCGACGCTGGTGTCTCGTGCTTCCTTCTCGAGCACTTGGAAGAACCTGCCGGATTGCTCCGGAATCTCCAGCGCTGCCTGAAGCCCGGCGGCCTCGCTTTCGTGACGTGCGCGCTGACTGCGGCCGAGATCGACCACATCTTCGAGTTTCAGCGCGAATCGGAGGTCGTGCTGATGGCGGAGGCAGCCGGCTTTCGGGTGATCGAGACGTTCTCCTCGGCGCCTTCCCGCACCCTCCCCAATCAGCGCTTTTTGCCTCGATCGATGGGCCTGGTGATGCAGCGTCGGCAAGCGGATTTCTGGTAGGAGGGGCCCGAAGCTCACCGCCCCGGGGACTGCTGGGATTCGCGGCGACTCACTCGCCGCGGGGCAATGGCAGCGCATCGGCGAGAAAGCGCGCGTGCTGCGCCAGGTCGCTGTGCCAGAGATCGACGATCAGGCTATTGAGCACGGCGAAGATCAACCAGACCAGAATCATGCCGCGAAGCCGTGCAGCCGTCCCGGCCGCCTGTCTTGGCTTGCCGACTCGCCGGACTTGGGAAGCGAAGATTCCGAGCGAGAGCAGCAGGCAATAGACGAGGAGGACGTGCGAATCGAGAATCGCTCGCCCGAATCCCCGCTCCACGGTGTAGCGCACGTCGCGAAAGAAATGATAAGCGTAGTTGCCGAGGCCCGCCGCCGACACCGTCGCGGCGAACAGCGCCAGCTTGATGCGACGCCGCGGCACCGAGTAGATGACCGGATAGAAGAAGCACTCGACGAGCAGTTCCTTGAAGTAGTAGTAGTACCTGTTGAAGAACTCCGAGACACTAGTGGCCAGGAAGGGCTTGTAGGTATTGCGGCGCGCATCGAATCCAGCCACGCGAACAACCGCGATGATCTGATGCCCCCAGATCGAGAGCTTGAGGCCATCCATCGTCAGATCGAGCAACATGGCCGCCGCGTTCAGGCTCCAGGGAAAGGACTGTCCTGCCACGCTCGCGCGAAAGGCGAGCGCGAGCGGTGGTATCGGGAGCTCGAGCGGGATCAGCGCCGTCAGGAGGTTACCGCTGCCGTAGAACACGGCAGCGAGCAGAGCTTGTACGCTGAGCAGCACGATCGACCACCAGAGCAGCTTGAGACCCTTGAGCTGGCTGACCGCAAACGCGCGATTGTCCTTCGCCTCGATCTGCTCCACGTATGCGGCACCCTTCGGAAAGGGCGTATTGGTCGAGCCCCAGAAGGGATGGAAGAGTCCCAACTGGGGCACGAAGGCCCTGCCTGGTGTCTTGCGCAGGTCTATCAGCGAGAGCGCGAAGAACCACTGATACTGGCCGAGGACCAACACGAAGGCCCAGGCCAAGACCCAGACCAAGTCGCGCCGAGGCCAGAGAGTCAAGGCGACGAGAAGCAGCGCATAGAAGCCGACGAGCGCACCGGCCGGATAGCGCGCCGCCAGATTCCTTGGCCGAGCCCGGAGGAATCGATGGACGAGAGCGCCGAATACCAGCACCGCCGCGATCACCTCGAGGCGGAGCGCGGCGAAGTCCTGCCGATGGGCGCCGCTCTCGATCCGCTGCAGCAACGCCGCGACGAGGTCCCAGCGCAACGGCACATGAACCGCCGACCAGTAGAGCGCCGCGAAGACAAGAATGGTGCGGCGGTGGGACGGGAACCCGCTGATCAGCACGAGGACGAGCGCGGTATCGACGAGGAGTTGGCCTCGGAGGTGCACAGCGAGGCTGAGCGCGAAGACGGCCAGGAGCGCCGCGCGGCCGAGCGGGCTGGCCACGGCCTCGACCAGCCGCTGGTTCTTCTCGAGGTCGGGAATGAGGCGAATTCGTCGCTTCACGTATGCCGCTTCTTTGGTCGCGCGGACTGCCGAACCGACGTTCACTCGACTTCCGGCTGGCTCGCCGGAAGGACTCCGCTCAGGCTCCGGCAGGTCTCGCTGGGCGGGCAATTGCGACACCCCACTGTGGAGAAGGCGACGTCCTGGGGACTCACTTTGTCCGGATGCTATCAGCGCCCCTCCCGAAGCGAGGATCGTCGATAGACTGGCTCTCCTCGTCATGAAGAGCGCACCCGCGGTCACGATCGAGCTCGACAAGGCGCTCATCGTCGGCGCCCTGCTCTTGCTGTTCGGCATGGGCTGGCTGACCGGCGCGCCGATCTTCGAACCGTTCGGGCGGGGACGGCTCACCTACCTCACGCTCCTCGGCCTGCCGGTCCTGCTCGCGATCCTGCTGCTACGGCGCGCAGAAGGCACGCTGTCCAGCTTGGTCCGGGCCTGGTGGCCGGTGATTGGCGCCCTCTCGGTCTACGAGAGCCTGAAACACATGCACGCGAACCGGATCACCGAATGGCTCGGGATCCGTCCCAAGGACGAGCTGATGCTCGCCATCGATGAGCGACTCTTCGGCAAGGCGTTGCCCCTCTACATGGATTCCTGGACGGTGCCTTGGTTCCAGAACTTGATGTCCTGGTTCTATGTCTGGGTCTACTACCTCGGGCCGTTCCTGTTGCTCGCTGCGGTCTATCTCATGGGCCGCCACGAGCTCTTTCGCCGGCTCCGTCTCGGACTCGTGCTCGGCCTGCTCGGTGGCTACGTTCTCTACATCCTCGTGCCCGTGGCTGGACCGCTGTTTCTAATCGGAGACCAATTCCAGCATCCGATCCCGAACCACTCGCGCGTCGAAACCCTCGTCTTCGACACCCTCCGCTTCAACTGGGACTGCTTCCCGAGCCTCCATACGGCGATCCCTTGGATCCTCACCCTCCTCATTTGGCGGCGCTTGTCCCGATTGGACCGTCGCGCTCGCCGCGCTGCTCGCGTCAGGCGTCACTCTCTCGACGGTCGCCTTGCGATTTCACTACGGCATCGATCTGCTCGCCGCGTTCGCCTGGGTCGCTCTCGTCCTGCTGGCCGTCCACGCGCTCGGCCGACACGACTACGGAAGACTCCGGCTCTGGCAGCGGACATCGCGCCGTCGTGGCGGAGCACGTCTCTCGCCGGGGCGGCGAACCCTGGGTGCCCTGGGATGGGCGCTCGCGCTCGCCGGAGGCGCGATCGGCGTCTCCTCGGTCGCGCTGGAGAGCTGGAGCGGTGCCTGGTTGACCGCGCCCGCGCTCTCGAGCGCCGGAGTCGTGGCCGGATCGCTGCTCGGCGTGGCGATCGGCCTCGCCGGTGCGTGCCGTCCGCGACGAGAGGGTGGCGACCCGCTCCGGCTCGGCTCGATCGCCACCCTAGGCCTCGCCGCATGGCTCGCTCTCCTGGGCTCCAGGTCCTCTGCGATCTCGGCCTCGAGCGCGCTTAGGAGGATCCTGGGTGGCCTTGGTGCCGCCGCATCGAGCGGATGGGGCGCGCTCGGGACTGCGCTGTTGGCGCTTCCCTCCGGACTCATGCTCGGCTTGGCCATCGGCGCCTTCCTTCGCGCCGGGCGGCGCCTCGGGCTCCGACTCGAACCTGGCCCTGCCGCGCTCGCTACACTGGGCGGCACGGTCGCTGGCCTACTCGGAGCGAGGCTGCTGCTCTTTCCGCTGGCAGGATTCGGCGATTCCGTGCTCCTCGCCGCCCTCGCTTCAGCCTTCGCCGCGCTCCTGTTGCGAAGAGCGACAGCGGCGCCCGCCCTGCGAACCGTTCGCATGAGCCACGGATTTCGCCGGCGCGCGGGGTTCGACGGTGGAGCTCTGGTGGCCGGCCTTCTGCTCGGCGCCGTCGCGACGCTGTGGATTCACTTCTTCCCCGCGGCCTTCGGCGAAGCGCCGATCGCCTTCGAAACCGTCGCTCTAGCTCTCGTTGGCGCGGCGCTCGCGGTGTTTGCGGCGAGGCCGAATCGGCGCCGAAGGGATAGCGGCCCGTCACCGCGAGCAGGCGGAGCTCTACTTGAGTCTCGCGTTCGTCGTGGCGTTGCTGCCGGCGCTCTGGGTTCGCGTACCCGACCTGCTCGCAGGAATCGCCGTCCACATCTCCCGCGGCGTCACGTTCGAGCGCACGAAGAGCGTGCTCGCGATCGCCCTGCTGTTCGCGGGGGGCCTCTCGGCCGCTTTGGCGATCAGGCGGCTGCTCGGCGGAGAACAGACCAGAGATGGCGGCTCGGCGGTCGAGTCCTTCTGCCTGGGGGGCGCATGCGGCTCGCTCCTCCTTTCGGTCGTGCTGCTCCCGGCGCTGGGCAGTCGGAACGCCTCGCTCCTTCTCGCCGCGGGTCTCGTCGGACATGCGTTGATCGACTCACGCAGCCGCGCGCGCCCATGGCTCGCTTTCCCAACCGCCGCAGCTCTGGTCGCGCTCGCGTTCCTGCCCTTCCCCGTCGGGTCCGGTCTCGTCGGCCGTCATCATGATCCCCGACGCCGCCGCACCCTACGGCCGGCATGCTCACGGTGATCGGAGAGGATCGGGTGGCCGGTTTCGTCGGCATCCTCGAATCGATCGGCGACCCTTCCGAAACGGAGTCGTGGGTTCTCGGCGACGGCCTCGTCTATCTGCGGCAGCCCGGCCCCGCTGAGCGCGCGGCCGCGCACTGGCCGCCGCGCTGACGTCGTCGCGCGGTCGCGCCCTGATCATCGGCGCACTCCCGAGTGCTGCCGATGTTCTCGGCGGACGGAGTTTCTCGCAACGGAGCTGGTCGAACCCTCGCCACGACTGATCGAGGCGATCGAACGGATGAACCCGGGCTGGAGCGAACGTGCACCTAGCGTTCGCGTCGTCCCTGGAAGCCCGCGCGGCCGGCTCGCCGCAACGCCGCCGCTCGACGTCGTCGTCTCGCACCACGAAGACTATCCGAGCGGCTCTGAGCCGCCAGCAGCTCAGCAGCGAGTTCTTCGCGCTCGTCGCCGCCCGCCTGACACCCGCGGGTGTCTACGTCCTCTCGATCCGTCTCGCGACCCTGGGACCGAACGAGCTCGCCGGCATCGCCTCCGCTCTGCGCGAGGTCTTTCCGCAGGTGACTCTCAGGCTCTCTCGCGGCTGCGTCCTCTTCGCCGCCGCCACGGGCGCCCCAGTCCGAGCGGAGAGCTCGGTCCGCCACTGCTCGACGAGCGGCGGGTCGAGCGCTGGATCGCCGCCACCGGCACGCGGCTCCCCTCGGACCGGAGCGGAATGCCGGCGCTATCGACGGACAACCTGCGCCTCGTTCGCGACCTGCCGGCTCTGACGGAGGCCTACCTGCGGACATCGCCGGATCTTCCGGACTTGAGCTTCCTCTTCCCGGCTCGCATCCTCAGGCGGGGCCGATCCGCCGTCCACCCGGTAGATCCGGATCGAGTGCCCGATGACCGCCACTGGCTCGACAGCAAGCAGCGGCGCGAAGAGCTTCCGCCCCGCCTCGTTCAAGTAGACGCCGCGCAGGTTGGTGACACTCACCGCGAGGTAGCCGGGCAGGCGGGGCGCTTCGATTCGCGCGGAGGCGAAGAAGGGGGACCCGGGCAGATAGGTGCAACGGATGCCGTAGGACTCCGGGTCGGCCGTGCCGAAGTAGCTCAGGTTGACGTGCTCGACGCCGTTGTCGCGCATCCAGGCGGCGAGCCCCGGGAGGTCCTGGCCCCAGTCCAGGTTCGAGTCGACGAGGATCGCGTCGCCGCGCTCGGGCCCGCCCGAGAGCACGTTGAAGAAGGCGAGGTAGTCCGGCCGGATGGCGATGCTCTCGACGGCGGCGAGCACGAGCAACAGAACGATCGGCAGGGCTCGTGCTCGCCGCGCCGCCGCCGCGAACGCGGACCCGGCGATGAGCAGGAAGAAGGGGTAGATCGGCAGGACGTGACGTAGGCCGATGTTCAGGTTCGACGCCATCGCCGCACCGAGAAACAGAGCGACCGGCAAGAGCAGATGGAGACTCGTGGCGCCGCCCGGTCGATGCCGGCCGAGCAACAGGATCGCGCCGGCGCCGAGCGGCAGGAGCAGGGCGAGCGGCGTCTTGGCGAGAATCGCCACTGGAAAGTAGAGCCGGAACCCCTCGAGCGACCGCTCGCCGAGCAGGTAGGCGGCCCTGCCCTCGGCCCGCAGCCGCCCGTAGAGGAAGCCCTGCGCAAAGGCATTGGGCAGGAGGCGGTGACGCTCGGACCAACCGACCGCGGCCGCGACCCAGGGCAGCTGCGCACGCACCGACGCGTCGAGGTCGAGGCGGACGACTGCGACGGGATTCGGCGCCGCTTGGTAGCGAAAGTCGTAGGCGGCCCAGATCGCGCTCCAGGAGATCGCGAAGGCTGCGGCGAGCAGCCCGGAGGCGAAGAGCAGCCGCCGCGCGCGGGTACGGGCGGTCCCCCAGGTCTCGTCTCGCAGCGCCCGCGTCGCGAGCAACAGGACCGCCAGCAGTGCCAGGATCGGCGCACTGAACTTGCTCACCGCCGCGAGCCCCGTCGCCCCGACGAAGCCGAGCCCCGCGAGCCAGGTCGGCCTGCGGACGAGCCGATACAGCCCATAGACCGCGGCGAACAGGAAGCAGGTCACGGCGAAGTCGCTGGTCACGAGCTGGGCGTGCGCCATCAGGTTGGGTTCGAGCAGGTAGAGCAGGAGCACCGCAGCCGCGACTCCGAAGCCGAAGAGCTCGCGCGCCCAGCAGAAGAGCAGGATGCCCAGCAGGACGCCGAGCAACGACACCATCGCCCGCCCCGCCGCGAGCAGCCGGTCCACGTCGTTGCCCCCGAAAAGGACACGGTGGCAGTAGTCGAACTGCGCACGCCGCAGCCAGCCGAGCCCCCAGTCGGCGGGAACCGGTTCCGTCGGGGAGCACCACGCTCTCCGCGAGCGCCAGCGGCAGCGCCGCCCAGCGGCGCGCGAAAGGCGGGTGCTCCGGATCCACGCGGAAGTCGCTCGCGGCCGACATCCGGAGGCCCGCGGTCAGGTGCTGCGGCTCGTCCCAGGTCGCCGACTTCGTTCTCGCGCTGGTCAGGCTGAGCGCGAGGTAGACGACCGCGAAGAGACCGAGAAGAGCAGCCGTGTGCCAGGCCGGGCGCGGCGAGCGGCGCTCGCTCGAGCGCTGGCACCGCCGTAGGCCGCGGCTGCGGTGACCGCTCAATCGATCCTCCGTCGGCGGGATGCGCGGGCAACTGAGCTAGCCTCCATCGCCCCGACCCCGGCATACTGGGGCCGAGGATTCTTCCCGCACCGTGCGAGAGCCTTCGATCGAGAACGACCGCGAGAGTCTAGTGCGTCGCGCCGAGGCGCGCCGCCGACCCTTCGCGCCGGAGCCCGGCTTCCTTCTGGTGGGAGGGGTCTGGAGCCTCCTGCTCGCGCTGCTGCTGGTCGGCTCCGGCGCCTCGGGCGCCTCCGGCGCCGGCGGCATCGCCGCGATCCTCTTTCTCTGCCTCTTCGCCGGTCTCGCTCACGCCGGCGTCGGCGGCGCGGTCGCCGGACTCCTCGCGCGCACGGCTCCCGTCCGCTCCCATCCGCTTTCCGGCGCCGTCGCCGTCGCCGCCGTGGGCGCGCTCGGCTACGCCTGGCTGCTGCTTTCGATCTTCAAGTTCTCCCGCGTCGGCGCGCACCTGCGCTACGAGGACTTCTGGTTCCTCGTTCACGGCGCGGCACAGCTCGGTGGCGAGGCGACCGGAGCGGAGCGGGGCGTGCTGCTCGCGGCGGTCGCGCTGCCGCCGCTCTGCTTCCTGGCGCTCCTCGGCTCCTTCCAGCTCGGCCGCGGACTCCTGCCGGGTTGGCGCTGGCCCGAAGCGGCGACCCTGGCGCTCCTGTCTCTGCTCGGCATGGGCGCGGTCGCCGCCGGCCACGCCGACGCGCGGGCGTTCGCCGCGACGCGGCTGCCGCTCGCCGCCGCGCTCTTCGCCGGTGCGCCGTCGCCCACGGGCGCGCCCGCGGGGCCGAGCCGGCTCACGGGCGAGAGGATCGCGCCCTATCGACCGGCGCGCGACAGCACACGATGGAACGTGGTCGTCGTCATGCTCGAGTCGATCTCCTGGCAGCGGCTCTTCGGCTGCCGTCGGCACGACCGGAGTCCACGCCGCGCCTGCTCGAGCTCGCGCGCGAGTCCGCCGTCTTCGACCGCGCCTACGCCACTTCGACCCACTCCGACTACGCCCAGACCTCGATCCTCGCGTCGCTCCATCCACGCAAGCTGCCGGGCCACGACTACTTCCGCGACCTCTCCTATCCGCGCACGCTCTTCTGGGACCCGCTGCGCGCGCTCGGCTACCGGACCGCGGTCTTCTCCTGCCAGAACGAGCGCTGGGGCAACATGATCGCCTTTCTCGAGACGCCGGGCCTCGAGCTCCTGCGCCACGCTCCCGACTGGCCGGACGCGCCCCATCGCGGCCAGGGCGCCGAGTCCAAAGTGTTCGAGGAGACTCCGGTCCGCGCCTTCTTCGACTGGATCGACGAGAGACCGGCCGAGCCCTTCGCCGTCTACTTGAACTTCCAGGCGACGCACTACCCCTACGTCATTCCGGACGGCTACCCGGAGCGCTTCACCCCGGCGACGATCGACTTCCCCACGACCTTCCTCTCCTATCCCACCGACAAGATCCCGGTCATGGAGAACCGCTTCTACAACGCGCTCGGCTACGTCGACGAGCACGTCGGCAAGGTGATCGACGGCCTCGCCGCGCGCGGCTTGCTCGATGCCACCGCTCTGCTCGTCGTCTCGGACCATGGCGAGGCGTTCTACGAGCACGGCCTGCCGACCCACGGCACCACGCTGCTCGAGGAGCAGGCGCGCACGGCGATGCTGTTGCGGCTGCCGGCCACGGCGCCGCGCCGGATCGCCACGCCGGTCTCGGTGCTCGATGCCGTGCCGGCGATCTTCCGCGCCATGGGCCTGCCCCGCCACGGCAATTTCCAGGGCCGCGACGACGTGCTCGAGCCGGAATACGACGGCTCGCGCCGGCCACTGCCGATGACCATCCAAGGGATGACCCGCGAAGATGGCCTCGTCACCGGAAACTGGAAATACATCGTGAACTGGGACCGGCGCGAGCGCGCTCTGTTCGATCTCGCCACCGATCCCGGCGAGCGGCGAAACCTCGCGGCTTCCGCTCCCGAGGAGCTCGCCCGGCACGACGCCGAGCTCGCCCTGCTGCTCGAGCGCCAGCTTCGCTACTACCAGGCACGCCGCTGGGAGGCGGGCTACTACCCGCCGCCACTGCCCTGAGCTCCGCGCGCCGATCTTTCACCTTCGACAGGCTTCTCGCAGCTACGAGGCCCGCCCGCGATGGCCAGGGTGGCTCGCCTCTGCTTCAGCGATTCAGAGTCGTGGACTCTCCCGCGCACCGCAAGCCACGCGCCCGAGGGTCGGGAAGATCGTCGCCTGGGCCGTGGGTCATTCGATGTAGCCGAGGGAGCGCAGCTCCTCGAGCAACGGCGCGTCGCCCGAGCGGAGCGGCCTCGCGGTCTCTCGGCGCAGCTCGTCCAGCGTGGGAAAAGCCGCGACCCGCCGTCGCGGCCGCGCCAGGGCGGCCTCGGCCAGGAACTCATCGAGCACGCGGCCCTGAAGCTCGTCGGAAATGGGAGCGCCGGCGACGCGTAGCACTGTCGGCAGGAGGTCGAGGTGCGTCGGCGGCGCCTGGGCGGAGCCCCCGCGGCGAAACGACGGCCCCGACAGGATCAGCTCCGCGACCGCGCGGTGAGTACCGGAGAGCACACGAGCCCAGGTTCCGAGACGCTTGCGGGTGAACGCCTGAAACCCGTGGTCGGAAAGAACGATCACGTCGGCGCGGCGCCCCGCCGCCACGAGCAGGCGCGCGAGAAGCCTGTCGAGATAGTCGTAGTACCGGGGCACGACCTGGCCGAGCGCTTCGACGAGCGCCGGCTCCACGACGTGGCCCAACTCCTCGAAGGGCCTCGGATCCCAGTACTTCCAGAATCCGTGACCGACGAAGTCGGCGCCACGCAGATAAACGACGGCGAGGTCGAAGCGCTGGTGCTCGAGCAAGTCGACCGCCGTGTCGACATAGAAGCGGTCGCGCTCCCGGATCTCGAGCAATCGAAAGCGCAGGAGGTACTGCAGGCTGTGCCTCGGATCCGCCTCCGGGAGCCTCTCGTCCTGGGGTCGCCAGGGCAGTGAGGTGAAGTCGTTCAGGTGCTGCGGAGCGACCCGCGGTTCGACAAAACGCTGCCAGGCCACCTCAGCTGGCGGCGCGACGAGCTCGTCGACGTCGTGCAGGTGGGTCCGGTCCGATACGACGACGCCGGAGCCCGTCTCGGCGGGCCAAGTCGCCAACCAGCCGACGGCCGCGCTGCGAAGCCCGAGCCAGGGGTACAGATTCCAGAAGGCGGGCACGCGGCGGTCGGTGCTGGCGACCGGACGGTCGTCGA
The DNA here is from genome assembly GCA_963700315.1 of uncultured Acidobacteriota bacterium. Lineage (GTDB taxonomy): Bacteria > Acidobacteriota > Thermoanaerobaculia > Multivoradales > JAGPDF01 > JACTMI01. Next base: position 199,439 of record CAVOXC010000013.1, on the reverse strand, counting down.
TCGTCCAGTCCCGGATTCCGTGCTCCTCGAGCGGCCGCCCGGTGGCGACCGTCGTCCAGATCACAGGCGAAAGAACGGGCGCAGCGACCGCGATCTCGGCACGCGAGCCCTGCTCGATGAGCGCTCGGAACGTCGGCAGCCTCCCCTCGGCGAGGAGCCGGTCGACGACTTTCGAGTCGAGTCCGTCCAGCGCCACGACGAGCAGCCGGGTGCCGTGCGGTCGCGACGCGCTGTCGCGCTCCGCACGGCAGGTGACGAGCGCGACCGCGAGGACCACGAGGGTGGCGCCGATCCGGGCACTCGCCAGCCGGCGGCCGTCCGGGCGAATCATCGCTGCCATGGTCTGGATCCTATCCAGAGCAGGGAAGGGATCCACGACGCGCCACGGAAATGCGCTCCGGCCCACTCCCGGCCACCGCGCAGCTGAACGAGACCGCCTCTCGATGCTCTCGGGGAGGACTCACGGCCGCCTCCGCAGCCAGGTCCACCCGGCGGTCGCGGCCGCTCGAACGGACCGATCCTCAGCGGCGCCGCTCGACGAGGTCGCGGTTCCTCCGCGCCGCTGGCAACGCCGGATCGAGCTCGAGGGCGCGATCGAGCGCGGTCGCGGCCCCCTCGAGGTCTCCCGTGGCGAGGCGCGCGCCGCCCAGGTTGGACCAGGCCTCGGGAGACCGCGGCTCGGCCTTGGTCGCGCGCTCGTACCAGGCGCGAGCCTCCTCGTAGGCGCCGGAGCGCGCCGAGAGGTTGCCGAGGTTCAACGCCGGCAGGAAGCCATCCGGATCGCTGCGGAGGGAGGCTTCGTAGTGAGCGCGGGCGAGCAGCGGATCGCCACCCTCCTCGTAGAGGCGGCCCAGGTTGTATTCGACCAACGGACCATTCGGCTCGTGCCCGAGCGCGTGCGGCAAAATCCAGACGAGCGAGATCGCGCCCGCGCCAGCGACGGCCAGGCCGCGCCGCCCACGCCTCGCGAGATCGGCCACGCCGACGATCGGTCTTGCCGCGAGGAGCAACAATCCCGGCAGGGCGGGCAGCCGGTAGCGCGAGAAGACGAAGAAAGCGACGATCGAGAGCATCCAGCCGAGCTCGAACAGCAGCACCGGCGACCACCGGGCGAGTCCGCGCTCCCGAAGCAAGCCGAGCGCTCCGGCCATCGCGAGCAGCGCCACCGCTAGGAACTCGAGTCCAGGAGCGCCGAGAACCGATGAGAGCCCCTTGGTCCAGTAGTAGTCGGTCGCGTCGGGCCACTCGTAGGCGCTCCAGAAGAGGCCGAGCTTGTGAACCTGCAGCGCCGCGAAGCGCCCCGGTTCGTCGGCCGCCCAGTCGAGCGCCTTGCCCAGCCAGTAGCGGGAGACTTCGGCGGCGGAGAGCTCCTGTCCGGTCTCGAGCTCTGCGATTCGGCGCGGCTCTTCCCGCTCGAGGCGCGGGATCTGGCGGCCCGGCGTCAGCGGTCGGTAGGTACCGTCCGCCTCCGGGTTGTTGCCGATCCAATAGTTGACGCCGCCCTGGGAGGTCGTCGGCAGAAAGCCGCCGCCGAGCGCGGCGTTGCGCAGCGCGACCGGCAGCAGCGGCAGAGCGAGCCCGCCGACGAGCGCCGCAGCGCGCAGCAGCGCGCGCCGAGATCCCTCGCCCCGGCGCCAGGCGAGCGGCAGCAGGAACGGCGCGACGAGAAGGAAGTTCTCACGCAGGAGCGCCAGGACGCCGCCGGCCAGGCCGGCCAAGAGAAAGTACCTGGGCGCGCCATCGCTCCGAGCGCGCACCAGCAGCCAGAGCAGCGCCGAGACGATCGACACCGCGAGGCTCTCCTTGAGCAGCTGCACGTCGTAGAAGAAGAAAGGCAGGTAGACCGCACCCAGAGCGGCCGCGACCAGACCCGCGCGCTCGCCGGCGAGCTCCGCGCCCGCCCGCGCCAGCGCCCAGAGGCCGGCGATCGCGGCGGCGATCTGAAGCAGGTAGATCGCGTCGAGCCCGCCGCCGGCGCGGTAAACGAGGCCGAGCAGATAGGGGTAGAGCGGCGCTTGGAAGAAGGGCTCGGTACCGATCCACTCTCCCGCCGCGAGCTCGCGCGCCCAGCGATCGTACTCCTGGGAGTCCATGGCGAGGCGAGCGAAGAAGGGCTCGTCGCGAACGGCGACCCAGTGCGCCAGCCGCAGCAGCGCCGCGACGAGGAGAACGAGCGCGATCCGACCGTGGCGGACGGATCGCGCAGAGCCGGCAGCCGCTCCTGTCTCAATCACTCCACGGGGCGTGCTGTGGTTCGCAGGAAGCCACGTGGATCGGCGAAGTTGAGCAGCGCGTCAACCGGCGCATAGTCGTCGGTCAGCACCGGCGCGTCGGAGAGATCGAGATCGAGCTGCGATCCGGCTGAGCGCCACCGACTCGAAACGCGGAACGATCTCCCGGCTCCGGTCGAGAATCCGCGCGCGGGCCGCCAGCTCCGCGGTGGGCGTCGGCCCCGATTCGCCGACCCCCAGATAGAGCAGGTTGCGCGGAGCCGGTGATGCGGAAGACGAGAACCTGACGAAAGACCTGCCGCATGGTCCTCAAGATCGACTTTGAAAACGGATGATCCAGCGCTCCGGCGAGGTTGACGGCGACCACGCCCTTCGGCGCGAGCCGACGGGACGCCTCGGCGAAGAACTCTCGCGTCGCCAGGTGGAACGGGACGGACAGGCCGACGTAGGTGTCGCAGTAGATCAGATCGAACCGCTCGGACGTCGAGGCGACGAATCGTCGCGCGTCGTCGATCACCAGCCGAGCTGCGCGGCCCCGTCTGGTAGCCGAACCAACGCTCGGCGAGCACCGGCACGGCGGGATCGATCTCGACGTAGGTCACGGCGATCTCCGGGAAGCGGCTCCCCAGGTAGTTGCCGATTCCGCCAGCGCCCAGACCGAGCACGAGGACGCGCTCGATCTCTGGCTGGAAGAGCCAAGCCGCAAGCGCGCCCGGGAGATAGGAGAGCGACGGTTCACCGGAGTCGATCCACACCGCACCATGAAGCGTGCCGTCCGACACGAGCAGGCGCTCCCCGCCGCTCTCGCGCACGACAAGTGTCTGGTAGGGCGTGATCCGCTCGGCGAGCAGACTGGTTCGTCCGGTATCCGGACGCGGCGCGATCCACGGGCCGGCCGCGACCAGAGGGCGACGATCAACGGCAGCTTGGCACCCCGATCAGCGCACAGAGCGGCCGAGAGCGCCGAAACGGAGACCAGCAGGGCGAGAATCGGCTCGAGGGCTAGCGCTGGGATCAGAACGAAGGTCGCGGTCAACGTGCCCGCCAGCGAGCCGAAGGTGGAGAGCGCATAGAGCCGTCCGGCGAGGCCACCCAGGTGTTGCGGGTCTCGCGACGCGATGCGGATGGCGAAGGGCGCGACCGTCGCCAGGCAGAAAGTCGCCGGCCCGAAGAGCACGGCGGTCGCGATCAGCGTTCCGGCGGGATGTCCGCTCGTCCAGCTACCCAGCGTCGAGACGACCATGCGACCGACCAACGCCGTGACCCACTGAAAGAGGGCCGCGAGCAGCAGGAGACCGCCGAGAGCGGGCAGGCGTGGCGACCGGTCCGCCCACCGCCCGCCGGCGACGTAGCCGGCCGACATCGCCGCCAGGAAGACGCCGATGATCGAGCCCCAGACGTAGACGCTGTTGCCGAACTTCGGAGCGAGCTGACGGCTCGAGACGATCTCGAGAGCCATGAGAACCGCGCCGGGTAGGACCACGACGATCAGGAATCGGGCGCGGTAGGAAGCCTCACGCAGCGCGGCCTGCCCGCTCATGGCGTCGCGCTCCCCGCGTAGAAGGCGGCGACCGCGGCGCAGACCGCCTCGACTTCGGCCCCGTCGAGCTCGGGGAACATCGGCAAGCAGAGCACCTCGCGCGCGGCGCGCTCGGCGCGCGGCAGCTCGGGCGGACGCGTGGCGCCGGCGAGCGCCGGCTGAAGGTGCAACGGCGACGGGTAGTGGACCGCGACGCCGATCTCGCGGTGCGCCAAGTGGCGCTGCAGCTCGTCGCGGCGCGCAGTCGCGATCGTCAGCTGGTGGTAGACGACGAGGTCAGCGGGCGCGTCGATCGGAAAACGGACATCGCCGACGCCAGCGAGCCGTTCGCGATAGATCGCGGCGAGCGCGCGCCGGCGATCGTTGTCGGCGTCGAGCCGCTCGAGCTTGAGCCGGAGCACGGCCGCCTGCAGGCTGTCGAGGCGGCTGTTGGTGCCGATCTCGACGTGGTGATAGCGCGCGCTCTGGCCATGGTTGGCGACCCGTCGCACGCGGGAGACCAGCTCCGGCGTCGGTTCCCGAAACCGCGCCCGCGTCGCCGAAGGCGCCCAGGTTCTTGGTCGGGTAGAAGCTCCAGGCGGCGAGCTGCCCGAGCGTTCCGACCCGGCGCCCGCCGCGGCGGGCGCCCTGCGCTTGCGCGGCGTCCTCCAGCAGCCAGCCGCCGCGGCGCGCGGCGAGCTCGGCGAGCCGCTCGGCGTCGAACGGGCGACCATAGAGATGGACACCGATGACGCCGACAGTGCGCTCGCTCCAGCGCGCCGCGGCCTCGGCCGGATCGAGGTTGAAGGTCGCCTCCTCGATATCGCAGAACACCGGCACGCCGCCGGCGAGCAACACCGCTTCGGCGGTCGCGAAGAAGCTGAATGCGGGCACCAGCACCTCGTCGCCGGATTCGAGACCGAGCGCGCGCAGCGAGACGGTGAGGGCGTCGGTGCCATTGGCGACGCCGACGACCTCGCCGGCTTCGAGAAAGGTCGCGAGCTCGCGCTCGAACGCCGCGACCTCGGGACCGAGAACGTAGGCGTTGGCTGCGAGCACGGTGCGCCAACGTTCGGCGACGGCGGCTTCGATCCGGCGGCGGCCGCGGGAGAGGTCGAGATAGGGGATCGCTGTCATGGCTCCGGGGGCTCCGGGAGAAGGGGATAGCGGGTCCAAGGGGTCGCGTAGACGACGAGCTCGTCGCCCGCGAGCGCGACGTTGTCCTCGATCCTACGCCGGTGGACCACGGGAAAGCTCTCGGGCAGCTGCTCGAGCAGCGGAAACCAGTGGGGAAAGAGCACGACGTAGTCTGGGCGCTGGAGCTCGATCCAATCGAAGAGCGCGGGCGGCCAGGGCATTCCCCGTTCCCGCTCGAGCTGAAGGATGTGGCGGCTCGTCGCCGGCGTCGCGATGCCGGCGAGATCGATCATCGAGTGGGCATTGAACCAACGCATGGCGCCGATGTCGCAGACCGCGAGGCGAGCCTCCGGAGGGATCCGCGCGCCGACCCAGCGGGCGATGGCGACGTCGCCATCGTCGATGTTGGCGCGCGCCTGGAGCGCGAGCCCGACCGCCGCCGGCAGCCGCGTCGCCGGGATCGCGAGCAAGCCGAGCGCGACCAGCGCGCCCACCGGAAGCCGGCGACGGCCGACGCGGAGGCCGCGAAACCGGCTGTAGGCGAGGGGCTCGAGCGCGAGCACCGCGAGCAGTGCCACCGCGGGCAGCACCGGAAAGAAGTAGCGGCCGAAGTTGCCGACCAACACCTCGCGGCCGGAAGAGAGCATCGAAGAGGCGACCGGCAGCCCGAGCGCCCAGGCCGGCAGCAGCAGACCGCGGTCGCGCGGCCCGCCGAGCCGCCGCCCCAGCTCGAGCGCGCCGCCGGCGGCGACGAGCGTCGCCCAGGGCTGCGACGAGAAGAGGATCGAGAGCACGGCGCGCAGAAAGCGCAGGTCGGGGAGCCAGCGCGGCGGTCCCGTGCTCTTGGCCGCGAGGGTCGTCGGCAGCACCGAGCCCGACGCGGCGTGAAACACCAGCGCCACCGGCACGATGACGAGCGCCGCGGCGCCCAGACCCACGGCGAGCGGCGCCAGACGTGGCCGCTCGAGCGCCAGGGCGCCGTCGCCGCGACGGCAAACGACGAGCCTGTCGGCGAGCGCCAGGGGCAGCAGAAGCAGCCCTTCCGGCCGGGCGAGGGCGGCGAGCGCGATCCACAGGAAGGAGAGCGGGGCGCCGCCCCCGTCCCGCTCCAGGATGTGCCTGGCGGATCGCCTCGAGCGAGAGCCAGACGAAGAGAGGCACCTCCATCCCCGAGGTCGAGGACCAGAGCAGCCAGTCCGTGGCGACCACCAGCGCGCCCGCGAAGGCGGCGCGCGGGGGCCCAGACCGAGCGTCCGGCCGAGGCGGAAGGTGGCGTCGACCGAGGCGACGTGGCAGGCCGCGCCGAGGAGCTTGGCGGCGAGCGGCAGGCCGATCGGCAAGAGGGCGGCGGCCGCCAGCAGCGCCGTCCAGAGCGGCGCTGTCGTCGCGGCGACGCGGTGTCCGGGCGCGAAGGCCAGCCCTCGCCGGCGGCCAGCGCGCGCGCGAAGTCGAGATGGATCCAGGAGTCGTCGAGCGGGAAGCCGGCGAGGTTTCCGAAGACCCAGGCCTCCGCGCCGAGCAGCGCGAGACGTCGAGAGCAGCGCGGCGAGCAGGAGAGCTGCCCGCCAGCGCCTGCCGCGCGCGAGATCCGCGCCGATCGTCGCGCCGGTCACCGCGCGAGCATAGCCCGAGCCTCGCGCTCGCCGGGTCGCGCGCGAGCAGCCAGCGAGCGACGCCCGTCGCCGGATGCTAGATTGCCGCGGCATGTGCGCCATCCGGGCCCGGCCCACCGATCCGATCGCCGGCGCGCTGCGCTCGAGCGCGCGCATCGCGCTCTGGGTGAGCATCGTCGCCACCGCTCTCGCCGCCCTCCTGCTCTCTCGTTTCGCTCCTCCCGACGATCCCGCGGGCGGACAGCGCCGCGCTCGAGGCGGAGGACCGGCTCTGGCAGGACGTCGACTTCGCCGCGATGCCCGAGGTGCGCCTGCTCCAGGACTACGTCCGCATCGACTCGAGCCACCCCGACCCGGACGAGCTCGCGGCGGCCGAGTTCCTCGCCGGCCAGCTGGCCGAGCTCGGCGTCGCGGCGACGATCGAGCGCGTCGGCGAGCGCCGCGCCAATCTCTGGGCCTTCCTCGAGGGCCGCCGGCCGGGCGCGATCGTGCTCCACAGCCATCTCGACGTCGAGCCGGCGGCCGAGACCGAGGGTTGGAGCTTCGACCCCTTCGGCGCCGAGATCGACGGTCCCTGGATCTACGGCCGCGGCATCTACGACATGAAGAGCCTCGCGGTGGCCCAGCTGCTCGCCTTCGCCGACCTGGCGAGGCGCGGACACGCCCCCGGAACACTCGCTGCTCCTGCTCGCGACCTCGGGCGAGGAGATCGGCAGCGAGCTCGGCACCCGCCGGATCCTCGCCGCCCACCCCGAGCTCGTCGAGCGGATGTCGGTGGTGCTGACCGAAGGGGGAGTCATCGAGGCGATCGGCCCGAGCGAGGTCAAGTACTGGGGCATCGAGTTCGCGCAGAAGCGCTTCGGGCGAGTCGACCTCTGCTCGGCGAACCTCGCGCAGCTCGACGAGCTCGGCGTCTGGCTGACCACTCACGGCAAGGGGGAGCCGGTGCTGCCGCTGTCGGAGCCGGTCAGGACCTTCCTCGAAGCGTACGGCCCGACGCGCGGCGCGGCGTTCCTGCGACGGCGGCTCGAGCGGTTCGACGCCACCTACGCCGATCCGGCGCGGTACCGGGCGCTCCCTCCCTTTCTCCGCTCGCTCGCGCGCAACGAAATCGTGCCATTTCGCGCCACGGCGGACCCCGAAGGGGGCTACAAGCTGCGGCTCTTCCTCCACCTGCTGCCCGGCGCGGATCCCGCGGCGACTCTCGAGGCGTTGCTGCCCGACGCGACGACCTTCGGCCTGACGCGAACGTCCGCTCGAGGTCCTCGGCGCCGACGCCGCTTCGCCGATCGATCACCCCGCCTTCCGGCGCCTGGTCGAGGATGACGCGCGCCGCGCATCCGGAGGCCCCGGTCGGCCCCTATTTCCTCCCCTGGGCGGCGACCGACGCCCGGTTCTTCCGCGGTGCGGGCCTGCCGGCCTACGGCTACTCCCCTTTCGTCATTCCGGTGACCGACACCCTGCACGTCGGCGGCGCCAACGAAAGGATGGCGCTCTCCGGCTATCGTCCCCGGCGTCGCGCTCTACCGTCGGGCGATCGCGGCCCTGGCGAATGACACTTCTGCGGAGTGGCCCTGACGATTCTTGGCAGCCGACTCGCCTGACTCAACGTAAACTCATTGAAAACAATGCCTATCTCGGTTGGCATCGACCCTGCTACATGAAACCATGAAATCCAGCGGAATGGACCGTTGGGAGGAACCCGAAACGGGGGACACATGATTCAGCGACTCCGGAATCGCGAGCGGGGCTTCACGCTGATCGAGCTCCTGATCGTGGTGGCGATCATCGGCATCATCGCCGCCATCCTGATCCCGAACTTGATCGACGCCCTGCAGAAGGCGAAGCAGAAGCGCACCATGGCCGACGAGCGCAACACCGGCACGGCCTGGCTGTCGTGGGTGACCGACCAGGTCTCCGCGGCCGCCGCCGGCGGCGGCGCCACCACCTGGGACGGCTCGAAGTACGACGAGCCGGTCACCGACCTGCGGTTGACGCTGCACCCGACCGAGACGTTCTTCTACATGAGCGAGATCCCCTCGGTCGACGGCTGGAAGAACTCCTTCGCCTACGCCTGGTCGGGCGATCCGCTCGGCGCGCAGGTCATCGCCATCGGCTCCGGTGGCCGTGACGGCAGGACCAATGCGCATCGACCTGGCCGACGACCTACAACATCGGCAACTTCACGCCGACCGACTACGACCAGGACATCGTCTGGGCCGACGGCTTCTTCGTTCGCTGGCCCGGCACCAAGCAGTCCACGGCTCCGTAAGCGCGAGCAGGAGAGTTTCTCTGGGGAACGCCGCGGCTACACGCCGCGGCGTTTTCTCGTTTTGTGGCGAGTGGCCGGAGAGGCGATAGACTCGGGCGCTCGTCGCCATGCCCCGCAGCCGATTCCCTCTCGCGGTCGCAGCCCTCTTCGTCGCCGGCGCTGCGTCGACGGCGCTCGCCCTGGCGGCATCGCCGCGCGTTGACCGCGCGACGCGCCGGCTCTCCCAATACATTCAGCTCGACACGACCGCCCGCGGGCGGCGCGACGCCGACGCTGTCGATCTGCTCGCCCGCGTGCTGCTCGATGCCGGCCTCGGCGTCGAGCGCTACGTGACCCCCGCCGGGCACGTCCACCTGGCCGCGCGGCTCGCCGCGACCGTGGCCAACGCGCCGACGCTGCTGCTCCTCCACCACCTCGACGTCGTCCCGCCCGGGAGCGGACTGGACCGGGGATCCCTTCTCCGGTGACGTCCGCGACGGCGCGCTCTGGGGGCGGGGCGCGATCGACGCCAAGAGTCTCGGCATCGCTCACCTCGAGGCCGTGCTGGCAGCCGCGAAGTGGCCGGACCGCGACCGCTCGCTGCTCTTCCTCGCCGTCTCCGACGAAGAGAGATGGCGGTCGCGACGGCACGGCTTGGTTGCTCGAGCGCCACCCGGCGCTGTTCGAGGGCGTCGAGGCGGTCCTCAACGAGGGCGGCTCGAACCGGACGGTGCTCGACCGCACCGTCTTACTGGGGGGTCGAGGTCGAACAGAAGCGGCCGCTCTGGCTCGAAGTCACGGCGACGGGCCGTCCGGGCCACGGCGCGGCGCTCGCGCCGGACAACGCGGCCCATCGACTGGTCCGCGGGCTCGCGCGGCTGGTCGACCGGGCGCCGGTCTGGAGAGGTCGACCCGGCCGCGCGGCGCTATCTCGAAGCGCTCGGCGCCTGGGACCCGAACGCTCGCCGGCTCGCCGAGAACCTCGACGAGGCGATCCGCCCCGACGGACCGACAGTCACGCTGCAGCCCGGGCAGCCGATTCTCTTTCTCGATACGGTCCAGATCACCACGCTCGAGGCGAGCGACCGGGTCAACGTCGTCGCCGGCACCGCGCGAGCGCGCATCGACGTCCGCCTGCTGCCGTCGACCGACGCCGGCGCGTTCCTCGCGGAGATCCGCGCGCTGCTCGGCGACGGCCTCGAGGTCACCGTCCTGCTCGACTCGCCCCCGGCGGCGCCTGCGCCGGCCGACCGGTCCGCTCTGGAACGACCTCGCCGCCGCGCTCGGCGGCGGCGCGCCGGTGCTGCCTGTCTTCATCGCCGGCGTCACCGACTCGCGCTACTTCCGCGCGCGCGGCATCCCCGCCTACGGCGTCTCTCCGTTCGAGATCGAGGGCACGCTGCTGCGCACCGTGCACGGGCCCGACGAACGGATTCCGCTCGTCGCGTTCGCGCGGGGCGTGGAGCGGATGATCGAGATCGTGCGCGCGCTCGTCTCTGCCGGGGCCGAGCGACGCCCGCGATGAGCCGGGCCACCCGCGGTCACGGACTGCTCGAGCCGCTGCTCGCCCGGCTGCGCGCGCGCAAGGCCGAGCAGTTGATCCCGGATCGGTTGCGCCACGGTCGCGTGCTCGACATCGGCTGCGGCTCTTCGCCCTACTTCCTCGCGCACACCTACTTCCAGGAGAAAGTCGCGATCGACCAGCTGCCACCGTCGCCCGGGCACGAGGCGATCCTCTGGCACACGCTCGACGTCAACTCCGACCCGAGCCTGCCCTTTCCGGACGGCCACTTCGCCGCGGTGACCATGCTGGCCGTCGCCGAGCACCTCGACCCGGGGTCGCTCGAAGGCCTCCTGATCGAGTGCCACCGCGTGCTCGAGCCCGGCGGACGGCTCGTGCTGACGACGCCGGCGGCGCGCGCGGACGGCCTGTTGCGCTTGCTCGCGCGCCTGCGGCTGGTCAGCCCGGAAGAGATCGACGAACACAAGTTCGCCTACACCTCGGGGCTGCTCGGCTGGTACTTCGGACGCGCCGGCTTCGCCATGAAGAGGATCGCCATCGGCCATTTCGAGCTCGGCCTGAACCTCTGGGCGACGGGCGACCGGTGAGCGCGGCGCCGGACGGGACCCAACCGGGCCACTCGCCCGCCCGCGAGCTCCTCGCTCCGCTCGCCGCCGTCGCGATCGCCCTCGTCCTCCTCGGCGGCGCGCTGCTCCAGCCTGGCCGCGTGCTCGCCGTCCGCGACGTGCCTCAGTTCCACCTGCCGCTGCGCACGACGGCGGTTCACCTGGCGGCCCAGGGACTCCCGGAGTGGAATCCCTGGATCGCCGGCGGCCAGCCGCTCCTCTCCGACCCGAGCTACGCCCTCTTCTATCCCGCGACCTGGCTCGCCTTCCTGGTCGGCGCCGAGGCATCGCTGCGGCTCGGACTGCTGCTCCACCTCGCCCTGGCCGCGGCGGGCGCCTTCGGCCTGGCGCGACATCTCGGCGCGCGACCCTGGGTCGGCGCCTTCGCGGCGCTCGCGTACGCCGGCGGCGGCAGCCTGCTCTCCCTCGCCCTCGCGCTCAACCATCTGCCGGGCGCGGCGTGGCTCCCCTGGATCGTGCTCGAGGCCGATCGCGTCGCCGCCGCCGGCGCCTGGCGCGCGGCGCGCGGCGCCCTGCTTCGCTTCACGCTCTATCTGGCCCTCGCGCTACTCAATGGCGAACCGATCACGGTGGGCTGCGCGCTGTTCGCGGCGGCTTGCCTGGTGCTCGGCCGGGGCGGCCGGGACGGCCGGGGCGGCCGGGGCGGTCGCCGCGCTCTTGCCGCGCTGCCTCGGCTCGCCGCGGGCGCCGCGCTCGCGCTCGCGCTCGCCGCGATCCAGCTGGTGCCGACGGCGTTCCGTTTCGCCGCCTCCGAGCGCGGACAGGGCCTGGACTGGGAGACCGCCAGCGCCTGGTCGATGCCGCCGGCGCGCCTCCTCGAGCTGGTCGTGCCCCACCTTTTCGGCGACCCCGCGCGGGCGGACGAGTCGCTCTACTTCGGCTGGGGGATCCACGACCTCGATTTCCCGTTCCTCGCGACGATCTTCCCGGGCGTCCTGGTCCTCGCCCTGGGGCTCGCCGCGCTGCTCCGCCCTGGTGTGCCGGGACGCGCCGGCTGGGCGCTGATGACCCTCTCCGGCCTGCTGCTCGCGCTCGGGCGGCACGGACCCGTCTATCGCCTTCTCTACGACCATCTCCCCCTCGCCTCGAGCCTGCGCTACCCGGAGAAGTTCTTTCTGCTCGCGGGCGCCGGCCTCGCTTTCGCCGCGGCGCTCGGCCTCGAGGAGATCCTCGCGCGACGCGACCGGGGCGACCGCGGCGGTGCCGATCTGCCGATCGCGCTCGCCGGCGTCGCATTCCTGTTGCTCGCCGCCGGTACCGCGCTGATCGAGCTCGCACCCGGACGGCTGGAGGACTTCATCGCGGCGCACGCCGGCTTCACGCTCTCGGCTCGCAAGCTCGACGCGGCGATCGATTTCTACAGGCACGAGGCGCGCCTCGCGCTGGCGCTCGCCGCCGCCGCGCTGGCGCTCCTCGCCGCGCTGCGCTGGCGCCGCCCCTCCGCTTCGGTCGCGGCCGCGCTGCTGGTCGCGCTGCTCGCGGTCGAGCTCGTGCGTGTCGATCGGCCGCTGCTCGCGACGCTCCCGGCTGCGGCCTACGCACCGAGCCCGTTGGCCCGCCAGCTCGCCGGCCTCGACGGCAGGATCTGGAGCTCGGCCGGGGTCGATCAACGGCGCCAGCTGTTGCTCGACGAGGAGAGCGGCGGGCGGGGGACGGTCGCGGCGCGGCTCGAGCGGCTCGACCCCTGGGCCGGAGCGATCTGGGGCCTCGACTACGCGCTCACGGGCGACTACGCGCTGACGTTCACCGCGCCACTCCGGCGTGCGGTCGCGACCACCGAAGAGCTCTGGACTCGTCGCGACCGCGGCGCGCTGCACCGCTGGCTCGGCGCCTGGAGCGTGGAGCGGACCATCGTCCGCCGCGACTCCGTCGAGCGGGCGCTCAGCCTCCAGCGTGGCGAATCGCCGCCACCGCTCGCCGAGGTCGGCGGCAACCCCTTCGCCCTGCCGCGGGTCCGGCTCGTCGCCGGCGCGGTCGCCTACGCAGACACGTCGCGCGCTGTCGCCGGGGCGCTCGCGGACGGTCTCGACTTCGGCCACCGGGAACACCTGGCGACCTCGGTCTGGCGCGGCGAGCGGACCTACTCCGACCGCGGCCGGGTGCTCTCCTCGCGCTTTGCCGCCGATCGCCTCATGATCGATCTCGAGACGGCGGAGCCAGCGCTGGTGGTCGTCGCCATGACCTGGGACTCCGGCTGGTCCGCGCGCGTCGACGGCGCCGAGAGCGCTGTCCTCGAAGCCGCCGCCGGCTACCTCGCCGTCGAGCTGCCGGCGGGCGCGCGGCGGGTCGAGCTCGCCTTCCGGCAGAGCGGCCTCGTCGCGGGCGCCGCGACGAGCGCCGCCGCGGCGCTCGCCCTCCTCGCGATGACCGCGATCGGAGCGCTCGGCGGACGCGGGCGCATGCGCCCGCCGCGACCGTAGAATCGCCACCGTGCCTCCGCTCTGGTTTCTCATCGTCTGGGCCGGCTTGGTCGGGCTGATCGTCGGCAGCTACCTGAACGTCGTCGCCCACCGGCTCCCCGCCGGCGAGTCGACGGTGACGCCGCGCTCGCGCTGCCCGCGCTGCGCCGCGCCGATCCGCGCGCGCGACAACCTGCCCGTCGTCTCCTGGCTCCTGCTCAGAGGCCGCTGTCGCGATTGCGGCGAGCCGATCGCGCTGCGCTACCCGCTGATCGAGGCGGCGACCGGCGCCCTCTTCGCCGGGGCGGTCGCCCGCTTCGGCTTCGGCACGGCGGCGCTCGCGGCGGCGCTCCTCTCGGCTCTGCTCGTCGCGCTCGCCGCCATCGACTTCGACAACCTCTGGCTGCCCGACAGGATCACTCTGCCCGGGCTCGCGCTCGGCCTCCTGTTCCAGCTCGCGCTACCGCACGGCTCCCTCGCCAAGGGGCTCACGGGCGCGCTGATCGGGGCCGGCATCCTGCTTCTGCTCGCCGGCGCCTGGGAGCTCCTGCGCGGGGTCGAGGGGATGGGCTTGGGCGACGTCAAGATGCTCGGCATGATCGGCGCCTTCCTCGGCGTCGCCGGCGTCGTGGTGACGCTCGTCGTCGGCACCCTGCTCGGCTCGCTCGCCGGCCTCGCCCTGATCGCGCGCGGCCGCGGCGGCATGGACGCCAAGCTCCCCTTCGGCGTCTTCCTCGCGGCCGGCGGCCTGGTCGCCCTCTTCGCCGGCGAGCCGATCGCCCGCGCCTACCTGGGGTTGCTGAGATGAGCTTCGTGAACCTGCGGCGTGGTCCGTCTCGAGCCGAGGCGCCTCTGCTGCTGGCCGGCACCCTCCTGCTCTTCGTCGCGCTCGCCGCTCTGACGCTTCTCGTCTATCGATCCGGGATCCAGGGGCTGGCAGAGGAGCACCGCCTCGAGTCTCGCCGGCTTCTCCTAGTGGCCCTGGAGGAAGCGCGCCGTCCGGGCCCGACAGATCTTGGCAACCTCGCGCGCCGGCTTCCGCCAGGTATCGGCTTGGCGGTCCTCGATGCTTCGCGGCCACGAGCTCGCCTCTCTGGGATTCGGTGGCCCCGCAGATCTCGACGCCGGCGCGCTCGAGACGCTCGTGCGCGACGCATTCCAGGTGTCTGGGCCGGACGCCTCCAGCCAAACAGCGGTGCGCGCGATCGCGCTCTTCGAGGCTGCGGGCGAAACCCGAATCCTCCGCCTCGATCTTCCGGCCGCCGAGCTTGCGCGGCAACTGCGGATCTCGAAGGTCCTCACCCCCGTCGTCTTGGGCCTCTCGCTGGCGACCGCCGTACTGCTCCTGTTCTTCTCGCGAGAGCTCGTCCGCCCCTTGGACGTCATGCTCGAACGCGCTCGCCGAGCAGGTCTCGCCGAGCGGAGCTCTGCCGACGCGACTGCCGAGTTGGTCGAGAGCTTCGATCGTGCCCTGCAAGCCTGGGCTTCGGCGCGCGGCGATCCGACCGGCCAACTCGCCGAGCTTCTTGGCGGCGAGGCCTCGAACGGCGTCGCCATGCTCTCGGTCGATGGCGCGCTCGTCGCGGTCAACGATTCCGCACGCAAACTGCTCTCGGTCGAGGATCAGGCTCTCGGTGAACCGTTCGACCGCGCCTTCGCGGCACACCCGGAGCTGGTGGAGATCCTTCATGGCGCGCTCGAGGCGCGCATGGGCGTGCCTCGAGCCGAATTCCAAACGGTCTCTCAAGGCCACCGCATCTCCGTGGGGCTGGTAGTCGATCTGCTTCGCCGAAACAGCTCCTCGAGTGGGTTCCTTCTGTTCCTGGCGGACATCACCGAGAGCGAACAGCGCGCGGCCAGGGTGCGGCTCGCGGATACGTTGACCCAATTGGGGGAGCTCTCGGCGGGCGTCGCCCACGAATTGCGCAACGGAATCGCGACGCTCTCGGGCTACCTCGAGCTCGCCCAGCGGGCCTCCGACCGCGCGACGACGCGCGAAATGCTCGAAGAGGCAGCGAAGGAGGCCCGACAGCTCGGCCAGGTCGTCTCGGATTTCCTCGGCTTTGCGCGACCCGAGGTTCGCGTCTCCCAGCCGGTCGACCTCGTGGAGTTGGTACGGGATTCGGTCGAGGACCCAGCCCTGAACAGCGCCTCTTTCCGGATCGAAGCACCCGCGTCCCCGGCACTGCTGATCGGAGACGCCGACCTGCTGGGGCGAGTGGTGCGCAACCTCCTTCGAAACGCCGTCGAAGCGACGGAACGCAACGGCGCGCCAGAGCCCGTCGACATCCGGATCGAGACTCTCACAGACGGCTACCGGCTCCGCATCGAGGACCGTGGCCCAGGTCTGCCGAAAGGGCCCACCGAGCGACTCTTCGACCCGTTCGTTTCGGAGCGGCCCGGCGGCGTCGGACTCGGCTTGGCCCTCTGCCGCAGAATCGTCGTCCTCCATGGTGGCGCCATCTATCTCGCCTCGAGAGAGGGTGGCGGCGCGGTCGCGACCGTCGAGCTGCCACTTCGAAATAACGTTACCGTTGGTAGCGCGTGAGGGTTTTCGACTGAGCTTCCGACGTGGCCAGTCTCTCGCCTAAGCTCTCTCACCAATCGGCTTATCTGACCCTGTGACAGATGGTTCGCTCCTGGTCTCCAGTTTGCTTCTTCTCACGCTGACAACCGTTTCCACGATGAGGCCCCAGTCGATGCCAACCGCTCTCCGTCCAATGCGTCCCCTTCGCGCCTCCTCCGTCAGATCTGCGTCGGAGGCCGGCTTCTCGCTCGTCGAGGGCTTGATCGCGGCACTTCTCCTGCTGGTGATCGTCGTCGGCCTGCTTCCGCTCTTCTCGCGGTCCATGATGAACAACATGCAAGGCAGCGACGCCATGAACGCGACCAACTCGGTCGTTGGCGAGTTCGAGCGCTACCTGGCGCTTCCTTTCGATCGCGAGGAACTGACGATTCCCGTCGGCAGCACCGAGATCCAATCGACGAACTACTTCCTGATGGAGGGACGAAAGTGGGACGCATCCGTGCCTGGGACGGATCAGGCGCGCTGGCAGCGCGACGCGACGGTCCGGCAATTCAGCATCGGCGACCTCTTCGACAACGGCACCCTCGACAACGCCTTGCCGGGTGACGCGACGCCGAGCTTCGTTCATCTGAAGACCATCGAGGTCTCGATCCAGAACGGCCGATCGCCGGGCGCTCCGACCTACGACGTCCGAGTGCTACAGGTGTTTTGATGCTCCGCTCGAGGCCTCCCCGCCGGTCCCGCAGTGAGAGCGGTTTCTCGCTCATCGAGCTCGTCATCTCTCTCCTGATCGCGGTCGAGATCCTGATTGGAGCCGCGATCGTCTTCGACGTCCACAACCGCATGGCGATCGTCCAGACTCAGATCACCGACATGCAGCAGTCGCTGCGCATCTCCCACTACGAGCTCGTGCGCCTACTTCGCATGGCCGGACGGGGTGGGCTCGGCTCCACCTTCGTGTCGGATCCTGGGCCGCCCGCGCGGTTGATCGGGACCGCGATCGACGTCCGCAACAATGTCGAGGAATCCGACGATTCCAACCAGGTAGCGATCGGCACGGATCAGCCGCGGGCCCGGCCCGGATCCGACATCCTCACGATCCGCGGTTGCCTCTCCACCCAGCTCTACCAGATCTCCGGCAACGGCGTCGACTTCAACATGACCGGCGCGAATTCGGCGCAGGTCACGCTCACCAACCCGAGTCCGCTGGGCATTCCCCAGTGCTTGCGGTCGCTCGCCGAGCAGCTTCCCGCGAACGGCGGGAGCGGGCTCTCCGGGCCGATCCTGATCGGCAGCTCCCGTGACCGCAGCACGTTTCACGTGGCTACCGACATGGCGTTCGCCGCCTTCGGCGGAGATCCCATGGATTGCGCCGACGACGCCAGCCCGTCGAGCATCACCCTCGATCTCTCCTTCTCCGTGAACGACTTCTCGACGGGCGCTTTCGATCCGGCGATGGGTCCAGCCCTTATCTGCCAACTGGAGGAGTACCGCTACTACGTCCGCGATGTCGAGGGCACCATCGGTGTCAATGACGCGACCATTGCGCAGCCGCGGCTGTCTCGCGCTCGCATGACTCCCGGCACGGAGACGCCATTCGGTGGCGTCGCCAACGCCGTCAATCTGCAGATCGATATCGCCGACGGCATCTTCGATCTGCAGGTCGCGCTCGGCTTCGACTCGGACCACCCCTCCGTCGACCCCACCAACCCCGGATCGCCTGGCTCCTTCGGCGACGATCTCGACAATCTCGGCGAGGACGACATCGTCTTCGAAGGAGCTGACTCCGCGGAGCGCGTCGCGGACGACTGGCTCTTCAACGACCCGGGCGACGTTCCTGCTGACCTCCAATGGCGTGCGCATCAGAATCCGGCGAACAGCGTGAGCCCCGTCGACCTGCTCTACGTTCGCGTCACCATGGCCGCTCGGACGACCCGCCCGGATCCGCAGTACGTCGCGGGTGACATGGACGGCATCGACGGAGACGGCGTGGATCTGCTCGAGGACGCGGACTACGACCAGGACCCGTCCCGGGAGTTCAAGCAAGGACTGAATCGGAATTTCCGCCGGCGGATTCTCGAAACCATCGTCGACCTGAGGAACATCGGATGAGCCCTACCACCCCAACGACGGCTTCACGGCGGCCCGCCTCTGATCGGAGCGAGGAAGGCAGCGCCTATCTCTTCGTGCTGTTGGTCCTCCTGGTGTTGTCCGTCATCGGTCTCTCCCTCGTGCTGGTGACCCAGTCCGAGGTCCAATTGGGCTCGACCGAGCGCGTGATCACGCGCGTCTTCTACGGGGCCGACTCCGGCCTGCGCGCCCAGCTCGCGGGTCATCTCGTGAATGGCGATGTGAGCGAGCGGACTCGCGCGCTCGGCAACCCCATCGTCCTCTCTCAGATCCCCGTCGCCGGAATCCAGATTCGCGAGCTGGTCGAGGTTTCGCCCTTCTACCCGATCTTCTCTGGGACGTGCAACCTCTGCATGGTCAACCAGGACGCCGATTACGCTTCCGTCAATCACGCCGTGACCGCGACGGCGCTACGCCTGGGCGGCCCGGTCGGCGGACCGGAGACCGAGCAGGCCCGCAAGACGGTTGGACAGATGTACGCGCTCCAGCCCTGGGAATCGACAATCGCCGCGCTCCAAGAAGCCGGCGATCTCAGCCTGATCAAATACTGAAAGCACGGGACACGCCATGCGCTCATCGACTCGACTTCTCGCTTTCGTAGCTTCCGCAGCGTTCGTAGCGTGGACCCTCGCGCTCTTGGTGCCGAACGCGGCACGAGCCGACGATCGGGACCTGTTGCGCAACAGCCAGGACGACCCCTACGTCTTCATCATCTTCGACGTATCGGGCTCGATGAACTGGCAGCCGGCAGGCGACGCCTGGGCACCTGCGTCGGCCGATGATCCGCAATCCAAGTTCTACCAGGCGAAGTCGGGCCTCTATCGCGTGATCCAGCGCAGCACCGACATCAACTTCGGCTTCGCGACCTACAACCAGAACGAGGTCGAGGTCACCTACAAGCACTGGCTCTACCAACTCACCGACGGCCAGGCCGCGTTGCCTTGGGTCAATGCCACGTGGGCGCTCCTCGACTGGCCGATGGCCGGCGAGCCCGTCACCTTCGGCCCCCCCGGCACCATCGACGGCGGGAACAACACCCTTCAGTCGTGCGGCAACGGCCCGAATCTCTTTCAGGCGGGCAACGGTCTGCTCGAAGCGCGGGGTGAGATGAACCGCTTCCCCAAGACGGGCTTGCGCGATTCGGGCGACACGACGACGATCTGGTTCCGGCATCGCGTGGAGGGTGCCACGCGCCCGTTCCGGATGGACTTCTCAATCGACTCCGGGAGTCTGGGCGACGACACGGTCATGGTCGATATGCGACTTCGTCGCTACGCCACGAACTGCGGGTCCGTGCAGCACGACAGCGGCACGATCACCCGGAGCTTCACCCGGTTCCACCTGGCGGACAACAACGGCCTGCCGTTCGCCGCGAACACCGGCGGGTTCCTGATGTGGGAGCGCGATAACGACACCGGCCCGGTGGGCGAGCCCGCGGGGTTCTTCACTCTCACGACGGTCAACCACAACGAGCTCGACGGCACTTGCAACGGCTGGGATCCCAACAACGACGTCAACGCGGACGACAACAACGGCTTCAACTTGCGCCAGATTCCGGTCTCCGAGTCGATCACTGGCTCCGGGAGAGCCTGCCCCGGGGGCTGCCTCGACCGCGGCGACATCATCCCGCTCGAATGGGAAGAAGACCTCTGGCTCACTCCCGGCGTGCCCGCGCGTGTCCGCTACACGAATCGCGAGCTCATCTTGACGCGGCTCGCGCCCAACCTGATCAACGACGGGCTCGGCGGCACGCCGGACTTTCGGCAAGCCCGCTATTTTCGCAACACACCGAATGGCGGCCGCATGCTCCTGGCCGACGACGACTTGAGACCGCTCGTCGCGGCCGGCTCGACGCCGATCGGCGCTTCCATGGCCGATTTTCGTAGCTGGTTCCAGAACTGGCGTCCCGTCGCAGCGGCCAACGACCCCCGTTTCGGCTGCAAGAACGTGACGCTTCTCATCATTACCGACGGCGACGAGACCTGTGGCGGCAATCCCGCCAATGTCGCTAGCCAACTGCTCAATCTCGACGTCGAGACGTACGTCGTGGGCTTCGGCCTGCCGTTGGGCGGCGGCAACACTCTCGTCTCCACGACCTGCGCCGGGGGCGGCGAAGCGCCCGATCCGGATGGCCCCGGACCGCTCACTCCGCCGCCCTGCATTACGTCTCCGACCAACGATCATCTGTTTCTGCCAAACAGCGAGGATGAGCTCGTCGACGCGCTCGAGGCGGTCTTCTTTTCGATTCGGGAAGGCAGCTCCACTTTCGCGTCCGCCGCGGCTCCGACGCTCCAGGCCAACGTCGAGGACAAGGTCGTGATCTCCAGCTTCACGCCGCTCCAGGGCGAATCGACCTGGGTGGGCCGCCTCGACGCCTACCTCAAGCCGGTCCCCGTCACCGGTGACGGCGCGCCCGATCGCGACAAGATCTGTAACCCCGGCGACACTTCCGAGTGCCTCGCATGGGATGCGGGGGACTCACAGCCCGATCTTCCGGGCGGCGGGAACTACAACCCGAGGAGTTTGCTGCTGCAAGCCCCACTCGCCGGCGACATCGACCTCGACGACCCGCTCACCTTGCAGCTCGGATCGGGTTCCCTCGAGCGGCGGGTCTATTACAGCCAATTCGACATTGGGCGCCCGGGCAGCACGATCTGGATGTCCTCGCCTGGGCCGGGCAATCGGCGCCTCTTCACCTTCCCGGCGCTGGACCCCGACAAGCGCGACCTCTTCGAGGGGTTGGGCATCCCGTTCGTTCCTGGAGACGCCGCCTCCGAGGCCACCGCGCTGGCCGCGACCAAGGCAGTCATCGCGAGGACCCTCAGCGAGAAGCAGGGCCAGATTACCGACCCGTTCACCGGAGCTACCTCGGACGTCTCCTATCTCATGGGGGACATCTTCCACTCGAATCCGACCGTGATCGACCAGCCGGGGAGCTTCTCGTACTACACCTCCGACCCCTACGCCGGGCGGCCGCTTTGCGGCGCAGCGGCGGATCCCACCCGCGAGCCGCCAGTTTCCTACAAGTGGTTCGCGGACAAGCACCTGTGTCGCCGCAAGATGCTAGTCGTCAGCTCGAACGACGGCCAGCTCCATGCGTTCGATGCGGGCATCTTCCAGGGCGGTGACTGCAAGCTCCCCACCACCGCCGATAGAGATGGCGACGGCGCGCCTGACGGCGACGGCGACCCGACCGAGGGCGCTTTCGACAACGGCACGGGACACGAGCTCTTCTCTTTCATCCCACGCCAGATGCTCCCGCACATCCGCGAGATCGCCCAGGATGACGAGCACCAGTGGGGCGCCGACAACTCCGCGCGCTTCGACGACGTCTTCATCGACCCGGACGCCGCGACGGCCGGAGCCGTCACCTGCCTCGATCGCGAATGGCGTACGGTTCTCATCGGCAGCTACCGCGAAGGCGGTAGCGGGTATTTCGCACTCGATGTCACGCAGCCGGACGAGATCGACGATGCGACCAACGTACCCCAGCCTCTCGGCCCCTACGTCCCCTCCTGCACGGACGGCGGTCCGGACTGCGCCGACCGCCCCTTCCCCTCTGTGCTCTGGGAGTTCCTGGACTCGGTGCCGAACAACGTCGCGGCGACCATGGACGAGGATCTCAACGGCTGGCCCGATCTCGCCAACACCTGGAGCCGGCCCGCGACGGGACGGATCCGGGTCTGCGACAACGCCTGCGACGCCGATTCCGTCGAAGACCGCTACGTCGCCATCTTCGGCGGCGGCCTCGGCGATAGCCCGTCCATTCCTGCCGGCAACTATGTGTACATGGTCGACATCGAGACCGGCGAGCTGCTCTGGAAAGAGCAGGTCATCGGCGCGGTACCCGCGGACATCGCGACGGTCGTCGGCGGCGACGGCTACATCAAGTACCTCTACTTCGGAACCACGCGAGGGTCTCGTCTACAAGGTGATCCTCGAGTCCGGCCCGATGCGGATCGCCGACGTCGCCGTGCAGACGCTCCTCGCGGGCGTGACCGTGGACCTCACGGTGCAGCGGATCGTGGGACCGGTCGGCGACCTGGATCGCTACGATCCGTTCACCGTGTTCCAGACCAATGGCGGCCCGATCTACCATGAGATCGCCGCCATCTACGTTCAGCAGCGGCAGACCTATGCGCTCGCTTTCGGTACCGGAGATCGCTGGAACCTCTGGAGCGACAGCAACATCGAAGGGCGGTTCTACATGATCCTCGACACGGGGTTCGTGGACAGCAACCGCGACGGCACGCTCGACATCGTCTGCGGAGGCTGCCCGACGCCGCTGCGAGAAGCGAGTGGAGGAACCAGCATCTACCACGAGATCGTTCCGGACGACTCGCCGGGAGACCTGAGCTCCTATCTCACCGACCCGTCCGATCCGACGCCCGGTTGGTGGATGCACTTGGCGCCCGAGGAGCGCATCATCACCGAGGCGTTCGCGCTGTCGGGAATCACCTTCTTCACCTCGTTCGTGCCATCCGAAGTCGAGAACCCCGACGGCACCTGCTCGCGCGCCGGAGAGAGCCATATCTTCATCGTCGGTACCGTCAGCGGCGCCGGCTACTGGATTCCGGACCCCGACGATCTCACCTCGCGCCAGCGCTTCTTCACCTCGGCGTACTTCACCTCCGCGCCTTTCGTCGAGCGCGGCGCGACGGGCAACCTGTCGCCGACCGGCGGCGGCACCAACGCCGACCAGCTCACCGACTCGCTCGAGGCCGTTCGCGACGAGCTCAAGCGGCTCTTCCCAGCGAACTGCAGATTCGGTAACTTCACCCAGAACGTCAAGACGCTCCGGCAGGACACCCGGATCGTCTTCATCGCGCCGGTGCCGATTTGCATCGAACCGACGAACTTCAAGGAGTTCTGATGGTGAGAATCAAAGCGCAGAGCCTGGCCGTCCTCGTCCTGATCACGTTCGCCGCGCCGCCCCTTTCGGCCGACTGGCTGGTCACCCGAGACGGAGCGAGGATCGAAACCAAGGGTGGCTGGAGCGTCGAGGGGCGGCGGATCTTGTTCACTCAGCCCAACGGAACGCTGGCGTCCATCCGCACCGACGAGGTGGACCTAGATCGCTCGGCGGTGGAGACCGCGAGGATCGAGGAGGCCGCCGCGGAAGCGGCCGTACTCCCCGTCCCGCGCGAGCCCGTGTTGCGGTTGACGGAAAAAGACCACCCACCGGTACGTCTGAGCCCGGAAGACGAATCCGCTCCCGAGGCCGAAGAAGGAAGCGACTCCGTCAAGACCGGCCTCGAAGTGATCTCTTGGGATCGAACGGACGCTCCGAGCGGAGACGGAATCGAGATCCTCGGCACGATTCGAAACTCGGGGGGCTCCAACGTCACCTCGCCCAGCCTCGTCGTCGCCCTCTACGATTCAGAGGGCGCTCTCATCGCCACGGCCGAGGGCGCCGTCAACGCACCAGCAATTCCCACGGGAAAGACAGCGAATTTTCGTGCCGTTTTCACCGGTGTCACCGACTTCGCGGCTGCCAAGTTCGACGCCCAGGGCACGCCCTTCGCCGTTCGCACCGATAGGGAAGCCACGGAGGCGGGAGACATCCCGCTCGAGCCGACAGGTGGCGAACCACTTGCACCGGAGCTCGCGCCCGACGGCGGTGCGTCCGACCCGGTCACCCTCGAGGAGCCGCCTTCGTACCCTGGCTGAGATAGGCCTCGAGCCCGAGTCGCCGCCGTCCTGATCCGGCGCGACAGGCTGAGCGGTCCCGAAGGCCGGCCCCGCGCCGGCCTTCCTTGCGCCTGATGGGATCGACGCGCCGAGGCTAGCTTCGATACTTGGGGAAGCCCCCGAGGTCGAGCTCGCGCACGCGCCGCAGCACCGTCCGGTAGGGCAGCCCGAGCGCCGCGGCCGCGCGCCGCTTGTCGCCTCCCGCGGCCGCCAGCGCCGCGCGCAACCGGTCCACTTCGGCGTCTCCTGCCCCACTGCCGGCGCCGGCGCCGGCGCCAGCGCCGGCCACCGCGACACCCGCCTGCGCGAGCGCTTGCAGCTCCGCCGCGCCCAGGCGCTCGCCGGGGTGGAGGATCACCGCGCGCTCCAGCACGTTCGCCAGTTGCCGGACGTTGCCCGGCCAGGACGCGCGCTCGAGCCAGGCGTCCGCTTCGGCGCTGAGCGCCGGCGCGGCGGCGCCGAGCCGGGTCGAGACCGCCTCGAGCAGATGGCGCGCGAGCAGCGGCAGGTCGCTCGGGCGCTCGCCGAGCGCCGGCAGGGCAATCGGGAAGATCTCGAGGCGGAAGAGAAGGTCCCGGCGGAACTCGCCGCCGGCCGACATCGCCGCCAGATCGCGGTTGGTCGCCGCCACCACGCGCGCCTCCGCCTTGAGCGTCGCGCCGCCGCCGATCCGCTCGTATTCGCCGCCGTCGAGCACGCGGAGCACTTTCGACTGCACCCCGAGCGGCAGCTCGCCGATCTCGTCCAGAAACAGCGTGCCGCCGCGCGCCATCTCGAAGCGGCCGGACCGCCGGCGGTCGGCGCCGGTGAAGGCGCCGCGCTCGTGGCCGAAGAGCTCGTTCTCGATCAGCGTCTCGGGAATGGCGGCGCAGTTGACCGCGACGAACGGACCCGCCGCGCGCGGCGAGAGCGCGTGCAGGGCACGGGCGAAGAGCTCCTTGCCGGTGCCGCTCTCGCCGGTCAGCAGGACCGTGCTCTCGGTCGGCGCCACGCGCTGCAAGAGTCGCAGCGCCGCTTTCAGCCGCGGGTGCGCGCCGACGATCGGCGGCGCGCCCGCGACGCGGAAGACCTCGGGCTCCGGCGCGCGCGCGACCAGCTCCGCGACCAGGCTCTCGAGCCTGTCGATCGCGATCGGCTTCTCGAGGAAATCGGTCGCGCCGAGCTTCATCGCCTCGACCGCCGCCGC
This sequence comes from uncultured Acidobacteriota bacterium, assembly GCA_963700315.1. Lineage (GTDB taxonomy): Bacteria > Acidobacteriota > Thermoanaerobaculia > Multivoradales > JAGPDF01 > JACTMI01. The sequence continues at coordinate 174,607 of CAVOXC010000013.1, read as the reverse complement.
CACCGTGCCGAAGGCGGTCATGACCACCACGGGCAGCGCGCCGTCGGCCGCGCGCGCGGCCGCGAGCACGTCGAGCCCGCTGCCGCCCGGGAGCATCAGATCGGTGAGCACCAGGTCGAATCCCGCGCCGGCGAGAGCCGCACGAGCCGCGTCCACGCCCTCGGCCGCAACCGTGTCGTAGCCGGCCTCGTCGAGCGCCCGGGCGAGCATCCGGCGCAGCGAGTCGCGGTCCTCGACCAGCAGGATCCGGCGCCGAGCGCTCATCACGCCGTAGCGCCGGCCGCGTCGACGGCAGCGACCAGCTCCTCGTCGTCAGCGGGATCGACGGTGCGCAGATCGAGCAGGAGCCGCCCGGAGCGCAGGTAGCCGACGACCGGAGGATCGCCCCGCCGCAGCCGGCCGGCGAAGTCCTCGCCGCCCGCGAGAGCCAAGGCCTCTCCGGGGATCGGCCGCTCGGGCGCCGCGCCGCCGCCGACGAACGCCTCGGCCTCGACGATCTCGGCGCCGATCCGCGCGGCGACCCGCTCGAGCCGCGCGCGATGGACCGCCCGGTCCGGCCACAGGCGATCGAGAGGAAGCGATTCGCCCGCCAGGTGGCGTCGCAGCACCTCGTCCAGAGCCACCGAGCGGAGCCGGTCGAGGCGCAGCGCGCGATAGAGCGGGTGCCGGCGGCAACGCTCGACAAGGTCGTGCCGGCCGGCGAGCAAACCCGCCTGCGGGCCGCCCAGCAGCTTGTCGCCGCTGCCGCAAACGAGATCGCAGCCGTCCGCGAACAGCTCGCGAAAGCTCGGCTGCCCGGCGAGCTGCGGCTCCGGGCGCGGGCGCAACAGACCGCTGCCCTCGTCGCAGAGCAGCGGCAGGGCGCGGGCGCGGGCGAGCGCCGCGAGCGCGGCGGGCGCGGCCTCCGCGACGAACCCGGAGAGGCGATAGTTGCTGGCATGGACCTTGAGCAGCAGGGCGGTCGCGGGCCCGATCGCCCGTTCGTAGTCGGCGAGATGGGTCCGGTTGGTGGTGCCGACCTCGACCAGTCGCGCGCCCGCGGCGGCGAGGATGTCCGGGATGCGGAAGCTGCCACCGATCTCGACGAGCTCCCCCCGCGACACCACCACCTCGCGTCCCGCGGCGAGGGTGGCGAGGGCGAGCACGAGCGCCGCGGCGTTGTTGTTGACGGCGATCGCGGCCTCGGCGCCGGCGAGGGCGGCGACCATCCGGCTCACCCGCGCCGACCGGTCGCCGCGGCGACCGGTCGCGAGATCGAGCTCGAGGTCGCACGCCGCACGGACCAGCTCCGGCAGACGCAGCGCCACCTCGCGCGGCAGTGGCGCACGCCCGAGATTGGTGTGGAGGTGTACGCCGGTCGCGTTGATCACACGCACGAGCGGCCGGCCCAGCTCGGCTTCGAGCGCTCGCGAGATCTCGCCGGGCAGATCCGCCAGGGCGCCCTCGAGATCGCCCACCGTGCCGCCGGCCAGCCGCTCCCGCAGGAGCTCGAGCGCCCGCTGCGCCTGGACGCGCACCGCCTCGCGCCCGTAAGATCTTTCCAGGGCAACGAGCCTCGGCTCGGCAAGGAGACGATCGATCGCCGGCAGGGATCGGCGCGGGTCGACGCTGTCGGTGACGCTCATCGGTGCTGGCGAGGATACTAGGAGAAGCGGACGCTGGAGCCCAAGAAAACCCCAGAGCAGCTGCGCGCCGCCCTAGCGCGGACCCACTCTCAGGCGACCGAGCCGGAGGAGCCGGTAGCCGATCGCGCGATCGAGGCGCTCGCTCGAGTGATCGAGCGCTACAAGCTCGAGTGCGACAAGTTCCTGAACGGCGCGACGCAGGTCCTCCCCGAGGAGATCCGGGTACGGATCGCGCGCGAGCTGCGGGACTTGCGCCAGAGCCGCCAGAACGGCGTCGCGGAGAGCTTCCGGCTCGGCACGCTCGAGGCCCGATTCAACGCGCTCTCCGAACGATTCGGGCGGTTGTTGCGGGTTCGCGAGGAGGGGCGCATGCCCGGCGCACCGCGGCCCGGCGCGGACGAGCGCGCCCCGCGCTTCGACGCCGGCGCCGGCGTGGTGCTCGACGGCGATCTCGAGCCGGAGGCTGTCGAAGCGCTGTTCGCGAGCCTGGCTCGACGCGGCGCCTCGAAGCTCGACCTCGAGAGCTTCCGCGGCTACCTCGCGCAGCAACTCGACGCCATCCGCGGCAAGACGGGGGCCGCGGAAGTACAGTTCCGCGTCGCCGAAGAGGACGGCAAGCTCAAGCTGAAGGCCAAACCGGTCGGCGCGCCGGAATGAAGATCCGCCGAGAAAAGGAATCCGACTCGATGAAGCATCCGCTCGCTTCCAGGGCACTGCTCGCCCTCGCCCTCGCGGCCGCCGGCGCTCTCGCGATCGCCGCCGCTGCGCCACCCTACAACCTCGACCGCGCCATCGAGGCGCAGAACCAGCTCGTCGCCGTGCGCCCGGACGACGCCGCGGTCTGGAACGATCTCGGCAACCTCCTGACCCTGAAACCGGACTACGAGAAAGCCGAGGCCTGCTATCGGCGCGCCATCGAGCTCGATCCGGAACCGGCCTCTCCGCATTTCAACCTGGGGCTCCTGCTCGAGCGCCGGGGCGAGCACCGTGCCGCGCTCAAGGAGCTCCGGCGCGTGGTCGACAAAGAGCCCGGGCACGCCTGGGCGCACTACCAGATCGGCGTGATCTACCACCGGTGGCGCCTCGATTCGTTCGCCACGCGCTCGTACGCGCGCGCGTTCAAGCTCGATCCCTCGCTTGCCGACGCCCGCATCAACCCGCACGTTCTCGACAACGAGCTCGCCGCCAGAGCGCTCATGCGCGCGCACGACAAGGCGAGCGACTCGCTGCTGCCACCCCGGACCTACGAGGAGCCCGCGCGCATCGCGGCGCTGATGATCGAGGTCCCGAAGCCGGCGAACGAGCCCGAGGGCGCTGTCGCCGCGGACGCGAGCGGCTTCGCCCGGCCCGCCGGCGCGACCACCGGACCCCGGCGCTTCGCCGCTCAGGAGGACGAGGAGGCCGAGACGGGGCAAGAGCCGCCGAAGCGGCTCACCACCAGCGACCTCGAGCCGGGTAGCGAAGTGAATCAGATCGCCAACCCGGGGGCCGTCGGCGTCGCGGGCGTCCGCGGCGGCACGCCGCGCGGCACCCAGGCCGACGCCGCGCGGCCGCGGGGCTTCGCCGGCCGGGTCCGACCGGCGCCGGCGCAGACCGAGCCGCCCTCTTCGCCGCCCGCGGGCGGCACCGTCGGCACCCCGGGGTTCACGCCCGCTCCCGACTCCACCGGCCGCCTCGAGCTGCGCCTGCTCCAGCCGGCGAGCGCCGAGGCCGGCTGAGCGCGGCTCAGTTCCCGCGACCTCGACCGCCCCGTAGGGAGAGCCCACGAACGAGGACGGTGGGAGCGCCGAAGAGGCCGTCACCCGCCACGAACCCGAGGTCCCTGGCGACCGCAACGAGTCCGGAGAAGAGACTGGCGGCATCACCGCAGAGCTCGACGATGCCGAGGGCTCCCGCCGCTCGCCCGCGCTCGAGCGCGTAGCCGGAGACGGGCACCCGGAAGCGCAGAGTCGACAGATCCCAGACGACGGCCCCCTCCGCGTCGATGAGGAAGGCGCCCGCGGCGACCGCGGAGACGAGCTCGCCCGGTCGCACCGCCGGGTCGGCCACGAGCAGCAGCTGGGTCGGCGCGCGGCGCGGCAGATCGCGCCAGCTGGCTCGACGAGCGCAGCCGGGCCGCTCGTGACCCGGCTCCTCCCAGCGCGCGAGCAGGGGTCCGACGAAGCAGCCGCCATCGATCAGACGCGCCTCGCCTGTCGGCATGCCCTCGCCATCGAAAGGCGCCGCGAGGATGCCACCGGGGTGGCGACCGTCGTCGATCAGCGTCCAAGGAGCCGAGCCGATGCGCCCGCCGGCTCCGATCAGCGGCGCGAGCCGCGGCCGGACGGCGGGTCCGGCGAGAAGCGGGGCGAGGGACTCGACGAGCCGCGCCGTCAGCGGGGCCGCCAGTACCAGCTCACCCGCCGCCGGCGCCGGCGCGCTGCCGCGTCGCGCATGCAACCGGTCGACCGCGCGGCGCGCGATCGCGAGCGGCTCGGCGCCACGCAACGAGCGTTCGATCCGATCGATCACGCAGACGTCGCCGTCGGCTTCGACCTCGAGTCGCAGGTTGGCCGCGCGCATCCGGATCGCGGCCTCGACGCCGAGGGTCGAGCTGAGCGTCGACTCGCTCGATCCGTCCTCGAGACGAGCCGACGCGAGACGCGCGCTGGAGTGCTCTCGCACGATCTCGCGCGCGATGCCTTCGAGCAGAGCGAACGCCTCCGATTCAGCGACGAGCGGCTCGTCGAGCTCGCGCGACGACGCGAAAGGTGGCGCCGTCCGTGGCGCCGGCAAGGCGAGCGGATGCGGCGTCGCGCGCGCCCAGTCGAGCTCCTCCGGCGCCGCGCCGGAGCCGCAGACGAAGCAGGAGCGCGCGAGGTCCCCGGCGCGCACCGCCCAGCCCTGCTCCTCGGCGACTTCCACGCTTTCGCCGCCCGGGTCGCGCTCGTAGCGCCGGCTCCGGCCTCGCTTCTCGAACACCTCGGCCTCGCCGCCCACGGCGCGTCGCACCTGCGCACAGAGCTCCCGGGCCTGTGGCGAAGCCCGGATCACGGGCGTACCTCCAGACCGGTGACAACGATCGGCGGTACCGTCGCCCAGACCGGACGCCGCTCGTTCGCTTTGGCGCACCAGCCGGCACCCGCGCTTTCGACCTCTCGACCGATCGCGCTCACTCCGGCCAGCAGCTCGGCGACACGGGTCGCGATCGTGAACGCGCCGACGCTCTCGGCCGGCGCACCGTCGCGGATCCGGCGACCGCAGGGTGCGTGGAGAACCACCTCACCGCTGCGCGGATCGAGTCGACCCGCGTCGATCTCCGTCACGTAGAGGCCCCCCTCGGCGACGGCGTAGAGCTGCTCGAGCGACAGCTCGCCCGGTGCGACCTCGAGATGGTAGGTCCGCGGCCTGGGCGGCGAGTGCCGGTCCGAGCGGAAACCCGAGCCCGGCAGCAGCAAGTCGGAACCGCGGGCGTGGCGCGCGTCGGCGATCGGCTGCTCGACCCGGCCCGCCCGCAGCAGCCAGCGGCGCGCGATGGGCGCGCCCTCGTCGTCGCTCTGACGCTCGGCGCCGGCCGGCGCGCGGCCGGGATCGTCCAGGATGTCGAGCCCCGAGGTCCCGAGCTCGCGCCCGATCGCCGCTTCGGGCCGGCCGCCGAGCGCCAGAAGGTCGGCTTCGAGGGCATGGGCCACGGCCTCGTGTAGCAGCACCGCGGCCGCCTCCGGAGCGAGCAGGACCGTCGGCCGGCCGGAGGCCGGAGGCACCGCCTCGCGGGCACGGAAACGCCCCGACAGAGAGCGCGCCAGCCGCTCGGCCTGGGCTGCGTCGAGCCGGCTGGCGAGGCCACCGCAGCGCCCCCAGGGCAGCTCTACCGCGAAGCTGAAAAACTCCTCGCGCTCGCCCGGCGGCACCCAACGAGGCCCGATGACCTGCAGGTCGCGCCGGTGCCAAATCGTGGTGAGCCGCAGGGGGAAGGCGACGTGGAGACGACGGAGAGCGCGCTCGAGCTCGCCCGGGAAGGCGGCGAGCGCCGCGAGCGGCGAGCCCGGCGCGTACGGCGCGAGATCGAGCCGCGGCTCGGCGAAAGCGGGCGGCAGGGCCCGCGCCACCTGCCGGAGCGCCGCCGCGAGATCGCCGCCGGCGAGCCTGTCTCGGGCGGCGCTCCAGGCGCGCTCGCCCCGAACGAGGCGGACGGCGAGCCCCTCTTCGCGCCGCTGCCGCAGGCCTACGCGCGTTTCGGGCGGCGGCAGCTCGAGCTCGGCGCGGCGCTCGAGGTAGATCTCCGCGAGATCGTCGGGGCGATCGGCGATGGCTGCGAGCGCACGCGCCAGCGCCGCCGCGTCGAGGCCCTCGAAGGGATCCGCGTTGCGCGCGCGCGTCACGGCGAATCGAACCTCCCGGCTCAGCGCGCGACCGGCTCGAGGCGGACGGTCGAGGCCGCGCCTCGCGCCGTGACGCCGACCGTCAGCCGCAGGGATCCGCGCGCCCAGACGCCGTCCGCACCGGCGCGGAAGCCAGCCCGCGCGAGGCGAGCCCGGTATTCGCTCTCGACCTCGGCCGGTGGCGCCGCGACGACGAGCTCGATCCAGGGACCCGCGACGCCATCGCCGTAGTCGACCAGGCTGCCGCCGTTGGGCAGCGGGACCTCCTTCGGGAAGCCGCCCGGCAGCACGCCAGCCGCCGCACCGGCCGGGCGCGGAGTGGCGACCGCGTCGAGCTCGATGGTCGCGGCGGCGTCGATCGGTGCCGCGACGTCGACGGTCTCGAGCTCTCCCGCGCCACGGCGCGGCGCTTCGGCGCCACCACAGGCGCTCGCGAGCACGATCAGGGTCGCCGCCAACGCGGCGCCCGGCGCGGCACGATGGGAACCATAGAAGATCGTCATCGCCCCGAGTCTAGTCCGGATCGCGCGCCGAGCCGGTGAGATCGCTCGCCGCGTCGTCGTCAGCGGGCCGAGCGCAGCGCGCCGGGCAACTCGTCGAGAGCGGCGATGTCGCCGCCACCCGCGCGCCCGAGCAACAGCGCGCGCAGACCCGCGGCCCGGGCGCCCTCGACGTCCTCGCGCGCCGAGTCGCCGATGTGAACGGCCTGTTCCGGCGCCACGCCGAGCCGCTGGAGCGCCGCTTCGAAGATGCCCTGGTGCGGCTTCTCGACACCGATCTCGGCGGAGACGACTACCGCCTGGAACCGCCCCGCCAGGCCGAGCGCGTCGAGCACGCGGGGCAGCCGCTCGTCCCAGTTGGAGACCACCGCCAGCGGCGTGCCCGCGCTCCGCAGCGCCTCGAGAGCCGGCAGCACATCGTCGAAGAGGCGCCAGGGCGCGACGGTCGCGAAGTGCTCGTAGAGCTCCGCGACCGCGAAGCGCGAGGGTGGCGGCGCCCCGGCGAGCTCGACCACCCGCTCGACGAAATGGCGCCAGAAGCCGCGCGCGCCGCCGGTATGGAACCGAAAGCGGTCCCGCGCGGGATGCGCGGCGCAGGCGAGCTCGCGCCAGACCACGGGGATCAACGAGCCGACCGTCGTGGCATCGAGCTCGAGGCCGTGGCGCGCGAGCACCCGGACGTACTCCCCGCCCAGGTCCGGACAGGTGACGAGCGTGCCGGTCGCGTCGAAGGTGACCGCGACGACGCTCACGGCGCAGCGCCTCGGTAAGCGTGGTCGTCGTGGCCAGAGCAGGCCGCGATCACCAGAGCGTGACGGATCTCGTCCGCGGCGAGGGTTTTCCGGCGCAGCTCGAAGAGCCTGCGGCGGCAGAGCATTTCAGCGCCCACGCGTGACCAGGACCGCACCGAACGAGGATAGCCGAGGGCGAGACGGAGCGCGCGGCGCCGCGCTATCCTCGCCAGGTGCGCCCGACCCCACGCGTCGTCGTTGCCGCCGCGCTCACCGGAGCTTGGCTCGGGCTGTTGCTCGGTGGGCACGCCTTCGGCGGCGCGGTGCATCTGCTGGCCGCCGCGGCGCTCGTCGTCGCGCCCTGGCGCGCCACGGCCCGCGATCCCGACCACCGGAAGGAGAGCCGATGAACCTCCGCAGAGTTGCCGCCATCCTGCTGATCGTTCTGGGCGTGCTGGCGATCGTCTATCCGCGCTTCTCGGTGCCCACCGAACGCAAGAAGGCGACGTTCGGGCCGCTCGAGCTCTCGGTTCAGAAGAAAGAGCGGGTCGAGATCCCGACCTGGGCCGGCGTCGCGGCGATCGCCGTCGGCGCCGGGCTCCTGCTCGTCGGTCGCGGCAAGGGCAGCTAGCGCCGCCAGAGTCCGCGCAGCCGGTCGCCGGTCTGGAAAGTGACGCCGACGAGGAGCGCCGAAGCCACGCCGACGATGGCCGAGAGCGTCCAGGGGTAGCCGCGAGAGAGGCGCAGGTAGAGCGCGCTCGCCGCCCCGACCAGGAGCGCCAGCCCGATCCGCGCGAAGATCATCGGCGCAGGGCCTCGACTGGATTCGCGAGGCACCCCACGCCAGCGATTTCGACCTCGACCCGGTCGCCATCGATCAGCGGTCCGACCCCCGAAGGAGTGCCGGTGAGCAGCAGGTCGCCCGGCTCGAGCGTCATCATGCGCGAGGCGTAGAGGAGCAGCTCGACGATTCCCCAGGTCATGTCGCCGCTGTCGCCGCGCTGGCGCTCCTCGCCGTTGACCCTGGTCACCACCGTCAGGCGTTCGGGGTCGGGAGCGACCAGGATGGCGGGGCCCAACGGGCAGAACGTGTCGAACGACTTGGCGCGCGCGAAGGTCGGGTCCCGCCGCTGCAAGTCGCGGGCGGTGACGTCGTTGGCCGCGGTCACGCCGAACAGAGCGCGCTCGGCCTCGGCGCGGTCGGCGCCGCGGGTCAACCGTGATCCGACGACGACGGCGATCTCCCCCTCGTGCTCCACCCGCTCGCTCTCCGGGGGCAGCAGGATCGGCGCGAGCGGACCGATCACCGACGACGGGGCCTTGAGGAAGAGCACCGGCTCGGCGGGCATCGGGTTGCCCAGCTCCTCGACGTGCGCGCGGTAGTTGCGGCCGACGCAGACGATCTTGCCCGGAGTCCAGGGCACGCGCAGCGGTTCGCTCGAGAGATCCACGTCACGCCCGAACTGCCACGCCGATGGCGACGTCTCCAATGGATCGGAGTAGAGAATCCGCGCTTCGCCGGCGCTCTCGCCCGCGGCGTAGAAACCCTCGGAGCCGAATCGGAAGAGCAACATGGCCCGATTCTACGGCGACTCGGTCGGTGCGATCGGGCCTGGGCCTTGCCGCGCGACCGCCGCTCCGCTCGTCATCTGGAGCCGCCGAAGACGCCTGAGCCGCGAGACGGGCGCGCGCCCGGGCCGAGAGCGGCGTCACCACCAGCCCGCCCGTGAGGTCGTTGACATCGACATAGACCTCGGTGCCGTAGGCGCGGGTCAGGTTGCTGTAGGTGAGCGTCGCGGCGGTCGGCCCTACCGCCTGCAGCCGCCCGCGAGCGATCAGCGCGACCCGGTCGCAGTACTCGGCCGCCAGGTTGAGATCGTGGAGCACCGCGAGCACCGCGCGCCCCTCCGCCGCCAGGTCGCGCACACGGTCGAACAGCTCGACTTGGAAGCGCAGATCGAGAAAGCTCGCCGGTTCGTCGAGCAGGAGCACCGGCGCGTCCTGCGCCAGCGCCCGCGCGAAGACGACGCGCTGCCGCTCGCCGGCGGAGAGCTCGTCGATGGCGCGCTCCGCCAACTCCTCGGCGCCACAGCGCGCCAGCGCAGCGCGCGCCAGCTCGAGATCGCGCTCCGATTCGAAGGCGACCCCGGCGAGATGGGGGTGCCGGCCGAGCAGGACGGTCTCGAGCACCGTGAAAGGCAGATCGAAGCGTGGCTCCTGCGGTACCACCGCCAGGCGCCGCGCCACGGCGCCGCGCGGCATCGTCGCGAGGTCTTCTCCGCCGAGCCGAATGCTACCCGCATCGGCGGGCACGACGCCGGAGATCAACCGTACCAGCGTCGACTTGCCCGAGCCGTTCGGACCGAGCAAGCCGACCACCTCGCCGGCGGCCACGGCGAGATCGATGTCGGCAACGCCGCCGCCGCTCGGATAGCGATAGGAAAGCCCTTGCACCTCGATCCCGGCGGGCTGTGGCGCGCCCTCAACCATGGGCGCCGCCATGCCGACGCAGGACGAGGAGAAAGAACGGACCGCCGACGAGCGCGGTCAGCACTCCGACCGGAAGCTCGCGCGGCGCGAGCACGGTCCGGGCCGCCAGGTCGGCGATCAGCAGGAACGCGGCCCCGGCGACGAGCGAGGCCGGGACGAGTTGGCGATGGTCCGGGCCGAGTCGAAGGCGCAGCAGGTGCGGTACGACCAAGCCGACGAAACCGATCATCCCGGCAAAGGCGACCGCGAGCGCCGCGAGCAGCGAGCCGGCGAGCAGGGTCGCGCGCTTGAGCCGCTCGACTTCGACGCCGAGCTGCATCGCTCCCTCCGCGCCGAGAGAGAGCGCGTTGAGCTCGCGGCCGCGACGAGTCAACAACAGGCCACAGGCGCCGACCGCGACCAGGAGCAGCGACAGCTCGAGCGGGGCGAGCGGCGCCACGCGACCCATCAGGTGGAACACGATCGCGTGCAGCTCTTCGAGCGAGGCGATGCTCTGCAGGAAGACGATCGCCGCGGCGGCGAAGGAGTTGAAGACGGCGCCCGCGAGCAGCACCGAGAAGACCGAGAGCCGCCCGCGCGCCGTCGCCAGACGCTCGATCGCGGCGAGCGCGGCGACCGCGCCGGCGAAGGCACCGAGCACGCTCGCCCAGCGCCCACCGCCCGCCAGCAACGCCAGCACGCCGCCGAGGCTGGCGCCACCCGAGACGCCGAGCACGAAGGGGTCTGCCAACGGATTGCGCAGCAGCGCCTGGAAGGCCGTGCCCGAGAGCGCCAGCGCCGCACCGAGCGCCGCCGCGGCGACCGCGCGGGGCAGGCGCACCTCGAGCAGGACGGCGCGCTCGAAGCTCCCGGCAGCGAGCCCGCCCGCGAACAGGTCGGCCAGGCCGACCGACGCCGCGCCACCGGCGATCGCCGCGACGAAGGCCGCCACGGCGACGAGCCCGAGCAGCGCGAGCACCCTGCGTCGGCCGGCACGAGTCAGCGGCGGTCGTGTCGCGGTCCGGCTCACGGCGCGCCGCCCGGCGGTCCGAGCTCTTCGGCGGCCGGCGCGCCGAGCGCCTCGGGATGGATCAGCCGCGCCAGCAGCTCGGCGAGCTCACCCAGGCGGGGACCGGGAATCGAGATCCGCCAGGGATCGACCGAGGCCACCCGCCCCGTGCGCACCGCGGGCAGAAAGGGCCAGCGGCCCCAGGCCCCGAGCACGATCCCGCGCTCGACGTCCGGCCGATTGTCCGAGCTGTCGATCACCACTTCCGGGGCCCGTTCGAGCATCGCCTCGAGCGACGCCTGCGCCCAGGGCGAGCCCAGATCGGCGGCCACGTTCTCGCCTCCGGCCGCCTCGATCAACCGGTCGAGGTGCGAGCCGGGGCCGGCCACGAAGAGCGGATCCCGGCCGACGACCACCAGCACGCGACGGCGCGGCAGCCCGGCCGTGGCGCTCGCCACGGCGGCCACGCGCCGTTCGATCTCGGCGACGAGGCCGCGGGCGCGCTCGGCGCGCCCGACCCGCGCGCCCAGCTCCCGGATCGAGTCGAGCGCCGCGGGGTAGGTGGCGGTGTCGAGCTCGAGCGTATCGACGCCATGCGCCGCCAGCTGCTCGCGCTCCACGCGGCCGGCGATCCCCGCGGTGGTGACGAGCAGATCGATACCCATGGCAAGCAGCCGCTCGGGGCTGGGAGCGTCATAGGCCCCGAGGCGAGGCAGCGAGCGGAGCTCGGCTGGCCAGACGACGTAGTCGCCGACCGCTACGATCCGAGCCGTCACGCCCAAGGCGACCAGCGTCTCCGCGGCGGACGGCGCGAGCACGGCCAAGCGCTTCGCCTCCACCGGCGTGCCCCCGGGCGCCCTCGGCGCACCACAACCGAGGGCGAGGACAGCGAGCGCCAGGGCGAGGCGACCAAGGGACATGGGCGGGCCTAGAAGCGGACCGAGCAACCCGCCACGAAGCCGCGACGAGGCGCCGGGTAGCCGGCCGCCTCCTGGTAGCGCTCGTCGGTCACGTTCTCGACGCGCGCGAACGGCTCGAAGCGCTCTCCGGCGAGGAACGCCGCCGACAGATCGAGGGTCGAGTAGCTCGCGAGCGGCAGGTCACCGAAGTCCGATCGGGCGCCGACGTAGCGACCGATCGCGCCCAGTGTCCAATCGCCTGGCCGCAGGAAGAGCACGATGCTCGCGCTCTCGTCCGGGCGCCGCAACAGCGGCTCGCCCGAGGTCCGATCTTTCGCATCCAGAAGAGTCGCGCTCAAGCGCGCGTCGAACCAGCCATGGCGCCAAGCTGCCTGTGCCTCGAGCCCCTCCGCACGCGCGCGGCCCAGGTTCAACGGACGCAACGTCGCGAAATCGAACTCGATCAGCCCGTCGAGGTCGTTGCGAAACAACAGGAGCTCGGCGCGCAGCGGCCCCCGCTCGGTCTCGAGCGCGAGCTCGTAGCTCGCGCCCCGCTCGGGACCGAGCTCGGGATTCGAGAAGCCGGGATAGTAGAGATCGGCGAGCGACGGCGCGCGAAAACTCTCGCCGTAGGCCGCGCGCAGGCGCGATCGCTCGCCGAGAGCGAGCGCGACCGCGGCGCGCAGGCTCGTCTCACCGCCGAAGCCGTCGTGGTCGTCGCGCCGCACGCCGACGTCGATCCGCATCGGCCCGCGCGCGAACGAGGCCTGCGCGAATGCCGCCCAGATGCGTTCGCTCTCGCCGCCCAGCGCCGGCCCGAAGGCCGACGCGGAGTCGACCTCCGCCCGTGCCCAGTCCCCGCCCCAGGTGACCGTCCACCGCGCCGCGCCGCGCCACCTGAGAGCGAGCCGCCCCTGGCTCCGGCGCGCCTCCGCGCGGCTGGCCGCGAACGGGTCGGTTTCATCGGCGACTTCGAGGTCGGTCTCGGTGCGCGCCACCTGGGCCTCGACCTCCCATCGGCCATCGGTCCACGCGACCGGCAAGGCGAGCGACAGTGCGCTCGAATCCTGATGGCGCGCTGGCGTCGGCGTTCCCGCGAAGTCGAACGGGATGCCCAAGTCGGCACGGGTGGCGCGCAGCAGCGCGCCGCCGCGCCAGCTCGTTTCCGACCCGGCGTCGAGCGCGAGAACCAGCTCATCGCCGTCCCAGAAGTCGTTGTCGACCTCCCCCTCGCCCCGTCGCGCATGCCCGGCGAGCTCCGCGTGAACCGGCCCGATCCGCCCGCCCGCTGACGCGGCGACACGCAGAAGCTCGTTCGAGCCCAATTCGAGCCGCGCGGAGCGCTGGCGGCCAGTTCGTCGCGTCAAGATCTGGACGACGCCACCGACCGCGGCCGAGCCGTAGAGCGCGGAAAAGGGTCCGCGCGCCACCTCGATCCGCTCGACGCCGTCGGTCGAGAGCGTCGACAGATCGAATCCGCCCAGGTAGGGATCATTGAGCTCGATGCCGTTCCAGAGAAAGAGCGTGTGGCTGGAGTTGGTACCGCGCAGGAAGAGGGAGGCGAGCTTGCCCGGCGAGCCGGCGCGTGTCGTCGCCACGCCTGGAACCATGGCGAGCAGCGGCAGCACTTCCGCCGCTCGAAGAGCCGAGATCTCCGCGGCGGGGATCACTGTCACCGTCGCAGGTACCTCATCCACCGGCTCGGCGTCGGCGGTGGCGGTGACGGTGATCGAGGCCAGAAACGGAGTTGTGGTCGCGGTACTGGAGCCGGACTGCGCGAGGACCGGCAGGCTGCCCGCGAGCAGTGCCGCCGCAACGAGGGTACGCCGCATACGCTCTCCTTCCCGAAAGCGCGACGCCCCGCCCCCGGAAGATACGGGGAGCGGGGCGCTTGGGCGGGAGACGCCGGCGGCACGCTCCCCAGCCCCCGGGGGAGGATCGTCGGTCGAGCGTGGCAGGTCTCCTGGCTCCCGGATCGACCTACTCCCGGACCTTCCCGCCGCGGCAGCCGTCCGGCTCTCATCGAGCCGCACGGCCACCTGCAGGCAGTGGCTCTTCCGGTTTCGTCCCCGGTTACAGTGGCGGGGGCCGCGCCGGCATCACACCGGCTTCCCTCTTACCGACCCCACCGCAGCCGCGGCGAGGTCACCACACCGTTCAGATTGTCAACTCGGGCCCCGCACGGCGCGGGACCGCGAGATCGAGCTAGGTGCTGCCCTGTTCTGCTACTGCTCCGGCGGAGTCGACGAGGCGATGCCCGGCTCGCCCAACGGTGGCGTGGTGTTGCCGGCGCCGATGAAGGAGAGCGGGATGCCACTCGCCGCGGACGGCTCGACGAACTGCTGCTGGTTGTAGACCGGCGGCGCCAGGCTGTCGGCGAGATCGGCCCGCCGGTCCTGCTCGAGCGCCGCCTTGCCCTCGTCGGAGTCGGGATCGAGGGCGTCGTTGGGCGCCCAACCGAGGGCGATCGTCGTCGAGTTGATCACGCGCCCGAAGCCTCGGTTCTCGACCTCGGTCTGGATCGACTCGACATCGCTCTTGTGCAGGGAGGTCAGATTCCCCCACTCGTCGAGGAAGATCATCTTGTCGGGATTCCAGCTCGCGTCCTCCGGCTGATACCGGGTAATGAAGGTCGAGCCGTTCTTGAGCGTGATGGTGAAGTACTCGGCGCTCGCGGGAACCGCGATCAGGGCCACGGCGACGAGAGCGACCGCTAGGCTGCGAAACCGAACCGACATGACGCGCCTCCGTTCTAGAACCGAAAAAGTATAGCACGGCAGCATCGCCCGACCGTGGCGCACACGACAGTCTCCGCGTGACCGACTCCACTTCGTCCAGCGCTTGCGCCGGCCGCCTGTTCCGGTTCGAGCCGCCGGTTGTCTCTTACTCTGAGCGCCGGCCTCGCCGCCGGCAGAGAACCGCCGGACAGCACCGGCAGGGAGAGACGGAATGAGAATCTCAAGGAACGGCAACCCGGCCCCGAGGCTCCTCGCGGCGCTGACGCTCGTGGCCGCGCCAGCTCTGGCGGCCGGCCCCGGCGTCCTCAAGTTCGACGAGGCCGCCTACTTCGGCAACGAAGGAGCGGCCGTGACCATCACGGTCGAGCGATCACAGGGAGAAGACGGTCCGGCATCCGTCCGCGTCGTCTCGAGCGGCGGCTCGGCGACACCCGGGGCCGACTACACACCGGTCGATGTCCTGCTCCAGTGGGCGGCCAACGACGGCGGCAACCGCACGGTCCAGGTCACGCTCGCCGACGACGCCGAAGCGGAGCCGACCGAGACGATCACGCTCGTCCTGCTCGACGCGAGCGGAGCGGGAATCGACCCGGAGCGTGCCTCGACGGTGGTCAACATCGGCGACAACGACGGCGGCAGCGGCGGCTCGGGTGGCAGCGGCGGCTCGGGTGGCAGCGGCGGCTCGGGTGGCAGTGGCGGCTCGGGTGGCAGTGGCGGCTCGGGTGGCAGCGGCGGCTCGGGCGGCAGCGGCGGCTCGGGTGGCAGCGGCGGCTCGGGCGGCAGCGGTGGCTCGGGCGGCGGCGGCGGCGGCGGCGGCGGCGGCTCCAGCCCGAACGGCTCGTTCAAGTTCGACGAGAGCAGCTTCTACGCCAACGAGAACTCGGGCGTCGCGATCATCACTGTCGAGCGCTCGCACGGCGAGGCCGGAGCGGTTACCGTCGACTACTTCGCCAACGCCGGTACCGCCACCGCGGACCTCGATTTCGCGGAGGTTTCCGGCACGCTCTCCTGGGGACCAGGCGACGGCTCCATCCGCTCGTTCCAGGTGCCGATCTTCGCCGACGGCGTCGCCGAGCCGAACGAGACCGTGGCGCTGATGCTGTCCAATCCGACGGGCGGCGCGATCCTCGACGACGAGCGTTCGACCGCGGTGCTCACCATCTTCGACTCCGCGGGCGACGATGGCGGTGGCAGCGGACGCGGCGTCCTCAAGTTCGACGAGGCCTCCTTCGAGGTGATCGAAGGGCAGCTGCAGGCGGTCATCCGCGTCGAGCGCTCGAACGGAGAGAACGGCGCCGTCTCCGTCGACTACGCGACGTCCGACGGCAGCGCGATCGAGGGTGAGGACTATCAAGCCGCGTTCGGGACCCTCGCCTGGAGCAGTGGGGACGGGAGCGTCAAGACCTTTGCGATTCCCGTCTTCGCAGACGACCTGTCGGAGGGCAATGAGACGGTCAACCTGAACCTGTCGAACCCGACGGGCGGCGCGACCATCGACAGCTCTCGCGGCACCTCGATCCTGGTGATCCTCGACGACGACGGCAGCCAGGCGCCTTGCGAGCCCGGCGACGACTCCGGCTGCGCCCAGAGCAGCCGCTTCTCGATCGAGACCACCTTCCGCGCGCCCAACGGCCTGGTCGGCCACGGACACGCGGTGCCGCTCTCCGACAACTCGATCGGGATCTGGTTCTTCGACCCGAACAATGTCGAGATCCTGGTCAAGGTGCTCGACGCTTGCGGCTTCCCACAGCAGCCCGCCTACTGGGTCTTCTACGCCGCGACCACCAACGTCGACTTCACGATGCGCGTCACCGATACCGGCTCGGGCATCGTCAAGGAGTACAAGAACGTCCTCGGCCAGATCGCCCCGCCGGTGCAGGACGTCTCGACTTTCCAGACCTGCGGGCAGTAGGCGCTCGCGCGGTCAGGGTCGGCCGAGCGGCCGCGGGGCGCCTCGCCTCGCGGCCGCTCCCTGTTTCGCAAAGTCCACTCCGGCGGGATCGGTCGCGAGACTGCCAGCGCGGGCGAAACGAACGAGTAAGAGGGCAAGCACGCCGACCGTTGCGAGCGAGATCCCGGTGTACTGCTCGTCGCGCCAGGTCGGCATCCCCGCCAGCGGCGCGAGCGAGACGAGCTGCGTCACGGCGGCGAGCGCGAGCAGCAAGGGTCCGGTAGCGCGCCACCGGCACCAGAGGAGCGCGGGGACGATCAGGAAAGCGTAGTAGTACGAAGTGAGCTCGACCGCGAACGCGACCAAGGCAAGGCCCAGGACCGCGGCCAGCCAGGGCTCGGAATGGCGCCGCACCGCGAGCCCGATCAGCACCAGCGCCCCCGCGGCGAAAAGGAGGGCGACCAACCGGGACTCCCGCCAGGCGGCGAGCCTGGCCTCTTTCCAGGCGAGCCAGGGATCGGTGGCGGCGTCCGAGACCAGGCGGCGTCCGATCTCGCTCGGGCGGTAGGTGAGAACGGTGCGTAGCCCCATGTTGTTGGTGAGCGGCGTGCCACGGTGCTTCTGGGTGTTGGCGACGAAGGCGGCGAAAGCGTCCGTGCCGCCCGCGACGACGGCGCTCGCAGGCAGGAGCAAGAGGGCCGCGACGGCGGCGCCGGCGAAGAACCGCGCGTGGCTCCGAGCCGGCTCGCGCGCGAATGCCGCCCGCAGAGTAGCGCCCACGCCGCCGCTGCGCTTCCCCAGGCTGCCAGCCAGTGCCATCCCCAACGCGAGCGCCGGCCCAGCGCCGAGCAGTACCGGAAAGACGCGCAAGAGCGCCGCGTAGCCAAACGCGGCGCCGGCGAGCAGCGGCCTGCCCTTGCGCAGGCAAGCGACCGCCGCGACGGTGTAGAAGAGCCAGTCCCAGCGCAAAAAGGCGCCGCCGGTCCAGAAGAAACGGCTCGGGAAATAGGTGCCGAAGACGAGCAGCGCGACCGCGGCCGTGCGCCAACCGAAGGCCCAGACGACGACCGCGGCGAGCGCCAGAAAGTAGAGGGGGTCGATCAGCGTCAGGGCGAGGATCCGCCCGTCAGTCGCCGGACCGCTGTTGGCGAGCAACGACCCGGCGAGATTCCAGACCGGCGTGGCGTTGTAGCCGTGGTCGGTCGAGAGGTCGTCCCAGCGCTCCGGCGCCTCCCGCGCACGGAACCAAGCGACGTCGTGACGGAACTCGCGCCAACGCTCGGCAGTGAAGCGGTCCGTGCAGCGCTGCGGTTCGGCGACGACTCCTGCCGCCGGCTCGAGCACGTTGGTCCGCAAGTTGGTGATCTTGCGCAACGTGACCCGCTGCCGGTAGGCCGGCTCGAGCGAGTCCGCGACGGCGACGCACTCGTAGATCCGCTCGTATCCCAGCTCACGGAAGTACTTCGAACCGACGTAGTAGTGGAACGTGTCCCAGCCGTGGATGTAGCCGCCGAAATGAAAGGCGCCGAAGTTGAAGTAAGTCGCCACCGCGATGAGGCCCGCCACCGCCAGGAGGCGATCGGAGCGCAGCAGGCGCCGCTTTTCGCCACGGCGCTCGAACCGGTTGCGGGCCGCGACGAGCCCGCAACCGACGGCGGCGAGCAGGAGCTCCCACCAGCGACTCGTGACGTCGTTCCAGCCGAGGACGAACGGCTCCCGCTCCTCGGCGAGCGGCGCCTCGACGACAAGTAGCGCCGGCGGCCAGGGCTCCGGTAGCCGGCAGAAGAGCTGGAGCTCCGAGAACGAATAGGCGCCGTCGCCCCGCTCTGCCGCCAGGCGAACGAAGCGAGCCCGCCGCGGCGCCAAGCGCAATGCGCGGGTGCGCAAGCCGTGCACTCCGGCGACCGGGCTCACCGAGATCAGGCGCTCGAAGCGTCCGCCGTCGAGCGAGGCCTCGACCGCGTAGACATCGTTGGCGTCGGCTTGAAGCAGCAGGGCCGCGATCGGGAGCGCGGCGCCGAGGTCCCAGGTGATCGACGCCCCCGCGGCCGCCAGGACCGCCGAGGGCTCGACCCGCCAGGCGGCGCCCTCCGGCGTGACCCGGCCGTCGGTCGCGACCCGCGCGTCCCCCTCGACGCCGACGACGGCGACCGGCGCAAGCCCGGCGAGCAGATTGCCCTCCGGGCAGCTCGCGGACGGTTCGGCCGCGGCTCGACCCGGCGAACCCGCCGCCGCCAAGAGCATGAGACCGACGAAGAGCGCCGGACCGAAGCGCATCCGGAGAGTCTAACGGTGCACGCCGGACCCGACAGAGAGGAGTGTGGTGCGCCCGACAGGATTCGAACCTGTGACCTACAGCTCCGGAGGCTGTCGCTCTATCCAGCTGAGCTACGGGCGCGCGTTGGAGGGATGAGCGTGGGGTGAGTGAGGGGACTCGAACCCCCAACGACCGGTGCCACAGACCGGCGCTCTACCATTGAGCTACACTCACCGTGCAAAGAACCACAATCCGGTGGAAATGGCCTGCCTGGAGGGACTCGAACCCCCGACCCGCGGCTTAGAAGGCCGCCGCTCTATCCAGCTGAGCTACAGGCAGCCTCGAACCTCACAGGATCCACGTCTCTCCAGAGAGCCCGCAGCTTTCCACCTTCGGCGTCGGGGTTTTGGAATTCGGGGCGCCCAGATTTGAACTGGGGACCCCCTGCGCCCAAGGCAGGTGCGCTACCAGGCTGCGCTACGCCCCGACCGGCCGCCGATCCTACGGCCGCCTTGTCGCGAGTGTCAACGCGAGCCCTCCGCTCACCACCGGAAGGTCACCGAGCCGAGGGCGCGACGGCCGAGCAGATCGCCGCCGAAGGCCTCCCAGTGCTCCTCGTCGAGGATGTTGGCGACGTTGATGCCGAGCTCGACCGCGTCGGTGACGCGGAAGTTGGCGATCAGGTCGGCCGTGCCGTAGGAGGGAACGTCCCCCTGGAACGGCCCGACCGCCCAGCGGAAGGTGTCGACCCAGCGGTAGGAGGCGGCGAAATCGAAGCGCGAGCCGCTGTACGAAATCGAGCCCGCGTACTTGTTCTCCGGGGAATTGGGCAGCAGCAGGCGGTCGAGCCCGGGCAGGCTGTCCTTGATGTCGAAGTCGAACCAGGAGTAGTTCAGTGCCAACGTCCACTCGGGATTCAAGTAGAAGGTCATCCCGAGATCGACGCCCTGGGTGTCGACCTGGCCGAAGTTGGTGTAGGAGGCGACGCCGATCATCGGCGTGCGGTCGATGTTCTGCGTCAGCAGCGGGTAGAAGCGACCGAGCACCAGCTGGAGCACCGAGAGCACCTGCTGTTGATGCTCGGGCGTGAGCCCCTGCGGCAGCTGATAGGGGCCGAAGTTCGGGTTGATCCGGCCGAGCGGCGTGCCGAGCTGCGGCAGCAGGTCGGTGATGAAGTTCGTGTTCTTGCTGTTGTAGTAGTCGAGCGTCAACAGCAGCTTGCCGCCGATCAATCCCGTGTAGCCGAGCTCCCAGGTCTCGACCTCCTCGACTTCGAGGTCGGCGTTGCCGAGGGCCAGGATCAGCGTATCGGCGGTCGGATCGGTACCCGGGATCTCGCCGAACTCGAAGTCGGTGTCGAAGCCGCAGAGCACGCCGTCGAGCGCGCAGACGTCCTCCAGGTTGAGGAACCCGGTCACCGGGCACTCGACGCCCCCGAGCGTCGCCCCCGCCGGACAGGGAATCCTGCCGAGGTTGATCGCCGGGCCGACCTCGGCCTGCAGGAAGTACTCGGAATAGTTGGCGACCTGGAAGGCCTGGTTGTAGGTCAGGCGAATCGAGCTGTCGGGCGTGACCGAGAAGATCAGCGCCGCCTTCGGCGAGATCTGCGGATCGTGCAGCGTCGAATCGTCGTAGCGGGCCGCGACGACGGCCGCCCAGCGGTCGGCGAAGTGCCAGTCCGCCTGGCCGAAGATCCCGGTGGCGCTCGAGGAGATCGGCTCGAACAGGAGCGTCTGCCGCAGCCTCTTCACGTTGTTGCGGTCCTTGCCGAAGAGCCTGGGACGCGTCCTCGCGTTCTGATCCGCGCTATCGATCCGCCGGTCCTCGTACGCGATGCCGCCAACCACGCGCAGCGTGTCGTCAAGGAAGGTGTAATTGGTCTGCAGCTCGCCGCGCCAGGCCTCCTCGTCGAGCACGAGGTTGATCCCGGTCGCGAGCGCCGTCTGCTCGTTGCCTTCCCGGCCGTTCGCCGTGACCAGGAGGTTCCAGTGGGGCGTCGAGAAGTTGCCGCGTGCCCAGCGCCGCTCGATGTCGACGAGCTGCACGCGGCCGATGCCGGTCTGGAACACCGGTCCACTGACGTCGGCCCAGCCCCCTTCGAGCGTCAAGAGTGAGGTCTCTCCGTAGTGACGATCGAGCCGGACCGCGGCGGTGGCGATCTCGTCGTCGTCGAGCGGATCGAGCGGCACGCGCTCCTGCGGCAGGCAGTCGCTGGTGACCGTGGTGGTACAGGGCACGGCGTACTCGGCTTGGCCGTTGCGCGACACCGAGAAGTCGCCGCTCGACCGATAGCTGCCGAGCACTTTGCCGTACCAGTCGCCCCACAGCGGCATGGCCCAGCGGAAGTCACCGCTCGCGGTCGACAGCTCGCCCCCGGTCAAACGAACCAGCCCTCCCTGGCTGTCGCGTGGCCGCTTGGTGATCAGGTTGAGCACGCCGCTCGAGGCGTTCGGGCCGTAGAGCGCCGCCGACGGACCGCGGACGAGCTCCACCTGTTCCAGATCGTCCATCGGAAAGGAGACCGAGGCCCATTCCTGAGCGCCGAGAAACGGCACCGATGGATCTCTTCCGTCGATGACGGTCGCGACGCGCCGGTTGAGCGAGCTGTTGAATCCGCGCGTGTTGAAGTTGTAGTCGTAGATCCCGCTCTGCGTCACCTCGACGCCCGTCTCGAACTCGAGCAGTTTGGGAATCTGCCCGGTCGCGGCGCGGCGCTGGATCTCGATCGCCGGAATGACGTTGATCGCCGCGGGAGCTTCGGTGATCCGCTCGGCCTGACGTGAAGCCGAGATCACGGTGATCGTCTCGGCGAAGGGCACGACCGCGGCCGCGAGCGTGTGGTCGAGGCGAGCCTCCTCCCCCGCGCGCAGGGTGACCAGGACGGGCTCACTGCGCCCTCCCGCGGTGAAGATCACCTCGAGCTCACCCGCGGGCAGGCCGGCCAGGCGCCAGGCGCCGTCGCTGTCGGTCTCGGTCACGAGGCCGAGCGCCGGCACCGCAACGGTGGCTCCGACCGCCGGCGCGCCCCCCAGCCCCACGAGGCGCCCGGACAGAGTCCCCGACGGGCTACCCTCGCCCTGCGCGGTCGCCGCGCCCGCAGACAAACAGGTCGCGAGAAGACAGGTCGTCGCCCACCGGATTGCTCTCATGGCTCGCCTCTCTGGGCGCCACCCTGGGCACCCCTCTGGATCGATACGGCTTGAACTGAATTCTTAGCCCTTCCTAACAGCGGGTTCGGCAGGAGTCAAGAAGCCCGCCGCCCGAAAGGCGTCTTTCCGCGGATCTGCCTCACCCCGCCACGTCCTCGCCGCCGTCGACCTGGAGGACAGTCCCGGTGAGCCAGGCGGTCTCCGGCGCCGCGAGCGCCACCAGGCAACGGGCGACGTCCCGCGGGGTGGTGAGCCGGCCGGACGGGTTTCTGGCACGCGCGCTCGCGACGATCTCGACGTTGCCCGGTATCTTGCGCAGCGCCGGCGTGTCGGTCACTCCCGCCTTGATCGAGTTGGCGCTGATGCCCGCCGGGGCGAGCTCGACGGCGAGCTGGCGGATGTGCGATTCGAGCGCGCACTTGGCGGCGGAGACGGCGCCATACGCTTTCCAGATGATGCGGTCACCCGCCGAGGTCATGGCGTAGATCCGCGACCCGGCGCCGAGCAGTCCGGCGCGCACCAGGTCCTGCGTCCAGTACACGAGCGAGTGCGCCATGACGTCGAGGGTCATCTCCATTTGCTGCGGGGCGAGGGCGTCCTTCTCGTCCGCCGCGATGAAGGGCTTGAGGGTGCCGAAGGCGAGCGAGTGCAGCAGCACGCCCACCGGTCTGCCGCCGCCGAGCCGTTGCATCTCGGCGATCGCCGCGCGTCGCTTCTCGTGGTCCGCGGCGTTGATGTTGAAAAAGTGCGCCTCCGCGCCGCCCGCTCGGACGGCAGCAGCGATCTCCTCGACGTGCTCGAGGCCCGCCCGGCGGTCGAGATGAACACCGAACACATCCCAACCGGCGGCCGCGAACTCGCGCACCACCGCCTCGCCGAAACCGCTCGAGGCCCCCAGCACCAGCACCCAGCGTCGCTCGCTCATGGTTTCCCCCGTTCGGCTGGATTATCGCAAACGGCCGCGGAGCGCAGCGCTCCGCTCGCTTCAGACCTCGCTTCAGGCAAAAATCACGGGCGCGCGCGGCTCCGTCGGCTCGGCGATCTCGACGACCTCGCCAGCCGCCGTCCGCAACCGTCCGCTCCCGACGTCCAGCAAGCAGAGATTCCGCCCGAGCCGCTTGGCCGTGTAGAGAGCGGCATCGGCGAGCTCGATCAGCTCCTCGGGCCGCCGTACGTGGAGCTCTGGGAAGGCCGCGACGCCGAAGCTCATCGTCAGCGGGACCGGCCGACCCTCGGCCTCGAGCGCCAGCTGCTCGATCCCGCGGCGCATCCGCTCGGCGACCTTGAGCGCGGCGTCGCCGCGCATCGCCTCGAACAGCAGAACGAACTCCTCACCGCCCCAGCGCGCGCACAAGTCGACCTCCCGCGCCGGGCCGAGCAGAACCGCCGCCACCGCCTGGAGCGCGCGGTCGCCGACAGCATGTCCGAACGTGTCGTTGATCCGTTTGAAGTGGTCGAGATCGGCGAGCACGATGGCAACGGCGCCCCCCTCCTCGCGGCAGGTAACGAACGCCTCCACCAGGCGCGCTTCGAGCACCCGGCGCGACGCCGCGCCGGTCAGCCTGTCGGTGCGGGCCACCTGGTCGAGGAAGGCCCCGCGCACCGACGCGCTCATCTGGGGCAGGAGCGCGTCGAGCAGCTCTTCGGCGCGCGGCTCGAGCCGACGCGGATCGCACCAGAGCTTGAGCCGCCCGAAGCGCTCGCCGTCGGCCGCCAGGTCGCGCTCGAGCCGACGCCAAGAGCTGCGACGGTGGATCCCGGGGAGGGCTGGGGGCTGCGCCGGAGGGACGGGCTCACCGTCCGACAGCTCGACCCCGGCCGCCGCCCAGAAACTACGCGAACCCGCGTCCGGGATCTCGAGGTCGAGCTGGAACCAGGAGAAGGGCACGATCGTCCGGCACTCCGCGAGGATCTGACCCGCCACCGCCCGCAGACCCGAGACGCCGGTGGCAAGCGTCGCCCCGGCCAGGGAGAGGCGCTCCGACTCGGCCAGTCGCTTCGATAGCGCTCCCGCGCCCAGGGCGTTGCGCGCCGCTTCGCCCGCGAGCAGCGCCACCACGGCGCCGAGGGCCGCCGCGAGCGGCCAGCCCGCGGTCCAGAGCACCTCGAGCAGCAATCCGCCGACCAGCCAACCCGCCAGGTCGATCGCGAGCGGTTTTCCGACATCGGCGATTTCCGCCGCGAGCTCACGGCGGGCGCGGCGCCTCAGCGCCAGCTCATGGACCGCCTCGACCAGCGTCCAGGCCAGCGCCGACGTCGCCAGCCGGACGGCCAGCCCCGCCCTGCCGGTCCCCGCCTCGAGCGGGCCGAACAGCAGCCACACCGTTCCGGCCGCGAGCGCCGCGAGCGCTCCGGCGGCGATCTCCACGAGCACGCGCGACAGCCCGCGCCGTTCGGGCAACAGCTCAGGCCAGCGCCCCTCGAGGCCGCGCCGCACGACGGCAGCGAGGGCCAGCGCGACCGCGGCGGCGAATCCGGCCGGCGCGGTCCCCGCGGTGGCGAAGAGCAAAGGCAGCACTGCAGCGCCTAGACCGAGCGTGCCGCCACCGAGCGGACGATGAAGCGCCGCCAAGGCCGCGAGCAGCGTCGCCGCCGCCCAGACCAGCGGGTCGCCGAGGATGCCGCGCGGCGCGAGCGCCGGGTAGGCGGCAGCTCCGCCGAGCGCGAGCAGCGCGACGGCGAGAGGCAACGCCGGAACCCAGGGATCGCTCTGCCGCAAGGCGCTCATCGGCCGCGCCGGTCCATGGCCGCCGGGAGCCTGCCCAGATCGTCCGCCTGGGCCACGGCGAGCGTCGTGTCGCCCTGCCATGGGTGGTCGGCGTCGAGCGGCAGGTGCGCCAGAACCCGCTCGGCGTCGGGACAGCGAAGGACGGTCACGCCGGTGCCATCGGCGCGATCCGTCCGGTGTCCGATCGGAGAGCCGGGAAGATCCAGGCGACGGCCGGGCGCGGGCAGCTCGGGAGGGAGAGGCACGCGGGAGGATCTTAGCCCGCCGCCGGGCGCGGAGGCCCAGCGCCCCGTTTGCTTCGATCGGGCCCCTCCGGCGAGAATCGCGCCGATGAGAAAGTTCCGACCTCTCCACGGCGTGCTGCTGGTCGCGCTGATCCTGGTTCTCTTCTTCGGGCTCGAGTCGCTGCTCGGCCGCCACAGCCGCGATTTCGTCCTCGTTTCGCCCGACCCTTCCGGACGGGTGGAGATCCCCGTCGGAGACCTCCAGGCGAATCAGGTTCGCTTCTTCAGGTTCCTGAATCCCGGCAATCAGGAGGTCAAGTTCCTGATTGGCCGCGACGCCGCCGGCAGCATCCAAGTCGCCTTCGACGCCGCCGAGACCGACTTCAAGCGCCGACGCGGCTTTCGCGCCGAGGGCGCCTGGCTTGTCAACAACAAGTGCGACACCGCGATTCGCCTCGTCGAGGTCAACGACGGACGAGGGGGCTGCGCACCGGTGCCGTTGCGTCACCGGGTCGAAGGCGACCGGCTGCTCCTCGCCGAGAATGACATCCTGGAGGGCTGGCGCTACTTCCGGTGAGACGTGGGACGACACCGCGCTGGTGAGATTTCCACAGCCCCGCCGAGTGTCGTAGACTGACGCGAATCCGAGGGTCGGTTGCCCCAGAGCCGCCCGTCGTCAGGGGGAAGAACGCTTTCATGCCATCCGCCGAGCTCGTGCTCTACCAGGAGGAGTTTCAGCGCCTCGATCAGGCGCTGAAGAGGCTCCGCCAGGACGCCAACGCCCGTGCGATCTTCCTGATCGACAAGAACGGCCAGCAAATCGCCGCCGCCGGCGAGATCGAGCAGTTCGACACCACCAGTCTCGCCTCGCTGACCGCCGGCAATGTGGCGGCGACCGACGGCCTGGCCAAGCTGATCGGCGAGCGAGAATTCTCCGTCCTCTTTCACGAGGGCAAGCGCGACCACATTCACATCTCGATCGTCGGCAAGCGCGCCATCCTGCTTGTCATTTTCGATGAGCGCTCGTCGCTCGGCCTGGTTCGCCTGCGCGTCAAGAAGGCGAGTCAGGAGATGGAGCACATCTTCGAAGACATGCTGCAGAAGGGCGAGAAGGGCCCGGCCCAAACCGCCTACGCGAGTCCGTTCTCCGAGATCACCGACGAAGACATCGACGCACTTTTCTCCGAGTAGGCTCGCGCGGGCTCGAGGACCGGCCGGATGACCTTCATCAACTACGCGAGCCGCGAGATCAACTGCAAGATCGTCTATTACGGTCCCGGACTCGGCGGTAAGACGACCAACCTCCAGTACATTTACACGAAGACCGCGCCCGAGGCGAAGGGAAAGATGATCTCGCTCGCCACCGAGGCCGACCGCACGCTGTTCTTCGACTTCCTGCCGCTCGACCTGGGCTCGATCCGCGGCTTCACCACCCGCTTTCACCTCTACACGGTGCCGGGCCAGGTCTTCTACGACGCCAGCCGGAAGTTGATCCTGAAGGGAGTCGACGGCGTCGTCTTCGTGGCCGACTCGCAGGTCGAGCGGATGGAGGCCAACATCGAGTCGATCCGCAACCTCGAGGAGAACCTGCGCGAGCACGGTTTCGATCTGGCGACGGTTCCCTACGCCCTCCAGTTCAACAAGCGGGATATGCCCACCGTGTTACCGGTCGAGGAGTTGTACCGCACCCTCAACTTCAAGCGCGAGCCGACCTTCGAAGCGGTCGCAACGACCGGCATCGGCGTCTTCGACACGCTCAAGTCGGTCGCCAAGCAGATCCTGATCGAGCTCAGGAAACGGTAGGCGCCCGGCGGCCGCCCGGCCTATCCGCCGGCCGTCGAGGCCCTCGAGCGAGCCGATCTCGTGCGACTCGGCCCGGGCTCGCTCTACACCTCGGTGCTGCCGAACCTGCTGCTGCCGGGGTTTCGCGCCGCGCTCGAGCGCCGGCGCGGACCGTGCGCGTCGATCCTCACCCTGATGACCCAGCCCAGCGAGATCGACGCGGTTCCCCGCTCGGACGGCTGCCCTTTTCGCGAGTTGGTTCCCGGAAGCCAACGAGTGTCCGTATTCAGGCTTCTACCGTAGAAGCAAACTTGTCGACTGCCGCTGCGTTGCCTCGCCTCAAGCTGCTTCGCCAAGGCCTTGCACTAGTTCCGGCAGATGGTAGCTGTCCGCTCTGTGGCGGCAGAGAGAGTTGACTGCACCCAGCATCGACCCTGGGAGCAATACCTATCCTCCACAAGCGTGAGCTACGGAACCGTCAGAGTCCATTCAGACGCGTCACCAAGCTCAAAATCGGACCAGAGTATGAACTGAAATGCCCAGGTCACGCTGCTGTTCAGCTGAAGTGACGATCGAAGAGTACTCGAATCAAGGGCGTAGTGGCGCACCGTTGGTTGACCTGGTATCGGAAGGCCTACATACAGATTCCCACAGTTCCCAATCTCCGCGTCGGGTCCTAGCATTACGAACTCAACTTCTACGTTCGCCCCTGCACAATCAGGCACATACGCCAGCGTGTACGAGTAGTCATCGGCCCCGAGCACTTCATCTAGGCCGGCCTGTCCATATGCGATCGTATTGACGTCATCCGGAATGAGACCGGAAAGCGTCGTGCGACGAGAACCAAGAGTAAACATCGCAGACTGAGCGTTGCCGTATCCCATAGCACCGCCCACGAGCCGATTCGCGTTTGCTGGCCAGTGGTCTCCGGAGGGCAGGTTCTGCACAACTCTCGTATACGTCGTGTTGTCGACCACGGCGGGGCCAGAGAGGTACGGATCGTTGATGTCGGTTCGGAACCAATGAACGACACGGGTGCCCGGTAGAGGCGCGGGGAGATCATCGCCCGTGCCGGGTATTCCATCGGCGCCACTTGAAATGGACACCTCATCCTAGCTGTTCGTGTGGTCGGAGATGCCCTGCTCTGGATTAGAGCCATCAACAGAGTTTGTCGTGTGGCCCGACCCAAAAGCACAATGGCCGAGTTCATGTACGAGAATGTACGTTGCGTCGAAAGGGCCGCTAGAGCGTGGTTCTGGGTCCGCCCATACCGCACAAAAGCCCGTGCAGTTAGGTACGGAAACAGTCCTGTTGTTCCATATGTCAACCGCCTCTTGTATATACGGAATGAACGCAGCCGCTGATGGGTTTGCACACACCGTAATCGTCAGGCTCGTCGCAGCTCCAGAGTACCCGTGCGGGTGATTGATTCGCCCCGGTACATCTAGCAACGGATCGGTCGACTTCTCATAAACGCCAGCCTGAAGGACTGCGGGCAGCAAGAGGATTCTTCCAAGAATCGCCGCTCTCCATCTCATCTGTCCATACCCTCGGCGTCAAGCGTCCGGCGGAGATACAGCTCCAGATCAGAGACGCCCTTGAATTCTGGAACGTTGGGGAAGTACCGAACGGCAAGATTCGGGCTGGACACCGTCATCGACTTCGTTACGTTCTCTCGTACTTGATCCCCGCGTTGGTAGCGCTCGAGCGTTAGCATTACCCTGACGACGTTCCCGTCACTCGCTACGAATTGCCGCCCGTCCAGAGCAATCGCTTTCTCGCTTTCGATTCGAGTGGTGTCCCACTCCGCCAGGCCGTGGTTGACGGCGATGGCGACCAGCGCGCGTTTAGCCTCGTCATCAAGTGAGATGCTGTGTCGCTCGGGAACGGAAGCGCGAGACGTTGCCAGTTCGAGCCGGCCATCTCCGAAGAGCCGCATCGAGCGTGTTATTCCCGTAGTCGGAGTGCCGACCTGGACGAACAGCAACACGGCCGATGGGTCGGACGAGAGAGAGAAGTCCGCTCCAGCGTAGAGGTTGTCCGCTGCCAAGGGATACACAGCGGCGATGAATAGTCCTCCGCCAAGGATCATGGTCAGCCCCCAGCGATTCGACAGACTCATAGGAGCCTCCTCCTTCGACAGGTTGTGTGGGCAAGCATAGTGGTTTGCACTGACAGGAGCTGTCAGCGGCTGAGGGACGTTCCCGCGGGGTACCAGTACTGTCTGGCTCTATAGGAGACCCCTTGATGGCAGCCAGGAAGAAGGCAACCAAGAAGAAGGCTGGCCGGAAAGTAGCCAACGGCGGAAACTGATGAAGCGGCCTCCAGGGTTCTGAGCTACGAGGCAAGCGACCTCTCGGCCCAGTCAACCTCACCCAACCACTTCCCCGGCCTGCCGACACTGTGAGTCAGGAAAGCGTGTCGCAGCCTTGGTAGACTCTGTAGTCAGGGCATCTTGCTGCGCTAAGGTGGCCTGCCTTCAATATGACTCCAGGTTCCAGCCCGCCCCGCATTGCCGTCGTCCTTGCCGCCGGCAAGGGGACGCGCATGCTCTCGGAAGCGCCCAAGGTCCTGCACCCGGCGTGCGGCCGGCCGCTGCTCGCCTGGGTCTTGGATGCAGCCCGCGCCGCGGGCTGCGAGCGCCTGCTGGTCGTCGTCGGCCACGGTGCCGAGGCGGTCCGCGCCGAATTCGCGTCCGCGCGGGACATCACCTGGATCGAACAGGAGCCACAACTCGGCACCGGCCACGCGCTCGCGCAGGCGGCGTCCGCGATTCCCGGCGAGGCTCGGCTGCTGGTGCTCTCCGGCGACGTCCCCCTGGTCACGGCGCGAACGCTGGCGCGGCTCGCCGCGGCCGCGGAGCGCGGCTGGGGTGCGCTGGCGGTCGCGGTGGTGGACCGGCCGGGCGCGCTCGGTCGGGTGATCGGCGACGGCCATGGCCACCTTCGACGCATCGTCGAGGCGCGCGATGCGCTGCCCGACGAGCTCGCTCTGCGCACCGTCAACGCCGGTATCTACCTGTTGCCCGCTCCGGACGTCTTCGCGCGGCTCGCGGCTCTCACGCCGGAGAACTCTCAGGGCGAGCTCTACCTGACCGACGCGGTGACCGCCGCGGCTGCCGCCGGCGAGCGCGTCGCGCTGGTCGAGCTCGAGGATCCGGTGGAGGCCTTCGGGGTCAATGACCGGCTCGAGCTCGCCCACGTGCACGCGCACCTGGTCGGGCGCAAGATCGCCCTGCTCGCCCGCGACGGCACCACCTTCATCGCCCCGGACCGGGTCACCGTCGACGCCGGCGTCGAGGTCGGCGTCGACAGCGTGGTTCACGCCGACGTGACGCTGCTCGGTACGACTACCGTCGGCGCCGGCGTGACCCTTCACGCCGGCGCCTGGCTGCGCGATTGCGAGGTCGGCGACGGCACGGTGATCGAGCCTTACTCCGTCCTCGACGGCGCAGTGGTCGGTAGGGAATGCCGCGTCGGGCCGTTCGCTCGCCTCCGGCCCGGCACGGTGCTCGACGACAAGTCGAGGGTCGGCAACTTCGTCGAGGTGAAGAACAGCCGGCTCGGCGTCGGCGCCAAGGCCAATCACCTCGCCTATCTGGGCGACGCCGAGATCGGTGCCGGCGCCAACATCGGCGCCGGCGTCGTGACCTGCAACTACGACGGCGTCGCCAAGCACCGCACCGAGATCGGCGAGCGCGCCTTCGTCGGCAGCGACACCATGCTGGTGGCGCCAGTCAAGGTCGGCGCCGACGCCACGACCGGCGCGGGCTCGGTGATCACGCGCGACGTGCCGGACGGGGCGCTCGCGGTCGAGCGCGCGCCGCTGCGCACGGTGGCCGGTTGGTCACGCCGCCGCAAGCAGACCGCAGCCGCGGTGGAGGACTAGCGCATCATGTGCGGCATCGTCGGTTACGTCGGCCCTCGGGAGGTCGTTCCGCTCCTGCTCGAAGGCCTGCGCCGTCTCGAGTATCGCGGCTATGACTCGGCGGGAGTCGCGGTCGTCGCCGGCCGGACGCTCGAACGGCAACGCGCCGAGGGCAAGCTCGACCGCCTGTTCGAGAAGCTCGCGCGGCAGCCGATCAGCGGCCGTTACGGCGTGGCTCATACCCGCTGGGCGACCCACGGCCGGCCGATCGAACGCAACGCCCACCCGGTGGTCGACGCGCGCGGCCGGATCGCCATCATCCACAACGGCATCGTCGAGAACTTTCTACCGATCAAGAGGCGCCTCCAGGCCGCTGGCTGGACGTTTACCACCGACACCGACACCGAAGTCATCGTCAACCTGGTCTCGTCGCTCTACGACGGCGACCTCGCCGCCGCCGTGCGCAACGCGGTGGGCGAGCTCGAAGGCATGTACGCGTGCGCGTTGGTCGCGGCCGACAGCGCCGAGGACGAGATCGTCGCCGTGCGCCGAGGCACGCCCTTGGTGCTCGGCGTCGGCGCCGGCGAGCAGTATCTCGCCAGCGACCCGGCGGCGCTGCTCGCGCACACGAAGGATGTGATCTTCCTCGACGACGGCGACGTCGCCCGTCTGACCCGCGGCGGAATCTCGATCTGGGACGGCACCGGCGCGGTCGTCGAGCGGCCCGTCGTCCGTCTCGACTGGGATCCCATCCAGATCGAGAAGGGCGGCTACAGGCACTTCATGCTCAAGGAGATCCACGAGCAGCCGCAGGCCGTGCAGGACACCTTCGCCGGGCGCGTGGACTTCGAGGCCGGCGCGATCGCCTTCGACACGCTCGAGCTCGAACCCGCCTATGTCGCCTCGCTCGCGCGCATCCAGCTGCTCGCTTGCGGCACATCGTGGCACGCGGCCCTCGTCGGCAAGTTCCTGATCGAGGAGATCGCGCGCGTGCCGGTCGAGGTCGACTACGCCTCCGAGTACCGCTACCGCGATCCGCTCGCGGACCCTTCCGTTCTGGTCGTGGGTATTTCACAGTCCGGCGAAACGATCGATACGGTGTGGGCGATGGAGGCCGCCAAGGAGCGCGGCGCGCGGCTCGTCGCCATCTCGAACGTGCCGAGCTCGCAGGCGACGCGGATCGCCTCCGGCGTCCTCTACACCCACGCCGGTCCGGAGATCGGCGTCGCCTCGACCAAAGCGTTCACCACGCAACTCGCCGCGCTCTATCTCTTCGCCCTCTACCTGCGCCAGCAGCAGGGGCGCGCGATCCCGAGCGAGCTCCTCGGCGCGCTGGCACACGTCCCTCAGGCGATCTCCGAGACGCTCGCGCTCGAGAGCGAGCTCGAGGAGCTCGCGCGCGAGTTCCACGGCGCGACCGACTTCCTCTACCTGGGCCGGGGCGTGCACTACCCGATCGCGCTCGAGGGCGCGCTCAAGCTCAAGGAGATCTCCTACATCCACGCCGAGGGGTATCCGGCCGGCGAGATGAAGCATGGCCCGATCGCGCTGATCGACGAGAACCTGCCAGTGGTAGCGCTCGCGACCGGTCGCCGCATCTTCGAGAAGGTGAAGTCCAATCTGCAGGAGGTCAAGGCGCGCGACGGCATCGTCATCGCCGTCACCGACCACGACCCCGCCGAGCTCGAGGGAGTCGCCGACCGCATCGTGCGCGTGCCGGCGCTCTCCGAGCACCTGCAACCGATCATCAACGTCATACCGCTGCAGCTGCTCGCCTACCAGATCGGCGTGCGCCGCGGCGCCGACGTCGACCAACCGCGCAATCTCGCCAAGAGCGTCACCGTGGAGTGAGCGCGGCGCGCGGCGGAATCGATATTCAGGAGAGAATGCGCTGCGTGACGCGCGACCTCCTCTCCGATCTGAACGACGAGCAACGCGCCGCCGTCACCCACGGCGACGGTCCCCAGCTCGTGCTCGCCGGCGCCGGCTCGGGCAAGACCCGCGTCATCACCTACCGGATCGCCTGGCTCGCCCGCGAGCGGGGCGTCGACCCTTCCCGCATCGTCGCGGTGACCTTCACCAACAAGGCCGCCGGCGAGATGCGCGATCGCGCCGAGCGGCTGCTCGCGACCTGGCCGCTCACCGCCTTCGTCAGCACGTTTCACCGCTACGCGCTCCGCCTGTTGCGTCGCTACGGCGATCGCCTCGGCCTCTCCCGCGACTTCGCGATCCTCGACAGCGACGACCAGCGGTCGATCCTGGTTCGGGCGATGGCCGACGAAGGCGTGCCCGAGGCGAGCTTTCCGCCCCGCTCGATCGCCGCGGCGATCTCGGCCGCGAAGAACCAGTTGGTCGGTCCCGAAGCCTACGCCGGCGACGCCCGCGACTTCTACCGGGAGCGCGTGGCGCGCGTCTACCGCCGCTACCAGGCGCTCTGCCGGCAGGCCGCCGGTGTCGACTTCGACGACATGCTGGTGCTCGCGGTCCGCCTGTTCGAAGACCACCCCGATCTCGCCGACCGCCTGCGTCGGGGCGTCGAGCACCTCCTCGTCGACGAGTTCCAGGACACCAACCACGCCCAGCTGCGGCTGGTCGCCGAGCTCGCCGCGCCCAGCGGCAATCTGACCGCGGTCGGTGACGAGGACCAGGGCATCTATCGGTGGCGCGGCGCCGATCTCGCCAACATCCTCGACTTCGAGCGCCACTTTCCGGGCGCGACGATCCGCAAGCTCGAGCGCAACTACCGCTCGACCGCGAACATTCTCGACGCCGCCAACGCGGTGGTCTCGAACAATCGGTTGCGCCGGGGCAAGCGGCTCTGGACCGACGCCGGCCGCGGCGCGCGCATCGCCCTGTTCCGCGCCGCCGACGACCAGGAGGAGGCGCGCTCGGTGGTCGAAACGATCGCCAGCCTACGCTCGCACTACGCTCTCGCCGACGTCGCAGTGTTGGTGCGCACCAATGCCCAGACGCGCGCCTTCGAGGACGAGTTCTTCCGCGCGCGGTCTGCCTTACTCGCTGATCGGTGGCGTGCGCTTCTACGAGCGCGCCGAGATCAAGGACCTGATCGCCTACCTGCGTGTCCTGCGCAACCCGCGTGACGATTTCTCCCTGTTACGGGTGATCAACCAGCCGCCGCGGGGCATCGGCAAGACCACGGTGGCCCAGCTCGCCGAGCGCGCCGCCGGCGCCGGCGGCGTTCTCTGGGACGTCCTCGACCTCGGGCCGCTCGACAGCTTTCCGGCGCGCGCGCAGACCGCGCTCTCGGCCTTTCGCGATCTCGTGCGCGAGCTGCGCGCGACGGCGGAGGATCTGCCGCTACCGGTCCTGCTCGACGAGCTGCTGGCCAAGACCGGCTATACCGGCCTCTTCCGCAAGGAGGACGAGGAGGGTCAGGGGCGGCTCGAGAACATCCAAGAGTTCCTGACCGCCGCACAGGAGTTCACGGAGTCACGCGCCTACGGCAGCGAAGACGAAGACCTGCTGACGGCGTTTCTCGATCACGTGGCGCTGGTCACCGATCTCGACTCCTGGAGCGGCGAACGGGGCATCTCGCTGATGACTCTCCACTCCGCGAAGGGGCTCGAGTTCCCGGTCGTCTTTCTGCCCGGGCTCGAAGACGGGCTGCTGCCGCACTACAACGCGCAGGGCAAGAGCGAAGACGTCGAAGAGGAGCGCCGGCTCTTCTATGTCGGTATGACCAGGGCGCGGGAGCGCCTGCTGCTTTCGAGCGCCCGCCGGCGGCGGGTCGCCGGCCGCTACCAGGATCAGCTCGAATCGCCCCTGCTCGCGGAGGTGCCGACCGAGCTGCTCGACGTGACCGAGAGCCCGAGCCTCTTCCGCACCGAGCGCACGCGCGGCGTCGACGAGTTCTTCGGCCGGGCGCGCGCTGCGGCCACCGAAGCCGACTCCGACTCCGGCGGACGCCGTCCGAAGCGTGGCGCCCGCGTGCGCCATCCGACGCTCGGCCACGGCGTCATCCTCGAGCTCGAGGGCACCGGCGACGACACCAAGATCACGGTCTTCTTCGACCGCGCCGGCAAGAAGAAACTGATCGCCCGCTACGCCAGCCTCGAGCTGGTGTGAGCAGTGCTCTCCCGCCGCGTGCCGGTCGGAGCGCGGCCGGTCACGAGCCTGGCTTCGCCAGGAATTGAGTGCGCAGCAGGGCGTAGAGGTGATTGTCGACGCGGCGGCCGGCGAGCTGAAAATAGGAGCGCAGGAGCCCTTCGCGCGTGAAGCCGATCTTGTCGAGCACGCGCTGGCTCGCCAGGTTGTCGACGGCGCAGCGAGCCTCGATGCGCTCGATCGGCGCCTGCGCGAAAAGGTCGGCCAGCAGCTGTAGCAGCGCCTGGGTCGCAGTGCCGCGGCCCTGTGCGGAAGTGGTGAGCGCGTAGCCGATCTCGGCGAGGCCGTGCTCCCAGCTGGTGATCGCGAGAGTGATCCAGCCGACCGGCTCGCCATCGACCGAGACGATCCACTGGAAGCGCTCGCCGCGTCCCTGGTAGATCTCCTCCGGACGTTGCCGGGCGAGATCGGAGCGCAGGTCGGCGATCGAGGCGTCCTGCAACGGTTGGTGGCGGCCGACCGACGGCTCGGTTCGCCAGCGCGCCAGCAGCGGCGCGTCCCCCGGCAGAGCCGGGCGGAGCGCCACGCGAACCGGTCGGAGGAGAGGGGTCGCAGCCACGGCGATCGGTCAAGTGTACAGTCGGAGCGACCTCGGGGGGAGAGATGAATTACGCGCTGTGGATCGCCTACGACGGCACCCGCTGGGCCGGATGGCAGCGACAGACGAACGCCACGGCCGTTCAGGAGGTGATCGAGACGGCGCTCGAGCGGCTGCTCGGCGAGCGGGTCGCGATCGTCGGGGCCGGGCGGACCGACGCGGGCGTGCACGCCGACGGCCAGATCGCCTCCATGCGAATCGGGCGGCACTTTCCGGCCGCCGGCCTGGTCCACGGCGCGAATCACCATCTGCCGGGCGACATCCGGGTGGTCGCGGCGGCTCCGATGGCGGACAGCTTCCACGCCCAACGCTGCGCCACGGCGAAGGTCTACCGCTACCGCTGCCACGAGGGGCGTTTCGCCCCTGCGGACCGGGCGTCTTTCGTCCTCCCCGTCCCGAGCGGCCTCGACTGGAGGGCGGTCGAGACCGCGACCCTGGCCCTGCCCGGCCACCATGATTTCTCCGCCTTCGCTCTCGCGGGCGGTGCGCCGGGGTCGACTCTCCGCACCATCTTCGCGGCCTCCTGGAGCCGGGAGGGGACGGAGCGGGTCCTCCGGGTCGCCGGCGAGGGGTTCCTACGCGGCATGGTGCGCGCCCTCGCGGGCACGCTGCTCGAGGTCGGCCAAGCTCGGCGCTCCGTCGCCGACTTCGCCAGCCTGCTCGGTGGTGGCGACCGGGGCGCCGCGGGCGCCAACGCGCCCGCCCAGGGCCTCGCGCTCGAGCGCGTCGACTATCCTGCCGGGAGCGCCCCGCTGTGGTAGGTTCAACCGTCATGCCGCCGAGCGAACCGCTCGCCGAGCCCGGCTCGATCGAAGCCGAGCTCCTCGCCCGGATCGACCGCTCCCGTCTGCCTCATCACATCGCCGTCATCATGGACGGCAACGGGAGGTGGGCCAAGCAGCGGAGCCTGCCGCGGGTCGAAGGACACCGCGCCGGCGTGGCCTCCGTTCGCGACACCGTCGAGACGGCGGCGCGGCTCGAGCTACCCCACCTCACCCTCTACGCCTTCTCTGTCGAGAACTGGAAGCGTCCCCGCGCCGAGGTCTGGACGCTGATGAACCTGCTCAAGGAGTACGTGCGCAAGGAGCTCGACACCCTGATCGAGAACGGCATCCGCTTCGAGCCGATCGGCCGCTGGCGGGAGCTCGATCCCTCGGTCGTCGCCGCGCTCGAGCGGGCGCGGGAAGCGACTGCTAGCGGCACTGGAATGCGCTTCAACATCGCCCTCAACTACTCCGGTCGCTGCGAAATCGTCGACGCCTGCCGGAAGATCGTCGCCGACTGGGCCGCCGGCCTCCGGGTCGAGATCGACGAGGCCACGCTCTCCGACTCGCTCTACACCGCCGGCCAGCCCGACCCCGACCTGCTGATCCGCACCTCCGGCGAGATGCGCATCTCGAACTTCCTGCTCTGGCAAATCGCCTACGCGGAGATCTGCGTGACGCCGACGCTCTGGCCCGACTTTCGCCGTCGCCATCTCTTCGAAGCGATCCTCGAGTTCCAGCGGCGCGAGCGCCGGTTCGGCGGGGTCGGCCCGGTCGAGCCCCCCATTCCGAGCGCTGGCGCCGCCGACGCCTGAGGGCGAGCCGCCGAGATGAAGCGCCTCCTGACCGCTGCGGTCGGCGTGCCGGTGGCGCTCACCGCCATCTTCAAGCTCCCGGACTGGGCCTTCTTCCTGGTGACCCTGATCGCGCTCGAAGCCGCCGCCTTCGAGCTCGTCCAGATCCTCCGCCCACGGACGCCCCGTTCCCCCCTCTGGTTGCTGCCGCTCCTGCTGCCACCGGTCGCGGCCGCGCTCGCCTGGGGACTCGCACCCGAGAGCGGCTTCGACGGCTTCTGGGCGCTCGGCCTCGCCGCGGCGATCTCGCTCGGCGTCGGGGGCCTTGGTGCTGCTCGCCGGCACGCCGATCGAAGAGGCGCCGCTCGCCTGGGGCGCGATCACCTTCGCGTTGCTCTACTTCGCGGTGCCGGCCGCGGCGATCACGCGCCTGCACCACGACGATCCCTGGTTGCTTTTTCTGCTCCTCGCGATCGTCTGGCTGGGCGACACCGCGGCCTACTACGTCGGCACGACCTTCGGCCGCCATCGCCTGGCTCCCGTGGTCTCGCCCATGAAGTCGTGGGAGGGCGCGATCGCCGGGCTGCTGACCTCGATCGCCTCGACCGCCGTCTGGAGCCTCTGGCGGCTCGACCGCCTGGACCTCGCGCTCGTCGCCATCGGCGCCGCCACCGCCGTCTCGGGCCAGATCGGCGACCTCGTCGAGTCGATCTGGAAGCGGGGCGCCGGAGTCAAGGACTCGGGGGGCCTGCTGCCGGGCCATGGCGGCCTGCTCGACAGGATGGACGCGATGATCTTCGCGGCGCCGACCCTGCTGCTGCTGCTCCATCTCGGGGGCTTCCGGGGGACCCCCTGACGCTCAGGCTCGCCCTGCTGGGCGCGACCGGCTCGATCGGCAAGTCGGCGCTCGAGGTCGTCCGCCATCACCCCGACCGTCTGCGCGTTACGACGCTCGCCGCACACGGCCGCAAGCCGGCCGAGCTCGCCGCGCTGGCTCGCGAGACCGGCGCGCGGATGGTGGCGGTGGTCGACCCCGCCGCGGCCGCGACAGTGCGACGGGAGCTGCCCGCCGGCGTCGCGCTCGCGGTCGGACCCGGGGCCCTGATCGAGGCCGCGACCCACCCCGAGGTCGACCGCGTCGTCGCCGCTGTCGTCGGTGCCGCCGGCCTGCCACCGGTCCATGCGGCCCTCGCCGCGGGCAAGGGCGTGGCGCTCGCCAACAAGGAATCGATGGTGGTCGCCGGTCCCCTGCTGACCGCCCTGGCGGCGGCGACGGGCGGGGAGATCGTACCGATCGACAGCGAGCACTCCGCTCTGCACCAAGCCCTGCGCGGCGGCAGCCCGGCTGAGGTGCGCCGCCTGTTGCTCACCGCCTCGGGCGGCCCGTTCCTGCATCGCGCCAACGCCACCTTCGGCGACATCCGCGTCGAAGAGGCGCTCGCGCACCCCACCTGGTCGATGGGCGCGAAGATCACGATCGACTCGGCGACCCTGGTCAACAAGGGGCTCGAGCTGATCGAGGCCGCCCACCTCTTCGCGGTGCCGGCGCGCCGGATCGATATCGTGGTCCATCCGCAGTCGATCGTCCACTCCTTCGTCGAGTTCATCGACGGGAGCCTGCTCGCGCAGCTCTCGGTCAACGACATGATCTTCCCCGTCCAGTACGCCCTCGCTTACCCCGAACGATGGGAGAACAGCTTTCCTCGGCTCGATCCGGCCGCCCTGGGCACCCTCGAGTTCCTGCCCTTGGACAGCGAGCGTTTCCCCGCGGTCGAG
Organism: uncultured Acidobacteriota bacterium; assembly: GCA_963700315.1. Taxonomy (GTDB): domain Bacteria; phylum Acidobacteriota; class Thermoanaerobaculia; order Multivoradales; family JAGPDF01; genus JACTMI01. Next base: position 136,320 of record CAVOXC010000013.1, on the reverse strand, counting down.
CTGGCGCGAGCCGCGCTCGAGGCCGGAGAGAGCGCGCCCGCGGTGTTCAACGCCGCCAACGAGGAGGCGGTCCACGCCTTCTTGGATCGCCGCATCCGATTCCCAGCGATCGTCGAGACCTCCCGCCGCGTGCTCGAGGCCCACCGGCCGGAGCCGGTCTCCTCGCTCGAGGCGGCGCTCGCGTGGGACGGTTGGGGTCGGGCGCGGGCGCGCGAAGTCCTCGCCACGCTCGCGCGCTGATAGTCTCTCCCGCCGTGACGCAGATCCTCGAGCTCGGCCGCACCCTGGTCGCCTTCGCCTTCGCGCTGGGCATCATCATCCTCGTCCACGAGTCGGGGCACTTCTTCGTCGCCCGCGCGTTCGGCATGCGCGTGCTCGCCTTCGCCATCGGTTTCGGCAAGCGCGTCTGGGGATTCGAACGGGGGGGGACCGAGTTCAAGCTCTGCGCCTTCCCGCTCGGCGGCTACGTCAAGCTCGCGAGCGAGGAGCCGGGCGACACCAGCGACGATCCGCGCGATTTCCTGAACCGGCCGCGCTGGCAGCGGATCGCGGTCTATCTGGCGGGACCGTTGGCCAACGCCATCCTCTCGATCGTCGTCATCACCGGGCTCTTCGTCGTCGGCGTCGACGTCCCGGCGCTGCAGTCGATTCCGGCCGAGATCGGCACCGTCGAGGCGGGCTCGCCCGGCGCCGAGGCCGGCCTCGCGCCGGGAGACCGCATCGTCGCGATCGAGGGCAAGGCGGTCGACCGCTGGCAGGACGTCGCCTTCACGGTGATGACCTCGATCGGCAAGCCCCTGCGCCTCGAGCTCGAGCGCGCCGGCCGCGGCTTCGAGGCGGTCGTCACGCCCATCAAGCCCGAGGACTTCGATTTCGGCGACATCGGCATCTACCCCAAAGTACTGCCCCACATCGGCCGCGTGGTGCCGGGATCGCCCGCCGAGCGGGGCGGTCTGGTCGCGGGCGACGAGCTCCTCGCGGTCGACGGCCGGCCGCTCGCGAGCTCCGGCGCTTTCGTCGACTACGTCGAGGAACGCGCCGGTCAGACGCTGGTGATCACCGTCGGGCGCGACGGCGAGCGGCTCGAGCTGGCGGTCGTCCCGGCCGCCGACGAGACCGGCAAGGGGAAGATCGGCGTTCAGCTCACCATCTCCCAGCGCTTCCCACTCGGGCAGGCGCTGGTCGAGAGCGTGCGCTTCAACTACAACGTCGCCAAACAGAGCCTGGCGGTGATCGGCAAGATCTTCACCCGCGAGGTCGCCGCCAAGAGCGCTCTCGCCGGCCCGATCGAGATCGCGGCGCAGTCGGGCGCCGCGGCGCGCACCGGCTTCAAGAGCCTGCTCTACCTGATGGGGGTCATCAGCCTCTCGGTCGGGCTGCTCAATCTCTTCCCGATCCCGATCCTCGATGGCGGCCAGATCGTGATCCTGCTGGTCGAGAGCCTGATTCGGCGCGATCTCTCGGTCGCGGTCAAGGAGCGCATCGCGCAGGTCGGACTCGCGATGATCGTGCTCCTGATGGTCACCGTCCTCTGGTTCGACGTCTCGAAGCGCATCCTCGGCGGCTGATCGCCGCCGCGAGCCCGGCCCGCAAAGATTCTCTAGGACTTCGGCGCCAGCCCGCGCAGTGTGGCCAGGTCGCGGGCGTGACCCATCTCGTCGTCGCCGATCGGGGTCTCGAGGATCATCGGCACGGCGGCCAGGCGCGGGTCGGCGAGCAGGCGGGCGAAGGCCGCGAGGCCGATCCTTCCCTCGCCCAGATTGGCGTGGCGATCCTTGCGCGAGCCGCGCTCACCCACCGAGTCGTTCAGGTGAACGCACTCGACCGCCTCGAGACCCACCGTCGCCGCGATCTCTTCGAGAAACGACTCGTAGCCCCCGGCTTCATCGAGTGCGTAGCCGGCCGCGAAAGCGTGGCAGGTGTCGAGACAGACCCCCAACCGGTCGCGGCAGGCCGCCTGGTCTCGGATCGCCTCGAGCTCGGCCAGCCGACGGCCGAGCACCGTTCCCTGGCCGGCCGTCAACTCGAGCAGGGTTCGCGTCGAGCACTCGGGGATCTCGCCGTAGACAGCGTCGAGCGACTCGGCGATGGCCGTCAAGCCGATCTCCTCGCCCCGGCCGAGGTGGGCGCCCGGGTGGACGACGAGCGCCGGCACGCCGTACCGGGCGCACCTCTCGAGCTCATCCTGGAGCGCCGCACGTGACTTGGCGAGGATCGCGGGATCGGGGGCAGCGAGGTTGATCAGGTAGGCGGCGTGCGCGACCAGCGGCCCGATCGGGCTGGCCGCGTGCGCCGACCGGAATGCCTCGGCCGCCTCGGGATCGACGGGCTTCGCCTGCCACTGGGAGGCGTTCTTGACGAAAACCTGAAGGGCATCGCAGCCGAGCGCGACCCCGCGCTCGATCGCTTTCGAGAGCCCTCCGGCCGCGGAGACGTGGGCGCCGAGCGGGGGTGTCATGGCGCCGGAGTCTAGCCCGCGCCGCACTCTGAGAACTCTCTGATCCTGGACTGAGGACTACGGAGTGATCGACCGGCGAGTCTGCTCGTCCCTGGCATGCGATCCCGGGGCGTCGGACAGTTCGCTCGTGCTCCTCGACCTGGGGTCCCGGTAGCGCGGCTCCCGGACGCCGGGCGCGGGCAACCGCCCGGCCCCCAGCTGCTAGACTCGCCCGCCGTGCGGAAGAAGCTGCTCATCTGGGCCATTCGGGCCGCCTTCGCCTTGGTTCTACTGGGTGTCTTCGGCGCTTCCGCCTACTCCGCCTTCAGCCTGTTCGTGCGCCGCGGCGTCACCACCGTGCCCGAGCTCGTCGGGCTCTCCGAGGAGAAGGCGAACGCCCTGCTCGCCGACCTCGGGCTGCGTCTGCGGACCGCCGACGCGGGACGCTACAGCGCCGACGTCGAGGCCGGCCGAGTGATCGAATCGAAGCCCCGGGCGGGCAGCCTGGTCAAACGAGGCGCCGCGGTCGAGGTGGTGCTGTCGGCCGGCGCTCGCCTCGGAACCGTGCCCGACCTGAGGGGGATCGCGCTCCAGGCCGCGCAGGTCACCCTGCGCGGCGCGGAGCTGGAGGTCGGCGACACGCTCTCCGTCGTGGCCATGGCAGAGCCGGGCGCGGTCGTCGGCCAGGAGCCACGTCCGGGCGCCGAGGTCCCGCTGGGCAGTAGAATCGACCTCCTGGTCGCCCTCGAAAACACCCCCGAGACCTTCGTCATGCCCGACCTCGTCTACCGCCGCTACGAGCCGGTGCGGCGCGCGCTCGAGGTGCGTGGCTTCCACTTCGGCGCCATCAAGTACGAGCCCTACGAGGGGATCGCCGCGGGTACCATCCTGCGCCAGTTGCCGCTGCCGGGCCATCCGGTGCGCAAGCGCAACGCGATCTCACTCGTGGTCGCCGCCCCGGCGGCTGGCGGGAGCCCCTCATGATCGAGATCGCGCCTTCGGTGATCGCCGGCGACCTCGCCGACCTCGGTGGCGTCGCCCGCGCCGCCGCCGAGGGCGGCGCGGATCTCCTGCACCTCGACGTGATGGACGGCCGTTTCGTGCCGAATCTGACATTCGGCCCCCCCGTCGTCGCCGCTCTGGCGCGTCACACCCGGCTGCCGCTCGACGTTCATCTGATGGTGGTCGAGCCCGACCGCCTGCTCGCCGCGTATCTCGAAATCGGCGTCGCCCGGATTGCGGTGCACTGGGAGGCAACGGTTCATCTCGACCGAACCCTCGCAGCGATCCGGGCGGGCGGCGCCCGGGCGGGCGTAGCGCTCAATCCGGCGACGCCTGTCGAGCTGCTGGCCGACATCCTGCATACTTGCGACTTCGTGCTGCTGATGTCGGTCAACCCGGGCTTCGCCGGACAGCCCTTCTTGCCTCATGTGCTGAACAAGGCGCGTCGCCTGCGAGCGACCATCGAGAAAGCCGGCGCGGCGACCACGATCGCGCTCGACGGCGGCGTCGGCGTCGACAACGCCGCCGCGGCCGCCGCCGCGGGAGTCACCACGCTCGTCGCCGGCTCCTCGGTCTACGGCGCGCCCGATCCGGGCGCGGCGATCAGAGAGCTGCGCCTTCGCGCCGAAGGAGAGATAGGAACTTGAGACAGCCGGGCCGCCACCTCCTGCGCGCGACCTCGATGGTCCTGCTGGTCGCGCTGGCTTCCGCCTGCGGTTCCCGCGGCGCCAACGATCCGATCCTCCGGCTATCCGCAGCCGAATCTCTCGAGGAGGGCAAGCGGCTGTTCGAGCGCGAGCGCTACGCGGCGGCCCGCCCCTACTTCTCCCATGCGTTCGAGGTGGAGCCCAACTCCGCCGCCGGCCGCGAGGCGCTCCTGCTCGTCGCGGACACGCTCTTTCTGGAAGGCGGCGACGCCAACCTGATCCAGTCGGAAGCGAAGTACCGCGACTTCCAGAACCGCTTCCCGACCAGCACCAAGGCCGCCTACGTGCAGTACAAGATCGCATCGGCGCTGGCGCGGCGCATGGAGCGGCCAGACCGCGATCAGGAGGCGACCAGGAAGGCCCTGGTGGCGTTCGAGGACTTGCTGCGCCTCTACCCGACGAGCGAGCACGCAGAGGAGGCCCGGGCGGAGCTCGCCAATGTCAAAAAGAGCCTCGCCGAGCACGAGTATCTGGTCGGCAGGTTCTATCAGCGCTACGGCCTTGCTCCAGCCGCGATCCATCGGCTCGAGGGGCTGCTCGAGGCGTATCCAGACTACGACGAGAAAGACAAGGCGCTCTACTATCTCGGCATCGCCTATCGCTCGTCGAAGCGGGCCGACGAGGCGCAAGCGACCTTCTCCAAGCTCCGCGAGGAGTTCCCGGCGAGCGAGTTCGTGAAGAAGATTCCGGAGCAGGTGAAGTGAGGCGGGGCGCGCTTTGGCTGGCCATGGCGGCCCTAGCGCTCTCGGCCTGCGCCAGCGGCCCTCGCGCCGCGGGTGCCGACCGCGACACGGATCGTCGACTGGTCGAGCTCGAGCGGCAAGCGATGCGGCAGCGGCTGGAGCTCGAGCGCCTTGAGCGTCGCCTCGCCGAGCTCGAGGCCGTACCGACGAACGCGCCGCGCCGCGCCGCCTCGGCGATGCCGCCTGACGCCGCGCTTGCGACACCGCAAGAGGAGCTCGCGCGACCCGCCGCGACCCAAACGATCGAAGCGGCCGATCTCGCCGAGCCGATGACGGCCGCCGGCGCGGCCGCAGCGGGCGCGCGCTCCCCGCTCGAGCGCTACGAGGCGGCGCTCGAGCTCTTCCGCGCCGGGCGTGCGAGCGAGTCCGAAGCGGCCTTCCGCACGCTTCTCGACGACGACGCTCCGCCCGATCTCGCCGACAACGCTTGGTTCTGGATCGGCGAAGCGCGACTCGGCCGGGGCGATGCAGCCGCCGCCGCACAGGCCTACCGCACCGCGATCGAGCGCTACCCGGACGGCAACAAGATCCCCGACTCACTGCTCAAGCTGGGCGATGCGCTGGTCGAGCTCGGCGACGCCGACGCCGCGCAGGAGGTCTGGACCGAGCTTGTCGAGCGGTTCCCGTCGACAGCTTCGGCCGAGATCGCCAGGCCCCGACTCGAGCCGCGCTAGAGGGCGCGAAGCGGCGCGCGCACGCAGGCGCCAGGATCGCGCTCGCGGCTCCCGCCCGAGCCTGGGAGATAACTTCAAGCGAAACTGGGACTTCGGGTGGAACATGCACTTGACAGTGTGCAGAGTGCCGGTTACCCTTCCGCCAGCGTCAAGGATCCGTGGGAAGCGCGCTCACGAGACCTTCGGAGGTCCTTTCATGGCCCGTCGAACCCGTCGCGTCGCTCTGTTCGCCGCCGTTCTGGCTCTGGCCACTCTGGCCGCCCTGTTCGCCGCCGACCAGCCGCCTCGCAATCTGAAATACGTCAACGGTCACTGGACCGCATGGGATCCTCCTGTGAGTTTCCCGGAGGGCTCCCAGGTACACGTCGTGCAACCCGGCGACACGTTCTGGGACCTCGCAGCGGCCAACCTTGGCAACCCCTATCTCTGGCCTCAGCTCTGGGAGAAGAACCAGTACGTCCTCGACGCCCACTGGATCTATCCCGGCGATCCGCTGGTCCTGGGCCTGGATGTCACGCCCGCGCACACCGGCGAGTTCGCTGGTGAGGTCGACGAGACCGTCGACGTCGGAGGCGCGGACTCCGGGACCGGGGCCGGCGGGCAAGTCGACCCGGGCGCCGTCGCCTCCGGAGCGGGTGAAGGACCGGTCGGCGCCGGCGCACGGCTGAACACCGCCCCCGCCGGCGGATCCCGGAGCGTGCCGGTACCACTCGGCTCGGAAGACGATATCTACTGCTATGGCTACGTCGGCGACCTCGAAGAGACCTTCAGCCATACCGTCATCGGTTCGGAATACGAAGTGCTGTCGCCCGCGCTCGTCAGCAATACCGCGGGCCAGCTCGAAGGCATCTACGGGACTGTCGACACCGTCAAGGTGGAGCTCGCCACCGGCGACATCGTCTACATCGACGGCGGCCGCGCTTCCGGCCTCGCGCCGGGCGTGGTCTTCACCGCGATCCAGCCCGGTCCGCCCATCCGGCACCCCATCAGCGGTGACGTCTTCGGCCGCCAGTTCTCCTACCGCGGTCGCGTGCGAATCCTGACGGTCTACGACGACACCGCCATCGGCGAGATCGTCCAGAGCTGCCTCGGCATGGAGGTAGGCAACGGTCTCAAGCCTTTCGTCCCGGAGCCTGTGCCGCTCGCTCGGCGAACGCCGATGCGGCCGAGCAACGATCCGACCACCGCGGCCGCCCTCGAGGGTGCCCCGGTGATTCTCCCGTCGCCGGCGCGCCTGATCACGATGGGCCAGGATTCTGTAGTCTTCCTCGACCAGGGCGAAGAGGACGACGTGTTGCCTGGCGACGTCTTCACGATCTACCGCCAGAACCAATCGCCCAAGCCGCCGGTGGTAGTCGGCGAGCTGGCGGTGCTCTCCGTGCAGCCGCACTCGGCGCTCGCGCGCATTCTCGAATCACGGTATCCCGTCTACGCTGGCGATCGGCTCGAGCGCAAGTGACGGCGGCCGGCGCGGCAAACGGGAGCGGTTCTGTGGTAACATTCGTCGGTTCGGAGTGAACGAACCGTGGGGAGCAAACAAACACTTAACGGACGCCTTCACCAGATCGTCGACGAGCTCGTCGACCGGGGATTGACCCTGGAACAGGCTCGTCAAGAGTTCGAGCGCCAGTTCATCACCGCGTCGCTTCGATCCAACGACTGGAACTTCTGCCGCTCGGCTCGAAGCCTGGGCGTCCATCGCAACACCCTGCGGAACAAAGTCTCACACCTCGGGATCGGCGTGTCGGACCGTCGCGGCCGGAGCATGGCGCGCGCGGCGGCTCTGAGGCGCCCGACCCCGAAGGCGTGAAGCTGCAGCACCTCTAACCAACACAACTACGTCTCGATATCCGTTCGCGGGCGCTCGGGCTGTCAGCCCGAGATCGTCCGTCGCTCGCCGCGGGTGCGGCTCTCATCACCTCGACGGGTCGGATTCCACGGAGGCCTGACGCATGATCTTTCGCTCCACTCACCTGCCCCGGCTACACCGCCACTTCGGTAGCGCCATCGTCGGCGTGGGCTTGATTCTCGTCTTCACCTCGGCCGCCACCCGTTCCTCGGTGGCGATCGTGAGCAATACCTTACCGCTCCACATCGAGCGGCACTTTGCCGAGCTCGTCACGTTGCATCCTGTCGCGGCCAGGCACGGCGGGCTGGCGGCCCCGTCCGGGAGCGCCGAGTCGCGCGCGCGCTATCTGACCTCGCTGCCCTTCGGCGCGCAGATCCGGGATGCGGCACGCCGAGCCTCGCTCGATGGACTGTTGATCGCTTCGGTGGTCGAGGCCGAATCGAGCTTCCGCTCCGATGCCATCTCGTCCAAAGGAGCGATGGGATTGATGCAGCTCATGCCGCTGCACTTCGAGGAGGGCCAGGAGCCCTTCGATCCCGAGCTCAACCTGAGGCTGGGAACGCGCTATCTGGCAGAGCTCAAACAGCGCTTCGACGGCGATCTCGAGCTCGCGCTCGCGGCCTATCACGCGGGCCCTGGCGCCGTCGAGCGCTGGGGTGGCGTCCCGCCCTATCAGGAGACTCACCGATACGTCGGTCGGGTTCTCTCACTCTACGAGCGGCATCGTGCGTATTTGGCGGCGCGCGGCGACGCCAAGCGGGTCGCCGGCGCTCCAGCGCCGGCCCCTGTCGAGCCTCAGCGCGGATCCTGAGGGGTGCGATCGGCGTCGGCGTCAGCGTCGACGTCTTCGCCGCCACCGCTACCGCGCAGGCCCTTGCGGAAGTTGCGGATCCCCTCGCCCAGCCCCTTGCCCAACGTCGGGATCTTCGACGCCCCGAACAGGAGCACGAGGATGACGAAGATGACGAGGAGCTCCGGAAGTCCTAGTCGGCCCATGGCAGTCTCCAAGATTCCGACGATCCACGCGGGCGCGCGGCCGACGAAACCTCGATCAGTCTAGCAGACGCTCCGGCAGGCTCAGGGCGCCGCTGCTGCGGCGCAAGAGCGTGCGCCACGGCCCCGCGCTCTCGGGGAGGCGAAGCAAGTGCCTACTGGCGCGCTCGAGCGTCGCCGGGATCAGCCCGAGATGCCGGTCGCTGCCGCGTGCGGCAAAAGTCGCGAACGTCCCCGCCGCCTTGAGAGCGCGCTGCGCGACGGCACGTCGGTACCCCGCGCTCGGCCAAGACGAGCCGGTTGCATCCTCGAGCAGCCGCGCCTCGACGTCGCCCGGCGGGAACAGGCTGTCGTTGAGAAGGGAGGCGAGGTCATAGTCCGCCGGCCCGAGGCGTAGGTCCTGGAAATCGAGAACGGCGATCTCGCCGCGGACCCGCACCAAGTTGCGAGCCATGAAATCACGATGACAGCTCAATGTCGGCTCGTCGGCGAGCGCTGCGCACAGCTTGTCGAAGGCGCGCCGGAGCGACGCTGCCTCTTCGGGCACGGCGAGGGCCCCCGCCGGCGCCAGGAGGGTCTCTTCGGTCTGGCGGAGCTCCCGCCGCAGCAGCTCGCGATCGAGCGGCGGGTTGCCCAGGGCCGCAACCAGCTCGCGGTCGATCGCGCCGATTCGCTTCGCGATCTCGACCGCCTCGGCGAGGGCCGGCTCGAGGCGGGTCCAATCGCCGTCGCTCTCGTCGTAGAGCGTCGCCGGTCCGAGGTCCTCGACCAGCGACCAGCCCCGATCGGCGTCCCGCGCGAGGCGCCTTGGTACGCGCACTCCGGCACGCTCGAGCAACTCTGCGGCGGCGTCGAAACGCCTCATGGCGGCGCGCATCTCGATCGGATAGAACGCGGCGATCGCCTGCTCGCCGGACCGCAGCGTCACTCTCACGTAGCGCCGCAGCGAGACATCGCCCGCGAGCGGATCGAAAGGCGAGGCGGCCGGACAACCGATCTCCTCGAGCCAGGTGGCGAGGTCGTGTAGGAGCTCGGAGGTCGCGTCGGCGGACGACATCGGATGGGGCGGCGGCGCGCGCGCGCGGCGCAGCGACGAACCATATCGCAGCGGAGGATCGGGCGCGCGTTTGACAGGCCGCGAATGCGGACACGATAATCGGTGGGTGCCTCGCAAGCCTCAAGCCGCCGATGCGCGCAAGCGAACGCTCCTCTCCGGGCTGGAGCGCGCGTTGCTCGAGGCGATCTCCGAATCGCCCGAGGTCCACCACGCGCTCTGGCGGCTGCAACGCGAGGGCTACGTCCTGCACCTCGCGCTCGATTGCGAGCGTGAGAGCGAGGGCGATGACGATGACGGTGACGAATGGGAGGCCCACGCCGAACCCGCGCCCGAGTTCAAGATCGACGCGCGGGACCTGAAGTTCCTCCTCTCCATCGGAATCGATCCCACCCGCAAGCGGCGCGCCCGCCGCGCCCCGTGACCGCAGCCGCCTCGGCTGTCGACCGGGTCGAGCTGCTCGGTCTTCCGTTCGCGCGGTTGAGCACCGCTCTCGAGCCCATCGCCGACCGCCCCTTTCGCATACGGCAGATCTACGATGCGATGTATCGCCGGGGCGTCACCGATTTCGGCGACATGACCGAGCTCTCGCGCGAGCTCCGTCGCGCCCTCGCGGAACGCTACTCGATCACCTTGCCCGAAGTCATCGATCGACGCCTGGCGATCGACGGCACCACCAAGCTCCTGTTGCGACTCGCCGACGGCGCTTCGATCGAAGCGGTGGACATTCCCGAGCGCACGCGCCGAACGCTCTGCATCTCGAGCCAAGCCGGCTGCGGATTGGCATGCGCCTTCTGTGTCACCGGGTTCTGGGGCGCGGGGCGGAATCTGACCGCGGGTGAGATCGTCGCGGAGGTGCTGCTCGCCCGGAGCCTGCTCGACCTGCCGCCGACGCTCAATCTGGTTTTCATGGGCATGGGAGAGCCTCTGCTCAACCTGGGAGCGGTGCGCGATGCTCTCGAAGTCCTCGGACCCACGATCTCGCCGCGCCGAGTCACGCTCTCGACGGCGGGCGTCGTGCCCGGGATCGACGAGCTCGGGCGCTGGCCACGCCGGCCGAATCTAGCCATCTCGCTCCATGCGACCGACGACGACCGGCGATCGCGCATCATGCCGATCAACAACAGCTATCCCCTCGACGAGCTCTTCGCCGCCTTGCGCCGCTATCCCCTCGAGCCTCGTCGGCGCATCACGTTCGAGTACCTGCTGATCGAGGGCTTCAACGACGATCTTCGCGACGCCGACGCGCTCGCAGGCCGGCTCGCCGGCGTGCCGGCGAAGGTCAACCTCATCCCGCTCAATCCGGATCCGGTTCTGCCGGAGTGGATGCGTCGCCCCTCCGACCAGAGCGTCGAGCGCTTTCGCGAGCGCGTCGCCCACCATCGGCTCACCACCACCGTTCGCAAACAGCGCGGCCACGATGTCGCGGCGGCCTGTGGCCAGCTGCGCGCCTCCGACCGCGCGCCGCGCGGCGCGCCGTCACGCCACCGGTAACCAGATCGAGGCGAGATTGCGTCCGGCCGCCTCGCCGTCGCGACGGTGGCTCTCGAGCCAGTCGACGCGGCAGCTCGTGCAATGCCGTAGGACTTGGATCCGCTCGGCGTGCGCCGAGGCGAGTTGAACCGCCGCCGCGAGCGCGAGATCGAGGTGCGGCCGCGCTTTCGGCCCCGGCCTACGGATCGATTCGTCGCTGGCCGCGACCACCGCCGATGCCACATCCTCGCCCACTTCGTAGCAGCACGGGCCGATCGCCGGGCCGATCCAGGCCACCGGTCGGTCGAGGCCTCGCGCTGCGGACTCGACGATGCCGGCAGCGAGACCGCGCCAGCCCGCGTGCACCGCCGCGACGCGGCCCGGCGCCGCGAGCAGCACCGGCACGCAATCGGCGGCGGCGACCGTTGCCGCCAACCCGGCCAGGCCGACGACGATGCCGTCCGCCCGGCCGGCCCGCCCGGGCTGGTCCGCCTCGAGCACGCGGTTCGAGTGGACCTGCTCCAGCCAAGCGCTGGCGACGTTTGCGGGCAGGAGGGCGTCCGACGCCGAGCTGCCGCGTCGTGGCGCGCCCCGGCCCCGCAGCAGGACGTGGGCAGCGCCCAAGCGCGCCCGCCAATACACTACCCCCGCGCCCGTCTCCGGCGGCGTGTCGACCTCGATCCAGTCCACCGTTGCTCGCATTGCCCACATGCTATGCGTCCGGAGCCGGAGCCGCCCTGCGGTAGAGTGACGAGTCCATGTTCCGCGGGTGGGAAGCCGTGATCGGTCTCGAGGTCCACGTTCAGCTCGCGACGCGGACCAAGCTCTTCTGCCGCTGCCCCAACCGCTTCGGCGCCGAGCCCAACGCGCTCGTCTGTCCGGTCTGTCTCGGCTATCCCGGCACGCTGCCTGTGCTCAATCGCGCCGCTGTCGACCTCGCCGTTCGCCTCGCCTGCGCGCTCGACTGCGAAGTTCATCCCGTGTCCATCTTCGCGCGCAAGAACTACTTCTACGCCGATCTGCCCAAGGGCTACCAGATCAGCCAGTACGATCGACCTCTCGCCGAGGGCGGCGCGCTGCCGCTCGCCGAGCAGGACAAACGGGTACGCATTCACCGCGTCCACCTCGAGGAAGACGCCGGCAAGCTCCTGCACGACGCGCCGGGCGGCCTCCCGCTCGCCGACGCATCCCTCGTCGATTTCAACCGCTGCGGCGTGCCGCTGGTAGAGATCGTCTCGGAGCCGGACATGACGTCGCCGGCCGAGGCGGAGGACTACCTGCGCGTCCTCCACCGTACGCTGCTCTACACGGCCACCAGCGACGGAAACATGGAAGAGGGCAGCCTGCGGTGTGATGCCAACGTCAGCCTCCGTCGTCCCGGCGCACCCGAGCTCGGGACCAAGACCGAGATCAAGAACCTCAACTCCTTCCGCAATGTCGCCCGCGCGCTCGAAGCGGAGATCCTCCGGCAGGCCGAGCGGCTCGAGGCCGGCGAGACGGTGCGCCAGGAGACCCGCGGATTCGACGCCGATCGCGGCGTGACCTGGCCCCTGCGCGGCAAAGAAGAGGCCCACGACTACCGCTACTTTCCGGAGCCGGATCTGCCGCCGCTCGCGATCGCTCCGGAGCGGCTCGAGCGGCTTCGCGCCGAGCTACCCGAGCTGCCCTGGGAGCGCCGCGCCCGCTTTGCCATGGAGCTCGATCTGCCCGCGGCGGATACCGCCGAGCTGACCGCGACGCCCGAGCTCGCCGACTACTTCGAGCAGACGGCGGCCGCCGTGCCCATGCCGCCGCGGACGGTCGGCAACTGGGTTCGCAACGAAATCCTGCGCGAGCTCAACGAACGTCGAGCACGGATCAGCGACGCTCCCCGGCCGGCTCGCCTGGCCCTGTTGCTGACACTCATCGACGGCGGCGAGCTTTCCGCCGGCGCCGCCAAGACGGTCCTCACCGAGATCTGGGGGACCGACGAGAGCCCGCGTGCCGCCATGGATCGCCTCGGCCTCGCCCAGGTGCGCGACGACGGCCGGCTCGCCGAGTGGATCGATGCCGTGCTCGCGACGCACCCTGAGAGCGTCACCGCCTGGCGCGCCGGCAACGTCAAGATCCTGAGCTTCCTGATCGGCCAGGTGATGAAGCGTTCCGCGGGCCGCGCCGATCCCAAGCGGGCGCGCGAGCTGCTCGCCGAGGCGCTCGGAGAGGCGACGCCGATCTCTTGATCCAGTTCTTCCATGTCTCGAGGCGGTTCGCGACCGGGCAAGTCGCGCTGGACGACGTGACCTTCGAGCTCGCCAAGGGAGAATTCTGCTTTCTCACCGGCCCGAGCGGCGCCGGCAAGAGCACGCTGCTTCGGCTCATCTTCCGGGAGGAGAGTCCCACGGAGGGGCAGATCCTGGTCAACGGCCGCAACGTCGCCTCGATCCCCTTGAGCAAGGTGCCCTATCTGCGGCGAACCATCGGCGTCGTGTTTCAGGACTACCGCCTGATCGATCGCCGCACGGTCTTCGAGAACATCGCCTATCTGCCTCGCGTGCTCGGATACGAACCGCAACGTCAGAAGCGCGTGGTCTTCGAGGCCTTGCGCCGGGTCGGGCTCGCCCACCGCATGAAGAGTCTTCCGCGGGAGCTCTCGGGCGGAGAGAAGCAGCGCATCGCGATCGCGCGCGCTCTCGTCGCCGAACCGGAGATCCTCATCGCGGACGAGCCCACCGGCAATCTCGATCCCGATCTGGCGCGCGAGATCCTCAAGCTCTTCTTGGAGATTCACCAGCGGGGCACGACCGTGATCTTCGCGACCCACGACCATGAGACCGTCGAGCGCTCGGATCGGCGGGTTCTGACTCTGCTCGCCGGTCGGCTGGTCGGTGACCGGGCGCCTCGAGCTCGGACGAGCTCGGCGACGATCCCTGCCGCGATGCCCCCCTCGGTCACCGCTCCCGCCGACACCGAGGAGGCGGTCGAGTGAGCTTCTTCCAGGCCCTCGCTTACTTTGTTCGCGAGGCCGCCGTATCCCTGGTCCGCAGCCTACGCGTCAGCCTGCTCGCGATCGTGACGATCGCGGTCAGCCTCTTTCTCGCCGGCGCGCTGTTCTTGGTCAGCAGCAATCTGGCCGAGACCGTCGTGGAATGGCGCGCGGAAGCTCGCTTCGTCGTCTATTTGAACCCGGAGATCGCCGAGGCCGATCGCGGCGCGCTGGTCGAGACGCTCGCCGCGGCGCCCTGGGTCGACTCCTTCGAGCAGATCGACGAGCGAGGCGCCGCGGCGCGCTTCTCGCGCGCGTTTCCCAGCCTCGCCGAGTTGGTCGGCGAGGGCGGCCACGGCCGCTTGCCGCCGTCGATCGAGCTTCGACTCCGGTCGCCCACCGCAGCGGAGGCGAATCTCTACGCTCTCTGGGTCGAGGGCGTGAAGACCGCACCCGGCGTCGAGAGCACGGACGACGACCGCGATTGGATCGCCCAGGTCGAGACCGCTCTCGCTCTCGTGCGCGCGCTCGGCGTGGCTTTGACCGCGATCTTGATTGGCGCCTCGATCTTTACCATATCGAGCGTCGTCCGATTCACCGCCCTGCTCTATCGCGACGAGATCGCCGTGATGCGCTTGGTCGGCGCTACCGAGTTCTTCATTCGCGGGCCCTTCTACTTCGAGGGCATCTTCCAGGGCCTGCTCGGCTCGATCGTCGCGCTCGCCGGACTCCTCGCGTTGCACTTCTCCCTGCGTCCGCAGTTCACTCAGTCGATTCTGGCCTCGGCGCTCGCCAGCCGCTTCCTCTCACCCAGCGAGATCGCTCTCGTCATTCTCTTCGGGGCTCTGGCCGGTCTCGTCGGCGCCGTCGTCTCGCTCGGCCGGGAGGGCCTGCCCGACACCTCGACGCCCGCCGCCTGAGCGCGGGTGCGGCCGAAAAGGGACGACGCCCCGCGGCGGCCGAAGCCGGGCCGCGGGGCGCCCGTTGACGGTTTGCTGGCCGCCTACGCTCAGTCGATCCGAACGATGATCACCGCGCGCCGGTTGTCCTTGCGGCCGGCAGCACTCTCGTTGGAAGCAACCGGATCTTCGCTGCTCTTGCCCTCGACCGAGATCCTCCCACCGTCGATACCGTGGCGGCTGACCAGATACTGCTTGGCCGCTTCGGCGCGGGCAAGCGAGAGGCGCTGGTTGGAACTGACTCCGCCCTGGCCATCGGTATAGCCGATGACGATCGCGCTCGCCGAGGACTCCTGCTTCAGGCGCAGAGCGACCTCGTCGAGCTTCGCCTTGGCGATGTTGGAGAGGCGAGCGCTGCCCGGGTCGAAGTGAATCGTTTCGCGCACTTCTGGCTTGCGGGCAGCCTCGGCGGCACGGCGGGCCGCCTCTTCCTCCGCGGCGCGGCGGGCGGCCTCCTCGGCGGCGAGACGCTTCTCTTCCGCGGCCTTGCGCGCGGCCTCCGCTGCGGCTGCCTCTCCCGCCGCGGCCATCTCGGCAGCCTTGCGCTCGGCCTCTACCGCGGCCGCAGCCGCCTCGCGGTCGGCCGCGAGTTGATCGAGGTTCTTGAAACGGGGGAAGAAGGTCAGGCCGACCAGGCCACCGATGGGACAGTGCTCATCGGTATCCGAGAGCTGCGAGAGCTCGACGCGTAGGCCGAAGTTGAAGGCCCACTGGTTCTTCTCCCCGAACCAGTAGCGGCCGCCGCTGGTTACGTCGAATGCGTCATCCGGCGCCGTATCGCCGCCGACGTAGATCGTTGCCGCGAGCTCGGTGACCCAGTCGAAGCGATCGTTGAGCCGGGCGGCGTAGCCGACTCCGCCGACAACTTCCTCGGCGACGTCGAAGCTGTCGGCATCGCCGGGATCGTGGTAGCCGACCGAGAGGGCCCAGCCCGGTCCCAAGCTCCAAGCCGCTCCGGCACCGAAGCCGGTGTCTCCGGTCACGATGCCCTCGTCCTCGTCTCCGCTAGGCAGCTCGATGAAGGCGTTGACGGCCATTGATCGCTCCGCCTCGGGACCCCCGAAGATCCGGTACTTTCCGCCCACCCGGACGTTGCCGATTCCGGATCCGTCGATCTTGTTCTGGAAGGGCCTGCCGTTGACGATTCCGACGCGGTTGTTGTCGCTGGCGGAGAGATCCTCCCAGGGGAGCATCAGGGAGAGCTCGAAGCGGTCGGAGACGCCGTAGGCGACGCTCGCCGACAATCGATTCCAATCGTAGTCCCAGTCGTCCGAGAGCGGCGGCGCGAGGCCGCCACCTGGAACCGGAGCGACCAGGCGATCCCAGTTGTTGTAGTACAGGCCAAACGACCAGGTCCCCTGGGGGACGGTTTGGCCATCGAGGACGGTGAAGAGGCCGGTCTCACCAGTCGCGGTCGGCGCCGCAGCCTGCTGTGCCCCGAGGGGCGCCACGGCGAGGGCGGCCACAGTGAGGAGAGCGAGCGAGCGAGCGTTCATGTCATTCCTCCAAACAGAGGCGCTCAGGCGCAGAAGAGGTGCCCCATTGCGACTCCGGCGTTCGAAATCTATCACAAGTCTCTGCAGATATTACGAGCTGCACTTCGAGGCGCCTGCCGGGCCAGTCGGGGTGGCCGGCGCGGACCACCGCCCGGGTCCGAGAACGCCGCGACGGCAGCTCAGCGGGGCGGCGGCGCAGCCGCTTTGATCGCCTCGCGCGCGGCCTCCTGCGCTGCCCTGAGCTCAGCGAGCTTCTTCTCCTCCTGGACCGCCAGCTGGTTGTTCCTGTCGATCTCCAGGTTCTGGTCCACTCTCGCGACGCCGGCACCGTCGCCCGCGTTCTGGTACGCAGACTTCGCCTGGTTCAGCTTGCTCATCTTGTCGGATGGAGAAGCCGATGCTTGCTTTTCGTAGACGAAGCCGAGCTGCCGCCAGACGCGGTTCTTGTCTGCGCTCTTGGTCGCCTTGGGAAGCGCGCGCTGAAGCGCATCGACTGCTGGCCCGTACGTCTCTTTCGCCGTGTAGGCCTGGCCCGAATAGAAGAGTGGGTACCAATCGCCGCTGTTCTTGGCGGAGGCTTGACCGAAGGTCGCGATCGCCGCGTCGTACTGGCCTGCGCCGAGCTGCGCCTCGCCGAGCAGAAGAAAGTTGTCGTAGGTCGGTTGCGCCTGCGTCAGGCCGCGTGCGGCCTCGGCCGCCTTCGAGTAGCCCTGCTCCTTGCCCGCGCCGGTGGTCTCGCGCGCGCCGCGAATCAGCGCCTGAACGTAGAGCTTGGTCTTGTCCGGGCTCTTGGAGTCGAGGCGTACCGCCTTCTCGAGCGCCGCGATCGCGATCCGGGTGTCGCCCGCGTTGAGCGCCAAGGCGCCGTACTGATACTGGACCGTCGCATCGTTCGGGCTCGCGGCCGCCGCCTTGCCGAGCTCCTGGAGCGCCTGATCGGCGCGGCCGCTCTTGTCGAGAGCCATGGCGTAGAGCTTCTGATGGCCTCCTTGCTGCTCTTTCGACAGCCCGGAGACGTTCATCCGGCCGAGCAGCTGTGCGGCGTCCGCCGGCATGTTCGACTCGATGTAGCCCTGAGCGAGCGCGAGTTGGATGCTGGCATCTCCGGGGGTCAGGTCGTAGGCCTTGCGCAACGAGGCGATCGCCTGTTGATTCTTGTTGGCGCGCAGCAGAGCCCGTCCCAGCATCATGTGGCCACTCGCCCAGTCCGGTTTGTCGTTGACCACCGACTCGAACTCGCGGGCGGCCTGAGCGTAGTTGCCGGCCTTGAAGGCCGCAACGCCCTCCTCCCAGCCCGCCAGCGCCGGAGCCGAAGCTCCGACCGCAGTAGCGAGGGTGAGGATCAGAAGTCGGTTTCGCATGAGCATCTCCTATCGGACGGGGACGCGACCCCTGCTACCCGCAC
The DNA here is from genome assembly GCA_963700315.1 of uncultured Acidobacteriota bacterium. Taxonomy (GTDB): domain Bacteria; phylum Acidobacteriota; class Thermoanaerobaculia; order Multivoradales; family JAGPDF01; genus JACTMI01. Next base: position 118,566 of record CAVOXC010000013.1, on the reverse strand, counting down.
CGGCGAAGCACAAAGCGTGCCGTGGCGGCAAGAGCGGCTAGCTCGCCTGGAGGATCTGTGCGACTCGTTCCAGGAAGGCCTTCGCTTGATTCGGCCCAAGGGCCGACGAGATCAACTTTTCTTCGGAGCGCACCAGACTTTGTACCGCGTCGCCGCCTCGGCCGAAACCGATCTCCGCGCGGCCCAGGCGCCAAGCGCTCTCCAACTCCTCGGAGCGATCGCTGCCAGCGAGCTGCTGCTTGCCGAAGTCGTGAATCTGCTCTGCAACGCGAACCTGACCGTCCACTCCAAGGCTTTGAACCCGGTCGAAAGGCAGGCCGCGCAGATCTTCCCGCAGCGAGAGCACACCGGAGGTCAGAAGACCGTAGACGACCTTGCAGACCTCGAAGGCACCATGGCCGAGCGCCGCGGCGATCTCCTCGATGTTTCGGCGCTCGTCGACGCGGGTGATCAGGGCCCACTCGGCCGACGAGAAGGACACCGAAGTGCCTGTCGATTGCGGAGTAAAGACGGGAACCAATCGGGTCGACTCGATCTTCTTCGAGAGGATCTTCCACTCGTCGATCTGGCGAGCGGCCTCCATCAGCAGATTCGTGTTCGACTTGTCGACCGTCCTGGCCTCGGCTTCCGCTCCAGGCGTGAAGACGAAGTCGCCTTGCAGCCAGCGCGCGAGCTCGTAGACCGCCTGCTCGCCGACCATCCCCACGACATCGGCGTGGACGATCTGTCCCTTTTCGAGATAGATCTTCCCGGTCTGCGCACCGTTGCGCAGCACGAAGACTCCGGTCTTGCCCGACACCGCAACCAGCTGGATGATGTCGGGCAGCGGAAGCTCGCGAAGCGATCCTTGAAACGCCACCGGTGCCGCCTACTCTATCTCTCCCGGATTGGATCGGGAGCCGTCTCGAGAACGAACAGGTCGAGTCGGCCTGTCCGCGTGGCCCCGGCGGCCGGCCCCGGGGCGGGCCGCCGGTTCCCTACGCCTACTGCAGCTTGAAGTTCACCGTCAGATTGTAATAGACCGTCACCGGCTTGCCATTCAGCGTGGCGGGCCGGAATCTCCACTGCTTGATCGCGTCTACCGCGGCCTCTTCGAGGCCCATCGGCAAGCCCTTCAGCACCTTGACGTTCGTCACGTTGCCCTGCTTGTCGATGATCGCCTGGACGATCACGACGCCCTGGATTCGGGCTTTGCGCGCGATCTCCGTGTACTGCGGCTGCGGCGCCGTGATCTTCTCCGGCGGGCGCGACGTCGCCGCCGACCTGGATCGGCCCTTCGGGCTCTGAGGGCGGCGGCCCCTCGGGGATGCCGATCATCGAGTCGTCGATCGGAATGTCGATCTCTTGCTCGACCTCCTCGACGATGCGAATCGGCTCCGGCTCGTCCGGAGTCGGGTCGGGGATCGGCACCTTCTTGGCGCGCGGCTTGAGCAGCTCCTGCTGCTGCTGTTGCGGTGGCGGCGGCTTGAACCGGATCTGCTGCACCACGTAGACCTTTGGCTTCTCCGCCGCCTTGAGGTCACCGCGAACGATCTCGGGCAGGTGGATCAGGAAGAGCACGACGTGCAGCGCGACGGCGATGCCGATCGCCCAGCGCAGCTTCTTGCGATCCTCGTCGTACTCGGCCGCGAAGGTCTGCCAATCGCCCGTGGCCATATCGGACGTGACACCGTTCGGTAGTCTTGGGAGTCCGTGGAGCAGCCATCGAGATCCTCGCTTCAGTACCAGAACTGGTCGATCTCGCGCTGGGTCGGAATCGAGATGTTCTTCACCTCGACCCCGTCTGTCCTTCCCGGTACGCAAGATGTCGTAGACCTTGACCATGTCGCCATAGCTCGGCGTCCTGGTCGGGGCGGATGATCACCGGCTTCAGCGGGTTGCGCTCGAGCTTCGGCTTCAAGTAGTCGAGTATCTCCTCCGCGCGCATCGACTTGCCGTCGACCACGAACTGCCCGCCGGGCCGGATCTCGACCAGCACGGACTCCTCCTTCTCGATCAGCGGCGGGTTCTTCTCCTCCTTGGGGAGCGCGAAGTCGAGGCCTCGAGTGGCCGCGAACGTGTTCGTCACCATGAAGAAGATGATCAGCAGAAAGGTGATGTCCGCCATCGAGGCGGTCGGGATCTCGTCGGAAACGACTCTCTTTGAGATTTTCAAGGTTCAGCCCCCTCCGCTGCCTTCGACGGTCTCCTGGTCCGAGAGCAGGTAGACGACCTCGCACGCGGGCCTGCTTCAAGGCGTCGATCACCTTGTCGACGTAGCGGTAATCCGTCTTGCTGTCCGCCTTGAGGACGAACTCCTTGTCGGGCTGGCCGGCGATGATCTCGGCGGCGAACGAGACGACGTCCTCGGGGGTAGCGACCGGCGTCGACGATCGACTCGCCGTCGCTGACACGGATCTGGCCGGAGTCCGGTGATCGAGACCAGGGCGGCCTTCTTGGGCACCTCGAAGCGCAGCTCCGTCTTCGGCAGCTTCACCTGCGTCTTGTCGACCTCGATATTGAAGGTCAACACGAAGAAGATGATGAGCAGGAAGACGATATCGGCCATCGAGGCGGTGGGAATCACCGCGCCAGCCTGTCGTCTTGCCTTGAGCTTCATGGTCTCCTCAGCCCTTCGCGGGGCCAGCCGGCTCCGAACGGTCGGGGGTGATCCCGCCGCGGTCCATCTCGCTGAAGGTCTCGATCAGCATGTTGGTGGCGGTCTCGATGTCGCGCACGAACTTGTTGATCCGGGTCGCGAAGTAGTTGTACGCGAGCTGGATCGGAATGGCGATGATCAGGCCGGTCGCGGTCGTGATCAGCGCCTCCGAGATGCCGGCGGCGACAGCTCCAGGATTCGACAGGCCCTGCTTGGCGAGGGCGTCGAACGAGTTGATCATGCCGGCCACGGTGCCGAGGAAGCCGAGCAGGGGCGCGACGTTGGCCGTGGTCGCGAGCACGTTCAGCCCACGCTCGAGGCGGCCCATCTCGAACAGCGCCGCGTTCTCGATCGTCTTCTCGACGTCCTCCTTGGGCTGCCCGAACTTGAGCAGGCCGGCCTTCATGATCGAGGCCACCGGGCCGCGGTACTGCTCGCAGATCTTCACCGCGTCGCGCAGCGATCGGTTCACCATCAGCGCCTTGCGGATCTTGGCCAGGAACTCGTTGACGTTGATCTGCGCCTTGCGCAAGGCGAAGAAGCGCTCGATCGAGAACGCCACGCCCATGATCGAGAACGCCAACAACGGCCACATCACCGGTCCACCCTTCTCCATGTACTCCCAGAAAGTGCCCACTAGACTCCTCCGTTGTCCTTGGACCCGCGATCGGCGGATCGGGTTCCCGTTTCGCGTGGCGGGGGAGCGAGGGGCCCTCCCGTTCGTGCGCTTCGCCGGCATCGGCCATGCGGATTTGTGTGCAGTCTCAATGACCCCTGTGCTCCAGAGAGGGCAGGAGAGTAGCACAGCGAAAAAAACCGGGTCAAGCATCCTCTGAGGCCACTAACGCATTCCCGATCAGTCATTTAGGCTCTCGACTCAGACCTTCGCGAGCGGCGACGATCCGGCCCGCGCTGAGCGCGAAGCAGAGCGCCGCCGCGAGAGCGTCGGTGGCGTCCGCGGGCAGAGCGGCCTCGACCATCCCGAGCTGGAGGGCCACCATCCGGGCCACTTGACGTTTGTCCGCTCGCCCCGAACCCGCCACGGCGCTCTTGATGGCGGCAGGGGCGAGCTCCGCGACGGGCAGACGGTGGCGCCCCAGTACCGCGAGGAGCGCTCCGCGCGCTTCCGCCAAAACGATGAGCGAGCGCGAGTTGGCGCCGTGAAACACGCGCTCGACCGCGGCGCAGTCGGGCCGTTCGCGTTCGATCAGGAGCTCGAGCTCGTGCGCGAGGGCGGCCAGGCGCTCCGCGGGTGGCAGCTTCGGGTCCGGCGAGATCCGTCCGCAGCCCACCGCGCGGACGCGACCGCCGATGCGCTCGACCAGACCGAAGCCCGCGTGACGGCTGCCGGGGTCCAGTCCGAGAACGAGCATGGCCCGTCTCAGCTCTCAGCGCGAGCGAGCGCCGCCTCGTCCGTCTCGAGGTTGGTCCAAACGTGCAGCACGTCCTCATGCTCCTCGAGCACTCCCACCAACCGCAGCGCGCGCGCCGTCTCGGTGTCGGCGGGATTCACGAGCGTCTGTGGCACCATCGTGAGCTCGTGGGCCGCGAGCTCGATCTCTCGGCGCTCGAGCTCGGCGAGTGCCGGCAGGTAGCCCGCGACCGCAGTGTAGATCTCGTGCCCGTCGGCGCCGCTCTCGACATCCTCGGCGCCCAGCTCCACGGCGAGCTCGATGACCTCATCGTCGCCGAGCGCGGCGCGCGGGATCGCGAAGTAGCCTCGGCGCTCGAATTGCCAGGAGACGCAGCCGGTCTCACCGAGGTTTCCGCCATGTTTCGACAGTGCGTGCCGGAGCTCCGCGACGGTGCGATTGCGGTTGTCGGTAGCCGTCTCGATCAGCACGGCGACGCCGCCAGGTCCGTAACCTTCGAACACGATCTCCTCGTAGACCTCGCCGGCGAGCTCGCCGGTCCCCTTCTGTATCGCGCGCTCGATGTTCTCTTTCGGCACGCTGTTCGACTTCGCTTCCTGAACCGCCGCGCGCAACCGGGCGTTGCCGTCCGCGTCGCTACCGCCGAGCCGGGCAGAGACCGAGATCTCCCGGAGCAAACGCGTGAAGAGGTGGCCACGCTTGGCGTCCGTGACCGCCTTCTTGCGCTTGATCTGCGCCCACTTGCTGTGGCCAGCCATCGCCTCCCCGGGTTCGTCGAACGGGTTCGGGGCCCGCCGGCGCCCATCTCACATTGTAGGCTAACCCCCTGCAAATCAATTGGATCGGCGAACCATTGTTTGACTCGCTGACACCGCAGTGCAAGAATTTCTCCTCAACTCCGCAGGGGGAGTCGCGATGCCTTGGATTTTGGTCGTGGAATCGGAGAGCCGGCACGCCGAGCGCATGCGCGACGGCCTCGAATCCGACGGCTGGCAGGTGGAGATCGTCGCGTCCTGCGCCGAGGCCGACGAGCCGATGGGCCGCGCGCCGCAGGTCGCGATGGTGAGCGTGATCCTGCCCGGAGCGCACGACCTGCTCGCCCGCCTCGCGCGCGCGCAAGGCGGGCCGGGCGTCGTGGCCCTGCTGCCCGAGCTCGACGCGCCCGCCTGGGCCGTGACGGAAGCCGACGAAACCTTGACCAAGCCGTTCACCGATCAGGCCCTGCGCTTGGCGGCGCGCCGGATGGCGACCGCCGGCCGTACGCCGGTCGGCGCCGACGCGGAGCCGGCCGAAGACGACGGCAGGCGCCTGACCTCACAGGAGCTCTTCGGCGACCTCCTCGCCGAAGTCGAGGACGAAGCGGCCGCAACGCCCGAGCGGCCGGCCGCGGCCGCCACCGCTCCCTCCCGGCCCGCGGCGCACGCCAAGAAAAGCGAGATCGACAAGGCGCTCGAACAGACGCTCTCCGGGCTTCGCGAGAGCGCAGAGAAACCGAAGGCCGAGGCCGCAGCTGCGCGCAAGGCGAAGGCGGACCGTGGCGTCGACGAGTTGCTGAGCAGAACGCTCTCCGGCCTCGACATGGGCGAGAAGGTGAAGCGCCCCGCCGCGTCGCCGGCCCCGCCGCCAGTGGCCGCGCCCGCGCCCGCCCCGGCTGCGACACCAGCGCCCGCGGCCGAGCCGCCCGTCGCCACACCCGCTCCACCCGTTCAGGCGTCCAAGCGACCCAGCCGCGAGATCGATCTCTCCACTCTCGACGATCTGGCGCGCCCCAAACCGAAGGAGCCCGAGCGCGTCCCGGACGCTTTCTCGACTCAGAGGGTGCCAGTGCCCGCCTCGTTGCTGGGCAAGCCGGCGCCGTCGGAGTTCGGCCAGTACACCCTGCTCGAGCGGATCGCGGTCGGCGGCATGGCCGAGGTCTGGAAGGCCCGCATGAAGGGCGTCGAGGGATTCCAGAAGACCGTCGCGATCAAGAAGATCCTGTCGCATCTCACGGACAGCTCGGACTTCGTCACGATGTTCATCGACGAAGCCAAGCTGGCGGCCCAGCTCAACCACAACAACATCATCCACATCTACGACCTGGGCAAGATCGACGACGCGTACTTCATCGCGATGGAGTACGTCGACGGCAAGGACCTGCGCACGATCCTCAACACGACCCGCCAACTGGAGCGTTCGATACCGCTCGGCCTGGCGCTGGTCGTCGCCTCGGCGCTGGCGGGCGCGCTCGATCACGCCCACCGGAAGAAGGACTTCGAGGGGCGCGAGCTCGGCCTGGTGCACCGGGACGTCTCGCCGCAGAACGTGCTGATCAGTTACGAGGGCGACATCAAGCTCTGTGACTTCGGCATCGTCAAGGCCGTCACCAAGGCCTCTAAGACGCAGATGGGCGCGCTCAAGGGCAAGCTTCAATACATGTCGCCCGAGCAGGCGTGGGGTCGCCCTGTCGACGCCCGCTCCGACATCTTCTCGCTCGGCTCGCTGCTGTTCGAGATGCTCACGGGGCGACGACTCTTCTCCGGCGAGAGCGAGATGTCGGTGCTCGACGCAGTGCGCGAGGGCAGGGTCCAGGCGCCGCGCGACCTCGATCCGCGTCTACCGCTCGAAGTCAACGCGCTGGTGCTCAAGGCGCTCGCCCGGGACCCGGCGGACCGTTTCGAGAACGCGGCCGACATGCAACGCGGGATCGACTCGATCCTCTCTTCGCTCAAGCCGCGGCCAGCCGCTCACGACCTCGCCGGTTTCATGCAGCAGCTGTTCGGCACGGCGGCGCGCAGCGCCGAGGGCGCAGCCACGAGCGCCGCGCTGCCAGTGGCGCCGGCGATGGCCGCGCGAGCCTCGGCATCGGTGCCCAAGTCGCCGGCTGAGGTCGCGGCCGTGGCTCCGCGCGCTCCTGCCGCGGCCGAGGCATTGGCCGGCGACGGCGGCACCGGACGCAACCTCGTCTGGCTCGTGCTGGGTGGCGCCGGATTGCTCGCGCTCGTGCTCTATATCGTGCTCGGCCGCGGCGGCGACCAGCCGCGACCGGGCCCGGAGCCCGCCGTGACCGCGGTGGCGCCAGAGCCGACCGGCGCGGCGGAGAGCGAGGCTACGGCGCCAGATCCAGACGCGGGGAACGCGGTAGCGGTCCCGGCAGCGACGCCTGACGTCGCCGAGCTTGTCGACGCGGAGGTCAAGAAGCGCGAGGTGGCGGCCAAGCAAAGATTCGAAGAGGAGATGCGCAAGAAGCAGGCGGAGCTCGAGGCGGTGCAAAAAGCCCCGACCGCGGCGCCGACACCCGCTCCGACGCCGACGCCCGTGCCGACTCCAGAACCGACGCTGGTGCCGACTCCGGTGCCGACGCCGGTGCCGACACCAGCGCCGACTCCAACCGCCACCCCGACGCCACGGCCGACGCCGACGCCACCGCTGGTCAAGGAGGGCGACCTCGTCGAGCCGGGCCCAGGAGTGCGCCCACCCGTTCTTGTCAGCTTCGATAAACCGGAGTATCCTCCGATCGCTCGAAGGTTGAAAGTCGAGGGGACCGTGGTCCTCTCCCTGTTGGTGGACGAAGCCGGAACCGTGATCGAGACCCGACTGCTGCAAGGGGTCACCCAGAACGTCGGAATCAACGAGGCTGCGCTTTCCGCGGCGCGTTCGGCGAGATTCGATCCCGCGACGAAGAGCGGTGTTCGAGTCAAGATGAGGTACCAGCTGACGATTCCGTTCAAGCTGTAAGGAGAGCGCATGAGCCTGAACGACCAGCAGCGCAAGTTTTACGAGAACACGCTGACCGTCACCAAGCAGGAGATCGCCGATCTCGACCGGCAGATCGAAGAGGAGCTCGCCAAGGTCAAGGAGCGGCTGGCCCAGCTTCAGAACGCCAAGAAAGCGGCGCGGCAGATGTACGACGCGGCCTGTATGCGCCTCGGCATTCCGAACGATCTCGAAGCCGAGGAAGAGGGCGCGGCGGAGATCTGATCGCCGGTCTCATCCCTCCGGCCGGACCGGACGGCCGATATCGCGCAGGCGCCGCTCCTCTCGGGTGACCGGCGCCTGTCGCGTTTTCCGGGCCGCCCACTGAGCCCGCAACCGCCATGGCCTGGTTCAAGAAGGATAAGAAACCGAAGCAGGTTCGGCCCGCGCGCGACCGCAACGTCGTGCCCGAGGGCCTATGGACGCGCTGCGACGGCTGTCGCGAGATCGTCTACACGAAGGAGCTCGACCGCAACTCGCGCATCTGCCCCAAGTGCGGGTACCACTTCCGCATCGATCCGTCGGCTCGTATCGATCTGTTGCTCGATGCGGGAACGTCTCGAGAGCTGTTCGTTGGTGTCGCGCCGAAGGATCCGCTCGAGTTCGTCGACACCAAGCGCTACGTCGATCGGCTGCGCGCCTATCAGAAGGCCCTCGGTGTCCGCGATGCTGTCGTGGTGGTCGAGGGCAAGCTCGAATCGCAACCGATCCTGCTCGCGGTCATGGACTACCGTTTCATGGGCGGCTCGATGGGCTCGGTGGTCGGCGAGAAGATCACCCGAGCCGCCGAGGCCGCCCTCGAGCGACGTCATCCGCTCGTCATCGTCTCGGCGTCGGGCGGCGCGCGGATGCAGGAAGGAGCCCTTTCGTTGATGCAGATGGCCAAGATCGCCGCCGCGCTCGGCCGTCTCAGGGACGCCCACGTGCCCTATCTCTCGGTGCTCACCGATCCGACGACCGGAGGCGTCACCGCGTCCTTCGCCATGCTGGGCGACCTCAACATTGCCGAGCCGGGCGCGTTGATCGGCTTCGCCGGCCCGCGCGTGATCGAGCAGACGATCCGCCAGAGCTTGCCGGAGGGCTTTCAGCGCAGCGAGTTCTTGCTCGAGCACGGTTTCCTGGACATGATCGTCCCGCGTACCGAGCTCAAGGCAACGCTCGCGCGCTGCCTCTCGCATCTCGCCTGAGCTCGCCGCCGTGAGCTCGCCTTCCGGCGGTTCCGGCCCGATTCTCGAACGCCTGCTCGGACTCGGAGTCCGACTCGATCTCGGACCGTTCCGCGCTCTGCTCGGCGCGCTCGGCGACCCGCAGGAGGCCGCGCCCGCGCTCCTCGTCGCCGGCACCAACGGCAAGGGTTCAGTCGCGGTGCTGGTCGACTTCGCGCTGCGGGCCGCCGGCTACGAAACCGTGCTCGCGACCTCGCCTCACCTGGTGCGGCCGCACGAGCGGATTCGTCTCGACGGAGCCGAGATCGGCGAGCCGGCGCTCGCCTCGATCCTCGAGCGCGTGGTCCGCGCCGCGCCGGCCGCGACGCCGCCGACCTACTTCGAGGCACTGGTCGCGGCGGCGTTTCTCGCCGGCGCGGAAGCCGGCGTCGACGCCTTCGTGCTCGAGGTCGGCCTGGGCGGACGGCTGGATGCGACCAACGCCTGCGAGCCCGCCGTCTCGGTCGTCACGCGCGTCGCGCTCGACCATCGCGCCGAGCTCGGCTCTTCGCTTGCCGCGATCGCAATCGAAAAGGCGGGCGTATTCCGCCGCGACCGCGTGGCCGTGGTGGCGGCGCAGAGCGCCGATGCCGCCGCCGCGCTGACGGCGGCCGCGCACGCCGTGGGCGCTCGCGAGCGGAAAGTGAGCGCTACGGTCCGCACCCGCCGCCACCGCTCGCGCGGACTGGGCGGGCACGAGCTGAAGCTCGAAACCGCACTCGACCGCTACCACTTCGAGCTCGCGCTGGCGGGCGACCACCAGGTCGACAATGCACACGCCGCGCTCGCCGCCTGCGAGGAGCTCGCCCGGGCGGCGCTGCCCCGGCTGCAAACGAGCGCCATCGAGCGCGGATTCTCGGCCGCGCGCTGGCCGGGACGGCTGGAGTCGATCGCGGTTCGCGGCACCGCAATCACCCTGCTGCTCGACGCCGCCCACAACCCCGACGGCTGCGCGGCCCTCGCCCGCTTTCTCGCCGCTCTCGGCCGTCCCCACCTGCTCCTTTTCGGTGCGCTCGCCGACAAAGAGGCTCGAGCGATGCTCGCCCAGCTCGCGCCCGCAGCGACCGCGATCGTTCTCACTCGCCCGGAGTCACCGCGCGCGCTCGATCCGCGCGAGCTCGCCCGCGAATGCGGTCCCGGCGCGATCGTCGAATGCGATCCGCACGCCGCCGCCGATTGCGCGCTCGAGCTCGCCCGCAACCGCGGCGTCGACCTCGTGGTTGCCGGCGGCTCGATCTATCTGATCGGCCCGCTGCGGGAGCACTTCGCGAGCGGCTAGGCGCCGGCCAGGCTCTGGCCGGCGCGGCGGGCGATGGCGAGGGCCATCTCGAGCGCTTGCTCGTAGTTCAAGCGGGGATCGACGGTGCTGCGGTAGGCGCGGGCGAGCTCGACGTCAGTCAAACCCCGGGCGCCACCGACGCACTCGGTGACCTCCTCTCCCGTGAGCTCGAAGTGGACGCCGCCGAGATGGGTGCCGAGCGCCGCGTGCAGGTCGAAGGAGCGCTCGAGCTCGTCCAGGATGTGATCGAAGCGGCGCGTCTTGAACCCCGCCGCGGTCGTGACGGTGTTGCCGTGCATCGGGTCGCAGACCCAGAGCACGCTCTTGCCGCTTCGCTTCACGGTCTCGACCAGAGGCGGCAAGCCCGCCTCGATACGCGGCGCGCCGAAGCGATGGATCAGGGTGAGCCGACCGGGCTCGTCGTTGGGATGCAGCAGCTCGAGCAGTCGCGCGAGCTGCTCCGGCGTCGTCGCCGGACCGACCTTGACCGCGATCGGGTTGGCGAGCCCGCGGAAGTACTCGGCGTGGGCGCCGGCGGGATCGGCCGTACGCATGCCGATCCAGGGGAAGTGCGTGGCGAGGTTGTACCAACCCGGCCGGTGCGGCACCTCGCGCGTCTGCGCCTGCTCGTAGAGGAGATGCAGGCCCTCGTGGCTGGTGTAGAAGTCGATCCGGTTCATTCCGGCGACCGTCCGGCCGGCGAGCGTCTCGACGAAACGCAGCGAATCGCCGATCCCCTCGACCATGCGCCGGTATTCCACGGCGCGCGGCGAATGCTCGACGAAGCCCAGATCCCAGTACTCCGGATGGTGCAGGTCCGCGAAGCCGCCGTCGATCAGCGCGCGAATGAAGTTGATGGTGAGCGCCGAGCGCTCGTAGCCGCGCAGCAGCAGCTGCGGATCGGGCTCCCGCTCCGCGACCGAGAATCCCGCGCGGTTGATCAGATCGCCCCGGTAGGTCGGCAGGCGCGAGCCTTCGTGCTCCTCGAAGTCCGAGGAGCGGGGCTTGGCGTACTGGCCGGCGAACCGGCCGACGCGCACCACGCGCGTGCGCAACCCCCACACCAGCACCAGGCTCATCTGCAGCAAGATCTTCAGCTTCGCCGCGATCGCCGACGACGTGCAGTCGGCGAGCGTCTCGGCGCAGTCGCCCCCCTGCAGCAGGAACGCGCGCCCCGCCGCGGCCTCGGCGAGCTGCTCCTTGAGCGACTCGATCTCCCACGAGGTGACGAGCGGCGGCAGACCCGCGAGCTCCGCCGTCGCCCGCGCCAACGCCTCCGCATCGGCATAGACCGGCTGCTGCGCCGCGGGGCGGCTCCGCCAGGAATCTGGAGTCCAGTTGGTCATGGTCCGAACCGCCTGAAGCAGGCGGGGCGCCGCCGGATCACAGCTCGTCGTACAGCGGGAAGCGTTGGCAGAGGGCGCGCACCCGGGCGCGCACCGCGGCTTGGGTCTCGGCGCTCTCGGGGTCGGCGAGGATTTCGGCGGCGAGCGCGGCGATCTCGTCCATCTCCCCTTCGCAAAAGCCGCGGGTGGTGACGGCCGCCGTGCCGACCCGGATTCCCGACGCCACCAGCGGTGGGTTGGGATCGAAGGGGATGGTGTTCTTGTTGACGGTGATGCCCGCCTTGTCGAGCGCCGTCTCGGCCACCGTGCCGGTCAGGCCCCGCGAGGCGACGTCGGCGAGAAAGAGGTGGTTGTCGGTGCCGCCCGAGACGATCCGGTAGCCGCGCTCGGCGAAGGCCGCGGCGAGGTGCGCGCTGTTGGCGACGACCTGCCGCTGATAGGCGGCGAACTCAGCGCCGGCGGCTTCGCCGAGCGCGACCGCCTTGGCGGCGATCACGTGCTCGAGCGGTCCGCCCTGGATGCCGGGAAAGACCGCCCGGTCGATCGCCTTGGCGAACTCCGAGCGGGAGAGAACCATGCCGCCGCGTGGTCCACGCAGGGTCTTGTGGGTCGTGGTGGTGACGAAGTGGCAATGCGGGACCGGAGAAGGGTGCAAGCCCGCCGCGACCAGCCCGGCGATGTGCGCGATGTCGGCCATCAGCAGGGCGCCGGCACGCTCGGCGATGGCGCCGAAGCGCTCGAAGTCGATGACCCGGCTGTAGGCCGAGGCGCCCGCCACGATCAGCTTCGGCCGATGCTCGAGCGCGAGCCGCTCTACTTCGTCGTAGTCGATCCGCTCGCTTCGGCGATCGACGCCATAGGCGACGACCTTGAAGTCCCGTCCCGAGTAGGAGAGACGATGGCCGTGGGTCAGGTGCCCGCCGGCCGCAAGGTCCATTCCGAGCAGCGTGTCGCCCGGCTTGAGCATCGCGAAGTAGACCGCCATGTTCGCGCTGGTGCCCGAGTGGGGTTGGACATTGGCGTGTTCCGCGCCGAACAGCGCCTTGGCGCGCTCGATCGCGAGCGCTTCGAGCCGGTCCACCACCTCGCAGCCGCCGTAGTAGCGACGTCCCGGGTAGCCCTCGGCATACTTGTTGGTCAGCACGCTGCCGGTCGCCTCGAGCACCGCGCGGCTGGCGAAGTTCTCGGAAGCGATCAGCTCGAGCCCCTCGTTCTGCCGGCGCCGCTCGTCAGCGATCGCGGCGAAGACCGCGGGATCGCCCGCCTCGAGAGACCGGAAGATCATGCCTCGGCTCCGTCGAGCTTGTCGACCCGGCGAGCATGCCGCCCGCCCTCGTACGGCGTCGCGAGGAACAAGTCGAGGATCGCCTCGGCCAGAGCCGGCGCCACGATGCGAGCGCCGAGCGCGAGCACGTTGGCGTCGTTGTGCTCGCGCGATAGCCGCACCGTGAAGAGATCGCTCGCGGCGACCGCCCGGACGCCGCGCATCCGGTTGGCGCCGATCGCCATGCCGACTCCGGTGCCGCAGACGAGCAGGCCCCGCTCCGCCTCACCGGCGAGGAGGCGTGCGGCGACCGCGGCGGCGAAATCCGGATAGTCGACGGAATCCGCAGAGCTCGTGCCGCAATCGATGACCTGGTGGCCTCCGGCCTCGAGGCGAGCAAGCAGGCTCGTCTTGAGCTCGAAACCGGCGTGGTCGGCGCCGACGGCGATCTTCATCGCTGCTCGCCCCGCCTCAGCCTGCGTCCGGCTCCGGCGCCTCCGGCTTCTCCGACTTCTTGGCGGGCTTCTCTTTCTTGGCCGCGGTCTTGCGCGTCGTTTTCTTGGCGGCGCCCTCGGTCTTCTTCGCCGCGGTCTTCTTGGCTGGGGACGGCCCGGCCGGAGCTTCCTTCGCGGCCGCCTTCTTCGTGGTCGCCTTCTTCGCGGTCGCTTTCTTCGCGGTCGGCTTCTTCGCGGCCGGCTTCTTCCTGGTCGCCTTCTCCTCGCCCCCCTCGGCCGCAGCCTCCTCACCGCCCCCCTTGGCGGGGCGCTTGGAGGCCTCGGGGCGCGCCGCTCGGCGCTTCGCCACCTCCTGCTGGTTGCGCTCCCTCAGCCTCTCGGTCCTGCGCTGGCGGCGGCGCCGCAGCTTGCGATCCTTCTCACGCATCGAGCTACTCCTCACAGTCGTGGATCCGGGCCGCGACGACTTCGCCTGGCGCTCCCGGGCCGCGGCAGTCTACCAGCGGCGGGCAGCCTCTGGCCGGCCCGAGTGGAGCGGCTCGGCCGGGACGCGCTACGCTCCGCGCCGATGACCATCCGCCGGCACCCGTGCGCCGTCCGTCTGCTCACGGCGATCCCGCTGCTCGCCTTCGGCGCTTCCTGCGCCCCGTCAGCGCCGCGGGAAGCGGAACCTCCGCCCGATGTCGTCCTGGTCGTGGTCGACGCGCTCCGGGCCGACCGGCTGGGGATCGCGGGATACCCGCGACCGCTGACTCCTCACCTCGATCGGCTCGCCGCCGAGGGGGTCTGGTTCACCGATGCGTACTCCTCAGCGACCTGGACCAAGCCGGCGATGGCGACCCTGATGACCTCGCTCTACCCCTCGGAGCACGGCCTGGTTCGCCTCGGCGAGGCCGATACCACCGGGCGGTTCGTCACCGAGAAGCTGCCGCGCTCGTCGACGACTCTGGCCGAACGCTTCCGCGACGCCGGCTATCAGACGCTGGCCGTGGTCAACCAGGTCCACCTGCAGAAGAAGTTGGGGTTCGCCCAGGGCTTCGAACGCTTCGAGTGGCGGCGCGCCAAAACCGCTCTCGATTTGAATGCGATCTTCCGCGATCTGCTCGCCGAGCGGGACGCGCGGCCGCTCTTCGCCTGGATCCACTACCTCGACGTCCACTGGCCCTACAACAGCCGCCTACCGGCGGCCGGTGACCTCGGCCTGGGCCCCACCGCGTTGGAGCACGAGCCGCCGCAGGGGCTGCAATGGGTCTACGCCTGGCAGGAAGAGCACTTCGACGAGGCGACCCGGGCCGCGCTCGAGGCCCGCTACGACCACGAAGTCGCTTTCGTCGACGCGGCGATCGGCGAGCTCGTCGAAATGCTCCGCGCCGGCGGGCGTTGGCGCGACACCATCGTCGTCGTCACCTCGGACCATGGCGAGTCCTTCGGCGCCCACGGTCCGCTGATGCATGGACACCTGCCGTACGAGGAAGAGCTGCGGGTGCCGCTCGTGGTCCGGCTCCCCGATCACCCCGAACGACCGCGCGGCTCTCGCACGACCTTGGTCAGCCTCATCGACGTGGCGCCGACGCTGCTCGATCTCGCCGGTGTCGGGGTCGCGCCGCCGGCGCCGCGCGGCCGCTCCCTGGTGCCAGTGATCGAAGGCGCCGAAGAGCCCGGTCGCCCGGTCTTCGCGCAGACCGGCGGAGGGTGGTCGGTGCGGGTCGGACCGCTCAAGCTCCTCGCGCTCGAGAGTGGTGCCTACGAGCTCTATGACCTCGCGAACGATCCTGGCGAGCTCCGGAACTTGGCGGCCGAAGGCTGGGACGCACGCTGCGAGACGCTCGCCGCCACGTTGCGCGCCTTCCGGACGACTCTGCTCGCGCCCGCCGGAGACGACGCGCTCGGGATCCTCGGCGCCGAGGACCTCGAGGAGCTGCGAGCTCTCGGCTACCTCTGACCGGGACGGCCGCCGATCAGAGCGGCAGGTTGCCGTGCTTCTTGGCGGGCACGCTCTGCCGCTTGCCCGCCAGCTGGCGCAACGCCCGCACGAGCTCGGGCCGGGTGCGCCGCGGTTCGATGACGGCATCGATATACCCTCGTTCGGCGGCGACCCAGGGATTCGAGAACTTGGCCCGGTACTCGGCGATCTTCTCGGTGCGCACTTCGGCCGTCCGCTCGCCGGCCGCCGCGAGCTCGCGGCGATAAAGGATGTTGACCGCCCCTTCCGGCCCCATCACCGCGATCTCCGCGGTCGGATAGGCGAGATTCACGTCGGTGCGGATGTGCTTCGAAGCCATGACGCAGTAGGCGCCGCCGTACGCCTTGCGCGTGATCACCGTGAGCTTGGGCACGGTCGCCTCGGCAAAGGCGTAGAGGAGCTTCGCGCCATGCTTGATGATGCCGCCGTACTCCTGCTGGGTGCCGGGCAGGAATCCCGGCACGTCTTCGAAGGTTACGAGCGGGATGTTGAAAGCGTCGCAGAACCGGACGAAGCGGGCGCCCTTGAGCGACGCGTCGATGTCGAGCACCCCGGCCAGGTAGGCGGGCTGATTGGCGACGATGCCGACCGAACGATTGCCGAGACGGGCGAAGCAGACCACCAGGTTCTTCGCGTAGTCGGCGTGCACTTCGAGGAACGTGCCGTCGTCGACCACCGCCGCGAGCAGCTTCTTGATGTCGTAGGGCTTGTTCGGATCCTCCGGCACCAGCGTATCGAGCGACGGCTCTTCGCGATCGGGGTCGTCATCCGAGGTGCCCGGTGGCGGATCGTCGAGGTTGTTCGACGGCAAGTAGGAAAGCAGCTCGCGAATCCCCATCAGGCAGGCCGCGTCGTTGCCGAAGGTGAAGTGGCTGACGCCGCTCTTGCTGGCGTGGGTCGTGGCGCCGCCCAGGTCCTCCTTGGTGACCTCCTCGTGGGTGACGGTCCGGATCACGTCCGGGCCGGTCACGAACATGTAGCTCGTGCCCTCGACCATCAGGATGAAGTCGGTGATCGCCGGCGAATAGACCGCGCCGCCGGCGCACGGGCCGAGAATCGCCGAAATCTGCGGCACCACTCCCGAGGCGAGCGTGTTGCGCAGGAAGATGTCGGCGTAGCCGCCGAGCGAGGCGACCCCCTCCTGGATCCGCGCGCCGCCGGAGTCGTTGAGACCGATGACCGGCGCGCCGTTGTCCATCGCGAGGTCCATCACCTTGCAGATCTTGATGGCGTTGGTCTCCGAGAGCGAGCCGCCGAAGACTGTGAAGTCCTGGGCGAAGAGGTAGACCAACCGGCCGTCGATCGTGCCGTAGCCGCAGACCACGCCGTCGCCCGGGATGCGCTGCTTCTCCATGCCGAAATCGACGCAGCGGTGCTCGACCAGGCCGTCGAGCTCGACGAACGAGCCCGGGTCGAGCAGCAGCTCCACCCGCTCCCGGGCGGTCAGCTTGCCCTCCTCGTGCTGTTTCGCGGAGCGCTTCTCGCCCCCACCCGCCCGCGCCGCCGCCAGCCGCCGCGCCAACTCCGCGCGATTGTCCACGCTCATTCGGGTCTCCCTCCGTTCGACGTCGAAGCGAGCCTATCGCCTTCCCGCGCACGCGCCCGGCGGCGTCCTCGCGCGGGTCGGCGGTCCCACGGACCTGGCCGAGACCGGACGGCTCGGCTCGATGCCGCTTCAGGGCATTTCGACGGCGCCCGGCGTGCAGAGGGCGGCGCGCGGCGCGCCACGCTGGTCGGTCGCGGGACAGCCCGCGGTGGCCCCGCCGTCGAGCGCCGGGTGGGTCGGCGCCAAGGTCGGGGTGGGGCCGCCGCTCCAGGCGAGTGGGCCGATCCCGCCGTCGAGGAAAGTGGTCGACGCCGAGCAGGGGAGCTCGCTCTGGCCGCCGGCGTTCTGCTCGGGCCACTGGAAGGTCGCGCCGCCGGCGTGGGTCAAGTTGCAGCTGGTGTTCTCCCAGATGAAGACCTTGCTGTTGTCCGCGACCAGGCTGTTCGAGAGCGCGAGCCCGTTGCCGCCGGAGAGCGCGCTGGCGAAGGAGGTCGCGCCTTCGTTGTGGTTGCGCGCGAGCGTGACGTGGTGGAGCGAGCCCGTGACACCGCTCGCCACCGCCATCCCCGCGCCGAGCGCGGTGCGCGCCCGGTTCTCGGCGACCGTCGAGTTGGTCATCGAGAGGGTCTGGGTGCCGGGGTTGGTCCAGACGAACAGGCCGCCCGCGCTGCTCGCGACGTTCCCCGCCACGGTCGAGCCGGTGATGGTGAGCTGGAGGCCCTGGAGGTAGAGGCCGCCAGCCTGCGAGTCGGGCCCCGCCGGGCTCTGGTTGCCGATCACCGTCGTGCGGTCGATGGTCTGCGGGCCGACGCCGTTGTTCGAGACGCGGAACATGCCGGCGCCGCGCGCGTTGGCGTCGTTGGCCGAGATCATCGTGCCGCAGAGCGTGACGCTCTGGTTCGCGCCGTCCATGTAGATCGCGCCGCCGTTGCCGCCGTTGCCGGGGTTGCCGCCGCTGCCGGTGGCGGCGTTCGAATCGAGCAGGCTGTTGTAGACCAGGAGCTGGTGCTCGCTGGTGATGCCGAGCGCGCCCAGCGCGCCGCCCGACGAGCAGCGGTTGCCGGTGAAGCGGCTGCGAACGAGCGTCGTCGCCCCCTCGCCGAAGGAGTAGATCGCGCCGCCCGCGACGTCCTGTCCGGTCGCCGGGCCGGCGTTGCCCGCGAAGACGCTGTCGAGGACGCGCAGGTGGCCGAAGCGGTCCTTGTAGATCGCCGCGCCGCCGCTCGTTGTCGTCGTCCCGGGCAGGTTGCCGGTGTAGCCGTCGACGAGCGTCAGGTTCTGGAGCGTCAGGATCGGCATCGGCGAGGCCTGGTAGGGCGGGCGCAGGGCGAGGATCCGGGTCGTGCCGCCGCCCGAGAGCGCGACCAGCCCGCCGCCGTCGATCGTCAGCGTCTCGGCGGTCGCGACCTCGGCGGCCACCTCGATCGTGACCGGCGCGGCGCCGCAGGCGAACGCCACCTTGCCGTGCCCGGCGGCGAGCGCGGCGGCGATGCCGGCGCGCAGCCCCGCCTCGTCGCAGAGCGTGCCGCCCGTCCTCGCCGACGACGAAGGCCCCCGTCATGTCGACCGGCGCGATCGGCGGCGTGCAGACAGCGCGCGGATCGACCCCGCCGGGCAGCGCCGACCAGTGCCAGGGCGTCCCCGACTCGAAGTCGTCGGCGAAGATCTGCGCCGAAGCGCCCCCCGGAACCAGCAGGGAGACGAGCAGGATCGGAGCGAGAGCGAGAGGGCGGAAGCTCATGGCCGGATCACCGGCCCGAACGTACCGCCTCGGACCCGCTCCCGGCTGTGAACCGCTGAACGACGGCGACGGCGGCGAGCAGGTGACAACGCCGACCGCCTCGCGCGGCGGGCGGCGGGTTGCCCGGTTCGCGGGGGCTCTGATAGCCTTCGCGCGCTGGGCAGGGCTGGCTCTTCGGGGCCGGATTCGTGGGTGCCCGCTGGGGGGGATCCCAGACTTTTCCTGACGTTTTCGGGTCCGCAACCCGTTCATCGCCGAGGGCTCTGGGTGGACGATCGAAACCCGCCGAGGGCGTGGCTGAAGCTCGCCGGGCTCGGTTTCGAGCTCGCCGGCTCGATCGCCGGCGGCGCTCTGATCGGCTGGTGGATCGATCGCCAGCTCGGCAGCGCTCCGAAGGCGCTGATCACGCTCTCCGTGATCGGCATCGCGGGCGGGTTGTACAACCTGATCAAGACGGCTCTCGGCGCCTCGAAGGAGGCGGCGGAATCGGATCGATCGGCGCGGGACGAGGAGAGGAAGCGGTGAATCGGGTCGGCACGGCCGCAGCGAGCTGGCTCGGGGCGAGCGTCCTGGCGCTCGGGATCGCGATCGCCGTCGGCTGGTTGCCGACGAGCCGGTGGGCGGGCGCGGCGGGCCTCGAGGCGCTGGCCGCGGGCTGCGCGGTCGCCTTCGCCGGCGCGGCGCTCGGCACGCTGCCGGTGCTGTTCGCGGTGGCGGCGGGCGGGACGGACCGGACGCACGCCGTCGCGGGCAAGGCGATGGCGCTGCGCGCGGGCGGAACGCTCGCCGGCGCGCTGGCGCTGGCGCTCGGCACCGGCATCGCGCGGACGCCCTTCCTGGTTTGGGTGGGGGTCGCCTACATCGCTCTGCTGGTCGCGGAGACCCGCTGGACGGTGCGCTGGCTCGCCGCCGGCGACGGGCAGGTAGGCAGACGGTCGGCAGGTTGACCGAAGAGGGAGTCGCTCGATGGTCGCGGACAATCCGCTCAGTCACGTCGTCCAGCATCCGTTGGCGCAAATCGACGCCGACCTGGGCTTCCTGACGCCGGCGCAGAAGATCACGGTCCTCTCGGACCAGATCCTGATGATGATCGTCGCGGGGCTGCTGCTGACCGCGTTCGTGCCGATGCTGGTGCGCCGCCGCGCCGGCAAGGACCCGATCGGCCGGCTGGTGCCGACCGGCTGGGGCAACTTCTTCGAAACGGTCTGCCAGTACCTGCGCAAGGAAGTCGCCGAGCCCGTGCTCGGGGCGCACACCGACAGGTTCATCCCCTACGTCTGGAGCGCCTTCTTCTGGGTTCTGACCGTCAACCTGCTCGGCCTGATCCCGATTCCCGCGGTCTCGGCGTTCGCCGGCATCCATCTCGGCGGCACCGCCACCGGCAACATCTGGGTGACCGCGACCATGGCGGTCCTCACCCTGATCCTGATGGTCACCAACGGGTTGCGCTTCGGCGGCATGGCCTATGTCAAGCACTTCTGCCCGGGGCCGATCGCGCTCGCGCCGCTTCTCGTGCCGGTCGAGCTGATCGGCCTGTGCGCCAAGACCTTCGCGCTCGCCGTCCGCCTCTTCGCCAACATGATGGCCGGCCACATCCTGCTCGGCGTGCTTGTCGGTTTGATCCTGTCGGCGGGAACGGCTCTCGGCATGGCGGGCGGGCTGGGGATCTCGGTGCTGGTCGTCGCCGGCGCGCTGGCGATCAGCCTGCTCGAGGTCTTCGTCGCTTTCCTGCAGGCGTTCATCTTCAGCTTCCTGACCGCGCTCTTCATCGGGATGTCGGTCAACGTCCATCACGACCACGTCGAGCACCCCGAGGGCGCCGAGGCGCACCACTGACCGCACCGCAACCAGCGGCGGCCGGCACGGCCGCGCGCATCCATCAAGTTTCAAAAGGAGAGGGACCCCGACCATGAACTCGAAGAAGCTCTCGAAGATCGCCCTGATGATCGCCGCGCTCGGCCTTGCCTTCCTGTTCGCCCCGGCCGCCTTCGCGGCGGAGGGCGGCGCCGAAGCCGGCGCGGCCGCCAACAACGCGTTGGCCAACCTGGGCGGCGCGATCGGCGCCGGCCTCGCCGTGATCGGCGCCGGCATCGGCATCGGCCGCGTCGGCGGCGCGGCGGTGGAGTCGATGGCCCGTCAGCCCGAAGTCGCCGGCCAGATCAACACCGCGATGATCGTCACCGCGGCCATGATCGAAGGCGCCGCGCTGTTCGCGGTGCTCGGCGGCTTCCTCGCGGCGATCAAGTAAGAGGACCCACCCGGCGGGAGCCGCGCCAGTGCCGCGCGCCTCCGCCAAGGGAGCCACGATGAACCGATCGAGAACTCTTGGCGCCGCTCTCGGCGGCGCGTTCGCAGCCGGCGCGGCGCTGGCGAGCGAAGGGGGCGAGCCGGGCGGCGTCTTCGCCGGCGACGTCGGCAACGCCCTCTGGACCCTGGTCATCTTCGGCCTGGTCGTCTTCGTCCTCGGCAGATTCGCCTGGAAGCCGATCTTGAAGGGCCTGAACGACCGCGAAGCGTTCATCCGTGCCGCGCTCGAGCAGGCCAAGCGGGACCGGGACGACGCCGCGCTGCACCTCAAGGAGTACAACGACAAGCTCGTCCATGCGCGCAAGGAGGCGACCGAGATCGTCGAGGAGGCGCGGCGCGACGCCGAGGCGGTCAAGCACAAGATCGAGGAGGAGGCGCGCGCCGAGGCCACGGCGGCGATCGAGCGCGCCAAGCGCGAGATCGCGATCGCGACCGAGACGGCGGTCAAGGATCTCTACTCGGTCACCGCGCGCCTGTCGACGCAGGTCGCCGAGCGCGTGCTCGGGCGGGAGATCCGCGCCGAGGACCACGAACGCCTGATCCGCGACTCGATCGCCGAGCTCTCGGGGCCGAAGCACTGACGTCATGACGACCTCTCACGACAAGGTCATCGCGCTCGCGCGCATCTACGCCCAGGCGCTGCTCGCGGCGGCGCCGGATCGGGAAGCCGAGCTCACCGAGGAGCTCCAGGGCGTCGTCGAGCTGCTCGACCGCGACCCGGGCATCGAGGCCGTGCTGGTCAACCCCTTGGTCGATGCGGCCGGCAAGCGCGAGCTGATCGAGAAGGCGCTACGGGGACGAGCGAGCGACGTCCTGGTCGACGGGCTGCAGGTGATGGGCCGCAAGCGGCGCCTGGATCTCATTCGCGCCGTGGCGACCGAGGCCCACCAGCTCCGGTTGAAGCACGAGGGGCGCGTCGAGGTCCAGGTCGCGAGCGCTGTGCCTCTCACCGCGGAGCAGCGCGGCGCGCTCGTGCAGGCCGCGGCCGCGCGCACCGGCAAGCGCCCGATCCTGGCGGAGTCCGTCCTACCCGAGCTGCTCGGCGGGCTCGTGGTCCGGATCGGCGACGAGAAGGTCGACTCGAGCATCACCGCGGAGCTCGGGCGGCTGCGCGCCGACCTGCTCGACCGCGCCTCGCGCGAGCTGCACTTCGACAACAGCTACGTCACCAACTCTCAATAGTCAGATCGAATCCAGAACGAACCGAGGAGCCTCACCGCCATGCGATTCAGAGTCGACGAGATCTCGTCGGTCCTTACCGAGGAGATCCAGCAGTACCGCAGCGAGGTCGAGCTCGCCGAGGTCGGCAAGGTGCTCGAGGTCGGCGACGGCATCGCCCGCGTCTACGGGCTGTCGAACGCCATGGCCGGCGAGCTGATCGCCTTCGAGAACGGCGCCTTCGGCCAGGTCTTCAACCTCGAGGAGAGCTCGGTCGGCGTGGTCATCCTCGGCGAGTTCCTCGGCATCAAGGAGGGCGACGAGGTCCGCCGCACCGGCGAGCTGCTCTCGGTCCCCTGCGGCGAGAAGATGATCGGCCGCGTCGTCGACCCGCTCGGCCGCCCGCTCGACGGCCTCGGCACCATCGAGACGCCGCATCGCCGACCGGTGGAGTTCAAGGCGCCGGGCATCGCCCAGCGCCAGCCTGTCAACGAGCCGCTGCAGACCGGCATCAAGGCGATCGACTCGATGATCCCGATCGGCCGCGGACAGCGCGAGCTGATCATCGGCGACCGCAAGACCGGCAAGACCGCGATCGCGATCGACACCATCCTCAACCAGAAGGGGGAGGGCGTCATCTGTGTCTACGTCGCCGTCGGCCAGAAGGAGTCGACGGTCGTCGGCCTGATCGAGAAGCTGCGCGAGCAGGGCGCCATGGACTACACCATCGTCGTCTCGGCCTCTTCCGCCGACCCGGCGCCGCTCCAGTACATCGCGCCCTACGCCGGCGCCGCGATGGCCGAGTACTTCATGTACGCCCAGGGCAAGGCGACGCTCTGCATCTACGACGACCTGTCGAAGCAGGCGGCCGCCTACCGGCAGCTCTCGCTGCTGCTGCGCCGCCCGCCCGGTCGCGAAGCCTATCCGGGCGACGTCTTCTACTTGCATTCGCGCTTGCTCGAGCGCGCCGCCAAGCTGCGCGACGAGTACGGCGTCGTGCCGGCCGAAGTGCCCGCGGACTCGACCGAGCGCGCGAAGGCGGTACGGCATCCCGAGGGGCTCGCGGCGCCCGCCGAGGTGCGGCCCGACGACGAGATCGGCCTCTACCACCGTCCGCACGGCCGCGAGAAGGCCGAGGCGTTTCGCGCCAGCCTGCCGGACGCCGACAAACACCGAGTCCACAAGTTCCCCGACTCCGGCGGCTCGATGACGGCGCTGCCGATCATCGAGACGCTGGAGGGCGAGGTCTCGGCTTACATCCCGACCAACGTGATCTCGATCACCGACGGCCAGATCTATCTCGAGCCCGACCTCTTCTTCGCCGGCGTCCGCCCCGCGGTCAACGTCGGCATCTCGGTCTCACGCGTCGGCGGCAACGCCCAGCGCAAGGCGATGAAGAAGATCGTCGGGGCGCTGCGCCTCGACCTCGCGGCGTTCCGCTCGCTCGAGGCGTTCGCCCAGCTCGGCACCGACCTCGACACCGCGACGCAGAAGCAGCTCGATCGCGGCCGGCGCATGGTCGAGCTGCTCAAGCAGCCGCAATACCGGCCCTACGAGACCTTCGAGCAGATCGCCTCGATCTTCGCCGGCGCCAGGGGAGTGCTCGACGACCTGCCGGTCGCGGAGGTCCTGCCGTTCGAAACCGAGATGCTCAAGCACTTGCGCGACGAATTCCCGGAGCTGCTCGAGGCGATGCGCGAATCCGGAGAGCTCGAGGACGACGTCGCGACGAAGCTGCTCGAAGTCCAGACCAACTTCAAGGCGCAGTACGTCAAGCGCCTGGCCGAAGAGCGGCACAAGCCGTAATCCGGGCGAGCCCAACATGGCCAATCGCAGGGTCCTCGTCAAGCGCCGGAAGTCGATCGGCAACATCCGCAAGATCACGCGGACGATGCAGCTGATCGCGACGGCGCGCTTCCAGGCCGCCTTCACGCGGGCGGTCGCCTCGCGGCCGTACACCGAGAAGCTGGCCGAGATGGTTGGCGATCTCGCGCGCGGCGCCGAGGGCATCGACCACCCGCTGCTCGAGAGCCAGAACTCGTCGGCGCCGGCGGCGTTGATGGTCCTGACCAGCTCACGCGGCCTGTGTGGCGGCTACAACGCCAACATCCTGCGCACCGCCCTGGCGCAGCTCGAGGAGTGGCGCCAGGGCGAGCGCGAGCACGAGCTCCGGGTCTTCGGCAAGAAGGGGATCTCCTTCTTCCGCTTCCGCAAACAGGCGCTGGCTGGGCAGTCGACCGCGATCGGCGACGCGCCCCGCTTCGATCAAGTCGAACCGGTGGCCAACGCTCTGATCGAGGACTTTCTCGCGGGCAGAGTGTCGTCGGTCCAAGTCGCCTACATGCGCTTCTTCTCGGCTGGGCGCCAGCGCCCGGAGATCGCCCAGCTGCTGCCGCTCGTCCATGCCGCGCCGGAGGCGACCAGCGAAGAGCCGCCGGCGCGCGCGATCGATTTCGAGATCCGGCCGAATCCGGCGCAGCTGCTTTCGGCGCTGCTGCCGGCCACCGTGCGCGTTCGGCTGTTCCAGGCCTTTCTCGACGCCAACGTCTCGGAGCAGGTCGCGCGCATGGTCGCCATGAAGGCGGCGACCGAGGCTTCCGGGGACATGATCAAGAAGCTGACGCGCCAGTACAACCGCGCTCGCCAGACGCACATCACGATGGAGCTGCTCGACATCGTCGGCGGCGCCAACGCTATCGCTTGAATGAGGTCCATACGATGACGACCGCCCCCGTCGCTGGCACCACCGAAGCCAACGTTGGCACGATCACCCAGATCATCGGCTCGACCCTCGACGCGCAGTTCGCCGAGGACCGGATGCCCGCTCTCTACAACGCGCTCCGCGTCGAGGTCGAGCGCACCGTGCTCGACGAGACCTTCACCGAGACACTCTGGTGCGAAGTCGCGCAGCATCTCGGTGGCGGTCAGGTCCGCGCCGTGTCGCTCGGCTCGACCGACGGCCTCGCCCGGGGCGAGCAGATTTTCGACACCGGCCAGGCGGTGACGGTGCCGGTCGGGATCGAGACCCTCGGCCGCGTCTTCAATCTCGTCGGCGAGCCGATCGACGACCGCGGCCCCGTCACGACCACGGAGCGGCGCGCCATCCACCGACTGCCGCCGGAGCTGCCCGAGCTCTCGACCAAGACCGAGATCTTCGAGACCGGCATCAAGGTGATCGACCTGCTCTGCCCGCTCGTGCGCGGCGGCAAGGCCGGCCTGTTCGGCGGCGCCGGCGTCGGCAAGACCGTCATCATCCAGGAGCTGATCGCCCGCCTCGCCCGATTCCACTCCGGCTACTCCTGCTTCGCCGGCGTCGGCGAGCGGACCCGCGAAGGCAACGACCTCTGGCTCGAGATGCAAGAGGCGAAGATCGGCGACACCGGTAAGAGCGTCATCGACCAGACCGTCATGGTCTTCGGCCAGATGAACGAGCCGCCGGGCGCCCGCCTGCGCGTCGCGCTCTCGGCCCTCACCATGGCCGAGCACTTCCGCGACCAGACCGGCGCCGACACGCTGCTCTTCATCGACAACATCTTCCGCTTCACCCAGGCCGGCTCCGAGGTTTCCGCGCTCCTGGGACGCATGCCCTCGGCGGTCGGCTACCAGCCGACGCTCGCCACCGAGATGGGCGAGCTCCAGGAGCGGATCACTTCGACCAAGCGCGGCGCCGTAACCTCGATCCAGGCGATCTACGTGCCGGCCGACGACTACACCGACCCGGCGCCCGCCAACGCCTTCACCCACCTCGACTCGACGGTGAACCTCGAGCGCTCGATCTCGGAGAAGGGCATCTACCCGGCGGTCGATCCCCTCGCCTCCTCGTCCCGCATCGTGGCCCCGGAGATCGTCGGTGAGCGCCACTACAAGGTCGCCCGCCGCGTCCAGCAGCTGCTCCAGCGCTACAAGGATCTGCAGGACATCATCGCGATCCTGGGCGTCGACGAGCTGTCGGAGGACGACAAGGTCGTCGTCCGCCGCGCCCGCAAGATCGAGCGCTTCCTGTCGCAGCCGTTCTTCGTCGCCGAGCAGTTCACCGGTTTCAAGGGCGTCTACGTGGCGCGCGACGAGACCATCCGCTCGTTCGAAGAGCTGTGCGACGGCAAGTGGGACCACCTGCCGGACCAGGCCTTCATGTACGTCGGCGCGATCGAGGACGCCGCGGCGGCCGCCGAACGGATGGAGCGGAGCTGAGGCGATGGCCGCCGCGTTCCGCCTTTCGGTCGTCACGCCCGAGCGCGAAGTGCTCGCGACCGACGCCCGCTTCGTCGTGGTGCCGACCTTCGACGGTGAAATGGGCTTCCTCGCGCGGCGCGCGCCGCTGTTGACCCAGCTCGGCTCGGGCCTGCTGCGGGTCGAGGCGGCGGACGGCTCGAAGCGCGCGCTGTTCATCTCGGGCGGCTTTGCCCAGATGGTCGAGGACAAGTTGACGGTGCTGACCGAGGAGGCGATCGAGAGCGACGCGATCTCGGCCGCGGCCGCCAAGGCGAGCCTGGCAAGCGCGGGTGAGCTCCCCAGCTCGACCACGATCGAGCACGAGAAGAAGCAGCAGGCGCTCGACCGCGCCCGCTCTCTCGCCCGCGCCGCTCGCTAGGCTCGGCGCCGTGACGCACGACGGATCGGCCTACGACACGCTGTTCGGCGCGGACGAGCGCGGCCCCGAGCTCGAGGAGGCCGCCGTCGCACGCTCCGCCTTTCAACGCGCCAGCCGTGCCTACCTCGCTTCGCCCCTGCCCTGGATCGCCTGGGCCGTCGTGCTGCCGAGCGCCGCGCTCGCGACCCCGCGCGCCTTCGCCCTCGGGCGGGAGGCGGGCGTCATCCTCGCCTGGTCTGTCGCGATCCTGCTGGGGGGAGCCTGCGAGGGCGCAGCATTGCTCGTGGCCCGACGCACGGCCCGCGGCGGCCCGCTCGGCGCGTGGGCGATGCGGGTGCAGGGCAATCTCTCGCTTGTCGCCGTCGTGCTCTCGGCGCTGCTGGTCTGGCTCGATGCCGCGGCGGCGCTACCAGGGCTCTGGCTGCTGCTGCTGGGCCATTCTTTCTTCGCGCTCGGCGGGCTCTCGCTATCGGCCTTGCGTACGACGGGGATCCTCTACCAACTGGGCGGCCTCGCGGCCCTGGTACCTGGCGCGCCGACCCTCGCCATCTTCGCGGCCGCGACAGCAGCAGGCAATCTCTGGGTAGCCTTCGGGATCGCGCGGCGCTCGCGCCAGGAGGCTCAGACGCCGGCTTCGGGAGCGGCCAGCGCCTCGGGCGCCTCATAGAGGCGGGAGCTGCTGAGGCGATCGGCGAGCGAGGTGCCGGACAGAGCGAGGAGGCCGGGCAGCCCCGCGAACGCCCAGGTGAGCCAGCAGCCGAGCCAGCGTCGCGCCGTCTGCCCGAACGACAGGGGCTCCCCTTCCGCGCTGCGAGCGGAGATTCCCACCCACGCCATGCCGGGCGTCTGTCCCCAGAAAGCCAGCGAAATCACCGTGTAGACGAAGCTCCAGGCGAGCAGGAAGACGAACAGCGGCGCCAACTGCTCCACACCGATTCGCGCTCCGAGCGCTCGCGCGCCGGTCGCCGCGACGGCTCCGACCGCCGCTAGGACGATCAGGTCGCCCGCGCTGGCGCGCGCGCGGACGGCGAGCGGGACATACTCTGTCGGCTCCATCGGCTCCACCCGGATCGGCGGCAAGGGACGCGGTCCGGCGCGCTCGGTTCGAGCGCCGCGCGCGGGCTGCCGACGCTCGGGCTCATCGAAGAGTGAGAGCGACGCGGGCGGGACCGCTGGCTCGGGTCGCCGTCGACGCGTCGACTGCGAGGCCCGAGGCTCTTCGCCCGCCACTTCCGGAGGCTCGCTCTCGGTCACTGCCCCCTCGCTCGGCGGTCGAGCCAGCGGCAGGTCGAAGAGAGTCGGCTCGTCTGGCGTCGAGTGGCTCATCGCGACTGGATGTACTTGATGAAGATCCGGTAGAGCAGATCTTCGCCCTTCCGTTCGTAGGCCGCCGCGAAGCGCTCGAGCCGCTCGAGCGACGAGTCGTCGGCGTCGAGCTTGCGCGCCTCGCGGAACTTGTCGAGGGCAGCGGCCGGATCCCCGCGCTGCAAGTCGATCACGCCGAGGTTGTAGTAGGAATCGACGAGCAGTTGGTCGAGATCGAGATTGCCCTTTTCCGCCTCGCGCCGGCGCCAGAGCTGATTGAGCAGGTACTCGTACTCGCCGTCCCGATAGAGCTCGAGCTCCAAGGCGAACGATGCGAGACCCTCCTCAGCGCTGGCCACGAGCTGCCCCTCCTCGCCCGCGAGCGGCGCGATCGCGCCAGCCCGTTGGAGCTGCGAGCGGGCGAGCGCGTTCCTGCCGTTGGCGAGCGCCACTCTGGCGGCATCGATCAGCTCGCGCCGGCGCAGCGCCTGCGCCGCCGAAATCGTCGGCTGCTCGGCCTCCTCTTCGATCGCTTCCCATTGCGACACCAGAGACTGCGCTTCACCGTAGCGCGGATCTTCAGGCGGAATCCGGCGCAGTTGGGCAATCGCGAGCGCTGTTTTGCCCTCGTCATGGAGCCGCCGCGCCTTGACGATCGGATCGGCGACGGCGGGCGCTGGCGTGGCGACCGCCTTGGCGTTCGGGAAGAGACTGTCCCAGCGATTCAGCACGAACCAGCCCGCCACCCCGAGCAGGGCGAGCACGGCGCCGCCGATCACGAGAAAGCGGAGCGAGAGCCCAGCGCGCCGCTTGGCGGCGACCGCCGTACCGGAAAGGGCGGCGCTCCGGCGAACCGGGCGCTCCTGGCCGGGCTCGGGCGGCACCAAGATCTCTTCGGAGAGCTCGTCGCGGGCTGCGGTTCGGGGCGTCGAGGTGCCGGCGGCCAGCGGCGACGTGGACACAGGCTCGAGGGGCGGCGCGCCCACAGGACCGCCCTGGCGCCGTTCCTCGATCTTCTCGAGATACTCCTGGGCGAGCACGTACCCGGACTGCAGCCCCAGCACGCGCTCGAAGCCCTCCTGCGCCGCGGCATAGTCGCCGTTGTCGAAGCGTTCGACGGCATCGTGGAAATGCTCCTCGACTTCGCGCTCGCGCTCCGCCTTGAGCTGGCGTGCCTGCTCGATCCTCTGCGCCGCCTCCTGGTGGTCGATGTCGATGAGGAAGATCCGCGACCAGGCGTCGATCGCGGCCTGGTACTCGCCCCGTTCGAACGCGCCGTCACCGTCGCTCATGAGCTCGGCGATTCGGCCCGCCCCCTCGCCCCCGCCGGTTCGCTCCGACGACTCGTCGCCGCCGAGGTCGAATCCGTCGCCGTCCGAGATCGGCGCCGAGAAATCGAGCTCGGGCAACTCGAGAGAGCTGTCGAAACCGCCAGCTTCGGAGTCCCCGGCGGCCGGTGCGCTCGCCCCTTCTTCGGTCGCAAGGCCGCGGCGGCGCCCCCCGAGCAAACGCCCGGGGTCCGAGTAGTAGATCTTGGCCTGATCGAGCTCGGCGAGCGCGGGGTGACTCTCGTCGAGCGCTCGCGCCTTGCGCATCAGGCGATCGAACTCGTCCGTCTCGCCGGCCTGGAGGGCCTGGCGCGCCGGATCGAGGAACGTCATGACGTAGGGCTCGGCCTCCTGACGAGCGCGTGCCGTCTCGACCACTTGGCGCAAGGCGGGGTCGGAGGCGACACTTCGGCGCTCGCTTTCAGCCAGCGCGATGAGCTCCCGGAAGCGCCGTTCGGCGAGCAACTCGCCGAGCCGAGCGGCGAGGTCCGCCGTCCCGCCCTGCGTCTCCGCGCCCGCACCGAACTCCAGTCGCAGCTCCGGCACGTCGTCGAACCCGGCCGCCGTCGCGGCCGGCGGCGCGATCGCGTCCAGCGCTTCGAGCAACTCGCCGAACACCTCCTGGGGGCTGCCGGACTGGATCATCTGCTGCAGCGTACGCGCGGGGCTGAACTGCGAATCGAGCCGCACCACGAAGTCGCAGCCGAGCAGGGCCTCCCGGTTGTCGCCCTGGCTGGCGAGCTGGAGGGTCTGGCGGTATGTGGTGAGAATCCGCTGTTGAATCTCGGGAGAGAGCGAGGAGTCGCCGGGATAGGTCATGAGGCTCGCGCGCCTGGATTCCTCTCGGATAGCTCTCTTCGATCGCTCCGCGGGTGTGCCAGCATGCTAGCACGGAGGACCGGCGGTTCCGCCTCTTGCCGCTTCGCTCGGCGCCGCTGCTCGCGCCTCGATCTCCTCGCCGATGCGGCCGGCCAGGCCGCCGAAAGCCCCCGAGGACATCGTGACCACGACGTCGCCCGACGCGAGCTCGGCAACCACTTCTGCCGCGAGCTCCTCGAGCGATTCGGCCAGAGTCGCCGAGACACCCGCCGCGGTCAGCTCCGCCGCGAGGCCGGCGAGGTCGAGGCGATCCTCGGGCACCAGGCGATCGCGGTGGAACAGCGGCGCGAACAGCACGCGGTCCGCCCAGCGGAACGCCTCGCGGTAGCCGCCATGAAACGCGGCCCGGCCGGCCGAGAGACTGCGCGGCTCGAAACAGACCACCAGGCGGCGCGCGCCGAATCGTGCGCGCAGCGACTCGAGCGTCTTGTCGACCGCTGTCGGATGATGCGCGAAGTCGTCGAGCACCGTGATGCCGCCGGCCTCGGCGACGATCTCCTGGCGGCGCTTGATGCCGCGAAAGCGCGCGAACGCCGCGGCAATGACCTCCGGGGGCAGACCGTCGCGCCGCGCAGCGGCCCAGACGGCGAGGGCGTTGACGGCGTTGTGGTCGCCCCAGACACCCATCCGCACGTCGTGTTCGCTGCCATCGCGCTCGACGACGCGGAAGCGGGTCCCCTGTCCGTCATGCACCGGGGGTGTGGCGAATCGGATCTCGGCTCGTGGGCCAGCGCCGTACAGCACGACCGGAGCGCGGGCGCGGCGCGCGATCTCGACCACTCCGGGAGAGTCCGCGCAAGCGATGACCGCGCCCCGCTCCGGGACCAGGTCGACCAGGCGCGAGTAAGCGTCGAGCAGCGCGGCATGGCTCGGATACAGGTCGACGTGATCGTGCTCGACCGAGGTCAGCAGGAGCGTCTCGGGACGGTAGTGCAGGAACTTCGCGCCACGGTCGAAGTAAGCGGCGTTGTACTCGTCCCCCTCGATCAGGAACCGGGCGCCGCCGCCGCGCCGGAAACTCGCTCCGAGGTCGACCGGAATGCCGCCGACGAGAAAACCGGGATCTGCGCCGGCGGCGGTGTAGACCCAGGCAGCCATCGACGTCGTCGTGGTCTTGCCGTGGGTTCCGGCGACCACCAGGGGCTGCCGGTCGCCCAGGAAGAAGCGCGCCAGCGCCTCGGGCATCGACAGCCGCGGCAGACCGAGCCGCTCGGCCTCGACCGCCTCGGGATTGCTGCGTGGCACCGCGTTGCCGACCACGACCAGGTCGGGACGCGGAGCGAGGTGGGCAGGCGAGAACCCCACACGAGGCTCGATTCCGGCCGCCGCGAGCAGGGTACTCATCGGCGGATAGAGGGGCCCGTCGGATCCCGTCACAACGTGGCCCTCGCCTTGCAAGAGGCAAGCGAGCGGAGCCATTCCCGTGCCGCCGACGGCGATCAAGTGAATGTGCAGGGTGGGGGTTCCGGGCACAGATCCTCGCGAGCGCGAGCGCACGGAGCATAGTATCGCCGCACCGGACCCCCGGACAATCCGCGAACCGAAGTGAGGGAGGAAGACAAGATGTCTCAGCGCACTGTTCTGACGGCCGGCCGGATCGCCAAGCGGCTTCCCGGCTTGGCCATTTTGGCGCACGGTTTCGCCGCCCTCGCCGCATCCGCGGCTCTAGCCCAGGCTCCGGCTCCGCCGGTTGCGACCGCGGCGCCTGCCGGTCCCGCGCCGCGCCTGGTCGTCGCCGAGCCGATTCACGACGCCGGCGACGTTTCGAAGGGCGAGAAGGTCAGCGTCGATTTCGTCGTCGAGAATCAGGGCGACGCGGAGCTCGAGATCACCGCCGTGCATCCCTCGTGCGGCTGCACCGTCGCCTCGTTCGACAAGAGCGTCGCCGCCGGCGGCAAAGGGAAGATCCACGCCGAGCTCGACACCGCCGATTTCCAGGGACCGCTCGCCAAGACCATCACGGTGGTCTCGAACGACCCTGTCAATCCGCGGCTGACGCTCACGATCAAAGTCAAAGTCGAGCCCCACATCGCAGTGCACCCCGGTTACGCCCGATACATTTACGTGCAGACGCTCGACCCGGGGACTGTCGCGCAGACGCTCTGGGCGCTCGACGACAAGGACTTCAAGGTGCTCGGCGTCAAGTCGCCCTACCGTTTCGTCACGGCGACGTTCCACGAGGCGACCGAGGCGGAGCGCCGGCCCGAGGCGACCGGCCGCCAGTGGCGCATCGAGATGACGATTCAGCCCGATGCCGACGTCGGTCCGCTGCGGGAGTTCCTGGTGGTCAAGACCAGCCATCCGAAGCAGCCGGAGGTCCGTATCCCGATCTCGGGCTTTGTCCGCCCGCTGATTCACGTGACGCCTCAGGTGGCGGATTTCGGCGCGATCCAGCTCGACGACCAGCCGCACGAGGTCGCTCTCACGCTGGTCAACTTCGGCGAGGACGCGATCACCATCGAGGGCGTCGAGTCGGGAGCTCCCGGCATCGAGGCCAAGGCCGAAGCGACCGAGGCGGGGCGGCGGTTCAAGATCACCGTGACACTCGGTCCGAACGTCGCCAAAGGGCCGATCTCGACCATGATCAAGATCCGGACTTCGAGCTCCGCCCAGCCGGTCTACGAAGTACCGATCAAGGGCACGATCTCCTGACCCGAGCCTGAGCGCACCTCAGCTCGGAGGACCCCAGAGCCGACGCTCGTCCTTGGGCGCGGCCGCCGAGCGGCGACCGCGCGCCTTCACCTCTTCGACCTCGGCGACGCGCTCGGCGACCGCTTCGCGCTGCAGCCGTCCGAGGTCGGAGATCCCCGCCAGCGCGAGATCGAGCATGCGGTCGAGCTCGGCTCGGTCGAAGCTTCGCTGCTCGCCGGTCCCCTGAATCTCGATCAGCCGCCCCGACGACGTCGCGACGACATTCATGTCGACCTCGGCCACCTGATCTTCCGCATAGTCGAGATCGAGTAGCGGCACGCCGCCGACCAGGCCGACGGACACCGCGGCCACCTGGTCGACGACGGGCCATCCGGGCAGGTCGCCTTCGAGGTAGACGCGGCCGAGCGCGAGCACCGCCGCCACCCAGGCGCCGGTGATCGATGCCGTCCGCGTGCCGGCATCGGCCTGCAAGACGTCGCAGTCGACGGTCACCGTGCGCTCGCCCAACGCTTCGAGGTCGATCGCGGTCCGTAGCGCTCGCCCGATCAACCGCTGGATCTCCGCGGTGCGTCCCGAAGGACGTCCTTTCGAGACCTCGCGCGGGCTACGCGAAGCCGTCGCCCGCGGCAACATCGAGTACTCCGCGGTCAGCCAGCCGCGGCCCGAGCCGGCCAGGAAGCCGGGCACCCTCCCTTCGACCGAGGCGGTGACATGAACGACGGTGTCGCCCGCCTCGACGCGCGCCGAGCCCTCGGCGAATTTCGCCACGTCGATCGTGATCGAGAAGGGCCGTAGTGCATCGGCCACACGTCCGAACCGACGAGTGCCGACCGCTTCTTCGCTCATACTCCCTCCAGCGCGCCGCCGACATCGACAAGCTCGAGGCCGATCGGTCGCGCTAGAAACTCTCGCGCGATCCGCTCGACCCGCTCGGAGGCGTCGGTGACACAGAAATGATCCAGCCCCGCCCGTGCCCGGGCCAGTAAGCCGAGGTGGTCGAGCTCGCATGCGACCTGCTGCGCCACGGCCGCGGCGGCGTCGACGAGCCCGACCTCGGGGCCGGCGAGCCGCGCCAGCAGCGGCACCAACAGAGGATAGTGCGTGCAGCCCAGGACGATGGTGTCGACGCCTGCCGCGAGCATCGGCTCGAGGTAACGGCGGGCGACCGCGTCGGTCACGGGATCGTCCAGCCACCCCTCCTCGACCAGGGGCACGAAGAGCGGGCAGGGCGTGGAGACGACCTCGAGCTCGGGCCGCCAATGGCGCAGGGCGCGGCCGTAGGCGTCGGAGCGCACGGTGGCTTCGGTGCCGAGGACGCCGACGCGACCCCGGCTGGTCGCGGCCGCGCGCCGGGCGCCGGGCTCGACGACGCCCCAGACCGGCAGCGGCGATCGGATTCCGTCCAGGGCGAGCGCTGACGCCGTGTTGCAAGCGACGACGACCGCCTTCACTCCCCTGCCAGCCAGAAAGTCGATGTTCGCTTGGGTGTAGCGAGTCACCGTCGCGACCGACTTGGTGCCGTAGGGGAGCCGCGCGGTATCGCCCAGATAGAGGATCGTCTCGAGCGGCAGTCGCTCGGCCAGGGCCGCCGCCACCGTCAGTCCCCCGACGCCCGAATCGAATACGCCGATCGGTCGCGGATCGCTCAACGGGGCTCCAGCGGCGCGAAGCGCCGCAGCGGCCGGGCCGTGTCGACGTGACCGGAGAGCGAACGGCGTTGCACGCCGTTCCAGAGCAGCACCACGCTCGACGCCTCGGGCGCCGCGTCGAGCGCGGTATGGACGAGAGCGTAAACGCGCTGCAGCTCGGCGGTCGAGCCCGCGCCGGGGGGCTCGACGCCGTCGGGTGGGCGGAGATCGAGGTAGAGGACGCCCCCGGCGCCCACCAGGACCTTGTGGACCGCGACAGGCCACGGAAACACCGGCGCCAGCGGTGATTCCGGCTCGCCCTCGAGCAGCGCAGCGAGCGCCGCCGCGACCCGCGCCGCGGGCTCCGGCCCGCTCTCGATCTCGTGCTCCTCGGCTTGCAGACGGCCGCTGTCCGCGGGAAACCAGAGGCGGGCCGTCCAGGTTTCGACCGTCACGGTCGCGGCGACGATGACGACCTCCCCTTCGCCCGCCGAGCTATCGAGCTCGGGCGCTGGACGCCGCCAGAGCCAGAAGGCACCGACCAGTACCGCCGCGCAGACGGCCACGAGGAGGGCGGCCGCTCTGCGGCTCACGGCCCATCCCCGCCCGTCGGCCCCTCACGTCCTCGGCGACCATCCAGAGCGGCCTTGAATCGTCCGATCGCCCGGACCACCGCCTCGACCAGCTGAGCGCGGTAGACAGGGTCGCGGAGCTGGGCTTCCTCTTCGCGGCTCGAGATGAAGCCGAGCTCGACCAGCACCGCCGGCATCGCCGCGCCCATCAACACCCGAAAGGGTGCCTGCTTGACGCCTCGGTCGCGCAGCTCGAGCTGCTGGTTGAGCTCCTCCTGGATCATCGTCGCCAGCCGCTGACTCGAGGCGAGATGTTGGCTCTGGGCCAGATCCCAGAGCAGCAGCTGGAGATCGAACTCGTCGCTGCCGGGCAGCGCCGCGCTCTCGCCAACGTAGTTCTCGACCGCGGCGGCGTCGGCGGCTCGCTGATCGCTCGCCTGCAGGGAGAGGAAGTAGGTCTCCGCCCCGCGCGCGCCCCCGCGCACCGTCGAGTTGAGGTGGATCGAGACGAAGAGGTCCGCCCGGTACTGATTGGCGAGCGCCGAGCGCTCGTCGAGCCCGAGGTCGATGTCGTCTTCCCGCGTCAGCACGGCTTGGACCCTGAGCTGCTCGCGCAGGCGCGCGGCGAGGGATCGCGAGATGAGCAGCGTCAACTCCTTCTCCGGGGTGCCCGCCGGTCCGGTCGCGCCCGACTCCGAGCCGCCATGCCCCGGATCAATGACCACCAGGTTGACGCCGGGCGGCCGCGCCGTCCGCGCTGCCAGCGGATCGGAGGTCGCTCCCGGCCCCTCGCCGGAGGGAAGTCGATAGATGTCGAAGACGATCCGGAAGGGTCCGGCGAGGGTGTAGGTCTCCGCCGCGCAACCCGGTTGGAGCTCGATGCGGATGCGCCCGGGCGCGAAGTCGATCGCGCGGACCAGGGGATCGGCGGCGCGCGGCCGCTCCGCGGGCGGAACGATCCGGTCGCCGGTGAAGACGATCTCGAAGGTCGCGCCCTCCTGGCGCACCAGGTAGCGCGGGCGCTCCGGAAACCGGAAGACCAGGGTCGAGATCCCCTGCAGGTGCACGAGATCGGTCTCGACCGGCAACTCGCGCCTTTCGGGCCGTTCCGCCGCGAGCCGATGCGCCGCGTCATCCCAGCGGAAGCGGACTCCCAGTGTGGGGCCGAAGATCCGCTCGAGCAGGTCGATCGGCACCAGGAGCTCGCCATCGCGCTCGAGGGTGGGCTGGGACAGTTGCACGATCTCGGTGCCGACCGTCGCCGCCGGGCTGTCGGGCGAGAGCAGGAAGCCCTGGTCGCCGAGCAGCACGTTCCAGCTCTGACCGAGGGGACCGACATCGAGGCGTCCGCCGAGGCGTCCGACCACGGGCGATAGGGCGACCAACGGCCCGAATGGGGTCTCGCCCCACACCATCGGGACCGCCTGCGCGCCGGCGAGCACGAACGCACCGACCCCGGTCGCGGTGAGCGTCA
The DNA here is from genome assembly GCA_963700315.1 of uncultured Acidobacteriota bacterium. GTDB lineage: Bacteria > Acidobacteriota > Thermoanaerobaculia > Multivoradales > JAGPDF01 > JACTMI01. The sequence goes on along the minus strand of CAVOXC010000013.1, from coordinate 82,127 downwards.
CCACGGCATCGGAGTCGGAGGGCGCCTCCTGGGCGCGCGCCGCTTGGCAGGCGAAGAGCGCGGCGAGCAGGAGCGCGCCGAAAAAGGCGCGCGTCACGGCGGCGGAGAATACCACCCGCGCTCGACGCCCCGCGGCGATTGTGGGAAGCTCTCGCCGCGGTCCGGGGCTCGGACGGCTCGGAGCGCTCGTATCGCATGGAGCACTCGGATCACCCGAATCGTCGCGCGGACCGGGTTCGAGGGAGAGCGAGCGTATGGACATCCGTCAGTTTCGCGTGGTGGTCAAGGCACGCGACTTCGATCGTACCTGCAAGTTCTATGGCGAAACGCTGTCGCTGCCCCGCCTGGCCGCCTGGGACCGGGAGAAGGGACGGGGCGCCCTGTACCAGGCCGGCACCGGCGCGATCGAAGTGCGCGGCCGCGCGCACGGCGGCGAAGGGGGCTTCGACGAGAACTTCGAGTATCAGGGGCCGCACCAGAAGCTCGAGGTCGTCGTGCTCGTGCTCTCCGCCGAGCAGACCTACGAAGAGCTGATCTTCCGGGACAAGAACATTCCCGGCGGCCTGCGCGCCGACCCCGACGGCGAGCTCGTGTTCGAGACCCACGATCCCGACGGCGTCAAGATCGTCTTCCGACAGATCGAGTGAGAGCGCCCCGCATCGGCCCGGCGCCGATTGCACGCTCCGTCGCCATTTGCTAGTCTGCGCCACCTCACGGCGCGTTCGTCTAGGGGTCTAGGACGCTGGCCTCTCACGCCGGTAACACGGGTTCGAATCCCGTACGCGCTACCAGGTCTCGCTCCGCTCGATCAGCCCCTTGCACAGGATTCGGAGCCTCCTGGGCCTCGACGGTCCGGCGGAGAGCGAATCCCGTACGCGCTACCAACACCCCACGTTGGCTGATCTGAGAGCCGACGCCTCCAGCCCCGCTCGGAGTGCGAGCACGCCACGAATCGTCCTGGTGCATACGTCTCCAGAGAACCAGAGCTCTCAAGCCCGCCACCGTGGGCTCGGTGAGACTGCCTCTCCTGCCGTTTCGTCCAGATGACGAATCCGTCATCGAGGCGCCCTGCCCCTCGTCATCCTGGCGCGATCTGATGCACCCGAGAGCCGCGGGAGGAACAGTGAAAGAGCAGACCACGACACGCAACCAACGACGAGGAAGCCGTTCAGCTGATCTCGGACGCGCTGACGGCCGGGAGATCGAGCCATGAAGAAGGCGACCATCATCGCCCTCGGAATGTCCGTCATCGGATTGGCGGTGTGGGCCTACAGCCGCAGCGCCACAGAGGAAACCAACAGCTTTCGCTTCGTCACCGTGGAGCGGGGCGACCTGGAGTCGGTCGTGTCGACCACCGGCACGCTCGATGCCGTGACCACGGTCAAGGTGGGGACCCAGGTCTCCGGCCGCATCGCCGAGATCCATGTCGACTTCAACGACCGGGTCGAGAAGGGGCAGGTGATCGCCCGCATCGATTCGACGCTGCTCGAGATCGCGGTTCGCGAGGCGCAAGCGAATCTGGAGCGACTCGAGGCGCAGCTACGGCAGGCAGAGCGCGACTACAAGCGGTCGAGCGACCTCTTTCAAGAGCAGGTGCTCGCCGAAGCCGACTTTGACCAGACGAAATACGCGCTGGACGTCGCCAGGGCATCCGTAAAAGCAGTCAGGGTCGATCTGGAGAAGGCGCAACAGGATCTGGCTTACGCGACGATCACGGCGCCGATCGCCGGCACGATCGTCGAGCGCGGCGTGGACGTGGGTCAAACCGTAGCGGCCAGCTTCTCCGCGCCTCAGCTCTTCGAGATCGCCGGTGACCTCTCGCGCATGCGGATCCTGGCCTCGGTGGACGAGAGCGACATCGGACGAATCGAAGAGGGGCAAGCCGTCCGGTTCACGGTTCAGGCCTATCCGGAGGAGACCTACACCGGCAACGTGAACCAGGTTCGCCTCGCGTCCTCCACCGAGGAAAACGTCGTCAACTACACCGTGGTCGTCGATGTCGGCAATCCGGGCGGCAAGCTGCTGCCCGGAATGACGGCGACGGTCGAGTTTCTGGTCGAGTCGGCCCACGACGTGATGAAGATCGCCAACGCGGCACTGCGGTTCCGGCCGACGGACGCGATGATCGCCGCGATGCGTGAGCGCCTCCCGGCGGCGGCGCGCCGCTCAGGGGAGCGGTCCGCCGAGGCGGGGACGGTGGCGCAACAGGAGGACCCATCCGCCAAGGGGACAGACGTTGCCACGCCAGAGAAAGCGACCTTGTTGTGGTACCTCGACAAGGGCGAGCTTTCGACCCTCCGCGTTCGCACCGGGCTCTCCGACGGCCAGTCGACCGCGATCGAGGAGATCGGCAACGGATCGGCCTCGCTCGTGCCCGGCCTGCAGGTGATCGCCGCCACCACCGGATCGAGCCAAACCAGCTCGTCCAATCCGTTCCAGAGTCAGCAACAGGGCACCCGCTCCGGTCCTCCCGGACCCGGATTCTGACGAGGAGACCGAGCCATGGCCAAACCGAGCAACGACACTCCTCGCCCCAGCGCCACCGAGGTCATCCTCGCGACCGGTCTCGAGCGGGTCTTCGAGATCGGCCGGAACCGGGTGCGGGCGCTTCGCGGCGTCGATCTCCGGGTACAGCGCGGCGAGATGGTGGCCATCATGGGCGCTTCGGGCTCCGGCAAGTCGACCCTGATGAACATCCTCGGCTGCCTCGATTCGCCGACCTCGGGCACCTATCTCCTCGACGGCATCCGCGTCGACGATCTCGACGGAGACGCGCTCGCGCACATCAGGAACCGGAAACTCGGCTTCGTCTTCCAGAAGTACAACCTGCTGGCGCGCACCAGCGCCCTGGAGAATGTGGAGCTGCCGCTCCTCTACGACCGCAGCGGGCGAAAGATGGAGCCGCGCAAGCTCGCCGCCGCCGCCCTCGAGCGCGTCGGCCTGGGCGATCGGTTCGACCATCAGCCGAGCGAGCTCTCTGGGGGCGAGCAGCAGCGCGTAGCCATCGCCCGCGCGCTCGTGACGGAGCCCTCGCTGCTGCTGGCCGACGAGCCCACCGGCAATCTCGACAGCCGCACGACCATCGAGGTCTGTGCCCTCTTCCAGGAGCTCAACGCGCTCGGCTTGACGATCCTGTTGGTCACCCACGAGCCGGATGTCGCGCGATACGCCCAGCGGATCGTCGAGCTTCGCGACGGTCGAGTGATCCGCGACCAGCCGGTCGGCGACCGGCACTCCGCGGCCTCCGACCTGAGCCGGCTCCGAGAGCAGGAAGTAGAGCGTGCGGCATGAAAACCACGAGGCTCGTCGGAGTCGCCTTCAAGAGCATCCTCAAGAACAAGATGCGGGCGCTGCTCACGATGCTCGGCGTGGTGATCGGCGTCGGCGCCGTGATCGTCATGGTGGCCGTAGGCGAAGGAGCCCGGTCGCATATCCGCACCCAGATCGACAACCTGGGAACCAACATGATCGTCATCACGCCCGGCTCGAGCAGCCAGAGTGGCGTCAGCCAGGGGGCGGGCAGCCTGAACCGCTTGACCGTGGAGGACGCCGAGGCCCTGAAACGGGAGAGCTTCCTCCTCTCGGCGGTCTCGCCGAGCATCGTGGCGCCGACGCAGATCGTCGGTGGGCAGGGCAACTGGCGCTCGGCGGTTTTCGGCGTGGCCACCGACTACCAGCTCATCCGCGATTGGCCGGTCGGCTCGGGGCGCTTCTTCGACGAGACCGAGGTGCGCTCGATGCGCAAGGTCGCGGTGATCGGCAAGACCGTCGCCGATGCCCTCTTCCCAGGCGACGATGCGGTGGGCCAACAGATCCGGCTTCGCAACGTGCCGTTCGAGGTGATCGGCGTCCTGACCGAGAAGGGCCAGACGGCCGAGGGGTCGGATCAGGACGACGTGGCGCTCGCTCCCTACACCACGGTGAAGAATCGTTTGTCCGGCAGGAGCTTCATCGCCCAGATCCTCGCCAGCACGGCCACACCCGACGCCGTCGCCGCGGCGCAGGAGGAGATCGGCGCGATCCTCCGCGAGCGGCACGGCCTCGCCGACTGGGAGAACGACGACTTCACGGTGCGCAACCAGACCGATCTCGCCGCGACCGCCGAGGAGACGACGGAGGTGATGACGCTGCTCCTGGCCGCCATCGCATCGATCTCACTGCTGGTCGGGGGTATCGGCATCATGAACATCATGCTGGTCTCGGTCAGCGAGCGGACGCGGGAGATCGGATTGCGCCTGGCCCTCGGCGCGCGCAGGTCGGACGTGCTGCGGCAGTTCCTGGTCGAAAGCACCGTCCTGAGCGTGCTGGGTGGCTTGATCGGCGTCGGGCTCGGCTTCGCCGGTGCGGCGATCCTCGGCCGGATCGCCGGCTGGGAGACGCTCATCTCGCCACAGACGGTCCTAGTCTCTCTCGGCTTCGCCGCCAGCGTCGGCATCTTCTTCGGCTTCTGGCCCTCCCGCCGGGCGGCGTCCCTCGACCCGATCGAGGCCCTGCGCCACGAGTGAGCAATTCCATGACGAAGCCGTCATCCGCGCCCGACGCGTCCCGTCATTCGGCCTTGATCCGATGAGCCTCGTCACGGAGACCGTCGTGGAAGGCGACCTCCGGACCTCGAACCCTAGAGAAACATACCTGAGGAGAACGCAATGAACACGATGACGAAGCGAAACACGGGGGGGCTTTCGTTTACGGCAGTGGCCTGCCTCACGCTCCTGATGACGCCCGCCACGTTCGCGGGATCGCCAGACTCGAATCCTGCCGCCGATGCCGTCGCCGAGGAGATCGAAACCGGCGCTCTGACGGGACGCTGGCAGCTCAACAAGAAGCAGAGCGACGACCCCAGCAAGGTGATGGGAGAGCGGAGGGGAGGTCGCGGCGGGGGTCGCAGCGGCGGTCCCGGAGGAGGCCGGGACGGCGGCCCCGGCGGTCGGGGCAGGGGCTCTGGCGATTCCGGCGGCCCGGGCGGCGAGGACCGACCGACGACGCTCGAGATCGTCCAGGGGGCCGACGAGATCGTCGTGAGCGATGGTCGCGGCCGGGAGCGCACATACTTCACCGATGGCCGGGAAACGACGGTCGAAGGGCTCGACAACGAGGTCACCGAATCTGCTCAGTGGACGGGCGAGGCCCTCGTCGTCACCTCCCGCGGCCCGCGCGGCGAGTCGACCGAGACCATTCGCCTCAACGCGGACGGTCGGCTCGAGATCATCCGCAAGCACGCCGCGAGCGGGGACCGACCGGCGCTCGAGCTCCGCAGGGTGTACGACCCGGTCGAGAAACAGTCACGGTAGCCGCTCGTGTTGGCAAAACGACTCCCGAGCAGCAGGCGACCTAGACATCGGAGACAAGACATGACCAGGTCCACGTACAGGATCCTTTTCGCGACCTTGATCCACAGTTGCCTCGCGACGGCTCTTTGGGGTCACGGCGTAAACCCAAGGCTCACCGCGCTCGCCGGGCTCTTCGATGCTCGGACGATCGCCAAAGGACCGGAGCTCGTACCCTGCACGCTGTCCGGTGGGACCAAGACGACCTGCTTCAAGATCACGGTCGTACCTGAACCGACCGAGCATGAAATGGGTCCGTGGTGCCCACGCAACATCTCCGACACAGCCAAGGTCGCCGGAGTCTGGCTGGACCAGGGCGCCGTCCACGATGTCGACGGCCGGTTCGTCGAGAATCTCGCCGCCTTCTACGGTGACGAAGAGTGGCAGCTCTTCGACGCCACGACGGGCGCGGTCCGGGTCACCGACAGCAAGGCGTCCTGCGAAGCGGCGGCGCGGCCCGATGTCTCGCCGGAGTACAACAACTACTGCGTAGAATGCCTGACCTCCTACATGGAGGACGATGTCCAGGCGACCTACGTGATCCCGATCGAACCCGTCCCGAAGGCTGGCGCAGCGCGGCCGGGTCCGCTTTCTGGGTTCGGAGTCGCCTTCAATGGAGTCAAGTTCGATGCACCGGCCCCGACGGATGCGATTCTCCGCGCGCACACGCTCGCGCCGTTCGACGACTGCGGTGGCCACGTAAACCTACACGCCGGATATCACTACCATGCCGTCATGGGCTGTTCCAAAGAGGCGCCCTCGACGGCGGGTCACGCGCCTCGCATCGGCATCGCCATGGACGGCTACCCGATTCTCGCGCGACTCAACGCCGACGGGTCGGCACCCACCGATCTGGACGAGTGCCGCGGGCACGAGCTCGCCGGGCTCGGCTATCACTACCACGCGAACGAGCCGGGCTCCAACCAGATCCTCGGCTGCCTGCGCGGCGAGGTCGGCTGCTCGCTCGCCAGCGACAGCGAGACCTGCGACGCGTCGCGACGTCCCGGGCCTCCCGGGCGGCGCCCGGATCGTCGCCCACCCGGGTGAACGTGAGATGGTGCCGTGATGGTTGAGGAATCCGTGAGATGAGGGTCTTGGTCGTCGAAGACGATCCGAAGATCCTGTCCTTCGTTCGAAAGGGACTGGAGGAGCAAGGCTTCACGGTGGAAGCCTCGGCCGACGGTGACCAGGGGCTCCAGCTGGCGTCGGGCTCGGCCTTCGATGCGATCGTCCTGGACATCATGCTGCCCGGACGAGACGGTCTGAGCATCCTCCGCGCGCTTCGCGCGCAAAAAAACACGGTTCCGGTCCTTCTGCTGACGGCGCGCAGCGCCCTCGGCGAGAGGGTCGAGGGGCTGGAGCTGGGGGCTGACGACTACCTGACCAAGCCCTTCTTCATGGAGGAGCTCATCGCGAGAATCCATGCCCTCGTCCGGCGAGCGTCGGGCGAGCAGCTCAGCGTGCTCCAGGCCGCCGACCTGGTGGTCCATCTGATCACCCGCGAGGTCAAGCGAGGGGAGACGTCGATCGAGCTGACCAAGAGAGAGTTCAACCTGCTCGAGCTGCTGATGAGATCTCCGGGGCGCGTCTTCACGCGCACCCAGATCCTCGAGCACGTCTGGGGCTACGACTTCGACCCCCAGACCAACGTGGTCGACGTCTACGTCCGCAGAGTGCGCAAGAAGATCGATTCGACGCCGGCCGACTCCCTGGTCGAAACCGTTCGCGGCGTGGGCTATCGCCTGCGGCGACCGGAGTGAGGCGAGGGGCCCTTGGCGTTTCGCCTGCGCATTGCCCTGCTCTCCCTCACGCTGTCGGGGGTGTTGCTGATCGGGTTCGGGATCTACTTTCTGGTGACCATCCAGAGCGTCGGGCTCGAGCGCGCCGATCAGGAGATCCGAGGTCTGGCGGAAATTCAGCTTCGCGGCCGCCAGCCTGCGCAGCGTTGGGAGCACGTCGAGCGCTCGCTGCGATTCATCTACGGCGAGGCGAGCTCCGCCCGGCTCTCGATGCAGGTGCGTGACGTCGCGCAGAATGTTCTCTTCACTTCGCCCACCTTTCCGGAGGAGATCGCCGCTCTGCCTCCGCCCGAGCTGCCGTTCACGGACCCGCCCGGGGGCGAAGTGGCTCGCGTCGAGGATGGCGCGGAGGCGGACCAGGGTCTTGGCGAGCCGCAGGATCGCCGGCTCTCCGGAGACGAGCTCATGACGAGCCTCGACGCGGATCTGGACGGTCGGCTCTCGACCGCCGAGTTCGATGGCCCCCCGGGGGCCTTCGCCGCTCTCGACGTCGACGGTGACGGCTTCCTGGATCGCACCGAGGTCCAGGCCGCCGCCGAGCGGCGCCGGCCGCCGAGAATGCGGGAGTCGGTCTTTCGCACGGTGGAGACGGCGACCGGGAGGTGGCGGATCGCCTACATGGGCAACGAGCACGTGACGCTGGTCGTCGCGCTCAACCTGGCCGAGCTCTCCCGCGAGACGAGCCGGTTCCGGCACGCCTTCTTCATCGCCACACCCGCGGCCCTCCTCGTGCTCGCCGCCGCCGGATGGTGGCTGGCCGGCCGGGCGCTACGCCCGGTGGCGCTGCTCACCCGGACGGCGGAATCCGTGACCGCCGGCGGCCTCGACCGGAGAGTTCCGATCGTGGCGGCCGATCGCGAGCTCCGCCGTCTCGTCGACGTGATCAACGGCATGTTGGCGCGGCTGGAGAGAAGCTTCGAGCAGGCGGCGCGCTTCAGCTCGGACGCGGCCCATGAGCTGCAAACGCCCTTGACGGTCCTGCAGGGGGAGCTCGACAACGCGATCCAGGCGGCGGCCGACGGTTCGGAGGAGCAGCGCAATCTCAGCAGCCTCCTCGAGGAGGTCCGACGCCTCAAGGCCGTGGTGCACAAGCTCCTCCTGCTGGCGCGAGCCGATGCCGGGCGGCTCGATCTTCAGCGTGAGCCGGTGGACCTGAGCGACCTGCTGGCGTCGGCGCTCGAAGACGTCGACGCCATGTCCCCTGGAGCGCGCGTGGAGAACGCCATCGCTCCCGGAGTCTCGGTGATGGCCGACGCGGACCTGCTGAACCAGGTCCTGCTCAACATGACCGCCAACGCCGTCAAGCACGGCGAGCCGCCACGGAGTGATCCGGTTCGAGCTTGCCGCGGAAGGCGAGATCGTGAGATTCACGCTCGCCAATTCCGGCAGGTCCATTCCCCAAGCGGATCGCGAGCGCATCTTCGACCGCTTCTATCGCCTCGACACCTCTCGTGACGGGAGAGTCGGAGGATCGGGACTGGGTCTGAGTCTCGCCCGGGAGATCGCTCGCGCCCATGGTGGCGACCTGACGCTCGGTCCCGACCGGCCGGGGATGACGGTCTTCGTCCTGACGTTGCCACGGCCTCCTGGCTCTCCGGGCGCATCCAGCGCTCGTTAGATGATCCACTACCTACCCGTCACTGTTTCGTCGGTGACCTCCGTGGGGCCACGTGAGCCGGGGACGGCCTCAACAGCAGACCCTTGTCGGTGTTTGTGAGCCGCACTGCGGCGTGGTAGCTGATTCGATTGAGACTGTGACGCTCCGAGCCCCGCAACGCCCTCGAGCAAGCTTCCAAGCCGTTTCCGCTCGCCCATGCTGCCCCTCCGCACCGCGGCACTCCGGCGATCGCAAGAGTGGGGCGACCCTTTCTTCCCCGAGATTCTGCCTCGGAACAACGGGTCGCGCGCGGCAAGTCGGGGAAAGCGCTCGAAGTCCCATACTCTCAAGCTGCTTGCCTCAGTGCCGCGACTTCCTTGAGCCAAGCGTAAATGCGGTTCGAATCCCATCTGTGGTTCGAACTCGTCACCGTATGGGCTACCATCCGCCTTATTCTCTTCTCCCCGAATGAGTTGGACGTGTCGGGAGCTGCCGCGTCGGCGACTTGGACGACGCTAGGCTCTTTCTTTGGTGCGACTTGGGTGTGTTCGAATCTCCTGCGCTTGGGAGTGCTTTGAGTTCGGCCGCTGGCCTCCGATTCGCCCGGACTCACTCGATCAACGTACCGGTTCGCATAGCCTTCGTCGCGTGAATCCTGGACATCGGCGCCCCGATTCCGGGCGGCAGCGACCGTCGGCCGTCTCGCCCGACCCACCGGCTTCCTCGCCGCGTTGCCCATCGGATACCGTAGCGAATCGTGACCGTTCAGCCGCTCGACCGCCGACTCGGAGACGACGAGCTGCACGAGCTTGCGGGGTTTCTCGCCTCGCCGGGCTTGGTCGAGACCTCGATGGACCTCTTCGCGGTCGACGGATTCCTCGCCGCGATTCTCAGCGGCCCACGAACCCTGATGCCGTCGGAGTGGATCCAGTGGATCTGGGACCGCGAGCACGGCGAAGTCGCCCCGGAGTTCGAGAACCGCGAGCAGGCACAGCGGATTCTCGGGCTGATGATGCGCCACTACAACACCGTGGCCCGCGCCCTGATGGACGGGACCGAGGAGTTCGTTCCGATGTTCCCGCAAGGCGACGCCACTGCGGCGTCCTCTTGGTGCGCCGGCTACCTGGCGGGCCTGCGGTTCGATCGCGAGGAGTGGGCGGATCTCATGATCGGAAAACCGAAGTGGTTCGCGCCGATCCTCTGCCTCGGCACGGAGGACGACGATTCGCCGACGCCCGATCCGCGCCAGGTCACACACTGGATGCAAGAGGTTGCCCCCTCGGTCGCCAAGATTCACGCCTTCTGGCTCGCGAAACGCCGAGCGCGCCCGCCCGCCATCACTGCCAAGCGAATTCCCATGGCCTCCGGACTGCCGCGGCCCGGCTCCCCCAGGGCAGGGCGCAACGATCCCTGCCCTTGCGGCAGCGGACGGAAGTTCAAGCGTTGTTGCGGCGCGCAACCAGCGCCGCCCAACTGAATTCGGCGATCGCGGCGCGATGCGTCCGGCCGCAGCGTAGCGCGGCCCCGAATCCACTCGATGTTCATGCGCGTCGGCGACTTCATCCCGGCCTGCCGCTCCAGACCCATCTCGTCGGCTCCCACGTGCCACAGTTGGCCGAGGCCAGCACGGGATCGAGGAAGCGCTTCGCCGCTTCCGTAACCTCCGCCAGAGTCCTCCAGGTCAGCTCGTCGCTCTCGGCCATGGCGGCGTACGGAGCCGACCAGAAGTCGGGAGGCTTCGGGACCGAGGACGGAACCGGATGGGTGCCGCGAAAAGCGAAGGTCCGCTCGATGGCCTGGCGGAGAGCAGCCCCTTCGACCGGGCCCGTCGTCGCCAGCAGTGCCAGATCGGGGAGGTCTCGGACCCGCGTGTTCGGCCTCGGTCGGGGCATCGTGAACGCGTGGAGCTTCTCGGCGATGTGGGAGACGACGGGATAGAGCCGAAGGGACGAGGGAGCGATCCCGGCGAAGGCGAGGATGTCGTCGGCGACGACGATGTCCGGCTCGCCCACGAGTGGATCCCCGAAGGCCACGTCGACCCCGAACGGCCGACCGTAGATCATTCCGGCCAGTCGGCACTCCGCGCGGTAGCGGAAACCGTCGTACCGCATCCCTTCGTTCTGGATGTCAGGGTGCTCGGTGTCCGGCTGAACCTCGAACCGCATCTGGTCGCCCAGGTCGAGTCGACCAGCCTCCTGGAGCCGCTCGAGCACTTCCTCGGACGACCCCATCATGCGCAGGTCGACGTCCTTCGTCGTCCGAGCGCGCGCAAGGCGGAGCTCGAGGACGAGCCCGCCCTTGAGCGTCACCGTGTCGCCGGCGACTTGGTTCAGCCGGGCGAGGAAGCGGTCGAAGACGAGCAATTGGCGCCGTCGAGCGAAGTCGGTCCCCGTGGCCGAGGAGGATCGGAGCCGTTGCTCCAGGGCCTGCTTGAAGGCCAGGGGCGTCGCGTACTGGTGAACGGTCATCGCTGGCTCTGCACGCGACGCCGGCCGGAGAGCTGGCTCGCGAGGCGAGCCTCATCCTTCGCCGTGATGAGGCCGCGCTGGCGAGCCTGGAGGATTGCCTGCCGAACGAGGCTTGGAGCCACGTGGGCGTCGAGGCAGTCCTCGAGGGTCCGCAGCGGAGCGGTCACGGGCACGGCCGAGAAGCTCGATCGATCGGCGTCCGCGATGTCGGCGAAGTGGAGGACGAGGCCCGCCGGGACGCGTAACCGACGCCGGCGCCAGCTCGCGGGCAGGGTCATGTGGACCTTCCCGGGGAGCGTGTCCGACAGGTCGTGGAGCGCCAGCGCCGTTTCGTGGGAAAAGACGCCGGCTCGCTCGCTCCAAAGCCAGAGGACCACGAGGTCCTCGTGGTCGCTGACCGGGAAGTGGACGAGCCGGTAGATGCCGCGCCGAATCCGCACGACTTTCTTCGCGCCAAGGTAGGCGAGCAGCTGCGGCGAATAGCCTGCAGCGGCGCCTTGCTGGGTAGTGAAGTAGCCCGCCTGGCCCTGCGCCATCTCGAAGAGCGCATCCCAATCCGGAGCGCCAGCTGCTGTTCGGGTGGGGTCGGCCATGGCGCACAAACCTTAAGCCAGACTTAATGTTTGTGCAAGCCTCCGACGGGCACTCGATTGAGCCCGCGGGACCCGCGCCGAGCCGCCGACCTCATCGCCTGCCCGACCTCTGCTCGATGTGGGTCGGCGACGGCTTGAGCATCAGCCCCGCCGCGGTGCTCTCGAGCCTCACCTCCGGGTAGTAGTCGATGACGCACTTCAGGTAGCCGAGGAACCGCTTCTTGAAATGCCGGGGGTTGGTGTACCTCGAGCCGAACTGAAGCGCCAGCGAGGCCCAGGGGATGGTGACCGGCCGTCGCAGCCGAAAGAACCGCCACGTCAGCCAGACATGGATGTCGATCTCGAACGGCGACCGCAGTGCGCGCAGGACCCGCAGGTCGAGCGGCACCGGCGCCTCGGTCGCCTCCCGGAAGAACCGGTCCGAGAGCTGGACGTGCGAGCCCCAGGTTGCCTCGCCCTTCCCAGGACGGGGGTCCCACCAGAGCTCCCGCTTCTCGGCGATCAGGAAGCCGTCGCCGGCGTGGCGGCCCTGGCTCTCGTCGTGGAAGATGCACTGGAAGGTCGAAGCAAACAGCCGCTGCAGCTGTTCCCGGAGCATCGGCAGCGAGCCGCGCGGCCCCGTGGTCGGCGGGATGCCAAGCGCGGCGCAGAAGTGGGAGAAGTGGCTGCCGAGCTCGATGTCGGGGCTCTTGCGCCGCACCGCCTCCGTCGTCAGGTAGGCCAGGACCAAACGAGGGTACCGGCCGAACGGGAGCCCGACGTCCTTCGGCGCGAGGATCGAAAGCGTAAAGTGCCCGTTCCTCCGGACGAATTCGTTGGCCTTGGGGTCGCTGTGGGGGAGGGTCGCCTGGACCAGCGCCCGGGCGAGGAAGCCGACCTCGCCGGCGGCGTAGGCGTCCGCCTGGTCGAGGTAGAGCGCCTGCCGGATCAGGCTCCCCGATCGCCGACCCCGCCGCTCAACAGGTGTTGGATGAAACTGTGACGCCGGGGCTCCGGGGAGCACCAGCTCGAGCTGCGGCGTTGCCGGCTTCCAGGCCATCCTGCCCCTCCGTTCCGCTGCTTGCGCAGCGTCTGCCGTGAGGGGCGCGGCTCCAAGCACCGCCCTGTAGGCGGCGCCACGAACCGCGCGCGGAGCAGAAGACCAGCGCCATGAGCGAGTTACCTCACGCCGCCTGGCGCAGCTCCGCGACTTCCCTGAGCCAGGACCAGAGGGTGTTCGAATCTCCTAGAGTGTTCGAACTCGGATGCGTAAGGTCTACCAGCCCTTCAAGCTCCTCTGAATCAATGACTTGGGTCACCTCGTCGCGCTGCGACGAGTCTGCACCCTTCTTGAGTTTCGAACCCCGGCTCCTCTGCGAGCCAGCCGAGTTGCTCGCGGTCGTGGAAGGGTCCTTGCACTCCATTGCCCGGGAGATCGAGGTGTAGCGCGAGCCGGAGCGGAGCCGGGATTCGCTCGACAAGTGCCCCGCTCCTCGGTACTTTCTCCGCGTGCTTCCCGAATCGCGCCACCGTCGTGTTTCCAGTCTGCTCGGCGACGGGTCCTCACAGGACGTTCGGCGCGCGACCGAGTCGACATTGCTGATTCCGGGAAGCGAGCCGCCGTCTGCCGAGAGCGGTGTCCGTTGGAAACTCCCTGTCAGCGCCGCAGTGGAGCCCGACCTTTGATCCCTGCCGAATTCGTCGCCGGGTGGCAGGGACAGGCACGGAGAGCCGAATCGTGAGCTTTCAGCCGCTCGATCGCGATCTCGACGACGCCGACCTCGTCGAGCTCGAACGCTTCCTCGCCTCGCCCGCGCTCGCCGAGACGTCGATGGATCTCTACGGCGTCGACGGTTTCTTCGCTGCGGTCCTGAGCGGACCGTGCACCTTCCTGCCCTCGCAGTGGGCCCCCTGGATCTGGGACAGCGAGTGCGGGGAACGTGCACCCGAGTTCGAGGACTTGGGCCAAGCCCGGCGGATTCTCGGACTGCTGATGCGCCACTACAACTCGGTGGCGCGAGCTCTGATAGACGCCGAGGAGCCGTTCGTCCCGATCTACCCGGAAGGAGACGCGGACGCGGCGACCTCCTGGTGCGCCGGCTACCTGACCGGTGTCGCCCTCGACGCCGAGGGCTGGGAGGAGCTCGTCGTCGCCGAGCCGCGCTGGTTCGGCCCGATCCTCGGTCTGGGCGCGGACGACGGGGAGGGCGCCGAGCCCGACCCCCGGCAGCTCGCGCGCTGGAGCCGGCAGGTCGGCCGCTCGGTCGCGAAGATCCACGCCCACTGGCTCGCAAAGCGACGGGCGCGGCCGCTTGGCGTCTCGCTCGATCACCTCTCCGCCGGCCTCGGTTCGCCCCCGGCTAGGTCCCCTCGCGCCGGGCGCAACGACCCCTGCCCCTGCGGCAGCGGCAGGAAGTACAAGCGCTGCTGCGGCGCCGCGGCGCCCTCCTGAGGCGGCTTGCTCCGGGTTCCGAGGCGAGGGACCCCGGCATGGTCAGCAGCCCGAGGTCTCAGGGTTCACTCGACAATTGTACCGTTTTGCGTTACTTTCGTCGCGTGAATCCTGAACCCGGCCGCCTCGCAGCCCGGAAGCTGGTCAGGGAGTGGGCCGCTCGCGGGCGGTACCTCTTCTCGACGGCCGAAGTCGTGCGAGGCCTCGGCGTTTCGGACGCTGCGGCGCGAGCCGCCCTCCGTCGGCTGAAGGCGAACGGTGAGATCGCCACTCCGTACCGTGGCATTCACCTCTTCGTTCCGCCCGAGTACCAGTCGCTCAGTTGCCTGCCTCCCGAGCAGTTCATCCCTCAGCTGATGGAGCGGCTCTCGGTCGCGCACTACGCCGGACTCCTGACGGCGGCCCGCTACCACGGGGCTGCACATCAGCAGCCACAGCAGTTCCAGGTCGTCGTGCCGAAGAACCGGCCGCCGATCCGCTGCGGTCGCGTGGAGGTCGATTTCGTGGCGCGACGCAACGCCGAGGCCATGCCGACCGAACAGGTCAACACGCCGCGCGGCTTCCTCCGGATCTCCTCGCCCGAGGCGACAGCCTTCGACCTGGTCGGCTACCAGGAGCGCTGCGGCGGACTCCACAACGTCGCCACCGTCCTCGCGGAGCTGGCGGAGAAGCTCGATGCGAAGCGACTCGCCGAGATGGGTCCCCTCTCGCCGATCCCCTGGGCGCAGCGGCTCGGCTATCTCCTCGACCGCGTCGGGCAGATATCGCGAAGCGAGCCGTTGGCTGCATTCGTCGCCCAGCGCGCGACCGAGACCGTTTCGCTGATCCCGGGAGACGACCCCAGGGAAGCTCCACGGGACGAGCGTTGGAAGCTCCGCATCAACGCGGACGTGGAGCCCGACCTGTGATCCCGGCCGACTACATCGCGGAGTGGCGGCAGCACGTCTCTTGGGTGCCGAGCTCCCAAGTCGAGCAGGATCTCGTCTTGAGCCGGGTCCTAGTCGAGGTCTTCGGCGATGCAGACCTCGCGGAGTCCCTTGCCTTCCGTGGAGGGACAGCGCTCTTCAAGCTGCACCTGACGCCGGCGCCCCGGTACTCCGAGGACATCGACCTCGTGCAGACGCGCGCCGAGCCGATCGGAGCCACGCTCGATCGGCTGCGGTCGCGCCTCGACCCTTGGCTCGGCGAGCCCAAGCGGAGCTTCGGCGAGGGCCGGGTAACCATGGTCTATCGATTCGCGTCGGAGGACATCGAGCCTCTCCCGCTCCGTCTGAAGGTCGAGATCAACTCGCGCGAGCACTTCAGCGTCCTCGGGATCGAGAGCCGGCCGTTCGACATGCGCTCCCGCTGGTTCGCCGGAGCCGCCTCGATCTCGACCTACGCCCTCGACGAGCTCCTGGGAACGAAGCTCCGCGCGCTCTACCAGCGCAGGAAGGGGAGGGATCTCTTCGATCTCTGGTGGGCGGCGACGCACGCCGCGATCGACTTCGATCGCGTGGTCGCCTGCTTTCGCGAGTACTTGAAGGCGGACGGGCTCCGCGTGTCCCGCGCGGAGCTCGAAGCGAACCTGGCGGGCAAGCTCCAGGATCGCGTGTTCACTGCCGATCTCCAGCCGCTGCTGGCGCCGGGCATCCGGTGGGACCTGGGCCGAGCAGCACGGCTCGTTCTCGACGAGATCGCGCCGCGGCTCGCCGGCGAGGCCTGGAAGGGCCTGTAAGTCTCCAGGCTATGGAGCGCCAGGAGTGTCGCTCACCGGTGAACGGTGTCCGCCCGACCTCCTCGGGACTCTGGATGACCTCAGCGCCTGACCTGCCTCCGCTCGATGTGGGTAGGCGTCGGCCGCAACAGGAGGCCGGCGGCGGTGCTCTCGAGCCTGACCCTCGGGTAGTAATCGAGGACTCCTCGCAGGTAGCCCAGAAACCGCTTCTTGAAGTGCCGCGGGTTCGCTGTACCCCGAGCCGAACTGGAGCGCCAGCGACGCCCACGGGATCGTCACCGGCTTGCAGAGCCGGAAGAAGCGCCAGGTCAGCCAGACGTAGATGTCGATCTCGAAGGGCGACCGGAGGGCGCGGAGCACACGCAGGTCGAGCGGAACGTGTGCCCCGGTCGGCTCACGGAAGAACCGGTCGGAGAGGACGACGTGGGAGCCCCACGCGGCCTCGCCCTTCCCAGGCCGGGGGTCCCACCAGAGCTCCCGCTTCTCGGCGACCAGGAAGCCGTCGCCGGCCCACCCATGGAATCGCTGGCCCTGGCTCTCATCGTGAAAGATGCGCTGGAATGTCGAGGCGAACAGCCGCTGGAGCTGCTCCCGGAGCATCGGCAGCGACCCGCGCGGCCCCGTGGTCGGAGGAATGCCGAGGGCGGCGCAGAAGTGGGAGAAGTGGCTGCCGAGCTCGATGTCGGGGCTCTTGCGCCGCACCGCCTCGGTGGTGAGGTAGGCGAGGACCAGCCGGGGGTACCGGCCAAACGGGAGTCCCACGTCCTTCGGCGCGAGGATCGAGAGCGTGAAGTGCCCGTTTCGCCGGACGAACTCGTTGGCCTTGGGGTCGCTGTGGGGGAGGGTCGCCTGCACCAGCGCCCGAGCCAGGAAACCGACCTCGCCGGCGGCGTAGGCGTCCTCCTGGTCGAGGTCGGGCGCCTGCCCTACCAGGCTGCCAGAGCGTCTCGACTGGCGAGGCTTGGCCTCGACATCTGTAGAATGGAACTGTGACGCCGGGGTTCCGGAGAGCACCAACTCGAGCTGTGGGGTTGCCGGCTTCCAGGCCATACTGCTCCTCCGCTCCGCTGCCAGGCAGCGGATGCCAGAGAGGGACGGCGTCGCCGGAAGCGCCAGCAGGGCGGTTCCGGTGTAGCCGCGCAGAGGCTCCAGACCAGGGCTGGCGTGGGATCTGGCTCAGGCCGCCCGCCCGAGAGCCGCGACGTCGTGGAGCCAGGCGAAAAGGGTGTTCGAATCCCATTTGGTGTTCGAACTCCCAACCGTTTGGGCTACCAGCCTCGCTTCGCTCGAAAGCCTCCAGCTCGGATTCGGATCCTCCTGGGCCTCAATGGCCCGGCGGATAGCGAATCCCGTACGCGCTACCAGGTTCATAACTCCAGTATTTACAATCAGTTCCGCTGAATCCTCTGCCCGCCTGCCACGGCGCAGGTGAGGTGCTCTGCGCGCGAGAGACACAGTTCATCCCATTGAGGCAAGAGCACTTGGGGCTCTAGACCTCGGGTGCGGTTCGAACTCGGCACCGAGAGGGTGACCTTGTCGTGCCATGGACTCCAATTTGCGGAAACACACAAGCTTGACAGATTTCTCAAGTCGGTATATTTAGTCAAGCGTGAGAGCGCCTACCGAATCACAGGCTCTGGATCTGCTCCCGCGACGACTGGCTGATCTGCTCGGAGTTGCGGCGGCCGACGCGAAGCTTCGTCGTCAACAGGGCGGGGCTCCACATGCTGACGCGATCGTCGAGCTCGCTGGGTTCACCTTCGTCGTCGAATGGAAAGGCTCGAGCACCGTCGCTCGAGTGGCGGATGCCGCGCGACAAGCCGTGCACCATGCATCCAAAGCGGGCAAGCGGGCGATTCCCGTCGTCGCCGTGCCCTTCATGGGACCCGCGGGTCGCGCACGCTGCGAGGAAGCCAACGTCGGTTGGCTCGATCTGAGCGGCAACGCTCACCTCGTCGGCCCGGGCCTCCGCGTGAAGATCGAAGGTCAGCCGAATCGCTACAAGGGACCCGGCCGGCCGGCGAGCGCCTTCGCTCCCAAGAGCTCGCGGATCGCTCGGTGGCTTCTCATGCATCCGAGACAGCCGATGAGCCAGAGAGAGCTCGCGACAGCAACGACGATGGACGAGGGCTTCACCAGCCGGATCGTCGCCAAGCTCGAGCACGATGAGCTCATCGCCCGCGCCAGTGACGGAAGAGTCCGTGCTCGCGATCCGAACCTGCTCTTGGACGCCTGGGCCGAGAGCTACAGCTTCACCAAGCAGCGAATCCTCCGAGGCCACGTAGCCGCACGAACGCCCGAAGCGCAATTGCGCTCGATGGCCGAAGTCCTCACCAAGAAACGCCAGACGTACGCCGCCACCGGCCTTGCCGCGGCCTGGCTCCTGACCCGCTTCGCGGGGTTTCGGATCGTGACGCTCTACCTCGCGAGCTCTCCCGAACCGCCGCTGCTAGACCATCTCGGCTTTCGCGAGGCCGAGTCAGGCGCGAATACCTGGCTCGTGGTTCCAAACGACGAGGGGGTCTTTCGGGGGGCGAGCGACCAAGACGGTGTTCAGTGCGTTCACCCCATTCAGGCCTACCTCGATCTCGAGGGACATCCAGAGCGGGCCAAGGAGGCGGCCGAGCAACTGCGCAAGGACCTGTTGACGTGGAGAGGCGATGACTGACAAGCCCACGACGGCAGGTGGCTACCGCACCGAGCACCTCGCGCTTGTCCGAGCCACCTGCCTCTACATCGCCACCAAGCTGGGCGATCTCATGGACGACCTCGTCGTGATTGGCGGCCTGGTCCCATCGCTCCTGATCGATCAGCGAGGTGGTGTTGCGGGCGTCGAGCCACACGCCGGCACGATGGACCTCGACATCGGCTTGACTGCCACGCTCCTCGACCGCGGCCGATATCGGGAGATCTCGGACCGGTTGAGACGCTCCGGGTTCTCCCAGGACGAGAACGACGCCGGGAACCCGACACACCAGCGCTGGAAGATCGAGGCGCAAGAGAAGGTGACGATCGACTTCCTCGTTCCGCCGACGTCGCCCGAGGAGCGCGGCGGCTCGCTACGACACCTCGAGCGGGATTTCGCCGCGGTCGTCGCACCGGGACTGCATTTGGCTTTCAGGGATCGGCAACGGGTTACGCTCTCGGGCCCGACGATCGCCGGCGAAGATGCCACCCGCGAAATCTGGGTCTGCGGCGCTGGAGCTTTCCTCGTTCTCAAGGCGTTGGCTTTCGATCTCCGTGGCGAGAACAAGGACGCCTACGACCTCTTCTACGTTGTGCGCAACTACGGCGCTGGCCTCGAGGAGGTCGTCGATCGCCTGCAGCCGCTCCTCGACGACGAGAACACCGAGAAAGCGATCGAGATCCTGCGGCGAGACTTCCTGAGCGAAAACGGTGTGGGTCCTCGTCGCGTCGCCGAGTTTCGGACGGGGGGCCAGGACGCCACTATCCAGGCGGACGTCGTGGGCTTCGTTGGAGATCTCCTTCGACGGCTGGGAGCCTCGGAGTAGACGAGCCCGACGGCACGGAGTCTGCGCAGAAGCTAACCTGCGGTTAACCTTTGTGCGGGCCGCTGTTTCACATGTGTCGGCGAGGGTCGGAGCAACAGGCCAGCGGCCGTGCTCTCCAGCTTCACCTCCGGGTAGTAGTCGATGACACTCCTCAGGTAACCGAGGAAGCGCTTCTTGAAGTGCCACGGGTTCGAGTACCTCGATCCGAACTGGAGCGCCAGCGAGGCCCAGGGGATCGTGACCGGCCGACGGAGCCGGAAGAAGCGCCAGGTCAGCCAGACATAGAAATCGATCTCGAACGGCGACCGCAGGGCGCGAAGCACACGAAGGTCGAGCGGAACCGGCGCCTCAGTCGCCTCCCGGAAGAACCGGTCCGAGAGCAAGACGTGCGAGCCCCAGACCACCTCTCCCTTCCCAGGCCGAGGATCCCACCCGAGCTCTCGCTTCTCGGCGATCAGGAATCCGCCACCAGCGTGGCGGCCCTGGCTCTCATCGTGGAAGATGCACTGAAAGGTCGTTGCAAACAGCCGCTGGAGCTGCTCCCGCAGCATCGGGAGCGACCCGCGCGGCCCCGTGGTCGGCGGAAGGCCGAGAGTGGCGCAGAAGTGGGAGAAGTGGCTGCCATGCTCGATGTCAGGGCTCTCGCGCCGAACCGCCTCTGTCGTGAGGAAGGCGAGGACGAGGCGAGGGTACCGGCCGTACGGGAGCCCCACATCCTTCGGGGCCAGGATCCAGAGGGTGAAGTGCCCGTTGCGCCGGACGAACTCGTTGGCCTTCGGGTCGCTGTGCGGGAGGGTCGCCTTGACGAGCGCCTGGGCGAGGAATCCCACCTCACCCGCGGCATAGGCGTCCTCCTGGTCCAGGTAGAGCGCCTGCCGGATCAGGCTCGTCGAACGGCGGCCACCCCCCTCAACAGTTGTCGGATGAAACTGTGGCGCCGCGGGCTCCGCGACGCCCTCGAGCAAGCCTCCAAGCTGCTTCCACTCGCCCATGCTGCCCCTCTGCACCGCCGCGATCCGACGGTCGCCAAAGAGGGACGACTCCTTCCGAGCCGAGATTCGACCCCGGAGCGGTGCGTCGCGCGGATTCTGGGCAAGAGCTTTCGAAGTCCTTCATTCTCAAGCCGCTTGCCTCAGTGCCGCGACTTCCTTCAGCCAGGCGAAAATGCGGTTCGAATCCCATCTGTGGTCCGAACTCGTCACCGTATCGGCTACCAGCTCTCCCTCGCCCAGGCTAGAGCACCGCAACCTCAGAATTCGACCGGGCGATTGGCGGCGATCGTCGCGATCTCCTCGGCAGTGAGTCCGGCGCGCGCGGCGAGCAGCGTGAGCGTCCGGAGAGGATCGAAGACCGGGTAGTCGCTACCCAGCACGATCCGTTCGAGGCCGGCTCGGCGCAGGTCACGGCCGAGCGCAGCGGCCTCCTCCGGCGTCGTCGGCGGTACCCCTTCGGACTCCTCCTCGAGGATCACCGCCGAGGTGTCGAAGAAGAGCCGCGGCCGTGGGTCGCCGCCCGCCCGCCGCTCCTCGAGCCAGTCGACGAGCGTCGAGAAGACCTGCCGGGTCCACGGCCCGTAGCCGCCGCTGCCGCCGAGATGGGCCACGATCAGCGTCAACTCGCGTCGCGGCTCGAGCACGGTGCGCGCGAAGCGCGCGATGTCGTCCGCCACCAGCCCGCGCCGCTGCGGGTCGACGTGGAGCAGCACCGGCTGTCCGCGCTCCTCGGCGCGCGCGAGGATCCGACCGATCGCTTCGAGATGGGAGGCGTCGGTCAGCTCGACGTCGGAGGCAGCGAGGTGGAGCTTGACGCCGGCGGCGCCGAGCTCGGTGTGGCAGCGATCGAGCTCCGCCTCCGCGTAGGGGCGCAGCGCCGCCACCGAGCAGAAGGCGACGGCGCATCCTGGCGTGCGCGCCGCCTCGCGCGCGACGTGGTCGTTCTCGCGCGCGACACGAGCACGCTCCTCCTCGAGCCTCAGCCCCATCTCGGCGCGGAAGTCGGAACGACCGTACATGTGCGCCATCGAGACCAGGACGACCGCCTCGACCGCGGCCGGCTCGACGGCGCCCGCTCCGAGCAGGCCGGCGGCCGAGAGGTAGACCTCATCGCGACGCGAGAAGGGAACGCCGAGCGACTTCCAGTCCCGCAGCAGGTCGGGGCCGATCAAGTGGACATGGTGGTCGACCAACGCCATCCGGACCTCCGGTTCGCCGCGCTCCAACCGCACGAGCTCTCGATCGGCCAGATCGGCCAGGCGGTCACTTGCGGGGCCGGGGTTCGCGCGGGCAGCGAAGGCGGCGGCGTGAAGAAAGGACTCGACGTCATGGCGGCGCGCCAGACCCTGGACGGAAGCGAACGCCTCCGGTCCGCCTGCGAGCGGCCTGGGCGAGCCGACGGCGGCGAACCAGCCGTCCCAGAAGGCATCGTCCAGGAGGCCCCGGCCGTGCAGAAAGAAGACTGCGCGCGCCAGGCGCCCGGGCTCGCCGTAGACGTAGGAGACGCCGGTCGGTGCAATTTGCGTCGCGAGCGCCGCGAGCAGGCGCTCGGTCTCCGCGGCCGTCGTGGCCGGGTGGAGGCCGAGCTGCAGCGCGAGATCGGCACCGTGCGCCACCGCGTGGCGCCACCCCTCCTGCGCGTCGAACCCTCGATAGTCGCGTGTCGTCGCGAAGAAGTGGACGGCCGCATCGATCAGCCGCCGGCGTGTCGACTCCGGTAGCGCAGGCGCGAGCCGATCCGCGCGCGCGACCTCCGAGAGCGTGAGCGCCGCAAACGACCGCCTGAAGCCGGCGTGCTCTTCCTCCGCCTCGACCCAGGGTAGCAACCGCTCGGCCAGGGCGAGGCGAGTCGGCTCCGCGATCGCGCCAGCGCGCAGCCAGGTCGAGAGACCCGAGAAAGCGACGCCGTCGCGAATCGCCGGGTCGGGGTCACCGAGGCAGTGGGCGAGCTCGAGGGCACGACGCTGCCGCTCGGCGCTGTCGGAGATCGAGAAGCCCGAACGCGCCAGCGCGAGCAACCCGGCGCTCTCGTCCGGGCTCGCTGTGCAGCCGCCGCGCGGCGCAGCGGGAACGGCACCTCCGACCGTCAGCTCTTCGAGGGTCAGCGGCCGGACACCGGAGACATGCGAGGCGATCGCCTGCCAGCGGCCGGCGCGGCGGATCAGGACGTTCGACGACTGGTACTGGTAGCCCCCGTCCGGGTCGGACTCGGGGCCGATCACCACACCGCGGCCGGCGACGACGGCGGTGCCGTTCTCGAACACTTCGAGCCGGCGGATCTCGAATCGGAAGGCGCGGTTGACCCACCGGCCCCGCGCCACGTGCTCGAGCTCGGTCGCCTTGTCGGACCAGCCGCCACTCGGGTCGATCAGCCGGAACTCCTCGGCGAGGAGCCGGTCGAGCAGGGCGGTGTCCCCCTCGCGGTAGGCGCGCGGCCAGAGCACCTCCTTGATCTCCCGGAGCTCGGCCTCGTCGGAAGTCGGGTTCGCAGCGCGCGCTGGGGCGGAGAGCCCCAGTGCGAGGCCGGACGCGAGCAGCAGCAACGGCAACGGTCTCTTCATCCTGCTCCTCCGGATCCGGGCGGCGCGCGGACTGCCCGCGCGACGCCATGGCAAAGCTACTGGTCGCAACCCTTGGTCATCTTGTACGCATGGACCGACGAGAGGATGCATGGCGAAACGACGGCCCCGGATGGCTAGCCCCGTGCGCGCTACGAGCTCCCTAGGATCACCGTCGCGAGGCGCGGCTGGAGCTTGCTCAGCACCGCACCCTCTTCGACGAAGCCGTAGTGGCGCCCGGAGTTCGAGGTCGCGAGGTCGGTACGCTTGAACGCCCCATGGCTCCGCTTGAATCCACCGGTGAAGGTGGCGACGAGACGAGGCGCGGCGATCGGGCTCACCTGACCCGCTCGGACCAGGGGCGCCACATTGCCGATGCCGTCCGGGCCTTCCAGGTTCTCGTCGAGTACCGAAGCTGGCACGCGATCCGACCAGATCACGCGCGGATGGTCGGTTCCGAGCGCGAATCGCATCTCGAGGCGGCGAGGATCGAAAGCGACCAGGTATACCAGCGCCGACCCTTCGATCTTGTCGATGGGATTGACGCGCCCCTGTTGACTCGCGATCACCTCCGGCGCCACCAGTCGCGACTGGATCGCGCTCACGAAGACACCGGCCTGCTCGCGGACGGCGTACCAGTGCCCCGCCACGACTTCGCCCGGCTCGTCTGAATCGAGCGTCAGGCCGAGCTCGGACGGCGTCAGAGAGGAGCCTTCGGTAACGCCGGTCGAGGCGCGGCGCCGGGGGCGCTCCCGCGTCTCGCGTCCACAGATCGCAACTCCGGTCGCCCGCCACGGTCCGCAGGTCGACGCCGTGGGGGCAGTCCGGATCGAGGTGAATCTCCGATCGCTTGGGAGCCGGGTTCTCTAAATGATGGGCGGCCGGCGCCGTGCCGTCCTCCCACTCGATCAGGAGCGGAGACCAGACGTTGACCAGCGGATCGATCTGCACCAACGTCGCGGATCCGGTTCCGCCGCTGCCGTCATCGACCTTGATCAGCGTCGATTCGCGGAACTGCTGGAGATCGAGAATCGTCTTGGGCCGGCGGTCGGCTCCGCTCCGAGCGTCTTGCCGGTGGCCGCGAGCTCGACCACGCCCTCGCGAGCCACCGCCAGAACGAGCTCCGGCTCGACGGCTAGACCCCTGACCGGGCGGCCGCGAAACAGGGTCAGGGCAGCGACGACGAGGATCAGGACTGCCGCGAGAGCAGTCCAGATACGCCGCCGCCGCGCTTGGGATCCCGCGGGTCGTGGGACGAAAACTTCGTTTCTGTCGTCGCCGTCGAACCCCGCATACCCACGAGCGGCTCGTATCAGCGCGCTCGAATCTGCCACCCCACACGGCCGCGTCTTTCCCCGAGGTTCCAGACGCTCTCGAGCATGCTCTGCCTTCGCTTTTTCGAGCCCCGCGCCACCGGCGGGAGGTTCGACAGTGCGGAAGCCCGGCAGTGCTGAAGTCGCCGTGGTTCTCGCGTCTTGCTGAACGGGCACCAGCCACCGCCAGCGAGCTGACCTCGCGTCACGACTTCCGGCGATTGATCGAGTACGAGCCCGGGCTCCCCGAGAAAGGCAGCCAGAGAAGCCACAGGAGGCCCTGCGGCCGTCGTTCCTGAAGATGTCCGACGCCGATTCGCATGGCCTCGTGACCCGCGGCTGGCTGACCCTTGTAGGTACCGAGCAGCCGGTCCCACCACGGGAGATTGAAGCCGAAGTTGCTGTTGGTCTCCGAGGGGTTGACCGAGTGATGGACGCGGTGCATGTCCGGCGTCACCACCACCCAACGCAGGAACCGATCGATCGTCGAAGGCAGCCTGACATTGGCGTGGTTGAACATGGAAGTGGCGTTGAGCAGCACCTCGAAGACCAGGACTGCCAGAACCGGAGGTCCGATGAGGACGACCAGGGAGAGCTTGATTCCCATCGAGGCCAGGATCTCCAGGGGATGGAATCGCAGGCCGGTGGTGACGTCGAAGTCGAGGTCGGCGTGGTGGACCATGTGCAGCCGCCAGAGTACCGGGATCGCGTGGAACATCACGTGCTGAAGGTAGATCGCGAGGTCGAGCATCACGACCGCGGCGGGCACGGTGAGAAGCGGAGACAGGTCGAACTGGTGGAACAGGCCCCAGCCGTGCTCGGCCGCGGAGAGCGCCGCACCGACGGCCGCGGCCGGGAACACGAGCCGCACCGCCAGGGTATCCAGCGCCACGAGGAGGAGGTTGGCGACCCAGCGGCGCCCCTTGGACAAGACGAGCACTCTTCGTGCCGCGAGGATCTCCCATGCCGCCATCGCGAGAAAAACGCCCGCAAAAACCACGAGGCGGACTGCAGGCTCGCGTGCGGTCAGCCAGTCGCCCATCGCTTCATCTCGGTGCCCTCCCCACCGTTCGGTCGTCAGGAGCCGGGGTCCTGGATCAGATCCTTTCAGAGCGCATGTTCATGCGCTGCCGCCCCCGTCGAGAAGCGCCTATTCTGCGCTCCGGTGGCCGCCGGGACCCCTGCTTCCGCGGCCGGAAAGGGAGAACAACCGATGAAACCCACGCTCGCATGGTTCCTCGTCTTCGCCTCGGCGCTGGTCGCGGTCGCAGCAGCGGACGAGCCCCCGAAGAAACCGGCAGTCGCGCAGAAGCCCGCCCAGGTCCAGATCCCGGCGGCGCAGGCCACGACCATCGCGCCACCGCCCACCGGCTACGACGTCGCCATCGTCGGCCTGAGCTCGACCGGCCCCGAGGGGGACCCACGCAACGCCCTCGTGGTGATCCTCGAGAACAAGGGCACCCAACCGCTGAATCACGAACTCCATCTCCAGGCGACCGCCAACGGCCAGCCGACGATGCTCCGCTCCATCCACGTGCGGATCCTGCCGGGTGCGCGCCAGAGGTGGACCAACGACAGAGCCTACGAGGCGAATATCTATCCTTGGGGCACCGTCGTCTGGGCGAAGATCGACGCGCAACGCGACCTCCGCGAGGACAACGAGCAGAACAACGAGCTCTCGCGGACTCTCAAGAAGCTCTCGATGCCTCACCCGACCGAAGCCATCCTGCGGTAGGCCGGCTCGGACCGGCACTGCGCTCGTAGGGGTCCCTCCAGGTCCAGGGGGCTGGCGTGGGATCTGGCTCACGCCGCCCGCCTGAGTGCTGCGACGTCGTGGAGCCAGGCGAACAGTGTGTTCGAACCCCATTGGGTGTTCGAGCTCCCAACCGTATGGGCTATCAGCGTCGCCTTGTTCCACGCACCTCCCGACGGGATCCGGGCGTTCGCTGCGCTGGCTTGTGGTTGAAGCCTCCGGAGACTGCCCAACAGAGCGTGTTCGCGAGGTCAGCCGACCAGCCCGCTTCGGGAGTGCAGCCACCCGAGGAAGGGTCTCCCAAGTCGACACCCCGAGGCTAGACTCGGGTCGGATCATGCGTCAGACCCGCAGTCGCAGACGGAGGCTGGTCTGGATCGGCGCCGTCGTCGTGGCGCCGCTCGTCGGATGGATCGGCATGCTCGCGTTCCCGCAGGTGTTCTGTCACCACCAGGTGCGAGCGGGGTCTATTCGTCTCTACTACGACGACATGCCGGAGGCGGCCGCTCGAGCGTTGGCGCAGGCCGTCGACCACCGGCTGCGAGCCAGCGGGTTCGCCGACTCGACGAGGACGGCCCGCGTGTTCGTGTTCCAGCGCCCCTCGGCCTATCGGTGGATCACCCGCCTATCCGGCGTACCGCGCGAGGCCCAGGGCTTCAACCTCTCCCTCCTCGGGAACACGTTCGTGAGCGGGCCGCGGGTCGCCGCACTCGGCGAACAGTCCGGCCAGGGTCCGCGCTACAGCGTCTGGGAGGGGGACCTCGCCCACACGATCGCGCACGAAGTCGGCCACCAGTATGTCGGCGACCGCATCGGTCGGCGCACGCTGCCTCAATGGAAACGCGAAGGGCTCGCCGAGTACGTCGCCAACATCGGGTTGATCCGTGCAGATAGCACGGCGGACCTGGTGTCACGCTTGGGGGTTTTCGACGATGACGAGGCCTGGAGCTCCACCCGCGAATCGGCCAGGAAGGGATGGGATCGCATCCACTTCGAAACCGGCCTGCTGGTGGAGTTCCTCATCGACGTGCGCGGCTATGCCCTCGCCGATGTCGCCGCCGACAGCGTCACCGAGGAGAGCACGCGCACGCAGCTGCGCACGTGGGCCGAGCCGCGATGACGGCGTCGTATCCGGACAGGTTCCCGGTCGACCCCATGAGCGAGACCACTGGCTCAGGCGGGGCGAGCGGAAAACCGAGCCGGCGGGTCCTGTTGGCGCTCTGCCTGGTTCCGATCCTCGTCCACCTGGTCGCCCTGGCGAGCTCGCGTTACGGCTATTTCATCGACGAGTTCTACTACATCGCGTGCTCGAAGCGGCTCGCCTTCGGCTACGTCGACCACCCTCCGCTGGCGCCGGGTCTGTTGGCGATGACGCGACTCGTGTTCGGCGAGTCGATCCTCGCCATCCGCTTCTTGCCGATCCTGGCGTCCGGCGCCACGGTCTGGGTCACCGGGCGTCTGGTCGGCCGCCTCGGCGGGGGGCGATACGCGACCGTGCTCGCCGGCCTCTGCGTCGGTCTCTCCCCCGTCCTCCTGGCGATGACCGGGTTCTTCTCGATGAACGCGTTCGAGCCGCTGCTCTGGACGCTGCTGGTGCTGACGCTCGTGCGCCTCGTCCAAACGGGTCAGTCGCGACTCTGGCTCGTGGCCGGTCTGCTGGTGGGTCTCGCGTTCGAGAACAAGCACACGATCTTGGCGTTCGTGGCGGCGCTCGGTGTGGGAATTCTCGCGACCGACACCCGGAAGGTGCTGCGCGATCCATGGCTGTGGGCCGGGGCCGCGGTGGCCGTCCTCCTGACGATTCCCAACCTCGCCTGGCAGATCCTGAACGGCTGGCCTTCCCTCGAGTTCTACCGCAACGCCCAGATGCTCAAGAACCAACCGACGCCTCCGCTCGTGTCGCTGCTCTGGCAGGTGCTCTCCAACAACCCGCTGGTCCTGCCGGTCTGGCTCGCCGGGCTGCTCTACGTGTCGCTGGCGCGCCAGGCGCGCGCGGTGCGCTTCTTCGGCGTGATGTTCGTCGTTCTGCTGACGATGCACGTCTACTCGCGGAGCGGCCGTTCGGACCGGACCGCGGCGGCCTACCCGCTGCTGCTGGCCGCCGGCGCCGTGGCGATCGAGCGCTGGCTCCGCTGGCCCCGGTGGCAAGCCGCGCGCATCGTCCTGCCGACGCTCGTGGCTGCGGGTGGGCTCGCGCTCACACCCCTGGTCGTGCCGATCCTGCCACCGCCAGAGCTGGCGCGCTACGTCGCCGCGCTCGGCATCAACCAGTCGGCGGAGCGAGGAAAGACGTCACCCCTGCCCCAGCTGCTCGCCGATCGCACCGGCTGGGAGTCGTTCGTCGACGAAGTGGCGCGGGTCTACGACGATCTCCCGGCAGAAGATCGACAGCGGGCGTTGGTCTACGTTCCGTCCTACGGTCACGCGGGCGCCCTCGAGCTCCTGGGATCCGCGCGCGGCCTGCCGCCGGTGATCGCCAGCCAGAACACCTATTGGCACTGGAGCGTCGGGCGCACCGACACCGACGTGCTGATCGCCGTCGGGCTCGATGAAGAGATCTGGCGGCAGCTGTTTCGCGACGTACGCGTGGCGGGCCGGGTGCGCTGCGACTACTGCATGAGCTGGCGAAGCGACATGCCGATCTACGTCGCGCGCGGACCCATCGTGCCGCTCGGTTCGGCCTGGCCGGAGTTCCGGCACTACGAATAGGTTCGGCTGCGCGACTCAAGGCGGGCTCGTCGGCGCGCGCGACAGCGCGTCGACGGCGGCCAGCTGATACGCACGGCTGGTGGTCGTCGCCCCGGTGATCGCGTCGACATCCAGGCGTTGCGCCGCGACGATCTTGGCTTCGATCCCGCGCGCGAGGCGTTGGTAGCGGCCGCTTCCCGGATCGAGCGGACGAAGGGCAACCACCCGTCCCTGTCGGATCTCGACCGCCACTGCGAGGGGAGTCCCGAGGACCGGGAAGCCGCCGCGGTAGACGCCGTCCGCGAGAGCGCCGATCTCGACGGCTGGAACCTCGAGAACTCGGACCCGCTCGAGCGCCCGCATCTGGACAGCCGCGAGAGTCGCGACCGCGCCGGCGCCGGCGAGGACGAGCGTCGCGCGCAGCGCCCAGCGGCCGCTGCGTCGGCTCGCGGTCTGCCGCTGGTCCCACTGCGTGCGGCCCCACGGCTTCAAGGTCGAGAGCAGCAGCAGCGCCAGCAACAGCAGCAGCGCCGCCCCCTGGCTGACCACCGCCGCCCGCGTCGCAGCCTCATAGCCGGAGGGCACGGTCCCGGTCGCGGCCGCGGTATCGGAGAGAGCGGCGACTTCGGCCACGGCGCCCGACTGCCAGGAGGCCAGCGCGGCGCCGAGCAGGGCGAGGCCGAGCCACTTCGCGGCGATCCACCAGTAGCGAAAGAAGCCCCACGCCGTAAACAGCGAGAAGCAGAGAGCGGTCGCGATGACGAGGTAGCTCGCCCAGGTGACGACGAGATCGTGCAGCAGGAAAGCGGCACGGTCCGCACCGACATCCACCCCACGCTTGCCGAGCTGCAACGCCAACACCGCGATCACGCCTCCGATCCAGGCGGCATTGATCGCGAGGTGGACCGTAAGCAAGACATCGCGAGCTCTCTTCGGCAGGACGAGCGGCTGGATCATCGGACCTCGCACCTCGCATCGGATCGGTCGTGGGCGCGCTGGCCTCGACCGAAGGAAGACTACGCTAGCGGCGCGATTGCAGTTGGACTCACTCCAGCACCTTCCGCCGGCGCGCGTCTAGTCGAAAACGCTTTCTGATCTCTCTTGGAGGCTCGCTCCGCGAGCCGTCTGCGTCCCGACTTCCTGATTCTCCGAGCTCGGCCGCGAGGTCCAGCAGGTCGAGCACGGTGCGCTCACCGAAATGAGCGAGGTCCTGCTCGGGCACGACCAGCGCCAGCAACCAGCCCCGGGGCGTTCGCGTGGATCGTTGGCTTTCGAGCTGGGCCGTGGAGCCTGGTTCCAGCGGAATCCGGACGTGCCGAGGCTTCCTGGGCAAGATCCACCGCCGGCCCAATGGGGGCTCCGCAGGATTGACTCGACTAATGTACCGTCTTGCGTTACTTTCGTCGCGTGAATCCGGGGTCCGGCCGCCTTGCAGCTCGAGAGCTGGTCCGGGAGTGGGCCGCACGCGGGCGGTACCTCTTCTCGACCGCCGAAGTCGTGCGAGAGCTCGGCGTCTCGGACGCAGCGGCGCGGGCCGCCCTCCGCCGGCTAAAGGCGAGGGGCGAGATCGCCACTCCGTACCGTGGCATCCATCTCTTCATCCCGCCCGAGTATCAGTCGCTCGGTTGCCTGCCTCCAGAGCAGTTCATCCCTCAGCTGATGGAGCGGCTCTCGGTCGGGCACTACGCCGGGCTCCTGACGGCGGCCCGCTACCACGGAGCTGCCCATCAACAGCCGCAGCAGTTCCAGGTCGTCGTGCCCAAGAACCGGCCGCCGATCCGCTGCGGTCGCGTGGAGGTCGATTTCATGGCGCGACATAACGCCGAGGCCATGCCGACCGAGCGGGTCAATACGCCGCGCGGCTTCCTCCGGATCTCCTCGCCCGAGGCGACAGCCTTCGACATGATCGGCTACCAAGAGCGCTGCGGCGGGCTCCACAACGTCGCCACCGTCCTCGCGGAGCTGGCGGAGAAGCTCGATGCGAAGCGACTCGCCGAGTTGGGTCCGCTTTCTCCCATTCCATGGGCGCAGCGGCTCGGCTATCTCCTCGAGCGCGTCGGGCAGATGTCGCGTGGCGAGCCGCTGGCTGCGTTCGTCGCGAGGCGCGCGACCGAGACCGCTTCGCTGATCCCGGGAGACGAACCCAGGGAAGCTCCACGGGCTGAGCGCTGGAAGCTCCGCATCAACGCGGGCGTGGAGCCCGATCTGTGATCCCGGCCGACTTCATCGCCGAGTGGCGCTAGCACGTCTCCTGGGTGCCGAGCTCCCAGGTCGAGCAGGATCTCGTCTTGAGTCGGGTCCTGGTCGAGATCTTCGGCGACGCGGAGCTCGCTGACGCACTTGCCTTCCGTGGCGGGACTGCGCTCTTCAAGCTGCACCTGACGCCGGCGCCCAGGTACTCGGAGGACATCGACCTCGTGCAGACGCGCGCCGAGCCGATCGGAGCGACAATCGATCGTCTGCGGTCGCGTCTCGACCCTTGGCTTGGCGAGCCCAAGAGGAGCTTCGGCGAGGGCCGGGTGACGCTGGTCTATCGATTCGCGTCGGAGGACACCGAGCCGCTGCCGCTCCGTCTCAAGGTCGAGATCAACTCGCGCGAGCACTTCAGCGTCCTCGGGATCGAGAGCCGACCTTTCGAAATGCGCTCTCGTTGGTTTTCGGGGAGCGCTCCGATTTCGACCTACCACCTCGACGAGCTCCTCGGAACCAAGCTCCGCGCGCTCTACCAGCGAAGGAAAGGGCGAGACCTCTTCGACCTCTGGTGGGCAGCGACTCACGCGGCCATCGATATCGACCGCGTCGTGGCGTGCTTCCGCAGATACGTGGAAGCCCAAGGGCTTCGGATCACTCGAGCCGAGTTCGAGGAGAATCTGGCCGGCAAGCTCCGGGATCGAGTGTTACAGCTGCTGCGCTACTGGGGCTGGCACAGCAACGTCGCACGGGGCCGACGCGAGCGCCAGCAAGTTGAGGCGAGTGCCTCGCCTCGCACGGTCACCGATCCCACCGATACAGAGGGCAAGCGCCGCCGTCTCTCGTGGCTGTGGCCCCAGTCGTATCGGGGCTCGCAGCTCATCCGCAAGGTCTACGAGATCGATCCGCTGCTCTGCCTCTACTGCGGCGCGTCGATGCGCATCACTGTGCCCCCAGTCGTATTGGGGGTCGCGTTCCTGATCGACTTCGCCTCTCTCCGCCGGCTCCTCGCCCACTTGCGCTTCGCGCCGCAGCAACCCGAGCCGCTCGCCCATGCGCCGCCCGGCGAGATGGAGCTCTACGTCTCGAACGCCTGATCCGGGCTCGCTGGGGTTCAGGTTGGACGGGTCCTTTCGGGCCTGCCGACGGCCAACTGCCTTCGAGGCTCGGCTCGGCCGCCCACGACCGACCGTGAAAGCCAACCCATCGACCCGGAGGCAACTCCTGGGACACTCGAAGGGGGCTGGACTTGCCCCTGACCAAGGGCCCCGACACTTGCGGCGAAAAGCAACTTCCTACACGATGCATCTCCGCGAGAGGCTGCTCGACGTGGCCTCAGCCGCCCGGCTCGACCGCGGTCTCGACCCTCGGCCCGTCGAGCGCCTCGATCGTGGCAGTCGAGGGCGGACGCACCTTCTGCAGACGACTCGCGACGGCTTCCGCCTGACGCAGGACGCGCAAGACGTTCTCGCCGGCGAGCTTTCTCAGCTCCGCGTCGCTCCAGCCGCGGCGAACGAGCTCGGCGAAGAGGTGGGGGTACTTCGAGACGTCCTCGAGGCCCTGGGTGACGTCGTCGCCCGCGCCCCAGAAGTCGCCGGCGAGGCCGACGTGGTCGACGCCCGCGACTCGGCGCACGTGCTCGACGTGGTCGGCGACCTGGGCGAGCGTCGCGCGCGGAGCCTCGCCATGCTCCGCGACGTACGCGCGTTGGATCTTCTGGTACTCGGCGTCGATCGCGACCCCCTTCGTCCGCTCCTCGAGCGGCGCCCACCAGTCTCTCGACCGCTGCGAGACGAAGGCGGGGATGAAGGTCACCATCACCACCCCGCCGTTCTTCGGCAGGCGGGCGAGCACGCCGTCGGGGACGTTGCGCGGGTGGTCGACGAGAGCGTGGGCGCAGGAGTGCGAGAGGATCACCGGCGCCTCGGAGGCGTCGAGCGCGTCGCTGGCGGTCTCGGGCGAGACGTGCGAGAGGTCGACCAGCATGCCGAGGCGGTTCATCTCGTGGACGACTTCCTCGCCGAAGCGGGTGAGCCCGCCGTGCTTCGGCGCATCGAGCGCGGCGCCGGCCCAGTCGAGCGTCACGTTGTGGGTGAGCGTCAGGTAACGGGCGCCGAGCTAGTAGTAGGCGCGCAGCGCCCCGAGCGAGTTCTCGATCACGTGCCCCCTCTCCATGCCGAGGAGCGAGGCGATCCGTCCGGTCGCGTGCGCGCGCCGCACGTCGTCGGAGGTGAGCGCGAGCTCGAGCGCCTCCGGGTAGCGCGCGATCATCCTCCGCGCGAGGTCGATCTGCTCGAGCTGGGTCCGGGCGAAGCCGCCGCCGAGCTCCTCCGGCACGTAGACCGACCAGAACTGCGCGCCCACCCCGCCTTCGCGAAGCCGCGCCAGGTGGGTCTCGTGCGGCGCCGGTTTCCGTAGGTCGTACCTCTCGACGTCCATCGGCGCCTCCGGCCACTGGCGCATCACCCAGGGGAGGTCGTTGTGGCCATCGACCAGGATCGTCGAGGCGAGCAGCTCCCGGGCGTGCCCGAGCGCGGCGTCCTCCCTCTCTGCGGCGAGGGCGCTCCCGGTCAGGAGCCACGCGACGACGGCAACGGCGAGGGGTCGGAGGTCCCGGTTCATCCGCGGAGCATAGCCGGGCGCGAGGTCGCAGGCGCTGGCCGTTCCGCTCTCTGTCGTATTCCGTTTGGCGGACTCATGGTCACTCCTCCGGTTAGCCGGATCGGCTCGTACGGAATCGTCTCGCGTGTCGGCGCCTGAGGCGGGGGCGAGGAGTCGCAGGCGCGCGACGCGGGAATCGAACGCTCGGTCGCGATCACCATTGCGCGAAGGTGCCAAGCACTTCGCGGATTCTCCTCTCGCGCCGGCTCGCGTAGAGGGTGGCTCCCGATTCGCGTCGTCCGAACGGTGAGGTGCCCGACCTGCTCGCCGCGCTCTTCGCGGCGCGCGCCGCACCCTGAGCGCAGAGTCAGCGCTGGGCGGAGGCGGGCGGCATCTCGCAGGAGCGGACGTCGGCCTGGGCGCCGTCGCGGCAGCGCAGATGCGCGCGGCAGGCCTCCTGGTATTTCATCCAGGCGTCCTGGATCGCGATCTCCTGCTGGCGCCCGCGGTTGAGCGTCCGGTTGAGCGGATCGCCGAGCGCCTGGAGCTCCTCGAGATGCCGCAGGTAGGTGAGCGCGCCGTCGATGACCCCGTCGATCGTCGGCGCGCCGCAGGCGAGGAGGCTCGCGCGGAGCGCGCCCGGTGCGGCGCTCTGCGACTCGATGTAGCCCCAGCCGGAAATCGCGCCGTCGTAGAGGTCCTCGGCGCTGAACAGCTCGCCGAACTCGCTGTTCGGCAGGACCCACGAGAGGTCGTCGTCGAAGATTTTCTCGACCAGGGCGAGGAAGTTCGCGAACTCCTTGCCCGCCTCGTAGCCGCCGGCGACGCCGCCGTCGATCCGGCCGGGAGCCGGTCCGAGAGCGGATCCCGGCGTCGTCGGCGAGAAGTTCGAGACCAGGAAGGTGGCGAGCATCTTGGCGACCGTCCAGAGACCGCAGTCGCGGTTCGCGTGCTCGTAGTCGCCCTTCCACTCTCCCGCGGCGCGTTCGATGCGCTTCTTCTCGGCGAGGAGAGGCGCGAGCTCGTCGCGGATCGAGAGCATCTGATCGAGCGCGAGCTCGAGATCGCGCGTCTGGTTCGTCGGTTCGTCGCACTCGTCGTCGTCGGGCAACGGCTCGTCCGGCAGCTCCTCCGGCGGCGGGCAGGCGGCGCCCTCGCGGCAGATGCTCCACGAAGTGAAATCGGCGATGTTCTCGGCGTAGCTTCCGGCCATGCGCCCAGCGGTCAGAGCGAGTTGTTCCCGGGGCTCCGCGTTGAGGTTCCAGCCCCCCGGCCGCTCGCCGACCGCGTAGGTCCGTGCATCGCCGTCGCAGTTCTCCGTGTAGGGAATGCTCTCGTCGGGCCCCATG
The DNA here is from genome assembly GCA_963700315.1 of uncultured Acidobacteriota bacterium. Taxonomy (GTDB): domain Bacteria; phylum Acidobacteriota; class Thermoanaerobaculia; order Multivoradales; family JAGPDF01; genus JACTMI01. The sequence goes on along the minus strand of CAVOXC010000013.1, from coordinate 47,239 downwards.
GTCAACACATACGTGGACTCCGACCAGGTGACGCTCCGTCCCGGTCCGACGCTCTGGGCGGTGCGCATGATCGCGGCGACGGTCCCGGACACCGAAGCGGTGCCCGCGCCCGTGTAGGAGCATCTGGCGTGCGATTGCAGCGTCGTATAGGTCCGCCGCACGATCGAGCCGTCGTCGCACAGGTCGGAATACTCGACCAGGCCGACCATCGGCTGGCCCAGCCAGCGATACCGGGCCTCGCGGAGCCGCACCTCGATGCTCGTGTTCACCAAGAGACCGCCACCGGAGTGCAGCCTGCCGTCCATCCTCCCGATCCAGCGGCCGCCGAACTCGGCGGCAAAGCCGTGCGGCACGGGCCCGCAGACGCCCGCAGGCGCCGCTCCGGGCGGCGGAGGGGTGGTCCGCGGTGGCCCGGCCGGTGGCGCCGCCGGCGGTGATGCCGGCGAAGGCGGCGGCTGCGGGCGAGGCGGCGTAGCGGGCGGCTCGGCCGGGGGCCGATCGGGCGGAGCGCCGAAAGCGGGCGGCGAGTCGGGACGCTCGGGCTCGCGGCCGGCGAAGCGGATCCAGGCGACGAGCTCGCGATCGAACGAGTCGCGGTCGGTCGCGACGAGGCCGCGCGAGACGCCAACGATCGTGCCGGTCGCGATCTCGCCGCCGGCGAGGTGCACCTCGTCGAGCTCGGATTGCGTCGGTGCCGGCGGCGGCGTGGTGAGGTCGCCGAAGCCGATCCAGGCGATCGCGATCCGCGAAACGCTCTGGCCGTCGAAGCGGCAGGCGTCGCCGACGCAGCCCGCGAGGTCGCCGAAGTCGCGCGAGCCGTCGCGCAGCACCATCTGGTCGCCGCGCGCGGCGACGGCGCAGACGATCGCCGCGACGGCGAACGCGCCGAAGACGCTCTGGGGTCGGTGCGGCGAAGCGCGCAACTCGCCCTCCTCGTTGAGAACCTGCGGCGACTCTACACGCCCGCGGCGGCGCAGCGCTCCGTCCAGTCGGGCCTGCCGACGGCCAAGTGCCTTCGAGCCTCGGCTCGGCCGCCCACGACCGACCGTGAACATCACCTCATCGGCTCGGAGGCAACTCCTGGGACACCCGAAGGGGGCTGGACTTGCCCCTGACCAAGGGCCCCGGCACTTGCGGCGAAAAGCAATTTTCCACACGATCCTACACGATCATCCTGCCTGAATCGGGATGCACTTCCACGTGATCTCGGTCGTGCTCGTCGAGCGGAAGGAGATAGACAGTGATCGGTCGGCATAGCCATTCGCTTCATCCCCGTTTCGTCTTCCGGGCGATCCTCATCGCCACAATCTTCCTGGCATGTCCCCACGGGGTCCTTCTCGCCAACGAGGCCCAGGCGAGGATATGCAGGGCCGGTCTCGGGTTCGGACAGGCCGAAGCACGGATCTATCTGTTCGGACGTGCGCTTCGAGGGGCGATTCCCGCTGATCAGTCGGAAGCGATTCTGACCAACCTGTCGAATGCCGCGGCGGAGATCACAGCCGCCGAGGCGCTCTTCGGGCGTCCCTTCTCGACTGAACCATCACGACAGCGGGCCGTTGCGCGCCTGATCGTGGACATCGAAGGGTTTACGGCGAGGACCGCGCGCGATTCGGTTTCGCATCGGGCCGCGGAGATCCAGAACCTGGCTGGGCGATACCTGTCCACGCTCAAGTCCACGTGTGTGAGCTCCAGGCCGGATGCGTTCCAATACAACTCCACCTGCGACTCGCTGATCTTCAACGCCTGTTACTTCTACGGAAAGGCGACCATCGCCTCGGCGTTCGAAGACGATCGTTCGGAGTTCTTCGAGTCGGGCGCCATCGGGACCTTCCGGACCAGTATCCGAGACAGACTGGCCATCGCCATGGACGCAGACGGACACATGCCCCCCACGGCCATGCGAGGAAGATCTGCTGCACGTTCGGTTCTCCGGAGGCGTGGAAAGCCATGAGCCCTCTCCAGTTGCGGAACTCTACGGCGACGTACGCGGAGATGCAGAGCGTGCTGCTCGGAATCATCGCCGCAGCCGACACTCTCGATCCAGTCTGCGCCTCCAGTGATTCTGTCCTTTGCGGGTCCTCCCCGGGGCGGGCTGCACCGCGGAGGTCAGGATCCGGGTCGGGAGTGCTCGGCGAGTGGTCGTGCAGGGGCTTTTCTCTACCCACCACCGTGGTCGTCGAGCGGAATGAACGAGGTGGTGCGACCGTGGCCGTGGAACAGATCATGGTCGCGATTCGGCCGGGGGACCAGACCGAGTTCGTCAACAACTACCCCGCGTCCGTGAACGGCGGGACCGTCCGGTGGGATTACACGAGCTCGTCAGGCAGCACCTCATACAACGCCCATGTGAACCTGAGCCTCGATCCGGACGGCCACAATCTCACGGGAACGGTGGCGACCACGTCCAGATCTCCCTCGACGGGGACCTCGACCGGAACAGTCGACGTTTCGTGTTTCCGCCTTCGTTCGCAGGACGCCCCCACCGCGCAGGTGCCCGGGCCCGACGCTTCCTCGGATATCGCTGCCATCGCAGATTTCTTCGACGCCGCGTCCGGGGCCGCCCGTACTGCCACGGCTCCGACGAGCAATCCTGCAGCCGCGACGGGGGAACGTCGCTGGGTTCTCGTCCAGACCCTGGTCAACCCGAAGAACGCGCCGACTGAGGCCGTCGACCACACTGCGCGATTTGCCAAGACCGTCGATCGGGTCTCGCGCCAGAAGGAGCTTCTGCATCGGATCGTCGCGCAGCGCCCGCGCGTCGTTGCAGTCCGCGTAGCCGCACGCCAGCCCAAACACGCGCTGTCGAACAAGGTCCAGGAAGGGGTGCACAACCTTCCCCGGTTGACGCTCATCGCGCAGAGTGCCGGCCAATCTCTCTGTCAGACCGAAACCGCGATCCAGCCCGGCCAGCAGCACCGCGCCGCCATCCACGCTCGTCCCCCGCTCGTCGAATCGTCCGAAAACAGGTCGATCGAGAAGCTCTGGAAAGACAACACACTGTGTGGCAGGATTCGTCATCGGTAAGGCTCCGTTGGAATCGCTGAACTGCTTCTCGACAAAGCCACTTCTGCGTTCCCGGAGCCTTCCGTGTCTAGGAAATCAACCGCCTTCGTGCATGATCCGGGTTAGCCGACTTCGAAGATCTCGCGGGAGAGCCCCGACTGTCGGAGGATCGACAACAGAGTTCCGACACCGAGCTCCGCGTGCAGCGGAACGATCACCGTGCGAGTGGTGCCGGCGGCCCGAAGTTGCAGCGAGACATGGCTTCCGCGCTGCCGGACCTGAACGAAACCGTGGTGCTCGAGAATCTTGATGACGTCGGGTCCGGAGTGGACTCGGAGCCTACCCAACCGCGACCTCGAGGCGCGTGACGAAGACCTCGCGATGCAGCCGCGACTCGATCTCGGCCGGTTCGGCGGTCTCGAGGAGGAGCCCGATCGCTTCGATCAGGTTGGCGCGCGCCTCTTCGACCGTGGCGCCTTGCGAAGCGACGTCCAACTCCGGGCACAGGGCCGTGTAACCGGCACCATCGCGCTCGATGATCGCGTTGAACGGCAGCGTTCGACGACTCATGGTTGGGCCTCCGGAATCAGTGTAACACCGGCGAAAAGACGTGGAAAAGCCGCTGACGGTTCACTGCTCTCCACGCGCCATCCTGCCGGGAACTGCGCGTTCGCTGGCCAGGGAAAGCCGTCACCTGTCGGCGGCCACACAGCGAGTGGTGTCGCTCGTGAACGGAACACAAGCCCAAGAAAGGCCCATTCAGGCCCATCGTGGGCCTCGATCGGAAGCGTCTCCCCTCTTCTGCAGCTCTTCTGGTGACTCGTCCGCCAGAACGCCCCATTCGACTCACCTGCGCGGAGCCTCCCTAGGGGCCCGGACTCGGCGGCGCCGGCGGCATGGGACCGCTCGGCTGCTCCGGAGGCTGCGGGCAGGTCGAGGGCGGCACGCCCTTGCAGGCCGCCCACTGCAGGCAGGTCTGGTAGAAGCCCTGCCACTTCTCCCAGTAGCGCAGGTCCAGACCCCGGACGCGATTGATCTTCTCCTGCACCCTGGGCATGAGAGCTCGCTGACGCTCCCAGTTGTCGACGAAGCGCAGGGCGGCGGCTCTCAGGTCCTGCGTGACCGCGCCGCAGCTGGTGACCCGGGCGCGCATGTTGCCCGCCCAGCCGGGCACGTCGGGAAAGGCGTCGGTGGCGCGCTCGGAAAGCGTTTTCCAGGGCTCCGTTCCCACCGAGGCCGAGATATCGCCGTTCAAGAGCTTGACTCCGAACTCGACGAACTCGGCGCCCCAGTTCGGCAGCGGGTTTCCTTCGCCGTCGAGCTTCATCGTCCAGGCTTCGAGCGCCTCGCTGACGATGTCCCAGATGGCGCAGATGGCGATCGCCGCGTAGTAGGCCTCGACATCGTGGAGCATGTCGGCATGAGTGCGCTCGCGCTGCTCCCACTGGGCCTTCAGGTCCGCGGCGTAGAGCTGGCGCTGAGCCCAAAGGTGGTCCACCAGGGCGCGTTCCTGCGCCAGGTCGCCGCAGGGGTCGGGCTCGGGAGCGTCGCCGGCGGGAGGCAGGGGCGTCGGCGGCGGACAGGCCGAGCCCTCGCGGCAGAGGCTCCACGAGACATCCAGCGTGCCGCCGCTCCAGGTGGTCGAGTAGCTCCCGACCATGCGCCCACCCTGCAGGCTCCGCCGTTGCGGATCCATGTTGTCCGGCAGGAGCGGCGAGTTGCCCTGCAGGAAGCAGCCATAAGCGTGGTCGTGGGTCGTTCTGTCGCCGTCCGTGTTGGTGAGCGTCCAGAGGAAGGTCTCCGAATCCTCGGCGGTTTGGTCCGCTTGCTCGTGCACGATGCGTTCTCGGGCCCCGCCACGCCACCCAGCGTGGCTCCCGAGTTCCAGACCCATCGAGGACTCGGAGCCGGGTCGCGGTCGAGGGTCTGGCCGTTTCGGGCAGGATTCGTGCATCTCTGGGAGACTTCACGCCAAGTTCGACTTCGCCCCAGGCCGGACTTCGGCCCAACGCCCCCGGCTCGAGGGGCGTAGAACTTGGAAACGGACAGGAGATTCCCGATGAAGATGACCCTCAGCTGCTTGCTCCTCGCGCCGCTCGCCACCGCGACGCTCGCCTTGGCCCAGGCCCCCACCGACGCCGCGCCCGAGCCGGCGGCGCCCGACGCCCAGAAAGCGACCCAGGAATCGCCGGCGCCGCTGCCGAATACCGTCCGCCCCGTCGCCCCGGGAGCCGCCGGCGGCATGGGCGCAGCGCTCCGCTCGCCCGTCGATCGCGTCATCGACAGTGTCCTCGAGCCGCTCGACATGACCGCCGAACAGCAGACCCGCGTCGGCGAGATCCGTGCCGCCTGGTTGGAGCGCACCCAGCTGCTGCGTGACGAGACGCGCAAGAGTGCCCTGGCGCTGCAGAGCATGAACCGCTCGCCGGGCACCGCGCCGGCCGAGATCGAGGCCAAGCGCGCCAATCTCACCGCCGCCCAGGCAGCGTTGCAGGAGGAGGTCGCCAAGCTCGACGAGGAGATCGCCGCGGCGCTCGATCCGGACCGACGGGAGAAGTACCTCGCCACCCGCGAGGAGATGCGTTCTCGCACCGGCCGGCCGGCCAATCGCCCCGCCGTAGGCACCCACCCCACCCCCAATACTCGACGCTAGGCGGGCGGTGGACGGCTCGAGGCGCAGGAGGCGCGGCGCTCGGGGGTTCCAGAAGCGGATCCGCCCCCTGGCCCACGCCGGGGGGCGAAGAAAGGGAGAATCCGATGAAGAACCGAACCTCCGTCTGGCTCGCGATCGGCCTCGTGGCCTTCGCCCTTCCAGCCTTCGCCGGTCAGCACCGGCGCCCGGAGCGCCTTGGTGCGCCGGGTGGACCCGACCAGGAGATGCTCAGCGAGCGCATGGAGATGCGCGCCGAGCGGCTCGCCGATGCCCTCGACCTCACCACCGAACAGCAGACGGCCTTCACCCAGCTCCGCGAGGCGGCCAGAGCGGCCGCCGAGCCGAAGCTGGAGCGCATGCGTGCTGCCGGTGAAGAGCTGCGCGGCATGCTCGAGAACGGCAGCGGCGACGAGGCCGCTGTCGGCGCGCTGGTGATCGAGCTGCACCGGTTGCGCGGCGGGCTGCGCGCGGATCGCGAGCGGGTCGAGAGCGGGCTCGAGGCCCTGCTCACCGACGCCCAGCGGCTCGCGCTCGACGCTGTGCGCGAGACCCGGCCGCGGCCCCACCGTTTCGGCGGCCCGGAAGCCGGCGGACGGCCGCCGGCCTGGCTCGGCGGCGCGGGCGACTGACCGGCCCGACTCCGCACCATCCCGGCCCGGTCCGCCGACGCGGATCGGGCCGTTTTCTTTGCGCGCTCGACGCCGAGGGCGGCGTGCTCAGGCGCGCCGCAGCCAGCGCCAGAGCTCGCCGAAAGTCGGCTTCTTGCCGTACATCAGGATCCCCACCCGATAGATCCGCGCGCAGCCCCAAATCAGCACGGCCACGAAGCTCGCGGTCAGGACATAGCCGAGCAGGAGCTGCCAGAGCGGCGGCATCTTGACCGCGATGCGGAGCATCATCAGCAGCGGCGTGAAGGGAGGAATCAGCGAGAGCACCACCGCGAGCGTCGAGTCGGGATCGTTGATCACGGGCATCATGAAGAAAACCGGTGCGATCAGCAGGGGAAGCACGATCCCCGCGAACTGCTGCGCCTCCTGGGTGTTGTTGATCGCCGAGCCGATGGCGGCGTAGAGGGCGGAGAAGAGGAAGAAGCCGAGCAGGAAGAGCAGCAAGAAGTGCACGACCAACGCCGCCGAAATGGTCGGTAGCTGGCCGGAGCCCGCAAACGCCATCGCGCCGATCAGCCCGGGAGTCGAGAGCACCAACATCGTCGCCATCCAGACGCCGAGCTGAGTCAGGCCGGCGAGGCCGATGCCCGCGAGCTTGCCGACCAGCAGCTCGGACGGCCGCACCGTCGCCATCAGCACTTCGACGATGCGCGAGGTCTTCTCCTCGAGCACGCCGTTCATCACCTGCTGGCCGTAGATCGCGACCACTGTGTAGAGCAGGAAGAAGAGGAAGTAGGCGAGGAAGAAGCCGGCCATGCCGGCCTCCTTGCGGCTACCCTCCTTCGACACCTTGACCGTCTCGAGGTCGACGCCGCGGGTGAGCTTCGACACCCGCTCGACGTCGAGGCCCTCGAGCTCGAGCCGCCGCTCGGAGATCACCCGCGACAGCGCGTTCTCGAGCCGCCCCTGGGTGATGAAGTTCGAGACGCTCTCGGCGTGGTACTCGACGATGTCGTCGTCGAGGCCGGCCGGCGAGATCCAGATCCAGGCGTCGATCTCCCCCGCGAGCACCCGTTCGTCGAGCCGCGCCCGCACCACCTCGGCATCCGCGCCGACTTCGACGTTCTCGATCATGAAGCTCGCGGCCTCGCCCTTCTCGTCGGCGACGACGCTCTCGGTCGCGCCCTCGGCGGCGCGCTCCCGCCGTGACAGGCGCTGCTCGAGCGGCGCGGTGACGCCACCCAGCTCGTCGACCACGGCGAGCCGCAGCGACGCCTTGGCCTTCATCGCGATCAGCGAGGGCAGGACGACGACCGCCGCCATGAACAGCGGCAGGATCAGCGTCGCGATCCAGAAGCCCTTGCTCTTGACCCGGGTCAGGTACTCGCGCTTGAGGATGGTGACGACGTGGTCAAGCTGCATCGCGTACCGCCTGGAAGAAGATGGTCTCGAGGTCGGGTTCGAGCGAACGGAACGACGCGATCCGCGCGCCGCGGCCGATCAGCGTGGCGACCACATCGGCGGGCGTGGCGTCCGCTTCGAGCAGGAGTCGGTGGCGGTCGTCGTGCGCCTCCGCGGTCTTGACGCCTGGCAAGCCCTCGAGCGCAGGCGCCGCGCCATCGAAGCGGACTTCGTAGACGTCGCCGCCCCGCTCGCGTTTGATCGCCGCGAGCTCGCCCGCCAGCACGACCCGTCCGTGGGCGATCAGGCAGATCGAGTCGCACAGCTTCTCGGCCTGCTCGAGGATGTGGGTCGAGAAGAGTATCGTCCGCCCCTGCCCTCTGAAATCGGCGATCATCTGCTTGAACAGTCCCTGGTTGATCGGATCCAGGCCCGAGAAGGGCTCGTCCAGGATCAGCACCTCCGGTTCGTGCAGCACCGTGCCGACAAGCTGGATCTTCTGCTGCATGCCCTTCGACAGCGCTTCGACCTTCGCCTTGGCCCAAGTCGTGAGGCCGATCTTCTCGAGCCACGCTGCGATCTTCGGTTTCGCCTCGCGCGCACGCAGGCCGTGGAGCTCGGCGAGGAAGAGCAGGTGGTCGGTCACGGTCATGCGCCGGTAGAGACCGCGCTCCTCCGGCAGGTAGCCGACCCGGCGCGAATCCTCCGGCCGGCGCTCCCGCCCGAACATCCGCACCGAGCCGCGGTCCGGAGCCAGGATGTCCATGATCATGCGGATCGTCGTGGTCTTGCCCGCGCCGTTCTGGCCGAGGAGACCGTAGACCGAGCCGGCCGGTACGGCGAAGGAGACGTCGTCGACGGCGACGTGGCCGTCGTAAGCCTTGCGTATGCCGACCACTTCGAGGTTCAGATTGCTCGTTGGATCCAACTTGCGCCTCCTCGAGTCCGTTTCGTGTCCTCTGGCTCTACGTCGGGTCCGCTCGAAAAGTCCGTCGCCGCCATGCCCCTGGCTCACCCGCCGGGACTACGCGGCACGCCGCACAGATGCTCGACGCCGGCGGCGAGCGCGAGGTCGAAGTCGCGGCCGAGGGCAAGCTCCCCCTCGCGGTTGCGCCAGCCGGCCCGCGCGAGGACCCGGAGCGGCTGCGGCATGATCCCACCCAACACGACCAGGATACCCCCCTGTCGGAGCTTGGCGACCGTCGACTCGAGCGCGACGAGGCCGGTCGAGTCGAGCACCGGCACCGCGCGCAGGTCGAGCACGACGACGCGCACCCCTTTCTCGACACTCTGGAGAACGGTCATCGCCTTGTTGGCGGCACCGAAGAAGAGCGGCCCGGCGATCTCGTAGACAACGAGGCCCGCGGGCAGATCGAGCGCCGCGTGCTCCTCCGGCGAGATCAGGGTGACGCTCGAAGCCTCCGCCATCCGGCGCATGAACAGCAGCGAGGCGAGCACGATGCCGACCGTGACGGCGATCACCATGTCGAACAGGACGGTGAGGGCGAAGCAGGAGAGCAGCACGAAGACGTCGCTCCGTGGCGCCACCCGCACCGCGTGCACGACGTGGCGCGCTTCGCTCATGCGCCAGGCCACCTGGAGCAATAGCGCGGCGAGCGCCGCCATCGGTAGATAGCCGAGCAGCGGCGCCAGCGCCACGACCGCGAGGAGGACGAACAGAGCGTGCCAGACCGCGGCGATCGGCGACCGCGCGCCGCTTCTCACGTTCGTCGCGGTGCGCGCGAGCGCCCCGGTGGCCGCGAAGCCGCCGAAGAACGGCACGAGCACGTTGCCGACGCCGAGCGCCACCAGCTCGGCGTCCGGATCGTGCTTCTTGCCGGTCATGCCGTCGGCGACCACCGCGGAGAGCAAGGACTCGATGGCGCCCAGCATGCCGATCGCGAAGGCGGGCGGCACGAGAGCGCGGATCGTCTCGAAGGAGAGGCCGAGCGGCGCGCCGTCGGCGCCGGGCAGACGCCAGGGCAGGCCGGGAATCGGCGGCAACTGGGGGATGCCGGCGCGCTCGACGCCGTCGGCCAGGTAGCGGAAGCGCGAGGCGATGGTCGCTACCTCGTGTCCTGGAACGAGCGCGCCCAGCAGCGCGGCCACGCCGGCCGCCACCGCGAGCGCGACCAGCGGCGCCGGCACGCGCTTCGAGACCCGGGGCCAGGCGAGCAGCAGGCCGAGCGTGAGGGCTCCGACGGCGAGCTCGCCGGGGCGCGTGGTGGGCAACGCGCGGACGAGCACGGCGAGACGGTCGAGGTAGTGCTCCGGCAGCGGGCCGGTCTCGAGGCCGAGGAAGTCGCGCAGCTGCAACGTCGCGATCACCACGGCGATGCCCGCGGTGAACCCGGTCGTCACCGGATGCGGGACGAATTCGATCAGACGGCCGAGCCGAGCGAGCCCCATGCCGATGAGCAAGAGCCCGGCGAGCAGTGTCGCAAGCGCCAAGCCACCCAGCCCATAGCGCGCGGCGAGCGGCGCCAGGATGACGACGAAGGCGGCGGTGGGCCCCGAGACCTGGACCTTCGAACCACCCAATAGCGCAACGGCGGCGCCCGCGACGATGGCGGTGTAGAGGCCATGCTGCGGCGGCACGCCGCAAGCGATGGCGAGCGCCATCGACAGCGGCAGCGCGACAATGCCGACGACGGTGCCGGCGGCCAGATCGGCGCGCAGATCGGCGGCGCCGTAGCCGCCCGCAAGCGCGCGCCGCAACGCCACCGCGACGCGGGGCGCTCCGCGTCGCTCCACGGCTGGCCGAATCGATCGATCGACGGCGGACACGAAACGAAGATAATAGTGCGTCTTCTCTTCCATGGACTCCGACCCCGCCCTGGCTCGTGCCTATCGCGACGCGATCTACCGCATCGAGACGCCGCACGGCGCGCTCGACCTGGCGATCGGCCGGCACACCCCCGAGCTCGATCGGCTCTTGGAGGCCGCCGGCGCCCAGTGCTGGGCCTACGTCACCGCGGTCAATCCCGCTTCGATTCGGCTCGACGACCAAGACAACGCCCGGCGCATGAAACGCCTCGACGCCGAGCTCGCCCGGCGCCGCTGGCGCTGGCGTCCCGGCGAGAGCCTCGACCCTCTGGGCCAGTGGCCGCCGGAGCCGAGCCGGCTGCTCCTCGACGTCGCTCTCGAGGACGCGCGCGACCTCGCTCGTCGCTTCGGGCAGAGCGCCTTCGTCGCCGGCACGCGCGGGGAGCCCGCTCGCCTCTACTGGGTCGACGACAACGGCGACATCGAGCCGCACTGACGGCGCGTGCCGTCAGTCGAGGATCTCGGCGGGTGGGCCGCAGGCGACGATCCGGCCCCGCTCGAGCAGCAGCGCCTCCTCGCCGATCGCGAGCGCCTCCTCGGCGCGGTGGGTGACGTAGAGCAGCGGCACGTCGAGCTGCTCGAGCGGCCGGCGGATCTCTTCGAGCGCGCGCAACGCCAGGCGGCGGTCGAGCCCGGTCAACGGTTCGTCGAGCAGGAGCAGCTCGGGCGCGCCAAGGAGCGCCCGCGCGAGCGCGACGCGGCGGCGCTCGCCACCCGACAGCGCCTCGACGCCGCGCCCGAGCAACGGCTCGAGCTCGAGCGTCTCGATCAGCCGCCGGCGGCGCTCGGGGTCGCGGCGGCGGCGCGCCCGCTCCGGGAAATCGAGGTTCCAGGCGACGCTGCGATGGGGAAAGAGGGCGCCATCCTGCGGCACGTAGCCGACGTTGCGGCGCCGGGCCGGCAGGTCGATGCGACGCTCGACGTCGACCAGGACGCGGTCGCCCAGAGCGATGCTGCCGGCCGTCGGGTGCGCGAGACCGGCGATCGTCTCGAGCAGCGAGGTCTTGCCCGAGCCCGATGGTCCGACGATGACGGTCGCGCGGCGCTCGATGCGGGCGTCGATCTCGAGGTCGAAGGGCCCGAGCGGACGCACCAGGCCGGAGAGCACTAGCCTCACGAGCGGACCGCGCGCCGGCGCTCGCGAGCGCCGCGGGCGAGCAGCAGCTCGCTCGCGGCGACGGCGGCGAAGCCGAGCGCCGCCGCGACCCCGGCGAAGGCGAGCGCGCGGCCGTCGCGCCCGAGCTGGATCTCGCGCCAGATCGCCACCGAAAGCGTGGTCGTGCGCCCCGGCAGATCGCCCGCGACGAGCACCGTGGCGCCGAACTCGCCGAGCGCCCGAGCGAAAGCGAGCAGCGCCCCGGCGACGACGCCGCGGCGGGCGAGCGGCAGGGTCACGGTGGCGAAGACGCGCGCCTCGCTGGCACCGAGCGTGCGGGCGATCCCTTCCAACCGCGGGTCGACCCCCTCGAACGCGACGCGGGCGCCGCGCACCAGCAGCGGGAACGACATCACCGCCATCGCGAGCACGACCGCCGCCGGCGTGAACGCGACGTCCCAACCGAGTCGCTCGTGCAGGAAGCCGCCGATCGGACCCCGGCGGCCGAAGAGCTCGAGCAGCACCAGACCGGTCGCTACCGGCGGCAGCACCAACGGCAGGGCGACCAGCGTCTCGACCAGAGCGCGTCCGCGAAAGCCGCGGCGCGCGAGCGCCCAAGCGAGCGCCAGGCCGCCCGGCAGGAGCAGCAGCACCGCCGCCGCGGCCGCCGCGAGGCTGAATAGCGCCAGCCGGGCCAGCTCATCATCCATCTCGATATCTTTCTAGAAAGAGATCGCCGAGGCAAGGACCCTGCTGCGCAAGGACAGGTGCCGGCTCAGCGCGCGAGCAGCTTGCGCAAGCGCGCGAAGGCCGGCGCCGCCGCGGCGGCGCTCGCTCGTTCCATCTCCCGGTAGAGGGCCAGCGCACGCGTACCCGCGAGCGTCAACCGCGCCCCGCCGCCGCCTTCGCCCCCCCGTTCGGTCGCGACCAGCGCCTCGACGAAGCTCGTGTTCATGGTGCGCACCAGCTGCCAGGCCCGGGCGTACGACATGCCAAGCGCTTGCGCGGCGGCGCGAATCGACCCGGTCGCCGCGAGCGCCTGGAGCAGATCGGCCTTGCCCGGGCCGAGGGCGATCTCGCCGCCGGCTTCGACGCGCAGCCGGGGCCGGAGCGTGGCGCGGCGCTCTCCCGCTTTCGAGCTGCTCATCGCGTCGCGATCCCGGCGCCTCCACCCGCGCGGCGGGCGTCACCGCTCGGCGCGATCACGACCCGGAGGCTGGCTCCTGGATCGACCGCAAGAACTCGACCAGCTCGCCGAGCTTGCGCTTCACGTGCTCGCGCCGCTCCGGCGAATCGCCTTCGGGCCAGAGAAAGACGTCGCCCCAGACCGGCATCTCGCGCATGCCATGGCCCTTGACCGGCTTCTGCCCGTCGATGCTGGCGCGGACCCGAGCGCTGGGGAACTCGCCGCCGTTGTCTTTGGCGAGAGCGGTGAGATCGGCCGGCCGCACCTTGAGGCTATCCACCAGGTAGCCGTCTCCCTTGGCGCTCGCGCCATGGCAGTTGATGCAGAACGTCTTGTAGGTCTGCTTGCCGTTGAAGGCGGAATAGGCTGCTTCGCCGCCCTCGTCCTGGAGGGCGCCGAGACCCGACCACCCGGCGAGCGCGACGCCCGCAGCGAGCGCCACCGCGAAGCCAATCGTCACCCGACGAGCCCGATCTGCCCGTTGGACTCTCATGTCGACCTCCTCCCCTGGCCGGCTGCGGACACCGGCCCTCACCAGCCTATCGCGCGGGCCTGCGGCCGGCACCACGCCGCCGGGTGGGCGCCGCACTGCGGCATGAGGCGCCCCGATCGACCGTCCAGGTATCCGAACGGCGCGCTCCGGCAAAGGGGAACGAGACGGCAGCCTACAAAGGAGCCCCAGGACATGAAGAGACGCGGAGCCCATCCCTTCCTACCGCTCCACCTCGCCCTCGCAGCGCTCCTGTTCGCAGCAGCGCTCGCGGCACAGGCTCCAGCGGCGCTCCCGTACGGGGCCTGGACGGAGGACACCGCGAACGCCGAGGGGCGCTGGCGGGTCCTCGCCACCGACGGCGGCCTCGAGCTGGAGCTCGACCCGCTGTTCCGGACCAAGTCCGCGCCCGATCTGAAGCTCTACCTCTCCCCTCGCCCCGTTTCCGAGCTCGACGCCAAGAACGTCACGACCGGCGCCCTGCTGATCGCTCCCCTGGCGAGCGCCAAGGGCGCGCAGCGTTACCCCCCACCCACCGGCACCGACCTCGCGAAGGTCCAGTCACTCGCGATCCACTGCGAGCGCTACGAGAAACTCTGGGCCAAGTCGTCGCTCTGAGGGCGACACTGCATCGGAGCCCGGGCAAGCACGACGAATGCGGCGGCTGCGCGACGTGGCGGTTCGAGAGCCCGGAGCCGGAGGGCTCCTGCCCTCGCCGTGAGCATCCTGCTGGGGCTGGTCAGCCGCCAGCGCCACCACTCCTGAACAATGCAGACTAGAAGGTGGCGCAGGTGAGGCTGTCGTTGTTTCCGTTGTTTCGTATTCTCAGATCGAAGCTGGCGGCGCTGCCCGCGGCGTGGCGCACCTCGATCCAGACGACCGTCTGGTCGTCTTCGAGGAAGCCGGTGCAGCCCTCGAACCAGCTCACGCACTCGTCGCCGTTCGACGCGTTCTGCGAGCAGCGGTTGCTGTTCTCCTGGCTGCCGCCGCAGCCCGAGATATTCTGGTTACAGGTGCCTGAAGGCACCGTCGGGGAGCTGCCGCAGCTGTTGCCGTCCGCTCGCCGGTAGGCGAAGAGATCCAGATTCGCTCCCGCAGTGATGTTCGAGATCTTGGCCAGGAGCTTCCAATCGTCCCCCGGTGGGTCTTCCGCCAGTACTCGGTACCAGCGACTCGTGGCAACCGGAATGAGCTGGTGAATCGCGCTCGCTTCGATCGCTCCGCAGCAGTCGTTGTCGGTGACGACACCCAGGTTGACCGCGGTGTCGCAACTCGTGTTCGCCGGGATCGGCGGAGCGTAGCCGAGGACCGCAGTCCATGCCAACGGATCGCCAGATTCGAAGTCATCCGCGAAGATCAGGTCCACCGCGGCTGCCCAGACTGGACTGGGGCGGAACGCAGCCGGACGCTGCTGAGCACTGAGCGCAACCCCAGCCAGAAGGGTCCACACCGTTGCTGCACAGGAGAGTCTCTTCCCCATCATGCCCGTGAATCGAGCCGAGCTTTTCGCCGTCTGGTGGCGAGGACTCTACGCTCGCTCCCCGCACGAGACAAGGCCGGCATCGGCGCCGAAGAGAACGACATGGCTGCGAGGGGCACGGTGGCCTGCCGCCCGGGAATCCGAACGGCACAGGCCTGCGAAGAAGAACGAGGCGACCGACCCGGGAGGAGACCGGGGAGATGACCGGCGGCGGGCTGGGTCCGAGCGCCCCGGATCGTCCTTCGAGTGTGTATCGTGTCTCTTCTTCTTCCGGCCCGCCGGGCAAAGGAGCGCGGTGAACTTCTCCCCTCGCCTACATGTCGGTTGCGGCAACGAGCGACTGAACGAATGGGTGAACGTCGACCTGCGCATTCAGCCGGGCACCACCGATCTCGTCGCCGATATCGCTCGGGGGCTGCCGGTCGAGCGCGCGAGCGCGGTCTACTGTGAGCACGTGCTGGAGCACCTGGATTGCGTCGGGGCGATCGATTTCCTCCACTCCTGTCACGAGGTTCTCGAGGACCGTGCCTGGCTGCGCATCTCCACCCCCAATCTCGACTGGGTCTGGCGCTCGCACTACTCCCTCGAACGCGGACGAGAGGACAAGGCCCTGTCGGCCGTGAATCTGAACCGCGCATTCCGCGGCTGGGGGCACCAGTTTCTCTGGAACAGAGAGCTGCTCGAGATCGCGCTCGAAGCTTGCGGCTTCGACAGCATCCAGTTCGCCGCCCATGGCGAGAGCTCTCGAGAGCTCTTTCGAGGCATCGAGCGACACGAGGAGTACGACGATCTTGGGAACCTCCACCATGTAATCGTCTGCGAAGCCCAGAAGGGGAGTCCCAATCCCACCCGGCTCGCATGGCTTCGCGAGATGATCGAGTTTCACTACCTCAGACACCTCGCGCCGTCCCTGCCCCACGGGCCGAGCACGGAGTAATCGACCCGGCGAGGCGAGCCGATCGGAGGTACGATTCCGGCATGAACCTCGAATCGCTCCCGGGCGGCGATCTGGTCGCCAAGGGGCTCGCCGACCTCGCCGCCGGACGCGAGTCGGTGGAGTCGCTGCTCGTCGAGATCGCGGCGACGAATCTCCGCCGTCTCGGCTTCGAGGTGACCGCGACCGCGAGCGAGCTCCCCGAGCACCGCCTCTATCGACGGCTCGCGCGCGCGGATCCCCGGCGCGCCCACTCCCGCTACAACGCGCTCGAGCGCCGGCTGGTGAGCTTCGAGCGCGCCGCGCGATGCGCCCACTAGTCGACCGCGAGCGCCTCGACCGCTTCCTCGTCGAGCTCGGCCGGGCGGCCGGCGAGCCCACGCGCGTCTACCTCGTCGGCGGCGCGACGGCGCTCCTGCACGGCTTTCGCGCGACGACGATCGACGTCGATCTCGTCGTCGAGCCCGCAGCGTCCCCCTTGCTGAAGAGCTTTCCCGAGCTGAAGGAGCGCCTCTCGATCAACCTCGAGCTGGCATCGCCGCTCGATTTTCTCCCCGAGCTTCCCGGCTGGCGCGACCGCAGCCGATTCGTGCGTCAGGAGGGGCAGGTCGCGATCTTCGAGCTCGACTTCTACGCCCAGGCGCTCGCCAAGATCGAGCGGGGCCACGAACGCGACCTCGCCGACGTGCGCGCGATGCTCGCGCACGATCTGGTCGAGCCCGGCAGGCTGCGCGAGCTCTTCGCCGCCATCACGACCGAGCTCTACCGCTTTCCCGCGATCGATCCCGATGCCTTCCGCGAAGACCTCGAGCGAGCGCTCGCCGAGAGCTGACTCGGCGTCCGGGCGCCCGAAGGGTCGCGAACCCTCTGCCAACATGGCCGGATCCCACCGCGCCACGGCGGACGCCCGCCTCCTGGTCCTTGCCGCAGCCCGGTAGACGAGCCGAAGCGATCCCGTCGAACAGCGACACGCTCTCGGCGGATCCGGTGCTAGATTGCCGGCTTCGTGCCCGACATCGGCTCCGCGCGACTCGACGAGATGCGCCGATTCCCGGGCGAGCGCTTCGAGCTCGCCCGGGCGCCGTCCGATCCGACGCTGTCGAACGCCGACCTGCGGCCGACGCCGGTCGCGCGCCGGACCTGGACCACCTACCACGTCGCCTCGCTCTGGGTCGGGCTCTCGGTCTGCATTCCGACCTACATGCTGGCGGCCGGCCTCGTCGAGGGCGGCATGAGCGCCTGGCAGGCGCTCGCCACCATCCTGCTCGGCAACCTGATCGTGCTCGTGCCGATGATCGCGATCGCGCACGCCGGCACTCGTTACGGCATTCCGTTCCCGGTTCTCGCCCGCGCCTCGTTCGGCTCGGCGGGAGCGCACGTACCGGCGCTCCTGCGCGCCGTGGTCGCCTGCGGCTGGTTCGGCATCCAGACCTGGATCGGCGGCCTGGCGCTCGACACCATCCTCGACACCGCGATCCCGGGCTGGAGCGGGATTGCCGGCGGCCACTGGCTCGGTTTCCTCGCCTTCTGGGCGCTCAACATGTGGGTGGTCGTGCGCGGCAGCGAGGCGATCAAGCGGCTCGAGGCCTGGGCCGCGCCGCTCCTGCTGGTCGCCAGTCTGGCCCTGCTCGTCTGGGCCGCCAACCGGGCCGGCGGGCTCGGGCCGATCTTCGCGCGCCCCGGCAAGTTCGCCAGCACCGGCGAGTTCTTGCGCTTCTTCGTGCCCTCGCTCACCGCGATGGTCGGCTTCTGGGCGACGCTGGCGCTCAACATTCCGGATCTCAGCCGCTACGCGCGTGACCAGCGCGCCCAGGTCGTCGGCCAGATCGCCGGGCTGCCGACCACGATGACTCTCTTCTCCTTCGTCGGCGTCGCGGTGACCTCGGCCTCCGTCCTCATCTTCGGTGAGGCGATCTGGGACCCGGTGGCGCTCGTCGGCCGCTTCGGACAGCCGCTCGTGATCGTCATCTCGCTCGCGGTCCTGCTGGTCGCGACGCTCACCACCAACGTCGCCGCCAACGTCGTCGCGCCCGCCAACGGCTTCGCCAACCTCGACCCGCGGCGGATCTCGTTCGCCACCGGCGGCCTGATCACCGGCGTCCTCGGCATCGCCATCATGCCGTGGAAGCTGCTCGCCGACTTCTCGACCTATATCTTCGGCTGGCTGATCGGCTACTCGGCGCTGCTCGGCCCGATCGCCGGCATCGTCATCGCCGACTACTGGTGGGTGCGGCGCGGCCGGCTCTCGCTCGGCGACCTCTACGCCCGCGACGGCATCTACGGCAGGGTCAATCCCAAGGCGCTGGTCGCGCTCGCCGCCGGCGCCGGCGTGGCGCTGGTCGGGCTCGTCGTCCCCGCCGTCAGGGCGCTCTACGACTACGCCTGGTTCGTCGGCTTCGCGACCGCGTTCCTGGTCTACGGCATCGCCATGCGCGGAGCTCGGGTGCTCGACCTCGAGCGCGTCCCGCCGGCCGCTCCGTCCGTCAGCAGCTCTTGAGCAGGAGTGCCAGCGCCAAGAGCAGAGCGAGCGCGAGCGCCGTGGCAACGAGTCGCCAGGAGGCCGGCAGCTCGCGCCAGAGCCCGCGCGCGAAGCCGAGTGCGAACGCCACTGCCGACGGCGGCCGCCTCGGCGCGGCGGGCGGCGCGGTCGCCGCGTCCGCGCTGGGATCGGTTACGGCGGGGGCGGGCGGCGGGGGCGGCGGCGCGCGCCGCGAGCTCGCGCTCGAGCCCCGCGAGGCCCTGCTTGGCGAGCGCGCGCGCGGAGCTCTCGACCAGCCGCTGGCCGACCGACGCGATGCGGCCGCCGACCTGCGCGTCGATCCTGTAGACGAGCCGCGTCCCCGCCTCGGCCTCGATCAGCTCGATCGTCCCGTCGCCGCGCAGGAAGCCCGACGGCCCGCTGCCGTCGACCTTGAGCGCGTAGCCGTTCGGCGGATCGAGATTCGAGAGAGCGAGCGTGCCCTGGTACCGGCCTTTGACCGGGCCGACGGCGACCGCCATCGCCGTCTTCCAGCGCCGCTCGCCGTCCGGCTCGAGCGGCTCGCAGCCGGGCAGCACCCCGGCGAGGAGCTCCGGCTCGAGCAGCGCTTCCCAGAGCCGCTCGCGCGCGACCGCGAAGAGGTGCTCGCCCTCGAGCTTCATCCGCTCTTCCGTTCGTGGTCGCGGACGAGCTCGAACAGCCGGTTGGGCGAGAGCGGGATCTCGAGGATCTCGAAGCCGTCGAGGGCGAGCGCATCTTCGACCGCCTGCGCGAAGACGGCGCCGACCGGGATCGCCCCCGCCTCGCCGGCGCCCTTGGTGCCGAGAGGATTGAGCGGCGAAGGCGTCTCGAGGTGGTCGACCTCCATCCGCGGCACGTCGAGCGCGGTCGGGATCAGGAAGTCCATGAACGAGCCGTTGAGCAGCTGCCCGGCGTCGTCGTAGACGAGCTGCTCGTAGAAAGCGTTGCCGATCCCCTGCGCCACCCCGCCGTGAATCTGCCCGTCGACGATCAGCGGGTTGAGCACGCGGCCGCAGTCGTGGACGACCACGTACCTCTCGATCTCGACCGCCATCGTCTCGGCATCGACCTCGACGACGATCGCATGCACCCCCGCCGCGACGGCGCCCGACTCGGGGCCGAAGTAGCGCGTCGCCTCGAGTCCCGGCTCGGTCCCCTGCGACACCGCGCCGCGGAGCGGATTGGCGCGCTTCGCGAGCTCGCCGAGCGGGAGCGAACGCCCCGGGTCGCTGCGGACGCGAGCGGCGCCGCCGGCGAGCTCGATCTCCTCCGCGCCGACGCCGAAGAGGCGCGCGGCGACCGCGCGCGCCTTGGCCGCGACCGCCATCGCCGCCTCGTGCACCGCGCTGCCGGCGACCACCGCGCCGCGGCTCGCGAAGGTGCCGCAGCCCCAGTGGAAGGCGTCGGTGTCGCCGGTCACGACCTCGACGTCGGCGACCTCGACACCGAGGGCGTCGGCCGCGATCTGGGCGAACGACGTGAAGTGCCCCTGGCCCTGCGTGCCGACGCCGCTGGCGACCGTCACCCTGCCGCCGGTCTGCACCTGCACGCGCGCCCCCTCGAACGGGCCGATGCCGGTGCCTTCGACGTAAGCGACCACGCCGATGCCGCTCCGCCGCCCGGCGGCGCGCCGGCGCGGCTGCTCCGCGCCGACGAAGGCGTCGTAGCCGATCAGCTCGCGGGCCCGGTCGAACAGCGGCGCGTAGTTGCCGCTGTCGTAGGTCAGCTCGGTGAAATCCTGGAAGACGATCCCCTGCTTGACCGGAAACTCCTCGGGCGCGAGCAGATTCCGCCTGCGGATCTCGATGCGGTCGAGGCCGAGCTCGGCGCGCCGCGAGGTCGAGCAGACGCTCGATGACGAAGGTGCCGTGCTGTCGTCCCGCGCCGCGGTAGGGCGTCACGATCGGCCGGTTGGTGAAGACGGCGCGGAACTCGCTGCGGTAGGCCGGCACGCGATAGAGCCCGAGCGCGTTCGCCTGCGAGTTGAGCGGCACGGTCAGCCCGTACGGATCGTAGGCGCCGGTATCGTGCCAGAAGGAGTCGTGGAGGCCGAGGATCCGGCCGTCGGCGTCGACGGCGAGCTCGGCGTCGTGAACCTGCGAACGCTCCTGGGTCGTCGAAACGAAGTCCTCGGCGCGGTCGCTCGCCCATTTGACCGGTCGACCGAGCCGGATCGCCGCCCAGGGGACGAGCACCTCCTCCGGGTAGAACATCATGATCTTCGGCCCGAAGCCGCCGCCGATGAACGGCGCCACCACCCGCACCTGGTGCTCCGAGAGCCCGAGCATCGCGGCGAGACCATTGCGGATCGGGATCGGCGCCTGCGTCGTATCCCAGACCATCAACCGCTCGTTGCGTGGATCCCACGCGGCGACGACCGCGCGCCCTTCGAGCGCCGCGGACGCACCCCGATCGTAGACCAGGCGGCGCGCGACGACGACGACGGCGCCGGCGCGCGCCGCCTCCCAGTCGCCCCGCCCCTGGACGACGTGGGCGGCGAGATTCGACTCGAGATCGTCGTGCACCCGCGGCGCCCCGGGCGCGAGCGCCGCCTCGAGCTCGCCCACGGCATCGAGCGGCTCGAAGTCGACCTCGATCAAGGCCACCGCATCCTCGGCCAGGTAGCGGCTCTCGGCGATCACCAGCGCGACCGGTTCGCCGACGTGCCGCACCTTCTCCTTCGCGAGCGGCACCTGAGTACGCTCGTGAAAGACGGCGCCGTCGATCGGCGGCGGCGCGACCAGGAGCGGCCCGGGTCGCCAGTAGTCGCCGAGATCGGCCGCGGTGTAGATCGCGACGACGCCCGGCAGCGCCAGCGCGCGAGCGGTGTCGATCGAGCCGATCCGCGCATGCGCGTGCGAGCTGCGGAGAAAGGCCGCGTGGAGCAGCCCCGGCAGCTGGACATCGTCGACGAAGAGCGCCCGCCCGGTGAGCAGGCGGGCGTCTTCATTGCGCGGCGTGCGCGCGCCGATGGTCAAGGTCTCAGGGCTCCTCGACGAAGGCGACGAAGCGGGAGAACGCCGCCTCGCCGCCCTTGAAGCGGAACGGGAAGCAGCCGACCCAGAGGCGCTGGTCGAGCACCTCGTCGATCTTGCCGCCGACGTTCTCGGCGTGGAAGACGCCGTGCGGGAAGAGCTTGACGTGCATCACCTGATAGTCCTCGGGCCACGGCATCTTGTCGGCGAGCGAGCCGCCGATCGCCTGCTCGACCTCCGGGATCAGATCGGGCCGCGCCTTGCGCACGTTGGTGTTGAACGGATGATCGGCCGCGATGCAGTCGTAAGCCAACCAACGAATGCCGCGGTCGAGCACCCACTCGGCGAACCGCCCCTGCGGGCCGGGATGACGGAGAAAAGCGCGCGGCAGATCGGGCTCGTGAACGGCGTCGGCGCCGCGATGCGGGACACCCGTTACCGGGCAGGCGACCGACTTGTGCCAGTCCTCGTTGTAGAAGCGGTGGTAGCCGGTGTGGATGATCAGGATGTCGCCGCGCTCGATGGTGATGCCATGCTTCTTCTCCCACTGCTCGAAATGCTCGGGACCGTAGATCTGGTAGTCGCCGATCCCGAACTGGCAGAGGTCGACGACGCAGGCCGGGCCGAACAGCTTCTCGATCGGAATGCCGGAGATGTCCGGACCGGGGTCGTAGAAGTGGATCGGCGAGTCGAGATGGGTGGCGATGTGGTTGGTGCTGCCGATGTACTGCGCGTTGACCCCCTCGAACGCCAGCCGCTTCTGCCACTTGACCGTCGGCCCCTCGTAGAAGGCGAACGCCGGCGAGTCCATCGAGAAATTCTGCGACAGATCGAGGATGCGGACCTTGCTGAGATCGTACGGAACGTGCATTTCGGCCTCCAGGTTGGTCAACCGCCGCGCGCGGCGATCTCGGCCAGCGCCGCGCGGAACGGCGCCAGCGGCGGGCGCACCAGACCGAAGCCGATCTGGCCGATGCCGGGCTCTCTGTGGGCGATGCCGGTGTTGATGCGCGGCGCAATGCCGAGCTCGACCACCTTGCGCAGGTCGATCCCGGTCGGCGTACCGCGAAAGCCGAGCGCGGGGATCAAGAGCTCCGGGTGCTCGGCGACGGTGATCTGGTACATCTCGAGCGTCGACTCGACCGCCTGCTCCGGGCTGCCGCCGACGAGCCGGACGATCGCCGGCGCGGCGGCCATCGCGAAGGCGCCGAGCCCCGCGCACTCGGTGATCACCGAATCGCCGATATCGAGGTTGGCGTCGTCCTGGCCGTAACCCGGGTTGAAAACGCCGATCGGCATCTGCGCCGGGCCGGTGAACCAGCGGTCGCCGAGCCCGGAGACGCGGATGCCGAAGTCGGTGCCGTTGCGCGACATCGTCGAGACCACCGTCGACCCTGCGACGCCGCCGCCCGCGTCGGTGATCGCCTTCGACGCCGCCATGATCGGGTTGAGGATGGCGAGCCAGTTGTGACCCATGAAGTCGAGCGCCCGCGCGCGCGTCGCCGCGGGCGCCTCCGAGCCGGCGATCGCGGGCGCCAGGTGACGCAGGAGCATCAGCGATCCCGCCTGGTTCCGGCTGTGCCCCTCGTCGCCCATCTGCAGCGCGTCGACGAGCAGCCGGTGGAGATCGAGCTCGCCCGCCCGCGCCAGCGCCTGCGCCAGAACCGGCGCCAGCCCCTCGTTCATCCAGCGCAGATGATCGAGCACGTCGGGCGCGTAGGCGCCGAAGCGCAGCACCTTGCCCGAGCCTTCGTTGAGCGTCGAGAAGAAGTGGCCGCCATGGGCCTTGTCCGCGATCACCCAGACCTGGAACGAGGGCGCCACGACGCCGGCCATCGGGCCGACCGCGCCATGATGGTGACAGCTATCGAAGCGGACCTCGCCGCTCGCGAGCAGCTCGCGCGCCGCGTCGTCGTCGCGCGCCCACCCTTCGTAGAGCGCCGCGCCGATCATCGCCCCGCGCAGCGGCCCCGACATCCGCGGCCAGTCGAGCGGCGGACCGGCGTGCAGCAGCATCCTGCCCGCGCTCTGATCGAAACCGGGCACGACCTCGCTCGCCCGCGCGACGCCGACGAGATGCGGGCGCGACGCGATCATGCGCTCGACGGCGGTGCGGTTCGCTGCGTCGACGTTCATTGCTCGTCTCCTTCCGGCTTGCCTGGAAAAGAAAAGCAAAGGATTCCATAGAAGGGAAAAGACAAGAGGCCCCAGCGCCCGTGGCGGGGCGATCGTGGTTGCTTCGAGCCGTGGTGGAAGCCGGCTCGGGTGAGCCTTCACGGCTTCGTTTCTTCCAGGCTCGCCTGCCGGCGCTCCGGTCGCCCGGGCTCGGGCGGCCTGGAGGTGCGCTTCGATCGCCGCGCCGTGGGCGAGGAGCGCTTCGTCGGCGCCGAAGCGGGCGGCGAGCTGGAGGCCCATCGGCAGGCCCTCGGCGCTGGTGCCGGCCGGAACCACCAGGTCGGTAGCCCGGCGTGGGTCCAGGGCAGGTTCATCACCGGATCGCCGGTCGACTCGAGCCCGCGCGGCGCCGGGCCGGTCGCGGCGGGCGAGATCCAGAGATCGATCGCGTGCGCGGCCATGAGCTCCTCGAGCTCGGCGCGCAGCTTGGCACGGCCGGCAACCGCTGCGGCGAGATCGGGGGCGGACACGCCCCGGCCTCGGTGGATCAGCTCCGCGGTAGCCGGCGCGTAGAGCTCCCCGAAGCGCGCGAACCAGTCCGCGTGCACCGCTGCCGCCTCCGCGGCGACGAGCAGCCGGTGACGGGAATCGATCTCCTCGAAGTCGCCCAGGCACGAGATCTCGACGATCTCCCAGCCGCCGTGCGCGAGAGCTTCACCGACGCTCGCGAAATGTCCTCTCCCTTCGATGGAAGCTCTTCCAAGATAGGACCCGACGGGAATCCCGATCCGGCATCGGGCCGCGGCCACGACCGGGCCCTTCCAGTCGCGCACGACGACCGGCGCGGCCGCCGCGATCCCCGCGACCGTGCGCGCGAACAGGCCGACGTGATCGACCGACGGGGCGAGCGGGATCACTCCTCGGCGCGAGATCCGGTCGTAGCTCGGCTTGTAGCCGACGACGCCGCAATAGGCTGCCGGCCGGCCGATCGAGCCGATCGTCTGGGTGCCGAGCGCCAGGTCGCAGAGCCCGGCCGCCACCGCCGCCGCCGAGCCGCTCGACGAGCCGCCGGGGGTCCGGTCGGGCGCCGCCGGGTTTCGCGTCGGACCGGGCGCGAAGTAGGCGAACTCGGTCGAGACGGTCTTGCCGACGACGATCGCTCCGGCCGCGCGCAGGGCGGTGACGCACTCGGCTTCGCCGCCCGCGAGCTCTTCGGCCGGCAAGCGGCTCCCCGCCCGCGTCGGCAGCCCCTCGACGTGAAAGATGTCCTTCACCGCGAGGAGCCGACCGCGGAGCGGTCGGCGCGCGCCCCCCTCCAACGCCCCTTCCGCCAGCTCGCGCGCGGTCGCGAGCAGCCGATCTCGGCGTCCGGGCTCTTCGACGAAGGCGAGCACGCCCGGCTCGCGCTCGTCGAAACGCTCCAGCCACTCGGCGATCCGCGCCTCGAGCGCGACCGCGACCTCAGGCATCGCGCCGCTTTCTTGCCGCCACCAGCACCGCATCGACGATGTGCTGGTAGCCGGTACAGCGGCAGAGGGTGCCGGAGAGCGCGAGGCGGGCCTCCGCCTCGGTCGGATCGGGTTGCTCGCGCAGGAACGCCTCGAGCGTCATCAGGATCCCCGGCGTGCAGAAGCCGCACTGGAGTGCGTGCGTTTCGCGGAACGCCTGCTGGAGCGGGTTGAGCTCGCCCGACTCGGCGGCGAGGCTCTCGACCGTCGCGACGGCGTGACCGTCGGCCTGCACCGCGAGCATCAGGCAGGAGCGCACCGGCTCGCCATCGAGCAGCACCGTGCAGACGCCGCAGACGCCATGCTCGCAGCCGACGTGGGTGCCGGTGAGGCCGAGCTCGTGGCGCAGGAAATCGGAGAGCAGCAGGCGCGGTTCGACCTGCCGCTCGTGGGCGCGTCCGTTGACCTCGATCCGCACCGGCATGAGCTGCGCCGGCGCGCTCACGCCGCCTCCCGCGCGCGCGCGACGGCTTGCCCCAGCGCGCGCGCCGTCAGCACCCGCACCAGCTGGCGCTTGAACTCCGCCGAGGCGTGGAGATCGCCGACCGGGTCGATCTCTTCGCCCGCCGCGATCTCGCTCGCGGCGCGGATCGCTCCGTCGTCGACCCGGCTGCCAACCAGCGTCGCGGCAGCGCGTCGCGCATCGACCGGCCCGTCACCGACCGAGAAGAAGACAAGGCGCGCGGCGGCGCAGTCGCCGCCGCCAGCGAGGGTCACCGACGCCGCTACGCCGGCCAGCGCGTAGTCGCCGTGCCGCCGCGCCAGCTCGAGGAAGGCGAACCCCGTCCGCGGCGGCGGCGCCGGCAGCTCGATCGCGGCGAGCAGCTCGTCGGCGCCGAGGGCGGTCGCGAAGAGACCGGTGAAGAAGTCGCGCGCGTCGACCCAACGCTCCGCGCCGCGCCGGCGCAGCAGCAATCGCGCATCGAGCGCCAACGCCACCGCCGGCAGCTCGGCCGCCGGATCGGCGTGCGCGATGCTGCCGCCGAGTGTGCCCCGGTTGCGGATCTGCGGATGGGCGACGAAGGGCATCGCCGCCGCGAGCAACGGCGCCCGCGCGGCGACGAGCGGATCGCGCTCGATCCGTCGCTGACGAACCAGCGCGCCGATGCGGAGACCGCCGTCCGCGCTCTGCTCGAGTCCGTCGAGACCGCCGATCCCGATCACTCGATTGATGTCGATCAACAGCGCGGGCTGGGCGAGGCGGAAGTTGAGAACGGGCAGGAGGCTCTGCCCGCCGGCCAGGAGCTTGGCGTCGTCGCCACGCTCCGCCAACAGCTCGAGGAGCTCCTCGAGGGTGCGTGGGGCGAGGTAGTCGAAAGGCGCCGGCTTCACGGAGTTCAGCGATTGTAAGCGAAGCTCAGGTCTCGCGGAGCATGCGCCGCTCGACCTTGCCGAGCGCGTTGCGCGGCAGCGCCTCGACCAGAACGTAGCGACGCGGCAGCTTGAAGCGCGCGAGCTCCTCGCGGCAGAAGGCGTCGAGCGCCCCGAGATCGAGCGACCCGTCGGCGACCAGGAACGCGATTGGCGATTCGCCGAACTCGGCGTGCGCCGCGCCGACCACCGCCGCCTCGCGCACTCCGGGGAAGCGCGCCAGCACCTCTTCGACCTCGCGCGGATAGACGTTGAAGCCGCCCGAAAGGATCAGCTCGCTGGCGCGCCCGAGGAGCGTCAGGTAGCCATCGGCGGGGTCGATTCGTCCGTGGTCGCCGGTGCGAAACCAGCGCCCGCCGGCGTCGTCGCCGCGGAAGCTCGCCGCGCTCGCCTCCGGAGCGCGCCAGTAGCCGGCAAAGACGTTCGGCCCGCGCACTTCGATCTCGCCTTCCGCACCGATTGCGACCCGCCTGCCATCGCCATCGACGAGGCGCAGCTCGACGCCGGGCAGCGGCAGGCCGACCGTGCCGGCCCGGCGGACGCCGTCGAGCGGATTGCCGACGAGCATGCCGGTCTCGGTCATGCCGTAGCGCTCGAGAATCCGCTGACCGGTGAGCTCTTCGAACGCGGCATGGGTCTCGGCCGCGAGCGGCGCCGAGCCGGAGACGAACAGACGCACGCGCGGAAAGGCCCGCGCTCCACCGCGCCGACGGAGCTCGCCGACCAGGCGCACGTAGAGCGTCGGCACGCCAAAAAAGAGCGTGGCGTCGCCGCCCGCTAGCCGGTCGCAGACGCGCGCCGCGTCGAAGCGCGGCTCGAGTACGAGCGTCGCCCCCGCGGCGAGCGCGCAGTGGAGTCCGTTGACCAGGCCGTGCAGGTGAAAGAGCGGCAGGGTGAGGAGCAGGGAGTCGGCAGAGTCCCACCGCCAGGCCTCGTGGAGCGACGCGATCATCGCCAGCACGTTGCCGTGACTCAGCCGCGCGCCCTTGCTGCGCCCCGTGGTGCCGGAGGTGTAGACCAACAGCGCGAGGTCGTCGCGGCCGAGCTCGACCAGCGGCGCGAACGAGACGCTCCCGGAGCCATCGTCGGGCGCGCCGGCGGCCCGGCTCAGGAGCTCCTCGGCGACCAGGATCGCCGCGACGCCGGCGCGCTCGCCGGCGTCGATCTCGCCCACCGCCGCGAGCTGCTCGCGGCCGACGATGAGCAGCCGCGGCTCGGCGTCGCCGAGAATGTGGCCGATCTCCCGTCGTCGATAGGCGAGGTTGATCGGCACCATCGCCGCCCCGCACGCGAGGATCGCGAGATAGGCGACGACGAGCTCCGGAGAGCTACCGAGCAGGCAGCCGACGCGCTCGCCGCGGCCGAGGCCGCGCCGCCGCAGATCGCCGGCCAACCAGCGGGCAGCGGCGAAGAGCCGCGAGTAGCTCCAGATCTCTCCTCCGTCCGGTCCCGCGCAGACCAACGCCGCGCGCGCGCCGTCGCGCGCGGCCGCGGCGGCGAAGAGCGAGACGAGCTCGGGCGCAGTGGCAGGCGTCATGGGTCGGCCGCCATTCTCCACCACTGCGACCGCAGAGGAGGAGGACCCGCGGCACAACGTCGTCATCTGGGATGACTCACGCGGATCTTCTCCGGAGAACCCGCCGGGGTTCAAATCATCGCTGTGCTCGAAACCGGGGGCAGGAGCAGTGACGAGGACCGAGTCTCGGAGCTGAAGCACCTTGTGCCGGGTGGCGCCGGTCTGGCCGGTGGGAGGCACCAAGGTGGGGGAAGCAGTACGCTACCGTGGTGGCGTACTTCGCGTGGCGAATAGCTCTTCTCTCGCTGGCAACGCTTCTTGCACTGAGCTGCGCACGAAACGAGCCGCGCGTTCTCCTGCTCGGGTTCGATGGACTCGATCCCGAGGCCGTGGATCTGCTGATTTCGGAAGGAAAGCTCCCCAACCTCGCCCGCATGCGCCTGGAAGGAGCGTATGGGCGTGTGCGCTCCTTCGAGCCGATGCTGTCGCCCATCCTCTGGACGACGATCGCCACGGGCCGGACTCCCGAGGCGCACGGCATCGGCCACTTCGTGGCGCTCGATCCGAAGACCGGCGAGTCGCTCCCGGTGACGAGCGACCTGCGCCGCGTTCGAGCTCTCTGGAACATCCTCTCCGAGCAGGGCAAATCGACGGCACTCGTCGGCTGGTGGGCGACGTGGCCGCCCGAGCCGATCAGAGGTTGGGTCGTCTCGGATCATCTCGCGTATCACTTCCTGTTCGGCGCGGGGCTCTCGGCCAACGACCCGACGATCAAGACCTCACCCGCCGAGCTCGAGGCTCGGTTGGCTCCGCTCGTGGTGCGGCCAGGGGCGGTCGGCCGGGCCGAGCTCGCGCCCTTCGCCGACGTCCCCGATGCCGACTTCGACGGACCCCTCGACCTCCAGGACGACCTCGCGCACCTGCGCTGGGTCGTCGCCACGGCCGAAACCTACCGGCGCATCGGTCTCGAGCTCTGGAACGACGAGCGTCCCGATGTCGAGCTCGTCTACATCGAGGGCACCGACTCGGTCGCCCATCTCTTCGGCCACCTCTTTCGCAGTAAGGGCCTAGCCGGCGAGCTCGCCGAGCAACGGACCCGTTACGGTCGCGCCGCCGAGGCGATGTACGAGCGAGCCGACGCGATCCTCGGCGACTTCCTGTCTGCGGCCGACTCCGCGACCACCGTCATCGTCCTTTCCGATCACGGCTTTCGGCTGGGCGAGCTGCCCGACGACCCGAGCCGGCTGCGCGACATGCGGCGCGTTTCCGAGCGCTTCCACCGACTGGAGGGAGTCCTCTACGCGTGGGGACGCGGCGTGCGGGCCGGCGCCCGCTTCGAGGACGCGACCCTGCTCGACGTCGCGCCCACTCTGCTCGCCCTCCAGGGGCTCCCCGCCTCTCGCGAAATGCCGGGTCGGGTGCTCGCCGAGGGGTTCGTCCACCTCGACTCGCCCGAGCGCGTGGCGACCTTCGAAACCTCGCCGCGGGCCACGATGAGGGTCGAGCGCGACGCCACGGCCGACCGCGCCATGCTCGAGCACCTCGCGAGCCTGGGCTACTTGTCGGGACCGGGGCGTGACGCCGCGGCAGCCGGGGCGGCGGGCATGAGCTCACCCCAGGCCGAGCGGAACCTGGCTGCGATCGCGTTCCACGAGGGAAACTACGACAGCGCCGAGCGTCGCTACCGTGCGCTCATGGCGACAGAGCCCGCCGACGCCGGTTTGCGCTCGAGCCTGGCGGGCGTCCTCGGGGCGCTGGGCCGCTACGAAGAGGCCATGGGAGAGCTCGACGCTGCGCTTGCGCTCGACCCGATCAACCCCGAGGGCTACCACAACAAGGGCGCTCTGCTCGAGCGGCTCGGCCGCCCGGCAGAGGCCGTCGCGCAGTACCGCACGGCGCTGCGCTACCGTCCCGACTTCGAGCCCTCCCGGCAAGCGCTCTTGCGCCTGACCGGTAGCGCCGATGTGCGCGCGCCGCGGAGCCAGGCCGAGGCGTCGGCTGCCAAGCTCTGCGCGGCGGCAGCCGACGCCGCCCGGCGTGGCGCCTACGCCAGCGCCTTCGAGCAACTCGACGAAGCGAAACGGCTGGCCCCCGACTTCGCGCTCGTCTACCAGTACGAGTCCAATGTCGCCTACCTGGCAGGCGACACTCCACGCGCGATCGCGGCGCTCCGCAAGGCGACCGCGCTCGAGCCGGGCAACGCGCTCTTCCGACACAACCTCGAAAGACTGGTCCAGAAGTAGCGGCGGCGGCTCGAGCGGAGCAAGGCCAACGTAGCCGGGCATGCAAGCCGAGTCTGAAGCGGATCGAGTTCGCGCCAGAGCGATCGCGCCGTCGCGGTCGGGCCCGGAGCGGCGACCCACCTTGTCCACGCTGCCGGAGCCTGCCGCAAATGGAGCTGCCCCGATTCGGTGGGCAGTTTGCGGCCTTCTCCTATTGCCCACACTCTTCGTCGACTACGCTGCGCCATGCTTGCCGCTCTCCCCACGGCCACTCGGCCCGACTCCCGATTGCCTACCCGAGAAGATGACCGCAGCCCGGCGGTTCCTGCCTTGGTGAGCTTGTTGTTGCCGAGGACGGGAAAAGATGGTGCAGCCAGGAGGAGTCGAACCCCCAACCTACAGATCCGTAGTCTGTCGCTCTATCCAGTTGAGCTATGGCTGCACAGGAGGGCCTGCGCGGACGGAAAAGTCTAGCCGAGCGCGGGGGCGGCGCGCAACCGCGACCGGGGCGAGGCGCCGTCGGCGCGGGGTTTGTATCGGGCGGGCTCCGGGCGCAGAATCGCCGGCGCCATGTTCACTCGCATCGCCTGTCGGGAAGGGCGCGGAGGCCCCGGCGCCCCGCTCCTCGTTCTGGTCTTCGCTCTGGCCGCCGCGAGCGTCCCGTTGGTGACGCTGCGGGCGCAGGATGCCCTCCCCGCCGAAGCGGTTCCCGGCCTGGGCACGCCGGCGAGCGGCTGGGTGGTGGACGACGCGGGCCTGCTGCCCGAAGACGAGCGGCGGGCGCTCGACCTGCGACTCGCCGACCATGAGGCCGGAACGTCGAATCAGATCGTGGTCCTCACCGTGGCGACGCTCGGCGGGCTCGAGATCGAGGAGTTCGCCGTCGATGAGGCGAACCGGCGCGGCATCGGGCAACGCGGGCGGGACAACGGCGTGCTCTTCGTCGTCGCTCCGAACGAGCGGGCCGCTCGCATCGAGGTCGGCTACGGCCTCGAGGGGACACTTCCCGACGCGCGCGCCGGCCGCATCCTCCGCCTCGACGTCGTGCCGCGCTTCCGCGCGGGCGACTACCCGGGTGGCATCCGCGCCGGCGTCGAGGCGATCCTGGCGACGCTCGACGGCAGCTACCGGCCGACGCTCGCGGACCGCCTGCCGCTCCAGGGCGTGCTCGCCTATTTCGACAGCATGCCCGACATTCCGCGCCACGAGCAGGTCTTCCTCGGCATGTTCTTCTTCATCTTCGGCCCGCTGCTCGCGATCCTGCCGCTCGCCTGGCTGCGCTGGAAAGGACTGGGCGGGTGGCTCGGGCTGGCGCTCTTCGGCTGCGTCGCGGTGCTCGTGGTGCGGCGCTACCCCTGGATGCCGGGCGGCATCGGGCTCTTCGCCCTCTTCCTGCTGGTCGGATGGATCGACAAGAAGTCGGGCGGCCGCCTGATGGGCGGCGGCAAGGGGGGCGCGCCGGATCGGGCGCGAGCCGCTCGCGCTCCGGCTCCTCCTCTTCGTCTTCCTCCTCGTCCCGCTCCTTCTCGGGCGGCGGCGGCAGCTTCGGCGGCGGCGGCGCGTCGTCGCGCTGGTAGAGACGAATCGACGCCTACCTGCCGACCTCGACGGCCTGCTCGGCGAGTTGCGCCACTGGGCCCGCGAGGATGCGGTTCTGCTCGTCGACGAAGACCGTGCGCGGCACGTGGCGCCGCGCCTCCTCTTCCTCGAGCTCGGCGTAGGTGACCAGGATCACCAGATCGCCCCGCGCGACCAGGTGCGCGGCGGCGCCGTTCAGACAGATCTCGCCCCGACCGGGAGCGCCTGGGATGGCGTAGGTGGTCAAGCGGTTGCCGTTGGTGATGTCGAGCACGTCGACCCGCTCGTTCTCGAGGATGTCCCCGGCGCGCATCAGCTCGGGGTCGACGGTGACCGAGCCGACGTAGTGGAGATTGGCGTCCGTCACCGTGGCGCGGTGGATCTTCGACTTCATCATCGTGCGGCGCATGGCGTCTTCTTCCCTTCCGTCCTTCAGACCACCCGCAGGCGGACGTTGTCGAGCAGGCGTGTCGAGCCGAAGCGAGCGGCGATCGGGATGACGATCTCGCCGCCGATCCTGGTCGACGGGGTGAAACGTATCGGCGGCCACCACGGCGGCGTAGTCGAGGCGCGCGCGCGGCTCGGCGGCGACGCCGTCGGCGAGCCGCGCGACGACCGCCCGCGGATCGCGCTCGCCGGTCTCGATCGCGGCCCGCGCCACCGCGAGCGACCGCTGCAGCACCGCCGCGGCACGCCGGTCGTCGGCGTCGAGAAAAGCGTTGCGCGAAGACATCGCGAGACCATCCTCGTCGCGCACGATCGGTCCGGAGACGATCTCGATGCCGAGGTGGAGATCGCGGGCCAGGGCGCGGACGACCGCGAGCTGCTGGGCGTCCTTCTCGCCGAAGACGGCGACATCGGGGCGCACCAGGCCGAAGAGCGCGGTGACGACGGTGGCGACCCCGTCGAAGTGCCCGGGGCGGCAATCCGCTTCGAGCCCGCGCGCGGGGCCTTCGACCCGGACCCGGGTCGAGGCTCCGGGCGGATAGATCGTC
Organism: uncultured Acidobacteriota bacterium; assembly: GCA_963700315.1. Classification (GTDB taxonomy): domain Bacteria; phylum Acidobacteriota; class Thermoanaerobaculia; order Multivoradales; family JAGPDF01; genus JACTMI01. The sequence goes on along the minus strand of CAVOXC010000013.1, from coordinate 14,782 downwards.
TCGACGCCCGGCACGAAGAGCAGGTCGCAGCCCGCCTCGGCGAGCTTGGCCGAGTCGCCGTCGAGGTCGCGCGGATAGCGCTCGAGGTCCTCGTCCGGGCCGAACTGGGTGGGGTTGACGAAGACCGAGACGACCACCCGGGAGGCGTGCTTGCGGGCGAGCCCGACCAGCGAGAGGTGCCCGTCGTGCAGCGCCCCCATCGTCGGCACGAAGCCGATCCGCTCCCCCCGGCCGCGCCACTTGGCGACCGCGTGGCGGAGCTCGCGCTCCGAGACGGCGGTGATCACGATCCGTAGAGCCTGTCGATCGTCTGCTGCGTCGGGAAGGCTGGATCCTCGAACGCCTCGCTCGCGCTCGGGAAGGCGCCCGAGCGAACGTCGGCGACGTAGGCGGCGAGGGCCTCGCGCGTCGCGAGGCCGACCTCGGCGTAGCGCCGCACGAAGCGGGGCGCGATCCGCTCTTCGATGCCGAGCAGGTCGTGGTAGACGAGCACCTGACCGTCGCAGGCGGGGCCGGCGCCGATGCCGATCGTCGGGATCGTGATCGCCCCGGTGACCTCGCGGGCGAGCTCCGACGGGATGCACTCGAGGACGACCGAGAACGCCCCCGCCGCCTCGACCGCGTGGGCCGCTTCGAGCAGCGCGGCGCGCGCCTCGGCACCGCGGCCCTGCACCTTGAAGCCGCCGAACTTGTGGACCGACTGCGGCGTCAGTCCGACGTGCGCCATGACCGGCACCTCGGCCTCGACCAGCGCCGCGATCACGTCGATCCGGGCGCCTTCGATCTTGACCGCCGAGGCGCCCGCCTCCTTGACGAAACGTAGCGCGTTCTCGACGGCCTGGCGGGGCCCGAGATGAAAGCTGCCATAGGGCATGTCGGCGACGAGCAGCGCCCGCTCGACGCCGCGCCGGGTGGCGCGGACGTGGTGGAGCATCTCCTCCATCGTCACCGACAGGGTGTCGGCGTGGCCGAGGACGACCATCGCGACAGAGTCGCCGACCAAGACCAGGTCGACCCCGGCGGAGTCGGCGAGACGGCCCGAGGGGTAGTCGTACGCGGTGACCATGGCGAGGCGTTCGCCACGCTCCCGGGAGCTGCGTACGTGGGGGACGGTAATGCGCTTCGGGGACTGGCCCATCCGGCACCTCCAAGAACGAAAAAACCTTCCGGTCTCGTGGGTCGACGGAAGGGTTTCGCGGTGCCGGCGGGTCGCGCCGTTCTCTCCCCGGGTGGCCGTCCGCACTCTGTTCGACCGACCTCCGGTCGTACTGGCGGCTCGACCCCCGGCGCAGGCGGCCCTGGAGGCGTGCTTCCACTTCCCGTCTCGGCCCCGCACACACGCGGGGTCCCAGCGGTACTAAGGAGAATAACAGATCGAGCCGCCAGGGTGTTCCAGGCACCGGCTCGCTCCGCTCGTTCTACCTGAGCGCTGATTTCGCTGTTGGGCGTCTCTGGTGGCGGAGCGGTGAGCGTTCCCTCTTCTGGGGAGGAATCGGGCTTCGGATCGCCTGCCGGCTCGGGGCTGCGCTCGGCCCGCCCAAGCAAGGGATCAGAGCTTCCGATCGTCGAGGCTGGGGGTCGCTTCGGATCGCGCTTCCTCCCCAGAAGAGGGAACGCTCCCCACGTCTCGTTCGTGCCAGGGAACGGACACAAGCTCCGACGCTCGCCTGGGTGCTTTCTCTCTCACCTCGCAGCCGGGTTCGGGGCCGGTGTTCGATGCGCAGACGACGGGGGGTCCCCACGCCCTGACTGCTCTGGATCACTATGGGGTTCCTCGCAAGCAGCGAATACCGGACCCGGAACTGGCCGGCATCGGAGACACCCAAGGGAAGAATCAGCGTTCAGGCAGTTCGAGCGAAGCGAAGGAAGCTCAGTGCTTCTTGGCGGGAACGAAGTACTCGGTGCCGCGGATCGGGCCGCTTCAACTGCTCGACCAGCTCGTCGAAGTCGTCCCCCTTGCCGACGAGATCGAGATGCGTCGTGTCGACGACCAGGAGCGGCGAGCGGTTGTAGTAGTGGAAGTAGTGCTTGTAGGCGTCGATCAGCTCGGCCATGTAGTCCTCGCTGATCTCCCGCTCGAAATTCCGCGCCCGCTTCTTGATGCGTGCCATGCAGGTCTCGACGTCGGCCGAAAGAAAGAGCACGAGGTCGGGCACGGCGACGTGCGGCTCGAGCCCGACGTAGAGCTTGTCGTAGATCGCGAGGTCGTCGTCGCCGAGCGTCAGGTAGGCGAAGATCCGATCCTTCTGAAAGGTGTAGTCGGCGACGATCAGCTTCTGGAAGAGCTCCTGCTGCACGACATCCTGTTGCTGCTTGTAGCGCGACAGCAGAAAGTAGGTCTGGGTCTGGAAGGCGGCGCCGGGGCGGTCCTGGTAGAACTCCGGAAGAAAGGGGTTCTCGACGTCCTCGAGCACCTTGACCGCCTCGAACCGGCGCACCAGCCGGTCGACGAGCGAGGTCTTGCCGACCCCGATCGGGCCGTCGACCGCCAGATATCGGAATGGGAGTTGATCCGCCAAGCGCTTTCCCGGGTGAGGGCGCAGGCTAGCACAGGGCTCGGCGGCGTCCGCGGCCGAACGGCCCGGAACGGTTCTTGCTGCCGAATCCTCTGTCGGAACTACTTCTTGCGAGGAGGGCTTCGTCCATGAGACCCCTTCGAGCCGCCCTACGTCGCACGATCGCCTTCGCCGCGATCGCACTTGCCGCTTGCGGAGCCGGAGCCGCCAGCGAGCTCACAGCGGCGCTGTCGCTGCGATTGGTCCCTTTGGAGACGCTACCCTCCGAGCGGTGGCGCGCCGAAGTGGTCGCGGGTCCGGCGATCGTCGCGGTGCGCTTCGCGGTCGAGGGTCGACCGGCCGAGCTCGACCGCCATGCCCCGTTCCGGACGACGCTGCGCCTCGAGCCCCCCTTCTCTGGTCCGGTCTGGATCGAGGCGATCGGCCTCGACGACCAGGGCCGGGAACGGGCACGCGACGGCCGGTGCGTCCACCTTCCCGCCGATCGGGACGCCCTCCGCTTGGTCCGGGTCGGCGAGAGCGAGGCGGTCGTCCTCGTCCAGCCGGCCGCCGGGCACCGCGTCGAGAGGCTCGAGGGCATCCGGCCCGACGGCTCGGTCTTCGCGAGCGCGGTCTCGCTTCCGTTCCGGTTCTCGATCCCGGGGCCGGGTCCCTTCGCCGCTCGGGCCCGTTTCGACGATGGCGCCGTCGCCGCGGCGTGGGATCCGGGCGCTGGGCAGGGAGAGATCGTCCAGGTGCGCCTCGGTCAGGCCCGCTGGCTCGCGCCGGCGGGCGACGCGCCGCCGAGTCCGGAGTCGGTGCACGTTCTTTCTCAGGGTCGGCAGCAACGCGTGCTGCGGCTCGTCGGCGGCGACGCGACCGGCCTCGAGCTGGGGCTCGCCGTCGACGTGTCGGAGAGCACGGGGCCACGGTTCGACGAGCTGCGCGCCGCCACGCGTGCGGTCGCCGCCGCGCTGATCGGCCCCGGCGATCGCACCTTCCTGGTCACCTTCTCCCAACAATCGGAGCTGGTCGCCTCGGCTCGCGGCGACCTCGAGCAGGTCCTCACCGCGGTGCCGTCGAACGTCCGCTCGGACAAGACCCGCATCTATGACGGCCTCGCCTTCTCCCTGCTGCAGTTCCACGCCGAGGATCCCCGCGCGGCGCTCGTCGTGCTGACCGACGCCTGCGACACCACCAAGCGCCCCGACGTCGATCGCGTCCGGGAGCTCGCCCGCGCCAGAGCGATCCCGATCTACGCGCTGCTGCTCGATCAGGGCTGCGTCAAGCTCGACTACTCCCAGGACTTCTTCGGCAATATCCGAACCACCTACGCGACCGATCGCGCGCTGACCTACAGCAATCGCACCCGGCTCGAGCAGCTCACTCGGGACACCGGCGGCCGGGCCGTCCCGCTCGGCGACGGCGAGGGCATCGAGGCCGCGCTGCGACTCATCCTGCGCGAGCTCGACCGCCAGTGGCTGGTGGTCTTCGAGCCGAGCTCGGAGAGCGTCTCGAGCGAAGAGGTCGAGGTCCGGCTCGGGGCGCCCGGCCGCTCGGAGTGAGGCCGGCGCGGATGGGATACTGCCCTCCGCTCGATGATCCAGACCAACCTACCGCGCGCCATCCTCCTCGCGACCCTGCTGGCCGCTTCGGCCGCATCGGGCGCCGACGACCCACGCGCCGGGTTGCGGTTGCTCGCGCCGCGCGCGCTCGGCGCCGAGCGCGGCATCCTCGCCTCGGCGCAAGCGCTCGAGGAGGGCGTCACGACGCTCGCGATCGCGATCGACGGCAGCGAGATCGCCGTCGGGCCGGCGCCCCGCCTCGACGCCCCGGTACCGCTCGACTGGCCCCCCCGCCCGCAGATCCTCGAGGCGGAGGCACGCGACGCCCACGGCTGCCCGGTCGAGCTCGAGCTCGCCTTCCTCCGCTACTCGGCCCGCTCTTTCCCCGTCGCGCTTCGGGTCACCGGGGTCGGCTGCGACGAGCAGGGGCCCTGGGCGCGCGTCTTCGCCCACCCCCCGGTCGGCGCCATCGTCGCCCGCGTCCAGTTGTTCGCCGGCGACTCGCTGGTCGGCGCGGCGAACCAGCTGCCCGCCGCCTTTCGGCTCACGGGTCGCGATCTCGCCGAGCCCTTTCTGCGCGCCGAAGTCGAGCTCGTGGGCGGCGGCGGCGCCGAGGCGACCCACCTCTTCGGCGGCGACCGCTTCGGCGAGGTGGTCGACGTCCGCCGCGGCGAGGCCCGGAGGACCCTCCCCGAGCGCCGCGGCCGGCGCGATCCGATCGAGATGAAGGATGTCCGGGCGACCTGGCGAGGTGCGCCTCAGCCTGTCGTTCGCGTCGAGTCGGGGGCCGAGGTCCCGCTCGAGCTCGCCGTCGCCGTCGACGCTTCGCCGTCGACCTCCGCTTTTCGCGATCGGGTCTTCGGGCTGGCCGGCGAGACGACACGAGCCCTCGCTTCCAGCGCCATCCAGGAGGAGTCTCCCAACCCCCCGCTCCTGGTGCTCTTCTCCGACACCGCGCTCGTCACCCTGGCCTCGAGCGATCCGGAGCGCCTCACCCGGCTCGCCGACTCCTTGCCGTTCGGCGTCACGGCGATGTTCGACGCGCTCGCCGTCTCCCTCCACGAGATGGCCGCGGCGGGGCGTCGCGCGGCGCTGCTCGCCGTCACCGACGGCTGCGATACCGGCAGCGCGAGCTCCGCCGCGGGCGTCAGCGCGCTCGCCCAGGCGCTCGGCATCCCGATCTACGCCCTGGTCTTCGACGAGTCGCCCTGCTTCGAGCGCGTCGCTACGGAGGAAGAGGCCGAGCGCCGCCGGCGCGAGGCCGCGCGGCGCGCTGGGAAGGGACTGGCTGTCGACCCCGCGAGCGCCCGCGCCAGGGTCGGATCGATCGTCCAATCGCCCGGCTGGGGCCGGACGCGTGACGAGCTGCGCGAGCTCTGCCGCGCGAGCGGCGGCGAGCTCTTCCGGATCGCCGGCAAGGACGACCTCTCGAAAGTCTGGAAACGAATCCTCGCCGACCTCGAGCGCCAGGTGGTGATCGTCTACGAGCCGAGCGGCCCCGAGGTCGACCCCGCCGAGGTCGCGATCGAGATCGCCCCGCCCAAGCGCCGCGGCCTCCTGCGCCGATGACCCGTGCCCTCGCACGCGGCACTGCGAGCCAAGCGAGAATGAGCGGCGCCTGGAGTTCCATGCACCGAGGCGGCCTTCCCCGCGAAAGATCCATCGCAGGGATCAGCGCAGAACCGTCGCGGCGCTCACGCGTTGGGCACCGGCACTCGCCCTGCTTACCCTTCAATGCTGGCTGTTTCAGCGCTGGGCCAAGCTCTACCCTCGATCCGCGCAGCGCCGCACCGCGTTGCCCACTGCGATCGAGCCCGCGTTGCGAAGGCTGCATAGAGGGGGAGGGTCGGAATCGTCGCGGCGCTCACGCGTCGGGCGCCGGCGCCTGCGCTGCCCACCCTTCAATGCAAGCTGTTTCAGCGCTGGGCCAAGCTCTACCCTCGATTCGCGCAGCGGCCCCCAGGGCGCTGCGCCGGCTCAGGCCGGCGCCGGCTCGCGGCGGTGGGCGGCGAGGAAGGTCTCCGGCTTCGAGAAGACCTGGGCGATGTTCATCCCCTTCTTGACGGCGGACCAGGTCACCTTGCCCGTCGCCAACGCGCCGGCCAGCTGAATGTAGGTCTTCGCCCGGCCGCGGTGCCGGAAGCGCTCGGCGACGACGTGGCGCCAGAGCCCCGAGTACTCCTCGTAGAACTCCTCGATCGGCAGCTTGGTGGGGAGCACCGCGTGCAAGATGTCGAACATCTCCCAGTCCGAGGTGGTGACCTGCTGGCTGGCGCTCTGCCAGAGATCGGTGCCCGGCAGCGGCGTCAAGACGGAGAAGCCGGCGTTGTAGGCGACGTTGGTCGAGATCCACTCGCGCAGCTGGGCGAAGTCCGCGCGGTCCCAAGCCGGATCGACGATGAAGTTCGGAGTGAAGCCGACGCCGAGCTCGCGCAGGATCGCGATCGCCCGCTCGTTGTTGGCCGCGCTGTTCTTCTTGTTGACCCGGTCGAGCCCCTGGTCGGTCACCGACTCGACGCCGAGAAAGATCGCCAGGCTCCCGCACTCCTTCCACATCTCGATCAGATGCGGGAACTTGCAGATGATGTCGGTGCGGGTCTGGACGGTGAAGTACTTGCGAATCCCGGCCGCCTGGATCAGGCGCGCGAGCTCCTCGCCACGTTTGACGTCGAGCCAGAAGATGTCGTCGGTGATGAAGACGTTGGGCGCCTCGATCGCGGCGAGCTCGGCCACCACGCGCTCGGGCGACTTCTCGCGGAAGGTCGACTCGTGGAATTTCCAGACCGAGCAGAAGTTGCACTTGAACGGGCACCCGCGCGCGGTCTCCATCAGCGCCAGCGGCTTGCGGAAGTTGATGTAGTAGTGCGGCGCGTAGCGGGCGATCAAGTGGCGCGCGGGCAGCGGCAGCGAGTCGAGGTCGGTGCGCGCCGGCGGTGCGCCGGTGAAGCGGGGCGCGAGCCGGCCCGGCAGCATCAGACCGGCGACGCCGGCCGGATCCGCGCCCCGATCGAGCGCGTCGACGAGCGGGGGCATGACCTCTTCGCCGTCGCCGATGGCGACAGCGTCGATGGCCGGATGCGCGAACCAGGTCGGGTCGCGCGAGGCGTCGTGGCCGCCCACGACGACGAAGGCGTCGGGCAGCTCGCGCCGGACCCGTTCGGCCAGGCGTATCGTGCGATTGCGCTCGGTCGTGAAGTTGCACTGGAGGCCGACGACCTCGGGCTCGAAGCGTGCGAGCAGAGCCATCCCCGGCTCCTCGCCGTCGATCCGCAGGTCGAAGACCGCGCACTCGTGGCCGTCGCGTTCGAGGCAGGCGGCGACGCAGATCGGCCCCAGCGGCTCGACGAAGGTGAGCATCTCGAGCCCGAGGATCCCGCCGATCGGCGGCTTGAGAAAGGCGACCTTCATCGCTTGAACTCCAGTGCCACGCGCTCGAGACCTCCGGGCGGCGAGGCGGTTGCTCTCGATCGTTGTGGCGCCATGGCACCACGCGATGCCACCGAAGTCAAGCCGAAGCCGGCGGCTCGGGCGCCGCGCCGGGCCTGCCGAGCGGGCGCTACGCCGCCCGCGTGATGGGCCCAGCGGGCGCTACGCTGCCCGCGTAATGGGTCGATAGAGCGTGTCGCGCTCGACCGGAGTGAAGCCGGCTGCGCGGATGACGCGCTCGAGCTCGCGCCGGGGCAGCGCCTGCTCGGTCCGGGCGCCGGCCATGTGGTAGATCGTCTCCTCGACCACGGTGCCGTCGAGGTCGTCCGCGCCGAAGGAGAGCGCCACCTGCGCGAGCTTCGGCGTGACCATCACCCAGTAGGCCTTGAGGTGCGGGATGTTGTCGAGGACGAGCCGCGCCGTCGCGATGTGGCGCAGATCGTCGAGCCCAGTCGTGTGGTACTTCAGGCCCAGGTAGTTGTTCTCGGGGTGGTAGGCGAGCGGGATGAAGGCGTTGAAGCCCCCGGCCTCGTCCTGGAGCGCGCGCAGCCGCAGCAAGTGATCGACCTTGTGATGGACCTTCTCGACGTGGCCGTAGAGCATCGTGCAGTTGGTCTTGAGACCCAGCCGATGCGCGACCCGATGGACCTCGATCCACTCGTCGGCGTCGAGCTTGCCGTCGCAGATGACCTCGCGCACCTCGGGGTGGAAGATCTCGGCGCCGCCACCCGGCAGCGACCCCAGGCCGGCCGCGACAAAACGCCGGAGCGTCTCCTCGATCGAGATCTTCTCCCTCTTCGCGAACCAACCGATCTCGATCGCGGTGAAGGCCTTGAGATGCGCTTTGGGAAAGCGCTCCTTCAGGCCCCGGAGCATCTCCTCGTACCAGGCCATCGAGAGGTCGGGGTGGAGACCGCCGACGATGTGGAACTCGGTGACCTCGTTGCCCCCCTGCTCGGCCGCCTTGGCCCAGACCTCCTCGAGCGACATCTGCCAGGCGTGCGCCTCACCCTTCATCGCCGCGAAGCTGCAGAACTTGCAGTTGTAGGTGTAGACGCAGACGTTGGTCGGATTGATGTGCCGATTGACGTTGAAGTACGCGACGTCGCCGTGCAGCTCGCGGCGGACCGCGTCGGCCAGCCGGCCGAGATGGAGCACGTGCGGGGTCTCGAAGCAGAGCGTGGCGTCCGCCTCGTCGAGGCGAGCGCCGGCGCGGACCTTCGCGGCCAGGTCCCGCAGGGGGGTCGGAAAGGAGGCCGGATCGAGCGCGCTTCGCATGTGGCGGCACTATAGCAACTGGCCCTCTTGACACCCCCGTCGGCGGGGTCCAACATTCACGCCGAAGCAGCCCCAAAGGGGGGAGGCGCGCCGATGTCCTATCGGCTGCGATTTTGGTTCGCTCTCCCGGACGCCGCTCGCGACGCCCTGGGCTCGTCTCGTCTCCACGCAGCACCACCTTGCCGTTGTTGCTCTGTTGCCCTCGAAGGAGGTCCCCATGTCGGCTCTCGTCCGCCCTGAGCGCGTTCGCTTCGTCCGCGGCCTCGTGGTCGCGCTCGTCGTTCTCGCCCCCGCCCACCTCGCCGCCCAGCTCGTCACCGTCACGAACCTCGCCGACAGCGGCCCGGGGTCGCTGCGCGAGGCGATCGACACCGCCAACAGCGACGGCGTGCCGACCACCATCACCTTCGCGCCGGGCCTCGCTGGCGGGACGATTGCGCCGCTCTCGCAGTTGCCCGATCTGAACGAGGACGGCACGACGATCGACGGCGATTCTGGCGGCGACTGCCTCCCCGACATCGCGATCGACGGCAGCTCCACCGGCCCGCTGGGCGCCGACGGGTTCGCGCTCACCTCGAACGGTCACACCCTTCGCGGGTTCGCCTTCTTCGACTTCTCCGGCGACGGTCTGCACATTGGTGGCTCCGGCAACGTCGTCGAGTGCAGCTACTTCGGCACCAATCTCGCCCTCGCCGGCGGACACGGCAACGGCCAGAACGGGATCCGCCACGTCTCCGGCAACGACAACCGGCTCGGACCCGGCAACGTCATCGCCTACAACGGCGAGTACGGGATTCAGGTCGTCGAGCCCGGCAGCGGCGGCTACCCGCTGTTCACCTCGCTCACTGCCGACGACACCCGTCGCTTCCCGGTGATCGACTTCAGCGACAACTGCGGCTACTTCGAGAGCGCCGACGCGATCGTGCCGACCGACGGCAGCGGCGCGCCGTTCACCGAGAATTTCGGCATGCGCCTGACCGGGCAACTCGATCTCGGCACCGCCGGCGACTACACCTTCGAGCTACCCGTGCTCGATGACGAGGCACGCCTCCTGGTCGACGGCAACGTCGAGCTCGATGTCTCGGGGTCGGGGCCGCACTCAACCGTCGTGGCTGGACTGTCGTCGGGAGCGCACACCTTCGAGCTCGACTTCCACGAAGGCGGCGGCGCAGCGTTTGTCAGCCTGACCATCACCGGTCCCGGCTCGGCGTCGCTCTCGACCGGCACCTCGCCGCCGGCGGGTTGCGGGGCGAGCCTCGCGGGGCTGTGCGGCGAGCTGTTCCAGCTGCGAATCCCATCCGAGCGCAACACGATCACCCAGAATTCGATCCACGACAACGGTTACGAGGGCATCGCGCTCAACTGCTGCTGCTCGCCGCTCGCCAACGACGCAGGCGATCTCGACATCGGAGCCAACACCGTCCTCAACCACCCGGAGATCTCCGGCGTCGTCTACGGCGGCACGCCCGGAAGCTACACCGTCTCGGGCACCGCGCCTCCTGATGCCACTGTCGAGATCTTCGTCGCCGACAGCGGCGCCCCGGGCTTCGGCGAAGGGGCCGCCTACCTGGGCAGCATCGCGGCCGACTTCCTCGGCAACTTCGCCGGCGGCGTGACGCTTGCGCCGGGCACCACCGCGCTGACCGCGACCGCCACGGATCTCGCCGGCGACACCTCGGAGTTCGGGCCCAACTTCGCGCCCTTTTCCGGCCAGGACGAAGTGACGGTCGACGCCACGCTCGCCGGGCTGCCCGGCGCGGCGATCGAGATCCCGGTCTACGCGCGCGACGCGAGCCTGACCCCGCTCGGCCTCGACCGACCTTTCGGCGAGCGCATTCAGGGCATCGTCTTCAAGGTGCTCTTCCCGCCCGCGGCCATCACCTCGGCGAGCGCTGCGCGCGCCGGTGTCCTCCTCGGCTTGACCCCGCTCTACGAGCTCGCGCCGGCGACAGCGAGCTCGATCAGCTACATTGCGGCCTTCGACGAGACGACCGATCTCATTCCCTTCACCCTCGACGCCGCCGTGCCCGGCGATCCGATAGCGACGCTCACCCTGACTCTCGCCGTCGCCGCGCCCGCCGGCCCTCTGGCGCTCACCCTCGATCCGGCCACCACCGAGCTCGCCAACCAGGCCGGCACGCTGGGTGAGAACCAGGGCAACGGCGGACTGACCCTGGCCAACGGCCAGATCACTGTGCTCTCGAACGCGGCTTCGGGCCTCTTCGCCGCCGCGGTCTCGAGCTCCGCGATCCAGCTCGCCTGGAGCGATCCGAATCAGAACGAGACCGGCTTCCGCCTCGAGCGCTCGCCCGACAGCGCGAGCTGGGCGACCGTCACGACGCTCGGTCCCAACGCCACGAGCTACGTCGACGCCAGCGACCTTGCGCCCGCGACGCTCTACTACTACCGACTGGTGACATTGATACCGGCCGACTCGCAGCTCTCCAACGTCGCGGCCGCCTCGACCTTTCCCGCGGTCGCCGCCAAGACGTGCGTCACGCAACTGTCGCTGCACCGCGACTGGGCCCGCTTCCCGTTCGCGGCCTGGAACGGGAATGAGTGGGGCGTGGTCTGGCAGGAGCGCAGCGGCGGCAATCTCGACGAGATCTACTTCCAGCGCTTCGCCTCGACGACGCTCGCGCCCATCGGCGCTCCGCTCAACATCAGCCAGAGCGACGCGACCTCGCAGTATCCGGCGGTGGCCTGGAACGGCAGCCAGTTCGGCGTGGCGTGGTACGAGAGCCAGCGGACCGAGCCCGGGCAGCTCGCCACCGCAATCGGGCAGTTCGCCCTCTTGAACGCCGACGGCAGCATCGCCCGCCGCGGAGTGCGCCTCGACCTCGCCCCGTTCACGTTCGTTCCCACGGCCAACCGTCACCCCATCCTGGAGTGGGACGGGACGAACTGGGGGTTGTTCACCGCCGAAGGAGCGGCACCGCCCTTCAACGATCTCGTCTACCGGCGCCTGGCCCCCAACGGGGACCGCGTGCTGGGGCCGGTGAGCGTGACATCCACTCCGGGGCACCAGGAGTGGGAGATCGACGCCGCCTTCAGTGCGACCCTGAGCGAATACGGCGTGGCCTGGATCCGGTCGGTGGACACGACTTTCGAAATCTACTTCCAGCTGGTCGAGGAGTCGACCGGTGCCGCGCTCGGTGCGCCGGCACTTCTCGGTTCCTTCTCCGATCCCAACGGGAGCTGGGGCCTGACCGTGACCTGGGATCCGCTGATCCCGCCGAGCGGGGGCTGGGCGGTGGCCTGGGCGGAAGACACTGCCGAGCCGTTCACCGACCTGGCCGTCTTCCTGCGGCGGGTCGATTCCGCGGGGACGCCGCTGGGCCCGGGCCCCGAGCGATTGAGCGACAACCCGGACGTGAACGACCCGGCCTACGACATCCTGCCCCAGGTCAAGAGCCTCTCCAGTGGGGAGTTCGTCGTCGTGACCCAGAGCTACTCCTATCTGGGAAGCGGCAGCTACGAGATCGGGCGACTCCGTGCCGACACCAGCGGTGCTCGCACCGGCAACCGCGCTTTCGTGACCGCCGACGACGGCCTCCACAATACCTACCCGCGGCTGGCGCCGGACGGCGATCGCTACCTCGTGGTGTGGAACGACGCCAGCCCGGGGACGAGCGAGGTGGGGGGCATGGTGGTGGACGCCGCCGGCAACCCGGGGCCTGAGGTCCCCTTTACGTCAGCCCACGGTCCGGGCAACCCGATTTCCACCTTCGGGCCCGTAAACCCCCAGGTGGCCCCGCTCGGGGCCGGCTTCGTGGCCTTTTGGACCGACGCGGTCTCCAGCGCCAACCTCGCCTACGCCCGCACCTTCGACGGCAGCGGCGCGACCCTCGCCAACCTACTTCCCTTGAGCTCGACGCCGCCTGGGTCGGCGGCGCTGGCGGCGGTCGGCGACACCTTCGCCGTGGCCTTCCAAGGATCCGGCAACTTCATCTTCTCCCGCTACGACGCCAACGGCTCCGTGATCGTCGCGGAGACGATGATCGCCAGCGGCATCGGTGGCTCCCTCGTGATGGGCTTCGACGGCGAGAGCTACGGCGTCGTCGGGGTCGGCAACGGCCAGCTGCGCTTCCAGCGCGTGGCGCCGGATGCCAGTCCGGTCGGCACGCTGCAAGTCCCGGTCGCCTCGGGCGTACGGGGGCCGACACCCCGTCTGCAGTGGACCGGGGAGGGTTGGGCGGTCTTCTACCAGAGCACAGATCGAGCCCTCAACTACGTCTTCCTCAACCCGGACGGGACCGCCCGCTACGGACCGACCGTTCTCAGCCCAGCGCCCCTCGGGATCGCCCACAACCAGTTCGACATGGTCTTCAACGGCCAGGTCCTCGGGGTGGCGTGGCGGGACTTCCTGGGCTCGGACCCGCCGGGCATGGACATCTACTTCACGGTTCTCAACCGCGACGGCAGCAAGCTCTTCCCGGAGTTTGCGGCGGTCAGCGGGCCCATGGCCGACCAGTTCCCTCGCCTCTATTGGGCGAACGGCACCTTCCATCTCATCCACAGCCTCGGCTTCGCACCCGGCGTGCGCGAAATCGAGATCCAAGCCGACGGCACCGTGCTGCCGGGAGAGCGCTTCTGGTCGAACCGCGACGGGCCGAGCGCCGTGGCGTGGAACGGTGCGACCCTGGGGATCGTGTGGCCGCAGTTGAATGAGCTCTTCTTCGAGACCAGCGCGTGCGTCGACGATCTGACGGCACCTGTCTGCCCACTCCTGTCGATCGCTTCGCTCGCCAACCAGGTCCATCTCTCCTGGTCTGCGGTGCCCGACCCGGAATCCGGGATCTGGCGCCACAACCTCTACCGCGATTCGGGGCTGCTCGCCGAGCTCGCCGCCTCGACCCTGGCCTGGGACGACGCCGGCTACGTCGCCGGGACGACCCACACCTATGAGCTGCGGGCGATGAACGGGGCCTTCCAGGAGTCGGAGGGCTGTCCGACGCTCGCCTTCTCGACCACCGCCGGCGACGCCAACGGCGACGGCCTGGTCGACGCCGCCGACATCTTCTACCTGATCAACTTCCTCCTCGCCGATGGCCTGCCGCCGAGCGGCGACGCCGACGCCAACGGCGATGGCACCGTTTCCGTCACCGACATCTTCTACCTCATCAACTACATTTTCTCCAGCGGACCGCCGCCCGTGCCGATCACCGGCGGTGGCATCGAGGCTGCTGTGTCGGTCGCGCTCACATCGGCGAGCAGCTCCGAGGTCGATCCGGAAGGAGCGATCGCAGGCAAGGTCCGCTCCCGCCTGATCGTCGGCTCCGCGACCGCCGCGCCCGGCGCGACCCTCCGCATCCCGATCGACCTCGTCGATCGACCCGGCACTCCGCTCGGACCCGAGCGACCCTACGGCGACCGCGTTCAGGCCCTCGTCATCGCCATCGCCTGCTCCCCCTGCGACGGCATCGCTTCGCTCACGATCGAACCGGCCGGTCCTCTCGCCCGCAACGAGCCCACCTTCGAGAGCCGTCCGGGCAGACCCGGACACACCGCCCTGGTCACCGTCTACGACGAAGCGACCGCTCCGCTCTTCCTCGGCCTCTCCTCGAGCAGGCTCCGCCAGAGGGTCGCGACGCTCGTCGTCCAGCTCGCCCCCTCGGCACCCGCCGGCACGACGATCGACCTGCGGCTCGATCCCGGCACCACGATGCTCTCCAACCAAGCCGGCACCACGCACGAGACCGTCCCCAACGGCTGGCTCGAGCTCGCCGACGGGCGACTGATCCTCGGCTCGCGTCCGACGATCGGCAAGCCATGAAACCGCTCGTCGCGACCATCTTCGCCTTCGCGCTCTCGCTCCTGCAGTCAAGGGAGGCCGTTATGTCCTTCGTCGTCCGCTCCGGTCGTGCCTTCGTTTCTCTGCTCGCCTGCGTCGGCTCCGTCCTTCTCGCGTCGCCACCCCTCGCCGCCCAGCTCGTCACCGTCACGACCCTCGCCGACAGCGGCGCGGGGTCGCTGCGCGAGGCGATCGACACCGCCAACAGCGACGGCGTGCCGACG
>CAVOXC010000012.1:0-105685 GCA_963700315.1 uncultured Acidobacteriota bacterium | reverse complement strand
GTAGCTACGACGTCGCCGACATCTTCTACATGATCAATTTCTTCTTCGCCGATGGGCCGCCACCGGCGGGCAACGCCGACGCCAACGGCGACAACGCCGTGACCGTCACCGACATCTTCTACATGATCAACAACCTCTTCTCCGGTGGACCGCCGCCCGCGGCGATCGTCGGCGGGACCTCGCAGGCCTCGGCCTACGTCGTGCCCTGGGCCGACTCCGACACCACAGTCGCGTTCGAAACCAAGGCTCCTCCGCAGGTTCGCTCGAAGCTGATCGTCGGTTCCACCGCCGCCGCGCCGGGAACCACCGTCCGGATTCCGATCGATCTCGTCGATCGGCCCGACACGCCGCTCGGGCCCGAGCGCCCGTTCGGCGAGCGGGTTCAGGCGCTGTCGCTCGCCGTCCACTGCGCCCCCTGCGACGGCATCGTCTCGCTCGCGATCGAGCCGGCCGGCGCGCTCGCCCAGAACCAGCCTCGGTTCACGAGCCGGCCGGCCGGACCGGGCCGCGCAGCGCTGCTCAGCGCCTACGACGAAGTCACCGCCCCGCTCTTCCTCGGCCTGTCCTCGAGCAGGGTGCGCCATCGGGTCGCCACTCTCGTCGTCGAAGTCGCGCCATCAGCGCCCGCTGGCGCCGTGCTCGATCTCCGGCTCGATCCCGGCACGACGCTCCTCTCCAATGAGGCCGGCACCAGACTCGAGAGCGTCGCCAACGGCTGGCTCACGCTCACCGACGGGCGGCTCGCGATCGGCACCCGGCCGACGATCGGCAAGCCGTGAGAGCGTCGGCCGCGGCCGGCCTGGTCCTCGCCCTCGCGGGAGTCCTTCCCGCGAGCGCCCAGGACGTTCTCGGCGTCGCCGCGATCGGCGCTCTCCCAGGCCAGGTCCGCGACGTCGCGGTCACGGTGCGCGACGTCGGCGGGACGCTTCTCGACGAGGGCGACGGACCCGACCTCGAGATCCAGGGCTTCGCGTTCCGGCTCGACTTCGCTCCCGCCGAGCACGTCACGGCGGTCACCTTTCTGCAGGCGGGGGTGACCGCCGGACACACGCCGCTGTTTCCGTTCATCAGCCCGCAGCCCGACCACATCATCGTCCTGATGAGTTTCGACGAGACGACCGACCCGCTCGCCTTCACTCTCGACGCCGCGCCCCCCGGAAACGTGATCGGCCTGCTCCGTTTCACACTCTCCGGCACGGCGCCACTCGGCACGCTGATCAACCTGACGTTGGCTTCGGCCAGCGCCACCCTGGTCAACGGCGCCGCGACGCTCTCGGAGACCGTGGCCAACGGCCAGCTCGCGTTGAGCGACGGATCGATCCTGTTCGGCGTGGAGATCTTCGCGAGCGGCTTCGAGAGCGGCAACTTCTCCGGCTGGTCCGCCGTCGTCGGCGGGTGACCGGGGCGCGGCCGCCGGGGAGAGAGTCGAGCGCGAGCGCGGCCGTTACAGCAGAGTGACTTCGCGCGTCGCGGCGGCGACCACGTAGCAGCGCTCGGCGTTGGATTTCGGATCTGCCGGCACCACGAAGAATCCGGGGCGCCCCGGTTGGTAGCCGGTCGTGGTTCCGGCGAGCAGCTCGCCGTCCTCGAACAGAACCTGGATCTTCCGGCCCGGCGCCGGCCGGCCGGCCTCGAACTCGTTGCTCCGGGTGTGGGCGGGATCGCCCGAGTAGTCGCGCACGAAGAAGACCGCCTTGAGCTCGGCGACGACGACCAGGACCGGAGCGCCGCCCTCTTCGGGAGAAACGTGAAACTGCCCGCGCGTCGGCAGGAAGTCGAGCGTCGCCCCCTTCACCATGCGTCCGTCGCGGTAGCGCGCGACGACCCGGTTGCCAGCCATCGAGCCTCCTCTCCCACCCGTCCCGGCGGATGGTAGCCGATCTGCCAGCCGCGGCTCGTGGCGTGTGCCCCTTCGCCCCGCGAGAACCGGGCTAGGATCCCGACCATCATGAATCCTCGCAGACGACTTCTCGCGGTGGCGGCGCTGCTTGCGCTAACGCAGCGCCCGGCGGCCGCGGACGCGATCGACGACTATCTGGCTGTCGAGATGGCGGCGCGGCGGATTCCGGGGCTAGCGCTCGCGGTCGCGCGCGACGGCGACCTCGTCTTCGAGCGCGCCTACGGCCTCGCCAACGTCGAGAATCGCGCGCCTGTCGTCGCGGGCTCGATCTTCGCGATCGCTTCGCTCGACAAGCAGCTGACCGCGGCCGGGGTGTTGCGCGCCGCCGAGCTCGGGCTGCTCGCGCTCGACGATCCGATCGCGAAGTGGGTCGACGTCGACTTTCCCGGCGTGACGCTGCGCCACCTGCTCGCGCACACCTCGGGCCTGCCCGACACCGTCGCCGGCTCGATCGAGGGGCGCTTCTTCACCGACTACACGACCGGGCAGCTGCTGGCGACGGTCGCTGGTCTCGTGCCGCTCGCGCCGCCCGGCCACCGCTTCTTCTACTCCGACGCCGGCCTCTTCCTGTCCCAGCTCGCGACCGAGCGCGCCGCCCGCGAGCCCTGGTGGGACTTCATGCGCCGCGAGCTGTTCGCGCCCGCGGGGATGACCACGCCGCGCTCGCTCACCCCAGGGGCGCTGATCCCCCACCGGGTCGGTGCCTACACCCTCGACGGCGCCGGCGCGCTCGTCCGCGACCGCCGGCTCGACATCGACTTCGGGCCGCTCTACACCGACCTCGCCATGACCGTCGGCGACTTCGCGCGCTGGCTCGGCGCGCTCGACCGCGGGCGCCCGCTCACGCTCGCGAGCGTCGCGGCGATGGCGACGCCGGTCCGCCTCGCGGACGGCGAACCGGCGGGCGAGCTCTTCCAGTGGAGTCGCTACGGGCTGGGCGTCGGGCTCGACGACTACCTCGGCGAGCCGGTCGTACTCCACTCCGGCCATAGCGGCGTCGGTTTCGTCCGCTTCCCCCGGCGGCGCCTCGCGATCGCGGTCTTCACCAACCTCGAGCACCCCGCGGGGAGCGATCCGGTGGGACTCGCTCTCGGCATCGCCGGCTTGCTCGAGTCGAAGCTCTCGCTCCTCACGCTCGAGCCCAAGGCGCCCGCCGACTTGGAGCTCGCGGCGCGGCTCGAGAGCGACTACGAGGCACTAGCGGCGGGCCACCCCGACCTCGAGCGCTACGTGCCGCGGCTGCGCACGCTCGCCTGGGAGGGCAGCGGCGGTCTCGCCGGGCGGCTGCCCCGGCTCGGCGCCCTCGAGCGCTTCGAGCTCCTGCGCGAGTCGGAGCTCGACGGCGAGCGCACGCTCCTCCTCCGCGCGAGCCACGAGCACGGGCGCATCTACGTTCGCTTCTCGCTCGACCCGGAGCGCAGGATCTCGCGCCTCGTCTGGTGGCACGTCTGACGGAGACGAGAGACCTCGCGACCGGCGGTCCGATCGCCTGAGAGCTCTGACAGTGAAGGCAACGGCGACCGTGAGGCCGGCTCGCCCGCGGCCTCTGCCGCGGTCGCCCGAACGTCGCGAAAGCCGGCTGTTTAGGGGGAGGCCCGGAGCCGCCGGGGCGCTGCGCGTCGAGCGCTCGGGCGAATCAACCACCCCCTAACCAGCCAGTTTCCGCAGCGAACGACGAGGCGAGACGGCGGGCGCGAAGCGCCGGACGACGCCTGCGAGCCGCCCCCTTCAACAGCCCGCCTGCGAAACGACCGGGCCGGCAGAGCGACGCTCGCGACGCGCCATTCACCTCGCGCGCGAACCCGGAGGGGGGTACTCAGATCCGCTCCAGCGTCTCGCGCGTTCGTTCGTTGCGGACGTCGCCGGTGTTCAAGGTCGTCGCCGGTTCGAACAGGACGACGTGGCACTCCTCGTCGGCCAGCGGACGGTGCTCGACGCCACGCGGCACCACCAGGAGCTGCCCCTCGGCGATCTCGAGCTCGCGCACCTCCGGATCACGCAACTGCATGCGCAGCGTCCCGCGCACGACCCAGAAGAGCTCGTCCTCCTGCTCGTGGCGGTGCCAGATGAACTCACCCCGGAGCTTCGCCACCTTGACCTGCTGGCCGTTGAGCTCGGCCACCACCCGTGGATTCCAAGCCTCCTCGAAGCTCGACAGCTTCTCGGCGAGATCGACGACTTTCATGGCTTCTCTCCTCTCATGGTCGCTCTATACTGACTCTGTCAATGGCACAACGGGGAGGTCGGGGTTGATCGGTCGGCGGGTCGGTCGCTACGAGGTCGTGAGCGAGCTCGGGCGCGGCGGCATGGGCGTCGTCTACCGGGCGCGCGACACCGAGCTCGCGCGCTTCGTCGCCCTGAAATCGCTCCCCGCCGACAAGACCGAGAGCCCGTCGCGCCGCAAGCGGTTTCTCCACGAGGCGCGCTCCGCCTCGGCGTTGAGCCACCCCAACCTCGTTCCCATCTACGACCTGCTCTCCCTCGAGGGGACCGACTGGATCGTGATGGAGCTCGTCGAAGGGCGCTCGCTCGCCGCCGCAATCCCGCCCGAGGGCGTGCCGGTCGAGCAGGCGCTGCGCTGGGCGGCCGAGATCGCCGACGGCCTCGCGGCCGCGCACCAGGCCGGCATCATCCACCGCGATCTCAAGCCGGGCAACGTCATGATCGGACCCGATGGCCGCGCTCGCGTGCTCGACTTCGGCCTCGCCAAGCTTCTGTCTGCCACCGCTCCAGCCCACGATGAAGCCACCGCCAGCGCGCCGCTGACGCGCGCCGGCGCGGTGCTCGGGACGCTCGAGTACATGTCGCCCGAACAGGCCATGGCCCGGCCTGTCGACGCCCGCTCGGACATCTTCTCGCTCGGCGTCGTGCTCTACGAGATGCTGACCGGGCGCTCGCCGTTCCGGGGCGGCAACGTCGCATCCACGATCCACGCCGTCGCCTACGAGGCCGAGACCCCGCCCGAGTCGCTGCGGCCGGAGATTCCGCAGGAGCTCTCGAGCGTCGTGCGCCGCGCGCTGGAGAAGGACCCGCGCGACCGCTGCCAGACCATGATCGAGATGCGCGACACGCTGCGCGCTCTGTCGACCGGAGACCGGACGGGAGCGGCGACGGCGGCCTCGACCCGGAGCGCGGCCGTGACCTCCCGGTTGCCATCGCTCCGGGGCGGCACGGCCGCCGAGCGGCGAGCGCGGCAACGGCGGATCGGCATCGTTCTCGCCGTCGGCGCGGCCGGCGTGCTGGTTGCGATCCTGCTCGCGCGGAGCGCGGGTCGAGGCGCGGCCGACGCCGAAGAGGGCGCGGCCGAAGCCGCGGTCGCGACGCTACCGGCCACCCCCTTCCAGCTCTTGCGCCAGTCCCAGGAGCTACTGTCGCACTTCTGGCGCGCCGGCTACGTCGATCGCGCGATCGAGTCGCTCCAGCGCGCGGTCGGCGCCGATCCCGGCTACGCGCCCGCGTACGCCGCGCTCGCCGAGGCCCTGCTGCGCAAGTTCGAGGTGGAGCGCGATCCGATCTGGCTCGAGCGCTCCAAGGCGAACGCCGCGCAAGCCCTGACGCTCGACCCGAGCCTGACCTCGGCCCGACTCGCCCTCGGCCTCGCCCTGCGCGCGAGCGGCGAGATCGCGGCGGCGGAGAAGGAGCTCGCCGAAGTCGTGCTGCGCGAGCCGGCGAACGCTCAGGCCCACAAGGGTCTCGCCGACATCGAGGCGGCGCGCCAGCGCCAAGGGGAGGCCGAAGCTCGCTACCGCGAAGCGATCCTCCGTGCGCCCGATCGGCCCGAGCTGCACTCGGCACTGGGGACCTTCCTGTTCGGAGCGGGTCGCTACGAGGCGGCGGCGGCGGCGTTCGGCGCGGCCACCGCGGCGGCGCCCGACTTCGTCTACGGCTACCGCAACGCGGCGGCGGCGCTGCACATGCTGGGCTCCTACGATCGCGCGGCCGAGCAGCTGCAGCGGGCGCTCGAGATCCGCCCGGACGCCCCGACCTATTCGAATCTGGGCACGCTCTACTTCTTCCAGGGGCTCTATCCGCAGGCGCTCGAGGCCTATCAACGCGCGATCGAGCTGGGCGCCAACGACTACCTGGTCTGGGCCAACCTCGGCGACGCCTACCGCTGGTCGCCAGGGCGCGAACAGGACGCGCGGCGCGCCTACACGCGCGCGCTGCAGCTGCTCGTGCAGGAGAGCGGGGGAGCGACGGAGGACCCGGTGGTCGAGAGCCGCCGCGCTCTGTTGCTCGCCAAGCAGGGCTCGAGGGCGGAGGCGAGAGCGCTCGCCGGGATCTGGGCCGACCGGGCGGCCGATCCTTCGAGCCTCTATCGCCTGGCCCTGGCCTTCGAGCTCGCGGGGGAGCGCACGAGCGCGGTCGAGACGCTCGCGGCGGCGCTCGCCCGCGGTTACTCGGAGACGGAGATCCGCCAGGACCCCGAGCTCACCGCTCTGCGCGACGATCCCGCCTACCACCTGATGATGGTCGACGCCTCGGCCCCGGCCGCCGACACCCCCGAAGCCCAATGACCACCCGCTCCTCAGTCTCGGGGAGCGCGATCGAAAGGAGAATTCCATGGCACTACTGACGGTCGACATCGCCTTCGACTGGGACTCCAACGGCAAGTCGGGTTACGACGGCTTCTGCCTGACCGGCGCCTCGGGCTTCGACATGGCGCTCGCCGGGTCGCTGCCGCCGGGAGAGGGGGTCCGCGGCGTCGACAAGGGCGACCAGCTCCAGTTCCAGATCTGGGACATCTCTGACAACGCCGCGACGAGAACGCTCGACCAGATCGCGATCGCGTTCCAATCGGCCCACAGCGCCAACACGAACAACTACCCATTCGCCGACTCGGCGATGGGCAAGGAAGACCACGGCTGGTATCCGCTCGCGAGCCTCAGTCTCGGCGCACCGCTGGCGAGCGGCACGAGCGGCGTCTACGGCGGGCCGTACACCAACTGGCAAGTGTCGCCGCGGCCGCTCGCGCTGCCCAACGACGGCTGGTACTTCTTCAAGGTCAGTTTTCGGGCGACCACCGGCAGGCAATCCAAGACCTTCGGCAACGACCCCGAGATGATCGTCCGCCCGACCGGCTGAGCCTCAACCGCCGGGCCGAGCCCTGTCTCGATCGGCCCCGGCGTCCAGGCGCGCCGAGAGCCAGGCGCCGGCGTGCTCGAGGTCGCTCGGTACCAGGCTGTGCCCGGCCGCGCGCCAGGCGAGCTCGACCTCCGCGCCGCCCGCGCGCAGGCGCTCGGCGAGCGCTTCGACCCGTTCGTGCGGCGCGTACGGATCGTCGCGCCCCGCCGCGAGCAGCACCGAGACTCCGGCGAGAGCGGGCAGCGTCGGCGGCTCGAGCGGCAGAACGGGACGCAGCAGCACCCCGCCCGCGAGGCTGTTCGGGTGCAAGAGCATCAGGGCCGCCGCGATGTTGGCGCCGTTCGAATAGCCGAGGGCGAAAACCCGGCCGGGATCGAAGCCGTAGCGCGCGGCCGAGGCCGCGACGAAGCTGGCGAGATCGGCGGCGCGGCGCACCAGGTCGTCCTCATCGAAGACGCCGAGCGCCAGCCGCCGGAAGAAGCGCGGCAGCCCCTGCTCGGAGACGGCGCCGCGCGGCGAGAGCAGATTGGCTCTCGGCGCGAGCTCCCGGCCGAGGGAGACGAGGTCGTTCTCGTCACCGCCGGTACCATGCAGCAGCAACAACGTCGCTCCGGAATCGCCCGCGACGTAGCGGTGGATCGTCTCCGGCGCGCTCATCGCGCCGCCTCGGCCGGAGCCGGCGCCCGGAGCTCCGGCAGCGCGCCCGCGATCTCGTTGCGACTCGGTTCGAGCCAGGGCGGCAACACCAGCGCTTCGCCCAGATGTGCCGGATCCTCGTCCACGGCGAAGCCAGGGCCGTCGGTCGCCAACTCGAAGAGCACGCCTCCGGGCTCCTTGAAGTAGACCGAGCGGAACCAGAAGCGGTCGATCACCGGGGTCGGCCGGCTCGCCGCGCGCTCGACGCCGTCGCGGACCTCGAGCTGGTGCGCCTCGTCGTCGACCCGAAACGCCAGATGGTGGATCGCGCCGGTGCCCCAGAAGCCGCGGTGGCTCGTGGGCGCCGCCGCCAGGTCGAGGGTGTGTCCAGACCCGCCGCCGGCCACGGTGAATCGGTGCCACTCGCCTTCGGTCTCGGCGGCCTCGTAGCCGAGCGCCGCCGCCAGCAGCGCCGCCGACGGGCCGAGCTCGCGCAGGCGCAGCCGCGCGCCGTGGAGGCCGAGGATCTGACGCTCCGCCGGCACTGGGCCCGCCTCCCAAGGAGTGAACGGGCGCGCGGCGGCGTCGTTCGCCTCGACCAGCGCGATCGCGAGCCCGTGCGGATCGCGTAGCGGCAACGCGCGCTCGCCGAAGCGGCTCTCGACGGCCGCGAGCGCCGCGCCGTAGCGACCCAACCGCTCGGCCCACCAGTCGAGGGCCCCCGGCGGCACGGCGAGCTGGACCTCCGTGGCGAGGCCGTGGCCCGGTCGCGCCGGGGCCATCTGCGCCCAGGGAAAGAAGGTGAGGTCGGTCCCGGGCCGCCCCTCGGCGTCGGCGTAGAAGAGATGGTAGGTGCCCGGGTCGTCCTGATTGACGCTCTTCTTGACCAGACGCATGCCGAGCACGCCGGCGTAGAAGTCGAGATTCTCCTGGGCGGGCCCGGAGATCGCGGTGACGTGGTGCAGTCCGTTGACCGATCGCATGTCGTCTTCCCGGCGCGGATCTGGGGAGATACAGAACGGGGAGGCATCTTCGCCTCCCCGTCGTCCTGCTGCCGCCGCCTGTGGGCCTCCGGTTTCCCCGGAGTGGATTGCCCGGAGCCAGCGCTCCAAGCCTCGGTTTATCTCCGCAGGCGGCCGCGCGGCGATCCCCCGGAGCGGCCGGAACCTACCCGGCGCTCCGCGGGGTGTCGGTCGTCCGGTGGACTGTCCATGGCTGGCTCCTGGGTCGTTGTCGTTGACTCTGGAGACAAGGTACGCCTCCTGTTTCCGACTGTCAAGCCGCGCTCGCGGCATCGGGCGCGAGGTCCGGAGAGCCTGGCAAGAATCGGACCGGCATCTCTTGCTTCAACAAAGCAAGGGAGTTGGTCGCGGAGCTGCCGACCCGGCTCGACGCCGCGCTGCGGCACGCGATGCGGCGAGGCACTCGGATAACCTCGGCGGGCTCGGAGGAACCCCGATGACGATCACTCTCGCCCCCACGACAACCCTCGACTTCAGCCGGCCCGGCGCCCGGCACGGGGGGATCGGCCGGATGGCCGCGGGCCTCGTCGGCTCGGAGATCCTGCGCATCGCGCGCGAGGTGCGCGCGTTGCAGGCGCAGGGGCGCCCGGTGCTCAACCTGACCGTCGGCGACTTCGCGCCGAAGCAGTTCCGGATCCCGCGCGAGCTCGAGCGGGAGATCGCCGACGCCCTCGCCGCGGGGCAGACCAACTACCCGCCCGCCGACGGCGTGCCCGAGCTGCGGCGGGCGATCCAGGGGTTCTATCGGCAGGAGCTCGGCCTCGATTACCCGCTCGAGAGCGTGCTCGTCGCCGGTGGCGCGCGCCCGCTGATCTGGTCGGCCTACCAGGCGATCCTCGATCCGGGCGACGTCGTCGTCTACCCCATCCCGTCCTGGAACAACAACCACTACTGCCACCTGGTAGGCGCCCGTGGCGTCGCCGTCGAGACCCGGTCCGACAACGGCTTCCTGCCGACCGCAGAAGAGCTCGGGCCCCATCTGCGCGACGCCAACCTGCTCGCCCTCAACAGCCCGCTGAACCCGGCGGGCACCGGCTTCCGCCCCCAGGCGCTCGAGCAGATCGCGCGCGCCGTGGTCGACGAGAACCGGCGGCGCGCACCCGCGGCGAAGCCGCTCTACCTGCTCTATGACCAGATCTATTGGATGATCGCCGCCGACTCGGCGCCGCACGCGACGCCGCTCGACGCGGTCCCGGAGATCGCGCCGTACCTCGTTCTGATCGACGGCATCAGCAAGGCGTTCGCCGCGACCGGGCTCCGGGTCGGCTGGGCGACCGCGCCGCCGACGCTCGCCACCAGCATGCGCGATCTGCTCGGGCACGTCGGTGCCTGGGCGCCGCGCCCGGAGCAGATCGCGACCGCCCGCGTGGTCGGCGCGCCTGGGCTGGCGCGCCGGCTCGCCGGCGAAGTACGCGACGGCATCGACGCCCGCCTCGCGGCGCTCGACCAAGGCCTCACGAACCTCGCCGCGGCGGGGCTCCCGGTGCGCCATCTGCCCCCCGCCGGCGCGCTCTATCTCTCGGTTCACTTCGATCTCGTCGAGCGCTTCGGCAACAACCGGGGCGTGCGCCAGTACCTGCTCGAGGAGGCCGGCTTCGCGGTCGTGCCCTTCCACGCCTTCGGCACGCGCGACGACAACGGTTGGTTCCGTCTCTCGGTCGGCGCGATCGGGGTCGACGAGATCGCCCCGGCGATCGAGCGCGTCGGCGCCGCGCTGCGCCGCGCGCTCGCTTGAAGCAACGGCCGGTCCGCTTCTACTTGCGCTTGGCGAAGCCGGTGACGACGTAGTTGCCGGAGCGTCGCTCCTTCTTGAGATTCACGATCTTGTGGCGCTGCGCGTCCTCGAGGAGCTCCGAGAACGTCGAGTAGCCGTAGTAGCCCTCGTTGAACGACGGCTTCTTGCGCTGCATGGTCTGCTTGACCATCGAGCCCCAGAGCACGTCCTTGTTCTCGCGTTGGAGGGCGACGATCGACTCGATCATCAACTGGAAGACCTCCCCCTTCTTCTTGGTCAGGCCCGTCATCTCGGGCGCCGCCTGCTGCGCGTCGCGCCAGACGTCCTCGTAGAAGATGAACTCGTCGCAGTTGGCGATCAGCAGGTTCGACGAGGAGTTCTTGACCCCGACGCCGATCACGTACTTGTTGTTCTCTTTGAGCTTGGAGACGAGCGGCGAGAAATCCGAATCGCCGGACAGGATCACGAAAGTGTCGAGATGCTCCTTGGCGTAGCAGAGATCCATCGCGTCGACGACCATTTTGATGTCGGCCGAGTTCTTGCCGGTGTAGCGGCGCTGCGGAATGTCGAGCAGCTCGATGGCGGCCTCGTGGAAGCCGATCTTGAACTCGCTGTAGCGCTCCCAGTCGGCATAGGCACGCTTGACGATGATCTTGCCCTTCTCGAGCAGCCGCTCGAGGACGAGGTGGATGTCGAAGCGCTTGATCTCGCTGTCGCGCACGCCGAGCGCGACATTCTCGAGATCGCAAAAGAGCGCGATCTTGCGCTCTTCTTCGACCTGGGCATGGCGCTGCGAGACCGACACCGGCAGAGAGGTCAGCAGCTCGCGCGCGAGGTCTTCGTAATCGTCGTCCTCGTCATCGTCGTCGTCGACGACGGGCGTCGCCTTCTCGGCGCGCTCCTCGCCGCTGCCGTTGCTCGCGCCGGCCGCGCCACCACGGCCGCGAGGACGGCGGCGGCGCCGGCGCTTCTTGCGCTCGCCCTCGACCGCGCCGTCGGCCTCATCCGACGGCTCGGCCTCTTCCGCCATCTTGCCGGTCATCTCTCCGCCCTCTTCCTGCTCGTCGAGCTCCTCGGACGAGGGCGAGAGCAGGTCGGCGATCGAGGGCGCACCCGGCTCGGACGCCTCGCCGCTCTCCCGATTCGGCTCACCCCCTGCCGAGTCGTCTCCTTCCTCACCCGGCGGCCGCAGCCACCAGGGACTCATCGCTTCACCTCAGGAACGGGTTTCCTCATCGCTTCGGACTCCTTTGAACCTTCTCGAATTCGGGATCGGTCGTCGCGGGAGCCCGGTGGCGGGCGGATCGGCTCCCGGCGGCAGCGTTCAAATGCTACCACCGCCGCGGTGTGCGGCGCGAGTCGAGGCCGGTCGGGTGGCGGCCGCCGCCCCGGATCGAGACCCTCTTTCCCCGGCCGCCGCGCGGGTTGCACGTCCCCGAGGGGCAGCGTACGATCCGGCGGTCTTCGTTACCGCCCGCACACTCTCGATCACCGACGGAGGAGATCCGATGGCCGACGCTGAGGAGAAGCAGTTCCAACCGTTCGTGCCCGACGCGGCGAACGTCGCCGAGTTCACGCCCAAGGCCATCATCCTGGGCGCGCTCTTCGGCGTCCTGTTCGGGGCGGCGACGGTCTATCTGGCGCTGCGCGCCGGCCTGACCGTGTCGGCGTCGATCCCGATCGCGGTGCTCGCGATCGCCGTCTTCAAGCGCTTCGGCAAGTCGACGATCCTCGAGAACAACATCGTGCAGACGATCGGCTCGGCGGGCGAGTCGGTCGCCGCCGGCGTGGTGTTCACGCTGCCCGCCTTCCTCTTCCTCGCGGGCGGCGAGCAGTTCTTCAACTACTTCAACATCTTCACGCTGGCGTTGGTCGGCGGCATCATCGGCGTGCTGTTCATGATCCCGCTGCGGCGCTCGCTCATCGTCAAGGAGCACGGCAAGCTCCTCTACCCCGAGGGCACGGCCTGCGGCGAGGTGCTGATCGCCGGCGAGAAGGGGGGCGAGATGGCCGGCCGCCTCTTCCGCGGCCTGGGCCTCGCCGTGCTCTACAAGATCCTGATGAGCGTGCTCGGGCTCTGGAAGGCCGATCCCTCGTACACGACCGGCAAGGCGGCGGCGCTGCCCAACGCGCAGATCAACGCCGAGATCACGCCGGAGTACCTGGGCGTCGGCTACATCATCGGCCCCAAGATCGCCGGCCAGCTGGTCGGCGGCGGCGTTCTCGCCCAGCTCGTGCTCGTGCCGCTGATCTTCTTCTTCGGCGCCGGGCTGATCGACACGCTGGCACCGGCTACCGGCGGCACGATCATCGCCGACATGACGCCGAGCCAGCTCCGGCTCAACTACGTCCGCTACATCGGCGCGGGCGCGGTCGCCGCCGCCGGTTTCATCACGCTGCTGCGCACGCTGCCGACGATCGTCTCGGCCTTCAAGGAAGGCTTCGCCGGCATCCGCGGCGGCGTCGCCAAGGTGGTCCAGCGGCGCACCGAGCGCGACATCCCGATGCCGTTCGTGCTCTTCGGCTCGCTGGCGCTGGTCCTGATCGTCGCGCTCCTGCCGCAGATTCCGGGCAGCTTCCCCGGCTCGCTGCTGATGGGTCTGCTGGTCATCGTCTTCGGCTTCTTCTTCGTCACGGTCTCGTCGCGGATCGTCGGCATCATCGGCTCGTCCTCGAACCCGATCTCGGGCATGACGATCGCGACGCTGATGGCGACCTGCGTGATCTTCGTCGCGCTCGGCTGGACCGGCGAGTCCTACCAGGCGATGGCGCTCTGCGTCGGCGGCATCGTCTGCATCGCCGCCGCCAACGCCGGCGCCACCAGCCAGGATCTGAAGACCGGCTACATCGTCGGCGGCACGCCGATCTACCAGCAGATCGGCCTGATCATCGGCGTCCTCGCCTCGGTCGCGATGATCGGCTTCACCATGAACCTGCTCGACCAGTCGCTGCGTTTCGACGGCATCGAGCACGCGATCGGCACCGACAAGTTCCCGGCCCCGCAAGGGACCCTGATGGCGACGATCATCAAGGGCCTGCTCGCGCAGGATCTGCCCTGGGCCCTGGTCTTCGCCGGAGCGGCGATCGCGGTGGTCATGGAGCTGTGCGGCGTCCACTCGCTCTCTTTCGCCGTCGGCGCCTACCTGCCGCTCTCGACCACCGCGCCGATCTGGGCCGGCGGCCTCATGCGCGCGCTGGTCGACCGCCGCAATCCCAACAAGGACGACTCCGAGGTCAGCTCCGGGATGCTCTATTCGACCGGCCTCGTCGCCGGCGGCTCTCTCGCCGGGGTCTTGATCGCCGGCCTCTCGGTGGTCGGCGTCACCGGACCGGACGGCCGCGAGATGTCGCTGATCCAGAAGATCCTCGACCTGGTGGGCGTGCACGGCTGGGAGCGCCTGGGCGCGACCAGCGATCTGATCGGCCTGATCGCCTTCGTCGGCCTCTGCGTCCTGCTCGTCCGCGCCGCCGGCAAGAAGCTCGAAGCGTAAGCTCTCCGGGCTTCGTTCGTCCCCGGGGCCGGTCCTCCCAGGAGGCCGGCCCCACCCGTTTTGGCGGGGCCGGGTCCGAGTCGCCTCGGCTAGGCTCGGCAGGCCATGATCCGATCCGTTTCCGCCGAAGAGGCGCTGTCCTACGTCCGCTCCGGCGATCGCGTCTTCGTCCATACCGCCGCCGCCAGCCCACGTCTGTTGGTCGAGGCGTTGGCGGCCCGCTCGAGCGAGCTGTCCGAAGTCGAGGTCGTCCATCTCCACACCGAAGGCCCGGCGCCCTACGCCGCGCCCGGGATGGAAAAGAGCTTCCACACCCGCTGTCTTTTCATCGGCGCCAACATGCGCCAGGCCATCGCCGAGGGGCGCGCCGACTTCGTCCCGGTCTTCCTCTCCGAAGTTCCGGCGCTCTTTCGCCAGGGCGTGCTGCCGCTCGACGTCGCGCTCGTCCAGGTCTCGCCACCGGACCGCCACGGCTTCTGCTCGCTGGGGGTCTCGGTCGACGTCTCGCGCGCCGCGGTCGAGAGCGCGCGCCGGGTGATCGCGCTGGTCAACCCGCAGATGCCGCGCACCCACGGCGACGCCCTCTGCCACGTCTCGCGCTTCGCCGCGACCGTCGAGACCGACGAGCCGCTGCCGGAGAGCCAGCCGCCGGTCCTGGGCGAGGTCGAGCGGGCGATCGGCCGCCACGTCGCCGAGTTGATCGAGGACGGCTCGACGCTGCAGATGGGCATCGGCGCCATCCCGGACGCCGTCCTCGCCGCGCTCAAGGGGCACCGGCGGCTGGGCATCCACACCGAGATGTTCTCGGAGGGACTGATCCCGCTGATCCAGGCGGGGGTCGTCACCGGCGAGGAGAAGCGGATCCATCCGCGCCGCATCGTCGCCAGCTTCGCCATGGGCACCCGTCGGCTCTACGACTTCCTCGACGACAACCCGCTCGTCGCGATGCTCGACGTCGCCTACGTCAACGACACCGCCGTGATCCGCCGCAACCCCAAGGTGGTGGCCATCAACAGCGCGATCGAGGTCGACTTCACCGGACAGGTCTGCGCCGACTCGATCGGCACGAAGATGTACTCGGGCGTCGGCGGCCAGATGGACTTCATCCGCGGCGCCTCGCTCTCGCCGGGTGGCAAGCCGATGATCGCGCTGCCCTCGACCACTTCGCGCGGTCAGAGCCGGATCGTCTCGCAGTTGCAGGAGGGCGCCGGGGTCGTCACCACGCGGGCGCACGTGCAGTTCGTCGTGACCGAGTACGGCGTCGCGGATCTCAAGGGCAAGGCGCTGCGCGAACGCGCCCGGGCGATGATCGCGATCGCCCACCCGGACCAGCGCGAGCCGCTCGAGCGCAAGGCGCGCGAGCGCTTCCACGGCCTCTGAGGTCCTACCGGGCAACGATCGCCGGCTTGGTCGGAGCTCAGCTCGTCGATCCGCACGACTGGTGGGCGGTCGCTCGCCACGACTTCTCCCTCGAGTCCCTCGCCCGACGATCGACAGCCTCAGCTCCTGCCCGAGATCTGAGGACTGCACAGCGCTTCGCCGTCATCCTCTTCGACCACTCGACCGGGCGGAGCTCCGCGCGGGGCAGGGTCTCGACACGAACTGCCTCGATCCGGCGAGGGCTCTCAGGGGCAGACCGAGAGCGCGTCGACGTCGACGACGGGCTCGAACGGCTCTCCGGAGGGGTTGGTCCTGCGCCACTCGAAACCGGTCGTCGTGTCGGTCACGACGAGCTCGACCGCGACGTTGGTCAACCCCGCGGCGTAGATCCAGTACCTCGAGTTGATCCAGCAGCCGTCGAGCACCTTGATCGCGAGCTCCAGGTTCTCGTTATTGAAGAACCAGAAGAGCCCACTCTCGTCCGACAGCGGCACGGCGACGCCGCTCCCCGAGCCGCCGTCGAACGCCGCCCACTCGGCGCGGACCCGGAACCTGCCGTCGCCGAGACAGAGCAGCGTGGGGTCCAGGCCGCAGTCGGCCGGAGTGGGCAGGGGCGCTGTCGAGGCAGGAGGATCTCGCGGCGGTTCGAGCGCGATGGCCGGGAGAGGTGCCGGGGACTCGAGAGCGACCGGTGGAGCGACGGTCGCCGGGTGCGGATCGACGACCCCACAGACCGGCAGCTTGCCGACCTCCTGGATCGGCGCGAAGCGCTGGCCGAGGACGTTCTCGAAGAGCTCCGCCCGCCCGGTCCAGGTGTCGGAGACCAGCAGGTCGACGCCGACGTCGGTCAACCCGGCGACGTAGACCCAGAAGTTGCCGTTGACCCCGCAGCCGTCGAGCACCTTGACCAGGAGCTCGAAGTTCTCCGGCCCGAAGAACCAGAAGCCGCCGGTGTCGGCGGTGAACGGAATCGAATGGCCGACGCCGTTCGAGCCGTCGCCGATCCGCCAGAACGCCCGTACCTGGAATCGGCCTCCCTGCAGGCAGAGCGTCCAGTCGTCCGCCGTGCAGGGGAGCACGAAGCGCCGGAGCATCACGTCCCAGTTCGGGTCGTTGTCGCCTCCTGGATCGTAGGGCCCGTCGAGCTGCCAGCTCGTCCAGGTCGCCGCGACCACCCCGCCGTCGGTCAAGTCGACCTGCGGCCACTCCTGCGGCGCGAGGATCTGCTCGTTGGCGACGACCTGCGGCCCCAGCGGCGTGCCGGCGCGGTCGTACGCGCGCAGGAAGATGTCCTCGCCGAAGTCGCCCGGCTCGTAGAAACTCATGAACGCGACGACGAACCGCCCGGCCGAGTCCATCGCGACGGAGGGGCCCCACTGGTCCGTCGCGGCGTCGGAGCTCACCCGGATCTCGTCGGTGAGCGGAAGGCCGTCCCGGTCGAAGAGCCGCGCGTAGATCCCTCCGGCGAAGCCGTCCTGGCCGTCGCTCTGCCAGGCCACGACGAAGCGTCCCCGCTGGTCCGAGCCGAGGTCCGGATCGACCTGATCCCCCGGCTCGTACTGGTTGACGAGAAAGCTCTCCCCGAGTGCGACGCCCTCGCGCGTGAAGAGCCGCGCCCGCACGCCCCAGCCCGACGAATCCTCGTTCCACCCGTTCCACGCCACTGCGAACCGATCGTCCCCGAGCGTCGCCACCCGGGTGACGATCGGAAACGTCGGAGCGTAGGGCACCGGCTCGGAGACCACGATCAGGTCGCCCAAAGGCTCTCCAGAGGCTTCGACGCGCCGGGCGACCACCTGCCACGGGTCGGGAATGTCGCGAAACCAGCTCGCGACGAATCCGCCGCCCGGAAACTCGTCGACATCCGCGTTCCCGGTCCCGTATCCCGGGTAGAGCGAGATCGGCGGGGCGGTCTGCGGAAGCGCGTCGTCGAGCAAGCTCGCCCGCGCCGTGCTGACGATCGCCGTCGAGCCCCACACCGCCAACCCATCTCCCCGGCGGTTGAGCACGCACCGAGGTCGAGTCCCGGGCGCATCCGGAGAGACTAGGACTGTAGCCTCGCGCGGGAAGCCATCTCTCCCGAAGCCTCGCGCGGCGATCGTCTGGTCGTCATCCTCGAGCCAAAGGACGACGCCTCGACCCCAGCCATCCGCGCAGGTCCCAGAGGCCCGCTGGTACTGGTCGTGATCTTCGTGGATGCGAACCTCGGGACCGATCGGGACTTGCCCCAAGAGAACGCTCGGAGCGAGGGCTCCGAGCAGGACGCCGACAAGCCAGCGCAGCACCGGAGCCGGGCGCATCACGGGAGCTCGCTGCTGGGCTCGGCTGGCGGATGCTCGTCGGCAGGCACGATCTCCGTCATGCCCAGGAATCGACCTTCCGGGCCGAACGTCGAGCGGAAGCGCCCGAGAGAACGCCCGCTCAGCTGATCCTCCCAGTCGACCCAGAGTCCTCCCGTATCGTCAGAGCCAGCCCAGGCGAGGCTCATATGCGTTCCCTGCGATTCGCCGATCTCTTGCGCGATTACCTCCGCGCGGTCGCCCGGTGGCAACCACGAAGCCATGATTCGGCCCGGCTGGCCTGACCTGCCATTCTCTTCCCATGCGATCAGCAAAGCGCCGTCGCTGTTCGAAGCGATCTTGGCTCGAGCCGGCACGGTCGCGTCGATCTCACCGATCGGGATCACGTCAAGAAGCACACCATCGTCGGCTCCGACGGCAGCCGTCCGGATCGATCTCCTTCCCGACGCCAAGTCCAGCGCCTCCCAAGCGACGAACGTCCGGCCGTCCGAGCCCGCCGCGAGCGCCGGTCTGGCGAACTCTGCATCGCGGCCGCGACTCACCTCGAGGATAGGACCCGTCGGTTCACCGGCATCTCCCACACGCCGGGCGAGAAGCCTCGTCCGACGTGTCTCCCGATCGACATCGGCCCAAGCCACCAGGTAGCCACGAGCCGGAACTGGTACTGCTGCAGGATCTCTCGACGTGGGGCTCGAGTCCAGCCTAGTCGGCAGGGCCCGCTCTCTGGCGTCGTCGTTTTTCAGCAGTGCCGCTTGAACGCCCCTCTCCCCTCCTTCAGGCGAGCCGACCCAGACCCGAAGGTCGCTCTGCCCACTGGCGACCGTGTCATCGCTCGAGTACGAGCGCAAATCCACTCAGCGGCGCCGCTACGACGACGAGGACTGCGTCCTTGAAGCCCGTACTGAGGCTACGATTTGGATTGGTGTAGCTGCATGTTACGGCCGCCTCGTTGCAGCTGAAGCCGGCGGGGGTGAGGTCGTTGCCGTCCACCGGGTTGATCCACCCGTAGTTGGCGGGGTTCCCCGTGAGATTCGTGACCTTGATCACGACCTCGTCGCCCTCAGGAATATAGACCATCACGTTGTCCGCATCGCGCGCGAAGACCTGCTTGACCGTCTCGCCCGCCGTCTGATTGACCGGGTCCATCCGCCACTGCTCGGAGTAGATCGCGCTGCTGTCCAGCTCGGCTTCTCGGATCTGCCGGAAGAACTTGATGTCGTTGGCGACGACCGCCAAAGACCAAGCGTCCTGCGGGGTCCGGTACCCATCTGGATACTGCTCGAGGCAGGGATTGGGGGGCAACCCACCACACAGCCCCCAGTCCCAGACGCCGCCGACCCCGAGCGTATAGCCGAACGAGCCGGTCAGCGCCGAGAGCCAGGCGGTTTGCCTGGCTCGATAGCGGTTCCGGCCGCCTTGGGAGTTGAGGGCCTGGCCGGTGTCGTACGTCGCCTCGCCATTGATCGAAGGCTTCTTCGGGTTCGCGAGCGTCGAGAAGTCCTGCGCGAGCGTGCGCGCCCGTTGCGTCAGGCGATCGAGGCGAATCGACCCCTCAAAGCAAATGCTCCCGCTCTGAAACATGTGGAAACCCATCCAGGACTCCGCGTTGAGCTCGGCCATGCCGAGCTGCGAGAAGGCGTCGCCGCACGCTTTGGTCTCCGTGAGCCAGGCCGCCGCGGACCAGTGGTTGGTCACCAGGTGCCGGGGCGCGACTCGCTTGATCTCGGCTCCCACGGCCTTCAGGCGACTCGAGGCGCGCGGGCCGGCGCTCGCACTCAGGGGCAGACCGAGAGCGCGTCGACGTCGACGACGGGCTCGAACGGCTCTCCGGAGGGGTTGGTCCTGCGCCACTCGAAACCGGTCGTCGTGTCGGTCACGACGAGCTCGACCGCGACGTTGGTCAACCCCGCGGCGTAGATCCAGTACCTCGAGTTGATCCAGCAGCCGTCGAGCACCTTGATCGCGAGCTCCAGGTTCTCGTTATTGAAGAACCAGAAGAGCCCACTCTCGTCCGACAGCGGCACGGCGACGCCGCTCCCCGAGCCGCCGTCGAACGCCGCCCACTCGGCGCGGACCCGGAACCTGCCGTCGCCGAGACAGAGCAGCGTGGGGTCCAGGCCGCAGTCGGCCGGAGTGGGCAGGGGCGCTGTCGAGGCAGGAGGATCTCGCGGCGGTTCGAGCGCGATGGCCGGGAGAGGTGCCGGGGACTCGAGAGCGACCGGTGGAGCGACGGTCGCCGGGTGCGGATCGACGACCCCACAGACCGGCAGCTTGCCGACCTCCTGGATCGGCGCGAAGCGCTGGCCGAGGACGTTCTCGAAGAGCTCCGCCCGCCCGGTCCAGGTGTCGGAGACCAGCAGGTCGACGCCGACGTCGGTCAACCCGGCGGCGTAGATCCAGAAGTTGCCGTTGACCCCGCAGCCGTCGAGCACCTTGACCAGGAGCTCGAAGTTCTCCGGCCCGAAGAACCAGAAGCCGCCGGTGTCGGCGGTGAACGGAATCGAATGGCCGACGCCGTTCGAGCCGTCGCCGATCCGCCAGAACGCCCGTACCTGGAATCGGCCTCCCTGCAGGCAGAGCGTCCAGTCGTCCGCCGTGCAGGGGAGCACGAAGCGCCGCAGCATCACGTCCCAGTTCGGGTCGTTGTCGCCTCCTGGATCGTAGGGCCCGTCGAGCTGCCAGCTCGTCCAGGTCGCCGCGACCAGACCGCCGTCGGTCAAGTCGACCTGCGGCCACTCCTGCGGCGCGAGGATCTGCTCGTTGGCGACGACCTGCGGCCCCAGCGGCGTGCCGGCGCGGTCGTACGCGCGCAGGAAGATGTCCTCGCCGAAGTCGCCCGGCTCGTAGAAGCTCATGAACGCGACGACGAACCGCCCGGCCGAGTCCATGGCCACGGACGGGCCCCACTGATCGGTCGCGGCGTCCGAGCTCACCCGGATCTCGTCGGTGATCGCGACGCCGTCGCGATCGAAGAGACGAGCGTAGATGCCTCCGGCGAAGCCGTCCTGGCCGTCGCTCTGCCACGCCACGACAAAGCGTCCCCGCTGGTCGGAGCCGAGGTCCGGCTCGACCTGGTCCCCCGGCTCGTACTGGTTGACGAGAAAGCTCTCCCCCAGCGCGACGCCCTCGCGCGTGAAGAGCCGCGCCCGCACCCCCCAGCCCGACGAGTCCTCGTTCCACCCGTTCCACACCACCACGAAGCGCTCGTCCCCGAGCGTCGCCACCCGGGTAACGATCGGAAACGTCGGAGCGTAGGGCACCGGCTCGGAGACCACGATCAGGTCGCCCGAGGGCTCTCCAGATACGGCGACGCGCCGGGCAACCACCTGCCACGGTTCGGGAATGTCGCGGAACCAACTGGCGACGAATCCCCCGCCCGGATACTCGTCGACATCCGCGTTCCCGGTCCCGTATCCCGGGTAGAGCGAGATCGGCGGGGCGGACTCCGGAAGCGCGTCGTCGAGCAAGCTCGCCCGGGCCGTGCTGACGATCGCCGTCGAGCCCCACGCCGCCAACCCGCCGCCTTGACGATTGAGGACGCAACGGGCTCGATCGCTGGGCGCATCCGGCGACACGAGGACCGTCGCCTCGCGAGGGAGTCCATCGATCCCGAAGCCTCTCGCGGCGACGGTCTGATCGCCGATCTCATCCCAGACAACGACGCCTCGCCCTTGAGCGTCCGCGCAGATACCTGAGAAAAGCTGGTATCCCTCGTGGTTTTCGTGGATACGCACTTCGGGGCCGATAGCGAGCTGCCCGATCACGGCGCTCGAAATCAGGCTACCGAGCAGCGCCGTTCCAAAACGGAATCGAACCCGATGTGAGCGCATCACGGCAACTCGCTACTGGGTTCGGGCAGCGGATGCTCGTCAGCCGGCACGACCTCCGTCACACCCAGGTAGCGGCCCTCTGGGCCGAACGTCGAGCGGAAGCGCCCGAGAGAACGCCCACTCAGCTGATCCTCCCACTCGACCCAGAGCGCGCCCGTATCGTCGGCACGAGCCCAGGCGAGACTCACGTGCGTTCCCTGCGATTCGCCGATCTCCTGCGCGAGCACTTCCATTCGGTCGCCTGGAGGCAGCCACGTAGCCATGATCCGCCCCGGGTGACCTGATCTGCCGTTCTCTTCCCATGCGAGAAGCACCCCGCCGTCGCTGTTCGCAGCGATCTTGGCTCGAGCCGGCACGGTCGCGTCGATCTCACCGATCGGGATCACGTCAAGAAGCACAGCATCGTCGGCTCCGACGGCAGCCGTCCGGATCGATCTCCTTCCCGACGCCAAGTCCAGCGCCTCCCAAGCGACGAACGTCCGGCCGTCCGAGCCCGCCGCGAGCGCCGGTCTGGCGAACTCTGCATCGCGGCCGCGGCTCACCTCGAGGATAGGACCCGTCGGTTCACCGGCATCTCCCACACGCCGAGCGAGAAGCCTCGTTCGACGTGCCTCCCGATCGACATCGGCCCAAGCCACCAAGTAACCACGGGCCGGAACTGCGACGGCTGCAGGATCTCTCGACGTGGGGCTCGAGTCCAGCCTGATCGGCAGGGCCCGTTCTCTGGCATCGTCGTTCCTTAGCGGTGCCACTTGAACGCCCCTCTCTCCTCCTTCGGGCGAGCCGATCCAGACCCGAAGATCGCTCTGCCCACTGGCGACCGAGTCATCGCTCGAGTACGAGGCAAATCCACTCAGCGGCGCTGCTACGACGACGAGGACTGCGTCCTTGAAGCCTGTACTGAGGTTTCGATTTGGATTGGTGTAGCTGCAAGTTACGGCCGCCTCGTTGCAGCCGAAGCCGGCAGGGGCGAGGTCGTTTCCGCTCGTTGGGTCGATCCACCCGTAATTGCCAGGATTCCCCGTGAGATTCGTGACCTTGATCACGACCTCGTCGCCCTCGGGAATGTAGACCATCACGTTGTCCGCGTCGCGGGCGAAAACTTGCTTCAGCGTCTCGCCCACAAACTGATTGATCGGGTCCATCCGCCACTGTTCCGAGTAGATCGGCGAGCTGTCTAGCTCAGTCTCCCGAATCTGGCGGAAGAACTTGATGTCGTCGGCGACCAGCGCCGTGGACCAGGCTTCCTGCGGAGTCCGATAGCCCACTGGGTACTGCTCCCCACACAGATTCGGAGTGGGCCCGCCACAAAGGCCCCAATCCCACAGCCCGCCGACTCCGAGCGTGTAGCCGAAGGAGCCGGTGAGCGCGGAGAGCCAGGCGGTTTGCCTGGCTCGATAGCGGTTCCGGCCGCCCTGGGAGTTTAGGGCCTGGCCGGTGTCGTACGTCGCCTCGCCATTGATCGAAGGCTTCTTCGGGTTCGAGAGCGTCGAGAAGTCCTGCGCGAGCGTGCGCGCCCGTTGCGTCAGGCGATCGAGGCGAATCGACCCCTCCAGACAGATACTCCCGCTCTGAAACATGTGGAAACCCATCCAGGACTCCGCGTTGAGCTCGGCCATGCCGAGCTGCGAGAAGGCGTCGCCGCACGCTTTGGTCTCCGTGAGCCAGGCCGCCGCGGACCAGTGGTTGGTCACCAGGTGCCGTGGCGCCACTCGCTTGATCTCGGCTCCCACCGCCTTGAGGCGATCGATCAGCACCGTGGCATCCGCAGTTTGAGGAGGCGAGTCGAAGCCGGGCGAGAAGATGACGTGCTCCGCCGAGAGTCGCGCAGCGATCCAGCGGGCGAACAGGACCGCCTCGCCCGAAGTGGGATAGCGCGAAGCATCGGAGCAATTCTCCCCCGTGGGATCGTCACAACCGCCGACCGGCTCGAGAACCCCGGCGAAGAAGACAACGAGCTTCTTGTCGTTCGCCGCCCGCACCCGCTTCTCGAACGCCTGCCAGAACGCTGGATTCGGACGTACGCTCGCGTGCGGTTGAACGACTTGCGGATTCGGCGCGTCGCAGGCGCCGGCAGGGCTGCTCGAGAGGCAGAACGGCCGGTTCCCGCTCGCGTCCGCGACCCCCGCCCAGAAAGGCGCCGACCCCAGGTGGACGACGGTATAGCCCTTGTTCGCGCGGTTGGTCAGGTACTGATTCCAGGGCGTGCTCGGATGCGCCGAGAGCTCCATGGGCGCCGCCCAGGCGCTGTCGCCCAACCAGAAGAAGGGAGCGTTGTCGGAGAACTTCGGCGCACCCCAGATGTACTTGGGAGGGTAACTCTCGAGAACAAGTACTGTCTGAATCAGGAACCCGTGCTGCCGAAGCGGATTCGAGCCGGTGTAGCTGGTCACGTTGACTTGCCCCGATGCGCCGTGCATCGCCTGGCAGGGCCCGGACACACAGGACGCGGTCCACGTCCAGTTGCCGGTCGTCGGAAACGCGGTCCGAAACACGAACACGCCCTTGTCGGTGGACGTTCCGACGCCGCCGTCCCAGAATGCGTAGCCGACGAAGCTGGAAGTTAGCCGCGTGTAGGTGATCTTGAGCTCGACATCGGAGTAGCCCCGGCGGCCGGAGAAGTCGCCCGTCACCGCAAAGCAGCCCTCCCAGGGTGTCCAGCGCTGGACCGACGAAGGATTCGAGCCGGCCGGGCAGGTCGCGGCGGAGAGCGCGCTGCCCGCCGAAAGCAGGAGGAGCAGCGCTCCGGCTAGCGAAACCCCACGCGTGGAGAGGAGGCTACCCCCCCCCGCAAGAACGGGCCCGCGATGTCGCGATGAGAATGCGAAGACGGACTGATTGGACTTTGTGGTGCGCGGACCTTCATGGCCTGCCTCCCAGATCTGGCTGCAAGACTGCACCGAGCAAGCCGCCCGTTCGACGCCGACGCGGGGCGGTGAATCCGGTAGGAGCCTCTTCCCGCTCTGGCGAAGAAAGACACACTGCCGCTCGTTACAGTATGCAGCGTGGCCGGTCCGCTCGAGCCGCCCGGCAGGGCGGGCGAATCGCGCCGCCGGGCGGGAAGCAGGCAAGAGACCCACGGATCGCTTCCGCCGGTCCGTGACGCCACACCGTGGATCCGCGGCCGCGACGCCGCGCGCTCGCTCAGCCGGACGAGGGCTTGCAGGGACTTGGATCGAGCGGCGACCGTCTCGGACTCCAGGAGCGTGCCGTGGGGCCGTTCGGCTAGCATGGACTCGGATGCTCCGACCGGTCGCTCTGCTCGTCTCCGGCGCCTCCGGGATGCTGCTGCCGCGGCATCTCCTGGGCGTCCTCACGCGCCATCCCGCGGTCGCGCGGATCCATCTCGTCGTCTCGAAGGGGGCGAGCCAGGTGCTCGCGCACGAGCTCGGCCGGGACCGCACCGGCGCCGAGGCGCTGGTCGACGCCGCCGGGCTCGACGAGGCGGCGCGGCGGCGGATCGTCATCCACCGCGACAACGAGCTCGACGCGCCGATCTCGTCGGGCTCCTACCGGCTGGCGGGGACGCTGGTCCTGCCGGCGAGCGCCGGCACCATCGGGGCGCTCGCGACAGGCTCGGCCGCGACGCTGATCCACCGCGCCGGAGCGGTCGCGCTCAAGGAGCGCTGGCCGCTGGTGCTCGGCTTTCGCGAGACGCCGCTGACGCCGATCCATCTCGACAACCTGGCGACGCTCGCCTGGGCGGGGGCCACGGTCGTGCCGCCGATCCCCGCCTTCTACATCGGCGGCGAGGAGATGTCCCGCTTCCTCGACGCCTACGCCCAGCGCCTGCTCGATCATCTCGGCCTCGGCCCCGACGGGCCGGGCCTGCGCTGGGACCCCGCCACCTCGCCGGGACAGAGCAAGGAGGAGCCGGAATGACCGCCAAGAGTCGAACCGGAACCGTTCGCTGGCAATGGAAGCCGATGAAGGGGGTGCGCCGCCACTGGGCGCTCTATCGCGGCGGCGAGCCGGCCGGAGGACTGCGCTTCGAGAACGCTTTCGGCAGCCTCGCCACCGGGCGCTGGGCCGACCAGGCCTGGACCTTCAAGCGGGCGGGCTTCCTCCACCCCTACGTCACCGTGCGGCGCGCCGGCAGCGAGCGCGAGCTCACCCGCGTCCAGCTCTCCTGGTCGGGCCACGCCCAGCTCGAGGTCGGCCGCGCCCCCTACCGCCTGATCGGCGGCACCTGGCGCGCGGAGCGCACCTGGGTCGACCGCAAGGGCGCGACCCTCGCCGTCATCCGCCCCAAGTCGACCCTCCGTCTCGCCGGCACGGTCGAGGTCCCGCCGACCGTCGAGGAGCACGTCGACCTGCCGCTGCTGCTCGTCCTCGGCTGGTACCTGCAGGTCCTCGCCGAAGAGGAGCACGCCGCGCTGATGGCCTCGGCGATCGGTTGAGGACGGCAGCCGGACGCCGCAAGCGCCCCGACCGGCGCAGTCACTGACAGCGCCTGACAGTCGGAAGGCGTATCCTCGAAGTTGTAGCACTGTTGCCCTGCCTGCTTCTGGGAGGTGCCGATGCTCGGGAAGCTCGCCGTCGCGACCTTCGCTCTCGCGCAACTCGCCGGCGCCCCGCGCGCCGACGCCACGGACGCACCTTTCGACCTGCCATCGACCGAGGCGCCCCTCGGCCTTCCGGTCGAGCTGGTGCTCGACGCGGCGGACCTCACGACCTCTCCCATGTCAGCCTCGGTGTCGCGTCAGTTCTTCGCCGAGCTCGACGGTGTCCTGCTCTTCGCACAGGACGACGGCGTCAGCGGAGTCGAGCTCTGGCGCACGGACGGGACGGCGATCGGCACCTACCGGGTCGCGGACATCTGCCCTGGAGCGTGCAGCGGGATCTTCGACCTCGGCCTCCGTCCCGCTGCCGTCGCCGGCGGCGTCGCTTTCTTCGCGGCGGACGACGGCGTGCACGGTACCGAGCTCTGGGCGAGCGACGGAACCGCGCACGGCACGCGCTTGGTGCGCGACATCGCACCCGGCAGACAGACATCGAGGCCTACCGCCTTCCTGGCGGCCGGCGGCCAAGTCGCCTTCACGGCGAACGATGGAATGCACGGCTGGGAGCTCTGGCGCAGCGACGGGACACCTGCGGGTACGCAGTTGCTCTTCGACGCGGCGCCAGGTCCCGAAAACGGCTCGCTCTTGCCCTACGCATACTGCGGGGTGCTCTTCGCGGCGGGAAACTCGGGTCTCTGGCGGATCGACGGGCCTCCCGCGAACGCCGTGCTTCTCACCGACGCCTCGGTCAACGAGTACGGGGCGATCGAGAACTTCCATCTCGCCTATCTGCCGGACTGTCGCCTGGTCTTCGCAGCGACGGACGAGGACGGGACCGAGCCGTGGGTCTCGGACGGAACTCCCGTGGGGACGTTTCAGATCGCCGACATCGACCCTGTCGACGGCTCGATTCCCGGTCCTTTCCTCCGCTTCGGATCGAACGTGGTCTTTCTCGCGTACGGACCCAACACGCCGCTCGGCGTCCGGTCGATCTGGACGACCGATGGAACGCTCGGTGGCGTGGTGGAGTCGATTCCACCTCCAGGCGTTCGGCCGGGCTGGGTGCACGGCGGTCACGCGGTCGCGGGAGGAAAGCTCTTCCTCTCCGTCTACGAACCGAGCATCGGCCTCGAGCTCGGCACCTGGGACGGCATCGACTGGTCGCTACCCATCGACCTGAATCCCGGACCGGCCGACGGGCTGGTGACCCTCTTCGACGACGACGCCCAGTTCGCGGGGTCCTGGTTCGTCTCGCTCGGCGGCTCGATCGTCTTCCCGGCCCAGGATCCCGGCCACGGCCTCGAGCTCTGGACGAGCGACGGCAGCGCGGAGGGTACGTCCCGACTCTCCGAGATCGCCCCGGGGCCGGCATCTGCACGACTCGATCCCCATTCGCAGTTCGTCCGGCCTCCAGTTCTTGGTGGGCGCGTCTTCTTCCGCACCTGGGAACCGATCGCGGGACACCGGCTCTGGACGAGCGACGGTACGCTCCTGGGCACGGCGCCGACGCACACGCTGAATGATCAGACGTCGTCCTTCTTCGTGCTGAGCTCGCCGCTGTTCCCCTTCGACGCTATCGGAACACCCTGCGTCGTCGCGACCAACGAAAGAGTCGTCTTCGAAACCGAGGTGGCGTCGCGCGCCCTGAGCCGGATCTTCGGCAGCGACGGCACGCCCGGAGGAGCGGAGCTCCTCGCGGAGATGCCGGCTGCAGAGTCCGTCCTGCGCGGGGCGGGCTGCACGCCGTTCGGGGGTGCGACGCTCTTTCTCGGGTCCGACGGCATCGATGCGCAGCTCCTGCGAACGGACGCCACCGCGGGAGGTACCGAGCCGCTCGTCGACCTCGGACCGCTGGCGAGCGGTCCCTATTACCTCGACTCGATCCCACCGTTCGTGAAAGCGGGCCCGCTCGCGATCGGTCTCGCCGCCAATCGGCTCGTGGCGACGGACGGAACGGCGGCGGGCACGACCGCCGAGGCCTTCGGTCTGGATTTCTACCCCGTGGGAATCTGCGGACTCGAAAGCGGCGCCCTGTTGGCCGCGTTCCAGCTCCACTTCTCCGACGGCACGGCGGCGGGCACCTTCGAGATCGGCCCCGGGTTGATTTCCTATCCGGAGTCTCTCGAGCCCTGCCTCGGCGGGGCGCTCTTCTTCGCCATGAGCTCTGCGCACGGCCGCGAGCTCTGGTTCACCGACGGTACGCCGGAGGGCACGCACGAGGTCGCCGACCTCGTGCCCGGGCCGGCGAGCAGCCAGGGCCTCGAGCTCTCCTGGGAGGACTACGGCATCTACCGGGACATCGCCTGCCTGGGCGATCGGGCGGTCTTCGTCGCCGACGATGGCGTGCGCGGAGTGGAGCTCTGGGTCACCGACGGCACGGCGGCGGGAACGGCGCTCCTCGCGGACCTCTACTTTGGCTCCTACCCCTCGCGACCGCGCCGCCTGACCGGCGTCGGCGACCGCGCCTTCTTCGCCGCCGAGAGCGACCTCCACGGCCTCGAGCTCTTCGTGACCGACGGCACGCCGGCGGGCACCCACATCGTCCGCGACCTCGTCGCCGGCGCCCAGAGCGCGGTGCCGCAGGCGCTCACGGCGTACAAGAACCTCCTGCTCTTCTCCGCCTGGACGCCACAGTTCGGCCGCGAGGCCTGGCGGAGCGACGGCACGCCCGAGGGCACGGTGCGCATCACCGACCTCGCCCCCGGCCCGGCCTCCTCCTCGCCCGACCGCTTCGCCGTCGTCGGCGACCGCCTCTTCTTCGCCGCCACCGACCAGATCCACGGCTTCGAGCTCTTCACCCTCGTCGACCCCGCGCTCGCCGAGATCTTCAGGGACGGCTTCGAGTCGGGAGACATCACGCGCTGGGGACCGGCGCCCTGAGCGCTTTCTCGGCGCCCGACCGGCCGCACAGACAGGCTTCGCGGCTCGCTTCCGCTCGCTCGATGTTCGGGCGTTAGAGTAGGCCCTCCCGTGGGACAGTCAGCGCCACGCCGTCGTCGCATCGCGCTCAGTCGCCGACCCGGCGCCGACGCGCCCGGCGAGCGCTCCGACCAGCCGCTCTTCGCCTACGGCACGCTCGCCGACACCGGCTTCGTCGCCCAGTTGCTCGAGCGTCCGGTGGCCGCGGAGCCGGCGGAGCTGCTCGACTTCAGTCGGGTCG
Source organism: uncultured Acidobacteriota bacterium (assembly GCA_963700315.1). GTDB lineage: Bacteria > Acidobacteriota > Thermoanaerobaculia > Multivoradales > JAGPDF01 > JACTMI01. Next base: position 76,644 of record CAVOXC010000012.1, on the reverse strand, counting down.
AGGCGGAGGGCCTCGACTACCCGGTCGTCTTCGCCGAGCCGGGGGGCAGGGCGGCCGGGTTGCTCTATCGGTCCCTGCGGCCGCAAGACTGGGAGCGGCTCGACGCGTACGAAGGGGTCGGCGAGAAGCTCTACTTCCGCGATCTCGCCGAGGCGGTCGCCCCGGGCGGCACAGCGGGCTCCGGCGAGGAGGCCTGGGTCTACCTGCCTACCGACCGCACCATCCGTCACCTCACACGCTGACGCGCGGAATTGGCGATCACTTGCGGTAATCTGCTTTCGATCGCTCCAGGGAGGTGAAGATGAAGTACAAGCTCTCGATCAACGGCGCGAGGCGTGAGGTCGACGTCGCGCCGGACACCCCGCTGCTCTGGGTCCTGCGCGACGAGCTCGGCCTCACCGGCACCAAGTACGGCTGCGGCGTCGCCCAGTGCGGCGCCTGCACCGTGCACGTCGAGGGCCGGCCCAAGCGCTCCTGCGTGCTGCCGGTGAGCGCCGTCGGCGCGCGCGCCGTGACCACCGTCGAAGCGCTCGACGGCCCGGTCGCCGAGGCGGTCTTCGCGAGTTGGGACGCCCAGCAGGTACCGCAGTGCGGCTACTGCCAGTCGGGACAGGTGATGAGCGCGGTCGCGCTGCTCACCGCGATCCCGCGGCCGAGCGACGAGGAGATCGACGCCGGCCTCGCCGGCAACGTCTGCCGCTGCGCGACCTACGTGCGGATCCGGCGGGCGGTCCACGACGCCGCCGCGAGGCTGGGACGATGATCGGTTCGGTCCGGCTCCGCGTTCCCGCGCTCGACCGCCGCCAGTTCCTCGCCTCCGGTCTCGCCGCCGGCACCGGGATCGTGATCGGGCTGCGCCTGCCGCGCGCCGCAGCTGCGGCGGTCGCCGCCGCCGGAGCGGCGCCCGGCGCCGCCGATCTCAACGCCTTCATCCGCATCGGCACCGACGACAGCGTCACCCTGATCTCGAAGCACATCGAGTTCGGCCAGGGCACCTACACCGGGATCGCGACGGTGCTCGCCGAAGAGCTCGACGCCGATTGGGCGAAGGTGCGCGTCGTCGCCGCGCCCGCCGACGCCGAGCGCTACAAGAACCTCTTCTTCGGCGTCCAGGGCACCGGCGGCTCGACCGCCATGGCCAACTCCTGGGAGCAGATGCGCCGCGCCGGCGCGACCGCGCGCGCGCTGCTGGTCGCCGCGGCGGCCGAGACCTGGTCGGTTCCGGCCGCGGAGATCACCGTGGCCGCGGGCGTCGTGCTGCCATGCGGCATCCGGCCGCTCGGCGCGTTTCGGCGAGCTCGCCGCGCGCGCGGCCGCGCTCGAGCCGCCGGCGGAAGTGGCGCTCAAGGACCCGAAGGACTTCGTCTTGGTCGGCCGCGACGATCTGCAGCGAGTCGACGTCCCCGAGAAGTCGCGCGGCACCGCGCGCTTCGCGCTCGACCTCACGCTGCCCGGAATGCGCACGGCGCTGGTGGCCCGGCCGCCGCGCTTCGGCGGCCGCGTCCGCGCCTTCGACGCGACCGAGGCCAAGCGGGTCCCCGGCGTCGTCGACGTCGTCGCGATCTCGCAGGGCGTCGCGGTGCTCGCCGAGAGCTTCTGGGCCGCCAAGAAGGGGCGCGACGCCCTGCGCGTCGACTGGGACGAGACGGGCGCCGAGAGGCGCGGCAGCGCCGAGCTCGGCGCCGAGTACCGCGCCCTGCTCGACCGGCCCGGAGTCACCGCGCGCGCCGACGGCGACGCCGCCGCGGCGCTCGCGGGCGCGGCGAAGGTCGTGCGCGCCGACTACGAGTTCCCCTTCCTGGCGCACGCGCCGATGGAGCCGCTCGACTGCCTGATCCGCCTCGGCGAGGGTGTCTGCGAGATCTGGGCCGGATCGCAGATCCAGACCATCGACCAGATGGTGGCGGCCGAGGTCCTCGGCTTGTCGCCCGGGCAGGTGAGGATCGAGACCCAGCTCGCCGGCGGCAGCTTCGGCCGGCGCGCGACCGCGACCGGCGATCTCACGCGCGAGGCGGCCGAGCTGGTCAAGGCGATCGGCGGGCGCTACCCGGTGAAGCTGGTCTGGACCCGCGAGGACGACCTGCGCGGCGGCCGCTACCGGCCGCTCTACGTCCACCGGCTCGAAGCCGGCCTCGACGCCGACGGCCGCATCGTCGCCTGGACGCACCGCATCGTCGGTCAGTCGCTGCTGACCGGCACGCCGTTCGACGACTTCTCCGCCAAGGGGGAGATCGACGGCTCCTCGGTCGAGGGAGCGAAGAACCTCCCCTACGCGATTCCCAACCTGCGGGTCGAGCTCCACACCACTGAGATCGGCGTGCCGGTGCTCTGGTGGCGCTCGGTCGGCCACACCCAGAACGGCTACGCCACCGAGACGTTCTTCGACGAGGTCGCCCGCGCCGCGGGCAAGGACCCCTTCGCGCTCCGCCGCGATCTGCTGCGCGACCACCCCCGGCACCTCGGCGTGCTCGAGCTCGCCGCCGAGAAGGCGGGCTGGGGCAAGCCGCTGCCGGCCGGCCGGGCGCGCGGCATCGCCGTCCACGAGTCGTTCTCGAGCTTCGTCGCCCAGGTCGCCGAGGTCTCGCGCGGCGCCGACGGCGCGCCCAGGGTCCATCGCGTCGTCTGCGCGGTCGACTGCGGCGTCGCGATCAACCCGGACAACGTCCGCGCGCAGATGGAGGGGGGCATCGGCTTCGGCCTGGGCGCCGTGCTCCACGACGAGATCACGCTCGACGGCGGCCGGGTCGAGCAGTCGAACTTCCACGACTACCCGATGCTGCGGATCCACGAGATGCCGGAGGTCGAGGTCCACATCGTGCCGTCGGCGGAGGCGCCGACCGGCGTCGGCGAGCCGGGCGTGCCGCCGATCGGGCCGGCGGTGGCCAACGCCTGGCTCGCGCTCACCGGCGAGGCGGTCCACCGCCTCCCCTTCCGCCGCCATCGGGCCGAGAGGAGCTGATGTCGATGCGCTACAACCACGTCGCCGTTGCCGGCGGGCTCCTGCTCGCCATGACGCTCGCCCCGGCCGCGTTCCCGTCCGACGCCGGGGCGGCGGGCGCCGAAACCCTGCGCGCGCCGCGCGAGTTCGAATCGATCGCCGACCGCTCCGCGCGCTCGGCGGCACTCTTCGCCGAAGCCAGTCGCGCCCTGGTTTCGCCCCGCTGCGTCAACTGCCATCCGGCGGGCGACACACCGCTTCAGGGCGCCGCCGACCGCGTCCACGAGCCCCCGATCGTCCGCACCAGGAACGGCATGGGCGTCGCCGGCATGCAGTGCGACGCCTGCCACGGCCGGGACAACTACGATCCGGGGCGTGTGCCGGGCGCGCCGCGTTGGCGGCTCGCGCCGAAACAGATGGCCTGGGAGGGGCTCACGCCCGCCGCGCTCTGCGCCCAGCTCAAGGACCCGGCGAGAAACGGCAACCGCACGCTCGCGAAGGTCGCCGAGCACCTGCGCGACGACGAGCTTGTCGCCTGGGGGTGGTCGCCGGGCGCCAGCCGCGAGCCCGCGCCCGGCAGCCAGAAGGAGCTCGCCGAGCTCATCGACGCCTGGATCGCCACCGGCGCGGCCTGCCCCGAGTGAGCTAGCTCACCAGACTTCGCACTTCTCCTTCGGGTTCATCGGCGCGCCCGCAGGGCAGGAGAAGGCGCCGGCGAAGGCGGGGTGGTTGACGACGGTTCCCTTGACCCGGAACTGGCTCGGCGCGTGCTCGTCGGTCTGCACCAGCAGCCGCTCGAACTCGGGGCTCGACTCGGTGCACCAGACCTGGGCGGCCGCGACGAAGAACAGCTGGTCCGCGCTCAACCCCGCGAGCGACGCGGCCGGCTTGCCGCTCTGCTTCTCGACCGCCTTGAAGGCGTCCCAGGCCTGCTTCAGCCCGCCGATATCGCCGATGTTCTCGCCCAGCGTGAGCGCGCCGTTGACCCGGATGCCCGGCTCGATCTCGTAGGCCGAGTACTGCTTCTCGACGCACGCCGCGCGCTGCTCGAAGCCGGCCACCGAGGCCGGCGTCCACCAGTCGGTGAGCCGTCCCTGCTCGTCGAACTTGCGCCCCTGGTCGTCGAAGCCGTGAGTGAGCTCGTGACCCATGACGTAGCCCATGGCGCCGTAGTTCATCGCCATCGGAAAGTCCTTGTGGAAGAAGGGGGGCTGCAGGATGCCCGCCGGGTAGGTGAAGGAGTTGAGCAACGGATTGTAGCCGGCGTTGACGGTCTGGGCGTTCATCCCCCACTCCTTGGGGTCGATCGGACCGCCGACCTGGCCGAGCTGGCGCGCCGTCTCGAACTTGCGAGCGGCGATCACGTTGGCGAAGAAGCTCTCCCGCGAGACCTCCAGCTTCGAGTAGTCGCGCCACTCGTCGGGAAAGCCGATCTTGCGGCCGAGCGTGCCCTTCTTGACCAGGGCGGCGCGCCGCGTCTCCTCGTCCATCCAGTCGAGGTTCGGCAGCGAAGCCGCGAACGAAGCCGCGATGTCGTCGAGCATCTGCGTCGCGATCCGCTTCGACTCACCGGTGAAGCGCTCGGCCACGTAGAGCTTGCCGATCGCCTCGCCCATCGCCTGCTCGGTCGCCGCGACGCAGCGCTTCCAGCGCGGCTGCGGTTCCTTCTGGCCCGAGAGCTTGCGCGCGTAGAAGTCGAAGTGATCCTGGTAGACGGCGTCGGCGAGCGCCGTGGCGGTCCCGGTCACGAGCTGGTAGCGCAGGTAGGCACGCAGCGTGTCGAGGTCGGCGAGCCCGATCTGCCGCTCGAGCCCGACGAAGTACTCGGGTGTGCCGACGTTGATCGCGGTGACTTCGCCGCGGCCGGCGGCGGCGAAGAAGCGCCGCCAGGGGAGCTTGGGCGCGAGCGCCTCGAGCCCCGCCGCGTCGAGGCGGTGGTGGAGCTCGTCGTAGACGCGCATGCGCTCGACCGGTCGCGACAGCTCGGCGAGCCGGGTCTCGAAGGCGAGGATCGCCTGGGCTTCTGCCGCGGCCCGAGCTGGCGTCGCGCCGAGGTGGACCAGCATGCGCGCCACATGCTGCTCGTAGTCCGCCCGCACCTCGCTCTTCTCCTCGTCCGTGGCGAGGTAGTAGTCGCGATCCGGCATGCCGAGACCGCCCTGCAGGAAGTGTGCGACCACCGTGCGCGGGTCCTTGAAGTCGCCGTCGACCTGGACGTCGAAGAAGGGCGCGACGTTGATCGTCTGCAGCTCGCCCGCGAGCGCGAACAGCGCGCCCCGGTCGGTCGCGGCGTCGATCTTCGCGAGCCAGGGGGAGAGCGGCGCGATGCCGGCCTTTTCCACCGCGACGTCGTCCAGGCAGGAGGCGTAGTAGTCGCCCACCCGGCGGCGCTCCGGATCGGTGCCCGGGTCCTTGGCGGCCGACTCGATCAGGGTCCGCAGGAACTCGCGGTTCTGTTCGTGGATGATCGAGAAGCTGCGCGCCCAGATCGGCTGGTCGCTCGGCAGCTCGGCCGAGTCGATCCAGCTGCCGCAGGCGAAGCGATAGAAGTCGACGCAGGGGTCGGCCGCGCGGTCGAGCGCGTCGGCGACCGAGCTCTCGATCGCGGTTCGCGCGAGATCGCCGCTGGTGACCGCCGGCGGATCCCCCTTGGCTTGGGCTCCGGGCACCGCTTGCGCCGGGCCGGCGGCCATGACGAACGGGCTGAGACAGAGCAGGGCGAGGGTCAGGGTGCGTGGCGGCGACCAAGCGCCCGTACGACGCGATGCTACGCGCCTGGACAGGGGTCTTGAGCAGGCTGGGCGGGGCGGGCTCATGTCGAGAACGATCCTTCGCGTTCTCGAGCTGCGGGAGCAACCGCCGCGGGACGAATCGAGCCTCTCGCGGGATGGGCTGTCGGAGAACCACTGCGTCGAGGTCCGCGCCGCCGCAACGGTAGACTCGGCCGACCCGTCTCTTCCAGGACGCCCAACCGACCAGCCCATGACCGAGCGCGACGCCCACCCCCCCGTCGAGCTCGCCGAGCTCAAAGGCGGCGTCCCCTTCTTCGCCGAGCACCGCGGCAAGACCGACCATCTCGAGGGGTTTCTCGCCGCGCTGCGCGCCGAGCTCGCCGCGGCGCTCGCGGAGGTGAGCTCGATGAAGAGCCATCGCAAGGAGCTCTGGTTCGAGATTCCGGGGCGGCGGGCGTTCGTCAACATCACGCCCGAGGTCGAGCGCGAGCTCGCGGCGAGCGGGATTCGCGAGGGGCTCTGTCTCGTCAACGCCATGCACATCACGGCGTCGGTCTTCGTCAACGACGACGAGAGCGGGCTGCACGAGGACTACGAGCGCTGGCTCGAAAGTCTCGCTCCGTTCGACGCCGGCAGCGACCCGAAGCGGGGCGGCTACCGCCACAACCGCACCGGCGAGGACAACGCCGACGCGCACCTGAAGCGTCAGGTGATGGGGCGCGAGGTGGTGGTCGCGGTGACCGCGGGCCGCCTCGACTTCGGCCCCTGGGAGCAGATCTTCTACGGCGAGTTCGACGGCGGCCGCAGGAAGCGCGTGCTGGTCAAGATCGTCGGAGAGTAAGCTCGACGGCGGTCGGCGCGGCGGCGCCAGTCGCACCCACGAACGAATCGCACGACTCACTGGAGGAATCGACATGAGAATCGTCGTCCGCGACCGAGGGTCGCTCAAGATCGAGATCGGCGAGGGCGAGAGCTTCGAGCTCGTCGACGCCGAGGGCAGTGCCTTCGGGCTCGGCGGGCGGCGGGTGATCTCGCTCTGCCGCTGCGGCCAGTCCGGAGTCGAAGCCCTTCTGCGACGGCTCGCACAATCGCTGCGACTTCGACTCGGTCGTGGTCGCCCGCGATCTGCCGGCCCCCGCGCCCAAGGGTTGACGCTCGCGCGACGCGCTTGCCGCGCGGCGTCCAGCGCGGAAGCGACGAACAGGGTAGACTGCTGGCGGAGGCGAAGCTCTTCTTCGCTCTCGCGGGCGGCGAACGCGCACGACCCGCCCTGCCGGAACGTTCGAATACGGACACCTTCCCGTCGACCACCGGGCGGGCCACGCGGCCCGACGGCACGGCGGCGGTCATGAAGGCCGACTCGACCCGCTCTCGTCGGACGGAGGACCCACTTGCCAACACCAGGCACCCCAATCCCTTCCGGTCGGCGACCGCCCCGTCGAGCTGGCCACGGCCGACTCTGCCAGCGCGGGCACGCCGGCGAGCAACGCGCGAGCGGGCCGCGCTCCGCGCCCTCCGGTTCCTCGCTACATGGGCTTCGAGATCACGCCGGAAGGGCGCGAGTACGCCCTGCAGGTCACGAGCGAGATCGAGCCTCGGACCTTCGTGCTGCTCATCACCCACCAGGCCTTCGCCTCGCGGCAGGTGCGCTTTCAGGATGCGCCGGATCTCTGCTACCGCAAGCTCGGCCGCGACCTGCTCGCCGACCCGGACCTGCCGGAGGACAAGCGCATCAAGGTGACCGTGGACGAGCTGCTCGACTACCAGCACGCGCACGAATCGGGCACGCCCGGCCGCAAGCGACGGGGGTCCGGCTGACCGGGGACTGAACACCCTCGGCGCCGCGGCCCGCCGCGAGGCGCCGCGCGGGATCGTCGCGAAGTACCAAACCCTGAGAAAGAAGGCAATTAGGGGTCCTGGGGCGCTCGTCCAGGCGCTTCGCGAGCGGCGTTCTGCCACCTCGAGCCAGGTCGTCGAGCCGCCCGAACCAAGCGGCTGGCACCTGCTCGCACCTGCTCCGCCGCGCATCTCGCCGCCCGAGCCGGTAACTCGCTCGACTCAGTCCGCCAACAGCCTCTCGATCTGTCGCTCCACCACGGCGCTCCACCAGCGCCAGCAACGCTCACACGCGACCTGAGAGAGCCTGCAGAGACGGGGGAGAAGTCGGCTACGTGTCAGCCCCAGCAAGGGCAGGCGTTGCGGCGGCGCGATGCTCGAGGAAACTGGCAGTGAAGGGGGAGACCGGGACGCCGTCCGGGCGCTGCGCGAGCAGAGCTCCGGGTGGACTGACTCCAAGGCCGCGAAGGTCGTTCGTCTCGCGAGCCGCAGCTAGCCGCGTGACAACGGCGGCGCGTCCGCCGCCAGGCGCGACGCCGAATGATCTCCCCCATCACTGCAGCTTCTTGCGACGCGAATCGGGGCAAACCGGTGGCCCACCGGCCGCCGGCGCTCCAACCGCCCGCAGATCTCCGCCGCAGTTCACAACTACATCAGAGGGCTAGATGGATTGATTTAGCAATAGAGTAATTATGCTAATTATATAGCTAGTAGAACTAAAACTCTTGACTTGTGAGTGTGCACGGCCAACAATCGCGCCTACTCGCCGGAGGTGCCATGGATCCGAGGTCGTTCTTGCTGCTCGCGTCGCCCGACCCGGTAGTCTTCGAAGGGGCCGACATCGCCTGGGTGCTGGTCGCGACCGCGCTCGTGCTGCTCATGACCCCGGGCCTCGCCTTCTTCTACGGCGGGCTGGTGCGGGCCAAGAACGCGCTCAACACCATGATGATGAGCTTCGGCGCGCTTGCCGCGGCCGGCCTCGCCTGGGCGGCGCTCGGGTACAGCCTGGCGTTCGACGGCGAAGGGGCGCTCACCGGCGGTCTTCGGTCACGCCCTGCTCGCGGGCGTCGGTCTCGAGGCGCGCGGCGAGCTGCCGCATCTCCTCTTCTTCGCTTTCCAGGCGACCTTCGCCGGCATCACCGTGGCGCTCGTCTCCGGCGCCCTCGTCGAGCGCCTCCGCTTCGGTCCCTGGCTCGCCTTCTCGGCGCTCTGGACCCTGGTGGTCTACGCGCCGGTCTGCCACTGGGTCTGGGGCGGCGGTTGGCTCGCCGAGCTCGGTGCCCTCGACTACGCCGGCGGCACCGTGGTCCACGTCAACGCCGGCGCAGCGGCGCTGGTCGCGGCGCTCGTGCTCGGTCCGCGCCGCGACTGGGGGCGGCAGGCGTTGCTGCCGCACAGCGTGCCGCTCGTCCTGCTCGGCACCGGGCTGCTCTGGTTCGGCTGGTTCGGCTTCAACGCCGGCAGCGCGCTCGGCGCCAACACCGGCGCCGTGCTCGCCTTCGCCAACACGCTGCTGGCGCCGCTCGCGACGCTCGCCGTCTGGATGGCGCTCGACGCCAAGCGCACCGGCCGCGTGACCGCCGTCGGCGCCGCCACGGCGATCGTCGTCGGCCTCGTCGCCGTCACTCCAGCGGCCGGCTTCGTCTCGCCGCGCGGTGCGCTCGCGATCGGCGCGCTAGCCGCGCTACCGAGCTACTTCGGCCTGCTGCGCCGGGCGCGCACGCGGCTCGACGACTCGCTCGACGTCGTCGCCGCGCACGGCCTCGGTGGCCTCACCGGCGCGCTGCTGACCGGCGTCTTCGCGAGCGCGGCCTGGGGCGGCACCGCCGGCCTGCTCGAGGGCAATCCGGGCCTCGTCCTGCGCCAGGCCGCGGCCGTCCTCGCCACGCTGGCCTGGTCGGCCGGCGGCACCTGCCTCGTGCTCAAGGTCGATCGCGGCCTTCGCGCCGCTCGTCGCTGGCCGAGCGGGATCAGGGGCGCGGCCTCGACGTCGAGCTACACGGCGAGGAGGCCTACGGCAGCGGCGAGGGCGCGATCCTGGTGCTCGCCGGAGAGCGCGCCCGCCGCGCCGCGAGCGCGCTCGCGCCCCGTCCGGCCGGCGCCGCGGCCTGAGCCGCGAGCGGCCCTGCCGGAGAGCGGAGATGAAACTGATCGTCGCCATCGTCCGCCCCGAGCGGGTCAACGCCGTACTCGAGTCGCTCTACCGCGCCGAGGTGCGAGGCCTCACGCTCACGCGCGTCCAGGGGCACGGCGGCGAGACCGCGGCCGTCGAGACCTACCGCGGCACCACGGTGAAGATGGAGCTGATCGAGAAGGTCCGCTTCGAGATCGGCGTCTCCGAGCCCTTCGTCGAAGTCACCGTCGACGCCGTCCGCCGCGCCGCCGCGACCGGCGAGGTCGGCGACGGCAAGATCTTCGTCCTGCCGGTCGAGTCGGTCGTGCGCATTCGCACCGGCGAGCGTGACGTCGACGCCGTCACCCCGGTCGGTCCTCCGGCCGCACGCTGAGTTGCCTCGACAGCCTCGGCCTCCGGACTCGCCACCCCCATCACTGCTCGCTTTCGCAACGCGCGCGTAAGCGGAGCGCTCACCGCGAGGCGTAGACTTGGGCGATGCGCATTCCATCCCGATTCTCGCGGGCCGCGCTCGTGGCCTCGGCGCTCGCCCTGCTTTTCGCCACGGCGGGGCAGGCGGCGGACCTGGCGGCGGCGCTCGCGGCGAACCGTAGCGAGCTCGCGGTCGAGGGCGGAGAGCTCGCCGGGCCGGGCGCCGCGGTGCTGCGCGAGGCCGCGGCGGACGCGCGCTTCGTGCTGCTCGGCGAGGATCACGGCATCGCCGAGATCCCCGGCTTCGCCGCCGCCCTCTATCGCGCCCTCCAGCCGGCAGGCTTCGACACTCTCGCCATCGAGGTCGGCCCCCGCGTCGCCTCGGAGGTCGAGCGAGTGCTCGGCATGGAGCAACGACGCGCGCGCTTCGCCGCGTTTCTCGCCGAGTACCCCTTTGCTCTCGCTTACTACGACCTCGAGCCGGAGCTCGCGTTCCTCGAGCGGGCGGCCGATCTGTCGAGCGCGAGCTTCCGCCTGGTCGGCCTCGATCAGGAGTTGCTCGGTGCGTCGAAGTTCCTGCTCCGTCAGGCGCGCGCCATGGCGCGCGGCGAAGAGGCGGCGGCCCGCCTCGACGCGCTGCTCGCGGCGGAGGCGAAGGCTTATGCGCGCGCTCAACGCTCCGGCGAGCCGGGCGACCTCTTCATGCTGACGGCCGATCGCGCCGAGCTCGAGGCGGCGCGCGACGCGCTCGCCCGCGAGAGCCAGGCCGCCGCCCGGCCGCTCGAAGCCTTGCTCGAGAGCCGCGAGATCTACGAGCTCAACGCGACCGCCGGCTACCGCTCCAACCTCCAGCGCGCCGAGCTGATGCGCCGGAACCTGCGCGCGGCGCTGCCCGGCTCATGGCCCAAGATGCTGGTCAAGGTCGGCGCCAACCATGCCTACAAGGGCCTCAATCCGCTGCGCAGCCGCGAGCTCGGCAACTTCCTCGCGGAGGTCGCCGAGCTCGTGGGCTCGCGCTCGCTGCACCTGATGGTGGTGGGCGCCCACGGTGAGCAGTCGCTGTTCGCGGGGGTCGGACGCCCACCCGCGGCGACGCCGATCGACCTCGTCGGCCCCGCAGGGGGTCTCCCCTTTCTCGCGCCGCTGGTCGAGATCGCCGACCGCCACGAGCGCTGGTCGCTGTTCGACCTGCGCCCGCTGCGCCCGCTCTACCGCAAGCTCGGACCCTGGGAGCCCGAGCTCGAGCGGCTGGTCTACGGCTTCGATCTCGTCCTGGTGATCCCTACGGCCACCGCTGCCGCACCCCTGCGCTAACGCGCGCCGACGTCAGAAAGCCGCCTTGGAGCGGGCGCGGAAGCGCCGGCTCCACGACAGCTCGGTGCCGTCGTGCAGGCGAATCCGGTAGTCGCCATGGAACCAGGGCGCGACCTCGACGATGGCGTCGAGGCGGACGATCTCCGAGCGGTTGATGCGCAGGAAGCGCTCCGGATCGAGACGCTCGCCGAGCTCGCGCAGGGTGCCTCGCCGCAGGAACTCGCCCTGGTGGGTCACGAAACGCAGGTAGTTGCGCTCGGCCCGTATCCGATCGATTTTCTCGACCGGTATCAGCAGCTCGCGCTCGTCGGAACGAGCCAGGAGGATCCTGGTGAGGTGGCGCCGGCGCGGCCGCGCCGCGGCGAGCAGCTGCTCCAGCCGCGCCCCGAGCTGTTCGGAGAAGCGACCGGCCAGCCGCTCGCGCACCCGTTCGAGGACGTCGTGAAAACGCTTCGCCGCGAAAGGCTTGAGCAGATAGTCGAGAGCGTGCACCTCGAAGGCGCGCAGGGCGTGCTCATCGTAGGCGGTGACGAACACCACGAGTGGCATGCGCTCGACACCGATCTCCTCGACCACGGCGAAGCCGTCCTTGTGCGGCATCTGGATGTCGAGGAAGACGACGTCGGGGCGCAGCTCGAGCAACCGTCGCACCGCCTCGTCGCCATCCGCAGCCTCGCCGACGATCTCGAACCCCGCCTCGGGAGCGAGGAGTTTGCGTACCTTGCTCCGCGCCGGCGCTTCGTCGTCGACGATCAGCGTACGGATCACTCCTCCGCCCCCTTGGTCTCGTGCAGAAGGGAGCCGAATCGACACCCGGAAGCCGCCCCCTTCGCGGTTCTCCGCGCTCATCTTCTGTTCGGCACCGTAGAGCAGACGCAGCCTCTCGCGCGTCGCCGTCAGCCCGAGGCCGGGTCGAGCCCGAGCCGCGTCGATCTCCGCGCGCTCGCTGCCCGGTCCGTCGTCTTCGACCTCGAGCGCCAGGATCGCCTCGTCGCGCCGGGCGCGTATCTCGATGGTGCCTCGGCCACGCTTCTCGACGCCACCGTGCCGGATCGCGTTCTCGACCAACGGCTGCAGCAGCATCGAGGGCACCAATGCGTCGGCCACCGCCGGATCGGATTCGACGGTCACGTTCAGGCGCTCGCCGAAGCGCGCGCGGACGAGCGAGAGGTAGCTCTCGAGCGTCGCGAGCTCCGTTGTGAGCGGAACTTCGTCGGTTCGCTCGGTCCGCAGCGAGCTCCGTAGCAGGTCGGCGAGGCGCTCCAGCAGCTCGTCCGCGCTCGCCGGATCTTCGTACATCGTCGCGGAGATGGTGTTGAGCGAGTTGAAGAGGAAGTGCGGCTGGAGCTGCACTCGGAGGCTGGCGAGCTGGGCGTTGACCAGGTCTCGCTCCAACCGCGCCGAGCGCACCTCCTGCTCGCGCGCCGAGCGCCACGACCGAGCGGCGTGTACCGCGCCGACGACCAGGACGAACGAGATGACTTGGAACGGCGCCTCCATGAGATAGCGCAGGGGCATGATGCCGTAGTCGTACCGCCCGAGGCCGGCGAGGGGAAAGATCGCCGCGCGCGAAGCCCACATCATCGACGTGTGCGCGAGGGCGAAGAGCACCAGCGCGACCAGGTAGATCGGCAGCTTGCCCGCCCAATCGCCCCGTCGCAGCGGACGCCGGCGCACCAGCGCGGCAATCCCGAAGTAGAGGATACCAGCCGAGAAGGCGCCGGTCGTCTCCGTGATGAACGGCTCGAGCGGGTCCGCCTTCCCCCCCGCCGCCAGGGGGTCGAGGTAGCGGTAGGAGAACATCAACAGCGCGATCGCCGAGACGATCGAGAACCAGCGAGCGAACGCCCGCCATCCCTCGCTCGCCCGCGCTCCGCCATCATCCGCCACGGCAGCGAGTATAGGAGCACGGCTCAGTGGAAGTTCCTGGTCTCGGGCCAGAGCTGCTCGAGCGGCACGCGCAAACCGCGGCAGACCCAGATCGGGAGGGTCCACCGCGGCATGGCGAGCGCCGGCTGGTCGACGACGGCGCCGAGCTCGACCGAGTCGAAGAGGTCGACGAGGCGATCGTCGTCCCCGACTACGACCCAGACCTCGTCACCGCGATACGGGGCGTAGCCCCAGTACCAATAGGAGAGATGTCCGCTCACTGCCGGCGGCAGGTCGAGCTCCCTGGCATAGGCATTGACCGCTCCGGCCTCGCCGTAACCCTGGCCAAAGACGGCCACACGCGCCGCTTCCTCCGGCGGCAACGCCGCCACGACCCGAGCGACCGCGTCCGCGATCGGTCGCCAGGCCAGCCGATCCGCGAGGAGCTGCGGCAGGGCGCTCTGAGCATGCTGCTCCAGCTGTGGCGGCACGAGTCCGGTTCGGCGCAGGTAGCTCGCCTGAGCCTCCGGCCGCAACACCGGCATCATCGCGGGCGCCAACACCAGACCACCGAGGGCGGTGGCGGCGAGCGTCGCGGCACGGATCGTTCGCGAACCGCGGCGGCTCTTTCCGAGCCAGCTCTCCAGCCCCACGGCGCCCGCGCAGAGCATGGGCACCCAAGCCGAGAGCGTGTAGTAGACGCGGCCGCCCAGAACCGCGAGCGCACCGACGACGACCACGAACGCGACTCCGAGCTGCCGATACGGCTTGCACCTCTCCTGGCCGATCGTCGCGACGACTCCGATGGCGGCCAACGCCGCGCCCGCCGGGCCGACCATCGATACCTGCTGCCAGAGAAAGGTCCAGGCAGACAACGAGATGTCGCGGCCGTCGGCGCGAACGTTGGCGAGCACCTCGAGATGTGGAAAGCCGTGCCGGATCATCCAGATCAGATTGGGCGCGAACAGCCCGAGTGCCACGGCGGACGCCAGCCAGAACCAGCCCTGCCGCAGCGCGCGCCGTTCGGCCGTCGCCAACAGTCCGGCGAGAGCCGCCACTCCGTAGAGTAGAGCCGTGTGCTTGGTGAGCAGAGAGAGGCCGGCGAGCAGACCGAACACGAGCCACCATCGTGGCGAGCCGCCGTTGGCGATCCTGATCAAGATCCAGGCACAGCCCGCCCACCAGAGTGGCTCGAATCCGTTCATGGAGTTGAAGCTGCTGGCCGCCAGCAGCACCGGAGCGCTCAGCGTGGCGAGCGCCGCGAGCACCTGCGCGAATCGGGCGCCACCCATATCCTTCGCCATCAACCCGGCGACCAGAACCAGCAGGCCACCGGCGAGCGTGACGGCGAGCCGCGTCGCGAAGGGCGTGCTGCCGAACAGAGCTACCGCGAGCGCGGTCACTGCCGGCATCAGGGGCGGCAGATCCGCGTAGCCCCAGGCGAGGTGGCGAGCGCAGTCGAGGTAGTAGAGCTCGTCGACGAAGTACTCCCAGCCGAAACCGCCGAAAGCGCCGTTCGACGTCAAGTGGACGAAGATCTTGGCCAGCGCCAACAGCGCGACCACGGCCGGACCGCCGCGCCAGAAACGCGGACGCGACACCGTGCGACCGGACGCCCTCGACCCGCTCGCGATCGCGCTCCGCGCCCCGCTTCGGTCGACGACGCCGCCATGATCGGTATCCATCGAACCCCGCTCGTCTCTCCGCCCAACCGCGGGCTGTCGCTCCGCCGATCTGATGCCGGAGTCGCAGTCGATGCGAGCGTCGCGGGACCAGCGGAGACGGCGCGGGACGAACGGCGTCGGCAGCGACGGCTGCGACATCGGCGCCCACGAGCGCAATGGCGACTCCAACGCCGATCCCGCCCTCTTCGCCGACGATTTCGAGGCCGGTCACCCACTCCATTGGTCGCTCGAGGCCTCCTGAGCGGTCCGTTGCCGAGGGTGTACACTCGGTCCATCCATCGATTCCGGTCGGACCGGGTGTGGCGGCGGCGGGCCTCCTCTGGCGGAGGCCCCGACGTCTCGCTCGACCGACCCCGAAACCAGGAGGTCTTCATGTTTGCAAGGACGAGGAAGGGTTGGCGCTGGACCGCCATCGTGGCGGCGCTCGCGCTGGTCGCGGGCTTCGCGCCCGCGCTCGCCGAGGAAGAGGCGCCGGGAGAGATCGCCACGGTCTGGATGTTCTGGGTCACGCCGGGGCACGCCGCCGAGTTCGAGGCCGGCGTCAAGGCCCACGCGGCTTGGCGCAAGAGCGCCGGCGAGGGCCTCGAATGGCGCGTCTACCAGCCGGTCGTCGGCAAGGACTTGGAGCACTACGTCATCCGCTCGTCGGGGCATCACTGGCAGGACCTCGATGTGCAAGCGGCGTGGGAGACGAGCACCAAGGCGCAGGCGAAGTACATGGAGCAGGTCGGCGCGCACGTCGCCCGGGTCGAGCACTACCTCGCCCGCGCCGACGCCAAGCACTCGAGGTGGGAAGAGTCGGAGGACTACCGCTACTTCGGCGTCAGCAGCTTGAGGCTCGCGCCGGGCGCGTACGGCAAGATGACCGAAGCGCTCGACAAGGTCCACAAGGCGGCCACCGAGCGGAACTGGGCGAGGAGCTACAGCATCGCCTGGACGATCGGCGGCGAAGGGCGCATGACCGTCGTCACGCCCTACAAGAGCTACGCCGACATGGCCGAGCCCGAGACTCCCTTCATGAAGCTGCTCGCCGACTCGGTGGGCTCTGAGGAGGCCGCCCGCGCCACCATGGAGCAACTCCAGGGGTCGTTCAAGGATTCGAACTACACCATCTACGAGATTCGATCGGATCTCTCGACGCCGAAGTGACCGCGGCTCGCACATCGACCGGCGACCGGCGCCGCGCCGCCGGTCGTTCGGCGCCGCGCTGATCGCGTAGAGTTTCCGGCGCCATGGGCGCTCTTCGCCAGCTCCGCGTCGTGCTCGAGATGATCAAGTTCGAGCACACGCTGTTCGCGTTGCCGTTCGCGTTGATCGGGATGGTGCTCGCGGCCGACGGCTGGCCCTCCGCGCGGACCCTCGCTTGGATCGTCGTCGCGATGGTCGGCGCGCGTTCGGCGGCGATGGGGTTCAATCGGTTGGCCGACCGGCGCATCGACGCGGCGAACCCGCGGACGGCGGCGCGCGCACTGCCCGCCGGCCTGCTCTCGCCCGGCTTCGTCGCCCTGTTCGTCGCCGCGAGCCTGGCGCTCCTGGTGCTCGCCGCCGTACGGCTCAACCCGCTCTGCGTGAAGCTCCTGGCGGTGGCGATCCCGGTGCTGCTCGGCTACAGCTACACCAAGCGCTTCACCTGGGTCTCTCACCTGGTGCTCGGCCTCGCGCTCGCCGGCGCTCCGCTCGGGGCCTGGATCGCGGTCACCGGGAGCTTCGCTCCGACGCCCTTCCTGGTTGCCGGTGTCGTGCTCGCCTGGGTCGCCGGCTTCGACGTCCTCTATGCCCTCCAGGACGAGCGCTTCGACCGGGAGCGGGGGCTCTTCTCGATCCCCGCCCGCTTCGGCACGGTCGCCTCGCTCTGGATCTCGGCGCTCCTCCATCTCGCGACGCTCGCCGGCCTCGCCCTGCTGCCGTTCGTCTACCCGCCCGGGCTCGGCGCTCCCTACTGGCTCGGCTTCGCCCTCTGCGTGGCGCTGCTCGCCTATCAGCACGCGATCGTGCGACCCGGCGACCTCTCCCGGCTCGACGCCGCCTTCTTCACCGCCAACGGCCTGCTCTCGGCCGCGCTCTTCGCCGCCGTCGCCGCGGATCGGCTGCTCTGAGAGGGCCAGCAGCGGTATGGGCTAGGCTTTTGTCCGAGCGATGAGCGAGGCCCCCAATCTCTTCGGACGGCTGGCGGTCCACTACAAGCTGGTGACGCCCGACCAGCTCGCCGAGGCGACGCGCCAGCAGGCGCGCGACGGCCACCAGCGGCCGCTCGGCGACTATCTGGTCGAGATGGGCCTGCTGACCGCGGCTCACATCGAGAAGCTGCTCGCCGTCCAGCGCGAGATCGCCGCCAAGCAGGTCGCGGCGCCCGCCGCGGCGCCGCCGCCGAGCGCCGCGCCGGCGCGCGCCCAGCCGCGCCGCGACAGTCCAGCGGCCACACCGACGGTGCCGCCGCGGAGCGCTCGGCGCGTCGACAGAATCCTCGAGTTCGCCTATGGCCAGGGCGCCAGCGACCTGCACCTGCGGGCCGACGAGGCGACGCTCGCGCGCAAGGGCGGTCGCTTGATCACGCTCGGCGACCAACCGCTGGCGGCGGCCTCGCTGCAGCACCTGGTGGCGGAGCTGCTCGGCGCGCCCGAGCGCGAGCGCCTGGACCGGACCGGCCAGACCGACTTCGCCTACACGCTGCCCGGGCTCGCGCGCTTCCGCGGCAACGCCTACCGTCACCAGGGCGGGCTCGCCGTCGTGCTGCGGGCGATTCCCGTGGAGGTGCCGACGCTCGCCGACCTCGGCCTGCCCTCGACGCTCGCGCGGCTCACCAACCACAGCCAAGGACTGGTGCTGCTCACCGGCCCCGCGGGTTGCGGCAAGAGCTCGACGATGGCGGCGCTCCTGCGCCTGATCAACGAGGAGCGACGCGACCACATCGTCACCATCGAGGATCCGATCGAGTACCTGCACCGGCCGCTGCGCTGCGTGGTCAACCAGCGCCAGGTCGGCCGCGACACGGAGAGCTTCTCGCGCGCGCTCGAGGCGGCGCTGCGCGAGGATCCGGACGTCATCGCGATCGGCGAGCTGCGCGACCTCGAGACCATCTCGCTCGCGCTCACCGCCGCCGAGACCGGCCACCTCGTGCTGGCGACGCTCCATACCGGCAGCGCCATCCGCACCGTCGACCGGCTGGTCGGGGCCTTTCCGCCGGGCCAGCAGGCGCAGATCCGGGCGATGCTCTCGGAGTCGCTGCGCGCCGTGGTCTCGCAGCGCCTGGTCGAGCGCGCCGACGGCGCCGGCCGCGTCGCCGCGCTCGAGGTCCTGCTCGGCACCCGCGCCGTGGCGAACCTCATCCGCGAGTCCAAGACCTTCCAGCTCCGCTCCTTGATCCAGACCAGCCTCACCCACGGCATGGCGCTGCTCGATCTCTCGCTGGCGCAGCTCGTGCGCGACGGCGTGGTCGCGCGCGCCGAGGCGCTACGCCACGCCGAGGACGCCAAGCTCATCCCCGACTAGAGGAGCGACGATGAGCCGACTCGACGACCTGCTGCGGCACACCCGGCGCGAGAGCGCTTCGGACCTGCACCTGGCGACCGGAATGGAGCCGCGCATCCGCCGCCACGGCGCGCTCGAGCCGGTGCCCGGCTGGCCGGCCCTCGCCGGCGGCGAGCTCGCCGCGCTGCTGCGCGCGGCGGTCAGCGCGGCGCAGTGGAGCGAGTTCGAGTCGACCGGCGATCTCGATTTCGCCCTCGGCCTCGAGGGCGTCGCGCGCTTTCGGGGCAACTACCTGCGGCAGGAGCAGGGGCCGTCCGCGGTGTTCCGGACCATCCCCGAGGCGATCGCCTCGATCGAGGAGCTCGGACTGCCCGAGGCGGTGGCCCGGCTCGCGGAGCTCTCGAGCGGCCTCGTGCTCGTCACCGGGCCGACCGGATCGGGCAAGTCGACGACGCTCGCCGCCATCGTCGACAGGATCAACCGCGCCTCCGCTCGCCATATCGTGACCATCGAGGAACCCGTCGAGTTCCTGCACCGCCCGATCCGCTCCGCCTTCTCGCAACGCGAGGTCGGCACCGACACCGACTCGTTCGCCGCGGCGCTGCGCGCCGCGATCCGCCAGGACGCCGACGTCGTCCTGGTCGGCGAGATGCGCGACCTCGAGACCGTCGCCCTGGCGATCCGAGCCGCCGAGATGGGGACCCTGGTGTTCGGCACGCTGCACACCAACAGCGCCGCCAAGACCATCGACCGCCTGATCGACGTCTTCCCCGCCGAGGAGCAGGCCCAAGTGCGCATCTCGCTGGCGGAGTCGCTCGCCGCGATCGTCGCGCAGCAGCTGGTGCCGCGCGCCGACGGCACGGGCCGGGTGGCGGCGATCGAGTTGCTACTGCGTACGACCGCGCTGCCCGGCATCATCCGCGAGGGCAACCTGCCGATGCTCCAGACGGTGCTCCAGGGCGGGCGCCACCTCGGCATGCAGCGGATGGACGACGCGCTCATGGCGCTGGTCGAGGCCGGTACCGTCAGCCCGCGCGCGGCCTACCTCAAGGCGCTCGAGAAGAGCCGCTTCGAGCCGTTGCTCGAAGCGGGTTGACCGCCGGCGGGGCGACGCCGCCGGCCCGGGTAGACTGGCGTCACCCTGGTTCGACCCGGAGGAACCCGATGCGCCGATCGCTCGCCCTGTTCGCCCTCGCCCTCGCCACACTGCTCCCGGCCGGCGCCGCCCGCGGCGGCGACGACGACTACGCCAAGAAGATGGAGCACGAGCACGGCGCAGACACGACCGCCGCCTCGCCGGCCACGAGCTTCGAGCCGGCTCAGCCGGTCGTCGGGCGCGAGGTGGTCTACGCCGCGCTCGGCGGCACAACGGTCTCCGGCTACACGGCGCGGCCGAAGAAGAGCTCGGGCAGGCTCCCCGGCCTGATCGTGATCCAGGAGTGGTGGGGCCTGAACGACAACATCCGCGCCATGGCCAGGCGCTACGCCGGCGAAGGCTACGTCGTGCTCGCGGTCGACCTCTACGAGGGCAAGTCCGCGGCGACTCCGGGCGAGGCGAGCGCGTTGATGCAGGCAGCGATGAAGGACCCGGCGCGGCTCACCGAGAACTTGAAACAGGCCTACGACCACCTGAAGCAGCAGGCGCACGCCGATCGCGTCGGCGTCGTCGGCTGGTGCTTCGGCGGTGGCTGGTCGCTCGAAACCGCCCTCGCGCTCGGCAAGAAGCTCGACGCCGCGGTCATGTACTACGGCCGGGTAAAGAGCGATCCGAAGGAGCTCGAGCCGCTCTCGGCGCCGCTGCTCGGTCATTTCGGCGCCCTCGACCAGGGCATCCCCGTCGACGGCGTGCGCCAATTCGAAGCGGCGCTCAAACAGCTCGGCAAGCGGGCGGAGATCCACGTCTACGAGGGGGCCGACCACGCCTTCGCCAACCCGACCGGCGGTCGCTATCAGGAGGAAGCCGCGACCGCGGCCTGGGCCCGGACCAGGGAGTTCTTCGCCAGGCACCTGAAGCGCTGAGCTGGCCGGCCCCGCCGGTGCCGTGCCCGGCGGCGGGTATCCACCTCCCCCTTGCCGGGGACCGGCCCACCCCCCTCTCGGGCCGGACGGAAACACCGGCGAAACCTCTGCGTAAGAAGATCAGGTAGTCATCGTTGAATCTCTGGGGACCCTCATCAGGGCGTCCGGAGTGCCCATCCGGGAGGAGCTTCGTGCGAATTCAGAACGGCTTGATCATCCTGCTGGCCGGGGCGCTCGCCGCGGCCGGTTGCGGCAGCAAGAGCAGCGCCGACAACGGCGACGAGGCGAAGAAAGAGGGCGAGCAAGAGACCGCCGGCGTGCCGGTCGAGATCACCACGCTGGCGCGGGGCCCGATCGAGCAGCTGCTGCGCTTCTCGACCAACCTCGAAGCGGAGCGCGCCGTCGAGGTGCGCTCCGAATCGGCCCGGAGGGTCCTGGCGCTCCTGGTCGAGGAGGGCCATCGCGTCGCCAAGGGGCAGCCGCTCGTCCGGCTCGAGGACGAGCAGCAGAAGATCGCGCTCACCCGCGCCCAGGGGCGGGTCGACCAGACGCGGCGGGAGCACGAGCGCAAAGCCAACCTTTTCGCCCAGAAAATGGTCTCGGAGCAGGAGCTGACCCAGGCGCGCTACGAGCTCGACCAGGCCGAGCTCGCCCTCGCCGACGCCACGCGCGAGCTCTCCTACACCATCGTGCGCGCACCGATCTCCGGCACCGTGACCGCGCGCAAGGTCAGGATCGGCGACACGGTGGCGGTCGGCCAGCACCTCTTCGACCTCGTCGATTTCGATTCGCTCGTCGCCCTCGTCTACGTCCCCGAGAAGGATCTCACCGCGGTCGCCGTCGGCCAGGAGGTACGGCTGGCGCCGCCCGCCGCGCCCGCCCAGCTCTTCACCGGCCGCGTCGACAGGGTCGCGCCGGTGGTCGACCCGAAGAGCGGCACGGTCAAGGTGACCGTCGCCGTCCCCTTCGAGCCGGGCCTGCGCCCCGGGATGTTCCTCGAGGTCGAGCTGGTCACGGCGGTCGAGCGCGACGCGCTGCTGGTGCCGAAACGCGCCCTCGTGCCCGACGGCACGCAGCTCGCGATCTGGAAGCTCGGCGCGGACGACACTGTCGAGCGCATCTGGGTCCAGCCGGTGCTCGAGGACCGCGAGAAGATCACCGTCGCCTCCGGCCTCACGGCCGGCGACCGCGTCGTGATCGCTGGACAGGCCGGCCTCAAGGCCGGCGCCAAGGTCGAGATCGTGGGGACCCCCGGTGACCAGGGCTGACGAACCGGCAGAGGGACGCGAGCGGGTACCGGCGGCCCCCGAGCAGGGCGAGTCCGGCGCTACCGAGCCGGCCGCCACGGCCGCAGCACCGGGCGCCGAGGCGCTAGCGGGGGCGTCCGGCGCGCCCGCCGCGGCGCTCTCCGAGTTCACGGAGACCGAGCTGCCCGAGCGCGGCAGCTTCGCCGCGCGCCGACCGGTTGCCGTCGGGGTCGTCTTTCTGGCCGCCGTTCTCTTCGGCTGGCTCTCCTATTTCCAGCTCCCGGTCAATCTGATGCCGGAGCTGACCTACCCGACCCTGACGGTCCGCACCGAGTTCCCGGGCGCGGCGCCCGAAGAGGTCGAAAACGAGGTCAGCCGGCCGATCGAAGAGGAGCTCGGCGTGATCGGCGGGCTCGAGCGAATCTCCTCGATCTCGCGCGCCGGCGTCTCCGACGTCGTCCTCGAGTTCCAGTGGGACACGCCGGTCACCGACGCCGTCCAGGACACGCTCGAGCGGCTCGACCAGGTCTTCCTGCCCGACGAGGCCGAGCGCCCGCTGGTGCTGCGCTTCGACCCGTCGCTCGATCCGGTGATCGAGCTCGCGCTCTCCGGCGCGGGCGAGCGCTTCGCCGGGGAGGAGGGCCTGCGCCGCTTGCGCCGGATCGCCGAGCGGCAGATCAAGCGCGAGCTCGAGCCGATCAAGGGGGTCGCGGCCGTCCAGGTCCGCGGCGGCCTCGAGGAGGAGATCCACGTCCGCCTCGACCGGTCGGCCCTGGCGCGCACCGGACTCTCGACCCGCCAGGTGCTGCAGCGCCTCGCCGAGGAGAACGTCAACGTCGCCGGCGGCACCCTCGAAGAGGGCAACGTCGAGTACATGGTGCGAACGCTCAACGAATACACCTCGATCGCCGAGATCGCCGAGACGATCGTCACCACCGTCGACGGCCGTCCGGTGCGCCTGGGCGATATCGGCGACGTCGTGCGCGCCCACAAGGAGCGGCAGATCGAGACCCGGGCCAGCGGCCGGGTCAGCGTCGCCCTCGACCTGTTCAAGGAGGGGGACGCCAACATGGTGGCCCTCTCGAAGCGCGTGCGCGACG
The DNA here is from genome assembly GCA_963700315.1 of uncultured Acidobacteriota bacterium. Lineage (GTDB taxonomy): Bacteria > Acidobacteriota > Thermoanaerobaculia > Multivoradales > JAGPDF01 > JACTMI01. The sequence goes on along the minus strand of CAVOXC010000012.1, from coordinate 53,891 downwards.
CTCTCGGCAAGCTCGACGAGGAGGCGAAGGCGACCGGCGAGGCGACCGACGACGCGGCGCAGGATGCCGCGGTGAAGGCGGCGGCCGCCAAGCGGGGCGACGGGCCGGCCGGCATCGCGCCGCGCCTACTCGAGGAGGAGGGCGTCCGGCTCGAGGTCGTCGCCGACCGCTCGGTCTTCATCGAGCGCTCGATCACGGAGGTGCGCAACAACGCGATCCTGGGCGGCTTGCTCGCGGTTCTGGTGCTCTACCTGTTCCTGCGCAGCCTGCGCTCGACCGCCATCGTCGCGGTGGCGATTCCGGCCTCGCTGCTGGTCGCCTTCGCGCCGCTCGACCTGCTGGGCGTCTCGCTCAACATCATGTCGCTCGGCGGGCTCGCGCTCGGCGTCGGCATGCTCGTCGATTGCTCGATCGTCGTGCTCGAGTCGATCCACCGCTGCCGCGAGGAGGGCGACGACCTGGTCGACGCGGTGGTTCGCGGCACGCGCGAGGTGCGCTCGGCGGTGATCGCCTCGACGCTCACGACGGTCGCGGTCTTCCTGCCGATGGTCTTCGTCCAGGGCGTCGCCGGCCAAGCCTTCGGCGACCTGGCGCTCGCGGTCGTGCTCTCGCTGATCGCTTCGCTCGCCGTCGCGCTCTTCCTGATTCCGATGCTCGCCGCGCGCGGCAGCTTCGATTTCACCACCGGCGGCCGGCGACCGCAGCTCCGGCCCGCCGCCTGGGCGGCGTTGGTCGAGGACTGGCGCGCGCTCAGCGGCTGGCGGCGCGCCCTGCTCGCGCCGCTGCTCGCCCTGCGCACGGCGATCTGGCTGCCGGTCGAGGTCGCCGCCAAGCTCGTGGGCTCGCTCGTCTCGCTCGTCCTGATCGTCGTGGGCGGTACCGTCGGGCTGCTCCTGCGCGGCCTCTCGCGGCTGCTCGATCGTGGCCCCGCGGCCTGGGTCGAGCGCGGCCTCGAGCACCTCGCAACGTCCTACCGCGGTCTGCTCGAGCGCGCGCTCGCGGCGCCGCGCCTGATCGTCGGCCTCCTGGTCGCGGCGCTCGCCGCGACCGTGATCGGCTTCGTCGCGCTCGACTCCGAGCTTCTGCCCGAGGTCCATCAGGGCGAGATCACCTTCGAGCTCTCGCTGCCGGCCGGAACGCCACTCGAGCGCACGATCGCGGTGCTGGGCCCGATCGAGCAGGTCCTCGCCGCGGACGCGGAGCGCGTCGACAGAGTGCTCGCCACCTACGGTTTCGACCCCGCGCAGTCGACCCGTTCCGACGAAGGCGAGCACACCGCGCGCTTCCGGGTCCTGCTCCGCAGCTCGGACGCCCAGGCGGAGCGTGCCGTCGCCGCCCGCGTGCGCGACCGCTTGCGGGCGATCCCCGATCTCGAGGAGCGCCTGACCCGGCCGGTGCTGTTCAGCTTCCGGACCCCGATCGAGGTCGAGGTCCACGGCGAAGATCTCGACCAGCTCAAGCGCAAGGCGACCGAAGTGGAGGCGACGCTCGCCTCGCTACCGGAGCTCGCCGACGTCGCCTCGACGCTGCGTGCCGGCGCGCCGGAGGTCGAGATCGTCTACGACCGCGAGCGCCTGGCGCTCTACGGCCTCTCGCTCGGCCCCGTCGCCGAGTCGGTGCGCGACCTCGTGCGCGGCGCCGAAGCGACCCGCTTCAATCTGAAGGACCGACGCATCCCGATCGTCGTGCAACTCGCGGAGGCGGACCGCCGCTCCATCGAAGACGTGCGCGACCTCGTCGTCAACCCCGGCGGCGAGCGGCCGATCCCGCTCGCGGCGATCGCCGAAGTTCGCCTGGGCGAGGGTCCGAGCGAGGTGCGCCGGGTCGACGGCCGCCGGGTGGCGCTGGTCCGCGCCAACCTCGCGCCGGGCGTCGCCCTCGGCGGCGCCGTCGATCGGCTCCGCCTGGCGCTCGACCGCGAGGTCGAGTGGCCGGCCGAGATGACCTACTTCGTCTCCGGCCAGGACCAGGAGTGGGAGCGCTCCGCGGGCAGCCTCTATCTCGCGCTCGCGCTCTCGATCTTCCTGGTCTACGTCATCATGGCGGCGCAGTTCGAGTCGCTGGTGCACCCCTTCGTCATCCTCTTCACGATTCCGCTCGCATTTTTTGGCTCGATCGTCGCGCTCGCGCTCGCCGGGATGTCGCTCTCGATCGTGGTCTTCCTCGGCATGATCCTGCTGGCCGGCATCGTCGTGAACAACGCCATCGTCCTGGTCGACTACGTCAACGTCCTGCGCGCGCGTGGCATGGGGCGCCGCGAGGCGCTGCTCACCGCCGGCTCGGTGCGGCTGCGGCCGATCCTGATGACCACCGCGACCACCGTGCTCGGCCTGCTGCCGATGGCGCTCGGCTTCGGCGACGGCGCCGAGCTCCGGACGCCGATGGCGATCACGGTGATCTCCGGGCTCAGCGTCTCGACGCTGCTGACCCTGCTGGTGATCCCCGTCGTCTACGACCGCCTCGATGCCGTACTGGCGCGCGGAGGTGAGCGCCCGGAGGGCGTCGCGGCGCGCGCCGACGCCGAGGCCATCGCCGGCGGACTGCCCGCGCTCGCCGCGGAAGAGGGGGGCGAGCGATGAGCCCGGGCGAACGCGACCGCACCGGCCGCCTGGTCTCGCTCTCGCTGCGCCGGCCAATCGCCGTCACGGTGCTGCTCGCCAGCACGCTCGTGCTCGGCCTGGTGGCGACCTTGGGCATCCCGGTCGAGCTCGTGCCACGCGGCTACGAGGAGCCTTTCCTGCGGGTGGTCGTCCCCTGGCGCGACGCACCCGCGCCCGAGGTGCTCGACAAGATCGTCCGCCCGCTCGAGGAGGAGCTCGCGACCGTCGGCGGCATCGACAGGATCAACTCGCTGTCGCTCTTGGGCTCCGGGCGCATCTTCATGCGCTTCAAGCAGGGGACCGACATGGACGTCGCCTACCGCGAGGTGCGCGATCGCGTCGAGCGCGCGCGGCGGCGCCTGCCCGAGGACGTCGAGCGCATCTACATGCGCAAGGACGACGACGCCGGCATCCCGATCTTCGTCCTCGGCCTCGCCATCGACGACACGCTCGCCAACGCCTACGACCTCCTGCAGAACGAGATCGTGCTGCCGCTCGAGCGGATCGACGGCGTCGCCGCCGTCGACACCAACGGCCTGGTCGAGAAAGAGATCCTGATCGAGCTCGACCGCGAGCGCACGGCCGCGTCCGGGATCAACATCTGGCAGCTCGCTCAGGAGCTCGGCCAGGACAACTTCACGATGGCGAGCGGCCAGGTCCGCTCCGCGGACAAGAAGCTCCTGCTCCGCTCCACGGCGACCTACGACAACCTCGACGAGCTGCGCAGGCGGCCGGTGTCGCCGACCGCGCGCCTGGGCGACATCGCGACGATCTCCTACGACCTGCCCGATTGGAAGTTCCGCGTCCGCGCGATGAGTCACCCGGCGGTCGCCGTCGTCGTCCGCAAGGAGGGCGACGCCAACACGCTCGAGGTCACCAAGCGGGTCGAGGAAGCGGTCGAGCGCATCAAGGCGAATCCGCGCCTGGCGTCGATCGACTCGATTCCGCTCTTCGACCAGCGCGAGGTGATCCTGGAGTCGCTCTCGATCCTGCTGCGCAGCGGCGAGATCGGCGCGCTGTTTGCGATCGCGGTGCTCTTCTTCTTCCTGCGCCGGCTGCGCATGACGCTGATCATCACGCTCTCGATCCCGCTCTCGCTGCTGGTGGCGCTCACCGTGATGTTCCTCTCGGGCGAGTCGCTCAACATCATCTCGTTGCTCGCCCTGATGATCTCGGTCGGGCTCCTGGTCGACAACTCCGTCGTCGTCGCCGAGAACATCTTCCGGCTGCACCGCGACGGACTCCCCCGGCGCGAAGCCTGCGTGCGCGGCGCCAGCCAGATCGCGCTCGCCATCGTCATGGCGACGCTCACCACCGTGATCGTCTTCCTGCCCGCGTCGCTGGTCGAGGGACAGGCGCAGTTCTTCCTGCTCCGCCTCTCGGTGCCGATCTCGGTCGCGCTTGTCGCTTCGCTCTTCGTCGCCCTGCTGCTGATTCCGCTCGCGGTCTACGTCACCCTACCCGGAAGCGGCGCAGGCAGATCGGCGAGCTCGGCGAGCGCCGCCGCGACGAGCCGGTTCCGCGCCGCCCACGACCGGCTCAATGCCGCGTTGCGGCGCGCCTACGACGCGTCGTTCGGCCGGCTCAACGACGGCTATGGCGTGCTGCTCGAAAGGGCGCTGCGGCGACGGGCCGAGACGCTGATCGTGCTCGCCCTGATCTTCGCCGGCACCATCGCCCTGTTCTCCCAGCGGGTCGAGTTCGTCGGTGTCCAGGAAGAGGAACGGGGCGGCTTCGAGATCGACGTCGACATGCCGACCAACGCGACCTTCAAGGAGACCGAGGACTACTTCCTCGCCTGCGAGAAGGTCGTCGAGGGGATGAAGGACGAGCTCGATCTCGCCGGCTGGTTCATCTTTCATCGCACCAACTCCGGCAGCGTCGAAGGCTGGTTCAATACCCCGCGCACCAACGACATCACGCCGAGCCAGGTCACCGAGCGGGTGCTCGCGGCGCTGCCACGCAAGCCGGGCGCGCGCCTGCTGGCCGGCGAGGAGGGGCAGGACGAGGATCTCGGCAAGAACGAGTACACGCTCGAGCTCTACGGCGACGACTCCGAACAGCTCGAGCAGATCGCCCAGGAGATCGAGAAGCTGATGGTCGCGGTGCCCGGCGTCATCGGCGCCAAGAAGAACTCCGACCGCCCGATGGAGGAGCTCGCCCTGGTGGTCGAGCGCGAGCGCGCCCGTGCCCAGGGCGTGAGCCCGCAGGTAGTCGCGGGCGTGGTCGGCTACGCCTTGCGCGGTCAGGCCCTGCCGCGCGCGACCTACCAGGGCAAGCAGATCCCGGTCCGGGTGCGCTTCGCCGAGTCCGACCGCGACAGTCTCGCCGAGCTCGGCGACTTCGAGGTGCCGAACGCCGAGGGCGAGCGGGTCGCGCTCGGCGCCCTCACCGACGTTCGCTGGCTGCCGACCTCGCAACAGATCTGGAGGACCGGCCGGCGCACGTCGCGCTCGATCACCGTCGAGATCGCCGAGGAGGAGCAGAAGGAGATTCGCGAGCGGCTCAACACCCGGATCGCGGCGATCGATCTGCCCGAGGGCGTCATCCGCGACGTGCGTCGTCCGAGCGGCGACGACGAGGACCTGCAGGCGCTGATGTCCGCGCTGCTCTTTTCGGTGCTGCTGATCTATCTCTTGATGGCCTTCCTGTTCGAGAGCTTCGTCCTGCCGCTGTCGATCGTCACCACCATGCCGCTCGCCTTCCTCGGCGTCGCCTGGGCGCACATCCTGAGCGGGCTCGACATCGACTTCCTGGGCGTCGTCGGGATCGTTCTCCTGGTCGGCGTCGTGGTCAACAACGGCATCGTGCTGATCGACTACGTCCACCGCCTCCAGGAGACCGGCCAGGTCCGCTCCAAGGCCCTGACGCTCGCCGCCCACCGGCGCTTCCGGCCGATCATGATGACCGCGCTCACCACGATCTGCGGCATGATGCCGCTGCTGACCGGCGGAACGACCTCGATCGGTCTCTCCTACACCAGCTTCGGCCTCACGCTGGTCGGCGGCATGACCACGGCGACGCTCTTGACCCTCCTGGTGGTGCCGATCTTCTACACCCTGTTCGACGACCTGCGCCACGCCGTCGCCGACGGCGCCGGCTGGGTCGCCGGCCTCGTGCGGCGGCGAGGCACTTCGACCGGGCGCACCGAGACCGTCTGAGCTCCGGCCGCGCGCTCCCGGGTCAGCTCGAGAAACCCACCCCGATCCGGTCGAGCAGCCGCAGGAAGAGCGACGGCCGGGCGCCCTGGTCGAGGCGGCGCAGGTCGCGCGTCACGCGCCCGATCGCCCAGCCGCGCAGGGCCGGCGGCGGGAAGGGCAGTGGTCGCTTGCGGACGAAACCGAGCTCGAGCAGATCGGAGCGCTCGCCGAGCGCCAGGTGGGCGAGGATCCGGCCGCCGATGCGCGACGTTCCGACACCATGGCCGGTGTAGCCCAGACCGTAGAGCAGACGCCCCCCCTCGAGCGCACCGAAGAACGGCGTGAAACGCGCGGTCGAAGCGATCGGACCGCCCCAGGCGAAGGGAAAGTCGACTTCGCCCACCTGCGGGAAGTGACGCCGGAAGCTCGCGCGCAGGCCGTCGAAGTGCTCCTCCGAGTAGTCGCACTCCCGATCGACGCGGTCGCCGGCGAAGTAGCGCGCCTCGCTCGTCCCCCACACGATGCGCCCATCGCGGGTCGGCCGCGAGTAGTTGAAGAAGCTCCGGCCGTCTGTCACGCCCCGCCGCCCGCTCCAGCCGAGCGCCCGCCACTGGTCGTCGGAGAGCGGCGCGCTCGCCAGCACGTAGTCGTAGAGCGGCAGGAAGCGGCGGCCGAGCGCCGGCGCCAGCCGGTGCGACCAGGCGTTGGTCGCCAGGATCGCCCGGCGCGCGCGCACCCAGCCGCGCGCCGTCTCGACGCGGATGCCGGCGCCGTCGCGACGCAGCGCGCTGACCGCGCTCGTCTCGTGGATCGCGACGCCGCGGCGCTCGGCCTCACGCGCCAGGCCGAGCGCCAGCTTCGCGGGGTGGACGGTCGCCGCCCGCGGCGCCACCAGCCCACCGACGAAGAGCGGGCTCGCGAGCTCGTCGCGGACCTTGCGCTGGTCGAGCCGCCGCCAGTCGTCGATGCCGACGCTGCGCGCCGCCGCGAGCGCGGCGTCGAGGCCGGCCGCTTGACGCGCGTCGAGCGCGACGAAGAGCTGGCCCGAGCGCTCGAGCTCCGCGTCGATGCCCGCGACGTTCACGAATCGTTCGAGCTCGTCGAGGTTCTCGCGGGCGAGCCGCGCCAAGCGGCGCGCCTCCGCCAGTCCGAAGTGCGTCACCGCGAGCGCGTGCGAGTGGTCGAAGGTCTCGCCGACGATCCCCGCGTTGCGCCCCGAGGCGCCGAAGCCGATCCGCTCGGCCTCGAGCAGGACAACCGCCATCGCCGGCGCGAGCTCTTTCAGCGTCAGCGCCGCCCAGAGCCCGGTGAAGCCGCCGCCGACGATCGCCACGTCGGCCTCGACCCCGCGCTCGAGCGTGGGGTGGCGCGCCACCTCGCCGAGGCTCGCGAGCCAGTAGCACGTCCGTTCGATCGGATCCGGACCGGCCATCGTCGACCTGCGCCTGCGCCCCCCGCCGCGATCCGCCCCGCTCGGCGACCGTCGCGGCGACGGAATCGCCGCTAGAGCGCCTGCTCCCGATAGACCGTTCCGAGCGACTCGTCGAGAGCGGCGAGGAAACGGTCGAGCTGCTCGTACTCGATGGTGAGCGCCGGCTCGACGCGCAGAACGCGCGAGTTGATGTAGGTGCCGGAGATCAGGATCTGCCGGGCGAACAGCTCCTTGGCGACCGCGTAGCCGAGCGTGTCGTCGGTGAACTCCATGCCGAGCATCAGGCCGCGGCCGCGCGCCCCTTTCATCAGCTTGGGCCACCTCGCCGCGAGCTCGGTGAACTTGCCGAGCAGGTAGTCGCCCTTCTCGGCCGCTTGCCGCGGCAGCTCCTCCTCGAGCAGGACGTTGATCGTGGCGATCGCCGCAGCGCAACAGACCGGGTTGCCGCCGAAGGTCGTCGTGTGCAGGAACGGATTGTCGATGTAGCGCTGCCAGGTTCGCGCCGTGCCGACCACCGCACCGATCGGCATCACGCCGCCGCCGAAGCCCTTGCCCAGCGCCATCAGATCCGGGGTGACGCCGTCGTGCTCGCAGCAGAACATCTTGCCGGTGCGCCCCATGCCGCTCTGCACCTCGTCGAAGACGAGCACCGCGCCGTAGCGATCGCACAGCTCGCGCGCGGCGGCGAGGTAGCCGGGCGGCGCGACGACGATGCCGCCTTCGCCCTGGATCGGCTCGATCACCACCGCGGCGACGCGGTCGCCGGAGAAGTCGCAGGTCGTCATGAAGGTGGCGAGCGCGTCGGCGTCGCCGAACGGCACGTGCGACCAGTGCAGCAAGGGCAGGAAGGGCTCGCGGAAGATCGCCTTCGAAGTGCCGCCGAGCGACCCCAGGCTCTTGCCGTGAAAGGCGCCGACGGTGCCGACGAAATGGTGGCGGCCGGTGGTCAGCATCGCCATCTTGAGGCAGCCTTCGACCGACTCGGTGCCCGAGTTGGTCAGGAAGACGAAGTTGAGGTCGCCGGGGGTCACCAGCGCCACCAGCCGGGCCAAGTAGGTCCGCAGCGGATCGATCAGCTCCTGCGAGTGGATCGCCTGCTTGTCGAGCTGGGCGCGCACCGCCGCGAGCACCTTGGGGTGCCGATGGCCGACGACGTAGATCCCGAAGCCGCCGAGCATGTCGATGAACTCCCGCCCGTGAACGTCGCGGAAGACGGCGCCCTCGTCCTCCCACTCGACCGCCGTGTAGTCGGTCGAAACCGACTTGCGGTACTGCAGGAAGCCTTCGTTGACATGGTCGGTCCAGTAGCGGACCGACTCCTCGACCACGTTGCGTCGCTCGGCGGCCGAAAGCGTGCGTTTTGCGATCAGTTCGAGGACTTCCGACGACTTTGCCCGGGCGGCCGCGAGATCCTGAGGCATCGGTGGAACCTTCCCCTTCCAAAGACCTGTTTGCAGTCTACCAGCGCCCCTGCGAGTCGCGGTGGGGGAGGGGACGCGTGGTACGCTCGCGCCGCCTTCGAGAGAGCTCGGACGAACGCCCCGTCGCAACTCGCGACCGGACTCCGACCGGAGCCTCAGCGAAAACTCAGATGGCGAGCGCGATCCAGCTCCGCACCGAGATCCCGGGGCCCCGGTCGCGCGAGCTCACCGCCCGCCGCGCGGCGGCGCTGCCGCGCGGCGTCGGCTCGACGGCGCCGATCTGGGCGGCCTCGGCGTCCGGCGCCCGCCTGACCGACGTCGACGGCAACGTCTTGCTCGACTTCGCCGGAGGCATCGGCACGGTGAACGTCGGGCACAGCCACCCCGACGTCGTCGCGGCCGCCCGCGCGCAGCTCGAGCGGTTCACGCACACCTGCTTCGGTGTCGTCCCCTATCCCGGTTATTTGGAGCTCGCCGAGAAGCTCAACGCGATCGCACCCGCAGTCGGACCGCGCAAGACGATGCTGGCCAACTCGGGCGTCGAAGCGGTCGAGAACGCGGTGAAGATCGCCCGCCGCGCCACCGGCCGGCCCGCCGTCGTGGTCTTCGAGCACGCCTTCCACGGTCGCACCCTCCTCGGCTTGACGATGACCAGCAAGGTCGCGCCCTACAAGAGCGGCTTCGGCCCCTTCGCGCCCGATGTCTACCGCCTGCCCTATCCCTACGCCTTCCGAGCCGAGGGTCCGATCGACGCCGCCGCCTGCCGGCGGATGTTCGAGCAGTTCTTCGCCGCCTACTGTCCAGCCGACCAGATCGCCTGCGTCGTCATCGAGCCGGTCCTCGGCGAGGGCGGCTTCGTCGTCGCACCACCCGACTGGCTCATGGCGCTCGCCGCGATCTGCCGCGCCAACGGCATCGTCTTCGTGCTCGACGAGGTGCAGACAGGATTCGGGCGCACCGGGAAGATGTTCGCCGCGGAGCACTCCGGTCTCGAGGCCGACCTCGTGACGATGGCGAAGTCGCTGGGCGGCGGCCTGCCGATCAGCGCCGTGACCGGCCGCGCCGAGATCATGGACGCCGCCCAGCCGGGAGGCCTCGGCGGCACCTTCGTCGGCAACCCGGTGGCGTGCGCCGCCGCGCTCGCCGCGATCGAAGTACTCGAACGCGAGAGGATCCCCGAACGCGCCGCCGCGATCGGCGAACGGGTGCGCGCGCGCTTCGAGAGCTGGTGCCAAGCCTTCGAGCAGGTCGGCGAAGCTCGCGGCCTGGGTGCCATGCGCGCGCTCGAGCTGGTCCGATCGAAGGCGACCAGGGAGCCGGACAAGGAGTACCTGGCACGAGTGGTTCAGCGCGCCTGGGAGAGGGGTCTGCTCCTCGTCGCCGCGGGCACCTTTGGCAACGTCATCCGCACCCTCATGCCGCTCACGATCTCGGACGAAGATCTCGACGAGGGATTGGAGGTTCTCGAGCATGCGCTCGGCTGAGCTTCTCCCGCCCATATCCACACTCCGCTCGTCGAGGAACCTGTTCGCCGATCCCTAGCTTGGCTCGGAAGCTTCCGGCATCGCGTCGCGCCTTCCAATCCAACGCAACGAGCATCGAGGTCCGCATGAAACGCCAGGAATTGCTCAAGCAGTCCGCCTATTGGCTCGACGTGATCTCGTCGCCGAGCCTGTCCGAGGAGGCCAAGCGGGAGGTCATCCAGCACACGACGGAGAACTTCTCCTCGTACTTCAATCGCGGCTATCTCGACTACCGGAAATCGATGATCGAGCTGCGCGACGAGCCGGCGCTCGAGTGGGAGGGGCAGGGCTCGCTGCTCTTCGACCTCAACGGACGCCGCTTCATCGACTGCCTCGGCGGCTACGGCATCTACAGCGCCGGCATCCGTCACCCGAAGATCGTCAAGGCCGTCGCCGACCAGTTGGCGCGGATGCCGTTGTCGTCTCAGGAGCTGATCGACCCGCTCCGCGGCGCGCTGGCCGAGCTGCTCGGCGAGGTCGCCCCGGGCGATCTGCAGTACTCGTTCTTCATCAACAACGGCACCGACGCGGTCGAGGGCGCCTACAAGCTGGCGCGGCTCTACACCGGGCGCACCAACTTCATCTCCTCCATCCGCGGCTTCCACGGCAAGAGCTGCGGTTCGCTGTCGCTGATGGGCAAGTGGGAGTACCGCGAGCCGTTCCTGCCGCTGCTTCCCGGCGTGCACTTCGTCGAGTTCGGCGACGCCGACGCGGTCGAGGACGAGCTCTACAAGGCCGATGCCACCGGCAAGGGCGTCGCCGCCGTGATCATGGAGCCGGTGCAGGGAGAGGCCGGCGCGGTGGTGCCGCCGGACGACTTCTGGCCCCGCATCCGCAAGGTCTGCGACGAGTACGGGGCCCTGCTGATCGCCGACGAGGTGCAGACCGGCCTCGGCCGCACGGGCAAGATGTTCGGCGTCGATCACTGGCAGACGGTGCCCGACATCATGTGCCTGGGCAAGGCGCTGGGCGGCGGCGTCATGCCGCTCTCGGCGTTCATCTCGACGCCCAAGATCTGGCAGGTGCTCGAGGCGAATCCGTTCATTCACACCTCGACCTTCGGCGGCAATCCGCTCGCCTGCGCCGCGGGCATCGCCGCCATCCACGTCACGCTCGAGGAGGATCTGCCGAAGCAGGCGATGCGCAAGGGCAAGTACTTCCTCGGCGAGCTGGTGGCGCTGCAGATGCGTTACGACCGGCTGATCCGCAAGGCGCAGGGCAAGGGCCTCCTGCTCGGCGTCGAGTTCGAGAACACCGAGATCGGCTACCGCGTCGTCTCGGGCCTGTTCAAGCGCGGCGTGCTGGTGGCCGGGACGCTGACCAACTCGCGGGTGGTGCGCTTCGAGCCCGCGCTCAACATCGATGATGCCCTGATCGACGAAGTGCTCGAGACCCTCGAGGAGACCTTGAAGGATGTCGACCAGCAGATGGCAACGGTCACTCCGGAGGACGACGATTGATGCGGATCGCCGTCCTCGGCGCCGCCGGCGCCATGGCGCGGGTGGTCGTGCGCGACCTGCTCGACCCGGCGCTCCACGGCGACGGCGTCACGGTCACTGCCGCCGACCTGCGGCCGCCGCCGTTCGACCACCCGCGCGTGGCGTCGGTCGCCTGCGACGTCAACGACGTCGCGGCGACCGCGGCGCTTCTGCGCGGCCACGATGCCGTGCTCAACTGCGTCACCTACTACCTGAACCTCCCGGTGATGCGCGCGGCGCTCGCCGCGCGCGTCCCCTACTCCGATCTCGGCGGTCTCTACCACGGCACGCTCGCGCAGTTCGATCTCGACGCCGAGCTGCGCGCCGCGGGGCTGGTGGCGCTGCTCGGCATGGGCTCGACGCCGGGGATCACCAACGCCATGGCGGGCAGGCTCGCAGCCACGATGACGCGGGTCGACGAGATCCACGTCCGGGTCGGCTGCCGCGACCGCTCCGCCAGCGGGCCGCTCGCGGTGCCGTACGCCTTCGACACCCTCCTCGACGAGGTCTCGCTCGAGCCGATGGTCTACGCGGCGGGCCAGGCCCGAGCACTGCCGCCGCTCTCGGCGCGCGAGGAGGTCGAGTTCCCGCCGCCGGTGGGCAGGATGACCGCCGTCGCGACCCTCCACTCCGAGGTCGCGATGTTGCCGCGGTCGTTTCCGGGCCTCGCGGCCGCGACCTTCAAGGTCGCCTTCGAGCCGGAGCTGCTGGCCAAGCTCACCTTCCTCGCCGAGCTCGGGTTCGCGGACCGCGCCGCGCTCGTCGGCGGCGTCTCGCCGCGCGCGATGCTGCTGGCGCTGGTGGCGCGGCTGCCCGCGGCGGACGGCCCGCCGGACGACGCCGACGCCCTGCGCGTCGTCGTCCGCGGCGAACGCCAGGGCGAGCTCGTCGAGGCGACCGCGGAGTGCATCGCCCTGCCGCATCACGAGTGGCGCTTGTCGGCCGGCGCGCTCGATACCGGTGTGCCCCTGGCGATCGCCGGTACGATGTTGGCGCGCGGCGAGATCGCCGGCGCGGGAGTTCTCTGTCCCGAGCGGTCGCTGCCGTTCGACCGCTTCTTCGACGAGCTGGAACGGCGGAGCCTCAAGGTCCGCTTCGAGGAGAGAGTGCCATGACCATCGCCTCGGTCAACCCGGTCTCGGGCGAGACCCTGATGCGCTTCGAGGAGCACGACGGGAGAGCGATCGAAGCGGCGCTCGCCGCCGCGACCGAGAGGTTCGCGAGCTGGCGCCGCGAGCCGTTCGCCGGGCGCGCGGCGAGGATGGTGAGCGCGGCGGAGATCCTCGAGGCCGACAAGGCGCGCTTCGGCGAGCTGATGACCCTCGAGATGGGCAAGCCGATCGCGGCCGCCATCGCCGAAGTCGAAAAGTGTGCTTGGGTTTGCCGCTTCTACGCCGAGCGCGCGGAGGCCTATCTGGCGCCCGAGGCGGTCGCGACCGACGCCGGCGAGAGCTTCGTGCGCTACGACCCGCTCGGCGTCGTGCTCGCGGTCATGCCGTGGAACTTCCCCTTCTGGCAGGTCTGGCGCTTCGCGGCGCCGGCCCTGATGGCCGGCAACGTCGCGCTGCTCAAGCACGCCTCGAACGTGCCGCAGTCGGCGCTGGCGATCGAGGAGGTGGCGCGGCGCGCCGGCTTCCCGTCCGGCTGCTTCCAGACGCTGCTCGTCGGCTCGCGCCAGGTCGCGGCGCTGATCGACGACCCCCGGGTCGCGGCCGTCACCCTGACCGGCAGCGAGGGCGCCGGCGTCGCCGTCGGGCGCCAAGCGGGGGCCCAGATCAAGAAGTGCGTGCTCGAGCTCGGCGGCAGCGACCCCTTCGTCGTGCTGCCGTCCGCGGATCTCGAGAAAGCCGCCGCGACCGCGGTCAGGGCGCGCACCATCAACAACGGCCAGTCCTGCATCGCCGCCAAGCGGTTCATCGTCCACGAGGCGATCTACGACCGTTTCCTCGAGCTCTTCGTCGCCGGCATGGCCGGTCTGCGGGTCGGCGACCCGCTCGACCCGGCGTCCGACGTCGGGCCGCTCGCCACCCGGCCGATCCGCGACGAGCTCGCCGACCAGGTCGCGCGCTCGGTCGCCGCGGGCGCGCGGCTGCTCCTGGGCGGGCAGGTGCCGGACGGTCCGGGCAACTTCTATCCGCCCTCCGTCCTCGCCGAGCCGCGGCCGGGCAGTCCGGCCTGGAGCGACGAGCTGTTCGGGCCGGTGGCGGTGGTCTTTCGCGCGCGCGACCTCGACCAGGCGATCGCGCTCGCCAACGGCACCTCGTTCGGCCTCGGCGCCTCGGCCTGGACGCGCGAGCCGGCGGAGATCGAACGCCTGGCCGTCGAGATCGAGGCGGGTTCGGTGTTCTTCAACGGCATGGTCAAGAGCGATCCGCGCCTCCCCTTCGGCGGCGTCAAGCGCTCCGGCTACGGCCGCGAGCTCGCGGTCCACGGCATCCGCGAGTTCGTCAACGTCAAGAGCGTCTGGATCGCCTGATCCGCGACCGCCGTCGCGGCAGACACGGTCGCCACGCCCAGGCTGGCGCATCGCCGCGGGTCCCGGTCGCGCGCCTAGGTGGCGATCTTCGCCATGACGTGCTTGACCTGCGTGTACTCCTCGACGGCGTACATCGACATGTCCTTGCCGTAGCCCGACTGCTTGTAGCCGCCGTGCGGCATCTCCGAGACGAGCGGCAGGTGGTCGTTGATCCAGACCGTGCCGAAGCGCAGGCGCCGGGCGGCGTTCAGCGCCCGGTTGACGTTGGTCGTCCAGACCGAGGCGGCGAGGCCGTAGTCGACGTCGTTCGCCCAGGCCAGCGCCTCCTCGTCCGACTCGAAGCGAGTGACCGTGACGACCGGCCCGAAGACCTCGCGCTGCACGATCTCGTCCTGCTGACGCGCGTCGGCGATCACGGTCGGGTGGTAGAAGGCGCCCTTGCCCTCGCCCTTGCCGCCGCCGATCAGCACCCGGGCGTGGCCGCTGGCGACCGCGCGGTCGACGAAGCCGGCGACCCGCTCCCGTTGCTCCTTCGAGACCACCGGCCCGATCACCGTGTCGTCGCTCCGGATGTCGCCCATGGTCACGGTCGCGGCGACCGCGGTCAGCCGCTCGAGCAACTGGTCGTAGATTCTCGCGCCGCCGTAGACGCGGCAAGCGGCCGTGCAGTCCTGGCCCGAGTTGACGAAAGAAGCGAGCTTGAGCACGGCGGCGACCTGGTCGAGGTCGGCGTCGTCGAAGATCACCACCGGCGCCTTGCCGCCGAGCTCGAGATGGACCTTCTTGAGCGTCGCCGCCGCGTTCGCCGCGATCGTCCTGCCGGTGGCGACGTCGCCGGTCAACGAGACCATCGAGACCAGCGGGTGCCGGACCAAGGCGTCGCCCACCGGCTCGCCCCAGCCGTGGAGGACGTTGAAGACCCCCGCGGGAAAGAGGTCGGCGGCGAGCTCGGCGAGACGCAACGTGGTGAGCGGAGTCTGCTCGGCCGGCTTGAGGATGACGCTGTTGCCCGCCGCCAGCGCCGGGCCGATCTTCCAGATCGCCATCATCAGGGGGTAGTTCCAGGGGGCGATCGAGGCGACCACGCCCACCGCCTCGCGGCGGACGAACGAGGTATAGCCGGCCAGGTACTCGCCGGCGGCCTTGCCCTCGAGACAACGGCAGGCGCCGGCGAAGAAGCGGAGGTTATCGACCAGGAAAGGGATCTCGCTCTTCGCCAGCCAGAGCGGCTTGCCGACATTCCGCGCCTCGAGCTCGGCGAGCTCGTCGCCATGGGCCTCGATCCGATCGGCGAGCTTCAAGAGCGCCAGGCTCCGCTCGCCCGGCGTGGTCGACGACCAGGCGCCGAACGCCGCGTGCGCCGCTTTCACCGCGCGCTCGACGTCCTCCGCGCCCGACAGCGGCACCGCGGCGATCGCCTCTTCGGTGGCGGGATCGTAGATGGTCTCGGTACGGCCGTCGGCCGCTCCGACCGACTCGCCGTCGACGAACTGCTGGAAGCTCTTCATGGTCTCCGGTCTCCGGGGCTCAAAGGCCCTTCGTCTTGTTGTATCGCGAGTAGGGATACCAGTACGGCTTGATCTCCTGGACGTAGTCGAGGTGCACGTGCTTGGTCTCGCGGAACTCGTCGAGCCCCTCGACGCCGAGCTCGCGGCTGTGGCCGGTCTTGCGCATGCCGCCGAAGGGACCGGCTTCGTTGTCGGTCAACGGGTCGTTGATCCAGAAGGTGCCGGCCGTGATCCGCTCCATCGCCCGCATCGCCCAGTCCATCCGGTTGGTGTAGAGGTTCGCGCCGAGTCCGAACTCCTGTTCGTTGGCGCGCGCGATCGCCTCGTCGAGATCGGCGACCTTCATGATCGGCAGGGTCGGACCGAAGGTCTCGGTGGCGACGATACGCATCTTCGGCCGGACGTCGACCAGGATCGTCGGCTCGTAGAAGAAGCCCTTGCGCAGGGCCTTCGGGCGGCGCCCACCGGTGAGCACCCGCGCACCCGCCGCGACCGCCTCGGCGACCCGCGCCTCGACCTCGTCGCGCTGCCGTTGGTTGATCAGTGGTCCGACGTCGGTCTGGCGATCCAGGCCGTGGCCGAGCCGGAGCGACCGGGTGAAGCGGACGGCACGGGCCACGAACTCGTCGTAGATCTCCGCGAACACGAAGAAGCGCTTCCCCGAGGTGCAGACCTGGCCCGCGTTGAGGAACGCCGCCCAGACCGCGCCCCGCGCGGCGACCTCGAGGTCGGCGTCCGAGCAGACGATGAACGGGTCGTTGCCGCCGAGCTCCAGATGCGCCTTCTTGACCTCGCCCGCGCAGAGCTCGCCGACGCGACGGCCGGTCGCGAGCGAGCCGGTGAGCGCGACCAGGTCGGTGCCGGGGTGGACGACCAGCGCCTCGCCGACCTCGCTGCCGAGCCCGGTGACGATGTTGACCACCCCGGCCGGCAGCACGCCGAACGCCTTGGCGAGGTCGAGGGTCGCGAGCGGCGTCTCCTCCGACGGCTTCAAGACCACCGTGTTGCCCGCCGCGAGCGCCGGCGCCAGCTTCCACGCCATCAGCAGCAGCGGGTAGTTCCAGGGGACGATCGCGGCGACGACGCCGTACGGCTCCTTGATCGTGAAGTTCACCTGGTGGGGGGCGACCGGCGGCAGCGAGCTGCCGCGCTCGTTGCGGCCGATCTCGGCGTAGTAGTCGAAGCAGGCCGCCGTCCACTCGATCTCGTCGAGGTTCTCGCACAGCGGCTTGCCGCCCTCACGGGTCATCGTGGTCGCCAGCGCCTGCTCCGCGACGCGGATGCGGCGGGCGACCTCGTGCAGGAGCGCCGCCTTCTCGACCCCGGGCAGCCAGCGCCAGCTGTCGAACGCCGCTCGCGCGGCCGCCACGGCGGCGGCGGCGGCGCGGGCGTCACCCCGCGCCTGGACGCCGAGAGGCTCCTCGGTCGCCGGGTCGACCACCGGGATGCCACCGCCTCTGCCCGCGACCCAGCGGCCACCGATCCAGTGCCTTCGCATCGTGGACTCTCCGTCGACTCGCGCCGGCCGGCGACGGCGGGGTCCCGTGCAGGCCCCTGGCCGTCGCTCCTCACCGCGGAGACGAGCAGGCGCTCAGAAGCTGAAAGTACCCCCCACCGTGAACACCGTTTCGTCCGGCTGCTCCAGGTCTTCCGCGACCTGGAGCGAGATGAACCGCTGCACCAGCAGGTGGGCGGAGAAGGATTCGGTGAGCTGGAGCGGCAGGTCGACGCCGACCATCACATGGTTCGGATCGCCGTTCGACGCCTTGATTCCGGCCTCCGGGTCGTCGAGCTGGTTGTAACCGAAGTCGAGACCGACCTGGCCCATGAGGCTCATCCCCAGCGACTCGGTGAGCGCGAGCTCGTGCGAGATGTCGAGCGTGAAAAAGCCGCCGTCGATCGCATCGATGTCCTGGTAGTAGCTGAGCGTCGGCGCCAGCAGGATGTCCCAGGAGGCGATGGCGTAGAGCTCGGTGGTATCGAGGTAGCCGAGACCGTCCTGCGTCTCCTGGTCGTAGAGGTAGACGAGACCGCCGACCGTGAGCGCGAACTTCTCGCCGAAAGAGAACGTGTAGTCGATGCCGAGGTCGGTCTCGAAGTAGCTGCCGTCACTGGCCGGCTCGCCCTCGTCGTCGAAGGCGTCGAACTTGCCTGCGTAGCCGTAGTACCAGATCGACCAGTTGCCGAGCCCGATCGACGCGTACGGCGTCCAGACGGCCTGATCCTCGCCCAGGAGGTTGAGCCCCCGGAACATGTAGAGGGTCGAGTAGTCGACGCCCACTTCGACCGACCAGCTCTTCTCTTCCTGCGCCGCGGCGGGAGCCGCCAGCGCCAAGGCCAAGCCCACAGCGGCCACACCCTTCCCGGTCCACTCCTGCATCGCAGCCCCCCTGAGCGAGTCGCCGCTCGCGGTCGTTACCTCCGGATTGATTGCTATTATGGGAGCATTCGGTCGGGATGCGCCAGACCCGGGCTTGGCCCGGCTCCGGTACCTTCCGGCGGCGCCCCGAGGCCCTCTCGCTCCGAGCCTGGCGGGGGGCGAAGGCGCAGTCGTCGCATCACGACAGCGATCGCCGATCGAGCACTCGTCGAGAACGGAGAACCATGGCGCTGCCCAGATTCGCCGCGCGCTCTTACGCGTTCACGGACTACGTGCCGGCCCGCAACTGGATCGGCGGCTCCTGGTCGGAGCCGGCCCCCGGCGCTCCCCGCCTCGACATCCCCAACCCGCGCTGGGGTCGGCCCATGGCCTCGGTCACGCTGTCCGCCGCCACCGACGTCGACCGCGCGGTCGCCGCGGCCCGGGCGGCCTTCCCGGGCTGGCGCGAGACGCCGATCCGCGACCGCGCCCAGGTGCTCTACGCCGCGCGCGAGCTCCTGCGCCGCGACCTCGAGGAGCTCGCCTGGCTCGTCTCGCACGAGAACGGCAAGCTCTACGCCGAGGCCGAGGCCGAGGTGTCGAAGGCGATCGAGTGCCTCGAGTACGGCTGCTCGCTGCCCAACCTCGCCGCGGGCAACCAGCTCGAGGTCAGCCGCGGCGTGACCTGCGAAGTCTCCTACGAGCCGCTCGGAGTGGTCGCCGGGATCGTGCCCTTCAACTTCCCGCTCATGGTGCCGATGTGGATGATCCCGCAGGCGCTGGTGGGCGGCAACGCGTTCGTGCTGAAGCCGTCCGAGCGGGTGCCGCTCACGACCCTGCGGCTCGCCGAGATCTTCGCCGAGGCCGGTCTGCCGCCCGGCGTCTTCTCCCTGGTCCAAGGCGGGCGCGAGGTGGTCGAGACGCTCTGCGACCATCCCGGCGTCGAGGCGATCGCCTTCGTCGGCTCGACCGCGGTGGCGCGCGCGGTCTACGCGCGCGCCTGCGGCCAGGGCAAGCGCGCGCTCTGCCTGGGCGGCGCGAAGAACCACCTCGTGCTGGTTCCGGACGCCGATCCCGAGGTCGCGGTCGAGAACATCGTCGCCTCGTTCACCGGCTGCGCCGGACAGCGCTGCATGGCCGCCTCCGTGCTCCTCGCGGTCGGCGAAGTCGATCCGATGATCGAGCGCGTGGCGGCGCGCGCCGCGGCGCTCCGGCTGGGCGACGAGATGGGGCCGGTGCAGAGCGCGGCGGCGGTGGCCCGCATCCGCGCCGCGATCGACGCCGCGGAGAGCGCCGGGGCGCGCGTGCTGGTCGACGGGCGCACGCCCGGATCGACGCCGGCCGGGGAGCGCGGCTACTGGCTCGGGCCGACGATCCTCGACGGGGTCGCTCCCGGCAGCGACGCGGCGAACGAGGAGATCTTCGGTCCCGTCCTCTCGATCGTGCGCGTGCCCAACCTGGAGCGCGCCCTCGCGCTGGAGAACAGCAACCGGTACGGCAACGCCTCGAGCGTCTACACGACCTCCGGCGACGTCGCGCGCCGCGTGATGTCGGGCGCCGAGGCCGGCATGTGCGGCGTCAACGTCGGCGTGCCGGTGCCGCGCGAGCCCTTCGGCTTCGGTGGCTGGAACGACTCCTGCTTCGGTCACGGCAACATCACCGGCTGGGACGGCTACCGCTTCTGGACGAGGCAGCGGAAGATCACGACCAAGTGGGCGCTGCAGCGCGACGCGACATGGATGAGCTGACCCCATGATGGACGCCAAGACGATCGTCGACAGCTGCCTCGCGCATTCGCTCTACTCCTGGTCAGCGACCGGGTCGGTCCACCCGCTGCCGATCGAGCGCGCCGAAGGCGTCTACATGTACACGGCGGACGGCCGGCGCATCCTCGACTTCAACAGCCAGCTGATGTGCGTCAACATCGGGCACTCCCATCCGCGGGTGGTGGCGGCGATGAAGCGGGCCTGCGACGGGCTGCTCTTCGCCCACCCCGGCACCGCCACCGAGATTCGCGCGCGGCTGTCGAAGCGGCTGGCCGACCTCTGCCCGGGCGACCTCGACGTCTTCTTCTACACCCTGGGCGGCGCCGAGGCCAACGAGAACGCCATCCGCGCGGCCAAGCAGTTCACCGGCCGGTCGAAGATCCTCTCGCGCTACCGCAGCTACCATGGCGGCACCAACGCGACGCTGCAGCTGACCGGCGATCCGCGCCGCTGGGCCAACGAGCCCGGCATGCCGGGCGTCGTCCGCGTGCTGGATCCCTGGCCCTACCGCTTCTCCTTCGGCGACGACCCCGCCGAGATCGCCAAGAACAACCTGACCTACCTCGAGGAGGTCATCGACTACGAGGGGCCGCACACCATCGCGGCGATGATCGTCGAGAGCGTGACCGGCACCAATGGCATCCTGATCCCGCCGCCGGGCTACCTCGCGGGCCTCGAGGAGCTGCTGTCGCGCCACGGCATCCTGCTGATCTGCGACGAGGTCATGGCCGGCTTCGGACGCACGGGCAGGATGTTCGCGTTCGAGCACGCCGGGATCGTCCCGGACATCGTCACGATGGCCAAGGGGCTCACCTCCTCCTACGTGCCGCTCGGCGCCGTCGCGCTCTCGCGGCCGATCGCCGAGTTCTTCCGGCAGAACGTCTTCTGGGGCGGGTTGACCTACAACGCCCACCCGTTCTGCCTGGCGGTCGCCGACGCGGTGCTCGACGTGCTGCTCGACGAGGGGCTGGTCGAGAACGCCGCGCGCCTGGAACCGGTGATGCGCGGCGAGATGGAGCGGCTGGCGGCGCGTCATCCGGCGGTCGCCGCGCACCGCAACATCGGTCTGTTCGGCATCGTCGAGCTGCAGAAGGACTCCCGGGGAACCCCGATCGCTCCCTACAACGGCAGCCACCCGGCGATGGGCCGCTTCGCCCAGCGCCTGCTCGAGGAGGGTCTCTACACGGTGGTGCGCTGGAACAACTTCATGACCAACCCGCCGCTGTCGATCACCGAATCCGAGCTCCGGGAGGGCTTCGCGATCATCGACCGCGCGCTCGCGGTGGTCGACGAGGTCTTCGAGGGCTGAGCGGCGGGCCGGAGACGTTGCCGACCGCGCCGCGGCTCACTCCTTCAGGTACCACCCCCACGGCGTCGTCGCTCTCGTAGGTGGTGATCTGCTGCACCTCGAGGTAGTTCTCGAGACCCCAGACGCCCAGCTCGCGGCCGATGCCGCTCTCCTTCATGCCGCCCCAGGGCGCCTGGCTGAAGGTCGGCTGCGAGCAGTTGACCCAGACGATCCCGGCGCGCAAGCGGCGCGCGACGCGGCGCGCGCGCTCGACATCGCTCGACATCACCGCCGCGGCCAGGCCGAAGCGGCTGTCGTTGGCGAGGCGCACCGCCTCCTCTTCGGTGCGGAAGGTGCGGGTGACCAGCACCGGCCCGAACACCTCCTCGCGCCAGATCTCGGCGTCGACCGGCACGTCGGTGAAGATCGTCGGCTCGAAGAAGTAGCCGCGGTCGAAACCGGCCGGCCGACCGCCGCCGGTCGCGAGCGCGAGCCCGGCCGCGCGCGCTCTGTCGACGAAGCCCGTCACCTTGCGGTGCTGCCCGCTCGACACCAGCGGCCCGAGCAGCGTGCCCGGGGCGAAGCCGTCGCCGATCCGGATCTTCCTCGCCTCGCCGACCAGGCGTTCGATCAGGCGCGGCGCCAGCGACTCCTCGACCAGCAGGCGCGAGGTGGCGCTGCAGACCT
Source organism: uncultured Acidobacteriota bacterium (assembly GCA_963700315.1). Taxonomy (GTDB): domain Bacteria; phylum Acidobacteriota; class Thermoanaerobaculia; order Multivoradales; family JAGPDF01; genus JACTMI01. The sequence goes on along the minus strand of CAVOXC010000012.1, from coordinate 32,213 downwards.
GGCCCTGGTTCCAGAAGATGCCGAACATCGTCCACTCGACCGCGGCCTCGACGTCGGCATCGGCGAAGACGATGAAGGGCGACTTGCCGCCCAGCTCGAGCGAGACGTTCTTGATCGACTGCGCCGCCGCGGCCATCACCCGCGAGCCGGTCGGCACCGAGCCGGTGAAAGCCAGCTTGTCGACCCGTGGGTGGCGCGAGAGCGGCTCGCCGGCCTCGGCGCCGGTGCCGGTGACGACGTTCAGAACCCCCGCCGGGAGCGCGACCTGCTCCGCGAGCGCGGCGAGCTCGAGCGCAGTCACCGGCGTCAGCTCCGAGGGCTTGAGCACCATCGTCGCCCCCGCGGCGAGCGCCGGCGCGACCTTCCAGACCGCCATCAAGAGCGGGTAGTTCCACGGGATGATCTGGCCCGCGACCCCCACCGGGGTGTAGCGCACGGCGGCGGTGAAGCGCTCGTCGGGAAGCGCCACGGCACGCTCCTGGCGGCCGTCGAGCTCGCGCGCGAGCTCGGCGTACAGGGCGAAGCAGCCGGCGGCGTCGTCGACGTCCCAGAGCGCCTCGGCGAGCGGCTTGCCGTTGTCGAGCACCTCGAGCCGGGCGAGCTCCTCGCGCCGCGCGGTGATCGCCGCCGCCAGCGCCTCGAGATAGGGCGCCCGCTCGGCGCCGGTGGTGGCGCCCCAGGGACCTTCGAAAGCCCGGCGTGCCGCCGCGACCGCGCGGTCGACGTCTTCCGCGCCGGCCGCCGGCGCCAGATGGAGGATCTCCTCCGTCGCCGGGTTCACCACCGGCAGCGTGCCGCCGCCGCTCGGAGATTCCCAGCGTCCGTCGATGAACAGGAGGTCGCGCATGACCCGGTCTCCCCGCGCCGGCCGCTAGCCCGCGAGCTCGGCGCAGAAGCCGGCGAACACCTCGACGAACCGGTCGACGTCGGCGTCGGTGTGCTGGAGCGAGAGCGTCCACTGCTCCTCGTCGCCGGGCGTCATGAAGATGCCGCGGTTGAGCAGCCAGGGGTACGACGCCGCGAACAGCTCCGGCCTCGTATCCAGGAAGTCGCGGTAGTTCCTCATCGGCGTCGGCCGGTAGGAGACGCACCCCTTGGCGCCGAGGTCGACGGTGTGCGCCGGCAGGCGGGAGTCGTCGATCGCACGCTGGCAGCCGGCGACCATGCGGGCGCCGAGCCGCGCCAGGTAGCTGTAAGCGTCGGGAGTCAGGATCTCGCGCAGGAAGACCAGGCCGACGTGCGCCACCAGCGGGTTGCCGTTGTAGGTCCCCATCTGCGAAACGCCCTGCTCGATCAGGCGCATCAGGTCGGCGCGACCGCCGAAGGCGGCTGCCGGCAGCCCGCCCGCGATCGCCTTGGCCAGGCAGACCAGGTCGGGCTGGACGCCGAAGCGCTCGCAGGCGCCGCCGGCGGCGATGGTGAAGCCGGTCTTGACCTCGTCGTAGATCAGGACGACGCCGTGGCGCGTGCAGAGGTCGCGCACCCGCGCCAGGTAGCCGGGCTGCGGCAGCACGATGCCGACGTTCATCATCGCCGGCTCCAGGATCAGGCAGGCGATCTCGGTCCCTTTCTCGACGAAGAGCTGCTCGAGCCCGTCGGCGTCGTTGAACGGCACGACCTCGATGTAGCGGTGGGCGTCGCGCACCAGGCCGCGCGAGACCGGCGCCTTGGCCGGTCGCTCGCGGCCACCCATCACGTCGGCGTTCGGAATCACCGAGAACATCACCGCGTCGTGATGCCCATGGTAGGAGCCCTCGATCTTGCACACCACGTCGCGGCCGGTGGCGGCGCGCGCCACCCGGATCGCGTCCATCGTCGCCTCGGTGCCGGAGTTGGCGAAGCGCAGCATCTCGAGACCGAAGCGGCGGCAGATCTCCTCGCCGAAGGCGACCGTCTCCTCCGTGGTGACCGCGAAGTGGGTGCCCCGCCCCGCCGCCCGGTCGATCGCCGCCACCAGCCGCGGGTGGGCATGGCCGGCGACCATGGCGCCGAAGCCGCAGTGAAAGTCGATCGCCTCGTGCCCGTCCTGATCCCAGACGCGGCTGCCCGCGCCGTGCGAGAGGTAGATCGGATAGGGAAACCCCTTCTGGAAGGAGGACGCCACGCCGAACGGCAGGATGCGGCGCGCGCGCTCGAACAGGCGCGCCGAGGCCGGGGTCCTGTCCAGCAGGTCGGCGGTCTCCCGCTCGGCGATCTCCCGGGCGCGCGCCAGCAGCCGTTCGAGATCCGCCGCCGGCGGGTGTGACGTTTCGTCGATCATGAGCTAATGTCCCCCCGATACCCGGACCGATCACGAGGCGCCCGGCGGCCGCATGAGGCGAGATAGGCGACGACGGCGCCATTCTCGCGGGCCTCGATGCCGCCGTCAATCGGCGGCGACGGGCCGGTAGCGGTCGCGCGGCGAGCGCCCGGGACCACGGAGCAGTTCTGGCGGAGGAAGATGGAACCGGTCGTCTCGCTCGATCACGTCAGCAAGCGCTTCGGCAGCTACGTCGCCGTGCACGATGCGAATTTCGAGATCGGTCGCGGCGAGTTCTTCTCGCTCCTCGGCCCCTCGGGCTGCGGCAAGACCACGACGCTGCGCATGATCGCCGGCTTCGAGCAGGTGACCGCCGGTCGCATCCTGCTCGAGGGCAAGGACGTCTCGCGCGTTCCGCCCTACAAGCGCAACGTCAACACGGTCTTCCAGCACTATGCGCTCTTTCCGCACATGACGGTGCGCGAGAACATCGCCTTCGGGCCGCGCAGCCTCAAGCTGCCGGCGGCCGAGGTGACGCAGCGCGTCGGTGAGCTGCTCGAGGTCGTGCGCCTGGAGTCGTTCGCCGACCGCCGTCCCGCGCAGCTCTCGGGCGGACAGCAGCAGCGTGTGGCCCTGGCGCGCGCGCTGGTCAACTACCCGAGCGCGCTGCTGCTCGACGAGCCGCTCGGCGCGCTCGACCTCAAGCTCCGGCAGGCGATGCAGATCGAGCTCAAGCGGATCCAGCGCGAGGTCGAGATCACCTTCATCTACGTCACCCACGACCAGGAAGAAGCGCTGACGATGTCGGACCGCATCGCGGTGATGAACGAGGGGCGCGTCGACCAGATCGGCGCGCCGCGCGAGATCTACGGCGATCCGGAGACGCTCTTCGTCGCGACCTTCATCGGCGTCGCCAACTTGCTCCCGGTGACCGCGCTGGCGAGCGTCGGCGACGAGCTCACCGCGCGTGTCTGCGACCGGGAGCTGACGCTGTGCGGCGGCCACCGGCGCTTCGCTCCCGGGGAGTCGGCGATGCTGGTCCTGCGGCCCGAGCGGATTCGCCTGACCCGGGCGGCGCCCGACGCCGGCACCGCGCTGCCCGCCGTCGTCGCTTCCGCCATCTTTCAGGGACCGGTCGTCCGCTGCGAGCTGCGCGCGGCGGACGGTACCGAGATCGTCTGTCACGTCGAGACGGAAGGCGACACGCTCGGCCTCGAACCGGGCCAATCGCTCTGGATCAGTTGGGATCCCGCCGCGGGGCGGCTGCTGCCGGTGGCCGCGGCCGAGGCGGTCGCGGCGGCGAGAACAGACTCCGTGGAAAAGGTCGGACGATTGTCGGAACCCACACAGGGGAGGTCCCGCAATCGGTAGCGCGTCACCCCATGCCGAGGCAATGGCGAAGGAGAGAGAGATGAGCGAGCGCGACGACGAGCGGCAGTGGAACGAGACGATCCGGAGGATGGTGCGGGAGGCCCAGAGCCGCCGGCAGTTCCTCGGCAGAGCGGCCTGGGCGGCCGGCGGTCTCGCCCTGGGCGGCGGTCTGCTCGGGGGCTGCGGCAAGAAGGAGGCGGCGGCGCCCGCCGCCGGCGCGCCGGCGGCACGGGCGGCCGGTGGCCCGCTGCGCATCTCGAACTGGCCCTTCTACATCGACGAGAAGACCGTCCCCGACTTCCAGGCCGCCACCGGCATCGAGGTGGTCTACAACGAAGACGTCAACGACAACAACGAATTCTTCGCCAAGATCGACGAGCCGCTCAAGCGCGGGCAGTCGATCGACCGCGACATCGTCATCCTCACCGACTGGATGGTGGCGCGGATGATCGGGCTCGGCTACTGCGCGCCGCTCGACGATGCCAAGTTCCCCAACAAGAAGAACCTGGTCGCCAGCCTGCGCAACGTCGGCTTCGACCCGGGGCGCACGTACAGCGTGCCGTGGGTCTCGGGCATGGCGGGCCTGGGCTACAACCCGAAGCGGACCGGCCGCGAGCTCGACAGCATCGAGGACATCTTCGATCCGAAGTTCAAGGGTCAGGTCACCATGCTGACCGAGATGCGCGACACGCTGGGCCTCATCCTGCTCGGCATGGGCAAGGACCCGGCGGCGGTGACGCTCGAGGATGCCAGGGCGGCCTGCCTGCGCGTCAAGAGCGCACGGGAGAGCGGCCAGGTGCGCGCCTTCACTGGCAACGAGTACGCCGCCGATCTCGCCGCCGGCAACATCGCGATCGCGATCGCCTGGTCGGGCGACATCCAGGGCATCGCCGCGGACAACCCCGACCTGCGCTGGATCGCGCCGAAGGAGGGGGCGATGCTCTACTCCGACAACATGGTCATCCCGAAGACCTCGGACCGGATCGACGAGGCTCACGCCTGGCTCGACTGGTGCTACGACCCCGCGCACTCGGCGCAAATCGTCTCGGGCGCACCCTACATCTCGGCGGTCGAAGGCGCCGGCGCCGAGCTCGCGAAGATCGCTCCCGAGCTCGCCGAGAGCCCGCTGGTCAACCCACCCGACGAGCTGCGCGCGCGGCTGCACGTCTTCCGCGGCCTCACGGACGCCGAGGACCAGGACTTCAACCGCCTGTTCCAGGACGCGATCGGAGCCTGACGCTCCCGTGGCGGGCATCGCTGGCGGGGGCGACCGGCGCAGCCGGATCGCCCCCTATCTCTTGGTCGCGCCGGGCATCCTCTGGCTGATCTGCTTCTACGTCGTCCCGATCGGAACCCTCGCCCGCACCTCGGTCGAATCCGCCGAGGTCTCGGTCTGGACCAACTACTCGCACGCCATCGACGCCTACGGCCGGCACTTCCTCAGGTCGTTCGGCTACGCCTCGGTCGCCACGCTGCTGGCGATCCTGATGGGCTATCCGCTCGCCTACGTCCTGGCGTTTCGCGCGGGCCGCCTGAAGAACTTCTTCCTCGGGCTGGTGATCCTGCCCTTCTTCACCACCTTCCTGGTGCGCACGCTCGCCTGGAAGTCGATCCTGGGCGATCATGGCTGGGTGGTCGGGGCGTTGAAACTGCTGCACATCGTCCCCGCGGACGGCCGGTTGCTCAACACGCTGGCGGCGGTGATCGGCGGCCTGACCTACAACTTCCTGCCGTTCATGATCCTGCCGATCTACGTCAGCCTGGAGAAGATCGACCCGCGCCTGATCGAAGCCGCCGGCGACCTCTACAACGGCCCGCGCCGAGCGTTTCTCAAAGTCGTGCTGCCGCTGTCGCTGCCCGGGGTCTTCGCGGGCAGCCTGCTGACCTTCATCCCCGCCGCGGGCGACTTCATCAACGCCGAGCTGCTCGGCAGCCCGAATCAGCAGATGATCGGCACGGTGATCCAGAACCAGTTCCTCGAGGTCCGCGACTACTCGCTCGCCTCCGCCGTCTCGTTCCTCCTGATGATCGTGATCACGCTCGTCGTCTTCGCCTACGCGCGCGCCCTCGGCACCGAGGAGCTGGCGTGAAGGGAGCCGCTCGCGGCGTCGGCGCGCGCTGGCCGGGCCGCGTCCTCGACGCCGTGGCGCTGCTCGTCCTGATCTACCTGTTCGTGCCGATCTTCGTCATCGTCCTCTACAGCTTCAACCGGCCGGAGGGGCGCTTCAACTTCGTCTGGAAGGCGTTCTCGTTCGAGGCCTGGCAGGACCCGTTCAAGTACCCGCAACTCGTCGACGCGATGAAGCTGTCGCTGAGCGTGGCGACGATCTCGACCGGCATCGCCCTGCTCTTCGGCACGCTGATCGCGCTCGCCCTCTGCCGCTACCAGTTCCGCGGCAGCTCGGGGATCGGCATGCTGCTGGTGCTGCCGCTGACCACCGCGGAAGTCGTGATGGGCTCCGCGCTCCTGTCGCTCTTCCTGCAGATGGACTCGAGGTCCGGGTTCGCGACGATCGTCATCTCCCACGTCCTGTTCCAGGTGAGCTACGTCGCGCTGACGGTCAAGGCGCGCATCCGCGGCTTCGACTGGACGCTCGAGGAGGCTGCGATGGACCTGGGCGCGCCGCCACTGCGGGTGGTCCTCAAGATCACCCTGCCGCTGGTCGCCCCTGGCATCGCGGCCGCGGCGATGCTGTCGTTCGCGCTGTCGCTCGACGACTTCATCATCACCATGTTCAACGCCGGCAGCCGCGTGACCTATCCGCTCTACGTCTACGGCGCCCAGCGCGCCGCCTATCCGCCGCAGATCAACGTGATCGCGACCTGCATCCTGCTGATGAGCCTGCTGCTGCTCGGCGCCACCGTCGCCTGGCAGCGGCGGGTGGCGGCGCGAAGAGACGAGACGTGAGGCCTCGGCTCGCCGTGCCGGCGTTCCGCCGAAGGCTCGCCCTGACGCCCGCGCGCGCTCGCCGCTCTCGAGCGCTCGCCGCGGTCATCGGGCTGGTTCTGGTGCTGGGCGTCGCCGGCTGCGCCAGTGCGCCCGTCGACCGGGGCGCCGAGACGCTGCGAATCGTCGAACGGGCGCACGCGACCTTCTCCAGGTTCGTCGCCGACCCGGATATGAAGGAGTTTCGCGGAGTGCTCGCCGAGGCGAAGGGCGTGCTGATCATCCCGGAGGAGAACCGCGGCGGCTTCATCGTCGGCGGCTCCGGCGGCGTGGGCGTCCTGGTCGCGCACGACGCCACGCGCGGCGACTGGACCGCTCCCGCTTTCTACAGCGTCGGCTCGGCATCGTTCGGGCTGCAAGTCGGCGGCTCGCGCTCGGAAGTCGTCCTGCTCGTCATGACCCAGAAGGCGCTCGACGCGCTGCTCGTCACCTCGACCAAGCTCGGCGGCGAGGTCTCGGTCGCGGCCGGACCGGTCGGCGTCGGCTCCGGCGACGTCGGGGTCGACATCGTCTCCTACGCCCGGTCCAAGGGGCTCTACGCCGGCATCTCGCTCGAGGGCTCGGTGATCAAGCCCTCCGACGAGCGCAACCAGGCCTTCTACGGCCGGCCGCTGTCGCCGCTCGACATCCTGGTGCGCCGCGAGGTGGCGCCAGGTCTCGCCCTGACGCTCGTCGACGAGATCGCCGGCGCGGCGCGCTGAACCGCCGGGCGGCGCCTCAGGGGTGACGCCGCCGCTCCGCGTCGCGACGATCGAGCCGTCGGCACCAGAGCGACGCGACGAGGAGTCCGAGCACGGGAGCGCCCGCGCGCAGGACGTAGAAGCGCGTCTCGCTCGAGGCGTAGCGAGCCGCCGCGGACCAGCCGGAGAGCGCGTCGGCGAGCACCAGCGCCTCGAAACCGAGCAGGAAACCGCGATAGGCGCCGGAGAGCAACACGCCCGAGCGGCGGAAGAGCCGTAGCGCGGTGGCTTCGCGCGCGACGGCGGCGACCAGGGCCGCCACCACGTAGGCACCGGCGGCGGGTCGGAATCCCGGCAGGGCGCCGGGCAGCGTGAGGACGGTTCCCGCGACGACGCTCGCCACCGCCGCGAACCGAGGCGCGCCGCGCCGCGCCCAAGGCGCGAAGAGACGAGCGCGCAGGCCCCACTCCCAGCCGTGGACGCCGACGAAGAGGGCGATCGGCAGGCCGACCAGAATCGCCGCCCCGCGCAGCACGCTCCGCGCCGACTCGGCAACGACCAGGGACGACCAGCCGAGCAGGTGGCCGAGGGCGATCGCGCCGAAGTCGACAGCGAGCAGGGCGGCGATCAGGGGCAGGTGGTCGGGCGCCGGGACTCGCACCTCCGCTTGCAGGCGGAGGCGCCGCCGTGGCCGAACGAGCAGCGAGCCGAAAGCGCCGACGGTGAGCGGCAGGAAGACGAGCAGCGCCCAGCTCCACGGCAGCTTCAGGACACGCGGCACGGCCCCGCCCGCCAGCGTGGCGACGAGGCCGAGCGCGACGAACGCGGCGAAGAGGGTGCGCGAGCGGGACATCGGAGAGCCTCGAGCGCGGTTCTCTCGCACCTTGGCGCCGCTGTCAACCAGAAAATCGTCGCCGGCTCGCGCCGCGCCGCGGCGAGACGCCGGCGCGCTCCGGGACTAAACTCGAGCGCAGATTCCCGAACCCCCGCGCTTGGCGCGGATTACGAAGGAGGGTGAGATGAACTGGACCCGCGTTCTGTTGGGCGGCATCGTCGCCGGCATCGTGACCAACATCGCCGACTTCCTGATGCACGGCATGGTCATGGCGGAGACCTACAAGAAGTACGACCAGGTCTTCAGCCAGGCCGAGGCCAACCCGCTCCACTTCGCGGCGGTCTCGGTCGTCGTCGCGATCTTCGTCGCGATCCTCTTCGGCAAGAGCCGCGCGAGCTGGGGCGCCGGCTGGAAGGGCGGCGCGGCCTTCGGCCTCTGGTTCGGCCTCGCCTTCTTCTTCATGAACTTCTACCACCCGCTGGTGATCGCCGGCTTCCCCTACTACCTCGCCTGGTGCTGGGGCGGCATCGGCCTGATCGACGGCGTCCTCGCCGGCGCCGTCCTCGGCGCGATCATCCCGCGCCAGTAGCGCCCCTCGAGCCGCGAGCGAGGGGGCAAATCCTCTCGCTCGCCGGCTCGCCTGATCCCTTCGGCTCCCTCGCGGCACGTTGGCCGCCGGTCTCGACGAATTCTCAATCGACGCGACAGAGCTCGAAGATCTGATCGGCGTTCGAGGCATTGGTCTGAACCAATGCCTGGGTAATACGGACGGTGACCGCTCCATTGGAAGCGAAGCCCTCGATGCTCACCTCTATTTCGAACTCGACCCGCTCGTTCGGCGGGCCGCCGCCCAGGTGCAGGATCGTCCCGACGGGCAACGGGAACACCGGGAAGAATTCGAACAAGGAGGGATTGCCGAAACCGCTGATCTTGGTGGGGTTCCCCACGAGCTGAGAGGCTTCGGCCGCGACCAGGACCGGCAGCTGCCCGGTGCGCTGCAAGAGGTGCTTGTAGATGATCTTGGCCGACGCATCCAAGCCCCAAGCGCCGGAACCGACCAGCTCCACCGCACAGTGCAGGAAGAACCGAGCGGGTTCAGGTCGCGAGTCGAACCGGTAGTTCCCCGCCGTCAGGTCGCCCGTATCGACTGCCCATCGCATCGACACGGTCTCCTGCCGCAAGACCGCACTGTTCGAGGAGAGGGTGAAGTCCAACGAGGTGCCGTCGGCGCTCAACACCCAGCCCACCCCGCCACGGCTGACGTTGACGCGCGTCGCGGCGTCATTGGCCAGTCCCCCTGCCGACATCCCGACTAGAGGGATGGACCGACATTCCGTCGGGCCCGCCTGTGCTTGCGCGATCGAGGCCAAGAACGCAATGACGGATGCTGGGTTGGGGACTTGCGAGGAGCCTCCCTTGGAACCCGCCACGGTGAGCGTCGAGCGCAATCCGTGGGTGGCGTCGTGCCCGATCCTCGAGAGGACGTTGCGTTGGACAACGACCGCTCTCTCGTAGGCCCTGCGGTCGAGCTCGCTCGCCTTCTTCTCCAGTCGGGCAAGCGCCGGACTCAGTTTGGCGACTTCGCGTTGTATCTCGGCCTGGATCTGCGCTCGCTGGAGCTGGAGGTCCTGTAGCTCCTCGTCATGTTGAAGATCCAGAAGCCCCGGGGTCTCTTCCTTATCAGCCTGCTTCCGTTCGCTCATGTTTCTCTTCCTTTCTCATGAAAGTCAGTACTCCCAGCCGTTGCAACCTGCGGGTCGGAGCGAAGCGCGATGGGCGCGCCCGTCGATTCCAGATCGCTACCGACGCTCCTGCCCTTCCCATTCAAGGCACTTGGGTGGACCACGCATTCGCGCCGCCCGATTCGTAGTCGTCCACGAAGATCCGGCAGGCCGTGCCACCGGTCGACGAGTAGACGACCTCGAGCCCAGTGAACGCCTCGACGCTGCCGCCATCGCGCGCCTCGACGAGATCGTCGACGCAGCCGGCGACGCCGACGACGGTGCCGTCGACCCGCAGGCTCCCGAGCAGCACCGTGTTGTCCACGCCGGTGACCCGCACATATCCCTCGAGCACAGTCAAGCTCGGCCCCTGGCCCTGCACCACCGCATCGCGCGCGATCTCGAGGTTCTCCGGAAACGTCCCCGCCCCGACCTCGACCGTGTCGCACCCGAGATCGCGCAGCGCCGAGGTGATCGTCGGGTGGGTCAGCGTAGGCACGGGGCAGATGGCTCCCCACGCCTCCTCGCGCGCACACAGAAAGACCGCAATGAGGACTAGGACGATACGGACACCGAGCTTCATCCTGGGCCCCTCGCCTGCATGCACTCCGATGGACATCTCGCTCATCAGTACGAGCAGCTCGGGTTCTTGCACTTGAGGACCTTGAGGGCTGCCGGCGGTACTCGTCCCGATAGCTGATCACCGGAAAGCCGTCCGCGCCGACCGCGATCGAAGTGTAGGACCCCACGCTGTTGGCGGGATCGTCGACGGTCGTGATCGTCTCGTCCCCTCCCGCGCAGGCGGCATCGTTGCACTTGGCGACCTTGAGGGCGCCGGCGGTGACAGTCCTGGTAACTGATCACCGGAGAAGCCGTCGACACCGATGGCGATCGACGTGTACGTTGCCCACTGAGTTGGCGGGATCGTCGACGGTCGTGATCGTCTCGTCCGCCCCCGCGCAGGCGGCATCGTTGCACTTCGCGACCTTGAGGGTCTGCGGTGACGGTCGAAGTAGCTGATCACCGGGAAGCCGTCGGCACCGACGGCGATCGAGGTGTACTCGCCCACGTGTTGCGGGATCGTCGACGGTCGTGATCGTCTCGTTCGCGCCCGCGCAGGCGGCATCGTTGCACTTGGCGACCTTGAGCGCGCCGGCGGTGTCGTCGTAGTAGCTGATCACCGGAAACCCGTCGACGCCGAGGGCGATCGACGTGTAGTCGCCCACCTCGTTGGCAGGATCGTCGACGGTCGTGATCGTCTCGTCCGAGCCTGCGCAGGCGGCATCGTTGCACTTGGCGACCTTGAGGGCGTGCGCGGTGTGGTCGAAGTAGCTGATCACCGGGAAGCCGTCCGCGCCGACGGCGATCGAGGTGTACCAGCCCACAGTAGTTGGCTGGATCGTCGACGGTCGTGATCGTCTCGTCGCCGCCCGCGCAGGCGGCATCGTTGCACTTGGCGACCTTGAGCGCGTTGGCGGTCTAGTCGTGGTAGCTGATCACCGGAAACCCGTCCGCGCCGATGGCGATCGACGTGTACAAGCCGACGATGTTGGCGGGATCGTCTACGGTCGTGATCGTCTCGTCTCCGCCAACGCAGGCGGCATCGTTGCACTTGGCGACCTTGAGGGACTCCGGCGGTCTCGTCCTGGTAGCTGATCACCGGGAAGCCGTCGGCGCCGAGAACCATCGACGAGTACTCTGCCCACGTCGTTGGCGGGATCGTCGACGGTCGTGATCCTGCGGCGGCACCGGGACCTCGTAGCAGACGACGCTGCCGTCGGGGTTGACGCCGCTCGATCGTCTGGCCCACCGGGCAGACCCCATTGACCCGCGCCTGGAAGGCCGCGGCTTGCGTGCCATCCAGCGTGTCGGCGTCGAGGCCGCTGCCGGGGCCGTCGTTGCCGGCGTGCCAGACGGCGTTGCCGGCGACGGTGAGGGTCATGCCGCCGCCGCCGGGGTTGCGGACGTCGAAGGTCTCGGCGCTGCCCGAGGCGCGCTCGAGCGAGCCCTCGCGCAGCACCGTCGTCGTCGCGCCGGCGGCGAAGCCGTCGAGGATCAGGTCCGGGCCGTTCGCGAGGTTGACTCCCACCAGCGCGCCGCCGCCCGGCGAGGCGGTCTGGCCCAGCACGCCGTGCGCCGATCCGCTCGTCGCCAGCGCCAAGCCGGTCACGCCGCGGCCGTCGACCGAATACGACTCCGCCCACACCCCCGTCGCGATCCCCGTCTCCGCCGTCGCTCTGCCCAGCACACCGAAGCCGTCGGGCGAGAGGCTCCACCCGACCACTCCGCGCGTCGCGCCGCTCTCCGCCGCCGCGACGCCGAGGACTGCCGCGGCCCCCGGTCGACTCGGTGTAGCCGTAGACCCCCTAGACGTTGCCGGTCAGCGCCAGCGTCTCGCCCAGCACGCCGGTGCCGCTCTCGGTCGAGCTCGACAGGCCGTGGACACCGGCGGTGAAACCGGTCAGGTCGGCGACCTCGCCGCGCACCGCCGAGACCACGCCGACCCCTTCCGGCATCTCCGCCAACTCCGGAATCCGGCTCGCGCTGCCCGCTGCGCGCTGCAACGCTCCGCTCTTCGAAGCGCCGGCCGACGTTCCCAACGCTCCCTGGCGGATCTCTCCTGGAGTGGCGGCAGCACCGCCGAGACTTGCTCGTGACTCTTGCCAGCGCTGCAATCACCTCGAGCGCCGCCGCCAGCTCTTCCGTCGCTCGGCGCGGCATCGACCCGAAAGCGGCGGGGCATCGACCAGACAACTTCGCCTTCCACTCCTTCTTTTCCAAACGGTTCTGCGCGTACGACCCATGCATAGCTCTGGCCCGGTTCGAGGCACTCTTCCCGCGACGGGCTCCACGAGCCAACCGCACCCTCGAACCGCCGCTCGAGGAAGAGCTCCGGATCCCCGCTCGGCGACACCGCGAAGATCGCGATCCGATAGCCCGCTGCCGCCGCGCTCTGGCTCCAACTGAAGACCGGACAGGCGCTCGACGCCAGGGTCTCGCGGCCGATCTCACCCGGTGAAATCGCCGCCACGATTCCCGCCCTCGCGCCGGCCAGCGCCGGCGAAGCGGCGAGAGACACGAAGAGGACTGCCAGAAAGTTCACAACGACTCGGATGTTCATATTCACCTCGACTCAGGGCACCCGGGCGGACCAGGCGTTGGCGCCGCCCGACTCGAAACCGTCCGAGAAGATTCGGCAGACAACACCGCCAGTCGACGAGTACACGACCTCGACTCCGGTGAACGCCTCGACGCTGCCGCCGTCACGCGCTTCGACGAGATCGTCGACGCAGCCGGCGACGCCGACGACGGTGCCGTCGACCCGCAGGCTCCCGAGCAGCACCGTGTTGTCGACGCCGGTGACGCGCACATAGCCCTCGAGCACCGTCAGCTCCCGGCCCCGCGCCCTGCACCACCGCATCGCGCGCGATCTCGAGGTTCTCCGCAAACGTCCCCGCCCCGACCTCGACCGTGTCGCACCCCAGATCCCGCAGCGCCGAGGTGATCGTCGGGTGGGCGAGCGTCGGCACGGGGCAGATCGCTCCCCACGCCTCCTCGCGCGCACACAGAAAGACCGCAATGAGGACTAGGACGATACGGACACCGAGCTTCACCCTGGGCCCCTCGCCTGCAAGCACTCCGATGGACAGGCCGCTCATCAGTACGAGCAGCTCGGGTTCTTGCACTTCAGGACCTTGAGAGCGCCGGCCGTGGCGTCGCAGTAGCTGATCACCGGGAAGCCGTCGGTGCCGACGGCGATCGACGTGTCCGGCCCACGTCGTTGGCGGGATCGTCGACGGTCGTGATCGTCTCGTCCCCGCCCGCGCAGGCAGCATCGTTGCACTTCGCGACCTTGAGGGCGCCGGCGGTGTCGTCGTTGTAGCTGATCACCGGGAAACCGTCGGCGCCCATGGCGATCGACGAGTACCGCCCACTTGAGTTGACGGGATCGTCGACGATCGTGATCGTCTCGTCCGCCGCCCGCGCAAGCGGGATCGTTGCACTTGGCGACCTTGAGGGCGCCGGCGGTGCCGTCGAGTAGCTGATCACCGGGAATCCGTCCGTGCCGACGGCGATCGACGTGGAACCGCCCACGTGATGGCGGGATCGTCCACCGTCGTGATCGTCTCGTTCGCCGCCCGCGCATGCCGCATCGTTGCACTTGGCGACCTTGAGGGCGTGAGCGGTGTCGTCGTAGTAGCTGATCACCGGGAACCCGTCGGTGCCGACGGCGATCGACGAGTCCAGCCCACGGAGTTGACGGGATCGTCGACGGTCGTGATCGTCTCGTCGCCGCCCGCGCAGGCGGCATCGTTGCACTTGGCGACCTTGAGGGCGCCGGCGGTGGCGTCGAAGTAGCTGATCACTGGGAAACCGTCGGTGCCCACAGCGATCGAGGTGTACTCGCCGACGGTGTTCGCGGGATCGTCGACGGTCGTGATCGTCTCGTCGCCGCCCGCGCAGGCTGCATCGTTGCACTTGGCGACCTTGAGGGCGCGGCGGTGACGTCGAAGTAGCTGATCACCGGAAAGCCGTCGGCGCCGATGGCGATCGACGTGTACCGGCCGACGAAGTTGGCAGGATCGTCGACGGTCGTGATCGTCTCGTCGCCGCCGACGCAGGCGGCATCGTTGCACTTCGCGACCTTGAGGGCCTGGGCGCGTGCCGTCGAAGTAGCTGATCACCGGGAAGCCGTCGGTGCCGAGGGCGATCGACGTGTACGTCGCCCACCGAGTTGGCAGGATCGTCGACGGTCGTGATCCTGGGCGGCACCGGGACTTCGTAGCAGACGACGCTGCCGTCCGGGTTGACGCCGCGGATCGACTGGCCGACCGGGCAGACCCCGTTGACCCGCGCCTGGAACGCCGCGGCTTGGGTGCCGTCGAGCGTGTCGGCGTCGAGGCCGCTGCCGGGGCCGTCGTTGCCGGCGTGCCAGACGGCGTTGCCGGCGACGGTGAGCGTCATGCCGCCGCCGCCGGGGTTGCGCACGTCGAAGGTCTCGGCGCTTCCCGAGGCGCGCTCGAGCGAGCCCTCGCGCAGCACCGTCGTCGTCGCGCCGGCGGCGAAGCCGTCGAGGATCAGGTCCGGACCGTTCGCGAGGTTGACTCCCACCAACGCGCCGCCACCCGGCGAGGCGGTCTGGCCCAGCACGCCGTGTGCTGAGCCGCTCGTCGCCAGCGCCAAGCCGGTCACGCCGCGGCCGTCGACCGAATAGGACTCCGCCCACACCCCCGTCGCGATTCCCGTCTCCGCCGCCGCTCTGCCCAGCACACCGAAGCCGTCCGGCGAAAGGTTCCACCCGAACACTCCTCGCGTCGCGCCGCTTTCCGCCGCCGCGACGCCGAGGACTCCGCGGCCCCCGGTGGACTCGGTGTAGCCGTACACCCCGTAGACGTTGCCGGTCAGCGCCAACGTCTCGCCCAGCACGCCGGTGCCGCTCTCGGTCGAGCTCGAAAGGCCGTGGACGCCGGCGGTGAAACCGGTCAGGTCGGCCACCTCGCCGCGCACCGCCGAGACCACGCCGACTCCTTCCGGCGCCTCCGCCAGCTCCGGAATCCGGCTCGCGCTCCTCGCTGCGCGCTGCAGCGCTCCGCTCTTCGGGGCACCGGCCGACGTTCCTGACGCTCCCTGGCCGGTCGCTCCTAGAGTGTCGGCTGCATCGCCGAGATTCGCTCGCGACTGCTGCCAGCGTTGCACGACTTCGAGCGCCGCTGCCAACTCTTCCTCACTCGGTGCGGCGGGGACGGCGAAAAAGCGTGGCGCCGACCAGGCGGCGTCTTTGGCGTCCGTCGAGACGGCGCCCGCGGGCAGCCGGTCTGGGGCGAGAACCGCGCGCACGGTCCAGGCGTAGACCCGGCCCGGCTCCAGGCACTCGCTGCGGCCCGGTGTCCAGCTCGCGGCGGCGCCGGCGATCTCGCGCCGCAGCCGCGTTCGCGGCTCGCCCGACTCGTCGATCTCGGCGACGGCGAGCTCGGTGGCGCGGGCGCCGGCGGCCGGGCTCCAGCTGAAGGTCGGGCAGGCGCCCGCGGCTTCGACCGGCGTTTCCAGATCCCCCGGCGAAACCGTCGCGGCGCCTTGCGTCCGCCGCTCCTCCTGCGCCGCCGCGACGCAAGCCGACAACGCCAGAACCACTCCGAATCGAAACGACAGGTTCTCTCGGGCGCCCATGCTCTCCCTCCTCGTCGCCGTACCCAGGTCGGGCACGGCCGCCTTTCTCGGTTTCCCTGGCAGCGAGAGATACACCCGCCGGCGGCCCGAGAAAATGGCCGCCGGCTGATCCCGATCTGAATTGACAAAGGTCTGAGAATAAAGAGAGTCTGGCGACAGCTGAACCGATTCCGGAGGGCTCGGGCAGGCCACCCATGCGCGGCTATGCGTTCGGTGTCTTCGAGCTGGATCTGGACCGTCGGGAGTTGCGCCGGCAGGGGATCCGGCTGCACCTGCAAGACAAGCCGTTCGATCTGCTGGTGGCGCTGGTCGAGAACGCCGGGCGGGAGCTCTCCCGCGAGGAGATCCACCAACGCCTCTGGCCCGACGGGACCTTCGTCGACTTCGAGGCCGGGATCAACACCGCCGTGCACAAGCTGCGGCAGGCGCTCGGCGACGTCGCGCAGACCGCCCGCTACATCGAGACCCACGCCCGCCACGGCTACTGCTTCGTCGCGGCGGTGCGGAGCCTCGGCGCCGAGCCGGCGCCACCCTCCCCGGCGAGCGAGGACGGCGGCGGCGAGGCCGCGCTGCTCGATCGAGCCCCGACCCCGCCGCCGGCTGCCCTCGCACCCGAGGCCGGCGGCCGGCGCCGAACCCTCCGCCGCCTCGCGCTCGCCGCGCTCGGCCTGGTCGCCGTCGCGACCACGATCGCCCTGGTACGCCGTGCACGGGTCGACGCGGGCAATCCTCGGCCGATCCGCTCGCTCGCGGTGCTGCCGCTCGCGGACTATTCCGAGCACCCCGAGGAGTACTTCGCCGCGGGAATGACCGAGGCGCTCACCACCGAGCTCGCCCGGCTCCGCGGTCTGCGGGTCGTCTCGAACAGCTCGGCGCGGCGCTTCGCCGGGTCGACCCGGGCCTCGAGCGAGATCGCCCGGCAGCTCGAGGTCGACGCGCTGCTCGAGGGCTCGATCGTCCGCGCCGGGGACAGCGTCCGGCTGACCGCGCAGTTGATCGACGGACGCACCGACAGCCACCTCTGGGCCGACCAGTTCGAAAGCCGCCGCGGCGACGTGCTGCGCCTCCAGGCCGAGCTCGCGGTCTCCGTGGCGCGCGCCATCGCGCTCGAGCTGCCGCCGGGCGAGAGCGGCCGCCTGGCGCGCGCTCCGGCGATCGGCCCGGAGGCGCACGATGCCTACCTGCGCGGGCGCTACTTCTGGAACCAGCGCACGCCCGCCGGTCTGCACAAGGCGCTCGCCGAGCTCGAGCGCGCGACCCAGCTCGAACCGGGTTGGGCGCCGGCCTGGGCCGGCCTCGCCGACGCTCATCCCGCTCATCAGTACGAGCAGCTCGGGTTCTTGCACTTCAGGACTTTGAGGGCGCCGGCGGTAGCGTCGTGATAGCTGATCACCGGGAACCCGTCGGTGCCGACGGCGATTGACGGGGTTTGGCCAACTTGATTGGCGGGATCGTCGACGGTCGTGATCGTCTCGTCCCCGCCCGCGCAGCCCGCATCGTTGCATTTCGCCACTTTCAGGGACTTGGCTGTGAAGTCTAGGTAGCTGATCACCGGAAAACCGTCGCTACTCATGGCGATCGACGTGTACCAGCCAACTGCGATGAAGGGCGGCTCGTCGACCGTCGAGATCGTCTCGTCCCCGCCCGCGCATGCGGGATCGTTGCACTTCGCGACCTTGAGGGTCCCGGCGGTCATGTCTTGGTAGCTGATCACCGGAAAGCCGTCGATGCCGATGGTGATGGACGTGAACCAGCCCACTTCAGGCGCGGATTCGTCGACGGTCGTGATCGTCTCGTCCGAGCCAGCGCAAGCTGGATCGTTGCACTTGGCGACCTTGAGGGTCCCAGCGGTGTAGTCATGGTAGCTGATGACCGGAAAGCCATCGGTGCCAATGGCGATCGACGTGTACTGGCCCACGTCGTTGGCGGGATCGTCGACGGTCGTGATCGTCTCGTTCCAGCCAGCGCAAGCTGGATCGTTGCACTTGGCGACCTTGAGCGCGCCGGCGGTGCCGTCGTAGTAGCTGATCACCGGCAAACCGTCATCCCAGACGGCGATGGACGTAGACCAGCCCACGTTGTTGCTCGGATCGTCAACCGTCGTAATGGTCTCGTCCGAGCCTGCGCAGGCCGCATCGTTGCACTTGGCGACTTTGAGGGCTTTGGCAGTGTCGTCGAAGTAGCTGATCACCGGCAAACCGTCGGTGCCCACGGCTATGGACGTGTACACCCCCACATGATTGACGGGATCGTCGACGGTAGTGATCGTCACGTCCGAGCCCACGCAGGCGGCGTCGTTGCACTTCGCGACCTTGAGGGCGCCAGCAGTTTGATCGTAGTAGCTGATCACCGGGAAACCGTCGGCGCCGAGAGCCATGGACGAGTCCTTGCCCACGCTGTTGGCGGGATCGTCCACGGTCGTGATCCTGGGTGGCACCGGGACCTCGTAGCAGACGACGCTGCCGTCAGGGTTGACGCCGCTGATCGACTGGCCCACCGGGCAGACCCCATTGACGCGGGCCTGGAAGGCCGCGGCTTGGGTGCCATCGAGGGTGTCGGCGTCGAGGCCGCTGCCGGGGCCGTCGTTGCCGGCGTGCCAGACGGCGCTGCCGGCGACGGTGAGGGTCATGCCGCCGCCGCCGGGGTTGCGGACGTCGAAGGTCTCGGCGCTGCCCGAGGCGCGCTCGAGCGAGCCCTCGCGCAGCACCGTCATCGTCGCGCCGGCGGCGAGGCCGTCGAGGATCAGGTCCGGGCCGTTCGCGAGGTTGACTCCCACCAGCGCGCCGCCGCCCGGCGAGGCGGTCTGCCCCAGCACGCCATGCGCCGATCCGCTCGTCGCCAGCGCCAAACCGGTCACGCCCCGGCCGTCGACCGAATACGATTCCGCCCACACCCCCGTCGCGATCCCCGTCTCCGCCGTCGCTCTGCCCAGCACACCGAAGCCGTCGGGCGAGACACTCAATCCCCCCACGCCGATCGTCGCGCCGCTCTCTGCCGCCGCGACGCCGATGGTGCCGCGACCCTCGGTCGACTCTGTGTAGCCGTAGACCCCCTTGACGTTGCCGGTCAGCGACAGCGTCTCGCCCAGCACGCCGGCGCCGCCTTCCGTCGACCGCTCGCAGGCCGTAGAGACCGGCGGTGAAGCCGGTCAGGTCGACGACCTCGCCACGCACCGCCGAGACCACGCCGACTCCTTCCGGCGCCTCCGCCAGCTCCAGAATCCGGCTCGCGCTGCCCGCGGCGCGCTTCAACGCTCCGCTTTTCGGGGCGCCTGCCAACGTTCCCAACGCTCCCAACGTTCCCTGGCCGGTCGCTCCTGGAGTGTTGGCAGCACCGCCGAGATTCGCTCGCGACTCTTGCCAGCGCTCGCACCACTTCCAGCGCCGCCGCCAACTCCTCCGCGCTCGGCGCGGCGGGGACGGCGAAGAAGCGGGGCGCGGACCAGGCGGCGCTCTTCGGCGTCCGTCGGCGAGGGCGCCGTCGGCGAAGCGGACGGCCGCAGGAAGCGCGCGAACCGTCCAGGCGTAGACGCGGCCCGGCTCCAGGCAATCGGTCCGGGCCGGTGTCCAGCTCGAAGCGGCGCCGGCGATCTCGCGCCGCAGGAGCGTTTGCGGCTCGCCCGACTCGTCGATCTCGGCGACGGCGAGCTCGGTGGCGCGGGCGCCGGCGGCGGGGCTCCAGCTGAAGGTCGGGCAGGCGCCGGCGGCTTCGACCGGCGTCTCCAGATCCCCCGGCGAGACCGTCGCGGCGCGCAGCGTCTGCCGCTCCTCCTGCGCCGCCACGACGCAGGCCGACAACGCCAGGACCACTCCCAATCGAAACGACAGGTTCTCGCGGGTGCCCATGCTCTCCCTCCTCGTCGCCGCGCCCAGGTCGGGCTCGGCCGCCTCTCTCGGTTTCTCTGGCAAAGGTTGCTACACCCTCCGGCGGCTCCCGCCCATAGCCGGAAGCTGATCTCGATCTGAATTGACAAAGGTCTGAGAACAAAGACAGTGTGGCGACAGCTGAACCGATTCCGGAGGGCTCGGGCAGGCCACCCATGCGCGGCTATGCGTTCGGTGTCTTCGAGCTGGATCTGGACCGTCGGGAGTTGCGCCGGCAGGGGATCCGGCTGCACCTGCAAGACAAGCCGTTCGATCTGCTGGTGGCGCTGGTCGAGAACGCCGGGCGGGAGCTCTCCCGCGAGGAGATCCACCAACGCCTCTGGCCCGACGGGACCTTCGTCGACTTCGAGGCCGGGATCAACACCGCCGTGCACAAGCTGCGGCAGGCGCTCGGCGACGTCGCGCAGACCGCCCGCTACATCGAGACCCACGCCCGCCACGGCTACTGTTTCGTCGCGGCGGTGAAGAGCCTCGGAGCCGAGCCGGCGCCACCCTCCCCGGCGAGCGAGGACGGCGGCGGCGAGGCCGCGCTGCTCGATCGAGCCCCGACCCCGCCGCCGGCTGCCATCGCACCCGAGGCCGGCGGCCGGCGCCGAACCCTCCGCCGCAATCAACACTGCCATGCACAAGCTGCGGCAGGCGCTCGGCGACGTCGCGCAGAGCGCCCGCTACATCGAGACCCATGCCCGCCACGGCTACTGTTTCGTCGCGGTCGTGCGAATCCTCGGTGCCGAGCCGGCTCCGCAACCTGAAGGATCCAGCGGCGGCGATTCCGCGCCGCCGCCGGATCGAGCCCCGATCCTGCAGCCCAATTCAGCGACCCCCGAGGCTCGCGGCCGGTGGCGCTCCGCCCGGCTTCTCGCGCTCGCCGCGCTCGGCTTGGTCGCGGTCGCCACCACCCTGGTCGTGGTGCGCAAACCGGCAGCACCGCGACCGATCCGCGCGCTCGCGGTGCTGCCGCTCGCGGACTACTCCGAGCAACCTGACGAGTACTTCGCTGCCGGGATGACCGAAGCGCTCACCACCGAGCTTGCCCGGCTCCACGCTCTGCGGGTCATCTCGAACGCCCTGGTACGCCGTGCACGGGTCGCCGCGGGCGATCCTCGACCGATCCGTTCGCTCGCGGTGCTGCCGCTCGCGGACTACTCCGAGCACCCCGAGGAGTTCTTCGCCGCCGGAATGACCGAGGCGCTCACCACCGAGCTCGCCCGGCTCCACGGTCTGCGGGTCGTCTCGAACAGCTCGGCGCGACGCTTCGCCGGGTCGACCCGGGCCTTGAGCGAGATCGCCCGGCAGCTCCAGGTCGACGCGCTGCTCGAGGGCTCGATCGTTCGCGCCGGAGACACCGTCCGGCTGACCGCTCAGCTCATTGACGGCCGCACCGACAGCCACCTCTGGGCCGACCAGTTCGAGAGCCGCCGTGGCGACGTGCTGCGTCTACAGGCCGAGCTCGCGTTGGCGGTGGCGCGAGCCATCGAGCTCGAGCTGCCTCCGGCGCAGAGCGGACGGCTGGCGGACGCGCCGACGATCGACCCGGAGGCGCACGATGCCTACCTGCGCGGGCGCTACTTCTGGAACCAGCGCACGCCCGCCGGTCTCCAGAAGGCGCTCGCCGAGCTCGAGCGCGCGACCCGGCTCGAGCCCGGCTGGGCGCCAGCCTGGGCCGGCCTCGCCGACGCCTGGAGTCTGCTGGCGATCAGCGGCTACGACCTCGCGCCACCGGGCGACGCCATGCCGCGGGCGCGAGGCGGCCGCCGGCCGCGCGCTCGAGCTCGACCCGACCCTCGCCGAGGCGAGAACCTCGATCGCCTGGATCGCCTTCACCTTCGAGTGGGATTTCGTCCGCGCCGAGCGGGAGTTTCGCGCGGCGATCGCGCTCAACCCCTCCTACCCGACCGCCCACCAGTGGTACTCGAATCTCCTTTGCGCGCTCGGGCGCATCGCCGAGGCGGAGCGCGAGATTCAAGCCGCGCTGGCGCTCGATCCGCTCTCGCTCGTCGTCAACAGCGAAGCGGCCTGGCCCTACTACTACTCGGGGCGGCACGATCTCGCCATCGCGCGCTATGAGCGGACGCTCGAGCTCGACCCGAACTACCCGAAGGCGCGGCTCGAGCTCGGCCAGGAGTACGCCGCGCTCGGCGACTGGGAGCGCGCGATAGAAGAGTACGAGACGTTCTCGGAGCTGACCGAGCGCTCCTCGACGGCGCTCGCCTACCTCGCTCACGCCGAAGGTGCGCGCGGCAACCGGCAGCGCGCTGAAGCGCTCGCTGCCGAGCTCCGCGAGCGTGCGAAGGAGAGCTACGTTCCACCCTATGAGTTTGCCCTCGTCGCGCTCGGGTTGGGCGACCGGGACGCCGCCTTCGCGGCGCTCGATCGCGCCTTCGACGAGCACTCCGACTATCTGGTCTACATCGCGGTCGAGCCCCTGTTCGCGGAGTTGCGCGACGACCCACGATTCCGCCGGCTGCTCGAGCGGACCGGGCTGCCGCTTGCCGCGGGAAAGCCAAGTGACTCGGATCGCGATCTCCGAGCCATCGGGGCGAACCTCGGGCGCGTCGCCGACGACCTACTTCCGGTCGGAGATGTCGACCGGCGCCAGGTGGCGGATGTCGCGGCCTTCGACGAAGAAGACGACGTCTTCACCGATGTTGGTCGCGTGGTCGGCGATGCGCTCGTAGTTGCGGGCGATGAGCAGAAGATGGAGCGCCCGCGCCACGGTGCGCGGATCCTCCATCATGTAGGTGAGGAGCTCGCGGAAGAGCTGGCGGTAAAGCGCGTCGACCTCGTCGTCGCGGCGGCAGACCTCGAAAGCGGCGCGCGCGTCGCGGCGGACGAAGCTGTCGAGGGCGTCGCGCACCATCTCCTGGGTGATGACCGCGAGGCGCGGCAGGTCGATGTAGGGCTTGAGCGGCGGCTCCTGGTTGAGGATCTCGACCGCCTGGGCGACGTTGACCGCCGAGTCGCCCATGCGCTCGAGGTCGGTCGAGATCTTCATCACCGCGACGAGGAAGCGCAGGTCGATCGCGGTCGGCTGCTGCAGGGCCAGCACCGCGTAGCAGGCGTCGTCGAGGTCCTTCTCGAGCTGGTCGACCTCGCTGTCGGTGCGAATCACCGCCTGGGCGCGCGAGGTGTCGCGCTCGACGAGCGCCGCCATCGCTTCGCTGATCATCCGTTCGACGAGCCCGCCCATGCGCAGGAGCGACTGGCGAATCTTCTCGAAATCCTGGTCACGGTGGCGTTCCATGTCTCGTCGTTTCCCTCTGCGACAACTGTAAACCTACTACGGATGAAAAAAGAGGGGAGACCCCCGGAGGCGACGGGAGTCTCCCCAACCCGAGGGAGGTCTAGAAAATGAGCTGGTACTGCAGACGGAACTCCTTGTCGTCGGAGTTCGCGCGCGCCTTGTCTTCGATCAGGCGATAGTCGGCCTGCGAGCTTGTGGTTGTGCTTGTTCGGGAACCAGTTGACGCGACTCCATTCTCGGTGCGTTCGTTGTCGTCGACATCGCTGTTGGGATCGAACTCGGCGACGCGCACGGCGACCTCGAACTTCTTGGGCACGATGAAGTACCCTGGCCTGGAGATCGATTCCGGCGTCATCGAAGTCGGAGAAATCCTTGTTGCGATCGTTCGAACGGTCGAAGATCTCGCCGAAGAGCGACAATCCGGACAACTTCGCGGCCACGTCGAAGCCGACGATCTCCTGATCGTTCTGGTGAGCGACAGTCGCGCCGGCGGCGGCGACCTCTCGCGTTGCTTTCATAGTCGGCACCGATGGCGAACAGGAATTTGCCGCTGGACTCGAAGTCGCTTTCCGAGTACTTCACGTCGCCGAACGGCTGCCATGCGAGGCGCGCATTGAGCTGCAGGTCGTCGATTGTCGTTGCGCGATACGGTGCGCCCGTTGCCGTTGAAGAGGCCGATCGCCAGTCGATCTTGCTCGAGAACGGCGTACCCCAAGCTGAACGCCGATGTCGCGACCGCGGGCGAAAGTGTTCGAGACCAGCGCCCGGTCGACGAACTGCTGCGAGCCGGAGGAGCGTGAGCTCCTGCCGGCCGAACGGCACCTTGAACTGGCCGGCCTTGACCATGACCGCCTTCCTGCCTTTGGTGAAGTCGTAGTTGATGTTCGGCGTCCTCCAGGAGGTTCGCGGAATCGGCGAAATTCGCCTGGAATTCATAGGTCAGATCCTTGTTGTAGACCCAACCGTCGAACTTCATCTTCATGCGCCGCAACCGGAAGCTGTCGCGCTCGGGCTTTGAGGTCGCGCTGTTGATGTCGAGATCCTCGTGGGTGAAGCGGACCTGCATGCGATTGGAGATGTTGAGCTCGGCGGACTTCGTCTTGATGGTCGTCTTGCCGTCCTTCCAGGAGACAGCGAAGGCGGGGGCCTCCGGCTGGGGCGTCGGGCGGTCATACGCCGGGAGGTTGTGCTTGAAGAGGTAGAGGTCGATGGCGGTCTCATTCTCGCCGACCAGTGTCCTGCCGTCCTCCGCCCGGCCGATGAGCGTCACCGCCGAGCCGATCTCGCCGCTGGCCGACCACGCCTTGAAGCGCTCCGGGGTATTGAAGACGTAGACCCGGTCGTCCTTCGAGACCTCGACGAAGTAGAGGCCCGGCGATCTGGGCGTCGGCGGATGCGACCACCCCGAGCGCCAAGGCGAGCAGACAGAGAACAGCGGTGAACACGAGAGACTTGCGCATGGTGAAACTCCTCCCTAGAGGTCGATGGATCGGTTGCCGGCCGCTACCCCCGTCGAGTTGGATTCGAGAGTGCGCCGCGAGTCCCACGAAAGATAGCGGCGGCGGCGAGCGAAGCTGCGACGCCGATGTGACAGGCCTGCGACAGGCCGATCGACGGGGCGCCAGAGGCGCGGAGCAGAAGGAGCGAGGGGGGTGGGCTGGCGGGCTACGGGCGGCGCAGCGGCAACAGGACGCGGAACTTCGAGCCCTTGCCGGGTTCGCTCTCCACCTCGACCCGGCCCTGGTGCGCCTGCGCCACGTGCTTGACGATCGCCAGGCCGAGTCCGGTGCCGCCCTCCTCGCGTGCGCGACTCTTGTCGACACGGTAGAAACGCTCGAAGATTCGCGGTAGGGCCGAACCAGGAATTCCGATTCCCGTGTCGGAGACCTCGATCGCCGCCTGGTCGGCCCGGGAATCGAGAACGATGACGACCCGGCCTCCCGGCTGGTTGTACTTGACGGCGTTCTCGAGGAGATTCGCGAGCAGCCGGAAGAGGCCTTCGGGATCGCCGGGCACCACCGGCGAGTCTCCCGGAACGAGCTCGACCGTGACTTGCTTCGCTGCGGCCTGCCCCGCCACGAGCTCGATCGCCTCCCGGGCGACGTTGCGCAGAGCGACCGGCTCGAGCGTCTCGAGGGGCTCCTTGCCCTCGAGCCGGGAGAGTGTCAGGAGGTCTGCGAGCAGCGCCGCCAGCCGCCGGCACTGTTCGACGATTCGCTGACTGAATCGCAGGGCAGTATCGCGATCCTCCAGGGCGCCGTCGCAGAGCGATTCGGCGTAGCCCTGGATCGCCGAGAGCGGTGTGCGCAGCTCGTGCGAGACGTTGGCGACGAAGTCGCGGCGCATCCGGTTCAGTTGCTCTGCCTCCGTGATGTCGCGCACTACGACGACGGCTCCCTCCCGCGTGCCGAGCTTCGAGCCGGCGAGCGCCAGCGTGCGGCGGACCGGCTCCAACCGTTCGAGGAGCACGTTGCGCTCGGAGCCGTCGGCGAGCACCTGCTGGATGAGGTCGACCAGCCGGGGCTCACGGGCGAGATCGAGCACGTCGGCAGGAGAAGAGCTCGCCGGAACGCCGAAGATCGCGCTGAAGGCGGGGTTCAAGAGCTGGACCTTGCCCCGGGCGTCGGTCACCAGCACACCCTCGATCATTCCCGCCACCGTGGCGCGCAGGTGATCGCGCTCTGCCTCGACTGCGCGAAGCTGCTCGTCGGCATGGCGCGCGATGCGTTGCAGCGAGTTGCCGAGGCGTGCGAGCTCACGCTGTTCCGGGATGCGGATGGGGGCGGTGTAATCGCCGCGGCCCATGATGTCCGCGGCGGCGAGAAGGCTCCCGAGCGGCCTGAAGAGCTCGCGCGTGAGCCACCAGGAGACCAGGGCGACCAGAGCGAGCGCGGCGGCGACTGCGAGCATCAGGATGCGGGAAAGGTGGCGGTTGAGAGCGGAGATCGCGGAGAGCGGCTGGCCCAGGCGGAGGATCCAGGTGCGGCCGACGCCATCGTGGACCAGACGGGCGGCGTAGAGCGTGTCGTGCCCGGTGGTATCGCTGTGGCGGACCGCGCTACCTTCGCCGCGGGCCAGAGCCTGGACGATCTCCGGCCGGGCCCGGTGATTGTCCATTTTCGCGAGCTCGAGGTCGCTGCGCTCGCTGTCGGCGAGCACCGTGCCGTCGAGAGCGACGACGGTGATCCGGAAATCGGTTCCCGCAACGAGGTGCCGGAGATGCCCTTGGAGAGCGAGATCGGGGCCGGTAAGGGCAGCCGGCGGTGGCACCGCCGCCATGATCAGCTTCGCCCCCTGCGCCAACTGGGCGGTCGCCGCTTGGGCGAGCGTGCGCGGCAGCAGGATCGACGCCAGGACCGCCGCCAGGGCGAGTGCGGCGAGCGCCGGCCAGAGCGGAGCGAGGCGGAGTCTAGGGGCGAAGGAGTAGGCCATGAACGGTGCTGCGCGAGTGTACAACGCCGGCGAAACGGCTCTCGGCGGGCCTTCTGGCAGTTCTCCGCAAGTGGCGCGGAAAAGGCTGTGGAAAACGCTCCTGCCAAAGGCTGGAATGCGTGCTCGGAGTGCGCTCCGCAGCGTTCTGCACTGTTTCTTGTGCAGGTTGCCTAAATGAGAGAAACAAGAGGCTTGTGCGCGGCTACTCGATTCGGAACGGGGAGATTGCGGGGCCCGGCCAGTGAATTTCCGCAGCGCTTTCCGGCGCCGCTCCCGAGCCGGTTGTTAACTCCTTGTGACAGCGCAGATTAGCGCTGGCGCGAGGGCTTCTTGAGGCCTTGCCTGAAAGTCAGCCGGCGTCCGAAGAGGCGCTCGAAGAGCCGCGCTCGATGACGCGCTGCCTGGAGCTCAAGATCGACTTCGAACGGCGACATCACCTCGATGATCACCTCCCGCCTCCCCTTGAGCGAAGCGTAGAGCTCGACGACGCGAGTGGCGTGGGTGCGATCGAGCGCATTGGCTACGCGCAACAGGGCGGCGAGCTTCTCGACGGAGCGCTGCTGCCAGCTACGCAGCGCCGCGAAGGAGAGATGTTTCGATCGCGGCGGCGGTCCGCGGTGGAAGCGCGCGACTTCGGCGATGATCTCGATCTCCCGCGGATCGAAGCCGTCGAGGTCGGCGGTGAGGATGAGGTAGTGGCTGTGTTTGTGATGGCGCTCGAAATGGATGGAGTGGCCGATGTCGTGCAGAAGGGCGGCGAATTCGAGCCACTCGCGCTCGCGCGCACCCAGGTTGTGGACCGGGCGCCGTGACATCGAAGAGCCGGACTGCGAGACGTGCTACCTGTTGCGCGTGTGGCAGCATCCCGGGGGCGCGGCCGGCGAGGTCCAGGACCTGCCGGCGGCGGACCTCTCCGACGACGGGGAGCTCTTGGTCACAGGCGCGCCGAGCGTCTCGAGCACGAGGCCTTCGCGCAGCGCCCGGTCGCAGAGAAAGAGGCGATCCGCTCCCGCTCGTTCGACCAAATCCTGCAGGAGGATCGCGCCCGCCAGGATCGAGCCCGATCGCTGCGGGCCCACCGGCGGCAGGGCGGCGATCTCCTTGATGGTCAGCGCCTGGAGAATCGACGACGCGACTGAGGTCGCGCAACCGGAGCTCGCGAAGACCTCCGATCATCGCGCCGAGCTCGCGGCCGGCGAGGAGATCGGCGAGGTCTCCGCAGCAGGCGGCGGTTCCCGAGGTGGCGATGAGGCGATCGATACTCGTGGGAGTCCTGAGCTCTCGAGCCCTCGCCCACCGTGCGACGAAGGCGATCGACGGAGCGCGGAGCGGGCGGATCGCCGTCGAGCATTGCCGAGCAGCGCAGCGAGCCCAGAGGAACGCTTTGCACCGAGCGCAGATCGCCGCTGCCGCGCTACGCACCATTCGGTGGAACCGCCGCCGACATCGGCCAGCACGACTGTGCCGCGGGAGACGTCGACCGCATGCTGCACGGCGCGGAAGATCAGCTTGCCCTTCCTCCTCGCCGGACGAGAATCCGAACGTCGACACCGGTGATAGCCCGGACCTGGGCCAGGAAGTCGCGGCCGTTGCCGGCTTCGCGCACCGGCGCTGGTGGCGACGGCGACGATCGCTCCCGCGCCCTTGAGCCGCGCCAGGGTGGTCATCTTGAGCAGCGCTTCGAGGCCCCTGCGCATCGCCTTGGGCGACAGCGAGCCGTCGGCGAGCGCCGACTTCCGAGCCTCACCATGTCGCGCTCGCGTGCCAGGACCTGGTAGCCACCGGCGCCGCCGCGCTCCACGATCACCATGTCAATCGAGTTCGAGCCGATGTCGATGGCGGCGATGCGCCCCGGTGCCTCCACGACGGGGCTGCCCGTCCTGCGGCGCGGAGGGGAGGTCGGAGAGCGTGGCTTGCTGGACGCCGGGCACATCGTCCCCAGGATTGAATCAGAGAAGAGGCGATCCGGGAAACTGCTGCTACAGGATCAGGCCCGAGGAAGCGGGAGACCACCAGGTAGCAGCAGCACCGCGACCGCCGCGGCGATCGGGATCGTGAGCACCCAGGCCCAGACGATGCGGCTCGGCGACCCCCCAGCGCACGGCCGAGGCGTGCTGGTCGCGCCGACGCCCATGATCGCGCCGGTGATGGTGTGCGTCGTGGAGACCGGAATGCCGCCGAGCGTCGCTGCCGACGAGCGTCGATGGCGCCGGCGGTCTCGGCGCAGAATCCGCCCGGTCGGCTTGAGCTTGGTGATCTTCATGCCCATCGTCTTGACGATCCGCCAGCCGCCGAAAAGGGTGCCGAGAGCGATCGCGGCATGGCAGGTCAGCACGACCCAGACGGCACGTGGAATCTTCGCCGCAAGCCGGTGGCGAACGAGCAGCACCGCGGATGATCCCCATCGTCTTCTGGGCGTCGTTGGCCGCCGTGCCGAGGCTGTAGAACGCCGCCGAGACGAGCTGGCCCGGCGGAAGAACCGGTCCGACCTGTCCACGGGCGCGCTGCCGGCACGATCCAGCAGACCGCCACCATGAGGCTGAACCCGAGCAGCCAGCCCGACCAGCGGCGACAGCACGATGAACACGGTGATCTTCGGAGTCCAGCCGGCCCGCATCAGACGCCGCTGCCGCCCTTGGCGACCGCCGCGCCGGCCATCGCCGCCGATCAGCGCGTGCGAGGAGGAGATCGGCAGGCCGAGGCACCCAGGTGAAGAGGTTCCCAGACGATCGCCCCGACCAGGCCGGCGAGACACCACCCAGCGATCGACGATCGGCGGATCGACCACCCCCTTGCCGATGGTCTTGGCGACCTGGGTGCCGAAGCACGAAGGCGGCGACGAAGTTGAAGAACGCCGCCCAGGCGACCGCCTGCTGGGCGCAGAGCGCCCGCGTGGAGACGACGGTGGCGATCGAGTTCGCGGCGTCGTGGAAGCCGTTCAGGAAGTCGAAGACCAGCGCGACGACGATGATGGCGACGAGAACGGTCATGGCGGGGCGGCGGACTCCGGCTCAGGCGTTCTTGATCACCACGTTGCCGATGATGTGTGTGAAATCCTTGCAGGAATCGCACGCATCCTCGAGATTCTGGTAGATCTCCTTCCACTTCATTGTTTCCATGGCGTTGCGTCCGCTGTCGGCGCGGAAGAGGTCGGCGATCACGGTGAGGAAGAGGTCGTCGCCCTGATTCTCGAGCTCCGAGATCCGCACCAGCGCGTCCCGCACCTGCCGCTCGTTGCCCAGGTCCCAGATCAGAACGGGTGACCGAGTCGATCTGCCCGACCATTTCGAGCAGGATTTCGGCGAAGCGGGTCAGCGGCTCCGGCGCCTCGTCGATCTGGAAGATGACCAGATAGCGGGCGATGCCCTCGAGGAAGTCGAGGATGTCGTCGAGGTCGACCGCGATCGAGCGGATGTCCTCGCGGTCGAGCGGAGTGATGAACGACCGGTTCAACGCCTCGAATACCTGACGGGTGATCTCGTCGCCCTCGTGCTCGAGCGCCTTGAGCTCGACCAGCTTGATCCGCCGGTCCTCGAGCTTCGTGCTCTGCGCAATGGCGAGGAAGAGTTCTGCGGCACGAGTCAGATTCTGGGTGTCCTTGAGGAGGAGCTCCTGAAAACGCTCCTCGTGAGGCAGGAACCTCTTGATGATCGAGTCGAGTCTCATGCGGCCCTCGGGCGGAATCTGCGGGTTTCGGTCGGCGATCGTAATGCTGGCGAGAGCGAATCCTACCATCGGTGGTCGCCGGGAGGTCATCCGCCGGCACTTCGTTGTAACCTCGCAGGAGTAGACTCGACGGGCCGACCTTCGACGGCGCAGCCGGGACTCACGGGTCCCTCGGGGCGGGGCACCATGACCGAAACCATCAGCCGGATGATCCTGGAGACCGGGAGCGGACCGAAAGGTGCCGCCGTTGAGGAGGCTTCGCCCTTTCTCAACCGCGAGCTCTCCTGGCTCGAGTTCAATGCGCGGGTTCTGGCCGAGGCCGACGATCCGGCAGTGCCACTTCTCGACCGCCTCAAGTTCATCGCCATCTTTGGCGGCAACCTCGACGAGTTCTTCATGAAGCGGGTCGGGGGCTTGAAGCTCCAGCAACAGAGCAAATCGCAGAGCCTCTCTCCCGACGGCCGAACTCCGGCGCAGCAGCTGGCGGAGATCGGCGACTGGGTCCGTCCGCGATGCCAGGAGCAGCGCGCCCTGTTGCTCGAGGAGCTTCTTCCTGCGCTGGCGCGGAACGGACTCGAGCTGGTGCGGTACGGTGAGACCTTGCCGCAACCGAGAAGGCCTTTGTCGAGAAGTTCTTCGCCAGCTACGTCTATCCGATTCTGACGCCCCTCGGACTTGACACCTCGCACCCTTTTCCGTTCATCTCCAATCTCTCGCTCTCTCTGGCGGTAGCGTTGCGCACGCCGACTAGCGCCGAGGTCCGCTTCGCGTGCCTCAAGGTGCCGGCGAGCCTGCCACGCTGGATCCAGCTTCCGGACTCGCTGCGCTTCATCCCTCTCGAGGCGGTGATCGCGGAGCACCTCGAACGGCTCTTTCCGGGGATGGAGCTTCTCGAGTCCTATCCCTTCCGGGTCACTCGCGCGGCCGACGTTGCCAGGCACGAGGAGCAGGCGGAGGATCTTCTTGAATCGGTGCAGGAGGATCTTCGCGCCCGTCGCTTCGCAGCGGTGGTGCGTCTCGAGGTCGTGCCTGAGATGCCGGAGTGGATGCGCCTGCTCCTCGCCGAGGAGCTTGGGGTGGGGCCGGAGGATCTCTACGAGGTCCGGCCGCCGCTGGCGGCGCGGGACCTCTTTCAACTTGCCGCGCTGCCGCTTCCCGGCCTGCAGGAAACGAAGTGGAGACCTGCGGTTCATCCGCGTCTGGATCTTTCGGGTGAAGCGCGCGAAGTCGACGTTTTTCGCGTCATCCGCAGCGGCGACCTCCTGGTGCATCACCCCTACGACGCCTTCTCGAGCTCGGTCAAGCGCCTTCCTGCAGATCGCGGCAGAGGATCCGGCGGTGTTGGCAATCAAGCAGACCCTCTATCGCACCTCTCGCAACTCGCCCGGTGGTGCAATCGCTCATCGAGGCCGCCGAGCGCGGCAAGCAGGTGGCGGTCCTGGTGGAGCTCAAGGCGAGCTTCGACGAAGCCCGCAACATCGAATGGGCGGAAGCTCTGGAAGGCGCCGGAGCGCATGTCGCCTACGGTGTCCTCGGGTACAAGACGCACGCCAAAGTCTCGCTGGTCGTGCGCCAGGAAGCCGATGCACTTCGGACCTATGTTCACCTCGCGACCGGTAACTACAACACCGACACGGCCGAGCTTTACACCGATCTCGGTCTGTTCAGCTGCGACCCGGTGCTCGGAGCTGACGCGGCGCAGCTCTTCAATCTCCTGACCTCGGGCCACCTCGGCGACCAGCGCTTCGAGAAGCTCGTGGTCGCTCCGACGAGCATGCGCAAGCGGGTGCTGGCGTTGATCGCGCGGGAGGCGGAGCACCAGCGCGGCGGCAGGAGAGGCCGGATCGTCGCCAAGATGAATTCGCTCGAGGACCCGGAGATCGTGCGGGCGCTCTACGACGCCTCGCGCGCCGGGGTGGAGATCGACCTGATCGTGCGCGGCGTCTGCCGGCTGCGGCCGGGAGTTCCGGGAATGAGCGAGACGATCCGGGTGCGATAGATGGTCGGACGCTTTATCGAGCATGCG
>CAVOXC010000011.1:0-556615 GCA_963700315.1 uncultured Acidobacteriota bacterium | reverse complement strand
AGTACGAGACGTTCTCCAATCTCACCGACCGCTCCTCGACCGCGCTCGCCTACCTCGCCCACGCCGAAGGAGCGCGCGGCAACCGAGCGCGCGCCGAGGCACTCGTCGTCGAGCTGCGCGAACGGGCGCGTGGAGGCTACGTACCGCCCTACGAGTTCGCCCTCGCCGCGCTCGGGCTGGGCGACCGGGACGCCGCGCTCGACTCGCTCGAGCGCGCCTATGCGGAGCGCTCGGACTATCTCGTCTACCTCGCCGTCGAGCCACTGTTCGCCGAACTGCGCGGCGACCCACGATTTCGCGCCCTGCTCGCGCGGATCGGGCTCGCCATGCCGAGCGTGGGCGACTGATCCGGCCGCGGCGACCGCGATCTGCGCGCGCGAGCCGCCGCGTGGCGCTCCGGCGATAGGCTCCGCTCGTGGCCGCGAGACTTCCGCCAGGAACCGTCTACGCGACCGGCGCCGGGAGCGTCTGCGCGAAATGCGGCTGGCCGGCGACGAACTGCCGCTGTTCGGAGCGCTTCGACCAGGCGGTGCCGGCGCGGATCGTCGCCAAGCTGCGCATCGAGAAGGCGGGGCGGGGCGGCAAGACGGTGACGGTGGTCGACGGCCTGCCCGGGAACCGCGCCTTCCTCCAGGAGCTCGGCAGGGAGCTCGAGCGCGCCTGCGGCACCGGCCACTTCAAAGGTCGCGGCCGCCCAGGAGAAGGCGAGCGGCCCGGCGAGAGCGGCGGCGGCACCGGGGCGCGGATGCTAGCCTCGAGGTCATGACGGGAGGCCCGGCACGGTGAGCGCGGAGCCGCCGGTCGATCTCGATCGGCTGGTGCCGGAGCTCTATGCCGAGCTCAAGAAGCTCGCTCTCCACGCCCTCGACTTCGGCGCTCGCGGCGGCACGCTGCAACCGACGGCGTTGGTTCACGAGGCGTACCTGCGGCTGCGCCGCGCCCACGACCTCGACGTCTCGAACCGCAAGCGGCTGCTCGCCCTCGCCGGCAAGGTGATGCGCCAGGTCCTCATCGACCACGCTCGCGCCAAGGGACGCGCCAAGCGGGGTGGCGGCGTCGAGACCGTGACGATCGGCGACTTGAGGCCGGGGACGCCCCCGCCGGTCCTCGATCTCCTCGAGCTCGACAGCGCGTTGGTCGAGCTCGGCCGCCTCGACCCGCGCCAGGTCGAGATCGTCGAGCTGCGCTACCTCGCCGGGCTCTCGGTCGAGGAGACCGCCGAGACGCTCGGTCTCTCGCCGACCACGGTCAAACGCGAGGCCGCCATGGCGCGCGCCTTCCTGCTCGCGCGCCTCGAGGGCGGGGCGACGGCGTGATCGACCCCGCACGCTGGCCCCGACTGAAAGAGCTCTTCTTCGAGGTCGCCGAGCAATCCCGCGCCGAGCGCGCCGCCTATCTCGAGCGGCTCGCCGGCGACGACCGCGAGCTCGCGCCGACGCTCGCGGCGTTGCTCGGCGCGCACGACGAAGAGAGCGACGGGTTCGAGCGCGCCGCCGCCCTCGCCCGGTCGGAAGCGCTCGCCGCGGCGGCTCCCCCCGTTGCCGGCACCCGCTTCGGACCCTGGGAGATCGTCGCGCCGATCGGCCGCGGCGGCATGGGACTCGTCTTCCAGGCGCGGCGCGCGGATGGCGAGTTCGACCAGACGGTCGCCCTCAAGCTGGTCCGTGAGGCCTTCGCCGGCCCCGAAGGGCTCGAGCGCTTTCGCCGCGAGCGCCAGATGCTGGCGCAGCTCGAGCATCCCGGCATCGCCCGCCTGATCGACGGCGGCACGACGCCGGAGGGGTTCCCCTATCTCGTTCTCGAGCCGGTCGACGGCGTCCCGATCGACGAGTTCTGCACGAGCCGTGCGCTCTCGATTCGCTCCCGCGTCGAGCTCTTCCTCGGCGTTTGCGCCGCAGTCGATCACGCCCACCGGGCGCTCGTCGTCCATCGCGATCTCAAGCCGTCCAACATTCTGGTGACCGCCGCGGGCGAGCCCAAGCTGCTCGACTTCGGCATCGCCAAGCTCCTCGGCGCCGAGACGGACCTGGCCGCCACGCCGACGCGCACGGTGGCGCGCTGGCTGACGCCCGAATACGCGAGCCCGGAGCAGGTGCGCGGTGAGGTCGTCACCACCGCGACGGACGTCTACTCGCTGGGCGTTCTGCTCTTTCGCCTGCTCGCCGGCGCGAATCCCTACCGCTTCGAGACCGAGCGCGCCACCGAGATCGAGCGGG
The DNA here is from genome assembly GCA_963700315.1 of uncultured Acidobacteriota bacterium. Classification (GTDB taxonomy): domain Bacteria; phylum Acidobacteriota; class Thermoanaerobaculia; order Multivoradales; family JAGPDF01; genus JACTMI01. The sequence goes on along the minus strand of CAVOXC010000011.1, from coordinate 554,399 downwards.
TGATCTGCGATCTCGAGCCGCCGAAGCCGAGCTCGGTGGCCGCCGCCGGAGGCGTGGGCGCGATCGCCGTGCGCGAGCTCGCAGGCGACCTCGACACCATCGTTCTCCAGGCGCTGCGCAAGGAGCCCGAACGGCGCTACCTCTCCGCGGCGGCGCTCGCCGACGACCTCTCCCGCTACCTCGACGGCCTCCCGGTCGCCGCGCGCGGCTCGACCTTCGGCTACCGCTCTGGCAAGTTCGTTCGGCGCCACCGGCTCGCCGTTGCTGCCGCCGCGATCGCCCTGCTCTCGCTCCTCGCGGGCACCACCCTCGCGCTCTGGCAGGCGAGCCGCGCGACGCACGAGCGCGACCTCGCGCGCGCGGCCGCGACGCGCGCGACCCAGCTCAACGAGCTACTCCGTTCGATCCTGATGTCGGCCGACCCGTTGCGCGGCGAGGGGCGCAACGTCACGGTCGCGGCGCTCCTCGGCCGCGCCTCCGAGAATCTCGGATTCGACCTCACCGGTCAGCCCGAGCTCGAGGCCGACCTGCGCGAGACGCTCGGCGCCACCTACCGGAATCTCGGCCTCGCCGCCGAAGCCGAGGCCGAGCACCGTCGCGCGCTCGCGCGCCTCGGCGACGCCGACGGCGAGTCGGAGGCACGGCTCCGCACGGCGCTCGCGATCGACCTGCGCGACCAGGGCAAGCTCGACGAGGCCGAGTCGGAGCTGCGCCGCGCATTGGACGGGCTCGGGCCCAAGCCCTCGAGCGCGCGCGCCATGGCGCTCGATGGCTTGGGCGTCGTGCTGCGCCAACGGGGGCGCGGCGAGGAGGCGATTCTCGCCGGCCGTCAAGCGCTCCACCTGGCGCGCCAGACGACCGATCAGCCGCTCGAGCTCGCCAACGTGGTCAACGACCTCGCGCTCGCGCTCGGCGAGCATGGCGAGCTCGAAGAGGCGGAGGAGCTCCATCGCGAGGCGGTCGCGCGGGTGCGCTCCGCCCGCGGCGAGCGCCATCCGCTGCTCGCCATGACCCTCGCCAACCTCGCGGGCATCCTCGACATCCAGGGCCGCCTCGCCGACGCCGAGCCGCTCTACCGCGAAGCGCTCGAGGCGCAGGAGGAGCTGCTCGGCGAGCGCCACCCCGACTACTTGCGGACGCTCACGAGCTACGCGAATCTCCTCTGGCTCGCGCATCGACCCGCCGAGGCGGAAGCGCCGGCGCGCCGCGCCGAGGCGCTCGCGCTCGCGGCCTTCGGCGGCGAGCATCCGCTCACCGCCTACGCCCGCAATATCCTCGGCGGCGTCCTGCTCGACCTCGGCCGGCCGCTCGAGGCGGAGCCCACGATCCGGGCGGCGCTCGAGGCGCGCGAGCGCCAGCTCGGTGCGTCGCACTGGCTGACGGCGAGCGCCCGATCGAATCTCGGCGCCGCGCTCACCGCCCTCGGCCGTCGCGACGAGGCGCGCCGCGAGCTCGAACGCGCCTATCGCGATCTCCTCGCCGAGCGCGGTCCGGAGCACGAGAAGACCCGGCTGACCGCGGACCGGCTGGCGAAGCTCGGCGGCTAGGGAGTCGACCAGCGGTCGCTGTCGCCGCTCTCGAAGCCATCCTTGAAGATCCGGCAGGCGGGTCGCCCGGGCGCGTACTCCGCGAGGTAGATCTGCCGATCGGTTGCCGCCCAGACGGCGACGCCGTAGCCCTCGCAAGTCGAAGCCAGGTCGAGGGTGCGCACCCCGGGCGAGATCTCGACGTCGCCGCCCATTCCGACCGGACCCTCGGGGTCGCCACCGCCGGCGAGCGAGCTCCAGCCGGTGGCGACGTCGGTCGAGCTCTCGCTGGCGGCGAAGAGCCCGCGGCCGTCTCCCGCGGCGTCGAAAGCGATGGCTGACTGGACACCGCCGATGGTGTCTCCGCCGAGGTAGTGATCGAGCGAGGGCGCGATCGCCTGCCCGGCCGCGTCGACGCCGAAGCGCGCGTAATGCGCTTGTTCGTTGCCCTCGGCGGCGTCCTCCAGCCAGCCCAGACCCCAGTGCCCGCCCCGGACGCCGAGGACCGGGGCGGACATTCCGATGACGTTCGAGCCGATCGAGAGCCAGTCGGTCGGGGGTGCCGCGAAGGTGCCCTGAGCGTAGTGCACGACGCCGTCCTCGGTCTCGTAGCAGCCCGGGCCGGGATCGGGCACGCCGGACCATTCGACCGCGGTCGGGTTGAAGAGATAGGCGACGGCGAGCTGCCCGGGGGTGGCGCCTGCCTCGAGCCGCGGACCTCGTGCATCGGGCATCGCCGGGTGCCCCTCTTCGCACGGAATGGTCCCTGCCGCCGCGCCCCTTTCGGAGAGGTCGATCGCCTCGCCCCAGGCCCCACCCGGCGGACGGGTCGCGCCCCGCAGCACGTAAACCGAATCGGTACCTCCCTCGAACGCGGCGTAGGGCATCGTCCAGGCCGCGGCCGACCAGCCCGCGTCGTCGAGCGCGACGTCGAGATCGCCCCAGTCGCTGGCCGGGAAGCCCGCGATCTCGGCCGTGCCGGTCGCTGGCCAGGGTCCCGATCGCGAGCGCTGCATGGTGCGGACTTCGAGGCGCGTCACCGGCGGTCCGTCGTAGGTGGTCCAGCCGACCAGCACGTCGCCCTGCTCGTTGATCGCCGCCCGGACGTCCCCCCGGACCCAGCCGGAGGAGTGGATCTCGAGCGTCTTGACCGCCTCCCAGGGCCCGCCCGCGGGGCGGTAGCGCGCGAGCACATGGCCGAAACCGGTCCAGGCGACGATCAGATCGCCATCCTCGTTCATCGCGATCTGCGGCTGCGTGAGCGTGGTCGCCTCGCTGATCCGTTCGGTCGTCCAAGCGCCCGCGGGGCCCTGGCGGAGGGCGACCCAGATGTCGTACGGGTGCTGCCGCCAGGCGATCGCCACCGACTGGTCCGCCGCGATCGCGACCGACGGTGGGTCGGCCTTGGTGGTCGCGGGCGCCCCGGGCACCGCCGTCGCCGCCTGCCACTGGGCGTAGAGGGGCGCGAGAGGAACGAGCAGCGGGAGCGCCAGGACCAGCGCCGGCTTGAGGAGATCTCGGACGTTGCGGGACTGCACGTTGTCGGCGGTCATCGGGCTTCCTCCAGGAAGGACCTGCCCAACAAACGACGAAACCGGGCGGCAGGGACCACTCGCTCCTGGTCCCCGCCGGCACGAAACGGCGTTTGTTGGGCTGGAGGACCGACCATGACCACCGCCCGAGCTTCGAGCACCGCTCTCCGCGCCACCGCCCGCCCGCTCTCGCCGCCCGCCCTCGCCCTGCTCGCGCTGGTCGCCCTGCTGCCCGCGCGGCCCGCTGCCGCCGCGCGGAGCTGTTTGCTGAGCCAGGTCACGACGACCGCTTCCGGCTTCAACAGCGTGCCCGCTCTCAGCGCCGACGGCGCCTGGGTCGCCTTCTCGAGCCGCGCCGACCTCACCGGCGGCAACCCTTCCGGCCTCCGCCAGGTCTTCCTCCACGAGATCGCGACGTCGACCTTGACCCAGGTGACGTCGATCGCGACTTCGGGCAAGAGCGCCGACGCGCCCGCGCTCGACGCCGACGGCAACCGGCTGGTCTTCCATTCGAACGACGACCTCACCGGTGGCAACGCCGACGGCAGCTTCGAGATCTTCGTCTACGACCGCGGCGCCGCGATGCTCGTCCAGGTCACGAGTGCCCCGAGCGGCTACTACGCCTACCCCTCGATCAGCGACGACGGCGAGACCGTGGCCTACGCCGGCAGCGCGGTGCCGAGCGGCGTCAACAGCGACGGCAACGACGAGGTCTCGACGACGACGCTCTCGCCCTCCTCGCCTCCCGCCGTGCTGATCGCGACCCGGATCACCGACTCACCGCTCTTGAGCCAGGACCCTTCGCTCAGCCGCGACGGATCGATCGTCCTGTTCGACTCGGAGGGGAACCTGACGGGCGGCAACGCCGACGGCTCCTTCGAGCTCTTCCTCCACGACCGGGCGGGGCCGTCGACGACGCAGATCACGAGCTCCACGTTCGACAGCGGCAACGGCTCGATGGGGACCGGGTTCACGCTGATCGCCAACAACGGTCGCCACCTCTCGGAGGACAACGACCTCCTCGTCCTCCACTCCTTCGGCGATTTCACCGGAGAGAACCCGTCGAACCTCGACAGAGTCTTCTCCTACCGGCGTTCCACCGCCGCCTTCGACCAGTTGGACGGCGGCACGACCCCGACCCTCGATGCGAGCGGCCGTCGCGCCGCCTTTCAGGGCACGACCCTTGGCCCGGTCGTCGAGATCGCGATCGGCGACCTTCTCGACGAGATCGTCACCCGCGTCACGACCTCGACCGACGTGCCCGAGAGTCCGAGCTTCCAGCCCTCGATCTCCGCCGATGGCACCCTCGTCGCCTTCCGCAGCGAGGCCGACCTGCTCGGGACGAACCCGGAGAACAACTCCGAGGTCTTCCTGGCGCGCTGCTGGCTCTTCGCGGACTCCTTCGAGAGCGCGGGGGTCTGCGGTTGGAGCGCCGCCACCGGCGCGCCCGCCTGCCCCTGAGGCTCCTCTCCCAAGCGGCGAGACCGGCCATGGTTCGCCAGGGCCGGTCCCGTCGTTCGACGGCGTCACGGGCGGCGGGAGCGCGAGCGGCAACCGCCGCGACATCGGAGCGGTCTCTCGCGTTTCCACGCTTCACCGCCGCCGATCGACACCCTAGTAACATGGCAGGTCGACGTCGTGGACTCCTCCACGACGGGAAGGAGGCGAGCCTTCATGCGAACGACCAAGCTGATCGCCCTCCTCGTCACCGCCGCGGCGTTGACGATCGTCGTCCTCCAGAACACCGCGCCGGTTTCCGTGCACTTTCTCTCGCTGAGCGGAGACGTGCCGGCCGCCATGCTGCTGTTCCTGACGACCGCGGGAGGATTCGTCGCCGGGCTGCTCGTGGCGATCCTCGTCAGGAGCGGCGTTCGACTCTGACCCCTGGAGACCGACCATGAGCGAGAGAGAGCTCTACCAGCAGAAGATGAAGGCGCAGCTCGACGAGTGGAAGGCGGAGGCTGCGAAGCTCCGAGCCAAGGCGTCGGGAGCCTCGGCGGACGCCCAGCTCGGGCTTTCCCGGCAGGCAAAGGAGCTCGAGGCGAAGATCGAGAGCGGGAAGGCCAAGCTCGCCGAGCTCGCCGAGTCGAGCGAGGAGGCCTGGGCGTCGGTCAAGGAAGGCGTCGAGTCCGCCTGGGAGTCGGTCAAGTCCGCCGGCAAGGACGCGGCGGCCAAGCTCGAGAAGTAGTCGTCGGCCCCGAACGGCGGCCCCGGCGCCTCGGGCGGCGCGCTAGGCTCCGGCCATGGCCACACTCCCCAAGGGCACCGTCTACTCGACCGGCGCGGGGAGCGTCTGCGCGAAGTGCGGCTGGCCGGCCGCGAGCTGCCGCTGCTCGGAACGCTTCGACGAGGCGGTGCCCGACCGGATCGTCGCCAAGCTCCGCATCGAGAAGTCGGGGCGCGGCGGCAAGACGGTGACCGTGGTCGACGGCCTGCCGCGAAACCAACTCTTCCTCCAGCGGCTCGTCAAGGAGCTCAAGCGCGCCTGCGGCAGCGGCGGCACCGCCGGCGCGGTCGCCGTCGAGATCCAGGGCGACCACCGCGAGCGCATCCGGACCCTGCTCGCCGCGAAGGGGTGGACGGTCAAGGGATAGGGTGGGCCTTCATGCGCTGTGCGTCGACTTTGATCTTCGGCCTTGCCTTGCTCCAGCCCACCGTGCCGGCGCTCGCCCGCGAGGTCGTGCGCCCCGATCTTTCTGGCCATTGGGTGCTCGCCACCGATCGATCCAAGGGCTCCCAGGAAGCCGGCCCCGGCCACTTCAAAGGTCGCGGCCGTGCCGGCGGCGGCGACGGCTTCGGCCGACGACCGTCGGGCGCCGGCGAGGGCGACCCGAGCGCGCTGCGCGAGCAGATGGCGACGCTCGAGCGCGCGGCCGCCGAGCTCGAGATCCGGCGCGCGGAGAGCGGCTTCGTGATCCGGGACGGCCTCGGGCTCGAGTGGCCGGCGACCGCGGACGGTAGAGAGCAAACCGTGGTTGGCGCCGACCAAGCCGAGACCTTCGTGCGCTCCGAGTGGGACGACCGCGGCCGACTCAAGATCTGGCGCGTCCGCGCCGGCGCGCTCACGACCGAAGAGACGCTCGAGCTCACGGAGGACGACGACGCCCTGCTCGTCGAGACCAGAATCAGCGGCGGTCGACGCGGCGACAGAACCCTGACCCGCTTCTACGCGCGGGCCCCCGCAGCCGGCGAGGCAAGCAGTAGCCCTGAAGACGAGCCGGCCGGAGCACCGAACGGGTAGCGGCTCCGCACGCTCGGTTCCCCATCTTCTCGGGTCTTCACCGATTGGAGCGGGACCGGCGCGCCGCGCTCCTCGTTTCGAGCGGGAGATCGTCGCGAAAGCCTTCCATTGAAGGGGGAGGTCGGAGCGCGTCGGGGCGCTGCGCGGCAGGCGCCCTGGCCGGCCTGTGTTCCCGTAGATGGAGCTTCCTCGAGCGCCCGAACCGCCTCGGAGCTCGCTGAGTCGCCAGCGGAATATCGATTCCTTGGACGAGACTCCTTGGGCTCGCCATGAGCCCCTGATCCACTCAAACCCGTCCAGCGCCCTTCTCTCGAGGGCTCTCGCGGCGATCCGCGCCGCGGAACGGGAAGCGCTCCTGAGGTACCCTCGTCGCTCGGCGACGACATCCAACCACCCGGGGAACCGCCATGCCATCGACCAGAGTCGCTTTTCCCTCCGCGACCGGCGAGCGCCTCGCCGCGCGCGTCGACGAGCCGTTCGATCGCGCTCGAGCCTGGGCGCTGCTAGCCCACTGCTTCACCTGCTCGAAGGACTTCAAGGCCCTGGGCCGGATCTCGCAGGCGCTCGTCGCCGAAGGCTTCGGCGTGCTCCGCTTCGACTTCACCGGTCTGGGCGAGAGCGCGGGGGAGTTCGCCGACACCAACTTCTCGTCCAACCTCGACGATCTCGTCGCGGCCGCCGACTTCATGCGCGGCGATCTGGGCGGAGCTCCCCAGCTCCTCGTCGGTCACAGCCTGGGGGGAGCCGCCGTGCTCGCGGCCGCCCACCGCATCCCCGAAGTCCGCGCGGTCGCGACGATCGGCGCGCCCAAGGATCCCAGCCACGTCGTCGCGCACCTGGGTGACGCGCGAGCGGAGATCGAGGCCCGAGGCGAGGCCGAGGTCGTCCTCGCGGGGCGTCGCTTCACGGTGCGCCGCCAGCTCCTGCGCGACCTGGAGGAGCGCACGCTGAGCGCGCACATCGCCGCTCTCGGGCGGCCGCTGATGGTGCTCCATTCGCCCGTCGACAAGATCGTCGGCATCGAGCACGCCCGCGCGATCTACGAGGCGGCACGCCACCCCAAGAGCTTCGTCTCGCTCGCGGGCGCCGACCACCTCCTGCTCGAGAATCCCCGCGACGGCGAGCTGGTCGGGCATCTGCTCTCGGCCTGGGCGGCGCGCTACGTGGAGCTGGCTGCGGCGGAGCCGCTGCCCCGCGGACGGGTCCGGGTCGAGGGCGGACCGAGCGGCTACACCAACGTCGTCGCCGCCGGGCGACACCGGCTGCTCGCCGACGAGCCGGTCGACGCCGGCGGCGCCGACGAGGGGCCCGGACCTTACGACTACCTGCTCGCCGGCCTCGGAGCGTGCACCTCGATGACCCTGCGCATGTACGCGCAGCGCAAGGGCTGGCCGCTCGAGGGGGTGCGCGTCGTGCTTCGGCACGACCGGATCCACGCCAAGGACTGCGCGGAGTGCGACTCGACGCAAGGGATGATCTCGAGGATCGACAGGACCCTCCACCTCGAAGGACCGCTCGACGCAGAGCAGCGTCAGCGACTCCTCGAGATCGCCGACAAGTGCCCCGTCCACCGGACGCTCGCCGGGGAGATCTCGATTCGCACCGAGCTCGCCAGCGCGGGCTGAGGGCTCGGTCCGGCGCCGGCAAGGCGCCTGCTCCAGGCCCCCCGTCACCGAGGTCGCTCCGAGGTCATTCCGAGGTCACCCCATGGCACGAGCGTTGCGTCTCACCGGGTGAGGTCGAGGGCAGCTCGATCTCGACCCTGCAGCGGCAGGTCGCTCGAGCGCTCGCGAGCGGATCCGGGATCGGGGCTCGGACCAGACAGCGTCCGCACGGGTCACGAGCGAGCGACACTCGAAGGGGAACGGACGGCCCCGACAAGGAGATCGAGATGTCGAAACGGAGCGTCGATCGTCGCCGTCGCATCTTCTGGGTCGTCGCCTGCGGCCTGCTCTCCACGCCGCTGATCGCCGGCGACTCGCCCTGGTACGTCGCCGGGCGGTTCGGCCAGGTGGCCAGCGAGCGCAACCTCGGACCGGCCAACTTCGGCTGGACCGTCGACGACGAGGACGTCGCCGCCAGCGTCGAGGTCGGCTACGGGCTGCACCGCCATCTCGCCGTGCAGGCCGGCTATCACGACCTCGGCAGCCATCGGGGAACCCCGCGGCCCTGTCCTCCCACCGATCCTTGCCCGCTCTCGCTCGCGGCGACGGAGGCTGGCTTGCTTCTGCCGCTTCCCGAAGTGCAGGCCGAGCTCAGCGGCTACTCGTTGGCTCTCGTTCCGCGCTGGCCGGTGGGCGAGCGGGTCTCGCTCTACGGCAAGGTCGGCTACATCGAGTGGGACGCGGAGGTGACCCGACCGAGCGACGGCCGGCCCGTCGACGACTTCTCGGCGGGCGAGCTGCTCCTGGGCGCCGGCGCGCGCTACGAGTTTTCGAGCGGCCTCGGCCTGCTGCTCGAGCTCGAGGACTTCGAGCTCGCCCGCGTCGTCAGCGTGGGCGCGAGCTGGCGCTTCTGATCGAGCGGGCCGCTCAGGGCGCGGCGGCGGCTCGCGGGTAGGCCGGCAACAGCTGCTGGTCGAGCAGGCGCCGCAAGTGTCGGTAGTGCTCGGTCGACGAGGGGCCGGGCCAGCGCGAGGTGAAGACCACGACGAGCTCGCGGTCGGGAAAGACGACGAGCTCCTGGCCGCCATGGCCGAGCGCTGCGAACGCCTGCTCGCCGGCGAAATCGAGCAGCCACCAGAGGTAGCCGAAGCCGCGGGTCGCGAGCGTGCCATGGTTGATCTCGGGGTCGGGCAGGTCGATCTGTTGCGCGAGCGACGCCGCGACCCACTCGGCCGAGACCACGCGCCGGCCATCGGCAGCGACTCCGCCGCGCCGCATCAGCTCGCCCACGGCCGCGAGACCTGTCGCCGTCAGGTACGCATCGTTGCCACCCATCGGCACGCCGTCGGGGGCGCGGCGCCAGCTGTCGATCGTCGCGCCGATCGGCCGGAAGAGCCGCTCGTCGGCGAAACGCTCGAGATCGCAGCCGCAGGCGCGCGCGACCAGCGCGGAGAGCAGATGGCTCGCCGGCGTGTCGTACTGGTGCCGCGCGCCGGGGAGATGGGCGAGCGGCGCGGCGAGCACCGCTTCGACCCAGTCGCCACTCGCTTGGAAGGCGCCGTAGCCGAGCGCGAGCCCGGAGGACATGGTGAGCAGCTGCCGGAGCGTGATCGCCCGCTTGTCGCCATGGCGAGCGCCCGCGAACGCTTCGGGTAACAGCCGCGGTAGCGTCGCTTCGACGCCGGGGATCAGGCCGTCATCGATCGCGATCCCGACCAGGAGCGAGTTGACCGACTTGGTGATCGACTTCAGGTTCTGCGGCGCCGCGGCGATCTGCCCGTGGAAGTAAGCCTCGAGCACCCGCTCGCCTCGGTGCAGCACGACCGCCGCGCGCATCCGCTCCGAGCGCGCCGCCTCGTCGACAAGCTGGCGCAAGCGCCCGGCGAGCGCCTCCGGCACCTTCGCGCCGATCGTCACCGACCCGACCCGCGACGATCGCATCGCCTCCTCGCCCTGCCGCGCCCCGGCACCCGCCGCCCCGGCGACAGCGACGAGCGTCAGGAGCAATCCCCGCCAACCCGCGCGTAAGCCGCTCGACATCCCGCCTAGATCCCTACACCCGAAAACGACATCACCCGACGATTCTCCCCCGATCCTCCTCACCAACGTAGCGCAGATGCCCACGGCCCCCACGACGCAAGTTCGGTTCAGCCCTGTGACAATGCGCCCTTTCCCCAACGCCCTCCGAGCCCTACAATCAGGAGAGATCAAGCCGCTGCAGCAACTGACAGCACCTGACAGCACCTGCCACCTCCGAGTGCGACACTCCTATCCAAGCGATGTCACACCCAATGAACACGATCCTTCGCAGCAAGAGCTCCAGATCGGCGCTACATTGCGCAGACATAGGCTCCTCATGTCACCCACCCATGTTGCAGACGCCAAGCTCGAGATGTGCCGCCTCGCTCTGATTGTCGCGCTCGCCTGCCCGGCTTTTCTTGCGGCCGAGACCTCCGCGCCGGTGCCAACCCTCCCCGACGGCTCCCACACTCGGTGGGTCGTCTCGGCACCGGAAGAGATCGTTACCTATCTCGCCTTCGATCCGGCCACCGTCCGACGCCGGCTCCCTGCCAGTCTTCGCTTCATCACCATCGGAGAGCTTGCCTCCGGTGGCGTCGAATGGGCGAGAGAGTTTCTGGTTGAGCACCCCACCAAGGGGCAGTGGGGCGTTTCCTTTCTCGAATTCCTCCGCGCCGGCACCTTCACAATCGCTGGCCGTCCTCTCGCATGGCCTGTGCATGGGGCTACCGCTCTATGGTTCGCCCGCGTAGCGCCCTCAGCCCCTGCGACCGACCTCGGCTTCGGTCGCCCATTCCTGGCCCTCGACTTCTGGATTCCAGACCGAGCCTATGTCGACTACATGCTCGGGAAGGGCTACTACGCGAGCTACGGCGACGTTACGCTCCAGAAGAGCTCCGGCGGGAAGTGGTCCGCCTCCCTGGCAGTCGAAGGTCTCGACGTCACCGTTGGATGTGCGCCCGCCGGCCCAGTTACAGGCGGACCCGGGGCCGCCGGGTCGCAGGCCATCTTCCCACCTGCGTCAGCGTCGATCACCGAGGTCGTCCGCGTGGCTTTCGCCGGGCACCGCGAGCAGTCGTGCCAGGGCGAACCGTCCTTGAGACTTCGTGGCAAGCATCCGCTCGGGGGGAGCATCGTCCTGGGCCCCTCGGTTTTTCAGTTCGGGTACGAGTTGCGGGGAGGTGCGTATCCGCACCCATGACCGCGCGTAACACGTCGTTTCGGCGGGCGTCAGGGCTGGCTTTCGGCCATTTTCCCCACCGCCGCCGAGCCTTACAATCCCCTCAAGTCCAAGAGATGCAGCGACTGACAGAGCCTGACAGCCCACTGTGCGACCCTCTCATCAACGCAATGTCACACCCCATGAACGTTCTCACTAGCAGCAATAACCCCAGTTAGACAGCATGAAATCGGATCGCGACGAGATGCGAGCGGCACTTCAGGCAGAAGTGGTTCCCCTGCTCCGGTTGCGCTCGTTCTCTGGGTCGTTTCCACATTTCCGGAGGTTTCGGCCAAACGGAATCGACCTTCTCTCTTTTCAGCTCAACAAGTACGGCGGCTCTTTTATCGTCGAGATCGCTTCGGCGCCACGTGACGACCTCGAAGTTGATGGTGGTGCGGCGAAACCGGAGGCCGAGCTAGTGGCGTGGCATCTCGACCTTCGCCTTCGGGCGCGGATCCGAGCTGAGCCAGGGCCAGAGGAAGTCTGGTTCAGCTTCGAGCCAAGCCCGTGGCGGCGCGGCCCGAAGCGATTCGAGTTGGCTGCGCATCAGCTCGCCGACCTGTTGCCACAAGCGGACGCCTGGTGGTCAGGCGACCGAGCGCAGAGCAACATCAAGAACTTCAGCGATCACTTTCGGCATGCTGTCTAACCAGTCGCTGCACCGGGCGCGCCACGTGCGCCGCGGCCGGCTGCGCCGGTCGATCGCCGTGGCGCGCGCCGGTGAGCTCATGATCCGTTATGCGGCACTCCGAGCCTCCCCTATACTTCGGCCGTGAAGGTTCGTGAACTAATTCGCCTTCTCGAAGAGGATGGGTGGGTTTTGGTCCGAACGCGAGGCAGCCATCGCCAGTTTCACCATCCCAGCAAAGGCGGAACCGTCACCGTTGCGGGAAAGCCGAGCATTGACATTCCGGTTGGCACACTGAGGAGCGCGCTGAAGCAGGCTGGTCTTCTCGGCGCAAAGGAGTAGAACCATGCAATACCTGGTCGTGATCGAGAATGGCGGTTCGAGTTTCGGTGCATACGTACCTGACCTTCCTGGCTGCATCGCGACGGCGCGATCAGAAGACGAGGTTCGCCACCTCATCAAGGAAGCGATCGAACTCCATATCGAAGGCCTCATTGAAGCCGGCGAGCCCGTGCCCGCTCCGAGCTCCTCCAGTGCGGTTGTCGTAGTAGGTGCCGCATAACACCTCGCTCCACCGGGCGCATTCGGCGGTTTCTCGGGCGCATCGCGCTGCACCACGTGCGGCGCGCCGGTGAGTTCAAGGTCCGTTATGCGACCGTGGGAACAGGTGCGTGCAAATCAAGGATCTGACACTCCACGATATTCGTGCAGCGCGTAACTGGATCGTCGTCGGCGATGACGCGAACGGTGCCTTAAGAGATCCACTTGAAGAGACGGTGCTAGAACCCTGCTCGGCCTTTGGCGAGGACGACTACGTTGCCTACCCCTGTGTGTACGTTACGCCCGGTCCAAAGGCAACCGCGCTCGTGCTCTTGAAGCGCGTGGGTGACTTTGACTACGGCGGAGACTATTGCGAGTTCGTAGACGGTTCGTGGCGCCAGCTTGGCTTGATTCCGAATCCGAATGCTGAACCTGGAGAAGGCTTCGTTGCTTCACCACTAGAGAACGACCCGTCCTTTGACTCGCCTGATCACGACTACCGACGAGCTCATGCCGAGGGATTTGCGAAGTGGTTATCCGCGCTGTGAGTCCTCGACCCTTTCCCGCATTCGGCTGGTTGCCTAACTCGCTCCGGCGTGCAAACGGGCTGTGCCCGTTTGCCGCTGAGCTCAAGATCCGCTAGACAGCGCCATGGGGCATAAGAGCTCTGCGCGCCTGCGCACGGTCATCACCTGGATAGCCCCTTCTGGTCTTCTGGCAGTGGCATGCGGACTCCTATTCTCGTTGCCGATACGTGCCTACGCTCCGTTCCTGTTCTCGGCATCGGCCTTCGTCATCCTTCTTCTTTGCGTAGCTTTGGCGCGCCTCCTCCGCGCCAGCAATGCGCGCGCCGGGAAGGCGGAGGCCGTCGGCCTGGCCTTGGCTAGCCTTCCCTTCGCATGCTTCTTGGCTGCGGGTCTGTGGTTCCAAGCGCGGCTGGATTTCGCGGGTGTTCGCGCTCTGACTGAGGCCGCGCGATGGTTCGGCGCCCCTGGCTGGTTCTTCTTCGACGATCTCTGGAACACGCATCTCGATACGGGTAGTCCCGGTCTCTATGCCCTGCGTTGGTTCGAGTTTGCAGCAACCAATGCCCTGGCATGGCCTCTATTGCTCTCGCTCTTCGCGCGACTCCGCAAGTCCCCAGCGGCCCAACGCCATGCCGTCGCCGTCTAACCCCCCTTTCGAGCAGACAGACGGGCTTCGCCCGTGTGCCGCTCAACTCATAATCCGTTGATATGGCTTCACTCTGTCAAGGGTGCGGAGCTGTCCCTTCGTTGGTGAGTTCGCTTCTCGACTGAACCCCCTCACAGGATCGCCGGCGAGTGCGCCGGTTGTAGACGACGGTGGATCCTGCTGATATTCGCGGATTGGTTACCGCCAGACCGTGGTACGTCTCGGAGCTGCCTCGCTCTAGGTGCGGGCGTGGCGACGATGCGCTGCCCGGAAACGGATTCTCGAGGATTCTCCGGACCGTGGCGGACCCGCCGGCGATCCCATGAAGGGGCGCGGTGTTTGTCGTTGTTCGTCGTGGCCCTCCGTCCGTGGTGACTGCAAGGAGAGAAGTGGATCAAGACCCGATGGGACGCAGGCGTGCGATCGCCCAGACGAATCCGGCGAGCTCGCGAGCGATCGCCGTGACGACGACGGTGTGGGGCTTCATGCGCGCCGAGAGCTTGCGGTAGCGTGAGGTGAGTCGCAGCTGAGCCTTCCAGGCGATGTCGCGCACCGGCGTCGGCAGCAGCTCGCTGCGCATTTGCAGGCGCCGCCCGATTCGCGCCGGATGCCGATAGGCCCACGCGGCCTCGATGAGCGCTTTGCGGGCGTGCGTGTTGCCGGCTTTGGTGATCCCGCCCCGGCGCACTCTCTCGCCGCTCGAATTCTCCGACGGCACCAGACCGAGAAAAGCCATGAGCTGACGCGGCTTCTCGAAACGCGAGAGATCGCCGAGCTCCGTCACCAGTGTGATGGCGGTCAGGAGCCGGACTCCTTTGAGTGCCTGCAGCGCCTCGACCACAGGCGCCATGCGCCAGGTGCTCGTCTGTTCGGCCAACGCGGTTTCGATCCGCTCGATGCGCCGCGTCGCCTCGTCGATCGTGGCGAGATACTCCTCGAGCGCGATCTTCTGCGCTGGATGATCTAGCCGCAGATCGCACAGCCAGCGCCGGTGCGCCAGAGTCCAGGCGCATTTCTTCGGATAGCGCTTGCCAGATCGCAGCAGCAAGGCCTGGAGCTGTTGGCGAGCCTTCTGGCGAGCGCGAAGAATGTCGGTGCGGGCCCGAGCGAGATCGCGAATGGCCTCGTCGTCCGCCTCCGGCACATAGATCGCCGAGAGCTCACCGGCGCGAAACAGCCGGGCCAGCATCTCCGAGTCCCGGCGGTCGGTCTTGATCCGGTCGCCGGCGCGTCGCGGAATCTGCGACGGGCTCACCAGGCTACACGCGAGTCCTTGCTCGCGCAGAAATCGACAGATCTCGAAGCCGCACGGGCCGGCCTCGTAAACGAAGCGCAGCTCGCGATTTCGGCGACGGAGTTTGCGAACCAGCTTCGCGATCGACTCGAGGTCGCCACCGATGGTACCCAGGTGCCGGACCTCTCCGGAGGCCCCCTCCTCGGCGATCGTCACGTCGATCGACTCCTTGTGCACATCCATTCCCACGAAACTCACGACAGTGTTAGCCTTTTCCACGGTCTGCCTCCTTGATCATGGCTCTGCGCCAATTGTCTAAACTCAGCGTAATCCACGAACCCTCAAGGGGCAGACCACTGCTCCGGCACGGCGGAAGCCATACTGTCTTGGCGGCAAGGCGAGGGTTTTCATAGCGATGAGTAGTCGAGCTCATTTCGTGGTGTCGATAACGGCAGCCGCCGTATGGGCGGGGTTTCTACTCGCAGGATGGCCCTCCTACTACCAGCAGTACCCTCAGAGCTTCATGATCTGGTTCGACAGCCTCGTGCTACTTCCTATTGGCGTGATCGTGGTCATCGTTCTCGAGCGTGTTCAACCGGCGCGTCGCGTCGAGATTGCCCTGTGGCTTTCCTTCCACTTCACCGTGCCACTGGCCATCTATGACTGGCTGTACTGCGGCGTCTACCTTGGCCATGGCATCTCGTTCCTGGTCACATTCTGGTATCTGTCGGTTTACTATCTCGTGCCCTGGTTGCTTCTGCCGGGGACAGCGCTTGCTCTCAACTCAATATCCCCTGACCAGGATTCTGCCGGTGCCGCCTGACAAATCTCTGCTGCGGACCAATCAGAACGCTGCGCGCGCCAATTGGCCGCTGAATTCCAGTCGCTAGGCGGCGCAACGCTCGCTCATGTTTACCCCTCCATCCGTAGAAGGAGTCGTCGCGCCGCCCACGTGGTCGCTCGGTCAGTTCCGCCTCCGACCGCTTCGGTTGTCGGACGCCCCGGCATGGCACGCCTACCTGTCCGATCCGCTCGTCATCGAACACACCAGCTTCCCTGTGCTGAGTCCCGCGGCCGTCGAGGCCATGGTCTTCCGCGCGCTGGACGGCTATGCACACACGGCCTCCTGTCGCTGGGCTCTCGCAGACCCAAGCGATAGCCTTATCGGCACGTGCGGCTTCTCCAACTGGTCGTTGCCTCACGCGCACGCTGAACTGGTTTATGACCTCAGCCCGTCATTCTGGGGCCGCGGCATCATGGGCGCAGCTGCTCAGCAAGTCCTTTCGTGGGCGTTTCACACGGCTGGCTTCAAGAGGGTGCACGCCTTCGTGATGACCAGTAACGCACCATCGATCCGTCTACTCGAGATGCTCGGCTTCTCGCGCGAAGGTACACTCGTCCAGTTTCGGATCGCGAGAGGTATCGCTCGAGACTTTCACGCCTATGCCCTAGTTCGCGGCAGCGGCCCCACGCCGCCTCGCGATGATCGGAACCAGCCACCGTGAACATCACCCTCATTGTCGCCGCTGCCCTAGCCTTCGCTATCGGAATCACCCATTCTGTCCTGGGTGAGAGGTACATCGTCGTCCGTCTGCTTCGGCGAGAGAACCTGCCGCAGCTCTTCGGCTCGGACTCGTTCACCAAGCAGACCATTCGTTACGCCTGGCACCTGACAACGGTCGCTTGGTGGGGATTGGCCGCCATTCTGTTTCTCGTTGGAGGCATCCCTTCCCACTTCAGCGTTGCCCACGGACTACTCGGCGCCATCGCCGCCACGTTCTACGCCAGCACTCTGCTCTGCTTCGTGCTCACACGTGGCCGTCACCTTTCCTGGCTGGTCTTTCTCGCCATTGCCGTGCTCTGCACCATCCAGCTGCTTTGACCACGCACAGGGGACCATCGGCTCCGTGCTGGTCTGGTGCTCAGCACAGAGCTCGCCACGGCACGAAGCCAGGTTGGCCCGACTTCGCCAGCACCCTCTAAACCGCGGCATGGCAGCGGGTCCATCCGCAATGCGGGTAGAAGACGTGAATCTGTCGGGGCCGTTTCGCAGCCTGAACAGACCGCACACGGACCGCGCTTGCCGCCGCCGCTTCGAGGGCCAGCGTGGCGCCGGCCCTCCGCTCAACTCATGATCCGTTCTACCGCGCCGCCACGCCTGGAGCGGTGGGCGAGCGCGAAGGGGAACAGAGATGGGGTCCGGTGCGCCTTGAGCCGCGCCCTACCGCTTCGGCTCCTCCCTCCGCTCGCTGTGCAGTCCTGGCGCTTGCATTACTTTGCCACGTAAAGTACATTGCGACACGACGCCCTCCATCGACCTTGGAGAAACGACGAACGCGGACCTGCACGGAGGCGAGACAATGGCGGAGAACGTGGACAGCGCAGAAATCGGTGGCCGGCGGCGCGGGAGCCGTTGGCGGCTGGCGGCCTGGGCCGCCGCAGCGCTCCTCCTGCTGCTGCCCCTGGTTGCGATGCAGTTCACCGACGAAGTGAATTGGGATGTGGCCGATTTCGCCATCTTCGGCGCCCTCCTGTTCGGCGCGGGTGTCACCTATGAGCTAGCAGCGAGGACGACGGGCAATCCCGCGTACCGAGCCGCCGCCGGCGTTGCGCTCGCGGCAGCGTTCCTCCTCGTCTGGGTCAACGGTGCCGTTGGCATCATCGGGTCTGAGGACAACGACGCCAATCTGATGTATTTCGGGGTGCTCGCCGTCGGAGTCGTCGGCGTTCTCCTCGCGCGCTTTCAACCCCATGGGATGGCACGCGCGTTGTTCGCGATGGCGCTCGCTCAGGTGTCGGTCGCCGTGATCGCGCTGCTCGCCGGGCTGGGCGCGCCGGGGAGCGGGCCGCTCGAGATCGTGGCCCTGAACGGCTTCTTCGTCGCGCTGTTCGTCGGATCGGCCTCGCTGTTTCGGAAAGCTGCGCGAAGCGGAGCCGAACGGGGCGCGGCATGACCCCCCGCTCAATCTATCGCCGGGAGCCACCTGACGCGCGAGTGGCCACTCATCCGAGCAACCTCAGCCAGCTTCGACTGCCTGCGAGCGCCTAGAATCGACAGACGCCCCAAGCGGCTCGACCAAAGGAGCAACGTCCGATGAACCTCTCCGCCGTGACCGTCCTGATCGAGTATCGCGCCCGGCCCGACCAGATCGATCGAGCCCTCGACGAGCTAGAGCAATTGGTCGCCACGGTCGTGGCGAGCGAAACCGACTGCTACGGCATCCGGCTCCTCCAGGAGGGCGAGGAGCCCACCCGGATCCTGCTCGACGAGCGTTGGTCGAGCCGCGAGGCCTACCTTGGCCCGCACTTCGAGACCGCGCACCTCAAGGACTTCATCGCCCGGGCGGCGGCTCTCTTCGAAGGGCCACCGACGATTCGGCTCTGGACCGAGCGCGCGGTGCACGCACGCGGTCGAGAGGTAGAACGCCATGCCAAGTCGCAAGCCACTGACTGACGCCAAGGGTGAGGTTCGGGAGCTCATCGTCGCCGACATGAAGCGCATGCGCCCGGCGCGCAAGGCGTTGCCTGTGTCGCTGCGCGCAAGGGTCGGCATCCGCGGGCCGCAGAAGTCGCCGACCAAGGAACGGATCACGATTCGCTTCTCGCCCGAAGTAGTGAAGCGTTTCCGTGCGACTGGGGATGGCTGGCAGACAAGAGTAGATGCTGCCCTTCAAGACTGGTTGAAGCCCCACACGCCCAGGTGGGCGTGTACCGGCGAATGCGACCTAGCCTTCGCTTGAGCGGATGCGTTCTTCGCCGGCGGCCGGTTGGCTCAGGTTCGTCAGCCAGCACGAGAACGGTCAGCGCTCGAGGCCTTCAGATTCCGGCTTCCGTCGGAATGTGAGATCGAAGGCGCCAGGCCGAAGCGGCGGCCTTGCTTTCTGACCAGACAGTGGTAACTTCTCGGCGGGCGGTGACCACGGGTCCAAGTACCGAGTCTAGAGACCACGAACTCGGGGCGTCAGGACGCGCCTTCGGCCTTGATCCTGTTCGCAGGAGCGCCTGTCTCTATTTGTGGCGCCGCCCACTTCCACTCTTCACCGCCGCCGTCGACATTTCGATCGACGCCTCGTTCGCGCGGACGGGCCGGGTCCGTCGTGATGCGCTCGGCGCGGAGGCCGCCGTGCGGCCCGCCGCTCGAGTCGGATTCCGCGCAGCGACATGGAGCTCACCCCTGGTGATCGAGCACCGCCGGAAGACAGGAGCCCGGATCGGCCGATCGAGGCAGGGCGCGAAGTGAGTGCCCGCCTCGAGGCAGTCCATCCTGTGCTCATGGCCAGCGACATCCTGGCCTCGTTGCGGTTTTTCGATGGTCTCGGCTTTCGCGAGACTTTTCGCGACAGCCCCACCGATCCGCGCTACGCGGCGGTCACTCGCGACGGTGTCGAGCTGCACCTCCAGTGGCACGAGGAGGCGGACTGGGCGCACTCTGCCGATCGGCCCACCTATCGCTTCCTGGTGGTCGACGTCGACGCCCTGTTCGCTGAATTCGTCGAATCGGGCGCGCTCGTGGCCGGACCGGCGCCGCGCAGCCCCTGGGCGTCGCCCGGTGACACGCCGTGGGGCACGCGCGAGTTCCATGTGCGCGACCCCGACGGCAATGGTCTTCAGTTCTACCAACCGGTTCGGCCCTGATGTCTCTCGGCTCGGCACTCCTCCACGTGACGCCACGGAACAGCGGCTAGATGCCACCGTCGTGGCTCGGACATCCTCGGGCACATTGTCCACCCTCATCGCAAGTCGAGGCCGTCCAGTGGATACTTGGCGGCCGTGATTGGCATCCTCGCCTCGTCGGTCGTCGTGTTGATAGGCCTCTACTTGGTCGGTCTCGCGTCGGTCGCGCTGTTCGCGCCGGCGCGGGCCACTCGCTTCCTTCTCGGCCTTGCCGGTTCCGCCTCTGCCCACTACCTCGAGCTCACGATCCGGCTCGCCGTCGGTTGCGCGCTCTTGCTGCACGCACCACGCATGGCCTTCTCCGGCGTCTTCGTCGTCCTCGGCTGGGTTCTCGTCATGACCACGGCCGGCCTCTTCGCCGTCCCATGGCAGTGGCATCATCGCTTCGCGCAGCAAGCGGTTCCCCATGCGATTCGCCACCTCCGGCTCGTCGGCATGGCTTCCTTCGTGTTCGGCGCTCTTGTCCTGCTAGCTGTCATGCTCGGCGCCGCCTAGCCGATCCTTCGTGGCGACGGGCGTACCGCTCGCTCTTCGGCTCCGGCGCTGGGCCGCGCATGTCGACGTACCCGCTGCGATGCCGGGAGGTGCTGGCATGAGACTCTACGAGCTGCTGAAACGCCCGAGCGCGTGCTTGCCGTTGGCGTTGTCATCCGCGGCTGTCCTCACCATCGTCGTCCATATTGCACGATCTGGCACCGCTCCCCAGGCGGATGAGGGCACGGCTGCCCACATCTGGCAACTGCTCCTGCTCGCAGAGCTACCTCTTGTCGCGCTCTTCGCGATCAAGTGGCTGCCAACGGCGCCGAGGCAGGCCCTCGTCGTGCTCGCGCTTCAGGTCGCTGGCCTGGCTGCGGCATTGGCACCGGTGGCCTTGTTGAAGTGGTGACCGGAAAGCGCTCGATCGGCCGGCGTCGCCATATTGACCGGCGCGACCGCTGGGAGGACATCGAGCGGAGCCGGTCGCGCAGACTTCGGATCCATCTCGAGAACGGGCCACGGAGGCCATCGTAGCGAGGTCATGACCAGTCGTCGAACCACCCTGATCACCGGTGCCGCCGGCAACTTGGGGGGCCTGCTCGCCCGGCACCTGCAAGCCAAGGGGCACTCCCTCCGGCTGATGCTCCATACGACAGCGCTGGCGGCGGAGCTGGCGGCCGCACCGAACGTGACTCCCGTCCAAGCGGACCTCGCGAAACCGGAGACGCTCGCGGGCGCCGCGCGAGGCGCGAATGTCGTGGTTCACTTCGCCGGAGTGCTGTTCGCGCCGCGGCCCGAGAAGTTCCTGCCCAGGACGAACGCGAGGTGGTTCGCGAAGCTCTTGGTCCTACTTCGGCGATACGCGCCGGAACCGAGAAGAGTTGGTCCCCGCGCTCCGACACCCCACGTTCGGCAGCGGAGCTTCGACGCTGCTGTGAGTCCCCGGCAACGGGTGGGAGCAGGCCGGCAAGCTGCGGCGTCACCCCCTTCCGGGCTCGGCCGGACACCCCCGAGACCTTCACCGCCGCCACCGCGACCGGAGCGATCGCCCGCCTCTGGGGGCCTCGCGTTCGAGCGAGGTTTGCTAAGTTGACTGCGCCGACTCCGCTTGCCCTGGCCGGCGAGGAGAGCAGCGTGAGAGACCCAGCGACCTGGTTGCGAATCAGCTACCGGACCGGAGCGGTCGCCGACGGGCTCGTCGCCGCGGTGATGTTCGCCCAGGCGGCCTTCGCGACCAGAAGCCCGCTCACCGACTATGTGCCGGAGATCCCCTATCGCTACGCGCTGGGTCTGGCCGGTTCGCTCATGCTCGGATGGACCCTGCTGCTGCTCTGGGCCGACCGCAGGCCGGTCGAGCGGCGCGGCATCCTCGTCATCACCAACATCGTCCTCGTCGGCCTGATGGGGTGCGCCCTGTTCGCGCTCGCCGCGGGCTTCATGCCCGCCAGGTCCGTCGTGGCGCTGCTGCTCTTTCAAGGGACCCTGTTCGTGCTGTTCATGGCCAGCTATGTCGCATCCCGCCGCGGGGAACGAACAAGAACGTCGACAGCTTCAGGACAGGTCGCCCGGGCGGAGCCGCTTCGACCTTCGCCTCGCTCCGATTCATCCGACCGGATCTGATGCTCGTGCCGGATTGAGAGTCCTGGACACCAAGCGGCTCAGCCTCCGCCACCTGCAGATCGCGGATGCTCCGTTCGTTCTCGAGCTGCTGAACGAACCGTCGTGGCTCCGGTTCATCGGCGACAAGGGCGTCAGGACGGTGCGGGATGCCGAGCGCTACATCCTCGATGGTCCCGTGCGAATGTACGCCCAACATGGCTTCGGGCTCTGGCTGGTGGAGCTCAGAGCCGGCAACGTCCCGATCGGAATCTGTGGCCTGCTCAAGCGCGAGTCGCTGGAGGACGTGGATGTCGGCTTCGCCTTCCTGCCTGCCCACTGGCGCCGAGGCTACGCCTTCGAGTCGGCAGCGGCGGTGATCGCCCATGGCATGGCGACGTATGGCCTCGAGAGGATCCTGGCCATCACCTCCTGGGACAACGAGGCCTCGGGCCGCCTGCTCGAGAAGCTCGGGTTTCGCTTCGAGCGGTCGCTGCGGCTCGCAGCCGGAGAGTCCGAGCTCAAGCTCTACGCGATCGGCGGCTGACAGAGTCGCCGAACAGCGGCTGCGAGCGGTCTTCTCGGCAGGACCGGCCCGGAGACAGCACAATGTAACGGGGCCGGGCGAGTCGCTCGCGCCGCTCTGCTAGCCTGAGCGCACCAACCCTCGCTTCTGGAGGTTCCCATGCGCGGACTTCCCCCGATCGTTCGCTCCGCCGGTATCGCGGCGACTCTGCTCCTGGCGGTGCCCGCCGGCGCGGACTGGCTCGTCTATCGGGCCGGCGGTGTCCAGGAGATCAAGGGGGCGTGGGAGGTGGTCGGGGCGCAGGTGCGCTTTCACTTGCCCAGCGGGACCTACTCCGCGGTCCGCGCCGACGAGGTCGATCTCGCGGCGAGCGCGTTTCTCTCCTGGCAGGTCGGCGACCGGAGCGCCATCGGCGCCGGCCATCCGCCGGTGGGCGCAGAGCTCGTCGGCACGCAGGCCACCGGGGTCGAGGCCGTCGCGCCTTGCGTGCCGGCGCGCGTGGTGCGGGTGGTGACCGCCGAGACGCTCGAGATCGACGCCGGCAAGGGCAGCGAAACGGTCCACCTCGCCTGCATCGACGCGCCCGAGCCGGGGCATTCGCTGCCCGCGCTCTCCGCTTTCGGCGAGCAGTCGGCGGGCACCGTCTCGCTGCTCGCGCGGCCGGGAACCGCGGTCTGCGTCGAGGCGGAGCGGCCGCCGCTCGCCGACCGCGCCGGGCACCGCATCGTCTACCTCCAGCTCCCCGACGGCCGCGACCTCGGTGAGCTCGTCCTGCGCCGCGGTCTCGGCCTGGCGCGGGGCGGCGCCTGCGCGCGGCGCGACGCCTACCTCGCCATCGAGGGGCAGGCGTTGGCCGCTCAGGTCGGCCACTGGGGTCCAGTCTCGCACGACCTCTCGGTCGCGATTGTCGGCGACGCGCTCGAGCTCGACGGCAGCGCCGCGGCGGCGCTGCCGCAACGCGCGCTGCCCAGACGACGAGGCTGAGGGCGCTGACGGGGGCCCGGGCGGCTCCCTCGCGGTCGACGACGGCTCGCGGCGAAACTCGTTGAGAAAAGCAGTCTAGAAGTAGCCGAGTGCGCGCAGGCTCTGTTCGAGCTCGGCGTCGATCGGCGCCTCCTCGGCGGCGCGGCGGGTGTGGAAGAGACCGAGCGCGCGCCGCAGCTCGCCGTCGAGCCAGGCGGCGCGTAGCGGCTCGCGCCCGGCCACCGCGAGATCGTCGAGCTCGCGCGGATCGCGAACGAGATCGTAGAGCTCGGTCGGCGCGCGGCCGCGCGGGGGCGCCCAGGCACCATCGAAACGGATCCGCTTCCAGCCATCGCGCGTCGCCGCGGCGAGCACCAGCCCCGGCCGTTCGAGCCAGGCGAAGGAAGAGCGCGCGCGCTCCCCCGCCGCGCCGAAACGTGCGAGCAAGCTTCGCCCCGGCAGAGCCGCCGGCGTCTCGACGCCCGCGAGCTCGTAGAGCGTGGGCGCGATGTCGATCTGGTCGGCGGGCGCCGCCGAGCGGGTTCCGGCCCGCGCGCCACCCGGCAAGCGCAACACCATCGGCACCGCAAGTACCTCCTCGTAGAGCGTCCAGCCATGCTTCCAGCCGCCATGGTCGTAGAACTCCTCGCCATGGTCGGCGGTCAGGAGCACCGCCGTCGCGCGCGCCAGGCCTCGTCGCGCCAGCTCGGCGACGAGCGCGCCAAACGCCGCATCGTTCTGGGCGATCTCGGCGTCGTAGAGCGCGGCCGCGTCGCGCGCGCGCGCGCGAGCCGCCTCCCGGTCGAGGTCGATCAACTCGGTGCTACGGCCGCAACAGGCGGCGGCGACGTCGACGCCGGGCGCCAGGCGGCGGCGGAACTCCTCCGCGGGCTGATAGGGATCGTGCGGGTCGAGGGTGTGGACGAAGAGGAAGAAGGGGCGGGACCGATCGCGCCGCTCGAGCCAGGCGAACACCGCCTCGTTGATCTCCGCCGACGAGACGTGCTGGAAGCGCCGCCCGCCGCGCGAGCGGGCGAGATAGTGAAACTCGTCCCAGCCCTGGTCGAAGCCGAACTTCGCGGTGATGTTGGCGTTGGTGGTGAAGAGCGCCGTCTCGTAGCCGGCGGCCGAGAGCCGCTCGGCGACAGTCTCGACCTCCTCCGGCAGCCGTTGCGACCGCTGCTCGGCGCCGTGGGCGATCGGATAGAGACCGGTGAGCATGCTCGCCACCGCCGGCTTGGTCCAGGAGCTCTGCGCGCGCCCCTGCTCGAACAGCACCGCCCCGCGCGCGAAAGCGTCGATCGCGGGTGAGGTCGGCCGGTCGTAGCCGTAGCAGCCGAGGTGGTCGGCGCGCAGCGTGTCGATCAGGTAGACGAGGAGATTGGGGCGCGGGATCGGCGAGATCGGCAGGATCGGCGCCGGTGACGGTGACGGCGTTGCCGCGCCCGGCGCCGCTGCGTGGACGCGCAGCCCCGCGACGCGCAGCTCGCCGCTGTCACCGAGCGCGCGCAGCGCGAAGGAGATCAGCCCGCCGCCGGCGCCGGTGAGCCGCGCGCGCCCACCGCGGGCGCGGCGCTCGGCGCGCGCGGAACCCGGGCTCTCTGCCTCGACGCCGATCTCGAGCCGGGCGCCGCCGGACGCTTCGACCCGGTTCCAGACCAGCCAGGCGTCGCCCGGCAGCTCGAGCGCCCAGTCGACAGCGGTTCCGGCAGGCAGCTCCACGGTCCCCGCCGCGACGTCGATGCGCGCCGCCGTGGGCGCGCCCCGCTCGCCGAAGTGGACGCCGTCCCAGGCCGCCGCGCGCGGGATCTCGGACGTGCCCGGCTGCTCCCGCGCGTAGCCGAGCTCGAGCCGGTTCCAACCCCGTTCGAGGCGGCGCATCGGAACCTCGACCGACCAGGTCTCGGGGGCGACGAGGAACTTGTGCCGGCCGATCTCGGCGCCGTTGATCCACATCGTCACCACCTGGCCGCGTCCGTCTTCGAAGGGATAGGACCACCCGCGCAGCTGGAGCGTCAGATCGCGCGGCTCGACCACCTCGAAGCCGAGGACCGAGCGTCCGACCGCCGCCCCAGACGAAGCTCGCCGTGCCGGTGGTCTCGTCCGGTCCCCAGCCGGAGAGCAGATGGGGCCGCGCCGCGGGCTCGCCGAGGTCGAGCGCGCGCGTCCCGGCGACCGGCCGGGCGCTCGGCGCGAGCGCCTCGAGATCGGCGTAGACCGGCGGCAGCGCGGCGTCGGGCTCTCCCGCGCAACCGGTGAGCAACAGGGCGGCGCCCAGGGCGGGCGCGAGCTGGCGGTTCCTCATGACCCCCGCCCGTCAGGCCTGCCCTGCCGGCGCGGCGCCCTCGACCGGCCCGAGATAGCCGTGTCGGCGCATCCAGTCGTCGTCGTAAATCGTCGAGAGGTAGCGCGACCCCGAGTCGCTGAAGAGCGTCGCGACCCGCACCCCGGCGCCGAGCCGAGCGGCGAGCTGTCGCACCCCCCAGAGCGCCGCGCCCGACGAGCCGCCGGCGAAGATCGCCTCGGTGCGGGCGAGGTCGCGCGCGGCGAGGAAGGCATCGCGGTCGCTCGCCTGGATCATCTCGTCGAACAGCTCGAACTCCGGACAGGCGATCACCTCCTCGTCGCCCAGGCCCTCGACCCGATAGCGCTTCGGCGGGCCATGGCGGCCGGTGCGGAAATGGTCGGTGAAGACGGAGCCCGCGATGTCGACGGCGAGCACCTTGACCCGAGCGTCGCGCTCCTTCAAGTAGCGGGCGACGCCGGAGATCGTGCCGCCGGTGCCGATGCCGGCGACGAACCAATCGATCCGCTCCGCCATCTGGCGCCAGATCTCGGGCCCGGTGGTCGCGTAGTGCGCCCGGTTGTTCTCGCGGTTGTTGTGCTGGTCGGGGAAGAACGCGCCGGGGATCGACGCCGCGACTCCCCGTGCCTTGCGGTTGTAGCTGTCCGGATGCTCCGGCGGCAGGTCGCCATCGACGAGCACGAGCTCGACGCCGAGGGCGGCGAGCGCGGCGAGCTTTTCGGAGCTGGTCTGGCGGCGGACGACCATGACGCAGCGCAGCCCGTGCTCGATCGCCATCATCGCGAGCCCCATCGCGGTGTTGCCCGAGGAGGCCTCGACGATCGTGCCGCCGGGGGCCAGCCGTCCGTCGGCGAGCGCTCGTTCGACCAGGTAGCGGGCGATCCGGTCCTTGACGCTGCCCATCGGGTT
This sequence comes from uncultured Acidobacteriota bacterium, assembly GCA_963700315.1. Lineage (GTDB taxonomy): Bacteria > Acidobacteriota > Thermoanaerobaculia > Multivoradales > JAGPDF01 > JACTMI01. The sequence goes on along the minus strand of CAVOXC010000011.1, from coordinate 528,230 downwards.
GACCAGCTCGAGCTTGGCCCAGACCTCTCCGGCGAATCCGGCCACCGCCCGGTCGAGCCGGACCAACGGCGTTTCGCCGACAGCTTCGGACAGCCGCTCGCATACTCTTCCCGCGCTCATCGTGAGCGACGATACCAATGGTCGCCGCGCGCCGCCGCGGCGGTATCCTTGGCGCTCGGTCCGCGCCGGCCCACCCGGGCGGACGGCGCTCGGCGCGCCACCGCGGGCGACGATGGCCCGACGCGAGGAGGACTCGATGAGCTTCAATCTGCGCAATCGCTCTCTCTCGACGGTTCAGGACCTGTCGGCGCGGGAGTTTCGCTTCCTGCTCGACCTGGCGCACGATCTCAAGCACGCCAAGTACGCCCGGACCGAGCAGAAGCACCTGGCCGGCAAGACCGTCTGCCTGATCTTCGAAAAGACCTCGACGCGCACGCGCTGCGCCTTCGAGGTCGCCTGCTTCGACCAGGGGGCGCACGTCACCTATCTCGACCCCGGCGGCTCGCAGATCGGCCACAAGGAGTCGTTCAAGGACACCGCGCGCGTGCTCGGCAGGATGTACGACGCCATCGAGTACCGCGGCTCGAGCCAGGCCGGCATCGAGGAGATGGCCGCCCACGCCGGCGTGCCGGTCTACAACGGCCTGACCGACAAGTACCACCCGACGCAGGTGCTGGCCGACGTCCTGACCATGCGCGAGTATGTCGAGAAACCGCTCCACGAGATCTCGTTCGCCTTCGTCGGCGACACCCGCAACAACATGGCGCACTCCCTGCTCCTGGCCGGCTGCCTGCTCGGCATGGACGTCCGGCTCGCCGGGCCCGCCGAGCTCCGGCCCGACGAGGACGTCGTCGCGATCGCGCGCGAGCTCCAGGAGAAGTCGGGCGCGCGCATGACGATCACCGACGACCCGCGCCGGGCGGTCGACGGCGTCGACTTCGTCCACACCGACGTCTGGGTCTCGCTCGGCGAGCCGCACGAGGTCTGGAAGGAGCGGATCGAGCTGCTCCTCCCCTTCCAGGTGACGCCCGAGCTGCTCGCCGCCTCGGGCAACCCGCGCGTCCAGTTCATGCACTGCCTGCCCGCCTTCCACGACGCCGAAACCCGGATCGGACGGGAGATCGCCGAGAACTTCGGGCTGCCCGACGGGCTCGAGGTGACCGACGCCGTCTTCGAGTCGGAAGCCAATCTCGCCTTCGAGCAGGCCGAGAACCGGGTGCACACGATCAAGGCGCTGCTGGTCGCGACGCTGGGGGACTGAACCGGTGCTCGTCGTCGTCGCTCTGGGCGGCAACGCGCTCCTGCGGCGCGGCGAGCCGATGACCGCCGAGAACCAGCGCAGAAACGTCCGCCTCGCGGCCCAGGCGCTCGCGCCGATCGCCGCCCAGCACCAGCTCGTCGATCGGACATGGCAACGGCCCGCAGGTCGGCCTGCTCGCCCTCCAGGCCGCCGCCTACAGCGAAGCGGAGAGCTTTCCGCTCGACGTTCTGGGCGCCCAGACCGAGGGGATGATCGGCTACCTGATCGAGCAGGAGCTGGGCAATCTCGTCCCCTTCTACCGTCCTCTGGCGACGCTCCTGACCATGGTCGAAGTCGATCCGGACGATCCGGCGTTCGCCGACCCGACCAAGTTCATCGGACCGGTCTACGCGCAAGAGGAGGCCGACCGGCTAGCCGCGGAGCGCGGCTGGAGCTTCAAGCGCGACGGCGAGCGCTGGCGGCGTGTGGTGCCCTCGCCCGAGCCCAAGCGCATCTTCGAGCTGCGGCCGATCCGCTGGCTGCTGCGGCACGGCACGATCGTGATCACGGCGGGCGGCGGCGGCATCCCGACCATGTACGAGAAGGGCGCGGACCGGAAGCTGGTGGGCCTCGAATGCGTAATCGACAAGGACCTCGCGAGCGAGCTGCTCGCCCGCGAGCTCAAGGCCGACCTGCTCGTGCTGCTGACCGACGCCGACGCCGTCTACCTCGACTGGGGGACGCCCGCCCAGCGCGCCATCCGCCGCGCTTCCCCCGAGGCGCTCGCCGAGCACGCCTTCGCCGCCGGCTCGATGGGCCCCAAGGTCGAAGCCGCCCGCCGCTTCGTCACCAACACCGGCAAGCGCGCCGCGATCGGCGCCCTCGAGGACCTGGAGAAGATCCTCGCCGGCGAAGCGGGGACGACCGTCGACGGCGACTGCGAGGGAATCGCCTTCGGCTGAGGCGGAGGAACGGTCGACTCCGGTCGCGCGCTTCTACCGCTCCCCGGCGTGGACACCTCGACCAAGACCGGTCCCGGGCCTCAGGGCGCGTGCGCCGACCAGGCGAGCACGCCACCCGACTCGAAGTCGTCCGCGAAGAGGCGGCAATCCGTGCCGCCCGCCGCGGTCTGCAGCACGCGCAGGTCGGGGCCGGCGGTGACTTTGCCGCCGCCGTAGGCCGCGAGGATCTCGCTCCAGCACCCGGCCACCCCCGCCGCCGTGCCGTCGATCGAGAGCGCGGCGAGCGTCACCTCGGTCCCCGCTCCGGCGACCGCCAGGTAGCCCGCGAGCGAGGTCGAGGAGGAGCCCGCGCCCGCCACCGCGAGGTCGCGGTTGAGCGTCACGTTCCCCGCGTGCGACCCGGCCGCGAGCTCGGCCGTGGTGCAGGAGCCGTCCCGCAGCACAGCTCCCAACGTCGGGTGCGAGGCCGACGGCACGTTGCAGGTCACGGCCCGCGCCGGCGCGCTCGAAGCCGCCACCAGCCACACCGCGCCGACCGATGCGAGCAGCGCCGATCTCGCCACGATCCCTCCTTTCCGCCTCAGTTCCGGCAGCTCGCGTTCTGGCACTTGGCGACGCGGAGATCGCCTCCGAAGAGCTCGTCGTACGCGACCACGGGGAAGCCGTCGGTTCCGATCGCGATCTCGTTGCGCGTACCGACGCCGTCGCCGGCGTTGTCGACGATGCTGACCACTTCGTTGCCGCCCGCGCAGTCGGGATCATTGCACTTGGCGACCATGAGAAAGGAGGCCGGGTTGAAGCGCGCCACCTGGTTTCCGAAGCTGATCACCGGGAAGCCGTCGGCACCGATCGCGATCGAGTTCGCGCACGCCAGCAAACGATTCGGGGTCGCGTGGACCAGCCAGGAGCCTTCGTCTCCGCCCGAGCAGGCGACGTCGTTGCACTTGGCCACCCGAAGACCCCCCACCGATTCGTCCGTGTAGCTGATCACCGGCAGCCCGTCCGCTCCGACGGCAATGTCGTTGCACACCCCCTGGAGGTTGAAGAAGTCATCGACGACGGAGATCGTCTCGTCGCCACCAGCGCAGGCGGCATCGTTGCACTTGGCGACCTTGAGGGCGCCGGCAGTCCAGTCGTGATAACTGACCACCGGGAAGCCGTCGACGCCGATCGCGATCGAGGGGGAGAAGCCGACGTCGTTGCTGGGATCGTCCACGGTCGTGATGGTCGTCAAGCTGCAGCTCGCGTTGTTGCACTTGGCGACCTTGAGGGCGCCGGCAGTGAAATCGTAGTAAGCGATGACCGGGCGACCGTCCGCGCCGATGGCGATCGAGGAGGAGGAGCCGACGTCGTTGGCGGGATCGTCGACGGTCGTGATCGTCTCGTCGCCTCCACTGCAGGCGATATCGTTGCACTTGGCGACCTTGAGGGCGCCGGCAGCGCTGTCGTAGCTGATGACCGGGAGGGAATCCGCCGGGATCGCGATGGAGTAGCCTGATCCACCAAACGACACTCCAGAGTCCACGATCGAAGCTTGCACGTCGCCCGCGCAAGCGCTGTCGCTGCATCTGTAAACCACCAGATTCTGGGGATAGCCATCTCTTCCACAGTCAACCACCACGGGGAAGCCGAAGGCACCGAGGGCGACCGCCAGGCAACTCCCCGAAGTCACCCAAGTAAGGTCCGTGATCCTCGGCGGCACCGGGACCTCGTAGCAGTCGACGCTGCCGTCGGCGTTGACGCCGCGCATCGAGTGGCCCAGCGGGCAGGTGCCCAGGACCCGCGCCTGGTAGCCCGAGCCCTGGACGCCGTCGAGGGTGTCGGCGTCGAGCCCGGAGCCGGGGCCGTCGTTGGCGAGGACGATCGGCATCACCTCGCTGTCGCGAGTGAGGCTGCCCGCGATGCGCGGGTCGGCCACCGTGCCGGTCGCGATGTCCGCACCGGCGTGGAGGTGGGTCGCCGGGGCGAAGGCGGCGGCCTGGACGCCGTCGAGGGTGTCGGCATCGAGCCCGGAGCCGGGGCCGTCGTTGGCGAGGACGATCGGCATCACCTCGCTGTCGCGGGTGAGGCTGCCCGCGATGCGCGGGTCGGCCACCGTGCCGGTCGCGATGTCCGCACCGGCGTGGAGGTGCCCGGCGAGCGAGACGGCCGCCCCGTCGACGGTGAGCGACATCGTCCCGGCGCCCGAGTTGCCGACGTCGAAGGTCTGCGCCGAGGCCGACGGCCGGTCGATGCCGCTCTGGGTCAAGAGCGTGTCGGCCTGCCCCTGCGCCTCGCCGTCGAGAACGAGGTCCGCGCCGACCGACTCGTTCCTCGCGACGACACCCGCCCCCTGCGGCGAATGGCTGATGCCGAAGAGGCCGTAGGCGTTGCCCGAGAGGTCCGCGCTCTCGCCGCGAACCGCCGCGACGCCCGTCGCCGTCGAGGCCTCCGCCCCGGCGGTCCCCGCGCGACCCTCCCCATTGGGTGGCGCCGCCTCGTCTCCGGAGCCGCCTTCGGCTCCGCCGGCGGCTCGCCAGCGAGCGAGCAGCTCGAGCGCGGCGCTCAGCTCCTCGGTCGTGGGCACTCCCGGTACCCGGAAGCGCAGCGGCGGGGACCAGATCGCTTCCGGCTCGGCATCCTCCCCCCGCTCCGCCCTCACGACCCAGGCGTACTCGCGCCCCGGAGCGAGGCAGCGGGCGCGCGCCGGCGTCCAGGAGAGGGCCGCGCCGTCGACGCGCTCGGTCCAGACCAGCTCGGCCCGCCCTTCGTCAGAGACCTCGAACAGCGCCAGCCGGTAAGCCCTCGCGCCGTCGCCTGCGCTCCAAGAGAACGTCGGGCACGAGGAGGCGATCTCCACGGCTCGCTCCCACTCCCCCGGCGAGACCGGGCGCGGCGCGAGCTCGCCGCCGGCGGCCGGCAGCGCGCCACTGCCGAGCACGACGAGACCGAAGACGAGGCTCCTGGGCAAGCGCGGCATCGCGACCTCCTCCCCGGAACGAGCCGCTCGGGCTCGGCGGCCTCGGGCGCACGGAGCGGCCGCACGCGCGGCCGCCACGACGCCGGGTCGCGGCCGAGAGCCGGCGCTCCGAGTCGTTTCACGCAAGGTAGCAGCGCCCCGCCGACGGCGACACAGCATGAACATGCTAGGCGGGCCGAGCCGCGCGCGGCGGCTCGGGTGACAGCGGCCCTGGCCTCAGAGCAGGCTGCGCGAGTGGCGGCGGCATTCCGACCATGTACGAGAAGGGCGCGGACCGGAAGCTGGTGGGCCTCGAATCCGTGATCGACAAGGACCTCGCGAGCGAGCTGCTCGCCCGCGAGCTCAAGGCCGACCTGCTCGTGCTGCTGACCGACGCCGACGCCGTCTACCTCGACTGGGGGAGGCCCGCCCAGCGCGCCATCCGCCGCGCTTCCCCCGAGGCGCTCGCCGAGCACGCCTTCGCCGCCGGCTCGATGGGCCCCAAGGTCGAAGCCGCCCGCCGCTTCGTCACCAACACCGGCAAGCGCGCCGCGATCGGCGCCCTCGAAGACCTGGAGAAGATCCTCGCCGGCGAAGCGGGGACGACCGTCGAACCGACAGGTGGAGGGATCTTCCTGAGCGACTGATGCGCGCAGGACGTCGCGCTTCTAGCAGTCGCTCCAATCGACGCTCAGCACGATCGGCCCGAGGACCTGCGAGCCCAGATCGAAGAAGACAAGCCAAGCCTCCGTGGGGACGTCATCCTGGTGCCACGCTCGGAACCAGAGCTCAGCCAGGCCATCGTCGTTGATGTCGCTAACGACCAGATCGAGGGGCTCGGGAAAGACCCAGAGCGGCCGGTCTCTCGACCCGAAGGTCACGCGCGCCAGGTGGGGCTCCCATCCGGTTTCACGTCGCTCGAGCCAGAAAAGCCCCAGGTTCTCGCCGGACGGCGACTCGTACTCGCAGGCGCCGATCAGATCCACCGTGCCGTCCTGGTAAACGTCGACCGGAGCGTGCCACCGACATCCCCTGGCTCGGACGGACTCGGTCGACGGCCCCTCCGCTTCGATTCGCTCCCGATACCAGCGCTCCGCTTCCGCCAGCGGCGGGACCGGGGCGACTCGAGTGTCGGCGGCCAGCTCCGGCGCCACCGCCTCGCTCGTCCCGAGCTTCTCCTCCGCCAACAGGATGAGAGCCGGCTCCCTCGGCGTCGACTCGGGCGCATAGATGACACCAAAGTAGGGGCCGCAGGGTCCCGTATTGAAGATGCCAGAGAGCCGCACTTCGCTCACGCGGCCGTCCGGGAGGATCCTTTGAGCGCTTCGCCGCCGGAGCGCTTGCGCCAGCGCGACTTTCCCGTCGTCCAGGCTCCAGCCCGGAGGCGGGCCGCCAAGGAGCGTTTCGACCACCACTCGTGTGCACGTCTGCTCGCTTTCCCGGCACGCCTCGGACTTGACGAGGCTGAGGAGCGCCGGCCAGTTCCGCGCGACCGGCCAGAGCTTTCCCGAGGAGACCCACCCCGTCTGTCCATCTGGTGCGCGGACATAGACGAAGCTCTCGTTCCAGTACCGGTCAAGTCTCCTGTCTCTGTCCGATTCGGGACCTAGGATCTCGCGCAGACGCAGAATCTCGACCTCCGTCCCGGCAGCCACGGCCGGACCGGTGGGCTCCGCACGCGGGGTAGGCGACAACCACACGAACCCATCGCGATCGCCCGGAAGGAGCAGCCAGGCTCGAGCGAGCGGCTCGAGGACCGGGCCGCCGGTCGTCGCAGTCGCCCCATCCAGCGCCGCCGCGACCCCGAGGCCCGACAGCGCAAGGGCCAGGACCTGTCCCCACTGCCGCACCCGCTGTCGCTTCGACAGGGGACGGCAGCGCAGTTCGAATGACCCCCTCATCGGGGTCCTCCCGCGCACTCTTTCCGGCGGAAGGCAAACGGGCCGAGCAGGTCGTCGCCGTTGTCGATGAACAGGAGCCAGAGTCTCATTCTCGCCGTGGCCGACTGGAGCGTGGCTCCGATCCAGATCTCGGCGTGGCCGTCGCCGTCCAGGTCGGTGGATAGGAAGGCTTGCGAGTCGCTGAACGATACGACTCCACTCGATCTCGCTCCAATCGATCTGCGCACCCCAACGATGCGAAGCAGGCGAAAGGGCTCGCCCAGAGAGGTCCGCTTCGAAACGAACAGCAGGACCTCGCCGGCGCCTCGAACGCCAGCGAATCGGCAGGTGCCGACGCGATCTACCGCCTGGGCGTCTTTCGGCGCGGCGAGTTGGCTCCAAGAGCAATCGATCGAACGAGGCGCAACGTCGCCCAAGCCGAAGCGGCGAAGGGTCGACTCTGTCCAGCGCTCGATCTCGCTCGCCGGCGGTGCTTCCATCGCCGCGCTCGAGAGGAACTCCGCAACCGGACGAGCAATCAGCGGGGGGCTATCCCTGGAGACGAACAGCGAAGGCGCCTCCCAGCTCAAGGCGCTGTGGCGAAAGCCCGGGTCCAGATACAGCGCCGGGGGATCCCTGCCGTCGTCATAGGCTAGCTCACTGTCCTCTTCGAGCCCGGGCGCTACCAGAGTCACCGCGCCGATCAACTCACAATGGTACGAGAGGAAGTAGGGAGCGATCTCGACCAAGTCGACCGGCTCGCGCGACCGGCGCCTTCCTCCCAGAAGCGCCTCCGTCACGTAGAAACCCGGTCGCCCAAAGCGAAGCGACACCCCTTCGCACGCATCGCTCAGCAAGAACCAGGCGCTGGGCCACCTGGCCGACGCCGGCCAAACCTCGTCGGCCTCCAGCCAACCCTCCAGGCCTTGGACGGATCGCGCTCGGAACCAGGAGACGCTCGGCAGGTCGAGGGCTATCCCACGAAACTCGACATCGGCTGACTGCGCGAGGAGCTCGACCGCCTCCCCTCCGCGGAGATCGGCAACCAGCTTGCCCGCTGCCGAGGGCACCTGACGAAGCGCGGCAGACGCCACCACGACAACCGCCTCGACCGGCCGCCACAGGACATCCTCGACCTCCCCCGCCGGGGAGCCCGCCACGGCAGGTGGCTCATCCAGCGTCTCGGACCGCGCGACGGCACTCTGCGCGCAAATCGCGATGGCGAGGCCGACGCAAGAGAGACCTGCCGTTCGATTCCCTCTGCCTGGAGACAACGCCCTGCGGCCCGAGGGCACCGGCAGACGAACCGTGCAGGGAGAGCCGTGGCGCGAGGAGAGCATCTGTTCTGGGGGCGGACTCTACGTTACCTGTGGCGAAGTGTACGTGGCGCGTCAGACGAGGTCGCTTCCCCCCCCTTTTGAGCAGGATGAAGGCAGCGGCGACGGATCGTCTGATTCCAGTCCCGCGCGCCACCTCCGAAAACGGCCCCGCAGAGAGGTGGAGGCGGCCGCCGGGCGCGCCGTAGAATGGTCGTTGAAGATGCTCCCTCGCGCGCTGCCTCCGCTCCCCGGCGTGGACCCCGCGACCGCGCCCGCCCCCGACGATCCTCGCTACGCGGACTGGCTCGCGCGCACGGTCTTCTCGCCCGAGGGCGTCGACCGCTCGCTGATCTGGGAGAGCCTCCACCGCACCCCCGCCGAGCGACTGGCGACCCTGCAGGAATTCGTGGACGCCTTCCATGTCGGCACCCGCGCCCACCCGCTTCGTTGAGCTGCTGGCCGCGCTCGCCGAGCGGCGCGTCGACTTCGTGCTCGTCGGCGGCGCCGCCGCGGTCCTCGCCGGCGCCGCCATCTCTACCGAGGATCTCGACATCGTGCCCGACCTCGCCGAGGCGAATCTCGAGCGGCTGATCGCGACGCTCACCGCCCTCGATGCCGTCTACGCCGACCCCTCCGGCCGGACGATCCGCCCCGACCTCGAGCAGCTCCGCACCTTCCGACTGAGCCTGCTGCGCACCCGCCTGGGCCGGCTCGACGTGCGGCGCGAGATCGGCGCCGGTCTCGACTACGCCGCGCTGCTCGATCGTTCGCTGGCCTACGACCTTGGCCCGGTGCGCGTGCGCGCGGCCGATCTGCCGACCCTGATCGAAGCCAAGGAGGCGGCGAACCGGGACAAGGAGCGCGCGCAACTGCCCATCCTGCGCGAGACGCTCCGCCTCGCGCGGCTCCAGCATCGAGACGACTGAGCTAGCCCGAGAGCTCTCGCTCGAGCTCGTCGAGGGGGGGCAGCGCCTCGCGAATGCGTGCGAGAAGGGTAGGCAGGTCGGTCTCGATCGCGGCCCAGAGACGCTCGACGCTCACGCCCTCGTACTGATGGATCAGGACGTCGCGAAAACCGGAGAGCGACCGCCAGGGAATCGCCGTGTGCGCGGCTCGGAAGGAGTCCGGGACGCGCTTCGACGCCTCGCCGATGACTTCGAAGTTGCGGATCACGGCATCCTGGATCAGCGTTTCGGAGCGGAATCGATCCGGCCCTTCCGCCGTGTAGCGCAGGATCCGATCGCCCGCCTCGAGGATGTGCACGAGGTAGACGCGCGGGTCCTTCGTCACAGCGGCCTCGCCTCGCCGAGGATGCGCCGCCGCAAGAGCCAGTGCAGCGCGTCCTCAGCGACCACGTCGACCGGGCTTCCGAGCAGCTCCGCGAGCTCGTCGCGCAACGCCACCTGGTCGAAGAGACTCCGGCCGTCCTCGAACTCCACCAGCAGGTCGATGTCGCTCTGCGCGCCATCCTCGCCGCGAACGCTCGACCCGAACACCCTCACGGAGCGCGCGCCATGGCGCGCCGCGAGGTCTCGGATCGCGTCGCGGCGCGCACGCAGCAGGGCGAGGTTCGCAGTCATGCCAGCGTCATTCTACGCCGCGCGATCCGCTCCCACCTTCGATGCCGCGCCGACGAGCCGTTCGCCGCTCAGGGCACGTGCGCCGACCAGGCGAGCACGCCCGCCGACTCGAAGCCGTCGGCGAAGAGACGGCAGGCGGTGCCCCCCGGGGCCGTCTGCAGAACGACGACATCCGGTCCCGTCGCCACCTCGGCGCCGGCGGTGCGCCGGAGACGGCGCGGCGGCCCTCGAGCGAAGTCGCGCCCGAGCTCAGGCGGCGAGATCGCGGTGCTGGAGCGCGGAGACGCGCGCGATGGCGGCGAAGTCGCGGTCGCGGTGGACGACGACCAGGCCGTGGCGCAGGGCGCAGGCTGCGATCAGGCAGTCGACGCCCGAGCGGACCGTGAAGCCGCCGCGGCGAGCGGCACGATAGAGGTCGACCGCCTCGAGCACTAGCTCCTCCGGCAGGGGCGACTCGACCGTGGGTAGGGCGAGCATCGCCTCGCGCGCGACGCGGAAGGCGCGCTCCTCAGCGAAGCCCTGCAGCACCTCCTGGACGACCGGCAGGCAGGTCACGAGCTCGTCGAGGCCGCCCAGCTCTTCGACAGTCAGCCGGGCCGGGCGACGGAAGATCTCGACCCAAGCCGAGGTGTCAAGGAGCAGCACGTTTCGCCCGGCTGCGCTTGGCCGCCGGGGCGTCCCGCCGCATCTCGGTCAGATCCCCCTGCCAGAGCCCCGAGCCCGCGAGCTCGAGGATCTTGCCGGCGCGCGCCCGGCGCACGAACTCGGCGAGCGCGCGGTCGACAGTGCGCGAGTAGGTCCGCTCGCCGGCCAGGCGGGTCGCCTCCTCGAGCAGTTTCTCGTCGAGCACAAGATTTGTACGTTTCATGCGCATGAGGTTACTCGCGGGCACCGAACTTGGCAAGGTCGACGCTCGAGGACCGAGTGATCTCGGACCGGGACCGCTCAGGCGACGACCGGCAGGGAGACCCTCTGGAAGAAGTCGTTGCCCTTGTCGTCGACCAGGATGAAGGCGGGGAAGTCGACGACCTCGATCCTGTAGATCGCCTCCATGCCGAGCTCGGCGTACTCGAGGAGCTCGACCTTGCGGATCGACTCCTTGGCGAGGAGCGCCGCCGGGCCGCCGATCGAGCCCAGGTAGAAGCCGCCGTGCTTGCGCGCAGGCGTCGGTCACCTGCTGCGAGCGGTTGCCCTTGGCGATCATCACCAGCGAGCCGCCGTGCGACTGGAAGAGATCGACGTAGGAGTCCATGCGCCCGGCGGTGGTCGGGCCGAAGGAGCCCGAGGGCATGCCCTCCGGGGTCTTGGCCGGCCCAGCGTAGTAGACCGGGTGGTCCTTGAGGTACTCGGGCAGCCCCTCGCCGCGGTCGAGGCGCTCCTTCAGCTTCGCGTGGGCGATGTCGCGCGCGACGACGATCGTGCCGGTGAGCAGGAGCGGCGTCGAGACCGGGTGCTTCGAGAGCTCGGCGAGGATCTCCGGCATCGGACGGTTCGAGGTCGATCGGCACCCCGTCGCGGTGGCTGCCGCTCCGGTAGCGCTCCGGGATGAAGCGGGCCGGGTCGTGCTCGAGCTGCTCGAGCCAGACACCGTCGCGGTCGATCCGCGCCCTTGGCGTTGCGATCCGCCGAGCAGGAGACGCCCATGCCGACCGGGCAGGAGGCGCCGTGGCGCGGCAGGCGGATCACCCGCACGTCGAGCGCGAAGTACTTGCCGCCGAACTGCGCGCCGATGCCCGGTCTCGCGCGCCAGCTCGAGCGCCCTCGCCTCGAGCTCCAGGTCGCGGAACGCCCGGCCCGGTCGTCGCCCGAGGTCGGCAGACCGGTCGTAGTAGCCGGTCGGAGGCGAGCTTGACCGTCTTCAGGCACGTCTCGGCCGAGGTGCCGCCGATGACGAAGACCAGGTGATAGGGCGGGCAGGCCGCGGTGCCGAGCGAGCGCATCTTCTCGGCCATGAACGCGCTCGAGGCTCGCGGGATTCAGGAGCGCCTTGGTCTCCTGGAAGAGGAACGATCTTGTTGGCCGAGCCGCCCCCCTTGGCGACGAAGAGGAAGTCGTAGCGGTCGCCGTCGACGGCGTAGAGGTCGATCTGCGCCGGCAGGTTCGTGCCGGAGTTCTTCTCCTCGTACATCGTCGAGCGGCAGCGTCTGCGAGTAGCGCAGGTTCTCCTTCGTGGTAGGTCTCGTAGACGCCGCGCGAGAGGTGCTCGGCGTCGCGCGCCGCCGGTCCAGACGCGCTGCCCCTTCTTGCGCGACGATCGTCGCCGTGCCGGTGTCCTGGCACATCGGCAGCTTGCCCTCGGCCGCGATCGCGGCGTTGCGCAGCAGCGCCAGGGCGACGCCCCGGTCGTTGTCCGAGGCCTCGGGGTCGTCGAGGATCGCCGCGACCTGCGCGCAGGTGCTCGCTCCCGGTAGAAGAAGGCGATCTCGCGGAACGCCTCGCGCGCCAGGAGCGTCAGCGCCTCGGGCGCGACGCGCAGCACGCTCCCGGCCGCCCAGACTCTCGACCGCTACGTGCTCGGCCGAGAGCCGGCGGAACTCGGTGTCGTCCTCGCCCACGGGGGCGAACAGCTCGCCATACTGGAATTCGGCCATCGCGGATCTCCTCCTCCGGCTCCCCCAGACCGATGCTAGCCGACTCGCCGGACCGCGACGGCCTCCCTGCAGGAGCGTATCGGCTCGGATCCGAGCGGCTCGCGATCCGGCACCGCGCCGCGATCGAGGTTCGCGAAAGACGGCACCTATAGGGCGGAAGGGGCCGGCACCACCGCCTAACGCGAACGCACCGCCAGGCCCCCTGCTCCTCGTCCATCACCGCTCGCTGCTCGCGCCGCGACCGGCAGTCCATGGGCGCTCGGTCCCGCACGCGAACGCGGCGCGCCGGCTCATCGATCCTCCCCGATCACCGGCGGCTTTCGCGACGGCCCGACTCGACAAGATCGCACCGCAACCGGCCCGACGACAGCACCGCACCGAGACCTTGGCGGTGGCGCCAGCGACGGTATCGTCTTCTAGGAATGCCTTTCGATCGACTCGCCGCGACGACGGCGACGGAGGGACGCGCGATGGCGGACAAGGACAAGAAGGGCGAACGGCCCGAGCGCCGCTCGGGGAAGGAGCGGCGGCGGGAGGAGCGACGCAAAGAGACGGTACCGGTCCCGGGAGCGACGCGCCGGCACGGACCGTCGCAGGCCACGATCGGCGCGAGCACTGAGCGCTCGCTCGCTCCCGCTGGCGGCCAGCGTGAACCGGGTCGGGCCGCGATAGGGTCGCGCCATGCAATTCGGCATCCTCGGCCTGCCCAAGGTCGGCAAGACCACCCTCTTCAATACCCTGACGGGCGCCGACGAGGCGACCGACAAGTTCGCCGCCGGCGGCTCGACCCACCTCGGTGTCGCCCGCGTGCCGGACCCGCGCCTGGTTCGGCTGCGCGATCTGTTCAACCCGCGCAAGTACACCCCCGCGACGGTCGAGTACGTCGACATTCCGGGCATCCAGAAGGGCGAGGGCTCCGAGAGTCTCGATCTCGCCAAGCTCAAGGCGGTCGACGGCCTGCTCCACGTCGTGCGCACCTTCGACGATCCCGAGATCCCTCACAGCTCCGGCGCGCTCGACCCACGCGGGGACATCGCCACGCTCGACCTCGAGCTGATCCTCGCCGACCACAGTCTGGTCGAGCGCCGGCTGGAGCGGCTGGCCAAGGCCGGCAAGCGGGGCCCCAGCCCGGAGGAGGAGCGCGAGCGGGCGCTGCTCGTCGAGACCGTGATGCCGGCGCTCGAGGCGGAGACACCGCTGCGTCGGCTCTCGCTCGCCCCCGACGACGAGCGCCGACTGCGCGGCTTCCAGCTCCTCTCGGCGAAGCCGATCCTGGTGGTGGTCAATGTCTCGGAGGCCGAGGTCGCGAGCCGCGAGCCGGCGGACTTCGGCCTGGGCGAGGAGACCGCGAACGCCCCGCCGGGCGTTGTGGTGAGCGCTCCGATCGAGCTCGAGATCTCACGCCTCGCGGCCGAGGAGCAGGCCGAGTTCCTCGCCGATCTCGGTCTCGCCGAGCCCAGCCTCGACCGGGTGATTCGCGCCTGCTACGGCCTGCTCGGCCTGATCTCGTTCTTCACCGTCGGCGAGGACGAGGTCCGCGCCTGGACCATCCGCCGCGATACGCCGGCGCGCGAGGCCGGCGGCACCATCCACTCCGACATCGAACGCGGATTCATCAAGGCCGAGGTCGCGCGCTGGGACGACCTGCTGCGCCTGAAGACCCTCGCCGCCTGCAAGCAGCAGGCGCTGCTCCGCCTCGAAGGCAAGGAGTACGTGGTCGCGGACGGCGACGTCGTCCACTTCCGCTTCAACGTCTGACCGGGCGGCGCGAGCCGGTTCAGTTCTCGCTCAAGCGTTCGAGGTCGACCAGGTCTTGCGAACGGCCGGAGGCGCGCTTGTTGCGGACGAGGTCCTCGCGACCGATGATCCGGATTCGCTAGCGCCGTACGAGCTCTAGCGTCGCGCGGCGGCCCAGGCGCGTCGAAGGTGACGCCGGTAGCTGCGGTCAAGAGTCGATGCGATTGGGCGAAACTCCCATCTGGAACGATGACGCGGGGCGGGAGAGATCCTCGACGTCAGGTCGAAGCAGCGGCGCTCCGAATGCGTGCGAGCGCCTGCAGGACGCTGCGCGCCGTTGTCGGGTGTCGGCTCGACCCAGAGATCGAAGTCGCCTCGTGGCGCGGGGTTGACCCCAATAGCGACCGCGTGGGCGCCGACCACGAGGAAGCGGACGTCATGGGCGCAGAACGCGCGCAAATAGATCGCGGAAGTCCGGCGGGATCGGGGATCGGGAGCTTCCCGACGAAGGCAAGGTCTCCTCGCTCATTCCCGGAAGACCTGCAGACCGCTCCGCGGGCGGGCGCGCCGCCCAGACCGGCGCGTCGCGGGCGCGGTCGTCGGTGTCGGCGAGCGTCGATCTTGCGAACGGTGATCACCGTGCGTCCCACGAGCCGTCGATTCTATCGTCCGATGCCCGCGGCTGCGCGCGTTTCTAGTCCTCGACCTTGAGCACGGCGAGGAAGGCGTCCTGGGGGATCTCGACGGCGCCGACCTGCTTCATGCGCTTCTTGCCCTCTTTCTGCTTCTCGAGCAGCTTCTTCTTGCGCGTGATGTCGCCGCCGTAGCACTTGGCGATGACGTCCTTGCGCAGCGCTTTGACGGTCGAACGGGCGACGACGCGGCTGCCGATCGCCGCCTGGAGCACCACCTCGAAGAGCTGGCGCGGGATGAGCTCCTTCAACTTGTCGACCAGGGCCTTGCCCTTGTAGAAAGCCTTGTCGCGGTGGACCATCAACGAGAGAGCGTCGAGCGGCTCGCCGTTGACCAGGACGTCGAGCTTCACCACGTCGCCCGCGGCGGTAGTCGGCGAGCTCGTAGTCGAACGAGGCGTAGCCGCGCGAGACCGACTTCAACTTGTCGTAGAAGTCGTGGATGACCTCGGCCAACGGAAAGTCGTACTCGATCAGCACGCGGTCGGAGGAGAGGTACTGCAAACCGCGCTGGACGCCGCGACGGTCCTGCGAGAGCGCGAGAATCCCGCCGACGAACTCGTCGCGGGTGACGATGGTGCCGCGGATATAGGGCTCCTCGATCGAGTCGATCTTCGAGCCGTCGGGCAGCTGCGCCGGGGACGAGATCTCGATCCGCCCGCCCCCGGTGGTGTTGACCCGGTAGCGCACGCCGGGCGCTGTCGTGATGAGGGCGAGGTTGAACTCGCGCTCGAGCCGCTCCTGGATGATCTCCATGTGCAGGAGACCGAGGAAGCCACAGCGGAAGCCGAAACCGAGCGCGGTCGAGGACTCCGGCTCGAAGGTGAACGAGGCGTCGTTGAGCCGCATCTTGTCGACTGCGTCGCGCAGGTCCTCGTAGTCCTCCGAGACCACCGGGAAGAGCCCGGAGAAGACCATCGGCTTGACCTCCTGGAACCCCGGGTAGGGGTTCGAGGTCGGCCGGTCGGGGTGGGTGACGGTGTCGCCGATCTTGGCCTGGATCAGGTCCTTGATGTTGGCGTAGACGTAGCCGACCTCGCCCGGCCCCAGCTCCTCGACCTCGCGCGGCTTCGGGTGGTAGCTGCCGAGCTCCTCGATCGTGTAGACACGGCCGGTGGCGACGAACCGGATCTTGTCGCGCTTGCGCAGCACGCCGTTGACGACGCGCACGAAGCAGGCGACGCCGCGGTAGACGTCGTACCAGGAGTCGAAGAGCAGCGCCTTCAAGCGGCGCCTCGGGATCGCCTTGGGGCGCCGGAATGTCGGTGACGATCCGCTCCAGCAGCTCGTCGATGCCGAGGCCGGTCTTGGCCGAGGTGAGCACGGCGTGCTCGGCGTCGATGCCGATCACCTGCTCGATCTGCGCCTTGACCCGCTCGACGTCGGCCGACGGCAGGTCGATCTTGTTGATCACCGGCAGAATCTCGAGGTTGCCGTTGACCGCGAGGTAGGCGTTGGCGAGCGTCTGCGCCTCGACCCCCTGGGCGGCGTCGACCACCAGGAGCGCACCCTCGCAAGCGGCGAGCGAGCGCGACACCTCGTAGCTGAAATCGACGTGCCCGGGCGTGTCGATCAGGTGGAAGAGGTAGTCCTGCCCGTCCTTGGCGCGGTAGGTGAGCCGGACCGCGCGTGCCTTGATGGTGATGCCGCGCTCGCGCTCGAGGTCCATGTCGTCGAGCACCTGGGCGTGCATCTCGCGCTGGGTGACCGCGCCGGTCCGTTCCAGGATGCGGTCCGCCAGCGTCGACTTGCCATGGTCGATGTGCGCGATGATCGAGAAGTTGCGGATGCGCGAGATCGGGAACATGGCGAGGGGGCGCGCTCCCTGAACCATCGGCGGCGGGGCGAGCGAAGAAGTCTACCGAATCGCACGCCTTCCCGGGGGAGGGGGCGTGCCGAGGCGCTCACGAACGCTAGATCCCGGGCTTTTCCGGCGGGGTCGTCTCGTCTTCGCCCGTCTCGTCGTTCTGCTGCGCATCTGCATCCGGGACGTCCGCCGCGGCCTCCGTCTCGTCCGATTCCGCCGCATCCGTCGCGGCAGCAACCGGCTCGGCGGCCGGGGCCGGGGCCGCGGGCTTGGGCTCGGCGCCACCGCAAGCTGGCATCAGGGCCGTAGCGACGAGCGCCAGGGTAAAGCCGAATGCGTCGAAGCTCTCTCATGAATCACCTCCAAGGTCTCGATTCATCCTAGCGCCTTTGCCGGGACCGCGACGCTCCCGTCGCGCTATCGTCTCCGGTCGTGAGCGCGCCCGCCCTGGCCTGCCACGGCCTCGTCAAGCGATATGCGGACACCACCGCGGTCGACGGTCTCGACCTCGAGGTCGCCGCTGGCGAGTGCTTCGGCCTGCTCGGGCCGAACGGCGCCGGCAAGACGACCACGGTCGAGATCTTCGAGGGCTTGACCGCACCGACCGCCGGCGAGGTCCGGGTGCTGGGCGAGCGCTGGCGCGGCGACGGCATCGCGCTGCGCGCGCGGCTCGGCGTGCAGCTCCAGGAGACCCGCTTTCCCGAGAAGCTCCGGGTCGGCGAAGTCGTCCGGCTCTTCCGCAGCTTCTATCCGCGTGGGCTCGAGCCCGACGAGGCGCTCGCCCGTGTCTCGCTCGAGGAGAAGCGAGGCGCCTTCGTGCGCGCCCTCTCCGGCGGCCAGAAGCAGCGCCTCTCGCTCGCCTGCGCGCTGGTGGGCGACCCCGAGCTGCTCTTCCTCGACGAACCGACGACCGGACTCGACCCCGCCTCGCGCCGGCAGATCTGGGAGATCGTCGAGGACTTGAAGGCGCGCGGCCGCACGATCCTGCTCACCACCCACTACATGGAGGAGGCCGCGCGCCTCTGCGACCGCGTGGCGATCGTCGACCGCGGCAAGAAGCTCGCGGCGGGGACGCCCGCTGCCCTCGTTGCCTCGCTCGGTGCCGAGCACGTGGTCGAGGTCGAGCTCGACGACGACGCGATCGAGGAGAGCGCGCTCGCCACGCTGCCCGGTGTCGAGGCCGTGCGCCGCGCCGCGGGCGTGTTCCGCCTGACCGTGCGCGATGTCGCCCGCTCGGTGCCACCGCTCCTCGCGCTGCTGGACTCCCGGGGGCTCGAGGCGCACCGCCTGGCGACACACCACGCGACGCTCGAGGACGTCTTCCTGACCCTCGCCGGACGCTCGCTCGAGGGCGAGCCGGAGCGCCCGTCATGAGCGCCGAGCACTTCCGCGGTCTGGGCGCGCGGCCGATCGTCCAGCTCACACGGGCGCGCCTGGTCGAGTTCCTGCGCGAGCCGGAGGCGATCTTCTGGGTCTTCCTCTTCCCGGTGCTGCTCGCGATGGCGCTCGGCATCGCCTTCCGCGCCAAGCCGCCCGAGGCGCTGCCGGTCGGTATCGAGGCCGGCGAGCTCGCTGGCGCGCGCCAAGCGGCGCTCGCCGCCTCCGAGCGGCTGGCCGCTGCCACGCTGTCGCGCGACGACGGTGCGCGGCAGCTGCGCACGGGTAAGTTGACCCTGGTCGTCCTCGACACCGATCCGCCGACGTACTGGTACGACCCGACGCGCCCCGACAGCCGCATCGCCCGCCTCGAGGTCGACGGCGCGCTCCAGCGCGCCGCCGGGCGCGGCGACGCTTTCGAGGCCGCGACGCTCGAGATGACCGACAAGGGCTCCCGCTACGTCGACTTCCTGGTGCCGGGTCTGCTCGGCATGAACCTGATGGGCACCGGCATGTGGTCGGTCGGCTTCTCGCTCGTGCAACAGCGTGCCGGCAAGCTCTTGAAGCTCTTCATCGCCGCGCCGGTGCGGCGCTGGCAGCTGCTCGCGGCGCAGGTTCTAGCCCGCCTGCTCTTCCTCGCGCTCGAGGTCACGGTGCTCGTCGGCTTCGCGGTCGCCGTGCTCGACGTGCCGCTGCGCGGCTCGATCCTCGCGCTCGCGCTGGTCGCCGCGCTCGGCGCGCTCGCCTTCGTCGGCATCGGCCTGCTGGTCGCGGCGCGGCCGAAGACGATCGAGGGCGTCTCCGGCCTGATGAACTTCGCGATGTTTCCCGGCTGGATCTTCTCCGGCGTCTTCTTCTCGACGGAGCGCTTTCCGGCCGCCCTCCAGCCGGTGATCCAGGCGCTGCCGCTGACGGCGCTGAACGACGCGCTGCGCGGCGTGATGCTCGACGGCGCCGCCTTCGGCGCGCTCGCCCCCGAGCTCGCGATCCTCGCCGCCTGGGGCGGGGTCTCCTTCCTGCTCGCCCTCAAGCTCTTCCGCTGGCAGTAGCGGCGCCGATCCCGATTCGAGCTCCGGACGTGGCAGCCAGGACGCCCCGCGGCGAGCTCCGGTCAGGCGCCGCTCGAAGCTCCCGGTCCGGCGACCCGCGAGGGCGCGACCTGCGCCGGCGCATCGTCGCCTTCGGCTTCCGGAAAGTAGCGGCCGACGCAGTCCGGACAGAGACCGTGCGTGAACTCCGCTTCGGAGCGTTCGCGGATGTAGACCTCCAGGTGCTCCCAGTAGCCCACATCGTCGCGGATCCGCTTGCAGCCCGCGCAGATCGGCAGCAGACCGCGGAGCGTCCGTGTCTCCGAAATCGCCGTGGCGAGAGCCTCCGCTTTCGCGCGGTGGCGCTGCTCGGAGCGTCGTCGCTGGCGATAGCCGTACGACACCAGGCCGACGAGCGCCAGCGAGAGGAGCGCGATCGCCGCGAAAGCATTGCGCTCCCGGCGCCGCGCTTCGAGCTCGACCGCCCGCCGCCGCTCGTGCCGAGCCTCGGACAGTCGGCGGGCGACATCGGTGGCGACCGTCGTCTGCAGCAGCTCGCGCGCGCCGCGCAGGTTCGACAGCGCCTCCGTGGGCCGGCCGCGAGCCGCCTCGAGATCGGAGAGAGCCTCCAGGGTCTCGACGCTGCGCAGGCGCGCGTCGATCCGATCGAACGTGGCGAGCGCCAGCCGCAACGACTCGGCCGCCAGGTCGTAACGGCCGAGCGCGGCCTGGGCCCTGCCCAAGTTGAGAGCTGCGACCGCTTCGCCGTGCGCGTCGCCCGCGCCGCGCCAGAGCTCGAGCGCCTGCGCGAAGAGCTCGAGGGCGGCCTCGGCTTCGCCGCGGCGCTGGCGAACGATGCCGATTCCGGTGAGCACCGAGGCGAGGCCCGCGGGGTCGGCGATCTCGAGGTGGATCCGGCGAGCGCGCTCGTAGGACGCGAGCGCCTCGTCCATCTCCCCCATCGCTCTGTAGACGTCGCCGAGGTTCTCGTGCGAGTAGGCGAGGCTGCCGCGAAGGCCGAGCTCCTCCTTGAGCGCGATGGCCTCGAGTGTGGTGTTCGATGGCTCGAGGGTACTCTCCCAGTCGGCGATAGGCGTTGCCGAGGTTGTTGTGCGAGTAGGCGAGGCCCGGCCTGTCGCCGAGCTCCTCGCGAATCGCGAAGGCGTCGAGGTGCGCGCCGAGCGCGTCGTCGATCTGGCCGATGCGAAACAGCGTCAGGCCGAGCAGCTCGTGGCCGTTGGCCAGCGCTCGCTCCTCGCCGAGCTCGGTGGCGAGCGCGATCGAGGCTTCGATCGCGTCCACGGCCTCCGGGTAGGCGGCAAGGTTGCGCCGAATGTAGCCGGCGACGTAGAGCGCCTCCATCTCGCCCCGGCGATCGCGCTCCCGGCGGGCGAGCGTGACGGCCTCGAGGGCGCGCACGAGCGACGCCGCGGGATCGGCGTGAGCGCGCAGGGCTGCCAGCCGGGTGAGCGCCGCGACGCGCGCTGCGCCACGGGCGTCGACGGCGGCCGCCTCGAGCGCGCGCACGTCCAACTGCTCGAGCTCGGGGCTGAGCGGCATCGGGTCGATGTCGCCGCGCAGCGCCGCCGCGCTCAGGACGAGGAAGGCAATCAGACTCAGGAGGCGCGTGTGCACGGTTCGTGGTCCGCCACCGTTGGCGTCGAGCTCGCAGCCTGCCGAAGCGGGCCAACAAGAGTCGAACGCGTCTCGCACGGTGCTGGCCGGACGGTATCAAGTTTCGCGATCGGGCAGGAATCGCACCCCCACGGTCGGTCCGGAGGCGGACCGAAATCTGACGATTTCCAGACCCAGAGCTGACAGAAGGGAGGGCCGCGCCGCGCGATACTGCACCGACGGACCGTCGCGAAGGCGCGCCGCGAGTCGAGGAGGGGGCGGGATGGGTTGGCCTGCGATCATCCAAGGGGGCATGGGTGTAGGCGTCTCCGGTTGGCGCCTCGCCGGCGCGGTGGCCGCTGCGGGTCAGCTCGGCGTCGTCTCGGGGACGGCGCTCGACATCCAGCTCGCGCGCCGACTGCAAGAGGGCGACCCGGACGGCTGCCTGCGCCGCTCCATGGCGCGCTTTCCCAACCCCGGGCTGGTCGCCCGCGTGCTCGAACGCTATTTCGTTCCGAGTGGGCGCGCCGCGGGTGCGCGCCAGGCCCGCGTGCCGCGCTTCACGCTCGAGCCGCGACCCGACCTGATCGAGCTCGCCGTGCTCGCGAGCTTCGTCGAGGTGGATCTCGCGCGCGCGGGACACGGCGGCGTGGTGGGCATCAACTACCTGCAGAAGATCGTGCTGCCGACGCTGCCGACCCTCTATGGTGCGCTGCTCGCCGGCGTCGACTTCCTGCTGATGGGCGCCGGCATCCCCGTCGAGATCCCGGCGGCGCTCGCCGCGCTGCGCGAGCACCGACCGGCGGAGCTCGCGCTCGCGGTGGCGGGCGAAGGAGCGGGAGAAGCGCGGGTCCGCTTCGATCCCGCGCCTCTCGGCATGCCGCCGGCGCCGCTCGCGCTCCCACGCTTCCTGCCCATCGTCTCCTCGCTCTCGCTGGCCCAGATTCTGCTCAAGCGGGCGCACGGGCCAATTGACGGGTTCGTCGTCGAGGCTCCGTCGGCGGGCGGTCACAACGCGCCACCGCGCGGCCAGCCTCGTTTCGATGCAAGCGGTCAACCCGTCTACGGCGCGCGCGACGAGGTCGATCTCGAAGGGTTTCGTGAGCTCGGCCGACCGTTCTGGCTGGCCGGCGGCCGCGGTCGACCAGGCTGCCTCGACGAGGCCAGGCGCGCCGGCGCCACGGGAATCCAGGTCGGCACGGTGTTCGCGTTCTGCCGCGAGTCGGGGCTCGCCCCGGCTTTGCGCCGGGCGGTGCTCGCGCAAATCGCCGACGGCACCGCGACGGTGTTCACCGATCCCCAGGCTTCGCCGACCGGCTTTCCCTTCAAGGTCGTCGAGCTCGCCGGGTCGCTCTCGGAGCAGGCGGCGTACCAACTGCGTCCCCGCGCCTGCAACCTCGGCTTCCTGCGCACCCTCTTCCGGCGCCCCGACGGGCGCCTCGGCTTCCGTTGTCCGGCCGAGCCGATCGAGACCTTTATCGCCAAGGGTGGCACGGCGGAACAGACCGTAGGACGGAAGTGCCTCTGCAACAGCTTGCTCGCCAACATCGGCCTCGCCGGGCGCGCAGCCGACGGGCGCCTCGAGCTGCCGCTGCTGACCTCCGGCGACGACCTCGAGGGCGTGCGCGCGCTGCTGGCGGCCGGTGACGGCGACTACGGTGCCGAGGATGTCCTACGCTCGCTGGCGCCAGCGCGTGCGCTCGAGCCCTGGCCCACCGAAGCGTCGATGCAGATGTCGCCAGCTCACTGAGCCGCGCGGGCGCTGCGACTGCCGCTGGGCAGAGACCCCTTGGTGCCGTGGGCTCGCGCGACCGGCGTTCGCTGCCCTCAGGGTAGCGCCGACGACCAGGCGTAGGCGGAGCCGGATTCGAAGTCGTCGGCGAAGAGCGCGCCAACGAGCGACGCCGCGCCCTGTGCCATCACGATCGGCGCGCCACGACCGGTCGCGGTCCAGAGATCGTGGAGCTCCTGGCCCCGGCCGTCGGTGACGTTGCCGTCGCGTAGCCCATCGATGTAGTGGCGCGGCAGGCTCTGGTAGTCGAGCTCGACCTCCGCGCGCACCGCCCAGGCGGGAATCGGGTAGGCCTCATCGTGCCAGTACTGTCCGTCGGCGTAGCTCGCGCCCACCGCCGGCGCCCCCGCCGCCTCATACGCGGCGTTGTCGAAGCCCCGCGGCGGAATCCGGCTGTCGCGCTCGATCGTGTCGGCGAGCGCCATGTGGGAGGTGACGCCCGGGGGCAGGCCGGTGACCACGGCCGCGTCGTCGGAGAGGCCGACGTGCATCTCGAAGACGATCGTCGACGCCTCGTCGAGCTCCGCTTCGGCGACATCGTAGTGGCCATGCTCGGCGACGATTGTGCCGATCGCGTCGAAGAAGCGAACGGAGACCCAGATGCGACGCCCCTCGATATGGCCGGTCGGCAGCTTGTGCCCGGTCTGGTTGACGACGCGCACGACCAGCGTGCCGTCGCGCTCGAACGGCACCAGCGTCGCGGCGCGCTCGAGCATCGAAACGGCACGCGCGCGGGCGGCGACGACAAGAGCCGGATCGACGGGAGGCTCCGGATCGCCCGCGAGCTGCTCGAGGATCAGGTCGAGCGTCGGCGCCGCCGCGCCGGCGAACTCGTGGCTCGCGAGATCGTCGCGCTCGCGGCCGAAGAAGCACCCCTTCGCGGTCGAGGCGGGCATATGGCAGTCCTGGCAGCTCGAGACCACCGGCCCCCGGTTGCCGCCGAAGCGGCCGCCGAGATCGACGCCGCCCGCGGCAAAGGCGGAGAGCTTCCATTCGGTGTAGGTGCGCTCGAGCGGAAACTGCGTCCAAGGATCTTCGTCGGGAACCGCTTGGTCGATCGCGTTGTACCTGTAGGTGCCGTCGGGCTGGCGCGAGACCGCGACATTGCCGACGTCGTGACAGGTGCCGCAGAGCTCCGAGCGCCGGAACAGGGAGGAGTAGATCGTCGGGTGGAGGGCATCGGTATCGACGTAGGGGCCGCGGCGGCGGCCCTGGGGATCGAGCACGAACATGGAGTTGCCCGCGTGCGCCGGAACCGAGCCGAGCGCGCCGAGAATCTGCCTCGTCCTCGGGAGGGCTTTCGCCCGCGACGTAGACCGGATCGACCATGCTGTGGCAGAAGTGGCAGGTGACGCCGTCGCGATCGAGCTCGCTGAGCGAATTGCCCCAAGGATCCGCCGCGTTGCCCGTGACGTAGGAGAGCGGCACATGGCAGCGCAGGCAGAAGGTGCCGACGTTTTCGACGTCCTGATTCGCCGTGGTCAGCTGGGCGAAGAAGAGTGGATCGCGGCCCGGCGAGCCCCATCAGGCTCCCGGCCCAGGTCGCGTAGGGCTCGTGCGCGGGATCGTAGTCGCCGTGGCAGACCCGGCATTCGCTCGACGGGTCGAGCGCCGCCGGGGCGACGTCGCCCATCTGGGTGCCGGAGAGGTGGAAGTCCTCCGGCGTCATCGGCACCAGCGCCGCGACGGCAACGCCCGCGGCCGCGAGGGCGAGCGCGGCGAGGGAACGGACGGATCGCACGGGCAACTGCATGGCCTTCCTCCCAGTGGAATGCCCCGCAGCATGGTCCCGCCCCGACGCCGGCGGCCATGACCGTCGTCATAGCCGCGCGGTTCCGCCCGAGTGAGGCTCGAAGCTCCTTGCCCGAATCGCCGCCCCCGCTGCGGGCGCCCGGCCGCTTCTCGCGGCGACGCGCCGCCTGCCTGATCGCCGTTCATGTCGCGATCGGTCTCCATTTCGCTCATTGGCGCATTGCCGGCCGAACGCTCGCCCCTCTCGAGCTCAACGAGGTCATGCACACCCTGGAGCTCGGCCTGGTGACCGCCGGCTTCCTGCTGATGGCGACCGCGGTCGTCTCGACGGCGCTCTTTGGCCGCTTCTTCTGCTCCTGGGGGTGCCATCTGCTCGCCCTTCAGGACCTCTCCGCCTGGATCCTCGGCAAGCTCCGGATCCACCCGGCGCCGGTCCGTTCGCGACTGCTGCGCCTCCTACCGGCGGGCGCAGCGTTCTACATGTTCCTCTGGCCGCAGATCGCCCGCGTCGTGGTCCGCCGCTGGCCCGAGGCCGCGTCCTGGCTCGGCCCCCGCCCGCCGTTCGAGCTGCGCATCCACTCCGACAACGAGGGCTGGGCGTCGTTCCTGACCAGCGAGCTCACGCGCAACCTGCCGGGCGTGGGCATCGCGCTCCTCACCTTCCTCGTCTGCGGTTTCCTGCTCGTCTGGCTCCTCGGATCACGCAGCTTCTGCCGCGACGTCTGTCCCTACGGAGCGGTCTTTTCGCTCGCCGACCGGCTGGCCCCCCGCCGCATCGTGCTCGCGGGCGATTGCACAGCGTGCGGTCGCTGCACGGCGGTCTGCGACTCGGGCGTGAGCGTCTACGAGCAGGTCACGCGCTGGGGGGCGGTCCGCAGCGGCGACTGCCTCAAGGATCTCGACTGCGTCGCCGTCTGCCCCACCGGTGGCCTGACCTACGGCCGAGCACGGCGCCCGCTCTTCGCCCGGCGGGAGCTCGAGCGGCGCGTCGAACGCTCCTGGGGGGAGGAGTGGATTGGAGCAGCCGCGTTCGTCGCCACGCTCGTTTCCTATCGCGGCCTCTACCGCGAGGTTCCTTTTCTCCTCTCGCTCGCCCTCGGCATTCTCGCCGCGAGCGCCGCCGTTGTCGCGCTGCGCCTCGCACGCCGGCCCGAGGTTCGCTGGCAGCGCTGGTCGCTCAAGCGCTCGGGGCGCTGGACGGGGACCGGGCTCGCCGCGGGCACGGCGATCGCGCTCTTCGCCGCGCTGACGATGCACAGCGCGGCAATCCGTGCTCATGAGCTGCGCGGCGACCGCGCGTGGGCAGCCTGGACCCGAACGAGCGCCGTCGCGGGCTCCTCGACAGAGCCGAGCCCACGCCTGCTCGAGAGCCTGGAGGCGCGGCATCGCTGGGGCCTCGTCCGCCCCGCGGACCTTGCCGTGCGCCGCTCCGCGGTTCACCTCGCCCGTGCCGCACGCCTCGCGGAGACGAGCCGCCCCTACGAGGCGCTGGCGGAGCTCGATGCCGCGGTCGCGGCCGATCCGGCCCTCGCCGTGCCGCACTACAACGCCGGCGTTCTGCTGGCCGCTCTCGGCCGCGAGGACGACGCCCTGCGGGCGTTTCGAGCGGCGATCCGGCTCGATCCACAGGACGCGGAGAGCTGGAACAACCTCGGCTTCCTGCTCTGGACCCGCGACGAGCTCGCGGAGGCCGAATCGGGCCTGCGCACCGCCATGGCGCTCGAGCCGGGCTACGCCCAGCCCTGCGTCAACCTGGCCGAGATGCTCGCGATCACGGGGAGGGCGGCCGAAGCGGAGCGAATCGCGAGCGAATGCCCGCGCGCGGCACCCTGACCGCGCTGTAACGCCGAGTGTCGAGGATGGAGTGAGCCTAGCCTCCCGCCGGCGAGGTCGGGACCGCGACCGGCTCGCCGCGATCGGTGACCACGATCTCGCGCCCCTCGCGGACCTCGCCGTCATCGCGACATTTGCGAAGATTCTCGAATTCCCGATCGACGTCGCGCCCGAGCTCGCCGCGGAGAAGGTCTCGATCGAGCTGCAATCGGTTCCCGCTCGCGACGCGCTCACCGCGCTGCTCGAGCTTGTCGACGCGGAGCTGGTCGAGAGCTCCACCGCGCCGAGACGCCTCGCGGTGCGCAAGAGAGGCTGAGCTCGGAGGTCGGGAGTCGCGGAGTCCCGGCTCGACGCTAGGAAGGTGCTCCGGGCGGGCGCCAATCGAGGCCGGGGAAGCGGGCGAAGTCGCGGTCGCTGGTGACAAGAGTGCACCCTTGCTCGATGGCGAGCGCCGCGAGATCGGCGTCCGCGACCAGGTTGCCGCGCGCCTCGCTGGCGCGACAGAGATTCCGGAAGATCCCCCAGTGACGGTTCCCGGGCCGGAGCCGGAGGGCATTGGGTTGGCTCTCGAGCGCTGCGACGAAGGCCAACGCGGCCTCGAAGGGCGCCGGCGGATCGAAGACTCGCGGGTGGGTCACGACTCTCAGGAAGCCAGCCAGGACGGGCTCGAACAGCGCGAAGGTCTGCTCCGAGGCGACCACCGAGCGCCACCAGGGGGCGACGCGGTCGTGATGGGGAGAGTCGGCGCGAAAAGCATCGACCAGGATGTTGACGTCAGGGGCGAGCATCGCCCTCCTCCTCCATCCGCTCGAGCAGGCTCGCCGCGTCGTGGAGATCGACGCCGGCACGTACGCCATGGCCGCCGAAGGTCGGCAGCTCGACGCGCCGGCGCTCGCGCGCAAGCTGGCGCCGGCGGGCGAGGTGCTCGCGCAACGCCTCCGCGAAGAGTTCGGTGAGCGTCGAACCCCGCTCCAAGGCGTAGCGCTTGGCTTCTTCGAGGACCTCGTCGGGAAGGCGCACCGTCGTCCGCATGATGTGTCATCATCACCATATGATGTCAATATGTCAATCATCACTCAGCCGACGAGATCGGGGCGGTCGGCGAGCGCCGACGGGGCGAGACGAAGGGTCGGGGATCAGGCGGCGAAGTCGGCGAGGCGGACGGGGCGGCGACGGGCGCCCCAACGGCCCGGCGTGGGCTCGAAGCGGCCGGGAATCGATGTGCCGCAGCCGGCGCAGCGGCCGGCGCCGTCGAGGTGCCAGCGGGTGAGCTCGTAGCCATCGCGGCCGATCACCACGGCACCGCACTCCGGGCAGTAGGTCGAGCCCCCCGCCTCGTCGTGGACGTTGCCGGTGTAGACATAGCGCAGTCCGTTGCCGATCGCGATGCGGCGGGCGCGGGCGAGCGTCTCGACCGGCGTCGCCGGGACGTCGAGCATCTTCCAGTCAGGGTGGAAGGCGGTGAAGTGGAGCGGCACGTCGGGGCCGAGAGCCTCGGCGAACCAGCTCGTCAGTGCGTCGAGCTCGGCGTCGGAGTCGTTCTGCCCCGGGATCAGCAGCGTCGTCACCTCGAACCAGACCTCCGTCTCGCGCTTCAGATAGACCAGCGTCTCCTTCACCGGCTCGAGCTCGCCGCCGCAGACCTTCCTGTAGAACTCCTCGGTAAACCCCTTGAGGTCGACGTTGGCTGCGTCGATGTGCGCATAGAAATCGCGCCGTGGCTCCGCGCAGATGTAGCCCGCCGTCACCGCGACCGCGGCGATACCCCGCCCGCGGCAGGCATCGGCGACGTCCGCCGCGTACTCGAGAAAGATCGTCGGATCGTTGTAGGTGAACGCGACCGAGCGGCAGCCGAGCTCGAGAGCGGCCTGGGCGATCCGCTCCGGGTTCGCCTCGTCGTTCAACCGGTCCCAGTCGCGTGACTTCGAGATGTCCCAGTTCTGGCAGAAACGGCAGGCGAGGTTGCAGCCCGCCGTGCCGAAGGAGAGCACCGAGGTCCCCGGCAGGAAGTGGTCGAGCGGCTTTTTCTCGATCGGATCGACACAGAAGCCCGAGGAGCGCCCGTAGGTCGTGAGGACGATCTCGCCTTCCGGGCTCGCCGCGCGCACGAAGCAGAGACCGCGTTGCCCCGGCCGCAACCGGCAGAAGCGCGGGCAGAGGTCGCACTGGGTGCGCCCGTCCGTCGAGACGGTGCCAATAGCGGGTGGGCACCGCGCCGGCGAAGCTCTCGACTCTCTCCGGAATCGCCCTCCTCCTCGTTCTCGTCGACCCCGCCACCGGGACGCGCCCTACCCGATCCGGCCGCGAGGGGCCTCCACTCTGACAACGCCGCGAGCGCCGGGACGATTCCCACCCCTGCGGCGGGTGCTCGATGGGAGTATCCTGAAGGGGTGAGCGTTCGTCCCGCCGCCGTCGCGGGGCTCTTCTACCCGCGCGATCCGATCGAGCTCGCCGGCACGGTGGAGGCGCTGCTGGCCCAGGCCGAGCTCCCCGCACCGCCGGCGCCGCGCGCCCTGGTGGCGCCGCACGCGGGCTACGTCTACTCCGGGCCGGTCGCCGCGTCGGCGTTTCGTCCCCTCGAGCTCTGGGCCAGCACGATCCGCCGTGTCGTCCTGCTCGGTCCGTCGCACTACATCCCGTTCGCCGGACTGGCCCTGCCGCGCGCCACCGCCTTCTCGACCCCGCTCGGCACGGTCCCGGTCGACTCCGAGGCTCGACGGCTGCTCGAAGGCCTGGCCCAGGTCCGGACCGACGACCTGCCGCACCGCCGCGAACACTCGCTCGAGGTCGAGCTGCCCTTCCTGCTCAGCGTGCTCGGCGCCTTCGAGCTCGTGCCGCTCGCCGTGGGCTACGCCGACCCCGAGGAGATCGAAGAGGTTCTCGCCCGCCTGCTCGACGACGAGACGATCATCGTCGTCTCGACCGACCTGTCGCACTACCTCGACTACGACCGCGCCGTCGCGCACGACCGCCGGACCTCCGAGGCCATTCTCGCGCTCGACGCCGACGCCATCAGCGAGCCCGACGCCTGCGGCCGCGTCCCCCTGCGCGGCCTGCTCCGGTTGGCGCGCGCGCAGGGCTGGAGCGCGCGGCTGCTCGACCTGCGCAACTCCGGGGACACTGCAGGCGGCAAGGACAGCGTCGTCGGCTACGGTGCCTATGCCTTCGCCTGAGCCGCTCGACGCGCGCGAGCGGGCGATCCTCGCCGGCCTCGCCCGCCGCTCGCTCGAGGACGCCTTCGCGGGGCGCGCGACCGAGATCGCCGTCGAGGCGCTGCCCGAGCGACTGAGCCGACTGGGAGCGAGCTTCGTCACGCTCGAGCACGACGGCAAGCTGCGCGGCTGCATCGGCTCGGTCGAGGCGCGCCGGCCGCTCGCCGACGACGTCGTCGACAATGCGCGCGCGGCGGCCTTCGACGACCCCCGCTTTCCACCCCTGGAGCGGATCGAGCTCGCCGGCATCGAACTGCATCTCTCCGTGCTCACGCCGAGCGAGCCGCTGCCCGCGGCCGACGAGACCGAGCTGCTCTCCACCCTCGTGCCCGGCGAGGACGGCCTGATTCTCGAAGAGGGTTTCCAGCGCGCGACCTTCCTGCCCGCGGTCTGGAAGAGCCTGCCCGAGCCGCGCGACTTCGTGCGCCAGCTCAAACGCAAGGCGGGCCTCGACCTGGACCACTGGTCGCCGACGATCTCCTTCCGCCGCTACCGCGTCGAGACGATTCCCTGACCTCCTGCGCGCCGAGGTCAGGGCATGCTCGACGACCAGGCGATCAGCGACCCGGCTTCGAAGTCGTCGGCGAAGAGAAAACCGGTCGGCCCGATCTCGCGTTCCCAGTAAGAGTGGCCCCATGTCCCCAGGCGCACGATGGGCGTAGCCAGCCCATCCGCCGCGACATCGAGGTTGAACGCCCGGGTCACCACCGGCAAGCCCTCCATGTAGCGGTACCAGATCGGATACTCCCGATCGGCGCTGTCGGTGCGGAAAACACCGACGTCAGTCGCCGCGAACAGGGTGCGCAGGTCGCGTGGATTCCCGACGACCTCCCAGAGGGCGGCGTTTCCGAGGAGCAGGTCGAGGTTCCCGGTCACCTCGTCCCACCCTGTCGGCCCCACCCCCCGGTTGAGGGATGGAAAGTCGACGCCCCGTCGGAGGACTCCCAGACGCCGAGGCCACGTAGCGCCACGTACCAATAGTCCGGATAGGCAGGGTCCTGCAAGACGTCGGTCGCGTCTCCGCCGGGCGTGCGACGGCTCCAGGTGGCACCGAAGTCTTCCGATCGGAAGACGCCTCCGCTGGTAGCTGCGACCACGACCGAGTTGTCCGTGGCGTCCGATCGGAGTCGGTAGACGGCGACCGGCAAGGGCAGAATCGAGGCGCGTGTCCAGGTCGCTCCACCATCGACGGTCTTGTAGATCCCGTCGCCCACGACACCGCGCCCAGAGTCCCCCGTTCCGATCAGGATTTGGTCGCCCGCAGAAGGCCGCACGAGGAACGCGCCCACCGACGGAGAACCCGGGAGGTCGACGCTGATCGGTACCCAGAAGGCGAAAGGGAAGGCGACGAGGACCTTCCACAGGCCTCCGTGGACCGATCCCGCGTAGGTGACCGTCAGGCCCTGCGCGGGATCGTAGGCGCGAGCGATGGAGGTGATTCTCCCCGAGTAGGTCCTGCCGACGTCGCTGCTGCCGTAGTAGGCCTGCGACCAGGACGCAGCCGCGCCCCCAGGCGACTCGGCGCGCTCCGAGCCCGTGCCCCGCCCCGGCTCGCTGGGCGCGGCGAGAGCTCGTGTGACCGAGAAGTGATACTCCTCCGGCGTTTCCTTTCGCCCGATCTGAAAGCGGTCGGGATCGTCGCTCTCTCTGTCGGCGAGAGCGGGCCAGCGACGGATCGGTGCCTGGCGGGCCGTGGCTGCAGCGAGCGCCGAGGCGATGCGGCGAGCGCCCTCTCGCGGAACGAATGACGGGTGGCGGGAAACCTCTCCCGCTTCGCTCTGAAGCTCCATCATCTGGGAGTAGAGATCCGAGGCAGCGACGGGATCGACGGCGGGCGGCAGCGCGGTGGACGCCGACCCGCCCGCGCCGAGCGACTCCCCACCCGACAAGACGCAACACAGCGCAAAGACGCCGACACCCTCGCGATCCCGAGCCCGCACTTTCCTGAACCTGTCGATTGCGCGCATGACCGTCTCCCGCAGAGCTGCACCGGAGGCTAGGAGCCATCCCTGCCCGACGGAATAGCATGACCATGTGGGGAGTGGGACGAACCCGAAGATGTAGGCTCGCTGAGCATGCAGCGGCTCGCCCTTCTCCTCGAGGCGTTCCTGTTGCTCTCCGCCCCGGCGCTTCTCGCGGCCGCGAGGCTGCCGATGCGGAGCTGGAACCTGGCCGACGGCCTGCCGAGCGACGAAGTCCGCACCGTCATCCTCGACGCTCGCGGCTTCGTCTGGGCTGGCACGACACACGGTCTCGCGCGCTTCGACGGTCGCAGCTTCACGGTCTGGACCGAGCGCGACGGCCTGCCGGGTCGTTGGGTCCAGGCGCTGCTCGAGGACTCCTCCGGAAACCTCTGGGTCGGTACGGAGGCGGGGCTGTGCGAGCTCCAGCCCATCGGAGAGCCCGCCTGCCGGGAGGTGCCGCTGCCGGCGACGAGAGCTCCTCCCTTCGTTGGGCGGCTGTTCGAGGATCGACTCGGACGGATCTGGGCCGGCACGCACGACGGCCTCTTCGTCGCGGAGCCGTCCGGATCGGCGAGGCGGACTTTTCGCGCCATCGAGCTGCCGGCGGCGGCGCGCTTCGCCGACGGCCGAGCTTGGATCGGAGACATCGACCAGGAGCCCGGGGGACGGATCTGGCTGGCGACCGCCCAAGGGCTCGTCGTGATGGATTCCGACCTCGTGCCCCGTGCGGTCGAGGTCGATTCCGGCGCCTACGACCGTCGGATCATGGAGATCCTCGTTGATCGGAAGGGACGGCTCTGGATCGCCCATGTCGATCGCGGCCTCTTCATCTGGTGGCCGCCGCCAGGAACCGACATGCCTGATCTCTGCCTCGAGGCGCTCGCTCTCTCGACGGGCCCTGGCTCGGCGGGTTCCGGCCAGCTTCGCCTGCCGCGCCATCCGGGGGAGGTCGTCCTCCTGGGGCAAGAGGAAGGGCTCCCCGAGACGGGGCTGCGCAATGGCCTGCTCGAAACCGCCTCCGGAGAGATCTGGGCCGGGACCGCGACGAGCGGACTCTGCCGCATCGCGAATGGTCACCTCGACTGCTTCGGGAAGGAATCGGGGCTGCCAACTCGCGCCCTCGGCACTGCGGCGGAGGACCGGGACGGAAATCTCTGGTTGACTTCACGCGGCGCCGGCCTCGTCCGGCTCGGCAGCTCCCGAATCGAGAGCTTCGACGCCAGCGATGGCCTGACCATGTCGCGCATCCAGGCCCTCCTCGAGGACGCCGAAGGGCGACTCATCGTGGGTGCGACCGATCGCGATACCCGGATCGCTCTCTTCCGGCTGGTGGCCGGCAGATTCGAGATGAACCCTCCGCGCCTGCCGGCAGAAGTGACTCGCACGGCATGGAGCCGCGGACAGGTGCTGGTACCGTCCCCGGCGGGTTGGTGGCTTGCGACCCAGGCCGGGGTCCTGGGCTGGCGTGCCGGGGCGGGATTCGCCGAGATCGGATCAGAGCTCCCGACGGTTCACCTGACGACGGCCTCGGGTCTCTCCGGGCCGGATACCTATGCCCTCCTCGAGGATCACCGTGGCAGTCTCTGGATTGGCAGCTGGCACGCACCAGGCGTGGCCCGGCGGACTAGCGATGGACGGATCGATCGCCTCGGCTCCGACCTGGGATTCCCCGAGCAGCCGGCACTGGTCTTCGCCGAGGACCGCGGCGGTGGAATCTGGATCGGCTATGCGGACGGAAGCCTCGGCAGAGCTGTGGACGATCGCTTCGAGCCGGTCCTCCTGGCGCACCCGAGGGACGGGATCACCACCCTCCACGTCGATCCGCTCGGCCGGCTCTGGGTCGGTACCAGGAACCGGGGCGCCTTGCGCTTGGACCGACCCGAGGCCGAGCGCGGCAGAGGCACATGGTTTGGCGTCGAGGAGGGTCTCGCTTCGCCGGAAGTGCTCGCCATCGTCACCGAGCCGGGCGGTGCGATCTACTTCGGCGGTGCGCGCGGACTCGACCGCTGGGATCCCGCCACCGGGCGGCTCACGTCGATCACTACGCGAGAGGGGCTCCCCGACAACATGGTCCACCTCCTCCATCGCGATCGTGAAGGGGCGATCTGGGTCGCCACCGCCGACGGTCTCGCTCGTCTGGAGCCCTGGCGCCTCCCCGTCGGCCGCGCGCCCGAGCTCTGGTTGACCGCGCTCGAGGTCGCGGGCCGGTCGCTGCCCGTCAGCCGCCGAGGGCAGCGCGAGCTGGGTCCGATTCGGCTCGCGAGCGACTCGGACCTGGTGCGGGCCGCCGTCGCCGCGCCCAGCTCACCGCGTGCTCGGCTCGAGTACCGTCTGGCTCCCGGGGGCTCCTGGAGCTCGCTCGAAACGGATTCGTCGCTCGTCTTCGCCGGTTTCCCACAAGGCTCACACCGGCTCGAGATCCGTAACCGAGACGCGGTCCGGGTGCCGCAGCTCGTGATCCATCTAGAGGTCCCGGTTCGATTCTGGCGACGCCCCTCGACCCTCACCCTCGTGCTCCTCGTCCTGCTGACACTCGCCTGGGCCGCGCACCGGCTACGCCTCTCCCGTCTGCTCGCAGTGGAACGGGTCCGATCCCGGTTGGCGGCCGATCTTCATGACGATCTCGGAGCGAGCCTGAGCCGCATCTCCGTGCTCGCCGAGCTCGCGCGCCGCCGCTCCGTGCAGCCGGGTCTCGACGCGCGTCTCGCCGAGATCGCCGAGACCGCGCGATCGACGGCCCGGTCGGGCGGAGACCTAGTCTGGGCGGTGGACCCGGCAGGCGATGATCCCTCTCGGCTCGCCGCCCGGCTGCGCTCGGTCGTTGCCGAGATGTGCGAGCCTGGGGAGGTGGAGGAGAGCGTGGAGCTCTTGGTCGAGGGTCCCTCCGATCGCATCGCCCTGGGCTCCGAGTTGCGCCGCAACCTCCTGCTCGTGGTCAAAGAGGCCGTCCGCAACGCAGTCCGCCACGCAGGCCCCGGCCGCGTGACGGTGCTGGTTCGGCTGAGTCCAGATCGTGTCTCCGCAGAGATCACCGACGACGGCGGCGGCTTCGCTCCCGACCGCTGCGTCAACGGTGAGCTGACTCTCGGCCGAGGCCTGCTCAACATGCGACGGCGGGCGTCCGAGCTCGGCGGCGAGCTCGCGATCGAGAGCTCGGCAGGGTCCGGGACTCGCATCCGATTCGACGTTCCAGTGAAACGTTCGAGAGTGAGAGCATGAACATGCTAGTGCGGCGGTCGGCAGCGGCGATTAGCGTGTGAGCCGATGGCCGCCCGAGGAGACCCGAAGCTGGAGCGCGGCCCGGTCCCGCAACCGATCCGGGTCGCGCTGATCGACGACGACCTGCGGACCCGGCACGCCTGGGAGGCCCTGATCGGCAATACACCGGGATTCGAGTGCGTGGGCGGTTTCGGCTCGATCGAAGAGGCGCTTTCCCGCCGGTCGAGCTGGGCCAGCGCCGACGTGGTCCTCCTCGACATCGGCTTGCCGGGGATGTCGGGGAGCGAGGCGGTCGGCGAGCTCGTCGAAGAGCGGCCGCAAAGAGCAGTCGTCATGCTCACCGTGCACGACGACGAACGACGGATCTTCGAGTCGATCGTGCGTGGCGCGCGGGGCTACCTGCTGAAATCCACGCGGCCCGCCCGCTTGCTCGAGGCGTTGCGAGAGGCCTGCTCTGGCGGCGCGCCAATGTCGCCGAGCGTTGCGGACAAAGCGCTCACGCTCTTCAGGAGGTACGCACCGCCCCCGGAGCGACCCGAGCGACTCTCGCCCCGGGAGACCGAGATCCTCGGGCTTCTCGCCCAGGGATTCAGCTACGCTCGGGCGGCCGAGCGACTCGACATCTCGATCAACACGGTGCGCGACCACATCCGGTCGATCTACGAGAAACTCCACGCCCACTCGAAGTCGGAGGCGGTCGTGAAGGCCCTTCGCGCCAACTTGCTCTGAGTGCGCTGAGCTCCACCTCAAGGTCTTCTTCAGGCTGGGGTCGGGGGGCCCGTCGCGAGGTCCGGCTGGACTTCGAGGGCGGTGCACTGACCTCGGATGGTGGCGTCGTCGCACGGGGCGAGGTCGGGCGCCGGCGTCAGATCCCTTCGGGCTTTGCCGGGTGTTTCGAGGACTACCGCGACCCGGAGCGCATCGAGCACAACGTGTAGAGCCTGGTCTCGCAGCGCGTGCTGGCTCTGGCTTTGGGCTACGAGGAACTCAACGACCACGACTGGGTACGCGTGGACGCTCTGTTGGCAGCAGTGGTGGGGACGGATCCTCTGGGCCGCGGGCGCAAGCGCGCTCGCGATCGCGGCAAGCCGCTGTCGGGCAAGAGCACGCTGCATCGCTTCGAGTGGGGCGCGGTGAGCGACGCGGCGAGCGACCGCCACGTGCTCGGCCGATCGCGCGCCTCACCGATCCAGTCTCTCTGCCACCACCGCTCGTCTTCGCCGCCGCCAAGGTGAAGTGTCGCCACATCGCGCCACCACGCCCCTCCCACGCCCTGATTCACCCCTTCACCGAGCCGAGTGACACAGCAGAACAGCTGCTTGC
The DNA here is from genome assembly GCA_963700315.1 of uncultured Acidobacteriota bacterium. Lineage (GTDB taxonomy): Bacteria > Acidobacteriota > Thermoanaerobaculia > Multivoradales > JAGPDF01 > JACTMI01. The sequence continues at coordinate 492,370 of CAVOXC010000011.1, read as the reverse complement.
GCCCCGCCACCGCAAAGAACGGTCGCCCTTTCTCGCCACCGCCGCCAATCAGCGCGGTGGTGAGCGCTGCGGGCTAACCCGCAGGCGAGGCGAGACGCTTGGCTTCTTCTGCGGGACGGCGTTCGGGCGCCGGGCCGAGGGCGCGCGCCGCAAAGCGTCGGGCCAGAGCCAACGCGGCCTCGTCGCCGGCCGCCGCGGCGCTCTCCGCGAGCAGCAGGCCCTCGACCAGGCGACCGAGCGCGAGGCCGAAATCGCGAGCTCCCGCCTCGAGAATCCGGCGGTCGGCAGCGCCATCGAACCAGGCGAGCAGCATCCGCAGTCGGGCGGCGAGCGCGGCCGCGGGCTCGACGAGCTGGCGCGAGCGCAGCGCGGCGAGCCGGCGTTCCAGGTCCTCGACCAGCGGCGCCAGGGCATCTTCCTTCTCGATCGCCCGCAGCGCGTCGAGAGCGAGGACGTTGGTCGTTCCCTCCCAGATCGCGAGCACTTGGGCGTCGCGCAGCAGGCGCGGCAGCCCGGTGTCTTCGACGTAGCCCGCGCCGCCGAAGGCCTCGAGCGCCTCCGCAGCGCCGGCGACAGCCTGCTTGCCGGTGAGCAGCTTCGCGATCGGCGTGAGCAAGCGCAGGCGGAGCCGTTCGTCATCGGTCGCCTCGCCACACTCCTCCCGGCCGAGCAGCTGCGCCACCTCCGCCGCCAGCTCGAGCGCACCGGCGTGCTCGGCGGCGAGGTCGGCGAGCGTCTCGGCGTGGAGCGGCTGGTCGACGAGACGCGCGCCGAACGCCTGCCGGCGCGTCGCGTAGTCGCACGCGAGCTGGAAGCCACGCGCCAGGTCGCCCGCGGCGCAGACGGTGTTGTAGAAGCGGGTGACGTTGAGCATCGAGGCCACCGTCGCGACGCCGCGGCCGCGCTCGCCGACGAGCTCGGCGCGGCAACCGTCGAGCTCGAGCTCCGCGGTCGGCAGCGCCCGCGTGCCGAGCTTGTCTTTCAAGCGCAGGATGCGGATCGCGCCGCCGACCTGTCCCGCGAGCTCGACCAGGAAGAGCGAGAGGCCGCGATTGCCCGGTGGAGCGCCTTCGATGCGGGCGAGAGCGAGGGCGATCTCGGCGCTGGCCGCCGAGCTGAACCACTTGACGCCGGAGAGGCGGTAGCCGTCGCCGTCCCGGCGAGCGACCGTCGCGGTGTCCGCGACATCCGAGCCGCCGACGCGCTCGGTCATCCACTGCCCCGAGGTCCAGAATGCGGCGGGATCGCGCGCGACGAGGTGGGGAGCGATCCGCTCCCGCTGCGCGGCGCTGCCGTAGCGCTCGAGCACGCGCGCGGCGCCGTCGGTCATCGCGAGCGGACAGGAGGCGATCGCCGAGGAGGGATGGTAGAGGTAGAGCTTGGCCATCTGAACCAGTCGCGAAGCGGAACCGAAGCGGCGCTCGTACGCCTCGGCGACCACCCCCTCGCGCGCCGCGATCGCGTGCAGCTCCCCCCAGGCGGTCGCAAGCTCGAGCCTGTCGATGCGCCGCCCCCAGGCGTCGAACGGAACATGGCGCGGCGCATCTCGCTCCGCCTCGTCCGCGAGCGCGAGCATCGCTCCGGCGGCGAGCGCGCCCAGCCGATCGAGATCGGACTCCGCCTGGGCCAACGACAATGGATCGAGGCGGCGGGCGAGAATCCGCCGCAGCACGGGGTCGGAGCGGTATGAGTTCGCGAGTCGGGGTGGCTCCTGCAAGAAGGGCTCGGCCATGGCGCTTCTCCTTCGACCCATGCTACGCCCGCGGCGCCGAGGTGAAGATCTCCGGGAAGGTTAGATCGAAAGGCTGGTGGTCCGCTCCGGCCAGCGGTCGAGCTCGGCGGGACTCTCGCGCAGACGGGCCGGCGCGCCGAGACGGCGCAGCTGGTTGGCCACCATCTCGGCGAGAATCGGAACGCTCGCGGCCACCTCATCGGAGAGCTTGGTGCCCACTCCGACCCGGAGCGGCACGACGCCGATGACAATGACGTCCTCGGGCAGCTCCCCGGTGAGCGCAAGCTCGTCGATCGCCTGGCCGAGGTTGGGATCTTGCGGGCTCATGCGCGCCGGCGCCGACCGGAAACGCGCCGGATCGTTCTCGACGACGACGGTGCCCGGCGGCAGCTCCGAGCGCACCGCGTCGAGAATCACCACAGCGTCGTAACCGCGCAGGTGCTCGACGAGATCGGAGCCCGGTGCGCCGAGGTCGAGCGGCTCGACCTCGGGCGGCAGCTCCCAGCGGGCAACCAAGTCGGCGAGCGCGGCCGGACCGGCGCCATCGTCCCCCTCGAGAATGCTGCCGAGAGCGACGACGGCGACCCTCCCTCTCCCGGCCCGGACCGCGCCGCCGTCCGTCACAGCGCCTTCACTTTCGAGATCTCGCGCCGCTCGGCGTCCAACGTGTGGATCGCGCGCAGGACATCACGTCGGTCGATGCCCGGCAAGGTGACGCGGGCGCCGATGGCGGGCCAGGGAAGCGTCGGGAGCATGCGCACCTCCTCCCAACCGACCCGGGAAAGCCACCGCCATGGTCTCCGTCCTAGCGACCCTCCGGGGGGGGATCTCGCTTTCTGTCATCGGCGCGAGGGGGCCGAAACACCCCTACGGGCCGGGGTTGGCCGCCCTGCGGGGTGGGGTTCGCGCTCCGCTCAGGAAAAGGCGATCGGTGCGGACTCCTCGCCCCACGCGGAGTCGAGGATTCTGCGAACCTGTTCGATCACCCCGGGCAGAGCTGCGGCGACGGGCGCAGAGAGCTCCATCGTCACTTCGAGGGGGGCCTCCACCGACACCGTCACGAGCTCGGTCGGCGGCATCCGACCGAGCAGGGTCGCGGTCTCGATCAGGTCGCGCAGGCCGATCTCGTGTGCCGACAGCGCGCGCGGGAACTCCCGCAGGAAGCGCGGCCGGATCGCCCGGACCGTGCCGACCGGCCTGCCGTCGAGCGCGGCGTCGATCAGCACCAGACGAGCGATGCCGTCGAAGCTGGAGAGGAGGTGAAAGCCGCCCGTGCCGCCGTCGAGCACCTCCACGCTCTCGCCCAGCGGCAGCTTCGCCAGCTCGCGCGCCGCGACCACCCCCACCCCCTCGTCGCCCATGAGGATGTTGCCGACCCCGAGGACGAGCGTCCTGCCCCGCGTCCGCCGGTCCGCCGCTTCTGCCGTCAGCGGTCGCCTCCGTCCCGCTTCTCGACGAATTTCCAACCCCCGGCCATCGACGAGATCACTCCGCGCCCCTCGACGTAGTCGTGGTAGAAGACGAGGTAGACGTGGATCATCGAGAAGATGACGAAGAACCACATCGACAGATGGTGCCATTGGCGTACCGCGAAATCGCCGCCCATGAACGGGACGATCCACGCGAACAGCCCGGGCAGCCACGCGTCGCTCATCGCCGAGTACATGCCGAACCCCGTGGCCGACTGGAACGCGAAGGCGAGGAAGGTCAGAAAGTAGGTCAGCCCGGCCATCGCGTTGTGGCCCACCGATTCGATCGGTTCGCCCTTGGTCAGCAGGATGTCGACCTTCAGCACGCTGCCGATCTCCTTCAATTGACGGCGGAAGCGTCCGCGCCCGAAGGGGAGGAAGTTGCGCCAGTCGGCGTGCTCGTTGCCGACGAAGCCCCAGTAGATGCGCCCCAGGAAATTGAAGAAGAAGATGAACGCCGCGCTGAAGTGCAGGAAGCGGACCCAGCCGAAGGCGTAGTTGAACGACGCCTCGCCGCCGACGTGGGGGAGGACCGGCGTGCCGATCAGGAAGCCGGTGGCGATCAGCACGACGACGCACAGGGCGTTGACCCAGTGGTAGAGCCGGACCGGGAGCTGCCAGACGTAGACCCGTTCCATCGTGGACATCAGAACCCCCTCAGAGCACGCGCGCCTGGTGGAGGAAGCGCCCCGACTCGTCGTAGAGGTGGACCGCGCACGCGATGCAGGGGTCGAACGAGTGAATCGTGCGCAGCACCTCGAGCGGCTGCTCCGGGTCGGCGATCGGCGTGCCGATCAGCGCTTCCTCGTAGGCCGAGCGATGACCCTCCGGATCGCGCGGCGACGCGTTCCAGGTGCTCGGCACCACGAGTTGGTAGTTGTCGATCTTGCCGTTGTCGATGACGACCCAGTGCGCCAGGGCGCCGCGCGGCGCCTCGCTCATGCCGACGCCGCGGGCGCTGGCCGGCCATGTCTCCGGAGACCACTTCGAGGTGTCGGCCATGCGCGTGTCGCCGTTCTTGATGTTCGCCAGCAGATCGCCGTAGAACTCCTGCGCCCAGCGGGCGATCAGCCGGGTCTCGAGCCCGCGGGCCGCAGTGCGACCCAGAGTCGAGAAGAGCGCGTCGACCGGCACGCCGAGAGCGGCGAGAGCGCCGTTGACCTCTTCCTGGATCTCGGCGCTGCCGGAAGCGTAGCCGACCAACAGTCGCGCGAGCGGACCGACCTCCATGGCGTTGCCCTTCCAACGCGGCGTCTTGAGCCAGCTGTACTTGCCCTCGACGTTGAGGTGCTCGTACGGGGGCTGCGGGCCCGTGTAATTGAACTTCGTCTCGCCCGCCCAGGGGTGACGGCCGCCGCCGCCACCGCTGTATTCGTACCAGCTGTGGTCGATGAACTCTTCGATCTCGCTGGCGTCGCCGCCGTCGATCGGCAGCACCTCGGCGAGGTTCCTGCCGAGGATCGCGCCGCGCGGAAACTTGAAGCCCGACGGATCGCCGTAGCCCCGGGTCGGCAGATCGCCGTAGACCAGGTAATTCGACAGACCGCCGCCGATCGCGGCCCAGTCCTTGTAGAACCCGGCGACCGCGAGCAGGTCGGGCAGGTAGACCTGCTCGACGAACTGCTGCGCCTCCGTGAAGAGGCGACCGATCATCGCCAGCCGCTCGGCGTTCAACGCAGCGGCCTCGTCGAGATTGACCGCACACGGAGCGCCGCCGACAAGGTAGTTCGGATGCGGGTTCTTGCCGCCGAGGATGGTGTGGACCTTGACGATCTCCTTCTGCCACTCGAGCGCCTCGAGATAGTGGGCAACACCGATCAGGTTCACCTCGGCGGGGAGCTTGTAGGCCGAGTGCCCCCAGTAGCCCTTGGCGAAGATCCCCAGCTGGCCGCTCTCGACGAACTTGGTCAGGCGCTTCTGGAGATCTCTGAAATAGCCGACCGAGCTCTTGGGCCAGGCCGAAAGGCTCGCCGCCAGGTCGGCGGTCGCGTTCGGATCGGCGGAGAGCGCCGAGACGATATCGACCCAGTCGAGGGCATGCAGATGGTAGAAGTGGACCACGTGGTCCTGCAGGTACTGGGCGCAGAACATCAGGTTGCGCACCAGCTCCGCGTTGGGCGGCACCGTGATGTCCAGCGCGTCCTCGACGCAGCGCACCGAGGCGAGCGCGTGCACGGTCGTGCAGACGCCGCAGGCACGCTCGGTGAACGCCCAGGCGTCGCGCGGATCGCGCCCCTTGAGGATCTTCTCGAAGCCGCGCACCATGGTGCCGGAGCTGTAGGCGTCCACCACGACGCCGTTCTGGATCTCCACCTCGATGCGCAGGTGGCCTTCGATGCGGGTAATCGGATCGATGACGAGACGTTCGCTCATGGCGGCCCTCCTCTCAGCGGCTCCGGCCCGTTGGTGACGCTTCCTCGCCTGCTCCGATCAGCTTGCGCTTGCGCACGTTGGTGGTAACCGCGTGCGCGGCGATGCCGGCCGCGGTCACCGCGCCGACAGTGAGGCCGATGGTGTCCGCGGTCGACTCGATGCCGAAGCCCGGGAAGCTCGCGAGGTGCTGGTAGAAGGGGCCGTTGTCCCAGAAGTTGGCTTCGGTACAGCCGATGCACCCGTGTCCGGACTGGATCGGGAACGAAGTGCCCTCGTTCCACCGCATCACGCCGCAGGAGTTGTAGGTGACCGGCCCGCGGCAACCGACCTTGTACAGGCAGTAGCCCCGCTTGGCGTTTTCGTCGTCGAACGACTCGACGAACAGCCCGGCATCGTAGTTGGGCCGGCGGTAGCAGGTGTCATGGACCCTGCGGGAGTAGAAGGCCATCGGTCGGCCGAGCCCATCGAGCTGCGGAATTCGTTCGAACGTGAGCAGGTGGACGATCGTCCCGGCCATCACCTCGCCGATCGGCGGGCAGCCGGGGACGTTGATGATCGGCTTGCCGGAAACCAGCTCGTGCACCGGGGTGGCGCCGGTCGGATTCGGCTTGGCCGCCTGGATGCAGCCGTTCGAGGCGCAACTGCCCCACGCGACGATCGCCTTGGCGCCCGCGGCCGCCTCGGTCAGGATGTCGAGCGCGGTCCGGCCTCCGATGCAACAATAGATGCCACCGTCCGCGGTCGGCACCGACCCCTCGACAAGCATCAGGTACTCGCCCTGGTGCTGCGCCATCGTCTCGTGCAGAGCCGCCTCCGCGGCATGGCCCGCAGCGGCTTGGAGCGTCTCGGTGTAGTCGAGCGAGATGAGGTCGAGCAGGATGTCGGCGACGACCGGGTGGGCGGAGCGAATAAACGACTCGCTGCAGCAGGTGCACTCCTGGAAGTGGAACCAGACGACCGGCACTCTCGCCTTGGTCTCCAGCGCGTGCACCACCTGCCCGACCGCCGACGCCTCGATGCCGGCGGCGGCCGCGATCCAGGTGCAGAACTGGACGAAATCCCGGCGGGAGTAGCCTTTGAGACGGGCCTGCTCCCAGATGGTAATGGCTCCTTCCTTCATGCCCGCCCCCTTTCCGTCGCGACTGCCCCGGCGATGGTTGGTCCGGGACGCGCCTGACGGCACCTCCCGGGGCTGCGCTCTTGCTCGTTGCTGACGAATCTCGAGAAGTCATACCAGCGCCCGATTCCAGCCGCGTCGTCTCCCCGGGTGGCCGTCTCGAGCCCGCGGGGTAGGGGGTCCCCACCCGAACAGGGGGCCGCGCAGGCGACCGGGGCCGCTGGCGTGTGCACGGGCGACGGCCCCGTCGGCGCTTGGGCCGGACCGGCGAGCCGTGCGCTGGGGTGGCTGGGAACGCACCGCGGGGTCGGAAGCGGCTCGGCAAGTCGTGGCAAACTCCGCCAGGAAGATAACGTGCACGAGTATTCGATCGTCCGTGCCCTGCTCGATCGGATCGAGCAGGCGGCCAGCGCCCATGGCGCCGAGAGCGTCGTGCGGGTGCACCTCGCGATCGGGGAGCTCGCGGGCATCGAGACGCCTCTGCTCCTGTCGGCCTTCGAGCTGGTCCGGACGGGAACCTGTTGCGCCGAAGCCGAGCTCGAGGTCCGCTCCGTCGCGTCGCGCTGGGTCTGCCGCAGCTGCGCGGCGGAGATACCGGCCGGCCAGCTGCTGCGCTGCCCCGCCTGCGGCACCCCCGCCCGGCTCGCGGCGGGCGACGAAATCGTGCTCGAGCGTCTCGAGATGGAGGTGGCCTGATGTGCGACACCTGCGGCTGCGGCGACCCGAGCCTGGTCCCGATCGAGGTGCAAGAGAGCCTGCTCGCCGGCAACGACGAGACCGCCCGGCACAACCGGGAGCACTTCAGCGAACACGGCGTGCTCGCGATCAACCTGATGGGCTCGCCCGGCTCGGGCAAGACCGCGCTGCTCGAGGCGACCGCGCGCGCGCTGCCGCGCTTCCGCATGGCGGCGATCTCGGGCGATCTCGCGACCGACAACGACGCCAGGCGACTCGAGGCAGTCGGCATCCCGGCGCGCTCGATCACCACCGGCTCGGCCTGCCATCTCGACGCCGCGATGGTCCACCACGCGCTCCACCACCTCGCGCTCGACGACCTCGACGCCCTGGTGGTCGAGAACGTCGGCAACCTCGTCTGCCCGGCAGTCTACGATCTCGGCCAACACGCCAACGTCGTCGCGCTCGCGGTGACCGAAGGCGAGGACAAGCCGCTCAAGTACCCGGTGATGTTCCGCAAGGCGGACCTCGTGGTGCTCACCAAGTGCGATCTCCTGCCCCACCTCGAAGTCGACCTGGCGGCGCTCGAGGACGCGCTCGCCCGCTCGATGCCGGAGCCGAAGCTTCTGAGAGTCTCGGCGAAGACCGGCGCGGGGATCGACGCCTGGCTCGAGTGGCTCGACGCCCTGCGCGCCACCACCGCCGCGGCCCACCAGGCGACGGCCGGGGGCTGAGGTGGACCCGGGCGCCGGCACGACCGCGCTGCTCGCGACGGCCGCGACGATCGGCGTCGTTCACACGCTGCTCGGCCCCGATCATTACGTCCCCTTCGTCGCCCTCGCGCGCTCCCGCGCCTGGTCGCTCCAGAAGACGCTCGGCGTCACCGCGATCTGCGGCGTCGGCCACGTCATCGGCTCGATCGCGCTCGGCGCCCTGGGCGTCGGTTTCGGCTGGGCACTCTCGGGCCTCGTCGCGTTCGAGACCCTGCGCGGCGCGGTCTCCGGCTGGCTGCTGCTGGGCGTCGGCCTCGCCTACGCCGCGTGGGGCATCCGCCAGGCGCTGCGCGGCGGCCACCGCCACGAGCACGTGCACGCCCACGACGACGGCACGCTCCACCGCCATGAGCACGACCACAGGAGAGAGCACGGCCACCCCCACCTCGGCAACGTCGGCCGCCTCCTCGGCCCCTGGTCGATTTTCGTGGTCTTCGTCCTGGGTCCGTGCGAGCCGCTGATCCCGCTGATCCTCTACCCCGCCGCCCACGGCGGCTGGGCAGCGGTTGCCGCGGTCGCCCTGGTCTTCGCCGCGACCACCCTCACGACCATGCTCGCGGTCGTCGCGATCGGCGCCCTCGGCCTCTCGAAGCTCCCGGCCGCCGGCCTCGAGCGCTGGTCCCACGCCTTGGCCGGCGCGGCACTGGCGCTCTGCGGCGTCGCCGTCACCCTCGGCCTGTGAGCGCGCCGACGCGCGGCCGCCACAGCCTCGAACTGACCCGCCACGAGGCTCGCGCCTGATCCTGCCGCTCGAAGCAACCTGGAACCGCGCCACGCCGGCCGGGTCGCCAGCGTCACGTTGCTAGACTGACCGCACGATGGAACCGAGCCGCCTGCGCGACGTGTTCGCGGAGCTCCAAGCGCTTGTTGCCGAGGGTGCCATTGGCGACTACGCGGTGGTCGGAGCCGTCGCCGCGATCTTCTATGCCGAGGCGATTCGCACCTTCGACCTCGACGTCGCGGTCTCGCTTCCGAGCGGTGCGGGTCCGATCCTCTCGCTCACGCCCCTCTACGATCGACTGCGGGCTCGGGGCCACGTTCCCGAGTCGGAGCACGTTCGCATCCACGGCGTGCCGGTCCAGTTCCTCTCCAGCGATCCGCCACTCTGGAACGAAGCCGTCGCGTCGGCCCGTCGCTTCGACTATCAAGGGATCGAGATCCGCGTCGCTGGGCCCGAGCTCCTCGTGCTCATGGCACTCGAGGCTCCCTCTCATCGCCGCCGCGAGCGCGCCGCGCTGCTGCTCGAGTCGGGAGCGGTCGACCGGGCCGCGCTGAAGGCTCTCGCAGCGAAGCACGGCATCGCCCTGCCGGAGGGCTGGAGTGTCTGAACCGTCTGCGACCGAGCGCAAGCGGACGTTCGCCGCGAAGGACGAGTGGCACGCCGAGCAGGGCCGGCTGTCGTTGCAGGAGAAGTTCCGGATCCTCCTCGAGCTGCAGCGCCAGGACTATCCGATCCTCGCCGCCCGCGGGGCTCTGAAACCATGGCAGAAGCCCTGGAGCGTCGAGCCTTGACGTCGGGTTGGGCCGATCGGCTGCGCCCGATCGTGCGGACGACCGAGCCAAGGGCGGGAGCCCGAGGGCTCGCCGGCCTCTGGCGCTTCGTTCCAAGTAGACGCGCGCTCCGGCGCCGGCTCTCGCTGCTCGCCTTGATCCTCCTCGCCACCCTTGCTCCGGGCGCTGCGGTAGGCGAGGCCAGGACGCTCGCGGATCTTCGTGCAACCTGGCTGCGGGCGACGGTCGAGCTGGCGCAGCGAGAGACTCTCGCCGGGAGGCTCGATCGGGCGGCCGAGCTGACGGCGGCGGCAAACGCCGTGCTCGAAGGCGCGGAGCTCTCCGCGCCCGACGCTGCCCACCTCGCTCTCGCGCAGGCCGAGATCACGTACTACCACACCTTCCTCGTTGGCCCGCCCTACGACGACGCCGTCGCGGCGCTCCGCGCCGCGCTCGGCGCGGCGGAGTTGGCCGGCGACGCTGCGCTTCTCGCGAGCGCGAGGGACGCTCTCGCCCTCGCCCTGTTCTCTCGCGACGCCCGCGCCTCGGACCACGCCGAGGCTCGCGCCCTCCTCTCGACGGCTCTCGCACAGCGCCGAGACCACGGCGACTTCCGCGGCGTAGCGGAGTCGCTCTTCCACCTCGGCCTCACCCACGAGCACCGGGAGAATCCGGGCGCAGGGGACATCGATCGCGCCAAAGAGCTCTACCTCGAGTCTCTCGCCATCGCGAGGGAGCATGACCACGCCTACGAAGCCTCTTTCGCGGAGCGCCACCTGGCGGGAATCGCGGATGAGCGTGGCGACCTCGCCGCCGCGCGCGTCGGTTTCGAGCGCTCGCTCGCCCTGCGGCGCATGGCGGGCGCCACGCTGGTCTTGGCGCCGGCGCTCACCGCCCTCGCCGACGTGCTGGTGAGGCAAGGCGAACCGGAGGTCGCACGGACTCTCCTCGAGGAGGCGCTCGCCGTTGCGCAGCGCATCGGGTCCCCGCGATTCGCTACGGCGGCTGAACAGGGATTGATGGATCTCGCGGGTCGCTGAGGCGGCAGGGGACGAGCACGGACGATCGATCGCCGAAGCCCCGTCCCTCCCAGCTCGATGGCACGCTCCGCTCGATGCGCGGAGCGTCGACGCAACGCGGTGACGCTGAGCGCCCGCGCCGACGCGGGCGAGGTTCGATTCGCTCTTCCGCTGCGCCCAGCGAATCTCGGCTACTCGACCTTCCACGCCACCGGCAACTTCGTCGACAACGACCCCGACTCCCCGAACGAGCTGCTCGACTGGAGCTGTGGCGAGCGCACTTACGACCGCGCCGACGGCCACAAGCACGGCGGCACCGACCTCTTCGGCTGGCCGTTCGCCTGGTGGCTGATGGACCACGACCGGTTGCAGGTGATCGCGCCAGCGCCGGAACCCTGATGACCAGGAACGACGGCGCGTTCGATCGCAGCAGCACCTGCAGAGAGTCGAACCGGTGGGAGTCGGCGCTGTTGACTCTGCATTGGGCGAGGACGCCACCTCGGCCATCCTGATCGCCAAGGGTGCCGACCGTCGGACTCGGACAGCAAGGAGGCAACCAATGTTCGCAACCCCTCGACGACGCCTCATCGGCGGCTTCTGGCTGATCGTCTTGCTCGCGGTCGCTCCGGCGGGCGCGGCCACGATTACAGTGAATTCGACCTCGGACGACTTCGATCTGCCCGACAACGGCAATTGCACCCTGCGCGAGGCCATCGTCGCGGCCAACACCAATGTCGCCGTCGACGGTTGCGTCGCCGGCCAACCCGGTCCTGGCGTCACCGACATCGTTGTCGTGCCTGCCGGGGTCTACATCCTCTCGATCGCCGGCAGCGGCGAGGACCAGTCCCAAACCGGCGATCTCGACCTCACCGACAGCGTGTCGATCGAGGGCATCAGCGCCCGTCTGACCATCATCGAAGGCGCCGGGCTCGATCGTGTGTTCGACGTCGGCAACGTCGCGGCCGCGATCTCGGACGTCACCATCCGCGACGGCGACGCCGGCGGAGGGAGTGGCGGCGGCATCCTCAACGGCGGGACTCTGACCATCGAGCGCTGCACGGTCGAGGGCAACAGCGCCGGTGGCCCGGGGGGCGGCGTGCGCAACAACAACGACATCTTCGTCATCGACTCGACGCTCTCCGGCAACATGACGAGTGATCACGGCGGCGGCATGGACGATCACGCCACGTCCTTCTTCCAGAACGCGACGATCTCGGGCAACACCGTGACCGGCGGAGGCGCCGGCGGCGGGCTCTACAACCTCGGCGGCACCGACATGACCCTGGTGAACAGCACGATCACGGGCAACAGCTCCGGCGCGGGGACCGCTTTGCACAACGGCGGCAGCACGACCGTCACCAACGTGCTGTTGGTCGGATCGTGCAACGGCGTGGTCACTACCAGCAATGGCGGCAATCTCGAGAGCCCGGGTGACAGCTGCGGGCTCGATGGCGGCGCCGACCAGGTCAGCGTCGCCGATCCAGCGCTCGGCCTGCTCGCCGACAACGGCGGAGGCACCAACACCCATGCGCTGCTCAGCGGTGGCCCGGCGATCGACGCCGCCGAGACGGGGCTCTGTCCGGGCGCCGACCAGCGCGGCGTCGCTCGGCCGATCGACGGCGACGACGACGGCACTGCCGACTGTGACGCCGGCGCCTTCGAATTCGGCGTTCCTCCGCTGATCTTCGCCGACGGCTTCGAGTCGGGCGACACGACCGCCTGGTCCAGCGTCGGCTAGGGCTGGCGCCCTCAGCAGATCCGCGGCAGCTGCTCGCCGGTCAGGAGGTCGAGCAGGCGTTCGCCGCCGATCGTGCTCTTCAAGACGACGCGGCCGGCATTCGCTTCGGTGACCTCGCCGACGATCGCGGCGTTTGCGCCCAGGGGGTGAGCGCGCAGGGCAGCGAGCGCCTCGTCGGCGCGCGCGCCAGCGACGACGGCGACCATCTTGCCCTCGTTGGCGACGTAGAGCGGGTCGAGGCCGAGGATCTCGCAGGCGCCGCGCACCGGCTCCTGGACCGGGATCGCGCGCTCCGTCGAGGCGGATGCCGACGCCGGGCCGCAGCGGCGATCTCGTTGAGCGACGCTCGCCACGCCGCCGCGCGTCGGGTCGCGCAGGACGTGGACGTCGGCGCCGAGGCGGTCGAGGAGACTCGCCACCAGCTCGTGCAGCGCCGCCGAGTCGCTGGCGATGGGGCTCTCGAACTCGAGCCCCTCGCGCACCGAGAGGATCGCGATGCCGTGCTCGGCGATCGAGCCGGAGAGGAGCACCGCGTCGCCCGGGCGCGGCGCGCCGCGGGTCGATCTCGATGCCCGTCGCGGCACGAGGCCGATGCCGGCGGTGTTGATGTAGACGCCGTCCCCCTTGCCGCGGTCGACCACCTTGGTGTCGCCGGTGACGATCGAGACGCCCGCGCCGCCGCCGCGGCGCGCCGCATCGAGTCGACGACGCGCGCGAGAGTCGCCATCGCGAGCCCCTCCTCGAGGATGAGCGCCGAGGAGAGCGCGAGCGGCCGGGCGCCGCACATCGCGAGATCGTTCACCGTGCCGTGCACGGCGAGCGAGCCGATGTCGCCGCCGGGAAAGAAGAGCGGGCGGACGACGTAGGAGTCGGTGGTGAAGGCGAGCCGCGCGCCGCCGACCGCGAGCACCGCGCCGTCGTGGAGGCGCGGCGAGCGCGTCGTTGGCGAAGGCGGGAACGAGCAGCTCCTCGATCAGCATCTGCGTCAGCCTGCCGCCGCCGCCGTGCGCCAGCTGCACCGTCGGGTAGTCGGCGAGCGGCACCGGGCAGGCGCCGCCGAAGGCGGGGTCGGAGGTCGGCTCGTCGCTCAGTGACGTCCTGCGCCGTAGCGGATAGTAGGCGGCGCACGCGCCCTCGGCCGAGACCATCGGCGCGCCGAGCGGCTTCTCCGGCGTGCACTCGCGTGCCGAAGGCGGAGCACTCGTGCGGCTTCTTCAAGCCCCTGCAGGATCTCGCCGGCGATGCACAGCGGCGACTCCTCGGCGGTGAGCGCGCCGACGTCGAAGCGCCGCTCGGCGTCGAACGCGGCGTAGGCCTCGCGCAGCCGAAAGCCGCTACGCGGGGATCGCGCCGATCCCGCGCCACTTGCGGTCGCAGACCTCGAAGACCTGCTTGAGGATCTCCTGGGCCGGCCGGTTGCCGTCGCGGGTGACCGCGCGCGCGTACTGGTTCTCGACCCCGCGCCGCCCCGCCTCGAGCGCCTGCGACCGTCATCCGGATCCCCTGCGAGCAGGTCGAGCGGCTCGAAGCCGGTGACGACGATCGGGATGCCGGTAGCGCTCGGCGATCGGCTCGTACTCCCAGTAGCCCATCACCGCGCAGACGTGGCCGGCGGCGAGGAAGCCCTGCACCTGGTTGTGCGGCGAGCCGAGGATCGCCTCCATCGCCGGCGGCACCAGGACGTGCGAGACGAGCACCGAGAAGTTCGCGAGGCCGAGCTTCGCGCGCTTGCCAGACCGCCATGGCGTTGGCCGGCGCCGTGGTCTCGAAGCCGACGGCGAAGAAGACGACCTCGCGGTCCGGGTTGCGCTGCGGCGAGCTTCACCGCGTCGAGCGGCGAGTAGACGATGCGCACGTCGCCGCCCTCGGACTTGACCGCGAGCAGGTCGGTCGCGGAGCCGGGCACGCGCAGCATGTCGCCGAAGGAGGTGAAGATCACCCCGGGCCGCCGCGGCGATCGCGAGCGCGCGGTCGATCTGCTCGAGCGGCGTGACGCAGACCGGGCAGCCCGGGCCGTGGACGAGCGTGATCTTCTCCGGGCAGCATCCGGTCGATGCCCGAGCGCACGCAGCGTGTGGGTCTGCCCGCCGCAGATCTCCATCAGCGTCCAGGGGCGCGTGGCGTCGCGCGCGATCGCGCCGCAGCAGCGCGCGCGCCGGCTTCTCGTCGCGGTACTCGTCGACGAAGCTCACGCCGGACTAGCCTCGGACCCCTTCGTTCCCGGCCGGCCGTGCGCCGTCATCGATCGCCTCGAGGTCGCCCATCTCGCTCGAGGTACTCGAAGACGCGGTGCGCCTCCTCCTCGTCGATCTTCGAGATCGCGAAGCCGACGTGGACGACGACGTACTCGCCGACCTCGATCTCCGGCGTGTAGGCGAAGCAGACCTCCTTGACGATGCCGGCGAAGTCGACCTTGCCGGTCGGAATGCCCAAGACGTTCGGCACGACTTCGACGACGCGACCTGGAACTCCGAGGCACATGGCGTAGCTCCTATCTCCCGCTCTCCGCGCGGGCGCGGGCGACGGCGGCCTGGCCGAGCGCGATGCCGCCGTCGTTGGCCGGAACGTGGCGGTGCAACAGGACCTCCATCCCGCCGCGCTCGAGCCGTCGCGCGACCTCGCCGGTCAGGCGGCGGTTCTGAAAGCAGCCGCCGGTGAGCACGATCCGCCGCGCGCCGACGGCACGCGCGATCGCGAGGGCGCCCTCGGCGCAAGCCGCGTGGAACCTGGCCGCGATGGTAGCACCGGGAACGCCGCGCGCCCGGTCCTCGAGCAGCGCCGCGACCAGCGGCCGCCAGTCGAGCTCGTAAAGCGTCGGCCGCTCGCGCTGGCCGGGCGCCAGTGCCACCGGCGCGGCGACCTCGACCGCGGGAAAGGGGTAGGGGTCGGCCGCGGCGGGGTCCGCCAGAAACTCGAGCCGCATCGCCGCCTCGCCCTCGAACGAGACCTGTCCAGGCAATCCGACGAGGGCGGCGACACCGTCGAAGAGCCGGCCGAGGCTCGAGGTCTCGGGCGCGGCGACGCCGCCCTCGAGCATCTGGGCCAGCACCCGACGATCGGCCGCACGCCACCCGGCGAAGGCCGGCTCCTCGTCGCCCGTCAGCGCCGCGGCGCCCCCGAGCTGGAAAAGCAGCGCCGCGGCGACGCGCCGCGGCTCGCGCACTGCCGCCTCGCCTCCCGGCAGCCGGAACGGGCGCAGCCGGGCCACCCGCTCGAAGCCGGCCGCATCGCCCAGGAGCGCCTCGCCGCCCCAGACCGTGCCGTCGCCGCCGTAGCCGGTGCCGTCCCAGGCGAAGGCGAGCGCCGGGCCGGCGGCAGCGTGCTCGGCGAGGGCCGCGGCGAGGTGGGCGTGGTGGTGCTGGACCGGCACCAGCGGCAGCTCCGCCGGCGCGTGTCCCGTGCGCTCGAGCAGGCCGCCGGACGCCCGCGCCGCGACGAGCGCCCAGATCGTCGTCGGATAGTCGGGGTGGAGGTCGTGGGCGATCGCGGCGGGCGTCGCCTCGTAGAGGCGGATGAAGTCGAGAATCACCCGCTCGAAAGCGGCCAGCGCCTGCGGCGTCTCCATGTCGCCGACGTGTTGCGAGAGGAACACCTGCCGGCCGACCGCCAGGGCGACCGCGTCCTTCTGGTGGGCGCCGACGGCGAGAACCGTGGGGCCTTCGCTGGCAACCAGTACCGGCAGCGGCGCGTAACCACGCGCGCGGCGCAGCAGCTGCGGCGCGCCTTCGATCACCCAGGCGACGCTGTCGTCGACGTGGCGCGCGATCGGCCGGTCGTGGGCGAGGAAGCAGGTCGGCGATGCCGCCGAGGCGTTCGACCGCGTCGCCGTCCTCGATCGCGATCGGCTCGTCGGAGAGGTTGCCCGAAGTGCAGACCAGCGGGAAGCCGAGCGCGTCGGCGAGCAGACTGATGCAGCGGCGTGGTCGGGAGCATCAGGCCGATGCGCGGGTTGTGTGGCGCCACGGCCGCGGCGAGCTCGGCGCCAGGGCGGCGTTCGACAAGCACGATCGGCGCCTCGCGCGCGCGCAGCAGCTCCGCCTCCTGGGGCGAGATCTCGGCCAGCGCGCGCGCCATCTCGAGGTCGGCGACCAGTAGCGCGAGCGGCTTCGCTGGACGCAGCTTGCGCTGGCGCAGCCGGGCGACCGCCGCCTCGGCGCGCGCGTCGACCAGCAGCTGGAAGCCCCCGAGCCCCTTCATCGCGACGATCCTGCCCGCGGCGAGCGCGCCGACGGCGCCCGCGAGCGCCGCGCTCTCGCTCGCGACCTCATGGCCGGCGGCATCGACGAGCCGCAGGCGCGGGCCGCAGACCGGGCAAGCGACCGGCTGGGCGTGGAAGCGCCGGTCGGCCGGATCCTCGTACTCGGCGCGGCAATCTGCGCAGAGCGCGAAGCCGCCCATCGTCGTGTTGGGGCGGTCGTAGGGCAGATCGAGGACGATCGTGAAGCGTGGGCCGCAGTTCGTGCAGTTGGTGAACGGGTAAGAGCAGCGGCGGTCGTCCGGATCGGCGACCTCGGCACGGCAGTCCGCGCAGGTCACGAGGTCGGGCAGCACCACCGCGCTCTTCGCCGCCGCGCCGTCGCTCGCCGCAATGAGAAACGCTTCGTCATCGCAAAGCGCGATCCACTCGCTCTCGACCGACTGGATCACCGCCGGGCCGGGCTTCTCGGCGACCAGGCGACCGGCGAAGCGTTCGACCTCGGTGCGTGCCCCTTCGACCTCGACGAAGAGCCCGCGCGCGTCGTTGCGCACCCAGCCGACGAGGCCCAACTCGCGCGCGAGCCTGTAGACGAAGGGACGGAAGCCGACCCCCTGGACGGCCCCGCGTACTTCGAGACGGAGACGGGCGAGATCGCTCTCCACGATCCCACCATTCTCCTCGCGCCCCGTCGCGACCGGTCCCACCCGCGCGGGCGGCCGCGGCTACTGCTCGTCGGCGGAGGGGCCGTAGACCCCGGGCACCGGCAGATCGAGCAGTCGTACACCGGTAGCAGGCGCGGTCTGGGTGGTCGCACCGACTATGCGGACGGGCTCCGGTGAGGTTGCGCCTCGCCCTCGACCAGCCCCCGTACGGCGGCTTCGGCCAATCTCGCGAGCTCGACGCGATCGCCGCGCGGCAGGCCCGCGGTAGAGATCGGCGCACCGAAGCGCACCTCGATTCGCCCCGGCCGCACCCGGAAGCCACCGCGCGGCAACACCCGGCCGGCGCCGACGATGCCCACCGGCACGACGTCCGCCCCGGTGGCGAGCACCGCGTCGAACGCACCGCTCTTGAACCGGCCGACGCTGCCGTCGCCCGAGCGCGTGCCCTCGGGAAAAGAGACCACCTGCGCACCGGCCGCGAGCGTCGCTGCGACCCGGTCGACGCTCGCCTTCGCGCGCCGAAGGTCGCGACGGTCGACGAAGACCATTCCCATCGCCCGGATGTAGGCGCCCAGGAAGGGTACGCGCGCGAGTTCCTGCTTGGCGACGAAGTGCAGGGGACCGGGCACCGCCACGAACAGCGCGGGGATGTCGACCCACGACTGGTGGTTGGCGACGAGCAGGCAGGGCCGGCTCCAGTCGAAGCGCTCGCGACCCGATACGACGACGCGCGCGATCGCCGTCGCCACCTGTCCCGGCGCCCAGACCCAGCGCGCCAGCCAGAGGGCCGCGCGGGTCGATCGGGAGAGCGCGGTCGCGGCCAGCGCGACGGTGATCCAGGTCGCCATCCAGAGCGCGGTGACGACCACTTGCACCGTGTTGACGGGCAACCAGACGATCGTCGAGAGCAGGCGCGGCAGGTGCATTTCGTGCCACCGAGACTATCCGAGCGTGCGTGTAGACTCTCCCGCCATGCCGTTCGAACCGAACGTCGTCCGACTCTGGCGCGCGCTCTCCCGCGCAGCTCGTCTCGAAGCCGCGCGTGGCTTCTGGGAGCGGCCGACCGAGGAGGCCGCGGTGGCCGCTGCTCAGGAGATCGTCAAGATCCTGCGGGTCCGTCCCCAGGCCTTTCACAAGGTGCCGCTCGAGCAGCGGGTGCGCGCCGTCGCCGGGCTCGCCACGCCCCCCGACGGGCTGGCCGAAGCGCTCCTGATCTCGCTCCACGTCGACGCGCGCCAGGCGCTGCTCGTCGCGTTTCTCGACGCGCTCGGGATCCCGCACGAGGAGGGCATGCTCGACGAGGAGGAGGACTTCGAGCCGCCTCGAGCCGAAGCGGTTCGGGCGGCGCTGCCCGAGCTCTTGGCGAGATTCCCGGCCGACGAGATCCACGTCTATTGGAACGCGCTCTGGCTCCAGGACCCGAAGCGCTGGGGCGCGCTCGCCCAGGTCGTCGACGAGCTGCCCGCCAACGCCGGCTGAACGGCGACCGCCTTCAGACTCCCATCGGCACGCGGCTGGCCGCTTCGACGGTGAGCGGGTCGTCGGCCTGCCCGCGTTCGAGTCGCAGTAGCGCCGCGAAGGCGATCATGGCGGCGTTGTCGCCCGAGTAGACGAGCGGCACGAGGCGCAGCTCGACTCCTCTCTCGGCCGCCCACCCCGGCAGGCGCCGGCGCAGCAGACGGTTCGCCGCAGCGCCACCCGAGACCGCCAGGATGTCGAAGGGCCGCTGCCGGTGCGCGCGGGTCAGCCGGTCGAGGACCTGCCGGACCGCGGAGTCCCGGAAGGCCGCGATCAAGTCGAGGACCGCCGGCGGCAGCGGTGGATCGAGGGCAGCGTCCGCTACCGCGACGATGCCGGACCGCGCCAGCCGCTCGAGCCCGGTCAGCGCCTGGGTCTTCAACCCCGAGTACGAGAAGAAGAGCGCCTCGGTGCCCGCGAGGGTCGGTAGCGGCGCGCGCGCCGCGTCGCCCAACTCGGCGAGCGCGTCGACTTGCGGACCCTGAGGATAGGCGAGACCGAGCCTCTTGCCGAACTTGTCGAAAGCCTCGCCGAAGGCATCGTCGCGGGTCTCGGCGACGGTCGCGATCCGCTCGCCCGCGACCTCGTAGAGGCTGGTGTGTCCGCCCGAGACGACCAGCCCGGCGAAGCGGTCGGGCACCCGCTCGGCGGGTTCGCCCGCGCTCGAGAGATAGGGCGACACCAGGTGGCCCTCGAGGTGGTGGACCGCGAAGAAGGGCAAGCCGCGCGACCAGGCGAGCGCGCGCGCCGTCGACAGCCCGACGAGGAGCGAGCCGACCAGGCCCGGACCGCGCGTCGCCGCCACCGCCTCGACGGCGTCGAGGCCGACGCCGGCGCGCTCGAGCGCCTCGTCGAGCACCGGCGGCAGATTGGTCAAGTGCTCGCGCGAAGCGATCTCCGGAACGACGCCGCCGTACGGCCGGTGCGCCGCGAGCTGCGACGAGACGACGGAAGCGAGGACCCGGCCCGCGCCATCAACCAGGGCGCACGCCGTGTCGTCGCACGAGCTCTCGAAGCCGAGGACGAGAGGCCGGTCCATGCCGCCACGATACCGCCCTGAGCGTGGCCTGCTCCACCCTCCGGAGCCTGCCGCTCTGCTACCATCCGCGCACTTTCGTTCTCCCGAAACGACTTCGCGGCGAGGTGTTTGCGATGAGGTTCCGCTTTCCTGCTCCACCCCTCTGCTCGGCGCTCGCCCTCTGCGCCGTCGGCGCCACGGGGCTCTGCGCCCAAGACCTGCCGGCCGAGCCGACCGAGGTGATGCAGAGGATGCTGCTCGACCAGGAAGAGCAGGCGCCCGCGGCGCCGCAGCACCTCACTCCGTGCGTCGGCGGCATGGCTGGCGACTATCCCTGCGACAACGTCGATCTGCTCGAGTTCCTGCCGAAGTCCGCGCTGGGCAACCCTTCGGGTACCAACGACATCTGGGGCTGGACCGACAGCGTGAGCGGACGGGAGTTCGCTCTCGTGGGAACCACCACCGGGACCTCGTTCGTCGAGATCACCGACCCGGAAAACGTCGCCTATCTCGGCCGCTTGCCCTCGCACAATGCCGTGAACTCGACGTGGCGGGACATCAAGACCTACGCCAACCACGCCTTCATCGTCTCCGAGGCTTCAGGGCATGGCATGCAGGTGTTCGATCTCACCGCGCTGCTCGCGGTGGCGACCCCGCCCGTCACCTTCACCGAGACCGCGCACTACCCTGGATTCGGCAGCGCCCACAACGTCGTGATCAACGAGGACGCCGGCTTCGCCTACGCCGTCGGGTCGAACACCTGCTCGGGCGGCCTGCACATGGTGAACATCTCAGACTCCCGCGAGCCCGACCAACGCCGGCTGCTTCTCGGCCGACGGCTACACCCACGACGCCCAGTGCGTCGTCTATTCGGGCCCCGATGCGACCTACCAGGGACAGGAGATCTGCTTCAACTCGAACGAGGACACGGTGACCATCGTCGACGTCACCGTCAAGGCGGCGCCGGTACAGGTCTCGCGGACGCCCTATCCCGGCAGCGGCTACGCCCACCAGGCGTGGCTGACCGAGTCACAGGAGCACCTGCTTGTCGACGACGAGCTCGATGAGCAGAACTTCGGCCACAACACCCGCACCCGGGTCTGGGACGTGCGCGATCTCGACGCGCCGCAGTTGCTCGGCTACTTCGACTCGCCCACCGCCGCGATCGATCACAACCAGTACATCCTCGGCGACTACGCCTTTCAGGCCAACTACCGGAGCGGGCTGCGCATCCTGCACCTGGGCGATCTCGACGCCCCGGCCAGCCCAGAGATCCAGCAGGTCGCCTTCTTCGACGTCTATCCGGCCAGCGACAGCGCCAGCTTCAACGGCGCATGGAGCGTCTATCCCTATTTCCCGAGCGGCGTCGTGGTCGTCTCGCACATCGAGCAGGGGCTGTTCGTGCTGCAGCCGCGCCTGTGCACCGCTCCGGCGGCGCCCGACGCGCTCTCCGCCACTCCGAACGGCGACCAGCGCATCGATCTCGCATGGGGCGGCAGCGGCGTCGCGGGAGCGACGTTCCGGGTCGAGCGCGCCCAGGGGGGGTGCGGCGGCGTCTTCGAGGAGATCGCCACCGGGCTCGCCGCGACGGCGTTCGCCGACACGACCGCCTCCGGGCAGGTCACCTACGGCTACCGCGTGACCGAGCGGGATCCGAGCGGCCTGTGCACCTCGGCCCCCTCGACCTGCGCCGAGGTCTCGACCACCGGCGCCTGCACCGCGCCGCCGCTTTTCGCGGGGCTCGCCTCCGCGTCGACTCCGGCGACCCCCTTCTGCGCCGTGCACCTGATCTGGAACGGCGGGGCCGAGGCCTGCGGCGGACCGGTCGCCTACGACGTCTTCCGCTCGACCGCTCCGCTCTTCGTGCCCGCGCCGGGCAATCGGATCGCGAGCGGCGTCGCCGGCACGACCTACAACGATTTCACCGCGGCCTCGGGCGTGCGCTTCGCCTACGCCGTGCGCGCCATCGATCTCGGCAACGGCGCGAGCGACGGCAACCTGGTCCGGCGCGAGGCGACCGCGCTGGGTCCGATCGCCGACGGCACCTTCGCCACCGGCGCGGAGATCGGCGACCCGCCGCTCGACTCCTCGGGCGATCCCTTCGCTCCTCCCAACGCTCCCAACCCTCCGGATGCTCCCGAGCACGTCGGCTGGCATTTCTCCGACGCCCGGAAACACCTGGACTTGCGCAGCTTCTTCTCCACCTCTTCCGACGCTCTCTGCGTCTCACTCGTCGCCGGTCCGCTGACGCTCTCGGCGGGCGAAATCCCCGAGCTCTCCTTCTGGACCGTCTTCGACACGGAGCCGAGCTACGACGGCGGACTCGTCCAGATCCGGCCCGCCGGCGCACCGTCCTGGAGCGACCTCGGTCTGACGCCGGGCTACCCCGGCAGCTTCAACACCGGTTCCGATGCCTGCGGCTTCAGCTCGGGCACGCCGAGCTTCACCGGCACCAACCTCACCTGGAATCAGCACTCGAGCCCACTCGCCGCGTGGGCCGGTCAGAGTGTCGAGATCCGCTGGATCTACTCGACCGACGGCAGCCTGCTCGGTGAGGGTTGGTACGTCGACGACATCGCGATCACCCATACCCAGGTGCCGGCGGCCTGCACACCGGGCGTCGGCATCTTCGTCGACGACTTCGAGAGCGGCGGCGCCGCCGCCTGGAGTGCGAGCGAAGGCCTCGCACCCTGAGCGGTCGGCGGGCGCTATCGCCCGCTCAGGCGGCGGCGCCGTCGAGATCGAGATGGCGGCGCAGCGGTATCTTGCGCAGCTTCCAGATGACTCCGTCGACCACGTAGTGGTGGAAGTTGATCGCTTGATCGAGAAGCCCTTTCTGATGCTCAAGGATCGGGTCTAGCCTCTACCGTGGCTTCCGGCGCCTCGGCACGCCGGGCTGCGAGCGCGACGTAGAGGTGGAAGAGGTCCTCGTTCCTGACCGCGCCCAGGAAGGCCGAGTAGGGCTCGATGCCGAGGTCGGTGAAGCGGGCTTCGCCCAGACCTTCGGCGGTGAGCTCTTCACCGTCGAGCGACCAGCGTAGAGCGAGGTCGGTTTCGACGCTCCTGCCACGCACCGTCAGCCGCACCCGCGCGGTCCAGCCGAGGGCGGTGCGCGCGTTGGCGGTGCCCCGTCGCTCCAAAGCGACGAGCTCCGCGTGGATCCGCGGGTGCCGGACCGCGTCGAGCTGCGACGCCCCGAGCATCGCTGCGCGCACCTTGCCGCGATCCTTCTCGGGAATCGCCGGCAGCCCACCCTCCCCCAGCGCGCCGAGCTCGACCAGCCGCGCACTCCAACGCTCGCGCGCCGCCGCCGCATCGACCTCGAGCTCGTCGACGCGGGCGTCGAGGATCAGGCGGGCGATCTCGGGGCGTTCGAGGTCGAGCTCGAGGGCGGCCGACCGGACGTCCGCGACGATCAGGTGGTCGTGGGCGAGTCCCGAGGCGAAGCCGGCTTTGTGGGTGAGCACGGCGAAGAGCGTCGCCTCGGGGTCGATCCGCCAGCCCGTCGCCGCCGCCGGCGCGCCCGGCAAGGCGGTGACCAGGGCCAACAGCGAGAGCATGGCGTGACGCGGCTTCATCGCGAGCCTCCTCGAGGTGCGCCGGTGGGCGCGGGAGTGAGTTCCGCTCCGAGGCGGCCGCGTTCTCGGGCGCGGCCAGTCCATCTTATGGGTCGCGAGCGCGAGGGTTCCCCCGAACGAGGCCAGGGGCCGCCACCGGCTCCTCGCCGGCGGGCGGCCCCCGCTCGTCTCCGCGGGTCGCGATTGCCTCGAGCTACTGCTCCTCCTCCTCGACGTCGATCAAGAAGACACCTTCGCCCGATCGCGCCTGTTTGCCGGCCTCCCGCATCGCCCTGCGGACGATTTCGCGGGTCGCCTCGTCGAGCTGCCGGAAGCTCTCGGTCTGCTCCAAGCGCTCGATCCAGCCCTCCGCGGAAAACGGCGCGACCACGAAGTCCTCGCCGGTCGAGAAGGCAAAGCCCTCCGCTTCCTCGCCCTCGCCCAGCGTCTTGAGAACGTGGATCCGCCGCGGCCCGTCGCCGCTCTCCGAATGCCAGACCATGGTCTTGCCCGCCTCGCCGTCGGCGATCTCGATCCGCTTCCTGAAGACGAACGCCTCGCCATCGCCGAGGTCGCTGTCACCCTCTTCGGAGTGCCAGATCATGGTGTGACCGTCGCCGCCAGCTTCGCCGAGCTCGCCGAATCCGCCGATCGTGATCGTCTTGCCGTCGACGTCGAGCACGAGCCCCTGCTCGGTGCGGGTCGCGACCACGATCTTGCCCGACTCGGTGGGGAAGCTGCGGCTCTCGCCCACCTCGAGGTCGTGCAGGTCCTCGAGCACAATGGCGTCGGAGCCCGTCCCGTCGACCTTGAGCTTGACCATCGTGTGCTTCTCGTGAACCGGCTCTGCGGCGGACATCGACATCGCCGCGAACGCCGCGGCGGCGCCGCAGACGAGGACCGTGGTGAGCGCGGCCGAGGTGAAGTATCGATTACGTCTCATCTCTGGCATTCTCCTCTCGATTGCTGCCGGCGAGATCGCCGTCGATTGAATGACATGGCAAGGGCGATGCCAGGCTGAAACAGCCTGTTCCGGGCTTTCTTCTTCCCATCTCGGGAGATCGCTCCTCATTTGCGGCACCGCCGGCGCCTCAGAGCCCGTGCTTCTCCAGGCGATAGAGGAGAGCCTTGTACGGCAGCTCGAGCAATCGCGCCGCACGCGCGCGGTTGCCCCCGGCGAGCTCGAGCGCCTGGCGCAGTAGATCGCGCTCGTGCGCCTCCCAGGAGATGCCCTGGGCGGGAACGCGGAAGACCCCTTCGGCGACGGGCCGCTCGCCTCCGGGCCGAAGCTCCTCGGGCAGGTCCTCGACGTGCGCAGCGCCCGCTTCGGCGAGCAGTACCAAGCGCTCGACGGCGTTGGCGAGCTCGCGCACGTTGCCCGGCCAGGAGTGCTCGATCAGGCGCCGCATCACCGCGGGCGGGATTTCGACCTCGGGCACGCCGTGGCGCCGCGCGGCGCGCGCCGCGAAGTGCTCGATCAGCAGCGGCACGTCTTCACGCCGCTCGCGCAGCGGCGGCAACGGCAGCGCCACGACGTTCAACCGATAGTAGAGGTCCTCGCGGAAGCGCCCGGCCGCGACCTCGGCGGAGAGATCCCGGTTGGTCGCCGCGACCACGCGCACGTCGACCTCGATCTCCTGCGAAGTGCCGACCCGGGTGACCTTTCCCTCCTGCAGGGCGCGCAACAGCTTGGGCTGGATCGCCAACGGCAGCTCGCCGACTTCGTCGAGGAAGAGCGTGCCGCCGATCGCGGCGACGAAGCGCCCCGGCCGGCTGCGATCGGCCCCGGTGTATGCGCCGCGCTCGACGCCGAAGAACTCGGACTCGATCAGCCCGTCGGGAATCGCGGCGCAGTTGACCGCGATGAAGGGACGGTCGCGCCGCGGCGAGAGCTGGTGGAGAGCGCGCGCCGCCAGCTCCTTGCCGGTGCCGCTCTCGCCGGTCAGCAGGATCGTCGCGCGAGTGCCGGCGAGGCGCTCGACGCGGTCGTAGAGGCGGCGCATGGCGGCCGAGCCGCCGATCAAGTCGACCAGCCGATCGCGCAGGCCGAGCTCGCGCGCGAGGGCCTGGTTCTCCCGTTCGAGCCGACGATTCCTGAGCGTTCGCTCGAGCGCGAGCTGCAGCGCGCCCCGCTCGAAAGGCTTCGGTAAGTAATCGTCGGCGCCCGCACGGATCGCCTCGACCGCGCGCGCGATGGTGCCGTAGGCAGTGACCATCACGAAGGCCGTTCCCGCGTGAGCGCGCCGGACCTCCGCGAGCAGCTCCGAGCCCTCGCCGTCCGGTAGCTTCCAGTCGGACAGGACCAGGTCGACCGGCGCGCGCGCGAGCTCGGCGCGCGCCTCGGCGAGATTCGCGGCGGTGGCCACGGCATAGCCCTCGGCCGCGAGCAGATCGGCGAGCAGGCGGCGCTGGTCGGCCTCGTCTTCGACCACGAGCAGGCGGGCTTCGCTCATGCCGGCGTACCGATCCGGTCGCCGACCTCGAGCGTCGCGCGCGTCCCACCCTGGGCACGGCGCTCGAGCGCGACCGTGCCGCCGTAGCGGCCGACCGCGATCCGCCGCGCCAGGAAGAGCCCGATGCCCGATCCATGCGGCTTGGTGGTGACGTGCGGCTCGAACAGCCGCGCGGCAACCGCCTCCGGTACGCCCGGCCCCTCGTCGTCGACAGTGAGCCGGACCTGGCCGGCCTCGCTCGCCACCACGGTGACCGATACCAGGGCGCCTTCCGGGCTCGCTTCACACGCGTTGACCACCAGCGCCTGCAGCGCCGCGCCGAGCTCGGCGGGAACCGCCGAGAGGCGCACGGGCGTCGGCGGCACCGCGACCTCGACCCGGACGCGACCCGAGGCGTCCTGGATCGCCTCGAGCGCCACCGCGCGCGCGAGCGCTCCGACGTCGACAGGCTCGGGCGCCGCGGCGCCCGCCGAAGCGAGCGCCAGGAAGGAGCGCAGCGCGCCGTCCATGCGCCGGATCTGCCGCCGCGACGACTCGACTAGCTCGCTCGCCCGGTCGGCATCGGGCCCGGCCTCCGCCGCCAGCTGCTCGATCGAGAGGCCGAGCGCGTTGAGCGGGTTGCGCAGTGTGTGGGCGAGGCCGCGCGCCACCTCGCCGAGCTCCGACAGGCGCTCGCTCTGGGCGAGCCTGCGGTTCTCCCGGTCGAGCTCGACCAGCCGCCGCGACATTCGATTGAACGAGCTGAGGGCGAGGCCGACCTCGTCCGCCTGGAACGCCGGCACCTCGACCCCGAGCTCGCCTTCGCCGATCCGCCTCGCGGCGTCGGCCAGCTCGCCGAGCGGGCGGGTGGCGCGGTGCGCGACGACGGCGGCGGCCACCAAGCCGATCGCCAGCATGGCGAGCGAGCCGGCAAAGAGCTGCGAGCGGAAATGCTCGAGCGTCGACGCGACCGGGCCGCGTGGGATCTGAATCGCCCGGGGCCGCTTGGACGGCCCGTGCAGGAAGAGCACATCGGGTTCGCGACTCGGCTCGAGCAGGATCTCGAGGGCCGTCTCATCCCGCGCCGGCCCCCGCTCCGTCGAGACGTCGAACGTGCGCTCCTCGAGCGACGACTCCTTGCGCCCGGATCCGTCGAGCAACTCGACCTTGCGCCGAACCACCCACTTCAGACTCGGCTCTTCGCCGGAGCGTGCCGGGTCGAGCGTCGCACCCGCCATCGTGGCGCCCGGCGGAAAGCTCTCGACCCGGGTCGACGAGCCGCCCGTCTCGTCGGTGGTCACCATCACGACGTGCGCGCCTCTTCTGTCGGGATCAGATTCCTCGTCGATCTCGAACCGGAACCCCGAGAGGATCTCCTCGCCGACCCGAAAGGCGACCGTCTGGACGTTCTCGTCGAGCTGCGCCGCGAGGGCGCGCACCAGAACCGCCTGGGTGCCGACCAGAACGACGACGAGGCCGGCGAGCAGCAGGAAGAGGCGGAGACGGAGGGTCATCACGTGGAGGAGGCTAGCAAGCGGTGTGCCTCTTCGCCGGGCCGGCGCAGTAGAGTCCCGAGCCGTGACGGTTCGATTCGGTGTCAACGGGCTGGGGCGGATCGGCCGGGCGATCGTCCGCCTGGCCGTCACCCGGCCCGAGCTCGGCATCGTGCCGGTCGCCGCCAACGACCTCGCCGATCCGGCCCAGGTCGCCCGCCTCTTCGCCCACGACACGGTCCACGGCCCGTTCCCCGGTCGGGTCGAGGTCGCGGGCGGTGGGCTGCGGCTGGCCGGCCTCGAGCTGCCGCTCGGCCGCGCTGGCCGGCCCGAGGAGATCGACTGGAGCGCCGCCGGCGCCGAGATCGTGGTCGAGGCGACCGGCCGCTTCCGCAGCCGGAGCCTCGCGGCGGGGCACCTCACGGGCGGCGTCCGCACGGTCGTCGTCTCGGCGACCATCGCGGACGCCGACGCCACGATCTGTCTCGGCTTGAACGAAACGAGCTACGACCCGCAACGCCATCGGGTCGTCTCCAACGCCTCGTGCACGACGAACTGTCTCGCCGTGACGCTCGCCGTCGTCCATCGTGCCGTGGGCGTCGAGCGCGCGCTCATGAACACAGTTCACTGCGTTACCAACTCGCAGAACCTCGTCGACATGGCACACGCCGATCCCCGCCGCGCCCGCGCCGCGCTCGGCAACATCGTCCCGACCACTTCGGACGCCATCCCGTCGATCGGCTGGGTCCTGCCCGAGCTCGCCGGACGGGTCGCCGGGCTCGCGATGCGGGTGCCGATCGTCGCCGGCTCGCTGATCGACCTCGCCGTCGCCACCGCGCGCGGGACGACTCGCGAGGAGCTCAGCGCCGCTTTCCGCGCCGCCGAGGCGGGCGAGCTCGCCGGAATCCTCGGCACCACGGACGAGGAGCTCGTCTCCTCGGACTTCATCGGCGATCCGCGCTCCGCGGTGGTCGACCTGCCCCTCTTACAGCCGGCGGGAGACCGACTCTGGCGAATCGTCGCCTGGTACGACAACGAGTGGGGGTACTCGAATCGTCTGGCCGAGCTGCTCGCGCTGCTCGGAGCCCGCTCGGGCCCGGCGACGGTTCGCTGAGCCCATGACGCCACCCCGCTCGCCTGGTCCGTCGTAAGATCGGCTCATGCCCCTCTTCGACGAGGACGAGCTCGCCCGGATGGAGCAGAGCCTCTCCGGCCGGGCGGCCGCCCGGCGCGGCGGCCGGCCCGGCGCCGGAGGCGTGGTGCTGGTGCTGCTCGCCGCCGTGGCGATCGGCGCCGTGGTCCTGCTCGCCGTACGTGGGCAGCAGCGGGTCGAATCGGCCGCCGCGGCCGCGACCCCGCCAGCCGGCCCGAGCCGGGCGGCCGAAGCGGCCAGGCGGGCTCTCGAGCGGGCGCCGCTGACCGAACCTGCGACGCTCGAGACGCAGGCCGGTGAGCTCCAGGAGCGCGACGCGGAGGCCGAATCGCAGCGCCGGTTCGAAGAGCGCCGCTCCCAGCTCGCCACTTCGCGGCCGACGCGGAGCGAGGCCGCCGCCACCCGGCGCGCCGGCGAACGACAGCGCGCGGAAACCTGGTGGCGGCGCCACGCCGCCGCCATCGACGCCCTCGACGCCGCCGCGGCGCGCGTGGTCAACCCGGAGACGACGCGAATCGACGTCGCCTGCACCGACTACGTCCGAACCTTCGAGGAGATCCTCGCGACCGACGTCCGGCCCGCCCCCACCGACGAGCTCGCCACCGCGATCCAGCGCTACTTCTTCTTCCACTCGAACGCCGTCGCCTCTTGCCGCGCCGAGCGCTTCCTCGACGTTCAGGCGCAGCTCGCGACGTGGTCGGGAGCGGCGCGATCGCTCGAAGCCACGGTCGCGGAAGCTCTCTCGCGCTGAGCGCACGGATAGAATTCCACTCGGCGCTCGATCCCCGGAGGGAGAGCCATGACGAGCCTGCTCCAGCTCGATGACCTGAATCTGCCGACGCTCAAGGGCCTGCCGGTCCTCGTGCGCGTCGATTTCAACGTGCCGATGAAAGAGGGCCGGGTGTTCGACGACACCCGCCTGGTCGAGGCCCTGCCCACCCTCAACGAGCTAGCCGCGGCGGGCGCGAAGCTGCTGCTCTGCTCGCATTGCGGACGACCGAAGGGGGAGCGCAATCTCAAGTACACCTTGGAGCCGGCCGCACAACGACTCGGCGAGTTGCTCGCGCGGCCCGTGCTCTTCGCCGAGGACTGCGTCGGCGAGCCCGCGGCTCGCGCCGCGGAGAAGCTCGCGCCGGGCGGGATCGCACTGCTCGAGAACCTCCGGTTTCACGCCGGCGAGGAGAGCAACGACAGCGATTTCGCGCGCGCTTTGGCCGCGCCTGCCCGCGCCTACGTCGACGACGCTTTCGGCAGCGCGCACCGCGCCCACGCCTCGACCACCGGCGTGCTCGAGTACTTGCCGCGGCGGGCCGCCGGGCGCCTGATGGTGCGCGAGGTCGAAGCGCTCACCCGCCTGCTGGCCGCACCCGAGCGCCCCTTCGCGGCGATTCTCGGTGGCGCCAAGATCGAGGGGAAGATCGACACCCTCGAGAATCTCCTGCCCCGCCTCGACGTCTTGATGGTGGGCGGTGGCATGGCCAACACCTTCCTCGCCGCCCACGGCTACGACCTCGAGGCGTCGCTGGTCGAGCGCGAGCGGCTCGAACTCGCTGCGGACCTCCTCGCTCGCGCCGCCGAACGCGGCGTCGAGTTCCTGCTGCCGACCGATCTCGTCGTTGCCGACTCGTTCGAGCATCCGGGGCGTATCGAAACCGTCGCCGCCGACGCCGTTCCCGAGGGCTTCCTGGCCCTCGACATCGGCCCCGCGACCCGCGCCGCCTTCGCCGCCGCAATCGGCCGCGCCAAGACGCTCTTCTGGAACGGCCCACTCGGCGTCTTCGAGATCTCCGCCCTTCGACGCCGGCACGCGGGCGATCGCCGAGGCGTTGGCCGCCTGCCCCGGCTTCACCCTGATCGGTGGCGGCGAGACCGTCGCGGCCGCCCAGCAGGCCGGCGTGGCGAATCGCCTCGGCCACGTTTCGACGGGGGGGGGCGCCTCGCTCGAGTTCCTCGCCGGCCGGGTGCTTCCCGGCGTCGCCGCCCTCGCGCGCGACTGATCGCCGATGACGACTCCTACGCGCCGGCCGATCGCCGCGGGCAACTGGAAGATGCACCTGGTGCGCGCAGAGGCCGAGGCCTTCTGCCGGAGCCTCCGCAGGGGGTTGGCCGGCGCCATCGGCCCGGAGATCGCCCTCTTCCCCTCGTTTCCGCTCCTAGCGGCCGTCGTCTCGGCCCTCGACGGGGCGGCGGCGGTCGGGGCCCAGGATCTCTCCGCCGCGCCCAAAGGGGCGCACACCGGGGAGGTCTCGGCCGCCCAGATCCTCGACGCTGGCGCGCGCTGGGCGCTCGTGGGCCACAGCGAACGGCGGCGCGACCATGGCGAGCGGGACGAGCTGGTGGCCGCCAAGGCCCGGGCGGCCCTCGCCGCCGGGCTTACGCCGGTCGCCTGCGTCGGCGAGACCGGCGCCGAGCGGGAGCGCGGCGAGACCCTCGAGATCCTGGCGCGCCAGCTCGGAGCGCTGCCGCTCGAGGCACCGCTCGTCCTCGCCTACGAGCCGGTCTGGGCGATCGGCACCGGCGCGACGGCGACCCCCGCGACCGCCCAAGCCGCCCACCTGTACCTGCGCTCACGGTTGGAGGCGGCCGCCGGCAGCGAGCTCGCCGCCTCGACACGGATCCTCTACGGGGGCTCGGTGACCCCCGAGAATGCCGCGGAGCTCGCCGCCGCACCCGACGTCGACGGCTTCCTAGTCGGGGGCGCCAGCCTTGACCCGGAGCGCTTTCTCGCTATCATTCACCTTCTTGCCGCTTGACGCGGCGCCGAGAAACCCCGAGGACATCATGATTTACCTGCTGTACACGCTGCACGTTCTGCTTAGCATCTTCCTGATCCTGGTCGTCCTGCTCCAGCAGGGCAAGGGCGCGGACCTTTCAGTGTTCGGCGGCGGATCCACCATGGCGGCCTTCGGCGCCCGCAGCGCCACGAATCTGCTGCACCGACTGACCGTCGCTGGCTTCGTCGGTTTCATCGTGACCACGCTCCTGATCGCTTACGCGCAAGGGCGTGCCGAGGGCGGGTCGGTGATGGAGGGGATTCCCTCCGCCGCCACCGCCGCGCCAGCGACACCGGTCGGAACCGAGGCCCCCGCGCCCGACGCTGCCGCTCCGGCGGTCCAGAACGAGACGGCGCCGGTGGCTGAGGAAGAGACGGCTCCAGCCGCCCAGCCGACCGCACCGCCCCCCTCCACTCCGTAGCGAGCGGGCGGAGCCAGCAGCTAGAATGACCACGATGCCGAAGTGGCGGAATTGGTAGACGCGCACGTTTGAGGGGCGTGTGGGGTAACCCGTGCCGGTTCGAGTCCGGCCTTCGGCACCAACCCTCTCGACAGCTGGCCAGCAAGCGAGACGGACCGCTCGAGCGGTCCTGACAACGAACGGCCCCGGTTGCCCGGGGCCGTCGGCGTTTCGACAGTCGGCTCGCCCTCTCGGCGATCGCGCGCAGGCTATGGGGCCGCGGGAGCCAGGGGGGTGACGCGGGTCGCCTTCTTGATCACGACGGGGGTCTTCGGCACATCCTGGAACGCCCCCTGGTTGCCGGTCGCGACCGCGGAGATCCTGTCGACGACGTCCATCCCCTCCACCACCGTCGCGAACACCGTGTAACCCCAGCCCTGTGGCGTCTTCGCGGTGTGGTTGAGGAAGGTGTTGTCGACAGAGCTGATGAAGAACTGCGCGGTGGCGCTATGGGGATCGCCGGTCCGCGCCATGGCCACGGTGCCGCGACTGTTCTTCAGGCCATTGTCCGCCTCGTTCTGGACGGCGTCGCGGGTCCGCTTCTGATTCATCTCGGCGGTGAAGCCACCGCCCTGAATCATGAAGCTGGGGATGACACGGTGAAAGATCGTGTTGTCGTAGTGCCCGGCGTCGACGTAGGCGAGGAAATTCTCGACGCTCTTCGGCGCCTTGCCCGGCTCGAGCTCGAGCTCGATCCTGCCCATCGAGGTCTCCAGGGCGACGCGGGGATTGGCGGTGCTCGCGGCCGGAGGCTGTCCGGAAGCGAGCGCGAAGGCGAGGAGCAGAAGGTACAGGCTCATCGTGGGATCTCCGAGGGTTGGGGTGGGTGGCGGGCCGGCACGGCACGCGTTCGAGCGCGGATGGTACCACCCCCTGGTACCGGTCTTGCTGTCCTGGTTCGACCTGGATGGACGACTCCGGGGCGTCGCCCCGGCTTCGACAAGGAGAGAGCCATGCGTCTTGCCTCACTCGTACTCGGTCTCGCGCTCGTCGCTGCCCCCGCGCTCGCCCAAGGCGGTTATCGCTTCGAGCTCACGCCCCAGGTGCAGTACCGCTTCGGCGGCACCATCTCCGGGGAGAACAACTTCATCTCCAACGCCGATCTCGACGTCGAGCCGAGCGCGGGCTACGGCGCGACCTTCGACATCCCGCTGTCGAGCCACATCCAGCTCGAGCTGCTGGCGAGCCAGCAGCCGACCGAGCTGCGCTTCGACGAGGGCGTCTTCGGCCCCAATCAGACCGTCGCCGACATCGACGTCACCTACTTTCATGTCGGCGTCCTCTTCCAGGGCTCCGGCTCCAACGTCGTGCCCTTCTTCGTCGCGAGCGCCGGCGGCACGCACCTGAATCCCGACATCCCGGGCGCGAACTCCGAGGACCGCTTCTCCGTCTCGCTCGGCGGCGGCGTCAAGGTCTTCTTCTCGGAGAACATCGGCATGCGTTTCGAGGGGCGTGGCTTCTGGACGGCGCTCGACTCCGGATCGCGGAGCGACTGCCGTCACGACTGCTTCTGGGACGACTACTACCGCGAAGACCTGTCGCAGGGCGTGGCTTCGGCGGGCCTGATCTTCGCCTGGTGACGCGCGACCGTCAGCCGTCCGGGGGCGTCACCGCGCACTCGACGCGGTTGCGCCCCCGGTTTTTCGCCGAGTAGAGCGCCTCGTCCGCGGCTGCGATCAGCGCGCGCGCGCGGCTGCGCGACAGCCAATCGGAGTTCGGCGCGGCTGGCGACTCCGATCGACAGCGTGACGCCGAGCGTGCGCTCGTCGTCGAGCGAGATCGACAGCGCTTCGACTCTCTGGCGAACTTTCTCGGCGAAAGTGCGCGCGCCCTCGAGCCGGGTCTCCGGTAGAACGACGAGGAATTCTTCGCCGCCGAAGCGGCCGATGAAATCGGGATCGCGCAGCTGCGACTTGAGCTCGGCCGCGACTCGCTGCAGCACGATGTCGCCGCCGAGGTGCCCGAAGCGATCGTTGATCGACTTGAAGCGATCGAGGTCGGCCACGGCGATCGCCAGCGGCCGGTCGTAGCGCACCGAGCGGCCCCACTCCCGGTCGAGGATCTCGAGGATGGCCTCGCGCCGGTACAAGCCGGTCAGTCCCTCGAAGGTCGCGGAGTCGAACAGGCGTGCGTTCTCGAACACCGTCGCCGAGTGCTGGGCGAGCAGTGTCAGCAGCTCGAGCTCCTCGGCCGAGAACCGCCCGCGACTCCGCTTCGGCCCGAGCAGGAGCACTCCCAGCAGGCGCCCCTGGCTGAGCATCGGCACGACCAGCTCGGCGCGGCTCTCGGCTAGCCGCCGCGCCAGCGCGGCGCCGGCGCGGGCAAGCGAATCGATCATTTGCGGCCGGCCCGAGCGGGCAAGCGCGAGCAGCCCGGGCTCGTCGGGCGCGAGCAGCAGCGTCTGCTCCTTGTCGGCGTCCGCTGGCAGCGTCGAAGCGAGGTTGATCAGCTGGCCGACCGGCGGCACGGCGAGCCAGATCGTCGCCGACTCGGCGTCGAAGGTACGGCAGAGCTCGGCGGCCAGATGCTCCCCCATCCTGGGCAGCTTGCCCTGGGTCGGCAGCTCGGCCGAGAGGGCGATGACCCGCTGTCGGATCGCGTCGCGCTCGGGGAAGAGGCGACGGTCGATCCAGCGCTCGATCCGATTGCGCATCGGGTTGAACAGCAGACCGAGCAGGAGCGTCGCTCCGGAGATCACCCAGACCGATTGCCTGCCCTCTTCGAGCACTCCGGCGAAAAGGGCTCCGCCCGCTCCCAGCGCGGCGTAGAACAGCAGAACGAGAAGCGTCGTCAGCGCGCCGTAGAGGATGCTGCGGTGCATCACCCACTCGAGATCGAACAGGTGGAAGCGGAACAGCGCGACGAGCACCGCGAGCGGAAAGGCGAGGCCGACCAGGGCCCAGACGCTCGCCGGCACGTCCGGCCGCGTGCCGTAGAGAGCGAGCTGGGCCGAGAGCCAGATCACGACGGCGGTCCAGGGCAGCACGCCCAGGAGCACCGCTCCGGCCTGGACGCGGCCCCGCTTGTCCGGATGGACCAGGAAGCGATTGCCGAGGATAGAGACGACGATCAGGGCCCAGAACGGGAGCCCCCAATCGATCAGCAGCGACTCGCTGCCCTCGAGCGACCAGGGCAGCTTGCGCCCGCCCAGCGTCTCGGCCAGGAGCGCCGAAGCCGGCAGGACGCCGAGCACGCCGACGACGACGTAGAAGAGCGGTACGACCCAGCGGCGCTCCGTCAGCCACCGCGGGCGCTCTGGGATGAGCGCGACGAGGTGGATCTCGAGGGCCATCTGCAGGCCCGACAGCAGGTAGTAGGCAAGGTTGGACGAGATTCCCAGCAGGCTCGAGTTGAGTGTCTCGGTGGGCAGCGCGAACTCGAAGGCGACGGCGAGCGCCAAGCCGAAGAGCAGGCGGGCCCGCAGATCCCCGCTCCACTGGAGGAGAACGAGGAGCCCGAGAGCGAGATAGGCGAGCGTGACGAGCGCGTTGAGAACGAGCTCTCCCACCGGCGGCGGCACACCGACAATGACCGGAATCTCGAAGCGCTCGCCGGCACGATCGATCGAGAAACGCACTTCGCGGCCGAGGGTGAAGTGCTCGGCGATCTCGTCGTAATCGAGCACGTCGGCGACCTTTTCGCCGTCGAGGGCGAGCAGGCGGTCGCCGGCGCGCAGCCCCGCTCGGGTGGCCGGCTGGCCCTCGATCAAGCCGGAGATGACCAGCCCGGCTCCAGGCTCTTCGTCCAGGTCGAAGCCGACTCGGTGGCCGCTCACTCGGCCGCTCTCGCGCCACTGCAACAGCAGTAGAGAAAAGAGCGCGAGCGTGGGCAGAAGCGCCAGCAGCAGCCGGCGCCGCGGTCGGAGCAAAGCCGTCATCGCGGTCCCATGCCGGGTTCCGAGGCGAGTCTAAGCGATCGGGCGCGGCTCCTGCGCGGGCTCACGGGGAATCGACTGTGCCCGCGGCTGTCCAGGGTCCACAGCGCGCCACCCGCCAGAGTGCGCGGGCGCCGCCGACAAGCGCGCCGTCCTGTCGGATCGCGCCCTCCGCATAGCGACTGCAGCTGGGCCGGAATCGACAGGCGACGCCGGTCCGCCCGAGCCAGGGGGAGATCGAGACGCGGTAGCGCGCGAGGCCGGCGAGAGCGAGGCGCGCGCTCCACTGTCGATCCGGCGGACGGGCGAAGTCGACCGCGGCCAGAGCGAGCAGAACGAGGACTCCGACTCGGACGCGCCGCCGAGCGACGGGAGTCATCGCACGGCCGCGACGAATGGGTTCTTGAGGCCGGTCGACAGGTGGACGAAGGGATAGCCCGGCAGATTGCGCCAGACCGTGAAGGCGACGATCAGCGCGGCGAGCAACCAGGGCACGGACCGGACCCACCGCGACCGACCCGGCGCTCGCCCCTCGCGCTCGCTCGCGAGCCAGAGGCCGCCG
The DNA here is from genome assembly GCA_963700315.1 of uncultured Acidobacteriota bacterium. Taxonomy (GTDB): domain Bacteria; phylum Acidobacteriota; class Thermoanaerobaculia; order Multivoradales; family JAGPDF01; genus JACTMI01. The sequence continues at coordinate 456,282 of CAVOXC010000011.1, read as the reverse complement.
ACGAGCGGCAGAACGAACAGGAGCGGATTGAGGGCGAAAGCCTCGACGACGTCGAGGTGGAGCAGGGCGTGGAGCGCGCGCGTGGTACCGCAGCCCGGGCAGGCGAGCCCGGTCGCCGCGAAGAAGAGGCACTTGGGAAAGAAGCGGGCGTCCGCCGGATCGAACCAGTAGATCAGGCTGGCGGTCGCGAGAGCCCCGCCGGCGGCGAGAATCCAGTGTCTACGCGCTCGGCGGCGTGGCACGGCCGCCGCGCCGCGCCGCGCCGCCGGCGCCAGCTCCATCCGAGCGCTCCGGGCCCTCGTTCAGCCGCCGCCGGCGCCCGAGAGCGCCGACAGGACCGCCAGGCCGCCGAAGCCGACCACCCAGATCAGCGTCAGACCGAGCAAGATCGTGCCGATGATGCCGAGGATCTTGCCGGCGGTGGCGAGCCCGCGACCCGCCTCCGGGCTCGCGCCGCTGTCGATCGCGGCGAGCTCCTTCTGGCCCATCCACCAGGCGACCGGCGCCACCAGGCCGCAGCAGATGATGCCGACGATCCCGAGCACGAGCGAGATCGTCGCCTGGTTCGAGGTGCCCGGCGCGGCGGGCGGCGGCGGGGGCTGGGTCGACGGGTCCATGGTCATCCTCCTCGAAAAGGATCAGAACTTGTCGGCGAGATCGGAGATGCCGGGGATCATGAAGCGCTCTCCCTTGGTCGCCTTGATGATCGCGAGGACCGTGACGACCAGCCAGCCGAGGCCGACGAACGGGTAGAGCACCGCGAAGATGCAGCCGATTCCCGTCGACGTGATGATGCCGAGGACGGCGAAGACGATCACGAACATGAAGAACAGCACCAGGCCATGCTTGGCGTGCCACTGGACGTTCTTGTCCTCTTTCTCGACCAGGAGCGGCACGAGCGCGAGCAGGCCGAGATAGGACAGCACCAGCATCAGGGTCTTGTCGTTCGAGCCGCCGGCGGGCGCGGCCGGGGGCGGCGGCGGTGGGACGACCGGTTCGCTCATGGCAGTTCTCTCCTCTGGAGGCGAGTCGACATCGTGAGTTGCACTACTAAGACCGAGTCAGTGTACAACGCGGTCTTGGGGCGAACAAGCGCGCCGCACGGCAGGCTTCCCGCCGGCGACGCTCGTGCCCGAAGACCGAGCACCCTGGCTCGGCGCGCGTTCCAACTACATCTCCTTCGCTGCGAGGGCGAGCTCGGCCAGCGCCGCTTCCACGCCCGCGCGCTCTGCCGGTACCACCTCGAGCTCCAGGTCGACCCGCTCGCCGTAGCGCTCCGCCACCAAGACGATTTCGGGCGGGCGCAGCAGGCGTTTGACCGCGCCCAGCCGCTCGTAGGGCGTCTCGACGGCGAGGCGGACGCGCTCGAGGACGCGCTGGACCGGCAAGTCCTCGAGCGCCTGGCGCACAACGCCGCCGTAAGCGCGCGCGAGGCCCCCTTTGCCGAGCTTGGTGCCGCCGAACCAGCGGACGACGACCGCCACGACATCGGTCAGCTCCGCGCCACGCAGGACCTGGAGCATCGGTGCGGCGGCGGTGCCGGCGGGCTCGCCCGCGTCGGCAGCGCGCTCGACCGGTGGCCGGCCGATGCGCCAGGCGAAGCAGTGATGGGTGGCGTCGGGATGACGCTTGCGCAGCATCTCGAGATAGGCCTGCGCCGCTTCGGCGCTGGCGGCGGGCGCGACGAAGGAGTAGAAGCGGGAGCCGAGCTCGCGCAACTCGGCGCGCCCTTCGCGCGCGGGAATCGAGTAGGCCGCGCTCAGACCGCGCCCCGGCGCGCCACGGCGACCGAGAGCACGCGTTCGTAGAGCGATCGGTAGCGCCCGACGATCGCCGCTTCCGAAAAGCGTTCGATCGCCCGCTCGCGGCCGCGGCGGGCGAACTTGTGATGGCGTACCGGATCCTCGAGCAGCGCGATTGCGCCCGCCGCCATGCCGTCGACGTCGCCCACCGGATAGAGCAGGCCGTCGACGCCATGCTCGACCACTTCGGGGATGCCACCGGCGTTCGAAGCGATAACCGGCACTTCGCAAGCGAGCGCCTCGAGCGCGGCGAGACCAAACGACTCGGACGAGGAGGGCAGCAGGAAGAGATCGGCACCGGTCAGCACCTCTTCGACCGCCGGCAGGTTGCCGAGGAAGACCACGCGGTCGCAGCAGCCGACCTCGCGGCAGCGCTGCTCGATGCGCGCGCGGTCGGGGCCGTCGCCGACGAAGAGCATGCGTGCCGGCATCGCCTCGCGCACCTTGAGGTAGACCTCGAGCACGTCGAGCACGCGCTTGACCGGCCGGAAGTTCGAGACGTGGACGAGCACGCGCTCCCCCGGCCTGGCCCAGCGCCGCGCCCCCGCCGTCCCGCGCACTTTGTCGTAGCGCTCCGGCTCGATGAAGTTGGGGATCACTTCGATGCCGCCCGGGTCGAGACCGAGCTGCTCGACCGTCGAGCGGCGCAGTGACTCCGAAACGGCGGTGACGGCGTCCGACGCGAGCACCGCCCAGCGGGTGGTTGCCAAGTAGCTCGGATCGTTGCCGACCAGCGTGACGTCGGTGCCATGCAGCGTGGTGACGACCGGCAGCGGCAGCGGCGCCACGATCTCGCGCGCGAGGATCGCCGAGACCGCGTTCGGCACGGCGTAGTGGACGTGCAGCAGATCGAGCCCCTGGAAGCGGGCGACTTCGGCCATCTTCGAGGCGAGCGCGAGCGAGTAGGGCGGGTACTCGAAGAGCGGATAGTGGGGGACCACGACCTCGTGGAAGAAGAGACTGGTCGAGACCAGCGAGAGGCGCGACGGCAGCGCGTAGCTGATGACGTGGACCTCGTCGCCGCCGGAGGCGAGCGCCATCGCGAGCTCGGTCGCGACGACACCCGAGCCGCCGAAGGTCGGATAGCAGCTGATGCCGATGCGCATGGTCTCTCTAACGCAATCCACCCGGCAGAAGTTGCCAGGGGTCGGCGACCGCGAGCGGCCGCAGGACGCCGAAGGCCTCGCCGAGCTCCGCGCCGATCAACAGGCCGAAGTGCCGCGCCCGCCCTTCGACCGCCAACCGGAACTCGCGCGAGGCGACCTTGGTGCGGGCTCGCTCGGAGGGCGGCAACTCGGTACCGCCCGGGTGGATCTGAGAGCCGTAGGCGTCGAGCGCGGCCATCTTGGTCGGCCAGGTCGCGGTCACATCGACCACGAAGGCGGGCTCGAACAGATCGTGCTGCATGTAGGTGAAGATCGCGCCCGGACGGTGCGGCTCGCCCTGGCCGCGCCGAGCCAGTCCGGCATAGAAGCAGGCGTCCACCGCGAGCCGGTGCGAGCGGCCATGGTCGGGATGGCGGTCGGCCGGCGTCGGCGCGAAGACGAGCTCGGGCCGCAATCGGCGCAGCTCCGCGATCAACAGCTCTTCCTCGGCTGCGCCGGTGCGCAGGTTGCCGTCGCCGCAGTCGAGGATCGCGAGGTCGGCCGCGCCCAGGATCTCGGCGGCGCGCTCGGCCTCGCGGTGGCGCTCTCCGGGCGTGCCGAGGGTCCCCGCCTCGCCGCGGGTGAGATGGAGGATGCCGACGCGCCGGCCGGCGGCGGCGAGCCGCGCGAGCGTACCGCCGCAGCCGAGCTCGACGTCGTCCGGGTGCGCGCCGATCGCGAGAATGTCGACGGGGCCCATGGCGCTCGACTCTACTCTCCCGCTCGCGCTCGAGATTCAGCGAGCCGGATCGATCACGGAGAGAGTCCGTGGATCGAGGTCGAGCTGATCGAGTAGCGCCGGGCCGAACAGCTCGCCGTAGCGCCCCGGAAAGTAGCCGGCCGAGATCGTTCGCTCCTGGAAAGCACCGCCGGGCTGCACGGCCTCGAGCAACTGATCGAGCCGCTGCGAGTGGAGCTCGTCGCGCCGCGCGGCGGCTGCGGCCACCTTGCCGGCAAAGGCCTCGAGCGCGCGATCCACCGACTCGCGCGTCTTCTCGAACGGCTTTTCGAGATTGGGGTCGAGCGCCAGGGCGGGCCCCCGCAGCTCGGCCACCCGCTCCGCCAGGCGCGCCCGTACCGGCTCGACGAAGCCGCCCCCGGCGAGCTCCCCCAGCCGCCGGCGCGCCCGCGCCGGCGCGCCGAGAAGATCTCCGAGACCGAGCCCGAGATCGGCCAGGTGCTCGGCCTGGCGAGCGTCGAGCACGAGCGCCTGCGGCCGGAGCGCGAGGGCGGGCGCTGCGCTGCCCAAGAGCGCGTAGGCCGGCGCCGCCTGCGGCAGGTACGCGGTCTCGCCAGGGCCGAGGATCAGGATCGAGGTGCCGAGCACGGCGTCCTGGATCGCCGGCCGCGCGAGGACGCCGGGAGAGACGACTGCCGGATTGTCGGCGATCGTCTCGAGCAGCGTCGCGACCGGCTCCTCGCCTGCGGCACCGCGCAGCGCGAAGGCGTTCTCGCCCCGCCACTCGATCCGCCGCCGCTCGCCGCCGCGCAGCAGGAAGAGCGGCGAGACGCCCGGTTGCGGCGAAACCTGAAGGGAGTGGCCATGAGCGACGACCTCGGCCTCGCGCGCGGCGATCGCGCGATCGAGCTCGCCGCGAGCTTCGACCAGGCGAGCGAGATGCGGGCGCTCGGCGGCCTTGAGCTCGGGCAGCTGCGCGTCCAGGACGAGCGGCGATCGTCCACCCAGCGTCGCCACCAGCTGGCGCGCGAAGGCTTCGCCGAAGCGGGCGTCGGGGCGCCACCAGCCGGCGAGGCGGTCGAGCCACGCGCCGAACCAGGCGCTGGTGAAGGTCGCTCGCAGCTCGGCGAGGACGCTCTCGACGCTCGAGCCGATGCTGCGCATGCCGACCGGCGCGAGTGGCGCGGGATCCTCGCTCAGCTCGAAACGACGCGCGCCATCGGCGGCGAGGAAGGTCGTCTGCGCGACCTCGGCGTAGTCGTGATCCTCGGTCGCCATCCAGAAGAGGGCGACCGCGGGCTCGCCGGCGGCCTCGAGCGCCTCGGCCCAGCGCACCGCCGCCGCCGCTTTGACCAGCGCGAGCAGTGGGCCGCCGAAGAGCCCCGTCTGTTGCCCCGTCGCGACTACCCGCGTCGCCGGATCGGCGAGCTTGGCCGCGAGCGCCGCGGCGTTGGCATGCCCATAGCCGGCGTTGGCGACCGCGAGCCCGCGCGCGAGCGCCGCGCGATCGACGGCGGGAGGCGCGAAATCCGGACGCTCGCCCGCACCGAGGAAGCGCAGCGGCGCGAGGAGGTCGAGCTCCCTGCCATCGAGAAAGGCCGCCGGCAGGCCGTCCAGCCGGCCGGCGGCGACGAGATCGATCCGACTCGCTGCGACATGCTCTCCCAACCTGCCTCCGATCCGCCGCGGCGAGCTTCGCCCCGGAGCCGACGAGGATACGTGGTTTTGCCTCCCGGGTTCGACCCGCGCGCCGCGAGAGCGAGGCGGCCGGGCGGACGCTTCAGCGCTTCGGCACGAGCCCGCCGAGCTGATTGCCATGCCCGAGCATGTTGCCGCGCCCATCGAGCGTGCGGTCGGTCCGGGAGTCGTAGTAGCCGAGAACCGCACCTTTCCGGTCCCGCATCTCGAAGCGCCCATCGCCGAGCTTGCGAATCCGCGCCACCTCCCGACCGAACCGATTCTTGACCACCTGCTCGCCCATCGGCGAAGCATCGCAGGCCGAGCCCTCGAGAGCCAGGCCCGAGTCACCTCATTGAATTCGAGGTGCAGGATCTCGACCCCGGCGCCAGCTTGTCCGGGCACCCCACCCCAGGCGGGTTTCGTGCCCGAGACGTTAGAATCCACGGTCCATGTTGCGCCTGGGCTCCGTTTCCGTCGATCCGCCTCTCGTCCTGGCTCCCATGGCCGGGGTGACGGATCGTGACTTCCGGCTGATCGTGCGGCGGATCGGCGGAGTGGGGCTGGTGACGATGGAGTTCATCGCCTCGAAGGCGCTGGTGCGCGGGATCCGGCGGATCCTCGACCTCATGCACTTCGCCGAGGAGGAGCGGCCGATCTCGATCCAGATCTACGGCTCCGACCCCGAGACCATGGCCGAGGCGGCGCGCCAGGTCGAGGCGATGGGCGCGGACCTGTGCGACATCAACATGGGCTGCCCGGCGAACAAGGTGCTGAAAGGGTGCGCGGGCTGCGCGCTGATGAGCGACCTCGAAGTCGCCCAGCGCATCGTCGCGACGGTGCGGCGGGCGATCTCGATCCCGCTCACGGTCAAGTTCCGGCTCGGGATCGACCAGGAGCGCAAGAACTACCTCGAGCTCGGGCGGATCTGCGCGGGCGAGGGCGCCGACGGCGTCGCCATGCACGCGCGCACCGCCAGGCAGATGTTCTCCGGCGACGCGCGGGCGCAGTGGCGGGAGATCGCGCGCCTGAAGGAGGCACTCTCGATTCCTGTGCTCGGCAACGGCGACATCAAGGAGCCGGCCGACGCGCTCGCGATGATGGCCGAGACCGGCTGCGACGGTGTTCTCGTCGGCCGCGCGGCGACCAAGAACCCCTGGATCTTCCGCCAGGTCGCCGATCTCGCGGCGGGGCGCGCGCTCGAGGAGGTCTCGCTCCTGGCCCGACGCGACCTGATCCTCGAGCACTTCCGCCGCGTCGCCGCGCGCGAGGAGTCGAAATACGCCCTCCACAAGCTGCGCAAGTTCACCGGCTGGTACACGCACGGCGTGCCGCACGGCCGCGAGCTGCGGCAGCGGATCCAGTCCCTGCCCGACGTGCCCGCCTTCCTCGCCGCGGTCGAGAGCTTCTTTGCCGATCTCGAAGTGAAGGCCGCGTAGCGGCCCGCCGACCTTGCAACGCCACGAGATCGATACGGCGCTCGGCCCGGCGGCGGCGGCCGACGCGCTCGCCCGCGCGGCCGCCGACTGGGGCGCCGAGTGGACGCCGGAGCGCGGCGGCGGGCGGCTGGTGCTCCCGGTCATCTTCGGCCTGCGCCGCGGCGTCGCCGTCGGGCGCGTCGACATCGCGGCGAGCGGGGCTGGCAGCAAGCTGACCTGGCGGCTCGAGACCAGCGAGCTCGAGCTCCATCGCTCCGCGGTCGGCCTGCTCACGCTCTCCGCGGTGGTCCTGCTCATCGCGAGCGCCTGGCCGTTCCATCCGCCGCTTCTGGCGCTCGCCCCGTTCGCGGCGGTGGTCGGGTTGCTCGCCTGGTGGCTGGTCGTCTCGCGCTTGCGCAACTCGGGGCCGGAGGACTTCTTCGCAGTCGTTGCCGAGGACGGGCGCGCCTCGGGCGCCTCGGCGGACGGCGGCGGTCCAATTCACTCCTGAGGCGGGGCACTGCGGGGGGCTTTTCGCTTGCGGGGAACCCCATCGTGATCAGAGGGAATCAGGGCATGGGGGCCCCCCGCCGTCTGCGCGAAAAGCCCCCCGCAGCGCCCTGTCTCGGTGGTGGGGACTGGCTCGTGGACCACTCGTGGCGCCAGATTCGGCCTTCCTGTCACCGATCGGACCACTGCGACCAGGAATCTCGAGCTCCTGACCTGTCATCCTGAGCCTAGCGAAGGACCTTGCGTGAGGCATGGAGAACTACCGTCCTCGCTTCTTCAGCCGAGGGCGCGAGATCCTTCACTTCGTTCAGGATGACAGGGGAATGCGTCTGCGCTTCTTCACCAACCTCGCAGCCGGATCCGGCTCCGGCGTCCGATGCGCAGACGACGGGGGGTCCCCACGCCCTGATTGCTCCGGTCCATTGGGGTTCCTCGCAAGCAGCGGAAACCCGGACCGGTCGCCGCAGGGTCGGCCCCAGAGGATCCCAACCGAATCGGGAACCCTCCAGCGATGGCCCCTCAGCGGCCCCCGGGCTTCCTTCAAGGACGTGCTAGCCTGACTGGTCCAGGGAATCGAGGGCTTTGGCCCAACGTTCTCGTAGGCGTGGTTCTTTGAAATGGGGGCGCACCGGGTTCGACGGGGAACATAGCGGTTCGGTGGTTGCGTGCCGGGTTTCCACCCGTAAAAACGGCAAACATACCTGCCAACGACAACTTCGCACTCGCGGCTTAATTGACCGTGACGTTCTAGGCCACGGCCCGATCCACGGCAGGGCCTAGGGCGACGCTAAAGTGGATCGAACGACGGGGTTCACTCCGTACCTCGTCGGGATCGTCAAAACGGAGCTGGCGCCCGCGGATTGGATGGCCTTCCTCCTGATCCGCGGGGGCGATGACTTCAAGCGAAGGCTACGCGCGTAGACGCTGCCGGGACGCGTTTTCCGGACGTGGGTTCGATTCCCACCGCCTCCACCATGTCTTTGTTCCAAAGACCACTTCTCGTGGTCTCGGGTTCTGTCCGCTGCGCGGACAGTGCGATTCCCACCGCCTCCACGCCCTCTCCTCGATAACCCGACGGTGACGTCGGCCGCCCGATTCGTGGTAGCGTTTTTCATTCTCGATATCGCTCTCCGATCACGCCCCAGCCGGGACGTCGCTCGGCGTCCGTGGGATGACTTTCCCTTCCGCGCCCGGCCCACGGCATGAGCGCGCTTCCGCCGATTCTGCTGATCGACGATCAGGAGGATGATCGCGAGCTGCTCGCGCTCGTCCTTGCCGGCGCCTTCGGCGCGGTCGACATCGAAGAGGCCACCGATGCCGCGCGCCTCGCGCGCGCGATCTCGGTGGGCCGTTTCGGGCTGGTCCTGACCGAGCACGAGCTGCCCTGGATCCGCTCCGGGGACGTTCTGCGCCTGGTGCGCGACCTGCGCCCTCACTGCCCGGTCGTCATCGTCACCGGTCAACCGATCGAGCGCGTTGCCTCCGAGATCCTCCACCTCGCTCCCGACGGCCTGGTGCCGAAGAGCTCGACCGGCCTCGTCGGCTTGCCGCGGGTCGTGCGCTCGGCACTCTTCCACGTCCGCCGCCGCGCCGAAGGGGCGCAGCAGGACCAACCGGCACGGCGGCTGCTCGACGCGTTGCCCGCGGGCATCGTCATCGCCGACTCGGCCGGCGTCGTCGTCGACGCCAACCCGGCGTTGGCGGCGCTGCTCGGGCGCGAGAGCGAGGAAGAGTGCGTCCACCGCCCCTTCGAGACGCTCTTCGCGGCGCACGCCGAGGGCGTCGCGCTCATCGCGCGGCTCGCTCCCGGCGGAGCCGCGGAGCGAATCGACGCGCGTCTGCGCCGAGCCGACGGCTCGATCTTCTGGGCGCGAGTCACCGCCTGGCGGGCGCCGGCCACCGACGGCGTGCCCGGTCCGGTGCACGCGCTGGTCGAGGACCGCTCCGCCGAGCGCGCCGACGCCGACGCCCTGGCGGCGCGCGACGCCGAGCTCGCCCGCTCGAGCGCGGAGCTCGACCAAATGGCCTACGTCGTCTCCCACGATCTACGTCAGCCGCTCGCGCAAGTCGCCCGCTATCTCGAGCTGCTCGAGGACGAGTCCGGGAGCCGGCTCGGGCGCGAGGGGAGAGAGTTGGTCGGACAGGCGCGCCAGAGCGCCGGCCGGCTGGAAGGGATGGTCGACGGCGTGCTCCGCCTCTCGCGGGTCGAGAGCCGTGGCGACGCCTTCACGGCCATCGACCTCGACCAGCTCTTCGCCCGCGTGCTCGAGAGCCTCGCCGGCGAGATCGAGGCGAGCGGCGCCGAAATCACCCACGAACCCCTTCCCGTCGTCACCGGCGACGAGTCGCAGCTCGAACAGCTGGTCCAGAACCTGGTCGACAACGCGCTGAAGTTCCACGGCGCGATGCCGCCGCGACTGCACGTCGCCGCCGCGGCGCAGGACGACGGATTTCGACTCGACTTCCGCGACGAGGGCATCGGGCTCGACCCCAAGGACGCCGATCGCATCTTCGTGCTCTTTCAGCGCCTCCACACCGAGGCGGAGATCCCCGGCAGCGGCATCGGCCTCGCTGTTTGCCGTCGCATCGTCCAGCGCCACGGCGGCCGGATCTGGGTCGAATCGGCTCCCGGCCGAGGCGCGACTTTCCATGTCTTGCTGCCGTCCCGGCCCGCGCGAGCGGACCCGCCGCCGCGGGAGAACCAGCGATGACCGCGCCACCCAGACTCAAGGTCTTGATGATCGAGGACGACCCGGCCGACGCCGGGATCTTTCGCCGCCTGCTCGAAGGACGCGAGGCGCGCTGCAGCGTCGAGCACAGCGACCGCCTCGCCGCCGGCCTGGAGCGGCTGGCGCAAGGGGGAATCGACCTCGTGCTGCTCGACTACTCCTTGCCCGACGGCTTCGGGCTCGACGCCTACCGGGCGATCGCCACGGCGGCGCCCGCGGTGCCGGTCATCGTGCTGACCAGCCTCGACGACGACGAGGTCGCCGTCGCCGCTGTCGCCGAGGGAGCGCAGGACTACCTGACCAAGGGGCGCACCGACGCGCGCTTGCTCGCTCGCGCCACGCGCTATGCCGTCGAGCGACACCGCGCCGAACGGGAGCTGCGGGCGAGCGAAGAGCGCTTCGCCCTCGCCGTCCAAGGCGCGAACGATGGGCTCTGGGATTGGGATGTCGCGGCGCGCTCGATCTATGTCTCGCCGCGCGGCGAGCGAGTGCTCGGTTTCGAGCCCGGCGAGCTCGGCGGCTCGCCCGACGAATGGCTGGCGCGCATCGACCAGCCGGCGCGCTCGCGCCTGCTCGCGGTGGTCGCGAGCGGCCCCGACCGCGGCGAGCAGCACTTCGCGCGCGAGCACCGCATGCGGCGGCGCGATGGTGGCCTGGTCTGGGTGTTGACCCGGGGCGTCGTCGTGCGCGACGCCGCCGGCCGCGTGCACCGGATCGCCGGCTCGCTCACCGATATCTCCGCGCGCAAACGGGCCGAGGAGCAACTGCTCCACGACGCGCTCCACGACGGGCTGACCGGCCTCGCCAACCGAACCCTCTTTCTCGACCGCCTGAAACAGGCGACCGCCGAGCTCGAGCGCGATCCCGACGCCGGCTTCGCCCTGCTCTTCCTCGATCTCGACCGCTTCAAGACCGTCAACGACAGCCTCGGCCACAGCGTCGGCGATGCTCTGCTGGTCGCGATCGCGGGTCGGCTCGACACCCTGATGCGGCCGACCGACACCGTCGCCCGGTTGGGCGGCGACGAGTTCGCGCTACTCGCTCGCGACGTCAAGGACGGCGCCGACGCCGCGCACATCGCCGAGCGCGTTCAGATTCGGCTCGCCGAGTCCTTCGTCATCGACGGGCACGAGGTCTTCGCTTCGGCGTCGATCGGCATCGCCCTGCCTGGCGACCGCGAGGCGAGCGCCGATTCGCTGCTGCGCGACGCCGATCTCGCCATGTACCGCGCCAAGGCCGCCGGCCGGGGACGCTACGAGGTCTTCGACCTCGAGCTCCACCACGCCGCGGTCCAACTGCTGCGCCTCGAGACCGAGCTGCGGCGCGCGGTGGCGGCGCGCTCCTTCGTCATGCACTACCAGCCGATCGTCCGCCTCGACACCGGGCGGATCGTCGGCTTCGAGGCGCTCACCCGCTGGCAACACCCGGAACGGGGCCTGGTCGCGCCCGAGCATTTCATCGCGCTCGCCGAGGAGACCGGACTTGTCGTGCCGCTCGGCTGGCTGGTGCTCGAGGAGGCCTGCGCGCAGGCGCGTGACTGGCAGAATCGCTATCCCGCCGACCCACCCTACTTCATGAGCGTCAACGTCTCGGGCAAGCTGTTCGCGCAAGAGGCCGCGGTCGAGCAGCTCCTGGAGATTCTCGAGCGTTCGGGGCTACCGCCCGAGAGCCTGCGGCTCGAAGTCACCGAGAACGTCGTGCTCGACCATGGCGAGACGGTGATGGAACGGCTGCGGCAGCTGCGCGCGTTCGGCGTCGAGCTGTCGATCGACGATTTCGGCACCGGTTACTCGTCGCTTTCCTACCTGCAGCGCTTCCGCTACGACTCGCTCAAGATCGACCGCTCCTTCGTCGGCGGCATGGAGGCCGACGACTCACGCGCGATCGTCGAGACGATCCTGTCGCTGGCGAGCCATCTCGGCATCGGCGTCGTCGCCGAAGGGGTCGAGACCGCCGAGCAGCTGGCGCGACTGCGGGTGCTCGGCTGCCCGCTCGGCCAGGGTTTCTGGTTCGCGCGTCCGCTCGACGCCATCGCCGCCGAGCAACTGCTCGCGAGCGACGCGAGCTGGTAGCTCGACCCACTCGGGGCGGACCGCTCAGGCCTCGCGGCGCAGCAGGACGAGCGTGCGGTCGTCGGCATAGGGCACGCCGCGAGCGAAGCGCTCGAGCTCGACGTCGAGCCCTTCGGCGAGTGGGTCGAGCGGGTCGGAGCGGTGCTCGGCGAGGTAGGCCTCGAGGCGCTCGATGCCGAATTCGTCGTCGTCCGGATCGGCCGCCTCGACGATGCCGTCGGTATAGAGCGCCAGCAGATCGCCCGGCCCGAGCTCCCCTCCCGCCTCCTCGAACGCCGCCTCGGGCAGCAGGCCGATCGGCGGGCCGGTCGCGCCGAGCCGCTCGATCGCGCCGCTCGCGCGCACGACCAGCGACGGATTGTGCCCCGCGTTGACGAAGCGGAACCGGCCGGTCGCCTGTTCGACGTCGATCAGGAAGGCCGTCGCATACTTCGCGGGCAGGGTGCGCCGATAGAGCAGCTTCGAGACGCGTGGCGCGATCTCTCCGGGTGGCTGGCCGAGCTCGATCGGGCTCGCGGCCAGCGCCTCGAGCGAAGCGGTGAGCAGCGCCGCGGCCATGCCCTTGCCCGAGACATCGACGATCATGGCGAAGAGAGTTCGCCCCTCCTCGCGCTCGGCGGCGAAATAGTAGTCGCCAGAGACGCCGCGCGACGGCACGCTGCCGGCATAGAACGACCAGCCGGCGAGCGTTGGCAGCTCGCGCGGCAGCAAGCCGATCTGGATCGTGCGCGCGAGCTTGAGCTCCTCCTCCAAGCGGTGGCGCTCGGCCGCCTCCTGGGTCAGCGCGACGTTGCGGATGCGCAGCGCGGCGACCGAGGCGAGCGAGGTCAGCAGCTCGAGGTCGTCCTGGGTGAAGCTACGCACGTGGGCGCGCGAGTCGAGCGCAATCATGCCGAGCGGTCCCTGGTCGTCGAAGAGCGGCGCCGCGATCAGGCTGCGGATTCCCGAAATCTGTAGGCTCGCGGCGCGCCCGAAGCGCTCGTCGGCGGCGAGATCGCAGACCAGCGCCGCTTGCCGCTTCTCGATCACCTCCTCGTGCAGGGTGCTCGACAGCAGCGCGTCGCCGCGCGAACCAGGACCGCGGCGGGCCGAGGCGCGACGGTAGCGCCCCGGTCCGTCGCGCAGGACGATCACGCCCTCCTCCGGCTGCAGAGCTTGGAACGCGCGGTCGAGGATCAGCTCGAGCAGCTCCGGCAACGCCATCGATGCGCCAAGCGCGCGGTGCACCTCGTTCAGCACCTCGAGGCGCTGGGCGTGCCGCCGGAGCGAGACCATGTCGGCCGTGCCCGCATCGCGCGCACGCACGCCCGAGATGATCTCGTCGGCGCGCAGGAAGACGGAGGTGCCTGGGGTGGGCGCGCCGGAGGAGGCCGCTCGCGCAGCCATGGTCGGCCCGGCGCGCCCGTCGATCCGGTCGACCACCAACACGCTGGCGCCGACTCCGACCTGGTCTCCCGGGACGAGACGCTCGCGCAGTGTGACCGACCGGCCGTTGCGCCGGGTGCCCGCGCGCGAGCCCATATCTTCGACCCACCACGAACCCTCGTCGTGGACGAGGCGGGCGTGCCGGCGCGATGCGGTTCGGTCGGCGAGAACCACGTCGCTGTCTTCGGCGCGCCCGATCTGGACCTCGCCCTGTTCGAAGGCGCGCGTCGAAGAGGCGACCGGATCGCGGATCGACAATGCGATGGAGGGCACCGCCGCCGACTCTAGCAAGAGGCGACGCGGCGCGGGGCCCCGATGTGAACCAACGGCGATCGACTAGGATCTCCCTACCCTTGCCGGATTCCCCGATGGCACTTGCGCCTTCCTCCGCGACCACCCCACCGGCGCCCGACGCCCTGGCCCCGAGACTCCTCGGCCACCGCGAAGGGAAGGCACCAGGGCCGACGATCATCGCCATCGGTGGGCTGCACGGCAACGAGCCCGGCGGTCCGGCGGCGATCGCTGCCGTGTTGGCGCGGCTCGAACGGGAACGCCCCGCGCTCGCCGGCCGCTTCCTCGGGCTTGTCGGCAATCGCCGCGCGCTCGCCGCAGGAGCTCGCCATCTCGGTCGGGACCTCAACCGCCGCTGGTCGCCCGAGGAGCTCGGCGCGGTGCTCGCCGGTGGCCGCGCGAGCTCGCCCGAGGACCTCGAGCTCGCCGAGCTTGTCGCAGCGATCGCGCCCTGGGTCGCCACCGCAAGCGAGCCCGTGGTCTTTCTCGACCTCCACTCGACCTCGGCGCCGGGCTCGCCGTTCGTCTGCATGGCCGACGTGCTGCGCAACCGGCCGATCGCCTTCGCGCTGCCGATCCCCGTCCTGCTCGGCATCGAGGAGGCGATCGACGGCGCGCTCATGGGTTATCTCACCGAGCTGGGACACGTCGCCGTGGCCATCGAAGGGGGCCAGCACGACGACCCGGAGACGGCTCGGCGGCTCGAGGCGGCGCTCTGGATCGCGCTGGTCGCCTCGGGCGCGCTGGCGGCAGACGAGGTCACCGACCTCGCCGAGCACCGATCCCTGCTGGCTCGGGCGGCCGAGGGACTGCCCCAAGTGCTCGAGGTGAGCTACCGCCACCCGGTCCATGCGATGGACGGTTTCCAGATGAAGCCGGGCTTCCGCAATCTGGAGCTCGTCGAACGTGGCGTTCTGCTCGCCGCCGACGCGCGCGGAGAGGTCCGCGCACCCGCGTCGGGACGGTTGCTGATGCCACTCTACCAGCGGCAGGGGGAGGACGGCTTCTTCCTGTCGCGCCCCGTCGCGCCTTTCTGGCTCCGGGCTTCGGCCCGCCTGCGGCGCTGGCGCGCCGACCGCTGGCTCGCGGCCCTGCCCGGCGTGCGGCGCGATTCCGAGAACCGCGACCGCTTCCTCGTCGATCCGCGTGTCGCTCGCTTTCAGACGGTCAACCTGTTCCATTTGCTCGGCTACCGCCGCGTGCGTGATCGCGGCGACCGCTTGGTCTTCTCGCGGCGCCGCCCGGAGCACCGTGGCGTGGCGCGCCTCGGCCCCGAGCTCACCGCGGCTCCAGCGGATCGCTAGGTCCGCGCTCGTGGCCGCCGCGCTCGGCATGCGCAGGTCGGCTGCTGCCGCGACCGCTTTCGCGACGCTCTTGCTCGTCGGCGCGATCGCCCACCGCGGCACGCTCCGCGATCCCGAGCCGCGTACCGACGAGCAAGTCTTCGTCGGCGCCGCGCTCGCGGTAGCGGCCGGCGGCTCGCCCTACGACCACCCCGTCTACAACTACCCGCCCGCGCTCGCCGAGCTCGGCGCGCGCCTCGTGCGCGCGGGAGATCCCGGGCGGCTGCTCGCCGCTGCCCGCGGGCTCGAGCTCGGCGCGATGTGCGCTCTCGCCCAGCTCGCCGCCGGATTCGCCGGGTTCGGAGGCTGGCGCCGGGTCCTGCTCGCGGCGCTCCTGGTCGCGGCGGCGCCAATCGTTCACGCCACCTTCTGGCTGGGCAACCTCGCGGCGATGCCGGCTCTGCTCGCCCTCGTCGGCTGGCGCTGCGGCGAACGACGACCGGTTGTCGGCGGTCTGCTGGTCGGAGCCAGCCTGGCGATCAAGCCGACCGCGCTCGCGGGCGCGCTCTACCTCGCCGCGCGCTGGCTCGGCGCGGCGCCCGCGAGCAGGAGGCGGCCGGTCGAGGCCGTGGCGTGGATCGCCGCGGGCACGCTCGCGCTGTCGCCCTGGCTCGATCTCCTGCCCGCGCTCGCCGGCCGCATGCTCCAGCCGCCGATCTTCTCCTCGCGCAACCTGTCGCTGCGGCGTGCCGCTCTCGCGCTGGGCCTGGACGTGCCGGCGGCGCTCCTGCTACTGGCCGTTCTCGCCGGCGCGCTCTGGCTGGCGCGGCGGCGGCCCGTCGACACGATCGACAGGACCTTCACCGCGCCGGTCGTGACGCTGCTCGCGCTGCCGGTCGCCTGGTCCCATGGCTTCCTGTTCGTCCTGCCGCTCCAGGTGGCCGCGGCGCGGCTCTGGTGGCAGCGGAGAACCCTACGCGCCGGAAGGAGCGATCCGCGAGCGCTCGTCGAGCGCTGGGCGGTCCCGCTCGCGCTCGCGGCGATTCAAGGGAGTTTCGCCGCGGGCGTGGAGCTCGATGCGCCGGAGGTTCTGCAAGCGGCGATCGTGCTGGTCCCCACGCTCGCGCCGCTCGTGCTGCTGCGCTACCTGCTCGCGAGCCGCAGCGCGGCGGCCGAGGCCGCTCAGTGATTTCTGGGCGGGACCGGGCCGATCTTGCGCCCGCGCACGAGCTGAAAGCTCGACACCTGGAGGCCGCTCGAGACCGAGTCGGAGTCGCCACCGAGCGAAACATGCCAGTCGTAGACGGGCGAGAAGGTCGTCTTCAAGCGCGCTGTCAACCGCTCGAACTCGCCGCTCATCTCGTAGCGCATCGCGTCTTCTTCGCGGTTCCAGAAGGTGATCGAGAGGATCCCGCTCGGGTCCTCCGCGCCTTCGGCGAGAAAGACGCCACGGCAACCACGTTGTGCCTTGAGCGCGGGCAGGACCTCGCCGGTGTAAATCGACACGAACTCGGCGAGCCGATCCGGATCGACGCGCAGGGCGACGATGCGGACGAAGGGTGGGCGCCCCTCGCTCTCGAGTGAGTCGCTCCCCTGGTCGGCCTCGACCGTGTAGCCCTCCGAGGCGATCTCGCGTTGCGACGGATCGCTCGTCTCGAGCGGGTCGCGCGAGAGCCGTATGCGCCACTCCGTGCGCTCCGAGAGAAAGGGCGCCGCCTCGGCGAGCAGCCGCTGATAGAGCCCCTTCTCCTCATAGGCGTGGGCCTTTTCGGGAGACTCCCAGATCGTCAGCGACTGGTGCCCATCTCCCCGCCAGGGAGCCAACAGGCCGGCGTAGAGGCAGCCGTCGGTCTCCGCCAGCGCCGGTATCACCCGCTCCTGGTAGAAGCGGGTGAACGCCGCCTCTTGCCCCTCTCTCACGCGAAACCGGACGATCCGAAGAAACATCGGCGCGCCTCCTCCCTGCCGGGCGGACGGTGGGACAGCGACTCCTGCCGACGCCGAGCGGATGGGGTTCGACCTGTTCCGGAAAGCTATCACCCGGGCCAGCGCTCCGGAGCGATCCAGGCCTCGCCGTCGTGGCCGAGCCAGAGCGCTCCTGCCGCGGACGCAGCTGTTATCCTGTGTGTTCCAAGAGGATCGAAGGAGCTCCCGTCGCGGTCCCCTCCCGGGAACCGTCGGGGCTGGTCGCTCGGCTGCGGAGCGTTTCGGTGGCGCTGGCGCAGCAGGTATTTCGGGTGGACTCGAGGAGAGCGCAGATTGGCCTGCGGTGGGGGAATCGAATGAAGCAGCTTCGTGGAGTTGTCGGTTGTCTCTTGTTGGTCGCCTCGACGCCGGCGAGCGGCGCGGTCGCGGGGTCGACGGCCTGGTCGGTTGTCCGGACTTGGAACGAGGAGCTGTTGCATGCGATCCGCCACGACTTCGCGCGACCCACCGTGCACGCGCGCAACCTCTACCAGGTGTCGGTCGCGATGTGGGACGCCTGGGCGGCCTACGACCCCGCCGCCGACACCGTGCTCCACCACGAGCGGGTGGGTGTTCCCACTGTCGAAGCCGCGCGCGCCGAGGCGATCAGCTACGCGGCGTACCGCGTTCTCGTCGCGCGCTTCGCCGGGTCACCCGGCGGGGAAACGACGCTCGCTTCGCTCGACGACACCATGGCCGACCTCGGCTACGACAAGAGCTTCATCTCTGAGCTCGGTCCGTCACCGGCCGCTCTCGGCAACCGGATCGCGGCGACGATTCTCTCGTACGGGCTGAGCGACGGATCGAACGAGCAGAACGATTACGCGAATCTCTTCTACGAGCCTGTCAACGAGCCGCTGCTGCCCGACTTTCCCGGCAACCCGGACATCGACGATCCGAACCGCTGGCAGCCACTGGCGCTCGAATACTTCATCGATCAGGGTGGCAACCCGATCCCCAACGGCTATCCCGACTTTCTGAGCCCGGAGTGGGGGATCGTGACCCCCTTCTCGCTCACCGGGGACGACCTGACGATCTATCCCGGACCGCCCGGATTCGACTATTGGGTCTACCACGATCCCGGTCCGCCGCCGCTCCTGGGCGGTGTCGGCGACCAGCTCTACAAGGACGGATTCAGGCAGGTCGTCGAGTTCTCGAGCACGCTCACGCCCGACGACGGTGTCCTGATCGACATCAGCCCCGCCTCGCGCGGCAACAACACGCTGGGCACCAACGACGGCAGCGGCTACCCATTGAACCCCATCACCGGGCTGCCCTACACGCCTGAGATCGTGCCGCGCGGAGACTACACACGAGTCCTCGCGGAATTCTGGGCCGACGGCCCCGCTTCGGAGACCCCCCCCGGTCACTGGTTCACGATCCTCAACTACGTTTCGGACCATCCCAGCACGGTCAAGCGTATCGGTGGCGTCGGTCCCGTCGTCTCCGATCTCGAGTGGGACGTGAAGGCCTACTTGACCATGGCGGGCGCGATGCACGACGTCGCCATCGCCGCTTGGGGAGTCAAGGGCTACTACGACTACATCCGGCCGATCTCCGCGATCAGGTACATGGCGGACCGGGGTCAGTCCTCGAACCCCGGCGGACCGTCGTACCACGTCGAGGGGATCCCGCTGGTGCCCGGCATCATCGAGGTCGTGACGCTCGAGACCACCGCGCCCGGCCAACGCCACCACCATCTCGCCGGGCACGAGGGGAAGATCGCCGTCTACGCCTGGGCTGGCCACGTCGAGGACACGGAGAACGACTACGCCGGCGTCGCCTGGATCCTCGCCGGGAATTGGTGGCCCTACCAGCGCCCCTCGTTCGTGACGCCGCCATTCGCCGGCTACGTCTCCGGGCACAGCACCTACAGTCGGGCGGCGGCGGAGGTCATGACGCTGCTGACCGGATCGGAGTTCTTCCCGGCGGGCCTCGGGGAGTTCTTCGCGCCCCAGAACGAGTTCCTCGTCTTCGAAGAGGGACCGAGCGTCAACTTGACGCTGCAGTGGGCCAAGTACGCCGACGCCTCCGACGAGTGCAGCCTGTCGCGGATCTACGGCGGCATCCACCCCACGGCCGACGACATCCCCGGCCGGTTCATGGGGTACGCGATCGGACCCGAGGCCTTCGGTCACGCGGTCGACTACTACGAGGGCCGGGTTTCCCCCGACATCTTCATCGACGCCTTCGAACGCGGCGATACCAGCTGCTGGATGACGGCTCGCTAAGTCCGGCTGTGCCGGCGCTACCGGTCCGAGCGCCGCCCGCGCGGTTCCAACCCACCGATCACAACCTCGAGCTGCCTGGCCGCGACGACGTCGGTGCGCCGGCGCACGAGAGCGAAACGGCCGTCCGGCCCGACGTCGTAGTTGCGAATCGGCGCCGTGCGCAGGATGAAAGGTCCGCGCAGGATCTCGGCAGGCGTACCGGCCCGGAAGCCCTCGTCGACATCGATCTCGACCGCCCAGATCGCGTCGTCGTGGATGAAGAAGAGCCGGCGGCCGTCGCGCGACCAGACCGGCTGCTGTCCGCCGTCGATCGAAACCTGCCACTTGCCGCGCCCCTCAGGATAGGTCGAGACGAAGATCTCGTCGACGTTGGTCTCGGTCGAGGTGTAGGCGATGTGGCGACCGTCCGGCGCGAAGACGACGCCCCACTGGCTCTCGGGCGCGTCGGCCAGCAGCGGCGGCTCGCCCCCTGCCATCCCGACGAGGAAGGAGTTGATCTCTCCCGTCGAGTTGGTCACGGCGATCGCCATGCCGTCGGGGCGCCAGGACGAGGGGAGGACGACGTCGCCCGCGTTCCACAGGCGCTCCTCCTCACCGACGCCATCGAAGCGCTTGCGAAAGACCGACGTCTCGCGGTCGCCCCCCGATGCCGCATAGGCGAGCCAGCGGCCGTCCGGAGACCAGACCGGCGCGAGTGACGCCGGCGTGAACGTGAATCGCGACAGTCGGGAGCCCGGGAGGTCGAAGAGCCAGATGTCGTCGTCCGTCCCCTGCCCCGAGCCGGCATCGAGCGCGAGCGTCTTGCCGTCGGGCGAGAAGCGCGGGTACCAGAAGGTCCTCTTCGGCAGAGCGAGCGCCTCTTCTTCGCCCCCCTCGCCCACGAGCACGATGCCCGTCTCCGACGAGAGCGCCTCGGCCGGCACGTAGGCAAGGGTGCCGCCGCCACCCGCCGCGACGTAGCCGGCGCCGCTCGACGCCTCGCCGCCGACGCCTTCCAACACGGAGCGCTCCGGACCGCGGATCTCGGCGGCGAGCGGGTCGAAAGCGACCGCGGTCACCGAGGTGCGGCGCTGGAACAGGAGCTCGCCCGGCGGGGCGAAGCGCGCCATCCATGCTCCCTGATGCAGGGTCTTGCGCTCGCCGGTGTCGACGCGAACGGCGTCGATGCGCGAGTCGTCGTAGTAGCTCGGACTGGTCGAGACGCCGACCGTGTAGACGACCCAGGGGCTCCCGGGAAGGGCGCTCGGCCAGCGGTGGGTGCGCTCCTTTCGCTCGGAATCGACTCGCGTCAACTCCTCCGGCTCGCCGCCCGTATCGCGCACCCTGAACAGCCCTCTCGAGTAGCTGGGGGTGAACACGATCCAGCCCCCCTCGCTCCAGGTCGCGCCGCGATAGGCGTTGACCGTGGTGATCTGTACCGGCGCGCCGCCCGCGAGCGCGACCTTCTGGATCTTGCTGTCGGCATAGAAGCCGACCCAGCGGCCGTCGGGTGAGAAGAAGGGCTGCAGCGCTCCCGTCGTCCCCTCGATCGGCTCGACCTCTACCCGCTCGAGACGGCGGCGAAAGAGCTGGTGGCCATTGGGACCGTCGGCCACGAAGACCAGCGTGCGGCCGTCGGGCGAAACGTCGAGCACCGGCGCCTCGTCGCGCGCGAGGACGTGCCCAGGCGGCAGCGTCACGCCGAAGGCGACCGGCGGCAGTGGCGCGCGCGGCACCTGCGGGCGCAACGCCAGGGCCAGCGCCGAAGCTGCCGCGAGCGCGGCGAGGGTCCAGGGGAGCGCCCGGCGCCAAGCCGGAGCCGCCTTCGCCAAGCCGGCCGGCGCGCTCCCGTCCGGAGCGAGGCGACCGGCGAGGACGATCCGCGCCTCGCCGATGTCGCGCAGGCGCAGCTTCGGATCGCGCTCGAGGCAGCGCTCGACCAGTCGCCGCACGGCGCCCGGCAGCGTTGGCGGCAGGGCGTCGAAGGACACCTCCTGGCGGAAGACCGCACCGAGCGTCTCGGGCACCGTCTCGCCATCGAACAGGCGGCGGCCGGAGAGCATCTCCCAGAGGATCACGCCGAAGGCCCAGATGTCGGCGCGGCGGTCGACGCTCTTGCCCGCCGCCTGCTCGGGCGCCATGTAGGCGGCGGTGCCGAGGATCATGCCGAGCTGGGTGCCCGCCGCGGTCAAGGTCGGCGAGTTCATCAGAATCGGCGAAGCGGAGGGTGACGAGCCCTTGCCGGTCGTGGGGTCGAGCGCCTTGGCGAGACCGAAGTCGAGAACCTTGACTCTCCCTTCGAGCGGCGCCTTGACGTTCTGCGGCTTGAGGTCTCGATGAACGATGCCTCTTTCGTGCGCCTCTTCGAGCGCCTCGGCGATCTGGCCGGCGATGGCACAGCACTCTTCTACGGAGAGGGCTCCTCGGGCCATTCTCTCCGCTAGAGTCGGTCCCTCCACGAGCTCCATCACCAACGCGCGTGTGCCGTCGGGCACGGCTTCGAGGCCGAATACCTGCGCGATGTTGGGGTGGTTCAGGCTCGCCAGGAGCTTCGCCTCGCGCTCGAAGCGCGCTGCTCGTTCGGGATCGGCGGTGAACCCTTCGGGCAAGACCTTCAGGGCGACCTCTCTGCCCAGGTGGAAATCCCTGGCTCGCCAGACCTCCCCCATCCCGCCCTCGCCGAGCTTGGCGGTGATCTCGTAGGGGCCGAGGCGGGTGCCGAGTGTGAGCGACATCGTCGCGAGCGGGAGCGCGGCGAGACTATCCCGAGTCCGTGGCGCTCCGAACCCGCTGGAACGACGGGGATTTCTTCGGCACCACGTTCGGGGCTCGCGGGCGGTAGCGGCGGCGCTGCGGAGGATTCCCCACCCCGCTCCGCAGCGTTGCGGATTTCCACCCACCAAAGATCCGGAGCGGATCTCGAACGACGTCGCAAGTCGTTCGGAATCAGTTGGTTGAGGAGCGGCTCCGGGCGCTTGGAGCGCCGGTTGCAGGCTCGCTGTCCCAGCACGCCCTGGGGGTGTCCGATGAAGCTGTCCGCTCACGCGTTCTTCTCCCCTGGAGGGAGACGCCGGCCGGCGCGCAGATTGGCCAGACTCGGCCTCGTGCTGGTCCTGCCGCTCGGAGCGCTCGCCGCTGTCGTCGCCACGGCGCAGCAGATTTCACTGTCGACGCCGCTCCACGTCCCCGGTCCGGCCGCCGGCGCTCCGAATGCTGCCGACGGGATCGCCGGCGACCCCTACGCCTACCACGTCGGCGCCACGCTCCTCTGCTCCGACTGCCACTCGATCCACTTCAGCCAGCAGCACGGCTTCGACGGCGGCACGGTGGCGACCACCGGGGCTCCCGACGGCAACTGGCTCGGCTCTGTCGGTCCGAACAACTACCTGCTCAAGGCGCCGAGCTCGACCGAGCTCTGCCTCGCCTGCCACGACGGCAAGACTTTCGCCCCCGACGTCATCACCAACGACGCCAACGGACTGGTGCTGCGCGCCGCGGGGTTCTTCGAGGACGTCGAGGTACCCAATTTTCGCGGCCACAACCTGAGCGTCGATCCCGACCCCGGCGGCGGCGGCGGCTTCTCCCCGCTCTGCCTGCGCTGCCACTTCGGCGGCGACTTGGCGACCGCGAAGGTGCAGTGCATCGACTGCCACGCGCCCCACGGCAATCTGTCGCACCGCAACCTCCAATGGGCGTCGGATCCGGGTGGCGAGCCGCCCCTCGTCGCCTACCAACGCCCGGGCGATCTCGGGCTCGCCCGCTACGAGGCGGACAACGTCGCCTATGCCGCCCCCGCGGGCGGCGGCGCCTTCCGCGAAGTGACGAACATGTGCATCGACTGCCACCACACGTTCTTCTCCACCTACTACACCCACGGGACGTCGCCCTTCATCCGCCACCCGGGGACCAACACCGAGTGGAACGGCAACTTCCCGATCGACCGGCCGGGGGCCCACACCGATCCGGTTTTCTGGCTGAACGGCGAGTCGAGCTTCCTCACGCCCCGCCTCAAGTTCATCGTCTCCGGCGCGACCGACTTCGCCGGCGCCGCCACGGTGGCGGCGAACAACCAGGTGTTCTGCCTGACGTGCCACCAGGCGCACGGGTCGCAGAATCCGTTCGCGCTGCGCTGGGACTATTCCACCTCGGGTTCGTCGACCGGGGCCGACGGCTGCTTCCAGTGCCACCGGCAGGTCCTCGACGGCGAGTGAGCTGACGCCACTCGACCCCGACACCTGATCTCGAGTCGCCCTCCGCCAGCCCATCGGGGCTGCCCGCCCGCCTCATGAGGCGGCGCGAGCGCGACGGCATCGCTCTACTCTCCCCGCGTGCGCGCTCCCCGCCCATCGCCCACGACCCTCTGTCTGCTCTCTTTGCTCGTCGCGTGCGGAAGGGAATCGTCGCCCCCGGGGCTCCAGGTCTCCACCGCGCCGACAGGCGCGCCCCAGGTGGTGGCGCTCGATCCGCCGGACGGTGCGATCGACGTCGACCCTGCACGCGCGACCCTCAGCGCTACTTTCGATCGCGAGATGGACCGGGAAGGGTGGGCGTGGGTCATCGAGACCGCCGCCACGGCCCCGGAGCTCGGCGCCTCGAGCTGGGATCCCGCCGGGCGCACCAATACCGTGGTGGCCCGGCTCGAGCCCGGGCGCAGCTACGTGCTCTGGATCAACTCACCGCAGTTCGCCTATTTCAAGGACCGCGCCGGCGTGACGGCGACGCCGCGCCGTTGGAGCTTCTCGACCTCCGGCCTGCCGCGCAACGCCGCGATCCCCCCGACGCTGGCCGCACACGCGCCGGATGCGCCCCGGGCGCTCGCCCTCGAGCCTCCGAACGGCGCGACCGACGCCGACCCGGCGCTGACCGCGTTGACAGTCACCTTCGACCGCGAGATGAGCGAGGGGTGGTCCTGGGTGATCGAGACGCGCGAGAGCTTCCCGCAGGTCGCGGGCGACGCCTCGATGAGCGCCGACCGGCGCGCCGCGCTCCTGCCGGTCCGCCTGGCGCCCGGGCGAACCTACGTGGTCTGGCTCAACAGCGAGACCTTCCAGGACTTCCGCGACACCGCCGGCAGGCCCCTGCCGCCGCTGCGCTGGACCTTCACCACGCGCGCGCTCGCCAGCCCGCCCGACGGGGTGTTTTGACCCTTGCGGCGCGCTCTCTAGCATCCCTTTCTGCCCATGGCCACCCACCGCAGGCTCCGCTGGCTGTTCACCGCGCTCGCGACCGGCGCACTGCTTGCCGCCACCCCGGCGATCGCGCAGAGCTCGACCCTCGGCGGCGCTGACAAGCCGACCAACAAGAGCAAGCTCGGCGCCCAGCGCCAAACCGGCCTCGCGGGCAAGAGCTGTATCGACTGCCACCAGCCGGTCCGCGCCGAGACCAAGAAGAAGATCGTCCACCAGCCGTTCCGCGACGCGGGCAGCTGCGAGACCTGCCATCGCCGGCACGGCATCGTCGGCACCCTCGCGCTGCAGCAGGAGGAGCCGGCGCTCTGTTACTCCTGCCACCAGGAGCAGGAGCAGGCCTTCCAGCAGGCGCACGTCCATCAGCCGATCGCCGGCGGGGAGTGCAGCACCTGCCACGCGGCGCACTCCTCCGACTTCCGCGCGCTGCTGAAGAAACCGGCCGAGACCTCGTGCGCCGACTGTCACGATCTTCAGGTCAGCGGCGCCGCGACGGTGCACGAGCCGGCCAAGAGCCAGTGCCTGGTCTGCCACGATCCGCACGCCAGCGCCGAGCCCGGCCTGCTTGTCGGCGCCGGCGACGAGGTCTGCGCCAGCTGCCATCGCGTCGGCGGCAGCGCCAAGGCTCCCGCCCACGCCGGCTTCTCGGTCATCGGCGTCGCCTGCCTCTCCTGCCACGCTCCGCACGGCGGCGGCGACGACGCCCTGTTGCGGGACTTCGTCCACGAACCGCTCTCCGACTGCTCGAGCTGCCACGCGATCGGGCCCGCCGGCGAGAGACCAGCCCTCGCCACGCGCGGCAACGAGCTCTGCCTCGAGTGCCACGACGCTGTCGGCGCAGCGCTCGAGGCGCCGCTGGTGCACGAGGCGGTGGCGGGCGGCGATTGCACCGACTGCCACTCGCCGCACGCGACCGACAACCAGGCGCAACTCGTCGCGCCGCAGCAGCAGCTCTGCCTCGACTGCCACGACGACGTCGCCACCGAGCTCGCCGGCGCTGCACCGCACCGGCCGGCCGCCGACGGGCGCTGCACCGACTGCCATCGCCCGCACTCCGGCACCGTGCGGCAGCTGCTCACGAGCGACACCCCCGAGCTCTGTGCCCAGTGCCACGACGTGGTCAGGAGCTTCGCCGCCCGCAAGGTGCAGCACCCGCCGGTCGAAGCGGGCCAGTGCGTCGAGTGCCACGCGCCCCACGGCGGGGTCGCCGCGAAGCTCGCGCAGCGCGCAGGCGGACAGCTCTGCACCCCCTGCCACGAGGAGCAGGGCAGGGAGCTGACGTTGCCGGTGGTGCACGAGCCCATGGCGCGCGGCGACTGTTCCGCCTGCCACGATCTGCACGGCGGCGACCGCGCGCAGCTCTTGGCGCGCGATGCCGGCGAGCTCTGCGTCGGTTGCCACCAGGGAATGTTCGAGCGCCGCAAGGAGGCGCAGCTCCACCCCAACTTCGAATCGGGCGAGTGCCTCGACTGCCACGTGCCCCACGCCGGCCGGCGGCCGCACCTGCTCAAGGGCGAGGCGGCGACTGTCTGCGCCAACTGCCACGAGATCGCGAAGGAGATCTCCGGCAAGCGCTCGGTGCATGCTCCGGTGGCCGGCGGCTCCTGTACCTCCTGCCACGACCCCCACGGCTCGCGCCAGCCGGGCCAGTTGCTGACCGATGGGCGCAAACTCTGCCTCTCCTGTCACGGCGAGCTCGCGGCGCGCTTCATCAAGGCGGGCGCGCGCATCCACGCGCCGGTACGCGAGGGGCGCTGCGTCGAGTGCCACCGCGGGCACGCGGCCGACCAACCGCAGCTGCTGCTCGAGTCGGCGCAGCAGCTGTGCGCCCGCTGCCACGACGCCGCGAGCCCGGAGATCGTCACCGCCCACAAGGGATTCGCGATCACGGGCACCGACTGCCTCTCCTGCCACGATCCGCACGTCGCGATCCGGCCGGGACTGTTCCAGGCCAACGCGCACGCGCCCTTCGGCGAGGGCGAGTGCGCGAGCTGCCACGTCATGCCGGCCGAGGGCGCGCCGGCGACGAAAGCGCAGCTCGCCGTGCCGGTCGGGGAGCTCTGCCAGCAGTGCCACGTGCCCGACGAGCTGCTCAAGAACCCCAAGGTGGTGCACGCCCCGGTCGCCAGTGGCGAGTGCGCCGCTTGCCACGCGTCGCACGCCTCTGCCGCGCCCCATCTGGTCAAGAGCGGCGGCGCCAAGCTGTGCGTCGAGTGTCATGCGCCGATGGCCGCCGAGCTCGCGCGACCGGCGGTGCACGCCCCGGCGCGCGCCGGCGAGTGCGCCAAGTGCCATGCCCCGCACGCCGGCGATGACAGGAACCTGCTCGCCAAGACGACGCCGCAGCTCTGCTTCGACTGCCACCGCGAGATCGAGGCGTTGACCGTCGAGGGGAGCGTCCATCCGCCGTTCGCCGACGGCGACTGCGCAAGCTGCCACGAGCCGCACGGCTCGGCGCGCTCCGACTTGCTCAAGAAGGTGCCGCAAAAGCTCTGCGCCGACTGTCACAATCCGGCTTCGGCCGAGATCCGCGGCACGCACCCGGTGTCTGTCGCCGGCGCCGACTGCACCTCGTGCCACAACCCGCACGGCTCGAGTCGGCCCAAGTTGGTGCGCGCCGTGCCGCATGCGGTGTTCGACACCTGCGGCCGCTGCCACGACGTCGGCGGCAAGCTCCTCGCCCAGGTGCCCGACCTCTGCTTGCGCTGCCACGCCGAAGTCAAGACGGAGATGCAGCAGCCGGGGGCGCACCAGGGGCTCGCCAACCCGCGCTCCTGCCTCGCTTGCCACACCCCACATACCGCCGAGCGGCAGGGCCTGATCCGCGGCACGTCGGACCGGCCGACCTGCCTGAGCTGTCACGCGGAGGTCGAGAAGCGGCAACGAGCCTCGCTCTCGGTCCACCCCGAACGGGGCGCGGCGGGAGCCTGCTCGGCCTGCCACCAGGGGCACCTCTCGGAGCAGAAGTCGCTGCTCAAGGCGGCGCCCGCCGAGATGTGCCGGAGCTGCCACCAGAGCCACGCCCAGTTCGGGCACCCGGTGGGCTCCGGAGTGCTCGATCCGCGCGACGGCAAGGAGCTCAGCTGCCTGTCGTGCCACGCGCCGCACGGCACGATGTTCCGCATGATGCTGACCGACAACCCGCAACGGGCGCTCTGCGTGCAGTGCCACACTGACGAGGGGCCGGTGGCGGGCAGAAGGCGCGCTCCGAGCTCGAATCGATGAGAGCGCGGGCGCGGAGCGCCGCCGGCGCGCTCGCCGCGGCGGCGCTCCTGGCTGCCGGCGTCGCCCGAGGCGCGGAGCGCCCGCCGAAGACCCAGCTCTTCCTCAAGCCGATCACCTCCTTCTGGCAGCACCTCGAGGAGGGGGACTTCCGCGCCCCGCGCGGCGTCTTCTACGACGCGCGCCACGACGAGGTCTGGGTGGCCGACACCGGCAACGACCGGGTCGCCCTCTTCACCGCGGACGGCATGCCGCTCTATTCCGTGCGCCCGGGGCGTGAGCTCGACCAGCCGTTCCGCTTGGTGGTCGACGCCGACGATCACCTCCTGGTGCTCGACAACGACCGCACGCGGATCGCCGAGCTCGACTGGCGCGGCCGCTACCTGGGAGCGCTGTCGCTCCCCGGCCTGCCGGAGCAACCCAAGTTCTCCGCCCTCGCCTTCGATCCCGCCGGCAACCTCTACGTCGGCGAGAACTCGCTCTGCCAGGTGGTGGTCTACACCCCGGAGCGCAAGGTGCGCTTCCGCTTCGGCTCCTGCGGCGACGGCCGGGGCGAGTTCCGCGCGATCGGCGGCATCGCCGCCGACGGCGAGCGCATCGTCGTAATCGACCAGGTGGTGACCGCGGTGCAGATCTTCGACCGGCACGGCAGCTGGGAGACCGGCTTCGGCAGCCACGAGCTCGGGGCCGAGAACTTCTCGCTGCCGAGCGCGGTGGCGATCGATCCCGCCGGGCGGATCGTGGTGATCGATGCGCTGCGTCAGGAGATCAAGTTCTTCACGACGACCGGCCGCTTCCTCGCCCGCTTCGGCGGGCTCGGCGCGGGCCCGGGACGGGTCCGCTTTCCCGCCGACGTGGCGATCGATCCGAACGGACGCCTCTATCTCGCCGACCAAGGGAACGGCAGGGTTCAGATCCTCGAAGAGGTCGAGCTCCCGGTGCCGCAGCCAGGTCGCGGCGCGCCGGCGCCACAAAGACAGCGATGAGCGCCGTAGCGCGCTTTTTCGCCGCTTCCCACTTCCAGCTGGGGATTTTTCCCCAGGGCGTGCACCGAGACTCTTCACACGGGCTCTAGCCCCTGGCGCAAGCCCATGCGTTGCAACCGTTTACGTTGAGAACGCGAACGCGGCGAAAGCTGGCAGCGCGCTTGCTCTGAAAGCCGACAGGAGGCATAGGAGAACCCCATGAAAAAGACCCTGACCCTGACCGCGGCCCTGGCGCTCTTGGCATTCCCGGCGCTCGCGGGCGAGTGGCACTCCGGACAGAACAACCTCTGTACCGACTGCCACACCATGCACTTCAGCCAGCAGCACAACTGGGACGGCACTACACCGGTACCAACCACGGCACAGGCTGATGGCAACTGGCTCGGCGCCACCGGCCCGAACAACTTCCTGCTCAAGCTGCCGGCCAACGAGCTCTGCCTCGCCTGCCACGACGGCAAGACCTTCGCGCCGGACGTCTACGGCGTGAACACCAACGCCTCCCCGACCCGGGGGCGCATGGCCGGCGCGCTCAATGGCGCCGTCGCCGGCGTGCCGGCGCCGGGCGCAGGCTACGACGACTGGAAGGGCCACACCCTCGAATCGACAGAGATTCCGCCCGGCTTCAACCCGGCGGTGGTCGGCGCCTCGCCGACCTGGTACGACCCGGCCGGCGGCCTCGAGTGCGTCAACTGCCACGCGCAGCACGGCCCGACGACCGCCTATCGCAACCTCGGACCGTACTCTCTCGGCGGCGCGGCCAGCGCGGCGCGGCCGACCTACGTTATCGGTACCACCAACGACGCGACCCGCGACGTCTGGATCAACATCGCCGCCCCCTACACCCCGAACAGTGGCACCGCGGCGACCTTCAACCCCTACTACGACTTCGCCAGCATCAGCTACAACCGCAACGATGGCGCGCAGGGGACGACCCACTACAGCAACCGCCTGGACAACCTCTGCGCCACCTGCCATGGCGACTTCCACGGCGACAACACCGACCCGACGACCACCGACGCCCAGACGATCGCCAACCTCGACGGCTTCATCCGCCACCCCACTTCGGGCAGCGGCACCTTCGCGATCGGCTCGGCGGGCGCGGCCGGCTACGGTGGCCACTCGGCCCTCAGCCGCTACACCGGCGCCACCACCAAGGTGAAGGTCTACTCGGACACCGCCGGCTACACCGACGCCGTCCCCGGCTGCACCACCTGCCACAAGGGGCATGGCAACCAGAACCCCTTCGGCCTCTTCTTCCTGAGCCGCAACGCGGCGTCGGTCGGGGAGCAGGGTGGCTACGCGGTGACCGACCCGGCGGAGCCCGCCAACGGCTATCAGGTCGGCTATCGCAACCTCTGCGGGCAGTGCCACGGTCAGGGCAACTAACACGACCCCCAACGCGTGGGATTTGGAGAGGGGCTTCGGCCCCTCTCTTTGTTTTGGGCCGGCCGCCCGTGCGGGTGGCACTCGTCGACGGTCCCGGGCGGAGAATCTCCCAGTTCTGTCCGTGCGTGCGGACGGTGGGAGGGAGACGATGCGCACCAGCGGCCGGGCGATGGGGGGAGCATTGCTCCTGGCGCTCGCGGGGGTCGGCGGTCTCGCCGCCGACGACTTCTCGGGACGGGTCTTCCTCGGCTGGCAGAGCTTCGACAACGGCACGCTCGAGAGCGACGGCCTCGTGCAACGCTACGACCTACGGCTCGACCGGGCGCTCAGCGATGCGCTGCGCCTGAGCTTCTCGCTGCGCGCCACCGACGACGCCTCGGGCTCGACGCTGCAGGGGGTCGAGCGCACCTCCGACTATCGCGACCTGCGGCCCGGGTTCCAGCTCAACTACTCGCTGCCGACCCTGCAGTTCCAGGCGCGCTGGGACCAGCTCCTCTCGAAGTCGAGCGGCACGCTCGAGGGGAGCCGGAGCGACCGCACGCTCGACCAGCTCGCCGCCACCTTTACCTACCGGCCGGAGGAGCTGCCGACGCTGGTCGCCGAGGGGCGGCGGACGGAGCTCGGCGACTCGGTGACCGGCGCCGACGTCACCGACGAGATCGGCATCCTGCGGCTCGAGTACGCCTGGGGCGGACTGCGCGCCGGCCTCGCCGGCTACAGCGCCCGCGAGGAGAACCGCGGTCTGCGCTTCGAGCGCACCAGCGACAACCTGCAGGCGACGCTGGGCTGGGCCGGGGCGCTCTGGGACGACCGGGTGACGATCGCGGCCGACGCTCTCGCCTCGCAGGAGCGCATCGATCGCCGCGCCCTGGGCGGCGCCGCCACGGTGCCCAACCCGCTCCGTCTCGCCGAGACCTACGACTCCCACGACGAGACGCCGAACGACGCTCGCGATCAGCCGCTCGACGTCAACCCGCGACTGCGTGACGGCGACCTCAATCGCGCCGCCGGCGTGTCGCTCGGACCGGACGGGGAGTCGAACCTGAATCTGGCGATCGACTTCGGCCGCTTTGCCCGCGTCGACGAGGTGCGCGTCGTCGCGCGCAACCCGTTGGGCAATCCGGTCAGCAGCGGTGGCGCGGTCGACTGGGATCTCTGGACGAGCCTCGACCTGGTGCTCTGGACTCCGGTCGTAGGGGCGAACACTCGCTTCGACGCCGCGCAGGGGTTCTGGTCAGTCAGCTTCCCGACGCAGGAGACACGCTATCTCAAGGTGGTGAGCTTCTTCGTCAACTCGGTGCCGACCGAGGTCACCGAGCTGCTCGCCTTCGAGAACCTGACGACGGCGCCCGGTCAGTCGCAGCGCCTCGACCTCGATCTCGTAACAGGCACCGGGAACCTCACCTATCGACCGCTCTCCAGCCTGCAGCTCAGCTGGAACGGCGTCTTCAACCGGCGTGTGCAGACACCGGAGCGCGGCGCCGAGGTCTCCACCCGCGACAGCGACCAGAGCTTCCGCGCCCTCTGGGAGATCCGGCCGCGCACCAGCCTCGAGCTGCAGCGCGTGGCGACCCGCGCCACCTTGAGCGGCGGGGCGACTCTCGAGCAGAGCTACGACTCCTGGCGCAGCCTCTTCCGTTGGGCGCCGAATCTCAACCTCCAGACCTCGCTCGAGGCCGAGCGCGCCCAGAGCGATAGCGCCGGCGAGCGCTTCACCACCGACAGGTTCTTCGTCCACGGCTTCGCGCGCCTCTGGAGCGCGATCGACGTCAGTCTCGACCTCGGTCATCAGGACTACAGCTCCGACGACGAGGGTTGGTCGATCTCCGGCCCGCAGCTTTCCGGAGTGGCGCACGTCCAGGTCGTCCGCTCGCTGCTGCTCACCGCCTCGGCGAGCGTGCAGAGGAACCGCCTGAGCGACGGCGCGCCCGAGGGACTGCAGGTCGAAGAGCGAGTGTCGCGCTACTGGGCGGAGCTGTTCTGGCGCCCGAGCTCGCAGCTCGGCGTCGGGGTGCGCGCCGGCGAGGCACGCGCGGGCGACCGCTCGACCCCGGTGCGCGGCTATCGGCTCGACTGGCGCCCGTTCGCCCAGGGCGCCCTCACCCTGGGCGCGATCTACGACGAGGACGTCGACGTCGCCGGCGATCGGCGCTCGCGACGCTGGATCGCGACGCCGGCCTGGCAGATCAATCGGCGCCTGATGCTCAACCTCAACTACCTGCACATCGAGACCACCAGCCCGGTGTTCGACGAGACCGCCGACAGCTTCTCCGCCGGCCTGACCTGGACGTTCTAGTTTCCGAGAGAGAGGACGAACCGTGCACCCAACCCGCTTACGGACCGCTCTGTGGCTCCTGCCGCTCGCCCTGCTCGCCGCCAGCTGCACCTCGCGCGGCCGGACCCACTACACCCATCCACAGGCCGATCTCGGCGCGATCCGCACCGTAGCGGTGCTTCCCTTCGACACCCTCACCCAGAGCCGCAGCGACGCCCAGAAGGTCGAGAAGATCTTCCTGGTCGAGCTGCTCGCGCTCGGAGTGGTCGAAGTCGTCGAGCCGGGAGAGGTGGCGAAGCTGTTCGCCGCCGAACGGCTCGACTCGACCGAGAAGCTCGCCCCCGCCGATCTGCAGCGCATCGGCCAGGCGCTCGCAGCCGACGGGCTCTTCCTCGGCACCGTGGTCGACCTCACCGAGTCGCGGGTCGGCTCCCTGCCGGCGCCGGAAGTGGTGATCCAGCTCCGCCTGGTCGAGACCCAGTCCGGCAGAACGCTCTGGAGCTCGAGCCAGACGCGCAGCGGCACCAGCGCCAGGGCGCGGCTGTTCGGCTTCGGCGGCGACTCGCTGACCGAGGCGGCGCGCAAGCTCCTGCGCGACGAGCTCGAAACGCTGGTCAAGTGATGCGGCGAGCCGCGGCGGCCCTGGCCTTCCTGGCGGTGCTCGGCACCGGCGCGGCGCTCGCCGCGAACGCGCCGCCGACCGCCGCCGCGCGGACCCGCCTGGCGTTGCTGCCGGCCGAGAACCTGAGCGGCGAGACTGCCGCGCCGGCGGCGGTCGAGGAGCTGTTCGCGGCGCTCGCGACGCGACAGGGTTGGACGGTGGTGCGCGGCGAGGAGGTCGATCGCGCCCTGCACGCCGCGCGGATCTGGCGGCTCGACTCCTTCTCCGCCACGGCGCTGCGGGCCCTCGGCGAGGAGCTCGGAGCGTCCGCGGTGCTCCTCTCCACGGTCGACACCTGGCTCGACGGTGAAAACGCCCTCTTCGCGGCCTCGGCCCGGCTGCGGGCGGTCGACGGCACGCCGCTCTGGTCGCGGCTCCTCAGCCTCTCGGGGAGCGAGACGGCCGGAGCGCTCTCGCTCCATCGCGCCGCCGACGTCGCCGAAGTCGCACGCCGCGCGGTCGAGCGCGCGAGCGAGGACTTTCCCTCTCCCGGCGCCGCCATCCGCCCCGCGAGATCGCCGGGAAGTCGCTGGTTGCTCGCGCGCCCCCCCACCTTCCGCGCCGCGTCGCTGGCGACCGAGCCCGCGGTACGACTCTGCATCATCCCGTTCGCCAACGCCACCGACGATCGCGCCGCGCCGCGCATCGTCGCCGACCTGCTCTCGCGCCGGCTCGCCGAGAGCGACCGCTTCACGCTCGTCGAGCCCGCCGAGCTGCGCGCCGCGCTGCTCGCCGAGAAAGTGCCCGCGATCCGCAATCTCGACCCGCCGCGACTCCGTGACGTCGGCGCGCGCCTCGGTACCAGCTACTTCCTGCGCGGCACGATCTGGCGCTGGCGTGAGAGCTCGTCGCGCACCGACAGGGTGTCGCCCGAGGTCGAGCTGCAGCTCGAGCTTGTCGACGTGGCGAGCCAGCGGGTGCTGTGGACCGCGCATCACCACCGCCGCGGCGACGATTACGAGGGGCTCTTCCTGCGCGGCGCGGTGGGCAACGTCGTCGCGCTCGCCGATCGCGCCCTCGCCGAGATGTTGGAAGCCGAGAGGAACGCCAAGGGAACGAAAGGATCGAGTCGATGAAGGCACCGGGTGTCCTGGTCTGCGCCGCTTTCTGCGCGGCGTCGCTGTTGGCGGCGCCGACCACGAGCCCGACGCTCGCGGTCGTAGGGGGCGAGGCGATTACCGGCGACGAGCTGCGCGATCAGTTCGTGCGCCGCCATGGCGGGCACACCAAGTTCCTCGGCGGCGTCTCCGAGGTGCGGGCCTTTCTCGATCAGGTGATCGACCACCGCCTGCTGCTGCAGGAAGCCTACCGGCTCGGCCTCGACGAGTTGCCGGCGATCCACGACGCCACCGCAGAGGCGACCATGAACCGCGGCCTCGAGTGGCTCGTGACGCACGAGATCGACGCCAAGGCGCGCCCCACCGAGGCCGAGATCCGGGAAGCCTGGGAGCAGCGCACCACGACGCTCTGGCAGGTGTCGCAGATCGTCCTGCCCGATCGCGAGGCGGCGCTCGACGTGGCGCGACAGCTCACCGCCGGCGCCGATCTCGATCGCCTGATTCTCGAGCGCTCGATCGGCGCCTCGCGCATCCGCGGTGGGCTGTTGCCGTCGATCGGCTGGGGATCGCTGAGCCCGGAGTGGGAGGCGGCGGTCTTTCCGCTCGCAGTGGGAGAGACCACGGTGCCCTTCGAGAGCGCGGAGGGCTGGGAGATCGTGCGCGTGATCGAGAAGAAGACGGTCGACAAGCCGAGCTTCGATGCGGCGCGCGAGAGGATCGCGGGAATCCTCAGGAAACGCAAGCTCGCGGCGCTCCGGGCAGCCTTCTCGGCCGAGCTGTGGAAGAAGTACGGCGCGCGCCTGGCCGACGACATCGACGTCTCGCCGCGCTCCTACCAGAAGCTCGGCAAGCGGGCTCCTGCGACGGTGCTGGCGCGTTGGCGGGGTGGCTCGCTCGACGTCCAGACCTTTTCGAGCGGTCTCGACCTCGACGCTCTCGCCGCGTTGCCGGAGTTCGCGAGCAGCGCCCACCTCGCCGACCTGCTGCGCAAGACCGTCAACGACGCACTCGCCCGACTCGAAGTGGCGGCGCGAAACATCTCCGACCAGCCCGAGGTCGCCGCGGCGACCAAGGCCTTCCGCGAGCGGTTGATGGAGAACGCGTTGTACTCGGACTATCTGCTGCGCGGCGTCGAGCTCCAGGAGAGCGAGGCGCGCGCCTGGTACGAGACGCACCGTGACGACTGGGTCGCCCCGGAGCGCCGCCATGTCGCACACATCGTCGTCGCGACGCGCGAGCAGGCGGAGGCGCTTCTCGAACGCCTCGCCAACGGCGAGGCGTTCGAGAAGCTCGCCGCCGCGGAATCGGCCGACACGCAGACCGCTCGTCGCGGCGGCGACCTGGGTTGGATCTCGGCCGAGCAGACCCCACCCGACTTCGAACCGGTACTGAGCCTCGCGGCCGGCGAGGTCAGCGCACCCCTCTCGTCGAGCTTCGGCTGGCACCTGATCAAGACGATCGCGGTCGAACCCTCGCGTCAGCAGAGCTACGAGGAGGTGGCCGATCGGCTGCGCCAGCAGCTGCTCGACAACAAACGCACCGCGAAGCGCGCCGAGTGGATCGAGCGCCTGCGCGCCGCGACACCGATCGAGCTCCGGAGCAAGGCGATCGCGGCCTTCGCCAAACAGTCTGCCACCTGAGGGCGGAATCGTGGAGCGCGCGTCGCGCCGCCGCTGGGCGATGGTCGCCGCGCTCCTCCTGCTGACCGTCGTGGTGTGGGCGCCGGTCCTCGGCTATCCCTTCGTCGACCTCGACGACGGCGAGTACGTCGCGGCCAACCCGCACCTCGCGCGCGGGCTTGACGGCGACAGCGTCGCCTGGGCCTTCTCGAGCTTCTACGCCGCCAACTGGCACCCGCTCACCTGGTTGTCGCACCTGCTCGACGTCGAGCTGCACGGCGGCTGGGCGGGCGGCCACCACCTGACCAATCTGGCGCTGCACGCAGCGAACGTCCTGCTCGTCTTCCTGCTGCTCGACGCGCTGCCGTTCGGTGCCTGGAAGAGCGCGGCGGTGGCCGCGCTGTTCGCCGTCCACCCGCTGCGCGTCGAATCGGTCGCCTGGATCTCGGAGCGCAAAGACCTGCTCTGCGCCTGCTTCTGGCTGCTCACGGTGGCAGCGTACGGCGCCTGGGTGCGGCGCGGTGGCGGTCGGCGCTATGCCGCGGTCGTGGCGCTCTTTGCTCTGGCCTTGCTGTCGAAGCCGATGGCGGTGACCCTGCCGGCGGTGCTCCTGCTGCTCGACTTCTGGCCGCTCCGGCGCCTCGCCAGCTGGCACGACCTGCGCGCGCGCAGTGTCGAGAAGCTGCCGCTCTTCGCGCTCGCGCTCGCCTCCGCGGTGATCACCTGGAAGGCACAGTCGGCGCTCGGCGCGACGATGAGCGCGAGCGCTCTGCCGTGGAGCGAGCGCTGGGCGAACGCCGCGATCTCAGTTGTGCTCTACCTGCGCGACGCCGTCTGGCCGACCGCACTCGCGGTCTTCTATCCTCACCCGGCGAGCGTCGGCGGGCGGATCGATCGGCCGGTCGCTCTCGCTGCGGCGGCCGGACTCTTCGCCGTTTCGGCTCTGGCCCTCGCGCAACGGCGGCGGCGACCCTGGCTCACGACCGGCTGGTTCGCCTACCTCGTGTTGCTGCTGCCGGTCGCGGGTCTCCTCCAGGTCGGCTCCCAGGCGCGAGCCGATCGCTACACCTACCTGCCGCTCCTCGGCATCTTCGTCATCGTAGCCAGCTTCGCCGGGGAGCTCGTGCGTCGCCCGCAAGAGACGCGTGGCGCGCGCCGAGCGCGACTCGCCGCGGCGGTCGTGGCGCTCGCCGCGATCACGCTGCTCTCCGTCGCCTGCCGCCGCCAACTGGCGACCTGGCAGAGCTCGCGTACCCTCTACGAGCGGGCGCTGACGGTGACGGAGGGGAATTGGCTCGCCTGGAACAACCTCGGCAACGTGCTGTTCGGCGCGGGCGACGCGCGCGGCGCGCAGCGGTGCTTCGCGGCGGCGCTCCGCATCAAGCCCGACCACGCCGATGCCTGGTACAACAGCGGCGTCGCTCGCGCGCGGCTGGGAGAGCTGGAGGCGGCGATCGCCGCGTACCAGGAGGCGCTCCGGCTCGACCCGGGCAACGCCGACGGCTGGGTGAATCTGGGAACGGCCGAAGAGGTCAATGGTCGGCTCGCGCCGGCGGTCGAGAGCTATCGCCGTGCTCTCGCGCTACGGCCCGAAGATCGCCTCGCCCTGCAGGGCCTCGCCCGTGGCAGCATCTCGTTCGGCGACGCGGCGGGGGCCCGGAGCCTCCTGCCCCGGCTGCGCGCGGTCGACCCCGAAGGGGCCCGGCAACTCGAAGCTTGGCTGGCGACCACCCGGCGCTAGACGGCCGCTCAGCCGCCGCGCCGGATCGAGGCGATCATCGCTTCGAAGGCGGCCTTCTGGGCGGCGATCGTCGCCGCCGGACCGGTGAACTTGAAGTACCAGTCGGCGTCCAGTCCCGGCACCACGGCGCCGAGCAGCGCCCACCCCGGCTTCGCCACCGCCTCGTCCCCCATCATGCCCCCCGACATGTAGGTGCCGCTGGTCTCGACGACGAGCACGCTCGCCGCGCCGACCGCCAGGGTGCGGGTCGTCATCGCCGAAAGCGGCGGCGCACCGCCCGGCTGCACGAACTGTCCCGCCCAGCGCTCGGCGTTGGTGCGCGGGTCGCCACCTTGGCCAGGCCCGAGATAGAAGACCACGCACTCGGCGTCTCCGCCCGGGCCCGGAACCCTGTACTGCGCCCGCCGCATGGCGTTGGCCGGCGGCTCGATGATCCAGTCCTTGGCGGCAG
Source organism: uncultured Acidobacteriota bacterium (assembly GCA_963700315.1). Taxonomy (GTDB): domain Bacteria; phylum Acidobacteriota; class Thermoanaerobaculia; order Multivoradales; family JAGPDF01; genus JACTMI01. The sequence goes on along the minus strand of CAVOXC010000011.1, from coordinate 418,491 downwards.
TCCAGTTGAGGCCTGCGGCTCCGGTGCCGCTGCCGGCGGGCACCACCGGCATGGCGGCGCCGTCCGGCGCGCCGAGGGCGCTCGAAGGGTGGTCCATGGGCAGATTGACTGGCGGGTGGTCCGGGGGCAGCGCTGGAATCGAGGCGTCGTGCCCGGCTAGGAGCCGAGCCTCGCCCGCTGGGCGGGAGCTCGGGGAGCCGCTGGCGTCGGTCGCGGCAGCCGGCGCCGCAGGCTGATCGGCCGGTTTCTGTTCGACGTTGAGCTGCGGCGCATCCCCGCAACCGGGCAGCGCGAGCGCGACGGAGAGCAGTACGGTGAGCGGACGGAGCATCGGGAGAGCCTCCTCGGCAGCGGCTGAAGAATACCAATCGACTGCGCGAAATCCCCCCACCGGTGGGTGGTTTCTCACTCTCGCCGCGGGGTGGCTGGGGGTGCGGCGGCCGAATCGTCGGCAGACGACGAGCCCGAGCCCTCGCGCGCCGAGCTTGGCGCAGCCGAGGCGAGGTGGCCGGCTGCGGCGAGCAGCTCCACCAGCGCCGCACGCAGCTGCTCGCGCGCGGCCGGTTTGGGCAGGAAGACGGCGTAGCCGTCAGCCGGATCGAGGCCCGCCTCCGCCGCGGAGGCGTGGACGCACGACTCATAGAGCACCGGCACCGGTGGGTGCGCTCGCGCACAGATGCGCTGGAAGGAGCGCCAGGGGAGCTGCGCCGGCGGCACGCTCACCACCGCCGCATCAGGGGAGTGCTCGGCCAGGATCCGCTCGGCCGCCTCGAGGCTCGCGGCCATCTCGACCTCGACCCCTTCCGGCGCCGCGTGGCGGACTACCCAAGGGAGGAGACCGCTTGGATCAAGCACCAGGAGTCGCATGCGACCTCGCCTCCTTGGCGATCCCTGTGCAAGGCCCGTTCCGCTGCGCGAGATCCGGTCCCGACTCGGAGCGGTCGGGAGGCGCTAGGCCTGGTCGCCGTCGGGTCGCAGGTCGAGTTTCTTCAGCCGGTAGCGCAGCTGGTCGCGACTGATTCCGAGCAGCTCGGCGGCGCGCGTCTGATTCCCCCCGGTGGCACGCATGGCACGGAGCACCATCTCGCGCCCCAGCTCCTCGAGCGGGACGATCCCGCCGCTCGCCGGCACGCCCGCCGGTGCCTTGGCGGCAAGGGGAGCGGCTTCGGTCGGCGCCTCGACCCAGTCGAGCACCAGGGAGCGGGAGGTAAGCTCCCGGCCCTTCTCGAGCACCATGGCGCGCTCGATGACGTTGCGCAGCTCGCGCACGTTGCCCGGCCAAGCGTAGGCGAGCAGCCGGTTCTCCGCCTCGCGCTCGAGCCCGGTGAAGCGACGCCCGAGCCTCGGCTGCAGGGTGGTGAGGAAGTGGCGGGCGAGCGGCAGGATGTCCCCCCGCCGCTCGCGTAGCGCCGGCACCCGCAGCGGGAAGACGCTCAGCCGGAAGAACAGGTCGCTACGGAAGAGCTTGTCGCGCATCATCGCCTGCAGGTCGCGGTTGGTGAGCGCGATCACCCGTTCATCGACCCGGATCTCGCGCGTCCCGCCCACCCGGCGGAAGCGCCGCTCCTCCAGGAAGTGCAGGAGCTTCGCCTGGATGTCGAGCCGCAACTCGCCGATCTCGTCGAGCACCACCGTGCCCCCTTCGGCGAGCTCGAACACGCCCCGCTTGGTCGCTTGGGCGTCCGTGAAAGCGCCCTTCTCGTGACCGAACAGCTCGCTCTCGAGCAGGTTCTCCGGAATCGTGGCGCAGCTCACCTCGAGCAACGGCCGGGTGCGCCGGTCGGACAGCGCGTGGATCTGCCGGGCGAGAACGTTCTTGCCCGAGCCACTCTCACCGAGCACCAGCAGGGTGCTCACCTCGGAGGTGGCGACCTGCGCCGCGATCTCGAGCAGCTCCCGGAACTCGGGGGATTCGCCGACCGCCTTCTGGGCGAGGCTGTGCGCGCGCGTCTGGCGCGCGGCCTGCACTTCGAGCTGCTCCCCGCGCACCGCCAGTGAGCGCGCCACCAACGCCACCAGCTCGGCTTGGTCGACCGGCTTGGTGAGAAAGTCGAGCGCCCCGAGCTTCATCGCGCGCACCGCCTCCTCGACCTGGCCGAGCGCCGTCATGACGATCACCACCGTGCTCTCGAGGCGCTCATGGTTGGCCTCGTAGAAGTCGAGGCCGTGGCCGTCGGGGAGTCCCAGGTCGAGGAGCATGACCTCGGGCTGGTGCTCGACGAGATTCCTGCCGGCAGTAGCGAGATCGGGCGCCGCGTGCACGCTGTGGCCGGCGCGCTTCAGCTGCTGCTCGAGCGCCCAGCGCAGCAGTTTCTCGTCTTCGACCAGGAGGATCAGCGCCATGTCTCAACCCTTCTCGGGCTCGACGGGCGTGTCGCTCGAGCCCACCGGCAGGATGATCAAGAACGAAGTGCCACGCCCTGCCTCGGAGGTCACCTCGATGCGTCCACCGTGCTGCTCGACCAGGCTCTTCGAGATCGGTAGCCCGAGCCCGGTGCCGGCGAACTTGGTGGTGAAGAACGGCTCGAAGAGGTGCTGGAGCGGCTCCGCCGCGATCCCCGGTCCGTCGTCTTCGACGGTCACCACCACGGCCGCCTCGGACGGAAAGGACGCGGCCCGCACGATGACGTTGCCGCCCGCCTCCGGCATCGCCTCGGCAGCATTCTGGATCAGGTTCATCAGCACCTGCCGGAACTTCGCTGCGTCGAGCTGTAGCGCGGGCAGATCGCCGGCGAGCTCGGTGCGCAGAGTCACCCGCTGGCGGCGCAGCGACGGCCGCAGCAGGTCGGCGGTCTCGGCCACCAAGCGCGCGAGGTCGATCCGCGCCAGGCGCAGCGGCGCCGGCCGCCCGGACTCGAGCAGCCGCTGCAGGATGCCATGCACACGCTTGAGCTCATCCAGCATGTCGTCGTGCAGCTTGACCGTGGACTCGTCGGCAGCCTCGTCGCGCAACAGCTCGAGGGCGCCCTGGATGCCGGCGAGCGGGTTCTTGATCTCGTGCGCCAAGCCGGCTGCGAGCTGCCCGAGCGAAGCGAGCTGGTCGACGTGCGCCAGGCGGCTGGCGACCTCTGTCTGCCGCTCGTGGTGCCGGCGCAGCAGCTCGTGGAGACTGCGGTGCACCTCGGCGGAGGCGGGATCCAACGGCAGCGCGAGGGCGCGCGGGGCGCCCGTCGCTCGCCCCGACGAGACCTCGGCGAGCTCCTCCTGCAGCCGATTCGCCGAACGGCGTACGGTGCGTCGGACGATCACGGTAACCGTGCCGATGAGCGCGATCCAGGCCGCGAGCAGCAGCGCGGAGCGCGCCCCGAGCTCGCGATGTGCCGCGCTCAGCTCGGTGGTGAAGTCCAGCCTCATGGTGGCCGCGCCCAGCGTGGACCCGGTGGCGTGACAGGGCGTGCAGCCGGAGTCGGCGGTCAGCCGCACCACCCCGCGCACCCAGCGCTTGCCCCGCTCCTCTTCAACCCAGGATCGCGACATCTGCCCGGTCCTGGCGAGAAAGTCGCGCACGATAGCCGACTCCCGCGGATCCGCGGACAGGCCGCGCGCGCCGAGGGGCGCGCCGGCGCGCCCGTAGAGCCGCAGCCCGATCGACTGGTGGAGGGCCATCAGGTGCTCGAAGACGTGCGGGGGGCGTCCGGCCGCCGCAGCGCTGGGCGAGAACGGCACCGCGCGAACGGCCTGATCGAGCTGGACGCGCGCTGTGGTGGCTGCGGCCTCGCGATAGGCACGCTCGAGCAGCTGCACGGTGCCGAGATAGAGCGCCGCGAAGGCGGCGACGTGGATCGGTACCGCCACCATCCAGAAGCGGGCCCGTGCCGGCGTCAGGCGGCGCCAGAACGCACCTCTCCCCACCGCGCTCTCGACCTCTGGCGGCTCGCTCATCGGAGCCCACTCTACTCATGGCGAGCGGCGCTCGTGCCCGCCCTGGCGGCGGGGGAAGCGTGCGCCGGCGAGTGGCTCTCGGTCGGGTGCCTCGGGGGCAGCCACGAGAACCACGACGATCGCAAAGACCTGCGCGGGCCCACGCCGTGACGTCCGGCTCGAAGCCCGGTAGAGAGAGATAAGCTCGGCACCCGTCCCACGCTCCCGACCCACGTCCACTCCCGAGGTTCCGATGCGATCCGAGGCTCGTCCCCAGCCGACTCTGCTTCCCGTCGCCCTCCTGCTCGCGGCGCTCGGTGCGTCGCAGCTCACCGCGGCCGCCGTGCCGGAGACGGCCTACCAGGATCTGCGCTGGCGACTGGTCGGCCCGCACCGGGGCGGCTGGGCGACGGCGGTCGCCGGGGTGCCGGGGGAGCCGGCGACCTGGTACTTCGGCGGCGCCGACGGCGGCGTCTGGCGCACCGACGATGCCGGCGTTACCTGGCGGTCCCTCTTCGACGACCTGGGCAGCGCCTCGATCGGCGCGATGGCGATCGCGCCCAGCGAGCCCAACGTGATCTGGGTCGGCACTGGGCAGATCCACCAGCGCTGGGACATCGTCGACGGCGACGGCGTCTACCGCTCGGCCGACGGCGGCGCGACCTGGAGCCACGTCGGCCTCGCCGAGACCAAGCACATCGGCGCGCTCTGGGTCGACCCGCGTGATTCCGACGTTGCGCTCGTCGCCGCCCTCGGCCATGTCTTCGGTCCGAATCCCGAGCGCGGCCTCTTTCGCACCGAGAATGGCGGTCGCAGCTGGGCGCACGTCCTCGACCATGGGCCCGAGGTCGGGGCGGCACACGTCACCGGTGATCCGGCGCATCCCGAGACCCTCTACGCCTCGCTCTGGCAGGTGCTGCGCCACCCCTGGCTCGACTATTTCCAGCCGACCGTCGGACCGGGCAGCGGGATCTTCAAGTCGGCCGACGGCGGCCGTAGCTGGCACGCCGTCGGCGCGGCCGGATTGCCGGCTGGCGATCTCGGCCGTATCGCGCTCGCCGTCGTGCCGGGCACCGGCGCCCGGCGCGTCTACGCGACGATTCAAGCGTCGGCGGCAGGCGGTCTCTACCGTTCCGACGATGGCGGCGACTCCTGGTCGCAGGTCAACTCCGACGCGAGCCTCGCTTCGTCCTACATCAACAACGTCTACGTCGATCCGCGCGACGCGGACGCTCTCTGGGTGATGGGGCGTGGTCTCTTCGCGCTCGACCGACGGCGGCCGGACCTTCACGATCGAGAAGGGCGCGCCCGGTGGCGACGACTACCATGTGCTCTGGATCGACCCGACGGCGCCCGAGCGCAGAATCGTCGGCGCCGACCAGGGCGCGGTCGTGACCCTGAACGACGGCGCGACCTGGTCCTCTTGGTACAACCAACCGACCGGGCAGTTCTACAGGCTCGGCGTCGACGACGGCTTCCCCTACAAGATCTACAGCGGGCAACAGGACTCGGGCACGGTCGGCATCGCCTCGCGCAGCGACTACGGGCAGATCACCTTCCGCGACTGGAGTCCGGTGGGTGGCGACGAGCGCGACGGCGACCTCCCCGACCCGGCCGACCCCGACATCGTCTACGGCGCCGGGCTCGGCGGTCGGCTGTCGAAGTGGAACGCCAAGACCGGGCAGGTCCAGAACGTTTCGCCCTGGCCGATCGGCTCCTACGCCGCGCGCCCCGGTACGACCAAGTACCGCTATCCATGGATCACGCCGCTCGCGATCTCGCAGCGCCCGCCGCATCCGATCTTCCTGGGCGCCCAGGTTCTCTTCCGCTCCTTCGACGGCGGCGCGAGCTGGGCGACGGTGAGCGGCGATCTGACCGGCGCCGTCGCCGGCGAGCCCGATTGCGCCGGCGACGTGCCTGTCGAGCGCGCCACCGCCTGCGGCTACGGCACGATCTTCGCGATCGCGCCCTCGCCGGTGGCCGATGGCGTCGTCTGGGTCGGCACCGACAACGGCCGCGTCCAGTTGACGCGCGACGGCGCCGCCAGCTGGCACGATGTGACGCCACCCGCTCTCGGCGATTGGTCGAAGGTCAACATCATCGACGCTTCGGCCACCGATGCGGCGACCGCCTACGTCGCCGCCGACCGGCATCGCCTCGACGACTTCCGCCCGCTCGCCTACCGCACCCACGACTACGGCGCCACCTGGACCGAGATCGGCCACGGCCTGCCCGACGGCGCCTGGGTCGGCGTCGTCCGCCAGGACCTGGTCGAGCCGCGCCTGCTTTACGCCGGCACCAGCCGCGGCGTCTCGGTCTCCTTCGACGACGGCCTGCACTGGCAGAGCCTACAGCTCGGCCTGCCGACGACCGGGATCAACGACCTCGTCGCGCACCGTGACGATCTCGTGGTCGCGACCGAGGGGCGCGCGCTCTGGGCGCTCGACCAGGTGGCGCCGCTGCGCCACCTCGCGCGCCTGGGCGCGCCCGCGGGCGCGACGCTGATGCGCCCCGGCGTCGCCTATCGCCTGCGCTCCAACCAGAACAAGGACACGCCGCTGCCGCCCGAGGAGCCGACCGGCGACAACCCGCCGGCCGGCGCGGTGCTCGACTACTTCCTGCCGGAGGCAGCCGCAGGACCGGTGGTTCTCGAGGTCCTCGACGCAGGCGGCGCGAAGCTCCGTCGCTTCGCGAGCGACGACGCAGCCGAAGAGCTCGAGGCCAGCGTCTACTTCATCGACGCCTTCCGCGTGCCGCCGCCGCGCCTCTCGGCGGAGCCGGGACACCATCGCTTCGTCTGGAACCTGCGCCGCGAACGGCCGCGTGCGCTCTCCTACGACTACTCGATCGCCGCCGTCCCCGGCCGCGAGGCGATCGTGCAGCCGGAGGGCGCCTTCGTCCTGCCCGGCAGCTATCGCGTCCGCTTGACCGCGGGCGACGCGATCTCCGAGCAGTCGTTCGAGGTCCTGCTCGATCCTCGCGTCGCGGTCTCGCGCGCCGACCTCGAGACGCTCGCCGGCTTCCAGGAAGAGGTCGCCGCCGCGCTCGCGCGCTCGGCCAATGCCGCTGAGACCCGCGACGCCGCCAAGAAGCGACTCGAGACCGCGCGCGACGCTGCCGCGGCGCACCGCTTGCACCGTGCGATCGTAGCCGCGCTCGCCGAGATCGACGCGCTCGCCTCCGATCGGGCCAACGACCCGACCCGGATCAACGGCACGCTCGCCGGCCTCGCCACCGATCTCGAGAGCGTCGACGCCGCTCCCACCGCACCGCAGCGCGAGGTGCTCGCCGAGCTCGTTGCGGCGATCGAACGGTTCGACTCCGGCTGGCGAGCGCTCGCCGGCTCGACGCTCCGCGCCCTCGAGCGGCGACTCGCTCGACTCGGTCTCTGAGGCCGAAGGCCGCCAGGCCGTTCCGGCTGGGCGTCCGAGCGACCGGCGGACCGCCTACCACCAGCCGCTGTCGCCGCGCTCGAAGCCGTCGCCGAAGAGGAGGTGGATCGTCACCCGCGTCGAGACCGGCGGCGCGGGGTGCTGGGTCTCGAGGCCGTTCGGCCAGACGATCTCGAGCAGGTCGACCGTGGCGGCCGAGCCGAGCCCGAAATGGGCCTCGTTCGGGTTCTGCGACTCGAAGTTGCTGCCCGCCAGGATCTCGCGCCGCTGGGTGACGCCGTTCGCCGTTACCCGTACGCTCGCACCGACCGCGTCGCCGGCCGCGGGGCCCAGGGTCGGCGTCACCGCGAGCCAGGCGTTGGCGGGCGGGTCGTCGTTGCGGTAGAGCTTGGCCGGGCCTCGGTTGTTGGCGATGAAGACGTCGACGTCGCCGTCGTGGTCGTAGTCGAAGCAGACGATGCCGCGGCCGTCGTTGGTATCCGCGAGCCCCCGTAGCGCGGCCTCCTCGACGAAAGTTCCGTCGCCCTGGTTGCGGAAGAAGACCGCCGGATCGTTCCAGTATTCCTGGTTGATCGCTCCGGCGTAGTCGACGCCGTTGACGTGGAAGAGATCGAGGTCGCCGTCGTTGTCGAAGTCGGCGAAGCAGGCCCCCCACCCCCAGTGGCCGTTGCGCACGCCCGCCGCGTCGGTCACGTCCTCGAAGGTGCCGTTGCCAAGGTTGCGGTAGAGGCGGTTGCCGTCCCGGCCCGGAGCGTTCTGCTGGTAGATCGAGCTGATGAACCAGTCGAGGTCGCCGTCGTGGTCGTAGTCGGCGATCGCCGAGCCCATCCCCCACTGATCGGTGAGCACCGCATCGTCGGCCAGAGTGAACGTGCCGTCGCCGTCGTTCCAGAAGTAGTTGGTCGTGCCGTAGTCGGCGGCAATCGCGAGCTCCGGCCAGACGTCGCCGTCGAGATCGACGAACGAGGGTGCGAACGTCCTCCAGCTGGCGCCGATCCCGGCACCGATCGCCGAGTTGGTGACGTCGCTGAAGTGCCCGGCGCCATCGTTGCGCCAGAGCAGCTGCTTCGAGGCCGGACAGGACGAGGGGCAACCGGGAATCAACCAGTGCGCGGCCGAGAAGTCGAGGTCGCCATCGAGGTCGTAGTCGCCGAAGCCACCGCTCCAGACCGAGAGAGTCGAGGTGGCGAAGCCGGAAGTCGCAGAGACGTCCGCGAAGGTGCCGTCGCCCTGGTTGCGAAAGAGCCAGACGCCGTCGCCCGCGAAGCCGCCGACGAACAGATCGGTCCAGCCGTCACCGTCGACGTCGCCGAACAGCGGGCCGCTGCCGAAGGTGCCGGAGAGCGCGACCCCCGCGTCGAAGGCGACCTCCTCGAAGTTGCCGTCGTGCTGATTGCGATAGAGGGCGTTGGTGCCTCCCTCGCCGGCGATCACGTAGAGGTCGATCCAGCCATCTCGGTCGAAGTCGCCCGCCGCCACGCCCCCCGCACGCGAGCGCTCGAAGGAGGGGGGCGACGCGCCGTCGCTGTAGCCGTGGACCAACGTGATTCCGGCGGCGACCGAGACGTCGGTGAAGATCCAGGTGGCGGCGGCGGGCGGCGCGACGCACACCGCATACGCGAGCACCACAGCGAACGCGGCCGCGCGCGCGGCGCGGCACCGACTCCTCCTTTCGGACCTCATCGTCACCAGACCAGCCCGTAGCGGATTCCGCCGTCCACTCCGGTACCCGCGGGCAGGCGGCGCGACGAAGCGCTTCCGCTCACGCTTCCTCCTGCCGCTCTTCCATGGTGCCGGCGAGCTTCTGAAAGATCGCGAGCGCCAGCAGGCCGAGCAGGATATGCGCCGCGAGCGCGTACCAGACGAAGCCGGGGTGCCCCGCCTCGGTGAAGCGGCCGTAGAGCGGCGTGTAGAGCACGCCCGAGAAGGCGCCGACGCCGACCGCGAGGAAGTTGGTACCGACGTAGAGACCCGCCTTCTCCTTCGGCGCCAGCCGCGCGATGTACTCCTGGATGCGCGGCGAAGCGATCATCTCGCCTGCCGCGAAGAGCAGGATGCCGAGGAAGACGAGCGTCGACGCCGAGGTCGCCGCGAGCCCGAGCACGACGAAGCCCGCGCCCATCACCGCGAGCCCGGTGAAGAAGACCGGCAGTGGTTTCGCCTTCTCGACAGTGCGCGAGACCACGACCTGGAGCAGCATGATGATGTAGCCGGTGTGCGCGATGGTCTCGCCGAGAATGCGCCGCTCGCCCCCCTCATCGTGAGACAGGAAGTTGGCGACACCCGAGCCCAGTACCGAGCGGACCGCCTCATAGAGGCGCACCGTATCGAGGTTGCTGTCGACATAGAGGGCGCAGAGATTGAAGAAGCCCCAGAAGGGGATCCAGAAGCCGATGCCCAAGAGGAGCAGGAAGAGCGCGAAGCGCCCGTCGGTCAAGGCCTCGCGCATCTCGGCGAACTTCGCGCCGAACCCCTTCGCCTCGAGCTCGCGCTGCGGTTCCTTGTAGAAGAGAATGGTGATCACCAGCATCACGCCGATCGCCGCGGCCGCGGCGTAGAAAGCGTAGTCCCAGGAGATCGCGCGCAGCCGACCGGCGACCACCGGCCCGAGCGAGCCGCCGACGTTGACCATGGCGTAGAAGATGCCGACCCCCAAGGTCGAGTTGGTCTTGTCGGTCACCGCTCGCACCGTGCCGAAGATCAGCGGCTTGAAGATGCCGGCGGCGAAGCCGATCGAGAGCATGGTGAGAGCGATGCCGGAGAACGACTTGGTGTAGATCAGCAGCAGAATCGCCGGCAGGTAGGCGAGGTAGGCGACGATCAGCATCGGCTTGAAGCCGAAGCGGTCGGCGAGCGTTCCCGAGAACAGCGGCAGGCAGTAGGAGAGCAGCAGGAAGAGGGTCTGCACGACCCCCAGCTGGTCGCGCGAGAACCCCAGACTGGTCAAATAGATGCCGAAGCTGAAGTAGATGCCGTAGTAGGCGAAGCGCTCGAGCACCTCGACCAGGTTCGAGATCCAGAAGACGGGAGGGAACGGGGTGCGCTCGGCCATCGGGGCCTCCTCGGAAGAGATCGGATCGGGGAAGTCTACCCGGCCGGCCACGCCAGGGCGGCGCTCACTCCCGGTCCAAGAGCCAGACGTCGCCGTCGACCGACTCGACCTCGATCAGCATCGTGCGCCCGTCCCGGCTCAGGGATGCGATGCGACCCGCCCCCTCGATCGGAGCGAGTGATCGCCAGCGCCCGGTCTCGGCATCGACCAGCGCGAGCTGCCGGCTACCCAGGGCGATGAAGCGTCGCGAGTCGGCGAGCCACCCTCCGACCGCCCAGTACCCGTCGCCGGCGATCGGCAGGTCGCTCTTGTTGTAGACGCCGCTCGCCGGATCCAGGAAGCCCACCGAGAGCGCCTGCCACAGCGCGTCGATCTCGGCGCCGGCGAGATAACGCCCGGACGGCGACCAGGCGCTGGGGGAGAAGCCGGTCAACGCTGCCGGCATGGCGAGGGGCCGGGCGCTCTCCGGGGTCGCGAGCCGCGCGGCGTCGACCTGGTAGATCGGGCCCGTCTGCATCTTGACCGTCACCTCCCGACCGTCCGCAGACCAGGCCGCACCGGCCACCTCGCCGATCTCGGTCAGCCGGCGCAGCTCCGAGCCGTCGGCGCGCAGGGTCCAGTAATCCCACCCCCCGGCGCGCGTCGACATGAGAAGGAGCCGCTCGCCGTCGGGAGACCAGCGCGCGTGCCGGTCCTTGTGCACGTCGTCGGTCAAGCGGCGCAACTCCGAGCCGTCGGCGCGCAAGAGCACCAGATCCTCCGGGGCGCCGAGGGTCGCGCAGGCCAACCACTCCGCGTCAGGAGAGAGGTTGCACCAGTGGAGTGCCCGGGGGCGCAGCGTGCGCAGCGGCTGGAGCGGCGGTTCGGCTTCAGGGTCGAGCCGGTAGAGCTCGAGGTCGACGCGCCGCTCGTAGGCGGCGGCGACCATCCGCTGGCCGTCCGCGGCGAAGCGCGCGTAGCCCAGGTTGCCGACGCTCGTCGTCACCTGTTCCGGAGCTCCCGCAGCGGCGCCGGTGGCCGCGTCGATCGCGACGCGGAAGAGGTTCATCCCCCCGGCGCGGTCGCTCGAGAAGTAGAGCCAGCGGCCGTCGGGCGACCACTCCGGCGACCAGTCGGTGGCGAGGTCCGCGGTAACCGCGACCGGCTCGCCGCTCTCCGCGCCGACCGTCCAAAGGTCGCGCTGTCCGCTGCTGTTGGCCCAATAGGCGAGGTGGCCGCCGTCCGGCGACCAGGCGGGCTGCACCGCGTCGCCCGGCAACCGCCGGCGCTTCTCGCCGGTCGCGACATCGACGATCCAGAGCTCGGCGACGGCGTCGCGCGCGTACGGACTGACCACGCCCTCCAGCGAATAGGCCACGCTCTTGCCGTCGGGCGACCAGGCCGGGTCGAAGCCGGCGTCGGTCAGCCGGCGCACCGACTCGCCGGTCGCGCCCATCAGGAAGAGGCCGCCGCCGTCGCGCTCCGATCGGAAGACGATCGCCTCGCCGTCGGGCGAGAAGGCCGCCTGCTCGTCGGCGACCGGAGAGTCCGCGGTCAGGTTGATCGCCCGGCCGCCGCCGACCCGCAGCAGGTAGAGATCCGGGTTGCCCGATGCCGCGCTGGTGTAGACGAGCTGCCTTCCGTCGGGGGAGAGGTCCGGGTGGCTCTCCGGGCCGGGCAGCTCGGTCAGGCGGCGCAGCGCGAACTTCGGCACGCTCTCCGTCTCCGCCGCGACAGGACGTCTCGCCAGCCAGCCGGCGGCCGCCCCCAGCGCGACCAGCGCCAGGGCCCACGGCGCAATCCGGCCCAGCGAGAACTTCCGTGGCGCCACCTCGGCAACCGCTGCTGCCGGCTCGGTATCCGTCCCTCGGGCGAGCGCGACGCGCGCCTCGCCGATGTCGCGGAGCCGGAGCTTCGGGTCGCGTTCGAGACAGCGCGCGACCAGCCGCTCGAGCCAGGCGGGAGTCGACTCCGGCAGGCCGGAGAGATCGAGGTCGCGTGCCAGGACGAGCGCCAGGGTCTCGGCGACCGAATCGGCGTGGAAGAGCCGGCGGCCCGAGAGCATCTCGAAGAGGATCACCCCGAACGACCAGATGTCGGCGCGCTTGTCGACGGCGACGCCTTTCGCCTGCTCCGGGCTCATGTAGGCGGCGGTGCCGAGAATGACGCCGAGCTCGGTGCCGGCCGAGGTCAGCGTCGGCGAGTGGAGCAGCGACGGCGAGCCGAGCGGCGACGCCGAGCCGCCCGCCGTGCCGGGATCCATCGCCTTCGCCAGGCCGAAGTCGAGGACCTTCACTTTCCCTTCGATGGAGGCTTTTACATTCTGAGGTTTCAGATCGCGATGGATGATGCCCTTCTCGTGCGCCTCCTCCAGCGCCTCGGCGATCTGGCGAGCAATGGAAAGGCTCTCAGCTAGGGGCAAAGACCCGGGCTCCAGCCTGTCCGCCAGGGTCGGACCCTCGACCAGCTCCATGACCAGGGCGTGCGAGTCGCCGCTCGTCTCGATGCCGTAGATCTGCGCGATGCTCGGGTGGTTGAGCTGGGCGAGCAGCTTCGCCTCGCGCTCGAATCGGGCCAGCCGGTCGGCATCCGCGACGAACGCCGCAGGGAGGAGCTTGAGCGCCACGTCGCGCTCGAGCTTGGAATCGTGCGCGCGCCAGACTTCCCCCATCCCGCCTTCGCCGAGCTTGGCGTCGACGCGGTAGTGCGCGATCGAGGGTCCGCTCAGGGACATGGTGCCACCGGGCGCTAACAGCGCCCGCTCGGAGAGTCGTTGTTCACTGGAGCAGTCAGTCTAGCGTGCGGTCAACCGTGGGGGAGCCCGCGAAAGCTCAACCCGGACGCGCGTCGAGGACGAGGCCCGACTCGGTGACGAGGCGTTGGTAGATCGCCTCGAGCTCCGCCTCGTAGGTGAAGGGCTCGGCGAAGACGATGCGGGTGAGGCCCGCTTGAATCGCTTCCTTCAAGCAGCCGAAGCAGGGGCGCAGCGTCGAATAGAGCGCGCCCCCTTTGGTCGCGTTGCCGTGGCGGGCGGCGAAGACGATGGCGTTCTGCTCGGCGTGGACGCAGATGCAGGCGTCGTAGCCGGCGCCCACCGGCGCGTCCGAGGCGCAGCGCGGGCAACCCCCCTCGCTGCAGTTCTTGACCCCCATCGGCGTGCCGTTGTAACCGGTCGCGATGATCGCGTTGTCGACCACGATCACCGCGCCCACCTGCCGCCGCGAGCAGCTCGCCCGCGCCGCCACCGCGCGCGCGATGCCGAGGTAGTACTCGTCCCAGCCCGGTCGCGTCGTCGGCGTCACGCGCGAGCCTCCCGAACATCGACTTTGCGCTCCTGAATCGCGAGCCGCCGCCCGGGCGGCACGAGCAGGCTGCCGACCTGAACGAGAAAGAAGTCCCGGACGATCCTCCAGTCACGTGGGCCTTCGCCCGGCAGCGGCGCCTCCCGGTCGGCGTCATCGAAGTAGGTGAGGGCACGCAGCAGCAGGCCGTCGTCGATCTTCCCGGAATAGACCTTGCGGATCGCCGTGAGCATCGAGGCGACTCCGAGCCGCTCCTGTTCGAGCAGGACGTAGAGATCGAAGAAATCGCGACGCAGCCCCCGGTCGAGGATGGCGTGGAGCTTGGTGGCGAGCAGACCGGTGACGTCGAGATGCTGGTCCTCGGTGAAGGGTGTGAGGTGATCGAGGACGAAGGCCGAGACCTTGAGGCCGTTCCACGCCAGGTGGATCGTGTCGCTCGCTCGCTCCTGGATCTCGACCTCGCCGCGGCCGCGCAGCTGTTCGACGAGATCGTCGAGATCGGCAGCGGACTCGACGCCGAAATCGACGTCGCGGCTCGGGCGATAGGGCGCGAAGCAGCGCACCGCCTGGCCGCCGATGACGAACCAGTAGGGGATGTCGTCGACCGCCCGCGCCAACTCGGCGGGAAGCACCTGGCGCGGAGCAAACGGCGCCGTCATCCGCGCGTCCGCGCCTTGCGCGCGGCGAGGGCGGCGAGCACCAGGCCGCGGCTGCGCGGGCGCCAGCCGCGCAGGCGCGCTGCCAGATGGAGATCGAGCCATGGCAGGCCGGCGGCGAAGCTCGCGGCGGCCGGCGAGCCGTAGTTGAAGCAGTAGAAGGCGAGCTGATGGCCGGGGATCGTTCCCTCCGGCGAGAGGTTGTAGAGCGCTCCCCGAACGGCCGCTGGCAGCCCAGCCACCTCATGCCGGCTGCCGTCGAGCCGGGCGAGCGTCTGGTAGAGCGTCGCGCGGGAGGGCGGGCGCCAGCCCTTGGCGCGGGCGAGCTCGGCCAGGCGGCGCTGGACCGCGGAGAGCGACGGCGGTCGCCAGCCGAGGGCCGATGAGCGCAGCTCGGCCTGGAGCTCAGGCGCCATGCGCGAGCGCCCGGCGTCCGAGCGCCGGCGCCGCGTCGAACCGGCGCCGAGCCGCGCCCTTGCCCGCTCTTGAGAATCGGATAAATCGAACATTGCTCGAGTTAATTCTATACAAATTCTCGCCGTTCTCCTACAGGGCGAAGATCCGAGGACCCGGCGCCTGGCCGCCCGCGCCCAGCTTGGCGGTAGTCTCGTCGGGGTCGAGCCCCGTTCCGATCAGCGCTGCTGTTTCCCTTGCAACCGCTCCCGCCAACCGAGGACGACCTGGATCGGCTCGCCTTCGGCGACGAGGCTCTGGTTGAGGATGAAGCGCTGGCCGTCGGCGGTGACGTCGAACTGCCGGTCGCCCGATTCCTCGAGTCCACCCTGGAAGAGGGGCACGGGCGTGCCGACCTGTGGAGGATCGAGTGGCTCGAAAGATGCCGCCATGATGCGACCGGCATCGTCCACGTAGTAGAGCTCTCTGCCGTCGCCGCGCCAGGCCGGAGTCACACCACCGTCGGGCGAGACGCGCACGGCCGTTCGAGAGAGGTCGTCGAGTCGTCGCACGTACACCTCCATCCGGCGCGTGGCGTCCGACATGTAGGCCAGCCAGCGGCCATCGCGCGACACTGTGGCGCCCCACTCCGAGGCAAGCTCCGATCCGAACCGCTCCGCCGGCGCCGCCGTCGCGAAGGAGCGCTTCCAGAGCGAGCCCTTGCCCGAAGCATCAAAGGACTGGTAGACCACCGTGGGGCCGTCGGCGAGCCAGGCGTTCGGCCAGAGAACGGTGTCCGCGGTGATCCATGGTCGAACCTGCCCCGGCTGGCGCGGGTCCACTCGGAAGATTCCGCTCGCGCCCGCGGGACCCGCTCGCGAGAAGGCGATTTCGCGCCCGTCGGGGGACCAGACCGGGAGCGTGTCGTCGCCCTCCTCGCCACTGGTGAGCCGCGACGCGTAGTTGCGCGCCAGGTCGTGGATCCAGATGCCGCCGCTGGTGGCGCCCGGATCGTAATTCGAGATCGCCAGCGTTTTTCCGTCCGGGGAGAGGACCGGCGCGTAGTGCCAGATCTCGCCATCGTCGTCGATCACCCCGGTCTCCGCGCCGCTGCGATCGGCCCAGACCAGCTTGGTCGCGCTCCGTTTGTCCCGCCGATAAGCCAACAAACCGTTGGCGGAGACCGCGAGCGACCGTTGTCCGGAGACGCTGACACTTCCGGGCAGCGAGGCGCCGAGCGGGATCGGATCGCCGACGAGCTCCTCCCGCCCATCGTCGAACTTCTGCGCCACCAGGGCCTCGCCCTGGACGTAGATCACGGAGTCCGGCGCCGCGTAGGTGGCACCGGAGGTGACCTGGCCGAGCGTCTTGCTCTCGAGGGAACCGAGTCGCCCGAGAAAGAGCGTGCCCGGCTCGATCCCGGTGCCGCTCGAGGCGAAGAAGAGGAAGCGCTTGCCGTCGGGAAGAAAGACCGGGAAGCGCTGCGTCCCGACGCTGCCGTCCTCCGGAAGGCGCGTCGCCGGCGCCACCTCCCCGCCGCTTGCATGGACCACGAAGATCGGCCCGATGAAGGTCGGCGAGAAGAGGATCTGGTCGGCGGCGCCCCAGGCGCCGCCGCGGGCATCCTGGGTCGAGCCGGTTTCGGCGACGATTCTCGGCGAGCCACCGATGAGATCGATCACCTTGAGCCGGCGCTGCGCGAAGAAACCGACACGACGACCGTCAGGCGACCAGAACGGGAAGCGCGCGTCGACAGTTCCCGGCAGCTCCTTCGCTTCGGCCGACGCGAGCGCCCGCACCCAGAGCGACGTACGCCCGTCCTTGCCGCGCGCCACGAAGGCGATCTGCCGGCCGTCCGACGACAGCGCCAGCCCACTCACCAGTGTCGTGCCGCTCGGCGTCGCGAGCTCGAACTCGGCATGAAGCGCGGCGCCTTCCGTCGCGCCGTCCGGCGGCGCGGCGGCGCGGAAGAGCAGGGCGCCGAGGCCGAGACCGACGACGAGGGCACCGGCAGCCAGCCCCCACGTCCAGCCTGGCGCCCGGGCGGCCGCGCTCGCTTCGGCCGCGGGCGGAGCCAGCTCCTCGAGTCCACCGGCAAGCACCTCATCGATCACGATCCGCGCGTCGGCGATGTCGTGTAGCCGGTTCTTCGGATTGCGCTCGAGGCAGCGGCGCAGCAGCCGGCGAATCGCCGCCGGCGTCTCGGTCGGCAGTCTCTTGAGGTCGATCTCGGCGCGAATCACCGCCGCCAGAGTGTCGCCGACGCTGTCGCCGGCGAAGAGCGAGCGGCCGGAGAGCATTTCGTACAGCACCACCCCGAACGCCCAGATGTCGACCCGCTTGTCGACCGGAAATCCCTTCGCCTGCTCCGGCGCCATGTAGGCCGCCGTGCCGAGGATCATCCCCTGCACCGTCGCGCCCAGCGTCATCGTCGGCGAGTGCGCGAGTTGCGACGCCGAGCCGCCCCCCGAAGAGACCCCGGTCGGATCCATCGCCTTCGCCAATCCGAAGTCGAGGACTTTGACTTTCCCTTCTATGGAAGCTTTTACGTTTTGGGGTTTCAGGTCTCGATGGATGATGCCCTTCTCGTGTGCTTCTTCCAGAGCCTCGGCGATCTGGCGGGCGGTGGCAAGGCTTTCATCTAGGGAAAGGCTTCCGGATTCCAGCCTGTCGGCGAGGGTCGGGCCTTCGACCAGCTCCATGACCAGCGCGCGGATGCCTTCGGACTCCTCGAGCCCGAAGATCGCGGCGATGTTCGGATGCTGAAGTTGGGCGAGGAGCTGCGCTTCGCGCTCGAATCTCGCGAGGCGCTCAGTGTCCTCGGTGAACGCAGCCGGGAGAACCTTGATCGCGACGTCGCGCTTGAGCTTGGTGTCGGTCGCGCGCCAGACCTCGCCCATGCCACCTTCGCCCAGCTTGGCGGTGATCTCATAGTGGCCGAGCTTCGATCCGATCGCGGACATCTCGTCAGCGCCTCAGGGCATTCTGCCAGTGGAGCACGACGGTGATCGGCGGCTCGCTCTCGGCGGCGCGCAGCTGGACCAGGAAGCGCTCGCCGTCGGGAGCGGGCTCGAAGGTGCGGTAGTAGCTGTCTGGCGACGCGGGCAGACCACCGAACAGCGGTCGACGCTCGCCGACCTCGAAGGCGCTGCCATCGGCGCGCACGGCGATCGCCCAGAGCACGCCATCGGCGGCGCGGAAGTAGAGCTCGCGACCGTCGCCGCGCCACTGCGGCATGGTGCCGCCCGCGGTCGAGATCTGCCACTTGGCGCCCGTCTCGGGCAGAGGTTGCACGAAGACCTGCCCGGGGCCCTGCTCGTGCGATACGTACGCCAGCCAGCTCCCGTTGGGCGAGACCTGCGCCCCGAACTCCTGCCCCTCTTCGACCTCGATCGGTTCCCCCTCGCCCTCGAGCGGTAGCAGCCAGAGGGCTGGAGGCGCGTCGCTCTCGAAGACGAGCTGGCGCCCGACCGGCGACCAGGCCCAGAGGTACATCATGGTGGGACTCTCGCGCAGCGTCTCCTCGGCTCCGGTCCGATCCACGCGGCGCCGTTGGATCTGATAGCGGGAGAGGCCCGAGAGGGTGAAGGTGCAGAAGGCGAGCTCGCTGCCGTCGGGCGACCAGGTGGGCATCGACCACCCGGGCGCCGGGCCGAAGGTGAAGCGCGATGGGGAGCCGGCGGCGAGATTCTGGAGCCAGATCTCCGCGGCAGAAGTCTCTTCGCTCGCGGCGAAGGCGAGCGTCCTCCCGTCGGGCGAGATCGAGAAGCCCCAGAACGAGCCGGCGCGCTCGGTCACCGTCTCCAGACGACGACCTCCGCGGTCGAGCCAGACCAGCCGCTGCCGGCGGCTGGAGCCTTTGGTGTGAGCCAGGATGCCGCTTTCCGAGAGCGCGAAGGCGCCATGGCCGGTGTTCGCCGAGCCGCCGACGCCCTCGACGAGGGGCACGGCCTCCCCGACGACACGCTGGCCCTTGGCGTCGAATGGCTGCGCCATCAGGACGTCCTGCCGCCGGTAGAGCAGGAACCCGGTCTCGCCGGGAGTCGCCGCCGGGGCGAAGCGCGCCTGCTCCGAGCCGTCGAGCACCCGCACGGGCGGCGACCCTTCGACATCGCCGACGTAGATGCCGGCGGCCTCCGGCGAGCCCGAGAGGTAGGTGAAGATGAAGTGCCGCCCGTCCGGCAGGAACTGCGGGTAGCGATGGTCACCCGTCGACTCGGGCGACGACGCCACGAGCGGCAACCGGACGGGGGTGCCCCCCCGCTCGCCGACCCGCGACAGCCCAGCGGAGCCGTAATCTGCGCTGAGCACGATCGCGCCGTCCGGTCCCCAGGCGGCGCCCCGGCCGCCCGGCGCGTCGCACACCTTCTGGGCTCGGCCTCCCTCGCGCGCGATCCGGCGCAGCTCGCCATTCGCGAAGAACCCGATCGCCGTGCCGTCTGGCGACCAGAACGGATAGGTGGCGCCCGCGCTGTCGGCGAGGGGTTGCGCGTCGAGCGCATCGAGCGCCCGTACCCAGATCTGGTTCTCGGCGACGAAGAGCAGGAAACGGCCGTCCGGCGAGAGCTCGAAGTAGTCCCGGGCCAGATCGATCGAGGTCGGTCCGGCGTCGGGCCAGGCGATTTCGAAGCGAACCGTCGGCTCCGGCGCGGCCCGCGGCGCCTCGCCGCCGCGCAGCGCCAAGAGCATCGCGGCGACCGCAGCGACCGCAGCGAGCGACCAGGGCAGCCAGGCGCGTCGCGACCCGGCCGCCGTCACGGGCGCAGCACCCTCTTCCCGATCCTGCCCGGAGGCGACCTCGTCGAGCACGATCCGCGCGTCGGCGATGTCGTGCAGCCGGTTCTTCGGATTACGCTCGAGACAGCGGCGCAGCAAGCGCCGGATCGCCGGCGGCGTCGACTCCGGCAGCCGGCCGAGATCGATCTCGGTCTTGAGAACTCCCGCCAGCGTGTCGCTCACCGTGTCACCGGCGAACAGCGACCGCCCGGTGAGCATCTCGAAGAGAACGACCCCGAACGCCCAGATGTCCGCCCGCCTGTCGACCCCTTGCCCACGCGCCTGCTCCGGCGCCATGTAAGCCGCCGTGCCCAGGATCACCCCGAGCTGCGTCCCCGCAGCAGTCAACGTCGGCGAGTTCATGATCGTCGGCGAGCGCGCCAGATCCTGGACCGACGAAACGCCGCTACCCACATCCATCGCCTTCGCCAGGCCGAAGTCGAGGACCTTCACTTTCCCTTCTATGGAAGCTTTTATGTTTTGGGGTTTCAGATCGCGATGAATGATCCCCTTCTCGTGTGCCTCTTCCAGAGCCTCGGCGATCTGACGAGCGATGGAAAGGCTTTCATCTATGGAAAGGCTTCCGGACTCCAGCCTGTCGGCGAGCGTCGGCCCTTCGACGAGCTCCATCACCAGCGCGCGGATGCCTTCTGATTCTTCGAGGCCGAAGATCGAGGCGATGTTGGTGTGATGGAGTTGGGCGAGGAGCTGCGCTTCGCGCTCGAACCGGGCGAGGCGCTCCTTGTCTTCGGTGAATGCGGCCGGAAGCACCTTGATCGCCACTTCGCGCTTGAGCTTGGTGTCGATGGCGCGATAGACCTCGCCCATGCCGCCCTCGCCCAGCTTGGCGGTGATCTCGTAGGAGCCGAGGCGCGTGCCGCTCGGGAGGCTCATCGAGCGCGCACCTTGGCACGCGTTTCCTCGAACCAGTTGAGCACGACGAAGAACTGCGAGCGAGGCGCGCCTGAATCGGTCACGACGCCCGATTCGATCAGACCCAGGAAGCGCCCATCAGGTGTCACGTCGAACGTCCGCGAATCACGCGGCGGCGCATTGGTGAACCTGCGCCGGAGTGTCACGGACGGGCTGACCTGAAACGACGACGACGTCGTGATCGTCATTCGCACGAGACGGTTGCCTGGCCCCGGTGTGTAGAAGAGCTCCCGGCCGTCGCGAGACCAAGCGGAGTGATGGGCGTCCTCCTCAGGGCTCGACACGAGGTACTTGGCACCGGTGGGCGGAAATGGCTGAACATAGATCCGCGCCAAATCCTGGACGGCCTCCTCCACGGTGTAGGCGATCCAACGGCCGTCCGGCGAGAACTGCGCCTCGGACGGTACCAGCGAACCTCCGTTGACGAGCACTCGGCTGGTCTTTTCCTGCGCGGAATAGAGCCACAACGAAACGTTGCCGCTCCTGGTTTCGTCGAAAAGCAGACTCTGGCCATCGGGCGACCACGACTGCGGAGTGTGCACAGCCTCCGGGTCCGCCCGCGTCACTCTCTCCGCAGCTCCCGATCCGTCCGCTCGCTGCCAGAAGATGCCGCGCTCGGACTGAAATGTGATGCGCTCGCCATCGGGCGACCAGACCGGGGATCGATCATGGCCGTCAAACGTGAGCCGGCGCTCCGCGGTGGCGCCCGAGAGATCAGCGATCCAGATCGCCGAGTCGCCGGAGACGGCCTTGACCAGGGCCACACGGCCGCCGTCAGGAGACACTCTCGGCTGCGAGTAAACGCCTGCCGAAATCGCCAGCGGCTCGATGCCGCCCTTCTGATCGAAGAGCGCCAGGTTGAGCTTCGCTCCCGAGACCGGTCCGGGAGCGTAGACCAGCGTGCCGGTCGCTGAAACGCTCAAGTCCATGGCCCGCCCATCCTCCGATCGCCGCACGCCTTCGATCAGTCGCACTGGCAAGCCCCGGGCCTCGAGCGTCGCAACATCGAAGCTCGACGCGTACACCACGCCGCCCCGCACAAAAAGAATCTGACCCTTCGGCAGAAAGCGCGCGTCCGCAGCGCCGCCGTCCAGAATCAGCTTTCGCTCGCCGGAATCCAACACCTGAGCCACGACCTTTCCGCTCTCGTCCCAGGGCTCGTCCGACGCTGCCGTAAACAGGATCGATTTGCCGCCGGGCAGAAGCTGCGGGCCGTACAGCCGCTCCCCCGCCGACGCGCGCACCAGCACCTCAGGCGTACCGCCGCTCGCCGCCACCCGCATCAGCGCCGACGGCTGACCGAAGAGAATCCAATCGCCACTCCACGACAAGCCGTAATGGGCTTCGGCCTTGCAGACCGTGACCGCCTGACCGCCTGCTACTGGGACACGGCGAATCGCCTGCTCGCTCCAGGAGTAGTATGCGATCTCCTCGCCGTCAGGCGAGAACACCAGCCCCATGATCGCCTGGGTTTCAGCGGATCCGGCGATCGGTCGCCCTTCGACGTCGGAGAGCTGCTTGAGAACGATCTTCTGATCCGCGACGTAGGCGATACGGTTGCCGTCCGGCGAGACCGCAACGGACGTGCTTGCCATTCGCGTCCTCACTTGAAATGAATCCAGCGTGATCGCGAAACGCACGATCGCCGACGGCGGGGGCGACCGCGCCTGCCAGACCAGAACTCCTGTCACCAGACTGGCCGTCGCTCCGATCGCGGCTGCAGAAAGGATGCGTCTCCGGTTCGAACTCGACGGGTGCGGCGCAAGAGTTGCCATCGGCGCCGGCGGATCCGACGATCCGAAGATGTCGGCGCCATCGAGCGCGATCCGCGCGTCGCCGATGTCGCGCAGGCGATTCTTCGGGTTGCGCTCGAGGCAACGGCGTACCAGCTCGCGCACGTTCGTCGGAGTCGACGGCGGCAAGCGGGAGAAGTCGATCTTCTTCTCCATCACGGCACCGAGAGTGTCGACGATGCTCTCACCCGCGAACAGCCGCGCGCCCGAGAGCATCTCGAAGAGCACGACACCGAAGGCCCAGATATCTGCCCGTTTGTCGAGCGCGCCGCCGCGCGCCTGCTCCGGTGCCATATAGGCTGCGGTGCCGAGGATCACACCGTCGCGCGTACCGCCGAAAGAAGCGGTCAGCGCGTGCGCCAGATCCTTCGGCGAGGGAAAACTACCGCCGTTGTCCATCGCCTTCGCCAGCCCGAAGTCGAGAACCTTGACCTTCCCTTCGATCGAAGACTTGATGTTCTGGGGCTTGAGATCGCGATGGACGATCCCCTTCTCATGTGCCTCTTCCAGAGCCTCGGCAATCTGCAGCGCGATCGCGAGACACTCGCCGGGAGGCAAGCGTCCTTGTTCGAGCCTTTCACCTAGCGTCGGACCCTCCACGAGTTCCATCACCAGCGCGCGAGTCTCGCCGTTCGCTTCGAGACCATAAACCTGGGCGATGTTGGGATGGTTGAGCTGTGCGAGAAACTGCGCTTCGCGCTCGAAGCGCTTGAGGCGTTCCTGGTTCGCGGTCAACGCCGCCGGCAGTACCTTGATCGCGACTTCGCGCTTCAGCCTGGTGTCGGTGGCGCGATAGACCTCCCCCATCCCGCCCTCGCCGAGCTTGGCGGTGATCTCGTAGGGACCGAGCTTCGTGCCGATCATCGCGTCTCGGGGGCAGTCATCTGCTTCCGCTCCCCTTCGCGTCGCGATCGAGCCCGGCCTCCTCGAACGCGCGGGTGAGCAGGTCGGTGATCTCGAGCGCCTGCGACCAGCGCGCCAGGTAGCCGCGGTCGAGCCGTCCGGCTTGGACCTTGAGCACGCCCAGAGCATCCAGCCACTGGCGCTCGGAGGCGCCGCTGCCCAGGCGATACCAGAGCAGCTTCTGAAGCACCACGTCCTCCGCGGAGGCGAAGGGAAGGGCGACGCCCGGCCGCAGCTCCACCCGCTGCCGACGCTCGAGCTGGGAGCGGACGAATGGGTCGTCGGTGGCGAGATAGACGTCCGCCTTGAAGCCGTTGCGCAGGTCAATGACGTTGAACGAAGCGCGCCGGGAGACGCCGTCGCGAATGCGCTCGACATCGGCGTAGAAATCGTCGCCAAGCGCGCCGACGAACGCCTCGACACCGGATGCTGCCAAGCCAGCGACCAGGTCGACGTCCAGGGTCGAGCGCGGGATTCCCTGCAGCGAACTGGCGAGCGATCCGCCTACGAGGTAGTCGGCGCCGGCTGCCTCGAGCGCTCGCGCCACCGCGAGCAGGGTCGCCAACGCGCCTTGGAGCGGCTCGGAGGAGCCGGGCGCTACGGGCGTTTCACTCACCCTCGGGCCCGGGATCCCAGCCGAAGGCATCCCGCATCGTCTCCCGACCGAGGCGCAGCGCGAAGAGCCGCAAGCGCTCCTCGCGTTGCGAGAGCACGCCGTGTCGGGCCCGGATCCCGGCGAGCGCCAGGAGGTCGAGCGTGGCGTTGAGCTCGAGCGCCGCGGCCAGCCGCCCGGGCGCATCCAGATCTCGGTAGAGTTGAATCTGGATGCGCTCGACGGCGAGGGGTGTGTCGCTCGACTGCGCTCGCATCGTTGCGATTCTAGCCGCGAGCGCCAGGTCGGGCGGGATCGGCCCGCGCGCCCTTGGGGAGGCCCTTCAGGGCGCCGCCTCGGGCAATCCCTCGGCCAGCACCAGACTGCGCGTCGTGCGGGGGACGGCGATCGTCACCGCCGAGCCGTCCGGCGCGACGCCGAAGGACTCGGTGTCGCCGTCGTCGAAGAAGCCGGCGAGCTGGCGCCGCGTCGCGGAGGTGTCGCGCTCCGGATCGAAATCCTGCTCGAAGAGACCGGTGCGCCCCTGCTCGTCGAGGCCGACGAAGACGACGCTTTTGCCGCCCCGGTTCCAGCGGCCGCGCCCGAAGGTGACGTTGGTCGACCGAGCGCTCGACGGCACCTCGATCCTGGCCGGCGCCAGGCGGCCGGTCTCGATCTCGACGAAGAAGATGTCGGATCCGTCGTTCCCGTTCGAGACGAAGAGCGCCCAACGGCCCGCGGGCGAGACCTCGCCGTTGGTGTGGTTGCCGGTGGTGATCTGCGCCGACTCCGAGCCGTCGGGCCGGATCCGGAAGAGACCGAGATGCTCGGAGTTGCCCGAGGTGTAGACGATCCAGCGGCCGTCCGGGGTCATCGTCGGGTTTTCCGCGTCGACGCCGTCGGCGCTCACCTGGCGCGCGTTGCTGCCGTCGAGATCGAGGCTCCAGATTTCGAGATTGCCCCCCCGGCTCGAGCTGAATAGCACCCGCCTGCCGTCCGGCGTGAAGCCCGGATCCCAATCCTGCGAGGCGTCGTCGGTGAGCTGGCGCAGCTCGCCGCTGGCGCGGTCGACGAGCCAGAGGTCGAGGTTGCCGGTGCGGTTCGACGAGAAGACGATCGAGCGCCCGTCCGGCGAATAGGCGGGCTGCCGGTCAGCGCCCAGGCTGCGGGTCAGGTGGCGGCTCGCTCCGCCGTCGAGGTCGATCTCGCGCAGGACCTCGACCTGCTCGACCGAATCGAAGACGAGCCGACCGGGGCCGAGCAGCGAGAGGCTGGCCACCACCGTGCCCGAGCCGCGGAAGGGGAACAACCCGGCGGCCCAGAAGAGCGTCCTCGGCTTGCCTCCGGGGGTCAGATGACGGACCGCGGCAGGCGCCCCGGTCAGGTCGCCGACATTGTCCGGCGACGCCGCGTAGTAGAGACCCGTGCCGCGAGGGTCCCAAGCGCTCGCCGAGATCGTGCCGAGCCCCTCGTTCGCCCCGAGGTCCTCGCTGGCGCCGGTGACCGGATCGACGAGCAACAGTCGCCAGCCGCCGGCGGCGCCCACCGGCGCGCCACGGGTGACCGCGATGTGTCCGCCGTCCGGGCGCCAGCGTACGCCGAGCAGGACCCACCCCTCGAGCTCGAGCAGCTTTCGCTCGTTGCCGCTCGCGAGGTCGGCGACGCCCAGCTGCGTTCGGCTCACACGCCCCTCGTTGCCGAGCTCTCGGAGGAATGCGAGCGAGCGCCCGTCGGGCGACCAGTCGAAATCGGAGACATTCGCGAGCAGCCGCCGAGGCTGGCCGCCGACCAGCGCGATGCGGTAGAGATCGCTGGGCCCTTCGGCGTTCTCGCGTAGAAAGCCGAGGCTGTTGCCGTCGGGCGCGAAGCGGGGATTGAAGTCGTTTCCGTTGGTCAGCCGCTGCTCGCCACCCCCCTCCATCTGCTTGAGCCAGATCCGCGAGGTGCCCCCGCGGCCCGAGGTGAAGGCAACGAAGCGACCGTCGGGAGAGGCTGCGGGATGGTAGTCGTCGCCCGAGAAGGTCAGTCGTTGGATCCGCACGGGCTCGAGAGGAGGTGGCGGAGTGGACCGGAGGGAGATCGCGAGCACCGCGCCGAGCGCCGCCCCGATCGGGAGCGCCGCGAGCCAGAGCCGGCGCCCACGAACCGGGCTCGGCGCGACCGCCGCCGCCCGCGGCTCGTCGCCCCGCCCGGCAAGGGTCTCGTCGAGGACGATGCGCGCGTCGCCGACGTCGCGCAGCCGGTTCCTCGGGTTGCGCTCGAGCGCGCGGCGCAACAGGCGCCGGATCGCCGGCGGCGTCGACTCCGGCAGCAAGTCGAACTCGAGCTCGCGCGTCAGCACCGCAGCGAGGGTGTCGGGCACCGTGTCGGCCGCAAACACGGAGCGCCCGGAGAGCATCTCGAAGAGCACGACGCCGAACGCCCAGATGTCCGCCCGCTTGTCGACCGCACTGCCGCGCGCCTGCTCGGGCGCCATGTAGGCCGCGGTGCCGAGGATCATGCCGAGCTGTGTGCCGGCCGCAGTGAGCGTCGGCGAGTTCATGATCGTCGGCGACCGTGCCAGATCCGGGGCCGAGGAGACGCCGCCACCCGCATCCATCGCCTTCGCCAAACCGAAGTCGAGGACTTTGACTTTCCCTTCTATGGAAGCTTTTACGTTTTGAGGCTTGAGATCGCGATGGATGATGCCCTTCTCGTGCGCCTCTTCCAGAGCCTCGGCGATCTGGCGAGCGATGGAGAGGCTTTCAGATAAGGAAAGGCCCCCGGACTCCAGCCTGTCGGCGAGCGTCGGCCCCTCGACCAGCTCCATGACCAGGGCGCGGGTACCGTCGGATTCCTCGAGCCCGTAGATTGAAGCGATGTTCGGGTGCTGGAGCTGGGCCAGGAGCTGGGCTTCGCGCTCGAAGCGCGCGAGGCGCTCTTTGTCTTCGGTGAACGCTTCCGGCAGGACCTTGATCGCGACTTCGCGCTTCAGCTTCGTATCGATCGCGCGCCAGACCTCGCCCATGCCGCCCTCACCCAGCTTGGCGGTGATCTCGTAGGGGCCGAGGCGCGTGCCTGGGCTCACGCTCACGCGAGCTCCGCCGGCCAGATGGCGAGACTCTGGTCGAGCGCGGCGCGCGCCATCACGCTGTCGAAGGTCAGTACAGTGCCCGCCCCGGCGCCGAGAGCGAGGGCCAGGTGGAGCGCGTCCGCGGCGCGCAAGGAAGCTCGATCGGAGGCGAGCAGGAGGCGTTCCGCCTCACGGTGGGTCGCCTGAAGGAGCTCGACACGGCGAAAGGCGCCTTGCGCGGCGATCGCGAGAAGGCGGCGATGGATCGACTTGGCAGTGGCCGCGGAGAGCGCGCCGTCGCGCTGCCGACGCGCCACCGCCGAGATGACCTCGGTCATGCCGAGGTCGGAGACCAGGACATCGTCTCGCCCGATCAGGATCTCGTTGAGCTCGTCGCTCCCTGGCTCCGGCGCGAACAGCTTCGCCAGAGCGCTGGCGTCGCAATAGAGCGGACCGACCAGCTCAGCGGCGTCCTGGGGGTCAGAAACGGTCGGCACGCTCGTCGCTCACCGCAGACGACAGCGGCGGATCGAGCTTCGGCAGTTCGCGGCGGAACGACGAAAGGTCCGGGAACGGCCGTGCCGACCCTTCCGTCGGCGGCGCCAGACGCGCCACCGGCTCGCCTCGATCGGTGATGACGATCTCCCTGCCCTTGCGCACCTCGCGCAGGAGCGCCGAGAGATTCTGCCGCACTTCGCGAATACCAGCGGTTCGCATGACGGGATTGTGCTACATGTAACACATTCTCGCAAGCCGGCTTCCCGGCGCCGCCCACGCCCCGAGCTTCAGCAGACGCCTCCCTCGCCGAGCTTGCCGCCGATTTCGCAGGGACCGAAGGGGCCGAGCTTCGATCCGATCAACTCAACGCTCCCCATCGTGCATCGCTCAGCGCTCCCCCGCCAGCTTCTCCTCGACTTCGCGCTGCCAGCTCATGACCACGAGCAGCTCGGTGGGCGGCTCGACCGCGGGACCGAACGCCACGAGAAGACTTTCGTCGTTCTTTCCGGCCGAGGACGCCGCCACCGCGACGAAGCTCGCCTCGGCAATCGTCTCCTCTTCGCCCACTTCGAGCCGGTTGCCGGCGGGTCGCACTTCCGCCCGCAGGATCTTCTTGCCGGCAACGTAGTGGATCCAGCGGCCGTCGGGCGACCACGACGGACCCCCGCCGCCCCGGCGCGAGATCCGCTGCGCCGCTCCACCGCCATCGAGCGGTTGTGCGTAGGTCTCGAGCACGGCCGAGTGGTTCGAATCGAACGCCAGCCAGCGGCCGTCGGGCGAGACCGAGGCAGAGTCCGGAGCGAACGGCCGCTCGACCAGAACGCGATCTCCGCGGCCAGCGATCGGATGGAGCACGAGCGGGTACGAGCCGTCGGCGCGAGAGACTTCGGCGAGCAGGCCCTTGCCGTCCGGGGTCCAGGCGAACGGTGTCTCGTCGAATGGGCTCTCGAGCAGTGGCCGCGCGGCGGCGACCGTCGGCACGGTCTCCGCCTCCAGGTCGCCGGTGCCGTGGATCAGCTCCTACGGAACGATGCGCGCGTCGGCGATGTCGTGCAGCCGGTTCTTCGGCTTGCGCTCGAGGCAGCGCCGCAAGAGCTGCCGGATGGCAGGCGGCGTCGAGGACGGCAGCGCCTCGAAGTCGACGTTGCGCTGCAGGACGCGGGCGAGCGTGTCCGGCACCGAGTCGCCGGCAAAAAAGCGAGCGGCCGGAGAGCATCTCGAACAGCACCACCCCGAATGCCCAGAAGTCCGCGCGTTTGTCGACCGCGAAGCCCTTCGCCGGCTCGGGCGCCATGTCGGCCGCGATACCGAGGATCACCCTTGAATCGTCGCGCCGAGCGTCAACGTCGGCGACGCCGCGACGGAAGCGACGGAACCGGAAGCGCCGCTCGCCGGCTCCATCGCCTTGGCGAGGCCGAAGTCGAGGACCTTCACTTTCCCTTCTATGGGAGCTTTTACGTTCTGGGGTTTGAGGTCCCGATGAATGATCCCCTTCTCGTGTGCCTCTTCCAGAGCCTCGGCGATCTGGCGCGCGATGGCAAGGCTTTCATCTACGGGAAGGCTTCCGGATTCCGACCTCTCGGCGAGAGTCGGCCCCTCGACCAGCTCCATGACCAGAGCGCGCACGCCGCCGCTCTCTTCCAGGCCGAAGATCGAGGCGATGTTGGTGTGGTGGGGCTGAGCGAGCAGCTGCGCTTCCCGTTCGAATCGCGCCAGGCGCTCTTTGTCTTCGGTGAAGGCCACGGGCAGGACCTTGATCGCGACCTCGCGTTTGAGCTTGGTGTCGGTCGCGCGGTAGACCTCGCCCATCCCCCCCTCGCCCAGCTTGGCGGTGATCTCGTAGGGGCCGAGGCGCGTTTCGGGGGCGATGCTCATCCGCCGCGCCGCTGCGCGCTGCGGATCTTCTCGAGACGGTCGACGTCGGCGAGATCCTGCGGTCGGGCGGCGGCACGCTTCATCGCCAGGAGATCGTCGAGCGCGACGAACGAAATCTCGAGGCCCCGGCTGATTCCTGCGCGATGGCGTCGCTCGTAGGCGGCGTCGAATTCGAACGGCTGCTCGAGGAAGAGATCGACCCGCAACGTCGTGTGCCGCTCGCTCCAGAGCTGAAAGACGCGGGCGCGCTTGTCGCGGACCCAGACCTTCCGCTTCTCGGCGTCGGCGAACTCCTCCAGCTCGACCGGAACCAGCGGCCGGAGGCCGAGCTCGCGGAAGGCGTCGAGCGCAGGCCGCGGGTGCGGCGGCTCGACGTCGAGCACGAGATCGACGTCGAGCGTCACGCGCACGAAGCCGTGTGCGAGAACCGCCAATCCGCCCGCAACAAGGTAACGGGCTCCGGCGCGTTCGAGCGCGCCGAACAGGGCCTCGAGGGAAGAGCGCTCCATCGAAATCGATCTACGGACGACATGCTAGCTTACGAGCATGCGTTCCCGGCCGAACGACGCCGATCCCTGGGCGAGCGCCACCTGGGAGGGCGCGGAGAGCGAAATGCTCACCGCCGGCGCCCGCATGTCGCTCCCGGAACGGCTGCGCTGGCTCGAAGAGGCGAGTCGCGCGGCACGCGCGTTGACACGTGCGGCCGGCGCCGTGGACGAGCTCGCCGCTGCGGCCGACAGCTCCGCGCCGACCGACACCTCGCGAATCTGAAAGTGCCGCGACGAGAATCGACACTGATTCCGAAGCGTCGCCTACGGGTGACAGCTCCGCTTCCTCCCTGCGCACGCTGGCGTGCCTGTCGCCACCGACGACCGCTGCGGGCATCAGCTCGGGGCAAGGTCTCCGCCGACGCGAGAGCCCCTTGCAAAGGCGACGAAGCCACGCCGCCCTCGCCCAGCTTGGCGCTGATCTCGTAGCTGCCGAGGCGGGTGCCGATCATCGTTCGGGGAGCTCGGTCACCACCAGCGAGCTGCGGCCGCGACGGAAGCGCACCAGGAAGTACTTGGCGTCGGTCGAGACGTTGAGCAACGCGTAGAGCATGCCGTTGGGATCGCGCGGTGTCCACTCGAAGGCGAGCTGGCGCGCGCCGATCGCGAGGTCGACCCGGAAGACCCGCGCCGGCAGGGTCTTGTCCCAGACGAAGACCGCGTCGCCGGCGCTCGCCCAAGCGAGCGGCACCTCGCCCGCGCCCACCCCGGGAACCGGTCGCGCCGGCGCGCCCGCGACATCGTAGAGCCACATCGCGCCGGCGGCATCGACCGCGACCAGCAGATCACCGAGCGGCGAGAGGAAGAGGCTGGCGACGCCTTCCGGCGTCACCGCTCTCGGCGCCTGCCCCGCCACGAGATCGAGCACGTAGCCGCGCGGCAGCGAGTCGCCCTCCTTGCCCGGGAAGGCGATGCGCGAGCCGTCCTTGCTGGCGGTCACGTCGCCGGTGCCGCTCACGCCCGGCTCGACCGCGCCGAGATCGAAGCGGCGCGTCTCGCCGGCCCCGGTCGGCTCGGCGCGCAGGATCGAGCGCTCGCGGCCCGCGGTGGCGACGAAGATCCAGCGCCCGTCCGGCGTCAGCCCGAGGGCGGTGCCCGACCCGACGAAGACGGGCGGGGTTCCCGAGCTCGCTTCGCTCGGGCGGAAGAAGGCGCGGTACTCGCCGTCGTCGCCGAGCGAGCCGCTCGAGCCGGCGAAGAGCCGGCCATCGTCCGCGATGCCGGCGAACGACTCGCCGACCCAAGAGGCGAAGTGCACGACGTCCGCGCCGCTACTCTCCAGGCGGCCCTCGGACGCGACCTCGTACGCGTCGCTGGTGAGCAGCACCCGGCCGTCGCGCGCGACATCCTGGATGCGCATGAAGGTCGGAGAGCTCAGCAGGTCGCGTACCGTGCCGTCGAGCGCGTAGGCCTTGAAAAAGGAGCCGCTGTCGATGTTGCCGTGGCTGGCGTAGATCTCGTCGCCGGCGGGGGACCAGACGACGCCGTGCAGGAAGTTGGCGAGCCCGGAGAGCCGGCGCGCTTTGCCACCGCGGTCGACGACGGCGACGAATCCCTGGTCGTCGCCGAGCACGGGGTGGTCGGCGAAGGCGACCCGTTGTCCATCCGGCGCGATCCGCGGCGACGAGATCCATCCGGTGGTCCGGTGCAGCATCTGGCCGATCGGGAACTCGAGCCGCTGCTCCGGACCGACCTGACGCACGACCGCGAAGCTCGCGCCGTCGCGCGCGATGTCGGCATCGTAGACAGCGTCGACGAGCGACCGGACCGCGCCGCCGGAGAGGCTCGCCTGGGCCAGCGTCCCGCGCCGCAGCCAGCTGCCGCTGTGGCGGCGATCGAGGATGAGCGCCATCTGGCTGTTGCCGGAGACGCCGACGACGTCGGCGCTCGGCAAATCGAAGCGACGCGCCCCGGCGGCGGCGGCGAGGGTGCTGAACAGCTCGACCGGTCCGCCGACCCGCGCCTCGCCGAAGACGACCGATTCGCCATCCGGCGTGAAGCGCGCGGAGTGGATGTATCCCGTCTCGTTGGTCAGGCGGCGATAGACCGGCGCGCCGACGGCGGGGGGCCGAGCGAGACGGCCGACGCCGACGCCGGCGAGGGCGGCGAGCAGGGCGACCGCCGGCCAGCGCCACCCGGCGCGACCTCGGCGCGCCACCTGCGACCTATCGCCGCCGTGCGACGGCTCGGAGTCGCCCCGTTCGATCTCGGCGAGCACGAGGCGCGCGTCGGCGATGTCGTGCAGCCGCTCCTTCGGGTTGCGGGCGAGGCAGCGGCGGAGCAGACGGCGCAGCTCGAGCGGCGTCGACGCCGGCAGCCACTGCATGTCGAGCTCGCGGGTCAACACCGCGGCCAGGGTGTCGGGCACCGTCTCGGCGAGGAAGGCGCGACGCCCGCTGAGCATCTCGTAGAGCACGACGCCGAACGCCCAGATGTCGGCCCGCTTGTCGACCGCCGCCCCGCGCGCCTGCTCCGGCGCCATGTAGGCCGCGGTGCCAAGAATCATCCCCTGCACCGTCGCGCCCAACGTCATCGTCGGCGACGCTGCGAGCTGCGACGCCGAGCCGACACCCGCAGCTGCACCGACCGGATCCATCGCCTTCGCCAAGCCGAAGTCGAGGACTTTGACTTTCCCTTCTATGGAAGCTTTGATGTTTTGCGGTTTGAGATCCCGATGAACGATGCCCTTCTCATGGGCTGCTTCCAAAGCCTCGGCGATCTGGCGAGCGATGGAGAGGCTTTCATCTCTGGACAGGCTCCCGGCGTCCAGCCTCTCGGCGAGCGTCGGGCCCTCGACCAGTTCCATGACCAACGCGCGCACGCCATCAGCCTCTTCGAGCCCGTAGATCGAGGCGATGTTCGGATGCTGGAGCTGGGCGAGGAGCTGCGCTTCGCGCTCGAAGCGGGCGAGGCGCTCCGTATCCTCGGTGAAGGCCGCTGGCAGCACTTTGATCGCCACGTCGCGCTTGAGCCTGGTGTCAGTCGCCCGATACACCTCCCCCATGCCGCCCTCGCCCAGTTTGGCGGTAACGCGGTAGCCGGCGATGCTGGGGCCCGTCAGGTCTCCCGACACGGGGCTCCTCCCATTCGCTGAGGGGTCCGACCAAGGGTGGTTCGGTTCGCGAGTCTAGCCGACGGGGCTACCGGCGGGGCGCGCCCTGAGCGGTCGCATAGGATCGCGCCCCTGGAGGCAACCTTGAATCGTCGCAAGCTCCTCGCCGCTGCCGCCGGTCTCGCCGCGGCGCGGCCGCTCGCAGCCTTCGCCGAGGCGGAGCCCGCCGCGGCGCCGCTGCCGCCGTCGATCGTCGCTCTCAAGTCGATGCGCCAGCGGGCGCAGCCGATCACCGCGGAGGAGTACCGCGCGCGCGTCGAGAAGGCGCGGCGGTTGATGGCGGAGGCGAAACTCGACGCGGTCGTCCTGACGCCCGGGACGTCGCTGCGCTATTTCACGGGCATCCGCTGGTGGGGAGGCGAGCGGCTCTTCGCCTGCGTGTTGACGCGGCCGGGCGCCCCCTTCTTGGTCTGCCCCCTCTTCGAAGAGGAGCGCGCCCGCGAGCTGATCGCCCGCGGTCCGTTCGACGGCGGCAGCGCCGACGTCCGCACCTGGCAGGAGGAGGAGAGCCCTTACGACCTGCTCGCGCGCGGGCTCGCCGATCGCGGCGTCGCGACCGGGTCGATCGGCATCGACGAGAGCGCGAAGTTCGTCTTCGCCGACGGCATCGCCGCGGCCGCCGCGCGGGCGCGCGTGGTCAGCGCGACGCCGGTGACCGCGGGCTGCCGGATGATCAAGGACGCCCACGAGCTCGAGCTGATGGCGCTCGCCAACGACGCGACCTGGCAGGTCTACCGCGCCGTCTACCGCGCGCTCGAGCCGGGGATGACGCAGCTCCGCTTCGCCGAGCTCGTCCGCCTCGCCTACGAGCGCGTCGGCTTCGACGGGGATGCTTCGGTGCAGACCGGCGAGCACACCGCGCTGCCGCACGGCTCGGCGCGGGAGCAGGTGATCGGCGAGGGGACGATCCTCATGGTCGACGACGGCTGCGACGTCGAGGGCTACAAGTCGGACATCACGCGCACCTTCGTCCTCGGCAGAGCGAGCGCGCGGATGCACCAGGTCTTCGGCGTCGTCCGCCGGGCGCAGGATGCCGCCCTCGCCGCCGCCCGCCCCGGCGTGCCGCTCGCGGCGATCGACGCCGCCGCGCGCAAGGTGGTCGCCGACGCCGGCTTCGGCCCCGGCTTCGAGCACTTCACCCACCGCCTCGGGCACGGCATCGGCATGGACGGCCACGAGTGGCCCTACCTCGTCAAGAACAACATGTTCGGCTGGCAGCGCGACCTCGCCGCCCGCCCCGGCATGACCTTCAGCAACGAGCCCGGGATCTACCTGCGCGGCGAGTTCGGCATCCGCCTCGAGGACGACATGGTGATCACCGAGGAGGGCGCGCGGCTGTTCACGCCGCAGTCGGAATCGCTCGAACGACCGTTCTAGCGATTGCGACCTGCGCCCCGAAGTGGCGACCGCTTGGCACGGCTATCATCCAGGGATCGCGACTCGCTGCGGAGGAGCCGACCGGGGGGTTTCCACCGCCACACAGTCGGAGAGGAGAGCAGGAAGATGCTGGTACGCCGCCTCGTCGCCGTCGGTTCGCTCGTCGCCGCCACCGCCTTTGCATCCGCGGTGGACGATTCGTACTTCCAGGGCCTCGAGTGGCGCCTGGTCGGTCCCTTCCGTGGCGGGCGCGTGCTCGCCGTCTCGGGCGTGCCCGGAGAGCCGGAGCATTTCTACTTCGGCGCGGTCAACGGCGGCGTCTGGGAGACGAAGGACAGCGGCCGCACCTGGACGCCGATCTTCGACGAGCAGCCGGTCGG
Source organism: uncultured Acidobacteriota bacterium (assembly GCA_963700315.1). GTDB lineage: Bacteria > Acidobacteriota > Thermoanaerobaculia > Multivoradales > JAGPDF01 > JACTMI01. The sequence goes on along the minus strand of CAVOXC010000011.1, from coordinate 384,017 downwards.
CTCGATCGGCGCGCTCGCGGTGGCGCCGTCGAGCCCCCGCGTCCTCTACGTCGGCACCGGCGAGGCGGACATGCGCTCCGACATCTCGCAGGGCGACGGCATGTTCCGCTCGGACGACGGCGGCGCCACCTGGCGCGCCATCGGCCTCGCCGACTCGCAGCAGATCGGCCGCATCCTGGTCGACCCGCGCGATCCGCAGAGGGTCTTCGTCGCGGCACTCGGACATCCCTACGGACCCAACGAGCAACGCGGGCTCTTCCGCTCCGCGGACGGCGGCACGAGCTGGCGAAAGGTCCTCGGCCCCGACGAGAACACCGGAGCGATCGACCTCGCCTTCGAGCCGGGTACGCCCGACACGATCTACGCCGCGCTCTGGCAGACGCGCCGCACACCCTGGAGCATCTATCCGCCGTCGAGCGGTCCCGGCAGCGCGATCTACAAGTCGACCGACGGAGGCGACCACTGGACGCGGCTGAACGGCAACGGGTTTCCGGAGAACCATGGCCGCGTCGGCTTCGCGATCCCGCCCACCGACCCTGCGCGCGTCTACGCGCGCGTCGACGCCGAGCCGGGGGGCGGCCTCTACCGCTCCGATGACCGCGGCGCCAACTGGCGCAAGGTCTCGGCCGATCCGCGCATCTGGGGGCGCGGCTGGTACTTCGGCAGGATCGGCGTCGACCCCACGAACGCCGACCGCGTCTGGGCGCTGAACACGATCCTCCTCCGCTCGGACGATGGCGGCAAGAGCTTCGTCCCGGCGCGCGGCGACTCGACGGGCGACGACTTCCACGACCTCTGGATCGACCCGGCCGACCCGCGCCGCATGGTCCTCGGCACCGACCAGGGGACGATCGTCAGCGTCAACGGCGGCGCCACCTGGAGCTCCTGGCACAACCAGCCGACCGCGCAGATCTACCGTCTCTCGACCGACGACCGCTTCCCCTACTTCCTCTACGGCGCGCAGCAGGACTCGGGCGGTGTCGGGATCCCGAGCCGCACGACGAACCGCGCCGGGATCACGATGCGCGAGTTCCGCGAGGTCTCGGCCGGCGGCGAGAGCGACAACATCCTGGTCGACCCGCGCGACCCGGAGACGATCTTCGGCGGACGGGTGCGCAAGCTCGATCTCCGAACGCAGCAGACGCGCGATGTCGACCCGACGCTCGCCTATCCCGATCACCACCGGAGCGCCTGGACGCTGCCGCTCGCCTTCTCCCACACCGCGCCCGGCGTCCTCTACTTCGGCAACCAGCGCGTCTATCGCACCGAGAACGGCGGCGAGCATTGGACGCCGATCAGCCCCGACTTGACGCGCGAGAACCCCGGCACGCCCGCGAACCTCGACCCGCCGACGGCGGCGTTGCACAAGCAGCTGGGGCCACGGCGCGGCGTCGTCTACGCGATCGCGCCGTCGCGCCTCGCCGCGCGCGACCTCTGGGTCGGCACCGACGACGGCCTCGTCTGGCGGACACGCGACGACGGGGAGCGTTGGCAGAACGTCACGCCGCCGGAGCTTACCGGCTGGTCGAAAATCGCGACGATCGAGGCGTCGCCCCACGACGCCGAGAGTGCCTTCCTCGCCGTCGACCGCCACCGGCTCGACGACTTCCGCCCCTACGTCTACCGGACGCACGACGGCGGCGCGACCTGGCAGCTGATCGCCGACGGCATCGGCGAGCGGCACGCGGTCAACGCCGTGCGCGCGGACCCCGTTCGGCGCGGCCTCCTCTTCGCCGGCACCGAGCGCGGCGTGTACATGAGCTTCGACGACGGCGAGCTGTGGCAACCCTTGCAGTTGAACCTGCCGGCGACCTCGGTGCGCGACCTCGAGGTCAAGGGCAACGACCTCGTGATCGCGACCCATGGCCGCGGCTTCTGGATTCTCGACGACATCACGCCGCTCCGGCAGCTCGACCCGACCTCGCCGCCCACGCGCCCGTACCTGTTCGCGCCGGCAGCGGCGCTGCGCGTCCGCCCCGAAGGCTTCACCGGCACGCCGCTGCCCAAGGAGGAGCCCGCCGCCGAGAACCCGCCGCTCGGCGCCTATCTCGACTACTACCTGCCGACAGCGCCGAGCGGGCCGGTCACCCTCACGCTCCGCGACGCCGCGGGTGAGCTGGTGCGACGCTACTCGAGCGACGACGAGGCGCCGGCGATCGACCTCGGCAAGCTCAACTCGACGCCCGACTGGGTGAGGCGACCGGTCCTGCTCTCGGCGTCGCCGGGCGCCCACCGCTTCGTCTGGCCGCTGCGCTACCCGGCGCCGGCGGCGCTCGGCCGCGGCAACCCGTTCGCCGACGGCGTCTGGGCGGCCCTGGGCCGCTACACCGTCGAGCTCGAAGTCGACGGGGCGACCCTCTCGCGCTCGCTCGAGGTCCGGCCCGATCCGCGCATCGATCTCGCGAGCTCCGCCTACGCCGAGCAGTTCGCGCTCGCTCGACGCATCGAAGCGCTGCGGGACCGGGTGGCGCACGCCGCGCGCGACGCCGACAATCTGCAGAAGGGCTTGACGGCGCGCCGCGCTCTGGCCAGCGGGCGCGCCGCGGCGCGACTCGAAGACTTCCAGTCGAAGCTCACCGCGGTGACCGGCTCGGTTCCGACCGAGCACCCCTCGAGCTCCTGGTGGCTGCCGCCCCGTTCGCTCGAGAGCCTGCGCGCGCTCGCCTCACGTCTCGGCGATCTCCAGGACGCTGTCGACGGCGCCGACGCCGCCCCTTCGCCCGACGCCCGCGTCGGCCTGGCAGCGGCAGAGAGGAGCGTCGAGGCGGGGCTCGCGGCTTGGCGACGGCTGCAGGAGGGTCCGCTCGCCGACCTCGAGAAGGTGCTCGAGCACGCGGGCCTCCCGCCGCTCTGAGCCTTCACTGCGGGCGCGCCCCGGGATCGCTCGACGCCAGCGACGCGGGCGTGCGCTAGTGGAAGAGTGCCCCGGGCGAACCCAACGCGGAGGGCGTGAGACCGCCGCTGGCGAGCGTCATAGCTCGTCGTCGAAGCGCCCGGCCCGCCGCCAGCCGAGGAGCACGCGGATCGGCTCGACGCGGACGTCGCCCGGCACGATGCCGGCCAGGAACCGATCGTGATCGGCCGAAGGGGCGAGGCCGAGCAGCTGCGAGCCGGGGGCGAAGAGGCGTTGCGGGATGCCGACCTCGAGACCGTCGCGTCCGGGCTCGACATCGACCGCCAGCACCGACCGGTCGCTGAAACCGACGAGGAGCAGCTCCCTCCCGTCGCGGCGCCAGTGCGGATGCAACGCTCCACCCTGGGAGATCTTCCACTTGCGATCGAGGGCGGGGAAGGGCCGCACGAAGACTTCCGGGTTGCCCGACTCGTCCGACGTGTAGGCGAGCCACCGGCCGTCTGCCGAGAGCATCGCTTCGCTCAGGCTCGCCCCCGGTTCGGAGAGCAGCTCGCGCGCCGCGCGCGCCTCGAAGTCATAGAGCCAGAGGTCGGACCGAGCGTCGTTCTTGTCGCTCGACCGCAGCAACAGGGCTCGGCCGTCGGCGGACCAGCTCGTCGGACGGTAGTTGCGCTCCAGGTCGCTCAGCAACAACTCCGCGGCACGGCTGCCGTCGGCCTCCTGAAGGTAGATGCCTTCGGTGCCCTCGGCCTCGGTCGAGTAGGCGATCCGCTTCCCGTCGGGGGACCAGACCGGGTTGTAGGCGTCCAGAGCGTCGGGCGTCAAGCGGTCGATGACCCGGCGCCGGTCGTCGCCCACCCAGATGTTGAGCCCACTCGCGCTCACCGCCTGGGCGGCGAATCTGCGCGAGTCCGGGGACAGCGCCAGCAGTTGGGCGCGTAGCCGCTCCGTGCCGACGGTGCCGACCTTCTGCCCCTGGCGATCGAGCCAGACCAGCTCGGCACCCGTTTCGCCCGAGGCGAGCGCATAGGCCAGATCGCCGCCGGCCGTTGCCGAGGCCGCAAGCGCGCCCGACGAGGCCGAGAAGCGCGGCTGATCGGCGATCTTCTCGCCACCGCCGGTGATTTCGAAGGTCTCGGGATCGAAAGGCAGGGCGACCAGCGCGCCGGCGCGCCGCACCAGGATGCGGTCGCGGCCGACGAGGACCGCCTGCGAGAGGTCCGGGGTCAGGCGCCGTTCGAGCCCCTTCTCGAACGACCCGAGATAGATCCCGCCGACACGGCCGGCGGCCTCGAGTTGATTGCTCCAGAAGGTGAAGAGAAAGTGCTTGCCGTCGGGCAGCAGGATCGGGAAGCGGTGGGACCCGTCGAGGACTTTGGGGTCGAGCGCCGTCACCTCCTCGATTGCGCCCCCGCTCGCGGCCAGTCGGCGCAGCGGTCCGTTCGACGAGGCGGCGAAGAGAATGCTGCCGTCGGCGCCCCAGGCTGCGCCGCGCCCTCCGAATTCGACCTTGGTGAGGACCTCGACCGTCCCCGTCGCCAGATCGTAGCGGCAGAGGGTCGCGTCGCCGTCCCGGAAGTACCCGATCGAGCGCCCGTCGGGAGACCAGAACGGGAAGGTCGCGCCGACGGTGTCGTGCAGCGGCACGGCGTCGAAGCGGTCGAGGCGCCGCAGCCAGAGTTGTGGGCCGAGCGCCGGGTCGAGGGCGGTGAAGACGATCGCGCTGCCGTCCGGGGCGAAGGCGAGCTCGGCGTCGTCGGCGAGCAGGTTGCCGAGCGGCACCGAGAACTCGAGCGCGCGCCGCGGTCCGCTGGCCTCCTCTCCGGGAGTGACCGCGAGCTTGATGAGGAGCTGAGAGCCGAAGATGGCCGCGAGGATCCAGGGGAGGGCGACCCAGCCGCGTCCGCGACTCGGCGGAGCGGCCGGAGGGGGCGCGTCCTCCGTCGCGTTGGGATGGCCTGCGATCGCCTCGTCGAGGACGATCCGCGCGTCGGCGATGTCGTGCAGCCGCTCCCGCGTCTTGCGCGCGAGGCAGCGGCGCACCAGCCGGCGGATCGACGGAGGGGTCGCGCGCGGCAGGGCGTCGAGGTCGACCTCCTGCCGCAGCACGGCGGCGAGGACGTCCGTGACCAGCTCGCCCTCGAACAGCCGTCGGCCGGTCAGCATCTCCCAGAGCAGGACGCCGAACGCCCAGATGTCCGCCCGCTTGTCGACCGCGAGCCCGCGCGCCTGTTCGGGCGCCATGTAGGCAGCCGTGCCGAGGACCACGCCGAGCTGCGTTCCCGCCGCCGTCAACGTCGGCGAGTTCATGATCGTCGGCGAGCGCGCGAGGTCCTGAACCGAAGCAACGCCGCCCACCGGATCCATCGCCTTGGCCAGACCGAAGTCGAGGACTTTGACTTTCCCTTCTATGGAAGCCTTTATGTTCTGTGGCTTCAGATCTCGATGAATGATGCCCTTCTCGTGCGCCGCTTCCAGGGCCTCGGCGATCTGGCGAGCGATCGAAAGGCTTTCAGCTAAGGAGAGGCTTCCGGATTCCAGCCTCTCGGCGAGGGTCGGCCCCTCGACCAGCTCCATGACCAGCGCTCTCGTGCCTTCGCTCTCCTCGAGCCCGAAGATCGACGCGATGTTGGGGTGATGGAGCTGGGCGAGCAGCTTCGCCTCGCGCTCGAAGCGCGCGAGACGCTCCGGGTCCTCGACGAACGCCGCCGGCAGCACTTTGATCGCGACCTCGCGCTCGAGCTTGGTGTCGCGCGCGCGGAAGACCTCGCCCATCCCGCCCTCGCCCAGCTTCGCGCCGATCTCGTAGCCGCCCAGACGCCAGCCGATCATCAGGCGCTCCGTTCGCTCGCGGGGGTCACTGGCGCGCGCTCCGCCCAGAAAGGACCAGCCGCAGCGGCTGGGACTGCGCTTCGCCGAAGTGGTTGAGAATCAGGCTCTGCCCGTCCGGTGCGAGATCGAAGCTCTGCGTGTCGGCGAGCAGCGTGGTGCCGAAGAGCGCTTGCGGGGTGCCGAAGCGGAGCCCGCCGGCGCCGTCGTCGGCGACTCCGACCCCGCTCAGGTTGAGGCTCGGCTCGAGGTAGACGATCTCGCCGCCGTCCGCGGACCAGATCGGCCGGGCGCCGCCGTCGACCGAGAGCTGCCAGCGCGCATCTTCGCGCTCCGCCCCCCCCGGCGCCGAGCGCACGTAGACCTGTGACACCCCCGACTCGTTGCTCGAGAAAGCCACCCAACGGCCGTCCGGAGAGAAATGGCCATCCCCTTCGAGGCTGGGGCCGCGAATCCAGGGAACGAGGCGGCTGGGCGCGCCGATCTCGATCAACGCGAGGCGGCCGTTGTCGACGAAGGGAAACTGGCCGAGCTGGACCAGAAGGCGGCCGCCGTCCGGCGAGATGTCCGTCGTGTAGACGCTCTCGGCGCTACCCACCGCTTCGAAGACGAGCTCGGTACCGCCGCCACCGTCGGCGGCCTTGCGGTAGAGGCGATTGCCCGAACCGCTCGCGTCGAACGAGACGTAGTAGATCCAGCGTCCGTCGCGGGACCAGACCGGTGCGTGCTCGTCGCCCGCCTCGAAGGAGAAGCGTCCGAAAGTCCGGCGCTCGAGGTCGAGGAGCCAGATGTCTGCGGGCAGACCACGGCTGACAGCGAGCCGGCGGCCATCCGGGGAGAGCGCGAGATCGTTGTAGACCCCGTCCGGCGCGAGCTCATCGAGCAACCGACCGGCACGATCGACCCGGCTCAAGTGACTCCCTGCCGCGGCGCCGGCGGGCGAGTAGAGCAGGCGCCCCGCCGCGACCGTGAAGGTCGCTCGCCAGGTCGACGGATCGAAGAGGGTCTCCTGCGCGACGACCTGCGGTTCGCTCGAGAGTCGCCCCGACTCGTTGTCGAATCGCTGCGCGAACAGGGTTTTCTCTCGCAGGAAGAAGAGGCGGCCATCGGCAACGGCGCCGTTGGCGAGACTCGCCACCAGGGCGTGGTCGTCGCCGCCGTCGGCGCGTACCCAGCGCAGCTCCGACTCCTTCTGCTTCGCGCTCTCATGGTTCGTCGCCAGGTAGACGATCGCGCGGCCGTCCGGCGTCGCGGCCGGCCAGCGGTGCGAGGAGTGACGCGCCGGATCGACGACGGTGAGCGGCTCGGGCGGGCCGCCGGTCGCGCGCACCCGGAAGAGCTCGGCGCGGAAGTCGGGCGAGTAGACGATCGTGCCGTCCGGCAACCAGGTCCCCCCTCTTCCGTTCGGCGCGTCGGCCACGCGCAACGGCGGCGTGCCCCCCGCGACCGGCACAGTCAGGAGCTTGCCGTTGGCGAAGAGACCGAGCGAGCGACCGTCCGCAGAAAAGAAGGGCGCGGTCGCGCCCTCCGTGCCGTCGAGGCGGCGCACCTCGCCGGTCGTGAGCGAGCGCACCCAGAGGAAGGTCTTGGCGAGGTCGCCCACCGCGCCGAACGCGACCAGCGAACCGTCCGGAGAGAGCACGGGTGGCGCGCCGTAGTCCCCCTGGAAATGAAAGCGCGCGCCCTCCGGCGCGCCGATGTCGACGTAGAGCGGCGCGGGTGGCTGTGTGCCCTCGCGGCCGGCGAGGAGGGCGAGGAACGCCGCTCCCAACCCGAGCGCCGCCAAACTCCAAGGCAGTGCACGCCGCCAAGCCGGCAGGGCCGGAGCGGCCGCCGCGGCCAACGCCGGAAGACCCTCGTCGGACCGCCCGGAGAGGACCTCGTCGATCACGATGCGCGCGTCGGCGATGTCGTGCAGCCGGTTCTTCGGGTTGCGCTCGAGACAGCGGCGCAGCAATCGCCGGATCGACGGCGGCGTCGACGCCGGCAGTCGACCCAGATCGATCTCGCTCTTGAGTACCCCGGCCAGCGTGTCGCTCACCGTGTCCGCCGAGAACAGCGAACGACCCGTCAGCATCTCGTAGAGCACCACGCCGAAGGCCCAGATGTCCGCCCGCTTGTCGACCCCCTGACCGCGCGCCTGCTCCGGAGACATGTAAGCCGCCGTCCCCAGGATCACTCCGAGCTGCGTCCCCGCCGCGGTCAACGTCGGCGAGTTCATGATCGTCGGCGAGCGCGCAAGGTCCTGAACCGAAGAAACGCCGCTGCCTGCATCCATCGCCTTCGCCAGGCCGAAGTCGAGGACTTTGACTTTCCCTTCTATGGAAGCTTTTATGTTCTGTGGCTTCAGATCGCGATGGATGATGCCCTTATCGTGCGCTTCTTCCAGAGCCTCGGCGATCTGGCGCGCGATGGAAAGGCTTTCATCTCGGGAGAGGCTTCCGGACTCCAGCCTCTCGTCGAGGGTCGGACCCTCGACTAGCTCCATGACCAGCGCGCGGGTTCCTTCCGAGTCCTCGAGGCCGAAGATCGACGCGATGTGTGGGTGGTGGAGCTGGGCGAGCAGCTTCGCCTCGCGCTCGAACCTCGCCAGCCGCTCCGGGTCCTCCGTAAAGGCCGCGGGCAGCACCTTGATCGCCACCTCGCGCTCGAGCTTGGTGTCGGTCGCGCGGAAGACCTCCCCCATGCCGCCTTCACCCAACTTGGCGGTGATCTCGTAGGGGCCGAGTCGGGTGCCGGGCGCGATCACGAGCGCGGCGTTCCCGCGACGAGCGCGGCAAAGCGCGGCTCGTCGCGTAGCGGCGCGAAGTTCGGGTCGATCGCGAGCCAGCGCGGGGTGAGCAGATAGGGGATGGCGAGCAGGCGCTCGAGCCGGGCGATGGCGCGCGCGGGCTCGGCGCAGAGCGTCTCGATGCGCGCCAGTTGGTGCTCGACGTAAGGACCCCAGTAGGCGTCCGCGGCGATCGGCTGGAGCGCGACCCCGCGCTCGCCTTCGCCGAGCGCCGCGGCGCAACGTCCTTCGTAGGCGAGAGCGAGGCCGAGGAACACGTGGCGCTGGGCGTCGCCCGGCACCTCAACAACTTGCGCGGCGAAGGTCGCACGTGCCCGCTCGGCGAGCTCGCGAACGCGGCTCCGATCGCCGCCGCGCGTGGCGGCCTGTGCCAGCGCGATGCCCCAGACCCCCTCGTCGTCGCCGAACGAACCCGGGCCGAGCCGCAGCAGCAGATCGCGCTGCTGCTCGTCGAGCACCCAGTCGAGGTCCCAGTACGAAGCGAAGTAGGCAACCGTCGCCGTCGGCTCGAGCCCACTGGCGGTAGCGGCGGCCGCGGTCGCGCGCGCACCGGCGAGGTTGCCCTCCTGGAGATAGGTCATCGCCTTCTCCTCGATCAGGCTCAGGTTCTCCGGGGCGAGCGCGAGACCACGGTCGAAAGCCGCACGCGCCTCGCCGCTGCGCCGCAGGTAGACGAGAACGATGCCGGTCGCTAGGCCGGTTCGCCAGTTGCGCGGGTCGAGCGCGCGCGCGCGTTCGAGATGGGCGAGCGCCTCGTTCCAACGGCCGAGGCCGCGCTCGGCGAGCGACGCCGCGGCGAGCAGGTCGGCATCGTCGGGCGCGTGGGCGAGGCCACGGCTGAAGGCTTCGAGCGCGAGCGCTGGCTCTTTGGTCACCAGGCGGTGATAGAAGCCGAGCGCGCGGTGGCCGGCGGCGAGCTCGGGATCGAGCGCGAGCGCGCGCTCCGCAGCATCGCGCGCTGCGGCGGCGAGCTCGGGCGTGGGCGCCGCGTTGGCGTAGAGCGAGGAGCGGATCGACGACAGGCGCGCCCACGCTCCGCCGAACTCGGGATCGAGCGCGACTGCCCGCTCGTACTGCGCAGCGGCACGCCGCTGCGTCGCCGGGTCGAAGCCGCCACGCTCGATCTCCTGGGCGCGCAGGAAGGCGTCGTAGGCGTCGAGATCGCGCGTCGCCGGTGCTTCCAGTCGCCCGCGCTCGCGCCCCGAGAGCACGACCTCGAGCGCGCTCGCCACCCGCGTCGCAATCTCCCCCTGGACGCGGAAGACATCGGTCAGGTCGGCATCGTAGGTCTGCTGCCAGCGCGTCGTCGGCGCCGGGCCGTCGCCGACTTCGACGAGCTCCGGCGTGACGCGGATCCGGCTCACGCCCGCGCTCTTCTGCCAGCGCACCTTGGCGAGCAGCAGGTGCCGCACGTCGAGCTCCGCCGCGACCGCTTCGAGTGGGCGCGCGGTGCCGCGATACTGGTCGGCGCTGGCGCTCGCGATTACCGCGAGGCCAGGCAGGCCGGTCAGGCGGCTGCGCACTTCGTCGGTCATCCCTTCGGCGAAGTAGGCGTCGTCGGCCGCCCCGAGGTTCTCGAACGGCAGGACCGCGATGCGCCGCTCCTGCGCGCGACCGGCCGCGACGCCCTCGGCTACCGGCCGTGGCTTCCGGTCGCGCGTGATCCAGACCGCTGCGAACACGCCCACGGCGATCGACGCCACTGCGGCCAGGGCCGCGAGGGTCGCTCCTCGCCGCCACGCGGGCGCCGCTCGCGGCGACGGCGGAGTCAGCCTCCGGGTCGGCGCCGCCGAGTCGTCGCCGGTCGGCCGAGCGCCCTCGGCATCGTCCCGACCGGCGAGCACGTCTTCGATCACCAGGCGAGCGTCGGCGATGTCGTGGAGACGGTTGCGCGCATCGCGCTCGAGGCAGCGGCGCAGCAGGCGGCGAATCGCCGGCGGCGTCGCCGCGGGCAGCGCGCTCCAGTCGATCTCGCGCGTCAGCACCGAGGTCAGGACGTCGATCGCCGTCTCGGCCCGGAACAGGCGATCGCCCGAGAGCATCTCGTAGAGCACGACGCCGAAGGCCCAGATGTCGGCGCGGCGGTCGACCTTGAGCCCACGCGCCTGCTCCGGCGCCATGTAGGCCGCGGTGCCGACGATCGTTCCCTGCCGCGTCTCGCCGAGCGGCAGCGTCTTCGACTGGTCGCTCGGGTCGGAGAGCGCGCCCTCCTCCTTCCGGTAGGCCTTGGCAAGTCCGAAGTCGAGGACCTTGACCCGGCCTCGCTCCGGGCATTTGACGTTGGCGGGCTTCAAGTCGCGGTGGACGATCCCCTTTTCGTGCGCCTCGCCGAGCGCCTCGGCGATCTGGCGGGCGATCTCGAGGCTCGTACGCAAGGGCAGGGCGCCCTCCTCGAGCCTGTCCGCGAGGGTCGGCCCCTCGACGAGCTCGAGGACGAGCGCACGGATCGCTTCGGCCTCCTCGATGCCGTAGATCGCGGCGACGTTGGGATGGTTCAGGCTCGCGAGCAGGCGCGCCTCCCGCTCGAACAGCGCCAGGTGCTCGGGGTCGCGCGCGACCTTGTCGGGCAGGATCTTGATCGCCACCTGGCGCCCGAGCCGCGTGTCGGTGGCCCGGAACACCTGGCCCATCCCCCCTTCGCCGAGCATGCCGCCGATCTCGTAGGGGCCGAGGCGGGCGCCGGGCTCGAGCCGCTTCATCGGCGCTCCTCCAGGAGCGCAGTCCAGCCAGTGAGCAGGGTGATCGGCGACGCCTCGCGCTCGGCGAGCGGCTCGCGGACCAGGAAGCGCTCGCCGTCAGCGGAGATGGCGTAGGTCCAGCCGTAGAACTCGGTGATCGCAAAGAGCGGCTCGGGGCTGCCGACCGCGACGGTGCCCGAGCCGGTCTCGATCGGCAGAGCGGTCAGCACGTTGTCAGGGGTCTTGAAGTAGAGCTCGTGCCCGTCACGGCCCCAACGCGGCTGCGTCCCGCCGGAGCGCGACACCTGCACCCGGCCGGCCATCCCGGGGAAGGGGGCGACGAAGACCTCGTAGCGCCCCGACTCGTCCGAGCTCCAGAGGAACCAGCGGCCGTCGGGGGAGATCTGGCCGTACGCCTCGTCCTCGGGGGTCTCGACGAGGACCCTCGGCTCCCCCCCGGCCGCGGTCGGCAGGAGCAGGAGATCGGACTGCAGGCTGAAGTGGCGCCGGTCGCACGCGAGCCAGGCGCCATCGGGCGTGACCGACATCGGCGCGACGTCGGTCTGATCGCTCGAGACGAAGAAGTCGAGCTCGCTGCCGCGGGACAGGTCGCGACGGATGATCTTCGACCCGTTGACCCCGGCACTGCCGTAGTACATCGAGCCACCGTCGGGGGCAAAGATCGGATCGAAATCGTCGCTCTCCGGCCGCGACAGTCGGGTCTCGTTGCCGCGCGCGAGGTCGATGATCCAGATGTCCGCTTCGACACCACCCTCCTCGATCCGCGAGAAGGCGACCCAGCGCCCGTCGCCCGACAGCGCCAGCCCGCCGAAGCCGGAGAGGATGGCGGGGGTCCCGAGCGCGCCCAGCCGGCGGCCGGCGCGGTCGCGCCAGACCAGCTGCGAGAGATCGCTCTGCTTGCCCGTGAGGAAGGCGACCAGCCCCGCTTCGCTCGCCGAGAAGACGCCGTAGGTGAAACGCCGGTTGACCAGGAGGTCGCTCACCAGCACCGTCGGCGCTCCGGCGAGCGCGCGGCGATCGGCGTCGAACGGCTGGGCCACCAGCGCGCCGTCGCGAACGAAGAGCAGTTGACGGTCGGCGTAGACGGCGTTGGTGTTGGCGTCGAGGAGGCGCGCCACGCGCTCGGTCGAGCCGAGGCGGCCGATGTCGACGCCCGAATCGTCGCGCGAGCCGAAGCGCGCCGGGCGCTCCAGGTAGAGGAAGTGCTCGCCGTCGGGCAGGAACTGCGGGAAGCGGTGCGTGCCGCCGCCCAGCCGCTCCGACCAGGCGGTCGCCGGTCGTGGCTCGCCCCCTTGCTCCGAGACTGCGAGCAGCGGGCCGGAGGCGTAAGGCGCGAAGACGATCGTGCCGTTCGGGCTCCAGGAGCCGCCGCGCGCGTCGCGGGCGGGAGCGAGCCGGGTCACCGGTCCGCCCTCAGAGGGTGTGGTCATCAGGTGGCCCCAGGTGAAGTAGCCGATCTTCCGGCCGTCGGGCGACCAGAAGGGGCGGTACCCCTCTTCGGTGCCGGGCAGGGGGCGCACGGCGGCGGTCTCGAGGTCCTGGACCCAGATGTGGGTCGGGCCGGATCCCTGGCGGGCGCCGAAGGCGACGCGCCGGCCGTTCGGCGAGAGCGCCGGCATCCCCGCGCGCTCGCCGTCGAGCTCGATCGTCAAGCCGGGCGGCAGCGGCAGCGTCGCGCGGATCACCCGTGGCGCCGCGCCAGCGGATGGCGCCTCGCGGCCCAAAAACAGGGCTCCGGCGGTCAACGCCGCGAGGCCGGCGACGACCCAAGCCAGGACCTCGCGCCGTCTGCTGCGCGCGACCGGCGCGGGCGCCGACTGCGGATCGTCCACGACCCCCGCCTCGAGGTCCATGAGCACCAGGCGCGCATCGGCGATGTCGTGGAGCCGGTTCTTCGGCCTGCGCTCCAGGCAGCGGCGCAGCAACCGGCGAATCGCCGGCGGCGTCGACTCGGGCAGCCGACCGAGATCGATTTCGCTCTTGAGCACTCCCGCCAGCGTGTCGCTCACCGTGTCACCGGCGAACAGCGATCCGCCGACCAGCATCTCGTAGAGCACGACGCCGAAAGCCCAGATGTCCGCCCGCTTGTCGACCCCCTGACCGCGCGCCTGCTCCGGAGACATGTAGGCCGCCGTCCCCAGGATCACCCCGAGCTGCGTCCCCGCCGCGGTCAGCGTCGGCGAGTTCATGATCGTCGGCGACCGCGCGAGATCGGCTACCGAGCTCGAGCCCGACGCCGGGTCCATCGCCTTGGCCAGACCGAAGTCGAGGACCTTCACTTTCCCTTCTATGGAAGCTTTTACGTTTTGAGGCTTCAGATCGCGATGAATGATCCCCTTCTCGTGTGCCTCTTCCAGAGCCTCGGCGATCTGGCGCGCGATGGAAAGGCTTTCATCTAGGGAAAGACCTCCGGACTCCAGCCGATCTGCCAAAGTCGGCCCTTCGACCAGCTCCATCGCCAGAGCGCGAACGCCGTCGGATTCCTCGAGACCGAAGATCGAGGCGATGTTGGGGTGGTGAAGCTGCGCGAGCATCTGTGCCTCGCGCTCGAATCGCGCCAGGCGCTCCCTGTCCTCGGTGAAAGCGGCGGGCAGGACCTTGATCGCGACGTCGCGTCTCAGCTTGGTGTCGGTGGCGCGCCAGACCTCTCCCATGCCGCCCTCGCCAAGCTTGGCGGTGATCTCGTACGGGCCTAGGCGTTTTCCAATCATGGGCTGTCGATCAGCGCCGCTTGCTTCGCGGCCGGGCCGGAATCTCCACGCCCGGCACCACCGGAACGACCTTCGCCACGGTCTCGCGCGCCGCGGCGAGAGCGCGGGCGGCGTCGGCCTCGGAGTAGAAGCCCGACGGAATCAGGTCGGCGGCGCCGTAGTAGGCGAGCTCGCGATCCCGGCGCAGCTCGCGCGAGTGGTTGGCGAGACGATCGAGGTCGGCGGCGATGCCGGCGGGCAGCCGGGCCCGTTCGGCGAGCAGGATGTCGGAGACGTCGTGGATGCGAGGTGGCTCGATGCCCGCGGCGAGGAGCAGCCCCTTGAGCGCCAGCTCGACGATCTCCTGCGATTCGCGCACGACATCGGCCCAGCTCGCGGCGGCGTGGAGCACTTCCACGGCGCGGACGCGGATTCCGGCGCGGCGGACGAAGTCCGCGGCGAGATTCGCGTTGCGCACCTCAGGCGACCTCGATCCAGTAGGGCTGGCCCTGAGCGGTGCGACGCATCAGGCGCCCGGAGAGGATCTCGCGGCGCACGCGAACGAGAAAGCGCGAGAGCTCGAGACCGCGCTCGAAGAGCACGACGCCGTCGAGCGCCGCCTCGGCCCAAAGAGCGCCGGGCGGATCTCGAACCTCCGGGAAGTGGGCGAAGTGCACCTCGACCGCGCGCCCCTCGAAGTCGAGTGATTGCTCGTCCCAGCGGCGATAGAGCTCGCGGGTGAGAGCGATCGAGGGATCGAGGACGACGAGCAGGTCGACGTCCGAGGCCGCGCCCGCTTCGCCGCGCGCCCAGGAGCCGAAGAGCAGAACGGCGGCGAGCTCGCCGCCGAACAGCTGCGCAGCGCGTGAGACCGACGCCGTCGCCGGGCCGAGAATCGTGGCGCCGCTCGCCGGCGCGGCGAGCCGGCGCGCGCAGTAGTCGTTGAGCGACAATCCCGCCGCGGCCGCCGCGGCGCGTAGCTGAGCGTGAACTCCGGGGTCGAGGCGCAGCAGGAAACGCCCCGACGCTCGCCGGCGCAAATCGCGTGCGGCCTTCTTAGTATCACTCTTCACGACCATTGATACTAGCACTGTCGCGGAGCGAGGCGGTCGCTGCCCCGCGCTCTCGCGGCGGCCACGCGAGCGCCCCGAAGCGCCGATCGTCGCGGCCCGATCATTGCCGATCCTCGCTGCCGTCGAGCTCGGCGAGCCAGTCGGTGACGACAGTGAGGGTCGCGCTGCCTTCGCCTTCGGGTTCGACCAGGAAGATGCGATCGCCGTCTGTGGTGACGGCGAAGAGCACCTCGTCAGCGCCACTGCCGAGGCTCATGCGCGGCAGTGAGAAGAGCGCCTCCGGCGTGCCGAACGCGAGCGAATCGCCGCGCGCCACCGCGACGGCGGCGACCGAATTCTCTCCGGCCAGGTAGAGCAGCTCCCCGCCGTTCCGAGTCCAAAGAGGATGCCGCCCCCCCTCGGTGGTCACCTGGTACTTGGTCTTCGCGTCCGGTAGCGAGACGACGTAGATCTGCTGCCGCCCCGACTCGTTCGACGCGTACGCGAGCCACCGGCCGTCGGGAGAGATCGCCGGATCGAACTCGCTCGCCGGCGAGCCCAGCAACCGGGTCGGCGGCTCTTCCGTTCGATCCGGATGCAGGAGCCAGATGTCGAAGCCGGTCTCGTTCTCCGTGGTCACGAAGGCGAGCGTGTCGCCGATCCAGCTGTACGCCTGTTTCCAGGCGGTCGGCGAGGCGTAGAGCACACGCTCGTCGCCGGCGCCGTTCGCGGTTCGGATCCAGAGGTCGTTGACCCCCGAGCGATCGCTCTGGAAGACGAGACGCGCGCCGTCCGGAGACCAGACGGGGTAGTCCTCGGCGCCGCTCGCGAAGGTCAGCCGGCTCGGCCGTTCGGCAACGAGATCGAGGATCCAGAGGTCCACCACCTTCCGATCCGCCGAGTCGCCTCGGGCGATCGCGAGGCGGCCGCCATCCGGCGACAACGCCGGGGAGGTGTACGCCCCTTTGGGCAGCGGCACCTCGCCGACCTGTCGGCCTCGGCGGTCGAGCGTGACGACTTTCATCCGCCCCGTCTCCATCGCGGCGACCAGGAGCTTGCCCGAGGTGGAGACCGAGGCCGCGCGGTCCGCCGTGTTGACGTAGGAAGGCGTTCTCTCCTCGAGTCGCTGCGGCTCGCCGCGCAGCGCGCCCGCCTTCGCGTCGAAGGCCCGAGCGACGAGGCGGTCGTCGATCGCGTCGATCAGAAACCCGGGCTCGGCGAAGACCGGCGCGCGGCGCGAGCGGTAGAGGAGCCGCCGCTCGCCGCCGTCGACCGAGGCCAGATAGACCCCTCCTTGCTCGATGCCGGCGCCGGGATCGGAGAGGTAGAGGAACCGCCTGCCGTCGGGCAGGAAGCAAGGGTAGCGATGGGACTGTTCCTCTTCCGGCTTCTCGATCTCGGTCACCTGCCGCGGCGCGCCGCCGCTCTCCGAGATCACCGAGAGCCCGCCGATGACCGCCGGCGCGAAGACGATCGTGCCGCCGCCCCAGCTGCCGCCGCGCCCTTCGATCGCCTCGGCCAGCGTCTCGATCTGCCCGCCGTCGATCGACACTTTGCGCAGCTTCGATTCGGCGAAGAACCCGACGCGGCGGCTGTCGGGGGCCCAGAACGGGTAGCTTGCGCCTGCGGTGCCCGCGACGAGACGCGCTCGAACCTGGTCGAGCTCCTGAATCCAGAGCCCCTGCCGCCCCTCGGCATCGCCGCCGACGAAGACGACCCGCCGGCCGTCCGGTGAGATCGCCGAGTTGCCCGCGCCCGGCGCGATCGAGGCTCCGGACGCCGAGGAAATGGAGAAGCGGAGCAGCTCCGGTCGGGGCGCCGACGCAGGGGTGCGCAGTGCGAGCACGCCGGCGACGACCGCCAGGAGCGCCGCGACGAACCAGCCGGCGGGGCCACCGCGGCTTGCGATCGCAGCCGGCGGGGCAGTCCGTAGCGTCCGAGAATCGTCGCCCGCCATCGGCGCGTCGAGCACCAGGCGCGCCTCGCCGATGTCGCGCAGCCGGCGCCGCGCATCACGCTCGAGGCAGCGGCCAACCAGCCGGCGCAAGGGCTCGGGAACCGACGCCGGCAGGTCGCCGAGCGAGAGGTCGCGCGAGAAGATGGCGGCGAGGGTCTCCGGAACGCTGTCGGCTTCGAACAGTCGCCGGCCGGTGAGCATCTCCCAAACGACGACGCCGAAGGCCCAGATGTCCGCCCGCTTGTCGACCGGGCGCCCCTTGGCTTGCTCGGGGCTCATGTAGGCCGCGGTGCCGAGGATCATCCCCTGCGCGGTGGCACCGACCGTCAGCGTCGGCGACGCCGCGAGTGAAGCGACTGAACCAGGAACGCCGCTCGCCGGATCCATCGCCTTGGCCAGACCGAAGTCGAGAACTTTGACTTTCCCTTCGATGGGAGCTTTGATGTTCTGGGGTTTCAGGTCCCGATGGATGATTCCCTTCTCGTGAGCTTCTTCCAGAGCCTCGGCGACTTGGCGAGCGATGGCAAGGCTCTCATCTAAGGAAAGGCTTCCGGATTCCAACCTGTCGGCGAGAGTCGGCCCCTCGACCAGCTCCATGACCAGAGCTCTCGTGCCCTCGCTCTCCTCGAGCCCGTAGATCGAGGCGATGTTCGGATGCTGGAGCTGCGCCAGGAGCTGCGCTTCGCGCTCGAAGCGGGCGAGGCGCTCCTTGTCTTCCGTGAAGGCCGCGGGGAGGACCTTGATCGCCACTTCGCGCTTCAACTTGGTGTCGGTCGCGCGGTAGACCTCTCCCATGCCGCCTTCGCCGAGCTTGGCGGTGATCTCGTAGGAGCCGAGCCGGTCTCCCGGCGCGACGCTCAATCGAGCCCCTCGGCGAGCCAGACGTCGGCCTCTTCCTCGACCCGCAGGCTGAGCAGGGTGCGCAGATCGCGGGCCGCGACGTAGCCGCTCGGCGCGGCGGCGCCGGCCACCGGACGGAGCGCGCCGCTGCCGAGCTCGAGAACGCCGAGGCCCTGGGGACCGTCGGTCAGCAACCGCTCGCCGTCCGGGAACCAGCCGACCGGATTCAGCTCGCCCTCGTAGAGGCGCAGGCGCCGCTCGCGCACGCTCCAGATCGCAGACCTGGGGGGCTCGCTCACGGCGACGACGAGCCCGGCCAGGCGATCGCTCCGCGGCGACCAGAGAATGCCGACGAAGGCCGTGCCGGGGGCGCCCTCCGGGTTGGCGACCCGCTCGAACTTCTCCCAGGGCGGCGCGCCCGTTGCGTCGTAGATCAACGTGCCCCGTTCGGAGCTGGTCGACAGCCGCGTACGGTCGGGCGAAAGCACCGGAAGCCACTGCGACTCCTCGAGCGAGCGGGTGAGCTGCTCGAGCCCGCTGCCGTCCGCGCGGATGGCCCACTGCTCGTAGCGGCCGCCGCGGCTCGACATGAAGAGGATGCGGCTGCCGTCCGGATCCCACGACGCGAAGCGGTCGCGTGGCGGATCGTCGGTGAGCTGCACCGGAGCGCCGCCGTCGAGACGCGCCACGAAGAGGTCCTGCCGCGGAAAGACTGTCGTGTAGGCGATCGTCGTACCGTCCGGCGACGGATTCATGCTCTGCAGGAGGGTCGTCGTCTCGAGCACCCGCTCCGGTGTCGCGGCGATCGCGAGCCGGTCGGGATCGAACGCGAATCGTTCGACCGTCGAGCGCATCGAGCGCGAGGTGTAGACCCAACGGCTACCACCGCGGTGAACCGAGAGCGCGAACTCGGTGGGTAGGACGACGCTCACGGGCGCGCCGGTCGGCCGGCCGCTCGCGCCGTCGATCGGGATTCGCCAGAGGTTGGGCGCGCCGCCGCGATCGCTCAGGAAGTAGAGCCGGAAGCCGTCCGCCGACCAGACCGGATTCCAATCGACCGCCTCGTCGCGGGTCAACTCGACCGGCTCGCCCCCCTCGACCGCCACGCTCCAGAGGTCGCGCTGACCACTCTCGTCCGCGCGCAGGCCCCAGTAGGCGATCCACCTGCCGTCCGGCGACCAGGCGGGCGCGGCGGCGTCGCCGGTCGCGAGCTTGGTCGTCGCGCCGGTGGCGACATCGACGACGCGCAGCTCGCCCTGAACGCCGCGGTTGAACGGGTCGTCCGCCGGTCCGGTGGTGCAGACGATGCTAGCGCCGTCGGGCGACCAGGCCGGATCGAAGCAGCCGTCCACCAGCCGGCGGGGCGATTCGCCGGTGGTGCCCATCAGGTAGATCCCGCCGCCGGCGCGATCCGAGCGGAACGCCACCTTACCGCCGTCGGGGGAGACCGCCGGGTAGAGCTCGGCGGCGGTGGAGTCCGCGGTCAGGTTGATCGGCCGCTTGCCGCCGACCGGGACGAAGTAGATGTCGAGATCCTCGTCCTCGCCGCCCTCCTTCTTCGCGACGAAGAAGAGCGACTTGCCGTCGGGCGAGAGAGTCGCATCGGTCTCGCTGCCGGGCCGGAAGGTGAGCTTCTGAAAGCGCGGTGCACCCGACGCCGGGGCGGACCCATCGGACGACGCGTCGCCGCGGTGCCCGAGCCCATAGCCGGCCGCGAGCGCCGCAGCGAGGAGCGCCGCCAGAGCGACGGCGCGCGTCACCCTCGACCGCGGAACGGGCGCCTCTGCCGGCGCGGGTGCCTCAGCCTCGACCGCGCCGCCCAGTACTTCATCGATCACGATGCGAGCGTCCGCGATGTCGTGCAACCGGTTTCTGGGATCTCGCTCGAGGCAGCGCTTGAGCAGCCTGCGGATGCTGGGCGACGTCGTCGCCGGCAGGGCGGCGAGGCCGACCTCGCCCTTGAGCACGCCGGCGAGCGTCTCGGTCACGGTCTCGCCGGCGAACAGCCGCTTGCCGGTCAGCATCTCGGTCAGTACGACGCCGAACGCCCAGATGTCGGCGCGCTTGTCGACGCTCTTGCCTTTCGCCTGCTCGGGCGACATGTAGGCCGCGGTGCCGAGGATCACGCCGAGCATCGTCCCGGCCGAGGTCAGCGTCGGCGAGCGCGCGAGCTCATCGGGCGAGCTCGAGCGACCCGGATCGATCGCCCGGGCGAGGCCGAAGTCGAGGACCTTCACCCTGTCGTCCGGCGTGACCTTGACGTTCTGCGGCTTGAGATCGCGATGGATGATTCCTTTGCCGTGCGCCTCTTCGAGCGCCTCGGCGATCTGCCGCGCGACGACGAGCGCCTCGTCGAGCGGCAGGGGACCCTGCTTCAGCCGCTCCGCGAGAGTCGGGCCCTCGACCAGCTCGAGGACCAGCGCGTGGCCCTCGCCGCTCGCCTCGATGCCGTAGATCTGCGCGATGTTCGGATGGTTGAGCTGCGCCAGCAGCTGCGCCTCGCGCTCGAAGCGAGCGAGCCGCTCGGGGTCGGCGGTGAACGCCGCGGGCAGCAGCTTGACCGCGACCTCGCGCCCGAGCTTGCTGTCGCTTGCCCGCCAGACCTCGCCCATGCCGCCTTCGCCGAGCTTGGCGGTCAGCCGGTAGTGCGCGATTTGTCGGTCGGTCAAGGCAGGACGACTCTATCCGAGCGAAGCCTGGCGACAGCTATTCCGACAGCGGCTTCGTCGGGTTGTCGTTGGGGTCGGGCTACCGATCGAGGTGCGCACCAGCCTGGCCGATGGCTGCAATTCCCTCGACCAGGGCGGCCTTTTTTTGACGCCGGGAGATAGATGTGGCGTAATGGCCGCACACGGGCACATTCGCGGGACCACCAAGAATCGAGGCGGAAAAGGGGGAAGGTGTCATGTCAGAACGCTCCATTCGAGGGCTCGACGGCGGGACCGTCGAGATCGACGCGGCGAGCGTCGAGAAGCTCGAGCAGGCGGTGGGAGGCTCGGTCCTTCGACCCGGCGACGATGGCTACGAGGAAGCGCGGACGATCTGGAACGCCATGATCGACCGCAGGCCCGCGCTGGTCGCGCGCTGTGCCTCGGCCGAAGGGGTCGCCGCAGCTGTCGCCTTCGCGCGGGACAAGGGATTGCTGTTCTCGATCCGCGGCGCCGGGCACAACATCGCCGGCAGCGCGCTCTGCGAGGGCGGCATGCTGCTCGACTTGTCGCGGATGCGCGCCGTCGCGGTCGATCCGGCCACGCGCACGGTCCGGGTGCAACCCGGCGCCACCCTCGGCGACCTCGACGCGGCGACGGCCGCACACGGCCTCGCGATTCCGGTGGGGATCAACTCGACGACAGGCATCGCCGGGCTGACCCTGGGCGGCGGCTTCGGCTGGCTCAGCCGCAAATTCGGGCTCACGGTCGACAGCCTGCGCTCCGCCCAGGTCGTCACCGCCGACGGCCGCATCGTGACCGCGAGCGCCGCCGAGCACCCCGACCTGTTCTGGGCGCTGCGCGGCGGCGGCGGCAACTTCGGCGTCGTCACCGAATTCACCTTCGAGGCGCATTCGGTCGGGCCCGAGCTGCTCTGCGGTTTGATCGTCCACCCGTTCGAGCAGGCGCGCGAGGTGCTCGACGTCTACCGGCGCTTCGCTGCCGCGGCGCCCGACGAGATGACCGTCTGGTCGGTGATGCGCAAGGCGCCGCCTCTGCCCTTCCTGCCCGAGTCGGTGCACGGCCGGGAAGTCGTCATCCTGGCGTTCGCCTACGCCGGCGATCCGGCCGAAGGGGAGCGGGTGCTCGCGCCTCTACGCGGCTACGGCAAGCCTCACGGCGTCAACCTCGGCGTCATGCCCTTCGCGGCCTGGCAGCAGGCGTTCGACCCGCTGCTCACGCCCGGGGCGCGCAACTATTGGAAGTCGCACAACTTCATCGAGCTCGCCGACGGCCTGCTCGATACGCTGGTCGGCGCTGTCGCCGCGCTGCCCACCGACCAGACCGAGATCTTCATCGCGCAGCTCGGTGGGGCTCAGTCGAGATTGCCCGCGGACGCGACCGCCTATCCCCACCGCGACGCCCGCTTCGTCATGAACGTCCACACCCGCTGGGCTGACGCCGGAGACGATGAGCGCTGCATCGCCTGGGCGCGCCAACTCTTCGGCGCGGCGGCGCCCTTCGCCACCGGCGGCGTCTACAGCAACTTCATGCCCGACGACGAAGCCGACCGGAGCGACGGCGCCTACGGCGCCAACTACGACCGCCTGGCGCAGTTGAAGAAGAAGTACGACCCCCAGAATCTGTTCCGATCGAACCAGAACGTGCGCCCGGCGAGCTGAGCGGTGAGGTTCGGCGGGTCGAGCGCGGCAAGCATCAGGGGTTCTCGATCAGGAAGAGGTCGCCGACCTTGCGCGTCAGGCTGAACACGATGCGCTCGCCGTCGGCGGACCAGCCCGGGTAGTCGACGACGAGCGTCGACTCGTCGAAGTCGGTGAGGAAGGTGAGCTCGCCGGTCGCGGCCGAGACCAGGGCGAGGTTCTTGTGGTCGACGACGACCAGGATCGCGTCCGGCTCGCTCGGCGTCGTCTGCGGGTGCGAATGCTCGAGCGCGCTGTGGGTCAGCTGCAGCGGCTCCCCACCGGCTGCAGGAAGGCTCCAGATCTGCCGCGGCTCGCCGCCGACCTCGTGCTGGTAATAGACCGTCGACCCGTTCCCCGAGAAGGTCGGGGACGACGCCGCTTCTCCGGAGGGAAAGCGCGCGAGGATCCGCTCGTCGGCTTGCGACGGCGAGACCGTCACCAGCTCCGACACCGCTCCCGACCCTGAACGAATGAAGATGATCCGCTCTCCGTCCGGAGACCACTGGGGACTGTTGAAGCGCTCCTGCGCGCTGCCCGCCCGCACCACTTCGCGCCCGGAGAGCTCGCCCAGCTCCTGGATGACGACCGCTTGCCGCCCCGCTTCGTCCACGCTGATATAGGTCAAGGCCCGGCCGTCCGGCGACCAGCGTGGGTACTCGGCCTCTACCCCGGGCGGCGTCATCACGCCCGCCCGGCCGTCAATCCGGTCGAGCGTCCAGATGCCGACATGCCCCGTGCGATCGGACATGAACGCGAGCGTCCTGCCGTCGGGCGCGAGGTGCGGATAGTCGTCGACGCTGCTCGAGGTGGTCAGCTGGCGCAGCGCCCCGGTCGACCGCTCGAGCTCCCAGAGGTCGGGCGCATACTCGACCTTGCTCCAGGCCAGGCGCCCGCCCGCTGCGCTCAGCGCGACGTCGATGTCGCCCTGCTCGCCGAGCGAGATCCGCTCCGGATGAACCCGGTCCGGGGCGTCGGGCCGGAACTCGAGACGCCAAAGGCTCGGCTTGTAGCCGCCCCGGTTCCAGGAGAAGTAGAGGTGGCGGCCATCGGGCGACCAGGCCGGAGAGAGGATCGCGGTGCTGGCGTCGACCAGCCGGAGCGGTTCACCGCTGCCGTCGCTCCGCGCGACCCGCAGGCCACTCGCGGACGCGAAGGCGATCCACGCGCCGTCGGGCGACCAGGCCGGCTGATAGTCGATCTGCTCGTCGGCGAAGAGCACCGTCGGCTCGCCGCCGCGCGCCGGCACCTTCCAGATGTCCCAGGTGCCGCTCCGATCGCTCTGGAAGGCGATCTCCCGCCCGTCGGGCGACCAGGCCGGGTAGCTGCCGCGCTCGGCCAGGCGTGCCGTGGCTCCCCCCGCCGCCGGCGCCACGAACAGATCGCCCCCCTGGGCCTGGACGAACGGCGTCAGCACGTTGAGGCCACCGAGCGGGGCGAGGCGGCCGGAGCGGTCCTGCGCGGAGGTGAAGGCGATCCGGGTTC
Source organism: uncultured Acidobacteriota bacterium (assembly GCA_963700315.1). Lineage (GTDB taxonomy): Bacteria > Acidobacteriota > Thermoanaerobaculia > Multivoradales > JAGPDF01 > JACTMI01. The sequence goes on along the minus strand of CAVOXC010000011.1, from coordinate 360,472 downwards.
CGTCCGGCGACCAGGCGGGTTGCGACTCGTCGGCCGCCGACTCGACCAGGCGCCGCAGCTCGCCGCCGGCGAGCGGCAGGATGGCGATGTCGAGCGACCCCCGGTCGTTGGTGGTGTAGGCGAGGTAGTTGCCGTCCGGGGAGAAGGAGGGCTCCGCCTCGAGCCCCGGTTCGAAGGTGAGCTGGCGCACGCTGGCATCGTCGGCGACGGGCGGATCGGGCGCTGCGGGCGCGCGCTGAAGCGCCCAGCCCACGACGAACGCGCCGGCCGCGAGCGCCAGTGCCGCGGCCACGGCGAGGCCGCGACCGCCGGCCGGGGCGACAGGCTCGCTGGCGCCGGGTGCCGCCGCCGGGTCGTCCGCGCGCCCCGCTTCGACGTCGGCAAGGACGATGCGGGCGTCGGCGACGTCGTGCAGACGGTTCGCGGGCTCGCGCTCGAGGCAGCGGCGCAGCAAGCGGCGGATCGAGCCGGGCGTCGTCGCGGGCACCGCGCCGAGCGGTAGCACTTCGCGCAGCACCGCGGCGAGTGTCTCGGTCACGCTCTCTCCCGCGAACAGCCGGCGGCCGGTGAGCATCTCCCAGAGGATCACCCCGAGCGACCAAATGTCGGAGCGCCTGTCGGCGGGGCGCCCCTTCGCTTGCTCCGGAGACATGTAGGCGGCGGTGCCGAGGATCACTCCCTGGAGCGTCGCGCCCGCGGTGAGCGTCGGCGAGTGGGCGAGTAGCGACCCAGAAGCGGCTCCCGCCTCGGCGTCGAGCGCCTTGGCGAGGCCGAAGTCGAGCACCTTGACCTTCCCCTCCGGCGTGAGCTTGACGTTCGCCGGTTTCAGGTCGCGGTGAATGATCCCCTTGGCGTGCGCGCTCTCCAACGCCTCGGCAATCTGCCGCGCGATCCTCACGCTCTCCGCGAGCGACAGCGCTCCCTCCTCGAGGCGCTCGGCGAGGGTCGGTCCCTCGACCAACTCCATCACCAGAGCCCGGGTCGGTCCGCTCTCCTCCAAGCCGTAGATCGCCGCGATGTTCGGATGATTGAGCGCGGCGAGCAACTTTGCCTCGCGCTCGAAGCGCGCCAGACGCTCCGGATCCTGCGATACCGCCGCGGGCAGCACCTTGATCGCGACCTCGCGGCCGAGCTTCGAGTCCTCGGCGCGATAGACCTCGCCCATGCCGCCGGCGCCGAGCTTTGCGGTGATCCGGTAGTGCGCGAGCTTTTCGCCGATCAAGGTGGTCGGCAGCTTACCCGACCCGCGCGGCCGCCGCCGGTCAGACCGTGCGGCGGCGGCCGATGGCGACGACGGAGAGCGCCGCGAGCAGCGCGAGCAGCGCGACACCGGCCACGAACACGAGTTGCGCCGGGGAGGCCGAGCTCTGCGCCGGCGGTGTGGCGACCAGAGCCCGAAGCAGCGACGGCGCGAGCCAGGCGCTCACCGACAAGGAGACCGCGAGAACGATCGACTGCCAGATCACCAGCGGCCGCAGCCGCCGCTCGGCTTCGCAGCGGCGCGCGGCCAGGCGAGCGCGCAGCAGCGTCTGTCGCGCGGTCGGCAGCTGGGCCGCGGCGGCCAGGTCGCGAGCGAGCCGCCGGCTCGCGGCGATGGCGAGATTGGTGGCGCAGGCGTCGCAGGTGCGGAGGTGGTCGCGCTCTTCGGCGTCGAGCGCTCGCCGCTCGGCGGCAGCGGCGATGCCGCCGCCGCGCGTGCAGGACTCGTGGTTCATCTTTCCCTCCTGTCCAGGTTGTCCCGATCGAGCAGCTCCGCGAGCCGCCGGCGGGCGCGGTGAAGCATCACGCGCACGCTGCCGGCGCGGGCGCCGACTACCTCGGCGATCGCGCGGTGGTCGAGCTCCTCGACGTGGGCGAGCCAGATCAGGCGGCGCTCCTTCGGCCGCAGCGCCGCGAAGGCCCGGCCGAGATCGCGGCGCAACCCGACCGGCGGCGCGGGTGTCGCAAGATCGAGCTCGTCGACCAGGGGGAGCGGCGCGCGCGCCAGGCCGCGCCCCCGATCCCGCAGTAGATGGATCGCGGTGCGGAAGAGGTAGCGGCGGAGATGCTCGTCGCTCTCCGGCTCGAGCTTCGAGGCGAGCACGCGGCTCCACGCTTCCTGCGCCAGCTCCTCCGCCAGAGCCCGGTCCCGCGTCTGGCTGACGAGGTAGGCCCAGAGCCGCGGCGCGACCTCGTCGTAGAAGCGGGTGAACGCCCCCTCGTCGACGCGCTCCGCGAGCGGCGCGGAACGCGGCCGCGGGGGCGCGGTCTCGGCGGCGAGAGCCGGCGCGACGGGCATCGACGCTCAGCTGGCCTCGTCGGTCTTGTTCTCGGGCAGGAGGCCCCAGGAGCGCAGCATCGACCAGGAGGCCATCGCCGAGACGATGAAGCCGAGCCCCAGCACCACGCCGAGAACGCCGAAGACCCGCATCACTTCGGAGATCTGGCGGTCGCTCACCACGCCCGCGGCGAGAAACCCGACGCCGCCGGCGAGCACCAGGAGGCCCAAATGCACCGAGTCGAGGATGCGGCCGTGCGGACTTGCCGGCGCGGCCGCCTGGCCCAAGAGCAGCTCGCGGCTGGCGTCGCTCTCGAGGTAGCGGACGACCTCGTCGGCGCTGCCGAACTTGTCGATCAAACGACCCTGCACCTCGGCCCAGGTCTTGGCGTTCTCGCGCTGCCGGCGGTTGATCACGATCGCCCGGGCGATCGAGCCGATGACAAGCGCGACGGTGATCAGGACGAGCATCGGTGCGATGAACTCCACGGTGCGTCTCCTTTCGAATCGAGCGGGCGGCAACCGCCCGCTGCCACCGGGTCTACTGGGCGACCGGGGCGAGGTTAACGAGAACCCGCGGGGCGGTGCTCGGCCTAGGAGACGTGGCGGGGCGGCAGGCGACGGATGCGGCGGATGCGGGTGGTCGAGGTGCCGTCGCCGAATTCGAGGAAGAGCCCGGGCGCGGCGACAAGGTCGGTGAACAGGGCGCGGCCGCCCGCGGTGCAGCCAGCGATCGCGAGGCGGACCTCGCCCCGTCCAGTGCGCCCGTACCAGCCGCCCGAGACGAGGAAGGTGCCGTCCGGGCGCGCCGTCAGCGCGTAGATCGAGTTGCGGGTGGAGACGAGCAGACGGTCGCCGGGTTCGAGCTCGCCGCGTCGCACGCCGCCGAGCGCGCGGGCGGCGTCGGCCAGCGCTTCGAGCCGGATGCCGTGCCGCGGCAGGATCCCGGAGTTGCTCACGCCCTAGAGTCTACTCCCCCTAGCCGCCAGCGTGATCGGGGAGAATGCCGCGGCGCCCGTCGCGCCAGAGGAGAGCCCAGATGTCCGACGTCCGCCCCCTACTGATGATCCCCGGTCCGGTCGAGATCTCGCCGCGCGTCGCCGCTGCCGCCGCCGAGCCACCGCTCAGCCATCTCGATCCTGACCTTGTCGCCTCCTTCGGCGCCGCGCTCCGAGCGATGCGCGTCGTCTGGCGCGCCGGCGACGACGCGACGGCCTTCGCCGTGCCGGGCGGCGGCACACTCGCGATGGAGTCGGCGGCAACCAACGTCGTCGCTCCCGGCGAGCGTGCCCTCGTCGTCGTCTCCGGCTACTTCGGCGAGCGGATGGCCGAGATGCTCCGCCGGCGCGGCGCGGAGGTCGAGCGGGTCGAGGCGTCCCCCGGCGAGGCGCCCGCGGTGGCGAGCGTGGCGACGGCGCTCGAGCACGCCCGCGGTTCGGGCCGGCCGTTCAAGGCGCTCTTCGCGACGCATGTCGACACCTCGACCGCCGTGCTCGTCGACCCGGAGCCGCTGGCGCGACTGGCGCGCGAGCATGGCGCCCTCGCCGTCTTCGACGGCGTCTGCGCCACCGCGGGCGAACGCTTCGAGATGGCGGCGTGGGACGCCGACGTCTACTTCACCGCCTCGCAAAAAGCGCTCGGCCTGCCGGCGGGCCTGGCGCTCTGGGTCGCGAGCCCGCGCGCGCTCGAGGCGCGCGCCGCGCTCGCCGTGGCACCACCGCTGGCGGGCGATTGGGAGGCCTGGCGCCCGGTGATGGCGGGCTACGAGGCGGGGACGCCACGCTACTTCTCGACGCCACCGACGACGCTCGTGCGCGCGCTCGAAGCGGGCCTCTCGGAGCTCCTCGAAGAGGCGCCCGACCCGGCTGTCGCGATCGCGCGGGTGCTCGCGCGCCACGCCCGAGCCGCCGCCGCGCTCGGCGCCGCCTGGAGCGTGCTCGGTTTGGCGCCGGTGCCGGCGCGACCGGAGATCGCCGCCCACACGCTCTCGGCGCTCCGCTTCCCGGCGGGGCACGGCAACGAGCTGTTGGGCGCGATCCGCGAGCGCGGCGTCCAGGTTGCCGGCGGCCTCCACGCCGCGCTCGCCGGCAGCTCTTTCCGCGTCGGTCACATGGGCCACGTCACCCGCGCTCCGGAGCCGCTCGCGCGCACTGTCGCCGCGATCGCGGCGGCGCTCGGTGGCGATCGCCGCGCCGCCGAATCGGCGTTCGAGGCGGTCTGGGCGGCGAGTGCCGGCTGAGCGGCGAGACGGGTACACTCGAACCATGGCCGCTCCCAGCACGTCGCCGAAGAGCCGCTGGGAGCCGCGCGCCGCCCGCCGCGCCGCCCGCGCGACCGACCCGCCCGAGCTCGGTCTGCGCGTCTACACCTCGCGCCTGCTCGGCGCCGAGCCCGCGCTCGTCTACGCCGGCGGCGGCAACACTTCGGTCAAGGTCGGCTGGGACTCGCTCCATGGCGAGAGCGTTGCGGCGCTCTACGTCAAAGCGAGCGGAGCCGACCTGGCGACGATCGACGCCGCCGCCTTCACGCCGCTCGAGCTGGCGCCGGCGCTGCGGCTGCTCGATCTGCCGGCGCTCGACGATGGCGCGATGCGTCGCGAGCTGCTGCGCCTAAGGCTCGAACCCGACGCGCCGCCGCCTTCGCTCGAGGCCCTGCTGCACGCGTTCCTCCCCTTCCGCTTCGTCGACCATGCCCACCCCGAAGCGCTGCTCGCCTGGCTGCAGAGCCCCGAGGGGTCGCGGCGAGCGGCCGAGGTCTACGGCGAGGACTGCCTCATCGTCCCCTACGTCAAGCCGGGGTTCGAGCTCGCGCGCCGCTGCCGTCGCCTCTACCGCGCGGCGATCCGTGACGGCCGCGCTCCGCGCGGTTTGGTGCTCGAGAACCATGGCCTCTTCGCCTTCGCCGACGACGCGCGCGAGAGCTACGAGACATTGCTCGAGCTCTCCGGACGCGCCGCCCGCAGGCTGCCGCGCCTGCCACGGCGCCGCCCGCGTCCCGAGCGCCCAGGGCGCCCCGGGCGACCTGAGCCCTGGCCGCCGGCAGACCTCGCTCGGCTGCGCGGCGCGGTTTCGGCCGTCGCCGGGCGGCCGCTGGCGGCGACACTCGCGAGCTCGGCCGAGCTCCTCGGCTTTCTCGACCGGGACGACCTCGGACGGGTGACCCAGCGCGGACCGCTCACCCCCGACCACCTGATTCGGACCCGCCGCCTGCCGCTCGTCGTCGCCCGGCCGGCCGCCATCGAGCGCACGTTGGCGCGCTATGGCCGCGCCTACGAGCGCGAGTTCGCGCGCTACGACAGGGGACGCGGGCTGGCGCGGCTCGACCTGGCGCCGCGCGTGGTGCTGCTGCCCGGCACCGGCGTCGTCGGCTTCGGTCCGAACGCGCGCGCAGCCGCGCTCGCGGCGGCGCTCTACGAGCGCACCGCCTGGGCGATCGAGCGCGCCGAGGCGCTCGGCGGCTTCCGGCCGCTCGGACCCGCGGCGAGCTTCGAGTTCGAGCACTGGGCGCCGGAGCGCGCGAAACTCCGCGACGTCGGCGCACCGCCCCTCGCCGGGCGCGTCGCGCTGGTCACCGGCTCGGCGTCGGGCATCGGCCGTGCCTCGGCGCGCGCCCTGCTCGAGCAGGGGGCGGCGGTGGTCGGCCTCGACCTCGTGGCTGGCGAGCTCGCCGGCGACTTCGTCGGCTTGGTCGGCGACGCCACCGACAGGCGCCCTGTCGCGGCCGCTGTCGCGCTCGCGGCGCGGCGTTTCGGCGGACTCGACATCCTCGTGTCGAACGTCGGCGTCTTCACGGCCGGCACGCCGATCGCCGAGCTCACCGACGCCGCATGGCGGCGCAGCTTCGCGGTCAACGTCGACTCGCACCTCGCCCTCTGGCGCGAGGCCGTGCCGCTGCTGCGCCATGCGCCGGCGGGGGGCGCGGTGGTCGTCATCGGTTCGAAGAACGTGCCGGCGCCGGGCCCAGGAGCCGCAGCCTATTCGGCGTCGAAGGCGGCGCTGACGCAACTGGCGCGCGTCGCCGCGCTCGAGCTCGCGCGCGAGCGCATCCGCGTCAACGTCATCCATCCCGACGCGGTCTTCGACACCGGCCTCTGGACCGCGGGCGTCCTCGCCGCGCGCGCCGCGCGCTACGGTCTCACGGTCGGGCAGTACCGGCGCCGCAACCTGCTCGCCCGCGAGGTCTCGGCGGCCGACGTCGGGGCGCTCGTCGCGGCGCTGGCGGGGGATCTCTTCAGCAAGACCACCGGCGCGCAGATTCCCGTCGACGGCGGCAACGAGCGGGTGATCTAGCCCGGCGCATCTCCGACCGGCGCCATGGCGAGCTCGGCGAGGCGGCGGGCGAGGCCGCTGAAGATCAGCGCGTGCACCGGGTAGAGCGCGTACCAATACAGAAACCCGCCGAGCCCTTTGGGCGCGAAGAAAGCGGTCTGGCCGAGCAGGCTGCCTTCGGGGTGCGCTCGGGCCTCGAGCTGGAGCCAGGCGCGGCCGGGCATCTTCATCTCGGCGCGCAGTCGCAGCAGGTGCCCGGGCTCGACCGCCTCGACCCGCCAGAAGTCGAGCGCGTCGCCGGCGCGGAGCTCGACGGGGTGGCGCCGCCCGCGGCGCATGCCGACACCGCCGACCAGGCGGTCGAAAGCGCCGCGCAGGCGCCAAGCCCAGTTCATGTAGAGCCAGCCACGCGCGCCGCCGAGCCGGCTGAACGCGCCGAAGACCCGCTCCGGCGGCGCCGAGACGATCCGCTGCCGGCGCTCGAGAATCATTCCTTCGCGCTGCGTGAGCTCGACTGGCCGCAAGTCTCCCTGGCTCGAGGCGAGCGCGTCGTGCCAACTGGTCTCGACCCGCCCGGCCTCGAGCCGCTCGAGCGCGCGCGCTACCGCCTCGCGGTAGCCGAACGGCTCGACCTCGGGGAAGAGCTCGCGGGCGGAGCGGTCGCGCACCAGCACCTCGTTCTTCAGGCCGGCGATCAGCGCCCGGGCGATCGCAGCGGGGATCGGCGTGACGAGATGGACCCAGTAAGCGGAGAGGCGGGGAGTGAGCACGGCAACCGGCAGCAGCCAGCGCTTGAGGCCGCGTACGCGCGCGTAGCCGGTCATCATCTCGCCGTAGGTCAAGATGTCGGCCCCGCCGATCTCGATCACGCGACCGGAGCTCTCCGGGTGGTCGAGAGCGGCCATCAGGTAGTCGAGGACATTGCGGATCGCGATCGGCTGCGTTCTCGTGTAGACCCACTGCGAGCAGATCATCACGGGCACCCGCTCGGCGAGGTAGCGGATCATCTCGAAGGAGAGGCTGCCGGAGCCGACCACGACACCGGCGCGCAGCTCGGTCACCGCGACCCCCGCCTGGCCCAGCGCTGCGCCGCTCTCCTGGCGCGAGCGCAGGTGGTGCGAGAGGTCGGTCGCCGGATCGCCGAGGCCTCCCAGATAGATGATCCGCCCGACGCCCGCCGCGCGCGCCGCGGCGCCGAAGGCGGAGGCCGCCTCCTGGTCTCGGCTCACGAACTCCTCACCGGTGCCAAGGCTATGGACGAGATAGAAGGCGACCTCGATGCCGGCGAGCGCGGACGGGAGCGTCTCGGGCGCGAGGACGTCGGCCGCGACGACCTCGACCCGATCGCGCCAGGGGCGTCCGTCGAGCCGAGTCGGGTCGCGCGCGAGGCAGCGCACGCTGTGGCCCGCGTCGAGTAGCCGCGGCACGAGCCGGCCGCCGACGTAGCCGGTGGCGCCAGTCACGAGAAGATTCAACTGCTTCGCCATCTGTCCACCCTACGCGCCCGGCACCGGCCGTGGCTCTCCGGTTGCTAAACGATCTCCCACTTGCGTGCGATCCGGCGCGCGGCGAGAAAGAGACCGACCGTCCAGACCAGAAGCACCGCGATCTCCGGCAGGATCGCGACCAGCCCCTCCTCGCGCCAGAAAACATCGAGGAAGCCCTCGAGCGCCCAGGCATTGAACATCGCCAGGCTCGCTTGCTGGAGCACCTCCGGCATGAGGAAACGGGGAAACATCGAGCCGCCGAGTGCCGAGATCGAGAGGATGACCAAGTTAGATACAGCAACGAGTTGCTTGCGCGTGTTGCAAACTGCCGCGAGCAACAGACCGAAGGCCGACGAGACGAGCGCCGTCGGAATCGCCATCAGCACGAACCCCGCGACGTGGCTCGGCAGCTCGAGACCGAACAGTGCCCAACCCCAAACGAACATCACCACCAGCTGGACGAAGCCGAGCGAGGCCAAGTAGAGGAGCTTGCCGGCCAAGAGTTGGCCCATCGTCACGCGCGTCGAGAGCAGACGGTCGAGCGTGCCGCTCTCGCGCTCCTCGATCAGCGCTCCGCCAGCGCCAGCCGCGGTGAAGAGGAGGAACATCACGCCGAGGCCCGCCGCGTAGAAGGCGACCAGCGGATTCTTCTTGCCCTCGCCCATCAGGTCGCGCGTCTCGATCTCGATCGGTTGCGCGGCTGCCGTTCCCGCCGCGCTCCCGGCGATCGGCCCGCCGCTCTGCTCGCCGACCGACTCGAGCAGGGCGTCCAGGCTCGTGCGCTGCTCGGGCGTGAAGGCGGCGACCTGGTCGAGCGAGTCGATCCCCCCCTCGAGGAAAAGGTCCTGGAGCCCGGTGAAGATCACCTTCTGCAACAGCCCCGCGGTCATTTGCGCGGCGATCGGATCGGAGCTGTCGGTCAGCAACTCGACTCGCGGCTTCGCACCGCCGCTCGGGCCGAAGGAAAACTCCGCCGCGCCGAATCCTCGCGGGATGACGAGAGCGATCGCTGCGTCGCCGGCGCGAATCGCCGCTTCGGCCGAGCCGCGGTCGTAGGGCGCAGGGGGCGGCTCGTCCGCCTTTGTGCGCGGCGCGCGGCGCAGATCGAAGGCGCTCTCGGCCTCGAGCGCCGCGACGAAGCGCGCGGAGCGCGCGCTCGCGTCCTCGTCGACCAGCAAGAGCCGGAGCTTGGAGGTGCCACTCTTTCCGCTGCCGCCGAAGATCAGCGCAAAGATGGTGAAGAAGACGATCGGCAGGACGAACGAGAGCGCGAGCGCCGCGCGATCGCGCGAGAGCTGCCGCCAGCCGGCGGCGACGAGCGTACCGATCACTCGCGTAGCCCCCTTCCGGTCAGATGGAGAAAGACGCTCTCGAGCCCGGGGCTCTGGAGCTCCATGTCGGCGACGCCGACCCCGGCGGCTTCGAGCGCGGTCAGCAGCAGCGGAATCGTGACGGCCGGCTCGACGGTCGCGAGGCGCAGCGTCGCACCATCGATCTCGGCGTCGGGAAAGCTCGCCGAGATGGTGCCGTCGATCGGGCGCGCGGCGTGGACGACAACCTGCCGCCCGGAGCCGATGGTCGACCGCACCAGCTCCTCTTGGGTGCCGGTCGCGATCACCTGGCCATGGTCGATCACCGCGACCCGGTCGCAGAGGCGCTCGGCCTCCTCCATGTAGTGCGTGGTGTAGAGAATCGCGACACCGCGCGCAGCGAGCTCGACGATCATGCCGTAGATCCGCTCGCGCGATTGCGGATCGACGCCGACCGTCGGCTCGTCGAGAAGCAGGATCTTCGGCTCGGCGAGGATGCCGATGGCGAGGTTCAGCCGCCGCTTCATTCCCCCCGAGAAAGGCTCGACCGCATCGCCGGACCGGTCCGAGAGGTTGGCGAAAGCGAGCGCGGCGGCGACTGCCCGATCCAGGTCCTCGCCGCCGAGTCCCATCAAGCGACCGAAGAGCGCGAGGTTCTGCTTCGCGGTCAGCACGCCGTAGAGCGCGATCTCTTGCGGCACGTAGCCGAGCGCGGCGCGCGCGCCGGGCTCGTCGGCACGGCGCCCGAGCAGACGGATCTCGCCGGCGTCGGCGCGGACGCGGCCGACCAAGGCTCGTACCAGCGTCGACTTGCCCGCGCCGTTGGGACCGAGCAGGCCGAGCACCTCGCCCGTCGCGACGGTGAGGTCGACACCGGCGAGCGCTCGCAGCTCGCCGAAGCGCTTGGTGAGGCCCTCGACCTCGACGGCGTTCATAAAGGGATCCTACGTCGCCGCTGCTGCGGCGGACCTGCGCCACCGGCCGACGCCGGGCTGCGGCCGGTGAACGCCACGCTTGCCCTGGGCGACCACCCCGGAGAGGATCGCGCGACACTCTTGGAGGTTTACCCATGCGCGCACTCGCGCTTCTCGCCCTCGCCGCGCTCCTTGCCCCACCCGCGGCCGCCGAAGACCTCGAGACGGTGGCCCGGGACTTCTGGATCTGGCGCGCGGCGAATCAGCCGGTGTCCGGCGACGACATCCCGCGCCTCGATCGGCCGGCGGGTTGGACGCCGGACTGGTCGCGCGCGCGAATCGACGGGCGCATCGTCGAGCTCGAGACGCTCGCGGCGCGCTTCCGCGCGCTCGACCCCGAGAGCGGTTCGATTGCGCGACGAGTCGACCATCGACTGATCGGTTCGGCGCTGGCGCGCGCCCGCTGGGAGCTCGTGGTCGCTCCGACCTGGCGCACCAACCCCCTCTTCTACGTCGATCAGACGCTGGGCGCGCTGTTCGAGACGCTGCTCGCGCCGCCGCCGTTCGACACCGCCCGTGCCGAGAGCGTGCTCGCGCGCTTGGCGAGCGTGCCCGCGACGGTCGCGGCGGCACGCGCCAACCTCGAGGACGGCCGCGCCCCGTTCGCGCGTCTCGCGCTCGACGCTCTCGCCGAGGTCGAGACCCAGCTCGCGACCGTGGCGCACGAGCTCGCGCCGGAGCTGCCGCCCGCGCGCGCCGCGTTGCTCCCCGCCGCGGCGCGCGCGGCGGCGGAGGCGCTCGCCCGCTACCGCGAGTGGCTACGGGAGGCCGCGCCCGGATTCCGCGCGGAGACCGCGGTCGGCCGCGACGCCTATCTCTACTTCCTCCACGAAGTGGCGCTCTACCCCTTCTCGCCAGAGCAACTCGTCGCAATGGGCCGGCAAGAGTGGGACCGCGCCGTCGCTTTCGAGGCGCTCGAAGCCAACCGCGACCGCAGCCGTCCTGCGCTCGCGCTGCCCGACAACCGCGACCAACAGGTCGCGACGATGGCGCGCGACATGGTCGCCGTGCGCCGCTTTCTCGAACGAGAGGGGATCCAGACGGTGCCCGCCTGGGTGAAATTCTATCGGCTGCGGCCGAAGCCCGGGTACCTCGCGCCGCTCGCCGCGCTCGGGGTCAACAACGACTTCACCGGTCCGGCCCGGCTCGGCGAGGACGGCACCGCCTGGATCGACGAGCCCTCGCCCGAAGCCGGCTACTTCTATCGGGCCTACGCGGCCGACCCGCGTACCCAGATCGCGCACGAGAGCCATGGCCACTACCTCCAGCTCGTCCTCTCCTGGGCGCACGAGGACTGGATCCGCCGCCACTACTACGACTCGGGCGCCAACGAGGGGATCGCCTTCTACAACGAGGAGCTGATGCTCCAGGCCGGGCTCTTCGACGATCGGCCGCGGGTGCGTGAGGTCATCTACAACTTCGCTCGCTTGCGCGCCCTTCGGGTCGAGGTCGACGTCCGCCTGGCGATTGGCGACCTTTCGATCGCGGCGGCCGCCGACCTGCTCGCCACCCAGGTGCCAATGGACCGGGAGACCGCGCTCGCCGAAGCCGCCTTCTTCGCCTCGGCGCCAGGGCAGGCGATCTCGTACCAGATCGGCAAGCTGCAGATCCTCCGGCTTCTCGCCGACGCCAGGATCACTCAGGGCGCCGCCTTCTCGCTGCGCGGCTTTCACGACTCGCTCTGGAAGAACGGCAACGTGCCACTGTCGCTCCAGCGCTGGGAGCTGCTCGGCGACCGCGGCGAGATCGACGCCGCTCGCGCGCCGCGCTGAGCGGGCGGCAAGACGCTCAGGGCTCGGCTTCGGGCTCACCCGCCGGTCCGCCGAGCGCGGCGGCGAGCGCCGGGCCGTAGGGAGGACGGTGCACTCCCGCCTCGGTGACGATGGCGGCGACGAGCTCGGCGGGCGTCACGTCGAAGGCGAGGTTGAATCCCTCCGAGCCCGTGGGGGTGGTGCGGACGCCCGAGAAGCGGATGACCTCGTCGCTCGCACGTTCCTCGATCGGAATGTCGGCGCCGCTCGCGGTGCGCGGGTCGACCGTCGACAGCGGCGCCGCGACGTAGAAGGGGACGCCATGGCGGTGGGCGAGAACGGCGACCGTGTAGGTGCCGATCTTGTTGGCGACGTCGCCGTTGGCGGCGATCCGGTCGGAGCCGACGACGACGCGGTCGACCCACCCTCGGCTCATCAGCGCGCCGACCATCGAGTCGGTGACGACCCGGTGCGGGATGCCGAGCCGCCCCATCTCCCAGGCGGTCAAGCGCGCCCCCTGGAGCAGCGGGCGCGTCTCGTCGACCCAGACCTGCGCCAGGCGGCCCTGGCGGAAGGCGGCGCCGAGCACGCCGACGGCGGTGCCGATGCCGCCGGTGGCGAGCGCACCGGCGTTGCAGTGGGTGAGGGCGCGATCGCCGGGCTCGAACAGCGCCGCGCCATGCTCGGCCATGCGCCGGTTGCGATCCATGTCGTCGGCGTGGAGGGCGCGCGCCCAGTCGAGCAGGGCACCGATCGCCCGGTCGCGCGGGCGCTCGGCGAGCAACTGCCAGGTCTGGGCGCCCTGCTCGAGCGCCCAGCGCAGGTTGACCGCGGTCGGCCGGGTCGCCAGCAGCAGGCGCGACGCGCGCTCGAAGCGGCGATCGAGGTCGGGCTCGCTGTCGAGCTCGTCTTGCAGCGCGACGACCAGGCCGTAGGCGGCGGCGACGCCGATCGCCGGGGCGCCGCGGACGGCGAGGCGGCGGATCGCGTCGGCGACCTCCTCGACGCGCGTCGGATGCAGCCAGACCTCTTCGGCCGGGAGCTTCGTCTGGTCGAGCAGGGCGAGGCCATCGTCGCGCCATTCGAGGGGGGTGAACTCCTTCGTCGCCGTCATGGGTCGATCCTAGCGCTCACGGCGGTGGCCCCGTTGCCACGCCGCGGCGCTGGCCTCGTGCGGCACGTGGGGCTCGCTGCTTGCGGGGAACCCCATGATGATCGCAGCCAATCAGGGAATGGGGACCCCCCGCCGTCTGCGCATCGAACCCCACGCACCGCCCGAGGTCGCGATCCAGGTTCTGGGTGGGGTTGCGCGCCGGCATCGTGCGCTCCTTCGGCTGGAGACTGGGCGCGCCCTTGCTACACTGCCCGCTTTCCGGGGTCCTTCGGGACCGTTCGAGCGAGGAGCTCCCGCGTGAAAGGCGATTGGAAGTCCCGAGGATTCTCGACCCGCGCGATTCATGCCGGGCAGCACCCCGATCCGACCACCGGCTCGGTCACGGTGCCGATCTACGCGACGTCGACTTACGTCCTCGACGAGCTCGGCGTGCACAAGGGCTTCGAGTACGCGCGGGTGCAGAACCCCACGCGCTTCGCGCTCGAGGAGAATCTGGCGGCGATCGAAGGCGGCTCTTCGGGGCACGCCTTCGCCTCGGGCATGTCGGCGATCGCGACGCTGATGACGCTGGTCAAGACCGGCGAGCACGTGGTTTTCTCGCGCAACGTCTACGGCGGCACCTTTCGCTTCATGACGCAGGTGCTCGACCGCTACGGGGTCGAGTCGAGCTGGGTCGACTCGACGAAGCTCGACGACGTCCGCGCGGCGATCCGGTCGACGACGCGGATGATCTATGTCGAGACACCGACCAATCCGATGATGGAGGTGACCGACCTCGCGGGCGCCGCCGAGCTCGCGCACGCGCGCGGCTTGCTGCTCGCGGTCGACAACACGTTCCTGTCACCCTATTTCCAGCGCCCGCTCGAGCTCGGTGCGGACGTCGTCATCCACTCGACGACGAAGTTCCTCAACGGCCACTCGGATTCGATCGGCGGCGCGCTCATCGCGAAGTCGGCCGAGCAGGGGGAGTGGTTCTACTTCTTGCAGAAGTCGGAAGGGGCGATCCTCTCGCCCTTCGATTCGTTCCTGACGCTGCGGGGCATCAAGACGCTCGGCGTGCGCATGGAACGGCACGAGACCAACGCGCATGCGCTGGTCGCGCTGCTCGACGGGCACGCCAAGGTCGAGAAGGTCTTCTATCCTGGGCTGCCGGATTCCCCGGGACACGCGATGCAGAAGCGCCAGGCTTCGGGCTTCGGCGCACTGGTCGCCTTCGAGCTCGGCAGCTACGACGCGGCGAAGCGCTTCCTCGACAGGGTCGAGGTGCTCTCGCTCGCCGAGAGCCTGGGCGGCGTCGAGACGCTGACCTGCCACCCGGCGTCGATGACCCACGCCTCGGTCCCCGCCGACCGCCGCGCCGAGCTCGGCTTGACCGACGGGTTGGTGCGCATCTCGGTCGGCATCGAGGACGTCGAGGACCTCCTCGCCGACGTCGAGCAGGCGCTCGCCGCGGTCTGAGATTGCGCCGGTGACAGCTGCCGCTCTGCACCTGTCACCGCTCGCGCCGGAACGGCAGGCCCGCCCGCCCGCTCGCCGCTCGCCGTGATACCCTGATTTCTGCACCTCTGATTCCAGGCGTCTCGAGTTCCGCCCAGCGCTCCGCGCGCCGGGAGTGAACCCCTCTCTCCAGCAACCCAGTGAAGGAGCAACGCATGCGCAATGGCTCACGCATCGCCCGTCTCGCCGTACTTGCCGTCGCTTTCTCGTCGCTCGCCGCCTGCCAGGCCCAGGCGCCGGCGCCCGCCGCTCCGGCCGCTCCCGACTACGCCGCCGAGTACGCGCCCATGATGGACACCATGTTCGAGGTCTGGGACGCGAGAGACTACGCCAAGCTCGACGGCCTGCTGGCCGCGAACTACGTCCGCCGCGCCCCCGACCAGAACGCCGACAGCATCGACGAGCTGAAGGCGTTCATGCAGCAGGTCCACGCCACCTATCCCGACTTCCACATCGTCATGAACCAGGCCGCCTACGGCAAGGACGTCGCATTCGCCGAGTGGACGGTCACGGGCACCTTCACGGCCGAAGGCGCGGAGCCGGCGAAGGTCGACGTCTCGGGCGCCACGATGTGGCGCATCGCCGGCGGCAAGCTCGCCGAGGAGCACGTCTACTACGACACCAAGACGCTCGACGCGCAGACCGGCACGGTGACTCCGCCCCACGCAGCGGACAGCGATTCGAGGACCGCGGAGAAGTAAGCCGAAGGGGGGCGCTGCGGATTCGCTGCGCTCGTTCTGAATACACGCTGATTCGGTTGTTGGGCGCCTCTGGTGGCGGGGCGGCGTGCGTGGGTCCCTTGCCTGCGGAACCGCCGTCCGCCTGGAGTCTCTTGGAGCGGCCGGCTGCGTTCGGTCTCGCGGCCGCTACTCAGGCGCTCGCATCCTTCAGCATGCGAGCCCTCAAGCTTCCTCCGGCAAGGCACCCACGCACACCGCGTCTCGTTCCTGCCAGGGCGAGACACAAGCCCCTGCTCGATGTCGGCCTGATTGCCCTCCGACGTCAGCCTGAACGCCCCCCGATGTCAGCCGGAACTGCGCCCGTTGTCACCCTGAACGCCTGCCCACTGTCATCCTGAACGAAGTGAAGGATCTCGCGCCCTCGCCTGAAGAAGCGAGGACGGTGGCTCCTCGCCGATCACGCAAGGTCCTTCGCTGCGCTCAGGACGACATGAATGGGGCGCGGAGAGGGCGCCGCCGGCAGAACGCCAGGCAAGCTGGCGCGGGGGCACCCACGATCGGCGAGCAGGCGCTCTAGTAGTTCGTCTCGTCGAGGCCGTCGCGTTCTTCTTCGTCGGAGAAGGGGGCGTCTTTGTCGAGCGAGCCCTCGATCCAGGCGAGGAAGTTCTTCTCCCCCTTGCAGACCTTGAAGGCGAGGATCTCGGGGAGCTCGTGGACGCGCGGCTCGTGGATCGCCGGCCCGATCGCCTCGCGCTCGGGCTCGCTCGAGTCGCCTCCGCGCGGCATTGCGCCAGTGCCACGAGATGGGAGAGCGCCTCGGCCACCTTTAGTCGTTGCTTCTGTTCAACTGGAACACGTCCGCTTGTCACGGAAGATGAAGCGTGATCGCGCCGCCGCCCGGCATCACCGTGAAATCGCCCTGGTAGTCCCCGATAGAGAGCCTCACCCGGTAGGGGGCACCAGGAGAGAGCCTCCCGAGCCGCAACGCCCCGTTGGACGACACGCTTCGCGCCGAGCCCAGGCCACTCAGGAGAAAGCCGATGTCCACTCCGGAGCTCGTCAGCACCTGAGCCCACTGCAGTAGGTGGCCTCCACAACTTTCGGCCGGACACTCGACGAAGAGGTCACTTCCTCGCCCCAGGAGAAGGTCCGCCTCTGCGGGCTCCCCGGCGGTCACCGCAAACGGCCCCGACGCACCGGCACCGGCTAGGGCATCCGACCACGCCACAAGGTAGCGTCCAGCCGCGAGCTCAACGAACTTGATCTCCCCCGCGGGATTGGTGTGGAGCGACCGCACGACCGCGCCGGACTCGGTCAGCAGTGCGACCGCCGCCCAGGAGACGGGCTCCCCTCCCTCTCGTCGCAAACGGACTCGAATCGACGCGCTCTCTGCCCTCTCGAGAGCCAGCCGGAGCGGCGACCTCTCGTCGGCGAGCTCGATCGGCCAAGAGCCCGTTGCATAGTCCTCCGCGCGCGCCTCGATTCGATACTTTCCCGACTCCACATTCTCGAACGAGAAGCCCGACAACGGGCTCGAGGGCGATGCGGCAACGCGCCCGCCGCTTTCCGACAGAAGGGCAACGGTCGCCTCGATTCCTGAGTCCGAGCTTTCCTCCACGACGAGGCCCTCGAGGGGCGGGGCGTCGAGGTCCACGACGACGAATGTCTCGGTCACGTCCAGAAGGTCGACCGGCTGTCGGTGTCTCCTCCCCGCCCGGCTCTCGTAGTCGAGCCACCCGCGGCCCGCGGCGGCCTCTTCGATCTCGAATGTCCCGTCCGCCCGAACTTCGGTTCCCGTCCGAGATTCCGGCAGACCGTGAATTGACGATCCGCCCGCGGCGGCGGAATCGGACTGCAGGACGAGCTTCCCCCGGCGCAGGCCCGGATCGGCGGCATCCACCCATTCCACCCAGCCACCGGGTACCGCTTCGCCCGCCGACCGGACAATTCCGAGCAGGCGTACCTCCCGGGTAGTCAGGGCGACCTCGATCGATTCCTCGCCCTCGGGGACATCGACCTCCTGGGCCACCAGGGTTCGCCCTCTTCGCGCTCGCAGGAGGTATCTTCCGGCGGACAAGGGAAACTCGAAGCTCCCGTCGTCGGTGCTCGTCGCAAGGGCCAAGGGCTCAAGGAGCGTCCCTTGAGAATCCAGCGCTTCGACGAGGACGCCGGATCTTGGTTTCCCGGACCTGGACTCGACCCGCCCCAAGACGAGGACCGGGGGTGCCAAGCGGAGCGTTCCCAGATCGACGACTTCGTCCTGCTCCAGCTCGATAGGCTCGTCGCGCCGGAGACCTCCCGGCCCGGCCGCTCTGAGGACATACGCTCCCGAGCGCGCGCCGAGGATCTCGAATTCGCCGCTCGCGCCCGTCGAGGTCCGATGGGCCTCGTGAAATCGCAGCTGCTCCAGGATGCCTGTTCCCTTCGGGCGAAGAAGGAGACGTACTCGCGGCAACGCCTCGCCGGATGCGGCCGAGACGACGCGGCCGCGAACCCCGGCACCACATCCGAGCTCGATGAGTCCGAGATCCCAGACCCCTTGCATTTCCGCCTCGAATGGAATCGGGTCGCTCCAGCGAACCCCTCTTCCGCCGACTCTGACCGTGTAGCGGCCGGGGCGCTCGACCTCGAGGCGAAGCTTCCCCTGCTCGGCCGTCAGCGACAGCGCCTGGGACTTCGGGCTCGTACCCCCCTCGACCGAGCCCAGGTCGAGCCGAATGGGGTCGGGTAAGTGGCCGCACGTTGCCCGCAGCTCGCCCCGGACCACGAATGCGGGATCGAGTCGAATCCGGATCTTCTTCTCGCGGTCGAGGCGCTCGGCCTGGGCAACCAGGCTCAGGCGGCGATACCCATCCGCCTGAGCAACCATCTCTATCGGCAGGCTGCGCACGGCGAGCGCAAAAGCGCCGTTGTGATTCGAGATTGCGGTGCCATCGGCCTCTCCGCTGGCCGCGCGTATCTCGGCTCCGGCGATGGGCGCCCCACGACCGTCCTCGACTTGGCCTTGAATCAGGATTCCAGGCTCCAGCAGAGCCTGGAGGTCTTCGTTGGCTCGCGCTTCGCGTCGCCACGGTAACGCCAGCGGTGCGCGCAGCTCGACCATGACTGGCGTCTCGGGTATTCCGGACAATCGAAACCGATTCTTCTCCTGTTCGAAACGACAGCGCTCGAACCTGACCGTTCTCCGCCACTCTTCATAGGACTTCTCCCAGCTCGCGCAGGCCGCGAGCAGCGGGATCGAGCCTTCTGGACCGGCGACGAGCCGAAAGGTACCCGATAGAGATGCTCCTTCGCGGAAGACGACCCGTTCCGGCAGATCCTCGCGCTCGCGCCATTCCCAGGGTGCGTGTCGCCCGTCATCCACCACGACGAGGACGCCCTCCGAGATCGGGAGTCGATCGACGGGGCGTCCGTCGAATCCGGTTCGAGTCTCGAAGTAGGCCTCGGAACGTGCCATCAGGCTTGCGTTCTCCTCCACTCGGTCGAACAAGAATATCCGAGCGCCAGCGACCGGATCGCCACGACGGTCCACGAAGACGGGACCTCCGAGCGCATCGGCTCCCGGGACCAGCGGAGGTGCGAGACCAAGAGCGAACCACAGGAGGGCACGGTGGATTCGCTTCACATGACGGGAATGGCGAGAAACCATCGGATCTCCTCCCCGAGCTGCGTGGCTTGATTCGGGTTGGGCGGAATCGCCTTCAGCAGCATCAATCTTCCGTCGCGACTCCAAACCTCAACCCGAGGAAGCGGCACGAGCCAACCCGCCGCGTGGTATTGGCGCGGAGGAACTTCGAGGGTCTCCCCCGGGTAGGGGACGCCGAGGCGCTCGATCGCATTTCTCGTGCCCTTCGGCACTATGGTGGTTACGCGAATGGTCTGCTCCTCGCGGGCGAGCTTCTCGAGCGCGACTGCCGCCGCGACCGCCGCGGGATCGCATAGCTCGACCGCGGGCCAATAGAAGACCGCGAGCTCTTCGTCCAGCGTCAGCCTCGCTTCGAGCTCGGCGGAATGCGAGTCAGGAAAGAGACCGGCTCTCGTGGATCGCGTCGCGGGCCCGGAACAGGCGCCTACGGCGACCCATGAGACCGTCAGCGCGAAGTAAGCGACTGCGCGTCGCACGGCGCGAGCTCGCCGCCCTTTCCTCTACGGAGCTCGCTGAGCGCGCCCTGGATCCGGCTCCCGGGAACAAGACGGAGACGCGCCCACTCGAAGCGCGGACCGGGTCGAACCGGGCCCTTCTCGAGCAGCGCCCAAGCGTTGCGCCCGGGCACGATCGTGAGGTGGTCCGCGTCGGTGGGGAGCCTGAGGCGGCCGAGGCTTCGGCGGAGCGCGGGATCGACGACTTCGAGGAACCAGAGCCGCTCGCCTAGCGATCCCTGCGCGCGTAGCAGAAGGAAGAGGAGCCCGTCCGCGGCATGGAGCTGAACGGCGAGGTTCGAGCGCGAGAGCGCCGCGTAGATCTGCTCGATCGCGGCTCTTCCCCCCGGGGGGGGCAGGCGGCTGGAATCCGCGAAGGCGGGGTCGAGTCGGAAGGTCTCTTCGACCGTGCCGTCTTCGAAGCGGAGGATGGCTCGCCGATCCAGCAGGTCGAGGAAGTAGAGGGTCTTGCCATCCGAGGCGAGGAGCGGCGTATCGCTCAGGTACGGGACGATCCGGGCACGCGTCGAGGGCGTCTCGAGAAGCACGTCGAGCTCGAGCCGCGGTCCATCTCGGACGACGAAGACCCCCGTCTTCCACTCTCCGCCGGCGCTGCGGAAATCCCCGAAGCCGGCCAGAGCGCCACGGTACGGTGCCCACGCGAACGGCGCGGCCTCCCAGTCCACTCCCCGCTCCAACGTCGTCGCGAGATCCAATAGGCCTCCGGGCTCCAGTCTCGGGTCGAGCTTCAGGAAGCGCAGGTTGCCGTCCTCCAGCAAGTACCCCCCCGGACGCGGAGCGATCCTGCCCGGACGGGAGTAGTCGAAGAGCTTCCGGCCGGGCCGGATCCTCCGCTCGGTGCGCACCCCGGTCGGGGCCGCGTAGATCGCGAGCGCTCCATCCGCCACGTCCGGAAGGACCAGCGCCTCGCCATCGCTCAGCCAGGCGCCCGTGAAGAAGTAACCCGGTGGCGGGTCGAGGTTCGCCCCACGGCAGGGTGCGGCCGCCGCGCGCCGGGAGCCCGCACAGGTGGCGGGCAGCCACGCCGCATGGGCTCCCCACGCGAGGATCACAAGCAGAATTCGGCTCGTCACACCGATACCCTGTAGCCGTCGCGAGCTCCGCTACGTCATCCTCAACCCGGCTCGCAGACCGTGCACTCCGTGCAGTCGGAAGCCGACCCCGGACAACTCTGCTGCTGCATGTTCAGCGTGCCGTCGCGGCACGAACCACAGCTCGGTGGCTTCGCACCCGACGGCGCCCCGAGGACCAAACTCGCCAACGCGAGCAACGTCAAAGCGATACCCGACCAGCTCAACTTGACTCTCATCCTTGCTCTCCTTTCTAGTTTCTCTGCTTCAGTTTCTCAGCAAGCTCCCGAAAGGCACCGGCGTGACGAAGCGAACCTGTGACGATCGACTCTCCAGGCCGGACCGAGAAGACGCTCTCGATAGACAACTCCGGCCACCCGTACTTATAGTGCCGGCAGCGGACCTTTCGGGGACAGGAGGATGCTCCGGCGTGACGGGGAGGAACGAGAAGCTCGACTGCTTGGCCTCGAGCGGCGAGGTCTCTCCGCGCGCAGGAGGCTCGCTCGAGTGCGCGCTCGAGTCGATCGACCGGACCGGCTGCGCCGATGTCGTCGCCCGCTGCGCCGCCTCGATCCGTGGATTCGGGATCTCGGCCTCCGATCCCGATTTCGAAGACGCTGTCCAGTCGACCTACCTTCTCTGGATCGAACGACAGGCCGGAATCGAGAACCCGGTCGCTTGGTTTGTCGCCGTGGTGCGCAGGAAGCTAGTGCGCGCAGCGGTGGCTCGGCGGCGCGAGCTGGCTCTCGATGCCGCTTTGCTCCATCGCCTGCGGGGGCGCGACACTCCCATCGTTTCTCGCATCGCCGCCCAAGGAGCGATCCGTTTGCTGACGCCTACCGCCGCGCTAGCTCTTCGGTTGCGCTACATCGATGGCTGCACAGTGCTCGAGGTTGCGACCCGGATGGGTATCTCGCACGCCAACGCCAAGAAGATCCTCACGCGTGCGCTCGCGAGGCTTCGGCTGCGATTACGGGGCAGGGCGCTTCAGTAATTCGTCTCGTCGAGGCCGTCGCGCTCTTCTTCGTCGGAGAAGGGGGCGTCCTTGTCGAGCGAGCCCTCGATCCAGGCGAGGAAGTTCTTCTCCCCCTTGCAGACCTTGAAGGCGAGGATCTCGGGGAGCTCGTAGTTGTGCAGCTCTTGGATCGCCTGCTCGACCAGCGGGTACTCGCGCTCGCTGGTCTTGACGATCAACATGAACTCGGTGTCGCGGCAGATCTTGCCCTGCCAGCGGTAGACCGAGCGCAGACCCGGGACGATATTGACGCAGGCGGCATGACGGCGCGAGACGAGCTCCGAGGCGAGCAGGTTGGCCTGCTCCTCGTTTCCGACGGTGGTGACCACGACGAGACCGCCCACGGCGCGAAAAGTACTGGAGGCGGGCGGCGCGAGTCAAACGGCTGCCGGGCCGGCCGGTGCGGCGCCCACGCCGCAGGCTGCTAGCGCCAGGTCTGCCGGTCCGGATCGTAGACGAGGATGCGGACCCGCCCGGTGCGCCCGGTGACCCGCACGGCGGCGAGGCGCCGCGCGCCATCGGTGAGATAGACAGTGCCCGGCGTCGCGCCTTCGAGCGGCGAGAACGAGGCGATGTCCGAACGATTGAAACGGATCGGGTCGTCGAGGCGATCGAGCCGGCGGCTCGGATCTCCCGGGTCGCGCGGCGGTGGACCAGGGGGGAAGCCGAAGCGCACCGTCGCGCCGAAGTGCTGGAGCTGGCGCGGCAATCCGAGCGCCGGGTCGACGCCCGACTCGATGTCGGCGGTGCGGATGCCGTCGCCATCGCCGTCGCGATGGAGCGTGTAGGTCACCGTGCCGTCGGCGGCCGTGCGGAACTTGACACCGACATACGTGCCGAGACGCAGGCCGACGATGCGTGTCTCGCGCAGCGCCATCATCACCTCGTCGGCGGCGAGTCGCACCGTGACGCCGCCGGCCGCGGCGAACAAGCGCGGCAAGCCGATCGCCAGCAGCAACCCGGCGAGCGCGACGACGACCAACAGCTCGACGAGCGTGATCCCTCGCTCGGAAGCGGTCATGGGCTCTCTCCGGACCGAAGGGACGGGCGGGGCGGGGACTCGACGCCCCCGCCCCGGCCCATCCGCTCAGTCCTTCGACTCCGCGCCGGCCTTGGGCAGGCGCACCTTCTCGGTGAGCGTCGTCGGCCCCGAGATCGAGACATAGGGGCGCAGCTTCTCGAACGACTTCTCGCCGATGCCGCGCACCAGCATCAGGTCCTCGCTCGCCTTGAACTGGCCGTTCGCTTCGCGGTGCTCGACGATGCGCTGGGCGACGGCGGGGCCGACGTTGGGCAGCAGCTGCAGCTGCTCGACGGTCGCGGTGTTGACGTTGACGCTCTGGGCGCCCGCCGCGGCCACCGGCAGGGCGGCGAAGGCGAAAGCGAGCGCGAGGGCAAGCGCGGTCTTGCGATGGACGTGACTCTTCATTGCAATCTCCTCTTCCTTTCGATGGCGGGGCGACCCGCCGTGCGTTTGGGCGGCCCGCCCACGGGGCGGGCCGATCCGGCGACTTCTTCACTGCGGTTCCGACGGGGCACTGCGGTCTCTTCTCTCTGGGGCGCCGCCACCTCCTCTCCGGTGGTTGTTGCCCGAACCGAGATCAAGACCCCTGCCAAATCCGAAGCGTTAGCGTAAGTGCCTGAACACAATGGTTTTGTGCTGTCGGCAGGGCTTTGCCGCAGCGGCGCGGCGGGCAAAGGCATTGGACGTCCGCGGGGACGGCCGAGCCCGGCTGGTGGCGGGGCGACGGCGAAAGGGGCGCGCCCTGCGACGTCCAATCAACTCGACGCGCGCAGAATTCTTTGCGCCGACGCTGGCACGCCGCGTGCGTTAAGCTCCGCCGGCCATGTCGGAGGCTCCCGCCCGTTCCACCGCCCGCGAGTACCTCGAAGCGCTGCTGATCGCCGCGCTCTTCCTCGGGTTCTCGAATACTTTCGTCATCAAGACCTTCTTCATCCCGAGCGGATCGATGGAGGACACGCTCCTGGTCGGCGACCACCTGTTCGTCAACCGCTTCATCTTCGGCGCGGCCGAAAGCGGCCTCGAGCGCGCGGTCTTGCCGCTGCGCGAGCCGCGGCGCGGCGACATCGTCGTCTTCCGCTCGGTCGAGCGGCCGACCGTCGATCTGGTCAAGAGGTTGATCGGTCTGCCCGGCGACACGTTGCAGATCGTCAACAAGAAGCTCTACGTCAACGGCCAGAAGGTCTCGGACGACGACTACGTCGTGCACAAAGACCCGCGGACCTATCCCAACCTCCCCTTCCTCGATCAGCAGCGGCGGCTGCGCGACAATTTCGGCCCCTTCACGGTGCCGCAAGGGGAGTACTTCTGCATGGGCGACAACCGGGACTTCTCCTACGATTCGCGCTTTTGGGGCACGGTGCCAGCGCGCTATCTCAAGGGTCGGGCATCGGTCGTCTATTGGTCGTTCGGTGGCGGCACTTCGGACGGCACCTGGCGCGGCTTGCGGCAGAAAGCGGGTGAGATCCTGAATACGGTCGTGGGCTTCGCCACCGAGACCCGGTGGGCGCGCACCTTTCATCTGCCGCGCTGATTCCGGCGGCGCGGCGGGCGCTGGTGATCGCGCTCGTCGCCGCTCTCGCCGGTCTCTTCATCCGCACTTTCGCGCTGCGACTGATTGCGATTTCGAGCGACTCGATGGCGCCCGCGCTGCTGGCCGGCGACCAGGTGCTGGTGACCCGCTGGCTCGACCCGCGCGGCCTGCCCCGTCCGCTCGCGGCGCTCCTGCCCGTGCGCGCGCCGGCAGTCGGCGACATCTTCGTCTTCCGCTCGCCCGAGGATCGGCGACGCCTGCTGGTCAAGCGCTGCGTCGCGCTCGGCGGCGAGCGCTTCGGTGAGGCCTGGGTGCCCGCCGGCACTCTCGCCCTCGTCGGCGACGCGCCCGCACGCTCGCACGACTCGCGCGCCTTCGGTCCGGTCGAGCGGAGTGCTCTCGCCGGCCGCGCCGCGCTGGTGCTCTGGTCGCGCGCCCCGGGCGGTGGGGCGCGGTTCACGCGCTGGCTGCAGCCGTTGCGCTAGACTCTCTCGTCATCGGAACCGATTGTGGGGGCGCTATGAGGAGACGGCGGGGCGAAGCGGGCGACAGCAAGCTCGGATGCATCCTCTGGGGCCTCCTGCTCGCGATCGGCATTCTGATCGGCTGGAAAGCGATCCCGGTCAAGATCGCGACCTCCGAGCTCTACGACTTCATGGTCGAGCAGGCGAAGTGGGCGGGAGGCACCGACGCCAAGACGATCGAGAATCGCATCTTCAGCAAGGCGACGGAGCTCAACCTGCCGGTCGACCGGCGTAAAGTCGAAGCGACCAAGGGCGGCGGGCGGCTGCGCATGCGCGCCACCTTCACCGTGCCGCTCGAATTCCCCGGCTACACCTACAACTGGGACTTCGACCTGCAGGTCGAGAGACCGATCTACATCTTCTAGCGGACTTGTCGTTCTAGCGGACCGCGCCCGCGAGCTCGGATTCGAGCGCCGCCAGCGCCGCGTCCGGGTCGGCGGCACGCGTCAGCGGCCGCCCGACGACGAGCAGGTCCGCGCCCGCCGCGATCGCCGCAGCCGGGGTCGCGGTGCGGCGCTGGTCGTCGGCCGAGGCCCCCGCGGGGCGGATCCCGGGCGTCACCAGGAGGAACGGCGAGGGCGCTTCGGCGCGCAGCGTGGCGAGCTCGCGTGGCGAGCAGACGGCGCCGCCGGCTCCCGCCGCGCGCGCCAACCGGACCCAGGCGAGAGCCCGCTCGGCGGGCGAGCCGGGCAGCCCCAGTCGAGCTAGCTCGTCCTCATCGAGGTGGGTCAAGACCGTCACGGCGAGGATCGTCGGGCCCCCCTCGGCCGCGCGCGCGGCGGCTTCGATCGTCGCCGCTCCACCGCCGGCGTGGATCGTCAGCAGGTCGACCCCGAGATCGCGCGCCGCGGCGACCGCGCCGGCGACGGTGTTGGGAATGTCGTGGAGCTTGAGATCGAGAAAGAGGGCGCGCGCGTGACGACGCGCCTCGACCACCGCGTCGGGCCCCCAGCGCACGAAGGCCTCGAGGCCGACCTTGAGCGCGCCGACCCGCGGGCCGAAGCGCTCGGCCCACGCGCCGAACTCACGGCGGTCGGCGGTATCGAGCGCCACCGCGACGCGCTCGAGCGCGCTCATCCCTCCTCCCAGGGGCGCACCGCCCCGACGAGGTCGCTGACGCGCTCGCAACCGAGCGCGATCAGTCGCTCGCCGAGCCCGGCGACCAGCCGTTCGGCGGCGCGTGGATCACGAAAGAGCGCCGTGCCGACTTGAACCGCCGAGGCGCCGGCGAGCAGGAACTCGACGACGTCGTCCACCGTCTCGACGCCGCCGATGCCGATCACCGGCAAGCCGACGCGGCGAGCAACGTCATAGACCACGCGCACGGCGATCGGCCGGATCGCCGGGCCCGACAGTCCGCCGCGCCCGGTGTGGAGGCGGGGCCGCCGGGTCCAGGGATCGATCGACATGGCGAGCACGGTGTTGATCGCCGAGAGGATGTCGGCGCCGCCGGCTTTGGCCGCTTCGCCGAGCTCCCACGGGCGCGCGACGTTGGGCGAGAGCTTGACGATGACAGGCTTCGAGGTCGCGGCGCGCACCGCGGCGACCAGGCGGTGGAGCACCTCCGGGTCGTGGCCGAACTCGATCCCCCCTCTCTTGACGTTGGGGCAGGAGACATTCAGCTCGACCGCAGCGATGCCGGCGGACGACTCGACCCTCTCCGCCAGGCGCGGGTAGTCGTCGAGCTCGTAGCCGAAAAGGTTCACGACGATGCGCCCGGGCAGATGCGCGAGGCCGGGCAACACATCGGCGAGGAAGCGCTCGATGCCGATGTTTTGAAGGCCGATCGAGTTCAGTACGCCGCCGCGCGTCTCGCCGATGCGCGGCGGTGGATTGCCCGGCAGCGGCTCGAGCGACAGGCCCTTGGTCACCAGCCCGCCGAGCAGCTCGAGGTTCGCCAAGTGAGCGAACTCGAGACCGTAGCCGAACGTGCCGCTCGCGGTCAGGATCGGGTTGGTTAGCTCGAGCGGGCCGAGACGTACCGCGAGCGAAGGGGCAGCGCTCACCAACGCACCTCGTCGAGCGCGAAGACCGGGCCCTCCTTGCAGCAGAGCGCGAAGCGACCCGAGACATGCGGCACCGCGCAGCCGAGACAAGCGCCGAAGCCGCAGCCCATCTCGGTCTCGAGCGCGCCGAACGCGGCGATGTCGCGATCGGCGGTGAGCGCGGCGAGGCGCGCCAGCAGGCCCATCGGTCCGCAAGCGTGCAGCGTCGCGTAGCCGCCGGCGGCGAGCCGTTCGGCGAGCGGCTCGGTGACCAGCCCGCGCGCGCCGGCGCTGCCGTCCTCGGTGGTGGCGATCGTCTCGCCACCCGAGCGCTCGGCGAGGTCGCGGAAGTCGTCGAGGCGCGGCAGGTCGACGGCGGAGCGACCGCCGTAGAAGAGGTCGAAGCGCTGGCCGCGGTCGAGCAGGCGACGGGCATCGAGCAGCAGGGGCGCCGAGCCGACAGCGCCGGCGACGAGCGCCACGGTGCCGGCCAACGGGTTCGGGAAGGGATTCCCCAAGGGGCCGAGCAGCGCCAGCCGGTCGCCCGGGCGCGCCACGGCGAGCGCCGCGGTGCCGCGGCCGACGATCTTGGCCATGAGCTCGATCCGGACGCCCTCCGGCCCTCTGCTAACATCGTGAATGGAGAAGGCGCGGCGCAGATAGGGCTCGAGCCCGGGCCGGGTTTCGATCATGACGAAATGACCTGGCTCGGTGGCGGCGTACGCCTCCGGAACCTCGAGCTCGATCGTGTAGTAGGGCAGCGGACGCGCGACGACCGCGACGACCCGGGCCTCTCCGTCTCGCGCGACCATTCGAGCCGTGGACTCTAACAGACGCTTCGGCCTCGGTCGTGCCGGCTGGGCTCGCCTCGAGGCCTGGGGCCTTCCCCTTGTCGCCGCGGTTTTCGCCGGCGCGCATCTCGAGGGGCTGCTGCTCTTCCTCAACCCCGAGTTGCCGCTGACGATCACCGCGCTGCTCTCAGGCACCGCGATCTACAGCCTGCTGCTCGCTCCGTTGGCGCTCGCCGCCCACCTGGGAATCGCGCGCTGGCGCCGCGTCGAGGTGCGCCGACTGGTGCCGTGGAGCCTTTCGCTGGTCGCCATCCTGGGCGCGCTCGGCGACTGGGTGCACGCCTCGTACTACACCTACTACCTGCCGCCGGGCATCAACGTCCAGCTGATCAAGACCGCCCTCTGGCTGACGCTGGGCGCTCTCCTGTTCTTCTACACGGCGCTGCTCCACACGCTGCACCGCCGCCGCTATGGCTTGCGCAGCCGAGTGCTGCTCCTGCTGGTCGCGCTCGGCACTGTCTATGCGCTCTTCGATCGGCGGACGAGCTTCCGGCCGATCGCGCCGGCGCTGCCACGCTTCATCGGGTTGGCGAGCGAGGGGTCGCCGCGGCTCGTGGTCGTGGTGCTGCCGACCGCGACGCTCGACGTGATCTTGCCGTTGGCGCAGCAGGGGCGGCTCCCGTTCTTCGCCGACTCGCTCGCGCGCGGCGCGCGCGGACGCCTCGCCGTATTCGCGCCGGCCCGGCCGACCGCGCTGGAGGCGACCCTCGCCACCGGCAAGCTGCCGTTCCGGCACCGCTTGGTCGGCACCGACGTCGTGGTCGCTCCCTGGCAGGACCGGACCGAGCCTCTGCGACTCCTTCCGATCGGTCTCGGCTTCCGCAGCTGGGGCGTTCCGGGCGGACGCTCCCGTGCGGAGTCGCCGGAGGACCTTGCCGCTCTGCCGCTCTGGACGCTGCTGCTCCGGCTCGGCCGCGGCGCTTTGGCCGTCGGTTTTCGACCGCCGCTCGGCCCGCCCCCCGCAGGGCCTGGGGTCGCGCTGCCTCGCTCCAACGCGGAGCGGGAGCTCGAGCTCGTCGGCGCCGAAGAGCTCGCGGCGCCGCTCGCGGCGGACCGTGCGCGACTCGCCGCTGCGAACGCGCAGCTCGCGGCCGACGATCGACTGTTGTTCGTTCGCCTCGATGGCCTCGAGCGCGCCTCGCTCGAGCTCTACGGCGGTTTCCAGGCGGCTCAATTCGAAGGGGAGCGCTCGTCGGCGGCGCGCCGTGCCGCCGACGCCCTGATCGCCTACTACGCCGGCCTCGACGAGGCAATCGCCGAGCTCTGGGCGGAGCTGCCCGAGCCGCGGCTCTTGGCGGTGGCCTCGGCCTATGGGGTCTCGGCGCCGAGCAGGCTCGAGCGGATCTTGCTCGATCTCGCCGGCCGGCCGCGGTTGAGGGGACGCATCGGCGGCGCGGCCGACGGCTTCCTGCTCCTGCGCGGCGAAGGCATCCGGCCCGGCGTGCAGCTGCAGGGAGGCTCGATCTCGGATGTCGCGCCGACCCTGCTCTACGCGCTGGCTCTGCCGGTGCCGCGCGACGCGGATGGCAAGGTGCTGGCGGGAGCCTTCGAGCCAGCGCTATTGCAGCGCCGGCCGCTCACCTTCGTACCCTCGTACGACGGACTGCCGGGACCGGCCGCCGCTAGCGCTCCTTGACCGCGGCGATCCTACCGACGACTTTCGCCCCCGGCTCTTCGGCCATCGCGGCGGAAGGCGCGGTCTCTTCCGGGCGCTCCATCGCGCACTTGCCTTCGAAGCGCGCACCGTCCTCGATCAGCAGCGCGGGCGTCACGAGGTCGGCAAAGACCCTGCCCCCGGCGGAGATCTCGAGTCGGCGCCGGGTTTCGATCCGGCCCCGTACCGTGCCCGCGATGAAAGCCCGGCCGACCAGGATCTCACCCTCGATCTCCCCCCTCTCGCCCACCACCAGGTCGCCGTTCGAGATCACCTTGCCGGTGATGCGGCCGTCGACGCGGAAAGTCTGCTCGAAGTGGAGCTCGCCGGTCAGGTGGCTGCCGGAGTCGAGGATCCCGTTCAGCTCTCCTGCGCTGCCTTTGATTCGGAAGCTCATCGTCGGTGCTCTCCGGTTGCGGCGAGGAGGTCGTAGAGGCGCATCAACTCCTCCTCGGAGTGGAACTGGATACGGATCTGGCCGCCTCTGCGCCGGCGGTCGATCGCGACCTTGGTCTGGAGCAGCTGGGTCAGGCGCTCGGCGGCGGCCGCAGCGTGCGGCTCCGCCGGTTTCGGCTTGCGCTTCTTGCGCACGCCGGTCCGCGCCAGCGCAGCGCCGGCGAGCGCCTCGAGCGCTCGCGCCGAGAGCCCCTCGGTAACCGCACGCTCAGCCATCCGGAGGATCGCTTCGGGATCGTCAAGAGCAAGCATGGGGCGGGCCTGACCGGCGGTCAGTTGGCCCGACCGAAGCATGTCCTGGACCGCGGACGGCAGCTTGAGCAAGCGCAGTGTGTTGGTCACCGCCGGCCGCGCACGCCCGACCCTCTCGGCGATCTCCTCGTGGGAGAGGCCAAAGCTCTCCTGAAGCGATCGAAACGCCTCGGCCTCTTCCATTGGATTGAGGTCCGCTCGCTGGAGGTTCTCGACAAGCGCCAGCTCGAGCTGCTGGCGGTCGTCGCGCACCTGGCGCACGACGACCGGGACAACCTTGAGCCCGGCGCGCCGCGCCGCCCGCCAGCGGCGCTCCCCGGCGACGATCGTGTAGCCCCCGGCGCCGGAAGGGGTGACGATCAGCGGCTGGATGACTCCTTGGGCGCGGATCGACGCCGCGAGGTCGTCGAGGCCACCGTCGTCGAAACTGGAGCGGGGCTGTTGCCGGCTCGGTTGGAGCTTGTCGATGGGCAGCGCGCGCACGCCCTCGTCGGCGGGCAGCAGCGCGGAGAGCCCGCGACCGAGGCCCCGGCGCTTGTCGGTCATGACGAGCCTCCGTCGAGCTCACGCGCGAGGGCGAGGTAGGCCTCGGCGCCGCGGCTCCGGATGTCGTAGCCCAGGATCGGCAGGCCATGGCTCGGGGCTTCGGCCAGGCGCACGTTGCGCGGCACGACCGTCTCGAGCGCCTTGGGGCCGAAATGTCGGCGGATCTCGCGCTCGACGTCCTTGGTCAGGTTCATGCGGTCGTCGTACATGGTCAGCAGGATCCCCACGATCTCGAGCCCGGGATTGAGACTCGCACCCACCCTACCGACTGTCGAAACGAGCTCGCTGACGCCTTCGAGCGCGAAGTATTCGCACTGGAGCGGCACCAGGACGCCGCCAGCCGCCACCAGCGCGAGGACGGTGAGGTGCCCGAGCGATGGCGGACAGTCGAGAAGGACCCAGTCGTAGGCGGCGGCGACCGGTTCCAGGGCCTCGGCGAGGCGGGTCTGCCACCGCTCCAGGCCGACGAATTCGATCTCGACACCGACAAGCTCGCGGTTTGCCGGCAGCAAGTCCAGGTTGGGAAAGCCACTCGCCCGAACCGCGGCGCCCGCGTCGGCCTGGCCGGTGAGCACCTGGTAGAGATGGGGCGGGGTCGCCTCCTGCCCGAGCCCTCGCGTGGCGTTGCCTTGGGGGTCGCAGTCGACGAGGAGTACCCGGCGCTCCAGCGCGGCGAGCGCCGCCCCGAGATTGATCGCGCTGGTCGTCTTGCCCACCCCGCCCTTCTGGTTGGCGATCGCCAGGATTCGGCTCATCGCGCGTCGGTCCGTTCGTACTCTCGGATCGATCGGTGGTCGCTCCGGGGGAGCGGGAGAACTCGCCCGGCGCGCAGGCCGGTGGGAAGATCGAGGCCGTCCCGGCCACACCAGGCGAGAATCCGGCCGCCGGGCAAGAGGTGCGGCAGAAGCCGCTCCAGCGCGGGCCGTTCGAGGCGCAACGCTCGCATTGTCACCATGTCGATGCCATCGGGAAGCTCCGGGGGGGCGTTCGGCGAGACTCTAGCATCGAGGCAGCGGCACGACAACGCGGCCCGGCGGGCGGCGGCAGCGAGAAAAGCCCGCCGCTTCTGCCGGGGTTCCACCAGTATGACCTCGAGGTCGGGGCGGGCGGCCGCCAGGACGAAGCCGGGGAAACCGGCGCCGCTGCCGAGATCGACCAGGCGCGCGGGCGCGCCGGGCAGGAACGGCAGCGCCGCCAGCGACTCGGCGTAGTGCCGCTCGAACAGCTCCGCGGCCGCGCCCGGCCCGATCAGGTCGATACGCGCGCTCCAGTGGCCGAGCTCCAGGTAGTGGGCGTGCAGGGCGGCGATGGCGCGAGGCTCGAGACCGGCCCCGGGCGCCGCCCCGAGCAGCCGCGCGGCGAATCTGTCCAGGTCGATTGGAGCGATGCCGCCACCGACCCCCCGAGCGCCCTGCCGCCCCTCGGGTTTCACGTGAAACGTCCCGCTCAGGTGGGGGCGAGGCGAGGCGAGATCCGCACCCGCTTCTCGAGCCCGTCGCCAAGGCTCGCGGTCTCGACGTCCGGTACGTCTGCGAGCTCGAGGTGAATGATCCGCCGGTCGCCGGGCGAGAGGGGTTCGGTGAGCCTCGCCTCGCCGGTGGCCCGCACCGCGTCCACCTCGATCCGCGCCAGCTCGCGCAGCCGCGCTTCGCGCGCCCCGTGCAGACCCCCGCAATCGACCCGGCAGCGCGCCATCCGGCCGGACAGGCCATGCGCGGCCCGCGGAATCAGCAACTCCATCTGACCGAGCAGTGGCAGCCCGTGGCGGCGAACCTCGGCCTCGGCGGCCCCGGAGAGCTCCACCTCGACCCGCCCCTCGCCCGCGCGCACCTCGACCTCGAGCTCCAGGCCCGAGAGCGCGACGACCGCGCGCGCCGCCTCCGCGGTCGCCAGAAGCGCCTCCTCGTCCGGCTCGGACCAGATCTCGCGCCGCTCGTGCGGCCGGCGCGCCGGCCGCTTCTCTGCCCCCGCCGCTCCCTTTCCACGCGGCTCTTCCGGCGGCGACGAACCGCGGCGCCCCGGACGTGCGCCCTGGCCGGTGCGGCCAGGCTGTGGGCGCGCTGGGGCGTCTGGCGCCGGCGCTCGCCGCGCTTCGGCGACAGTGGTGGCCGCCTCGACCCCGGCCGCGCGGCGGGGCGCCGCCGGATCGACCTCGATAACGACGTTGCGCGTGCGCCGGACGAAGCCGTGACGCTTCTCGTGGATCGCATAGGCGAGTTGCTCGGGCGGAAGGCCATAGTGGCGGGTCGCCGCCATCATCGCCTGGGCGAGGCTGTTGCCAGAGAAGAACCGTCGCGGCGCGCTCATCGCTTCTTACCCCGCTTGCTCTTCGCGGGCGCGGCGGCCGCCGCCTCTTGCGCTTCGGCCTTGTCCCGCATCGAGTTGTAGAACATCTGCTGACCGATGGTCAGGATGTTGTTCGTCATCCAGTAGAGCACCAGCCCGCTCGGGAAGCCGAGCGAGAAGGCGGTGAAGACGATCGGCAGCAGCTGCATCATGCGCCGTTGCACCGGGTCGGGTGGCGGTGGCGTCATGCGCTGCTGGACCAGCTGCGAGATGCCCATCACGATCGGCAGCACGTAGTAGGGATCGGGTGACGCCAGGTCGTGGATCCAAAGCTCCCAGCCCGCCCACTTCAGCTCCACCGCCTTGGCGAGCATGTGGTAGAAGGCGAGAAAGATCGGCAGCTGCACGAGCAGCGGCAAGCAGCCGCCCGCCGGGTTGACCCCCTCGCTCTTGTAGAGCCCCATCACCTCTTCGTTCATCTGTCGCTGCACGTCGAGGTTCGGTTTGCCGTCCTTGCCGCGCAGCTTCGGCCGGTAGCGCTCGCGGATCGCTTGCATCCGCGGCGCCAGCTTCTGCATCTTGCGCATCGATTTGAAACCGGCGAGCGACAGCGGCAGCAGCAGCACCTTGAGCCCGGTCGTCAACAGCACGATCGCCCATCCGTAGTTGGCGACGATGTTGCCGTGGATCCACTGCAGCGCGCCCAGCAGCGGCAACGCGAGGAAGCCCAGGAAGCCCCAAGCGACGGTCTTCTCGAGGCCGTAGGGGAGCGCGGCGAGCCGATCGTACTGTTTGGCGCCCCACACCGTGGTCACTTCGAGCTCCCCGTCGCGGGCAAACAGATAGACCCGCAGCGATCGCGCGAGCTTCTTGTCCCCCTCGGCCAGCTCCCCGCCCAGCGGCACCGGGCGCGCGTCGAAGCCGTGCGCCTCGTCGGCCGGATCGAGCAGCACCGGCTCGAAGACCGCTCGCTCGACCGGCTTTGTCGGCACCGCGGCGGCCAGGAAGTAGGTGTCCTCGAGCGCGACCCAGCCGAGACCTGGTCCCGGCAGGACCAGCGGGTCCTTGGTCTTGACCGGATCGACGGTCTCGGCTTCGCCCGCCGCCAGGTAGACGCCCGAGCGCCGATCGAACCGGTTGTCGAACTCCTCGCGCGTGCGCGAGCGAATGCCGGGTCCGAACAGTAGACCGCAGCCGGCGGGGCCCTTCACTTCGACATCGAGGCGACCGTCGGCACGCAGGCGGAACCACTTCTCGACGCTGCCCTGCGGCCCGCGATAGGTGAAGCGCAACGCCCGACCGGCCGGATCGTCCTCCGGCTGGACGGCAAACAGCGCGCCTTCGGTCGCAATCGGGGCGAGCCGCTCGTCGACCAGGGTGAACGGGTAGGCGGACGCCACGCGCGCCTGAATGAGCTCGAGCTCGCCCCCCACGGCCCCCACCTGCCCTTTGAAGACATAGGAGACAATCACGCCGCCACGGTTCGAGAAGCGCGCGCGGGCCGAGTTGTTCTCGAGAACGAAAAGCTCTTCCGCGACTCCCTCGACGGCTGGCAGCGCCTCGAGCTCGGGAGGCGGGGCCGGCGCCGCGGGCTCCGCGGTGGCGGTCGGGGTCGCGGCTGGCGGCGGCGCCTCGCTCGCCGCAAGCGGCGCCGGGCGGTTCTGCGGCGGCTCGGCCGGCGGAAAAAGAATCTGCCAGCCGAGCAGGATGCCCAGGGAGAGGGCGGCGGCGAGAAAGAGTCTGCGGTTGTCCAGGAAGCCTCCGCTGGGATCGCTACGAGCGCTGGGTGACTAGGGCACGTCGACGCCGCCCAGCCCGAACGGCTGACATCGCGCCAGGCGCCAGAGCGCCAGAGCGCCGCCGCGGGCGACGCCATGCTTGAGCAGGGCGAGACGAGCGTACTCCGAACAGGTCGGGGTGAATCGACAGGCCGGAGGCAGGAGCGGTGAAAGATATCGCTTGTAGGTGGCGAGCGCGGCAACCAGGAGCCGCTTCATCGCGGCACGCCTTCTTGCTGCACTTGCGCCAGCCGCGCGAGCTCGCGTTCGAGCTCGGCGCAAAGCGAAGCGAACGCGGCGCGAGCCGCCTCGTTTTTCAGGTGCACGACGAGATCGACCGGTGGCAGCGCCGCGCGCGTCGCGGAGCGACGGTAGCATTCGCGCACCCAACGCTTCAGCCGGTTGCGAACGACCGCGCCACCCACCTTGCGGCTCGCGGTGATGCCGAGCCGCGGCCCGCCGGCGTCGTTGGGCCGGACGTGCAGCTGGGCGAACGAGCCGGAGCGACGCCGGCCGGTGCGGTAACAAAGTCGATAGTCGGCGCTCCTCCGCAGCGTTTCTTGCCGCGGCAGCCGCTGGTCGGCTGGAGGCGCCGGAGGCACGGCAGCAGCGCTCAGACGGTCAGGCGCTTGCGCCCTTTGCGCCGACGCCGCGAGAGCACCTTGCGACCATTCTTCGTGCTCATCCGCTCACGAAAACCGTGAGTCTTCTTGCGCCGACGATTGTTCGGCTGGAAAGTCCGCTTCACTTCGGTCCGCCTTTCCTTCGGTTGATTCCGGAGGGCCTTGGCCCGGTCGCACGCAGCGAGCCGGGATCCGGCCGAGCAGCGAATTCTAGCCGACTGGTCGAGACGCCGTCAAAGCGGGGGTATTGGCGGAGAGGGTGGGATTCGAACCCACGGTACCCTCGCGGGTACAACGGTTTTCGAGACCGCCCCGATCGACCACTCCGGCACCTCTCCGTCGCCCGGCACCCCGCGACCAACTCAGACTGCGATTTCTGGCGGAGAGGGTGGGATTCGAACCCACGATCGAGTTACCCCGATACACGCGTTCCAGGCGTGCTCCTTAAGCCACTCGGACACCTCTCCACGACGAGATTCTCAAAGAACTCCACCGCCGCGCCGGAGCCCCGCGAAGAACTCCCGAAGCAGCGCCGCGGCTTCCTCCTCCGCGACCCCCGCGGTCACCGCCAACCGGTGATTCAGCCGCGGGTCCCGCACCAGGTCGCCCAACGAGCCACAGAACCCCGCTTTCGGGTCCGCGGCGCCGTAGACCAGCCGCTCGACTCGACTCGAAACCAGCGCCCCCGCGCACATCGCGCAGGGCTCGAGCGTCACATAGAGCGTCGCGCCGACCAGCCGCCAGCTGCCGAGGCGGCGCGCGGCCGCGGCAATCGCAAGCAACTCTGCATGCGCCAGCGGGTCCTGATCCGTCTCGCGCCGGTTGCGGCCGCGGCCGAGCAACTCACCTTCGGCCGAAACCACGACGGCGCCGACCGGCACTTCGCCCTTGGCGGCAGCGGCGCGCGCCTCCTCGAGGGCGGCCTCCATCCACCGCCGATCGACCTCCGAATCGGCACCCCGGCCCACCAAGGCGCCGCATTCTAGCCGACTCTGCCAACGCTGTGGCACCCGCTTGTCCACGTCCTGCGAATTCAGCCGCCGGGAGTCTCCGGTGGCGATGCGAGAAGCGTTCCCTTCTCTGCGCAGGAACCGGCCCCCGGGTGGGCGACTCGCTCCGCGATTTCCCGGTTCGTGCTGATTCTCTGGTGGGCGTCTCTGGTGGCGGTGCGTGGAGCGCTCCCTTCTCTGCGCAGGAACCGGCCCTCGGTTGGGCGGGACTGCTCGGGCCTGCGCTCCGCCCGCCCGCGAAGCTCGCTGGCGCTCGCTTCGTCTTGCCTGGGGGGCGGGCTACGAAGCTTCCTCCGCAGAGAAGGGACCGCTCCACGCGTCTCGTTCGTGCCAGGGAGCGACACAGGCTCACCGTGCCTTGTCAGCGTGAGCGCCTTCGCGTGTCATCCTGAACGAAGTGAAGGATCTTGCGCCCTCGCCTGAAGAAGCGAGGAGGGCGGTTCCTCGCCGCTCACGCAAGGTCCTTCGCTGCGCTCAGGACGACAGGGGGGTTGCAGGGCCAGCTCGCAAGTCCTCGTGGCTTGTGTCGGTCCCTGGCAGGAACGAGACGCGGCGTGGGTGGGTCCCTTGCCGGAGGAAGCTTGAGGGCTCGCATGCGAAACGATGCGAGCGCCGCAGGCGCGAGCCGCGAGACCGAACGCAGCCGGCCGCTCCAAGAGACTCCAGGCGGACGGCGGTTCCGCAGGCAAGGGACCCACCCACACCGCCCCGCCACCAGAGACGCCCAACAACCGAATCAGCACGAACCAAAACGAGCGGAGCGAGCCCGACAGTCCACGACGGCGCCAGAGCGCGATACGATGCCCCGAGCGCGAGCCGCGAACGAAGGGCTCGGGTCCTGTGCATCGGACGGTTCCGAACCTCGTCAGGCCCGGAAGGGAGCAGCGATAAGGTCCTCGCTCCGGGTGCCGCAGGGGTGCCGGAGCCCTTCGTTCTCGGCTCGCCGTTTCCAGAGATGACCTACCAAGTCCTCGCACGCAAGTGGCGACCCCAGGATTTCTCGACCCTGGTCGGCCAGCAGGCGGTGGTGACCGCGCTCACCAACGCGCTCCGCGACGGGCGCGTCGCCCAGGCCTATCTCTTCTCCGGGATCCGCGGCGTCGGCAAGACCTCCGCCGCGCGCATCTTCGCCAAGGCGCTCAACTGCGAGCAGGGGCCCGAGCTCGGCCCCTGTAACGACTGCGCGGCCTGCGCCGAGATCACCGCCGGTTCCGACTTGGACGTGCTCGAGATCGACGCCGCGACCTACTCGAAGGTCGAGCAGGTGCGCGAGCTCGTCGAGAGCCTCAAGTACGGCCCCGCGCACGACCGCTACAAAGTCGTGGTGCTCGACGAAGTCCACCGCCTCTCGCGCCAGGCCTTCGACGCCCTGCTCAAGCTGGTCGAGGAGCCGCCGCCACGGCTCGTCTTCATCTTCGCCACGACCGAGATCGACGCCGTCCCGGCGACCATCCTCTCGCGGTGCCAGGAGTACCACTTCCGCCGCGTCTCGAGCGTCGAGCTCGCGGCGCACCTGGCCGAGATCTGCCAGGCCGAGTCGATCGCGGCGACGCCGCGCGCGCTCGCTCTGGTCGCGCGAGCCGGCGAGGGCAGCGTGCGCGACGCCGTCGCCCTGCTCGATCAGCTCGCCACTTTCGGCAACGGCCGGGTCGACGAGGCCGAGGCCACGCGGCTGCTGGGCGGGCTCGACCTCGCGCTGTTCGATCGCCTGCTCGGCGCCATCCTGGGCGGCGACGCCGCCACGGTCTCGACCCTCGCGCGCGAGGTCGAGGAGAACGGCTGGGATCCGCGCCAGGTCCACGCCCACTTCCTCGCCTACTGCCGCGATGCTCTCCACCTCGTGCTCGGCGGCGAGAGCGCGGCGCTCGAGCTGCCCGAAGAAGAGCGCGGCGCCCTGGCGGCACGCGTCGGCGCCTCGGGCTACGAGACGCTCCTGCGCCTGCTTCATCACCTGCTCGCGAGCGAGGCCGCGGTGCGCCGCAGCGACGCCGCCGCGCTCGCCCTCGAAATCGCCTGGCTGCGCGCCGCCGAGCTGCCGAAGCTGCTCCGCATCGAAACGCTGCTCGAAGGCGGCGCGGCGAGCGACGCGACGCGCCGGCGGCCCGCTGCGCCCCTGGTCGCGGACCGGACCGTTCCCGCCCAGACGCCGCCGGTCGCGCCGGTCGTCGGCGTCACGGCGAAGAGGCCCGCCCGAACCGAGCGCGCGGTAGCCGACTTGGCCCCGGAGCGCCACGCGTCGGCCCCGCCCAGCGCGCCCGCGCCGACCCCGGCAGCCGTCCCCGAGTCACGCGCGCCGGCCGGTTCGATCGAGCGCTTTCGCGAAGAGCTCGCCCTGCGCCGGCCCGCGCTCGCGGGCCACTTCGATGCGGCCGAGCTGACCTTCGACGGCGACCGGCTCGAGATCGTCTACACCGCCGACGCCGAGTATTTCAACGCCTCGCTCGCTCGCCCCGCCAACCGTGACGTGATCGACGGCGCGGTGGCGGCCGCCTTCGGCCCCACCGCGACCTGGCTCGCCCGGGAGAGCCGGGCCGCCGTTGTCGCGGCGCCGGCCGAGGAAGTGAGCGCGGCGTCGGCCAAGGCGGCCGAGCGGGCCAAGGTCGCCGCGCGTGAGCATCCGCGCGTCCAAGCGGTGCTCGAGATCTTCGGTGGCGACGTCGCCGCGGTCGACGAAGAAGAGGAACCTGCCGGTTGAGGGAGCCCGAATGAACATTCAGAAACTGATGCGAGAAGCGCAGCAGATGCAGGAGCGTATGCAGCGCGAGCTCGGCGACCTGGTGGTCGACGCCGCCGCTGGCGGCGGCATGGTCAAGGTCTCGATGAGCGGCCACAAGCATCTGCTCTCGGTCGAGATCGACCCCGAGGCCATCGATCCGAGCGACCCGGCGATGCTCCAGGATCTCGTTCTCGCCGCCGTCAACGAGGCCTGCCGCAAGGTCGACGAAGCGCTCCAGAGCCGCCTCGGCTCGATGGCCGGCGGCCTGCCCGGCCTGGGCTGACGCCGCCGCGATGCCCGATCCGCTGCGCCGACTGACCACCGAGCTCGCGCGGCTGCCGGGCGTGGGCCCGAAGACCGCGACCCGTCTCGCCCACCACCTGCTGCGCGTCTCGAAACGCGACGCCGAGGAGCTCGCGAGCGCGATCGTCGAGGTCAAGGAGAAGCTCTTCCACTGCACGACCTGCAACGCGATCACCGACGTCGACCCCTGCGCGATCTGCGCCGACCCGGCACGCGACCGAACGCGAATCTGTGTCGTCGAGGAACCTTTCAACATCCAGCCGCTCGAGCGCACCAGCGAGTACCACGGCCTCTACCACGTGCTGCTCGGCGCACTGTCGCCGCACCGGGGCATCAGCCCCGACGAGCTTGCGATCGACGGCCTGCTGGCGCGGCTCGAAGGGGTGACCGAGGTCGTGCTCGCGACCAACCCCAACGTCGAGGGGGAAGCCACCGCGCTCTACCTCGCCCGGCTGCTCGGCGGCCGCGGCCTCACCCTGACCCGCCTCGCCTTCGGCATGCCGGTCGGCGGCGACATCGAGTACACGGACGAGGTCACTCTCGGCCGCTCGCTCGCCGGCCGCCGCGAAATCGGCGGCTGACCCGGCGCCGCGAGCCGATGGAGACACTCGTGCGCGGGGACCTGCCACCCCGCATCCTCGCCCCGCCACCGGGTCCGGAGAGCCGGCGCCTCTCGGCGCGGCTCGAGAGCGCGGAGGCGCCCGGAATCTCCACCGTCGGTCCGCGTGGCGAGCCGGCCATCGTCTGGCGCGAAGCGCTGGGCGCCAACGTCCTCGACGTTGACGGCAACGTCTACGTCGATCTGACCTCCGGTTTCGGCGCCGCTGCGGTCGGCCACCGCCCCGCCGCGGTCCTCGCCGCGGTGGCGCATCAGGCCGAATGCCTCGTGCATGGCTTGGGCGACGTCGCCGCGCATCCGGCGCGGGTCGAGCTCGCCGAGCGCCTCGCCGCGCTCGCGCCGGTCGACGACGCCCGCGTCCACTTCGCCGTCTCAGGCGCCGACGCCGTTGAGATCGCGCTCAAGGCCGCGCTCGCTGCGACCCGCCGCGCCGGAATCCTCGCCTTTGATCCCGCCTATCACGGACTGACGCTGGGAGCGCTCGCCGTGACCTCGCGCCACGCCTTCCGCGCGCCTTTCGCGGCGGCGCTGCGCCCGGGCGTCGTGCGCTTGCCGTTCGGCGCCCCCGCCGAACGGATCGCCGCGGTGCTCGACCGCGCCGCGATCGGCGCGGCGATCGTCGAGCCGATCGTCGGCCGCGAAGGCGTGTTGCTGCCGCCGCCGGGGTGGCTCGCCGAGCTCGCCGAGCTCTGTCGCGCCCATGGTGCGGCGCTTGTCGTCGACGAGATCTTGACCGGTTTCGGCCGCACCGGGACGCGCTTCGCGATCGAGGCCGAGGGCGTTCGGCCCGACCTGCTCTGCTGCGGCAAGGCGCTCGGCGGCGGCCTGCCGATCGCGGCGACGATCGGTCGCGCCGAGCTGTTCGAGCCCTTCCGGGTCGACGGCGAGGCGCTCCATACCGGCACCTTCGTCGCCCACCCGCTCG
The DNA here is from genome assembly GCA_963700315.1 of uncultured Acidobacteriota bacterium. Classification (GTDB taxonomy): domain Bacteria; phylum Acidobacteriota; class Thermoanaerobaculia; order Multivoradales; family JAGPDF01; genus JACTMI01. The sequence continues at coordinate 319,805 of CAVOXC010000011.1, read as the reverse complement.
CCTGCGCCGCCGCGCTCGCGACCCTCGAGCTCTTGGAGCGAGAACGGCTCGACCAGCGTGCGCTGGCGCTCGGCGCGCAGATCGACGCGGCGCTCGCGCCGGCCGTTGCCGCGCTCGTGCCGCCGGCCGCGCTGCGCGGTCGCGGCGCGCTCTGGGGGCTGGCATTGGGGGCGCGCCCGCGCGCCCGGCAACTCGCGCAGCGCCTCGCCCGGCGCGGCATTCTCGCGCTCGCCGGCGGCGCTCGAGGCGATGTCGTGCAGATCGCGCCGCCGCTCACGATCGACCGGGCGCAGCTCGCCACGGCGCTCGCCCTGGTCGCGGACGAGCTCGCCCGGCTCGACTCCCCAACGAGGCCAGAAGCCGATGCCTGAGAACCGCGCCAAGATCGCTTTCGTCGGCAGCCACGGCGTCGGCAAGACCACGCTCTGCTATGGCCTCGCCTCGCGCCTCAAGCGGCGTGACGTCGCGCTCGAGATCGTCCACGAAGTCGCCCGGCGATCACCGCTGCCAATCAACGAAGCGACCACCGTGGCGGCGCAGCGCTGGATCCTCCTGGCGCAAATCGCCGAGGAGCTTGTCGCCGCGGCGCGCTATCCGGTCGTGCTCACCGATCGGAGCGTGCTCGACAACTATGTCTACCTACTGCTCGCCGCCGGGCGCGATCCGCAGTTCGAACCGCTGGTCGAGGGCTGGCTCGCGAGCTACGACCTGCTCGTTCACGTTCCGGTGCTGGAGACGCCGTCGCCCGACGGCGTGCGCGCCGCCGATCCCGGCTTCCAGCGCGCCGTCGACCTGCGGCTCAGCGCCGAGCTCGCGGCGCGCGACCTGCCGGTCCTGCACCTCGACCCCGCGCACCGCGACGGTTGGCTCGACCGGGTCGAGGCGGCCGCCTGGGAGCGGGTGGGCTCGCCGCAGCTCGAGCTGCTCCCGCCGGCGTGACGACCGGCACCACCGGCGCCAGCGCGCCGAGAGCGTCCTCGTCCGGATAGAGCACGCGCTCGAGGAAGAGTCCCGACGGCGGCGCCGTCGAGCGCGCCGGCTCGAAGCCGTGCGTGGCGTCGGGCTCCTCGACGAGCGCGCCGAAGGCCGCCACCTCGAGCGCGCCGGCGCCGACCTCGACGAGCGCGCCGACCAGGCGTCGCACCATCTTCCAGAGGAAGTGCGACGCGACGATACGGAAGAGGATGAGATCTCCCGCCGCGGCGATCTCGGCACTCTCGACTACCACGAGAGTCGAGCCCTCGCCACGCTTGTCGGCGAAGCGCGCGAAGTCGTGGCGGCCCGGCAGGCGCGCGGCCGCTGCCGCCATCGCGCCGGGGTCGAGCGGCCGCTCGACCCACCAGACGAAGCGCTTGCCGAAGGCGGTGCGGCGGCGCGCCACCTGGTAGAGATAGGCGCGCGACGCGGCGCCGTGGCGCGCGTGAAAGCGCTCGTCGGCCGGGGCGATCGAGAGCAGGTGGATATCCGGAGGCAGGGCGTCGTTGGTCGCGCAGCGGACCCGGTCGACGTCGAGGCGGCGCGTCGCGCGTAGATGCGCGACTTGCGCGACGGCATGAACGCCGGCGTCGGTGCGGCCGGCACCGCCGAGCTCGACCGCCTCGCCCGCCGCCGCCTCGAGCGCGCGGCGCAGCTCGCCCGCTACGGTGCGCGCGTTCTTTTGCTCCTGCCAGCCACTGTAGCGCGTCCCCTCGTACTCCACGGTCAGCCGATAGCTGGGCATGCCGGCCCCCCTTGTCCTCGCTCGCCGGCCGGCATGCTACGCGAGCGCGACGCCGTCCACCCCAGAGTGGCGTTAGACTCCCCTCCCGTGGTCGATCCTGATCGCATCTCTCGCTTCCCGCTCTTCTCGCATTTCGCCCCGCAGCAGCTCGAGCGGCTCGCGGCCGCCCTCGACGTCCGCGAGGTCGCCTCGGGCGAGCTGGTGCTGCGCCACGGCGAGACCGGCCGCGAGGCCTACATCGTCGAGAGCGGCCACGTGCGCATCCAGCGTTCGACCCCCTACGGTCTCTTTCCGCTCGCCCAGCTCGACGCCGGCGATCTGTTCGGCGAGGCCGGCTTCGTCGACGCCGCCGCACGCGCCGGCAATGCGGTGGCGACGACTCGCTGCACGCTCCTCGTTCTCGGCTACGAAGCCATCGCCGAGGCCCTCGAGCGCGATCCGCGCCTGGCGATGGCGCTCTACTGGGCCTTCTGGCGCGCGCTTTCGATCAAGCTGCGGCGCACCAACGAGAAGCTCGTCCGCTTCTTCGCGCAGGGCCCCCCCGAGGCCCGCACCGGCGGGCCGGGCGATCGGCCGCCGAGCGGCGAGTTCCGCATCGATCTGTCGGCCAAGCGCAATCTGTTCACCGAACAGAAACTCTCCTCGCTCGAGATCAACTTCCTGACCTCGCTGTCGCGCGAGAAGAAGCTCAAGCCAGGCGAGGTGCTCTTTCGCGAGGGCGACCCGGGCGATGCGATGTACGTCGTGCTCGATGGGCGGGTGCGGATCAGCAAGATGATCCCGGGCGCCGGCGAAGAGGCGCTCGCTATCCTCGAACGTGGCGACTACTTCGGTGAGATGGCGCTGATCGACCGGCAGCCCCGCTCGGCCCTCGCCAAGGCGCACGACGGCGGCGCCGTGGTGCTCGCGATTCCCCAGGACGTCGTCGAGGGTCTGCTCGACATGCGCAAGGTCTCCTCGATGCGCCTCCTCCACATACTCTGCGGGCTGGTCGCCAAGCGGCTGCGTGAGATCGACGACAAGCTGGTCGGCTGGTTCATCCTCGCCGGCGGGAACTGGCCCGCGGGCGGCTTCGCGCTCTGATCGGCGCGAGCGGCGCCAACCGGTCGAGCAGTTTGCGGCTCGCCCCGGTCAGCGGGCGTGAGCGCGCCTCGGCCGGTGTCAGCCACGCGGCCTCGCGCCCCTCGCCGACCCCCTCTCCTTCGAAGCTGGCGCCGCGCGCTGACAGCGAGATGCGGCGGAAGGTAATCGCGTGCGCCATCCGCACCCGCTCGCTTGAGAGCCGCCAGCGCCCGCCGAAGGCGGCGGCAAAGGCCTGCTCCGCCGCCACGTTCTCCGCCTCGACGGTCGGCAACTCCCAGAGCCCGGCAAGCTGAGCTTCGCCGGCGCCGCGGCGGACGAAGAGCAGGCGCCCGCCGCGCTCCACCAACGCTGCGGTCTGGGTGACCGCCACTTCGGCCGGCCGGCGACGCGGCCGGGGGTAGCGCTCGGGTTCCCCGGCTTCGTGGCCGCGGCAGCCCTCGGCGAGCGGACAGGCCTCGCAACGCGGCGCGCGCGGCGTACACAGCGTCGCTCCGAGCTCCATCAACGCCTGGTTCGAATCGCCCGGGCGCCGCGGATCGAGCAGCGTCGCGGCGGCGGCCGCGAGCTCACGGCGCGCGGCCGCGCTCGCGACCTCCGCGTCGAGCGCCAGCCGCCGCGCCATCACCCGCGCGACGTTGCCGTCGAGCACCGGCACCGACTCTCCGAACGCGATCGAGGCGATCGCCGCGGCGGTGTACGGACCCACTCCCGGCAGCCGCTCGAGCGCCGCCGCGCGCTGCGGAAGCGCCCCGCCGAGGGCGACGACCCGCTCCGCCGCCGCGTGCAGCTGCCGGCAGCGCCGGTAGTAGCCGAGACCGGACCAGAGCGCGAGCGCCTCCTCGACCGGAGCGGCGGCGAGGCATGCGCAATCTGGAAACCGGTCCAGGAACCGCTCGAAGTAGGGGACGACCACCTCGACGCGGGTCTGCTGCAGCATCACCTCCGAGACCCAGATCGCCCAGGGGTCGCGCCGACGCCGCCACGGCAAGTCCCGGCGGGCGCAGTCATACCAGGCGAGCAGCCGGGGCGTGGTCTCGTTGCCGCTCGGGGCCGGCTCGAGGGTCGTCGTCATCGCGCTGGGAGTCTAGATCGGGTCGTTCTGGCGCCGCTGCGCTGCCCGCGGCGCCAGAGCGACCGCCCCAAACCGCGCCCCAAACAAGGATCGGCCCCGGGACATGCCCGGGGCCGATCTTGAAAAATCCGTAGGGGGGAGGTTCCTTCTTTGGGTTGGGATCTGTGGCTCTACCCCTGTAAGTTAGGGGGGGTTGGCGAGTTGTCAGTGGGCTGGGATCCTCTCGGATCCCCTACTTCAGGTAGGAAACGTTCTGGAGTGCGGAACCTCCCCACATACGCAGTCGTTCTACCTGCAACTGTCAGTAGCAACGCCTGTGCCAAGGGTCTCATTCCCCGTCGCCGCCCGCGCCACCCCGCCGGGCAGGGTATCTTTGCGGTCCGGAGGCTCACGATGCGCCGCTTATTTCTCCTCTTCCTCGCCACCGTTCTCGTCGGCGCCCTCATCGCCGGCTTCGGCCTCGTGGGCGCCGCCGGCCGGGGCGGTCTGCCCGGGGGCGAGACGCTGCTCACCTACCGGCTGGATGCGCCGTTGCCCGATTTTCCGCTCGCGTCGCCACTGCCGCTGCCCGGCCTCGAGCCCGAGCCGAGTCTCGCCGGCCTCTGGACGGCGCTCGCGGCCGCCCGCGACGACGACCGGGTGGTCGGCCTCGCCCTGCACGTGCGCGACGCCCGCTTCGGGCTCGCCAAGGCCCAGGAGCTGCGGCGCCTGCTCGAGCGTTTCGCCGCCTCGGGCAAGCCGGTCGAGTGCTACCTGGAGTCCACGGGAGAGGGCTCGAACGGCACGCTCGAGTACTTCGTGGCGTCGGCCTGCTCCGTGCTCTCGCTGGCGCCCGCCGGCGAGGTTGCCCTCCTCGGTCTCTTTTTCGACCAGGCTTTCCTGCGCGGCTCGCTCGACAAGTTGAAGATCGAACCGAGCTTCTTGACCGCCGGCAAGTTCAAGAGTGCGGCCGAGACCTATACCGAGGAGCGCCACTCTGTCGCCGCGCGCGAAGCGCTCGATAGCGTCCTCGACGGCTACTTCGACGCGCTGGTCGCGGGTATCGCCGCGAGCCGCCACCTGCCCGGGGAGAGCGTTCGCGCCCTGTTCGATCGGGGCCCGCTCTCGGCCGACGAAGCGGTCGCCGCCGGCCTGATCGATCAGATCGCCTACCCGGACGAGTTCGAAGAGCGCCTCGCGAGTTTGGCAGACGACCCGCGGCGCTTGTCCCTGCTCACCTACGGGCGACGTGCCGAGCGCCGGCGCGGAGGCTCGGGCGAGCGCGTTGCCGTCGTCTTCGCCCAGGGCACGATCGTGCGCGGCGCCTCCGGCGTCGACCCCTGGAGCCGCGAGCTCTATCTCGGCTCGGACGATCTCGTCGAGACACTCGAGGACCTCGCCGAGGACACCGACGTCAAGGCGGTGGTCCTGCGCGTCGACAGCCCGGGCGGATCGGCGCTCGCCTCGGATCTCATCTTGCGCCGGGTCGAGCTCCTCGCGCGCGCCAAGCCGGTCATCGTCTCGATGTCTGACGTCGCCGCCTCGGGTGGCTACTACATCGCGGCGCGCGCGCAGCAGATCCTTGCCGAAGCGGGCACCCTCACCGGCTCGATCGGTGTCGTCGCCGGCAAGCTTGCCACCGAGCGCTTCCAGCGCGAGCTGCTCGGCGCGACCCACGATCCGCTTCGACGCGGCGCCCACGCCGGGCTCTACTCAGGGCTGCGGCCGTTCGACGACGGCGAGCGCGCGCTGATGCAACGCCGCCTCGACGCCACCTATGGCCGTTTCGTCGACCACGTCGCCGCCGGTCGCGACCTCGACCGCGTGGCTGTCGAGGCGGTCGCCCAGGGACGCGTCTGGACCGGCGCGGACGCCCTCGGCGCCGGCCTCGTCGACCGCCTCGGCGGCCTCGACGACGCAGTCGCGGCGGCGCGGGCGGCGGCCGGGCTCGACGCCGGCGCGGGCGAGATCGAGCTGCTGCCGAAGGCGCCGGGCCTGTTGGAGTGGCTCACCGGCCCGACACGCCCGCGCCTCGCGATGGACCTTCGCGCCGCGCTCGAGCGGCTCGCCACGCCACGTGCCCCTCTCGAGCTCGAACTGCCGCCCGAGCTGGCGGCGCTGGCGCGCCCGTTCTGAGCCCCACCCGCGTGCTATAGTTCCGGCTCCCGCGGTTCTCCCGCTAGGGCGCCCACCAGGAGATTTCCACAAGCTGTGGAAATGTTGTTGAACTGCCCTCTGAGGTCGCACTCGACGTGACGGAAGCTCGCATCTGGCCGCGCATCGCCGAGGGGCTGCGCAGCGCGCTGCCGCCGGAGGAGTACTCGGCCTGGATCGCGCCGCTCGCGGTCAAGAGCGAGTCCCCCGAGGAGCTCGTCCTGGTCGCGCCCAACGCCCGCTTCGTCCACACCATCGAAGAGAGCTACCGGCACCTCATCGATCGCGAAGCCGCGGCGGTCGCCGACGAGCTCCTGCAGGTTTTCCTCACCGCCGACGACGGCCTCGAGGAGCGCGACATCGCGGCCGAACCGCGGACCCTCGAGCGGCTCAACCCAAAATACACCTTCGAGACGTTTGTCGTCGGCAGCTCGAACCAGTTCGCCCACGCCGCCGCGCGCGCTGTCGCCGAGAGTCCGTCGCGCAGCTACAACCCGCTCTTCCTCTATGGGCCGGTGGGGCTGGGCAAGACCCATCTGCTCCACGCCATCGGCCACCAGGTTCTCGCCAAGCATCGCGGCCTCAAGGTGCAGTATCTGACCGCCGAGCAGTTCGTCAATCAGTTGATCAACTCGCTGCGCTTCAAGTCGATGCCGTCCTTTCGCGACCGCTACCGTTCGATCGACGTGCTGCTGGTCGACGACATCCAGTTCCTCGCCAACAAAGAGCGGACGCAGGAGGAGTTCTTCCACACCTTCAACACGCTCTATACCAGCCAGCGGCAGATCATCCTTTCGTCCGACTCTTCGCCGCGCAACATCCCGTCGATCGAGGAGCGCTTGCGCTCGCGCTTCGAGTGGGGGCTCATCGCCGACATTCAGGCGCCCGATCTCGAGACCAAGATCGCGATCCTTCGGCGCAAGGCCGACCTCGACGGTGTCGGTGTGCCCGACGACGTCGCGCTGTTCATCGCGAATCAGGTCAAGTCGAACGTGCGCGAGCTAGAAGGGATGCTCAACCGTGTGGCCGCATTCGCTTCCTTGACCGCGAAGCCGCTCTCGCTCGATCTCGCCAAGGAAACGCTGCGCGACATCCTGCCCGAGAACGGCCGGCGCGCCAGCGCGGCCGAGATCATCAAATTCGTCGCGCGTCACTATGGACTGAAGGTCGGCGAGATCAAGTCGCGCTCGAACTCGAAGCAGATCGCCTTTCCGCGGCAGGTCGCAATGTTTCTCTGCAAGCAGCTCACCGAGCTGTCGTATCCCGAGATCGGGCGGCAGTTCAACGACAAGCACCACTCCACGGTGATGTACTCGGTCGAGAAGATCGAGCAGCTGCGCGCCAGCAACGCCGAGCTCGCGCGCACGCTCGAGAACATGACCAAGCACCTCTCTTGAGGTGGGTCGCGAGGTGTGGAAAACCCTGCCTAAAACGGTTGTGGACAACTTGTTGATAACCTCTCCCGACCCGCTTTTCCACAGTTCGTCCGGGCCTTCTCCGCAGTGCTTTTCCGCACATTGCGGAACGCCAGCGACCCGGTCGAAGCGAACGCGAAGGCGCTTTTCCGAATTGTCCGCAGGCATCTACGACTATCTACTGCTATGTTATTTTTCCGTCTCGACAAGCGATCGGAGTAGCCGATGGAACTTCGCCTGAAGCGTGAGGACCTCCTGGCCGAGCTGGCGCCGATGCAGGGGATCGTCGAGCGCCGCACGACGATTCCGGTGCTCTCGCACCTGCTGCTCGAAGCCAAGGGCGGCCGGCTGCACATCGCGGCGACCGATCTCGACGTGTCGTTGACGTCCTCGATTCCGGCCGAGGTGACGGGCGAGGGCGCGCTCGCGGTGCAGGCCAAGAAGTTCGGCGAAATCGTCCGCGCCGTCTCGGCCGAGGAGATCGACCTGGCGTTCGAGGACGAACGCTCGCTCAAGGTGGCGGCTGGGCGTTCACGCTTTCGCATTCATGGCTTGCCGTCGGCCGATTTTCCGACGCTGCCGACGGTCGAAGGCAAGCCACGGCTGACGCTGCCGCTCGCGACCTGCCGGCGCCTGGTGAGCAAGATCCTGTTCGCGGTCTCCTCGGAGGAGTCGCGCTTCCAGCTGTCGGGAGCGCTCCTGCACCTCAAAGGAGAGCGCGCCGAGCTGGTCGCGACCGACGGGCACCGGTTGGCGCTGATCGATGTCGCGCTGCCGGCCGCGGCGGCGGAGGACTCGATCCTGGTGCCGCGCAAGGCGCTGCAAGAGCTGCTGCGCTTCGAGGGCGAGGGGACGGTCGAGTTGCGCCGTGGCGAGCACCACCTCTCGTTCCGCTGCGGCGAGCGGGAGATGATCTGTCGTCTGCTCGATGGCACGTTCCCGGACTACGAACGGGTGATCGCGCGCGGCAACGACAAGAAGGTGACGGTCGGCCGCCGCCTCCTGGCCGAAGCCGTGCAGCGCGTGGCGCTGATGACCGGCGAGCGCAACCGGGGCGTCAAGCTCGAGTTCGCCGACGGCGAGATCTCGATCGCGGCCGCCAACCCCGACCTGGGCGAGGCTTCGGAGACCATCTCCTGCCAGTTCGGCGGCGCGGCGATCAAGATCGGGCTGAACCCCGACTACCTCGGACAGTTCCTCGCGGCGGTCGAGACCGACGACGTGTTGCTCGAGCTCAAGGACGAGAACAGCCAGTGCGTCGGCCACCCGGTGCGGCCCGAAGGGGCCGAGGCGCCGGACGAGCGCTACGTCTGCATCATCATGCCGATGCGCATCTGACGAGGCCGATCTCGCTCGAGAGTCTCCGCCTCCGCGAGTTCCGCAACTTCGAAGCGCTCGACTGGGCGCCGCCCGGCGGGCGCGTGTTACTCCTCGGCGGCAACGGCGCCGGCAAAACGAGCCTGCTCGAGGCGGTCTATCTCGCCGCGACCACGCGCAGCTTCAGGACGTCGCAGCTCTCGGCCTGTGTCCGCCATGGCGCCGAGGGGTTCTTCGTCGCGGCGGAGGTCGGGCGCGAGCCGACCCGGCGCCTGACCGTCGGGTTCGCCGACGGCGAGCGGCGGCGGAGCCTCGACGAGAAGAGAAGCCCGCTCGCGGAGCACCTCGCCGTGCTGCCGACACTCTCCTGGACGCGGGCCGACACCGAGATCGTCGCTGGCGTCCCCGCCGCCCGCCGCCGCTTTCTCGATCGTGGGCTCGTGCACCTGAAGCCGGCGCTGCTCGCCGAGCTCGGCCGCTATGAGCGGGCGCTCGCCGCGAAGCGGGCACTCCTGGCGCGTCGCGAGACGGCGGATCTCGCGGCCTGGAACGAGCTGCTGGCGCGCCACGGCGCGGCGCTCGCAGCCGGGCGCTCCGGCCTGGTCGATGCGCTCGCGGCAGAGCTCGCCGCAGCGGCGGCCGAGACCGGCCTCGGTCTGCCGGCGCTTTCGCTCACGTACCTGCCCTCGCCGCCCGAGGCGGTCGCCGGTGCGGAGGCGCTTGCCGCGGCGCTCGAGCGGGCGACAGGGGCGGAGCGCCGGCGCTGCCGGCCGCTGATCGGCCCGCACCGCGACGAGCTCGAGATCGGCTGGGGCGGAGCGCCAGCGCGCGCCGTCGCCTCGGGCGGCGAGCGCAAAGCCCTCGGCCTGCTCCTGCAGGTGGCGCTAGCGCGGCGGCTCGCGGCCGCCGGGCGCGAGCCGCTACTGCTCGTCGACGACGCCGACGCGGAGCTCGACCGGCGACGGTTGGCGGGGCTCTTGCCGCTCTACGCCGGCTTCGAGCAGGTCTTCTTGACCTCGAATCGGGCCGAGATCTGGCCGGCCGACCCGGGGCTCGTGCGCCTCGCCGTGGGGCCCGCGGGCCCGGCGCCGGAACAGGGGTCGTAACCGGCGCCGAATGGGCGCCCGGAACCAGGCCACAAGTCCACCTTTTTCAGTCGTTTACGGCTTGCCACCGGCACCCGTGGCGTGATAGCTTGAGGCGTTCTCGGGCGCGGCCTCGCGGGGCCCGCTCGAACCCCTCGGAAACGACCCCGGAGAGAGCCGACTTGGCCAAGAGCGCGCCCAGCTACACCGCAGAAGACATCAAGGTTCTAAAAGGGCTCGAGGCCGTTCGCAAGCGGCCCGGGATGTACATCGGCGACACCGATGACGCCTCCGGCCTGCACCACATGGTCTTCGAGGTCGTCGACAACTCTGTCGACGAAGCGCAGGCCGGTTACGCCACGATGGTCGAGGTCACGATCCACACCGACAACTCGGTGACGATCGAGGACGATGGCCGCGGCATCCCGGTCGACACCCACAAGGGCGAAGGGCGCTCGGCGGCCGAAGTGATCATGACCGAGCTGCACTCGGGCGGTAAGTTCGACAACAACGTCTACAAGGTCTCGGGCGGCCTGCATGGCGTCGGCGTCTCGGTGGTCAACGCGCTCTCCGCGGTGCTCGAGCTCGAGATCATGCGCGACGGCCAGGTCTGGTTCCAGACCTTCCGCCGCGGCAAGCCGGACGCGCCCATCGCGGCGATCGGCAAGTCGAAGAAGACCGGTACCAAGCTGCGCTTCGTGCCCGACCCCGAGGTCTTCTCGGTGCTCGAGTTCAGCTTCGACATCCTGGCGACACGGCTGCGCGAGCAGGCGTTTCTCAACAAGGGCATCAAGATTCGCCTGACCGACGAGCGCGCCGACAAGGAGGTCGAGTTCTCCTACGCCGGCGGCATCGCTTCGTTCGTCGAGTACCTGAACCGCAACAAGAATTCGCTCCACCCGAAGCCGATCGCCTTCGAGGAGACGACGGTGCGCGACGGCATCGAGGAGCGCTGCGAGGCGGCGCTGCAGTGGAACGACGGCTATGCCGAGCAGATCTATTCCTTCGCCAACACGATCAACAACCGCGACGGCGGCACGCACCTCGAGGGCTTCAAGGCGGCGCTCACCCGAACCATCAACGCCTATGCCCAGTCGGCTGGGATCGCCAAGGCGCTGAAGGAGGTCTCGCTCTCCGGCGACGACGTCCGCGAGGGCCTCACCGCGGTCATCTCGGTGCGCATCCACGACCCGAAGTTCTCGTCCCAGACCAAGGACAAACTGGTCTCCTCCGAGGTCAAGGGGTGGGTGCAGCAAGTGTTGAACGACAAGCTCGGCACCTTCTTCGAGGAGAACCCCGGCATTGCCAAGCGGGTGATCGAGAAGTGCGTCGAAGCCGCGCGCGCCCGCGAAGCCGCGCGCAAGGCGCGCGAGCTCACCCGCCGCAAAGGGGCCCTCGACGCCTCGGCGCTGCCGGGCAAGCTCGCCGACTGCTCGGAGCGCAACCCGGAGTTCGCCGAGCTCTTCCTGGTCGAGGGCGATTCGGCCGGCGGCACCGCCAAGCAGGGACGCGACCGCAAGTTCCAGGCGATCCTGCCGCTGCGCGGCAAGATCTTGAACGTCGAGAAGGCGCGCTTCGACAAGATGCTGTCGTCGGAGGAGATCAGGACGATCATCACGGCGCTCGGCACCGGTATCGGGCGCGACGACTTCGACATCGCGAGGCTGCGCTACCACAAGCTGATCATCATGTGCGACGCCGACGTCGACGGCTCGCACATTCGCACGCTGATCCTCACTTTCTTCTTCCGGCAGATGCGCGAGCTGATCGAGCGTGGGTACCTCTACATCGCGCAGCCGCCGCTCTACAAGGTCGCCGAGGGGCGGCGCGAGAACTACCTGAAAGACGACCGCGAGTATCAGGCGTTCCTGGTCGAGCGCATCCGCGACGGCTGGGAGCTCACGGTCGCCGACGGCCGCGCGATGCGCGGGCAGCGGCTGGGCGGCTTCGTCGAGCGGATCGAGACGCTGCGCCAGAATCTGGCGAAGCTGGTGACGCGCGGCTATCCGGAAGACGCGCTGCGGGTGGCGCTGCTCCACGGCTTGAGCGACAAGAAGGCGCTCACCGACTCGGCCAAGGTCGAGGCGGTCGCCCACATCCTCGAGGCCTCCGGCTTCCGCCAGGTCAAGACCTCGTTCGAGGAGGAGCACGGCACCGGCGTGATCTCGTTCCTCTCGCGCCGCGACGGCGTCGAGCGCCGGGTGCGCTTCGATTGGAATCTGGTGACCGCGGTCGAGTACCGCGCGCTCGCCGGCGACCGCCCGTCGCTCGAGGCGCTCGCCGCCAAGAGCTTCACGGTGCGCAAGCTCGAGGACCCGGCGTCGAAAAAGGACGCAGCCGAGCCGACCGAGCACGAGATGCTCGACGAGGCGATGGAGACGCTCTACGCCGGCGCCAAGAAGGGCCTGTCGATCCAACGCTACAAGGGCCTGGGCGAGATGAACGCCGAGCAGCTCTGGGAGACCACGATGGACCCGACCAAGCGCCGCCTGCTCCAGGTCAAGGTCCAGGACGACGTCGAGGCCGACAACATCTTCACCATCCTGATGGGCGATCTCGTCGAACCCCGCCGCGAGTTCATCGAAACCAACGCCCTCAACGTCCGCAACCTCGACGTTTGATGGGCGGGCCAACATGCCGACGCTTCTGCGGAGTGGTCCGTACCGGATCTTCTTCTACAGCCACGAGGGAACGGAGCCGCCGCACGTCCACGTCGACCGCGAGCGCTTCTCGGCGAAGTTCTGGCTCTCGCCGGTGGGGCTCGCGGCGAACCGCGGCTTCTCGGCGCACGAGCTCAACGAGATCGGTCGGCTGGTCGAGGGCCGGCGAGAGGAACTGATGGAGGCCTGGCATGGGTATTTTGGCTACCAGCGCTGACGAACGGGTGCGCAACGTGCGCTTCGACGCGGACTCCCTGATCGTCGACCTGATGGACGGCCGCACGATCAGCGTGCCGCTCTCCTGGTATCCGCGCCTCTTCCAAGCGACCCCGGAACAGCGCGCGCGCTGGGAGCTCGCCGGCGCGGGCTACGGCATCCACTGGCCGGAGGTCGACGAAGACCTCTCGACCGAAGGCCTCCTCCGCGGCGCCCCCGCCCCCCGCGGCCGCCACGCCTCCGAGGTCGCCGAACCATGACGCGCCCAGCCTGCAGGCTTGCCGAGCAGTCTTGGGAGACCACAAAAGGGACCACCAAGCGCCGCTTGCTCCAGGTCAAGGTCCAGGACGAGGTCGAAGCCAACAACATCACCACCATCCTGATGGGCGACGTGGTGCAACCCCGCCGCGAGTTCATCGAAACCAACGCCCTCAACGTCCGCAACCTCGACGTCTGATCTCCGGAGAACGACAGCCGAAATGACCGACCAGAACACGATGTTGCCCTTCGATCGGCCGATTGTGGTCGATATCGAAGAGGAGATGAAGCGGAGTTATCTCGATTACGCGATGAGCGTGATCATCGGGCGGGCGTTGCCGGACGTGCGCGACGGGTTGAAGCCGGTGCACCGGCGCGTGCTCTACGGCATGTTCGATGCGGGCAACACTTCGAACAAGCCGTACAAGAAATCGGCGCGCATCGTCGGCGACGTCATGGGCAAGTACCACCCGCACGGCGACTCGGCGATCTACGACACCGTCGTGCGCCTGGCGCAGCCCTTCTCGATGCGCTACACGCTGGTCGACGGCCAGGGCAACTTCGGCTCGATCGACGGCGACAACCCCGCGGCGATGCGCTACACCGAGGTGCGCCTGGCGAAGCTCGCCGAGGAGATGATCAAGGACGAGATCGGCAGGGAGACCGTCGACTGGGTGCCGAACTACGACGGCACCGAGACCGAGCCGGTCGTGCTGCCGTCGAAAGTCCCCAACCTCCTGGTCAACGGCTCCGGCGGTATCGCCGTCGGCATGGCGACCAACATCCCGCCCCACAACCTGGGCGAGGTCTGCGACGCGCTCTGCCTGCTGATCGACGACGCCGAGACGCCGCTCGAGAAGTTGATGGCGGTGCTGCCCGGCCCCGATTTTCCGACCGCCGGCTTCATCCATGGCCTGCAGGGGATCCGCCAGGCCTACTCGACCGGGCGCGGGATCATTCAGATGCGCGCGCGCGCCGCCATCGAAACCCAGCGCCGCGGCGAGAAGCAGGCGATCATCGTCACCGAGATCCCCTACCAGGTCAACAAAGCGCGGCTGATCGAGAAGATCGCCGACCTCGTGCGCGACAAGCGCATCGACGGCATCTCGGATCTGCGCGACGAGAGCGATCGCGACGGCATCCGCATCGTCATCGAGGTCAAGCGCGGCGAGATGCCGGAGATCGTCCTCAATCAGCTCTACAAGCTGACCCAGATGCAGTCGACCTTCGGCATCATCCTGCTCGCCATCGTCGACAACCAGCCCAAGGTCCTGAAGCTCAAGGAGGCGCTCGGCCACTTCCTCGATCACCGGAAGACCGTGGTGATCCGGCGCACCCGCTACGACCTGCGCAAGGCCGAGGAGCGCGCCCACATCCTCGAAGGCCTGCTCAAGGCTCTCGACCACCTCGACGAGGTGATCACGACCATCCGCGCCAGCCAGACGCCGCCCGAGGCCAAGGAGCGCCTGATGCAGCGCTTCGGCTTCACCCAGGTGCAGGCCGAGGCGATCCTCGACATGCGCCTGCAGCGGCTGACCGGGCTCGAGCGCCAGAAGATCGTCGACGAGTTCTCGGAGCTGCTGCAGGAAATCAACCGCCTGCGCGCGATTCTGGGCTCCGACCAGCTGGTGCTCGATGAGATCCGCAAGGAGTTGCTCGAGATCAAGGAGCGCTACGGCGACGCCCGGCGCACCGAGATCATCCCCGAGACCCACGAGATCACGATCGAGGACATGATCGCCGACGAGGACATGGTGATCACGGTGACCTCCTCGGGCTACGTCAAGCGCTCGCCGCTGTCGCTCTACCGGGCGCAGATCCGCGGCGGCAAGGGGCGCACCGGCATGACCACCAAGGATGGCGACTTCATCGAGCACCTGTTCGTCGCTTCCGCCCACAGCTACCTGCTGGTCTTCACCCAGAAGAGCGGCCGGGTCTACTGGGTCAAGGTGCACGAGATCCCGCAGGCCGGTCCCGCCGCCAAGGGCAAGGCGATCGTCAACCTGCTCAACCTCGACGCCGACGAGCGGATTGCGACCACCATCGCCGTGCGTGACTTTCCGGCCGACCGCTACCTCGTGTTCGCGACCGAGAAGGGGAAGATCAAGAAGACCGCGCTCGCCGAGTACGGCAACCCGCGCGCGGGCGGCATCATCGCGATCAACCTCGCCGACAAGGACCGGCTGCTCTCGGTTCGGGTCACCGACGGCGAGAAGCACATCTTCCTCGCGACCCTCGAGGGCAAGTCGATCCGCTTCCCGGAGAGCGACTGCCGGCCGATGGGCCGGGCCACCGCGGGTGTGCGCGGGATCAGGTTGCGCAAAGGGGACCGCGTCGTCGGTCTCGAGGCGCTCGAGCGCGAGGGGGCGCTCCTGACCGCCGCGGCCCGCGGCATCGGCAAGCGCACGCCGATCGCCGAGTACCGCGAGCAGGGTCGTGGCGGCCAGGGGGTGATCAACCTCAAGGTGTCGGCGAAGACCGGCAAGGTCGTCGGCGTCGCCCAGGTGCTGCCGGGCGACCAGGTCATGCTGATCACCCACGACGGCATGATCATTCGCACCGCCGTTGACGGCATCCGCGAGATCGGCCGCTCGACCCAGGGCGTCAAGCTGATCGGACTCGACCCGGAGGACCACCTGGTCGCGATCGCCAAGGTCCTCGAGCGCGACGACGAGGCCGAGAGCGAGATCGCCGAGGAGCCGCAGGGCACCATCCACTGACCCCCGCCCCGGCGGGCGGCGAGCGCCCGCAACCCCTGTGGTAGCTTCCCGCGCGGGCCGCGTCGAGCGGCGTCGCGCGCGCTCCGGGGCCACACTCTCGCGCCGTCCCGGCAAACCGGAGGGATGATGGGTTTCGTCGCACTGCTGACAGTCTTCGTACTGGCCATCTTCATCGGGTTCGAGGTCATCACCAAGGTGCCTCCGACCCTGCACACCCCGCTCATGTCGGGCTCGAACGCGATCTCGGGGATCACGTTGATCGGCGCTCTGATTCTCGCCGGCACGCTCACCGACTCGCGCGCGGCCCAGATGATCGCGGGCTTCGCCGTCGCCTTCGCCACGATCAACGTGGTCGGCGGCTTCGTCGTCACGCACCGCATGCTCCAGATGTTCCGAAAGAAGGACTGAGGGGAGCGGCCATGCACGTCGACGATCTGCGCAACATCGCGTATCTCATCGCGGCCGTCCTTTTCATCCTCGATCTGAAGTGGATGGCCCATCCGCGCACCGCCGTGCGCGGCAACTACATCGGCGCCCTCGGCATGGCGATCGCGATCGCCGCCACCCTGATCGGCCAGCCGCTCGACTGGACCTACATCCTGGGCGGCGTCGCGGTCGGCGCCCTGGTCGGCTACGTCGCCGCCGTACGCGTGCAGATGACCTCGATGCCGGAGATGGTCGGTCTGTTCAACGGCTTCGGCGGCGCGGCTTCGGTGCTCGTCGCCGGCGCCGCGCTGATCGAGGCCTACCTCGCGCTCCAGGCGCGTGGCGAAGCGGCCGGCATGCAGATGAAAGTCGCCACGGTCCTCTCGGGCCTGATCGGCTCCGTCACCTTCTTCGGCAGCTGGGTGGCGTTCGGCAAGCTCGCCGAGTTCCTCGCCGTCAAGTGGAAGCTGCGTACGGGCCAGAAGGTCCTGAAGTATGGCTTCTCGCTGGTCACGCTCGCCGGCGGGCTGGTCTACGCCTGGCGCGCGGGAATACTCGACGCCGAGACCGCCGGCAGCGATCGCGCCCTGGCGGCGGGCATCGTCGTTTCGACGCTCGCCATCGCCGGGATCCTGCTGATCAAGAAAGACCGCTTCCCGGGCATGGACATCTTCAAGGCGCTCTCGGCGCTCGGCAGCGTCGCGCTGGGCGTAGCCGTCGTGCTCGACCCGGGCAACTTCCTGCTCTTCTGGCTGCTGGTCGGGGTGGCGGGCGTGCTCGGTGTGATCTTGACGATCTCGATCGGCGGCGCCGACATGCCGGTGGTGATCGCTCTCCTGAACTCCTACTCCGGCCTCGCCGCCGCGTCCACGGGCTTCGTCATCGACAACACCGTGCTGATCGTCTCGGGCTCGCTTGTCGGTGCTTCCGGCATCATCCTCACCAAGATCATGTGCAAGGCGATGAACCGCTCGCTCGCCAACGTGCTCTTCGGCACGATGGGCCCGACCGGCTCGACCCCGGACGCCGAGGAGGTCTACAGGACGGTCAAGGCGACCTCGCCCGAGGAGATCGCCATGATGCTCGATGGCGTCCAGCGCGTGGTCGTGGTGCCGGGTTACGGCATGGCCGTGGCGCAGGCGCAGCACACCGTCCGTCAGCTCTCGCAGCTGCTCGAGGAGAAGGGCGTCAACGTCGAGTTCGCCGTCCACCCTGTCGCCGGGCGGATGCCGGGGCACATGAACGTGCTGCTGGCCGAGGCGAACGTGCCGTACGAGAAGCTGCGGGAGATGGACGACATCAACGGCGAGATGCAGCAGATCGACGTGGCGATCGTTCTCGGCGCCAACGACGTGGTCAATCCGGTGGCGCGCACCGACCCGCAGAGCCCGATCGCCGGCATGCCGATCATCGACGTCGACAAGGCGCGCACGGTGATCGTGATCAAGCGGAGCCTCGCGCCCGGCTTCGCCGGCATCCCCAATCCGCTCTTCGCCGCGGACAACACGCTGATGTTCTTCGCGGACGGCAAGAAGGCGATCCAGGACATCATCCAGGCCGTCAAGGAGGCCGCTTGAGCCCGGCGCCGGCGGTCGGGAGCGCGGGCGTATAGCATCAACCCATGATCCGACGACCGCTCGCCCTAGCCGCCGCACTGCTCGTCGCCGTCGCCTGTGGCGGCTCTTCGGAACCCCCCGCGCTCGCCGTCGCCACGCCCGGGCCGGCCGCCCCCGCGCCCGGCGGATCGCCCGGAATGCTCTCCCCCCACGGGGGCGCCGGAGAGTTGGCACCGGCGCCCGAGGGGCGACGGGTCGAGGCGCTCGGCGTCGCTTTCGACCTGCCCGAACGCTGGGTGCGCCAGGCACCGAACTCGGCGATGCGGATCGCCCAGGCCGAGATTCCGGGCGAAGCGGGCCCGGCGCTGCTCTCGGTCTTCCACTTCGGCGCCGGCGGCGGCGGATCGGTCGAGGCCAACCTCGAGCGCTGGGTAGGGCAGGTCGAGGTCGCGGCGGGCGTCGAGCCGGAGCGCGGCGCCTTCGAGGCCGGTCCCCTCCGCGTCACCTGGATCGATGTCTCGGGCACGCTGCTGCCGACCGGCATGGGCGGCCCCAGCGAGCCCGAGCCCGACTCGAAGCTCGTCGGCGCGGTGATCGAGGGCGCCGGGGGCCCCTGGTTCTTCAAGGCGACCGGACCGGCCGCGACGCTCGCTGCCGCGCGCGAAGAGTTCCTCGCGATGCTCCGCTCGGCCCGGGCCGCTACCGCAGCTGCCGACCCGAGCACCTGACCCGGGCCCCGGCCAGCGTCCCGCGGCGGGTGACCGAAGCGGTCGCGACGGCCGCCCGGCCGCCCCACTTTGCTAGACTGCGCGTCCCCGCTGAGCGGGGATCACACTCCGAGGACACTCCATGACTGCCGATTCCCAAGATGTTTTCGCGCGGCTCGAGCGCGGCCGCGCCAAGGCCGTTGCCGACCTTTGCGATTTCCTGCGGATTCCCTCGATTTCGACCGACCCGGCCTATGCGAAGGAGGTCGGTCGCGCCGCCGACTGGCTGCTCGCCCGCCTCGGCGAGGCCGGGCTCGCGACCGAGAAGCTCGCGACCGAGGGCCACCCGCTGGTCTACGCCGAGTGGACCGGCGCCGGCCCCGACAAGCCGACAGTGCTCGTCTATGGCCACTACGACGTCCAACCCCCCGATCCGCTCGACGAATGGCGCAACCCGCCGTTCGAGCCGACGATCGAGGAGGGGCGGCTGGTCGCCCGCGGCGCCACCGACGACAAGGGGCAGAGCTATGCCCACGTCGTCGCGGTCGCCGCGATGCTGGCCGAGCGCGGCAAGCTCCCGGTCAACGTCAAGTTCCTGATCGAAGGCGAGGAGGAGTCGGGCGGCGTCTCGATCGACAGCTACGTCCGCGCCGACCGTGGCAAGAAGCTCGGTTGCGACTGCGTGGTCGTCTCCGACACCTCGATGTGGGCGCCCGGCGTGCCGGCGCTCACCTATGGCCTCAAAGGCCTCGCCTACTTCGAGATCCGCGTCCAGGGGCCCAACCGGGACCTGCACTCGGGCGTCTTCGGGGGCGGCGTCGAGAATCCAGGCAACGCGCTCGCGACCATCGTCGCGTCGTTGCGCGACCCGAAGAGCGGGCGAATCCTGGTCGACGGCTTCTACGCCGACGTCGAGCCGCTCGCCGACTGGGAGCGCCAGGAGTTCGCCGCGCTCGGTTGGGATGAGGAGGAGACCCGTGCCGACCTCAAGGTGCCGGCGCTCGCCGGGGAGGCCGGCTACAGCTACGTCGAACGCACCTGGGCGCGGCCGACTTGCGACGTCAACGGCCTCTGGAGCGGCTATCAGGGGCGTGGGGCGAAGACCGTGCTGCCCGCCGCCGCCGGCTGCAAGGTCTCCTTCCGCCTGGTCGCCGGCCAGAGCCCGGCGAGAATCGCCGAGCTCGTCAAGGCGCACGTCGCCAAGGTCGCGCCGCCCGGAGTCACTGTCAGCGTCGAAGCGCTCCACGGCGCCGAGCCGATCACCGTCGACGCCACCGGCGAGATCGCCGAGACGGCGCTCGCGGCGATGGAGGATGTCTGGGGGACCAAGGCGGTGCGGATCCGCACCGGCGGATCGATTCCGATCGTCGGCACCTTCGCGGACGTGCTCGAGGTGCCGGTCCTGCTCATGGGCTTCGGTCTCGAGGACGACGGTCTGCATTCGCCCAACGAGAAGTTCGATCTCGTCAACTTTCACGATGGCGCGCGCGCTGTCGTCCGCCTGTTCGATCGGCTCGGTGCCTGAGTGAAAGCGTCACCCAAGAAACCTGCGATCGAGCGTGAGCTCAAGTTCGCCGGGGTCGATCTCGACACTTTGCGCGGCCGCCTGCTCGAGCTCGAGGCCGAGCGGGTCGGCCCGCCGGCCGACGAGGACAATTGGCTGCTCGACCGCAAGGCCGAGCTCGGCAAGCGCGAGTCGGTGCTGCGCGTCCGCCAGGATGGCCGTAACGCCGTCGTCACGTTCAAGGGCCCGGCGAGCTTCGACGGCGCGGCCAAGCTGCGCGCCGAGCTCGAGATGCGGGTCGAGGGCGCCGAGCGCGCGCTCGAGCTCTTCCGCGCCCTCGGCTACGAGATCGAGCGGCGCTACCAGAAGATCCGCGAGGAATGGCGCCTCGGCGCCGAGACGATCTGCCTCGACCACACACCGATCGGCGATTTCGTCGAGTTCGAGGGGGAGAAGGCCGAGGCGGTCGCCAAGCGCTGCGGCTTCGACCCGGCGACAGCGGTGCGCAAGTCCTACCTGATGCTCTATGAGGACTACATTGCCGAGCACCCGGACGCGCCGCGCGACATGATCTTCCGCGACGAGGAGTAGCGGGACCATGGCGCCCCCCCGCGTGCGCGCGCTGGTGCTCGCGGCGGGGCGCGGCGAGCGGCTGCTGCCGCTGACCGAAGAGCTGCCGAAACCCCTGCTGCCAGTCGCCGGGCGCCCGCTCGTCGCGTGGTCGCTCGAGCGGCTCCGGCGCGCCGGCGTCGAGGGGGTGGCGCTCAACCTCCACCACCGTGGCGAGCGCATTCGTGCGGCGCTCGGCGCGAGCTTCCGTGGCCTGCCGCTCACCTACTCGGAGGAACCGGAGCTGCTGGGGACCGGCGGCGCGCTGCCGCCCCTCGCGGAGTTCTTCGCCGCGGCCGACATCGTCCTGCTCGTCAACGGCGACAGCCTCTGCCGTTGGCCGCTCGCGCGCCTGCTCGATCAGCACTGGCGCGAGCGCCGTCGCGGCGCCGTCGCGACGCTGCTCTGCCACCGCACTGTCGACCCGAGCTTCTTCGGTGGTGGCGTCGCGCTCGAGCGGGGCCGGATCGTCGCCTTCCGCCGGGGCGCCCTCGCCTGGAGCGCCGCCCGCACGAAGCGAGTCTTCGCCGGCGCGGCGGCGCTCGCTCCGGGGCTGCTCGCCCGCCTGCCCGCGGGGCCGTCCGAGATCGTCTCCGCGCTCTACGAGCCGCTGCTCGCCGCAGGCGAAGCGCTCACCGCAGTCGAGACCACGCGGGCCTGGCACGACCTCGGCACTCCCGCGCGCTACCTCGAAGGCGCTCTCGACTGGGCCCTCGAGCGGCTCCCGGCGCGGGGCGCGCGCATCCTGCCGAGAGCCGCTGTCGACCCGACCGCCAAGCTTGCGCGCGTGGTCGTCGAGAGTGGCGCCGCGGTCGGCGCGAGCGCGCGTCTGCGCGACACGCTGGTCCTGCCCGGCGCCCGGGTGGGCGCGGGCGCGACGCTGCGAGGTGCGATTCTCGGTCCGGGCGCCGAAGCGGGCGCGGGCGAGCGTCTCGAGGGACTGCTGCGGGTCGTCGGCGCCGAGGACCGACCGATCGAGCGCTGAGCCGGCAGCGGCGGACCTACTCCGCGGCGGGCTTGGCGTAGATCCGGCCGTCGGGATCGACCTCGACCTCGGCGCCGGCGGCGACCTCGATCGAGCCGTGGCCGCGCGGCATCGGCACGCGTCGGGCCTCGCCCGCCACCGCGACCGGCAGTGGCAGCTGGAAGGCGGGGTCGTCCCAGGCGAAGTCGATTCGTTCCAGGCCGGCGCTCGCGGGCGCGCGCGCGAGCGTCCAGCGCGGCGGCGCGGCGCGGCGCAGGTAGAGATCGAAGAACCAGGGAACCGCGGTGCCGGTCACCTCGCCGACCAGCCGCTCGAAGTCGGCGGTCGAGACCGTCTTGTAGGCGAAGCGCGGATCGTTGGCGAAGCGGTAGAGCAGATCGAAGAAGGCGTCGTCGCCGAGGAGCCACTTGAGCGAGTGGAGCGTGGCCGCGCCCTTCGGATAGATGTCTCCCTTGTAGGCCTTGGCGGCCGTCAGGTCCCGGCCGGCGACGATCGGCTCCCGGTTGCGGATGCGCCGCATCACTTGGCGCATGTACTCGAGGTAGCGCTCGTCGCCCGCGGTATCGAGCACGTAGACGGCCTCGGCGTAGACGGCGAAGCCTTCCTGGATCCAGAAATCGGCCCAGTCGGCGACCGAGATCTTGTTGCCCCACCACTCGTGCGCGGTTTCGTGCAGCAGCAGCCAGTCGAAGTCGAAGCGGTTCATCTCGAACTTGGCGCCGTATGCGATCAGCGTCTGGTGCTCCATGCCGAGATAGGGCGCCTCGGCGACCCAGAACTTGTCGTCGAGGAAGGGGTACTCGCCGAAGCGGCGGCCGAGCACGGTGAGCATCTTGGGCGCCCACTTCCAGAGCTCGCGCGCCTGCTCGAGGTGCTCGGGGATCGTCCAGAAGAGGATCGGCACTTCGAGGTCGCCGTCGATTCCCCGGTAGATCGCCTCGACCGGCAGGTAGGGCGCGGCGTTGAAGGTGACGAGGTAGTTGTTGATCGGGTAGGAGACCTCCCAGAAGGTCGTCGTGGTGCCGTCGCCGTTGTCGCGCGTGCCGGTCTGCTTGCCGTTCGACAGGCCGACCAGGGTGGAGGGGAGGGTGAGGGCGAGCGCGAGCCCCTCGTCGGGCTCGTCGGAGGGGTGGTCCTTGGCGGGCCACCAGTCGTCGGCGCCGTCGCTCTGCACGGTGACGCCGAGCCAGGGGGCGCCGGAGGGCGTCTCGCGCCAGACCAGCCCGTCGATCCAGGGCGGGCGCGCGGCGACTTTGGGCTTGCCGGCGTAGACGATCTCGACGGCGTGGCGTTCGCCGGCGCGCCAGGCGGGAGCGAGCGGCACGCTGACCAGGCCGTCCTGGTGGGCGAAGCCGGCGGTGGCGCCGTCGACGGCGACGCTCGCGACCGCCAGGCGCCCGTCGAGCTGGATGTCGAAGCGCTCGAGCGGAGCGGTCGCCGCGACGGTCGCGACGCCCTTGCCGGAGAGCCGCCTCGTCGCCGGATCGAGCGCGATCTCGAGGTCGTAGCGCCGCACGTCGTAAGCGGCTTGGTGCGCCGAGAGCGGACCGCCCGAGGGGAGCATCTGACCCTTGAGCCAGAGCCAGCCGCCGAGGAGCACGACGGCGACAAGAAGCACGAGGACGCCGAGCGCGATGGCAAGGCGGCGGGGCCAGCGGCGCGGAGTGGACATGGCGCGAGTCTACGAGGCGCGGGCGCCGGCGCAACAGGCGCCGCGGCGGACCCCCGAGCGCCCCGCGACGCGCTGATAGCATGCCGGCTTCCGGGTCGCGCTCCCGCGCCCGAGCCCTCGCCCGAAATGACGACCACCGCGCGACAGAGACCCTACGAGCTCCTGGTTTTCGACTGGGATGGCACGGTGATGGACTCGATCGGCGCGATCGTCGACTGCACCTTCGCCGCGCTCGACGCGCTCGGCGATCTGCCCGGGCTCGAGCGGCCGCCGCGCGAGAAGGTCCGTTACGCCATCGGCATGGGCTTGCTCGAGACGATGCACGACTTCTTCCCCGACGCCGGCCCCGAGCTCCACGCACGGGTGCTCGAGGCGTACCGGCAGCAATGGGTCGAGATCTTCAAGGATCGCTTCCACCTGTTCGCGGGCGCGCGGGAGACGCTCGAGGCGCTCGCCGCCGAGGGCTACCTGCTCGGAGTCGCGACCGCCAAGAGCCGCCGCGGCCTGGTGCGCGACTTCGAGCGCTCCGGGCTGGGCGAGCTGTTCGCTGCGAGCCGCACCGTCGACGAGGCGCCGTCGAAGCCGCACCCCGGGATGCTCGAAGGACTCTTCGAGGAGCTCGGCGTCGCGCCCGACGCGGCGCTGATGATCGGTGACACGTCGTGGGATCTCGACATGGCACGCAATGCCGGCTGTGCTGCGGTCGGCGTCCTTTCGGGAGCACAGCCGCACGATCGACTCTCCCTCTGCGCGCCGCTCGCGCTCCTGCCCGACCTCACCGCGCTACCGCTCTTTCTCGCCGAGCTCCGCATCCCGGCCGCCGCCGGCGGCTGACGGCTCCTGCCGCCACGCTAGAAGTAGCCGAGCGCGCGGAGCTCGCGCTCGAGCTCCGGCTCGATGGCGACGTCGGCGGCGGGCGCCGCGCGACTCTGGCGAGCCTCGGTCGCGGCGAGACGGTCGAGCAGCCAGTTGCGCCGCAGCGAGCTCGCGCCGGTGAGGTTGCGCCGTTCGCCGGGGTCGGCGCGGAGCTCGAAGAGCTCGTCGCTCCCGCGCTCGAGCGGCAGGCGCCACCCGCCGCGAGAGCGTACGCCCTTCCACGAGTCGCGCAGGACCGAGGCGATCGAGAAGGAGGGGTGCTCGAGCCAGGCGAACGACTCGCCGGCCGGCGGCGCGAGCCCGCCGAGCGCCGGCAACCAGCTCTCACCCGGCAGGGTGGCGGGCACCTCGAGGCCGACCAGCGCCAGCAGGGTCGGTGCGATGTCGATCAGGTCGGCCGGCGCGTCGATCGCGCGCCCGCGCTCGGCGCCGCCCGGGAGCCTCAAGATCAGGGGAATCCGCAGCACTTCCTCGTAGAGCGTCGAGGCGTGGCGCCAGCCGCCATGGTCGTAGAACTCCTCGCCATGATCGGCGGTGAGTAGCAGCGCCGAGCGCTCGAGCAGATCTCGCCGGGCGAGCTCGTCGTAGAGCGCGCCGAAGCTCTCGTCGTTCTGCGCGATCTCGCCGTCGTAGAGCGCGACCATCTCCTGCGCCCGCGCGCGAGCGGCGCCGGGCGTGAGCGCGGCGAGCTCGTGCGCGCGAATGCAGCAGGCGACCGTGGCGTCGACATCGGGCGCGAAGCGCCGCTTGAAGCGCTCCGGTGGATTGTAGGGATCGTGCGGATCGAGCGTGTGCACGACCAGGAAGAATGGGCGCGCGGGATCGCGCCGCTCGAGCCAGGCCACGACCTGGCGGTGGATCTGCGCGGAGTCGACGTGTCCTCGTCCCCGCCCGCGCCCGCGCGGATGGCTGAGGTAGTGAAACTCGTCGAAGCCGCGGTCGAAGCCGAACTTGGCGGTGACCGTCGGGTTGGTGGTGAAGAAGGCGGTCTGATACCCAGCCGCCGCCAGCCTGTCGGCGAGCGTCACGACGTCGGGCGCGAGCCCGCGCGCGCGCCGATCGGCGCCATGCGTGATCGGGTAGAGGCCGGTCAAAAGCGTCGCGACCGCGGGCTTGGTCCACGAGCTCTGGGAGCGCGCCTCGCGCCAGAGCACGGACTCGCGCGCGAAGGCATCGATGCGCGGCGAGGTGGGCAGCGGATAGCCGTAGCAGCCGAGGTGATCAGCGCGCAGCGTATCGATCAGGTAGACGATCAGGTTGGGTCGCAGGCTCTCGGGAGTCGCGGCCGCCGCGGCCGCCGCGGGCGCGAGCGACTGGTGCAAGCGCGCGCCCGCGAGACGGAGCCGCCCCGAGCCGCCGCGCGAGCGCAGCGAGAGCTCGACCAGGGCACCAGCGGCTCCGGTCAGGCGCAGCTGGCCCGATCCGTCGAAGCGCTGCGCCCGCTCCACCCCGCCCTCGGCGCGCACGCCGATCTCGAGCCGGGCTTCGCCCGCGCGGCCGAGCCCGTCCCAGGCGAGCCAGCTGTCGGGTGGCAGGTCCAGTGTCCAGGCGAGCGCGCTGCGCGCGGGCAGCAGGATCTCGCCCGCGGCGCCGATCGTCGGCGGCGCCGGTGACCCGCCGGCGTGGAAGCTCACGAAGTCCCAGCCGGTGGCCCACGCCGGCTCGCCGGCGCGCGCCAGGCGCCGCGCCGGGCGCAGCTCCAGGCGGTTCTCGCCAGCGCGGAAGCGCCGTGCGGCGACCGGCAGCCGCACGGTGTCGGGCGCCGTGCCGAGAGGAAACGTCTCGAGCTCGGCGCCGTTCAAGCGTACGGTGACGCTCTGCTCGTCGACGCCGGGCAGCGGGTAGGACCAGCCGCGCAACGTCAGCGTCGCGTTGCGCGGGTCGACGACCTCGAAGCGGAGCGTCGCCGCCTCACCGCCGCTCCAGGCGAAGGTGCCCTCGGAGCCACTCTCGTCGGGACCCCAACCGCTCTCGAGATGCTCGCGGTCTGCCGGGTCGCCGACGTCGATGCGCACGGTCTCGACGATCGGGCGCGCCACCGTCGCGAGCTCGACGAGCTCGACGCGCCCTGCGGGGAGCGGCTCCGGCGTCGCCCGCACCCAGCGAGAAGGGCGCCGACAGCGAGCAGCAAGAGAGAGCGGGCGTTGGGCCGGTGCGCTAGACGGCATCGGGCCATTCTCCCACCCGGCGCGATTCGCCCCGGTCCCCCCGGCAAAAGCAATCGACGAGGCGCCGCCTGAGGCCGCGACTCAGAACGCGTCGATGTCGCCGAAGGAGGCGTACGTGCCGGCGGGGTTGAAGTACTCGCGCACAGCGCCGGTCAGCAGATCGGTGACGGTAATCGTGTACTCGACGTTCGACAGCGCGCCCGAGAGGACCCAGAAGCGGCCGTTGACGGCGCCGCCGTCGAGCACCTTGACGACGAGCTCCGGGATGGCCGCGTCGAAGAACCAGAGCAGGCCGGTGTCCGCCGTCCAGGGCGCCGCCTGCGCGACGCCCTCGTTGCCGAGGAAGTCGCGCCAGCGCGCCTCGACCGCGAAGCGCTCCTGCTGGAAGCAGAGGCGGATCGCCGTCGGCGCGCAGAGGCCGCTCGAGGTCTCGCTCGTGGCGGCGGGCGCGAGGCTCGATGCCGCGCCCGCGAGCACCGGCGGCGTCGCCGTCGTCATCGGGGCGCCGGCTCCGACCTCGAAGGCCTCGACGTCGCCGACCGACGCGAAGCGCCCCTCCGGGTTCGAGTAGCGCTTGGTGACGCGCGCCGCGGTGTCGGTGACCTGGAGGTCGTAGGCGACGTTCGAGAGCGCGGCGTAGTAGAGCCAGATGCGATCGTTGACCGGGCCGCCGTCGAGGATTTTGATCACCGCTTCAATGTTGGTCGAATCGAAGAACCAGAAGGCGCCGGAGGCGTCGCCACGCGGGATCGCGTTGGCCGCGCCGGCGTGGCCGGCAAAGTCGCGCCAGGCGCCCTCGACCGCGAAGCGGCCGTCGCGCAGGCAGAGCCGCCGCTCGCCCGGGACACAGCGCTCGGTGCCAGCCATTGGTTCGGCTCGACGTCTCTCCGCAGGCCCGCGCTCTCACCCGGAACGCCCGCCCCCGTCATCTTGAACGAAGTGAATGATCTTGCGCCCTCGCCTCTGCAGCCAGATCCGCTCGACGCGCGCCGCAGGCCGAGTCAGCTGGCGCGCCCGCCGGTGCCAGCCGTCGGTTCGGCTGACTTCTTCCGCAGGCCCGCGCTCTCAGCCGGAACGCCGCCCCGTCATCTGAACGAAGTGAAGATCTTGCGCCCTCGCCTGAAGCAGCTCCGACAGCGATTCCCCACCCGCCACGCCAGGTCCTTCGCTACGCTCAGGACGACATGAAGGGAGTGGGCGAGGCGGCAGTTTGGTTCCGGGCGCGCGGTCGTAGAGAATGCGCGGCAAGAAACGAAGCGCACGAGGAGCGGAGGGCCCGAGCGATGTCCGGACCGACGACGGTGACGGAGTGCCTGCTCGACCTGGCCGAGCGCCGCCCCGACCTGCCCGCCTTCCACGAGCGCGACGCCGCCGGGGTCTGGAGCGCGCGAACCTGGGGCGAAGTGCGTGAGCAAGCGCTCGGTATCGCCGGCGGGCTGATCGAGCTCGGCGTCGAGCCGGGCGAGTCGGTCGCTCTCGCCGGCGACAACCGCGCCGAGTGGGTGCTCTTGCAGCTCGCGATCCAGCTCGCGCGCGCCGTGCCGGTGCCGATCTACACGACGCTCACCGCCGAGCAGACCGGCTACGTCCTAGCCCATGCGGGCGCGCGCGTCCTGGCGGCCGATAGCGCCGAGCGGCTGGAGCGCGGAGTGGAGGGGGCGCGGCGCGCCGGGCACGAGATCGGCGCGACGATCGCGTTCGGGCCGGCGGCGGATGCGCCAGCGTCCGGGGCGCTGACGCTCGCCGAGCTCGCGCGGCGCGGCGCGGGCCGGCTCGAGCAGGCGCGGCGCCGCGCCGCAACGGTGGCGCCCGACGATCTCTGCCTGTTGATCTACACCTCCGGTACGACCGGTCGTCCCAAAGGGGTCGAGCTCTCGCACGCGGCGGTCGCGGCGGTCGCGACCGACGTCGTGGCGTTCATCCAACCGCTGCTCGAAGGGACCCGCTACCGCGTGGTGAGCTACCTGCCGCTCTCGCACATCGCGGAGCAGATGATGTCGGCGGTGTCACCGCTCTGGCTCGAAGGCGAGGTCTTCTTCTGCCCGCGTCTCGAGGCGCTACGTGAGCTCCTGCCGGAGGTGCGCCCGACGGTCTTCCTCGGCGTGCCGCGCATTTGGGAGAAGGTGGAAGTCGCGGTGTCGGCGCGGCTCGACGCGGCGACGGGCGCCAGGGGACGTCTCGCGCGCTGGGCGGTCGCCGCCGAGCGCTCCGCCTACGAGCGGGAGAGCCGGGGCGAGCCGGCGCCGCGCACGGCGGCGCGGGCGCTGGGCGACCGCTTGGTCCTTGCGAAGCTGCGCGCGACGCTCGGGCTCGACCGCGTGCGCCTGGCGATCTCGGGCGCCGCGCCGATCGGCCTCGCGACCCTGCGCTTCTTCGGCTCGCTCGGAATCCGCATCCTCGAGGTCTACGGCATGACCGAGAGCGCCGCGGTGATCTCGCACGTGCGACCCGGGCTCCCCCGCCCGGGCACGGTCGGCCCCGCGTTGCCCTGCGGCGAGCTCGCGATCGCCGCCGACGGCGAGATCCTCTACCGCGGCCCCAACCTGACGAGCGGATACCGCGGCGACCGCGCCGAAACCGCCGAGCTGATCGATGCCGACGGCTGGCTCCATACCGGCGACCTCGGCAGGCTCGACGCCGACGGCAGCTTGCGCGTCACCGGGCGCAAGAAGGAGCTGCTGATCACGGCGGGCGGCAAGAACGTCGCGCCAGCCGAGGTCGAGCCCCTGCTGACGGAGATCGCAGGCGTGTCGCAAGCGGTCCTGGTCGGAGATGGCCGGCCCTATCTCTCGGCGCTGCTCACCCTCGATCCCGCGGCGACACCAGCGCTCGCCGAGGCGCTCGGTCTCGCCGCGCTCGCGCCCGCGGAGCTCGCCGACGAGCCGCGGCTGCGGGCCCATCTCGCCGAGCGGATCGAGCATGACGTCAACCCACGTCTCGCCTCCTACCAGACGATCAAGCGCTTCGACGTGCTGCCGCGGGAGCTCTCGCTCGAGGCGGGGGAGCTGACACCGACGATGAAGCTGCGCCGCGCCGAGATCGCCGCCAAGCACGCCGAGCGCATCGACGCGCTCTACCGCCCGCCGGCACCCGCTCCGACCGCGCGGCGCGAGAGCGCCTGAGCCGCTACAGCGAGCCGACGCGGGCCGGGACGGCGCGCGTCGAGGCGAGCAGCCGGAAGACGTCCTCGACCTGCTCCCAGCCGACCCGCATCAGGAAGCTGGTGGTACGCCCGTAGGACTTGGCGCCGAGCACGAAGAAGCCCGGTTCCGGGTTGACCAGGGTGTCGGCGCCCTGGCTGGACTGGTCGAGACAGTCCGAGCTCGCGCCCGCACCGAGCAGCGCGGCCGCGAGCTTCATCGGCCCCAGGGTGGCGTAGCACTCGTGAAACTGCAGCTGCCGGTGGAGCGCGGCGTCGCCGACAGTGCCGGTGAGCGCGAGGATGCGGTCGACCTCGACGTGCTCCGTGACGCCCGCGAGCGTTCCGAGCGTCACCCTGATCCGTTCGCCGGCGCGAGCCAGCGCCTCGACGTGGCGGCCGGGCAGGGCCGCGATGGCGGTGGAAACGCCCGCGGCAAGGCCGCGCGCGCGCGCGACCAGCGCCGCCCGCTCGGGGAGCGGGTCGTTCGCCACCGGTGCGAAGGGAGCGCTCGCCGCGCGCAGCACCCAGAGGACGCGCGTTGTCGGCGCGCGTTCGGCGAGCGCCGCGAGCTCGCGCGCCGCCGTCTGCGCCGAGTGGCCCGAGCCCGCGAGCAGCGTCGTCTTGCCGGCCCACGTCTCGGGCTCGGCGCCGAAATCGGGGAGGTAGCGCACGATTCGCGCCGCGAGCTCGCGCTCGCCCGGAGCGGGGATGCCGCCGTCGCCGAGCGCGTTGGGGTGGTCGTAGGCGCCGGAGGCGTCGATGACGACATCGGCATGCTCGATCCGCTCGTGGCCGGCAACGTCGGCGAGCAGCAGCCGGAAAGGGCGGCCCGCCCGCGCGGGCGTGCCGATCTCCTGCTCCTTGGTCAGACCCGCGCGGCCGATCGCCACGACGCGCGTCGCGAGCGCCAAGTGCGCCTGGATCTCCGGCAGCTCGGCGATCGGCGCGAAGACCCGGGCGTAGAGCTCGCCGGCGGTCGGCGTCGAGTCGGTCGCAGTGGGAGCGGGCCGGCTCGCCCGCTCGAGCAGGCGGCGCATGCGCGGCGAGACCGAGAGCGACCAGGGGGTGAAGAGGCGAACGTGGCCGAAGCGGCGAAGGTGCTCGGCGACGGCGTCGCCCCGCTCGTAGAGGGTGAAAGGAAAGCCGTGCTCGGCCGCCGCGAGCGCGGCCTCGAGGCCGGTCGGCCCGGCGCCGACGATGGCGAGATGGAGTGGCTTCATGCGGCCTCCTCGTGCGCTGCGACAGTTCAGTCTACGACGGGGCCCACGTCCGCCCCGGGGCGGCGCCACCCTGCTACGCTCCCGGCGCGATGGGCGAGCCTGCAGGCATCCACCTCGACTCCGGGCTCTGGATCGACCGCCCCGATGTGCTCGAGACGATCGCGGCCCAGCGCGCCGCCGGCGAGCTCGATCCGTCCGCCGCCGAGTCCCTTCGCCGCTTCGCGACCGACGGTTACCTGGTGCTCGACCTCGAGGCGCCCGAGAGCATCTTCGATGGCCTCGTCGCCGGAGTCGCTCGGCTCTGGAGCGATCGCCCCGACGATCTCGCCTACGCCTACGACGGACCGGCGCGGCGCCTGCCGCGGGCCGACGAGGCGCGCGAGCGCAAGCGGCGCTACCGGATCCACGATCCGCACTCGCACCTCGCCGAGGCGCTCGCGCTCTACCTCGACCGCCAGCTTCACGGCTGGGTCGAGCGGATCCTCGGTGAGGAGGCGGTCGCGATCCAGTCGCTCTGCTTCGAGTTCGGCAGCGAGCAGACGCTCCATCGCGATCCGATGGTGGTGCCGACGGGCGCCCCGGGGCACATGGTCGCGGCTTGGATCGCGCTCGAGGAGATCACGCCCGACTGTGGCGCCCTGGTCTACGTGCCCGGCTCGCATCGTCTCCCCTACTTCGAGTTCACTCCGGGCGAGTGGCAGTTCGACGGCTCGCGCATGGGCGAGGCCGAGGTTCGCGCGGCACTCGACTGGAATGACCGGCTCCAGCGCGAGCGGGGTCTCGCGCCGCGGCGGTTCACGCCGAAGAAGGGACAGGCGCTGCTCTGGCACGCCTCGCTCACCCACGGCGGCGCACCCGTCACCGACCCCGAGTCGACGCGCCGGAGCTTCGTCGTCCACTACTCGACTCGGCGCACCTATCCGGAGCGTTCGATCACGCTCGCCGAGCTGGGCGAAGATGGCGTCGAACGCCCGGCGGTCTGGGCGACGCGCGAGCTCTTGGCCGAGGGCGCTCGCGTCGGCTTCGACAACCCGCTGCGCGGCGCCGCGCGCCCGGTGTCCGGTTAGACCGTGACGGTCTGCGGCTAGACCGCCACTGTCACGGGTGCCGCGAGCGCATTGACAAGCGTCGTCAACTCCGGCAGCGCCGCGAGGATTCGCGCGCTGTCGACGCGCAGTGGCGGCGGCAGCTGGAAGATCCGGTTGCGGTAGGCGGCGAGCCAGAGCAGGTCGGCGCGGGTCGGCCCCTCGAGGGTGACACCGGTCGCCTCGCGCGCGACCCGGCGCGAGCGGGCGCAGGAGAAGCGACGGTCCTCCCAGCCATGGTGCAGCCCGGGCGCGACGCACTCGAGCCCATCGGCCGACAGCATGTCGAGACCGTCGACGAAGGAGAGCGAGCGCGGCAGATAGAGCGCGTCGCGCAGTGGGTCGACCTCGACCGGCGGCGGCTCGAGCAGCGATTGGATGGTCGCCGGCAGCTGCACCGCTACCGGCTGCAGCCGCAATCCAAGATAGAGCTGGGCGCTGCGGATCCCCAGCTCGAGCGCTTCGGAGAGGGGGAGGAAACCGGCGTGGGCCTTCTCGATCGCGTCGAGAGCGCCGCGCCAGAGTCGTTCCGCCTCGTCGGCGGCATCAAGAATGTAGGCGTCGTCCGAGTCGGACATGGGACACACCTCCGGACCGAGGGTAGACCTCGACGGGACCCCTGTCCCCACCCGGTGGGAGAGGGGCGAGCCGCGGGGCGGTCCCGGGCGTGGGAGGGGCCGCCCCGCGCCGATTCAGGCCGGCAGCTTGCGGGCGCGGTAGGTGACGGAACGGACGACGCCCCGGACCGCCTCGACCGGCACGCCGGTCCGCTCGGAGAGCGCCGTGACCTCCTCGGGAGCCGCGGCGAGCAGGCTCTCTAGGTAGTCGCTGTCGCCCAGGACTTCGACCTCGCCGAGGCCGGCTGCGGCGAGCCGGGCGAAGTAGCTCGAGCGCGTCTCGGCACCGGCGACGCAGCCGACATAGGCGAGGACGTCGCGCTCGATGGCCTCGGGCAGCGGCCGCTCGAGCACGATGTCGGAGACGACCAGGCGCCCGCCGGGCTTGAGCACGCGGGCGACCTCGCGGAAGACCGCGCCCTTGTCCGGCACCAGGTTGATGACGCAATTGGAGGTGGCGACATCGACCGATGCGTCGTCGACGGGCAGCGCCTCGAGGCGGCCGAGCCGGAAGTCGACCTGGTCGAGGCCGGCGCGAGCGGCGGCCGCGCGGGCGCGGTCGATCATCTCGGGCGTCATGTCGACGCCGATCACGCGGCCGGACGGCCCGACCTTCTGGGCGGCGAGGAAGGCGTCGATGCCGCCCCCGGAGCCCAGATCGAGAACGGTTTCGCCCACCGCGAGCTCCAGGTGCGCGAGCGGCGCGCCGCAGCCGAGGCCGAGGTTGGCGCCTTCCGGCAGGGCGTCGAGCTCGGCCGCGCCGTAGCCGAGCTGCTTCGAGAGCTCCGCTTCGACACTGCAGCCGCCGCCGCAGCAGCCGGCGATCTCGCCGCTGGCGATGCGGCCGTAGCGCTCGCGCACCTTCTCGACGGTCTCCTCGGTAGCGGTGGTGGTGGGAGGGTTCAGTTGGACCGACATGATCAGCTCTTTCCCTTCTTCGCGCGCGGCGGCGCGACCAGGGCGCCGCTGGGCGCACAGGCTCCATCGGCGCAGCAGTTTTCGAACAGGTAGCCCAGCAGCTCTTCCATCGCCCGGTAGCTCGCGGTGTAGAGGACCGACCGCCCCTCGCGCCGCGAGGTGACGAGACCGGCCCGCTCGAGAGCGGCGAGATGGAAGGAGAGTGTGGGCGCGGGCACGCCGAGAGCCTCGGCGATCGCTCCGGCCGCCAGGCCCTCCGGACCCCGGCGCACCAGCCTGCGGAAGAGCGCGAGGCGGGTCTCCTGGGCGAGGGCGGAGAGGCGGGCGAGAGCGGCAGTCGTTTCCATGCTTCTAGAATAATAGAAGTATGTGACCGATGTCAAGCTGGCGCATCGTCCGCGGCGGTGCTCGGCTGCGGGCAGGGCGGAGCGAGGAGCTGCAGCGACGGTCCGGTCCGGGCCAGCTCGCCGCATCCTCCCGTTTCAGCCGCGCGGGCAGCTCATCCACTCGGCCATGCACTGCATGGAGCACTGCGCCAGCGCCGCCATCTCCGCCGCCGGCCGCTCCGCGCCCTGCTCCTTGTTCTCCTTGCCGAGCTGCTTCAACCGCGCGAAGGCTTCGCACGAGCAGTCGCAGAGCTCGCCGTCCCCGCCCGAGCCCGGGCCGCCGTCGGGCGCCGGCGGGTCGCCGCCGCCGCCGCTGGGTGGGTCCGTCGGCGGGCCGGGCAGCGGCGGCAGCGGCAGCCCGCGCCGGCGCAGGAGCTCGTGCATCTGGCGGCGGTAGACCGCCATGCCGGGGGTATCGACGCTGGCGAAGGGGCGCGTCGTGTCGTAGGCCCAGCCGAACGGCTTGATCACCTCGCCGCTGAAGCTCTGGGGCACGCGACAGCGCTTGGCGCGATCGTCCCAATCGGAGCCCCTGCAGTATCCGCCCGAGACCGTCAGGCGCAGCAGCTCATCGCTCCACTCGACCACCTCGATCGTCGCCGAGGGGCGGTCGCGATAGAGATTGCTCATCTGCGGCGCGATCAGCGCCATCGCGCCGGCCTGCGGGTTGGCCATCAGGTTGCCGATCACGTCGCCACCGGTCGCCGCGGCCAGCGCCTCGAGGTCGGTGCCCATGACGTACGCGGGATAGCTCCCGGTGGCGCCGAAGGGGATCGTCGTGTCGGCGACGAGCAGCTGCAGCTGCAGGGTCGGCTCGAGCTCGATGCTGCCGCCGTCGCCTGCCGACGTCTTGACGCGCTCGATCGTGACCGAGGAGATGCCGTCGCCGGCGGCCATCGCAGGCCGCGCGCCGGCCGGCAGCGTCGGGATGTTGTTCATCAGGAAGGGGAGCTTCGAGATCGCCTCGGGATCGCCCGCCGCGGCCGCCATCAGACCGGCCATGGCGTCTTCGCCGCTCGCCATCGGGATCGGTTCGATCCGGTTCTGGTTGATCGCCGCGGCGGTCTTGCCCGAGGCGCCGTGCGTCGAGCTCGCGAGCTTCGGGAAGTCGAGCGCGACGACCGCGCGCACGCGCTGCGTCCTGCCGTTCGCATGCTTGGCGATGCGTGGCTCGACCGGGGCGTGGACGAGGACGTAGAGGTTGTCGAGCAGCTCTTCGGTGCCCTCCTGGTGGACCGAGGCCCAGGTCTTCGCCCATCCGGCGGCGCCTTGGTCCTGCTTGACCCCGGAGTCCTTGCCCGCCCCCGTGGTGCCGACATAGGGCTTCGAGATGCAGACCGGCTCGCCGCGGTGCTGCTTGGCGAGCTCCCAGCAGTCGTAGGCGCCGCCGCCGAGATCGAGCACCTTGGCCGACATCCGCGCCACGGCGAGGTGGAGGTTGTCGACCTCCTCCTCGCTCGCGCCGTAGACCATCACCTTGACCTGGGCGACCTCGCCGACAGCGGGGTCCTGGGACCAGACCCGCAGGCACTGGCCGGAGATCGGCTCGAGCTCGAGCTCGAGCTCCCGGACCGGTTCGGTGCGCGAGAGGCCGACGTAGCGGCAGCCGTCGAACGCCGGACCGAGCCAGCGCTCGTCACCGATGTGCGGGTGCTTGCTCTTGCCCCAGGTGGCGTAGTTGCCGAGAAAATCGGGAAAGACGAGATAGAGCGGGAGCTTGGGACCGCTGGCGCCCTTCTCGAGCAGGTCGTCGAACCAGGCGAGCCAGTCGTCGCCGCCGGGCTTCGGCTCGGGCACGCGGAAGAAGCCGTCGAGCCAGCCGTAGGCGCCGCCGAAGTAGTGGTCGGCGAGATGCATGAAGAGCGAGCTGGTCCGATAGTCGGGGATGACCGGGTGGCCATGTCGGTCGAGGTACCCGGCGTCGTCCTCTCCCGGCGACCAGGTGAGCGCGCGGTCGTAGGGGCGCAGGCCGTAGTAGCTCTTCGATCCACGCACCAGGAGCGGCGGGTTGTAGCTCGGATAGGTCTGGCGCGAGATGTCGACGCTCAGCGCGTCCGCCGTTCCCTCGAGGAACCAGGTGGCGTCCTGACCGCAAAGGTCGGTGTGCGGGGCGGTCTTGAGCGGGTAAGCGTTCTGGAGGACGTGGACGAGCTCGTGGCCGATCGCGCGGAGCAGCGTGGGCGAGGAGAACGCCGCTGCGAACTGCGGGTTCAGGGTGACGATCGAGAGCAGGTCGGGGTAGCTGGCGCCCGCCGAGCCGCAGGGCGCCAGCGTATTCAGATAGCCGGAGAACTCGGGGTCGGCATAGATGCGCGCGACCGGCCCGCCGCGCGCGCCGCGGACGACCGGGCCGAGCCGCAGCGGCGACGGCGAGGCGAAGCCGAAGCTCTCCAGGCGCTGCATGGCGCTCGCGGCAAAGCCTTCGAGCTGGGCTCGGCTCGCCGCGCTGAGATCGCACGGGGATGCCGCGGGCCGGTCGACCTCCCGGCCATACTGTTGCGAGTAGAAGCTCGCGGTCAGATCGGGGAAGCGATCCGCCGGCTTCCCGCAGAAGATCTCGAAGGTGGACAGGGGCCAGGCCGAGAGGGCCGGCGCCGGCGCGAGCGGGCCGAGCAGGAGGCCGGCGGCGAGGAGCGCTCGCTTCATCGCCGCCCCCGCGCGTTGCGGGCCGCCTCGACCAGGGCGCCCAGGCGAACGAGCAGCGGCGCCGGTGGCGGGTCGTGGGCGGCGTCGAGGCTGCCGAGAGAGGCGAGGTAGCTCAGGCGGACCGACTCCTCCTGGGTCAGGTTGGGATCGGTGAGCCGCGCCTCGGCCTGTGCGGCGAGCGCCCGGGTCGCGCCGAGCTCGTCGGCATCCCAGGCCAGAGCGAGATGCTCGACGCCGTGGCTCCACGCCGCGACGGCGAGCTCGCGCTCCGCGGGCGCGACGGCGCCCGCCGCGACCATCTTGTCGGCGAGTCGGTCCAGGCTCTCGCGCTCGTCGAGGTCCGCGGCGCCGACCAGCCAGCCGAGCCAGTCCGCCGCCAGCGCGTCGCGGCCGAGGGCGGGTGCCTCGCCCCTCGCCAGCGCATCCGCCTGCACCTGCTCGGTGACGAGGAGGATGGCGCCGAGCTGCGCGGCGGAGGGTGGCGCCACCTCCAACGCACCCCAGTCGTGGGCGGCGGCCGGCGCCGCGAGCAGCCAGAACGAAAGCGCCAAACCAGCCGAGACGATGCGGCCCATCTTCTTCTCCTTGTCGTGCCGGCGCCGAGCGCGCGGGTTCGAGGTCATCTCCCGCCGAGGATACGCATCTCGCTGCGGCGACGCGAATCGTCATTGCCGGGGTGCCCCTGGTACCCTGCGCTCATGGCGCCGGGCATACGCCTGCTGCTGGTCGACGGGCTCAACCTGATCCGGCGGGTCTACGCGGCGCAGCCGGGACCCGACGGGCCGGAGAAGGCCGAGAAGGGCAGCGTTTCATGTCGGCAGTCGCTGGAGCGGGCGCTCCGGGAGGTCGAGCCGACCCACGCCCTGGTCGTCTTCGAGGGCCCGGAGCCGACCTGGCGGCACCGCCTCTTTCCCGGCTACAAGGCGGGGCACAGGCCGATGCCCGAAGCGCTCCGCGCGGCGCTCCCGAGCTACCGCGAAGCCTTCGCCGCGCTCGGCGTGACCTCGTTCGACCTCGCCGGCAGCGAAGCCGACGACGTGATCGCCACGCTCGCCGTCAAAGTCGCCGCCGCCGGTGGCTCGGCGACGATCCTCTCGACCGACAAGATCTTCCTGCAACTTCTGTCGGACCGAATCGTCGTCCGCGACCATTTCGCGCGGCGCGAGCTCGATCGCGAGCATGCCCTCGCCCGCTTCGGCGTCGCACCGGAGCGCCTCCTCGATCTGCTCGCGCTCGCCGGCGAGGCGACGAGCGCGATTCCGGGCGTTCCCGGCGTCGGCCCCAAGACCGCGGCGAAGTGGCTCGGCGTTTTCGACTCGCTCGACGCGCTGCTCGCCGCCGCCGCTCGGGGCGCCTCTGGAGCGAGCCCCGGCGTCGACGCGCCGCTCCCGGCGAAACAGGCCGAGAGGCTCGTCGTCCACGCCGCCGCCGCCCGCCTCGCCCAGACCCTGCTGCGCCTTCGGACCGACCTCGACCTGGGCTTGAATCTGATGGACTTGCGCTATTCGGCGTGACGCTGGTCAGAAGCGGCCGCGGGCGCGCTCCTTGGCGGGGAGGATCTCGAGGCAGGTGGTCCACCAGCCACTCTCGATGGTCGCGACGAAGGGCTCGGGCAGCTCCTGCGTGCGCATCGCGGCCGCGAGCGCGACGTGGTCGTACGGCAGCGGCAACAGTTCGATTGCGAGCTCGCCCGCGGGGCGTGCCTCGAGCATCGCCCACCAGACGTGGGTGGCGCCGTCGTTGGCCGGTCGCCCGATCACGCCGACGTTGACGGCGTCGCGGCCGGACGGCAGGCGGCGGTGCCAGTGGAGGCCGGTGTGGGTGCAGAGGATCGCATCGGCGCGCTCTTGATCGAGTAGTCGCTCGAGGTAGGCGTCGGCGGTCGCCGAGTCGAACAGGAACTCGTTGACCCGACGCGGCGAGCCGTGGACGAGCAAGAGC
This sequence comes from uncultured Acidobacteriota bacterium, assembly GCA_963700315.1. Classification (GTDB taxonomy): domain Bacteria; phylum Acidobacteriota; class Thermoanaerobaculia; order Multivoradales; family JAGPDF01; genus JACTMI01. Next base: position 281,668 of record CAVOXC010000011.1, on the reverse strand, counting down.
TCGCGCTGCCCGACGCGAACGCGACGGCGCTCGGGGAGCGCCCCCATCCAGCGCTTGAAATCGTCCGACGTGCGCGCCGCGGTGTAGCGGTAGGAGAGCGCGGCGTAGTGGTTGTCGCGCGGGTCGGTATAGCCGCAGTTGCAGTCGAGCTCGCCGGTCGCGAGCGACTGCTCGTAGTTGCCCTGCAGGACGGCGACGCCGCCCTGCTCGAGCAGCGGGCGGAGCCGTTCGGGCTCCGGTCCGAAACCGCCGAGATCGCCCAGGCAATAGACCGCTTCGGCCCCGCGCGCGCGGGCGGCGCCGAGCAACGCCTCGAGCGCGAAGCGGTTCGAGTAGACGCCGCCGCAGACGGCGATGCGCGCGAACGGACCCTCGACCGGCGCCGCGTCCTCGCCGCCGGCGACGAACGCGGCGATCTCCTGCTCCCGCGCGGAGGGCAGGAGCGCGCGACCCGCCGCCGCGGCGGCGGCGCGGAACGCGGCGAGCGGGACCTGCCGCTCGCCCCAGGTCGCGAACCCCGCGTGCCGCTTCATGCGCTCCCGAGCGCTCACGTCCGGCAGGTGACCCCGTACAGGTGGCAGGTGAAGCAGGCCGAATGCGCGAGCGCGAAGGGCGCGAGCGTGTCGGCGAGCCGTTCCCCCATCTTCGCGGCGGGCTCGTTGACGAGAATCGGACAGACCCAAATACCCTGGTCGGTGACCATGCGGCAGCTCGAGCACTGCAGGTGCGAGAAGTCGCCGGCGTCGGTTTCCGCGCCGGTCAGCCGCTCCCAGGAGGCATAGGCGCGGCCCCGTTCCGCTTCGGCTCCGATGCGAAACAGCGGCAGGACTTTCAGGCGCGGCCGGTCGATACCGAGCGCGGCGAGCAGCGCGAAGAAGCGCCGCCGACCCGCCGCGGAGGCGTTCGATTCGTCGACCTCGGTGACGGTGATGACAGGATTCAGCCCGGCCGCGTGCACGTTGCGGACGGCGGCGAGGATCCTGTCGAAGGTGCCCTCGCCGCGGATCGGATCGTTCGCCGCGGCGTCGTAGCCGTCGAGCGAGACGCGCAGGTCGAGCGAGTAGCGCGAGGCCGCGGCGAGGGCGGCGAGGCGCCCGCAACGGGCCGGATCGAGCAGCAGGCCGTTGGTCAGCACCGTCGCCGGGCCGCGTCGCAGCGTCTCTTCGAGGATCGCTTCCAGCTCGGGATTCAGGAAGGGCTCGCCGCCGGTGAAGTAGTACTCGCGCACGCCCAGCCGCTCGGCGTCGTCGAGGTGTGCGCGGACTTGGTCGAGCGGGAGCATCTCGTGCGTCCGGTTGGTCGGCGAGCAGGAGACGAAGCAGTGCGTGCAGGCGAGATTGCAGAGCGTCCCCGCGACCTGGAACCAGAGCGTGTCGAGCGAGGCCAACTGGACGCGCGGCGCGGTCACGATCGGTAAGCGTACGTCAACCGTCGCCCGGCCTCGCGCCGCGCGCTCCTGCCCGCCTTGTCTCAACAGCAGCCGTCCGGGCCGCAGCCGGGCGTCGTGCTCGCGGTGGTGGCGCGGTAGTCTGCGCCCTTGGTCTCGCGCGGATCGCGGCGCGCGTCGCGCGAGCAGTCGAAGGGCTCGACCTCGGCGCTCGGAATCGGCCGGCGCGGCGGCACGAGATCGAAGTGCTCCCGGTAGGGCGAGCGCGCGTAGAGCTCGAAGGTCTTGCGGCAGACGGCGATGCGCGCGCCGCGCGGCAGCCGATGGCCGTCGTCGTCGAGCACTTCCTTGAATGGCCCCTTGTAGATGACCGCTTCGCCGTGCTCGAAGCAGGGCCCCTCTTTGCCCTTGAACGCTTCGAGGGTGACCGAGCGAAACTCGATCCCCGCGACCGTGCGCCAGGGGTCGGCTTGGCGCGCGAGCAGACGGATGCCATGAAAGCCGGCGCGCTCAAAGGCGGCGAAGAAAGCCTCCTCGGTGAGCGCGCCCGAGATGCAGGCGCTCCAGAGCTCGGCGTCGCGCTGCAGCGGTTCGGGCACGGGCTCGTCCGCGACGATGTCGGAGACGACGGCGCGCCCGCCGCGCTTGAGGACGCGGAAGATCTCGGCGAAGAGGCGTTCTTTGTCGGCCGGCTCGACCAGGTTCAGCACGCAGTTCGAGACGACGACATCGACAGCGCCGCTCTCGACCAGCGGGGCGTCGGCGCGAAGTCTCTCGGCGAGCCGTCCCGCCTCGAGCCAAGCCTCCGCCGAGTCGACCGGTCGCGCCACGAGCTCGGCGTCGAGCCGGTCGAGGTCGAGCGCGAGGTCCTGGATCCGCCCGCGGCGGAACTCGACGTTGGCGTAGCCGATGCGCCGCGCGACCTCGGGAGCGGCGCGGCGTGCGACCGCGAGCATCTCGGCCGTCATGTCGACGCCGATCACCCGGCCCGCCGGGCCGACCACCTGCGCGGCGATGAAGGCGATCTTGCCCGTGCCGCTACCGAGATCGAGCACGGTCTCTCCGGGCGCGAGGTGACGCGAGGGGTCGCCGCAGCCGTAGTCGCGGGCCAAGACCTCGGCGGGAATCGCGGCGAGAAATCGGGGATCGTAGTCGACCGGGCAGCAGAGCTCGGCCTCGCGCCGGGCCGCGCCGCGCGCGTAGCGATCGCGTACGGCCGTCTCGTGCCTAGCGGCGCTGCGATACTGCGGATCTCGGGACGCTCGAGCGGGCATGGCCTTTCCTCCGGTCGCCTGTTCTTTGCCACGCTCGGTCGCCCGGTTACAGCGCCTGGAGACGGGCGGGGCCGAGGCGGGGTAACCTCCGCCGCAAGTGGAGCAAAGAAAGAAGAGTGAGCAAGAGCGAGCCGCGCGCGACGCCGAGCTGGCGGATCTGATGGTCCGGTACCAGGGGGGTGAAGCGGCGGCGTTCGAGCGGCTCTACGAACGGCTCCATCGCCCGCTGCGCGGCTTCCTGAGGACGCTCACGCCGGTGGGCGGTGACGTGGAGGACCTGGTGCAGACGACCTTTCTCCAGATTCACCGCTCGCGCGGGTCGTACCTGCCGGGGCGGCCGGTCGAGCCCTGGATCTATGCGATCGCGCGCCACGTCGCGCTGATGACACGGCGCGCCTCCGGCCGCCGCGCGCGCCACGAGTCGCCGCCGTTCGAAGAGCTCCCGGAGGTCGCGGTCGAGCCGGCGGCGGAGCACCGGCTCGACCAGCTCGAGCTCGGGCGCTTCCTCGGCCAGTTGCCGGAGGCGGCGCGCGAGGCGCTCTGGCTGCACCATGTCGCCGGGCTCCCCTTCCGCGAGGTCGCCCGGGTGCAGGGGATCTCGGAGAGCGCGGCCAAGGTCCGCTCCCATCGCGCGCTCGTCGCGCTGCGTGGGCTGGCCGCGGCGGCGGGCACGCCATGAGCGCGACCGCCTCCGGGTTGCCACCGCGGCTGCGGGCGGAGATCCTCGGCGCTCTCGAGCCGGTGCGCCCGCTCGGTCCGCCGGGCCGCCGCGCCTTCCTGCTCGCGTTTCCCGTGCTCGCCGCCCTCGCCCTCGCGCTCCTCGCGGCGGTCAACGGTTGGGCCGCGCTCGGGGTCTCGACGCCGTTGGCCTGGGCCTGTTCCTTCCTCCAGTGGAGCGCCGCGCTGGTCCTGCTCTGGATGGCGCTGCGCGAGTCGGTTCCAGGCTTCGGCTTCGGGCCGGCGCGCGGCGCCCTCGCCCTCGCCGCCGGGGTCGCTCTGCAGCTCGGCATCGGCTTCGCGCTCGCCGAGAGCGGCCGGGTCGCCGGGGGTGCGCTCGCGGCCGGGCTGCAGTGCGCCAAGGGGGAGGGGGCGATCGGCCTGCCCCACCTGGCGCTCGCGGCGTTCCTCGCGCTCCAGGCGCTGCCGGTGCGGGCCGTCTGGTCGGGAGCGCTGGCCGGAGCGGCGGCGGGGCTGCTCGCCGACGCGCTCTGGCACTTGATCTGCCCGCGCCTCGACTTGGCTCATCTGCTGACCTGGCACTTCGGCTCGACGCTCGTCCTCGCCGCGGTTGGCGCGCTCGCGGGCACGCTCTGGGCGCGCTTGCGCTCGAGCGGGTAGGCGGCGAGGAGCCGCGCCGCCCGATCGGGATTCTCGGTCGGCACTAGCTCGGCAGGAGGAGGCGGACCGCGGCGGCGACGAGCGCCGCGGCGGGCAGGGTGACGATCCAGGAGAGCGCGATGTCGCGCACGACGCCCCAGCGCACCTCTTGGGCCGAGCGCGCGATGCCCGCACCGACGATGCCACCGGTGGTGACGTGGGTGGTCGAGACCGGCAGCCCGCGCCAGGAGGCGAGCGCGACGAGCAGAGCCGAGACGCCGCTCGCGGCGAGGCTCTCGCCGAGTCGAAGTGGCGTGATCTTCTCGGCGAGCGTGGCGAGGACCCGCCGTCCGGAGAGCAGCCCACCGAGCGCCATCGCGCCCGCGACGAGGACGAAAGCGCCCGCGGAGCCGGCGCCCACGGGGAGGGCGACCAGGGCGAGCGCGGCGATCTTCGGCGTGTCGTTCCATCCCCGCGCGAAGCCGACGAGGCCGCTCGTCCCCCAGTGGAGGAGGGTCGCGGCGTCGCGGCCGCTCGCCGCGGCGACGGGCGCGTGAAGCGCGCAGGCCGCGACCTCTCCCGTGACGAGAGTCAGGCGGCCGCGAACGAGGACCGCGTCGCCCGGACCCGCCGGTTCGCAGCTCTCGACGGCGCAGACGCAGCGGCGCTCAGCGCGCCGCGCGAGCGCCGCCAGGGGGCGCGCGACGAGCAGAACCAGCGCCAGGGCGGCGAGCGGCGAGAGCAGGAGCGGCGCGGCGGCCTTCCCTGCCAGGGCGCTCCAGGCGATTCGAGCGCCGCCGACCTCGAGCAACCCGGCCCCGACGAGCCCGCCCAGAATCGCGTGCGTGGTCGAGACCGGCAGCCCGGAACGGGTGGCGACGAGGACCCAGGCGCCGGCGCCGGCAAGCGTCGCCGCGAAAAAGCTCGTCGAGAGAGGATCGCCGCCGTCGACGAACCCGGCGCGGAAGGCCGAGAGCAGCCCGCCACCCGCGAGCGCTCCGGCCAACGCGCCCAGGGCGGTCGTCGTAGCCGCCCAGGCGAGGGCGACGAGTGGGCCCGAAGCGCCGTGGCCGACAAGCGTCGCGACCCCCTTCGAGTTGTCGTTGGCGCCGTTGGCGAACGCGAGCAGAGTTGCGAGAGCAAGGACGATGAGCGCCACGAACCGCGACCTCCGAGGCCTCGGCTCAGGCGGGGCGCGCGGCGAGCGCGCGGCGTTGGCGCCGGCGGGCGAAGAGCGCGAGGCTGGCGAGCCCCGCCGTCAAGGCGCCAAGGCCGGCTTCCGCCAATCGAACCGCCCACCAGAGGGTGCGGATCTGGAACGGCCGGCCGTCCCCGATCGCGACCGGCAGGAGCGAGAGCGAGGTCTCTTCTTCCGGATGGATCACGTTCTCGCCGCGTGGCAGCAGCACACGCGTCGGCTCGCTCATCGGGCTACCGTAGATCTCTGCGACAGGCTCGCCCGGCGTCCAGAGCGAACGATTGAGCGCGACGACGGAAGGATCGTGAGGCGCGAGAAGGAGGACCTCGCGACTCCATGCGATATCGGCGAGCCAGGCGCCGAGCGGCAGCAGGAGCAGGACGACGAGCCCGGCCCAGGCGCCGCGACGGGTCCAGCGGGCGAAGCGAGCGAGAGCGGTGGCGGACATTGGCGTGCTCTTTTCGCCGCGTCAGCTCTTGGCGTTGACGAAGAGGCTGAGCTTCACCTTCCAGACGTCGCTCACGCGGCCGGCGACCTTCTGTGGGACCGCGATGCCGAAGTCGGAGAGCTTGAGCTCGAAGGGCGCCGAAACGCGTAGCCAGTCCCCTTTGCCGAGACCGGCGGCCTTGGCGGCCTCGGCCGGGATCGGCCGCACCTGGGCGCGGACGGTGACCGGCTGCGACGCACCGTGGAGGGAGAAGTCCCCTTCGAGCTCCCAGGCGCCATCCGCGAGCTTGCGCACCGAGCGCGACACGAAACGGATCTCCGGGTGCTTCTTGGCGTCGAGCCAGTCGCCGGATTGCAGGTGCTTGTTGCGCAGCGCGATGCCGGTGTCGAGCGAAGCGACCGGGACGCGCACATCGACGCTGCCGCTGCCCGCCTCGAGGTCGGCGACGACGCTGCCGGAAGCGGAGTTGGTGCGACCGAGGATGGTCTCGAAGTCGGTCTCGGACTCGAAGGTGATGTTGGTGTTCTTGTCGTCGCCGCCGACGGTGAAGGCGCGTTCCGCGGCCGCGACGGGGGCGGCGGCGACGATCGCGGTCAGGGCGACGATCGCGAGTGACGCTGAGCTGCGATGTCTCATGGCAAGTCTCCTTTCGGGTCGATTCCCGGTCGAACGAGCGTACGGGGCGGATTCACCAGCTCCTTTGCCCGTGCCGCCGATCCGGTTACGACTTGCCGCGCGCCGGGTGGCGTAGCGCTCGGACCGGAGGATCTTCTGGTCCAGGGCCGCTCGCCCTCGGCGCGCTGGGAGCTCGAGCGGGGGCACCGGGGTGCGGCGCCGTCTTCGGGCTGCAGGAGGTGAGAAGGAGCTTCGCGCCGCGAGCCGTCAGCGCCCGCGCCGGACTCGCACCGCATCCTCCGCCAGGACCAGGTCGAGCGTCGCCACGAGAAAATCGGCGTCTCCGGTCTCGAAGCAGAGCGGTGGGCGGATCTTGAGCACGTTCTGGTGCGGACCGTCGGTGCCCAGCAGGATGCCGCGGTCGCGCATGCGCTCCGCGACATGGCTCGCCTCGGCTCCGGCCGGTTCCAGCGTCTCGCGATCGCGCACCAGCTCGACGCCGAGAAAGAGGCCGGCGCCGCGCACGTCGCCGACCAGAGGGTGCCTCGAGGCGAGCTCCTCGAGACCGCGTAGCAGGCGCCCTCCGACCTCGGCCGCGTGCCGTTGCAGCTGCTCCTCCTCGACCACCTCGAGGGTCGCCAGCGCCGCGGCGCAGGCGGCCGTGCAGCCGCCGAAGGTGCTGAAGAACTCCATGCCGTTGGCGAAGGAAGCGGCGATCTCGGCCGTCGTGATCACCGCACCCAGCGGATAGCCGTTGGCGATCGGCTTGCCGAGCACGACGATGTCGGGCGTCACGCCGTAGCGCTCGAACGCCCAGAAGGTGGCGCCGGTGCGGCCGAAACCGGTCTGCACCTCGTCGGCGATCACGACGCCGCCGGCGGCGCGCACTGCCGCGTACACCGCCGCGTAGAAGCCGTCCGGTGGCACGATCTGACCGCCGACGCTAGGCAACGTCTCGGCGATGTAGCCAGCGAGTCTGCGTCCGTCGGCGCGGACGCCGGCGACGACTTCGCCGACGCGCTGCGCGTAGCGCGCGCCGGCGTCCGCAGCTCCGGCGCGAAACTCGCCCCGATAGACGTCGGGCACCGGCGAGACGTGCACCCAGTCGGGCGCGCCTTCCCCGCCCGGGCCGTCGTGCTTGTACGGACTGATCTCGATCAAGCTGGTGGTGTGGCCGTGGTAGGCGCCCGCCATCACCACCAGGTCGCGCGCGCCGGTGTGCGCCCGGGCGAGCCGCAGCGCGAGCTCGTTCGCCTCGCTGCCGCTCGCGGTGAAGTAGCAGACTCGCAGCGGCGCCGAGAACTTCGCGAGCAGCCGCTCGGCGTAGCGCAGGACCCCCGCCTGCAGATACCGCGTGTTGGTGTTGAGCAGGGCGAGCTGCTCGCACGCCGCCCGGACCACGCGCGGGTGGCCGTGCCCGACGTGCGGGACGTTGTTGAAGGCGTCGAGGTAGCGTTGGCCGTCGGCATCGTAGAGCCACTGGCGGAAGCCGCGCACGATCTCGAGCGGCTCGCGATACGAGAGGCTGAGGTTGGCGGGCAGGAGCGCCCGCCGGAGCGCGAGGAGCTCTTCGTGGCTCGGTGGCGGCGGCGGCAAGAGGGCTTCCGGCACCTGCGCCAACAAGTTCGGATCGGGGCAGAGGCTCAGCCAGACCGGCCGCTGGCTCGGCGCGCAGGAGCCGTCGAAGTCCCCGCTGCGGCCGAGCATGTCGAGCACGATCTGGAGATGCAGGTGCGGCGGCCAGTTGCCGTTGATCGGAAAGTCGCCGAGCGTCGCCAAGCGGTCGCCTCGACGCACCCGCTGGCCGACCGCGAGGTGCGCGAGCGACTCCGCGCTGAGGTGGCCGTAGAGCGTGTGGAATCGGATCGGCCCCTGGTCGTCCGCGATGCTGTGCTCGAGGACGATGCACGGTCCATAGTCGAATCGTGCCGCATTGTTGGCGAAGCTGTGGACGACGCCGTCGAGCGGCGCGTAGACGGCCGCGCCGGCGGGCAAGAAGATGTCCACGCCGAGATGGACCGTGCGCCACTCGTCGCGATCGTTGCCGTGGAGGCGAAAGGACTCGCCGCCGTAGATCGGCCGCGGCTCGGCGTAGCCGCCGATCGCCGCGATGGCGCCGGCCGCCGCCATGCGCCGCCAGAGCCGCGCGGTCATCGCGGCGGCGTCGGCCATCTCGTCGGGCGTGCCGAGCTCGGCGCTGTCGACACTCCAGTCGCAGTAGATCAGCTGCGCGGTCGTGAGGTCGGGCTCGACCACGCGTCCGATCTCGGCGCGATGCCGGCGCAACCAGGCCACGAGCCGCGGCGAGCGCGGATGCGCCGGGTAGCCGCACGCCGCGCGATAGCAGTAGTGCGCGAGCTCGGGCGCCGTGGCCGAGAGCTGCTCGAGCAGCTTCCAGGCGCGCACCTCGCTGATCGTCAGATAGCGATTCGCCGGTTCGACGGTCTTCTGATAGGCGGAGTTCGCGACGCTGACAGCCAGCCGCAGGCAGACCAGGGCGTGAAAGATCTCGAGCTCGGCCTCCTCGAGCGGCCAGATCTCGTGGTACCCGGCGAGCAGCCGGGCGATCCCGGCGATCGGCGCGCCGAGCCCCATCGCGGCATAGGCTGCGGCGATCGCCGGCTCGCAGACGACGTTGGTGCGGCAGAGGTCGCCGAAGTCGATCACCCCGGCGACGAAACGATCCGACGCCGGCCCGGCGACGACGATGTTGTGGTCGTTGGCGTCGTTGTAGATGACGCCCTGACGCAGGCGGTCGAGCGTCGGCAGGACCTGGCGATCGAACTCCGCGAGCCAGTGCTCGACCAGGGCGCGGCGCTCTCGGCCTTCGACGTAGCCGACGAAGTCGCGAATCCAGCCCGCCTGTCGCAAGTCCCACTTGAGCGCCCGCAGCGCCGCGGCGGGTTCGAAATCGGCAAGAGCGCGATCGACCCGGCCCAGCACCCGGCCGAGGCTCTCGAGCAGCGCCGGCGAATGGGGGTGGACATCGGCCCACAGGACGCCCGGCAGGAACGTGAGCAGCCGCGCCAGGTGCCGCTCGCCGGTGGCGCTGGTCACCGCGACAATCGTGGTGCCGTCCGGCGCCGGCCGCGCCCGCTGCAAGACGAGCTCGGGCTCGCGCCGCGCCAGATGCTCGAGCGCGGCGTGCTGCAGCTCGAGGTCGCCACGCTTCTCCTCGACGTTGGCGATCTTGAGCACGTAGCTCGCGACCGGAGCATCGACGCGGAAGTTGAGATCACGCTCCCCCGGCAGCGCGGAAATGACGCCCGCGATGCCGAACTCGTCGCGCGCGATGCGGGCGGCGTCGTCGAGCGAGAACGCGGGCGGTGCAAAGTGGACGGTCGGCATCCGCTCGAGAATCCTACTCGCGAAGGCGCGCAGGGGTTCGCGATCCCACCGGTAGCGGTTTCTCGCGCCGGCGCAGGAGCGCGAGCCACGGCGAGAAGCGCGGCGGGCTCTGAAACGGGCGGCGCCGCGAAGCTGGAACGAAGGCCGAGCCGAACGTCCCGCTCAGGAGCCGCGGTTCGACTCGGCTCCCGAGTCGATCCCGACGCTCGCGCCGAGCGCGCGCGCGGCGACTCTGATCTCGCCCAGGATCGCCTCCAGGTCGGTGTCGTCGAGGTCCGGATTGACGCAGACGAGCCGGATGGCGCGGCGACCGCGGGCCATGCCGTGGCCGATCTTGAGTCTTCCCTCGCGATCGAGCCAAGCGCAGATCGCCGCGCTGTCGTGGCCGCGAACGACGAAACAGACGTTGATCGACTGGGGCGGCTCGACGAGCTCGAGGTGGGGATCCGCTTCGATCATCTCGGCCGCTCGCTCGGCGAGGGCGAGCTGCCGGCAGATGCGCTCGTCCCAGCCGCGGTCCCCGAGCCGGAGCCAGGCCGCCCACAGCTTGAGCGCGTCGTTGCGGCGGCCGCACTGGATCGAGCGGTGCCCTGGGTTGAAGTCATCGCCGTGGGCCTGGAAGAGGTAGTCGGCGGTCTCGTCCAGGCTGCCGCTGAGCGCGCCGCGGCGGGCGACGAGCAGCACCGAGCACTGGAGCGGCACGCCCATCATCTTGTGCGGGTTCCAGGAGAACGAGTCGGCGAGCTCGACGCCATCGATCAGGCTGCGCCGCGACGGGCAGAGCACGAGGCTACCGCCCAGGGCGCCGTCGACGTGGAGCCAGGCACCGTGCGCGCTGGCGACCGCGGCGATCGCTCGAATCGGGTCGAAGGCGCCGCGGACGGTCGTGCCCGCGGTGGCGTTGACGAACGCGGGCGTCGCGCCGCGAGCGCTGTCCTCGGCGAGCAAGCGCGCGAGCGCGGAGACGTCCATGCGGCCGTCGGCGTCGGTGGGAACCCGGCGTACGCGCTCCCGCCCGATCCCGACGATGCCGGCGTTCTTCGGGATCGAGTAGTGCCCCTCGGCGGAGGTGTAGACGACGAGATCGCGATCGCCGAGGCCGCGCTCGCGCGACTCGGGCGCGGCCGCGTCGCGCGCGAGCAGCAGCGCGACGAGGTTGGCGATCGATCCGCCCGGAGTGAATGAGCCCTCGGCGTCGGAAAAGCCGGCGTGTGCCGCCATGTGGCGAAGCAGCGCGCGCTCGACGAGGATCTGCGCGCCAGCGGCCTTGAACGTGTACATCGACACATTCGGCAGGGCGGCGAGCATCTCGGCTGCTGTCGCCGAGGGCTCGCGCCCGCCGAAGAGCTGATTGACGAAACGCCAGCTCGCGCTCGATGGCGTCGCGCGCAACAGCTCGAGCAGGCGCGACAGCACGGCGTCGACCGGGAGGCCGCCGCCGCCCAAGGAGAGCTCGAGACGGGTCGCGAGCGCTGCGGGATCGCGCAGGGCGGCAGCGGCGAGGCCATCTTCGCCGGCGACGAACTCGCGCGCCAGCGCGGAGGTGGAATCGAGCAACCGCGCGAGCTCGCGCGCTCGCTCTCGCCGCTCGGTCGGGCGCGGGGTGCTGACCGGTTCTCGATTGGACAAGGGCCCTCCTGCTGAGACCTGTGACCGTGGCATGGCGGTCCAACCACCTAGCGTATCTCCGGAGACCAGATTCTCAGCGCCGGGCGATGGGAGCGTCGAGGCACGGCTCCGGGATCCCGAAGCCGTCGACGAGCGCTCGGGCGACGGGCCGAACCTCGTGGCAGAGTCGATCGACCTGCGCTCGGATCGCTTTGGCCTTGTCGGGCGCCAGGTAGCCGCCCTCGAGGTAGCCGGCGCGCTCGCGCTCGATCGTCGCCAGCGCGAAGAGGGCGCAGAGGGTCGCGAACGGCGGCGCGAGATCGGCTGGCGCTGCGGTGATGCCACTCGAGAACGCCTCGAGCACGAAGCGCTCGACATACGCACGGGCGGCGGCGAGCGCATGGTCCTGGCACTCGACCAGGGCGTCGAACGGATCGCTGCCCCGCTCGATCCGATCACGGAGGCGTCGGGCGAGCGTCGCGACGAGGTGCTGCTCGCGCCACTGGAAGGCGGCTTGGTGGAAGGCGCGATCGAGCAGATGCGCCGCATCGGTGCGGTGCGTCGCGATCGGGTTGAGCTCGACGACGGCGATGCGCGCCCGGTCGAGGAAGTAGCGGAAGAGGACGCCCGCGTCGAGCCGCCCGAACTGCTGCCGGTAACCGGAGAGCAGGTGCTTGGCGACGAGCTGGAGCAGGACCGTGTTGTCCCCCTCGAAGGTGGTGAAGACGTCGGTGTCGGCCTTCAAGGCGGCGAAGCGGTTTACGGCGAGATAGCCTTGACCGCCGCAGGCCTCCCGGCAGCCCTGGATGGTCGCCGTGGCGTGGGCGGTCGCGAACGCCTTCAGTCCCGCCGCGAGGGTTTCGAGCTCGGGGTCCTCGCGCGTCTGCCGGGCCACGTAGCGCGCGGCGAGCGAGCGCAGCGCGAAATGCAGCGCGTAGGTCGTCGCGAGCGGCGGCAGGAGCCGGCGCTGGTGCGCTGGGTAGTCGAGCAGCACGCGCTCCGGTTCGTCCGCCGGTCCGAACTGGCGGCGCCGGCCGCCGTAGCGGATCGCGAGCGCGAGTGCCTTCTCGGTCGCGGCGAGCGCGGCGAGCCCGATGCTAACGCGCCCGCCGACGAGGGTGCCGAGCATGGTGAAGAAGCGCTTGGCGGGGCTCGCGATCGGGCTCGTGTAGCGCCCCTCGCGATCGAGCTGGGCGAAGCGATCGAGCAGGTTGGTGCGCGGGACGCGCACCCTGTCGAAGTGCAGCCGACCGTTGTCGACGCCGTTCAAGCCGAGCTTCGCGCCGCAGTCCTCGATCGTGACACCGGGCCTCGCCGTTCCCGATTCGTCGCGGATGGGCACCAGCACGGCATGGACGCCGTGGCTCTCGCCGCCGACCAGGAGCTGGGCGAAGACCGTCGCCAGGCGCCCGTCGACGGCGGCGTTGCCGATGTAGTCCTTGCGCGCGGTGGGGCGGGGAGTGTGGATCACCAGCTCGTCGGCGCTGGCGTCGAAGGTGGCGGTCGTTTCGAGCTCGGCGACGTTCGAGCCGTGGCCGGTCTCGGTCATGGCGAAACAGCCGGGCAGCTCGAGCGTCGCGATCCGCGGTAGCAGGTCGCGGTGGTGGCGTTCGGTGCCGAGCTCGAGCACGCTGCCGCCGAACAGACCGAACTGGACGCCGAACTTGACCAGCACGCCGAGATCTCCGCAGGCAAGCGTTTCGAACACGGCCAGGAACCCGGCCCGATCTCCTCGTCCCCCGTACGCCTCGGGGAAGGAGAGGGCGCCCAGCCCCTGCTCGGCGAGGAGCTGACAGGCGCCGAGCGTCCACCCGCGCAGCTCGGCGCGGCTGGCTTCCGCCGGGGGCGTGAGCGCTGGCTGCGAGAGCAGGTGGCGCACCGCCTCGCGTCGCGCATGCTCGTCGCCGTCGAGCCAGCGCGTCAGGTCGACGGGCGCGAGTCCCGGAGTCTCCAGCAGGTCCGGCGGCTCGGGCCGCTCCCGCGCGAGCAGCCCGCGGCCGACCTCGACGCCGGTGAGGCCGAAGGCTGCCTCGAGGGCGAGCAGCGCTTGTCGCTCGGGCGCCGAGAGGGACCGGCCCCGCTCGGCGGCGAGCTCGGCGGCGAGCTCGGAGAGCGAGCGGCTCTCCTCGGGATCGAGCTCGCGGCCGACGCGGCGGATCGTCGCCAGGAGAGCGCGGAGCTCTGTCGCCGACGGTGGGCGTTCCGGGTCGAGCCAGTCGCCGAGCAGCGTCTTGCAGCCACCGTCGAGCCCGGCGCTGCCGTCGACAAGGCGGCACAGAGCCACCGTCTCGGACCGCGTCAGCTCGCCGTCGCTCCAGGCGAGGTAGAGCGCCGGCAGGAAAGGCAGGAGGCGCGCGTCGTCGAGCGGGCGCGCCGGCTGGTCGCTTGGGGCTGGCGTCGTCGACGCGGGCATGGTCTTGGGTCTCCGTGACCTCGAGCGGTGCAGGGCGGCTGCCCGGCTCAGTGGCGGGCGAAGGAGCGCGTGACGCCGAAGTGTAGGCCGATGTCGGCCGAGTTGTTGTAGTTGGCGAGGTTCTCGGTGACGCCGAGGAACAGGACGTTGCTCCCGATGGCGCGTTTCACTCCTGCGGTCAGCTGGGTGGAGGCCGGGTCGATGTCGTTGCTGCGCAGCTCTTCGAACGGGCTCTCTGAGACCGTGGCCTGGATTAGGCCGGTGGTCTTGGAGCCGAGGGCGATCTCCCATGCCAGCATGCCGGAGACGATCGTCTGAGCGTCGAGACCGAGCAGGTCGTGGCGACCGAGGTAGGCAGCGCCGAGCGCGACGTGGAGACAACTGCCCCGGAAGTAGCGGGTGCCGAGAAGCTGTACGCCGAAGTCGGTCGAGCCCGAGCTGCTCAGCCGTTCGACATCACCGGTCGGGAGCTTGGCGAGCGCCTCGAGCGCGAGCTGGAAGGAGGGGTCGGGTCGGACGCGGCGCAGGTCGTAGCGCAGCCCGACGATGGCGTCGCCGAGCGCCGTTCCGGGGGACGAGTCGAGGTAGATCTCACGCTCTCCTGCTCTCAGATAGGCGGTGAAGGTGTCGCGCGGCACCCCCAATCTGCCGGCCTGGCCGAGCGAGAAGCTGTCGTGGAACCCCTCGATCGTCGAGTCGAGGAAGCCGCCACCGAAGTGGAGGACCGGCAGCACGAGCTCGACCTGGAGTCCGCGTCCGATGCCGCGGCGCGCCGCGAGGGCCCAGCGGGCGTGCTCGCCATCGAGGTAGAAGAGGCCGCCGCCCGGCCGGTCCGAATCGATCGCCCGCAGCTCGTCGAGCCCGAGGGGCTCGCGCCCGGCTCGGGATTCGAGCGCGCGCTCGATCTCCAACGAGTGTGCGAAGGTGTTGCTCGCGGTCAGCACCAGGTCGACCTGCCACTCGCGCGCGGCGAGGATGTCGGCCGAGACGGGGTCGAAGCCGAGGTAGCCGAGTCCGGGCAGGAACTGATCGCGAATGCGCAACGGGCCGGTGTCGATCAAGTACCTGTCGATCTCGGCGCCCGCGCGCGCGCCCATGACGATGACGGTAAACAGGGCGAGCGACAGCGCGAGATTGAAGCGTCGCAATGTCTCGACTCGCGAGCGCAAGCTGGCAGTTGGGGATGGCTGCACGATGGTGTCTCCTGACTCTGCTTGTCGGGAATTGTCTTTGCCTCGCTGGTGCGCCCGGTTACCGGCGCCCCGGCCGGCCCCGGTCGAGTGGGGCCTGCAGGCACCACTGGTAACGTGAGGGTGAACCGCGGCAAAGAGCTCTCGAGGAGAATCGACGGCGTGCAAGAAGCCATGGGCGGGCGCTTCGGTTGGGGCGGGATCGTGCCGCAGCGAGCCCTCGTGGCCGTGCTGCTGGTCGTGCTGGCGGCGAGCTGCGCGGGCCCGCCCCACGCGGACTTCTCGCAGCTCTACGCGCAGCGTGCGGCGGTCGCGCGGCGGCCGCCGGTGATCGTCATCCCTGGGGTGATGGGGAGCCGTTTGGCGCGGAGCAAGGACGGTCGCGAGGTTTGGCCGGGCCGCCTCCCGGCGCTCGTCACCGGGAGGAGCTTCCGCTCGCTCGCGCTGCCGGTCCTCAAACCCGAGCCGGTGGCCGATGGCGCGCTCCTGGTTCCGAGCGGGCTCTTCGACGAGGTGGGCGGGCGCTCTTTCTACTCCGACCTCGTCCACGCGCTCCAGAGCTACGGCCACTACCGCTGCGTCGCGCCCGAGTCGATCGACGCCGCCACGGACTGCGTCCTATTCGGGTGGGACTGGCGGCGCGACTTCGTCGAGGCGGCCGGCCGTCTCGAGGCGGTGGTCGAGCGACTGCGCCGGGCGCGGCTCGATCCGAATCTCCGCGTCGACCTGATCGCCCACAGCGCCGGGGGATTGGTGGCGCGCTACTACGTCCGCCATGGCGGCAGCGACGTGCTCGGCGCCGAGGTGGTCCCGGCGCCCGATCCGCGGGGCCATGGCGTCGATCGGCTGATCTTGATCGGAAGCCCGAACTTCGGTTCGATCGCCGCGGTGCAGCAGGCGATGTTCGGCCGGCGCTTCCCCCTGGGCCGCGCCGGCCCGGAGGTCCTCGCCACGTTCGACGGTCTCGCCGAGCTGTTCCCGCATCCCCGGCTCGACTGGATGATCGAGGCCGACGGGCTGCCTGCCGCGCTCGACCTTTTCTCGATCGCGACCTGGCGTGACAACCGGGTCGGCATCTTCGCTCCGGCCGCGCGGCAGCGGTTGCGCCGGCGTCTCTCCGACGCGGTCGCGGTCGAGCGCTATCTCGGGGCGGCGGCAGCCACCTTCGAACGGTCGCTCGCCCGCGGCGCCCGGTTCCAGGAGGTCCTCGCGCTGCCCTCCCGACAGAGCACCACCCGCTACTATATTTTCGGTAGCGGCTGCGTCGCGACGCCGGCGCGCTGCCTGGTCGAGCGCGAGGACGGCAGGCTCGCGCTGCGCAGCCGGCCGGAGGAGATCCGCCACCCGCTGCCCGGGATCGACTACCGGGCGCGGATGCTCGAGCCGGGCGACGGCAGCGTCACGAAGAGCTCGCTGCTCGGCCTGCCGTCGCTGGTGGACGGGCGGCCGGGACCGCCGGTCTTCCCGATCGCCGCGGCCATCTTCATCTGCGCGCCGCACGAGACGCTCTCCGCCAACCCGACCTTTCTCGACAACCTGCTCCACGTGCTGCTCTACCGCGTCGATCCAGACCCGGCCGCCGCCGGCGGACCCGAAACGCCGGCGCGCGCCGGGAAGCCGATGCCAAGGAGACGCAGATGAAGCCGATTCCATCGCCCGCGCTTGCGCTCCTGTTCGCCGCGGCGGCCGCGCTCGCGGCTGCGCCGATCGCGGCCGCTGAGCGCAGCTGGCCTCACGACATCTTGCGCGAGACGTTCGGCTTCACCCGGGAGACGCAGTCGGACGTACCCTGGAGCGCGCTCGTCCAAGGCTGCCCGGCACGCGACTGCATTCCGTCGATCGACGAGCCCCGCTTCGTCCCGCGCGCCGAGGCGCGCTTCCTCGAGGACGGCGACGTGGTCCTCGGCCTCGCCCGCGGCGGGGCGGCGCGCGCCTACCCGACCCACATCCTCGATCGCCACGAGATCGTCAACGACGTCGTCGCGGGCGAGCCGATCGCGATCACCTGGTGCCCGCTCTGCGGCTCCGGGCTCGCCTTCGTGCGCGTCGTCGACGGCGCGCCGGTCGAGCTCGGCGTCTCGGGACTTCTGCGCGAGAGCGATCTGGTCTTCTACGACCGCCGGACCTCGAGCCTCTGGCAACAGGTCACCGGCGTCGCCTTCGCCGGCCCGCTGCGCGGACGGCGGCTCGAGCCGGTGCCGATTGCCGTCGCGACCTGGCGCAGCTGGCGCGAGGCCCACCCCGAGACCCTCGTGCTCGCCGGCGCGAGCGCCGGTGCCGACAAGTCCGGATATGGCGACTACGCGACCTCGGAGCGGCTGCTCTTCCCGGTCTCACGGCAGAGCGGGCGACTGCATCCGAAGAGCGTGGTCTGGGGCGTCGAGCTCGCCGGCGGAGCGCTCGCCGTGACCGAGCGGAGGCTCACCGACAGTGGGCCGGTCGCCGCCGAGGTGGGCGGCGTCGCGCTCGAGATCGCGCGCGCGCCGGACGGATCGGTCCTCGTCGTCCGCGCGGACGGCGGCGCTGCGCCCGTCGCGCACCGGATGTTCTGGTTCGCCTGGTTCACGTTTCACCCCGACACCGGGCTCGTGGATGACAAGGAGAGGCGATGAGCACGCAGGAGAAGACCCGCTGGAGCCTGCTGGGACTGCGCTGGACCGTTTTTCTGGTGATGGCCGTCTGGACCGTCGACAAAGTCGTGCGCCCCGAGCATGGCGCGGCCGTCTTCAAGAGCTTCTACGGGCTCGGCGGTTTGGGTGCCGCGGCGATGTGGGGCCTGGCCGCGGCCGAGGCGCTGCTGCTGCTGGGATTCCTCCTCGGTCTCGCCAGGCGCTGGACGTACGGTGCCGTCCTGCTTCTCCACGCCGTGTCGACGCTCTCGTCGTACCGACAATACTCGGCGCCCTTCGAAGGTCCGAACCTCCTCTTCTTCGCCGCCTGGCCCATGCTCGCCGCCTGCGTCGCGCTCTACCTGCTGCGCGACGAGGACACGCTTGCGACGCTGCGTAGCGCGCGCCGGAGCGGCTGAGCGGTGACGGTTTTACGCGCACTGGCCGGCGCGAACGATCGGCACCGCGCGCTCGCGACGTAACCGATCGACCACGCGCGACCAAGGTACCTTTCGACAGCCACCGGCAGATCGCTCTGGGCCGGTTCCGCCGGAGGGAAGATGACGCTCGAGACAGTCGAACTTGGAAGCTCCGAAACGAACCCAGCTGTGGCCGTTCGTCGCCGCGGCTGGGCGAATCTGGCTCTGTTCCTCGTCGCCGTCCTGGCCATGGCGGTGGCGGCGCCCGCGCTTGGTCTGGGCCAGCGCTTGGCCGAGCTGCGCGGTTGGATCGAGGGTCTGGGGCCGTTCGGGCCGCTCGCCTTCGCGTTGATCTACGCTGTGGCGACGGTAGCGGCGATTCCGGCGTCGGTGCTAACGCTCGCCGCCGGGGCGATGTTCGGCTCGGTCGTCGGGGTCGCGACGGTGGCCTTGGGCGCCACCGCGGGAGCCGCCGCGGCCTTTGCGATTTCACGCTGGCTGGCGCGCGAAACGGTCGCCGCCGGGTTCGCGAAGAGTGAGAAGTTCGCCCGGCTCGACGCATTGACCGAGCGCCACGGCGCGATCATCGTGGCGATCACCCGCCTCGTGCCGCTCTTCCCGTTCGCGCTGCTCAACTACGGCTTCGGCCTGACTCGGGTGCGCTTCGCAACGTACCTGCTCTGGTCGTTTCTCTGCATGCTGCCCGGCACGGCTCTCTACGTGGTCGGCGCGGACGCCGTCGCGCGCGGCCTTGCCGAAGGGCGCGTGCCCTGGCCCCTCGTCAGCTCGCTCGCTGCCGTCGTCGTCCTGCTGCTTGTCGTCGTCTCCCGCGCGCGCCGGGTGCTCGCCGCGCGCGAGGCGGCGGCGACGTCCAGCGCGGTGCGGCCGTGACGCTGGCGCCAGCGACCGCCTCGCCGTCCGACCGCGAGCTGCTCGCGCACGTCCACCCCCCCGACTGGCAGAACCCGGTGCCGGCCGGCAAGTACCACCTGGTGGTCATCGGCGCCGGCACGGCCGGCCTGGTGACCGCGGCGGGTGCGGCGGGCTTGGGCGCACGCGTCGCTTTGGTCGAGCGCGAGCGGATGGGCGGCGACTGCCTGAACGTCGGCTGCGTGCCCTCCAAGGCGCTCATCGCGAGCGGCCGCGCTGTCGCCGACGCCCGCCGCGCGGCGGGCCTGGGCGTTCGCCTGCCGGGCCCGCCGGTCGTCGACTTCCCGGCGGTCATGGAGCGGATGCGCGAGCTCCGCGCCAAGATCGCGTCCCACGATGGCGCCGCGCGCTTCCGCAGCCTCGGCGTCGATGTCTTCCTGGGCGCGGCGCGCTTCCGCTCGAGCGCGGAGATCGAGGTTGGCGGCCAGGTCTTGCGCTTCGCGCGCGCCGTGATCGCGACCGGCGGCCGGCCAGCGGTTCCCGCGGTGCCGGGCTTGGTCGAAACGGGCTTCTGCACCAACGAGACCGTATTCGATCTGACCGAGCTGCCGCGCCGTCTCGCGGTCGTCGGCGGGGGCCCGATCGGATGTGAGCTGGCGCAGACGTTCGCCCGCTTCGGCGCGCGGGTGACGCTCCTTCAGGCCGGCGCGCAACTACTGGCACGTGAGGACCGAGACGCCGCGGCACTGGTCGAACGAGCGCTCGTTGCCGACGGGGTCGACGTCCAGCTCGGAGCCCGTCTCGTCCGGGTCGAACGGCGGGGAGAGGCGCGCCTGCTGCGCGTCGAGACCGGCGGCGCCCTGACCGCGCTCGAGGTCGATGAGATTCTCATCGCCGCCGGCCGCCGCCCGAACGTCGAGGGGTTGCGCCTGGAGCTCGCCAGCATCGCGGGCAGCCGTGCGGGAATCGAGGTCGACGATACGCTGCGGACCAGCAATCGTCGCGTTTTCGCGGTGGGCGACGTCGCGCTGCCGTATCAGTTCACCCACTTCGCCGACGCGGCGGCGCGGATCGTGATCCAGAACGCCCTCTTTCCACTCAAGAGAAGGCTCTCCTCGCTCGTCGTCCCCTGGTCGACCTACACCGACCCCGAGCTCGCTCACGTCGGTCTCTACGCGGAACAGGCACGCGAGCGCGGCCTCTCGGTCGAGACCGTCACGGTGCCCTTCGCGGAGGTAGACCGGGCGCGCCTGGAAGGCGAGACCGAAGGATTCGTCCGGATCCATGCCGAAGCGAAGAGCGGACGGATCGTCGGCGCGACCATCGCCGGGCGCGGCGCCGGCGACATGATCTCCGAAGCCAGTGTCGCGATGGCGGGCGGCCTCACGCTCGGCGCGCTCGCCGCCGTCATCCACCCCTATCCGACCCGCGCGGAGGCGCTGCGCAAAGCCGGCGACGCTTGGAACCGGCGCCGGCTCACACCCGGCTCGAAGCGCCTGCTCAGGCTCTTTTTCCGATTTCGCTTCGGCGACCCGGGCGCGGCGCCCGCGCTCGCCGACGCCGCGCCGCGCGCTCCGGAAGCAAGCGGCGACGGAGCCCGTCAAGCAGAGCGAGCGGGGGCGAGGAGCGAAATAGGAACCGGCAGGCGTTCGGCGCGGCGTGCCCCACCGGAGCCTTGACTCCGTACCGTGGTCCAGGGTCTATCGTCGGGTTGGGTAAGGAGGGCGGGTGCATGTCCACACTCAGAATCGGCGAGGTCGCAGCGCAGGCGGGAGTCGGCGTCGAAACGGTACGCTTCTACGAGCGCCGTGGGCTGATCGCGGCGCCGCCGCGCCGCGCCTCGGGCTACCGCGCCTACCCGCCCGAGAGCGTTACGCAACTCCGTTTCGTGCGACAGGCCCAGGAGCTCGGCTTCTCGCTCGCCGAGATTCGCCAGCTGCTCGCTCTGCACCCGGAGTCGCGGCGGGCATGCCACGAGGTGCGCGCGCAGGCCGAGGAGAAGCTCGCCGACGTGCGGCGGCGGGTCCGCCAGCTCCGCGCCATCGAGCGTGCGCTCGGTCGCCTCGTCGCCTCCTGCGGCGCCACCGAACCGCTTGCTGCCTGCCCGTTGTTGCGGGCGCTCGTCGAGGCGGAAAGAGAATGAAGGCCGAGACCTCCGAATCGTCCAACCTGACGCGCGCCGCGACCGCCGGAGCTCTCGTCGCGGCGTTCGGAGCGTCGCTCTGCTGCATTCTGCCGGTGGCGGTGGCGCTGCTCGGCCTCGGTTCGGCGTCGGTCGCGGCCAGTTTCGAGCCCTATCGGCCCTACTTCCTCGCGGTGACCGCCGTGCTGCTCGCTTTCGCCTTTCATCGCGCCTATCGACCCGTAGCGTGCGCCCCAGGCGAGGCCTGCGCTTTGCCGGCCAACCGGAGGCGGAACCGCATGTTGCTGTGGATTGTGGCCGTCGTGGCGCTCGGGCTCGTGGCCTTCCCTCTCTATGCAACCTGGCTCTTCTGAGCCGTTCCCAACGAGGAGAATCCTCTTGAAGAAGCTCGTACCATCCTGGAGATTGGTCGTTGTCGCCACGGTGACGGTGCTCGCCGTCGCGACGTTCGCAGCGCGATCCGCGGAAGGTGACCCATCGTCGTCGTCGGTCACCTCGGTGTTCGAGGTCGAGGGAATGACCTGTGGCGGCTGTGAGGCCAGCGTCAAGATGACGGTCAAGCGCCTGGACGGCGTTCAAGCGGTGGCAGCGTCGCACGCGGAGAAGCGCGCCACCGTCACGTACGACGGCCAGAAAGTCACGCCGCAAGCCATTGTCGAGGCGATCGAAAAGCTCGGCTACGAAGCCGAGCTCGTCGACACGAGGCCAGCCGCGGCGGCGCCGCAGTCGAGCGGCTTACTCGCCAAGATCCGTGCCTGCTGATGAGCGGTATCTCGAAGCCGGGCTGGCAATGAATCTCGAGCTCCGCATCGAAGGGATGACCGGCGCCCACTGCGCGCGGACGGTGAGCCGCCCCGTCGACCGGCTTCCGGGCGTCCGCGCCGAGGTCTCGTTCGCCGACGGAATCGCCCGGGTCGAGACGGACGGTCGGGCGTCAACGGGCGAGCTGGTCGCGGCCGTCAACTCGAGCGGCTTTTCCGCCGCGCCTCTCGAGGCGCGCCCGAAGGAGCGCGAGGGGGGCGACGGGGCTGGTCTTCACATCGCCGTGATCGGCTCCGGCTCGGGCGCCTTCGCGGCCGCTCTCCGCGCGACGGAGAGAGGTGCGCGGATCACCATGGTCGAGGCTGGGACGCTGGGCGGAACCTGCGTCAACGTCGGCTGTGTACCGTCGAAGATTCTCTTGCGGGGCGCTCACGTCGCCCACACCCAAAGAGATCATCCCTTCGACGGCGTCGGGCGGGCTCGTCCGATCGTCGATCGCGCCGCCATGGTGGCTCAGCAGCAAACGCGCGTCGAGGAGCTGCGACGGACCAAATACGAGCGCCTCATCGAGGGCAACCCAGGCATCGAGCTGGTGCGAGGCTTCGCACGCTTCGAGGACGCGGAGACGCTGAGCATCGAGGCAGCGAACGGCACGACGCGCACGCTACGGGCAGATCGCATTCTTATCGCGACCGGAGCCTCGGCGCAGGTGCCCCCCGTCCCGGGTCTGGCCGACACTCCCTACTGGTCGTCCAGCGAGGCGCTGGTCGCCGAGGAGCTGCCGGAGCATCTACTGGTTGTAGGCGGCTCGATGGTGGCGGTCGAGCTGGCTCAGGCCTTCCGGCGGCTCGGCGCCGAGGTCACCTTGATGGCCCGCAGCACGCTGCTGTCGAAACAGGATCCAGCGCTCGGTGCGGGTTTAGCAGAGGCGCTCGAAGGCGAAGGCACGAGGGTGCTGCACCACACCGTGCCGACGAGCGTGCACCACGACTCCGACGGCTTCCAGGTGGAAACCGCGCACGGGCTGATCGTGGGCGACCGGCTTCTGGTCGGCACCGGTCGCAGGCCGAATACGGCGCGGCTCCGTCTCGAGTATGCGGGCGTCGCGACCGGGAGCGACGGAGCGGTCCTCACCGACACTCATTTCCGAACCAACGTCCCTAGGATCTATGCCGTCGGCGACTGCACCAACCTGCCCCAGTTCGTCTACGCGGCCGCTGGCGCCGGAACGCGCGCCGCCATCAACATGACCGGCGGCGAATCGGCGCTCGATCTCGCGACGATGCCGGCGGTGGCCTTCACCGACCCGCAAGCCGCCTGGGTCGGCCTCTCCGAGGCGGAGGCGCGAATCCATGGTCTCGAGGTCGAGAGCCGCACGCTCACACTCGACAACGTGCCGCGCGCGCTAGCCAACTTCGACACGCGAGGCTTCGTCAAGCTGGTGGCCGAGACCGGGAGCGGTCGCCTGCTCGGCGCCCAGGTTCTTGCCGCCGCGGGGGGCGAAGTGATTCAGACCGCGGCCTTGGCGCTGCGCGCGCGGATGACCGTCCACGATCTCGCCGACCAGCTCTTCCCCTACCTGACGATGGTCGAGGCCCTGAAGCTTGCGGCGCAGACGTTCACCCGGGACGTCCAGCAGCTCTCCTGCTGCGCGGGCTGAGCGAATGGACCAACGGAGTCCGCGCGGTAGCTTCCGCTGAAGTCCGCTCGGTCGACGCTCGAGGATGTCTCAGTGGACCCCCTGGACCGGCAGCTCCAGGTTCAGCTCCTCGGGCCGCAGGCACTTCTCCTCGTCGCAGGCCTGGAGGGTGAGGGCGAGCCGCGCCACGAGTGGCGAGAGGTTGCGATCGCTCGTCGCCGGGGCGCGCAGCTTCACCCGTCCCTGATAGACGGCGAGCGGCTCGCTCTGGAAGCCCAGGGTCACCCGTTCGGCCTCCGGGTAGTCGACCGGGCCGAGAGTGACGCCGGCGCTCCCCGGCGCCACGCCGAGGCGGGTGGGAATGAGCTCCTCGCTCAGCGGGCGGTTCGAGTTGACGTGCCAGCCCGGGGCGAGGTCGAGGAAGACCTCGATCCGGTCCTCGTCCCCCGCCGTAGCCGCCCATGCGGCTCGTGCCCGCAGCGCCCCGCGCGCGCCGAACGCGAGCGGCCCGGCCGCGCCGTGCAGTAGCTCATCGGCGCCCAGGAGCATGTAGGCGAAGGCCGTCGGCTGGCGTCGGATCTGGCCGGAGAACGCGGCGAGCGTCGCTTGCGCCCGCTGCTCGTAGGCGGCCTCGCCGGTGCGCGCCGCGAGCCGTGCCAGGGCACCGACGGCGACAGAGTTGCCGGAGGGCGTGGCGCCGTCGCTCGGGCTCTTCGGGCGGGCCGGAAGGTG
Organism: uncultured Acidobacteriota bacterium; assembly: GCA_963700315.1. Taxonomy (GTDB): domain Bacteria; phylum Acidobacteriota; class Thermoanaerobaculia; order Multivoradales; family JAGPDF01; genus JACTMI01. The sequence goes on along the minus strand of CAVOXC010000011.1, from coordinate 257,696 downwards.
TCCGTCGGGATCGTCCGCGCCCATGAAGAAGCCGCCGCCGGCCTCGTCCCAGAAGCGGCTCGACATGAGGTCGGCCAGAAGGCGGGCGCGCTCGAGCCACTGCGGTTCCGCGCTGGCGTCGTAGAGAGCCACGTGCGCCTCGACGAGGTAGGCGTAGTCGCTCTGCGCCGCCTCGATCGAGGAGCTGCCGCCGAGATGGACGCGCCAGAGGCGCCCGTCGGCGCCGCGGCTGTGATCCCAGAGGAATCGCGCGGCGCGCTTCGCCGCGGCGAGGTAGCGCGGCTCGCCGAGAGCCTCGCCGGCGCGGGCGAGAGTCGTCACCATCATCGCGTTCCACTCGGTGAGGATCTTCTCGTCGCGCAGGGGGTGAAGGCGTTTCTCGCGAGCCTCGTACAGACTCTCGCGGATGCGGTCGACCCGCACGAGCAGCACGTCGAGCGGCAGATCGAGCCCGGCCGCCACGTCGGGCAGCGGCTGCGGCAGATGGAGGATGCTCTCGCCTTCGAAGTTCCCTTCGGGGCGGACGCCGTAGAGACGCAACGCCAGCTCGGCGTCGGGAGCGGACAGCGCCGCCCGCAGTGCGGCCGGCGTCCAGACGAAGAAAGCACCCTCACGCCCGTCGCTGTCGGCGTCGGTCGCCGAGTAGAAGCCGCCCGCAGGCGAGGTCATGTCGCGCAGCACGTAGTCGAGCGTCTGGCGCGCGACCCGTTCGAACAGCGCGTCGCCGGTGAGCAGCGCCGCCTCGAGATAGGCGCGGGCGAGGTGGGCCTGGTTGTAGAGCATCTTCTCGAAGTGCGGCACCAGCCAGCGCGCGTCGGTCGAGTAGCGGTGGAAGCCGCCGCCGACCTGGTCGTAGATGCCACCGCGGGCCATCCGGTCGAGCGAGGTCGTGACGGCGGCGAGCGCGCGCCGGTCGTCTCGACGCAGCGCCCGCTCGAGCAGAAAGAGCAGCTCGGGCTCGTGCGGGAACTTCGGCGCCGGAGAGAAGCCGCCGAGCTGCGGCGTCGTGCCGTCCCAGGCTCTCCTCGACCGCCGCCGCGAGCAGCTCGTCGCCGAGCTCGGCGGCTTCGCCCGCCGCCGCCGTCACGCGGGCGACCGCGGCGGCGACCCGCTCCGCCTGTGCCGTCAACTCGGGCCGCCGCTCGCGCCACGCCGTCGCCGCCTGACCCAGCAGGTCGACGAACGCCGCGCGCGGCAGGTAGGTGCCGCCGAAGAAGGGCTTGCCGTCACTCGTGAGCAGGCTCGACATCGGCCAGCCGCCGCGGCCGGCGGTGAGCTGGACCGCGGTCATGTAGACCGCGTCGACATCCGGCCGCTGCTCGCGATCGACCTTGATGCTGACGAAGCTCTCGTTCATCAGGCGGGCGACGGCCTCGTCGTCGAAGCTCTCCCGTTCCATCACGTGGCACCAGTGGCAGGTGGAGTAGCCGATCGACAGGAAGATCGGCTTGTCCTCCCGACGCGCCCGGTCGAAGGCCTCGGGTCCCCAGGGGTGCCAGTCGACGGGGTTGTGCGCGTGCTGAATCAGATAGGGGGAGGCCTCGAGGATCAGGCGGTTGACGTAGATCGGCGTGCCGTCGGCGCGCAGATGCTCAGTGCGCGGTCGGTAGCCTGGACCCATCGCCTCGTAGGCTTGCCAGAGACGGCGCGCGAGCTCTGGCGGTGTCGAGACCACGCCGGGCAGGAGCGCCGAGCGGCTCGCTTCAGCGGGCACGTCGGCGCTCTGGGAGGAGGTCCCGGCGGGTGCGCACGCGGCCGCCCAGGCGAGGCCCAGGACCACGACCCAGGGGCGCGGCGAACGCCGGACGGCGGGGGCGGCGCCGGCGAGCAGTCGACGTAGGGCGGGGGCTCGCGTCACACTAGAGCCATCTCGGCGGCCCATTCTCCGGCAGCTCGAGGAGGGGGAGGAGGGGCTGTTCGGGCCCGGTCGCGTCGCGGTCGAGCGTTGCGAGCGTTGCGAGCGTTGCGAGCATGGCGACATCGTACCGCTGTCCCGCAGGGGACGATGTTGGCCGCAGGAAGACGACAGGCCGCGGGTTCCACGGCGAAGACCGCGACCGGAGAGAAAGGAGCGCCCGCGTGAGGCCCTTGAAGCGAAGGCTGCTGCTCGCAGCGCTGCTGCTCGTGTCGGCTGCCGCCATGTCCGGCCAGACCGGCCTCGTGCCGCTGCCCGAGCTCGTGGTCCCCTACCTCGGCGCGGGCGAGCCCGGCCTCTACCCGGGCGGCGCCGACGAGCCGACGGGAGCGCATCTCCTCTATGGCGCGAGCCGCGCGAGCCAGGTGGTGCCGCGCGCGCCCGACGGCTCGCCTGGCGCCGACGGCTGGATCGGCGTCGTCGCGGTCGGCATGTCGAACACCAACCAGGAGTGGTCCCGCTTCGAGCGCGAGAGCGATCGGCGCGCTCGCCACGCCGGGCGCGTGGTCCTCGTCGACGCGGCGAAGGGGGGCGCGGACGCCTTCAGCATGGACGAGGCGACCGACTCCTACTGGACGCTCTTCGACAGCCGGGTCGCCGCGGCCGGGCTGACGCTCGAGCAGGTCCAGGTGGTCTGGCTCAAGCAGTCGGTCGCCGGCGAGCAGACCGTGGGCGAGTTCCCGGAGCGCATCGAGCCGATGCGCGCTGCGCTCGCGCGGCATCGTCGCCGTTGCTCGCCGGACGCTGTCCCAACCTGCAGCTGGTCTTTCTCTCCTCGCGCCTCTACGCCGGCTACTCGCCGGCGGGGCGGGAGCCGTTCGCCTACGAGACCGCCTTCGCGGTCAAGGGCCTGATCCAGGATCAGCTCGACGACGTCGCGGGTCTGGGCTCGGGTCCCTGGCTCGGCTGGGGGCCCTACCCCTGGGCCGACGGTCCGTCGGCGCGGGCCGACGGCCTGGTCTGGCTGCCGCAGGATCTCGAGGGGGATGGCATCCACCCGGCGCCGACCGCCGAGTGGAAGATGGCGAGCCTGCTCGACGACCACTTCGGCGCTCACCCGCTCGCCGCCGGCTGGTACGCGCCGCCCGACGCCAGCGCGCTCGAGCGGCTCGATGCCGTCGCCGACGCCGAGGTCGATCCCGCCCAGCCGGAAAGTAACTTTGGCGCCGCGCCGACGCTGCGGCTCGACGGCGGGCGCCGGGTCTTCGTCCGCTTCGACCTCTCGCAGCTTCAGGTTCCGGTGCTGCGCGCGAAGCTCTCGTTGCTCGTCGCTGCGGACGCGGGGGTTTCGCCTGGCCGCGTCTACATGCTCGGCAGCGTCGCCTGGGAGGAACTGGAGATTACCTGGAGCTCGGCGCCGCCGCTGCCGCCCGCGCCGGTGGCCGAGACGACGAGCTGGAGCCGCGGCTCGGCGCCGGGCATCGATGTCACGGCCGCCGTCGTGGCAGCGCTTGCCGCCGGGCAGAGCGCGATCACTTTCGCCCTCGACACGCCGGCGCCCGCGGGCCCGCCGGCGCCGCTCTATGCCCGCGAGAGCGGCGAGCCGCCCCGCCTGGTGCTCACCCTCGACGCCAGCGGCGCCCCGGCGCCGCTCTTCGTCGATGGCTTCGAGACGGGCGATCTCTGGCTCTGGCGCTGATTCGCGCCGCGGGTTCGCTCGGTCTTGACTCCGGATGTCGTCGCCCGCGACCGGCGCGGGTGGCGATCGGGCTGACGTAGCCTCCAGCGCCGGGACTGCGCCGCGTCGATCGCCGAGGAGCGCGAGTTCAGCCGCTACCTGCCGGCTTGAGTTCCATTGGGGCCTAACCGATAGAGCCAGCGACGGGCGAGAATCACGCCTCAACAGTGCAGACGCACCCGACCCGCGGAACTCCACTCCGGCCATGCAAGGTCCTGTCAAGGTCCAGGGGGGCTGGGCACCCTCCGGGCCGCGGCTTTCCGGCCTGAATCGGTCCGATCAGGTCGCGCTTCTCGGCGTCGGAGAGGTCGTAGGCATTCTTCGTTGGGCGGCTCACGGGCGGCCGAGCCCTTCGGGGAACCAATTCTCGATCTCGAGACCGGGCACCTTCTCGAAGTGCCGGACGTTGCGAGTGACCATCACCAACTGAAAGGTGAGCGCGGTCGCCGCCAGGAAGGTCTCGACCAGGCCGATCGGTGTGCCGGTTCTGCGCAGCTCGACTTCGAGCTCGGCTGTCGCGAGGCTCACCTCATTGCCCACGGGAAGCCAGACCGGAATCGGGATGAGCTTGCGCAGCGCTTTCTCCCAGAACTCCTCGGCGCGAGGGTGAAGCATGGCGCCGTATCGAATCTCGTACCGGCTCATTTCGGAGGCGAACAGGCGGTCGCGCTCCGTTCCGTGGATCCGTCTCGAAACCTCGATGTCCGGTTGCGGTTTGGTGAGCTCCGAAAGGACATTGGTGTCGAGCAGGAACATCGACTAGCGCTGATCTTCGAAGGGGTTGCGGGGCTCGTGGGGCTCGCGCCGGAGAGCGTCGATGTATTCGAAAAACGCCGGATCGTCGATCGCATCGGTGTTGAGCCAAGTCCCGTCCGGCTGCTGAACGAGGTGGCTCTTCCACTGCTCCCAGGTCTCCCGTTGCCCCTCTCGGTAGCCGATCGGGCGTTTGCCGGCGCCCCCGCGCGGCTCCTGGAGTTTCTCGGCCAGCGCCTCGGCGACGAGCTCACGCAGTGGGCGGCCCTCCTCCGCAGCGCGAGCCTTGGCTTGGCGGATCAGTTGATCGGGGAGATCGAAGGTCGTTTTCATGCCGGCAGTATTTACGGGTTTACGGCTGGAGTCAAGCAACTTGTTTTGTTTCATTACCTTCGACCTGCTGCCCCGCCCCTGTTACTCTCGGATCGGGTCGACCAGCGCCTGAGAGCCCGTCGGCCGGTGGGAGTCGAAGCTCTTCTGATCGACGTAGAGGAATCGGTAGGACAGTCCGCCAAGGGCCTGGCTCGCTTCCTTTGCACCGGTGCACTACTGGCGCAGCCGCGCCATCTTCTGCGGCCCTCGCGGCGGCTCTAGCGCCCGCCCAGCTTGAAGAAGGTGCGGATGCGCACGAGCAGCGAGTCGGGGGCGTTCTCGCGCCGGCGCTTGAGCTCCTCTTCGCGATCCTCGAAGCGGGCCTGGGTGGCGGCGAGGCGCTCGGCGAGCTGTTTGGAGAGCACCTCGGCGATCGCGGGGTCCTGTTCGAGCACGGGCGCGAAGGCGTCGCGGTCGAGCACGAAGACCTCGACCGCGCCCTCGGCGATCACCGAGGCGCTGCGCGGCGTGCCGGTCAGGAGCGACATCTCGCCGAAGTAGTCGCCCTCTTTCAAGATCGCGAGCGCCACCGCCGTCGTGCCGATCGCGGTGCCCGCCTTCGAGATCATCACCGAGCCGCGCGCCAGGACGAAGAGCGAGTCGCCGGTCTCGCCTTCGGTCACGAGGCGCTCGCCGCCGTCGTAGTACTCGAGCTTGACCGCCCGGGAGAGCTGATCGAGCGCCTCCTCCGGGAGCCCCGAGAAGAGCTCGACCGAGGAGAGCAGCGCCTTGGCCCGGCGCGTGCGCCAAGCGGCCCTGTCGGCGGCGATCTCGGTGGCCGGCTCGTGCTCGACGGTGCGGATCGGATAGGGGATCTTCCAGCCGTCGCGGTGCAGCTGGTACCAGACGCGCGAGAGCACGCCGTCGCGGATCCGGGTGATCTGGTGGACGTCGCGCGTCCAGAAGCGGACCTCGTACTCGATGGCATGATCGCCGAAGCCGATCATCAGCGCCGTCGCCGCCGGCGTCGCGACGACCCCGGGCGCGCTGCGCGCCGCCTTCTCGAGCGACTGCTTGACCAGGCGCGGCGGGTGGCCGTAGTGGGTGCCGACGCGGATGAACAGGCCCGTCGGCTCGAGCCCGGAACCGTGGTTCTTGATGCGGGCGTTGGTCAGGTTGGCGTTCGGCTCGCGGAAGTCGACGCCGAGGCTGTTGCGCATCTGGGTCGAGCGCCAGGTCATGCCGAGCACCTGCCGCGGCTCGTCGTCGACCTCGAGCCAGTCGCCGGTGTCGAAGGGCTGCTCGGTCTGGAGCGCCATGCCCGCGAAGACGTTCTTGAGCACGTCCTGCAGGGCGAAGCCGAGAACCGCCGAGAGCACGGCCGAGCCGACCACCAGCTTCGAGAGGTCCCACGCGAAGAACTCGCGGCCGGCAATGAGCGCCACTGCCGCGAGCAGGAGCCAGGCGCCGACATCGCGCATCAGCTGCGGAATCGCCGGGCGGCCCCGTTCGTCGTGCTGGCGGTCGAGCACGAAGCGGTCGAGCAGCCGCCAGCCGAGATCGGTCGAGAGCACCGCCGCCGCGAAGGCGAGGGCGCCGAACAGCGCCGTCGGTAGCGACAGGTGGTCGGCGAAGGCGAGGAAGGCGAGCCCGGCGACGACGAGCGCCCAAGTCTGGTAGCGGATCCTGTCGAAGAGCCGCGGGAACCAGCGGCGCAGGAGGAGATAGGGCACCTGCAGCGCCACCAGGACGCCGAGGGCGGAGAGCAGAGGACGTAGCCAGGCCGAGCTCATGGTCGTCGAAACCGAAGGCGGAGTCTAGCTTGGATCTCCTGGGCGCGCCCACTGTGCCTTGGCCTGCACCGGCGGGTCGGGGCATCCGCGCTATCATCGTCGGGCGTGCTCCGCTTCGTGCTCCTCGCAGTGCCCCTCGCGGTGCTCGTCCTCGCGCTTTCGACCTTTGCCGCCGACCTGGCCGGCCTCGGCCCCGACCTCTCGCCGCTCGCAGCGCAGGGGCTGGCGCGCGCCGGCGGCCTGCCGCGCGGCGTCGGCGCCGCGGCCTTCGCCTTCGAGGCCATGGCGCTCACGGCGCTCTATCTGATGATCGAAGGGCGCTTCGGCCGCTGGTGGCTCGACGGGCTCGCCAGCGGTCTCGTCGCCTGGCTCTTCCGCGGTCCGATTCTCGTGCTCGCCGTCGCCGCGCTCGTCGCCGTGCCGACAGCTCCGCTCTGGGAGGCGGCGCGCGTCGCGCTCTTCGCCGATCCGGCGGCGACGATCGCGCTCGCCGCGCTCGCCCGCGTCTCGCGTCCGAGGTAGCGGGGCGAGGATGCGCATCGCCGCCGTCGGCGCCGCGCTGCCCGAGCGGTTCTACGACCAGGAGACGCTGCTCGCGGCGCTCTCGGCGCACTGGCGGGAGCGCTACTTCAACGTCGAACGGATCGAGCAACTGCACCGCAACGTGCTCGTCGGCGGCCGCCATCTCGCGCTGCCGCTCGAGGAGTATCCGCAGCTCGAGACCTGGGGACAGGCCAACGACGCCTGGATCCGCGTCGCGGTGGACCTCGGCGAGCGCGCCATCGCCGACGGCCTCGAGCGCGCCGGTCTCGGCGTCGCCGACATCGACGCCCTCTACTTCGTCTCCGTCACCGGCATCGCGACGCCGTCGATCGACGCCCGCCTGGTCAACCGGATGGGCCTGCCGCCGCGCGTCAAGCGGGTGCCGATCTTCGGCCTCGGCTGCGTCGCGGGCGCGGCGGGCATCGCCCGCGCGGCCGACTACGTGCGCGCGTTTCCGGACCAGGTGGCGGTGCTGCTCTCGGTCGAGCTCTGCTCGCTCACCTTGCAGCGGCAGGATCTGTCGATCGCCAACCTGGTCGCCTCGGGACTCTTCGGCGACGGGGCCGCGGCGGCGATCGTCACCGGCGCGAACCGGGACGGCGCCGGTCCCGAGGTGGTCGCCACGCGGTCGATCTTCTATCCGAACTCGGAGCGCGTGATGGGCTGGGACATCTCGGAGCGCGGATTCCAGATCGTGCTCTCGGCCGAGGTGCCCGAGATTGTCGACGGCCACCTGCGCGGCGACGTCGACGCCTTTCTCGCCGAGCATGGCCTCGCTCGCGGCGACGTCGCGACCTGGATCGCCCACCCGGGCGGTCCGAAGGTGCTGGAGGCGATGGAGAGCGCCCTCGATGTGCCGCGCGAGGCGCTCGCGCTCACCTGGAAGAGCCTCGCCGAGGTCGGCAACCTCTCCTCGGCCTCGGTGCTGATGGTGCTGCGCGACACCCTGGCGACGCGCCGCCAGCCCGCCGGCAGCTGGGGCCTGCTGCTCGCGCTCGGCCCCGGCTTCTGCAGCGAGCTCGTCCTGCTGCGCTGGTAGGCTCGCGGACCGGTGCTCTATCTCGACAGCCGCCTCGCCTTCGTCGCCCTGGTCGCGCTGGTCGCGGCCGAGCGCCTGTTCGAGCTCGTGCTGTCACGGCGCAATGCCACCCGCGCGTTCGCCCGCGGCGGCGTCGAGGCCGAGTCACGCGCGTTCTATGGCCTGATGGTTCTAGCCCACGCGGCTTTTCTCGCGGCCGGGCCGCTCGAGGTCTATCTGGCGCGGCGGCCGTTCCGGCCGGCGCTCGCGGCCGCGATGCTCGTGCTCGTCGCCGGGGCGATGGCGTTGCGTTACTGGGCCGTCCGAACCCTCGGCGACCGCTGGAACACCAGGGTGATCGTCGTCCCGGGGGAGCCGGCGATCCGCTCCGGTCCCTACCGCTACCTGCGCCATCCGAACTACCTCGCGGTCGTCGTCGAAGCCTTCGCGCTGCCGCTCGTCCATGGCGCTTGGGCCACCGCGGCGCTGGCGAGCGTCGGTAACGCCTGCTTGCTCGCGGGTCGCATCCGTCGGGAGGAGCGCGCGCTCGCCGCCGCGAGCGACTACCAGGCGCGGCTCGGCGATCGCTCGCGCTGGCTGCCGGTGCGGCGATGACCCGCGCGGAGATCCTCGCCGGCGTCGCCGCGGTCGCGCGCGAGCACCTGGGGCACGCTGGGCCGCTCGAGCCGTCGGCGCGACTGGTCGAAGACCTGGGTCTCGACTCGATCCGCCTCCTGACCCTCGCCGCCGAGGTCGAGAACCGCTTCCGGCTGGTGATCGAGCCCGAGGACGAGGCGCGGATCGTGACCGTCGGCGATCTGGTCGACCTCGTCGCCACGCGCCTCGGCGCGGAGGGCTGAACGCCGGGGCGCGAACGCTCGCCGTCACCGCGGGGACACACTGCGATGAGATGCTTTTGCCGATGAGGCGCGCCGAGCCAACGCTGCAACGACTGCTGCTGCGCGCCGTCGACCACCCCGAGGCGGGAGTGCGGCTCGCCAACCGGGCCGGGCGGACGAGCTTTCTCACCTGGGCCGGGATCGCCGAGCGGGCGGCCGAGGTCGCGGGTGCGCTCCACGGGCTCGGGGTCCGGCGCGGCGACCGCGTGGCCCTGCTCTATCCGACCGGTGCCGGCTTCTTCGACGCCTTCTTCGGCGCGCTCTTCGCCGGCGCGGTGCCGACGCCGCTCTATCCGCCGGTTCGCCTCGGTCGCCTCGCCGAATACCAGGAACGTACCGGCCGGCTGCTCGCCGCCGCGGCGGCCGCGCTGGTGCTCGCCGATCGGCGGCTGGCGCCGCTCGCCGGGCCTTCGGTCGAGGCCGCCCGTCCGCGGCTCGGTCTGAAGACTCTCGAGCAGCTCGCCGCGGGCGGCAAGCTCGTCAGCGAAGGGGAGGCCGAAGAGCTCGCGCTCGTCCAGTTTTCGTCGGGCACCACGGTCGAGCCGAAGCCGGTCGCTCTCACCCATCGGGCGATCCTTGCGCAGGTGCTGGCGTTGAACGCTCTCTGGCCCGATAGCGACGAGGTCCGGCACGCCGGCGTCTCCTGGCTGCCGCTCTACCACGACATGGGACTGATCGGCTGCGTCTTCCCCGCGCTCGAGCGGCCATCGGTGATCACGTTGCTGCCGCCAGAGGCCTTCGTGGCGCGGCCGGCGCTCTGGTTGAAGGCGCTCTCCGAGACCCGCGCCACCATTTCGCCCGCGCCCAACTTCGCCTACGCGCTCGCCACCGAGCGGATACGGGACGAGGAGCTCGAAGGGATCGATCTCGCCAACTGGCGGGTCGCGCTCTGCGGCGCCGAGACCGTCGTCGCCGAGGTGCTCGAGCGCTTCGTCGCGCGGTTCGCGCCGTACGGCTTCCGCGCCGAGGCGCTGACTCCGGTCTACGGCCTCTCCGAGGCCGCCCTCGCCGTCACCTTCCCGCCGCTCGGCCGCGGCATCGTGGCGAAGCGCTGGGGGCGCGAGGCGCTCGCCGCGGGTGGCGAGGCGATACCCGATCCCGCGGGCAGCGAAATCGTCTCGGTGGGACCGCCGCTCGCCGGCTTCACGCTCGAGATCCGTGATCGCAAGGGCCGAGTGTTGCCCGAGCGGCAGGTCGGCCGCCTTTTCGTGGCTGGCCCGTCGCTCTTCCGCGAGTATCTCGGTCAGCCGAAAGCGACGGCGCGCGTGCTCGCGAACGGCTGGCTCGACACCGGGGACCTGGGCTTCCTCGACGACGGCGAGCTCTATCTGACCGGCCGCGCCAAGGAGGTTCTGATCGTGCGCGGGCGCACCTATGCGCCGACCGAGATGGAACAGGCGCTCGACGGCGTGCCGGGCGTGCGACGCGGCTGCGTCGCGGCGACGAGCCATCGTCCCGAAGCGGCGGCGACCGAGCGGGTGGTGCTCTTCGTCGAGCGCCGGCGGGGCTCGAGCTCCGATGCCGACGACGAGCTCGCGGTGCGCTGCCGCGAAGCGGCGCTCGCCGCGAGCGGGCTCGCCGTCGACGAGGTCGTGGTGCTCGAGGCCGGTGCGTTGCCCCGCACCTCGTCGGGCAAGATCCGGCGTGGCGAGACGCTGGCGCGCCACCTCGCGGGGGCGCTCTCGGCACCCGCCCGCCCGGGCCTCCTCGGCCTCGCCTGGGCGATGCTGCGCGGGCGGCGGGCACTCACTCGCGCCGATCGCCGGCGCTCCGGCCCGGGCGGCGCGGCGTGATCGGCCGCGACCGGGTCTGCGTCGTGATGCCGGCCTACAACGCCGCGAAGACGCTCGAGCGCACCGTCGCCGAGCTCGACCGCGAGATCGTCGACCGCATCCTGGTGGTCGACGACGCCTCGTCCGACGAGACCACGGCCGTCGCCCAACGGCTCGGGCTCGAGCTGCGCGTGCACGCCCGCAACCGGGGCTACGGCGCCAACCAGAAGACCTGCTACTCGGCGGCGCTCGGTTTCGGCGACGAGATCGTGGTCATGGTGCATCCCGACTACCAGTACACGCCCAGGCTCGTGCCGTCGATGGCGGCGATGATCGCCTGCGGCGAGTACGACGTGGTGCTCGGCTCGCGGATTCTCGGCAAGGGCGCGCTCGCCGGCGGCATGCCGCTCTACAAGTACGTCTCGAACCGGGTGTTGACGCTCGCGGAGAACCTGCTGCTGGGCCAGAAGCTCTCCGAATACCACACCGGCTTCCGGGCGTTTCGGCGCGAAGTGCTCGAGCGGCTCGCGCTCGCCGAGAATTCCGACGACTTCCTGTTCGACAACCAGATGCTGGTCCAGGCCCTCGCCGCCGGCTTCCGGGTCGGCGAGCTCTCCTGTCCGACCAAGTACTTCGCCGAGGCCTCCTCGATCGACTTCCGCCGGTCCCTGCGCTACGGCTTCGGCGTGCTCCTGGTCGCGGGCCTCGGCTGTCTCCATCGCCTCGGCCTCGCGCGCCCCCGCTTCCTCGCCGCCACGGGCCGGCGGCTCGCGCCGGAGCAGAGCGCGCGGTGAGCGGCTCGGCGCTCGACGTCGCCGTGGTCGGCGGTGGTCCGGCCGGGCTCGCGGCGGCGCTCGCCTGCCGCCGCCGCGGCCTTTCCGCCGCATGCTTCGATTCCCGCCGCCCGCCGCTCGACAAGGCGTGCGGCGAGGGGCTGATGCCCGCGGCCGTCGCGGCCCTCGAGCGGCTCGGCGTCACGCCGCCGGCGCGCTCCTTCCCCTTTCGCGGCATCCGCTATCGCCTGGGTGAGCTCGCGGCGGAGGCCGATTTCCCCTCCGGCGCGCACGGCCTGGGCGCCCGGCGGACCGAGCTTCACGCCGCGCTCGTCGGCGCGGCCGAGCGAGCCGGCGTCGAGCTCGCCTGGGGCCAAGCGGTCACCGCGCTCTCTGTGCGCGGTGTCGTGACGGCGCGCGGGGAGGTGGCGGCGCGCTGGGTGGTGGGAGCCGACGGCCTGCGCTCCCGCGTCCGCCGCTGGGCCGGCCTCGAGCGGCCGAGTCGCGCGCCCTGCCGTTTCGGTGTTGTCCGCCACTTCCGCCTCGCCCCCTGGAGCGACCGCGTCGAGGTCCACTTCGGCAACGGGGCCGAGGCCTACGTCACGCCGCTCGCCGCCGACGAGATCGGCGTCGCCCTGCTCTGGGACGGCGGGGGCGGCGGGTTCGACGCGCTCGTCGGCGAGCGCCTGCCGCCCGAGCTCGCCACGCGGCTCGCCGCGGCCGAGCGGCTGGGGCGCGATCGCGGCGCCGGTCCGTTCCGGCAGCGCGTTCGCGCGGTCGTCGCGGGCGGGCGCGTGGCGCTTGTCGGCGATGCCGCCGGCTACGTCGATGCGCTGACCGGGGAGGGTCTGGCGGTCGCCTTCGCGAGCGCGCTCGCGCTTGCGGACGCGCTCGCGGCGGGGGATCTCGCCGCCTACGCGCGCGCTCACCGGCGCATCGTGCGCCTGCCCGCGGCGATGACCCGCCTGGCGCTCGCCGCGGCGCGCCGACCGGCGCTCGCGCGCCGCGGCGTCGCGGCGCTGGCGCGCGACCCGGAGCTCTTCTCGCGGTTGATCGGCGCGCTCGGCGCCGACCGTCCGCTGGCGACCGTGGGTCTCGGTCGCGCGCTGCGCTTCGTCGGCGCCCTGCTCGCGCCGAGCACCGGCGTCGCGGCGGCCTGAACCGCGGTGGTGAGCCCTTGACCGGCGCGCTCGAACGGTGGGTGGCGGCGGTGCTGCCGCGGCGGCGGCTCTGGCTCGGCATTTGGGCGCTCGCCGCGCTGGCGCTCGCGCCCGGCGTCACCCGGCTCGAGCGCGACAACTCACCCGAGGCCTTCTTCCTCGCAGGCTCGCCCGACGTCGAGCGCTATCACGAGTTCGTCGCGCGCTACGGGCGCGAGGAGGGGGTCCGGCTCGCCGTCGCGGGAGAGGCGCTCTGGACCCGCGCCGGTCTCGAGTATCTGGCGCGGGTCGAGCACGAGGCCGCCCAGCTCGCGGGTGTCCGAGCGGTCGTCGGGCCGTTCGGACGCCATCGCGGCGCCTTTCCCGATCCCGCGACGACCGAGCCCCTGGAGCTGCGGGCGCGTCTCCGGGATTCGGCGCTCGACCGCTCCCTCGGCCTGGTCGCGGCGAACGGCGAGCTCGCGACGGTGCTGCTCCAGACCGAAGCGCTCGCGCCCGCCGCGGCGCGCGAGCTGTACGCGCGGCTCGATCGTCTGGCGCGCGAGGCGCCGGCCGGCACCGCGGCCTTCGCGGTCGGGCAGAGGTCGGTCGAGATCGCGCTCGACGACTCGACGCGGGAGATCGATCGCGTCTTCTTCCCGATTCTGATCGCGCTCGCCGCGCTGCTGCTGTTCGCCACCTTCCGCGATCTTTCGGCGGTCGCCCTGCCCTTCGCCTTCGTCGCCGCTTGCGAGCTCGGGATTCTCGGCGTCATGGGTTGGGCGGGCGTGCGGGTCAGCCTGATCGTCGCCGTCTTGCCGCCGTTGCTCTTCGCCATCGCGCTCGCGACCGCCGTGCATCTGCTGATCCGCTGCCGGGCGCTCGAGAGCGAGGGGTTGGACGCGGCCGCCGCGACGCGCGCGACCTACCGCGAGAAGGGGCGCGCGGTGGTCGCCGCCGCGCTGACGACGGCCGTCGGCTTTCTCGCGCTGGCGGCGTCGCCGGTTCGCCCGGTCCGCTCCCTCGGCATCTGGGCCGGCCTCGGCCTGCTGCTGATGCTCGCCGCCGCTTTCACCCTGCTGCCGGCGCTCCTCGCCACCGTGGCCGCACACCGGCGAGCGCTGCCCGAGCGGTCGCTCGAGGCGCGGCTCGAGCGTTTCGGTCGGCGCCTGGCCACGTTCTCGGCGGCGCGCCCCGGACCGGTGCTCGCCAGCTACGGCCTGCTGGCGGTGATCGCGCTCGCCGGCCTGCCCCGGCTCACGGTCGAGAGCAGCGCCCTCGCCTATCTGCCGGAAGACCACCCGGTGCGCGTGCGCACCGCCCGGCTCGAAGCCGCGGGCATCGGGATCGCGAGCGTCGAGCTCTGGATCGAACCGAGCCCGGCGGCGGCCGCGCTCGACGGTGCCGACGCGCTCGCGCGGCTGGTCGATCTCGCCGCGAGCCTGGCCGCCGAGCCGCCGGCGCTCGCGGCGGTCTCGATCACGGATGTCGTCGACGGGGTGGCGGCGACGACGCCCTTCGCCGCGTTGCCCGCGGCGAGCCGGCGCCCCGGGGTGCTCGCGCTCCTGCGGGCGGACGCGGCAGGGGCGCGCACCGCCGCGAGCTTCCTCGAGCCCGACGGCCGCTCGACGCGGATCACCCTGTTCGTCGAGAGCGTGGGCTATCCGCGCCTCGAGCCCCTCCTCGTAAGCGCCCGCAGCGAGGCGCAGCGTCGCTTCCCGGAAGCACGGATCGCGACCACGGGGACCTATCCGCTCTTGCTCGCGCTCCAGCGCTATCTGTTGACGACGGTCGGCCTCGCGCTCTCGCTCACCCTGCCTGCGCTCCTGGTCGCGCTGGCGCTGCTACTGCGGCGGGCCAGCTGGGTGGCGCGCGCGGCCGCGGCGAGCCTCTGGCCGGTCGCCGCGATCTTCGGTGGCATGGGCTGGCTCGGCGCGCCGCTCGACATCGCGACCGTGATGGTGGCGTCGATCGCGCTCGGCCTGGTGGTCGACAACACGCTGCATACGCTCGCCAACTACCGCGAGCGCCGCGCCCTGCTGGGCGCGCGCGAGGCGCTGGTCGGCAAGGTCGCGAGCGCCGCGCCCGCCTACATTCTGACCGGGGCGATCCTCGCGGCCGGGTTCGGCGTCTGCGCCCTCGCCGATTTCCAGCCGACCGCGCGCTTCGGCGTGCTCTCCGCGACCGCGATCGGGCTCGCCGTCCTGGCCGACTTCACGCTCGTTCCAGCGCTCTTCGGCGGCCGCGGCAGGGCGCGCGAAGCGGAACAGGAGAGCGCGCGCGATGGCGGCATCGGATAGATTCGGGCAGTTAGCGACCGAACGAGGCTTCGACATGATTCGTCGCCGTAGCAGCACTCTGTTCCTGCCCCTGCTCGTCGCGCTCGCCGCGGCGCCGCCGGCGCGCGCGGCGATCTCCGGGCACGTGCTCGAGTCGGGCTCGGGCAATCCGGTCGCGGGCGCTTGGGTCCACCTCCAGGCCGAGCCGGTCCCCGCCGTTTTCAGCGGCGCCGACGGCTCCTTCAGCCTGCCGGTCACGCCGGCCGGCAGCGTGCTGGTGACCGCGGCGGTCGCCTACCTCGAGAGCGCCCCGACCAACCATCTGATCGGCAGCGCCTATGCCGTCAACGGCGACGCGGCGGTCGAGATCTTCCTCGAGTTGCTGCCGTCCGGCGACCAGCCCGGGTATCAGCCGGCGGAGTACACGCTCTGCGCGGGCTGCCACGTCGACCAGGCGGCCGCCTGGTCGACCTCGCGCCACGCCTTCACCGGCGACAACGTCTGGGTGCGCGACCTCTTCTCGGGCGACGGCACCGCGGGCGGCGGCGCCGGTTACGTCTTCAAGGAGACCCACGATCCGGGCACGCCCGGCTTCTGCGCGACCTGCCACACGCCGATGGCCGATCTCACCGCGCCGGGCGGCCCGGGCACGCTCGACCTCGACGACCCGACGATCCCCCCCTACGGCCGCCAGGGGGTGACCTGCGTCACCTGCCATCAGCTCGCCGCGATCGACGCGACCCGACTCGGCGCGCTCGCCCATCTCGGCAAGGCGCACTACCGCTTCCCGACCGATCCGGGCGGCGACAGCTGGCAGTACGTCTGGGGCCCGCTCGACGACGTCACCTTCGGCGGCATGCGGCCGTCGTACTCGCCGCTCCATCGCACCTCGCTGCTCTGCGCCTCCTGCCACCAGTACGACAACCCGACGACCGGGGCGCCCGGGCAGAACACTTACGGGGAGTGGCTCGCGTCCCCGTTCGCCGCACCCGGCCCGAGCTACCGCACCTGCCAGGACTGCCACATGCCACCGGCCGCGGGGATCGGCCAGAATTGCCTGTTCGGCGGCCCCGACCGCCCCGGCGCGGATCGACGAGTCCACACCTTCCTGGGCTCGAACGAGCAGACGCTGCGCGACAACCTGCAGCTCACGACCAGCGCCGAGGAGATCGCCGGCGGCCGTCTGCGGGTGACCGCCGCTGTCGACAACTTCGGCGCCGGCCACTCTTTCCCGACCGGCATCTCGGTGCGCAACGCCATCCTCCTGGTCGAGGCGACGATCGACGGGCTACCGCTGGTCCAGGTCGCCGGGCCGACAGTCCCCTGGTGGGCGGATGACCTGGTGCCCGGTCGTCAGCCGGGCGACTTCGCGGGCTTCGCCGGCAAGGGCTTCGCCAAGGTGCTCGAGGGGCGGATCAACGGCCAGGGGCCGGTGGTACGGCCGGTGCTCTTCATCGACGCCGAGGGGGTGGCGGAGAACACGCTCATCCCCTCGGGCGCGGTCGACGCGACCGCGGTGGAGTTCGCGATTCCGCAGTCCGCCGTCGCGGGCGACGTCGTCGAGGTCACGGCGCGGCTGCTCTGGCGCCGCGCCTGGCGTTCGGTCGCCGTCACCAAGGGGTGGCAGACCGATGCCCGCGGCGGCCCGGTCGAGATCGAGGTCTTTCGCGACGAGCTCCGGGTCGCCGTCTCCGGCATCGACCCGGCGATCCAGGAGATCCCGGCGCTCGGGCCCTGGGGTCTCGCCGGCCTCGGCATCCTGCTCGCCGGCCTCGCGCTCGCCGCGTTGCGGCGCCGGGGCGGCGATCGCGCCCGACGCCGATCCCAGCCTTCATCTTTCGGTTAAGGACCGCTCGGCGGGCGCCGCGGCGCGCTCGCGCGCGACGGGGCACCTCGCCCTGGCGGGCCGCCGCAGGCAGTGAAGGGGGAGGGATTTCGGTCGCTGCGGCGCGCTGGCGCGCGGTGGGGCGTCCTGCCCGAGCTGGTGCTGTCAGGCAGTGAAGGGGGAGGGTGTGCGGGCGTCGTGACGCGTTCGCGAAGCGCCTCTACGCTCGGGCCCACCTCCCCCATAACTGCCGGTTTCGCTATCGCCGGCGGGGGCGCCGCGGCGCGGTCTCTTCGAGAACGTCGAGCTCAGGGCCCGCAGGTCGGCGGGCAAGTGTCGTCCCAGTCGCCCGTGTCCTCGGTCTCGAAGTCGTCGAAGAAGAGCAGCGCCTGGACCGCGGCGAGGACGTCGAGCCGCCCCCAGCCGTAGGTGTTGTTCGGGAACCTGGGTGGTGGTGTCGCCGCCGCAGCCCTGGGTGCGTCGTCCGCGGCAGGGCGGTGCGCTCGAACAGCTCCTCGATCAGCTCGACGTTGCCGGCGAGCTTCGGGTGCGCCGAGAGCAGCAGCGCGACGGCTGCCGCCGACGTGCGGTCCGGCCATCGAGGTGCCGCTCCAGCAGGATCCGTAACCGCTCCCCGGAACGCTCGAGCGGACGTCAGCTACCGGGCGCCGAAATGTCGGGCTTCATCCGGTTCGAGCCGTCGACGGTGACCGGGCCGCGGCTCGAGCTGCTGGAGATCGTGTCGCGAGGAGTTCGTGTTGCCGACGCTGAAGGAGGCGTCGAAAATCGCCGCGGGTGTGCGGACGGTTTCACATCCACCGTCTGGATACGGTTCTGGGTTTGTCGAGCCGCCATTGCCCGCCGAAACGACGACGACGATCCCGGCAGCGCGCAGCGACTCGACGACCGCCTGCATGGTCGCCCAGTTGCCGCTGTTGCACCCCTCCGAAGTCGGGCAGCTCCAGGAGTTGTTGATGACATCGGGCGCCTTGCGACGGATCGGGGTTCTGTCCGGCCGAGATCGGTCGGCGCGAGGAACCACTGGAAGCACTCGATGTAGGTCGAGGGCGTGCCGTTGCCCTGGTCCATGTTGCGACAGCCGATCCACTTGGCCTCGGGCGCCATTCCGACCTGGTTGGAACCGCCGTCGTCGCCCGACCATCGTTCCCATCGTGTGGGTGCCGTGGCTCGTGGTCGTCGCAGGGCAACGGCGAGTTGGCGCCGCAGACGCCGCCGCCGGAGTGGATGGCGTCGTGCCAGTTGTAGTTGTGGTCGGCGATGGCGCCGTTCCAGCCGCGGTACTTCGCCTGCAGCGCCGGGATGGTCCCACTGGTAGCCGGTGTCCTGGCCGGCCGACGACGACGCCCTGGCCGGTGAAGCCGAGGGCCCAGACGTCGTCGGCGTTGACCTGCTGGATGTTCCACTCGACCGCGGTCGGCGCCGACGGCGTGACGACATCCTCCGGCTGCAGCGTCTCGGGCACCCGGATCGGCGAGTCGCCGACCACGCGGCGCACGTCCGGGCGCTGCGCCAGCTCGTCGACGAGCGCGGCGTCTGCCTCGACCCAGACGACGTTGGCGATCCAGAAAGCGCGGTGCGGCACGCCGAGCTCAGCGAGGCGGGCGAGCAGCGGTCCCTGCGTCCTCGCGGCGGCGGCGGTGAGCGCGCCGTAGACCGCCCATCCCTTCTGTCCTTTCGTGCCCGAGATCGCCGAGAGGTCCGCCCGGTCGGCGAGCTCGACCAGCACGCCGACGCGCTCGCCCGGCGCGCGACCGAGCCGCCCGAAGATCCAGGGGTCGACCTCGCCCTGCGGCGGGGTCGCGGCGCCCGCGGCGGTGGCGCAGGCGAGCGCCAGGGTGGCGACGACGGCGCGGACGAGCAAGGGTCGAAGCGTCTTCATCAGGGGGGGTCTCCAACGACGTGAAAGGGCGGCGGGAGAGTAGCACGGGGCGACGCCGCACCCGGCGAACGAGAGAAACGGCCGATCCCCCGAGGGGACCGGCCGTCGATCCTACCGCCGCTCGAGCGACCGCAGCCTAGGGAGTCGAGAAGGAGGACCAGCGCAAGTAGTCGCCGGTTTCGAAACCGTCGTTGAACAGGCCGTCCGTGACGCAGCTCTGGACGGCGACATCGTCGATGTACCAGCCCTCGCGGGAGACGCTCGAGTCGGAGCCGAGGCGCAAGCGGAAATAGACCGTCTGGCCCGCGAAGGCGTCGAGCGAGGTCACCGCGCGCAGCCAGGTGCCCGGCGCTCCACACCAAGCGTTCAAACCGGCCAAGGGGTTCGAGAAGCCCGACGACACGATGCCGGTGTAGGGGTCGGCCACGAAGGTGGTCACCTGGGTGAAGAGGACGTTGTCGGTCGAGATCTCGAGGATGCCGCCGTCGTAGCAAGCGGTGGCGCCGCTGTTCTCGATATTGCGGAAATTCCAGAACTGGAGCGTGATCCCGCTGCCGCTGGGAACTTGAACGGCGGGCGAGACCAGGCGCTGGTCGGAGATGGTCGCCGGATCGGCCGCGAACCAGGAGAAGGTGCCGGCGTGGGCCCGGGCCGACGACTGCGCCCAGGTGTTGCCGGTTCCGCTCGAGGTCCAGCCGCCGGCGCCGGACTCGAAGCCGAAGGCGACGGGGACATACGGAGCGCTACCGAGCGAGCAGTCGCCCGGCAGCGCCTCGGTGGTGAAGCTGAACACGCTCGAGAAGCTACCGTCGCCGCAGGCGTTGCTCGGCCGCACCCGCCAGTAGAGAACGGTATTGGTCGGCAGATCGGTCGGCGGCTGGTGGGAGGTGCCGGAGACCGTCTGGGTGTAAACCAGCGAACCGAAGCCGGCGTCGTCGTCGACCTCGAGCAGATAGCTCGCGGCGCCCGTGACAGCGGACCAGGTAAAGGTCGGCCGCTTGTTGACGTTGAGCGCGCCGTTGGCCGGCGTGGTCAGGGTCGGCGCCGTCGGCGCCGCGGTGTCGATGGTCAGCCCGACCGTGGTCGAGTGGCTGGCCGAAGTCGCAACGCCCTCGACGGTGATCGTGGAGTCGCCCGCTGAGGCCGCGCCGGTGTTGCCGATGGTCAAGGTGCTGGTGAACGGCGGCGCCTGGGCGTTGGCCGAGAATCCGGCCGTGGTGCCCGCCGGCTGGCCGCTCGCGTTGAGCGTCACGATCTCGGAGAAGGTCTGGAATTTGAGCACGTCGATCGTGTAGGTGGCGTCGGCCGGGGCGCAGATCCTCCGGCTCGCCTGCTGCGAGACGACAAGGAAGTCGGTGCCGGCCGGAGTCGCTTCGGTCTTGATGTCAGGTGTCCCGCCGCGATCGTCGGACCAGAGGTAGTGCGCGAAGCCGACGCTGTGGCTCTGGGTGTCGTAGTCGCCGTGATAGCAGGTGGCGAGGTTCGGGTCGAGCACGACCGAGGAGGACGCATCGGTCAGCCGGACGCTCGGCTGAAAGCTCGCGCCGGCGTCGAAGGAGGTGCGCGAGTAGTAGTCGAACAGGAGATTGCCGCCGGCGTCGTGCTGCCGGCTGTAGTAGCCGACGGTAACGACGTTGCCGGTGCCGATCGAAAGCGACGGTTGCCATTGGTCGGTGGTGCCGCCGTCGTCGTTGATCTGAATCTCGGTCGCCCAGGTCGCGCCGCTGTCGGTCGATTTGCGGTAGTAGACGTTCGACTCGTCCCCGGAGTTGAAGGCGTCCGGATCGTAGGAGTAGACGACGTGCAGATGGTTGTTCGAGTCGACGGCGATCGTCGGCGAGGGCAGGTAGCGAATGTTGCCGCCGAGCGCCGGGCGGCCGCAGCTCGAGGACGCGGCACTGTCGCGCGGGTTGGTCTTGCCGGTCATCGGGTTGGCGACCAGGGCCCAGGCGCCGCCGCCGTTGGTCGAACGGGAGACTTCGATGTCGATCGGTCCGGTCGAGTAGGGGTTCCAGCGCACCCAGGCGGCGTAGACGTCGCCGT
The DNA here is from genome assembly GCA_963700315.1 of uncultured Acidobacteriota bacterium. Taxonomy (GTDB): domain Bacteria; phylum Acidobacteriota; class Thermoanaerobaculia; order Multivoradales; family JAGPDF01; genus JACTMI01. The sequence continues at coordinate 237,054 of CAVOXC010000011.1, read as the reverse complement.
TGGGCGCCACGACCGGCCAGGCGCCCTGGACGTCGACGCTCGCGCCGGAGAGCGCGATCTGGGTCGACCAGGTGGCGCCGGCGTCGGCGGAGTGGGTCTCGTAGATCCGCGCGCCGACGCCGAAGTCGGTCCAGACCACGTAGAGGCGTCCGTAGTAGGGGCTCGCCGGGTTGTTGTCGACCGCCATGATCTCCTTGTCGTCGCTGCCGGTGGCGATCTGGCTGACGAAGGTGAAGGTCTGGCAGTCGTCGTTGGAGCGGTAGAGGCCGAGGCCGCCGTTCAGGAGCGCGGCGTAGTAGAACTTGCCGTCGACCTTGCGCCAAACGAGGCTGGGATCGCCGGTGTCGAAGTTGGCGACGGGATTGATCGCTCCGAAATCCGTCCAGGTGGCACCGCCGTCGATGGAGCGGCCGAAGCCGGAGAACCCGACGCTCTCGGTGACGCCGTGGAAGGAGTCGTTCCAGGAGGCGCAGAGCGTTCCGGTGACAGGGTTGAAGGCGATCGAGGTCTCGCTCTGGGTCTTCGCGGTGCCCGAGGTGTCCTGCGCCGGATTGCTCACGGCGATGTCGGGCGCGGAGGGCTCGAAGGCGGGCCCGCCGGCGTAACCCTCGCCGGAAGCGACGCCGCCGAGGAACTCGGCCTCGCGGCCGCACCCCTTGGCAAGATAGAGGAGCAGGCCGTCCATGCGGCCGGCGAGCCGGGGATCGTCGAGCAGCGCACAGGCCTCGGCGCTGGGTGCCTCGCGCTCGGGCGGTGTATCGCCCTTCTGGGCGGCGAGCGCGCCGCCGGCGCCGAGCGCGAGCAGCGCGGCGAGAGCCGCGGCAAAGTGAATCGGAGTCGCTGCAACGTGGCGGAGGAAACGTACTGTCACACGGTGCTCCTTTCCTGGGACGACCTTCAGAAAAAGCGCTTCGACTGCAGGGGTCGAAGCACTCTAGCTCGCAAAGATCGGTCCGCGCAAGATCGTTCCCGATCGCCCCCGATCGGTGGCGACGGGACGTTTGCGCCCATCGACTCGAAGCGCGCTCCTGCCCCCCGGTTCCTGCTTACGCCGCGTCTTGCTTGCGCTGGTGCTTCACCCAGACGAAAACCGGCAGCCCGGCGATCAGGAGCAGAAACCCCCAGTAGACCGTCTCGGCGCCGGCTCCGCCGATCGCGGCGAGCGAGTAGAGGAAGGCGAGCGTCGCGACGGTCGAGATTCCCGCGCGCGGCAGCGTCCGGCGCCGCTCCGCCGGGCCGGCGTCGACGAAGACAGCGAGCGAGCAGAAGGTGTAGGGGAGCAGGGTCGCGAGCGTCGCGAGCAGGATGAAGAAGGTGAAGAGCGCGACCAGGCCGCGGGTGTAGTTGGCGGCGACCAGCGCCGTCGCGAGCACTCCCGACAGCAGCATGCCCGGCACCGGCAGCAGCCGCCGCGACAGGCGCCGGAAGAGCATCGGGAAGAGCCCGTCTTCGGCGACCGCGAGCGGGAACTGGCCGACCAAGAGGGTCCAACCGTTGAGCGCGCCGAAGCAGGAGATCGCCGCGCCGGCCGCCACCAGCAACGCCGCGCGGTCGCCGAAGAGAACGCGCGCCGCGTCGGCGAAGGGCGCCGTCGACTGGGCGAGCGAGGCGGGTGGGACCGCGCCCATCACCCCCACCGTCGAGACGATGTAGAGCAGCGCCGCGAGCGCCGTGCCGACCAGGGTCGCGCGCGGGATCGTCCGCTCGGGCGCGCGCACGCTCGCCGCCGGGATGGTCGCGCTCTCGAGCCCGAGGAAGGCCCAGAGCGTCAGCGTCATGAGCGCCGCGACGGCGCGGCCGAGGCTCTGCGGGCTCGCGACGTGCTCGGCCGGGATCGCGAAGTGCTCGGGTCGGAGGACGACCAGTCCCGCCAGGCCGACCGCCGCGAGCGGCAGGATCTTGAGCAGCATGGTCACCACCTGCAGTCGCCCGGCGCTCCGGACGCCGCTCGCGTTGACGCCGATCAGCAGCCAGATGGTCGCGACCGCGAGCGTCGCCGCGGCGCCGGGGTTGCGCACCACCGAGGGGATGAACGGGTCGAGGTAGCCGACGAAGGCGACCGCGAGGGCGGCGAGCGTGGTGATGATCGAGATCCAGTAGCCCCAGGCGACCAGGAAGCCGGCGAGATCGCCGAAGGCGCTCCGCGTGTAGGCGTAGATGCCGCCCGCCGCCGGAGCGCGCCGCGCCAGATGCGCGAAGACGAGAGCGAGCATGAGGCTGCCGCCGGCGGTGACCAGCCACCCGACGATGCTCAGCCCGCCGTAGGAGGCGAGCGACGCCGGCAGCAGAAAGACGCCGGAGCCGATCATGTTGCCCATGACCAGCGCGACCGCGGTCCAGAACCCGATCACGCGGACGCGCCGCCGAGGCCCCTGCTCTTCGCTCACTCGCGGCTCCCTTGAGGATCGATGCTCGCGGCAGTCTCTCAGATCGCACCCGGGAACGGGCGCAGTGCCGACGCGGCGGGCGCGGCCGCGGCGCTCGACCGGATCAGGATTCGCCGGAAGGCTCAGCCGGCCAGAACGCGGCGAGATCGCGAGCGCCATGCACGAGAGTGAGAACCTCGACGCGGCTCGACGAGATCCGATAGATGAGCCGGAAGCTGCCGACGAAGACCTCACGAATCGCTGGATCGCGAAGCTCGGGGACGACTCGGCCGCGCTCGGCGAAGCGCTCGAGCGATCGAGCGGCATCGCGCGCTCGAACGAGAAGAGTGGCGGCGTAGTTCGGTGAGTCTCGAGCGATGTAGTCGGCGGCCCGTTCGAGGTCGGACCAGGCGCGATCCGTCCAACTTACCGATCGGGCCACTTCGCGATCCGCCGCTCGATCTCCTCCTGGCTCGACAGGCGGCCGACCTCGGCGTCGCTGAGACCCGCTTCGATCTTCTGCACGACGTAGAGGTGGTACTGGATCTGCTCGAGCGAGGCGTCGTCGGGGAGAGCGTCGAGGATCCTCTGCGCTTCCTGCTTGGCGGTCGCATTCATGGCCGCTGAATCCTACGCCTCTGGCGCTCGGCTCGCGACATCGCACGCTCCGGGCGACCGCGAGCGGCTTCAATCCGACCGCAGGACGACGGATCCGACCCGAGCGATCGCGCGGAAGTGCTCGTCGAATGTCAGGACGGCGGCGCCCGCGCGCGCCGCGGTGGCGGCGATCCAGACATCGTTGGTCGGCAACGGGGTCCCGGCCCGGCGAAGGTCGGCGACGATCTCGGCGAAGTGGTGGCTCACCTCGTCGTCGACCGGGAGCGTCTCGACCGCCGGGTGCGCCAGGAACTCGCGTAGCTCCGCTTCGTTGCGCTCGCGCCGCGCCCCGATCAGGAAGCCGCTGCGGAGCTCGCCGAGCGTAATCGCCGGCATGCCGATCCAGGCCGCGCCGTCGATCCGTGCGACGACCGCCGCGACTCCGCGCCGGAAGCGGCTGTACGCGGAGGTGTCGAGGCAGTAGCGGCTCACCGCCAGAGCTCGTCGTCGACGGACTCGAAGGCCGCGACGCTCGCCTCGAAGCTCTGGAGCTCCTCCTCGCTCCAGGTCCCGGCCTGCCGCGCCAGGCCGTTCGACCGCGGTCCGCCCACGCCGAGCCCCTGCGCGAGCAGCCCGAGAACCGCGTCGTTCAGCGATTCCCCACGCCGCCGCTTCTCGCGCTCGAGCGCGGCGGCGAGCTCGGGGGAGACGTTGCGGATGGTCAGGTTCTTCATGGGCGTCGGGGGGCTGCAGTCACGAGTGGCATTCTATGAATGCAATTGTATGATGTCAACCGGAGCGGATCGGCGAGCAGCCAGGGGGCGGGACGCAGTCGCGTCGGCACTTCGACCCCGCTCTCGTCCTCCCGCTCGAAGGCCGCCCCGTCCCAGGCAACCGCCTCATCTTCGCGCGGGTTCTCGTTGCAGGCGAGAAGCTACTGGGCACACCAATCGTCCTTGCCGTGAGGGAGCACGGTTACGCGTTTCGGCGTCGGGGTCTCGATTCGTCGAGCCGCCACGGAAGCAGGTGCGTCCCGCCGCCTTGCGAGCTCCTCTCGAAGGCCCTCTGCTGCGAAAGCTCTGCCATTGTAGGGGTAGGGTTCGAAGGCGCCGAGGCGCTGCGCGCCGCTACTGGTCGGCAGCTCCGACCTAGCGGCGCAGCTCTCGCGACGCCCGGTAGCGGCAACGCACTCCCGGACCCATCCCTCCGAACGAGCCGGGCCCGGACGCGTGTCCGCGGCAGCAGAGATTGGCCCGAACTTCGGGCTGATGGACGAGGAGGTCGCGCCGCGCTCGGGCGCGCTACCGGATTTACTGGCCAACACCGTCGGGAGGGAGCTCAACGAACTCGAATGTCGACGCAACTCGTTCCCAGCGCCGCTCCTCCGCCTCTCCCAGCGTTCCCATCACTCCCAGCTCGTAGAGCCACCCACGTCGAACGCTGTACCGGTTGCGCATGACGAATGGCGGCCGTCTCGGATGGCCTCGGATGGCATGCTCCGACACGAGCTCGATCGCGGGCTCGCCTCCCAGTGTGGTTTCGTTCTCGGTCGGAACCACTCCGAAGACGAGATTGCTGGCGCGGAGTGCAGGCAAGAGGTCGGCGAGCGACGTGCCGGCTGGAACCCGCGCCCATGCGACGATGACCGCGACTCTGCGGAAGGTGACGTGCGCCGGAGGTGCACTGTCTCCCTTCGATCGGCTTCTGCCATCCCTTCCAATTCCCAGCCGCCGCAGGTGTATTCCCATGGAAGGGAAACCTGGAACGCCGGCCTGTGGCTGTCGAAGCAGCTGTCGGCGCCTTTCCAGAGCCGAAGAGACACGGCGCCGCAGAGGGCCACAACGCTTGCGATTCCTAAGCAGTCCCCACGCGCCATCTAGCCGCGCCACCTCAGGAACCACTTCATGGGTACGTCAGGAATCGGCAGCAGGAGGTGGCGCTGGAGGCAGCGTTCTCTGCGACTGACCGGGGGCCGATGCGGATGCCGGCGCGGAAGGCGCCGAAGAGTCGTCTCGCCGAAGGCGCCGAACCGCCGCTCCAACTTCGCGCGAGCCGTGACGAGGATCGGCGTGCCCAGATGATCGGTCGTGCATCGGCCGCAACCAGACGTCGAAGGCGAGCCCGGCTCGTGGCCCTTCCGCGTTCGGGATGAATCTCGCAATCCCGCTAGAGTCACCTGCGCGCTCCAGACCGAGACCCCATGAGCGAAGAGTGGGCTACCGGCAGAGGTTGGCGAGCTCTTCGGGTTGGTGGACGAGGATGCGGTGGGAGCTGTCGACGGAGAGGAAGCCGCGCTGGCGGAAGTCGACCATGACCTGGTTGACCCGTTCGCGGCTGGCGCCGACCAGCTCGGCGAGGTCGGTCTGGGTCAGGCGGAGCGGGATCCGCGTCCCGGTCGCCGCCCCCTCCTCCGCTGCCGCAGCGGGCGCTTCTCCCCCCTCTTCCTCTCCCTCCTGAATCCCGTAGCGCTCGGCGAAGGCGAGCAGCTGGCGGGCGAGGCGGCCGGCGACGTCGAGCGAGGAGAGCGACTGGATCTGTTCGTTGGCCATGCGCAGGCGGCTGGCGAGAAGCTTGACCAGGTTCTGCGAGAACTCCGGCACGTTCTTGAGCAGATCCGAGAAGGTCCGCTTGTCCATCCAGAGGAAGGTGCACTTCTCCATCGTCATGACGTTGGCCGAGCGGCCGGCCGAATCGACCAGGCTCATCTCGCCCACGGTGTCGCCGGCGCCGAGGAAGGCGAGGATGACCTCGCGCCCGTCGAGCTGCTCGATCAGGATCTTGACCGTCCCCTCGAGCAGCACGTAGACGACTTCGCCCGGCTGCTCGGCGGTGATCATGTTGGTCCCGGCCGGGACCGTCTTCTTGTGCAACGTCTCGTTCAACCGCTCGAGGCGGTCGAGCGGCAGCCCTTGGAAGAGGGAGATCTCGGCGAGATCGTGGGGTTCAGGAACGACGGACACGTCTCCTCCCAGCGAGTCGATCAATAGAGAACGCAATTCTAGCGCGTTGCGCCACTCGTGGGCCCGAATCTAGCCGAAACCGGCGCCGACGGGTAGGGAGGCTCGTCAGGGCAGGGCGGCAGCGGCGAGCCGCACCCTGACGTCGACAGCGCGCGATCTCCCGTCGGGCGCGGCGAAGAAGGGGTTGATGTCGAGCTCGACGATCTCCGGATGGCGCTCGACAAGCTGGGCGAGCCGCAGCAAGATCTCGGCGAGCTCGGTCGAGTCGGCGCCCGCCTCGCCGCGCACGCCGTCGAGGCGTTGGACCCCGCGGATGCCGCGCACCACGTCGAGCGCCTCGGCGCGGCTCATCGGCGGCACGCCGAAGCGCACGTCACCCATCACCTCGACGTACTTGCCGCCCAGCCCGAACATCAGCACCGGGCCGTAGCGCGGATCGGTGGCGACCCCGAAGATCGTCTCGACGCCCGTCGCCACCTGCTCCTGGACGAGGTAGCCGGTCGGCGGTTCTCCCGATGCGCCAAGCCGCGCGGCGAGCTCCGCGCATGCCGCGGCGACCTCGTCGCCGTCCGCGAGGTCGAGGACGACCGCCTTGGCCTCGGTCTTGTGCACCAAGCCCGGAGCGATGGCCTTGACGACGACCGGGAAACCGAGCTCCGCGGCGGCGACGGCGGCCTCGTCGGGGCTCGCGGCGACCGCGAGGCGGGCGATCGGAATGCCGCAGGCCGCGAGCAGCGCGAAGGCGTCGCGCGGCGGCAGATGGCCGTCGGCGCCGGGATGGGCGAGCGCCGTCGCGATCGCCGCCGTCGTCGAACGCGAAGCTCGGCGGGGCCTCCTCCGGACGCCGCCGCCAGGCGGCGTAGCGCATGAGTTGGGCGAGCGCGCGCGCGGCGGGCTCGGGGAAACGGTAGACCGGTGGCAGATGGGCGGCGTGCTTCAACCCCTCGTAGAACGCCTCGGTCGCCATCATCACCGCCAGCACCGGCTTTGTCGAGCCCGCGGCGACGGCGCCGACGGCGTCGAGGATGTCGCGCGGATCGGAGAGGATCGGCGTCACGTTGACCACCAGCGCGGCGTCGACGCCCGGGTCGTCGAGCACCGCGGCGAGCGTCTGCTCGTACTCGGCGACCCCGGCCGAAGCGATCATGTCGACAGGATTCGCGAACGAGGCGGTCGCGGGCAGGAACGCGGCGAGTCGTTGCCGCGTCGACTCGGCCAGCTCGGTCATCTCGAGGCCGAGGTTGACGCAGGCGTCGGTCGCCATGATGCCGGGGCCGCCGGCGTTGGTGACGATGGCGATCGCGGTTGCCCGCGGGCAGCGGACAGCGGTCGAGCGCGCGGGCGACGTCGAAGAGCTCCTGGATCGTGCCGGCGCGCAGGACGCCGCACTGCTCGAGAAAGGCGGAGATGGTGACGTCGGCGCCGGCGAGCGCGCCGGTGTGCGACGAGGCCGCGCGCGCGCCCTCGGCGGTGCGCCCCGACTTGACGACCAGGATCGGCTTCTTGCGCCCGACGCGCTTGGCGATCTCGGTGAAGCGCCGCGGGTTGCCGAACGACTCGAGGTACATCGCGATCACCCGCGTCGCCGGATCGTCCTCCCAGTGCTCGAGCAGATCGTTGCCGGAGACGTCGGCCTTGTTGCCCATCGAGACGAACTGGGTCAATCCGGTACCGAGATCGGCGGCGACGTTGAGGATCGCGACGCCCAACGCGCCCGACTGCGAGACGAAGCCGATCGAGCCGGCGAGCGGCGGCGTCGGCGCGAAGGTGGCGTTCAGGCGCGACGTCCGCCTCGGTGTTGATCACGCCCATGCAGTTCGGGCCGATCATGCGCACGCCCGCCGCGCGCACCCGGTCGCGCAGCCGCGCTTCGGCCGCGCGACCCGCTCCGCCCGACCTCGGCGAAGCCGGCGGTGATCACGACGAAGCCGCCGACGCCGACGGTGAGCCCCTCGTCGACGATCGCGGCGACCAGCGGCTGCGGCACGGTGACGATCGCGAGGTCGATCGGATCCGGGATCGCCGAGAGTGAGGGGTAGCACTTGAGCGAGTGGATCGCGTCGGCTTTGGGGTTGACCGGGTAGATCGCCCCGGCGAACTGGAAGTCGACGAGATTGTGGACGATCGCCCAGCCGAGCGACTGGCGCGAGCGCGAGGCCCCCACCACGGCGACCGAGTGGGGGCGGAAGATCGGATCGAGCGGACGGTTCGAGGTGGCCATGGTCGTGGCCCCCGACGCTATCGCGCCGGGGCCGATCCGCCCCCGCCCGCGCACGCGGGGCGGCGGGCGGCCGCTGCCGTACCGACGGCGTCCGGATCGGGTCGGCTCAAGCGGAGGCGGGGACGAGCAGATCGATCGCGCCGGCGGCGAGGCCGAGCGCGAGCGGCAGCTCCGGCCGGTAGGGATCGCCGTCGACTTGCAACGCGGCGCCGGCGGGACCGAGCAGGCGCGCTTCGCCCGCCGGCACGACCTCGACATCGTCGCGCCCGACGTGGCGCCCGCGCAGCAGATCGAGCGCGAAGCCGAGAGCGTCGCGCCGGCGCCGGCCGCGAAAGAGCAGCAGGTCGAGGCGGCCGTCGTCGGCCCGGGCGCCGGGCACGATGCGGAGCCTGCCGGCGTACTCGGCGAAGTTGGCGGCGACGAAACCGGTCGCCTCGACCCGCCGTCCGTCGACCTCGAGCGCGAAGAGTCGGAAAGTCGTAGCGGCGCCACTCGCGCAGGCCGGCGAGAACGACGGCGCCCTTGCCGAGGCGGCGTTTCCAGCGCGGATCGACGCTGCTCATGATGCGGGCGTCGAGCCCGCCCGACAGTTGCATCAGAAAGAAGTCGTCGCCGGCGCGCCCGAGGTCGAAGCGGCGCGGCGTGGCGCCGGCGAGCCGGCGCGCGGCGCGGATCGGGTCGAACGGCAAGCCGAGCGCGAGCGCGACGACGTTGGTGGTGCCCCCGGGCAGCGCGCCGAGGGCGACGCGCGAGCCGGCGAGCGCCGAGGCGGCGAGGCGCAGGGTGCCGTCGCCGCCCAGAACGAAGAGCGCCTCGAGCTCTTCCGCGACCGCGCGTCGGGCGAGCTCGCGACAGTGCTCGGGCCCCTCGCTGGCGCGCAGCTCGAGCGCCCAGCCGCCGCGCGCGAGCTCGGCTCGGATCGCCGCCAGCGGTTTCTTTCGGTGTTCCCCCGCGCGCGGGTTGTAGAGCAGCGCGGCCCGGCGCCCGGTCATGCGAGCTGCCTCAGGAGAAGAGCGAGCCGGCCGGCGAGCCGGCGGGGGGCGGATAGCCCAGGTGCTCGTACGCGCGCCGGGTGGCGACCCGGCCGCGTGGCGTGCGCTGGAGAAAGCCCTCTTGCAGGAGGAAGGGCTCGTAGAGGTCCTCGAGCGTCCCCTTGTCCTCGCCGACCGCGGCGGCGATCGCCTGGATCCCGGCGGGGCCGCCGCCATAGATCTCGATCAGGGTCGAGAGGATGCGCCGGTCGAGCTCCTCGAAGCCGAAATCGTCGACCTCGAGGGCGCTGAGGGCGTGCCGGGCGATCGCTCTGTCGATCAGGCCGCTGCCCGCGACCTGGGCGAAATCGCGCACGCGGCGCAGCAGCCGGTTGGCGATGCGCGGCGTGCCCCGGCTGCGCCGGGAGATCTCGGCGAGCCCGTCGTCGTCCCCTTCGATGCCGAGAATCCGCGCCGAGCGCACGAGGATGCGGGCGAGCTCGACGGCCGGATAGAAGTCGAGACGGTGGACGATGCCGAAGCGGCTGCGTAGGGGCGAGCTGACCAGGCCGGCCCGCGTGGTGGCGCCGACCAGCGTGAAGCGGGGCAGCTCCAGCTTGACCGTGCGCGCGGCCGGACCCTGGCCGAGCACGAGATCGAGCCGGAAGTCCTCCAGGGCGGGATAGAGGATCTCCTCGACGATGGCGGGCAGGCGGTGGATCTCGTCGATGAAGAGCACTTCGCCCGGCTCGAGGTTGGTGAGGATGGCGGCGAGGTCGCCGGCGCGCTCGAGCACCGGGCCCGAGGTCGACCGCAGCGGCGCCCCCATCTCGCGCGCCACGATGTGCGCGAGCGTGGTCTTGCCGAGCCCCGGCGGGCCGAACAACAGGATGTGGTCGAGCGGCTCCGCCCGCTCGCGCGCGGCCTGGATGAAGACCTTGAGGTTCTCGACCAGCCGCTCCTGGCCGACGTATTCAGTGAGATCGCGCGGACGCAGCGACCCCTCGAGCCCCGACTCCTCGGGGTCGGGCTCGCCGGAGAGGAGGCGGTCGGCGCTCACGGCGGGATTCTAGCCTGCGCTCGCCGGGGCGATCCGTCGCGCCGTCGCCGTCCTCGCCGCTCGACCGCGAGTAAGCTTGAGCGCATGCGCTTTGAGACGCGGGCGATCCACGCCGACGGCGGGGCCGATCGGGCGACCGGGGCCGTCGCCCCGCCGATCCATCTGTCGACCACCTTTCTGCACGCGCCCGATGGCGAGCGGCTGCACGGCCGGCTCTACGCGCGCGAGGGCAACCCGACCCAGGACCGGCTCGAGGCGGCGCTCGCGGCGCTCGAAGGGGGTGAGCGGGCGCTCGCCTTCGCGTCGGGGATGGCCGCTGCCGCGGCGCTCGCCGAGTCGCTGCCCGAGGGCGGGCACGTCCTCTTCCACCGCGACCTCTACCATGGCGTGCGCACGCTCGCCGACGAGCGCTTCGGCCGGTGGGGGCTCACGGCGTCGTTCGCCGATCTCGGCGATGCGGCCGCCGCGCGCGCTGAGCTGCGCGACGAGACCGCGCTCGTCTGGGTCGAGACGCCGACCAACCCGCTGCTCGAGATCGTCGATCTCGAAGCCGCCGCGGCGCTGGCGCGCGAGGCCGGCGCGCTGTTCGTGGTCGACGGGACGTTCGCCTCGCCGGCGCTCCAGCGGCCGCTCGCGCTCGGCGCCGACGTGGTGCTGCACTCGACGACCAAGTACCTGGGCGGCCACAGCGACGTTCTCGGCGGCGCTCTGGTCTTTCGCCGCGCCGACGAGCTCGCGACCCGGACCGAGGCGTTGCGTCACCGGCTCGGCGCGGTCGCCGCGCCGTTCTCGAGCTGGCTGGTCCTGCGCGGCCTGCGCACACTCGCCTGTCGCATGGAGCGTCACTCGGCCAACGCGCTCGCGGTGGCGCGGGCGCTCGCCGGCCACCCCGGGCTCGCCGCCGTGCTCTACCCCGGGCTCGCCGGGCACCCGGGACACTCGATCGCCGCGCGCCAGATGCGAGGTGGCTTCGGCGGCATGCTCTCGTTGCGCGTTGCCGGAGGACGGGAGGGGGCGCTCCGAGCCGCCTCCCGGCTCGAGCTCTTCACCCACGCGACCAGCCTCGGCGGCGTCGAGAGCCTGGTCGAGCACCGCGCTTCCGTCGAGGGTCCGGACTCGACCACGCCGGGCGACCTGCTCCGGCTGTCGATCGGCCTCGAGCACCCGGACGACCTGATCGAGGATCTCGTGAGAGCGCTCGACGGGGCGTGAGCCCCGCCGAGCGGTAGGATCCGCCGGCGTGATCGGCCAGCTCACAGGAACCCTCGCCGCTGCCGCTCCCGAGCGCGTGGTGCTCGATGTCGGCGGCGTCGGCTACCAAGTCGCGATCTCGCTCACGACCTTCTACGAGCTCGAGAAAGCGGGCGCCGCCGGGCGCGTTCGGCTCTTCGTCCACACCCATGTGCGCGAGGACCAGATCGCGCTCTACGGCTTCTGGACCGAGCGCGAGAAGGAGATCTTCGAGCGGCTGATCGAGGTCTCGGGGATCGGACCGCGCCTCGCCCAGGTGGTGCTCTCGGGCATGCCGCCGGACGATCTCGCCGCGGCGCTCGCCGCCAGCGACGTCGCGCGGCTGACACGGATTCCGGGGGTCGGCAAGAAGACCGCCGAGCGGATGGTGGTCGAGCTGCGCGACAAGGTCTCGGCCGCCGCCACGGGCACCGCGCCCGCAGCCGCGGCGGGCGCCAGCGACGACGAGTTGGTGGCCGCGCTGGTCAACCTCGGCTACAAGCCGGGGCCGGCCGAGAAAGCGCTCGGCGAAGCGCGCCGGGGCGCGCCCGACGCGGCCTTCCACGAGCTGCTCCGCCTCGCCCTGCGCCGACTCTCTCGCGTCTAGGACGCTAGCCGTCCCCTCACATACCCGCTCTTTCCCGGTTCGTGCTGGTTCGGTTGTTGGGCGTCTCTGACGGCGGTGCGGTGAGCGTTCCCTCTTCTGGTGAGGAACCGGCCCTCGTGTGGGCGGGTCTGCTCGGGCCTGCGCTTCGCCCGCCCAAGTTGATTGGTGGCAGTTCATTCGCTGTGGCTGTGGGGCGGGCTACGAGCTTCCTCCCCAGAAGAGGGAACACTCCCCGCGTCTCGTCCGTGCCAGGGAGGGGCAGAAGCTCCCCGTGCCCTGTGGCTCAGGACGACATGGGAAGAGCTTGGAGCTTGTGTCGGTCCCTGGCAGGAACGAGACGCGGTGTGCGTGGGTCCGTTGCCGGAGGAAGCTTGAGGGCTCGCATGCTGAAGAATGCGAGCGTTGCGGGCCTGGGCCGCGAGACCGAACGCAGCCGGCCGCGCCATGAGTCTCCAGGCGGACGGCGGTTCCGCAGGCAAGGGACCCACGCACACCGCCTCGCCACCGGAGACGCCCAACAACCGAACCAGCGTGAACCGATGCCGAGCGGAGCGAGCCCCCAAACCGGAGTGCCGGTTCCCTCCGGCGCGCCCTAGGACTGGGCGTTGCCGAGCAGTCCGTACTGTTCGAGCAGCGGCCGGTCGTAGTTGACCTTGCGCTCGCGCTTGCGCTGGTCGAGCAGCGAACCGAGCAACCGGTTGAGCTCGCTGCGCTCGAGCGCGGCGCGCATCGAGTCGCGCTGGTCGGCGAAGGCCTGCGGGTCGAAGCGCTGGCGCGAGGCGACCTCGAAGACGAGCGCGCCGGACGGCGTGCGGAAGGGACCGCCGAACGCGCCCGGTTCGAGCTCGAGCGCGGCCGCGGAGACGTCGCCGACGGCGCCCAGCCCGGGGATGTTGCCGTCGGCGCCGAACTCGCCGGTCTCCTGGATGTCGACGCCGGTCTCGATCGCGATCGCCTCGAGGCTCTGGCCCGAGTCGAGCGCCCGGCGCAGGCGGGCGGCCTCGGCGAAAGCGCCGTCGAGCATCTTCTGGCGGACGACCGCCGCGCGCACCTTGGCCTCGACTTCGGCGAGCTCGGGCAAGCGCTCGGGCAGCTCTTCGTTGAGGCGCAGGACGGCGAAACCGCGCGGCGTCTTGACCGGCTTCGAAACGGCTCCCGGCGCGAGCGCGAAGGCCGCCGACGCGAACGGCGTCTTGCGGCCGATACCCGGGACGACGTCGTCGGGGCCGAAGGGCGGCGTGGCCAGGAAGGTGACGACGTCGCCGTCGGCGAGCGCGCGCCACTGTTCCTCGGCAGCGAGCTTTTCGGCCTCGATGCGCTTCGTCAGCTCCTCCGCCTTGGTCTCGGCGATCGAGTCGGCGCGATCGGCCGCGAGCCGGGCGCGCACCTGGGCCTCGACCTCCGAGAAGGGGCGCTGGCCGCCGGCGCGGTGGTCGAGCACCTGGATCAGGTGGTAGCCGAACGCCGTCTTGACCGGTCCGACCAGCTGGTTCGGCGCGGCGGCGAAAGCGGCCTGCTCGAACTCCTGGATCATGCGGCCGCGGCCGAAGTAGCCGAGGTCGCCGCCCCGCGTCTTCGAGCCGGGATCCTCGGACAGCTCGGCGGCGAGCTGGGCGAAGTCCTCGCCCGCCGCGACGCGGGCGCGCACGCCCTGGAGCTCGGCTTCGGCCGCATCGGCGCCGCGATTGTCGTCGACCTTGAGCAGGATGTGCCGGGCGCGCACCTGCTCTTCCTGCTCGTAGTCCGAGAGGTGCTCTCGGTAGTAGGCCTCGAGCTCGGCCGGCTCGAAGGTGAGCTGGGCGCGGGTCTTGATCGTGTCGATCAGCAGGTAGTCGACGCGGCGCTGGACCGGCAAGCGGAACTCCTCGCGGTGGCTCGCGAAGTAGCTCTCGAGCTCGGCCGGAGTCGAGCTCTGCGCCACTGCCGAAAAGCGGGACGAGGGAATCAAGAGATAGCGGATGGCGGCGCGCTCGGACTGCTGCCGATAGCTCTTCTCGACCTCGGCTTCGGTGATGCGCACGCTCGAACCGACGATCGCCTGCAGCTTCGCGAGCACGAGCTCGTCGCGCACCGACCGTTCGAACTCGCGGTGGTCGAGGCCGTTGACGCGCAGGAAGCGCGTGTAGGTCTCCTGCCCGACGAACGTGCCTTGGGCGTCCTTGAGGCCGGGGATCTCGAGGATCGCCTGGCGCACCTCGAGATCGGAGACCTCGAGGCCGAGCTGCTCGGCCTCTTCGAGCAGCAGCTCTTGGTCGACCAGGCGCTCCAGAGCCTGCAGCGGCAGCTTCATCTGGTCGATCATCTCGGGTGTGAGCTGGCCGCCAAACGCCTGCCGATACTGGTTCTCGAGCCGCCGGTACTCGCGCTCGAAGGCCCGGTAGGAGATGGTGCGGTCGCCGACCGTCGCCGCCGCGGCGCGCGGCCCCGGGCCACCCGAGAGGCCACCGCCGAAGTCGACGAAGACGAAGGCGACGAAGATGATGACGACGAGCCAGAGAATCCAGGAGAGGTACTTGAGGTTGTCTCGGAGAAGCTTGAGCATCGGGGGACTCCAGGCGCGGCGGCCGGCCGGGCGCGAACGCAGCAAGATACCAAGAGGGCGGCGGCGGGGCAACCGCGCGACCTCGCCGCGGGCCGCGGCAGACCTCGCGCTGGAGCCCCGCAGCGAGGGCTAAGTCCAGGCGGAATCAGGCCTTTTGAAGTATAGTGTCGCCTCTTCGGAGGATTCCCGGGTGCTGTCTAATCCCCTCGACAAGCGCACACGCGGCTGGTACACGGTGTCGGTCGACACCCTGCGGGGTGGCGTGCTCCTCTTGCTGTTGGCGGTCGTCGTCGGCATGGGGTTTCTCGGCTACCAGCGCTGGATGGCGAAGGAGCTCGAGCGCGAGGCCGCAACGTTGCTGACGGAGGTCGGCGAGCTGCTCGCCCGCGCCGAGGCGACGAGACCGAGCGGAGCGTTCGGCGAGGAATTCGACGCGGCCCGTCGCGCCTACGACGAGGCGCTCGCCGACGTCGAGGCCGAGCGCTTCGGTGACGCTGTCGCCAAGGCCCGCCGCGGCCGTGCGCTCCTGCTCGCGATCCTTGAGTCGGGGCCCACCGGCGCGGGCGAAGCGCAGTTCATCGCGGTCTCGGGCGGCGTCGAGTACCGGCGCGGTGAGCGCGGCGAGTGGGACGAGGCACGCTCTCGGGTGGTCCTCCAATCCGGCGACTACGTCAAGACCGCGACCAACGGCTCGGCCGAGATCGTCTTCCTGGACGGCACGCTCTACAACGTCCGACCCAACACGCTCCTCCTGGTGACACGCAAGCAAGGCCCGCTCTTCGGCGGCTCCCAACAGGCGATCCGGATGGAGTACGGCTGGGTCGACCTGAGCACCGCGCAGCGGGGCGGCCGGGTCGAGACGCCGCGTGCGGAGGCACGCGTCGAGCGCGAGTCCGAGGGCGCGGTCACCTACGACCAGCAGCTCGTCCACTGGTACCTTCGTCGCGTACCGCGGTGCGATCGATGTCGAGTCGGCCGACGGCGGTACCCGTCGCATCGAGGCGTTGCAGCAGGTCTCCCAGCGCGGCGACCAGCTCTCCGCCGTGAAGCAAGTCCCCGAGGCCCCGCTGGTGCTGCGCCCCAACGACAACTTCGAGCTGACGCTCGACGCGGCCAGTCGCGTGCAGCTCGCCTGGGAGCCGGTCGCCGGCGCCGCGCGCTACGCTCTGCAGGTCTCCCGCAGCCGGCTCTTCGTCGACAATCTGATCAATGTCGACTCGCGCGCCAAGACCGCTGCGACGCTCGGCCTGAAGGGCGAGGGCACTTTCGAATGGCGCGTGGCGGCACGCAGCCGCGACGACCTGCAGGGACCATGGAGCACGCCGCGAACGTTTCGCGTGCTGGCGTCGCGCGCGCCGGGCGACACCGGTGACCTGACGCCACCGCCGCTCGAGCTCGACCAGGTGCAGGCTTACGGCTCGATCTTCATCGTCAGCGGGCGCACCGAAGCCGGGCGCCAGCGTGCGCCTCAATGGCGAGCAGGTGGCGGTCGCCGCCAACGGCTCCTTCACCAAGACCCTGCAACTGACGGCCGAAGGTTGGGCCTTCCTCGAGCTCGACGCCACCGACATCTCCGGTAATCAGGCGACGCTCCGTCGCCGCGTCTTCGTCGACATCCTCTGATTCCTCTAACCCGACCAGCACGGAGCATCCGCAAAGACTCGCTATGGCTCTAAGTTCCCTCTTTCGTTACTTCTCGAACGATCTCGCGATCGATCTCGGCACCGCCAATACCCTGGTCTTCGCGCGCAACCGCGGCATCGTGGTGCGCGAGCCGTCGATCGTCGTCATCAACAAGCTCACCAACCAGATCGAGGCCGTCGGCAACGAGGCCAAGGAGATGCTGGGCAGGACCCCCGGCAACATCGAGGCGATCCGACCGATGAAGGACGGCGTGATCGCCGACTTCGAGATCACCGAGCGCATGCTCGGCTACTTCATCCGCAAAGCACACGGGCGCAAGATGTACGTTCATCCCGCGGATCGTGATCGGTGTTCCCGGCGAGATCACGCAGGTCGAGAAGCGGGCGGTGCGCGACTCGGCGCAGAAGGCGGGGGCGTCCGAGGTCTATCTGGTCGAGCAGGCGATGATGGCGGCGATCGGCGCGGGACTGCCGATCACCGAGCCCTCGGGCAACATGATCGTCGACATCGGCGGCGGCACCACCGACATCGCGGTGATCTCGCTGTCGGGCATCGTCTACTCGCGCTCGGTTCGCGTCGCGGGCAACGAGATGGACGAGGCGATCATCAACTACCTCAAGCGCAAGTACAACCTGCTGATCGGCGAGCGCACCGCCGAGATGATCAAGTGGGAGATCGGCTCGGCCTTTCCGCTCGAGGACGGGCTGTCGCTGGTGATCAAGGGGCGCGACCTGGTCGAGGGCGATACCGAAGGAATTGACGATCACCGACGAAGAGATCCGCGAGGCTCTGACCGAGACGGTCAACGTCATCGTCGACGCGGTGCGCATGGCGCTCGAGCGGACGCCACCGGAGCTCTCGGCCGACATCATGGACAAAGGCATCGTGCTCTCGGGCGGGGGCGCGTTGTTGCGCGCGCTCGACGAGCGGCTGCGCCACGAGACCGGGTTGCCGGTCGTGCAGGCGGAGGACCCGCTCGCCTGCGTCGTGCTCGGCACCGGACGGGTGCTCGACGACATGAACCTGCTGCGCAAGATCACGATCCGCTAGGAGGGGCCGGCCGCACGCAGCCCTCGCCGCGATCTTGAGCTCCCGCTGGACCCATCTGCTGCTCGCGTTCCTGCTCGTCGGCCAGCTCTCCCTGCTCGCGGCGCAGACCCCGGACCGGGGCGGCGAGCGCTCGCTGCTCGCCGGCGCCACGGTGCGAGCGCTCGGACCGCTCGCCCGCGGCGTCGCGGCGGCCGGCCGGGCGGTTGCCGACCTGCGCGCGGCGATGGCGGGGCGAGCCCGACTCGCCGAGGAGAATCGCGAGCTCAAGGCCGAGCTGCTGGAGCTGCGACGGGATCGCTTGCGCCTGGGAGCTCTCGAGCAGGAGGCCGAGGCCCTCGCTCGAGGGTTGGGATTCGAACGCCGCTCCAGGTGGCAGCTGACCCCGGCCGAAGTGGTCTACCTCGACCGAGTGTCGTGGCTGCGAACTCTCATCGTCTACGTCGGCTCGGGCACGGTGTCGCTGGGCCAGGCGGTCGTGACGGAGCTCGGCGTCGTCGGGCGGGTGATCGCGTCGTCGGGCGGTTACGCCAAGGTGCAGCTGATCACCGACGCCGCGGCGAGCGCCGGTGCGGTGGTCGAGCGGGTCCACCGCCAGGGGATCGTGCGCGGCGGCAGCGGCGGCCGGCTGACCCTCGAGTTCATTCCGCGCCAGGTCGAGATCGAGCCGGGCGACCAGGTGACGACCGCCGGAATCGACGGCGTCTACCCGCGCGGCATCGCGATCGGCAGAGTGGTCTCGGTCGAGCCGGGCGACGAGTTGTTCCACCACATCGTCGTCGAGCCCGCGGCCGACCTGGGGCGGCTCGACTTCGTCTACCTGGTCGAGCAGGCCGAGCCGCCAGCGACACTGCTGAAGCCTGGAACCGATGGGCGCCCTTAGATTCTTCGCGGGCCTGCTCGCGGCGGCGATCCTGCACTTCGTCGGGGTGGGTCTGTTCGAGGCCTTTCCGCGCGCCGTCGACCTCTTTCTCCTCGTCGCCGTCCTCGAAGCGCGCCGCGGTCAGCCGGTCGCCGGCATGTTCGCGGGCTTGATCGCCGGCCTGGTGACGGACGGCATCACGGGCGGACTGTACGGCCTCTTCGGCTTCGCCGACACAGTGGTTGCCTACGGGGTCGCGGCGGCGGCGCGGCAGCTGGTGGTGCAGCGCACGACCTCGCTAGCGGCACTGTTCGCCGCTGCCGCGGCGGCCCAGCAATCGATCGTCGCGGGGCTCGCTCTGGCCTTCCGCCCGGGCGCGGAGCTCGCGGCTCCGGAGTGGCTGCTGGCGCGGGTCGCGACGACTGCGCTCGCCGGCCTCGTCTGGATTCGCGCCGCCGAGCTGGTGCTCGGCCACGTCGCGTCCCGGCGGGCGAGCCGCAAGAAGAAGCTGGGGGATCCGCGGTGAGCCCGCGGGGTGGGGCTTGTCATCCGGAGGCGACCGGGGTAGAAGCAGGGGTGCGATGAGAGTCGGGGAGCATCGGGAGGTGCTGGTCGAGCGATTGCACCTGCTGTCGCGGGCAACCGCCGCACTGCTCGCGGTGATCGGTGGCGCCTTCTGGTTCGTCCAGGTGGTCGAGGGGAGCCACTACCGGGACCTCGCGGAGAACAACCGACTGCGCAAGATCGCGCTTGGCGCGCCGCGCGGCGCGATCGTCGACAGGACGGGCCGCGTGCTCGCCGAAGACCTCCCGAGCTACAACCTGAGCCTCGACCGGAGCCGCAGCACCGAGCTCGGATCCAGTCTCGACCTGGCCGCCGCCATCCTCAAGCGGCCGCGGATCCAGCTCGAGCGGGTGCTCGACCGCTACGAGCGCATTCCGGCCTTTCAGCCCGTCCTGCTTGCCGAGAGCCTCAGCCTCACCGAAGTGGCGCGCTTCGATGTCGTAGAGCTCGAGCACCCCGAGTTCGACATCGAGGTCGCCCGACGGCGCCTCTACCGGCTGGGCAGTCACGGCGCGCACGTGCTCGGGTATCTGGGCGAGGTACGCGCGGAGGAGCTCGGGAGAGGGCATTCGGGATACCGCTCGGGCGACCTCGTCGGCCGGCGTGGCATCGAGCGCGCCTACGACGAGCGCCTGCGCGGCGCGGCGGGGGAGCGCGTTGTCGTCGTCGACAGCCGTGGCAAGCTGGTCGAGGAGTTCGCGCGCACGATGGGCCGGCCGGGCAAGCGGCTGGCGCTCACCCTCGACGCCGATCTCCAGCAGGAGGCCGAGCACCTGCTCGAGGGGAAGGTGGGGGCGCTGGTGGCGCTCGATCCGCGCGACGGCTCGGTGCGGGCGCTAGTCTCCACGCCGGCCTACGATCCCAACCTGTTCGCCCGCCGGCTGGCCGTCGAGGACTGGCGACAACTCGTGTCCGATCCGTTCCACCCGCTGCAGAATCGCGCGATCCAGAGCGCCTACTCGCCCGGCTCCGTCTTCAAGATCGTTTTGGCGGCGGCCGGGCTCGCCGAAGGCGTGGTGACGACGCAGGACCGCGTGTTCTGCAATGGCGGAGCGAATTTCTACGGTCGCCGATTCCACTGCTGGCGCGCCGGCGGCCATGGCTGGAGCGATCTCGAGCGGGCGCTCGAGCGCTCCTGCGACGTCTATTTCTACGAGCTCGGCCAGAAGCTCGGGATCGAGCGGATCGCGCGCTACGCGCGCCTCTTCGATCTCGGCGCGCCGACCGGGATCGACCTCGAGGGCGAGAAGACCGGCCTGGTACCCGACCAAGCGTGGAGCGAACGGGTCCGCCAGCACGCCTGGTACCCGGGCGAGACCATCTCCGTCGCGATCGGGCAGGGCGCCCTGCTGACGACGCCGATGCAGGTCGCGCGCATGATCGCAGCGGTCGCCAACGGCGGCTGGCTGGTGACTCCGCGCCTGCTGGCCGACGCGGTTCGGCCGCCGCCCAAGCGGCTCGACCTCCCCGCCGCCATGCTCGAGCCGATCCACCGCGGACTGCTGCGCGTCGTCAGCCCGGAGGGAACCGCCGCCGTCGCGCAGGTGCCCGGCCTCGCCATCGCCGGTAAGACCGGCACGGTGCAGGTGATCTCGCACGAGGCGTATCAGGACACCAGCCAGCTCCCCTGGGAGAAGCGCAACCACGCCTGGTTCGCCGCCTACGCGCCGGCGGCGGCGCCGGAGCTCGTGGTGGTCGTTTTCATCGAGCACGGGGGCCAGGGCTCGCGCGCCGCGGCACCCATCGCCAAGGCTCTGTATGAGAGGTTCTTCGAGTCCCATCTCCGCGCCGCTGCCGCTTCCTGACCAGCGGCCACGGTTCGCGCATCTCGCCTCGATCCGCTGGGGGCTGATCGCGGCGGCGCTGGCGTTGACGGTGATCGGTCTCCTGACCGTCGCGAGCGCCAGCGCCGAGACCGACGTCGACTACTTGTCGCGCCAACTCGTCTGGGTGGGTCTCGGCTGGATCGCGATGGTGGTCGTGTTCAGCTTCAACTACCACACGCTCCTCTCCTGGTCGCTGCTGCTCTACCTCGGCACGCTCGCGGCGCTCGCTCTGGTGCTCGTCGCCGGCTACGAAGCCGGGGGAACGCAAGGATGGTTCCGCATCGGCTCGATCGGCGTGCAGCCCTCCGAGGCGGCCAAGCTCGCCACCGCGCTCTATCTCACCCGCTATTTGGGCGGTCCGACCGACCGCGCGCTCGGACTGCGCCAGATCCTGGCCGCCATCGGCATCGCTGCCGCCCCGATGACCCTGGTCGCGCTCGAGCCCGACCTCGGTGGTGCCGCGATGTTCGTGCCGATGCTCGCCGGCATGCTCCTGGTCGCCGGCGTACGCGCGCGCTATCTCGTCAGCGCTCTGGTCGCAGCGCTCCTGCTCGGGGCGCTGATCTGGAACTTCGGCATGCAGTCCTACCAGCGCCAGCGCGTGCTCACCTTCCTCGCGCCCGCATCCGACCCGCTCGGCGCCGGCTACCAGGTGCGCCAGTCGAAGATCGCCGTCGGCTCTGGCGAGCTGACCGGCAGGGGCTACCAGCAAGGCACGCAGAGCCAGCTGCGCTTCCTGCCCGCCAAGCACACCGACTTCATCCTGGCGGTTCTTGCCGAGGAGTGGGGGTTTCTCGGTGTCGCGACCGTGCTCGCGCTCTACGCGCTCTACCTCTCGAACGCCGTGGCGGTGGCGGCGCGCGCCCGGGATCGCGCCGGCATCTTGCTGGTGGTGGGCCTGGTCTCGGTGGTCGCGTTCCATGTCCTCTATAACTCGGCAATGGTCATCGGTCTTCTGCCGATCACCGGGATCCCCCTGCCCTTTCTCTCTTACGGCGGCTCGTTCACGCTGCTCAACTACACGATCCTCGGGCTCATCCTCGGCGTCGACTTCCGGCGCTACGTCAATCGCTGATTTCCGCGCCTTCGCTGGTTCTTTCGGTGGGCGTCTCGGGTGCCGGCCGGCTCCACGTCCGGTATTCGCTGCTTGCGAGGAACCCCATAGTGATCTGAGGAATCAAGGCGTGGGGACCCCCCGTCGTCTGCGCATCGAACACCGGCCGCGGACCCAGCTGCAAGGTGCGTAGAAGAAGCAAGAAGGCAAACCTCGGAGCTTCTGTACCTCCCCGGCACAGAAAAGGGAACGCTCCACGCAAGACCTCCAGAGACTCCCACCAGAGGAATCAGCGATCAGGTAGTACGAGCGGATCGAGCCCTGGCAACCTGCAGATGCGCTACGCTTCGCGGCCGTGACGAGCAAGATGTTGGTCGAGAGTGATCCGCACGAGACCCGCATCGCGGTTCTCGAAGACGACAAGCTGACCGAGGTCTATATCGAACGCCGGCACCATCGCGGCGTCGTCGGCAACGTCTACAAGGGTCGGGTGACGCGCGTGCTGCCAGGCATGCAGGCGGCGTTCGTCGATATCGGGCTCGACCGCGACGCCTTTCTCTATATCGACGACGTGGTCGACGGCGTCCACAACGGCGAGGAGCTCGAGCTCGGCGAGGCGATGATGCGTGCCGCCGCGGAGAATTCGAACGGCGCCCAGGAGCTCCCGCCCGGGGATCTCGAGCCCGCGTCGCCCGCGCCCCAAGAGTCCGAGGAGCCCGCCGTAGCGCCGACGATCGACGCGCTGCTCAAGGCGGGTCAGGAAATCCTCGTCCAGGTCACCAAGGATCCGCTCCCGAACAAGGGCGCGCGGGTCACCGCCCACGTCACCCTGCCCGGCCGCTTCCTCGTCCACTTGCCGACCGTCGACCACCGGGGCGTGTCCCGGCGGATCGAGAACGAGGAGGAACGTCAGCGGCTGCGCGAGCTGATCGAGCAGATGGCCGACGGCGGGCGCGGTTGGATCGTGCGGACCGCCGGCGAAGGGCGCGAAGGAGCAGACTTCGAGGCGGATCGCGACTACTTGGCCAAGCTCTGGGCGCGCCTCCACGACAAGGCCGAGCGGGCATCGGCCCCGAGCCTCGTCCATCGCGATCTCGACCTCGCCCTCCGGATCGTGCGCGACCTGTTCTCGGCCGACTTCGCGGTGCTGTGGGTCGAGGGCGAAGACGCCTACACGCGCATCGTCGAGTTCCTCGACCAGGTCCAACCCACGCTGGTGCATCGCGTCAAGCTCGAGCTGGGCGACCGCCGACTGTTCGATCGCTTCGGCGTCGACCGGGAGATCGAAGCGGCCTTGAAGCCGAAGGTCTGGCTCAAGTCGGGTGGCTACCTCGTGATCAATCCGACCGAGGCGCTGGTCGCCATCGACGTCAACACCGGGCGCTACGTCGGCCAGCACAACCTGGAGGAAACCGCGCTCGCGACCAACCTCGAGGCGGTGGGCGAGGCGGTACGCCAGATCCGCCTGCGCGACCTGGGCGGCATCATCGTGCTCGACCTGATCGACATGGTCGAGGTCGAGCATCGCGCGAGCGTCTTCGCCGCTCTCGAGGCGGAGCTCAAGAAGGACCGGGCGAAGTACAAAGTACTGTCGATCTCCGAGTTCGGCTTGGTCGAGATCACCCGCAAGCGCAGCCGCTCCAACCTCGAGCGCTTGCTCACCCAGACCTGCCCTTATTGCGAGGGGAGTGGGCGCGTCCGCTCGATCGCGACGACCTGTCTCGCCATGCGCCGTACCGCCTTGGCGCTGCGTGGCACGATCGCTTCGAAAGAGCTGCTGGTGCGGGCCCACCCCGACGTGGTCCATGCCCTCCAGGGCGAGGAGCGGGCGGTCGTCGAGGAGATCGAGCGCGAGCTGGGCGTCGCGCTGCTCGTCCAGGGCGATACCGAGCTCCATCACTCGAGGTTCGATATTCTCGAGGTGTGAGCCCAGCCATCGCCTTCGAGGGCTTCCGCGGCGAGGTCGCGGACGGGCTCACCGTGACCGACCCCACCGCCGAGGCGCGGCGCCTGCTCGAACCCGCGAGCGCCATCGAGACGATCCACTGGGGCCGCAACTACCTCTACAAGGCGCGGGTTGCGGCGGCCGACGGCCTGCTCGACGTCGTCGTCAAGCAATTCCGCAACGCCTCCCTCGGCGCGCGCTTGCGCCGGCGGCTCAGCGGCGACAAAGCGGGCAAGAGCTGGCGGATTGCCCGCTCGCTCGCCGCCGCCGGCTTCGAGACTCCCGAGCCGCTGCTGGTGGTCGAATCGGTCGCGGCGGGACCCTCGCTCTTCGTCACGCGCTTTCTCGCCGGTCGCACCGAGCTGCGTTACTGGCTGCGCGCGCGCAATGCCGGCACCGAGGAGGAGCGTTTCCCGGGCGCCGACCCGCGGGCGCTGGTCGCGGCGGTCGCGAACCTCGCCCGCCGCCTCCACGACGCCGGCTTCTGGTTCCGTGACTTCTCCGGCGGCAACCTGCTCGTCGACCTCGCCGCAGCCGGACCCGGATCGAGCGCGCCCATCGCTCTTGTCGACCTCAACCGCTGCCGCCGTCTCGAGCGTGTGCCGCTCGGCGCGCGGCTGCGCGACCTCGCCCGGCTGGCGCTCGAGCGGGCCGAGGATCGGAGCCACTTGCTCGAAACGTATTTCGCGCCCGCTGCTCTGCCGGCACTGGCGCGCACCCGCTACGACGCAGCGCGGGTGGCGTTCCACGGCCGCCATCGAGCGAAGAACCGGCTGCGTCGCGCGGCGGCGCGCAGCAAGAGCTGGCTCGTGCCACGAGGCGTGCACGCGCATATCCCGCCTCCGCCCGAGTCGGCCTCCAAGCGCGATCGCGCGGTCTGGGATCCGCTCTCCGATCAACCCCACCAGCACGCCGGGCGAGTCGACAGGTTCCTCGTGCGCGTCGCCGACCTGCCCGATCACCTGCGCAGCTGGTCGGCCTTCGCGCTGGCGGCGCCGCGGATCGTCCGGGCCTATCGGCGTCTCGCCCGCCAGCGTGGCGAGAGCGAGTTCGACTGGCCTGGCGCCGGCGTCGCCGTGCGCCCGCATCCCCGGGCACCCCAAGAGTTGCTGGCCGCTTTCGACGAGCTCGGTATCGGCCGCGCGCTCCTGCGCTTGCACCCCTGGGAGGAGGGCTCGAGGGCCGAGGAGGAGCTCGCGGCGGCGCTCGTCGAGCGCGGTGTCGAGCTCGCTTTCGCGCTGCCGCAGAATCGCGCGCTGGTCGCCGATCCGGCGCGCTGGCGCTCGGCGGTCGAGCGCTTGGCCGAGCGCTTCACGCCGTACGGCCGGGTCTTCCAGGTCGGCCAGGCGATCAATCGGAGCAAGTGGGGAGTCTGGAGCTACGGCGAGTACTTGGAGCTCGCGGCGGCGGCGGCGGAGATCCTGCGGCGGCGACGCGCCGACGTCGAGATCATCGGTCCCGCGGTGATCGATTTCGAGCTGCACGCGACTGCGGCGGTGGTCAATCGGCGGCATGCCACGCTCCGTCTCGACGCGCTGGCGAGCTTGCTCTACGTCGACCGGCGCGGCGCGCCGGAGAATCGCCAGATGGGGTTCGACACCGCGGACAAGGTGACGCTCGCGGCGGCGATCGCCGAAACCGGACGGCTCGTGCGCAGCGGCCGCAGCTGGGTGACCGAGGTCAACTGGCCGCTCGCCGAGGGGCCACACTCCCCGGCCGGCCGGTCGGTGGCCGTCGACGAGGAGACGCAGGCCGACTACCTCGCCCGGTTCTACCTCGAGGCCGGAGCGACCGGCTGCGTCGAGCGCATCTACTGGTGGCAGCTCGCCGCCCGGGGCTACGGCCTCGTCGCTCCCGACGAGCGCGGCGGCCTCCGGCGGCGACCCGCGCACGCCGCGCTCGCGACGCTCGAACGCGAGCTCCGCGGCGCGATCTGTCTCGGTCGCCAGGACGCTCCCCCCGGCGCGCGCTGGGTCGCGTTCCGGCGGCCGGACGGCGCCGTGGTCTGGGCCGGATGGTCGCTCGCGGGCAGGGTCGCGGCCGAGCTGCCGCGGCCGGCCCGGCGCATCGCCGCCCGCGGCGGCGAGCCGCTGCCGATCCCGCCCGATCGGCGGGTCGACCTGATGCCGTCCGTCCGGTACTTCGAGCTTCTTCGCGCCGGCTAGAAGCTGGCGGGGTCGACCGCACCCAGGCGGCGCTCCCTGCCGCCGAGCACGGTCTCGGCAAGATCGGTCGAGCGGGGTCGCCACGACCGGCCAGGCTGGAACGGAGATTGAATCTCCGGGTGACATGAGCCGACCGCTCGCCCTCCTGACGCTCGTCGCCCTCGCGCTTCCCTGCTCCTCCCGAGCCGCCGAGAACGTGCGGCGTACGCCGGTGGTCGCCGCCGTCGAGCGCACCGCGCCCGCCGTCGTGAACATTTCCGCGGAGTCGATCGTGCGCGATCTCGACCCCTTCTTCGGCCGATTCCTCGGTGGCCGCGCCCGTCGCTCTCAGTCCCTCGGATCGGGGCTCATCGTCGACTCGTCGGGCCTCGTCGTCACCAATGCGCACGTGATCGACGGCGCCTCCCGCATCGTCGTCACGACGCTCGACGGGCGCGAGCTCGAGGCGGAGGTGCTCGGCTCGGATCGCGACGCCGATCTGGCACTGCTCAGAGTCTCGGAGCGCGGCCTGCCCGCCGTGCCGCTCGGCCAGAGCACCGACTTGCTCATGGGCGAAACGGTGATCGCGATCGGCAACCCCTTCGGCCTCTCGCACACAGTGACGACCGGTGTCCTCTCGGCGCGAGGGCGGACGGTCTCCTCGGAGAGCGGCGAGACGGCCTATACCGACTTCCTGCAGACCGACGCGTCGATCAATCCCGGCAACTCGGGAGGGCCCCTGGTCAACTTGGCGGGCGAGGTGATCGGTATCAACACCGCGATCGTTCGGGGCGCCGCGGGGATCGGCTTCGCGATTCCGGCCGATCGCGCCAACCGCGTGGTCGAAGACCTCTTGCGCTTCGGCGCGCTGCAGCCGCTCTGGACGGGCCTGCGCCTGGTCACTGTCGACCCGGAATTGGCGCGGCGCGAAGGGCTTGCCGCGCCTCACGGGGCGCTGGTCGAGCGGGTTTGGGAGAGCTCCCCGGGCGACCGCGCCGGGCTGCGCGGCGGCGACCTGATCGTGGGCGTCGGCGGCAAGCCGGTTCAGGCGCGCGAGGACCTCACCACCGCGCTCTATTCCGTCGCCGCGGGCTCGCCGGTCGGGCTGGAGGTGCGGCGCGGCGGAACCACCCTCGAGGTGAGCTTGGCGGCGATGCGACCGCCGGTGGGCATGGGTCTGCGGTTGCTCGAAAGGACGCTGGGCCTGCGCATCGAGATCGATCGGGGGGCGCTCGTGGTCGCCGGCGTGGCGCGCGGGTCGGCGGCGGAGCGCAAGGGCATCCGCGCGGGGGACCTGGTCCGGGCGGCCAACGGCCAGCGGCTCGCCGATGAGGAGGCGCTGGGGCGGGAGTTCCTGCGCGGCCTCGATCGGGGTGGGTTGCTGCTCGTCGTGCAGCGCGGCCGCTATGCCTACAACCTCGGCTTCTCGCTCTGACCGGAGCCCGGATCAGTCGAGGTCGAAGGGGCGCTTGGGGGGCAGGTCCGGTTCTTCCTCGGCCCGCTTCATCGCCTCTTTGAACTTCTCCTCGAGCAGGCGATCACGGTCGGCGAACGCCGCCCGCTCGCGCTCGAACAGCTCCTCGGCGCGTGCCTTGCCCTCGTCGAGGCCCGCGAGCAGCGCGTCGAAGTCCTTGCCGCCGGCGGGCGGGGCGTTCGGCATCCGGTGCGAGAGGACGGCACCGGTGGCCCCGTCGACGACGATCTCGGCGCCGCACTCGGGGCAGGGCACTTTGAGCTTCTGCGGGTTCGGCACGGAAGTCCCCCTTTCACGACATCGTGCAGCTCTCGGGAGCATCTTCTACAATAGCCGACGAGCATGGTTTCTCTACGGAGGGTCTGCCGATGACGCGCTGGTTCCGCCGCATCTGGTTCGTTCCACTCCTCGTCGGCGTCGCGGCGTGCCCCTCGGGCGGACCGGCGGAGTTCGGGGCGGTGCTGCCGCTCACCGGCAGCGCGGCCGTGTACGGCAGCGCCATCCGCAGAGGGATCGAGCTCGCCCACGAGCAGGTCCAGAATGACCCGGAGGCCCCGCGCATCGTGCTGCTCTGGGCCGACTCCGGCTCGGTTCCGGAGCGGGGCGCGAAGGAGCTCGATCGCGTCTACGGCGAGGGCGCCATCGCGGCGATCGGCGGCGTGACGAGCGCCGAGGCGCTCGCCATGGTGCCGATCGCCGACGAGCAGAACCAGATCCTCTTGTCGCCCTCGGCTTCGCTGCCGCAGCTGACCGGCATCTCGTCGAACTTCTTCAGGATCTTCCCCTCCGACTTCTCCGAGGGAACGGTGATGGCGAAGTTCGCCGTCGACACCTATCGCGTCAAGTCGGCGGTGATCCTGGCCAAGGAGGAGACCTACGCCAAGGGGATCCAGGAAGTCTTCCGCGACGAGTTTCAACGCAAGGGCGGTCAGATCGTCGAGATCATCGAGTTTCCGGCCAACACCAGCGACTTCGCCGCGCTGGTCGACCGAGTCAACACCTTGAAGCCCGAGGCGGTCTATCTCGCCGCCTACGCCGACGAAATCAGGGCGATCATTCGCGAGTTGCGCCGACAGAAGTTCTCCGGCAACATTCTGACCACCTCGTCGTTCGCGGCCGCCGAGACCATCGCCAAGACCGGCGCCGACGCCGAGGGCGTGCTCTTCACCCAAACGGCGCTCGAGCTCGAAGGCGACACGCCCCTCCAGATCAAGAGCTTCGTCGCGGCCTATCGCGCCAAGTTCGGATCGGATCCCGACCTCTACGCCGCCCACGGCTACGACGCGTACCAGGTTCTGGTCGAGGCGCTGCGCCAGGGCGGCACCTCGGCGAGCTCGTTCTGGAAGGGCATGCGCAACATTCGCGAGTACCCCGGCGTCACGGGTACGTTCCAGTTCGACGAGAAGGGCGACGTTCAGAAGTTCCCGCACGTCTATCGCGTCAAGGACGGCAAGGCCCTCGACTACGAGCTCGAGCGCCAGCGCCAGCTCAAGGAAGCGCGCGATCGGTTGCAGAAGATCCAGGAAGAGATCGACCGGCTGAAGAGCCAGGGCAACTGAGTCCCCGCCACCGCGCGTGGCGGCGGGTGGTGAGCGAGGTGCGCTCGCCGGCGCCCGCTCGCAGCGCGCGGCACGGGAACGGCCGACCATGATCGAGATCGCCCGCACGCTCTACCGGCACCGTGGCCTGCTCGCGACGCTGACCTCGCGCGAGCTCAAGGGGCGCTACCGTGGCTCCGTGCTCGGGTTCCTCTGGTCCCTGGTCCAGCCGCTGCTCCTGCTCGCCGTCTACAGTCTCGTCTTCGGCCTGGTCTTCTCGCCGCGCGCCGGCGTGGGGCCCAGTCCCTACCCGCTCTTCCTGGTCTGCGGCCTCTTTCCCTGGATCTGGTTCGCCACGGGGCTCGGCGAGGGGACGGTGGCGTTTACGGCGAACTCCGGCTGATTCGCCGCGCCGTCTTTCCGGCCGAGCTGCTGCCGATCGTGCCCGTGCTCGCAAACCTCGTGCATTTTCTGCTGGCTCTGCCGGTGCTCGCGCTCGGCCTCGTCGTCGGGCGGCTCTACGGCGCGGATGCGGGTGGCTGGGGTGCCCTCGCGCTACCCGGAATCGTCGCGCTCGAGCTGCCGCTGATCGGCGGACTGGCGCTCGGCCTCGCGGCGCTCCACGCCCACTTCAAGGACGTGCGCGACCTGCTGGCGAGCGCGCTCACGCTGCTCTTCTTCCTGACGCCGATCCTCTACCCGGTGTCGGCGATTCCGCTGCCCTCGCTGGTCTGGGTGGTACGGCTGTCGCCCGCGACGCCGTTCACGCTCGCCTACCAGAGCGCGCTGTTCGACGGACGTTGGCCCGCGCGCCGCGCTCTGGCTCCAGATGGCGGCGATCAGCCTCGTCGCCTTCGCGCTCGGCGCCTGGGTCTTCGGCCGTCTGCGCGAGACGCTGGTGGAGGCGGTGTGACGCCAGCGATTCGAGTCGTGGCGGCGAGCAAGCGCTACCGGCGCGTGGGTCCGGGCCACCGGCTGCGGACGCTGAAGAGCGCGCTGCTCGGCTCCCGCGGCGGCGTCACCGATGGCGCCGCGACGATTCCGGCGCTCGTCGATGTCAGCTTCGAGGTCGCGCCGGGCGAGGCCTTCGGCATCGTCGGCGGCAACGGCTCGGGCAAGTCGACGCTGCTCAAGCTGATCGCGGGAATCCTGCAACCGACGACGGGTCGAGTCGAAGCGAGCGGCCGGGTGGCGGCGCTGATCGAGCTCGGCGCGGGTTTCCATCCGGAGATTTCCGGGCGGGAGAACATCTTCATCAACGGCGCCGTGCTCGGCCTGGGCCGGCGTGAGATCGCGCAGCGCTACGATCGCATCGTCGAGTTCGCTGGCCTCGCCGACTTCATCGACGAACCGGTCAAGAACTACTCCTCGGGAATGTACGTGCGCCTCGGTTTCGCGGTGGCGATCCACACCGATCCGGAGATCCTGCTGGTCGACGAGGTGCTCGCGGTCGGCGACGAGGCCTTCGCCCACAAGTGCCTGCGGCGGATCGAAGAGATGCTCGCGGTGGGGCGTACCGTCGTCTTCGTCAGCCACTCGCTGGCGCTGGTCGAGGACCTCTGCTCGAGGGTGCTCTGGCTCGACCGCGGCCGCGTGCGCGCGGCGGGAGAGCCCCGTTTCGTCGTCGACGCCTACCGGCAAGCGGTGGCCGAGGAGGAGGGACGCGAGCATCGCGAAGTCAAGGAAGCGCGCGAACGGCGTGAGTCGGCGGAGCAGGCGGACGTCGCGGAGGGGGATGCCGAGGCGGCGCCCGGAGAGGTGCTGCGCTGGGGTTCGCGCGCGGCCGAGATCAGTGGGCGTTCGGTCTGCTCGACGGCTCGGGCGCCGAGCGTTACCACTTCGCGAGCGGCGAGAGCGTGACCTTCGAGATCACGGCGACCGCGGCCGAGGAGCTCGAGGACTTCGTCTTCGGCGTGGCGCTCTCGACGCCTCGTGGCACCGAGGTGTGGGGAACCAACACGGACCTCGGCGGCCTCGAGCCGGAGCGCTTCCACGGTGCGGCGCGCGTGCGCCTGGTCTGTCCCGCCCTGCGCCTCGCCCCTGGTGAGTACATGGTCGACGTCGCCGTGCACGCCGAAGACGGCGCGCCCTACGACTACCGGCGCAAGCTCGTCGCCTTCAGCGTCACGTCGGAGGCGAGAGGCGTCGGCATCTACTTCCCGGAGCACCGCTGGGAGATCGACGGGGGCGCGGCGCTTGCCCCGAGGAGGGAGCGATGAGCGAGAGTGAGAACCGCGAGCCGACCCGCATCGACATCAAGATCGGCGACGAGGAGATGAAAGGGCGGTATTCGAACGTCGTACGCGTCGTCCACACCCGCGAGGAGTTCATCCTCGACTTCCTGCACGTCGTGCCGCCGCAGGGAATCGTGACCGCACGGGTGATCACCAGCCCGGGCCACCTCAAGCGCATCGTCCAGGCCCTGGCGACCAATCTCGCGCGCTACGAAGAGGCCCACGGTCCGATCGCGTTCGCCGAGCCGCCGGAGATCAAGGGCGTGCACTGAGCCGGTATGGGCGCGCCGCCGACGCGCCACTGCCCACTTTCCCGGCGCGGTTTTTCGCGGCTTGGGCGAGCTGGACCTCGGCGACCACGCCGAGGTGGTCGGAGAGGCGGTCGCCGAGCGTTCTGTGGCCGGCGAAGGCGAGCTGCGGGGAGATCAGGACCCAATCGAGCCGCACCAGCGGGCGCCAAGCCGGGAAGGTCGGTGTGCCGCCACGCTCGACCGGCCGCAACCCGAGCTCTGCGCCCAAGCGCTCGAAGCAGCGCCGACGCTCGCCCCACTCACAGTTGAAGTCGCCCAGCACGATGAGCGGCCGACGGCTGGCGGCGAAGCGCTCGATCAGCTGATCGACCTGGCGGCGCCGGATCCGTTCGGCGAGAAAGTCGAGGTGGATCGAAACGACGTCGACCGCGCCGCCGCCGAGCGACTCCGGCGCGATCGCCGCCGCCACGAACCCCTTGGTGTCGCGCCAGGTCTGGGAGAACGCCAGCGAGTGCGGCTCGGCGAGCGGCAGGCGCGACAGCAGCGCGGTGCCCGAGGAGAGGTCGAGGCGGCCGAGCGAGAAGGGGTTGTGCTCGCCGCGAAAGGCGTGGGGAAAGCCGGCGAGGTGCGCCAGCGTCTCGACGTGGTCGAAGCCACCGCTCCAGGCCGACGGGCCGTCGGCTTCCTGCAGGGCGACGACGTCGGGTGCCTCGCGCGCCAGCACGGCGGCGATTGCCTCGAGATTCCGCCGCAACGTCGGTGCCTTGAGCAGCGCCTGGTGTTGGGCGTGACGGCGCGCGTGGGCGATGTTGAGCGTCAGCAGCCGTAGGGCGGGGCCGCCCTGCGGCTGCTGGTGGGACTCTTCTTGCTGGGCGGCGCGCCGGCGGGAGCTGGGCGGCCCGGCCGAAGAGCGTGATGGTCACCCGCGCGCTGCCTGTCCGAGCGCTCGGAGCGCTCGCCACGCCGCCTTCGGCAGCGGCATCACCGAGAGCCGCGGCTGGCGCACCAGCGGCAGCTCGGCGAATCGGGCATCGGCCCTGATCGCGGCGAGCGGAACCGGCGTGGCGAGCCGCGCGCCGGCCTCGAGATCGACGACGAGACGGCGGGGGTCGCCCGCGGTCGGATCGGGTCGGGGCGCACTGGCGACACGCGCGTGCCCGACCACGGCCTTGACCGTGCCGGTTTCGTAGATCAGACACTCGTCGCCCGGGCGCATGCCGCCGAGGTGCCGCAGCGCGAGCGCGTTGGCGACGCCGTCCCAGACCGCGCGCCCATCCCGTTCGAGGTCGGCGAACGAGTAGCTTTCCGGATCGCTCTTGACGAGCCAGAGTCCCATGACGAGGTCAGTCTAGCCGAGCGGGACGACCCGCGGTCTCAGTTGATCTTGACCAGCTCGACCTCGAAGACGAGCGTCGCGTCGGGCGGGATCACGCCGCCGGCGCCGCGGGCACCGTAGGCGAGGTCGGGGGGAATGACCAGCTTGCGCTTGCCGCCGACCTTCATGCCCGCGACGCCCTCATCCCAGCCGCGAATC
Source organism: uncultured Acidobacteriota bacterium (assembly GCA_963700315.1). Classification (GTDB taxonomy): domain Bacteria; phylum Acidobacteriota; class Thermoanaerobaculia; order Multivoradales; family JAGPDF01; genus JACTMI01. The sequence goes on along the minus strand of CAVOXC010000011.1, from coordinate 204,383 downwards.
ACGCGTCCGGCGCCGAGCGGAAAGGGGAACGGCTGCTTACGGTCGACGCTCGAGTCGAACTTCGTGCCGTCGAGCAGCCACCCCGTGTAGTGGACCTGGACGCGGTCGCCGGATTTGGCCTCGGCGCCCTCGCCGACGGCGAGCTCGACGTACTTCAATCCCGACGCCGTCGTGACCTCCTTGGCAGCCATCGACTCCTCCTTCTTGTTTTCGTCCGCGACCGCCGGTGTCGTGGGCTGGGTGGCGAGGGCGCCCAGCGCGAGGGCGAAGGGCAGGATCGTAGTGACTCGCTTCATCGTTTCAGTCTCCTCGACGCCCGGACGGATCGGGCGTTCGTCAATGAGTGGAACCGGTCGCGGCCAAGTTGCCGGCGCGGAAGACCTCCCGCCCCGCCTTGACCACCGAGCGGACCGGGTTGATGCCGTAATGGTAGGCGAGATGCAAGAGATTCGGGCCCTCGAGCACGACCAGGTCGGCCCGTTTGCCCGGCTCGAGCGAGCCGATCTCGTTCGCGAGATCGAGCGTCGCCGCGGCGTTGAGCGTGATCGCGACCAGGACCTCCTCGATCGAGAGGCCGAGCTCGATCACGGCGAGCTGGGCGATCGTCGGCATCGACTCGGTATGGGAGGAGCCCGGGTTGCAGTCGGTGGCGAGCGCGACCGGAACCCCGGCTTCGACCAGGCGGCGCGCCGGGGCGTAGACGTGCTTGCGCAGGAAGAAGCTCGTGCCGGGCAGCAGCAGCGCCGTCACGCCGCGCGCGGCGAGCGCCGCGATGCCCCGGTCCGAGACCGCCATCAGGTGGTCGGCAGAGCGCGCGCCGAGCGCCGCGGCGAGCTCGGCGCCACCGGAGTCGACGAACTCGTCGGCGTGCAGGCGCGGCGCGAGGCCGAGCTCGGCGCCCGCCTGGAGCACGCGGCGCGACTCTGCGGCGGAGAAGACACCCTGCTCGCAGAAGACGTCGCAGTAGCGGGCGAGGCCCCGTTCGGCGACGGCGGGAATGATCTCCGCGCAGACGATGTCGACGTAGCGTCCACGATCCGAGCGAAACTCTGGCGGTACTTCGTGCGCGGCGAGCAGCGTCGGCACGAGGTCGATCGGCTGGCGCCGTGCGGCGTCGGCGACCGCCTCGAGCTGCTTGATCTCGTCGTCGAGTGAGAGCCCATAGCCGCTCTTCGCCTCCGCGGTGGTCGTGCCGCAAGAGAGCATCCAGTCGAGCCGGCGCAGAGTCTCCTCGAGCAGGGCTTGGGGCGCGGCGGCGCGGGTCGAGCGGACGGTCGAGAGGATGCCGCCGCCCGCCGTGGCGATCTCCTGGTAGGAGCGGCCGGCGAGGCGCTGGGCGAACTCCATCTCGCGCGAGCCCGACCAGGGCAGATGGGTGTGGGCGTCGACGAAGCCCGGCACCGCGGTGCCATGCCGGCCGTCGAGCCGCGGCACGTCGGCCAGAGCGCCGAAGCGCGCGCGTCGCTCTTGTGCGGATCCAGCGAAGAGGATGCGCCCGTCGCGGCAGAGGATCTCGCCGTCGGGGATGCGCTGGATCCGACCCTGGGCGTCGCCGGCGAGCGAAGCCGAGCCCAGCGGCGTCGCGATCTCCGCCAGGTTCTCGACCAGCAGCGAGCTCACGGCGTGGGCGTCTCCGCCGGCTCGGGTGCCGGGCGGCCCGCCCGCTTCACGCCTTCTTTCTCCCGATGGTGTGCACGCTCGCGGTGGCCCGCTCCTCTTCGAAGTCGGCCTCGACAATTTGGGCGAAGAGCTCGAGCGTGCCCCGCAGCTTGATCTGTAGCTCCTTGCGCCGGGTGCGCAGCTCCGCGATGCGGCTCTCGATCTCGCGGGCGCGCTCCATCGCCTGCGTGATGAGCTTGTCCGCGCTGATCTCGGCTTCCTTGACCAGCAGCTGCGCCTCGCGATGCGAGGTCGAGATCATCTGGTCGGAGACCACTTTGCCGCGCAGAAGCGAGTCCTGCAGCTGGCGCTCGCGCCCCTCGGCGACGGCGGCGCGGTCGGCCATCATCTGGTTCTCGCGCGCGAGCCGGTCGATCTCGGCGATGCGCTGCGAGAGCTCTTCGGCGACCAACCCGAGGAAGTTCTCCACCTCCACCGGGTCGTAGCCGCGCAGCTTGAAGGCGAATTTCTGCTTCTGGACATCGATCGGCGACAGCGGCATGGCGGCACCCCTAGAAGAGCAGACGTCCTGAGATTCCCAGCGAGTAGACGAGACCGGTGCGCACGAACTGGACGAGCAGGATCGCCAGCAGCGGCGAGAGGTCGACGCCACCGAGCTTGTGCGGCGGCACCAACCGCCGCAACGGCCGCAGCAGGGGCTCGGTGACGACCACGAGAGTGCGCACGATCGGGTTGTATGGGTCGGGCGAGACCCAGGAGATCACCGCCCGGATGATGATCACCCAGGTGTAGAGCTGGAGCAGCCCCAGGACGATCTGGAGCAGGCTCAAGCCGAAGCCATGGGCGAAGTTCACGGGGTACTCCTTCGAACGCGCAAGACGCTCATTTTAGCAGGCGCTGCCCAACGAGCTGTGCAATATGCTGGCGACGGCGGCATCAGGCCGGACGGGGTCCGAACAGGCGGGTGCCGACGCGGACGTAGGTGGCGCCCTCTTCGACGGCGACCTCGAAGTCGTCGCTCATGCCCATCGAGAGCTCGGTCAAGCGACCCGACCACTCGGGGCGACCGCCGAGCGCCGCTCGCAGCTCGGCCAGGCGGCGGAACCAGGGGCGCATGGCTTCGGGGTCATCCGCGGGCGGCGGGATCGACATCAAGCCGACGATCGCGAGGTGTTCGAGGTCGGCGAGCGGGGCGATCGCAGCCGCCAGGCCGTCGGGCGCGAAGCCGTGCTTGGTCGCCTCGCCGCCGAGGTTGATCTCGACCAGGCCGGTGACGCGGCGGCCCGCGTCTGCCGCCTCCCGGTCGACCACGTGGGCGATCTTGATTCTGTCGATGGCGTGGAAGACCGAGAAGAGGCCGACCGCCGCCTTCGCCTTGTTGGACTGGAGCGGGCCGAGCAGGTGCCACTCGATGTCGGCGGGGAGCTCCGCGGCCTTGACGATTCCCTCCTGGACCCGGTTCTCGCCGAAGCGCGAGAGACCGGCGGCGTGCGCCGCCGCGAGCGACCCGACGGGCTGGAGCTTGGAAGCGCCGACCAGGCGCACCGACTCGGGGTCGCGACGAGCGTACGCCGCGGCGCGGGCGATGCGTTCCCGGATCTCGGCCAGCCGAGCCGCGATCTCCGTCGCGATCACCCCGCCGTCTCGGCGTAGAGGAAACGCCGGCAGCCGTCGCACTGCACCACCGAGCCGTTGGTATTGATCTCCACCGCGACCTGTGGGCGGATTCTGTAGTTGCAGGCGCTGCAGTGCCAGATCACGCCGCCGCCGGGCCGATCGGGGCCCAGGATCGGCGCCATCGCCTGGCCCTTGTAGCGGTCGAACATGCGCAGGAACTGCGCGACGACACCTTTTGGCAGGCCCTCGCGCAGCTCCGTGGTCTCCGCTTCGAGGCGCGCCACCTTCTCGGCGACGGCAGGCTTCTCCGCCTCCCAGGCGGCGAGCGCCGCCTGATAGCGAGAGGACAGGTCTTCGAAACCGCCGCGGCGCTCGGCGAGCTCGGCCGCGGCGGTTTCCGCCTGCTCGAGCGCGGCGAGGGTGGTCTCCTCGAGGCCGCGCAGCGCGTTCTTGGCGCCGTCGATCTCGGAGAGCAGTGCCCCATACTCGCGCTGATTGCGCACGAGCGAGACCTGTTGTTGAAACTTCTTGAGCCGCTCCTGGGCGTCCAGGACCTCGGCCTCTGCCTGGCGCCGCTCGAGCTGCGCGGTCTCGCCCGCCGCCTGGAGTTGCTCGATCTCCGCCTGGGCGGCGCTGTATTCCTCGTGCAGCGAGCGCATCTCGTCGGGCAAGCCGTCGAGCAGCGCCTGGGTGCTCCGGAGCTCGCGCAACAATTGGTCGAAACGGCGGAGACGGTCGAGCTGTTCGGTCATCGGAGAAGTCACCTCTATGGGATACGGGCGAACATAGACACGGGCGTGGTGGGTCCACCTGGGTTCGAACCAGGGACCTGCCGGTTATGAGCCGGTTGCTCTAACCACTGAGCTATGGACCCTCTGCGTAGGCCGGACCTCCGGGTCACGAGGAGGACCGGCGACATTCGTGCGGGGGAATCAGCCGAGTTCGGGATAGAGACTCCGGTAGCTATCCGCGAGGACGAGAATGCGCTTGACGTAGAGGCGCGATTCGGTGACCGTGAGGCCCTCGAGGAAGCTGTCGAGCTCGGGGTTGGGCCCGGCGTCGCGCCAGAGGCGCGAGATGCGGCCGGGACCGCCGTTGTAGCCGGCAAGCGCAAGCTCGACCCTGCCGTCGAAGCGGTCGAGCACCTGACGGAAATAGGTGGTGCCGAGGCGGACGCTGTAGGCGGGATCGTTGAGCCTGCTGGTCGAGAAGGAGAGGCCGAGGCGCTGGGCGACCTCTTGGCCGGTTCCGGGCATCAGCTGCATGAGGCCGCGCGCGCCCGAGCGGCTGCGCGCGGCGGCGTCGAAACCGCTTTCTTGATGGATCATGCCGAAGACGAGCGCGGGGTCGAGCCGCTGGTGGCGGGCCGCCTGTTCGACAGTCTCGCGATAGTCGAGCGGATAGAAGAGCGCGAGCGCTCGCTCCGGCACCGAGGCCTGATTGGCGGTACCGAGCGGCGTGAAGGCGGCGCGCAGGTGGCGCAGGCTCGAACGTCGATCGCCGCTGCGCGCCGCCACCAGCGCCTGGAGTGCCGCGCGAGCCGGCAGGGGCGCGGCATCTCCGGCGAGCTCGATCTCGGTGGCGGCGAGGCCGTCGAGCCCATAGTCCGACAGGCGTGACGCGCGCGCGAGCGCTGGGTGCTCTGGCCAGGGGTCGCGCGCGGCAGGCGCGGTCGCGGCGGACAGAGTGGCACGGCCGGCGAGCCGTTCGAGCGCCTGGCGGGCGTAGAAGTCGGCGGTATCGGCGCCGCCGAGCTCGCGGTAGATCTCGAGCGCGTGCTCCGCGTGGCCGAGGCGTTCGTGGGCGCGCGCGCTCCAGTAGCGGGCGCTGCGCCCGTAGGCGCTGCGCGGATAGAGGTCCCAGAGCTCGCTCCAGTAGCCGACGGCGCCGGCGTCGTTGCGCGACTTGAACTCCCGCCAGCCGCGCTCCCAGAACGAGCGGGCGCCGAACGTTTCGCCCGGAGTGAGCGCGGCGAGCTGGCGCAGCGCGGCGACCGCCTCGTCGATCCGGCCGCCGTCGAGCGCCGTCTCGGCGAGCTGGCGCAGCGCCTCGGCCGCGAGCTCGAGGTCCGCGGTCTGGCGCGCCAGCGCGAGCAGGTGCGCTTCGGCACGGGTGGCGAAGCGTGCGCGCTCGGCGGCCGCGAGGTTGTTCCTGCCCGGGCGAACGGCCGCGGCGTCGCGTGCGGCGCGGGCCCGCTCCCACTCGAGCCGGGCGCCCTGTTCGGGGCTCGCGGCCAGCGCGGGAGCGAGCTGTTCGAGCGCCTCTCGACCTCGTCCGGACGCTGTGAGCGCGCGCGCCTCGAGCAGGCGCCAGTCGAAGTCGCGGGCGACGGCGGGCACGGCTGCGAGGGTCGTCAGCGCGCCCGCCGGCAACTCCGCCTCGAGCAGCGCCCCGGCGCGGCGCACGAGCTCTTCCGGGCGGAGCCAGAGCTGCCAATCACTCGGTCCGCCGCGCGCGGCCAGGGTGTCGACTACCTTGAGCTTCGAGGCTTCGATCGGCTGGTCGGCGAGGAGGCGCCGGCCGGCTGTGGCAAGCGTCGCAAGGTCGCGCCGGGCGAGGCCGATCTGCCATGCGAGACGGTCGAGCTCGAGCGCCGACGTGGGCGTCGGCCGCTCGGCGCGACCCTGTTCGATCCATGCCAGCGCCCGCTCAGTGTCGCTCTGCTCCCAAGCGAGCTGGGCAAGCCGGACGATTCCCCGCTCGCGCAGCGGCGAATCGGGGCGCTCGGTGATCAGCGTCTCGAGCGCGGCACGACTCGTCGCGCGGTGGCCGCTTGCCGCGGCGGAATCGGCGAGGACGTAGAGTCGCCAGTCCTCGAGATCGGCCGGGCCGGGGCCGGCCGCGAGCATTCGCTCGGCGAGCGCGGGCTGCTCGTGGCCGTGTGCCAGGAGCCCAAGGTGAACGCGCGCGAGGGCGGCCTCGGCGCCGGTGCCCGCGGCGAGGGCTTCGAGCTGCCTGCGTGCGGCTTCGAAGCCCTCGCTCCGGCTCGATTCGCCGGCGTCGCGATGGGCTCGATCCGCGATCGGCAGCGGAGGTTCGGGAATCGAAACGAGCGGTCTACCGGCGGGCGGTGCCGGGGGCAGGGCGAGCGCGGCTGCGGCGAGCGCCAGCACGCCGACCGGACCCTGGAGCCGCCACTTCGCCACGGTTGCTCTCCCCGCCCGCCCGATCAGACCCCGAGCGCGCGCGAATCGCCGCCCGCGAGGCTGCGGACGAGCTCCTGCTGAAAGTAGTCGGAAGACTCGCGAACGCTCTCGTGGACACGCTCCTCGTAGATCTGTCGGGAACGGTCGATGTCTTCCTTCAGCCGGTGGTAGAGGTCGCGATTGCGGCGCCCCTCTTCGACCTGGTCTTCGTTGTAGAGCTTGATCTCCGAGATCAGCAGCCGGGCGAGCCGTCGTGCTTCGTCGTGCAGGGCGTTGTCGCCGGTCGCACGCGCGCCACGGGTGCTGGTGAAGGCGAGACCGGGTCCGCGAACGTCGGGCGGAGCCGTCACCTCGGTCGTCCTGGCGGTGCGGGCGGCGGTGCGCTCGTTCGGGTCTTCCGCTTCGGCAGGAGCCGGCGGCGCCGCAACGGCCTGCGAGCGGTCGATCATGACCGTGGCGTCTTCATTCGGGTCGCCGCCCGCGCTCGGGCTCGCCGCTGGTGCCGGCTCGAAGGCCATCGTCGTGGCGGGGCTCTCCGGCTCCGGCGCGGGTGGCGGCGCCGGCGTCGCTCGCATGGTTCCGGTGGGGATAGCGCGGGTCTCGGAGAGGTCGAGCTCGTCGGCGGCCGGGATCGGCGAGGTCGTCTCGCCGATCTCCTCGTCCGGCGCGGGCTGCGGCGATGGGGCGTAGGTGCCGAGATAGGCCGTCGCCTCCCCGTCCTCGGCCTGCCAGACCGCCTCTGGCGCGACCTCCACCTCGTCGTCGCCAAGCGCTTCCGGTGCGATCTCGATGGCTGCCGCCTCGGCCTCGGGCGCGATCTCGAAGACCGTCTCACCAGGCATGAGTGGCGATTCCTCCTCGATCGGAACGAACTCCGCCGCAAACTCCGAGGGTTCTTCGCCGGCCGCTTCGAGCGGCGCCGGCTCGCTCGCGGCGACGGGAGGAGTCTCGACCGCCGGTAGCAACACCTGGTCGGGGACGAGCGGTGCCGGGCTCGGCTCGGGCGCGGCCGTCGCCGGCGCGAAGAGCCCCGAGATGTCGGTGCTCTCGAGCTCGTCATCGGCCGGCAGAGCCGGAGTGGCGAGCGCCTCCGGCTCATCGGCCACGAAGGTGAAGCCGCCCGGCGCCCTCTCTTCAGCGTCGATCGCGGCTGCAGCGGGCGCCGCTGCGGCGGCGGCGGGCGCTAGCGCGGCGTCGGCGCTCCACAACGGCAGGCTCTCGCCGCCCGCGGCTGCGGCGGTGACGAGGGTGGGCGTGGCGGTGCGCTGCGAGAGAGGTTGGAGCTCGAGCCTCGCGGCCGCCGCGCTGGTGAGCAGTTGGAGGGCGGGCAGTGGGGCGTCGGCCTCATCCGCACGGCGATCGACATAGAGGACTGCGGCGATCCGGTCGCGCAGGACGAGCGGCACCAGATAGCTCGCCTCGGCAACGGGCAGGCCGAGCGCGGCCGCGAGCTCCCGAGCCCCGGCGCCCTCGGCGCGGACGACAGCGCGTCCGCCGGCGAGCGCCAATTGTGCCTCACCCTCGTACTCACCCAGGCGCCCCACGAGCGGATCGGTGTCGCCGTCGAAGCCCGAGGCGCCCCAGCCGAGCCAGCCCTCCTGCCGCGTCAGCAGCAGCGCGGCGCGTGGCGCGAAGCGCCGAGCCCCGGCGAGCAGCGCCTCGAGCACGGCTCCCTGCGTTGCGGCCTGGTCGAACTCGACCGAGCTCTCGAGCAGGGCTGCGAGCGCCGCCCGCTCGCCTTCGCGCCGCGGCTGGTCGTCGAGCGCGGCCAGCACCTCCGGATCGATCAGCGCGTCGGGCAGCTCGGCGCGGGCCTCGGCCACTGCGGCGAAGAGCTGCTCGCTCACCTCGCGCAGCCGGGCCTCCAGATTGTTCCGCAAGTCCGCCGCTGCTTCTTCGAAGCGCGCACGGGCACGGCGATCCAGTTCGGCGAGCTGTTCAGGTCGAGCCATCCCGCAATCCTCCGCCGGCGCGTCGGTTCTTACCCAGTCGGATGCTCGCGCCGGAACCCCTGATTATCGAGCCGCGCCGATGCTGCGTCAAGGCACGATCCGCATTGCAAAGCACGAAAGGTCAACGGGTTGAGCCAGCAGAGGGGCGCTGTACGGCCGCCTTCTCCCGCCCTGGGCGCTGTGTTAGCGTTTTCGGGTCGTGGAAGTCGAAACGGGGGTGAATGTCATGTCGAAGAATTGGATTCTCGGGCTCGCGGTGGCGGCCCTGACGTTGGCGGCTTGCGGTGGGGCCGAGCGCGAGAAGGCGCAACGCGACGAGCAGCGCAAGGTCGAGTGGGCGTGGCTCGAGAGCGCCCGGCAGGACGTCAACGCCAAGCGTGCGCAGCTGGCCAGCCTCGAGACCCAAGCGGCCGCGGGCGTGGATACCGCGACCGAGATGGGGGCCCTGCAGAAGGAGATCGAAGCCGCCGCGGACGAGCTCGGACAGCGGCTGGCCACGTACATCAACGACGATCCGCCTCTTGTCGGTGAACCGCTCAAGCCGGGACAGCTCGCGGCGTTGCGCATGAAGGCTTCGGAAGACATCGTCATCGCCAAGGAGTTCATCGTCCTGGGCGGCGACTACCGCAAGGCGATCGAGATCTACGAGGGCCTGTTGCGAGCCGACCCGGACAATGCCGAGATCAAGGCCGCTCTCGCCGAGGCCGAGGCCAACCGCTACATGAGCGCGGAGCGCTTCGCCAGGGCCCAGAAGGGCATGACGATGGATGAGGTGCGCGCCGCGATCGGCAGGCCCTACGTCCGCAATGCCAAGGAGTATCCGGAAAAGAACGTCACGGCTTGGTTCTATCCGACCAACGAGGCGGGCGATGCCGCCGGCGTCTGGTTCGACAAGGACAAGAAGGCCTACCAGGTCAGCTTCGAAGCGGTGAAGGCGGGCGGCGACTAGGGCTGACTGGCAACGTTCCGTCGACGTCGCCGGTGGCGCCCGGATGGTTGACCGGGCAGCCCGGCTGCGGTACGCTTCCCGGTCCAAAATCTGCGCGGCCAGGCCCTCGAGCCCGGCAAATCCGCAGCCGAAGCGAGGTGAGTGGTTCGTGCCCATCGTACATGTCCGTGACGAGGAGAGCTTCGAGAATGCCTTGCGGCGCTTCAAGCGCAAGTGCGAGAAGGCGGGCGTCTTGACCGAGCTCAAGAAGCGCCAGCACTTCGAGAAGCCTTCGGTCAAACGCAAGCGCAAGGCGATCCAGGCGCGCAAGAAGATGTTGCGCAAGGTGGCCGAGGAGCGCCGGCTCGGTCTGAGCTGACCCTGGCGAAACGCTGCCCGCAGCTCCGGCGGGGCTCGGTTCCACTGAGGATCCGGCCCCGCCTTTTCATTCTCCCGTGAGCCCACTCGACTCCCTGATCGTCGCCTCGCCGGCCACCTGCGAGGCACTCGAGCTACCGCGCCTGCTCGCGCTCGTCGCCGCCGAGGCGCGCACTGATCTCGGCGCGGCGCGCATCGCCGCGCTCGAGCCGGCGTCGAGCGTGGCCGAGCTCGTCGGGCGCCGCTCGGCCTACGAAGAGGTCGACCGGCTCACGGCCGACGAGGCGCTGGTTCCCGCGCTCGAGGAGCAGCCGCTCGCGCCGCTGCTCGAAGGGCTCGCGAGCGCCCGGCCCGCGCTCGACGGGCTGGAGATCCTCCTGCTCGCCCGCGTGCTGCGCGCCGCAGGCGCCGCCGCCCGTCGCATTGGCTCAGCCGATCCCGCGTGTGCCGAGCTCCGCTCGCGCCTGGTCGATCTCGAGGACCCCGGTCCGCTGCTGACACGGATCGACGCGATTCTCGACCGCCGAGGCCAGGTGCGCGACGACGCCAGCCCGAAGCTGGTCGAGCTCCGTCGCCAGGTGCAGGGCGCCCGCGAGCGGATCTACGGCCGGCTCGAAGCGTTCTCCGATGAGAGCCCCGAGCTTCTCGGCGAGGAGACGGTGCCGCTGCGCGGTGGGCGATTGATGTTGATGATGACGCCGGCCGCCCGCTCGCGCCTGGCCGGCCTGGTCCACGGCCGCTCGGCCTCGGGCAAGAGCCTCTATTTCGAGCCGCTCGAGGTGGTCGAGGAGAACAACGCCCTCCAGGCGGCGGTCGAGGATCAGGAGGCGGAGCGCCGCCGCCTGCTCCAGGAGCTGCTGGCCGCCATCGCGGCCGAGCGGCCGCTGGTCGAGCGGCTACTCGGCCTCGTCGCCGAGCTCGACGCGCTCGAGGCCGCGCGCCGATTCGCCAGAATCTGCGGCGCCCGCTTGCCCGATCTCGTGCCCGCGGGGCGGTTGCGTCTGGTCGGCGCGCGCCATCCACTCCTCGACCCGCGGCTCGCCGGGATCCGCCGGCGCGTTCTGGGCGCTGCCGGGCACGAGGGAGTGGTCGTTCCGCTCGATCTCGAGCTCGGCGCGGATCGGCGCGTCCTGGTCGTCACCGGGCCCAATGCCGGCGGCAAGACCGTCGCTCTCAAATGCGTGGGCCTGCTCGCCTTGGCGGCACAATCGGGGCTACCCGTGCCGCTCGAGCCCGGAAGCGAGATGCCCTGGTTCGAAAGCGTGGTCGCGACCGTCGGCGACGAGCAAGACCTCCTCGCCGAACGGTCGACCTTCAGCGGCAGGCTCGACCGGTTGGCGGAGGCCTGGCGGGCGGCCGGCCCCGGCGACCTCGCGCTGCTCGACGAGCTGGGTTCGGGCACCGACCCCGAGGAGGGAGCGGCGCTCGCGCGGGCGTTGCTGGAAGAGATCGTCGCGCGGGGCGGGCTCGGCTTGGTGACGACCCACCTGGCGACACTCGCGGCCGCCGCGATGGAGACGACCGGGGCGGCCTGCGCGGCCATGGAGTTCGAGCCGAGTGGCGGCCGGCCGACCTTCCGGCTGCGGCCGGGCGCGCCGGGCGGGAGCGAAGCGCTCGCGCTGGCGCGGCGGCTCGGTCTGCCCGCGGCCTGGATCGCTCGCGCCGAGTCGCTGCTGGGGCCCGAGCATCGCGACCTGACCCGGCTCCTCGTCGAGGTCGAGGCGACGCGGCAGCGGCTGGCCCAGGCGGCGGAGGCGGCGAGCGAGCGGGCTCAAGAATCCGATCTCGCCGCGGCGCGCCTGGAACGCGAGCGTGCGGCGCTCGAAACGGAGCGCCGCACCGTCGGCCAGAGGCTCCAGGGTGAGCTCGAGGACTTTCGCCGCGGAGTCCGGCGCGAGCTCTCCGGCGAGCTCGCGCGCCTGCGCGCCGACTTCGCCGCCGGGAAGCGCCGTGCGGCTGCGGACGACGCGGCGCGGCGGCTGCTCGACGGCGCCCCCAGTCTCGCCGAGGAAGCCGACCAGGCGCCGCCCGGCGAGCTCGAGATCGGCGCGAGGGTGCGCCACCGGGGCCTCGGCTGGACGGGGGTTCTCGACCGGCTGGACGGCGAGCGCGCCCGCGTTTCGGTCGCCGGCAAGCGGCTGTCGGCGAACGCCGGCGATCTCGTGGCGGCGGCAGCGGCAGCGGCGGCGCCGGCGCCGCCGCGGGGCGCGATCTCCGCCACTGTCGCCGGGGACGAAGCGCCGGCGGAGCTCAACCTGATCGGTATGAGAGTCGAGGAGGCGCTCGAGGTGCTCGACGGCTGGCTCGATCGCAGTCTCACGGGAGCGCCCAAGCAGGTGCGGGTCGTGCACGGCCACGGCACCGGTCGACTGCGCTCCGGCGTGCGGGATCACCTCGCGCGGCACCCCGCGGTGGCTTCGCATCGGGCGGGCGCTCCCAACGAGGGGGGCAACGGCGCGACGGTCGTGACGCTCAGAAGCTGAGCCCTGGCGCTCCCGCCGGCGTCAGGGGCAGGCGGCGAACGCCGTGGTGTCGCGCACCGGGACGAAAGGCGAGCCGAGCAGGTTGTCGTAGATTCGAAGCTCTCCGGTCGAGGTGTCGAGGACCTCGAGCTCGACCTCGACGTCGGTCAGGCCGCCGGCGAAGACCCAGTAGTAGCCGTTGGTGCCACAGCCGTCGAGAACCTTGACGACGAGCTCCACGTTCTCCTGCCCGAAGAACCAGAAGTAGCCGGAGTCGGAGCTCAGCACGACGGGGACGCCGCCGCCGCCGTTGCCCGCGTAATCGGCCCAAACCGCGCGGACCTCGAACCGTCCGCCTTGAAGGGCGAGGGGTGTCGCCGGTGGCGTTGGCTCATCGATGCGGTTGAAGGTGAAGGTGCCGAGCGGCACGCCGTTGGCGAGACCGCCGGCCTCGATGCGCGCGATCGCGATGTGGGGGTCCGACTCGGCGTCGGGCCCCTCGAAGTCGCCGCCGTCATCGGTTCCGGAGTCGTAGGCGAAGAGCGGCATCGAGATCTCTTCGAGCCACTCGCCCTGAACCAGGAGATCGAGGTCGCGGACCCCTACGAACCAGTCAGGGCTCGGGGCGACCATGGTGACCAGAGTGACGCGTGGGTGGCTTCTCGACACCCTGAACGTCGTTTCTACAGAGCCGGGGGAGCGGCCGATCGGGCCGCCCAGGATCACCTCGCGGGCGTTTCCGGCGGCGATCGCCTGCTCGACCTCCTGGTCGAGAGGGGAGACGCGTCCCTCCTCGGCCATCCGCTCGATGCCGCGGCTGGCGAGGGTTCCGGGGCGCCAGAAGCGGACCCCACCGTCGTGCACGCCCCCGATCAACGAGGTGAAATGCGCGTTCGGCGGGAAGGCGCCGGGGTGGCTCGCCGCGCTCCAGGTCGCATCAAAGCGCACGCGGTACTCAGCAGTGGAGCTCGCGGCCTGCGCCGCGCCCGGCCAGGCGAGCGCCACGCAGAGGAGAAGGACGGTGGGGAGTGGGCGAAGGCTGTCCATGCCTACTCGGATGCGCACCAGCGCCCCGGGGTTTCAGCGCGGGGCCGGCGGGCCGGGTCCGGGGGCCGAAGCCGGACGGCGCAGCGCCGCCCCACTGGCGTAGCATCGTGGCGACACCGACCGATGCCCCTCTCCAGCCTTCAACTCACCCGCGAGTTCGTCCAGGCGGTGCGCGATGCCGTCGATGTCGTCGACATCGCCTCCGGCTACACCAAGCTCCAGCGCGCCGGGCGCAAGTGGAAGGGGCTCTGCCCCCTGCACAAGGAGAAGACCCCCTCCTTCAATGTCGACGGCGAGCTCGGCTTCTTCAAGTGCTTCGGCTGCGGCGAAGGGGGCGACGGCATCAAGCTGCACATGCTGCTGTCGGGCGACGATTTCGCGGCCGCGATGGAGACGCTCGCGCGTCGCTACGGCGTGCCGCTACCGGCGCCGCGGGCGAGCCGGTCGCGGGAGCGGGAGGAGCGCGACCCCGAGCAGGTGCTCGAGGGCGCCTGCGCCTGGTTTCGCGAGCAGCTGGGGCGGTCGGCCGAGACCAAGCGCTATCTCGAGCGCCGCAAGATCCCCGGCGAGATCGCCGCGGGCTATGAGCTCGGCTATGCGCCGGAGGGCTGGCGCAATCTGATCCCGGCGCTCACTCCGAAATTCTCGCTCGGCGACCTGCTCGACGTCGGTCTCGCCGTCCGCCCGGACGGCGGCGGCGAGCCGTACGATCGTTTCCGCAACCGGCTGATCTTTCCGATCCGCAACGCCTCCGGGCGGCTCGTCGGGTTCGGCGGCCGCACCCTGGGGGACGATCCGGCGAAGTACCTGAACACGGCCGAAACGGCGAGGTTCCACAAGGGCTCGCTGCTCTACGGCCTCGACCGCGCGAAACGCGCGATCCGCGACCGGCGGCGGGCGCTGTTGGTCGAGGGGTACATCGACGTTCTCGCGGCGGTGGCCTGCGGCATCGAAGGGACGGTGGCGGTGATGGGGACGGCGCTCACCGCGGAGCAGGCGCGCCTGCTTGCGCGCTTCGCCGAGGAGGTCGTGCTCGGCTACGACGGCGACGACGCCGGCGAGACCGCCTGCCGCCGCTCGCTGCCGGTGCTGCTCGGTGCCGGCCTGGCGGTGCGCCGAGCGCGCCTCGGCGAGGGGGAGGACCCCGACTCCCTCCGCCTCGCCCGGGGTCGCTCGGCGCTCACCGGGGCGGTCGACGAAGCGGACGACTACCTGCTGGCGGAGATCGACCGGCAGGTGCCACCCGATGTCCATCGCAACCCCCATGGCCGCTCGCGCGCCGCCCGAGCGGCGACGGAGCTGCTCGCCGCGATCCCCGACCCGATCCTGCGCTACGGCTACGCTCGAACCGCCGCCGAGCGGCTGGGCCTGCCGCCGCAGCTGCTGCTCGAGCGGCTCGGCATCTCGCGCGCCGGCCTCGAGACCGCTCTCGTGGCCGAGCCGAAGGCGGCGAGCCCCGGGCGGCGCGCCGAGGAGGAGGCGATTCGACTGCTGCTCACCGCCGCCGACCTAGGGGAACCGATTCCGGCGCCCGAGGCTCTCCCTCCAGCGGAGGCGTTCTTCGATTCCGACCTGCGGAAATTTTTCGAGGCCTTTCTCCGTCTCTATGAAGGTGGGGGCGCGCCTTCGATTCGCGAAGTGGTCGCCGAGGTGAGCGAAGTCGTGGATCGGGAAGCAGTTGCGGCTGGTCTTCTGATAGAATCCGGCGATTCGCCGGCCAGCGTAATGCTGCCGGCCACCCTCTCGAATCTGCGCTCGCGCTGGTTGAAGGCCTCGAACCAGGAGCTTGCGCGGCAGATCGAGGAGGCGGTGCGCAGCGGGGACGAGGCGGCGATCGAGGCGCTCAGGCGGCGCAAGAGTGAGGTCGCCCGGCAGCTTCACCCAGGATCGATGCCATCGTCGGCGGATTAGCCGAACCACTGCATCTTCTCCACAGACATTCGAGGGCAGGCTAAGTGAGCCGAGCGAAGATTCTGCATATCGAAGACAAGTACCCGTCGGTCCGTCAGCTCATCGAGCTCGGCAAGCACAAGAACTATCTGCTCTACGACGAGATCTACGAAGTCCTGCCCGACGAAGTGATCGGCCTGCCCGACGAGGTCGACGAGATCTACCGTCGTTTTGGCCAGCTATCGATCTGGGTCCTCGATCGCCCGGAGCGCTACGTCAACCGGGAGGAGATCGAGGCCGCGCCGGTTGGCGACTTCGACAAGAAGGACGACGAGCACGAGGTCTTCGCTCTCGACGAGCACGAGAAGACCAACGACCCGGTGCGCATGTACCTGCGCGAGATGGGGACGGTGCCGCTGCTCGACCGCGAGGGCGAGGTCGAGATCGCGCAGCGGATCGAGCAGGGCGAGTGGATGATCTACGAAGCTCTGTGCGAGAACCCGCTCGTGCTGCGCGAGCTGCTGCGCTTGAACGAGCTGGCCCAGAAGGACAAGCGGGTGCTGCGCGAGCTCGTCTCCGGCAACGACCCGGACGAGCCGCTCGACCCCAAGGCGGCCGAGCGCATCAAGCGTAACCTCAAGATCTTCGACCAGATCGCCAAGCTCGACACCGAAATCGGCAGGCTCGTGAAGCGGCAGGCGCGCTACAAGCGGGGGGGCGCGCGCTACCAGGAGTTCGAGCGCGAGGTCGACCGCGTGGTCGGCAAGATCGCCCAGGAGATTCGCTCGATCGACTTCTCGCTGCAGACGAGGAACCGGCTGGTCGACTACCTGAAGAACCTCGACCGTCAGTTCTCGGCGCTCGAGATGGACGTGCGCCGCGCCCGCACGGCGCTCGAGAAGGAGACCAACAAGGAGCTGCGCGACCTGCAGAAGCGCCGGATCGACAAGTACCGGACGCGCACGGGCGAGATCGAGGAGCGCTACGGCACGACCCACGATCAGGTCTCGACCACGATCAAGAAGATCCGCGAGGGCGAAGGGATGTGCGAGCGGGCCAAGGAGGAGCTGATCGTCGCCAACCTCCGGCTGGTCGTCTCGATCGCCAAGAAGTACACCAACCGCGGCCTGCAGTTCCTCGACCTGATCCAGGAAGGCAACATCGGCCTGATGAAAGCGGTCGAGAAGTTCGAGTACCGGCGTGGCTACAAGTTTTCGACCTACGCGACCTGGTGGATCCGCCAGGCGATCACCCGCGCGATCGCCGACCAGGCGCGGACCATCCGCATCCCCGTCCACATGATCGAGACGATCAACAAGCTCACCCGCACTTCGCGGTCGTTGGTCCAGGAGCTCGGTCGCGAGCCCACCGCCGAGGAGATCGGCGAGCGCATGGATCTGCCGGCTTCGAAGGTGCGCAAGATCATGAAGATCGCCCAAGAGCCGATCTCGCTCGAGACGCCGATCGGCGAGGAGGAGGATTCTCACCTGGGCGACTTCATCGAGGACAAGACCGCCGACTCGCCGATCGACTCCGTTGTGTCGGCGTCGCGTCGTGACGAGGTGCAGCGGGTGATGAAGACGCTCACCCCGCGCGAGGAAGAGGTGCTCTCCAAGCGCTTCGGCCTGCTCGACGGCACCGAGCACACGCTCGAGGAGGTCGGGCGGCTACACAGCGTGACCCGCGAGCGCATTCGCCAGATCGAGTCGAAGGCGCTGCGCAAGCTCCGCCATCCGACCCGGGCGAGCAAGCTCAAGCCCTTCCTCGATTCGAGCTTCTGAACGTCGCGGCGAGACGGCCGGCGGTTTGACTCCCCCGGCGCCCCTCGCCTAGGATTCCCGTTCGCGCTCGGTTCGAGCGCCTCCCTTCCTGGGTAGCTCAGTGGTAGAGCGATCGGCTGTTAACCGATTGGTCGGGGGTTCAAGTCCCTCCCCAGGAGCCATTCCTATTCCCCCCGAAGCCCCGGCCCGGCGCCGGGGCTTCGTTCGTTCGGGTGAACGGATGGCGCCGTCGTGGGCTCCCAGGGCTCGCTGCGCTCGATCTTGGTTCGTGCAGGGTCCCCTGTTGGGCGTCTCTGGAGTGGGGGCGGTGTGCGTGGGTCCCTTGCCTGCGGAACCGCCGTCCGCCTGGAGTCTCTTGGAGCGGCCGGCTGCGTTCGGTCTCGCGGCGTTTGCGGAGGCACTCGCGTCGTTTCGCAAGCGAGCCCTCAAGCTTCCTCCGGCAAGGGACCCACGCACACCGCGTCTCGTTCCTGCCAGGGTGACACAAAGGCTCCCCGCCCTCTGTCGCACAAGACGCGTGCCGTTCTCGCCGCGATCGCCTGACCTTGTCGACGTGAACGCCCGCCAGTGTCGACGGGCCGCCTGCTCCTGTCGACGGGACGCCTGCCCCAGTCATCCTGAACGAAGTGAAGGATCTTGCGTCCTCGCCTGAAGAAGCGTCGACAGCGATTCCCCGCCTGCCACGCAAGGTCCTTCGCTGCGCTCAGGACGACAACGGGATTGGAAGGTTGGCCTGCGAGTCCTGAGGGCTTGTGTCCCTCCCTGGCACGAACGAGACGCGTGGAGGGTTCCCTTCTCTGCGGAGGAAGCTTCGTAGCCCGCCCCCCAGGCGAAACGAAGCGAGCGCCAGCAAGCATCGCGGGCGGGCGGAGCGCAGGCCCGAGCAGACCCGCCCACACGAGGGCCGGTTCCTGCGCAGAGAAGGGAACCGCTCCACGCCTCGCCACCAGAGACACCCAACAACCGAACCAGCACGAACCAAGTGGGAGCGGAGCGAGCCGCTGCAGGTCGGGCTTGACATTCGAGCGCCACTGCATGATTATGCGCATTCTTTGCCGAGCCGGAGGGCGCAGATGCCGTCGGACGTGGAGTCGAGGGAAGAGAGAAGGCGCGAGATCGTGGCGCTGCTCAGGCGCGAGCGGGTCTCGAGCCAGGAGGTGCTCGCCAACAAGCTGGCGGCGCGCGGCCTGGTCGCGACGCAGTCGTCGATCTCGCGCGATCTGCGCGATCTCGGCGTCGCCAAGGTCGCCGGCCGCTACCGGCTCCCCGGCGAGCTCGGCGCCGAGAGCGTCGACGCGCTCGACGAGCTCGCCCATTTCCTCGTCGACGTCCGGACCGCCGGCCCCAATCTCGCCGTCGTCCTGACCACGATGGGCGCCGCCCAGACGGTGGCGATCGGCATCGACCACGCCGGCTGGCCCGAGCTCGTCGGCAGCGTCGCGGGCGACGACACCATCTTCCTCGCGACCAGGAACGGCAAGGACCAGCGACGCATCGTCGAGCGGCTGCGCCAGGTGGCCCGCCGGGGGATCGCATGAGCACGTCCTCGAAGGATCCTGCCGCCGCGCCGATCGCGCTCGCCTTCTCCGGCGGCCTCGACACCTCCTACCTGGTGCCGAAGCTCGCCGAAGAGAGCGGTCGTCCCGTCCTCGCCGTCACCGCCGACACCGGCGGGCTCGGCGCTGAGGCCGCCGCCGACCTCGAGCGCCGGGCGCTCGCGTTGGGCGCCGCGGCCTTCCGCCTGGTCGACGTCAAGGCCGAGTTCTTCGACCGCGTGCTGCGCTTCCTGATCGCTGGCAACGTTCGGCGGGGCGCGACCTATCCGATCTCGGTCGGCGCCGAGCGGGCGCTCCAGGCCGAGGCGGTCGCCCGGGTCGCGCGCGCGCTCGGCGCGACCGCGGTGGCCCACGGCTCGACCGCCGCCGGCAACGATCAGGTCCGCTTCGAGGTGGCGCTGCGCGCCGCGGCGCCCGAGCTCGAGATCCTCGCGCCGATCCGCGACCATCCGGTCAGTCGCGCCGAGGAGGTCGCCTACCTCGAGCTCCACCACCTGCCGGTGCCGCCGCACGGCGCCGCCTACTCGGTCAATCGTGGCCTCTGGGGCACGACCATCGGCGGGCGCGAGACCTTGACCAGCGAGACGCCGTTGCCGGAGTCGGCCTGGGTGGTCACCCATGGCGCCTTCGACGCAGCGCGCGCGCCGGAGCGCCACACGCTTGACTTCGAGCGCGGCGTGCCGGTCGCCTGGGACGACGAGCGGCTCGCACCGGTGCCGCTGCTCGAGCTGCTCGAAGTCACCGCCGGCCGCTTCGGCATCGGCCGCGGCATCCACCTCGGCGAGACCATCCTCGGCATCAAGGGGCGCGTCGCCTTCGAGGCGCCGGCGGCCGAGATCATTCTCACCGCCCACCGCGAGCTCGAGAAGCTGGTGCTGACCGGCCGCCAGCTGCGCGCCAAGGAGGGGGTCGCCGCGCTCTACGCCGATCTTGTCCACGAGGGGCAGATGCTCGAGCCGGTCGGCCGCGATCTCGAGGCTTTTCTCGGCTCGTCCCAGGGTCGCGTGACCGGACGGGTCGACCTGCTGCTGCGCGCCGGGTTCCTCTTCGTCGAAGGTGTCGCCTCGCCCTACTCGCTGATGAAGGCCTCGCGCGGCGCGTACGGCGAGAGCGCGGGGGAGTGGACCGGCGCCGACGCGCGCGGCTTCTCGCGCATCGCGGCGCTCGCCGGCGGAGCTCGCCGCACGCGCCGGCGCCGCCGCCGAGGAGGGGGCGACGTGAACAGCGTGATCCTCGACAAGATCGCTTCGGTCACCCGCAACTGCGGGCTCAAGCGCGAGGTGCGCGTCGCCGCCGAGATCCCGTGCGAGGAGGGCGTCGTCGTCGCCGTGCGGGTGCTCAACGACAAGTCGACCTACAACCAGCTCGAGCTGCCGAGCGGCCGCATGGCGCAGGTCAAGCGGGGCGACGTTGTCGCCGGCGTGCTGGGCCACCGGCACGCGCTCTTCGGCTACTCGGGGCGGCTGCCCGAGCGGCTGGCGGCGGGCGACCGCGTCCACCTGCTCAACCTGGGCGGCGTCCTCGGGCTGTGTGAGTCGGTCAACCCCGACCTCGGCCGCCCCTTCGACTGCGAAGTGCTCGGCGCGGTGCTCGAGTTCCCCTTCCTCGGCGAGCGCATCGGCCGGCCGGCGCGCATCGTCGCGCGAGCCGCTCGCCGCCGCGCCCGAGCTCGATGTTCGCGGCGTGCCCGTGGTGGCGCTGGTCGGCACCTGCATGAGCGCGGGCAAGACCGCCGCGGCGTGCGCGATCGTGCGCGAGCTCAGCCACCACGGCGCGACGCTCGACGCCTTCAAGGCGACCGGCGTCTGCGCTGCGCCGCGACGTGCTGGCGATGGAGGATGCCGGCGCGCGCCGGACCGCGCTCTTCACCGATCTCGGCGTCGTCTCGACGACCCGCGCGAACGCCGATCGGGTCACCCGCGTGCTGCTCTCGCGCCTCGCCGCCGAGCGTCCCGACGCCATCGTGGTCGAGCTCGGAGACGGCCTGCTCGGCGCCTACGGCGTCGACGCGATTCTCGAGGACCGCGAGCTCGCTTCATCGTTCACCGCGATCGTGCTCGCCGCGAACGATCCGGTGGCGGCCTGGGGCGGCGTCCGACTGCTGCGCGAGCGCTACGAACTCGAGCCGGTCGCCGTCACCGGACCCGCGACCGACAACGCCGTCGGCACCGAGATGATCGAACGCGACCTCGGCGTGCCGGCGGCCAATGCGCGCACGTCTCCCGAGCGCCTCGCGGAGCTCGTGTCGACCCGTCTCGAAGTCACGCGCACGGGAGCCGTGCGATGAGTGAACCGGCTCTGGCCCGAGGCGCGCCAAGTGCCGTCCCGCTTGCGATCCTCGGCGGCAGCGGTTACGTGGCGGGCGAGCTGCTGCGCCTGCTCGCGCTCCACGACGGTTTCGCGCCGCGCGTGGTGATCTCCGCGAGCCGCGCCGGAGAGCCGATCGCCGCCGCCTTTCCCCATCTGGCGAGCGCTTATCCGGAGCTGCGCTTCGCGTCGCTCGGCGACCTCGATCGACTGCTCGCCGCAGCTCCGCGCGCGGCGCTGGTCTCGGCGGCGCCGCACGGCGCGTCGGCGCCCGCTGTGGCCGCCGCGCTCGCGGCGGCGGCGGCGGCGGGGTGCGCCCTCGACGTGGTGGATCTCTCCGCCGACTTTCGCTTCGCCGATCCCGCAGCGTACGCGCGCGTCTACGGTCAGCCGCACGCGGCGCCCGGCCTCCTGGCGAGCTTCGCGCGCGGCGTTCCCGAGCACCTCGGCGTCAGCGCGGCGAGCTGCTTCGCCCATCCCGGCTGCTTCGCGACCGCGGTGTTGCTCGCGCTGGTGCCGCTCCTGGCGAGCGGCCGCATCGAGCCCGATGTCGCGGTCACCGCGATCACGGGCTCGACCGGCAGCGGGCGCTCGCCGTCGGCCGCCACCCACCATCCGGAGCGCCGCTCGACGGTGGTCGCCTACGCTCCGCTCGCGCATCGCCATGAGCCGGAGATCGTGGCCCTCGCCCGGGAGGCGACCGGCGTCGAGCCCGACCTCGCCTTGGTGCCGCAATCGGGACCCCATGCGCGGGGCATCTACGCGACGCTGCACGCCCGGCTCGCGCGGCTGGGCTCGGCCGAAGAGATCGCAGCGGAGGTCGCGGCGTTCTACGTCGACTCCCCTTTCGTTTCGGCCGGGATCGCACCGCCGCGATTGGTCGACGTCGCCGGGTCGAACCGCGCGACGATCGGTGTGGCGGCGCGCGGGGCGCGGCTGGCGATCTTCTGCGCGCTCGACAACCTGGCCAAAGGGGCCGCCGGCGGCGGCCTGCAGTGGCTCAACCGGCGCTTCGGCTTCCCGGCGACCGCGGGGCTCGCGGCACCCGGGCCGGGTTGGCTTTGAGCCCGTGTTCGAGGAGGAAGAGATGATCGCCCCGCTGCTCGCGCTCTCGGCTCCCGCCGCGCCGCTCGCCGCGCCCGTAGCTAGCGCGCTGTTGCCGGTCTACGCTCAGCTGCCGGTCGAGCCGGTCGCGGGCCGGGGTGCTCGTCTCGAGACCCGCGACGGGCGCTATCTCATCGACTTCTACGGCGGTCATGCGGTCGCGGTGCTGGGTTACGGGCACCCTCGTCTCACCGCCGCGATCGAGCGCCAGACCCGCGAGCTCCTCTTCCAGTCGAACGCGGTGCCCATGGCGGCGCGCGAGCGTGCCGCAACGGCGCTCGCCGCGATCACGCCCGAAGGACTCTCTCGGGTCGCATTCTTCAATAGCGGCGCCGAGGCGAACGAGAACGCGCTGCGTATCGTTTTTCGCGCTGCCGGGCGCGGCGCGCGCACCAAGGTCGTCGCGCTGGAAGGCGCCTTCCACGGCCGCACCGCGGCGGCGGCGGCAGTGACCTGGCGTTCGGAGCGCTGGTACGCCTTTCCGCGCGCGCCGTTCGACGTCGTCTTCGTGCCGCGCGATGGCGACGCTCTGGCCGCCGCGGTCGACGACGCCACGGCGGCCGTCATCCTGGAGCCGGTGCAGGGGGTCGCGGGCGCCATCCCGTTGGGGCGTGAGCTGCTCGCCGTGGCGCGTGCGGCGACCGAGCGCGCGGGCGCGCTGTTGATCTTCGACGAGGTGCAGTGCGGCATGGGACGGGTCGGCGCGCCCTTCGCCGCGCGTCTCTACGGCGTGACGCCCGATCTGCTGACGGTCGGCAAGGGACTGGCGGGAGGTTTGCCGGCGGCGGCCGTGGTGGCCCGGCCGGAGGCGGTCGCGAGGATCGGTCCGGGCGATCTCGGCAGCACTTTCGGCGGCGGTCCGGTCGTGATGGCGGCGGTCGAGGCGGTGATCGCGGCGCTGCTCGAGGAGGGGCTGATGCCGAGAGCGCGAGTGCTCGCCGAAGGGATCCGCCGGCACTGTCAGGTCGGACCGGTCGAATCGATCCAGGGCGAAGGACTCTTGCTCGGGCTGCGCACCCGCCGCCCAGCGGGCGAGGTGCAGCGGGAGCTCCTCGCGCGCGGCTTCCTGGTGGGAACCAGCGCCGATCCCCACGTCGTCCGGCTGATGCCGCCGTTGGTGATCGAGGCGGCCGATGTCGAGGCGCTGGCGCGGGCGCTCGCGGAGCTGTCGGCGTGAGGCGGTTCGTCTCCCTGGGCGGCCTCGAGCTCGGCGAGATCCGGGAGCTGCTGACGCTCGCCGCGCGGCTCGAGCGCCGGCCGGAGCCGGCGGCGCTTGCCGGCCGCGTGCTCGGTCTCGTCTTCTTCGACCCGTCGCTGCGGACGTTGGCCTCGATGCAGTCGGCGATGTCACGGCTGGGCGGCAGCTCGTTCGTGATCGCGCCCGGGCGCGGCAGCTGGCCGCTCGAAACGAGGCTCGGGGCGGTGATGGACGGCGCCGCGGCCGAGCACGTGCGCGAGGCGCTACCGGTGCTCGCGGGGTACGCCGACGTGCTCGGGGTCCGCGCTTTCGCGACGCTCACGGACCTCGCAGCCGACCTCGCCGACGAGCCGATGTCGACGTTCGCGCAGCTTGTCGAGAGCCCCTTCGTCAACCTCGAGTCGGCTGTCGATCACCCCTGCCAGGCGCTCGGCGACTGGAAGGCGATGGACGACCTCGGCGTGCCGGCGGACGGCCGGCTGGTTCTGACCTGGGCGAATCACCCCAAGCCGCTGCCGCTCGCGGTGCCGGCCGCGGTCGCGGAGATGGGCGCGCTGCGCGGGATGGACGTCGTCGTTCTGCGGCCGGATGTCTACGCCCTGCCGCCGCCGCTCGCGGCGCGCGCGGCGCGGGCCGCGGCGCGCGGCGGCGGCGGCTTTCGCGAGAGCTCCGACCGCGCCGAGGCGCTCGAAGGCGCGGCGCTGGTCTACGCCAAGTCGTGGGGGTCGCCGGCGTTCTACGGCAACGCGGACGCCGAGAGCGAGACGCGTCGCGCGCTCGCCGACTGGTGCGTCGACGAGGCCTGGTTCGAGCACGCGGCGCCGGCGGCGCGCTTCTTCCACTGCCTGCCGGTGCGCCGCAACGTCGTCGTCGCCGACGCCGTGCTCGACGGACCGCGCAGCGCGGTGGTCCACCAGGCCCATCAGCGGCTCTGGGCTCAAATGGCGGTGCTCCACCGCCTGCTCGCAACCAAGGGGGAAGCATGAAGGACGTCGGACAGCGGTCGACGGAGGTCGCGGGCCTGAAGCACGCGATCCCCTACGTGCGACTGTTCAAGGGGAAGACCTTCGTCGTCAAGCTGGGCGGTGAGAGCTTGGCGGAGGCGAGCGTGCTCCGCCCCTTCCTCGAGCAGGTGGAGGTCTTGGGCCAGCTCGGCATCCACGTCGTGCTCGTCCATGGCGGCGGGCCGCAGACGACCGCGCTCGCCGCGCGGCTCGGCCTCGAGACGCGCATCGTCGATGGCCGCCGGGTCACCGACGCCGCAACGCTCGAGGCGAGCGTCATGGCGCTCGCCGGGCAGGCGAATACCCGCGTCCTCTCGGTGGCGCGCGCGGCGGGGCTCGCGGCGGTCGGCCTGACCGGAATCGATGGCGGTCTGCTCACCGCGCGGCGCCGGCCGCCGGTCGCCGCCGCGAGCGGCGAGCTTGTCGACTATGGGCACGTCGGCGATCTCGAGTCGGTCGACGTCGCGCTGCTCGCCCGCCTGGCGGAGGCGGGCTTCGTGCCGGTGGTCGCTTCGCTCGCGGCGGCGGCCGACGGCGCGCCGCTCAACGTCAACGCCGACACCGTCGCGGCGGCGCTCGCGGTCGCGCTCGGCGCCGAGAAGCTGATCCTGGCGACCCGGACCGCGGGGATCCTCGAGCGCGTCGACGACCCGCGCTCGGTGGTGTCGTTGCTCGACCTCGACGGCCTCGACGCGCTCGCCGCCAAGGGCGCGCTCGCGGGCGGCATGCTACCGAAGGCGGCGGCGATCCGCCGCGCGCTCGAGGGCGCAGTCGGGCGGGTCCACGTCATCCCGGCGGGCGCGCCGGACGCGTTGCTCGCGGAGATCTTCACCAACGAGGGGATCGGCACCATGGTGGTGGCCGACGCGGCGGCGGCGCCCGCCGGCACGCCGGCGGCGCCTTGACCCTCGATCGGCGGGAGCTGCTCGGCTTTCACGCCGATCTGGTTCGGACGCCCTCGGTTTCCGGCGCAGAGCGGGCGATCGCCGACCTCGCTGCGGGCTACCTCGAAGCGCGTGGCGCCAGAGTCGAGCGGATCGGCGACTCGCTGCTCGCGCTCGCCGGCTCCGGGCCGCTGTTGCTCTTCGACAGTCACCTCGACACGGTGCCGCCCGCGCCGGGCTGGCAGCGCGAGCCGTTCGCCGCGACGTGCGCCGCGGGGCGCGTCTATGGCCTCGGCGCGAACGACGCCAAGGCCGCGGTGGCGGCGATGACCGCGGCCTTCCTCGAGCTCGCGCCGGCTCCGCCCGGTCTGACCCTGGGCCTAGCTCTGGTGGCGCAGGAAGAGACGAAGAGCCAAGGGACGCGCGACGTGCTCGACCATCTCGCCGCCCGCGGTCTCTCGATCGCCGGCGCGGTCTTCGGCGAGCCGACCGGGCTCGATCTCGCGGTGGCGCAGAAAGGGCTGGTCGTGCTCGAGCTGCTCGGCGCGCGGCGAGGCGGTGCATGCCGCCCACGCGCGCGCTCTCGGCGCTACGAACGCGGCGTCGCGTTTGGCGCGCGATCTGGTGGCGCTCGAGGGCCTCGAGCTCGGACCCGAGCACGCCGAGCTCGGCGCGACGACGCTCGAACCGACAGTGTTGCGCGCCGGCGACGCGCGCAACGTCGTACCGGCCGAGGCGAGCGCCATCCTCGACGTGCGCGCGACGCCGCGGGTGACCCCGGAGACCCTCGTCGCCAAGGTGCGCGCGGCGGTCGCGGGGGAGGTGAAGGTGCTCTCCGACCGCTTCGCGCCGCGCCAGACGCCGCCCGGCTCGGCGCTCGCTCGCGGCGGCGCGCGCGGCGCGCCCGGAGGCGCGGACGCTACGGCTCGTCGACCCTCTCCGACTGGGCCCTGCTGCCCGCCTCGACGGCCGGCATCAAGGTCGGTCCGGGGCGCTCGGAACGCTCGCACACGCCGGACGAATTCGTGCTGGAGTCGGAGATCGTCGACGGTGCCCGCTTCTACGTGGCGCTCGCCCGCGCCTTCGCGCGCTCGAGCTCGGGCCAGCGGGCGGGCGCGGCATGAGCCGGCTCTGGGACAAAGGGGAGCGCGCTCGACGCGCGCGTGCTCGCCTACACAGCCGGCGAGGACCACGCGCTCGACGACCGGCTGATCGCGCACGACGTCGCGGCGTCGATCGCGCACGCCGAGATGCTGCACGGTCAGGGTCTGCTCACCGCGGTCGACTGTGACGCGATCCGGACCGGTCTCGCAGCGCTCGGCGCGGAGCACGCTCGCGGCGAATGGCGGGTCGAGCTCGCCGACGAGGATGGCCACAGTGCGCTCGAGCGGCGGCTGACCGAGCGGATCGGCGCCGCCGGCGGCAGGATCCACCTCGGCAGGTCGAGAAACGATCAAGTGCTGGCGGCGCTCCGGCTCTGGATGCGCGCCGAGGCCGCGGCGCTCGCGGCGGCCGCGCGGTCGGTCGCCGCAGCGCTCGGCCGAGTGGCGGACGCGCACGCAGGCATCACGCTGCCCGGCTACACCCACCTCCAACCGGCGATGCCGTCGTCGGTCGCGCTCTGGGCGGGAGGCTTCGCCGCCGAGCTCGCGGACGACGCGGCGGGGCTCGAGGCTGCGCGCGGCGGATCGAGAAGAACCCGCTCGGCTCCGCGGCGGGCTACGGCACGCCGGGCCTGGCGATCGACCGCGAGGCGACCCGCCGCCGCGCTCGGCTTCGCCGAGGTGCAGGAGCCGGTGACGGCCGTCCAGCTCTCGCGCGGCAAGGCGGAAGCCCAGCTGCTCTTCGAGGTCCACCTGCTGAGCCAGGATCTCGGCCGGCTGGCGGCGGATCTGGTCTGGTTCGCCTCGAAGGAGCTGGGCTTCGTCGAGCTGCCCGAGGCGATGACGACGGGCAGCTCGATCATGCCGCAGAAGCGGAATCCCGACCTCTTCGAGCTCGCCCGCGCGGCCTCCGCGGTCACCCTCGGCGCGCTGGTCGAGGCGCTCGCGATCCCGGCCAAGCTTCCATCCGGCTACCACCGCGACCTGCAGCGCCTGAAGGCGCCGCTCTTCCGCGCCTGCGACCTCGCCCGCGCGACCGCCGACCTGTTCGCGGCGACGCTGCCCGCCCTGCGTTTCGTCGCGGAACGGATCCACCTCCCACCCGAGCTCCACGCCGCCGAAGAGGCCCACCGCCTCGTCCTCGAAAAAGGCCTCCCCTTCCGCGAGGCGTACCGGCAGATCGCCGAGCGCTACAGACGCGGCGAGTTTTGAACCGACGCCGCGACGACTGCGCCGCGGAGTGAACAGGGCGCGCTATTCCGCGGAGTGGACGAGCCGGCTGATCTCCGAGGCGTGCCCCTCTGCGGCCGACGCAGCTCCGAGGAGCTCGTAAGCATG
The DNA here is from genome assembly GCA_963700315.1 of uncultured Acidobacteriota bacterium. Lineage (GTDB taxonomy): Bacteria > Acidobacteriota > Thermoanaerobaculia > Multivoradales > JAGPDF01 > JACTMI01. Next base: position 177,068 of record CAVOXC010000011.1, on the reverse strand, counting down.
CTGGGCCTCCGAGTGAGCGAGGAGCGCTACGTCCTTGGTCAAGTACCCCTTCGAGCGCGCGTCGTCGAGCAGGCGCTCGATTTCGGCAACCTGAGCTTCGAGATCGCGCGGCTGGTTCGCCTCGGCCGCTCTTCGGATGCGATCCGCGAGCACGTCGAGGTGCGCCCGGAGCGCTTCGGGACTCCGTTCTCCGTGCCTCGCGACCCGAAGTTGCTCGATCGTCGTCAAGTCCGCTGTCACCGCTTCCTCGCGACCTTGCTCGCCATTCCAGAGCATGCGCCGTCCCAAGATGCCCGCGAGAACGTCGGCATGATCGAGGTTCTCTTCGTCGAGGAGAGCGACCGCCTCGTCGAGAAGCTCCCCGGCCCGGCTGCGGTCCTCCGGAAGGAGGGATTGTGCAGAGCGAAGGCGAGCGACCAGGAGCGAATCGAGGCGGTCGGTCGGACACGAGTGGACAGCTGCCCGCCAGTTGGCGAATGCAGGTTCGACCCCCTGCAGCGACAAAAGCGCGCGCTCACCATCGTCGAGAAGCTGGCTGCAGCGACGCTGGAGAGCCGCTGTCGTCTCTGCCGTTGCCGGCGAGGCTGGGACAAGCACGAGGCCGAGCAGTGTCAGGTGGATGAGAGTGTGAATTCTGGAGGTCATGAGCGACTCCTCAGAAAAGCGGTTGCGGGGAAGTACAGGCGGCGTCAACCACTTCTTGCAGTTGCGCAGACGTTGGCCAGTCAGCCGGATATCCGACCGTGCTCGTCCAGTCCTCCCGCTGACCGGCTACGTGCAGAAGCTCGTGAATGACATCAAGGGAAGCGAGTTGACCATCTTGGTACGCGACATAAAAGAACGTCGGACACAGAATGATATACGGGTCGTGCGGGGGCGAGAGCCGTACCCACGCAATGTCAGCTGCACACTCCGGCTGGGTACCCGGAGCGTAGCGGAACTGGACGTAGGAGATCAGGATGTCCTTGCCTGGGCTCTCCTCCCCGATCTTGAGCTCCTAGCTGTGAGACTTCTCTTCGTCGAGGCAGCCTCCCCTTCCGCGACGCCTACCGCAAGAGCGTCGAGCGCTTCCGGCGTGGGGCAGCCGCGCACAGGTCGCAGGCTGGTCCTGGAGGCGGTCGGCGAGCAGTGCACGCGGCTCGCTGGCGCGGTGGGTTCAGGTGTGGCGCTCGCGGGCGAGGCGGGCGGCAGCGTGGCCGTGAGCGCGCGGAGCCTCCGGGCGGGCGAGCCACCCGGTCAGGCGCTCGAGCGGCGGCACGAGGTCGGAGGAGATCGCGAGACGGGCGAGGTGGCGCGTGAGCGCCGCGCCGAGCTCCGGGTAGGGGGTCATCGGCAGGCGGGTGAGCGGGAGACCCGCCTCCACGATCGCGCGCTCGGCGATCCGGCAGCAGCGGTAGGCGCTGCCGCAGGTGACGATGCCCGCGCGCTCCCCCTTCGAGGCCGGCGAATACGCTGCCCGCCCTCCGTTTCGTCCCGGAACGGATCCACCTCCCACCCGAGCTCCACGCCGCCGAAGAGGCCCACCGCCTCGTTCTCGCCGAAGGCATTCCCTTCCGCGAGGCCTATCGAAGAGTGGCGGAACGCTACGGCCGCGGGTAGCTCTCACGCCACTCCCGTTCGCGGACGGGGGCGCCGTTCTCGGTGAGCGCGCGTTGGAAGCGGAGGTGGAAGCTGGTCGCGTCCGAGGTCAACTCGAGCTCGGAGGCGAGAGCGAGGACGCGGCCCCCTTCGAGCGCGATCGTGTGGCGCTCGCGGCCGAAGTAGCGGGCGCGCTCGGGCGCGGCGTTCTCGACCTCCCAGAGGTTCTCCTCGGTCGAGCGGTAGCGCCGCTCGCCGATCTCCCAGGCGCAGGCGGTCTTCGTCTCGTAGCGGGTCGTGCCGGCGGCGAGGTCGTGGACCGTGCGCTTCACCTCGTCCGGCCCCTCGCCGCACTCGAGCCAGCGGGCGTCGGTGCGCGCTGCGCGCGGTGACGGCGGCGGTAGCGTCGGTTCGGGTCCCGTGGGCAGTGGCATCTCCGGGAGCTCGAGCCAGGTCGCGCCGCGTGGTCCGCCGCCCGAGCGGACGGTCATGCCGAGCGCGCCGGCGGCGGGCCAGAGCATCGGGAACTGCGCGGTCGATAGCGCCAGCCGGACGCGGTGGCCGGGGCGGAAAGTCCAGGTCGTCGCGTGCAGGTCGAAATCGAGCGCGACCGGCTCGCCCGCGGGCACGGCGAGCGGCCGGTCGGCGCGGCGACGGTGGCGTGCGGCGAGCGCGGCGCCGGTGACCAGGGCGACGCGCCCCTCCGGGTCGACATCCTCGAGCCGCGCGACGACGCGCCCGTCTGCCGCGCCGGGGCCATCGAACGAGACGCTGACGTGCACGTGCGGGCGGCCGGCGAGGGCGATCGGCGCGACGAGCGGTGCGCCATCGAAGACCAGGCTTTCGGCGTCGTCGCCACGCTGGTCGCCGGTCGGCTCTCCCCACCAGATCCCCGCAGCCGTGCCGGCGCCGGGGCGCGGCACGAGGCGTCGCGAGCCTCGCCGCGGCGGTGCCGCGGTGAGGCGCCCCGCTGCGGTCGCGTAGAGCGTGCGCCGGGTCGCGCCGGGAACCGGCCAGGGAGTCTCGAGCCAACGGCCCGGCGTGGCAGCGAGCCCGGGATCGGGGGCGTGGCCGGCGCGAACGAAGAGAAGCAGTCGGCGTTCGGTGGCATCGGGCGTCTCGCCGTCGACGAGGAAGCGGCGCAGGAAGCGGTCGGCCTCGTCGACCCACTCGTAGTTCGGCCCGGGCTCGCCGTCGTGCGGCCAGGAGTGGTTCCACGGCCCGACGTCGACCCGTACGGGCGCCATGGCGCGCTCGAGGAGGCGAAGCGGAAAGTCGCGATAGCCATCGAGCAGCCCGCCGATCGCGTAGGTCGGCAGCTCGAGCCGCGCGCCCTCGGCGAGACGGATCGAAGGCCGCCAGAAGGCGCCGTCGTCGCGCTCGGCCAGGTGGTCGAAGATCCAGGGACGGACGTCGAAGCGGTCGCGGAAGAACGCCGCGTCGAGCGCGTAGCCCGGCGTCGCCGGCAGGCCGTTCTCGTGGTGGATCTGGAGGTGATAGGGATCGACGTGCAAGATGCCGTCCAGGAAATCGATCGAATCGCGGTAGAGGTCGTCCGCAGCGTGCACGGCGACGATGGCGAAGAGCCCCGGGGGCCTGCGCAGCGCCACCTGGTAGGCGTTGAAGCCACCCCAGGAGATCCCCCACATCGCGACCTTGCCGTTCGACCAGGGCATCGCGGCGAGCTGCCGGATGATCTCGACCGCGTCGTCGAGCTCGGCGTCGGAGTACTCGCGGTCGGGAGCGCGCCCCGCCGAAGCGCCGGTGCCGCGGACATCGACCTTGACGCTGGCGAAGCCGCGATGTGCCCAAAGAGCGTGGTGCGGCAGGTCGCGCAGGTAGAAGGAGTCGTCCTTGCGGTAGGGCAGGAGCTCGAGCAGCACCGGGAAGCGCCGGGGCGCGCGCCCTGCGGGAGTCGCCTCGACCGGCAGGAAGTAGGTCGCGGCGAGCGCGACACCGTCGGCCATGACGAGCTCGCCACGCTCGATCCGGTATGAGAGCGACGGATCTTGCGAGCGCGCACCCACCGCGGCGAGCGCCGCGGCCAGCACGGTGACGAACGCCGCGCGGCGGATCCGACTCCAGCCCGACGCTTCTGACACGGCGCCACCTCCCGGGTCGATTGGTGCCGACATCCTAGGTCGGAATCGCCAGCGGTTACTCGGGCTCCTCCTCTCCGAGAAAGATCCGCCGCCAGTGCTCCCGATCCTCGGCGTGGGGCGCAGGCTTGCCGACGGCGGCCTCCGCGTCGCGCGATGTCGGCTGCCGGCGCCGTGGGCTCTCGGTCCTGCGGGCGAAACGGGGCGGCGGCTCGACCCGCGCGCCGAGGTCGCGGCAGCGGCGGGCGAGCTCGCGGTCCGCGGTGACGACGATCCAGGCCGCCGGCGCGGAGACGATGCGGGCGGCGATCACGTCGTCGGCCGCGCGCCTGCCGCTCCACTCGACGACCAGCCCGCCGTAGGCGTCGGCGACGCGCTGGCGTGGCGGTCCGTCGAAGACCACGACGACCGTACCGCGCTCGCGCGCCCAGGGCAGGAGGCGGCGAACCACCCCCTCGGCGTCGCGCGCACCTGCGGCGCCTCCCAGCAAGCCGCCCAGATTCGAGCCATCGACGAGATAGGGCATGGGTTCCAGTCGAGAGTCTGCAAGAAGAAAGTACCATCGGCCCCAGCGGGCAGGATGCCGGTTCGGGCTAACATGCCGCCATGCTCGAGACCCTCGACCACGGCGGCGGCATCCGGGAGCTCAAGCTCGCGCGACCGCCGGCCAACGCCCTCGATCCGCAACTGGTCAAGGCGCTCACCGGAGCCCTTGCCGCCGCTCCGGTCGCCGGCGCGCGCGCCCTGGTCTTCTCTTCGGCCCAACCGGGACTCTTCTCGGCGGGTCTCGACGTGCCGGCGCTGCTGGCGCTCGAGCGACCGGCGATGTCGGCATTCCTGACCGATTTCTTTGCCCTGATGAGGGCCCTTGCCGCCTCGCCGTTGCCGACCGTCGCGGCGATCTCCGGCCACGCGCCGGCCGGCGGTGCGGTGCTCGCGATCCACTGCGACTACCGGGTGATGGCGTCGGGTCCATTCAAGATTGGCCTCAACGAGGTGCAGGTCGGCCTGCCACTGCCCGAGTCGATCCACGCCGTCCTCGCGCGCGTGGTCGGAACGCGTCAGGCCGAGCGGCTCGGGACGTTGGGTCTGCTCCTTTCGGTTGAAGAGGCGGTCGCGATCGGGCTGGTCGACGAGCTGGTGGCGCCCGAGGCGGTAGTGCCCCGCGCCCTCGAGATCGCTCGCTCCTATCTCGCGCTGCCGCCCACCGTAATGGCGCGCACGCGCGCGATGTGCCGGCGCGACCTGGTCGAGGCGGTGGACCGCCACTCGGCGGCGACGTTCGAGCGCTTCCTCGACGACTGGTTCTCCGACGAGACCCGCGGCGCCCTGACCGCCCTGGTCGAGCGCCTGCTGGCCAAGAAGAAGAGCTGACCCGGCCGCAGTCCGAGAAGAGGAGTCCGGACATGTCCGAAGAGCTCGCCGCCAAGTCCTGCGTTCCCTGCCGCGGAGGCGTTCCGTCGCTCGCCGGGGAGGAGCTCGAGAGGCTGCTCGGCGAGCTCGGTCCCGACGGCTGGCGGGTGGTCGCCAGCCACCACCTCGAGAAGAGCTACACCTTTCCCGACTTCGTCACCGCGCTCGCGTTCGTCAATCGCGTCGGCGCGATCGCCGAGGCCGAGGGGCACCACCCCGACCTCCACCTCGCCTGGGGCAAGGTCGTGATCGAGATCTGGACCCACAAGATCGACGGCCTGACCGAGAGCGACTTCGTGCTCGCCGCCAAGTGCGATCGCGCGCTCGCGGGCTAGCAGCCGCGGCGCGCGGCGCTGGCAGGCGCCGAAAAGCAAAGAGGCCCCGGATCCCTAGAGCGGGATCCGGGGCCTCGGGGTTTCGTGTCGGCGACGTTGGGCTCGCTCCCTAGCGATCCGCCTCAACCGGCGCAGGACGTCCGCCCCAGAGGGGTCCAGCTAGGAGGACGTCACCTCCACGAACCCGCGTTGGCTACTCGACATCGCTGGACCACCTCCTCTCTGGGCGTACCCGGCGGGACCCAACCCCGCCCGGCCCGACGGGCCGCCCCGACCCGTCGTACCGCCGCGCGCCGCCTCGTGCGCCGCGCGGATGCACAGCGAAGTGTGCACGTGCCGCGCCGCCGATGTCAACCCGTTTCCCGCTGCCGCGGTGCGGCGTCTACCGCTTCAAGGAAAGATGCCGAGATCGCCGTAGGTGATCGCGATCATGTCGATCGCGACGACGAAGGCCGCCGTGCGCAGGTCGGGCTCGTCGCGATGGCGGCGGCGCGTCTCGCGAATCTTCTGGTAGGAGGTGACCATCGTCTCCTCGAGGCCGGAGTTGACCAGATCCTCCTCGGAGGCGCCGCGCGGAGAACTCGAGGATCTCCTCTTCGCTCACGCTCTGGCCGGTGAGCTTCTGCACGACCTCGAGCAGCCGCCGGTTGGTGCGCTCCTCGAACCGCTTCTCCATCCGGCCGAAGCGAACGTGCGAGAGGTTCTTCAACCACTCGAAGTACGACACCGTGACGCCGCCGGCGTTCAAGTACATGTCGGGGATGACCAGGACGCCACGTTCGTAGAGCTGCGCGCTGGCGTCGGCGCTGATCGGGCCGTTGGCCGCCTCGGCGACGATCCTGGCCTGGACGCGCTCGGCGTTCTCCTCGGTGATCTGATTCTCGAGCGCCGCCGGCACCAGAATGTCGCAGGGCAACTCGAGCGCCGCGCTGCGGTCGGGCAGATCTTGGGCGCCGGGGAAGCCGAGGATCGAGCCGGTCTCGGCGCGGTGCGCCATCACCCGGCTCGAGGTCGAGGCCGCTCGAGTTGGCGATCGACGCCCTCCCGCTCGGCGAGCCCGACCAGCGTCGCGCCCGCCTCGGCGAAGAACCTGGCGGCGTAGTAGCCGACGTTGCCGAGACCCTGGACCACGACCGTCTTGCCCTCGATGCCGGCGCTCGAGGCCGAGCTTGCTTCATGTCCGCCGCGTCGGCGCAGGCCTCGCGGATGCCGAAGAAGACGCCGCGGCCGGTCGCCTCCGTGCGCCCGCGCACGCCGCCCTGGGCGATCGGCTTGCCGGTCACGCAGCCGAGCGCGTTGACGTCGTGCTGCGCCAGCGCGAGGTAGGTGTCGGCGATCCAGGACATCTCCTTGGCGCTGGTGCCGTAGTCGGGCGCCGGCACGTCGATCGCCGGACCGATGAAGCCCTTGCGGAAGAGCTCGTAGGTGTAGCGGCGGGTGATCCGTTCGAGCTCGCCGTCGGAGTAGTTGCGGCGGTCGATCCGGATGCCCCCCTTGGCGCCGCCGAACGGGACCTCGACCATCGCGCACTTGTAGGTCATCAGCGCCGAGAGCGCCATCACCTCGTCCTCGTTGACGCGGTGGTCGTAGCGGATCCCGCCCTTGGTCGGCAGCTTGTGCTGGGAGTGCTCGGCGCGCCAGGCATGGATCACCTCGATCGAGCCGTCGTCCTTCTCGATCGGGAATGCCATGTGGTAGATGCTGTTGCAGACCCGGATCTGCTCGAGCAGGCCGCGCGGGTGCTTGGTGTAGGTCGCGGCCTTTTCGAAGTTCTGATTGACCTGGTCGAAGAAGCTCAGGGTCTCGGTCATGGGCTCACCTCGGTCGCTCGGGGTACGGACTTGCTGCCACCGAGATCTCCCGCTGGAGGGCGGGACTTGGCCTCCGAGGCACGGGGCGGATGAGACCATGCCTCGCCAGGCGGCGCAAGCCGCGGCGCGCCAGCGGCAGGCATCTCGGCCCACCCTGCGGGATGTTCCGTCGCCTCGTTCGGGGTCCTAGGATTCCAGTCGCGGGGGGTATACACGCCCCGCTCGATCGACTCGAGGACCCGCTCCCCGGGGATTCCGGGGGACGCCGGGCACTTCGACGCCGAAATCTGCGCGCCGCGGGCGCGCCAGCGAGGAATCCCATGGCCATTCGTGGCGTGAATGCATTCGAAGTGGCGCAAGCGCAGTTCGACAAGGTCGCGGCGACCCTCGACCTCGATCCGGCAAGCCGGGAGCTGCTGCGCGCGCCGATGCGCGAGTACACCTTCTCGATTCCGGTCCGCATGGACGACGGCTCCGTCCGGATCTTCCACGGCTTTCGCGTTCAGCACAACGACGCGCGCGGACCCGCCAAGGGCGGCATCCGCTTTCACCCGCAGGAGACCCTCGACACGGTGCGCGCGCTCGCGATGTGGATGACCTGGAAATGCGCGGTCGTCGACATCCCGCTTGGGCGGAGGCAAGGGCGGCGTCATCTGCGATCCGCACCATCTGTCCGAACGCGAACAGGAGGCCGTCTGCCGAGGCTGGGTACGCCAGCTGGCGCGCAACATCGGCCCGGTCTCCGATGTCCCGGCGCCCGATGTCATGACCTCGGGCAAGCACATGCTCTGGATGCTCGACGAGTACGAGGCGATTCACGGCGGGCACTACCCCGGCTTCATCACCGGCAAGCCGGTGGGCATGGGCGGCTCGCAGGGGCGCACCGAGGCGACCGGCTACGGCGTCGTCTTCACGATCCGCGAAGCGCTCAAGCAGCTCGACTTGCGAGCCGAGCAGACGCGCGCGTCGGTGCAGGGCTTCGGCAACGTCGCCCAGCACGCGATCCGCCTCTACCGCGAGATCGGCGGCACGGTCGTCTGCGTCTCGAGCTGGAACAACACCGAGCAGACCGCGGTCTCGTTCCGCAAGAGCGACGGCATCGATCCCGACGAGCTCGTCGCCATCACCGACCGGTTCGGTGGCATCGACGAAGCGAAGGCGCGCGAGCTCGGCTACGAGATCCTGGGCGGCGACGCCTGGCTCGAGCAGCCGGTCGAGATCCTGATCCCCGCGGCGCTCGAGAACCAGATCGACGGCGACAACGCCAGTCGAGCGTGCAGCCGACGGTGCGACTGATCGCCGAAGGAGCGAACGGTCCGACCACGCCCGACGCCGACGCGATCCTCGACGAGCGCGGCATCTTTCTGATTCCCGATTTCCTCGCCAACGCCGGCGGCGTCACCTGCAGCTACTACGAGCAGGTCCAGAGCAACATGAACATGTACTGGCCGAAAGACGAGGTGCTCGGCCGTCTCGACCTGACCATGACGGCCGCCTTCCACGCCGTCGCCGACCTGGCGGAACGCCGAAAGCTCAGCATGCGCGATGCCGCGTACGTGATCTCGATCAGCCGGGTCGCCCAGGCCTGCCACGAGCGGGGGTGGGTGTAACCTGGTGCCGATGAGGGAGATACCGCGCTTCGCTCGGCGATTCTTCGACCCGCCGAACGCCTGTTCAGAATCGGCGGGGGCTCGGTCGGAGGCAAGGCGCTCGGCCTGCGCCGAGCCGCCGAAGTGCTCCGTCGCCACGGCCGAAGCGATCGCTCGGAGCGGTATCGAGGTCGACGTGCCGTCGCTGGTGGTCCTCGGGACCGACTTCTTCGACCGCTTCGTCGAGTCCAATCGCCTCGCTGCTCTGCTCGACGAGGAAGCGAGTGACCGGAAGATCGCGGAGGCGTTCCATCGCGCCACGATTCCCGCGGAGATGGTGGGCGACCTGCGCGCGCTGGCGCAGCTCGTCAAGGTCCCGCTCGCCGTGCGCTCCTCGTCGAATCTCGAAGACGCTCTCGGTCAGCCCTTCGCCGGGGTCTACGGCACCAAGATGATTCCGTCGAATGCCCCCGACGCCGAACGCCGCTTCCGCAGCCTGCTCGACGCGGTCAAGTTCGTCTGGGCCTCGACTTGGTTCGCCGAGGCGCGCGCCTACCTCGCCAGCACGACCCATCGTGGCGAGCGCGAGCAGATGGCCGTGCTGCTGCAGGAGGTCGTCGGCCGGCGGCACGGCGACCGCTTCTATCCGGACATCTGCGGGCGTCGCGCGCTCCTACAATTTCTATCCGACCGGCGGCGCCCGGCCGGAGGACGGCGTGCTCGACCTCGCGCTCGGCCTCGGCAAGACGATCGTCGACGGCGGGCTCTGCTGGACCGTCTCGCTCGCCCGGCCCCGGCTCGCCCCGCCGTTCGCCTCGGCGAGCGAGCTGGTCGCGGGCACTCAGAATCGGTTCTGGGCGATCCACGTCGGGTCGCCGCCGCCCTACGACCCGATGGCCGAGGTCGAGTTCCTGATCGCAGCGCGAGCTGGCCGAGGCGGAGAGCGATGGCGCGCTCGATCGCATCGCGTCGACCTTTGACCCGGCGTCCGACCGCGTCTGGCCCGGGCTCGGCCGGGTCGGTCCGCGCGTGCTCGACTTCGCGCCGATCCTGGTGCACCGCGAGATGCCGCTGGTCGAGACCGTCCGCGCGCTGCTCGACGCGTGCGAGGAGGAGCTGTCGGCGCGCCGGTCGAGATCGAGTTCGCCCTGACTCTCTGCCGCCACGCGCGGCGCCGCGCTTCGGACTGCTCCAGGTGCGCCCGCTTGCTGGTCTCCGCCGAAGAGATCGAGCTCCCGCGAGAGCGCCCTCGGCCGACCCGGGCCTGCTGCTCGCGTCCCGAGCGCGCGCTCGGCAACGGCCAGCGCTGCGTCGAGGATGTCGTCGTACGTCGATCCCGAGCGCTTCGAAGCGCGGCGCGACGAGCGCCATCGCCCTCGAGATCGAGAGCCTCAACCGGCAGGCTCGTCGGGAGCGGACGGCCCTATCTCCTGATCGGTTTCGGCCGCTGGGGCAGCTCCGACCCCTGGCTCGGCATCCCGGTGCGCTGGGACCAGATCTCGGGGGCGCGGGTTCTGGTCGAAGCCTCGCTGCCGGGAATGAGTCCGGAGCCGAGCCAGGGCTCGCACTTCTTCCACAACCTGTCGAGCTTCGGCGTGCTCTACCTGACGGTCGCGGCGAGCGACGCGCGCAGGGATCGATTGGGACTTTCCTGCGCCGGCAGGAGGAGCATCGCGGCGACCGCCCACGTCCGCCACGTGCGCTGCGCGCGGCCGCTCGAGATCGAGGTCGACGGCCGCACGCGCCTCGGTGTCGTCCGCCACGGGCGCAGCCGGCGACCATGAACGATCGACTCCGAGCGCTCGGTCGATCGGCTCCTCCACGAGCTTCAGGAGCGGGCCAAGGAGCTCGCCTGCCTCTATCGGGTCGACCGAGATCCTCGCGCACGGCGCGCCGTCGGTCGAGGACGCCGTGCGCTGCGGTGCTCGCCGCGCTGCCCGCTCGGGCTGGCAGTACCCGGGCGTCTGCGTCGCCCGAGCGGAGCTCGGCAACCGCGTCTTCGAGCCCGAGAGCTTCGAGCCGACGCCCTGGCTCCAGGCGGCGCCGATCGCGGCGCACGGTCAGCCGGTCGGTCGAGATCGAGGTCTACTACACCGAGGCGCGGCCGACCGGCCGACGAGGGGCCCTTCCTGGTCGAGGAGACGCAAGCTCCTCGAGACCGTGGCGCGAGCGGCTCGGCGCACTACGTGGCCGAACGAGAAGCCGCGCGCGCGCCGCGCTCGCCTCGTCGACCGAGCGCGCCTCGGGCTGGTGGGTGATTCTCGAGTTCCTGCGCCAGACCGACCGGGTCCTGCTCGGCCGGGTCGGCCGACGGATGATCGTCCACCTCTGCTGGAACGGCGTCACGCCAGGCCGAGGAGCTGCTGCGCCGCATCACGCCGAGCGAGCTCGATCCGGCGCCGCTCGAGGAGAACCAGCCGCTGCCGCGGGCGCGCCCGCTCGCCGACGCCGAGACCACCGAGGCCGCCTTCCGGCTGGCGCCCGACGCACCTTTCCGACGAAGAGATCCTGGCCCTGATCCAGGGCTGGATCCGCGAAGAGAAGACCGCCTTCCTGAAGCGCGTCGGTCGAGCGCAGCGACACGCCGCTGCCGGAGCTGGTCGACGCGCTGCAGAAGTTTCGGCAGGGCGGCATCGAAGAGGCAGACCTCTCGATGGCGACCCGGCTCGGCCTGCGCGCGTCGCTGGCGCGGCGCTTCCTCACCGACCAGCTCGGCGTCGTCAACCTCGCCAAGCAGGTGCTCTCGGTCGGCGACTTCTACGACCTGGCGCAGCGTCTGGTCGCTCCGGCGCGCAGCCACGGGCGGATCGGCGGCAAGTCGGCGGGCCTCTTCGTCGCCGCGAAGATCATCGAGCGCGCGAGCGAGTACTCGGACCTGCTGGGCGAGATCCGGGTGCCGCGCAGCTGGTACCTGCCCTCCGACGGGATCCTCGACTTCATCAACCACAACGATCTCTCGGACGTGCACAGCCGCAAGTACTCTCGAGCCCGAGCGCATTCGCCTCGAGTACCCGCACCTCGTACAGCTGTTCAAGAGCGCGTTCTTTTCGTCGGAGATGCTGCGCGGCCTCGGCGTCGTGCTCGACGACCTCGAGGGGCGGCCGATCATCGTGCGCAGCTCGTCGCTGCTCGAGGACCGGCTCGGCTCGGCCTTCTCGGGCAAGTACAAGAGCCTCTTTCTGGCCAACACCGGCACCAAGCGCGAGCGGCTGGCGGCGCTCACCGACGCCATCGCCGAGGTCTACGCGTCGGTCTTCGCGCCCGACCCGATCGAGTACCGGGCACGCCGCGGCTTCCTCGACCTGCACGAGGAGATGGGCATCCTGATCCAGGAGGTCGTCGGCCGACGAATCGGAGAGTACTTCCTGCCGGTCTTCTCCGGCGTCGCCTTCTCCAGCAACGAGTTCCGCTGGTCGGCGCGGATCCGGCGTGAAGACGGCCTGCTCCGGCTGGTGCCGGGGCTCGGCACGCGCGCCGTCGACCGGCTCGCCGACGACTACCCGGTGCTGGTCGCGCCGGGCCAGCCGGGCCTCAAAGTCAATCAGACCGTCGACGAGGCGCTTCGCTACTCGCCGAAGAAGCTCGACGTCGTCAACCTCGGAACCGGCTCGTTCGAGACCATCGAGTGCAGCGGCCTGCTCGCCGAGCACGGCCACGAGCTGCCGATGACGCCGCCAACTGCTCTCGGTGGTCGACCACGATCGCCTGCGCCGGCCGGACGGCCTGGTCGACTTCGAGCGCGACGAGCTCGATCGTCAGCTTCGACGGGCTGATCCGCGAGACGACCTTCGTCGCGCGCATGCGCGCGCTGCTCGACCTGCTGCGCGAGCGGCTCGGCACGCCGGTCGACGTCGAGTTCGCCTGCGATGGCGACGATCTCTACCTGCTGCAGTGCCGTCCGCAAGGATCGACCCTCGGCGACGCGCCGGCTTCGATTCCGGTCGATCTGCCCGTCGACGGGTCGTCTTCACCGCGAATCGTTATGTCTCGAACGGCCACGTTCCCGACCTCACGCACGTGATCTACGTCGACCCGGACGGCTACGCCCTGCTCGAACCGAGTCAGGATGAAGGAGGTCGCTCGAGCCGTCGGCCGGCTCAACCGGATTCTGCCGAAACGCGGCTTCGCTCTGATCGGGCCGGGCCGATGGGGCAGCCGGGGCGACATCCGCCTGGGCGTCCCGGTCACCTATGCCGACATCAGCAACGCCGCGGTCCTGATCGAGATCGCGCGGCAACGCGGCGGTTACGTGCCCGACCTCTCTTTCGGAACGCACTTCTTCCAGGACCTGGTCGAGTCGTCGATTCGCTACCTGCCGCTCTATCCCGACGATCCCGAGACGATCTTCGCGGCACCTCTTCTTCGCCGAGCATCGCAACGCGCTGGCGCAGGTCGCTCCCGATCTCGAAGGATTGTCGGGGGTCGTGCGTGTCATCGACGTCCGCGCGGCGTCCGGCGGCCTGGTGCTCCAGATCCTGATGAACGGCGACCTCGACCGCGCCGTCGCGATACTGGCCGCGCCGACGGGTGGACCGTCGGAGGCGAAGGGACCGCTCTGGAGCCCACCGACCCTCGAATCGCGAGGGGAGGCCGATTGGCTCTGGCGACAGGACGTGGCGCAGCGTCTGGCCAGCCAACTCGATCCGGAGCGATTCGGCGTGGTTGCCGTCTATCTCGTCGGCAGCGCCCGGACGGCGAGCGCCGGACCGACGAGCGACATCGACCTCATCGTCCATCTCCACGACCCCGGCGTCGCCGAACAGCGCAGCGACCTCGAGAGCTGGCTGGACGGCTGGAGCCGGGCCCTGGCCGCTGTCAACTTCCTGCGCACCGGCAGCCGAGCGCGACCGGTTGCTCGATGTCCGATTCGTGACCGATCAGGAGATGGCCAATCGCGAGGGGGAGGCCGCCCGCATCGACGCGGTGCCCGACGGCGCGCGCCAGCTCCCGCTCATGGGCGCCCCCGGGCGCTGAGGTGAGCCGGCCGACCGGGCCGACCGGCCCCCGCCCCGGCGGATGCTGTCCCACCCGCCGGGGGTGTTACGGGGCGGGGGACCCAGGCGCAGCATAGACTCGTTCGGTGCCCCGGGACCGGGGCACCCCTGATTCCAAGCCCAACGAGGAGAACGACATGTCCAATTCCGTCGATACCCTGACGCCTCCGGCGGCGGGGACCAAGCGTCCGTCCATGCTATGTCGATGCCCTGATGGCCGACGTGCGCGCCAAGAATCCGGCCGAGCCGGAGTTCCACCAGGCGGTGTCTCGAGGTCGCCGAGTCGCTCGTCGCTGGTGCTCGACCGCCATCCCGAGTACCGCCACGCGCGGATCCTCGAGCGGATCATCGAGCCGGAGCGCGTGCTCATGTTCCGCGTGCCCTGGGTCGACGACCAGGGCGAGGTGCAGCATCAACCGCGGCTTCCGGATCGAGATGAACAGCGCGATCGGCCCCTACAAGGGCGGCCTGCGCTTCCACCCCTCGGTCAACCTCGGCATCCTCAAGTTCCTCGCCTTCGAGCAGGTGTTCAAGAACGCGCTGACCACGCTGCCGATGGGCGGCGGCAAGGGCGGCTCCGACTTCGATCCCAAGGGCAAGAGCGACGACGAGGTGATGCGCTTCTGCCAGTCGTTCATGACCGAGCTCTCACCGCCACATCGGCCCGAACACCGACGTGCCGGCCGGCGACATCGGCGTCGGCGGCCGGGAGATCGGCTACCTGTTCGGCAAGTACAAGAAGCTGCGCAACGAGTTCACCGGCGTGCTCACCGGCAAGGGCCTGAACTGGGGCGGCTCGCTGATCCGCCCCGAGGCGACCGGCTACGGCTGCGTCTACTTCGCCGCCGAGATGCTGGCGACCCGCGGCGAGACGCTCGAGGGCAAGACCTGCCTGGTCTCGGGCAGCGGCAACGTCGCCCAGTACACCGTCGAGAAGCTGCTCGACCTCGGCGCCAAGCCGCTGACGCTCTCCGACTCGACCGGCTACATCTACGACGAGGCCGGCATCGACCGCGAGAAGCTCGCGTTCGTGATGGAGCTCAAGAACGTCCGCCGCGGCCGGATCCAGGAGTACGCCGACAAGTTCAAGAGCGCGATCTACTTCCCGTTCGACCCGAAGCGTCGACCACAACCCGCTCTGGGCGCACAAGGCCGACTGCGCCTTCCCGTGCGCGACCCAGAACGAGATCAACGGCAAGGACGCCAAGAACCTGCTCGAGAACGGCGTCTACGTCGTCTCCGAGGGCGCCAACATGCCCTCGACCATCGAGGCGGTCGAGCTCTTCGTCGACAAGGGGATCCTCTACGGTCCGGGCAAGGCGGCCAACGCCGGCGGCGTCGCGACCTCCGGCCTCGAGATGGCGCAGAACAGCATGCGCTTCAGCTGGACGCGCGAAGAGGTCGACAATCGCCTCCACCTCATCATGAAGAGCATCCACGAGGCCTGCGTCGCGACCGCCGAGCGCTTCGGCACGCCCGGCAACTACGTCAACGGCGCCAACATCGCCGGCTTCCTCAAGGTCGCCGACGCGATGATGGACCAGGGCGTCGTCTGATCCGAGAACGGCCGTCGAACGGGGCCGCGCCCGCAGTCTGGGCGCGGCCCCGTGCGTCTGCGACCGTGCTAGCTTGCCCCGAGCGATGTCTGGCTCGACCTCTCCGCCCGATCGGCCGCCGCCGCGGCCCGCGTTTCCGCGAGTTCCAGGACCTGATGCGCTTCCGCATCCTGGACATCCTCCTGGTCGCGAGCCGTACGACACCTTCCTGCTCGAGGAGGCCGGTGAGCTCGCGGAGCGGATGCTCGGCGAGTTTCGAAACCTCGACCTGCACTACGCGCCGGGGCTGACGGGCGTCGCGACCGGCGCCGAGGCGCTGCGCTTGGCGCGCGAACAGCGCCGCTTCAACCTGATCATCATCGACCCCGTACGTCGCCGACATGGACGCCGCCGAGCTCGCGGCACGCGTCAAGGAGGCGGGCCTCGACGTCCCGGTCGTCCTGCTGGCGCGCGACCGCGAGGAGCTCGCGGAGTTTCGGACCCGGCACGAGCTCGCCGGACTCGAGCGCGTCTTCCTCTGGCAGGGAGACGCGCGCATCCTGGTCGGCATCGTCAAGTCGGTCGAGGACCGCCGCAACGTCGCCCACGACAGCCGCACGTTCGGCGTGCAGGTGATCCTGCTGATCGAGGACCGGATCCGCTACTACTCCTCGTTCCTGCCGGCGATCTACACGAGCTGCTCCATCACTCGCAGCGGCTGATCACCGAGGGCGTGAACCTCTCGCAGAAGATCCTGCGCATGCGGGCGCGGCCGAAGATCCTGCTCTGCACCACCTACGAGGAGGCCGAGACCGCTTTCGAGCGTCTACAAGGACGAGATCCTCGGCGTCATCTCCGACGTCGAGTTCCCGCGCGGCGGCGAGAAGTCGGCCACCGCGGGCGCCGAGCTCGCGCAGCGAGTGCGCGAGATCTACCCCGACATCCCGGTCATCCTGCATTCGTCGCAGCCGGAGAACGAGGAGCTGGCGAAGAGCCTCGGGGTCAATTTCCTGCTCAAGGGCTCGCCGTTCCTGCTCGAGAACCTCGGCCGCGTCATGCTCGAGGACTTCGGCTTCGGCGACTTCGTCTTTCGCCGGCCGGACGGCAGCGAGGTCGGGCGCGCCGAGTGGCCTGAAGACGCTCGAGGAGCAGCTGGCGACCGTGCCGGACGAGTCGCTCGAGTTCCACGCCGACGCGCAACCACTTCTCGCGCTGGCTCAAGGCGCGCACGGACTTCGACGTCGCCTACGCGCTGCGCCCGCGGCCGCCCGGAGGACTTCGGCTCGACCGCGGCGATGCGCGCCCACCTGATCGCCGCGATCGCCGACTACCGGCGCGAGCAGACGCAGCTCTTCGTCGCCGACTTCGATCGCGACAGCTTCGACTTCTCGAGCGACTTCTACCGCATCGGCGGCGGCTCGCTCGGCGGCAAGGCGCGCGGCCTCGCCTTCGTCCGCCGCCTGCTCGCCGAGCGCGGGCTCGGGCGGCGCTTCTCCGGAGTCAGTATCGGCGTGCCGGCGGCGGTGGTGCTCGGCACCGACATCTTCGATCGCTTTCTCGGCCGAGAACGAGCTGCGCCGCTTCGCGACCGAGTGCGAGGACGACGAGGAGCTGTTCCGTCGCTTCGCTGCGGCGCGCTTTCCGGAGGCGGCCGAGAGAGATCTCTTGGCCTTTCTCGAGCAAGCCCGCTACCCGCTGGCCGTGCGTTCGTCGTCGCTGCTCGAGGACTCGGTTCACGCAGCCGTTCACCGGCGTCTACGACACCTTGATGGTCGCCAACGACGCGCCCACGACCGAAGAGCGGCTGCGCCAGGTGTTGGCGGCGATCCTGCGCGTCTACGCCTCGACGTTCGCCCAAGCCGCCAAGATCTATCTGGAGGCGACCACGCACCGCCTCGAGGAAGAGAAGATGGCGGTCATCCTCCAGAGGATCGTCGGCGCGCCGCACGGGTCGCGCTTCTACCCGACGATGTCCGGGGTGGCCCGCTCGCACAACTTCTACCCGAGCGGGCCGATGCGCGCCGAGGACGGCATCGTCGCCGTCGCCCTCGGCCTCGGCAGGACGGTCGTCGACGGGGGCGCCTGCTTGCGCTTCTGCCCGCGCTACCCGCGCAGCGTGGCGCAGCTCGCCTCGGTCAAGGAGGCCCTCTCGACCACCCAGCGCAGCTTCTGGGCGCTCCCGCTCGGGCGGCGGGAGGGGGTGGCCGACGAGGCGATGCGCGAGATGCTCTTCCGCCTCGAGGCGGCGGAGCGGGACGGCGAGCTGGCGCCGGTCGCGCTCGACCTACTCGCGCGAGAACGACGCCCTCTACGACGGGATCGGGCGCCCCGGGACGCGGGTCGTCACCTTCGCCCCGATCCTCAAGCACAGTCGGCCGCCGCTCGCCGAGATCGTCGCCGAGCTGCTCGACGAGGGCGCTCGCGGCATGGGCGCCGCGGTCGAGATCGAGTTCGCGCTGCAGCTCGATTCGGGGCGGCCCGACCGGGGCGACTTCGCGCTGCTGCAGATGCGCCCGCTCGGCCTCGCCGCCGGCAGCGAGGCGCTCGAGATCGGCGAGGTCGCGCGGGAAGACCTCGTCTGCAGGTCGCAGAGCGTTCTCGGCAACGGCAGATTCGACGGCCTGAAGCACGTCGTCGTGGTCGATCTCGAGCGGTTCGACCGCTCGAAGAGCCGCGAGGCTGCGGCCGCGATCGCCCGCATGAACGCCCAGCTGCTCGCGAGCCGGACTCCTTACCTGCTGATCGGCGTCGGCCGCTGGGGGTCGCGCGACCCCTGGCTCGGGATCCCCGTCACCTGGGACCAGATCTGCGGCGCCAGGGTGATCGTCGAGGCGGGTCTGCGCGATATCGTCGTCACCCCGTCGCAGGGGAGCCACTTCTTCCAGAACCTGACCTCGTTCAACGTCGGCTACTTCACCGTCGACGAGAGCGCACCCGCGGACCTCCTCGACTGGGCCTGGTTCCGCAACCAGCCCGCGCTCGACTCGGCCGGCGCCGTCCGCCTGCTCCAATTCGAAGAGCCTCTCACCGTCAAGATGGACGGCCGCCGCGGCGAGGGCGTGATCCTGAAACCGGGAGTCGAGCCGGTCGAAGCCTGAGCACGCGGCGAGATCCGGTTTCCCGCCACCCCGTCACCGCAGCGTCGGATCCGCCCCCGCGCGACCAAGGCTGGCGCGCCCTCCGGGTTAGTCGACGGGTAGGGGGCTCGGGCGGTGGAGTAAAAAGCCCTGGGCGTAGTCGACGCCGAGATCGGTGAGCACCGAGAGCGTCTCCCGGTCTTCGACCCCCTCGGCGATCGTCTCCATGCCGAGGACGCGGCCGATCTGTTGGATCGACTCGACCAGCGCCCGCTGGATCGGATCGGTCGCGAGCTGGTGGATGAAAGAGGCGTCGATCTTGAGGAAGTCGACCGGCAGGTTCTTCAGGTAGGCGAACGAAGAGAAGCCGCTGCCGAAATCGTCGAGCACGAAGCGGCATCCCAGCGCGCGCAGCACCGAGATGAAGCGCAGCGCGGAGGAGAGATTCGCGATCGCGGCCGTCTCGGTGATCTCGAAGCAGACTCGTTTGGGATCGATGCCACTCGCTTCGAGCTCGGCCTGGGCGTAGTCGAGAAAGCCCTCCTCGCCGAGCGACTGGCCCGAGAGATTGACCGAGAATGTGGCTGGCAGGCCTGCCTCCGCTTCACTCACCGGCGCCAGGATCCTCAGGCTCTCGTGCATCACCCAGCGGTCAAGTGTCGAGATCAGGTGGTAGCGCTCCGCGGCGGCGATGAACGACGCGGTCGGGATGGTCTCGCCGCGCTCGGACAGCATGCGAATGAAGATCTCCGACATCGGCGGATTCCTGGCATGCGTTCGGGCATGGAGTGGCTCGATACGCTGGTGGTACAGGCGGAAACGGCCGCTCTCGAACGCACGATGGATCTGCTGGATCCATTGCAGCTCACCGACGCGACGTGCGATCGCGTCGTCGCCCGGGCGGTATTCGTGGACCCGGTTGCCACCGAGCTGCTTGGCCACGAAGCAGGCGGCGTCGGCGGCGGCGAGCAACGTCGTGCCATCGCGGGTAGCCGGGCCGGCGAGCGCGACGCCGATCGAGGCCGAAATCTCGAAAACGCGGTCCTCCCAAGAGAAGCGTGATAGTTCGAGCGCTCGCTTGATCGCGGAGGCAGTTTCGAGCGCCTGCTCGCTCGTGGCGTCGGCAAGCAACGCTGCGAACTCATCGGCGCCCAGGCGAGCGACGGCCGCGGCGTCCGGCAGCAGCTCCTGGAGCCGCTCGGTGACGAGCTTCAAGCAGCTCGTCGCCGGCGAAATGGCCGGAGCTGTCGTTGATCGTCTTGAATTGGTCGAGGTCGAGGAAGATGACCGCGTGCGCGGGGCCACCGTCGCGAATCCGCCGCACCGCCTGCTCGACCTCTTCTTCGAAGGTCTTGCGGTTGAGCAGGCCGGTCAACGGATCGTGGGTCGACAGGAAGCTGCGTTCCCGCTCCATCTGGCGCAGCTCCGAGACGTCCTTGAATGCGAGGACCGCACCGACGGTGCGACCCTGCCGGTTGACGATCGGTGACGCGCTGTCGCGTACCGAGACCGGCTGGCCGTCGCGCGGTTGGAGCATCCGCTCGCCAGGGAACTCGACGTATCGCCCCTCGGCGAGGCAGCGCGTGACGGGGTCGAGCAGCATCGTGTGCGTCTCTGGGTCGATCACCTGGAACACGTCGCGCAGATGCTTGCCGTAGGCATCGTGGATCGGCCAGCCAGTCAGTCGCTCGGCGGCAGGGTTCATATAGTCGATCATGCCGCGCACGTCGGTGCGGATGACGCCGTCGCCGATCGAGGCGAGGGTCACCTGAGCACGCTCCTTTTCCTGGAAGAGCGCCTCCTCCGCGAGCTTGCGGTGGGTGACGTCGATCGACACGCCGAGCATGCGCACCGCTTTACCGGTGGCGTCGCGAACCACCTTGCCCCGCGCCGCGAGCCAGCGGGTCTGGCCGGTCGACAGCACCAATCGGTGTTCGACGAAGTAATCGCGATCTTCCTCGAGCGCGGCCTCGAGCGCGCTCTCGAGGCGTGGCAGGTCCTGAGGGTGGACGAGGGTGAGGAACTCCTTGATCGTGCTCGACTCCTCGGGGCCCGAGATCGAGGAGGTTCTTGGCGTGGGCCGAATAGTAGAGTCGGTCGCTCTCGATGTCCCAGTCCCAGACGATGATGTCGCCGGCTTGCTGGGCGAGCTGCAAGCGCTCTTCGCTCGCCCGCAGCGCTTGGTCGGCTTCCTTGCGTTCAGTAACGTCGAACACCGTGCCGAGTCCGGCGAGCTTGCCGCGAAACTCGATCGTCGAGAGTGAGAGCTCGACCCAGCGCTCGGCGCCGTCTTTGCGGCGTACGCACACCTCATAGCGGTGCGGCGTCGTGTCGCGCCGGCGCAGGCGCTCCTCCCAGCGCTCGTCGAGTTGGGCGCGGGCGTCCGGTGCGACGAGATCGAGGGGCGAGAGCTCGAGCAGCTCGTCGCGCGTGTAGCCGGTCATCCGCTCGACCGCGCGGTTGATCCACAGAATGCGATCACGGTCGTGAACCAGGATGCCGAGGGTGGTCGAGGCGGCGACGACGCGCAGCCAATCGGAGTCGGTGTCGAGATCCTCGATCGTCAGTTTCTCGATCGGCCGCGGATCCTCGACGAGCGGGCTCGGTAGCTCGCGCAGCGACCTGATCTGGTCCCGTTTTCGAGTCCTCAAGATGGAAAGTCTAGCTCGTGCCTGCAACGGCGCCAAAAGAGACGCGAAGCCTCTGGCGTCGCCGAGTCAGAACTGGCGCGCCGGCGTGGCGGCCTTCGCCGGCACCGCGAGCGAGAGCCACCAGCGGTTGGCGCCGGACGGCAGCGCGCTCCCGGTGGCGCGCGCGACGCCCAGCCGCAGCTCGCAGCCGGGCAAGCCGAGCAGGGGAAACGCATCGAGTCCGAGTCGGGCCTCCAGACCGGCGAGGTCGACGCTGGCGCCGTCGGTGTCGAGCCGTTCGTAGAAGAGCTCGACCGGTGATCGGTCCATGCCGACGGCGGCTCGCAGGCGGTCGAGTCGGACGCCGCTCAAGGCTCGTTCGGGCAGCGCCGGATGTGGGTAGCGCGAGGGCGCGAAGGTGGCCGGCAGCAGCGAGCCCGCGGCGCTGCCGATCTCGAGCGGCGTGGCGCCGGCGAGCGCCTCGCGGCGTTCCCCTTCGAGGCGCAGCGCGAGCTCTCCCATGGCGAAAGCGAGCGACGCCTCGAGTCCCGCGACCGCTCCGTCGCCGTCGAGCCGTTCGGTCCAATCGCCCGCGACTCCGAAGCCGCCGGCAAGCGCGCCCCGGTCGAATCCGCGAGCGATCTCCAGGTCGAGGCGTCCCCGGCTCTCGGCCTCGCCGCCGTCGCGCGGCCGGGAGCGCGCAAGCGCGAGGCTCCAGTCGAGCCGTACCGGCCCGAAGTAGAGGCGATCGCTCGCACTGGCCTCTACGCCTTCGAGCCAGCGCGAGTCCGCGTTGCCGGCCGAGCGGTTGACCCGCGCGGCCTGAACCGCGAGCACCACGGGCAGAGCGCGTGTCGCGATGGCGAGGCGGGCGCCCTGTCGCCCGCTGCCACCGAAGCCGCCGAGCGCAACGAGCTCGAAACGACCCAGCAGGTCGCCGGTGAAGGCACCGGCTTCGAATACGCTGAGGTCACCGCCCGCAGCGCCGGCGAAGAGCGGACGGAACTCGAGGTGACCGAGGCCGTAGGGTCGCGGTGTGGGAGCGTCAGAGGCGACGAGCGGCGAGCTCTGCGAAGCGCTCTGCGCCGTCCGCTGCGGCGGCTCAGGCGATTTCGGCTGGAGCGTCGCGGCGTCGAGAGCGAGGCCGGCGACGTCGAGCCCGTCGAGGTCGAGGCGGAGAAAGAACATGCGGTCGCCCCGCCCGCTGAGCGTCGGCGCCAGCGCCCCGAGCGCGTCCAGGGTGACCTGGTGCCACCGCGCCTCCGGCAAGAGCGGCAGCGCCTCGATCTCGATGCCGCCGTCGCGCGCGACCGAGACGTAGAGGTGAGAGCCGTCGGGCCGCCAGGCGAGATGTGACGGCTCGCCGCCGCGCGGCAGCGCGATGTCGGTCGCGGGTCCGCCGGTGAGGTCGCGCACACGGATCCGCCAGGCGAGGTCGCGGTGCTCGAGGTAGGCGATCGTCTGACCGTCGGGAGAGAGGCGGGGTTGATCGAAGAGCCGGTCGATAGCCGGACCGTCGAGTCGCTCGACGGCACCGGTCGCGAGGTCGACCCGCACCAGCGCCGAGGCGCCGTCGCGCCGTTCGACCGCGACCGCGCTCGCCCCGTCGGGAGCTGGATCGGGATCGGTAAGCGCCCCGCCCCACGTCAGCCGCTCGACGCTCGAGGTCGCGAAGCGGAATCGATAGAGATCGAACGAGAGCTCGCCGCCGCGCTGTCGCGCCGAACGGGCGAACAACAGGCCGGAGCCGTCGGCGAGAAACCGGGCGCCACCGAAGTCCGTCCCGCGGGGCGCTTCGTAGGTGGCCAGGGTTCGGTGCGGCGGCGCTGCGCTGGGGAGCGCCGGAACGTCCTCCGGATCGCGCTCGAGGTCGCGTCCAACCCGCCGCTCGGCCCGCGCGATCGCCTCCGGATCCGGCCGGGTCTCGATCACCACCAGGCGGCGCGGAAGGCGCTTTCGTCGTTCGACGTAGGCGAGGCGCGAGCCGGTGGCGTCGACCGCCAATGCGCCCGTCGGTCCGGCGAGATCGACCACGAGCTCGCCCGGACGTGCCGTGGGCGCCGCAGCGCGCTCGCGCTCCAGGGCGCGTGCCGTCTGCTCGGCGACGAATCGCGCGTAGAGCTCGCGCGGGCCGTCGCGGAAGACCCCGCGGAAGGCCTCCTCGAAACCGCGGTCGGCGCGCGCGGTGACCCGCCTCCAGACGCTGTCGAGGGCGCCGGGGTCGCTCCCGGCCTCGAGCCACTCGAGGTAGGCCGAGCCGGCGAGGTATGCCATCGAGCTGCCGAGGAAGCCATCGTCGCCGGTGGAGAGCGCGCCGTAGCCAGGCAATCGGCCGGCGCGCGCGAAGCGCTCGAGCACGGCATCGCGGTAGTCGCCGCGCGGCCGGCCGGAACCGGTTACCCGTCCTTCGACCATCGTCGCGTAGCCCTCGACCGCCCAGCGGGGCGTGCGTGTCGCGAGCGGCCCCAGAGGCCAGAGCGTTCGCTCGGCCAAGGCGCGCAGAGGCGCGCGCGAGGGTCGCAGCAAATGGGCGAGGTGCGCGAGCTCGTGCACCAATACGAGCTCGCCCCAATCGTTGAAGTGGCCGAGGCTCGAGCTCGCGGTCGGCGGCGTGGACCAAAGGACGATACGTGGCGATCCGAGCAGCGGCCAGGCCGAGCCGTTGGGCGCGGCGGCGGGGTCGGTGACGACGACATCGATGGGTTTCTCCGGTGGCCGAAAGCCGACAGCGACGGTGACCGCGCTCCAGGCCGGCTCGAGCCGGCCGGCGAGCCGCTCGCACCAAGCGCGGCTCGCGGCCGGACAATGCAATCGGAAGGTCGGCGTCGAGAAGGTGATCCAGTCCGCCGCCGGCCCTTGCCCCGCCACCGGCGGGGCCGCGCCCAATGCGAGCGCCAGCGCGAAGGCGGCACCGCGCGCGAGCGTCATTCGCCGCGATGCTGCGGGTAGAACTCGAGTGGCGCCGCGTCTGCGGGACGCCGCGCCTTGGCGATCCAGAGGATCTGTCCGGTGTGGTAGCTCATGTGCTCGACGGCATGGAAGAGCGCGGCATGGCCGTCGATTCGATAGCTCTGAATCTTCCTGAGCGGCTCCAGCGCGGCATCGTCGAGGACACGGATGCGCTCGCGACTGCGGTGGACGACCTCAGCGAAAGTCGCGAGCAGCTCCGCCTTGTCGGCGCCGTCGCGGGCGTCGAACTCCGCGGCGCGCCGGCGCGTCACGATCTCGCCGGCGAGCCCCCCCAGCACCCACTGCGAGAGATTGCCGGTGAGATGGGCGAGCAGGTTGCCGATCGAGTTGGAGCTCTCGTTCGGTCGCCACCAGAGATCGGCGTCACCGAGTGGCTCGAGCGCCCGCTCGATCTTGTCGAGATACTCGGCCAGGTAGTGGTCGGCGAGCTCGATCAGGCGATCGGTCATTCTTGGCCGTTACCTTCCTCGCCGTAGAGGCGGCCGGCGACTTGCACCGATTCGACCCAGAGGATCTCGCAGCCACGATCGCCGTGGTCGGTCCGCACGGTCGAGGTCCGCCACGAGAGATCGCGCGCCGCGATATCGACGAGGAGGCCGGTCAGTCGGATGTCGTCCCCCGGTCCGATCGCGAGCAGCGCGCGGCGGAGGTTGGCGGTCGCCGGGATCAGGTGCATGTTGGCGGAGTGCGTGATCACGTACCTGTGGTCGAGCCCGGCGTCGGGCGTACGCCAGAAGTAGAAGCGCGAGCTCTGTGAGTAGTCGAGCGCGTCGCGCCAGCGTGGTTCGGGCAGCTCGCCCCAGGTGAGAGCGAGATCGAGCGGCGAGAGAAAAGCGGTCGCATCGAAGCGATAGCGTTCGGCTCCCTCGACTCTCGCCGCGATGTCGTAGCTGGCGCGGGGCACGACACGCACCCTGCCGTGGCTCGTCTCGAGCGTGAACGGCTCGCGGTCGGTCGGGTGCTGCGAGGGCTCGCGTCGCCAGTCGACCGCCTCGCTCGCCGCGGCTCCCTGGGGGCGGTCAGCCCACCAACCGAACGCGAGCGCGGCGCCGACCAGCGCCCAGGCGGAAACCCTGCGTCCGATCACCGGGCTCCCGTTGGCTTGGAGGCTGGCTTGCTCATGACGCGATCGTAGCCCGACTGGAATGCCGATACGAAGCGAGTGCAGGTGATTGTCCGCGCGCTCGCGCTCGTGCGGCCGGCTGCCACGGCGTAGGGGACTTCGCGGAGTGGAGCGCGCGACGTGGGTCAGCCGCCGCCGCGCAGCGCCGCCAACTCCTTCTCGACCTCGGCCGCCTCGGCGACCTTGCCGGCCGCCTTGAGCACCGCGATCTTGCGCTCGAACGCCTTGAAGTTGCGCGGCGTGAGGGCGAGCTCCTTGTCGATCTCCGCGATCGCTTGGTCCCAGTCCTTGGCGTCGATATGGATCTCCGCCATGGCCTGGTGCGCCTGCCAGAGCGTCGGATCGCAAGCGAGCGCTTGCTCGAAGCGCCGCCGCGCGGCCTCGGCATCCTTGCCGTTCCATGCCGCCGCGCCGGCGTTGAAGAGGAACTTCGCCGCTTCGGTGCTCTTGTCCTTCGCCGCGAGCACGTCGAGCGCGGTCATGGCCTCTTCGTTCCGGCCGAGCGCGGCGAGCGCCTCGTAGCGATCGCGCAGCGCCTCGGAGTCGTCGGGCGCGAGCGCGAAGACCTTCTCGTCGGCGGCGAGCGTTTCCTCGTATCGATCCGTCATCAGGTAGAGACGGGAGAGAATCCGCCAGGCTTCGACGAAGTCGGGCTTGAGGGCGACGGCCTCCTCGAAGCGGGCGCGCGCCGTGTCGGGATCGCGTGCTTGGATCGCGCGCACGCCTTCGTTGTAAATCTCGGCAGGACCGCGCGGCACCAAGGTCACGCTGATCTCGGCGGTCTGGGTCGCCTTGAAACCCTGGGCCG
This sequence comes from uncultured Acidobacteriota bacterium, assembly GCA_963700315.1. Taxonomy (GTDB): domain Bacteria; phylum Acidobacteriota; class Thermoanaerobaculia; order Multivoradales; family JAGPDF01; genus JACTMI01. The sequence continues at coordinate 151,106 of CAVOXC010000011.1, read as the reverse complement.
AGAAGTCGAGTCGCTCCTCGAGCGTCGTGAAACCATCCTTTCCGACTTTGAGCAGATAGATCCGTTCGAAGCCGGGGATCTCGGTCTTGTAGCGTCCCTTCTTGTCGCTGAGCCCTGCCACGGCGAACGCCTCGCCGCTCTCGGCCGTAACCGAGACATCGGCGCCGACGACGGCCTCTCCGTCGAGGGTCTTGACGGTGAGCTCCAACTTGCTCGTGGCGGTTGCGGCGCCGGCGAGCGCGAAGAGAGCGGTGGCGGCGAGGGCTAGGGTTCTTCTGTGCAAGGGGTTTTCCTCCGTTTGGGTGACGGTTGCGCGCCAGTGCCGAAGTATATGCGGGAGGCCCGAGCAGCGCTCCCGTTGCCGGGTCGTGGCGGCGCGGCCCTGAAGGAAAAACCCCCGGCGCCGCGAGGCGCCGGGGGCGTGTGCCTTGGTCCGGCTGGGCTGACTACATAAACGCCGGAGGTGCCGCGGGCGCCGGAGCCGGCGCTGCCATCTTCTTCTTGGCCGCCTTGCGCTTGGCCTTCTTCTTGGCTGGCTTCTTGGTGGCCTTCTTCTTGGTGGCCTTCTTCTTGGCGGGCTTCTTGGCGGCCTTCTTCTTGGTCGCCTTCTTCTTGGTCGCCTTCTTCTTGGTGGCCTTCTTCTTGGTGGCCTTCTTCTTGGCGGGCTTCTTGGCGGCCTTCTTCTTGGTCGCCTTCTTCTTGGTGGCCTTCTTCTTGGTCGCCTTCTTCTTGGTGGCCTTCTTCTTGGTGGCCTTCTTCTTGGCGGCCTTCTTCTTGGTCGCCTTCTTCTTGGTCGCCTTCTTGGCGGGCTTCTTGGTGGCCTTCTTCTTCGTTGCCTTCTTCTTCGCTGCCATTTAGTCCTCCTTCGTTTCGGCGGCCCTCTCGGCGCCGCCCTCCTCCGCTGCTTCGTTGCGCTGCCGCCTCTCGCGCGAGAAGGTTGGGCAGAGATGGCGAGCGAAGGAGAATGGTTTGATGTAATTCTCAACATTTTTCGCCAAGAAACAAGAGGTTTCGCGAATTTTCTTGCGCGAGCGCGCAGTCACAACATCTCGCAGTGCTCTCTGGCGCGGCTCGCGTGGCGAAACGAAAGAGCACTCGTTGCGCGAGCCGTGGCCCTCAGCGTTCGGGTGGCAGCGGCTCGGTCCGGACTTCGAGCCGGAAGAGATCGGGCCGCGCGTAGTGACCGGCGGTGTCCAGCACGAGCTTGCGTCGAGGGATCTCATCGAGGTCTAGCTCGGCGACGAGCAGCTCCTCGCGGCCGAAAACCGGTTCGATGAGGTAGCGCCCGTCCGGAGCGATGATCGAAGAGCCGCCGTCGAGGATGGTCGCGCCGATCGGGCCGAGCTCCTCGGCGAGCTCGAAGTCCGCCGGGACCGCGCTGGCTGGCAAGTACATCGCTGCCGCGAGCACGAAGCAGGCGCCTTCGAAGGCGTAGTGGCGAGACGCGAGTTGGTGGTGCTCCTTGCCATGGGGCCAGGCCGCGACGTGGATCTGCTCACCGGCACCATGCAGCACCTGGCGGGCGAGAGGCATCCAATGCTCCCAGCAGACAAGGCCGCCTACGCGCGCGCCGGCGAGCGGAAACGCCTCGAGCCCCGCGGCGTCGCCGTACCCCCAGATCAACCGTTCGCCGAAAGTCGGCACGAGCTTGCGCCGGTGTCCGACCAGCGCGCCCTGTTCGTCGAGGAAGAGGAGGGCGTTGTAGAGCGTGCCCGTACGGCTCCGCTCGTTGGCGCCGATCACGACGGCGACCCTCGCCGCGCGTGCCGCCGCGCGGATTCGGTCGAGCTCGGGCGACGGCAGCGCGAGGCACTCTCGCGAGAACCGAGCGTGAAGCCGCGCGCTCGCCTCATCGCCCCAGCGCGAGAAGCGTCCGCCGTCGCACCAGAAAGGGTAGACGGGAAGCCAAGTCTCGGGGAAGGCGACCAGGCTCGCCCCGGCGCGTCCTGCCTCGCCGATCCAGGTGCAGGCGCGCTCGACCGAGCCGTCGAGGTCGAGCACGGCCGGCGTCGCCTGGGCAATGGCGACCGGAAAGCTCATCGGCAGATCTTAGCGCCCGCGCCGCGCGCGCCGTTCACCGGCGCCACGCCGGCGTTGACCGGTCCTGCTGCGGCGCAAGCTCGTGCGGCGCGTAAGGATCGTCGAGCGGCCACGGTTCCGGCCGCCTGGAGGACCGAGATGGACAATGAAGACGAAGTGACCCGCACCGATTCTCGCAGCCACCGGCGCCGCGGCTCGCGTTTGATCCTCGGTGGCTTTCTGATGCTGCTGGGCGCGCTGCTGATCGCCGAGAACCTGGGCTTCGATGTGCCCAGGTCGGTTTGGAGCTACTGGCCCTTTCTCTTGATGGCGCTCGGAGTCGCCAAGCTCCTGCTCGACGAGGGGGAGGGACGGGGCGGCGGCTTCTGGCTGATTCTCGCGGGCCTCTACGGCTGGATCAGCATCTTCGGCATCGCTGGGCTCACCTGGGGAACGGCCTGGCCGGTCTTCTTGCTGGGGCTCGGCTTCTGGATCGTGATCGGCCGGGTCGTCTGCAGAACCCGCTTGGTTCGGATCGGGGAGAAGAGCGATGTCCTCTGAGCGCGCTCTTTCGGTGTGGCCGCGCCTCGTAGTCGGCCTCGGCGTCGCGCTGATCGGCCTGATCGAGCTGCTCGAGAACCTCGACATGCTCGACGGCCGCGATGTCTACCCGATCTTCTGGCCGGTCGCCCTCGGCGCACTGGCCTGCGCGTTCCTGGTCGGCCGTGCCGGGCACCCGAGCCAGAGCTGGGGTTGGCTCTTCGCGGTCCTCGCCGTTCTTGCAGTGCTCAAGGGATTCGACGTCGCAATTCCTATCGACCCGTTCCAGCTCTTCTGGCCGGTGATGCTCGTGCTGCTGGGTTACGCCCTGGTGCGGCGCGCGCTGGGTGGACCTCGCGCGCGCGCCCGCGACGACGGCTCGAGCGTCTCGAGCTTCGCGATGATGGCGGGGCTCGAGCGGACGAACCGCTCGGAGAGCTTTCAGGGCGGTGACCTGACCGCGGTGATGGGGGGCGTCGGCCTCGATTTGCGCGGAGCGAAACTGGCCCCCGAGGGCGCGACCATCGACGTCTTCGCGATGTGGGGCGGTATCGAGCTGACCGTGCCCGAGGGTTGGCGGATCGAGCTCAAGGTGGTGCCGCTCCTGGGCGGCTTCGAGGATCGGACGCGCGCTGTCGAGAAGTCGGAGGCGCCGGTCCTGATCGTTCGCGGCTTCGTGATCATGGCCGGCGGCGAGGTGCACCACTGATGGCGGCTGTGCACCCCGTCGTGGCCCGCCCGGCTCGACTCTTCGCCTACCTCGCCGTCGCGCTCGCTTTCGGTGCTCTGCTGGCGCTGCTCCTCGAGGAGGTGGCACCGGGAGGCGACCTCGCCACCAACGCCGCCTTCGCGTTGCCGATGGCGCTCTTCTATGCGTTCCAGTGCCTGACCGTCTGGTACCCGGTGCGGTCGCTCGCGAGCGACGCGAGCGGAGCGCCTCGGCTCGCGCTGATGCTCACGGTAGCCTCTTTCGTTGCCGCGGCGATCTGGCTCGCCGTCGGCCTCGCTTGGTCTCGGGCGCTCGAGGCGGCCGGCTACGTGGGCATGACGGAGCGGTTCCGGGCGGCCGTGCCGCTCGTCTTCTCGATCGGCGTCTTCCTCTTCGCGCTGGCGGCGCTGCTCCACGCCCTCTTCGCCGCGGTCGAGCGTTCGCGGGCGGCCGAGCGCCGGGCGCTCGAGCTTCAGGTCCACGCTCGGGATGCCGAGCTCAGATCGCTCAAGGCGCAGCTCGACCCCCATTTCCTCTTCAACAGCTTGAACTCGGTCGCCGCGCTGATCTCGACCGATGCCCGAGCGGCGCGCCGGATGTGCTTCCTGATGGCCGGCTTCTTCCGCAAGAGCCTCGGCCTCGGCTCGCGCCAGTCCATCCCGCTCGCCGAGGAAATGTATCTGGCCGAGACCTTTCTGGCGATCGAGGAAGTCCGTTTCGGTGAGCGCTTGCGGCCGACGATCGACGTGACGGAGGAGACGCTGACGCTCTCGGTGCCGCCGCTCGTGCTGCAGCCGCTGGTCGAGAATGCCGTTCACCATGGCATCGCCCATCTGCTCGAAGGAGGCGAGGTGCGAATCGAGGCGCGGCGGCGCGGCGGCGACGTCGAGCTCGCGGTGGAGAACCCCTGTGACCCCGAGCGACCGGCTTCGCGTGGCGCCGGTGTCGGTCTCGCCAACGTGCGGGCGCGCCTCGATGCGCTCTTCGGTACCCGGGCACGCCTCGTGATCGAGGCTGCTCCCGACCGCTACCGCGTCCGCGTGCTGCTGCCGGCGATCCCCGCGGCGAGTTAGGGTAGACGGCGGTGCGCGCGCTGATCGTCGACGACGAACCGCTGGCCAGGAGCCTGCTCGCCGAGCAACTCGACGAGCTCGGCGGCGTCGAGGTGGCTGGTTTCGCCTCGAACGGCTTCGAGGCGCTCAAGCGCTGCGAGGAGCTCTCTCCCGATTTGGTTTTCCTCGATATCCAGATGCCCAAATTGTCGGGCTTCGAGGTGCTGGAGCTGCTCGGCGAGGCGGCGCCGGCCGTCGTCTTCGTGACGGCCTATGACGAGTACGCGCTCAAGGCGTTCGAGGTCCACGCCGTCGACTACCTGCTCAAGCCGGTCGAGCCGGAGCGGTTGGCCGAGGCGATCGCGCGCGTGCGCGACCGGCTGAGCGCGGCCGCGAAGCCCGCGGCGGGCCCGAAACCGGCCGAGCTCGCCGCGTCGGCGCGCCCACCCGGCCGTCCGGTCGAGCGCGTCCTGGTGCGCGAGGAGGGGCAGATCCACGTCCTGCCCGCTGACAGAATCGACTACGTCGAGGCCCGGGACGACTACGTCGTATTCGCCGTGGCGGGCAAGAAGCACAGGAAGCAGCAAACTCTCGGCGAGCTCGGCGCACAGCTCGATCCGGCGCGCTTCGTACGAGTCCATCGCTCCTACCTGCTCAACATCGACCGGTTGGCGCGGCTCGAGAGCTACTCGAAGGATGGCTGGCTCGCGTTCCTGCGAGACGGGACGCGACTCCCGGTGTCCCGCTCCGGGTACGCGCGAATCAAGGCCCTGCTCGGCTGATCAGGGGTACTCGCCGCTCATTTCATTCGTCTCCGCGATCGACGTCGAGGTCGATCGAGTCGTCCTCGAGGTCTGCTTCCGACAGGCCGGAGACGAGCGGCACGACCAGGCGCGTGCGCTCCCAAGCCATCCAGATCTCGACGGCACCGGTGGCGAGTGGCTCGACCGAGAACGTCAAGGTCTCGACCGGGCGCGCGAGGGTCTCGGGCTCGATCGAGAAGCGGCCGGCCTCCCGGTCGCGCACCTCTTCGTCGTACTCGGACTCGAGGCCCCATTGGCGGATCGCGCGGTTGACGACGATCTGCCAGGAGCGCTCGCCCGGCACCGTGTAGATCGAGTAGCTGCCCGGTAGCAGCGACAGCGGGCCGAAGCGCGCGGGCCGATCGAGATGCAGCGTCGTCGGCTCGTTGGCGCCGGTCCGCCAGAGACGGCCATGGGGCACCCGCTCGGTGCCGATCATCTGGCGTCCGCGCAGCGACGGGCGCCCGTAGCAGATCTTGCCGTGTCCACCATCCAGTACGAAAGAGATCGACTCGAGCGGACTCTGTCGCGGCAGCCAGGCCGGCAGCCAGGCCCAGTTGCGCGGGCAAGGGGCCCAACCGGCGATCCACGAAGCGGGCGCCACGGATGTGAGAGCGATCCAGCCGGCCAGCAGGGCACCGGCGAGGCCGAGAAGCGAGAGCAAGCCCTTGCGCACGGGTAATCTCCTCGGCACCAGGATAACGCGAGACGAGGGCGCGCGACGCCCGCGCCCGCAACGACCCGGTGCTAGACTGCTTCGCATGTCCCAGCCGGCGATCGCCGATCGCCCGTCGCTTCGACTCCTGACCGGATTGGCGGCGGCCGTGATCGTAGTCGCCGGACTGCGCGCGGCCCAGCCAGTGCTCGCGCCCCTCGCCTTCGCGCTCTTCCTGGCGCTGCTCTCACAGCCGCTGTTTGGCGGACTCCGCGCCCGTGGCGTGCCCACGGGTCTCGCGGTCCTCGTGACAATGACGGCCCTGGGCATCGTGGTCGGGATCTTCGCGCTGCTGCTGCTCGGCTCGCTCGGCGAGTTTCGCGAGGTCGGGCCCCACTACTATGCGAGCCTGCAAGAGCGATTCGCCTACACGATCGAGTGGTGGGAAGAGAAGGGAATCGCGATCCTCGACTGGATCCCGCTGAAGTGGCAGCGACCGGAGGCGATCCTCGGCCTTGCCGGCGGCACCGTCAAGGGCGCGGTCACCATTCTGTCCGCGTCGACAGTCGTATTTCTCACCCTCGTCTTTCTCCTCTTCGAGGCCGTTCAAGTGCCGGGCAAGCTCGAGCGGATGCCGCTGCGAGTCCGCGAGCGGATCGAGCGCTTTGCCCACGTCTCCTCCGAGCTGCAGCGCTATCTGCTGATCAAGACCGCGATGTCGGCGGTGATCGGTCTCGCGGCCGGCTCCTGGGTCGCCTTTCTGGGGGTCGATTTCCCGGTCCTGTGCGGCCTGATCGCGTTCGCTTGCCACTTCATCCCCAACGTGGGCGCGATCCTGGCGGGCGTACCGCCGATTCTGTTCGCCTTCGTGCAATACGACCCAGCCAAGTCGCTCGCCGTGGCGATCGGGTACGTCGTGCTCGGCACGGTGCTCGGCAACCTGCTCGAGCCCGCGCTGATGGGGCGCCGGCTCGGTCTTTCGCCGTTGGTCGTCTTCGTCTCGCTGGTGGCCTGGGGGTGGCTCTGGGGTCCGGTAGGCATGTTTCTCTCCGTGCCGCTCACCATGAGCCTCAAGATCCTGCTCCAGTCGAGCGACGAGCTACGCTGGGTGGCGACACTGCTCGGCGCGGACGTGCCCGTGCCCGTGGCCGTGGGACCGCAACCGCAGCGCGAGGTGCCGCTGGCAGACGATGGATCGTCGGCCGAGGAATCCTCAGGCCCGTGACCCCTGGCGAGCCTCTCGAGTCCCCTGAAGAGGCCGGCGTGAACTGGCTCGGGCAGATCCTGGCGGGCCTGCCGATCGCGGTCTGGTCTGTCGACCGACAAGGAGTGATCACTTTCTCCGAAGGCGCCGCGCTGGCGGCGCTCGACCTCGCTCCCGGCCAGATGGTTGGGGCCTCCCTCTACGAGATCTGCGTCGATCGTCCCGACCTCTTGGAGCTGTTCCGGCGGGCGCTGGCCGGCCAGCCGGTGACGGCGCGGATCGAATACGGCGGGCGCCTCTACGAGACCCGCGTGCAACCGCGATGCGACGCCGCGGGCGAGGTTGTGGCGGCAACCGCGCTGTCGATCGACATCAGCGAGCGCGCGCGCGACGAGAACGAGCTCGAGCGGCGCGGACGGTTGCTGCTTGCGCTCGCCACCATCGCGCAGCGCTTCCTCACCTCCGGCGACTTCGATGGAGCCGTGCGACGGATGCTGGAGATGCTCGGCCAGGCGTCGGAGACGAGCCGCGTCTACCTCTTCGAGAACCACACCGACAAGCAGGGCGAGCTGCTCGCCGACTTGCGCTGGGAATGGGTGGCGCCCGGTATCGAGTCGCAGATCACCAACGTCGAGCTCCAAGGCATGCCGCTGTTCGCCGAGCGCTTCCAGGCGTTCGCGGTGCCGCTCGCGTGGGGTGAGCCGGTCGCCCAAGCTGGCGCAGAGGTCGATTCGGCGACCATCGCGCTCCTCGGTGGTCAGCAGATTCTCGCGATCCTGCTGGCGCCGATCTTCGTTGGCGAGTCGTTCTGGGGCTTCGTCGGTTTCGACGACTGCCGGCGGGAGCGCCGGTGGAGCGCCGAGGAGGTGGGAGCGCTCCGCGCGGCGGCGGCGCTCTTCGCGGCGGCCTGGGAGCGGAATCGATTCGAGGGCGAGCTCAGGGAGAGCGAGGAAAAATACCGGGAGCTGGTCGAGAACGCCACCGACTCGGTCTGGTCGCTCGATCTCGAAGGACGGTTCCTCTCGGCCAACGGGGCCATGGCGACCCTGCTCGGCTACGCCCAGGAGGAGATCATCGGTTCGCCTTGGGAGCGCTTCATCGTCGAGGAAGATCAGCGCAAGATCGTTCGTCGCGCGATTCGGGAGAAGCTCGTCGACGGCAAGTCGCGGACTTTCTACGAGGCGCGACTGCGCACCCGCACCGGCGATTTCGCACAGGTGGAGGTGAGCTCGCGCCTGGTCGAGCGCGACGGCGTGCCGGTGTCGATCCACGGCACGGGACGCGACGTGAGCGAGCGGCGTGGGCTCGAGGACCAGCTGCGCCAGGCGGTCAAGCTCGAGGCCGTGGGGCGACTCGCTGGTGGCGTCGCCCACGATTTCAACAATCTGTTGACCGCGATCAACGGCTACGGCGAGAGGATCCTCTCGCGCCTACGGTCGAGCGATCCGATGCGCGGCGAGGTGATGGAGATCTTGAAAGCGGGCGAGCGGGCGGCCGACCTGACGCGCGAGCTGATGGCCTTTTCGCGGCGCCAGCCGGCGCGTCCGCGCGACCTCGATCTGAACGAGCTGATCGAGCAGCGTTTGGGCATGCTGCGCCGGATGGTCGGCGAGGAGGTGGTCATCGTCAACCTCGCCGAGACGCGGGTCGGGCCGGTACACGTCGATCCGGCAATGGTCGAGCAGGTGCTGGCCAACCTGGTCGTCAACGCTCGCGATGCGATGCCACGTGGCGGCCGGATCGAGCTCGCCACCGCGGTCGTGAACCGCGAGGAGATCGTGCGGCGCGGCGTGCAAACCGTGCTCGACGCGAGCTACGTGCGACTCTCGGTGCGCGATACCGGAGAGGGGATGGACGCGGCGACGATGGCGCGGCTCTTCGAGCCCTTCTTCACCACCAAGGAGCTCGGCAAGGGGTCGGGGCTCGGCCTCTCGACCGTCTACGGCATCGTCAAGCAGTGCGCCGGCTTCATCTTCGCCGACAGCCATCCAGGACAGGGCACCGCCTTTCTTGTCTACTTTCCGCGCTCGGAGGCGGCAGCGCAAGACGCCGTCGTGGTGGCTGCGGCCGCGGCCGTGGCGAGCGGCGAGCCGGTCAAGGAGACGATCCTGCTGGTCGAAGACGAAGACATGATCCGAAACCTCGCCGAGCAGATCCTCGCCGACCGCGGCTATCGGGTCCTCGCCGCGGCCAACGCGAACGAAGCGATCGAGCTCGCCGATCAGCTGGGCGATGACCTCGACTTGCTGCTCACCGACATCGTGATGCCCGGAACCTCCGGCAGCGATCTCGCGCAGCGGCTGCTGCGCGCCCGTCCGGAGCTCCGCGTGCTCTACATGTCGGGCTACTCCGACAGCCTCATCTTCCGCTACGGCAAGCTCCAGGAGAACTCGGCCTTCCTGCAGAAGCCCTTCTCCGCCGACGTCCTCGAGCGCCGCATCCGCGATCTACTCGACGGCTGACGGCCCGCCCGCGGCTGGTAGGTGGGGGGAGACAGTCGAGCCGACTTCCGCTAGAATCAGGACCGGATCTGTACGATTTCGCTCGACGGCCCTGTCGGTCCGGGCGGACGGCGGCTCCCGACGACCATGATCCGGATGACGAAACAGACCGACTACGGCTTCGTGCTCCTCTCGGAGCTCGCGGCCGAACCGGCCCGGGCGGCCAACGCGCCCGAGCTCGCGCAGGAGACGCGGCTGCCGCTGCCGACCGTCGCCAAGATCTTGAAACAGCTCGCCAAGAGCGGCGTCGTGCGCTCTCAGCGCGGCGTCAAGGGGGGCTACTCGCTCGCCCGCCCGGCGCGCGAGATCAGCGCCGCCGAGATCGTCACGGCGCTCGAGGGTCCGGTGGCGCTCACCATCTGCATCGATGGTTCGCCGGGCGAGTGCGACCGTGAGACCTACTGCGGCGTGCGCGGCCACTGGCAACGAATCAACCAAGCCGTCGAGCGGGCGCTGTCGGAGATCTCCCTCGAGGACCTGGCTGATCCCGAAGCCGGGCTCGGCCTGGTGCGCATCGGCGACGCCCGCGCTGCCGCGGCCGCGGATCGACCGGCGACGTAGAAATGGACAGTAGAGGAAGGAAGACCAGTCGATGACCGACACCCAGACCATCGCACAGCTCGCTCAGCGCGAGTATCAGTTTGGCTTCGTCACCGAGATCGAGGCGGAGACCTTTCCGCCCGGTCTCGACGAGGATGTCGTACGCCGGCTCTCCGCGATCAAGCACGAGCCCGACTGGATGCTCGAGCTTCGTCTCAAGGCCTTCCGGCACTGGCTGACGATGACCGAGCCGAAGTGGGCCAAGGTCGAATACCCGCCGATCGACTACCAGGCGTTCAGCTACTACTCGGCGCCCAAGTCGATGAAGGACGCTCCGAAATCGCTCGACGAAGTCGACCCCGAGCTGCTCAAGACCTACGAGAAGCTGGGCATTCCGCTGCACGAGCGGGGGAAGCTCGCGGGCGTCGCGGTCGACGCGGTGTTCGACTCGGTATCGGTCGCGACGACGTTCAAGTCCCGCCTGGCGGAGGCGGGGGTGATCTTCTGCTCGATGTCCGAGGCGGTGCGCGAGCATCCCGAGCTGGTCAAGAAGTACCTTGGCTCGGTCGTGCCGCCGAACGACAACTTCTTCGCCGCGCTGAACGCGGCGGTCTTCTCGGACGGCTCCTTCGTCTTCGTGCCCAAGGGCGTGCGTTGCCCGATGGAGCTCTCGACCTACTTCCGCATCAACGCCCGGATGTCGGGGCAATTCGAGCGCACGCTGATCGTCGCAGAGGAGGGGGCGCACGTCTCCTACCTCGAGGGCTGCACCGCGCCGATGCGCGACGAGAACCAGCTCCATGCCGCGGTCGTCGAGCTCGTGGCTCACGACGACGCAACGATCAAGTACTCGACGGTCCAGAACTGGTACCCGGGCGACAAAGAGGGCAAGGGTGGCATCTACAACTTCGTCACCAAACGCGGTCTCGCCAAGGGACACCGCTCGAAAATCTCCTGGACCCAGGTCGAAACCGGCTCGGCGATCACCTGGAAGTACCCCTCGTGCATCCTCAAGGGAGACGGCTCGATCGGCGAGTTCTACTCGGTGGCGCTGACCAACAACTACCAGCAGGCCGACACGGGCACCAAGATGATCCATGTCGGCAAGAACACGCGCTCGAACATCGTCTCGAAAGGGATCTCCGCCGGTCGGGGCCAGAACACCTACCGCGGCCTGGTCAAGATCCTCGCCGGCGCCACCGGCGCCCGCAACTACTCGCAGTGCGATTCGATGCTGATCGGCGACCAGTGCGGGGCCCACACGTTCCCCTACATCGACGTGCAGAACCCGACCGCCCGCATGGAGCACGAAGCGACGACATCGAAGATCGGGGAGGACCAGATCTTCTACTGCAACTCGCGCGGCATCGACACCGAGGACGCGGTCTCGATGATCGTCAACGGTTTCTGCAAAGAGGTCTTCCGCGAGCTCCCGATGGAGTTCGCCGTCGAGGCGCAGAAGCTGCTGGCGGTGAGCCTGGAAGGAAGCGTCGGTTGAGGGGAAAGAGCGAATCGATGTAGGAGCGGGTGGCCGGACCGAGGGCTCCCATGGGCGCGCAGCGGAGCGAGCACCAATGAGAATCGGGCCGGACAGGACCCGCGAGGGCGAGAGAACGAAGGACGTAGGAGCGGGTGGCCGGACCGAGGGCTCCCATGGACGCGCAGCGAAGCGAGCATCCATGGGAAGCGGGCCGGACAGGACCCGCGAGGGCACGAATGCCGACGAACGAAGAACCGACGATACGGATGAATCGAGAATGCTGCTAGAAATCCAGAACCTGCACGCCGAAGTCGAAGGCAAGAAGATCCTCAAGGGCGTCGACCTCACGCTCGAGCCGGGCGAGGTCCACGCCATCATGGGTCCGAACGGCTCCGGCAAGTCGACCCTCGCGCAGATCCTCGCGGGCAAAGCCGATTACGAGATCACCGAGGGCCGCATCCTGTTCGACGGCGAGGATCTCGTCGAGATGTCGCCCGAAGAACGGGCCCGCGAGGGCATCTTTCTCGCGTTTCAGTATCCGGTCGAGATCCCCGGAGTCTCGAACACCTACTTCTTGAAAGCCGCGGTCAACGCCGTGCGCAAGCACCGAGGATTGTCCGAGCACGACGCAATCGATTTCTTGAAGCTGATCAAGGAGAAGGTCACACTGGTGGGCCTCGACGAGGGCCTGCTCCAGCGCCCGGTCAACGAGGGTTTCTCGGGCGGCGAGAAGAAGCGGAACGAGATCTTCCACATGGCCGTTCTGGAGCCGCGCCTCTGCGTGCTCGACGAGACCGACTCGGGACTCGACATCGACGCGCTGCGCATCGTCGCCGACGGCGTCAATAGCCTGCGCTCGGCCGAGCGCAGCTTCCTGGTCATCACCCACTACCAACGGCTGCTCAACTACATCGTCCCCGATTTCGTCCATGTCCTGATCGACGGCCGAGTCGTCCAATCGGGCGGCAAGGAGCTCGCGCTCGCGCTCGAATCGAAGGGCTATTCCTGGCTCGAGGTCGAGCCGGCTGGCGCGCCGGCCTGAGCGGGCGAAGATGACGGAGACTCTGACCGACGCCGTGCCGTTCGCCGCCGAGCTCGAGGCGGCGCTCGCGCGCCCGCAGGCCGAAAGCGTGAGGGCGCTCAGGCTGCGGGCCGCCGAGCGCTTCCGCGCGCTCGGCTACCCCACCCCGCGCGACGAGGAGTGGCGGTCGACCAACGTCGGCCCGGTGGCGCGCACGCACTTCGTCCAGCCGGGCGTGGTCGCCCCCGCGGCGCTCGTTCGCGCGATCGCGCCCTTCCGTCTCGCGGGGACCTGCGAGCTCGTGTTCATCGACGGTCGCTTCGTCGCCGAGCTGTCGGCCGCGACCACGCCGGCCGGGCTGAGTTTCGATCCACTCGAGCGAATCGCCGCCGCCGGCGACGCCGAGGTCGAGGCGGTGCTCGGGCGCCGCGCCCGCTTCGACAGCCATCCCTTTCTGGCCCTGTCGACCGCCCTCTTCGAGGATGGCGCGGTGCTCCGGGTCGCGCGTGGCGCGCTCGTCGAGCAACCCGTTCACCTGATCTTCTTCTCGACCGCCGCGGCCGAGCCGACCGCGAGCTTCCCGCGCACGGTGATCGTGGCGGGCGAGAGCTCGCAGTCGACGGTGATCGAGAGCTTCGCCGGTGAGCCGGGAGCGCGCTACCTGATCTGCCCGGTCACCGAGCTGGTCGCGGAGCAGTCGGCGGTGGTCGACCACTACAAGCTGCAGCGCGAGAGCAAGGAAGCGTTCCACCTGTCGGGCATCGCCATCGAGACCCGCCGGAGCGCCAGCGTCTCCAGCCATTCGTTCTCGCTGGGTGGCGCGATCGTGCGCCACGACATCCGCTGCGCGCTGACCGGCGAGGGCAGCGAGGCGACGCTCAACGGCCTCTACCTGGTCGTCGACAAGCAGCTTGTCGACACCCACATGCGCGTCGACCACGAGGCACCCCACTGCAACAGCCACGAGCTCTACAAGGGCGTGCTCGACGGCCGTGCCCGGTCGGTATTCTCGGGCCGGATCCACGTCCATCCCGGCGCCCAGAAGACGGATGCGAAGCAGACCAACCGCAACCTGCTGCTCTCCGAGGACGCGCTCGCCAGCTCGCAGCCGCAGCTCGAGATCTACGCCGACGACGTCAAGTGCACGCACGGCTCGACCGTCGGCCAGCTCGACGACGAAGCCGTCTTCTACCTGCGCTCCCGCGGCATCGGCCTCGAGGCGGCGCGCAGTCTCCTGACGTACGCTTTCGCCGCGGACCTGGTAGCGCGGGTCAAGGTGCCGTCGCTCCACGCCGAGCTGCAGGAGTTCCTGTTCGCTTGGGTGCCGCAGGGCGAGGTGGTGCGCGACGCGGTCTGAGGGAGCGCCGGAGAGGGAGGCGACAATGGCACGGCCGGCAGCGGCGAGACCAGCGGCAGCGGACGGAATCGACGTCGCCGCTCTACGCGCGGAGTTTCCGATCCTCGATCGCCGCGTCGGTGGTCGGCCGTTGGTCTACCTCGATAGTGCCGCGACGGCGCAGAAACCGCGCGCCGTCCTCGAAGCCATGGACCGTTTCTACAGCGAGGGCTACGCCTCGGTGGCGCGGGGCGTTCATCGGCTCTCGGCCGAGGCGACCGCGGCGTACGAGCGCGCGCGGGAATCGGTCGCTCGGTTCCTCGGGGCCGCCACTCCGGCCGAGATCGTATTCGTCCGGGGCACCACCGAGGCGATCAACTTGCTCGCCGCGACGCTGGCGCCGCGCATCGGTCCCGGCGACGAGCTGTTGGTCACCCGGCTCGACCACCACTCGAATTTCGTGCCCTGGCAACGGCTCGCCGCCGAGCGCGGAGCGAAGTTCCGCATCGTCGAGTGCGACGATCGGGGCGAAGTGAGCGTCGACGCGGTCGCGGCGTCGCTTTCCTCGCGCGCGCGGCTGCTGGCGCTGCCGCACGTTTCGAACGCCCTCGGCACCGTGTTGCCGGTCGCCGAGATCGCGGCGCGGGCCCATCGAGTCGGCGCGATCGTGGTCGTCGACGGCGCCCAGGGAGCGCCCCATTTGCCGGTCGACGTCGCCGCGCTCGGAGTCGACGCTTACGCTTTCTCGGGTCACAAGACCTACGGGCCGACGGGGATCGGCGCGCTTTATCTGCGCGCGGCGCTGGGCCGGGAGCTTCCCCCCTATCAGCTCGGCGGCGGCATGATTCGCACCGTGGGCGACGACACGACCGACTACGCCGATCCGCCGCATCGCTTCGAAGCGGGCACCCCAGCCGCCGCCGAGGCGATTGGCCTCGCCGCCGCGGTCGACTGGATGGAACGGGTCGGGCGCGCGTCGATCGCGGCGCACGAGGAGACGCTCGTCGCGCGGGTCGTCGCGCGGCTCGGACGACCTCGCAAGGCGTCCGCGTCCTCGGTCGGCCGCGGCAGCGCGCCGGCGTCGTTTCGTTCGTGGTCGACGGCATTCACGCCCACGACGTCGGCACGGTCCTGGACGCCGCCGGCATCGCCGTGCGCGCCGGGCACCATTGCGCCCAGCCACTGATGCGTAGCCTCGGCGTGCCCGCGACGGTCCGCGCCTCGTTCGCGGCATTCAACACGATCGGCGAAGTCGATACCCTGGTCGCCGCGGTGGAGCGTGCGCGCGACCTGTTCACCGTGGACGCGCGATGAACGAGCTGGCGGATCTCTATCAGCAGGTGCTGCTCGACCACTACCGAACGCCCCGGCATTTCGGGCGGCCGCTGGGCGCGGATCGCGAAGCGGAGGGGTTCAATCCGCTGTGCGGCGACCGGGTCAAGGTCTATGTCGGCGTCGAGGACGGCCTCATCCGGGCGCTCGGCTTCGACGGCAGCGGCTGCGCCATCTCGACAGCGTCGGCGTCGCTGATGAGCGAGGCGCTGCAGGGGTGCACGATCGAGGAGGCCGAGCGCCTCTTCGAGGCCTTTCACGCCCTGGTGACGGGGGGCGGGGCCGATCCGGACGTCGACCTCGGCAAGCTCGCGGCGTTCGCCGGAGTCGCCGCGTTCCCGATGCGGGTCAAGTGCGCCACGCTCGCCTGGCACGCGCTTCACGCCGCGCTCGAGCGGCCGGCCGGAGGTACGATCTCCACCGAGTGAACGGAGCCGTGTTGTCGTCGCTACGGCACCACGACCGACCAGTGCGAGCTGTCGCCCGAGTCGAAGCCGTCGGCAAAGAGAACCCCGCTGTCATCGAGGTAGACCGTGATCGAGTCCGAATCCTGGTTGACGCAGGAGAGATCGACGGTGCCGTTTCGATCGAGATCGTCGCCGACAAGCGACTGAGGGCTGATTCCTACCGGCAGCAGGATCGCCGCCCCGAACGTTCCGGCGCCGAGGTTCGGGAGCACCGAGAGGTTGTTCGAGTCCTGGTTGGCGAGGGCGATATCGCGCTTGCCATCGAGGTCGAAGTCCGCGAGAACGACCGCTCCCGGATTGAGGCCGCCGGTCGCGAAGTGGGTCGCCGGACCGAAGATCTCCGAGCCCTGGTTGAAGAACACGGTGGCGAAGTTGAAACCGTTCCCGGACGTGCCCGCGACCAGGTCGCGGTGCCCGTTGGCGTCGAGATCGGCAAGGGCGACGCCGTCCGGACGGAGCAGAGCGCCCACCGAGAGCACCGGACCGGGGGTGAACACGCCCGGGGTCGACGGCAGGTTGAGCAACAGCTGGAGCTGGCGCCCGTCGTGGTTCGAGACCACGATGTCGAGTAGCTGATCGCCGTCGACATCGGCCACCGCCACACCGCGTGGCTCGCCGCCGACGGCATAGGCCCCCGGTGCGCCGAAGGTGCCCGCCGTGTTGAGCAGAACAGAAAGGTCGCTGCTGTCTCGGTTCGAGGTCACCACGTCTGCGAAGCCGTTGCCGTCGAGGTCGCCCGCAGCCACGAATCGCGGCTCGGAGCCGCCGACGCCGGTCGTGGTGCCTGCAGCGAGCACTCCGCCGGTGTTGAGAAGGATCTGGATCTCATCGTCGTTCTGCAAAGTGACGATGAGATCGACATCGTCGTCGTTGTCGACATCGACCGCTACCAGCGAGTGCGGGCCGCTGCCCGCAGTCAGAAGGACCGGGACCGGAGCGCTGAAACCGCCGCCTCCGGAGTTGGTACGAATCTCAACGCGGTCGGGGCCGTCGAGGGTCGCCGCCAGGTCAAGGGGGCCGTCGCCGCCGAAATCGCCGAAGGCGAGGCCATTGGGAGCGGTCGACGCCGTGTGGGTCGCGGGCGGATCGAAGCTGATCTGGGCCTGGGCGCCCCCGCTCCAGAGCGCTGCCGCGAGGGCGAAGGCGATGGTGAGAGAGATTCGGACGATTCGGGACATTCCCCGGCCTCCTGGCAAGCCGGCCCGGCGACCGACGAAATGGCGGGCGAGCGGCTCTCCTCTGGTTGAGACAACCTGGGCGGGGATCCGGAACGGGCTCGCCGAGTTCCCCATGCGGGTGAAGTGCGCCACGCTCGCCTGGCCCGCGCTTCAAGCCGCGCTCGAGCGGCCTGCCGGAGGCACGACCTCGACCGAGTGAACGGAAGCCGCCGGGACGCTGGGTGGTACGCTGCCAGAAAACGTCGGAGGGTCTCGGAGGGGCGCCCATGGCGGAGCGCAGCGACTGCGATCGAGCCAGCCCGTCGCGATCGGGTGCGAGCGGCTCCAATCGGCTCGCCACGCTGCTCGCGTTGGTGGCGTTCTCGCTCGCGGTGACGACCCCGCTCCGCTCCCAACGCCTCCCCATCACGAGCTTCACCGCCGACGACGGCCTCGCCGGCACCCAAGTCTGGGACGTCCACCTCGATTCGCGCGGATACCTCTGGGTCGGCACCAGCTGGGGTCTGTGCCGCTACGACGGGGAGCGCTTCACGACGATCTCGGTGCCGGAGGGGTTGCCGAGTCCGACCGTTCGGACGATCGTCGAAGATCGCCGCGGCGATCTCTGGATCGGCACCAACAGCGGAGTCGCCCGCTACGACGGCAGAACGGTGGCCGCGATCACCGACCTCGCGGGACTGCCGGCGGTCACGGTCTGGGCGAGCGTGCTCGACCGCGAGGGTCGCCTCTGGTTCGGCACGGAACGGGGGCTCGCGAGCTATGATGGGGAGAGCTTTCGTGCCTACGGCGCGGCCGAAGGGCTGGCTGACACCTATGTCTACTCGCTGCTCGCCGCGAGCGACGGCGCGCTCTGGGTGGGCTCGCGCGGACAGGGGTTGGCGCGCTGCTCGGTCGCCGCGGGCGGCGCGCTCGAGCGGTGTCGCACCTGGAGCGCCGAACAGCTCGGCCACGGCGTCGTGCGCGCGTTGGTCGAGGCCGGGCCGGGCGATGTCTGGATTGGGACCCGTGGCGGCGGCCTCGTCCATCTCGTCGGCGAACGATTGGAACGCTTCACGACCGCGGACGGCCTGCCGAGCGATGACGTCTACGCGCTTCTGATCGGACCCGATCGGGAGCTCTTCGTCGGCACCGACCAGGGGCTTGCGATCTGCCCACCGGCGGCGGCCCGCGGCTGCCGCACCGTGCGCGAGGCGAACGGCCTGCTCGACGACGACATCCGCACGCTCGAGCTCGACTCGAGCGGATCGCTCTGGATCGGCATCGAAGGGGGGCTCGCCCGGCTCGACGGCCTCGATCTGTGGAGCTACGGCACCGCCGAGGGACTGCCGGGCGGCCACGTCTACGCGGTCGCGACGGATCCTTCCGGGGCGATCTGGGCGGGCACGGTCGGGGGTCTCGCGCGGATCGAGCTCGGTCCTCACGGCGAGCCCCACGTGCAGGTCTACGGCACCGCGGAGGGACTGCCCGGGCGCTGGGTCTGGGCACTCGCGCGCGACGCGCGGGGAAGGCTCTGGGTCGGCACCGAAGGCGGCATCTGCAGGCTCACCGTCGAGGGGCGTTGCGTCTGGCCATTCGACTCACCGGAACCTTGGCCGGGCACCATCTTCGCGCTCCACGCCGACGCGCGTGGGGATCTCTGGGTCGGCACGTCGCTCGCGACGGGAAGGATCGCCGGGTTAGACGATCCGATTCGCCGCCCCCGCCTCGAGGTCTATTCGCGCAGCGATGGCCTCGCTCTCGACCGGGCTTATGCCTTCGCGGAGGACTCGGCCGGCCGGCTCTGGATCGCGCACGGCGAAGGGCTCAGTTGGTACCAGGCCGGTCGGTTTCACGCCGTGAGCGAAAACGCAGCGCCGATTCGCACCGTGCGGTCGCTCGCGGCCACCCGCGACGGCACCTTCTGGATGGGCGGCTACGGGCACGTCACCCGGCTGCTCGAGATGCCCTCCGGCGCGCCGCCGCGCTTTGTCACCTACGGATCCGAGGCGGGCTTGCGGGACGTCCAGGTGATCACGCTCGGCGACGACGAGCACGGGCATCTGCTCCTCGGCACCAACCGCGGCGTAGTCCTGTTCGATCCGCGCGCCAACAGCGGGGCCGGCGGGGTTCTCGCCCGTTTCGCGCGTGGCGACGGGCCGATCGCGACCGAGGTCTCGCACTCGAGCGCCTACGCTCGCGACGCGGCCGGTCGGTTCTGGTTCGGTTTCAAGGGCGGGCTGTCGGGTCTGCCGGCCAGTCTCGAGCCCGCGTCCGAGACGCCACCCACAGTGGCGATCGAGCGCGTGGTGACTCGGCACGATCGGATCTTCGCGGCGCCATTCTCCGCGCTCGACCGGCCCGAGCGGACCGAGTGGCTCGGTGCGGCGCCGCTCGTGCTCGCGGCGGGAGATCATAGTCTGCGCGTCGAGGCGCGCGCGCGCACCTTCCAGCGGCAGCAAGGTCTGCGCTTCCAGTTCAAACTCGATGGGCTCGACACGAGCTGGCCCGAGCCCAAGGGAGAACCATTCCGCGAATTCACCAACCTCGGCCCGGGACGCTACCGATTGCAGGTACGGGCAGCGCGGAGGGAGCGAGCGTGGGGGGAACCGGCGCTGCTCGCCCTGACGGTCCGACCTGCGTGGTGGCAACTACCGCTCGTCCGGGTGGGCGGGCTCGCGGCGCTGGTGGCGCTGGTGGCGATAGCGATGGGCGCACGCACACGGCGCATCGAGGCAAGGGCACGCGAGCTCGAGCGGCGCGTCGGCGAGCGCACCGAGGACCTCGCGCGCTACGCGCGCGCGCTGGCCGAGCATCTCTCCACCCTCGATCGCAGCTATGCTCTCGCGCGCGCTCACGTCGAGGAGCGGGGCGAGCTGCTCGCCAGGCTCGGCCACGAAGTGCGTACTCCGCTCACCTCGATTCTCGGTTTTTCCGAGCTGCTCGCGTCCGCAGCCTCCGGTCGCTTGAATGCTCGCGAGCTGCGCTTTCTCGCCAACATCCGCGAGAGCGGCAACCACCTCCTGGGCCTAGTCAACAATCTCCTCGATCAGGCCAAACTCGAAGCTGGGAGGATGGAGATTCAGATCGAGGGCGTGTCTCTCGGCGCGCTGGTCACGAGCGTGACTTCCCTCATGGAAGGTTTCGCGGTGACCCGAGGCGTTCACCTCGAGATCCAGATCGATCCGGGGCTCGACGAGGTCCGGACCGATGTCGCCAAGTTGCGGCAGATATTGCTCAACCTGCTCTCGAACGCGATCAAGTTCTCGCCGGTGGAGGGTGTCGTCGCGATTCGGGCGCGCCGGATCGAGGGGTCCGAATCGCCGCTCGGCGCGGACAGCCACGAGCTCGCCGTCTCCGACCAGGGGCCGGGCATCGGCGAGAAGGATCAAGAGTGGATCTTCGAGCCGTTTCGGCAGGCGTCGGCGCAGCCGGGCGATGCGACCGGGACCGGTCTGGGGCTGCCGATCGCGCGCCAGCTCGCACGCCTGCTCGGCGGCACGTTGCGAGTCGACCGCTCGCGTGGCGCGGGCGCGACCTTGCTCCTGCTCCTCCCCGTCGCGCCGGACCGGGTGCTCGAGCCGAGTCCGGAAGAGGAGCGCTCGGGAGCGGTGGCCGCTCTGCCGCGCGTCGTGCTGATGGAACCGGATCCGGCGCGATTCCGGCTCTTTGCGCAGCATCTCGAACCGGGCGGCCGCCTGGTTGTGCGTGCGCCCGATCTCGAGGAGGCGCGCAGGATGATCCGCGAGCTGGAGCCGGTAGCCGTCGTCACTCGGCTCGATCCGTCGAGGCCCGAGCACTGGCGAGGATCGGCCAGCCTCGAACGGGAGCTCGTGAGAAGCGGCGCGCCGCTCGTCGTCGTCGTCGCTGCCGCCGGCTCCGATCGGGGCTGGGCCCTCGGTTTCGACAGGGTCTTGCCCGCCACGGCGGATCCGGAGGAGGTCGCCCAGACCGTGACGAGCCTCGCCTTCGCGCCTGACCGCGACAGCGAGCCGGGGCTGGTGGTGATGCTGGGTGGCGAGGCCGAGCGGCGTGGCGAACGCGTGCGGGCGCTCGAGGCGGCAGGCTGGCGCGTCCATGTCGCGGACACCGCCGGGTCGGCGCTCGGGGCACTGGAGGGGGACGGCGCCGCGGCGGTCCTGGTCGATCCCGAGGGCGGGTTGCCGGACGGATTGGGCTTCGTGCGCGCGCTCCAGCAGGAAGCCCGCGGTCGCTCGATCCCCTGGCTCCTGTTGCTGCCCGGAGAGTTGTCGGCTCCGGTGCGGCGCGGCTACGCCGAGGAGGTCGAGGCGGCGCGCGAGCCGGTCGCCGAGGAGCTCGTCGCGGCCATCACCGTCGCCGAGCGTCGCCACGCCGCGGCGCGCGGCGCGCATCAGAGAAGGAGGTAGGCCGCCGCCAGCACGAGTGTCGGCAGCAGCGCGCCGCCGCACAGGCCGAGCGGCGAGATGCTCCCTTCGAAGTGCTTGGCAAGCAGCGACTGCCCGGCGGGATTCGGGGCATTGGCGATTACCGTCAGGCCGCCGCCGGTGACCGCCCCGGCGACGACCGCGTAGCGCATCGTGTCGCTCAGGTCGGGGACGAGAGAGGCCAGATAGGTGATCGCGGCGTTGTCGTTGAACGCGGTCAGGACGACGGCACCGAAGAAGAGCGGCAACTCGGCCAGGCTGCCCAGCACCGGGGCGATCCACCACTGCTGGAGGGCGCCGTGGATCACCAACCCGCCGAGGAAGAAGCCGACCAGGAGCGGCGAGCGGAGGTTGAGGGGATCCTGGTGCGGCATGCTGGCTTGCATGAAGGCGAGGAAGAAGAGCAGGCCACCGACGAAGAGAGCCGGAGTGTGCGCTGTCGCTACGGTCCAGGCGAGGAAGCCGAGGTGTACCGTGACCACCCAGGCCGGCACCGGCGCGCGCCGGCTGAGGGCGACATCGCCGCGTTCGGCAGCGCGCTCGGCGAGGAGATCGAACTCGCGGCGAAACAGCGCCGCGTAGAGAGCGTTCGAGACCAGAATGCCGAGCACGGCCTTCCAGCCGAACTGGCTCGCCATGTGGGTGAATCCCCACCCCCACTTGCCGGCGACCATGAGCACCGGTGGCGCCGCGAAGTGGGTGAGTGTGCCGCCCACCGAGACGTTGACGAACAGGAGCCCGAGGGTGCCGTAGGCGAGCCGGCGGGACGGTCCGAGCGCGTAGAGTCGGCGTGAGAGCAACAGCGCGCAGATCACCATGGCGGCCGGCTCGGTGATGAACGACCCGAGCAACGGACCCAGGGTGAGGATCGCGAGCCACCAAGCGAAGGGTGTATCGCCGCCGAGCCGGGCGAACCGACCGATGACGCCCTCGGCGGATTGCAGGACCGGCCGGGTCGAGGCGATCGCCATGATGACGACGACGAAGACCGGCTCGGTGAAGTGCACGCCCTTGCCGATGAACGCCTCGGCCGTACCCCAGCCCTTGGTGATGACCTGGATCAGGAAGAGCGGCACGACCCAGAGCCCGAAAACCGCCTCGACCTCGCCGAAGAAATGCAACATCTCCGCCTTGAAGCTGCGCACGTCGAGCGGCCGCTCGTGTGGCTCGATCTCGCCGTCCTGGTCGTAGTCGTGGGCCGGGCGATGTTCGAGCCGATGGGCGTAGGCGGCGATCTTCGGCGCAAAGAAAGTATGAACGACGGCCGCCAGAAAGAGCAGCGTCGACACCAGGTTGAGCGGCTCGGCGCGCGCCCGCCGCACGAGGATCTCGGTGAGCGACAATCCCTGTTCGCCCGTGTAGCTCTCGAGCGGCGGCGGAAACGTGGTCGCAGCTCCGCCGTCGTCGGCCGGCGCGATCGCCGGCAGGGCGAGCACGCCGACGAGCGCTACGAGAAGCGCGGAGCCTGCGAGACGGAGAGCCATGGAGCGGGGCATCGTGTCTTCCTATCGGCCGGTATCGGCCGCCTAGTAGAGCAGAAACGGCCGCCCTTCGAGCCTGCCGAGCCTCAGATCGGGCGTGGACGGCGGCGGCGCGAGCGCGCAACCCGTTGGCAGGCTCAACTCTCCGGGAAGACGACGACCCGGCGAAACGGCTCGTCACCGCGCGACGTGGAGGTCAAGCCGCGCCGCCCCACCGTCTCGTGCTGAAGGCGGCGGACGAAGCTCGCCTGGGGCGCGAGCTCGACGGCGCGGCCGGCCTCGGCGGCGGCGGCGATCGCCGCCTCGACCTCGGCGATCGCGTTGCGCTGCTCGTCGAGCAGATCGCCGACGTCGAACAGGCCGCGCAAGAACGTCTCGATCTGCCCGGTGGTGCCGTTGCGCAGCACGTGGATCGGCTTGCCGTGGGTTTCGGTCGCTCGGAGCGTCTTGGGCAGCCGCCTCTCCTGCGACTTCAAGGTGACGACACAGTCGGCGTCGGAAAGGCGGTCGACCACGACGGCGGGTAGGCGCAGATCGCGGATCGTGCGCTCGAGCCGAGGTGCCGAGACGGCATAGGGGAGCAGGCGCACCAAGCGCTGTCGCCGCGGTCGTCGCCAATCGGGCGCCGCCGTCGGCGCGCCGCCCGCTTCGGCGGCCGGTGCTTGCTCGATCCCGACGCTACCGTCGGCGCCGCGCACGCGGATCTCCGGCCGCGCGGCGCCGCCCCGCAGCGCGCGGTCGACGACCTCGGCGACGTCGGCGTAGACCGCGAAGCGGTCCTTGTCGCGGATCTCGATCAGCACGTCGAAGGTCGGCGGCGCCTTGCGCTCGAGCACCGTCTTCTGGCTACCGCGGCGCCGCGCCTCGTCGTCGCCGAGCGTCACCGCCTGGATGCCGCCGACGAGATCGGAGAGGGTCGGATTCTGCAGCAGGTTCTCGAGCTCGTTGCCGTGGGCGGTCGCGATCAGCTGGACGCCGCGCTCGGCGATGGTGCGCGCGGCGAACGCTTCGGCCTGGGTGCCGATTTCGTCGATGACGACGACTTCCGGCATGTGGTTCTCTACCGCCTCGATCATCGTCGAGTGCTGTTCGGATGGCGTCGGAACCTGCATTCGGCGCGCGCGCCCGATGCCCGGATGAGGGATGTCGCCATCGCCCGCGATCTCGTTCGAAGTGTCGACCACGACGACGCGTTTGTCGAGCTCGTCGGCCAGCATGCGCGCCGCTTCACGCAGGAGCGTCGTCTTGCCCACGCCGGGACGGCCGAGCAGCAACGTCGAGCGCCCGGTCTCGATCAGATCGCGCACGATGTTGACGGTGCCGACCACGGCCCTGCCGACCCGGCAGGTCAGGCCGACGACCGCGCCGCGTCGATTGCGCAGCGCCGAGATGCGGTGCAACGTGCGTTCGATGCCGGCCCGGTTGTCGAGCCCGAAGGCGCCCACGCGCTGGACGACATGGTCGAGGTCCTCGCGGCCGAGCGGCTCGGTGGCGAGCTCCACGGTCGAGCCGGCGAAGCGCGCCTCCGGTCGGCGCCCGAGGTCGAGCACGATCTCGAGCAGGTTCTCGAGATCGCCCTGGCGCGTGGTCGCTTCCCGCAACTCGGGCGGCAGCACGGCGAGGAGCTGGGCTAGATCGTCGGTGGGAACGGGGCGTTTCGTGGTCGTCATCCTGGGCCAGCACGCGTCACGCGCCGGACGGGGAATTCTGACACGCTCGGCCCGGAGCGACGGATCGCGGCACGCGGCACGACCAAAGGAGAGGTCCGATGATCAGAACACGAAACCGGCTGCTGGTCCCGGGCGCGGCGCTCTTGGTTTTGGTCCCGCTGGCGTTCGCCGCGCCGCCGGAGGCGCAGCTCGCGGGCTCGGCCGAGACGCCGCCGGTGCCGGCGGCGGCCGCGCTCGAGTCGATCGACCCGCCGGCGGCGGCCGGCGCGATGGCGCCCGCGCTCGCTGTCGACGGCGCCGATCTGGTGGCGGTTTGGATCGAGCCGAGCGAGGCGCCCGGCGGCGGGCACCGGCTGCGCTTCTCGCGCTGGAGCGAGGGATCGTGGCGCGCGCCCGTGACCATCACTGCCGGCGACGATCTCTTCGTCAATTTCGCCGACACGCCTGAGATCGGACGGACCGGCGACGGCGGTCTCGTCGTCGCCTGGCTCGCTCGCTCGGCTCCGGGCACATACGACTACGACGTCTGGCTCGCCCGCTCGAGCGGGCGGAGCGAGCCCTTCGCGCCGCTCGGGCGGCTCAACGACGACGGCGTCGCCGCCGAGCACGGCTTCGTCTCCTTCGTCGCCGAGCCACGCGGGGCGCGCGCCTTCTGGCTCGATGGCCGCCGGACGCCGGCCGGCGGGGCGATGACATTGCGCAGCGCGGCCCTCTTGGGCGATTCGATCGGCGCGAGCGAGGAGATCGACGGGCGAGTCTGCGACTGCTGCTCGACCGCGGCGGCCGCCGTCGCTGGCGGCACCGTCATCGCCTACCGGGACCGCACCGACGAGGAAGTGCGCGACGTGAGGCTGGCGCTGCGGCGAGCGTCCGGCGCGACCTCCACGGTCGGCGTCGGGACCGACGGATGGCGGATCGAGGGGTGTCCGGTCAACGGTCCGGCGCTGGCGGCGGACGGCGCGGAAGTGGTGGTCGCCTGGTATACCGCGGCGGAGGGTCGGGCTCGCGTCGCCTACGCGCGCTCGAGCGACGCGGGCCGAAGCCTGGGCGCGCCGGTCGTGCTCGACGCAGCCGCGCCCGCCGGGCGGGTGACGGCGGTCGCGCTGGGCAACGGTGAGGCCGCGATCGGTTGGATCGCCAACCGCGAGGGGCGGGGGGAGCTCCGGCTCGTCCGGATCGACCCCAGGGGTGTTGCGGGAGCGCCGCGATCCATCGCGACGGTTGCCCTCGGCCGGGCCAGCGGGCGGCCCCGGCTGGCGCGCCTCGGGGACCGGATCGCCATCGCCTGGACCGCGGGGGAGAGGGCGGGAGAGGGTCGGGTGCGCGTCGCTCTCCTCCCGGCGAGCGCGCTGCCGCCGCCCTGACCGGTTCGGCCGTGGCGGGACCGCGCGCGGTTGGAGAAAATGAGGGCGAGAGAAACATCACGATCGCCGTCCGCGCCCTCGCCGGAACCGACCAGACGGCGCGCCCCTGTTACACTCTCGCCCATCGTGAGGGTCGTGCGCGCCGCGAAGTATGGATTCTGCGCCGGCGTGCGAATCGCCGACAAGAAAGTCAAGAAGTTCGCACGCCTGGGGCACCGTGGCGCGATTCTCGGCCAAGTCGTTCACAACGAGCGGGTCGTCGAGGAGATGGAGCGGCTCGGCGTCGGTACGGTCGAGGGCTTCGACCAGGTCGAGGAAGGGGCGGTCGTCTTCTCGGCCCACGGCGTTCCGCCTTCGTACCACCAGCGAGCGAGCGAGCGGGGTCTGCGGATTCTCGACACGACCTGCCCGTTCGTCTACGACATCCACGATGAAGCCGGCGTCGCGCTCGCGGCGGGAGCCCACCTCGTCTTCATCGGCGATCCAGGACATCGGGAAGTGGTCGGCTACACCCACGATCTCGACCCCGAGCGCTACCACGTTCTCCACACCCTCGAGGCGGCGCGCGCGATCGACTGGTCGCGCTACGAGGCGATCAAGATCTTCTATCAGACGACCTTGAACGCCGAGGAGTTCGAGGCGGTCGTCCGCCACATCGAATCGCGCTGCCCTAGCGCCTCGCGCGCCGACACCATTTGCTACGCGACCAAAGAGAATCAAGATGCCGCGCACCAACTCGGCCGCGATCCCGCGATCGGGGCGATCGTGGTGATCGGCGGCAAGCGGTCGGCCAACACCAGGCATCTCTGGGAGATCTGCCAGCGCTACAAGCCGAGCCATCTGATCCAGGGCGCGGACGACCTCGATCCCACCTGGTTCGAAGGAACCGAGATCGTCGGCCTGACGGCGGGCGCGTCGACCCCCGACTATGTCGTCGACGAGGTCGAATCGGCGCTCACGGCGATCGGCGCCTTCGCCCCGGCGCGGGCATGAGTCGCGGGAGTCCGTGACCTCGCCTTCGCCGCTCTTGCGCCTGCGCGAGCGAGCTCGGCGAACCCCTACGCGCATCGTTCTACCCGAGGCGGACGATCGGAGGGTGCGCGAAGCGGCGCGGCGGGCGGCCGGCGAGGGCCTCTGTCACCCGATCCTGATGGGTGGCGCGGAGCTGCCCGGAGTCGGCCGGCTCGATCCACGAGACAGTGAGGCTCTCGCGCCCGCGCGCGCCCACCTGCTCGCCCGCTTGGCCGCCCGCGGCGTGTCGGCCGACGAGGCCGAAGCGCGGGCGAGCGACCCGCTGGCGCTCGCCTGCGCGCTGGTCGCGACCGGAGGGGCGGATGGTGCCGTCGCTGGCGCCGTCGGCGCGACGGCCGAGACGCTGCGCGCGGCGTTGCTCGCCGTCGGACCTCGGCCCGGCCTCGGGCGCGTCTCGTCTTGCTTCCTGATGCTCTTGACCGATGGACGAGCGCTGATCTTCGCCGATTGCGGCGTGATCCCCGACCCGGCGCCGGAGGAGCTCGCCGACATCGCGGTGGCGGCGGCGGATTCCTGCCGCCGCCTGCTCGAGCAGGAGCCGCGAGTCGCGCTGCTCTCCTTCTCCACCCATGGCAGCGCGCTCCACGCCAGGACCGAAAAGGTCCGGCGGGCCCGCGAGATTCTCTTGGCCAGGGCGCCCGGTTTCGCCTTCGACGGCGAGCTTCAAGCCGACGCCGCGCTGGTGCCCGAGGTGGCGAGCCGCAAGGCCCCGGGCAGCCCGGTCGCCGGGCGGGCCAACGTCTTGGTCTTTCCCGACCTCGATGCCGGTAACATCGGGTACAAGCTGACCGAGCGACTGGCCGGCGCGCG
Organism: uncultured Acidobacteriota bacterium; assembly: GCA_963700315.1. GTDB lineage: Bacteria > Acidobacteriota > Thermoanaerobaculia > Multivoradales > JAGPDF01 > JACTMI01. The sequence continues at coordinate 123,530 of CAVOXC010000011.1, read as the reverse complement.
CGCGGTGGGTCCCCTGCTGCAGGGACTGGCGCGCCCGGTCCACGATCTGTCCCGCGGCTGCTCGGCCGACGACATCGTCGACGCGATGACCATCGCAGCCGTCGAGGCTGGCGAGTACGGAGGGGCACCATGAAAGTGCTGGTGGTCGGATCGGGTGGCCGGGAGCACGCCCTGTGCTGGAAGCTCCGGCAGAGCCCGGAGCTCACCGAGCTCTATTGTGCGCCCGGCAATCCGGGCATCGCCGCACTCGCCGACCGGGTCGCGATCGCGCCGGAGGAGATCCAAGAGCTCAGCGGCTTCGCGAGCGCGATGTCGATCGACCTGGTCGTGGTCGGGCCCGAGCTGCCGCTCTCCCTCGGACTCGTCGACGAGCTCGCCGGGCGGGGCGTCCGAGTCTTCGGTCCACGCAAGGCCGCGGCCGAGCTCGAGGGGAGCAAGGTCTTCGCCAAGGAGTTCATGGAGCGTCACGCGATCCCGACCGCCGAGTTCGTGGTCGCTCACGATCGCGCCGAGGCCGAGCGCGCAGCCAAGCGGTTCGGGATCCCGGTCGTGCTCAAGGCGGACGGCCTCGCGGCGGGCAAGGGCGTGGTGGTGGCGACGACTCCGGAGGAGCTCGAACGGGGGATGGCGGTGATCTTCGACGATCGCCGCTTCGGCAACGCCGGAGACCGCGTGGTGGTCGAGCGCTTTATCGACGGGGAAGAAGTCTCCTTCATGGCGCTGTCCGACGGCGAGCGCCTGCTCCCCTTTGCCACGGCGCGCGACTACAAGCGGCTGGGCGACGACGACAAGGGCCCGAACACCGGCGGCATGGGCGCGCACAGCCCATCCGGACTGCTCTCCTCCGACCAGGGGAGCAAGATCCTCGAGAAGATCCTCAAACCGACGCTGGCCGGCCTCGCCCGGGAGAATCGGACCTTCGTCGGTGTTCTTTACGCCGGGCTGATGCTCACGGCGGAGGGCCCGCTGGTTCTCGAATTCAACGTGCGGTTCGGAGATCCGGAGTGCCAGGCGCTGATGCTGCGCCTCGAGGACGATCTGCTGCCGGTGCTCGCGGCCGGTGCTGCGGGCGGGTTCGGGGTCTCGCGGCTCCATTTCAAGAAGGAGGCGTCGGCGGTGATCGTCCTCGCGAGCGACGGCTACCCCGAGCGGCCGGTCAAGGGAGAGCCCATCGAGGGGCTCGAAGCGGCGTCGTCGCACCCTCTCGTCCAGGTCTTTCACGCCGGTACGGCCGAAGTCGACGGGCGCGTCGTTGCGGCCGGCGGCCGAGTTCTCAACGTCGCGGCGAGCGGCCTCGATCTGGCCGTGGCGCTCAAACGCGCCTATGCGGCGGCGGCCGAGATCTCCTGGCCGGCGAAACGCTTTCGCCGCGACATCGGTCGTCGCCTGGTCGAGCGCTTCGATGCGTCCCCGGGAGGCTTCAGCTCTTCGTAATTCACTGTGTCGGCGGGCCTTGCTCATGTTGACAGAGCATGAACGGGGTGGGGATAATGATCGCAGCGACCCCGAGACGAGGCGCGCCAGCCGAGCGACAGAGGTCCGCTCGTGGGCGGGGCGCGCATCGTGGTACCGATCATGCACTTCGAGGTCTGCGGTGTCGGATCGCAGCGGACCGGCCAGGGAGCGAATAGGCGAATGTCGGGTTGTGGCGGATGCTCGTACAAGGGGATGTCGACGGCGGTCGAGACCGCTTTCGTCGGTGTCCGCTTCGCCGAGGAGACCAACCTGACGCTCTGCACCACCGGCGGCCAGCTCTTCGGCCGCGGCGACCGGGTCGTGGTCGAGGTCGAGGGCGAGCCTCACCTCGGCCATGTCGAGCAGTCGCCGATGACAGTTTTCAAGCCGTGCCAGAAGTCGGGCGCCAAGACGATCCTGCGCGAAGCGTCGGCCGGCGACCTCAGCGACCACGACCGGCAGATCGAGCACCAGGCGGTCGCGAAGGTCTTCTGTCAGGACCGCGCACGAGCTCTCGGGCTCGACATGAAGATCTCCAGAGCCGCCTTCACGCTCTCCGGCAAGAAGGCGACGGTCTACTTCACAGCCGAGCGGCGGGTCGACTTCCGCCGGCTGGTGCGCGAGATCGCGCAGCGCTTCTCGACCCGGGTCCACATGGTGCAGCTCGGAGCGCGCGACGAGGCCGGCTTGCTCGGGGGCATCGGCATCTGCGGCAAGACGCTCTGCTGCTCGACCTGGCTCAAGGAGTTCAGGCCCATCTCGATCCAGATGGCCAAGCGACAGAGCCTCTCGCTCAATCCGTCGAAGATCTCGGGCCAGTGTGGGCGTCTGCTCTGCTGCCTGGCCTACGAGGACGATCAGTACAAGAGCGCGAAAAAGAACGTGAACCAACCGAAAGTGGCTGAGCCGTCATGAGCAACCGGAAGCTGATCCGTCCCGATCTGGGCGAGCAGAAACGCACAGGCGAACCGCGCGCGGTGACGCGCCGCAAGCAGAGCCCACCCGAGCAGACCAACGCCGAGGAGTTCTACTACCTCAAACAGATGGCCGCGCGCACGCCGATGGTGGTGGTGCTCGTCGACGGTGAAGAGCTGCGCGGCTGGATCGAGTGGTACGACAAGGCTGCGATCAAGCTCAATCGCCACGTCGGTCCCAATCTGCTCATCCCCAAGCACTCGATTCGCTACCTCTTCAAGGAGGAGGAGCTGCGGCGCTCGCGGCGCCGGGCTGCCGCGCCCGGCCCGGTCGCGGGCGGCGACGAGGGCTCCGAAGCCCCATAACTTCTCCCCGACTCTTTGCGCTGACCCAGGGCGACCCGGCCGGAATCGGACCGGAGATCGTGTTGCGCGCGCTCGCGGCGGCGCGTCCAGGCCTCGCGGCCCGACCGCTGCTGGTCGCCGAGCGCGCGGCGATCGACTCGCTCGGCGGGCGGATCGAACCGGAGCTCGTCGAGCGCATCGTCTGGCTGGCCACCAAGCCGCGACGCGAGGAGCTCGAGGCGATGCCGGCGGAAGCCTTGCCGGCGGTCGATCCGGTCGGCGCACGGCGGGCCGTCGCGCCAGGGCGCAGCGGCCCCGCCGACGCCCAAGGCGCGCTCGCGGCGCTCGACTTGGCGATCGATCTGGCGCTCGCGGGAGCGGTCGACGCGGTGGTCACCGCGCCGGTCTCGAAAGCCTCGATCGCCACCCATGTTGCGCCCGGCTTCGTCGGCCACACCGACCATCTCGCCGCGCGTTGTGGCCTGGAGCGTTACGGCCGCGACTACCTGATGACGTTTCTCGCGCCCGACCTGCAGGTCGCCCTCGCGACCGTGCACGAGCCGCTCACCGACGCGCTGCGGCGGATCGAGCCCGGGCTCCTGCTCGAGGCACTCGCCTGCCTCGACCGCCACGCGGGCGGCAGGATCGCCGTCGCCGGCATGAACCCTCATGCTGGCGAAGAGGGCTTGCTGGGGTCGGACGAGACCCGGCGGATCGCGCCGGCGATCACTCGGGCGCGCGCGGTCGGCATCGATGCCCACGGCCCGGAGAGCGCCGATTCGCTCTTCGCGCGGGCGCGCCGAGGCGAGTTCGACTGGGTGCTCGCGCTCTATCACGACCAGGGGCTGATCGCGATCAAGACGGCGTCGTTCGGCATGGCCACGAACTGGACGATCGGCCTCCCCTTCGTGCGCACCTCGGTCGACCACGGTACCGCCTTCGAGCTCGCCGGAACCGGGCGCGCCGATGCGGGGCCGCTCGAGAAGGTCCTCGCGACCACCGTCGAGCTGCTCGACGGTCGTCTACCGCGTCGGGCGCGTCGCGCCGACTGACCGCCACTCCGAACCCTGTTCAGAGCTCCGAGCTAGGACGCGCCGCGGCCGGACAGGACGACCGGGACGGTCTTCGCGAGGATCTTGAAATCGAGCCAGGGGGACCAGGAGTCGATGTACTGGAGGTCGAGCTGCATCCAGCGGTCGAAGTCGATCTGGTTTCGCCCGGAGATCTGCCAGAGACAGGTGAGGCCCGGCTTCATTGCCAGTCGGCGCCGCTGCCAGCGCTGGTAGCTCGCGACCTCCTCGGGGATCGGCGGGCGCGGTCCGACCAGGCTCATGTCCCCCTTGAGGACGTTCCAGAGCTGGGGCAGCTCGTCGAGACTGAAACGGCGCAGGAGACGGCCGAGCACGGTCACGCGGGGGTCGTTGCTCGCTTTGAAGACCGGTCCGTTCATCTCGTTCAGGTGCTCGACCTCGTGGCGTCGCTCGTGCGCGTCCGCGACCATGGTGCGGAACTTGTAGAGCGTGAAGAGCCGGCCGTTCAAGCCGCAGCGGGTCTGCCGGAAAAGCACCACGCCGCCCGAGGTGAGCCGGATCGCGACTGCGACGCCGAGGACGACGGGCGCCGCGACGACCAGGAGAATCGTCGCGAGAATGACGTCCACCAGGCGCTTGAAAGCGAGCGAAGCCACGCCGGTCGGGCTGGTCGAGAAGGTCACCAGCGGCACGCCGTCGAGCTCCTCGAGTGTGACGCGGGCCTTGGTGTGGGGGAAGAAATTGAGCGCGAAGCGGGTGAGGATCCCCTGGTCCTGGAGCGCGAGGAAGAGATCCTCGAACTGGTCGAGCTCGCGGCGCGAGACCGAAAAGATCACCTCGTCGACGACGTTCTCGGCGAGGAGCCTGGGCAGGTCCACGACGGTGCCGAGCAGCGGCAGAGCGTCGGGCGCCGGGTGCTCCGCCTCGTCGCGCCCGGCGACGAAGCCGAGCACGCGGTAGCCCCAGTAGCGGTGGCTCCGGATCGAGTCCGCGATCGCGCGCGCCGCGGGGTTGGTGCCGACCAGCAGCACCGTGCGAAAGTTGAAGCCGTGAATCCGCGCGTGGCGCGAGGACGCGCGCAGGGCGATCTTCTCGGCGAGCACCAGGAGGCCGGCAAGCAAGGCGAAGAGCACGATCCAGGCGCGGCTGATCCTGTCGTCGCCGAGCAGGGGCTCATCGAGCCGGAAAGCCCAAACTGCGAGCGCGAAAAGAACCGCGCCCGAAGCGGTGACGCGGAGGATCGCGCTCGCCTCCTCGATCAAGGGGACCGTGCGGTGCGAGCGGTAGCGGCCCGACGAGAAGAGCAGCACGGACCAGATGGCGAGCGCGAGCGGCAGCAGCGGCAGATAGCGCTCCACCGGGTAGAGTCCCGCTTCGAATGCGCCGAATCCGAGCGCCGGCAAGAGCGTGTCGCGCAGCTGGTGCGCCAGGAGGAAAGCGAGCGAGACGAGCGCGAGGTCCAGTAGATAGACCCCGGTGGCGATCAGTCGGGCCTGCTGTTTCAGCATGATGGCTGGGGCGGGCGCCAGGGCATGGTCCGGCGACTGCTCTACCTTCTGATTCTAGCCGACCGACCCTGCGGCCGACAGCGGGCCGCTCGGCGTCGGCGCGCTCGCTCCGGCCGCGCGCGCGAGCAGAGCGGCGTAGCGATCGGCGATCGCCTCCCAGTCGAACAGCGCGCGCGCCCGCGCCGCGGCCTCTGCTCCCAGCTCGTCGGCGAGACCGGGCTCGGTGAGCGCACGGCCGAGGGCGGTTGCCAGCGATGCCGGCTCCTCGGCGCGGAAGAAGAGGGCACAGGAGCCCGCGACCTCGCGGTTCTCCGGCGTGTCGTGGACGACACAGCAGGTTCCATGGCCCATGGCTTCTACGAGCGCCGGATGAGTTCCGCCCACCTCGGTGGCGTGCACGTAGGCGGCGGCGTGGGTGAGCAACTGCCGGTAGCCTCGGCCGTAGATCGCCCCGGGGAAGCGGATGCGCGGGTCGGCTCCGCGCGTGAAGGACTCGATGAAGCGCGACGCGTAGGGCGCCGAACCGACCATGACCAGTGGCAGGTCGCCGGGCACGGAGCGATAGGCCTCGGCCACTCGATGCGGGTTGTTCTCGGGTTCGAAGCGCGAGACGTAGAGCACGTAACGCCCAGATTCGAGCCCGAGCCGTCGGAGCGTCCGCAGGCCCCGGCCGCAGCGTGCGTCGACGCCATAGGTGACCACAGTCGAGGGGGCGCCGTAACGTCGCAGGTAGTGACCGCGAATGACCTCGGCATCGGTGACGAGCTCGTCGGGCAGGTGACAAGCGAGGCGCTCGGAGAGCGCGTAGATCGCCCGGCCGAAGAGCCCCCACTTGGCGCGCCGCTTCTCGATGCCGTCGACGTTGAGGACGGTCGGAACGCCGGCCGCGGCGAGCAGCGGCAGGAAGAGCGCGTTCGCCGAGTTGACGACGAGCGCGGCGTCGAATCGTTCGCCCGCCGCGTGCAGACAGGAGAGCAGCGTGTGGATGGGAGTGTCGAGGTGTTTGGTGCGCAGAGTCGGCAGGACGACCAGGCGGACGCCCCGCCAGCGCTCCAGCCGTCGCCGAACGTAGTGCGAGCGGCCGTAGACGGTGACTTCGAAACCACGGGCGACGAGTCGGGGTGCGAGCTCGGCGAACAGGGTCTCGTAGCCGCCGTAGCGGCCGGGGATGCCGCGGCTGCCGAGCAACGCGACGCGCTGATGCCTCACCGCATCTGCTCCTCGAGCGGCCGGGCCTCGACCTGGAACCAGCGCTCGAGCTCCGCCCTCGGCGCGGTCCTGCGCCCCTGAATCTGGCGGCGGCGCAGCCAGAGCGCGCGGCGTTCTCGCCAGAGCCAGCGATAGGCCGCCAGCGAGCTCCGCTCGACCGCCAACACCCAGGCGAGCGCGCCGAGATCTCGCGTCAGGGTCCACGGCAGCGTCCGCCAGAAATTCGCCGCGGTCTGGTGATAGAGGCGCAGCAGGTAGCGGTTGCGCAGCGAGTTGAGGTTGACCAGTGCCGGCAGCGCCCGCCGTCGCTCGGGCAGGACCCGGCGGCGGTGAAGCGCCCGTGCCGCAGGCACGTAGAGGACCGCCCAGCCGCGCTCGGCCAGGCGGAAACAGAGCTCGGCGTCCTCGCGGTAGGTGTGGAAGCGAGGATCGAACAGCTCGCCCGGGTCCACGGCGGCGTCCTCGGTGGCAGCTCGCGACCAGAGGGTCGCCGCGCCGGTGCCGCCGAAAACGCGCTCGGTCCGCGTGAACTGCTCCCGGTCGATCTCCCCCGAGCCGCGGTCGAGGTGGCGCCAGGCACGGGTGAGGCGAATGCCGCAAGCGTCGAGCACTGGTGGCACGCCGGGGCGCAGGAGTCGCCCCGTCGCCGCGCCGCGCCGCTCGCCGTTGGTCGCCGCGAGGGGCGAGAGCAGCTGCGCGAGATAGTCGGGTGCGAGCTCGGCGTCGGCGTTCAGCGTGAAAAACCAGGGCGCCGAGGTCGCTCGGAATGCCGCGTTCATGCCGCCCGCGAAACCGGCGTTGGCACCGAGCTCGAGGACCCGGGTCGGGATGCCGGCGGGCGCGTGGCGCCGCGCCGCCTCGGGGGAGCCGTCGCAGCTCGCGCAATCGGCGACCACGATTTCGAGCGGACGGTGGGTTTGGCGGCCCACGGCGCCGAGGCTGGCGGGTAGGTCGGCGGCATCGTCGTGGGTGACGATCGCGACGGTGATCTTCGACGTCATGGCGGTGCCTCGCCGCCGAACCGGGGGAAACCGGCGAAAGCGGCGCGGGCGACCTGGACCAGCCCGGCGGCGGCCTGGCCGCGCGTGGCCGCGCGCGCCGGTTTGCGTAGCGGCAGCAGGGCGAGCCGCGCGAGCGCCCCGAGCGGCACCAGCGCCCGGAAGAGATTGGCCCAGCCGGCGCCATGGTGGCGGCCGAGGTAGCGTGCGAGGTTCCGGTCGTAGGCGACCAGGAAGCCGCCATAGCCGAGCGCGGACAGGCTCGAGCCGATTCGGTGCGAGAAGGTCGACTGTGGATGGTAGAGGAGCGGCAGGGCCGCCCGGTCGAGCCTCAGTGCGAGGTCGACGTCCTCGAACCAAGCGGGATGGAACCCGTCGTCGAAGCCGCCGACCGTCTCGAAGGCGCCGCGCCGTAGCGCGAGGGCCGCGGCCGCGGGTTGGGCAATGCGGGTCCCCGCCGGGGGCTCGACGCGGGGACCGCGGCTCGGATTCCAGAAGCATGCGTGCGCGAGCAGGGAGACTGGACCCGGCAGCGGACGCAGCTGCCAGCCGGCTTGTGGCGTGCCGTCCGGAGAGATCAGCCGGGGCACCAGACCGGCTGCCTCCGGCCTCGCCTCGAACCCCTCGAGCAGGCGCTCGAGCGCGTCGCCGAGTGGCCGGGCGTCGGGGTTGAGGAACAGCAGCAGCTCGCCGTGCGCCGCGCGCGCGCCGAGATTCGACCCGCCGGCGAAGCCGAGATTGCGTCCGGGACGCAGGACCCGACGCCCCGGGGCGTCGTCGAGATCGAGCTCGCCGCCGTTGTCGACCAGGAGCAGGTCGAACCTCTCGTCGCGCGGGAACGCTCGGGCAAGCTCGGCGGCGTCGGCGGCCGACCGCCAGACCACCACCACGGTCGACAGACGCGGCGCGCTCATCGCCGCCAGACTAACCCGAGGGCGAGTGGCGGGCGAAGGGTGGCCATGGCGCACCGGAGCGCGCAAAGCGGGGCAGCAGCCGAGCGGCCCGCACCCAGCCGCCGAGGATGCCGCCCGCGCGGACGAGATCTCCCCCAGCGAGCGCCCGGAGGAGGTCGGCGAGGTCGCGCGCCGCGAGCCTCGGCGTTTCGAGCGGCAGCCGCCTGCCGGCGCCGCGCGCCACGACCGCCCAACGGTTGCCGTAGATCATGCGCCAGCGCCGCGCTGGCGCGCGCCCGGCGCTCGCGCCACCGGCATGGCTGGCGCGCGCCGCCGGAACCGCGAGCGCCGAGTGCCCACGCGCGCGCAACCGCAGCGCGAGGTCGGCGTCCTCGTAGTAGCTGCCCAGCCGCTCGTCGAAGGGACCTGGGGCGCCCAGTGCGGCGAGCGCGTCGAGGCGAAAAAGCGCAGCCGTCGCCGCGACCCCGAAGACCTCGATCGGGGCGTGGTCGGGCGGCGGCGGCGGCTCACCGTGTCCAACCTGGATCGCCTGGCGCCAGCGGTTCCAGTCGAGCCCCCAGCCGTCGGCGCGGCCCGAACCGTCGCCGAGAAGGTTGACTCCTTGCGCCGCAGCGGCGTCCGGCCGCCGGTCGAGCGCGCGATCGAGTGCCGCGAGCCAGCCCGGCTCGAGCGTCGCGTCGTCGTTGACGAGCGCCACGCGCTCCGCGCTCTCGGCGGCCGCGACGCCGAGGTTGGCCGCCCGCGCGAACCCGACCGGCCGCGCGAGCCGGATCAGGCGTTCTCCTGGGGCCTCGAGCGCGGGCGGCTCGGCGTGCCCCTCCTGGTGTACCCAGACGAGCCCTCCTCGGGCGGGCGCGAGCTCGGTGCGCAGCGCGCCGAGCATCCTCTCGAGCTCGGGCCCGAGTCCAAGTGACGGCACGACCGCCACGACGCGCCTCATCGCCACTCGAGCTCCACGCGATCGATTACGAGACCGTTTCCAGTCGGTAGTCCTGCTGCCGCGGCACCGACAAGCGCAAGGCGGTCGCCTTGCGTCCAGGCGAACGGACCGAGCTCGGTCGTCTGCCAGACGCCGGGAGCGCCGGGACGGAGTCGGGCGAGCAGCCGTTCGCCGCCGCGAACCTCGAGAGAGAGTGGTGAAGCCGTGTTGCGGATGTGGCTCCATTCGATGCGCAGCGAGACCTCCTTGCCGCCCGCGACGGGAAGCACCGAGGCGGTGGCTCCCGCGGTGAGGATCCATCCGCCGCGAAAGCGAGTCCTGTCGACGATCCAGCGCTCTGGATAGGGCAGGCCGCCGCGGTGGTCGACCCAGGGATCCTCGAGCTCGACGATGCGGCTCGGCAGCCGGTGGGCGGCTACGAGCAGCGCGGGCCAGGCGACGAGAGCGGCTGCGACGCCGACAGCGGCGGGACGGCGGGGCCAGCGGGCGCGCATCGAGAAGGCGACGAGCAGCGCCGCCGAGACGACCAGCGGAACGAGCCAGGTCGCGGAGCTCGGACGGACCGCGCTCGGGAAGAACCGGAGCAGGTCGCCCGCGTAGCGCTCGCCCAGCCGGTCGAGCCAGTGGCTGCTGCCGTCGGCCAGGTGGTAGGTCCAGGTGGGCAGCGCCAGCGCGACCAGCGCGAGGGGCAGGGTGGCCGCGGCGAGCAGCGTCGTCGTCGCACGCGCCGGCCGTCCGAGACGAGTCGACAAGAGCCGCGCGATGACGAGCGCGAGGACCGGCAGGACGACAAGTCCGTAGCGAAAGGGCGGGGAGAAGCCGCCGTACCACTCCCGGCGTGACGCGGTCAGCAGCAGGTAGGGCGCGACGGCGGCGAGCTCGAGCGCGAGCGGCTCGAAGCGGACGAGCGTTCGCGCGACGGCGGGCAGCGCCAAGAGCCAGAGCGGCGCCCAGGCGAACAGGCCGAAGGCGAGATCGAACCAGAGGCCGAGACCCCCGCGCAGAAAACGCTCGAGCGGGATCGAGGTGAGCGCCAGGTCGTCGACAGAGTGCATCTTGAGCGGGTTGCCGAAGAGGATCTGGTTGGTGACGAGGATCGCGAGGACGGTGAGCGCGAAGGCCGCGACGAGGGCGATCTGCAGACGCCGCTGGCGGCGGATTCCGGCGAGCGCGAGCAAGGCAAAGGGCAGGGCGATCGCCAGCAGGCGCAGCTTCAGCAGCGGCAGCAGCGCGAGCGGCACGAGCAGCCGGAGCCAGTCGGCGGGGCGCGCCCGTTCGGCGGCCGCGCGCAGCCGCAGCCGCGCCTCCATCGCGAGTAAGAAGAGCAGAGCGGCCGGCACCTCGACCCATATTTGCTGGCTGTAGAGGGGCAGCGGGAGCGCAAATGCGAAAAGCGCCCAAGCCGCGACGGCGCCACGCGCTCCGACGCCCGGCATCTGTCTCGCCACCGCGACCAGCCGGCCGGCGGCGAGCGAGGCGAGAGCGATCATCACGAGCACGGCGCCGAATCGCCCGGCGACTGCGTAGGCTGGAGCGAGCAGCAGCGGTAGAGCGGGCTCGTGGCGCGAGTAGATCTCGCCGTCGAGGCCGGTGGGATCGCCCGGTTGGGGCTCGAGCGGCCGGTCGGAAAAAGCGCGCCAGGCTTCGTCGCGATAGTCGTCGGCGAGATCGAGATCGAAGTCCTCGGCGATCGAGTGCGCGACCATCAGGTAGTAGGGCTCGTCGCCGTTGGGCGCGCGCGCGGAGGCGGTCCAGGGCAGCAGAAGCAGATAGAAGGCGGCGGGCAGCAGCACGAAGGGGACGAGGTCGAGAGTCTTGCCCGGCCATTCGAGGCCGCCGGCGAGCGCGCGCGCCAGCCGAAGAATCCGCCAGCCGGCGAGCAACAGGCCGAGCGCCGCGACCAGCGGCGCGGACTGCGGCAGGCCGAGGTTGTCGTGGCCGAGCGCGAGAGCGAACCATGCGGCGCCCGCGGCGAGCTCGAGCGGGCGTGCGCGACCGGCGGGGGCGGCACGCGCGACCGCCGCCAGGAGAGCGAGCGGTACCGGCAGGAGCACCAAGCTCGCGCGCAGCCCCGCGGAGGCGAGCTGCGGGAGGAGGCCCTCGAGCAGGGCCGAGGCGCCGAGGGCGGCGACGAGTTGCAGCAGCGCCCGCCGCATCACCGCTCGATCGCCAGGTGGAAGAGGGCCACCGCGGTCGCCGGAGGTAGCGTCGGGTCGCGCTCGAGAACGATCCGGCGCGCGGGAGTCGGCCACGCGAGCCTGCCGCGGCTGCGGTAGTGGTGTCCGAGAAACCGCCCGGAAGCCGGAAACCAGGAGCTCCAGGGCGACGGGGCCGGGCAGGCGAGGGCCGCCGCGACGTCACCCCGGGCGGCGGCCCACTCGGCGCTGTCGCGTCCGACCGCGAGGGTGCCCGCCCAAACGTCGTCGAGCCGAACGTGCACCAGCGCGCGGCCGCAAGGCAGGGCCGCCGACTGGACCAGATAGCTGTCGAGGACCCAGCCGCCGACGGGGTCGCCCCCGAGCTCGGCTTCGAATCGCGGCGAGGCGGCGGTCAGCACCACCGGCCGCGCAGCGATCGGTCGGGCGATCGCGGCGGGCCGCAGGGTGGCGATCGCGGCGATCGCTGTCGCCGCCGGGGCTGGCCGTCGCCAGGGCAGCGCGGCGGTGGTCGCGGCGAGCAGAGCGACGCCGACGAGAACGGTCCGGGCAGCGCGTGGCGCGCCCGCGCCGGGGCCGGCGGCGAGGATCGCGGTCGCGAACAGAAAGAGCACGAGCCAAGGTGGCTCGCCGCCGAGCCAGAGGATCGGCAGGGCGACCAGGGCGATCAGGGCCAAGCGTAGCCGGTCGCCGACGCTCGGCAGGTGCTCGATCAGGGCGAGCGCCACCATGGCGATGGCGCCACCTGGATGCCAGCCTCCGCCCGCTGCGAACAGAGCGGCCGCGAAGGCCGTGGCTCGCGCGGGCGCGCCCGCAGCGGCGGCGCCGGCGCGAGCCAAAGCGAAGCCGGCGACAAGCGGCACGAGGAGGAGCTCGACCCAGGTCGTGAGCGCCGCGGGGGCGAGCCAGAGCGACTCGCCGCGCGCCGCCAGTTGTGCCGCGAGAGCAACCGCCACGGCGGCGGCCGGCTCGAGCGCCCCCGCGGCCGGGTCGAGCGTGCGTGCCGCGACGGCGGCCACGGCGGCAAGAACGAGAGGCAGCACCAGGGCGAGCCGCAGGACGCCGAGGTGCGGCAGACCGACAAGTGCGCAGCCGACGACGAGCGCGGCCAGAGGTACGATCGTTCGCGCGGCGCGTAGCAGCGAGATCGGCGCCAGCGCTGCCGCGGCGAGCAGCGAAAGCGCCGTGGTCGCGGCCTTTGCCCCCGGCTCCAGCTGGTAGCGCGCGGTGGCGCAGCCGGCGGCGGCGAGCGCCAGGACCGGGAGCAGGCCCGCCGGCTCGAGTCGGCGGCGCTTCTTCCCGCGGGCGGCGAGAGCGCGCGCGGGGCTGGGTCCGGCGGGTGCGAGAGCGGACATCGGAGCGCCGAGGAGTTTACGCGTCGGCGCGCCGCCGCGTTGACGGCTCCCGCACGCGACCGCTACGCTCCCCCTCCCGATGCTTGCCCGAGATCTGCTCCGCAGCGATCCCGAGCGCGTGGCACGTGGCCTCGCGGATCGGGGTCAGGAGCCCGTGGCGCTCGATACCTGGCGCCGCCTCGACCTCGAGCGGCGCGAGACGCTGACGCGCTTGGAGGAGCTCAAGCGGCGTCGCAACGAGGCCAGCCAGGCGATTGGACGACTGAAAGCGAAGGGCGAGGATGCCGCCGAGGCGATTGCCGCGGTCGCCGCTCTCAAGGGCGAGGTCGGCGCGCTCGACGCCCGCGTGACGGCGGTCGACGCGGAGCTCTCGGCGGTCGAGCTGCGGTTGCCCAACCTGCCGCACGAGTCGGTGCCGCGCGGTGCCGACGAGCGCGCCAACCGGGTCGAGCGGGTGGTCGGCACGCCGCGACGCTTCGAGTTCGAGCCCAAAGCCCACTGGGACCTCGGCACCGAGCTCGGAATCCTCGACTTCGAGCGTGGGGCCAAAATCGCGGGGGCGCGCTTTACCGTCTACTTCGGCGCCGGGGCGGCGCTCGAGCGCGCGCTGGTCGCGTTTATGATCGATCTGCACACCCGTGAGCACGGCTACGCCGAGGTCCTCCCCCCTTATGTCGTCAACTCGGCGTCGCTCCTCGGCACCGGCCAGCTGCCCAAGTTCGAGCAGGATCTCTTCCACCTCGAAGGAACCGACTACTACCTCGTGCCCACCGCCGAGGTGCCAGTGACCAACCTGCACCGCGACGAGATCCTCGAGGATAAGCTGCTGCCACTGCGCTACTGTGCCTTCACTCCCTGTTTTCGCAGCGAGGCGGGCTCGCACGGCAAGGACGTGCGCGGCTTGATCCGGCAGCACCAGTTCCACAAGGTCGAGCTCGTCCACTTCGCGACCCCAGAGACGAGCTACGACGAGCTCGAGACGATGGTGGCGAACGCCGGCCGCGTGCTCGAGCGGCTCGACCTGCCTTATCGCGTCGTCTCTCTGTCGACCGGCGACATGGGTTTCTCGGCGGCCAAGACCTACGACCTCGAGGTCTGGCTGCCCGGTCAGGGGGCGTTCCGGGAGATCTCCTCCTGCTCGAACTGCGAGGACTTCCAGGCTCGCCGCGCCAACCTGCGTAGCCGCGCCGAAGGGGGAAAGCCTCGCCACCTGCACACTCTCAACGGCTCCGGCCTCGCCGTGGGACGAACGCTGATCGCGATTCTCGAGAACTACCAGCAACGGGATGGCACGGTGGTCGTGCCGGAAGCGCTCCGTCCCTATCTGGGCGGGCTCGAGCGCATCGCGCGCTCGACGCCGGGAAGCGGGCTGCCATGACCGAGCGCCGCGGTGCGGCGCCTCGGCTGCTCGTCGTCGAAGACGATCCGGGCGCGCGCGAGCTGCTGCTGCTGCTGCTCGAGGAGGACGGCTACGAGCTCGAGGCCTTCGCCGACGGCGAGTCGGCCTGGCGCCGCCTCGCGAGCGGAGGCAAGCCCTTTCATGCCATCCTGCTCGACCGCCAGCTGCCGGGAGTCGATGGTCTGGAGCTGTTGCGCCGAATCAAGCGCGACGCCGCGCTCGCGACCACGCCCGTGATTCTGCAGACCGCGCTCGCCGACCGGGAGTCGATGCTCGAGGGGGTGGCGGCAGGCGCCTACTACTATGTCGCCAAACCGATCGACCGCGACCTGCTGCGCACGGTGGTCGCCTCCGCGGTCGAAGACCAGTCGCGCTATCACGCGCTGCAGGAGGCTCTCGAGCGTGGCGCGGAAGCGGTGGCGACGCTCCAGGAGGGGCGCTTCAGATTTCGCACCGTCGCGCAGGCCTCGGCCCTGGCGAGCCTGCTCTCGCAGGCCTGTCCCGATGCCGAACGTACCGTCGTGGGCCTGGGCGAGTTGCTCGTCAACGCGGTAGAGCACGGCAACCTCGGCATCAGCTACGAGGAGAAGACCGAGCTGCTCGCGGCGGGTCGGTGGTCGGCCGAGGTCGAGCGCCGCCTCGAGCTGCGGGAGAATCGCGGCAAGCGGGTCGAGGTTCGCTTCCACAAGGACGCGGAGCGGATCTCCATCACCATCGAGGATGAGGGGCACGGCTTCGAATGGCGTCGCTTCCTGACGATCTCTCCCGAGCGCGTCTTCCACAGCCATGGCCGCGGCATCGCGATGGCGAGCAAGTTGAGCTTCGATCGGCTCGAGTTCCACGATCCAGGCAACCGGGTCACCGCGATCCTCGAGCGCGGCCGGCACGCCGACCTCCACCCATCGCAAGGCTAGCGCGCTCCGCCGCGTGGCCGGGCCGCCAGGACCGCGAGCTAGACTGCCGCGAGCGGAGGGGTGGCAGAGTGGTCGATTGCGGCGGTCTTGAAAACCGCTGACCCTGCAAGGGGTCCGGGGGTTCGAATCCCTCCCCCTCCGCCAACGACAACCCTCCAGCAGAGGACATCGAAATGCACCACAAGCACCGTGGCGCAGCCGCCGCACTCTTCGTCGCTGGCGTTGCTGGCGTCGCCGTCGGCGCCTTCGCCGCGAGCAAAGTGACCGTCTCCCCCGCCGCTTGGAGCGGCAAGGAGCCCGCCGCGGCGGTCGGCGGCCGGCCGCGGTCGAGCTCGGCTCAGTAGCCTTCGCCCTCCTCCGCGGCTTTCGCCTTGCCGCGGTGGAGGTAGCAGAGCGTCGCGAGATAGACAAGTGCGAGCAGGAGTCCCACGGGCCACCAGTAGAGGCCGGCACGCAACGACTCGGGGCTCGAGGCGGCATTCATTGCGGTGAGCGACAGGGCCGGGTCGACCGGCGAAGGCAGCCAGGTCGGGTAGACGGACGCCGCGATGGCCGCGAGAGTGCCGAGCAGGAAGGCCGAGGAGCCGAGGAAGGCCGCAAGATCGTGGCCGAGCCGGCGTCCGGCGAAGCTCGCGACGAGACCGCCGACCAGAAATAGGCTCGCGAGCCAGACCAGCGGCTTGCTCTCGAATCCGACGAAGACGTTCGGCGCGACGCTGGCGGTCGCGGCCGTGGCGGCGACCCAGAGAACGACCGTCGCCGGGAAGAGCCGGGCCGCCCAGAGCAGGCTGCGCCGGCGCACCGCGCAGTCGGTCTTCCAGACGAGGAAGAGCGCGCCGTGGTGCAGGATCGCCACGAGCGCGATGACGCCGACGAGCACCGTGTACCAGTCGAGGACGCCGAGCGCTCCTGAAGGCGCGAAGCTGTCGAACAGGGGCAGGGCGAACCACCCCTCCCGGTCCAGAGGCACTCCGCGCAGGACGTTGCCGAGAGCCGCGCCGAGGAGCATGGGAGCGAGCGCCGAAGCGACGGCGAAGGCCGCGTCCCAGAGCGAGCGCCACATCGGATCCCCGACGTGAGAGCGCAGCTCGATCGCGACGCCGCGCAGGATCAGAACCCAGAGCAGCAGGAAGATCGCGAGGTAGAAGCCGGAGAGGCCGGCCGCCAGGACCTTCGGAAAGGCGAGGAAGAGCACGCCGCCGGCGGCGAGCAGCCAGACCTCGTTGCCGTCCCAGAAGGGGCCGATCGCCGCGAGCACCTGCCGTCGCTCGGTGTCGTTCTTGGCGACCGTGAGGTGTAGCGCGCCGGCGCCGAAGTCGAAGCCGTCGAGGACGACGTAGGCCGCGAGCATGCCGGCCGCGATTGCGAACCAGAGCGCGTTCATGAGCGATTCCCCAGGGCGGCCGCAGGCTCCCCCGCCGCCGGCCGTGGGCCGTGCGAGATCTCGCGTGCGACGAGTGCCACGAAGAGCAGCCCGAGGACAAGGTAGATCCCAGCGAAGCCGAGGGTGGTGAAGAGCGCGTTTCCGCCGTGCACCGTCAGCGAGCTGCCGTCCGCGGTGCGGAAGAGGCCATGAACCAGCCAGGGTTGGCGGCCGAGCTCGGCGGTCATCCAGCCGGCGGTATTGGCGATGTAGGGAAAGGGGAAGGCGAGCGCGATCGTCCAGAGCAACCAGCGGCTCGACTCGAGGCGGCCTCGCGCGAGCTGGCCGGCGGCGAGCGCCATCAAGGCGATGAACAGGGTGCCGAGACCCACCATGATGTGGAAGGCGTAGTAGAGCAGCTCGATCTGGGTGGGCCAGAGCGTCTCGTCGAAGTCAGAGAGGCCACGGACGTTGGCCGAGAAGTCGCCGTATGCGATCCACGACAGCAGCGCCGGCAGATGGATCGGATTGTCGAGCTTGCGTTCGGCGACGTTGGGCTGCCCGATCATCGCCAGCGGCGCGCGCGGCCCGCTGTCGAAGTGCCCCTCCATGGCGGCGAGAGTCACCGGTTGATGGCGGGCGACCAGGCGGCCCTGCTGGTGTCCGGTTGGAAACGCCACCAGGCATGCGGCGGCCAGGCCGGCGACCACGCCGGTGCGCAGCGACAGCCGAGCCACCTCCTCGTGCTCGCCGCGCAGGCGCCAGAAAGCGCCGACCGCGGCCACCACGAACGTCGCCGTCACCACTGCGGCAGTCTGATTGTGCAGGAACTGTGCGATCGCCCAGGGGTTGAGGACGAACTCGGCGAGCCGCGCGATCTGGAGCGTACCGTCCGCGGCGACCGTGTGCCCGACCGGATGTTGCATGAATGCGTTGGTGGCGACGATGAAGTATCCAGACAACCAGCTGCCGATGAAGAGCGCGAGGGCGGCGCCGAAGTGCAGGACCCTGCCCAGGCGCCGCTCGCCGAAGACCAGCAGGGCGAGGAAGCTCGACTCGAGGAAGAAGGCGAAGATCCCCTCCATCGCCAATGTCTGTCCAATGACGCCACCCGCGTAGCTCGAGAAGCGCGCCCAATTGGTGCCGAACTGAAACTCCATCGGTAGGCCGGTGACGACGCCGAGCGCGAAGTTGAGGCCGAAGATCTTGATCCAGAAGCGGGCCGTATCGTCGTAGACCGAATGGCCGGTCTTGAGCGCGAGTCCCTTCCAGGCGACGATCAAGAGGGCGAGCCCCATCGTGAGCTGGGGAAACAGATAGTGATAGGCGATGGTGAAGCCGAACTGTAGACGGTGCCAGAAGAGCGGGTCGCTCACGGAGTCCTCCGGGCGGCGGGGCGCCGTCACATTGTTGCAGCCGGCCGACCGGCCGGGACCGCCCTTGCGGGTGGTGTCAGCTCGTGGGAACGACCAGAATCGGAGTGCCGGTGCGGAAAAGATGGTGCAGCGCGCGCGCGTCGTCCGGCGCGAGCGTGAGCGCGATCAGCGGCGGATGGGCCGGCTCGGCGCCGCGGAAGCGCAGCCAGCCGTCGCGAACCGAAGCGGCGAAACGGCGGAACCAGCCGAACCGTGGCGGCGCGTCCGAGATGAGCAGCTGCCAGCCGTTGTCGAGCGCGACCCGGTAGCTCTTGGGTTTCCCCGTCTCGCCCGCGGGCTGCGCCTTCGGACCGGGCGAGGGCGTCGGCTCGGCGCGCTCTTCCTCTTCGGAGTAGGGGCGCAGCGTCGTGGGCGCGATCGTCTCGCGATCGGTGTCGCCCGGCCCGCGCGTCACCTTCCAGATCGCGGGCGCGTCGAGCGGTGGCGTCTCTCGCGTGCCGAACAGGGGACGGAAAGTGAGCAGCGAGGTCTCTCGGATCGTCGTCTCGGAGAGCGTGAGCCCGCGCGACTTGACTCTGAGTTGCCCGGCCGCCGAGTCGAGCACCAGGTAGAGGCCGGGTCCCTTCGCCAGTTGGCCCTCGAGCTCGGCCAGGCGCAAACGCAGCGCCGAGCCGGGATCGGCCGCGGCGGCTGCGAGCGCACCCGCGGCCATCGAGGCCGCGACGAGGCTAGTAAAGAAAGACGCGAGCGCCGACCGGGACTTTCTTGTAGGCGAACTCGAGATCTTCGTCTCCCAGCCGGATGCAGCCGTGCGTGACGCGCTTGCCGAGCAGCGTCTTGAACAGCGTGCCGTGGATGATGTAGCCGTCCGGCATGTCGAGCGCGTACTCGCCGAGCGAGAAGTCGTCGACGCGGTCGCGCATTCCCTTGGGCGGTTCGTAGCCCTCTTCGATGAACGCCCAGTCAGGCTTGACCCAGACCGGATTCCTGCGTTTGCGCCAGATGCGCAACTCGCCCTGGGGCGTGTCGAAGATCCACTCCTTGCCGTTGCGCGGATCGCGCAAGCGGACGCCCGAGCCGGTCGAGCAGATCGCCTCGCGCAGCAGCTCCTCGCCACGCCAGATGCGGAGCACGTTGCGGTGCGAGTCGACGGTGACGTAGACCTCGCTCGTGCCGACCGAGCGCTCGAGCCGCTGCTCGAGCCGCTCGGCACGCGCCTGCGGATCCTGCGGCAGGTCGTCGCCGCCGGGCAGGAGGACGCGCGTCTCGAACTCGGCGCCGGCGTACGCCCCGCCGTAGCGGGCGAGCCCCGCCGCGGCCCCGGCGCCGACGATCGCGACCGCGGCGAGAGCCAGCCCAGTGAGACGCAGCCATCGCAGCCACGACAGCCACCAGGGCGCGGACGCGGCCAGGGTCCGATCGAACGGTGCGGCGGAGGCGGGTCCGGGGTGCGAAGGGATCACGGGAACATTCTACCCGGCGATCAGAAGGTGCCCACGATCGTGACCGGAGTGCCCACGCGCGCCTGGTCGAAGACGCGATCCATGTCGCTGTTGCGCAAGGCGACGCAGCCGTCGGTCCAGTCCTTGCCCTGGCCGCCGTCGCCATGGATCTCGATCAGACTGCCGATTCCGGTGCGCCGCGGCACGAGGCCGGTCCGCTTGCCCCACTCGTAGCGAGCGCGATCCTCCCGGTTCGGATAGTCGAGGAGCAGGGCCTTGTAGAAATTCGTCCGCTTCGGACCGCGCACTTCGCTCACTATGTAGCGACCCTCGGGCGTCGCCTGATCGCCCGAGTGGAGCTTCTGCTTGAGACCTTTCGCACCGAGATCGGCGGCGTAGGTCGCGACGCGCCGCCCGGCGCGATAGACGTGGAGCTTTCTCGCGAGCTTGTCGATGATCAACGCGGTCTCACCCTCGCTCTTCGAGGCGGCGATGGTCTCGGCGACGAGGCCGCGCCAGAGCCGCAAGTTCTTGGGGTCGCTGAAACGGGAGTGGAGCGACTTGAAGCTCTGGTGGACGGTCGCGGCGAGCACTCGCGCCTGTTCGGCCTCGCCGATCGCGCGCTCGAAGTTGCGATCCTCCGCGTAGCGGCGCGCGATCGTCCACTTGAGCTTCGCCTGGTTGGCCGCGGCGATTTCGCGGCGGCCAACGCCCGATTCCTGGGACTCCGCGAGCGCGCGCGCCACCTCTCCGTCGACCTGGGGCGAGAGCGACCGCCAGCGGTCGTCGAATACCGACTCGCGCCGGCGCAGGTCGACCAGCCCCTGCCGGGCGGCGAGCAGCGCTCGACCCCACGCGGTTTGGGCCCGCCCCGGTATCCGGTCCCAGACCGGGGTCGTCGCCTCGTCGGCGGTCGCGACTTCGGCGTCGGCGACCAGGCGCTCGACATGGCGAGCGGTCGCCGGCGCCGAGGGGCGCAGCACCCGAGCCGCCTTCATCGTGGCCGCCCGGGAGGCGTCGGGCGTGAAGCGAAGCAGGTCGTTGGGCGGGGGCTCGTAGGAACGAGCGGCGAGCGACACGCCGAGGCAGACGAGAAGCCAGAGCAAAAGAAACGACCGGCGACGGGTAGCCGTCGCCGGTCGGCGGTAGATGCGGATGCGAAGAGCAGTCAAGACTTCGAGACGACGAAGCGGCTCAGCAGCGGATCCGCTCCTTGGCGCTGGCGAGATCGGCGGTGAGCGAGTCGACCGAGGCCTTCAGCGACTCGGCCTGTGAGCGCGCGCCGAAGTAGTCCTCCGACGCGACCGCGCTCTGGACTCCGGCCATCTGGGCCATGTAGCCGTCCAGCATGCCGCGCATCGCCTCCATGTCCTTCTTGAAGTCCTTGGGCTGACGGCGGCACTTGGCGAGGTCTTCCATCGCCATGTTGGCGGCGTCGACCGCGGCCTGGGCGGCGGCGAGCGCCTCGTTCGCGGCGTTCATCGCGGCTTCCTTGCCGGCGGTCGCGGCGTCTTGCGCCGACTGGGCGCTGGCGGCGGCGGCGGTGATGAGCTCCTTGGTCTTGGTGTAGCTGCGGAAGAGCGCGAACTTGTTGGCCTGGGCCTCGACCTCGGCGTTGACAGCGTTCATCGACTGCTGCGCGCTGCTCCAGGCATCGGCGGCGTACTTCGGCGCCTCGGCCTGCTCGGCGGCCGACATGCTGGCCTTGAGCGCGTCGATCTCCTGCTGCGGCGGCTTGGCGCAGCCCGTGGCGAGCGTCATGGTCAGCGCCGCGACTCCCAATACTGCGAGCTTCTTGTTGCGCATGGTTGATTTCCCTCCCTGAGGTGTTTCTGTGATCTGTCCGGGGTCTCGATACGATTGCCGCACCGTTCCGAGCGTTCGATGGGTCACGCTCCGAGGGGCGGATACCTCAAAATACTAACATAACGGCGTCTAGCCGGGCTGCGCATTTGCGATCAGAGCCCGCCCTGCCAGGGCGATGCCATCGACCGTCATGCCGAAGTGGCGCGCCAGGTCGTCGGCGGGCGCCGACGCGCCGAAGGAGGTCAAGCCGAGGATCGCGCCCGTCGAGCCCACCCAACGGTGCCAGCCAAAGGGCGACGCCGCTTCGATCGCGAGCCTCGGGATGCCGCCCGGGGGCAGAATCCGATCCCGATAGGCGGGGCCGGCGGCCTCGAACAGCTCGAAGCTGGGCATCGAGACCACCCGCGCCGCGATCCCTTCCGCGCCGAGCTGGCGGGAAGCGGCGAGCGCGGGAGCCACCTCGGAGCCGGTCGCGAGGAGGATCAGGTCGGGCGCGCCGGGTCGAGGGTCCGCCACGACGTAGGCGCCCTTCGCGACCCCAGCGACGGCACGATCGTGGGCCTCCGCGAGCACCGGGAGCTTCTGGCGCGTCAGGGCGAGCGCTGTCGGCCCATCGCGTCGCTCGATCGCCACCCGCCAGGCCGCGACGGTCTCCGTGCCGTCGGCCGGCCGGATCACGACCAGGCCGGGGATCGCCCGCAGGGCCGCGAGCTGCTCGATCGGTTGATGGGTCGGGCCGTCCTCGCCGAGGAAGATCGAGTCGTGGGTGAAGACGTAGATTGCCGGCAATCGCATCAGCGCGGCCAGGCGGATCGCCGGGCGCATGTAGTCGGAGAAGATGAGAAACGTGCCGCCGTAAGGTCGCAGCAGGCCCGAGAGCGCCAGGCCGTTGGCGATCGAGCCCATCGCGTGCTCGCGCACGCCGAAGCGCAAGTTGCGCGCCTCGGGCCGCTCCCGGGAGAAGCTCGCCTCCGTCGCGATCAGGGTGTCGTTCGACTCGGACAGGTCGGCGGAGCCTCCGAGGAGCTCGGGCAGCGCCGCCGCCAGGACCTGCAGCGTCCTGCCCGAGGCGGCCCGAGTCGCGATCGACGTGCCGGGCTCGAAGCGCGGGAGGTCGGCGTCCCAGCCCGCCGGCAGCTCGCCGGCGAGCCGGCGATCGAGGTCCGCGGCCTCGGCGGGATGATCGGCGCGATAGCCGGCGAGCCGCTCGCGCCAGCGCGCCGCTTCCGCAGCACCGCGAGCGGCCGCGGCGGCGAGCGGCGCGGCCGCGCCGTCGGGTACCAGGAAGCTCGACTCCTCGGGCCAGCCGAGCGCGCGCTTGGTGGCGCGCACGCCCGCGGCGCCGAGCGGCGCGCCGTGCGCTTCGGCGCTGTCCTGCTTCGGGCTGCCGAACCCGATATGCGTCCGCACGACCAGGAGCGTCGGTCGCTGGGACTCGCTTGCGGCCTCGTCCAGGGCATTGTCGATGGCGTCGAGGTCGTTGCCGTCGGCGACGGCAAGCACGTGCCAGCCGTACGCCGCGAAGCGCGCCGCGACGTCCTCACTGAAAGCGAGGTCGGTCGGGCCGTCGATCGAGATCCGGTTGTCGTCGTAGACGACTTTGAGCTCGGCCAGCCGGAGGTGCCCCGCCAGCGAAGCTGCCTCGGCGGCGACGCCCTCCATCAGGTCGCCGTCCGAGGCGAGCGCCCAGATCCGATGAGAGAAGAGCTGGTGGCCTGGCCGGTTGAAGCGCGCCGCCAGGTGGCGGCGGGCGATCGCCATGCCGACGGCGTTGGCGACGCCCTGGCCGAGCGGTCCGGTCGTCGTCTCGACACCGGGCGTATGGCCCTGCTCGGGATGCCCCGGAGTTCTCGACCCGAGCTGCCGGAAGCGGCGCAGCTCATCGAGCGCGAGGTCGTAGCCGGCGAGGTGGATCAGCGCGTAGAGCAGGGCCGAGGCGTGGCCGCAGGAGAGAACGAAACGATCGCGGTCGGGCCAGCCCGGCTCGGCAGGGGCGAAACGGAGGTGCCGCGCCCAGAGCCGGCAGGCCACCGGCGCCAAGCCGAGTGGCGCGCCGGGATGTCCCGATTTCGCCGCCTCGACCATGTCGATCGCGAGGCAGCGGACGGTCTGGATGGCGAGAAGATCGCTCGCTCGGGAGGTCGAGGTTGTCATGGCCCTCGGTGGTCGTTCTGGTTGTTCGGGCGCCGGGACTCGCGGCGCGGCTACAGGATAGCGTGGGCCGGCCCGGTGGGAGGTCTTTGACTCGACGCGGTGGCGACCGTAAGATCCCGGGTCGCATCACCGTGCGGTGAGGTGGCCGAGCGGCTTAAGGCAACGGTTTGCTAAACCGTCATACGGGCTACAACCTGTATCGAGGGTTCGAATCCCTCCCTCACCGCCAAGTCGAATCCAGCCCGCTTCCGAGCGGGGGGTTGATCTCAACCCGCTTCCGAGCGGGGGGTTGATCTCAACCCGCTTCCGAGCGGGAACTACGAGGAAAATGACAGAGCCCACTGCGGACATTGCGGTCCGCGTCCGCTTCGCGCCGTCGCCGACAGGTTATCTGCACATCGGTGGCGTGCGCACGGCGCTGTTCAACTGGCTCTTCGCCCGGCGGCACGGCGGCGCGTTCGTGCTCCGGGTCGACGACACCGACGCCGGGCGCAACGTCGCCGAGGCGCTCGCGCCGATCCTCGACGGCTTCCGCTGGCTCGGGCTCGACTGGGACGAGGGGCCGGAGGCGGGCGGCAACCGCGGGCCTTACAACCAGTCGGAGCGGCTGGCGCTCCACCAGCGCGCGGTCACGACGCTGCTCGAGCGCGGACACGCCTATCGCGACTACGCGCGGCCCGAGGAGATCCAGGCCGAGCGCGCCGAGGCCGAGACGGCGAAGCGTCCGTACGTCGCCAGTCGCCGCTGGGCGGCGGCCACGGACGAGGAGCGCGCCCGCTTCGAGGCCGAGGGGCGCAGCGCCGTCGTCCGGCTCGCGATGCCGCGCGAGGGGAGCTGCCGCTTCGTCGACCGGGTCAAGGGGGAGGTCGTGGTCGCCTGGGCGAGCGAGGCCGACCATGTGATCCAGCGCGCCGACGGCACCTGCCTCTACCATCTCGCGAGCGTCGTCGACGACGTCGAGATGGGGATCACCCACGTCATCCGCGCCGAGGAGCACCTGTCGAACACGCCGCGGCAGATCTGGATCTGGCGCGGCCTCGGCGTCGAGCCGCCCGAGCTCGCGCACCTGCCGGTGGTCGCCGAGCCGGGCAGCAAGGTGAAGCTCTCGAAGCGCAAGCTCGACAAGTACTTGAAGAACCCCCAGTTCGCGGGGCTCTACGAGCGCGGTCGCGCGATCGCCGCGAAGCTCGGCCTCGAGGTCGCCGCCGACACCTTCAACCCGGTGATCGTCGACTTCTACCGGATCGCCGGTTTCCTTCCCGACGCGATCCTCAACTACCTGCTGCTGCTCGGCTGGTCGCTCGACGGCGAGACCGAGATCCTCACGCCCGCGGAGCGGATCGCCCACTTCTCGCTCGAAGGGGTCAATCAGAGCCCGGCGAGCTTCGACCCTGAGAAGCTCCTCTCCTTCCAGGAGCGCTACATGCAAGCGCTCTCGGTCGACGAGCGCTTCGCCCTCTGTCTGCCGTTCGTCGAAGGGGCGGGGTGGGTCGCCGGGCCCACCGACGAGGCGGCGCGCGCCCGGGCGCGCAGGATCGTCGAGGCCGCCGGCGAGCGCATCAAGGTCGCCGGCGACGTCCTCGACTACGACGAGTTCTTCGTCGCCGACGAAGCGCTCACCTACGACGAGAAGCCCTTCGAGAAGCGCATCCGGAAACCGGAGGGCGCAACCGAGCTGTTGCGGGCGATTCGCAACGAGCTCGCCGCGACGGACGATTTCTCGCCCCCTTCATTGGACTCGCTTTTCGAGCGCTTTGTCGCCGCAAGGAGTCTCGGCCTCGGCGCGATTGTCCATGCGGTCCGCGTCGCCGTGACCGGCAAGGCGGTCGGCTTCGGACTGTTCGATATCCTCTCGATCCTCGGCCGCGAGCGGGTGGTGGCGCGCATCGACCGCGCGCTCGCCCTCGCGGCGGCCGGTTGACGCCGGTCCGACCGATCGAGCCCGGAGCAGCGAACCTAGAGCCATGGCCAACCACTTCATCGCCGACATCGTCGCCGCCGACCTCGCCTCCGGCAGGCACGCCGCGATCCAGACGCGCTTCCCGCCCGAGCCGAACGGCTACCTCCACATCGGCCACGCCAAGTCGATCTGCCTCAACTTCGGTCTCGCCGCCGAGCACGGGGGGGCGTGCAATCTCCGTTTCGACGACACCAACCCGACCACGGAGGAGGACGCGTACGTCCAGGCGATCAAGCGCGACGTCGCCTGGCTCGGCTTCGACTGGCAAGGGCGCGAGCTCTACGCGTCGGACTATTTCGAGCAGCTCTACTCCTGGGCCGAGCAACTGGTGCGCGCGGGCAGGGCGTTCGTCTGCGACCTCTCGGCCGAGCAGGTGCGCGAGCATCGCGGCACTCTGACCGAACCGGGGCGCGAGAGCCCCTTCCGCGGCCGGGACGTCGAGGAGAATCTCGATCTGCTGCGCCGGATGCGCGCCGGAGAGTTCTCCGACGGCGCGCGCACGCTGCGCGCCAAGATTGACATGGCCGCGGGCAACCTCAATCTGCGCGACCCGGTGATGTACCGAATCCTGCACGCCCGCCACCACCGCACCGGCGATGCCTGGTCGATCTATCCGATGTACGACTGGGCGCATGGCCAGAGCGACTCGATCGAGCGGATCACGCACTCGATCTGCACGCTCGAGTTCGAGGACCACCGCCCGCTCTACGACTGGTTCGTCGGCGAGCTCGGCATTTTTGCGCCGCGCCAGATCGAGTTCGCGCGCCTGAACATCTCGCACACGGTGATGTCGAAGCGCAAGCTCCTGCGCCTGGTCGAGGAGGGTCACGTCTCGGGCTGGGACGATCCGCGCCTGCCGACGATCGCGGGGCTGCGCCGCCGCGGCTATCCGCCGGCCGCGATCCGCGACTTCTGCGAACGCATCGGCGTCACCAAGCAGGAGTCGACGGTCGAGTTCGCTCTGCTCGAGCACTGCGTGCGCGAAGAGCTGAACCGCGTCGCGCCCCGCCGCATGGCGGTGCTCGATCCGGTCAAGGTCACGCTGGTCGACTGGCCCGAGGATCGTTTCGAGGAGCTCGAGGCGGTCAACAACCCCGAGGACGAGAGCGCGGGCAAGCGGATCGTCCGCTTCGGCCGCGAGCTCTGGATCGACCGCGACGACTTTCGCGAGGAGCCGCCGCCGAAGTTCTTCCGGCTCGCGCCGGGGCGTGAGGTGCGGCTGCGCTGGGGTTACGTCGTCCGCTGCGAGGACGTGATCAAGAACGACGCGGGTGAAGTGGTCGAGCTGCGCTGCACGCACGACCCGGCGACCCGCGGCGGCGGCACACCCGACGGTCGCAAGGTCAAGGGGACGATCCACTGGGTCGCGGCGGCGGATGCCGTCGACGCCGAGGTGCGCCTCTACGACCACCTCTTCGACCGCGAGGACCCCGAGGCGGTCGACGCCGGATCGGACTTCCTCTCGGCCTTGAACCCCGGATCGCTCGAGGTCAGGAGAGGCTGCAAGCTCGAGCCGGCCCTGGCTTCGGCGCGACCGGGCGAGCGCGTTCAGTTCGAACGGGTCGGCTACTTCGTCGCCGACGGGCTCGACCACGCCCCCGGTCGCCCCGTCTTCAACCGCACGGCCACGCTCCGCGATACCTGGGCGAAGGTCCAGCGGCAAGAAGGCACCCGCTAGCCCGCCGGCTGCTCAGAGCACGCCGATCGCCGCGGCGGAGCTCTCGTGCTCCGGCGACGGAGCTGCTCTCGAGAAAGGCTGGAAAGGGCCGCGGAGCTTGACAGAGTCCAGAATTGGACACAAGCTACGGTCGTGTCCAGCCACTCGGCAGATCTTCTCCGCCGCCACGGCGTCCAGGTCACGGCGCAGCGTCTGGCGGTGCTGGCGGCGGTGTCGGAGCGGTCGCATTCGACGGCGGACGAGGTGGCCGAAGTCGTCCGCGCCGAGATCGGCGCCATCTCCCGCCAGGCGGTCTACGACGCTCTCGGCCTCCTGGCCGAGAAGGGCCTCGTCCGGCGCATCGAGCCCGCCGGGTCGCCGGCGCGCTACGAAGGCCGGATCGGCGACAACCACCATCACCTGATCTGCCGCGTGTGCGGCCGCGTGGTCGACGTCGACTGCGCCGTCGGCGCCGCGCCCTGTCTGACCGCCCCCGCCCCCTCGGGTTTCGAGATCGACGAGGCCGAGGTGGTTTACTGGGGGCGTTGCCCCGACTGCCTAGCGCGAACCAAGGAACCGAACGGGGATTGAAGCAGCGACCGGCCCCAGCCGTTGCGTTCTGCGCGAACGCGACGGGAAGGTCTCCGGCCGAGCGACACCTCACGACAGAGCCAGACAACCAGAAGGAGAAGAACATGTCGGACGATGCGAGCAAGTGCCCGGTGTCGGGCGAAGGTCACGCCTCCGCAGCGAAGCGGGCGAGGTCCAACCGAGACTGGTGGCCGAACCAGTTGAATCTCCGGATCCTCCACCAGAACTCTCCCCTCTCCGATCCGATGGGCGGGGAGTACGACTACGCCGAAGAGTTCGCGAGCCTCGATCTCGCGGCCGTCAAGAAGGACCTTTACGAGCTGATGACGACGTCGCAGGAGTGGTGGCCGGCGGACTGGGGTCACTATGGGGGGCTGTTCATCCGGATGGCCTGGCATAGCGCGGGCACGTATCGCATCCAGGACGGTCGCGGCGGTGCATCCTCCGGCACGCAGCGCTTCGCGCCCTTGAGCAGCTGGCCCGACAACGCCAATCTCGACAAGGCGCGCCGGCTGCTCTGGCCGGTCAAGCAGAAGTACGGCCGCAAGATCTCGTGGGCCGACCTGATGATCCTCGCCGGCAACTGCGCGATCGAGTCGATGGGGTTGAAGACGTTCGGCTTCGGCGGCGGGCGCGAGGACGTCTGGGAGCCGGAGGAGGACATCGACTGGGGGACCGAGACCGAGTGGCTCGGCGACGAGCGCTACAGCGGCGACCGCGAGCTCGCAAACCCTTACGGCGCCGTGCAGATGGGCCTGATCTACGTCAACCCGGAGGGGCCGAACGGCAATCCGGATCCGGTCGCCTCGGGGCGCGACGTGCGCGAGACCTTCGCCCGCATGGCGATGAACGACGAGGAGACCGTCGCGCTCACCGCCGGCGGTCACACCTTCGGCAAGTGCCATGGCGCGGCCCCCGCGGATCGCTACGTCGGTCGGGAACCCGAGGGCGCGGGCCTCGAAGAGCAGGGCCTCGGCTGGAAGGGCAGCTTCGGCAGCGGCAAGGGCGGCGACACCATCACCAGCGGCCTCGAAGGCGCCTGGACGCCGAACCCGATCCGGTGGGACACCGGCTACTTCGACATCCTCTTCGGCTACGAGTGGGAGCTCACGAAGAGCCCGGCGGGCGCCTGGCAGTGGGTGGCGAAGGATGTCGCCGAGAAGGACATGGTGCCCGACGCGCACGACCCGCACGACGCGTCGAAGAAGCGCCCGCCGATCATGACCACCGCGGACATGTCGCTGCGCATGGACCCCATCTACGAGCCGATCGCGCGCCGGTTCCACGAGAACCCCGACGCGTTCGCCGACGCCTTCGCCAGGGCGTGGTTCAAGCTCACCCACCGTGACATGGGGCCCCTCTCGCGCTACCTCGGCCCGGAGGTTCCCGAGGAGGAGTTGCTCTGGCAGGACCCGGTCCCGGCGGTCGACCACGAACTCGTCGGGCAGGAGGAGATCGCCGCGCTCAAGGGCAAGATTCTCGGAGCGGGTTTGTCCATCGCCCAGCTGGTCTCGACCGCCTGGGCGTCGGCGTCGACCTTCCGTGGCTCCGACAAGCGTGGCGGGGCGAACGGGGCGCGCATCCGCCTCGCGCCGCAAAAGGACTGGCAAGTGAATCAGCCGGCACAGTTGGCGAAGGTGCTCGCCGCGCTCGAAAGGATCCAGCGGGAGTTCAACGGCGCACAGTCCGGTGGCAAGAAGGTCTCGCTCGCCGACCTGATCGTCCTGGGTGGCTGTGCCGCCGTCGAGCAGGCTGCGAAGCAGGCCGGTTTCGACGTGCGAGTTCCCTTCTCTCCCGGGCGCACGGACGCGTCGCAGGAGCAGACCGACGTCGCCTCCTTCGCCGTGCTCGAGCCGGAGGCGGACGGATTCCGCAACTACGCCCGCAGCGGGCTCGCCGGATGCGCGGAGCACCTGCTGGTGGATCGCGCGCAACTGCTGACGCTGACCGCTCCCGAGATGACGGTTCTCGTCGGTGGCCTGCGCGTCCTCGGTGCCAACGTCGGCCGATCCGGGCACGGCGTCCTCACCGATCGGCCCGAGACCTTGACCAACGACTTCTTCGTGAACCTGCTCAACATGGGCTCGGAGTGGCGGGAGGCCTCCGCTTCCGAGGGTCTGTTCGAAGGGCGCGATCGCGCGTCGGGCGAGGTCAAATGGAGCGGCACACGGGTCGACCTCGTCTTCGGTTCGAACTCTCAGCTCCGAGCCCTCGCGGAGGTCTACGCGTGCGACGATGCGAAGGAGGCGTTCGCGCGCGATTTCGTGGCTGCCTGGACCAAGGTCATGAACCTCGATCGCTTCGACCTGGCCTGATCGCGAACCTCCTCGGCGGCGCGCTCGCGACCTTCGTCTTCGAGGCCCTGAATGCGGAGGACCGCCGAGGCGCGGGCGCGCTCGCTAGGCCAGGAATTTGACCGGGAAGCCCGATTTCGATAGGTTTTCCCGCCGTTGGGAGGTCGTTCAATGGTAGGACATGCGGCTCTGGACCGCAGAATCGGGGTTCGAGTCCCTGCCTCCCAGCCAAGCTCATCCGTGGGGGTGTTCACGACCGACTTGGTCGCTGGTCTCGGCAAGAAGACGGGTCAGCGACTGGCTGCCGCCTTGAAGTAGAAGTCGAGCATCGCCGTCAGTGGCGCGGCACTCCCGCCGCAGCCGGCTCCGAAGCGCTGCGCCTTCCCAGCAGTCCACCAGCAAGCTTGCCATGCGCCGCGTATTGGAATCGGCTGGAATGTCGCCTCGTTTCCGAGCCTCTTCCAGGCAAACGGCGAGCCGCTCGGCGATTTCGGTAAAGCACTCCTCGATCCTGCGCCGGAACACCTCGCTCACGCCCGACAGTTCCTGTCCGAGTCCGCCCAACAGGCAGCCCATGTAACCCTCTTTCCGGTAGGACTGCTGCGTCGTCTCGAAGAATCGGCGCACCCGCTTGAGCGGGGGACGGGCTTTGTCTCCGAGGCAGACATCGAGGCCCGCATGCACTTGCCGCATGTACTGGTCGACGACCTGGAGCGCGAAGTCCTCCTTGTCCCTGAAATGATGGTAGAAGGAACCCTTCGGAGTACGCGTGGCGTCGAGCAGAGCCTGGATGCCCAGATCGTTGTAGCCATGCTCCAGGAGCATGGCCAACCCCACGTCGAGCAGGCGCTGCTTGGTTGAGTGCGTCGTCTGCATCGTGGGTCGTCGAATCACGAATCCCCTGGAGCGAGCCGACTCGCGCAGCCGTCGACCTTCCGCGTCGCGGCTCCTCTCTTCCCGGAAACGAGCTAGCCCTTCACTTTCTCGATCATGTGGTTGATGACCCGGCTGTGCTCGCGCTGCGGACTGAACATGACGATCTCCGCGTCAGCGTCGACCTTGACGTTGTGCCCGGGCGGCCAGTAGAACAGATCATTCGCGTTCACCGTCTCCCGCGCGCCCTGCGCATCGGTCGTCGTAATCTGACCGCGCAGGACGAAGCCCCAGTGGGGGCACTGGCAGAGGTCGCCGTCCAGTCCCAGGAAGAGTGCCGTGGTATCGACGCCGGCCGAGAGGGTGAAATACTCGCCGCTGATCTTGCCGAATCCGCTCGCGTCGCCAAAATCCGTTCGCTGACGGATCACGGCACCTGGAATCTCCATCTTGACGTCCACGTCGTCTTTCGCGACCCGCATTCTCGTTTCTCCTCTAGACTGCGTTAGCCCGCACTAGACCAATTGGTCTAGTGACGCAGCATACACTCTGTCCGGACGCTGTCAATGATCCCGAGGGCGGTGATTCACGCTCTACTCCGCGCTGATCATCCAGTTGCGAGGATCTTTCCCAAGACCAGACAATCGACTCGAGGCCTCCGGTCCCGTCGCGGATCGAACCGAAGCGCCGGCGAGACTCGCCGAAGCTTTCGTTTCGGGCGCTCGAGGCCCGGTGACGAGACGATGGAAGGAGAACTTCATGCACATCGAACGCAGCGGATCCTTCCTGCTTGCGGCAGCGCCCGAGCGCGCCTTCGAGCTCTTCACGCCGGAAGGCGAGCGGGCGTGGGTCGCCGGCTGGGAACCGGAGCCGCTCCACGCTCCGGGCGGGCGCCTCGACGTCGAGGGCGCGGTCTTCCGGACCCGGGCCCACGGCGAGGAAACGCTCTGGCTGGTGCTCGGCGTCGAACGTCGAGGCCTGGTCGCGGAGTACGCGCGGATCACGCCGAGCAGCCGCCTCGGCACCGTCCGCGTTCGCTGCCGCGAGGCCGCGGGAGGCGGAGCGCGAGTCGAGGTCCGCTACCGGCTGACCGCGATCGGTGAGAGCGGCGAGCGCGCGCTCGCCGAGACCACCGAAGAGGCCTTCGCTGAGACCCTGCGCGTCTGGCGGCGCGACACGACGAGAGCGCTCGACCAGGTCACCAACTGATCCGGCCCAGCTGCTAGGGGGTCGTCGTCGACCAGCGCGCCGTCGACTGGCTCTCGAAGCCGTCGACGAAGATCGCGCCGGGGCGCTCGAACGCCCCGATGTCGAAGGCGCCGTCGTTCGTGCGCGGCCAGGCCGGATCGCCCGCGAGCGGCACGCGCGCCGGTTCGTGCGGCGGCGGCCAGAGGCCGGCCGAGAAGGGGAAGGCCACGATCGTCGGTGGCGCCGCGGCGATCGCGTCGAGCAGCGCGCTCGCCGCCGCCGGACGGAAGTCGAGCGCGCCGGCGTTGGCGAAGCCCGGCGCGGCGCCGACGATCGTGCCGCTCCAGCC
Organism: uncultured Acidobacteriota bacterium; assembly: GCA_963700315.1. Taxonomy (GTDB): domain Bacteria; phylum Acidobacteriota; class Thermoanaerobaculia; order Multivoradales; family JAGPDF01; genus JACTMI01. Next base: position 91,339 of record CAVOXC010000011.1, on the reverse strand, counting down.
GGTCGGCACCGGGCTGCCGGTCTCGACCCAGTTGGCGCTGCCGAGGATCTGCTCGCCGTCGGTCCAGCAGCGCTCGCCGTCGTCCTCGCGCACCTGGTTCATGGCGCCGATGGCATTGCTCCAGAAGACGTTGCCGTGCATCTCGATCGTCTGCAGGAAGCCGAAAGGACGAAAGACGTGGGAGCCGTTGTCGTCGGTCGTCCGGACGAAGGTGTTGTGCGCGAAGCGGTAGCGCCCGCGGGTCGAGTTCGAGCCGCCGTCGTCGCAGCGGATGTCGGAGCCGACGCGGACGAAGTAGAAGTTGCCGTCGAACGGGCCCTGTGGCCCGGGCGGGTCGTAGGCCTTGTGGACGAGGACGTTGCCGACGACGTCGGAGTCCTCGCGGATGCCGGGCGGCGGCGTCACGGCGTCCTCGTCGGGGCCGATCAGCTCGAGCAAGTGGTAGCGCGCCCCTTCGAACCAGTTGCCATGGATCTCGTTGCGCTCGGCGCGGCTCTTCAAGAGATTGCCGCCGGTGCCGTCGTGCACGTAGCACCCGCGCATCCGAAAGACCGAGCCGGGGTGAGCGTTCTGGTCGCTCGTGACGTAGATCGCGTGCTGCGACGAGCCGTTGCCACAGTACGCGACTTCGCAGTGCTCGAGGGTGAGCGAGCCCGAGTCTTCGTCGGCGCCGAGGATGCCGTGTGCCGGGCAGTCGTGGACGTAGACGTCGCGCAGCGTGACGTCGTCGGCGTGGTGGAAGACGCAGCGGAAGCTCCCCGCCGTCACCTCGAAGCTCTCGAGCACGAAGTGGTCCGACTGGATCTCGATCGTGTTCGTCCCGCCGGAGAGGATCGGCCGCGCGCCCGCGCCGTCGCGCAGGCCGCGCACCACGATCGGCGCGCCTGCCGTGCCGTCGTTCTGGAACAGCACGGAGTCGTACGTAGCTCCGCCGTCGACCAGCACCAGATCCCCCGGCCCCACCAGCGGCGCCACCTGCGTCAACTGCGTGAACGCCCGCCCGGGACCCACCTCGTAGACGTCAGCCGCGGCCGCAGCAGCGACGAAGGCGAGCAGGAGGGTGCCGGTGGCGCGGAGGCTCTGGATCATCGACGAAACGCTCGGGTCCGGCGGCGATTCTGGGGCGCGCGGCGGAAGCGGGCTGTGAAGTGGTCGACGACGCCACGGTCGTGGGCGGCGGCGCTCTCAGGCAAAAGCGAGCGAGAGCAGGGTCCTCTGCTCGAGGGCGTGGGCCTTGCCGGAGCCGGTGGCGGGGGAGGCCGAGGCGGTGCGCTTGACCGAGCGGACCGAGCGCCCGCGGGCGAGGCGATCGAGGATCGGATCGACGAAGGCGAAGGCGCCCATGTTGCCCGGCTCCTCCTGGACCCAGAGGACGTCGCGGGCGCTGGCGTAGCGCTCGAGCTCGGCGGCGAGCTCTTTCTCCGGGAATGGGTAGAGTTGCTCGAGACCGACGATCGCGACGTCGCTGGCTTCGCGCTTCTGCCGCTCGGCGCGCAGCTCGTGGAGGATCTTGCCGGAGGCGAGCAGGATCCGCCGCGCTGAGGCGACCTCGCGGTCGGGCAGCACCGGCTCGAAGCGCGCCTTGCCGAAGCGCTCGAGCGGCGAGGTGGCGTCGGGGTGGCGCAGCATCGACTTGGGCGTGAAGACGACCAGCGGCTTTCTCCAGGTGCGCAGCGCCTGGCGCCGAAGCAGATGGAAGTACTGTGCCGCTGTCGACGGCTGGCAGATCTGGAAATTGTCCTCGGCCGCGAGCTGGAGGAAGCGCTCGATGCGCGCGCTCGAATGCTCGGGCCCTTGCCCCTCGAAGCCATGGGGGAGCAGCAGCACGAGGCCGGAGAGCAGGAACCACTTGTCCTCAGCGGCGGCCAAGAACTGGTCGATGACGATCTGTCCGCCGTTGACGAAGTCGCCGAACTGCGCCTCCCAGAGCACCAGCGCCTCCGGGTAATCGCGCGAGAAACCGTACTCGAAGGCCATCGCCGCCGCCTCCGAGAGCGTGGTGTCGTAGATCTCGAAGAAGGCGCCGGCCTCGGCCATCGCGGCGAGCGGCAGGTGCTCGGTCTCGTCTTCGAAATCGATCAGCACCGCGTGACGGTGGTTGAACGTGCCGCGCCGGCTGTCTTGCCCGGCGAGGCGGACGGGCACGCCCGACCGGACCAGCGAAGCAAAGGCGAGCGCCTCGGCCATGCCGTAGTCGATCGGCTTGGCACCCTGGCCCATGCGCAGCCGCTCGTCGAGCAACCGCTCGACCTTGGTGTGCAGGTGGAAGCCTGCGGGCACGCTGGTGAGGCCGACCGCGAGCCGTTCGATCGCCGCGGGCTCGAGGCCGGTTTCGACCTCCATTGCCGGGTCGTAGCGACCGCCGCGGAATCCGGACCAGTAGGCGGGCAGCTGGCGCAGCACCGGCGTCTTGGTGAGCTGCTTCGCCTGTTCCTGTGCCGCCGCGAGCTCCGCTCGGACCTGCTGCTCGAGCGCGGCGATCGCCGCGGGCGCGATGCCGATTCGCTCGCCATAGGAGACGTGGAGCGCCGCCAGGTCCTTGATCTTCCGGTAGAGCAGAGGCTGAGTGACCGTCGGGTCGTCGACCTCGCTGTGGCCGTAGCGGCGGTATCCAATCAGATCGACGACGACGTCGCTCGAGAATTCGTCCCGATAGTCGATCGCGATCCGTCCGGCGCGGACGACCGCGTCGGGTTCCTCGGCGTTGACGTGAAAGATCGGGATCGGCAGGCGCTTGGCGACGTCGGTCGCGTAGCGCGTCGAGCTGTAGGCCTTGGGTTCGGTGGTGAAGCCGATGAGGTTGTTGACGACGACGTGAATCGTGCCGCCGATCTCGAAGCCTCTGAGGTTGGCGAAATTGAGCGTCTCGGCCGTGATGCCCTGGCCCGCGAACGCCGAGTCGCCGTGCAGGACGACGAGCAGAACCCTGCGGCCTTCGGGATCTCCGAGCCGGGTGAGCTTGGCGCGGACTCGCCCCATCGCGACCGAGCCGACGACCTCGAGATGGCTGGGGTTGGAGTTGAGGTGGAGCCGAAGCTCGTGGCCGGAGGCCGTGCGCAGCAGCCCGGTAGCGCCCAGGTGGTACTTGACGTCGCCGCCGCCGAGGGTCGACTTGGGATCGACTTCCTCGAAGCCGGCGAAGATCTCGACCGGGTCGCGACCGATGACCTGCGCCATGACGTTCAGGCGCCCGCGGTGGCTCATCGCCAGCATCGCCTGCTCGACGCCGCGCTCCGCCGCGGTCTCGAGCAGCGAGGTGAGCAACGGAATGAGCGCCGACACCCCCTCGAGCGAAAAGCGCTTGTAGCCGAGGTAGCGGTTCTGGATCGCTTGCTCGAACAGCTCCGCGCGCACGAGTTGCTCGAAGACGCGCCGCTGGTCGACGGGGCGCGGCTCCCCTTCCATCCGCTCGGCCACCCAGCGCCGGCGCCGCGCATCCGGGAGATGCATGAACTCGACGGCGAGCGGGCCGCAATAGAGGGCGCGCGCCCTGTCGGCCTCCTCGCCATTCGCGCCGGCGAGCTCTGGAGAATCGACCGGGGGGAGGCGGCCGAGCGGATCGAGCGCGGCCTGGAGGTAGCCCCAGCGCCGGAAGCTGTCGAGGGTACCGGACGCGCTGGTGTCCGTCGTCGTCATGGCCGCGGGAGCATATCGTCCGCGCGGGTGCGCGGCCTCGCGAGCGGCCCGGCGATCGCCTCGATCGGACCGGTCTACAATGCCGGCTCCATGCCACGAGCCGCCCTTCCTCGTTCGATCGCCTTGCTGCTGACGCTCTCCCTGGCTGCTGCGCCGGCCCGGACCGATCCGACTCCCATCCAGCCCGACGTTCTTCAGCCGGCCGGAACCGGGGGTCTCGCCGTCGTCGACCGCGCGCTCGCCGCGCTCTCGAGCCACCGGCGCCTGCTCGTCGTCGGGGCGCACCCGGACGACGAGGACTCGACCGCCCTCGCCCTCGTGGCGCGCGGCATGGCGGGCCAGGTCGCCTATCTTGCGCTCTCGCGCGGCGAGGGGGGGCAGAACCTGATCGGCGAAGAGCTGGGCGAGGCGCTTGGCGTGCTGCGCACCAACGAGCTGTTGGCGGCGCGCGCGATCGACGGTGGCCGCCAGTTCTTCAGCCGCGCCTACGACTTCGGCTATACGCGCTCGCTCGCGGAGACGCTCGAGCGCTGGCCCAGGGAGATCCTGCTCGAGGACGCCGTGCGGGTCGTGCGCCGCTTCCGGCCACAGGTGATCCTCTCCGTCTTCGGCAACGACGGCTCGGGCGGGCATGGCCAGCACCAGGCCGCCGGGCTCGTCGCCCACGAGGTCTTTCGGCTCGCCGCCGACCCGGCCTACCGCCCCGACCTCGGCCCGGCCTGGGCGGCGACCTCGCTCTTCCGCTCGGCCTGGTTCCGTCCCGAGTCGGCGACCGCAGTGCACCCGATGGGCGGAATCGAGCCCTTTTCGGGGCACAGCCTGGCCCAGATCGCCGCCCTCTCGCGTAGCCAGCACCGCTCGCAGGACATGGGGCGCGCGCTCGACCTGGGCGGACGCGACGGCCGCTACACGCGAGAGGAGGGCCCGACCGGAACGCCGGACGACCTCTTCTCCGGCGTCGACACGCACCTCGCCGCGATCGCGGAGCTCCTCCCCGAGGGGAGCCTGCGCGCCGCGGCCGCGGCCGCGCTCGCCAAGGTCGAGGGGACCGCGCGGCGCGCCCGCGGCACGCTCGTCCCCGATTCGCTCGCCGGCGCCGCGGAGCCGCTCGTCGCGATCCATCGGGAGCTCGCCGCAGTCGCCGAGAAGCTCGACGCCGCGATCGCCGCGTCCAAGCCGCCCGCGCCGGGGCTCCTCGTCGTCCGCGACCTCATCCGCGAGAAGCTGCGCGTCGCGGACGGCGGGCTCCTCGCGGCGTGGGACGTGGCGCTCGAGGCCGAAGCCGACCGCGAAGCGCTGGTCGCAGGGGAGGGTGTGGGCGTTTCCGCGCGAGTCTGGAACGCGGGTAAGGGGCCGCTCCGCAGTGAAGCGGCGACGCTCTCGGGCCCAAGCGGCGCCGAGCTCGCGATGGCCGCGGAGACCGATGTCGAAGTTCCCAGGGCTCCGGGCTACGGCGGCCTCTGGATCTGGGTTGCCTCGCTCGGGATCCGCGCGAGCGCTACGCCGACGGAGCCCTACTACCTGGCCGAGCCGCGGCGAGGCGATCTGTACGACTGGAGCGAGGTCGACCAGAGCCTGCGCGGCGAGCCCTTCGGTCCCCCACCCCTCACTGTTCGGTTTCGCCTGGTTCTGCCAAGCCGGGACGGTGAGGCGGGCACCGCGATCGACGTCGAGCGCGAAGTAGTTCACCGCCGCGTCGACCAGGCGCTGGGCGAGATCCGCAAGCCGCTCCGGATCGTGCCGCCGGTCGAGGTCGCGGTCGCCAAGCCGCTCGCGATCGTAACGGCGGGTCAGCTAGAGGAAACGGTCTCGGTCGAGCTCCGTTCCAACGCGACGGCGCCGATCACCGGCGTGCTCGAGAGTCGTAGCGACTGCCGGGCCCAGAACCTCGATCCGGTCCGCTTCGAGCTCGCGCCGGGGGAGCGCGCGCGCTTCGAGCGGAACGCGCGCGCCTGCCCGGTTTCCACCGGTGGGCGGACGACCACGCGCTTCGTCGCGCGCCTCGACGACGGCCGCGAATCGGATCTCTCGCTGCCGGTGATCGACTACCCGCACCTCCGGCCGACGCCGATGCCGAACGCGGCCACCGTCGAGGTGGTGCCTGTCGATCTCGTCTGGCCGGCGATCGGCGCGATCGGCTACGTGCCCGGTGCCTCCGACCGGGTGCCGGCGGCGCTCGCCGAGGCGGGGCTCGAGGTGACGCCGCTCTCGGGTCGCGAGCTCGTTGCGGGCGATCTCGATCGCTTCGGCGCCATCGTCATCGGCAGCCGCGCTTACGAGACCCTGCCGGCGCTCGCCGAAGCGAATACGAAGCTGCTCGACTACGCTCGCGGCGGCGGCGTGGTGATCGTCCAGTACCAGCAGTACGACTTCGTCCGGGGCGGCTTCGCGCCGTTTCCGCTCGAGATCGGGCGGCCGCACGACCGGGTGACGGACGAAGCGAGCCCGGTGCGTCCGCTGGCGCCGGAGCACCGACTCTTCACCACGCCGAACGCCATCGGTCCGGACGATTGGCGCGGCTGGGTGCAGGAGCGCTCGCTCTACATGCCGGCGACCTGGGACGCGGCCTACACACCCCTGCTGGAGCTCCAGGATCCCGGCGAGCCGGCGCAGCGGGGCGCGCTCCTCGTGGCGAACCTCGGTCGTGGCCGCTACGTCTACACGGGACTCGCCTTCTTCCGCCAGCTGCCGGCCGGAGTGCCCGGCGCGTTCCGCCTGTTCGCCAACCTGCTCGGCCTCGCCGAGCGCCAGGAGAGACCATGAAGCCGACGACATCGTCGCCCTCGAAGTCGGTGGCACGTGCGCTCGGCCTCGTCGTCCTGGGTGCCGCGCTATCGTCCGCGGGCGCTTCCGCCGACGGGAGCGCCTGGGCGCCGCCTGCCGCGGAGCAGCTCGAGCGGGCGCGCGAGCTCACCCGGCGCGCGCTCGTCGCCGACACCCACATCGACGTTCCCTACCGCCTCGAAGAGGGTTGGGAGGACGTGACGAAGCGAACCGCCAAAGGAGACTTCGACCTCGAGCGCGCGCGCGAGGGCGGGCTCGACCTCGTCTGGATGTCGATCTACGTGCCGGCGTCCCATCAGAAGGATGGCGGCGCCAAAGCGCTCGCCGACCGGTTGATCGATCGCGTCGAGGCGCTGGTCGGACGGGCGCCGGAGGGGTTCGCGTTGGCGCCGACGCCGGACGCCGCCGAGGCGGCGAAGCGGGCCGGCAAGGTCGGCCTTGCGATGGGGATCGAGAATGGCGCGGCGATCGAGGACGACCTCGGCAACATCGCCCACTTCGCGCAACGCGGCGTTCGCTACATCACGCTCACCCACGCCGAGGACAACCTGATCTGCGACTCCTCCTACGTCGACAAGGAGAAGCGCACCTGGCACGGCCTCTCCCCGTTCGGCGGCGAGGTGGTCGCGGAGATGAACCGCCAGGGGATCCTGGTCGACATCTCGCATGTCTCCGACGAGGCCTTCGACCAGGTGATCGCGGTCACCAAGGCGCCGCCGATCGCCTCGCACTCCTCCTGCCGCCACTTCACCCCTGGCTTCGAGCGCAACTTGGACGACGAGCGGATCGTCAAGCTCGCGCAGAAGGGGGGCGTGATCCAGATCAACTTCGGCTCCGGCTTTCTGACCGCCGAGGCCAACGCCGCCAGCCTCGAGGCATGGCAGGCCTTCGGGGCTTACCAGAAGGAGCAGGCGCTGCCCGACGGCCACGAGGACCTGGTCGGCTACCAGAAGGCGTGGTTGGTCGAGCACCCGCTCCCCTACGCGACCGTCGCCGACGTCGCCGACCACGTCGACCACGTGGTGAAACTCGCCGGCATCGATCACGTCGGCATCGGCTCCGACTTCGACGGCGTCGGCGACTCCCTGCCGGTGGGCTTGAAGAGCGTCGCCGACTACCCGAACTTGACCGCCGAGCTTCTCCGCCGCGGCTACAGCGAGACCGACATCACCAAGATCCTCAGCGGCAACCTGATGCGGGTCTGGCGCGAGGCGGAGCGGATCGCAGCAGAGCTGCAGAAGCATGGCGGCGCGCCGGAGGCGGGAGCGCGGTGAAGCGCCGATTTCTGTTTGCGGTCGCGCTGGTCCTCGCCGCCTGCGGCGGGGACGGGCGGACGCCGCTTCTCGTCTACTCGCCGCATGGGCGGGACCTGATGCAACTGCTCGAGGGAGAGTTCGAGCAGCGCAATCCGTCGATCGATCTGCGCTTTCTCGACATGGGGTCGCAGGAGGTCTACGACCGGGTGCGCTCGGAGCGGGCGAACCCGCAGGCCGACGTCTGGTTCGGCGGGCCCGATGCGATCTTCGCCCGCGCCGCGGCGGAGGGGCTGCTCGCGCCCTACCGCCCCTCCTGGGCGGACGCGCTGCCGGCGTCGAGCCAGGCGGCGGACGACCTCTACTTCGGCACCTATCGGACACTGCCCGTGCTCGTCTTCCAGGAGCGTTTGGTGGCGGCCGAGGAAGCGCCGGAGGATTGGGACGACCTGCTGGCGGAGCGCTTCCGCGGCAAGCTCCTGATCCGTGATCCGATCGCCTCCGGCGTGATGCGGACGATCTTCTCGTTCCAGCTCGCCCGCTCGGTCGCGGCGACCGGGTCGATCGACCGCGGGCTCGCCTGGCTCGCCCATCTCGACGGGGCGACCAAGGAGTACGTCGCCAACCCCGCCCTGTTGTTCGAGAAGCTGGTGCGCGGCGAAGGGCTCGTGACCGCCTGGGAGCTCACCGACATCCTGCTCCAACGCGCGCAGGGCTCGCCGCTCGGCTACCGCTTCGCGCGCTCCGGTACGCCGGTGATCGACGATTCGATCGCGCTCGTCACGGGCGCGCCGCACCGCGCGGCGGCGGTCGCCTTCGTCGAGTTCGCCGGCTCGGCCGATGCGCTGCGGCTCGCGGCGGAGCGCGCCTATCGCATCCCGGCGCGCACCGATCTGCCCGCTGCGACGCTTCCGGAGTGGGCCCGAGACGTGCTCGACCGCATGGTGCCCGCCGACTACGATGACGCGCTCGCGGCCGCGAAGGCGCAGGAGTGGATGGCGCTCTGGGACCGGACGGTGCGTGGGCGCGGCGTCGCCGCGGGGGGCGGTTGACGACGCTCCGGCTCGAGGCGATCGCCAAGCGCTTCGGCGACCAGACGATCCTCGACGGCATCTCGCTCGAGATCGCCGCTGGCGAGGTGTTGGCGCTGCTGGGACCCTCGGGCAGCGGCAAGACGACGCTGCTGCGCATCGTCGCCGGCTTCGAGCGCGCCGATGCCGGGACGGTCCGGCTCGGCGACGAGCGGATCGATCCGCTGCCGCCCGAGCGGCGCGGCTTCGGCATGGTCTTCCAGCACTACGCGCTCTTCCCACATATGACGGTCGGCGCGAACGTCGCCTTCGGCCTCGGCAGTCGCCGTCTGGCCAAGGCGGCGATCGCCGAGCGCGTCGCCGCGGCGCTCGCGCGCGTCGATCTCGCCGGCTTCGAGCGCCGCAAGGTCGCCGAGATCTCGGGCGGCCAGCAGCAGCGGGTGGCGGTGGCGCGGGCGCTGGCGCCCGAGCCGCGCGTGCTGCTGCTCGACGAGCCGCTGTCGAACCTCGACCCGGGCTTGCGCGAACGCACCCGGCGCGAGCTCGCGACGACGCTCTCGTCGATCGGCATCACGACGCTCTTGGTCACCCACGAGCAGGAGGAGGCGTTCGAGCTCGGGGCACGCGTCGCGCTGTTGCATCGCGGCCACCTCGCGCAGGTCGCGCCGCCGGCGCAGCTCTACCGCGCTCCCGCGACCCGCTTCGTCGCCGGCTTCGTCGGCCGCGCGAGCTTCGTGCCGGTCGAGGTGATCGCGGTTGCGGGGGAGCGGGCGCGAGTGCGCGGCGACCTTCCCGGCGGCGAGCTCGAGCTGCCGGTCGCCGGCAGAGTCGCTGTGGGAGATAGCGCGGAGGCGATGTTCCGCCCCGAGCAGCTCGCGCTGCTCTCCCCGGACGCCGCGGAGGCTGTCGCCGGCGAAGTGACCGGCGCGCGCTTCGCCGGCGCCCTCACTTTCGTCCGAGTGCGCACCGGCGGCGGCGCCGGGCTCGAGGTCGCGATCGAAGGGGTGGCTCCGGCGCCGGGCGCGCGCGTCCGCGTCGGCCTGCGCCGCGGCGCCGCGCCCCGGCTCTTCCCGCGCGAGACGCCGGCATGAGCTCACGCCCGGGTCTCGGCCGCTGGGTCGTCGTCGCGCTGCTGGGCTGGCTGATCGGCTATCCGCTGGTCGTCACCCTCGGCGCCGCCTTCGTCGCGCCCGGAGGATTCGGCGCCGCGTTCGGCGAGTTCGCGCGGCGCGGCGACGAGTGGCTCGCCCTCGGCCGCAGCCTCTGGATCTCGACCGCGACGGTGGCGCTCGCCGCGGCGGTCGGCGTGCCCCTCGCGTTTCTGTTCGCCCGCGCCGAGTTTCCCGGCAGGCGCTGGCTCGGCGAGTTGGTGGCGCTGCCGGTCGCCCTGCCGCCGCTCGTCGGCGTGATCGCCTTCCTCTACCTCTACGGCGAGAGCGGGCTCGGGACGCGGCTGGTCATGCGGGCGCTCGGCCTCGAGGCGGCGCCCTGGCGTCTCTCTGGCGCGGGCGCCATCCTCACCGTCCACGCCTACTCGATGTACGTCTATTTCTATCTGTTCACCCGCGCGGCGCTGGCACGCTTCGACGGCGCGCTGCTCGAGGCCGCGGCGGCGCTCGGCGCGAGCCCGGTCCGCCGTTTTTTCCGGATCACCCTGCCGGTGCTCCGGCCCGCCCTGGCTGCCGCTGCGGTTCTCACTTTCTTGACCGCGCTCGGCTCGTTCTCCGCGCCCTATCTCTTCGGCGGCAGCTACCGGGTGATGACCACCCAGATTCTCGCCTCGAAGCAGAACGGCGACGTCGACATGGCCGAGGTCGAGACGGCCGTGCTCTCGTTGCTCGCTGTCGGCGGGCTCCTGCTGGCGCGCCGGTTCGAGTCTGCCGCGACTCCGGGACGGCAGCGCGGCGTGCCGCCCGCGCGTCGAGAGCGCCGGAGCCGCGCAGCGGCCTGGGCGCTGGGTGCCGCGGGCTGGCTCCTCGCCCTGCTGCTGCTGGCACCCCACCTGACGCTGCTGCTGATGTCGCTGGTACCGCGTGCGACCTGGACGACCGAGCTGCTGCCACCGGCGCTCTCCTTTGCCAACTGGCGCCGGCTGGGCGACGTCGCCGGCGCACTGGTGCCCGTCGGCAACTCGCTCTGGATGGCGGTCGCGGCGACGGTCGGGGCGCTCGTCCTGGGCTTTGTCGCGGCGCGCACAGCGGCGATCCGCGATCGTGCGGGGCGGCTCGCGGAGCTGCTGATCGGTCTACCCTGGGCGGTGCCGGCGACCGCGTTCGCCGTGGCGCTCGCGACCACCTGGAGCGTCGACCGCCCGCTTCAGGGTCGCTTCTTGCTCGTCGGTACGGCTGCCTTGCTACCGCTCGCGTACCTGATTCGGGGCTTGCCGTCGACGGGGCGGTCGGCGCTCGCGGGTCTGGCGCAGCTCGATCCGGGGCTCGAGGAGGCGGCGCGCTCGCTGGGGGCGTCAAAACTTCGCACGCTGGCCCGCGTAACATTGCCGGTGCTCAGGCCGGCGCTCGCGGCCGGCGCCATGCTCGCTTTTCTCGCCGCATTCGGCGACTTCGTCCTCTCCATCGTGCTCTACACCTACGACACGCGCCCGATCTCGATCGAGATCCTTTCGAGCCTGCGTCTCCAGGAGACCGGCCTCGCGGCGGTCTATGGCGTGCTCCTGACGGCGCTCTCCGCGGCGGCCTTCCTTCTGCTCGGTCGCGAGAAGGAGAGCTAGCCCCGATGTCCCCCGAACGGGTCTCGCTCGGGCGCCTCTGGGCGCTGATGGCGACGGTCTTCGTCGACATGGTCGGCTTCCTGATCGTCCTGCCGTTGCTGCCGTTCTACGCTACCCGCCTGGGCGCCTCGGCGTTCCTGGTCGGGGCGATGATCTCCGCGTTCGCGGTCGCGCAGCTCGCCACCGCGCCGCTGTGGGGGCGGATCTCCGACCGGATCGGCCGCCGTCCGGTGCTGCTCTTCGGCCTCGGCATCTCGGTCGCGGCGCACCTGCTCTTCGCCTTCGCTTGCTCCGACTTCGCGCTGGACCGGTTCAGCTCGGCCCAGACGATCGGAGTGCTCTTCCTCTCTCGCCTGGTCCAGGGCGCGGGCGGCGCGACCACCGGTGTCGTGCAGGCCTATGTCGGCGACGCCGTGGTGCCGGAAGAGCGCGCCAAGGCGCTCGGTTGGATCACCGCGGCGACCTCCGCGGGGGTGATGATCGGACCGGCGATCGGCTCGCTCGCTTCGACCGTCGGCGCCTCGGTGCCGGGTCTGGTAGCGGCCACGCTCTGCGTGCTCGACCTCGCGTTCGCCTGGCGCTGGCTGCCGGAGTCGACCTCGCACGAAGAGCGGGCACACGCCAAGTCGAGCGCGCGTCGCTCGTTGCGCGGCCAGATGCTCGCGGTGGCGCTCCAGCCGGGGCGACCGGTGGCGCGGCTGATCTGGATCTACGCGGTGCCGATGATGGCCTTCATGGCGATGAACGGCATCCTCGCGCTCTATCTGCAGGAGCGCTTCGAGTTCACGGAGAAGACGATCGGCTATCTCTACACCTTCGTCGGAACCGTCTCGCTGATCATGCGCAGCTTGATCCTGGGGCCGACGGTGCGCCGATTCGGTGAGGTCGGAACGATGCGGGCCGGCCTCGGCGCGATGGTGCTCGGTTTCGCGCTGATGCCGCTCGCCGCCTCGACGCCGCTCTTCGTTCTAGTCATCGTGCTCATTCCGGTCGGCACGGCGCTGCTCTTCCCGGCGACGACGTCGCTGGTCTCGCGCTTCGCCGAGCGCAGCGAGCTCGGCGCTACGATGGGCGTGCAACAGGCGTTCGGCGGCATCGCGCGCCTGGTCGGCCCGCTCTGGGCGGGCGCAGCGTTCCAGCTCCTCGGCCCCGCCTCGCCGTTCTGGATCTCGAGCGCGCTCGCGCTCGGCACGCTCGGCGTCGCCGCCGGGCTGCAGCCGCCGGAGCGCGTGCAAGCGCCTCCGGTCGGCGCCCCCGTCGCCGGCGGCCCGGCGGCGTAGCGCGAAACGATAAAATCACTGGCTCGATGTCGCGCCTCCCGCAGCGCCCCCGTGGCGTGACGACCGCTCTGCTCGCCGTCGCCGTAGGGTTGGCGGCGGTCGCGACGCCCGTCGAGGCGGACGAGGGCCTTTGGCTGCCCGACCATTTTCCGTTCGAGCGCTTCGAGCGCGCCTACGGGTTTCGACCGAGCGCCGAGCTGCTCGAGCGGCTGCGCACGACGACCGTGAGGTTCTCCTCGGGTGGCACCGGCGCCTTCGTGTCGCGCGACGGCCTCGTGCTGACCGCGCAGCACGTCGCCGCGGCTTGCCTGCACGATCTCTCGACGGCGGACTTCGACCCGGTCGAAACGGGTTTTCTCGCGACCGGCCGGAGCGAGGAGCTCTCCTGTCCGGCCGGCGAGGCGTGGGTGCTGCTGAGCATCGAGCGGGTGAGCGCCCGCGTCGATGCGGCGACCGCGGCCGCCGGCTCGCCCGCAGAGGCGGCCGCGGCACGCCGTCGCGCCGTCGCGGCGATCGAGCGCGAATGCGCCGAGACGACGGACCTGCGCTGCGACGTCGTCGAGCTCGACGCCGGTGCCGAGCACGATCTCTATCGCTACCGTCGCATCACGGACCTGCGGCTCGTCTTCGTCCCCGAACGCCGGCTGGCGCTCTTCGGTGGCGATGCCGACAACTTCGAGTTCCCGCGCTACTGGTTCGACTTCGCCTTCCTGCGCGCGTACGGTGACGACGGCAAGTCGTTCGTGCCCGAGAGCTTCCTGCCCCTCTCGCGGCGCGGCGCGGCCGAGGGGGAGGTGCTGTTCGTCACCGGCCATCCCGGGATGACCACCAGGGGCTCGACGGTCGCCCAGCTCGAATGGCTGCGCGACGGGGTCTATCCGCTGCTGCTGCGTGAGCTGGGCGAGAACCGCGCGTCGCTGCTCGCCTTCGAGCCGCGGGCGGGCGCCGCGGCGAGCGCGCTGCGCCAGGACCTGTTCGCCGTCGACAACTCGATCAAGGCGGTCTCCGGCTTCCTCTCCGGCCTGCTCGACGAGGAGCTCATGGCGCGGCTCGTCGCCGCCGAGCGGGAGCTTCGGCGCGCCTACGCGGCCGCTTCCGCGCGGGCGCCGGGGGACGATCCCTGGACGCAGGTCGAGCTGGCGCTGGCGACCGCCCGGCAGATCTATCCACGCTGGCTCGCGGTCGACAGGAGCCTCGGCTACGCAGGGCACCTGGCGTGGTACGCGCGGACGCTGGTGCGGCTCGCGGTCGAACGCGACAAGCCGGGCGGCGAGCGGTTGCGTGAGTACCGGGACGCCGCGCTGCCCGTGCTGCTCGCCGAGCTCGAAGCGCCGGTCGCGATCGAGCCCGCCTACGAGGCGCACCGCTTGGGCCATGCGCTGCGCGGAGTCCTGGTCCAGCTGGGTCCGATCCATCCGGCGACGGTCGAGCTCTTTGCCGAGAGCACGCCGGAGGCCCTCGCCGCAGCGGCGATCGCCGGGACGCAGCTGGGAGACCCCGCCTTCCGGCGCCGGCTGCTCGACGGCGGTCGCCAGGCGATCGAAGCCACCAACGACCCGTTGATCCAGCTCTTCCGCCGGTTCGAACCGTTGGCGCGCGCTCTGCGCGAGCGCTGGGAGCGGGAGGTCTCGGCGGTCGAGGCGAGCGCGGAAGAGCGCCTCGCCGCGCTGCGCCACGAGCTCGGGATCGAGCGCCCCTACCCCAACGGCAGCTCGACGCTGCGAATCGGCTACGGCGTGGTCGCGGGGTACGAGGCGGGCGGGCGCCGCGTACCGGCGACGAGCCTGCTCGGCGGGATGTTCGACCGGGCCGCGCTCCATGGCGACGCGGCGCCCTACGAGCTCGCGCCCCGGCTCGTCGCGGCTCGAGCGCGACTCGATCCCGGGCTGCCGCTCAACTTCGCGAGCACCCACGACATCGCCACCGGCAGCTCCGGGGGTCCGCTCGTCAACCGCGCCGGCGAGCTCGTCGGCGTCGTCTTCGACGGCAACCTCTGGCTGCTGCCCGGTCGCTTCGCTTACTCGGACGAGCGGGCGCGGACGATCTCGGTCGACGTCCGCGCGATCGTCGCGACGCTCGTCGCGCTCTACCCCGCCGACGCCCTGCTCGACGAGCTGTTCGCCGAGCGCTAGAGCGCAAGCCGGGCGGACTCGAACCGCCGAAACGAAAACACCCTCCGCCGGTCGCCCGGGGAGGGTGGGAAGTGCTGGTTGCGGGGGGGGGATTTGAACCCCCGACCTTTGGGTTATGAGCCCAACGAGCTACCTGACTGCTCCACCCCGCGACGGTGGTCGGACGGTTTCCCGTCCGAACGAGAACGATGCCATAGGGGGCGATTCGGGGTCAAGTTGGGGCTCTAGCCCCTTCCCGCACGGACGCCGACCGGACCGAGCAAGCACGACGCCGTACAGGGTACCGGGCTCACCCGCAGCTTCAGACGAAGAACAGGAAGGTCGCCGCGAAGTAGATCGGGATGAGCAGGACGAACGCCCAGCCCATGTAGCCGAAGAACGACGGCATGGCGACACCGTTTTCCTCGGCGATCGCCTTGACCATGAAATTGGGGCCGTTGCCGATGTAGCTGTTGGCGCCCATGAAAACGGCGCCGCAGGAGATCGCGGCGAGCAGCGCCGGCGCCTCCGGCGACCGCGCGAGCATGGCCGCGAGGTAGGGGCCGCTCTCGACCGGCACGCCCAGTTGCCCCGCCGCGGTCGCCGCGAACGTGAGGTAGGTCGGCGCGTTGTCGAGGAATGAAGAGAGCACGCCGGTCGCCCAGAAGTAGTGCCAGGGCTGGCTGATGCCCAGGCTGGCGCCGTGGGCGTTGAGAACCAGCAGGGGCGCCACCATCGTCACGAAGATCCCGGCGAAGAGCACGGCGACCTCGATGATCGGACCGAAGCCGAAGCGATTCGCCTGCCGCGTCGCGGGGCGGGTCGTCTTGTAGGCCGCCACTGCGAGCAGCACCATCAACCCCTCCTGCAGGCCGAAGGGCCAAGGCGCCGGGTACGTCCCCCACTCCTGGCCCTTGCCCAGGATCACGAGGATGATGCCGCCGAGAAAGAAGAAGTTGTGCCACCCCTCGACGCGCAGCGGCTGATGCTCGAGCATCTCCTCGAGCAGGTCCTCCGGCCCGCTCGCCTCTTCGACGTTGAGCAGGTGCTGATCGACCACGTTGAAGATCGCGATCAGCATGCCGTTGACGAACAACCACTCGCGCCAGAGGCGCAGCGTCCAGTCGAAAGGCACGCCCTTCAGGAAGCCGAGGAAGAGTGGCGGATCGCCGAGCGGCGTCAACAGACCGCCGCAGTTCGAGACGACGAAAATGAAAAAGACGACGATGTGAACCTTCTGACGCCGTTCCTCGTTGGCGCGCAGCAGCGGTCGGATCAACACCATCGAAGCGCCGGTGGTTCCGATCAGGTTGGCGAGCACGGCTCCGAGCAGGAGGATCGTGCTGTTCGACAGCGGCGTGCCGGCGAGCGACCCGCGCACCAGGATGCCGCCCGAGATCACGAAGAGAGCGCCCAGGAGAACGATGAAAGAACAGTAGTCGAGCAGGCTGTGGAGCAGCGCGAGCAACGCGGGCAGGCCGTAGGAGACCACCAGCCAGACCGCAAAGGGAGTCGCGAGCGCGGCGGCGACGATCCCCTTGTTCCGGTTGGCGTGCCACCAGTCCGGCGCCACCAGAGGCAGCACGGCGATCGACCAGAGCAAGGCGGCGAACGGCAGGACGCTCCAGACCGGGAGACGTTCGCCCAGGCTCGAAGCGCCCTCGCCACCGAATGCGACGAGGGTCGTGGACAACGCAATTGGGCCGGCAACTGCGGTCATCGACGATCTCCGCGAAGCTTCGGCGGATCTTGGCATACTCGATGGCGAGCGCGCCGAAGCCCGCAATCTCGCCGTAAGTGATTGAAGATAAGGCCCTTCTGGGTTATCCTCGGGATCGTCGCGGCCTGTCGGCTGCCGGGGAGGGAGCATGTACTCGATCGAGGAGATCGTTGCCCGCGAGGTGCTCGACTCGCGCGGCAACCCGACCGTCGAAGTCGACTGCGTGCTCGAGGGCGGCGCCGTCGGTACCGCGATCGTCCCCTCTGGAGCGTCGACCGGCAGCCGCGAGGCGATCGAGCTGCGCGACGGTGGCGCGCGCTATCTCGGCAAGGGCGTCTCGCAGGCGGTCGACTTCGTCGAGGAGGAGATCGGTCCCGAGCTCGAAGAGATGGACGCGCGCGATCAGGCCCTGATCGACCAGATGCTGATCGATCTCGACGGCACGCCGAACAAGGCGCGCCTCGGCGCCAACGCCATCCTCGGCGTCTCGCTCGCGGTCGCCAAAGCAGCGGCCGCGGAGGCTGGCCTGCCGCTCTATGCCTACCTGGGCGGCCCGGGCGCGACGGTACTGCCGGTGCCGATGCTGAACGTTCTCAATGGGGGCGCGCACGCCGACAACTCTGTCGATATCCAGGAGTTCATGCTGGTGCCGGTCGGCTTCGATCGCTTCTCCGAGGCGCTGCGTGCCGGCGTCGAGGTCTACCACCACCTGAAACAAGTGCTGAAGGCCAAGGGGCTCGCGACCGCGGTCGGTGACGAGGGGGGTTTCGCGCCGAATCTCGGCAGCAACCGCGAAGCGCTCGATCTGCTGACCGCGGCGATCGAGAGGGCGGGCTATCGACCGGGCGCCGAGATCGCTCTCGCGCTCGACGTCGCGGCATCGGAGCTCGGCGCGGAGGACGCGGGGGCCTTTCGCTACGCTCTCGCCGGCGAAGGTCGCGCAGGGCTCACCGCCGGGAACCTGGTCGATCTCTACGAGGAGTGGTGCGCCGCGTATCCGCTCGTGTCGATCGAAGACGGCCTCGCCGAAGGCGACTGGGACGGCTGGGAGCTGATGACGCGACGGCTGGGCGCCGGCGTCCAGCTTGTCGGCGACGACATCTTCGTCACCAACCCCGAGATCCTCAGCCGTGGCATCGCCCGCGGCCTGGCCAACGCGCTGCTGGTGAAAGTGAACCAGATCGGGACGCTCTCGGAGACTTTGACCGCTGTCGATCTCGCCAAGTCGCATGGCTACGCCAACGTGATCTCGCACCGCTCGGGCGAGACCGAGGACACCACGATCGCCGATCTCGCGGTCGCAACCCGTGCCGGCCAGATCAAGACCGGCGCTCCCTGCCGCAGCGATCGCGTGTCCAAGTACAACCGCTTGTTGCGCATCGAGGAGGAGCTGATGGGAGTCGCGACCTACCCAGGCCGCGCCGCTTTCCCACGCTCGCGCGTTTGACCGTCGCCTTCCAGGCCGCCTCGGCCCGGCCGAGACCGCTCCGCTCGCTGCTGTCGGCGGTGGTGATCTTCCTGCTGCTCGTGCTCGCCACGACGTCGCTTGCCGGCTGGCGCGAGCTCGAGCGGGCGCGCGGCAAGGAGCGCGCGCTCGCGGAGGAGGTTACGGCGCGCGAGGCGCGGATCCGCGCGCTCGAGCGCAGGATCGAGCGCCTGCGCAGCGACCCCGTCACGCTCGACCGGCTGGCGCGCGAGGATCTCGGCATGGTCGCTCCCGAGGACGTCGTGATCATTCTGCCCGAGCCCGCGTCGGCACCACCCTGAGTCCCGCCGCTGCGGTATCGTGAGCAACGCCTGCGGCGAGCTCGCCGCGCCTCGCGAAGGTTTGCACCAGTTCACAAGGAGGTTGACCCATGCGCCGAATCCTCGCCCCGGCTCTCGCGCTGGCGATTGCGCTGGCCGCGCTGCCCGCGTTCGCCACGAGCCCGACCAAGCTGCTCCGTTTCCCCGATGTCCAGGGTGACCGCGTCGTATTCACCTACGCCGGCGATCTCTGGACGGCGTCGACCGCGGGCGGGCTTGCCACGCGGCTGACGGCTCATCCCGGGATCGAGCTGTTTGCCAAATTCTCGCCGGACGGTGAGTCGATCGCCTTCACTGGGCAGTACGACGGAGACGAGCAGGTCTACGTCGTGCCCGCGACCGGTGGCGAGCCGAAGCAGTTGACCTATTACCCGGCAGCCGGGCCACTCGCGCCGCGCTGGGGCTACGACAACCAAGTCTACGGGTGGACGCCGACCGGCGAGAGCGTCCTCTTCCGTTCGGTGCGCGACGCCGATGGCGGTCGTACCGAGACCGCGCTCTACACCGTCGCGGCGAGCGGTGGCCTGCCGGTGAAGCTGCCGATGCCGACGGCGGGCGCCGGTGATTTCGGTCCCGATGGCCGGCGCCTGGTCTACTCTCCGCTCTTCCGCGACTTCCGGACCTGGAAGCGCTATCAGGGCGGGTGGGCGCAGGATCTCTACCTGTTCGACATCGCGAGCGCGGCGGTCGAGCCGGTGTCGCCGACGAGCTGGACCGAGCGCGATCCGATGTGGGTCGCCGGCGCGATCTGCTTCGTCTCCGACCGCGACGGCGTGCTCAACCTCTACAGCTACGACCTCGCGACAAAGCAGACCACGCAGCTCACGCACGAGGCGACCTGGGACGTACGTTGGGCGAGCTCGGACGAGACGAGCCAGATCGTCTTCGAGCTCGACGGCGAGCTCTCGGTGCTCGACTTGGCGACCGGCGCGACGCGCCGGCTGGCAATCCACGTGCCGGACGATGGCGTCCACAAGCGGCCCGCGCGCGCCTCCGCGGTCGACGAGATCGAGGACTTCGAGCTCTCGCCCAAGGGCGAGCGAGCGCTCTTTGTCGCCCGGGGCGATGTCTTCACTGCGCCGATCGAGAAGGGCCCCACGCGCAATCTCACCGGCTCCTCCGGCGCCCACGACAGGCAGGCGCGTTGGTCGCCCGACGGTAAATGGATCGCCTTCGTCTCCGATCGCTCTGGCGAGGACCAGGTCTACCGGATCGACCAGGAGGGCAAGGGCGAGGCCGAGGCATTGACCTCGGGACTCGAGGCGATGCTCTACGCTCCGGCATGGTCGCCCGATGGCGCGCGGCTCGCCTTCGCCGATCACCGCGGCAAGCTCTTCGTGCTGACGGTCGCCGACAAGAGCCTGGTCGAGATCGCCGACGACGAGTACGGTCGGATCTTCGACTACGCTTGGTCACCCGATGGCGCTTTCCTCGCCTTCTCGCTGACCGATCCCAATCGCAACCGGTCGATCCAGGTCTGGTCGGTGGCAAGCGGCGCTCTCCACCGTGCGACACGCGAGGGCTTCGAGGAGTATCAGCCGGCCTGGGACCCCGAGGGCAAGTACCTTTACTACCTCTCGGAGCGCGACTACGCACCACAGATCTCCCAGATCGAGTGGAACTACGCTGGCAACCGGATGACCGGCGTCTTCGCGCTGGCGCTCGCCCACGACGCGGCCCATCCTTTCCCGCCGCAGAGCGACGAAGTCAAGCCCGAGGAGGTCGAGAAGGACGACGCCGCCGAAGCGAAGGGGGCGAAGAAGAATGCGGACGAGAAGGCGGACAAGAAGAAATCCGCGATGGCCGTCAAACCGGTCAAGGTCGACTTCGAGGGTCTCGCCGACAGGGTGGTCGAGGTGCCGATCGACGCCGACAATCTAACCGCGCTCGTCGCCACCAAGGGCTTCCTGCTCTACAGCGTCACCGGCGCTCCGTTCTACGGCCGCTCGAGCTACGCGAAGCCCGAGCTCAAGCTATTCGACCGCGAGAAGCGCGAGAGCTCGACGGTGGCCGAGGACATCTCCGGCTGGGCGGTCTCTGCCGATGGCGGCAAGGTGCTGGTGCGACAGGCGGGCTCGTTCAAGCTGCTCGAGGTCAAGCCGAAGGGGGGCGAGGCAAAAAGCGTCGCGACCGCCGGGCTCGAGGTCGACAGGGTGCCCGCCGAGGAGTGGCAGGAGATCTTCGAAGAGGTCTGGCGGCGCTATCGCGATTTCTTCTACGTGCGCAACATGCACGGCTACGACTGGCAGGCGATCGGCGACCGGTATCGGAAGTGGCTTCCCCACGTCGCGCACCGCTCGGATCTCAACTACGTGATCGGCGAGATGATCGCCGAGCTCTCAGTCGGCCACGCCTACATCGAAGGCGGCGACTTCGAGCTGCCCGAGCGGCCCAAGGTCGGCCTGCCCGGTGCTCGCTTCGAGCTCGACGTTGCCGCAGGCCGCTACCGGATCGCCCGAATCCTCCGTGGCGACAACGCGGAGCCAAAGTACCGGGCACCGCTCACCGAAGTCGGCGTCGACGCCCGCCAAGGCGATTACGTGCTGGCGATCGACGGCGAGGAGCTCGGCGCGAGCGACAATCCCTACCGGTTGCTGCGCTACAAGACGGACCCGGTGACGCTCACTCTCAGCGCGACGCCGAGCCGTGCCGGCGCCCGCGAGGTCACCTACCGGCCGATCGACGGCGAGAGGCCGCTGCTCTACCTCGACTGGGTCGCTGGCAACCGCGCCTACGTCGCCGCGAAGACCGGCGACCGGGTCGGCTACCTCCACCTCCCCGACATGGGAGGCAACGGCGCTTACGAGTTCATCAAGTGGTTCTATCCGCAGCTGCGCAAGGAGGGGCTGGTGGTCGACGTTCGCAGCAACGGCGGCGGCAACATCTCGCAGTGGATCATCGAGCGTCTCGACACGAAGCTGCTGGGCACTCGATTCGGCTACTCGAGCGACCATCCGATGACCTACCCGTACACGGTCTTCCACGGGCACCTGGTCTGCCTCTTGAACGAGACTTCGGCTTCCGACGGCGACATCTTCCCGGCACGCTTCAAGAAGGCCGGCCTCGGACCGCTCATCGGCAAGCGGTCGTGGGGCGGTGTCGTCGGGATCTCGGGCACCGGACCGCTGCTCGACGGCGGCACCGTCTACGTGCCGCAACAGGCGACCAACGACATCGACGGCAGCTACATCATCGAAGGGCATGGCGTCGATCCGGACATCGTGGTCGACAACGACCCGGCCGCGGTGATCGCGGGTCACGATCCGCAGCTCGACCGGGCGATCGAGGAGGTCCTCAAGGCGATGCAACGCGAGCCGAGAATGCTCCCCGCGCGTCCGGCCGATCCGATCAAGGCGCCGTAGTCGAGGCGCCCGCGGGTCGGGGGCGAAAAGCGATCCAGTAGAACGCTGCGCTCAGCCGAACGAGCGCAGCGCTTCGTTCTCGTCTTCGAAGATCTCGAAGAAGCCGATCAGCTTGGTGATGCGCAGGACGTCGCCCACCCGTGGCGCGAGCTTGAGCAACTTGATCGCAGCGTCGCGCTTGGCGGCGGAGGCGTAGGAGGCCATCAGGTCGCCGACCCCGGACGAGTCGAGGGCGGTGACGCCCTCCATGTCGAGCAGGATCTTCTGCTCGCCGCCATCGAGCGCCGCGAGGATGGCGTCGTGGGCGGCCGAGCCGCTCTCGATGTTGAGCTTGCCGTCCAGGTCGAGAATCAGGACGTCTCCGGCATGACGGGTCTCGATGTTCAAGGTGCTCCCCCCTTCGATTGGGCGAGGGCGAGCGTATGGCGCGCGGCGCCTCATCGCAAGTCGTCCGCGCGGGAGGTGACCACCTGCCCCGAGCGGGGTCAGTCGACCCGCCCGTCCCGGACCCGGTCGAGCACCGTCTCGGCGGCCGTCGCGACCTCGGTGGCGGAGAAGCTCCTCAGGCAGCGGTGGTGAAGAAGCGGGCAGCGGCGGCGGAAGCAGGGGGAGCACCAGAGATCGCGGTAGAGGACGGTGTGCCCGTCGCCGGCCGGCGCGGTGCGGCGCGGGTCGGTCGGGCCGAACAGGGCGACCGTGGGCACGCCGAGCGCGGCGGCGAGGTGCATCGGCCCGGAGTCGTTGGTGACCAGCAGGTCGAGATGCGCGAGCACCGCCGCGAGGTCGGCGAGATCGAGGTCCGGGCCGATCACCGGATGGATCTTGCCGCTCTCTTCGTGGACCCGCACCGCGAGCCAGACCTCCTTGGGGCCGGCGAGGACGATCGTGCGGAGCGCGGGGCGGCGTCGGCGCAGCTCGCCGGCGAGCTCGGCGAACCGCTCCATCGGCCAGCGTTTCGAGGCTCCCCACTCGGCGCCCGGAAAGAGGCCGACGATCGGCCCGGCGCCCGGCCCGGTGTCGACTCGCGCTCGCGCCAGCCGCTCCTTGCCGCGGGCGAGGTGCGCTGCGGGCAGCTCGAGCCGAGGCACCCAATCATCGGGCGGCGCCACGTCCATGGCGCCGAGCAGCTCGCGGTAGTCCTCGACCTGGGGACGACGGCGCGATGGCCGGGGCAGCGCCGGCGCGAGCAGGGAGCCGCGCAGCTCGGCGCGATAGCCGAATCGGCGCCCGATTCCGGCGCGCGCGACCCGGAGCGCTGAGCGGAAGGAGTTGGGCAGGACGACGGCTTCGTCGAAGCGTTCCGCGGCAAGGCGGGCGACGACGTCTGCGTCGGCGCCCGCGGCATCGAGCGTGCGAGCCACCTCCGCGTAAAGACCGAGCAGGGGGTGGAGGGGCCGCTTGGCGAGAAGGGTGACGTCGCGGCCGGCCCCCGCGAGCGCGCGCACGACCGGCTCGGCCATGACGCAGTCGCCCACCCAGTTCGGGGCAACGACGACGGTGCGGATCTCGGCCATCGGCAGTGGGCTCCCGCTCCGGCTCAGTGCTTCCAGCGGTCGTGCAGCCAGAGCCACTGCTCCGGGTGCCGGCGGATCGCCTGCTCGCCCGCTTCCAGGCAGCGGCGGGTGAACGAGAAGGTCGTCTCGGGATCATCCCGCCCCTCGGGCCAGATCGGCGGGTCGAGAACGACGCGGTAGCGGCCACTGGGAAGATGGTGGCCGGCGATCGGGACGACGGGCGCCCCGGTCTTGAGCGCGAGCCGCGCCACCACCGGGCTGGTGAGCGCGGGCCGGCCGAAGAACGGAACGTCGATCGCCTCCTCGGCGCGCACTCGTTGATCGATCAAAAGGCCGAGGCGGCCGCCCGCGGCGAGCACCCGGAACATCTCGCGCACGGCGCCGCGCTTGGGCAGCGAACGGTTGCCGTAACGGGTGCGTACCGCTTGGACCAGCCTGTCGATGTGCGGGTTGTCGACCGGGCGGCCGACCGCGGACATCGGCCCGTGGAGCGCGCCGACGGCGTTGGCGGCGATCTCCCAATTGCCGAAGTGGGCAGAAAGGACGATGACCCCCTTGCCGGCGCGCTCGGCCGCGATCAGGTGCTCGAGGCCGTCCCAGTCGACCCGGCGGCAGAGATCCGGCGCATCGAAACGTCGCATCGAGAGTGCGTCGACGAATGCAGCGCCGAAGTGGCGGAAGCAATCGGCGGCGATCTCGGCCCGCCGTGCCGTCGAGAGCTCGGGCAGGGCGTGGGCGAGATTGTCGCGAATCAGCCTGCGGCGGTCTCGAGCCAGCGCGGCGACGAGAGCGCCCAACAGGGCGCCGAGGCGGCGCGCGCTCGAGTGCGGGAGGAGCTTGATCGCGCCCAGCAGCGGCAGGGCCAGCGAGTACTCGAGCGCATGGCGGATGGGTGCGTTCTTCATCGCGTGTGGGCGAGCTCGCGGAGGCGTCCGTCGATCCAATCGAACAACGCCGGCTCTGGCTCCGCCTCGAACGGCAAGGCGGCGACCGGCAGGTCGAGCCGGCCGGCGAGCTTGGGCAGGTCCTTGCCGGTGGTGAGGATCGCCACGGCCCGGTGCTCGCGGACCGCCCGAGCGATGGCGTGCAGGCTCGACGCAGGGTAGTCGTGGTGGTCGGCGAAGGCGAGCCGGGCGACCAGCTCGTAGCCGAGCCTCTCGGCCGCGTCGAAGAACGATCCGGCGCGCGCGATACCGGCGACGCCGACGACAGGCGGGCCGGTCGCGAGCTCGTGGCCGTCGCTGTCGCGGGCCGGCGCGTGGCGCGCGGTCGAGGAAAACCCAGGCCCTGAGAATCCGTGCGGCGCGAGCGCGCGGGCGAGCGTCGGGCCCGCCGCCGGGTCGGGCGCGCCGAGCCCGGTGAGCAGCGCGGCGTCGGCGTGCCGAACGGCAGCCAAGGGCTCGCGCAGTCGGCCGGCCGGCCAGAGCCGCCCGCCGCCGAAGGGATCGGCGGTCGGGAACAGGAGCAAGTCGAGATCGCGCGCGAGCGCGACATGGGAGAAGCCGTCGTCGAGCAGGAAGAGATCGGGCGGCGGCGAGAGCTCGGCCAGGACGAGACCTCCGGCGTCGGCGCGGCGCTCGCCCACTGCGATCGCCACGCCCGGAAGCTCGCGTGCCATCAGGTGCGGCTCATCGCCCGCGGCGGCCACCGGCACCAGCGGGCCGTCACCGCGCGAGACCAGCAGCGCGCCCCGGCTGGTACGCCGGTAGCCGCGCGAGAGGATCGCGACGCGTCTTCCGGTGGCCTCGAGGTGGCGGGCGAGAGCGATCGCGAGCGGTGTCTTGCCGCCGCCCCCCCAGTGCAGGTTGCCGATCGAGACGACGGGCCGGGGCAGCCGCGCGGCGCTGCGGGCCGCGAACCGTCGGCGCCGGGCGTGGGCGGCCGCGTAGAGGAGCTGCCAGGGCGAGCGCGGTGGCGCCGGCGCGGCCAGCCGACCTTCGCTCAAGCCAACTCTCCCCGATCCCCGTGGGCCACCCGGGCCACCAGCGGGGCGAGCAGGGCGAGCGTGCGCTCGAGCGCGCCCCGGTTGGTCTCGACCAAGCCCGCGCCGCGTCGACCGAGCTCACGGGCGGCCTCCGGCTCCTCGAGCCAGGCGGCGAAAGCGGTTCCCAGCTCGGCCGCGTCGGCGACGCGCCGCCAGGCGCGCGCGGCGTCGAAGCTGCCGGCGATCTGGCGGAAATTGTCCATCGAGGGACCAACGGCCACCGGCACACCGAAGCGCGCAGGCTCGATCGGATTGTGGCCGCCGGTCGGTGTGAGCGTGCCGCCGACGAACGCGCCTTGGGCGTGCCGGTAGAGCGCGGCGAGCTCCCCCAGGCTGTCGAGCAGGAGGACCGGCGGCCGCTCGGGGGCGGCTGCCGCGGCGCTGCGGCGTGCCCAGCCTGGCTCGCGGTGGGCGATCACGTTCGCGACCTCGGCGAATCGTTCCGGATGGCGTGGCGCGAGGACCAGCAGGGCCCGATCGCCGCCGCCGGCGGCGGCGAAGGCGTCGAGCACCAGCGCCTCTTCGCCGGGCATGGTCGAGCCGGCGGCCAGAACGGGCCGCCCCGCCGCCAGGCGGGTGAGCAGCGCCTCGAGCTCGGGCTGGGCGGGCGGCTCGGGCGTCTCGAACTTCAGATTGCCGGTGACCGCGACCCGCTCGGGCGGCGCTCCGAGCTCGATGAGACGCTCGCGGTCGGCGCCGGTCTGGACGCCGAAGCGGTCGACCGGGTCGAGCAGCAGACGCCGCACCGGGCCGCGCCAGCGCCGGAGCCGCGGATAGCTGCGGTCGCTCACCCGCCCGTTGATCACCGCGATGGGGAGGCTCCGGCGGCGCGAGCGGTCGAGCACGAGCGGCCAGTAGTCCCCTTCGCACAAGACCAGGGCGCGTGGCGTGAACCGATCGAGAAAGCGCTCCACGGCGAAGCCGAGCTCCAGGGGAAAGTAGGCGACCGCCGCGCGGCCGGCGAAGAGGGCTCGCGCCCGCTCCTGCCCGGTCGGCGTCACGGTGGTCACCACCAGCGGCAGATCGGGCGGGAGGCCTCGAGCTAGCGTGGCCGCCACTCCGACCTCGCCGACCGAGACCGCGTGGATCCAGAGGGCATTGCGCACGGCTTGCCCCGAGAAGCGGCCGAGCCGCCCGGCGAGAGTTGCCCGGTAGCGTCCGCCGCGGGCGAGCAGCGCGACCGGAGCCGCGGCGGCGGCGAGGAGCGCGACGGCAATTTGATAGAGGAGCCACATGCGGGCAACGGGCAGTATAATCAAGACTTTCGAGGAATCGGACCGCTCCTTGCAACCACCCGACGACACTAGACGCGAGCCCAGGCAGAGCCGTAGAAACCCTCTGGAAGAGCCCATGCCCGAGCTTGTCTACTCCTCGACCCGACGCCAAGGCTCGCTCGCCGAGGCGAGCGACCGGGAGTTGCTCTGGGCGCTCGCCAAGGACGACGAGCTCGCGCTCGCCGAGCTGGTCGCCCGCAAGACCCGCCCCCTGCTCCAGGTCGTGGCGCGCATCGTCGCCGACGAGGAGGAGGCCCGCGACGTCGTCCAGGTCACCTTCCTGCGCCTGTGGGAGAACCGGGAACGTTTCGACGGCCGCTGGAGCCCGAACACCTGGATCTACAGGATCGCGACCAACCTCGCGATCGACCACTGGCGCGCGAAGCGGAGCCGGGACCGCGCGGCCGAGCCGATGCGTCTCCACCTCGTCCGGTCGAGTGAGTCGGCGGCGGAAGCCGACCTCTCGACGCTCGAAGGACGTGAGGTGGCGCGCATCTTCGACGAGCTCGCGAGCGAGTTGTCGGAGCGACAGCGCCTGGTCTTCCTGCTGCGTGAGGTTCAAGGGTTGTCCTCCGCCGAGGTGGCCGAGATCGCCGGCTGCGAGGAGTCGACGGTACGCAACCACCTCTTCAATGCCCGCAAGCACCTGCGCGCCAAGTTGGTCGAGCGCTACCCCGAGTATGCGCCCGCTCGGAGCGACCAGTGGCAGGAGAAGCCGTGAGCTGCCCGGCCTGGGAGCCACTCGTCGCCGCGCGCGACCACGAGCCGGGAGCGGATCCTGCCGGCTGGCGCGACGCGCTGGACCATTTCGATGGTTGCCCAGCCTGCCGGCGCCGGGCGCTTGCGCTCGACCCGACCCTCCTGTTTCGCGGCCTGCCCGCGCCACCGGAGGAAGCGATCGACCTGCCGGCGATGCAGGAAGCGGTCGCGTCGCTGGTACGGGCGCGCCGGATCGAGCGCTCCGGGTCCGCGCCACGCCGCTCATGGTGGCGTCGCGCCGCGGTGGCGGCCGCCGTCTTGGTGGCGCTCGGCGTAGAGGCTGGCCCGCGCCGACCGGGCGCCCCGGGGGTCGAAAGTGCCGCAGCGGGAGCGAACACGCCCGCTCTGGTCATGGCACCTGTCTTCGAGCATATCGATCGTCCCGAAGCGCGCGTCTATCAGTTGCCGACCGAGGGCTTCTCGGTCGTCATGATCGTCGACTCGAGCTTCGACGTCTGATCCGCCCGACCACTCTCGTGCCGCGAACTTTGCCGACCGGCTCCTTCCACCGGAGTGCCCCGACGATGACCGTGGCGCTGCTCTTCCTCCTTGCCGCGGTCGCCACCGCCCAGGTCGGACCGACGCCGTCGGGCGCCGCGCCCGAGGAGCTCCGCCTGCACGCCTTCACCCTCGAGCACCAGCGCGCCACCGAGGCGCTCGAGTTGGTGCAAGCGCTGCTCTCGGCGCGGGGCACGGTCGAGATCCAGGCCGGAACCAACACGTTGGTGGTACGCGACAGCCTCTCGGCGCTCGGCAGAATCACGGCGGCGCTGCGCGCCTTCGACCATCCGGCGCGCCCGGTCGCCTTCGATGTCCAGATCGTCAAGGCCGGGCAGAGCGGTATCTCGCCTGTTGCATCCGACGGTGGGCTCGACCCGCTGCTCAAGAGCAAGCTCGAGACGCTCTTTCGCTATCAGTCCTACCGGCTGCTCTCCCGCGCGCGGATCGACAGCCGCGAGGGCGAAGACGTGACCTACGAGATGCCGGCCGGATTCCAATTGAGCTTCAAGATCGGCACCATCGTCGAGGCGCGCCGGCTCCGGCTGCACACCTTTCGGATCGTCCGGTCGGTGCCGCGGGGCGCGCCGCGCGAGCTGATTCACACCCGATTCAACCTTTGGATCGATCAGCCGTTCGTGCTCGGCATCGCCAGCGACGAGGCGAGCCCGTCGGCGCTCTTCGTCGTCGTCACGTTCGAGCCGGCTGCGGAGGGGCGCTAGCCGATGGAGTTCATCTGCCGGGTCGGCACGCCCGATGGCCGGGTCGAGCGGTTGACCCGCGCGGCGCGCGACGAGCGCGCCCTGCGCGAGGAGCTCGAGCGCGAGGGATTGCAGATCTTCGGCGTCGACCGCTCGCTGCGGCTCCCCTCGCTCTCGGGGCTGCTCGAGGCGACCGGCCTCAAGCGGCGCAAGAAAGTGACGCTGTCGACGCTGCTGGTTTTCAATCAGGAGCTCGCGGCGCTGCTCAAGGCCGGGCTGCCGCTGCTCCAGGCGTTGAACTTGATGCTCGAGCGCCTCAAGGATCCGGTCCTGCGCGAAGTGCTGGTGCAGGTGCGCGATCGAGTCAAGAGCGGCGTCGAGCTCTCCGATGCGTTCGCCGAGTTCGGCGACTTGTTTCCGCCGCTCTACGCCTCGACGCTCCGCGCGGGTGAGCGCACCGGCGAGCTCGAGCAGGTCATCCGCCGGTTCTTGCGCTACCTGCGACTCGTGCTCGAGGCGCGCAAGCGCGTCTATTCGGCGTTGGTCTACCCGGCCGTGCTCGTGGGTCTCTCCTTCGCCATGCTGATGGTAATGGCGATCTTCGTGGTGCCGCGGTTCACTGTCTTCTACGACGCCATGGACCTCGAGCTGCCGCTGCTGACGCGGATGACGGTAACCACCTCGGTCTTTCTGCGCAACAACATCGTGCTGCTCGGCGTCGGCTTCCTGATCCTCTCCGGTGTCTGGGCGCGCTGGAAGCGCACCGAGCCCGGTCGCATGTTCTTCGATCGCGCGCGGCTGCGCGTCCCGTTCTTCGGTCCGGTGCTCCACCGTTTCGCGGTCTCGGAATTCTGCCGCTCGCTCTCGACGCTGCTTTCCGGCGGCATGCCGCTGGTGCCGGCGCTCGAGATCTCGGTCCGCGCGGTCAGCAACCGCTTTGTTCAGGCGCGAGTCGTACCGACCCTTCAGGCGGTGCGCGAGGGTCAGGCGCTGTACACCGCACTCGAGGCGACCGAGATGTTCGAGGACCTGGCGATCGACATGGTCAAGGTCGGCGAGGCGACGGGCGCTCTCGATCAGATGCTCTCGAGCATCTCCGACTTTCTCGACGAGGAGGTCGAGGTGCGCATGCAGCGCATCCTGACCCTGATCGAGCCATTGATGCTGATCCTGATGGGGAGCCTCGTGGCGCTACTGCTGCTCTCGGTCTATCTCCCCCTGTTCTCGGCCCTGGGCAACGTCCGATGAGGACGGCGCCGGTGCCCGACCCGTAGACCGATAGGATCCGCCTTCCAGAGCGAGTGACGATGACTCTTCCCCAGACCCCCATCCCTGCCGAGTTGCTCGAGAGGGATCTGCGCCCGGCCGACGGGCGCGCCGCGGCGCGCGAGCTCGCCGAGCGGCACGGTCTCGAGTTTGTCGATCTCGAGCGCTTCAGGATCGAGTCCGCGCTGTTCCACTCGATACCGCTCGAGTTGATGCTGCGCTACGGCTTCCTGCCGCAGCAGCAGCTCGCCGGCCGGCTCGCCGTGGTGATGAAGGATCCGACCGAGGTCGGCCGGCTCGACGAGCTCGAGCTGCTGCTCGGCCAGGCAGTCGAAGTGCGGGTCGGCGATCCGGTCGCGATCGACGAGATCCTGCAGAAATCAGAGTCCTCGCAGCGAGTACTCGAGGAGGCGACCGAGGATTTCAAGATCCAGCTGATCTCAGAGGACGAAGACGGGGAGGAGGTGCTGTCGATCGATCGCATCACCGCCGACTCGTCGCCGGTGATCAAGCTTGTCGATTCGACAGTGTTCAACGCCATCCAGCGCCGCGCCTCCGATATCCACATCGAAACGCGAGACGCCGAGGTGGTGATCAAGTACCGCATCGACGGCGTGCTCTACCAGGCGATGGAGCCGATCGACAAGCGCCACCACCAGACCATCATCAGCCGCATCAAGGTCATGTCGGAGCTCGACATCGCCGAGAAGCGGGTGCCCCAGGACGGCCGTTTCAAGCTGCGCTTGAAAGGGCGCACCATCGACTTCCGTGTCTCGATCCTGCCGACAGCGCATGGCGAGGACTGCGTCATCCGCATCCTCGACAAGGAATCGATGTCGGCCGAGTTCAAGCATCTGCGCCTGGACATCCTCGGCTTCGACGAGGAGACCATGCGCAAGTTGCGGAAATCGATTCGCGAGCCCTACGGCATGGTGCTGGTGACCGGGCCGACCGGCTCGGGCAAGACCACCACTCTGTATGCTTGCCTCTCCGAGATCCAATCGCCCGAGGACAAGATCATCACGATCGAGGATCCGGTCGAGTACCAACTGAAGGGGATCGCGCAGATTCCCATCAACGAAAAGAAGGGGCTGACCTTCGCGCGCGGTTTGCGCTCGATCCTGCGCCACGACCCCGACAAGATCATGGTCGGCGAGATCCGTGACGAGGAGACCGCGTCGATCGCGATCCAGTCGGCGCTCACGGGCCACTTGGTGTTCACCACCGTCCATGCCAACAACGTGATCGACGTGCTCGGCCGCTTCCTCAACATGAAGGTCGACCTCTACAACTTCGTCTCGGCGTTGAACTGCGTGCTCGCCCAGCGGCTGGTGCGGCGGATCTGCCCGCACTGCCGGCGGCGCGCCGACGTCTCGCACCAATTGCTCGAGGACTCGGGGCTCTCGCCGGCGGTCTATGGCGATCACGAGTTCTTCGATGGCGCCGGCTGTCTCGAATGCAACGGCACCGGCTTCCTCGGTCGCCTTGCGGTCTCCGAGCTGCTCGACTTGTCGGATCGGATTCGCGAGCTGATTCTCGAGAAGCGGCCCGGTTCCGAGATCAAACGCGCCGCCAAGGAGGAGGGTATGCGCTTCCTCCGTGAATCGGCGCTCGAGAAGGCCCTTCAGGGTAGGACCACTCTGCGTGAGATCAATCGTTTTACCTTCGTGGATTAGGCGCGCCTCGGGCCTCGACCCGGTGCCGATGCCGCCGCACGTCTTCGCGGTGGCCGGCGGTGAGCTGCGCTACGCCTCGTTCGTGCGCGAGCGGCAGGGTGCGGCCCTGGAATTCCGCGAGTACCACGCGGTGCCGCTCGCCGATGACTGTCTCGGTGCCGGGCCGCTGCGTGGCGGAGCGGGGCTCGACCGGAACAGGGTGGACGAAGCGGTGGCGGCCCTGCTCGAACGCGTTTCAGGGCGCTGCGACGCCGCTTCGCTGGTCTTGCCAGACGCCTGGGCGCGGTCGCTGATCGTCGAGCTCGGAGACTTGCCGACCGCGCCGCAGGAGCGCTCGGAAGTGCTGCGATTCCGCCTCAAGCGCCTGATTCCCTATCGCGTCGAAGACCTTCGCGTCGCGGCCGCGGAGCTCGCGGCACTGGGCATGACGGCGGGTGTCGTCCACGCTCTGGTCACTTTCTGTTCGGAGGCCCTGCTGGCGGCGCTCGAGCGGAGTCTTGGCGAGCGTGGCGTACGACTCGGGCTGGTGTCGAGCTCGACGCTCGCGTTGCTCGCCGCACTCGTTTTCGGCGATCGCCTCGAGGGCCTCGCGGCAACCGCCCTGGTCCAACCCGAAGGCTTCACGCTGGTCTTCTCGCGCGATGGCGAGCCGGTGCTGTGGCGGCAGAGGGGCTTCACCGAGGGTTTGGCTGACGCCGACCGGGCGCGCCTGCTCGGCGCCGAGCTGCGCCTCACGCGGACCCATCTCGCCGAGCGCTTCGGCGTCGATCGCCCGGCCGCCGTGGTCATCGCCGCGCCGCGCGAGGTCGTTCCATTCTGGCGGGAGGTTCTCGCGGCCGGCCTCGAGGTCGAGCCCCTCGCGCTTGCGAGCGAGCATTTGCCACTCGCCGGCTCCGGCCTCGGCGCAGCGGTCGCCGAGCTCGCGCCGATGCTGGGCGCCGCCTGCCGGGAGGTCGCTTGATCCCCTCGACCGGCCCCAACCTCGCGCGTGCGCCGTTCGTGAACGCGCGGCCGGTACGCCGGCTCTCGGCGTTTCTCTGGCTGCTGGCGCTCGGCCTGATCGCCTGGAACGTCCGGGCCTACCTCGATTCGGGCGCGGGCGCGACGGTAAGGAGGGCCGAGCTGGCCAAGCTGCGCGCAGGCAACGCCGAGTCCCGGGAGCGGATCCAGACGATCGAGGCGGACCTGCGTCGCGCCGATCTCGTCCTGGTCAACGTGCAGACGGAGTACTTGAATCAGCGCATTGCGGAGCGCGCGTTCTCCTGGAACCTCCTGCTCGACGACCTCGTCGAGGTCATGCCGCGCCAGGTGCGCTTGCAGCGTTTGGCGCCCGAGGGCTTCCGCGACGACAGATCGCGCGGGACCGGGCGCACGCCGAGCTCGGCCGAACGTCGTGTTTCGATACGCCTGTCGGGCGAAGCCGCGGATGACGAGACCCTGCTCGAGTTCGTCGACCGCCTCTTCGCGCAGCCATCGTTCGACTCGCCCAACCTGTCGAGCGAGTCGCGCAACCGCTCCGGCAGCCTCGATTTCGAGGTCACGATCGGCTACCGTGCGGCGAAAGATCTTCCCGGGTCGCGTGCCGAAACGGCAGCTCTGGCCGGCGCGGTCTCGCCGGGGGCGCCGCCTCTGGCCGTGGCCGCCGAAGCGGCGGAGACCGAGCGCCCGGAGCTGGCGTCGAGCACCGCCGTCGCGAGCTCGCCCGCAAGCGGCGCTGGCGCCACGACGAGAGTCGATTCCAGCGCCGAACCGGGCCGGCGCGTCGCTCCGGAGGCGGTCGCACTCGGGCGCCCTGCCGCCGCCGAGCCGGCGCCGCGGCGAGTCGGCGCGGCGGAGCTCGCGCCGGCGGCGGAGGAGCGTACGCAGGCGCTGGACCCCGTCGCCGAGCCGACGCCGGCGCTGTCGATCTTCGGCGTGCCGCTCGGCGCCAAGCCCTACGCTTCGGGAGGGGGACGATGAGCGGTCGCGCCCCCGTGCCGATCGGCCGCACTTTGCTCTGGGCGCTGCCGCTCGCCCTGATCGCAGTGAGTGGGACCTGGATGGTCGTGCATGCCAGCGGATTTCGCGGCATGTCGGCTTCGCTCGAGCGCTCGCTCGAGCGCGAGCGCAGCGACCGGGCGCAGCTCGGAGCTCGCCGCTCGGAGCTGGAAGCGCTCTGGGTGCGGGCGCTCGAGACCGGAGATCGGACCGAACGGCTCTATGTCGAGGGCTTCTCGACCGAGCGCAATCGGCTGACCGACACCATCCGGCTGGTCAAGGACCTCGCGTCCCGCGCCGGACTCGAGCCGAGGGCGATCAGCTATCCCGAAGAGCGGATCGAGGAGTTCGGCCTGGTGCGCAGATCCTTCGTCTTCAACGTGGACGGCACCTATGCGGACCTGCGCACCTTCCTGCACCTGCTCGAGCTCTCGCCCGCCTTCGTCACGCTCAACCAGATCTCGGTGTCGGAGGCGAGCGATGGCCTTGGCCTGAAGCTCGCGCTGCGTTTGTCGACAGTCTTCGAGGAGACGGCAAGCGACGACGCCGATGCCCGTGGAGGTCCGCCGGGCGAGCGGCTCGGGGGCGGCACTTGAGGTTCTCGAAACGCGAAAGACGGCTGCTCGGGGTGCTCGGCGTCCTGGCCGGCGCGCTGCTGTTGCGCGGGCTCTTCTTTCTCGCCGGCGCGGGCGGCGCCGCGGCGGCGCCCGAGGTCACGGCGCCCCGGCGCACGAGCGCGCCCTCTCCGCGCTTCGGGCGGGGCGGGCGCCAGAAGGTCGCCGAGATCCCGGAGAAGGTGGCCGAGCTTCGCCTCGGAGACCTGGTCGTTCGACCGCGCGACCTGTCGGTCGGGCGCGATCCCTTCCGCTACGGTCCCACGCCGCCCCCCCCCCCGCCGCCCGGTCCGACCGCCGAGGATCTCGAGCGGATGCGCCGCGAGGCGGAAGAGGCGCGGCGGCGGGCCGAGGCAGCGGCGCGCGCGGCGGCAATTCCGCGTCCACCCGACGTGACCCTCGTGTATTTAGGTAGCTTCGGCCCGTCGGCCCGCAAGGTCGCCGTATTCACCGGCACCGGCGGCGAGAAGCTCTACAACGCCCTCGTGGGCGACGTTCTCGAAGACAAATTCATCGTCGATCGCATCGGTCTCGAGTCGGTCGATCTCAAATTCGTGGGATTCCCGGATGAGCCGGCCAAGCGGCTCGCGATCGGAGGGTAGGCGCTTGCAACTGACGGCAGATCGACACCAGAGAGTCCGCCGGACCCGGGGCAGCCTCGCGCTCGCCGCCCTGCTGTTCTTCTTCGTCGCGGGATGCACCACGTACAGGCTCCGGCGCGAGGCGCAGATCGCCGAGGCGCGCGAGGACTGGGATGCCGCCGTCGTCCACTATCTCGACCTGGTCGACCAGGAGCCGGCCAACGTGCGCTACAAGACGGCGCTGCTGCGCGCGAAGATCCGCGCCTCGCAGGAGCACTTCAGCAAGGGACGACGATTCCACGAGGCCGGGGTGCTCGAACGCGCGCTGATCGAGTACCAGCAGGCGGTGGCGCTCGATCCGACCAACCAATACGCACAGGTCGAGCTCGACAAGGTGCGAGAGCAGATCTCCCAGAGTCGGGACTCGGCGGTCGGCGGCTCCTCGCTCGACGAGCTCAAGCGCAAGACGCGTGATCTGCCGCCGCAGCCGCCGATCCTCAGCCCGCGCTCGAAGGCGCCGATCTCGCTCGAGTTTCCGAAACCGGTCTCGATCTTCGACATCTATCGCGCCCTCGGCAAGGCGTTCGGCATCAACGTGCTGTTCGATCCGCAGTTGAAGGACCAGGAGCTGGCGATCGAGCTGCGCGACGTCACCGCTCAGATCGCGCTCGAAACCCTGATGCGCGCCGCCGGTCATTTCTACAAAGTGATCGACGAGCACTCCATCCTGATCGCGGCCGACAACCAGCAGAATCGCAAGACCTACGAGGACCTGGTCATCCAGACCTTCTTCCTGTCCAACGCCGAGGTCAAGGACGTGCTGACCCTGCTGCGCAGCTTGATCGGCGCCAAGAACGTCGCGACCAACGAGCAGTTGAACGCCGTGACCATCCGCGACACCGCGGACAAGGTGAGGGTCGCCCAGCGGATCATCGAGGCCATCGACAAGTCGAAGTCCGAGGTGGTCGTCGACGTCGAGCTGATCGAGGTCAACACCACGAAGCTCCGGGAGCTCGGCATGTCGCTCTCGGACAACCGCGTGACCCAGAGTCTCGATCTCGGGCAGGATGCCAAGGTCCGCTTCTCGGATCTCTCCAACCTGACCCGCGAGAGCTGGGTGTTGACGATCCCGTCGATCATCTACGATTTCGTCAAGTCGAACTCCGACGCCCAGCTCCTCGCCAAACCGCAGGTGCGGATCAGCGAGGGGGAGAAGGGCAAGGTCCACATCGGAGACCGCGTGCCGATCCCGGTGACCTCCTTCAACAGCTCGAACACCGTGGGCGGCTCGATCGTGCCGATCACGTCGTTCCAGTACCAGGACGTCGGCATCAAGCTCGACCTCGAGCCGCGCGTGCACCACAACAAGGAGATCACGCTCAAGCTGCAGGTCGAGATCAGCCAGATCTCCGGATTCGCGGACTCCGGCGGCGGCCAGCGCCAGCCGATCATCGGCACGCGCACGATCGAATCGACCATTCGGTTGAAGGATGGCGAGACCAACTTCCTGGCCGGCCTGATTCGCACCGACGAGACGCTCGGCGAGACCGGCATCCCCGGTCTTTCGGACATTCCGATCATCGGCCGCCTCTTCGGCAAGACGACGACCGACGTCAAGCGCACCGACGTGATGTTGACGCTGACGCCCCACATTATCCGCACGCCGGACGTCACTGAAGCCGACCTACTGCCGATCTGGGTCGGCACCGAGGCGAACATCAGTTTCCGCGGCGGCAGCCCGCGGGTCGAGTCCGATTCCGAGGGGCCGTTCGAGGAGCCGTCGGCCGAGGAAGGGGTCGAGGAGAAGATCCGCGAGCAGGTTCAGCGTCTGCCGCGCGGTCTGCGCGAAGAGCGCCGGCCGACGTTCGGTCCGGTGCCGACCCAACCCACCGAGGTCGAGGAGCAGCCGCCGAGCGGCGTCAACCTCGCGCCGGGCGGCGCGCCCTCGAATCCTTTCAGTGAGCCGGCCAAGCCGCCCGCGGACGAGGCGCCGCCGGGCGGCGGCGGCTTCGCGTCGCTCGGCTCGAACGAACCGCTCGAGCTGGTGCCGAGCTCGACGAGCGCGGGTGGCAGTGCGGTCCTGTTGACTCTGACGCCCGCGACGGTGGTGGTCGCGCCGGGCGAGACCTTCGAGGTCGCGCTCGCGGTGGAGGCCACTACGGCGGTGTCGCATCTGCCCGCCACGATCTCCTACGAC
Source organism: uncultured Acidobacteriota bacterium (assembly GCA_963700315.1). GTDB lineage: Bacteria > Acidobacteriota > Thermoanaerobaculia > Multivoradales > JAGPDF01 > JACTMI01. The sequence goes on along the minus strand of CAVOXC010000011.1, from coordinate 54,587 downwards.
GAGGATCGGCTCGTGGTCGAGCGGGTCGTGCCGGGCGGTTTCCTCGGCGGCGAGCGCGCAGCAGAGATCCTGGCCGACACTTCGGCGCCGGGCCAGATCGTGGTGGGCGCGAGTCGGCTCGGCGACCGCCCCGGCGTCGCCGGTCGGGGTGACGTCGTGCGCGTGGTCTTCCGCGCCATCGCCCCGGGTCCGGCGCAGATCCGCGTCGCCGCACGGCGCGTGATGGACCGTGAGCTGGCGGAGGTCGCTTCGATCGCTGGCGCCGCCGTCGAAGTTCAGGTGCGCAACCTGACTCCGCCGCATGGACCGAAGCAGCCCGAGATCGAGCCGTGAGACGAAGGAACGGCTTCACCCTGACCGAGCTCGTGGTGGTGTGCGCGGTCCTCTCCATCCTGGCGGGCGTGACGTTCCCCACCGCGCGCTACACGCGCAAGCGCATGAAGGAGATCGAGCTGCATGCGGTGTTGCGCGAGATGCGCGCCGCGATCGACGAGTTCAAGCGGTACTCCGACACCGGCCTGATTCCCGTCGAGCTCGGTACCGACGGCTATCCGGTCGAACTGGAAACGCTGGTCGAGGGAGTCGACGTGGTCGGGCAGATCGACAAGAAAGCGCGATTTCTGCGCCGCATTCCGATCGACCCGATGACCGGAGAGGCCGAGTGGGGGCTACGCAGCTACCAGGACGACCCGGACTCGACGAGCTGGGGAGGCGAGAACGTCTTCGACGTCTACTCGCTCTCCGCCGGCGTGGGACTCGACCGCGTCCCCTATTCGCAATGGTGAGGTCGGCGCATGCGGTCCGCTCCGGCGAGCGCGGGTTCACCCTGCTCGAGCTGATCATCGTCGTCGCGATCATCGGCATCCTCGCGACGATCGCCATGCCCGCGTTGAAGGACATGCCGCGGCGCGCCCAGGAGGCCGTGCTCAAGACCAATCTCAAGACGACGCGCGACGTGATCGACCAGTACTACGGAGACAAGGGGCACTATCCGCCCTCGCTCGCGACGCTGGTCGAGCTCGGCTACACCCGGACGCTGCCCTGGGATCCGATCCTGAAGAGCACGGATGACTGGGTCCTGATCTATGCCACCGACGTCGAGGATCCGGACCAGATTCCAGCGGAAACCGACATTCCGGAAGGGGGCGAACCCGGCATCATCGACGTGCGCTCGGGATCGAAACGCCTCGCTTTGGATGGCACCGCCTATGCGGACTGGTAGCCCGCGGCCGGGTCGAATCGTTCGAGCGACCGGCGCCGAAGCCGGGTACAACCTGGTTGTGCTCGTCATGGCGATCACCGTGCTCAACGTCATGATCGCCGCCGCCCTGCCGCTCTGGAGCACGGTCATCCGGCGCGACCGCGAGCAGGAGGCCATCTCTCGCGGGCTCCAGTACGCCGAGGCGATCCGCGTCTTCCAACGCCGCTTCGGGCGCCTGCCCAACCGGCTCGAGGAGCTCGTCGAGGTCGAGCCGCGGTCGATCCGGCGGCTGTGGGGCGATCCGCTCTCCGAGGACGGGCCGTGGGCGGTGCTGGTGCAGCTGCCGCAGGGGCAGGTGGTCGCTTTCGATCCGGCGACCGGCTTACCGCTCGACCCGGTCGATGTCGCGCCAGGCACCGCCGCCCAGCCTCTGGGCGGTCCGCCGAGTCAGGGTGCAAGCGGCACGCCGCAACCCGTGCTGGGACCGATCCGCGGCGTCAAGAGCCGGGCGACCGGCCAGGCGTTCCAATCGTTCGCCGGCGCGGAGTCCTACTCGGGTTGGGAGTTCACTGTCGATGGGCTGATCAAGGCGGCCTCGCGCCCGAGCCCGGCCGGGCTGCCGCGCTGGAATGCCCTCAACATCGGGCGGCCGTTCCGTTTCGGCGCGCCGGGCGAGCCGACGCAGCCGCCCCTCGGGGGCCTCGGTCCGGGCCCCGGGCCGTTCGCGGCACCGGGTCGGCCCACGCCGCCGCAGAATCCACCCGGCGGCGGGCGGCCCGCGCCACGGGGGGGCGGCGGGTGAGCGCGTCGCCGGTACGACTCCGGATCGAACGCCTCGAGCACGGCCGGGACCTGCCGCTGCCCGCGTACGCGACCGCCGGCGCCGCCGGGCTCGACCTGCGGGCGGCCGTCGAGCGCGACCTCGTTCTCGGCCCGGGCTCGCGCGCCGCGGTACCGACCGGATTCCGGCTCGAGATCCCACCCGGCCTCGAAGGGCAGATTCGCCCGCGCAGCGGCCTCGCGCTGCGCCATGGCGTGACGGTCGCCAACGCGCCCGGAACCATCGACAGCGACTACCGGGGCGAGGTCGCCGTCGCGCTCGTCAATCTCTCCGCCGCGCCCTACACGCTACGCCGCGGCGAGCGCATCGCGCAGTTGGTCGTCGCGCCGGTGGCACGCGTCGTGCTCGAGGAAGTTGCCTCGTTGGCAGCCACCGAGCGCGGCGAGGGCGGTTTCGGATCGACCGGCCGCCACTAGAGCGAGGCGAAACTCATGTCTATTCTTCGTCAGGCGAGCCGGCTCGCCGGCGTGCTCTTCGTCGTCGCGGGCCTGCCGCATCAGGTGCTGGCCGCCGAGCGAGCGCTGCTGATCTCCCTGCCCGGTGTCTCGGGCGCCGAGATCGAGGGCCTCTACCGCGAAGGCGCGCTCGACGCGGGCGGCTTCGCCCCCTTCTTCGAGCGTGGCGAGGTCGGTCCCGGCCTGCAGCTTGTCGATCCGGTCCTGCCGGGACCGGCGGCTCGAGCGCTCGCGACCGGGCTGCCGCCGGGCCGGACCGGCGCGGTGGCGGAGCGCTGGCGTCCACCTGGCGGTCGCCTCGACGCGCGCGTCGAGCTCGCCGCAACGCCGCTGCCAGCGCGCTCACTCTGGTCGGCCGCGACCGCGGCCGGCAAGCGCGTCGGTACGGTGCTGTGGCCCGGCCTCGACAACTCGGAGGAAGGGCGGCGGGTCGACTGGGGGGTGTCGCCGACGGCGATTCTCCACTTCCCCTCGCGCTCGATCAGGCTGGATAGGGAGCGCTGGGTAGACAACGCGTACGGCAAGGGTCCCGGGCCCTCGCTTTACTGGTCGCTGCCGCCGACAGTGCCGAGCTTCTCGACGCCGCTGACGTTCTCGGTACCGTTCATGATGCCGCACGCGCGGCACGAGCTGATCTACGACATGATCGCTGTCGATCGCACCGACGATGGCGTCGTCAACTACGACGGTCTCCTGGTGAGCTCGGACGTCAACCCGCGCAAGGGCTACATCGGCGTGGTCGAGCCGGGGAACTGGTTGCGGATCGAGTTACCCTTCTCTTCTGGCTCGCGCGCGGGCGCGCCCGAGGTCGCTTGGATCAAGGTGATCGAGCTCGATTCGCAGCTCGAGAAGAGTTGGGTGTACGTTTCCGGGACCTACTTCTCGAGATCTCATCCGTCGGCACTGGTCCGCCGTCTCGAGACCGGGCTCGTGGTCCATCCGGGCCCGCCCGACGAGAAGGCGTTCGTGGCGGGCCTCGCGAGCGGCTACGGCATCGACGAGGCCACCTTCGTCGAGCAGTCGGCCCGGCTCGTGGCCTACGCCGTCGATGCGACGCTCGCCGGCATGGCGGACCGGCCGACCGAGCTCGTGCTGGTCGAGCTGCCCGCCTTCCTGCCCGCCTCGCGACGGCTGGAGCTCACCGAGCCCCGGCACCCGGGGTATTCCGCGAAGCTCGACGAGCGGCTGCGCTCCGCGCGCCGAGAGCTGTTTCGGTCGGTCGACCGGGAGCTCGCCCGGCTCCTCGCGGCAGTCGACCTCGAGCGGACGGCCGTCTTCCTCGTCTCCGCCTACGACGCCCTGCCCGTTCATTCCGACGTCGACGTCGGCGACCTGCTGCGTGCCACGCCGGCGCTCGCGCCTTTCCGGCGCGAGGCCGCCCCGGCGGCCTGGTCGGTCGAGACCGAGGAGGCGATGGCGCAGATCTACCTCGCGATCGACGGCCGCGATCCCGACGGCGTATTGAGCCGCGACCAAGCGGCCCGCGCCGCCCGAGCGATCCGCGACGCGCTCGTCGAGCTGCGCGATGGTGGACAACCGGTGTTCAGCCGGGTCCTGCTGCGGCGCGAGGCCCGCCGCTTCGGCCTCGACCAGCCGAATGCGGGAGATGTCATCGCGTTCGCTCGGCCCGGGTACCGAGTGGTGTTCGGTTCGAAGAACCCTGCCATCGTCGAGGCGACTCCCGACGTCGACGCGGTGGCCGGCCAGTTCGCCGCGGAGCGCGTGGCGGAGGGCGCATGGCTCGCGCTCGGCGCCGGGATCAAAGCGCGCCGGCTCTCATCGCCGCCCGCGGTCACGGCTGTGGCGCCGCGGCTCGCCCGCGCGCTCGGCTTCAAGCTGCCCCGCCACTGAGGCGGAGGCGCGAGCTAGACGGAGCGGGCTGCGATCGCCTGGATCAGGTCGCGGACCAGCTCGCGCAGCTCGACGGTGTAGCTGGTCAGATCGCGAACGCGATCCTCGAGCTGGTCGACCGAGAGCCGACCGGGAACCACGCCGCGGTGTCGCAGCTTGTGGCCGAGCCGATCTTCGAGCAGCTCGATGCGATCGTAGACTTCCTTGACGCGTTGTGGATCCATGGCTTCAGTCTCCTCCGTACCGCAGGGAGTACTCGGTCAGGAGCTCGAGATCGCCGCGCTCGAGCTTGTGCGCGAAACCGGGCATGGTGCCGAAACCGTAGGAAATGCGACGGTAGATCGGTCCGCGCTGGCGTTCGCGGATGAGCCGCGAGGTCGTCAGGTCGAGTCCGGGCGCCAGCCCGCGCTGAACGCGGTCACCGCGACCGTCCGCGCCATGGCAGCGTTGGCAGTTCTCGACCCACAGCTGCTCGGCGCTCTGGCCCGAGGTCGGAGGACCGCAGGCGGCGATCAGGGCGGCCAGGGCGAACGCCGAGAGAAGGAGTCTCAGAAGCTCTCTCCGCGCAACTTGGCGAGATAGTCGAGCAGTTCGCGCATCTCCTCTCGCGAGAGCTTGTCGAACGCCGGCATCTTGCCGAAAACACCTTCGCGCACCACCGCCTCGAGCGAGCCCCGGTCCGGCGCCGCCGTGCGCCAGGTATTGTCGATCAGGTCCGCGTAGACCTCGCCCAAGTACCCGGGCGTGTTGCCCGAGCCGTCGAGGCCATGGCACTCGGCGCAGTGCTTGCGCCAGAGCCGTTCGCCCGGGCTCTTGGCGAGGAATTCGTCGCAGCCGGCGAGGGCGATGGCCAGCACGGCGGCGAGGACCGCGAGGGCGGTCGATGGGGAGAGCGAACCCCCGATCGATCGGCGTTCGACCGTCACGCCGGGTCGGGGGTCGGGACGCGGCGGTGGACTAGGGTGGCCGAGGCTTGGTCGCGTGGCCGGATCACCATCTCGTCGATGTCGACGTGCGCGGGTCGGCTCGCGACCCAGGCGATCGCCTCGGCGACGTCTGCCGCCGTGAGCGGCGTCATCCCCGCGTAAACCTTGCGCGCGCGTTCTGCGTCACCGCCGTAGCGCACCAGTGAGAACTCGGTTTCGGCGAGTCCGGGAGCGATTTCGCTGACGCGCACCGGCTGGCCCAGCAGCTCGAGACGAAGCGTCCGCGTCAGCGCGCGCAGCGCATGCTTGGATGCGCTGTAACCGGCTCCGCCAGGGTAGCTCTCGAAGCCGGCGATCGAGCCGACGTTGATCACCAGCCCGTCGCCCGAGGCGATGAGCCGGGGCAGCAGCGCGCGCGTCATCCGCAGCACGCCGAGGACGTTGAGCTCGAACATCGCGCGCCACTTTTCCTCGATCGCCTCGGCGATCGCCTCGGCGCCGAACGCGTTGCCGGCATTGTTGACGAGAAGCTCCGCCCGTTCGATCGTCGCGCAGAAGCCGTCGACGCTCGCGCCGTCGGTCACGTCGAGCGGCAGGCAGCGCGCGCCCAGCGGCTCGCCGACCGCCCGCAACCGGTCGAGACGCCGCGCTCCGAGCACGAGCTCGAAACCGTCGCGCGCGAGGGCGCGAGCGGCCGCGGCGCCGAATCCGGACGAGGCGCCCGTGACGACGGCGACTTTCTTGCGGGCTCGCATCGCACCTTCGAGTGTACTCGAAGCGAGAGCCGCCGACAGCGGCGCGCGCGGCCCTTCAGAGCGGTTCGGCGGATGGGCAGAGGTCGGCCACGAGGCACTCGGCGCATCGTGGCCGAGGCGCCTTGCAGACGCTGCGGCCGTGAGAGATCAGAAGGTGCGACCAGAGCGTCCAGGCCTCTCGTGGCACGAGATTCACGAGGTCGCGCTCGATCTTGACCGGGTCACTTTCGCGGGTGAGCCCGAGGCGCCCGGAGATTCGGGTCACGTGCGTGTCGACGACGACCCCCTCGTCGAGGCCGAAGGCGTTTCCGAGAACGACGTTGGCGGTCTTGCGGCCGACGCCCGGTAGCTGCGTGAGCTCGGCCATGGTGCGAGGAACCTCGCCGCCGTGGCGCTCGACCAACGCTCGCCCGAGACCGACCAGCGACTTCGCCTTGTTGCGGAAGAAGCCGGTCGACTGGATCAGGCGCTCGACCTCGTCGAGATCGGCTCCGGCGTAGGCGGCGGCGTCGGGATAGCGCGCGTAGAGCGCCGGAGTGACCAGGTTGACCCGCAGGTCGGTGCACTGCGCCGAGAGGATGGTGGCGACGAGCAATTGGAGCGGAGAGCGGTGGTCGAGGGCACAACGGGCGTCCGGGTAGATCTCGACCAGCCGCTCGACGAGCGCGCCGACTCGCGCTCGGCGTGCCGCGGCGCTCTCGCGAGGTGCGGCTCTCTTGCCGGCCATCGGCGCGCGGACCCGCCGTTCAGTCCTGCTCGAAGGCGCGCACGAACAGGTTGAAGATCGCTAAGAAGAAGCCGCCGGCGATCGCCCAGAGGAAGCCGTCGACCCGGAGCTTGGCGAGCAGCAGATCGGCGAGCCAGAGCATGGCGCCATTGATCACCAGATAGAAGAGCCCGAGCGTGATCAAGAGCAATGGGATCGAGAGCAAGGTCAGGATCGGTTTGACCAGCAGATTGAGCAGACCCAGCACCGCGCCGGCCACGAGCAGATAGAGGAGACCGCCGTCCCAGTGGATTCCGGCGAGAAGCCGCGACGCGGCCCATAGTCCGAGACCGTTGAGCACGACTCGCGCGATGATCTTCATTCTTCTCCCTCCACCGATGGCGATTCTTGCGGTTGGGGATCCGCCAGAGGTTGGGCGAGGCTCGCCGCCTCGTCGCGGGCGCGCGCCGCCACGCGCCGTTCGTTGGCGTGGGTGAGGCGCTCGACCGCCTCGTCCCACTCGAACCAGCTCGCGCCGTCGACTTCCTTCGGGTCGAAGTCGGCCTCGCTCCCCTCGACGTAAACGAGCAGAAAGTAGTCGACCTGTTTGCGGATGCGGCGGGCGCCCCGCTCGACGAAGCTGTAGCGGATCGAGGGCAGCGGCGCGATCACCCGGCCGACGACGCCGGTCTCCTCGCGCACCTCCCGAACGGCGGCGGCCTCGGCGGTCTCGCCCTCCTCGACATGTCCCTTCGGCAGCTGCCAGCGGCGCCCGCCGGCGGTCGCGATGAGCAGGACCTGGCCCTCGCGAACGACCAAGCCCCCCGCCGAATGCTGCTGCTCGACCGGTGGCCGCCGGGGCCGGGTGCCCCTCACGGGTAGAGCCGCTCCCTCCGCCAGCCTTCGCCGTCGCGGCGCCAGAGGTCGCGTTCGTGCAGCCGGCTCGGCCGAGCCCGCCAGAATTCGATGCACTCGGGCCGGAGCAGATAGCCGCCCCAGTGCGCCGGCCGCTCGATCTTCCCGCCGAGGAATCGGGCCTCGGTCGCGGCCACGCGGCGCAGCAGGGTGAATCGCGAGGGCAGCGGCCGGCTCTGGAGCGAGGCCCACGCCCCGAGCTGGTGGCCGCGCGGCCGCTCGGAGAAGTAGTCGTCGGATTCGGCCGCGGTGGCTCGTGCGATCGGACCCTCGGCGCGGACCTGCTCGTCGACCCAGGGCCAGTACCAAGTCAGAGCGGCGCGTGGATGGGCGTCGATCTCGATCGCCTTGCGGCTCTCGTAGTTGGTGAAGACCCTGAATCCCGCCGCATCGAAGCGCTTGACCAGCACCATGCGGCAGCTGGGCTGGCCGTCTCGCCCGACAGTCGAAAGCGCCGCCGCCGTCGGGTCGAAGGGGGCCTGCTTCGAGATCCGGGCGAAGACCGCGGCGAAGTGCCGCATCGGGTCGAGCGCCGCCCTCAATTCGCCGGGCCCTCCTTCTCCGCTGCCGGTCCAGGCGGGCAGCGTCGCGGGGTCGACCCCCACCGAACGCAGGCCGGCCTCCCAGACGGCTTCGGTTCCGGAGCCGAAGACGAGACCGTCGTCGACGGGGGCGATCAGCCAGTCGTTGCGCAGGATCTCGGCGACGAGCTGCCCCTCCCCCCAGCCGGCGTGGCCGAGCAGCAAACGGAATCGGGCCGGAGGGTGGTTGGCGATCTCGGCGAGCTCGTTCAGATGTTGGGTCAGATGGATTCCCGCGGCGACTTCGGATGCGGTCTCGAGCTCCGGCAACGCTTCGCCCGGACCGGGCTGGAAGAGAACGGTGCCGACGTGGGGCTGGACCGGTCCGCCGAAACCGGCGAGGGCCGCTGCGTCGCCCGCCCACTCGAGCTCCAGGTCGCGCAGGATATCGACGACCTTGAGCTCGGTGTCGCGGTTGACCACGAAGCCGAAGCTCCCCTGATCCTCGTGGACGAGCAAGAGCACCACGCTCTTGCGGAAGAAGGGGTCGTTGACCTGAGGCATGGCAAGCAGGAACACCGGTGCCACCAAATCCGATCCCGCCATGCTCCGGAGTCTACCGTCCCCGGTTCCTTCCCGAAGCCGGAATGCGATCCGGGCATCGTGTCCGAGGTCTGGACACGGGAGCGGCCCGCGCGCTGTCAGATTCTGACAAATCGTTGTCAATAAAGGGCTTTCATCTGATCCTCGACTTGGCCCAGGGGTTGCTCTTCCTCCAGGCGACCCGGACGAGGACCCGTCCGAAACGAACCAAGGAGGACGCCATGACCACCAACCCCCGCACCGCCGCAGTCGTCGCAGCCATCGCAGCGATTCTCACCGCTCCTTCGATCGGAGTCGCGCTCGCCTCGGGCACGAACCACGAAGGCGGCGTCACCCCGAACGATCCGGTCGACACGGAGGCGCCGCGGGTCGTCGAGGTGTTTGGCATCGCCGGGGAAATGATCATGCCGCTCGCCGAGTTCACCTCGGTGAACCATGCCGTCGAGAGCCTGGTGCTCCGATTCAGCGAGCCGATGTGGAATCCACCCGGCGACGAGACGCCGCACGACGTCACCAATGCGGCCAGCTACATGGTTCTCGCGACCGGGCCCTATCGGGGCGTCGCCACGTCGTCCTGCAGCGAGCCCTGGATCGACGAGACGATCGTGCCGATTCTCAACCTCAGCTATGACCCTGAGGAGTTCAAGGTCCAGTTGGACCTCGATCTCAGCCAGATCGCCGACGTTCTCGAGGGGCAGTACAGGTTGATCCTCTGCGACGAGGGCGCCACCGACCCGGCGGGCAACGCTGTCGACGGCTTGGAGCCTCAGGTGGTGGAGAACCAGATGTGGCGGACCTACCGCGTCGACAGCGAAAGCCGCTTCTCGAACGGCCACTTCGACTGCGACGTCGACGGCTGGGTGCCGCTCACCGGGATGCCGGAAGACTGGGCCTTCGACGCCGCGGATGTCAACTGGGCGGTGAGCTCGGGATCGGGCGTGCTCGACAATCTGTCCGGCGCCCCCTCGGTCGCGGTGGGACAGTGCGTCGTGATGTCCGGATCCGACCGGATGCGCTTCGGCGCCAAGGCGATGCTCGCGCAAGCGGTCGACGAGACCGTCGAGATCCACCTGACCTGCAGCTTCTACTCGGCGGCAAGCTGCGGTGGCGTCACCCTCGGCGAAGCGGGCGCGTCCTGGACCGTCGCGGTGAACGAGGACGGATGGACCGATCTCGGCACCGAGATCATTCCCGTCGCGGGCACGAGCTCGGCGGGCTGCGCGGTCGTCGCCGTGCCGCTGGGCGCTCCGACGCCGGTCACGCTCGACGAGGTGACGCTCTCGCCGCTGCCGATGTTCAGCGACGACTTCGAGATGGCGAACTTCTCGCGCTGGTCGGATTGGCATCCGTTCGACGGGGACTGATCGGTCGATCCGGAACGTGACGGACAGGGCGGCGGTCCGGTGGGCGCGGGGGCCCACCGGACCGCCGCCGTAGCGTTTGGGAGCGTTGCCGGCAGCCGGGGAGGCGGCGACGCTCTGATATCGTCGATGCCGATTGGTTTTTCTCCGGAGTTCCCCATCATGAGCGACAGTTTCGGCAGTCACGGCACCCTCTCGATCGGCGCTTCGACCTACCGCATCGCCCGCCTCGCCGCTCTCGAGGCCCGAGGCCACTCCCTCTCGCGCCTCCCCTACGCCCTCAAGATCCTGCTCGAGAATCTCCTGCGCCGCGAGGACGGCGAGACGGTCCATGCCGAGGAGATCGAGGCCCTCGCGACCTGGGATCCGCGCGCCGAGCCGTCGCGCGAGATCGCCTTCATGCCAGGGCGCGTGCTGCTCCAAGACTTCACCGGCGTGCCCGCAGTGGTCGATCTCGCCGCGATGCGCGACGCGATGAAGGCGATGGGGGGCGACCCGAACCGGATCAATCCGCTGCAGCCGGTCGAGCTGGTGATCGATCACTCCGTTCAAGTCGACGAATACGGCTCGGCCGCGGCGCTGCTGTTCAACTCGCGGAAGGAGTTCGAGCGCAATCGCGAGCGCTACCTCTTTCTGCGCTGGGGCCAGAAGGCGTTCCGCAACTTCCGCGTCGTCCCGCCCGCGACCGGCATCGTGCACCAGGTCAACCTCGAGTATCTGGCGCGAGTCGTCATGGCCGAAGAGCACGGCGGTGAGCGCTGGGCCTACCCGGACACCCTCGTCGGCACGGACTCGCACACCACGATGATCAACGGCCTGGGGGTGCTCGGTTGGGGCGTCGGCGGCATCGAGGCCGAGGCGGCGATGCTCGGGCAGCCGGTCTCGATGTTGATCCCGCAGGTCGTCGGCTGCCGCTTGACCGGCGCGCTCGCCGAGGGCGCGACCGCGACCGACCTCGTGCTCACCGTCACCGAGATGCTGCGCGCGCGAGGGGTGGTCGGCAAGTTCGTCGAGTTCTTCGGCCCCGGTCTCGTCGCGCCTCCGTCTCGCCGACCGCGCGACGATCGCCAACATGGCGCCCGAGTACGGCGCCACCTGCGGCATCTTTCCTGTCGACGCGGTAGCGCTCGACTACCTCCGGTTCACCGGCCGGTCTCCGGAGCAGGTCGCGTTGGTCGAGGCCTACTGCCGCGAACAGGGGCTCTTCCACGAGCCGGGCGCGCCGGAGGCGGCATACTCCGACCGGCTCGAGCTCGACCTCGGCCGCGTCGAGCCTTCGCTCGCCGGACCTCGCCGCCCGCAGGATCGCGTCGCCCTCGGCCGGGTCAAGGAGAGCTTTCTCGCCGAGTTGCCCGACCTCTCGGCCGCGCGCAGGGGCAACGAATCGGCCCCGGCGACGGTCGGCCGGTGGGAGGGCGAGGGGGGCGGAGTCGCCGTCGCCGAGGCGCCCGCCGTCGAGGTCGCCGCCGAGATCGACGGCGTTTCCTGCACGCTGCGCGACGGCTCCGTGGTGATCGCGGCGATCACTTCGTGCACCAACACCTCGAACCCGGCGGTCATGATCGCGGCCGGTCTGGTCGCCCGCAAGGCGGTCGGGCGCGGCCTCGCGACGCAGCCCTGGGTCAAGACCAGCCTCGCGCCCGGCTCCAAGGTCGTCACCGACTACCTGCGCGAATCGGGCCTGCTCGCCGACCTGGAGCAGCTGCGCTTCCATGTCGTCGGCTACGGCTGCACGACCTGCATCGGCAACTCCGGACCCTTGTCCGAGCCGGTCTCGCGGGCGATCGCCGAGGGGCAGCTGGTCGCCGTCTCGGTGCTGTCGGGCAACCGCAACTTCGAGGGGCGCATCAGCTCCGAGGTGCGCGCCAACTACCTGGCCTCGCCACCGCTGGTGGTCGCCTACGCGCTCGCCGGCCGCATCGACCTCGATCTCGTGACCGAGCCGCTCGGCGCCGATCGCGACGGCCGGCCGGTCTACCTCAGGGAGCTCTGGCCGACGCAGCGCGAGATCGAGGAGACGCTGCGCACGGCGCTCAAGGAGGAGATGTTCCGCCGGGAGTACGCGGACGTCTTCACCGGCGACGAACAGTGGCGCGAGCTGCCGGTTCCAGAGGGGGAGACTTACGCGTGGGACGACGCCTCGACCTACGTGCGCCTTCCCCCCTATTTCGACGACATGCCACGGGAGCCGCGCCCCTTCCAGGAGATTCGCGACGCCCGCGTGCTCGCGGTCCTCGGCGACTCGATCACCACCGACCATGTTTCGCCGGCCGGTGCAATCAAGCGCGACAGCCCCGCCGGGCGCTACCTCCAGGAACGGGGCGTCGCGCCCGTCGACTTCAACTCCTACGGTTCGCGCCGGGGCAACCACGAGGTGATGGTCCGCGGCACCTTCGCCAACGTCCGCATCCGCAATCGAATGGTGCCGGAGGTCGAAGGCGGCTTCACCCGCCATGTTCCCTCCGGCGAGCAGCTCTCGATCTTCGACGCCGCCGAGCGCTACCGGGCCGACGGGACGCCGACGGTGATCCTCGCCGGCAAGGAGTACGGCTCGGGCTCGTCGCGCGACTGGGCTGCCAAGGGACCCTATCTGCAGGGGATCCGAGCGGTCATCGCCGAGTCCTACGAGCGCATCCACAGGTCGAATCTGATCGGCATGGGGGTCGTCCCGCTCCAGTTCGCGCCGGGCGAGAGCGCTTCGAGCCATGGCCTCGACGGCCTCGAGTCGATCTCGATCGCCGGCCTGGCCGACGGCCTCGCCGGAGGTTTCGCGTCCGGCCGCGAGGTCGAGGTGGTGGCCGAGCGTCCCTCCGGGGAGACGGTGCGCTTCGAGGCCCGCGTGCGCCTGGATACTCCCAAGGAGATCGAGTACCTGCGCCACGGCGGAATCCTGCAGTATGTGCTGCGCCAGTTGCTGTCCGACTGACGGGGGCTCGCGCGCAAAAAAGGCCCCGTACGGTGGAGGGAGTACCGTACGGGGGGAGGAGAGGGAGCTGAGGAGATTGCCGGGGTAGTGCGACCCCGCCGGCGGGCCCAACTCCCGAATCGCCCGCCTCATTCTGGGTTAACGCTGCAAGGGGCGGGCCGGATTCCCGCCCCGCCGGGTGGCAACCGCCGAACTCTGGACGAAGGGGGCGAGATGCGGCTCTTTCTTACCGGCGCGACCGGCTACATCGGCACGGCGCTCGCTCTGCGGCTCCGAGCCGCGGGGCACGAGCTGCGGGCGCTGGTGCGCCCGTCGAGCCAGACCCGTGGCCTGCACGAGCTCGGCGCCCGGCTGTTCGTCGGCGATCTCGGCGACCGGGCCTCGATGCGCGAAGGGATGTCGGGCGCGGATTGGGTCCTCCACCTCGGCGCCGAGCTCGACCTCGAGACCGCGCGGGAGCGCATGGCGGCGGCCAACGTTCAGGGTTCGGACAACGTCGCCGCGCTCGCTCACAAGCTCGGAGTTCCGCGCTTTCTGGCGGTCTCTTCGATCGCGCGCTGGGGCGGCAGCCCCGACGACGGCACGGCCGCGACGGAGGAGACACCGCAGCGGTTGCCCCTGCCGACCCGCTACGCCGAGACCAAGGCGGCGGGCGAGGCGGCGATTCGCCAGTGGGCCGCGCGGGGACTGCGCCTCAACGTCGTTTACCCCAGCCTGGTCTACGGCCCCCCCGGCAAGAAGCGCGGGGCCAACGCCTACCTTCGCCAGCTCTGGCTGGGCCGCTTCCCGGCGATGATCGGCGGGGACCGCTTGGTCTCGTGGGTCTTCCTCGACGATCTCGTCGAGGGGATGGTCCGGATCGTCGAACGGGCGCAGCCGGGGCGCGACTACCTGATGGCCGGCGACATCGTCGCCACCCGCGACGTCGCGACCCGGCTCGCCGCGCTCGGCGGCGCGCCGGCGCCGCGCCGGGAGCTCTCGGTTCGCACCGCCCGCCTCCTGCTCCGCCTGACTGCCCCGTTCTACCGACTGCGCGGGCGCCGTCCGCCCCTGCCCGCCGAGCAGCTCGCCTCGCTCGAGCGCCACTGGGCCTTCGACGACACGCGCGCCCGCGCCGAGCTCGATTGGACGCCGCGCGGCCTCGATCAGGGCCTCCTCGCCGTGGTCGAGATGCTCCGCGCCACCGGCGGCGTCTGAGCGGGATATTCTCTGCGGCCCGATGTTCACGATCTTCAAGGACTACAGCTTCGCCGCCGGCCACGCGATCCGCGGCCACACGCGCGGCTGCCAGAACCTCCATGGCCACAACTATCGCGTCCGCGTCCACGTCTCGAGCCGGAGCCTCGACGCCCTCGGCATGGTGATCGACTTCGCGGACTTGAAGACGATCGTCGACGCGGTGGTGGGCAAGTTCGATCATGCCGTGATCAACGACATCCCGCCCTTCGACGAACGCAACACGACCGCCGAGCTGCTGGCGCACTACATCTTCGAGGAGGTCTCGGCCCGCTGCCCGGCGGGTCGCTCCGTCGCCCGGGTCGAGATCTGGGAGACCGACGGCTCCTGCGCGATCTACGAGCCCTGAGGCCCACGCCGGGTCCCGCCCCGAGGGGTGGCTGTGCCAGGCGGTCCTTTCGTAGGATGGGTGCCCGAATGCATCTGTCCTGAGGTTCCCAAGGAGGTTGAAGATGTCGAGCTCAACGCCCACGTCCGGCCGAGTCGCGATCGTCGCGGTCGTCCTCGCCGCCACCGGGTTCGCCACGGCTGCGGCGGCGGCCGAAACCCTCTCCCCCTTCCAGGCGCGCCATGCCGACCTCGTCGCGGCCTCGCGCGCCGCGGGCGGCCCGCCCGAGATCCAGCCGGTGGGGCCGGAGAGATTCGACAAGGACGCCATGCGCGCCGGCTTCGGCCTGCCGACCTCCGACGAGGCGCCGGGCGCCGAGTCTCCCGGCCTCGCGCGGCGGCCGATGGCCCCGGACCAGCTCGCGCTCGGTCTCGCCTTCGATTCGCACACGCTGCTCCAGGCCGCCAACGGCACGCTGATCCCGGGGCAGCAGTACGGCCTCACGCCTCCCGACACCATGGGCGTCGTCGGGCCGACCCAGTTCGGCATCGCCGAGAACGAGCTCTACCGCTGGGTGAGCAAGACGACCGGCGTGCCCGACACCTCGCTCGACGTACGCCCCCGCGACTTCTGGCTCCCCGCCGCGGACGGTGGCAACTCCTCCGGCGGCGATCCGCGCATACGTTACGATCGCCTGACCGACCGCTGGATCATCACGGCCTTCACCACCAATACCCTCAATCGTCTGCTCGTCGCCGTCTCCGACGGGCCGATCGTCAGCGGCGCGACGGTCTGGACGCAGTACTTCTTCATTCCCGGCGCGACGCTCGGCGACGGTGCGAGCCTGGCCGTTTGCTTCGCCGACTACCCGACGCTGGGCGTCGACGCTCTCGGTATCTATTTGGGCGCCAACATGTTCCCGGGCACCGCGCTGTGCGGTCCGACCCAGGTCGCGCCGGCGCTCTTCGTGATTCCGCGCGCGTCGCTGCCGCCCGCCGGCGGCGACATCGCCGGCATTACGACCAGCTTCAACTCGGCCTTGGCGTTCGGCAACACCAACTACGCCTGGTCCATCACGCCGGCCGACAACTACGACCCTACCGCGACCGTCGGCTACTTCATCGCCCAGGACGGCATCAGCGACACGACTCTCCGTCTCGGCCGGATCATGAATCCCGGGGGCGCGCCGACCGTGAGCTATGCGGCGGTCGCGATCGCCAACAAGAACGACGGCTGGGCGGCGTTCGACCGCGGCGTCGAGTACCCGGGCGTGCCGGCGCCTGTCGGCGATCCGTCCGGCCCCTACGGCCTCGACGCCCTCGGTTTCCGGCCGCTCGGTGGCGCCCACGTGCGCAACGGCCACCTCTGGACGACGGTCGGCAGCTCGGTCGAAGGGCCGCAGGGCGACCTGCGCCTCTGGCCGCTCGAGGGAGACCGCAATTCGACGATTTTCTACGAGATCAACATCGCCACCAACAGTGTCTTCCAGGAAGGCAACATCTACGACGACGTCACCGCGGTCGGCAACTCGCCCCGCCACGCCTTCATGGGCACGGTCATGGTCAACGGCCAGGGGCACGCGGCGGCGGGCTTCACCTACCAGAACGACACGACGCTGGGTCCCTCGGGCGCTTACTCGAGCCGGCTCGCGACCGACCCGCTCGGCCAGTTCGACCCACCGACGGTCTATCGCGCGGGCAACGCCGCGGCAGTCGACATGCGCCAGTTCTTCGAGACCTCGGCCCGTGAGACCCGCTGGGGCGACTACTCGATGACCTCGCTCGACCCCTGCGACGACATGACCCTCTGGACGATCCAGGAGTACCGGGCGACGCCGAACACCATCGACTACCAGGCGCTCGGCTTCGGCTGCGGAGCGCCCCCCTGCCTGGGCGGCAACTGGGGCGTGACGGTAGCGCAGATCCTGGCGCCGCCGCCGGTGGCGAGCGGCGCCACGGGCGTCACCGCCGGAAGCGCTTCGATCCCCTCCACGGTCACCGGCACCGGCTTCTACAGCCCGCCGACCGCCGGGATCTCCTCCTGCCGGACCGACCTCGCGGCGGCGACCGCCTTCCCCGGCCTCGTCATCAACGGCATCAGCTATACCGGACCGACGCAGGTCGTCCTCGACCTCGACACCTCGGCCGTGGTGGTCAACGGTGTGGCGGCGGTCACCATCGCCAACCCGGACGGCCAGACCACGGTGGTCAACGTCGCGATCGGCGGCGTCGAGCCGCCGTCGCTCTCGGTGACCAAGACGGTCGCGAGCGACTTCGTCGACACCCACGCGGCGACCTACACGGTGACGATCTCGAACGCCGGCCCGGGCGACCAGCTCGACAACCCGGGCGACGAGTTCGTCGACGTGCTGCCGGCCGAGCTCCTGCTCACCGGCGCGAGCGCCACGAGCGGCACGGTGACGGTCGACCTCGGGCTCAACACCGTCCGCTGGAACGGCTCGATTGCCGCCGGCGCGTCGGTGACGATCACGATCGACGCGGTGATCTACGCGGCGCCGGGCACGACCGTCGTCAATCAGGGCACGGTCTACGAGGACTCCGACGCCGACGGCACGAACGACACGGCGATCCCGACCGACGATCCGGGCGTCGTCGGCGTCACCGACCCGACGGTCTTCACCGTGCTCGGTATTCTCCAGGTGATCCCGACGCTCGGCACGGCGGGATACGTCGTGCTGGCCCTGGCGCTCGCGCTGCTTTCGGTCTGGTGGCTGCGCCGCCGGCGTATCGCCTAGTCGAACCGAGCGGCGTTCGATTCCACCGGGAGAGGGGGGCAGCCGCCCCCCTCTTTCTCATCCTGGCGCGATCGCCGAAGCGCCGGCCCGCGCCCGCTTGACGCCGCCGCGCCAGCCCGCCAGCATGCCGGCGATGCCGGAGCGGCTGAAGATCCACGAGCTCTACCTTTCGATCCAGGGGGAGTCCACTTTCGCGGGGTGCCCCTGCGTCTTCGTCCGGCTGACCGGCTGCCAGATGCGCTGCGTCTGGTGCGACACCGAGCATGCCTTCTACCAGGGGCACTGGCACACGCTCGACGAGGTCGTGGCGGAGGTCGCGGGCTTCGGCTGCCCGCTGGTCGAGGTCACCGGCGGCGAGCCGCTGCTCCAGCCCGGCGTCCACCCCTTGATGACCCGGCTCTGTGACGCGGGCTACGAGGTGCTCCTCGAGACTGGCGGCGGCCTCGACATCACGCCGGTCGATCCACGGGTGCGGCGCATCGTCGACGTCAAATGCCCGGGCTCGGGCGAAGCGGAGAACAACCGCTGGGAGAATCTCGACGACCTGCGGGAGAGCGACGAGCTCAAGTTCGTCCTCGCCGGCCGCGCCGACTACGAGTGGGCGCGCGGGGTGGTCGCCGAGCGGAGTCTCGCCGGCCGCTGCCCGATCCACTTCTCGCCGGTGTGGGGCGCGCTCGACCCGGCCGAGCTCGCCGGCTGGATCGTCGCCGACCGGTTGCCGGTGCGCCTCGGGTTGCAGCTCCACAAGCTGCTCTGGGGCCCCGAGGCGCGGGGGATCTGAGGCGTCGCCTCGGCACGGAGGGCGGGCGAGCCCGCGGCACGCACGGATTGCCCAACTGCGCTCGTCATCCTTCGCCCGCGCTCGACGACCAGTGGATCGTGTTCCCCGATTCGTAGTCGTCGAAGAAGATCTGTCCGGCCGGGTCGTCGTCCAGGATCGTGATCGTGAGGGTCGCCGGGGTGCCGATCGCGAGGCCGGGGGTGGGGTTCGCGAGCGCGAGGACGATGGTCTCGTTCGGCTCGTCGGTGCGGTCGCCGAGGATCGTCAGCGTGAAGCTCTCGGCGCCGAGGTCGCCGACGGTCCAGCTCTCCGAGCCGTTGGTGTAGAGGAAGTCGACCCCGGGCGTCGCGCTGCCGCCGGCGAGGACGCGCTGGACCGTGGCGGCGACGACCGCGCCGCCAGCCCGAACGACGGTGGGGAAGTGGTTGTTGAAGATCTCCGGAAGGGCGAGCGTCGCGCCGTCGCCGAAAGACACGGTGCCGAAGGCGCCATGGTCGGGGTCGAGCGAGTAGAGCACCGTCACCAGCCCCTCGTCCGTGCCGCCGACGTTGACGTCCTCGCCGGGCACACCGATCACGAGGTCGTCGAAGCCGTTGCCGTCGAAGTCGCCGCCGGCGAGCGAGTCTCCGAAGCGATCGAACGGCTCCCGCACGTCGGGCATGCCGGCTGGGACGTCCTGATCGAAGCTCTGGTGGCCGGCGGTGCCGAGACCGGAGGCGGTGCCGCCGTAGAGCACCTTGACGCGCCCACCATCCTCAATGCCCGTGTAGGACTCCGAAGGGACTCCGATCGACAGGTCGTCCGCGCCGTCGCCATCGAAGTCTCCCCGTCCGAGAGAAGCTCCGAAATAGTCCCATTGCTCCGATTGTCCGGGTTCGAGATCGTCCTCCACGAAGCGCTGGTTGCCGCTGGTCGCGAGGCCCCCCAGAAAGGCGCCGTAGAGGACTTGAACCGCGCCCGCCGAGTCGGCGGCTCCGGCGGCTCCTACGTCCTCGCCTTCGACGCCGACCGCCAGGTCGGCGTAGCCGTCGCCGTCGAAGTCGCCGCCGACCACCGCGTTGCCGAACCGATGGTCCTGCGAGGCGACGCCGAGGATCCCGGTGACGTCCTGGTGCCAGAGGTCGTCGTTGTCGAAGCGGAAACCGTCGCCGTTGGCATAGAGGACGTTCACCGCGCCGGCGTTTTGCGCCTGACCGATGTTCTCCAAGGGGACGCCGATCGCCAGGTCGTCCTCGCCGTCGCCGTCGAAGTCGCCCGTCGCGAGGTGGCCGCCGAAGTAGTCGAATGACTCCGCGTCGCCGGCGATGTCGCCGAGACCTGGGAAGAGAGCGCCCTGGTGATGGGTGAAGCACCCGTCATTGACGAGGACGGTGCAGTCGGAAAGGGAGCAACGGAGAAACTCGACGGCGCCGGCGTCGAATTCGCCGTCGACGTCTCGGAAGGGCGCGCCGATCGCGACGTAGGCCATCGTGTCCGTCCGACCGAGAGCGAGCGCGGCGCCGTAGCGGTCTCCCGTCTCCGGGCAGGGGTTGTTGGCGAACAGGGAGCCGCTGCCGGAGAGGGGTAGGCCGTCGTGGCCGAAGAGGAGCACGATCGTGCCCGCGTCGACCACCGAGCCGACGTCTTCGTCGGGAGCTCCGATCACCAGGTCGTCGATGCCGTCGCCGTTCCAGTCGCCGGCCGCGAGCGCCGCGCCGAAATGGTCGCCCGCCTCCGGCGCGCCGGCAATGCCGGGGGTGTCCTGGGTGAAGACCTGATCGCCGGTGAGCAGCAGGCCGCCGGGCCAGCCATAGTAGACATGGACCGCGCCGGCCTCGACGTTCCCCGCGACGGTCTCGTGCGGAATGCCGACCGCCAGATCGTCGAAGCCGTCGCCGTTGAAATCACCCGCCGCGACGGTCCTGCCGAACTCGTCGAAGTCTTCGCTCTCTCCGGCCGTGCCGGCGTCCTGGTAGACGATGTCGGCACCGAGATCGGTGAGCTGGGCAGCGAGCGGCGTGGCGAGCGCCAGCGCGGCGACGAGCGCGCGGATGGCACCGCGGCGACGGCCGGGGGTGCGGGTCGTGCGGAACGGCGTCATCGGTTCTCCTCGGCCCTTCGAGCGGGCGCTGGCTGCGGGTCGGTCTTGCTCCTTACCGCGGCGCGCGCGGCAAGAGCGGCTCATCCGGCGCCCGTTGACAGCCCGAGGGGCGGCTCCTAGGCTCCGTGCCACGAGCCAAAAGAGATGAACCGAGAGCGGGAGGAGGGCGAGGCGGGCGGGGACCGCGGCGAGGTCACCGCACTGCTCGAGGCCTGGGCGCGCGGCGAGAACGGCGCGCCCGAGCGCCTGATGGCGCGGGTCTACGGCGAGCTGCGCGCGATCGCCGGGCGCCAGTTCCGCCGCGAACGGCCGGACCAGACGCTGCAGCCGACCGCGCTCGTCCACGAGGCCTACCTCCGGCTGGTCGACCAGACCCGAGTCCAGTGGAAGAACCGCGGGCACTTCTTCGCGATCGCCTCGCAGGCGATGCGGCGGATCCTGGTCGACCACGCGCGCGCGCGCGCCGCCGAGAAACGGGGCGCCGGCGTCGAGCCGGTCTCGATCGGCCTCGATGCTCGCGCAGGAGACGCCGGTCGCGCCGATCGACGTCCTCGCGCTCGACCAGGCGCTCGCTCGCCTCGCCGCGGCCGACGCCGAGCAGGCGCAGATCGTCGAGCTCCGCTTCTTCGGCGGCCTGACGCTCGAGGAGACCGCCGAGACGGTCGACAGGTCGCTCGCCACGGTCAAGCGCGACTGGCGGACCGCGCGGGCCTTCCTCCATCGCGAGCTCGGAATGCTCGGATCGCAGCCGTGAGCGCGGCCGCAGGGCCGGAGGCCTGGAGCGAGCTGCGCGCGCTGCTCGAGCGGGCGCTCGACGCCACTCCCGAGGAGCGCCAGCGCCTGCTCGACGAGCTCGACGGGAGGGATCCGGCGCGCGCCGCGGAGCTTCGCGAGCTGCTGCGCGCCGACGCAGTCGCGGCCTCGCCCTTCGACGCGGGGGCGGCGCCGCTACTCGAGGCGCTGGGCGTGACCGCAGCCGACGACCCCGGTTCCGCCCCCCGCGGACCCCACGCGGGCCGGCGCCTCGGCGCCTGGCAGCTCGGCGAGCTGCTCGGCCAGGGCGGGATGGGCGCGGTCTACGCGGCGCGCCGGGCGGACGGCGCCTTCGAGCAGGAGGCCGCGGTCAAGGTCCTGCGCGCGAGCGTCGACACCCCCGAGCTGCGGGCGCGTTTCCTGCTCGAGCGCCAGCTCGTCGCGACCCTCGAGCACCCCTCGATCGCGCGCCTGCTCGACGGCGGCGTCGCCGAGGACGGCCTGCCCTGGTTCGCGCTCGAGCGGGTCGCGGGGGCGCCGGTCACCGAGTGGGCGCGGAGGCGTGACCTGCCGGTCGCGGCGCGCCTGCGCCTCTTCCTCGCGGTCTGCGACGCGGTCGAGGCGGCGCACCGGCGGCTGATCGTCCACCGCGACCTGAAGCCGTCGAATATCCTGGTCAACGCCGCCGGGGTGCCCAAGCTCCTCGACTTCGGCATCGCCAAGGTGCTCGAGTCGGAGGTCGGCGCGCTGACCCGGACCGACGCCCGCCTGATGACGCCGCAGTACGCGGCGCCCGAGCAGATCCTCGGCGAGCCGCCGACCACTGGCGTCGACGTCTACGCGCTCGGCGTCGTGCTCTACGAGCTGCTCACCGGCGACCTGCCGCACCGGCGCACGACGAGCTCTCCGGTCGCGCTGGCCCGCGAGTTGCCGCGGGAGAGCGTGCAGCCGCCGAGTCGCCGGGTGGCGGCGCGCAAACCGGAAGAAAGGCGTCTCGCTCGCCAGCTCGCGGGCGACCTCGACGCCATCCTCCTCAAGGCGCTGCGCGCCGAGCCGGAGCAGCGCTACCGCTCGGTCGCCGAGCTCGCCGCCGACCTGCGCAATCACCTCGAGGGGCGGCCGGTCGGGGCGCGCGGTGGCGCCCGAGGTTACCGACTGCGCCGCATCGTGCGCCGCCATCGCTGGGGAGTCGCGGCGGCGTGCGTCGTCGCCGCCGCGCTCCTGCTCGGCGCCGGGGTCGCCCTCTGGCAGGCCGCCGTGGCGCGCCGCGCCGAGGCGGCGGCGCGCCGCGAGGCCGAGACCGCCCAACGGGTGAGCGAGTTCCTCGTCGATCTGTTCAAGATCAACGAGCCAGGGGAGGCGCGTGGCAACGCCGTGACCGCGCGCGAGCTACTCGACCGGGGCGCCGCGCGCATCGAGGAGCAGCTGGTCGGCCAACCCGCAGTGCGTGCCCGCCTGCTGCGCGCGATCGGCCGCGCCTACGGCGAGCTCGGACTCTACGAGCCCCAAGCGGCATCGCACGAACGCGAGATCGAGGCCGCGCGGGCGGCCCACGGCGCCGAGAGCGCCGAGTACGCGACGACACTCGCCCTCCTCGCCAAGGCGGAGATGAACCGGGGCAGTATGGCGAGGCGCGCCAATCGGCGGCGGCAGCGGTCGCATTGCTCGAGCGCCTGCGTGGCCCGGAGGAGCTCGATGTCGCGGATGCACTCAGCCAGCTTGGCATCGCCCAGTGGTACCTTGGCGATCTCGAGTCGGCGAGGAGCGTGCTCGAGCGTTCGCTCGCGATCCGGGAGAAGCGGCTCGGGCCGGAGCACGCCGACCTCGGCGGGATCCTCAACAACGTCGCCATCCTGCGCTCTCAGGTTGGCGACGCGGAAGGAGCGAGGAGCCTCTACGAGCGTGCGCTCGCGCTCTTCGAGCGCGAGCTCGGCACGGAGCACCCGAACGTTGCGCGGACCCTCAACAACCTCGCCATCGTCCACCTCGCCGCCGCCGACCCGGCGGGCGCGCGCGAGCTCCACCGGAGGGCCCTGGCGATCCGCCGCAAGCTCCTGGCGCCGGATCACCCGGAGATCGCCGAGAGCCTCAACAACCTCGGAGAGGCCGAGCGCGCCGCGGGCGATCTCGCCGCGGCGCGCGAGTCGTTCGAAGAGGCTCTGGCCATCCGGGAGCGCGCGCTCGGTCCCGGACATGCCCTGGTCGGCGCAACCCTCTTGAATCTCGGCCTGTCGCGTGCTGGTCTCGGTGACGATGCCGGCGCCCGCCTCCTGTTCGATCGCGCTCTCGCTGTGCTCACCGGCGCGCTCGGCGCCGAGCACCCCAACCTCGGCTTCCCGCTCATGGCGCTCGGCAAGCTGGATCACCACGAAGGGGACCTCGCGGCGGCTGAGAGGCGCCTGCGCCGGTCGCTCGAGCTCTTCGAGCGGGGCCGGGCACCCGGTGACCCCGAGCTGCTCGACGCCCGCAAGAGCTACGCGGAGGTGCTGCGCAAGTTGGGACGCGTGCCGGAGGCGGAGGCGGTGGAACGGCACGGGGCGGCGCCGTTGCCCGGCTGATCCCTGCCGGACCCGCCCGCGACCGCCGCTCACCGCCCACAATCCGCCGTTCGCCGGTCGCCGCAGTCCGCCGCCGCAGCGGTTCACGTATCGTACGTAGCGAATCGAAGGGGCGCGGTGAACACGCCGCTGGGAGCGAGGATGGCCACGGATCTGCGCGAGAAGCTGGACTCACTGAAGATCGATCGCGGCGGCGAGACCGAGTCGACGGGTTCCGGCCGCGTCTGGCTCTGGGTGACCGTGGCCGTCCTCTTGGCCGCGGTGGCGGCATACCTGCTGCTCAAGCCGCGCGCGGTGCCGGTGCGGACCAGCGTGGTGACCGAGGCGGCCTCGGCGGCGGGGGGTCCGGCGGCGGTCCTCAACGCTTCCGGCTACGTCACGGCTCGCCGCCAGTCGACGGTCTCGTCGAAGGTGACCGGCAAGGTGACCGAGATCCTGATCGAGGAAGGGATGAGGGTCGAGCAGGGCCAGGTGCTCGCGCGTCTCGACGACAGCCAGGCCCGCCTGTCGCTCGCCTTCGCCGAGGCCCGCCGCGCGGCGTCGGAGCGGGCGCTCGCCGAGACCGCGGCGCTGCTCAAGGAGGCGCGCCTGCGCCGCGGGCGCACGGACGAGCTGCGCCAGCAGGGAATTGCCTCGACCGCGGATCTCGACGCCGTCGAGGCCGAGGCAGACTCCCTCGCCGCGCGGCTCGAGCGCCAGCGCAGCGACGTCGATGTCGCGCGCAGCGAGGTCGCGCTTGCCCGCCAGAGCCTGGAAGACACGGTGATCCGCTCGCCCTTCGCGGGTGTCGCGATCTCGAAGAACGCACAGCCGGGCGAGATGATCTCGCCGATGTCGTCCGGCGGCTTCACCCGCACCGGCATCTCGACCATCGTCGACATGGGCTCGCTCGAGATCGAGGTCGACGTCAACGAGGCCTACATTCAGCGGGTGGTGGCGGACCAACGGATCAGCGCCACGCTCGATGCCTACCCGGACTGGCAGATCCCCGGGCACGTCATCACCACCATCCCCGCGGCCGAGCGCGACAAGGCGACGGTCAAGGTGCGCATCGGGTTCGACCAGCTCGACCCGCGCATCCTGCCCGACATGGGGGTCAAGGTCGCCTTTCTCGAGGACGCCGCGGGCGGCGACAAGCGGCGAATCGTGCGACTGCCCCGCTCGGCCGTGCGCGGCAGCGCGGGATCCGAGTTCGTCTGGGTGGTCGGCGCGAGCGCTCTCGAGCGGCGCGCCATCCAGCTGGCGGCCGGCGGCGCGGACCCGGCGGAGGTGCTCGCCGGCCTCGCGGTCGGCGAACGAGTGGTGATCGAGGGCCCGGCTGATCTCGCGGCCGGCGTCCGCGTCGTCGAGCGCGAAGACAACTAGGAAGGAGACGAAGATGGACGCATTGGTTCAAGTCGAGGGAGTGCACAAGACGTTCGTTCGCGGCGCCGAGAGGATCGACGTCCTGGCGGGTCTCGACCTCACGATCGGCCGTGGCGAGTTCCTCGCCCTGATGGGGCCGTCGGGGTCGGGCAAGTCGACCCTGCTCAATCTGATCGGCGGTCTCGACCGCCCGACCGCGGGCTCGATCCTGGTCGACGGCCAGCGCGTCGACGCGCTCTCCGACTCCAAGCTCGCCGCCTGGCGCGCCCGGCACGTCGGTTTCGTCTTCCAGATGTACAACCTGCTGCCCGCTCTCAACGCCGAGCGCAATGTCGAGCTGCCGTTGCTGTTGGCGCCCCTCTCGCGCGCGCGGCGCCGCCAGCAGGTAGCGACCGCGCTCGGCCTGGTCGGCCTCTCCGACCGCGCCAAGCACTACCCGCGCCAGCTCTCCGGGGGCCAGGAGCAGCGGGTCGGCATCGCCCGCGCCATCGTCACCGATCCGACCCTGCTGCTCTGCGACGAGCCGACCGGCGATCTCGACCGCAAGTCGGGCGACGAGATGCTCGACCTGCTCCAGGCGCTCCATCGCGACCAGGGCAAGACGATCGTCATGGTGACCCACGACCCGCACGCCGCCGAGCGCGCCGGGCGGGTGCTCCACCTCGACAAGGGCGTGTTGGCGGAGGCGGCGGCGTGAAGTACCTGCCGCTCGTCTGGAGCAACCTCAAGCGCAAGAAGGCGCGGACGCTGTTCACGCTGCTGTCGATCCTGATCGCCTTCCTGCTCTACGCCTACCTCGGCGCGGCGCGCGTAGCGTTCCGGGCGGGGGTCGACGTCGCGGGCGCGGACCGCCTCTTCACCACGCACAAGACCTCGATCATCCAGCCGCTGCCGGTCGCCTACCTCGAGCGCATCGCGCAGGTGCCTGGGGTGGTCGCGGTCACGCACTCGAGCTGGTTCGGCGGTATCTATCAGAACCCCAACACCGGCTTCCAGGGCGTCTTCCAGTCGCCTGTCGACCCGCAGACGTACCTCGAGATGTACCCGGAGTTCCAGTTGCCCGAGGAGCAGAAACAGGCCTGGTTCGCCGATCGCGAGGGCGTGATCGTCGGCCGCCGCACCGCCGAGCGCTTCGGCTGGAAGGTCGGCGACCGGGTTCCGGTCCAAGCGACGATCTGGCGCAAGAAGGACGGCTCGCGCACCTGGGAGCTCAACGTCCGCGGCATCTACGACGGCGCCGAGGCCGGGACGGACGAGACGCAGTTCCTCTTCCACTACGCCTACTTCGACGAGGCGCGGCAGTTCGGCCAGGGCCTCGTCGGCTGGTACGTCGTGCGCATCGCCGATCCGCAGCGCACCGCGGCGATGTCCGCGGCGATCGACAAGCTCTTCGAGAACTCGCCGAACGAGACCAAGACCGTGACCGAGAAAGCGCTGGCGCAGAGCTTCGCCGACCAGATCGGCGACGTCGGCGCGATCATCTCCTGGGTCCTCGCCGCGGTCTTCTTCACCCTGCTCCTGGTCGCGGGCAATACCATCGCCCAGTCGGTCCGGGAGCGGACGGGCGAGCTCGGGGTGCTGAAGACGCTCGGCTTCCAGCCCGGCACGCTGCTCGGCCTGGTGCTCGCCGAGTCCAGCCTGCTGGCGCTCCTCGGCGGCGGGCTCGGGCTCGCTCTGGGCGGCGCGCTGATCGCCTCGGGCGACCCGACCGGCGGCTTCCTGCCGGTCTTCTACCTGCCCGGCCGCGACGCCATCATCGGCGTCGTGCTGGTGGTCGTGCTCGGCGTAGTCACGGGAATCGTGCCTGCGCTCCGGGCGATGCGCCTCGAGATCGTCGATGCGCTGCGGAGGAACTGAGCGATGAGGTCTCTGGGACGTTGGTTCGCGCAGGTGGCGGCAGTCACCGCGACGGCGGTGCGGACGATTCCGCAGCGGCGTGGCGCCTCGCTCGCGACCGTGGTCGGCATCGCCGGCGTGGTCACGGTCTTCGTCGCCGTGCTCTCGATCGGTGAAGGGTTCCGCCGCGCGCTGCGCACCGCCGGCTCGCCGGACAACGCGATGGTGCTGCGCGCCGGGAGCGACAGCGAGATGATGAGCGCGCTCTCGCGCGATGCGGTCGAGCTGATCGGCCAGGCGCCGGGCGTGGCGCGTGGCCCGGCGCTACCGGGCGGCCCGCCGGTCGCCCTCTCCTCGGGCGAGCTCTTCGTCGTCGTCGACGTGCCCAAACGCTCGACCGGTACCGACGCCAACGTGCCGCTGCGGGGCGTCCAGCCTGCGGCCTTCGCGACGCGCACGGATCTCCGGATGGTGTCGGGGCGGCGCTTCGAGTGGGGCAAGAACGAGATCCTGGTGGGCGAGGGCGCGGCCAAGCAGTTCGCCGGTCTCGAGGTCGGCAACCGGCTGCGCTGGGGGCAGAACGAGTGGGAGGTGGTCGGCATCTTCTCGGCCGGCGGCGCCCTCTGGGAATCGGAGATCTGGTGCGACGCCGCGGTGCTGCAGCCGGCCTACCGCCGCGGCAACTCGTTCCAGACGGTGATCGCACGGCTCGAGTCGCCGGCGGCGTTCGACAAGTTCAAGGACGCGCTCACCACCGACCCGCGCCTCGATGTGCAGGTGCTGCGCGAGAGCGAGTACTACGCCAACCAGGGCCGCACGTTGAACGGCATCATCCGCGGCCTCGGTTTCACGGTCTCGGTGCTGATGGCGGTCGGCGCCATCTTCGGCGCGTTGAACACGATGTACTCCGCGGTCTCGGCGCGGAAGAGGGAGGTCGCCACCCTGCGCGCCCTCGGCTTCGGGCGAGGCGCGGTGCTGATCTCGGTGATGGTCGAGTCGATGCTGCTCGCGCTCGGCGGCGGCGCCGTGGGCTCGTTGGCCGCCTGGTTCTTCTTCGACGGCTACCGCACCTCGACGCTCAACTGGGACACCTTCAGCCAGGTCACCTTCGCCTTCGACGTGACGCCGCCGCTGCTCGTCGCCGGCACCCTCTTCGCGCTCTTCATGGGCTTCGTCGGCGGCCTCTTCCCCGCCATCCGCGCCGCCCGCCTGCCGGTCACCGCGGCGCTGCGGGAGGAGTGATGACCGCGGCCGGGACTCAGCCGCCGTCGGCGCTCGGCTGAGCGTAGGGCTCGAGCGCGGCGACGAGGAGGGCGAAGTCGGCGAGCGCGGGCGTGATCGCCTGACGGACGATTTCGAGGTCGATGCCGTCGTAGAGGTGGACCAGGACGTTGCGCATGCCGGCAGCGCGCTCGAGGCGGCCGCCCAAGGTCTCGTCGATCAGGCCGCCGCTCGCCGCGCGCCGGAAGACGTCGCGGTAGGAGTCGGCGACGACGCCCTGCTCGGCCAGCAGATGTTGCAGCAGGTCGGCCGCGACGGTTGCCAGCAGCTCGAGGATCCGTTCGATGCGGTAGTGCTCGGCCTCGACCTCGGCGCGAGTCGCGCTCGCGAACGGCCGCAGGTCGTCGAGCAGTCGCCGCAGCGTCGCGAGCTTGCGCAGGACCACCTCAGGTGCCATCGCGCACCTCCCGCGCGTAGCGCGCGAGCTCCCGACGGGCCCGCTCGAGGAAGGGTCGGCTGTCTTGAAAGAGCTGCCAGAGTCGCACGCGCTCGGAAACCGCCCGCCCGGGCGAAGCCTCGACGAGCACCCGACCCTCGCGCGCGATCTGCATGCCGAGCACCGGGTCGAGCGCCGGGGTGACGAGTACGAGCTGAACCTCGGCGCCGGCCGTGGCGGCGAGGTCGCTCGCCCACTGCAGCCGCTCGGCCGGCGTCGGCTCGACCGGCGACCAGATCGCCAAGTCGTAGTCGGAGTCAGGCCGCCCCTCGCCGCGCGCCCGCGAGCCAAAGAGCAACGCGAGCTCGATTCCGTGCGCCCGGCACCAGCCCGCGATCCGAGCCTCGACGCCGACGGCATCCGGCCCCTTCTGCGGCTGATGCTCGGCGAAGCTCACGAGCGCAGTATACGAACAGCGCTCCGCACGGGGCGCGCGCAGGGCACGCGGATCGTCCGGCACCGGGGCTCTGTCGACCGAGACGCCTTCCGCCAAGTCGCCTTCGCCTTCGACCTGACACCGTCGCTCCTCGTCGCCGGCACCCTCCTCGCGCTCCTATCGGGCTTCGTCGGTGGCTTGTTTCCCGCGATCCGCTCTGCCCGGCTACCGGTCACCGGGGCGCTGCGCAGGAGTAGCGAGCCCACCGGTCGGGGGAGCACTCGCGACGCCAGAGCCTGAGATTCGTCGCGAGGCCTGAGATTCGTGTGGATGTTCAGCTTGACCTGGGCATAGGTCCATAGCTAGCCTCGACGCTGCCGCAAATCAACGCTGTAGGGAAGGGCCCCGCGAGGGATCCCGCGCCGCGCGGAGGCGAAGGGGTCGACAACGGGAGTAACTTCCTGATCGATAACCAAGCCTGCATGTAGATGAAGCGGTTTAGGAGAGTTGGGCCAGGTGTTGCGCGGCCGAGTCCGAGAAGAGGAGCCGGCGCTTTTCGACTGTCGCGGATTCTCCTGGCGATTGTCTGCTTGGTGTTTGGCATCCCCAGGACTGGAATTCCAGCGGAGCAATCCGTCGAGGGGGAAGTTCGTTGGCCGCACGGGTCCGAGCCGGGTTCCAATCTCGAAATAGCGGCATTCTCGGGATCTCCACTCGCGACTCGTCTCTTTCCGGCCGCACTCGAGGCCGGTGGACCGGCAATTGAGATTGGCTCGGCAACGGTGGGACCGACCCATGGTCGGTTTCGGTTGTCCTTTCGCCAACGGGGCGTTTTCTACTTGCTGGCAAATGACGGCAATGCGCCCCCACTCGAGATCCCTGCGGTGCCAGCGAGAGGCGTTCGACGGCTAGCCCCATTGCCCCTCTCTGACGGTCGAGACGTCAAGGTCACTCTGCCTGTCTCTTGGTCTCAGGTCGGGGAGCCGTTCCAGGTCGCGACGGCAGTGCCTCCTGAAGAAGCGAGAAGCTGCTCGCTCGCTTGGCGCCCCGCTCCGTATTGGAGAAAACTCCCTGTCAAGCCCGAGATCTCGCTCTCCCGGGCGCCCCTGAAGGAGCCACTGTGGCTGTTTCACCCGCGGCTTGGGAGCGTCGAGCTCCGGGATTTGCGCGAACTGCCGCCGCCATTGCCAGCTTCTGCCGTTGTCGACCGGTCATTCCAGCTTGTCGCGAGTCACCCTGGCGAAGCCCTCATGGCGGTAGTTCTCTGGGGAGAGGAACGGATGCCGATTGCCCAGGTCGGAGCTTCAGGTCTCTTCTCGATTCAGGCACCCGGCGGCCGGTGGAGCCTCTCCATCGTTACGTTCGATCGCAACGGGGTGCACTGGGAAGGTGATGTCGAGAGTTCCAGCCGAGAAGCGCAAGAGATCCGGCTCGGCCCCTTGGAATCGATCGCCGGAGAGGTCCGCTTTGAAGACGGGGCTCCTGGCACGGGACTTACCGTCTGGCGCGCTGAGGAAGCGAGTTGGCACTCGACAACCGCGGCAGACGGCTCGTTCCGTCTGCGTGATTTGCCGCGCTGGCAGGGCATCACGCTTTGCGTAGAGCGCGAGGATGGCCAGATCTTCGAGAACCGGTTTCCTCTCGCCACTACCGACCAAGGAGAGGCTCTCCGACTTGTGATTCCGTCGGGCCCCGTGGTGAACGGACCCAGTCGCTCTCTAGTGACCGGTCGCGTAGTCGACGAGGAGGGCCAACCAGTGTCGGCTGCCCGGCTGAGTCTGGTCCGAGCTCGGGAGGCTGCAACACTCCGCCGCGCGATTGCTCGGGCGGCGAGCTCCGATGCCCTCGCGAAGGCGGTCTCTGATCTGCAGGGTGTCTTTGAGCTGCGCGCCTCCGTTCCGCCAGGCACATACTCGGTCGTCGTTGTCGCAGATGGCTACGCACCCACCGACTCCGATCCTCTTGAGCTCGTCGACGAGAACGACCGCCTAGACATCGGCGACTTCGTTGTTGACCGGGGCCTTCGAATCGAAGGGAGGGTGGTCGACGGCTCTAGAGAGCCCGTCGGAGAGGCCGAGGTCACCGTAGCCATTAACGGTGGTTCCGAGGATCGTGGCTGGACGCAGTTGGATCGAAGTTCCGCCCGAACTGATTCGGAAGGTCGGTTCGTCCTTGAGGCCATCCCCTCTGGTTTCGAACTGGAAGTTCGCGCAGTGGCGCCGGATGGGTCCGGCACCTCGCGCCGGCTGTCAGAGTCGGAGCTCAGACGCCCTGTTCTGCTCGAGATTGCGCCAACCCGCGCGCTTAGCGTTCTCGTCCTCGATTCTCACGGTGGCCACGCCGGAATCGCGGCAGTCGAGGTCCGGAGCAGGACCACCGGAGGATCCGCTTCGGGACGTGCGGTTCGACTCTGGCGCGCAAGCACGAACGAGGAAGGGCGTGCGCTGCTCTCAGGCCTCGACTGCGGCGCCCTGGTGCTAGAGGTGGCGGCCAGCGGCTTCTTACCATCATCGGTGGATGTCGGACCGGTCGACTGCCCGGTCGCGGAAGAAACCCCAGTGGTGGTTACGCTCTCAGAAGCGGTAGCAGTCTCCGGACGCGTGCTGGGTGCCGATGGCACGCCCATCTCGGAGGCTCTCGTGCTCCGGGAAGGAGTAGGTGTCCAGAGCGATACTCTCGGGAACTACCGATTGAGAATCCCAGGTTTCGCGCGGGCCAGGATCCGCTACGGCAGGGACGACCTCGGCTGGTTCGAGGTTGATCTAGAGGTCGGCAGCGCTGACATCCTCCAAGACCTCGTCCTCGGAACAACGGCTTCTGCCGAACGCGACGCCCCGTAGTTGCGCTGCAGGTGTCGAAGCGACGGCACTGCCCCGCCGGACTGGGCAGGCTCTAGAATGACCTGCCAACAAACCGCGGAGGTCCTACCATGCGTTGCGCGCTCGCCACCCTCTTCGTTTCGGCTCTTGTGCTTTTGATCATGCCCGTTCCGGCAGCGTGGGCGGGGGAGGTCGAGAAGAGCGTGCCGTTCGCCCTTGGTACCTGGATCGACCTCGCCGCCGCCGACGGGCCGGTGACGATTCATCGGGTGCGGATCGAGCGGCAGAGTGGGATCACCAAGTCGAAGCTCTTCCGGCCAGGGGGCGGTTCGAGCTACGCGGCGGACGTCCAGGTGCAGATTGAATTCACCAATGACGCGACCCGCGACTGGGACGCCGAGGTCGAGATCGAGTGGCTGGACAGGGACGGCGTGGCGATCGACGGCTACCGGGGAACCGAGAGTCTGGACAGCGAGTCGCGCCACGACATGCAGACGATCACCCTCTCGACGCTGCGCTACGGCCTCGACCGGGCCAAGAAGCTCAAGATCCACCTCGAGTTCCACCCCGAATGAACGGGAAGCGGCCCGCGTTCGGGGGCGGGCGCCGGCAGCGCGCTAGGGGCTAAGGTCTGCTCTTCGGCCCGTGTCTTGCGAGAGCGCGACCGGACGGTACAATGTGCCGCATTGCGGCGTAGACCTGCGCGCGCGACTCAGGAGATCTCATGGCCACAGCCAAACTGCAATACGAGGGCAAAGAGCACGAGTTCGCGACGCTCGCCGGCAGCGAGGACGAGGTCGGCATCGACATCTCGAAGCTGCGCGCCGAGACCGGCTTGATCACGCTCGACGAGGGGTACGGCAACACCGGCTCCTGCCGTAGCGCGATCACGTTCATCGACGGCGAGCGCGGCATCCTGCGCTATCGCGGCTATCCGATCGAGCAGCTCGGCGAGGCGCGTTTCACCGAGGTCGCCTACCTGCTGATCTACGGCCATCTGCCGAACGCCGAGGAGCTCGCCGCCTGGCGCGAGACGCTCACCCGCCACAGCCTGCTGCACGAGGACTTGAAGAAGTTCTTCGAGGGCTTCCCGGCGACGGCGCACCCGATGGCGATGCTCTCGGCCATGGTCGCGAGCCTCTCGACCTACTATCCGGACGATCAGGACCTCGAGCTCAACGTCGTGCGGCTGCTGGCCAAGGCGAAGACGATCGCCGCCTTCTCCTACAAGAAGTCGATCGGCCAGCCGTTCATGTACCCGCGCAACGGCTACAACTACGCCGAGAACTTCCTGCACATGATGTTCTCGGTGCCGGCCGAGCCGTACGAGATCGATCCGGTGATGGCGCGCGCGCTGAATCTCCTGCTGATCCTGCACGCCGACCACGAGCAGAACTGCTCGACGTCGACCGTGCGCATGGTGGGTTCCTCGGGCGCCAACCTCTTCTCGTCGATCTCCGCGGGTATCTCGGCGCTGTGGGGGCCGCTGCACGGCGGCGCCAACCAGGCCGTGATCGAGATGCTCGAGAACATCCAGGCGGACGGCGGCGGCTACCAGAAGTTCATCGATCTCGCCAAGAACAAGGACTCCGGCTTCAAGCTCATGGGCTTCGGCCACCGGGTCTACAAGAACTTCGATCCGCGCTCGCGAATCCTCAAGAAGTCCGCGGACACCCTGTTGGCGCAGCTCGGCGTCGACGATCCGCTGCTCGAGCTCGCCAAGGGGCTCGAGAAAGCGGCGCTCGAAGACGAGTATTTCGTCGAGCGCAAGCTCTATCCGAACGTCGATTTCTACAGCGGCATCCTCTATCGCGCGATGGGCATCCCCACCACCATGTTCACGGTGATGTTCGCTCTCGGCCGGCTACCGGGCTGGATCGCCCAGTGGAAGGAGATGCGCGAGCAGGGCTATCGCATCAATCGCCCGCGACAGATCTACATCGGCGAGAACGAGCGCGCCTGGGTGCCGCTCGACAAGCGGTGACGCGCGCTGCTTGCCCCACGGGTGTCGGCGGCTAGCCCTCTAGTCCTCGTCGCGACGCTTCCGGTGCATGCCGTCGATGCGGTTGTGGAGCCGCCGCCGGAACTTCTCGAGGCGCCGCCAGGCTCCCGGCCAGCGACCCATCCACCGGCGCAGCCAGAGATGCACGGTCTGGCTCGCGATCGACAACAGCGCGAACCCGAGCACGAGCGAGAGGCCGCCCTGCAAGACCGGTAGGAAGAGGCCGGCGATGCCGATCAAGATCAGCGTCCAACCGGCGATCAGCACCAGGACGCGGACCCAGACCGGCAGGGGCAGCCGCTGGTACCGTCGCCGCTCGGAGCGCGGCTGGCGAATTCTCACTCGCAGTTCTCCGATCGTGCTTGCCGCGTCCATGGGGCGGCGACACTAGCGCAGGTCTGGACTCTGCGCTGTGTCGGCGCGGCGACGAGCCCTGCCCCACCCCGAGGCTCGTTGACAAATCGGACCAAATCCGTCCAGAATCCTTCGAGCTTTTTGAGATGCCGTCTCAACAGAAGATCCGGCCTCGCGAAGAGGAGTCGTTCCTGCGTTTTCTGCGCGGGCGCGGCCTCCGCGTCACCGCGGCTCGCCGCGCGCTCTGCGCGGAAATCTTCGCACAGCATGGCCATATCGACGCCGACGAGGTGCATCGCGCGGTCCGGGCGGCCGGACACTCGATCTCCCGCGCGACGATCTATCGGAATCTCGACCTGCTGGTCACGGCGGGGTTGGTCAACAAAGTGCGACTCGGCGGACAGCGGGCGGTCTTCGAGCACGTGCACGCCGGCGGCGATCATGACCATATGGCTTGCCGGCGCTGCGGGCGGATCGTCGAGTTCGTCAGCCCCGGCATCACGGCGATGCTCGGCGAGATCTGCCGGGCGCACGGTTTCTCGCCGAGCGAGAGTCGATTGCAGATCCTCGGCCTCTGCCGCGACTGCGTGCATGGCGCGCTCGCCGCGCCGGTCCGGAACGCGGCGGAGGCGGTCCATGCGTGACGAGACGCTCGGCGCGGCCCGGCCGGATCACCCGGCGCCGGCCGGCGGCATCTCGCTCGCCGAGCTGCCGTGCGGCGTGCGGGCGCGGCTCGCCTCGAGCGGTCTGCCCCCGTTCGAAGGGAAGTTGCTCGCCGCGATGGGGCTGGCTCTCGGTTGCCGGTTGATCGTTCGCTCTCAGGGCGATCCGACCATCGTCGAGGTGCGCTCGACTCGCATCGGCCTCGCCCGGTCGGTCGCCTCGCGCCTGGTCGTGGTCGCGGAGGCGCCAGTCCCATGAGCCTGGCCGCCCCGCGGCGAGCGCAGCCCGCGGACAGCCGTCCGGACGCGAGCCAGTGCCGCCTGTTGCTCGTCGGCAACCCCAACAGCGGCAAGACCACCCTCTTCAATCGGCTCTGCGGCCTGCGCGCCAAGACCGCGAACTTCCCCGGCACGACCACTGATCTGCGCACCGGCCGGCTGCGCCTTCCCTCCGTCCGCAGCGAGGCGATCACCGCGGAGGTGGTCGACCTGCCCGGCCTCTACGGTCTCGATCTCGACCTGCCCGAATCGCGCTTGGCGGCGCGGATCCTCGCCGGCGCAGGGGACGCACGGCCAGCCGGCGTGATCGTGGTCGCCGACGCGACCAACCTCGTGCGCCCGCTCGCCCTCGCCGCGGATATCGCTCGCCGCGGCGTGCCGCTGGTCGTGGCGCTCAACATGATCGACCTGGCGCGGCGGCGCGGCATCTCGTTCGATCTGGGCCAGCTCTCGCTCGCGCTCGGCGCGCCCGTCGTCGCGGTGTCGGCGCGGCGGGGCGAGGGCATCGAGAAGCTCCTGGCGGCCGTTCGCTTCGCGCTCGAGCGGGAAACACCACGGCCGCCCGACCTCCTGCCGCAGAGCGCCGATCCCGCGGTGCTCGAGACCTGGTCCGAACAGGTCGTCGCCGCGAGCGTCGGCGGCGAGCATGCCGTCGGTTCGGGCTCCGACACGCTGATCGACAGGCTCGACGCGACCTTCACCCATCCGGTCGCCGGCCTCGTCATCTTCTTCGGCGTCATGGCGGCGCTGTTCTGGTCGATCTTCGCGGTCGCCACCGTACCGATGGATCTGATCGAGGCGACCTTCACCCACCTCGGCGGCTGGATCGAATCGGTGTTGCCGGCGGGCGCGGTCCGCGACCTGCTCGTCGGCGGTCTGATCAGCGGCATTTCCGGGACGGTGGTCTTCCTGCCGCAGATCTGCCTGCTCTTCTTCCTCATCACTCTGCTCGAGGACACCGGCTATCTCGCGCGCGCAGCCTTCGTCATGGACCGCCTGCTCTGCCGCTTCGGACTGCCCGGCTACGCCTTCGTGCCACTGCTCACGAGCCACGCCTGCGCGATCCCGGGCATCCTCTCGACCCGGTTGATTCCCGACCGGCACGACCGTTTCGCGACCATCTTGGTCGCGCCCTTCCAGAGTTGCTCGGCGCGGCTGCCGGTCTATGTGCTGCTGACCGGGTTCCTCTTCCCGACCCGGCCGGCGGCGGCGGGCCTCGCCTTCATCGGCTGCTACCTGCTCGGCGGCCTCGCCGCCCTCGGCAGCGCGATGCTGGCCCGACGCACGATCCTGCCCGGCCGCTCGCGCCCGATGGTGCTCGAGTTGCCGAGCTACAAGGTGCCGTCGTTGCGTGTCGCCGTCGCCCACGCGCTCGAGCAGGGTTGGGAGTTCCTGCGCACTGTCGGCACTGTCATCCTCGCGATCTGCTTCGTCATGTGGTGGCTGTCCGCGTACCCGGCGTCGGAGCCGCCGGCCGCGGCGCTCGTGCTCGAGGCGCGCGCGGAAGCGCTTGCCGCCGCCGACCCGGCGGCCGCCAGCGAGCTGACGAGCGAAGCCGCCCGCCTGCGCGCCAGCGCCCGACAGGGGCAGAGCTTCGCCGGCCGCATCGGCCACGCGCTCGAGCCCGCCTTTGCGCCCCTCGGCTACGACTGGCGGTTGACCATGGGCGTGGTCACCAGTTTCGCGGCGCGCGAGGTGTTCGTTTCGACGCTGGCGGTGCTCACCGGTGCCGAAGAGGACTCCGGCGCCGGCGTCCTCGCGCGCATCCACGCCGCGACCAGAGACGACGGCTCGCCGCTGCTGACGCCGGCGACCGCGGTGTCGCTGCTTGTCTTCTTCGTCCTCGCCATGCAGTGCCTCTCGACGCTCGTCACCGTGCGCCGCGAGACCCGCTCGTGGAAGTGGCCCCTGCTCCAGCTCGGTTGGATGACCGGCCTCGCCTGGATCGCCGCCTTCGCCGCCTATCAGGGCCTGCTGGCCGCCGGCGTCTCCTGAGCGATGGCCGCGACTCTCGCCGACCCGCAGTTCTGGATCGTGACCGCGGCGGCGGCCGCCGGCCTCGGCTGGGTGGTCCTACGCCTGGTGCGCGCGGCGCGCCGCGCCGCGCCGGGCGGCTGCGCCAAGTGTGGACAGGCTCCGGCGTCGGGAGTCGAGCGCAATGGCAAGAAGCTCCTGCTCCTCGCCCTGGCGCTCGCCGTGCCCTCGGCGTCGAGCGCCGCGCCGCTCGAGCGTCTGGTCGCCGCCATGGGCACGACGCTCGCGCTCGAGGTCGAGGCGAGCGATCGGACCGTGGAGCTCGAGCTCTCGGAGCAACTGGTCGCCGCGATCGAGGCGATGGAGGGGCGGCTTTCGACCTGGCGTGACGGCAGCGAGCTCGCGCGCTTCAACCGGGCGCCGGTCGGGACCGAGGTCGGGTTCTCGAGCGACGCCTGGCGTGCCATCGAGACGGCGCTCGGCTGCGCGCGCGAGAGCGCCGGCGCTTTCGATCCGACCGTGGCGCCGCTGATCGAGGCGTGGGACCTGCGCGGCCGCGGCCGCGTGCCGAGCGACGAGCGGATCGCCGCGGCTCTCGCCGAAGTCGGCGCCGGCCGCCGGCTCCAGTCGGTCCCGGGCCGGCGGGCTCTGCTCAAGGTCGCGCCGGTCCGCCTCGAGGAGGGGGGCTTCGGCAAGGGGGCGGGCCTCGACCGGGCGCTCGAAGTCGCCCGCGGCGGCGGCGCCCGCGTCCTGCTCGACTTCGGCGGCCAGATCTCCTGGACCGGGTGGCAGGGTCCGCTGGTCATCCGCCTCGCGGACCCGCGCGACCGTTCGCGTGAAGTCGTCGAGCTCCGGATCGACGCCGCCGAGGGTTCGCTCGCGACCTCGGGCGACTCCGAGCGAGCCCGCACGGTCCAGGGGCAGAAGATCGGGCACCTGCTCGATCCGCGCACCGGCCGCCCGGCCGCCGACTTCGGGTCGGTCGCCTATCTCGGCTCGAGCTCCACGCTCGCCGACTGCCGCTCGACGGCTCTCTTCGTCGCGGGGCCAAAGCGGGGTCTGGCCTGGATTCGTGAGCGCGGCCGGGGCGACGCGGTCTATCTGGTGATCGAAGCGGACCGCCTGGTGGCGCGCGCTTCCCGTGGGCTCGCTGGACGGCTCCGGCCGCTCGCGCCGGACGTCGAGATCGAAGTCGACGACGATTCTTCGTAGTAGCCGAGGGTGGCACCGGCGGCCGAGCGAAGGCCACGGCCGGCGCCGCCCTCTTTGTCCCACGGCCGTCGCGCGGGCGCGCGACAGGCACGAAACGGAGGCAGCATCGATGCGAGGATTGCGAGGCGAGTGCCGCAAGGTCGCAGCCGCGGGTGTCGCGGCGGCCTTGTTCTGGCTCGGAGCGACGGCCGGCGCACAGCCACCCGCGCCGACCGAGGCCTCGAATGCCACGGCGACGGCCAAGAGCGCGGAGGAGTTGACGCGCGCGGTGGCCGAGCTGCGCGCGGAGATCGAGGCGCTGAAGGCCGCGAAGGCCGCTTCCGACCTCGCTGAGATCGAGCGCCGCATCGACCTGCTCGCCGCGGAGATCGAGCGGCTCAAGCTCGGTGCTGCGGCCCCGGTGGTCGGCGCGAGCGTGCCCGGCCTCGGTCCGGCGGCCTCGAAGGTCTATCGGGTCGCCGACGGCCTCTCGATCGGCGGCTATGGCGAAATGCTCTATCAATCGTTCGACGGCAGCCGCGACGACGGCTCCCGGTCGGGCCGCAGCGACCGGCTCGACTTCCTGCGCGCGGTCGTCTACTTCGGTTACAAGTGGAGCGACGACTGGCTGTTCAACTCCGAGATCGAGTTCGAGCACGCCCAGGCTGGCGACGGGAAGAAGGGCGAGGTCGCCGTGGAGTTCGCCTATGTCGAACGGCGGATCCGGCCGGAGCTCAACGTTCGCGCCGGCTTGCTGCTGCTGCCGATGGGCCTCGTCAACGAGCTCCACGAGCCGACGGTCTTTCTCGGCGCGCGGCGGCCGGAGGTCGAGCGCCTGATCCTGCCGACGACATGGCGCGAGAATGGTCTCGGCCTCACCGGCGAGGCGGGGCCGCTCGCCTATCGCACCTACCTCGTCAATGGCATGGACGCGGCGGGCTTCTCGGCCTCGGGCCTGCGCTCGGGGCGCCAAGGGGGGTCGGAAGCGCTGGCGGAGGACCTCGCTTGGGTCGGCCGGCTCGATTGGGCCGCGACCCCGGGCCTGCTCGCGGGGCTCTCGGCCTACGTCGGCGACTCGGGCCAGGTGCTGAAGGACGCCGCGGGCGCGATCGGCGTCGGCACCCGCTTGGTCGCGGGGCATCTCGAGTGGCGGGCGCGCGGCTTCGACTTGCGCGGACTCTGGGCGCGAGCCGATCTCGATGACGTGGCCCGTTTGAACCGGGCGCTGGGTCTCGCCGGCAACCGCTCGGTGGGCGAGCGTCTCGAGGGGTTCTACCTCCAGGCGGGCTACGACGTCGGCGCGCTGCTCGGCTCCGGACGGCAGTCGGTCACGCCGTTCGTGCGCTGGGAGAGCTTCGACACCCAGGCGCGGGTCCCGGCAGGGTTCGCGAGCAATCCGGCGAACGACGTCGAGATCCTGACCCTGGGGCTCGACTGGAAGCCGATCGGACAGGTCGTCTTCAAGGTGGACTGGCAGGACGTCGACAACACCGCCGGCACCGGGGTCGACCAGCTCAACCTCGCGCTCGGCTACGTCTTCTGAGCGGGAGCCGGATGCGCCTCACGACGCTCCTCTTGCTCGCCGCCGCGGCGCTCGCGCCGCGGCCGGCCGCAGGCGGTGGCTACCTCTC
Source organism: uncultured Acidobacteriota bacterium (assembly GCA_963700315.1). Taxonomy (GTDB): domain Bacteria; phylum Acidobacteriota; class Thermoanaerobaculia; order Multivoradales; family JAGPDF01; genus JACTMI01. The sequence goes on along the minus strand of CAVOXC010000011.1, from coordinate 14,829 downwards.
GCTCGACGAGGCGCTCGCGCTCGTCTTTCCCGGTTGCGCCGTCGAGCGCGGTACCGTCTATCTGACCGACGACCAGGTCGCGCGCGCGGCCGAGCTCGCCGGCGGCGAGATCCCCACGGCGCTCGTCCATCCCTACGTCGCCACGCGCGCCGACGGCGCCTGCGGCACGGCGTACTTCGACACCCACCGCGTCCGTACGCTCGCCGAGACCCTGCTCGTCGCCGTCGGCCCCGAGGGCGAGCTGCTGCGGGTCGAGGTCGTCGCCTTCGCGGAACCACCCGAGTACCAGCCGCGCGAGGAGTGGTACGCGCAGTTCGCCGGGCGCGAGCTCGACTCCGAGCTCTCGCTCCGGCGGGCGATTCGCCCGGTCGCGGGAGCCACGCTGACCGCGCGCGCGACGACCGAAGCGGCGCGCCGGGCGCTCGCAATCCACAGGGCGCTCGCCGAGAGCGCGGCGCGCGCCGCCGCAACCGTGGCGCCGGAGCCGCCGCGGTGACCCGGTTGGAGGCCTGGAGCCTCCATCTCGCCAACTTTCTGGTGGGCGCGAGCGGTCTGGTCTACGCCGCGATGCTCTACCTGATGGCACCGATCGACGAGTTCGCGCTGGTTCACCACCCCGCGCAACCGCTCGTCCGAGACGTCCATCTCTGGACCGCGCCGCTCCTTGTCTTCGCGCTCGGCGTGGTCTGGAAGGGGCATGCCTGGGCCTGCCAGCGTTACGGCGCCGGCTCGCGCCGGGCGAGCGGCCGGTCGCTGCTCGTCGCCGCCGCGCCGATGGCGCTCTCCGGCTACCTGCTGCAGACCGCCGTCGACCCGGGCTGGCAACAAGCGTGGCGGGTCGTCCACCTCGCGGCCTCGGCGCTCTGGCTCGCCGCGTCGCTCGCTCACCTCGCCGGCGCGTGGCGTGCGCGCCGCGGCGCGCACGTGGCGGCGGAGTCGGACAGAATCGGGGGATGAGCCACTCCCGATTCGTCTTGCCGCTCCTGGTTCTCTGTTCTCTGATCGGCCGCGCGCTGCCGCTCTCCGCGCAGCGGCCGGCGGTCGAGGAGGCGCTCGAGGTGCGCGAGACCGCCATCCTGGTCGAGCTGCCGCAGGGTGTCGACCCGGCCACCGCCGGCCCGTCGATCCAGGTCGAGGAGCAGGGGATCGCGCGGCGGGTCACCGCGGTCGAGCCGCTCGCCGGCTCCTGGCGGGTGCGAGTCGAGATCGAGTCGAGCTACTGTCGCCCCGACGTCCGCCGCGCGGCGCTCGCCGCGCTCGGCGCGCGTGCGGAGGCGCTGGTCGCCCTCGGACCGGTCGAGATCGCTGCCGGCGACGGCACCGACGCCGTGGTGCGGCCCCCCACCCGGGACGCGGTCGAGCTCGCGGCGGCGCTCGTCGCGGAGATCGAGCGCGAGCCTTGCGCCGATAGGATCCTCGCCCAGATCGGCGACGCGGAGCGCCAGCTCGCCGCCGGCGCCGCTCCGGCCGAGCTGCGCGCCGCGCTCTGGCCGGCGCTCGCCGCCGAGGTGCGCCAGCGCACCGACCAGGCGAAGTTGACGGCGTGCGAAGGGGGCGCTTGTCTGCTCGTCCTCGTCGCCGGCGGCAGCGGCCTCCAGCCCGACTTGCTCGCGTCCGAGCCGCTGCGCGGCCCCGAGAGCGCGGCCGCGGCCAAGTCGATCGGCGACGATCGCCAAGAGCTCGCGGAGGCGCTGACAGTGCAGGGATGGCGCATCCTGGCGCTCGCCGGATTCGGCGAGGAGGTGACGGCGCGCGCGGACCCGAAGGCCGAGCAGCGGGCGGCCGGGGTGCCCGCGTCGCCGCCGAGCGAGTCAGTCGTCTTCCCGCACCAGCCCTGGATGACGAAGCAACAGGGACCTTCGGCCGAGGGCTTCGGCCGCTATCTCGATCTTCAGCTCGCCGGCCTGCGCACGCTCGCGGCCAAGAGCGGCGGTGCCCTGGTCGAGGACTCGGCGGCGCTCGCACGGCGGCTCGAGGCGTCGCAGCGCGTGGTCCGCGTCTGGATCCGCACCGACAGCCCGCGCGACGGCCGCGCCCACGAGGTCGAGGTGGTCTGGAAGGGCTCGCGCCCGCCCCAGAAGCTCGCGGCTTCGCGCTGGCTGGTGTCGGGCGAGAGCGAGGTGCTCGCCGCCGCCCGCGCCCGTCTCTCCGCTCCGTAGGCGGCCGCGGCCGCGCGGGTACCGCCCCCCTCCACCGCCGAACCGGTAACCTAGCGCGGGACCGCCGGTACCCATGAATGTGAAGGGACGAGGCACCGTCACGAACCCGCACGCAGCCCCGGACGAGCAGCTGATGGAGCGCGTCCGGGAGGGTGAGCTCGCACTGCTCGCAGAGCTGTTCGAGCGCCACTCCAAGCGGCTCTACCACTACTTCCTGCGCGCCACCCGCGCTCGGGCGGCGGCCGAGGACCTCGTCCAGGAGCTGTTCGTGCGCCTGCTCAAGTACCGCCACACCTATCGCGACGGCGCGGCGTTCGCGCCCTGGCTCTGGACGCTCGCCCGCAATGCCGCGGTCGACCAGCATCGGGCGCGTCCGGCCGAGCTGCCGCACGTCGAGAACGCTCCCGAGCCCGCCGCGCGGGAGCCCTCGGCGCTCGCCGAGCTCGAGAGCGAGGAGGCGCGCCAACGGCTCCACGCCGCGCTCGAGCGGCTCGCGCCGGAGAAGCGCGAGGTTCTGCTGCTGGCGCGTTTCTCCGAGCTCAGATACGACCGGATCGGCGAGCTGCTCGGCATCTCGACGGGAGCGGTGAAGCTGCGCGTCCACCGCGCGATGAAGGAGCTCAAGACGGCCTATCTGGCCGACGAGCTGGAAGGGGGACTGGTATGAACCGCACGCCCTGTGAGGAGATCGAGATCGCCATCGTCTCGGAGCTCGCCGGCGAGCTCGACGCGGCGGAGCGCGAGGCGCTGCGCCAGCACGTCGCCGGCTGCGCGCGCTGCGCGGCCGAGGTGGAGTCGCTCGGGCGGATCTGGAGCGGCCTCGGAGGCGCGCCCGCCGAGGGCCCGAGCCCCTTCCTCGCCGCCCGCTTCGAGCGGATGCTGGCGCGAGAGATCGAGGAGCTCGCGCCCGCGGCGGCGACCGCGGCGCCGCGCGGTCCCGCGGTCTCGACCGCGCCGGCGTGGCGGCGCTTGGTTCCGCTCGCCGCGACGCTCGCCCTTGGCCTCGGCCTCGGCTGGGTCGTCGCGGCCGGCCGGGGCGGAAGCGACGTCGCCGACCTGCGGCGCGAAATCGGTTCGCTCAAGGAGATGATGGCGGTTTCGCTGCTCTCGGATCGACCGAGCTCCGAACGGCTGCGCGCCGTCGCCTACGGTCGCGAGCAGGTGGCCAACGATCCGCGCATCGCCGACGCGCTGCTCGGCGCGCTCGCCATCGACCCCGACGTGAACGTGAGGCTGGCCGCGCTCGAGGCGATCGCTCCGGCGCTGCGTTTGCCCGCGGAGCGGGCGCGGCTGGTGCGGGTGGTCTCCAATCAGGATTCGCCCCTCGTCCAGCTCTCCGCCATCGACCTGCTCCTCGCTGCTGACGGCGCCGCCGCGCGCCGCGATCTCGAGGCGCTCGCCGCCAACCCCGATCTCGATCCGACGGTCGCGAGTTACCTGCGCAGCCGCCTGGGAAGGAGGATCTGATGCGTCCCATCACCGCCCTGCTCACCGTCGGCGTTCTCGCGATCTCGCTCACACCGGCGCACGCCGGCGGCAGGACGAAGGCGACCGAGACCGTGCGCAAGAGCTTCGAGCTCCGTCCGTCCGGCGGCAGGCGCTACCTGCTTGTCGACAACGTCATGGGCTCGGTCACGGTGCGCGCCGGCGCGGCCGGGGACCGTGTCGAGCTCGAGCTCGTCGAGCGCTTCGCAGCCGACAGCGCCGCGGCGCTCACCCGCGCCAGGAGCGAAACGAAGCTCACCGTCGAGGCGGAGCCCGGCAAGCTCGCGCTGATCCAGGACGGGCCGTTTCGTTGCGATCGCGCCGAGCATCGCTTCCTCTGCCGCGAGAGTCGAGAGGATCGCGACTGGGAGGTCGCGTTCGATTGGGTCCTGACGGTCCCGAGCGATCTGGATCTCGAAGTGCGCACAGTCAACGACGGCAAGGTCTTCATTACCGGCGTCTCGGGTCGAATCGAGGCGGCCAACGTCAACGGCGCGATCGAGCTCGCGGAGGTCGCGGGCACGGTCCGGGCCTCGACGGTGAACGGCCCGCTGTCGGCGTCGTTTCGCGAGCAGCCGACGGGCGACCTCTCGTTCCAGAGCGTCAACGGCGAGGTCGATCTCGCCTTCCCGCCCGGCTTCGGCGCGGAGCTCTCGGCGCAGACGATGAACGGGGAGGTCTGGTCCGATTTCCCGTTCGAGACACTCGCGGCGCGGCGGATCGAGACCCGCCACGGTGGCCGCCACAAGCTCGAGGGCTCGGCGATCCGCATCGGCGCGGCGGACCGAAGCTCGAGTGCCAGACGATCAACGGCGACATTCTGATCCGGGAGCGGAGCTGAACGCCCGCCCTCTCTCTAGGAGAACGAGAACGGATGAACGGAAAGACTCTCACCGGGCTGGCGCTGCTGGCTCTGCTGACCGGCTCCGCGGCGCTCGCCGCCGAGCCCTACCGCGAGCGCCTCACCGTACCGCTCACCGATCCGGGGCGTCCGGCCCACGTCGAAGTCGGCTTGGTGATGGGCGGCATCACCGTCGTCGGCGCCGCGGTCTCGGAGGTGACGATCGAAGCGAGCGGCCGCGAGAGCGGCGAGTCCGGCAAGCCGGAGACCCGGCCCGGGCATCTCGGCATGAAGCGGATCCCGAACATGGCGTTCGGTCTCGAGGCCGAGGAGAAGGACAACCATGTCGAGATCTCCTCCGACTCCTGGCGCCAGGCGATCGACCTCAGGATCACGGTGCCCAAGGGCAGTTCGCTCGAGCTGTCGACGGTCAACGACGGCGAGCTCGTGGTCGAGGGCGTCGAGGGCGAGCTCGCGTTGCACAACACCAACGGTGGAATCCGCGTCACCGACGCCAAGGGGCCGGTCTCGGCCGCGACGGTCAACGGCGACGTCCGCGTCGCGTTCAGGAAGAACGCGGCACCCGCGGCGCCGATGGCCTTCTCGACCCTGAACGGCGACGTCGAAGTCACCCTTCCGGCCGGCCTCAACGCGTACTTTCGGATGAGCGCGACGAACGGCGAGCTGTTCTCGGACTTCGACGTCGAGATCGAGAAGAAGCTCGGGCCGGTCGAGTCGGGGCGCGTGAAGGGACGCTATCGCGTCGTGATCGAGCGCGAGATCTCGGGCAAGATCGGCAAAGGGGGGCCGGAGCTGGTTCTCAAGACCTTCAACGGCGACATCCTACTCAAGCGCACCGGCGGCTGATCGTACTCGGCGCTCGCTCTGGGTCGCTATCTCGAGAGGCGCGAGAGCAGGGTGGCGGCGGCGGCGGCGGCGGCGAGGGCGCCGGCGAGCAGGAAGGCGCCCTCGAAGCCGGCGGCGCCGCGCGCCCAGGCGCCGCAGACCGGGCCGAGCGCGAAGCCGAGCGAGCCGGCGAAGTTGAAGCCGGCCATCGCGGTCGCCTTGGCCCGCGGCCCGGCGAGCTCGGCGGTGAGCGCGAGCGTCGGCGGGAACATCACGGCGGCCGAAGCGCCCAGCAGCAGCATCCAGGGCGTGAGCGCCGCGGGCGGCAGGTAGCCGACGGCGGCGAGGGCGAGACCGTAGGCGAGCGCGCCGGCGGCCATTGAGCGGCGCGCGCCGAAGCGGTCGGCGAGCCTGTAGGTGATCGGCTGAAGCAGGGCGAAGGGGAGCAGGAAAAGGCCGAGCAGGCGCCCGCGCGCCGCGGGTCCGCCGCCGGTGGACGCCTCGAGAAAAAGGGGAAAGACGACGACGAAGAGGCCGACGGTGAAGCGCTCGACGAAGTAGAAAGTCCACGGCAGCAGCAACGCGGGTTGCGAGGTGAGCGCCGCGAGGATCGCGCGCACGGGGGTCCTGTCGCCATGGCGCGCCGGCTCGCGCAGGGCGAAGGAGGCGAACCCGAGCAGGGCGAACAGCGCCGCCGCCGCCGCGAGCGGCGCACGGGCGCCGAGCTCCGCGCTGAGGACGCCGCCGAGCGGCGCGCCCAGGCCGACGCCGAGAATGATCGACGCGCCCGCCATACCCATCGCGCGCGCCCGCCCCGGTCCGTCGGCGCGATCGGCGACCACGGCCATCGCGGTCGACCAGCCGGCGACAGAGAGGGCGCCCTGGACGAAGCGCAGCGTGAGCAGCGTCGTGACCGAGTCGACGGTGAGGTAGGCGGCGTAGAGCACGGCGCTGCCGAAGAAACCGAGGATCAGGAAGGGGCGGCGCCGGCCGAGCCGGTCGGAGGCGAGGCCCCAGAGCGGCGCCGCGACCAGATAGGCCGCCATCTCGACGGTGAAAAAGAGCGCCGCGTCGCCGATGTCGCCGCCGAGCTCGTCGATGACGAGCTCCTTCAATCCGGGCACGACCAGGGTCAGGTTGAGCATCGCGCCGAACAGCAGCGAGCAGGGCAGCAGCAGCGACACTCTCGCCGTCGGCAGTGGTTCGCTGGGCGGCGCGGCGGCGGTCGTCATCGGGCAGAGCGGCTCCGTCGCCGCGGCGGGGGGTAGAATACCCCCGCTTCCCACGCAGTGAACGGAGAGAGACGAGCAACTTGACGCAACGCGACAGCGGATCGGTCTTCGACGGCAAGTACGAGGTCCTCGAGCGGCTCGCCACCGGCGGGATGGGCGAAGTCTGGAAAGCGCGCCACATCCACCTGCAGGAAACGCGCGTCATCAAGATCCTGCGTGCCGACCGGGCGACCGATCCCCAGGCCCTGCAGCGCTTCGCCCAAGAGGCGCGCATCGCGACGCAGATCAAGCACCCCAACGTCGCGATCCTCTACGACTTCTCGCGCATGGAGGACGGCAGCTTCTACATGGTCTGGGAGAACATCGAGGGCGAGGATGTCGGCTCCTGGCTGCGCACCAAGGGCCCGTTTCCGGTGGCGCTCGCCGTCGAGCTCGGCATCCAGGCGCTGCGGGGGCTCGAAGCCATTCACGTCGCCGGGGTGATCCACCGTGACGTTTCGCCCGACAATCTGATGATCACCCGCGACCGGCGCGGGCGGCACCAGGTCAAGATCATCGATCTGGGCCTCGCCAAGAACCTCGACGTCACGAGCGGTCTCGAGATCACCCAGGCCGGTATGTTCATGGGCAAGCTCGCCTACTGCTCCCCGGAGCAAGCCGGCTCGATCAAGGAGGCGCCGCTCGACCACCGCAGCGATCTCTACTCCTTCGCCGCGGTGCTCTACGAGATGATCTGCGGCCGCCAGCCCTTCGATTCCGAAAACCAGCACGGCTACGTCTTCAAGCGGCTGACCGAGCCGCCGCTGCCGCTCAGCGGCAGGAACCCCGTGATCCTCGTGCCGCCGGAGCTCGAGTCGGTGATTCTGCGCGGGCTCGAGAAGGACCGGGACAAGCGCTGGCCCGACGCGCTCTCCTTTCTCCACGCCCTGGTGCGCGTCGCGGACCAGCTGCGACAGGTGGCGACGCAGGAGGTGATGCTGCCCCGCGGCGCCCGCGCCCCCGCGCCGCCCGCCACGGCGCTGCCGCCGGCGGGGGGCAAGACCTCGAGCTCTGAGCTCTCGCGCGAGGAGCGGATCGACTTGCTCGCGCAGATCGAGCGGGCGGCCAAGAAGGTCAACGAGACGTCGCGGCTCCAGGGTCTCGCCGAGCAGGCGCTGCGCGCCGGGCGCAGGGACGAAGCCGCGCCCCTGGTCAAGCAGCTCGAGGCGCTGTCGCCACGCCACACCGGTCTCGCCGAGCTGAGAGCCGCCCTCGGCGGCGCCGCGTTGCCGTCCCGCAAGCCGGCTCCGGCCATGGCGCCGGAGCCGCCGCTCCGCCCCTCCCGCTCGGCGTCGCCGCCCGCCGCCGCATCGCCCTCGGCGGCGCCGCGCGCCCCGGCTCCGGCGAAGGCCGCTGCCAAGCCGGCAGCACCCGATCCCAAGGTCGCCCAGATCGCCGCGACGGAGCACCTGCTCGAGAGCTACCTGCGCGAGCGCAAGCAGGGGCTCGCCCAGCTCGCTTTGGACACGCTGCTCGAGCTCGACCCCAACCATCCCCGGCGCGCCGACTTCGTCTCCTGGGTGGCGCTGCTCGATGACGAGGTCGCCGCCGTCAAGCGCGCCGAGGCCGCGCTCGGCGAGGGGCGGCAGGCGCTCGCCCAGGGGGACCTAAAGGGCGCGCACCAGAAGCTCGCGCAGGTCGAGAAATTCGACCCGTCGAGCCATCTGAGCGAGACGCTGGCGCGCGAGATCGAGCTGTTCGAGCGCCAGAGCAAGAGCGACGCCGAGACCGATCGCCGGCGCGAGCGGCTCGAGGAGCTCATCGAGAAACGCCGGCTCGCCGAGGCGGAGCAGGAGCTCCAGCGGCTCGCCTCCGGCGGCCTCGCCAAGGTCTCGGTCGAGACCTACCGCCTGCGCATGAGCGACATCGCGGCGCTCGCCGAGCGCGAGGCGAAGGGCAGCGAGCTCGAAAAGCGCTACCGGGAGACGATCACCAAGCGCGACTGGATGGCCGCGCGCGACACCGTGGCCGATCTCGAGCGGATCCTGCCCGACAGCGCGCGCCCGGCTCAGATGTTCTCCGAGATCACCCGGCTCGAGGACATCCACCGCCGCCATCAGGGAGTCGAGCAGGGCCTGAGTCAGCTCGAGACCTACATCGCGCACGGCAAGGCGCAGGAGGCCGAGCTCGCGCTGAAGATCGTCCTGCAGATGGACCCGCAGCATCCGCAGCGGGCGCAGCTCGAGAAACGCGTCCGCGCGCTGCGCGGCACGCGCTAAACTCTCGCCCCCGTGAAGGCCGCCAAGACCCGCCTGCTGCGCTTCGCCTACATGCGGCTCGCGCGCGAGTTCGACACGCGCTTCGAGTTGATGCTGAAGACCGGGCGCATCACCAAGTGGTACAGCGCGATCGGCAACGAAGGTGTCACCGTGCCGGCGGGCCTCGCGCTCGAGGCGGGAGACGTGCTCTGTTCGCTGCACCGCGACGTCGGCGCGATCCTCGCCTACTACCTCGACCCCCCGCGCGCCTTTCCCGATTTCGGCTTCGGCGCTCCGGACGGCCGCCGGCCCGAGCCCGAGCAGCTGCTCTTCCGCCTCGCCTGTCAGATGCTCGGGCGCGACGCCGGGTTCTCGCGCGGCGTCGAGCGCTCCTATCACTACGGCTACTTCGAACCCGAGGCCGGCCTCTTCCACGTCGGCATGATCAGCCACTTGGGCGCGATGATTCCGGTCGCCGCCGGCTGCGCCTTCGCGCTGAAGCAGCGCAAGATGGACCGGGTCGCCATCAACTTCATCGGCGAGGGGGGAACCTCGACCGGCGACTTTCACGAGGCGATGAACCTCGCGGCGGTCTGGAAGCTGCCGCTCGTGCTCGTGGTCGAGAACAACCGCTATGCCTTCTCGACGCCGGCGCGCGCCCAGTACGCCTGCCTTCAGCTCTCCGACCGCGGCCCCGGCTACGGCATTGCCGCCGAGACGATCGACGGCTCCGATCCCGACGCGGTCGCCCACGCGCTCGAGGCGGCGATCGCGCGGGCGCGCACCGGCCAGGGGCCGACCCTGATCGAGGCGATGATCGGCCGGCTGCGCGGTCACGCCGAGGGGGACGGCTCGATGAAGGTCGTGCCACCCGACGAGCTCGCACGCTACAAGGCGCAGGACCCCGTGCCCGGCTACGCCGAGAAGCTCGGCGCCGCGGGCATCCTCGATCCGGCGACCGCGGCGCGCCTCGAGAGCCGCGCCAAGGAGTTGGTCGAACGCGCCATCGACGCGGCGCTGGCGGCGCCCTGGCCCGACGCCGCGGTCGCCTTGCGCCCGGTCTTCGCCCCCGGCCTCGGCGCGCCGCTGCTGCCGCCGCCGGCCTGGCCCGAGCCGGAGCTCGAGGTCGACGGCGACGAGACGGTCGTGCTGCCGGCGCCGGGCGACCTCTCACCCGCCGCCGCGGCGATGGCCGCTTTCACCGGGGGTGGCGACGAGGCCGCGGCGGGGGAGTCGACCTACCTCGACGCCATCACCCAGGCGCTCGCCGAAGGGATGGCGGCCAACCCGGCCCTGGTCCTGATGGGCCAGGACATCGCGGCGTTCGAGGGCGCCTTCCGGGTCACCCGCGGACTTCACGCGCGCTGGCCCGGACGTCTGCTCGACACGCCGATCGCCGAGAGCGCCACCCTCGGCGCCGCGGCCGGTGCGGCGCTGTTGGGCAACGTGGTCGTGGTCGAGATGCAGTTCGCCGACTTCGTCGCCTGCGGCTTCAACCAGATCGTCAACGTTCTCGCCAAGCTCTACTACCGCTTCGAGCGCCCCTGTCCGGTGATCGTGCGGCTGCCCGCCGGCGGCGGTGTGGGCGCCGGCGCGTTCCACTCGCAGAATCCGGAGGCCTGGTTCGCGCACGTCGCGGGCCTCAAGGTCGTCTGCCCGGCGACCGCGCGCGACGCCAAGGGGCTGATGCTCTCGGCGCTCGAGGACGGCAACCCGGTGATCTTCCTCGAGAACAAGTTCCTCTATCGGCGGATCAAAGAGGTGCTGCCCGAGGGCGACGCTCGAGTCCCGCTCGGCGTCGCGCAGCTGTTGCGGCAGGGCACCGACCTCACCTTCGTCGCCTACGGCGCCTCGACCTGGACCGCGCTCGACGCGGCGGCCGAGCTCGCCAAGGAGGGGGTCGAGGCCGAGGTCGTCGACCTGAGGACGCTGGTGCCGTTCGACGAGGCGGCGGTGCTCGCCTCGGTCGAGAAGACCAGCCGCGTCGTCGTCGTCCACGAGGCGCCGGCGACCGCCGGCTTCGGCGCCGAGATCGCGGCGCGGATCGCCGAGAAAGCGTTCCCCTTCCTCGACGCCCCGGTCAAGCGCCTGGGCTACCCGGACCGCCCCTCGCCCTATGCGCGCATCCTCGAGCAGGCGCTGATTCCCGACCTGCCCAAGCTGCTCGCGGCGGCGCGCGAAGTGCTGGCCTTCTAGGGCGTCGCCAGATCAGCTAGCGGGCGTCGCGCTCTTGCCGCGCCGAGATTGGGAGCTCGCTCCGCTCGTTCTTGGCTCGTGCGAGGTCGTCTGTTGGGCGTCTCTGGTGGCGATGCGTGGAGCGTTCCCTTCTCCGCGCAGGAACCGGCCCTCGAGTGGGCGGGTCTGCTCGGGCCTGCGCTCCGCCCGCCCGAGCTGATTCGTGGCGCTCGCATCGCATTGCCTGGGGGGCGGGCTACGAAGCTTCCTGCGCAGAGAAAGGAACGCTCCCCGCGTCTCGTTCGTGCCAGGGAGCGACACAGGCTCACCGTGCCTTGTCAGCGTGAGCGCCTTCGCGTGTCATCCTGAACGCCTGCCCCTGTCATCCTGAACGCCTCCTCTTGTCATCCTGAACGAAGTGAAGGATCTTGCGCCCTCGCCTGAAGAAGCAAGGACGGCGCTTCCTCGCCGCCCACGCAAGGTCCTTCGCTGCGCTCAGGACGACATGGGAGGAGGTTGGAGTTGGTGTCGGTCCCTGGCAGGAACGAGACGCGGTGTGGGTGGGTCCCTTGCCGGAGGAAGCTTGAGGGCTCGCATGCTGAGGGATGCGAGCGTTGGAGGCATGGGCCGCGAGACCGAACGCAGCCGGCCGCTCCAAGAGACTCCAGGCGGACGGCGGTTCCGCAGGCAAGGGACCCACCCACACCGCCCCGCCACCAGAGACGCCCAACGATCGAATCAGCACGAGCCAGTAACGACAGAGCTTGCCGGGAGCGCGATCGCCATCGCGCTGTCGAGCGCATTGGAGAGATCGGCCCAGATGTCCTCGACGCCTTCGAGTCCCACCGACAGGCGCAACAGCCCCGGCGTGATCCCCTGCGCGGCGAGCGCCGCCGGATCGACCAGCCGGTGCGTGAGCCCGGCGGGGTGTTCGATCAGGGTGTCGGTCGAACCGAGCGAGACCGCCGGCGTGATCATCCGGCAAGCGGCGAGCAGCGCGGTCGCGGCGGCGAAGCCGCCATCGACGTCGAACGCGAGAACGGCGCCGGGTCCGTCCATCTGCCGGCCGATCAGCGCCAGTGGGTCTTGGCCGGCGAGGCCGGGGTAGAGCACGCGGCGGACCGCGGGGTGCGCTTCGAGCCGGCGAGCGAGCTCGGCGGCGCTCTCCTGTGCGCGGCGCACGCGTAGCGGCAGCGTCGGCAGCGAGCGGTGGAGGAGGTAGCCGGCCCAGGGGTGGAGGATCGATCCGGTCAGGATGCGCACCTGCCGGAGCTCGGCGGCGCGCGGCTCCGCGCAGGAGACGACGCCGGCGACGACGTCGCCGTGCCCCGAGAGGAACTTCGTCGCGCTGTGGATCGAGTAGGTCGCGCCATGGGCGAGCGGTCGCTGCAGCACCGGCGTCGCGAAGGTCGAGTCGACGGCGACCGGGACGCCGCCCGCCTGCGCGACCAGGCTCGCGAGGTCGACCAGGGTGAGTGTCGGGTTGGCCGGCGTCTCGACCAGGACGAGCGCGCTGTCGGGGCGGATCGCCGCCGCGACCTCCGCCGCCGCGGCGAAGGTCACCTCGAGGCCGAGCAGGCCGGAGGCGAGCAGATGGTCGGTGCCGCCGTAGAGCGGCCGCACCGCGACGAGGTGGCGACCGCGCGCCGAGGCGGCGAGCAGTACCGCGTTGATCGCGGCCATCCCCGAGGCGAAGGCGACCGCGCTCTCGGCCCCCTCCAGCGCCGCGAGCGCGCGCTCCCAGCGCGCCACTGTCGGCTGGTGGAGACGGGCGTAGAGCGGCGTCGCGGCCGTCGGCTCGCCGCGCGCGAAGCCGTCGAGCGACTCGACCGCCTCGTCCAGATCGGCGAACGGGTAGGTCGACGAGAGATCGACCGGCGGCGCGTGGACGCCCAGGGGCGCGAAGTCCTCGCGTCCGGCGTGGACCGCGAGGGTATCGACGTTGGGGCCGTCATTCCGGGTCGAGCTCCGCATGTAATTCGTCTCCTATGGCTAGGAACAGAATAGGATGTGTGCCATGGAGAAACCATCGAATTCTCTGCGGAATGATGCCCCGGTGCGCGTCCTCGACCGAATCGATCGCGAGATCGTGGCCGCCCTGGCGAACAATGCACGGCTGTCGAACAAGGAGCTTGCCGCGCGGGTCGGCCTCGCCCCCTCCTCCTGCCTCGAGCGCTTCCGCCGCCTGGTGCGCGACGGCGTGCTCAAGGGCTTTCACGCCGAGGTCGACGCCAAGGCGCTCGGCCTCGCGCTCGAGGCGCTGATCTCGGTGCGACTCAAGCAGCACACGCGCGAGAGCTACGGGGCGTTCCGCGACTACGTGCAGTCGCTCCCCGAAGTGGTCGACGCCTACCACGTCGCCGGCGCCACCGACTTCCTCGTCCACGTCCGCGTCGCCGACGCCGACCACCTGCGCGACTTCGCGATCGACGCCTTCACCACCCGCTCCGAGGTCGGTCACCTCGAGACCGCCCTCGTCTTCGAGCACCTGCGCGGCGCCGGGCCGTTCGCGGCCGGCTGAGCGCCCCGAGCGTCGCCGGCGAGGACCGCGGAAGAGATCGCGAGCCGAAGCGTCACGCGCCCGCGCCGCGGCGAACGTCGAGAGGGCTCCGCTTCCGACTCTGGGGGCGTGAGTGTCCCACGCCCCGCGCCGCCGCCTGCGGCATCGCGCCGCGCGCCGCGCCTGCTCGAGCGAGTCGAGCGCGAGGCGCGCCGGCGCCGGCTCGCGCTCGCGACCGAGCGCGCTTACCGCGACTGGATCCGCCGCTTCGTCCTCTTCCACGGCCGCCGCCACCCGCGCGAGCTCGGCGCGCACGACGTCGCCGCGTTCCTGACGCACCTCGCGACCGAGCGCCACGTCGCTGCCTCGACCCAGAACCAGGCGCTCGCTGCCCTCCTCTTCCTCTACCGTGACGTTCTCGCGATCGACCTCGGCGAGCTCCCCGCCGCCACCCGCGCTCGCCGCCCGAAGCGCCTGCCGACCGTCCTCTCGCGCGCGCAGGCGCGACGGCTGCTCGAGGCGCTGGCGCCCGCGGCCAGGCACGGCCGGTCGCCTTGGTTGGTCGCCAGCCTGCTCTACGGCGGCGGCCTGCGACTTCGTGAGGCGCTGCGGCTGCGGATCCAGGACCTCGACTTCGACCGCTTCGAGCTCACCGTGCGCTCGGGCAAGGGGGATCGCGACCGCCGCACGATGTTGCCCGCGACCCTCGCCGAGCCGCTGCGCGAGCACCTCGCCCGCGTCCGCAAGCCTCATCACTCCGATCTCGCCGCGGGCCGGGGCGAGGTCGCGCTGCCGCACGCGCTCGCGGTCAAGCTCCCCGCGGCGTCCGAAGCAGTGGCCCTGGCAGTGGGTCTTCCCCTCGCCGAAGCTCTCGACCGACCCGCGAAGCGGACGAACGGCCCGCCACCACCTCTACCCGGAGCGGGTCCAGCGCGCCGTGCGCGCCGCGGCCGCGCGGGCCGGCCTCGCGAAGCGGGTGACCTGTCACACGCTGCGCCACAGCTTCGCGACCCACCTCCTCGAGGCCGGCTACGACATCCGCACTGTCCAGGAGCTCCTCGGCCACCGCCAGGTTTCGACCACGATGGTCTACACCCACGTCCTCAACCGCGGCGGCCTCGGCGTCCGCAGCCCGCTCGACCAGCCATGACCCCTTCCTCTTCGCGCGCCCACCTGCGGAGCACGGTTTAGGCGACAGTTCCAATCGCATTTGCCGAGCCCCAGAAGCGCCCCTAGAATCGCCCAAACGAAACAGGAACAGGCACTGACAGGAACTGACAGCCAAATGTGCGACCCTCTTACCACGACGTTGTCACACCAAGTGGCACTTCAACATCAGTCGCAGAAACCTAGT
>CAVOXC010000010.1:0-76905 GCA_963700315.1 uncultured Acidobacteriota bacterium | reverse complement strand
GGCGGGACGGCGTCGAGGCATCGCCGATGAGCTCCAAATCTCGACCCGTTCGAATGCCCAGGCGAGTCCGCGTTTCCTCGTTCCCTCGGTGCTACTGTCTCCGAGACCAACCTTGGCAAGCGCGGAGGCGGACTCGATGGCGGAGGATCTTGCGGTCGACCAGCACGAGAAGCGTCGCGATCCGCGTGCGGAGATCTCGACTGCGGTGCGCATCCGCTATCCGAAGCTCCAGCGCCTGGCGCACGAGATGTGCCGGGACATGTCGGTCGGTGGCATGTTCGTCGAGTCGGCCTCGCCGCCTCCGGTCGGCACGCGCGTCGAGTTCGAGATTGAGGTCCCCGTCCGGCAGCGGAAGACCGTGGCCGGCCGCGGCACCGTCGTCTGGCATCGGATCGAGCGGGACCCGGCGGGCCGACCGGCCGGCTTCGGCGTGCAGTTCGCCCAGCTCGATCCGAGGTTTCGCGAGCTGATCTCCCACCTGGTCGACCGGTTCATCCGACAGGGCGGCTCGCCCCAAGAACTCCACGGCTGAGCGCTGCCCACGCCGCTGCCGGCTCTGCGCCGGCAGCGGGAAATCGGGCGGGCAGGCGCCGAAGAAAAATGCACCGGTTTCGCCCCCTCGCGTCGCACCTCTATAGAAGCCCAGGAATCTCGAGTAGCGGACCAGCCGGGCGGCGCTCCAGCCGCCCGCGTGCTGGCGCGCCGAAGGCGTTGGAGGCTGGATGGCCAGACCGAGCGGGTCGGAGCGGAATCGCGCGATCGAGCAGCTGTTCGCGTCCCTGCTGCCATTTCTCAAGCGCTGGGCGCGCGGGCGGCTGCCATCCTATGCGCGGCGGCGAATGGACTCGGGGGACCTCGTCCAGGAGGCGGTGGTCAACGCCCTGCGTCGCGCCGGTGAGCTCGATCAGCTCCCGCCCGAGTCCCTCCGTCTCTACCTTCAGACCTGCATTCTCAACAAGATCCGCGACGAGATCCGCCGCGCCGGCCGCGGCGAGGTACGCAATGGCCCGCTCCCGACGACGACCGACGGGCGCCCCGACCCACTCGACGACGCGATCGAATCGGAGGAGTACGTCCGCTATCGCAACGCTCTGCTCCGGCTCGAGAGCGAGGACCGGATGCTCCTGGTCGGCCGCATCGACCTCGGCATGAGCTATGACGATCTCGCTCTCGTCACCCGCCGCCCGACCGCGGAGGCGACCCGCGCCGCCGCCCGCCGCGCCGCGCTGCGCCTGGCGCGGACCATGGGAATCCAGGAGCGCGAGCGCGCCGTGGGAGGGTGAGGCCGTCGACGCCGGCGGTCGCCACATGCCGACCGGATGCCAGGTGGTCTTGATCTCGACGAAGCGAAGGATGTACTGGAGGCCTTGGGCGGCTTCGTCACCATCGACGGCGCGCCCGCCGGCGCGACCGCCATCCGGTCAGTGCTGAATGCGCGTGCCGAGGACGGCGAGGAACTGAGCGAGCCAAGCCGGATGGGCCGGCCACGCCGGCGCCGTCACCAGTTTGCCGTCGGTCACGGCTTCGGTCACCGGGATGTCGACGTACTCGCCGCCGGCGGCCGTCACCTCCGGCCCGACCGCCGGGTAGGCCGACACTCGCCGCCCCGCGACAACGCCGGCCGCCGTCAGAATCTGCGCGCCGTGGCAGACCGCCGCCACCGGCTTGTCGGCGTCGAAGAAGTGGCGCGTGATCTCGATCACCCTGGCATCGAGGCGCAGGTACTCGGGCGCCCGTCCGCCGGCGACGAGCAGCGCGTCGTAGTCGGCCGGATCGATGTCGTCGAAGCTCGCGTTGACGGCGAAGTCGTGACCGCGCTTCTCGGAGTAGGTCTGATCGCCCTCGAAGTCGTGGATCGCCGTGCGCACCTTCTGCCCCGACTTCTTGCCCGGACAGACCGCGTGCACCGTGTGCCCCACCATCTGCAGCGCCTGGAAGGGCACCATGATCTCGTAGTCTTCGCCGTAGTCGCCCACCAACATCAGGATCTTCTTCGCCATGGTCGCTCCAAAGACTCGGTCGCGGGCGCGCGGGAGAGCGCCCCGATTCCCCTCGCCCTCCCAGGCTAGCACCGCGGCCTAGCGCCAGGCGGCGAGATCGCCGGACTCGAAGCCGTCGGCGAAGAGGCCGTCGACACCCCACTCGTGCGCGCCGCGGTCGGGCGCGGCGTCGCGCGGGAAGCCGCCGATCGCGTTCGGGCTCGACCAGGTCGGGTGGCCCGCGTCGACGGTCGCCGCGCCGCCCGAGACCGGACGGAGATCGCCCGCGCTCGGTCCGGAGAAGCCGGGGTCGCCCTCGTCCGACGCCAGGTCGAAGCCGGTCGCCGCGCGCCAGGCGGCGAGCGACCCGGAGCCGCCTTCCCATTCGGCGGTGGGCGCCGCGGGGTGGCCGCAAACGTTGTGATCGAACGCGACATACGAGGCGGTGGGCAGATCGGCGCGGAAGCAATCGAACGAGCCGCTCGTGCCCGGGTAGAGGATGGCGTTGCTCGCGACGACGTGTCCGTCCCCCTCCCCTTGGACCAGGATGCCGGTGCCGCCGGCCGCGAGGTAGATCGAGTTGTTGCGTACCACGACGTCGTCGAGGGCGAGGTCGCCCGGGCCGCTCGCGCGGTCGGGTGCCGCAATACCGGTCGCCCCGAAGGCCTGGCGCTCGACGATCACGTTGTCCTCGATCGTGCACCCGGCGCAGGCGGCGACGCCGATCGCGAGGTTGCCGACATCGCTCACGACGTTGCCCCGGATCACGACGCCGGTGAAGCTCTCCGCCTCGGCGTAGCCGGGATCGACGGCGATCCCCCAACACCCGCCCGCCGCGAAGCCCAGGTCCTCCCAGACCTCGTTGCCCGCGATCAACAGATCGTCGTGCGCGCCATGGACGACGAGCGAGACGCCCTGGCAGACGCCGCCGGCGTCGAGCGCCGAGCCGTGCAGCCGGTTGCCGATCACCCGCATTCCGATGGCCGTGCCGCCGGAGGAGCCCGAGAGGTAGATGTTGTGGTCGAAGACGGCGGTCGAGCCGTTGCCGTCGAACTCCGAGAAGAGGATCTTCGAGCCGCTCGAGCCTCCCAGCCACCCCTGATGGAGGTTGTTGGTCACCGTCGAGCGAACGAGCGTGATCCTGTCGTTGCGGCCGTCGCACTCGGGATCGGCGCTGCACGGGTTGGCGCCGGCGGCGTGCACGCCGATCGCGAAGCCGTCGATCGCGACGTTGTCGATGGTCACGTCGTCGATGTCGTTGTAGAGGAAGAAGCCGTTGCCGGTGCCGCCGGTGCCGCGCAGGTCGAGATCCGAGAAGACGTACCCCTCTTCGTGCTCGGCATTGCCGCCATCCTCGAGCGCGAAGCCGTGCGCCCCGTCGACCCGCCGGAGAATCGGCCGCGCCTCGTCGCCGCTCGCCCAGGCCGCATCGTAGGCGCCGACGCGGCAGGGCAGCGCCGCCATGCAGTTGCCGTTGACCCAGCGCGTGCCGGCGGCGACGTCCCAGGCCCCGCCACGGCAGAAAGAGACTCCCTCCCCCGCGGCGAGCGCGGCGAAGGCGAGCCGCCCCGCCTCGTAGCCGCGCCAGGGCGCCGCCGCCGTCCCCGCCGCCCCGTCGTCGCCGGCGACGCAGTCGGCATCCGACCCGGTCGCGCAGTCGCAGACGTAGCGGTCCGCCGCGAGCGCCGCTGCTGCGAGCGCCGCGAGGCAGAGCGCGACAACACCTGCCCGCGACCCTGTCGTCGCGACCGCTCCTCTCGTCCCGTGCATTTCGCCCCATAGCCTGCCAGCTGCCGCGCGCCCCATCGGTGGAAGATTCCACCCCGCGCCAAGCGACCGCGAGCGACCGATCCGGGACAGGCCGCGATCACTCCACGGGGGGTGGCGGACCGAGGACGCGGTCGAGCTCGTCGAGCGCCGCCGAGAGCTCGGCGCCGGAGCGGGCGCGCACGTGCTCGCCCGGAGTCCAGGAGAGCCGCTTGGGCTCGCGCGCCTGCTCGTAGAGCGCGAGCGTGCTCGCCACCGGAAAGGTCCGATCGGTGCGGGCGCCGACTACGATCGTCTCGCGTGGAGCGACGTCCGCGACATAGCGCAGCGGCTCGAAGCTGGCGATCATCACGGCGGCGACGCCGGCGTAGAGCCGCCCGCGCCAAGGGCGGCCACGGCCGGCCTCGAGCGAACGGATGACGAACGGCAGATCGCCGCCACCGTGCAGGACGACGAGCGTCGGCACGCGCGGATCGAGCGCGGCGTGCGCGACCGCGAAGGCCGAGCCCAGGCTCGCGCCGACGACCACCAGCCGCTCCGGGTCGAGCCCCTCGTCGCGCTCGAGGAAGCTCACCGCGAGCAGCCCGCCGGCGACGGAGCGGAAGGCGGCGCGGCGGACCTCGAGCGGCCAGCGCAGCTTCTCCGCCCAGCCGCTCGGCTCCCGGTAGGGATACTGGATCGCCGCGAGCACGAGATCGTCGCGCGCCGGAATGAGGTCGAGGATCCGCTCTCCGGTCTCCCGCCCGGCGTAGACGAGGAGCGTGCGATAGGCGGGAGCCAGCCGCGCCGGCCGGCGTAGCCAGACGCTCGCCACCGCCTCGCCGCGCTGGTTCAAGAGCTCCAGTCGGCGTGACACCTGGCCGCCGGCCGCCAGGCGCTCGACTTCTCTCGCCCCCGCGTACTCGCCGGCGACCTCGCGGAAGACGTGACGCTTGTCGACGCGCAGATAGAGGGCGCCGGCCAGCGCCGCGGCGGCGATCGCCGCCGCCGCCAGGATGAAGAACCGTTTCGCCCGCACTCGCCGCCGCATACCGGTCACGATTCTCTCCGACGCCTTCCCCCATCTGCCAGCCCTTTCGACGCCGAGAACTCCTCGCAGCCAGTGCCCCCGCTGCAAGAAGCTCCAATGAAGCGGAGCCTGGGAGACGCCGTGGCGCTGCGCGAGGGGCGATCCGGGTATTTCCGCAGTCTTTCCCTACCTGCCGGCTTTCTCGGCGTGAGACCCCTTCGCAGACGGTGCCCTGGGCACCGGTGAGGAGTCGTTTGTCCATTGGTCCGTTCGTCTGTGTGTGTGTGTGTGTCTTCTCGGAATGGAGGCGAGGCTTCCGCTGGCGTCGCGTGGAGCGGGTCACGTCGCTCGGGGCCGGGCTCCGGTAGTTTGCTGGCATGCGCTGCTTCGGCTGGATCGGGCTCGTCGGGCTCGTCGGGCTCTGCCTCGCGTCGGCGGTGCCCGTCGTCGCTCAAGCGGACTTCGACTACGAGCCGATCGACGCCGGCGGGCCCACGGATCCTTGGGGCAAGTCCGCCGGCGACCTCGACGGCGACGGCTTGCCGGAGCTGCTGGTCCAGGGCAACGGCGGCGATCTCGTCGCCTACCACCCGCCGGCCTTCACGCCCGAGACGATCGACGCGGGGGGGAGCTTCTCGACCGATCTCGAGGTCGCCCAGGTCGACGCCGCGAACGGTCCCGACCTCGTCGTCATCGCTGTCGGCGAGTTGCGCTGGTACGAGGCGCCGGCTTGGACGGCGCACCCGATCGAAAGCCGGACACTCCACGACGTCGAGGTCGCCGACTTCGATCTCGACGGCGACCTCGATCTCGTTGCGCGCAACCAGGGCGCCTCGGGCGCTGCGCTCCACCTTTACCGCCAGGACACCCCGACCAGCTGGTTCCATCGCGCGATCGCGATTCCCGCGGGCGAAGGGCTCGCGCTCGCCGACGTCGACCGCGACGGCGACCTCGACCTCGTCGTCGAGCGGCGTTGGATCGAGAACCCGCGGAGCCTCGCCGCCGACGCCGTCTGGGAGCAGCACCTGTACTCGACGACCTGGACCTGGAGCGCGACCTTCGTCGCCACCGGCGACCTCGACGGCGACGGCCGCGTCGACGTCGTCCTCTCCCCCTCCGAGAGCGCCGGCGGCAGCTACCGGATCGCCTGGTTCGAGGCGCCGGCCGATCCTGAGGCGATCTGGACCGAGCACCCGATCGAAGACCCGGTCGAGAGCGTCCACCATTTCGTCGGCACCGGCGACTTCGACGGCGACGGTGACCTCGACGTCGCCGCCGCCGAGATGCACCAGGGCGCGAACCCCGACGAGGTCAAGATCTTCTGGAACGGCGGCGGCGGCACCGGCTGGGCCAAGCAGGTCCTCGCCGCGACCGGCTCCCACAGCATGCGCAGCGCTGACGTCGACGGCGACGGCGACCTCGACCTCTTCGGCGCCAACTGGTCGGGCACCCACCAACCGGTCGAGCTCTGGCGCAATCGCTCCGCCATCTTCCGCGACGGCTTCGAGAGCGGCGACCTCTCGCGCTGGATCGAGTCGGTCCTCTGATTCGCCCCCGCCCGGCAGGACTGCCAGGCGACAGCAACGTGGAACATGGGAGCCGACCAGGTGCCACCTCGCGACTCACCTATCTTCTATGGTGGCGCTTCATCGCTTCGTGGCGGTCCGGCGCATCGCGATCCTCGCTTCGAGCGGGAGACCGTCGAGAATGCCCTCTGTTGAAGGGAAGGGCCCGAGCGACTCGAGGCGCTGTGCGGTGAGCGCCCCGGCCAGCCCGAATCCCTGTAGATGCAGCCGTCTCGGTCGCCCGATCCGCCTCGACGCTCGACAACACTCCGGCCGGCGAACGACCCTGCCACGAACTCCCGGCGAGCCCTTGACGGTCCGCCGACCCAATGCAAGCGGCGAAGGCCTTCAATAGGCTACCGCAGTAACTGGCACCTTTGCGGCGCCGGATCTCCGCCACCCACTGGGACCTCGGCGGACGCTCGAGAGTCGGGCTGGTTCCCTGCCTGAATCGCGAGCCGGCGAGATTGCGGGCCGGCTCCGCCGCGCATCGCGGGAGCGTAGACTCGGAGTACTGGAGAATCGAAGGGAGAGCGACATGAGTTACGCCGACGGCTTCGTCCTGCCCGTGCCCAAGAAGAACCTCGACGCCTACCGCCGGATGTCGCGCAAGGCGGGCAAGATATGGAAAGAGCTGGGCGCGCTCGACTACAAGGAGTGCGCCGGCGATGATCTCAAGGCCAAGGGCATGGCCTCCTTTTCGAAGACCATCGGCGTCAAACGGGGAGAGACCGTCGTCTTCTCCTGGATCCTCTACAAGTCGCGGCAGCACCGCGACCGCGTCAACGCCAAGGTGATGACCGACCCACGCATCGCCAAGATGATGGTGGGTAAGCCGATGCCGTTCGACGTCAAGCGGATGCTCTACGGCGGATTTCGGGTGATCGTCGACCTCTGAAGGCCGTCGATTCCGGGTTCCGGGCTGCGATTGCGTAGTCTCGATCAGAGTTCACGAAAGGAGATCGTGATGGGAGAGCCCGAACCTCGAAGCCGTTCTCAGGTCCCACCAGGCCGGCGGACCCGACAGTTCCTCCCTGTCGTCGTCGCTGCCGGGCTCGGCGTGGGATTCGCAACCGCGGCCGCGGGTGGGACGATCACCGTCACCAGCTTGGCCGATGCCGGACCCGGCTCGCTACGCCAGGCGCTCGCCGACGCCACCGGCGGAGACACCATCGCGTTCGCCGTCACGGGGACGATCGCGCTCAGCTCGGGAGAGCTCCTCCTCGACAAAGCCCTTACCTTGAGCGGACCAAGTGCCGCGCTGCTCGCGGTCGACGCGGGCGGAACGTCGCGGGTCCTGCACGTCTCGGACGGCGACCCCGGCACGCACCTCGTGGTCAGGATCGAGAGGCTGACGCTCGCGAACGGTAGCGTCGTCGGGGCCGCGTCGGGGGGCTGCATCCTGAACGCCGAGGACCTGACCCTGGCCGACTCGGTCGTGCGCGACGGGGAGAGCGAGGCCCAGGGGGGCGGCATCTACAACCTCGGCGGCCAGCAGGGGAGCGAGACCGGCGCGCGGCTCACGCTCGCGCGCACTTCGGTGCTCGACAACGTCGCCAACCGCGGCGGCGGCCTGTTCAACCAGGGCGGCGTTGCCGGCCAGACGACAGGAGCTTCGGCCCGGCTCGAGGACGCTCTATTTGCCGGCAACTTCTCCCAGCGCGGCGGCGCCATCTTCAACGACGGCGGCCAGCAGGACGACGCTCGCGGTGCGACGATGGCGGTCCTCTACAGCACCATCTCGGGCAACGACGCGCAGATCCAGGGGGGTGGCTTCTACAACGACGGCGGGCGCTTCGACCAGGCCGCGGGGGCGACGCTCCTGATCGTCGGCTCGGAGGTCGACGGCAATCGCGCACTCCGGCACCCGGACGATCCCGGCACCGGAGAGCCGGGCCCCTCCGCCTACGGCGGCGGCATCTACAACGACGGCAGCTGGCTCGACGATTCCGGCGGTGCGACGCTGACGGTGGTGCGCTCGCGCATCAGCAACAACGAGGCCGGGTACTTCATCCCGCTGCCGCCGCCAGCGGTTTCACCTGTCTTCAGTGGCCTCGGCGGCGGCATCTACAACGACAGGAGCGAGTTCCTGGCGACGACGCCGGGCGGCGCGGTCTTCATCCGCAGCTCGACGATCTCTCACAACGAGGCCACCCGGACCAGCGGCGGCGTCGGCAACGCCGGCGCCACCGGCCGTCGTGGCGGGAACTTCCGCATGACCAACAGCCTGCTCTTCCAGAACAACGCGCCGCAGGGCGCCGCGCTCGCGAACGACGGCGAGGCGCAGGTAACCAACGTGACGATCACCCGCAACACGTTCTTCCCGGGGAACCTCGGCGCCGTGGTCCTCAACGGCTCCTTTGGAGAGCTCGAGCTGTCGTTCTGCACCATCGTCGACAACTACATCTCGCAGACGGACCTCGACCTCACTCAAGCCCTCTGGTTGACCGGCGGCGTGGTGCGGCTCAAGGCCAATCTCATCGACAACCTCGGGCCCCTCGGCGGGGGCAACAACTGCTGGGTCTGGGAGGGAGCCGCCGTCTCCGATCTCGGCTACAACCTCCTCGACGATGGTTCCATCAATCCAACTCGGCCGACCTGCCCCACCGACGCCCCGACCTCGCAGAACTTCGTCGACGCGCAGGTCGCCGCCGTGCCCGGGAATCACGGCGGACCGACCCAGACCGTCCCGATCGCCCTCACGAGCCCGGCGCTCGACGCCGTGCCGGCGCTCGACTGCACCGACGCCGCGCTCGTTTCCGCGCCGGTCACGACCGACCAGCGCGGCCTGGCGCGGCCGCAGGGGGCGGCGTGCGACGTCGGCGCCTACGAGCGCGAGGACCCTTACGACGCCTTCCTCTTCGCCGACTCGTTCGAGTGGGGCGACCCCTACGACTGGTCGCGCGTCGGGAACTGACACGCGGCGACCGACAGCGTCACGCGATTCAAGCCGCCCCGACCAGGCGACCAGGTGCGACCAGGTGCCAGCCGCCTGGCCGAACGCCACATCGATCCTCCCCCGCCAGGTGCCTCGAATCCGACGCCGGCGTAGAGTCGACCCGGCGTGGCAGCGGCCGATCTGGCCACCCGTTGGGAGAATCGGGAGAGGGGGAGCCCATGACCCGAGACCTCGTTCGCAGGTTGCTGGCAGTCGGAGTCCTCGGTCTGGTTCACACCGGCAGCGCAGCTCCAGCCCTGGCGGGAGGCGTGCACGCGACGTTCTACGAGCTCGCGGTGCGTTTCTTTCCCGAGGACTCCTTCCTCGACGGCAGCGCACTGGTCGGGTTGAGGGAGTCCGGTCACGCCGCGGACACGATTCGCTTCTGGCTCCACGGGGAGCTTCGAGTCGCCTCGGTGCGCGCGGGTGGCGTCGACCTGGAGTTCGCGCAGAAGAGCGAGTACTACGACTGGGACTACTCGTTGATCGGGAACCGGGTCCTGGTTCGCCTGCCGGAAGGGGTGGCGCCGGACAGCATCGAGGTGGCCTGGAGCGGCTTCGTCCATCCTTCCAAGGCGCGCAGCCCCTCCGACTACATGCGGATCGACGAGACGGGAGTCTATCTGCGCGCACTCGGTTACTCGCCATGGTTCCCTGTCCTGCTGGATCCGGATGAGGACGAGCACGAGGTCGATTTTCGCAAGGTGAGCATCAGCGTCCCCAAGACATTCACGGCGGTCTTCACGGGTGATTACCTGGGAGCAGACGACGCCGGCGACTCGACCCGAAGCGCTTGGCGCGCCGAGGCGATCTCCCTATCCGACGCCCAGCTCACCGCCCGGCCTCTGGCCCTCTCGATCGCAGGAGACGTGCGCGTCTACGCGCTGGCCGACAAGGCCTCGCTGGCGTCGACGAAGAAGATCCTGACCCTGACCCGATCGCTGCTCGAGTACTACGCCGGGCACTACGCAACGGGCGCCGTGTCCGGTCAGGTCCACATCGTCGAGATGCCGAGGTACGGCGATATCTCCAGCGGCAACGTCGTCGGAATCCAGGAGGACTCGTGGCGCTCGTTCGACGCCTCGAGCTGGGCGAAGCGAACCCTCGCGCACGAGCTCGTGCATCCGTTCGTCCGGCCGGCGATCTCCCGCTCCGATCCTCTCTACGCACTGATCGTCGAGGGCTTTCCCTCCTACTTCCACTATCCGGCGCTCGGTTCGCTCGGCGAGCTCCACTACCCCGAGCAGATCGAATCGATCCGCGCGGACTACCTGAAGAAGCACGCGACAGGAAAAGACGGGCGCGGCCGGATGCTGCCGGAGGAAAAGGCGATATCCCGGGTCGCCGCCGAGGAGATCGGTGTCTACAAGGACACCTTCGTCCTCTCGGACCGAGCGCTGCTCTTCCTGGACGAGCTTCGAACTCGGATGGGAGCAGGCCGCTTCGACAGCTTCAATCGCGAGCTCTTCGCCATGGACAGGCTGGACGATCGGACGTTCCGCGCTCTGGTCCTCAGATACCTGCCCCGTTTCGAGACCGAGCTGGCGATCTGGCTCGACACGACGGAGCTGCCCGCGGCACTGTCCAGATGAAGAGCCGAGAGGTTCCAGCCGACGGACGAGCCTCGCGAAGGCTCTTCGGCTGAAACCTCGACTCCGGCTCCCACCAGCTCGTCCAGCCTGGAGGAACCGCTCGGCTCTCTTCCGGGAGGGCCTCGAGTCGCGCGACGGGTCAGTCGTCGTCTTCGTCGTCGTCGTCGTCCCCGCCGCTCCAGAAGAAGGTCCCCTCGGCGATCGACTGGTTGCCGTTCTCGTCGATCGACAGGACCTCGAACTCGACCTCCCCCGGCTCGAGCGAATCGAGCAGCTCCTCCGGGACCCTGAACTTCCTGGCGTCCGCGCCCAGGACCATCTCGAAGTCAGGGAGAAGGATCTGGTAGCCATCGATCTCGATCTCGCCGTCGGGCAGGATCGCCGCCGGTTCGGTCACGCGCTTCCAGCGGATCGTGACGCGGTCGCCCTGGACTTTCACCCGGGCCTCCGGCGCGGCGGGAACGTCGTGCGAGAGCTCGGCCGTGCCGGTGATCGGCTCGCCGTCGACGGTCAGACCGTGGAACTCGTACTCCCCTTCGGGAAAGAGCGCGAGCAGATCCTCGAGCGGATACTCGGAGAGGTTCGGCTCGGCGCCTTCGAAGAAGAGCTCGGTCATCCCGAGCTCGGCGTACCCGGCGGTCCCCGTCACCTCGAAGACCACTTCGCCGTAAGGGTTGGTGATCGAGAGCGAGCGCCAGTTCGGCCCGTCGAGCGAGACGTGGAAGCCGAGATCGTTGCCCGACTGGTTGTACTCGATGTAGATGCGGGCCTCCTCGAGCTCGACGGCGTAGGCGCTGCTCCACGCCCCCAGGGTCAGGACGACGGCGAGAGTCTGGTAAAGCCGGCGTATTTTCATCGGGTAATCCTCCTTTGCCCGATTGGATGCGCGAGCGTCACCGATCCTTCGCCGCCGGCGCGCTCGCCTCGGCGCCATCCAGAACGACCCCGACCAGGTACCAGCCACTTCGCAAGCAACTTGTCTTCAACTAGTTACCGAGGTGGCTGGCACCTCTGGGGCCGGCGAACGGGCAGGCATCGAGGCGGTTCGGGCGGTCGAGGAAGCTTCGACTATGGGGGGGTCGGGCTGGCCGGACCGGCTTCCGCGCAGCGCCTCGACGCGGTCCGGTCCTCCCCTTCATTGGAGAGCTTTCGCGACGGACTCCCGCTCGCAACGAGGGTCGCGACGCGGCGCACCGACACGCTTCGGACAGGGCCTGCCCGACCAGGTGCCACCTGTCAACTCGTTGCGATTGTTGCCATTGCGAAGCGGCTGGCACCCTTTGCCCCTGTGACACCTCTTGAGTCATGGCCTGCCCACGGCGAGGCGATCTCCGTCGTGCAAAATGGCGAGTCGCCTCGTGACAGGTTCGTCTGCCGGGCGCGGTCACGATACGACCGCACGAGTTCGGCGGGCGAGAAGCCGGCGCAATTGGTTCCTTCGTTCGTGTCCCCGCATCAGGGCCATCATCGTAATGTGGGTTGAGCCGCACGAATCCAGGAGGACGTCATGCGAGTTCGCGCCAGCGCCAGTCTTGTCGTGCTGTCTCTTGCCGTCGTCGGCCTTGCTGCCCCCACCCACTCGGCAGCCGCCGCGAGCCAGGCGAGCGGCAAGTTCGAGTCCCGAAACTGGGAGTTCGAACCCGCGGGCGCCTACGCCTATCCGGGCGAGGTCGGGATGGGCGACGAGGCGGGCATCGTGGTGGCGATCTCCAACTCGTCCTTCGACACCGAGTTCTTCGACCGCTACTGGGACCGCGGGCACGCGATCGAGACCTATCAGAAGGACGACGAAACGCTCGTCGCCCATCTCCAGTTCACCAAGAGCGGAACGTACAAGGGGATGACCTACTACTTCGGATCGGGGGACGGCTGTGGCTTCTGTTACGACGGCTCGGTCCGGTCGACGGTCCGGGTGGAGAAAGCGAGGATCCACGGCCGGGTCACCCTCGCCGGGAAGCCCGGTGAGCTCGCCTTCGACGTCACCTTCGATGTGCCGGTCGCCTCCTCCTCCTACGGCGATTCGCTGCCGGCAGGAGGCGGTGAGCCCGGCAAGGTCTATGCCGCCTACCACCGGGCGATCGCGGCCTGGGACAAGCAGGCGCTGCGGCCGTTCTACACGGAGAAGGTGCAGGCCGGCTACGCCGAACGCGCGGACTCCGTCGTCCAGGCATTTCGCAACGACCATCCCGACCAGTCGATGAAGATCGTCCGCGGCTTCGCGAAGGGCGAGCGCGCCCTGTTGCTGGTCGAGGGCGAGACCTCCTACAGCAAGGTCAAGACCGAGGTGCACCTCGAGAGGCAGAATGGCACCTGGCGGATCGTCGACGAGACCCTGCAGATCCGCCTGGGGGAGTGAGCGGATTGCAGGAAGCTCCCGCCCCCCAAGGTCGACCCGATCCCCCTTTCGTTGCCGTTCTCGGAGGATCGACAACGGAAGCGGGGGATTCATGCCTCGAGAGCTCCCTCGATGCTGTCGCCCGAAGACTTCGGGCCTCGCTGTCGATCCGCTCGCGCCAGTCCCCACCGCCACCGCCACCGCCGGTTCCCGAGCCGGAGGCGCCGGCCGACTCCTCCGCAATCTAGCCGTCTGGCTCGACGGGCGGGAGCGGCTCGAGCGCGCGCAGCAGCATCGCCAGGACTTGATCCTCCCCCTCCTCGATCCGTCGACGGACGGCTGCCTCGGCCTCCGGTCCCGACCAGGTGCCAGGCACTTGGCAAGTCACTTGTCTCCTATGAGTTACGGAGGTAGCCGGCACTTCTCGGGCTGGCGAACTGCCGGGCATCGAGGGGGCTCGGGCAGTCGAGGGAGCTTCGACTAGGGGAGGGCCGGGCTGGCCGGAATGGCCTTCGCGCAGCGCCTCGACGCGCTCCGACCCTCCCCATCATTGGAGAGCTTTCACGACGGACTCCCGCTCGCAACGAGGGTCGCGACGCGGCGCACCGACACGCTTCGGACAGGGCCCAAGCTCGACAAGCATCTCGACTGGAGGCTGGCACCCGCGGGCGCGCGCAGATCGACAGACGGCTGGCACCTGTGTGCGAGCGCCTCCCTCCCGCCCGCTTCGGAGACGAATGCGGCATCCGGTTTTCGGTGGCGTCCAGCTCGCGAGAGCTCCTAGTCTGCGCGCCGGAAGAGAGCCGGACCGCATCCTCGGGAGGAGCCTCCATGCACGCAACGATCGACCCCGCCATCCTCTATTTCGGAACGCCCGTCGTCCTGGTGAGCTCGCAGAACCCCGACGGTTCGCCCAACCTCGCGCCGATGTCATCGGCCTGGTGGCTGGGGCGCAGCTGCCTGCTCGGCTTCGGCGCACGCTCGCAGACGCCGGCCAACATCCTGCGTCAGGGCGAGTGCGTGCTCAATCTCCCTTCGATCGAACAGGCCGACGCGGTCGACCGGCTGGCCAAGACCACCGGCTCGGACCCGGTGCCGCCGCACAAGCAGGCGATGGGCTACCGGCACGAGCGGGACAAGTTCGGCGTCGCCGGCCTGACAGCGCTCGCTTCCGACCTCGTGGCGCCGCCGCGCATCCGCGAGTGCCCGGTGCAGCTCGAGGCCAAGCTCGTCGCCCGCCACCCGCTCGAGGAGTCGAATCCAGACCGCAGGGGCAAGCTCGTCGCCCTCGAGGTGCGCATCCTCCGCGTCCACGTCGCCCAGGAGATCCGCATGGCCGGCACCGACCATCGCATCGACCCCGAGCGCTGGCGCCCCCTGATCATGAGCTTCTGCGAGCTCTTCGGGCTGGGCGCCAAGGTCCGCCCCTCGACCCTCGCCACCATCCCCGAGGAGGCCTACCGGATCCCCGCGCCAGAGCCGGCGATGGCGAACCGGCGTTCATGACCGCCGCTCCAAGTGGCGCGACATGCGTGGAGGCCGGCACCTCGCGAGCAGCACCTAGCGAGGCGGAGGTACCCTCCCCGCGCCACTACTGGACCGGTCAGGGTTCCGGTGCTGTGGGCGTTGACGACTCGAGCGCTTGCAGCAGCGGACCGGTGCGGTCAGGGTGCTGCCAGTGCCAATCCGCGAGCGCCGCGCCAAGGCGCGGGTAGGGCCCGGTAGCGGTCGCGAGTCGAGCCGCGACGGCAGCCAGCCGCTCGTCCCGGTCGACCACGTTCTCGGAGAAGAGGACCGGAACGAGCACTGCCAGGAACCGATCGTCCCCCTCCTCGATCCGTCGGCGAATGGCTGCTTCGGCCTCCGGTCCCGGAGAGATCGCGAGGTAGTAGACCGCGCTCGACTCCTCGTCGTCTCCCGCATCGATCCTGTCGTCCGCCCAGCGCGCGGCCCCGGCATCGCCGGCCCGCGCGAGCAGGGCCCGGAGCCCGTAGTATGCGGTCGCGTAGTCCTCACCGACGCGCCGGCGGGCCTCCGCCACAGCCGGCAGGCAAAGATCACCCTCGAAACGGCCGCCGAGCGCAGCGAGCTCCTCGTCGTTCGCCTCGAGGGCTACCGCGAGGACCCAGGAGCGCGGGGCGCGCGCGCAAACCTCGTGGAGGCTCCGGGCGATCGTGTGACGCGTCGACGAGGCGGTGGCGCCGAGGCGGGGGAAGAGAGTGACCAGCTTCTCGACCGGTTCGAGCTGCTGCAGGCGTCGCGCGCGATCGGCGATCGGGATCAGGCGCGATGCGTCCCCCCGCGCCGGTGGGAGATCCCCGCGCAGCGCGTCGTCGAGCAACCTCCCGAAGAAGCCGTCGACGCGGCCGTCCTCCTGGTGCGCGAGCGCCCAGAGCGCGCTCCGCGCGTCCGATTCGTCCCCTGCCGCCCCGTAGATCGCGACCAGCTCCTCGAAGCTCTTGGTCGCGTGCGGAGTCGAGAAGTGGTTGTCGAGGTCCTCGACGAGCGCTGCGGGCGCGAGCTCGGGCTCGTCGCCGCGCGCCGCGCGCTCGCGCAGCGCCACGAGCGCGCTCCGCCGGGCGCGCGAGTCGGGGTCGAGCGCGATCCGCGCATACTCGCGCACCGCGACGGCCCAGGGCGCTCGCGCGTCGTCGACCTGCTCGGCGGCACGCATGGCCATGAGACCCCCGATCGACCAACCCTGCTCGTTGCGCTCCAGCAGCAGCACGTAGAGCTGCCCCGGCGCGAACCCGTAGCCGCAGACACACGAGGAACAGTTGCCAGATGGTCGGCTGATGAGGAAGCTGTCGGCCGGCGAGCGCTCGGGCGCGATCCCGATTGCGAAAAGCTCGAGCGACGTGCCAACGCGCGCACCGGCGATCTCTTCGAGCACGGCGAAGCGTGCCCGGAATTCGGGATACGGCGCACCCTCGACCGGCTCGACCGCCTCGGTCCGCGCCAGCACCACCGCGTCCGCGAGCATCACGCTCTCGAAGTTCGAAGGCGACAACGCCCACTCGGCCCGCGAGCAAGCCTCGACCCGCGGCGCGCCGAGCACGCCCGCAGCAAGCGCGCCGAGCGCGACGAGCACGACCCGCGCTCCCGGGCAGCGAAGTGCCGGAGACCGATCTCGATGGAGTTCCCGTGTCGACATCTGCGCTCCTTCAGGGGAATGCGCTCCCGGGAAACCCGCCCGGCACGCAGTCGAGGCGGGACCGTCGCAGCTTTCCAGCGCATGCACGCGCAGTGCCCGATCGAGACCGTGAACCCTCGGTCGTCGCTGCCGCGCACCCGCTGGTAGGCTCCACGAGATACCGGGAGGTGACCATGGCGGTCGAGGAGAGGCTGATTCGATTCGTCGAAGAGGCGCTGACTCGGGGGCTGGGCCGGGAGGAGATCGAGTCCGCCCTCGCTCGCGCCGGCTGGCGAGCCGACGAGGCGCGTGAGGCGTTGGGTTCTTTCGCCGATTCCGGCTTGCCTCTGCCAGTTCCGCGCCCGCGTCCCTACCTCTCGGCCAAAGAGGCGTTTCTCTACCTGGTCCTCTTCACCGCGCTGTACCTCTGGAGCTGGTACCTGGGGTCGCTCGCCTTCGAGCTCATCGAGAACGCGTTCCCCGATGCCGCGGCCGACCGCTACATCATGAATCACGACGAGCCTATCCGTTGGGCGGTCGCTTGGATTCTGATCGCCTTCCCGGTGTTCCTCGGTCTCTCGATTCACCTGCAACGTGGCCTCCACGCCGAGCCCACGAAGCGCTCCTCCCGCGTGCGCAAGTGGCTCACCTACCTGACGCTCTACGTCGCGGCGACGGTGATCCTCGCCGACCTCGCAACGCTCGTTTTCAAGGCCCTTGGCGGGGAGCTCACCACCCGCTTCCTGCTCAAGGTTTTCGTGGTCGCGATACTTGCCGGAGGCGTTTTCGGCTACTACCTCGGCGACCTCCGCGCCGAAGAACGAGAGACCCGCTGATGGCTGCGCCCCGCCGGCGAGGTCTTTGGGCGGCAGCGGCGGTCCTAGCGGTCAGCTTCGGGATCGTCGCCGCGCTCATCCACCTGGGTTCGCCCGCCGAAAGGCGAAAGCTCTGGCTGGATGAGAAACGCGTGGGGCGGCTCGAGAACCTCGTTCACGACCTCGAGACACATCTCGAGAAAACAGGCGAGCTCCCGACCGATCTCGCTTCGTTCCGCCGCATGCCTTGGGCCAACGCACTCGCCTTCGACCCGGTCACTTTCCAGCCCTTCGACTACGAGGTGCTCGACTCCGGCCGCTACCGCCTCTGCGCCGACTTCGCCCGCCCCTCTCCTCCACCTCCCCGCGACCGCGCCCCCGACTTCTGGCACCACCTTCAGGGGCGCCATTGCTACGAGGTCGCCACCGCGGGAAAAGAAGCGCCCACGACGCTCGCTCACTAGCTTCCTGGCCGAGAAAACAACCGCGGCAAGAAGGTCGTCTCACCCTTGCTGTGCCGCGGGGCCGGTTCATCCGTCGACATGCGCGCGCTTCGAAACATCGGCTCCGTTCTGAGACGAGCACTCCCTGAATGAGCACGGGAGAGGGATCGGCGAGAGTGCGCGACCGAGTCGGGTCAGCGCGTCGGGCGGTGCAGATCGTCGACGACGCCGACGACGAGGGAGCGGATCGGTGCCGCGGCGTCGGCGAGGATCTGGCGGGCGCCGTTGCCTTCGTCGAGCACCAGCACCATTTCGCCGTCGCCGGCGCCGATGGCGTCGAAGGCGAGGAGGTAGCCGCCCTCGGGTTGGCCCGCGGCGTCCAGCTTCTCGACCACCAGGAGCTTGCGGCCGGCGGTGTGTGGGTGCTGGATGGTCGAGACGACGCTGCCGGCGACGCGACCCAGGATCACCGGGCGCTCCCCGCGGGCGAGTCGAGGCGGACGTCGTCGACAAGGCCGACGATGGCGTGGTCGACGGGCACGAACGACGGATCGAGGGTCAGCGCCGCTTCGCGGCTGGCCACCCAAGTGACGATCTCGCCGGGGCCGGCCATGCGGCTGCCGTCGGCGCAGACGATCGGCTCGCCCTCGGGCTTCTGATCGCGATCCAACGGCTGCACCCAGAGCAGCGGCACACCGGCCATCCCTTCGGCCACCTGGGCGGGCACGAGGGTGCCGATCACCCGGCCCAGGAGCATGGGACCTCCTCGGGATGCTCGGCGCCGGTCGGCTCGAGCGGATCGCAGCCGCGGAACTCCGTGCCCCGCTCGAGCAGGCGTCGCAGGTCGTCGTCCAGACGCGGCACCAGCGAGGTGGCGAGAATCCGCTCGCCGGCGCGCTCGACACAGATGGCGAGGGCGGTCTCGGCGTCGGTCAGGTCGCCGCTCAGCAGCGCCAGGGCGCGCCCGCCGAGGTCGTCGGCCAGGCGCACGACGCCGATCCCGACCGGCGTGCTCTTGACCGCGGCGTCGAGCGCGCGCAGCAGCGCCGGCGAGGTCGTCGTCTCGACCACCGCCAGGGCGTCGCCGACGAGCTGCCGGCGGGTGCCGAGAAGAGCGTCGTGGAGCTGGGGATGGAGGTCGGCGAGCAGGACCTCGTCGTGCAGGGACTGATCGCTCAGGCCGCGCTCGACGCCGACCCGATGCGCCTCCTCCACGCTGGCGACGCTGCCGCCGACCAGCACCAGGAAGCGGCCCGGATGGATCGTGCCGCAGCGCAGGAGAGCGATCGGCGCCCGCTTGACCATGAGGTCGCTCGCCGCGACACCGCTGGCGATGCCGTCGAGCTCGAGCAGGGCGACGGCGGCATGGCGCTCGTTTCGTGCCATGGCGTCAGACGATGCGGAAGGCGTCGACGAGCACGCAGCGGCGGAGGCGGCTGAAGCTGATCGGTCCGGTCATGCCCTCGCCGGTCGGGCTGGCGATGGTGAAGCTGGTGTGGCCCTCGCCACCCTCGCCGAGACCGGCGTAGAACGGTCCGTTCTTGGTGAAGATCGACGTATTGATGACGCGAGCCATCCGGCTCAGCGCGGCGATGTCGTGCGAATACATGCCGGCCGAGTGGCCGAAGCCGTGCTCGGCCTCGCGCGCCAGCTCGATCGCCTGGTCAACGTCGGCGACGCTGGTCACGGGCAGCACGGGCATCATCTGCTCGGTCCAGATCAGCGGATGATCGTTCGCCACGCGCGCCACGGCGAGGCGGGGATCGCCGCGGACCTCGATCCCCGCGCGCGCCAGGATGACGGCGGCGTCCTTGCCGATCAGCTCCTTGTTGACCACTGCCCGGCGCCGCGGACCGCGCACCTCGGTGAAGATCACCCGCTCCAGGCGACGCAGCTCGCCGGCGTCGAGCAAGTAGGCGCCGTGGCGCCGCATCTGCCGCAGCAGCTCGTCGACGATGCCTTCGACGGCGATGACCTCCTTCTCGTCGGTACAGACGATGTTGTTGTCGAACGAGGCCCCGGCGACGATCTGGCGCCCGGCGAGCTCGAGATCGGCCGTCGCGTCGACCACCACCGGCGGGTTGCCCGGGCCCGCGCAGATCGCGCGCTTGCCGCTCTGCATCGCCTCGCGGACGACGCCGGCGCCACCGGTGACGACAAGCAGGCGGATGCCACGATGGCGCATCAGCTCCTGGGCCGACTCGATCGTCGGTTCGGCGACGGCGGCCACCAGATTGGGCGGGCCGCCGGCGCGCGCGATGGCACGGTTGAGCAGGCGGATGTTCGCCATCGAGCAGTCGCGCGCGTTGGGGTGGACGTTGAACACGACGCTGTTGCCGGCGGCGATCATCGCGATCGTGTTGCAGATGATGGTGGAGGTCGGATTGGTGGTCGGCGCGATGGCGCCGATGACGCCGTAGGGCGCGTACTCGGTGAGCGTCAGGCCACGGTCGCCGGTCACGGCCTGCGGCGTCAGCGCCTCGGTGCCAGCGGTCTTGCGGGCGACCAGACGGTTCTTGATCGTCTTGTCTTCGGCTCGGCCGAGACCCGTCTCGCGGTGAGCGTGGAGCGCCAGCTCCTCGGCGTGCTCGAGCATCGTCTCCCGGATCGAGGCGATGATCGCGGCGCGTCCCTCGAGGCTGGTGCCGTCGAGCCGACGAAACGCCGCGGCGGCCGCCTCGACCGCGTCGTCGACGGTGGCGAAGATGCCTTCGCCGAGCGCCGCCCCCGCCCCCGACGCCGACCCGCGGACAGCCGGCGCTGGCCGGCCGCCGGCCACGCCGCCGAGTCGCTCAGCGAGCCGGGCCGCGATCTGGTCGACCTGCCGATCGGTGAGGACCGCAGCCTCCCGGGTCGCGGTCAACCGCCGGCCTCGCTCTTCTGGTACTTCACCTCGCCGCCGATCTCCCAGCTGTCGACGATCGCCATGACGACCGCATCGACAGGTCGCTTGTCGGTGGCCCGGGTCTGGCGCGCCGACGAGCCGCTGGCGAACAGCACCATCTCATCGAGGCCGGCACCGACGGCGTCGACAGCGACGACCGAGCCCTTCTCGGGCCTGTTGTCCGGTCCGTAGACGCTCAGGACGAGAAAGCGCAGCCCATCGAGATTCGGCTCCTTCTGGCTGGCGACGACAGTGCCTACGACTTTGGCGAGCTTCACCGTGACTCCGTCTCCCCGGCGGCTACTTCTTGGCCGGTTCCGAGGCGCGACCGAGCGGAATGACCAGGTCGACGTTGGAGTGCGGGCGGGCGATGATGTGCACCGCCGCGACCTCGCCGACGCGGGCGGCCGCGGTCTGGCCGGCGTCGCAGGCCGCCTTCACCGCGGCGACGTCGCCGCGGATGACGGCGGTGGTGTAGCCGCCGCCGGTCTTCTCGTAGCTCACGAGCTCGACGCGGGCGGCCTTGACCATCGCGTCCGCCGCCTCCACCATGGCCGGAAAGCAACGGCACTCGATCATTCCCAGGGCTTCTGACATCGCTTCCTCCTAAGGCATCGGACCCATCGGGTCCGGGTTCACTTCTGTCTGCCGGTCAGGCTCGCGAGCGCCTGAACCGCTGCCCCGTGGGCGACTTCGACGTCCTGCTCCTCGCCGCCGATATAGACGCGGCCGAAGCTGCCGACCGACCGCACTTCGAGGATGTTGATCGCGGCGGCCTTCTCGGCCTCGTTCGCCGCCAGCGCGGCGTAGGCCGCCGGCTCGCACTCGAGGATGAAGAGCGTCTGGCCCGAGAGGATCATGTTGCCGTGGCGCATGCGGTTGATCAGCATGGTCTGGGTATCGGCGAGGTGGCGGATGACCTGGTCCGAGACCACCCGCGGCTTGAGCCGGTCCTTCTCCTTGAGACCGAGAGCGTCGAGAATCGCCGCGCCGGCCTGACGGACGTCGGCCTGGCTGTCCGAGTGGACCTCGAGCATGCCGAACTGGCGCTCGACGATCTGCATGCCGGGCGTCACGTCGGTCGACTTGAGGGCGATATCGGTGATGCGGTTGATCTCCATGCCGGGCGCGATCTCGACCAGCAGACTGGCCTGGCCGACCCGCGGCAGATAGCCGGCCGAGATCGTCGCCTGGAACGAGGCGAACTGCGGCTGCAGCGAATCGAGGATGACGAAGGCGCGCAGGTCGACCATGGCGTGGCTCCTCAGCTCCTCACCGTCGTGGCGACCGCTTCCTGCACGATGGCGATGCTGGCGCTCGCCCCGAGCCGGGTGGCGCCGGCCTCGATCATCGCCTTGGCGTCGCTGTAGGAGCGGATGCCACCGGAGGCCTTGACCTCCATGCCGGCGCCGCGGACGACGCTCGACATGAGGGCGACGTCGGCCACCGTGGCGCCGCCGGTGGAAAAGCCGGTCGAGGTCTTGACGAAGTGGGCGCGGGCGGTGCGCGCGAGCTCGCAGGCCCGCCGCTTCTCGTCGTCGGAGAGCAGCGCGGTCTCGAGAATGACCTTGCACACCGCGCTGCCGTCCCGGCAAGCCTCGACGACAGCGCGGATGTCGCGCAGGACGAGGGCGTCGTTGCCGCTC
Source organism: uncultured Acidobacteriota bacterium (assembly GCA_963700315.1). GTDB lineage: Bacteria > Acidobacteriota > Thermoanaerobaculia > Multivoradales > JAGPDF01 > JACTMI01. The sequence continues at coordinate 54,799 of CAVOXC010000010.1, read as the reverse complement.
TTGAGCGCGCCGACGTTGATCACCATGTCGATCTCCCTGGCGCCGTTGCGGATCGCGTGGCGGCTCTCGGTCGCCTTGATCTCCGGCAGGGTGGCGCCGAGCGGGAAACCGACGACCGAGCAGACCAACACCTCGCTGCGGCGCAGCAACTCGCTGGCGAGCGACACCCAGGTCGGGTTCAGGCAGACGGAGCGGAAGCCGAACTCGAGCGCCTCGGCGCAGAGCTGGCGAATCTGCGCTTCGGTGGCGTCGGGTCGCAGGATGGTGTGGTCGATGTAGCGCGCCAGATCGCGCGGGATCTCGCCGGGCGGATCGGCCTCGGCGACGCTGGTCAGCCCGGTGGCCCCGAGTTGGATGAACCTCCGCGCCGTATCGGGCGAGCCAGCGACGCAACCTCCGCGCGGGCCGCCGCCGTGCGCCGGGCCGAGCAACTGCTGCAGGCGGGCGACGACACGATCGAGGTCGCTCTCAGAGAGCGTCATCGGCGCCTCGCTCGCCGCCGCGGGTGCGGGTGCGGCCGTGGCCGGCGGAGCCACGGCGCCGTCGTCGATCATCGCCACGCGCCGCTGATGCCTCGGCTCGGTGCATTCGGTCGCCAGCCAGAGATCGACGATCTGCTCGGCCAGGCCGGCGCCGATCAGCGCCGCGCCCAGGGTCAACAGGTTGGCGTCGTTGTGCTCACGGCTGTTGCGCGCGCTCGAGAGGTCGTAGGCGAGCGCCGCCCGCACGCCGGGCACCTTGTTGGCGACCATGCACGAGCCGATGCCGGCGCCGTCGATCGCGATCCCGACCTCGGCCCGGCCGGCGGCGACCGCTTCGGCCACCGCGCGCGCGAAGACGGGGTAGTCGACCGCCTCGCCCGACGTGGTGCCGAGGTCGTCCACCTGATGCCCGGCCGCTTGCAGGTGGCCGATGAGCCGGGACTTGAGCTCGAAGCCGCCGTGATCGGAGCCGATCGCAATGCGCATCGTCGTCGCCGTCACGACCAGACCTGTGAGTCGTCCCGTCGGCTGGCGCCGAGGACCGGTTGGATCACGCCCTCCTCGCTATCGAGGACCGCCTGCAGCTGGCGGACATGGAACCGGAAGCGGGTCAGCCCGAGCTCGGTCAGCCGGTACTCCGTGATCGACCGGCGCCCGTGCAGCCCCTTGCGGATCTCCAGGTAGCCCGCCTCGGCCAGCTTGTTCGTCTGCACATGAAGATTGCCGTCCGCCAGCCCGGTAGCGCGCTTCAGCTGGGTGAAACGCACCGCACCGCCAGGCGCCAGCGTGGCGAGAATCGCGAGCCGGGCGGGGGAGGTGACCATCTCGTCAAAGCGGATCGGCAAGGACTTGGCTCATTTGCTTCGTTCTGTGAAGTATCTAGGTGGAATCCGAGAAAGTCAACTGCCCGAATCAAAACCAGCGAATATTACTTCACAGAATGAAGTATCTGGTCTTCGCCGGTTGCCCTGGGTCGGTGGCCTCTCGAGAGCTCGCCAGGTCTGCGTGGCAGGGTCGATCTCCGGCCGGGGTGCTGTCGAGCGTCGAGGCGGTTCTGGCGACGGAGGAATCTGCATCTACGGAAGATCGGGCTGGCCGGAGCGTTCACCGCGCAGCGCCTCGAGGCCTTCCGACCCTTTCCTTCAATGGAAGGCAGTCGCGACGGTCACCCCTTCGAAGCGGGGATCGCGGTGCGCCGGACCCACCCGAACCGGTGAAGCGCCTGAAGTACGAGGCCCCCGCCTCCCGAAAGCAGCCCGCCGCTCCGGATTTCCGGAGACACTTCGGCCACGCGGGCCGCCGATACGGGACCTGATCCAGGATTTCGTCCCGCTCAGGATCCAATCTGCCCCGCGGCAGGCCGCCGGGTCCCGAGCCGGTCGCTAGCGGCGCTCGCCTTGCTTACCCTGCGAGGTCAGGAGTCCAGCTCATGGTCCGCGACCCTCGCTTCGACCCGCCCCAGGCCCTCCTCGTACGAGGGAATCGGCGCCGCCGTGCCCGCTGCCTGTTTGCTCTGGCGATTCTGGCGGCGCTCCCGGCCGGGGCGGCGCGAATCGTCGGCCTGCTCGATCCGCTCGAGCCCGAGCCCCGCTCGATGCGGCCGGGCAGCGGCGCCACCGAATCCGACTTCCGCCGCTTCGCCGAGCGCTGGGTCGGGCGTTGGACCTGCACCGTGCGCGAATGGGATGGCGTGCGCACCGAGCCGGTCTGGGAGAGCAGCCAGCGCCGCACCTTCACTTTGACGCTCCAGGGGCAGTTTCTCGAGGAAGCGGCCTACGTCCTCGATCCATCCGGCTGGATCCAATCCGGCCTGCAGCTGCTCTCCTTCGACCCCGACCATGGCCGGGTGCTGCAGAGCGGTTTCTGGTCCAACTCGCCCGGCCGGCTCTTCGCCGTCGACGCCGTGCTCCAGCCGGGCAAGCAGCAGATCGACGGCGTCATGACGCTGCGGGTGGGCTCGAGCTCGATCGAGAAGCGGCGCATCTCGATCGGCTTCGAGTCGCCCGGTCGCGCGCTCTATCGCGTCTACCGCCAACGGCCGGACGGCAGCGAGTACCTTCACGAAGAGCTGGAGTACGAACGGCTACGCGCCGACTGAGCCGCGTCTGGCGTCAGACCTGCGGCTCGGGCAGTTGGCCCAGGTACTCGGCGATCTGCGACGCCAGCAACTCCTGATCCTTCTCCGAGAGATCGAGAAACTGGAGGCCGTAGCCCGCCGGCAGGGCCCCGGGCGACGTCGGCAGGTTCGGATTCGCCCAGGCCACACGCGCGCGGCGCGTGAAAGGGCCCGAGTGGCCCGGCAGGTCGAAGGTGAGCACCAGCCGGTCGTCGGCCCGGAGCTCGGCGCGCGTCGCCGCGTAGACGCCGAGGACCGATAGATTGCAGAGCGTCCCTTCCTCTGCTCCGGATCCGGTGAGCAAGGAACAGCGCGTGACGAAGGGGATGCGATACCTGCCGGTCGCAGGCTGCGCGAGGCCGGCCACCGGCGCCGGGTCCACGAGGTAGTCGGCGATGAGCCGCTCGACGCGCCGCCGGTCGTCGGGCGCCATCTCGGCGAAGCGCAGCCCGCAGCCGACCGGCAGATCGGTGACCCGCGCCGGCGGATCCTCGTTGGACCAGGTGACTCGGGCGGTCGCCGCGATCGATGTGCCGCCGTCCGGCAGGTGGAAGCGCAATGCGACGTTCAAGCCGACCGGCGGCGGTGTGTCGAGGTGAACGTAGAGGCCGAGCGCCGACAGATTGCAGGTCACTGCCGCGACCGCAGCGGCCTCCCCGACGATCTCGCAGTGTTGCACGAAGGGGATGCGCGGGAAGCCGCTGGCCGGGTCGCGATGCACCCTGGTTTCGTCCCCGCCCGGTGTCCGCTTCAATCGCCGCTCGCACCACCGCTCGCGGCCACCAGGAGGCCTGCGAAGCGATCGACGAGGTCGGTGAGAACCACCTGGTCGGTGGGCGACAGGTTGACGAAGCGCAGGCCGCAACCAGGCGCCAGAGCGCGCATTCGATCGGGCCCCTCGGGGTTGACCCAGGCGACTTTCGCCGCCCGCTCGAACAGCTCCTCTTGACCTGGCAGGCGAAAGCTGACGATCACCGCCTCGCCCGGCGCCGGAATCGGGTCGATGGTCACGTAGATCCCCTCGGTGCTCAGATTGCAGACGTTGCCGCGCGTTGGACCCCCCTGCCCGGCCACTACGCAGGGCGCGACGAAGGGGATCCGCACCTTCTCGATCTGCGGTTCGACGCGGTTGAGCATCGGCCTCGGATCGTTGTGAAACGACGCGACGACGGCGGTAATACGCCGCACATCGGCCGGCACGAGCTGGGTGAAGCGTAGGCCGCATCCTTCCGGCAGCGACTCGGTGCCCGCCGGCGATTGATCGTTGATCCAGGTGACGACGCCCCGGGCGACGACCGGCAGGTCGTCGTTCGGAAGGAGGAAGCGCAGCGTCATCTCGGTCCCGGCTGCCGGCAGTGGCTCGACCTGGAGATAGACGCCGAGGACCGAAACATTGCAGATCAGACCGGCGCGCTCCTGCCCGTCGACCTCGACTTGGCAGGTCTGCACATAGGGGATGCGCGTGAATCCGCTGCGCGGCTGCTTGTACATTCGCGGTCCTCAGTCCTTCGAGAAGTGGTCGGCGCTCTGGTCGCGAGGAAGCTGGGCCGCGGTCGTGGCCATGAGGGCACTACTCTACCAGGGGCCGCCACGCCGGCATCGGCGACGAGCGCAGGGACACTAGCCGCCGGCGACGACCTCGGTGTCGACGCCGGACTCGCCTTCCGAACGAGCGATGATCGCGGCGCCGCAGGTGTCGCTGGCAACGTTGACGGCGGTTCGGTACATGTCGAGCGGCCGGTCGACGGCGAGCATGAAACCGACCAGCGCCTCGACCTGCGGACCGCGCAGGCCAACCGCTTCGAGCACGATGAAGATGATGACGAGGCCGGCGGACGGTACCGCCGCGGCGCCGATCGAGGCCAGCAGCGCCGTGACGACGACCACCGCCTGTTGCGCGAAGGAGAGATCGAGCCCGAGCGCCTGGGCGATGAACAGGACGCCGGCGCATTCGTAGAGCGCCGTGCCGTCCATGTTGACCGTGGCGCCCATCGGCAGCACGAACGAGGAGATCCGGTTGGAGACTCCGACCTTGCGCTCCACCGCCGCGATCGTCACCGGCAGGGTGGCCGCCGAGGAGCTGGTCGAGAAGGCGAGCGCCAGAGGCTCCGCGATGTTGCGGAAATGGACCGAGGGGCGGATGCCGCCGAACAAGCGCAGCGCGGCCGGCAGCGTCACACCGAGGTGAATCGTCAGCCCGATCGCGATGGTCGCCATGTAGAGCGCCATTGCCCGAAAGGCGTCGAGGCCAAAGGTGGCGACCGCGCGCGTCATCAAGCCGAAGACACCGATCGGCGCGACCATCAGCACGATTCCAGTCAACTTCATCATCGCCTGGAAGGCGCCGTCGAAGAAGGCCACGACAGGCCGGCGCGTCGCCTCGTCGAGCGCGCCGAGCGCGGCGCCGAAGAGGATCGAGAAGACGATCAAGCCGAGCATGTCGGGCTTGGCCGCGGCCGCGACGAAATTCTCCGGGATCAGCGAGAGCAGCATGTCGACGACGCTCGACGGCGTCTCGAGTCCCTGCGGCAGCGCCTGTTCTCGCGCCCGCGAGAGATCGATGCCAGCGCCGGGACGGATGAGATTGGTCAGCACCAGCCCGACCAGGATCGCGCACAGGCTGGTCGCCAGGTAGTAGCTGATCGTCTTGCCGAAGAGCCGGCCGAACGCTCGTCCGCCTCCGACCGAAGCGACGCCCGAGACGATCGAGGTCAGGACCAGCGGCACGATCACCATTTTCAGCGCCTGGATGAAGAGCGTGCCGAGCCAGCCGACTCGCTCCGCCGCGGCGGCGCCGCCCGCGACGCCGGTGGCCACCCCGACCGCCATGGCCACCAGGATCTGCCAGTGCAGCTGCCGATACCAGGGACGTCGCGCCGCGGGCTCCATGGCCCCGACCCTATCGGATCCGGTCCGGAACACCCTCTCCGGCCGCGGACGGCTCGTGTCCGTCACAGCGGAGTCGGGGCAGCCTCGGGTAGCGCTCGAACGACGGATCGGTCGCCGCGCGCGCGCAGGCGAGGAAGCGGGACCGGCGCGAGGCGACAGGGCGCGCGTGGATGCAGCGCCCGCACAGACCCGGCTCCGGCAGCAGCCTAGGCGCCCTCACGTCCGGTCCCGGTGGGCGATCGATCGAGCCGGCCGGCCGCCAGCGCGGCGATACTTTCGGCGGGCCCCAGCACGATCAGCTCGTCCCCCTCCGCCAGCAGCGAAGCCGCGGCGGGTACCACCCATTCCCAACCGTCGGCCACCGCGCGCTTGATCTCGATCACCCGCACGCTCAGCCGTTGCGTCAGCCGCGCTTCGGCCAGGGTCTGGCCGACCAGCGCGTCGGGCAGACGCAGTGAGCGCAGCGCGAAGTCGGGCGGGAGCTCGACCGGCGCCGGAGCGCTCTGCGCATGATCGCTGGTCGCGAACGTCGTGAGCATGGCCGGGCGACCGAGCACTTCCTGCGCGTAGACGGCGAGCAGGTCGCGCTTGGCGAGAACGCCGCGGAAGCCCCCCGCCTCATCGATCACCGGCAGGCGCTCGAACTCGCTCCGGGCGAAGAGCTCCGCCGCGCGGTCGAGGCGATCCGCGCCAAGCAGGACGACGGGCACCGGCGCCATCAGATCGTGCGCGACGGCGACACCGACCCCGTCGGGCTCGCGCAGCGTGTGCTTCAAGTCGTGCAGCGAGACCGAACCAAGCAGCTTGCCGCCGGCCACTACGTAGAGCCGCTGCCGGCGGGTCGACAGGAAGCGGTCCACCACGGTGGCGTAGGGATCCGCCGGCGTCAGGGTTTCGTGGTCCTCGCGGGCGAGATCGCTGATGCGGAGCCCGGCGAGCGCCGCCTGTTCCATCCGCCAGGCGAGCTGCACGCCCCGCCGTTGCAGTGGCTCGGTGTAGATCGAGTAGGGATAGAGCCTTTGGGCGACCACGCTCGAGACGATCGCGGAGATCATCAGCGGCAGGATCAAGTTGTAGTTGCCCGTGAACTCGAAGAGCATCAGGATCGCCGAGAGCGGCGCGCGCGAGCTGCCCGCAGCGACCGCGGCCATGCCCACCGCCGCATACGCGCCGTAGCTCGCCGTCGAGCTCGGCAAGAAGTGGTGCACGAAACCGCCGTAAGCGCCCCCGACCAACGCGCCGAAGCAGAGCGAGGCGGTGAAATGCCCGCCCGGGCAGCCGCTGCCGGCGGTCAGCGCAGTCGCCACCAGCTTGGCGAGCGCGAGCAGCGCCAGCAGGCGGAGCGAATAGCTCTCCTGCAGCGCGTCGGTGATCGTCTCGAAGCCGTTGCCGAGAACCTGCGGCGCCCAGAGGCCGATCCCGCCGACTAGCACCAGGCCGACCGCGGGCTTCGCCCCTTCGGGCAGAAAGCGCAGGCGCCGGAAGAGCTGGGAGGTCCAGCGCACGCCGAGCACGAAAGCGACGGCCGCCACCGCGCAGACGATTCCCAGCCCGAAGTAGAAAGCGATCTCCCACGAGCTCACCAGCTCGTACCCGAAGGCCGGGTAGATCGGCGCGGCGCTCTCCGCCGCCCGCGCCAGCAGCGTGGCGATCACGGATGCGATCACGATCGGACCGAAGATCTCCAGCGCGAACGAACCGAGCACGACCTCCATCGCGAACAGCGAGCCGCCGATCGGCACGTTGTAAGCCGCCGCGAAGCCCGCCGCGGTGCCGCAGCCGAGCAGGATCTTGAGCCGATGGCTCGAAAGGCCGAACTTCTCGCCGAGCCAGGAAGAGATCGCCGCCCCGAGGCGCAGCATCGGACCCTCGCGGCCGAGCGACCCGCCGGCGCCGACGGTCGCGATCGAGGCGAGCGCCGAGTAGAGAACCGGACGGACCTCCAGCCGGCCGCCGTGCAGAGCGACGGCCTCGACCAACACCGAGACGCCCTGGGTCGACAACGGCGCCCGCGCGGCGCGGCCGATCAGGTAGATGAGCCCACCGCCCACGAGCAGGGCCAGCAGCACGCGCCAGGGGGGCAGGTAGGAGACCGCGAACTCGAACGACGGGTAGTAGCCCCAGAGCAGCACCCGCAAGGCCTCGGACAGCCGCTGGACCAGGATCGCGACGGCGCCCGCGAGCAGGCCGACCAGCGGGATCAGCAGGAAGAAGACGCGGTCCTCGCGGGTGGACAACGCGAAACGCCGAGCCAGGAAGAAGTCGACCTTCCGCGCCCAGATTCGCGCCCATCTCATCGTCCGTTCGAAGCGCTCCAGCATCGGTCGAGCGCGAATGTATCAACTCCCCGGCACGAATCCTGCTTCGGACTAAACTCGAGCTCGCTCTCGTACGTAGAGAGAGATGAGTAGGGCAGCGGCGAGACGCCGTTGCCACCTGCCGGGGGCTCACTGGGTCGCATCCGCGCTTGGGTCCGAGCCCCCGTTGGCGGAACCGAATGGTTCCGACCGTCTTCGTCCCACCACCCTCCGCGGCCCCTCGGGGCCGCGCGATCCAACCCGGGGGGGCCGCGAAAGCGGCCCCCTTCGCCTTTTGGTGGCGTCGCTATTCGTACTGGACCGCGGCCGCGGGCACCAGGCGCCGAGCGCGCCGGGCCGGCAGCCAGCAGGAGAGGAGGGTCACCCCCAGCGCGAAGAGAGCGATGGTCGCGGCGTCGGCGAAGCGAGAGCCGCAACGGCACCGAGGAGAGGAAGTAGATCGCCGCGATCTCGGGACCGAAGGAGAGCAGCTCGAACCGGTCAACCACCCAGACGATCACCGCGGCGAGCGTCAACCCCGCGCCCGTACCCGCCGCCCCGAGAAAGAGGCCATAGAGCAGCGCCGTGCGCTCGAGCCGCGCCGGCTCCAGGCCGAGCGCGGCGAGCACGCCCAGATCGCGCCGCCGCTCGCGAACGAGGACCATGAGGGTCGAAGCGACGTTGAAGGTCGCCACGACCAGAACCAGTCCGATCAACAGGAACAGGGCGAGTTTCTGCAGGCGCAGCGCCGCGAACAGCTCGCGGTTGAGCTCGGTCCAGTCGGCGACCAGGTAGTCGGGGCCGAGGGCGTCGCGAACCGCCGCGGCCACCACCGGCGCCCGCGCGGGATCGTCGACCGCGATCTCCCAGCTCGGCGAGCCCGCTCCGGGAATGGCGGCGAGCGCCGCCTCGGCCATGACGGCCCAGGCCTGATCGAACTCGGAGAAGCCGGTCGCGAAGATGTCCTCGACGACGAGAGTCCGGAAGCTGAAGCGAGGACGACCGCCAGCCAGGCCGAGGACGGTCCAGCGCAGCGTGTCGCCCGGCGCCGCGCCGAGGGACTGGGCGAGGTCGCGGCCGAGCCGGACATGGGCGATCCCGCCCTCCCCCGCCGGTGTCCGGGGTCCCGCGAGGGTTCCCGCTCCTGGGCCGGCGCCGCGCACGGTCACCTCGGCCTCTCCGGCCGGCCCGGCCAGGACGCCTTGGAGGAAAGCGACCCGGTCGACTCGCGCGACGCCAGGGATCTCCCGCAGTGCCGGCGCCGGGTCCGCCGGCTCCAGGCCCGGATCCGCGGGGCGCGAGAAGACGAGCACGGCGGCGTTGCCGCCCAGGAGCTTCGCCTGCAGGTCCTCCCGGTAGCCAGTCATCAGCGCCATCGCCACGGCCAGGGCCGCAGTGCCCAGCGCGGTCGCGGCGAGTGCCGCCCAGGCGGTCGCCGCGAGCAGGCGACTCCCCCTGCCTGCGAGCAGGCGCAGGGCGAGCGTCGGCAGCAGGGGGCTGGCGAGCGGCGGCCGGCTCATTCCCCGACGCCGGCCGCCGCCGGGAGCGACGCGAGGAAGCGCTCGAAGAGGGGGTTGGCGTCGTGCGGGCCGGGAGCCGCCTCAGGATGGTACTGAACCGAGAGAATCGGCCGCCCGTCGACGGCGAACGCTTCGAGCGTGCCGTCGTTGAGGTTCACCTCGGTCGCGTGGCACGCCTCCGGGAGGGTCGTGGGGTCGACGGCGAAGCCATGGTTCTGGCTGGTGATCGAAACCCCGCGCGTCGCGAGGTCGACCACCGGCTGGTTGCCGCCATGGTGCCCGAACTTGAGCTTGAAAGTCCTCGCCCCCAACGCCAGCCCGAGCAGCTGGTGCCCGAGACAGATTCCGAACAGCGGCATCCGCCGCTCGACCAAGGTGCGCACGGCGTCGACGATCTCGACCAGCGGCTCGGGATCGCCCGGGCCGTTCGACAGAACCACTCCGTCGACGCCGAGATCGAGGATGGCGCTGGCCGAGGTCCGCGCCGGCAGCACCTCGAGGGTGACGCCGTGGGCGGCGAGCGAGCGCAGGATGTTGGCCTTGGCGCCGAAGTCGAGCAGGGCGAGCCGGGCGCGCGGCTGGCCGCCGGCCGGCATCGAGAGCGGTTCGGCGCGGGTGACCTGGTCGACCAGCGCACGGCCCGTCATCGCCGGAAAGTCGGCGACCTCCGCGAGCAGCCCGGCGACGTCCGAGCGCTCGGTCGTGACCACCCCCCGGAGCGAGCCGTGCTGGCGCAACCGGCGAACGACAGCGCGCGTGTCGAGGCCGTCGATCGCGGGCACGCCGTGCCCCTCCAGATAGTCGACGAGCCCCCCCTCGGCCGCATGACTCGATGGCACGCGCGTGAATTGGCGCGCGACGAAGCCCTCGACCCAGGGACGCGCCGACTCCTCGTCGGCGCCGGCAACCCCGTAGTTGCCGATGTGGGGCTGCGTCATGACGACGATCTGCCCCCGATACGAGGGATCGGTCAGCACCTCCAGGTAGCCGGTCATCGAGGTGTTGAAGACCACTTCGCCGAAGCGAGTGCCGGGGGCGACGGCGCGAGCCGGAAAGACGCTACCGTCCTCGAGCACGAGGAGAGCGGAATCCTGGGCGCCGGACGGCGCGGAGCGGCGAGAGTCGACCATCGGCCAGCGAGTATACTGAGCGCTCCGCCGCGACTCGAAAGGAGCCCCGATGCGCCGAATCCACGCCTGGCTGATCCCGCTCCTCCTGACGCTCGCGGCCTCCCCTGCGCTCGCCTACACGATCTACCTCAAGGACGGCTCCAAGATCATCGCCAAGGTCAAGTACGAGATCGACGGCGAGCGCGCGATCATCACGATGCCGTCGGGGACCCGGACCACCTACCCCCTCGCCGAGATCGACATCGCCAAGACCGACGCGGAGAATCAACAGAACATCGGCACGGCGATCGTGATCGAAGGCGGGCAGGCCCAGGACCTCTCGCAAGCGGCGCCAGCCGAAGCCAAGGAGAATCTGCAGGACCTGATCCGCGCCAAGGGCGCCAGCGTCCAGCCGGCTCCGGAGCCGCAGGTGACCCGCGAGCCGCCGCGCACTCGCGACCGCAGGCCGACGCGGCCCGCCGCGGAGCGGCGCGCGCCGCTCGCCGACAAGCACCTCACCAACGAGCTCAAGGCCTACCTCATCAGCCGCGGCGCACCGGCCGACATCTACCAGGGATCGAGCGGCCGGCGACCGCTGGTGGTATTCGAGACGCGCTCCGAGGGCCTCGTGTTCAAGGCGATCGCAGCGAGCGCCTACGCGCTCGGCCATATCCGCGGGAGTTTTCCGGACGGCGTCGACGCCTTCGAGATTCTCTGCGAGGTACCTGATGAGGGGGGCCTGGGCGGCCGCTTTACGATGACCGCCGAACAGGCCGCCGCGCTGGTCGCCGGCCGTATCGAGATCCCAACTTACTTCGTCGACAACGTCGAGTTCTGATTCGGCATCAGGTCGCCGTGCGCAGGCAGTTCCTGCCGCTGCCCTTGGCGAGATAGAGCGCGCGGTCGGACCGCTCGATCAGTGCGGACGGCAACCGCCACGGGTCGGGCACCGTGGTCGCCGCGCCGACCGAGACCGTGACCACGCGCGCCGCGTCGGAAGCGGGGTGGGGCAGACCGCGTGCCTCCACCCGCGCCCGCGCCAACTCGGCGAGCTCGCCCGCCGCCTCCACCGACGTGTTCGGCAGCAGCGCCGCGAACTCCTCGCCGCCGAAGCGGGCGACCAGGTCGCCGGCGCGCGTGCAGGCCGCCGCGAGGACATTGGCCACCTCGGCGAGGACCGCGTCGCCGCGCAGATGGCCGTGCGAGTCGTTGTAGGCCTTGAAGAAGTCGATGTCGATCAGCAGCAGCGACAGCGGTGCGGCCCCGCGGATGGCACGGCGCCACTCGAGGTCGATCATCCGATCGAACTGCCGGCGATTGGCGAGCCCGGTCAGGGAGTCGACCGTGGACAGCTCTTCGAGCGTCCGGTTCAGCTCGAACAGCCTGCGGTTGGCGGTCTCGAGCTCTCCCGCCATCTCCGAGAGCCGCTGGTTGACCGAAGCGAGGTGGACGACTCCGGCGATCTGGTCCGTGACCATCTGCAGCAAGCTCACGTTTTCCTGTGAGAACGCCTGCGGTCGGTCGTTCTCGAAATTGAAGATGCCCAGCGTCCGGCCCTGGAACAGGATCGGCAGCGCCAGCTCCGAGGTCACCGAGTCGACCAGATGCACGTAGTCGGGATCGCTACGGACGTCGATGACGAGCTGCGCGCGCCGCAGCTGAATCGCGCGCCCGACGATCCCGCGGCTCGACGAGAAGACCGCCGGTATGGGCTCGAGAAACGGCTTGCGGCTGGCGACCGCTTGGAGCTCGAGCCTCGACGTGTGCGGGTTGACCAGATAGACACAGGCGAGCAGGAACCCGAAGCGCTCGCGTAGCCGCTCGGTGACTTGGCGCAGAACCGGCTCGAGCTGCTCCGCTTCGAGCGCGACTCGCGCCAGCTCCGAGACCAGCTCGAGCTGCTGCGCGCGTCGAAAGACCTCCTCGTGCAGCCGCGCGTTCGCCACCGCCCCGGAGAGCTGGCGAGCCACCGCCTCTACCAGTGGCAGCTCCGCATCCAGCGGGCGCTCGTCGCGGTGCTCGAAGTTGAGGACCGCGACGACCTCGCCGCCATGTACGATCGGCAGGCAGATCTCGCAGCGCACGCCTTCAGCCGACTCGACATAGCCGGGGTGGGCCCGAACGTCGGGCACGACGCGGGCGACTCCCGTCATCGCGACCTCGCCGACGACGCCGTTGCCGAGCGCGCGACTGTAGCCGCGGACAATCTCGGTAGGGACGCGTGAGGAGACCGCCTCGCAGACGAAGAGGCCGTGCTCGCGGTCGACGCTCGCGAAGCCGACATGGTCCCAGCCGAGCGCCTCCAGCAGCAGGTCGGTGACCCGCTGCAACATCGGGCCCAACTCCAGGCCCTCGGTGGAGGCGCGGGCGATCTCGTTGAGGATCTCGAGAGAACGTGCGCCCTGGTGCTCTTGCGTCAATCCACCCTCGATCCGGAGACGCCGCGGACGATCGCAGAACCGCAACTCCTACAGCGGCGATTGTCGCACAGGCGGGGCGCTCTCGAATGCTATCCTGCCGCTACGGCGAGGAGCTCGCCGCTTCGCATGGCACCCGCGCACCGCACGACGACACATCCGGTACGGATCGGCGACGTCACCGTCGGCGGCGGCGCTCCCGTCGTCGTGCAATCGATGGCCAACACCGATACCGCGGACGCCGAGGCGACCGCTCGCCAGTGCCTGGAGCTCGCCGCGGCAGGTTCGGAGCTGGTGCGAATCACGGTGAACGTCGACGCGGCCGCGGCCGCGGTTCCGGAGATCCGCGAGCGACTCGACGACGCCGGCTGTGCCGTGCCACTGATCGGCGATTTCCACTACAACGGCCACCAGCTGCTCCATCGCCATCCCACGTGCGCCGACGCGCTCGCCAAGTACCGGATCAACCCGGGCAACGTCGGCTTCGGCGCGCGCCGTGACGAACAGTTCGCGACCATCTGCCGCATCGCCGGAGAGCGCGGCAAACCGGTGCGCATCGGCGTCAACGCCGGCTCGCTCGATCAGCAGCTGGTGATGGCGAAGATGCAGGAGAACACGGACCGCGACCTCGGCAGGAGCTCCGAAGAGATCCTCGGCGAGTGCATGGTGCTCTCGGCGCTCGGCTCCACCGAGGCGGCGATCGCTGCCGGTCTCACCGAGAACGACATCGTGATTTCCTGCAAGGTGTCACGGCCCCCCGAGCTCATCTCGGTCTACCGCGAGCTCGCCCGGCGAACGCGCCAACCGCTGCATCTCGGCCTCACCGAGGCGGGAATGGGAATCAAAGGGTTGACCTGGTCGGCGGCCGCGCTCGGCGTGCTGCTCGCCGAGGGGATCGGCGACACGATTCGAGTATCGCTCACGCCGCGCCCCGGCGGCGACCGCCGCGAAGAGGTCTACGCGGCGTGCGAGATCCTGCAATCGCTGGGGCTGCGTTCTTTCGCCCCCTCGATCACCGCCTGTCCCGGCTGCGGCCGGACCACGTCGACCACCTTTCAGCAGCTCGCGGAGCGGGTGGAGGCCCACGTCAAGGCGAGGCTACCCGAGTGGCGGGCCCGCCACGAAGGCGTCGAGGAGTTGCAGATCGCCGTCATGGGCTGCGTGGTCAACGGTCCGGGCGAATCGAAGGCGGCCAACATCGGCATCAGCCTGCCGGGCACCGGCGAGGCGCCGACCTGCCCCGTTTTCGTCGACGGCGCGCGCTTCACGACGCTCTCGGGCAGATACGAGGAGCTCGCCGAGCGCTTCCTCGCCATCGTCGAGGACTACGTCGCGACCCGCTTGCCGGTCCGGGGCGATTCCCGCGACTGAGCCGAAACGCATACAATCCGCACATCCGAAGTCGATCGATGGGAGGTCCCGACGTGACCCGAGCCAAGTATCTCCGCCCGAGGACCGCAGCGCGCGTCGGCATGGCCGCGCTTTTCGCCCTGACGGCGCTGCTCCTGGCGACGCCGCGCGCCGCCCTGGCGCAAGAGCCGAACCGAGCCGGATGGGAGACCGGGTACCACATCGTCCGGCCGGGCGACACGCTCGAGAATCTGGCGCTTCGCTTCCTGGGGGACTCGAAGCTGTGGAACGAGCTCTACAAAGTCAATCCCCAGCTCAAGGACCCCCACCGGATCTTCCCCGGCCAGCGCATCAAAGTCTTCCACGCGCCCCCGACCCGGCAGCCCACCGCGCAGGTCGAGGCGATCTCCAAGCGCGTCGAGGAACGACCCCAGCCGGTCAACTGGCGCCCCGCCGGCGAGGACGACCTGTTGCTCGAGAGCGACAGCCTGCGCACGTTCGACGGCGGCTCGGCACGACTCCGTTTCGATGACGGCGGCACGGTGACGTTGACCGAGGACTCGCTCATCTTCTTTCGCCGGCAGACGCTCCCGGCGGCCCAGGCGCGCGCCAAGAAGGAGATCGAGGTCCTGGTCGGCCAGGCCGAGGTCGCCTCGACCAGGGACGCCGTGCGCTCGTCCGACATCGAGGTCGTGGTCGGGTCGACCAAGGCACGAGGCGTCGCCGCGGCCGACCGGCCGCTGCGTACGCGCGCCCGCCGAACCGACAGCGAGTCCGCGCAAATCATGCAATACGAGGGAGATGCGACCGTCGCCTCCGGCGGCGCCGAGGTCGCGCTCACGCCCGGGACCGGCACCACGGTCGAGCCGCGCAAGGCTCCGGGACCCGTCGAGTCCCTGCTGCCGGCGCCGCAGCTGGTCGCGCCCGCCGAGCGCGCCGAGCTCGAGCGTGGCGATGCGGTAGTGCGCTGGGCGCCGGTCGCGGGCGCGGCGAGCTACATCGTAGAGACCTGCGCCGACGCCGGCTGCGGAGCCCTGGTCGAGCGCGTGACCGGAGCCAGCGGCACCGACTTCAAGCTGACCGAGACGGCCGGCGGTGACACCTTCTTCCGCGTCACCGCGGTCTCGCCTTCCGGCCTCGACGGCTTCCCGAGCGAAGCCCGTTCGTTCCGCTTGGTCGACACCCTGGCGCCAGGCACGCCCGTCGTGCTGCTCACCGTCGACGGCGTCGAGGCGCCGGCGAACGGCTGTGTCGCCAAGGCGCCGGAAGTCCGAGTTCGCCCTTCGCAGCAGGGTTCGAAGGTCGTCGCTTGGCGGATCTTCCTCGACGGCAAGGAGGTCAGCGAGACCGAGCTCGAGAACCTCGGCGACTACGCCGGCAAGCACACGGTGATGGCGCGCGTGCTCGACGACCGCGGCCGCATCGCCGATTCCACGCCAATCCCTTTCGCCATCGATCCGGTCGCCCCCTGGGGGACGATCTTCTCGACCGAGGCGGTTCCGCCCGACGCCGACAATGGTCTCGAGGACCGGCGTCGCCAGAAGGTCAAGCTCTCTTTCCCGCCCCCTTCGAATTGCGGCGATATCGGCTTCGAGATCGAAGGGGCCGACAACGTGGTCGTGCCGGTGCCCTGCGGCCCAGGGGTCGAGGGCGTCGGTGTCCCGGTCGATGGCGAAACGGTGTCGGTCGCGCTGCGCGCGGCCAAGCCGGTCCAGCTGGGCGAACGGGTCTCTCTGGGCACCGGCGAACCGGCGCTGCTGACCGTCTGGGACGCGGGCTGCGGGCTCGCCTCGCTCTCGATCCGGATCGTCCCGTCGATCTACTCACAGGGCCGCCTGTTGCTCGAGGTGTACGCCGCGGACGAGGCCGGCAACGAGCGGACGCTCGGCTGGCACGCCGACCAACGAACGTTCTCCAAATAATGAGGTCGTGGACCAGCGGCGCGAGCCTCGCGCGGTGACAGTCTCCGCCGATTCGTTTCGCGACGCTCTGCGCCACTTCCCGGCCGGAGTCACGCTGGTGACGATCCGCGCCGGCGAGGTGGTGCACGGGCTGACCGTCTCCGCCTTCGCCTCGGTGTCGCCCGATCCGCCGCTCGTCGCCGTGATGATCGACCACGTCCACCGGGCGCACCAGCTGCTGCAGACTCCCGCGGCCACTTTCGCCGTCAACATCCTCGCGGTCGACCAGGCGGAGCTCTCGGACCGCTTCGCCTGGGGCCCCGACACCGAGCGTTTCGCAGCGGGCCGCTGGGCCACCGCCGAGTCCGGCGCGCCGGTCCTCGAGGACGCCCTCGCCTGGCTCGACTGCCGGATCCACTCGCACCACGCCGCCGGCACGCACTCCCTCTACATCGGGGAGGTCGTGGCGACCGGCGTGCCGCGGCCGGACGGCCCGCCGTTGGTCTACTGGAACCGGGGCTACCGCAAGCTCGCCATCGAGTGAGCCCGCCGCGCTGGATCGCGACGGCGGCGCGCGGCCTCGAAGAGGTCGTCGCGGCGGAGCTCGAGGCAATCGGCGCGCGGGTGCTGCCGGCCGAGCCGGGCGGCGTGCCGTTCGAGAGCGACGCCACCGGCGCGGTTCGTGCCTGCTGGCGGTTGCGCGCCGCCAACCGAGTGCTGGCCGAGCTCGCGAGCTTCCCCGCCCCGGACGGTGACGCGCTCTACCGCGCCCTGTACGATCTTGCCGCGGCGAGCGCCTCCGATCCGTTCGCGCTCGCCTCCTTGCTCCCCCCTGAGCGGACCTTCGCGATCGCCGCGACCACCGCGCGCTCCGTGCTCACCGACACGCGCTGGATCGCCCTGAGGGCCAAGGACGGCATCGTCGACGCCCAGCGCGACCGTCATGGGCGTCGATCCGACGTCGAACGCGACTCTCCCGACGTCGCCCTGCGCATCCGCCTGCACGAGGATCGTGCCTCACTCCTGCTCGACCTTGCGGGCGAGCCACTGGACCGGCGCGGCTATCGGGTGGCAACGACCACGGCGCCGCTGCGCGAACAGCTGGCGGCCGCGGCGCTGCTCGCCTCGGGCTGGGACGGACGCGGCCCGGTGATCGATCCGATGTGCGGCTCGGCCACTTTCCTCGCCGAGGCCGGGGCGATCGCGCTCGGTTGGGCGCCCAACCGGCTGCGCAAGCTCTGGGGTTTCGAGCGGCTGCCTCCTTTCGAGGGCCTGATCGAGCGAGTACGCGCCGAGCCGATCGCCGCGCCCGATCCCGACCTGCGCCTGTTCGGTTGCGATCGCGACGCCGCCGCGATCGCGGCCGCGGGCCGCAATCTCGGCGTAGCCGGTCTCGCCGACCGGGCGACGCTCACCGCCGGCGATGCCTTCGAGCTCGAACCGCCGCCAGGGCCGGGCCTCCTCACGGTCAACCCGCCGCACGGCTCCCGGCTCGACTCCTCGCCCGCCGAGTGGCGACGGCTGGGCGATCTGCTGAAGCGCCGCTACCGCGGATGGAAGGCGATCGTCGTCGCCGGCGACGCCTCCCTCGGCAGGGAGCTCGGCCTGAGACCCTCCCGCCGCATGCCGGTCAGGAACGGCCCGCTCGACGCGCGCCTCCTCTTCCTCGAGATCTGGTGAAGGGCAGCGGGATCTCCCGCGCTAGTTGGAGCGACCGCGATCCGACTCTCTTTATCCGAGGGAGGAGGAGGAGCCCATGAACGACAACTGGAGGGAGCGCCCGGCTCGCAGCGCCGCCACGCTCGCCGCCTTCGCGGCCATTCTGGCCCTCGTCACCGCCGGAGCGGCTCGCCCCGAGAAGCTAGCGCTCCAGGACGGGAGCTGGATCGAGATTCGCGGCACGGCCCGGACCGAGCATGGGCGCGTCGTCTTCCTGACGGTCGAGGGCAATCTCCGCTCGCTGCCGCTCGCCGAGGTTGCGACGCGCGAAGCGTCAGAGTCTTCGAACGAGGCGGCGCGCGCGCGGCTCCGCGAGTATCCACGCGGCACGCCGCTCGTCTTCGAGGAGCCCCGTCCCCCCGCGCCGCCGCCGCTGCCACGGCGACCCGGCGCGCCGACACTGCCGCCAGGGTGCGTGCTCGGCAACGCGCGGCCGGGCGATCCGCCCGCGCTCGTCTGCGTAGCACGCGAGCCTCGGCGAGCTCCGGCGACGGTGGACGTCGAGCGTCAAGACCCAGGCTGAGCTCTGGTGGCTGCGACGAACGACGTCTAGGGTCGAGGCGGTGCCTCCGGGTTGGGCCGGAACCGCCGCGCGCCGCCCGAGCCGGCGCCGACCTCACCCTCGGGCAGGACGTCCGGCCACCAGGTGTGCGGCACGTCGAGGGGCCAGGGGCAGCGTTGCTGGATCCCCAAGTCTTCGAACATCTGGGAGTGAGAACGCAACGGGAAGGTGAGCTGCGACCGACCGGTGCAGCGAAAGTTCGGCCCGGCGGCCGCGATCGCCAGGTTGGCGCCGACGGCGAGCGCGACGAATCCGTAAATGGCTCGCCGAGTGAGCCCGGAACGGCCGGTCGAGGCGAGGCGGCCGGCGCCGAAAACGACTGGCAGCACCGCCACATGAAAGAGGATCAACGCCTGCCACGCTTGGGGCGTCGTCGGCGCGGCGGCGAAGACGAACAGCGAGGCGACGAAGGCGAGGGCCGTGTACCCCTCCAGCCAGAGCCGCCCGGACGTCGCCGCGCCACTCGGCGCCCAGCGCGCCAGCGGCCGGCGGCTGCGCAGAAAGACCGCCAGCGACGCCAACGCGACGAGCAGGGTCGCACCGCTCGCCACCAGGAACGTCCAGTGGGCGATCGGCGCCAGCCAGCCGTCGACCCCGGCGCCGAGAATCTCGGTGAAGTCGAAGGCCGTCGACTGGCGGTTGAGCGCGAGCGAGCCGTACCGGGTCAAATAGAGCAGGCCCTTGAGCAGCGGGAAGAGATAGACCAAGCCACGGAAGGGAAAACCGGTGCCGGCGTCGACGATCTCGGGATGGGCGCGGACCGCGAGCAACCAGGGCACGAGGCTGGCGACCGCCACCGCCGCGCCGGTCGCGAATCCGGCCCAGTGCACGCGCACGTACCCGCGCAGCCAGAGCAGCAGCGACAGCGCCGCCGCGAGCAGCGCGCCGGGATGGAGCTGAAAAGCCAGGCCCAGCGCCAGGACATGCAGGAAGCTCAGCCCGAACGAAGAGCGCTCCCGGCTGCCGAGCGCTGTCGCCAGGTGGATCGCGCCGAACAGAAAGAGGTAGTTCGGGTTCCAAAGGTACGACGAGGGCTCGAGCCGCCAGGGATTGAGCCAGTAGACCGCCACGAAGGCGAGCCTCTCGGTGTCCGAGAGGTGGCGCCGCAGGGAGCCGTCGAGCAGAAGGAACGCCGCGAAGTGGGTGAGCCAGATCAGGGCGACCGGGGCGCGGGCGTCCATCCAGACGAAGAGCGGCGCGCCGACAAGCACGCTGGTCGCCGCGCCCAGCCCATTGCCGCCGCTCGAAAGCGGGTTGCCGTACGGCACCAGCTCCCCGTGCGCGGCCCAGAGCCACCCTCTGGCGAGCATGTCGAGCTGGTCACCGCCGATCTGCGCGCGCGCGACCATCCACGCCGAGAGCAAGAGCCCCAGGACGACGAAGGAGCGGCGAACGAGATCGTCGGAGCGCTGCACGGCGCCTCGGTCAGATCAGGACTTCGATCTTCTCGTTCTTGGCGAGGCCCTGGATCGTGTCGCGCACCTCGTTCTCGAGCAAGCGCTGCTTCAGCAGGTTCTCGATCTGCTCGCGCGCTTCATCCAGGGAGAGCTGCTTCTCCGCTCGGGTCTCGGCGACCCGAAGAACGTGGAACCCGAACGGCGTCTCGACCACCGGGGAGAGCTCGCCGGGAGCGAGCGCAAACGCCGCCTGCTCGAACGCCGGCACCGCCTGTCCCCGTTGCAGCCAGCCGACGTCGCCGCCCCGCTCGGCCGACCCTTGGTCGTCCGAGCTTTCACGCGCCACCGCCGCCAGGTCCTCGCCCCCCGCGATGCGCGCGCGCAACGCTTCCGCCTTCTGCCGCGCGCCGTCGCGGGCGGCATCGTCCGCGTCGCGCGGCACGGCCACCAGAACGTGCGACAGCCGCACCGCCTCCGGCGCGATCATCTGCTCGGCATTGTCGTCGTAGAACTGCTTCGTCATCTCGGGGGTGACCACGAGGGCCGGGATCACTGTCTCTTGCAGCCAGCGCTGGACGGTCACGCCCTCGGCGATCTCTGCGCGCAGTCGCACGACGTCGAAGCCACGCGCTTCGAGCACGCGCTCGAACTCCTCCTCGCTCGGATATCGGGAACGAACCTCCTGGACGCGCTTTTCGACCTCCGCAGTCGGCGCACCGAGCCCGCGGGCAACGAGGTCGCGGTAGAGCAGACGATTGCCGATGATGTCGTCGAGCACGCTCCGGTAGAAACCACGCGTCGAGGGCGGTTGGCGCACCCCGCGCTCGGCCAGAGCGCCGCGGGCTTCCGCCGCCCGGGCCAGCAGATCCGCGCGCGAGATCTCGAGGGAGCCGAGGCGGGCGACCACCAAGGGAATCTGCTCGGGAGCGAGCCGCTCGTCGGCGGCCGAAGCGCCGGTGGGCGCCGCCGTCGGCGCCACGCCGGGAGCAGCGAGCGCCACCGCTGGCGCGGAGGCCACCGTCGGCGCGGGCGTCGCCGCCGCGTTTGCGGCGGCTGGCGTGGGTTCCGCCGCGTCAGCCGCGCCGCGCGAGCAGCCGGCGAGAGCGAGGACGGGGATCAAGACAAAGAGAGCGGAGCCGCCGCTGCGGCTCCGGGTGCGGGTGCGGATTCGAATCACGTTGTCACTCCTCGGCTGCAGGGCTCGCCGGCGCAGCGACCGGCCTGTCCTCCGTGCGCGGCCAGGGGCGCGAGATCACGCAGGCGTTCACGCCGCCGACCCCCATCGAGAGCTTGCCGGCAAGACCGGCGGGCGCCGGGCAGCCGGTGTCGAAGACGAAGCCGCGGTGCACGCCGCCGATCTCGCGATTGAGCTCGTTCGCGGCGAGCGGCGTGGGAAACAGCGAGCCCCGCTCGTAGCCGAGATACTGCGCCGTCAGCTCCCAGCCGCCGGCGGCGCCCATGCCATGTCCGAACGTCCCCTTGCGGGCGCTCACGACCACCGACTCCGGCAGGACGTCGCGGAGGTTCTCGACCTCCTGGAAATCGCCTGGGGTCGCCGTGGCGTGGAGATCCCAAGTCGAGACCTCGGCGGCCTCGACGCCAGCCCGGGCCATCGCCTGGCGAATCGCGGCGGTCGGTCCGTCTTTCGAAGGCGTGATGATGTGATCCGCGTCCGATGACACGCCCACCGCCAGAGGCTCGAGTCCGAGCGGGCGGAATCCGAGACCGGTCATGTGCTCGAGGTCGCCGACGATCCAGACCGCCGCCCCGCCCGAGACGTGCGTGCCGCGCAGCGTGGTCAGCGGCTTCGACACCTGGCCGTCGGCCGCGATGACGCGCGCGCTATAGAAGGCACCGACGGTCACCGGCAACGGCGGCGGGTCGGCGGCGCCGATCACGACGGCCCTGGCCTCGCCACGCGAGATGGCGTCGATCGCGAGTTTCAGGGTGACGCCGAAGGTGGCGCAGGCGGCGACCGGCGCGAACGCGAGACCGGTGATCCGGCCCATCATCGAGATCTGCGCCGCGGGCGTATTGTGGATGTTCCAGAGCAGGTTGGCCGAGGATTCGTGCCAGGGCGGGTTGGGCGCTCCCCACTTGCGCTGCAAGCGCTGCCGCCGCCGCTGCTTCTCCTTGAGGATGGCGATCTTGCCGGTCTCGACCGGACCATCGACGGTGAGCGCTTCGATGCTGCGTAGCTCGTCGAGATACTCGTGCAGCTCGGGCGAACGCCGCGTCCAGAATTCCCAGAAGCGATCCTCGGCGAGCTCCACCTCCTCCGGTGGCACCTCCTCAGGGAAGACCGGCACTTCGAGCGTCGGGTCGAGGTTCTCAGGATGGGCGAGGTACTCGGCGAGCGCCCGGTTGCGCTCGGGTTGCGTCCAGAAGCGGTTCCAACGACGTTGCGCGTGGTAGAGCTGGACGGCGTTGTCGCCGATCGTCTTCAGCGCGCCGAGCCCCGTACCGACGTAGACGTGGGCCTCGGCGCCGAGCCGCTCGAGCTCGTGCTCGAGGCCGGGATTCTGGCCGAGCGCTTGGATGAATGCGCCGATCGCGAACTGAGTCGGCATGTCCATCTTTGCTTCCAGGGTCGAGAAGCGATTGGGTGGGAAGCGTGCCTCGATCCAGGGCTTGTAGTCGGCGAACGAGAAGTCGGGGCGGCCGACCAGAAAGCAATCCGGTCCGAAGCCGTTGAAGGGCTCGAGCCAGCTCTCGGACGACTCGAGCTGGCGCGCGAAGGCCTCGACGTTGGCCGACTTGGGCGCGACGATGCCCCAACCGAAGACTCCGACACGACGCACTCACCCCCTCCTTTCCAGTCCGTTCGACGGGAGCGGCGATTCTCTCACAGCGCACTCAGGCGTCCGCCGGCAACGGCGGCGACGCAGCTTCCGCGGCAGGCCGGAGTCAGGCGCCGAGGGCGACCAATCGATCCATCAGATCGACCACCCGATTCGAGTAGCCCCACTCGTTGTCGTACCAAGAGACGACCCGCGCCCAGCCGTCGCCTTCGGCCTGGGTCAGCAAGGCGTCGAAGATCGACGAGTGCGGATTGCCGATGATGTCGGTCGAAACGAGCGGCTCCTCGGTGTACTCGACTACCCGCGCGAGCGGGCCCCTCGCCGCCGCGCGCACGGCCGCGTTGATCTCGGCGGCGGACGGCTTGGCGACGAGCCGGCAGGCGAAGTCGACCACCGAGCCGTCGGGCACCGGCACGCGCAGCGCCACGCCGTCGAGCTTGCCCTTGAGTGCCGGCAGCACCTTGCCCACCGCGCGCGCGGCGCCGGTCGAAGTGGGAATGATGTTGTCGGTCGCCGCCCGGCTGCGGCGCAGATCCTTGTGCGGCACGTCGGCGAGGCGCTGGTCGTTGGTGTAGGCATGCACTGTCGAGAGAACGCCCTCCTCGATGCCGAAGCGTTCGTGCAGGACCTTGGCGATGGGCGCGAGGCAATTGGTCGTGCAGGAGGCATTGGAGACGACACGGTGCTCGGGACGAAGCTCCTCGTCGTTGACACCGATCACTATCATCGCGTCGATCTCGTCCTTCGCGGGCACGGTGAGAATGACGCGCTCGGCCCCGGCGGAGAGATGGCGGGCGATCTTCTCGCGCGTGCGGAATACTCCGGTCGACTCGATCACGATCGAGACGCCGAGATCACCCCAGGGAATCGCCGCGGGGTCGCGCTCGGCCGTCATGTGGATCTTCTTGCCGTCGACGTAGAGGAAATCGTCGTCGGTCGCGACACTGCCTTTGAATCGGCCCATGACGCTGTCGTAGCGGAGCAGGTAGGCCAGCATCTCGTTGTCGTACAAGTCGTTGACGCAGACGACCTCGACCCCGGGCTTCGCCGCGAGAATGCGGAAAACCGACCGCCCGATCCGTCCGAAGCCGTTGATGCCGACGCGAACGCTCATCCCTGGGTCTCCTCGTCGGCGAACGCCGCCATGCGGCGAAGCAGATCGACGACGCGGTGGGCGTAGCCCCAAGCGTTGTCGTAGAAAGTCAGTGTCTTCGAGATCCTGCCACCCACCACCATGGTCGAGAGTGAGTCGAAGGTGCCCGAAAACGGCGTCTTGACGATGTCCGAAGAGACGATCGGCTCGTCCTCGTAGTCGATAAGGCCATAGAGTGCGCCTTCGGCGGCTGCCCGCACCGCGGCGTTGATCTCCTCGACGGAGACTGTACGCGGGTGCCAGCAGGTCAGGTCGACGACCGAGCCGTTCGGCACCGGCACGTTCATCGCCATGCCCGAGACCTTGCCGGCGAGCGACGGCATCAACTCGGCGATCAGCTCGTCGGCATTGGTCTGCTGCGGAATGATGTTCTCCGCGGCGGCGCGCCCCGAGCGCATGTCGTCGGCGGGCGCGTCGGCGAGGGCGAGGCGGGTGCCGTAGGCGTGGACCGTGGTCAGGAAGGCGCGCTCGACGCCGAAGCGCTCCTCGAGCAGCTTGAGAATCGGCGCGATGCAGACCGCCGTGACCGAGCCGACCGAGACGATCCGATGCTCCGCCCGGAGCGTCTCTTCGTTGACGCCGAAGACGATGGTGGCGTCGGGCGATTCCGCCGGCGGCGAGCAGAGCACGACGCGGGCGGCCCCGCGCGCGATCTCGAGGTCGATGTCGGCGCGACTGACCGGCCGGCCCGTGGCAAAGACGACCACGTCGACCCCGAGCGCTCGCCAGTCGGGAAGCGCGGCAGCGGGCCCGGCGTGCACCGCGATGCGCTTCGAGCCGATGACCAGGTGATCCCGATCGAGGTGCAACGGCTCGGGGAAGCGACCCAACAGGGTATCGAACTTGAGCAGGTACTCGAGCTGCTCCGGCTCGAACGGATCGAACACGGCGGCGACCTCGAGGTCGTTCGACCCGGTGAGAATCCGGATCAGGTTGCGGCCTACCCGGCCGCAGCCCAAGAGTCCAATAGAGAGTGCGGTCATGCGGTCTCTTTCGCTCGTGATTGCGGTTCGCTGGCCAGCGTCGTCGCGGCACGCACCCGTGCGCGGCGCCCGACTAGAATCTTCATTATGGCAAAGCTGACCCCTTTCCGTGCATTGCGCCCCCGTGCCGAGCTCGCGGCACGCATCTCCTCCGTTCCCTACGACGTCGTTTCGACCGTCGAGGCCCGCGATCTGGCCGCAGACGAGCCGCTTTCATTCCTGCGCGTCACCCGCTCCGAGCTCGAGCTGCCCGGCGACGCGGATCCCTACGCTGCCGAGGTCTACGATCGCGCGCGCGCCACGCTCGAGCGGCTCAAGGCCGAGCGGGCGCTCGAAACCGAGCTGGAGGCGAGCGTCTACGTCTACCGGTTGCGCATGGGCGGTCACGTCCAGACCGGCGTCGCGGCGGCCTTCTCGGTCGATGAGTACGAGGCCGACGTCATCAAGAAGCACGAGAAGACTCGGCGCGTGAAGGAGGACGACCGTACCCGCCACATCGTCACTCTGCGCGCCCAGACCGGCGTGGTCTTCCTGACCTACAAGGCCGCGAATCCGATCGACACTGCGGTCGAGCGCATCGTGTCCGGCGCCCCGCTCTACGACTTCACCGCCGCCGACGGCATTGCCCACACGCTCTGGCGAGCCGGCGCCGCCGATCGCGATGCCCTGGTCGCCTCCTTCGGCGAGCTACCCGAGCTCTACATCGCCGACGGCCACCATCGCGCCGCCTCGGCCTGGCGCGCGCGCTCTGAGCTCGGCGCGGATCCGGCGGTCCATCCCCCAGCACCGGGCGCGGGGGACTTCAACACCTTCCTCGCGGTCGCCTTTCCCCACGACCAAGTGCAGATCCTGCCCTATCACCGGGTCGTCGCCGACCTCGGCGGTCGCGCCGTCGACGCGATCCGCGCCGAGCTCGAGCAGCATCTCGGGCTCGCTCCGGGCCCGGCCCTGCCCGCGCTCAGGGGACAGGTCGGCGTCTACCTGGGCGACCGTTGGTGGCAACTCGCGCTGCCTCCGGCAGAATCGGGCTCGCCGGTCGCTGCGCTCGATTGCCAGATCCTCCAGGAGAGCGTGCTGGCGCCGATTCTCGGCATCGGCGACCTGCGGACGGACCCCCGCGTCGACTTCGTCGGCGGCATCCGGGGCCCCGAGGAGCTGGAGCGCCGGGTCGACTCCGGCGCCGCGGCGATCGCGTTCGCGCTGCACCCCGTGACTGTAGAAGACCTCCTCGCCGTTTCGGACGCAGGCGAGATCATGCCGCCGAAGTCGACCTGGTTCGAGCCCAAACTGCGGGACGGCCTGCTCGTCCACGAAATCTGAGCGCGCGGAGGCATCCGGGCGGGACCCCGTTCCGTGGGGCGGGCCGCGTCGGCGCCAGCCGGCCATAGACTCGGAACGCCGGTCTGGTCCCGTCCGGCCGGGCGCTCTCGCCACCAGAACCACGCTCCTCCGAGGGGATTTCGATGAAAGTCCTGGTTGCCGACAAGTTCGAAACGAGCGGCCTCGACGGCCTCGCGGCCGCCGGCTGTGAAGTCGATTTCCGCCCCGGCCTGAAAGACGACACCCTGGCCGAGGCGATCCGCGACTCGGGCGCACGAGTGCTCGTCGTCCGCTCGACCAGGGTCACCGCGCCGATGCTCGAGGCCGGCGAGCTCGCGCTCGTCGTACGCGCCGGCGCTGGTGTCAACACCATCGACGTCGGCGCCGCGGCCGCGCGCGGGATCTACGTCGCGAACTGCCCCGGCAAGAACGCCATCGCCGTCGCCGAGCTCGCGCTGGGGCTGATCCTGGCGCTCGACCGGCGGATTCCGGACAACGTCGCCGATCTGCGCGCCGGCCGCTGGAACAAGCAGGAGTACTCGAAGTCGCGAGGCCTCCACGGACAGGTGCTCGGCGTGCTCGGGCTCGGCTCGATCGGCTGCGCGACGATTCGCCGCGCCGCCGCCTTCGGCATGCCGATCATCGCCTGGAGCCGTCGTTTCGCCGGAGCGGATCGCGAGCTCTCGACCGAGGAGTCCGCGGCGCTCGGGCTCGCGAACGCCGCCGAAGTCGTGACGATTCGGCTCGCTCCCGATCCGGCGGAGGTCGCCGCGCGGTGCGACATCCTCACCGTCCACGTCGCGCTCGGTCCGGAGACCCGCGGCCTCGTCGACGCCGGCGTCCTCGGCCGCCTCAAGACGGGCGCCACGTTCGTCAATACCTCGCGTGGCGAGGTGGTCGACGCCGCGGCGCTGGAAGCGGCGACCCGCGAGAAGGGACTGCGCCTCGGGCTCGACGTCTTCGCGCAAGAGCCCGCGAGCGCGACCGGCGAGTTCACCGATCCGCTGATCTCGCTCGCCAACGTCTACGGCACGCACCACATCGGCGCCTCGACCGATCAGGCGCAAGAGGCGATCGCGACAGAGACAGTTCGGGTGGTGCGCAGCTACCTCGAGACCGGTCGCGTCCCGAACTGCGTCAACCTGGCCAAGCGGTCACGCGCGACCCATCGCCTGGTGGTCCGCCACCGTGACCGGCCGGGCGTGCTCGCCCACGTTTTCGACCAGCTGCGCGCCGCCGGCATCAACGTGCAGGAGACCGAGAATCTGCTGTTCGAGGGCTCCCAGGCGGCGATCGCGACGATCCACCTCGACCGAGCGCCCGATCGCGCCACTGTCGAGCGCATCGCGAACGGCAGCGCCGACGTACTCGGTCTGCGGCTGGTCGCGATCTGAGGCCCGGCTTGGCGACTCGAGCAGCGCTCGGCGAGGTCGCGGAGATGAGCCGCTTCGGACCGCTTGGAGCGGCCCCGCGCCTCCTGCTCGAGATCCCCCACGGCGCGACCGAGCGAAGGCACTTCGACGCGGTGGCGGCACGCCTCGCGGGCCCGCTGCCCGCCGACCTCCACGAGTTCTTCCATGTCAACACGGACGAGGGAGCTCCGGAGCTCGCCGAAGCGATCGTTCGCCGCCTCGGCGCGAGCATCGGCGGCCTGCTACTCCGGGCCACGCTCCCGCGCACGCTCGTCGACTGCAACCGCGTCGTTTCCGGCACCATCGAGGCGGGCATGACGGCCGGCGTCCCCGCCTACGTGCGCCACCCGGACGATCGCGCGCTCTTGCTCGACCTGCACGCGCGCTACGCCGCGCTCGCCGCGAAGGCCTACGCGACAGTCTGCGCCGACGGCTCCGGACTGGCCGTCACACCCCACACCTTCGCTCCCCGTTCGATCGACGTGGCCGTCGACGACGACATCGTCACCTCGCTACGGCGCGCCTATGCCCAGGACCAGATCGGCCGCTGGCCGCTGCGACCGGAGCTCGATCTGATCGTGGCTACCGAGGCGGGCGAGCGACTGGCGCCGGCGGCGCTGGTCGAATCGGTGCGCTCCGAGCTCGCCGCCGCCGGCCTGGAAGTGGCGACCAACGCGACCTACGCGCTCCACCCGGCCACCGCCGCCTTTCGACACTCGCGCCGCTACCCAGGACAGGTGCTCTGCTTCGAAGCTCGCCGCGACCTGCTCGGGGACCCGTGGCTCCCCTTCTCCGAGTCCACGATCGGACCGGAGAAGGTCGAGCGCATCGCTGCCCCGCTCGCGCGAGCCCTGGCCGCCGCGCTCGACTCACTCGGCGCGGGCTGAGGCCAGGGCCACCAGCTCAGCGGCTGTTCGCGATTTCGGCGAGAAAGTCGGTCACGGTCGCGGCGACACGGAGCAGGAAGTCGGCGTCGATCCGCTCGAAGCTGTCGCGCGGCGTGTGGTAGTCGTCGTGATCCTCGACCCCGAAATAGAGCCAGGGCAGGCCCGCTTCGTGAAACGCGGCGTGGTCGGACTCGGTCGTCCAGTCCTGGCGCTCTGCGCGCGGATCGGGGCGATCGTGCCCCAGCCGGAGCAGGACCGGCGAGCGCGCCGCGAGAGCGCGTAATGGCGCCGCCAGCTCGGGCGAATGCGCGCAACCGGCGACCCAGAGCTCGCCGGCGACACTGCGGGAGAGCATGTCGAAGTTGACCACGAGCTCCACGCGCTCGAGCGGCAGGAGAGGCTCTTCGACAAGCGCCGCCGACCCCGCTCGCCCTTGCTCCTCGGCGTCGGGCGAGACGAAGAGAAGCGTGCGCAGGGTCCCGGCCGCGGCGAGACGGCCAGCAACGGCCAGCATCGCCGCGACTCCGGAAGCGTTGTCGTCGGCGCCGGGGTGAAGCTCGCCCGCGATCACGCCCAGGTGATCGTGGTGCGCGAGGACGAGCACCCAGCCGAGCCACGGCTCGGCGCCGGGCAGCACGCCGACCAAGTTGACTCCGGCGACGCCATCCTGCTCGAACGGGTGGCGGTAGTCGTCCGCGAGCACCTCGAGACCGATCGTGGCGAAGCGCTCCGCGATGTAGCGCCGTGCCCGCTCCGCGCCCTTGCTACCCGTGGCGCGCCCCTCCATCTCCTCGGAGGCGAGGATTCGGATGTCTTCGAGCAGCTGGGTCGACTCCTCGCGGCTGAGCATCGCGGCGCATGCTAGCCGAACTTCGGCTCGCCGCCTGAACGAACCAAGTACGAGCGGAGCGAGTCGCCTTTGCAGCCACGACGACGCTGTTAGGATTCTCGTCGCGAGCGTCCAGCCCGCCCCCAAGGCAAGGAGCCCCTTCATGTCCGATTCGAGTGAGCGCATCTTCAACTTCTCGGCCGGCCCGGCCGTGCTTCCCCTCGCCGTCCTCGAACAGGCCCAGGAGGACCTCGTGGCCCTGCCCGGCGTCGGCATGTCCGTCCTCGAAATCAGCCACCGCTCCAAGGTCTTCGAGGAGATCTGCTTCGGCGCCGAGGCCGACTTGCGCGAGCTCGCCGCCGTGCCCGACGGCTACGAAGTGCTCTTCCTCCAGGGCGGCGCCACTTTGCAGTTCTCGATGGTGCCGTTGAACCTGCTGCCGCCGGACGGCACCGCCGACTACATCGACACCGGCGTCTGGTCAGCGAAGGCGATCAAGGAGGCGAAGAGAGTCGGTGCGGTCCATGTCGCGGCGAGCTCGAAGGAGACGAATCACGATCGCATCCCGGCGCAGGCCGAGCTCGCGTTCAGCGCGGCGCCGGCCTACGTCCACATGACCTCGAACAACACGATCTTCGGCACCCAGTACCACGCTCTCCCCGACATACCCGCGGGCGTGCCCCTGATCAACGACGCTTCGTCCGACATCTTCTGCCGTCCAACCGACATCTCGCGCTTCGGTCTGATCTACGCGGGCGCCCAGAAGAACCTCTCGATCGCGGGCCTGACGCTGGTGATCGTGCGCGCCGACCTGCTCGACCGCTCCCCGAGCTCGCTACCGACCTACCTCGCCTACTCGACCCACGCCCAGGAGCGCTCCCTCTACAACACGCCCCCGGCATTCGCGATCTACATTCTCCGCTTGGTGCTCCGGCACCTGCAGGCCGAAGGCGGTCTCGCCGCCGTCGAGGCGCGCAATCAGCGCAAGGCGGGCAAGCTCTATTCCGCCATCGACGGCTCGGGCGGCTTCTTCCGCGGCCACGCGCAACCGGCGGCGCGCTCCTCGATGAACGTGACCTTCCGGCTGCCGAGCGAGGAGCTCGAGAAGGCCTTCGTCCAGCAGGCGACCGCGGCCGGGCTCGACGGCCTCAAGGGGCACCGCTCGGTAGGCGGCATTCGCGCTTCGATCTACAACGCCTTTCCGGAAGCCGGCGTCGACGCGCTCACGTCGTTCATGGCCGAGTTTCAGCGCCGGCAGGGCTGAGGCGCCGGTCCAGCGGGAAGCGATCGGGGTGGGACCGCGCTCGTCCGGGCGGCCACGACGCCAGCATCCGTTCCGCAGACGGTCGCTCTCGGTCGGCAAGTGGTTGCGCGCCATGCTCGAGCAGGAGGGACACCACTGCGGCCAGCTCTACCTCTGCCTGGGGCTGCTCGGAGTCGCCGGGCCGGCGCTCTACGGTCTCAGCTCCGAACAGGTAATCGAACGTAGCAAGCCACCGGAAGGCTGCCCGCCCCCATTACCGCTGTCGCCTCGACCGCACCGAATTCGTTCTATAGTGCGGAAGTCACCAACCGTTCCAATGGAGGTCACGATGCCGGCATCGCCAGCCCGTCGTCTGCGTCCGCTCACGTCATACTTCGCCCTGGCGCTCGCGCTCGTGGGCGCTGGTGCCGCCGCCGCCGGAACCGTGACCGGCAACTACGTCGGCAACGGCCGGGAGGCCAAGCTCGCCTTCGTCGTCGTGACCCCGCACGAGGAGTTCTCCGGCGAGAAGGCCTGGACGATCGTCGCGAGCGAGAAAGACTCGTCGAAGTCCAAGCGGCCCGACTTCGACGCCCAATTCGGTGAGCTGGGCGACGCCCTCGTCGTCAGCGTGACCGCGGGCGGCGACATCTTCTCCGTC
Source organism: uncultured Acidobacteriota bacterium (assembly GCA_963700315.1). Classification (GTDB taxonomy): domain Bacteria; phylum Acidobacteriota; class Thermoanaerobaculia; order Multivoradales; family JAGPDF01; genus JACTMI01. The sequence continues at coordinate 23,751 of CAVOXC010000010.1, read as the reverse complement.
CAGGTCTGCCACCAAGAGCTCGAAAAGAGCGGCTTCTCGAGCAGCGGCACGCTCGAGGTCGAAGGGTTCTCGGCCGCCGGCGGCAAGCTCGCGGGGCGGTTCTTCACGGACGGCGAGCACGAGTTCTTCGGCGACCGCTGGTCGGTCGACCTGACGCTCTCGGCCGACCTGCCGAAGGGAAAGTAGATCGTCCCGTCACTCACGGCGGCGATTCGTCGTTCTAGGAAGAGAAGATCCAACCGACCGATTCCGTCGGAAGCTCCGACAGGCGAAGCCGGGCGCGTGGCTCGGACCGTCCCGCCGGAGCCGGAAGCGGTTCGCTCGAAGAGGAGGAAACCATGGGTACTGTCGGCATGATCCTTTCGGTCGCCGGAGGCATCGGCATGCTGATCTTCGGCATCATGATCCTGATCCACGCCTTCAAGACCAGCATCGGCTGGGGGCTCGCGAGCCTGCTGATCCCGTTCGTGATCTTCGTCTACGTCGCCAAGAACTGGGAGGCCTGCAAGACGAACTTCCTGCGCTGGGCGGGCTCGGCGGTGGTCTGGGCCATCGGCACGGCGATCTCGATGTACGGCGCCTTTTCCGGCGCGGGCGGCTGATCGCCGCTCGCTTCGAGGCGATCGGCGCGGCTCCGAGCGATCGGGGTCTCCGCCGGAATCGGGACCGCCCGTAGCTCACGCCAACGGGCGGTCCGCCTCGAGCAGGCGGTCGGCCGGCTAAGAGGGGCCGTGCTCGGAGCCGTCGTGGGCGGCCAGGTCCAGGTAGCGCTCGACCGCCACACCGACACGGCGCTCGAAGCGCTGGCGGTAGCTCTCGACCGCTCCGACCTGCTCGTCGAGGAAGATCCGCTCGATCCGGAAGAGCGGCACGAAGACAGTACCGAGGCCGAGCGATGCGCTCTCGCCACGCGCGAGCTCGGTGACCCAGTCCTCGAAGGTGTCGAGCGACAGACCGCGAAAAACAGCCCCAGCGCCCTCGAGCGAGATCAGCACCCCCCAAAACTTCTCCGTCGGGTTGGCGAGGTGGACGACCACGAGCGAGCCGGCTTCGATCACTCGCCGTGCCCTCCCTGCGCGAGCTCGACGAGCACGCCTCCGGCGCTCTTGGGATGGACGAACTGGACCCGCGCGCCGCCGGCACCCGCTGTCGGTCGCTCGCGCAGGAGCCGCGCGCCGCGCGCGCGCAGGCGGGCGTCGTCCGCCTCGATGTCGTCGCTGCCGAGGCAGAGGTGGTGGATGCCAGGGCCGCGCTGCTCCAGGAACTTCGCGATCGGCGATTCCGAGCTGGTCGGCTCGAGCAGCTCGAGGCGGGTCTCGCCGCAGCGGAGCATGGCGATTCGCACACCCTCGTGGGGCACCTCTTCGATTTCGCCGACCTCGAGGCCGAGCGCTTCCCAGAATCCGCGCGCCTCCTCGATCGAGCGCACGGCGATTCCCAGATGGTCGACCTTGCGGATCATCCTTCCTCCTCCGCCGCACCGGCGGCCTGGACGCGCGCGCTCTCGGCCCGCACGACGTCGCGAAAGAGCGCGTCGGCGAGCTGGTAGGGGTCGGTTCGAGCCGCGAACCCCTCGGTGATCTCCGTGTCGAGCCCGGCCTCGGAGCGTGCCGCCGCGAGAATGCGGTCCTTGAGTATCGTTTCGACGCGCAGCCGCAACTGCTGACGGCGCCGCTCGGCGAGCCGTCCCGCCTCGGCCAGCCAGTCGCGGTGCCGTCCGATCGCTTCGAGCAGCTCCTCGACGCCCTCGCCGCGAGGGGCGACGGTGCGGACGATCGGCGGCAGCCAGCTCGATTCGTCGTGATCAGAGAGCGACAGCACCATGGCGAGGTCCTTGTAGGTCCGCTCGGCGCCTTCGCGGTCCGCCTTGTTGAGCACGAAGACGTCGGCGATCTCCATGATGCCGGCCTTGATCGCCTGGATGTCGTCGCCGAGCCCAGGCACGGCGACCACCAACACGCTGTCGACGCTGCGCACGATGTCTACTTCATCCTGTCCGACGCCAACAGTCTCGATCAGAACCCAGTCGAAGCCGGCGGCATCGAGCAGGTCGGCGGCGTCGCGGGTCGAGCGGGCCAGTCCGCCCATCGTCCCCCGCGTCGCCATCGAGCGAATGAAGACGCCCGGGTCGGTGGCGCGCTCCTGCATGCGAATGCGGTCGCCGAGCAACGCGCCGCCGGAGAACGGCGAGCTCGGATCGACGCAGAGAATGCCGACGCTTTCGCCGCGCACCCGGATCGCCGCGGCGAGACGGTCGACGAGCGTCGACTTGCCCGCGCCGGGCGGTCCGGTGACACCGATCATGCGCGCGCGACCGGTCGCGCCGTAGACACGACGCACCAGCTCCGCCTGCCGCTCGCCACCCGCCTCGACCACCGAGATCGCCTGGCCGACCGCCCGCGGCTGGCGCAAGCGCAAGCGCTCGACCAGGTCGTCGAGATCGAGCGTGCTGCGCGCCAGCGCACGCGGCACCGGCCGGGCGGCTGCGGTCATGCCGAGAGCAGCTGGCGAGCGATCACCAGCCGCTGAATCTCGCTGGTCCCCTCGCCGATCGTGCAGATCTTGACGTCGCGATAGAACTTCTCGGCGCGATAGTCCTTGACCAACCCGTAGCCGCCATGGATCTGCACGCCACGCTCGGCGCAGAAGACCGCGACTTCTCCGGTCAGCAGCTTCGCTTCCGAGGCCATCAGGGTCACCTTGCCGGTCCGGTCCATTTCGACGGCGGCGGCGAAAGTGAGCGCCTCCGCGGCGGCGATCTTGGTCGCCATCTCGGCCAGAGCGAATCCGATCGCCTGGAACTGGCTGATCGGCCGGCCAAACTGCTGGCGCTCCTGAGCGTACCGGAGCGCCGTCTCGTAGGCGCCGATCGCCGTGCCCAGGCCGAGCGCGGCGATCGAAATACGCCCGCCGTCGAGCACCGCCATCGCCTGCTTGAACCCCTCTCCCGGCACGCCAAGCAGGTTCTCGTCCGGCACGAAGCACTCCTCGAAGATCACCTCGGCCGTGTCCGAGGCGCGGATGCCGAGCTTGTTCTCCTTCTTGCCGGAGCGAAAACCGTCCATGCCCTTCTCGACGACGAACGCCGACATGTTGTGGCCGCGCTTGCCCTCCGGGTCCGACACCGCCATCGCGACGCAGACGTCGCCCACCGAGCCGTGCGTGCAGAAGACCTTGGCGCCGTCGAGGACCCAGCCGCCGTCGACCTTGCGGGCCGTCGTGCCGGCGGCGGCCGCATCCGAACCGGAGCCGGCTTCGGTCAGCCCCCAGGCACCGATCTTCTCGCCCCGGGCGAGCGGGGTCACCCACCGGCGGCGTTGCTCCTCGTTGCCGTACTTGAAGATGTGGTTGGTACAGAGCGAGTTGTGGGCCGCGACCGAGATGCCGACCGACGGGTCGACCTTAGAGAGCTCGGTGACCACCATCACGTACTCGACGTAGCCCAGGCCCGCGCCACCGTACTCCTCCGGGAAGATGACTCCTAGGAAGCCGAGCTCGGCGGCCTTCTTCATCACCGCCATCGGGAACTTCTGCGCCTCGTCGTACTCCTCAACGATCGGGTCGATCTCGCGCAGCGCGAAGTCCCGCGCCGCCTCCTGGATCGCCCGCTGTTCCTCGGTCCACGCGAAATTCAAGCGAATTCTCCTTCCGACCGCCGATGCTATCCCGTGGGCCGGCGACCGCCCAATTCAGAGCGCCGCAGGGTCTGCCCGGCGAGCTGCTACAGCCACCGATCGCGCAGCTCTACTTCGCGTGTCTCGTGCGCCGGCCACCGCCATCCTGAACGAAGTGAAGGATCTCGCGTCCTCGGCTGAAGAAGCGAGGACGGTGGCTCCTCGCCCTCACGCAAGGTCCTTCGCTGCGCTCAGGACGACATCGAAGGGAGCTTGTGTCGGTCACTGGCACGAACGAGACGCGGGGAGCGTTCCGCCACCAGAGACGCCCAGCAGAGAAACCCGCACGGTCGCAATGCGAGCGAAGCGAGCGGGCATCGAGATGTGGCAAGTAGAATGCGCCAGTGAGCCACCGCGGAGGGATCGTCGACGACGAGGAGCGCCTGGCCGAGATCGTCCGCGCGATGACCACCGTCGCGGTGATCGGCATGAAGGGCGACGACCGCGTCGGCGAGCCCGCGGTCGACATCCCGCGCCGGCTCCAACATTCGGGAGTCCGCGTGATTCCTGTCAATCCCGGGATCGCCGCCGCCTTCGGCGAGCAGGCCTACCCCGATCTCGCGAGCCTGCCCGAGCGCGTCGCGGTCATCGATATCTTCCGCCGCTCGTCGAACATCCCGCGCCACGCCGACGAGATCCTGGCCCTGCCGCCCGGGCGCCGCCCCGACGTCGTCTGGCTGCAGAGCGGCATCCGCCACGACGAATCCGCCCGCCGCCTCGCCGCAGCCGGGATCGAGGTCGTCCAGGACCGCTGCCTGGGCGTCTACGCCAGCCTCTACCGCCCACGCTGACGCGCGCTGTCGCGGGCGCTCAGCCCGCGGCGCCGGCCGGGCCGCCGTTGCGCACGATCGGCTGGTGGAGCTTGACCGGCTCGGGCGCCCGCCGTCGCAGTCGCAGGTTGAGCATCTCGACCCCCACCGAGAATGCCATCGCGAAGTAGATGTATCCCTTCGGGATGTGGAAGTGCAGACCCTCGGCGACAAGCGAGGTGCCAATCAGCAGCAGAAAGGAGAGCGCCAGCATCTTGACGGTCGGGTGCCGGTCGACGAATGCCGAGATGCCACCGGCCGCGACCATCATGACCAGGACCGCGACGATCACCGCCGCCACCATGACCGGTATCTGCTTCACCATGCCGACCGCGGTGATCACCGAATCGAGCGAGAAGACGATGTCGAGCAGCAGGATCTGGACGAGCACGCCGGCGAAGCTCGCCGCGACTCTCGCCGAGGTGTGCCCTTCCTCGCCCTCCAACCTCTCGTGGATCTCGTAGGTGCTCTTCGCGATCAGAAAGAGGCCGCCGCCAAACAGGATCAGGTCGCGGCCGGCGAGGTCGAAACCGAGCAACGTGACCAGCGGGTCGGTCAGCCGCACCATCCAGGCGAGCGACAGCAACAGCAGGATGCGCATGATCATCGCGAGGGCGAGACCGAGCGTGCGCGCACGCGCCTGCTCGGCCACGGGCAACTTCCCGGCCAGGATCGAGATGAAGATGATGTTGTCGATGCCGAGAACGATCTCGAGCGCGGTCAGCGTCGCGAAGGCGATCCAGATCTGCGGGTCGGCGAGCCACTCCATCGTTGCCTCCTGGTCTCAAACGTTGAATTTGAAGAGTATGACGTCGCCGTCGCGAACGAGGTAGTCGCGTCCCTCCTGGCGCAACGCCCCAACGTCGCGCGCGGCGCTCCACGATCCCAACCGCACCAGATCCTCGTACGCGATCGTCTCGGCGCGAATGAACCCTCGCTCGAAATCCGTGTGAATCGTACCGGCGGCGGCCGCGGCGGTCTCGCCGGCGTGAATGGTCCAGGCGCGCACCTGCTTTTCGCCCGAGGTCAGAAAGGTGATCAGCCCGAGCAGGTGATAGGTCGCGCGGATCAGCGCCGAGACCCCTGACTCCTCGACGCCGAGGGTCGCGAGATAGTCCTTCGCCTCGTCGGGCGCGAGCTCGGCGAGCTCCGCCTCGATCCGCGCCGAGACGACCACCGCCTCCGCGCCATGGTGGTGTGCCACCCAGTCGCGCACCTTGGCGACGTGCGGGTTCGCATCCGCCGTCGCGAGCTCGGCCTCGGCGACGTTGCAGGCGAAGAGAGTGCGCTTGGCCGAGAGCAGAAAGAAGTCGCGCGCGAGCTCGCGCTCCCCCTCGGTCAGGTCGCAAGTGATCGCCCGGCGACCGTTGCCGAGGTGGGCGAGGAGCTTCTCGGCGACCTCGATCTGCGCCTTTACGGCCTTGTCCCCGCCCTTGGCCATCCGCTGCAGGCGGTCGCGCTGCCGCTCGAGCGAGTCGATGTCGGCGAGCAGCAGCTCGGTGTTGATCGTGTCGATGTCGGCGAGCGGGTCGAGCTCGACGTCGACGTGGACGACGTCGGCGTCCTCGAAGCAGCGCACCACCTCGACCACTGCGTCGACTTCACGGATGTGGGCGAGAAACTTGTTGCCGAGCCCCTCCCCCTTCGAGGCGCCGCGCACCAGGCCCGCGATGTCGACGAACTCGATCGCCGCGGGCACCAGAACCGACGTCTTCGAGATCCTGGCGAGCGGCTCGAGCCGGGCGTCCGGAACCGCCACGACGCCGACATTGGGCTCGATGGTGCAGAACGGATAGTTCGCCGCTTCGGCCTTGCGGGTGCGGGTCAGAGCATTGAACAGTGTCGACTTGCCGACGTTGGGCAGGCCGACGATACCGGCGCGGAGCATGCGAGGGTCCTTCGCGTTGTCGTCTGATGAGCGGTCGGGTCGGCCGCGGCGCAAGCTACCATGCCAGCGCCCGGGCGCTCAACGCGAGCGCGAATCTGATCCGGCGCCTGATTCGCTCTCCACTCTGACCAGCCGCACCCCCGTGTAGTAGTGGCCGAGGATCCGGCGGTAGTCGTTGCCGCGGCGGGCCATGCCGTAGGCGCCGACCTGGCAGAGGCCGACGCCGTGGCCCCAGCCTCTGCCGGTGAACCGCCAGCCGGCGGCGCCGCCCTGCGGAATCACGCGCTGGGCGGTGAAGAGCGTGTCGGGCAGGTCGAGCGTCCAGCGCACCGCGAGGCCCTCGACGTCGAGCGTCGAGCCATCGCGGCCAGCGAGGCGCAACTTGCCGACGCGCCCCGAGCGGCCGCGCGAGAGGATCTCGAAGCCGGTCATGTCGAAGCCAGGGAAGCGCAGGCGGGCGCTGGCGGCGAGCTCGCCGTCGCTCTTGAAACGGGTCCAGGCGGTCCGCCGGTGCGTGCGGTCGAAGCTCGCGCCCCGCGCGTCGACCTCGTGCACCAGCGCGACCGGCTCGCCGTCGAGGAGGTAGATCCGCAGCGGATCGCCGGCGGCGAGACGGACGGTTCCCGCGCGCGGCCTGCCCTCCTCCTGGCGAAAAGTCGCGAGATCGGGCCGCAGCAGCAGGTGGACCTCGCTGTCGCCAGAGCGCGCGACGAGCTCCTCCACGGTGAGCGACGAAAACGTCAGCTGCCGCTCCTCGATCGCGCCCAGCCGTAGCGCCAGACGGAACAGCAGCTCCTCGGCCTCGCCGGGCGCGAGCTCCGCCGGGCCGAGCGCCGGCCGGAGCAGGCCGCTCTTCGCCATCCAGGCTGCGAGCCGCCGGTCTTCGGCGCTCCAGTCGGGCGCCGCAGCGCCGACGAGGTAGGAAACCTCCTCCGGCTGAACGAAGAGGCGCGCGTCCGCGGCGAGGTCGAGCGCGCCACCGAGGAAGCGAAAGACATCGATACGAGATAGCGAGGCGAGCCGGACCGGTTCGGGCGCGACGCCGGCGCGGATCGCGAGCGCCAACAGGGCGCGCTCCAGCTCGGCGGCGTTCGCGACCGGTTCGGCCAGATCGGGCAGCGCGCGGCGGGTAATCGCGGCCGGAAAGCGGCGGCCCCCACTCGGCGGGCCGGCCAGCTCGGCCAGACCCGCTTCGATACAGGGCACACCGCGCAGATAGGGCGCCCGCTTGAGTGGGAAGATCGTCGCGACGTCCTCGGTGTGGCCGCCGCAGGTCGCGCTGTAGAGCGCGTCGATCGGGTCGCCCTGATAGAGGAGCACCTCGCCGGCGGTCTCCGCCACCGCGCGATCCGAGAGCGGATGCTCGTCCTCCATGCCGCCGTAGACCTGACAGCGCGGCGTGCCGCACAGATCGTACCCTTCGTCGGCGAACTCGCCGAGATTGCGCAACGTGTAGGTGCGGGCGGCGACGGCCTGCGCCTTCAGGGCTTCGAGCTCGGGGTATTCGCCCGGACCGAGCTCGCGCGGCACGACGCCCCGCAGGTACTCCTCGATCGGCAGCTCGTTGACGACGTTCAAGCGCCCGCGGTCATTCAGGTGGACGACGATCCGGCCACGGTAACGCCGCCCCTCGACGCGCAGTCCGCCGCCTCGAGCCGCTTCCAGCGCGAACCGCCGCCCCTCGATCCGGCGGGTGACGCCACGCTGTGAGATCTCGAGCGCCGGGTCGAGCAGCCCGCCCCCTTCGGAGACGACCCAGAAGGCGGCGACGCCATGGCGCGTCAGCACGCGCCCCGCGGCCTCCGCCTCCTCTCGGGTCGTGAATCGACCGGAGCGCACGCGGTAGAGGCCGCTCGCCGCGTCGAAGCGGGCATCCGATCGCTCGGCGCCCGCCGCGACCAGCCTCTGGGCAAGCTCGCGCGCCTGGTCCTCGTCGCGCAGTGCCGCGATCTGCAGCCGGTAGACGGAGGTCCCCGCACGACCGCCAGCCGGCCGCAGCGTGACGGGCGCGACCACTTCCAGCGTCTCGCCCCCCACCTCGGCGACGACTTCGCCGTCGCAGCAAGGCAGGGTGACGCGCTCGAGATCGTCGGCGAGACCGATGCGCACCATGATCGGCGCGCGGTAGGGGGTCCGAACCGGCGCGGCCGGAATCGCAGGCGCAGCTTCGGGGGACGGCGTCGCGATCGCAGCGGGCAGCGGCTCGACCGGTGCCGGCAGAGCGGGCGGTAGCGCCGGCGCGGGCGTCTCGCGGGCGCACGCGGTCACCGCGGCCACCGCGAGCAGGGCGGCGAGCGCCGCCGCCGCGAGCCCGACCGCGGCGCTCGGGAACCGCTGGGTCCGCTTCACCGCGCGGGCCCGGCGGCAACCCGGTCGGCCCGAACGAGCGCGATCAGCGCCGCCGAGAGCGCCAGTGTAAGCGCCGTCTGGACCAGAGTCTGAATGAGGAAAAGGAGGCCACCTGTCGCCAAGCTCGCGCCCGGCGAGCCGCGCAAGAGCAAACCCGCCGAGAAATTGAAGATCCCCTCCGTAGTCGCGACCGCGACGACTGCCGCGAAGAAGATCAAGTAGAGCAGAGCGCAAGCGCCCAGCCGGGATCCGAGCACGCGGAACCCCGTCCGGACCGCCGAGAAGGCCGAGCCGTCGGGCCGGGGCACGTCCGCCTGTCCGACCGAGGCCGCGAGCGCGAGCACGAACAGGAGGAAGAAGAGCGGGATTGCGCCGCCGCAACCGATCGCGAGCGCGGCGCCGCCGTCAAAGCCCTGGCCGGTCGCGGCGATCGCGAGGACCAGTCCGAGCACGAGCAGGAGCCAGACGATGACGAACCCGAGGAGGATGCCGTAGTAGCCGAGCAGCCGGAAGAAGAGGCGGTTCGCCTCGGCGACGTAGAACCTCGGCGACCAGGTACGAAAAGAGATCGCCGGCCGGCCGGCTCCGGGCGGCGACTGCGCGTCGCCCGCCCAGAGCGCACCCAACACGCCCGCCTGAACCCAGCACTGTACGAGCGACGCCGCGAGCAGCGCGGCGAGAAAGACGAGAGCGGCCATCGCTAGCGCTGCCGGCTCGAGCCCCGATGGGTCGAAATCGAACGAGGGAAAGACGCCGGCCGACGTCGGCGTCGGATTCGCGCTGGCCAGATCCCGAAGCGATAAGCCGACCAGAGCGAGCCCGGGCACCAATCCGGCGAGCGCAAGCGCGCAGATCACGATGGTGCCGCCGGTCGCGACGAGCACGAGCTGCCAATTGGCGCGGAGATTGGCGACGCCGCGTCCGAGCGCGTCGATGCCGGAAAGCCGGACCACCGTCAAGACCCCACTCTCTCCGACTTCTCGAGCGGGCTCAGCTTGCGGTAGTCCTCGGTCTCGATCGAGATCAGCTTCGCCATCTCGTGGAGGCGCGACAGCAGGCTCGGCGACAAGCGCTCGGCGAGAAAATCGTGACGCGAAAGACCCTGTTCGTCCGGGTGGAAGGGCTCGCGCGGCGCCGGCTCGCTACTCGGCCGGGCGCCCGATTTCGCCGCTCGACGCATGCGGAAGTTGGTCGTGAAGATCGTCGCCCGCTTCTGGTTGTAGCGCGTATTCAGGATCAGGTAGAGCGTGTCCTGAACGAACGGGGTCGGCTTCTGCGCTCCGAGCTCGTCGAGCACGAGCACCTCGGCGTTGAGCACCGGCTCGATCACCGAGTGCTTCGACTCCTCACTCGACGGATCGAAGGTCGACTGAATCCTGCTGATGAAGGAGGTGAAGTCGATGAATCGACCCCGCACCTGATACCGACGGATCAGCTCGCTGAGCACCGCCGCGGCGAGGTGGGTCTTGCCGACGCCGGGGGGACCTGTGAGGAGCAGCCCCTTTTCCGTAAAGCCGGCCGACTCGAGCGAGAGGAACTCGTCGACGTAGTTGCGGCACTTGAAGAGGGCGGCCTGCAGATTGTTGTTTGGATCGGACTTGAGGCCCGTAACGAAGCTCTCGAACGTGCAGCCAGCGTAGCGCGGGGGGAGCCCCGACGCCTCGATCAGCGCCGGAACGATCAGCTCGCCGCGGCAGGCGCAAGCGCGCGCCGCGCCAGCACCACCGTCGTCGACGCGAACCCAGCCGGTTCCGCCACATTCCGGACAGTCGGGCTTGGCGAAAGCGGTCCGCACGGCTGGCAATCTAGCATGCGGCAACAGCCGCCCCGCGGCCCGAGCGGGCGGTCACCGGCGCCTTCTGGTGTCGAGCTTCAGTGGGCCGAATGGCGCCGGCAGATCCGCGATCCGCCTCAGCGCTTGACCAGGGAGCGCGTCGCGGCGGGCACCAGGGCCTTGTCGCGCTCGACGCCGTGCCGGCGGTCGGTGAGCTCGCGGCGCAGCGTCGACAGGAGCTCGTCAACCTGGCCCTGAAGCTCCCGCATCTCGGCGCGAAGGCGCAGAATCACCTCGACCCCGGCGAGATTGACGCCGAGGTCGCGGGTGAGAGTGAGAATCGCTTCCAGCCGCTCGATCGAAACCTCGTCGAAGAGGCGGGTGTTGCCCGCCGAGCGGGCCGGCGTCAGCAGACCCTGCCGCTCGTAGAGACGCAGCGTCTGCGGATGGATGCCGTACTGCTCGGCGACCACCGAGATCATCACGTAGCGCGGCTCGCTCCGCCTCTTCTTACGCGACATGGTCGGGAGGCCCCGGGAGCTTCATTCGACTCAGTTCGACTTCGTGTCGGCGTCGACCACTTCGGCGTCGATGACCTCGTCCTCGGAGCTGGTGCCCGGAGCTCCCGCCGAGGCGCCTCCCGCGCCCGCGTCGGCATTGGCATCGCCGCCGGATCGGTACATGACCTCGGCGAGCTTGTGGGTCGCCTGGGTCAGCCTCTTCGCGGCGGACTCGAGCGCCTCGCCGTCCTCGCCTTCGAGCGCCGCCTTGGCCTCGGCGAGCGCGGTTTCGACCTCGCCCAGCTCGGTCGCGGAGAGCTTCTCCTTGTGCTCGGCCAGGGTCTTGTCCGTCGAGTAGACCAGACTGTCGAGCCGGTTGCGGCTCTCGACCGCCTGGCGGCGCTTCTTGTCGTCCGCGGAGTGCGACTCGGCATCGACGACCATGCGCTTGATCTCGTCGTCGGCGAGCCCGGAGGACGAGGTGATGGTGATCTTCTGCTCCCTGCCGGTGCCGAGGTCCTTGGCCGAGACGTTGACGATGCCGTTGGCGTCGATGTCGAACGTGACCTCGATCTGCGGCATGCCGCGCGGCGCCGGCGGCAGACCGATCAAGTGGAACCGGCCCAGCGTTCGGTTGTCCCGCGCCATCTCGCGCTCGCCCTGGAGGACGTGTACCTCGACCTGGGTCTGGTTGTCCGAGGCGGTCGAGAAGACCTCGCTCTTGCGAGTAGGAATGGTCGTGTTGCGCTCGATCAACTTGGTGAAGACGCCGCCCAGCGTCTCGATGCCGAGCGACAGCGGCGTCACGTCGAGCAGCAACATGTCCTTGACGTCACCCTTGAGCACGCCGGCCTGGACCGCGGCGCCGAGCGCCACGACCTCGTCGGGGTTGACGCCCTTGTTGGGTTCCTTGCCGAACTGCTCGGAGACGAGCTTCTGGATCGCCGGCATGCGGGTCTGACCGCCGACCAGGACGACCTCGTCGATCTGGCTGGCGTCGAGCCCCGCGTCGGCGAGCGCCTGTTTGCAGGGCGGCATCGAGCGCCTCAGCTCGGCTTCGACAAGCTGCTCGAGCTTGGCTCGAGAGAGCTTCAGATTCAGGTGCTTGGGGCCGTTGGCGTCGGCGGTGATGAAGGGCAGGTTGATCTCCGACTCGATCGCCGAGGAGAGCTCGATCTTGGCCTTCTCGGCGGCCTCCTTGAGGCGCTGCACCGCCATCGCGTCCTTGCCGAGGTCGATCCCCTCCTGGCGTTTGAACTCCTCGAGCAGCCACTCCATGACCTTCTGATCGATGTTGTCGCCACCCAGGTGCGTGTCGCCGTTGGTCGCCTTGACCTCGACCACGCCCTCGCCCACCTCGAGAATCGAGATGTCGAACGTGCCGCCGCCGAAGTCGTAGACGGCGATGGTCTGGTCCTTCTTCTTGTCGAGACCATAGGCCAGCGCGGCGGCGGTCGGCTCGTTGACCAGCCGCTTGACGTCGAGGCCGGCGATCTTGCCGGCGTCCTTGGTCGCCTGGCGCTGGGCGTCGTTGAAGTAGGCGGGAACCGTGATCACCGCCTCGGTGACCTTCTCGCCCAGATAGTCCTCCGCGGCCTGCTTGAGCTTGCCGAGGATCATCGCGGAGATCTCGGGCGGCGAGAACATCTTGCCGTCGATCGACACCCGGCAGTCGCCGTTGTCCGCCCGCTCGACCCTGTATGGCACCATCTTCAATTCGTCGCTCACTTCGTCGAAGCGACGACCCATGAACCGCTTGATCGAGTAGATCGTGTTGCTGGGATTGGTGACCGACTGCCGCTTGGCCACCTGGCCTACCAGCCGCTCGCCGCTCTTGGAGAAAGCGACGACCGACGGCGTGGTTCGGCTGCCTTCGGAGTTGGCGACGACCTTCGCCTCGCCCCCCTCCAGCACGGCGACGACGCTGTTCGTCGTTCCGAGGTCGATTCCGATGATTTTGCTCACTTGAAGTCCTCCTCCCTGGCTCTCGAGAGTATTTTCTTAGTGGTCTCTTGTCAACTTCTCTCTTCCCTGTATATGACAAAATCACACTAAGATATATTCCACAGAACAGGGAAAGGGCCCTCGAGCACCGGATCGGGCAGGAGACAGGGGGGAAGCCGATTTCTCCGCCGGCCCTGGTCACCGGAAGGGCTCCCGGAGGATTCTGGCTAGTCGAGCAGCACGAGTGGAACGCCGACCTCCTCTCGGAAATCGGAGAAAAAGGCCGGATCGAGCAGGAAATCGCCCGCGACTCCCCCGGTGACCGTCCGGTCGGCGACCTCTCCGCTCGGTCCGCTCTCGAGACGGTAGGTCTCCCCCTCAGGAATCAGGCGCTGTGGCTTCCCTCGCGGGTCCGACCGCGCGGCCGCCGGCAAGAGACCTCTGGTCACGAGCTGATTCAGGTCTTCGGGGTAACGGCCCTCGACCTGAAAGACAGTGCGCGCCGCCCGGTCGATCGTGTCGATGCGGGCGATCCGCTGCTGGCGCGCGAACGCGGCGCGAGCGCCGTGCTGTCCGGGGAAGGGCAGCAGCAGCGAAGCCGGCCGGTAGGCCACGAGCAGCACCAAGACGACGGCGGCGAGCAGTGCCAGCCCCGAGCCGACCTGGGTCGGCCGAGCGCCACCGTACGGCTCGTCGACCGGGACCTCACGTTCCGCCGCCTCCACCTCCCGATGGACCAGGCGGAGCGCGGTCGCGGTCGACTCGACATCTGCCAGCGGCGGCGGTTCGGGAGGCGACGGGGCCAGAAGCTCTCCCGAGGGGCGCGCCAGGCCAGCCTGGAGCAGGCGAAAGAGCGAGTAGAGTGTCTTGTACTCCCCCAGACCGGTGACCCGAGCGACTTGGTCGGCCGTGGACGTGCCGTCCAGGCGATCGAGCACGATCTGATCCTCGAGACTGATCCAGACCGAATCGGCATCGGACGAGTCCGCCTCTTCTTGCCAAGTACCCACCCGCACCCGGCGGACGCTCTCGATTCGCTCGTAGGCGACGAACCCGTGAGGCAGAGTGCCCGACATGGTGCCCTCGCCGACCAGGTCACCGACGGAGCGCAGCAGCACCTCCTCGACGGAGATCGGGACGACTCCCTCCTCGAAGGAGACCTCCTCGCCGCTGTAGAACTTGAAGTCGCCCTGCCGCCAACGCAACACCTGAAGCAGCAGCCGATAGGTCTGGACGCGCAGCGCGTCGAGCAGCTGCTGGCGCGACAGGATGCCGCGACGCTGCAGGAACTCGGAGAGTCGCTCGCCGGTAGCGGCCTGCTCCTCGCAGAGCCGCGTGAATTCGTCGGGCTGCAGGAGGCCCTGGCTGGCGAGCACTTCACCCAGGGAGTCCTCGAAGCTCTGATTGAGAGCGTCTCCGGCGACGATCTCCCCCCGCAGGAAGGAGACCGCGAGGATGTCTTGTTCCCCTTGGACGGTGAGAATCCCAGTCTTCTTCTGCTGCGAAACGACCTGCAGGATGTCGGGTAGGGCAAAGAGCTTGAGATCGCCTTCGAGCGCCATGACCGCCCCTTACTCCGCCTCTCCGGCGAGCTCGGCGCGGACGCGTGAGCCGACGTAGAGCAGGAGGCCCAGACCCGAGAGCCAGGCGGGCAGCGAGCTACCGGGCAGGGGACCGACGGGCAGATCGATGGCGAATGCGCCGAGGGCCGGGAGCAGAGTCAACGACGCGAGCAGAAGCAGCGTCGCGAAGGCCGCGACCCCTTCGCCGAGCTCGAGGCGAGACAGGGGCGGCAACAGGGCTCGCAACCAGCGGGACGCGGTCGAGGCGCGCCAGGGCAGCCAGGCGACCGGCTCGCCATAGCCCTTGCGGCGACGGACCAGATGGAGCCCGACCGCCGCGAGCGCGGCGCCGAGCGCGGCCGCCAGAGAGCCCCACCGGCGAACGGCCGAGAGCCTCGAACCGGCGTCTCCTCCTCCCGTCCACGCTTCCGCCAACCTGCGGCGGATCTGCGGCACCCGCGAGAGCGAGCCGTTCAGCGTGAGAACTCGATTCGGATTGGGCGTCCTCACCCAGTCGTCGACAGAATCCGCATCGATCTGCTTGGCGCGGGCGAGCGCTGCCGTCGAGTCGTCGAACAGGTAGGACTCGGAGTAGCCGAGGCTGAGGTTGAAGAAGGCGGACGCGGAGGGTGGCTCGAGGCGAGTGGCGGAGAGAAACGACTGGTTGGCTCGCGCGTAGTCCCCCTTGCGGAAGTAGTACGAGCCCAGATTGAGCAGCGCCGCGGAGTTCTCGGGCTCGGCTTCGAGAACGCGCGCATAGAGACCGCGCGAGATCTCCCACTGGCCGAGCGTGCGGTGGACGTCGGCCATCAGCTCGAGCACGGCGGGCTCCTCGGGCAGAGCCGCCTTGAGCACGGCGAGGTCGGCGAAGAAGCCGCCATAGAGCCTGCCCTCGGCGAAGGCCGAGATCACCCGAATCGGAGGGGATTGCGCGATGGCGATCCGTTCGATCTGGGCATCGGCGATGACGGGCGCGATGCCGACGACGATCCACACCAATGCGGAAACTCCGCGCTCGCTCGGCGCCTGATACCCCCAGAGCAGAATCGACCAGAGCAGCAGGGCGAGCAGTGGCCCCGCGGGCAGGGCGATCGGCCCGAGGAGCACGAGCAGCGTCAGGGCGTGCGCGGCACCGACGCCGACGCGCGGCGTCAACCAGCCCATCATGTCGCGGTAGAGGGCGCTCCCCTTGACGGCGATCTCGAAGAGGACGAACAGGCCGCACGCCACCATCAGCACGGCGAGCGCCCAGAGCACCGAGCCGGCGAGCAGGCTCTCGCCATGGACCGACACGAGCAATCGCCGATAGCCGTCGAGCACCGCGCCGATCGCCCGCGACCAATGCCCGGCGACGCGCTCCACTCGCGCTTCGGCGAACGCGGTCTCCGGACGCCCGGGATCGAACTGTTCGGCGGCCTCGAGCACCCAACGGGCGCGCGCGGCGTCGCCGGCCGCGGAGGCCTCGAGCGCCCGAGCGACGGCGCCGAGCGAGAAGTCGGCGACGCGCGAGAATCCGACCTGCCGGGCGGTCGAAGCGATCTGGCGCTGCTCCTCCCCGGCGCGCTCCGCGCTACCGCTGAGATAGGCGCCGGTCCACTGCAGCCACTCTTCCTGAAGTCGCTTGAGGGACTGCTGAACGCTCCGGGTCAACTCGATGCCGGCGGCCGAGACGCCGGACGACTGGGCGGCAGCGGGAGCCGCTCCCGCCGCCAGCAGGAGCAAGACGAGCGCGGCCGCTCGCCGGCGGTCAGCCCCGCTTCTGGACATAGCGCAGCCGCAACCGGTAGAGCAGGTCCTCGAGAACGGCGAGCTCTTGCGCCGTGAGGTTTCCGGCGGTCCGCTTACGCAGCAGGTCGAGCAAATCGATGTGGAAGCGTGCCGCCTCGAGGTTCTCGGCGCTCGAACCGTCCGGCAAAGCCACTTCGCCCAGATAGATCGAGGCCGGCTCCGCGAGCGCGCCGACAAGGTCGAAGAAGCTCGGCGCGCCCAGGCCGTCGGGCGTCCCTGGAATCTCGATGCTGGGACCGCGGCCGAGATCCGCCACGGCCTCGGCACCCGGCTCGGCGCGCGGCGCGGGCTCCGGTGCCGTCGGCTGGGTCGTTTCTGGCGTCGGCTCGGGCGCTGCCGCTTCGACATCCGTCGCCGAGGTCTCCGCTTCGAACTCGGCGCGCAACCGCCCGTCGGGAGTGAACATGCGCTTGTCGGTGACCTTGATGGTGCTCACCCGGCTGTTCTCCCCCCCTCGGACATTCCGCCCCGCGAGATCCTCGATCCGAATGCGAATTATGCTAGCAATTGCGCCTCCGCAGCGGCAAGCAGCGGGAGCGTGCGCTCGACGCCATGAACGAACTCGACGATCTGGTCCCCACCGACCTCGCCCGGCTGACCCGGTTGGTCGCCCGGTTGCGCGCTCCCGACGGTTGCCCCTGGGACCGCGAGCAGACGCTCTCGAGCGTCCGCGCCTACCTGCTCGAGGAGGCTCACGAGGCGGCCGCGGCGATCGATCGCGGCGAGCCCGAGGCCCTGCGCGCCGAGCTCGGCGACCTGCTCTTCCAGTGCGCCTTCGTGGCGCGGCTCGCCGAAGAGTCGGGCGCCTTCGAGCTCGCTCAGGCGATCGAGCACGCGCGCGCCAAGATGGTCGCCCGCCACCCCCACGTCTTCGGTGACGAGAAGCTCGCGACCGCCGCCGACGTGCGCGAGGCCTGGGAGCGCCGCAAGCTGCGCGACGAGGGCAATGGCCGCGCCTCGCTACTCGACGGCGCCGCGGCGGCTTCGATGCCGTCGCTGCTCGCGGCCTACCGTCTCACCCAGAAGGCGGCGGGGGTGGGCTTCGATTGGCCCGACACCGCTGCCGTGCTCGCCAAGCTCGACGAGGAGCTCGCGGAGCTCCGCGCCGAGCTCGTGGACGGCGCGGAGCCCGCCGGCGAGCGGCTCGAACGCGTGAGCGGTGAGCTCGGCGACCTGCTCTTCACCGTCGCCAATCTCGCGCGCAAGCTCGAGGTCGATCCGGAAGCCGCCCTCGCCGGGACGCTGCTCAAGTTCCGCCGCCGCTTCGCCCACGTCGAACGCGAACTGGCCGCACGCGGCCGCCCGCTCGGCGTAGCGACGCTCGAGGAGATGGACCTGCTGTGGAACGAGGCGAAGCGCGCGGAGCATTGACCGCGAGGCCGCGCCGACCCCCTCAAGGCTCCGCTTCGAGCCGCCCCGTCTCCCGCGTCCAGGCGCGCTGGAGGATGGGGTTCAAGCGGTGCAGCCGCTTGTCGCCGTACTCCGTGATCCAGATCGACTCGCCGTCCCAGGCGACTCCCGAGAGATACTCGATCTCGAAGCGGTCGCCGCCCGACCAACGAGGCGCGCCTTCGGCGAGATCGAGGATCGTCAGAGCGTCGTCGAAGACGTCGGCAAACCAGAGCCGCCGTCCGTCCCAGGCGAGCCCCTGGCAACCGACGCCGGGCGGATCGAAGCGCGCGAGCTCGGCGAAGCGGTCGTCGAAGCGGTAGAGGAAGGCCGGCCGCTCTTCGTCGGCGGTGTTGCGGCGCGAGGCGCCCCAGAATCCGCTGCCGTCCCAGGCGAGGCAGCCGAGCCGTTCGGGCGCCGCGCGAATCCGGCCGATGCGGAAGCTCGCCGGATCGATCGAGACGAACACCGCGCCGGGCCGCTCGAACCAGGCGCCGTCGGCCACCGCCACGATCTCGCGCCCGTTCCAGGCGAGCGTGTCGAGGCTGATCTGCTGGTGATAGCCCGGTTCGACGATCGGCTGCTTGGTCACGCGCCAGCGTCGTTCACGGGTCGGTGCGACGATCATCAGCCCCCAGGGATCCTCGCGGTTGCCGATCAGGAAGCGCTTCCCGGTCCAGACGGCGCCGAGCGGGTTGCCCGGTAGATCGACAGCCACGTCGAAGAGCGCGCCCGAGTCGAGGCTGGCGATCTCCGCGGCCGCCTCGCGCGGCGCGGCGTCGACCCAGGGATCGAGAATGCGCTCGACGCGAGGGCGAATCTCGATCCACCAATAGGCCCCCGCCAGGGCGAGGCCGAGCAGGATGCCGATCGCCACCGACCGGCCGAGCCGGGGCCCCGCGCGGCGGACCGCCGCCACCGGCCTGCCGCAGACCCGGCAGGTCACCGCACCCGCCGTCATCTCGGCGCCACACGAGCGACATCTCAGCATCTTCAGAGAACCTGAAGCGAGCCTAGCACCGACGTTGCCGGTCGCCGCCGCAGCCGGCAGCGGTTCTCAGCCTCTCGTCGCGGACCTCGCCCGCAACATCGGCTCGAGCGCGTCGGCGACATGACCGGCGACGACGCGCTGCCCCGCGGAGTTCGGGTGGATGCCGTCGGGCAAGTTGAGCCGCGGGATCATCGCGACCCCTTCGAGCAAAAAAGGCAACAGCTCCGCGCCCTCCTCGCGAGCAACCCGCGGGTAGAGCTCGCGAAAGGCGGTCGCGTACTCCGGTCCGTAGTTGGTCGGAATCTGCTGCCCCGCGACCAATACCCGCGCGTCCGCTGCTCGTGCCCGCCGTACGATCTCGCGCAGATTGCGCTCGAGCGCCGCGACCGGCTGACCGCGCAGGCCGTCGTTGCCGCCGATCGCCACCACGACGACGTCGGGCTTCTGCGTCAACAGCCAGTCCACTCGCGCCAGAGCTCCGGAGCTGGTGTCGCCCGAGACGCCGCCGTTGACCACCCGCACCGCCACGCCGCGCGCGGCGAGCAGCTCGCCGGTCACGGCCGGGAACGCCTGCTCCTCGGCCAGCCCGAAGCCGGCCGTCAGGCTGTCGCCGAGGAACGCCACGAGCAGGGCATCGTCCGCCGCGGGAGCAGCGAGCGCGGCCTTCGGCGGCGCTGCCGCCGCGGCTTGCGGCGCCATCGACGACTCCCCCGCCAGCGCGCGAGCGCCGGAAGCCGGCGCGATCCGCTCCTCTCCGCCACAACCGACAGAGAGGCAGAGCAGCGCGAGGGCGATCGCGTGAGCCGGAAGACGGAGCGAGCGAGCCATCGCCCCGAAGCCTAGCCCATGCCCGTGGCGCAGCTGACAGGAGCTGTCAGTCCGCAGGAGTACACTCATCCGGTCCCTCGAGGAGACATCGATGATCCGCTCCCGAGTTCTCTCGCCGCACCGCGTCGTTCTGGGCTTCATGGCCTTCCTGGCCATCGGCCTCTCCGCTCCCCGCCTCGACGCCGCCCAACCCGTCGCGACCATGGTCGCGGACATCGGGCAGCGAGTGCCGGTCTTGACCAGCGACGCCTTCCTTCCGCCGCTGCCGGCGCCGGTCGAGCTCGACGGCGTCGTCTACTTTCAGAACGACGACGGCATCCACGGTCGCGAGCTCTGGCGCAGCGACGGCACCACGGCCGGCACGCGGATGGTGCGCGACGTCTGTCCGGGCGCGTGCGGCTCGGTCTACATCGGCTCGTTCCTCTCGACCGCCGCGACCGCCAGCGCCGTCTACTTCGCGGCGGACGACGGTGTCCACGGGCAGGAGCTCTGGGTCACGGACGGCACCTCGAACGGAACCCACATGGTTCGCGACCTCGTCCCCGGCTGGCGCAGCAGCCAGCCCGGATACTTCGTCGCGACCAGCCAGCGGCTCTTCTTCTGGGCCTGGGACGCGCAGCAGTCCCGCCATCTCTGGACCAGCGACGGCACCCTCGCCGGCACGGTTGCGGTCCCCACCGAGACGCCGGACTGGCGCGGCGCGGGCACAGCCCTGCAAGATGTGATGCTCTTTACCGCGAGCTCGAGCCCTGGCCTCTGGCGCAGCGATGGCACCGCCGCCGGAACCTACTCGCTTTCGAGTGCCTACGGCCCGGGCCAGAACTTCACGGCGAACGCCTCGTTCACGCTGTTTGGCGGTCGTCTGGTCTTTCTCGCCGACGACGGCGACCTCGAACCTCCGACGCTCTGGGTCTCGGATGGCACGATTCCGGGAACGCACGCGCTCGCTCCGGTCGAGTACGCCAGAGGCTTTGCGCTCGTCGGCGACCGCCTCTACTACTTCGCGAAAACGAGCTTCGATCAGTGGTCCGTCTGGAGCGTCGACGCCGCCCTCGAGAGCTTCGAGGAGATCGTGCTGCCGACGGGCCTTCGGCCCGCGAACTACTGGGGACGCGCCGTCGAGTTCGGCGGCGAGCTCTACTTCACGGCCTTCGACGCGCTGCACGGAGAAGAGCTTTGGCGAATACGAGCCGGGCTGCCGGAGCTCTTCTTCGAGGTCTACCCCGGGTCCGATTCTGGCTTTCCGTTGGACATCGACAGTTTTTGGCCGGGCATTGGGCCTTTTCTTGCTGCGCTCCCCGATCGACTCCTCTTCTTCGCCGATGACGGCGTCCACGGCCTGGAGCTCTGGGCCACGGACGGCACCGCCGGCGGTACCGGACTGGTTCGCGACCTGACGCCGGGACCGGAAGGGACCCGACTCGAGTACTGGACCTCCCCGCTCCCGCCCACGGTGCTCGACGGGCGCCTGCTCTTCCGCACGCGTTCCTTCGTGGCGGGAGTCGATCTCTGGTCCTCGGACGGAACCGCTGACGGCACCGTCCGCTTACGGTCGCTGCGCGCCGCGAAGTCCGCCATCTCGGCTCCCGAGCTGGGCGCTTCCTTCTACGGAGCTCAAGCGATCACCTGCTTCGCGCCGGTCGGTGCCGGGATGCTCTTCGCGGCCGACGATGGGAGCCTCGGCGTCGAGCCCTGGTACTCGGCGATCGGCGAGGGCGGCGCGCACCTGGTGGCGGATCTCGCAGACGGCTCCATGTGGAGCTCCCCTGAGATTTGTGCACCGATCGGAGGCCGTGCCGTCTTCGGCGCCGACACGACCGATCCCGCCTACAGCGTCCGGCTGATCTCGACCTCCGGACAGGCCGGCGACGTCGTCGATGTCGCCGCGGAGCCGCTCTATGGCCACCTCTATTCGAGTGCTCACTTCGGCGGCCGGCTGCTCCTCGGCGCGTATGAGCTCTGGGCGACCGACGGCTCGATCTCGGGCACCGAGAAGCTGGAACCTGAAGGCGCCGGGTTTCTGGAACAGCTCCTCCCCCTGGGCAACCAGCTCTTGGCCGGTGGGTCCGAGCTTGCGGCGACAGACGGATCGCCGGGTGGGTTGACGCTCATCGAGCCGCCAGGCCTCGACGGGAGTCTGTATCCGTTGCGGCTCACCCGGCTCGGCGAGAGCGCGCTCTTTCTGGGCTGGCAGCCCGCCCAGGGCCAGGAGCTATGGAAGACGGACGGGACACCGGAGAACACAGTCCTGGTTCGCGACATCCGGCCGGGACCCGAAACGGCCTTTCCCGAAGAGTACCCGGGCGCTCGGGCGCTGCTCACGCGCATCGTCCCCCTCGGCGCGCGGGCGTTCTTCGCTGCGGACGACGGCGTGCACGGCGAGGAGCTCTGGGTGACCGACGGGAGCGCGGCCGGAACCGAGCTCTTCGCCGACATCGTGCCCGGGCCCTACCCTTCGGTGCCGCGCGAGCTCGTGCGCGTCGGCGACTGGCTCTTCTTCACCGCCGAGAGCGTCGCCGCCGGGCGGGAGCTCTGGGTGACCAAGGGCGGCGCAAGCGGCATTACCCTCCTCTTCGACCTGCTCTCCGGTGCCGGCTCGTCGGTGCCGCAGGAGCTGACGGCGATCGGTACCGACCTCTACTTCACCGCCTGGACAGCGCGGGACGGCCGCGAGCCCTGGCGCCTGCCGGTCGGACCCGGCGGGCCGGGGGTGCCGAGCCGCATCGCCGATCTCGCGCCTGGACCCCTCTCGTCTAGCCCGCTCGTAATCCGCAACGTCGGCGCCGACGTCTACACCGTCGCCAACGACAACGTCCACGGCTTCGAGCTCTGGACGCTGCGCGATCCGGACGTCCTGTTCGCCGACGACTTCGAGTCGAGCGGCCTCGCGCTCTGGGCCGGCACTCCACCCTGAGGAGCTCTCGCGCCCCCGCTCCGCCGGGCGCGTGCTAACGTGCGCGGCCCGCGCCGGGCCAGCCGGAGAACCGAGGCTGCCGAGGCAGCCGAGGCAACCGCAGCAGGAGCCCGCGCGTACGACCTTCCGATGGCCACCCCCGCGATCGAGCTCCGTGCCCTGACCAAGCGGCTCCCCTCCGGCGAGAGGATGCTGACGATCCTCGACAGCGTCGACCTCGCGGTCGCCCGGGGGGAGTTCGTCGCCATCCTCGGCCCGTCGGGCAGCGGCAAATCGACGCTGCTCGGCCTCGCCGCCGGGCTCGACCGGCCCTCCGCGGGCGAGGTGTGGATCGACGGGCGGGCGATCCAGGACCTCTCCGAAGACGAGCTGGCGCGGCTGCGCCGGGGGCGGATCGGCTTCGTCTTCCAGTCGTTCCAGCTCCTGCCCAACCTGACCGCGCTCGAAAACGTCCTCTTGCCGCTCGAGCTCGCCGGGCGCGGCGAGCCGCTGGCGCGGGCGCGCCGTCTGCTCGCCGAGGTCGGCCTCGCCGAGCGCGAGCACCACTATCCGGTCCAACTCTCCGGCGGCGAACAGCAGCGCGTCGCGCTCGCCCGCGCCTTCGCCCCCGAGCCGGCGATCCTGTTCGCCGACGAGCCGACCGGCAATCTCGACGGCGCGACCGGCGCGCGCGTGCTCGAGACGCTGACGGCGCTGCGCGCCCAGACCGGCGCGACCCTGGTGCTGGTGACGCACGACCCGGCGGTCGCGGCGCTCGCCGACCGGCGCATCCATCTGCGCGACGGCCGCGTCGACAGGATCGAAGTCCGCGACCCGGCCGCCGTGCCGACCCGCCCATGACTCCTCGCCACTTCCTCGTCCAGCTGCGCCGCGAGACCCGCGGCGCGCGCGGGCGGCTCGCTTTCTTCGCCCTCTGCCTGGCCGTCGGCGTGGCGGCGGTGGTCGCCGTCGCCGGTTTCTCGTCGAGCCTGCGCTCGGGGCTGCGCAGCGAGGCCAAGCGTCTGCTCGCCGCCGACCTCAGGGTCGAAGGGCGGCGACAGATTCCCGCTCCTGTCGTCGACCTGCTCGCGGCCGAGCGCGACGTCGCGGTCACCCGGGTCGCCGAACTCGTCACCGTCGTCGCGGCGCCCGCGGGCGCCCGTGGCGCCGGCCGCAGCCAGCTTGTCGAGCTGCGCGGAGTCGACGGCGAATTCCCCTTCTACGGCACTCTCCTGCTCGAGCCGCAACGCCCGCTCGCGGAGCTCCTCGCCGCCGGCGGCGCGGTCGCCGCCCCCGAGCTGTTCGACCGGCTCGGACTGGCCGTCGGCGACAGCCTCTCGGTCGGCGGCCACCTCTTCACCC
>CAVOXC010000009.1:0-29769 GCA_963700315.1 uncultured Acidobacteriota bacterium | reverse complement strand
GTCGGCGTTCGATCGGTTCGCTCCCTTCGGCCAGCCGGTCGCGCCGGGAGGAGGAGAATGACCAGCGACCCGATCTGGTTCCAGCCGCCGCCGCGCCCGAGCCGAGTGCCGGAGGCGCCGCCTCGTTTGCAGCGCGCGCGAGTCGCGCTCGAGATCGATGGCGAGAGCGTCGAGGTCGAGCGGGGCGCGACGCTGCTCGACGCCTGCAGAGAGGCCGGGCGCGAGATCCCGACCCTCTGCTACCTGGCGACGCTGACGCCGGCCAACGCCTGTCGCGTCTGCGTGGTCGAAGTCGAAGGCGCGCGAGTGCTGGCGCCCGCCTGTTCGCGCCAGGCGGAAGCCGGGATGAAGGTCGCGACCGAGTCGGATCGAGTGCGGACGTCGCGCAAGCTCGTCCTCGAGCTGTTGGCGTCGTCGGTGGATCTGTCGACGGCGCCGGGGCTGGCCGAGATGATGGAGCACTACGGCGCGCGGCCAGAGCGGTTCGGCCAGGGCGCGGCGACGGTGGCGCAGCCGGTCAAGGTCGACAACGACCTCTACGTGCGCGACTACTCGAAGTGCGTGCTCTGTTACAAGTGCGTGGAAGCATGCGGCGTCGACGCCCAGAACAGCTTCGCGATCGCGGTCGCCGGGCGCGGCTTCGAAGCGGGCATCGCGACCGAGTGGAACACGCCGCTGCCCGAATCGGCCTGCGTCTTCTGTGGCAACTGCATCGCGGTCTGCCCGACCGGCGCTTTGATGGCGAAGAGCGAGCACGACCTGCGAGCCGAGCGGCGCTGGGACGAGTCCAAGCAGACCAGGACCGACACGATCTGCGCCTACTGTGGCGTCGGCTGCACGCTGACGCTGCACGTTCAGGACGACCGGATCGTCAAGGCGACCTCGCCGATCGAGAACCCGACCACCCACGGCAACCTCTGCGTCAAGGGCCGCTTCGGCTTCGAGTTCGTCCAGCTCGGCCGTCGGCGCTAGGTTCGCGCTCATTGCCCGGCGACGCGGCGCGGTTTCGACCGCTCGTGGGCGATGGTTCTTGACTTCCGACTCAGTCGGCTCCAGTCTCTTGGCGACACGGAGTCCGTGCGGCCGGCGAGGATCCTCGGTCGCCGCTCCGGACTCGAAGCGCTTGAAGGCGATGAGTGAGGGCTGGCGCGCAAGTCGCTACCCGTTTTCTGATGGTTGGCTGGGAAGCGAAGGAATCCCCTCTCGGCGGGTCGAGAGGGAAGGAGCCCGCGGGTTGGGCTCGACCGACTGGCCGTACCGCGGTCTCGGGTAAAGCCTCCTTCCCAGGAGCAGCGCGCGCTGGACCAGGTTCTCTCGCGAGGTGGTCTCGCGAGATTGCGTGGGGAGGAAGCGCGATGAGACGAGGGATAGCTTCATGCATCCTGCTGGGCTGGAGCTTCGTTTTGGCGTTCTGGCCGACGAGCGCGGGAGCGGACTCCTGTTGGGCGTACCCGAATTCCAGATCAACGTACGTCCAGGGCTACTGGGTCTGTGCCGGCTATGCTCGGCATTCCTGTACGGAGTGCTGGGACTCAGAGACCGGTGCGAGCTGTGCGACGAACTGGTTCAATTGCCGCCCCTACCAGCAGGAGCCCTGAGGGATCGACGATGAAGGCCCTCGCGAGGTGGATTTGCATCGGAGTGGTGCTCACCCTCGGGGACCGTCCCGTCGAAGCCGCGGCGGCGAGTCTCGAGGCGGCGCCGGCGCGCCTGATCTCGTCGGCAGGGCTCGCGGCGCCGCTCGCCGGAGCCGTCGATCTGCGGATCGGATCCGAGGAGACGGTCTACCTCGCATCGCCTCGCGAGGGCGTATTTCGATCAGCGTTCGAAGGAGGAGAGCTCGGGGCGGCCGCGCGAGTCATCGCGCCGGGTCGAGGTGCCGATCAGGTCTGGCTTACGAGCCGGCTGGCGCGGTCCGAACGGTACGCCGCCATCGCGGCGGATCTCTTTCGCGCCGTCGTGCTCGGGGCGGACTACTCGGGCTCGGCGCGAGCGATCGACCTCGAAGCCTTCGAGGATCTCGATCTGCATGGGGCGCAACTGGCCTTCACCGGGCTCGCGAGAGGCGACCGTGGAGCCTCGATGTCTCCCGACGGAGCGGTCGCCTGGGTCGCGAATCTCGCCGATTCGAAGCTCGAGCCGCGCGCCGTGGCCTGGGCGTTCTCGGGCGCGGGGGCCAGCGCCTTCTCGAACTGCATGGCCTTCTCGATCTCGGCGATCCGCTTTCTCGCGGATGGACGCCTGCTCTTCGTGCCGGGCGCCGAGCCGGGCGCCTTTCTCCTCGACCCGGAGCAGGGCTACCGAACGGTCGCGAGCTGGGACACGCGCGCTCTCGGGATCGGTCCCGATTGCGCGATCTCCGATGAGAAAGCGCAGCTCCTCGCCAGGGACCCACTCGTGAGGTGGGACTGGCTCAACCGGTTCGAGACCGTCGAGGAGATCCTGCCGCTCGCCGCGGGCCCGGTCCTGGTGACGCGGCGCGTGACCTCGCGCGGGACCGAGTTTCGCGCCGTGCGGCTGCTCGCCGGCGGCGCGACCGAGAGCGAACCGCTGCCGGTGAGCTCGTCGTCCCGCTTCGCGCACCTGCGCGGAGACGTGCGAGGTGGCGAAGCCTTGCTGGTCACCTACGAAGTCGAGGTGCGCGGTAGCACGGGTGCCGCGCTTCACCGGCTGAGCTGGCGATGAGCCGCGAGGAGCCGCGGCGGCCGGCCGGCGGTCGAAGGCGAGGCTGGCTCGCGTCGGCCGCGTGGCTCCTGGTGGCGCTCTCCTGGGTCGCGCTCACGCCGGCCCTCGGGGACTCGACCGTCGCGTCGGGCGAGGGAGCTCCGCCTCCCGTCCTGATCGCCGTGCTCGAGGAGGGGACTTCCGAGCCGTGGGACGCGACCGCGGCACCGTCGAGCGGGGCGCGCCCTCGGCACTTCTGGGCGAGATCGGGCGACGGCCCGTTTCGACGGGCGAGCTCCGCGCAGGAGGCGGCGGCGGTGGCGGCCAAGCGGGGCGATGCCCTGGTCGAGATCCGCCTGCCGGCGCTCGCTTCGGGCGCGGAAGTTCCCGGAGCTCTCGTCGTGGCGCCGGTCGCGATGTGGGAGGAGGTCTCCTCCGACCTGCTCTCGCGCTGGACGCTCCGCGCGCCCGGCTCGGTCGGCGTCGCGCTGGACGAAGGCGAGCGATACCGGGCACGCTGGGTGGCCCGTGGGTACGCGACGGACTGGGTGGAGATCGACGCGCGGCGGCGCGAGTGGAAGCTCGAAGCGGGCGCGGCGGTGGGCCGGGAGGTAAGGTTGGTCACCCCGTCGGGTGAAGGAGTCGAGCGGGGCGTCGCCCTGCTCGGCGACGCGCGACGAGGACCCCTGCCGCTCGAGATCTTCGCAGCCGACGGGCGCGGCGTGACCAAGCTCGCCGGGACTCCGTCCGCCTTCGTCGGCCAGTGGACCTTCGGCGGCCGAGGCGTTCTGGCGCAGAGCTGGGCCTGTCGGGCGGCGCGGCTCCCCGAGCGCGTCGTGCTGGAGCCCGGCTGCGAGCTCGCCGGAAGGCTGCTCGACTCGCGGGGCAAGCCCATCGTCGAGGCTCGGGTCGTCGGCGAGGCTTTCCTGGGTGGCGAAGCGACGACGCGAGTCGAGCGCCGGACCGGTCCGGGCGCGGACGGGCGATTCCGACTCCAGGCTCTGCCGCTCGCTCCGGTCGCGCTCACGGTCGACGCTCCCGGCCGAGCGCAACGGCGCGAGCTCGTCGAGGTGGGCGAGTGCCGCGACGGGTTGCTCCGGCTCGAAGACTGGAGGCTCGACCCAGGCGTCGACATGAACCTCCGCGTGGTCGACGATGTCGGCGCCCCGGTGGCGAGCGCTCTCGTCTTGGCGGACCCGGGGGTGGAGGCCACGACCGACCGTGAGGGGCGAGCGAAGCTCACGAGCTTGCGCGCGGGGGACTCGATCTCCGTCGACGTGGAGAAGGAGGGCTACGCCGAGGTCAGCGTGACTCTCGCCGTCGCGGCGGGGGCGACGCTCGAGGTCGTGCTGCGCAGGATGGTCCGAGTCGTCGGCCGCGTCGTGCAGCAGGACGGGATCCCGGTCGAGGCGGGGACGGTGAGGATCCAGCGCGGTCGCGCCTTCGAGGAGTCCTCGATCCGGCGCGGCCGTCTCGATCTCCACCTCCCCCCGGGCGAGCCGGCCGAGCTGCGAATCGTCTCGAGCGCCGCGCGCGAGCTCCGTAGCGCCGTGGGTCCCGGGGCGCCCGGAGAGGTCGTCGATCTCGGCACGCTCGTCCTTCCGGCGGGCGCCACGGTCGCAGGCCGAGTCCTGAGCGCCGCGACCGGCGAGCCGGTCGCCGGTGCGAGCGTCGCCCTGCCCAGGCTGGGCGAGGGCGGAGAGATCCTCGCCTGGCTGCGCCGCGACCTGCTCCTCGCGACGACCGACGCCCGCGGGGAGTTTGCGCTGCGCGGCGTCGAGCCGGGATCGGCGGGGCTCCGCATCGAGGCCGAGGGCTTCGTGCCCAGCGAGGCGGTGGTCGAGGTCGGTCCGGACGACGAGACGGTAGAGAGTGGAGACCTCGAGCTCCATCGAGGCGGTGTCGTCCACGTGACGTACGACGACGACGGAACTGGCGTGGCGCGATTCGATCCCGGCGGCCGGTGGGACGAGACGAAGATGGTGGTCGCCCGCCTCGACGCTGGCGAAGCCTGGATCGAGCCGGTGCCGCCCGGCCCGGGGATCGTCACGGTTCTCCTCGCCGGGGCGATCGCCTGCGAGGTCGAAGTGGTCGCGCCCGCGGCGGGCGAGGTCGATGCCGAGTGCGAGAAGGATCGCTTGCGAGTCTCGGGAACCGTGCTCAGCGGCGGGCGAACGGCGGGCAACGGCCGCCTGATCTGGCGGCGGGAGGGGACGGTCGAGCAGTCGTCGGTCATCGTCCGCACGGTCACGCGCAGCGGGCTGACGCGGCAGAGGGCCTTCGGCGCCGGTCCACCGAGCGTCGACGTCGCCGTCGAAGGCGGCGCTTTCGAGAGCGACGACCTTCGGCCCGGGCGCTGGAGCGTGGCCTGGAGACCTGGCGAGGGGGCGGGTTCACCAGAGCGATCCGTCGCGCTTCCCGAGGCCGAGGAGGTCCACCTCGAGCTTTCCTTCTCCGGCTACTCGATCTCCGGCCGAGTGACGTTCGGCGACGGGGAGGCGGCGCCCTGGACTCGGGTCTCGACCTCCGACCGGCGGGCCCACGCGGTCGCCGCCGCGGACGGGACCTTCGAGCTCTCGGACCTGGAGCCCGGAAGAGTCGGCGTTCAGGCGCGTTTCGAGGCGCTGCGGTCGCCGGTTGTCGAGGTGTTGATCGACGGCGAGAACCCGCTTCAGCGGGTGGACCTGGTGCTCGGGCCCGACGAGGAGGAGCCCCTGACGCTGGAGGTCAGCGGCCCGGCGGGACCGGTGGCGGGCGCGTTGATCTGGGTGGAGCTCGGAACGGAGCCCCCGCGGCTGCTCTTCACCGGCGCCGGAGGGCGGGCGACGGTCGAGCTGCCGTCGCCCCGACCCCGGCAGGTGCGCGCGGCGGCGTTCGCGGCAGGACGCTGGGGCTGGACGCCCTGGTCGGAGCTGCCGGCAGAAGGCGGCGCGACGCTCGGCGTAGTCGCCGCCGGGAACGCGACGCTCGAAGTCTGGACGAACCGGTTGGCGGGGAGACTGGGCCTCACAGCGCTCGACGGCTGGCGTCTCGACGCGCTCTGGGGGCACGCCGGAATCGCGGGCGCCGTGGGGCCGGAGTCGCCGCTGCGTCTTACCGGCTTGCCCGGCGGAGAGTACTTGGTCACGCTGGGCGAGTTCGTCGAGCGCGTCTCCCTGCCGGCGGATGGACAGGCCGCGGTCGAGCTCGACGAGTGAGCGGCGCGCGCCCGCAGCGGCGGGGCCGTTCCGGAGGTCGACTTCGCGCCGCCCGTGCTCCGGGCTAGGCGCTTCGCGAGCCCAGCCGCCCCGTCAGTGCACGAGTTTCTTGTACTGGACGCGATGCGGACGGTCGGCGTCGACGCCCAGAACAGCTGCGCGATCGGCCGGCGCGCTCGTTTGGACCTGCGAGGAAGCTCCAGTGAAGGGGGAGGGTGGGGTACCGTCGCGGCGCTGAGCGATTGGACGCGCTGCCACGCCCGACGCTGGCGGAATCGGAGAGTCCTCACGACGATGCGAGGTGGCTCGGCGGAACGCCGCGAAGTGGCGGCGCCGCCACAGGTCTTCCCCCTCACTGGAGCTTCCTCGAGCATCTGGATCAGCGATCGATTGCTTCGCGCCGCGCCACCCCAGGGACGATGCCTGTCCACTGACCGAGCGTTTCCCGCCACTGGAATCGGCGCAAGCTCCCCGCACAGCGCCACGACCTGGGCCGAGCATTCCCTGTAGATGGAGCTTCTTGCGAGGCGGGAATCGGCGACGACTGCGCCGCGCAGCGCCCGAAGCGCTCGCGGCAAGAAGGAAAGAGAATCGCGAGGAGGGAGCCGGCGCGGCGCCGGCGCTCAGTGCACCAGCTTCTTGTACTTGATGCGGTGCGGCTGGTCGGCGGCGGCGCCGAGGCGGCGCTTGCGGTCGGCTTCGTAGTCCTGGTAGTTGCCCTCGAACCAGAGGACCTCGGAGTCGCCCTCGAAAGCGAGGATGTGGGTGGCGATCCTGTCGAGGAACCAGCGGTCGTGGCTGATCACCACCGCACAGCCGGCGAACTCGAGCAGCGCTTCCTCGAGCGCGCGCAGAGTGTCGACGTCGAGGTCGTTGGTCGGCTCGTCGAGCAGCAGGAGATTGCCGCCGCTCTTGAGCAGCTTGGCCAGGTGGAGTCGATTGCGCTCGCCGCCCGAGAGACCCTTGACCGGTTTCTGTTGGTCGGCGCCGCGGAAGTTGAAGGCCGCGCAGTAGGCGCGCGAGTTGACCTCGCGCTTGCCGACCATCAGCGTTTCGCGCCCGCCGTCCGAGATCTCCTCGAAGACCGTCTGGTTGCCGTCGAGCGCTTCGCGGCTCTGGTCGACGTAGGAGAGGGCGACGGTCTCGCCGACGCGCAGCGTCCCGCCGTCCGGCTGCTCCTCGCCGACGAGCATCCGGAAGAGCGTGGTCTTGCCGGCGCCGTTCGGCCCGATCACACCGACGATGCCGCCGCGCGGCAGCTTGAATTCGAGCCCGTCGATCAACAGGCGGTCGGCGTAGCCCTTGACCAGGTCTGTCGCCTCGACGACGAGGTCGCCCAAGCGCGGCCCAGGCGGGATGTGAATCTGGTTGGGATCGCGCCGCCCCTCTTCGGCCTGCTCCTCGGCGAGCAGCCGCTCGTAGTTGGCCAGGCGGGCCTTGCCCTTCGCCTGGCGTGCGCGCGGCGCCATGCGCACCCACTCGAGCTCGCGCGCGAGCGTGCGGCGGCGGGCCGAGACCTCCTTCTCCGCCTTCTCGAGCCGGTCCTGCTTCTGCTCCAGCCAGGAGGAGTAGTTCCCTTCCCAGGGAATGCCGGCGCCGCGGTCGAGCTCGAGAATCCAGCCGGCGACGTTGTCGAGGAAGTAGCGGTCGTGGGTGACCGCGACGACGGTGCCGGGATACTCGTGCAGGTGCCGTTCGAGCCAGGCGACCGATTCGGCGTCGAGGTGGTTGGTCGGCTCGTCGAGCAAGAGCAGATCGGGCTGCTGGAGCAGCAGCTTGCAGAGCGCGACCCGCCGCTTCTCTCCGCCCGAGAGCACCGAGACCTCCTGATCCGCCGGCGGCAGGCGCAGCGCGTCCATGGCGATCTCGAGGTGCCGATCGAGCTCCCAGAGGTTCATCGAGTCGATGCGATCTTGGAGGCGACCCATCTCGTCCGCGGTCGCCTCGGAGTAGTTGGCCGCGAGCTCCTCGTAGCGGGCGAGGATCGCCTTCTTGTCGGCGACCGCTTCCTCCACCACCTCCTGCACGCGCTTGCCGGCGGGCAGCACCGGTTCCTGGGGGAGGAAGCCGACGCGGAAGCCCTCGTTGACGAAGGCCTCTCCGTCGAAATCGGGATCGAGGCCGGCCATGACCCGCAGCAGCGTCGACTTGCCGGCGCCATTGTGGCCGAGCACCCCGATCTTGGCGCCGTGGAAGAACGAGAGCCAGATGCCCTTGAGGAGCTCCTTGCCCTGCGGCGTGACCTTCCGCAGGTTCTTCATGGTGTAGATGATCTGAGGCATGCTCGCGCGACTCCCCTTTCGAGCGGGGCAGTCTATCGCGCGCGGCGCCGCACTGCGGCGTGCTTCTGGAGAACTCCCGCGGGATGCTCTGCGTTGAAGAGGGGGGGAGGTGCCTGGGTGAATCGACGGGACCTACGCGCGCCGATTGGACTCGCCCTCGCGCTCGGACTGATGCTGATCGCTGGTGGCGCGACGGTCGGGCGTGGCGCGGAGGATCCACTTGCCGGTCTCGAGGTTTCGGCGAAGGGCGTCGGCTGGCTCGGGATCCATCTCGGCATGTCCTATGTTCAGGCGGAGCGTCGCGCCAGCTCGACCCTCCCGCTCACCGAGCGCCCGGGCGCGCGCTGCGGCTCCTTCGTCACCAGCACCGAGCGCGGCGGCCTCGACCTCCAGCTCGGCTTCACCGGCCCCCGGCCGGGCGACAAGATCGAGTCGATCTTCGTTCGCTTCGAGGGGTATCAGGTCGCGGCCAGCGCCAGAGAGCTCACCGAGTCGCTGCGCCTCAAGTCCCCGGACGGGATCTACCGGCCGGATCCGGCGGCGCCTGAGAAGACGGAGGCGGAGGACCCGGCGCCGGTGTACACCTTCGCAGCGGGCAAGCAGCTCTACGCCATCCAACTGCGCCCGCGCGACGGCGTGCTGATCGCCCGCCGCGATTGCCTGCGCTGAGTTTCTCGCTCGGAACGAAGAGAGGCGCGGCGCCGCCGCCCAAGGGGGGGAGGGGGTGGCGCCGCGCCAGAGTGTGGCCACAAGCTAGAAGCGAAGTCGATAGCTCGCGGTGAAATTGCGTCCCGGCTCGGGGCGGAAGAATGTCGCGTTCGAGAATTCTGCGTAGAGCTCGTCGGTCAGGTTCGCGACTTGAACGGTGAGCGAGTGGCTCTGGCGCCCGCGCTCGAACAGTTGGACCCCGGCGCCGAACGTGTGGATCGTGAAGGCGGGGAGACGGTCGCCGATCGGCGGCGCCGGCTCGCCCTCGTCGAGCACCACTCTGTCGGCGCCGTTGTGGCGGACGCGGTACTCGGCCCACCAGCGACGGGAGTCGGGTTCGTAGCGCAGATAGCCGGCGATCTTGTCGGCGTACTGGTTCTCCACCGGCGCGGCGGACGTGCCGATGCGCTGGTCGCGGAGATGGGTGTAGTTGGCGCCGACCAAGAGGCCGAAGGGGGCGCGATAGCCGAGCGCGACCTCGACACCCTCGTAGCGGAGCTTGTCGAGATTGCGCTGTTGGACCACGAACTGGGCGCCACTGGCGTCGATCGCATCCCGAACGTCCAGGGGGAGCTGACCGATCTCGGCCGGCGAGAGGAAGTCCTGGATGATGCCGTCGGTGAGGTCGTTGCGGAACCAGACCGCCTCGAAAAAGGCGTCGCGTCGCCGGTATTTCAGGCCGATGTCGTAGTTGTCGCTGGTTTCCGAAGTCAGATCGGGGTTGAGGATCTGGTAGCCGGCACCCTCCGGAGTCGGGCCGTTGAACAGCCGCTCGATGATGTTGGGCGCGCGGAAAGCGCTACCCAGGAGACGAAGAAGTTGAGACTGTCGGTGGCCTGGACCAGCAGGTTCGCGGTACCGACCACCTCGTCGTCGGAGAAATCGAGGCCGGAGATGTCCCAGTTGGGCGTGGCTTTGGCCCGCGTCTCGACCTTCTGATAGCGCGCGCCGACGGTCGCCTTGACCCTGTTCCCGAGCGGAATCTCGTCCTGAACGAAGAGGCCCCAGCTGCTGTTCTTGGCGTTGGGCGCGTTGGCCGTCGTGTCCTTCGAGAGATCGACGATGGCAAAAGGCGGGAACGGGAAGCGGATCGTGGTCGTCGTCACCGACCGGTCGGTGTTGAACGAGTCGTCCTGGAACCCCTCGAGACCGTAGGTCAGCAGCTGATCGGCCGGCAGGCCCTTGATCGCTTCGACGCGCAGGCCCCATGTGTCGAGCACGCTGCGGTTGAGTGAGTCGGCTTCGACCGAGCTGTTGGGCGCGCCGGGAAAGATCGGACCGATGTCGATGTCGATGTCGTTCGCGAGCTCGCGGTCGTTTTCCTGGCGATAGGTCTGGACCTGCAGGGAGTCCGCGACCGGCCCACCGACGCCGCTTGCCGACCACTCGACAGAGGTCCTGTCGAAGTCCTGATAGGGGTAGAGGATGCGGATCCGAAAGCCCGACTCGTCGCCGAGCAGCGCCGGGTCGACGTAACCGAAACCCGCCTGGTCCGCGCGATAGGAGCGGTGGCGCAACTTCAGCGTGTTGCGGTCGTTCAGGTCCCAAGCCAAGACGCCGAACAGGCTGTCGTCATCGATGCCGGTGTCGATCGCCCGCGCCGGCTGGTCGAGCCGCAGATCGCCGAATCGGCCCGCCGCCGACTCGTAGTCATCGGCCGACCGGGTCGAGGCCGAGAGCGACGCGCGCAACTTGCCCACTTGAAAGCGGACTCCGCCGTGGACGCGGGTCATGTCCCCCGCTTCGCCGTAGCGCGTCTCGACGTCGGCGCCGAAGCGCGAGCCGTCGGTGAAGGTCGGCACCTTGGTCAGCACGTTCAATACCCCACCGACCGCGTCGCTGCCGTAGAGCACCGACATCGGGCCGCGGACGATCTCCACGGACCCCAGGTCGTCGGTGTCGACCAGCCCGGTGACCTCGCCGAAGTCGGTCTGGCGGCGGGCGTTGTTCAGCCGCAGGCCGTCCTCGAGGAAGAGGATGCGCAGGCCGCGCTGGCCTCGGATGATGGGCCGCGCTTGGTTGAAGCCGACGCCGTTGACGTCGACGCCGGGCTGGTCGCGCAAGAGGTCCGCGGTGTTGTTCGGGAGCTTCCGCTCGATCTCGATCTGCTGCAGGACGGTGACCGGCGTGGTGATCTCGAATGCGTCGACCTCGCGACCGAGGGCGGTGACGGTGGTGGTGGCGAAGAAGGAAGCCGTCGGCGCTTCGGCGACCGCGGGGCTCGTATCGCCGGCGCCGGCGGCGACAGCCGGCGCGACGGCCTCGGCAGGAGCTTGCGGGTCGGCGGTGACGGCCGGGGCGGCGGCGGCAACGAGCGCGCCGGCGAGCAAGAGGTGCGAAACGGTGCGGATCATGGGGTTCTCCCTCGAGTCGGACTCGATCCAACGGCCTCTGGGCCGGGCGTCACGCGGAGCCCGCCCCGGCGGCACACCCGCCGGGTCGCGAGAGCTCGCGTGCGTCAGACGATGGGATCGAGGACCGGAGGAGGCCGGGGGGAGAAGCGGGCGGGCAAGGCGCCCAGGCGCTCGTGCGAGCGGACCGGATGCTCCGGCTCGAGCGCGCGCAGTACCCGCCGAGAGGTCCGCGGGCGGCGCCGACGCACGAGGCGGGTGAGGGTCGCCGTGCCGAGGCCGGTGGCGATCCCGAGCGGGAGAACGAGCAGGAGATCCGCCCCCGCGGAAGCCGGGACACCGACCCCGACGTGAAGCAGCAGAACGAGCAGGCCGAGCACGACCGGCGCGCGTCCGCGGGTCAGAGAGACGCCGCGACGGCGCTGATCGGCCGCGAGAGCCACCAGAGCGGCGGCACCCGCCCAGCGCAGTAGCACGCCCGGCTCGAGGATCGAAGCGTCGATCAGCCGGCGCGCCAGTAGCAGAGCGTGGTGGGCGGCGAGAGCCCAGCCGACCCAGACGAGCAAGCGACGCCCCGCGCGCAAGCAAGCCGTGCGCAGCGGGTCGAGCCGGATCGGGTCGTCTCCCTGCATGGCGGAAAAGCTAGCACAGGGTTCGAGCGAGAAAACCGCCCTCGAGGGCGGGTAGACTCCGGCTCGGATGCTGCACGTAACCAATGGCGACGTTGCCGCGGAAGGGATCGCCGCCGCCCGTTTCGACGGGGAGGTGCTGCCGTGGCGCGACGTCCTCCACGAGGGACCGGTGCCCGCGGCGGCTACTCCGGCGGAGCTGCGCGAAGTTCGTGCCCGATTCCTCTCCCGCTGCGGCTGGACCGAAGAGCGCCCGGCACTCGAGGATCTCGCGGCCCGCGATCGCCTGCTCGACCGTGCGCTCGCCCGCGGCGAGGAGTTGGTGCTCTGGTTCGAGCCCGACCTCTACGATCAGCTGCAACTGCTGCAGGTGCTGGATCGGATCGCCAGGTCGTCGAGCCAGAGCCGGATCTCCGGTGTCTTTCCTGGAGAACCGATCGGACCCATGCAGGCGACGCAGTTGGTGGCGAGCTTCGCCCGCTGCCGCGACCTCGGCGCAGCGGAGCTCGAGCTGGGGCGGCGCGGCTGGGACGCGTTTCGCAGCCCGGATCCGCGAGTCATCGAACAGCTGCTCGACGAGGAGCTTTCGGCACTGCCCGACCTCGCCGAGGCGCTCGCGCGCCATCTCGAACAGTTCCCCTCGGTCGGCGAAGGCCTGTCGCGGTCGGAGCGGCAGATCCTCGCTGCGTTGATGTCGGGCCCCAAGGCCTTCGACGCTCTGTTTCGCGAGTCGCAGGCTGCCGAGCGACATCATTTCGTCGGCGACGCCGTGTTCGAGCTCTACCTTCAGGAGCTCTCCGCACCGCCGGCGCCGATGGCGATCCGGTCCGCAGGCGACCAGTGGTCGATCACCCGTCTCGGCGAAGCGGTGCTCGAAGGCCGGAGCGACCGCGTCGCGACCGTCGGCCTCGACCGCTGGCTGGGTGGCGTCAGATTGCACGCGCCGCGCCGTGTCTGGCGGTGGGATCGGGTCGCAGGCGCCCTCGTGCTGCCGATCTGATCGGCGGCAGCCGCGCGGGTGGACCCGCCTCTCGGTTTCCTTGTTTCCTTGCCTACTCGCCGAGCTCGGTGTAGCGGACCAGGCGGTAGCGCGGGCCGCCGGCCTGCCGCATCCGAGCGGCGAGCCCGTCGTGGAGGTCCTCTCGCCAATCGGTCCAGCGCTCGAAGAACGCCTCGGCGCGCACCGGATCGCCCGACTGCTGGACGCGCAGCACTTCTTCGAGCAGCCCGGCGACGACCTCGGCGTAGCGGCCGTAGTCGATCGACAGGCGGGCCTCGCCGTCGACGGCGAGCAGCCCGCGGTCGAGGAACCAGTTGAACTGGGCGAGCTGCATGGTCTGGTAGGGCTGGTCGCGGCGCGGCCGGTTGTCTTGGAGCGTGCGTAGGACGCCGCTCGCCTGGGCGGAGCGGAGCGCCTGGTCGTCGAGCTTGGCGTCGGCGTGGAAGCTGTCGATTGCGAAGAGCGAGACGAGGTCGGACTTCATCTCCTCGAGCGCGTCGGCCCAGCCGCCGAGCGCCTGAGCGAGCGGCTGGCCGTCGGGTGCGCGGTCGGGCCCCAGGTAGTGGCCGACCTCGTGCCAGAGCGTGCGCCGCGAGTTTCCCTTGGCGTCGAGGTCGCCAGAGAAGGCGGGGGCGACCGCGGCGTCCCAGCGCCGCTTGGCGATCGCGAACAGCTCGGGGTGGGTCATGATGTTGTCGCGCAGCAGGATCGTCCGGCCATAGCGGGCAGAGAAGAGCGGATCGTTCGGCAGGATCGACGCCGTGTTGGTGCCGCGCGACTGTCCGAAATCCGCGACCACACCGTAGACGCCGACCGGGATGTCGGAGCGCACGCGCTTGCGCGGCGAATAGGGCAGGGCGTCCTCGATGGCCTGCAATCCTCCGAGGGTCGCCGCGAGCTCGGCGGTCGCGGCCTCGTCACGCACCAGGATCGATAGCGAGGGGAAGGCCTTCACTCCGTAGAGCGCGTCGTCGTAGGTCTCGTAGGCGCCGATCTGGGCGTTGAGATGGCGGAAGCGGCCGGTCACCCAGGAAGCGTCACCGCTCTCGTAGTCGTTCGAGACGAGGTCGCGGCCCCGGTTGCGCAGGTAGCGAGCGAGCTCGGCGTCCTCGGCTGCGACGGCGTCGGCGGCGCGGAAGAGCGCGATCATCAGCGCGGCGTGCTCGTCGGCCCAGGCGACGGCGTACGGTACCGCGTAGAAGCTCTTCGCGTCGGGTCGCGCCGCGAGCGCGCGGAGCTTGCCGCGCAGTCCCGGGTGCAGTCCATCGATCGAAGGGTTGCGGGCGAGCTGCGCGAGGTCGGCTTCGAGGTTGGCTCGTGTCGCGCGGCGCACGGCGGTGCGCTCACCGAGGATGTCGTCGCGCGATTCGGGGTGCGCGGCGAGAAAGGCCTCGATCTCGGTCTTGTCGGCATCGGCGGGATAGACGTTCTTGCCCGGCCGTTCCGGATCGACCTGGAGGAACGGCTCGCGTCGGTTGTCGAGCGTGGTGCCGATGGGACCCTGGAACAGACGGTAGAGCTCGACGAGCTCCGGGTCGGCACCCGGCTGCGCGAGGCTGGCGCGGATCAGCTGCGTCTGCGGATGGCGGGTGTCCTCGTAGAGGCGTTGTACGGTCGCACCGGCGGCGAGCAGCTCCGCGAGCGCGGCGCGCTCGCCGGGACCGAGGGCCGAGAGGTCGGCAGCCAGACGGACGGTGAGGGTCTTGTCGAGAATCGCCCGACGCTCGGCGGGCGACCAGGCGCCGGCGCCGAGGGTTGGCGCGACGAGCCCGAGCATCGAAACGAGGGCGAGACTGGAGGGAACGATTGCTTTCATGTGCTCGAACCTAGCAGACGGGTGGGGCTAGCGTGGCCAGCGACCAATCTCCGCGGTCGCTGATTCGCTCGGTGGGGCGTCTCGTTCGTGCCGGGGCCGGACACAAGCCTCCCCCTCGATGTCGACCTGAGCTTCCAACGATGTCACCCTCGACTCTCCCAATGTCATCCTGAACGAAGTGAAGGATCTTGCGCCGTCGCCTGAAGACGCGTCGACAGTGATTCCTCCGGCGCGAACAGCAGCGGAATCGCGACGATCAGACAGACGGCCGCGCTCGTCGTCAGCAGCGGGTTTGGCATCGAGCCCGCGGTTCCCCCTCTCCGAGACTCTTCAGGCCCATCCCGCGCGCTCGAAGCGTGCGGACGCGTTGCGCGGAGAGAGGTCCGCGAGGATCTCGGATCAGGTCCCTGCCGTGCCCCAGGCCGCTCTCGGTCTCCCGCGCCAGACCCAGGCGATGAAG
The DNA here is from genome assembly GCA_963700315.1 of uncultured Acidobacteriota bacterium. Taxonomy (GTDB): domain Bacteria; phylum Acidobacteriota; class Thermoanaerobaculia; order Multivoradales; family JAGPDF01; genus JACTMI01. The sequence continues at coordinate 14,662 of CAVOXC010000009.1, read as the reverse complement.
TCGATCAACGGCGGCACGACGCCCAGCGCGCGCAACCGGAGCATGATCTGGCCGCGGTGATGCGCCGTGTGGGCGTAAACCTGGGTCACCGTGTCGAGCAGGGTCGTCGCGGTCGGGTCGAGGCCGAGCTGGTCCCGGACGTGGGAGGACCAGGGCAGCGCAACGGGCTCGGCGAGCGAGCTCGGCGAGAGCGATTCGAGGTACGCGGTGGCGCCCGGATAGTAGGCGCGTGCCCAACCGGCGAGGGCTGCCAGGTCGAGCCCGGCACCGGCCTCGGCGTCGACGGGCTGCCCCCGCCAGATCGCCAGAAAGGCCTGCTGCACGAGATGGGTGTGGAGCAAGCGCTCGCGCAGAACGGTGTCGCCGTGTGCCGCCTCGCAGGCCAGCGTGGCGGTCCAGATCTCGGCGTCGGCCCACTCCATCTGGCGGTACAGGCCGAGCAGCCACTCGATGAGCGTGGGTGCGGCGCCACCCGTCGCCGTTGCGGATGCCGGCGTCAGAAGCATGCGGCGATCCGGCCCTGGACGACATCGCGCAGGCGGCCCGCCGCTCGCTCCTGCTCGAGCTGCTCGAACGAGGCGAGCTCGGGGACTCCGCCCGTCCTGTGCCAGCCGTCGTAGGCGCGCAAGGACCCTTCGACGCCCGCGACGAAGACCTCGACGCTCTTTGCGTCGGATCCCGGGTTGCGGATGAGGTAGGCAGCTTGCGAAAAGGCCGCTTGGACCTGGAGGTCCGGAGGCACTCTCTCGAGCTCCGCCGGCGTGCCCAACGGATCGGTGCAGAAATGCACTGTCAGATCGGGCACCGAGCTCAGCCAGACGACCAGCCATTTGCGGGCATCCGCGGCCTCGGGCGCTTCGGGCGTCGCCTCGAGCATCTCGACGAGCTCCAGCACGTACTGCCGCTCTTCGGGCGTCGACGGGCCACGGCTCTCCGCCGCGGACGCGGACGAGGCCGCCAGCGAGGCGATCGGGAGCAGTGTCAGGGCCCATTTGCAAAAGGCGTTCATTGAAGGGGTCTCCCATCGCGCGTCGAACGGGCGGTGTGCCCGCGTGTCCATCGTCGTTCCGGGCCGTCTGACCGCGCGCAGCCGTGGTCAGGAATCGTAGCAGTTGCATCCGTGCTCCGAGCCGGAGAATGGCCGGCCCTGCGCGGGTCGACGCCGTCGACGACCCGTCGCACCCCAGGAGTCCGGCGCCGGTGCTTGCTCCAGGCGCTCGCGCAGCTGGCGACGCCATGGCGCGCTCGTGGACGGTCGGCGAGTCGGATCGATCGACTAGGATAGAAGAATGCCAGCTCGCCGGGACGACGGGGGAGGATCGGCGGCGGGCGACGGCGCCAAGGCGCGTATCGGCCGCCGCCGCGAGCCTGCGCGTGTTCGGCGCAGGGACCGAGCCGTAATCGGCTGGCGGGAGTGGGTCGGATTGCCGGGCCTGCGGATTGCCGCCATCCGCGCGAAGGTCGATACGGGCGCGCGCTCGTCCTCGCTCCACGCCACGCGCATGTCGACCTTCGAGCGCGACGGCCAGATCTGGGTGCGCTTCCGCTTCCGGCCGCGAGTGGAGAAGGGCGTGCCCGGACGCTGGTGTGAGGCGCCCTCGCTGGGCACCAGAAAGATCCGCAGCTCCACCGGCGACCTGCAGCGGAGGCATCTGATCGTCACCGATCTCACCCTCGGCGCAGAGACCTGGGAGATCGAGGTTTCTCTGGCCGACCGGCAGGAGATGGGATTCGAGATGCTCGTCGGCCGGACGGCCGTCCGGCGGCGCTTCCTGGTCGATCCTGGGCGCTCCTACCTGGCAGGGAGCCCGCGCGAGACCCAGCGGTCGCCCGCGCCACGCAACAATGCCGACGAAGAGGAATGAAACGAATGAAGATCGCGATGCTGGCCCGAAATCCGAAGCTCTACTCGCACCGGCGAATCGTCGAGGCCGCGGAGAAACGCGGGCACGAGATCGACATCATCGACACGCTGCGGGTCTACATGAACATCACGTCGCACCGTCCCGAGTTGCGCTACAAGGGTGAGATCCTGACCGGGTACGACGCTGTCATCCCCCGCATCGGCGCCTCGATCACTTGGTACGGCCTCGCCGTCCTCAGGCAATTCGAGATGATGGGCGTCTATCCGCTCAACGAGTCCGTGGCGATCGGCCGGTCGCGCGACAAGCTGCGCTCTCTTCAGATTCTCGCGCGTGAGGGCATCGGCCTGCCAGTGACCGCTTTCGCCCACGACACCCGCATGACCGACGACCTGATCGAGATCGCCGGCGGCACTCCGGTCGTCATCAAGCTGATCGAGGGGACGCAGGGAATCGGAGTCGTGCTCGGTGAGACGCCGCGGTCGGCCAAGTCCGTGATCGAGGCGTTCCGTGGCGCCAACGTCAACATCCTCGTCCAGGAGTTCATCAAGGAGGCGGGATCCAGCGACATCCGCGCCTTCGTCATCGGCGGACGAGTCATCGCCGCGATGATGCGCACCGGTGCCGCCGGCGAGTTCCGGTCGAACCTCCATCGGGGCGGCAGCGCGCGCTCGATCAAGATCACGCCCGAGGAGCGCTCCACCGCCGTTCGCGCCGCCCGCGTGCTCGGTCTCGGGGTCTGCGGCGTCGATCTCCTGCGCTCCAACCATGGGCCGGTCGTCATGGAGGTCAACTCCTCACCGGGGCTGGAGGGCGTCGAGAAGGCGACCGGGCTCGACATCGCGGACCTGATCCTCGAGTACCTGGAGAAGAGCGCCAAGCCGCACAAGACCCAGACGCGCGGCCGCGGCTGAGTGATGCAGCGACCATTCGAGATCGGAGGCGAGCAGGTCGAACCCGGCGCGACTCGAACGATTCGCCTCCCGGTCGGCGAGCTGCCGGATCACTCGCCGGTGAGCTTGGCGGTGCGCATCATCCACGGCCGGGAGCCTGGAGCCACTCTGTTCGTGAGCGCCGCCGTTCATGGCGACGAAGTGCTCGGTATCGAGATCATCCGACGTCTGCTGCGGGCTCGGTCGCTGCGTCGACTGCACGGTACGCTGCTCTGCGTACCGGTGGTCAACGCTTCGGGGTTTCTCTCTCGCGGCCGTTACCTGCCCGACCGCCGCGACCTCAACCGATCGTTCCCCGGCAGCACGGGCGGCTCGCTGGCGAGCCAACTGGCGCACCTCTTTCTGCGCGAGATCGTCGCCCGCAGCGAGGTCGGCATCGATCTGCACACCGCGGCGCTCCATCGCAGCAATCTGCCGCAACTGCGCATCAGCGAGCTCGGCCCGCGGTCGCTCGAGCTCGCCGAGGCATTCGGCGTGCCGGTAATCCTGGTCTCGCCGACGCGCGACGGCTCGCTGCGCCAGTCGGCGCGCGCGCACGGAGTCGACGTGCTGGTCTACGAGGCGGGCGAGGCACTGCGCTTCGATGAGTTCGCCGCTCGCGTCGGAGTCAAAGGTGTGCTCCAAGTCATGAAACAGCTCGGCATGGTGGCGAAGCCACGCATCGAACCGACGAGCGTGCGTTCGATCGTCGCGACGACGAGCTCCTGGGTGCGAGCGCCGAGTGGTGGCCTGTTTCGCAGTTTCCGCGCCAACGGTGACGAGGTGCGCAAGGACGACGTCCTGGGCGTCGTCGCGGATCCGTTCGGTGACCTGGAAGTGGAGGTGCGCTCGCCGCGGGACGGGGTGGTGATCGGTCGCAGCCACCTGCCGGTCGTCCACCTCGGCGACGCCCTCTTCCACGTCGCGGCGATTCCGATCGACAGGCATGGCTCCGGGGACCTGGGGCGGCTCGAGCAGGAGGTCGCGCGCGATCTGGTGTTCGACGAGGACGAGATCATCTGAGCCTCGCCGCTCCGCCGCCCGCGGTTTGCGCTGCCTCGTGTACCCTGTAGACAGAGCGCCCAGCGGCGCGCGGAGAGGAGGCCCCATCAAGATCGCAGTCGTCTACAACCGCGACAGTCAGAACGTCATCAATCTGTTCGGCCAGCCGAATCGCGAGAAGATCGGTCTCAAGCTGATCGAGAGGATCGCCGGCGATCTCGTCGCGGGCGGTCACCAGGCGACCTCGTTCGAGGCCGACAAGGACCTGGTGACGCGCCTGGAGGAGTTCATGCCGCGCGTGGTGCACGGCGAGCGGCCCGGCCTGGTGCTGAATCTGTCGTACGGCATCCAAGGGCAGGCGCGCTACACGCACGTCCCGTCGATCCTCGAGATGATGGGCGTGCCCTACGTCGGTTCCGGCCCCCTCGCCCACTCGATCGCGCTCGACAAGGTCATCACCAAGATGGTCCTCGTGCAGCACGGCATTCCGACGCCCGGATTCGCCGTGCTGGAGCGCGACGACTTCGAGGCGCCGAAGCTGCCGTATCCGGTCATCGTCAAGCCCAAGCACGAGGCGGTCTCCTTCGGCATCCGCGTCTGCCAGGACGAGAGCGAGCTGCGCGAGGCCGCGGCGCGCATCTTCGAGATGTTCGGCCAGGCGGTGCTGGTCGAGCAGTTCATCGAGGGCCGCGAGGTCAACGTCGGCCTGCTCGGCAACAAGCCCGCCGAGCCGCTGCCGCCGGTCGAGCTGGTGTTCGATGCGTTGGGCCCGACGGTCTACTCGTACGAGGACAAGATCGGCAAATCGGGGCGCAAGGTCGAGCTCGCCTGCCCGGCGCCGCTCGGCGAGGAGCTGACCCGCGAGGCGCAGGAGATCGCGCGGCGCACCTTCGCCGCGGTCGGCTGCTGCGATTGCGCCCGCGTCGACATGCGCCTGGACGGCGACGGCAAGCTCTACGTGCTCGAGATCAACAGCCTGCCGAGCCTCGGCCCGCGCGGCTCCTACGTCTGCGCGGCACAGCGGGCCGGGCTCGACTTCGCGGCGTTGGTCAATCGGCTGGTCGAGGTGGCGAGCGCGCGCTACTTCGGTACGCCGCGGCCGCGCCTGGTGGGCCGGGCGGAGGATCCCAAGGCGGCGCTGGTTTCCCACGTCACGGAGCGCCGCGATCGCATCGAGAAGCGGGTCGCGCAGTGGGTGGGCCTGGGCTCGCGGACCTCCGACCCGATCGGCCTGCGCGGCGCCGCCCGAGAGCTCGACGAGCTCTTTCGCGAGCTCGGTCTGAGCGACGTCGAAGCGCTCTCGGACCCGCGCTCGGTCCGCACCTGGACCACCGAGAGCGGCCTCGACGGCGGCACGTTGCTGGTGGCCCACGCCGACGTGCCGCTGGGCGACTCGGTCACGACCCAGGGCTATCGGCGCGGCCCGGAGCTGCTGCACGGCGAGGGCATCGGCACGTCGCGCGCGCCGCTCGTCGCCTTGGAGTTCGCGCTGCGCGCGCTGCGCAACGTCCGCGCGCTCCGTCGCCGCAAGCTCGGAATCGCCTGCTACTTCGACGAGGGGCGCGACGCCCACTACAGCCGCGCTCTGCTTGCCCGGGCCATGGAGCGGGCGGGGCGGGTGCTGGTGCTGCGCCCCGGGGGGGTCGAGAACAGCTTCTTCGTCGAACGGCGTGGTCTGCGCAAGCTCCGCCTCGAGGTCGAAGGAGAAGCGCTGCGGCTCGGCCGGACCGGCCGCAAGCCCGCGGCGCTCAACTGGCTGTCGCAGCGCATTCCCGAGATGACGACCGTGGGCTCGCGCAAGTCCAAGCTCGCCGTGGAGATCGGCGAGTTGCGGACGCGGGCCTACCCGATGCGCGTGCCGCACGCGGTCGTGGCCGACATCGTGATCTCGTATGCCGATCCGAAGGAAGCGGACGGCGCGGAGAGCCACGTGCGCAGGACGCTCGGCAAGGGTGGACTGCGCTGGCGTCTCGAGGCGCTCTCCGACCGGCCGCCGCTCGCGACGCGTCCGGAGAGCCGCGCGCTGGCGAAGGCGCTGGTTGGAATCGCTGGCGAGCTCGAGGTCCCGCTCAGCGCCGAGGGCTCCACCTGGCCCTCGGTCGCCGGTCTCGTCCCGCCGGGCCGTGCCGTGGCGTGCGGGCTGGGTCCGGTGGCGCAGGCACTGAACACTCCCGACGAAGCGGTGCGGCGCCTCTCGATCGTGCAGAGGACTCTGCTGCTTGCGCGTTTTCTCCACGACGAGGCCGCTTGACGGACGCTGCGCCGCGGCCGGCCGGCGAACGAGGACCGGACCCGTTTCGCGACCTCGGCGAGGTCGTACGGCGACCAGCCGTCCGTCCGCAGCGATTCGCGGTCTCGCGTCGGGGCATGGTGGCCACCCAGCACTATGCGGCGACGGAGGCCGGCGTCGAGATGCTCGAGGCCGGCGGCAACGCGTTCGACGCCGCGGTCGCGGCGGCCTTCGCGCTCGGCGCGTGCGAGCCGCAGGCCTCCGGCCTCGGCGGTCAGACCATGGTGCTGCTCTACCGCACGCGGGAGCGTCGTACGGTGGCGCTCGACGGCTCGTCGCTCGCGCCCTACCGAGCGACACCCGAGGCGGTGCGCGGCGCGCGTCGCTTGCGCGGATACCGCGCCACGACCGTGCCGAGCACGCCCGCGGTCCTGGGGCATCTGATCGAGCACTACGGCTCGCTGTCGCTCGAGCGCGTCCTGGAGCCGGCGATCCGGCTCGCGACCGAGGGGGTCGCCTGGAGCGAGCTGCAGCATGGCCTGCTGCTGCGCGAGCATCGCCACCTGCGGCGCTTCAATGCCGCGGAGATCTTCCTCGGCCCCGGTCGCCGGCTGCCGCCACCGGGCGCGATCCTGCGTCAACCGATCCTGGCGCGGACGCTGCGACGGCTGGCGACCCATGGCATCGAGGATTTCTATCGCGGCCAGATTGCGCGAGCGATCGTCCGCGACATGCAAGCCAACGATGGTCTGGTCCGAGCCGACGATCTCGCGCGGCTGCCCACGCCGATCGAGCGGCGGCCGATCTCCGCGCGCTTTCGCGGGATGCGTCTGCTCACGTTTCCGCCACCGGGCGCGGGCCGCGCCTTGGCGCAGATGATCCACATCCTCGACGAGTTCGAGCCCGGCGAGACCGATCCGGAGACCCCGCGTGGCGCGCTCTTGCTCGCCATGGTCATGCGCCAGGCGGCGAGCGATCGGGCCGATCGTCCCTACGACCCCAACCTCTATCCGCAGATCCGCCGGCGCCGCATGCTCGATCCCGACCGCACCCGAGCGCTGGCGAAGGCTTTTCGCCGTCGCCTGCGCGGCGGCGGCGAGACCACGCACCTGTCGGTGATCGATCGCGACGGTAACGTCGTCGCGCTGACGCAGTCGATCGAACGGGTCTTCGGCGCCATGGTGGCGACCCCGAGCCTCGGCTTCCTCTACAACGACTACCTCTCGGCGTACGACGTCGAGGACATCTCGCACCCCTACTACCTGCGACCGAACTCACCGCCCTGGGGAAGCGTCGCGCCGACCATCGTCTTTCGCGGCGGGCGGCCCTGGCTGGCGATCGGATCGCCCGGCAGCGACCGTATCGTCACCGCGATTCTGCAGGTGCTGCTGAGGCTCGGCAGCCACACACCGTTCGAGGCGGTCGACGCGCCGCGCCTCCACGCCACTCTCGAGGGCAGGGTGGCGCTCGAAGCGTCGCGCTTTCGCGACGACATTCCGCCGCTGCTGGCGCAGCACGGTTTCGAGGTCGACGTGCGCGACCCCTATTCCTTCTACATGGGCTGCGTACAGCTGGTGATGCGGACACGCGAGGGTCTGGTGGGCATCGCCGATCCGAGACGCGACGGCGCCGCCGCCGGGCCGCGCCAGTGAGGCTGCCGCTGTTGTTGAGCGTGCCGCACGCCGGGCTCGAGGTCCCGGCCGAGGCGACGGCCCTCTGCGTGCTCTCGCCGGAAGAGATCGCCGCCGACGGCGACGGCGGCGCCGACGCGATCTACGAGCTCGCCGGCGAAGTGGCGCGTCTGGAGACCAGCCCGATCGCGCGGGCGATCGTCGACCTCAATCGCGCCGCCGACGACTTTCGCAAGGACGGGGTGATCAAGACGCACACCTGCTGGGACGTTCCGGTCTGGCGCCAGCCGCCCGATGCGGAGCTCGTCAAGGAGCTGCTGCGGCGCCACCACGCGCCCTACCATTCCCGGCTCGCGCGCCCGGATCCGGAGGTGGTTCTCGGCGTCGACTGTCACACCATGGCGGCGCACGGCCCGCCGGTGGGGCCGGATCCGGGGAGCGAGCGCCCCGAGGTCTGCCTGAGCGACGCCGACGGCACGCTGCCCGGACCTTGGTTCGAGCGCCTGATCGCGGCCTTCCGCGCCGAGTTCGGCGGTGAGGTGGCGGTGAATCGTCCCTTCCGCGGCGGCCACATCGTGCGCACGCACGCCGCCGAGCGCCCTTGGGTCCAACTCGAGCTATCGCGGGCGCCGTTCGACTCCGACCGCGGCAAGCGGCAACGCGTCCTCGCGGCGTTGCGCGCTTGGTGCGCGGGCCTCGGCTAGCGGTCTGGCCGTCGTGGTTGTCGGTTCTGCCGCCCGAGCGGACGGCACGCCGGCGCCCTCGCGCCACCTCGCGGGCTGGCGCCGGAGCTCGCCCGGGTGCCGATCCGTTGTCGAACGTCGATCACCGAAAGATGGTGCTCCCAACGGCCGATGGGAGCCCGGAGCGGACCGCGGGAGGGAACCACTCGGACGTCTCGGGGGTCCAATCGTTCGAGACCGAGACACGAGGCGATGCCGCGTCTCGGCGAGGAGGCCGCATGCGAAGCCGAGGTTCCGAGCTCGTTGCCGCCGAGCCACGACAAGCACGACAAGCGAGCGCTGGCGCTCTCGAGATCTTCGGGCTCGAGGAAGCGCGGGACCGGGCGCGCCTCCGCTTCGCGGTCGGGGCGGCGTTGCTCCTCCATCTCTGCCTCTTCGCGACACGTTCGCCCGATCTCGGCGGCTCGCAGCTCGCGGCACCGGAGCGCCGGGGGCTGCCCGTCCTGATCACTCCGCGCTTCCGGCCTCCCGAGCCGCCGCCCGAGGTCCTGCCGAACCCGCGCAGCCGACTGGTACCGGTGCCCGATCCGACGCCCGACGCGCTCGAGCCGATCCGCACGGCGGTGTTCCAGCGCCCCGAGCTCGATCTCGTGCTCGACGGTGGCATCCTCGGGATTCCCGACGCGCCGCCCCCGGATGCCGGGAGCTACGACGCGCCGCGGCCCGTGGGCGGCGAGATCGCTGCGCCGGTCAAGCTCTTCGCGCCCTCCCCCGCCTACACCGAGATCGCGCGTCGAGCCCACATCGAGGGCCTCGTCGTCGTCCGCGCGACGATCGACCGAGAGGGGCGGGTGACCGATGTGCTGGTGGAGAAGGGCCTGGGCTTCGGCCTCGACGAGGCCGCGATCGAAGCCGTGCGGCGCTGGACCTTCGAGCCCGCGACCCTGCGCGGCCGCCCGGTCCCGGTCTTCTTCCATCTCACCGCGCGCTTCGAGCTGCGGTAACGGAGCCTGAAACGTGCGAAAGACCGCGTGCGGCCCGGCTCTCCGCGCGGTTCGGACCGATCTCGCCAGGGTGGGCCGATCGCTGCTTCAGGGAATCGCGGCCGGCGCGGCGGCTTCCAGCTTGCGCAAACGACGCCAGCCGCCGTCCCAGATCCTGCGGAAGCCCCGTTCGAGCACGAGCCGTTCGACGATCGGCGAGAGCAAGAAGAGCCAGCGAACCGCGATCTCCTCATAGCCTTCGACGAGGACGCCGCCGAGGGTTTCGTGCAAACGCACCTCGCCTTGGCCGCGCCAGAAACCTCTGAAGACCCAGTGGGCGTGCTCGTTGGGCCGCTGCTCGAGGTACTTCGTCACGAGCGGAAACGGAAATCGCCGCAACGGCACCGCGAACCAGCCGTCACCGAGCTCTGTCACGTCGTCGGCGAAGCCGAACAGGCGAGGCCAGTCCGCGGGTGTTCGGAAGTAGGAGTAGACCTGCGCGACGGGGAGAGCGAACTCGTGCTTGAATCGAATGATCATGGCTTGCTTCCGTGTTCGTTCACCAGAGTGTCAACCTCTGCCGGCGACTGCGGCGCGAAGATTGCGCTCTCCACTCCACACTTCCAGGCTCCATCGCCCTGCTTGCGCCAGATCGCCACGTAGTTGCCAGTGCAAGGTATCGGACTCGTCGGCAATCGACTCCTCGGGCGCTTTTCCATTGTAGACGTTTCGCCGCTTCGAGTGGGTCGACCGCAGCTCGAAGCCTGGCCTGGAGTCGGCTACCGCGCTCCGTCTCCCCTCGGCGCACAGATCGATGCCGAGACGCAACGGCCGCCGGCGCAAGCCCATCCAGAGGGATTCGGGGCCGGCGGAGTCGGCGAGCACATGGCGCCTCAGCGCGCTCTCTGGAATCGTGCCATCTGCTCTGGGGCCTGCCACTTCGCCGAAGGGACCACTTCCAGAGACGAATGCCGAGCAGTTCGCAGCAGCGACCGTTCGAGGCTTGTTCCCACCGCCAGGGGCCGAAGTAGTACGCGAGCAGATGCTTCACGGGCCCGAGGAGCTCCAAGCGAGAAGCCGATTCAGGGCCGTCCAACGGATCACGAGCTCAGCGGCAAACGGGCGCAACCCGTTTGCCCACAGGAGCGATGGGTTGGGCGACAAACCAACGACTGCTACAACGTCCTGCTCGCTCGCTTCGATGAGCGAGACCGGAAGTTGCATGCGTAGACCGAAACAGTGTCACCCATCATGCCGGTCTAGACTGTTACCCATCCTCCCGGCCGGTCACACTCTCTATCCCGGCACCAACGCCAGGCACGCCCCCACCGGATCCTGAACCACCGCATATGCGTACTCCCCATCGTTCCCCCGTGTCGCCTTGATGATCTTGCCCCCTTCCTCCCGTACGCGACGGAGACTTTCGGCGAGGTCGCCAACGGGGAGGTAGATCATCCAGACAGGCGGCAGACCCAGGTTCACGCCGCGGGCATGGCAGACTCCCGCCGCCGGATTTCCATCATCGCCGAACATGTTGTAGTCGGCGTAGCGCTCGCTTGCGTCCTCCATCTCGACGTCCTGCGCCGACCAGTCAACGACCTGTCGGTAGAAGTCACGAGTTGCCGAGGCGTCAGAGACCGTCAGGTCGAGCCAGGAGATGCGGCCCACACGCGCCGGAGCGTCGCGCGATGCGGCGCCGTCAGTTGGGGGGATCGCCTCCGCAGAAACGACTGGGATGATCCCGAACGCCGCCCCATTCGGATCGAGCAGCACCGCCCACTGGCTCTTTCCATCGTCGTCTTTGGCATGCATAAGCTCACTCCCGCCCAGATCCAGCGCACGCTCCACACTGGCTGCGACATCGGCGACCTGAATGTGCGGCATCCATTGGAGCGGGAGGTGAGCATATTCCGCGCTGCGCGCGCCCAAGCCGATGATCGGCATGCCCAGGTTGTTCATCAGATCCTCGCGCCAAAGCGGATTCTCGCCCGTGCTGAGTACACGTGAGTAGAAGCGCACTTCACGTTCGTGTTCGGGAACGGCGATGTCGGCGCTGAGGATTCCGCCGACGCGTGGGACAAAGGGGTCACTCATGGTTCGCGTCCTAGCTGATGACATCACGTTGGGTGTAGGTTCTTTGGGCAGCAATCGTACTTCAATGGGCATAGCGGCAACGATTCTCGAGGCAGGGGCCCGAGACCTTCTCGGAGAATCGTTCCGGGTGAAGCCACAGTTCGTGCCGGTTGATTCAGAGGCCGCCTAACGTCCAGCATCAGCTGCGGCGCGAAGGGCCGTCAGCTGCATGCTGTTGTTAGGCAGCGCGATTATCTAGTTCGCGGTTCCTCGAACCGCCCATGCGCGCGCAGTGAGAGCGATCGTTCCACCAGGCCTTCGCGGGAGAGCCTGTTCGAGCTTCCGAGCCAGCGTTGCGCAGCGATCAGCCTCAAGCGATGCAACGTACGAAGGGGCGGGGCCTGTACCTCCGAGTAGAGGTAGCCAATAGTCATCGAAGCTGGCGAACTCCGTTGGGATCTCGATCGGCTCGCAGCGAATGTCGCTGAGCCCGGCCGCGCGGAACAAGTCTGCGAGTGCTTCGGGGCGGCAGAGTGGGAAACGCTCGCCTTCATCAAGCTCCCGGGCCGTCGAATCCACTACCGCGACCGTATCCCAGAAACAGCGCAGGAACTCCATCCTGCCTCCGTAGTCCCAAACGCACGCGGAAACAGTCCCCTGACTAGCAGTGAGAGACCGCATCTCAAGGAGAGCAGCCTCTGAGTCGGGGAAAAAATTCAGGGCGAGTAACGAGGTAACGCTGCCGTAACCTTCTGCTCGGCCAGGAAGGCCACCGGCTCCAGCCACGACAAAGGACGCCCGAACGTCCTGGGAATGCTTTCGAGCGTACTCGATGAAGGGCTCAGCGGGATCGCACCCAAGTACCGAGGCTGGCGAGGCATGACTGCAGATCGCGTTCGTAAGAGCTCCCGTGCCGCACCCCACATCCAGCCAGTGAACGCTGCCGGGGATCCGCAACCAGGACACGAACCGAAGTGCAAGCTGTCGGCTCCACCGGCCCATGAAGTCCTCGTAGGTTGACCCGGCAGCCCATTTGTCGCGAACTTCGGACACGCTCTCGGCCTCCTCTCGCTGCCTATCGGATATCGAATTGAGCGGCGCAGCACCATTGCCGATCCGCGCAGCGGACCGTCCGCTGCAACCGGTTGAAGCTCATGCAGGCCTCCCCTGGGGCTACCCACGCGGTAGCTTTGAGGGTGGCTAACAGCCCTTCCAGAGGAGGCACTGCATGCGAGTTTACTCTCGGTCTCACGAGTTCACCTGCGGCATCGATCTGCACGCCCGGACGATGTACGTCTGCGTCCTCGATCGCGACGGCCAGGCGGTGCTGCACCGCAATCTCCCTTGCCGACCGGATGCCCTGCTCGACGCCTTGGCGCCATTTCGCGGCGGCGACCTCATCGTCGGCTGCGAGTGCCTCTTCGCCTGGTACTGGCTCGCCGACTTGTGTGAAGAGGAGGGGATCGAGTTCGTCCTCGGTCACGCCCTCGGCATGCGCTCGGTTTACGGCCTGAAGACCAAGAGCGACAAGCTCGACTCCTGGAAAATCGCCCAGCTCCTGCGCGGTGGAAACTTCCCACTCGCCTACGTCTACCCGCGACGCTTTCGCGCCACGCGCGATCTGCTGCGCCGGCGGCTCCACTTCGTTCGCTTTCGCTCGGAGCTCCTCACCCATCTCAAGATGTCCGAGGCCCAGGCCAATCTCGAGCCGCTCAAGAAGCGCCTCGATCACGCCCCGAATCGCAGCGGTTTCCCGGATCGCTTCCCCGAAGGCTCGAGCCGCTCGTCGATCATCGCCGATTGCCGGCTGCTCGACGCCGTCGATGACCTGGTCGGCGATCTCGAGCGCGAGCTCGTCGCCTGTGCCAAGGGAGATGATCTCGCCGCCTTCTATCGTCTGCGCTCCGTGCCCGGCATCGGCGAGATTCTCGGGATGACGATCTTCTACGAGGTCCCCGACTTCGATCGCTTCGACACCGTGCAGCAGTTCGCCTCGTACTCCAGGCTCATTGCTCCGCGCACCGAGTCTGCCGGCAAGCTCGGCGGCTCGCGCGGGCGCAAGCAGGGCAACGTGCATCTGAAGTGGGCCTTCTCGGAAGCCGCGGTCCTTTTGCTGCGCAACAACCCGCGCGCGCAGAAGCTCCATTCCCGGCTCGTCGCCCGATTCGGCAAAGCGAAGGCTCTTTCCGTCCTCGCGCACAAGCTCGGGCGCACGGTCTTTCATATGCAGAAGCGCCAGCAGCCGTTCGACGCGGAAAGGTTCTATCGCGAGGCCTGATCGATTCGGGAGGAGCGCCGGCGAGCTCATCGCCTAAGGAGAGTCGACGTCGACCCGAGCTCCAACAGGACCGCACGAGGCCCAGAGCCCTGGGACGAGTCGAGCCCAACGAACGGTCCAGGAGCCCCACGGCCGGACAGCTCGCCGAATTGAAGAGACGCCGGCGCTTCCTCCCTTTCATCTTCTCGCTCTCACGCGACGCTGCCCCTCCTCCGAGCCCGCTACCAACGGAGACTCCGAGCTCCACGAATCGATCGGACGGAACGAGGGCACGAACGAGCTTCTGGGACGCCGCGGGAAAACCCCGCGGCCACGCACCTTGCGGTGCGCGTCGAGCCTCGATAGGTGTTGGGTGCAGCGACGACGGTAGTCGCCCAACCGAACCGCGAAGCCAAGTCAGCGACGATGAGATCCGAGACCGCTCCAACGAGCGCGACGAGACACGACCCTCGTCACGGAGAAGCTACGAGCCTTGACAGACGGAGGCCTGATAGGGGTTATGCGGCAAACCCCAGGAGGTGCTCATACTGTTTGTAGCCTCCTAGCAAGTCACGCAGGTCTCTACTCACGGCCGTGCGGGCGCGCTCGCTGCGGAGCACGCCTAACTCGAGCTCGGATTCGATCGCGGCCGCCTCCCAGTACTCGTCAGTCATGTGCCGGTCGGCCAGGTGAAAGAGCGCCACCAGATGCTCGGCTGCTGCGAGCGCGGACATTTCGCCGCACTCGAACAACTGACCAACACGCGCTATCGCAAGTGCAACCGATTCCTTCGGAATCTCTCGGCCTGCAAGTGAACGTGCGAGCTGCGCCATCTCGTCTCTCTTGGAGCATAGTGCCAGGTCAAGTAGCGCGGCTTCGGGCCGCTCAGCGGTCAAGATCACGTTGTCGGCCCAGCGCACGACAACAGCAGGATCGATCAAGCCCCGCGCAAGTGCTAGGAACAGATAGCCTGCCTGCACGTGGCGGTGCTGTTCACTTTGCCGCATAA
>CAVOXC010000008.1:0-136097 GCA_963700315.1 uncultured Acidobacteriota bacterium | reverse complement strand
TCACCGGCCGGGTCACTTCCGAGCCCGACCGGCTGGGCAGCGCGTTCGCGCTCGGTCCGCGCCTCTATCTCTCGGGCGAGAGCCTGAAGACGACCGGGCTCGCCGAGACCGGCTCGCGCGTCGAGTGGCGCGCGCTCGTGCGCCTGCCGCCGGGCAGCGACGACGCCCGCGTCGAAGCGCTCGCCCAGCGTCTGCGCGCCGCGCTCCCCGATCCCGCCTACTACCGCGTCGAGACTTCGGTCCAGGGACAGCCGGAGCTCCGGCGTGGCGTCGACCGCACCGAGCGCTTTCTCGGCGTGGTCGCGCTGCTCTCGCTCCTGATCGGCGGCGTCGGAGTCGCGCAGACGGTGCGCACCTGGCTCACCTCGCGGCTCGACTCGATCGCGGTCTGGAAGGCGCTCGGCGGCACGCCACGCGAGCTCGCCGCGCTCTACCTCGGCCAGACGCTGCTGCTCGCGCTGGCCGGCAGCGCGCTCGGCGCCGTCGCCGGTCTCGCGATCGAGCGCGCGCTGCCGGGGCTCTTCGCCGGCCTGCTGCCGGAGCTGCCCCGGCTCGGCCTCGCCTGGGGCGCCGTCGGCCGCGGCGTCGGCCTCGGCGTCGGCATCGCACTGCTCTTCGCGCTGGGGCCGCTGGTGGCAGCGATCCGGGTCCCCGCCGCGCGGGTGCTGCGGCGCGACGTCGAGCCCTTGCCGCCGGGCCGCGCGCTCGCGGCCGGCCTCGGGCTCGCGCTCCTTGCCGGCGTCACGCTGATCGCGGCGCTGCAGGCGCGGTCGCTGCAATACGGTGCCGCCTTCGCCGCCGGGCTCGCCGCCACCGCCGCGGTGCTCTACTTCGGCGCGCGCCTGCTTGTCGCTCTGGCGCGGCGCGCGCCGCGGCTCCGGCTGCCGCTCGCGCTGCGCCACGGCCTCGCGGCGCTCGGCCGCCCCGGCGCCGCCTCCGTGGCCTCGATCGTCGCGCTCGGCCTCGGCACGATGGTCGTCGTCGGCATGCGCACCATCGAGACCGGCCTCTCCGACCGCTTGCGCGCCGATCTGCCGACCGACGCGCCGACGGCGTTTCTGATCGACGTTCAACCCGGGCAGTGGGAGGGTGTCCGCGGCGAGATCGAACGCGCGGGCGCGACCGGCCTCGACTCGGTGCCCGTGGTCATGGCGCGACTCGCCGCAATCGACGGCCAGCCGGTCGCGGAGCTGACCGGACCACGCGAGCTCGCGGGAGCTCCGGAGCCGCAGGGGGAGGGCGAGGGCGGCGGCCGGCCCAGGCGTTGGGCGCTGACGCGCGAGCAGCGGCTGACCTACCTCGAGCAGCTGCCGGCCGACAACGAGATCGTCGAAGGGGCACTCTGGAGCGATCCGGAACGCGCCGAGGTCTCGGTCGAAGCAGAGTTCGCGCGCGACCTCGGCCTCCACCTCGGCTCGCTGCTGCGCTTCGACGTTCAGGGCGTGCCGATCGAGCTCACGGTGACGTCGCTGCGCACCGTCCAATGGGAGACGTTCGGCATCAACTTCTTCTGGGTGGTCGAGCCGGGTGTGCTCGACCTGGCGCCGCAGATGCGGATCGCCGCGGTGCAGCTGCCGCCGGGTGGCGAGCGCGGGCTGCAGGACGCGCTCGCCGCGAGCTACCCGAACGTCACGCTCTTCGCGATCCGCGACGTGCTCGAGAAGGTCGCTGCAGTGCTCGACCGGATCGGCGTGGGTGTGCGCTTCCTGGGCGGCTTCACCGCGCTCGCCGGCCTCGCCATCCTGGCCGGCGCGATCGCCGCGGGCGCGGCGCTACGGGGGCGTGAGGTCGCGCTGATCAAATCTCTCGGCATGACCCGCGGCGGCGTCGCAGCGCTCTTCGCCACCGAGTACGCGCTCGCCGGTCTGCTCGCCGGCGCCGTCGGCGCCGTCGCCGGCACCACGCTCGCCGCGACCGTGCTCGAGCGCGGCATGGAGATCCCCTGGCGGCTCAACCCGATGATCCCCACGGTTGCGCTCTTCGGCGCCGCCCTGCTCGCCGTCGTCGCCGGCCTCGCCGCCAGCGCCCGCGCCCTCGCCCGCCGCCCCCTCGAGGCGCTGCGGGCGGAGTAGCTGCAGGCGCGCACCGAACCAGCGTGCGCGAACCGGCGAGACGAGCCCGGTCGAGCCGGGCCCGCCCAGACGCAATCGCCGGACGAACCCCGCACCGGCGCTGGCGACGGCCGCGAGATCCTCCGGGTGGCGGACCGGGAAGTCGACGATGAGGCCGGTGGCGGCGACGCCGGGGACGAGGCGCCAGCGGCGTGGGCGGCCCGCCTCTGCGCGTAGCGCGAGGAAGAGGGGCTCGGTGCGGAAGAGCGCCGTGCGTAGTCGCCCCGCCAACGTCGGCTCGAGGTCGAGGGCGAGGACGATCCGCTCGCCCGGCTCGCCGTCTGGCAACGGCACCCAGGCGCCCGGCTCGAGCTCGATTGCGCCGAGCGGGCGTTCGATCCACTCCGCCGGCCGCGCCCGGCGTTCGAGCACCAGCCGGCCGTCGAACGGCTGCTCGGCCGCGGGCGCATAGCGGGCGAGGATCGTCCGCCAGGTTCCTGGCGCCTCCCAGAGGAGCTGGCGGCCGTCGATCGGGTCGAAGTGGACGACGATCCGGTCGGGCGCCCGGGGCGAGGCGAAATGCGCGGCGACCCGCCGGTCGAGCAGCGGCGTCGAGGCCTGATAGAGCTGCAGCAGCGGATTCGGACGCCAGGCGAGACCGTTGGCCGGGAGCGTGACGAGATCCCAGGGCAGGACGTCGAAGGTCGCACCCTCGTCGCGCCAACGGGAGAGCGCGTCGCTGTCGACTTGCAGCGGCAGCAGACTCTCCCCGCTGTGCGCGGCGAGAGCGTCGACATGTGCGCGCGCATGCAGGTAGCTCCAGAGGTTGCCGAGCCCACTGCGCCCGGTCACCAGATCGAAGGGCACGAGACCGCCGGGTCGCTCCACGCGCGACGTGGTGGCGACCGCGGCGACGCTCGCCACGAGGAGCACGGCCGCCCAGATTCGCCGCGCTCCGCCCCGCGGGAGAACCAACCCGGCGAGCAGGATCCAGAGCAGCGTGAGGTAGGCGAACGCGTAGAGGTGGCCGTCCGCCCGGACGAAGCCGTGGCGGAAGGCGAGCCAGGCCGCGGGCAGCAGGCCGAGCCAGAGGCCAGCGCCCGTCACCCGCAGGTAGCGGGCCGTCGCCGCGGCGAGGGCGAGGGCAACGAGCACCAGCGCTCCGATCGCCTCGACGCCGCGCGGCCCCGCGACGCTCATCGCGCCCGCGTAGCCGCTGGCGAGCGAAGCCTCCTGGCGGAGCCAGGAGAGGAACGTCGCGACGGTTCCGAACTGCAGCGCGATCGACAGGCCGAGGACGGCCGCGCCCGCGCCGACGAGGGCGGCGAGGGCGACGAGCGCATGGCGTCTCTCGCGACCGCGCAGCGCGAGACCGCACCCCGCGGCGACGGCGAGCGCGCAGGCGACCGCCCCGGTGCTCAGCTTCACCAGCAGCGCGAGCGCGGCGATGGCCCCGGCCGCGGCGGCCGCGAGCGGAGCGACGGACGCGCCGGCGAGCGCCGGCATCAAGAGCGCGGCCACCGCCACGACCGGCTCGTGTTCGGACGATGAGTAGAAGAGCGCGTGGACCAACAGGGTCGCCGCGACGAACGCCCAGGCCTCCGCGCTCGATCGACGCCGTGCCACCAGGAGCGCAAGGCCGGCGAGCGTCGCCACGTGGATGCCGAGCGCATAGACCAGGCTCCAGGGCGCCAGCGCCCGATCGGGCGGAGCCAGCAGGAGAAAGCCCAGGGGGCCGTAGGGAAAGACGATGTCGCGCCCCGGTACCGCGCCCTGACGAAAGCTCTCGGCGACGCCCCAGGCGTAGCCGGGATCGAGGCCCGGCGAATAGGGCCGGCCGAAGACCGGCAGCAAGAGGAAGCCGAGCAGGAGGAGCGGGGCGACGAGCGAGGCCCTGCGCACGGCCGGCATGAGGCGCGTCGGCGTCGCCCCTACTCCGGCAACGTCTCGCCCCGCTCGAGCAGGTAGGAGATCGGCACGAACTCGTAGCCCGAGGCGACGGCGCGAGGGATCTCCTCGACGAGGACGGCGAGGGTGGCCTGGCGCGGATGGGCGATGGCGATCGCGGCGCCGCGCCGGCCCGCGATCTCGAGCAGGCGAGCCATCTCGCCGCGAATCGCTGCGGGATCGTCAACGGCATCGAGAAAGACGTCGCGGCGCGCGGTGGGCACGCCCAGCTCGCGGGCGATCTCGTAGCCGACGCTCTCGGGTGTCGTGCGCGAGTCGATGAAGAAGAGGCCACGACGCCCGAGCTGCGGCAGCAGCTCGCGCATCACCCGCTCGTCCGCGGTGAGCTGAGAGCCCATATGGTTGTTGACCCCGACCGCGCCCGGGACCTGGTCGAGCGCGCGCTCGACCGCGGCGGCGAGCCGGCGTGCGGACATCCCCTCGACCAGCGCTCCCGGGCCGGGATCCTCATTGCCCGTCGCCGCCATCGGCAGATGGCAGAGCACCTCGCCGCCCCGGCGCACGAGCTCGCGCGCGACCTCGCTGCTCCAGCGCTCGTAGGGCAGCACGGCGAAGGAGACCGGCACGCCCAGCGCGAACAGGCGATCGATCCGGCCGACATCCCGGCCCAAGTCGTCGAAGATCAGGGCGATCCGGCCGACCGTCGCGGTCGGCTCGGCGTCCGCGGGCCGCGGCTTCGAGGTCGGCGTCGCTGCCGGTTCTCGCCGCGGTCGCTCGGGCGCCGGCGCCGGCCGGTCTGCCGGAAGCGTCGGGCGCTCGATCCGAAACGGCTGGTCGGGACCGCGGCCGAGCCAGAGACCGATCGCGAAAAGCGCGGCGGCGACCAGGGCGATCAGCGCCCAGCGGCCGTATGGGGGAGACTTCCGGCGACGACGGCGGGCCATCGAGGCGACGGGCGGACCGCGCTCAGGCCGCGCGCTGGTCGGCGGGCGCCTGCTCGCCGCGCAGCAGCCGAATGCCGCGGTCGAGGATGAGATCGCGCAGCTTCAGCTCGCGCTCGCCGAAGGAGACCGACAGCTCGTCGATCAGAACGTCCGGCGCGAGGCTCTCGGAGATCGGCTTGCCGTCCGGGCCGCGGTAGAAGGAGGTGGTCAGGAGAAGGCGGCCGCCGCCCTCGAGATCGATCGGCGAGCGCACGCCGGCCCAGCCGAAAGTCGGCACGCCGACGAGCTTCGCCCGCGCGCTCGAACGCAGGATCGTGGCGAGGATCTCGGCGGCGCCGAGCGTGCCACCGTCGACAAGAACCGCGATCTCGCCGTGCCAGACCGGCGGCTCCTTGCCCTCGAACTCGGCGAGCTCGTGCTCGCGGTCGCCGAGCGCGCCGAGCGCGCCGGTCGCGAACAGCGCGCCAACAGCGTACGCGGCTTCGGCGGAACCTCCGGCCACGCCACGCAAGTCGACCAGCAACTGGGTCGCGCCGCGCGTCAGCAGTTGCGCCATCAGCGGCCGAACCGCCGCCGCGCTGCCGGCCTCGATCTTCGCCAGGCGCAGCATCTGGAATTCTTCGGCCTCGACCAGGCGCGCCGCGACCGGCTGGAACTCGCCGAGCTCGAGCGTTCTGCGTTGGGCGTCGCCGCGGCGCAGGATCTCGCACTCGAGGCGCGTGCCGGGCGCGCCGGCGAGCAGCGTCTCGAGCTCCCAGGCCGGCATGTCGCGCGTCGATCGGCCACCGACCTCGGCGAGCACGTCACCCGGCTCGAACCCGGCGCTTTCGGCCGGAGAGCCCTCTTCGATCGCGACGATGTAGGCGATCCCCCGGCTGCGCAGCGCGAGCAAGCCGCTGTGCGCGGTGCCGATCTCCTCGGCGCGCGTGAACGGAGCCACCGCTTCCGGCGGCAAGTAGACCGACAGCGGATCGAGCGCCTCGGTCGAACCGTCCATCGCACCATCGATGAGCCGCGCGAGATCGGCCTCGTCGACGTAGCTCGAGCGCACCAGGCCGAGCACCTCGGAGAAGATCGCGAGGTGCTTGTAGAGAGAGTCCTCGTCGCCCGCGGCGCCGGAGCGGGTGGCGCTCCAGAGCACGCCCGACACGAGCGGGATCAGCACGGCGAGGGAGAGGGCGAGAAAGAGAGCGCGGCTGCGATTCATCGGGGAGGTCTTCCGGGCAGGTCGCTGGAGCGCATCCAGGAGAGCGGGTTTTGCGGCCGGTTGCCGACGCGGATCTCGAAGTAGAGGCCCGACGCGGCGAAACCGACCGCCTGTTGCAACGATAGCATGTCGTCGCGCGCCACCGAGACCTCGGCGAGGCCAGCGTAGAGCGTGAAGGCTCGTCCCGCATGCTGCACCACGACGGTCGGGCCGTAGCCTTCGAAGGGCGCGGCGAAAACGACCTTGCCAGGGTAGACCACGATGACCGCGGCGCCCGGCGCCGCCGCGATGTCGACGCCGTTGTGCGGCACGCGGGTCTTGTAGCGCGGATCGAGCCGCGGGCCGAAGCCGGTCACCACGCGCCCTCGCACTGGCCAGTCGAGCACGCCACGGAAGTCCTGGATCGGCAGCCCGGCCAGCGCGTCCGGATTGCGGCCGTAGAGAGAATCGACAAAAGCGGAGAGCTTGCGCGCGCGATCACCGAGCTCGAGGGCGCGGTCGGCAAGGCGTTCGCCCTCGCGCCGCGTCCCTTCGAGCAGGCGCGCCCGGCTCGTCTCGAGCCGCGCCAGCTCGTCGCGGCGGCGTTGCTCCTGTATGAACCAGGCATCGGCGACGATCTTGCGCGCGCCGAGCTCCTCCCGTTCGACGGCCAGCCGCGCCTTCAAGTCCTCGAAACGATCGACCAGTTCCGCGTCGCGGCGCACGAGGTAGCGCAGCCAGCGCACCGCCGGCAAGAGATTCTCGCCCGGCTCGAGCGCGAGCAGCATGCGGATCGAGCCGTGACGGCCCAGGCGGTAGAGACCCGTCAGCCGCTCCTCGAGGCGCTGGCGCTCGCCTTCGAGGCGCCGCTCCAACTCCTCGATCGCACCCACGGTCTCCGCCACGCGTTGCTCGGCGAGCGCCTTCGCGGTCGCCGCCTCCGCCAGGCGGCGCTCCTGCAGCGCGAGCTCGAGGCCGATCCGCTCGATCTCTCCTTCCAGCCCTCGAGCGCGCTGCTTCGCCGATTCGACAGCGACCTGGAGCCGGGCGATCTCGCCGCGGATCGCCTCGAGCTCGGCCTCGCGCTCCGCCGCCGTCGCGGGCGCTCCCGTCGACTCTGCCGCCCACACCGCGCCCCCGGCCAACAGGGCGACGAAGGCGACGGTGACGGCACGCCTCACGGCCGCGTCAACGCGCTCCGGGATCTCCGCCCGGCAGGAGCGAGCGGCCGTCGAGCTGCGTCGGCGTGGCGACACCGTAGAGCGACAGCAGTGTCGGCATGACGTCGCCCATGTAGGGCTTGTCGGCGAGCTCGAGCTTCCGGTTGGAGAAGAGGATGCCGTCGACCAGCGGCGGGTAGACGGAGCAGTGATCGCCGCTCCAGACATCGAGATTGGGCTCGACCACACTCTTCGCAACGATGCCCAGCGAGTCCTGCCAACCGACCCGGTAGCCGCGGCTGTTGGACGGGAAGAGATCGGGTACCAGGTTGGGATCGTAGGTGCCGTAGGCCTCGTCGCGGGTGAAGACGTAAGCGACCGGATGGTCCCCGTCGCCTCCCACGGTCGGCTCCGGATCGACGTACTCGGGCAGACGCCGCCCGATTTCGGCGACGAGCGCCCGGTACTCCTCGCCCGGCTCGACGATCCCCTGCCCCTCGCGCCCCTTGAGGTTGATGTAGATGTTGCCGAGACCCATCGCGTAGGCGCGAGTCTTCGACCAATCGACGTTCTGGAAGAAATTGCCTTGGTCGAAGAGATCCTCGAGATTGGTCCGCTCCTCGGACTCTCCCTCGAGCACCAGGTAGCCCGCCTTGGCCAGCCAGGTGTTGTAGTTCATCGTGCGGCGCCAGGGCGCGAAGCCGTGGTCGGAGACGACGAAGAGGAGGGCGTCTTGCGGCATCTTCGCCATGACGCCGCCGACGATCCGGTCCATCGCCTGGTAGGCCTCGAGGATCGCGTCGCCGTACTTCTCGGCCTCCTGCTCGTCATAGAGCGGGTGCAGCGGATCGGTGTGCCGCCACATGATGTGCTGCACCCGGTCGGTGAACTCGAAGTAGTGGAACAGGACGTCCCAGTCGTCGGCGAGCAGCCCTTCGAGCATCTTGTCGTCGGCGTCGACGGTGAAGTCGACATCCTCGAGGAAGACTTTGTCGTCGATGGTGCCGCCCTTGATCGACCAGGTGTCGATCATCCAGCCGATGGTCTTGTAGAGACCGAACCGGTCCGCCAGCTCGCCCGCGAAAGAGCGCGGATAGCTGATGTCGAGAACCGGCGGCAGGTTGAGCGGATCGAACTGGATCGGCGACAGATAGATGCGCACCTCGGGCTGGAGCGAGAGGACGCGGAAGCGGCCGATGCCGGCGATCCTGATCAGCGGGTTGAATGGGAAGACGAAGCGGACCCAGGGGCTCCACTCGCCCGGCCCGAGCGTCAGCTTGGCGCCGGAGACCTCGAGGTCGACCCGGGCCCGATCCTCCGCGACGACGATGCGCAGCGGGATCCGGATGTAGGGATCCTGACCCGGGAAGAGCTTGTTGGGCGGCCCTTGAATCTCGGTGTCGATCGTCCCCTTGTTGTCGACGAGCTCGACGATATCGATCGAGACCTCGTTGCCACCGCGCGGCTCGAAGAAGAGCTCGGAGGTGAAGTAGAAGGGCTTGCCGATCCGGCCCGACAGGTCCGGCGTGCCGAAGCCGGAGAGCATCTCGCCATGGTCGAACGGCTCGGGCGGAAAAGTCACCGGCATGCGCATCACGCGCACCCGCTGGCCGGCTGCACCGAGCAGGCCCCAGAAGGTGTCGCCCTGGCGCCGGTTGTGGACGTTGGGCGACTCGACCGGCAGCCAATTCGCCGCGACCCAGCCGATGGCGCCGCCCACAGCGCCGCCGAGGAGCAGCGAGAGCGCGAGCGCCTTGCCGGTGCCGACGCGAAAGAGCTTGAAGAGCAAGAAGAGGACGAGCAGGACCGCGGCGCCCGCGCCAAGGCCGAAGACGAGTCCGTTGCGATCGCCGTAGAGGAACTTGTCCGTGCCCTCGTCGAAGGCCGCGAAGCTCGGCCGGTAGGTCGAGGTCTCCCGCTTGAGGAAATCGAAAATCGAATGGCGGCCGGGCGAGAGGCCGGTCGCGAAGGTCGACCAGGAGACCGGCGTCTGCGAAGGGATCGTCGAGCGCAGCGGCGAGAACGTGCCCTGATCTCGCAATCTGGCGAGGTTCGGGAGCTTGCCCTCGTCCATCCACTGCGCCGTCATCCGGGCGTCGGCGCCGTCGAAGCCGACGATCACCGTACGCGGGGACGCCGCGGCCGTCGCGGGCAGGGCCGCGGTGGCGAGAAGGAGCGCGGTCGCGAGGGCGCGCCCGGAGAACCGTCGATTCGTCGTCACGCTTGGAGGCTCCTCGGAGTATGAGCTCGCCCGGAGGCGGCGCGCCAACTGCCGCGTGCTAGCCTGCTTCCGGTGCTCGGCACAGCGCGGGGGATCCTAGCAAACGGTCCTGGTTCGTCCGGCGGGGAGCCATGCCGGGTCGGCTGGACGTTGCCGATCGAACCGGCCACCGGATGAGCGAGCTCGCCCCTCTCGACCAGGGTCTCGCCGCCTACCTCGCGGCGCGCAACGAGGCCGAGGCAGACGATCGGCTGGGCCGCCTCCTCTCGGAGGTCGCGGCGCCGCTTGTCGCCAGGGTGGTTCGAGCTCAGCTGCCCGGAACCGACGGTGGCGACCTCGAGGACGTCCGGTCAGGAGCGCTGCTCCGGCTGACCGAGCGCCTCCGGGCCCTCCGCGGCGGTGGCGAAGGCGAGCCGATCGCCAGCTTCGAGGCCTACGTGGTCACGACCGCCCGCAACGCCTGTCGCGCGCACCTGCGCGAGTGCCGTCCCGAGTGGACCCGCCTGTCGAACCAGATCCGCTATCTGCTCGGCCACGATCCTGCCCTCGCCAGCTGGCGTGCCGACGACGGGCGCCGGCTGGCGGGGCTCGCGGCCTGGAAGGGCCGTCCGGCCGCCGGGCGGGAGCGGATCGAAAAAGCTGCCCTCGCCCTCGACTCAGAGCCCGCCGAGATCGACCTGGCGCTGCTGCTGCGGCGCCTGCTGCTCGCCCGCGGCGGACCCTGTCCGGTGCCGGGCCTGGTGGCCCAAGTCGCCGAGCTGCGGGCGCTCGAGGAGGTCCGCAGCGTCCCGCTCGGCCCGCGGGAGGGTGACGAGGGCCCAGGCCTCGAGCTCGTCTCGCCGGCGGCCGGTCCGGAGCGCCAGCTCGCCGATCGACGGTTCCTCGAGATGGTCTGGGCCGAAGTCGCCGACCTGCCGCTCGGCCAGCGGCGCGCGCTGTTGCTCAATCTGCGGGATGTCCATGGCGGGGACCTGCTCTCGATGCTGCCGACGGCCGGCATCGTGCCAGGCCGGGCGATCGCGGCCCTGCTCGAGGTCGAGCCGCGGGAGCTCGAGGCCCTCTGGGAGCGTTTGCCGCTCGAGGACCGCGAGATCGGTGAGCTCTTCGACCTCACCCAGCGCCAGGTGGTGAACCTGCGCAAGAGCGGCCGAGAGCGCCTGGCGCGACGGCTGCGCCGGCGCACAGCCGATCCGGGCGCCGGCCGGTAACCTGACCGCCGATTCCGCGTCTGCCACCCCGGAGAGCGATGATGCGACCCGATTCCCACCTGCGATCCGAACCGCCACCTGCCGATCCCGCCGCGGCCGCCGCCGTTCGCGAGCTGGCCACGCGTCTTCGTGCCGACCTCGACGCCGCGCTCGCGGCCGAGCCGGCGCCGAGCTACGAGGAGCTCGAGGCTTACGTGGATGGGCGGATGGACGCTGACGAGGCGGAGGCCTTCGACGCGCGGATCGCGGACGACCCGCTGCTCGCGGCCGAGGTCGAAGACCTCATTCGGCTGCAGAGTCGCCTCTCCCGGGCGCGGCGCCCGGCGCGGGTCCGCTGGGCCTGGGCCGCGGCCGCCGCGCTCGTTCTGACCGTCGCCGGCACCCTCGCCGATCGTATGGCCTGGCGCCAGCCAGGCATCCAGAGCGCCCAGAACGCCTCGGCCACCGCGCCGACCCGAGCCGCCGAGCCGATCTTCACCGACGGCTTCGAGTCCGGCGACGCCGCCGCCTGGCAAGACTGACGAGTTCCCTGCCTCGCTGCTCTCGTCGCCGGTCTCCCGGGGGATCGCGGTGCGTCGAGCGAGAGGTTCTCGGCGCGTCGCGAAACCGCCTTCCAAGTCCAGCTGTGGGGTGTCCGCCGCCGTCACGCCGAGCTGCGGAGTCGGCGAGCCGAGGAGCGGGGCTCGCTAGGGCTCGTGGGGTGACGGTGCCGAAGGGACGGTCAGAACGAGGCGACCGCCTCGGCCTCGTTGTCGTAGACCTCGAAGACGGTGATGAGCTGGGTGATCTGGAGGATGTCCTTGACCTTCGGCGGCAAGTTGAGGAGCTTCAGCTTGCCGCCGCGGTTCGTGACCGTCGTGAAGGCCGAAACCAACTCCCCGACACCGGACGAGTCGATGGTCGAGACGTTCTCGAGCCGGATCACGATCTTGCGCTCGCCGTCGTCGAGCGCCTTGTGCACCGCCTCGCGCAGGGCGACGTCACCCTTGCCGATGGTGATCTTGCCCTCGATGTCGAGAATCAGGACGCCGTCACGCTCGCGTTTGTCGATCTTCATCCGCTGCTCCTCTCTGTGGCTCTCATTTGGCTCTATTCCATGGCTCCGTCCCCGTTGCCCCCAGCGAGGCGGCGACGCATCGTGACGATGGTGCCGCCGTCCGGGCGGAAGCTGTAGAGGACATCGTCCATGAACTTCTTCATGTAGAAGATACCCCGGCCGTCGCTCCGGAATCGATTCTCCGGGGCGAGCGGGTCGGCCACGCCCTGCGGGTCGAACCCCGAGCCCTGGTCGGCGACCCGGATCTCGACGGCCTCGGCCGCGAGGGCCAACTCGATGTCGACCCGCTTCTCCGGATCCTGGAGGTTGCCGTGCTTGATCGCGTTCGCTATTGCCTCGCGCAACGCCAGCCCGATCCAGTGACGAATCTCCTCCTCCGCGCCCTGCTCTCGCAGGATCTCGTCGATCGTCATCTGCACGAGCTCGATGTTCTCGAACCTGCTGCCGATGGTCAGGTGGAGCTGCCGTTCCGCGATCGGACTCATGATTGGCCGGAGCGGCGCGGAGTGTAGCAGATGCGCCGTGGCGAACCGGGCTCAGCCGCCGCCGCCCGGCAGCGACCAGACCTCGAGCACGGAGGGGATCACGATCAGCAGCTGGACGCCGTCGAACAGAGCGTGGGCCGCGACCGCCGCCCAGATCGATTGGCGCCACCGCACGAGCAGAGCGTAGAGCAAGGAGAGCAGGGTGACGCCCACCAGCATGAAAGGCTGGTCGTACGAGAGGTGGGCCGCCACGAACAGCAGCGTCGACAGCGCGATGCCCGCTCGCGGCTGCAGGAAGCCGCGAAAGAAAGCCTCCTCGAAGAAACCCGCGGAGAGCGCCACGGCCAGCCGCAGCGCCCACGGGCGGCCGGCGATCCAGGGGATCATCTCCGGCGGCTCCTGCGGCAGCAGCGCCTCGCCCCCGAACGCCGAGAGGGCGAGCGCGAAGAGCGCGACTCCGGCTAGAACCACGACCCAGGCGCCGACGCCGAAGACGAGGCCGAGTCCGACCTCACGCAGCGGCGATCGAGCGACCAGGCCGATCTGCTCCGCCAGCGAGGTCCCAGCGCCCGCCTCGCCGCCGTAGCCGAGCACGTACCAACCGAGAAGGGTCGCCATCATCAGCGCGTGGAGCGCGAACAGCTGCCAGTCCGCGATGGCCGTGAAGTCGACCTCGACCTCGCCCGCCACGCCCGAGAGCGCGGCGAAGACGGCGATCCAAAAACAGATAGAGAGCAGAACCAAGCCGCCCCACCGCCGCGCGGGCGAGGCGAATCCGGGCGGATCGAGGCCGACCCGGCGCGCGCGCAGGTCGACCAGCGCCGCGACCGCCGCGGCGAGCACCACCGGCACGACGGCACCCCAGACGCCGGTCAAGAGCCTCCGCCGGCGTACGGACTGATCCGCCGCCGCTGCCGGTACCCGCGCAACATCGAGAGCGCGCCGTTCAGTCGCTGGATTTTGCGGTTTCTCAGCTGGACCGCCGGCAGATCCTCGATCGCCGGCTGGGTGCCCCGGATGTCGCGCAGGGCGCGGTCGAGCTCGAAGGCGAGCTTGTCGAGCTCCGGCACCAACATCCGCATGAAGGTGCGCTCGGTCACCAACAGGTACCCCTCGGCGATGTCCTTGGCCATCGCGAATGCGCTGCCGCCCGGGAAGTTCCCCACGTGCCGATCCTAGCCGATCCCTGTGCTAGCATTTCCGAGGATTTCGCACGCGCGGCTCTCCCGGCCGACGCGCCCGCCCGCACCCTAAGGAGGACCTCCCGTGAACCGCTTTCCCGGCGTCGACTTCATCGACTTCGACTCCCTGCTGACCGAGGAGCAGCGCATGGTGCGCGACACCGTCCGCTCCTGGGTCGACGAGAGAATCAAACCGATCATCGAAGAGTGCAATCGCGAGGGTCGTTTTCCGCTCGATCTCGTGCCCGAGATGGGCAAAATGAACCTGTTCGGCTCGACCCTGTCCGAGTACGGCTTGCCCGGCCTCGACAACGTCGCCTACGGCCTGATCATGCAGGAGCTCGAGCGCGGCGATTCGGGCCTGCGCAGCTTCGTCTCCGTCCAGTCGTCGCTGGTCATGTTCCCGATCCACGCCTACGGCTCGCAGGCCCAGAAGGACCAGTGGCTGCCCACGCTCGCGAGCGGCGAGGCGATCGGCTGCTTCGGCCTGACCGAGCCCGATTTCGGCTCCAACCCCGGCGGCATGCGCACGATCGCCAAGAAGACCAGCGACGGCTGGGTTCTGAACGGCGCCAAGCAGTGGATCACCAACGGCACCATCGCCGACGTCGCGATCGTCTGGGCGCACACCGACGACGGCGTGCGCGGCTTCCTGGTCGAGAAAGGCACGCCCGGCTACTCGGCACCCGAGCAGCACGGCAAGTTCTCGCTGCGCGCGTCGGTGACCTCGGAGCTCGGCTTGCAGGACTGCCACATCCCCGCCGATGCGATCCTGCCGGGCGCCACCGGCCTCAAGGCCCCCCTCTCCTGCCTGTCGCAGGCGCGCTACGGCATCGCCTGGGGCGGCCTGGGCGCGGCGATGGAGTGCTACTGGACCGCGCTCGAGTACGCCAAGCAGCGGATCCAGTTCATGGGGCAGCCGATCGCGGCGCACCAGCTGGTGCAGGAGAAGCTCGCCTGGATGATCTCCGAGATCACCAAGGGCCAGCTGCTGGTGCTCCAGCTCGGCAGGCTGAAGGACGCCGGCAAGATCAAGCCGCACCACATCTCGCTGGGCAAACGAAACAACGTCTGGGTCGCCCGCGAGTGCGCGCGCATGGCGCGCGACATCCTGGGCGCCAACGGCATCGTCGACGACTACCCGGTCATCCGCCACATGATGAACATCGAATCGGTGTTCACCTACGAGGGCACCCACGACATCCATGGCCTGATCATCGGCGAGGCGGTGACGGGCATCCCCTCCTACAACCCGCCAATCGTCGCGGAGAAGCGAGCGAAGGTCCCGGCCGGGGCTGCGCGCTGATGGCGATCGACCACGTCCTCGAAAACGGCTTCATCCGCGTGACCGAGCAGGCAGCGGTCGCCGCCGCTCACACGATGGGGCAGGGCGACCGCAAACGCTCCGATTTCGTCTCGGTCGAAGCGATGCGGCGCGAGCTCAACGATCTCGCCATCGCCGGCCGCATCGTCATCGGCGAAGGCGAGCGCGACGAGGCGCCGATGCTCTACGTCGGCGAAGAAGTCGGCGCGCTCAAAGGGCGCGCCGACGGGGTCGCGGTCGACATCGCCGTCGACCCGCTCGAGGGCACCAACCTCTGCGCCACCGGCGCGCCGGACGCCACCGCCGTGCTCGCCGCGGCCGAGCGCGGCGGTCTGCTGCACGCTCCCGATACCTATATGCAGAAGCTGATCGTCGGGCCGAAGGCGGCCGGGCGGCTGCATTTGGACGCTCCCGTCTCCGAGAACCTGCGGGCGCTCGCCAAGGCCTTCGAGCGCGACGTCGAGGACCTCACCATCGTGGTCCTCGAGCGTCCGCGGCACGAGCAACTGATCGCCGACATTCGCGACGCCGGCGCCCGCATCCGGCTGATTGGCGACGGCGACCTCTCCGCCGGCATCGCGGTCGCGGTGCGGGGCACCGGCGTCCACGCGGTAATGGGTACCGGCGGGGCGCCCGAGGGCGTGATCACTGCCGCGGCGATGCGCTGCCTCGGCGGTGAGATCCAGGCGCGCCTGGTGGCGACCGACGATGGACAGAAGCTGCGCCTCGCCAAGCTCGGCTTCCACGATCTGGCCAAGATCTACTCGACCAGGGAGCTCGCACCGGGCCGGGAGATCCTGGTTTCCTGCTCCGGCGTCACCGACGGCGAGCTGCTGCGTGGCGTCGGCTTCTTCGGTGGCGGCTACCGCACGCACACCCTGTTCATGTCGCTGACCCGCCGGATTCTCCGTTTCGTCGACACGATCTACCGCGAGGATCTCGCGACTTCGGTCTACTTCGGCTCTTGATCAAGCCCGACCGCTGGATTCGCGCCTGGGGCGAGAGCGGCGGCGCCACGCCGTTCGACTCCGCCCAGGTCAACGCCGCCTCCTACGACGTCCGGCTCTCGGACCACTGGATCTGTCCCACCCGCGACCCGGAGGAGTTCAACGCGCCGTACACGAAGCTCTTCCCGGGCGAGGTCGTCCTCGCCTCGACGCTCGAATACGTGCGGATTCCGCGCACGGTCGCCTGCGACCTCAAGCTCAAGTCGACCTTCGGTCGTCTCTGGATCAACCACTCGCTCGCCGGCTGGTGCGATCCGGGGTTCGAGGGCAACATCACGCTCGAGCTGCAGAACCTCGGCCCGACTCCCTTCGTGCTCGACGCCGGCCGGCGCATCGCCCAGCTCATCTTCATCGCCATGGAATCCGAACCAGAGGTCGCCTACGGCGAGCCGGGCTCTTCCTCCCACTACCAGGGCCAACGGGGCACGACCAAGGCGCGCGGCTGATTCGCGCGCCGGGGGCGAGGCGCCGGTCGACCCCCCGCGTCGCATTGCCTGTCGTCGCGCCGTCGGAACTTCCCAGAGAAGACGCGGAGCCGCTGCTACAATCGAAAATCCGGCGTCGGCCATGGGAATCACGGGCAACCTCAAGACAATGGAGCTCGCCGAGCTCCTCCAGTGGCTCTCCGGAGCCATGAAGACCGGTACGCTCGTCGTCGAGAACGGCAAGATCCAGAAGCAGATCTACTTCAAAGACGGCCGGATCATCTCCTCGGCATCCACCGATCCCCGCGAGTACCTGGGCGCCTTCCTGGTCAGCCACGGCTTCATCAGCGAGATGGAGCTGCGGCAGGCGGTCAAGATGCAGGAGAGCAACAAGATGTTGCTCGGCAAGATCCTCACCACCATCGGCGCGATCTCCGAGCCGGACGTGCACCGGATGTTGCGACTCAAGGCCACGGAGGGAATCTACGACGTCTTCACCTGGACGGAAGGCGCATTCCGTTTTCTCGACGACAGGCTGCCGACGAGCAACATGGTGCAGATCTCGATCGATGTCGCCGCGCTGGTGCTCGAAGGCATGCAACGGCTCGACGAGTGGCGCCGGATTCACGAGCTCATCCCCACCGTCCGCCACATTCCGGTCGCGACCGGCCCATGGGACGAGTCCGTGATGACCGAAGGGGCGCCGCAGGTCCTCTCCCATGTCGACGACGACCGCACCGTCGAGGAGATCTGCAGGTCGACCCACTCGAGCGAGTTCCACGTCTGCCGGATCTTGTTCCGCCAGGCCCAAGCGCGCAGGTTGAAGGTCGTCCGGTCCCGCTCGGCGAGCAACACGACCGCCGACGGCAACGGCCAGAACGAGGCGGCGGGATCCGGTCCCGGACCGGCGATCACGCCCGACCATCTGCTCGACGCCGCCCGCGGTCTGCTCGAGGAAGCTGACCTCGATGGCGCCCTGCGCCACGTCCGGGCGGCGCGCGCGCTCGAGCCGGAGAACAGGAAGGTGGAGACGATCGGCGTCCAGCTCGAGACGAGAATCCGTGAGCAGGTCGAGCGGGCGGGCGTGCGCCTCGATGCCGTGCCGGTGCTCGCCCGCAAGATGGAAGAGCTCACCCAGATCAAGATCTCGCCCCAGGAAGGTTTCCTGTTGACCCGGATCGACGGCGTTTCGAACGTCCAGTCGATCTCGCGCCTCACGCCCGTCTCGCCGCTCGAGGCCCAGTTGCTCTTCTGGCGGCTTCACCGGGCCGGCCACGTCGTCCTCCAGCCGAAACGTTAGGCAAGCCGCGGCCGCGACACTTCGCGGCAGCCGCGCAGCGCGAAGCGCAGGGGCCAGGCCGCGGCTTCTCCCGCGTAGCCGATGCCGACCCGCGGCCCGGCGACGACTTCACGCGCCGCGACGGGCTCGCCGCGCGCGATCCAGAGCTCGCCGCCGCGAAGGTCCGCGCCGTCGAAGCGGCGGTCGAGACCGAGCGCTTGGCACAGGCGCGCCGGACCGCCCGCCAGCTCCGCCGGGCGCGGAGGCCGGCGCAAACCCCTCAGCGCGGCCATTCGCGCCGCGCCCGTGACCGCCACGCCGGCGCGCAGCAGCACCGCTTGCGGCACGCCGGCTTCGCGGGTCACCACATTCATGCAGTGGTGCATCCCGTAGACGAAGAAGACATAGGCGTGACCGCCGTCGAGATACATCGCCCGCACGCGTTCGGTCCGGCGGCCATGGAAGGCATGGCTCGCCGGGTCGTCGACGCCGAGGTAGGCCTCGGTCTCGACGATCGCGAGCACGAGTCGCTCACCGTCGAGCTCGCGGACGAGGTGGCAGCCGAGCAGATCCCGCGCCACGCTGTCCGCTTCGCGGCGATAGAAGTAGCGAGGAAGGACTCCGCGCCGGGTCACGGCGGCTCACTATAATCCCCACGATGTCGCGAACCCTCTTGATCACCGGCGGCGCCGGATTCATCGGCAGCCACCTCGTGGACGACGCGCTCCGTCATGGCGAACGCGCGATCGTCCTGGACAATCTCTCGACCGGCCGGCTCGAGAACGTGCCCGACGGCGCCACTCTCCATCGCCGCGACCTGCTCGATCCCGGTCTCGAGGTACTGCTGCGGGACGAGCGGGTCGACACCGTGCTGCACCATGCCGCCCAGGCCAATGTGAGGATTTCGCTCGAGGACCCCGCCGCCGACGCCCGGGTCAACGTCCTGGGCACGCTCGAGGTCATCGCCGCCTGCAAGCGGGCCGGCGTTCGCCGGCTCCTGTTCGCCTCCAGTGGCGGCACGGTCTACGGCGAGCAACAGGCCTACCCCTGCGACGAAAGCCACCCGACGCGGCCGACCAGCCCCTACGGCTGCGCCAAGCTCGCCGCGGAGCTCTACCTCGACGCCTTCCGCGCGACCGGAGACCTGGAGCCGGTCGTGCTGCGCTACGCCAACGTCTACGGTCCCCGGCAGGAACCCAAGGGCGAGGCGGGGATCGTGGCGATCCTGGCCCAGAAACTGCTCGCCGGCGAAACGCCGCGGATCTTCGACGATGGCGAGCAGACCCGCGACTACGTCCATGTCGACGACGTCGTCGCCGCCAACCGTGCCGCCGTCGACCGCTGGACGCCCGGTGTCTACAACGTCGGCACGGGCGTCGAGACCTCCGTCAACGCGCTCTACGACATGGTCGTGGCCGCCCTCGGCAGCGACATCGTGCCGGATCATGTCGCCGCGATCAACGCCGAGCTTCGGCGCAACAGCCTGGACGCGTCGCGGCTCGAGCGCGCCCTCGGCGCCGCCCCGAGAGTCACTCTCGCCGACGGCCTCGCCCGCACGCTCCCCTACTACCGCGAACGAGCCGCCGCCACGCACCCGGGATGAGCCCGCTACCCGCTCTGTTCTACGGCCTGTCCGCGCCCTGGGCCGGCAACCTCGACCCGGCGCGCCCCTGGGACCTGCTCGGCGACGCGCTCGATCGCGCGCTCGGCGCGCTGCCGTCGAGTCGGATCGAGGGCTGGGTCGACCGGCGCGCGATCCTGCTCGGCGATCGCATCGTCGTCGAGAAAGGAGCGCGCGTCGGCGCCGGAGCGACGCTCGAAGGGCCGGTGCGGGTCGGTCCGGATTGCGAGATCCGCCCCGGCGCCTACGTGCGCGGCGGCTGCTGGCTCGGGAGCCGGTGCGTCGTCGGCGCCTCGACCGAAGTCAAGCGCGCGATCTTCCTCGATGGCGCGCGGGCGCCGCATCTCGCCTACGTCGGCGACTCGGTCCTGGGCCGCGAGGTCAACCTCGGAGCGGGAACGATCCTCTCCAACTTCCGACACGACGGCCGCGAGATCGTCATCCGCAACGGCGACGAGCTGCTACCGACCGGCCGGCGCAAGCTCGGCGCGCTGCTCGGAGATGGTGTCGCTACCGGCTGCAATTCGGTCCTCAACCCCGGCACCATCGTCGGCGCCGGTAGCCGCATCTACACGGGCGTCCAACTCCGCTCCGGCGTCTACCCGGCGCGGGCGATGATCAAACTGCGCCAGGAGCTCGCCATCGTCCCGCTCGACGACGGCTGAGCGGGCGCTCAGCCGTCGTCGTCGTCCGAGTCATCGTCGGCGCCGGCACCCATCTCGTTGAGCTTCTGGCGCTCACGCTCGAATTCCTGGTAGGCGCGAATCTTCTCCGCTTCGCTCGCGTTCTCGTCCGCCATCGCGTCCTGGTAGAGCTGCTCGATCTCCGCCGCCTTCTCCTCCATCGCGCGGGTGCGCGCCGACTGCGAGTCGAAGGACTCGTCGTAGGCGGGGTCGGATTCCGGCGCGCCCTCGACGGTTTCGTGACGGGTGCCACAGGCCGCGAGCAGGGTGGCGGCGACGGCGAGGAGCGGAATCGCCCGGCGGACGGAGGGCATGAGCCGATGCTAGCAGGGGGCCGGGAGCCGGCTGCTAGCCGGCGGCCCGGGGATGGGTCACGACGACCACCGTGCGGTCGTCGTTGGGATCGCCGTCGCCGGTGTAGGACTCGACGTCGGCGAGCGTGGCTTCGACGATCTCCTTGGCGGGCCGGCCGGCAAGGCTCCGCGCCAGCATGACCAAGCGGTCGACGCCGTACTCGGCACTGGGATCCCCCTCGGCGGCTCCCGCCGGAATCGCCTCGATCAGCCCGTCCGTGTACATCACGATGATGTCCCCTGGTTTCATGCGGACGAAGCCGCGCTCGTAGGTCGCGTCGGCGACCGGACCGAGCACCGCGCCCCCCTCGCGGAGGAAGCGTCACTTCGCCGGCGGCCGAAAGGTGGAACGGCGGCGGATGGCCGGCGTTGACGTAGATGAACACTCCGGACAGCTCGAGCTCGCCATAGAACATCGAGACGAAGCGACTGGTGAGCGTCGAGCGATGGATGATCTGGTTCAACCGCTCCACGGTGCGCACGATCTTCAGATCGCGCGCGAGACCCATGCGCAAGCCCATGTAGATGTCGCGCACCTGCAGAGCCGCCGGCAGGCCGTGACCGGAGACGTCGGCGATCGCGAGGCCGAGAATCTTGTCGGTGATCGGAATCAGATCGTAGAAGTCGCCGCCGACCGACTCCATCGGCTCGATCTGGCCGTAGAAATCGAAATCGCCGTAGACCGGCATGCGCCGGGGCAGGATCGACGCCTGGATCTCGCGCGCCTCGTTGAAGACCTCGGTCATGCGGTCCTGGCGCAGCTTCTGGTTGATCGCGTGGCGCAGCACGCCGAGCGAAAAGAGCACGTCGTCGTGGTGGGTGCCCGGATCGACGTCGAAGGCGAGCAAGAACTCCTCGTCGCCGAGCTCGATCGCGGCGAAGCCCTCGACGCCGAGCTTGCGCTCGAGCTCCTTGTCGATGCGCGGATCCCCGGGGTTCATGTGCACGACCCCCTCGGCGAGCGCGATCTCGACCGGCGCGTAACCCGCCGGCACGCGCAGCCCGCTCTCGACCGGCTTGGCGTCCGGAAAGGTCGCGACCACTTCGTAGGCGTCGTTGCGCCAGCGGTAGAGGCGGCCGCCGCGGATGCCCAACGCGTCCTGGAAACGGCCGATCACCGCGCAGGCGAGGGTGTGGATGGCCGCGCCGGTGTCGCCCGAGGCCTCGATCTCGCGCACGACCTGCTCGACCTTCTTCATCAGTTGCCGGTAGTCGACCGGCGGCGTGTCGGTTGCGCTCAAATCTCGGGACTCCTGGTTTCTTCGGCCCGACCGCGCCGACGTCAGCCGCGGTCGATCAGGGCGCGCACGATGCGATCCTGGGCCGCGACCGCGGCCGATGTGCTGCGCACTTCGTTGCAGAGAATGGAGAACGCATAGACGCGGCCGGAGGCGCCTTTCGCGTAGCCCGAAAGCGTCGAGACGCCACGAATGGTGCCGGTCTTGGCGAAGACGTTCCCGCGGTAGGGCGAAGCGGCGAGCCGGCGTTCCCACCGCAGGCCATCCTCGCCGCTGTGGGGCAGGGAACGCACGAACTCCCGGCCGAAGTCGTGGAAGTACATGCGCGAGAGCAGTCTGGTCAGGGCGCGCGGCGTCGCCTGGTTGGCGCGCGACAAGCCGGAGCCGTCGGCGAGCCGGAACTCCTCCGGGGCGATGCCGAGCTCGATCAAGAACGCGCCGACCGCCTCGACCGCCGCGTCCCAGCTGCCGCGGCCGGTGCGACGGTAGCCGAGCAGCTTCATCAGGCTCTCGGCGTAGAAGTTCTGGCTGCGCTTGTTGGTCACCTCGAGCGTCCGCTCGATCGTGCTCTCGAACGTCGCCACGACCTCCCAAGCGCCGGGCGGCGAGCCATGCACGGGCCGGTCGTCACCGGCTATCTCGATGCCCTGCTCGGCGAGCGCGCCGCGCAGCGCGGCGGCGAAGTAGGCCTCGGGATCGTGGACCGCGACCCAAACGTCGAGTCGCCCCGCGTCTCGTCCGGTGGTTCCGGAGACGACGATCGTATCGCTCGAGTCCTCCCGGGTGACGTAGAGCGTGCCTCCTCGTCCCTCGCCCGTGCGCGCCTGATTGCGGATCTTGAAGTAGTCGAGGTCGGGCACCGTCTTGACGATCGGTGGCGCGCCGGCGCGACGGGAGGGCCAGACGCGGACCAGGATGCAATTGTCGCTGAACGACAGCGCGTCGACCGGCGCCTCGTACCAGGTCGAAAGCTGATCGCGCGGCCAGTCGGGGTGCACGCGGGGCGCTTCGAAGATCCCGTTGACGAGGTAGAGGTCGCCGGTGATCCTCGAGATCCCGCGCGCGGTCAGCGCATGGGCCCAATCACGAAAGGTGGCGTAGGCGTCGCCATCGTGGAAGCGCCCGGAGATGTTGGGATCGCCGGCGCCCTGAACGGCGAGGTCGCCCACCAGCATCCCGTCGCGGACTTCGCCGCGTAGCGCGACCCGGGTCTGGTAGCGGAAACCCGGCCCGAGCTCGGCGAGCGCGGCGGCGGTCGTCAGCAGCTTCATGTTCGACGCGAGAATCCGCCGCTGGTCCGCCTGGTAGGAGTAGACCGGCCGGTCCTCCGCCAGGTCGACGACGTGGACGCCCAGCGCCCGGGCGCTGCGCTGCGCGTTCGCGACCTCGCGCGCAAGCGCCTGCTCGAGGGTCGCCGCGGGCTGGACCGGAGCGGACGCGCCGGCGGCTTGGCCCGACAGAGCGGCGGCGAACAGTAGGAGCTGGAGTCGGAGTCGAGGCATGGAGCGAGTCTGCAGTGCGCTTCAGCGGGGCATCATAGCGGCTCTCGCCGGGAAGCTCACGACTTTTGGCTCAGCGGGGGCGGAAGGGCAGAACCTCGCCGCCTCCGTCCGGTGCGGCATCGCCTGCCGCTCCCGCTTCCGCAGCGCCGGGCGTGGTCTCCGGAGCGCCGGCGCCCTGCTCCCCACCACCGCCGAACGTGGCGAGGTCGAGGCCGAACGGCACGGACGGATCGATGAAGGTGGTCAGGGCCTCGTAGGGAATCGCGAGCCGCCGCGGTGCGTCGTCGAAACGGAGGCTCACCGCGAAGCCGGCCTCCCCCACCTCGAGATCCCAGTACTGGTTCTGCAGGACGATCGTCATGGTCTCCGGATACCTGGCGGCGAGCTCCGCGGGCATCTCGACACCCGGGTAGCCGCTGGCGAAGGTGAGATAAGCGTGGTGCGCGCCCGGAAACCCCTCGGCGGCGGCGACCTCGAGCACCCGCCGCACCACGCCGATCGAGGCGGTATGCACCATCGATCGGTAGTCGAAGCCCGCGGTCATCGTGTCCGGATTCGGATCAGCTCAGGAGCAGGCCGGCGATCGTCGCCGTCTGGAAGCAGGCGAGCGAGCCCGCCACCATGGCGCGCAGGCCGAGGCGCGCCAGGTCCTGCTTGCGCTCGGGCGCCATGCCTCCGATGCCGCCGATCTGGATCGCGATCGAGGAGAAATTGGAGAATCCGCAGAGGGCGTAGGTGGCGATCACCTGGGCGCGCTCCGAGAGCTGGCCGGCGGCCACCATGCGCTCCATCTCGATGTAGCCGACGAACTCGTTGACGGCGGTCTTGATGCCGATCAGCGTACCCACCTGCCCCGCCTCGGCCCAGGGCACGCCCATCAGCCAAGCGAGCGGACGGCAGACGAAACCGAGGATCACGTTGAGGGAGAGGGCCGGGTAGCCGATCTGCGCGCCGATCCAGCCGAGCGGCCAGTCGATCATCGCGATCAGCGCGACGAAGGCGATCAGCATGGCGCCGACGTTCAACGCGAGCTTGAGGCCGTCGGCGGCGCCCGACGAAGCGGCGTCGATGACGTTGGCCCAGGGGCGCTCGACCTCGATGTCGACCTTGCCCTTGGTGTGGCTGTGCTCGGTCTCGGGCACCATCAGCTTGGCCATGACCAGCGCCGCCGGCGCCGACATCACCGAAGCCGCGAGCAGATGCTTGGCCGAGATCCCCATGCCGACGTACGCCGCCATCACGCCGCCCGCCACGGTGGCGAAACCGCCGGTCATCACCGCCATCATCTCGGAGCGGGTGAGCGTGGCGACGTAGGGGCGGATCAGCAGTGGCGCCTCGGTCTGGCCGACGAAGATGTTGGCCGAAGCCGACAGCGACTCGGAGCCCGAGGTTCCCATGAAGCGGACCATCAGCTTGGCGAACAGCCCGACCAGCTTCTGCAGGACCCCAAAGTGGTAGAGGATCGTGATGAAGCTCGAGAAGAAGAGGATCGTCGGCAGCACCGCGAAGGCGAAGCCGGCGCCGACGCGGGCGACGTTGCCGCCGAGCTGGACCAAGTTCCCCGCGGCGTCCGGCGCGCCCACGGCGATGTCCTGGTGCACCAGGCTGCCGAAGAGGAACGAAGCGCCGACCTCGGTGAATCCGAGCAACTTGTTGATCACCCGGCCGGCGAAATCGAAGACGACCCGTCCGGTCTCGGTGCGCAGGATGAGGAGCGCGAAGACGAGCTGGAGACCGGTGCCGACAGCGACCGGCCGCCACCGAACCGCCTTGCGATCGACCGAGAGGGCGAACGCGATGCCCAGCATCGAGAACAGCCCGAGGACCGAGACCCATCGTTCCATTGCGATTCGCCCCCTTCACGTGTCGCGAAGCCGCGGCGAGCGTATACGACCCCCCCTGACCCCGCAACCGAAGCGCGAGAGCAAACAGGTCGAGCCGCCGCTCGCACAATCTCGCCATCGAGCCGGGCTCCGCATCGTCCGGTTTCGTGCCGTGCCCCCGAGCCAATCGGCCCCACATCGCAGCACGAGGCGATCTCCGATTCGGCGACCCGCCGGACCTCGAGCCAGCTGCAAACCTCGAGAGAGACCCTGAAGGGGGGACCGGACCGGCCGGATCGCCTGCCGCGCAGCGCCACGCCTCCTTCTGACCCTTCCCTGCTATGGAGAGCTGCCGCGACGCACGCCACCTCGAGACGAAGACCGTGCAGCGCCTCGGCGCCCTCCAGCCCTTCCTCTCAACAGAGATCTCTTGCAACGTGCGCGCAGGTGCCCCGCACCTCGCGCAGCGCCACCTGCGCTCGGCTCGCGATCCATTGGCCGCGCTCGTGTAGGCTCGCGAGCGATCCGGCGCGCTCGTGTAGGCTCGCGAGCGATCCGGCGCGCTCGTGTAGGCTCGCGCTATGCCGCCACGGTTCGACGCCGAGCGACGGCTGGTCGAGCTCGCCGTCGCCGACCTGCTCGATCCCGTTCTCGCCCGCTCCATCGGCTTCGCCCAGCGCGGCGGCTTCGAGCGCCTCTGGCTCGGTCAGGCCATCCACGGCCGCTATCAGGAGACGGCGCTCGCCGAGGACCCCGGCTACCAGCGCGAGGTCCACCTCAAGGTCGAGTTCGAGCACCGCGGCTGGCAGGTGGTGCTCACGGGTCGCGCCGACGGCATCCGCCGCGACGAGGAGGGCGCGCGCGTCGTCGAGGAGATCAAGTCCGTCCGGCGCGAGGGGCAGCTCTCGCCGGCGGTCCGGCAGGTCTACGAGCGGCAGGCGCTGATCTACGCCTGGATGCTCGAGCGGCTCGAGCAGGGGCCGGTCCGCGCCGAGCTGGTGCTGATCGCGATCGGCAGCGACGCCGTCGAGCGGCTGCCGATCGAGGCCGAGCCATCCGACCTCGATCTCGCCATCCGGCGGCGGCTGAACCAGCTGCTCGCCGAGCACGACAAGTCGCGCCGCGAGCGCGACGATCGGCGGCAGGCCGGCGCCGAGCTGGCTTTTCCCCACGCCCAGCTGCGCCCCGGTCAGGAGTCGATCGTGGCGGCGGTCGAGCGCACGCTCGAGCAGGGCGAGCACCTGTTGCTCGAGGCGCCCACCGGTCTGGGCAAGACCGCCGCCGCGCTCTGGCCCGCGGTCCGCCACGCGCTCGAGCGGGACCGCCGGCTGTTCGTGCTGACCGCGAAGAACCTGCAACAGGAGATGACCACCCGGGTGCTGCGGCAGATGGCCGCGGGCACCGGCCTGCACGCGCTCCGGCTGCGCGCCAAGGCGCGTATGTGCGCCAACGGCGAGGTGATCTGCCACGAGGACTTCTGCGTCTTCGCCCGGGACTACTACGCCAAGATCGCCGGCTCGCGCGTCGTGCCGCGCCTGCTCGGCGAGACCGAGGTGGTCGAGCCCGACCTGGTCTTTTCCGCGGCGGCGCAGGCCGAGGTCTGCCCGTTCGAGGTCTCGCTCGACCTCGCCGGGCGCAGCCAGGTCGTCGTCTGCGATTACAACTACGCCTTCGACCCGTTCGTCGCGCTCGCCGACTTCGGACCCGAGGCCGATCTCTCGGACACCATCCTCGTGATCGACGAGATCCACAACCTGGTCGACCGCGGCCGCGGCTACCTCTCCCCGGAGCTCTCGGCCGAGCTCGCCGCCAAGGCCGCGCGGGCGGCCGAGGCCTCGGGCTCCGCGCCCGTCCACCGGCGCCTGGCCGAGGTCGCCGGCGAGCTCGCGCGTCTGATCGAGCGCGAGGTCGACGGTGGGCTCGAGGGTCCGGCGGGCGGCGACGGCGCCGCCGAGACCCTGCTGCCGGAGGACGCGCTCTGGCGCCTCCGGCCCGACTTCGACGCCGCCTTCGTCGACTATCTCGAGCACCAGCGAGAGACCAAGAGCTTTCGCGCCGAGGACGAGTTCGTCGATCTCTATTTCCGGCTGCTGCGCTTCCTCGACGGCCTCTCGCTCACCGGTCCTGCCTTCAGCCACCTCGTCGAACGGCGCGGCCAGGATCGGCTGCTGCGGGTCCTGTGCAAGGATCCCAGCAGCTTCCTGGCTCGGGTGCTCTCGCGGGTCCACGCCTGCGTCGGGCTCTCGGCCACGCTCTCGCCGCCCGAGTTCTACCGCGACCTGCTCGGCTTCGACCCGGCGCGAACGACGGTGCTCTCGGTGCCGAGCCCGTTTCCCCCCGACAACCGCTGCCTCGTTGTCGATCGCTCGGTCTCCACGCTCTACCGCGAGCGGCCGGCGAACGTCCGGCCGATCGGCGAGCGGGTCGCGGCCTTCGCCGACGCGGTGCCGGGCAACTGTCTCGTGCTCTTTCCGAGCTTCGCCTTCCTGACCGAGGTCTCGGCGCACGTCGCGCCCCGCGGCAAACGGGTCTTCGTGCAGCAGAGGACCGACACCGAGCGGGATCGAGAGGCGCTGCTCGAGGTTCTGCGCGGCGCGGTGCTGGGCGACGTGCTGCTGCTCGCCGTCGCCGGCGGGGTTTTCGCCGAGGGCGTCGACTACCCGGGCGACATGCTGCGCGCGGTCGCCGTGGTCGGCCCCTGCCTGCCCGTTCCGACGCTCGACCAGCGCCTGCTCCAGGCCTACTTCGACGAGCGTTTCGAGCGGGGCTTCGAGTACGCCTTCGTCGTGCCGGGCATGACCCGGGTGGTCCAGGCCGCCGGCCGGCTGATCCGCTCCGCCGAGGACAGCGGCGTCATCGCGCTGTTCGACCGCCGCTTCCTCGACCGCCCCTACCGCGACCGCCTCCCCGCCGACTGGATCCCCGCGGAGGGTGCCGACGGCCTCTCCGGCGACCCCGCCGCCGCCGCCCGCGACTTCTTCGCCCGCCTCGCCGCCGTCCGCGCCTGACGCCTTCGCACCGACGACGGCGGCGGCAGCGGCCAGCGCATGGACGGATCGCACATCCGGTCCGTAGCGTCCAAAGAAGCAGGAGAGACGATCTCCACCTCTTCCCTCCTAGGCCCCGCGCGTGGCGGGGCCCTTTTCCTGCGCACGGCGCCTTAGCGCAAGGTCGTCACGCTGCCTCGTCGCTCCAAATCCAGTCGCCGTGTCGATCACCAGCCGCGGGCTGCCCAGGTGGTCGGTCAGGATCCGGTAGGTGTCGCCGCCGCGGGTCATGGAGTCGGGCACGTTGACCCGGGTGGCGTGAACGAAGCGGCTGACGACGTTGCCGGCGCCGTCGAGCTCCGCCACCGGCGCGAGCTGGCTCTGCCAGAGCAGGCCCGAGACCAGCGTGCCGTCGACCTTCCGCCCGATCCGCCGGTTGCGTGCATCGACCACGTAGTCGATCTCGGTGCCGTCGGGAAGGTCGACGCTGAGGAGGTTGCCCAGGGCGTCATAGTCGTAGGTCGTCGTCGCCGCCCCCGCCGTCTCGGTCGAGAGCTCCCCGCTCGGCCTATAGGTGAAGGTCGACCCGCCGTAGGAGAGCAGGCGGTCCTGGTCGTCGTAGGACCCGGCTTCGGTGCCACCGGGAGCCCACTTCTGCGTCCGGTTGCCGTTGGGGTCGTGGTCGTAGTCGGCCGCGAGCACGCCGTCGATCGTCACGGTGTCGAGTCGGCCCGCGAGGTCGTAGCCATAGGAGTAGGTCGTCGTCACGCCTTCGATCGTCTCGACCTTCGTCGTGATCCGTCCGAGCTTGTCGCGAGTGTAGGTCGTCTCGTAGATCGGCGATCCTGACACCGCGGCCGACATCGACTCGAGCTCGCCGAAGGAGTTGTAG
The DNA here is from genome assembly GCA_963700315.1 of uncultured Acidobacteriota bacterium. Lineage (GTDB taxonomy): Bacteria > Acidobacteriota > Thermoanaerobaculia > Multivoradales > JAGPDF01 > JACTMI01. The sequence continues at coordinate 107,562 of CAVOXC010000008.1, read as the reverse complement.
GCGTAGCCGGTCGTCACGACGCCGATCGTCGTTGCCGTGAGGAGACCGGACTGCGGGGAACGAGTCAGCGCCAGGCTCCCGGCCTGGACGAGCAACCCGTCGTCGTCGTAGCCGTAGGCGACCGGATTGGCGCCGTTGACCGAGATCGTCGCCAGGCGGAGGTCCGCGTCGTACGTCCGCTCGACCGAGCCAGGGATCTCGCCGCTCCACGCTTCGGAAAGGACGACCGGACCATCCATCGTATAGGTCAGAGCGTTGCCCTCGGGTGTCGTCAAGCTCGCGACGTGGCCGGTGTCGGTGTCGTAGGCAATCGTGGTCGTGCCCCGACTCAAGGCCACCGCGGCGAGCCGCTGCCCGCCATCGTAGCCGAGCTCGATCTCGCTGCCGTCCGGGCGATCGACTCGCGTCGGTTGACGATCCAGATTGTGCTCGTAGAGCGTCGACCAGGAGCCCGGACCGAGAGGCGGCGGGGCATACTCCGAGACCAGATCTACCGCGGAATGGTCGAAGCCGTGCTCGGGCCGCGCTGGCGGAGCGAGGCCGGTCAGGTTGCCGTTCTGGTCCCAATCGAAGTGCAGCTCGCGCCCACCCGGAAGCACCTGCAGCGTCACCCGGTTCGCGCTGTCGTACTCGAAGCTGACCTCACGGCTCAGCGGATCGACGATCGAAGCGAGGCGTCCGAGCGAGTCGTAGTCGAAGAGGACAACGCGTTCCTCGGCACCCACCCCGGACGAGACGCTCGTCAGGCGGCCGTTCGAGTCGTAGGCGAAGCGAGTCGGCTCGAGGTCTCCGTGCGCCGACTCGACCGGCCGTCCGAGTGGATCGAGATCGAGTCGGGAGATGCGGCCGGTTGCCGAGGTCGCGAGCCAGCGCCGCAGGAGGCCATCGTAGGTTCGGGTCGACGTGCGGCCGCCGATCTCGAACGTCTCGACCCGCGCCTCGACGCTCAGCGGATCGAGCGGATCCGCCAGCGTCGCCTCCGCGAACGACGTACCCGACCGGCCGAGTCCTCCCGGAGTCGCGAAGCCGGTCGAACCGAAGCGCTGGACATTCAGGCCCCAGACCGGATCGGGCCGTTGCAGGGAGAGGAGCGTCGAGCCGTCGGGGTCCTCCCGCAGGGAGGTTCCGTCGCGCCAGTCGGTCGTTCGCGTCACGAGATCGTCGTTCGCTCCGGGACCCAGAGGCAGGCTCTTCCAGCGCCTGCGGCCGTTCCAGAAATACCAGGTGTCGTGAAAGACGTTTCGCCCCTCGGCGGACCCGAAAGCAACGCGATAGTGGGTATAGGTCCGATTGCCGACGCCCCAGCGCGAGAGCGATTTCTGGCCGCCGTCGGCGTCGAGCTCGCCGATCAGTCGGCCGGTCGAGTCCCAGGAGAAGCTCTTCGTGTGGCTCTCGGCGTCGGTCCTGGACAGCAGCAGTCCGGTCGTCGTCGAGGTGAAAGTCGTCGACTCACCGGCCTGGTTCGTGGCGCCGGCGAGATAGCCGAAGGAGTCGAGCGTCAACGTCGATGCTTGACCGTAGGGTCCGACGATCGCGGTCGGCGTTCCCGAGCCGTCGCGAAGAACCTCGGTCGCGTTGCCGTTCCCGTCGACGATTCGCTGCAAGCGGCCGAAAGTGTCGTACTCGAAGGAGAGAAGGGTCGTGCCGGTGAGCGCGTGCGCGGTGCGCAGGTGTCGTCCGGCCGGCGAGAAGACGAAGACCTGCGAGCCACCGGGGTCGGGGACCAGCAGCTCGCCGTCGTGGGGGAGCGGTCGAGAGTCCGTGACCTCGAGGACATGGTGCCAGCCTTCGTCTGCGACCAGGAGCCGGCCCCGAGACTCGACGGCGACGTCGGTCGGCCAGTCGAGCGGAGTCTGGAGGGCGAGGTCGCCGTCGGCGAAAGCTGGAGCGGCATCGTTCCCCACCACGGTCTGAATCCGGCCGGACGACGCGATCCTGCGCACCCGCTGATTGAACTGGTCCACAACGTAGAGCACGCCGTCGGCTCCTGCGGCTACGCGGCGCGGATAGCTGAGCTCCGCCGCGAGGGCGGGCCCGCCGTCGCCCGAGAAGCCGGAGGTGCCAGTTCCAGCGACCGTCGAGATCACTCCGTTGGTACCGATCCGACGGATCCGGTGGTTGCCCCAGTCGGCGACGTAGAGGTCACCGTCGGGACCGCTTGCGAGGCCGCTCGGGGCCGAAAGGAGCGCAAGAGCGGCCGGCCCCCCGTCGCCCGAGAACCCTTGGAGACCATCGCCCGCGACGACGGTCAACCTCCCATTCGTGCCGACGAAGCTCACGCGATGCGCGCCCGCCTCCGCGAGATAGAAGGAGCCGTCGGGCGAGGCCAAGACGTCCACGACGCCATCGAGCTCGACTTCCGTCGCGACACAGTCGGTACAACTCTGGAACTGGACTATTTCCCAGAAAAATCGGCATTGAGCTTTGCCATGAAGGATGACATAGGCTTCTACTCTTAGGGTCGCCTGGTCTTTGGGGGTGAAACCCCATGATGGCTGGCTGCGACACCGGCATTCGGCCTTGCCTGGTGATCCCGGTGTATAGTCCAATCCCCTCTTCCCGGGTCCAGACCGCAGGAAAGCGGGTGCCGCCGGGTTTCAGCGTGGAGAGCGAGGGGTGAAGATGAGCGCAACGCAGCGAGCGGATTCTCGGGGAGGGCTCGTGGTGCTTGTCCTGGCGCTGGCGCTGAGCGCTCGCCTCCCCGCCCAGCAGGTGATCTTTTCGCACAACTTCGAGAACGACTCCTTCGGCACCTGGTCGGCGGCGGTCGGCCACGTCGACCATCTCTGGCCGCGGCTCGTCGATCAGACGGCCTACTACGCCGGAACGCCCGACGAGTGTTACCCGGAGGACGTGGTCCAGGACTGGACCGGGCCCTTCGACACCCTCGATCCCGCCAGCGTCGGCCCTGGAGTGACGCTCGACTTCGTGGTCGAGGTGCATGTCGAACCGTTCTCGACCTACACCACCTCGGAGAGCTTTTACCAGACCTCGCGGAGCAACGTGCTCCAGATGGCCACCAACTTCGCCGCCCATGGCGCGAAGCTCACCCTCGAGGTGCAGCCGCCGTTCACCGACGCGGTGGCGGCGCACGCCGACACCATCCTCGCCGACGTCCTGGCGCTCGGTCACCAGATCGGCTTGCACTTCCACGAAGACGCGCAGCTCGGCCCGAACGCCAACACGCTGCCGGTCGAGGACTGGATCGCGGTGCTACAGGCGATGAAGGCGCAGGCCGAGGCCCTCTCCGGCAGCGCGGTGCGGTCGTGGTCGGGCGGCAACCTCTACCCGGAAGCCCTCGCCGCCTCGACCGGCGCCGGGCTCTCGATCAAGTCCGGTTTCAAAGACCCCAACACCCAGAGCACGGTCGCGGCGGCGGTGACCGTGACTCCCTACTTCCCTGGCGCCTGGGGCTCGGCGGAGGCGCTCCTCGTCGGCGGCGGTAGCGACTTCCTGTTCGTGCCGACCGGCGTCTATCCCCTCCACTGCACCCGCGTCGGCGCGGTCGACGGACCGAACAGCCCGGCGCCGTTCAACTACCTGACGCGGGCGCTCGCAGCGAGCCTCGACGCCGCCCAGCCGCTCGCCACGCAGTCGATGAGCGTCGTCTTCCACGCCAGCGGCTTCACCGGCTCCCCCGCCGTCCGCGTGCAGCAGATCGGCCTGTGGAGCCGCTACCTGAGCGAGGTCCTCGACCCGCTGGTGGCGGCCGGCGTCCTGCGTTATGCCCGCCTGGGAGACGTCGAAGCCGCCGTCCTCGCGATCCTGCCGTAGCCGGGACTCCCTTCCCGGCGTCCCGGTCCCCGCCCGCCGGGCCGAAAGCGCTCAGGCGCGGAAGCGCTGGGCGAGGTCGCCGAGGAGCACGATCTCCGGCGCGAGCCGCACGCCGAAGCGCTCCGCGACCCGGTCGCGCATCGTGCGCATCAACTCGAGCACATCGTCGGCGGTGGCGCCGCCGGTGTTGACGATGACGTTGGCGTGTTTGGGGCTCACCAGCGCTCCGCCGGCGCTCGTCCCCTTGAGGCCCGCGGCATCGAGGAGCCTTCCGGCGGCGTCGCCGGGAGGATTCTTGAAGATCGAGCCGGCGTTCGGCTGTCCCGAAGGCAGCGCCGCCCAGCGCCGGCTGTTGAGCTCGTCGATGCGGGCCAGGAGCGCCGCGGGTTCTCCCGGTGAGAGCTCGAAAAGCGCTCGCGTGACGATCGCACCGCTCTCCTTGAGGACGGTCGAGCGATAGCTGGCGTGGAGGTCGGCGACGCCGATCCGCCGGCGCCGGCCGTCCGGGTCGACCAGGCGGGCGGACTGCAAGACATCCTTGATCTCGGTGCCGTAGCAGCCAGCGTTCATGAAGACGGCGCCGCCGACCGTCGAGGGGAAGCTCGAGAGCGCCTCGAGCCCGGCGAGCCCGGCAGCCGCCGCACTGCGCGCCACCAGGGTGAGCGGTGCGCCGGCGCCGGCACTCACTTGCAGGCCCCGGATCCGCACCCGCTTCAGCTCCCCGCCGAGCCGGGCCACGATGCCCGGCCTCTGGATCGCGGTCGTCTCACCCAGCCCCGCGTCGCGAATCCGCACTTCGGGCCGACGTCAAGCAGGTAGGGAAACAGGTGCCAGGTCAAAATCGTGCCTGTCCCCCTCTTCCTCTTCTCGCTTCAGAGCTCGCCCACTCTGCGGACCTTCTCGACAACCTCCTGGAGGATGGCGGTGGGTAACGGCCGGAGCGCGCGGACGAAGCGCCGGTTGTCGATCGCCCGGCTCTGGTCGATCATCAGCTCGCACTCCTGACGATTGCCGGCGATTCCTTTCGGGAGAACGACGCGGAGCTGGTTCTCGCCCGTGAGCCGGGTCGTGCACGGGACGACCCAGGTTGATGGGTGATCGACCTCGTTGAGGAGATCGGTCTGGAGCACGAGGACCGGGCGGGTCTTGCCCGGTTCGGTGCCCGAGCGAGGGTCGAGATCGGCGAGGTAGAGGACGCCGCGCCGGATCTTCACGAACCCGGCAGTCCCTCGCCGGAGAGGTGGTCGAGCTCGGCGATCTCCGCGACCAGCGAACCGCGCGTCACCCGCGAGGCGATTCGATAGGACGCGCGGAGCGCCTCGCGATCCGTGACTTCGCACAGCATTCGGAGGCCACGGCGCACGACCTCGACCTTGCTCTTCGCCTTGAGTCGCGCCTGCAACTCCACCACGAGCCGCAGCTCCTCCTTCGGCAGCGTGATGCTCGACTTGGTATTCGATTTCATACCTGAAGAATACTCGAAGGAGGGAGCCTGTCAAGCGCGGCGCGAAAGGGAAACGGGGGAAACGGTGCCTGTCCCTCTTTTTCCCAGTCGGTGCGAAAGCCTCACCCTCGAAGGAGCGCCGGGCGACCGGGGCTCTTCGGCTTTTTTCACGCCCCGTGCAAGTTGAGCGCCTCGTTCTCCGTCTTCTCTGTTCCGAGAGGAGATGGCCACCGCCGCGCCGGGCCCCGGGCTCTACCGCTCGCGCCGTCCGGAGCGCACGCTGCTCTACCGGGCGCTGGCTAACCAGTTCGAGCGCTTTCTCGGCGTCTACGAAGAGCGCTTCGAGCCGACGCACGGCTACCTGCGCCGTTCGCTAGCGCCGGCGGTCTACCGCTACCTCGACTGCGGCATCTTCGCCCACGGCGCGGCGCGGGCGCACTGCGCCGAGTGTGGGCACGACGTCCTGATCGCCTTCTCCTGCAAGCTGCGCTGCCTCTGCCCGTCCTGCCACCAGAAGCGCGAGCTGCTCTGGGCCGAGTGGGCCAGCGAGCTCCTCGCGGAAGTGCCGCACCGTCAAGTGGTCTTCACCGTCCCGAAGCGGTTGCGCATCTTCTTCCGTTTCGACCGCAAGCTCCTGGGTGAGCTGCCGGGCTGTGCTTGGCGCGCCCTCCGGCTCTACTTTGCGGCCTGGTTCAGCGGTGAGGTGGTCGCCCCCGGCGCGGTCGGCTTCGTCCAGACTGCCGGCGAGCTCCTGGGCTGGCATCCGCATCTCCATGTCTTGCTGACCGATGGTGGCTGGCTGCCGGACGGCACTTTCCGGCACCTGCTGGCATTCGACTCCGTCCAGGTCGAGAAGCTCTTCCGCGCCGAGGTGCTGCGGTTGCTCGTAGCTCGCGGCAAGATTTCCGAGGAGGTCGTCGAAAACCTGCTCACTTGGCGCTACAGTGGCTTCTCGGTCCACGCCGGAGTCCGGGTCGAGGAGCGCTCCGAGGCGGCGCGGCTGGGCCGCTACGGCATCCGCTGCCCGCTCGTGCTCGAGCGCCTCACTTGGGACGAGACCTCCGGCGAGGTTGTCTACCGCGCCCGGCCCGGGCGCCACGACGCCCGCGGCGAGTCTGTCGCGCGCTGGGATGTCCTCGAGTCCCTCGCCCGGGTCCTCGATCATCTCCCCGAGCCCGGCCAACAGCTGCTGCGTTACTGGGGCTGGTACAGCAACGCGGCACGAGGGCGACGCGAGCGCCACCAAGGTGAGGCGAGCGCCACGCCCCGTGCGGTCACCGATGCCGCCGATGCCGGGAGCCGGCAGCGTCGGCTCACTTGGTCGCAGCTCATCCGCAAGGTCTACGAGATCGACCCGCTGCTCTGTCCCTACTGCGGGTCGCAACTGCGCATCGTCGCGTTCCTCATCGACTTCGCCTCACTCCGCCGCCTCCTCGCCCACCTCGGCTTCGCACCGCAGCAGCCCGAGCCGCTCGCCCACTCGCCGCCCGACGAGACGGCGCTCTACGTCTCCAACGCCTGATCCGGGGTCGTTCGGGTTCAGGTCGGATGGGTCCCTTGGTGTCGAGCGCCGCGACGCCGCGGTCGCTCTGCGCCCGCGGCGTCGCGGCGGCAGGCTAGACGCGTGGGTTACCCTGTCCGTAGATTCCTATGAAGCAGCAAGAGAGACGATCTCCGACTCTCCCTCCTAGGCCCCGTCCGTGACGGGGCCCTTTTTGTGCCTGCCTTGCCCCACCACACGGCCACCGCGCAGCCGCTCCGGTGCCCAACGCGTTGGTATTTCTTAGGCGGTGCGGGCGCTGTGGCGCGGGCGCGCTCTTCGTTGCCGGGAGGGTGAGCGTCGCGAAAGCGGGCGGTTATCGGGGAGGGGCGGTCGCCGCTCCGCCGCACGCCGGGGCGTCGATGGGACCTCGACGAAAACGTCCCACTCTCCCGGCGCCGGCCCAGCCCCGATCGCAACGCCCTGCGCGAAGCCGCGCGACGCGATTCCCACGCCCCCTTCTACAGCCGGCTTTCTCACCGAGAGCCTGAACGCTACTTCGAGTACCGCTCCGAAGTCACCACCGCCGAACCGACTGCTGAAATCAGGTTCCCGAGCGGTCACACCCTCGACAACGAATCACGAACTCTGCGTTCAATAGTCGCACACTGGACATACGCAAGGCCCGTGCCTAACGGTCAGGATGTCGTGAGCCGTGTGAGTTGCGAATCCGGCCGCGATCCAGGAGGCGGGGGCCGCGTTGCAGTGACGAATCGAAGAGACCTTATTCGAACAGGTCGTCGCGCTGTTCTTGATCGTCACGTACTTGTAGCCGCTGAATGCCAGCTGAGAGCCCGAGTCTTCGCATGCGCCCACGAGGTAGATGCGGTTCGCGACTGCGCAGCGCAGCTGGTAGCCGCTGACCAGATCTCCGATTTCGAAGTAGATGATGTACTGGTAGACATTTCCCTCGATTCTGAGGCCGGTCTCATTCGCGTTGGCGAAGCTGATATTCAGATAGGTATCTAGGGACCAAGTCGAGATCGCCTGCGCCGAACCCGCCGTCAGCAGACATCCGATTACCGACATCGCCAGCCAGATCCGTCGGAGCACCGCCTTCGCGATCGTGCGCATCACGGCTCCACCTCCGCCGGCGGCCCCAGATTCACAGACGCCAGAATCTCCAGGACTTCGGAGTCCAGCTCTCCGGGCTTGCCATTGCTTTCAAGGGCGACCCCTTCGCACTCTCGGACTCGTCTGCGTAGCGCTTCGATGCTTTCAGAATCAAGGTCCACCGCCAGCGCATCGATCGTCTGCTGCGCCAGCAGGGCTTGAAGGCGCAGCGAGTCGAGCTGTCGAACCCGAAAGTCGGCCACCACTCCGGGGTCGCGGACCCCGCGCGCGCTCACCATAGCTTCGAGAGCCTCGGCGGTCCTCGCCTTCTCCGCCCCATCGAGCTCTAGCCACTCGCTCCTCACTTCGGAGTAGCGCCGTAGCTCCTCGAAGTCGATTCCCAGCTCATCCGAGAGCACGACGGACCAGGAGAGCACACCTGGATCGCGTCGGAGGAACGAGCCGAGACAGACCAGAGACGGGACCTTCGCGCCAGTGAGACTCGTTCGAGCCTCAAGGGCCGGCCCCTCCTGCCCGATGCAGGGCGGAGCAGCCGTGATGCATGCGACAGCCAACACGAGTCCTAGCTTCCTCAGCATGAGCAAGACCTCCTGGAAACAAGCGATCTGTCCAATTCTGCCCCCCCCGGCAGGAAGTCAACGGGCAGCTTCGGCTCGAAGGCGGAGTGCTCTCCTGCGTAGCGAGCGACGCCTCGGACTTCTCTGGAGTCCCCCGGCGCTCGCCGGCGCGTGGCGGGCTCAGAGCCAGCCGCGGCGGCGGAACCAGGCGATCATCGAGGCGGCGATCGTGACCATGGCGCCGATCACGGCGAAGTAGCCCCACCTGGAGTGGAGCTCCGGCATGTGGTCGAAGTTCATGCCGTAGACGCCGGCGATCAGGCTCAAGGGCAGGACGATCGCCGAGAAGACCGTCAGCACGCGCATGACGTCGTTGGTCCGCTGCGAGATCACCGAGAGATAGGTGTCCTTGACGTTGACCAGCAGATCGCGCTGCTGGTCGATCGCGTCCGCGAGCCGCATCACGTTCTCGTGGACGTCGCGGAAGTTGAGCGCGCCGATGTCGTCGTAGAACTCGTTGCGCGAGGCGCCCAGGTGCGAGAAGACCTGGCGGTGCGGCAGCATCGAGCGGCGCAGCGTCGAGAGCTTGCGCCGCAGGGTGAGGACGCGCTCCAGCTGCTCGCGCTGCGGCGAATCCACCACGTCGACCTCGAGTTTCTCGATCTCCTCGCCGATCGCGTCGACCACCGGGAAGTAGAGATCCATCATCTCGTCGCAGATCAGGTAGAGCAGCTGCGCCAGGCCACCGTCCGGTGCGCGGCCGCCCTCGACCACGCGCTCACGCACCGCTTCCATGCTGCGCAGCGGCGCCCGATGCACCGTCACCAGGCGCTCCTTCGACAAGAAACCCGCCATCTTCAGGGTGCGCAGGGTACCCGTGGCCTCGTCGCGCTGAGCGTTGAAGTCGATGCCCCGGACGATGGTGAAGAGGTGATCCGCGTAGACCTCGACCTTCGGCTGGTGCTGCAGCGTAAAGGTGTCCTCGATCGCGAGCGGGTGATACTGCCAATCGATCAGCCGGCGCTCGTGCAGGGGACTCAGTCCCTCGAGATCCACCCAGAGCAGCGTCCCCTGCGGCCACTCCTGGTCGAGCAGCTCGCCGCCGCCGCTCCGGAGACCCCCTTCGACAGTGCAGAGGAGAACGCGAATCACCCGCGAAAAATATCACGCGGCCGCGCCCCGGCTAGCGACGCGGCGGTGGCTCCTGCTCGGGCGCGACCCGGCGCGGGCCAGCGTCGCGCCCACCGCGGCCCGGGGCGAAGCGCTGCTCCGGACGCTCCTCGGGCCGGCCGAAGCGCTGCGTGGTGAAGCGTTCGAGGAAACGGAGGTAGCGCTCGAGCTGCTCGCCGTCCAGCAGCTCCCGGCTCTCGAGCACGTGATCGACGAAAGCCCGATCGAGCGCGAGCTGACGCTCCGCGATCTCGCCGACCAACCGATCGACGCGGGCGCGGTCGGGCGTCGGCGCGATCAACTCGTCGCGCAGCACGCGACGCAGCCGTCCGAGCTCCCGGCGCTGCTCTCTCACCGTGCCGGCGAGCTGGCGCTGAATCTCGAGAAAACGAGTCCGCTGCGGTTTGTCGAGCGCCAAGCGGTCCGCGAGGAAGGCGCCCGGCTCCGGTCCGCCCGGTGGCTGATCCCCGCGCCAGGCGGCGAGCGCCCGATGCCGCACGATCTGCGCGCCGACCAGCCCGAGGTTGACGCCCAGCGAAAGCAGCAGCGCGACGACCAGCCACCACCGTCTCATCGGGCCTCCTCGTCGAGGGCGTTCGCCGAGCCGGCGAGCGCCTCCAGGTAGGCGCCGGCGATCGCGTCGCTGCCGAGATCGTCACCCACCAGCGCGCCGTCGTTGGCCGTCTGATCGACTCGGTCGAGCGCACCGACACCGGCGCCGAGAGCGACGCCCGCGACCAGCGCCGCGGCCGCCGCGACGCGCGCCCAGACCGGCGCCGGGCCGATCAGCTCGCCCGCCGCGGAGAGCCCGGCGATGCGCACACGCACGCGGCCGGCGAAGCCCGGCGGCGCCGGAGCGGGCGGCGGCAGCTCGAGACCGGTCCAGGCTCGGCGCAGACGCGCGAGCGCCATTGCGAGCTCGGGATCTCCCGCCAGCTTCGCCGCGAGCTCGCTCTCCTCGGCGGACGTGGTCTCGCCCGCGAGGTGGCGCGTCAACAGCTTCTCGTCCCGACGGTTCATCTCTTCTCTCCTCCTCCTGGAACCCCCGCGCCGGGCGCTTCCTGCGCCGCCACGAGCCGCCGCATCGCCCGCACCAGCCGGCTCTCGACCGCTCCCGGCGAGATCCCCAGGGCGTCGGCGATCTCACGGTACGACAGCCCTTCGAACTTCGCCAGCAGCAGCACCGTCCGTTGGCTCTCCGGGAGCGCGTCGATGGCATGTCGCGTCGTTCGCCAACGCTCCCGGTCCTCGAGCTCGCGCTGCGGCGACGGCGCCTCACCCGCGGGGTCGAGCGGCGCCGACCTCTCCTCCGCCGGAGTCGCGGGGGTGAGCGAAAAGAACCTCGCGATCTTCCGCCGGCGCATCCGGTTGAGGCAGTGGTTGACGGCGATCCGGTAGAGCCAGGTAAAGAGCCGCCCTCGCGGCTTGGCACGGGAGGCGTGGCGGTAGGCCTTGACGAAGACCTCCTGGGCGGCGTCGCGAGCCTCCTCCCGATCGCCCAGGAGCCGCTCACAGAGGCGGATCAACCGATCCTGATGGCGCTCGACGAGCGGCGTGAAAGCGTCGCCGTCGCCGGCGCCGGCGCGAGCGAGCAACTCCCAGTCCGGATCGGTCGTGCCGGCCACCATGACTCCCGCCACCTCCACGCCCGGTGCAACCCCCGGCCCGAGGTCTTCCTGCGCGCGGCTCAGGCCGGAATCGCCGCGACCGCGCGGAGCAGCTCCTCGGCGCCCGCGAAGCGCCGGCCGGGGTCCTTCTCGAGGCAGCGCAGCAGGATCGCTTCGAGCGCCGCCGGTATCTCCGGCCAATGCTCGTGGGGCGGCGTCGGCGGCTCGTTCAGGTGCTGCACCAAGATCTCCATCGGGTTGCCGCCGCCGAACGGGAGCCTGCCGGTGAAGATCTCGTAGAGCACCACGCCACAGGCGTAGACGTCTGCCCGGCGGTCGGCCTCGAGGCCTTGGAGCTGCTCCGGCGCCAGGTAGTGCGGCGTGCCGACGATGAAGCCGGCGCGAGTCTGCCCCGACTCCGACCGCTCGACCGGACGCGCCAGGCCGAAGTCCATGAGCTTGGAGTTGCCGACGGCGTCGAGGATCACGTTCTCGGGCTTGATGTCGCGGTGGAGAATACCGAGCTGGTGCGCCGCGGCGAGGCCGGAGAGGATCTGCCGCGACAGGCGCAGGCCGGCCGAGAACGGCAGCCGGCCGGAGCGCTCGAGCAGCGCGCGCAGGGTGAGGCCGCGGACGTACTCCATCGAGATGAAAGGGATCCCTTCGATCTCGCCGAAGTCGAAGGTGCGCAGCACGTTCGGGTGGGTGATCTTGCGCGCCAGCTTGAGCTCGCTCTTCAGCCGCTCGACCAGGACCCGGTCGCCGGCCAGGTCCGACTTGATCATCTTGAGCGCGACGAGGTCGTCGAGCTCCCGGTCGCGCGCTTTGAAGACCATGCCCATGCCGCCGGCGCCGAGCACCGAGAGGATCTCGAAGCGCGCGCCGAGCAGGGCGCCCGGCGCGACGCTCGAGAGCGTTCCGCCGAGCGCGTCGCCGAAAGCCGTGGACCGGCTCGCCGCGCCCGCCGCCGAGCCCGCACCCGCAGCGCGCACGGCCTCCTCGGCGGACAGCAGAAAGAGCGGCTGCGTCGACAACAGCCCGCGCTGGGGCGAGAGCACGACGCCGGAGCGCTCGAGCGTCGAGGCGACCTCGCCATGGACCGCCGGCGACATCAGGATCTCGCCCGGCGCGGCCTCGCGCAGCAGCCCGTCGAGCTGCTGCATCGCCAACCCGAGCAACGAGCGGTCCGCGCCCACGCCCCAAGACACGGTGCCGGTCACCAGCTCGCCGGCGGTGAGCGCGACCGCCGGAGGCTCGGCGTTGTCGAAGGCGTTCTCGCGCGCGCTCACCGCAGCCACCGATTCGGCAGCCGCGGCCAAGGCCTGATCGGAATGCAGCGCGCCCGCGAAGCTCGCCAGCACGCGGTTGCCCACCACCGACTCGATGCGGCCGTCGTGGGCGGCAACCGCCACGGCGATCCGGCGCACGTCACGCGACAGGCGATCGAGCGTCGAGGCCGGGTCCGACCCGCGACGCGAACCGGCATAGCGCCGCAGCTCGATGGCCAGCAGGGCGAGCTTCGCGACCTCGGGCCGGCCGGCGTCGAGCGCCCGGCCGGGCGCGGCCGCAGCCGGCTCCGGCAGGCTCCGCGACAGCTTCTGGACGTACTCGGCCATGTCGCGCTGCTCGCGCAGGTCGGCCAGCAGGCCGTTGAACGAGTTGGCCAGCTCCAGCACCTCGCCCGAGCCACCGGGCGGAATCGTGACGTCGTAGTCGCCCTGGCGCGCCGCCGCGGTCGCGCGCACCAGGGACAGCACCGGCCGCATGACCCGGCGCGAGAGCAGGAAGGAGAGGCCGAGAGCGGCGGCGAGCGCGCCGATCCCGGCGACGATCAAGAGATTGCGGATCCCCTCGTAGCCGGCCAGCTCGCGATCGAGCGACGCCAGCGAGACCAGCGCCCCCACCGACTGCCCCTCGGCGTCGGCGAGCGGCGCGAGCAGGGCGAGCCAGCGGCCGCCGTCGAGCTCGAGCCGCGCGTCGCTCACCGCCTCGCCCTGTTGCGTGACTCGCGCCAGCAGATCGCCGCGAAGACGGATCGCGGAGAGCAGTCGATCGAGCTGCTGCGGGGTCAGGGTCGAGGCGACCGGCTCGGCCCCCGACGGTGTGCCGGTCAGGAACACGACGTCGCTGCCCGTCCCCTTCTTGACCTCGAGCGCCCGCACGTCGCCGATCCGATAGCCGACGGCGAGGTACCCGAGCAGATTGTCGCCGAGCGCCATCGGCACCGCCACCGCCTCGAGCAGCGAACGCCCCTCCTGCCAGATGCCCGCCGCCTGATAGTCGCGCCGCACCGCGCGAATCAGGGCGTTGCCGGAGAGGTCGGCGCCGACCACCTCGGGCTGGTCGGTACGAACGAATAGGCGCCCGTCCGGCCGGACGAACATCGCGACATCGCAGCCGAGCTCGCTCGCCCGCTCCTCGAGCTGATCGAGGACACTCAAGCGGTCGGCGTTGGCGAGCGCGCCGGCGACATAGGCCTTGAAATCGGGGTTGCCGGCGAGGATCTCGGTGATCAGCTCGAGCTGCTGAAAGCGCTGGCGCTGGAAGTCGGCCTGGACGCTCGACGAGCCGGTGATCCGGTCCCGCGCGGCGCGGTTCGCGATCCGCTGGCCGAGCACGGTGGTCACCGCGACCGCCGCGCCCAGAGCGACCAGGATCACGAGGCCGGTCGACAAGAAGATCTTCGTCCCGAGCGAGAGTCCGTACCGTTTCCTATCCATAGCCCGCTCGCGAGTAGGACCTGCCGAATTTGTTCTTGTGCGGCGGCAGCCGCGGCCGCGTCACCTCGATTTCGACTTCGACGCGATCGCGTCGAGGCAGGGCGACCCGAACCGACCCCGGCTCGCCCCGCTCGTGCCAGAAATGGAGCGTGCCTCGCCCGCTCGGGAGCCCGCTGAGCTGGAAGGCCCCCGCCTTGCCGGCAAGCCCGTGGAATGCCGATTCGACGACCACGACGTGGGCGAACATCCTGTGGTGAACGTTGCAGAAGACCTGAACGATGCCGGCGGCGCCGAAGGTCACCGACTTGCCGCCACCCGCGCCGACCAGGCCGAAGTCGAAGGCGTTGCGCCCCGAAACCGAGAAGACGTTGTGCAGAATCGGATCCTGATTGGGGAAATCGACAGTCGAGCCGACCGCTACCACCAGCACCTGGGGCTCGAACTGCTTGCGCACGGTGACCATCCGCGCGCGCTGGGGATGCGGCGGAGCGACATCGTCGTCCGGCACGAACCAGACCACGGCGCGGTCGAGCTCGGCGCTCTCCGTCGCCACCGGCCGACCCTTCTCGACCAGGCGGATCGCGCCCGCGAGCTCCGCCGCCGGCACCGGCGCGCCGGCAGCGACGAGGACGGCGGCGAGCGCGGCGGCGCGGACTCTCCACATGATTCGAGGTGCCGCGCAGCATAGCAGAGCGCGTCATCCCGCCGAGGCCGCGGTACGGCAACCGGAGTGCTCGAATTGCTGGCGAAAGCGGACGAGCGTCCGGCCTACGCGCTCGGTCTCGGTCAGGAAGGCGTCGTGGCCGAGCGGGCTGTCGAGGCACGCGAGCTCGCCGCGCGGCAGCAGTGCGGCGAGCTCCTCCTGCTCCTCGGGCGGGTAGAGCAGGTCCGTCGTCGTCGACAGCACCAGGACCGGCTGCCACACGGCGCCGAGCACGGTGGCGAGGTCGCCACGGCCACGGGCGAGATCGTGGCTGTCCATCGCGTCGAGCAGAGTGAGATAGGCGTTGGCGTCGAACCGGGCGGCGAGCTTCACCCCTTGGTGGGCGAGGTAGCTCGCGATTTCGAAGCTGCCGTCCTCGCGGCGGTCGCGGCCGAAGCGCCCCTCGAAGCTCGGACGGCTCCGGTAGCTCACCATCGCTGCCGCGCGAGCCAGCTCGAGCCCCGTACGCGGCGGATCGTCGACAGGGTAGCGCCCCTCTCTGAAGCGTGGATCCGAGGCGATCGCGCGCCGGCCCAGCTCGGACCAGGCGATCGCCCAGGCCGAGTGGCGGGCCGTCGCGGAGAGCGAGGCGACCGCCTCGACCCGCTCCGGATCGACGAGCGCCCACTCGAGCGCTTGCATGCCACCGAGCGAGCCGCCGACGACGAGGCGCGCTCGGCGCACGCCCAACCGGTCGAGCAGCACCTGCTGCAGTCGCACCTGGTCGCGGAGCGTGACGCGCGGGAAGTCGGGGCCCCAGCAGCCCGCCCCGCCCGGCCGGGGCGAGGCGGGCCCGGTCGTGCCGTAGCAGCTGCCGAGCGCGTTGGCCGCGACCACGAAATCGAGCTCCGGATCGAAGACGCGTCCCGGGCCCAGCAGCCCGGGCCACCAGCGGTCGAGGTCGGCCGAACCGGTGAGCGCGTGACAGACCACGACGGCGTTGTCGCGATGCCGGGAGAGCTCTCCCCAGGTCCGGTACGCGATCTCGACGCCGCCGAGCGACTCGCCCGACTCGAGCCGAAAGCGCCCCTTCGGCGCGAAGAAGCGGGTCTCGGGCGAGATCTCCGCGTACGCGGTCACGGCGCCGCCGCGCCGACGGCGTCGAGCGCCCGGGCGAACGCGCGCTCGAAGTCGTCGCGGATGTCGTCGAGGTGCTCGAGGCCGACCGAGACGCGGATGAGATCGGGCGACACGCCGGCGCTCGCCTGTTCCCGCTCCGAGAGCTGTTGGTGGGTCGTCGAGGCGGGGTGGATCACCAGCGTGCGGACGTCGCCGACATTGGCGAGATGGCTCGCGAGCTCGACCGCGTCGATGAAGCGCCGCCCCGCCTCGAGCCCGCCCCGGATGCCGAAGGCGAGCACGCCGCCGAAGCCGTTGCGCAGATAGCGCTGCGCGCGCTCGTGCGACGGGTGCGACTCGAGCCCCGGGTAGGAGACCCAGGCGACCGCAGGGTGGCGCTCGAGCCAGCGGGCGAGGGCAAGCGCGTTGTCGACGTGGCGCTGGACCCGCAGCGACAGCGTCTCCAGGCCCTGGATCAGCAGGAAGGCGTTGAACGGGCTGAGCGCCGGCCCGAAGTCGCGCAGGATCTCGACCCGGGCGCGGATGGCGAAGGCGATGTTGCCGAACGGGCTCTCCCTGCCGAAGACCTCCCAGAAGTCGAGGCCGTGGTACCCGGGCGCGGGCTCGGTAAAGGCCGGGAACCGCCCGTTGCCCCAGTCGAAGCTACCGGCGTCGACCACGACGCCGCCGATCGAGGTCCCGTGCCCGCCGATCCACTTGGTCGCCGAGGCGACCACGACGTCGGCGCCATGCTCGATCGGCCGGCTGAGGTAGCCGGCGGCGCCGAAAGTGTTGTCGACGACCAACGGCACGCCCGCCTCGTGAGCGACGCCGGCGATCGCCTCGAGGTCGGGCACGTTGAAGCGCGGATTGCCGATCGTCTCGACGTAGAGCGCCCTGGTTCGCTCGTCGATCGACGCGCGGAAGCTCTCGGGGTCGTCCCCGTCGACGAAGCGCGTCTCCAGGCCGAGCCGCGGCAGCGCGACCTTCAGCTGGTTGTAGGTGCCGCCGTAAAGATTGCTCGTCGCAACGATGTTGTCGCCGGCGCCCGCGATCGTGGCGAGAGCCAGGAATTGCGCTGCCTGGCCCGACGCGGTCGCCACCGCCGCGACCCCTCCTTCGAGCGCGGCAACGCGCTTCTCGAAGACGTCGGTGGTCGGATTCATGATCCGCGTGTAGATGTTGCCGAATTCCTGCAGCGCGAAGAGGCGCGCGCCGTGGGCGGAGTCGGAGAAGGTGTAGCTTGTCGTCTGGTAGATCGGTACGGCGCGGGCGTTGGTGCCCGGCGCCGGCTCCTGTCCGGCGTGGATCTGCAGCGTCTCGAAACGGTGCTGGCGTGCGGACTGCGTCGATTGCGTGGCCATCGTCGTCGCTCCTTTGGCTCCGCTGGCGCGGAGCTCGCGGTCCCGATGGCCCCGGCGACCGCTGCGACGACGACCCCGAATGCAGAACGACCCGCTTCGGCAGCGCCGTCGCGGGTCGTGAGGTTCGGGAACCTGTTCGATTCTACCCTGGGTCTAGCTCTCCGCCGCCCACACCTCGCTCCCGCGTGTCGTCGAACAACACATCGACATGCGCAGGAAAGAGCTCGTGGTCGGAAGGCCGTAACCCATGGTTCGCGGTTTCTAACGCGAAGCGGTCTCCGCTGTCAAGCGCCCGCTCCGCCGTCGCCGACCGCTGTGGCAAGATCCGGCGCGTGATCGTCGAGCGGATCCGGAGCTTCGTCGAGCACCCGGTCGAGTTGGCCTTCGAGGCGCTCGCGCTCGAGGCGTTCGCTTATCAGTTCGAGCGGATCGCGCCCTACCGGGCGATGTGCGAACGGGCCGACAAGACACCGGCCACTGTCGCTTCGTGGCGCGAGGTGCCCATGGTGCCGGCGGCGGCGTTCGCGACGGTCGAGCTCGCGACCGCTCCGCCGGTCGAGACCTTCCGCTCGAGCGGCACCACCGGCGCGGCGAGAAGCGTTCACCGTCACCCCTTCCCGGACCTCTATCGCGCCGTCGTCGACGCCACGTTTCCTTCCGCTTGCCTGCCTCGAGGCGGCCGGCCGCCGATGCTGGCGCTGGTGCCGCCGCGCGAGGTCGCGCCCGATCACTCGCTCGGCTTCATGGTCGACCACGTGCTCGCACGCTTCGGTGGCGAGGGGAGCGCTCACGCGTTCGGCGCGCGTGGCGTCGAGATCGGCGCAGCGCGTTCCTGGCTCGCCGCCCGCCAGCGCGAACATCGGCCCGCGCTGCTGCTGACGACGAGCTTCGCTCTCGCGGATCTCCTCGACTCACTGGCTCGCATGGACCTGAGACTCCGCCTCGCGCCCGGCAGCGCGGTCTTCGAAACCGGCGGCTTCAAGGGACGGGCCGAGACGATCGATCGGGCCGAGCTCCTGGCGCGGCTCGGCACGCACCTCGGGCTCGGCGAGCGCGACGTCGTCGCCGAGTACGGCATGACCGAGCTCACCAGCCAGGCCTACACGGCGACGCTCTCCGGCGGCGATCCGAGCCTGTTCCTGCCGCCGGCCTGGATGCGGGTCCGTGCGCTCGCTCCCGAGACCCTCGCCGAGCTGCCGCACGGCGAGGGCGGGATCCTCGCGATCTTCGACCTCGCCAACGTCGGCTCGGCGCTTCACCTGCTCACCGAGGACTTTGGCCGCACCGAGGCGAACGGCGGTTTCCGGCTCGAAGGCCGCGCTGCCGAAGCCGCGTTGCGCGGCTGCTCGCTGCTCGCCGAAGAGCTCGCCGCACGCCGCGACTGAGCGCAACGCTCGCTCGTCCCGTCGTCGTTTCTCTTCTCCTCTCTTTCTTTTTCTACTACTCCAACGCGCTCGTGGCGGCGCTGCGCGTTCCCTGCGGCGCCGATGCGACGGCAGAGAAAACGGGCAGTTATGGGGGCGGGATCAGGACCGGGATCGACTGCCGACGAGGGGCGCGCCGGGGCAGGCTCGGCGCGAACTCCTCGCGACCTGCGATCCGTGGCGCTTCGCGATCCTCGCCACGCCGATTCGATGGAGGAGAAAGCGGGCATTTAGGGGGGTTGGGACTTGGGACGGGATCGACTGCCGCCACGGGGCACGCCGGCGAAAGCTCTGGGCGAGCTCGTCTTCGCCCCAGTCTCGTCGACGGCCGAAAGCCGTGGCGAGGGCCGGCCCGAACTTGGCTCTGGCGCGGAGCCGGATCGCGCAGCGGCGTCACCGTCTGACCCCACCACCCCCTATCTGCCAAGCAGCGCTCGCAGCGCCGAGCCCGCCAACCGGGCCCCGCCCGCCCACGGGGCCCGCACCGAGAGGAAAGAAGGGAAAAAGGAGAAGAAAGAAGAGCAGAGCGGACGAAGAGAACGGGCGAGGTGCGCTGAGCGCGCTCGAGGCGCGGTGGCGGATGGGCCGAGCGCGCGGCTAGCGGGGCAGCGGCTGCCAGAGACCGAAGCTGTTGCCTGCGGGGTCCTTGAAGCGGGCGAAGCGGCCGCTGTCGCCGATCTCGACCGGCGCGAGAGCGACGATGCCGCCGTGGGCGACGACCCGCTCGAGCGTCGACTCGAGTGGTTCGCCCTCGATTCGCAGCATCACCGTCAGCTCCTCGACCAGGCCGCCGCCGTCGCGCGCCAGAACTCCGCCGCCCGGCCGCTCGACGCTCTCGGGCGGCAGCAGCCGGAGGTAGCGTGGGCCGTCCCAAGGCACCTCGATCGCACTCCAGCCGAACACCTCCCGGAAGAACCCGGCGAGCCGGCCGGGGTCCTCGGCGGGAATCTCGAAGAAGGAGAGGGTGGCGGTGGCCATCGACGCGCGCAGCGAGCGTAACATCGCGCCATGGCACCGCCGCTCCTCGCCGACTTCGCCGTGCCTCCCGGCTGCGAGCCGGCCACGATCGTCGACGATCCGCGCGGCTTCGGCGCCGCCCGCTTCGAGGCCGCCGAGCTCTTCGCGCTCGCCGCCCGCCTCGCCGAGCGCGGCGCCGCCACCCTGGCGGCGATCCCGCTCGACCGGCGCATCGCGATCTGGTGCGACAGCATCGACGCCTTGCTCGATCCCGACTCAGAGGAGCGGCGCCGGCTGATCCGACCCCTGCTGCTCACCTCCCGCCTCTCGGCCGAGGGGCTCTCGGAGGGACTCCGCGTGATGCTCGAGGGCGCCGGTCGCGCCGCCGCCGAAGCGCTCGCCGAGCGCGCCCAGGGCGCGCGATCCAGATCATTCGCCCAAGGCGCGCGATCCAGGTCATCCGCCCAGGGCGCGCGATTGCCCAGGGCGACGTCATTCGACGCCGCCGGCCGCCGACCGACGTCGCTCGCCGCCGTCGTTCTCGCCGGCAACGTGCCGGGTCTCGCGGTCCAAGCCATCCTGCCCGCGCTCGTCCTCGGGCGGCCGTTGTTGGCGAAGTCGGCGAGCACCGAGCCGCTCTTCGCCGCGGCCCTCGTCGCCGCGCTCGCGCGGCGCGAGCCGTCGCTCGCCGAGGCGATCGCCGCCCTGCGTTTCGATGGCGCGGACGCGGCGCTCGGCGACGCCGCCTTCGCGCAGGCGGAACGTGTGGTCGCCTACGGCGGCGCGGAGTCGGTCGGCGCGCTCGCCGAGCAGCTGGGATCGCGGCTCGTCGCGCACGGGCCCAAGGCGAGCGTGGCGCTGGTCGCGCGCGAGACCGACCTTGTCGCCGTCGGTCGCGCGCTCGCCCGCGACGTCGCGCTGTTCGACCAGCGCGGCTGCCTCTCGGTGCACGCCGTCTTCGCGGAAGGGAATGGGCGAGACGTCGCTGAGGCACTCGCCTGGGGTCTCGCCCTGGAGCACGGCCGGCTGCCTCCCGGTCCGATCGATCCGGCGACCGCAGCGGCGGTGCAGCAGTTGCGCGGCGCGGCCGAGCTCGCCGGCACTTCGATCGGCCGGCTCGACCTCGAGCAAGGGACGGTCCTGCTCGAAGCGGACGCGGCGTTTCGGCCGTCGCCGGGCCTGCGCACCGTGCGCGTCCACGACCTGCCGGCGCTCGAGCGGGCCGCGGCTGCGCTCACAGCCTGGCGCGGCCGGTTGCAAGGGATCGCGTTCGCCGGCGAAAAGGCGGAGCGGGTGGCGTCCGGCTTCGCCGCCCACGGCGTCTCGCGGATCGCCCCGGCGGGGAGCCTGCAGGAGGCCGACGCCGCCTGGGCCAACGGCGGCGTCGATCCGATCGAAGCGTTCGGCTGACGCGCGCGCCGGGTCAGGGCGTGCGCCAGCGTAGCGTCGCCAGCAGCTCGTCGCTGGAGACTTTCCTGCCGTTGGCGAGCGTCATGGTGTTGTCGGCGAGCTCGAGGGTGAGGTCGACTCCCGGGACGATCCCGAAGCGCACGCCGTAGTCGAGCTTCTCCCACTCCCAGCGCACCGAGGCCGCCGGGAAGGCCGGCGAGCCACCGGCGAACTCGGGCTCGAGCCGGGACCAGCGCACCGCCGGCTGAATCGACGGAAAGAGCTGGCGACCGCCGGTCGCCCAGACCAGCGGCAGGTCCCAGCGCCAGCTCGCCTCCACCTCGTACCCCTTGCGGGCCATGCCCGCGATCTCCTGGTCGACGTACTGCCCGAAGCAGGCGAAGCCCCCGGCGTAGAACCAGAGATTGCCTCCGACCTCGGACTTGCCGTCGCCCCGGATCGGCAGCGGCGTGGCGTTGCCCGGTCCCCGTAGCAGATCGAGGTCGCCGCCATAGAAGGTGCCTCCGAGGTCGACGGTCTCGGCGAGCTTCCGTTCGTAGCTCCAGCCGAGTAGGTCGAGCGACCACCCGACCTCGTCGCGGCCACCGAATCGGAAGCCGACGCCGTATCCGGTCTCGAGATCGCCGTCGACATCCAGGTCCTCGACTTCGGCGTCGTAGAGGATGACGATGCCGCTCTTCAGCGCCGGATCGGGGTTGGCGTGGACCGCCGGGTCGAGCTCGGGCGTCCCGTTGTCGCCGGCGAGCGCGTTGGGATCGCGCAGGAAGAGCGGGTTGCCCTGCGTCGCCGAGAAGCGGAGATAGAGGTGGCGCCCCAGCTCCACGCCGAGCTCGACCCCCTGATCCTCGAACCGGTTGAAAGCGGTCGCGGCGAGACCGTAGCTCTCGAGGTGCCGGTCTTCTTGGCGCTCGAAATGGGCGAACTTGCCGAACTTGGCATAGAAACCGCCGCGCTCGCCGACCGCGGTCGGATCGGAGCCGAAGCGGATCCAGAGCTCGTCGACGTCGATCTCCTTGTCCGAAGAGGTTGGATTGCGGTCATAGAGGTCGATGAAGTCGACCTTGGCGCGAGCCGAGACGGCATCCCCCCAGCTCGCGTCGAGAAAGAGCGTGAGCGCCGAGAGCTCGAAGTGCTGTCCCGCGTTGACGGTCTCGAGGAAGCCGCGCTCCTGCCCGGGTGGCAAGAAGTCTCCGGGGAATGGGAACGGGCTGGGAAAGCGGAAGGACTCGCTGTCGCGATAGTGGGTCTTCGCCTCGAAGCCCCAGTCGAGCTCGAAGCCCGCGCCCTCCTGCCCATCCTGCGCTCGCGCCGGCGAAGCCGTGCCGAGCGCGAGGGCGGCGATCGAGATCGCGACGACACGGATTCTCCCCGAGTGCCTCATGGCAGCCTCCTCGACATTCGTTGCTCCAGGTACGCGGGCCGATGCTATCCGGACGAAGCGGCTCCTGCCCCACACCTTCGTCGGGCGGCGCGCGCCCGACCGGCGCCTCGCGATGGACCGCGTGCCCATTCGCCTGTTCAGGAAGCTTGCTGTTGAAGGCGGGAACGGGAGCCCGTCGCGCCGCGATGCGATCGACCGCTCGCTACCGCGCACGCCGCGAGGCCCGAAGCTGCCCAACAGGACCGACTGCGCCGCGGCGTCGAAGAGCGCACGAGATTGCCAGCCCCAAAAGGGCCACCACTCCCGCCGCCAGCCGCCGACGACGGAGTCCATCCCCCTATCCGCCGGCTTTCACAGCCCTGGAATCAGCTCAGCAAACCTCTCGAGGCAAGAAAGGAAGAAGAAGAAGAAGAAGAAGAAGAAGAGGTCTTCACCGATTCGAGTGGGTCTGGCGCAACGCAATCCCCCTTCGAGGTGGCAACCGTCGCGGAAGCCTGCCATTGAAGGGGAGAAGCGGAACGCGTCGGGGCGCTGCGCGAAAGGCACCCTGGCCAGTCCAACTTCCCGTAAATGGAGCTTTCTCGAGGGCCCGAGCCGCCTCGACGTCCAACAGGTCACCGGCTGGAGATCAACCTTTCCAGCCACGCCCGTCGAGCTCACCATGAGCCACCGACCCACTCCGAACGGTGAAGAGCCGAGAGAGAAGGAGAGAAAGAGAAAGAGAGAGAGACGCTCGAGGTCAGCGCCCGCCGCCACCGCTCGCGCCCGCGAGAACGCTCTGGAGGCCCGCTTCCGGCTGGGTCCAAAGAGCGGCGGGCAGGCGGCCGACCTCCTTGCCGTCGACGAAGACGATCGCGGTCGGCACGCCGTTGATGTCGTACTTCTTCGCCTCGGGCTCACCGGCGATCGGGCTGGGCAGGCCGTAGAAGTCGAACTGCCACCCCTTGGCGGCGAGCGTCTCGGCGACCTTGATCAGCTGCGGCACGTGCTTCTTGCAGTGCGGGCACCAGGAGCCGAAGAAGGTCAGCACCCGCACCCTGCCCGGCCGGCCGGCGAGGCCGGTGAGCACCGCGGCGTCCGGCCGGTACTCGTCGGAGCGCCGCCGGTACTCGGGGTTGTAGTCGAGCAGCTCCTGCGCGGCGTGCGCTCCGAGCTGCCAGGGACGAGGCTTCAACCGGACGTTCTTGCCGGAGGCCCGGAATACGATCGTGTCGTCGACGATGCGGAAAGCCGCCCTCGGGCGCGAGCGCGGCGTCGGCGAGCACGTCGATCGAGCCATCGCCGCGCACGGCGACTTTCATCAGGTCGAGCGACTGGACTTCGCGCGCGGCCGGGCTGATCAAGATCGGCGACGGCAGCGCCGAGCTGCGGATCAGGAAGCTACGGGCGCGGTCCGAATAGTAGAGCTCCGCCTTGGGTTGGTCCTGGCCGTCGATCTCGACCACGTAGTCTCCGGAGAGCTCGAATCCGGAGAGAAAGGCGTCGGCCGGCGCGGACTGCGCGGCGAGCGGACCGACCGTGGCGAGCGCGGCGAAGAGCAGGGCGGCGGGGATCTTCCGATTCATCTCGTCTCTCGATCTCGTAGTCGCATGGGCCTGAGGCGGCGGGCGACGCGGGTCATCCGCCCGAGCCGGGCTCCGCGGCGGGCGGCAAGCCGGTCCAGGTTTCGACGACGCGGCCCGACATGACCCGGAACGACCGCGGCAAGGTCCGGTAGAGCGGGCGCAGCATCGTCGCCGGGATCTGGTGCAAGTCGAATGCCGGTGCCAAGGTCCAGAGCAGGGCGCGCTGCTCCTCGGCGGTGAAATCCGCCAGCACCATCGTCTCTGGGCGACTCCCCGCGCTGGCGCGGGCGTTGAGCTCCGCGACGATTCCCGCGAACTCGGGCGCGCGGACGTCGGCTAGCACGACGAGGTGATTCCCCGCGGCGAGCTCGGGCACCAGGTGCGTCAAACAGACGCGCTCCCCGCCTCTCCCGGCACAGAGCGACGCCAGCTCGACCCCCGGCTTGAGCCGAGTCGCGAGGTCGTCGAGCGGCAAGGAGGGTGCCTGCCAGGCAAACAGCGCCGCAGCGCCGCCGGCGGCGGCGGCGGCCCCGAGCCGCGGGGCGAGCCCGGAGGTTGCGCCCGAACGGCCGGTCCAGGCGAGGGCAAGCCCGGGGACCAGGAGCAGCAGATCGCTCCAGAACGCCTCTCGGGGCGTCCGTTCGACAAGGTTGCCGAAGCAGCCGCAGGCGGAACCGGGATCGGCCAGCCCGTGCTCGGTTCGCCACCAGTTCCTGCCGGTCAGAAAAAGGAAGAAGAGCACGAGCGCGCTGGCGGTCACGAGCACCGGGAGACGGCGGAGGTTCAGCAACAGCGCGACCCCCAGCCCGGCCTCGAGCGCGAGCACGGCGAGCGCGATCGCGCGCGCCGGCAGCAAGATCTCGAGCCCCTCGGCCCGAATCTGTGCGACGAAAGCGTTCGGGTCGATCGCCTTGGCCCAGACCGCGACCAACAGCACGGCGCCGAGCAGCGCTCCGCCCAGATAGCCGGCGACGGCGAGCGCCCGGCGGGGCGCCATCGCCACGCGAGCCCGAGCGGATACCGAAGCGACGGCCATGACGATCGAGTCTAGCAAGCGCGATGCCCGCGACGAGCCGCGATCGGCGGTCGCTGGCAGCTAGCCGGGCAGGCGGCCGACGTAGGTCTTGGCGATCAGGTCGTGGAGGCCCTGCTTCTTGCTGGTGAAGGCGATCAGCAGAAAGCCGATGCCCATGGTGAACGAGTTGACGAAGTAGCCGACGAAGCGCAGGAACGCCTTGCTCCAGCCGAGCCCTTCTCCGGGGCGGGTCTCGTCGGAGTAGATCCGGAGCTTCAGGATCTTCTTGCCGGGCGTCCACCCCTTGGTCGCCGGCCAGACCAGGAGCAGCATGACGATATAGGCGAGCTGTAGCAGGTTGACCAGAAGGCCGAGCGTCGGGTCGACCCACATCGACAGGGCGAAGCCGATCGCCGCGAGCAGGAAGATCGGCACCAGGTCGATCATGTAGGCGAAGAAGCGCAGCCAGAAGCCCGCGTGCGGGATCGCGGCGGTCGCCACGACGCCGCTCCCCTTCTTGGCGAAAGGCGGCAGCGGCATCTTCTCGATCTCCTGGATCGACGACAGCAAGTCGCCCATCACGGCTGGCGCGAGCGCCGGCGTCGGAGGCGGGGGCGGCGCGGCCGGCGCGCCCCGCTGCAGGGGCGGGTCGAGCTTCTTCGGCGCTGCCGGTGGCGGCGGCGGTGGCGGGACTCCGCCCGGACTCGCCGGCGCCGGCGCTTTGGGACCGACCACGGCGGTGACTCCCAGCGCGGGGCCAGCCTGCAGGGCAGCGGCGACCGCCGCCGGCGAACCGGGGGCCGGCGCGGTCATCGCCGGGATCGAGACCTTCATGGTCACGTCGGCCGGTTCGACCGGCGGCAGGATCCGCACCACCACCTCGGCTTCCCCGACGACCACTCGGTCGCCGTTGGCGATGGCGCAGCCGCCCTCGACCTTGTCGCCATTGACGAAGGTGCCGTTCGACGAGCCGAGGTCGGCGACGGTGACCTTGCCCCCCTCCGTGACTCACGAATTTGGCGTGTTGCCGGCTGACCGTCGACTCGGGAATGTGCACGGCGCAGGCACGGCTGCGTCCGATGACCGACTCCCCGAGGGGGAGCTCGAGTGGGGGCTTGCCGGGAATCTCGACGAAGACCTGCCACGCATCCATGGTTCTAAACCGACCTCTCCGCCTTGCGGCGCTCGCGGGTTCTGGTGCGCGGCATTCTACTCGATCCTCCCGCACCCCGCTTCCAGCCGAGATGGCGGCGCAGCTCCTCCGCCGTCGGGCTCTCGACGCCGTCGAGGAAGGTCGCGAGCGGACCGCAGAACAGCAACCGGCCGCCGTGCTGGCCGCCGCCGGGTCCGAGATCGACTATCCAGTCGGCATGCGCCAGCAGCTCGAGGTTGTGCTCGACGACCACCACGCCGTCCCCCCGTTCCACCAGCTTGCGCAGCGTCCGGTAGAGCAGATCCACGTCGGAGAGATGCAGCCCGGTCGTCGGCTCGTCGAACAGGAAGAGCCGGCGCCCCTGCTTCTTCGAGCGACCGAGGAAGCTGGCGAGCTTCAGCCGCTGGGCCTCGCCGCCCGAGAGCGTCGAGGTCGGCTGCCCCAGGCGCAGATAGCCGAGACCGACCTCGGCGAGCGGAGCGAGCTTGCGGCAGAAGGGGCGCTCGCGCGCGAACCGCTGCAGCGCCGCCTCGACCGTGAGCTCGAGCGTCTCGGCGATGTCGCGCCCGAGATGGCGCACCGCCAGCACCTCGGGGCGAAATCGCCGCCCCTGGCAGCGATCGCAGGTCACCACGACCGGCGCCATGAACTGCATGTCGACCTCGAGCGCTGCCGGTGCCCTGGCATTCGGGGCAGCGCCCCATCTCGAGGTTGAACGAGAAGTGCGACGGGGTGATGCCGCGCCGCCGCGCCTCCTCAGCCCCGGCGAACAGCCGTCGCAGATCGTCATAGGCCTTGACGTAGGTCACCGGATTGGAGCGCGAAGAGCGGCCGATCGGGCTCTGATCGACGAGCGTGACGTCGGCCAGACCGTCGAGGCCAGTCAGCTCGTCGCAGGCTCCCGGCTCGACGTCGACGACGCCGCGCGACCGCTGGTAGGAGCCGTAGAGGACGTTCTCCACCAGCGTCGACTTGCCGGAGCCCGACACGCCGGTGACGGCGACCAACGCGTCGAGCGGGAACTCGACGTCGATGCCGGCGAGGTTGTGCGCGCGCGCGCCGCGAATGGCGATGCGCGGGCGCGATCGGAGCTCCTCCTCGATGCTGCGGCGACCACGTTCGCGCCGGAAGCGGGCGAGATGGGAACGCGCCGGCGTCGGCGCCCGCCGCGACAGGAACAGCGCCGTGAGAGATTCTTCGTGCGCGAGCACCAACTCCGGCGGTCCCTCGGCGATCACCTCGCCGCCCCGTTCCCCGGCAGCCGGACCGAGATCGATCAGCCAGTCCGCGCCCCGGATCAGGACCGGGTCGTGCTCGACGACGAGCACCGTGTTGCCCCGCGCCGCGAGATCGGAGAGCAGCTCGAGCAGCTTCGCGCCATCGCGCGGGTGCAATCCGATCGTCGGTTCGTCGAGGACGTAGAGGGTCGAGGTCAGACCGGAGCCGAGCGCCGCGGCGAGATGGATTCGCTGCGTCTCGCCGCCCGATAGCGTGCGCGCCTGCCGATCGAGCGTCAAGTATTCGAGCCCGACCCGATGCAGGACCTCGAGGCGTTCGCCGAGCTCCTCGAGCAGGTGGGCACCGATCTCGCGCTCGCGCGGCGTCAGCTCGAGGTCACGCGAGCCAGGCGCGGAGCGCTTCGACCGACAGCGCGGTCAGCTCCGGCAGCGTCCGTCCGCGCAAACGCACCGACAGCGCCTCGGCGTTGAGCCGCGCGCCGCGGCACTCGGGGCAGGGGTTGTAAGCGCGATAGCGGGCAAGGAGCACCCGCACGTGGACTTTGTAGGAGCGCCCCTCGAGCCAGCGGAAGAAGGACTCGAGGTTGACGAACGACCCCTTGCCACTCCAGAGCCATTCGCGGTCTTCGGTCGAAAGCTCCTCGATCGGGCGGTCGAGCGGCAGGCGCCGACGCTTCGCCGCGCGCATCAGCTCGTCGTAGAGCTCCTCGTAGGCGGGCGTGTTCCAGGGCGCGATCGGTCGTTCCGCGAGGCTCTTGGTCGCATCGGGAATCACCCGCTGGCGGTCGACGCCGATCACTCGGCCGAATCCTTCGCAGGTCGCGCAGGCCCCGAGCGGCGAATTGAAGGAGAAGAGCGCCGGCGACGGTGCTCGCACCGCCATGCCGCAGGCCGGACAGGAGAGGTCCTCCGCGAGAAAGCGCCGCTCGCCCTCTGCTCCGATCGCTTCGATCGTCCGCACGCCGAGCTTCCAGCCATCTTCGATCGTCGACGCCAGACGGGCCGTGGCGGCGGGATCGGCTCGGAACCTACCGAGCGCCAGAGGCAGCGGGTCGCGGGCGGTCGGCCAAGCCTCGCCGGGGGCGATGGCGATCACCGATTCCTCTTCGACCCGCCGCGCGAATCCGAGCCGAATGAGCTCGGCGAGCTGCGCATCGGCCCGCCGCTTCGGCCGCGGCAGGCGCACGAGCAGCAGAAACGTCTCTCCGGCCGCGCCCGCGGCGAGCTCCGCGGCTGCCTCGCCCGCCGTCGTCCGCCGCACCGGGCCGTGGCCGTCGGGGCAGGAGGCCTCACCCATGTGGGCGAAGACGAGGCGCAGCACGTCCTGGATCTCGGTGATCGTCGCGATCGTCGAGCGGGCGTTGCGGACCGAGTTCTTCGCCTCGAGCGCGACCGCGGGCGGCAGGTTGCGCACGTCCTCTACCGGCGGGCGCTCCATCTGGTCGAGAAACTGGCGCGCATAGGTCGACATCGACTCGACGTAGCGCCGCTGCGCTTCGGCGAAGATGGTGTTGAAGGCGAGCGACGACTTGCCAGCGCCCGACGGCCCCGTCACCACCGTCACCTTGCCGTGTGGGACCCGGCAAGAGACCCCTTTGAGGTTGTGAGTGCGTGCGCCGACGACTTCGATCGCGCCCCTCTCCCGCTCGGGCTGAGGCTGCAAGGCGTCGGACTCGGATGAAGGCTCGCTCACAGGACCCGCCATCCTACACAGAGATCATGCCCCGCCGCCGTGAACCGCGAGGGCCGACTCGGCACCCCGCCGCCGGCCGAGATCTCTTAGGATCTCCCCGTGCCCGATCGACTGCTGCGCCGGATCGCCGTCGCCGTGCTCGCCTGGAACCTCCTGGTGATCGGCTGGGGAGCGTTCGTCCGCGCCTCCGGCAGCGGCGCAGGCTGCGGCGCCCACTGGCCGCTGTGCGACGGCGAGATCGTCCCGTTCCAGCCCTCGACCGGGCGGCTGATCGAGTGGACCCACCGGGCGACCAGCGGCCTGGCGCTCGTGGCCGGCCTGGTCCTGGTCGTGGTCGCGTTCCGGCGGCGGCACCAGGGCGACCCGGCGCGGCGGGCCGCCGCGGCCTCTCTCGCCTTTCTGCTCGTGGAGGCTGGGCTCGGCGCTGGGTTGGTGCTGTTCGAGCTCGTCGACGACGACGCCTCGGCGGCCCGTGCCCTGGCGATCGTGCTCCACCTGGTGAACACCTTCTTCCTGGTCGGTGCGCTCGCTCTGACCCTGCACTTCGCCGACGACCCGCGCCCGCTCCGTCGTCGGGCCGATCCCGCCGCCGCGCGTTGGGCGACCCTCGCTCTCACCGCGCTCGTGCTCGCGGGGGCCACGGGCGCCATCGCGGCGCTCGGCGACACCCTCTTCCCGGCCCGCTCGCTGCTCGAGGGTATGCGCGCGGAGCTCGCCCCTACCGCCCACTTCCTGCTCCGGTTGCGCCTGCTCCACCCGACGTTCGCCGTCGCCGCGGCGGTCGCGGTCGCCCTCTTCGCCTCGCGCGTCGCCACGTCAGGGCGGTCGCGTACCGCCATCCTGCGGGCGCGCTGGGCGGCGAGCCTCGCGCTCGCCCAGGTCACCCTCGGCGTCGTCGACGTCCTGCTCCTCGCCCCGATCCCCCTCCAGATCGCGCACCTGCTCCTCGCCGATCTGGTTTGGATTGCGACCGTCCTGACCATGGCCGCGGCCCTGGCGCAACGGCCGGCGCTGCCGGACTAAGGCGGAGGCCCGGCCGGCGCGCTCGACGGCGGGCGCCGGTCGCGGCCGAAGACGCGGCGCAGCCAGGAGCGGATGCCGCTGCGCTCCTCGCGCTCCGCTTCCCGCTCGGCGCGGACCTGGGGATCGAGGGGCTCGGAGCGAGAGCTGCCGTGCAGATGGCAGATCGCGCTCGGAATCCGGTCCTCCGGGAAGGCTTCGGCGAGCACCTCGGGGCAGCGGTCGGTGGCGAGCTCGCCGGTCTGCGGATCGATCAACACGACGCGCACCCCCTCCGGTGGAGTAAAGCGCGCGAACCCCCCGGGCGGACGCACCGCCAGGGCGAATCGGCTCCAGATCGGTAGCGCGGCGCGCGAGCCGGAGAAGGGCGTGGGCGCATCGTCGTCGAACCCCACCCAGACGAGCGAGACGCGCTCCGGCGAGTAGCCGACGAACCAGTTGTCCCGGCGCTGGTTCGAGGTTCCCGTCTTGCCCGCCACCGCGTCGGCGAGCCCGGCGGCGCGCACGGCGCGGCCGGTGCCGTACTCGACCACGCCCTGCAGGATCGTCGTCACCAGGTAGGCGGTGCCCGCCGACAGGACGCGCTGCGGCGGCGGCAGCGCCTCGCCGGCGACCAGCCGGCCGTCCGAGTCGAGGACACCGTCGACGAGATGGACCGGCGGACGCACGCCGCGGCCGGCGAAGACCGCGTACGCCGTGGCGAGCTCGAGCGGCCGGACTTCGAATGCACCGAGAGCCACGGCGGGGACCGGGCGCAGACGAGTGCCAAGGCCACAGGCGCGGGCGGTCTCGACGATAGCCGGCAGGCCGGTTGCCAACGCGAGCCGCGCGGTCGGAACGTTGAGACTCTGCTCGAGCGCGGTCCGCGCGGTCACCCAGCCGCGGAACTCGTCGTCGTCGTTCGAGGGAGTCCAGATCTTGCCGCCGGACTCGACCGCGAGTGGCGCGTCCTCGAGCAGCGTGGCCGGGGTCGCGACACCCCGCTCGAAGGCGGTCGCGTAGACGATCGGCTTGAACGCGCTCCCCGCCTGCCGCTGCGCCTGGCTGACCCTGTCGAACTGGCTCTCGAGCCAGTCTCGCCCGCCGACCCAAGCGCGCACCGCACCGGTCGCCGGCTCGAGCGAGACCAGCGCCGCCTGCAGCGGATCGCTCCGCTTGCGGACCCGCGCGCTGGCTGCCACGAGATCCCCGAGCCCGGACGACACCGCCGCCTCCGCGGCCTCCTGGTCCTCGAGGTCGAGCGTGCCGAGCAGGGTCAGGCCGGCGTCGGCGAGATCGGTGACGCCGAATCGACGGGCGAGCTCCTCGGCCACCGCGCTCGCGTAGTAGGGCGCCAGTCGGCGCGACAGCACGATCTCGTGGGTCGGCAGCTCCTTCTCTTTCGCGGCGGCGGCCGTGTCGGCCGAGACCCAGCGCAGCTCGGCGAGGCGATCGAGCACGAAGTCCCGGCGCGCCCGGGCCGATTCGGGATTGCGGACAGGCGAGTTGGCGGCGGGCGCCTGGATCATCCCGGCAAGCAGCGCGCCGTCGGCGAGGTCGAGCTCCTCGACGCGCTTGCCCAGATGCGCCCACGCCGCCGCGCCGATCCCGATCAGATTCGACGACCCGCTGCGCCCCCAGAAGATCTGGTTGAGATAGGCCTCGAGAATCTCCTCCTTCGAGTAGCGCCACTCGAGCATCACCGCGAGCATCGCCTCGCGCAGCTTGCGCGTCATCGTGCGCTCGGCGGAAAGATAGAGGTTCTTGGCCAGCTGTTGGGTGACCGTCGAGCCCCCCTGGCGGATCTCTCCTCCGCGCAGATTGGTCCAGAGGGCACGCAGGATCCCGGTCGCCGAGACGCCGGGGTGCTCGAAGAAACCGGCGTCCTCGGCCGCGAGCACGGCACGTGCGACATCTCCGGGGATCCGGTAGAGCGGCGCCGGACGGCGCTCGAGCAGATCGGGGCCGTAGTAGCTCGCGAGCAGCGCGGGATCGAGATAGGCCTCCACGACCGGCCGTTCGTCGAGCAACAGCCGCGCCACTCTCCCGCCCGCGAGCTCCACGACCAGGAGTCCCCCAGCGGCCGCGGTGGCTGGCGGCGGACGGCGGGCGATCGAGACCGCGTCGCCGCTCGCCCGGTAGGTCCCCGCGGTCAAGCCGGCGGCACCGGCCGGAGCGTAGTGGAGCTGCTCCAGCCGCGCGGCGAGAGCGTCCGCGGAGAGACTCTGGCCGGGCGCGACCCGGAATGGGCGGGCGTAGAGCCGCGACGGCTGTCGGTCCGGCAGGGTGCGAAATCGTCCCGAGAGCTGCCAGTAGGGCCAGACGTTCGCCGCGACGATCGCGAGCGCGACGAGTCCGGCGCAAGCGAGCGCCCAGGCGAGCCTGTGGTCGCGACGCCGCAGGGTCTGCGAACGGGTCGTGACTCTCTGCTTGCGGCGCCCGGGCATCCGGGAATCCTACTCGCGCCGGTCCTTCCGGCGCGCCTCAGCGATGACGGGAACGGAGCGTGCGCTGCAGCTCCTGGATCCCGAATGGCTTCTGCAGAAAGGCATAGCCGGCGTCGACGAGCTCGCGGAACTCGGTCTCCGAGATCGCGGAATAGCCGGACATCAGCACCACCGCGAGGTCGGGCCGGAGGGCCCGGAGCTCGAAGGCGAGCTTCTTGCCGTTGCGGTCGGGCAGCACGACGTCCGAGAGCAGCAGAGAGATCTCGGGATGCTCGCGGAAGCGCCGGGCACCCTCCTCCGCCGATCCCGCCGAGACCACGGCATAGCCGAACGAGCGGAGCATCCGCTCGATCGACGCGAGCAGCTCCGGTTGATCTTCGACGAGCAACACGGTCACGGCGTCGGTCGAGGCCGCCTCGAGCACCGGCTCGATCGCTCCCGAGTCGGGGCGATCCCCCCTGTTGAAGCGCGGCAGCCAGACCGAGACTCTGGTGCCTTGCCCCGCGTCGCTCTTCACCCGGATCCGCCCCCCACCCTGGCGCACGATGCCGTAAACCGTCGGCAGCCCGAGACCCGTTCCCTTTCCCTCTTCCTTCGTGGTGAAGAAGGGCTCGAAGACCCGCGGCAGGATCTCCGGGGCGATACCGCTGCCATCGTCGAGGACCTCGATCCGCACGTAGTGGCCGGCGTCGAACGCGCCGAGCCGTCTCGCGCGGCGAGCGTCGATCTCGTCGTTGACGGCTTCGATCCGGATCGAACCCCCGTCGGTCGTCGCGTCGCGCGCGTTGAGCGCGAGGTTGACCAGGACCTGGGTCAGCTGTCCCGGATCGGCCTCGACCTGCCAGAGGTCCGCCGCGGCCGAGAAGCTGAGCTGGAGGTTCGCCGGCAGAACCCTCCGGAGCATCCGCGCCGTGTCCGCGAGCAGCGCCGCGACGTCGGTTGGGCGCAGGCGTGCCGGGCTGCGGCGCCCCATCGTCAGCATCTGCCGGGCGAGATCGGCGCCGCGGTGCACCGCCCCGATGATCTCGCCCGTGTACTCGCGCGCGTTGGCGCTGATCTCGGCCTCCTGCCCCAGCAGCTCGGCGTAGCCCAGGACGATGCCGAGCAGGTTGTTGAAGTCGTGGGCAATGCCTCCCGCCAGGCGGCCGATCGCATCCATCTTCTGCGCCTGCGCCAGCTCCTCGCGCGCGCTCTCGAGTTGCTGCCGGGAGCGTTCGAGCTCGGTCAGGTCCTGGAGCACGCCGATCAGGCGGAGCGGACGTCCGGCGGAGTCGGTCTCGACCTCGACGCCCGAGCTGACCAGCCGCTCGCCGGTCTGGCCGCCACCCTCGCCACCGCGCCCGCTGGCAGGCACGCGGAATGAGACCTGGTAGCCGATCCCCTCCGACACCGCGCGGTCGAACGCCTCGCGCGCCGCCGGCAGATCCTCCGGGTGGAGGGGAGCGAATAGGTCCGCCAGCGACGGCGTCGCGGTTTCGGGACCGAGCTCGAGCAGACGAACGGCCTCCTCCGAGAGCCAGAGCCGCCCGGATGCCACGTCGTACGACCAGTCCGCCAAGCGCGCCAAGCGCTGGCTCTGGCGCCACCGTTCCCGCTCCTCCCGGCGCTGCGTCACGTCCTCGCCGATCGCGACGTAGGCGCGGGTCCGGCCGCTCTCGTCGCCGATCGGCGAGATCGCGAGCGACCACCAGAAGAGCTCGCCATCGCGCCGGGCGTTGAGCAGCGTGCCGTGCCACTCCCGCCCCGCGGTCATCGCCGCCCACATCGAGGCGTAGATCGCGGGCGGCGTCCGGCCCGACTTCAGGATCCTCGGCGTCTTGCCGACCGCATCGTCGGCGCTCCAGCCCGTCACCTCGGAGAATCTCGGGTTGACGTACTCGATGACGCCGTCGGCGTCGGTGATCAGCGTGGCGGCAGGGCTCCTCTCGAGCGCGCGAGAGAGCAACTCGAGCCGCGCCTCTGTCGATTTGCG
The DNA here is from genome assembly GCA_963700315.1 of uncultured Acidobacteriota bacterium. Lineage (GTDB taxonomy): Bacteria > Acidobacteriota > Thermoanaerobaculia > Multivoradales > JAGPDF01 > JACTMI01. The sequence continues at coordinate 73,296 of CAVOXC010000008.1, read as the reverse complement.
CTCGCGGATGTCGCGCACGACGCTGAGCCGCCGGCCATCCGCGAGCGGCGTCGTGACCAGCTCGACCGGAACTCGTGAGCCATCCCGGTGGAGGAGCCGTCGCTCGCGGCGAATCGATCGCCCCTCTTTGAGGGTGGACCAGGAGATCGGCTCCCGACTCAGGTCCTCCGGGTCGACCAGCTCCGATATCCTCCGGCGCCGCAGCTCGGGGAGGTCGTAACCGAGCAGGGCGAGCCCGGAGCGGTTGGCGTCGAGGCAGCGGCCATCGCGGTCCATCAAGTAGATGGCGTCGACCGCCTGGTCGAAGATCGCCTGGTATCGGCCCTCGCTGTCGCTCAGCGCCCGTTCGGAAACGATCCGGCGGCGGCGTTCGAGCAACAGCAAGCAGAACATCGTCGCCAGAAAGGCGATCGATGCCGCGGTCGCGACGCGCACCGCGCTGGCCACCAAGCTCCGCGCCAGGCTCGTGCGCGCGATCTGGGTGACCAGTGTCCAGGGCGAGCCCGCGACCGGCGCCGCGAAAGCCACGACTTCGCGCCCCACGCGGTCCCGGCCCTCGATGAGTCCCCGGCGCTTCCTGAGCGCCGCGGCCGCCGGGAGGTCGGACGTGTCGAGCGGTCGGCGCAGCGCAAGGGTCGCGTCGGGGTCGCCGGAGACGGGGGTCAGATAGAGGACCTGGTCGCCCTCCCGCCGGACCAGAAAGGACTCGACGGCCCCGGCGGTTCCCGGAATCTTCTCGAGCAACGGATCGAGCGAGCGGCTCGGATCGAGGGCCAGCAACAGGCGGCCCACCTGCGCCCCGTCGGACGCGGCGAGCGGAGCGCTGACAAAGAGGCGGTGACCCCCGGTGGTTCGGCGCAGGTCGTGGATCCGCGGGCCACCCCCGATCATCGCCTCCGCCACGAGATCGCCTGGAATCTCGTCGTCGGCGCTCCGCTCGCGCCGCACCGCCAACCGCACCGCGCCGATCTCGTCGAGGATCGTTACCGACGAGTAGCCGAAAGCCTCGACTACGCTCTCGAGCGCCTGCTCCAGCCTCGTCCGCTCCGCGGGATCCTGGGTCGAGAGCCAGGCGTGGAACGAATCGGCGAGCCTCGGGCTCGCCAGCGCGAGGGCGTCGCCAAGCCGCTCGCCGCGCCAGGACGCGATCGCCCGGAGACGCAGGGCGGAGATCGCCTCGATCTGCTCGCTCGCCACTTCGACCAGCCGGCGGCGCTCGAAGCGGCCGAGCCCCTGCTCCGTCACCACGAACAGCGACACGAAGAGCGCAGCCAGCAGCGCGAGCGGCATCATTAGCCGCCCCGCGCGGGCGGGCTCTGCACTCGGTGCGGACATGCCGGTCATTGTACGTCCTCGCCGCCGGCGCTCCGGCCTCGCCGCGCCCAGGCTGCGGCCAGGTCCGGCAGGGCAAGCGGGCCGCTCCGATCGATCAGGCCGACCGACGTCGCGGCAGCGCCGAGCACCCGTTCGGCGCTCCAGCCCGACCGACGCAGCTCGGCGACCGCCGTGTCTCCGGTCGACTTCGACAGCTTCGATCCGTCGGGGCGATAGACGAGCGGATGATGAAGAAAGAGCGGCGGCGCGGCGCGGCCGAGGAGGCCGGCGAGGAGGATCTGGCGGCCGGTGGAGGCGAAGAGGTCCTCGCCACGCACGACGACGTCGACCCCTTGGTCGAGATCGTCGACGACGACGGCGAACTGGTAGGTCCAGTTGCCGTCCCGGTCGCGGGCGAGCAGATCGCCGATCTGTTCGGCCGGGACCTGCCGGTGCGGACCGAGGCGCAGATCGTCGAAGTCGACGGCGCGCTCGGGTAGACGGATCCTCCGCATCGGCGTCGCCCGCGGAGCCAGCCCCCGGTCGCGACAGGTGCCGGGATAGCGCGGCTCCTCGCCGGAACGCACTCCGGAGCGCGCGAGGATCTCGCGCCGGGTGCAATCGCAGGCATAGACGACTCCGGCCTCCGACAGGCGGTCGAGCGCGCGCCGGTAGATCTCCTCCCGATCGCTCTGGCGCACCCAGGGCGCGTCGCGGCCGGGTGCGGCATCCGGTTCGAAGCCGAGCCAGGCGAGGTCCTCGAGCAGCCCCGCCTCGAACTCCGGCCGGCAGCGGATCCGGTCATGATCTTCGATCCGCAGCAAGACGCGACCGCCGAAGGCACGCGCCAGCCCCCAGACCCAGAGCGCATTGACGACGTGGCCGAGGTGGAGGCGACCCGTCGGCGCCGGGGCAAAGCGCGTCGTCCAAGACCGGCGGGAGAGCCGTCGCGCCACCCGCCCGAAGCAGCCTGCGTCGAGCACGCCGAGAGCATAGTCCGCCTTGACATCCCGACCGGCGATCCGATAGCCATGCGCCATGGAACAGCTCCTCGGCTCTTTCGACTCGTACCGGGACTGGCTCCCGGCTGTCGGCGTTCTTCTCGCGGCGGCGCTCCTCGGAATTCTCTCGCGCAGCATTCTCTTCCGTCAGGCCAGGAAGCTGACGACGCGGACCGCGACTCAACTCGACGACATCCTGCTCGCCTCGACCCACCGCTACTGGCCCTGGTGGTTCGTCCTGGCCGCGTTGGTGCCCGCCGCGCACCTCACGCCGATCTCGCTCGAGGCGCGCACGCTCGTCTTCCGGGTCGCGACCGTCGCCTTCGTGCTGCTGCTCACCCTCTCGGCGTCGCGTTTCGTCACCCTCTGGTTCGACCGCCGGCAGGGCGAAGAGCCGGGCGAGGCCAAGCCCTCGCTGCTGCGCGAGATCACCCGCATCGCCGTACTGGTGGCCGGCGCGTTGCTCGTCCTCGACAACGTGGGCATCGAGATCACGCCGCTGCTCACTGCTCTCGGCATCGGTTCTCTCGCCGTCGCCCTGGCATTGCAGCCGACGCTCTCGAACCTCTTCGCCGGGCTGCACCTCTCGGTCGCGCGGCCGATGCGGGTGGGCGATTTCATCGAGCTCGAAAACGGCACCCAGGGCTGGGTCGAGGACATCGGCTGGCGCGCCACGCGGATCCGCCAGATGCCCAACAACATCGTCGTCGTGCCGAACGCCAAGCTGGCCGACATGGTGCTCAAGAACTTCGAGATGCCGGAGACGCCGCAGTCGGTGCTGGTGCCGATGGGCGTCGCCTACGACTCCGATCTCGCCCGCGTCGAGCGGATCGTGATCGAGGTCGCGATGGAAGTGCAATCGACCGTCGAAGGCGCCGTCGCCGATCACGAGCCGCTGGTTCGTTTCCATACCTTCGGTGACTCGTCGATCGACTTCAACGTCGTCCTGCGCTCGCGGCACACGACCGAGCGCTTCCTGCTGGTCCACGAGTTCGTCAAACGGGTCAAGGCGCGCTTCGACGCCGAGGGGATCGAGATTCCCTTCCCCCAGCGTGTCGTTCACGTGCCCGGTGGCGCGCAAGAGCCCGTGGACGACGAGCCGGCGGCGGACTAGCCAGGCTCGATCGGCGCCGCCGGCGGCGCGGGTCCGAGTCGTCCGGGGTCGCCACCGGCCAGGCGTTCCAGAACCACCTCGCCGAAAGGATCGCCAGCAATTCGCGCGCCGCCGGGAGCGCGCTGCTCGTAGATGGCCCGGGCGCGCTCGAGCTCGGTCGCGAGACGCTCGAGAACGCGCCCTTCCGCGCGGGCGAGCGCGACCTCTTCGCCGTGGTAGAGCTCGATCTCCTGGATGAGCAAGAGGGCGAGCGCGCGAGCCTCACCGACGTCGCCCGCGCGCGGACCGCCGCCGCTCTCGAGCTCGAGCTCGCGCAAACGCCCGACGACGCGCCGGATCTCGCGATAGACGATCACCGCCAGAATCAGCGCGAACGCGAGGCTCGACTCGGTGCGATGGCGATCGACGTGATCGGCTGACCGGCCTGCAGCACCTGGCTCACCGCCGGCATCGTCACGCCGGCGTCCGCGGATCGATAGAGCTGGTCGGAGGCGAAGTAGATCGTATTCGGATTCCCCGGTCCGAGTGCCATTGGCGCGTAGAACAGGATCGTAACGCCGCCGCTGCACACCAGGCCGTTGTTGATTCCGCCGAAGCCGCAACCGTAGAGGGTCCAGTTGCCTTCCGTGGCGGCCGCGCTGGTGGTGACGCGCGAGAAGCCCATGGCTGTCGATTGGTTGAAGTAGGTGTGGTACATCGTGACGTTGGTCGTGTCGGTGGCGTTCTGGTCGATGAGCGCGTAGCCGCCGTCGCCGAAGTCGGCGCGGAACCAGGTGCCGTCGGGCCTCAGGAACTGGGTCCCGTTGTCCTGCGTGCCGCCGATCAGGAACTGGCGGTCGGTCGGATGGAGCGCCAGACTCTGGAACTGCGTGGCGTGGAAGTCGGTGTTGTTGAGCGTCGACCAGATGAGTCCGCTGTCGTCCGAGCGGTAGATGCCGCCGTCGGTGCCGAGGTAGACCACGGTCGGATCCGACGGGGCGATGCGCGATGGCGTGCGTGTCGACATGGACGCCGGAGGCTGAGGTCGCATTGTTGGTGAACGTCGTTCCACCGTCGGTCGAGCGGCCCGCGACGAGGTTCGGCGAGCCGCCGAGGTTGAGGATGCTGGCGTTGGTCGGATGCACGGCGACCGCGATGTCGTAGAAGCACTGGCCGCCACAGAATCCGTTGGCGGCCGGGAGGGTGGCGGACCAGGTGGCCCCGCCATCGGTCGACTGGCGCAGCCGGCCGGACCCTCCCTCGCCGTTCGCGACATAGAAGGTCACCGTGCCGCCGACCCGGTTGCCGGCGAGCTCGCCGCGCGCGTTGGACGTGGTCGTAGTCAGAACTTGGGTGAACGTCGCCGTCGTCAAGCGCGTTCGTCGAGCGGTAGATGCCGCCGTTGCCGGCCGTGGTGGAGCCCAGGGCCCAGGCCACCATCGTGTTCGGATCGGTGGGGTCCATGGCGATGTCTGTGATCGAGAGGTCGCCCGTGGTGTCGGGCAGAATCGAACCTCCCGTCGTCACCGTGAGCTTGGAGAAGCTGGGCGAGGCCGTGTCCGCGTTGGTCGAGCGGTAGACGCCGCGCAGGGCGAGCGGCGGCACGGAGAACCCCACGGAGCTGCCGGACGGATTGCCGCTGGTGGCGCTGGTGGTCGCCACGAAGATCGTGCCCGGCTGGGTCGGATGCACGAGGATCTCGCTGATCGCGCGGCCGGTGAACGCCGTCGTGCCGGCGATGCCGGTGGTCACCAGCGGATTGAACGGGCCCGAGAGGTCGGCGGTGGTCGCGGCGTTGTCGATGCGATAGAGGCCCACGCCGAGGAAGCTGTCCGCCGACAGGGCCGACTCGCCGGTGCCGACGTAGAGAATCGAGCTGTCGGACGGCGCGAGCGCCAGGGCGCCGATGGCGAGCGAGTACGCCGACGAGCCAGAATTTGAGAGACATCAGTTGGCAGCCGCGCGCGTAGCGTCCGCCGGAAGCAGGGCCGAGGCGATCGACGCCGCGAGCGTTCGGGGCTCGGGGCGTCGTACCGAGGTCTTCATCGCCGTCCTCCTCTCTGCGCCGCATGCTCGGCAGCGCGGCTCGCCGAAATCGGGGAGCTCTGCCGCACGACTCGCCGGAGCACCGCGACGGCCTGATACGGTTGCGTTCCAGGTTTCGCCCAGAGGAGCCGTTCCGCCATGCAGACCGCTCCGCTCCCCCCGAACGAGCAGCAGCGCCTGCTGGCGTTGCAGCGCTACCAGATCCTCGATACCGGGCCCGAGCCGATCTTCGACGATCTGGCGTTTCTCGCTGCCCAGACGTGCGCGGCACCCGTCGCCTTCATCTCCTTCCTCGACGCCGAGCGCCAGTGGCTGAAGGCCGGCATCGGCGTCGATCAGCGCGAGACCCCGCGCCAGTCGTCGTTTTGCGCCCACACGATCCTCGGCCGGGACCTGCTCGTGGTGCGCGATACCACCGGCGACCCGCGATTCGCCGACAATCCTTTCGTGTGCGGCCCAGCCGCGCTGCGCTTCTATGCCGGCGCTCCGCTCTGGTCGCCGGACGACTTCGCGCTCGGCACGGTCTGTGTCATGGATCGCGTCCCTCGAGAGCTCTCGGCGGATCAGGCTCGCGGCCTCGAGGCGATCGCGCGTCAGGTCGTCCAGCAGCTCGAGCTCCGCCGGCACCTCGGTCACGAGTCGGCGGATCTGGCGCGGGCGATCGCCGAGCGCGAACAGACGCGGGTCGAGCTCGCGGGGACGGTTTCGCTGCTCTCGGCGACCATCGAGGCCACGGCCGACGGAATCCTGGTGGTCGACGACGCCGGTCGACTGGTGGTCTCCAACCAGCGCTTCGCCGAGCTCTGGGGGATTCCGCCGGAAGTGCTGGCGCGCGGCGCGGACGCCGAGTTGCTCGCCTACGTTCTCGATCGACTGCGCGATCCGCGAGGTTTCCTGGACCGGGTCAAGGAGATCTACGCTCGTCCGGACGCCGAGAGCCAGACCGAGCTCATCGAGTTCAAGGACGGGCGCGTTTTCGAGCGCGAGTCGAGCCCGAAGCGAGCCGGCGACCGCAGCATTGGGCGGGTATGGACCTTCCGCGACGTCACCCATCGGGTCCGCGGCGAGCGCGCGCGCAACGCCGCCTACCGGATTTCGGAGGCGGCCCATTCGATCCCGCGCCTGGAGGAGTTCTACCACTCGGTCCACGAGGCGATCGGCGATCTGATGCCGGCGGAGAATTTCTACATCGCGCTCTACGATCGCCGCTCCGACACCCTCAGCTTCCCCTACTTCGTCGACAAGTACGACCCGCCGCCGGCGCCCAGGAAGCTCGGCCGCGGCCTGACCGAGTACGTGCTTCGGACCGGACAGCCGCATCTGGTCTCCCCCGAGGAGTTCGACCGGCTGGTGGCGCGAGACGAGGTCGTGTCGATCGGCGCGCCTTCGGTCGACTGGCTCGGCGTGCCGCTGCTGTTCGAGGGCGAGACATTCGGTGCGCTGGTGGTGCAGAGCTATGCCGAGGGCGCTCGATTCCAGCCGGACGACCTCGACCTGCTGCTCTTCGTCTCGACCCAGATCGCGATGGCGATTCGGCGCAAGCAGGCGGAGACGGTGCTGATCGAGAGCGAGGCGCGCGCGCGCCTGTTGATGGACCAGCTGCCGGCGGTCCTCTGGGCGACCGACCTCGATCTGCGCTTCACCTCGTCCGAGGGCAGCGGTCTGGCTGCCCTCGGGCTGCGTCCGGGAGAGGCGGTAGGTCGCACGCTGGAGGAGTTCTTCGGCACCCACGACGAGGAGTTCCCGGCCATCGCCGCCCATCGCCAGGCCGCGCGCGGCGAGTCGGTCACGTACGAGCAGAGCTGGCAGGAGCGACGATTCTTGACCCACGTCGAGCCGCTGCGGAGGGCCGACGGCGAGATCGCCGGCACGATCGGAATGGCGGTCGACGTCACCGAGCAGCGGATGCTCGAAGAGCAGCTCCGCCAGTCGCTGAAGATGGAGGCGATCGGGCGCCTGGCGGGCGGCGTCGCCCACGACTTCAACAATCTCCTGACCTCGATTCTGGGTTACAGCGGCCTCGCCCTCGACCGCCTGGCGGCGGACGATCCGGTCCGCTCCGAGATCCGCGAGATCCAGAGCGCGGGCGAGCAGGCCGCCGCGCTCACCCAGCAACTGCTCGCCTTCAGCCGGCGCCAGGTGATCGAGCCCCGGGCTCTCGACCTCAACTCGTTGGTTCGCGACGCTGGCCGGATGCTGCGGCGGCTGATCGGCGAGGACATCACGCTGAAGCTCGAGCTCGACCCCGACCTGGGTCCCATCCGCGCCGACGCGAGCCAGATCCATCAGGTCGTGATCAACCTGGCAGTCAATGCCCGCGATGCCATGCCCGGAGGCGGCAGTCTGCGGATCGGCACCCGGCGGCTGGAGCTCGCCGAGTCGCGGCGGCACGGGCTGTTCACGATCCCGCCGGGCCTCTACGCCCTGCTCACGGTCATCGACTCGGGAGCCGGAATGGACGAGGAGACCAAGGCGCACATCTTCGAGCCTTTCTTCACGACCAAAGCGAAGGAGCAGGGCACGGGGTTGGGCCTGGCGACCGTCTACGGCATCGTCAAGCAGAGCGCGGGTTTCATCTTGGTCGAGAGCGAGCCCGCCGCCGGCACTCGCTTCGAGATCTTCTTTCCCTGCGTCTCCGAAGTCCCGCTGGCCGAGATGCAACCGGCCGAGCCGGCGCGGCGGCGTCTGGTCTCCGAGACGATCCTGGTGGTCGAGGACGAGGCCGCCCTCCGGTCGCTGGCGGCAAGGGTCCTCGAAGGGAGGGGCTTCAGGGTTCTCACGGCCGCGGATGGAGTCGCCGCGCTCGAGCTCGAGAGCGGGCACGAGGGACCGATCGACCTGCTGATGACCGATGTCGTGATGCCCGGGATGAGCGGATCCCAGCTCGCCGAGCGCCTCCTCGAACGCCGACCGGGCCTCAAGGTGCTCTACGTCTCGGGCTATCCAGAGGAGAGGCTCGGCGCGCAGAATATTCTGCGCGCTGGCGCGGCTTTTCTTCAGAAGCCATTCTCCCCCAGCCTGCTCGCCAGCAGGATCGAGCAGCTGCTCGAGCCCGTCGGCTGACCGCGGCGTCCGTTTCCTAGTCCCCGCGGGAGTGCGGAGCCTCGCCGGGGCGCACGACGCCGGCGGGCGGGGCGCAGACCGCGCGCTCGGGCAGCGTGGCGAGCGTCGCCGCGATTTCGTCGGGCGGAGCGACACCGGCCGCCTCGTAAGCGTCGCGCACCGCCCACAGGGCCCAGTCCCGCCCCTCGACCTCGCCGAATTGTCCCGAGAGCGTCGTCACGTAGCCGGGCAACGAGGCGCGGATCCGCTCGGCAAGATCGCCGCCGCGCCCAGCGGCGATCTCGCCCGCGACATGGGCCTGGTCGGCGGTCTGGACGAGGTAGAGGCTGGTGAAGGTCTTCTGTCCCTGCCAACCCATGAAGGTCGCGCCACCGACAGCACCGAGCGCGAGCCCGACGAAGAGATCGAAGATCCGCCGTTTCGCATCCGCCATTGCCCCTCCTTCTCGAGGCGCCGCAAGGCCGCAGCACGCCCGGCGGCAGGATACCGTTCCAAAGGGCGGCCGCGCGCGCTTGCGGTCTCGGAGCAACCGACGCCGCGAGGCGACGTACACTGCCCCGGGACATCCATGCGCCGACTCCTCGCTCTCACCTGCCTCTGCTCCGCCTGGCTCGCGGCGGGGATCCCGGCCGAAGGGCCTCCGCTCGCGGCCTACGATCTCTTGCAGCAAGTGCGCGAGGCCTACCTGGTGCTCGGCGCCTATCGCGACGAAGGAGAGATCCAACGGTACTCCAGCGCCGCGCCGCAGAGCGTTGTCCGCTTCGACTTCGTCACCGAGCTCGCCCCGGACGGCACGTTCCGCTTCGAGCTGCGCCCGATCGCCGCGGGTCCCTCCGCTGGCGCCCTTTCTTGGATCCGCGAGGCCGGCGCGCGTTCGCACGCGGCCGCGCCCGCCCTGGACCGGTCGCTGCCGCCCGCGCTCGCCTCGCAGCTCGGCGCCGGCGCCGAGGACGCTCTGTTGGTCGCAACCCTGCTCGCCGGCGGCTCGCGCGCACTTGCCGATCCCGAGATCCTCGCGCTCGACGGCGAGGAGGCCTGCGGCGCGGCAACCTGTCTGCGTCTCGCTGGCGCCCGCGACGGGGGAGAGCGCCGCTTCGCCCTCTGGATCGACAGCGCCACCCGCATGGTGCGGCGGGTCGAGGTCGAGATCGACCGCGGGCCCGATGGCGTCGCCTCGACGCTCGCGGTCACCTACCGGCCGACGCTCGCGCTCCCCGCCGAGCGCGGCGCCGCGGCCAGATCCGCACCCCCGGCGTCCGGCGAGTCGATCGAGTCATCTGAGCCAGGCGAGCCGGGCGAGCCGCCGACGTTCACCGACAGGGTCGACGTCACCCTGGCGTCGATCGCCGTCCGCGTGCTCGCTCGCGGCAGCGGCGAGACTCTGCGCGGCCTCGGCGCCTCGGACTTCCGCCTGCTGGTGGGACGGCGCGAGATTCCGATCGAAGGGGTCGAGTGGGTCTCGAGCCACGAGCCCTTCGCCGACGACGCTACGCTCGATGCCCTCGCCGCCGTAGGGATCGAGCCGCCGTCGCCGGGCAAGCTGGTGGTCTTCTTCGTCCAGGCCGATCTCAAGCCGTCGCGCATGATCGGTCAAATGCGCACGCTGCCCGAGGCGAAGCGGTTCTTGGACACGCTCGGCCTCGAGGACCGCGTCGCGGTCGTCTCCTTCGACTCGCACTTGAAGCTGCGACAGGACTTCACGCTCGAGCGCGAGCGCGTCCGCGCGGCCTTCGACCAGGCAATGTTGGTCGGTCCGGAACCCTGGATCCGCCCCGGACGCGAGCCGTCGCTCGCCCGCCATCTCGACTTCGCCGCCGCGCGCGACGCCGCGGTGCCCGAGAGCGGCCTCGCCGTGACCGCGCGCGCGCTCGAGCCGCTGCCCGGCGAGAAGGTCGTCGTCTTCGTCGGTTGGGGACTCGGCCGTTTCGGTCAGCTCGGGGTCGAGATGATTCCCGAGTACCAGGAAGCCCTGGACGCTCTGGCGCGCGCCAAAGCAACCGTATTCGCCCTCGATGTCACCGACGCCGACTACCACTCGCTCGAGGTCGGTCTCAAACAGATCGCGACCGACACCGGCGGCAAGTACCTCAAGACCACCTACCATCCGAAGGCCGCCGTCAACCGGCTGGCCGATCTCGTTTCCGGCTTCTACCGCGTCACCTTCGAGCCGCCGGCCGACGCCGGGGGCGAGCGCATTCGGATCGAGTTGCGGAACGGTCGCCTCGGCGAGGTCGTGGCGCCACGGCTCACGCTCGACACCGACTCCGATTCCGGCTCCGGCGGCTAGGTCTCGAACGTGAGCCTGCTCGACCGCATCCCCTGGCCGGCGCTCCTCCTGCTGGCCGCGACGCTCGGTCTCGCCCCGTTCGCGCCACCCCACGTCTGGGAGAAGCTGCAGTTGCTCGCCCGCGGCGAGCTGGCGCGACCGATCGACATCTTCGACCTGGCGCTGCACGGCACGCCCTGGCTGCTGCTCGGGCTCAAGGCGACTCGAGCTCTACGCCCAGGCCGTCCGCGATCCGGTTGACGAACGCGAAGTAGGCGACGATCGAGCAGAGATCGTGGATGCCGCGATCGTCGAGTCCGCGGGCGCGCAACTCGTCGACGTCGGCGGCGGAGATGGCCGCGGGTTCGCGCGTCAACCGCAGCGCGTAGTGGACGATCGCTCGATCGACAGGCTCGAGATCGGCCCGCTCCGGATCGGACGCGAGCTCGGCGAGCCGGCGGTCCTGCTCCGTCTCGTTCCACCCCTTCACAGTCCAGAGTCGACGGAGCCCCGCTCCGTGATGGTGCAGTCAGTAGTGGCAGGCGTTGGCCGCGGAGACCACGACCGCCACCATCTCACGCTGAATGCGGGTGAGAGGACCGGGGCCGTACATCAGCTCCCGGTACAGGTCGTAGTGCTGCCGCATCACGCGAGCGTGAACGCCATGGACCCGCAAGATGTTGTCGCGGTCGGCGACCCGGTCCTCGGGATCGATCCGCTCCTCCGGCACGTAGTCGATGAAGGCCATCCGCTCTCCCCCCGATCCGCCGCGATCGCTCGCGCCGAACGCAAGCGTACCGCGAGGCCGCCACCGGGGGAGCGTCTCGTCGCACCCCGTCTCGTCAGGCGGTGACCAGCTCCGAGGCTTTCTTCTCGGCCTGGGCGCCGCGCTTCTCGATCGGGACGAGGGCGCGCTGCTTCGGACCGATGTAGACCTGCCGCGGGCGGCTGATCCGGCCCTTCGGATCCTCGCGCATCTCCTTCCACTGGGCGATCCAGCCGGGGAGCCGGCCGAGCGCGAACATCACCGTGAACATGTCGGTGGGTATCGCCATCGCCCGGTAGAGGATGCCACTGTAGAAGTCGACGTTGGGATAGAGCTTGCGCTCCACGAAGAACGGGTCGGAGAGCGCCACCTCCTCGAGCTGCTTGGCGATCTCGAGCAGCGGGTCGTCGATGCCGAGCTCGTCGAGCACGGCATCGGCCGCCTTCTTCAGGATCTTGGCCCGCGGATCGAAGTTCTTGTAGACGCGGTGGCCGAAGCCCATGAGCTTGAAGCCCGACTCCTTGTCCTTGGCCAGGCCGACGTACTTCTTGTAGCCGGAGCCCTCGTCGCGGATCCGCTGCAGCATCTCGATCACCTGCTGGTTGGCGCCGCCATGGAGCGGGCCCCAGAGGGCGCCGATACCGGCCGCGATCGACGCGAACAGGTTCGCGTGCGACGAGCCGACCATGCGCACCGTCGAGGTCGAGCAGTTCTGTTCGTGGTCGGCGTGCAGGATCAGCAGCAGGTTGAGCGCGCGATCGAGCGCGGGCGACGGCCTGTAGGTCGCGGCGCGCACCGCGAACATCATGTGCAGGAAGTTCTGCGTGTACGAAAGCTCGTTGATCGGATAGACGAAGGCCTGCCCGATCGACTTCTTGTAAGAGAACGCCGCGATCGTCGGCGCCTTGGCGAGCAGGCGTACGATGTTGAGATCGCGCTGCGACTCGCCGCGCAGCGGATAGTACGCGGACAGCGAGGCTACCATCGCCGACAGGATCGCCATGGGATGCGCGGTCGCCGGGAAGCCCTCGAAGAGCTTCTTCATGTCCTCGTGCAGCAGCGTGTGAATCGTCAGCTGCTCCTCGAAGCGACCGAGCTCGGTGGGCGTCGGCAGCTCGCCGTAGATCAGCAGATGGCAAACCTCGGTGAACGAGGAGTGCTCGGCAATCTCCTCGATCGGATAGCCACGGTAGCGCAGAATCCCCTTCTCGCCGTCGATGAAAGTGATGGCGCTGGCGCACGATCCGGTGTTGCCGTAGGCGGGATCGAACGTGATGGCACCGCTCTGCGCGCGGAGCGCGCCGATGTCGACCCCGACCTCGTCTTCCGTTCCTACCGTCAGCGGAAGCTCGTACTCGCGACCGCGCAGCTGGAGCTTGGCGGATTCCATGTGTTTCTCCCTTCTTGCTCGGTCGGAAACCCGGACGGAGTAGCGCGGGATCGCACCGACGCCGGCGGCGGCCGCGCCCAGCGGTCCTGTCCCGACACCTCCTCGACAGCGTCGGTCGAAACCACGCGCCGCGCCAATACCCCCCGGGGTGGGCCTCAGACGCCGAAGCCGAGCAGCAACGCGAGCCGGATCATCCGTTCTCCCCGGCCGGCGAGGGATCCGCGCCACCTATCCGCTGGACACGCAGGAAGAGAGGCAAGCGCAACGTCCTCGCCGTCTGCGCTCCCCGCCAGAGGTTCTCGAGCTCGGCGAAGACGGCGCGGATCGGGTCCTCGCCTCGTTCTTCCCGATACCGGGCGACCGAGCTCCAGCTCGAGAGATAGTCGATCACCTGCGCGAGTGTCCAGCTGCAGACGATCTCGAACCGCGGCGCCGCGACCGGCGAGCCCGGCAGCGCCAGGGTCTCGTAGCGCTCGTCGACGAGACGGGCGCCCGGAGCGAAGTAGGGCTTGAGGACTTGCCAATAGAGCCGATGGAAGACCTTGTCGAACGGCGCCGCGACGATTCCCGCATGGTAGCTCCAGACCGCCAGCAGTCCACCGGGGCGCAGAACCCGCCGCGCTTCCGCGCCGAAGGCCTCCAGGTCGAACCAGTGAGCAGCGGCGGCGACGGTGACGAGATCCGCCGAGGCGTCGTCGAGGCCGGAGCGCTCGGCGCGAGCCACCCGATAGTCGATCCGCTCGTGGGGCGTCGCGTGCCGAACCTGCTCGGCGCTCCTATCCGTGGCGACGACGCGCCGAAAGTGCGCGACGAGGCCAGCCGCCGCCTGCCCGCTGCCCGTCGCGCAGTCCCAGGCAAGCGCGCGCGTCGGACACCGGGCGGCGAGCCAGGCGTAGAGCTCCGCCGGATAGCGCGGCCGCGCGCGGGCATAGACTGCGGCGAGCGGCGAGAAGTCCGGGGTTGCGTCGGCCATCGCTCGCCCAAGATACCCCGACGCGACACCGACTCGGCACCCCGGCCGCCCGGCTGCTAATCTCGTCCCGTCTCTATTCCTCGAGGGAGATCCTGGTCATGCGCTCGCTCCGAATCGTCCCCTGCTCGCTCGTGGTGGTCGCGAGCCTCGCCGCCACCTCCGTTCCGGTCCTCGCCGCCGAGCCCGCCAAGAGCGGCGACGCTGCCAAGCTCTCGACCGAGACCTTGAAGGGCCTCGAGCTGCGCAATCTCGGTCCGGCGCTGATGTCGGGACGCATCGCCGACCTCGCCATCGACCCGGCGAACCCGAACATCCGCTTCGTCGCGGTCGGCTCGGGCGGGGTTTGGAAGTCGGTCAACGCGGGCACCACCTGGACGCCGATCTTCGACGGCGAGAGCGCCTACTCGATCGGTTGCATCACGATCGATCCCAGCAATCCCAACGTGGTCTGGGTCGGCACCGGTGAGAACGTCGGTGGCCGCCACGTCGGCTTCGGAGACGGCCTCTACCGCAGCGAAGACGGCGGCGCCCACTGGCAGAAGCGTGGCCTCGAAGCCTCACAGCACATCTCCAAGATCGTCGTCCACCCCGAGGATTCGAACGTCGTTTGGGTCGCGGCGCAGGGACCGCTCTGGACCTCCGACGGCGAGCGGGGACTCTACGAGAGCCGCGACGGCGGCGCGACCTGGAAGCTGGTCCTGGGCGGCGGCGAATGGACCGGAGTGACCGACGTGGTGCTCGACCCGCGCGACCCCGACCGGATCTACGCCGCGACCTGGCAGCGCCAGCGCACTGTCGCGGCCTACATGGGCGGCGGCCCGAAGTCGGGGATCCACCGCTCCTCGGACGGCGGTGAAACCTGGGAGAAGCTCACCCAGGGCCTGCCCGAGGGGAATCTCGGCAAGATCGGCCTCGCCGTCTCGCCACAGCGGCCGGACGTCCTCTACGCGGCCATCGAGCTCGACCGGCGCACCGGCGGCGTCTGGCGCTCGAGCGACCGGGGTGCCTCGTGGGAGAAGCGCTCCGACACGGTTTCGGGCGCCACTGGGCCGCACTATTACCAGGAGCTGGTGGCGAGCCCGCACGCCTTCGACCGGATCTACCTGATGGACGTCCGCATCCAGGTCTCGGACGATGGCGGCACGACCTTCCGCCGGCTGACCGAGGAGCACAAGCATTCGGACAACCACACGATGGTCTTCCGCGCCGACGACCCCGATTACCTGCTCGTCGGTACCGACGGCGGCCTCTACGAGAGCTTCGACCTGGCCAAGACCTGGCGCTTCACCGCGAACCTGCCGGTCACCCAGTTCTACAAGATCGCGGTCGACGACGACGCCCCCTTCTACAACGTCTACGGTGGCACCCAGGACAACTCGACCCAGGGCGGACCGACGCGCACCGACAACGCCAGCGGCATCCGCAACGCCGACTGGTACATCACCCTGTTCGCCGATGGCCACCAGCCGGCGACCGAGCCGGGCAACCCCGACATCCTCTACTCCGAGTGGCAGGAGGGGAACCTCGTCCGCTACGACCGGACGACCGGCGAGATCGTCTACATCCGGCCGCAGCCGGAGCCGGGCGACGCGCCCGACCGCTTCAACTGGGATGCGCCGATCCTGGTCAGCCCGCACTCGCCGAAGCGGCTCTACTACGCCTCGCAGCGCGTCTTCCGCTCCGATGACCGCGGCGACAGCTGGCGCCCCGTCTCGGGTGACCTGACGCGCGACCAGGAGCGCTTGCAGCTGCCGCTGATGGGCCGGCAATGGAGCTGGGAGGCGTCGTGGGATCTCTCGGCGATGTCGGCGTTCAACACGATCACCTCGCTCGCCGAGTCGCCGAAAGTCGCGGGGCTGCTCTACGCCGGTACCGACGACGGCCTGCTCCAGATCTCGGGGGATGGCGGCGAGAGCTGGCGCAAGATCGAGGTCTCGACGTTGCCGGGGGTTCCTGACGGCGCCTTCGTCAACGACGTCAAGGCGGACCTGTTCGACGCAGACACCGTCTACGTCGCGCTCGACCACCACAAGTCGGGCGTGTTCAAGCCGTTTCTCTACAAGAGCAGCGACCGTGGTCGCTCCTGGCGCTCGATCGCCGGCGACCTGCCCGACCGTCATCTCGTCTGGCGCGTCGTCCAGGATCACGTCAAGCCCGGCCTGCTCTTCGCGGCGACCGAGTTCGGCATCTTCTTCACCCTCGACGGCGGCGGCCACTGGCTCGAGCTCGAGGGCGGCGTGCCGACCATCTCGTTCCGCGACCTCGCGATCCAGCGGCGGGAGAACGACCTGGTCGCCGCCTCGTTCGGCCGCGGCATCTGGGTGCTCGACGACTACTCGCCGCTGCGCGAGCTCTCGGAGTCCGCGCTCGCCGCGGAGGCCCTGCTCTTCGCGCCGCGCAAGGCCTGGTGGTACGTGCCCCGCCGCCCCCTCGGCGACTCGGGTCCGGCCGATCAAGGGGCGTCCTACTTCGTGGCGCCCAACCCGCCCTTCGGCGCCGTCCTCACCTACTACCTGCGTGACGGCCTCGAGACGCTCGCCGATCAGCGCAAGAAAGACGAGAAGCCGCTGATCGAGGCGGAGAAGGACACGCCGCTGCCCGAGTGGTCGCGACTCGAGGCCGAACGGCGCGAACCGGCTCCAGCCATCGAGCTCGTCGTCCGAGATGCCGAGGGCTCGATCGTCCGGCGGATCGCGGGGCCGACGGCGCAGGGATTCCACCGAGTCGCCTGGGACCTGCGGCTGCCCGAGGCCGACGCGGTCACCGAGTTGCCGAAGAAACAGCCGGACGAGGGCGAGGGGCCGAGGACGCCGCTCGCCGCGCCCGGGCGCTACAGCGCGACACTCGTCCAGCGCGTCGCCGGAGCCGAAACCCCGCTCGCGGGCCCGGTCGACATCGACGTCGTGCGCATGCGCGAGGGCGCGCTCCCCGGCGCGACGCCCGCGGAGGTCGCCGCCTTCAATCGCCAGCTCGAGAGCTTCGGCGGAGCGCTGAGCGCCTTCGACGCCCTGCTCAAGGAGGCCGCCGAGCGCATCGCCCTGCTCGAGGTCGCGCTCGGCCGCTCGGCCGCCTCGCCGGAGCTCGCGGCCGAGCTCCACGCGCTGCGGGAGGAGGCGCACGACCTCGAGGTCGCGCGCAGCGGCGAGAAGTCGCGCAACGAGCTCTCCGCGCCGCAGCCGCTGACCGTCGGCGAGCGCTACCGGGTGGCGGTGACCGGAACGACCTTGTCGACCTACGGCCCGACGCCCACACATCGGCGCAGCCTCGAGCTGGCGCAGGCGGGTCTCGCCGAGCTCAAACCGAGGCTCGAGCGACTGACCGGCGAGAAGCTGCCGGCGTTCGAGGCGAAGCTGCGCGTCGCCGGCGCGCCCTGGACGCCCGGGCAACCTCTGCCCTGAGACGAGAGAGAGCGCACGGAGGGGGGAGACGTGGCCGCGCGGCGCCCGACGCTCTCGGCGACCGGGGTGCGGCTCTTCGCGCGGGCGCTCCTCGCCCTCTTCTTCCGCCGGGTCGAGGTGACCGGGTCGGAGAACCTGCCCGAGGAGGGCGGCGGCATGCTGCTCGCGTGGCACCCGAACGGCCTGATCGATCCCGCGCTCCTGCTCGCGACCTTTCCCGGGCGCGCCGTTTTTGGCGCCCGACATGGCCTCTTCCAGTGGCCTCTGCTCGGCTGGATCCTGCGCGCCAGCGCGGTGCCGATCTTCCGCCGGCAGGACCTGAAGCCGGGCGCGGACGAGGAGACACTCCGGCGTGGCAACGACGCGAGCCTGGCGGCGCTCTCCAGCGCGATCAGCGAAGGCTTCTTCGCCGTCCTCTTTCCCGAGGGCGACAGCCATGACGAGCCCCACCCGCTCGAGCTGCGAACCGGTGCGGCGCGCCTCTACCTCGATGCCCTCAGCCGCGCCGGCGACGGCGCCCGCCTCGCCGTGATTCCGGTCGGCCTCCACTACGACCGCAAGCGCTTCTATCGCTCACGCGCCCTCGTCGCCTACCACCCGCCTCTCGATCTGTCCGAGGCGATCGCCGGCGCCGGCGACGACGCGGCCTCGCAGCGCGAGGCCGCGCGGCGGCTGACCACGCGATTCGCGACGGTGCTGGATCAAACCGTGCTGGCTACCGACGACTGGAACGAGCACTATCTGATCCATCGCCTGCGCCGGCTGATGCGCGCCGAGCGCGCCGGGCGCGGCGACGGCGATCCCGGGCCGGCGAACATGCGCGAGCGGTTGCTCGGCTTCGCGCGCGTCTGGACCGCACTCCGCGAACGCCGAGCCTCCGACCCCGGGGCGGTCGAAGAGCTCCGCACCCGGCTCGAGATCTACGATCGGCGCCTGCGCCGGCTCGGTCTCGAAGACCACGAGCTCGACCGCCCACCGCGGCTACCCCATGGACGGTTCCTGCTCGCCCTCGCCTTTCAGCGCTTCGTCGTCGACGCGTTGCTGCCGCCGCTGGCGCTGATCGGGCTGATCGCGAACCTGCCGACGGCGTTGCTGCTCGCCGGGATCGTCCGCGTCGCCGCGCGGCGCAAGAAGGACCAGGCGACGATCAAGGTGCTTGTCGGCGTCCTGCTCTTTCCGGTGACTTGGCTCGGCCTCGGGGTCGTCGCTTTCATGTCGCCGGACCTGCTGCACACGCTCTACCCCGCGGTCCCGGACCTGCCCTGGTTCCGCGGCGTGGTCACTTTCCTCCTCTCCGGATTGGGCGGTGTCCTCGTGCTCTCCTACGGCCGGATCTCGCGCCACTGGGGACGAGCGCTCCTGGTCCGTTTCCGCCGCCGCGTCGCCGCTCGCAAGATCGAGCGACTCGTCGCCGAGCGGGGCGCGATCTTCGAAGCCGCCACCCGACTCGCGGGCGATCTCGCCCTGCCGGGATTCGTCGACGCCTCCGGCCGCATTCTCGACGCCGCGCCCCCGGCGCCGACCTGATCCTCTCTGCCTCCTCGCCGCCAGAGCCGGGTATCACCTACCCGGCGCTTGCCTTCGCCGGCGCAATCCATTAACGTAACGAAGTGGTTACAGACAAGGCGCACCGGGCGGATGCGACCTTCACGGCGATCGCCCATCCGACTCGGCGCGCCATCCTCGACCTGTTGCGGCGCTCCGAATGGGGAGCCGGCGAGCTCGCCTCGCGGTTCCCCGTCAGCCGGCCGGCCGTCGCCCGGCATGTTCGGGTGCTGCGCCGGGCTGGGCTGATCCGCGAACGGCGGGAGGCACAAGCGCGCTTCTACGCGCTCGAGCCGTCGGCGCTCGCCCAGGTCGACCGCTGGCTCGCCCCCTATCGCCTCTTCTGGGCGGCGCGTCTGACCGACCTCAAGCGGGTCGTCGAGGAAGAAGCCGCGACCGAGCGCGACGCCGGAGCGCGAAACCGCGAGGGAGAGCCGAGATGAGCGAGCTGTCGAACCGCTACACCTGCAACCTGCCGGTGCCCCCGGAGCGCGTTTGGCGAGCGCTGACCGAGCCAGCGGAGCTCTCGCGCTGGTTCGCCGAGCATGCGGAGGTCGAGGGCTGGCCGGGCGGCGCCTACCGCTTCTGGGGCCGCCACACCTATGGTGCTCCGAGCCGAAGCGACGCGACACAAACCCTGGTGCGGTTCGAGCCCGCAGAGCTGCTGTCGTACTCCTGGCAATTCGATGACAAGCCGAGCGAGGTGACCTGCGAGCTGTCTCCGGCCGATTCCGCGAAACAGCCAGACGGCACCCGGCTCGAGATCCGCCACGTCTTCGCCGCAGCGCCGGCGACCGTTCGAGCCAAGGACCTGATCAACGACCTCTGGCGCCTCCATGGCGGCAACCTGCTGACTCACGTCTCCGGAAGAGACGGTCTGGTGCTCCCCGACTTCGACGACCCCTCGCCCGCGATCCGCCTCTCGATTCGGATCGACGCACCCCGCGACAAGGTCTTTCGCGCCCTGCTCGATCCCGCGGTGATGAACCAGTGGATCGCCTCGGCCGCCGAGGTCGAGGCTCGGCAGGGCGGCCGCTACTCCTACGGTTGGAGCTACAAGGTCGACGGCCGGGAGGTGGTCGGCGGTCCGCGCCGGATCCTCGAGCTCGTCGAGAACGAGAAGCTCGTCACCGACTGGCCCGACTGGCGGGGCGACGAAAGCGTCCCGGTCCAGACGATCACCTGGCAGCTCGAAGACGAGGCGGGCGCGACCCGGGTCACGCTCGTCCACTCGGGGTTCGTGCGTGCCGCCGATTGGAGCGACTATCCGTTCGGTTGGGGAGAATTCCTCGCGGCGCTCGAGAAGGCCGTGGTCGTTCCGGCGGCGTGACCCGCGGCGATCGACCCCACTTCCGCCAACGCCGGCCGCTTGGCGCGCCGGCCATCGCCCGAGGAGCGGCCGCGAGCGTGCCGGAGCAGCCAAGGGAGCAAATGGCGGCGTGTCCAGGCGAGCTCGGCGCCGAGCCACTCGCTCGCCGTCGGCCGCGGCGCCGGCGGCAGCGGCTCGGCCCAGGAACCGTCCGCTCCGGGCAAGCCGAGCGCATGGCCGAGCGCCCAGGCGATTCGGGCATGCCCCGCCGAGTTCGCGTGGAGCCTGTCGTCGCTCCAGAGGCGCGGATCGCCGGCGACCGGATGCTCGGAGAAATCGACGAGGCGCGCCCCGGTTCGCTGCGCGGCCTCGCGCATCGCTCGGTTCAGCGCCTCGAGCCGCGGCGCCACGCGGCCGGCGAGCGGCAGGACCCGGGAGAGGTCCGGCATCGTGAACGTCAGCACCGTCGTGCCGGTTCCGGTCAGGGCTCGCAGCATCGCCTCGTAGTCCGCCGCGACACGTTCCAGGTCGAATCGGCGGGCCACCACGTCGTTGGTCCCACAGAAGAGCGTGGCGAGATCGGGGCGCAGCGCGAGCGCCGGCTCCAGCTGCTCCTCGCGGATCTGTCCCGTCCGGCGCCCACGCACCGCGAGGTTGGCGTAGAGGAGTCCGCCTTGCGTCGAGGCGATCCGCTCAGCGAGCCGATTGGCCCAACCCCGGAAGCCGCCCTTGCCGTCCGGATCGTCGAGTCCCTCCGTCGAGCTGTCGCCGATCGCGACGTAGCGCTCGTAGCGCCCTCCTTGCGATTCCTTCATGCGCCGCATGCTATCCGCGCGGCGTGAGCGGACGCGCGGGCCCGCCCGAGATAGCGTTGTACGCCAGGGAGGTGACGATGGAGCGCAACGGCCAGCTGGGACGCCCGATCGATCCGGAGACTCGGATCGGCCACGTTCATCTCAAGGTTGCGGACCTCGAGCGATCACTCCGCTTCTGGCGTGACGTCCTCGGCTTCGAGGTCACGCAGCGCTACGGCGCGCAAGCGCTCTTCCTCTCGGCCGGCGGCTATCACCACCACATCGGCCTGAACACCTGGGAGAGCGCTGGCGGGTCCGCGCCGGCGCACGGCACGACCGGCCTCTACCACGTCGCCATCCTCTACCCGACCCGCGCGGCGCTCGCCGACGCGCTGCGTCGCCTGATCGCGGCCGGCGTCGCGCTCGACGGCGCCTCCGACCATGGCGTTGCCGAGGCGCTCTACCTGCGCGACCCGGACGACAACGGCGTGGAGCTCGCCTGGGACCGGTCCGCGGAGCAGTGGCCTCGCGACGGCGCGGGCCGTCTGGCCATGTTCACGCGCGCCCTCGACCTCGAAGGCCTGCTCGCGGAGAGCGCGGAAGGAGCGGACCCTCCCCGCTGACCTCGACTCGACCCGCAAGCGGGTGACCCTTCGACCCCGCCCGCCCGCCAGGCTGCAACTCCACTGAGGAGCCGTCCCGGGCTAGGGTACAGTCGGGCGCGCCGTGCGACGCGATTTCGACGACCTACCGCTCGAGCATGGGGACGAGACTCTCCCGGCGATCTCTTCGCCGCCGCCGCCACCAGACCGCGAAGCGCGCACGTCGCCAGCGCTCTGGATCGCGATCGCCGCGGCGATGCTGCTGGTCGCAGTTTTCGCCGCCTGGAAGTGGCTCCGCCCGGGAGATTCCTCCATCCCGCCGCCCGCGGTCGGCGCGGCGGCGACCACCGCCCCCGAGCCCCGCCCCACTCCGGCTCCGAGAGACGATCTGGCGATCGGTCCTCTGCCGCCCCTCGACGGCAGCGACGCCTTCGTGCGCGATCTCCTCGCAAGGCTCTCCGAGCGGCCCGAGCTCGCCGCCTGGTTGGCGCCCGATCACCTCGTCCGTCGCTTCGTCGCCACTGTCGACAACATCGCCGACGGGGTCAGCCCGGCCCCGCATCTCGCCCACCTGCGACCGCAGGAGGGCTTCACGGCGCGAAACGCCGAGGGCAGGTGGGTCGCCGACACGAAGGGCCACCGGCGCTACGAGGCCTTGACCTCGACCTTCGTCGACCTCGACTCCGAGCAGACCGCCAATCTCTATCGAGCACTGCGGTCGCTCTGCGACGAGGCCTACCGCGAGCTCGGCTACCCCGGCCGAACGTTCGACCAGACCCTCGCCGCGGCGATCGACCGCCTGCTCGCGGTCGCGCTCCCCGATCGCCCGCCGGAGCTCGTCGCCCAGGCCACCGTCTTCGTCTACGCCGACCCCACGCTCGAACAGCTACCCGCCGCAGAGAAACAGCTCCTGCGCCTCGGGCCGGCAAACGCGCGGCGGGTTCAGGCGAAGCTTCGCGAGCTCGCGCAGGCGCTGGGTCTCCCGAACCCGAACTGAGCCGCCACTCGATGTCGATTTGAGTGAAGCGCAGGAGCTTGCGCTAAACTCCTCCGCCGCCATGCTTTCCGTCTCGAATCTAACCAAGGCCTTCGGCGCCGACTCGCTCTTCGAAGGGGTGTCGCTACAGCTCAACGCCGGCTCGCGCTATGGCTTGGTGGGGGCCAACGGCTCGGGAAAGTCGACCTTCTTGAAGATCCTCGCCGGCGAGGAGCCACCCTCGGACGGCGTCGTCAACATGCCGAGGCGGGCCCGCCTCGGCGTGCTCGAGCAGGACCACTTTCAGTACGAGTCGACACCGATCCTGGAGGTCGCGATGATGGGTCGTCACGACGTCTGGGAAGCGATCGAGGAACGTGAGCGGCTGCTCTCCCACGCCGACGACGAGGAGTTCGATACCGACCGCTACGCCGACGTCGAGGACTTCATTCTGCGCAACGACGGCTACGCGCTCGAAGCCAAGGCCGGCGAGATCCTCGAGGGCCTCGGCATTCCGACGCAGGTCCACCGCGAGACGCTCTCGGTCCTCTCCGGCGGATTCAAGCTGCGCGTGCTGCTCGCTCAGACGCTCGCCGCCGAGCCCGACGTCCTCCTGCTCGACGAGCCGACCAATCATCTCGACATCCTGACCATCCGCTGGCTGGAGAAGTTCCTGATCGGCTTCCCGGGCTGCGCCCTCGTCATCTCGCACGACCACCGCTTTCTCGACAATGTCGTGACCCACATCCTCGACGTCGACTACGAATCGATCCGGCTCTACGCCGGCGATTACAGCCACTTCGTCGAGGCCAAAGTCGAGAATCGGGACCGCATGGAGGCCGAGATCGAGAAACGCGAGGCCGAGATCGCGCATCACAAGGAGTTCATCGACCGCTTCAGGGCGAAAGCGACCAAGGCGCGACAGGCCAAGTCGAAGATGAAGCTGATCGATCGCGTGGTGATCGAGAAGCTGCCCACGTCCTCACGCCGCTACCCGACCTTCAAATTCGCCTCGCGACGCCCGTCGGGCAAGCAGGTGCTCGCGCTCGAGGGGATCTCCAAGGCTTACGGCGACCACCCGGTGCTCGCCGACGTCTCGCTCACGGTGCAGCGCGGGGACCGGCTCGCGATCCTCGGACCCAACGGCATCGGCAAGTCGACGCTGCTGAAGATCGCGATGGGCCTGGTCCCGGCCGATTCCGGCGAGGCCGAGTGGGGCTACGAGACCCACCCGGGCTACTTCGCCCAGGACCACCGCGAGCTCGTCGACTCTTCCGACCAGACGGTGCAGGCCTGGTTCTGGGAGTTCGTACCCGGGGAGCCGATCGGGTTCGTTCGCGGCAAGCTCGCCGAGGTGCTCTTCCGCAAGGAGGAGGTCGAGAAGCCGCTGCGCGCTCTGTCCGGCGGCGAGGCGGCGCGGCTCGTCTTCGCCAAGCTCTCGGTCACCAAGCCCAACGTGCTGGTCCTCGACGAGCCGACCAATCACCTCGACCTCGAGGCGATCGAGGCGTTGGTCGAGAGCCTGTCGAAGTACGACGGGACGCTCCTGCTCGTCTCCCACGACCGCTGGTTCGTCTCGAAGCTCGCCAACCGGATCGTCGAGATCACGCCCACGGGAATCCGCGACTTCCAGGGAACCTACGCCGAGTACGTCGAGCGCTGCGGCGACGACCATCTCGACGCCGAGGTCGCGCTCGCGCGCGCGCGCCAGGAGAAGCGCAAGGAGGCGGCCGCGAAGAAGTCCTCTGGCGCGCCCAACCCACAGGCGCAAAAGCGGCTGCGGGAGCTCGGGCGCGAACGCGACCGCCTGACCGTCGAGATCGACCAGGCCGAACGCCGCGTTCACGAGATCAACGAGCACTTCTGCAATCCCGGCTTCTTCGACAAGACCGCTGCGAAGGAGGTTCAAGGGCTCGAGGCCGAGCAGAAGCGGCTCGTAACGCAGGTCGAGGAGAAGATGGCCCGGTGGGAGGAGCTCGAGAGCGAGCTCGCCGAGGCCGGCGATAGCACCTGAGCCAGCGCGAGGCGAGCGGCGCATGTTTCCCCTCAGACGGCTGGGGAGACTCGTACCTGTCCACGGTCATCCTGAACCCTTCGTCCGATGTCATCCTGAAGGAAGTGAAGGATCTGGCGCCGCCGCCTGAAGAAGCGCAGACAGCGATTCCCCGCCCGCCACGCAAGGTCCTTCGCTGCGCTCAGGACGACAACGGGATTGGAAGGTTGGCCTGCGAGTCCTGAGGGCTTGCGTCCCTCCTTGGCACGAACGAGACGCGGGGAGCGTTCCCTTCTCTGCGGAGGGAGCTTCGTAGCCCGCCCTCCAGCCCGAACGGGGCGAGCGCCACTTCCCTGCTCGGGCGGGCGGAGCGCAGGCCCGAGCAGACCCGCCCACCCGAGGGCCGGTTCCTGCGCAGAGAAGGGAACGCTCCACGCCAAGCCACCGGAGACGCCCAACAACCGAACCAGCACGAACCGGAGAAGAGCGCAGGCAGCTCCCGCTGCCGGCCGGTTCCCGCACCTAACCATTCCGCCGGGATAGCGTCTAAACCCAACGAGATGGAAGCTCTCGAGCTGGCTGCGATTCGACGGGTGCGAGAGGGGGACGCCGACGCCTTCGAGGCGCTGGTCGCCACCCACTCCCGTGCGGTCTTTCGGATCTGCCACCGCATCGTCGGCAACCCCGCCGTCGCCGAGGACGCCGTGCAGGAGGCGTTTCTGCGCGCCTTCCGCTTCCTCGCCAAGTTCGACGACAGGGCCGAATTCTCGACTTGGCTGCACCGCATCGCCGTCAACGCGGCGATCGACGAGCTGCGCAAGCGGCGACGCGATCGCTGGGTCGGCCTGGACGAGGGCAGCGGCCGCGGCCTCGAAGCGACCGTTCCGAGCCACGAGCCCGCCCCAGATCGCCTAGCGATCTCTTCCGAGCTCGGCCGGGCGGCCGCCGCGGCGCTCTCGGAGCTGACACCGGTCGAGCGCGCGGCCTTCGTTCTGCGCCACTACGAGGGGCGCTCGATCGCCGAGATCTCGGCCGCGCTCGGCAAGCGCGACAACGCCACCAAGCAGTCGATCTTCCGGGCCGTGCGCAAGCTGCGCGCGGTGCTCACCCCACTCCTGGAGACTCCCCATGAAGCGCTTCCGTGACGACGACCTGATCCTGTTCCGCTACGGCGAGAGCCCGCACGCGGATGCGATCCGCGCCGCGCTCGCGGACGATCCCGAGCTCGCGCGGCGCTACGCCGCGCTCGAGCGCTTGCTCGACGCCGCGGACCTCGTGCCCGAGCCGCGGCCGATCGAAGGCCTCGAGCAGCGCGTCTGGCGCCGCCTCCGGCCGCGGCTCGAAGCGGCACCGGCGGCGGCCCCGCCCTGGCGCGCCGGCCTGGCCGCCTGGCGCCTCGGTGCGCTCGCCGCGATGGGCCTCCTCGTCCTGGCCGTCGCCTTCGCGCTCGGCCGCTGGAGCGGTCCGGACCTCGTTCCCGGCGAGCTCGCGACCGGGCCCCGGCCGGTGCAGGGGTTCGACACCGAGGCTCGGCAGCGCATGTTGCTCGCCTCGGTGGTCGGCCACCTCGACGCTTCCGAACGCCTGCTGACCGAGCTCGTCAATCGCGAGCGCGAGCCCGGCGTCGAATCGGAGCGCGAGCTCGCCGCCGCCCTGCTCTCGTCCAATCGCCTCTACCGCCAGGCCGCCGACCGCGCCGGGCAGCGGCGCATTGTCGTCCTGCTGGATCAGCTCGAGCCCGTGCTGCTCGAGCTCGCCAACGCGCCGGCCGGCGCGGCCGGCGGCGGCGATGCCCGCCGCCTCGTGAGATCCGGAGATCTCCTCTTCAAAGTGCGCATCGTCGGTGGCAGCCTCGAACCCCGAGCCCTCGGCCCGATGCCGCTCTCCCCCACCACGCAGCTCTGACCGGAGTTCCGACCATGATCTCGCCACCTCGAATCCCGTTTCGCTTCCTCACCATCGTGCTGGCCGCGGTGATCTGTACCGGCGCCTCGGCGCGCGCCCTCCCGGCGCCCTTCGCCACCGCGGACGACTCGAGTGGCCGTAGCGAGCTCTACCGCCAGGGCCAGAAAGCGCTCGCGGAGGCACGCTTCGGCGAAGCCGCCGCCCTCTTCGACAAGCTCGCCGCCGAGGGCGGCGACGAGACCGACGCGGCCCTCTACTGGAAGGCCTATGCGGCCGCCAAGGCGAGCCGCAAGGCCGACGCGCTCGAGTCGATCCGCCGCCTGCGCTCCTCCTACCCCGAGAGTGCCTGGGTCGACGACGGTGCGGCGCTCGAGCTCTCGCTGCGTGACGGCGGCCGCGTCCAAGCGGACGCGGAGCGCGCCATGCGCGAAGCCGAGCGCGCCGCCCGCGCGGCGGCGGGAGCCACACGGAACGTGGAACGCACGGTGCGCGACGCGGAGCGGGCGGTGCGCGACGCGGAGCGCCTGGTGAGCCGCCGCGCGACCGCCCTCGACGAGCAAGAGGAGCTCAAGCTCTACGCGCTCAATGGCCTGATGCAGGCCGATCCCGAACGTGCCGTGCCGGTGCTCGAGAAGTTCCTGCAGGGAGACCAATCGCTCCTGCTCAAGGAGCGCGCCCTCTTCGTTCTCTCCCAGAGCGACTCGCCGCGAGCCCGGCAGATCCTGCTCGAGACCGCGCGGACTGGAGCGCCCGCGGCGTTGCGCGTCAAGGCGATTCAGATGTTCGGAATCGCGGGCGAGCCCGAGGACCTCGCCGCGCTCGGCGCCCTCTATCGCGAGGGAACGCCGGAGGTCCGTCACTCGATCCTCGACGCGTGGATGATCGCCGACGCCACCGCGCCCGTTCTCGCCGCCGCCAAGCAGGAGAGGGACGCCGCGCTGCGCGGCCGCGCGATCGAGTTGCTGGGCGTCATGGACGCTCACCAGGCGCTCGCCGAGCTCTGGACCGCGGAACGGGACCCGGCGCTCAAGAGCAAACTGCTCGACGCGTTCGCGATCTCCGGCAACAGCGAGATGCTCGCGCGCGCCGCGCGCACGGAAGAGGATCCGGCCCTCAGGGTCAAAGCGATCCAGGGCCTCGGCCTGATCGACGACGACACGGCAGGCCGCGAGCTGCTCGCGATCTACGAGGTTTCGAACGATCCGGCCTCGAAACGCGCCGTGCTCGACGGCCTGATGATCCGCGACGACGACGCCACGCTGATCGCGCTCTTCCGCAAGGAGACGGATCCCGGGCTCAAGCGCGAGATCGTCCAGAAGCTCTCTCTCATCGATTCCGACGAGGCCACCGAGGAGCTGATGCGCCTGCTCGAGGAGAAGAAGTGAGCTCGCGGTCGCGCTGGCTCGAGCTCCTGCTCGCCGGCGTCGACCTTCCCGCCGGGAGCTAGGGCGAGCTCGTTTTCCCCTTCTGCCGGTCGGGTTGAACGAGCAGATGCTCGGCGTGCCGAGCGGTCTCCGCCGGGTCGGCGACCTCCGGGTTGAGCCACTCGATGACCACGGCGTGGCCCAAGCTCTCGGAGTCGTTCTTGAGGTACGACGGCACCACCGCCACCACTTCGAATCCCTCGCGTAACTGAAACGAGAGCGTCGGATCGCGCAGCTCGCCCGCCACCACCTTTTCGACGTACGTCGCCGGCGACAGCGTCGCGGCATGGCGATGGTAGCCGCGCAGCCGGGCTCCGGCGCGGATTCTCATCAGACCGAGATTTCGCACGAGAGCCCGGCGCGCCCTGTAGAGCCGCTTGCCGATGCCGCGCCGCTGCAGCGCCGGATCGGCCATGACCTCGGCGCCGTAGAGCGTGCGGCCCCCCGCCGGATCGTGGTTGGTGAAGAAGCCGCCGTCGGTCCACTCTCGCCAGTCGGCATGGAAGTCGTAGTCGTCCCAGCGCACGATGAGCGAAGACGCCATGCCGACGAGTCGCGACGAGGCAATCTCCTCGACGACGAACTGTCCCTCGGGGAAGACCTCGAGATGGCTCGCGAGCTGTGCCTCGGTCCAGGGCTTGGCTTCGGGGTAGACCCTGCCGCAGAGGTCCATCATCGCCGCGAAGTCCGCGGCCGTCGGATTGCGCAAGTGAAACGTCCGCTCCGGACCCGGGCTCACAGCTTGACCTCATGGAGCTCGGCGAGCACCTCGGCGGTCGTCTGGCTGTCGCGCAACGGCAGCACAGTGCCGCGCTCGCGGGATTCGCGCAGGTCGTCGAGCTGGAGCTCGCCGACGATCATCATCTCCGAGTTTACGGCGCCTTCGGCGAGAATGCCGTCGCGCGCAAAGAAGAAGTCGCTCGGCGTGTAGATCCCCGCTTGACCGTAGTTGAGCGAGACCGCCGGTACCATTGGCAGCGAGCCGACCGTGCAGGACTGGATCACGAACATCTGGTTCTCGATCGCCCGCGCCTGCGCGCAGTAGCGCACCCGCAAGTACCCCTGCCGTTCGTCGGTACAACTCGGCACCACGAGCAAATCGCAGCCGCGTCGCGCTGCGGCCCGCGCGATCTCGGGGAACTCGACGTCGTAGCAGATCGCCACCGCCATCCGGCCGAAGTCGGTCTCGAAGACGTTCAGGCGACGCCGCGGCGAGACGAACCACTCCTCTTTCTCCCAGCGCGTCATGTGCAGCTTGCCCTGGAAGTCGTACCCGCCGCGGGGGCCGAAGACGTACGAGTCGTTGTGCAGCTCGCCGTTCTCGCCGCGGCCGGGAATCGTCCCGGCGACGATGTAGATGCCGTGCTGCTTCGCCAGGCCGGCCATGAGCTCCACGAAGGCCGGCTTCTGACTGGCGAGATCCCGCACCTGTTCCTTGATCGGCTTCTTGAGGTCGCCCAGGGTCAGCAGCTGTACCGTGAAGTACTCCGGGAGCACCAGCAGCCGCGCCTTGTAGTCGGCCGCCGTGCCGACCAGGCCGGCGACCTGGTCGGCGAACTCGCGAAAGCTCGCCACCGGCCGGATGAAGTACTGCGTGGACGCGACACGGATATGTTCTCTCATGGTCACCACCTTGCCTAGTCGATCGCGATCCGCTCCGCGGCCGAAACGAATAGCACTTCGCCCAGGTCGGGATGCCGCCGCAGCAGCGTCATCCCCTTCTCCTTCAGGCGCACGCGGGTAAAGCCCAGAATCACCAGATCGGCGAACGCCGAGCGCCTGGCGACCAGCTTTTGGAAGTCGACGGCATCGTCGGTCGGGATGATGCGCAGGTTCTTGAGGCTGATCGGCAGGCGCCCCGCCTCGATCAGCTCGACCAGCTGCCGCCGCTCCTTGTCGACGTCCGCGTGTGGATACGCGGCGAAGATGCGCACCTCCGACTCGGCCCAATCGGGATGGCCGAGCAGGATATAGGCGAGCAAGATCATCAGCGGCGCGTTCTCGTAGTCGTGCCAAGTGAGCCAGAGGTGGACGTCGCGCCGGCTGCCGAAGAAGCGCTCGCCATGACGGAGCACGGTCGGGCTGATCTGCGCGTCCCAGGCCAGGTCGCAGCCGTCGACGATCTCGGTGAGGCGGGCGTCGGAATCGGCGGGGACGAATTCGAACATCGTCGCGTTGTGCTTGCGGCCGGTCGTGCTCGGCATCTGGTAGGCCTGCGCCACCGCGGTCCGTAGCGAGGGCGAGACGATCGTGTCGACCACCAGGGCGCTCTGCCGCGCCTCGGTCAGGACCACGAGCTGGCTGGCGACTCGCTCCCCCTCGGTATAGGTCTTGCTGTCGAGCCGGCCGCGCAGCAGATGCAGGTAGCTACCGAACCCCTGCCGCCGGCAGAGCCAGGTCAGGAACTGGAGCGGCGCCGATCGTTCGAAGCTGCGCTCGCCGACCACGATGAAGTTCGGGCGCCACTCGACCACGCGTGATCGCGTTGCCGCCCGCTGGAGCTGAATCTGGAAGTAGCGAGTGGTCTGGGTCATCACGCCGCGAAAAATCTCCGCGAGGTCGTCCTGGCGCCCGTGGCTCGAACGCAACCCGAGATAGACCCCCGCCATCGCCAGGATCGCGAGCAGCGCGTACCCCGGGTCCACCTGGAACATCATCAGAAAACAGGTCACCGCACCGAGCAAAGACAAGTACCACTTCGACCGAAAGCTCGGCCGGTAGCTGGGCCGGGCGGCGAAGTGCTCGAGAAAGCTGATCGCGCAGAGGGAGCCGTAGGTCACCAGGAAGAACATCGAGACGATGCGCGCCACGAAGTCGATGCTGCCGCTTGCCACCGTCGCGACGGCAAGTACAGAGGTGATGAGCGTGGCGTTGCGCGGTTCGTTCTCTGCTCCGGTTCCGGCCGCGAGAAAGCGGTTACCGGCCTCGCTCGGGGTCACGCCGTCGGCGCCCAGCGCTTGCAACGTGCGCGGCGCGACGAGGATCGAACCCAGCGCCGAAGAGAGCGTGGCGCAGGCGAGCCCGATCGGGATGATGGGCCCCCAGACGGCGATGCGGGTCATCACCATCGGGTCGCTGGCCAACACCTCGGCCGGCGCCGAAAAGGCGAGCTTGAAGGCTACTGCGACGTAGATCACCAGACCGGCCACGGTCGCCCACATCACGCCGAGGGGGATCGAGCGCCGAGGATTCTTGAGGTCGCCGGACAGCCCGACGCCTGCGGCCATGCCGGTGAAGGCCGGGAAGACGATGGCGAAGACGAGCATGAAGGGATCGGCCCCTTCGACGCCGCCGAAGATCGCGAGCTCGCCGTTCTCGGTCCCGGGCACGGGCGAGCCGGCGAAGAAGAGCAGCAGCGACAGCGCGAGGACCGCGGCGATTCCCCAGAGGAAACGGATTCCGATGTCGGCGCCGCGTAGCAGTACCAAGAAGATCAATGCCCCTGTCGCGGGCA
Organism: uncultured Acidobacteriota bacterium; assembly: GCA_963700315.1. Taxonomy (GTDB): domain Bacteria; phylum Acidobacteriota; class Thermoanaerobaculia; order Multivoradales; family JAGPDF01; genus JACTMI01. The sequence continues at coordinate 41,984 of CAVOXC010000008.1, read as the reverse complement.
GCGAGATGTAACGCAGGTCGAACGGGATCCCGGTCAAGTGCTCGAACGAACCGGCGAGCGGCCGGAACGCCTCGGCGAAGGCGATCATGTAGAAGGCGATCGAGATCGCCTGCGAGAGGAAGAGCGCGATGCCGATCGAAGCGCCGATCGTCTTGCCGAACGAGCGCGAGATGATGAAGTACGCGCCGCCCCCCTCCACTCTCCGGTTGGTGGCGATTTCCGAGATCGCCAGCGCGGTCGGCAGCGTCACCAGGTGGCCGAGCAGCACGATCAGCAGGGTGCCGACCAGGCCGGTGTGTCCGACGGCGTAACCGAAGCGCAGGTAGAGGATCGCGCCGAGGATGGTGCAGATCGACGCCAGGAAGACGGGCGCCGTGCCGAAGCCGTGCCCCGCCGGAACGAACGAGTTCTCGCTGGAGGTCACGCTCCCATTCGTCGACGAAGTCATGGCATCTGGGCCCCCCGGCGAACGCTCGGGAGGCGCCGGCGACGGGTCTCGGCGGGTCCGCTCAGAGACCCTCGCCCGAGGCGGAAGGCGACGTCGCCGCGGGCTCCATCCCGCCGTCGGTTGGCGCCGATCCGACATTCTCCGAGTCGCCGTCCGGGCTCACCGGAGCAGTCGGAGTCGACTCCGCCGGAGCCAGGCCGGCGGGCCGGCCCGCATCCCGTATCGAGTCCAGTCCGTACTCCAGCCAAACCACGGCCAGGACCTGGCCGGCGTCGACCAGGGGCACCGCGAGCTCGAGACTGCCCTGCCGCGCGCCGGCCCGAGTGGTCAGCTCCGGCGCAGCCAGCGCCCAGCTGCCGCTCTCCCCCACTTCTCCGGTCGTGGTCATCTTGACGTTGCTCGAGTAGAGAATCTCGCCGTCGGGGCGCAGCACGTGAATTCCCTCGACGCCCGGGACTCTCAACAGGCTCGTCGAAGAGATCGTGAGCCCTTCGCGTCGATCGGCCAGGATCGAGGGAAAGACGCCGGCGACGAAGGCCCGCAGCACCGCCTCGGCCTGGCGTCGCGCGATGGCGTCGGCCCAACTCTCGGCCTCGGTTCGGACCGCACGAAGCGCTTGCGACTGCAGTACCCTCAGCTCGGCCTTCTCCTTCGCACAACGGCGGCGCTCGAGCTCACGCGCACCCCAAAAGCCGCCAGCCGCGGCAGCAAGAACCAGGAGCAGAATCAGAAACGCCTTCGTTTTCACGGGTTTACCTCCTCTGGAAGCCGCTCGGATTCTAACACTGGGCGGCGTCCGCGCGGTTCCGGCGCGAGCGCCTAGCCCCGGTCCGCCGGCGCCCGGCCAGGGCGCACCGGACGCGAATCCAGCCCCTCCAACCCTTCCGGGAGCGCCCGCCGGTCGAGGTGGAGGTCGAGCTGCGGAAAGGCGATCGTGATTTCCGCCTCCTTGAGCGCGTACCAGATCGCCAGCTGCAGCTCGGAGCGTTGCTGGCGCTGCCGCCACGGCTCGTGGGTCCAGACCGAGACCTCCCAGTCGACCGACGACGACCCGAACTCGAGCAGGATCACCCGCGGCGACGGCTCGTCGAGCCCCCACGCGACGGTCCTCGCGCGCTCGCGCCAGCGTATCGGCGACCCGTTTCATGTCCGATTCGTAGGCGACGCCGACCCGCACTCGCACCCGAAACTGCGGATCGCGAAGCGTGTAGTTCTTGACCGCCGACTGCACCAAGCGGCTGTTCGGGATCACCAGATCCTCGTCGTCGAGGGTGCGCGCGACCGTGGTGCGGATCCCCATGTGGACCACCTTGACCATCTGCCCCTCGACCTCGAGCACGTCGCCCGGCTTGATCGCCCGCTCGAGCAGCAACAGCACGCCCGCGACGAAGTTCTCGGCGATGTTCTGCATCGCGAAGCCGAGCGCCACCGCGAAGACGGCGCTGGCGGCAAAGAGCGCCGTCAGGTTGACGCCGGCGGTCGACAACGCGATGGTCAGCCCGAGCAGCCAGAGCGCATAGCGGAGAATCCGCTGCAGGGCCTTGATCTCCCCCGGGCCGGCTTTGCCGCGCGCCCGCAGCACGCGCTCCACCAGCCGCTCGAGCAAGCTGGTGAGCACCACCGTCGCGAGCAGGACGAGCCCCATCGTCACCAACGTCGCCACGGTCACGGGGGTGGCGCCGATGTGAAAGAGCTCGGTGCGCAGCAGCTCGTCGGTGGATTGCGCGCTCGTCGATGCGGTGTCGGTAGCGGCCTCTGTCACTCGGCTCCTCCGCTCTCGGCTCGGCGGAAACGGATCCACTCGTCGATCCGGGCGTCGAGCACCGGCAACGGCAACGAGCCCTGCGCCAGCAGCTCGTCGTGGAAGGCCCGCAGGTCGAAGCCCGCGCCCAGAGCCGCCTCGGCACGCGCGCGCAGCTCACGCATCTTCAGGTAGCCCGTGTAGTAGGAGAGCGCCTGTCCGGGCCAGGAGATGTAGCGGTCGATCTCGGTCTCGACTTCATGCAGGGAGAGCGCGGTATTCGCCGCCAGGTAGTCGATCGCCCGGTCACGGCTCCAACCGTAAGCGTGGACGCCGGTGTCGACGACGAGCCGGCAGGCGCGCCAAGCCTGGTAGGTGAGATACCCGAACTCATCGTATGGATCCTCGTACATCCCGGTCTCGAGACCGAGCCACTCCGAATAGAGCCCCCACCCCTCGCCGAAGGCGGAGATGTAGGAGAAGCGGCGAAAGGGCAGCACATCCTCTTGCTCCTCGGCGAGCGCGCCCTGCAGGTGATGCCCCGGCACCGCCTCGTGCAGCGTCAAGGCGGGCAGGTTGTAGAGCGGCCGGCGATCGAGGGCGTAGGTGTTGACCCAGTACCACCCAGGCTCCGTCGACTCGCGTGGCGAGCCGGAGTAGCGGCCGGCGGTGTACTTCGGCGCCAGCGCCGCGGGCACCGGCGCGACGCCGTAGGGCTGGCGCGGCAAGCGGCCGAAGAGCGCCGGGAGCTTGCCGTCCATCCGCTTGGCGATCCAGGCCGCCGCCTCGAGCAGTTGCTCCGCCGTCTTGGGATAGAAGCGGGGGTCGGTGCGCAGGAAGTCGAGAAACTCCGGAAAGGTCCCCGTGAAACCGGCGCGGGCGATCACGCCGTCCATCTCGTTCCGGATTTGCTCCACCTCGGCGAGGCCGAGACGATGGATCTCGTCGGCGCCCTGCTCGAGCGTGGTGAATCGACGGATTAGAAAGCGATAGTAGGCATCGCCATCAGGCAGCGTCGTCGCCGCGAGCGTCGTGCGCGCGCCGGGCAGGTAGACCTCGAGCATGAAGTCGAGCACGCGACCATAGGCCTGGAGGATCTCCTCGACCGCGGCCCGCCCGGTCCGGCGCAGCCGCTCCTTCTCCCCGGCGCCGAAGGTCGCCGGAAACCGCGCGAACGGCTCGTACAGCGGATGCTGTTCGGGCGCCACCTCGGCGAGCGGCCGAATGGTCGTGTCGATCCCGTCGAGGGTCGCGCGCGGCACGGTGATGCCTCGGCGCAGGCCCTCGGCGAGTAGAGCGATGTTTTGATCGAGCACCTGCGGCAGGGCACGGAGGCGCGCCAGGTAGTTGTCGTAGTCGCGCACCGTCGACAGCGGCACCTGGCGCGGCAGCAGCGCGTAGGAAGTGTGGAAACCCGAATCGGCGTTCAGCGGCAGCAGCTGTTCGCTGAAGCGGTGGGCGGCCAGGCGATCCTCGAGCTGAGCCCGGAAAATGTCGAGATCGACCCGGCGAGAGGCCGGCAGGCGACTCCTGTCGATTGCCGCGAGGTCGGCCAGAAACGCCGCGGTCTCGGCGGTCCGCCGCTCGTCCGCCGCGAGGGATTCGTCCGGAAGGCGATCGTCGTAGTCGTGCACGCCGGCGGCAGTGGCGAGCAGCGGGTTCTCGATCAGGCGCCAGCGCCACTCCCGTTCGACCAGGTCGAGGAAGCGGCCTTCCTCGTCCGGAGCGACCGCCGGCGGCTGCGCGCTCGCGGCGACGGCCGCGAAACAGAGAGCCTGGAGGCTGAGCCGAGCGAGACTCGAGGAGACGGTCATGGGAGGCGTCATTCTCTACGGAGTACCGCGCCTCGTCCACTCCCGGCGCCAGCGGGAGGCGCTACTCGGCCAGAGCGGGTTGCGGCTCCGAGTCGACCTCCGCGCCGATCGCGCCCTCCCCCTCCCAGGCCGTCTCTCGGTCGGCCGCCCCACCTGCGCGGCGCAACCGATCGATCTCGCGCGCCCCGCGCCGGCGGCTCGAGCGCTCGCGCGCGTCGAGCAACAGGTCGTAGAGCACAGGCACGACGACCAGGGTGAGGAAGGTGGCGAAAGCGAGCCCGAAGATGACCGCCACCCCCATCGGCCGCCACCACTGGCTCGACTCGCCCGCCGCGACGAAGGCGAAGCGACGGAAGTCGAAGCCGAATCCGGTTACCGTGGGAATCAGGCCGAGGATCGTGGTGACCGCCGTCAACACCACCGGGCGCAGGCGCCGCATTCCGGTGACCAGCACCGCCAGGCGCCGGGGCAATCCCTTCTGGCGCATCTGCTCGGCGTAGTCGAGCAGCACGATGGCGTTGTTGACCACCACGCCGGCGAGCGAGATGACGCCGAGGCCGGTCATGATGATGCCGAACGAGGTCCCGGTAACGAGCAAGCCGATCAGCACCCCGATCATCGACATCACCACCGAAGACATGATGATGAAGGGGACGGCGTAGGAATTGAAGTGGCCGACGATGAGCAAGAGCACGAGCAGGATGGCGTACATGAAGGCCTTGGACAGAAAGGCCTTGGCCTCGTCTTCGTCCTGACTCTGCCCGGCGAAACGCAGCGAGTAGCCGGCCGGCAGCAGGCCCGGCAGCGCGTCGATGCGGGCGCGCGCGGCCGCGCGCACCGGCTCCGCCAGCTCGGGGCTCGTCACCTTGCCCGCGACCGTCACGACGCGGCGGCGGTTCTTGTGTTGGATCGCCTGGAGCGCGGCGCCCGTTTCCACCCTGGCGACGGTGTCGAGGGGGATCAGCTCGCCGTCTTCGGTCGCGATCGTGAGTCGCGACAGGTCGGCGAGGCTGGCGCGGGCCTCCGGCGCGAAGCGGACGGTCACGTCCCACTCGTCCTCGCCGTCGCGAAACGTCGACGCTGCCGTGCCGTTGAAGGCGGTGCGCAGGGTCGAAGCGATCTTCGCGGTCGTCAGGTCGAGCCGGGCGGCCTGAACCCGGTCGATTCGCACCACCACTTCCGGGCGCGCCAGATCGAAGTCGCTGTCGAGCGTGGCGAGACCCGGGACGTCCGCGATCTGGCGCTGGATCGTCTCGGCGATCGCGCCGAGGCGGGCAAAATCGTCTCCGGAGATCTCGATCGACAGCGCATCGCCGACTGGCGGCCCTTCCTGAGGGCGCTCGACGTTGATGGTCGCGCCCGGAATCCCCTTGACCCGCCGTCTCGCCTCCTCCAGCGTCGTGAAGGAGCTCTGGCTGCGATCCTCCATGTCGAGCAGATCGAGCGTGACCCGGCCGCGCGTCGGGTCGCCGCCCTCGGAGCGCCCACCGCTGAACTCGTCCCCCGTGGCGCCCGCGCCCGACGCCGCCGCGAGCACGCGCAGGTCCGGCAGATCGCCCAGCCGCCGCTCGAGCTCCTGGACGATCCTGTCGGTCTGCTCGAGCCGTGTTCCCGGCGGCGTCTCGACCGTCGCCCAGATCTGGCGCGGCTCGGTCTCCGGGAAGAACTCGGTGCCGTGATTGAGCTCGCCGTAGACCAGCAGAACGGCCACGAACAACGCCACGGTTCCCGCCAGCACCGCGAGGCGATGATCGAGGGCCCAGGTCAGCGCGCCGCGATAGCGCGCCAGCACCCTGCCGATGGCGCCGGCTCCGTCGGGAAGCTCGCCACGATCATCGACCACGACGCCCTCGTCGCGGCCCAGCCTCATGAACTGCGTGGCGAGCGCCGGATTCGAGGTGAACGCCACGACCAGCGACGCCGCCAGCGCCATGCAGACGGCGATCGGCAGAATCGACATGAAGTCGCCGACGATCCCGGGCCAGAAGAACAGGGGCACGAAGGCGCCGATCGTCGTCAGCGTCGAGTTGAGCACCGCGGCGCCGACCTCGCGCGACCCCACGATCGCCGCCTCGGCCGGGCTCTTGCCTTCCTGGACATGACGGTAGATGTTGTCGACGACCACGATCGAGTTGTCGACGAGCATGCCGACGGCGAGAACCAGGGAGAACAGCACCATCATGTTGAGCGTCATCCCCGAGAGTTGGACGATGACGAAGGTGAGTAGCATCGACAACGGGATGGCGAGGCCAACGAACAAAGCGTTGCGTAGGCCCATGGTGAAGAACAGCACCGCGATCACCAGCACGACGCCGGTCAGGATGTTGTTCTCGAGATCGGCGACCATGATCCGGATGTCCTTGGACTGGTCGGCGAGGAAGTTGACCTCGAGGCCCAGCGGCCACGACTGGCGCCGCCGCTCGACCTCCACCTTGATGGCGTCGGCGACCTCGATGATGTTGGCGCCGACCCGCTTCTGGACCGACAGCATCACCGACTCCTCGCCGTCGATGCGCGAGTACGATGAGCGCTCCTTGAAGCCGTAGGTCACGGTGCCCAGGTCGCGGATCCGCACCGGCTGTCCGTCCACCGCCTTGATCACGAACGACTCGATCTGCCGCGGATCGTCGACTTCTCCCGGCACGCGCAGCGCCAGCGACTGGGAAGTGAGCTTCAGGTCGCCGCCGGGTATCGAGACGTTCTCGTCGCGGACCGTGTCGATCACGTCGTCCAGCCCGACGCCGTAGAGCCGCAGCCGCTCCGGATCGAGATCCACCTGGACCTCGCGCTCGACCCCACCCACCAGCGTCGCGCGCAACACGCCCTGGATCGCTTCGACCTCGTCCTGGAGGTCCTTGGCGAGCCGCCGCAGCTCGACTGGCCCGAGGTCGCCCGAGAGGTGGATCTGAACGATCGGCACGTCCGAGAAGTTGAGCTCGCGCAGAATCGGCTCCTCGGCGTCCTCCGGGAACTCCGACTTGGCGATGTTGACGCGGTCGCGCACCTTCGACAGCGCGAAATCGAGGTCGGTGCCCGAAACAAACTCGACGTTGACCGTCGACACGCTCTCGTTCGAGGCGGAGGTGATCTCCTTGACCCCCTCCAACCCCTGCAGCTCCCGCTCCAGCTCGTCGGTGATCTGCGTCTCGACGTCGGTCGGCGAAGCGCCCGGCCATACCGTGTAGACCAGGATGTTCGGAATCGAGATGTCGGGAAAGCTCTCGCGCGGCAGCGACGAGTATGCCGAGAGGCCGGCGATCGACACGGCGACGATCGCGAAGAAGATCGTGGCGCGGTTCTTGACCGCGAGCTCGCCGAGCCTCAACTCAGACCTCCTCGACCTTCTGCCCCTCGCCGACGGCATGCTGGCCTTCGACGATCACGCGCGCACCGCGCGCGAGGCCTTCGACCACGACCTCTTCGCCGATCACCGGACCCAAGACGACGTCACGTCGTGTCGCGCGACCCGCTTCGACCGCCCACACCGCCTTGGTGCCACCGAGATCGACGAGAGCGGACAGCGGTACCAGCAGCGCCTCGAAGAGCTCGCGGCGGGGCACGTCGAGTCGAGCCGGCATGCCCGGCCACAGCCGCCCGCCCGGGTTGACGATCTCGGCCTCGACGGCGAGCGTCCGGGTGCGCGGGTCGAGCTCGGCGCCGAGCCGGGCGATCCGGGCACGAAAGACCTCGCCGGGGAGGGCGTCGACTCGCACCTCGACCTCCAGTCCGACCGCGAGGAGCGGGACGTCGGCGGCCGGAGCCGGCGCGCGCACCTTGATTCGGGAGGTGTCCACAAGCTCGAAAAGGGGCGTTCCCGGCGCAACGTAAGCACCAGCCTCGACATAGCGCTCAGCGATCTGCCCGCCCCAGGGCGCGCGCACGCGGGCCTTGTCGAGCTCGAGCCTGGCGCCAGCCAGCCGCGCCTCCGCGACATCCCGAGCGGTCACGGCGTCGAGCAAGCTCGCTTTCGTGACGGCCTTGCGGTCGAACAGGTTCTGTGCCCGCTCGTGCTGCAGGCGGGCTTGGCGCAGCAGCGCTTCGGATTCGGCGACGGCTTGCGCGGACGCCCTCTCGTCGATCGTGGCGAGCACCCGGCCGGCCGCGACCCGATCGCCCAGCTGCACGGCGACGGTCTCGACGACACCGCCCACCTCGGCGGCGAGCGTCGCTCGATGCAACGGCAGCAGGTCGGCGGGCAGGCTCGCCCGATCGACCACCGCGCGCGCTTCGAGCTCCAGGGTGCGCACCTGCGCGACCCGCTCTGCCGGCTCCGGAGTCGGCTCGGCCGAGCTCGAGCCGCAACCGAGGGCGGCCGGCAGGAGGATCAGCAGGAGGACGGGGCGGACGTCGAAATGAAACATGGAGGTCAGTTCTCCGTGGCGAGATTCCAGCTCCGATTGGGCAGGCGGCCCAGGCTGCGGGCGAGCCTCGAGGCCTGGATCAGGGCTTCGTAGAAAGAGCTCACCGCGAGCACTTCCGCGTTGATGGAACGGCTCTGCGCGTCGAGCAGGTCGGTCTGAGTGGCGACTCCCTGCTCGTAGCTCTCGCGCGCCACGCGCACGGCCTCGCGGGCGGCGGCGGCCGCCACGTCGGCCGCGGCCGCTCGGGCGCGCGCGGTATGGAGGTCGCTCCAGGCCTGATCGATCTCGAGGCGCACGCGGCCGCGCAGATCCTCGAGCTGCAGCGCCAGCTGCCGGCGTTGACTCTCGAACTGGGCGACCTGACCGGCTCGGCGCCCGCCGTCGAGGAACTCCCAGCGCAGACCGACCCCGACCTGCCAGGACGAGTAGAGCGGGTCGCTGAAGTTGCCGACGTCACGGACCTCGCGCCCGTAGCTTCCGGTGAAATCGATCTGCGGCAGCCCCTCGGCGTGGGTGATGGTCTTGCGTTGCTCGTAGACGTCGGTCTGAGCGCGCAGATCGGCGAGCTCCGGCCGCTCGAGCAGGGCCACTTCGAGCAGGCCCTCGATCGGCACCTCCGCCGGCAGCTCCCGGGCGACGGCGGCGAGCTCGAGCGGCTCGCCCACGGGCAGCGCGAGGGCGCGACGCAGTCGCGTCTCGGCGACGGCCACCAGGCCTTGCCGCCGCGCCACCTCGGGCTCGACCTCGGCGAGCGCGGAGACCGCGCGGAGCCGCTCGAGCTCCGTCGCTTCGCCGATCTCGAGCAGGATCACGACCCGTTCGAGATCGCCGCGCCGGAATTCGCGCTCGCTCTCGACGGTCGCCAGGCCATCCCGGGCGGCGAGGACCGAGTAGTAGGCCTCGGCGACCTCGAGCGCGGTGTCGAGCCGGGCGGTGGAGATCTGAGCCTCCGCCGCGTCCGCGACGATCTTGGCGAGATCGATCGCGGCGCCGACCTTGCCGAAGGTCCAGATCGGCTGCGACACCTCGATCACGGTGCGGCTCAGCTCCTGCTCGGACGGCTCGAAGCCGCTCGGGAACTGAGCGAGGATCTCCTCGAAGTCGGGGCTGTTGAGCAGCGCGGGATTGCGCGAGCGCCCCCAGGAGCTCACCAGCGCGACCTGGGGAAAGGCGCCCGCCCGGGCCTCGAGGATGCCTCCGGCGACTTGCGCGCGGGTCTCCTCGACCGCGAGCAGTCCCGGGTTGCGCTCGAGCGCGATCGCGATCGCGCGATCGAGGTCGACGCTCACGGCTCGCGCCGGCAGGGCCACCGCGCAGAGCGCGGCGGCGAGGATTCTGGGATTCATGAGTCGAGTGCCCGCTCTGGGAGCCTGCCGCTGATCGCGCGGTAGAGCGCGCGCCAGACCGCCTCGAGCCGCTCGGGCGATAAGCCGGCTCCGGCAGGACAGCTCGTCTGCTGGAACATCAGACCGTGAAGGAAGATGCCGAGAAAGATCCGGACATCCTCGGGATCCGCCGCGTCGAGCTCGCCGGTGGCGACAGCCTCTTCGATCCGGACCAGCACTTCGCAGGCGATTTCCGCTTCGATCTGGTCGCTCAGCGCGCGGACGCGCCGCGCGAGCTCGCCCTGAACGTGATGCGCCGCCATGTGGAAGACGGCGACGATGTGGGGGCGCTCGCGATCGAACTCGACCACCCGCCGCAGGTGGGCGCCGAGCTGCTGCTCGAACCGCCCGGGCGCCGCAAAGGGCGCCATGCAGCGCCCTCGCCACTCCGTGGCCCCCGCCTCGACAAGATCGAGCAGGAGATCCTCCTTGGACCGGAAGTAGTTGTAGAGGCTCGGCTTGGCGATGCCGACCCGTTCGGCCAGCTCGGCCATCGAGACGCCGTCGTAGCCCCGCTCGCCGAACAGCTCGAGCGCCGCCTCGCGCAACCGTTCCACCGTGTTCGTCACAGGCTCGGAATCCACTCGTGCGCCTCCATCCTTCGGCCGTTTCGACCGACCGGTCGGAAGTCTACCGACCGGTCGGTCGAAGCGCAACGCCGTCTACGCAGACAGGGGCGGCAGGGTTGCAAGCGACCCGCCGACGCGTCGGGGGCGCGCCGGCGGGCGGCAACGAAGAGGGGCGCGAGCCTCGCGGCCCGCGCCCCAGAACCTGCTCCGCTGGATCGATCCGAGCTAGTTGAGCGGGTTGCTCACCGGTCCGGTCCGCGGGTTCGTCTTCGTGGGGTTGTAGTAAGAGTAGGCCGCCGTATAAGAGCCCTCGTCGACCGGGAAGTCCGGACCGTACGGACCGATCAGGATGCTCGAAAAGTCGCAGACAGAATCGAGCTGGATCGCCGGCAGGCCGGCGCTGAACCGCCCGTCGGCGCTGTGCACCGCGGTCACCCAGGCCTGGCCGGCGAAAACCGTCGGCTCGCCGCCGACGAACCAGAGCTGGTTGAGGTTCATGTAGGCCCAGCCCGACTCCGCCGAGATCTCGAGGTCCGACACCGAGACGCGCTGCGTCTCGAGCGGGAACAGGATGTCCTGCTCCGGGCAGGGCGAGATCGTGCAGATCTCCTCCGGGTTCTCCTGCTCGTCGAAGAAGACGACCTGGCGCTCGTTGAGCGGGAACCAGTCCGGGCCGAACGTGCAGCTGAACCCGTCCTCCTCGCCGAACGAGGAGTTGAAGATCGAGTCGCGCCAGACCAGCAAGTCGGTGCCGCCGGTAAACGCGGCATTCTGGTAGAAGCGGGTCGCGAAGGTCGAGGCCAGCGGCTCGCGGAAGTCCAACGTCAGCCGGTCGGAGTCGATGAAGGTCGAGCAACGGCCCCAGAACGTCCAGCCGCCGAAACCGGCGGGAATCGGATCACCCTCGGGCGCGTTGTCGCCATTCAGCGCGTAGATCGCTTCGACATGGACGAGCGTGTCACCCTGCGCGAAGTCGTTGGCGTAGTCGAGCATGTACCAATCGCCCCAGATCGCATTGTCCCAGTCGGCGACGAGATCGTCGGGGCCGACGGTGGGCGTAATGACGAAATACCCCGGATCGCAGGGCGTGAGCAGCGTGCAGTCCTGCATCACGTCGACGGTCACGTAGCCGCGGGCGATGTTGTCGCCATGGTCGTAGCCGCCACAGCGGCCGCCGTAGATCGCCGACGGGCCGCCGGTCAGGATCGACTGCAGGTGCGCCAGGAAGTCGGCGTCGAGCACCGGGTTGGTGTAGGGCAGGACGCCGGCGCAACCCGGATAGGCCGCGGCCGAGGGATGCGGCGCCGAGTACGGACCGCGCGGGCTGACAGAGTCCGTGCGGTTGGTGCGCGGCAGGATGCCGTCGCGGATGATCAGCCCGAGGCCGACGGTCTGCACGTCGTAACCGGTCAGGTAGATGTTGAAGTCGAGCGCCTCGACCGACATGTCGGTCCAGACGATGACGTGGGTCAGCACGCTGTAGTAACGGGCGTTGTTGATCGAGAAGAACGTGTCGACGCCGCCGACATCGTCGATGTCGACCTCGAAGTAGGGCAGCAGCAGCGTCGCCGCCGGCGTCGCTTCGATGGTGCAGAGATTCGCCGAGGCCGGAGCGGCCAGGGCGAACGCGGCGAGCGCGAAGCAAGTGAGTAGCTTCTTCATTCGATTCTCCGTAGAGGCCCGGCAGCCCGGACCCGGGTGATGATTGCAGATGAACTGCCGACAACACGAACCAACGAATCTCGGTTCAGGGATACTCCCCCGTGAAAACGATCACCTCCCGATCAAAAGATCCGATCGGGTACATTCTACTCCGACGAGGTTCGCAGGACAAACCGCCTGGTCCCGGCACAAAAGAAACGGGGCGCGAACCTCGCGGTCCGCGCCCCAAGAACTGTCCGCTCTCGGAATCGATCAGTTGAGCGGGTTGCGCACGTCCTGATGTCCCTGGCGGTGCCGGAACTCGCCGGTGAGGGTGGTGTAGTTCAAGTAGTAGTACGAATAGGCCGCCGAATAAGAGCCCTCGTCGACCGGGAAGTCCGGGCCGTACGGACCGATCAGGATGCTCGAGTAGTCGCAGACAGAATCGAGCTGGATCGCCGGCAGGCCGGCGCTGAACCGCCCGTCGGCGCTGTGCACCGCGGTCACCCAGGCCTGGCCGGCGAAGACCACCGGACCGGGGGTAAACCAGAGCTGGTTGAGGTTCATGTAGGCCCAGCCCGACTCCGCCGAGATCTCGAGGTCCGACACCGAGATGCGCTGTGCCTCGAGCGGGAAGAGGATGTCCTGCTCCGGGCAGGGCGAGATCGTGCAGATCTCCTCCGGGTTCTCCTGCTCGTCGAAGAAGACGACCTGGCGCTCGTTGAGCGGGAACCAGCTCGGGCCGAACGTGCAGCTGAAGCCGTCCTCGTCGCCGAACGCGTGATTGAACAGCGAGTCGCGCCAGACCAGGAAGTCGGTGCCGCCCGTGAACGCGGCATTCTGGTAGAAGCGGGTCGCGAAGGTCGACGGCAGCGGCTCGCGGAAGTCGACGACTTCGCGATCGCCGTCGAAAATCGTGGCGCAGCGGCCCCAGAAGGTCCAGTCGACCGGCCCGCTGAACGCGATGCCGCCATCCGGCCCATTCTCGACCATGTTGCGGAGGACCGACTCGATGTGGACGAGCGTGTCGCCCTGCGCGAAGTTGTTGGCGTAGTCGATCATGTACCAGTCGCCCCAGATCGCGTTGTCGTAGGCGCCGATGATCGGAAAATCATCGCTGCTCTGGATCGTGAAGTAGCCGATGTCGCAAGGAGTGAGCAGCGTGCAGTCGTTGACCACGTCGACGGTGACGTAGCCGCGGGCGATGTTGTCGCCGTAGTCCGCGCCGCCGCACCGGCCGCCGTAGATCGCCGACGGACCGCCGGTCAGGATCGACTGCAGGTGCGCCAGGAACTCTTCGTCGAGCACCGGGTTGGTGTAGGGCAGGATGCCGGCGCAACCCGGATAGGTCGCGGCCGAGGGATGCGGCGCCGAGTACGGACCGCGCGGGCTGACAGAGTCCGTGCGGTTGGTGCGCGGCAGGATGCCGTCGCGGATGATCAGCCCGAGGCCGATCGTCTGGACGTCGTAGCCGGTCAGGTAGACGTTGAAGTCGAGCGCCTCGACCGACGCGTCGGTCCAGACGATGACGTGGGTCAGCACGCTGTAGTACATCGCGTTGTTGACCGAGAAGAGCGTGTCGACGCCGCTCGAATCGTCGATGTCGACCTCGAAGTACGGCAGCAGCAGCGTCGCCGCCGGCGTCGCTTCGATGGAGCAGGGCTGGATCGGCAGTGGTCCCGGTTGGGCGGTGGCGACGCCGGCGCAGGCCAGAAGCGCGACCCCCAGGCAAGAAATGATCTTCTTCATGAATGCATCTCCCTATGAGATTTCGATCAGACGATCGTCGGTGAGCCCATCCGGCGTGTCGCCGGCAGCTCACTTCGTGTCGATTCTCCCGGATTCCAGTCCCTGGAAAATCACCCCCTCAGCAACGGTTCTTAGCCCCGTGACTATACGACAGGACGGGGATCAAGTCGACTTGCCGCCCCACGAGCGGCCTTGCTGAGCGGGCTCGCACGAATCTCGAAGGGGAATGCGCAGGGGCGCGGACCTCGCGGCCCGCGCCCCCGGAAAAACCGCGGCTCCGTCGCCGGAACCGGTCAGCTCATTGCCGCACTCATGGACCGTGGGTGTAGGAGTAGAAGAAGTAGGTCCACGGATAGGCGGTCTCGCTCACCGGGAAGTCGTCGTAGGGGCCGATCAAGACGCTCTGGAAGTCGCAGACCGAGTCGAGCTGAATCGCCGACAGGCCGGCGCTGAAGCGACCCTCGGCGCTGTGCACCGCCGTGACCCAGGCCTGGGCGCCCAGGACGGTCGAACCGTGCACCGGCACGTCCCACACCTGGTTGAGGTTCATGTAGACCCAACCGGACTCCGGAGTCACCTCGAGATCGCCCACCGAAATGCGCTGGGCCTCGATCGGGAAGAGGATGTCCTCCTCCGGGCAGGGCGAGATGGTGCAGATGGTCTCCGGGTTCTCCTGCTCGTCGAAGAAGACGACCTGGCGCTCGTTCAGCGGGAACCAAGCGGGGCCGAAGGAGCAGCTGAAGCCATCGTCCTCGCCGAAGCTGACGTTGAACAGCGAATCCCGCCAGACCAGCAGGTCCGTGCCGCCCGAGAACGCGGCGTTCTGGTAGAAGCGCGTCGCAAAGGTCGAGGCCAGCGGCTCGCGCAAGTCGAGCGAGACCCGAAACGTGTCGTAGAACGTCGCGCAACGGCCCCAGAAGGTCGAAAAGAGGGCTTCGGGGCCGACCAGGCCGTCGGGCAATTCTGCCAGTCCCTGAGGGACGATGTCGTACGGATCGATCGCCTGCACGTGGACGAGCGTGTCGCCCTGCGCGAAGTCGTTGGCGTAGTCGATCATGTACCAGTCGCCCCACAGCGCGTTGTCCCAGCCGCCGACGAGGTCGTCGAGCTCGACTCCCGGGACGCTCACGAAGTAGCCCGGATCGCAGGGAGTGAGCAGCGTGCAGTCCCGCATCACGTCGACGGTGACGTAGCCGCGGGCGATGTTGTCGCCATGGTCGTAGCCGCCGCAGCGGCCGCCGTAGATCGCCGACGGGCCGCCGGTCAGGATCGACTGCAGGTGCGCCAGGAAGTCGGCGTCGAGCACCGGGTTGGTGTAGGGCAGGACGCCGGCGCAACCCGGATAGGCCGCGGCCGAGGGATGCGGCGCCGAGTACGGACCGCGCGGGCTGACGGAATCCGTGCGGTTGGTGCGCGGCAGGATGCCGTCGCGGATGATCAGCCCGAGGCCGACGGTCTGCACGTCGTAACCGGTCAGGTAGATGTTGAAGTCGAGCGCCTCGACCGACATGTCGGTCCAGACGATGACGTGGGTCAGCACGCTGTAGTACATCGCGTTGTTGACCGAGAAGAACGTGTCGACGCCGCCGACATCGTCGATGTCGACCTCGAAGTACGGTAGCAGCAGCGTCGCCGCTGGAACCGCGTCGATCGTGCAGTAGCCGTTCGGTGCGTCGATCTGGGGGGGGCCCTGAGCGATGACCGGAGCGGCGAGCGCCAGCAGAGCAAGACAGCAACCAGTCGCCAACCTCTTCATGTAAACCTCCTAAGGGATCGATCTTTCATCTCGAGCGCGGCAGGGGCGCCGCGGCGAACTTCTGAAGCCACGCTCACCAGGTCTCTCCAAGCGACGACCACCTCCCGATCAAAGGATCTAGACGTCCGAATAGTACCGTTTGGGGCTCACGCTGTCGAATCGGCATCGACGCAGGCCCGGACGGGCTAGGATTCCCACACTCAAGATGCCCATCTACGAGTTCTACTGCCCCGACTGCCACACGCTGTACAGCTTCTTCTCCGCCCGGGTCGACACCTCGGCGCGGCCCGCCTGTCCGCGCTGCGGCCATGCCGACCTGGATCGCCGGCCGTCGCGCTTCGCGATGGTTCGAAGCGGCGGTCGCGCCGAGGAGGGTGCGGACGCCGACGACCCGCTCGCCGGCGTCGACGACGAACGCCTCGAGCGCGCAATGGCCGAGCTCGCGGGCGAGATGGGGGGCGTCGACGGCGAGGGGCCACAGGACCCGCGCGAGGTCTCGCGCTTCTTACGCCGGTTCACCGAGCTGACCGGCCTCGAGGCCGGTCCCAAGATGCGCGAGATGCTCGAGCGGCTCGACCGGGGCGACGACCCCGACGCGCTCGAAGAGGAGATGGGCGGTGGCGAAGAGGGTGACGACGACCTCGCCGACTTCTTCAAGCTGAAGCCCGCCGCCCTCGCCCGCCGCCTGCGCCGGCCCAAGGTCGACGAGACCCTCTATTTTCTCTAGATCCGCTCTTCCTTAGTTCCTCTTTGCGAGCTTCGAAAGCGGACGTTCCCGGCGCCGGCCCCAGCCGGGGCGGCGCCTCGCGATGCTCGCTGCGCGGGTGCGATCGCCGAGAAAGGCGGCCATAGAAGGGGGAGGGCTGGGGACGCCGCGGCGCTGCGCGGTGGCCGCTACCGCCGATCCCTTCCCCCCTTCAGAGCTGTTCTCTTTCGTTCTTGTCGTTCCTCTGGGCGAGCTCGGGCTAGGAACCTCTCCGGCGCCGGACTCACCGGAGGCGGCGCTTCGCGATTCTCGCTGCGCGGGTGCGATCGCCGAGAAAGGCGGCCATAGAAGGGGGAGGCCCGGGGACGTCGCGGCGCTTCGCGGTGGCCGCTACCGCCGATCCCTTCCCCCCTTCAGAGCCGCTTTCTGGGGGTACCGACCGATCGCGAATCGGTTTCTCCGCCGGCTGGACCGCGCCTCTGACATCTCCGCGGCCGCCGGTCACTCGAGCCTCGGTCCGAAGCTACGCACCCGACAGCGACCTGCGCCACGAATTGAGCCGTGGGCTCAGATCACCTGCGACCAGTCGCCGAAGTTGCCGGTCTCGAAGTCGTCGTAGTAGATGACGGGCTGAAAGAGACCCGAACGGTAGTGCTCGATCGTGCAGCGGATGCGACGCGACTGCTGCAGCGTGAACTGGTCCATGCACAGGTCGTAGGAATAGTCCATGTAGTTGTGGAACGGATCGGATCCGCCGCCGGCGCAAGTGTCCTTGCTGGCCGGGCAGCCGCCGGTGGCGATGCTCTCGGGCGGCGTGTCGCAGACCAGGTCCTGGTTCGAGAAGCAAGCCGGGCTCGCGCCGCTCACGCAGCTGAGACCGTCGAAAGTGTGAGGCAGCCCCAGGTAGTGGCCGAGCTCGTGGGTCAGGGTGCGGCCGAGGTCGTACTCGCCCTCCCATTGCGAGTTCCACAGCCGGCCGAACGACTGCCACTGGATGACGACCCGGTCCGATTTCGCGCCGATCGAGGCCGGCGAAGTGTGGGGCAGGAAAGGGACGTAGCCGAGCAAGTCGCTGGCCGTGTTGGTGTAGACGTTGACCACGAACTCGGGATCGTGGTCCGGGTCGTCGGTCTGGATGATCGTGTCGTAGTAGGAGCCAAAATCGTTGAACCAACTGGTGTTGTTGTAGAAGTCGTAGCCCTTGAGACGGAAGAAGAGCCGGCCGTCGGCGCCGGCCGAGCCGTACGATCCGGGAATCGCGCGCAGGTCTTCGTTGAGGATCGCCATCTGCTCGTAGAGCTCCGCGACCGGAATGTCACCCAGCGTGCCCGGGGTGTTCCGGAGGACGTGCACCCAGACGTCGATGAGATAGCTCTGTCCCGGATCGTAGATCGTCGGCGGCGCCCCGCCGATCGCGGTCGGATCGGAGCTGCCGTCGCAGTCCGCCGTACTGCCGCCGAGCAGGCTCAGCGGCCCCTCGACCTCGATCCCCGGCTCGGGGTGCGGCGTGCCGCAATAGCCGAACTCCTGGATCGTGCCGTCGGGCAGGACGACCTGGAAGATGTCGTCGAACCGGATCCCTTCGTCGACGCGGTCGGGGTTGGGGATCAGCGGGATGTAGTCGGCCGCGGCGAGCGGCGCGGACAGGGCAAGAGCCAGGGCGAGGACGCGAGCGCTTCTGTGCATTGCGGGGGGCCTCCGGATCAATGGACCGGCAGACCCTACCGCAGACGCGCGCGGCGGCCAAATCGTCCGGAACGCGCGCCGGTCGGCGCCCTCGGGCGCGTCAGCCGGTCAGACCGGCGAGCCGTTCGAGCTCGGCGCGGTCGAGCACGAGGAAGCCCTCGGGCTCGGTCACGACCCACTTCTTCTTGCCCCAGCGGCTCATGACGCGGATCGCCGTCTCGACCGTCGTGCCGGCGAGATCGGCGAGCTCCTGGCGGCTCAGGTGGAGCGGGATGAAGACGCCGCCCCGCTCCTCGCGGCCCAGAGACTCGGCCTGCTTGAGCACCAACCGCGCCAGCCGCTCCTCGACCCGCGCGCCGGAGAGCTCGACCAACCTGTCGGTGAGCTCCATCAGGCGCAGGGTGAGGCCGCCGAGCAGGCTGGCGAGCAGGGTCGGCCGCTCGGCCAGCAGACGAAAGAAGGCGTCGCGGGGGATGCGCAGGCAGCGGATCGGCTCGAGCGCCCGAGCGCTCGCCGGAAAGGGGCGCTGCTCGTAGACGGCGACAGCGCCCACCGGATCGCCCGGGCCGAAGATCTCGAGGATCACCTCACGCCCCGTCGGCGTCATCTTGGCGACCTTGACGTGCCCGTCGAGAACGAAAAAGAGCCACTCCGCGGGATCGCCCTGGGCGAACAGCTCCTCGCCCCGATCGAAGGCGACCGGCACCATCACCGCCGCCATCGCCCGGCGGTCCTCCGACCGGAGCCGTTTCAGAATGGGGATCTCCGCGAGCCGATCCTCGATGGCCTGGGTCACCCAGCGATCCTAGCCGGAATCAGCCAACTCCTCAGAACTCACTGCCTGGCGGCGAAAGACCGCCGCGGCGAGGCCCTCCGAGACGCTTGCCACGCCTCGTACCCATCCCTGTCGCCTCGAGCCTCTCCCGTGTCGTCTCGTGTCTCGCCCTATCGGGATGATCCTCGTCATGCCGCGGCCGGCGCCCTCTGCGGCAGAGTCGGCGCCGGGGCCTCCGACCGGCTCCGGGGAGGCAGAATGAGAATCACCGACGCCCTGCGCGGCGAACACGCCGTCTTCTACATGCTCTTCGCAGACGCCGTCTCGGGCCGCGCGGAACGCGTCGACCCGGATCCGGCGCCAGTCGCCGCCGCGCTCCACCGCGCGATCCTCGGCCACGCCCACGCCGAGGACGACCTGCTCTTCCGGGCGCTCGACCCCCACTTCCCCGGTGCCGGCCCGCTCGCCTGCATGCGCGAGGAGCACGAGGGCATCGAACAGGCCTTCGTCCGGGCGGCCGAATCCGGTCCCGCCGCCCAGAGTGCTCTCGTCGCCGCCATCGAGCTCGCGCGCGATCACTTCCTGAAGGAGGAACAGGTCCTCTTTCCGCTCGCCGAGAGCGCGCTGGGCGCCAACGAGCTCCTCGAGCTCGGCGCCACCTGGGCCGAGCTGCGCGGCGTCTTCCTGCCGCGGGCGCACACCGCGGCTTGAGCGCCCGGGCCGCAACCGGGCCCTAGAGCTCGGTCGCGGCCCAACCCGCGAGCACGACCGCCGCCGCCTTACCTATCGCCGGCTCGAGGTCCGCGCGTTGTCCGGCGGCGCTCAGCGCGCGGCGCACGCCGGCGGTGCGATGGCGCTGGGCGAGCTGAGCCAGCCGCTCGCCGAGCTCCGGCGGCGTCTCGGATCCCAGCCCCTCGAGCGCCGCTTCGATCAGCTCCTCGCGCGCCTCGCGCCCCTCCCGCGCGCGCTCGAGCGCTTCGGCGACTTCCACTGCGAGCGACGGATCGGCGGGCCGGCTGCGCAGCGCGCCACGCAGCTCGCGCCAGAGCTCGGCGGCGCGCAGCGCGTCGCCCCCGCGGGTCTCGGCACGGATCAGCCGGACGAAGTAGGGCGCCGCCGCGAGCGCTCGCCCGCTCTCCTTGGCGAGATCCCACAGCGCCCGGCTCGCCTCCTCGCGACGAGCACCGCTCCGCGCCTCGGCGACCAACAGATCCCAGGCCTCGTCCCAGCGCTTTTTCGGCAGGAGCGCCAGCGCCTGCTCGAGCCGGTCGGGACCGGCCGAGGCGAGATCGAGCTCGTGCGGCCGTTCCCGCCGATACGCGAAGCCGAAAGCGACGCCCGCGCCGAAGCCCCAGACGTGCGCCCAGAACGCGACGCCGCCCGCTCCCGCCGGCTGCATCACATCGGCGCGCAGACCCTCGACGAGCTGGAGCCCGAACCAGAAGGGCAACAGCACCCAGGCCGGCGCCTCCATGGTGCCGAGTGGGATGCCGAGCCAGACCAGGAAGCGCATGCGCACCCGGGCGAAGAGGACCGCGAAGGCGCCCATGACCCCGGCGATGGCGCCGGAAGCGCCGATCAGGGGTCGGAAGAGATCGGCGTTCTGCAGGCCGTAGAGCGCGCCCGCCAGCAGGCCGCAGACAAGATAGAGCGCCGCGAAGCGGAGGTGGCCGACGCGGTCCTCGATCAGCGGGCCGGTCAGGTAGAGCAGGAACACATTGCCGATCAGATGGAGCCAACCGCCGTGCAGGAACATGTGGGTGACCACCGTGGCGGGCTCGAATCGCTTCGGCACCAAGCCCCAGCGCCAGTGCGGCGCCTGCGCCGTGCTCTCGAGCCAGCTCGACGTGAGCGCGTCGAGCTCCTCCTGGTCGCCGTCGTGCGCCGGCTCGATCCCCAGCTCCCCCGCCTCGTCCCAGAAGCGCTCGCGCATCTCGCCGGAGAGCAGCCGGGGGTCGGCGTCGAGTCGTGGGTTCCGCAGAGCGTAGCTGGCGGCCGCGGCGAAGAGCTCGTCGCTCGCGCGCTCCGCCTCGCTCCAGTGCGTACCGAGGAAGACCGCGACGCAGAGTGCGATCACGCCGACGCTCGCCACCGGCCAGCGTGAGACCACCATCCGGTCGTGCGTCAGTGGGACGAACATTCCGTCTCCCGTCGACTCAGACGCCGAAGTAGCGAGCGTCGGGATGGTGGAAGACGAGGGCGGAGACCGAGGCCTCCGGATCCATCATGTCGCCCTCGGTGAGCTCGACGCCGATCTGCTCGGGCGCGAGCGCGGCGAAAAGCGCGCGCTGGCCGGCGAGGTCCGGGCAGGCCGGGTAGCCGAAGCTGTAGCGCTTCCCCCGGTAGCGCGCCGCGAGCCGGTCTTCGAGCGCGGTCGCGGCCGCATCGGGGAATCCCCACTCGGCACGGAGCCGACGGTGCAGGTGCTCGGCCGCGGCCTCCGCGGTCTCGAGCGCGAGCGCCGCGAAGGCGTGACTCTTGAGATACTCCCCCTCCTGCTTCCAGGCCTCGACCCGCTCGCGCACGCCTGCCCCCGCGGTGGTGACGAAGAGCGCGACGTGATCCCGGTCGAGGACGTAGTCGGCGAGACAGAGCCCCTCCGGCCCCTCCTGGCGCGGGAAGATCCACTCGGCGGCGAGGGCGCCGCTCTCTGGATCGCTCAGGCGAATGCGATCGCCCTCCGCCTGGGCCGGGAAGTAGCGCCAGACCGCGCGCGCGTGCATGGCACCGGCGCGGCCGAGCGCCTGCAGCTCCTCGATCACCTTCTCGAGCTTGGCGAATTTGGCGTCGCCCGCCGCCGCCAGGCGCCGGACCACGCCGCGCAGACCCAGGTGCTTGCCATAGAGCATCTGCGGATTGAGCTCCGCCCAGACCTCGGAGAGATCGAGCTCGGCGACATGGCGCTCGAGGTCGGGCGGCCGGGGCACCTCGACGTCGCGGCGCACCAGCGAGCGCCGCGACGTGGTGACCACGCGCGCCGAGGACGCGCCCGGCGCATCGGCCGCGCGATCCGCCGCGACCGCGGCGGCGACCTCCCGCTCGAGCGCGCTCCGGCGCACCGGATCGAGCAGCCGCTCGACCAGGGCGAGGCCGTGCATCGCGTCTTTCGCGTAGGTACACAGGCCGCCGTATGCCGCGGCGATCTTGCGATGGGTGAATCTGCGCGTGAGCGCGGCGCCGCCTACCAGGAGCGGCACCGCGATCCCCGCCGCCGCGAAGTCGCCGGCGGTCAGCACCATCTGCTGGGCGCTCTTGACCAGCAGGCCCGAGAGGCCGATGACGTCCGGCCGGTGCTCGGCCGCCGCCTGGATCAGCCGCTCGGACGGCACTTTGATCCCGAGGTTGATCACCTCGAAGCCGTTGTTGGCGAGCACGATCTCGACCAGGTTCTTGCCGATGTCGTGGACGTCCCCCTTGACCGTCGCGAGCATCACCTTGCCCCTGGAGGTCGCCGCCGTCTTCGCCATGAAGCGCTCGAGGTAGGAGACCGCCGCCTTCATCACCTCGGCCGATTGCAAGACCTCGGCGACGATCAGCTGATTGTCGTTGAACAGGCGACCGACCTCGGACATGCCCGTCATCAGCGGCCCGTTGATCACCGCGAGCGGCTCGGGCCAGCGCGGATCGGCGAGCGCTGCGGCGAGATCCTCCTCGAGCCCCTGCTTCGTCCCCTCGACGACGGCGCGCGCCAGCCGCTCTTCGAGCGGCAGCGACAGGCGGTCTGGAGCCGCCTTCACCGTCGTTCGTCCGCGAAAATGCTCGGTGAACTCCGCGACTGCACGCTCGCCCGCCAGCTTGTCGCCGGCGGCGAGGAAGACCAGCGAATCCGCCAGCGCCCGCTCCTGCTCGGAGATCTCGGCGTAGCGGGCCAGGCGCTCGGTGTTGACGATCGCGGCGTCGAGCCCCGCGCGCGTCGCGTGGTAGAGGAAGACCGAGTTGAGCACCTCGCGCCCCGCCGACGGCAGCCCGAACGAGACATTCGAGACGCCCAGGATGGTCCGGGTCAGCGGTAGCTCGGCCTTGACCGCCCGCACCCCCTCGATGGTCGCCGCCGCCGAGCCGAGATAGGCCTCGTCGCCGGTGCCGCAGGGGAAGGTGAGCGGGTCCCACCAGATGTCCTCGGGGGCGACGCCCATCTCCTCGGTCAGGATCCGGTAGCTCCGGCGCGCCACTTCGAGCTTGCGCTCGACCGTGACCGCCATCCCCTGCTCGTCGATCAGGCCGACCACGAAGGCGGCGCCGTAGCGCCGGCCGAGCGGCACCACCTGCTCGAAGCGATCGAGCCCGTCCTCGAGATTGATCGAGTTGAGCACCGCCTTGCCCTGGCACCAGGCGAGCGCCCGCGCCATCACGCGCGCGTCGGTCGAGTCGATCATCAGCGGCGCCTTGATCACGCGCACCAGCCGTTCGAGAAAACGCTCGACGTCGGCGACTTCGTCGCGATCGGGATCCTGCAGGCAGATATCGAGCACCTGCGCTCCCGCGCGCACCTGGTCGCGCCCGATCTCGGCCGCGGCCTCGAGCTCGCCGGCGTGAACGAGCTCGCGGAACTTGCGCGAGCCGAGCACGTTGGTCTTCTCCCCCACCAGCAGCGGCCGGTTGTCGGCGGTCAGCTCGACCGCTTCGAGACCAGAGACCAGCGCCCGCTGGTGGTGCGGGATCGCCCGCGGCCGCCGGCCGGCCACGAGGCTCGCGAGCGTCGCGACGTGGGCATCGGTCGAACCGCAGCAACCGCCGACGAGGTTGAGCCAGCCGGCCTCGAGAAAGCGAGCGAAGACTTCGCGGAAGCTCTCCGGGCCCTCGCGGTAGCGACCCTCCTCGTCGGGCAATCCCGCGTTCGGCACGCAGGCGACCCGCGTGCGGCAGAGCTCCGAGAGCGTGCGCAGGTGGTCGGTCATCAGCGCCGGACCGGTCGCGCAGTTGATTCCCAGGTAGAGCAGGTCGGCGTGGAGCAAGGAGACCGCGAGCGCCTCGGCGTCCTGCCCCGCGAGCATCGTCCCGGTCGGCTCGATGGTGACCGAGACGGCGACCGGCAGGCGCCATCCGGCGCGCTCGAAGGCGCGCTCGATGCCCAGCAGGCCCGCCTTGATGTTTCTGGTGTCCTGGCAGGTCTCGAGCAGGAGGTAGTCGGCGCCGCCCGCCATCAGGCCGAGCGCCTGCACCGCGAAGTGGTCACGGAGCTCCTCGAAGCCGACGCCTCCGGTGACCGAGATCGCCTTGGTCGTCGGGCCCATCGCCCCGCAGACGAAGCGCAGCCGCCCCGGGGCGTCGAACCCGGCGCAGGCCTCGCGGGCGAGCGCCGCGGCGAGGCGCGAGAGCTCGAAGGCGCTGTCGGCGAGGCCGTACTCCGCGAGCACCAGCGGCGTCGAGCCGAAAGTGTTGGTCTCGACGATGTCCGCGCCCGCGCGCAGGTAGAGCTCCGACAGCCCGCGCACGACGTCCGGCCGGGTCGCGCAGAGATTCTCGTTGCACCCTTCGAGGTCGGGACCACCGAAGTCGTCGGCCGTCAGCTCGAAGCCCTGGAGCGCCGTGCCGGTGGCGCCGTCGAGCACGAGGATGCGCTCCTCGAGCGCGCCGTAGAGCGCCTGCGCGCGCGCCTCGCGATCGGCGGCCAGCGCCGGCGCCGGGCAGCCGTCGAACCGCTCGCGCGGGCTCGGACCCTGGGACATCCACCCTCCTCCGCGGGCCCCCTGAAACGACGAAACCCGCTCCACGAAAGGCATCGGGAGCGGGCATCGAGCCCCGGACACTGTTTGCCTCGCCCATTGGGTCCGGCCGCATCCCCATCCCACCGAGAGGTCGAGACGGGAGGGCACCTTGGGTGTCCGCCCCAGGTTGCCGTGTCCGGCGGCGCCGCGCGCGCCGGACCGCTCCAAATGCTGGCGCAGACTACGTCAGGGGAGGCGCGAGGTCAACGCGCGGGCGCGAGTCAGCGCTTCTCTTCCGTGCCCATCCGGTCCCACCGGCCGTAGCCGGCGGTCTCGAAGTCGTCGAAGAAGAGGGTGTCGCAACCGGGCAGGCGGAACGCGCCGATTCGTGTCGACCAGGTCGTCGAGGCGGTCGTCGGGTAGTACTCGTTGGTGTAGTAGAAGGTGCAATCGTCCGCGGGGTCGACGCCGAGCGCGGAGTAGTCCCCCCAGCGGTTGGACCCGGTCTGCGAGCCGGCGCCGTCGATCAACGTCGCCTCGGCGCCCAGCGTGCCGAGGGGATCGGCGGGAGAGCGCACGGCGTAGCGGATCGCCGGCGCCAGGGCGGTCGACGACACCGAGTAGCCGAGGGCCAGGTTGCCGGCGCTGTCCTCGGCCGCCGAGCCCATGTAGCGGTCGTGATTGTCCGCCGGATCGTAGGTCCCCTCCTGGAAGAGGCCCCACGCCGAACCGCTCTTCCTCACCTCGAACCAGCGCGGCGCGCCGCCGACCTCGCTCGCGGCGCCACCGACGGTGAAGGTGCCGACGAAGCTCTCGAACGCCCCCCGGTTCCTGTAGGCGAAGCGGAACATCGGCCACTCCGAGACGGTGTCGAGGCGCTGCGTCGTGCCGGGCTGCTTGGCGCAGTTGAAGTTGAAGAAGCCGCACACCGAGTAAGTGAAGGCGGCGACCGGCAGGTTCGCCGCGAGGGTGAAGGTGGCGCCGCCCGGCGCGGTCCAATCGACGGCGAGGTCCCAGACCTCGATCCGATCGCTGCCGCCGTGGAACGAGTTGTCCAGGTAGGTGTAGAGGTGCCCCGGAGAGCCGGCGGGAGGAGGCTCGACGCCGTCGACGTCGGCAGGCAGAAAGAGGTTCGCGCCGCCGGTGAAGCGCACCGAGCTCGCGGCGAGGCCGGCGAGCATCTTCTCGCGCTCGACCGCGATGGCGGCGTAGCTGCTCTGGTTGGCTCCCACGTAGTAGGCATCGGGCCAGACGCCGACCTTGAAGTAGTCGGGGAATTGGACGACGTCGAAGGTGTAGACGTTGTAGCTGTCGGCCGGGTCGGGCGAGGTCGAGACCGCGAAGCAGAGATGGCTCGGACCCGCGAACTGGGAGAGCACCCAGCGGTCGGCGAGCGGATCGTAGTTGACGACGGGATCGCCGGCGTTACCGGCGCAGTTGCCGGAGGTCCAGAGCGTGCCGAGGTTGTAGGGGCCTTCGACCACCGCGCCCGTGGAATCGAAGACCATGACCTTGGTCGCGTTGACGATCTGGACGTAGTGGTTCGGCCCGATGTCGCCGACGGTGTCGGGCGGCGAGCAACCGCCGCACCCGGTGGGATTGCCGGTGCCGTCGAAGGTGAAGAGCGGGGCGGGCGCGGCGGTGGCCGCGGCGACCGAGCGCGCCGAGAGCGGATCGGGCGGTACTTCGGCGCGATTCCAGGTGCCGCGCCGGCCCTGGTCCGGCTCGCCGACGAGCGGGTTGATGCGGTCCTCCGCCTTGTCGCTCGCGCCCACGCGCTCCCGCCAGGGCATGCCGCGCAATGGCGCGCTGAGCTGTGGGGAAACCGGGCCGCCGACTTGCGGACCCTCGATCGGAGTCGCTTGCGCGGCAGCGGGGCCGAGAAGCGAGAGAGACAGACAGAAAAGCGCTGCTCGACGCATGGATCTCTCTGAAAGTGGCGGCTGGATCCGGCGGGTCCCGCCACGCGCCACGCGCGGTGTGGGCCTCCGGCCCGGCGAGCGTATGCGCCCGCGGCGGCGGGGGTCAATGGCGCCCCGCTGCGCACTCCCGTCAGGTCCGAGCTACAGTGATCGACAGACCGGCGCGACCGCCGGCCGCCTCCGGAGGTGAACATGCGCAGGATCTCTACGCTTCTGCTTGCCGCGCTCGCGACCATGACGCCGAGCGGCGCGCTCCGCGCCGGCCCGGTACCGGCCGAGGTCGCCGGCGCGGCGGACCAGGACGCGGCGGTCGCCGGCGTGCTCGACGACTTCCACGCCGCCGCCGCCGTGGCCGACGAGGCGCGCTACTTCGGCCACCTCGCCGGGGATTCGGTCTTTCTGGGCACCGACGCCACCGAGCGCTGGACGAAGCCCCAGTTTCTCGCCTTCGCCCGGCCCTACTTCGCGCAGGCCAAGGGCTGGACCTTCGTTCCGCGCGACCGCCACGTCGACTTCGCCGCCGGCGGCACTGTCGCCTGGTTCGACGAGCTGCTCGACTCGGCGGCCTACGGCGAATGCCGCGGCACGGGAGTGCTCGAGAAGGGCGCCGATGGCTGGAAGATCCTCCAGTACCACCTCACGATTCCGGTGCCCAACGACCTCGCCAAAGAGGTCGTCGCCCGGATCCGCGAAGCCGCGAAGACTCCAGCTTCCCCCGAGCGGTCCGAGTAACAGCTCCGGAGGACGACAGTCCAATGTCATCCTGAACGAAGTGAAGGATCTAGCGCCGTCGCCTGAAGAAGCGCTGACGGCGGTTCCGCTCCCATCACGCAAGGTCCTTCGCTACGCTCAGGACGACATGGGCAGAGGTCGGAGCTTGTGTGGGTCCCCGGCACGGACGAGACGTGGGGAGCGTTCCCTCTTCTGAGGAGGAAGCTCGTAGCCCGCCCCACAAGCGAAACGAACGAAGTGCCAACTTGCTCGTTGGGCGGGCGAAGCGCAGGCCCGAGCAGACCCGCCCACCCGAGGGCCGGTTCCTCCTCAGAAGAGGGAACGCTCACCGCACCACCTCCAGAGACTCCCAGCAGCCGAATCAGCACGAACCAAGTCAGCACGAACCAAGAACGAGCGGAGCGAGCCCGCTCCGCCTACCCAACAGAACGCTCGAGCGAGAGCCTAGGCTGCGACTTTGAGCCGGGCCATGACCTTCTTGATCGCCCCGGAGCTCTGCATGACGTAGAAGTGCAACGAAGGCACGCCGCGCGCGAGCAGATCCTCGGCCTGCGCCAGCGTCCACTCGACGCCGACGTCGACGACCCGGTCGTCCGCTACGGCGCTCGCCTCGTCGGAGAGCGCGGCGGGCAGGTCGACGTAGAAGTTCTTCGGGATCGACGCGAGCTGCGACTTGGTGGTCAGCACCTTGAGCCCAGGAATGATCGGCACCGTGATCCCCTGCTTGCGGCACTCCGCGACGTAGGCGAAGTAAGCCGAGTTGTCGAAGAACATCTGGGTCACGACGTACTCGGCCCCGGCCTCGACCTTCTCCTTGGTCCGCCGCACGTCGGTCGCCAGGTTGGGCGCCTCGAAGTGCTTCTCGGGATAACCGCCGACGCCGACGCAGAAGGCGGAGGGATCGGCGTCGAGCAGATCGGACTGCAGGTAGCGGCCGCGATTCATGTCCATGACCTGGCTGACCAGATCGATGGCATAGCCGTTCGCGGTCTTGCCGTCGCGCAGCGGCTTCTGGTACCCCTCGTCGCCGCGCACCGCCAGCACGTTGTCGATGCCCAGGTAGCGCAGCTCGATCAGGAAGTCCTCGGTCTCCTCGCGGGTGAAGCCGTTGCAGAGCACGTGCGGCACGGCGTCGATCTGGTACTTGTTCTGGATCAGCGCGCAGATGCCGAGCGTGCCCGGCCGTTTGCGCTTGACGCGCCGCCGGATGCCGCCAGGCGTCTCCTCGTAGATGACCTCGGCCGCGTGGCTGGTGATGTCGATGAACGGCGGCCGGAAGGGCACCAGGTCGTCCATCAGGGCGAGTAGCGTCCGCACCGTGCCACCCCGCAGCGGCGGGATGATCTCGAAGCTGATCGGGGGCTCGCTCGCCCGTTCCAGGTGTTCGGTGACTCGCATCGGTCGGAGGTCCGGCCGCCCGTCGGCGCCGAGGTCTGCGGCACGATAGCATTCCGCTCTCCCATGGCGCGCCTCACCACCGCGCGTGGACTCGCGCCCGTCCGTCTCGTCGGCGACGCCGCGCTCGCCGCGCTCGCCCTCTACGCCGCGTACCGCCTGCGCATCGGCGTCGCCCTGCCGTTCACGGTGGAGCTGCTGCCGGCGGATCGCTTCGCCCACTATGGGCGTGCGCTCCCCTGGCTGCTCGCGGCGCAGCTTGCGCTCGCCGCGCTCTGGGGACTCTACGAGGACTTCCGGCCCCTGCCCCGCCTCGAGCTGGCGCGCCGGTTGCTGTTCGTCGCCGGCCTTCAGGGCGTCGTCAGCGCGCTGTTGCTCTTTCTCACCGGCCGCAGCTTCCCGCGCTCGATCCTGCTGCTCTACGTCGCCTTCGACTTCGTCGGGCTCTATCTCTGGCGGCGCCTGATCGAGCGCGTCCACGCTCCGCCCGAACGGCGGCTGATCGTGATCGGCGACGGCAGCGCGGCGCGCGAGCTGGCGCGTAATCTCGCGACCTACAGGTGGCACGGGCTCATCGTCGTCGGCCACGTCGCGATTCCGGGCGAGCCGGCGTCCGCGTCACGCGAGCCCGAGCTGGGACCTCGATTGGGTACCCTCGACGACGTGCCCGGCCTGCTGCGCGACGGCGTCGCCGACGATCTGCTGCTCGCGCCCCGCGCCGAGGGCTGGCGCACGACGCTCGTCGACAGGCTCGCCGGCGTCCGCCCGGCGCACAGCAGCGTGCTCTTGCTGCCCGATCCCTTCGAGAGCCTGATCGGCAGGATGCGCTACCGCTGGGTGCACGACCTGCCGGTGATCGAGGTCGTGCGCGAATCGGAGTGGCGGCTCGAGCTGCCGCTCAAGCGCGCCTTCGACCTCGCCGCCGGCGGACTGTTCGCGCTGCTCGCGCTGCCCGTCCTCGCGCTCTGCGCCGTCGCCGTCAAGGCGTCCTCGGCGGGACCGGTCCTCCATCGGCAGACCCGGATCGGCCGCGCCCTCGCGCCGTTCGAGCTCTGGAAGCTGCGCACCATGCGCACCGGCGCCGAGGCGGCGGGCGAGGAGCGCCTCGCCGCGCGCGGCGACGACCGCATGACGCCGATCGGGTCGCTGCTGCGCCGCTACCGGCTCGACGAGCTCCCTCAGCTCGCCCAGGTGCTCTCGGGCCGGATGAGCCTGGTCGGCCCGCGGCCGGAGCGGCCCGGCTTCGTCGAGCGCTACCTCGCCGAGGTGCCCGGCTACCGCGAGCGCTTCAGCGTCGCGCCGGGTCTGACCGGCCTCGCGCAGGTCAACGGCGAGTACGACTCGAGCCCGGAGAACAAGCTGCGCTACGACCTCGCCTACATCGCCAACCGGGGCTTCTGGCTCGACCTCTCGATCCTCGTCCGCACGATCCGGATCGTCTTCTCCTCGCGCGGCATCTGACGCCGCGGCCCGCTCAGGGCGAGCGGTCAACCTCCGTGCAGCCCGCGTCGGACCCCCCGCAGACCGCGCTCCAGGACTCGAGCCCGCACTCGGAACCGGTCGCGAACAGGCGGCCCTCGAGGTTCCACTGGCGCCAGCCGCTCGGCAGCTGGCGGCGCAGCGTCGGATCGAGGCGGACCGCCCAGGCCCACTCGGTCTCGGCCTCGGCGTCGCAGCCGGAGCGCGCCAGCGCCTGACCGAGATTGAGGTGCGTCTCCGGCCGGCGCTCGAGCCGCTGCGCCTCGCGGTAGGCGTCGATCGCCGCCGGCAGCGAGCCGAGCAGCAGGTACTGGTTGCCGCGCGCGAGGCGAATGGCGACGTCGGTAGGGTCGCGGCGCGCGGCATCTTCGAGCGCGCTCAGATGCGCGCCCACCAGCCGGGGGTCGACGCGGCCGGCGACGATCATCTGATTCGTCCGCAGCTCGACGCTGCGCAGGAGCCTCTGTGCTTCGAGCAGCTCGCGCGCCGCGCCGTAGCGCAGCAGCGTGGCGGCGGCGAGCGCGACCGCGGCGGCGGCGCTCCACCAGCGGGCGGCGCCGGAACGGGCCTGCGCTCGGGCGCTCGCCGCGGGCGTCAAGGCGAAGACCCAAGCGAAGAAGACGAGGCCGGGGTAGGCCACGATCGCGACGCGGAAGGGAAAGCCGAATGCCGCCAGCAGCAGGAAAGCGACGGCGCCGCCGCGCGCGAGGCCGGCTTCGGCGGGCGCGAGCTCCGGCGCGCGGCGCCGCAGTCGTCGGAGCCAGCGCAGCAGGCGCCAGAGCCCCCAACCGAGCGCCGCGAGCCCGAACAGGCCGAGCTCGGCCGCCACCTCGAGCGGCTCGCTGTGGGCGTTGGCGAAGACAGGATGATGCTGCCGCCGAAAGAACTCGACGCCGCGGGCGAGGAGCTCGGCCTTGGCGTCGGCGAACTCCGCGCGGAAGGTGCCGAGGCCCGAGCCGGTCCAGGGGTGCTGGCGGAAGATCTCGAGCGCCGGCCGCCAGCCGTCCAACCGGCCGGTGAGCGTCGCGTTCCAGTCTCCCGATCGCAGCTCGCCCCACTTCTCGGCCGCACGCTGCCGCGCCGGCGCGACCAGCAGCGTCGCGACGATCACCACACCGAACGCGGTCGCCGCCACCTGGATCCGCCGCCGCGCCGGCGCCGCCGTGCTCCAGACGAAGAGGCTGCCGACGACGAGCGCCGCCAGCGCCGTCAACGTCTGCGTCGCGACCACGCCGGCCAGGCACCCCACTGCGGCGAACAGCGCGAGCGGGCTCCGGCGCCGGGCGAGCTCGGCCTGGGCGACCAGGCCGGGCAGGACCAGCGCGGCGCCCAGATCGCCGGGATTGCCCGCGAGGCCGATGACCGCGAGCCGCTCGGCACCCGTCACGCCTGCGCTCGCGACGCCGAACGGCTGGAACCAGTCGAGCGCCTGCGCGAGGCCGAGCAGACCGCTGGCGCCCGCCGCCGGCAGACCCCAGCGCAACGCCGACCGCAGCCGTTCGGCGGCGAACCCCGCGCTCCAGCCGATCAGGCAGCCGACCGCGACGACCGCGCTCAGCAGCGCCGGCCCCACCTGGTCCGCGTGCGCCGCGAACGGCGCCAGCGCCGCGGCGACCACGACCAGGGGCAGCGCCGCGCGCGCCGCCTCCGCGCGGATCAGGGCAGCGAGGCCGAGCCGGCCGCCGGCCGCGAGGGCGGTGAGCGAGGCGAGCCCGAGGATCTCGGCGAGCAGGAGCTTCGGCAGCCGGAACAGGCCACCCAGACGGGGGTCGAAGACGAGCGGCAAAAGCGCGACGAGCGTGGCCAAGGCGAAGTAAGCCAGCTTGCTCGCGGCGCTCGCTCCATCGCTGTCCGGCGGCCTCGCCGCCGGCGCCTGCCGCTGCTCGCCCTTCGCCCTGGCTCTCGCTCCCACCGCGTGATCCTATCGGCCGGATCGCGCGTTCGGCGTGATTTGATGCACGCCGATGCACGCGGTTGCATGCGCGTGCAGGGTCGCCCGCTTGTCACGGAGCCCGTCTGGAGTCGATGATTGTCGGCGTGAGCACGGTCCGCCTCTCCGTCGTCGTCCCGACCCGCGATACCCGCGAGCTCACCGCGCGCTGCCTCGCGAGCCTCGCGCGTCTCGGCGATCATGAGCTCGTCGTGGTCGACGACGGATCGACCGACGGCACCACCGAAGAGCTCTGCCCGCGCCACCCCGAGGCGATCTGGCTTCGCTCCGAGCGCCCCGGCGGCTTCACCCGGGCCGCCAACCAGGGGCTGGCGTCGGCGGGCGGCGAGCTCCTGCTGCTGCTCAACAGCGACACCGAGATCGTCGACGGGACGGCCGCCGCCCTCGCCCAACGCTTCGACGCCGAGCCACGGCTCGGCGCCGCCGGCGCCCGTCTGCGCAACTTCGACGGCACCGACCAGTGGAGCGGCGGCCGCGACCCGACGCTCTCCTGGCTCTTTCTGCTCGCGAGCGGGCTCGGCCGATCGGCGGGACGCCTGCCGGCCTATCGGCGCCTGCGCCCGGTCTCCGGCACCGCGGGCAAACGGGTCGACTGGGTGCCCGGGACCGCGCTCGTGCTCCGCCGCGAGGCGTGGCACAAGTGCGGACCGTTCGACGGCGCCTATCGTTTCTACGCCCAGGACCTGGACCTCGCCTCGCGCCTGCGCACCGCCGGCTGGCGCGTCGCCGTGCTCGACGAGCTCACGGTGCTTCACCATCTCGGCGCGACCGTCGAGAAGAGCGAGCAGGGGCTCGCCGGCCAACGGCTCGACTGGCTCTGGACCGATCTGCTCGGCTGGGCGGGCCACCATCGCTCCGCGTCCTGGGCCCGGCGGGCGCGCCGGGCGCTCCGTCGCGGCGCCCGCCTGCGCGCCGTCGCCCTGGCGCTCGAGGCCGCGGTCACGCGCGGCGACCGGCGCGCGTCGGTGCTCGCCGAGCGCGCGGCGCTCGCCCGCGCCCGAGCCGCGCTCGACGCCCCCGCCGCCGGCGCGCTCCCATAGAATCCGCCGGCGTGCTGAAACTCCTCCCCTATCGGGACCTCGCCTGGGAGCTGGTGCGGCGCGAGCTCCGGGTGCGCTACCGCCGCTCGCTGATCGGCCTCGCCTGGTCGATGCTGCAGCCGCTCCTGACGATGATCGTGCTGCACGTCGTGTTCTCGGCGCTCTTCCGCTTCGACCTCGACAACTACGCTGTCTACGCGCTCTCCGGCATCCTCTTCTGGAACTTCTTCAGCCAGTCGATCGTCCACTCGATGAACGCGCTCAAAGGCAACGCCGGCCTGATTCAGCGGCTGCCGGTGCCCAAGGCCGTCTTTCCCGTCGCGGCGATCGCCTCCGGCGTCGTCAACCTGGGGCTCGCGCTCGTCCCGCTGCTCGCGCTCCTGGTCGTGACCGGCCATCCGCTCAAACCCGCGCTCTTCTTCCTGCCCGTCTCGGTGCTGATCGCGGCGGTCTTCACCCTCGGCGCCGGGCTCCTGCTCGCGCCGCTCGCGGTCTTTTTCTCCGACGTGGTCGAGCTCGTGGGCGTGCTGCTCCAGATGGCGATGTACCTGACGCCGGTCTTCTACCCGATGAGCATCCTGCCGGCGAAGGTCCTGCCGATCGTGCGCTACAACCCGCTGCGATCGATCCTCGAGGTCTTCCGCGACCCGATCTATTTCGGCAAGATTCCGCCGCTCTCTCACCTCGCGGTCGCCTCCGGCCTGGCGCTCCTGCTCTTCGTGGTGGGCGCCTGGGTCTTCTCGAAGTCGGCCAAGCGCATCAACTTCTATCTCTAGACCCGCTCCCGCCCCGTGCCGACGATCCGCCTCGACTCGATCTCGCTCTGCTACCGGCTGGCCCGCCAACGGCCGCCCTCGCTCAAGGAGTACGCGATCCACTGGGTCAAGGGCTCGCTCTCCTACGAGAACCTCTGGGCGGTGCGCGACCTGTCGGCGACGGTCGAGGCCGGCGAGATCGTCGGCGTCGTCGGCAGGAACGGCGCCGGCAAGTCGACGCTGCTGAAGATGATCGCCGGCGTGCTCGAGCCGACCACCGGCCGCTGCGCCGTGCGCGGCACCGTGGCGCCGATCCTCGCCCTCGGCACCGGCTTCGATCTCGAGCTGACCGGCCGCGAGAACGTCTACCTCAACGCCATGCTGCTCGGCCGGCGCCGCCGCGAGATCCAGGAGCGCTACGAGGAGATCGTCGCCTTCGCCGAGATCGGCGACTTCCTCGACTCGCCGCTACGCACCTACTCGACCGGCATGGTCGCCCGGCTCGGCTTCGCTGTCGCCACCGCCTGGCAGCCGGACGTGCTCATCCTCGACGAGGTCCTGACCGTCGGCGACTCCGGCTTCACCCGCAAGTGCGAGGAGCGCTTCGACTCGTTCCGCCAGGCCGGCACCACGATTCTCCTCGTCTCTCACTCCGCCCGATCGATCGAGGCCTCCTGCACCCGCTGCCTCTGGATCGATCATGGCCACCTCGTCGCCGACGGCGCCCCGGGCGAGGTGCTCGGGCACTATCTCGAGTCGACCGGCGTGCGGGCGGGGTAGACGTGTCCGCGGGAGGTCGCCGGCCGAGCGAGCTGCACTTGACGATCGGCGGCGGCCCGTCGGAGGCAGCCTGCGCGCTGCCCCTCGCCGGGGGATCGCTGCTCAGCGACAGCTGGATTCCGGGAGCGGACCCGTGCGATCGAACGCCGCGGCGTCCCGCCCGGACGGCGCCTCGCCGCTGGCGCGAGGTCTATCGCGGCCCCGGCCTGGTCGAGGGCGCGCTGCAAGAGGTGCGAGCCGAAGCCACCGCCGGGACGATGCGGGTGACCTACGCCGACGGCGACCGCTACCTCGCCAGCTCATCGGGCCGGGTCGCCCGCGTCGGCGGACCCGAGCTCGCCGCGGCGCGCCGTCTCGAGCGGGCGCTCGGGGCGCCCCTCGCCCTCGTCCTCGCGAGCGGCGGCCGCTACCTGCTCCACGCCAGCGCGATCGCGCTCCCCTCGGGGGTGATCGCCCTGGCCGGCGAGACCGGCCGGGGCAAGTCGACGCTGGCGGCGGCCGCCGCCGACGCGCCGGCCTTCGTCGCGCGGGTCGCGGACGACCAGCTGCCGGTCCGCCTGGGCGCGCGCCCGGTGGCGCTGCCCCACTTCCCGCAGCTCAAGCTCGACCCGAGACTCTGGTACCCGCCCGCGGCGCCCGCGGTTGTGCCCCTGCGCGCCCTGCTCCTGATCGAGCATTCGCCGCGCCACCGCGCCGCCGAGCTGCGCCGGCTCGACCCCGCGGCGGCCTGCCTGGCGCTGATCGGTGCGACGGTGGCGGCGCGGCTGTTCGATCCGCCGCGGCTCGAGCGGCATCTGCGCGACGCCGCGGCGGCCGCGGAGCGGGTGGACGTCTTCGAGCTCGTCTACCCCTCCGGCGCCGCCGGCCTCGCGGCCGCGCTCGATCGGATCGCCACCGAGCTCTCAGCCGCCAAAGCAAGAGCCCGGCCGTGATGGCCGGGCTCGGTCCTGCGTTCGTGCGGCGGTTCGCTACTTGGTGGGCGGCACGAAGTCCGGAAACTCCGGCAGCGGCATCGCCGGGTCGCCCAGCAGCATCATGCCGAAGATCGCGTCGTCCGGCGCCCCTTCGTCGCGCAGCGCCTGCTTCGCCGCGAGGAAGGCGTCGCCGAGCCGGAGCCCGCCGAACTGGAGACGCTGGAAGAAGAGCTCGCCGAGCCTGCGGTGCGACGCCTCCGAAGTCAGCGTCGACGCTCCGATCGTCGCGGCGGCGCCGACGTCGGTGGCGTTCATCATCCGCCCCGACATGCACTGGTACTGCGGCTCGACGTAGTAGCTGTTCCAGCACCCCCACTGCGTGACCAGGTTGGGCCGGCCGACGTTGGTGAAGGCGTCGACGTCCTGCCAGCGCAGAACCACGGTGAAGTCCCAGGACGACGGGGAGGAGTGACCGACCCAGCTCACCAGCGGCACGCCGGCGTTCATGCCGTCGATCACCATCTGGCGCACCGCCGCGGTGCCCAGATCGTCGACCTGGGCCAGGGTCGCCGGCCAGCTCGGGATCGCGGTCCGGTAGTCCTCGTTGATGTCGGCGAGCGCCCGCCCGCCGTCCGAGGCGCCGGCGACGAGCAGAGCGTCCGGCGCGCCGACGACGTTGGCCTCCCAGGCGAAGATCTTGTCGATCGCGTTGGCGAGCTCGGCCGGCGTGTGCACCGGCAGCCGTCCGATCGGCACGTCGGGGAAGAAGTCGCCGTCGAGGTCGGCGATCGCCTCGTCGGTCGGCGAGAAGGGGACGTCCGAGACGACCGGCAGGTAGGCCGTCGGCACGAACGAGATCGAACCGAGACCCAGATGATCCCAGGGGTCGGAGGTGTCGGCGCCGGCGATCAGGACGTAGCGCAGGTTGCTGGCGGACTCCGCGAGGAACAGCCGCAGCGCCTCGGCCGAGGGCGCGTGATCGCTGTAGGCGGCGAAGACGCGGTCGACAGGCACGACCTCCGTCGAGAGTCCTCGGCTCTCCTGCAACGAGACGAGCGTATCGAGCCCGGCGACGAAGGCCGGGTGGGTCAGGATGATGTACTCGGCCGCGGAGGCGAACAGCGGCGCCGGCGCGCCCGCTTCGATCTCCGGAGCGTGCAGCGCCCCGACGTCCGACAGGTAGGCCTGCGCGGTGGAGTCCGCGATCGTCACCCGGCCCGCGGCGGGCACGAGCTCGCCGCGGGAGAGCGCGCCACCCGAATCGAGCCAGGCCGCCACCGTCGGTCCGGCGAAGCCATCGACGGCATAGCCGCTACCGGTCCCGCTCGGGCCGCTGCTCCCAACTGTGCGGCCGCCCTTCTTGGTCGCCACCGGGCGCCCCTGGAAGCGCCCTTCGCGCGCCACCGACATGCGCGGGTAGCTGACCGAGAACCCCTCGAAGCCGATGACATCGAAACCGTACGGATTGCCGTTCGGCACCTCGACCTCGAGGACGTTGCCGCTCGCGGTGACGACGCCCGTGACGTCGAAGGTCCGGCTCCAGGTGACCAGGCCGTCGAACGTCTCGTCCGTCAGCTCGTTGCCGTTCAGGCGCACGATCACGCGATGGTCCGGCGCGACGCCGGCGAAGTAGGAGTAGCCCCAGAGATCGACGGTCAGCTCGATCGCGCCGGTGGCGACGTCGGGCAGGTCGAAGCTCCGCTGGGCCAGCGCCGGGTTCGTCACCGCGACGAGCAGGGCGTCCATCCAAGGATCCCCGCTCGGCGAGCCGGAGCCGTAGACGTGGTCGGGGAAGTGCTCGTCGACAGTGGCGATCACCGCCGGGTCGCCCGCACCCGCGCCGAGGGTCGGCGGATTCTGGCGCGCCAGTCGGTCGACCCGCAGCTCGAAGGCGTCATAGGGGCTGGCGAGCGTGAGCTGCGGATGCGCCAGGAACTCGACGTAGGCGCCCGGACCGAAGGCGCCGGCCGAGCTCACGTAGCGCGGCACCACCCGACCCTGGTCGACCAGCGAGAGCTGCTCGGAGAGCGTCCCGGCGAGGTCGACCCCCGCCGCGAGCAGATCTTCGTAGGTGACGCGCTGGATGCCTTCCGCGCGCACCTTGAGCAGCGCGGCCGTGCTCGAGCTGCCGCCCGAGTCACCGCTCTCGAGCCTCGTGGCGACCGACTGCGCGCGCTCGCGCGCCACCGAGGCCACCGCCGGCGCGAGCTCGGCCCGGATCGCAGCCCAGTCGTACTCCGCCGCCACCGGCCGCTCGCCGGCCGTGCTGCCGACGGTGAAGGGACCGTGCAGGCGGTTCTTGCCGTCGAAGCCGAGGTCCTCGATCTCGATCGCGACGATCCCCTGGGACCGATACGACCCCTCGTAGCTCTGCGGCGCGAAGCTGTCGACGACCTTCGACGACTCGACGCCGAGCAGATGGCGCGCGCCGCTCACGTCGAGGCCCCAGATCCGGAAGCCGCCGTTCTGGTGCTCGGTCGCGGTCATCCAGCGGACGTCGAGGCCGTTGCGCCCGGCCGAGCTCTCGACCCAGGCGAGCGTCACCGGCAGCGTCCCGGCCGGGATGAGGTAGTCCTCGACCTCGCCGTCGGGCGCGCGCAGGCCGGCGCCGTCGACCGGCGACTCGGCGCGCGTCTGGCTGGTGGTGAAGCGGAAGCGAGCGTAGCTCGCGGAGGTGACGCCGAGGCCGCCGCAGTTGCTCGGCACCGAGCTCCAGGTGACGTTCTGGTCCGCCCCGTTGGTGCCGGTGGCGACCGTCACCGTCGTCGACCGCTCGTTGGCCTGGCTGAACGTGCCGTCGCGGTTCCAGTCGATGTAGCCGACCAGGAAGCCGTTCGACCCCGAGTTGTTGGTGGCGTTCACGACCACCGTGTAGCTGCCGGTCTGCGGGCAGTTCGGGAAGGTCGCGACGCCGTCCTCGTCGTCGATGCCGCCGACCTGATTGGTGTCGTCGGTCGTCGCCGCCGCGCCCGGCTGGCCATCGTCCTCGCCGTCGGGCGGATTGGCGCCCATATAGAGCGTGCGGTAGCCGAGCGTGTGGCGCGGGCCGTTCGAAAGGATGCTGCCGTAGCTCGAGGGCGCGTCGCCGAAGTCGTAGGCGCAGAAGGTCGGGCTGCCGATGCCGATGCGCTGCTGCGCCGGGTTGGTGAAGTCGTTGCCCATCATGTACTCGACGATGAGCGTCGCGATCGGCTCGATGAAGATGTAGCTGGCGTTCGCCGAGTCGTCGGTGTCGATGATGTTGCCGATGTCCGACTCGATCATGTCGCCGGCGAGCTCGTGGACCGGGGGGCGTCCATGTTGAGCACGACCTGGAAGGGGACCGGATTGCCCAGGGCGTTGAACGCGGTGACCCGAACGTAGTCCTCCCAGCTGCCGTTGTCGATGTCGAGGTGCTTCCAGGTCTGGTAGCGCACCGGCGGATTGAACGTCCAGGTCGACTCGAGCAGGATCGTCTCGGTGTCGGCGACGTCGTCGCCGTCGAACTGCATCAGGTAGTAGCCGGCCTCGGCGCCGAACGTCCCGGTCTGCGTCGTGAAGTTGGTGCGCCCGCCGGCGCTCGCGCCGTCCCCGGTCAGGTCGCGGGTCCCGGTGAGCGTCAACGTCACGTCGTCGACGACCGTCGAGGTGAACGCGGTGTTGTTGCCGTTGGTCTCCCACTCGTAGGTGACCGTGTTGGTGCAGACCTCCGGCGCCAACGCGGCGCTCTCGAGGATCAGCTTGGCGCGGTTGATGGGTTCCCAGCCCCCCTGCGTCTCACGGTGTCGCAGACATAGAGCGTCCAGGTGCCGGCGGCCGCGAGACCGACATAGGGTCCCGTCCCTGTGAAATTCACCAAGCGGGCATAGTACGGCTCGGTCACGGGGTCTGTGCTTCCATCATCCAGTGGTGGGGCTGTCGCGTCCGTGTTCGCCGACATCTGGATGTCATAGTTGTTGTCGGCGTCACCAGCGCCACCTGGAAGCCAGACGTGAGTGCCAGCGGGAATCGCTCCCGGGGGCACCAGCACGGCTCGGACCTGACCACGATCGCGCATGGCTCAAGTTGAGGCCGAGGGCGATTCTCAGAACCGTGAACGATCTGGGGAACGGAGAACGTCCGAACCAGACCTCCGGTGATGCATGCTGCGTTGCCGACCACTTCCGGAATCGTCCCCGACGTCGTGTTCTCGTAGGTGTAGACGATCGCGCTGCCGGCGGTCGCGCCGAGGAAGAGCAGGGCCGCTGCCGCGGTCCGGAGGAGCAGGGGGAGCGCCGGGGTGGGTTGCGTACGAATCGGGTCGGACATTGGAGCTCCCCTTCTGCCTGCTGCGTTCTCGGCACGTGGCGATGGCGAACGGTGCTCGCCGGGGTGGAAAAACCCCGCAGTACACCGGGCGAAGCGGTCGGATGGCGGCATCGTCGGATTCTACCCTACCCTCCCGCCGCCTGCTATCGATGGCTCCGGTGACGGGTGCGGCGCGCCGTAGCGGGGCTCGGCCGCCGCCGTCGCGGTCGATTGCGTTGGCTTGCGTCCGCTCCTCTGTTATCCTCCCTGCTCAAAGTTCTCGGAGACCGCTCAGCATGCCCGACTCGCGATCGAACCCGTCTGCCTCGCACCCCGGCACTCCCGAACTGGAGCGGCCCGGCGGTGCGCGCCCGGAATCGAAGCGTCGCTGGCGGCGCCCCCGCTTGATCGATCATGGCGACGTCCGCGAGCTGACGCTCGGCACCTCCGTCGGCCAGTTCGAGAGCGGCGCACCCGGCACCTTCCGCCCCTGATTCGACCCCCCGACCCGTGAGCGGCCTCCTGCTCGCCTGCGGGCGCCGGAGCGCCGATTACGACCCCGGATCCATCGACCGCGCTTTCGCGCTCCTCGCCCGTCGCGGCTCCGGTGGCGCGAGCGCGTTCGACTCCCCGACCGGCTCGATCCGCCTCGCCGAGCTCCCGGTGGCGCGCGCGGCGTCCGGCGGCACCGGTCTCGCGACCGATCCGGAGCGCCGGATCGCGCTGGCGCTCGACGGCCGAATCGATCGCTGGGGTCCGCCGGAGGCAGCGCCCCCGCCCCAGGGCGAGTCCGACGCGGAGCGACTGCTCCGCCGCTATCTCTCCCTCGGCGAAGCGTTCCTGGACGACGTCCGCGGCTCGTACGTCGTCGCCCTGCTCGACGCGCGGGCCCACCTCGCCCTCGCCGCGCGCGACGGCCTCGGCAACCGCTACGCCGCCTACACGCTCGACTCGCAGCGCTTCGCTCTCGCCTCCGACGACGCCGCCCTCCTCGCCCTGCCGGGAGTCTCCGCGGAGCTCGACCCGCTGCGGCTCGCCGAGTTCTACGGCAGCGCGGAGCTCGCCGGCGACGAGACCTTCTTCCGCGGCGTGCGGGCGCTCCTGCCCGGCGAGATGCTCCTGGTCGAGCGCGACGCGGTGCGGCGGCGCGTCTTCGACAGACCCGACCTCGCGGCGCGCGTGGCAGCCTCGAGCTGGGAGGAATACGTCGAGGTCTTCGCGGAGCGTCTGCGCGAGGCGGTCGCGCGGCGCTTGCGCGGCGTCGCGCGCGCCGCGGTCTGGCTCTCGGGCGGGCTCGACTCGGGACCGGTGGCGGCGCTCGCCGCGGCTCGACTCGGCGCAACCGCCGGAGCGGCTTCGCTGATGGGCCTCTGTTGGGAGGTCGGCCACGCCGCGGGCGACGAGCTCGCCTGGGCGCGTGCCGTCGGCGCGCACGCCGGCTTCCCTGTCGAATCGGTGCCCTGCGCCGACGCCGACCCCTTCCGGCCGCTCGCACGCTGGCCGGTGCGCGCCTCGACCCCGGAGCAGACCGCCTACCGCTGGTACCACGAGCGCAGCTACGAGCGCGCGAGCGCGCTCGGCGCCGAGGTCGTGCTCTGGGGCTTCGGCGGCGACATGCTCTACGCCGCGCCGCGCCGCTGGCTCTGGGACTTGGCTCGAGCCGAGGGCGTCGGTCGCGCCATCGACAGGCTGCGCGAGGCCGCGGCCGAGCGGGGCTGGCGCCGTGTCCTACGCAGCGAGCTGCTCGGTCCGGTGCTGCGCCCCCGGCGGCGTCTCACGCGCACGCCGGCGAGCTGGCTGACCCCGCGCTCCCGCGCACTCCTCTCGGATCGCGCGCCCTGGCCGCCGGGTCGCGACGCCGCCCGCCGTCCCCGTCAGGCCGAGCGCCTGCTCGCGCTGCTCGACGCCTTCGGCATCGCCGTCGAAGCGGCCGACGCCGCGCGCCACGGCCTCGCGCTCGCGACGCCGCTGCGCGACCGGGACCTGGTCGAGCTCGCGCTCGCGGTGCCCGACCACCTCCTGCTCCAGGGCGCCGAGACGCGGCCGGTGCTGCGCGCCGCGGTCCGTGGTCTGGTGCCGGAGGAGATCCGGCTGCGCCGCGGCAAGGGGAGCTTTCAGGTCGCCGTCGAGCGTGCGCTGCGGCCCGAGAATCGGCCTTGGGCGCGGACCCTGCTCGAGCACCCGGACGCCCTCTGGCGGGGGCACGTCGAGCCGGCGGCGATCGCGCGCTGGCTCGGGCGCTGCCCGGCCGGCGACGACGACGACCTCGGTTTCACCCTGGCGATCCACGGCGAGCTCTGGCGGCGCAAGCGGGCGGGCGAGGAGCTAGGCGCGCTCGAGCAGCTTGCGCTCTAGCAGCGTCTCGATCAGCTCGTCGACGTCCCGCTCGATCTCGCTCGCCGCGGCTTCGTAGTCCGCCTCGAGGGCGGCGACGACCTCGTCGCGCGTCCCGCCCTCGTGCAGCAGATCCC
>CAVOXC010000007.1:0-41624 GCA_963700315.1 uncultured Acidobacteriota bacterium | reverse complement strand
CCCATGGCCGCGGCGCCTTCCGCCTCGATCTCGCGCTCTTCGCGAGCGGCTTCGAGAAGGGCGATACCACGTTCTTGGATGTGACCGTCTCGCCCAAGCGGGCTCCGCCCGCGCTGCCGCCCGCCGCGGATCGGCCGTCAGGGCTGCGAGAGGCTCCACTCGCCGACGTCGCCCGACTCGAAGGCGTCCAGGAAGAGCGCGCCGCACGGGTAGGGCGTCGTGGCGTTCGTGATCTCGACGGCGTCGAGGAAGAAGCCGAGCTCCTCGCTGCCCGGGTCGGGACGAGAAGCGCCAGCGGATCTGGACGGTCTGGCCGGCGTAGGCCGCGAGGCTCGAGGTCTTGGTTGGGAATACGCCGCCCAGCTTCCCGAACAGGCGCCCTGGCTCGCCGGGTAGGCGCAGGCGTTGATCGGCGGGTTGCCGGTCTGCGAGAAGCTGCCCGGGTAGCCGCCGCTCGGCGGCAGGTCGGCCCAGTTGGCGCCGCCATCGGTCGAGATTTCCACCACCACGCCGTCCCAGTCGCTCTCGATGTTCCAGCGCGCGGCGTAGGAGAGGGTCGGTGTGCCGCCGCCGATGAGCTCGAGCGGCGGGGTGGTGATCGAGGCGCAAACGTCGGCCGGGTAGGTGCCGAAGTCGATGCCGTTGTGGTAGCTGAGTGACCCCGCCGAGACGAATTGAGCCGAGAGCTGCCAGGGCGACTCGAGCGCGAGAAATGCCGCGCCGTCCGCGCCGTCCTGGAAGGTCCCGACAGTCCTGCCGCCCCCTGTAGGCACGGCCTTTGTCTTGCGCGAATTGGGGGCTTCGTTGGGCGGTGTCGAGCTGTCCCGCGCGCGGACGACGTAATGGTAGGTCGTCAGCGAGTCGACCGTGCCGTCGAGGTAGCTGGTGCCGGCGAGGTCGCCCGCGAGCAGGTTGCCCGCCCCGGGGATGAAGTCGTGCTGGGTCGAGCGGTAGATGTTGTAGGTGACGGTGGCGCCGAGCGGACAGTTCGATGTTCCCGCGCTCCAGCTCAGCTCGACATCGCACGCCGGCGTCGCCACCTGGTCGGCGGCCACCGCGGTCTCCGGTTCGAAGTCGGGCACGAGGTCGCACGATCCGGTCGCGGTCGCGGTCGCGCAGGTGGAGATCGGACCCTCGGCGCAGCCATCGGCCGCCCGCACCTTATAGGCGTAGGAGTAGCCACCCTGGGCGCGCGGGTCGAGGAAGCTCGTCGAGGTCGTCGTGCCGATCGAGTCGAAGGAGTCGGCCGCGGCGCTGCAGTTGCCGGCCGCGCGGTAGACGTTGTAGACGGTGGCGTTGGCGGTGGCGTCGAACGAGATCTCGACGCCCGTCGCGCCCATGTCGGTCGCCGCGACGTTGGCGGGCGCGGCGGTCACGGCGCCGCTGCAGTCGCCGTACGAGGCCACCAGCGCGTAGCCCTGGCGGTGCGTGTAGGGATCGCCGTTGCCGGGGATCGAAGCGCCGGTC
This sequence comes from uncultured Acidobacteriota bacterium, assembly GCA_963700315.1. GTDB lineage: Bacteria > Acidobacteriota > Thermoanaerobaculia > Multivoradales > JAGPDF01 > JACTMI01. The sequence goes on along the minus strand of CAVOXC010000007.1, from coordinate 40,157 downwards.
ACGCGCACTGTGTAGGTCCCCGCACCGGGGGCGGTCCGGCGCACCTGCTCGACGTTGTTGCGGAGGTCGGCCGAGCCGCCGGTCGCGGACTGGCCGCCCGAGAAGACGTTGCCGCGATAGGTGACCGCCCCGGGGTCGTCGACCTCGAGATCGAGGTTGTTGACGAGCTGGACCGCTGCTCCGAGCGCCGGATAGGGATCCATCCAGACCAGCGTCACCCGCAGCTCGGCGCCCGCCGGGGCGACGAAAGAGTAGGTGTCGGTTCCGCCTTGGACGAGACCGACCTCGTGGACACGGCTCCAGACGCGGATGCGACGATCGCCGCCGTCGAAGTAGAGGTTGTTGTCGAGGAAGATGCGTCCCCAGCCGTCGTTGTTGCTCGGCATCGTCGTGAGCTCGCGGGTGCCGTTGAGCAGAACCGCCTTGAGCAGTGCCGAGGAAGGCGCGCGCCGGTCCGCCGTCGTGCGCGCGCCGGTCGGATAGAAGCCGTCGGCGAAGTACTGCCGCGCGAGCGCGGCACCGCCGGCCACGGTCGGACAGGCCATCGAGGTTCCGGAGAGGGTCCTGCCGTTGGTCGGGCAGCTCGGCGTCGCGTCGTTGTCGTCGCCCGAGGCGGAGACCGTCGAAGTTCCCGGCGCCATGATGTCGGGCTTGATCCGCGTGTCGTCGGTCGGGCCGCGGCTCGAGAACGAGGCGGTCGTGGTCGAGTTGCCGTGGCCGAGCGCGCCGACGGTGACGACGTTCTTGGCGACGCCCGGGGCGCCGATGGTATTGCTGCCCGGCCCGCTGTTGCCCGCCGAGAAGACGATCAGGAGGTTCTCGAGCCGCCAAGCGCGGCGTCGGCCTCCTGCGCGCTCGAGCTGTAGGCGCCGCCGGTCGGTGCGCCCCAGCTGTCGGAGTGATGCGCGCGCCGCCGTCGCGCGCCTGTTCGAAGAGTAGGCCGATGTCGCCCGCGGTGCCGGAGAGGCAACCGGTCACGTCGTCGCCGAGGTCCTGGAACAGGATCTGGGCGTTGGGCGCCATGCCGTCGTCGTCGGTGGTGTTGACGAAGCCGGGATCCGTGGGCGTCGCGATGGTGTTGCGTATCGCCGACGATCGTGCCGCTGGCGTGAGAGCCGTGAAACGAGGTCGGTTTGGAGGTGCAGATCTGGTTGCGTCGTAGGCCGAGGCGCCCCGCGCGACCCGGAGCCGATCACCTTGCGCTGAGGGAAGAGGGTGCCGGTCGCCGGCCGGAACCAGCGACTCCGCATCGGTGACCTCGGGCGTTCGCTGTGACGCCGTCGTTGTACTGGGTGAACCAGCACGGTCGCGGTCGAGGCCGGAGTCGGCGACCGCGACGACCTGCCCGGCGCCGATCAGGTCTCGATCGCCAGATCGGCGTGCCCGGTGCCGGCGTTGGCCTGGATCGGCGAGACGCGTGTCGCTGTTGTGTAGACCGGCAGCTGCTACAGGGCTGCGAGCCAGGCCGGACCCCGTCGAGCCGCGAGGCCGAGCGGGAACGAAGGCCTGACGACTTCGGCGGGAGCGTGGAAGCGGTACCTGTGGCTGGGGCGAAGTCGAGACCGCGAGGTCCGCTGCGGACCTTGGAGCTCCGCCAGCAGGCTCGCCTCCACCTCGGCGAGGTCGGCCCGGCGGAAGCCGACGACGTTGATCCGGGCGTCGGGCTCGAGCGTGCGCCCAGGCCAGAGGGCGGGCGACACTTTGAGTCCGGGCGGGTAGTCCGAGAGCCAGCGGACCGCGGGGTGCGCCTCGAGGCGCGCCCGCGACTCCGCGCTCCAGCGCACCTGGAAGGCGTGATTCGGCAGGTAGCCCACCAGTTCGACGCCGAGCGCCGCCAGCGTTCCGCCGCGTCCTCGGTCTCGGACGTGCCACTGGACGACGCCGATAGCGCCCAGGCCGCGCCGACGCGAAGCCGAGCGATTCGAAGTCGGGGCGCTCGACCAGCGGATCGAAGACTGCGCCAGCCAGCAAGAGCAGGCGGGGCTCGCCGGCACCGGCGCAGGATCCGCTCCTGGCTCGGAGCGGCCGGAGCCACCAGAGCGACCGAAGCCACCGGAGCCGCACCCGCGGGCTGCGCGGCCGCCCGGCAGCGGCGCTCGAGGCTGAGGAGTGTGGCGAGGGTGGCACCGAGGATCAGCGCGAAGAGGTTACAGTTGGCGCGCCGGTCTGGGGGGCGGCGGGGGCTTCGAGCGCATCGGAGAGACTCCTTGCTGGGATGGGGGACGCTGGCGGCAGGTTATCCCGAAGTGTGATTCGAGAGGGAGCGATATCCTCTCGCAGAATGAGCTACCGGGTCCTGGCCGACCACCCGCGCCGAGCGCATCTCGAGTTCTTTCGGCGCCATCCGAACCCCTTCATCCGCCGACCTTCGAGCTCGACGCGACGCGGGTGCGGGCGCGCGCGCGCGAGCTCGGCGTGTCGATCTACGCGGCGCTGGTCTGGACCTACCACCGCGCGCTGCTCGGCATCGACGTGTTCCGGACGCGGCTCGCCGGCGACGAGGTGGTGCTCGACGACACCCTGCGCATCGGCATGACGGTGCCGGCGCCTGGCAGGACGTTCACCTTCGCGACGCTCGATTGGGAAGCGGAGCCCGAGCGCTTCTTCGCGCGCGCGCGCGAGCGGATGACCGGCGCCTCGGCGCGGGTCGACCTGTCGGGCGGGGCGGCGCCGGACTTCGCCTACTACACCGCGCTGCCCAAGGTGCCGTTCACGAGCTTCGCCGACGTCGCGCTGCCCGACCCGACCGCGGGCCAACCGGAGGCCGCCTTCGGCCGGTTTCGGCAAGACGGCGCACTGCTGCTGGTGCCGGTCGGGGTGATGGTCAACCACCTCTACGTCGACGGCGCCGACCTCGGCGACCTGTGCGAAGCGGCCAGCGAGTCGTTCGCACGTTGCTTTCTGAGCGCGCCCGCGCGCCGAAACAGCCCGGTGCCGATCGCCTCGGCGCGAAACGACTGCCGTTCTCCGCAGCGGCCTCAGTGGGGCGGCGGCGGCGCCGCGGCCCGGCCTCTCGCCTTGAGCTCGTACATCCGGGCGTCGGCGAGCGCGATCGCGTCGTCGAACGAGCGCGTGCCGATCTCGGCCACGCCGAACGAGGCGTTCGGCTCGAGATCGGCCGAAGCGCTCCGCCAGCTCGCGACGATCTCGGCGCAGATCCGGCGCGCGGAGAGATGGTCGACCTGGCGCAGGATCAGCGCGAACTCGTCGCCGCCCATGCGCACGACGTGGTCCGTCGGTCGCAGGCGGCTGCGCGTGGCGAGGACGAAATCGACGAGCAGCCGGTCGCCACGGCCATGGCCGTAGAGATCGTTGACCCGCTTGAAGTCGTCGAAGTCGATCACCGCGACGGCGTCGGTCGAGGCGAGCGACAGATACTCGCAGAAGGCCCGGTTGCGCGCGCCCGTCAGCGGATCGGTGAGCGCCGCCCGGGAAGCCCGCTCGAGATCCCGCGCCACGCGGGTCAGCTGCGTCGAAGTGCGCACTCCCGCCGCGAGGGTACCGGCGAGGATGCCGTACTGCAGGAGGAAGAGGTGGCCGAGCTGAAACGTGATGTTGACCAGCGCGTGCAGGGCCGAGGCGCCGAAGAAGACCCAGAGGGCGGCGAAGGTCGGCTCGAGCCGGCGCACCGCGAGGACGACGGCGTAGAGCGTGAAGGGGATCGTGAGCGTCGCCGCCCAGCTGCTCACCGCCTTGAGCGCGGCCAGGTCGGGCTGCACGAAAGCGATGGTCGAGAGCGCCGCCGCGGCGATGAAGAAGAGAAAGCCCACGCGCCGGCGCACGCGCGCCGATCGCTCGAGGCTCGCGACCAGTCCCGCGACGGTCAAGTAGGCGCCGGCGAGGGAGATCTTGCGGCGCAACAGCAGGGAGGCGATGGTCGAAGCCTCGCCGCCCGGCTGAAAGTCGAGCATGAAGAGCGCGGCGGTCAGGGAGGTCAGACCGAGCAGCAGATACTCGCCCCGTTCGCGGCGCCGCTGGAGCCCGTAGGCCGCGAGCAGCAAGCCGACGCCGAGGTTGAGGCCGGTGACGAGCGCGACCAGATCTTCGGTCAGCCAGGAGAGCAGCGCCATGCGCCGGCCGCCGGTGCGCCAGGAGGTCAGGTAGGGGCTGACGCGCACGCCGAGGTCGTAGTGACCGAAGAGATCCAGGCGCAGCTCGTGGTCTCGCGGCGGGAGCGCGTCGAGCGGGACCAACTGAGGTTGGAGCCAGAAGTTGGCGGGCCGGTCGGGGGCACCGACCCGCAACCGGACCTCGCCGTCGACCGAGGCTTCGATCGCGTTGCCCGAGAGGCGCGGCAACACGAGCAGCTGCGGGCCCGCGGGCAACTCGGCGCAGAACGAAACCGAGTGCGGCACCGCGAACACCTCGTAGAAGGGGATCTCCCGGGGAGTGTCTGCGGGCGCGCCGGGACAGGGCGCGAGGGCGACGGGCAGATCGTCTGCCGACGGCAGATAGAGCCAGAACATCAGCGCCGCGAAGAGTGCGTAGGCGGCGATGCCGACCCCGGCGGCGACGGTACGCATCGGGTGACACTATCGCGGCGTCCGATCGAGTCCCCAAACGGCCGAGGATCCTCCCGGCAGCGATGCCGATCCGGTCCTGCGCTCGGGGTTCAGGGCTGGACGAACGACCAGGCGGCCGTGCTGGCGGTCTCGAAGGTATCGCGAAAGAGAAGGTGCGCGATCTCTGGCGTTCCGGACCTCAGCAACGAGCCGCGGCCGGTGCCCCAGAGGACGCGGGCGCGCGCGCTGCCCGGCAGGTCGAAGGCGACGACGCCCGAGTACGCGGTCTGGATCACCACCTCGAGATCGGGATCGCCGTCGAGGTTGGCGAGCGTCGGTGCGGCCATGGCGCCGTTCCAGGTCGGTGTGCCGAGCGCCGCCGGCAGGGGCACCTGGTGGAGCTGGGCGCCGGCCGAGTCGAGCACGAAGAGCGAGCCGTTGGTCCCGGATCCCTTCTTCGTCCAGGTCGTGAAGATCACCTCGGCGTCGCCGTCGCCGTCGAGGTCGGCGACCGCCGGCTCGGAGGCGTAGCGGTAGGCGCCGGCGCCGGGATAGACGGAGAAGGGCCAGCCGCCATGCTCGGTGCCGTCGAGCCAGAAGGCGTGGACCTTGCCCGAGAAGTCCGAGAAGAGGATCTCGAGCTCGCCGTCGCCGTCGAGGTCGGCGACAGCAGGGTTGTAGCTCGCGCTCTCGATGACGTTGTAGTCCATCGAGAGCGGCGCGCCGAGATCGACCGGCGCCGCGGTCCAATCGTAGTCGGGAGTGACCCAGCGTCCCCGATCGGCCTCGAAGACGTAGACGCCGGTGTACTTCGTGGTCTCGCCGCCGGTGCAGTCGTAGGTGCGCCCGGTCGCCACGACCTCGGGCGCGCCGTCGCGGTCGAGGTCGGCCACGGTCGCCGGGCCGTCGGCGAAGTTGGTGCGATAGCTCTCGGCGCGGACGCCGTTGCACATCCCCCAGCCGCGCAGCTCGACCTGGTAGTCCTCCCAGACGCCGACCTCGCCCCAGTGATCGCCGCCGTAGACGGCGTCGGCCGCCAGGTGCCCGCCGCCGGCGTCGTAGGCGCAGATGTAGTGAACGTCCGAGGGCACCACGACCTCGAGGCCTGCGTCCCCCTCGAGGTCCGCGAGCGCGACGTTGTCGTTGAAGACGCCCCAGGAGGAGCCGCCGCCGCCGACGACCTGAGGCCAGCCGGCACGCGTCGCGCCATCGTGCTCGAGCACCCAGGTGTTGGTCGCGTCGCCACGTGCGGCCGAGACCGCCAGCTCCATCGTGCCGTCGCGGTCGAGATCGCCGACCGCCAGGCCGCGCAGCTCGTTGGCGACAGGCTGCCGCGGCCAGCCCGGCTCGAAATAGCCGCCGGCGGCGTAGACCGAGACCCAGCCGCCGCCGTGCGCCGTCGCGATCTCGAGCGCGCCGTCGCCGTCGATGTCCGCGACAACGATCCCCGGCCAGGTGCGGCCGACGCTCGAGGCCCCGGGCTCGGCGCGATCGTGTCCCGACGCGACGCGCCACTCGAGCGCGCCGGTCGCCCCGTCGAGCGCGACGATCGAGTAGGCCGACGCGACGACCTCGGCCGTGCCGTCGCCATCGAGGTCGGCGACGGCCGGCGAAGAGTACCAGCCGGTCTCGCACCAGGAGGCGTAGCAGCCGCCGTGCTGCCACTTGAGAACCGGCGCGGAGACAGCGCCGGTCGCCGGCAGGGCGGCGAGCATGAGCAGGAGAGCGAGCCGGCAGGGCATCGGTCGAGACCTCGCCCCCGAAGGTATCGACGCCACGCCGGGGCCGCTGTGACCCAGTCCCCAGCCGCGGTCGTGGCCACGGTGCGTGCCGAATCGAGCGCGCGGCGCCGTAGGATCGGCGCGAGAGGTGAGCATGGCGGGGCGAGAAGAGTACCTGTTGGGGATGGCTGACGCGGAGATCCGGCGGCTGGAGCGTCAACATCAGGCGTGGCGCGCCGTCACCGACAGGATCTGGGACGTCGCGGGGATCGGCGCCGGCTCGACCGTCGTCGAGCTCGGTTGTGGGCCGGGCTACGCCACCGTCGATCTCGCGCGTCGCGTCGGTCCGGAAGGACGCGTGGTCGGCATCGACGCCTCGGCCCGCGCGGTGGCGGTGCTGCGGGAGAGAGCGGCGAGGTACGGTCTCGACAATGTCGAGGTCGCCACCGGCGAGGTCACCGAGGTCGACGTCTCCCCTTGGGCCCCGGATGCGGTCGTCGCGCGCTGGCTCTTCTGCTACCTGCCGGGCCCCGAGGCGCTGGTGGCCCGGATCGCGCGGCAGATGGCGCCCGGATCGCGCCTCGCGGTGCTCGACTACTGGAACTACCAGGCGGTCCATGCCGAGCCGGCGACCGCGCTGTTTCGCGCGGTGTTCCGCGCGGTCGAGGCCAGCTTTGCGGCGGCGGGCGGCTCCCTGCAGGTGGGTGGACGGTTGCCCGCGTGGCTCGAGCGCCACGGTGTCGCGGTCGAACGGGTCGAGCTGCTCGGCGGGATCGCACGCCCCGGCGAGCCGCTCTGGCGGTGGGTGGCGGAGTTTCTCGAGCTCTATCTGCCGTCGCTGGTCGCGAAGGGCGCGCTGAGCGCGGGCGATCTCGCCGCGCACCGGGCGGAGTGGGCGGAGCGGGAGCGGACCCCGGGAGCTATCCTCCACCTGCCGCCGGTCGTCGGCGTGGTCGGAACCCGCCGAGGCGGTTGATCGCGCCCGAGGTTCGCTACGATGAGGTTCGAGATGAAGACGCCACTGCCCCACCCCAATCGCCGCTGCGCCGCCGTCGCTCTGTTGGCCCTGTCGATGAGCGTCTGCGCTGCCGCCAGCGCTCAGAGACCGCGCCCGTGGGCGATCTCGCCGCTCGCCTCGACCGGCTCGAGAAGTCGATCGACGGGCTCGAGCAGATGTTCGACGCCCTGCACAAGAAGATCGACGACGTGCTCTGGTTCGAGCGAGTCGGCGACGTCGCCAGGATCGACAAGGTCTACCTGCCGACCGTTCCCAATCCCAAGAGCGAGGACGACTTACGGGATCGCCAACGAGCGGCACCCGTTCAAGATCTGGTGCCTACGTCTTCGTGCCGAGGCGGCTCGAGCGCGGGTAGCAAGCGACCCGCTCCTCGTCCTGCCGCACGGCGGCGTGCACGGCGACTTCGACACCTACTACACGCACATCGTGCGCGAGCTGATGGAGCAGGGCTACGTCGTGATCGCCCCGGAGTACCGCGGCTCGACCGGCTACGGCAAGGACTACTAGGAGGCGATCGACTACGGCGGGCTCGAGGTCGACGACGTCGTGGCGGCGCGCGACTGGGCGGTCGAGGCGCTGCCCGAGGTCGACTCCGGCCGGGTCGGCATCCTCGGCTGGAGCCACGGCGGCCTGATCGCGCTGATCGCCGTCTTCGACCACCCCGACAAGTTCCAGGTCGCCTACGCGGGCGTGCCGGTCTCCGACCTGGTCGCCCGCATGGGCTACCAGACGGACAGCTACCGCGACCTCTACTCCGCCGACCACCACATCGGCAAGACGGCCAACGAGGACGTCGACGAGTACCGCCGGCGCTCGCCGGTCTGGAACGTCGAGAAGCTCGCGACGCCGCTGCTGATCCACACCACCACCAACGACCGCGACGTCAACGTGATCGAGGTCGAGCACCTGATCCAGGCGCTGAAGGCCGCGGGCAAGGACTTCGAGTACAAGATCTACGACGACGTCGCCGGCGGCCACAGCTTCAATCGCTCCGACTCCCTGCTCGCGCGCGAATCGCGGCGGGAGGTCTGGAAGTTCCTGGCCCGCTACCTGCGGCCCTGACCCGAGCGAGGGCCTGGCCCCTCCCTAAAGGGCGCTTAGCGGCCTCTTGGGGGTAGAAGCGCGGCGCGGAGCTCCAAAACCCCGGGATCCGTCGGCTCGTATCTCTCGGCAAGACTCGGGAGGTCCGTATGCCGCGATTCGTCCTGATCGTCAACGGCACGCCGCGCGAGGTCGTCGCGGACGGCGCGACGCCTCTGCTCTGGATCCTGCGCGACGAGCTCGGGCTCACCGGCACCAAGTACGGCTGCGGCGAGGGCCTCTGCGGCGCCTGCACGGTGCTCGAGGAGGGAGTGGCCGTGCGCTCCTGCCAGGTGCCGCTCGCCGCCGCCGCCGGCAAGCGCTACACGACGATCGAGGGGCTCGCCGCGGACGGCGCTCACCCGGTGCAGCGGGCCTGGCTCGACGAAAACGTCTCCCAGTGCGGCTACTGCCAACCGGGCGTGATCCTGGAGATCGCGGCGCTCGTCGCGCGCCGCCCACGCCCTTCGGAGGCCGAGATCACGGCGGCGCTCGGCGACCATCTCTGCCGCTGTGGCAGCTACCCGCGAATCGCCCGGGCGGTTCGCCGGCTCGCCAGTGGCGATGGGCCAGGAGGCACGGCATGACCACGCGCCGCGACTTCCTGCGTGTCTCTGCGCTCGCCGGTGGCGGGATGCTCCTCGGAGTCCGGTGGGCCGCCGCGGCGGCGGAAGAGGGCGCCGCGGCCGCGCTCTTCCGTCCCAACGCCTGGCTGCGCGTCGAGAGTGACGGCCGCGTCGTCCTGGTGGTCGGCAGGACCGAGATGGGGCAGGGCGTGCGGACGGCGCTCGCGAAGATCCTCGCCGAGGAGCTCGACGTCGACCTCGACCGCGTCGAGCTCGAGCAGGCGTCGCCCGGGCGCGAGTACGACGACCTCGGCACCGGCGGCAGCTCGAGCATCATGGACGGTTGGGATCCCCTCCGACAGGCGGGGGCCGCCGCGCGGGCGATGCTCGTTGGAGCCGCCGCGGAGCGTTGGGGTGTCGCGTCGGAGAGCTGCCACACCGAGTCCGGAAGCGTGATCGGCCCGGGCGGTCGAACAGCGACCTACGGCGATCTCGCGGTGGACGCGGCCCGTCGATCGATTCCGGAGTCGCCGCCGCTGAAGCCCGCCAACGAGCGCCGCCAGATCGGCCACGCCGCGAAGCGGCTCGACGGGCCGGCGATCGTCGCCGGTCGCGCGCGCTACGGGCTCGACGTCCGTTTGCCGGGGATGCTCTTCGCGGTGGTTGCGCGCTCGCCGAGCTTCGACGCCACGCTCACCTCGTTCGACGGTACGACCGCGCTCGCCGTGGCGGGTGTCGTCGACTGCTTCTCGATCCCGAGCGGAGTCGCGGTGGTCGCGCGCTCGACCTGGGCGGCGCTCGCCGGTCGCCGTGCGCTCGTGGCCAGCTGGCGCGAGGGGCCGGGCGCCCGCTTCTCGAGCGCCGAGCACGATCGCGCGCTGGCGGCGGCGGTCGAGGAACCGGGCGTGACCACGCGGCGCGACGGCGCCGGGAGGGCCGGCCTCGCTCGCGCGGCGCGACGCCTCTCGGCGGTCTATCGTTACCCCTTCGCGGCCCACGGTTCGATCGAGCCGGTCAACGCGACGGCGTAGCGTCGCGGATGGACGCTGCGAGATCTGGACGCCGACCCAGACCCCCAACGCCGTCCACGCCTACGCGGCGCGCGCCTTGGGCTTCGCGCTCGAAGCGGTCACCGTGCACGTCCTGCTCGCCGGTGGCGGCTTCGGCCGTCGCCTCGGTTGGGACTTCGACCTCGAAGCGGTCGAGATCGCGCGGCGGCTGGAGTCGCCGGTGCAGCTCCTCTGGACCCGCGAAGACGATCTCGTCCACGGCTACTTCCAGGCCGCCTCGGCGCACCGCCTCGAGGCCGGCCTCGACGAAAGCGGGCGAGTGGTCGCCTGGGACCATCGCAAGGCCTCGACGCCGCACAACGCCCGGCGCAAGGCGACGCCCGAGCAGCTCGCGGATCCCGAGTACCTCGCCGGGATCTCGTGGGGTGTCAATGACAGCCCCTACTTCGTGCCGGCCTTCGAGACCAGCTATCGAGTCGTCGAAGCGCCGGTGCCGATCGGCCCCTGGCGCGCGGTCTTCGCGCCCTCCTCGGTCTTCGCCCGCGAGAGCTTCCTCGACGAGGTCGCCCAGGCGGCGGGGAAGGACCCGCTGAGCTCCGCCGCGAGCTGCTCGGGGCCGGCGACGCCACCGTTCCGGCGGTCGCCGAGCAAGGGCGCGCGCGCGTCGATCGCCAGCGCTTGCGGCGGGTTCTCGAGACCGCCGCCGACGCGGCGCCGGCTGGGAGCGGCTGCTGCCGGCGGGGCGGGCGCGCGGGATCGCCGCGGACGTCTTCCACACCGAGACCTACGTTGCGCACGTGGTCGAGGTGGCGCGCCGCGCGAACTTCCGGTCGGGGCGAGCTCCCCTTCACCATCGAACGGGTTGTCGTCGCGGTCGACTGCGGCGTCGTGATCGATCCCGACGGCGTCGCCCAGCAGGTCGAGAGCGGAGTCTTCTGGTCGCTCTCCAACATGCTGGGGGAGACGACTTTCGAGCGGGGGACGGGCCCGGGAGGAGAACTTCGACAAGTTCCGGATCGCGACTTTCGGCGAGTCGCCGCGAGCGATCGAGACCCACCTGGTGCCGAACGACGACGAGCGCCCGCACGGCCTCGGCGAGCCGGTGGTCAACTCCTTCGCCCCGGCGCTCGCCAACGCCCTCGCTGCCCTGACCGGCCACCGCCACCGCCGCCTGCCGCTCGACACCTCTGGATCCGCCTAATTGGATCCGCGTGAATCCCGTGCACCGCCGGTCGCCTGGCGCGCGCTCTCGAGCCGCCGCGAGCGTGTGAGGAGGCGGGCAGTTATGGGGAAGTAGGTTCGAGCGCAGAGGGCTGCCGCCCGAGCCTCGGGGGTGGAACTGGGACGCCTTCTATGGAAAGCAGCGATTGCTCGGCCGAGGTGGTACTACGCGTCAGCGCCGATCGGCGTCCGCGAGCCCTCGTGCCGCGGACGGCCACTGCGAAAGCTGGCATCGAAGGGGTCGAAGGTTCGCTCGCCGCGGGCTGACGCCGGAGCCTCAGCGCGGGACCCAGGACCCCTTCTATGGAAAGCACGCTGTGTCGGCGACGAGGCACGGCGCGCCAGCGCCAGCAGCCCGGTCATGCCGCAGTGCGACATTTCTCGTTAGGATGGGGGGGCCGGTGCGGCCGGGAGCGTCCTGCGGGCTCGGGGCGGAGCGTACGAAGGCCGAAGGCCGGCAGAGGGAGGGCGACCGATGGCTTCGAAGCTCGAGTTTCGCGACGACATCCTCGCGACCTACCCCGATGTCCTGACGCCGGCGGCGCTCGCCGCCCTCGAGGCGCTCGCGCCGCTCGACCGCGACCGCCGCGCGGCTCATGGCGGAGCGGCTCGCGCGGCGCGCCGAGCGGGCGCGCGAGCGGCGCCGGATCGCCTTCCTCGATCCCGACGCGGTCATCCCGGGCACCGACGATCCGCGTCGCGCGACGCGCGCGCCGGCGACTTCGACGGGCAGCGAGATCCCGCCCGACCTCGAGCGGCAGTGGATCCAGGGCACCGGGCCCGGCGACCAAGCCGCGCGCGTCGGTCGAGAGCGGCCTGCGCAACGTCGCCTACGCGCTGCTCTCGGGCGCCGACGGCTGGATGTTCGACGGCGAGGACGCGCTCGGCCAGGTCGACACGATGTCGCTCGACAACCAGCGCAACCTCAAGCTGGCGATCGCCCGGGACGACCGGTCTTCCTGCGAGTCGCCGAGCAGGTCGCCGCCGAGATGAACGACTGGGCGCGCGGCTTCTTCGGCCGCGAGATCGTCGACGACTGGCGGCGCGCAGCTCGACTTCACGACGCAGCATCTTCCGCTGCCGCGGCCTGCACCTCGACGACCGCCACGTGCGCGACGCCGACGGCACGGGCTTCTCGGCCTCGATCGTCGACCTGGTGCTCTACGTCGTCAACAACCAGCGGGCGCTGCGCGCCGAGGGCCGCTCGATCGTCCTCTACCTGCCGAAGATCCAGACCGCCGAGGAGGCCGCGCTCTGGAACGACATGCTCGCGCGCGCTCGAGGCGCACCTCGGGCTGCCGGTCGGCACGATCAAGGTCTACGTCCTGGTCGAGCAGATCGAGGCCTGCTTCCAGCTGATGGAGATCCGCGCCGCGCTCGGGCCGCACTTCGTCGGCTACAACACCGGCCGCTGGGACTACATCAACAGCGTCGCCGACGCGATCGCCTGGGATCCCGACTTCGTCAACCCGAACATCGACGCGATCGCGATGACCTACGGCTACATGCGCAACTACGAGGACCGCGTGCGCCGCGCGGTCAACACGCCCGACCGCAACGGCCGCTGCGCGCTCTGGCAGGGCGGCATGGAGCCGAACATCCCGGTCGGCTCGGCGGCGGGCGTCGCCGCCGGCATGAAGCAGGGCGGTCGCCGGCGGCGAGCGCGAGCAGCGCGAGGGCGCGAGCGGCAAGTGGGTCGCCCACTGGAAGATGGTCCACATCGTCCGGCCGGTCTGGGAGAAGGCCGGCGAGGTCAATCAGCTCGGCCGGCCGTTCCCGCCGCTCGACCTACACCGACGGCGGACGCCGCGGGCCTGACGCTGCTCGAGCCGGCGCCGCGCACCGTCGCCGGCGCGCGCGACCTGCTGAGCGTGGCCCTGCAGTACGGCAACGCCTTCGGCCGCGGCTTCCAGGCCGCCGCGCTCAAGCCGGCCGACTTCTTCGGCAACGACGACGTGCTCTACCTGATGGAGGACATGGCGACCGGCGAGATCCGGCTCAGCATCCTCTGGGAGTGGCTGCACAAGAGGGCCGCGCTTCACCGACGACGACGCGGAGACCGGCGTCGCGCGCGGGCGACGCCTTCGACGCGCGCGCTCTTCGCCCGGCTGCTCGACGAGGAGTACGCCAAGCTGCGGCGCGGCGAGCGACCGCGACGTCCACGACGACTCGAAGGAGACGACGCTGCCGATCGCGCGCGCGATCGTCGAGAGCCTACGTCGACCACGAGCCGAAGCCGCCCTGGTACGTCGACCTGCTCAACCTCAACCTCGACAACCACGACCTCGGCGTCGCCCGGCGAGCGCATCGCCGCGCTACCTGGAGGCGTTCGGCCGGGACGGCACGCGGATCACCGAGAACCTCGACTTCGCCGGTCTGAGCGGCAGGAGCCCCGCATGACCCCGTTCGAGCAGGAAGTCCCGAGACCCAGCAGTGGTTCGACAGCCCGCGCTTCGACGGCATCATCCGGCTCTACTCCGCGCGCCAGGTGGTCGAGCAGCGCGGCACGATCCGCAACGACTACACGGTGGCGCGCGAGGCCGCCGACGGGTTCCACGAGCGCCTGCGCCAGCTCTTCGCCGAGCGCAAGAGCATCACCACCTTCGGTCCCTACTCGCCCGGCCAGGCGGTGACGATGAAGCGCATGGGGATCGAGGGGATCTACCTCGGCGGCTGGGCGACCTCGGCCAAGGGCTCGACCAGCGAGGATCCGGGGCCCGATCTGGCGAGCTACCCGCTGAGCCAGGTGCCCGACGAGGCGGCGGTGCTGGTGCGCGCGCTGCTCACCGCCGACCGCAACCAGCAGTTCCTGCGCTCGCGGATGGGCGAGGCGCAGCGCGCGGCGACCCCCGCGGTCGACTTTCGGCCCTTCATCATCGCCGACGCCGACACCGGCCACGGCGGCGACCCGCACGTGCGCAACCTGATCCGGCGCTTCGTCGAGGTCGGCGTGCCCGGCTACCACATCGAGGACCAGCGGCCGGGCACCAAGAAGTGCGGCCACCAGGGCGGCAAGGTCCTGGTCTCGTCGGACGAGCAGATCAAGCGGCTGAACGCCGCGCGCTTCCAGCTCGACGTCATGCGCGTGCCGGGCATCATCGTCGCGCGCACCGACGCCGAGGCCGCGACCCTGCTCGACGGCCGCGGCGACGAGCGCGACCAGCCGTTCATCCTCGGCGTCACCAACCTCGCGCTGCCGAGCTACAAGGCGGTGTTCCTCGCGCTGATGCGCCGTTTCCACGAGGCGGGCGTGCGCGAGCTCAACGGCCACCTGCTCTACGCGCTCGGCGGCGAGGAGCGTGCCGGCGCCGATGCCTGGCTCGAGCGCGCGGGGCTTCGGCAAGCTCGTCGCGGACGGCGCGGCGCCCACGACCGATCGGAGCGGCGCCGGCGGCCGAGGTTCTCTTCGACAAGACCGCCGGCACGCGTACTCGAAGCCTGGGAGGCCGAGGCCGGGCTGCAGACCTACGGCGAGGCCGTCGCCGAGCTGATCGAGTTCCGCGTCGCGCGAGGGCGAGACGCTCGAGATCGACGCCGAAGCAGTGGCGGGAGTTCGCCCGCAACGCCGGTTTCTACGCCGCGCGCGAGAGGGCGCGCGCGCTCGGCGTCAGCGTGCCGTGGGACTGCGAGCAGGCGAAGACGCCGGAGGGCTACTACCAGGTGCGCGGCGGCATCCCGTACGCGATCGCCAAGTCGCTGGCGGTCGCGCCGTTCGCCGACATCCTCTGGATGGAGACCAAGACCGCGGACCTCGAAGACGCCCGCACCTTCGCCGACGCGATCCACGCCGCTTCCCCGACAAGATGCTCGCCTACAACCTCTCGCCGTCGTTCAACTGGGACTCGACCGGGATGAGCGACGACGAGATGCGGAGCTTCCCCGAGGAGCTCGGCAAGATGGGGTTCGTCTTCAACTTCATCACCTACGGCGGTCACCAGATCGACGGCGTCGCGGCGGAGGAGTTCGCGACCGCGCTCGAAGCAGGACGGCATGCTGGCGCTGGCCCGCCTGCAGCGCAAGATCCGCCTCGTCGAGTCGCCCTACCGGACGCCGCAGACGCTGGTCGGCGGACCGCGCGTCGACGCCGCGCTCGCCGCCTCCTCGGGCCGCACCGCGACCACCAAGGCGATGGGCAAGGGCTCGACCCAGCACCAGCACCTGATCCAGACCGAAGTGCCGAAGAAGCTGCTCGAGGAGTGGCTGGCGCATGTGGAGCGCGCACTACGAGCTGCCCGACCCGCTGCGGGTCGAGCTCCGGCCGCAGCGCGCCGGCTCCGAGCTGCTCGAGCTCGGCATCGTCGGCCAGGGCGACGACAAGGTCGCCAACGTCGTCTTCGCGCCGATCCAGGACCGGCGCGGCCGTCACATCCTCTCGGTGCGCGACCAGAACACCTTCGACGAGGCGCTGCGCAAGAAGCGCCTGATGACGCTCGTCCACCTCTTCCTGATCCACCGCTACAAGATCGACTCGGTGCACTACGTCAGCCCGACCGACGACAACCGCTACCAGACCGCGAAGATGAAAGCGCACGGCCTCTTCTCGCGAGGTCGACACCGAGGTCGGCCAGATCATCGTCGCCGACGTCGACGCCGACCGCATCGCCGAGCTGCTCGACCCCGACCGCGTCGCGCTCGGCAAGCTGATCCGCAAGCAGGCCTAAGCGGCCGGTCGAGGGTGGTGCGGACGGCGAGGCGCAGGGCGTTACCGGTCAGCGGTTTCTCGAGCAGCGTCGCCCCCTCGAGCAGGTTGCCGTCGCTCGAAATCGCATTGGCCGAGTAGCCCGACATGAAGAGGACCCGGGTGTCGGGCCTGAGCTCGCGGACCTCGCGGGCGAGATCCGGGCCGCTCAGCTTCGGCATCACGACATCGGTGAGCAGCAAGTCGATCGGTCCTGGATTCGATTGGGCGATGGCCAGGGCGGCCTCGCCGTCGGTCGCCTCGATGACGTTGTATCCGGCGATCGTGAGGATCCGGCGGATCATCAGCCGCAGGGCCTCCATGTCCTCGACGACAAGCACCGTCTCGTGGCCACCAGCGGCCATGGTCGACGACGGGATCGCCGTGCTGGGCTCGGGGTGGTGCTCCGCGCGCGGCAGGTAGATCTTGAACGTCGTGCCCCGGCCGACCTCGCTGTAGACCCAGATGTAGCCACCGCTCTGCTTGACGATGCCGTACACCGTGGAGAGTCCCAGACCGGTGCCTACGCCTTCCGGCTTGGTGGTGAAGAACGGTTCGAAGATGCGACGCTGCGTCTCCGGATCGATGCCGCCACCGGAATCCGAGATCGCGAGAACCACGTACGCGCCGGCGACGATCGGAGGATGGCCCGCGACGTAGGAGTCGTCTGCCTCGCGTTCGCTCGTCTCGATCGTCAGGCGGCCGCCGTCGGGCATGGCGTCGCTGGCGTTGACAACCAGGTTGACGATCACCTGGTGCAGCTGCGCCGGGTCGGCGTGAATCCAGCCGATTCCCGGATCGAGGTGGAAGGCGATCTCGATGTCCTCGCGGATCAATCGGCGCAGCATGCCCTCGAGGTCTTGGACCAGCGAGTTGAGGTCGAGCGCTTGTGGCCTGAGCACTTGCTTGCGGCTGAAGGCGAGCAGCTGGCGCGTGAGCTCGGCGGCGCGACCCGCCCCCTTGAGGATCTCCTGGAGGTGGATCTGCACCGGATGCGCCTCCGGGAGCTCCCGCTGGGAGATCTCCGCGAAGCCCGTGATGACGCCGAGGAGATTGTTGAAGTCGTGAGCGATTCCGCCCGCCAGGCGTCCGATCGCCTCGATCTTGATTGCCTGTTGGAGCTGCTCCTCGGTATGGATCCTCTCGGCCTCGGCCGCGCGCCGGGCCGTGAGGTCCTGGATCTGCGCGACGAAAAAGAGCGGCCGTCCCTCGATGCGGACCAGCGAGACGCTGAGCGACGCCCAGACCGTCTCGCCGGACTTGCGTAGATAGCGCTTCTCCGTCTGGTAGGTCTGCCGCTTGCCGGCGAGGGTCTGCCGCGACGAAGACTGAGATCCCGGTCGAGATCCTCGGGGTGCGTGATCTCTTGGAACGACTTTTCGAGCAGCTCGTTCTCGGCGTAGCCCACGAGCGCGCAGAGCGCCGGGTTGACCCGCAAGAACTTTCCGTCCGGAGCGACCTGGGCCATGCCGATCGCGGCGTGGTCGAAAGCGCTCCGGAAGCTCTCCTCGCTCAGCCGCAGCGCCTCCTCGGCGGCGAGGTCCTCCGAGACGTTCTCGGTGAAAATGACGATGCCGCCGATCGTGCCGTCGGCGTCACGCCAGGGCCGGATCTCCCAGCGCAGCCAGTCGATCGACCCGTCCGCGCGCAGAAACGCATCCCGTTCGCGGTGCTCGACCGCTCCAGCGAGGCAGCGCTGATGGATCGCCCGCCATTCCTCGCCGATCTCTGGAAAGACCTCGTAGTGGCTGCGGTCGAGGATCTCGCGCTTGCCGAGGCGGTAGTCGGCGCGCCAGCGTTCGCTGTGCAGGACGTAACGCATCTCGCGATCGAACATGGCGATCGCCACCGGAGCGTCACGAAGGAGGAGGCGAAGCCGGGCATCGCTCGCCTCGTCCCACCGTTCGGGCGACTCGGACCCGAGTCGTGCCGCGGCGGCATCTTCTGGCCGGATGGGTGATTGGTCGGCGGTCATGCCGCGCCCCCTCGCCGGCGGGCGGAGGCGGGGAGGGCTCCGGGTTCGGAGCCGCGACGTGCGAGCAGCGGTCGGTCTGGCACTGCGCGCCGCTCCTTCCCGCTCCACGATCTCATTGCCCGCTTAAGGTAGCACTCCCGAGGCTTGGCTCGAAGCAGCATCGCGTGCGTGCGCGGCGAGCCCCGAGAGGATTCGCTCGCGCGTGAGGGCCATGGTCCGTTCGATGTTCTGCGTGTCGCTGGCCGGAATCGGCGCGTGGAGCCGGATGCGGATCGTGCCCGGGCGCGGGAAGATGCACCCCTTGGGGAGAATCCGCGCCGAGCCGGAGATCGACACCGGGACGATCGGCAGCTCGAGCTGGCGGGCCATCTGGAAGCCCCCCTTCTTGAAGGGCAGCAGGCGACCGTCGGGGCTGCGCGTCCCCTCGGGAAAGAAGAGAACGGAGACGCCGCCCGCGAGCTGCGGCTTGGCCGCCTCCAGGCTGGCGATTGCCGCGCGCGGGTTGGAGCGATCGACGAAGATGTGGCCGATCGCGGCGCACCCCCAGCCCAGGAAGGGAACTCTGCGCAGCTCCTGCTTGATGACCCAACGGAACTGGCGGCCGAGGAAGCCGTAGAGCGCCAGGATGTCGAAGTCACCCTGATGGTTGACCAGGAAGACGTTCGACCGGCCGCGCGGAGCGTGTTCCCGCCCGTCGACGCGCACCCGCACGAAGCTCGCCCAACAGAGGCACCAGGCCCACGCCGTCCCGGCATGGAACCCGACCCGCGGGCTGATGGCGGCGAGCGTCACGGCGGCCGCGCCCCAGAAAACCGTGGTGACGATCACGATCGGAAAGAAGACCACCAGCATCCAGGGCGCGAACAGCCAGCGCCGGGGCTCGCGCCAGGGGCGGATCGGCTCGTCAGGCGGTGCTGACCGGGCGTCGGAAAGCGGAGTGTCCAAGTGCCGAACGATACACCGCGGTCCGCTCGGCCCGCCCCCAGGCGAGGTTGGGGCTCCTCGAAGTTGCGCTCAGGGCTGGGACGGTTCCCAGAACCGGGTGTCGCCGGTCTCGAAGTCGTCGGCGAAAATGCCCGCGCCGGGAATCGAGAACGACCCGGAGGCTGTCGCGCCACCATTGAAGGCGCTGTCGACCGCGCGCACGCTCCAGTCGTAGCTGCCGGGAGCGAGCCCCCCGAGCGTCCAAGAGGTCACCGTGCTCAGAGATCCCGGCTCCGGGAGGCGATGAGCGGCCCCGAGCGGAGCGGGCGCTCCGGCGGGTCGCAGCTCGAGGTCGTAGGTGATCGATGCCTGAGGGGTGAGGTCATCGGCCGCGGGGTCCCAGGAGAGCGCGGCGAACGAGTCGCCGGCGAAAGCCGAGAGGCCCTCTGGCGCCGCAGGGGCCTGGTTTGCGATCGGCGTGTCGTTGCGGTAGAGGTGCATGCGCGCCTCGACCAGGCCGTTGCCCCCAGCGACATAGTAGGCGCCGGCGACCAGGTAGTCGAGGTCGCCGTCGCCGTCGAGGTCGAGCCAAGTGAAGGCGCCACCGCGGCCCACCGAGGAGACCGGTGCCGGCAGATCGATGCCGAGCGAAGAGAACGTTCCAGCTTCGTTGCCCCAGATCTCCGAGCGGCCGACGATCTCGCCGTCGCCGACGTAGTTGCCGGTCACCAGCACGTCGACGTCGCCGTCGGAGTCGTAGTCGGCCCAGGTCGCGGCGTGGATGTCGAGCCAGGGCGAGGCCGAGGAATCGAGCAGATCGGTCGCCACGTAGGCCCCGTCGGCGCTCTGGTAGAGACGCAGGACGGTGGCGTAGGAGAGGTCCTCTTCCTGGATGTTGCCGGCGACGAGCAGGTCGAAGTCGCCGTCGCCGTCGGCGTCTCCCCAGTCGGCCAGGCCGTACTCGATCCTGATGCCGACGAGGTCGGCCCCAACGAACGCGCCCCCGCCGTCGTTGGCGTAGCGGCGCACGAAGCCGGTCTCGGTGTAGGGGTCGATGTTGACCAGGAAGAGGTCGAGGTCACCGTCGCCGTCGTCGTCGCCCCAGGAGCTCTGGGCGTGCACGGTCGGGTCGAGCGCGGCCGCCGTGTCGATGAGCAGCCAGCCGCCGGCGCCGTCGGATCCGTCGTTGCGCAGCAGTCGGGTCGAGTACTCGAAAGCGTCGAAGTCGAAGACCGAGGGCAGCAGCAGGTCGAGGTCGCCGTCGTTGTCGGCGTCGGCCCAGGTGATCGAGCGCAGATCGTAGGCGCCGGTGTAGCCGGAGTCCTCGTAGTAGCCCGGCAGGATCGAGGGCAGCGCTACCAGCGTGCCGGCATCATTGCGGTAGAGCGAAGTCGCGCCCTCCGAGCCGACCGCGAGGTCGTGGTCGCCGTCGCCGTCGAAGTCCCCCCAGGCGAGGTCGGAGCCGCCCGCGTAGAGGTCGCCGAGCGGCACGTCCTGCGCCGTGAACTGCCAGTTTCCCTCGGCGTCGGGGCCGTCGTTGGAGAGAACGAGCAGCAGGTCCACGGCCGATTCGAAGTAGACGACGTAGAAGCCGATCACGGCGAGGTCGAGATCGCCGTCGCCGTCGACATCGGCCGGCGCCACCGCGTTCACCCAGAAGTCGTCGGTTGCGGGCGTGACGAAGTAGGGGTTGGTCTGCGGCGTGACCTCGACGAAGGAGGGCTGGGCCGCGAGTGGCGCGGTCGCCAGGAGCGAAAGAGCCAGGAACCGGCGGACGGGCGCGTGCATCGGGAGCTCCTCGAGTTGGCGCGGAGTCCCAGGATCGGAGGCCGCGCTACGCCTCTTGAGACAGTCCGCGGCCTGGTCTGGAACAGCTGACTGGTGTGGCGGGGAATCGGATCCGCCGCATCGCGACCGCTCGCGGACACCAGGTCCCGGTCGTCCCGGCCAGCCTCCGGTCGCCGGCGGAGCGATTGCGCTCGGCCCGGGTCGGGCGAGAATGGAGCCGGATCGAGGAGGTGCCATGCCCTATTCGCCCAGCTCGCCGGAACCGCTCGCGCCGACTCCGCGCGTCGTCGTCGGGATCGCGCTCGGTTTCGCGCTGTTGGAGCTCGTGACCGGGCCGCGCTACGGAATCTTCCGCGACGAGCTCTACTACCTCGCCTGCGCCGACCATCTGGCCTGGGGCTACGTCGACCAGCCGCCGCTCTCGATCTTCGTTCTCGCGGGAGTGCGAGCGCTGCTCGGCGAGGCGCTCCTGGCGATTCGCCTAGTCCCCGCGCTGCTCGGCGGGGCGCTGGTCGTGCTCGGTGCCCGGCTGGCGCGTGAGCTCGGCGGCGGCGGGCGCGCGCAGCTCTTAGCGGCGCTCGCTGTCGCGATCGTGCCGCAGTACCTCGGCATCTGCGGCATCTACTCGATGAACGCATTCGATCTGGTTTTCTGGAGCGCCTCGGCGTTGCTGTTGACGCGCATGATCCGTACCGACGACGCTCGCCTCTGGCTCCCGCTCGGCGGACTGCTGGGGATCGCGCTCCTCAACAAGATCAGCCCGCTGTTCTTCGCCTTCGGGTTGGCGGTCGCGACCGTCGCGACGCCGCTGCGCCGCCACCTGCGGCGCTGGCAGCCCTGGGCGGGCGCTGCGATCGCGCTCGTCCTGTTCGCGCCCTACGTCGCTTGGAACGCGATGAATGATTGGGCGACGCTGGAGTTCATGGAGCGGGCGGCGCGCTACAAGAACGCCGACCTCTCGGTGGGGCAGTTTCTCGGCGCGCAGCTGCTCGAGATCCATCCATTCAACGCCGCGCTCTGGCTCGGTGGCCTCGTCTGGCTACTCGCCGCGCGCGGCGGCCGGCGCTTCCGCGCTCTCGGCATCCTCTACCTCGCGGTGCTCGCCGTGATGCTGGCGACCAACGCCAAGCCCTACTATCTCGGAGTCGCCTATCCGATGCTGCTCGCGGCCGGCGCGGTGGCGTTCGAGCGGCTGACGGCGGCGCGCGAGCTGCGTTGGCCGATGCCCGCGGCGGCGGCGCTGCTTGTCGCCGGCGGGGCCCTGATCGCGCCTTTCGCCGTGCCGCTGCTGCCGGTCGAGAGCTTCGTCGCCTACCAGCGAACGCTCGGCATCGCGCCGGCGCAGTCGGAGAACAACGAGCTCGGTCCCTTGCCGCAGTTCTTCGCCGATCGGTTCGGCTGGAAGGAGATGGCCGAGGCGGTGGCGCGGGTCTACCGCGAGCTGCCGGCGGCGGACCGCGAGGGACTCATCATCGTGACGGGCAACTACGGCGAGGCCGGCGCGCTGCGCCACTTCGGCCCCGAGCTCGGTCTGCCGACGGCCTACTCGCAGCACAACAGCTACTACTTCTGGCCGCCTCCGAAAGAAGGGGTGAGCAGGGTGCTCACCGTCGGCATCGACGCGGAGGATCTCGCCGAGGGCTTCGAGAGCGTCGAGATCGTCGGCCGTCTCGAGCACCCGTACGCCATGCCTTACGAGACCGCCCGCCCGATCCTGCTCGCGCGCGGATTCCGGGGGTCGCTCGAAGAGGCGTGGCGCGCGGGCAAGCACTTCATCTAGCTCCTGGCCCGCGCGCAGCGACCGCCGCGGCGCTCCGCTCGAGGTCGGCGTGCGGCGCCGACGTTGCGAAAGAAGCGGCAGATATGGGGGAGGTTGGGAAACCGCCGCGCCTTGCCGCACCGCGCCGGGGCGCTCTCAGCCCTCCCCCTTCTGTGGAAGCCTTCTCCTGGAATGGGAGCGGCGCAGCGGAGCCGCGCAGCGCCGCGTCGTCCTCGCTTCTTCTGTCTTCGTTGAAGGCTTCTTCCCACGGCGGGCGGTGGCGCGTGAGAATGGTCGCGTGGCTCGGCGCGGGTGGGTCCTTCGATCGCTGGGTGTTTGCGGCCTCGCGCTCGCGGGCTTCGGTCTTTGGCAGTGGGCGACCTGGCCGGACGTCGCACGGCTGGTGCGCGAGAACCCGGAGGCGACCGCGTTCATCGAGGCCTGGCGCGGTCGCGAGCGCGCTGCGGGGCGGCCGGGGAAGCCGGAGTGGCGGCCGGTCGCCTACGCGCGCATCGCCGACGACCTCAAGGTCGCCGTCCTGGTCGCTGAGGACATCGACTTCTTCTCCCACGACGGCTTCGCGACCGCGGAGATGAAGCTCGCGCTGCGCGAGGCTTGGGAGGAGAAGGAGCTGCCGCGCGGCGCCTCGACGATCACCCAGCAGCTCGCCAAGAACCTCTGGCTCTCGCCGTCGCGGAGCCCCTGGCGGAAGGTCAAAGAGGCGCTGCTGACACGAGAGCTCGAGCGCAAGCTCGAAAAGCGCCGCATCCTCGAGCTCTACCTCAACGTCGCCGAATTCGGACCGGGCGTCTACGGTGCCGAGGCGGCCGCGCGTCACTGGTTCGGCAAGGGCGCCGCCGCGCTCTCACGCCGCGAGGCCGCCCAGCTCGCCGCCTCGCTGCCACGCCCGTCGTCCTGGAACCCGAAGAGCACGAGCCGTAGCTACGCGCACCGAGTCGAGAAGATCCTCGGCCGCATCGAGCGCGCCGCTTGGCTGCGAGGCGAGATCTGAATCGGCTCGCCGATTCGGGCCCTCGGAAACGCCACGGCGATCACTCCTTCTTCAGGCTGGGGCCCAGCAGCCTGGTCCAACTCTTGTCGATCTGCGCCCACTCTCCCGGGCTGCGCGCGGCATTGCGATTGCGCAGCGCC
This sequence comes from uncultured Acidobacteriota bacterium, assembly GCA_963700315.1. Taxonomy (GTDB): domain Bacteria; phylum Acidobacteriota; class Thermoanaerobaculia; order Multivoradales; family JAGPDF01; genus JACTMI01. The sequence goes on along the minus strand of CAVOXC010000007.1, from coordinate 16,763 downwards.
GGTCAGCGCGTGCGGCTGGCGGCGGCGACTTCGAGCTGGAGGGCGCGCAGCGAGAGGTTGACGTCGCGCAGGAACCAGACGAGGCCGGCGATCAGGCTCGCCATGCAGGCGACGAAGAGGAGCGCGAGCGCGCCGGCGACCTCGAGCCGGAGCAGCGCGGTGACGAAGAGGAGGATCACCAGCGTCGCCGCGAGGAGGACGGAGAGCGTCGCGAGCGCGATCGCGGCGCGCACCAGCCGGGCGCGGCGGTCGAGGATGTCGAGCTGGGCGGCGACCACGGCGCGCGTCCGCTCGTCGGCGCCGTGCAGGTCGCGCACGAGGAGGCGTGTCCGGTCGAGAATGCGGCCGAGCCGGTTGGTCATCGTGAGCAGGACGAGGCCGACGCCCGAGACCAGGATCATCGGTCCGATCGCGACCTGCAGGACGGGCACGAGCTCGGCGAGAGTCATTCCAGCTCGATTCTAGATCCGGTTGATGAGTCCGGGGACGCGGGTCTCTCGGGGGACTTTCCGGAGGCGCTGCGCGTGCTTTCTCCTCGGCCCAGCGACCGTCGAGGAAGCTCGCTGTTGAAGGGGAAGGCGGGTCGGCGTCGCGGCGCGGAGCGATCGGACCAGTCGCCGCCGGCGGCCTCCGAGGAGTCGAGCGGCTCGTCTGCGCGCATCAGCGGCTCTTCCCGGGACTGCGCCCGGGCTCGTAGAGCGCCCGGCGGGTCGGGGCCTAGACCGACAGGCGAGGACGCCATCAGCCCCCCCCTTGGCCGAGCGCTTTCTCAGCGTGCGCGGAGGCGCGAAGCCAAAACGTCAGGCTCGCTGCCGCCCCGAACGGAGGGTGTCAGCGTGGCCAGAGCCAGCCGAAGGCGCCGGCGGTGACGAGGGCGTAGATGAGCCCGTCGAGCATGCCGCGCAACGTGTTCGACCAGGGCTGCCCCTTCCAGATCGACTCGGGCAGCTGGCCCAGGCTGTAGGCGAGGAAGGCGGTCGCTCCGGCGACGCGGAAGACGGCCAGGTAGTGGGCGCTGGCCGGCAGGGTGCGCCCCGCGAGATAGGCGACGAAGATCGAGACCACGAGGATGAAGACGAACCAGAGCCCGAGGTACTTGCCCATCTTCGGCGCCTCGGAGCGCAGGATCGTCATCAATCCGACCGGGCCGGACTGGTACTTCGCCTGCATCTCCGGCGTCTGCGCATCCTTCGGCGTCCCGCAGTAGGGAAAGAAGTAGACGCCGGGGGTGAGCGATGCCTTGCGCAGGCCGGCGAGCGTCTCATCCTCGTTCGGCAGCTTCTTGTAGTCGGCGCGGTGGTAGGTGAGCACCATGTGCAGGACCGAGCTCGCCAGAAAGACCAGCACTGCCGCGACCGCGATCGGCATCCAGAGCGCTGCGATGGGGACCATGTCTCCCCTCCTGGGAACGGGCGCGACTCCGGCGGGGAGTCGCCGGAGCGTTCGCGTCTCGAGATGTGGAAGTTCGAGCGCGAGCGTACCATTGTTCGCACCGGCCGGCGGCTGGACGCGGGGACGAGTCACGCTCCGGCGCGCGCCGCCGGCCGGCATTCGACTCCGAGGAGAGCACCGTGACCTCACCCCCGCAACAGTCGTACGCCAACCACGTCCGCAAGCTGCCGCGGCTCTACGTCGCCGGCTGCCTGCGCTCGCGGTCTACCTGCTCTGGACGCTCTACGAGCTCCTGCGCGCGCCGTCGATCGCCGCTGGCATGAATCTCCTCGCGGTCTTCGCGATCGCCGTCGTCGCCTACTACGTCCGCGACAACTCGCTCGTCGTCCAGACCCGGCTGGTCCGGCTCGAGGAGAAGCTGCGGCTCGAGCGGCTGCTCCCGATCGAGCTGCGCGCGCGGATCCCGGAGCTCACCACCGATCAGCTCGTCGCCACCCGCTTCGCGAGCGACGGCGAGGTCGCCGGTCTGGTGCGACAGATTCTCGACGAGGGGCTCGCCGGAACGGAGCGAGATCAAGCGCAGGATCCGCACCTGGCGAGCCGACTGGATGAGGGTCTGAACGGGTTCCGGCGAGGTCGGCCTCAGCGCCCGCTGGGCGGCAGCAGCGCCGGCGGCACGTCGTGCTCCGCCAGGCCCGAGTTGCGGATCCAGTCGAGGAAGGCGAGGCGGTCGTGCCCGAGCGGGTCGGGGAGGGCTCGTCGCAGATCCTCGCGCGTCCGCGTGCACCTTGCGCCAGATCCGGGGAATCGGCCGCTCGCGGTCCGGGTCGTCCTCGGCCGGCGCCGCGAGCCAGTGGAAGAAGGTGCCCTCGCCGCCGGCGCGGAAGGGATCGCCGAACCGGTCGACAGCGTCACCGAGCTCGCGGTAGAGCGTCCCGGGCGAGGCCCGGGATCGGCGTGCCGTCGTCGAAGGTCGCCCACCCGTGGGGCGCGGCGATGCCCTCGCTGCCAACCCGCTTCGAGGAGCCTCCGAGCGTAGTCGCGGACCATCGCCGCGCCCGGCCCGAGGTTGTCCGTTCGCATCGCCGGCGCATGGCGAGAGAGCTGCTCCGGCTCGCGCGGATCGAACCCGCTGAAATGGAAGAGCCGCAATGGATGGCCGCCGGTTGTGAGCGCGCCGTCACGTCGGCCGATCGGACGCTCCGGCAGGTTCCAGTAGGCGACGTTGATTCCAGGGTCTCGGACGATTCCGACCCGATCGAGGAAGCCCGGTGCGAGCTCGAGCCAGCGCTGGTCGTGGTGCAGCCCGCGGTCGACGCTGACGCACGGAGTGCAGGCGCAGTCGCTCGCGCCACCAGGCGAGGAACGCGCGAACGGCGGGCCGATCGGCGACGCCGTAGATCCCGCCGTTGAAGCAGCCGGCACGCAGGACGGTGCGCTCCCGCTCGATGCGGTCGGGTCCGGCCAGCGGCTGACAGGTAGTGCGGCGAAAGCACCAGCTCATGGTCCGAGAGCAGCTCGATCAGCGGATCGAGCCGTGCCACCGCGAGCATGTCGGCGTCGAGGAAGAGCACCCGATCGAAGCCGCTGTCGATCAGGTGGCTGACGATGCGCTCCTTCGCGACCACCGCGAGCTCCATCGGATTGCAGCGAAAGGCGAGCGCCTCGAGGTCCGGGATACCGAGGCTCTCGATCGCAATCGTGCCGCCTGAGGCTCCCTGCCTCGGATCAGAGGCGACTCCCGGCCGGTCCGCCAGAAGCATGAAGAGCGGGGTCTCGGGGTGGTGCGCGCGGAGAGAGCGCTCGAGGAGGCGGGCGAACGGCAGAAACGGCCGCTCCCACGACCGTGGCGAAGGCCAGGCGACGCTGCCCGCGTCTCGGCCGCGACGGTCACGGCTCGAACCCGTCGAGAAAGCGATCGCTGCCGGGGTGCTCGCGAATCCCGAGGTCGACGCCCAGGAGAGAAAGGCCTCGCGATCGTCGCCGAGCGGGTCGGCGAAGGTCCGCCGGAGATCCTCGCGGCGCGCCCAGACTCCGAGCCAATAGCGCGAAACGGCGCGAGCGGCCGCCGAGCTCGATTCGCGCGGCGGGCGCGTCGAGCCAGGCGCGGAAGGAGCCGGGCCCGGCCGTGGCGAAGGGGTCGCCGAAGCGATCGCCTGCTTCTCCCAGGTCGGCGAAGAGCTCGCGGGCGACGCTCGGGATCGGTGCGCCGTCGTCGAAAGCGTCCCAAGCGTAGGGCCATCGGCTCGTCTCGCGCTGGCCCGCCTCGAGCAGGAGCCGTCGGTAGCGGTCGAAGAGCCGCCCGGCGTCGCCGAGAGCGCTGGTCTGGAGCCGCGTCGTGTGCAGCGTGGCTCTTTCGGGCCGCTCCGGGTCGTAGCCGCTGAAGCGGACGAGGCGGCAGGGCGCGCCGTCGGCGAGAACGTCGTCGCCGCGGATCTCGATCCGGCGCTCGGGCAGATTCCAGTGGCCGACGTTGTCGCCAGGGTCGCGCAGGATCTCCACGCCCTCGAAGTAGCTGGGGACGAGGTCGAGCCAGCGCTGTTCGAAGTGGAACCCCGCCGCGACGTCGTGGCGGGCATGGGTCGAGACCCGGTCCGCCCACCAATCGAGGAAGCGGCGCGCTTCGCTCTGGTCCGCAGACTCCGAGGAATCCGACGTTGTAGGCGCCCGAGAGGAGCACCGAGAGCTCCCGGTCGACGGCGTCCGCCCCAGCGAGCGGGGCGATCAGGTGCGGCGTCATCAGGATCGCGCAACGCGCCAGCTTCTCGAGCGTCCGCGACAGATCGCCGACGACGAGGCTCTCCTGCTTCAGGAACAGGACGCGCTGGAGGCCGCGATCGAGCAGGTGCCGGAGCAGGAACGGCGTCGAGGCGTAGCTCAGTGGCTGCTGCGCGTAGCGGAAGCGGAACGCGCTCGGGCGCGGAATCGCGAGCTCGGAGAAGGTGACGAGCTCGAAAGGCTCGGCGGCGGGGTCGAAGCGCCGTCGGTCTGGTCGGCGAGGAGCACCAGAAACGGGATCTCGGGATGCCATCGCCGGAACGAATCCGCGAGGACGCGCGCGGAAGCGAGGAAGGGCTTCGCGGCGATGGTGCAGGCGACGAGGTCTCGGGCGGAGCCCGCGGGCGCGTCGGCAGAGTCCGGCACGGCCGCGAGCCTAGCCCATGGCGAGACCGTCGCGAGATCGTCGCGCACCCGCGGCGGGTCGAGGTCGGCGTCGACCGCGCTAGCATGCCGGAATGTCCGAAACCGCTCTGCTCCTCACCGCCGGACGCCTCGGCGAGATTCATGGCAAGACCGCGCACGGCCTGATCCGCGGTCCGTCCCGCTTCGAGCTCGTCGGCGTCGTCGATCCGGTCTTCGCCGGCCGCGACGCCGGCGAGGTCGTCGACGGCCGCGCGCGCGGCATCCCGATCTTCCCGACCCTCGACACCGCGCTCGAGTCGCTCGGCCGCCATCCCGACTGGCTGGTCGTCGGTGTCGCCTTCCACGGTGGCCGGCTGCCGGAGGAGATGCGCCAGCTGATCCTCGACGGCGTGCGCCGCGGCATTGGCGTGGTCAACGGTCTGCACCAGCTGCTGTCGGAGGACCCGGAGATCGCTGCGGCAGCCGACGCGAGCGGCGCGCGGATCGTCGACGTGCGCAAGCCCAAGCGCTTCGACGGATTGCGCTTCTGGAGCGGCGAAGTGCTCGAGCTCGACGTCGCGCGCGTCGCGGTGCTCGGCACCGACTGTGCCCTCGGCAAGCGGACGACCGCGACATTCCTGGCGGGTGCCATGCAGTCCCGCGGGGTCCGCACGGAGTTGGTCTATACGGGCCAGACCGGGTGGCTCCAGGGGCAGCGCTACGGCTTCGTGCTCGACACCACGCCCAACGATTTCGTCGCCGGCGAGCTCGAGCACGCGGTGGTCTGCTGCGCGCGCGAGACGAAGCCCGACCTCATTCTGATCGAGGGACAGTCGGCGTTGCGCAACCCCTGCGGCCCCTGCGGCGCGGAGCTGATCCTGTCGGCGGGCGCCAAGGGGGTCGTGCTGGTCCACGCGCCGGGCCGGGAGCTCTTCGAGGGGCTCGAGGCGACCGGAGCGCGGATTCCTTCGCTCGCGAGCGAGGTCGAGTTGATCGAGCGCTTCTACGGTGCCGAGGTTCTGGGGATCGCCCTCAACGGCGAAGGCCTCGCTGCCGAGGAGCTCGCGCGCGCGGCCGAACGGATCGAGCGGGAGGTGTCGCGACCCGTCTCTCGTCCATTGGTCGACAAGGGCGAGCCGCTCGCTCCCGCTCTCGAGCGTTTCGCGAAAGGTGCGGCGAGATGAAGATCGAACGTGTCGAGGTGATCCGTGAACGGCTACCGCTCACCAAGCCCTACACCATCTCGCGCGAGACGATCGCGGACGTCGAGCTCTTCTTCGTGCGCATCCACGGCGGCGGTGAGGTCGGCACCGGCAACGCCTCGCCCGCCGAGAACGTCACCGGCGAGACGCCGGCGGCCTGCGCGGCGGCGCTCGAGCGAGTCGATGAGCTGCTCCGTGGTGGCGATCCGCGCGCGCTCGGCAACCTGGCGCGCCGGCTCGAGCGCGAGCTCGCGGCGACTCCCGCCGCACGCGCCGCCTGCGACATGGCGCTCTGGGATCTGCTGGGCCGGGGCCTCGGCGTGGCGGTCGTCGACCTGCTCGGCCGCGTCCACCGGTCCCTGCCGACGTCGATCACCATCGGCATCAAGCCGATCGAAGAGGCGGTCGCCGAGGCGGCCGACGACGTCGCACGTGGCTTCCGCGCGCTCAAGGTCAAGCTCGGCCACGACGTCGAGGAGGACATCGAACGGCTGGCGCGCGTCCGCGCGGCCGTGGGACCTCAGGTCGCGATCCGCACCGACCCCAACCAGGGCTACGACGCACCGACGCTCCGGCGCTATCTCGACGGCACGCGCGATCTCGGGCTCGAGTTCTGCGAGCAACCGCTGCCGCGCGGATGCGAGCCGGAGCTCGCCTCGTTCTCCGACGGCGAGCGGCGCCGGCTGGCCGCCGACGAGAGCCTCCACGATCCCGCCGATGCGGGCGCGCTCCTGGGCGGCGAGCGCCCCTACGGCATCTTCAACATCAAGCTGATGAAGTGTGGGGGGATCTCGCCGTCGCGGCGGATCGCCGACGTCGCCGAGGCGACCGGCATCGAGCTGATGTGGGGGTGCATGGACGAGAGCCGGGTGGCAATCGCCGCGGCGCTCCACTCGGCGCTCGCCTCGCCCGCCACCCGCTACCTCGACCTCGACGGCAGCTTCGACCTTGCCCGCGACCTCGTCGAAGGCGGCTTCGAGCTCGCCGACGGCGAGCTCTCGACCGCCCCCGGCCTCGGCCTGGGGGTTCGCTGGACCGGCGCCTGAGCGGAGCGCGCCGAGCGAACTTCAGCGACAGGTTCCTAGCTTCAGCGGGTGCGGCGACGGGCCCGCGGCTGGTCGCGGCGCGAGTCGGTCGGACGCTGCGGTCCGGCGGAGTGGCTCGGTCGCGGGGCGCCTTCGACCGCGGGTGTGGTGCGCGCGGCGTGCGACGGGGCGTGCGCGCGGCCGCGGCGTCCGGGCCAGGGGTCGACGCTGGTGCCGTCGCGGCGCCTGGTCGGGTTGCCATGACCCGGGCGCTCTCCCGGTCTGGCCTCGGTCGAGCGGAAGGGACGGCTGCCGGGAGGCCCGGTCACCCGGTGCGACGAGGTCTCGTGCGCCTGGTGATCGCGCCGCGCCGGCGGCGGCGTGGCGGAGCGACCGCCGGCGTGGGCGGCGCGCCGTTCGGTGTTGGCCTTGGCGCGCTTGCGGTCTTCGGCCTTGCGGGCGCGGATCTCGGCGATGCGCTCGGCGAGCGGGACCTCGAAACGCTCCGACGGCCGCTGCTGATAGTCGAAGCCCTCCACGGTCAAGCGCGGCAGTTTCTTGCCGATCGCCCGCTCGATCGCGGCGAGCTCGCCGCGCTCGGAGTCGCCGACGAAGGTCCAGGCATCGCCCGTAGCCTCCGCGCGCGCCGTCCGGCCGACGCGGTGGATGTAGTCGTCCGGAACGTTCGGCACGTCGAAGTTGACGACGTGCGAGAGCGCCTCGACGTCGATGCCGCGGGCCGCGATGTCGGTCGCGACCAGGACGCGGACCTTGCCGTTCTTGAATCGGGCGAGCGCGTCGGTGCGCTGTGACTGGCTCCGGTTGCCATGGATCCGATCGGCCGAGACGCCGGCTCTGATCAGCCGGTCCGCCAGCCGGTTGGCGCGGTGCTTGGTGCGGGTGAAGACGAGAGCGTTGTGGATCGTGTCGCGGCGGAGGAGCTCCACCAGCAGCGCGGTCTTCAGGTCCTCGCGCACCGCGTAGACCGACTGGGTGACGCCGGTCGCCGGTTTGGCGGCGCGATCGACGGCGACCTCGACCGGGTCACGCAACATCTGGCGCGTGAGCGCCGCGATCGGCGGCGGCATCGTGGCCGAAAACATCAGGTTCTGCCGGTCGCGCGGCAGCATTGCCAGGATCCGCTTGATGTCGGGCAGGAAGCCCATGTCGAGCATGCGGTCGGCCTCGTCGAGGACGAGGATCTCGACGCCGTCCAGACGCGCATAGGCGTTCTGGAGATGGTCGAGCAGCCGGCCGGGCGTCGCGATCAATACCTCGACGTGGGTGCGAAAGGCGCGTTCCTGTGGCGACATGCCGACGCCGCCGAAGATGGCCGCGCCGCGCAGCCTGGTGTGGCGCGCGAACATCCGGTGGTGCTCGGCGGTCTGCGCGGCGAGCTCGCGCGTCGGCGACAGGACCAACATCCGCGGGCCCGAGTTGGGCTTGCGCGGCGGCGTCGCGCCGAGGCGCGCCAGCGCCGGCAGCAGAAACGCGGCGGTCTTGCCGCTGCCGGTCATGGCGCAGGCGATCAGGTCCCGGCCCTCGAGGGCCGGCGGGATCGCACGCGCCTGGATCGGCGTCGGCGTGGTGAAGCCCTGGTCGCGCACGGCGCGCAACAGCGCTTCGGGTAGGTTGAGTGAATCGAAAGACATTGGGACTCTCTTTCTCCGGATCCGGCGCGGGACGGACGCATCGCGTCCGACGACCAGCGCACGGGTCCTGAGAGGTTCCGGCGAAGTTCTTGGAGGCGGGGGACTGCCGGGAGGCCGACCGCTCGGGCCCTCGAGGGGCCCAGCTGGCGTGGGAGCTTCCCGATCGGAGCCGACCTAGAATCAGATCAATCGCAAGCTCATCTCGGGATGGGGCGGGAACAGACCCGCCGGCGCTCGCGCGCGCCCTCGGCGCTTCAGACCGGTTGGTCCCGTGCAGCGAGGATGGGTAAAGATCTCACAGATGCTCAATTCGCGCAACTCCCGCCGCGCTCGATGGAACCGGCGAGAACTCCTAAGTCGATCATTATCTTAGACTTGAGAGAAGATTCTGGGCGCGCTTCGAGCTCTGGTTCCAGGCCTCCAAACGCCGACGATGGGATCCGGGGTCGCTTGCCGGTGACCTTCCCAGCCGCCGCAGGGCCTGGCGGAAGCGGCACCGAAGGAGGACGGTGAGCCGTCGGGATCGCCAAGCCGGGAAGGATGCAGGAGCAGCTGATGGGCAGGAGCGATTGGTGTAAGAGGCGAGTTGCCCGGGTCCGGGGCGAGGGGCTACGCTTTGGCTATGCGCGAGGTTGTTTTCGAGGTGGGGCAAGAGGCCGACGGCGGATTCGTGGCGGAGTGCCTGACCGAGGGGATCTACAGTCAGGGGGACACCTGGGAGGAGTTGCGCGACAACGTGCGCGAGGCCGTTGCGGCCTACTACTTCGACCGGGAGAAGCCTGACGGGATTCGACTCCATCTGGTGCGCGACGAGTACGTCGCGGTTGGATGAAGCTGCCGCGTGATCTCGCCGGCGCCAGTCTGATCCGGCACCTCACCGGGAAGTGGGACTACCGGCGCGTGCACCAAGTGGGGAGCCACGTGATCCTCGAGACTGACGACCCGACCCGCCAGCGGATCGTAGTGCCCGACCACGCCACCCTCCGCATCGGCACCCTAGCCGCCATCCTGACTGCTGTCGCCCGACACAAAGGAGCGTCCCGGGACGAGCTCCTGGCCGGACTGCGCTGAGCTGGGGGCCGAGAGTTCGAACGCGCGCGCGAGATTTGGCCACCTTCGACGTCTCCGCGGGGACGATTCGATGAGCCTCGTCAGCATCGTCATTCCCCTCTGCGACGCTCGACCGTTCGTGCGCCGCGCCGTCGCGAGCGCGCTCGAGCAGACCCACGAGCCGATCGAGGTCATCGTCGTCGACGACGGATCGACCGACGGCGGCTCCGAGGAGATCCGCGACTTCGTCGAGGCGGGCGACGTCGAGCTCATTACCCGGCGCAACGGGGGTACCGCCGCCGCGCGCAACACCGGCTGGCGGGCGAGCCGGGGCGAGCACCTGCTCTTTCTCGACAGCGACGACGAGGTCGATTCCCGGATCGTCGAGAAGCTCTTGGCCCTGCTCGATCGGATGGACCCATCGCGGTTCGCCTATTGCGATTTCAGCCGCATGAACGTCGAGGGCGAGCCCATCGCCGGAAGCGAGCGGACGATCGCCGACAGCCGGCTCCATCTAGAGGGGAACCTCCTGCCCGCGCTCGCGTTCGGGGGTTTTCTCCAGACCCACTGCGTCTTGCTGCCGCGAGGTCTCGTCGAGGCGGCGGGTGGCTTCGACGAGAGCTTTCCTCACTGCGAGGACTTTCACCTCTGGCTTCGCCTCTGCGCTCTTGGCGCCACCGCGCGCTTTCTGGACGAGCCGCTGGCGCGCTACCGGATTCGTCCCGGCAGCAGCAGCTCGAACGCGGTGGAGATGCGGCGCTGGACGGTCGCCGCGTTGAACGATGTTGCGCGCGGCTTTCCCGCGGCGATCGGAGCGGCCCTGCCCGGCTGCCATGACGAGTTCGCGTGGATTCTGGAAGCGGTCCGTGGTGCCGGCGATGGCCAGGTGGGCGTCTGCGAGTCCCATGTGCGAGCGCTCGAGGCGGAGCTCTCGGCCTTTGCGCTGGAGACGGGGCGTGCGCCGGTCCTGCGCTGCCAGGCGGGACCCTCGAAACTCCGAGAAGCGATGCCGGCGGTTCTCGGGGCGGAGTCCTCGACAGCTAGTGGCGGCCGCGGGCAGGCCTCAGGATCGATTCGCATGAGACCCCTGGTCAGCGTCGTCGTCACCGGCGTTTGCGGCACGCCCGAGCTGTGCGCGGCGGTCGAGAGCGCGATCGGTCAGACCTATCCGCGGATCGAGGTCGTCGTAGCCGATGACGGATCGGTCCGGGGCGGCGCACCGGATGGCACGGACCACTGGGAGTCGAGTGGCGGTGGCCTCGCGCCGGGTCGGAACGCCAACGTCGCCGAGGCCCGCAACGCTGGCGTCGCCGCCAGCGCCGGCGAGCTCATCGTCCTGCTCCCGAGCGGGGTCCGCCTCGCCCCGCGCATGGTCGAAGCGCTGGCTCCGCGGCTCGATCCGAGCGATCCGTGGTCCTTCGCGTACTCGGATTATCGAATGCTCGACGCCAGCGGCGAGCCGATTCCCGCCGAGGGTTATGCCGTCGCTCGCGTCCGGAGCGTCCTCGACGGAGATCTTCTCCCCGGTTTGCTGCCATCCCTCTTCTTTCCTCCTCACTGCGCGCTGATTCCCAGGCGGCTGATCGATCGGCTCGGGGGCTTCGATTCCCGGTTCGCGGGCCGCGACGACCATCACTTCTGGCTGCGTGCCGCGTGCGAGGGCGCTCGGGCGAGCTACCTCGACGCGCCGCTGTCGGATGTCCAGGTGCCCATGGCGAGGGAAGACCGGGACCATGGCGCGTGCCAGGAGCTGACGCGGCGCCTGCTCGCCGATGTCGCAGCACGCTACCCGGTGGCGGTCGCGGCGGCCTTCGGGCGAATGTTCCTGGAGGCTTCCTGCGAGACCGAAGCGGTCTGGCGAGATGCCCGGAACAGGCTCGTACAGCTCGAAGCGCGGGCCAGCGCGCTCGAGGTAGCGATCGCCGAGAAGCGGCAGCAGCTCGCGGCGCGCGGGTAGGATGCAGCGCCGCGACCTCATGCGCTGTGTTTTGCGCTGGCGCGGCCGGTCGGGGCGGCGTGGTCGCCCACGCTACTGTCCGCCTTCGCAACGTTCGCCGCCGGCCGCTTGCCGGCTCGCGAAGCGCCGCAGTGGGGAAAGAGCCGGAGCGGCCGGTTGCGAGCTCGCAATAAGATGATGGGGTGACCTTGCCGTTGTCCGACTTCGTTCCTTTCGGCGCCGAGCTGCCGTGAGCGAACCGCACACCATTCCCTTCGAGATCACGCCCCAGCCGACCGAGACCACGTGCGGCGCGGCGGCGCTCGAGTCGGTCTACCGGCACTGGGGGCTCGATCTCGGCATCGCGCGAGTGATCCGCGAGATCGACACCTTCTCCGGCGGCGGGACTTGGGCGGTGCACCTCGGGCGCCACGCGCTCGCCCTGGGCTTCGAGGCGCGCATCTACACCTGCCACCTGCTGCTGTTCGATCCCTCCTGGTTCGCTCCGGGCGCCCTCGCGCTGGCGACCAACCTGCGCCGCCAGCTCGAGGCGGGCGGACGTTCGAGCGGCTTGAACGAGCAGGCGCGCGCCTATCTCGACTTCCTCGAGCGCGGCGGCGAGATCCGGATGGAGGAGGTCGGCACGGCGCTCCTGTCGCGCTATCTGCGGGCGGGCGTACCGGTGATCGCCGGCTTGAGCTCGACCTGGCTCTACCGGTCGACGCGCGAGCGCTGGGAGGGGGAGCGCTCGATCCCGGACGACGTGCGCGGGACGCCGACCGGGCACTTCGTCGTCGTGCACGGCGTCGACCCGCGACGGCGGCTCTTCGACATCGCCGATCCCTTCCTCCATCGCCCCTTTCCGGGGCGACATGACTACCAGATCCAGATCCGTCGTTTTCTCAATGCGCTCATGCTCGGCGTCGTGACCCAGGACGCCAAGCTGCTGGTGATCCGGCCCCGCCGGAACGAGGCCTAGCGATGGCAGAGAACCTGATCGTCGTCAGTCAGCTCAAGGATTGGCCGCACCAGTTGGCCGGCGCCCGCGTCGTCTCGGCGCAGCAGTACCTGACCGACGCGAGCTTCGGCGCCGTGCGCCCGCCGCGGGTGTTCAACCTCTGCCGCTCGTACGCCTACCAGAGCGCGGGGTACTACGTCTCGCTGCTCGCCGAGGCGCGGGGTCATCGCCCGCAGCCCGACGTGCTGACGATCCAGGACATGAAGGGTCCCAATCCGCTCCGGCTCGAACAGCTCGAAGAGCTGATCCAGCGCACGCTGCGCAAGATCTCGCACGCGGAGTTCGAGCTCTCGGTCTACTTCGGAAGGACGCTCGCCGAGCGTGACCGCCAGCTCGGCAAGCGGATCTTCGGCCTCTTTCCCGCGCCGCTGCTGCGCGCCTCGTTCCGTCGTCGCGACGGTCGCTGGCGCTTGAAGGCCGTGCGTCCGATCCCGGCGGGGGAGGTGCCGGAGACCCATCGCGCCGACCTCATCCAGTCGGCCGAGCACTACTTCCGCTCGCGACGGAGCGCCGCTTTCGGGCTCGAGAGCTCGCGCTGGACGATGGCTCTGCTGCTCGACCCCGAGGAAGAGGAGCCGCCGTCGGACGACCGGGCGATCCAGAGGTTCGTGCGGGCCTTCCAACAGCGCGACTTCGCCGTCGAGCTGGTGACCAACGAGGACTTCGGGCGCATGATGGAGTTCGACGCGGTGTTCGTTCGCGCCACGACCTCGGTGCACCACTTCACCTTTCGCTTCGCGCGCCGCGCCGCCCGCGAGGGAATCCCGGTGATCGACTCGCCCGAGTCGATCGCGCGCTGCGCCAACAAGGTCTTCCTTGCCGAGCTGCTCGCGCGCCACGGCGTGCCGACGCCGAAGACCGTCGTCGTCCACCGCGACTCGGTCGCCGACGTGATTCCCCACCTCGGGCTGCCCTTGCGTGCTCAAGCTCCCCGACAGCGCCTACTCGCTCGGCGTCAAGAAGGTCTCGACGCGCGAGGAGCTCGAGGCCCAGGCCAAGGCGATGCTCGAAAAGAGCGCGTTGATCGTCGCCCAGGAGTTCGCGCAGAGCGACTTCGACTGGCGCATCGGCGTGCTCGACGGGCGCGCGCTCTGGGCCTGCAAGTACCACATGGCCTCGGGGCACTGGCAGATCATCCAGCGCACCGGCCGGCGTACCGACTACGGACGGGTCGAGGCGTTCCCGCTCGACGACGCGCCGCGCTCGGTGGTGCGGCTGGCGGTCCAGGCGGCTCGGCTGATCGGCGACGGGCTCTACGGCGTCGACGTCAAGGTGATCGGCCGCCGAGCCGCTGGTGATCGAGGTCAACGACAACCCGAGCCTCGAGGCCGGCTACGAGGACCAGGTCCTGGGCGACCGGCTCTACGAGGCGATCGCCGACGCCTTCGTGCGACGGCTGACCCGTCGCACGGTGCCGGTGCGGGCGCCGCGCCGAAGCGGGAGGGCGCGTGAGCTGGTCGCTGTTCGAGGTCGTCGGCGTCGAGCTCGAGTACATGATCGTGCGCGCGGACGACCTCGGCGTCGAGCCGCTCGCCGAGCGACTGCTCGAGACGCTCGCCGGTGAGCCCGCCGCCGAGGTCGTCGGCGAGCGGATCAGCTGGTCGAACGAGCTCGCCGCGCACGTCGTCGAGCTCAAGGTCGAGCGGCCCGAGCCGTCGCTCGCCGGCCTCGCCGAGCTCTTCCAGGCTGAGATCGCGCGCGCCGACGGCGTGCTCGCGGCGTGGGGCGCGCGCCTCCTTCCGGGCGCCGTCCATCCCTGGATGGATCCGCTGCGCGAGTCCCGGCTCTGGCGCGGCGAGGGGCGACGAGATCTACGAGACGTTCGACCCGATCTTCGGCTGCCGGTCGCACGGCTGGCTCAACCTGCAGTCGCTGCATCTGAATCTCCCCTTCGACGGCGACCGCGAGTTCGACGCCCTGCACAGCGCCATCCGGCTGCTGCTGCCGCTGCTGCCTGGACTGGCCGCGAGCTCGCCTTACCTCGAGGGGCGACCGACCGGCCGGCTCGACTCCCGGCTCGCGCACTACCGCACCCACTGCGCCGCGGTCACGAGCTTCGCGGGCGACGTGATTCCGGAGCCGCTCACCGGCCGGGACGACTACGAGGCCAGGGTCTACGAACCGATCCGCCGCGATCTGCCGCGGGTCGACCCGCGCGGCATCCTGCGCGCCGAGTGGACCAACGCACGTGGCGCCATCGCCCGCTTCGACCGGGGCGCGATCGAGATCCGACTGATCGATCTCCAGGAGTGTCCGCGCATGGATCTGGCGGTCGCGGCGCTCGTCGTCGGCGCCCTGCGCCATCTGGTCGCCGGCGGCGACCCCGCGGCGCAGCGCGCGGTGCCGGGCGCGACGCTCCAGGGCGTCCTCGCCGACACGATCCGGTTCGCCGAGCGAACGGAAGTCGCCGACCCGCGCTATCTCGAGGCGCTGGGCTTCGATCGCCGCACGTCGGTGGCCGAGATCTGGCGGCGGCTGCGCCGCGACGCCGCACGCACGACCGCGCCGCGCCTCGCGCCGTTCAGAGCGGAGCTCGACTTCCTCGAGCGCCACGGCGTGCTGGCGCGGCGCCTGCTTCGCGCGGCCGGCGCGACCCCCGACCTCGACCGCTTGCGCGACACCTACCGCCACCTCGCCGCCGCTCTGGCCGCCGGCGTCCCTTTTCTGCCCTGAGCGCGGTTCGAGCCGGTGCGGCGGAGCGAGTCAGTCGCCGCCCCGGTCCAACAGCGGGAGGCAGCAGGCGGCCACCAGGCCGACACCGGGGCAACTCCAGAGGCCATCACCGGTGCCTCCAGGTGCCTCCCGTGGCTCGGGGTGAATCGAGAAAACAGACCCTGGAAGGGCTGGCTCGGAGTCGCCGAGGCGCTGCGCGCCGATCGATTCCGACGTCCCCACGCCCCTTTCGATGCCGCTTTCTCGACGGTTTGCGCTGCCTCGAGGCCAGCCCGAGCTCTCGCTGCTCCCGGAGCCGCCGCCCAGGTTGAAACCTTGGGCGCTCGAGAGCATCGAAACCTTTGGCGCGAGGTCCGATGGCGCGCCCGCTCGGGAGGCACCTGCGCGGGAGCTCGGACGGAACGGCAACGACCAAGGAGACTCCAAACATGAGACATCGTCGGGCACTACTCTTCGCGCTGGCGCTAGGTTCGTTTGCGGCCGCGGCGTGGGCGGGTTCGCCCGTCGACAAGTCCTACTTCGGCGGCGTCGCGATCGAGGGCTACGACGCGGTCGCCTATTTCGAGGAGAACCGCCCGGTCGAGGGCAAGAAGGAATTCTCCTACGACTGGAAAGGCGCGACCTGGCGCTTCGCTTCGGCCGCGCGCCGCGACCTCTTCGCGGCGGCGCCGGAGAAGTACGCGCCCCAATATGGCGGCTACTGCGCCTGGGCGGTCTCTCAGGGCTACACGGCGGGGATCGATCCCGAAGCCTGGAAGATCCACGAGGGTAAGCTCTACCTGAACTACGACCGAGAGGTTCAAGCGAAGTGGAGCAAGGACGTCCCGGGCAACATCGCCAGAGCGAACGAGAACTGGCCGGGGCTCTCGGGAGAGCGTTGACCTCCCGGGGAGGGTGATGGGCCGAACGGGGGAGGGCGAACCGAATGGGCATGGGCCAGGAGATGAGCCGGGGCAGGACGACGGCCGGCTGGTCGCGGCGTTGCGGGCAGGAGACGAACGAGCCTTCTCGCAATGGGTTCGCGATCGGGGACCGAGCTTGCTCGCGGTCGCCCGCCGGTTCCTGCCTCGCGAAGAGGACGCCCGTGACTGCGTCCAGGAGGCCTTCCTTCAGGCCCTCCGCGCCCTGCCGCGCTTCCGTGGCGAATCCCGGCTATCGACCTGGCTCCACCGGATCCTGGTGTACACTGCGCTGATGACGCTGCGCTCGAGGTGGTCTCGCCCGGAGGAGTCGATCGAGCCCCTGCTCCCCACGTTTATCGAAGATGGCCACCCGGCCCAGCGTTTCGAGGCTTGGCCGATTCCGGCCGACGAGCTCGTGGCGCGGGCCGAGATCCGCCGGTCGGTCCGCTCCGCCATCGACAGGCTGCCGCCGAGCTACCGGACCGTTCTGCTCCTGCGCGACATCGAAGGGCTCGATACCGCGGAGTCAGCGGCGGCTCTGGGCATCTCCGCCAACGCGGTCAAGATCCGCCTCCACCGGGCGCGCCAAGCCTTGCGAGAGCTGATCGATCCGATGATGCGCAGCGGGTTTGCTCCATGGGCAGGAGGTTCTTCGTACGCGACGGCGAGACGAGGATCACCTGCGAGGAGCTCGTCGACTTTCTGCACCAGTACCTCGAGCAGGAGTTGACCGCGGAGCGGAACGATCTATTCGAGCGCCATTTGGGACGCTGCGCCTCGTGCGTGGCCT
>CAVOXC010000006.1:0-125085 GCA_963700315.1 uncultured Acidobacteriota bacterium | reverse complement strand
ACCCGCCTTCGCCTCCGCGCGAGCGGCCGGCTGCGCGGTGACCTCGATTCACCCGATGTTCGGTCCGGCGGCGCGAACCCTCTCGGACAAGGTCGTCTGCCTGTGCGACTGTGGCGTGCCCGCGGCGACCGACCACGTGGCCGGACTGTTCCGCGAGACCGCGGTGACATTGGTGCCGCTCTCACTCGAGCGCCATGACGAGATCGCGGCCTACGTGCTCGGAATGTCGCACCTGCTCAATCTGGTCTTCGCGCGCGCCCTGGCCGGTAGCGGTTTGTCTCGTCAAGAGCTCGCCGCGGTCGGTTCGACCACCTTCCAGGCGCAGCGAGACCAGCGCCGGCGTGGTCACCGCAACCCGACCTTCTACTATTCGATTCAGGGGCTGAATCAGTTCACGCCGCGAGTCCCACGCCGAGCTCGCGGCGTCGCTCGAGACCTTCCGGCGCGCGGTGGCGGAGCAGGCTCGTGAGCTTCGCGCGCGAGATGACGGCTGCGCGCGCTTGGATCGAGCGCCCCAGCGGGACTGGCTAGGGGCTCGGCGCGACGCCTCGCACCCGCGCCAGCAGCGCCGCGAACTCCGGTTCCTGGCGCAGCGAGTCGAGGTCGTCGTCTCGCTCGATCTGCTGGGCGAACGGCAGGCCGAGCTCCAGCGCAGTGGCGAGGGAATCGATCGCGTCGCGCTTGGCGCCCGCTCTCGCCTGCGCGCAGGCGAGGTTGTACCAGGTGAACGAGTTGCCCGGACTGGCCTCCACGGCGATCGAGAGGCCCCGACGCCCTGGGAAAATCCCCGGAAGCGAATTGGTCGCGCATCAGGTAGAAGCCGCTGGGATGAGACCGAAGCGAGCACTCTTCCGGCGGCCTCACGCTCCCGGCGTCGCGCTGCGCCAGCAGCGCGTGGAGGTTGAGCATGGCGCGGAGCTTCGAAGGCGGGGGCGCCGGCTGGCTTGGCTGAGCACGGCGGCGGTCTCGGCGAGTGGTCAGGATCTTCTCGAAGCGCCGCCACCTTCTCCTCCTTGCGGGCGGCGCGGCCGGCATCGCCCTCGGCAAGGGCCTTGGCGCGCCGCGCGGGCTCGGCGACGTTGCGCTGTCCGCCGTAGCTCGCGGCGATCGCTTCGAAACGACGGAGCGCTTCGAGCACGCGACCCTGCCGCTCGAGCGCCGCGGCGCCGCACATCCACGGCAAGCTCGGCGTCGACGAAGGCTTCATCTCTCGGACGTCGGCCGTCGCGCATGGCCAGCACTTCGAACCAGCCGAGGGCGCGGCGAGCGTCGGCCGCGGGAGTCGGGGTCTGTGGTCCATCGAAGTACTCGAGACGATGCGGCACGCCGGCTTTCGCGGCGATCGCGTCGAGCTCGGCGCTCGGTCTGTAGTTGAAATCGGTGCGGCCGGCGGCAGCCCAGAAGGCGAAGCCCGGCACTTGATCCTCGAGACCGTCGGGCAGGCGCCCGCCGACCGAGAGGACGCCGGCGAGCTGACCGGTGCGCAGGCCGACGATCCAGGAGAGCATGGCGCCGCCCGAGAATCCCGTCGCGTAGACGCGTCGATCGTCGATCGGCAGCCGCTTCATGAGGTCGGGGAACATCGCGTTGACGGCGCGGGTGTTCGGCTCCCACGGCCCATCGCTCATCGTGTTGTTGGAGCTGGCGTCGTAGGCCGAGCTGCTCGGCCGCGGGCCGAAAGATCTCGGCCGCGAGCGCGCCGCGGGAGCGGGGGTCGAAGACGAGCAGAAGCGGCCAGCGCTTGTCCGAAGCGAAGGCCGTCGGCAGGTAGAGCTCGTAGGTCTGCGTTGGATCGGGCGCGGCGGCGATTCCCGAGTGGATCTCGCCGGGCGCGAGCTGGGTGAGGTCGGCCGTCTCGGCGGCGGCAAGGGCGCCGGTGGCGAGAAGGGCGAGGGCGACAGCGAGTCTGGGATCGGGGCGCATGGCAGCCTCAGGCCGAATCCTAGCCGGTGGCGCGCCGGTGAGAGGAGTGGAGCGTGGAGGTTGTCGGCCGGTCCGCTGGCGGGGCGAATGGGCGGCTGGCCAGCGGGCTCAGCGGAAATCGTGGCTGGGGGTGGGGACCCACTAGGGCGAGCGGCCAGAAGCGCTCCGCGCGCAGAGACCGAGCCGTCTTTCGACTCGACTCTGCCCTCGATCACCAGGCCGGGGTTGCCGACGATCGTCGCTCGGTGCGCCTTGAGCAGCGCCGGCGCGACGATCGCCTGCGCCATGCCGGTTTCGTCCTCGACAGTCAGGAAGAGCGTTCCCTTCGCCGTCCCCGGCCGTTGGCGCACGATCACGGCGCCGGCGATGCGCGCCCGCGCTCCCCGTGGCAGGCGCGGCAAATCCGCAGTGGGGATCACCCGCGGCGTTCGAGCTCGGCGCGCGAATAGGCGATCGGATGCGGGCCGACGGTCATGCCGGTGCCGCGAAAGTCGGCGACGGTCTCCTGGTAACGGGTCATCTCTCGGAGCGGGCTGCCGCGCCGTGGGCTCGCGGCGACCCCCGCGAAGAGCTCTCCCGCAGGCCGGGCGGCGAGCGCGGCCTGCCAGAGCGCCGCGCGCCGCGTCATGCCGAAGGCGGCGAGCGCGCCGACCTCGGCGAGCGCCGGAGCTCACGCTCGTTCAGGCCGGCGCGGCGCTTGAGGTCGTCGAGGTCGGCGAAGGGACGCCGCGCGCGTTCGGTGACGATGCGCTCGGCGGTCGCTTGGCGCAGACCGGCGACGTAGCGCAGGCCGAGGCGGCAGGCGCCCGCGGCGCGCATCGTTCTGCCGGCGGGCCGGCTCTGCGCCGTTGGCGTTCGGGCACTTTGCGCACACCTTGCAGCCGGGTCCGCGGCCGGTGTTCGATGCGCGGAGACGGGGGGCCGCCGCGCCCTGATTCGGTCCGATCGATTGGGGTTCCTCGCAAGCAGCGAATACCGGACGTGGACCCGGCCGGCACCGGAGGCTCCGACGGTCGAATGCCGGCGAGACGCTGCAGGAAGAGCGGTAGGCGGATCTTCCCAAACGCACTTCCAGGAGGAGACCGCGACGTCGATCGGCAGCACGGTCCCGTGCCGCTCGGCGTCCTTGACGAGGGTCGCGGGGTGGTAGAAGCCCATGGGCCACGCGTTCAAGAGCGCGGCGCAAAAAGCCGCCGGGTGATGCGCCTTCAGGTACGCGCTCGCGTACGCGATCAGCGCGAAGCTCGCCGCGTGCGACTCGGGGAAACCGTAGAGCGCGAACGAGGTGATGCACTTGACGATCTGCTCCTGCGCCGCGCCGGCGATGCCGCGCGCGGCCATCCCCGGCGCAGGCGCGCCTCGATCGCCTCCATCCGCTCGACCGAGCGCTTGAAGCCCATCGCGCGGCGCAGCTCCTCGGCCTCGCCGCCCGTGAAGCCGGCGCCGCCATCGCCATCCGCAGGAGCTCCTGGAAGAGGGGCACGCCGAGCGTGCGCGTCAGAATCGGTTCGAGCACGGATGGGATACTCGACCGCCTCGCCCTGCCGCCGCTCGAAGAACGGGTGCACCATGCCGCCGACGATCGGGCCCGGGCGGATGATCGCGACCTGGACGACGATGTCGTAGAAGCGCCGGGGAGCGTTGCGCGGCAACGAGGCCATCTGCGCGCGGCTCTCGACCTGGAAGAGCCCGACCGTGTCCGCCGCGTTCAGCATCGCGTAAACGCGCGGGTCGTCTTGCGGCAGGTGCGCCAGGTCCACTTCGACCCTCTCGTGCGCACGGATGATCGGGATCGCCTCCTCGATCGCCGCGAGCATGCCGAGGCCGAGCAGGTCCACCTTCACGATCCCGAGGTCCGCGCAGTCGTCCTTGTCCCACTGGACGACGACGCGGCCCGGCATCGACGCCGGCTCGAGCGGCACCACCTCGTCGAGACGGCCGGCCGCGACCACCATCCCGCCCGAGTGCTGGCCGAGGTGCCGCGGCAGGTTCTGGATGTGCCGGAAGAGCCGCGAAGTGGCGGGCCCGCCGCTGCCCGGGATCGAGCCCCGCCGCCGATCGACTCGCCGCAGCTCAGCGCGGTCGCCCCGCTCGAGGTCGCAGCGGAACGAGCCGAGCGCCTGGAGAGCGCGTCGACCTGCGCGGCCGAGTAGCCGAGCGCCTTGGCGACCTCGCGCGCGGAGGAGCGGTCGCGGTAGGTGATCACGTTGGCCGTCATGCCGGCGGCCGTGCGGGCCGTACTTCCGCCGTCGTAGACGTGCTGGATCACGCGCTCGCGCTGGCTGCCCGACGGAAGGTCGAGGTCGATGTCCGGCCACTCGCCGCGCTCCTCGGAAAGAAACCGTTCGAAAAGCAGCTCCATCTTCACCGGGTCCACCGCCGTGATCGAGAGCGCGTAGCAGACGGCGCTGTTGGCCGCCGAGCCCCGGCCCTGCGTCAGGATCCGATTCTCCGGCAGAAGCGACGAGGTCCCAGACGATCAGGAAGTAACCCGGCAGATCGAGCTTCTCGATCATCGCGAGCTCTTTCTCGATCTGGGCCTGGGCCTTCGCCGTCAGCGGCCGGAAGCGCGCGCGAGCGCCGTTCCAGGTGATTTTGCGCAGGAACGAGGCCGGCGTTTCCCCGGGGGAGCGGGTAGGCGGGGAACCGGTAGCCGAGGTCCGCGAGCGTGAAATCGAGCCACCGCGACAGCTCCACCGACGCCTCGAGCGCTCCGGGCGCATCCGCGAAGAGCTCGCGCATCTGCCGGGCGTTCTTGAAGTGACGCTCCCTCTGCGCCGCGAGCAGGCGCCCCGCGCCGTCGAGCGTCACATGGTGGCGGATCGAGGTCAGAACATCGTGGAGCTCCTTGTCCTTCTCGCGCGCGTAGCGCACGCCGTTGGACGCGAGAATCGGCAGGCGCAGCCGGCGCGCGAGATCCGCCAGCGCCTGGTTGCGGCGCTCTTCCTCGCGCAGGAAGTGCCGCTGAAGCTCGACGTGGAGGCGCCCCGGAAAGATCGCGGCGAGCCTCTCGAGCAGAGCGCGCGCGGCGTCGTGCCCGCCCTGCGCGAGCGCGAGCGCCACCGGCGACTCGCCGCCGCCGGTCAGCGCGTGCAGCCCTTCCGCGTGCGCCTCGACGTCACGCCAGGTCGCGGCGAGCTCGGCTTGGCCGAGCCGCGCAGCGGCCGTCACGAGCCGAGAGGTTCCGGTAGCCGGTGCGCGACTCGGCGAGGAGGGCGAGCCGGCGGCGGGCGGGCGGAGGGCGGCGTCGGCACGAGCGAGTGGCTCCGCGGGGCGGCGGCTCGAGCGGGTTCTCGAGGACGACTCTCCGCCCCGACGAGCGCCTTGAATCCCGCCTGCTCCGCCGCCTTCCAGAAACGCGGCGCGCCGTAGACGCCGTTGCTGTCGACGAGCGCGACGGCGGGAAGGTCGAGCGCGGCGGCGCGGGCGACGAGGTCCTCCGGCACCGAGGCCCCCTCGAGGAAAGAGAACGCCGAAGCGGCCTGCAGCTCGGCGTACGGAACAGGGGGACGGGCGCCGCCGCCGCGCCCGCCGCCGGGGCGATAGACCCGCTCGCGCAGCTTCTCCTTGCGCGCCCCCGGCGACTGGTAGGGGCGCCCCGACCCCATGTTGCGCGCGAGCTCGTGACGGCTGCGGCCGGACATGCAGAGAGAATAGCGTAAACAAGACGTAAAATACGATTCTCGACGAAACGCTGCGCGACGCGACCCGGCGGCCACTCGAACCTTGTGAAAGCGTGCTGTTTAAGGAGGAAAAGGGCCGAGCTCTCGGGCGCTCCGCGGCACCCCTTGCTCCGGCTCGTGCGCCACGAAGCCAGCTTCGGTGCCGGATCGCGATCAGGCTTGCCTGGGCGTGACCGACTAGTTCCTCTCGCTCGGCCCACCGACCCTTCTATGCAGCTTCCTCTTCTGACATGCGCGGCCTCTGAAGCCGTTCACGTCTCGAGGGCGCGCGCCGACGGTCCACCGATCGATGGGCTTCGCGATGGCGCCGGAGCCGGCCGGGCGGTACGCTCCGCGCCATGTTCAAATCCCCTGGAAGTAGGCGTCGCGTCACCTCGATTCTCGTCCTGGCTCCGCTGGTCCTCGGATCACCTCCGCCCTCGTGGGCCGGCCGGAGCGTGAAGTCGTGGAACGAGCGGCTGCAGGCGACCGTGGCGCAGCTGCGGGAGGGGAAGTGGGCGGAGGGGAAGGTCAACGCCCAGGCGGGGCTCGAGGACCTTGGCCGTTACCTCGCGCCGGGAGCCAAGGCAGGCTCGGCGGTCGGCATGTTCCTGATGTGCCGCGCGCTCGCCGAGGCAGGGCTCGGCGAGGAGCGCGAGGCGATATCTGGGACTGGCAGGTCGCACAACAGCTGGATCCTCAGCCTCGAGACCTGAACCTGGCGAACTCGGCGGCGCGGCGGACGCCTGTTCATCGACTGATCGCGGATCCTCCTCCTGCG
Source organism: uncultured Acidobacteriota bacterium (assembly GCA_963700315.1). GTDB lineage: Bacteria > Acidobacteriota > Thermoanaerobaculia > Multivoradales > JAGPDF01 > JACTMI01. The sequence continues at coordinate 118,719 of CAVOXC010000006.1, read as the reverse complement.
GCGATCCGTCCGGGCACCGCCGAGGCCGAGGGCGTTAGCTATCCCGAGAAGACCCGCGCGCCTGCACCCCAGTACTTCGAAGGCGCGCGCTCCCTAGGTCTCCAATCGAAGGTTGTGTTCGAGGTGGTGATCGGAACCGACGGCCTGCCCACCCATCCGCGCCTGATCGATCGGGGCTCGATCGAGACTTTGACGTTCGCGGCGTCGGATTCCATCCGAGAGTGGCGGTTCGAGCCCGCTCGCCGCGGCGATCAGCGCGTCGCCTGGAGCATGGAAGCTACGGTGGCGTTCTCGCTGCGGCGCTGATCGGCCCTTCGCCGTCCGTTCCCGCAGCAAGCAACTCCACCGTCGCGACGCCGAAGCGGCGGCCAGTAGTCGGCACCTCGCGGGCGTAGCGGGCGTCGAGGAGGTGGACGCGGGTGACGTCGCCCGCGTGCTCGATACGGACGAAGGGGAAGCGGGCCCAGCCGAGAAAGCCCTGGACCGACGGGTCGGCGAGCGCGGCGCGGACCTCGGGCGTGGTGGGTGGCTTCGGCTCGAGCTCCGCCTCGAGGTCGAGATCGCCGGTCGACGGCGGAAGCGTCCGAACCGGTAGCCGTCGGGCAATCGTGCCACGACGTCGCGCGGCCGCGGGTCGACGGGAACCGGCGCCACCATCGGCGGCATTCGATGGCAGCGAGACCGCGGTGGGCGAGCGCGGCGTCGACGCTCCGGCGCGCGATTCCGGCGGCGATCGCCATCGCACCCAAGTAAACGAGAAGGACTCCGAGCGCGGCGGCGGCGATCGTCTCGCGGCGCCGTCGCAGCAAGTCGCGTGACAGGAAACGGGTGGCGAGCGTCGTGGCGAGCGCCGCGGTCCAGAGCATTCGCGCCCAGGCTGGTGTCGGTTGCGAGAAGAGCAAGTAGGTCGCGCTGGCGGCGGCGGCGCTCCAGAGTGCCGAGGGCCGGCCGCGTCGGCGCGCGCACCAGGAAGACCGCGCTGCCGAGGATGAGCCAGAACCATGGGTCGACGATGAAGAGGATGTCGCCGTAGTGCCAGCGGTTCGAGAAAGGCGAGAGGAGCAAGGCCGTAGGTGTTCGAGCAGATCGAGCAGCGGGTGGGTGAGCGCGCCGAAGTAAGCGAGGGCGAGGAGGCGGGCCAGCGGGACCGGCTCGCCGCCGGCGCGTCGCCGCCGCGTGGCGAGCGCCAGGATCGCGACCAGGACGAGCGGGAGCAGGAGGAATCCGAGCGGCCCGTGGGTCGGGCCGCGGCGGAACGCCAGCGCGGCGTCCTCACCGCCGAGGTAGGCGAGCACGTCGACGTCGGGCAGGTTCGCGGCGGCGACCAGCACGGTGGTCACGAAGGGCACGCCGCGAGCGAGCCGGGTGCGGGCGAGCGCGGCTCCGACCAGGGTGTGGGCGAGGGGATCCACGGGGCGAGGGTGGAGCGCCGAGATCGGCGTCAGGCTGCGCCGGACGGCGAATCGCCGCGCAGGCGTCCGTAGAGCCGGCTGTCGAGGAATCTGCCCTCTTTGAACACGCTGCGCCGCGCGGTTCCCTCGTGCCGGAAACCGCACTTCTCGAGCACGCGGGCCGAGCGCTCGTTGGTGGCGAAGACCCAGGCTTCCAACCGCTCGAAATCGAAAGTCGTGAAGGCGTAGTCGACGAAAGCAACCGCTTCGGCGGCGTAGCCCTTTCCCCATGCGCCGTGCCCAGCCGAGTCGCCGATCTCACGGTGAAGCGGACGACGTCCGCGTGCCGCTCGAGCCCGATGCCGCCGATCGCCCTGTCCGTCTCTCGTGGCGCGATCGCGAGGCTCTCCGCCGGCGCGCATCCGGCCTGGGTCTGGATCCACCCGCGGGCCGCAGTCGCGATCGTAGGGGTGGGGAAAGCGATCGCGCAGCGCCGACCAGATTCGGCGGTCGTTGGCCTCCAGGGCCAGGGCCGCCTCATCCTTGGCTCACCCGGGAGGGCGCAGAATCAGTCGCTCGGTGCGAATCCGCATGGCGGGATGGTACGACGGCGCTCGATTCAGAACAGCGCCCATTTGCCCCGCTCGATCTCTTCGACGAAGTGGAGCCCGACGGGAGCCGGCCTTGGCGCGGCGTCGTCCTGCGCGCAGTCCGGTCCCGCGTCGCGACGAGCTCGACGGCAGCGCCAACCTCGATCGCCGTGCCGTCCGCGCCTGCGCCGGCGTGCGAGAAACGGACCAGGGCCCGCTTCGTACCGCCGGCGAGGCAGACGCGGAGCGGCTCCCGGCCGTCGAGGCGGAAAGAGCGATCAATTGGCCCCAACCGCGTCGTCTCCGGCCAGCCGGAGTCGGAGCCGCGCGGCCGCGAGCTCGCGGGAGCGGCCGGTCGAGCTCAGCGCCGGAACGGCAGGGGCCTTCCGTCGCCCCCGAGCCCAGCGCACTTCGCGCCGAACCGTCGCGCCGGCTCCGGGCTCGGGCGCCGTCGCGACGAGCCGGGACCGCCGGAGAGGCGGAACAGTGTCCGCGGCGAGCTGGGACCCCGAGCCGACGAGCCCGCCCGAGCCGGGTCGTCCCGGTCCGCCAGCGGCAGGAGCGACAGGTCGAGCGCGGTCTCCAGGCGATCCGATCGAGGCTTCGCGCCGCTGGGCAGGGTCAGCACCGGATAGGTGATCCGCGAGTCACCGCCCGGCCCGATCGACACCGTCGCCTCGCCTCCGGGCCTCGTCTCGGGCTGAGCTTCCCCCGCCAAGCCGAGGACGATCGGTACCCAGCCGGAGGCGGCGAGAGCTCGTGCCCCGCCCGCCAGAGACTCGGCCCAGCGGGGCGCGGGATTTCCAGTACCGGCGCCTGGGTGAGCTCGGCGAGCGTACCGTTTCGTCGATCGCCAAGCCGGCGGCCAGCAGCAAGACCGCGCGCGGTCCTGCGGCGGGTCGTGCCGCCAGCGTGACCACCATCCTGTCGATTCGCTCCGCCGCGACCCGCGCGATCACCGGCGCAGGGCCGCGCGGCAACGAGGCCGCCGTCGCCACCAGAGCTTCCGAGATCGCTGCGGCGCCACGGAACTCGCCGATCAGGCGAGGCGTCGCGCCGGTCGCCGCGACGATCTCCAGGGTTCCGGCCGCCGCCAGCGATTCCGCCCGCGTAGCGAGCTCGCGGGCCGCGACGGTCAGCGCCTCGCCGCCCGCGAGCAGCGGATCCATCCAGACCACGAGGTGCCAGTCCGTGGCATCTCCTTCGGGGTCGAGATCGAATCGTCGGGCAGGGGCGGCCGTCCTCGTAGTAGATGAAATCTTCGCGGCCCCGCTTGCCGAGCGACTCGAGAGGGGGTAGGCACGGAGCGATCGAAGCGCAACGTCGACCGTCACGGTCGATCACCTCGGCCCGGCGAAGGCCTGGTCGGCGTCGGCCGGTGGCGCGAAGCCGTTCTCGGCCGCGAGCCCGGATTGGGCTCGTGAGGTGGGCAGCAACGCAGAGGAGCGCAAGGGCTCGCGGATTCACGATCTCGGGTCACCGCAAGGACGGTGCCGGGCCCTCGATCTGCAGGTTGGTCCGAATTGGCACGACCGGCGTGATCCGGTGGATCAGCCTCTGCCCGCGGCCAACGAGCGGAGCTTGGCGTTGTCGGGAAAGCGGGCGAGTCCGAGACGGAGTACGCGCGCGCCCGGCTCGCTGGCGCCGAGCTTCAGCATCGTCGCCGCGGCCGCGTAGTAGGCGTTGGGCCGCTCGGGGTTGCGGGCGACCATCATTTCGAGCACGCGCACCGCCTCCTCGAGCCGGCCCTCGATCCGCAGCAGGATGGCGAGGCTCATGTAGCCGAGCTCGGATTCCCGGGAATTCCTCGACCTCGAGCCGGTAGGCGTCGAATGCCTCGCTGCGGCGGCCGAGCGTGAGCATCGCGTCGCCGCGTGCCGAGTACAAACCGAGGAAGTCGTTGCTCCCGGCGCCAAGGGCAGCCTTGCGCTGCTCGGCGCGGTCGAGCTCGGCGAGCGCTCGTTCCGGTTGCTTCGATGCGATCAAGGCGCGCGCCAGCAGGATGCGACCGCCGAGCTCCGCGCCGTTGTCGATGGCGCCTTGTGCCGCGGCCTGCGCGGCGGCCGGGTCGCGGTCGGCGAGCGCGATCTCGGCGAGAACTCGGTACGCCGCATGCGCCGCGCCGGCGAGCGCGAGCTCGGCGTGCTGCTGCGCTTCGCCGAGCCGGCCGAGGTCGCGCAGAACACCCGCCGCGCCGAGCGCGGCGCGGTCGGCGCCCGATGACAACGTCATCGCTTGCTTGTAGGCGAAAAGCGAGCCTTCGAGGTCGCCGAGCAGGCGGCGGGCGTCCCCGAGCTGGAGCCAACCGTCGATCATTCCCGGCGCCGCTTGGACCAACTGCTCGAGCGTGGGCACGGCCTGCTGGGGCAGACCGTTCTGGATCTCCGCGCGCGCCGCGCGGAAACGGCTCAACAGCTCCAGCTTCGACTTGGGATCGACCGGTGGGCCTGCGGTCTTGGCGACTCCGCCGAGGTAGCCGAGGGCTGCGAGGCGTCGGGCCGTCTCGGTGTCCTCGGCGGTGGGTGTGTCGGGAGCCACGGCGTTCTGCTTGGCGATCTCGCGGAGCGCATGAAAGCGGCGACGCTCGGTGTCGCGGAGGTTGCGCGTCGCGCCGGGGTCCGCCGCAAGATCGTAGAGCTCGGGATCCGGCCCGTCGATCAGCTGGAAGGGGTACTCGATCACCGAGATCAGCTCGCTCCAACCGTAGTGGAGGCGAGCGTAGTTGGACTCCGCGACGAGTGGGCGGTCGACCGCTGCCGCTGCGCTCAGCTCCTGGAGCGCCACGCCCTCGAGCCGGGGATCGGCCGGCAATCCTGCCGCCGCGAGCAGCGTCGGCGCCACGTCGATCGTCTGCGCCGGCGTCGACACGCGCTGGCCGGCCCGAGCGCCACCGGGCAGCTTGAGAATCATCGGGACCTGCAGGGTCTCCCGGTAGAGCAGCATGCCGTGCTCGTCCTCGCCATGGTCGCCGAGTCCCTCGCCGTGGTCGGAGAGCAGGAGCACCAGCGACCGGCCATACGAGCCCCAGCCGCTTCAGCTCGGCCAAGAGCTCGCCGACAAGCGCGTCGGCCGTCGCGATCTCGCCGTCGTAGGCATCGGCGTAGCGGCTGGCGAAGGGGGGTTCCGGTTGATAGGGGGCATGCGGTTCGTAGAGGTGGACGAACAGGAAGAACGGATCCGATCCGCGTGTGCGGAGCCATTCGATCGCCTTGCCCACGGCGATCCGCCCCGGTCGCTGGGCGCCGGAGAGGTCGGAGCTGGTCCCGAGATCGATGTCGGCGTCGTAGCTCTCGAAACCCGCGGCGATGCCTGTCTCCGGCCGCAGGACGAAAGTGGACGCGAAACCCGCCGTGCGGTAGCCGCCGGCGCGCAGTGTCTCGGGTGTCCAGGGGTGGCGGGAGGCGTCGAAGTGGTAGCCGCTGTTGTCGCGCACGCCGTGCGCGGCCGGCAGCAGCCCGGAGAACATCGAGAGGTGCGAGGGCAGGGTGAGCGGTATCTGGCTGAAGGCGTGCTCGAAGAGAACGCCGTCCTTGGCGAGCGCGTCGATCGCCGGCGTCTGGACCTTGTCGTAGCCGTAGACCGGCAACCGGTCGGAGCGAAGCGTGTCGATCGAGATCACCACGATGGGAGATCGCCCGGCGGGCGGCAGGGCTCGGGATGGTGCGGCGGTGCCTACGGCCACGACGGCGAAGAGCAGGCAGCCGGCGGCCAGACGGGTTCCGTCGGCGAATCGATGAGGCGGCGTGGGCGGTCGCGTCGACATCGGCGCATCCTACCGGAGCCCTCCGTCGCGGCGCCGCGGCATGCCTTGAAGCCGAGTGCGCCTAGAGGTACCATCGCGCCAGTTTCCATGAAGATGTCGGGTTAGCTTCGTCGCAAGCCGCGGCGGAAGATGCAGGCGGGGACAGGAGATCCGAGGATGAAGCCGAACTCAGTAGTGGGGTGGATGCTCGTCGGGGCCGTGCTCGGCTCGGGGGCGACATTGGCCCAGGAGGCTCAGACCCCAGGCGCGGATGAGCCGCAGGATCGAGTCGAGGAGGTCATTGTCGTCACGGCGTCGCGAACGGAGCAGTCGCTCAACGAGGCGCCCGCGGCGATCACGGTGCTCGACGCGCGGACGATCGAGTCGATTCCCGCGGATGACTATGGCGACCTGCTGCGCAACGTCCCCGGTCTCAACGTCTCGCAGACGAGCGCCCGCGATATCAACATGACGGCCCGAGGCGCGACCAACACGCTCTCGACCTCACAGCTGGTGCTGCTCGACGGGCGCTCGATCTATCTCGACTTCTTCGGCTTCGTCATGTGGGACTTTCTGCCGGTGAATCCGGGCGAGATCAAGCAGATCGAGGCGGTGCGCGGTCCGGGCAGCGCCGTCTGGGGCGCCAACGCGATGAGCGGCGTGGTCAACCTCATCACCAAGCGGCCGAAGGAGATGGCCGGAACGACGCTGCTCCTGGGCGCCGGCGAGCTCGGCACCGCCTACGGCAGCGTCAGTCACGCCGGCGTCTCCGGGAGCTTCGGATACAAGGTTTCGGCTGGCTACTACGAGCAGGATCCCTACGATCGCCCCACCGGATTGGTGCCGGGCTCGAACCCGCCGACCGTCTATCCCCCCTTCGAGAACTCGGGCACGCAGCAGCCGAAGGGTGACCTCCGGTTCGACTGGGATCTCGACGAGGCCACCTTCGCCTCGTTCGGCGCGGGCTACGCGGGCACCGACGGCATCATCCACACCGGCATCGGTCCGTTCGACATCGACAAGAGCTCCAACCTTTCCTATGCCAAGGCGACCTACAACAAGCTCGCCCTCAACATCGGGTTGTTCGCGAACTTCCTCGACGCCGACTCGATCAATCTGCTGACGCGCGGCGTCGACGGTCAGCCCCTCGGCTTCGCCTTCGGCACCGACACCTACAACCTCGACGTGGCGAACACCTCCGTCGCCGGCAGCCGCAACATCCTCACCTACGGCGGCAACTACAGGACCAGCAGCTTCGACCTCGAGATCGCGCCCCAGGGCAAGGACAAGGACGAGTGGGGCGTCTTCCTGCAGGACGAGATCCTGCTCGGCGACAAGGTGCGCTGGCTGATCGGTGGCCGCTACGACGACATCGATCCGCTCAAGGACGGAGTGTTCACGCCGCGCACGAGCCTGCTGATCTCCCCCGTGCCCCGGCACACCTTCCGCCTTTCCTACAACGAGGCCTTCCGCACGCCGTCCGCGATCAACAACTACCTCGACGTCACCATCCTCAACCAGGTCGGTCCGCTGCTGATCCCCGCGGTCGCCGACGGCAATGTCGATCTCGTCGAGGAGCACCTCACCGCCTACGAGGTGGGCTACGTCGGCACCTTCGACAACGGCTTGACGCTGACGCTGGCGGCCTATCGCAACGAGACCGAGGACACGATCGACTTCTACGTCCAGAGGACCTACGGTCCGACCAACCTGCCCCCGGGCGTGCCGTCGCAGGTGCTCCCCTGCTTCTTCGTTCCGCCGGGATCGGTGCCGGCCTGTCCTCTCGGCGGTCTCGCCGGAGTCGTCCCGTCGAGCTTCAGCTATCGCAACATCGGCGAGCAGACCGACCAGGGCTTCGAGCTCTCCTTGAACCAGCGTATCGGCACCGACTGGTCCTGGTTCCTGAACGCGTCGTGGCAGGACAATCCAGAATTCAAAGGCCTCGACGCGGCTGACGCGAATAGCCAGAACCTGCCGCCGGAGTGGCGCGGCAACTTCGGGCTCTCCTACGACGCCGGCTCCTGGTTCTGGAGCACCAACGTCAACTACCAGGACAAGGCGTTCTGGGCGGACGTGCTCAACGTCCGTGGCTATACCGATGCCTTCACGCAGGTCAATGCGGCGATCGGCGTGCGCCTGCTCGACGAGCGGCTCACGCTCCAGATCATCGGCTCCAATCTCTTCGACGAGGACGTGATGCAGCACATCTTCGGCGACATCATCAGCCGCAAGGTAACGGGTCAGGTCGGCTTCCGGTTCTGAGCCGAGCAGCGCTACGCGTCAGGGGAGCCGGGGTCGAGAGGCCCCGGCTCTTTTCTTGCGCGACGCGTCCGAGGCCGATTCCTCGATGGGGACAGCTCTCGAGATCGGACTCGCGACGCAGGAAACGGGCAGTGAAGGAAATGCCGAGTCAGCGAGCTCGGCTGCCGCGAGGCGACTCGGCGACTCCGCACGTCTCTCCTTCAATGCAGGCTTTCGTGGCGCGAGTGGTTGCGAGGCGAATCCTCCGCGGCGTCGGGTGGATGCAGTTCGACAGCAGCCCTTGTCGGTTTTCGCAGACATCGTCGAGGAGCCCGATCCAGGTCATCGCGGCGCTCGGGGGCAGATCCGGACCCACCTTGCAAGGCCGGTGAGAAGTGCCGGCTAGAGTGCCGCTCGCGGCAAAGCTCTCGTTCACGCTCTGGATGGTGATCTGGGTGCCGGTCTATTGGACCCAGAACGGCCCTTCGAACTTTCTCTGGATCTGCGATTTCGCCAACTTCGTGACGCTCGTGGCGATCTGGTCGGAGAGCGCCCTGCTGGTCTCGTCGCAACTCGCCGGTGTCTTTGTCATCCAGCTCGTCTGGGCGGTCGACTTTCTCGGCCGGCTGCTGTTCGGCGCCCATCCGGTCGGCGGCACCGAGTACATGTTCGACGCGGCGTCGCCCTGGTGGCTGCGGATGCTCTCGCTCTTTCACCTCTGGATGGTGCCGCTGCTCGTCTGGCTGATGCGCCGGGTCGGCCACGACCGGCGCGGCGTCCGCCTCGAGACGCTCGTCGCGCTCGTCCTCTTCCCGCTCGGCCAGCAGCTCGGCACGCCGGAGCAGAATCTCAACTGGATGTGGTTCCCCTTCGGCGTCGAGCAGACCCTCCTGCCGCCCCTCCTCTTCGCCTTCGCGGCGGTCCCGATCGCCACGATCCTCCTCTTCCTTCCCGGCGATCTGCTGGCCCGACGTCTCTTCGCTCGTCCTGGCGCTGGGCGCTGACCCATCCCGGGAGGCGGTTCGGAACCGAGCGAAGGCGACTAGACTGGCGGGCCGGGAGGTTCCGCTCATGCGTCGCGCTCCACGCTGGTGCATCGTCCTGGCGCTGCCCTGCGTCCTCATCGGGGTCTCAGCAGGTGCCGAGGCAGCGGAAGAGCCGCGGGTCCTGATCGCGCTCGATTCGAGCCGGTCGCTCACCAGCGAGCAGAGCCGCGCCGCCGCCGAGTTGGCCCGCCAGTTGTTCCTGCGGCTTCCTGCCGGCGCGGAGCCGGCGGCGCTGGCCTTCGACGACGAGGTGCGCTGGCTGCTACGCCCCGGAGGGGCGGGCCTGCAGGAGGCGCTGGCGGCGCTGCGTCCCGCCGGCCGCTATACCGTGCTGCACGATGGCCTGATCGAGGGCGTTCGCGCGCTCGGCGTCGGCGGCGTCTTGGTCCTGGTCTCGGACGGGCGGGACGAGAACTCGGCGACGACCCTCGAGGACGTGGCTCGCCTGGCGAGCGAGCGAGGGGTGCGGGTGGTCGCCTTGGGCACCGGCCGTGTCGACGAGCGGACGCTGCGGCGACTCGCCCTGCTCACTGGTGGTCTCTACGCTGGAGCGGTGGTCGCCGCCGACCCGGATGCGCTGGCCGCGGAGATCGAGGCGCTGCGACGGGTCGCGGTCGCGGCGAGACCGGCCGCGCCGCCGCCGCCGACCCCGATCGCGACGGCGGCGCCGAGCGCGGTGCCCGCGCCGCCGCCTGCGGCGGACGGATCGCGGCTCCTTCTGCTCGTCGCCGCGTTGGTCGCCGTCGCGGGCATCGCGATCGGGTTCCTGCTATCGCGTCGGCGGCCCGCGCCGCCGCCGGCCGCCAGCGAGCCGGAGCGCGGCACCGAGCCCGGCGTTCCCCTGCCGGCGGCTCCGCCGTCCCGGCCCTCTCACCGACTCGTCGACGAGATCCAGGCAGCGCAGTTGCGCGGCAGGCCTCAGATCTCACCCGGCGGCCTGATCGAGGTCTCGCTGGACGACACCGCGGCGTTCCGGCGGTTGCCCTTCTCGGAGTCGATCGAACGGACGCTGGTGCTGACCGAGGAGGTCGTGCTGGGAATCCGCGAGCCAGGTCGCGAACCGCGCTTCTTTCGGATACCGCCCGACCGCGCCATCGACATCGGCCGGGATTCGAAACAGAACACGCTGGCCTTCCAGGACCCGACCATGTCGGTGCAGCACTTGCGGCTGGTGCTCGAGGAGGGCGAGGTCTTTCTGCTCGACCTCGGCTCGACCAATGGCGTCGTCTACGAGGAGCGCCGCGTCGACTCGGCGCGCCTGCGCCCCGGCGATCGCTTTCGCGCCGGCATGATCGAGTTCGAGCTCCACATCCACCACGCCAGCGTGACCTGAGGTCGCGCCGCTAGCGCTTGTGGAAATCGGACCAGATCGACGACGCCGGCGCGGGCCGGGCGAAGTGAAAGCCCTGCATGAGCTCGCAGTCGAGGTTGGCGAGGCGGCGGCGCTGCTCGGCGGTCTCGACGCCTTCGGCCACGACGTGTAGGTCGAGATCCATGGCGAGCTGGATGATGTTGCGGACGAGCTCGACGCGATCGCCGCCAGCCGACAACGAGGCGATGAACGAGCGGTCGATCTTGAGCACGTCGACGGCGAAGCGGTCGAGATAGGCGAGCGAGGAGTACCCCGTGCCGAAGTCGTCGATGCAGATGCCGACTCCCATGGCGCGCAGCTCGCGCAGCATCTCGGCGGCGCGCTCCGGGCTCTCGATCAACACGCCTTCGGTGATCTCGAGCTTGAGGTTCTGCGCGGGCAGGCCCGTTCGCTCGAGCGTGTCGCGGACCTGTGGGACAAGGTCGGGCTGGGAGAAGAGCTTGGGCGAGAGATTGACCGACATCCAGGCACGCCGCCACGCGGACCCGGCTTGGTGCCACTCGGCGAGCTGCCGGCAGGCCTGCTCGAGCACCCACATGCCGAGCGGCAGGATGAGCCCCGTCTCCTCGGCGGAGGGGATGAAGAGGTCAGGCAGCACCAGGCCGTCCTGCGGGTGGTGCCAGCGCACCAACGCCTCGAAGCCCTCGATCTGGTTGGTCTTGAGCGTGACGATCGGCTGGTAGTAGACCTCGAACTCGCCGCGGTCGAGGGCTCGGCGCAGATCCGTCTCGATCCGCAGCTTCTCGATCGCGGCGTGGCGCATCTCGCCGGTGAAGATGGTGGAGCGGCCTCTGCCGCCGACCTTGGCCCGGTACATCGCCGTGTCGGCGTCGCGCACCATTTCGGGCAGGTTCTCGGTGTCGGGATCGCCGAGGACGATGCCGATCGACGCCGTCACGAAGAGCTCGTGGCCGTCGACGTCGAAGGGTGCCGAGAACGCCTGGTGGATGCGATCGGTGATGGCGACCGCGTCGTCGATGCCGGCAACCTCCTCGAGCAGGAAGGTGAACTCGTCGCCGCCGAGACGAGCCACGGTGTCGCCGGCCCGCAGACAGGTCTCGATCCGGCGGGCGACCAACACCAGCAGCAGATCGCCCGCCGGATGGCCGAAGCTGTCGTTGACCATCTTGAAACGATCGATGTCGAGGAACAGGACGGCGAACTGCTTGGCGTCGCGGCGGCGCGCGCGCGCGCGGGCGCCGTCGAGCCGGTCGAGGAAGAGCGCGCGGTTGGGCAGGCCGGTCAGTGGGTCGTGCACCTTGCGATCGGTGATGTCGGTTTGCGAGCCGGCCATCCGCACCGGAATGCCACCGGGGTCCCAAATCACCGCGCCACGCGCCAGCATCCAACGGTAGCCACCGTCGCGATGGAGCATTCGGTGCTCGTGCTCGAAGTGTTCGCTCTCGCCACCCAAGTGGCGCTGCAGGGCTTCGGTCAGACCGGCGAGATCCTCTGGATGGACGCGCGAGAACCACTCGTCCGGCGATAGCGAGGCGGAGTCCGGATCGAGACCGAGCATCGACTGCCAGCGCTCCGAGTAGTGGATCTCGCTCCTGCGCAGGTTCCAGTCCCAGATCCCGTCGTTGGCGCCGCGCACGGCCAGCGCGTAGCGCTCCTCGGAGAGCCGGAGGGCTTCCTCGGCGCGACGGCGCTCGGTGATGTCCTGGAAGATGCCGACCAGGCCGACGGCGATTCTCTCGTCGTCCTGAACGACGTCGAGCCGGATCTCGACCGGCAGCGGCGTGCCGTCCAGCCGCCGGTTGATGGCCTCGGCGCGCAGACCGCCCATGACTTGCAGCGCGCGGAAATCGACTCCGGCGAGCGCCTCGTTGGCGATCTCGGCGAGCCGCCGTCCCAGCAGCCCACGCTCTGGGTATCCGTGCATCTCGGCGAGCGCCCGGTTGTGCTCGACGATCTCGAGCTCGCGGTTGGCGATGGCGACGCCGGCGCCCATCGTGGCGAGCGCCTGGTCGAGCTGGCGAAGGCGCTCGCGCGCCTGGGCCAGGGCCGAGCGGTCGCGGATCAGCAGCAGCGTCCGGTCGGGCGCGATCTTGTGGACGCGGGTGACTCGGACCGGAAAGCTGGTGCCGTCCTTGCGGAAGGCTTCGAGCGGTTTGCCGCGGGTTGCGGCGTCATCGCCTTCGTCGCGGCTCTCCCAGGAGAGCAGAAGCGGCAGCTTCTTGCCGGCGAGCTCGCGCCGTGTGTAGCCCCAGAGCTCTTCGACGCGGGCGCTCGCCCAGACGATCGCGCCGTTGGCGGCGGTGACGAGCACCGCGTCGTCGAGAGCCTCGAGCACCGCCTCGGGCAGGGGAGCCGGCTCGGCCATCTGAGCCGCGAGGGTAGCACAGGAATCAGTGCAGCTCAGTCGTAGACGCCATCGGCGTACCAGCGTCCGGTGGGGACGTCGCGGAAGATCCGGAAGAGTCCCGCCGGCTCGAGCTCGACATCCCAATAGTCGCGGTCGGCCGGGGCGTCGGACCACCACCCCTCCTCGAGCCGCCAAGGGCCGGCGGCGAGGCGGACCCGGCCCTCGATTCTCGGACGCTTGGCGTCCGAGCCGTCGCCATCGCACGGAGCGACGGCGTCCGGGCGGGCGTCCGGGTCGAGCCGGACCTCGAGCGGGAGCGGCGGCCGGAGCGTGCGCACGGCGAGGAGGCCGCGTGGCCGTGGCGCCTCCTCGGTGAGCAGGGGTGGCGGCGGTGGGGCGAAGGGAGCGAGGCCGAAGCGCTCGGGGCGGTGGCCGTCGACAGCGCGCGGCGAGCCGACGCGGCCAGGGCCGAGGAGAGCGAAGAGGCGCGCGAGCGTGGTCGCCAGCCGGTCGGGCGAAAGGGCGGCCGGGCCGAACAGAGAGAGCTGTGCCGCGCGCGGCCGGTCGGGTCGCGCGACGAAAGCGAAGCCGGCGACGGCGGCTCCCGGCGGCCGCTCCTCGAGCGCCAGGCGGACGATCTGGAGGAGGGTCTTCGCGTCCCGGGTCGGAGCGGGCAGGTCGATCGCGCGCTCGTCGACACCCTCCGGCTCGAGCGTGAGCGCCACCTCGATCCGCGCGCAGCCGAGCCCCGCCCCCTCGAGCCGACGGCAGAGCCGGTCGAGCGCGGCGCGCGCGAGAAAGAGAAAGGGCTCGAGCGTCGCCAGCGGCCACTCGAGATCGACGCCCTCACGGAAGTCGGGGGGTGGCTCGCGGGGCTGGAGCGGGTAGGGGTCGCGCCCGCGGGCGATCGCGGAGAGCCGGCGCCCCTCCTCGCCCAGCCGGCTCGCGACTTCGTCGGGCGGGAGCCGCGCCAGGTCTCCGACCGAGACCAGCCCCCAGCGCGCCAGCCGCTCGGCGAGATCGATGCCGGGGTCGAGCCGGGCGAGCGGGAGCGGGGCGAGGAATCCCGCCTCTCGTCCGTGCGGGACGATGCGCGGATCGCTCGCCCGCGCCTCGCGCGCGGCGATCGTCGCGGCGAGCTTCGACGAGGCGATGCCGACACGCGCCGGCAGTCCCGCGCGCGCCGCCTCGCGCTCGAGCGCGAGGCCGAGGTCGCGCTCGGGCTCTCGGCCACGGAAGCGGTGTGCGGCGCCGTCGATGTCGAGGCAGACGCTGCCGGCCGCGGCCGGTTCGACGCGAGGGGAGAAGCGCTCGGCGGCCTCGGCGAGCGCTTCTCGTGCGGCGCGCTCGCACTCGGCATCGCGCCCGCGGGCGATCAGCCGGGGAACCAGCGCGCGCGCCTGGGCGAGCGTCGCGCCGGCGGAGACGCCGGCGCGACGCGCGGCGCGGGTCGCCGCCACCACCCGTGCCGCCGGGCCGCTCCCCTCGACTACCGCGAGCGCCTCGAGCGCGAGCTCGGGCTCGGCGCGCAGCCGCGCGGCGAGGGGGAAGAGCGGGACGGTGAGGCAGGCGATCCGGGGCACCGCGGCGCCTCCGTCTCAGCTGGCGGCGAGGGCGAGCGCCTCGCCCGCGCCCCGCCCCACACCGGGTCGAGCCCCCGGACCGCGAGCGAGCGCGAGGCGGGCCTCGACGCCATCGAGCAGCCGGGGCTCGGCGCCCCGGCCGAGCCAGCGGGCGTGGGGGCGCCCGAGCTCGAGCACCGCCGCGGCGGCGATCCCCGTGGCGCGGTAGGGGGCGGAGACGACCAGCGCGCTCGCCGGCTCGCGCGCGGCGCGGGCGAGCCGGAGCCACTGGGCCTCCGCCCCGCGACCGCCGGGCACCGGCGGCAGGCCGAGGTCGACCAGGACCAGGGAGAAGCCGCCGCCGAGCGCCGCCTCGGCGGCACCGAGCGCCTCCTTGAGCTGGCGCGGTCGCGCCCAGAGCAGCCGCTCGAGGGCGACCCCGGTGGCGGCTGCCCCCTGTGGGTCGAGGCCATCGCCCAAGTCGACCAGAACGGCGTTCTCGCCGCTCCCGGTCGCCGCGGCGAGCAGCGCGAGCCCGAGCCCCATCCGCCCGCTGCCGCGCCGCCCGACGATCTCGGTCAGCTCGCCCCGCGGCAGTCCCGCGGCGAGCGCCGTCGCCAGCGCCGGCACCGCCCGGCTCCAGGGCGCTCCCTCGCCGGTGCGCGCCCCCAGCCCGGCGGCGAGGTCACGCCCGGTGCGCACCCGCCCCGCCAGTGGCGAGCCATGGCGCCGCAGCCAGGCCACCACACCGTCTGCTCCGGGCTCGCTGGCCGGCTCGATCCTGAGGGGTTCCGCCACCGCACCTCCATGCGCCGTCGGGGGGAGGGCGCATGGCGAAAATAAAGCGTAAATTCGATCAAGTCAAGGCGGGGCTATTCGGATTTCCGGGGCGCTGCGCGGAATTCGTCGTGCGAGATCGCACGTCATGACGGCTTTCTGTTGAAGGAGGAGCCTGGAGAACGCCGAGGCGCTGCGCGAAAGCCGCCACGATTCGAACCACACCCCTATCATTGAAGCTTCTTTGTGCTTCGTTCAGGGCGACGTCGGCGGGGATTCGGCGAGGGCGCGAATCGAGCGGGGCGAGCCAAGCGCTACGATGAGGCCAAGAGAGCAGGAGGCGAAGCGATGTCCGAGACGACGACCCAGATCCCCGCCGTGAAGCGAGCCGAAGAGGTCGAGGCCAAACCTGTCGCCGCGGGCACGGCGACAGAGGTGCAGGTGCTGATCGGCCCCGGCGACGGCGCGCCGAACTTCGCGTTGCGGCGTTTCATCATGGGCGCGGGGGGTGGCATGCCCCGTCACACCAACCTGGTCGAGCACGAGCAGTACGTGCTCACCGGGCGCGCTCGGATCACCGTGGGCGCCGACGTCCACGAGGTCGCCGCCGGCAACGTCCTCTACATCCCGGCCGGGATGCCCCATTCTTACGAGGTGGTCGAGGCGCCCTTCGAGTTCCTCTGCGTCGTACCGAACGCTCCCGACCGGATCGAGATCGTCGAAGCGAGCTGCTGAGCGGCGGGTCTGTCAGGGCCGGCGGCGTGGGGGGGGCGCCTGGCGCCCGCGCGGAAGGGTCTTGCGCAGCTCGCGCCGGAGCGGCGCCCGTCGGGTGATCGGCACCTCGGCGTGGTCGGTGCGCAGCAGCAGCACCTCCTGCACGCCATGCGCGAGCAGCCGGCTCTTGTCGACGACGAAGCCGGGCAACACCCGGTCGAGCTCGCCGGGCTGCAGCCGGGGGCAGGCGATCTCCTCGCCGGTCGAGGCCTCCTGCTCGAGTTCTCCCTCCCGGATCCGGTAGCGGCGTGGCAGCGCCAGCATCGTCTTGCCGACCTCGAGCAGAGCGTAGAGGTGGCACCCCTGCGAGCAGCGCGGTGCCAGAATCGCGGCGAGCCGGGGGAGCGCCTCGCGGCCGAGGTGATTGGGCAGATCCCAGGCAAGCACCAGCTCGTAGGGCTCCGCCAGCCCGCCCGACGGCAACGCCGCGAAGGCTTCGTCGATCGCCGCGACCGGGGAGAGCCCGTCCTCGAGCGCTCCAGTGAGATCGGCGATCGCGAGCCGCGGGGAGAGGCGGGCGTAGCGGGACAGGTTGGCGTGGAGCGGTGGGCCGAGATCGAGAATGCGCTTGGGCCGGCCCTCGAGGCGGGCAAAAGCCTGCACCAGGCCGGGGGCCGTGTGCAGCTCCGGCGGCGGTGGGGGCTCGGGAGCGACGGCTACGGAAGCCGCCGCGTGCCGCCGAAGTCCCGCGAGCCAACCCATCGCCGGCTCAGCCCACCTTCGCCGCGTCCGCGGGCCGCTTCACTTCATCCAGGGGCCGTTTCACGCCTTCCGCGCCGGCTGCGCGGGGCGCCGCGGCCGCAGCCGTCGGTTGCTTCGACTCCATGTCGATCGAGCCCTTGAAGCGGGCGCCGTCCTCGATCACCACGCGGGGACCGGCGAGGTCGCCGCGGACGCGGGCGCTCTTCTTGAGCACCACCAGCTCCTCGGCCGAAATGTTGCCGTCGACCTCCCCTTCGACCTGGACCGCGCGCGCGTGGATGTCCGCCGCGACCCGTCCCTTGGCGCCGACGGTAACTGCGTGCTGCACGAGCGAGACCTTGCCTTCGATGCGCCCCTCGATGAACAGGTCCTCGCCGCCGGAGAGCTCGCCCTTGATCTTGATCGACGGCCCGATCACCGCGCGCCCCGCCGAGTCGCTGGAAAAGCGTTCGCGCACCGGTTCTGGCTCGGGCCGTGAAGACGGAGCCGTCGGGGCGTTCGGGGTCGCGGGCGATTCGTTCTCACGCTTCCACATCTCATCGATCCTCCCGGGCGGTCGCGCCGCGGCTATCGCGGCGACCGAATCATCATTGCACGCCATGCGCTCGGGCTCATCAATGGAGCAGTGCATTCGACCGACGCGCGTGGGAGGATTTCATCATGTCGAGTCCCGACGCGATCGTGATCGGCGGCGGCGTCGTCGGGCTCGCGACGGCGCGCAGCCTCGCGCTCGACCACGGCCTGCGCATCACGCTGCTCGAGGCCGAGCCGCGGCTAGCTGCTCATCAGACCGGCCACAACAGCGGCGTCGTCCACTCCGGGCTCTACTACCGCCCCGGCTCGCTCAAGGCCGAGCTCTGCGTCACCGGCCGCGAGGCGCTCTTCGCGTTCGCCGCCGAGCGCGGCCTGCCGTACGAGCGCTGCGGCAAGGTCGTGGTCGCGGTGGCGGAGCAGGAACTGCCGCAGCTCGACGAGCTCGAGCGCCGCGGGCGAGCCAACGGCCTCGCCGGGCTCGAGCGGCTCGACGGCGCCGGCGTGCGCGAGCGCGAGCCGCACGCCGCCGGCCTCGCCGGACTCTGGGTGCCGGAGACCGGGATCACCGACTACCGCCTGGTCGCGGCGGCGATGGCGGCCGACGTGCGCGCCGCGGGCGGCGAGATCCGCCTCGACGCGCCCGTCCGCAAGATCCGCGCGAGCTCCCGGCAGGTCGTGGTCGAAGCTGGCGGCGAGAGGGTCTCCGCGCCCTTCCTGGTCGCCTGCGCGGGGCTCGAGAGCGACCGCGTGGCGCGGCGGGCCGGCCTCGAGCCCGAGGTGCGGATCGTGCCTTTTCGCGGCGACTACCACGTGTTGGCGCCGGCGGCACGGGCGCTGGTGCGCAACCTGATCTACCCGGTGCCCGATCCTGACCTGCCCTTTCTCGGCGTCCATCTGACCCGCGGCGTCGACGGCGAGGTCGAGGCGGGGCCGAGCGCGGTGCTCTCGTTCCGTCGCGACGGCTACTCGCGGACGGCTTTCTCGCTGCGCGACGCGGCCTCGACGATCGGCTTTCCCGGCTTCTGGCGGATGGCGCCGCGCTGGGCACGAACGGGGTTCGGCGAGATGCGCCGCGCCTTCGACAAGCGCGCCTTCGTCGCGGCGCTCGCCCGGCTCGTGCCGGAGATCGGGCTGGACGATCTCGCGCCGGGCGGCTGCGGCATCCGCGCGCAGGCGCTCGGCCGGGACGGACGGCTGCTCGACGACTTCGTGCTCGAGGAGCGCGAGTCGATGATCCACGTGCTCAACGCGCCGTCGCCCGCGGCGACCGCGTCGCTCGCGATCGGACGCCGCATCGCTCGAATGGTCGCCGACCGCCTGGGCGCGCCGCCGCTCCGTCGCTGATCGCCGCCGAACGCCCTCGCGCCGAGCCGCGCGCTCGTCAAAGGGTGGGAATCCGACCGGCTAGAATGCCGCCGCGCATCGCGCGACAACCAATGGGGGGATAATGAAAGAGAAGCTCGCCGCCGTGATCCTGCTCTGCCTCGGCGCCGCCGCCTGCGGCGCCCGGAATGACACCGAACACAGCATGATCCAGTGGGCGGAGTCGCTGAACGCCCATCTCGCCGGCAACTTCGCGGCGGGCAACGAGTATCCGATGGAGCTCGCCGAGATCGACTCGATCATGCGGGTCGGCAGGAGTTTCGAGGACGGCTGGGGCAATGCGCTCTACTATCGCCGGATCAACGACGGCCGCTACGATCTCGTCTCGGCGGGTCCCGACGGCGAGCTCGGCAACGACGACGACGTCTGCATGACCAACGCCGTCCTGATGAAGCCGGTCGCCTTCTACGAGAAGCGCCCCGTCAACGCCAAGCTCGTGCAGCAATCGGAGAGTGGAGCGGTTCGCTAGAAGCGCTCGAGCGCCCCTTGACAGCGCCGGGAGCGGGTGATGTGATCCGCGTCCGATGATCGGAACGGACCGTTTTCGCGCGCTCTCGAGTCGCTCGCTCTGCTGGCGCCGCTCCGGCCATCACCATGCGGTGAGCTGACGGCCGGGGCTCTCCGTCCCGGCCGCAAGGCCCGGGGCGAGGCGATCCAGATCCGTCGATTCGACGAACCTCCTTCCGGGCCCGGAAGGAGGTTTTCGTTTTGAGCGAACGCGTCACCCGGATCGTCTCGCTGGTCGAGCCCCCGTCGAGCGGCGGCGAGGAGATCGCCGCGCTCGCCGGGCGCGCCGAGGCGCTCGAGGTGCGCGCCGACCGGATCGGTGACGTCGATCCCGACTGGCTCCGCGCCCGTTTTCCGGGCGAGATCGTCTACACCCTGCGCAGCCGCCACG
This sequence comes from uncultured Acidobacteriota bacterium, assembly GCA_963700315.1. Taxonomy (GTDB): domain Bacteria; phylum Acidobacteriota; class Thermoanaerobaculia; order Multivoradales; family JAGPDF01; genus JACTMI01. The sequence goes on along the minus strand of CAVOXC010000006.1, from coordinate 99,399 downwards.
AGGGCGGGGGATTCGGCGGGTCGCGCGAACGGCGGCGCATGCGGCTGGTGGCGGTGGCGCCGCGCTACGACCGGGTCGACCTCGAGGCGGACCGCGATCTCGTGCCCGACGTGCTCGCGGCGATTCCGCCCGAGCGGCGGATCGTCTCCTGGCACGGTGCCGCGACCGACCTCGCCGGACTGCGGGCGCGCTTCACGCATCTCGCCGAGACCCCCGCCGCGCTCTACAAGCTGGTGCCGACCGCCGCGCATTCCGGCGAGGATCTGGTCCCGCTCGCCCTGCTGGCGGACCTCGACCGCCGCGACGTGGTGGCCTTCGCGGCGGGCGCGGTCGGGGTCTGGACCCGCCTCGTCGCGCCCCGGCTCGGCGCGCGCGTCGTCTATGCCTCCGCGGGCGAGCAACCGGCGGCGCCCGGGCAGATCTCGCTGGACCGCTTGGAGCGCGACTACGGCATTCCCGAGTTGCCCGCGGCGCGAGCGCTCTTCGGCGTGGTCGGCGACCCGGTCGTCGGCTCGCTCTCACCCCGCCTGCACAACGCGGCCTACCGGGCGTTGGGCGTGCCGGCGCTCTACGTGCCCTTCGAGGTCCCCTCGTTCGCCGACTTCTGGCTCGAGTTGGTCGAGTCCACGGTGCCGGCGCGGATCGGCCTGCCGCTCGGCGGCCTCTCGGTGACCACGCCGCACAAGGACGTCGCCTTTGCCGTCGCCGGCGCCACCAGCCCGCTCGCACAGCGGCTGCAAGCGGTCAACACCCTGACGGTACGCTCGGGGGTCTGGGAAGGGGAGTCGACCGACGCCGAGGGCACTGTCGAGGCGATTCGGGCGCGCGGCGTCGAACCGCGCGGCCGCCGCGCGGCGGTCATCGGTTGCGGTGGCGCCGGCCGAGCGGCGGCCCTCGGTCTGGCGCTCGCGGGCGCCGAGGTCGTCGTCGTCAATCGGGGCGAGGAGCGGGGGCTCTCCGCCGCTCGCGCGCTCGGGCTCCCCTTCGTGACGCTCGCCGAGCTCGACCCGTCTCGCTTCGACCTCTTCGTCCATGCGACGCCGCTCGGCCGCGCGCCCGCGGACGAGCTGCCGCTGCCGGTGGCCCGACTGCCCGCGGGCTCGGCGGTGGTCGACCTGGTCTACGGTGAAGCGCCGACCCAGCTCATCGCCGAGGCCGCGCGCCGCGGCTTGGTGGCGATCGACGGCCGCGAGGTGCTGCTGCGCCAGGCGCTGCCGCAGTTCCGCGCGATGACCGGCCGCGAGCTGCCGCTCGCGGTGGGCCGCGCGGCCCTCGGCCTCGACGAGGAGCGCGCGTGAAGCTGACGAGCGGTCTGCCCGCGGGCGTCTCGGCGCTCTTCTTCGACTCGGCGGCGCGATTGCGGGCGCTCGAGCGCGAGCTCGTCGGGGCTCTCGAGGAAGCGGGCCTGCGCGAGGCGATCCTGCCGGTCGTCGACTTCTTCGCGCCCTACGAGCCGCTGCTGCCCGCTCCGGCGCGGGCCGAGCTCTACCGCTTCGCGGATCGCGACGGCGAGCTGCTCGCGCTGCGCGGCGACTTCACACCCCTCGTCGCGCGGCTGCTGGCGCCGCACCTCGTCGCGCTCGACCTGCCGCTCAAGCTCTTCTACCGGGGCGACGTGGTGCGCCGTCCGGAGCGCGGCGCGCGCCGCGAGATCGAGGTCTACCAACTCGGCGGCGAGCTGCTCGGCGCGCCGGAGCAGGCGGCCGACCTGGAGCTCGAGGCGGCGATGCTCTTCGCCCGCCTGATCGGCATCGCCGCGCCCGGTCGCGCCCGCATCGTCCTCGGCCACGCCGGCGCTCTCGACGAGTTGCTGCGCGGGGCGGTCGGTGCCGAGCGCGCGCCCGAGCTGGCGCGTGCCGTGGCGCGGCGCGAGCTCGGAGCGGCGCGCGGTGCGGGCGCCGCGGTCGCGGAGGTGGTCGAGCGCGGAGCCCCGGCGCGGCCCGGAGCGCTCGGGGCGCGGGGCGAGGAGGCGCTCGGCCGCCTCGAAGGGATCGCCGCGGCCGTGGGCGATGGGGCTCTCGGCGTCGAAGCGAGCATCGATCTCGCCGAGTTCGCGGACTTCTCGACGCTGGCGGCAGAGGGGCGCGGGCGCGATCTGCGGCCCTATTACGACGGCCCGGTCTTTCGCGCCTACCTGCCGGGGCGCGCCCGGCCGATCGGCGCGGGCGGCCGCTACGATCGTCTCTTCGCGGCGCTCGGCGCGGCGGTGGCGGCAGTCGGCTTCTCGCTGCGGCTCGGTGCGCTCGCCGACGAGGTCGGGCGATGATCCGCCTGGCGCTGCCCAAAGGGCGCAGTCTCGAGGTCGCTCGCGCGGCGCTCGAGCGTGCCGGCTTCGATCTCGCAGGCCTCGACCTCGAGGACCGCCGGCTACGCCACGAGTTGCCCGCGGCCGGGCTCGAGATCCTCTTGCTCAAGGATCGGGACCTGCCGCTCTACGTCGAGCGCGGCGTCGCCGATTGCGGCGTCGTCGGCCGCGACGTGCTCGACGAGGTCGACGGCGACCTGTTGGTGCCGCTCGAGCTCGCCGACGGGCGCTGTCGCCTGGCGTTGATCGGCTCCGCGGGCGCCCGGCTGCCCGGCCCGGGCGAGCAGGTGCGCCTCGCGACCAAGTATCCGCGCAGCGCCGAGCGTTACCTCGGGCGCCAGGCCTGGAGCGCGGAGATCCTGGAGCTCTCGGGCTCGATCGAGCTGGCGCCGCTGCTCGGCCTCTCGGACCTGATCGTCGACATCGTCGCGACCGGGAAGACTCTGCGCGCGCATGGTCTCGTCGAGCTCGCGACCGTGCGCGAGATCGCCCCCTGCCTGGTGGTCCACCGCGCCGCCTGGCAGACACTGCGGGCCGAGATCGGCGCGCTGGTCGCACGCCTCGAAGGCGCGGGGGTGGCGGCGTGAAGCTCGCGTTGCGCGTCGCCGAGGCCTCGAGCCGGGCCGGACGCAAGCTCATCGAGCGTTTCGCGGCGCGCTTCGACGCCGTGCTCGACCGGCGCCTCGAGCGCGACGCGGGCAAGCTGGTCGAGCGCGTGCGGCGCGGCGGTGACCGCGCCCTGCTCACCGCCGTCGCGGAGCACGATGGCTGGCACCCGCCGTCGATCGACGCCCTACGACTCGGGCCGCTGCCCGGAGACGGGGTGCGGCGCGGCCTTCCGGAGGGCTTCGCCGAGGCGCTCGAGCAGGCGATCGCCGCCGTCGACGAGTGCGCCCGCCGGCAGATTCCGCGCGGGTTCGTCACGACCATCGAAGGGGTGGAGATCGAGGAGCGGGTCGAGCCCTTGGCGCGGATCGGTCTCTACGTGCCGGGCGGGCGCGCCAGCTACCCTTCGACCGCGGTCATGACCGTGGTGCCCGCGCGTGTCGCTGGCGTCGCCGAGATCGCGGTGGCGACGCCGGCGCCGGCCTACCTCGCCCAGCCGGCGCTGCGCTACACGCTCGAGCGGCTCGGCATCTCGGAGATCTGGGGCATGGGCGGCGCTCACGCCGTCGCCGCCTTCGCCTTCGGCACCGACTCGGTCGCCCGCGTCGACCTCGTCGCCGGGCCCGGCAACGCCTGGGTCACCGCGGCCAAGCGCCATGTCGCGGGCCGCGTCGCGATCGATGGCCTGATGGGTCCGAGCGAGGTGGTGATCGTCGCGGCGGGGGCTTGTGATCCGGAGTGGGTCGCCGCCGACCTGCTCGCCCAGGCCGAGCACGATCCGGCCGCCGCGGCGCTGCTGGTGACGACAGCGCGCGCTTTCGCCCAGGAGGTCGCTCGCGCCGTCGAGCGGCGCCTCGATGGGCTGCCGACCGCGGCGGGCGCGCGCGCCGCGCTGCGGGCCTGCGGCGGCGCCTTGGTGGTCTACGACCTCGACGAAGCGGTCGAGCTCGCCGACGAGCTCGCGCCCGAGCATCTGCAGCTGGTGGGGGCGGAGGCGGCGGGGGCGCGCGAGCGTTTCCGCCGGGCCGGTGCGCTCTTCGTCGGCGCCACGACACCCGCGGTGCTGGGCGACTACGTCGCCGGGCCCAGCCACGTGCTGCCGACCTGCGGCAGCGCTCGGTTCGCCTCGGCGCTCGGCGTCGAGACCTTCCTGCGCCGCTCGCACCGGATCGAGCTCGTGCGCCCGGCCGCGCTCGACCGCTTGGCGAGCGCGGCCGAGGTCCTCGCCCGCGCCGAAGGCCTGCCCGCGCATGCCGAAGCCGCGGCGCTGCGTCGCGACGCTCCTGCCGGCGCTGGTGCGGAGGAGCCATGGTAAGCGCGGCGCCGACGGCCGCCGGAGCCCGGCTCGCGCGCGCCGAGGTACGCGCGCTGCGCGCCTATTCGCTCGAGCCGTCGCCCGGCCGCTTCAAGCTCGATCAGAACGAGGTCCCGTGGGAACCCTCGCGGCGCTTCAAGGAGGAGGCGGCGCGGCGGCTGATCGCGCGCTCGTGGAGCCGCTATCCCGATTTTCATGCCGACGCGCTGCGCGCGGCGCTCGCTGCGCGCCACGGCTGGACGACCGACGGCACGCTCGTCGGCAACGGTTCGAACGAGCTGCTGGGCGCGACGCTCGCCACTGTCGCCGGTCCCGGGCGCGAGGTGCTCGCCCTGTTGCCGGGGTTCGGGCTCTATCCCCTGTTCGCGCTGGCCTCCGGCGCGCGGCTCGCCCCGCTCGGCCCGCGCGCCGATCTCGCGCTGCCGTTGGGCGAGCTCGAAGCCGCGATCGAGCGCGATCCGCGTCGACCCGTGCTCCTCGCCTCGCCCAACAATCCGACCGGCGAGGCGATCGCGCCGGAGCGGGTCGAACGACTGCTCGAACGGCTCGAAGCGCCGTTGCTGCTCGACAATGCCTACGGCGAATTCTGCCGCTTCGACTACCGGCCCCTGCTCGCGCGCCACCGCCGGCTCGTCCTCTTCCGCACCTTCTCCAAGGCCTGGTCGCTCGCCGGCATCCGGCTCGGCTACCTGCTCGCCGATCCCGAGCTGGTGGCGGAGATCCTCAAGGTGAAGCTGCCGTACAACCTCGGCCATGCGGGGTCGGTGATCGGCGCGCTGGCGCTCGAGCCCGAGCATGCCCGGCGGGCCGAGCAGCGTGTGCGTCTCTTGGTCGCGCGGCGCGAGGGGTGGCGGCGGACGTTCGCGCGGGCCGGCGCCGAAGTCCTGCCTTCGGAGGCGAACTTCCTGCTCACCCGTTGGAGCGAAGAGGGCTTTGCGCGTGCGCTCGCCGCGTTCGACGCCCACGGCATTCGCGTGCGCGACGTCTCTGCGGGCCCGGGCTTGGCGCGCTGCCTGCGCGTCTCGGTCGCCGGGGGAGACGCCCTGCGTGCCGTTCGCCGCGCTCTCGAGGAGATCTCGACATGACCGCAGCCGCACGCAGCGCCGAAGTGCAGCGCAAGACCCAGGAAACCGAGATCGCCCTCCGCCTCACGCTCGACGGCGGCGCTCGACGCATCGACGTCCCGGACGGCTTCTTCGGCCACATGCTCGAGGCGCTGGCCAGCCACGGTGGCCTCGGTCTCGAGGTGCGCGCGAGCGGCGACACCCAGGTCGACCTCCACCATACCGTCGAAGACGTCGGCATCGCTCTGGGCGAGGCGTTCGCGACGGCGCTCGGCGAGCGGCGCGGAGTCGTCCGTTTCGCCCACGCCTACGCGCCGCTCGACGAGGCGCTGGCGCGCGCGGTGGTCGATCTTTCGGGACGTGGCTTCTTCGCCTGGCGGGTGTCGCCGGAGCTCGAGGCGAGCTGGGTGACCCGGCTCTTTCCGTTGACGCTCGTCGCCGATTTCCTGCAGGCCTGCGCCGACCGGGGACGCTTCACCCTCCACGTCGACGTGCTCCACGGCCGCAACCCGCACCATGTCGCCGAGGCGGTCTTCAAGGCCGTGGCGCTGGCGCTACGGCAGGCGGTCGCGGCGCGCGCGGGAAGCGACGAGCCGCCGAGCACCAAGGGGACCCTCACGGCATGAGCCGCGACGTCGCGATCGTCGATCTGGGCGTCGGCAACCTCGGCAACGTGCGGCGGGCGCTGGTGGCCTGCGGCGGCGCGCCGCGGGTGACGAGCGATGCCGCGGAGCTCGCCGCGGCGCGCCGGATCGTGCTGCCCGGAGTCGGCGCCTTCCGCCCGCCGCGCGAGCGGCTGCGTGGGGCGCTCGAGCGTGCGCTCCACTCGGCGGTCGAGGCGGGCGCGACGCTGCTCGGCATCTGCGTCGGCTACCAGCTGTTGTTCGAGAGCGGCGAGGAACATGGCGCCACCGACGGCCTCGGCCTGCTGCCGGGCCGCGTGACCGCGCTGCCGGCGACAGTGCCGCTGCCACAGATCGGCTGGAACCGAATCGAGGTCGCGCGATCGCATCCGCTGCTCGACGGGATGGGCAGCGGGGCCGAGGTCTACTTCGTCCATGGCTACGCTCCGGAAGGCGTGCCGGCCGAGTCGCAGATCGCGACCGCGCTCCACGGCCGCGAGTTCGCCGCGATCGCCGGGCGCGGACGGGTTGTGGGGGTGCAATTTCATCCGGAGAAGAGCGGCGCGGCCGGCCTGCGCATGCTGTCGAGCTTCCTCGCCTGGGAGGGTGCGTGGAGCTGATCCCGTCGATCGACCTGCGCCGCGGCAAGGTCGTGCGTCTCGAGAAGGGGGACGACGCCAGCCTCACCGTCTATCCGTTGGAGCCACTCGAGCTGCTCGCACAGTTCGCCGCGGCGGGCGTCGAGCGTGTGCACGTCGTCGACCTCGATGCGGCGTTCGGTGAAGCGGCGCAGGAGGAGATCCTGGGGCGTCTCGCCGGTTCCGGCGTTCTGAAAAGCTGCCAGTTAGGGGGGGGCTTGAGGAGCGTTGCGGCTGTCGAGCGGGCGTTGGCGTGGGGGTTCGAGCGGGCGGTCGTCGGGTCGATGGTGGTGCGCGATCCGAACGGGTTCGCCGCCCTCGCCGCCGCGCTTCCCGGTCGCATCGTTCCCGCCCTCGATTGCGCCGCCGGAACGGTGCGCGTGGCGGGCTGGTCCGAGTCGTCCTCCCTTCACTGGCAAGCAGCGTCGAATCGTCTACGTGGCTTGCCCTGCCCTGGCGGTGCTCGTGACCGACGTCGAGCGCGACGGGATGCTGTCGGGACCGAACCTCCAGCTCGCCGCCGGCGTGGCCCGCGCGAGCGGCTTCCCGGCAATCGTCTCGGGCGGCGTGAGCTCGGTCGGCGATCTCGGTCGAGCGGCGGCGACACCCGGAATCGGCGCGGCGATCCTGGGTCGGGCGTTCTACGAGGGTCGCGTGACCCTGGAGGATGCGCTCGCGGCGTGCGAGAGCGCCGCGGTCCATGGCGGGGGTCCAGCCGTGACCAGTGCGCAGAGCGCGAAGACCGGCGCCCTCGCCCATGGCTCCAGCCGTTTTCCTGGCCCGACGCGGCTCTGCCGCCGGGTCATCCCCTGTCTGGACGTCGCGGCGGGACGGGTGGTCAAGGGCGTGCGCTTCGAGGGTCTGGTGGATGCCGGCGATCCGGCGGAACAGGCGGCGCGCTACGCCGCCGAAGGAGCCGACGAGCTGGTCTTTCTCGACGTCGCGGCGTCGCACGAGCTGCGCGGCCCGGCGCTCGAGTGGGTCGAGCGGGTGGCCGAGCGCGTCTTCGTGCCGCTCACCGTCGGTGGCGGCGTGCGTTCGCTGGACGATGCGCGCGCGTTGCTCGAGGCTGGCGCCGACAAGGTCGGCATCAACAGCGCGGCCGTCGCGCGCCCCGGGCTCCTCGCCGAGCTCGCCGGCCGCTTCGGCAGCCAGTGTGTGGTGCTGTCGGTCGACGCTCTGCGGCGCCCGGACGGAGGTTGGGAGGTGGTGACTCACGGCGGCCGCCGGCCCACGGCGATCGACGCGATCGACTGGATCGGCGCGGGCGTGGCGCGGGGCGCCGGCGAGATCCTGCTCACCTCGATCGACCGGGACGGCACGCGCGAGGGCTACGATCTCGAGCTGCTCGCGGCTGCCTGCATGCGCGTCGCGGTTCCGGTGATCGCGTCGGGCGGCGGCGCGACGATCGACGACTTCGCCGCCGCGCTCGACGCGGGCGCCGCCGCGGTGCTCGCCGCCTCGGTCTTCCACTCGGGCGAGACCACCGTCGCGGCGATCCATCGCGCGCTCGCCGAGCGCGGCTTTCCGGTCCGCGACAGCTCGACGGCAAGCGGGGAGGGGACGGCATGAGCGAATTCGCGCTGGCGCTCGATCGCGAGGCGCTCCGCTTCGACGATCGTGGCTTGATCGCCGTGATCGCTCAGGACGCCTTCAGCGGACGGGTCCTGATGCTCGCGTGGTCGAATCGCGAGGCGCTCGAGCGGACGCTCGAGTGCGGCGAGGCCTGGTTCTGGTCGCGCTCGCGCGAGCGGCTCTGGAAGAAGGGGGAGAGCTCCGGCAACACGCTGCGCGTGGTCGGCGTCGCCGCCGATTGCGACGGCGACGCGCTGCTGCTCGCCGTAGTCCCCGCGGGGCCCGCCTGCCATTCGGGGACCGCCAGCTGCTTCGCGGAGGCGCCGGGTGGCCTCGACCTGGGCGCGCTCGAACGGATCGTCGCGGCGCGCGCCGGCGCCGACGCCGGCAAGAGCTACACGGCCCGGCTGCTGCGCGAGGGCGTGGGCCGTATCGCGCAGAAAGTGGGCGAGGAGGCGACCGAGGTCGTCGTGGCGGCGCTCTCCGCCGAGGGTAGTGACGAGGCCGCGAGGGCCCGACTGGTCGAGGAGACGAGCGATCTGCTGTTTCACCTCGCCGTGCTGCTCCAGGCGCGCGGAGTCTCGATCGAGGCGGTCGCCGCGGAGCTCGCGGCTCGCCATCGGGGCCCGTCGTGAGTGAGAGCGAGGTCGCCGAGGGCGGGAAGCGACGCGTCGTCCCGCACACCCGCGAGCTGCTCGCCGAGACGCTGACCCCGCTCGCGGTCTACCAGCGCCTGCGCGACCTCTCCCCCGTGCGTTTCCTCTTCGAGAGCGTCACCGGCGGCGAGCAGGTGGCGCGCTACAGCTTTCTCGGCGCCGCGCCCGCGGCCATCTACCGTCTTTATGGAGATCGGCTCGAAGTCGAGCGCGCGGGCCGCCGCGAGACGCGCTCCGGCGCGCCGCTCGAGGCACTGCGGCGCGAGGTCGAGCGCTATTCGGCGCCGGGGTCGCCGGTGCCGTTCGCCGGTGGCTTCGTCGGCAGCTTCGGCTTCGATCTCGTCCGGCTGATCGAGCGCATCCCCGCGCGCCCGCCCGATCCCTGGGGGCTGCCGGTCGCCATTCTCGGCCGCTTCGACAGCGTCGTCGCCTTCGACCACGCCCAGCAACGCCTCCTGCTCGTCGCCAACGAGATCGAGGGGGAGGTTGCCGCGGCCGCGGCCGAGGCGGCGCTCGACCGTCTCGAGGCCGCGCTCGCGCGCGAGGTCGGGGTCCAGGCGGTGCGGCTGCCGGCCTCGCCGCCGAGACTCGATCGGGAGCCCGAGGCCACGCTCTCCGGCGAGGAGTTTCAGGCCGCGGTCCGCGCCGCCAAGGAACAGATCGCCGCCGGCGACATCTTCCAGGTCGTTCTCGCGCGGCGCTTCCGGCTCCGTTCCGCAGCGTCGCCCGAGGCGCTCTATCGGGCGCTGCGGCGCGTCAACCCGAGCCCCTACATGGTGCTCGTCGAGCTCCCCGAGATCGCGCTGGTCGGCGCCTCGCCCGAGATGCTGGTCAAGAAGACCGGCGATCGCGTCGTCGCGCGCCCGATCGCGGGTACCCGCCATCGCGGCCGGAGCGCCGAAGAGGACGCCGCGATCGCCGAGGAGCTGCTCGCCGATCCCAAAGAGCGCGCCGAGCACGTCATGCTCGTCGACCTCGGCCGGAACGATCTCGGCCGCGTCTGCCGGCCGGGCACCGTCGAGGTCGCGGCCTTCCTCGAGGTCGAGCGCTACAGCCACGTCATGCACCTGGTCTCCAGCGTCGAGGGGGAGCTCGCCGCGGATCGTGGCGCTTTCGACGCGCTGCTCGCCGCCTTTCCGGCGGGCACCGTCTCCGGAGCGCCCAAGATCCGCGCGATCGAGATCCTCGACGCGCTCGAGCCCGAGGCGCGCGGCCCCTACGCCGGCGCCATCGGCTACCTCTCCTTTTCCGGCGACCTCGACACCTGCATCACCATCCGCACCCTCTGTATCCGCCGCGACGAGGGCGGGCAGGAAGTGAGCGTCACCGCGGGCGCGGGCATCGTCGCCGACTCCGACCCCGCGCTCGAGCAGCGCGAGACCGAGAGCAAGGCCGCGGCGCTGCTGGCCGCCGTGGCGCTCGCCGAGGAGCTCGAGCGATGATCCTGGTCGTCGACAACTATGACTCCTTCACCTACAACCTGGTGCAGCTGATCGCCGCGTCCGGGACCGACTACGAAGTCGTGCGCAATGACGCCGCGAGCGTCGACGAGCTCTTGGCACGCTCGCCGCATGGCATCCTGCTCTCGCCCGGACCGGGGCGTCCGGAGGGAGCCGGGGTCTGCCTGCCGCTGCTCGCGCGCCGCCCCGACCTGCCGATTCTCGGTGTCTGCCTCGGCCACCAGGCGCTCGGGGTTTCCTTCGGCGCCGAAGTCGACCGCGCGCCGGCGCCGAAGCATGGCAAGACCTCGCAGATCCGCCACCGTGGCGAAGGTCTCTTCGCGGGCCTACCGAGCCCGTTCGAGGCGACCCGCTATCACTCGCTCGAGGTGCGCGAGGCGAGCCTGCCGCCGGAGCTCGAGGCGGTGGCGTGGAGCGCGGACGACGGGTTGGTGATGGGGCTGCGCCACCGCGAGCTGCCCTACTGGGGCGTGCAGTTCCACCCCGAGTCCATACTCACCGTCGCCGGCCCCAGGCTCGTCGAGAACTTTCTCGCGCTCTGCGCCGAGCACGCCGGAGCCGCGCGATGAACGAGCCCGTCCACTACCTCATGCGCCTGCTCGCGCGCGAGCATCTGAGCCGTGACGAGGTCGCCACGCTCTTCGGCCGGATCATGGATGGCGAGGTCGAGGACGCGCAGATCGCCGCCCTGCTTGTCGCGCTCGCGATGAAGGGGGAGACGACGGACGAGATCGCCGGCGCCGCCGCCGCGATGCGCGCCCGCGTGCGCGCGATCCCGCACTCGATCGCGGGCGTGGTCGACACCTGCGGCACCGGCGGCGACGGCAAGGGAACCTTCAATGTCTCGACCGCGGCGGCGTTCGTGGCGGCGGCCGGTGGCGTGCCGGTCGCCAAGCACGGCAACCGGGCGATCTCGTCCCGCTCGGGCAGTGCCGACGTCCTCGCCGCGCTCGGCGTGCGGATCGAGATCGAGCCCGCCGAGGCCGGCCGCCAGCTCGAGGAGATCGGCCTCGCCTTCCTGTTCGCGCCGACGCTCCATCCGGCGATGAAGGCGGTGGCGCCGGTCCGGCGCGCGCTCGGCGTGCGCACGCTGTTCAACCTGCTCGGTCCGCTCACCAACCCGGCTGGGGCGCGCCGGCAGCTGCTGGGCGTCTTCGCGCGCGACCGCGTCGAGCCGGTGGCGCGCGTTCTCGCCGAGCTCGGCGCCGAGCACGCGCTGGTCGTCCATGGCGAGGACGGCACCGACGAGATCACGACGTGCGGCCGCACCTTCGTCGCCGAGGTGCGCGACGGCGGGGTCTCGACCTACCTGCTCGACGCCGCGGAGCTCGGCGTGGCGCGCTCGTCCGAAGCCGACCTCGCGGGTGGGTCGCCCGAGGAGAACGCTGCCGCGCTCGAGTCGCTGCTCGCCGGCGAGGCAAGCCCGCTCGCCGAGATCGTCGCGGTCAACGCCGGCGCCGCCCTCTACGTCGGCGGCGCGGCGCCCGACCTGGCGAGCGGCTACGCGCGGGCGAGAGAGCTCCTCGCGTCCGGCGCGGCCCATGTCGTGCTCGACAAGCTGAGAGGCTTCCAATGAAGGGGGACGGCGAGGTCCCGGACGTCCTGCGTCGCATCGTCGCACGGCGCTGCGAGCGCTACGCGGCCTTCGTGACGAGCGCCCGGACCGGGCCGAGCGCGGACGCGCCGAAGCTTCTTCTCGACAACCCCTTCTATGGAGCTTTGGACGCTCGCCGAGGCGGGGCGGTGATCGCCGAGATCAAGATGGGCTCGCCCCGACTCGGATCCCTGGCGGGACGCTTCGATCCGGTGAACCAGGCTCGAACGTACGCGGGTGCGGGCGCCGCCGCTCTCTCGGTGGTGGTCGAGCCCGACTTCTTCTTCGGCTCTTACGAGCTGTTGGCGCGCTGCCAAGAGGCCTCCGGTCTGCCGGCGATCGCGAAGGACTTCGTCGTTTCCGAGCGTCAGCTCGACGAGGCGGTCGCCGCCGGCGCGGCAGCGATCCTGTTGATCGCGGCGCTCTATTCACCCGCCAAGCTCGCCGCCTGGGCGGGGGCGGCGCGCGCGCGCGGGCTGGTGCCGCTGGTCGAGACCCACGACGCGGCGGATCTCGATCGGCTCGAGGGCTCCGCCTGGGAGCTCGTCGGCGTCAACAACCGCGACCTGCGCACGTTCGAGGTCTCGCTCGAGCACTCGATCGCGCTGCGCCCGCGGCTGCCGGAGTCCGCGCTCGCGGTCGCCGAGAGTGGCATCGACTCGCGCGCCGACGTCGAGCGGTTGCGCGCGGCGGGGTTCGAGGCGTTCCTGGTCGGCGAGGCGCTGCTCGTCTCGGGCGACCCCGCCGCGAAGCTCGCGGAGCTGTTCGGGTGAGCGTTGCTGGCCCGGAGCGGCGGTTGGTCAAGATCTGCGGTCTCACCGGCCACGGGGACGCGCTCGCGGCGGTCGAGCTCGGCGCCGACCTGCTCGGCCTCAATTTCTGGCCGGAGAGCCCGCGCCACGTCGAGATGGCGCGCGCTCGCGCCATCGCCGACGCCGTGCGCGGCCGCGGCGCGCTGCTCGTCGGCGTCTTCGTCAACGAACCGATCGAGGCGGTGCGAGAGACGCTCGAGGCGGTCGGCCTCGACCTCGCCCAGCTCCACGGCGACGAGCCCGATGCCGACTTCGCCGCGCTCGAAGGGCGGGCGATCCGCGTCTACCGGGGCGTGCCGGACGTCGCGAGGCTCGGGCGCACGCCGCCGGTCTGGGGCGCGCTGATCGACGGCGCCGCTGGAGCGCGATACGGTGGCACCGGTGAGAGCTGGGACTACGCGGCGCTCGCCGGCTGGCGCGGGCCGCGGCCGCTGCTTGTCGCCGGCGGCATCCGGCCGGGCCACGCCGCCGCGGCGCTCGCCGCGAGCGGGGCAGACGGCGTCGACGTCGCCTCCGGCGTCGAGCGTGGCCCTGGCGTCAAGGATCGCGAGAGAATGAGAGAGCTGATCGAGGAGATTCGACGTGCCGAGACGACGATGCCATCCCGACGCTAGCGGCCACTTCGGCTCCTACGGCGGCCGCTTCGCGCCCGAGACCCTGATGGCGCCGCTCGAGGAGCTGGCGCGCGCCTACGACCGGGCGCGGCGCGATCGCCGCTTCCGCGACGAGCTCGCCGAGCTGCTCAAGAACTACGCCGGCCGGCCGACGCCGCTCTACTTCGCCGACCGCCTGTCGCGCGAGCTCGGCGGCGCGCGCATCTTCCTGAAGCGCGAGGACCTGCTCCACACCGGCGCGCACAAGATCAACAACGCCCTCGGCCAGGCGCTGCTCACCGCGCGCATGGGCAAGCCGCGCGTCATCGCCGAGACCGGGGCGGGGCAGCACGGTGTCGCGACCGCGACGGCCGCCGCCCTGCTCGGCCTCGAGTGCGTCGTCTACATGGGCACCGAGGACATGCGCCGGCAGCACCTCAACGTCGAGCGGATGCGTCTGCTCGGCGCCAAGGTCGTCGGCGTCGACGCGGGCAGCCGCACGCTCAAGGACGCGATCAACGAGGCGATGCGCGACTGGGTGACGAACGTCGCGACCACCCACTACATCCTCGGCTCGGTGCTCGGCCCCGATCCCTTCCCGCGCATGGTGCGCGATTTCCACAGGGTGATCGGCGCGGAGACGCGCCGGCAGTTGAAGCAGCGGCTCGGCCGGCCGAACCCGGATTGCGCCATCGCCTGCGTCGGCGGCGGCTCGAACGCGATCGGCCTCTTCTCGGCCTTCCTCGACGACCGGCGGGTGCGGCTGGTCGGCGTCGAGGCGGGGGGGCGGGGCACCGAGCTCGGCGAGCACGCGGCGCGCTTCGCGGCCAGGGGCGGCGCCGTCGGCGTCCTGCACGGCACGCGCACCTACCTGCTGCAGGACCGCCACGGCCAGATCGCGCCGACGCACTCGGTCTCGGCCGGGCTCGACTACCCGGCGATCGGCCCCGAGCACGCGCTGCTCCACGACGCCGGCCGGGTGGAGTACGTCTCGGCGACGGACGCCGAGGCGATCGCAGCATTTCATCTGCTCGCCCGCACGGAAGGGATTCTCGCCGCGCTCGAGAGCGCCCATGCCGTCGCCGAGGCGGCGAAGCGGGCGAAGCGGCTGCCCCGGCGCTACGCGATCGTGGTCAACCTCTCGGGCCGGGGCGACAAGGACCTCGAGTCGGTGATCGCCTACGACGCCGAGCAGGCTCGGCGCGAGCCGGCGCCCGGCGAACGGGGACGTGGTCCGCGCGCGCGCCGGGCCGAACCGGAGCCGATGCCGGGCCGCGAGAGTGGCCAGCCCGGCGCGCGTCGGCCGGCCGCCGCCGACGAAGAGGAGCCGGCCGAGCGCGTCGTCGAGCTGCCCGGCCCGGAGCACGAGGACTGGATCGAGATCCCCGATCCGCCGCGCTGGCGGGGCTGGCTCGGACGGAGACCCTCGCGATGAGCGCGATCGCCGAGGTCTTCGAGCTCTGCCGCGTCGAGAAGCGCGCGGCGTTCGTGCCCTTCCTGGTCGCCGGCGACCCGTCGCTCGCGGCGAGCGAGGAGCTCTTCGCCGCGCTCGACGAGGCGGGGGCCGACCTGATCGAGGTCGGCGTGCCGTTCAGCGACCCGATCGCCGACGGACCGACGATCCAGGCCGCGGCGCAGCGGGCGCTCGCCGAGGGCGTGACGCTCGAGAAGATCTTCGAGCTCATCGCCCGGCTGCGCGGCCGCGGCATCGCGACGCCGATCGTCCTGTTCAGCTACTGCAACCCGATCCTGGCCTATGGCGTCGAGCGCTTCGCCGAGCACGCCGCCGAGTGCGGCGTCGACGGCGTGCTGTGCGTCGACCTGCCGCCGGAAGAGGCCGCGGGCGCCTATCTCGACGCGCTCGGCGGCGAGCGGTCTCGACCCGATCTTCCTGCTCGCCCCGACCAGCACCAAGGAGCGGATCCGGCGGGTCGCCCATGCGGGCTCCGGCTTCGTCTACTACGTCAGCCGCGCGGGTGTGACCGGAGCGCGCGCGAGCGTGCGCCAGGATCTGAAGCGCGAGGTGCGCGCGCTGCGGCGCAAGCTCGCGCTCCCCATCGCCGTCGGCTTCGGCGTCTCGACTCCGGAGCAGGTGCGCGAAGTCGCCAAGGTCGCCGACGGCGTCGTCGTCGGCAGCGCCCTGGTCACCGCCGCCGGCGGCTGCCGCAGCCGCAAGGCGTTCGTCGAGAAGGCCCGCGAGCTCGCCGCAGCGACGCGCTGAATCGAGAGTCGTCTCAGGGCTCGAGCGCACGCAGCCGCTGCCGCAGCCAGATCGCGAGCGCGGCGGCCTCGACCTCGCCGCGGGCGACGGCCAGGACCTGCGCGGTGAGCGGGCCACAGCCGAAGGGTCGCGAAGGACTCGAGACCGATACGTCGAGCGGAGGCCGGTCGCTGGCTCTGGGCCAGGGGCGAAGGCTCCTCTGGCGCGGGGTCCGACGGCGGCGGAGGCGGGCAGTTAGGGGGAGACCAGGTCGCCGGAGATGCCCGTCGAACGGCGCAGCGCCGATGCCGACGCGGCAGGCCGCGCCGAGGCTACCGGCGGGGCCGACGGAGCATTCTCGATGTCATCCCGAACGCCCCCGATGTCACCTCGAAGCTTCTCTCCGAGGTCATCTCGAACCCCCTCTCCCATGTCATCTTGAACCCTCTCCCCGATGTCATCCTGAACGAAGTGGAGGATCTTGCGCCCTCGCCTGAAGAAGCGAGGACGGTGGCTTCCCGCCGATCACGCAAGGTCCTTCGCTGCGCTCAGGACGACATTGGAGACCAACGAGGCGCAGGCGGGCGGCGAATCGAGCAGGCCTCGGCAGGCAGGACGCAGCGCCACGATAGCGGCTGGCGCGGCGCCGCGACTTCGACCCCCGATCTTCCTCGTCCTTCCTCAGTTCGGCCAGTACGCGTCGCAGGTCTCGAACGCCTCGGTGTCGACGAACGCGGGGCTCGGGACGCCGGCGCTGTTCTGGTAGCTGCGCTCCTCGCCCGCGGCGAGGTCGTAGATCGTCACCTCGTAGTGGAGGTTGGTCGCGCCGGTCAGGAAGACCCAGTAGTGCTCGTTGACCCCGCAGCCGTCGAGCACCTTGACCGTGAGCTCCCAGTTCGACGTCCCGAAGAACTCGAAGATCCCCGAGTCGGCCGAGCGGAAGCCGATCGGCCGCCCGTAGCCCGAGCCGCCCTGGAAATCCCACCAGCGCGCCGTGACGCAGAAGCGGCCGCGCGATCCCTCGACGTCGCCGAGGCCCAGGTCCTGGAGCGGCACGAGGTCGGCGAACGGAACCTCGTCGCCGTAGAAGCAGGCGGCGAGCGTCGGCTCGCCCGGCCCGCTGATCTCGAGCGAGAAGGTGTTGAGCTCGAAGACGTCGATGTCGATCGGGTTCTTCGTGGTCATGACGAAGTGGTAGATCACCCCCGGCACGAGGTCGAGCTCGAGCCGCGATGTCCCCGGCCCTCCAGGACCATCGTCGTTCGCCGCGAGCGCGAGCGCGAGCGGCGCCGCTGGATCGAATCCGCCGCCGTAGACGACCAGGAATCCGTCGTAGTACTGGGCGCTGGTGACGACGTAGTGGCCGCCCGCTGCGACGAAGTAGGCGAGCGACTGGAACTTGAAGTCCCCCGTCTCGGCCCCGGTCAAGCTCTCGTTGGGGCGGTGCCAGGTGGCAGCGGCAGACGCGGAAGGTAGAAGTAGGAGGCCGAACAGCGCCAGCGCGACGCGTGCGGATACATTCCTCATGAGCACTCCCTGCCGGGAGGCGCCTGGCGCCGGACCCATTCCGGACAGCGCCCGGACCGGCCTAGACCTGCCGACAGTTTACTCCTCCGAGTCCCGGGCGGCTGAGGGCGGTCGGTCGGCTTTAAGATGGACCATCATGGACGCGCAGTGCGGCCGCTGCGGCCTCGATCACTCGCTGGGCTCGCCGGACTGTCCGGCCCGTCGAGTGGGATCGATCGTGGCGGGAAGGTACCGCCTGGACCAGCTTCTCGGTGTCGGAGGCTTCGGCGCGGTATTCCACGCCGTCCACCTCGAGCTCGAGCGCTCGTTCGCTCTCAAGCTCCTGCTCGCCCCCCATTCGCGTCAGCCGGGCGTCGCGGAGCGCTTCGTGCGCGAGGCGAGAGTCGCGGCCAGCCTCGAGCACCCCGGCATCGTTGCCGTGACCGACTTCGGCGCCAATCCGGACGGCGATCCCTTCCTGGTCATGGAGCTCCTGCGGGGCGAGACCGTTCAGGAGCGGCTGCATCGCTCGGGAGATCGGCTCGGAATCCCCGAGGTCCTGGCGATTGCGCGGCAGTCCCTGGAAGCGCTCGGCGCGGCGCACGCGCAGAGCGTCGTGCATCGCGACATCAAGCCGGAGAATCTCTTCCTCGTCGGATCCGGAACGCCGGCGCGACTCAAGATCCTCGACTTTGGCCTCGCCAAGGCGCTCGACCGCCCGAACGACTTGACGAAATCGGGCGAGTTCATCGGCACGGTCAACTTCGCGAGCGCGGAGCAGCTTCTCGATTTCCGCTCGGTCGACGCGCGCTCGGATGTCTACTCGCTGGGTGCCACGCTCTACTACCTGCTCACCGGCACCCCACCAGCGCGTGGTGGCTCCACCACCGAAGTGATTGCCCGGATCGTCCGCGGCGACGTCGAGCGCCACCCGCGCGAGCGAGCTCCCGCGACTCCCGATTGGCTCGACCGCCTGATCGCCCGTGCGCTTGCGAGGAGTCCCGAAGAGCGCTTCGGGGACGCGAGCGAAATGTTGTGCGAGCTCGACCGCACCGAAACGGTCGCTGGCGCCAAAGGCGACGTCGAGCCCACCGCTCGCCTCGACGCGGCCGACGCGACCGCCATGGCGCCCTCCGAATTGGCGGTCGAGGAGGGGGGCTCGGAACCGAGGCGGGGAACGTACGGCACTCTGGAATCGTGGCTCGGGGGCCGGTGGAAAAC
Source organism: uncultured Acidobacteriota bacterium (assembly GCA_963700315.1). GTDB lineage: Bacteria > Acidobacteriota > Thermoanaerobaculia > Multivoradales > JAGPDF01 > JACTMI01. The sequence continues at coordinate 81,231 of CAVOXC010000006.1, read as the reverse complement.
CTCCGGCTGGGCGGTCGCCTTGGTGGTCGCTCTCGGCTCGGCGCTCTGGCTCTGGCACGGAGCGTGGTCCCCGCAAGCGGCGGGCGAGCGCGCCGACGGCGGCGCGTCGGCGCCTCCGGACGGCATGGTCTCCCTCGAGACCGCGGACCTCTCGATCGGAAGCAGCCTCGACGAGATCGAGCAGGCGTTCTCCTGGTGCCAGGAGCTCGCGGGAACGGAGTGCCGCCGCGAGCTCTACGAGCGCGAGCGACCCCGGCACGCAGTGCGGGTCGGTGCGTTCTACCTGGACCGCGCCGAGGTCTCCAATGGTGAGCTCGCCGCATGGCTCGCTGCGGTGCCGGCGGCCGAGGTCGTCGAGGAGCGCGTGCTTTCTGGGGGACGGGTTCTCGTCGACCTGCATCGCGGCTGGAGCGGCGTCGAACAACTCGACGGAGCGTTCCGCGCCCGCGACGGCTGGGGTGACCTACCGGCCGTTCAGGTGACTTGGTTCGGGGCGGCGGCGTACTGTCGCGCACGCGGGCGCCGCTTGCCGACCGAGACCGAATGGGAACGGGCGGCACGCGGCGTCGAGGGGCGCGCCTTTCCCTGGGGCGCGGAGCGGCCCGACTGCGCCTGGGCCGTCTTCGGCAGGGGAAAGGGTGGCCCCTGCTCCCACCTGGACGCGATGCCGGTGGGCGTTCTTGCGGCGACCGGGGATGCCTCTCCGGAGGGTGTGCTGCACCTCGGAGGCAATGTGTCGGAGTGGGTCGCTGACGCCTTCGCGGCTCCCTATCCCGAGTGCTCGCCGCCCTGCGTGGACCCGTTCGTGGAGGGGCAGGGCCCGCGTGTCGTGCGCGGCGGCAACTGGGAGGGATTGGCGGAGATGACGCGCGCTGCGGGTCGCGGTCGGCGCGCGGCGGAGGAGCCGAGCACGCAGATCGGCTTCCGCTGCGCGCGCGGCGCGGAGGAGAGGGCCGAATGAATCTGGAGCGACGATCGGCGCTTCATCGGTACGCGCCGTGGGCTTTCCTGGCGGCGACCCTGTCGGCCGCCCTGGCGGCTGGCGCCGAGCCTCCGGCGCTTCCCCCCGTCGCGCCGGCGCAGCTCACCGTGCGCGTCGAGGTCGAGCGCAACGGCCACCTCGAAGTCGTCGCCGCCGGAGATCGCCTCAGGAGCGGCGAGCGGATCCATGTGCTCGCCGCAGCCGACCGCGACGTCTACCTCTATCTGTTGCAGTTCTTTGCGGACGGCGCGGCGGCCGTGCTCCATCCTGAGGAGGGCGATCTGATTCTGCAGGCGGGCTACTCACTCCGATTGCCGGCGACCGGTTCCTGGTTCGTGCTCGACGACGCGGTCGGGGAGGAGAATCTCTACTTCGTAGCCTCGGCGGGTCCGATCGCCGAGGTCGATGCGCTCGTTGCGGCGCGCCTGCGCGAGGTGCGGGCCTCACCTGGAGGGGCGGCGCTCGGGGCCGAGCTCGAGAAGCCGGTTTCGGAACCCGCGGCCGTGGCGCCCGCGGCTACCGAGGCCCCGCGCGACGTGCCGGCGAAAGGCGGGATTGCGCCGTCCCACCGACGAGCCCGAGCGGAACCCGCGCTCACCGGCACGGTCGCGCCCTCGGTTCCTGGCGGCTTCGGCCTGGGCAATCGCGGCCTGATTCGCGTCGCCGGCCGCGAGGGCGTGGTGGTGGAGCTCGACGCAGGGGGCGTGGCGATCTACCGGCTCCACTTCCAGCACGTTCCCCGTTAGCGGCGCGCGGCGTCACCTCGAGGCCGCAATCGCGGCGTCGTCGTCTGCAAGGAAGCGCGCGAGTCCCGCGTAGCGTCCCACGGGGTAGCGCTCCAGGTAGAGGTCGAGGCCGATCGGCTTGGTGCGCGCCCCTCTCCAGACCTCGACCTCCTTTCGGAGCCGGTCGCGCATCGCCTCCTCGACGCCCCGCTCGAGTCCGCGGAGCTCGAAGATCACGTCCCCTTCGTGGAAGGGAGGGGGCATCGTGCCGCACTGCGGAGTCTGCCGGCTGTCGGTCTCGATCGCGACCTGGTCCTCCAAGAAGAGGCAGATCTCGCGCCCCATGAGAAAGCCGTCGCGGGTGAAGTCCGCGTCGTTGCGCCGTCCTTCGAGCGCGGCGACCAGGAGCCGGCGGAAGACGCTCTCGTCGGGCACGACCTGGTCCTCCGCGCCGGCGGTGGCGAAGAGCCGGACCGGCTTGGCCGCGCGCGCAAGGACGAGCGGGGGAAGAATCGAGTCCGACCCTTCGGTGCCTTCGACGCGCAGCAGCCCACGCCCGCGCGCCAGCGCCCGGAAGACCGTACCGGAGAAGCAGGTGTCGAACAAGAAGAAGGCGTGCTTCGCCCGGATCGAGCGAGCCCACCGGTCGACCTCGTCCATGCCGACGGCGAGTTCGAGGAACCGATCGCGGATCGCCTCCGTGCCGTCGGGGCGCGGCGCGTCCTCCGGCACGAAGTAGCCCGACTTGAACTCGTAGCTGCCGTCGTCGCGCGCCAGGCGTCCGGTCAAGGTCTCGCCGTGTCCGGCGAAATAGAAGAGCAGCAGATGTTCTTCACCGTCGCGCTCTCCGCCGAACTCGGCGATGAAGGACTCGACGGCGGCGCGGATCCGGCTCGCCGTCACTGGCGGCGCGACGGTGCGGATAGCGTCGAAGCCAGAGCCGACGAGAGCGCATCGAATCGTCTCGAGGTCGTCGCTCACGCCGGCGAGATTCCACCATCCGCCGCGATTTCGCGCGTAGTCGCTGGCGCCGACGAGGAGGGCGTAACGGCCGCTGTAGAGCCGGTGCGCTGCGCGATCAACCAGCCGGCGCTCGACCTCTCGTCGCGCCTCGGCCGGCGCGCTGGCGCCTTGGACCTCGAGTCGCGCGAGCGCGCGTCGAGTCGCGGCGACATCGCCGCAGCTCGCCTGCGCCCGCGCGAGATCGAGCTCCGGCCGCCGCTCCAGACCCGAGGCCTCGGCAATCCAGTCGGGAAGTGGGTCGTCCGGCGGCAGGTCGGCGACCTCCTCGAGCGTCTCGACCGCCGCTCGCTCGCACAGGCCGAGGTCGACCGAGGTCGTCGCGTCGACGTAGCGCTCGAGCAGCCGCGCCCGGTGCTCCCGTTCGAGTCGCCGCTCGCGCTCTCGGGCCACCCGCGCGCCGAGCTCGGCGAGGGGGCCGGCCCTGCCGGTATGGTGGGCGCGGGCGGCGACGAGCGAAGCCTCTGCGGCGTCGAGGTCGCCGCAGGCGAGCTGCGCGCGCGCCAACTCGGCCTGAGCCGCCGCCGTCGCGACGTCGATCGGGTCGAGCTCCGCGGGCGCCTCGGCGAGCGTTCGCTGGAGCGCCCGCACGCCCTCCGGATGGCAGGCCTCGCCGGCCACGCCCACCAGGAGCTCTCGCAACGAGGCCTCAAAACGTTCGCGGCGCGCCGCGCTTTGCGCTTCGAGCCGCCGGGCTTGCAATCGGGCCTGGATCTGCGCGATCTCTTCCTCCAGGGCGGAGAGGGCGAGCTCCGAGCTGGAGAGAGTCTCCGCGGCGCGGTCGAGCTCGCCGCAGGTGAGCCGCGCGGTAGCGAGCGCGACGAGAACACGTTGCGGCAGGTCGTCCGCTCGTCCCGTCCAGCCGTCGCGGGCGAGGTCCTCGAGGAGGGCGATGGCCTCGAGTGAGCAGGCGCCGCCGGAGACCAGGCCGAGCGCGGCGACGTAGCGTCCTGCGGCCTCCCGTTCGGCCAGGGCTCTTGCCTCGGCCGCGCGCCGCTCGGCGATCTGCCGCGCGACCTCGGCGCTCTCGGCGGGTGCGACGGCGGGTTGCCGCGAGAGGCCGACGAGATGGCGCGTCGCCTCCTCGAGCTCGCCGCAGCCGAGTGCGGCCCGGGCGAGCGCGAGGTCGAGCCGCGCGAGGTCCTCGGCCCCGGCGAGCCCGCTCGTGACGAGCTCCTGGCGCAGGCCCGTCGCCTTCGTCCGGTCGGCCGGTGAGCACTCCTGGGCTGACGCGAGCCGCTGGAGCGCGTCGTGCAGCCGACGTGCGGCTTCGGTGAGTCGTGCCTGCTGCGCTCGCGCCGCAAGCGCGGAGCGAATCTCGCCGGCGAGAGCCGCTCGCGCGACCTCGTTCCGCTCCTGGGTCGCTGCGGCGGCCTCGAGCCGGAGCGCCGCGCCGTCGAGGTCGCCACATGCGAACAGCCGACGCGCAAGCTCGAATCGAGGCGAGATCGTCGAGCGGTCGAGCCTCTGCGGAAACCGAGCGAGCAGCGCCTCGGCCGAGCGCTCGAGCCGCTCGAGCGCTTCCCGATCGCAGGCCGACGCCTGGGCACGCTCGAACCACGCGCGCCAGCTCGACTCGAGCTCCCTCCGCGCGATCTCCTCGGAGAGCGGGCCTACTCTGGCCAAGAGATTCGTCGCTCGGTCGGCAGGGAGCTCGGGCGGCGCCAGCCGCAGGGTCATGGCGTCGAGCTCCCGCCGGGCCTCGCCAAAGGCCTCGCATTCGAGCTTTCCTCTGGCCATCGCGAGGTGGGCCTCCGCGTCGAGCTCGGGCGCGAGGGGCAGTTCCTGGGCGAGGAGGCGAGCGAGCGCGTCGAGGTGGTCACGGTCGCAGCGCGGGTGCGGAGTAGCCAGGAGCTCGCGGAGTCGAACATCGCGCTCCGCGACCGCGAGCTCGACGCGCCCGCGCTCGGCGAGCTCCAGGATCGAAGTCAGCTCGAGATCGATCTTTGCCAAGGTCTCGCGCGCCGCCTGGAGCGATGCCAGGTCGTCCTGCACCTCCGGCCGCGTGAGCGCGGCGGACGCGTTCGCGAGCTGTTCCCGGGCACGTTCTCGTTCGGTGGCGCCGGTATCTTCCGGCTGGCCGCTCGCGATGGTGTGGTCGATCCCCGCCAGCAGGCGTCGCGCTGCATCGAGCTCGAACTGGGCCTCCTCGCGCACGGCGGGGAGGATCTCCGAACGGAGCCGTCCGCGATAGGAGCGAAACGGCACGGCCTCCTCGGCGTCCAGGACCGCGCCCTGCCGCTCGGACTCGTCGAGCGCAGCAATGGCGGCAGCGTACTCCCCGAGCTCGAAGAGCGACGCACCGAGGTAGAAGTAGGGAAGGTAGGGGGCGCGGTTGCGGCCGTAGAGGCGCACCCAGGGCTCCCCCTCGACGGCGTTTCGCTCGATCGCTTCTAGGAGGAGTAGCACGGCGGTGCGGTGATTGCCGGCCAGGTGGGCGAGTCGCCCTGCGCGATAAGCGCGGCTGTAGTGAGACCCCTCCTCCGACCGTATCGGCGCGGCGGCGAGCGTGGCGGCGAGGGCGAGCGCGGCCGCGACGCGTCCGGCGTACCGGAGGCGTTCCAGCCGGACGGCGGTCGTCAGAATCTCACGACCGTCGACAGCGAGATCGTGTCGATACGGTCCGATAGGTCGGCGCCGAGGTCGATCTCGACGCGGTCGAGCTTCACCCCGACGCCTCCCGAGTAGTGCATCTCGTCGGAGCCGGCGTCCTGGAAGTAAGCCTTGCGGAAGCAGGTGGAGGAGGCGTCGCATTCGCCTTCGAAGACGATCGCGTGGTTGGGGTCGTGCCAGGCGCCGGCCATCAGCGCGATCGAGTTTCCTTTCGACAACAGGAAGAGATACTCGGCTCCCAGCCGCAGCTCGTTGGCGTCATCGAGCAGGAATCTCCCCTCCGGCGGCTGCCCCAGCCGGTTCCCCTCGAGCAGCGCCGAGTACTCCACCCAGTCCCACTCAAGTAGCAGCGTCAGTCGGTCGTTGGGCTGGAAGGCGAGCCCGACGGCCGCCTGATCGGGCACCGCGAGCCTGCTTGCCACGTCATACACGCCGGGGAAGGTCTCTTGGAATTTGAAGGTCGGTCCCTGCCGGTAGGCGGCGCCGAGCGACCAGTCAGTCCCGATCTGCCAGAGCAGGCCAATGTTGAGGGCGGAGTTTTCGTCGCCACCCCTCTTCGTCGCGGTCGTCACGAGCTGGTCGTCGTTGGGCGGGTCGCTGAAAATGTCCTGGACGGAGTTCAAGTCGAACGTGAACCAGGAGATGCCCAAGCCGAGCCGAAGAACGTCGCTGACCCGCCAGGATGCGGACGCGCCGTAGTTCTCAATGCCGAGATCGGTCAAGAACTCGTACGGCCCGAATAGCTCGCCATCACGATTCTTGATGACGCCGTCACTGCGGAAGCTCGACTGGTAATTCACCACCTCGTGGCGGTAGAGTGCCAGGGCCCACGGCGAGCCCTGCCGGGCGAACACGTAGGAGACGAAAGAGAGGCCGGTGACGTCGTCGCTCGTCTCACCGAACGTGAAGTCGCCGAAGGGCGCCGCCGGCCGTGCGACTCCGGTGTTGGTGTAGACGGAGCCCGTGCTCCAGTTGCGCCCCTCGACGGAGATCTCCGGGCGCTCGATCAGGGTGAGGCCGGCCGGGTTGGAGTAGGCGGCGGTGGCGTCGTCGGCCAGCGCGACGAACGCTCCGCCCATCGCGAGACTTCGAGCTCCGGGAAGCGAACGATTGAACTGGAAGGAGGCGAACGAGGCGTCCTCCTGTCCGGCCATCGTGGCCGGGAACGACAGCACCAGAAAGAGACTGCAGAAGTACGACGCGGACCGCTGATTCATGGCGCTCCCTCCTTGGTTGGGTTGGACTGCGCCGTGGCGTCGAAGGTGGGTCGACAAGAGCGTATCAGGGCGGCCGCGCGCGGCGGGGCGGTCGCCCTCCGGATGGCGCTCCGCGGACCGGGTCGCGAGATCGCCGATTCGGCATTTCCAGCAGGCGCGCCGTGACCCACGTTCTGCTGCCTCTCTCCATGCGAAGAGTGACCATTGAAGGAGCCGGTGGCTCGTCGGGATGCTATGCGACGCTTGCCCGGACCGTTCGCTCACCGGCTCTTTCGAGGGGCACGAGGCGGCCAGCCAGCTGGCGCGAACGCCCTTTCAGCGATTGCTTGAACCGAGAGCTCCTTTCGATGCGTCAGCCTGGCCCGGTCGGACGAGAGCCTCAGGGCTCGAGCACGCGCAGCCGCTGCCGCAGCCAGATCGCCAGCGCCGCCGCCTCGACCTCGCCGCGGGCGACTGCCAAGACCTGCGCGGTGAGCGCGGACGGAGTCGACTCGAGCTCGAACCCGTTCCCCTCCAAAAAGAGCAGGGCGGCATGGGCGGCGACCCTCTTGTTGCCGTCCACGAACGGATGGTTCGCTGAGAGAGAGTGGAGTAGCGCAGCCGCCTTGGCTGCGAGGTCGGGGTAGAGGTCCTCGCCTCCGAACGTCGCTCGCGGCCGTGCGACCGAGGCTTCGAGCGCGCCTCGGTCCCTCAGTCCACGGGCGCCTCCGTAGCGCCGGATCTGAAAGTCGTGGAGCACCAGCACCTGCTCGAGCGAAAGGTACTCGATCACTTCGCCAAGTCGCGAAACGTCTCGTCGAATCGCTGGGCGATCGACTCGGCCATTTGCTCGAACCGCGAGGTGATTCGACCCTCTTCGAACAGCTTCACGCCCGCGCGGACTGTCACGGCGCCGGTCTGCGGATGGACCGACACGTCGACCGTCATCCCCTTCTCGAGCCCGAGCTCCTGCACCACCTCGGCGGGCAGTGTCACCGCCAGCGAGCCTCCGGCCTGAACGAGCTTTCTCTTCATGTAAGTATCAAATACTTACAACCGGTTCCGTGTCAAGGGAGGATCTGTTGCGGTAGGCGAAGGACGCGAGGGGTGATGCGGAAAAAACCGTGGCCTTGAAGACGGAGGTGGCGACGGCCTCGTCAGCGCACCGGCGCACGGTGGAGGAAGCTGGCAGATCTGGGGGAGCGCCGTCACCGCGGGCGCCTGACGATTCGCACGACGCTCGGCCGGACGATCACGAGCCTTCGTCGCCCGTGGCCGGTCGACGCGCAGCGGCAATTCGCTCGAGCCCGCAACCCCTCGATGAACCTCTTTGCACCCGTCGAACCGGCGCATCGCTGAACGCGCAGCGCCTCAGCGCTCGGAATCCCAACCCTTCCAGGGAGCTTCCGCGCACGACCGGATCAGCGCGTCGCCAACGCGTAACGCCACCCTTCCTGTCCTGCCGACCCATGACCGAAGCTTCTTGCGCGGATCGAAGCGGCGCAGCGCCGAACGCGCAGCGCCTCCTCCGCGCGAATCAGGAGCAAAAGGGAATCAGATCAACGCCAGCGCCCGCTCCGAGGCGGCTTCGGCGCGGGCGGCGTCGCCGGTGAGGGCGACGCCGAGCTCGATCAGGCCGGCGCGCACTTCGCGGCGGCTCCCTTCGAGGCGGACGCAGACGAGGCGCGGCAGCGCCGCGGCGCGGTCGGCTGCTTTGGCGGCGAGGAGCTGCACCTTGCCGCCGAGCTCGCCCAACCCCTCGGCGCCCGGGACGACCAGGGTGTCGACCCGCTCGGCGACGGCCAGGAGGTAGCTCTTCACCCGCTCGGGCGCTTCGGCGAGGGCGTGGATCCGCTCGAGACCCTCCTGGCCGAGATGGGCGAGCTGCTCGCCCGTCGTCACCACCCGCATGCCGAGGTCGCGGAAGAACTGCTCGAGCGAACGGCGCAAGCGCGCGTGCTCGACCATCGGCGCCATCGCCACCGTCGGCGGAGCGCCGCCGGCAAGCGGACGATCGGCGGGCTGGTAGCCCGCCGCTTCCAGCGCGTTGCGCCAGGTCTCGGTCGAGAATGCGGTCCTGAAGCGTGGGGTCCAACGGCGAACGAGCTCATGGCCGGCGACTTCGCTGACAAGCTCCCGAAGAGCGCTCTCGATCCCCGCGCGGTCGGGCAGCAAGCCCTGCCGGAACTCCGGCCGCAGCCGCCGGTAGCGCCGCCGCAGCCGCCGGATCGTGATCGCCACTTGTCGTTCCACCGTGCGCCGTAGTCGGTCGTGCGCCGCCACGGCGCGCTCGAGCAACCCCTCGACCCTGCCGTACTCCTCGAGCGCCGCTTCGCGATAGGCATGCGAGGCGAGCGTCTGCGCGGTGAAGCGCTGGAAGTGCCACCCCTTGACGGCCATGCGGATCGCCTCGCCGATGCGCGAAGGCCGGGTCAACAGCGTGTGCGCGAGGAACGCGGCGTAGGCCGGGCCCTGCGGCGAGAAGAGCTGCAGGCGCAGGGAGTGGAACCCGGCCAGGAGCTCGGCGCGCGAAGGCGCCCGCCGGGCGCGCGGTCGTTTGCCGAGTCGCGCCAGCAGCGTCTTGCAGCGCGCGAAGTAGGCGCGCAGGTCGGGTCCGTAGAGCGCCGAGAGGACTCCGCGATAGCCGTCGATCAAGAGGTCGCGGTCGAGCTCGGGCACGAAGTTGAGCGCGATCTCGACGTTGTTGCCGGTCGATTCGGAGAGGAGACGCCCTTCGCGCTCGAGCCGGGTGTAGAGGTTCGTCCCCTTGAGCGCGGTCAGCAGGCCCACCATCGCGATCGGGATCCCGGCGCGCTGGATGAACTCGACCTGGGCGTCGAACACCTCGGCACCGTCGCCGTCGAGCCCCAAGATGAAGCCGCCGGTGACCTCGATCCCCTTCTCCTGGATCGCGGTGACCGCATGGAGCAGGAAGTCGCGGTCGTCCTTCGCGGTGTTCTGGAGCTTGTTGGTCTTGCGCAGGGCTTCCGGGTTCGGGCTCTCGATGCCGAGAAAGACCATCGAGAAGCCGGCCGCGACCATGGCGTCCAGCAGCGGCTCGAGCTTGGCCAGGTTGACGCTCGCCTCGGTGTAGAGGTCGAAGGGGTAGCCGCGCTCGCGCTGCCACTCGGCGACCGCCGGCAGCAGCCGCAGCGCCTCCTTCTTGTTGCCGATGAAGTTGTCGTCGACGAGGAAGAGCGACCCGCGCCAGCCGAGCGCATGGAGCGCTTCGAGCTCGGTCAGGATCTGCTCGTTGCTCTTGGTCCGCGGCACCCGCCCGAACAGCTTGGTGATGTCGCAGAACTCGCAGTCGAAGGGGCACCCGCGCGAGAACTGGAGCGCCATCGACCCGTAGGCCGAGAGATCGAGCAGGTCGTAGCGCGGCACCGGCGTCGAGGTCACCGCCGGCTTCGACTCGGGCCGGTACTCGCGCGCCGCCCGCCCCGCCTCGAAGTCGGCGAGGAAGCGCGGGAAGGTCTCCTCGACCTCATCCAGCAGGAAGTAATCCGCCCCGACGATCTCGGACGCGAACGAGGTCGGATGCGGCCCACCGACTGCGACCGGCTTGCACAAGGCGTTACACCGCGCGAGCACCTCGCGCAACGAGCGCTGCTGCACGACCATGGTCGACGTGAGCACCAGATCGGCCCACTCGATGTCGGCGTCGAGCAGAGGCTGGACGTTGAGGTCCACCAACCGCAGCTCCCACGAGGACGGAAACATCGCGGCGACCGTCAGCAACCCCAACGGCGGCATCGACGACCGCTTCCCCACGAACTCGAGCGCGTACCGAAACCCCCAGTACGAGGGTGGGAACTCCGGATAGACCAGAAGCGCGCGTGGCATGGGGGACCCCCTGATTTCAGGACTGACCCGCAGAGGTCGACTCGATGTCGAACCGGCTGCGGAGTCAGGGTACTCCCCGGAGGCACCGGCCACAAGGTCGCTCGACCGCGTAGGACGCACTCCTGACACGATTGCGACAGTAGCGCGACGGAAGGGGTCGGCGATGGCCGCACCGCTCACAGCACCTCCCGTGTCACCGAACGCCCCCTCGCCTACAGCGAAGCGCCTCGGCGCGCTCCACCCTTCCCGTTCGGTGGAGAGCTTTCGCGACGGTCTGTCTGCGCTTCGCAGCCGAGCTGGCAGAGCGCCCGTCGAGCCGCGGACGGGCTTGCAAGGGGGGCTCCGTGGGCCTGCCTCGCTCGCTACGAGGGTCGACCTCTTCGAGACCGCGATCGACGAGAGCGCGTCCCGCGGAAGGCACTCGACCGGTATCCCGTACAATGAGCCAATGAAAGCACGGCCCGAAGCGCGAGCCGACAGCAACCCCGTGCCCGACGCCGCGAGCTTCGAAGGCGAGCTCGGGGAGCTGATCGACGAGGCGCGGTCGAGCTGCCTCTGGTATCTGCGGCCCGACTATCGGCCGCGGACCGACCCGGAGATCGAGGCGACGCTCCGGGCGATCGAGCGGCGCGGCGATCGCGCCACCTTCGCGCGCGCGCGGCGGCTCCGGCAATGGCACTCACGGCGATCCAACGTCGCGTCTGCCGCCTCCTAGCCGCGCGGCGCATCGCGGCTGGCGAGAGCTACCTCGCCGGCGGCCTGGCGCTCAACGAGCTACTCGGCGCGGAGCGCGTCTCCCGCGACGTCGACCTCTTCCACGACACCGAAAGCGCCGTCGCGGCGGCCTTCGCCGCGGATCGGCGAAGCCTCGAAGCGGCCGGCTTCGAGCTGCAGCTGCTGCACGAGCGGCGCGGCTTCGTCGAGGCGGAGGTCTCGACCGGTGGGGAGAGGTTGCGCGTCGAATGGAGCCGCGACTCGAGCTACCGGTTCTTCCCATTGGTCGAGCACTCCGAGCTCGGCCTCGTGCTCCATCCGTTCGACTTGGCGACCAACAAGGTCTTGGCGCTCGTCGGGCGCCTGGAGCCGCGCGACTGGGTCGACGTCGTCTCCTGCCACGAGCGGCTTCAGCCGTTCGGCTACCTCGCCTGGGCGGCGTGCGGCAAGGACCCCGGCTTCGGTCCCTCGCTGCTCGTGGAGCACGCCGCGAAGAACGGCAGATACAGCGCGGTCGAGCTCGAGCCGCTGGCCTTCGCGGGGAAGCGGCCGGACGCCGCGGACCTGTCGCGCCGCTGGCACGCCCTGATCGCCGCTGCGCGCGAGATCGTCGAGCACCTGCCGGCCGAGGAGGTAGGGCGTGCCGTCCTGGACTCGGGTGGCCACCTCTGCCGCCAGCCGCCCGACGCGCTCGAGGCCGCGCTCGCGCGCGGGGAGCTGCGATTCCACGCCGGCAGGATCGGCGGGGCCCTACCCGTCATGCGCCCCGGCTGAACGAGCGGTTTGACGTCGGCCCACCCGAGCGCGCCCACGAGCGCCGCTCGCTCCGCGAGCCGTCTCCGTTCCCGTCAGAGTAGCGTGAGCGCCATCGACCCGTAGACCGAGAGATCGAGCAGGTCGAACCGCGGCACCGGCGTCGAGGTCACCGCCGGCTTCGACTCGGGCCGGTACTCGCGCGCCGCCCGCCCCGCCTCGAAGTCGGCGAGGAAGCGCGGGAAGGTCTCCTCGACCTCATCCAGCAGGAAGTAATCCGCCCCGACGATCTCGGACGCGAACGAGGTCGGATGCGGCCCACCGACAGCGACCGGCTTGCACAAGGCGTTACACCGCGTGAGCACCTCGCGCAACGAGCGCTGCTGCACGACCATGGTCGACGTGAGCACCAGATCGGCCCACTCGATGTCGGCGTCGAGCAGAGGCTGGACGTTGAGGTCCACCAACCGCAGCTCCCACGAGGACGGAAACATCGCGGCGACGGTGAGCAAACCCAACGGCGGCATCGAAGAGCGCTTCCCCACCAGCTCGAGCGCATACCGGAACCCCCAGTACGAGGGCGGAAACTCCGGATAGACCAACAGCGCACGAGGCATCGACGTCACCTCACCTTCCAGGCCCCGCGATCCGCGGGCGACCGAGTCAGGGCGGTTCGCTCCGGCCCACAGTACGCCCTGGGAGTGGGGAGCGCAAGGAAGGGACGCCGCTCGGCAGCCGTTCCCGGTGACAGGGGCTCGCGCGTCGTTTAGAGTTATCGACTCCGGGACGATTGGTCTCGGCCCACCTGAGGATTCGAGGCGCGTCCGGAATGGTCGAAGAGTCACAGGAATCCGAGAAAGGGGAGATGACGACCGGATCGGGGCGTCTGGCGCGCTGGCTGCGCGCGCCGTGGAATCGGTTGAACGGATACCGCCGGCACTGGCAGTACCGTAACGGTTTCGTCACGAATCCGGAGGCGCGGCACCTGCTGCAGTTCCTGCCGCAACATCTGGTCGGCGCGATTGGCGAGGGGAACTTCTGGGAGACGGGTCGGGAGAACACGGAGTTCCTGATTCAGCGCTGCGGGCTCATGCCGCACCACCGCGTGCTCGACGTCGGCTGCGGCCTCGGGCGGATCGCCTTTCAGCTCCAGGGTTACCTGTCGCGGCGGGGGTGGTACGAGGGGTTCGACATCGTGCGCGAGATGATCGAGTGGGACCGCGCCTTCATCGGGCAACACGTCCCCCACTTCCGCTTTCAGCACGTCGACATTCACAACTCCGCGTACAACCTGCAGGGGACGATCGACCCGGAGACCTTTCGCTTCCCTTACGACGACGCCTGTTTCGACTTCGCCTTCGCAACCTCGCTCTTTACCCACCTGCTCGAGCGCTCGGCGCTGCGCTACTGGGAAGAGATGGCGCGCTGCCTGCGCCCGCGAGGACGCTGCGTCTTCACGTGCTTCTTGATAGACGACATCGCCAAGCGCCAGTCGGCCGCCCGGCGATCCGAGCCCAAGCTCGCTCCGCACGAGGGTCCAACCTGGATCGCAGACCCCGCCGATCCCGAAGCCGCGGTCGGCTTCGAAGAGCCCTGGCTCCTCGCTCAGCTCGCCCGCCTCGACCTCCAACTCGACGCCATCCACCGCGGCTGGTGGCGCGGCCACCGCGCCGAGACCCCGCCCTACCAGGACTTCGTGATCGCGACGCGGCGCTAGCTCGGGCGAGCCACTCAGGCCACGGAGACTACTGCGTGAGGCTCCAGCGGCAGGTTTCTTGGGCTTCGAAATCGTCCAGATAGATTGGGTTTGAAGCGCCGACGTACCACCGATCGACGACGACCTCGAATTCTCCTGCGAAGTCGGAGCTGAAGCCGATCGCGGCCGAGACGATTCCCTGACCGGTAGGAATCAGCGTGCTTTGTGCGGTCGTTGTAGCGAAACTCGCGGAAGCCGAGAAGCCGGATGGGATGAAGCCAATAGTGTCGACGTAGCTACCGCAATTGGCGTCGCTGGAGAGATCGAGATATAGGGACCCGCTTGCCGGAGAGAGGGTTCGCAGGGAGGTGAAAAGGCGAGTGCCCTCGACGACTGGGAAGCAGGGGCTCTCGGCCTCGGAGAGCTGAAATGGTGGGACCGCTGGAAAGCTCCCGACATGAAAAGAGAACGAGAATTGACATTCGTCGGAGTCGGGCCCGAGACTGACGGGCGCGTTTGGATTCACAGACCAGCCGGCATCGATGGGATCCGAGTCGAACTCACCGCTGGGAATCAGGTTCTGCGCATGGCTCGACGATGAGCACACGAGAAGTCCCAGGAGGATGCAGTGCAGGCCGGGCTCGGCACAGGCATGGGCGCTTCGCAAAGCTCGGGCGTCGTTCCCATTTCGACAAAGGCCACATTCGCCATTCCTCCCATGGTAGTGAAGGCGCCCGCTACACGGCGCGAGCCGCTTGCAAACTGATCTCTAGGGTGCCCAGAATCGAGTGGTCGCCGGTCTCGAATCCATCGGCGAAGACGAGGCAGGACGCACGCCGTGAGCGTGCGATTCCTCATGGTGTATTGGTTAGCTCTAGCTGATCGACGTAAGCGGAACTCGGCACCGAAGCGTCCGTGTAGCCTCCGAGGCCGATCAAGACCCACTGCCCAGCCCAGGGAGAGAGATCGGCTTCGGATTCCTCCCATCCCCCGGTCTCGGTGGCGGCACAAAGGGGAAGCACGACTCCGGGAATGCCGTTGAAGTCGATGGCGAAGTAGTCATGGTTACACTCAACTTCGGTCGACTGGACCCACCGCCGGTATTTCACCCGATAGGGTGAGACTGGAAGCTGGAGATACTCGTGCACAATATAGGTTACTTCGGAGTCGACGGTCCCAAGCTGAGCGAGCCAGTCGCCTGCGTAGGGTGTCACCGGTGTCGCTCCCGGTCCGACTATCGGATCGATGCCCTGAATGGAGTCGGGGTTCCAGAACGCATCTCCCGACTCGAACCCACCATTGTCAATCGCCAGGTGAACGCTCCACGGCGCGATCGTGCCGCTCTCGAAGTTGTCGGCGAAGACCAGTCCAGTGCCCGCAGGCAGTACGTCTACGCTCGCCTCAATGACATTTGAAGAGTTGTTGAGACAGAGCTTGAAATAGACCTGTTGCGAACCAGCGCCTGCGGTTACGAACCTAAGGGTCATCGTAACTTGGTCGGTTCCGTTGAAAGGGAAGATCCCTGCTTCAGGCGCGATGCGCAGCTCTTGATAGCCGGCGGGTGGGCCGCAGAGGCAACCATCGCAGCTCGGGGGATTCGGGATCACTTCTCCCGACCCATAGATCCGGTCGCCGTTGCTGGTGCCCGAGAACGTCGCTGAAGCCAGGTTCCATGACTCTGGCACATGGGCTTTCAGAAACTGTGGAGACGCCCCGCCCCCCTGTCCATCCGGGTCGCCCTCTAGAACGACGGTGACCGCATCCCCGTCCTCCACGATCGATGAGATGAAGAGGAGGGTGAGAGTGCAGCCCTTCAACAGAAGGCTAAAGCAGACGAGCATCCCGGCAGCGACCCCTCTCGAAACCCTACTTGATGCCATTGATCCACCTCCTTCCGGTCTGTCGCCCAGTGCGCCAAGGTCGAACCAAGATCGATCAGCGATCGGAGACCACTGGAGAGCGCCGCGGTTGTGACGAGGTCCAGGGCACCCGCCGTGTAGCTCGGCCACGGGGTCACCACTTGGGGCACATTCAATGAACCCATTGAGAGACACCGAAGACTAGATCTTTGCGTCGCAAGGTCTGTGCCCAGTCCTTCTCGTGCGAGAGCCAGCAATGTTCTCAGCGTCCCGACATGCCGCGAGATACGCCATCAATAGGCTGAATCTCTTGCTCTGCTTCCAACGGTCGTAGTTCGATCCAAGAGTGATCGGAAATCCCCTAGCGACAACCTTCTTTGCAGTCACCGCGAAGGAAAAGACCGCAGCGCTCAGTTGCTTGGCGCTCTCGGCCTCCGGGAGGCGCGATGAAGACCCCTATAAGAGGATGTTGTCTGGAGCGGACGCGACCTCTTACGGGGATCGAGCCGGTGTACTTGTGGGCCGACGGGGTTTACGTCAAGGCGGGTTTGGAGAAAGAGAAAGCCGCGCTCCTGGTGGTGATCGCCGGTCTTCGCGACGGCCGCAAGGTCTTGCTCGCGGTCGAGCCTGGGTATCGCGAATCGCAAGAGTCGTGGTCGAGTTTGGTGCGGAGCCTGAAGGCCCGCGGTCTTCGAATGCCGAAGCTCGTCGTCGCCGACGGTCACCTCGGGATCTGGTCGGCGCTCGGTGAGATCTTTCCGGAAGTCGAGCAGCAGCGCTGCTGGAATCACAAGATCGTCAACGTGCTCGACCGCTTGCCGAAGAAGCGGCAAGCCGAGGCCCGGGTGCTGCTCTGCGCGATTCCCTACTGCGAAACGCTGGAAGAAGCCGAGAAGAAGCGAGATGCCTTCATCGGGCAGTTTGGCAAGGCCTACCCCGACGCGGCGAGAATCCTAGGTGCCGACTGGGAGCGGATGGTGACCTTCTATGGCTTTCCGAAAGAGCACTGGAAGCACCTGCGCACGACCAACATCGTCGAGTCGCCCTTCGCTGCCGTGCGCCTACGAACGACGGCGGCGAAGCGCTTCAAGAAGGTCGCCAACGCGACCGCGCTGATCTGGCGCGTCCTACTCGTTGCCGAACGGTCGTTTCGCAGACTCGATCATCCGCAGCTGCTCGCGGAGGTCGCCGAGGGCGCCAAGTACCAGGATGGAGTGCGTGTCGTCGAGAAGATCAACACCAGCGACCGAGAGGCCGCCGCCTGATGCCGTTTACACACCTATTGACGTGACCTCCCGGACGATGCCGATAGTGCCAAGCCGCTGCCACGAGCGCTCGACGGACGTGCGAGTTGCCGGCCTTGGTGATCCCGCCTCGACGCTCGCTCTCGCCACTCGAGTGTTCGCCGGGACCAGCCCGAGAAACGCCATCAGCCGTCGCGGCGAGTCGAATCGCTCGATTCCGTGCAGCTCGGCGAGCACGGTCATCGCGCTCACGGTGTCGATCCCGCGGAAACAGCGAAGCCTGCCTGCCCGCTCGCGGTACGGCTCGCTCGTCGCCACCTTGGCGAGCTCCTTGTCGAGCACTCGCAGCCGCTCCTCGAGCAGCTCGACCGCCATCAGATACTCGGTGAAGACGATCTCGTCGCTCGGCTGCTCCCAGCGCAGGCCGCGAAGCCAAGCGCGATGACGCGCGGTCCAGGCCCGGGCCTCGCGAAACACCAAGCCCCGACGCAGGAGCATCTTGCTCAACCGGTGTCGCCAGCGCAGCAGATCCTGCTTCACGTCCTCGCGGCAACGCACCAGGTCCCGGACCGCCTCCTGCTCCGGGCTCGGTGGCTCGACCACCGTCAGCGACCCGCTGCGCCAGTACTCGGCGAGCTTCCTGGCGTCGCGGCGATCGGTCTTGATCCGCTCGCCCGGCTTGCGCGGCACCAGCGACGGCGCCACCACGTCGCACGCCACCCCTTCCCTTCTCAGCTGCCTTTGCAACGCATACCCGCACGCCCCCGCTTCGTAGCAGCAGGACACCTCGCCCGGCGCCTCCCGCAACAGCTTCTTGGCCAGACGACGGACCGCCCGCAGCTCGTTGATCAGCTCCCAGAACTCCGGCATCTCCGCTCCCGGTGCCAACCGAGCCACCGTCACCGTCGACTTGTGGACATCCATCCCGACGAACGTCGTGCTAGCGTTTCTCATGATCGGCTCCTCGTCGTCTGCGGCTCTGCCGCCGTCTCGGTGGTAACCCGCGAAATCGCCGGACACGCGCCGGCAACCTCGAGGCCTCACACCTCGAACTTACGACCGGGGGGCCGGTCGCTCCATATCGTCTTGGAGCGTGCGCGGCAGAATGCTTTTCGCCCGATATTGGGGGATCTCCGGACCTTGCTCACCTCGAGATCGTCGACCCTGAGCGATACTCAGGATCTGATTCCTCATACCGGTTTCTGCCGCGCAGGCTCCTAGGTCGGACAAACACGCACGAGTGGTTGTGGCTCGATCTGAAGAGCGGCGAACGACCGCGAATTGCTAGGAGGGGCTGGTTCCAGTTCGCCGCGCACCCACTACGGCACAACGAGGAGCCTCCTCATCTTGAGGGCAAGGCCATTTCGTGTGATGCCGAGGCATCGCGCCGCCTCAGAGCGGTTTCCTCGCGATGCGCGAAGCGCCGCGAGTATCTCGGCGCGCTCTAGCTCGTCGATTCTCGATTGCAGATAGCGGCCTTTGGGCTCCACGCCGCTCTCGCGGCCGTCGGACTCGCGAAGGTCGGGATCGGCACGCGTAGGCTCCGGGTCCTCTCTGGGCGCAGCTTCCGAGTCCACCCTATATCCTCTTTGTCGAGTTACCTCCCACTGGACCGGCGCGAAGTGAGTGCTTTCCAGCATGCTCCCGTCGGAACCGAGCAGCACGGCGCGCTCGACTTCGTTCTTGAGCTCGCGGATGTTCCCGGGCCAGTCGTAGGCGGCGAGTATGGTGAGGGCCTTTCGGCTAACGCCTTCGATTCTCTTGTCGTAGGTCGCAGCGGCGCGTTGGGCGAAGGCGAGGACGAGGAGGGGTAGGTCCTCCTTGCGTTCGCGCAGCGGGGGCATGTGGAACTGGAGGCCGCGCAGGCGGTAGTAGAGATCGGCGCGGTACTTGCCCTGGCGGACCATCTCGCCGAGCTCCTTGTTCGAAGCGGAGATCACGCGGACGTCCACCTTCTTCGGTGACGTCGAGCCGACCGGGAGGATCTCGCGCTCCTGGAGGACGCGGAGGAGCTTGGCCTGGAGCGGCTCGGGGAGGTCGCCGATCTCGTCGAGGAAGAGGCTGCCGCCGTTCGCCTTGAGGAAGAGCCCGGCGCGCGGGTCGACGCCGGTCGCGACGCGCGCTTCGACGCCGAAGAGCTGGGCTTCGAGCAGCTCGGCTGGGATCGCGGCGCAGTTGATCGCCAGGAAGGGCCCCTTGGCGGTCGGGCCGCTCTGGTGGATGGCGCGCGCGACCATCTCCTTGCCGGTGCCGGTCTCGCCGAGGAGCAGAACGTCGAGGCGGCTTCGTGCCGCGGTCACGAGGGCCGCGAGGAGCTTCTGGATCGCGGGTGAATCGCCGC
The DNA here is from genome assembly GCA_963700315.1 of uncultured Acidobacteriota bacterium. GTDB lineage: Bacteria > Acidobacteriota > Thermoanaerobaculia > Multivoradales > JAGPDF01 > JACTMI01. The sequence goes on along the minus strand of CAVOXC010000006.1, from coordinate 62,242 downwards.
GCACGAAGTCGTCAGGGAAGCGCAGTGGGTGCGCGCCCTCGCTCACTTCGAAGGGGGCAGGAGTCGCCGCGCGTTTCGGAGCCTTCTTCACCTTGGGGCCAGATAGTCGAAGAGATCCCGCTTCCATTCGGGGATCTTCTCGGACGAGCCAAGCAAGGTTGCGGCCAAGCCGGGTCGCCCGGGTCTGATCGGCGCGAAGAGAGCGGCGTGCTGGCCGCGCTCCTCGGCTCGAGGGTCGCCCTCGCTGGCCGCCAACTGGGCGATGCGATCGAGCTCCTCATCCTCCGGTAGCGTTCCGGAAATGGCGACGATCGGCGGCGCGCCCTCGCTCCTTCCCGTCCAGATCCAGACCGCGGGCGCTTCGAGTGCGGTTCGCGCCAGCTCCAGCAGGTGGCGCGCTTGGTCGGGGCGCGACGGGTCGATGTCCCCTGCGCGCTCGACCTCGCGGATGAGGGCGAGGGCGTCGGCCGGCGAGCCGGCTCCTGGCAGCTCCGTGAGAGAGCCGGTGTCGCTCTCCTTGCGGTGGCGGCGGGGCGCGCCGGCGGCGATCGAGAGAGCCACCGCGGCGTCCGAGGAGTCGACCTCTTCGAGCTCGAGCAGAGCGCGGCCGATGCGGATGGTGTCCCTGGGGCGCAGAAGCACCTCGGAGAGCCGCGCGCCGTCTCTCACCAGTCCATTCTTCGAGTCGAGGTCCTTGACGAGGAATCCGCCGTCGAGCGGGCGGACGGTGGCGTGGTGGCGTGAGACGCCGGGGAACGGCGCGACCAGCTCGCAATCGGAATCAGCGCCGAGAGTCACCTCGGCGACCGGAAGCCGGAAGCGGCGGACGCTGCTCTCGAAGCGGACGGCGAGGCGGAGCATCGCGGCCAGTCTTGCTCTAGAGCGGCCGCGGGTGCAAGAGCGGACGGGAGAGCGAAGCGGGCCGACGCTCAGTCGAGCGCCGGGTCGACGCCGGCGGCGGCGGCGAGGCGGAGGTCGGAGGTCAGGAGCTCGAGATCGGGCTCGAAGCCGCGGGCGAGCTGCCAGGTGGCGAGGTGGATGGCGTCGAGGGTGCGGAGCGACGAGCCGGGGGCGGCGCGCTCCGCGAGGGTCGCGACCTCGGCCGAGATCTCCAGGAGCTCGACGCGGTCGAAGAGGCGGGCGAGATCTTGCTCGGCGCGGGCGACCTCGGCAGGAGCGACACGCGGCTCGCGCGCCGCGGTTTCTCGATCGCCGCGCAAGGTCCTTCGCTGCGCTCAGGACGACAGGTCGATGTCACCCTGAACGCACCTCGATGTCATCTTGAGCTCTCCCGCTGTCACCCTGAGCTTTTTCTCCGATGTCGCCTTGAACCTTCTCTCCGATGTCACCCTGAACCTTCTCTCCGTTGTCATCCTGAACGAAGTGAAGGATCTTGCGCCGTCGGCTGAAGATGCGTCGACAGCGGTTCCTCGATCGGCACGCAAGGTCCTTCGCTTCGCTCAGGACGACATTGGTGGCGTGCTCAGGACGACAGGGGCGGCGTGCTGACGACGACGGTGGCGGCGTGCTCAGGGCAGCATCGGCGGCGGGATGAGGGGCCAACCAGACGGCGGCGGGTTGGGGCGGCAGCGGCGGCGGGACAGGGGCCTACCAGACGGCGCCGGGGAAGTGGCGCCGGATTCGGTCGTCGCGGGTGACGAGGGGGGAACGGTGGAGGGCCGCGGTGGCGACGATCACCCGGTCGAACGGGTCGCGGGTCCAGGTCAGGCGCACCGATTCGCGGATGATCTCCGCGAGCCGGTCGTCCGATTCCGTGAGGCCGACCTCGCTCGTGAGGGTGCCCAGAATCTCGCCGGCCTGGGGCGCGATCTTGCCGATCTCGTGGAGCAGCGCGAGCTCGAGCCGGACGATCGGGGAGATGAAGAGCGCGGAGCGGTCGAGCAGCTCGATCCCCGCGGGACCGAAGCGGTCGCGCTCCGCTTCCCAGAGGAAAACGACCGCGTGGGTGTCGAGGAATGCCTTCACACCGCCGGGTCCGGCTCGTAGTCCCAGCGGGTCGCGACCAGCTCGTCGGCGCTGATGTCGACGAGCGCCGACCGTTTTGGCCGGTCCCAGAGGTCCCGCGCGAGCGTCGGGCCGAGCGGCAGGATCAGGAAGCGCCGGTCGCCCCGCACGATCTCGCGGGGCTCGCCGGTCGCGGCGATCTCGTCGAGGACCCGGTAGATCGTGCTTCGGAGCTCGGTTGGGGAGATGGGGTCGCTCATGGCGTACGTACGTTACTCAAGACGTACGTTCGATGTCAAGACATCTCGGCGTGGAGGGGCTCAGCGCGTTGCTTTGCCGATCCGCGCCGCTCGCTCCGCCACCAGCTTCCGGTGCGCCCGCCACTCGATCTCGTGGGGGAGACCGCGGTCGAGGTTGACGAGAGCCTGGCGGGCGAGGCGCCGGGCCTCCTCGTCGCGACTCCCGCTGTCACCTTGAACGCCCCCCGAGCGAGGTCATCCTGAACGAAGTGAAGGATCTTGCGCCGCCGGCTGAAGAAGCGTCGACAGCGGTTCCTCGATCGTCACGCAAGGTCCTTCGCTTCGCTCAGGACGACAGCGGTGGCGTGCTCAGGACGACAGTGGCGGTGCGCTCAGGACGACAGTGGTGGCGTGCTGAGGACGACATTGGCGGTGCGCTCGGGATGACGGCTGCGGTGCGCTCGAGACCACATCGGCGGTGCGGTCGAGCGGCGCGGGAGCTTGTCGCCGCGTTTCGTGTCAGCGTGTCTGTGTGCTGAACATGCACACATCGTGTTATCCTCCGGCGGTGGCGAAACGGTTCGGCTGGAGCGAGGAGAAGAACCTCCGACTCCAGCGCGAGAGGGGCATCGGCTTCGAGGAGATCGTCTTTCACATCGAGAAGGGCGATCTTCTCGACCGGCTCGAGCAGCCCCAGCCGGAGCGCTTCGGCCAGCAGCGGATCTTCGTGGTTCGGGTCGGCGACTATGCGTACCTCGTGCCGTACGTCGAGTCCGCGGGCGAGATCTATCTGAAGACGATCATCCCGAGCCGGAAGGCGACCCGGGACTACCTCGGAGAAGGAGGCAAGCCGCCATGAGCAAGAGAAAGGCTCCAGAGCCGGAAGAAGCGGCGCTGCTCGAGTCGTTCGAACGAGGCGAGTGGCGCTCCGCCGGAGCCTCGCGGGCGGAGCGGGCGCGCCTGGAGCAGGCGGCGGCCGCGACGCTGCGCAAGGATCGGCGCGTCAACCTGCGGATCTCTTCGCGTGACCTCGACGCGATCAAGAAGCGGGCGCTCGTCGAGGGCCTTCCGTACCAGACGCTGATCTCGAGCGTGATCCACAAGTACGCCGCGGGAAGGCTGCACGAGATCGACCGTTGACGGGGGGCTCGGGCGGTGAGGCGCGGTAGTCGGACTCAGCCTTGGCGACTCCCGATTCGCGCCAACCGCTCGGCGAGGATCGGACGGTGGACGCGCCAGGAGAGCTGCTGCGGCAGGCCGCGGTCGAGGTCGGAGAGCGCGCGGCGGGCGGCTTCCCTCGCCTCGTCGAGCCTGCCGAGTCGCCAAAGCGCTTCCGAGCGCACGGAGTCGAGCAGCGGCCCGATGTCTTTGCGCCGTTGGGATTCGATCGCGACGGTGTCGAGGATCTCCGCGGGATCGGTTCCGCGCGCCAGCTTCGCTTCGAGGTACCAGTAAGCGAACAGGTCGGGCGAGCTGGTGTCCGTCGGAAGGCGGGCCGGGTCGGGCAGCTCGCCCATGCGCCAGCGCACGAACTCCTCGAAGCCCTCGCTGTGGGTCCGGCCGTCGACGAAGACGGCTTCGGCCCTGCGCGCCTCGGCGAGGGCGCCCTCGAAGTCGCCGGCCTCGACCAGCGTCAGCACGACTCCCTGCAGGAGCTCGAACGGCCCGCGCCCCGGGGTCGCACCCGGCAGCGTCTCGGCCCTCCGGTAGCTCGCGATCGCGCGGTCGAGCCGGCCGCGGCGGTGCCAGGCGCGCGCGAGCTGGTAGGCGAGCTCGCTCGCCGACTCTGGCTCACCTGCGAGCGCGGCCTCGAAGCCCGCGTCGACCTCGGTGTCCCGTCCAGCCTGCGCAAGGGCGACCAGTCGGGTCTGCCGGAACCAGCTCGCCAGGTGCAGGTCGTCCGCTCTCTCCGCGCTCGCGAGCCCGTTGTCGAGCAGTGGGAGCGCCTCCCTCGGTCGCTCCCCTTCGAGGCGGCGCAGGATCTGGTAGACCTCCCGCCAGGCGGCGTGGCGGCTGTCGCTGCGCTCCGGCTCGGAGCGCGAGCTGTCGGATGCCTCCGAGAAGCCGGCGAGGGAGAGCCGTTCTGTCGAGCCGTCGGCGTAGCGCAGAGCGAGAGCGGTGCCGGTCGAATCGGGCGTGAGCGCGGGGATTCGCGGGTCGACCGTCCGTCGCGGACCGAGCCAGTACCAGTCCAGGCCCCGGAGCGAGCCCTGACCCAGCGCCAGATCGGGGGTGATGGCGACGGGCGCGGGCACGCCGGAGACCGGCGCGCCGATCCAGGGATCGACGCGAACGGCCGCGACGGCGCTGCGCCAGCCGAGGCGGTTGTTGACGCCGGCGAAGAGCAGCTCGGCCCGGCCGTCGCCGTCGATGTCGGCGCTGCCTTGGAAGTAGTGGTGCCCGCTGGCGGCGAAGACGGTGCGCGACAGGCGGCGCGAGGGCTCGACGAGAATAGCGAAGTAGGGCCACCAAGGGCGATGGCCGTAGTCGATGAGAATTTCGTCGCCGCCGTCGCCGTCGAGGTCGAGGACGTGGAGGCGGAACGCGAAATTGCGCGGGAACTCCGAGAAAGGAGCATCGGCGACGAGCTTCAGATGGTCGAGGACCGTTCCGCTCGCCGGATCGAGGAGCGCGAGGTCGAGGACCCGGTCGAACGCCGTCTCCGTGTCTCCGACCTCGATCGCCGCGAGGCGCAGGGGAGCGCCCGCGCTCGGGCGAAATGGCAGGTAGTTGTTGCGAGCCAGGACCCCCTCGCGGCGCCAGAGGACTCGCCCGCCGCGATCGACCGCGACGACGCCTTCGACCCCCTCGGTGATCACGTGAGAGAAGCCGTGGCTCCGGATCGAGACGAGCGCGACGATGGCGGCGCCGATGGCGACGATGAGCAGAGCGATCGCCCCGGCGGCGAATCGACGCTGCCGACTCGGACCGGTCGCTGCGCGGCGCCGCTCCAGATCGTGGAGGACCGCAGCGGCGCTGGGATAGCGCTCGAGCCGGTCGCGAGCGAGCAGGCGAGCGACGAGGCGCGCGAGCCAGCGCGGTGTTTCGGGGCGCAGCGCGGCGAGGTCGGGCGGCTGCTCGCGGAAGCGGGCGATCAGGTTGCCGAGCGAGGACTTCCCCTCATGCGGGAGTCTCCCGGTCAACATCTCGAAGAGGACGACGCCGGCGGAGTAGAGATCGGTGCGCGGGTCGACCTCCTCGCCGAGCGCCTGCTCGGGGGCGAGGTACTCGAGGGTGCCGACGGCGGTCTCGGTGGCGGTGACGCGGGTGTCGCTCCCTTCGAGGTGGAGCGCGAGACCGAAGTCGGCGAGCTTGACCTCGCCCTCGTCGGTCAGCAGCACATTGGCCGGTTTGATGTCGCGGTGGACGATGCCGACGCCGTGGAGGGCCTGGAGCCCGCGCAGGAGGCCGGTGGCGAGGCGCAGGGCGACCTCGACGGGCATCGGTCCCTTCTTCAGTTGATCGCGAAGAGAGCCGCCGTGGATCGCTTCGAGCGAGACGAAGAGGGCAGAGCCGGCGGTCTCGATGTCGAAAACGCGGACGAGATTGGGGTGGGCGAGGTCTCTGGCGACGCGGACCTCGCGTTTGAGGCGGGTCAGCGAGCCGGGGGTGAGGCGGTCCTCGCGCAGGACCTTCAGCGCGACGTCGCGGCCGAGCTCGCGGTCGTGGGCGAGGTAGACGACGGCGAAGCCGCCGTGGCCGAGGACGGCGCGGATCTCGTAGCGCTCGGCCAAGCGCGTGCCGGGCGCGAGCAGGCCGATCGGCGCGCGCGCTGGCTCGCCGCTCCACAGCGATGTCGTCTCGGTCCGGCGCGAGTCGGTCAAGCGTCCCCCTCGCCACCTGGCCGCGATCCCCCCTGTGAATCCCGGCGAGTTCGATTCCAACCTGTGGCGGCAGTCTAGTCGGCGTCACTGTCAGGATCTGTCAGTGGGTCGCCCCGAACTCCCCCGATGTCACCCGGAACGCCCCCCGATGTCATCTTGGACCCCTCCCGCGGTTACCTTGAACGCCCCCCGCTGTCATCCTGAACGAAGTGAAGGATCTTGCGCCGCCGGCTGAAGAAGCGCTGACAGCTGTTCCTCGACCGTCACGCAAGGTCCTTCGCTGCGCTCAGGACGACAGCGAGATGTGACCCTGAACGCCCCCCGACGTCATCTTGGACCCCTCCCGCGGTCACCTTGAACGCCCTCCGATGTCATCCTGAACGAAGTGAAGGATCTTGCGCCGCCGGCTGAAGAAGCGCTGACAGCTGTTCCTCGACCGTCACGCAAGGTCCTTCGCTTCGTTCAAGACGACATCGGCGGCGGAAAAAGGGGACTGACACGAACTGCCCAAGAGCCCGGAAAGGAGACTACTCACATGCTCAGGGAATCCGTACCTGTCCCCCTCTCTGGCCCCCTTTCTTTCGGGCTCTTCACCGTTTGGAGCGGGTCGGCGGCTCATGATGAGTCCTACGGGCGTCGCTGGTGAGGTCGATCTTCAGCCGGTGACCGGTCGGACATCGAGGCGGTTCGGGCCCTCGAGAAAGCTCCATCGAAGGGAAGTCGGGCCGGCCAGGGTGGCTACCGCGCAGCGCCTCGACGCGTTCCGTCCCTCCCTTTCACTGGCAGGCTTTCGCGACGGTTCCCACTTCGAAAGGAAGATCGCGCTGCGCCGGACCCACTCGAATCGGTGAAGACCCTTTCTTCGAGGGTGACGGAAGCGGCGTGAGGGCTTTCGCCGGCGAAACTGATTCGGCGATGAACGAGGCGACGAGATCTAGCGCCACGTGGTGGAGGCGCGAACGCCTGGGCGATATCGGGTACGCGCGCTGGCGGCGTGTGCGGCGGCGAACGCGATCGTCGTCGGTTGCAACGGCTGCGGTGGAAGACGCTCGAGGCCGGCCACTCGACCTGCCGTCTGACATCTGCGAGTCGGTGGCCGCTCCGCAGTCGCCGTGCCGGCGCCGTGCTAGCGTCCCGCCGCTCCCCGCCGGTCATGCTCGATTCGTCCCGCCACCGCACGCGCAGCTTCGCGCTCGCCCTCTTCCTTCTGCTGATCGGCGAGCTGATGCTCTTCCACCCGGTGCTGCCAGCGCCGCTCCGGCGCGAGCTCGGCGGGGGCGTGGACAGCCGCCTCGTGCACTTCATGCTCGAGTACGAGCACGCTTGTGGGACGGGCCAGCCGATCTGCCGCGGTCTCTGGGATACGCCGAGCTTCTATCCGGAACCGAACGTCGCAGCACTCACCGAGAATCTGCTCGGTGTCTATCCGCTCTACGCCATCTGGCGCCTGGTAGGGGCGCCGGAGACGCTCGCCTTCACGCTCTGGGCGATGACGCTTGCCGCGGCGAACTTCGTGGCCTTCGCGCTCTTCGCTCGGCGTGGCCTCGGCTTGGCGGCGGTGCCGGCGCTGGTCGCGGCGTTTCTCTTCGCCTTCGCGGCGCCGCGCGCCAATCAGTTCGAGCACCTCCACCTCTGGACCCAATTCCCGACGGTGCTCGCGCTCTGGGCGCTCGCCCTCGAGCTACGCCAGCCGCGCGAATCGAACCGGCGGCGCTACGTCTACGCTTGCCTCGCGGCGCTCGTCTGGCAGCTCTACTCGGGGCTCTACCTCACCTGGCTGGCCGCCTTCGTCGGCACGCTGGTCCTCGTCGCCGCGCTGCTCCAAACGGCGACGCGGCGCGCGCTGCTCGCCTCGGCGCAGTCGCGCGGCGGGACCTGGGTTCTCGGCGGGCTCGCGGCGCTCGCGCTCGCGGCGCCGCTCGTGCTGCGGCAGTGGCTGGGGGCGGCCGGCCATGCCTGGTCGGGCTTCGAGCAGATCCTCCAGCCCGACCTCTATAGCTGGCATTTTCTCGGCGAGCGCAGTTGGCTCTACGGCCAAATGGCCTGGTGGCCGCCGATTGCCGCTGCCACGGGCGGGGAGAACACCCTGGGGGTCGGCCCCGTCACGACGATCGCCGCGCTCGCCGGGCTCTGGAGCGCGCGGCGGTCGCCCTGGGCGCGCGCGGCGGCAGTGGGCGCGGCGGCAGCCGGCCTGCTGGTAACAGGGTGGCCGGGCGGCGTCTCGGCTTGGCGCCTGCTCTTTCCGCTCGTCCCCGGAGCGGAGTCGCTCCGCGCCATCGGCCGCGTGATCTTCGTGATTCTGCCGGTCATTGCTGTGGGGCTCGCACTCGCCGTTGCCGCAATGAAGCGCCGACCGGCGCTGGCCCTAGCGCTCGTCGGCGCCTGCCTGCTCGAACAGGGGGTGTCGGCGCCCATCACCGGCGGACGACGCGCTCTGCGCAGATCGCAGCAGCTCGCGGCGCGGCTGCCGCCGGACTGCCAGGCGTTCTTCTACTCCGTCGGCGGAACGCCGCCCGGGCCCCATCCGTCGACGCCGGCGCTCGACGCCATGTGGGCGAGTCTCGCCGCGGGCGTCCCGACGCTCAACGGCCACTCGGGCTACGAGCCGGGCGGCTGGCGACTCTGGGAGACGCACGTGGAGAGCGCTCGGAAAGAGGAGGACCTGCGGCAAGCGCTGGACCAGTGGCGCGCTCTCCATGCTCTCTCGGACGAGCAAGTCTGCTGGGTGCACCAGGTGTTCGACGAGGACGGCCGAAGCGTGTCGACCGTCCGACTCGATCGGCTCGGACCCCTTCCCGCGGGCGCGCGCCCACCCTGAGTCGGGAGCCGATCGAGGCCGCGTCGCCGTGAGAGGATGCGCCGGCGATGGCGGCAAAGCGCTGAGATGAGCGAAGAGGAGAGAATCGAGCGCCACGTCGTGGAGGCGCGAACGCATGGGCGGTATCTGGTGCGCGCGCCGGCGGCGGGTGCGGCGGCGAGTGCGATCGTCGTCGGTTGCCACGGCTACGGCGAAGACGCCGAGCGCCATCTGGCCGAGCTCGAGACGATCCCCGGCGCCGATAGGGTCGCGCTCGTGGCGGTCGACGCGCTCCACGCTTTCTACGACAGGAAGAGCGGCGAGGTCGTGCGCGGCTGGATGACCAAGGACCTACGCGAGCTCGCGATCGAGGACAACATGCGTTACCTCCGCTCGATCCTCGCCGCGGTCCGCCCTCGGTTCGGTTGGCGTTTGCCGCTGGTCTTCCTCGGCTTCTCGCAGGGTGTGGCGATGGCCTGGCGCGCGGCGGTGGCGGCCGGCCACGGCGCGGCGGCGCTGGTCGCGCTCGCGGGCGACGTGCCGCCGGAGCTGCTCGAGCTCCCGGCCGAGGTCCCTTTCCCGCCGCGAGTGATGCTCGCGCGCGGCACGCTCGACGACTGGTACACGGCGGCGAAGATGGCGGAAGACACCGCGGCGCTCGCGGCTCGCGGCAGCAGGGCGGAGACGCTCGTCTTCGCGGGCGGGCACGTCTGGAGCGACCCGTTTCGAGCCGCGGTCGGTCAGCTGCTCGCCTGCTTCTCCGTGCCGCCGATCGACGCCGGGGCCTGAGTCAGGTTGCGCAGGTCGCGCACGACGCTCTCGAGCTCGCCGATGTGCTGGACCAGCGAGAGTCCGGGCAGCGGTGTACCGGCGGCCTTGTTCGGGAGATAGGCGGAAACGACGCCCAGGATCTCGGGTCGCGCGTGGACGCCGAGCCGGAAGGCGGGTCCGCCCGAGACGCCGCTGATCGCCACGCCGTCGACGAGGTAGGCCTTCTTGTCCTGGATCCAGGCGCTCACCCTGCCACTGAAGAAGCAGAGGGTATCGCGCGCCGCCGCCACGGCGGGATAGCCGACCCAGCCGATCTCGACGCCAACGCGCACTTTCGCGCCCTCGGGGGTGAGCGGCAGGAGTCGTTCCGGGAAGGGCGCCCCGTCGCGCAAGAAGACGAGCGCGGCCGTGTCGGTGTCGTCGTCGAGGACGATGGCGCGGTCGCCGGGCCGGAGCAGGCGCGTGTAACCGCTGTGGCAGTGCTCGATGCGGAGCGGCTGGTCCCACTCATGGGCGTGGGCGAGAGCATGCGCAGCGGTCGCCACGCCGCAGATGCCGCCGGCGGCGCCGAACGCGAACAGACAGCCGGTGCCGGCGTGCTCCGGGGTCGAGATCTTGACGACGTACGGCTGGATCGCCTCGACGGCTTCCTTCCAGGATGGCTCCATGGGTCCGGCCTCCCCTCGGCAGTGTAGCCGTTTTTGCGTCCGCCCTGTCGTCCCGAGCGTCCTCCACGCAAGGTCCTTCGCTGCGCTCAGGACGACAGCGGAAAACGGAGACAGGTACGAGCCTCGCCGATCTCCAGAGAGGGAAAGAGACGCTACTCGCTGGAGAGCCGTGCCTGTCCTCATTTTCCCGCGCGAGGAACGAGCGGAACGAGCGGATAGGATCCGCGGGTGAATCGCCGCCGCATCATGTTCTGGGTGACGGTGCTCTACCTCGCCCAGGGCCTTCCCTACGGCGTCACCTCGAAGATCTGGCCGGTCTGGTTCCGCATCCACGGCGTCTCGCTCACCGAGATCGGCCTGATGAGCCTGCTCGCGCTGCCCTGGTCGTGGAAGCCGCTCTGGGCGCCGCTGGTGGATCGCTTCGGCTCACGGCGTGCGTGGATCGTGCCGGCGCTCGGGTTGCTCGCGACGCTTGCCGTCGTCTTCCCGATGCTGCCCGCCGAGAGCGTCGGACCGGCGCTGATCGCCGTGATGCTCACCTTCACGATCGCCTCGGCGACCCAGGACATCGCGATCGACGCCTGGGCGGTCGACGTCGCGGAGCGGGACAACCTCGGGTGGATCAACGGGATTCGTGCCTCGGCGTTCCGGGTGGCGGTGATCGCGGCGGGTGGAATCGCTCTCCTGGTCGCCGACTGGGTCGGCTGGACGGCGGCCTGGTGGGGTGTCGCGACGCTCTTCGCGGCGCTCGGCATCGGCGCGCTCTTCCTGCCCGAACCGCCGCGCGTCGGCGCCGGCGAGGGCGGCGAGCGCAAGAGCATGCGCGAGCTCGTGCGCGATTTCCGCGCCTGGCTGCTGCGCCCCGAGATGTTGCCGATCGCCCTCTTCGCGCTGCTCTACAAGATCGGCGATCAGGCGATGTCGCGGATGATCGAGCCGTTCTGGGTCGACCAGGGGATGTCGCTCGCCGAGATCGGCCTGGTGTCGAACACGATCGGCATCGCGCTGACAATCGCGGGCGCGCTCGTGGGTGGCGCCTTCATCACGCGCTTCGGGCTCTTTCGCGGGCTGCTCTGGCTGGGGATCGGCCAGGGGGCTTCGAATCTCGGCTATTGGGCGGTCGCGGCGCTCGCGCTACCGCGTGAGGCGATCTACGGTGCCTCGGCGATCGAGTCCTTCACTCAGGGGCTGGGCACCGCGGCGCTGCTCTCCTTCCTGACCGCGACCTGCCGCCGCGAGAACGCCGCGACCGAGTACGCGCTGCTCTCGGCGCTCTTCTCCTTCTCCCGCGAGGTGGCCGGCGCCGCCTCCGGTTTCGGCGCCGAGCGGCTCGGCTACGCGGCGTTCTTCCTGTTCACCGCGCTGCTCGCGGCGCCGGCGCTCTGCCTGCTGCCATTCCTGCGCCAGCAGATCGAAGCGGGGGAGCGGCGCGAAGCGCCTTCGTAGGGTCTCCAGAGACTCCCGACGATCGATCCATCGGGACGAGGCGGGAACGCCCGCCCGGCGCAAGGGCCAGGCGAGGCGCGAAGGGTTCAGGGAATGCCGCGAGGCGGGCCGTGCTTACCCGGAGAAGTCGTAGTCGCGCAGGTAGTGGCAGGTGTAGCCGCCGGGGTTCTTCTCGAGGTAGTCCTGGTGGTACGCCTCGGCCGACCAGAAGTCGGCGGCGGGGACGATCTCGGTGACGACCGGGCGCTTCCACTTGCCCGACGGCCTCGACGCGCGCCTTGCACCTGCTCGGCCGTCTCGCTGCTGCGCCTCGCTGGCGAAGAAGATCGCCGAGCGGTACTGGCGTGCCGATGTCGTTGCCCTGGCGGTTCTTGGTCGTCGGGTCGTGCATGCGGAAGAACCAGCCGAGCAGCTCCTCGTACGGCAGATCCGCTCGCGGGTCGAAGACGACGCGCACCGACTCGGCGTGGCCGGACCTGCCGGTGCTTGACGTCCTCGTAGGTCGCGTTCGCGACGGTGCCGCCGGTGTAGCCGACGTCGGTCTCGATCACGCCGGGGATGTCGCGGAGGATCTCCTCCATGCCCCAGAAGCAGCCGCCGGCGAGAATCGCCGGTCTCGCGCTGGCCGGAGTCCTTGGCGAGCGACGCCGGCCTTCTCGAACAGCGGCAGGTACTCGCCGTAGCCCTCGTCGCCTCGAGCTCGTCGACCGGCACGAAGCGCAGCGCCGCCGAGTTCATGCAGTAGCGCTGGCCGGTCGGCGCCGGGCCGTCGTCGAAGACATGGCCGAGGTGCGAGTCGGCGTGCTTCGAGCGCACCTCGGTGCGGGTCATCCAGAGCCTTGCGGTCCTCGCGCTCGTCGACGTTGTCCGGACTCGAGCGGCTTGCGTGAAGCTCGGCCAGCCGGTGCCGGAGTCGTACTTGTCGAGCGACGAGAAGAGCGGCTCGCCGGAGACGACGTCGACGTAGATGCCGGTGCTGCTTGTTGTCCCAGTACTCGTTGTCGAACGGCGGCTCGGTGCCCTCGTGCTGCGTCACCTTGTACTGCATCGGCGTCAGGCGCTGCTTGAGCTCCTCGTCCGAGGGCTTCACATAGTCGGTCATCGCTTCCTCTCTCCACTTCGAGGCGTCCGCTACCGCGGCCGAGGCACCGGCCTCGGCGCGGCACGCGAGCGCACCGAGGGACAAAGACACGAAAGCGGCCGCCACGGCCGCCTGTTGCAGGCGATCGGTCATCTGCACCTCCTGGGAGCCTACGCTCCGTCGACAACCTTCGGATGCAAGCGCGGGGCCGGAGGTTTCGCCCGGCTCACCTAGAATCGTCCGCGGGGCCGCTTTCGGCCCGAGAGGAGGGGCGGATGGGGCAGATGTCGGAGTTCCCGTTGCGCTGGCGGTTGTTCTTGCGCGGCTATCGGTGGCGCCGGGTCGATCCGGTGCCGAGAGCCGAGCTGGCGCGGCCGCTCGCGGCGGCTCGCGTCGCCCTCGTCTCGAGCGCCGGCCTGGTGCCGCCGGATCAACAGCCGTTCGACCAGGGCGTCGCGGGGGGCGACTGGAGCCATCGCGTGGTGCCCGCGGACGTCGATCTCTCCCGGCTGATCGACGGCCAGCGCAGCGAGCTGTTCGACCACGACGGCATCGCCGAGGATCGCAACTTGGCGCTGCCGCTCGACCGGCTGCGCGAGCTCGTGGCCGACGGCACGATCGGAGCGATCGCGCCGCGGCACGTCTCGATCATGGGATCGCTCACCGCGCCGGGCCGGCTGGTGACTCGGACCGCGCCGGCGATCGTCGAGCTGCTCGAGACCGATGGCGTCGACGCCGCGGCGCTGGTGCCGGTCTGACCGATGTGCAACCAGGCCGTGAGCCTGGTCGCCGCCGAGATCGAGCGCGCCGGCATTCCGACGGTCGTGATCGCGCTCCTGCGCGAGGTCGCGATCGCCGTGCGACCGCCGCGGGCGCTGTTCGTGCCCTTCCCACACGGCTACCCGCTGGGGCGCCCGGGCGATGCCGGGCTGCAGAGCCGCGTCCTGCTCGCGGCGCTCCGCTTGCTCGAACGCGACGAGCTCGAAGTGCCGGTGTTGATCGACTTCGACGGAGCGTCCGGCCTAGCGGCTAGCGACGCAGATCGGCTTCGCCGCGCGCGGCGAGGCGGGTGAGGGCGGCGAAGATGCGCGGGTCCCACTTGCCCGCGTCGGTCTCCTGGCCGAGCAGCTCGATCGCGGCGTCCGGACGTCATGCCGGCGCGATAGGCGCGCTCGGAGGTCAAGGCGTCGAAGGCGTCGGCGACCGCGAGGAGCCGGGCCTGGAAGGGGATCTCCTCGCCGACGAGCCCGCGCGGGTAGCCGCTGCCGTCGAAGCGCTCGTGGTGGTAGAGGATGCAGTCGAGCACCGACTGCGCGGTGCGCAGGGGCCTGCAGATCTCCCAGCCGACGACCGGATGGGTCATGACCTTGGCGAACTCCTCGGTCGTCAGCGCGGCCCGGCTTGTTGAGCACGCTCTGCGGGCATGGCGACCTTGCCGATGTCGTGCAGCAGCCCGGCGGTGCGCATCCGCTGCCGACCATCGTCTCGTCGAGCCGAGCTCGCGGGCGAGCCGGGTCGGAGAGCTCGCCGACCCGCTGGCTGTGGCCGCGGGTGTAGGGGTCCTTGGCCTCGAGCGCCGCCGAGAGCGAGAGCACCACGTTCTCGTGGCGCACGAGGTCCTGGTGATAGATCTTGAGCCGGAGCAGCGAGCGCACCCGCGCCAGCAGCTCGAGCCGGTTGACCGGCGAGATCAGCAGATCGTCGGCGGCCGACTCGAGGGCGCGCAGCCGCAGGCCGCGCTCCTCGTAGGCGGTGACCAGGATCGACCGGCAGGAAGGCCGCGCCGTCGCTCGGCCTTGATGCGCCGGCAGACCTCCTGGCCGGACGATGCCCGGCATGCGGATGTCGAGGATCATCAGGTCGGGCTGGTGCGCGGCGCTAGACGGCGAGCGCCGCCTCGCCGCCGTGGCGCGAGGTTCGACCTCGTAGCCCTGTCCCTCGAGCAGCTCGCGGTAGAGCTGGCGATTGGTGGGTTGTCGTCGGCGACCAGGATCCGTGCCGCCGGCGGCGATCTCGGGCACCGGCAGGAGCTCGCTCGATCGGCGTGCGGGCGCTCTCCGCCGCCGCCGCCTCCGCCGCAGCGGCCCATCATCGCCTCGACAGCGGCGGGCTCGGAAGCGCCCGCGCGCGCCTCCTGGCGCAGCGCCTCGGCGGCGTCGCGGCCTCGCCATGGTCGCGCGCGATGTCGTAGGCGTTGGCCGCCGCCACGCAGCTCGATCGTCGGCGTGAAGGCCTCACCCGACGAGGCCCTCCGGGTAGCCGCTGCCGTCGAGCCGCTCGTGATGGTGGCGGACGACGGCGAGCGCGCCGGCGAGCGACTCGATCGGCGCAGAATGCGCTCGCCGAGCTCGATGTGCTGGCGGTAGATGCGCCGCTCCTCGGCGGAGAGCTCGTCGCTCGGAGCGAGCAGGATCGACTCCGGGACGGCCGAGCTTGCCGATGTCGTGGAGCAGCGGCGCCGAGCGTGAGGTTGTACTGAGCGCGTGGCCGTCGAGCCCGATGGCCCGACCGGTGCCGGCGCGCGATCGCGGCGACGCGCTGCGAGTGGTTGCGGGTCGCGGGTCCTTGCCCTCGAGCAGCTCGACCATGCTGAACAGCACCGCCTCGGTCGTGTCGAGCTCGTCGCGCAGCGACCGAATGCGGAGCAGCGATCGCAACCGGGTGAGGAGCTCGACGCGGTGGAAGGGTTTGTTCAGGAAGTCGTCGGCGCCGGCCTCGAAGCCGCGCACCTTGCTCTCGACGTCGGAGAGCGCGGTGAGCAGGACCACCGGCAGGAAGCAGGTGGGCCGGGAGCCCTTCAGCCGCCTGCAGACCTCGAAGCCGTCGAGGCGCGGCATCATGATGTCGAGCAGGATCGCCTGCGGGGTCGCAGCGCTCGACTGCGGCCAGCGCCGCGACGCCGTCGCTGGCGAAGTCGACCTCGAAGCCCTCCTCCGCGAGGATCGCGCCGAGCAGCTCGAGATTCTCGGGCTGATCGTCGACGGCGAGGATGCGCGGCGCGGTCATCCGCGGGTCACTCGGCAGCGTCACGCCCTCTGACCGCGGCGACGAAGCGGGCGGTCTCGATCGGTTTCGAGATGTAGCCGGCGCAACCCGCGGCGAGGAAGCGCTCGCGGTCGCCGCGCATGGCGTGGGCGGTGACGACGACGATCGGCACCCGCGCGCCTCGCGGCGTGGCGCGGAGCGCCGGCACCAGGTCGAGGCCGGAGCCGGCGGGCAGGTTCGACGTCGAGCAGGAGCACGTCGGGCAGCGCCGCGCCGACGGCGAGCAGGGCGGCGAGCTCGCCGCCGCTGCGAACGCGGGCGATCTCGTGCCCCGCCTCGCCGAGCAGAAAGTCGACGAGCTCGAAGTTCTGGTCGTTGTCCTCAATCACCCAGATGAGCGGGCCGCTCATGTCGCGCCGTCCGCGGCGCGGGGCGCCGGGCGAGCCCGCGAATCGTCGCGATCAGCCGGTGGCGCTCTTCGGGGGCTTTGGTGAGCGCGGCCTCGGTGTTCTCCGCCAGCCGCTCGCGATCCTCGGCGGTCATCTCCTTCGAGGTGAAGACGAGAATCGGGATCTGCGCCGTGTCGGGCCGCCGCTTGAGCTCGGCGGCGGTCTCGAAGCCGTCGATCCCGTCCATCATGAGGTCGAGAACGATCGCCGCCGGCGCGAGCGTCGGTGCGAGCTCGACTCCGGCCGCGCCGTCGCTGGCGCCGATCACCTCGTAGCCGGCCTCGGAGAGCTCGACGTCGAGCAGTCGTGCATCTGCCGGTCGTCGTCGATGACCAGCACCAGCGGCCGCCGGCCGCCGATGGAAGGGGCACGAGCTCGCGCAGGCGAGCAAGGAACTCGCGCCCGATCGAGCGGCTTCACGAAGTAGTCGTCGGCTCCGAGCGCGAATCCGAGCTCGTGGTTGGCGACCAGGCTGACGACGATGACCGGGATGCGCGCGGTGCGGGGGTCGGCCTTGAGCTCCTTGAGCACCTGCCAGCCGTCGAGGCCGGGCAGGACGAGGTCGAGGGTGATCAAGCGCGGCTGCGAGCGACCTGGCCTTGTCGAGCGCCTCGTCGCCGTCGCGCGCCCGCTCGACGCGGTAGCCCGCCGCCTCGAGGTCGCCGGCGAGGGCGCGGAAGAACACGTCGTCGTCCTCGGCCACGAGCACCGTGCGGCCGCGCTCGAGCGCCTGCCGCCGTCCGCGCGTGAAGTCGAAGGCGACCGGATCGCCGCTCCTCCCGACGGTTGGTCGCGGCGGTGGCGTCGACCGGCAGGTCGACCCGGAAGAGACTGCCCTCGCCCGGCGACGAGATGCACTTCGACTCGGCCGCCGTGCATCTCGGTGAAGCGCTTGACCAGCGCCAGGCCGAGGCCGGTGCCGCCCATGTTGCGCGTCGCTGCCGCCGTCGACCTGGCGGAACTCCTCGAAGATCAGCTGCTGATCCTCGCCGCGGATGCCGATGCCGCGGTCGGTGACCTCGAGCACGATGGCGGTCGGACGGCGAGGCCGGATCGCTCCCCCGTTCGCGCGCGGGCGCAGACCGTCACCGTCGAGCCCTCCGCGGAGAACTTGACCGCGTTGGAGAGCAGGTTGTAGAGCACCTGCTTGAGCCGTGGTGGGTCGGCGACGAGCGACCGGCAGCGTCGGGCTCGATCTCGACCTCGATCTGGATCCGGCTGCGGGAGGCGACGCCGTGCATCACCGAGGTCACCCCGTGCACGACGTCGTGGATCGAGACCGGCTCGAAGACGAGCTCCATCTTGCCGGCCTCGATCTTCGACAGGTCGAGGATGTCGTTGATCAGGCCGAGCAGGTGGCGGCCGCTGACAGGATGTTGCGCAGAAAGCGGATGAAGCGCGGCTCGATCCGGCCTTCGAGCTTGTCGGCGAGGATCTCCGAGAAGCCGATGACCGAGTTGAGCGGCGTGCGCAGCTCGTGGCTCATGTTGGCGAGGAACTGGCTCTTGGCGCGGTTGGCCTCGAGGATGCGCTCGTTGGCGCGCTCGAGCTCGCGGCCGCGCTGGTCGAGCTCCTGGGTCAGCCGCGACAGCTCCGCGAGGCGCGCGCTCTTCTCCTCGTTGAGCGCCGCGATCTGCATCCGGCTCTCGCGCAGGTCGGCGATGCCGCGCACCATGAAGAAGGTGCCGCCGAAGAGCAGCATCAACCGGCCGCCGGCCGAGCATCAGCTCGCGGTCGAAACCCTGGATCCGGCCCATCGCGACGAGCAGGAGGAGATAGGCGGCGCAGCTCGCCCACATCACGGCGTAGGCGGTGCGCCGGCCGGCGACGAAGGCCGCCGCCGTCGTGTTGGTCAGGAACCAGATCAGCCAGAGCGGTGATTCGTCGCCGACGAGGTAGATCGTCCAGCAGATGATCAGCAGGTCGAGGGTCATCCAGCCGATATGGAGCGGCAGGTCCCAGTCTCTGCGGGCGGCGATCCGATAGAGCGCCATGAAGATCGGAGCGGAGAGGATGCCGAGCGCGAGGGCGGCGACGGCGCCGGCCCAATCGAAGCGGACGAGCCCGGTCACGCGGGAGATGCCGGCGACGACGCCCATGAGCACGATGACCGCCAGTCGGCTCCGCTGCACGGTGAGATGGAAACGGAGCGAGCCCTCGTACGCGGCGGGCGCCGCCGGTCTCGCTCCGGACCTCGGTTCTTCTCGGTCCACGTGTTCCCCCCCGGTGGTACTCGCCGATTGTACCGGCGGGGAGAGATCCCGAGGGGAAGCCGCTACGGCTCGAGGTGGCGATCGAAGAACGCTGTCATTCGCCGGGTGAAGTGCTGCGCGGGGCCGGGCGCGAAACCGTGCTTCTGCCGCGGGTAGAAGGCCTCCTCGAACGGCTTGTCGGCGGCGATGAGCTTGTCGGCGAGGGCGAACGAGTTCTGCGGGTGGACGTTGTCGTCACCGGTGCCGTGGACCAGCAGCAGGTGGTCGGCGAGCGCGGCGGCCGCCGTGATCGGCGAGGACTTCTCGTAGCCCTCGGCATTGCCCGCGGGATCGTCCAGGTAGCGCTCGGTCCAAACCGAGTCGTAGTAGCGCCAGTCGGTCACCGGCGCGCCGGCGACGCCCGCGCGCCAGGTGCCTGGAGAGTGGAAAAGGGCGTAGAGCGTGTTGGTGCCGCCGCCGGACCAACCCCAGAGTCCGATGCGCGAGGTGTCGGCGTAGGCCTGGGTGCGCAGGAAATCGACGCCGGCGAGCTGGCCGGCGAGCTCGAGCGGCCCGAAGTTCCGGTGCACCCGATCCTCGCCCTTCTTGCCGAAGAAGTTGGAGGCCTGGTTGTCGACGGCAAAGACGACGTAGCCCCGGTCGGCCATCCACTTGTGCCAGAGCGAGCGCGGCCAGGAGTTGGTCACCACCTGTGATCCCGGTCCGCCGTAGTGGTGCATCAGCACTGGATAGCGCTGGGTCGGCTCGAATCCCGAGGGACGCAGGATCATCGCCGGCAACTGCGAGCCGCCCGGTCCGGGGATCATCAACAGCTCGGCAGGCGGGAGGCTGGCGACGTCGAACGGATACTCGGGAGCTCCGGGCAGCTCGAAAGTGACGCTGCCGGCCGTGGTCTCGACGGTCTTCTGCGTCGGGTGGTTGCGGTCGCTCCAGCTGTGCACCCAGAAGCGGCCGCTCGGATCGACCTCGGCGGAGTGCCAGCCGTCGCCATCCCCGATGCGCCGGGTCTCGAGGCTCTCGAGGTCGATGCGGAGGATCTGGCGCTCCGCGGCGCCCAGGCCCGCCGTGCGAAAGGCGGTCGCGATCACGAAGCGCCCATCGTCATAGACGCCCTCGAGCTCGGCGTGCGCCCAGCCCTCGGGGGTCACGGCGGCCCTGCGCCGGCCGAGTGGATCGTGGCGGTAGAGGCGGCGCCACCCCTCGTCTTCGGCGCTCCAGAGGAAGCCGCCGTCCGGTAGGAAGTGGAAGTCGTCGTTGAGGTTGATCCAGGTCGAAGCGCTCTGGCTCGCCCACACGACGCAGCTGCCACGCTCCGGATCGCAGGCGAGCAGGTCGAGCTGGGTCTGGTCGCGATTCAGCCGCTCGACGGCGAGCCGGCGCCCATCCGGGCTCCAGTGGACGCGGGCGAGGTAGCTCTCCGGGTCGCCGGTGTCGAGAAAGCGGATCGCCTTGGTCGCGGCGTCGGCCAGGCCGATCTGGACGCTCGGGTTCGCGGTGCCCGCCTTGGGATAGCGCTGCCAGCGAATCGCCGGATACGGATCGCGCGGGTCGACGAGCGGGTAGCTGCCGACTGCGCTGTCGTCGAAACGGTAGAAGGCGATCCGATCGCCGCCGGGGGACCACCAGATCCCCTCGACCGTGCGATTCCAGATCTCCTCCCAGTAGACCCAGTCGCTCTTGCCGTTGAGGATCTCGTCGCCGCGCCCGTCCGCGGTGACGCGGATCTCGCGCCCGAGCTCGAGCTCGAGGACGTGGAGGTCCGAGTCGCGCACGAAGGCGAGGCTCAGGCCGTCCGGCGAGAAGGTCGGGTTCTCCTCTTCCGCCTCGGTGCGAGTCAGCGTGCGCAGCGTCTTGGTGCCGACGTCGAGCAGGTAGAGGTCGCCGCTAGCCACGAGCAACAGCGCGTCGCCGCGCGGCGACCAGGTCATCGACTTGGGAGCGATCGCCTCGGCGGCGCCCTCGGGTCGGAGGCTCGAGAAGGGCAGCTCGAGCACGACCTCTCCCGACGCGGAATCGAGGACGCGCAGCGAGCTCGACTCGCCCTCCTTCCAGATCATCGCGAGTTGGCCGCCGTCGGGCCGAAAGGCGAGGGCGCTCGAGCGCCACCTGTTCCCCGGTGCGTAGAGCTCCTCGAACGGGATGCGCTCTAGAGAGGGACGGGGGGCGGCGTGAACGGGAACCGTGGTGGCCGAGGCGAGAAGTAGCGCGAGAGCGAGCCGCATCGGAGCTCCTTCCTGGGTCAACGGCGAGGCCGGCCGCGCCGGCGCCCGCGAGTCACATGCGACCGTAGTTCGGACCGCCGCCCCCTTCCGGGGGTACCCAGGTGATGATCTGGTACGGGTCGGCCACGTCGCAGGTCTTGCAGTGCACGCAGTTGCTGGCGTTGATCTGGAGGCGCCGGCCGGCTGGGCTCGCCGGGTCCTCGACCATCTCGTAGACCTCGGCGGGGCAGAAGCGGACGCAGGGGTTGGCGTACTCCCGCGCGCAGCGATCGACGCAGATCGAAGTGTCGGCGACCAGGAGGTGGACCGGTTGATCCTCCTCGTGCGTGGTGCCCGAGTTGTAGACGTCGGTCAGCCTGTCGAAAGTGAGCTCGCCGTCGAACGCCATCGGCGCGGCCGGACCATAGTCCGAGCGGTCGATGTCGAGCCGCCGCATGCGCGCGTGCCCGGCCTCGCCGGCGAGGCGGTCGACGAGACCGAAGCCGCGTCCGCCCGAGATCGTCCCCAGGGCCGCGTTGACCAGCCCGTCGAAGCCACCGCGCTCGAAGCCCTGGTGGAAGTTGCGGCTGCGATAGAGCTCCTGGCGGGCCCAGCTCGCCTCGAAGCGGCGGGGATAGTCCGTGCCCGCCTCGGCGAGCGGCCGGCCGGCCACCGCGGCGGCGAAGATCGCCTCGGCCGCGAGCATGCCCGACTTGATCGCGAGGTGGATCCCCTTGAGCCGCTCGCCGTTCAGGAAGCCACCCGTGTCGCCGATCAGGCAGAAGCCCGGGCCGCCCAGCCGGGGCATTGCCCAGTAGCCTCCCTCCGGAATCACCTTGGCGCCGTAGAAGGCCATCTTGCCCCCAGCGAGCAGCTTGCGCAGGGCCGGATGGGTCTTGAAGCGCTGGAATTCGAGGAAGGGATCGGTCCAGGGGTTCTCGTAGTCGAGGCCGACGGCCAGGCCGACGATCAGCTGCCGGTCGCGCATGCCGTAGATGAAGCCACCGCCGAAGAGATCGGGCCAGAGCGGCCAGCCCATCGAGTGCCAGATCTCGCCCGGCTCGAAGCGCCCGGCCGGCAGCTCCCACACCTCCTTGATGCCGATGGCATAGACCTGCGGGTTGCGCCCCTCGGAGAGGCCGAGGCGGGCGTCGAGCTGCTTGGCGAGCGTGCCGCGCGGCCCCTCGCCGAGCAGCGTGACCTGGGCCCGAACGTCGACGCCCGGCTCGAAGTTCGCCTTGCGCCCGCCCTCCTTGCCGATGCCGCGGTCGCCCGTGCGAACGCCGACCACTCGCCCCTCCTCGAGCAGGATCTCGCGGCCGGGGAACTCGCAAAAGACATCGACTCCCAACGCTTCGGCCTGCTGCGCCATCCACTTGACCAAACGGCCCAGCGAGGCCACCTGCTTGCCCCGGTTGCGCAGCGACGGCGGCAGCACCGGAATTTCGCGCGCCTTCTCCTGCGTCATCCACCAGAGGTGCTCGCGTTGGATCTCGGCCTCGTAGGGGATCTCGGCGAGCTTGTCGGGGAAGAGCTCCTGGAAGCCGCGGGGGTCGACGACGGCGCCGGACAGGGCGTGCGCGCCGATCTCAGCGCCCTTCTCGAGCACCGCGATCGTGAGCTCGACGCTCTGGGTCGCGTGGGCGTTGTGGCGCTCGAGCAGGCGCGCCAGATGGCACGCGCCGGCGAGGCTCGCCGGTCCGGCGCCGACGAAGAGAACGTCGAGGTCGAGGGTTTCGCGCTCGGTCATGTCGATTCGATTGGGCTCCGTCCAGCGGGCGCCGGGATGGTACCACGCGCTCGCCGCGGGTCCGGTCCCGTCCCGCCCCGTGGGGTCGTGGGTCTCCGGGGCGCGCCCGGCTACCATCGAGAGCGGGCCCGGCGCAGCCGGGACCCGATCGACCGACACCAGCGCCGCCGTCCCGAGAAGGAGATCGCCTCGTGAAGAGACTCACCCTGCTCGTCGTCGCCCTACTGTTCGCGCCGGCACTCTCAGCCGACGAAGGGATGTGGCTGCCGCGCCAGATCCCCGAGCTCGCGCCGGAGCTCGCCGCCGCCGGCATGGAGCTCGATCCGGGCCGCCTCGCCGACCTGCTGGGCGACCCCCTGGGCGCCGTCGTTTCGCTGGGCGGCTGCACCGCCTCGTTCGTGTCGCCCGACGGGCTGATCGTCACCAACCATCATTGCGTCGCGCGGGCGCTGCAGTACAACTCGACGGCGGTGCGCGATCTGGTCGAGGACGGCTTCCTCGCGGCGACCCGCGAGCGAGGAGCCACAGGCGGCGCCGGGCTCCTACGTCTACGTCACGACAAGCTTCCGCGACGTCACCGCCGAGGTTCGCGCGGGGCTCTCCGCGGAGGTCGCGGACGCCGAGTGGGACCGCCGCGTCGAGCGACGCAGCCGCGAGCTCGTCGATGCCTGCGAGGCGCCCGGAGGCGTGCGCTGTCGCGTGGCGGGCTTCTATGAGGGCTCGCTCTTCCTCGAGATCACCCAGATGGAGATCCGCGACGTGCGCCTGGTCTACGCGCCGCCGGAGGGGATCGGCAACTACGGCGGGGAGATCGACAACTGGATGTGGCCGCGCCACACCGGCGACTGGGGGTACCTGCGGGCCTACGTCGGCACGGACGGGCAGCCCGCCGACCCGGCGCAAGCCAACGTGCCGTACCGGCCGAAGCACTGGCTGAAGGTGTCGACAGCGGGCGTCAATGAGGGCGATCTGGTCTGGATCGCGGGCTATCCGGGCCGCACCTACCGCTACCGGACCGCCGCCGAGGTGCGCTCGGCGCATGAGTTCTCGATGCCGGAGTTCGTGCGCTATGCGGCCGACATGATCGCGCTGCTCGACCAGGAGGACGAACGGGGGCGCGAAGTCCAGCTGGCCAACTACGGCCGCAAGCGGGGCTATGCCAACGCCATGAAGAAGTACCAGGGCATCCTCCTGGCGATGCGCGGCGGCGCGGTGGAGCGCCGGTTGGAGGAGCGCGAGGCGGCGATTCGCGGGCTGATCGCGAGCGATCCGGAGAGCGGCGACCCGGTCGCGGCGATCGACGCGTGGGCCGCGGCCGCGCAGGCGCGGGAGCGGCACGACCACGTTCTCACCTGGCTCGAGCGTGGCTCGCCGATGCTCGGCCAGGCGGTCGATCTCTGGCGGCTGGCCGAGGAGCGGCCGAAGCCCGATCTCGAGCGAGAGGAGCCTTTCCGTGACCGCAACCGCTCGCGCTTCGACCAGGGTCTCGTTCGCGCCCAGCGCTCGATCGAACCGGCGAGCGACCGGGCGACGCTGCGCTACGTGCTGCTGCGGGCGCTCGAGCTGCCGGACGGCCAGCGCGTCGCCGCCGTCGACAGCCGCCTGGGCGCGACCGGCAAGGAGACGGACGCGGCGCGGGTCGAAGCGTTGCTCGACGCGCTCTATGCCGGCACCCGGGTCGCTGAGCTCGCGGTGCGCAAGGAGATGGCGCACCAGTCGACGGCGGAGCTCGCCGCGCGCGGCGACGCGATGCTCGACTTCGCGCGGGCGCTCGCCCCGGAGCTGGCGGCGCGCCGGGAGTTCGATTCGGAACGGGCGGGCGCGATGCTGCGCATCCGGCCGGGCTACCTCGCGGCGCTCGCCAAGCTCGCCGGCGGCCGCCTCTACCCGGACGCCAACTCGACGCTGCGCTTCACCTACGGCATCGTCACGGGCTACGCGCCGCGCGACGGCGTCCGCTACGCGCCGCAGACGTCGGTCGACGGCGTGCTCGCCAAGACGACCGGCGAAAAGCCGTTCCACACCCCGCCGGCGCTGCTCGAGGCCGCGAAGTCGGTCCCGCCGGCCTACGTCGATCCGGAGCTCGGCAGGGTGCCGGTCGACTTCCTCTCGACCTGCGACATCACCGGCGGCAATTCCGGTTCGCCGACGTTGAACGGCAAGGGGGAGATCGTCGGGCTGGCGTTCGACGGCAACTGGGAGGGCGTGATCTCGGACTACGCCTTCGACGACGACCTGGTGCGCACGATTCAGGTCGACGCGACGTACATGCGCTTCGTGATGGACGCAGTCGACGGGGCACACGGTCTGCTGCGCGAGATGGGGTTGCCGGTCTACTCCGAGCCCTAGGCGGTCGTGCTTCGCGGGCGCTCGCTCCGCTCGAATAGCCTGAGCGCTGGTTTCTCTGTCGGGCGTCTCCGGTGGCTTGGCGGTGTGCGTGGGTCCCTTGCCTGCGGAACCGCCGTCCGCCTGGAGACTCATGGCGCGGCCGGCTGCGTTCGGTCTCGCGGCTCGCGCCCGAGGCGCTCGCGTCCTTCAGCATGCGAGCCCTCGAGCTTCCTCCGGCCAGGGACCCACGCACACCGCGTCTCGTTCGTGCCAGGGAGCAACCCAAGCCTCGAGGACTTGCGAGCTGGCCCCGCAACGCCAATGTCGTCCTGAACGAAGTGAAGGACCTTGCGTGATCGGCGAGGAACCGCCGGCCTCGCTTCTTCAGGCGAGGGCGCAAGATCCTTCACTTCGTTCAGGATGACAAGAAGAGGCGTTCAGCGGGGAGAAGGGGACAGGTACGAACTCTGCGAATTCGAACCAGTCCCCTTTTCCGGCGGAGCTTTTGTCCCTCCCTGGCTCGAACGAGACGCTCCACGCACCGCCGCCAGAGACGCCCAACAACCGAATCAGCAGGACGACGAACAGCAGGCGCGTCAGCGTCCGCGCCGGATGGCGAGGATGGCGGAGAGGCCGAAGAGCGGGCCCCAGAGGTAGGCGGGCGTGCCGAAGGCGGCGAGGATCGCGCCCGCGATGAGGCAGAAGCCCGCGTACATCGTGCCGCGCATGCCGGCGAACGGGTTCTCCGACGGCCGCGTCGTCGCCTGCTCGAGGGCGCGCAGGCCCGCCGAGATGAGCATCGGCACCTTGACCAGCGTGTCGAGCAGCTCCGGCGCCCCCTGCAGCCCCTCGCGCGCGAGACGCAGCGGGTTGACCTGCTGCAGCAGCACTGTGTTCAGGTGCTTCTGCGAGATCGTGACGATGTCGAGGTGTGGATCGAGCATCCGGCCGACGCTTTCGAAAGTGACGATCGCCTTGACCATCAGCACCAGCTCGAGCGGAAAGTAGAGGCGGTACTTCACGCCGCGCGAGACCGACTCGAGGATGAGCTGGCCGAGCGTCGAGGCGTCGTCCGCGGCGTGCCGGCGCCAGCGCCGGGCGATGTCGGCGACTTCGCGGCTGAAGCCCTGGGGGTCGGCCCTGGGACCCGGCTGGGCGATCCCGGTCAGGTAGCGGGCGGCGGTCTCCGCCTCGCCGATAACCAGGCAATAGAAGTAGAGGAGCAGGTGGCGGCGCAGGTGCTCGTCGAAGCGGCCGACCTGGCCGAGGTCGATGAAGCCGACGCGCGCCCCGGTCATGACCATCAAGTTGCCGGGGTGGAGGTCGGCGTGGAAGAAGCCGTCGCGGTAGAGCATGCGAATGACGGTGCCGGCGCCCAGCTCGATCGCCTGCGCACGCTCGGCCGGGGTCAGCAGCTCGGCTTCGGGCGAGCCCGGTTTCGCGCCGCGCAGAAACTCCATGCAGAGCAGGTTCCCGGTGCTGTGCGCGCGCAGGATGCGCGGGAAGACGACGCCCGGCTCGTCGGCGAAGTTGGAGGCGAAGGTCTCGGCGTTGTCGGCCTCGATCTCGAGATCGACCTCGCGGTTCATGTAGTAGGTGAAGTCTTCGATCGCGCGCCGGGGCCGGAAGCGCGGGAGGACCCAATTGAGCATCCGGCCGACGCCGCGCAGCAGGGTCAAGTCTCGTTGCAGCAGCTGCCGGATGCCCGGCTTGACCAGCTTCAGGACCACGGCCTCGCCGTCGTGGGTGCCGGCCCGGTGGGCCTGTCCGATCGAGGCCGAGCCGATCGGACGGGTCTCGATGTAGGAGAAGACCTCGAAGGGATCGCGCTCGAGCTCTTCGCCGACGAGCTCGACGAAGCGCGCGTAGGGGAGCGCGGGCAGGCGGTCGAGGAGCTTGGCGAGCTCCAGGGTCACCGCGTCGGGCAGCAGGTCCTGGCGCAGCGAGAGGAGCTGGCCGAGCTTGACGTAGGTCGGTCCGAGCCGCTCCATCCGGCGCCGCAGCTGCGCGGGAAACGGCAACTCGACCAGCTCGTGGTCGACGAAGTGCCGCGTGACGCCGTTGACCAGCCGTTCGACGCGGTAGCGCAGTCCGCGTCGCTCGAGTGCCGGCAGCTCGCGGACGCGCGACGCCAGGCCGCCCGCGAGCAGGCCGATGGCGTGGCGGTAGGTGGTGAACAGGCGGCGGACGTAGCCCTGCCGCTTCGGCTCGATGTAGAGCTCGTAGGCCTCGGGCGCGGCGTCGAGGACGGAGCGCGCCGCACGGGCTTCGGCGGCTTCGGCGGTTCGGGGGGCGGGATCGGTCGCCATGTCGCGCGGGGGGCCTCGCCGGGCGCGCTGGCACGGCGGCTCAGTGCCGGCCGGTTGGGGTCCGCGCGAGCGGGAGTAGGCCCGGTCCATGGTAGCCCAACGGGACGCGGGCGGCGAGGGCCACTGAGTTGATAGGTTTCCCTGCGCGACAGCGCACGCCCATGGATCGTTTCTTCGACATCGAGCTTCTCAAGCTGGCGAGCATCCCGGTGACGGCCGCGGTGGTCGGCTGGCTCACCAACTGGATCGCGATCTGGATGACCTTCCATCCGATCCGCTTCCTGGGCATCCCGCCCTGGCTCGGCTGGCAGGGGATCATCCCGCGCAAGGCCGACAAGATGGCCCGCATCTTCGTCGACTCCTCGATGCAGCGGCTCGGCTCGGTGCCGGAGCTGTTCGAGGGCATGGAGCCGGAAGTGATCGCGCGCCACGTCCAGCACGTCCTGCGCCCACGGCTCGCGCACTACACCGACGACGTGATGATCGCGAGCAAGGGCGAAACCTGGGAGCGGGCGCCCGATGCAGTCAAACGCCGCGTCTACCACGCGGTCGACTCGGCGCTGCCCGGCCTGGTGCAGAGCACGCTCGCGGACGTCGGTGAGCACCTCGACCGCCTGCTCGATTTCCGCCACATGGTGGTGACCAGGCTGGTCCAGGACCGCAAGCTGCTCAACCGTCTCTTCCTCGAGAGCGGCGCCATGGAGTTTCGCTTCCTGATCAACTCGGGGCTCTACTTCGGCTTCTTCTTCGGCCTCTGCCAGCTCGCCACCTGGCTGCTGGTCCCGGGCGACTGGCAGCTGCCCCTCTACGGTGCCGTCGTCGGCTGGGCGACGAACTGGCTCGCGCTCAACCTGGTCTTCCGGCCGCTGAATCCGCGGCGCATCGGCCCGGTCACGATCCAGGGGCTCTTCCTGCGCCGGCAGAAGGAGGTCGCGGCGGTCTGGTGCGCGATCGTGACCCGAGAGATCCTGACTATCCGGCGTTTCATGTCGTCGATGATCACCGGCCCGCACGGCGACCGGACGAAGCAGACGATCCTGAAACACCTCGAGCCGGTGATCGACAAGGCGGTGACCGCGGCCGGGCCACTCGCCCAGATGGCGCTACGCGACGGCGACATGCAGAAGATCACCCACCAGGTCGGCCGCAAGGCGATCGAGGTCTCGGCCGACCCGTTCGAGGACGAGCCCTTCAACGAGGGGCGGCGTCTGGCGATTGAGCGCATGCTGCTCGAGCGCATGGAGCAGATGCCGCCCGAGCAGTTCCAAGACCTGCTGCGCCCCTGCTTCAAGGAGGACGAGTGGATCCTCATCCTCCTCGGCGCGGCGCTCGGCTTCTGCGCCGGGCTCGCCCAGCTCCACTTCGTCTTCGGCTGAGCCGCGCTGTCGATTCCACCTCGGCTCACTCCGCTCGTTCGGCCTGGGCGCGGGTTCGTTTGTTGGGCGTCTCTGGTGCCGGCCGCTTCCGTGTCCGGTATTCGCTGCTTGCGAGGAACCCCATAGTGATTTAGAGCAATCAGGGCGTGGGGACCCCCCGTCGTCTGCGCATCGAACACCGGCCCCGGAACCGGCCGCGAGGTGGGAGAGAGAACACCTGGGTCAGCGTCGGAGCTTGTCTTGCTCCCTGGCACGAACGAGACGCGGTGAGTGATCCCTCTTGTGGGGAGGAAGCGCGATCAGCAGCGACCTCCAGCAGAGACGATTCGCAGTGGCTCCCACTTGCTTGGTCGGGCCGAACGCAGCCCCGAGGCGGCAGCCGATCCGAGCCCCGCTTCCTCCCCACAAGAGGGATTGCCCACCGCCACACTCCAGACACGCCCAACAGACGAATCAGCGATCCGCTCGAATCAGGAGGCGGGATCCCGCGATCCCGACGGACCGCCCAGGCGCCGGGTAAGATAGGGCTTCCCGCCGCGTCCCGCGGTCCGCAACGTCAACCCTCGCTTCGGGAGGTCCCATGCAGAACCCAGTCCGCAGGCTGTTCGCCGCTCGCGCTGATCCTGCCGCTCGCCGCGGCGCTCGCTGCCGTTCCCGCATTGGCCGCCGAAGCGTCGGACGTGCCACAGGTCGAGTTCGAGAAGTACACGCTGGCCAACGGCCTGCAGGTGATCCTGCACGTCGACCGCAAGCTGCCGGTGGTCCACGTCAACCAGTGGTACCACGTCGGCTCGAAGAACGAGAAGCCGGGGCGCACCGGTTTCGCCCACCTCTTCGAGCACATGATGTTCCAGGGCTCGGCCAACGCCACCGAGGAGTACTTCTCCTACGTCGAGACGCGCGGGCGCCAACCTGCGCGAGGGCGGCGTCAACGGCACCACCAACACCGACCGGACCAACTACTTCGCGACCGTGCCGTCGGCCAACCTCGAGAACCTGCTCTGGCTCGAATCCGATCGGCTGGCGACGCTCACCGAGGTCGCCGACCAGGAGAAGCTCGACAACCAGCGCGACGTGGTCAAGAACGAGCGCCGCCAGGGGCTCGAGAACGTGCCGTACGGCCGCTGGTTCGAGCTGCTCGCCGAGAATCTCTATCCGGTCGGGCACCCCTACTCCTGGTCGGTGATCGGCAGCATGGCGGACCTCTCCGCGGCCTCGCTCGACGACGTCAAGGAGTTCTTCAGGACCTACTACACGCCGAACAACCTGTCGCTGGTGATCGCCGGCGACTTCGATCCGGCCGAGGCGAAGCGGCTGGTCGAGAAGTACTTCGGTCCGATTCCCGCCGGGTCCGGCGCTCGCCCGCCCGGCGCGCTGGGTCCCGACGCTCGCCGGCGAGAAGGTGATCGAGGTCGCCGACCGCGTGCCGCAGGAGCGCGTCTACATGGTCTGGCCGACGCCCCCGTTCTTCGCGGCCGGACGACGCCGAGCTCGATCTCGCCTCGCAGATCCTCAGCGACGGCCTCTCCTCGCGCCTCAGCAAGTCGCTGGTCTACGATCGGCAGCTCGCGACCGCGGTCAACTCCTTTCAGATCTCGCAGGAGATCTCCGGCTGCTTTCGTGGTGATCGCGACCGCCCGGCCCGGCTCGAGCCTGGCCGAGATCGAGGAGATCGTCGGCGCGGAGATCGCGCGGCTGGCGAAGAGGGGCCCGACGCCGCCGAGCTCGAGCGCGCCAAGACCAAGATCGAGTTTCAGTTCATCTCTGGGCTCGAGCGGATCGGCGGCTTCGGCGGCAAGTCCGATCGCCTCAATCAGTACAACACCTTCCTGGGCGATCCCGGCAAGTTCGGCTGGGACCTCGAGCGCTACCGCAACGCGACCGCGGCGGACGTGCAGCGCACGGTGGCGCGGTGGCTCGACACGCCCGACCGCCTGGTCATCCGCTTCCATCCAGAGAAGTCGGGGCGTGGCGAGGCCGACGAGATCGACCGCACCGCCATCCCGCCGCTCGGCGAGGACCGCCCGTTCCACGCCCCCGGCGTGCTCTCGGGTCGTCTCGACAACGGCCTCGAGGTGCTGCGTGGTCGAACGCGCCGACCTGCCCAAGGTCGCCGTCGAGCTGGTGACGCGCGCCGGCAGCGGCGCCGATCCCGCGGGCAAGGAGGGGGTCGCCAGCCTCGCGCTGACGACGATCGACATGGGCACGAAGAGCCGCGACGCCCTCGAAATCGAGAAGGCGCTGGGCGACCTCGGCACCGAGCTCACCGGCGACGCCGGTCGCGAAGCGTCGACGCTCTCCCTCGAGGTGCTCAAGCGCAATCTCGATCCGGCGCTGGCGATCGTCGCCGACGTCGTCCAGCACCCGACCTTCCCCGAGTCCGAGGTCGAGCGCGAGCGCAAGCGGCGGCTCGACACCCTGGCGCAGCAGGAGAAGAACGGCAACGCGATCGCGGCCCGCGTCCGCGCGATGCTGGCCTTCGGCCCGGCGCACCCGTACGGCCGGCCGAGCCAGGGTCTCGCCGCGACGCGTCGAGGGGCTCACCCGCGAGGACCTCGCCGCCTTCCACGGCGAGCGCTGGCGCCCGGCGAGCTCGGCGCTCGTCTTCGTCGGCGATCTCGACCTCGACGGCGCGCTCGCGCTGGCGCGCAAGCACTTCGGCTCCTGGTCGGGGCGGCGCGGCGCCCGCGCTCGAGGTCCCGCCGCCCGCGCCTGCCGCCGCCGGCAAGGTCTACCTGGTCGACCGCCAGGACGCCGCGCAGAGCGTCGTCACGCAGTTCCTGCCGGCGCCGCCGCGCGCGAGCGACGACCGCTACGCGCTCGACCTCGCCGACGCGGTCTGGGGCGGCGGCGGTTTCGGCACGCGCCTGAACCTGAACCTGCGCGAGGACAAGGGCTACTCCTACGGCGTCTTCTCCGGTCTCGCGCGCTACCGCGAGGCCGGCCTCTGGTTCGCCGGCGGCGGCGTGCAGACCGACAAGACCAAGGAGTCGGTGGTCGAGTTCGTCGGCGAGCTCGACGCCATCGCCGGCCCGCGACCGATCACGCGCGGAGGAGTTCGAGACCGCGAAGCTGCGCAAGACCCGCGGCTACGCGCAGCAGTTCGAGGCCTACGGCCGCGTCGCCGGCCAGGTCGCCGACCTCTGGATCGCCGGCCTGCCGATGACCGAGCTCCAGGCCGAGAGCGACGGCATCGCCGCCGTCACCCTCGACGAAGCCCGCGCCGCCGCGACCCGCTGGGCCAAGCCCGGCGACGCCGCGATCGTGGTGGTCGGCGACCGGAAGAAAGTCGAAGCCGGCCTGCGCGAGATCGGCGAGGTCGTGGTGCTCGATTCCGGAGGCGAAGCCGGTCGACTGACGCCGCTCCGATGTTGCCTGGCTAGGCCCCGCGAATCCCGCCGGCCCCGCGCTCGAGAATCATCCAGAGCGCGGGGCCGTCGGGGGTCGTGATGGGCCCGACCGCGCGGAAGCCGGCCTTTTCGTAACAACGGATCGCGCGCAGGTTGTCGGGGCGGGGGTCGAGGCGGATCTCGGTCACGCTGGGGTCTTCGAAGAGGCGAGCCGCGAACTGGGAGACGATGGCCGTTCCGAGCCCGCGATCCAATCGCTCGCCGTCGCCTAGGAACTGATCGATCCCGAGCACGCCGGGTCCTGGTCTGTCCGGCCACCAATTCGGGTCTCCCTGCGCTGCGAGGTAGTAGTGCTCGACTCCGTAGCCGACCGGTCGAGTAGCCGCGCCAGGATTCGCCGGCGGTTCGTGACGCGCCCGCGAACCGCCGGACGAGTACTCGATCAGCCCTCAGGCGGGGGCTGCCCGGGCGGTCTCGAGACTTGTCCCTTTCTGATTCTTGGTCGAACCCGACACGCGCCCCGGCGCGGAGGCGCGCTCGGGCTTTGGGGATTTCGCTCCGACTACCATGTCGGCACCGTCTACCCAGCCGGGGAAGGGGTCGAGGGCGACCTTCCAGCCGGTCGAGGCTTCAGGGTCGCGGACGACGCGGAGGTTGGTGAGGGTCTTGAGCTTGGCGATCAGCTCGTCGCGAGGCAAGGTGTGGAGCGGGGGCTCGGCGAGGTCGGGCATGGGCCAGAGACGGGCGGTTCCGTCGCTCGCGCCGGAGGCGATCGCGCGACCTCGTGGGTCGAAGGCGAGCGAGAGACACACCTCTCTCATGACCGAGCAACAGGTGGGGTTCCTCGCCGGATAGCCGGTCCAACCCGGATCACGCCGTCCTCGCCGCCGGTGGCGGCGATCGTCCCGGTCGGGTCGAGAGCAACCTGGTGTGACGCGGCTGCCATGGGCTCGAAGAGGCGTGGCGACGCCGCTCTCGAGCTCGACCAGGAGGGCGCGCCCTGCTTCTTGCGCCCATCGGTCCTCCGCCACCTCGACGAGGAGCGCTCGCCGACCGTCCGCGCTCGTGGAGAACGGACCGATCGATCCCGCGTAGAGCAGCTCGCTCGCGCCGGTCTCCAGATTCCACCGCCGGAAGCCCGTCCAGTCCCGACGAGAGCAGCCGGTCGTCGGTGGTGAACTCGAGATGCTCGTCGTACAGGTCGGCCTCCGGCACCAGCACCGTCAGCTCCGCCCCGGTGGCCACCTCCCAGACGCGGATCAGCGTTCTCCTCCTCGACGAACATGCCCCCTGCGCCGGCGGCGAGACGTCCCGTCGCGACTGAATGCCACTGCCGAGGTGTAGTGCCGAAAGCCGCGCAACACCCTTCGGGACCTGCCATCCAGGGAGAGCAGCAGATCGCCCTGCTCCTCGCCCTTGGTGGTGCTCACCAGGACCTGCTCGCCGTCGGGAGCGATCGCCATCCGCATCGGCTCGCGCCGTCGAGGGCGGCGCGGAAGGGCCGCCCTGGTACAACGTCCAGCCCGCAGGCGGCACCTCTCCGTCGAGCGGCCAGATCCTGACGGAGCCGAAGTTCGCGCACGAAGCGAGCCAGCTCCCATCCGGCGCGAACGCCACCTGGCTGACGCTCCGAACCCCGTGTGCGCAGCACCGCGGGATAGGGGCGTCGCAGGTGGATAGAAGGCGAGCCCGGCGTCGCTGGCCGTGGCCAACCAGCGCCCCTGGGGATCGAAGACGCGGAGGCCACAGATCTGACCGTGCTTCGTCGCGGCCCGAGGAGGATCGGCTCGGCGTCGGCCGGCGCGCCGAACGGCCAGAGGCGGATCTTCTTGTCCCAGTCCACCCGCGCGAGGTGCGCCCCTGCCGGATCGATGCTCCACCAGCTGGCCGGAGCCCTGCAGGCCGAGATCGAAGCGGCGCAGCAGTCTCGGCTCGCCGCCGGCGACAGACCAGAGCCACACTTTCTTGTGTTCGCCCTCCACGAACCCAGCGGCCAGCAGAGCCTCCGTCGCTGCTGGCGAGCAGGTACTGGAGTCCTGGAGGGCCCGTCACAGAACTGTCGGCGGCGACATCGCCCTTCGGGTCCCACAGCCGAATCTGCCCGAGCTGAGTCTGGCCGTCGCGAGGTAACGGCCCAACGGGTCGAAGGCCACGCTGACCTCGAGGCCCTCCTGCCTGCCCAGGCGCCGCGGCTTCGAGAGGTCGTGCGCGCCGATCTCGAACACCAGGACCTCGTTTTCGACGACCGCCCCGAGCCAGCGCGCCGGTCTGCCAGTCCATCGCGGTGACGGCCGGGCTGTTTCCCTTCTCGTCGCGGCGAAAGTCGAAGCCCAGGCCGCCCAGGCGTTCCTGGCTTCCGTCGAAGGAAACGGCGTCGACATGTCCCTCCCCGTCCTCCGACATCGAGCACCAGCACTCGCTCCGTGGTTCCAGCTCAGACCCCCGAGTACCGAATCCTCCTCGTACGGAACCTCGGCGAGGAGACGACCCTCCGGGGCCGACATCAGCACGAGGAGCCGAAAAGACGGGTAGCCTCGACCAGCAGCCAGGAGGACATCGGATCCGGGGACCGACAGCGCGAAGGTCCAGGCTGTCCTGGTTGAAGTGCTCGAAGACTCTGCTGCTGCCGTCGGCTCGGAGGATGTGAACCTCGAGCTCGGGGCTCCAGGCTCGAGAGTGCGAGCCAGGTGCCATTCGCGCCGAACCTGGGCCAGCGGCGGACAGCGTCCTCAGTCGCGACCAGAGCTGTCGGACCTCTCCACAGCGCCTCCAACGCCAGCCGTCGCGACTCGGCCGTGTCCGTCATCTCGAGGCTGGCGATGGCGTAGGCGACGGCCGCCGATGGGTTCTCCTCGATCATGAGCTGCCCGAGGGCGAGGAGCTTCGCCGCTTCGGCGCGGCGGGCCTCGAGGACGCTGAGGCGCCAGAACGAGCCGACGACTCCGAGCCCGATGACGAGCGCCGAAAGGATCGCGGCCAACGCCAGGCGGCGTCTTCTCTTGCGCCGTCCGGCCAGAGCGGCCATGGCGGCGGCGAACGCCTCCTCGACCGCCGTGAGACCGCCCGGATAGCGCTCCCTCCAGACCTGGAACTCGCGATAGGCGGAGCCAGTCCATAAGAGATCGTCGCTGCGGCCGTGCTCCCGCCAGGTCCGCGCCGCCTGCCGCAGCTCGTCGCGGAGCTGGGCGCCCTCGGCGTCCTGCGTCCGCCAGCGCGCGAGCCGCGGCCACTTCGTCAGCAGCGACTCGTGGACGATCTCGAGGCGACGGGCGGGGGCGCGCTCGGGGTTCAACCGCGTGCCTCCACCTCCGGCTCGGACCCCGATTCGTAGGAGACGAGCAGTCGCGCGTCGACGAGCGTGTCGAGGATGGCATCGACGGCCTGGCGCTCCGCGACCGGGAAGACCGAGAGCAGCTCGTCCCGATCGCGCGCCGCCCTCGTTCCCTGGGCCGTCACGAGGTTGCGGAAGAGCTCGCGCACGATCGGAAGGCGCTCGTTGCCGATCCTCTCGAGGGTCGCATCGGCGTGCTGCGCGAGAGCGCCCGCGACGCCGCCGATCTGTTCGTAGGCCTGCCGGGTCAGGAGTCCCCGGTCCCGGTCGCGGTGCCGCCAGAGCTGGGCGCAGGCGAAGGCGATCAGCGGCAGCGTGCCGCGCTCGCCTTCCACTTCCGCGATCATCGCCTCGACCAGGGCCTCGTCCTCGAAGCGATAGCCGCACTTGAGCGCCGGCTGGACCAGGGCGCGCCGCAGGGCGTCGCCGCTGGGCGCGCCGAGTGGGGTGAGCTCCGAGAAGACCGGCTGCAACGCCTCGAAGCGATGGCAGTGGAAGAGGAAGTCGTCGCGCATCGAAAGGAGCAGGTGGAGATCGGCTTCGAGCGCGAGCCGACCGAGGAGATCGGCGAAGCGCTGCTGAATCGACTCCGGGTTGAGGACGAAGAGCTCCTCGAACTGATCGACCACGAGCAGGGCCTGGGCGGCGCGGCGGCGCCAGGCGCCGACCAGAGCCACGGCGACCTTCGGCTCCTCGAAGCGCAGTAGGTCCTCGAGAGCTCCGGCCTCGGACCTGAGCTCGGGCAGGAGCGCCGTCGCCAAGCTGGTGAACGGGCGACTGCCGGGTGTCGCGACGATCGCCTGCCACCCCTCGGGCCGCGCCGGCAGGAGACCGGCGCGCAGGAAGGAGCTCTTGCCGGCGCCGGAGGGTCCGATCAGGGCGAGCAGACGCGGGCGGCCGAGCTTGCTCCACATCGCTTCGACCTCCACCTCGCGCCCGAAGAAGTAGGCCGCGTCTTCTTCCTTGAACGAGTCCAGGCCCGGATAGGGCCGAACGTCCTCGGCTCCGACCGCGCGCAGCGTCGCTCCTCGATCGCCCGCGCGAGCTCCGCGGCGCTGGCGTAGCGCGCTTCGCGGTCCGCCGCTACCGCTCTGGAGAGGACCGGGGCCCAGGGCGTCTCCGGGACTCCGGCGGCTCGCGGTGGAGTCCCGCCCAGAGCCGCTGGCGCGCCGCCTCCTCGGCGGTGCCCTCGGGAGCCACCATCTCCGCCAGCACCATGCCGGCGGCGAAGAGGTCGGCGCGGGCGTCGAGGGGCTCGCCCCGGAGCTGCTCGGGCGCCATGTAGACCGGCGTGCCGGAGACCGAGCCGTGGCCGGAGACGGTGGCCGCGCGGCTCACCCCGAAGTCCATGACCACGACCCGGCCGGTGTCCCGAGCACGCCGGGTCCTGGTCTGTCCGGCCACCAATTCGGGTCTCCCTGCGCTGCGAGGTAGTACTTCTCTCCGTCATGGCGGTCCCAGATACCGCTCCAGCCAATCGAGCGTCTCGCGAATCATCGCCTTGCGGTCGCGCGGGATGTGTCCACCTTCCAGGCGGGCGAGCTTCTTGTCGGCGTCGGGCGCCCCGAGCAGGTCGAAGAAGGGCTTCTGGGCGAGCTCGTAGGGAAGGATGAAGTCGTCGAAGCCGCTGATCATGAGGGTGGGCACCGGGGAGCGCGGCGCGAAGTGGACCGGGTGCATCTCGGGGCGCAGCGGCTCCGGCGTGAGTCCGGCGCCGAGCAGGATGCTCGCCGAGAAGCGGGGATGAATCCGGGTGAACGCGGGGCCGTGAACCGCGCCGGTGCTGAAGCCGTAGTAGGCGAGGCGCGCGCCATCGAGGTCTTCGCGCGTGTCCAGGTACTCGAGCGCACGCCCGAGGTCCTGCGACCATTGGATCATCCGCTCCCGCCGCTCGAGCGGTGTCGTCGGCCGTTTGACGAAGCGCTCGTAGCTCCCCTGATAGACCGGGTACGCCACGGCGCGGCCACTGCGCGGCAGGAAATCGAAGAGGAAGCTCGAAGCGAGCGTCTCGCTCGAACGCGGAACGAATGCATCCCCGCCCGGAAACCAGAGGACGACCGAGTAGGGGGGACCGGAGTCGGGCGGCAGCAGGAGATAGATGCGCATCCTCTCGTCGCCGTAGGCCGAACGCACCGAGACGGTCTCCTTGCGCCAGAGACTCGAGCTCGCGTCGACAGCCTCGACCCGGACCTCGAGATCGCCCGACGGCGCGTCGTACATCGCGAGGTAGGCCGCGAAGACGTCGTCCTCGACAGGATCCGGGACCGAGATCTCGTGGGCGGGATCGACGGCGCCCAAGAGCGCCGCAGCGGGCGGCTCGGAGTAGCTCGCGCAGCGAACCCCGTGGCTCGCTTCCCGCTCGAGCGGCTGCCGGGCGACGAGGTGGAACAAGAAATACGCCGGGTCATCCCAGGCGCCGCCCAGGACGTAGCGTCGCCCGGAGCTGGTGGCGTTCCAGGACCACTCCTTGACGTTCCCCGCCTGATCGTACGTGCCGAAGGCGGCGAGGCCGCGGAAGCTCCCCACCGGCGCTGGACCTTCGCCGCCGAAGTTGCTGGCGCCGAGAATCTCGGAGCGCTGCTCCTGTCCGACGGCGTGGAACCAGTGGAAGATCGTCGGCAGGCTCTTTCCCGCCCAGCGACAGTATGCCGCCGCCTCGTGCCAGCTGATCCCGCCCACGGGGTGGCTCTCGGCGCCGACCGGGAAGCGCCCGAGCTCCCAGGTCGCGGGGCCGGGTCGTCCCGTCGTGTCGCGGAATGCGTCGACAGTCGCCTCCCAGTCGCCCGGGTCGCCACCGGATTCGAGCACGCCGCGCCAGAGCTCGCCAGCCCGGTACCCGCCGGCCTCGACGAAATCCAGGAACTCGCCGTTGGTGACTTCGAAGCGATCGATCCAGTAGTCGGGCAGGAGCAACGGGCTCGCCGCGGCGGGGAGCTCGAGCCGGAGCACGTTCGCCGTGAAAGGTCCTCCGGCCACGCGTACGCTGCCATGAGGACGTTCGCCGACGCGATCGAGGACGAGACCGCGGGCGAGGGCACCGAGCGCCTGGGAGCTGAAGGGAGCTCCATCGAAGGTTTCGAATCCCGGCTTCACGATGCGCCACCGCATCAGCGCATAGGGCACCCGCGTCGAGAGGGGCGTCGCGCCGAGTCTCTGCCAGGGCTCGTCGGGCGAGGCGTAGCCCTGCACCGAAACCTCCGCGTCAGCCGGTTCGGTGCGCACCAAGAACGGCAACGTGAACCTCCCGAGCAGCTTCGCTACCTCCGGATGCCCCGGTCGCCGTTGCTCGACCTCGAGGGCGAGCCGAAAGGCCGCCCAGAGCTCGCCTCGATCTATCCTGTCGGCGATCCCCGGGAGCGCCACCCGCTCCATCCAGCGCGCGTCGGCCCCGCGTGCCCAGAGGACGATCGCGACGGCGACGATGAAGAGCCCCGCAAGGAGAGCGGAAAGGACCGGTGGCCGCCGGAGCACGAGGCGCCGTCGGACCCTCCGCGCACGGCGCTCGCGGACGATGGTGAGTCGCTCCTCGAGCTCCCGCGAGGAGGGGAAGCGGCGAGCGGGTTGCTTCTCGAGGCAGCGCAGCACGATCCGGAGCAGCGCTGCGGGCGCGTCGGGGCGCAGCTTGTCGAGTGGCGCCGGCGGAGCGTGCAGGAGCGCGTTGACGGCGGCGGAGCGGGTCTCGCCTGCGAAGGGCCGCCGGCCGGCGAGCACCTCGTAGAGCAGGATGCCGAAGGCGAACTGGTCGGATCGCGCGTCGACGATGCCTCCCGAAGCCTGCTCCGGAGACATGTAGTCCGGCGTTCCGACGGCGCCACCTTCGAGCGTGAGTCGGGTCACGGTCGGCGCATCGGCCGCGCCTTCCGCCATCCCGTCCAGGGGCTTGGCGAGGCCGAAGTCGAGGATCTTCACCCGGCCTTCGGGCGTCACCATGACGTTCTCGGGCTTGAGATCGCGATGGACGATGCGCTGCTCGTGAGCGCGCGCCAAGGCGTCGGCGATCTGCACGAAGAGGTCGAGGACGGCTTCGATCGGCAGCGGTCCGTCGGCGAGAAGCTGGCGCAGAGTGCTCCCCGCGACCAGCTCCATGGCGATGTAGGTCCGAGCGCCCGCTTCGGCGATGTCGTAGATCGCCACGATGTTGGGATGGTTGAGCGACGACGCCGCGCGCGCCTCCCGCTCGAGTCGGCTGCGCCGTTGGCGATCGTCCGCGAGCTCGTCCGGGAGGACCTTGAGCGCGACCTCGCGATCGAGCTTGAGGTGGCGCGCGCGATAGACCTCTCCCATGCCTCCCGCACCGAGGGTGGAGAGGATCTCGTAGGGGCCGAGCCGCTCTCCGGGGGAGAGCGACATGCGCCGCTGCGGGCTCAACCGAGCTCGCCTCCTGGCGCTCCACGCGCCGGATGCCACGCCGCGCCCGGTTCGGGAGCGCTGCGCGAGGTGTTCATTGGATGTCGAGCCGAGCTTAGGCCCTGGCCGTGCGCGAGTCAAAGCGCTGCTGCATGAGGTGCCAGCCTCCTAGTCTGCTGAGCCTGTCTTCGTCTCCCGTCGCGGGATCGATCGAGGTGGAGTAC
Source organism: uncultured Acidobacteriota bacterium (assembly GCA_963700315.1). GTDB lineage: Bacteria > Acidobacteriota > Thermoanaerobaculia > Multivoradales > JAGPDF01 > JACTMI01. The sequence continues at coordinate 22,588 of CAVOXC010000006.1, read as the reverse complement.
GCTTGCGCACCTTGATCGGCTCCCAGATCGGCAGCTACCGGATCACCGCCCAGCTCGGCAAGGGCGGCATGGGCGAGGTGTATCGCGCGACCGACGCCAAGCTCGGGCGCGAGGTGGCGATCAAGGTCCTGCCCGACTCCTTCGCGCGCGACCCGGAGCGCCTAGCGCGCTTCGAACGGGAAGCGAAAGTGCTGGCGAGCCTCAACCATCCGAACATCGCCTCGATCTACGGCCTGGAGGAGAGTCGGCGTCACGCGCGCGCTCGTGCTCGAGCTGGTCGAGGGACCGACGCTCGCCGAACGGATGGCGGGCGGCCGTCTGCCTCTCGAGGAGAGCCTCGCGATCGCCCGCCAGATCGCGGAGGCGCTCGAGGATGCGCACGAGAAGGGGATCGTCCACCGCGACCTGAAACCGGCGAACGTCAAGCTGGCGCCGGGCGGCAAGGTGAAGGTGCTCGACTTCGGGCTCGCCAAGGCGCTCGACCCGATGACAGCGTCCGGCTCGTCGTCGTCCGAGCTCGCCCATTCGCCGACCCTGACGATCGGCGCCACCATGCAGGGGGTGATCCTCGGCACGGCGGCGTACATGAGCCCCGAGCAGGCGCGCGGCTCGAATGCCGACCGCCGGGCCGATGTCTGGGCGTTCGGCGTCGTGCTGTTCGAGATGCTCTCCGGTGTGATGCTCTTCGCCGGCCCGACGGTCAGCGACACGCTCGCCTCGGTGCTCAAGGTCGAGCCCGACCTCGACAAGCTGCCGAGCGAGCTGCCGGCCAAGCTCCGCCACTTGCTCGACCGCTGCCTGCGGAAGGACCCGCACCAGCGGCTGCACTCGATCGCCGACGCGCGCATCGTGCTCGAAGAGATCCTGCGCGGCGAGCTCGACGAACGCGACGAAGGGGTCGGAGAACCCGTCGCGGCAGCGCCGCCCGCTCCGCGCTGGCGCCGCGCGGTCGCCCTCGGAGCGGCGGCGGCGGCAGGGGCGCTCGCCACCGTCGCGCTCTCGCGCATCGTCGCCACGCCGCCCGCAGCGGCGCCGTTGGTTCGCTTCGAGGTCCCGGCCCCGGCAGGGCTACCGGTCGTCGGCGCGCCGATGCTCTCGCCCGATGGACGCCACCTCGCTTTCGCCGCCACCGACGAGGCCGGCCTGCGCCAGATCTGGATCCGCTCGCTCGACGCCCTCGATGCGCGCCCACTCGCTGGCTCCGAAGGGATCACCTTCCGCCCGTTCTGGTCGCCCGACAGCCGCTTCGTCGCCTTCATCGGCGACGGCAAGCTCAAGAAGCTGCCGCTCGCGGGCGGCCCGCCGCAAGTGATCTGCGATGCGTTGAGCGGCGCCGACGGGAGCTGGAGCGAGGACGGGCGGATCGCCTACGACGGCGATACCAGCGACCCGATCCGCCAGGTCTCGTCGCGGGGCGGTGTGCCGACGACGCTGATCGACGAGGAGATGGCCGGCGGGCGCCAGGTCGGCTGGCCGCAGTTCCTGCCTGGAGCCGAGAAGCTCCTCTTCGTCTCGATCGGCGAGGGCGCCGAAGGCTCCGCGGTCCATCTCGCGAACGCCGACGGCAGCGGCATCCAGACCGTCGTGGCCGGGCTCTCGCGGGTCGAGTTCGCGCCGCCCGACCGGCTGCTCTACGTGCGGGAGCAGACCCTGGTCGCCCAGCGTTTCGACGTCTCGACCGGCACGCTCACCGGCGAGCCGATTCCGATCGCGGAGGGTCTCGGCACCGATTCGGTCGGTCTCGCCGCCTTCTCCGCATCGCGCGTCGGCGTGCTCGCCTACCGCACCGGGAGCATCGTCGGCGGACGCCTGGTCTGGGTCGATCGCCAGGGCACCGTGGTCGAAGAGGTCGGCGAGGCGGGCGACATCGGCGACACCGCGATCTCGCCCGATGGGCGCTGGCTCGCCTACACGCTCGACCTGCCGAACTCCGGCCGGGATCTCTGGGTGCGTGACCTTCGGCGCGGCGTCAGCTCGCGGCTCACGTTCACCACCGGGCGCGAGCGCGGGCCGCTCTTTTCCGCCGACTCCCGCCAGGTCATCTACTCGCGCCCCAGCGCGACCACCGGGCAGGCCATCGTCAGCCGCAGTGTCGACGGCACCGGAGAGGAAACGGTGCTGCTCGACTCCGACGCGCCGGTCACGCCGCAGTCCGTCTCCGCGGCCGGCGATCTGATCGCATACATCCGGACTGAAGGCGGCCAGGACGACCTCTGGGTGGTCGACCCGCGCCGGCCGAGTGAGCCCCGGGTGATCTCCGACTCGAAGGAGTTCTACGAATCCCGCGCCACGCTGTCGCCGGACGGTCGCTGGATCGCCTACGAGTCGAACGAGTCCGGCTTGGCCGAGATCTACGTACGCAGCACGGGCGGCGCAGGGAGATGGCAGATCTCGACCCGCGGTGGTCTGGAGCCCCTCTTCGGCCCCGATGGCCGCGAGCTCCTCTACCTGACGCCCGCCAACGAGCTGATGCGCGTCCCGGTCGCGATGGCGAGCACGTTCGAGGCCGGCATTCCCGAGCCGCTCTTTCGTGCCACCCTCTACGCGGCGGTCATCCGCCGCCGCTATCTGGTCGCGCCCGGCGGCGACCGCGTCCTCACCGTCGCCCCGGTCTCCGGGCAGACGCAGCCGCCGACCACGATCGTGCTGAACTGGACCGCCGCGCTCGAGCGCTGAAGCGGAAACCGAACCGAACCGCCGAACAGGTGGCTGGTGCCTGGTCGCACCTGAAACGACCGGAGCGTCCGACGCCGCGGCGACGACGGCCGGCGCGAACGCCTGGCGCGGGCCGCCGGCTCAGCGGCGGCGGCGGAACCTCGCCACGCCCGCCGCGCCCAGACCTCCGGCCAACAGCAGGAGGCCGAGCGGGCCGAGGGCCGGGACCTCCGCGACCGAGAAGTAGGCGCTCTCGTAGGCGCCGATGTCGACGTTGAAGTTCTGGATGCGGGCGACGCCATCCAAGTCGCCCGTGATGTCCCCGGGCACTCGGGTGTTCTCTCCGCCGTTTACCGCCGGGCTGACGGGCAGCAGATGGAAGTCGTTCGGACCGACGAAGCGCGGGTCGGTGACGCGCGTGGCGGGCCCGGCCATGAAGTAGTTGCTGCCGTTGCCGAACACCAGGTTGTGGTCGTTGGTGAAGGTGGTCGCGACCTCTGGGTCGATCGAGATGCCGACGCTGCTGTTCCTGGCCACGATGTTGTTGGCGAGGACACCGGTCAGGGTGGCGCCGAGATCGGTGCGCGCGCTCACCAGGATGCCGGCCTCGCCGTCCGCGATGGTGTTGTTGACCACTGTGAAGATGCCGTCGCCCTGGCTGACGTTGAGGCCGATACCGCCCGGCTGGCCGGCGACGTTGATCTGGCCGCCGCGCACGAGGTTGTTGATCACCCGCGCGGTGATCGACCCGCCGGGTGCGAACTGGAACAGCGAGATGCCGTTGTTGAAGCCCTGGCCGCCGATGTCGTTGTTCAGGATGTCGACGGTGAGGGAGTGGATGCCGCTGTAGGAGCCGATCACCGCGCTCTGGGTCGACTCGCCGGTCTGGACGATGACGTTGCCGGAGATCCGTCCGCTGCCGTCGCTCTCGAAGCTACCGACTGAGATCGCGCCGATCTGGTCGCCGGCGCTGAAGCCGTCGACAGTGATCTGGTTGTCGGAGACGTCGAAAAGGACCGGGCCGTACGGGGGTTGGGTATTGCCGCTGCGGATCTCGACCGCCGAGCCGAAGCTGAAGGTGTCGAGAATCAGGTTGTCGCGAAAGGTCACGTCGAACGTGCCCTCACCGCCCTGGACCGCGACGAGGCGGCCGTTGGTGATCGTCATGCCCTCGACCAGGTTCGTGGCCGCCAAGTCGCCGCCAATCAGCAGGATGCTGTGCGGCGACGCGAACACCGGCGCGAAGCCGGCCGCCGGTCGCAGGGTGAGGCTCTTGTCGTTGACTTGCGGCGACTCGGCGATGGGGCCGTTGGTGGCGATCTCGATCACCTCGCCCGGAGCGGCCGCGTTGATGCACGCCTGGAGCGTGCCCGCGCACCCGGCTGAGGGCCATGTGGCGGCGGAGAGCGTGGACGCGGTGAGCGCCGTGGTCAGAACTGCGAGAAGGACTTGCGTTGTCGGGCTGAGTCGATCCGACGGCTGCATGGCTCTATCCCTGCCTCTCTGTCTCGTTGGAATCGGCGCAGTATAGACGCACTTCCGTCGCCGGGCCTGAGGAATCCCGACGAGATCCCGGCTCGCGCGATCGGCCCCGCGAATCGGCCGGTGGCGGTGCCGGGCACTTGGCAGGTCTCCTGACTACAGAGATTAGCTAGGTGGCTGGCACCTGCGAGCACCTGCGAGCAGCACCTGCAAGCACCTTCAAGGTCGGCTCGGTTTCCGCCTGACTTGGCTTTCCCTGCGGGCATGCTGGTGGCATTGGCGGGGCGTCGCGTCGGCACTGCGGCGGATGTCGGGCGCGGATTTGCCGGGATCGCGGTGGTCGACCTCGTCGGCGACGTCGATGATCTTGCTCGGTGGCATCGCGTTGGCTCGAAGTGTGGAGGCAGAGGGCGCCCTCGAGGCGGGACGGGACCCTTGACAACCTACCTATTAGTAGGTAGGTTTCCTGCGATGACCGCGACCAAGAGCACGCGGGACCGGCTCCTGGACCTCGCCCAGGAGCTGGCGCAGGTGCGCGGCCTGAACGGCTTCAGCTTTCAGGATCTCGCCCACGGTGTGGGCATTCGCACCGCCAGCGTCCATCACCATTTTCGCACTAAGGAGGACCTGGCCCGGGAGCTCATGGCCCGGTATCGCACAACCTTCCACGAGAATCTGAGCGCGATCGACGAGCGGCACCGGAGTCCGCGCCGCAAGCTCGAGAGATTCGCGGAGCTCTTCCTCGAGACGCTGCGCCAGGGCAACCGTCTTTGCCTCTGCGGCAGGCTGGCAACCGACTACGCCACCCTGTCGAGTCCGGTGCAAACGGAGGTCAAGGCCTTCTTCGCCGAGACGGAGGAGTGGCTCCGGGCCACCCTGGAGGAGGGGAGACGCGCCGGCGAGCTGCGCTTCGCCGGCGCAGCCGCCGTTGTCGCGAGGACGTTTCTCGCGACGCTCGAGGGCGCGATGATCTCGGCCCGCACCTTCGCGGACGACAGTCGATTGACGCGAGCGGGGAGTTGGATGATCGCGGCGATGGTCCCCGAGCGGAGCGCCGAGACGGCGGTGACGCGGCGTCGGGGCAAGCCCCGCGAAACGACCGGAGGCCGTGGCCCGAAAGTCTGACGACGCATCGATTCGCTTCTCCGGAGAGCCCATTCACCCGGAGGCATGTCGCCCCCGGGCCTACGTTGGAGGTGCACCAAGATGCGCGAGCGCAAACTGCTGTGGGGATTCGTTGTGCTGGTCGTGGCGCTCGTCGCGAGCGCGCGCGGGATTCTCTCCGCGGCCCAGGCCGCAGGCGCGCCGAGCCCCGAGCGCCAGGCGGTGTACGCCGATATCGAACAGACCTTCGGCTTCGTGCCGGGCTTCCTCCAGACCATTCCCGACGTGTCGCTGGCTCACGAGTGGAACACGCTCAAAGCGGTGCAGATGGCGCCGGGAGCGATCCCCAACAAGTATCGCGAGCTGATCGGGCTGGCCGTCGCCGCGTCGAAGGGGTGCGAGTACTGCACGTACTTTCACACAGAGCTCGCCAGGCTCAACGGCGCGACCGACGCCGAAATCGAGGACGCCGTGCACTTCGCCAAGTCGAACGCCGGGTGGAGCACCTATCTCCACGGCATGCAGTACGACATGGCGCAATTCAGGGCGGACGTCGACCGCATCGTCGCGCACGCCCGAGCCGCGCAGGCCGCGAAGCACTAGCCTGCTGCATCGAGTGGAGCAGGCCGGGAGAGGTGCCGGCGCGCGTGCCAGCCACGTGACAACGCGGTGATTCCAAACGACGCTCCACGCGGCTGGCACTTGATCGCCAGCACTTGATCGCCACCTGGCTGGCACTTGATCGGTTCGCGGCGTGGGCTAGCCGTGCGCGCCGGAACGGGCGTCGCGAGCGACGGATCTCACGAGGTGGGTTGATTCCGGGGCGCTTGTCCCTTGGTGCGGGCTCAGCCGGCGAGGATCTTGCGCCAGAGCCGGGCGGCGTCGGGTGGGAGTTCGTGCAGGTGGCGCTCGACCGCCACGACGACGCTGTCCCGATCGTCACCGGAAAGCAGCTCGGTCACGTCCCAGGCGTCCTGCGGCCCACCGGCGTAGAGCTTGAGGAGGATCAGATCCGCGGCGGGCGGGACGGCGAGGCGGAGCTCTCCCAGGTCGAGGGTCTCGGCGCGGTCCAGGAGGCGCGTCTGCCAGCCGGCGCGGCCGACGACGAGGTCGACGGGGCGCTCGTTCGCGGCCTCGAAGCGAACCACTCCGGCGAGGGGGTCGTCGGCGTCGCCGCGGCGGACTTCGACGCTCGCTCCCGCGGCGCTGAGGGTGCTCCAGAGCGCGGCGTCGAGGGTCCGGGCGTCCGTGGTCAGCAGGTCGCGATCGAGGGTCGCCCGGCTCGCGCCGCGCAGCGCGAGGGCTTCGGCGCCGATGAGGGCGCAGCGGATACCGTTCGCTCCGAGGTGGGCGACGACGGCGGCGAGAAGGCTCATCCGGCCGTGGCGCAGCGCGATGGGCGCCGGCCCCGCTGGCGGCGGAGCGCGAGCTGGCGGGCGGCGTCGCTCACCGTCACACCGTGCGCGTTGGCGAACGCCGCCGCCGCCTGGTCGCCGAGAGTTTGCGCCAGCGCGAGTCGGTCGAGCGGCGCGAGCTCCCGCACCGCGCGCCGCCGTTGCTCCCGCACCGAGTCCGCCACCTTGGAGATCACCCCGGCAGTATAGCTACGGCAGCGGCGGAACGCCGGCGCCGAGTTCGAGGGTAGGCTGCGTAGGCCGTGGAGCGTTCTGGACAGATTCGGAGCCCTGCGCCATGAGTCTCGCCGTCGGCACGACGATCGGGCGCTACGCCATCGTCGCCACGCTCGGCGCGGGTGGGATGGGGGAGGTCTTCCGCGCCCACGACGGCAGGCTCGACCGCGAGGTCGCCCTCAAGATCCTCCCCCAGGTACTCGCCGCCGACGAGGAGCGGATGACCCGCTTCGTGCGCGAGGCGAAGTCGGCGTCGGCGCTCAACCATCCGAACATCCTGACCATCCACGAGATCGGCGAGGCGGGCGGCTACCACTACCTCGCGACCGAGCTTGTCGTCGGCAAGACGCTGCGCGATCTGATCGGCCACGGGCCGCTGCCGGTTTCGGACTGCGTCGAGATCGCCACGCAGGCCGCCGCCGCGCTCGCCGCTGCCCACGACGCCGGCATCGTCCATCGCGACATCAAGCCCGAGAACGTCATGGTGCGCTCCGACGGCCTGGTCAAGGTGCTCGACTTCGGGCTTGCCAAGTGGCGCGACCCCCAGGCGCTCGACTCTGTCGATCCGGCGGGGGTGACGCTCGACACGCCGCACACTCGCCCGGGCGTGCTGCTCGGCACCATCGCCTACATGTCGCCCGAGCAGTCGCGCGGCAAGCCTGTCGACGGGCGCACCGACCTCTGGAGCCTGGGCGTCGTGCTCTACGAGATGTTGACCGGCCGGCAGCCGTTCGAGGGCGACTCCTCTGTCGATGTGCTCGCCGACATCCTCCACCGCGATCCGCCCCCGCTCACGCTCCGGCGCGAGGACGCCCCCGCCGAGCTCGCCGCCCTGGTCGGCCGGCTGCTCGCCAAGCGCACCGACGAGCGTCCCGCGACGGCGCGCGAGCTCCGGTCGCAGCTCCAGGGCGTCCAGGCGCGCCTCGAACTCCCGGCCGATCTCGAGCGGCATTCGTCCCCGAGCCAGCGATCCGCACGGCCGTCGTCGGCGCCGTTCCGATCGGGCGCCGCGCACTCGGGCGCCCGGCACGCGATCGCGGTGCTGCCCTTCCGCAACCTGAGCGCGGACCCCGAGAACGAGTACTTCTGCGACGGGCTGGCGGAGGAGCTGCTGAACGCGCTGGCGAAGATCGACGGTCTCAGGGTGGCGGCGCGCACCTCCGCTTTCGCCTTCAAGGGCAAGAAGGAGAGCTTGAGCGAGATCGGCCGCGCGTTGGGCGTCACCACAGTCCTCGAGGGGAGCGTCCGCACGTCGGGCAAGCGGATGCGCATTGCGGTGCAGCTCGCCAACGCCGCGGACGGCTTCCACGTCTGGTCGGAGCGCTACGACCGCGAGCTGCAGGACATCTTCGACGTCCAGGACGAGATCACCCTGGCGGTGGTCGACGCGCTCAAGATCAAGCTGTTCGGCGACGAGCGAGCGGCGGCCTTGAAGCGCGGCACGGAGGACGCCGAGGCCTATCGGCTCTACCTCAAGGGCAAGTACAGCTGGAACCAGCGGACGGCCGACTCGCTGCGCCAGGCGGTCGAGCTCTACCAGCAGGCGATCGAGCAGGACCCGAGCTACGCGCTCGCGTACGCGGGCCTGGCGGAGACCTATGTGCTCTTCGGCTGGTTGAGCGTCGCGCCGCCCAAGGAGAGCATGCCGCGGGCGCGGGCGGCGGCGCTCAAGGCGCTGGAGCTCGACGACACGGCGGCGGAGGCGCACGCGGCGCTCGGGGTCTACCTGTCGTTCTACGCCTGGGATCAACCCGCCTCGGAGCGGTCGTTGCGCCGCGCCATCGAGCTCGAGCCGAGCTCGGCGACGGCGCACCACTGGCTCGGCAACATCGCGTTGCTCGCCATGGGCCGCTGGGACGAGTCGCTCGCCGAAGTGCGCCGGGCGGGGGAGCTCGACCCGCTGTCGCCGAGCATCGCCTCGGACACCGGCGTCACGCTCCTCTACGCGCGCCGCTTCGACGAGGCGATCGCTCAATTCCAGAAGACCCTCGCGCTCGACCCGCGCTTCTACGTCGCTCGCTACCACCTGGGCCAGGCCCTGCATTCGAGTGGCCGCGTCGAAGAAGCCATCGCCGAGTACGAGAAGTGCCTCGAGTCGGACGACGACCCCTGGGTCCGGGCCCTCCTCGCCCGCTCGCTCGCGAGGGCCGGCCGGCGCGACGAAGCCATTCGCCACCGCGATGAGCTCCTCGCGGTCTCGACCCGCCGCTACGTTCCCAACGTCGCCCTAGCCATCGTTCACGCCGCCCTGGACGAGAAGGACGAAGCCCTCCACTGGCTGGAACGAGACTTCGCCGAGCGCTCGCTCTACCCGCCGTTCTACGCCGTCGATCCGGTGTTCGACAGGCTGCGCGACGACGCCCGTTTCGAGAACCTCGTGCGCCGCGTGCGCCTGGCGAAGCTGGACGCGAGCGGCTGAGCACTCGCGGCCGCCGCGCCGCTCCACACCGAAGCTCGAGCCCCCTGGATCGAAACGGGAACAAGCGGCTGGCACCTTCTCGCACCTTCTCGGCACCTTCTCGCGGCACTCTTTCGCACCTTTTCGGTGCCGAGTCGGTGCAGGCGTCGAAAATGCCCATCTACGGGAAGTGGTGCGGGCGAGAAGGGCTGCCGCGCAGCGGCTCGACGCGGCCACAGCCCTTCCCCTCTAAGGCAGGTCTTCGCAACCATTCCGCTGGCGAATCGAAGAACGCGCAGCGACGCGAGGAGCAGGGCCGTGCCAGGTGGATGGCACTGATTCGGCACCTATCCGGCGCGAATCTGCCAAGAGGCTGGCACCGGAGCGGGCGGACGGTTTGCAGCCTGTTCCCGAGCTTCCCGAGGCTCAGAATCTCCTGAACAACAGGAGCCCTGCGCCGGCAAGCAACAGCGCGAGCGCGGCGAGACCGCCCGGAGACAGCGCCGGAATCTCCTGGATGACCGGCCGGATCCCGGCGTACTGGTAAACGGCGTTCGCGACGGCGTCGGCGTTGATGTCCAGGGCATCGAGGCTGATGTTGGCGAACGTATCGCAAGCCAAGTGGTAGCAGGGGTCGTACTGGTCGCCCGCGGTGCCGCCCCAGAGCGCAACTTCTTCTGGGGTCTTGATGCCCTCAGCGCCCGCGAACAATCCGCCGATGGGAATGCCAGCGGCCGAGAAGGGCGCGTAGTCGGACCTACCGTCGAGGTCGGTGCCCTTGTAGGGGAGAGCCCGCGCCGCATAGAAGGCCTCGAACAGCGCCTCGATCTGGGCGGATCCCGGCGGACCCGCCCCCGCTCCGACGCCGTCGGAATCGTCACCGTCGAGGATGAAGAGGACGTAGTTCGGTGAGCCCAGCATGTGAAAGTCGAGATAGCGGGCGATCTTCGACTGCTCCGCCGGACTGAGGTTGGCGACGTAGTGCGTCGAGCCGATCAGCCCGGCCTCCTGGGCTCCCCACCAGGCAAAGCGGACCTTGCTGCGCACATTCAGCTGGGTCAGCTGCAGCGCCGTCTCCAGGATCGCGGCGCTGCCGGAGCCATTATCCTGGATGCCGGGGCCGGCGTTGACGGAGTCGAGATGGGCGCCGACCATCACGACGTCATTCGGATCGCCGCCCGGCGTCTCCGCGAGCACGTTGTAACTGGTCGCCAGGCCACGGAACGTGTCGGTTTTCAGCCGCAAGACGAGGCCGGGCGTCGCGGCCAGCTGCTGGCCGACGGTCTGGGTCACCGCAGTGACCGAGATGTCGAGCGTGAACGTGCTGCTGAGTGTGGCGTTGAGCGTGCCGGGGACGTTGTTGTAGATCACCACCCCCGCCGCGCCGGCATTGAAGGCGTTCGTGGCCTTCAGGGCGAAGGTACAGATTCCCCGCTCGATCAGCGCGATGTTGCCTGCCGGAAACCCGGCGTAATCCGCCGCGTTGCAGCCAGTGGTCAGCACCAAGGTGCTGACCGCAGCGGTGTGATCGCCGCTTCCCGAATACGACAGGATGCTGTTGGCGATCGGTCCGGCGGGGGCCGGAGCGACCTGCTCGAGGACGCTCGGCGATAGCGTGATGAAGGTCTGGTATTGGAACGGTTGCACGGTGACGTCGTAACCGGCGCCGGTCATCTGGTCGACGATGTAGTCCACCGAAGCATCGTAGCCAGGCGTGCCCGAGGTGCGGATGCCGGCGTTGGCGTCGGCGATTGCCTGAAATGTGGCCTGATGGGTGCGGACACCCTCGACGGTCACGCATTCCAGAAACTCAGCAAGGCTCTGGCAAGAGGGTGCTCCGGCGAGGGCCACCTTGCCCACCGCGGCGAGAGAGAGGAATCCAAGAAGACTCGCGGAACACCGTCTGTTCATATCCACCTCCCTGGTTCGCGTGTCCGCTGTCCCCGCCGGCTTCGGCGGTGGCCTGGCGTTCGACGCCGTTCGAGGCCAAGCCCATGGGACCCGGCCGAAGCCGAATCGCCAGAAACTGCCGTGCTCCCATCCGCTTGGATCGACAAGAGCCTATGCCAGCAGCCGGGCGGCCACAACCCGATCGGGTTCGCGACCGAGTGGGGTGGGGCGATGGTCCCTGCTCCAGCTCGACGGAAGCAAGGTGAGCGCCCAGTGTCGCCTCGGCGCTCGTGCGAGAGTCGAGTCCGTTCACACGCCGAGACATCTCCATCTAGGAGCCTGTCCCGGTAACCAGTTATCGGCCAGCGAGCGAGAGAGTCGTCGCGCGAGGATCGTCCAGGAGCCACGATCTCTTGCTGACCGAGGGTCGAGGCACCCCCTGGATCTGCCGATTTCGCATTACTCGGACAGGCTCCTAGGGCGACCGGTTGGAGCGAGAACGGCTGCCGCGCAGCGCCTCGACGCCCTCCCAGTCCACTCCATTCAGTGCAGCCTTCGCGACGAGTGCACATCGGTAGGGACGAGTCGGTTCAGGCGTCGGGAATGCCCCTTGACGGGAAGTCGCGAGGATTCAGGGCCGTGCCAAGTGGGTGGCACGTATTCGGTTAGGCGGCGCCGCTAGGGGTTTAGAGGTCCTCGGGGCGAAGCCCGGTGTGCTTCGCGATCCGGGCGAGCATTCTGGGGCCAATCTCTTCGCCATCGTGGAACGCGTAAACGGCATCAGGCCAGCCCTCACGCCTGAGCGTGCGATGAGACCCGGACTGGCGCTTGAGCTGCCATCCGATTCGATAGAGAGCTGCGAGTACCCGGCCAGCCTTCGCCGCCGGCCACCGGCTCATGCCGCCGGGACAACGAACCGAATCGGCTGCGGCTGTGCCTCGCCAAGTTCGATCTGCTCGGCCAGAACCCGGAGAGCCAGCACTTCTGCCTTGGCCATCGCCTCGTTTGCAGAAACGCCATACATCAGTACGCCGGGGAGCTCAGGGACTTCGGCGAGCCATCTCCCGTCTTCTTCGCGTTCGCATTCCAGAGTCAGTTCCATGACCATTCCCCCTACAGATCGCTTGATCCTACTTCTCCGGTTCCACCGCCGCCTAGCGGATCTGAGCTAACCGGTGCGCCGCAACGCCCGCCGCGCGAAGCGCAGCCGCCGGCGATGAACGCATCCGGTTGAGCGACTTGAAGCTCATGCAGGCCCCCTCTGGGGCTACCCACGCGGTAGCTTTCGAGGTGGACCAACACCCTTCCAGAGGAGGCACTGCATGCGAGTTTACTCTCGTTGCCATGAGTTCAGTTGTGGCGTCGATCTGCACGCCCGGACGATGTACCTGTGCGTGCTCGATCGCGCCGACCAGACCGTCCTGCACCGGAATCTGCCCTGCCGGCCGGAGGCGTTTCTCGACGCGCTCGCGCCCTTCCGCCAGGCCGATCTCGTCGTCGGTTGCGAGTGTCTCTTCGCCTGGTACTGGCTCGCCGACCTCTGCGAGCAGGAGGGCATCCCGTTCGCTCTCGGCCACGCGCTCGGCATGCGCTCGACTCATGGCTTGAAGACCAAGAGCGACAAGCTCGACTCGTGGAAGATCGCTCAGCTGCTCAAGGGCGGAAACTTTCCCAGCGCCTATGTCTACCCGCGGCGCTTTCGCGCCACCCGCGATCTGCTGCGCCGGCGACTCCACTTCGTCCGCTTCCGCTTTGAGCTCCTCACCCATCTCAAGGTGTCCGAGGCTCTGGCCAATCTCGAGCCGCTCAAAAAGCGCCTCGATCACGCGCCGAATCGCAGCGGATTTCCGGAGCGTTTTCCCGAGGGATCGAGCCGCTCGTCGATCGGCGCCGACTGCCGTCTGCTCGACGCCATCGATGGCCTGGTCGGCGATCTCGAGCGCGAGCTCGTCGCCTGCGCCAAGGGCGATGACCTCGCCGCCTTCTATCGCCTGCGGTCGGTGCCCGGCATCGGTGAGATTCTCGGCATGACGATCTTCTACGAGGTCCCCGACTTCGATCGCTTCGACACCGTGCAGCAGTTCGCCTCGTACTCCAGGCTGGTCGCTCCGCGGACCGAGTCCGCCGGCAAGCTCGGTGGCTCGCGCGGGCGCAAGCAGGGCAACGTCCACTTGAAGTGGGCCTTCTCCGAAGCTGCCGTTCTCCTGTTGCGCAACAATCCGCGCGCCCAGAAGCTCCACTCGCGACTCGTTGCCCGCTTCGGCAAGGCGAAGGCGCTCTCCGTCCTCGCCCACAAGCTCGGGCGAGCGGTCTTTCACATGCAGAAGAGAAAGCAGCCGTTCGACGCCGAGAAGTTCTATCGCGAGGCCTGATCGATTCGGGAGGAGCGTCGGCGAGCTCATCGCCTAAGGAGAGTCGCAGTCGATCCGAGCTTCCATCTGAACCGCACGAGGCCCATCGCCCTGGGACGAAGTCGAGCCCCGAGTACGGTTCCGAAGCCCCAAGGTCGGACAGCTCGCCGAATTGAAGAGACGCCGGCGTTTCCTCCCTTTCATCTTCTCGCTCTCACGCGACGCTGCCCCTCCTCCGAGCCCGCTACCAACGGAGACTCCGAGCTCCACGAATCGATCGGACGGAACGAGGGTACGAATGAGCTTCTGGGACGCCGCGGGAGAACCCCGCGGCCGCGCACCCGAGAGTGCGCGTCGAGCCTCGATAGGTGTTGGGTGCAGCGACGAATCGTCGCCAGGCCAAACCGCGAAGCCAAGTCAGCGACGGTGAGAACGAGATCGTCCGGACGGACGCGACCAGCGGTCGAAGCTGGTCACAGAGAAGCTACGCGCCTTGACAGACGGAGGCCTGATAGGGGTTATGCGGCCTACGCCGAACCATTGAAGGCCAGATCACTAAATGTCCTAGTCTCTGGATCGTAGAGCACACCCCAGAACTCGGAACCTCCGTCACAGACTGAAAAAGCGGACGTTCGCCAAGACCCGTCCGCGCCGCGGCGACCGACACCGTTGACATAGACCAACTTACGACCACCAATGATTACCCCGAAGTACTGGCGAAAATAAACACCGGGGTCGTCTACCCTGCCTCCAAGAGAACAGCACGTGCTTGAGGTGAGCTTTCGGAGTTTCGGGAGATCCAGATCGAGACGCGCCGCTATGTCCTCAGGGACCAACCAGCCACCCGCGCCTTCGCCCGGGCCAGGTCGCGAGCACGGCTCGAGAATGATTGCGTTCTGCTCTGGGCCGAGCACGACTGACATGCCGGGAGGAACGGTCGTGGCCACACAACCTTGTGAAAGGCAAGCTAGGACAACGATGCTGCTAGGCCGCATAACGGATCTGGAGTTGAGCGGCGCGCCACGATCTGCTGCCCGGCGCAGCCGGACGCCGCCGCTGAACGCGTCCGCTCGAACGACTTGAAGCTCATGCAGGCCTCCTTTGGGGCTACCCACGCGGTAGCTTTGAGGATGGCAAACAACCCTTCCAAAGGAGGCACTGCATGCGAGTTTACTCCCGGTCTCACGAATTCACCTGCGGCATCGATCTGCACGCGCGGACGATGTACCTCTGCGTCCTCGACCGTGAGGGCCAGCCGGTGCTGCACCGCAACCTGCCCTGCCGGCCCGAAGCCTTCCTTGAGGCGATCGCGCCGTTTCGCTCCGACCTCATCGTCGGTTGCGAGTGCCTCTTCGCTTGGTACTGGCTGGCTGACCTCTGCGAAGAGGAGAGCATCTCCTTCGTCCTCGGGCACGCCCTCGGCATGCGCTCGGTCTACGGCCTGAAGACCAAGAGCGACAAGCTCGACTCCTGGAAGATCGCCCAGCTCTTGCGCGGTGGAAACTTTCCGCTTGCCTACGTCTATCCGCGACGCTTCCGAGCGACCCGCGATCTTTTGCGCCGGCGACTGCACTTCGTGCGCTTCCGCTCCGAGCTCCTGACGCATCTCAAGATGTCCGAGGCCCAGGCCAATCTCGAACCGCTCAAGAAGCGACTCGACCACGCCCCGAATCGGAGCGGCTTCCCCGAGCGCTTTCCCGAAGGCTCGAGCCGCTCCTCGATTGGCGCCGACTGCCGCCTGCTCGACGCCATCGATGACCTGGTCGGCGATCTCGAGCGCGAGCTCGTCGCCTGCGCCAAGGGCGACGACCTCGCCGCCTTCTATCGCCTGCGCTCGGTGCCCGGCATCGGTGAGATCCTCGGAATGACCATCTTCTACGAGGTCCCCGACTTCGATCGCTTCGACACCGTGCAGCAGTTCGCCTCGTACGCACGCCTCGTTTCGCCGCGAAGCGAATCTGCCGGCAAGCTCGGCGGCTCGCGCGGGCGAAAGCAAGGCAACGTCCACTTGAAGTGGGCCTTCTCCGAAGCCGCCGTTCTCCTGCTGCGCAACAACCCGCGCGCCCAGAAGCTTCACTCGCGACTCGTCGCCAGATTCGGCAAGGCGAAAGCGCTCTCGGTGCTCGCGCACAAGCTCGGTCGCGCTGTCTTCCACATGCAGAAGCGTCAGCAGCCCTTCGACGCCGAGAGGTTCTATCGCGAGGCTTGAGCGATTCGGGAGGAGCGCCGGCGAGCTCATCGTCTAAGGAGAGTCGCTTTCGATCCGAGCTCCAATAGGACCGCACGAGGCCCAGAGCCCTGGGAGTAGTCGAGCCCGCGAACGGTCCAGGAGTCCCAAGGTCGGACAGCTTGCCGACTTGAAGAGACGCCGGCGCTTCCTCCCTTTCATCTTTTCGCCTTCACCGACGCTGCCCCTCCTCCGAGCCCGCAACCAACGGATCCTCCGAGGTCCACGAATCGATCGGACGGAACGAGGGCACGAAAGAGCTTCTGGGACGCCGCGGGAAAACCCCGCGGCCACGCGCCTCACGGCGCGCGAAGAGCCTCGATAGGTGTTGGGTGCAGCGACGACACGTCGCTAAACACCGAACCGCGAAGCCAAGTCAGCGACGATGGAAAGTGAGATCGTCTTACCCGACGCGACGAGCAGAAACGCTCGTCACAGAAAAGCTATGCGCCTTGACAGACGGCGGCCTGATAGGGGTTAGCCGAGCATGTCACCTACGCCTGATTCGGGTTGTCATGATTGAAGCGTTGCTCGAAGCGCTGTCGAAGCAGCTTGTTTCTGGACCTTAGGAGACGATTCCAGTCACCTCTTCCAAGTGCGCTTTAGAACCTGGCCATAGTAACGGGTTGATCTGAACGTAGCTCCTCGCGGGCGCGAAACGCAGCGCTGACGGCGGTTCTCCAAGGACTCCTTTGCTCGTCTGTGAACCATGGTAGAGGCCACAACGTCCCGCTTTATACAACAGTAGAACGCTTCTCGAAGACGGCAGGTGTCGCGTGCCTGAGACTCGGAAAGACAGATGAGAGACCAGTCTAAAGTGCTTCTTAGACTCACCTTCTCCCGTATACCCTTGCTCATACTTGGCAATCGTCTCAAAGTAACTCAAACACAGGTGCAACACAGCAAAGCCAGAATGCGGGTCAGCAGGCTGACCATTGATACCGTTCGCGCATTCGTCTGCGATCTCGAGTGCCACCCAAGTATGCGAGCGTGAAAGAGCTCTACCTTCTTCTCGATCGCACCGGTTTCGTGAAGTAGCTGCTCTTGTGACTTGGTGATAGCCACGTGACTGCGGTATCGATTCTGATGCGGTCCAGTGCTTCCTGCGCTAACCGACTACTCGGCGCGCCATTTGTCAGTTGCTCGGGATCGAGTTCGCCGACGACCATTCCGGCCGGCGCTGGCGCGTGCGGACGTGACGCGAGTCCAAGCCTGATCAATCTCGTTTCATAGATTCGAACTACGAAGTCTGCATGCTCGCGAAGCCGAGTCGAGAAAGTTCGGCCCTTTGCCTCGGGAGGGGAACCGTTGACGAACTCGACCGCTGCAACGTGTTTATTGCGGCTCCTCACGTGTCGGATAGACGGGATGCTACCGCATCACCGACAGGACGAGCGCAAAGTCGTAGTTGTCCTGCAATGCAACCATGTCCACGGCAAGGGAAGTATCAAGTGCCGCACGCGATTTCCCTGGACACTGAATTGGGAGTAGAAGGGCGTCCAGGAGGAAGCGATGAAGGTGAAGTCTTTGCCTGAGAAGCAGGAGCCCCCCATGGGGGGCTCGCGCGCCGAGTCGGCGCCATCGAGTGTGGCTGTACCCGAGCGCTGGAGCGCAGCGCGCAAGGCGGAGGTCGAGCTGCGTCCTTTGCGCGGCGAGGACCTGGGTGTGCTGTCGCGCGAGACGCAGCAGCCAGCCCACGTTCTCGAGGAGTGGCGTCGTGCGTTCCTCGAGGGTGGCAACGCGAAGCTGCGGAGCCGTTCGGGGGAGGACTCCGAGCGCGATCTTCTGCGGGCGCGAGCCAAAGTCGGTGAGCTGACGATGAAACTGAAGCTGGTCGAGGGCCTGGTCGAAAAAAGGGGGTTCGGGGACGACCTGAGGAAGCTCGGGCGATGAGGGGACAGGCGAGTCCGAGCACTGCCCGGGTGTACCCGTTCAGAATGATCTGCGGCGCGTATCGCCTGGCCCGTTCGAGTGGGTACTCGGCGGGGCGAAAGAAGGAGCGATCGAGCGTTCGAAGGCGCGGTCCACGGTGCGTCGTCACCGACCTTGAGCTGCTCGAAGCCATTCGCCGGGTCCTCGCTGCGAGCCCCTTTCTGACCGAAGGCCACCGCAAGGTCCATGTGCGGCTTCGCCGGCTTGGCGTTCGCAGCGGACGCCGTCGGATTCTCCGACTGATGCGCGAGCACGAGCTCCTCGCGCCCCATCGAAGCCGCCGTCGCCATGGAGATCCCTCTCATTCAGGCTCGATCGTGAGCGCGCAGCCCAATCTGATGTGGGGCTCGGACGGCACGAAGTTCTACACAGAAAGAGAGGGTTGGTGTTGGCTCTTCTTCGCCATCGACCACTTCGATGACTTCATCGTCGGCCATCACGTCGCGAAAGTCGGCGATCGTTTCGCAGCGCTCGAGCCGGTGCAGCAAGGAATCCGCAGCGTGTTTGGATCCTGTGCCGAAGGCGTCGCTGAAGGTCTCGCGCTCCGGGTCGACTGGGGCACCCAGTACACCTCGGATCGCTTTCGCGGCGAGATTCGCTTCCTCGGCGGAAAGATCTCGCACTCCTTCGTCGGCGAGCCGCAGTGCAACGGCATCTCAGGGCGCTTCGTCCGAACCCTGAAGGAAGAGTGCCTTTGGCTTCACGATTTCAAAACGATCGAACAGGCGCGGCCGGTCATCGCCGCCTTCATCGAGCTTTACAACCACGAGTGGCTCATCGAACGGCTTGGCTATCGGGCGCCCGCACAAGCTCGCTTCGATGTGCGGCGAGAAGCCGCGTGATTTGCGGCCCGAGTGTCCAGGAAACCGGATGCGCTACACAAGTCCCTTCTCCTCGACCCACTTGTGCAAGAAGTTGACCTTCCAGTGCCCGTCCTCAAGGAGGGCGTGCCGGAATAAGGTCGGTCGACATTCGCACGCCTTGAAAGAATCGACGCGTCCATCGGTACTCGTCTTCTTCTTTTGGTACCAGTCGCTAAAATCGACCGCACACATTGCCCACGCCTTTTGTCGTCAAGATTGCCCACCAGCCCCTGGTTCGCCTTTCCTGCAACGGAAAGCCAGTAATCTCGGACTTCTTTGTCCTTTGAGAAGGCGTTCCGAAGCACTGTCTGCGATTGCGGCAGGCTGAGATCCCACTCATCAATGGACCCGACTACGTACCAATAGAACGCGGCGAAGCTCTGCCGCGCTGCATCGTCGGCGCGCGGCTACCTGGCGCCGACACACGAGCTTGCTCGAAGACATAGCCGTAGAGCTTCTCGTAGTCCTGCACCTCGACATTCAGAGCCTTGAGGGCCCAAAAGGTCGAGCCGTCAACAAAGAGTGCGAATCGCTCGAGGCCGTTTTCCTCCAAGTGCGAAAGTGCTGACTCGACAGAAAGCGAATCTGGTGTCGCGCGGCGCCACTAGGCGGAAGAAAGGCGCCCGGCGCGCCCGCTCGATCGACCTGCTAGCGGCAACATCCGGGACCTTGCGAAGCTCTAATGATCTCGCAAGAGATCGCCGCCGGACCACCCGGCCCACCTGAACCGCGCATCTGTTCGCCGAGAGTTCGTCATTTGGCGACTTGACCTCGGAAAAGCAATCGGCGTCACCAAGCAGAAGTAAGTCTGGCCAACCGGGAATGCGGTCCCATGGGTGCTCCATGATCCAGCGACGGCACCCAGCACCACATGAGGCGGTAGGCGCCGAAGTGCGGTTTTTGAGTCTACTAAGACCTCTGCGTCTGCCGCCCAGAGGTAATCGGAGACTCTCAGTGGCAGGGATGCGCCTGACGAACACTGCCTCAAGAGAGGGCGCTAGCTTCAGTGACTCGAGTTCTCGCTTGGATCAGTTCGCCGCGGCGTAACCAGTAGCCCGGCGTACCGAAGTCTTCCGGGAGCGGGATCTCAATAGTCGGAGTATCGCGCTTGCCTGGCTTCCATCCAGATCGTCGACGCCCCGAAAGGTGGCGAACTTGGGGGTCCGCAGGCGTCTGAATGACCTGCACGAGAGACGTCGCGACGAGGCACGAGACGATGGAGCACTCATCGAAGAACGAGAAGGCCGCGAGATTCTGCCTCGCGCTTTGCAAGGTCTTCCGCTGAAACCAAGGTGCCATCCGGAGCCACCCACCGTCCGATTTGCTGCCCATCACGCTCCACTTGAACATATCTAGGCCTTGATCTCTCTCGTGGAAACAGTGTGGCCTCGCGAAGGAGATCCCGCTTCCGTCTCTTCGCGGGTGTCGTACTTTGGAGCTGCTGCAGATGAATCTGCTGCCACGCCTTCAGCGCCTGACGGCGCAACGCCCGAGCTTCTGCCGGGCTTGGGCTGCGCGACGGAGATTCGCCATTCGAGAAGTTGGTAGTACGACTTGGTGATCTCCCGCCAGTAGTATCGTTCCACCTTCCCCTTCTGCCCAAAAATTGCAGCCCTTGGGTGCGGCTCCTCAGGCAGCCCGCGGCACTCGGCGCACATGTTGTCGGCGAAACCAGTCACCGGCACGCGCTCCTGGGTCTGCAAGACGCATCCCTCTCTAATCTGGTGCGGCAAGTGTCGTAGAGCGAACTTCTTTTCGCAAGAGCAGATGTACACGTTTCCGCAATCGGAGCATCTGTACTTGCGGACGGTCTCAAAGTGATTGAGACACTCAGAGTTCAAATGGTCGCAGGCCATAGTTCTCAGTAGTGCCGGCTAACGGATCCTGAGTTCAGCGGCGCGCCCCACAGCGCTGCCCGGCGAAGCGGAGCCGCGGCGCTGAAGCGCGTCCGCTGCGAACGAATTGAAGCTCATGCAGGCCTCCCCTGGAGCTACCCACGGGGTAGCTTCTCGGGTGGACAAACAACCCTACCAGAGGAGGCACTGCATGCGATTGTACTCCGGGTCCCACCAGTTCAGCTGTGGCGTCGATCTGCACGCGCGATCGATGTATGTCTGCGTCCTGGACCGCGCCGGCGAGGCCGTTCTGCACCGGAATCTCCCGTGCCGGCCGGAGGCACTCCTCGAGGCCGTCGCGCCCTTTCGCGCGGCGACCTCGTCGTCGGCTGTGAGTGCCTCTTCGCCTGGTACTGGCTCGCGGACTTGTGTGAAGCCGAGGGGATTCGAGTTCGTGCTCGGTCACGCCCTCGGCATGCGATCCGTTTACGGCCTGAAGACCAAGAGCGACAAGCTCGACTCCTGGAAAATCGCCCAGCTGCTGCGCGGTGGAAACTTTCCACTCGCGTACGTCTACCCGCGACGCTTTCGAGCCACCCGCGATCTGCTGCGCCGGCGGCTCCACTTCGTGCGCTTCCGCTCCGAGCTGCTCACGCATCTCAAGATGTCCGAGGCGCAGATCAACCTCGAGCCGCTCGAGAAGCGCCTCGATCACGCGCCGAATCGCAGCGGCTTCCCGGAGCGCTTTCCCGAAGGCTCGAGCCGCTCGTCGATCGTCGCCGACTGCCGGCTGCTCGATCGCCGTCGATGACCTGGTCGGCGATCTCGAGCGCGAGCTCGTCGCCTGTGCCAAGGGAGATGATCTCGCCGCCTTCTATCGTCTGCGCTCCGTGCCCGGCATCGGCGAGATTCTCGGCATGACGATCTTCTACGAGGTCCCCGACTTCGATCGCTTCGACACCGTGCAGCAGTTCGCCTCGTACTCCAGGCTCATTGCTCCGCGCACCGAGTCCGCCGGCAAGCTCGGCGGCTCGCGCGGGCGCAAGCAGGGCAACGTGCATCTGAAGTGGGCCTTCTCGGAAGCCGCGGTCCTTTTGCTGCGCAACAACCCGCGCGCGCAGAAGCTCCATTCCCGGCTCGTCGCCCGATTCGGCAAAGCGAAGGCTCTTTCCGTCCTCGCGCACAAGCTCGGGCGCACGGTCTTTCATATGCAGAAGCGCCAGCAGCCGTTCGACGCGGAAAGGTTCTATCGCGAGGCCTGATCGATTCGGGAGGAGCGCCGGCGAGCTCATCGCCTAAGGAGAGTCGACGTCGACCCGAGCTCCAACAGGACCGCACGAGGCCCAGAGCCCTGGGACGAGTCGAGCCCAACGAACGGTCCAGGAGCCCCACGGCCGGACAGCTCGCCGAATTGAAGAGACGCCGGCGCTTCCTCCCTTTCATCTTCTCGCTCTCACGCGACGCTGCCCCTCCTCCGAGCCCGCTACCAACGGAGACTCCGAGCTCCACGAATCGATCGGACGGAACGAGGGCACGAACGAGCTTCTGGGACGCCGCGGGAAAACCCCGCGGCCGCGCACCCGAGAGTGCGCGTCGAGCCTCGATAGGTGTTGGGTGCAGCGACGAATCGTCGCCAGGCCAAACCGCGAAGCCAAGTCAGCGACGGTGAGAAACGAGGTCGTCCGAACGGACGCGACCAGCGGTCGAGCTGGTCACAGAGAAGCTACGCGCCTTGACAGACGGAGGCCTGATAGGGGTTAGACATCCCGCCGCTCCCTGTGGCGGCCTGCAAGCCACACTGCACAAGCTGACCATGAAGCAGTATAGGCAGCCATGGTGGAAGCAAGAACTGGTTCACTTAGAAAGCCCTCCTCGAGCGCCCCGGTGGAACCGAGATAGCCCCGGCTCAAGAGGATGCCACCAAGGGCTCCCAGCGCAAGCCCAAGCGCCGCTCCAAGGGCTAGACGTAGTCGCCTCGAGCGAACAGAAGCGAATTCAGGGATGACGTAACCAAGAAGAATCCCCGCTGGCAGCACAAACCACAAAGCGAGGTAGACAAAGCCGAACGACACGATAAGCGCGGCCATCAAATCCCAGCGACCAGGAACGAAGAGAAGCGTGCCGACTGCGAACACGTAGGCAGCGACTAGGGCAACCGCCGCGCCTCGAACCAGGTTCGTCAGAAAAACAAGGAGCCGCATATTGATGCCCGGGATGTCT
>CAVOXC010000005.1:0-13789 GCA_963700315.1 uncultured Acidobacteriota bacterium | reverse complement strand
TCTTCGCGCAGCGCCTGAGCGGAGCCACGGGCGCGGAGCTCGGCGCGAACGACTTCCGCGTGAGCGACCTGGGGCCGAACGGCAGCAGCGCCTACAACGCCGCCCATCCGACCGTCGCCTACGCCCCCGGGCAAGACGAGTATCTGGTCTGCTGGTCGGGGGACGACGATCTCGACGGCATGGTCGACGGCGAGGAGGAGATCTTCTGCCAGCGCCTCGACGCGGCGACCGGCGCGGAGTCCGGCGCCAACGATTTCCGCGTGAGCGCGCTGGGACCCGACGGCGACGCCAGGTTCGATGCCGTTCGACCCTGGCTCGCCCACTCGGCCCTCTTCAACCGCTACCTGGTGGCCTGGTACGGCGACGACGACCGCGGCGAGCTCGTCAACGACGAGCTCGAGGTCTTCGCCCAAGGGCTCGACGCCGCGACCGGCTCCTCGCTCGGCGCCGACGACTTCCGGCTCTCCGACATGGGACCGGACGGCGACACCTTCTTCCACGCGCTCTCACCCGTCGTCGTGGCGAGCCCCGGTGGCGCCGGAGAGTTCCTGGTCGCCTGGCACGGCAGCGACGACACGGGCGGCGTCGCGTCGTCGGAGCACGAGGTCTACATCCAGCGCCTGCGCGCCGACTTCCTCTTCTGGGACGGCTTCGAGAGCGGCGACACCTCGGCGTGGTCGAGCTCCCAGCTCTGAGCCCTCGCCGCTCGACGGTCAGAGAGATGTCTGCGGAGGGTTAGTTGACGACGTCGGACCAGGCCGCGAAGCCGTCGCACTCGAAGCCCTCGGCGAAGACGAAGGAGGTGTCGCCCGAGCCGTCGAGCCAGATGCGGTCGCAGGTGCGGAAGGTGCCGCTGGTCGTGGTCACTTCGGCGATCACGGCCTTCAGGCCGTCGCCCGGAGTGAGAGCCCAGTTGAGGACGTTGGTCGAGAAGGCCTGGAGCGGCGTGAAGGCGCCGGTCTCGCTGGCGAAGCGCATCTGCGGGCTCGATCCCCCCGGCTGGTAGACGTAGAGGTCGACGATGTCCGTCGTCGTCGCATACGCCTCACGCTCGATGATCACCGGATACCCGGTCGCGCCGCCGCGGGCGCCGAAGACCTGGGTCCAATACTTGAAGTAGGCGCCGGCGGAGCAGCTTTCAGGATCGCCGCCACAGCCGGTGGGGTCGCTGCAGGTGCAGTTCGTATTGCAGTCGAGATCGACCGTGGGCTGGTCGGTGCCCTGATTGAAATAGCCGACCCCGATCTCGCGATAGCTCGTCGAGAGGATGTTGGCCGCATGCCCAGAGCTTCCCATCCAGGCACTCATGACGTTGACGGGGGTCGACTGACCTGCGGCGATGTTCTCTCCGCCCGAGGACCAGCCCGTGTAGCCCGCGTTGTTCATCCGGGTGCCGACGCCGATGCAGCCGGCCGCGAAGTCGAGGTGCGAGAAGTAGTCGTTGACCGCCATCGACTGGCTGTGCTCTTCGGCAGCGACGATGAGATTCGTCTGGTGCTTGAGCGGAGGCTTCGGGCAGCCGGCGCCGCAGCTGGCCCGTTCCTGGTTGACGATCTCGACGACCTGCTCCTCGAACGTCGGCGCCGGAGCCGCTTCGAGAGACACGGGCTGCAGCTCCCAGAGGTCGACATCGATCTCGGGAACCTGCGCGAGCGGTGGTGGCGTGAACAGCTCTTGCGCCAGCGTGGGTGCCGCCGACAGGGCGACCAGGACCGCCGTCGTTGCGAGTGCGCTTCGGCATGCCTCGGACATCGTCGCTCTCCGACTCCTGCTTGGCGCAAGCTTCGTGCCTGCAAGAAACCGGCGCTTTCAGGGCGAAAGCGACATTCCGCGTCACCGCGAGCGACGCGGAGCGTCGGTCGGGCCGGCTGCGGGGGGTGCGAGCGGGGCGAGATGGCGGCTCGCGAGGCCTTCGAGGATGCGCTCGGCGGGGATGCCGCGCAGGCGCCAGGGCGGGGCGACGAGCAGGGCTTCGGCGAGCGCCAGGAGGCGGCGCCGGCTCTCCTCGTCGCGCTCCGGCGCGAGCGCCGCGATGCGCGCCGCGCTAGCTGCGAGCGTCCAGCCGGCCTCGGCGCGCGGGTCGGTCCAGTCGCCCGCCGCCGCGAACCGGCCGGCGACGTCGAGCAGGAAGTGCGCTCCTTCTCCCGCCGCGAAACGGTCGACGCTGGCGCCGATCCCGCGTGCGAGCTCCTCGACCCGCGCCGCGTCGGGCGGCTCGGTGGGCCCGAGGAAGATCGGCAGGCTCCGGCTGCGCAGCGTCGCCGACAGATCGAGGCGTGAGGGCGCGAGCAAGAAGAAGTGCCTCGGATTGCCGAGGCCGGGCTCCTCGATCGCCTTGAGCAGCGAGTCGCCCGCTTCGGCCGACAACGTATCGGCCGCGGCGACGACGAAGACCTGCCCGCGTGCCTCGAACGCGGCGAGGTGGGTCGCTTTCAGCCAGGCGCGCGTCGCGTCGGCGGAGGTCGAAGTCTTGAGGTCGCGCACGAGCACCAGGAAGTCGGGGTGGAACAGACCCGGACCGCCCTCCGGCCAGACGATCCTCCGGCAATGCAGGCAGGCGCCGCAGGGGCGCTCGGCCGCTTCCTCACGGTCGCAGAGCAGCGTCCGGGCGAGCTCGAGCGTCGCGCCTTGGCGCTCCGCTTCGGCGCCGCCGTGCAGGATCACCGACGGATAGAGCCGGCCGGAGCGCGCGAGCGCGAGGGTCCGCTCGACGACCGCGCTCACGACGCCGGCTCGCTTCCGAACAGATCCGCGAGCGCCGCGTCGACGGCTATCGCGGTCACGTCCGGCGGGCCCGTGGAATCGATCACGCGAAAGCGGCCGGGGTCGGCGCCGGCGAGCTCGAGGTAGCCCGCGCGCACACGCTCGTAAAAGCCGAGGGTCTCGGCATCGAGGCGGTCGACCCGGCCCGCGCGCTGGCGCTTGTGCGAGCTGCCACGCCGTCGGGCGGCCTCGGCCGGCAGGTCGAAGAGCAGGGTGCGGTCGGGCCGCCGACCGCCGGTCGCGATCTTGTCGACGCGCTCGATCGTCTCGGCGGCGACGCCGCGGCCCGCCCCCTGGTAGGCGCGCGTCGAATCCGTGAATCGGTCGCAGAGCACGAGGCGCCCGGCGGCGAGCGCGGGATCGATCACCTGGAGCAGATGCTGGCGCCGGCTGGCGAAGACGAGCAGGAGCTCGACCAAGCCATCCATTCCGCCGAAGCGGTCGTCCAGGAAGACCCCCCGGATCGACTGCCCGAGCTCGGTGCCGCCCGGCTCGCGGGTCACCTCGTGGGCGATGCCACGCTCGGCGAGACGGCGGGCGATTCGCACCAGATGGGTCGATTTGCCACTGCCGTCCAACCCCTCGAAAGTCACGAATTTCGCCACGGTTTCGGGACGCTAGCACGGTGCTCTCGCGACCTCGGCGGCGTTCTCGCGCCGAAGCGACGGTCGCCCTGGAGCCGCGACCGGGTAGGCTCCTGCGCCGTGACCCCTGACCCAGAGCGAGAGCGCGACCGGTTCGTCGTCAGCGCCGCCATCGCGGCGGTCGCCGCCGGGGTGGGGTTGGTCGCGTCCGATCGCGCCGGGGCAGTGCTTCTCGCCGTCGCCGGACTGGCCCTCCCGGCGTTGCTGATGGCGGCCGGCGGGCCGGTGCGGCCGCGCTGGTTGCGTTGGGTCTTCCTGGCGTTGGCGGTCGACCTGGTGGCCTCAGGGCTCGTCCTGGTCGCGCTCCGCTCGGCCGGCGCCGCCGACATCGGGGGGCTGCCGGCGGCGCTCGTGGTGCAGATCGTCGGGCTCTGGCTGGTCCCGTTCGCGCTCACGGCGACGGCGGCGCTCGCCGCGGGGCGCGCACGATGATCGCCGCCGCGGCGCTCCTCTACCTCGTGGCGACGCTCGCCATCGGCCTCTGGGCGAAACGGCGGACGCGGAATTCGGCGGACTTCTTCGTGGCCGGCCGAGGCCTCGGCCTGGGTGTCGTCGTCCTCGCGACGATGACGACAGCGTTCTCCGGCTTCGCCTTCATCGGCGGCCCCGGCCTGGTCTACCGGCTCGGGGTCTCGGCGCTGATGATCTGCCTGCCGGTCGGCTTCACCGCGGCGCTCCTGGTTTGGACCGCGGGCGGACGTCTCGCGCGCCTCGCGGCGGCGCGGGAGACTCTGACGCTGCCCGATGCTCTCGCCGCCCGCTTCGGCGGCCCGGCGCCGGGCGCCGCGGCGGCGGTCGCGATCGTGGTCGGCTCGATCGGCTACCTGGGCGCTCAGGCGCTCGCGCTCGGCATCGCGCTCGACGGCGCCTTCGGGCTCGAGGCGCGGCTGGGCACATCGGCGCTGCCGCTCGCCACTGCGCTCGGCGTCGCCATCCTGGTCGCCTACACCGTTGCCGGCGGCATGGTCGCGAGCGCCTGGACCGACGTGTTGCAGGGGGCGATCATGCTCGTCTGCGGCGTCGCGGTCTTCGCGGTCGCGCTCGACGCCGGCGGCGGCCTCCACGGCATCGTCGCGGCGATCGAGAGCTCAGAGGCCTTTGGCCCCCGCTTCCTGGATCCCCTCGGCTCTTCGCCCGCGCTCGGACTCGGTTTCTACCTGCTGTTCGGGTTGGGCGTTCTCGGCCAACCCCACCTGTTGCAGAAATTCCTCATGCTGCGCGATCCCGGGAAGCTCCCGGCGATGCCGCTGCTGCTCGCCGGCGGGCAGACGCTCTGCCTGCTGCTCTGGGCGGGAATCGGTCTCGCCGTGCCGGCGCTCGTCGCGACCGGGCGGCTGGCGCCGCTCGCGTCGCCCGACGGCGCGACGCCCGCCTTCCTGTTGGCGATCGCGCCAGGCCCGCTCGCCGGGCTGGTGCTGGCCGGCGTTCTCGCCGCGATCATGTCGACCGCCGATTCGATCGCCTCGGTCGTCGCCGCCGCGCTGGCGCGCGACCTGCCGCGCGCGCTCGGTCGGCCGGTCGCCGACGAGCTCCGTTTCGGTCGCTGGGCGACGGCGTTCGTGCTCGTGCTCTCGGCCGGCGTCGCGCTCGTCTACGGCGATCTCGTCGCGCTGCTCGGCACGCTCTCGTTCGGCGCC
This sequence comes from uncultured Acidobacteriota bacterium, assembly GCA_963700315.1. Taxonomy (GTDB): domain Bacteria; phylum Acidobacteriota; class Thermoanaerobaculia; order Multivoradales; family JAGPDF01; genus JACTMI01. The sequence continues at coordinate 8,745 of CAVOXC010000005.1, read as the reverse complement.
CTCGCCGCCGCGCTCACGCCGGTCTTCGCGCTCGGCCTCGCCTGGCGCCGCGCGACGGCGCGCGCCGCGACCGCTGCGATCGCGACCGGGCTCGGAGTCCACCTCGCGCTCGCAGCGGTCTCCCGTCTCGCGCGCCCGGCGTTCCTCGCGCCCCCCGCCACCGCCGCGCTGCTCGCGCTCTTCGCCGGCGTCGTCGTCCTCGTCGTCGTCTCGCTCGCCGAACGCGGACCGCGACCCGCGCTCGCGCCAGAGATCGACGCGGCGCTTGAATAGAGTGGGCGGATGAACGAGAGCGCAACGGCACGGCCGCTCGACGGCCTGCGCGTCCTGGAGCTCGGGCAGGTGCTGGCGGGCCCCTACGCCGCCGCGATGCTCGCCTGGTTCGGCGCCGAGGTGATCAAGATCGAGCCCCCCGGCGCGGGCGACCCGATTCGCCGCTGGCGCCTGCTCGACGGCGACACCTCACTCTGGTGGTTCTCGCTCGCGCGCAACAAGAAGTGCGTGACGCTCGACCTGCGGCGGCCGGAGGGGCGCCTCCTCGCCCGCCGGCTCGCCGTCGCGAGCGACGTCCTGATCGAGAACTTCCGGCCCGGGACGATGGAGGGCTGGGGCCTCGGCCCCGACCAGCTCGCGGCCGACGCGCCCGCTCTCGTCTACGCCCGCGTCTCCGGTTTCGGCCAGACCGGACCGGACGCCCGACGCCCCGGCTACGCCTCGGTGTGCGAGGCCGAGGGCGGTTTGCGTCATCTGACCGGGTACCCCGGAGAGGTGCCGGTGCGCGCCAACCTCTCGCTCGGCGACACCCTCGCCGGTCTGCACGCGGTGATCGGCATCCTGCTCGCGCTTGTCGACCGCGGCCGCCGCCCGGGTGCGCGCGGGCAAACGGTCGACGTCGCGATCGTCGAATCGGTCTTCTCCTGCCTCGAGAGCACGCTCCCCGAATACCACCGGCTCGGCGTCGTGCGCGGCCCCTCCGGCACGACCATCTCGGGCATCGTGCCGTCGAACAGCTACCCGACCCGCGACGGCCGGCAGGTCGTCATCGGCGCCAACAGCGACTCGAACTACAAGCGCCTGATGCGGGCGATCGGCCGGGACGAGCTCGCCGACGATGCCCGTCTGGGCGACAACGCCGGCCGGGTCGCGCACCAGGAGGAGCTCGACCGGGCGATCGCCGCCTGGACCTCGACGCTCGACACCGACGCGATCCTCGCCGAGCTCGCGGCGGCCGAAGTGCCCTGCGGTCGCATTCGCACCGTCGCCGACCTGGCGGCGGATCCCCAGCTCGCCGCCCGCGGCATGATCGAGCGGGTCGAGACGCCCGGCGGCCCGCTCCAAGTGCCCGGGTTCGCGCCCCGCCTCGCCGCCACGCCGGGACGGACGGAGTGGGCGGGCCCGGCGCTCGGGGCGCACAACCGCGAGATTCTGGGAGGGCGGCTCGGCCTCGGCGACGACGAGCTCGCCGACCTCGCGGCGCGCCGGGTGATCTGAGCGACCGGCACCATAGACTGAACCGCCGGAGGAGCCCTTGCCCGAGTCGATCGGATCGCCGCTGTTCTGGTGCCTCTTTCTCGCCGGGGTCGGCGTGATCCTGTTCCTCGACCTCGGCGTGCTGAACCGGCACGCGCACGCCGTCAAGCCGCGCGAGGCCGCCCTCTGGACCGCCTTCTGCGTCTCGCTCGCTCTCCTCTTCGCGCTCTGGCTCGGCTGGCGCTTCGGCGCGCGCCCGGCGCTCGAGTTCGTCACCGGCTACCTGATCGAGTACGCGCTCTCGGTCGACAACCTGTTCGTCTTCCTCGTCGTCTTCCGCTACTTCGCGGTGCCCGCCCACCTGCAACACCGGGTGCTCTTCTGGGGCATCGTCGGCGCGCTGGTGCTGCGCGCGGCCTTCATCCTCGCCGGGGCGGCGCTGATCTACCAGTTCCAGTGGCTGATCTACGTCTTCGGCGCGTTCCTGCTGGTGACCGGTTTCCGGCTGCTCTCGGCGGGCGACGGCGAGATCCATCCCGAGCGCAACCCGGTGCTGCGACTCGCCCGCCGCTTCGTTCCGATCACCTCCGACTACCAGGGGCAACGCTTCTTCGTGCGCGAGGGCGCGCGCCGGCTGGCGACGCCGCTCTTCCTCGTGCTGCTGGTGCTCGAGGCGACCGACGTGGTGTTCGCAGTCGACTCGATCCCGGCGATCTTCGGCGTGACGCGCGACCCCTTCATCGTCTTCACCTCGAATATCTTCGCGATCCTCGGCCTGCGCGCGCTCTACTTCCTGCTCCACGACTTCATGGGGCGCTTCTACTACCTGAAGCACGGGCTCGGCCTGGTGCTCGTCTTCGTCGGTCTCAAGATGGTCGCGAGCTACTGGTTCCACGTGCCGATCGGCATCTCGCTCGCGGTGATCGCGACGCTGCTCGCCGGCTCGGTGGCGGTCTCCTGGCTGCTCCCGCCGGCGCCGAAGATCAAACCGCCCGCCGATCCGTTCGCCGAAGGCGACTAGGAAAAGTAGGCGAAGAGGAAGATCCCCAAGAGCACCCGGTAGACCGCGAAGACCAGGAAGGGGCGGGTGCGCACCCAGGCAAGGAGCGCCGCGATCACCGCGTAGCCGGCGACCGCCGAAACGGCGATCCCGATCAGCATCGACGACAGGGCGAGGCCGGCGATCTCGCCCTGCGCGAAGTCGAGCGCCTGCTTGGCCGCGACCAGCAGACCGATCGGCACCGACAGCAGGAACGCGAAGCGCGCGGCCGCGGTCCGGTCGAGGCCGAGGCCGAGCGCGGCGGTCATCGTGATCCCGGAGCGCGAAGTGCCCGGCACCAGCGCGAGCGCCTGGGCACAGCCGATCAGCAACCCCTCGCGCTTGCCGATCGCAGGCAGGCCGGACCGCTTCGAGCCGAACCTGTCGGCGACGCCGAGCAGCGCGCCGTAAACGATCGCCGTCGTCGCGATCAGCAGGGGACTGCGACCGTAGGTCGAGATCCAGTCCTTGGCGACGAGGCCGACGACGCCTGCGGGAATCGTCCCCCAGAGCAGCGCGAAGCCGAGCCGTGCCGCCGGCTCGCAGGCGCCGGCGCCTCCGGGCCGGAACGAGAGCAGCAAGCCACGCGCGATGTCGACGAGCTCGCGCCGGAAGTAGGCGAGCACCGCGAGGAGCGTGCCGCTGTTGGTCGCGATGTCGAACTCGAGCCCCTGATCGCTCCAGCCGAGCAGCCGTGGCGCCAGGATCAGGTGCCCCGACGAAGAGATCGGCAGGAATTCCGTCGCCGCCTGGAGGAGAGCGAGCACAACGGCTTGAAACGGCGTCATGGGGCGAGAGCGTAGCTCAACCGCGCCGAGCTCTCCGAAGTCCGCAAGAACGACGAACGACAGGTGGCGACGCCGTTGTGGCGCTCCGCGCGCCAGGGGCGAGGCCGGATCGCACTTCGAGAAGGCGTGCAGTGATGAGGGTGCAGGGACGGCCCCTCCGCCGCTTCGCGATCGATGCGGCGCCGCGGGCTGATCTTTGGGCTCGCCTGCACCGTTTCCGAGAGGTTCGGGCTCGCCGCGGGCGACGCCGAGTTGCCAGGAGCTTCAGCGCTTGTTTCCGGCGCTCGTGCCCAACGCAAAGCGGCATCGCGAAAGGAGCGCCACCCCCTTCTATGGACGCTTCTCGCAGCGAGCGTGAGCTCTCGACCCCCGAACGCGAAGCGCCGACCAGCCACTCGAGCGTCGCTTGCAAGCGTGCCGCAATTCAGCGCCGGTAGACGGCCGCGAGCTCGCGGGCGATCCGGAGCGCTTCGGGCGAGGCGTCGAGCGCTTCGATCCGTCCGGCGATCCGGTGATGCGTCGGTTGACGTGGCGGCGCACGTAGCGGTCGTCGAACCAGGTCGTCGGCGGGCCACGGCGATGGGTGGCATTCCAGAACCGTCGGGCGAGGAGAGAACGAAGCCACATCGCGTCTCCGGGCCAACCGGGAGGGCGGTGGGGCTGCACGCAACGAGGCCCCCGGACCGGCGAGTCTGCGGACCCGGCCCGGATCCGCGCCGAATCGGGTTGATAAGCTCTCGTCGCTGCCCACGGCGTCCGCGAGGGCGTGGCGCCCATCGGCAGGCGAATCTCCGAGGCAACCATGAAAGGCATCGTTCTCGCCGGCGGCTCCGGCACGCGGCTCTATCCGGTCACGCGCGGCGTGTCGAAACAGCTGCTGCCGGTCTACGACAAGCCGATGGTCTACTACCCGCTGTCGAGCCTGATGCTCGCCGGGATCCGGGAGATCCTGGTGATCTCGACGCCGCAGGACCTGCCGGCCTTCGAGCGGCTCCTGGGCGACGGCGCGGACTTCGGGATCTCGCTCGCCTACGCCGAGCAGCCCGAACCCGGCGGCCTCGCTCAGGCCTTTCTGATCGGCCGCGACTTCGTCGGCGCCGACCGCGTCGCCCTGGCGCTGGGCGACAACCTCTTCTATGGCCATGGCTTTCCGGAGGATCTCCAGGCCGCCGCCGCGCGCGAGCGCGGGGCCACCGTCTTCGCCTACCGGGTCAAGGATCCCGAGCGCTACGGCGTGGTCGAGATCGACAAGCAGGGCCGCGCGACCTCGATCGAGGAGAAGCCCGCGCGGCCCAGGTCGCCCCTGGCGGTGACCGGCCTCTACTTCTACGACAATCGCGTGCTCGACATCGCCGCGGCGCTCGAGCCTTCGCCGCGCGGCGAGCTCGAGATCACCGACGTCAACCGCAGCTACCTCGAGGCCGATGAGCTCCACGTCCGTGTCCTCGGCCGCGGCATCGCCTGGCTCGACACCGGCACCCACGAGTCGCTTCTCCAGGCCGCCCAGTTCATCGCGGCGGTCGAGCAACGGCAGGGCCTCAAGGTGGCCTGCCTCGAGGAGATCGCCCTCCACCTCGGCTGGCTCGAGGGCGGCCAGGTCCTCGAGCTCGCCAACCGGCTGGGCAAGACCGAGTACGCCGACTACCTGCGCGGCGTGGTCGCCGAGGCGAGGCCATGAAAGCGTTGCCGACCTCGCTGCCGGGCGTCCTGCGGATCGAGCCTGTCGTCCACCGCGATGAGCGCGGCTTCTTCCTGGAGGTCTTTCACCAGGCGAAGTTCGAGACCCAGGGGCTGCCGGTCCAGTTCGTCCAGGACAACCACTCGCGCTCGCGGCGGGGCGCGCTGCGCGGCCTGCACCTCCAGACCCGGCGCCTCCAGGGCAAGCTCATCCGCTGCATCCAGGGCGAGGTCTTCGACGTCGCCGTCGACGTGCGCCGCGGCTCGCCGACTTTCGGCCGCTGGCACGGCGAGCTGCTCTCGGCCGACAACTTCCGCCAGCTCTGGATCCCGCCCGGCTTCGCCCACGGCTTCTGCGTGACCTCGGAGTCGGCCGAGATCGAGTACAAGTGCACGGCCCTCTACGATCCGGCGAGCGATCTCGCGATCGCCTGGAACGATCCGGAGATCGGCATCGAGTGGCCGATCGCCGATCCGACGCTCTCGGCCAGGGACGCCGCCGCGCCTCGGCTCGCGGCCCTCACCGACCGCCTGCCCGAACACCCGGGCTGAGACACCATGGCTTCGGAGCCCCTCCTCTCCGCTGCGGATCTCGAGCAACTGGCCGAAGTCGGCATCGATCGGGACGAGGCGCGGAGCCAGCTCGGGCTGCTCCTCTCCCCGCCGCGGCCGGCCCGCCTCGCTCGTCCGGCGACCGTCGGCGACGGCATCCTCCGGGTCGGCGGGGCGCGCGCCGAGGCGCTGCGCGCCCTCGCGCGCGCGGCCCGCGACGCCGGCCGGCTCGCCAAGTTCGTGCCCGCCTCGGGCGCGGCGACGCGGATGTTCCGCTCGTTGCTGGCGCTCGACCGCAGCGACCCTGACCTCGAGCTGGCCAATCTCCGAGAACGGGCCAGGCAGGGCGACGCAGCGGCAGCCGAAGCCCAGGAGATCCTCGAGCGGATCGGCGAGCTCGCGCTCGCTCGCCCGTGGGCGCGCGCCCTCGGCATCGACCCGCGGGAGCTCGCGGAGCGGGCACGCGAAAAGCCGCTCGCACCGCTGCTCGAGACCCTGCTGGCGCCCGCTGGCCTCGGCGCGGCCGGGCTGCCGAAAGCGCTCCTGCCCTTTCACGAGGTCGAGGGCGGGGCGCGCACCGCCTTTGCGGAGCAGCTGCTCGAAGGCATCGGCTACCTGCGCGACAACGCCGGGCTCTGCCGTCTCCATTTCACCATCCCGCCCGGTAGCCGGACACTGTTCGAGTCGCCCCTCGACGCGGCGCGCGGGCTCGCCGAGCAGCGCGAGGCGCGGCTCGAAGTCTCTTTCTCCGAGCAGCGCCCCTCGACCCACACGCTCGCCCTCGGCCCCGACCGGCGGCCGGTGCGGCGCGACGACGGCTCGCTGCTGCTGCGCCCCGCTGGACATGGCGCCCTGCTGCGCAACCTCGGCGAGTACGCCGAGTCGGGCGCCGACCTGGTCGCGATCAAGAACATCGACAACATCCTGCCCGAGCGGCGCCACGACGAGATCGCCGCGTCGAAGCTGCTGCTCGTCGGGCTCTTGGTCGATCTTCAGGCGCGGCTCCGCGAGATCGGCCGGCGCCTCGACGCCGGAGCGCTCGACCGCGCCGCGCTCCGCGAGGAGGTTGACTGGGCCGGCGCGACCCTCGGTCGCCGCCCGCCGAGGGCTGCGGAGACGCTCGACGACGATCTGCTCGCCGACCACCTGGCGGACGTCCTGGCACGGCCGCTGCGCGTCTGCGGGGTCGTGCCCAACACCGGCGAGCCCGGCGGCGGACCGTTCTGGACGCTCGGCGCGAACGGCGCCGAGAGCCCCCAGATCGTCGAGTCGTCACAAGTCGATCAAGGCGACGACGAGCAACAGGCGATCTGGCGCTCCTCGACCCACTTCAATCCTGTCGATCTCGCCGTCGCCCTGCGCGACCGCGGTGGACGGCCCTACCCGCTGGACGACTTCGTCGATCCCGACGCCTGGTTCGTCGCGACGAAATCGGAGGATGGGCGCGAGCTCACCGTGCTCGAGCGTCCCGGCCTCTGGAATGGCGCCATGGCGGGGTGGAACACGCTCTTCGTCGAGGTGCCCGGCGCGACCTTCGCGCCGGTCAAGAGCGTGCTCGACCTCGCCCGCCCCGAGCACCGGTCGGGCTGACTCAGGGCGTCGGCGTCGGTCCGGTCCCACCGTCGACAGGTTCAGCCACGACACGCTCGAGTAGCTCCCGGAAGCGAGGGTCGGCGCGGATCGACTCCAAGTCCGGATCCGACTCGAGGCTCGCCCGATCGGCGAAGCCCGCCTCGATCGCTCCGGCGAGCGCCGTCAGCGCCTCCGCGGTTCGGCCGGTGCGCGCGAGCGCGCAGGCGAGGTTGTAGCGGGTGGCCGGCTCGGCACCGAGCGCGACCGCCCGCTCGAGCGGTGCGACCGCGTCGTCCGGACGGTCGAGCTTGAGGCGGGCGAGACCGAGCAGGCCGAGGTCATCCGCATCCGCCACGGCATCCGCCGCGATCGGACCCAGCCCCGCTTCGACGTTGCTCCACGCGCCGATGGCGCCAGCCAACCGGGTGCAGCGGCGGCGCAACCCGAGATCTTCCGGCTCGAGCTCCAGCGCGCGTTCGAGCGCCAACACTTCGCCGATACCGGAACCCAGCCCGCGCCGCGCCCAGGCGAGATTCCTCCAGACTCGAGGATCGTCCGCACCGGCGCCGTCGGCGAGCTCGTTGTAGTAGTCGTGCGCCGCCTGCCACTCCCGGCCGTAGAGGCGCCCGATCGCCTCGCGCGCCGCGCGCTGCTCCGCGGTCTCGCCCTTCGCCGCGGGTGGCGGCTGCAGTTGGGCGTCGAAGAAGGAGAGGACCTGCCAGACCGCGGCGAGACTGGCGCCCGAGCGGTCGAAGGCGTCGAAGGCGTGCGGCAAGACCGGCGCCTCGACCACCGTCCAGGGCGCGCCGGCCTCGACCGCGCGCCGCGCGAGCTGGCGTTCCGCCTCGATCAAGCCCGGGGAGTCGCGGCCGGCGATCACCAGGAGGACCGGCAGATCGCCGCGAATCCGCTCCGCGTCACCGGCGCCATAGAGCAGCGCGGCCATGCGCAACCCGGTTCCGGCGGCGGACGACATCGCGAGCTCCAGAGCCGCCGGCACGTTGCCCGAGCACGCCCAGAGGCCGATTCGCGCCGCATCGACACCGAGCTCGTCGGCGTGCCCGGTGAGCCAGGCGAGCTGCGCCGCGAGGCTCCCGGCGACGTCGGCGCGATCGGTCTCGCCCATCAGAGCCACGTAGCCCCGCGCCGCCATCGTTCGCAACCAGCTCCTGTAGATGCCCCAGCTCTTGAGCGGCTGCGCCGGGTCGTCGCCGAATCCGGACACGAAGACCACCGCCGGCCAGCCGCCGGAGGGAGGCGCACCCGCCGGGGCGAAGAGATCGAGGCGAAGCGCGCGGTCGCCCGGACGCCCGTACTCGACATCGAGCCGCTCGGCGACACGCTCGACGCCAGGCTCGGCCCAGACGAGCGGATACGCGGTCGGATCGTGGATCGACGCGGGCGTTGCCCCGGCGGGGTGCGCGACGGCGACCAGGGCGAGGACGGTGAGAGTCGAAAGGGCTCGGCGCATGAGTTCCTCCTTACCTATTCTAAAGAGCCGCCCTCCCGGGTGGGCCGACTCCCCCACACCCGCGCTTGAATGGTCGGGGGCCGGCAGCTACGATGCCGCCGGCCTGAATCGGAGGGAGCTCGTTCCAATGCCGACCATCTTCGTACCGAAGGAAACCGCACCCGGCGAGCGACGCG
>CAVOXC010000004.1:0-606368 GCA_963700315.1 uncultured Acidobacteriota bacterium | reverse complement strand
AGCATCCGCTCGAGCACGATCTCGATGCGGTCGGGATGCCGGGCCAGCTCCTTCCACTGCGCGCGCTGGCGCTGGACGAAGTCCTTCGCCTCCTCGTCCTCCAGCTCCATCTCGGCGCACATCTGCTCGAAGCCGACGTTGAGCGCCGCCTCGTCCACCTGGAACGGCACCTGGTCGCGGATGTAGTGCACCTCGAGCGTCGCGCCGTCCCGGATCGCGCGCCGGATGCCGTAGTAGCTGAGGTAGCGCTCCTGCACGCCGTCCTTCAGCGGGCCGAAGTCGCGGTGCGTGTTCTGCATCGTGCGGTCGATCGGCGTGCCGGTGAAGCCGTAGCGGAAGCCGTTCGCGAGCTTCACGCGCATGGTCATCGCGAAGCTCTCCGTGCCGTCGCCCTTCTGCGAGCGGTGGCACTCGTCCACCATGCTGATGACGTTGTCGCGCGTGAGCGGGGCGAGGTCGCCCATGTTCTGGAAGGCCTGGATCGTCGTCACCAGCGTGCCGCGCCAGTCGGCGCGGAGCTTGCGCTTCAGGTCCTCGACGCCGAGCGCCTTCTCGACGTTCGGGTAGTCGCAGGCGTCGAAGTCGTCCGAGAGCTGGGTCTTGAGGTCGCGCCGGTCCACCACGATCAGCACCGTCGGGTTGTCGAGCGCCGGGTGCCGGCGCAGCTTCTGGCCGGCGAAGATCATCGTCAGCGACTTGCCCGAGCCCTGCGTGTGCCAGACGAGGCCGGTGCGGTCCTGCGCGTCCACCGGCTTGCCGGCGAGCGACACCGTGCGGTCCACCAGCTCGTTCACCGCCTCGAACTGCTGGTAGCGCGCGATCTTCTTGGTCGTCGTCCCCTTCTTGGTCTCGAAGACGACGAAGTGCTGGAGGAAGTCGAGCAGATGCGCCGGCTTCAGCCGCAGGAGTCCCCGCACCGGCGCCTCCAGCGGATCGTCCGGGTCGGCGGCCTCCGGCTCGTTCCAGTAGCCGTGGCGCTCGGGGTAGAGGCTCAGCCAGCGGCCCCACGAGTCGAGGTGCCGCTCGATGTCGTCCTTGCTCGCGTCGTGGAAGAGCACGGTGCCGTAGCGGAACTCCTCCTCGTCGGCCGCCACGCAGAAGACGTTCGGCGTGAGCATCGGCGGCGCCTGGCGCTGGTAGCGATGGAGCTGATGCACCGCCTCGCGCCAGTCCTTGGCGCTCGCGACGTAGCTCTTGTACTCGGCGATCACGAGCGGGATGCCGTTCACGAGCAGCACCGTGTCCTCGCGGCACTGCTTCACGCCCTGCACGCGGTACTGGTTGGTCGCGGTGAAGTCGTTCCGGTCCTGCTTGGCGGGATCGAACTCGATGAAGTGGACGGTCGTCGCGTCCGCGCCCGGCTCGAGCACGACCTTGGCGCCGTCGCGCAGCAGGTCGAGCGTCTGGCGGTTCGCCGTGAGCTTGTCCGGGTGGGACATCGTCTTGCGCAGCGCCGCGACGGCGAGCATCGCCTGCGCCTCGGTCTTCACCGCCGGGTTGATGCGCAGGATCGCCGCGACCAGCAGCTTCTCGACCAGCGGATCCTCGAGCGGCCGCTCGTAGACCGCCATCGCCGCCTCGTCGCGGTAGGTCCAGCCGAGGCCGCGCGCGCCGTACTTCGCCTTCGGCTCGCCGCAGAGCCAGCCGAGGATGGGCTGCTCGACGTAGCCGTACTCGCTCATGACGCGGCCACCTTCGACGCGTGTCGCGCACGCGGACGCGGCCGGTGAGGAGGTCGTGCATGAGGGACTTCTTCAGTGCTCGATGTGCAGCGAGCCGTCGCGCGAAGCGCGTCACGTGCTGCATCGGCGCGTCCAGCAGTCGCGACGATCTCGCTGCTCGCGCAGTCTCGTCGGCGGAACGGGAATCAGGAGCTTGCTGAGGCTGTGCGTTGATGTTGATCTGTTGAACGCCGGAGTTCGTCGACGTACCGCTGAGAGTCCGGCACTGCGACGCGATGCCGAGGTACCAGGCACGATACGCCGGAAGCAGCTGCGACCTCGGTTCGGGTCCGGAAGCGATACGGATCGGATGTCGAGGCGATACAGCCCGCTCATCATGATCGCACGACGCCGACCTTCCCGATCCGACGTCCTGAGCGTTGGTCCCGTTGAACAGCAGATCGTCGCGACGCTAGCAGATACCGATCGGCGACACTCGCGACGGCAAGCTCGCGAATCTTGAAGTCGTCCGACAGTCAGAACGCACGCGTCCTGGATGTTGCGCCATCCGAAGCATGGGGAGCGTCCGACGCGGCTGCGATCGGGACTGACAGGCCGTACTGGAGCTTCAGCCACCGAGCCCTACGGTACGCGTCCCATGACCTTGGCAGCTGTCCAGTGGCCGGTCTTCCTGCGTCGGTTGCACGCCGCACGCCCTCGAGAAGACTCGCTGCAACGCAGAGCACGCTCGAGCTCCCGCGCCCGCTCGACCGCCGCGCGGGTGCGCTCCAGCGCCGTGTCCACGGCGTCGAGGATGCGGGCGATGGCGGCTTGCTCGTCGGGCGGAGGCACGGCGCACCGACAGCGGTGCGGATGTCCCGCTCGCTGACCGCGTCGAAGGTCGTCCCAGCTGCCGAGACGCTTGATGACCGGCGTCAGCAGGTCGAGCAGGTGGTAGAGGAAGTCGCCGTTCGACGGACGCGCGGCAGAGAGCTCGCGAACCCTGGTCGCGTAGTCATCGGAATCGCCGCGACGGCCTTCGCGCCGATCGTAGCCCGGACTCGTGCAGCGGACCGTACCCGCGGGGAGCAGTCGCTGCAGCCGGACGAGCGCAGCCGCGCCTCGGTGATGTACTCGCCGTCTGACGATGACTCGACTGGTTCGCTGTCAGGTCGGTCGGACTGGCCCAGGGATGCTGCCGTCAATCTCGGAAGCGCGCTTCTCGCGGCTTGGCGTCCGCCGCCGACTACTTGCGCGAGAGCGCCCAGGGTCTGGGCCGTCCAGCTGTCGGGGACGCCGTACCTCCGCAAGCAGTCGTGGCGACGTCGCTCAAGGCTCAGTCGCGCATAGCCGACCTCCCTGCAGAAGCGCTCGAAGCTCGCTCTCCGCATGCCGTCGCCGCCGCCTCCGCCTCGCGCAGCGCCTTCAGCGCGTCCTTCACCTCCACCCGCGGCTCGGGCTCGAAGGTGTCCACGTAGCGCGGGATGTTGAGGTTGAACTCGTTCTCCTCGATCTCGTCGAGGCCGACGACGCGGGCGTGCTTGAGCAGCTCGTCGGGGTCGGCGTAGAGGGCGATCAGCTCGTCGCCCACCGCGCCCACGTCCTTGCGGTCGTCCTCGGCGCGGCGGCGCGCCTCGGCGATGCGCTCGTCGCGCTCGGCGAGCTTGGCGGCGAGCTTCTCGCGCTGCTTCTCGAGCTTCGCGATGGCGCTCGCGGCCTTGGCCTTCTCCTGCTTCGTCCCGGCCGCGGCCTCCTTCTTGCGCGCCTCGGCCAGCTCGGCGTCGAGCGCCGCGAGCTTCTCGGCCTGGGGCTGGTACTCCGCCTCGATGCGCCCGATCTCCTCCTCCTCGCGCGCGTCGATCTGCCGGCGGATGCGGCCGGCGTGCTCGTCCACGAGGCCCGGCACCTTCGCGGCGTCGCCGTAGGCGTGGTAGTGGACGAGCATCCGCATCACGTCCTGCGGGCGCAGCTCGTTCTGGGCCGAGAGCTCGCGGTAGTGCCGCGCGGCGTAGATCAGGAGCACCTGGTCGCGGCGCGCGGCGGGGCGCTGCTTGCGCAGGATCAGCAGGCAGGCGGGCACGCCGGCCCCGTAGAAGACGTTGAGCGGCAGCGAGATCACGGCGTCGATCAGCCGCGAGTCGAGCAGCGCCTTGCGGATCAGGTGCTCGTCGTCGGCCTTGCGGCGCTTGATCTTCGGGTTGCCGTCGTCGTCGAGCTCGCCCGTCTCCTCCTCGACCTCCGGCTGGCCGCGGAAGAGCACGCCCTGCGGGCAGACGATGCCGGCGCGGCCGTCGTCGGTGAGCGAGGCGAGGATGTGCAGGATGAAGGCGTAGTCGCCGTAGCCCGCGGGCGGCGCGTGGAAGCCGGTGCCGCGGCCGAAGCGGCCGAAGGGGTCCTTGAAGCCCTCCTTGCCGAAGATCTCCTTCTTGAGCTTGTCCTTCTTCTTCTTGTCGTCGGTCTGCTGCTCCGGCTTCAGCCACCAGAACTCGTCGGAGAAGGGGAAATTGGCGAGCACCAGGGAGAAGCGCTTCACCCGCCCGTCCTCGAGGAACTGCGGGTCGGTGATCGTGCTCGCGCCGGCCTTGATGTCGGCCTCGAGGCCGTGCAGCACGGAGTTGATCTTGCCGATCGCGGCGTTGCCCCAGTTCATCTCCTGGGCGAAGTAGCGGGCGCTGGTCGCGTGGTGGCCCTGCTCGCGGAGGAAGTCGGCCGCGTGCACCAGCATGCCGCCCGAGCCGGCGGTCGGGTCGTAGACCGTGTCGCCCGGGCGCGGCTCGAGGATGCGCACGAGCGTGTCCACGACCTCCGGCGGCGTGAAGAACTCGCCCGCCTTGGCGCCGGCGTCGTCGGCGAACTGCTTGATCAGGTACTCGTAGGCGCGGCCCAGCACGTCGGACGGGACGCTCCTGTTCGAGAGGTCGTGCTCGTCGAAGTGCTGGATGAGCGCGTGGACGACCTCGTTGGGGATGAGCGGCTTGCCCGAGCCGTCGGGCGCGGGCTGGTTCCAGTCCACGGTGAACACGCCGCGCAGCTCGTCGTTGGCGTTCGCCACGGCGCGCATCGCCTTGGTGAGCACCTCGCCGAGGTTCGTCGAGGCGGCCTTCACGTCGCCCCAGCGCGAGCCGTCCGGGATCTGGAAGCGGTGCTCGCCGCGCTTGCGGAAGACGGCCTTCTCCTTCTCGCTGAAGGCGCGGCCCTGCTGGCGCTCCAGCTCGGCGATGGCGTCGTCGGCCTCGCACTCCCACTGGTCGCAGAGGCGCTTGTAGAACATCAGCGACAGGATGTAGTTCTTGTAGTCCTGCCCCGCGGTCTTGCCGCGCAGGATGTTCGCCGCGCCCCAGAGGTGGGCTTCGAGTTGTTGGAGGGTGAGCTTTGTTCTAGTCATCAGACCAGCATGCCTCAATGCACGCGAGGTGAGACTGCTTTCAGAGTCATGACCCAGGAATCTCGACACCACTGACTCGCCGAAACATGCGTATGGCGAACGTGTCCGTCATTCCTGCGATGAAATCCGTGACCATCAGAAGCCGCTCATAGCTTGAGGAATCCTCCGTTAGGAACTGCGGCGGCACAAGCTGTCGCAGCTTCTCGTCCTTCTTGGCCAGCTGCGCCCCTGCGATCGCTGGGACAAAGCGGTCGAGCAGGCCCCAGATGACCTCGAAGCCTGCAGCCTCAATCTGAAGAACTCGCGGCGCCGAATAGATCTGGCGCCGGTTGAACTCGCCGATCCCCTCGACGTTGGAGGCGAAGGCGCTCGCGGAGACCAACGATCTCTCGAATGCCCCCGACAGGAGGGGCTGCAAGTTCTCCATGAATGCCTGAACTACAGCCTCGATGAGATTTCCTATCGAAATCGCCCTCAGGTACTCCACCCTGTTGTCATCGTCGGCGATTCTCTTGTATGTCGAGGTCTCCTGCCCATTCCTGTACGCAAGGGCAATCGGCCCGAGACGTTCGAGCACCTCGTCGAATCTGACCCGGCCATTCCGATAGCCGTCTTCCAAGTCGATAACGTGGTAGCAGATGTCATCAGCTGCTTCAACGAGGAACGCCAGAGGATGGCGGGCCCAGCCGCCTCCCGCCCTGACCGGCAATTCCAGGGTTTCAGCCATTTCGCGGAATGCCGATTCGTCCGCCTTCAAGTACCCGAACTTCTTTTCGCTCGCGCCTCCTCCCTTCGGGAGATGCGAGGGCCGCGGGTACTTCGCGATCGCGCCGAAAACTGCGCAGGTGAGCTGCAGACCTGGGTTTTGTGGATACTGCAGTCGAGAAAGAATCCGAAAGCCCTGGGCGTTACCCTCGAACCGAAGCAGGTCACTCCTCTCCTGGTCGTCAAGTCCTTTGAGGAACGGCTCTCCCTTCTCGGCGAACCAGCTCCGGATCGCTTCCTCTCCCGAGTGTCCGAACGGCGGATTGCCGATGTCGTGTGCCGCACTGGCTGCGGCCACAACATCGCCGAAGTCGTGAACCGAATACTCCCGTAGCGCGGCGTCACTCTCAGTCACTGCTGCGCCTACCCTCGCGCCGAGAGACCGGCCGACACATGAAACCTCCAAGCTGTGCGTAAGTCTCCGTCGAACATAGTCATTCTCTGCCATCGGAACAACCTGAGTCTTGTCCTGAAGCCGCCGAAAGGCACTCGAGAAGATGATTCGGTCGTAGTCCTGTTGAAACTCCGTCCTCGCTGCTCGCGCCTCAGGCTCCTTCGCACTTCCCAGTCGCCTTCTCGAAAGGAGTTGTGGCCAGTTCAAGGTAGGCCCCCAACACTCAGGGTGATATTCGAGAACACCCTCGGTCTCCCGGCCTGACCCTTAGAGAAACGGTCGAGACGGTCGCCGCCAATGTGCGCGATCTGCGCGTCGATGCCGCGGATCGCGAGGTTCATCTTCGCCAGACGCCAGGTCGTGTAGTTCGACTCCTGGCCGTAGATCGAGATGTCGCCAATCTTGCCCGCGTGCGCCTCGATGAACTTCTCCGACGAGACGAACATCCCGCCCGAGCCGCAGCAGGGGTCGTAGACCCGGCCTTTGTAGGGGGCGAGCATCTCCACCAGCACCCGCACTACGTGCGACGGCGTGTAGAACTGCCCGCCCTTCTTTCCCTCCGCTGAAGCGAACTGCGCCAGGAAATACTCGTAGACCCGACCCAGCGTGTCCTTGGCCTTCGACGCCGCGTCCCCGAGGGCGATGTCCGAGACGAGGTTGATGAGCTGCCCCAGCCGCTGCTTGTCGAGCCCCTCGCGTCCGTAGATCTTCGGCAGGACGCTCTTCAACGAGGGGTTGTCGCGCTCGATCGCATCCATCGCCTCGTCCACGATCTGGCCGATCTTCGGCTGCGGGGCGCTGGCCTTGAGGAAGGCCCAGCGCGCCTCCTTCGGCACCCAGAAGATGCTCGCCGCCAGATACTCGTCCCGGTCCTCCGGATCGGCGCCCTTCGCCTTCTGCGCCGCCAGCTCCGCGTGCTTCGCCTCGAAGGCGTCCGAGATGTACTTCAAGAAGATGAGGCCGAGGACGACGTGCTTGTACTCCGCCGCGTCCATGTTATTGCGCAGCGCGTCCGCCATTCTCCAGAGCTGCGCCTCGTAGCCGAGCTCGGTGACGCCGTTCTTCTTCGTCGCGCGTCGTGCCTTCGCCATGCGTGCTCCCCCACCCGCTACGATTTCACCCGCCGGCGACTTGGCCGAAGCCGATTCGCCGCCGGGGCTTCGAGTCTTCCTCGAGCAACTCGCGCAGCGCCGCGAGAACCGCCTTCAGACCCTCGTCGTGCCCGGTGACGCGCCGTTCGAGCGCGGCGACCTGCTTCGCGAGCTCGGCGTGGTTCCGCGCGAGCTCCCGGAGGCGGACGAAGGCGCGGACCACGAAGACGCTCATCTCGACCGCGCGCGAGCTGTTCAAGACTGTCGCCGCCATGATCGCACCGTGTTCGGTGAAGGCCCAGGGGAGCGTGCGCCGGCCGCCGTGTCGGCGACTTGACGTCACAGATTGTGATTTCAAGTCGTCGCGCTCGTCCGCCGTCAACTGGAATCGGAAGTCCGCTGGGAATCGAGCTGCGTTGCGCTTGACCGCCTGATTGAGCGCCGACGTCGTAACGCCGTAGATCGAGGCCAGGTCGCGGTCCAGGACGACCTGGACGCCCCGGAGCTCCTGGATGTGCCCCTCGATACGCCGGGCCCCGGCGAGCGAGGTGGGGCGATCCGAGGGCTTCGCGCCGGCTTTCTTCTTTCGCTTCGCGACCATCCTCGCTCCCGTTTCGCTCCGGTTCCTGTTTCGGCTCGACTCGCTACCCGCGAAAGACCGTGTCCGCGTGCCACTCGAGCGTCTCGCGGTTCGGCCAGAGCCGGGGATCCCCCGGCTTCTCGATCTCTTGCCCCGCCAGCGGGTAGTACGGCTCCCCGTTGTCGAAGTCGTCCTTCAGCTTCCGGCTCACGCGGAAGCGGTAGTCCGGCGTCACGGTCACGTAGCCCCGATCGTAGAGGCGATGGATGTCCGAACGGAAGAGCAGGCCGTTCGAGGCCTCGTGCTGGCCGCCCTCGGCGACCGGTCGGATGTGCGCCGCCTCTAGCGCCGGCAGCGCCTTCTCGCCCGAGATCGCGCAACGGCGGTGGTAGAGGTCGGTGACCAGGATGCGGAAGGTGCCCTGGCCGAGGCGCGGGCGCACGAGCGTCGGGTCGCCGAACATCGGTAGCGGGAGGTGCGACGTAGCAGCAACCTCCTCGGCCGGCTTCGCCAGCCGGAGCTGGACCTCGTTCCAGAGCTCCCGGCCCTCCTCCTCGCTCGTGGCGTAGCCCTTGCCGCGGACGATGTTCTTCTTCCAGGAGGCGGGCACCGGAATCCAGCGGTGCGGCTCGAAGAAGAAGGGCTGGACCAGGAGGATGCAGCCCAGCGTGTAGTCCTCGTGCGGCGCCGGCGCCAAGTCCCGGTACTTCTCGACGCGCCGGCGCATCTCCAAGAACGAGGCGGCGCCGTTCTTCTCGCCGAACGACTCCCAGGCGAGCGAGATCGGCGCGAGCGAGAAGTGCTCAAAGAAGCCGCCGCCGACGATGAAGTCGTCCGGGCTGTGGAGCTTGAAGAGGAAGGGTTCGCCCGGAGTGAGCGCGCGGAAACGCGTGCGCCCCGAGGGCTGCCAGAAGTTGGCCTCGTCGAGGGCCGGGATCTGGCGCAGGTGCTCGAACCAGGCACGGTCGGTGACGGCGACGAAGAGGCGCATGGTCAGCCACTTCCCTCGCGGCGCGAGATGGCCTGGCCCATCCATGTCGAATTCGACATACAATGCGGGGTCATGGGCACGACCCACTCGATGACTCCTGGCAAGCGAAAACGCCTCGAATCCGCCGGCTGGAGATTCGGCACGGTCGCCGAGTTTCTCGGGCTGGACGCGGCGGAGGAGGCGCTCGTCGAGCTCCACGTCGCGCTCGCGAGAGCGCTCAAGGAGCGGCGGGCGAAGGTCGGGATGACGCAGGTCGAGCTCGCGCGGAAGATCGGGTCGAGCCAGTCGCGGGTCGCGAAGATGGAGGCGGCGGACGCTTCGGTGTCGCTCGACCTCACGATCCGGTCCCTGCTCGCGCTCGGGGTCGGGACGCGGGAGCTCGGGCGGGTGATCGCGGGGGCGGGGCAGTGAGGGCGAGGAGGCCCGGACTGATAGAATTCGCCTACCTTGAGCCCCACCCTCGCCCAGGCCAATCCGTACCTCCGCGACCGCGCGGCCGCACGCCGCGCGCTCATCGTCTCGGTCGCGAGCTCCTCGGCCATCGAGGGCATCCGTGCGCCCTTCCGGAAGCAGGCGGTCATCGCCGCCCACCCTTCGAAGCCCCGGCGAGCGTCCGGTCGAGGGTCCGCCGGAAAAGCGAAGTGAGCGGCGTGTAGCTCCGGTCGAAGGCCGCTCGGATTCCCGCGAAGTACGCCTGCCGGCCCCGCCCTTCGAGAGCTCCGAAGTCGAGTAGCGGCAGACGCGCCTGGAGCGCCATCAAGGTCGCCAGCAGTCGCGCACAGCGACCATTGCCGTCTCGGAACGGATGGATCAGCACGAGCTCGGCGTGGACGAGCGCGAGCGCGCCCGCGAGCTCGTCGAGGGGCGCGGGCTCGAGCGGCGTGTGGTCGGCGAGCGGTCCGCGCTCGAGCTCGGCCATGCAGCGCGAAACTTCGCGCGCGGCGGCGAAGGTCAGCTCGCCGCGCGACAGGTTGACCGAGCGATATTCGCCGGCCCAGGGGTAGATCGCGCCCAGCCAGGACCGATGGATGTGACGGATGTCGTCCGCGGTGAGGCGCTGGTCGACTCGCACTTCGTGGGTGAGACGCTCCGTAGCCTCGAGGAGCGCGACGGATTCCGCCTCCGCCATCGCCCGGGCCGACCGGATTCCCAGCAGGTTCCTGAGCACACGGCCGCGCGAGCCGGGCTCGTGCTCGGCTTCCGTGCCTCGGGCCTGGTACCGACCGGACTTCTTCACTGGAGCCGTCCTTCCCTCGGCTTCGGGTCGTGACGCCGAGCCCAGCGCGATCTCGGGCGGGGAGCTCGGCGCAGGGATGGCCTCTCAGGATTCCTATCTGGACTAATGTAGACGAATGTGAGGTGGCAGGTCGAACGAGCCACCTTCACGTCGCAGAAGAGGGTTCTCGACCCATGACAAAGGCCGAACGGAAGTCGTCCTCGTCCAAGAGATCCGGAAGCGCAATGAGCGGACCTACTGACGTCCAGACGATCTGGCGCGACGGCGAGCCCGCCTTCGCGGTGATCCCCTATCGGGAGTATCTGCGAGCTGGTCGAGGCGGCCCCGCGCGTGCCCGACGGCGGCGCGGTGCCGCACGAGGTGATGCGGCTGACGGTGGTCGACGGGCTGACGCTCCGGCGCGCCTGGCGCGAGTACCTGGGGCTGACGCAGGCCGAGGTCGCGGCGCGGATGGGGATCACGCAGCCGGCGCTCTCGCAGCTCGAGGCGCCGGCGGCGCGGCCGCGGCGGGCGACGTTGAAGCGGCTGGCCGAGGCGCTCGGGGTGGGAGTCGAGCAGTTGCGGTGAGGGTGTCTCCCGGCTTCCGGCGCGGAAACTACTCG
Source organism: uncultured Acidobacteriota bacterium (assembly GCA_963700315.1). Classification (GTDB taxonomy): domain Bacteria; phylum Acidobacteriota; class Thermoanaerobaculia; order Multivoradales; family JAGPDF01; genus JACTMI01. The sequence goes on along the minus strand of CAVOXC010000004.1, from coordinate 595,662 downwards.
CGCGCGCCCGCCCGGACCCGTTCGTAGAGCGAGTCGGGGTCGAGGTCGACGCCGCCGGGCCACTCGATGGTGCCGAAGCTGCGGACCAGGCGCACCCGGGCGAACTGCCCGGCGTCGCGGAGCGGGGCGAAGACGCCGCCGCGCTCGAAGAGGTCGGCGAGGTCGGCGACGCCCTCGGTCGCGTCCGAGAAGCGCAGCCAGACGCGGAAGGGCTCGAGGGCGCGGACGGCGACGACGGCGTGCACGGTTCTATTGTAGCGGCCGGAGCTTCTTCGGGGGCTCGTTCTGGCGCATGCGCTCCCAGTTCTCCCGCAGCTCCTCGCGATGGAGCGCCGCCCACTCGAGCACCATGCCGAGAGCCCGCGGGGGAAGGGATCCCGAGAGCAGGGTGAGCCCCTCGATCGCCACCGAGACCTTGTGCCGGCCATAGATGGCATGGAAGTGCGGGGCGCCATGCTCGTCGAAGTACATGCGAATCACGATCCCGAAGAAGCGGCAGATCTCCGGCATTCCGATCTCCCCAGAGTGGTCGTTGCCACTCCGAAGAGACGGAATCCGGATGCCCCGACTCGCGGACGGAGCCGGATTCGGTCCGAGGCTTCGCGGCTCGAAGCCCGGGTCGCTCGGGAAGCCGGTCGAGCGAAGCGAGCGCGGAGCCTCCGGGCCGGCGGTCGGGCGCGACGGGGGGATCGCTCACCGCGCTGCGGCGTGGCGGCCTGCGGCCTGCGGCTTCTCGCGCCAATCGCTTCCCCGCTTCCCGAAGTCGGCGCCGTCGATTGGGGCGCCACGGAGAACCACCGGACGGCAGAGCTACAGAGTAGCGACTCTAAGGGTCAGCGCCCGGGGCGCCTTCCCTTCACCTCGCCGGGCCACGGAGCCGGCCCGGCGCGACGCATGAACCCGGCGTTTCTATCACCGGTCACTGACAGGAGCTGACAGTGGCGGGGGCCGGTCGTCCGGCCCCGGCGTCAGGGCGGGGGCGCGGCATGCCGCTCGGGCGGGCGGAGGCTGGCGTCCTCGGCGGCCACGGCGGCGGCCTCGGCGGCACGCCACTTCTCGATGAGGAGGTCGAGCGCCTCGCGCGAGAAGCCGAGCACGACGTGGCCCTCGAAGAAGATCAGCGGGACCCTGCCCTGCGGATCGATCAGGAGAAGCACGCGCGCGGCCTCGGCGTCGTGCTCGACGTCGAGCTCCTCGTAGCGGGCGCCGCTCGCGCGGAGCGCCTTGCGCGCCTCCTCGCACCAGGGCGACACCGCGGCGGTGAACAACAGGATCGTCGGCTGAGCGAAGTCGTCCCCACGGTCGAAGTCGGCGTCGGTCAGCCGGACGATCGGCGCGCGCGGCGGGGCGGGCGCGGGTGGCTCCGGCTCGGGCGGCGGGAGGTTCGCCGCGGCGGTGGCGTCGAGGTCGACCTCGGCGAGCGGGAGCGCCGAGAGGGTGCCGTCGCTGCGGGTGAAGACGACGCGCCGCTTCTCGACGCGCGGCTCGCCGCGGATCTCGAGGCGCAGGCCGTCGCGCAGCACCAGCCACTCGGCTCCCGCCCGCGCGCTCGCGCCGAGCAGGGCGGCGAACGCGAGGAGCGCGGCGACCGTCGCCAGCGGCGCTCGTGGCGCAGGTCGAGGCATCGACATCGATCGTAGTCCCCTTTCGCCCACCGCGCCCCACCCCACCGGCCTCCAGAGCCTCCCGGCCGAGCCTCCGGAGGGCGCGCGCGACGGCATCGACGGCCCGGCAGCCCCCCGGGTGCGCCCGAGGGCCGCGGCCGCTCCGGTCTTCTACTTCCGAAACGAACGAAGAGGGTCATCCGGTCGCGCGGCGGATGGGGATCACGCAGCCGGCGCTCTCGCAGCTCGAGGCGGCCGCCAGAGCGTCCGGCACTCGGCCGCGGCGGGCGACGCTCGCGCGGCTGGCCGAGGCGCCCGGGATCGGATTCGGGCAAAGGCGCGCGTTCGCGGCAGCTCGGGCGTCGAGAGAAGAAGCTCCAATTACGGGGGGTCGTTCGGGTCTCGACGGCTGCCGCGCAGCGCCTCGGCGCCCTCACGGTCTCCCCCTTCCATGGAGAGCTTTCGCGCGCCAGGTGGTCGGCACCTGGTCGGATCGGCGAGCGCACCTGGCTCTCGCCGTTCGACTGGGCGCGAATCGAGTGGGAGCCCGACTACGGCAAGGCGCTCTGGACCGCCCCCTGGGCCGAGCAGCCGCTCGCGGTGACGCGCGCCGTGGAGTGAAGGGGCGGGCGGTTCGGCGCTCCGGATTGATGTCGTTGCGCGCTATTCTTGCGCCGCGATATCAATCTCGGGTGATCCGGAGCTACCGGGGCGAGTCGGCGCCGCTCCGCCACTCGGGCCGCCACGCGCCCCGGTTCCCGGCGGAGCTGGCGCGGCTCGCGGAACGAAAGCTCCGCATGCTCGATGCCGCGAGGACGCTCGACGACCTACGCATCCCGCCGGCCAACCGGCTCGAGGCGCTGCGGGGTGATCGAGCGGGCGCGCACAGCATTCGGATCAACGACAAGTGGCGAATCTGTTTCGTCTGGAAGGAGGGTGACGCGGATGAGGTCGAAGTCGTCGACGACCACTGAGACGGCGAACAAGGCCGCGAAGAGGGACTTCCCGCCGATCCACCCCGGCGAGATCCTGCGCGAGGAGTTCCTCGGCCCGATGGGGATCTCACACTATCGGCTCGCCAAGTCGATCCACGTCCAGCCCCGGCGGGTCAACGAGATCGTGCACGAGAAGCGCGCGATCTCGGCCGACACGGCGCTCCGCCTGGCGCGCTACTTCGGAATCTCGGTCGCGTTCTGGACCTCGCTGCAGGCGAGCTACGACACGGAGGTCGCACGGCTCGCGGCCCACGACCTCGACTCGATCGAGCCCCTTCGCGCCAGCGGCTGAGCGGCGCGAGGGCGCGCCGCGGTCGGGCGCACAGTGAGCGCGGGCCGAGATCTCGGGTCAGGTCGGGATCTCGAAACTCGCAACCTGTCCCCGGTCCTCACCGCTTCTTCCGCGCCACTGGCTTCGTGACCTTCTTCGCCTGATTCGCGGCGAAGGGGTTGCGAACGGTCAGGCGGTCGATCTTCAAGCCGTCCTGGAGGTCCTCGCTCCAGAGGCGGGTGCAGCCGGCTTCGAGCGCGGCGGCGACGATGAGCGCGTCGTAGAAGGCGAGGCGGTAGCGTGCCTGCACTTCGAGGCCGCGGCGGTAGAGGTCGGGGCTCGGCATGACGCGCCAGAGTGGGGCGAGGAGGTTGTCGAGCAGGCGGCGGGCGTCGTCCGCCGTGGCGCCGAGCTTGCGGGTGACGACGTTCAGCGTCTCCTGGACTACCTGGAAGCTGATGCAGGCCGCTCCGGATTCGAGGCCCTGCTGCACCAGGCGGCGCGCGGTCGCGCGCTTGCCGGCGTCCGTCTCGTCGAAGAGGTAGACGAAGACGTTCGAGTCGAGGAACTCAGCGCTCATTCATCTCGTCCCGCGTGAACTTGCGCCCGCCCGTGCGCAGCCGGCCCTGGAGATCGTCGACCACCGCGAGCGCGGTGTCGGCGCGGCGCTGGCGCTGCGCGTAGTCGGCGAGCCAGCGGCGGAACTGCTCATTCAAGGTGCTGTGTTCCTGTCGCGCGCGGGCACGGGCCGCTTCGATCAGGTGGGCTTCGGCGCTCAGGGTGACGTTCTTCATCTGCGGCCTCCGGTCCTGCACACGATAACAGTGTACACGAGTGCCGTGGGACGAATGGGCCGCTCGGGCTCCAAACCCCGATCGCGCTGGGGCCGGGAGAGGAGTGCTCGGCGTGAGAGTCGAGCCTTTGCGGCGAGGGTGCGCGAGCGCTAGGCGCGCACCACTGTGGCGGGCTGCGGCACGCCGGACGAGTCGAGAGCGTAGGCGTACGCCTCCTTCATCTCGAGGTTGCCGCAGTCCGTGTAGACGAAGAGCCGATTGCCGTCCGTCCGCGTCTTGACGATGCCGTAGGCCGCCCGGCTGAAGCCGAAGAACTCACCGCGCTTCTTCTGTTTCGCGCTCTTTGGCTGCGAGAGTTTGGACCAGCCCGCGAGATCGAAGAACGCCACCAGCTCGGTGACGAAGATCAGCGGCTCGGGCACGCGGGACCATCTGCCGAGGGCGCCCATCAGGGTCGCCCGCGGATGGATGTACTCCTTGCGCGCGCGCTCGTCCCCGCTCGAAACGACGCTGACGACCGGAGCGACCGCCTCGATCAACGCCCCCGAGAAGTCCGCGGAGCCATGGTGCGGGACCTCCCGCCGAGGCGCTCGGAGTCGCGGTCGAGCAGTTGCGGTGAAGGTCGGCTGCGGATTCTGGTGTGGCGGCTACTTCGCGGCGCTCTTCTGGACCCGCGCGTGGAGCACCTCGGGGTCGAGATCGATGCCGCCGGGCCACTCGATGGTGCGGAAGCTCCGCGAAAGACGGACCCTGGCGAACAGGTTCGGATTGCGCAGGGGCTCGTAGACGCCGCCGCGCTCGAAGATGTCGGCGAGGTCGACGGTTCCTTCGGTGCGGTCCGAGAAGCGCAGCCAGACCCGGAAGGGCTCGAGGGCGCGGACCGCGACGACGGTCGGCATGCGTGGATCGTACCGGCGCAAGCGCTCACGGCCGGGTCCTTCCTGGCCTGCCGAGGCCGTGCTCACGAAGCGCTCCCGCGCGATCGCTGACTCCCCTTCCGCGTTCGATTCGTTTTCCCCTTCCCACTGATAGCCGCACAGGAAGCCGCCGCGCGCCACCGAGTAGTCGAGGCAGGCGACGTTGCGGAGCGAGCGGGGCGGGCTCGGGGTCGGCGAGCCAGTAGTGGCCGAAGAAGACGGGTGGGGCGGCGCTCGGGTAGGGGCGGGCCTCGGCGCGGACCTTGGCGGGGAGGGGCGCGGGCGAGATTCCCTCGAAATGCGGGAGGGCGTAGGTCGCGGTGGTCTGGCCCTCGGGCGGGGCGTACCAGCGGACGCGGGCGAGGGTGCGCTGGGTGCCGTCTTTGTCGAGGAAACTGTCACCCTGCGGCAGCTCCATCTCTTTGCCCTTGAGGACGATCTCGATGGCGGCGAAGAGCAGGGACTCGGCGTTCGAGCCCTCGATCAGGAAGTCGTCGGTCAGGCCGCCGTGGCGCGCGTAGGCCTCGTCGATCACGCCGAACGCGACGTCGTCCCAACAGGCGTGGACGACGCGGAGGCCGCCGATCTCGAGGCGGCTCGGCAGCGACTTGAAGAAGTCGAGGTGGCTCGCGAGCTCGGGCCCAGGCACCTGCGCGAGGGTCGCTGCGACCTGCTGGAGGTTCTTCTTGGTGTGACGGCGGAGGTGCTCGCCGGGGGCATCGGGGTCTTCGGTGTGGAAGCAGAAGGCGTTCCACTCGTGGTTGCCGAGGACGGCGCGCGCGCTCCCCGCCTCGAGCATGTCGCGGACGAGGCGAAGGGTCTCGCGGATCTTCGGGCCGCGGTCGAGGAAGTCGCCGACGAAGATGGTGGTCCGCTCCGGGTGGCGCCAGGCGCCGAGCACATCCCGGTAGCCGAGCTGGCCGAGGAGGGTCTCGAGCTCGTCGGCGTGGCCGTGGACGTCGCCGATGAGGTCGAAGGGGGCGCCGCTCACAGAGGCTCCGTCCCTTCGCTCAGAATGGCGAGGTAGCGATCGTAGGAGAAGACGCGGTTGCGCCGGGCGCCGGTGAGCTCGCGGGCGATGCCCAGGCCGACGAGTGTCTCGATCGCCTTCGCCACGGTGGGAAAGGAGAGCTCGGCGCGCGCGGCGAGGTCCTTGATGGCCGCGATCGGCCGAGCGCGCAGAGCGGCGAAGACCCGCTGCACGCTGAGGAACCGGCGCCCCTTGCCGGCGACGCGCCGCTCGTCGTCGCGGAAGAGCGCGAGCAGCCGGTGCGCCGTCTCGACCGCTCCGCCCGCCGTCTCCGCCACGCCTTCGAGGAAGAAAGTGAGCCAAGCTTCCCAGTCGCCCTCGCGGCGAACCAGGTCGAGGAGCCTGTAGTACTCGTCGCGGTGCTGCTTGAAATAGAGGCTGAGATAGAGCAGCGGGTCGCGCAGCACTCCCGCCTCGCGCAACTGGAGGACGATCAACAGCCGACCCACTCGGCCGTTGCCGTCGAGGAAGGGGTGGATCGTCTCGAACTGAACGTGCGCCGCCGCCGCGCGGACCAGGGCGGGCAGCGGCTCCTTCTCATCGTGCAGGAATCGCTCGAGCGCGCCCATGCACTCCTCGACCAGGGCGGGCGGCGGCGGAACGAAGTGCGCGTTGCCGGGGCGGGTGCCGCCGATCCAGTTCTGTGACCGACGGAATTCTCCCGGCGAGCGATCGGATCCTCGCCCGCGCTCGAGGAGCTTGCCGTGAACCTCGCGCAGCAGGCGGTTCGAGAGCGGGAAGCCGCCGCGCAGCCGGGCCACGCCGTGGTCGAGCGCGGCCACGTAGTTCGACACCTCCATGACATCGTCGAGGGGGGCGCCCGGAGCCTCGTCGAGCTCGAACAGGAGCAAGTCCGAAAGCGAGGACTGGGTGCCCTCGATCTGCGAGGAGAGCAGCGCCTCCCGACGCACGTAGGCGTACAGGAAGAGGTCGGGGTCGGGCAGGAGGGACGAGACGCCGTCGAGCCGGCCGCACGCAAGCTGCGCCCGCTCGAGGAGCTGAGACCGCGCGCCGCAGAGATCGATCGGCGGACGGGGCGGCAGCGGCGCTGGGACGAACGCGCGCACGGCCTCCCCGGTCGTCGTCGTGACCTCGTAGCGGCCGGTCTCCCCTCGTTTCATCGAGCCTCTCACGAGCGTTGCTCGCTTGAATTGGCTCGAAGCTTATCAAAGAACTTGTGATTCTTCGTTAATAAAAGAATTGGCGGCCCGCCCTACCGAGGCCAGCCGATCCGCACCGCCAATGGACAACTCCAACCCTAGCAGTCACTTGACTAGGTGGCTGGCACCTCGCGGTGGAATCGCACGAAGCGGCTGGCACCTTGTCGCACCTTGTCGAGTGTTCGCGCCGGGTTGAACGCTCGCAACGATTCGGGCGCTCGGGACAGAAGCTCCACTTACGGGGGACAGCTCCAGCCTCGGCGACCGACGCGCAGCGCCTCGGCGCTCTCAAGACCTCCCCCTTCTATGGAGAGCTTTCACGACGGGGGCGTCGACGAAACGAGAGCCGCAGCGCGCCAGGTGGCTGACACCTGATCGGCACCTGATCGGATCTCCGCGTCGGCGCCCGCGCGGGCGTCGTGAAGAGCTGCCGAAGAGGTGGAAGCCGGCCGGCGACGCTCTCGCTTCGAGTCGCTTCGCGACGGCGTGGCACCGGTCCCGCGCGTAGTGGTCTGCTAAAATATTGGTGCAATCTCATTTCTGGGAGACCGGCTCATGGATTCCATCGTCGCTTCGCGTCTTTCGATTCTCGCTCGCTGTGCGGCGCTCGCGCTGGTCGTGGGGAGCTCGGCCGCCTACGCTCAGCCCTCGGTGTTGATCATCACCGACTCGTGCCCGCCCGTCGATTCGCTCACGGCGACCGGCCGTTTCTCGGTGATCGACACCTTCGATCACTCCGCAGGCACACCGACGCTGCCGCAGTTGCTCGCCTACGACACGGTGCTCGCATACAGCGACGACACGCCGCTGGAACCTACCGCGCTCGGCGACGTGCTCGCGGACTACGTCGATGCAGGCCGCTGCGTCGTGCTCGGCACCTACGCGTTCAGCGAGGACTGGGCCTTCGCGGGCCGAGTGATGAGCCCGGGCTACTCCCCCTTCCGGATCTCGCTCGACGATGACCTTTCGGACCCCAGCGGCAACTGGGTCGCGACCGATCCGAGCGACCCGATCTACGACGGCGTGAACCTCGGCGCGCTGACCTACTGGTTCAACGACAACTACGCCGAGGGTCTCCTCGACCCGGGCGCCACCCTGCTCGCCACCGACGGCGCGGGCAAGAACATGCTCGCCCGAGCGGCGGCGCGGTCTGTCGTCGGGATCAACGTCTTCCTCGAAGACGAGGAGTGCAGCTCCGAGAACACCGCCGAGCTCTGGAACCTGGTCGCCAACGGTCTGACGACCGCCTGCGGCGCCTACGCGCCGCCGGTCATCCAAGAGATCCCGACGCTGTCGCCGGCCGGGCTCGTGGCGCTCGCCGCGCTCGTGGCGCTCTCGGCCGCCCTGGTCCTGCGCCGCCGCGTCTGATCGCGGGGTCTGTCGAGCCGAGCCAGCCAGGTGCCAGCCGCTTGGCGGGCCGCCTCGGCGCCGCCCGTTTTCGCGCCCTGCCGAAGTGGGTCCACGCGCGCGACCTGCTCGCAACTCCAATTCTTTCAATCACTTGACTAGGTGGCTGGCACCTGGTCTGACTAGGCGGCTGGCACCTCGTCGGCCTCGTCGAGTCGACAGCGCCTCGTTGGTGGGCGCTCAGGCTGCGTGGCCCGCGCCGCGCGCCGCCATGCCGCTCCGCGCGGTGACGCTCAGGCGCAGACAGCAGGCGCCGGCCAACGCGCGGACGATCTCGAAGAAGCTTTCGCTGGTCGGGTTGCCCGCGGCCGAGAGCATGCGGTGGAGGCTCTTGGCGGGGCGACCGGTGACGCGGGCGAGCGCCTCGAAGCCGAGGGTGGCGTTGACGAGGTCGCGCAGGAGAGCTCGGCCGGCGGCGCTCTCACCCGCGAGGTGAGCGTTGAGCGCCTCCGTGAGGAGCTCCTCGCGGAAGCGGGGGTCGCGCTCGACGCGGGCCTTCACCGTCTCTCGGAACTCTCGGGTCAGAGCCATCTCGTCCTCCTGCGAGCGTCAAGTCGCGCGGCGTCGCCGCCGCCATGCCGCCCAACGGGCCTTCGCCACCTCGATGTCCGCGCTCTGCCGCGACTTCGAGCCGCCGCCGAGCAGGATCACGAGCCGAGCGCCGTGACGGCCGAGGTAGACGCGATAGCCGGGGCCGAAGTCGACGCGCAGCTCGAGGACGCCGCCACCCACGCTCTTCACGTGCGACAGGTTGCCCGCCGCCAGCCGGTAGAGCGAGCTCGTCACTCGTGCGGCCGCCCTGGCATCCAGGCGGGCGAACCAACGCGCGAACGGCGACCTCCCAGCCGGATCCACGAGCTCTTCGAGCTGCAGCTCCGGCATCGGCTATGGTAACAAACAAGTGACCATTGTCCAGGCCTGACCCTCTCGCCATCCTCGTCTGCAGAAGACGGAGGCAACTCGGGCCGAACTTTCGATCGCGCAAGCGCAACCAGGAGGGCGGCACCTCTTCGGACCCCTGCCGGCCGCCGCGCAGCGCCTCGACGTCCTCGCTGCTTTTTGCTTCTATGGAGAGATTTCGCGACGAAGGCGTGGCCGGAGCAGAAGCCGCTGCTCGCGAAGTGGCTGGCACCTCCTCGGCACCTCCTCGGATCGGCGCTGCGCCTCCCGCTGGGGGGACTTACCACCCTTCGCTGACAGAGGTAGACAGTGGCGGCGCGAATCCGCCGCAGGAGTCGAGATCGCCCACGCTATAATCCCTGGGTTCAACGATCTGGAGGGAGTGGCATGCTCAATAGGATCAGGTTTTTCATGGCGGCGACGCTCGTGGTGATGATGGCGGCTCCGGCGTCCGCCGTGGTGATCTACTTCTGCGACGATCTGGGCAATGTCGGGGCCTACGACGACGGGACCGGAATCGTCTCCCCCGTCGGCGACCTGTCCGCTTTCCTGGTCGATCAGGTCGTCGGTCTCGCCTGGGACCCGGCGAATCAGCGCATTCTGATCCTCGACCGCAACGCTCCGGCGGTCTACGCGATGAACCCGGCGAACGGGGCCGCGACCTTCCTCTTCGACCCCGGCTTCACCTTCCAGGGGGGCGCGGTCGCCGGCGGCTCGCTCTACGGCATCGACGAGTCGGGACAGACCGTCGAGGCGTTCAACCTCGGGACCTTTGCCAACCTCGGCCTCTCGGCGGCGGTGATCGTGGGCCACCACCACGGGTTGGGCGTCGACACGGCCTCCGGCCAGATCTACATCGGCGGCTCGCTGGTGGACGATCTGCAGGCGCGACCGAGCGACGGTGGCGAACGAGGTGGTGGCGGCGCGGAAGAGATCGCCACGATCGGCGGGGACGGCAGCTACGGGACGCAGATCGTCACTTTCTCCGAGAACGTCGAGGACATCGAATACTACGGCAGCGACTTCCTGCTCGCCTCGTTCACCGGCGAGCTGCTGCGAGTGAACGGGACGACGGGGGCGTTGAGCGTCTTCCTCACTTCCGTCCAGACCGCCTCGGGGGGCATCACCGGCGATATCTCAGGCGTCGCGGCCGCGAGCGGCGAAGCGCCGCCGTCGATCCTCGAGATTCCGACGCTCGGGCCGTGGGGGCTCGGCGGCCTCGCCCTCGGCCTCGCGCTCGCGGCGGGTCTCCTCCTGCGACGGCGCGGCCTGCGGGGACCTCGCACGGCCTGAGCCCGGAGGGTTCCCGAGCCAGCCAGGTGCCAGCCGCTTGGCGGGCCGGCTCGGCGCCGCCCGATTTCGCGCCCTGCCGAACTGGGCCCGCGCTCGAGGCTGCTCGCAACTCCACTTCTTTCAATCACTTGACTAGGTGGCTGGCACCTGGGCTGGGCACCCGGTCCACCGCTCGCACCAGGTCGGACGCTTGCAGTGGTTCCAGATGTCGAGAAGAAAGCTCCATTTACGGGGACAGCTCGGGCCTCGGCGACCAAACCGAAGTGCCCCGACGTCTTCACGGCCTTCCCCTTCTATGGAGAGCTTTCACGACGGGGGCGTCGACGAAGCGAAAGCCGCAGCGCGCCAGGCGGCTGGCACCTGGTCCGGCACCCGGTCCGGCATCAAGGCGAGCGCTCGCAACGATTCGGGCGCCGAGAAAAGAAGCTCCATCTACGGGGCGTCCTGCGAGCCTCGGCGGCCAACGCGCAGCACCCCGGCGCCTTCACGGCCTTCTCCTTTCTATGGAGAGCTTTCGCGACGAGGGTGCCGCCGATGCAGAAGCCCCGGCGCGCCAGGCGGCTGGCACCTGATCCGCCTGATCCGCCAGGCACCTGTTCGCGCGCGCGGTCGATCGCAACACCATATCTGTCAGGTATTTGACTAGGCGGCTGGCACCTTGTCGGCGGCCGCTCCTCGCTCGTCGGCGGGCGCTCGCGGCAACTCGGGCGTCCAAAAGAGAGGCTCCACTTACGGCGAGTCGTTCGGGCCTTGGCGGCTGCCGCGCAGCGCCTCGGCGCGGTGACGGTCTGCCCCTCTCGGGAGAGCTTTCGCGACGTGGGCGAGACCAGTGCGGCGGACCCCCACGAAGCACGAAGCGGCTGGCACCTCGCCACGACGAGGGCATCGACGGAGCGACAGGGCGCCCGCGGCCGATCGCAACTCCAACTATCTCAGGTACTTGACTAGGCGGCTGGCACCTTGTCGCACCTTGTCGGCACGCGTCCCGGGGCGCATGAGCATGCTCTGGGCGGGGGCCCGGAGCGCGGGGACGATGTTCGTCGAATGCAGCCCTCCCAATCTCGACCCCCGCGGGTCCGGGCAAGGCCGGTGGCGCGGCGGAGGGCGCTCGCGAAAGGAGCCGAACATGACCTTCCGAAATCGCTCTGCGGATCGCCGGCCGCGCCGGCTCGCCCTCGCCGCGATCGCTGCGGGCGTCGCCGTCCTCGCACCGCTTGCCGTCGCCTCGGCGCAGGCGGGCGTCAAGAAGCCTCCCGCGGGTCAGAAGGCGACGGCGCCCGCCGCTACCGCCATGTCGTTCGCGGCGCTGCCGCCCGACCACGTGCTCGAGATCGGTAACAAGGAGATGACCAAGGCGCAATTCGTCGCCGAGTACGAGCAGCTCAAGCGCAGCGCCGGCCCGATCTACCGGGCCAAGACCTCCGGGCCGCTCGAGATGCAGGCCGAACGCCTTCAGGCCTCGAAGGTCGCGACCGACAACGCGCGCGTCCAGCAGCTCGGCTCGGCCAAGTCGAGACAGCCGGCCGCGCAAGGGGCGAAGGTCGCCGCGCAGCCGAAGCTCGACCAGGTGATCGCGCTCGAGCCGATCACGCCGGGCGAGAGGTTCTACATCTTCGGCAGCGGTCTCGGCGCGGGCCCCGGCAAGGCCGAGATGATCTTCTCCAACCCGTCGGGGCGCGTCACGCTCCAGGTCGTCTACTGGAACCCCGACGGCGTCGCGATGGAGGTCGCGCTCCCGTCGAATGTCGGCAACCGGTGCGATCAAGCGGTGACGGTGCAGGTCACGCGCGCCGACGGCGCCCAGAGCAACGCCGTGCCGGCAGAGTTCGGCGAGGCGCTGACCATGAAGTTCTTCGACTTCAAGTTCTCCTCCGAGGACTGCTCTCATTCGGCCGCCGCGACCGCGTCGGGTCACGACGGGAGCTCCGCCAACTACTGCGAGGACAAGGGGTCGGGCCTCCGCGGCATCCACTACTACGACAACCAGGACCTGGGGGTCGACTCGGTCCGTCTTCCCCCTTTGGCCAATGGCTACCACTACGCGTCCGCAATGGACTGGACGCAATGCACGCCACCAGTGACTTGTCTCACGGCCATCAGCGGCTTCGCCGAAGGATCGACTCAAGCCCTGGTCCTGTTCATCCCCTGGCAGTACTGGCGACCCAATGCCAGCTACCGCGGCCTCGAGTACGGGCTCCAGGTGACGGTCGTGGGCCCGGAGTGCAAGCACTACCTCCATCAGATGAGCGCCAACTGATGGCGTGGGAGAGCTTTCGCGCGGTGAGCGCCGCGGTAGCGCGAGCCGCGGCGCGCGAGCCGGCTCGCCAGACGGCTGGCACCTGTGCCACCTGTTCGCCTGCCGGGTCTCGGAGCCGACCGGGAGATCCGCCCGATCGCTTCCCCGGAACGGCGTCGACCGGTGCGCCGCTCCACTCGCGAAGCGTCGAGCAATCCAGCCGTTTTCTGGCCTCGCATTCCTACCCCGCCGGGCGTTCGTCGCACGCAGTGGGGGGCGGATCATCGCGCGTAGGTGCGCCCTATCTCAGGGCGACATTCGACGAACTCGCATCTCGACAAGGAGGCTCCATGCCTCGAACCATCCCGAGGGCCGGCGCCGGCAGTTCGGCCGCCGCGCTCTGGCTCATCGTCTGCCTGACTCCCGGCGCAGCGTTCGCGGGCGCTCGGTACGTGGCGCCCTCCTCCGCGCCCCGACTGCAGGTTTCCTGCCTCCGCGAGGCCCGTGCGGCCGGCGGCACGCGGCTCGCCGTCCGCTGGGCGGGGAGCGCGCCGCTCGACGCCGTCGTCTGGGACGACGTGGACGGCGACGGCCGGCGCGGGGCGCGGGAGCCAGTCCTCGCCGCGCGCACGATCGACCCCGGCTACGCGCTCCTCGACCTCGACCGCGCGCCCGAGGGGAAGCTCGCGATCGGCTCCGCGGAGGAGGGCGCGCCGGCGCTCGAGCTCCTCCCCGCCGACGACTGCTCCTGGCGCGGCGGGTTCGCGGGGATGGACCTCGACGACATGCCGCGCACCGGCGCGGGCTACGACGACGGCGGCGGCGAGCAGCTCTACCTGGGCGGCAACTTCACCTCCGCGGGCGACCTCGTGGTCAACCACGTCGTGCGCTGGAACGGCACGACCTGGTCGGCGCTCCCCGGCTCGACCGAGATCGGCACCGACGGCAACGTCCTGGCGATGGAGACCTACGACGGCTACCTCTACGTCGGCGGCTCGTTCACGCGCGCCGGCGACCTCGCGGTGGCGAACCTCGCGCGCTGGAGCGCGACGGGTTGGGAGGCGGTCGGCGAAGTCGACGGCGCCGTCAACGCCCTCTCTCTCCACAACGACGGCTCGGGGATGAAGCTCTACGTCGGGGGGAGCTTCGCGCACGCCGGGGGGCTCGCGGCGGGGCGGATCGCGCGTTTCGACGGCGCCAGCTGGTCGAACGTCGGCCCCGCCGCGGGGTTCGACGGCGCGGTGTGGGCGCTCGAGAACTACGACGACGGCCCGATCACCCGGCTCTTCGCCGGCGGCGGCTTCACTTCCGTCGCGGGGCCGGGCGCGGCGAACCACGTCGCGCGCTGGGACGGCGCCGGCTGGAGCACCCTCGGCACCGGGCCCGACAACGGCGTCGACGGCACCGTCTACGACCTCGCGGTGTTCACTGAGGCGGCGGGCGCGGCGCTCTTCGTCGGCGGCTCGTTCGACACCGCGCAGGGGGGCGTCGTCTCGCCGGGCATCGCGCGTTGGCGGACGCTTGCGTGGAGCTCGGTGGCGGGCGGGGTCACCTTCGCGGGTCCGGCGGGCGGCATCGTCTACTCGCTGAACGTCTACGACGACGGCGGCGGCGAGCAGCTGGTGGTCGGCGGCCACTTCAACGCCGCGGGCGGCGTTCCGGCGTCGAATCTCGCACGCTGGAGCGGCACGGCCTGGTCGGCGCAGTTCGGGACCTCCGCGGCGGGAACGGACCGCGAGGTCTTCGCGGTCGGCGCGCTCGGCGCGGGCCCGGGTGCGGAGCTCCTGGTCGGCGGCGCCTTCCTCGAGATCGGCGGCGTCCGCGCGTCGCGCATCGCCGCCTGGAGCGGCTCGGCGGCGGAGACTTTCCACCCGCTCGACGCCACCGTGGGCGACGGGCTCGACGACCCCGCCTTCGCCATGGCGGTCTACGACGAGGGGGCGGGGCCGCGGCTCTTCGTCGGCGGCGACTTTCTCTCGGCGGGGGGCGTGCCGGCGAAGCACCTCGCGCGCTGGGACGGCGCGACGTGGAGCGAGGTGCACCCGATGGTGGCGGGCGGCGTCAACGGCCGGGTGCACGCGCTCGAGGTCTGGGATGACGGCACCGGCGCGAAGCTCTACGCCGGTGGCAGCTTTACCTTCCCCGGGCACAACGTCGCGGCCTGGAACGGCGCGGGCTGGGCGGCGGTCGGGCCCGTGGGGGCCGAAGAGGGCACCGACGGCACCGTCTTCGCGCTGCGCGGCTTCGCGGGGCCGACCGCTCCGGGCCTCTACGTCGGCGGCGACTTCGACCTGGCCGGCGGCGTCGCGGCGGTGGGGCTCGCGCGCTGGGACGGCGCGGCGTGGCACGACGTGGTCACGCCCGTCTCGCCAGTGGCGCTGATCAACGGCGACGTCTACGCGCTCGAGGTCTACGACGACGGCGGCGGACGCCGCGCTCTTCGCCGGAGGGCTCTTCACGGTGATCAACCGCGGCGCGACGAACCTCGCGCGCTGGCGCGGCAACGAGTGGTCGAAGCTCGGCAGCGCGGGGCCCGACTCGGCGGTCAACGCGCTCGCCGTCTGGGATGACGGCGCCGGCCTCGCGCTCTACGCCGGCGGCTGGTTCACCCACGCCGACGCGGTCGAGGCGCAGCACATCGTCCGCTGGAACGGCTCGGCCTGGGCGGCGCTCGACGGACCCGCGGGCAACGGCACCGACGCCACCGTCTGGACGCTGGCGCCCTACGTCGACGGCAACGGCCACGCGCTCTTCGCGGGCGGACTCTTCCACCAGGCGGGGGGCGTCCCGGTCGAGCACGTCGCGCGTTGGGACGCCGGCGGCTGGCAACTTCTCGGCGACCCGTCGGGGCACGGGCTCGACGACCAGGTCTACGACCTCCTCGCCTACGACGACGGCCACGGCCCCTCGCTCTGGGCGGCGGGATCCTTCGGCGTCGCCGGGAGCGCAGCCGCCACGCGCATCGCGCGCTGGATGTGCGACACGATCTTCTGGGACGACTACGAGACCGGCGGCCTGGCGCGCTGGGACGAAGCAACGGGCGGACCCTGAGGTCTGACCAGGTGGCTGGCACCCGGTCCGGCAGCACCTGGTCCAGCACCAAGGCGAGCGCTCGCGACGATTCGGGCGCCGAGACAAGAAGCTCCATCTACGGGGCGTCCTGCGAACCTCGGCGACCAACGCGCAGCGCCCTGGCGCCTTCACGCCCTTCCCCTTCTATGGAGAGCTTTCGCGACGAGGGTGCCGCCGAAGCAGAAGCCTCGGCGCGCGTTGCCGCGGCCAGACGATGGGGGCATACTGGGCAGTGCTGCTTTCGCTGCAAGCTGACTTCGATTCCCAGGAGGGTTCCATGAAGATCGCGCACAGGTTGGTCGTCGCCGTCGTCTGCTCTTCGCTGGCCGGGTTCGTCTGCGGGGTACCGGGCGTCGCGCAGGAGAAGGGACCCGGCGGCACGGTCGTCGTCAGCGACCCGGTGATCCCGGTCCTCACGCTCGCCGCGCGCGACGCGCCGCGGCCGGCGATCAAGACCGGGCCGGACCGACCGACCAACCCGCGCCAGAACTTCAACGTCGACTTCAACCCCGACATCGCCGCCACCGTCGTCGGCAAGCCCGATCCGCTGCTGCCGCTCCAGGCGGCGGCGCCGCCGGCCTCGCCCGATGCCTTCGACACGCCGCTGTTCAACTTCGACGGCCAGGGCTACACCTTCTTGAACCCGCCCGACACGGTGGGCGACATCGGTGCCAGCCACTACATCCAGATGATCAACGCCACCGAGGTCGCCGTCTACAACAAGACGACCGGCGCGTTGCTCATGGCCTTCGACCTGACGGACCTCGGCGGCTGCACCACCGGGATGGGCGACCCGGTCGTGCTCTACGATCACTTGGCCGACCGCTGGCTGCTGAGCGAGTTCGGCTCGGGCAACTCGCTCTGCGTCCTGATCTCGGCGACCCCCGATCCCCTGGGCGCGTACTTCTCGTATCAGTTCGCGACGCCGGGCTTTCCCGACTACCCGAAGTACGCGGTCTGGCCGGACGCGTACTACGTCACCACCAACGAGTCGAGCCCCGCGGAGTACGCCCTGGACCGCGCCAAGATGCTCGCCGGCCTGGCGGCGACCTCGCAGCGCTTCACCGCGCCGAGCCTCACCGGCTTCGGCTTCCAGGCGACTGACGCCCGCCGACCTCGACGGCGCGATCCTGCCGCCGGCCGGCGCGCCGAGCTACATCCTGCGCCACCGCGACACCGAGGTGCACGGCCCGGCCGGCCTTCCGGCGAGCGACCTGCTGGAGATCTGGGCCTTCCACGTCGACTTCGGCACGCCGGCCAACTCGAGCTTCGTCAAGATCGCCGACATCCCGACCGCCGAGTTCGACTCGACGCTCTGCGGCCTGAGCTCGTTCTTCTGCATGGCGATGCCGGGCGTCGCGCAGGGCAGCGGTTCGTCGCTCGATCCGCTCCGCGAGGTGATCATGCATCGGCTCGCGTATCGCAACTTCGGCGATCACGAGACGCTGGTCGGCAACTTCGTCACCGACATCGACGGCAACAACACCGGCGGCGTGCGCTGGTTCGAGCTGCGCAAGGTCGGCGCGGGGGCGTGGTCCCTCTATCAGGAGGGCACCTACGCCCCGACCGTGGACAACCGCTGGATCGGCGCCATCGCCATGGACGGCGCGGGCAACATCGCGCTCGGCTACAACGTCTCGAGCTCGAGCGTCCATCCGTCGCTGCGCTATGTCGGCCGCTTGGTGTCGGATCCCCTGGGCACGTTGCCGCAGGGGGAGTACTCTCTGATCGCCGGCACCGGCGTCAACGGCAGCAACCGGTGGGGCGACTACGCGGCGCTCGGCGTCGACCCGGTGGACGACTGCACCTTCTGGTTCACCGGCGAGTGGAACGCGACCAGTCAGTGGAGCACCCGCATCGGCGCGTTCCGCTTCGACGCCTGCGGTACGCCCGACTACTACCTCGCCGTGACGCCGACCGCGCTCGGCGCCTGCAAGCCGGACGATGCTCCCTTCGCCATCCAGGTCGGCCAGGTTGCCGGCTACACCGACCTGGTCTTCCTGGGCACGACGGGCGTGCCGGCGGGCGCGACCGTCAACTTCAGCGCCAATCCGGTGGCGCCGCCCGGGTCGAGCACGCTCACGCTGGGCACGGCCGCCGTCGCGCCCGGGAGCTACTCGTTCGACGTCACCGGCTCCTCGACCAGCGGCAACAAGCAGGTGACCGTCGGCCTCGACCTCTTCGCCGCCGCTCCGGGCGCACCGGTGCTGGTCGCGCCGGCGAACGGCGCGGTCAACGTCTCGCGCACGCCGACCTTCACCTGGAGCGCGGTCGCGGATGCGACCGACTACACGATCGACGTGGCGACGGACGCCGGCTTCACCAACGTCGTGGCCTCGGCGAGCGGCCTCGGCTCGCCGAGCTGGCCCTCGAACGTGACGCTCGCGAGCAACACGATGCACTTCTGGCGCGTCCGGGCGCGCAACGCCTGCGGCGACGGCGCGGATTCGAGCGTCTTCAGCTTCACGACGATTCCGGCGCCGGGCGACTGCGGCGCCGGCAGCCGGACGCGGATCCTCTACCAGTACGGGTACGAGTCGGGCGCCGATGGCTGGAGCTCGAGCGGCACCGGCGACAGCTGGGCGCTCTCGGGTAGCAACCCGCACACCGGAGCGCAGCACTACCACGCCAACGATCCGACCACGGTCACCGACCAACGGCTCGCCTCGCCCGCGCCGGGAGTGCCGCTGCCGACCGGTGAGGACCCGGTGGTGCTCCGCTTCTGGAATCTGCCGAACCTCGAGCCCTCCGGCACGACCGCCTGCTACGACGGCGGCATCCTCGAGGTCTCGACCGACGGCGGCACCATCTGGACCCAGGTGGCCAACGCCAACCTGCTCGTCGGCCCCTACCGGGGCACGGTGTCGTCGGGCTTCAGCAATCCGCTGGCGGGCCTCCAGGCCTGGTGCGGGGAGACCGCCTACCTCGAGACCATCGCCGACTTGAGCGCCTACGCCGGTCAGACGGCGCGCTTCCGGCTGCGCCTCGGCTCGGACACCTCGATCTCCCGCCCGGGCTGGGACGTCGACGACGTCACCCTGCAGTCGTGCCAGCCGACGCTCTTCTGGGACGACTTCGAGCTCGGTACCACCTGCCGCTGGGAGCAGCCCTCGCCGGGCTGCCCATGACGGAAAGGGTGACCGTTCCTCTCAGGAGGTAACGGTCACCCGTCGGACCGCCTCTCGCGCCGAGTCGAGCGCCCGAGCCGCTTCGAGCGTCGAGAAAGAGAAGCTCCATATACGGGGGGCCGTTCGAGCCTCGGCGGCCGACGCGTCGGGCCTCGACGTTCTCCCGGCCCTTCCCTTCTATGGCGAGTTTTCGCGAGGCGGGCGCCGCCGCAGGGAAGGCAACGGCGCGCGAGGTGGTTGGCACCTGTTCCGCCGATTCGAGCGACGGAAAAGAAAAGCGCCATTTACGGGGGGTCGTTCGGGCCTCGGCGGCCGACGCGTCGCGCCTCGGTGTTCTCCCGGCCCCCCCTTCTATGGAGCTTCCGCGACGAGGGCGCCGCCAGAGCGGAGTCCGCTGCTCGCCGAGCCGCCGAGCGGCTGGCACCTGATCGTGCGGTAGACTTTCCGGAAGCAGCCTTCTACCGATCAGTGATTGGTCTGCGCGGGCCCCTCGGGTCTGTCGCGCTTCACTCATCGTCGACCGAGCGGCCGAGCGACGGGGATTCGCCCCGGCCCGCGGCGCCGATTCAGGTCCGGGATGGCCCCGGGCCGTTTGCAACGACTCATATCCAAGAAGGGATGGGAACCATGCGCAACTCAGTTCGAAATGCCGGAGGCGAGACTTCCCGGACTCGCCGACTCACTTCCGCGAGCAGTCTGGCGATCCTCGCGATCGCGGTGCTCTTCGCCGTGTCGGCGGCCAGCGCGCAGGACGCCGCGGCGGTCGACGCCGAGCACTACAAGGTCGCCTTCGAGAACGACCAGGTGCGCGTCCTGCGCATCACCTACGGGCCGCACGAAAAGAGCGTGATGCACTCGCATCCGGCCGGCGTGGTCGTCTTCATGAACGACCTGCACGGTCGATTCACGATGCCCGACGGAACGACCCAGGACAACGACGTCAAGGGTGGCACGGTCGGCTGGTCGGAGGCGGAGACGCACCAGCCGGAGAACCTCGGCGACAAGCCGTTCGAGGTCATCCAGATCGAGATGAAGGGCGCGCGGGACACGGCCGCGGCCGAAGCCATGATCCGCGCGTCGGCGCCGGCGTGGGCCGCCAAGTTCAACGCGGGCGACGCGGAGGGCTTGGCCGCGATGTACTGGGAGGACTCGGTGCTGCAGCCGCCGGGCTCGCCCGCCCTCACCGGCCGCGCGGCGATGGCCGAGTATTTCGCGGTCGGAACCGCGGAGACAAAGGCCGCGGGGTTGACCATGAACATCCCTGAGGCCGGAGCCGTCCACGTCTCGGGCGACCTCGCTTTCGAGGCGGGCTCTTACAGCGTCACCGATGCCTCGGGCGCGACGGTCGACACCGGCAAGTACATCGGCGTCTTTCAGGAGCGCGACGGCCAATGGCTCTACATCCGCGACACCTGGAACTCCGACGCCCCACCGGCGCCGGCGGGAGAGTAGCCGGGCGCCGGGGATTCGACGCGCCGCTCGGGCGCAGGACGAGAGGCCGCCGCTCTCGAGATCGTCGCGGCAGAGGTGGCCCTCGGGGAAGACCTAGAAGACCGCCATGCCGTCGTCTTCGGCGCTGGCGATGTAGAGGTTGCGGCCGCTCGACGCGCTACGGCTGCGAGGGTGGCTTCAGCTGCTCTGCCGACCTCTGGGTCGGCCGCGGCGCAGGCGCTTCAGGGCGGCGCCGCCGAGCAGGCCGGCGAGCGCCACCAGGCCGAGCTCGCCCAGGGTCGGAATCGCCTGGGTGATCTCGGGGGGGGCGCTCACCAGGCTGATCACGTTGCCGGTGTCGCAGGCGAAAACCACCGTCGAGACGAAGCTGACGCCGCCAGTCTGGTCGCCGCCACGATAGGTGACGATCTGCACGGTGACCGCCGTGCCGGCGGGGACGTTGTAGACGGAAGGACCGAAGCCGTACCCCCCCGGCGAGTTGACCACCGGGAAGAAGGGGAGGTTCTCGCTGCCGGAGGCGACCACGCCGACCCCGGCGACCGACATCGCGGCGGTGTCGGAGGCAAGCGCCGAGTAGGTGAGCAGGGTCGGGATCACGGGATTGAGCGCACCGCCCGAGTTGTCGCAGATGCCGGCGACGCCGCCGGTGATCTCGACCGAGGGGTCGACGAGCGAGGCGGAGAGTGGGCCTGCGGCGAGCAGCAGGAGCGTGAGCGCGGCGGCGTGGTGGGGGCGAGACTGGATTCGCATCGATCCTCCGTCGAGAGCGTGAGGTCTGGAGCGCATTCTCGACGAGCGAGCGGCTCGAGAGCAAGGTAGAAGAGCGCTCGAGGCCTCGGGATCGAGTCGCCAACAGTCCGGTACCTCTTTGCGGCCCCTGCGCCGGCTCGGCCGCTTGCGCCGAGGCGGAAGCTCGCAGCGATTCGGGCGTCGAGAAAAGAAGCTCCATTTACGGGGGGTCGTTCGAGGCTCGGCGGCCAACGCGCAGCGCTTCGACGTCCTCACGGCCCTTCCCTGCTATGGAGAGCCTTTGCGAGGAGCGCGCCGCCGAAGCAGAGCTCTCTGCACGCCAGGCGGCTGGCACCTGCGCCGCACCTGTGCCGCGTCGGCCGCTCGCGCCGAGTCGCGAGCGCGCGGCGATTCAGGCGTCGAGAAAAGAAGCTCCATAGCTGGTGGGGGCCGATCCCTCGTAGACTCCGCGCGGAGACCCCGCTTGGTCGAGAGACATTCCCCGCGCCGCATGCGCGCGATCGGTGGCACGCCGATCGAGGAGGCGCCGCTCTGGGCGCTCGCGCTGCTCGTCGCCCTGCTCTGGCTGGTCGTCTTCCCGGCGCTGGTCGGGCTGGTCAACGGGCTGCGGCCGGCAACGGGCGGCGGCGCCGGCCTCGCCGTCGCGGCGTTCGCGGTTTCTCTGCTGCTGGTCGTCGGGCTCGCGCGCCAGCGCCCCTGGCGCCGGCGGCGCGAGGCGGAGCTCGGCGACAGCCGCCCGCCGTTCGTGCGCCTGTCGACCTGGCTGATCACGACGCTCCTGGTGCCGAACGTTCTCTACGGCGCGATCGTCCTCCTGCGCGGTGGCGAAGGGCTCGACTACGCGAGCGCATGGGCGCTCGGGCTGCTCGTCGCGGCGATCCAGGGGGCATTCGGTCTCGCCGACCGGATCGGCGCGCGGTGGCGCCGGCGCACGCGGGGCGGCGACCGCCACGAGCCGCGTTGACTTCGCGTGCGGTTGGGAGGAGAGTCCGCGCAACCTCGGGTCATGAGGCGACCATGCGAGGGATCTCGCCGGTCCTGCTTTGCGCCTTCGTTGTCGTCGATCCATCCGCTGACGGGCAGGATCTCGTCTTCGCCGACGGCCTCGCTCTGATTCACTCCGCGCCGTTCGATCGATGACGCCCTTCGAGATCTCCGTTCGCATCTTCCTGCAGATCGCGGTGATTCTCGCCGCCTGCCGAATCGTCGGCCGCCTGGTCCGCCCGTTCGGCCAGCCGCAGGTGGTTGCCGAGATGATCACCGGCGTGCTGCTCGGCCCATCCCTGTTCGGCCTGCTCGCGCCCGGCGCCCAGGCCTGGCTCTTCCCGCCGGCGACGCAACCGATCCTCTACGTTCTGGCGCAGCTCGGGCTCGCGCTCTACATGTTCCTGGTCGGTCTCGAGTTCGACCTCGACCTGATCCGCCATCGGATGCGCAGTGCGCTGGCGATTTCCTGGGCGGGAATCGCGACCCCTTTTCTGCTCGGTGTCGGATTGGCGCTGGCGTTGCGCGAGCGTTTCCCGCTGTTCGCACCCGGGGTCTCGACCCTACAGGCGCTGCTGTTCTTCGGCGCCGCGCTCTCGATCACCGCCTTTCCGATGTTGGCGCGGATCATTTACGAGCGGGGCCTTTCGGGGACCTCGATCGGCACGCTGGCCCTCGCCGCCGGCTCGCTCGACGACGCCGCGGCCTGGTGCCTGCTGGCGGTCGTCCTCTCCGGCTTCACCGGCGATCCTTCGATCACGATCCTCGCGGTCGGTGGCGGCGCGGTCTACCTGTTCGGGATGTTCCTCGCCGGCCGGCCGCTCCTGGCTCGCGCCTACGCCTTCCTCGCGGCGCGCGCCGAACGCGACGCGCTGGTGCTGCCGCTCACCCTGGTCCTGCTCGCGCTCGCCGCCTGGGCGACCGATTCGCTCGGTATCTACGCGGTCTTCGGCGCCTTCACGCTGGGCGCCTGTCTGCCCCGCGGGGCGCTGCAAAAGCGACTCGAGACCCAGATGGCGCCGATGTCCACCGTGCTCCTGCTGCCGATGTTCTTCGTCAACTCGGGGCTCAACACGTCGATCGGTCTGCTCGACACCTGGGCGATGTGGGGGGTCGCGGCACTGGTCGTCGCCGCCTCGGTGCTCGGCAAGGGGGTCGCTTGCGCCGTGGCGGCCCGACTCTGTGGCGAGTCGCCGCGCGACTCGGTCGCGATCGGCGCGCTGATGAACGCGCGCGGACTGATGGAGCTGATTCTGCTCAACATCGCCTACGAGCGTGGCGTGATCAGCCAGACTCTCTTCACCATGCTGGTTCTGATGGCAGTGGTGACGACGCTGATGGCGGTCCCCTTTTTCAACCGGGTCTATGGCCGTGAGGGCCGGCCGGAGGACGCCGCCGCGCCTGCCGCGGCGGGAGCGGCGGTGGGGAGCTGAGCCGGATGGCTTCCGGAGCGGCTACCGGTTCGCTCGGCCGCGCGCTGGCTGGTCGCCTTTCCGGCGCTGGCCGGGCTGGTCAACGCTCTGCGGCCGGCGACCGGCGGCGGCGCCGGCCTCGCCGTCGCGGCGCTCGCAGTTTCCCTGCTGCTGGTCGTCGGGCTCGCACGCCAGCGCTCCTGACGCCGGCGCACGCGGCGGGGCGGCGGCCGCCAGGAGCCGCGTTGACTTCGCGAGCGGTTGGGAGGAGAGTCCGCCCAACCCCCGGTCAGGAGGCGACCATGCGAGGGATCTCGCCAGTCCTGCTTTGCGCTCTCCTTGTCGTCGTTCCATCCGCCGACGGGCAGGATCTCGTCTTCGCCGACGGCCTCGAGCCGGGGTGTCCATCGTCCTGGTCGGTGGCGACCGGCTGGTCCTGCCCGGACGGCGACGCGCCGGTGGCGGGCAACTCGACCGTCGAGGAGGCGGGCGATGCGGGGTGTCCGGCGGGGATGGCGCTCGTCGTCGACTTCTGCATCGACCGTTTCGAGGCCTCGCTCGCGCGGCTGCCCGGCGAGGGAGGCGCGTCCTGGTCGCCCTACGTCGAGCCCGTGGGCGTTGCCGTGCGGGCGCTCTCGGTGCGCACCGCGACACCACAAGGGTACCTCGATCAGATCACCGCCGCGGCCGCCTGCGCCAACTCGGGCAAGCGCCTGTGCACCGACGCCGAGTGGCTGCGCGCCTGCCGGGGGCCCTCGACCTGGACCTATCCCTGGGGCAACACGGCGGAGCCCGGCCGCTGCAACGATGCCCGCGCCGTCCATCCGCTGGTCGAGTACTACGGCACCACCGACCCGTGGATCTGGTCTCATCTCGACCAGCCCTGCCTCAATCAGCTGCCGGCGAGCCTCGGGCGCACCGGCAACCGCGGCGGCTGCGCGAGCGCCGAGGGGCCGTTCGATCTGATGGGGAACCTGCTCGAGTGGACGGCCGACCCCAACGGCACGCTTCGTGGGGGCGACTACATCGACACCGTGATCAACGGACCGGGATGCCTCAACGCGACCACCGCGCACGACACCGCGCACCGCGCCTTCAATACCGGCTTCCGCTGCTGCGCGGACCTCTGAGCAAACGCCCTGGCGGGCTCCGACCCGCGAGGCAGGGAGAGATTGGGAAATCCCCTCCAGCCGTAGCCGGGCCTGCCTGGCGCCTTCTGCATCGGAAGCAGGAACGTTCCATCGGTTGCTCGCCGATTCGCCTGGATCCGGCGCGCCGCGATCCTCGTTGCGCCGGCAGTATCGTCGCGAGAGCTCTCCAGAGATGGGAGGGGTCGGAGCGTGTCGAGACCCTGCGCGTCGAGCGCTCTCGCCGGCACCCCCCTCCCCCTCGACTGGAGTGTCTCCAACACCCGCACCGACTCGAGCTCGGGACAGGCGCCGAGGCGGAATCGGACGCTGTCCCGAGTCCTGACCAGGAGACTGGCACCTGGCACCCTCGGCCTCCGGCCGGCAGGGCGCGCCGATCTACGAAGGGAGCGCCCAGGCTCCACGCCGCGCCTAGCGGTAGACCTCGCGGCGGTGGCCGACCTTGACGATCACGATCGCTCCCGCGGCATCGTCCAACTCGTAGAGGATCCGCCAGACGCCCTGCCGCAGCCGGTAGCGCTCGCCGCGGCCGGCGAGCTTCTCGACGCCCGCGGGCCGCGGGTCGGCGGCGAGGGCGCCAATCTTCGCGACGACGCGCCGGCGCTCTGCTCTAGGCTCTACCGTCTCGAGCTCTTTCGTGGCCGATCGCTTGATCTGGACCCTATAGGCGCCCACGGCGCCTCAGATCTCGAACGAAGTCCTCGAAATCGATCGCCTTCTCCGCGCGGCGCACCGTGAACGCCTCGAGGTCGATGGCGTCCTCGGCGAGCGCCAGACGCACCGCCTCGTTGACCATGTCCGAAACGGACCGCTCGGCGGCCGCCGCCCGCAAGCGCAGCGCCTTGTGGATTTCGGGCTCGAAGTAGACGGTGGCCCGCTTGGTCTCGCTCATGGCGCAATCTTAGCGTCGAGACGTCTTGACGTCAAAGCGTCCGTCAAGGCAGCGCCGGCCAGGTGGCGACCCCATGGCCCGCGCCATCGATTCGCCTCAGCTCTTCGGCTGGACGAGCTCGGCGAACCAGTTGGTCACGACTTCGACGTTGCCGCGCGCCGGGGTCTGGACGAAGACGAAGCGCTCGCCGCTGGGATCGATGTCGTACTGGCGCGACCAGCGGTAGGTGAGGTACTCGCCTTCGAGCAGCGTGCGCCGGCCGGTGACGCGGAAGCGCGGCGCGGTCTCGACCGACACCGCGATCAGCCGGGAGTCCTCGAAGTAGTAGAGGGTCGCGCCGTCGGGCGACCAGACCGGGCTGTCGCCCCCCTTGATCGAGACCTGCGACCGCCCGCCGGGCTGCGGAAACGAGGTCACGTAGACCTCGTCGCTGCCCGAGTAGTTCGAGACGAAGGCGAGCCAGCGGCCGTCGCTCGAGACGACCGGCGCCAGCTCGTCGTCGGCGCCTTCGAGCAGCGGCTGGAAGGTCGACGGGTCGCCGGGGTCGGTCATGGTGCGCAGGTCCATCCCCTTGCCGTCGATCTCCTCGCGCACGACGAGCACGCCCTGCCGCGTCCAGTCAGCCGAGCGCAGGTTGTTGTCGAGGTCGAGCAGCAGCTCCTCGGGATGGCTGAGATCGACCGGCCGCCGGTAGAGGTCGAACGACAGGCCGCGCACGCTGCCGTAGATGATCTCGGTTCCCGAGGGGCTCCACTGCGGATAGAAGCCGCTCTCGCTCATCAGCGTCGGCGTCTGGGTGTCGAGGTCGATCATCCAGACGGCGCCGTTGTCGACGGTGAGCAGCAGCCGCCGGCCGTCGCGCGAGAAGCGCGGATCGTTGATGCTGTAGAAGGGCAGGCCGTCGGGGAAGAGCGGCTCGACCCTGCCGTCGAGGTCGACCGAGACCAGCTTCTGGTTGACGCCGGCGGCGGCCATCGGCTGATAGACGACGGTGCCCGCGGCCGACAGCGCGAGCTGCATCTGGCCCTGATCGACCCAGACGCCTGGAAGGACCGGCATCGACGGCCCGGTGAACTCGAGCTTGTCGAGGTCGAACGGCGCCACGAAAGCCCTGTTGCTCCTGCGCGAAGAGCACGTGTCCGCTCGGCAGGTAGTGCGCGTCGGAGCCCGCGAGGTCGAGGTCCTTGGCCTTCCCGGAGTCGAGATCGAAGGCGACCATGCGGCCGGCGCGCCCGGTGAGTGCCGGAGTGTTGCAAAGCAGCGTCTTGCCGCCGGGCAGGAGCGAGGGCTGGGCGAGCCGCAGGCCCTCGGCGCCGTGGAGGGTCTCGGTCTCGCCGCCGTCGGACGGGAGGCGGTAGAGCGTCCCCTGCTGCGCATAGTAGATGTAGCCGTCGGCACCCCAGGTAAATGCCCGCGGGCGACGACGGCAGGCGTCCGAGGGTCGTCGCCGGGCCGCCGCCGAGCCGGACCTTGCGCAAATCGCTCGCGACGACGAAGGCGATCCAGGCGCCGTCGGGCGAGAAGACCGGCCGGCCGGCGCCGGTCGTCCCCTCGATCAGGCGCGACTCGAAGCTGTCGAGCGGGCGCAGGTGAAGCCCCCGTTCGGCGCCGCTGCCGCCGCTGGTGACGATCGCGCGGCCGTCGGGCGAGACGGCGACGTGGATGCCGTCGCCCTGACGCTGGCTGCCCTCGTTCGGCATCTCGACCGAGAAGCGCAGCGTCGGCTCGGGCTTCGGCCGAGGTCCGGCGCGATTCCCGAGCCACCCGGCGACCGCCAGGCCGAGCGCGACGGCGGCGACGACCCAGGGCAGGCGGCTCGGGCGGGACGCGGGCATCGAGACCTGCTGCATCGATGCTGCTCCTTCGCCGCCGGCCGGCTCGGCGATGGCATCCTCGAGCGCGATGCGCGCCTCGCCGATGTCGCGCAGCCGGCGCTTGCCGTCGCGCTCGAGGCAGCGCTCGATCAGCCGGCGGATCGACGGCGGCGTCGCGGCGCGGCAGATCGCCGAGGTCGATCGGCGCGCGCAGCACGTCGGCGAGCGTGTGCGAGATCGTCTCGGCCGCGAACATCCGGCGGCCGGTCAGCATCTCGTGCAGCATCACGCCAAACGACCAGATGTCGCAGCGCCGGTCGGTCGGCTGGCCGGCCGCCTGCTCGGGCGACATGTAGGCCGCGGTGCCGAGGATCAGCCCGGCGATCGTGCCCGCCGAGGTCAGCGTCGGCGACTGCGCGACGTTCTCGGCGGCCGTCGCTCTCGAAGCTCTTGGCGAGGCCGAAGTCGAGCACCTTCGCCTTGCCGTCGACGGTCAGCCGGACGTTCGCCGGCTTGAGATCGCGGTGGATGATGCCGCGCTCGTGCGCCGCCTCGAGCGCCTCGGCGACCTCGCGCGCGATGCGCAGCGCCTCGGCGACGGGCAGCGCGCCTCGAACGATGCGCGCCGAGAGATCCTCGCCGGCGACCAGCTCCATCGCCAGGAAGCGCACGCCGTCGGCCTCGTGGAGGCCGTAGACGCCGGCGATGTGCGGATGGTTGAGCGCGGCGAGCAGACGCGCCTCGCGATCGAAGCGCGCCAGGCGTTCGGCGTCGACCGCGAACGCCTCCGGCAGCACCTTGATCGCGACGTCGCGATCCAGGCTGGTGTCGAGCGCCCGCCAGACGACGCCCATCCCGCCTTCGCCGATCTGCTCGGTCAGGCGGTAGTGCAGGAGCTGCTGACCGGCTGTAGGAGGCACGGCGGGATCCTAGCGCGGTGCGCGGGTGAGCGGCTCGGCGACGGGCGTCGGTTCGAGGTTGCGCGTGCCGCCGGGGATCAGGACCGGCGCGGTCGCGGCGCCGTCAGTTCGCGCCGAGCTCGCGCAGCAGGGCGCCGGAGTGCTCCGGGTGGAGGGTCTCGAGCACCCAGAGCAGGTAGCGCACGTCGACGCTGATCGAACGGGCGATCGCGGGGTTGTAGCCGAAATCGTTGGCGACGTTCTCCCAGACCCTGTCGAAGTTGACGCCGACCAGCCGGCCGCGCGCGTCGAGGACCGGGCTGCCGGAGTTGCCGCCGGTGGTGTCGGCGTCCGCGAGGAAGCAGACCGGCACGTCGCCGAGCGTCGGATCGGCCCAGCGCGACCGCGGCGCTTCGGCGCGAGCGGCGAGGAGCTCTGGCGGCGCCTCGAACGGTGGCGCGCCGGTCGCCTTGGCGGCGAGCCCCGCGAGCGTCGTCCGCGGCTCCATGTACACCGCGTCGCGCGGCGAGTAGCCGTCGACCCGGGCGAGCGAGACGCGCAGGGTGCCGTTGGCGTCGGGGGCGACCGGTCGCCCCGCGTGCGCCAGGACCGCGCGCCGCCAGACCGGGCGCAGCCGGAAGACCGCGCCCGCATCCCGGTCGCGCCGTTCCTCGAGGTCGCGCAGCACCGGGTCGAGAGCGAAGGCGAAGTCGAGCAGCGGATCGTGCCGGGCGGTGAGCCGCGCGACGTCCTCTTCGAACATCGCCGCACGTGGCACCGCCTCGGTCACCGCGGTGCCGGCATGAATCTCGGCGACTCTGGCGCGGATCGCCGCCTCGTCGGCGCCGGCGCCCACGAGCCGTGCCACCAGATCCTCCGCGCCCGCCAGGCGGAGCCGCAGCAGGAGATCGACGACGAGCGTCTCCTCCGCCGGGCGCCAGAGGATGCGCTGGTCGCGCTCGAGCCGTTCGCGCAGCCGGTCGCGATTGCGCTCCTGATACTCGGGTTCGCGCTCGGCGTCGGGCTTCGCCTTCTCCCCGGCCCAGCGCACCAGCGTCAGCGCGAGCTCGAGCGAGCGCGGTCCGCTCTTGAGCTCGCCGAGGAGGAAGTCCCGCTTCCAGGTCTCGCGCTGCCGCGCGACCCGCTCCTCGAGCTCGCGATGGGCGGCCGCGGCGCCGGCGTGCTCGTCGCCCTTCCCGATCGCCCAGGCGAGCACCTCGCGGTCCGCCGCGCGACGCCGCTCGAGCAGGTCGCCGCGCACGATCCCCGCGAGCTGGCCGCGCGCGTTCTTCTCCCGGTTGGCGAGGCTCTTGATCCGGCTCGCGAGCGCGATCCGGGCCACGTCCGAGCGCTCCGAGATCGTCGTGAGCGTCGCGATCCAATCCGCGTAGAGCTCGGCGCGTTGCGGGAAGTAGAGCTCGACGCGTTCGGCCATCTCCGGCGCGGTGAGCGCGCGGTAGGTCCGCCCGGGGTAGCCCGCGACCACGACGGCGTCGCCGGGCGCGACCCCTCCGGTCGCGACCGGGAAGAAGTGGCGGGGCTCGAGCGGGACGTTCTCGTCCGAGACGGGCGCCGGCGAGCCGTCCGGGGCGCCGTAGACCCGGAGCAGCGTGAAGTCGCCGGTGTGGCGGGGCCAGCTCCAGTTGTCGATCTCGCCGCCGAACTCGCCGACGCTCCGCGGCGGCGCGAAGGCCAGCCGCACATCGGGATACTCGAGGCTCTCGACCAGCTCCCAGCGCACGCCGCCGTCGTAGGCCGCCACCTGGCAGCGCCGCGCCAGCTTCGCCTCGCACTCGGCGACGAGCGCCTTCTCCTCGGCCTCGATCGCCCGGTAGCGTGCGAGGTCGTCGGCGCCCTCCGGCACCGCGGCCGCGATCCGTGCGGTGACGTCGTGCACCTGGTGCGGCAGCGTCGCACGCGTGCCGGCGCCGCCGATCTCCGCCGCCCGCTCGGCGGCGAGGAAGCCCTCGGTGATCAGGTCGTGCTCGGGGGTCGAATGGTGCTGGAGGATGCCGAAGGCGCAGTGGTGGTTCGTGACCAGGAGGCCATCCGGCGAGACGAAGCCGGCGGAGCAGCCGCCGATCTTGATGGCGGCGTCGAGAAGTCCGGCGCCTTCAGCGCTCCAGAGGCGTTCGGCGGGCAGCTCTAGCCCCGCCGCAAGCAGTTCGGCGGGATCGAGCTCGAGCAGCTGCGTCGGAGTCCACTTCCCTTCACCGCCGAGAGCGGGCGCCGCGAGAACGAGGACGAGCGGGACGATCGCTGGAGTTCGTGCGTTCATGACCCCAAGCCTACGACGGACCGCCGCCGGACCTTGTCGCCCTACCCGACAGGCGCTCGCTGCACCCGCTGGCGGCGGCCATCGCGCCTCCACCCTGCGCCGCACCGGGACTTCGCGCTGCTTCTGGCGTCGAGAGGAGAAGCCTCATCTAGGGGGGATGGTTCGAACCTCGTCGGCCGACGCGCAGCGCCTCGACGCCTCCCGGCCTACGCCTGCCAGGAAGCGCTTTCGCGACGAAGGCGCCAGCGCGGCGAGCACCGCGCCAGGGCAGGCTGACCAAGCGGCTGGCACCTCGTCGGGCGCGCTCTTCAGCCTCGAACGAATCGCGGAAGTCCCTTCGAATCATGGGCTTGACGAAGTGGCTGGCACCTTGTCGCAGCACCTTGTCGCAGCACCTTGTCGCACTTGTCGGAAAAGAGTCGGGGGCCGCGGCGCGGGCTTCTCACCCGCGCCGGGCCCCCGGGGATTGCTAGCTCTCGGCTCAGCCGAGGTTGATCTGGATCATGGTCTGCAGCGCGCCCTGCGAGCACTCGACCTTGCCGCCCAGCTTGACGTTGATGTCCCCGCCGCCCGCAACCTTCTCCAGGTCCGAGTCGTCGAGCTCACCCGCCGCAGCCGCGCGCGGCACGATCACGAACAGCGTGTCGGGCGACTCCTCGAGCGCCTTGACGGTCACGCCCTTGAGCTCCATCGCGAACTGCTTCTGGACCACCGACTTCGGGTCCTTGATCAGAGCCTCGCGGTACTTCGGGTTCTGCGAGGCGAACTTGTTCAGCAGGTCCTGCATCTCACCGCGTGACATCTCCATGGCTACGACTCTCTTTCTTTCGTATCCCGTCGGGTTCATCCCGGGGGGTCCCGGCTCATCGCCGTTCCCTCCTGCACTAGGGCAAGGCCGATGCCAGATCGCTCCGGAGCCCGCAAACACAACAGGCACAGGCGTTCGAGCGATCCTCCGGGCGAGACACGACCGGTCAGAACGGAGCCCCGGCCCGACACTCTGGAGCTGTCGCCCCATTTCCGGGCGCCGTCCGGAGGCTGGCGAGTGGGCTGGCACCTGTGCGGTAGCCTCGCGCTCGCCATGAGCGCCCCCGATCGCAGCGAGCTTGCCGATGTTCTCGCCCTCGTCCACGAACAGGCGCGGGCCTACCTCGACACTGTCGACGAGCGGGCGGCCCGCTCGCCGCGGCTCGAGGCGGCCTGCCGCTCCTTTCGCGGGCCGCTGCCCGAACGCGGGATCGGCGCGGCGGCGGCGCTCACGGAGCTCTACGAGCAGGGCGTCGACGGCACGGTGACTTCGGCCGGCCCACGCTGCTACCACTTCGTCATGGGAGGGACGACGCCGGCTGCCCTCGGCGCCGACTGGCTGACCTCCGCCTTCGACCAGATCGCCTACGCCTGGGCGTCGTCGCCGCTCGCGGTCGAGCTCGAGCTGGTGACGCTCGGCTGGCTGCGCGAGCTGTTCGGCCTGCCGGCGGACTGGGGCGGCGTGATGACCACCGGCGCCACCATGTCGAACTTCGTCGCCCTCGCGGCGGCGCGGGAATGGTGGGGCGAGCGGCACGGGCTCGACGTCAGCGAGCGCGGCCTCGCCGGGGCGCCGCCGCTGCCCGTCTTCGGCAGCGGCCACGTCCACGGCAGCGCCGTCAAGTGCCTGGCGATGCTCGGGATCGGCCGCGGCCAGCTGCGGCAGCTCAGCGCGGACGCCGTCGGCACGCTCGACCTCGCCGCGCTCGAAGTAGAGCTGGGCGCGCTCGACGGCGCCCCGGCGCTGCTGCTCGCGACGGTCGGCGAGCCCAACGCCGGCGCCAGCGACCCGATCGCCGCGATGGCGGACCTCGCCGAGCGCTACGGCGCCTGGCTGCACGTCGACGCCGCGTTCGGCCTCTTCGCGCGCGTCTCGCCGCGCACCGCGCCGCTCGCGGCGGGCGTCGAGCGGGCGCGGTCGGTGGGTCTCGACGGCCACAAGTGGCTCAACGTCCCCTACGACTCCGGCTACGTCTTCGTCGACGAGCCGCGCTTGCTCGCGCGCGCCTTTCGCTACACCGGCGAGTACCTGCCCGACCCCGACGACCCGCGCCCCAACCTGGGGGCGATCGGCCCGGAGAGCTCGCGGCGGGCGCGCGCGTTCGCGGTCTGGGCGACGCTGCGCGCCTACGGCCGCGACGGGGTGCGCGCGATGGTGGAGAGTCACCTCGACCTCGCCCAGCGCCTGGCGCGACGGGTCGACGCCGCACCCGACCTCGAGCGCCTGGCCGAGGTGCCGCTCTCGGTGGTCTGCTTCCGCTACCACCCGGCCGGCGTCGACGACGAGGCGCGCCTCGACGAGCTCAATCGGCGCCTGGGCGAGGCGGTGCTCGCCGACGGCCGTTACTGGGTCGGCACCACCACCTACGCCGGCCACGCCGCGCTGCGGCCGGCGATCGTCAACTGGCGGACCCGCGCGGAGGATGTCGACGGCCTGGTCGACGTGGTACGCGAGCTCGGCGGCCGGCTCTGCGCTGACTAGGTGGCTGGCACCTGCGCTGATTCGGCGGCTGGCGCCTGCGCTGACAGCAGGTTTTCGGCCCGTGGCACGATCGCAGGGCTTTTGACGTTCTCTCGAAGCAGAGGCAGCAGAGGAGAGGTGCGATGCAGGTCGAGATGAGAGCGAGGATCGGAGCGGGGGTCGGGATCTGTGTCTGCGCCTTGCTCTTGGCTTGCGGCGGCGGCACGGCGCCTGCGCCCCCCGCCGCGGACCAACCGGCCGAAGCGCCGGAGCGGCCGGTCGAGGTCTACAGCTACCCGCCGCCGGTGTCGGGGAACCATGACGAGGTGAACCTCGGCGCCTTCGACCTCGTCGACGGCATCGCCTGGCGCGGCGACGCCGGCACGGTGGTCTGGGCGACGAGCGCGGCGATCGCCTCGCCCGGCCTCGCCGCATCGGCCTGTCCGGTGACGCTCGCGCGCTCGATCGCGCTTCTGCGCGACGCCCGCTACGTCGAGGTGACGATCGACGCGGCCGGGCGCTCCGACTACTACGCGGCGGGCTCGCAGTACGCCGGAACGTCGCGCGAGCGGGAGGCCGGCGGGCGCAACTGGCGAGTCGACCTCGAATCGCGTGACGCCAAGCGGATCGCCGGTGAGGTGGTGCACCGCGAGCGTGGGCGCCTGAGATTCGATCTGCCGATCCTCGCCCCCGAGCCGGTCGCGATGAGCGCCGGCGATCAGATGGACCACGGCTACGAGGCCGCGGGCCCGCTCTCCCCGAACGAGGCGGCGGTGGTCGCCGCCTACGTCGAGCTGCGCGACGCCGCCGCGGCACGAGACTGGCCCGCGCTGCTCGCGGCGCAGGGCTTCGACGACGACCTCGCGCGGAAGATCCGAGGGCTCCCCGGCATCGACGACGACCTCGCCGCGCACGCCGATCGCTTCCTCTCGCCCGGCGCGCCCGAGGAGACGACGCTCTACGCGACCGCGGGCGGCGTCGGCGCGCGCGGCACCAACTCGCGTGGCGAGGCCTTCTTCAACTTCTACCAGCTCGCCCCCTGCGGCGACCGCCTGATGCTGGTCGGGATCGGCGAGAACCCGCAGTAGCGGGCGGCCGCTGCGGAGCACTGCCTCGCGGTACCCACCAAGCGGCTGGCACCTGGCTGAGATCTCCGCTTGCGCCCTCGGGCAGGGAGCGGAATGATGCCGGCATGAGCGAATCGAATCGCACCTCGTTCGGGATGCTGGGGATCTCGGTGGGGATCGGGCTGATTCTCGCCGGGTGGCTCGTGGCATCGGCGATCCGGCATTTCAAGGACTTCGAGCGCTACGTCACGGTCAAGGGGCTCGCGGAGCGGGAGGTCGCGGCGGACCTTGCCATCTGGCCGGTGGTCTTCTCCGTCTCCGGCAACGACCTCACCGAGCTCCAGGCACGGCTCGAGCAGGACGCCTCGAAGGTCGAGTCCTTTCTGCAGCGCGAGGGGTTCGGTTGGGAGGAGCTCTCTCGCTCGGCGCCTCGGGTTTCCGACCAGGCCCCGGCCGGCGGCACCCAGGGCGGCGACGTGCCGAAGGAGCGCTACCTGGTCGAAGCGACCGTGACGCTGCGCACGCCGAAGGTCGACGCGGCGCGCGCGGCGATCGAGCGTTCCGGCGCGCTGGTGCGCGAGGGCGTGCGGGTGACGCGCAGCTGGGAGTACAACACCCAGTACTTCTTCACCGCGCTCGACTCGGTCAAGCCGGAGATGATCGCCGCGGCGACCCGCGACGCGCGCGTGGCGGCGGAGAAGTTCGCGCAGGACTCGGGCGCCCGCATCGGCGGCATCCGCCGCGCCCAGCAAGGGTACTTCTCGATCGAGGACCGCGACGCCTTCTCGCCGGAGCGCAAGAAGGTCCGCGTCGTCACCACCGTCGAGTACTTCCTGGAGTAGGTCGCAAACGCGGCGCAGCAGATACTCCCCTGGCGGCCGGACCCTGCGCGGAGGTTGCGCGCGGCGCATGCGCCCAAGTCCTGACCAGGTGGCTGGCATCTGGTCGGGTCGGGTTCCACGAACGCTCAGCTGCGGCGCGTTGTCTTCTTCGGCGGTCGGGGATCGGCGAGCAGATGGCGCGGGGGCTCGATCGTGCCCGGGATGTGGCGGTTGCCCCAGCGGACGATCTCGACGAGCACCGGGTAGCGGTCCTGTCCCTTGGCCGTCAGGTGGTACTCGTCGCGCGGCGCCTACACCGGAGTCCCGCACAGGAGAACGCCCGCGAGGCGCTGGAAACGCCTCGCGGGCGGGAGGGCTGCATCGGATCGAGGGCGTCGCTAGTTGCGACCCGGCGCCCGCCGTCCGATCGGGCGTTCTCTAGGACCCGAAATCGAAGCGATAGCTGACCCGTCCGTACCAGAACCCGCCATTGAAGCCGAATGGCGTCCACTGACTGTACCGGTTGCCGACGCCATCGGCGGCGAACGGATTGCGCTCCGGATAGGTGTTGAAAACGTTCTGGCCGCCGAGGCTGAGGGTGATGTCGGCGGTCAAATCGTAAGCTGCCTCGAGATCGAAGAGGACGTTGCCACCGTCATAGACGAGGCCGTCCTCGGAGTCGTACCAGCTGTCGTAGTAGCTGCCGCGCGCCAGCAGGCGGAAGCGCTCGCCGATGCGCTGGTTGTAGGTCAGCACGCCGCGGGTCTCGGGCAGGGCTTCCTGGAGCTCTCTGATGCGGGTGGCGTCGAGCGTCAGGGGATTGAACTTCTTGACCTCGGTCTCGGTGTAGTTGAACAGGAAGCTGAAGGTCGTGCGACCCTTGAGGGCGAGCGGAGCGAACGTCGCCACCAGATCGATGCCGCTGGTCTGCGTTTCGAAGTCGTTGGTGAAGAAGCGGAAGTTCTGCAGGTTCGCGGCGCTGGTGATGCCCTCGGCGACGAGCTGGTCGACCTCCGCCTGCGTCAGCGAGAACTCTTGCGAAGGCGACAAGCGATCCTTGAGCTCGATCTGGAAGTAGTCCGCCGTCAGGATGAAGGCACCGTAATCCAGGACGACGCCCAGGGCGAAGTTGGTCGACTTCTCGGGCTCGAGCGGCTTGCCGCCGCGCAGCGCCGCGACAGCCGAGGTCGAGGGAATGGTGCCGTTGTTGACCAGCTCGCGGGCGACGAGATCGAACTCCGTCGAGACGTTGAAGGCGTT
Source organism: uncultured Acidobacteriota bacterium (assembly GCA_963700315.1). GTDB lineage: Bacteria > Acidobacteriota > Thermoanaerobaculia > Multivoradales > JAGPDF01 > JACTMI01. The sequence continues at coordinate 559,590 of CAVOXC010000004.1, read as the reverse complement.
CGACTGTCCCGGCGTCGGCGCGCGGAATCCGCTGCTGACGCTCGCGCGCAGCTGCACGTGATCAGCGACCCGAACGCGTCCCGCCAGCTTGCCGTTGGTGGTCGTGCCGAAATCCTCGAAGTCCTCGAAGCGGAGCGCGAGGCCGAGCGACCAGCGGCCATCGCCGCTGGTGCGCTCGAGATCGCCATAGACGGCGTAGTTGCTCCGGGACCAGCTGCCGGCCGCGATGTCGCTGAAGCCGGGGAAGCCGTTGGAAGCCGAGCTGAAGCCCTGCTCCGCGAGCGGCCCGATCTCGTACGACTCGATCTGCCCGATGCCGATCTCGAACTTCTCTTCGCGCCACTCGACGCCGGCCGCGAGGTTGGTGCGCTCACCGATCGGGAAGGAGAGGTCGAAGTTGACGTCGATCTCGTCCTGGGCGTAGAGACCGGGGTCGAACGTGGTCGGCGTGTCTCGACCGAGCGAGGCGTTGACGGTGTTGGAGATGAAGAAATCGACCTCGTTCGAGCCGGTGCTGACGCTGGCGTCCCAGGTCACGCCGCCCGCCGTCTGCCCGCGCAGCCCCGCGAGGAGCGAATAGTCGGTCACCTCGCCGCCGAACTGCGGCGTGAAGCCGCCCGGAAAGAGCTCCTGGAAGGTGAAACAGTTCGGGTTGGCGAGGACCGCCGCGAGCGCGACCGGATCGGGCACGTTGTTGGTGATGCGGACGACGGGGCAGCCGGCCGAGCCGTCGAGAACGCCGTCCTGGGCATCGAGGAGGTCACCGATCAGCAGCGTGTCGCCACCGTCTCCGCTGAAGACGGCGCTGCGGGTGTTGGGATTACGGAAGTAGAAGCCGCCGGTGACGGTCTTGTTGACGTAGTTGGCGTGGCCGTAGATCTGGCTGCCGTTCTGAAGCAGGTGGCCGAAGTTCACCCACAGCTTCATGTCGTCGTCCGTCTCGGGCGAGCCCCAGATCTGCGCTGGATCGCGGACAGCGGTGTTGCCGGCGGCGATCAGCGCGGCGGCGTCGTTGCGCTGGACGCTGCGGCTCGTCGAATCGCTGGTGCCGTATTCAGCGGTGATGTTGAAGAAACCAGACTCGCCCAGTGGGAGCCCGACGTTCGCAGCGACCGACAGCGCGTTGCCGCCGCCGTCCTGGTACCCGCCGGAGCGGACGTCGACGCTGCCGCCGGAACTGTCGTCCTTGAGCAGAAAGTTCAAGACGCCGGCGATGGCGTCCGAGCCGTATTGCGCCGACGCGCCGTCGCGCAGCACTTCGGCCTGGCGCAGCGCGAGCGCTGGGATCGCCGAGATGTCGGCGCCCTGGGCGCCGTCGGCGACACCATTGCCCAGCCAGGAGATGACCGCGGCGCGGTGGCGACGCTTGCCGTTGACGAGCAGCAGCGTGTGATCGGGGGCCAGGTTGCGCAGCATGGCCGGACGGACGACCGTCGCAGCGTCGCTGATCGGCTGCGCGTTGACGTTGAAGGAGGGCGCCAGCGTCCGCAGCAGGTTGCCCAGGTCGGAGTCGCCCTGGTCGAGGAAGTCCTGCGCCGAGATGACGTCGACCGGCACCATCGTCTCGGTGATCGATCGCGGCTCGGCGCGGCTGCCGGTAACGACGATCGCTTCGGAGAACTCCGAGGTCACCGCTTCCGGCTTCTCGTCTTCCGCGACGGGCTCTTCGGCGGCCGCGGCGGCTTCATCGGCGGGCGGCTCGGCCGGCGCGCTCTCCTCTTGAGCCAGGAGCGGCGCGGCGACCGCGACCCAGCAGGCGAGCGCGAATGCAGAGACGGAGAGTCCGGAACCTGGGCGGCGCATGCGGTAGATCATCTCGAGTTCCCCTCTCAAGATGCGGCACACCTCGCCACCGGACCTGTGGTCTGCACGTAGCTCGCCAAGAGGTCCAGCGGATGGTGCTGCGGTGGAACGTACGCCGCAATCTAGACGAGGTTCTCGACAGAATGCAAGGGGCGGTCCGCGGATCCGAGCCGCACGGCTGCCGCCCGGGCCGGTCGCCGCGGAGCGCCCTCCCTCTCAGCGTGGGGCTTGCAGCGTCTCCAGGTGCCGGACGAGCTCGGTCAGCATGAGCTCGCCGCGCTGATCCCCGAAGCTGCCGACCAGCACGTCCTGCCAGCTCTCGGCCTCTTCGGTCGGGATCATGTGCTTCTTGGCGATTGCCTTGCGGGCGGCGCCGCGATTGAACTTGCCGGAGTCATCAGCCATGTGGGTCAGGTCGGGCATCGGTGTGCCCAGAGCGGCGACCAGCCGGCCATCGCCCTTGCCCGCCTCGCCGTGGCAGTCGGCGCAATAAGCGGCGTAGATGTGGGCGCCGTCGAACGGATAGACCGGCTCGACTTGCTTCAGGACGATCTGCGGCGTCGCGGCGGCCGGCTCGGCCGTCGCGGCGGGTTTCGCGGCGGCCTCGTCTTGCGAAGGCGCGGCGACGGCCGCCGCCAGGTAACCGGCGGCCAGCAGGACGAATGTGGCGAGAGCGATTCGGCTTCGCATCGTTTCCTCCGGATCTCCGGTCCCCGGATCGACCGAGGCCCGGACGAAACCACGCCGCGGAGCTCCCTCGGGAGCGCCCGACGCGGGAGCCCACGACGGGGGTTCGTCGTGGGGGCACGAAGTGGCTCGGTTGGCCGACGCCAACGATCGGGTAGGGCGCCGAGCTTGTACCGAAGCAATTAGATCGCGTCGGTGCGTTCCGTTGCAAGACACCGGCGGGTGGCGGCGGCGGCGAGAAGCGCCGCCCCGCCGGGTGAAGCCTGCCCCGCGCCGATCGCGGCGCCGACCCTCTTGGGAAGCGGCCGCGGAAGCGCGCTTGCGGCACTCCAAGCCAGGCGGCTGGCACCTGGTCCGGCAGCACCTGGTCGGGCACTTGGCCCGGGTCGGCTACTTCGGCTTCTGGGGCATCTCGAGGGAGCGCGTGCGCGTGCCCTGGTAGACGCGGCCGCTATCGCAGTCGAGCAGGTCCTCGAACAGCTCTCCGGCCTTCTTCCAGCCGCCTCCCGTCCCGTACTGGTCGTACGACTTGCCGAAAGCCGCCCAGGTCGAGCTGGTGACCCACTTGAAGTCGTACTCGGCCTTGCTCGACTCGCCGTAGGCGGGGAACAGGAGGAAGTGATCCGCTGCGATCCCCTGCTCCTTCTCGTAGGCGACCCAGGCGCGCACCGCCGCGAGCGCGTCGGACATCTTGCGGCCCTTCTCGACGGTGCAGTTGGAGAACTCCACCGGTCCCGACGCCGCCGGCGTTCCGGGCGGCTGGAGGTCCATCACCGCGAAGTTGGTGTTGGCGGCGCAATCGATCACCTTGTCGAAATCGGCCGCGGCGGCGCTGCCCTCGGTCATCCAGCGCTCGATGCTCTTCGCCATCGCCGCGCCGCTCTGCCAGCCGCCTACCCAGAGGACTTCGTACTCCAGCTCCTTGCTGCGGAAGTACGGCACCAGGACATAGGCCCAGTAGTCGTGCTGGCCGGTCTCGTCCATCCAGGCGTTGAAGCTCGCCGTGACCTTCGCGAGATCGGCCATGCCCATGCCGTCCTGGTAAGTGCAGCCGTAGATCTCCACCGGCCGGAACGTGGGCGCCATGGCCTGCTCCTCGGCGACAGCGGGCGCGACGCCCACGACCGCGAGACAGAGGACAACGGCCGACGCCAAGAACAGTCTGTTCTTACGCATGAATCCCTCCCTTTCTGTATTGGTGCGGACCCAGTGTAGCGCACGTCCAGACTCGTGCTCGCCAAGCGACTCGCGGATCCTCCGCCTGCGCTGGCGCCGAGGGCCGAGGGCCGAGCGGTGGAGCGCGCGCTACTGGGCCTCACAGCGCCCCTGCTCTCGACTAGGTACACTCAGACCAACAACCGAAAGGAGGTTCGCAATGCTCACGAGCCATCGCTTGCAGGTGGAGGTCGCCCTCGGCCTCGTTCTGACCACCCTCGCCTTCGCGGCGCCCGCCGCCGCGGATCCGCCCGCGCTGGTCCTCGATCAGCAGCAGCCCCTGATCGACGCCGCCGAAAACACCATGGCGGTGGGGGGTTCGAGCGAGCAGAAGCTCGCTCAGACCTTCACTGTCGGCGTCGCGGGCAAGCTCGCCGAAGTCCGTTTCCCGATCGGCTGCGCCGACGGGCGTCTGGTCGTCGAGATCCAGGGCGCCACGGCCACCGGAGAGCCGGACGGAGTGACGCTGGTCTCGACCACGGTTCGCGCCAGCCGCCTCCCCAGCGTCGTGCCGGCGACCTTCGAGAGCATCCGTCTGCCCCGCCGGCTCAGGGTGGCGCCGGGCGACCGGCTGGCGATCGTGCTCTCGAACGATTCGGGCAGTTGTGGGGTCGCCGCGAGCCCCGACGGCGACACCTATGCCGACGGCCAGGGCTACTTCGACGCCCGGCCGAACCCGCCGGGATGGTTGCCGTTCTTCCCGCTCTCGCCGGAAGACGACATGCCGTTCCAGACGGTCGTCTTCAGCCACGGCCCCTGAGCTCGACCGTAGCGCCGGCGAACCGAGCCCCCGCTTGGGCGCCGCTCAGGCGGGGGGCGAGGCGGCGGTTCGATTGCAGGTCGACAAGCCAAGGGGAACGATGCCGTCGCCGAGCTGTCGCGGGCCGCGACGCGCTACGCGGCGGCGACGCGGAGCGCCTCGCGGATCCGTTCGGGGGTCATCGGCAGACGGTAGAGGCGCGCGCCGGTGGCGTCGAAGACTGCGTTGGCGAGGACAGCCCCCATCGGCACGATCGCCGGCTCGCCGCCCCCCTGCGGGTCGAGCGCGTCGTTCTCGACGAGCACCGACTCGATCCGCGGTAGCCAGGAGAATCGGGGCAGCTCGTAGGTGTCGAAGCCGCGATCGAGGATCTTGCCGCCGTCGAAGCGCAGCTCCTCGGCCAGCGTGTAGCCGAGGCCCATGGTGATGCACCCCTCGATCTGCATCTTGGCGCCGTCGGGATTGACGACGATCCCCATGTCCTGGGCGCAGACCACCCGCTCGACCTGGACTTTGCCGGTCGCGCGGTCGACCTCGACCTCGGCCATGAGAGCCACGTAGGTGCCGGCATCGACCCCACAGGCCAAACCCCGGCCGCGTCCGTTTGGCGTCCTTGGCGGGAGGCCGCGCTGCCAGCCGAAGGCCTGGGCGGCGGCCTCGAGGACGCGCCGCATGCGGGCGTCCGAGATGTTGCGCAGCCGCAGCTCGAGCGGATCGAGGCCCGCGGCGGCCGCCAGGACGTCGATCTGCGACTCGCGCGCGAAGACGTTCATGTTGGCGCCCGGCGCGCGCCAGGCGCCGACCGCGAAAGAGTGCAGGCGTTCGAGGTCGGAGCGGTCCTCGCCGTGTCCCATGTGGCCGCCGTACGAGCGGATGCGGACGTTCGGGACGTCGTAGAAGAGCTCGGCGCTGCGCGCGCCCGCCGCCCAGACGTCGTAGCTCCAGAGCGAGATGCGACCCTCCCCATCGAGCGCGGAGGCGACCTCGACCACCGCGGCCGGATCGAAGGTGTCGAGGAAGAACTCCTCCTCGCGCGTCCACGCGACCAGCACCGGACGGCCGGTCGCCTGCGCCAGTTGCGCCGCCTCGAGCGCCTGCCGGCGCCCGCTCCCCTTGCCGCCGAAGCCGCCGCCGACGTAGGGCGTGACGACGCGGACCCTGTCCGGGGCGAGGCCGAGGCTCGAGGCGATCGCGTCGCGGGTCGGGAACGGGGTCTGGGTCGACGCCCAGACCGTCATCTTGCCGGCGACGAGCTCGGCGAGGGCGGCGTGCGGCTCGATCGGCGCGTGGGCGACGTAGCCCTTGCGGAAGATGCTGGTGAAAACCTCACCGGCGCCCGCCCGCGCCGCCTCCAGGTTGCCGCGCGACTCGACCTCCTGCGGCTCGGTGCGGACCGAGCGCAGGTGGTCGAAAACCGTCTCCGGATCGCGGCCCACCGGCGCCGGGCCCCACTCCGCGCGCACCGCGGCGAGCGCGGCGGCGGCCGCGTCGGGCAGCGCGTGGAGCACGGCGACGACGTCGTCGCGGCGAACGACGACGACGCCATCCATCTTCTCCGCCGCGCCGGTGTCGAGGCTCTTGAGCGTCGCGCCGTGGGCGGGAGACCGCAGGATGCGCGCATGGAGCATGCCCGGGCGCCGGATGTCGGCAGCGTACTCGGCGGCGCCGGTGACTTTGGCGCGGCCGTCGAGGCGCTCTGGCGAGCGGCCCATGACCTGGAACTGCTTCACCTGCCGGAGCACCGCCTGCTCGCCGACGAGGCGCGAGATGCGCCGGCCCTCGGCCAGCTCGCCGTAGGTGACGTGCCGGCTCGGATCTGCCGTGACGGCGACGATGCCGTTGGCGACCGCGAGCTCGGCGCGCGCGACACCCAGCTTCTTGGCCGCCAGTTGCATCAGGACTTTCCTCGCTTCGGCCGCGGCGGCGCGCAGCGCCGGGCCGAACATGCGGGTGGTGAGCGAGCCGAAGGTCCCCATGTCCCAGGGGCAGCGGTCGGTGTCGCCCATCACCATGTCGATCGCCTCGAGCGCCACGCCGAGCTCGTCGGCGGCCATCTGCGCCTGCGAGGTCATGACGCCCTGGCCCATCTCGATCTTGCCGGTGAAGACTGTGACGCGCCCGTCGGCGCCGATCAGCAGGTAGGCGTTGAGATCCTCGGGATAGATCCGCCGCCCCTGCGCGAGGAGATCCTCGGGGCCGAGGGTGACGAAGACCGCGATGCCGCCGCCGACCAGGCGCAAGAACGTGCGGCGATCGATGCCGCGCTGGCCGGTCACGAGCCACCCCCCTTGCCCGCGGCGACCTGCTCGACCGCGGCGACGATGCGCTGGTGGGCGCCGCAGCGGCAGAGGTTGCCCTCGAGTCCGTCGAGGATCTGCCGCCGCGTGGCCTGCGGGTGCTGCGCGAGCAGAGCGTGGGCGGCGAGGACCATCCCCGGCGTGCAGTAGCCGCACTGCACGGCACCCTGCTCGACGAACGACTGCTGCAGCGGATGCAGCCGTTCGCCGGCGGCGAGCCCCTCGATGGTGACGACCCGCTTGCCCGCGACCGCCGCCATCGGCGTTACGCAGGCGTGCGCCGCCGCGCCGTCGACAAGGACGGTGCAGGCGCCACACGCCCCCTCGCCACAGCCGTACTTGGCGCCGGTCAGGCCGAGCTCGCCGCGTAGCACCCAGAGCAGCATGCGATCGCCGTCGAGCTCGATCGCCTCGGGTCTGCCGTTGAGGTGAAACCGGATGACGCTCTTCATGCCCGCCTCCCTTCGCACGACTCCCAAGGGCGCCGGGAGCGTGGCGCCGCCGAGCGACGAAGCCACCGCCCCGAGAGGTGGCCCAATTGTACAGACGCCGACGCCGGCCAGCGGGAACCTCGCAGCTCCCGGAGCGGCGATGATTCGAATCCCCGCCGCTTTGCACGTTTCGGATCAGGAGGATGCTCATGACTCGAACGTCTCCTTCGAAGTGGACGGCGATCGCCTGGATTGCACTCTGCTGGAGCCATGTCCTCGCGGCCCAGAACCTGATCTCCAATCCGGACTTCGACGCCGGACTCGGCCTGACCTCGTGGGTGGGCACCACCGGCTCGTGGGCTCTGGATCCCGACTCGGGGACCTGCCTGCTCTCGGACTCCGCCGCGGGAACGTCGGCGATCGCAGGCTCGGACCAGTTCCTCGGGATGTACTCGCAGCAATGCGTCCCCGTCGATCCGGTGGCGACGCCGACGCTCTATCTGGGCGGCCTCTACAAGACGCCGGCGAGCGTCTGGGCCCGTCTCTACTTGAGCTTCTTCTCCGACGGCGCCTGCACGACCTTCGCGAGCTGGAGCGAGTTCGCGTTCGGCGCCACGTCCCCGACCTGGCGAGCGATCCTGGGGCCGGTCTCGATCCCGGCAGGCGTCGGCTCCGTTCGCGTCTGGGCCGATTTCAATCCCATGGTCGCCGGCCTGCCGCAGTACACCGGATCGTACGATCGGATCTACCTCGGAGCGGTCCCTCAGCTGTTCGCCGACGGCTTCGAGGCCGAGAGCGGCAGCGCCTGCCACTGGTCGGACATCGTCGACGGGAGCTAGGACAGGAGCGGAAAGACCACCTCGCGCTCGAGCCGCGCTCCGACGCCAAGAACGCGGCGCTACTTGGTGGCACTAGTTGTAACTCTCGACGCCGGTAGCCACCGGTACGGTGCGCGCCTATGCTACCGTTGCGTCCGATTCGGCCCGAGACCGCGACCTCCGGCGCCTCTCTCGAGGCCTGGAAAAGCGCTCCAACGTGTCGAATCCCGACGATCCCGAAGCTCCCGACGATCTCACCACGCTCGACCCCGCGCCGCTCGCGCGCGCCCCGACCCTCGACGTCAACGCGCCGGCTGCCCGCTCGGGTGCGCACGAGGACGAGCGCGCTGATTCTGGCGACACCCCTTGGCTGCTGGGCGGCTACCGGATCGTCGGCAAGCTCGGCGAAGGCGGCATGGGTATCGTCTACGAGGCGGAGCAGCAACACCCCCGGCGCCTCGTCGCGCTCAAGGTCATCCGCGGCGGCAAGTTCGTCGACGAGCAGTACATCCGGATGTTCCAGCGCGAGATCGACACCCTCGCCCGCCTCAAGCACCCGCACATCGGCGCCATCTACGACGCCGGGCGCACCGAGCAGGGCGAGCACTTCTTCGCCATGGAGCTCGTGCGCGGTCTCCAGCTCGACGCCTACCTCGGCGGCCGCCCTGGACCTTTGGACGCCGACGAGCTGCGCTTCCGGCTACGCCTCTTCCTGTCGCTCTGCGAGGCGGTGCACTACGCCCATCAGCGAGGCGTGATCCACCGCGACCTGAAGCCCTCGAACATCGTCGTGCCGGACCTCGAGGCCGTCGACTCGGCGCTGCTACTCCCCGCGGTGAAGATCCTCGACTTCGGTCTGGCCCGGATCACCGAAGGCGACGTCGAGCGGCGACCGCGCTGACCGAGGTCGGCGTCATCAAGGGAACGCTTCCCTACATGAGCCCGGAGCAGGCGCGCGGCAACCCCGACGCGATCGACGTGCGGACCGACGTCTACGCGCTGGGCGTGATCCTCTACGAGATGCTCACCGGGTCACGCCCCTACGACACGGCGAAGACCTCGCTGGTCGACGCCCTGCGCATCATCTGCGAGCAGCCTCCGACGCCGCTCGTCCAATCGTGGCACGGCGTGCGCGCTCCCGACGCCGACCTCGAGACGATCGTCGGCAAGGCGCTCGAGAAGGAAGCCGACCGCCGCTACGCCAGCGCCGCTGCGCTCGCCGAGGACGTCACGTTCTATCTCGACTCCCGCCCGATCCTCGCGCGCGCGCCGAGCACGATCTACCAGGTGCGCAAGTTCGCGCGGCGCAACCGCACGCTGGTCGCCGGCATCGCCGCCACCTTCCTGGCTCTCGTCGCCGGAGTGGCGGTCTCCACCACCTTCGGCTTCCGCGAGGCGGCACAGCGGCGCACCGCCGAGAAAGCACGCCAGAACCTCGAGACTGTGGTCGGCTTCCAGCGCGACATGCTCGACGGCATCGACGCGCGGAAAATGGGACGCCGCCTGGCCGAGGACCTCCATGCGCGTCTCGACCAGGCTCTGCGCGACAGGAAGGCGCCGCAGCCGGAGGTCGCGTCGGCGCTCGACGCGCTCGACGCCACGATGGCCGACATCAACACCACCGACGCGGCGCTACAGATCATCGACACGAACATCCTCGAGCGCGCCAGGGCGGCGGTGGCCACGCGGTTCGCCGACCAGCCGTTGGTCGGCGCCGAGATCCTGCGCTCGATCGGCGTCACCTACCACAAGCTCGGGCTCTTCGAGCGCGCCGAGCAGCCGCTGGTCGAGGCGCGCGCGACCTACGAGCGCCTGCTCGGAACTGCGGCGCTGCCAACGCTCGAGGTCGTGCACGAGCTCGGCGGTCTCTACATGGAGCAGGGGCGCCTCGCGGAGTCCGAGCCCCTCCTCTTGGCCGTGCTCGAGGGCCGCCGCCGGCTGCTACCGCCGGACGACGACCTGGTCATCGCGGCCATGAACGACCTCGGCATCGTGTACGGAGACAGCGAGAGATTCGCCGAATCCGCGAGCCTCTACCAGGCCGCGCTCGAGAGCTATCGAAAGAAGCATGGCGACGACGATCCATTCACCTTCACGCTGATGAACAACTACGGCCAGACCCTGATGAACGACGGCAACAACGCCCTGGCCGAAACGCTGACCGTGCAGGCGTTGGCCGGGCGCCGGCGTGTCCTGGGCAACGACCATCCCGAGACGATGGAGGCGGTGAACAACCTGGCGGTGATCTATCGCCGGACGGGTCAACTGGACAAGGCCGAGCCGCTCTATCTCGAGGACTTCGAGACCAGCCGCAGGCTGCTCGGCGACGAGCATCCCGACCTTCTGGTCACGATGACCAATCTCGGGCGGCTCTACATCTCCCAAGAGCGCTACACCGAAGCGGAGGCGATCCTCGCCAGGGCGCTCGCCACCTCGCGGAAGGTCCAACCGACCGGCTACTTCGGCACGGGCTTCACCCTGCAGACCTATGGCGACGCGCTGCTGGGGCTCGGCCGCTTCGCCGAGGCCGAGGCCGCACTGCTCGAGGCGAACGACACCCTGCGGCGAGCGCTCGGCGCCAACTCACCCAGCCTCAACCGGGTCTTCGAATCGCTCGCACGCCTCTACGAGCTCACGGACAAGAAGCAGCTGGCCGAGGAGTGGCGCCGCAAGCTCCCCGCGGGCTGAAGGCGGATCGCCGCCACGCCCGAGCAGCCCGCCGCCGCCGAGCCGAACGATCTCTAACGATCTCTTTCGAAGGCTTGCGACGTGGCGGGCACCCTGCCGGCTCGGGCCGCTCTGGCGGCTAGGCTGTTCAACCGCCGACGCCGCGCCGATCGGATCCACCTCGGTGCGACTCGGGCGCCTCGCTCCGTGCTGCTCGGGGGGCGGCGCCTCCAGCTCAACCGGCGGCGGTCAAGCCGCTCTTCGACCGTTCGTAGACCGCGTCAGGGCGGCGGCGCGGTGAGGGTCCAGGCGCCGGTGTCGCCGCTCTCGAAAGCGTCGGCGAAGACCGTGATGGGGCCGAGGGTGGCGTCGAGACCGAGGTCCTGCGCTTTCAGGTCCCGGGCGCCGTCGCCGTCGGTCCAGGCGAGGATGGCGAAGCCGTGGACGCCGACGATCGCGGCGAGGCGGCTCGTGCTCGTCGCCGAGCTCTTGACGTCGACGATCGACGGTGTCCAAACGAAGTCGCCCGCCGCGTCGACGCGGGCGGCGTGGATGGGCTGGTCGTCGAAGCCGAGCGTCTCGGCCCACGCGACCATCGCGCCGTCGTCCGTGGGCAGGGCGCGCACCTGCGTGAGCTCCGTGGCGCCGATCGGCACCAGGGCCCTCCCCGTCGCTCCCCAGAGCGGGGCACCGGTGCCATTCAGCCGTTGCCCGTAAAGGCCGAACTGGCTCTGCAGCGTATTCAACTCGACCCAGAAGACGCTCGTGGTGCCGCTCGTCGCGTCGAACGCCGCGGCCGGGGCGACGCGCAGGTGCGTGCCGTCGGTCGAGACCTCGACGCCGTTGTGCAAGAAGAGCTCGGCGCCGTTCGAGGCCAGCCTTTGTGCGCGCACCTGCAGCGCCGGCGCCGACGTGTACCAGGCGAAGAGCGCGCCGCCGGAGCCATCCGGTACGAAGGGCGGGAAGTTGCCGAACTGCAGCGAGCCGCCGGCGAGATCGAAGACCCGAACGTGGCCGGCGCCCCAGAGCGGCGCCCCGGCGGCGTCGAGCTTCTGCGCCCAGAGCTGCTTGTCGCCGAGGAACGTCACGTAGCGCACCCAGGAGACGATCACGCTGCCGCCCGCGGCGGCGTGCAGGTCGGCGAGCGCGAAGGTGTCGCCGCTGTGGGCGAGCGCGAGACCGCCGTGGGCCCATTGCTCGGCCCCGGCGGCATCGAGCCGCTGCAGCACCGTGTCGCTGTCCTGGATCCAGGCGACGACGACGTCGCCCTCGTCGTCGGTGCCGGCGATCTTCGGCGCGGCGAGGAACCCCATCGAGCCGGAGACTTCGATGCCGGGGTTGCCCCAGAGCGGCGTGCCGTCCGGGTCGATCTTCGCCGCGACGATCCGGTCGGGTCCGGCTGAGTCGTCGCGGAAGGCGAGGAGCGCGTTGCCGGCCGCGTCGACAGCGAGGCCGTAGTCCTGGGTCGAGGAGTACGAGCGATCGGCGACCAGGACGCCGTTGTGCCCCCAGAGCTCGTCGCCGTTGGCGCTCAGCCGCTGCAGGCGCACGTCGTAGCCGGTGGCGTTGTTCGAGAACCAACTCAGGTAGCAGCCGCCGTCGGCGCGCGGCACGAGCTTGGCCTGGACCTGCTCGCCCGACCCGTCGGCGACGATGAGGTTCGCCGCCGGATCACTCGACCAGCCGGCGCGCGCCGGCGCGGTCGCCGCAAGCGTGGCGAGCAGCGCGGTCAGGAGCAACTGCGCGAGCCGGGTCTGAACCGGCGGCTGGCACCTCGACGGCAGGGCCAGGGACTTGCCGAGTGTCTGACACCTCGCTCCTGTCCGGGCGGCCGGGGACGACATCGCGACTGGCCGTCAGGCGATGCGCCGGCGGCGCAGCAGCGACAGCGCGAGACCCGCCAGGCCGAGCGCCAGGGCGGCGAGCCCCCAGGCCGAGAGCGTTGGAATCTGGGCGAGGGTATCGAGCGCAACCACCGTCGCCGCGGCTTCGGCCTGCGCCGAGGCGCCGCCGACCACCGAGGCCGTCCAGGTCGCGGTGTTGGTCACCGATCCGTCGACAACATCCGGGAAGATCACGAACGCGCTCTGGGCCGGCAGCAGGTTGAAAGCGAATCCCGTGAGCAACTGCCCGAGGTCGGAGTCCACCAGGTCGTGAACGGTGAGCGGCACGGTGCCGGTATTGGTCACCGTGTAGCAGTAGTAGATCGCGGTGCCGTAGGGCGCCGCGAGGTAGTCGCTGGCGCCGCACGCCGCCGGATCGAGCCCCACGGTCTTGGCGAGGGTGATCTCCGCCGTGCCCACCGGGGCGCCGATCCAGGCTCCGGCCGAGAAGACCTCGGAGCTCGCCCAGGGGTTGTTGAGGGGCGCCTGGTAGGCGGCGCCGGCGAAGTCCCAGACGTAGATCGAGCCTGGTTCGTCGATGACGAGGTAGGCGCGCCCGCCGCCGATCGCGAGGCCGTCGATGTCGGTCTGGCCCGCCGGATAGGGCGTGATCAGCGTGCCCGTTCCGTCCGGGTTGATCCGCATGAGGCCCGCGCCGACTCCGCCGGCTGAGTCGTCGGTCATATAGAGCGTTCCGGTCGCCGGATCGGCCGCGAGCCCGCCACAGTCGAATTCGGCGTCGACGTAGTCGATGGTGACCGTGGCCACCAGGGTGGTCGTGTTGACAGTGTAGACCGCCTCGTTCGCGATGTTCTTGCAGGCATAGAGCACGCCGTTGTGGAAGGCCAGGCCCGTCACCGCCTGGGCCGCGCCAGCCGGGTCGGTGATCGTGCCGAGCGAGCTGAACGCGCCACCGACCGGCCAGACCAGGAGCTCCGAGCCGGCGTTGAAGTAGACCTGATTGCCCACCGGATCGTAGGCCGAGCCCCAGACCTCGGCGCCGACGAAGGCGATCGTGAAGCCGTTGGTCACGACATCGACCCGCTGCGCGGCGACCGTCGAGTCGTCGACGCCGACGAAGAGCGGTCCAGGCACGGGGCCCTCCGGCAAGCCCGCCGGCGAGCCCGGCTTGGCCGCCGGCGTCGGCCGCTCTTCCGCGGCGCGCGCCCGAGCCTGCTCGAGCGCGCTCTCCGCGTCGACGTCTTCGATGTCGGCGAGAGCCGGTCCAGCCGTGAAGGGAATGAGCAGAACCGCCGCCGCGGTCCAACGAAGAGATCTCGAGATGGTCATGAGCTCCTCCGAGTCTCCGGGCCACCGCGCCGCGCGAGCCTCGGCTCGGGCGCCTACCCGGAATGCCTTGTCCTGCGATTGGCTCGGACCCGAACGTAACACACCAGGGTCTCGCACCGCGTTGCAACAGGAGCTCGAGCAGGTGCCAGACCAGGCGGCCGGCAACTGTTCCCATCAGTTTCGGTAGCCACTGACTTCGGACCCGGTGCCGGGGCTCGGTTCGAGCCTCGTAACGGTTCGTCGATTTCCGTAGGCTTCCGGCATGAGCTTCGTGACGCATCTCGAATGCTCGGCGACCGGCGCGCGGCAGGCGGCGAACGAAGTCGCGACAGTGTCTGCGGCGGGCAAGCCGCTCTGGGTGCGCTACGACCTCGCAGCCGTGGGCCGCGCGGTCCGGCGCGAGGCGCTGGCGCGGCGACCCGCCGAGCTCTGGCGCTACCGCGAGCTGCTACCGGTGCCGGACGGCGTCGCGCCGGTCTCGCTCGGGGAGGAATCTACGCCGCTCGTGCCGCTCGCCGTACTCGGGCGCGAGACGGGCTGCGTCGAGCTTCTGGTCAAGGACGAGGGGCGGCTGCCGACCGGCTCGTTCAAGGCGCGCGGGCTGGCGCTGGCGGTGACGATGGCGCGCCACTTCGGTGTCGAGGCGCTCGCGATTCCGACCAACGGCAACGCCGGGGCGGCAATGGCCGCCTACGCCACGCGCGCCGGGATCGCCGCGCACTGCTTCTGCCCGGCCGCGACGCCGCGCGCGAATCTGGACGAGATCGCGCTCCACGGCGCCGAGCTCATCGTGGTCGACGGACAGATCGACGATTGTGGCGCGCTGGTCGCCCAGGGGGAGCGCGAGGGGCGCTGGTTCAATTGCGCGACACTGCGCGAGCCCTATCGGATCGAGGGGAAGAAGACGATGGGGCTCGAGCTCGCCGACCAGCTCGGCTGGGAGCTGCCCGACGCGATCTTCTACCCGACCGGCGGCGGCACCGGGCTGATCGGCATGTGGAAGGCGTTCGCGGAGCTCGAAGCTCTCGGCTGGATCGGCGCGAAGAGGCCGCGGATGTTCGCGGTGCAGTCGACCGGCTGTGCGCCGATCGTGCGTGCGTTCGAACGGGGCGAGGCGTCGGCCGAGCGTTGGGAGGGCGCAACGACGGTCGCCCACGGGATCTGCGTGCCGCGCGCGCTCGGCGACTTCCTGATCCTGCGCGCGGTGCGGGCGTCCGGCGGCGCGGCGCTCGCGGTGACCGACGCCGCGATCGTCGCCGCCTGGCGCGACGCCGCCGCGCGCGACGGCCTGCTGCTCTGCCCCGAGGGCGCCGCGACGCTCGCAGCCCTCCGCCTCGCCCGCGAGCGCGGCCTCGTCGCCCGCGGCGAGCGCGTCGTCCTGTTCAACTGCGCGACCGGGTACAAGTACCCGCTGCCCTGAGCCGGCGCGAGCGACGGCGACAGGCCGGGCTCAGCCGGTGATCTTCCCCAGTCGCACGAACGCGAGGTTGAGGTTGGTGAGCGTGTTGTCGTCGCGGGCGCCGGTCGCCAGTTCCTTGGCCTTCGCGGCGTCCCCCTTGCCGGCGTAGGCCAACGACAGGCGGAAGCGGTTGGACGGATCGAGCTGGTTCGCCTGTTCGAGCTCGCCGATCGCCATCTCCCACTTCTTTTCTGCGAGCGCGATCCGGCCGGCGATCTCGTGCGTCTGGCGCAGTTGGAACGGATTGCCGCTGCCGGCGACCGCGGCGGTGAACGCCTCGGATTCCTGCTTGGCGGTCGCCAGCTCCCCCTTGGCGAGCGCCACCCTGGCGCGGTTGTAGATCGCGAAGCGGCGCTGATTCGCCTTGTTCGCCTCGGCGACGCTCGGCGCGGCCGTCACCGTGTCGAACGCCCGACGGTAGTGGCGCTCGGCGGCCGCGGGGTCACCCGCGGCGAGCGCGAGATTGCCCATCGCCGCGAGATCGCCCGCCATGCCGAGGGCGTCCTGCGACTTCTCGGCGATCGCCAGCTGCTTCTGCATTTCGGCCTGCGCCGCCGGAAAGTTCCCCTCGTAGGCGTACGAGACCGTCTTGGCGAAGAGGCCGGCACGACGCTGGCCGTCATCGGCGGCCCTCGCGAGCATCGCGTCGATCTCGGCGCGCGCTTCGGCTCCCTTGCCCTGGAGGTCGAGGCAGGTGGCGATGCCGAAGTTCGAATTGACGAAGTCGGACCGGACGCCGAGCGCCTTGCGGTAGGAGGCGATCGACTTGTCGAACTGGCCGCGCTTGAGCAGGAGCTCGGCGAGCGAGTCGTACGGATTGGGATCTTCGGGCAGCACCTCGGTGTACTTCATGAACGCCCGTTGCGCGTCGTCCAGCCGGCCCAAGAAGCGATAGCTGTAGCCGAGCTGGTTGTAGATCTGCGAGAAGCCGGGCGCGATCTTCGCGGCGCGCTCGTAGAGGGCGATCGCCTCCGGGTAACGCTGCGCGCCGAAGTGCGAGTTGCCGAGGAGCACCAGGGCGCGCTCGTCCTGCGGGAACTTGTCGACGAGCTCCTGGTAGCGCTCGACCTGCGTCGCGGCGTCGCCGCTGGCGCCGGCCTGGGCGCCGAGGATCATCAGCCGTTCACCGGGCGAGACCTTGTCGGCCAGGGCCACCGCCTTGTCGAGCTTGGCGAAGAACTCCTTGGCGCTCGGCTGCGTGTTGGCGAGTCCGAGCCAGGCGAGCGCGAAGTCGGGATCGGCGCCGACGGCCTTCTCATAGATCGATCGCGCCTCCTGGCCACGCAGGCGTTCGGCGAGATCGCGTGCCTCGAAATAGGTGGCGCGCGCCTGCTCCGACGAGGCGGTGATCGGGATTTTGCCCTCCCCGCCGGCGGCGGCGGGTTGCGCAGCGTCGGTCGCGGCCACGGCGCAGAGCGCGGCAGCGAACGTGAGGGCGAGGGCTCTTCCTGCAGGCGAACGGTGCGAGATCAAGGTTGCCTCCTCGGTGCGGGCGTCGCCCGGCCAGCACGGCCGGGCGCGAACGAGTCGGGGCAGAAGCGGGACTCACCCTAGATACGGAAAACCGTGCCGCTGGTTCAGATTGGTTCGGGATCCGCCGCTCTTGCCCCGAGCCGAGCCCTGGCGGGCGACGGTCGAAGCCGACCAGATCCAGGCCTGGACCTAGACCTGGGCCTTGACCTGGACCTCGGAATCGACCCCCGCGCCCGCCTCGCGCTCGGCTCCGGTCGCGGCGGGCGGGTCGGGGTCGGGAGTCGGCGCCTGTCCCGCTTCGGCCATCCACTCCTCGCGCTCGACGGCGATCGAGCAGTCGGTCACCAGCGCCGCGATCGCTCCCACCGCGGCGAGCACCGGCGCGAAGACCACACCGACCACGCCGGCGCTCAGTGGAAACTCGGCGATGCTGCGCTCTTTCTGCTTGATGACGATGCGGCGGACGTTGCCCTCGTGAAGGAGCGCTCGCACCTTGTCGACAAGCTCGCCCCCTTGGACCTTCGTCGTCTCCCACCAGGTGCGCTTGCTCATGGCAGCCTCCCTCGGCGCGCGGCCGCGACGGCGGCGCGGCCTCCACCCTGTCTACGTCGTGCCGCTCGAATCGTTGCCCGCGCCTCCCGGAGACCGACTGTCGCGGTGGGCTCAGTCGAGGACCTTCTCGACCGCACCGCTGTTGGCGTCGACGATCACGGTGCGATTCGCCGTCGCGCCATCGGGCTTCGTGTAGCTGATGTACCAGGTGGCGTGGCGGTTGCCGGGCGACGCGGCGGTCTGGATCGACACCGTGTAGCCCTCGGCGAGCAGGGCGGCGCCCTTCTCCTTGGCGATGGCGTAGAGCCTGGCGCCATCGCGCAGGAATCCCGGCGCGAAATCTGGCAGCCGGCCCGCCGCGCCGGACTGCGCGTAGCAGGTGAACATGCCGCGGAAGGTGTTGATCGCGACGTTGGCGTTCGCGGCCGCAGAGAAGAAGGTCAGATTCCACGCCTCCGAGCGGCCCTTCTCGTCGAGCGGGCCCATGCTGGTGTTGCCGAGGCGGGCGGGCACCGCGTCAGCCTGCCACGACTTGGCGATCTGCTCCGCCTTGGCGTACATGTCGCCGAGCGTCATGGGCGGAACGTTCATCTCCATCTTGCACGCCTCTTGTTGAGCACGCGCGGCGACGGTTCCGGCGAGCAGCAGGAGGGCGACGAGGGCGGTTCGCTTCATGGCAAATCTCCGTTCGAAGAGAGTGGCTCCCGCGGCGATCCGGATCGGCTCGGGCATCGATCGCGCGCGCTCCGGACCGGCTGGAGTCGGCAGACGCCGCCGATTCCCTGAAAGGCGGAAGCCTCGCTTACCTATCCAATCGACAGGACTCGTGCTTTCGGGACATCTTCGGCGCGTCGGCCCGAGGCCGCCGAGCTCCGCCGGCCGGGACCGAGCTCGGCTAGGCTCTCATTGGCGGCGGGAGCGGACCCGGCGACCGAAGGAGGGAGATCTATGAACCGGAGAGCGAGCCAACGGTTCTGGACCATCGCCGGAGTGGCGCTGCTCTGGCCGGCCGCGTCGGGCGCCGAGGCTGAGTCGGCGGCGATCTCGGCGCTCGAGTGGATGGCGGGCAGTTGGTCGGGGACGCAGGAGGGCGTCGCGAGCGAGGAGCACTGGACGACCGCGGCGGGCGGCGCCCTGGTCGGCATGCACAAGGACGTGCGCGGCGACAGGATGATCTCGTTCGAGTTCCTGCACATCGTCGCCGACGAGACGGGGCGGATCTGCTACCTGGCGAGCCCCGGTGGCGCGCCGCCGACAGCGTTTTGCGCGACCCAGATCGGCGAGCGCCGTGTCGTCTTCGAGAACCGGGAGCACGACTTCCCGCAGCGGCTCCGCTACTGGCTGGACGACGCCGGCAGGCTCCACGCGCGCATCGAGGGCCCGGTCGACGGCCGCGAGCTCTCGACAGAGTGGATCTGGAGCCGGGCGTCTCCCTAGTCGGCGCCCATCGACCCCCGGAGCGAGCTCCGCGGCTTCGCGCCTAGTTCGCGTCGAGCTGGCCGAGGAGCACCTTCACCGCCACTTCGAGCTGCTGGTCCCGGCCTCGCGCTTCGAGCGCCGGATCGTTGTCGACAATGTGGTCCGGCGCGAGGTGCTTGCGCTCCAGGAAATCGCCCTTGATGTCCAAGAGGCCGACCTGGGGAATGCCGAAGACCAGCGTCGGATCCTGCAGTCGCTCCCACCAGACCGAGGTGCAGGTGCCGGGCACCGGCATGCCGACGGTGTCGCCGATCTCGAGATCCTTGTACGCCGCCGGGAAGCAGTGGGCGTCGGAGTAGTTGCCCTCGGCCATCACCACGATCGACGGCTTGGTCCAGCGCAGCGAAGGCTCGCTGCCGACCTGCTGGCCGCGCGAGACGTTCTGCGCGTAGGTCTCGCCGGTCAGAAACACGGTCAACGCCTCGACCAGGTTGCCGCCACCGTTGAAACGGGTGTCGAGGACGATCGCCTGCTTGTCGACGGCGCGGCCGAAGACCGCCTCGAAGATCTCGCGATAGGAGCTGTCGTTCATCGACCGAATATGGGTGTAGCCGAGTCGGCCGTTCGACAGGCGCTCCACCTCGGCGCGGCGCGACCGTTCCCACCGCTGATAGAGCAGCTCCGACTCGTCGTCCGACCCGATCGGCTTGACCGTCTCCTGCCAACGCTTGCCGCTCTTCGGATCGAACAGGCCGAGCCGCACCAGGGTATCCGCCTTGTGGTTGAGCAACGGATACCAGTTGGCGCCGGCGGCGATCGACGCGCCGTCGATCGACTCGATCACCACTCCCGGCGCGATCTTGGTGCCCGCCTTGGTCAACGGCCCGCCGGCGAGCACCTCGGCTACCTCGACCCCGGACCCGGCGTGCTCGGGCCGTGGGAAGAAGCCGAGCGCGGCGGTGGCATCGGCGCTCTCGCGTTTCGGCCGGTAGCGGCCACCGGTGTGCGAGGCGTCGAGCTCACCCTGGAGCTCCGAGATCAGCTCCGCGAAGTCCCACTTCTCGGTGATGTGCGGCAGGAAGCGCGCGTAGGCGCCCTTCATCGCCGCCCAGTCGACGCCGTGCATCGTCTCGACGTAGAACTTCTCCAGGGTCTGACGCCAGATGTGCTCGAACAGGTAGGCGCGCTCGGCGGCCGGGTCGAGCTCGATCTTGGCCTCGAGGCCGACCGGCTTGACCTTGCCGCCCTCGATCTCGACGGTGGTCAGCTTGCCATCCGCGAGCAGGAATGCCTTCTCGCCCTCACGATCGACGGTGAGGCCGTCGATCCGTTCGGCGTCGAGCTTGGCGAGCAGCTTGACCTCGTCCTGGCGCGGCGTGGTCACCCAGAGATCGAAACCCTTCTCGAAGCGAGCGAGATAGAGCAGGGTCTCACCGTCGGGCGTCAGCCGCGCATCGGCCAGGTTGGCGGAGGCGCGGGTCAGCCGGACGGTGCGGTCCTCGAGCCCGGTGAGCTCCATCGGCACCGTCTCGGCGAGCTTGGGCTTGTCGTCGCCCTCGTCGCTCGCCGGCTTCGGCACCTTGCCGTCCTTGCTCTTCTTCGTCTTCTTCTCGTCCTCTTCCACGGCCTCCTTCTTGGCCTTGTCCTTCGCTTCCTTTGCCTTGTCTTCCTTGGCCTTGACCTGCTCGAGCTCGGCCGCGGTCAGGTTGAAGCGGTCCCACGCCTTCTGGTTGAAAAACATGGCGTAGACGTCGTCTTCCGAGCCCCAGCCCGAGTGCCGGCGCATGCCGCGCCGGTCGCTGCCCCAATACATCATCGTGCCTTCTTTGTTGAAGCGCGGGATCTGGTCCTCGTAGCCGCTCTTGGTGAGATTGACGAGCTCCCCTGCGCCCGCCGACGGCACCAGGCCGACCTCCGAGGACCACCGGCCGTCGCTCAGGAATTGCACCAGAAACCACTTGCCGTCGGGCGACCACTGGTACCACTGGTCGCCATCCGAGTAGGAGTAGTTGCGGTCCCCGGGGAGGATCAGACGGCTCTTGCCGGTCGCCGGGTCCAGCACCTTGAGCGTGGTGCGGTTCTCGAGGTACGCGATCTCCTTGCCGTCCGGCGAGAAGGCCGGCTGGAACGTCTCGGCGGCCGATTCCAGCACCGGCTTCTCGGCGATCGCCGTGGCATTGAAGAAGTCGGGCTCTTCCGGATCGACGAGGTCGCTGCGATAGAGATTCCAGCTTCCCGAGCGCTCGCTGGCGTAGAGCAGGCTGCGCCCGTCCGGCCCGAAGGTCACCGAGCGCTCCTGCTCCGGGGTATTAGTGATGCGCTTGGTCACGCCGTAGTCGGTTGCCGTGACGAAGACCTCGCCGCGGGCGATGAAAGCGATCTCCTTGCCGTCCGGCGCGACGTCGAACTCGGTGACGGCGTCGGCGACGTCGGTCCACTCGACCTCGCCGCCGCGCGGCTCGGTCGCCACCTCGACGGCGAGCTTCCGGCTCGCCGCGGCTCCCGCCGGCCGCAGCCAGATCTCGCCGTCCCAGGCGTAGCAGAGATCGCCCTGCCGAGAGATCGAGAGGAAGCGCACCGGATGGGTCGCGTGGTCGGTGACCTGCGCCGGTCGGTCGGGGTGGGCGAGATCGAGACGCCAGACGTTGAAGCTCCCGCTGCGCTCGGAGAGGTAGTAGAGCGCTCGCTCGTCGGGGCTCCAGACCGGCTGCCGATCGTCGGCGCCGAATTGGGTGAGCCGGGTGTGCTCGCCGCTGGCATTCTCGTAGATCCAAACGTCGCGCGCGAACGAAGAGTCGTCGTGCTTGCGCCAGGGCATCTCGTAGCCCTTGCGATCCGAATAGGCGAGCGTGGTCGCCGCCCGGTTCCACACCGCGTACTCGGCGGGCGTCGTCAACACCTGCTCCGGCATGCCGCCGGCGAGCGCCACCCGGTAGAGCTCCGGCTGCGCGCGAGTCGGAAACTGAACATTCTCGGCCGCGTCGAGCCGGGCGGAGCCGAACAACACCGACTCGCCGTCGGGCGTGAAGCTGGTCGGGATGTCCTCGGCGGAGTGGAAGGTCAGCCGCGTCGCTGGCCCGCCATTCGCCGCCATCACGAAGAGATCGAAGTCACCGTAGCGGTCGGAGGCGAAGGCGATGCGGCTGCCGTCGGGCGCCCAGACGGGCGCGAACTCGTAGGCCTCGTGAACGGTCAATGGCGTCGCGACGCCACCGGCCGCCGGCACCGTCCAGAGATCGCCGCGGTAGCCGAAGGCGACGGTCTGGCCATCGGGCGCGATCGCCGGATAGCGCAGCCAGAGGGGCGCCGCACCGGCGCCGAGGAGGTTTGGCGCCGCGAACGGCGCGAGCAGAGAGAGAGCCAGGACGACGAGTCTCGAATGGCGCAAAGGGGAACCCTCCTGGTCGAACAGTGAGCCCAGACTCTCCTAGTACGCAGCCGGGCCCGCCGCGGTTCCGGCGCCGCGGGGTCCGCGCCCGGCCGCCGAGGTTTCGGGCAGAGTCTACGAGCTGGGCGGCCTAGCCGCAGAGGTCGGGGCGGCCCGGAAGCCGCCGGACCGGACCGCCCTCCGGGCGCGCCTCGCACCCTCGGCGATCCGCCGGATGGCTGGCACCGGGTCGGGCGCCGGCGAGAGACCCGAGGGCGCGTGCCGACCTGGAACGGGTGGCGCTCGGCCACCTGGCGCAAGAGCTCGGGGTCGCAGGCCTGGTCGGGAAGGGTAGAGTCCACAGCCGGCCGCCGGAGTCGAAGGAGTCGGGCCAAGAGAGGGAGGAGACCATGACCGCGTTCGACATGAGCTTGGTGCAACGGGGCGCCCGCAACCGGCGCACGCCCTACTTCGAGGCGACCCAGCGCCACTCGCCCAAGGGTTTCACCGTCTACAACCACATGTACTTTCCGGTCCGCTTCGATTCTTTCGAGGAGGAGTACCGGGCCCTGCTCGAGGACGTCACGGTTTGGGACGTGGCGGTGGAGCGCTGCCTCGAGATCAGCGGACCCGACGGCTTTCGCTTCGCGCAGCTCCTGACCCCACGCGACCTGTCGAAGTGCGCGGTGGGACAGGGCAAGTACGTGCTCGTTTGCGACTCCGACGGCGGCGTCGTCAACGACCCCGTGATGACGCGCATGGCCGAGGACACCTTCTGGTTCGCGCTCGCCTCCTCCGACGCGTTGCTCTTCGCGCGCGGGCTGAAGCACGCCTACCGGGACTTCGAGGTGACGATCCGCGAGCTCGAGGTGGCGCCGCTCCAGGTCCAGGGCCCGAAGTCGAAGCTCCTCGTCACGGATCTCGTCGGTCCCGCGGTCCTCGATCTCAGGTACTACTGGTGGCTGCGCACCGAGATCCGCGGCATCCCGGTGGTGGTCACGCGCACCGGATGGACCAGCGAGGTCGGCTACGAGATCTACCTGCTCGATCCCGCGCGCGGCAGCGAGCTCTGGAGCGCGATCATGGAGGCCGGAGCGCCCTACGGCGTTCGCCCCACCGGGCCGTCGGACATCCGCCGGATCGAGGGTGGGATCCTCAACTGGGGCGCCGACATGACTTACGAGAACAACCCGCTCGAGATCGGGCTCGAGCGACTGGTCGACTTCGACCTCGCCGACCACGCTTCGATCTCGATCGCGGCGCTGCGCCAGATCAAGGCGAAGGGCGTGAGCCGGCGTCTGGTCGGGGTCGAGCTCGACGGCCCGCCGTTTCCGGAGCTCAACAACGTCAAGTGGCCTGCCCACCGTCTCGAGGGCGGCGAGCGCATCGGCCAAGTGACCTCGGCGATCTACTCGCCGCGCCTCGAGCAGAACATCGGCTTCTGCTGGCTCCCGACCGAGCTCGCGGCGGAGGGAACACGCGTACGCGCCGAGAGCGAATGGGGTCCGCGCACGGCGACCGTGACCAGGCTCCCCTTCGTCGATCCCGACAAGCGCATTCCGGTGTCGTAGGCCGCGCTTCCCCGTCCGCTCGGCCCGCGAGAGCTCCCGTAGCCGCGGCGCGCGAGCGTCGGTGGGCAGGTGGCTGGCGCCTGTTCGGCACTCGTTCGGCGCCTGCTCGGCAGATGGCGCGTCCTCGAGGCTACGTCGCGGACGATCTCTCGGATTCGAGCCACTGTTCGGCTGCGGTGAGATCGGCGAAGATCCGGACCTCGATGGGGATTCTCTTGGCGTAGACCGAGAACATTCGCATCATCCCGTAGGAGGCGGGTTTCGTCGTCACGATCGCCCAGCGGGCTCCGGCCAGGCTCGTCGAGAGCGAGGTGAGGTGAGCGACCATGCCCTCCAACTGCTGGGTCGTGATCGCGCGGGAGACAGCCGAGTGATCGGAGAGGATGTCGAAACCGGGCTCGAAGCTCGGATCGGCCAAGGCGCCGTCGATCACCGCGAGGACTTCGGCGAGCGAGAACTCGCCAACGACTTCCGCCAGGATCCGCCGCCGCTCCGCGAGCACGGTGATCGCGATCGTCATTCCCCGCCTCGCCGCTCTTGGGCCACACGCATGCCGGCTCGCCCCCGCTTCTCCCTTCAATATATCGGATTCGAGCCCCGGCCAGGTCGCTCGCACCGCACGGCGCGCCCCTTCGGCGTCGAAGCCGTACCGATCGAAAACCGCTACACTGCACGTCGCGGCGTCGCCAGAGCGCATCCCCCCGCCGCGGACTCCGCGGCGGGGGATGCGGGAATCGAGAACGGTGCAGGTTTGGAGGAGCGAATAGCTGCTACGACGGTCGGCGCTCGACTGCGCGCGACGACCAGCGACGGGTGGTTGCGACCAAGCAGAGAGCTCGCGCCGGATCCGAAGTCATGAAGAAGGGGTCCAGTCGACCGCAAGGCCCCCGCCGGCGCCGTCCGCGCACCAGCGACAGCGGCGCGAAGAGCGCAGTCGAAGTGCATCTGGCCTTGCTCACCCAGGTCTTGACGCTGATCGCGGCGGACTCCACGCTCGCGGAGATCCTGACCGCCATCGTGCGCCACGTGGAAGCGGAGAGTCCGGACTCGCTGTGCAGCGTCCTGCTGCTCGACGACGCAGGCGCCCATCTGCTGACCGGGGCCGCTCCCAGCCTGCCCGATTTCTACAACGATGCCGTTCACGGCATGGCGATCGGCGCCGGTCGGGGCTCGTGCGGCTCGGCGGCCTTTCTGGACGAACGGGTGATCGTCGAAGAGATCCGCAGCCATCCCTGGTGGGCGGACTTCAAGGAACTGGCCGCGCGGGCCGGTCTCGAATCCTGTTGGTCGGAGCCGATCCACAGCAGCGCTGGCCAGGTCCTCGGCACTTTCGCCGTCTACCATCGCCGGCCTCACATACCGACCGGCGCGGATCTCGCCACCATCGCGCTGGCCGGCCAGCTCGCGGCGATCGCCATCGAGCGCCACCGAGCCGACGAGGCGTTGCGGCTCTCCGACGAACGGTTCCGCGGCATCTTCGAGAACGCTCCCGTCGCCATCTACAAGTCGAGCCGGGACGGGCGAATCCTCGCCGCCAATCCCGCCTTCGCCACGCTGCTCGGCTACGACTCTGTCGACGAGGTGCTCGCGCTCGACATGGCGGAGGACGTCTACCTCGATCCGCGGGAGCGCGAGCGGCTGATCGCGGTCTACGAGCCGGGAGGTTCGGTCGCCAACCTGGACATCGTCTGGAAGCGGAAGGACGGCACACCGGTCGAGATTCGCCTCGACAGCCATGTCATCCGCGACGCCTCGGGGAGGACCGTCGCCTACGACGGTTTCGTCGCCGACGTGACGACGCAGAAGCGGCACGAGCGGTCGCTGCGCGAGAGCGAGGATCGCTACCGAGACCTGGTGGAGAACAGCCGGGATCTGATCTGTACCCACGATCTGGCGGGGCAGATCCTCTCGATCAACCCATGGGCCGCCAAGATGCTCGGCCGCGACCGCGACGTCCTCTTGCAGATGAACCTGCGCGACGTCATCGCACCGGAGGTCCGGAATCGATTCGATGCCTACCTCGAGGAGATCGAGCGGCACGGCGCCGCGCGGGGGCTCTTGCTGCTCGAGACCGCCACCGGCGGGCGGCGCATCTGGGAGTACAACAACACCCTGCGCACCGCGGGTGTCGAGGCGCCCGTGGTGCGCGGCATCGGGCGCGACGTCACCGAGCGCGTCGAAGCCGAGCGGCTGCAGAAGGCGATCCACCAGATCTTCGAGAGCGGTCACACGGCCACGTCGCTCCCCGATCTGTTCCGGTCGATTCACCAGATCATCGGCAAGCTGTTGCCGGCCAGGAATTTCTACGTCGCCCTCAACGACGAGGGCGCCGATCAGATGAGCTTCCCCTACTTCGTCGACGAGTTCGACACGGCCCCGACGCCGAGCAAGCGCGACGGGCTCACCGGTGAGGTGCTGCGCACCGGCAAGGCGCTGTTGATCACTTCCGACTTGCAGGCACCCTGGATCGCGAGCGGCAAGACCGTTCTCGGCACGCCGCCGCTGGACTGGCTCGGCGTGCCGCTCCGGTCGCAGGACCGCGTGATCGGCGCCCTTGCGGTGCAGTCGTACTCGGGCGAGGTTCGCTACACCGAGCACCACCGGGCGCTACTCCAGCTGGTCTCGAATCAAGTCGGCTCGACCATCGCCCGCAAGCAGGCCGAAACGGCGCTGCGCGAGAGCGAGGAGCGCTACCACCGGGTCGTCGACAACATCGGCGACGCGCTCCTCATCGACGACGTCGAAGGCCGCGTGGTCTATGCGAACGATCGCTTCCTGGACCTCTTCGGTCTCGAACGTGCGGAATTGCAGGACCTCGTGCTCGAGGACTACATCGCGCCCGAGTTCCGGGCGGCGCTGCGCGAGCGACACGACCGCCGGATGCGCGCCGAAGAAGTGCCCAACATCTTCGAATACGAGGGCGTGCGGCGGGACGGCACCCGGATCCAGCTGGAGGTACGGGTCTCTACGATCGTGGAGAACGGCGTCGTCCTCGGCACGCAGTCGGCGATCCGCGATATCAGCGAGCGCGAGCAGGCGGAGAAGACGAAAGCGGACCTGGAAGCGCGGCTCCGTCAAGCCGCCAAGATGGAGGCGGTGGGGAGCCTCGCGGGCGGCGTGGCGCACGATTTCAACAACATGCTGGCGGTGATTCTCGGCAATACGGAGATCGCTCTCGCCGAGGTCGACGCCGAGCAACCGCTCCATTCCAGCCTGCAACAGATCCGCCTAGCGGCGGAGCGCTCCGTAGCGCTGACGCGGCAGCTGCTGGCCTTCGCCCGCAAGCAGACGATTCGGCCGCGCGAGCTCGACCTGAACGAGACCGTGGCGAGCATGCTGCGGATGCTGGAGCGACTCATCGGCGAGAACCTCGAGCTGGTCTGGAAGCCGGGAGGAGGGCTCTGGCCGGTCAAGATGGATCCGGCCCAGGTCGACCAGGTGTTGGCCAACCTCGCTGTCAACGCGCGCGACGCCATCGAGGGGAGCGGGACGTTGACGATCTCGACCCGCAATCTCGGGCGCGACGAAGCTGCCCAGGCAACCCACGGCGAGCTCGGGCTGGGCGATCACGTCCTGCTCGAGGTGAGCGACAGCGGCGTCGGCATGGACGACGCGACCCTCGGCCGGCTCTTCGAGCCGTTCTTCACCACCAAGGAGGTGGGCAAAGGCACCGGCATGGGTCTCGCCACCGTGTACGGCATCGTCCAGCAGAATCAGGGCGCGATCCGGGTGGCGAGCGCGCCTGGGCGGGGCGCGACCATCAGCATCTTCTTGCCCCGAGCCCGGGGCGTGCCGGCGGC
The DNA here is from genome assembly GCA_963700315.1 of uncultured Acidobacteriota bacterium. Lineage (GTDB taxonomy): Bacteria > Acidobacteriota > Thermoanaerobaculia > Multivoradales > JAGPDF01 > JACTMI01. Next base: position 532,098 of record CAVOXC010000004.1, on the reverse strand, counting down.
GGAAGTCGCAAGCGCGGAACCGCAGGCGGCCCGAGGCACCGAAACGGTTCTGCTGGTCGAGGACGAGGCAGCGGTGCTCGACCTCAGCAGGAGGATCCTGGAACGAGCCGGCTTCACCGTGTTGGCGGCCCGCACACCCGCCGAGGCGATGAAACTTGCCGATCGGTCCGGAGGCGCGATTCAACTGCTTCTCACCGACGTCATGCTGCCCGGGATGAGCGGCAAGGAGCTGAAGGAGAAGCTGGAGCATCTCTGCCCCGGGATCCGTTGCCTCTACACCTCCGGCTACACGGCGGACGTGATCGCCCATCGCGGCGTGCTCGAGGACGACGTGCACTTCCTCGCCAAGCCCTTCTCGATCACCGCTCTCGTCGCCAAGGTGCGCGAGGTTCTGGACGCCGGAAGCGGTCTTCCCGACCTGTAGCTGGCGGCAGTCGAGGTCGGGCCGAACGAAGAGGGCTCTTCACCGTTTGGGGTGGGTCGGTGGCGCATGGTGAGCTCAACGGGCGTCGCTCGAAAGGTCGATCTGCAGCCGGTGACCTGGCAAACATCGAGACGGTTCGGGTCCTCGAGACAGCTCCATCTACGGGAAGTCGCGCCGGCCAGGGTGCCGACCGCGCAGCGTCTAAACGCTCTTCATCCCTCCCCTTCAATGGCAGGCTTTCGCGACGGTTGCCACCTCGAAGGGTAGATCGCGCTGCGCCGGACCCACTCGAATCGGTGAAGACCCCGAAGCGGAAGGTCCTTCGCTGCGCTCAGGACGACGAAGGACTGCAAGCTAGAGATCGATGACGGCCCCGACGCGAGGGTCGAGGTTCTCGTTGGCCGAGCCACGCGTGAAGAGCGAGACGACGATGGTGACAACGACGGCGGCGGCAACGACGTTCAGGTACCAGGGCACGCCGCCCGGGTAGCGGAAGCCCTGGCGATCGAGGACGAGGGAGACGACGTTGTAGACGAGCGCGATGACGAGGCCGGCGAAGACACCCTGGCGGCTCGCGCCCTTCCAGAGCAGGCCGACGACGAAGACCGGGAGAGTCGCCGACATCAGCGTGCCGAAGCCGAAGGCGCCGAGGATGGCGACCAGGTTGCCGCTGGTCAGGGCGAAAGCGATCGCGGCGAGCCCGAGCGCGACCACCGCGACGCGCGAGAGCGCGACCTGGCGCGCGGGCGAGAGCTCGAAGCCGAGGGCGCTCGGCAGATCGCGCGACAGCAGCCCGCCGGCGAGGGAGAGGAAGAGGCTCGAGGTCGACATCGCGGCGGCGAGGACGGCCGCATAGACGAAGACTTGCGCGTAGACACCCAGGTAGTCGGCGAAGGCGTAGATCGCCTGGTCCGGGCTCGCGAGCGGGGCGATGCGGCCGCTCGCCACGAGGTAGAGCGCGCCCAGGCCCACCGTCACCACCATGAACGCCACCACCATGTGGGCGAGCGTGACGTAAAGCGAGAGGCGCGGCAGGTCGCGCGGATCCTTGAGCGCGTACATCCGCGTGATCACCTGCGGCTGGCCGATGACGCCGAGCGCCGGAATGACCACCCAGGCGAGGGCGACGCCCCCGGGCAGCGTCCCCCAGGCGTCGAGCAGATCGGGGCCGAAGCTCTTCGCCGTGGCTCCCGTGCCGACCGTGCCGGCGACGGCGACCGCTTCGAGCACCGCGCCAGGGCCGCCGCAAAGCGCGAAGAAAGCGACAGTGAGGATCAGCCCGGCGATCACCATGATGAGCCCCTGGAACGCCTGCGTCAGCAATCCGCCGACCTCGCCGCTGATCACTGTGTAGAGCGTCAGCACGCCGAAGATCGCCAGCGCGGCGGCCGCCGGGCTCCAGCCGAGCAGATGCGCGAAGAGGTCGGCGCCCGCCTTGATCTGGGAAGCGAGGTAGGCGACGCAGCCGACGAAGAGCACGAGCGAGAGCATGAGCTTGATACCGCGGTGGCGATCGAAGCGCAGGTCCGAGACGTCGCCGAGCGTCGCCACCGGCCCGAGCTCGGCCATCGCCCGCACTCTCTTGCCGAGGATCAGGTAGCCGAGGGCGAAGGCGGGCGAGCCGAGCATCCAGAGCGAGATGGTGTTGCCGGTCTGGTAGATCAAGCCGGGCACGCCGACCAGGGCGAAGGCGCTGGCGACCGCGGCCATCGAGCTGAGCGCGATGGTGAAGGGGCCGAACAGCGCCGTCGCGCCGAAGTAGGTCTGCGCCGAGGTCACGCGCCGCTTGGCCCACCAGCCGATCGCGAAGGAGATCGCGACGATCGCGAGCGCGGCGACGAGGACGAGCGTCCTAGCGATCGGAGTCACTGCCCTCCCCTTGCCGCGCCGCGTCGAGTCGCGCGATCGTCTCGCGGAACTCCCGCCAGCGCGCCGCCGGCAGCCACTCGTCTCGCCGCAGGAGGAAGCCGAGGGTGAGCACCGCCACTCCGCCCAGCCAGTAGCCGAGAACGATCCAGGCAAAGGAGGGGTGGAAGCCGAGAATCGTGAGCTCCGGCAGCCGGCCCGCGAACGCCGCGCGATGGTGTTCGGCGAGCGCGAAGGCGAGCGCCCAGACAGCCGCCCAGGCGAGGATCGGGAAGATCAGGAAACCGGCGCGGATCTCGCCGCGGTGCGCCGAGCCGAGAACCGCGTGCGCCACCATCAGGACGATCGCGACGAAGAGCGCCGGGAACCAGTGCCCGGCCATGCCGAGACCCGGGACGGCGACCCAGAGCGCGGCGATCAGCAGCATGACGGGCGTGGCCGGGACCTTCACCAACATCGACGGCTCCTCCTTGCGGTCCGGCGCACTCTACGCAGCGCCGGGCGCGAAGGGAACCTCTCCAGGCGAAGAGGCAAACAGCGTACACTGGCGCCACGCCAATCCCGGCGCAGGAATGGAGGAGTGCCATGCGGAAGCAAGTGGCAGTGGCAGTGCTGTCGATTCTCGCTCTGATGATCTTCGCGCCCGCGGCGGAGGCCGCGGTGCTGCGGGTGGTGGTGGTCGAAACCGCCGACGCCGCCGCCTACGCCAAGGAGATCGCGAAGGGGCAGGTCATGCTGGAGCGGCTGGAGACGGGTGCCATCGTCCGCGTCTGGCGCGCCCGCTTCGCCGGTACGGACACCGGCAAGGTCGTCGTCTCGATCGAATACGCCGACATGGCGACGCTGGTGAAGGCCGAAACCAAGGCGATGGCCGACGCCGAGTACACGGCATGGCTCGCCGGCCTCGCGAAGATCCGGAAGGTGGTTTCCGACAGCACCTACGAAGAGCTCGGCAACTAGCCCGCTCGTCGCCGACCGGCGGCCCGGGGCGCGCGGGCCCCCTGCCGCCCGATGTCAGCCAGAACTCCTCCCGATGCCAGCCTGACCAGCTCCTGGCTGTCATCCTGAACGCCCCCCGATGTCATCCTGAACGAAGTGAAGGATCTCGCGCCCTAGCCTGAAGAAGCGTCGACAGCGACTCCTCGCCCGACACGCAAGGTCCTTCCCTGCGCTCAGGACGACATGGAGCGAAGTCTGTGCAAGTCCCTGGCACGGACGAGACGCGGGGAGGGTTCCCTTCTCTGCGCAGGAAGCTTCGTAGCCCGCCCCCCAGGCAAGGCAAAGCGAGCGCCAGCGAGCTTCGCGGGCGGGCGGAGCGCAGGCCCGAGCCGTCCCGCCCACCCGAGGGCCGGTTCCTGCGCAGAGAAGGGAACCCTCCACGCCAAGCCACCAGAGACTCCCAACGCCAGAACCAGCACGACCCCAGAATGAGCGGAGCGAGGAGCACGCGGCGAGGCTAAGATCGAACGGTGCCGGCAGAGGGCTTCCTGAGGGTCCACTACACCCTGCGGCTTCGACGCGCGGAAGCGGCGGAAGAGAAGGCGCGCGGCATCGCCCGCGAGCAGACGGTCGAGCTCGATCTCGCGCTCGTGCCCGAGGCGCTGCGCCAAGCTGTGCCTGGACGAGTCGAGGAGGTCGCGACGGTCGGGCCAGGCTCGGCGCGGGTGGCCATCGCCTACGACCCGGCGCTCGTCGCCGGCGATCTGCCGCAGCTGCTCAACCTCCTCTTCGGCAACGTCTCGATGCAGTCCGGCGTCCGCGTCGACGCGATCGACTGGCCCGCACCGCTGCTCGCGACGTTCGCCGGGCCGCGGCTCGGCATCGCCGGCTTGCGCGAGCTCCTGGGCGCTCCCTCTCGACCGCTGCTGTGCGCCGCGCTCAAACCCCTCGGACTTTCGGCTCGCGGCTTCGCCGATCTCGCCGGGCGGCTGGCGCGGGGCGGGGTCGATCTGGTCAAGGACGACCACTCGCTCGCAGACCAGGCCTGGGCGCCGTTCGCCGAGCGGCTCGAGCGCTGTCAGGAGGCGGTCGCGCGGGCCAACGCCGCGCGCGGCGGAACCTCACTCTACCTGCCCAACCTGACCGGGCCCGCCGCCACGCTGCTCGATCGCGCCGAGCGGGCGCGCGCGGCGGGCTGTCGCGCGGCGCTGGTTTCGCCGCTGCTGGTCGGCCTCGACCGAGTCGCCGAGATCGCCGCCGCGACCGGCCTCGCGCTCCTCGGCCATCCGAGCCTTACCGGCGGCCTGCTCGGGCGCCGCCATGGCCTGCGGCCGGCACTGGTCTGGGGGGACCTCTTCCGGCTCGCCGGCTGCGACGGCGTGATCTACCCGAACGTCGGCGGACGCTTCGGCTTCCCGCTGCGCGACTGTCTCGAGGTCGCGCAGCATCTACGGCAGCCGCTCGGAACTCTGCGTCCGGCGTTCCCGGTGCTCGGTGGCGGCATCGACGCGGCCGAGCTGCGCCGCTGGCGAGGCACCTACGGCGAGGACGCCATCTTCCTGCTCGGTGGTGGACTGCTCGGCAGCACCTCGGTCGAGGGCTCTGCCGCGCAGCTGCGGGCACTGCTCGAGGCGCCGCCAGGGCGGTGACCAGGGCGAGAATGGGGGTTCGATGACGACCGGATCGCGAATCGTGCGCTGGGGACCGGGGCGCTGGCCCGAACTGGCGGTGCGCCGCTACCGCGAGAGTGAAGAGGGCTCGGCCGTGACGCGTCGCCTGCTTGTCGGCGCGGAGGACTCAGGACTATCCGCCGAGCTGCGCTTTTTCGAGGTCGCCGCGGGCGAGACGACGCGCTTCGAGCGCCACGAGCACGCTCATGCCGTGGTCGTTTTGGCCGGCCGCGGCCAAGTGCAGCTCGTCGAAGCGCTCCATCCGGTCGAGCCGTTCGATCTCGTCTACGTCGCCCCGCACACACCCCACCGCTTCCTCGCCGCTGCAGACGAGCCCCTCGGCTTTCTCTGCCTCGTCGACAGCGAGCGCGATCGGCCGGAGGAGCTCGACGCGCACGGGGTCGAGCCCCGGCCCACGGAGTCGCCGCGATGATCCGCCGGGCCAGCGTGGTCGTGGGTTCGCTCCCGCTGCTCGCGCTCGCCGGCGCTACTCGAGCAGCGGGCGGAAGGTCTCGGTGCGGAGGGGCTCGACGCCATTGCGGAGAGTGAGGATGCGGACGCAGGTATTCCAGCGCAGAAGGGCGTCGTCGTTGCCCGCGGGGCGAATCTCCGCGGCCTGGTCGTAGTGCTCCATCGCGTCGCGGAGCCACTCGTAGGCGACGTTGCCGGAGCCCGGGCCGCCGCGGTCGAGCGCCGCCTTGGCACGCCGCTCGAGAAGAAGGCCCGTGTAGTAGCGCTTCTGGTAGGGGTCTTCGAGCAGGGCGAGGACCTTCTGGGCGTCCTTGAGCGCCTCGGCATGGCGGCCGATCTGGTCGGAGAGGGCGAGCAGCAGAACGATCTTCGCCGCGGCGTTGTCCGGATCCGTCTCGAGCACGTCGCGGCAGATGCTCTCCGCCTCGATCGGCTCGTTCAGCAGGCGGTAGCGCTCGGCCTTCTCGAGCGCCCTCGGGATCGCCTCTCGCGACAGCTTCTTGAGCTCGAACATCCGAACCTCCTCGGGGTGCGCGACGGCGTCAAGCGCCGACGAAGAGCACCCAGGCGGCGAGCGCCGAAAGGAGCGCCGCTCCACCGTAGCAGACCGTTGCGATCAGCCCCCAGAGATGCGAGAGCTGGAGCCCGTCGTAGAGCGTGAAGCGAAAGCGGTGGGCCCAGTGGAAGAGCCCGAGGACGATCAAGCCGAAGAGAGCCAGTCGCACCAGCGGCCGCGCGAAGAGGGCGGCGAGAGCGGCGAAACCCGGGTCGGCGATCCAACCGAGCGGCAAAGCGAAGAAGAGGATCGCCGCGAGCGCCGGCAAGACCAGCGCCGCGAGCATCCCCCCGCTCGAGAAGAGGGCCCAGAAGAACGGTTCGTTGGAGCGCGCCATGTCAGCTCGTCCCCACCTCAACGCCCGCCGACGAGCGCCCAGACGACGGCCGCGCTCGCCGCCGCCCAGGCGGCGTAGTGCGCGACGAGGATCGCAGCGTCCGGCACCCGCCGGCCCCCGAGCTTGACGACCATCGCCTTCGGCGCCAGGTGCAGCCAGGTGATCGAGTGGAAGAGCAGGCCGCCGAGCGCCAGCCCGTTCACGACAAGTACCGGACCGCTCCGCATCAGCTCGGTGAAGCGCTGGAAGCTCTCGGCGCCGCGCGAGAGCGCCCAGGCCTCGGCGAGCAGAAGGACCACCGTCCAGGCGACTGCGAGGCTGGTCAGCTCGCGCAAGATGAAGCGCACGTACGACGCCCGCTTCGTCCACCAGAAGATCGGCGCCCGCTCGCGGTGCCAGCGGGCGCGCGGGAAGGGGCGGTCGAGCCTCACGCTCGCCCCCTCGGCAGGAGCAGCGACTTGAACCAGTCCGCCGTGGCCGCGAGCTTGTAGCGCTGGATCGCCCCGGCCGGGTCGACGTGCTTCGGACAGACCACCGAGCACTCGCCCACGAAGGTGCACGACCAGATCCCCTCGTGCTGCGAGAGGACCTCCATCCGCTCGGCGCTCCCCTGATCGCGCGAGTCGAGGTTGTAGCGCTGGGCCAGGGCGATCGCCGCCGGGCCGATGAAGCCGGGCTCGAGCTCGTAGATCGGGCAAGCCGAGTAGCAGAGCAGGCAGTTGATGCACATCGAGTGCGCCTTGTACTCGGCGAGCTCGGCCGGGGTCTGGAGGTACTCCCCCTCCGACAGCGGCTTCTCCGCCTCGCGCACCAGCCAGGGTTTGACCGACTTCAGCTTGCGCAGGAAGTCGGCGATGTCGACCACCAGGTCGCGGATCACCGGAAAGCCGCGCAGCGGCTCGACTCGCACCGGACCGGGCGCGAGGTCGCTCAGGTAGATCGCGCAGGTGAGCCTGGGCTCGCCGTTGACCATCATGCCGCACGAGCCGCACACGCCCATCCGGCAGGCCCAGCGGTAGGAGAGCGAGCCGTCGGCGTGGTCCTTGACGTGGTTGAGGCCGTCCAGGACCATCCAATCGTTGCGCAGAGGCACGTCGTGGCGCTCCCAGACCGGCTCGCCGTCGCGTTCCGGACGGTACCTCAGTACCTCCAACGTGATCGTCTCCGTCCGCTCCGGCATCCTCGGCTACCTCCCGTAGACCCGTTCGCCGGGGGGCCAGCGGGTGATCGAGACCGGCAGCAGCTCGACCCGCGGCCGGCCGTCCGCGCCGCGTCGGGCGAGGCTGTGGGCGAGATGGCGCTCGTCGTCGCGGGCGGGAAAGTCGGTGCGCTGGTGCGCGCCCCGGGACTCGCGACGCTCGAGCGCCGAATGGAGGACCGCGTCGCCGGCGTCGAAGAGGTTTTCGAGCTCGAGGTAGGCAACGAGCTCGGTGTTGAACGTCCGGCTGCCGTCGTCGAGGGCGACCCGCGCGAAGCGTTCGCGCAGCTCGGCGAGCTCGGCGCAGGCAGCCTCGAGCCCCGCGCGGTCGCGGTAGATCCCCGCTCCCCGCTCCATCGTCTGCTGCAGCGCGGCGCGCACGGGCGCGACCCGCTCCCCCGGCGCCCCGGCCGCGGCGAGGATCCTCTCGATGCGGCGCTCCTCGTCGAGCGCCTGAGCCACCACGCCCTCGCTCGCCTGCGGCCACTTCTTCGCCCAGCGCGCCGCGGCGCGGCCGGCGCGGGCGCCGAAGACCAGGAGCTCGGTGAGCGAGTTCGAGCCCAGACGGTTGGCGCCGTTGATGCTGACGCACGCGGTCTCGCCCGCGGCGTAGAGCCCGGCGAGCGGCGTCGCCGCCTCGACGTCGGTGTGGACGCCCCCCATCATGTAATGGACGACCGGCCGCACCGGAATCATCTCGCGCACCGGGTCGAGGTTCTCGTACTTCAGGCAGAGCTCGCGCACGAAGGGCAACTTGGCGTCGATCAGCTTCTCGCCCAGGTGGCGGATGTCGAGATGAACGACCGGACCGTAGGGTCCGTCGATCGTCCGGCCCTTGCGCATCTCGGCGACGAAGGCCTGCGAGAGCCGGTCGCGCGGGCCGAGCTCCATCGAGCGCTTGACCGGCTTCGGCTCCGGCGTGCCGAGGTCGTAATCCTGGAGATAGCGGTAGCCGTCCTTGTTGAGCAGCCACCCCCCCTCCGACCGGGTCGCCTCGGTGATCAGGATGCCGGTGAAGGGCAGCCCGGTCGGATGGTATTGGACGAACTCCATGTCCTTGAGCGGCACGCCGGCGCGGTAGGCGAGCGCCATGCCGTCTCCGGTCTTGATGTTGGCGTTGGTGGTGTAGGCGAAGACCCGACCCGCGCCGCCGGTCGTGAGGATGACCGCGCGCGCGAGCAGCGCGACCACGCGTCCCGACTGCAGGTCGATCGCCACCGCGCCCTGGCAGCGGCCGTCCTCGACCAGGAGCCGGGTCACGAACCACTCGTCGTACCAGGCGAGGTCGTCGTGCCGGAGCGCCGTCTGGTAGAGCGAGTGGAGCATGTGGAAGCCGGTCTTGTCGGCCGCGAACCAGGTGCGCTCGATCTTCATGCCGCCGAACGGCCGCACCGCCACCTTGCCCTCGCTGGTGCGGCTCCAGGGGCAACCCCAGTGCTCGAGACGGAGCAGCTCCTCGGGCGCCTCGCGCACGAAGATCTCTACAGCGTTCTGATCGGCGAGCCAGTCGCCGCCGGAGATGGTGTCGTAGGCGTGGGCGTCGAGCGCGTCGTCGGCGCGGATCACTCCCGCCGCGCCACCCTCCGCGGCCACGGTGTGGCTGCGCATCGGGTAGACCTTCGAGACCACGCCGATCGACAGCTCGGGGTGCTCCTCGGACACCGCGATCGCGGCCCGAAGACCCGCACCCCCGCCACCGATGACGAGAATGTCGTGCTCTCGACGCTCCAAGTTGCGGGCATTCGAACCCAACACCGCTGGAGTGTCAAATTCGGGGCGCGGCGCCCCCGATCTCGCCGGACCCGAGCGAGACGAGCTCCCGGCCCTGGCGCCCCGGCCTCAGCGCGGCAGCGCGTCGTAGGCCTGCTGGATCCAGGCGGCCGGATCGGGCGAAGGGGAACGTTGGCGGCCGGCGGTGACCTCCCAATGATGGAGCCAGGAGAGGCCCCAGGCGCCGACGTAGTCGTCCGGCAGCGCGTAGGCGGGATCGCGGAGCGCTTCTGCGAGCGTCACGTAGCGGTAGCCGCGCGCCTCGATCCGGTCGGCGAGAGCATCGAAGTAGTCGGCGTTGAGCGCGTTGGCGTGGATCAGCAACACCTGCGCGGGCTCGCGCTCGAGCAGGCGGCGCGAAGTCTCCTCGATGAACGCGAAGACGCCATCCATGTAGCTCAGGTACTCGGCGCCGATCCGCTCCGCAAGCGCCGGATCGCCGCGCCGCAGTGCGTCAGCGTAGACCGCGGCGAAGACCCACTCGTCGTTGTCGATGGTGACGGGCGCCACGGTGTAGCCGCGAGCCCTGAGAAACTCCTCGAAGTCGCGACGCTTGCCGAGATCCAGGCCCACTTGCAAGAAGGGGTGGCGAAAGTAGCGCAGCGCCCAGTCGCGCTCCGCGAGGAGCCGCCGCGTCACCCGCTCGCCGCGCAGGACGTCGAGCTCGAACTCTTCGAGCGGGACGCGGTTCAAGCTCCCATGCGAGTACGTGTGGTTGCCCAGCTCGAGGCCCGCGTCCGTCCACTGCCGGAGGATCGCCGTCCGCGCCGCGATGCCCGCGGGCCCCTCGCCGTCGACGTAGAGCTTCCCCTCGTTGACGAACCCGACCGCCGGGACTCGATGCTCGGCGAGCGCGACGAGGAGCTTGCGGGTCATCGCGGCTTGAGTGGCCGCGTCGCTTCCGATCGACCCGGCCGGATTCGCCGGCAGATCGTCGATCGTCACGGCGAGCGCGCGCTGGCTCGTTGCGGCCCGGCCGAGATCCACGGCTCCGAGCGCGGTCGGATCGGTGAGGAGGGCGAGGAGAAGCGCCGGCGCCGGTCGAAGCATCGTTTCAGCATAGAGCAAACGTGGCCCGCACCCCATGCCGAGCTCTAGAGGCACCGGCCCGCCGGCGTTCGGATTCGCCGGCTGTGCCTCTGCAGGCGACAGCGCGAGGCCCTTCGCTTCGTTCAGGGTGACATCGCGGGCGTCGGCGGCAAACGGGGAGGGAGGTTTCCGCCTCAGGGCGGCCAGGCGCCGAGCGAGTGGTCGTAGCAGAGGGTGTCGGCGTCGTTGCAGGGGTCGCCGGGGAGCAGTGTCGGCTGGAGCGCGCCGCCCGGCGTCGCCGCGAGGTTGCCCCACTTCGCCTTGAGACCCGCGCCATCGAGCAGGTAGGCGACGCGCTGGTAGACGAAAGGGTTGGTCGCGTTGAGCTCGCGCCACTTGACCAGCATCGCGCCCGCGTCGCGCGCGAGCACCTCGCCCGTCGCCTGAAAAACCGTCGCGGTCGTGCCGTCCGGCATCGACCAGGAGTAGGGGCCCGGCCAAAGGAAGCGGATCGCCAGGTGATCGACCGCGGGCGAGTCGTAGCTCGCGGCGTCGTAGGCCGCCGCCACCCGGTCGATCGGTATGAAGCTGAACAGCTCGTCGACGGTCGTGCCCGGCTCGCTTCGCTCGTACCAACCGCCGAGCCGCGTGTAGAGGGAAGAGTAATCTCTCGGCAGAAGGCTCTCGGCTTGGCAGAGCCCGCCCTGGGCCGACCATTGCCAGCGACGCCAGAACGGGCCATCGCGATAGCGCTGTGAGCCCGGGTCGAGCATGTCGAAATCCATCGTCGCCTGCAGCTCGGCGCGGCGGGTCGCCGCGAGGAAACGATAGATACAGAAGTCCGCGCCGAGATTCCCTGGTATCGGCAGCTGGTAGGGGATTTGGAACTCGATCTGCGCCCACGGATAGTCGAGGAAACCACTCGACCCGACGTAGCCCGGAAAGCCCGGCACCGGATCGGCGACGATCTGGGGCAGCGCGAGCTCGAAGCCGGCCGCCACCGGGATCGGCGCCTGGCCGGCCAGCAGATCGGTTCCGGCCGGGCCGGCGAAGGTCGCCGGGTCGATGCCGGTGGCGGCGAGAACCAGCGCCGCGAGTGGCGCCGCGATCGCCCCGACGTGGCCGAAGGCGACATGGAGATCGCCCGGCTGCGCCAGCTCGACGCGCCACTGCGGCTCGTCGTCGAAGTAGTTGCCACTGGGACCCTGTTCGTAGATCAACGCCTCGACGCCGCCGGCGAGCGGCGCACGGTAGACCGGCCGCCGGTTGCGCACGCGGTTGCCGCTCGGGTCGCCGCCGATCGGATAGCCCCAGCTCTCGCCCGGCTCGCGCACGCCGTCGCCGTCGCCCACCAGCTCCTCCATCTCGCTGTCGCCCGCCACCAGGAAGCCGATGAAATTCGCCTTGGCCTCCCCCGACGGATCGCCGGTCAGGGGCGAGAAATGCGCGCCGTAGGGACCGAGCGACACGTAGACCGGAAGCGTGTCGGCGGTCGGCGCCTCGAGGCGCGAGCCCCCCGGCGGAATCGTGTAGTCGAAGGGCAGGTCGAGCGCTGGCACCTGGTTGCCGACGATCTCGACGCGATCGCCGTCGAACCCGAGCAGACCGAAGTCGTCGATCAATGGCCGCGTTCCGGTGTCGCGGTAGGTCACGGGGTCGGGTCCAGCGGCGAGCGGCACCCCACTCCTGCGCTCATCGATCGTCCAACCGTACGGTCGAATCAGGTCGGGCAGCGTGCGCGGGTGCGTCGCGGTGGCGAGCGAGCGTGCCCGGACGAGCTCGACCTCGAGGTCGTCATAGGCCGCGATCTCGGCGCCGAGCTCGGCGCGGATCGCCGGCTCGTCCTTGCCGAAGCTCAGGTAGCCGTCCGCGAAGGCGTCGAGCGGCGCCGGGATCGGCACGTCCGCCTCGAGCCGGTCGGCGATCTCGACGCGGCCGGCGAGCGCGTCGCGCGCCGCGCGGCTCGTGGTCGCCATGCCGTACGCGGCGGCGCCGCCACCGCTTGTCGTCCCCGCGCAGTCGTGGAAGGTGTAGCTGCCCTGGTAGATCCCGGAGCCGCCATCCCAGGTCGCGGTGAGCGACGATCCGGCCGAGCAGCCACCGTCGGTCTCGAGCCCGATCGTCAGGACATCCGCGACGTCGGCGAACGAGGTCACGCCGCCGTCGCAGGACCAGAGGTCGCAGTCGTCGACGCCGACGAAGCCGCCGGCGACGAAGCTCCCCTGCTCGTCGAGCACCACCGCGACCTCCCGCACGTGCAGCGGCTCGGGTCCGCCGGTCAGCTCGGCCGCCAGCAGCTGCTGCTCGACGAGGTCACAGCCGAGCCGCGCGGCCGCCACCGCCTGCGTCGCCACGCCACCGCTCGCGGTGAGCGCCATGGAACCGCGATCGAGCGTCCCGGCGAGAGTGATCGTGCGCGTCGCCAGCGGATGTACCAGCTCCAGATCGAAGGCGACCGAGCTTCCGGAGACCGCCCCGGTGACGAACGTGCGGTAGCCGGTGCCGCCCAGCAGGTAGCCCACCAACGAGCCGTCGGCGCGCTGCACCAGCTCGAGCGCGAAGGCGCGCGTCGAGCCGTCGAAGTCGAGCGAGAAGAGCCAGCTGCCGTCGCCCCGCGGCGGCGCGGCCGAATTCGACCAGCGGCTAGTGTCGCCCAGCTCGAAATCGTCGCTGAAGATCGAAGCGTCGCAAGCGGCCTGGGCAAAGGCGGGCGACCATGCCACGCAGAGCGCCAGCAGCGCGAAGATCTCGACTCGAACGGTTCGGCTCGGCATCGTCCAGCGTCGAGGTTACCAAGCCGAGAAATCGCCGTCCTCGAAGTCGTCCCAGAAGACGATCGCCGGCACGGCGAAGACCTCGAGCATCAGATCCGTCAGCTGGTCGGAGAGGTAGACGACCCAGTCACCGACCGGGCTGATCGCGAATTCGAGGACGTCGCCCCCCGCAACCTGAGGGCCGCTGATCTTCTGCCAGGGCCCGCCCCCGAGCGGCACGCCGTAGAGCTCGTAGACCCCGTCCGACTGCTGATCGGCGATGTAGACGACACGCTGGCTGTCCGCGCTAATGCCGTACTGGGAGAAGACCATACCGCCGCTGACGAGGTCGCCGTTCAGGCGCACCGGCGTTCCGCCGCCGATCGGGACGCTGAAGAGCTCGAAGCGATTGTCGACAAGCTTGTCGGCCCAGAACACGACGCGCTGACCGTCGGGGCTCAGCGCGAAGCTCACGACCTCCCCTCCCGCAACGAGCGCACCACTCCGACGCGTCTTGACTCCGCCCCGGATCGGCGCGCGGAAGAGCTCGTCGATACCTGGAACGAGCTCGGGTGCCAGGCAGAGGACGTGCCGACTGTCGGGAGTGACCCGGAACGGATCGGCGGACTCGCCGGCAGCCAAGATGCCGGAGACGCGGCGTGCCGCCGTCGATCGGCACCTTGTTGAGCTTCTCGCCGGTGAAGTAGGCGACATGGCGGCTGTCGGGCGACCAGAAGGGGCGGCCGTTCATCACGGCGCCCTCGGTCCCCGCGAGCGGCCGTGCCTCGGTCGAGTCGAGCGACCGGAGCCAAACCTGCGTCGTACCCTTCTCGTCGCGCGCAGCAAAGGCGATGTGGCGGCCGTCCGGCGAGAGCTTCGGCGCGCCCGCGACCGTCAAACCCTTGGGCTGCGCTATCTCGAAGCGGACCACCCGCGCCGCGATGACGCCGGCCACCGCGGCTGGCTCATCGGCCTCGCCGAGCTTGTCGGTGATCTCGTAGTGGCCGATCCGGGTTCCGATCATGGACGGACTCCCTCCTCGGGGCGCGCGCCCCATCTCGACGACATGGACTTGAAAACGTCCGTTTATCGTCGCCCTGCTCGGCCGAGGTGGCCGGCCGGCGCTCAGGGCAGGCGTCGCGCGCTCAGCAGACGAATCGGCGGCGTCAACGCCTGACCTTCGGCCGGCGCGGCCTGAATGCGCCGGACGACGTCCATTCCCGCGACGACGCGGCCGAAGACGGCAAAGCCCTGGCCGTCGGGGTTGCGTGCGCCGCCGAAGTCGAGCGACGGCTGGTCGCCGATGCAGATGAAGAAGTCGGAGGTGGCGCTGTCGGGCCCGTCACGCGCCATCGAGAGCGCGCCGTCGACATGGCGCAGACCGGTCGCGCTCGTCCGCTCGAGCGGGATCGGCGCGAAGTCATCCTCTCGGCCAGCCGGGATCGACGCCCGCCTGCACCACTTCGATCGGCACGTCCTTCCTCACCTCGGTGTCCGCGCGCACCGTGCGGTGAAACCGGCCACCGTCATAGCGACCGGCCTCGACGTAGCGCAGGAAGTTGGCCGCGGTCGCCGGGGCACGCGCGAGATCGACCTCGATGTCGATGTCACCCAGTGAGGTCGCCAATCGCACCACGACCGCCGCGGCATGCTGGGCGGCGGGAGGCGCGGGCTCGGCGCCATCGAGCGGGAGCGCCCCGAGCGCGAGCACGAGGACGGGAACGAGTCGCAAGGTCGTGCGGGTTCGGGCCATGGTGGCCGCCATCCTACGAGAGGACGCGCGCCGGTCTCCTGAGAAGCTGGCGCCCGGCTCCGTGCGGCACACCACGACAGCAGCAGCGCTCCCTCCTCAGCTGGCCGAGACCCGGGTCGAGCTCGAGGCCGCGAGCGCGGCCGCGGCGGGGCTCTGCTCCGGGCTCGACGAGCGGGCCCTCGCCTGGCGGCTCGCGCCGAAGAGCTGGTCGATCGCCGAACGCCTGCGGCATCTCGAAGTGACCACCGAGGTTTTCCTCCCGGGTCTCGACGCGGCCGTGGCGCGCGCGCAAGAGCGTCGACCGTACGGCGATGGGCCGTTCGAGCTGGGCCGCTGGGGCAGGATCCTCGTCGCGAGCTGCGCCCGGGCCAACTACTCCCAGCGTAGCGCGTCGATCGGATCGAGCTCGGCGGCGCGCGCCGCTGGGTAATACCCCGAAGCGATCCCGACCCCGGTCGCCACGCCCGACGCCACCAGCACCGAGAGAAACGTGACCTCGGTCTGCCAGCCGGCCCACGCCGCGACCGCCGCCGAGAGCGCGAGGCCGACAGCGATGCCGGCGATGCCGCCGAGCGCGGTGATGGCGAAGGCCTCGACCAGAAACTGCCGGCGAATGTCCTCACGGCGGGCACCCACCGCGCGCCGGACGCCGATCTCGCGCGTCCGCTCGAGCACGGACGCGAGCAAGATGTTCATGATGCCGATGCCGCCGACCAGGAGTGAGATGCCGGCGATCGAACCCATCACGACGTTGAACATACGCTGCGTGCGCCGGCTCTCGGCGAGCAGCGCCTCCGGCACCACGAGCTCGTAGTCGGCGGCGCCCGCGTGCAGCCGGTCGACCAGGGTCGCGAGGGCCTGCGCCGCGCTCGCCGGATCGGTCGCACGATCGAGGCGCACGGTGATCTCGTCGTAGGGCGAAGCTTCGGGATCGCGCTCGAGTTTGCGCTCGGCAGTCGAAACCGGGATCCAGATCACGCTGCTGCTCGCGCCGAGGGTAACCCCCTGGAAGATCTCCTCGTCGCTGCCGCCACCGGCCATCACTCCGACGACGTCGAACCAGACATCGTTGAGCTTGATTCGGCTCCCGACCGCCGGGGAGTAGCCAAACAGGTCGCGGCGTGCCGCCGGACCGAGGACCGCCACCTGGGCGTGCTCCAGCTCGTCGCGTGCGTCGAAGAAACGCCCCTCGGCGAGAGCGACGCGCACGAGCGCGGGCCAGGTCGAGGCGACGCCCTGGACCTCGGCGTGCGATCTCGTTGTCGCCGAGAGCACTTGCCAAGTCGACACCTCGATCCGCGGCGCGACGCGCTCGACACCGGGCAGGCCCGCCCGGATCGCCTCGACGTCGCGGCGCGCGAGGCCGATCGAGCGCTTCCGCACCTCGCGCAGCTCCTCGGTCTTGAGCTCCTTCGCGCGCAGGACGAGATTCCGTCGGCCGAGCCGCTCGATCGTCTCGAGTGCCTGCCGTTCCGCGCCCGCGCCGATCGAGAGCATCGAGATCACCGCCCCGACGCCGAATACGACGCCGAGCATCGCCAGCACGGAGCGCAGCTTGTGCGCGGCGAGCTGGGCCAGGGCGGAGGCGATCGCCTCGCGCCAGGTCACGAGCCGCCTCCGGCCACACGCCGCGGCTCCTTGCGCGACGACGTCGCCGCGGCGTCTGGGTCCGAGAGCGCCACGCGGTCGCCGGCGCGGATCTCTCCGGTGATCGCCACCAGCCCGACCCCCGCCCCTTCGACTCCCACCGGGAGCGGCGAGAACCGATCGCCGTCGGCGCGGAAGACGACCGTCTGGCCCTGCCGCTCGAAGAGCGCCGCCCGGGGCACGACCAGCGCCCCGGCACGAGTTTCTAGGGTGAGGCGTGCCCGAACCCGCTGCCCTGGACGCATCAGTTCGGGATCGGTCTCGGCGAGGGCGAGCGTCGCGCCGAAGTACTGCACCGGCGAGTTGCGCCAGCGCGGCTTCGCAACCTTGTCGACCCGCTCGACGGTCGCCGCAACGATGCGATCGGGATGGGCCTCCAGGCGGATCTCGCCGGTCGCTCCGGCCGCCAGTCCGCCGGCGTCGGCCTCGAGCACGAAGACCTCGGCCTGCATGGTCGAGAGATCCGGGATCTCGGCCAGGCGCTGTCCCGGCCAGACGGTATCGCCGGGGCGGGGCATGTTGCCGCGCCAGTCGCGCGAAAAGACGACCAGACCATCGTGCGGCGCCGTCAACGCGAGAGCGGCGAGCCCGCTGTTCGCTCTGCTGAGCGCGAGGTCCGCCTGCCGCTGCTCGATCACCAGCAGCGCCTCCGCGCCCGCCGCCACTCGGCCCCGCACCTCGCGCGCCTCGAGGGCGTGCTCCTCCGTGGCCCGAGCGAGATCCCGGTCGAGCTCCGACTCGATCCGGTCGTGACGGGAGAAGAGAGCCTCGTCGCTCCGCTGAAAAGCCTCGGCGACCTCGCGCTCCCGCTGGGCGAGGCGGGCGTCGAGCGCCGAGTTGTTGGCCTCCGCTTCAGCGCCGCTGCGCTGGCTGGTCAGGCGCAACTCGGACCTCGAACGGTCAGACCGCGCCTTCTCGAGATCGCTGCGGAATCCGGTCTCGTCGAAACGGCCGACGAGGTCGCCCGCAGCCACCGGGGAGCCGTCGGCGATCAACCACTCGATCCGCATCGGTGCCTCGGCTTCCTGCGGCACCGCCATCGGCGTCGACCGCTTCGCCGCGAGGTAGCCCTCGGCGGTCACCTCGCGCACGAAGTCCCGCAGCTCGACCGCGGAGGTCGGCACCGCCACTCGCTCCCGGCACGCGACCAAGACGAGCGCAAGCCCGCAGAGCACCGGCCCCGCGCTGTGCTTCACGGCTCCGGCCCCGTCAGGGAGAGGAGCAGCCGATCCCCCTCGTCCACGCCAGCGAGCACCTCGACCTCGGTGGCGCTCTGCCTGCCGAGCCGGGGCTCGATCCGTTCGACACCGAGGAGCGTGCGCCGCCTGACCTCCGGCCGGCCGCCCGTCAAGTCCAGCGCGGCGAGCGGCGCGATCAGCGCGCCACGGGCCCGATCGTGCTCGATCTCGGCGCGGAAGCGCATGCCCGGCCGCATCCGCTCCGGATCGGTCTCGTCGAGCGCGATCTGGGCCCGCACGATCCGCGCCGGGTTGAGCGGCGACTGTCGCTGGACAGCGGTGCCGATCTTGGCGACCCGTCCCCGATAGAGGCGCTCGGCATGGGCGTCCAGCCGGATGGCGACGGGCTGGCCGACGCCTACCCGGCCGGCGTCGACCTCCGGCACCTCGGCGATCGCGCGCAGGTGGGTGAGATCGGGGATCGACACGATCTTCTCCTGGCGCCAGGCGGGATCCCCGACCTTTTTCTTCTCTCCGCGCCAGTTGGTGACGTAGATGACTGTCCCCGCGCGCGGTGCGACCACGCGCATCGCGGCGATCGAGCGCTCGAGCGAGACGACCTTCTCGCTCGCGAGCTCGTGCCGGTGCGCGAGCAACGCCCGCTCCGCTCGCGCTCGCTCCTCGACCGCAGCGAGCTGGTCCTGGAGATGCGCCACCTCGCGCCCGGCCAGGGCGAGCTCTGCCCGTGACTTCGCGAGCTCGCGGCTCGCCACCATCGCCGCCGGTACCTCCGACTTGAGCTGGGCCTTGCGCTGGCGGGCCCCGGCTTCGGCGAGCCGAAGCTCGAGGTCGAGTCGCTCGAGCTCGAGGTCGGCGGTGCGCTTCTCGAGCTCTCGACGCGCGCTCTCCGCCCGGCCTCGTTCCTCCTCGAGGCTGCGCTCGAGCTGCGACGCGTCGAAGCCGATCACTGGCTGCCCCGCCTGGACCTCAGAACCCTCGGCCGCCAGGAACGCGACCTTGAAGTCCCAAACGTCGGCGATCGCCGGTGGCCCGAGGTCCGCGGACTCGATCGCTTCAAGGGTGCCGGTTGCCTCTACGGTGAGGACGAGATCGCCCCGGCGCACCCGCACCTCGGCGCCATCGCGGTCGCCAAGAGCGTGGCGAGCGCCCGCCGCGAGCAGCGCGAGAGCGGCGGCGAGCGCGACGCGCCAGGGCCAGCGTCTCACGACGCGTCCTCCGGACGCTCCCAGACGGCCAACCGGTCGCCCTCTTCGAGCCCGGAACGAACGACGCAGCGATGGCCGTCGCAGGGCCCGAGCTCGACCGCGACAGGCCCAGCGGGCGTCGCGACCCGCGGTGGTGCCGATCCGAGCTCGAGTGTCTCTCTCGGCACCACGAGCGCGGCGTCGACGCTCGCAGTCACCACTTCCGCGCGCACCGACATGCCGGGGCGCATCCGCTCGCGGTCGACGCGTTCCAGATCGATCAGCACTTGGAAGGAGCGACGCTGCGAGCGCCGGTCGATCTCGCGTGCCATCGGTGCCACGGCGCGGACTCGCCCCGCGACGCCCGCCTCGGCGAAGGATTCGAGAAAGCAGCGCACCGGCATGCCGGCGCGGACTCTGCCTTCGTCTACGTCGGAGAGCTGCGCCACGACGTAGAGCGAGTCGAGCTCGGGCAGCGAGCCGAGCGGGAAGCCGGGCCAGACACCGTCGCCCGGCTGGAGCTTGCGCCCCTCCCACGGGTGATCGGCGACCACCAGAATGCCCGCCGAAGGCGCGGCGACGGTCAGGCGCGAGAGGGTTCGCCGCGCTTCCTCGAGCTCCGAAGCGGCCTGCGCCAGCGCCAGCTCCCGGACGCCGATCTCCGAGCGGGATGCGATCCGCTTCGCCTCGAGATCCCGGCTCGCTTTCTCGAGCCCCGCCGCCGCCCGCTCGAGCGCCAACCGGCGCTCGGCCAGCTCCCGCGCGGGGACGAGCTCCTCGGGCAGATCGACGTCGAGCCTGGCGCGTTCCAGCTCGGACGCCGCCTTGGCCTGCTGCAGCTCCGCTTCGGCCAGCCGTGCCCGCTGCTCGGCCGTGGCGCGCTCGAGCTCGTCGACCGCCTCGAGGCGGGCCGAGCGCTTGGACTCGGCCTCTTCGACGACTTGCGCGGCGTCGAGCTCGAAGACGCTGTCGCCCGCCGCAACGGCGATGCCGTCCTCCGCGATCCAGCGGACCTGCAAGTTCCAGAAGCGGGTCGGCGGCACGCTCAACAGCTCTGCGCGCTCTGCGGCGAGCTCCCCGGTCAGCAAGAAGACCGCCTCGAAGGTCTCACGTCGTGCTACGAGGGGCGCGCGGGAGGGCTCCGCGGCGTCCGAGCCCGACCCACAGCCGGCCGCGAGCACGGCGAGCAACAGCAGCTCCGCCGGCGTGGCGCGCGATATTCCCCGAGCACGCATCGCTGCCAAACTCTACGGGGGCGTCGTGGCCGCCGTCCATTGCCGGATCCCCACTGACAGGAGCTGACACTCGGCCCGCTGGCTCGGCTGCAGAACCCGCGCGGGCCGACCTCTTTCCACGCTGGCTACGCGCGGATTCGTTCGTTGGTTGGCTTGGCCGTCGTTCTGTGCCTGGGTAGCTGCTCCACGCGCCAAATCGAGAGATACCCGACGATCGAACCACCACGATGCAGATCGAGCGGAGCGACCCCTGACCGCTGGCGGTTCGGAACAAAGGTCTGCAAGAGCCGTAAGGTAGAAGGGAGGAGCGTGTCCATGAGAGTCCACCTGCAGATCGTCGGCGTGCTCCTGATCGTCTTCGGCGCGATGTTCGTCCTGACCGGATTGACGGCAATGGCGCTGCTCGGTGGGATCGGGCTCGTGACCGGCAAGGCCCACGCGCTGGCGCTGCTCGGCTGGATCGGCACCATGAGCGCTCTCTTCTTCACCGTCCTCGGCCTGCCCGGGATCGTCGTCGGCAAGATGCTCTACGACGGCAAGCGCTCGGCGCGGATCCCCGCCGTCGTCCTCGCGATCCTGCTCGCCTTCTCCGGCGGGGCAGGCGTCCTGGTCGCCGCCTACATGCTCTGGGTGCTGTTCGACACCGAGGCGCGCACGCTGCTCGGCGACCCGCCGCCGCAGTCGCTCGCAGCCGCCTGATCGCGGCCCGCGACGTCGCCGAGCCGGCGCGCAGCCCGCTCGGTGCTACTTCGCCGGTTTGAAGAAGGTCAGGTGGTAGCCGTCGGGGTCGTCGACGGAAAACGCGCGGACACCCCAGGAGTGGTTCGCCGGCTCTGCGGTGATCTTGCCGCCGTAGGCCCGAACCCGCGCGGCGATCGCATCGATGTCCTGGGCCGTCTCGCACCAGATGCGAACGCCCTCGCCCTTCTTGCGCCGCCGCCCCTTGGCCCAGTCGTCCTGTCCGATGCCCAGCTCGCAGAGACCCGCCGTCACGAAAGCGCCGACGAGCTTGCCCTCGTGCAGCCAGCGCTGGCCGACGACGAAACCGAGGCCCTCGGTGTAGAACTCGAGGCTCTGCTCGAGGTCGTTGGCGGTCAATCCGGGGGAGAACGCCCGCAGCCGGAGCGCTTCGGGCTTCTTGCGTACGGTCCTGCGCACGGGCTTCGCACCCCTGGCGGACCGCGCCGGTTGCGCCTTCGCCTTGCCTGGCGTGCTCGCCTTCTTACTCTTACCAGCGCTCGGCTTTGCCGGCGCCGCGCTTCGCTTCGCGCCCGCTTTCGTCGTGGCGCGAGCCACCCGCTTCGCCGGTCGCGCCCCGGTCACGCCCTTCGCCTTCGCCATGGCAAGCTCCTTCCTCGCTGGATTCCAATCCACGCTACCAGAGGCAGCCCCCTCTCCCGCGAGGAGGGCGTCTCAATCCAGCTCGAGCCTGACGCTGTCCGTCGATGCCATGGAGTCCGCGGTCGAGGGGGATGCGACTTGCGCAAGGGCCGGACCGAGGCATTCAGCGACGGCGTGCTCGCCATCTACCTGCCGCCGCTCGATGAGTCCGAGGGGTGACGCGACAAAAGACCCGCGGCGGAAGTCTGACCCCACCCATCACCCCACTTCCGCCGCGGGGACGTCCCCCGGACGTCCTCGCTACCCCATCACACTTGCCTGTCAGCTCCTGTCAGTAAGCGGGCGCGGCCGGATCTCGTCGCCAAACGCCCAGCGCTAGACTGGTGGCAAGGAGCGAGGAGGGAGCCATGTCCATCCGGCCAGTCCACCGGGTCGTCACCGCCAAGCCCGCCATCGAGGGCGCGGGGGTCCGGCTGCGCCGCGCCTTCGGGTTCGGCGACACCGAAGAGACCGACCCCTTCCTGCTCTTCGACGATTTCCGCAACGAGCGCCCGGAGGACTACCTCGCCGGCTTCCCCTGGCACCCGCACCGGGGCATCGAGACGATCACCTATGTCCTCTCCGGCAACGTCGAGCATGGCGACAGCCTGGGCAACCAGGGCACGCTCGGCGCTGGCGATGTGCAGTGGATGACCGCGGGGCGCGGCATCATCCACCAGGAGATGCCGCGCGGCGACGAGGCGGGGCGGATGCACGGTTTCCAGCTCTGGGCCAACCTCCCGTCGGCGCTCAAGATGACCGCGCCCCGCTACCAGGACGTCGCCGCCGTCGACATCCCGGAGATCGTCGACGACGACGGCACGGCAGTGCGCGTGGTCTGCGGCTCCTTCTGGGGGCGCACCGGCCCGGTCGACGGCATCGCCGCCGAGCCGATCTACGTCGACGTCTCCATTCCGCCGGGCCGCACCCGCACGCTGCCGGTCGAGACCACCCGGCACGCCTTCGCCTACGTCTTCGAGGGCGCCGGCCGCTTCGGCAATGCCTCCGAGCCGCGGGCGGTGCGGACCGAATCGGTCGTCGGATCCGCGCCAGGGCCCGGCGTCGCGGCCGAGAACCGGACGCTCGTTCTTTTCGACCGAGGCGACGAGGTGCGAGTCGAAGCGGGTGAGCGCGGCATTCGCTTCCTGCTGGTCTCGGGCAAGCCACTACGGGAGCCGGTCGCCTGGCATGGGCCGATCGTGATGAACAGCGCGGAAGAGCTGCAGCAGGCGATCGCGGAGCTGCGTCAGGGCACCTTCCTCGACCACGAGTAGCGGCACGCTCGATCCGGCCCGGACCCTGGCCGCGCGGCCGGAGCTCGGCGACCCGGCCTACCGGTAGACGCCGTTCTCGCCACCGCTCGAACGCTCTCGGCCTCGCGGCGAGCCCGAAGAGAGGACCCGACGCGGTCAACGATTCGGGCTAGGGCGGCGACCCGCCCGAAACAAGATTCCAGGCCAGGAGCGTCGCGCTTTCGAAGTCGTTCTCGAAGATCAGGTCGTAGGCGAGCGCGCCGAGATCGGTCAGGGCCGGCGGCGCGGCGCGGGGCCAGGTGGCGAAGTCGTCGAGGGCGTCGGGAAGGCGGGTCGTGGCCCCGAGCGCAGGCGTCGCGGCGCCCGTCAAGCGTAGGTCGGCGGCCGCCAGATCGAGGAACCAGGTGGGCTGCGCGGCGGTTTCGTTGTCCGCGGTCGCGGGCGCCGCGCCGTCGCGGGACTGCACGGCGCCGTCAAGGAGGTTGGAGCGCACCTCCACGCCGGTGGTCGAGGCGTAGCGGACCTCGATCGCGTTCGGGTAGTGGCCGGTGACGAGAGCGGTGTTGTGGAGGATCTTCGATCCGGACGACACCGTGTAGATCGGCACGTCGATCACGTAGCCCGGGCTCGGCGCCGGGTCCCAGCGAAAGGTGTTGTTGCGCACGATCCCGCCCACGTGGTCGCCGCCGGATCCGAGCCCGAGCGAGACACCGCGCGAGCAGTCGACGAAGGCGTTGCGTTCGACCAGCGTGCCGCTCGACCCCTGCCAGAGCAGCAGCGCCGGGCCGGCGAGCTCGCCGTTCTGGCAGCGGATGTCGTGGATCCAATTGTCGCGAACGACCCAGCCGTCGACCCCGATCGCGTCGATGCCGTTCGTATAGCAGCTGCCGGGCGGGCTCCCCTCGGGGTGCTCGACCGCGCCGGCCGTGTAGAAGATCTCAGAGAGCTCGATCACGACGTCGTCGGCGCCGCCGCCCGAAGCCTTGACGATCTGCTGCCCAGCGTCGAAGGCGCGCACATCGTAGAGCCGGACGCGCTGGGCGCCCTGGTCGCCCTGGATCGCGATCGCATGGTAGTAGACCTCGCCCACCGAGAGCTCGGCGATCAACACGTCGGTCGCGGTGAAGATCTGGATGCCGAACGGCACGATCGGATCGAGCATGCCGGCGCCGAGCAGCACGACGTCTTCCGGATTCCCGGTCGCGCCGCGCAACTGAATGTTGGCGATGGGCGCGGCGCCGAAGCGGCCGACGGTCAGGCGGCCGTCGACGCCGTTGGGAAAGGAGACCGACGCCAGATCATAGGTCCCCGGCGCGACGACGATCGCGCTGTTCGAGGCGAGGTTCCAGCAGGCGTCGGCGAGCTCCTGCGCGGTGTCGACCTCGACGATGGCGAAGAGAGCGGAATCGGGCGGCGGCAGACGCGGGGCCTCGACCGGGCGGAGCGCGTGGACGGCATCGCCAGCCAGCAGGACGAGCGCGCAGGCAGCGAGATCGACGAATCGCACGGGCTAACCGTAGCTCCCCAGGAGCCGGCCGAGGGTGGCCGACTCCACAACGCTCGCGCGACGCGCAGCCGCGCCTACTCCGCCTTCGGTTGCGACTGGCTCCAGGGCGGGGTCACGCCGATCGAGCGGGCGTAGGCGATCTCCTGGCCCAGATGCTCGTGCAGGTGGCCGACGAGCAGGAGGAACATGGTGCGGCCGTCGGACGGCGTGCCGAAGAAGTCCAGAGGCTTCTCGAGCATCTCGGGTGTGGCGTCGATGGCCATCTGGCGGCCGAAGTCGAGGGCCTTGTCGAGCGACGCGACCACCGTCGCCTTGTCGGCCATCTTCTCGAGCGCCAGGGTCTCTTCGAAGCCCTTGGGGGCTCCCTCGGGCAGGGTCGCACCGGCGAAGCCGCCGAGCAGGTAGACGCTCATGCCCGCGTGCAGGAAGGCCTCGCCGACGGAGCGCACCCCTTCGGCGGGGCGCCAGCCGTACTTGTCGGCCGGAATCGCTTCAGCGAGCGAACGGAGCTTCTCCGCCGCGTCGTCGTAGACGAACAGGAAGGCGTCCTTGTCGGTCCGCGGCTTCGCCTCGGCGGCCATCTGCTCGTGGTGGTCGGGATCGGCGAAGCTCGCCGCCGGCGCCAGGGCGAGCATCGAAACTACTCCTGCGATTGCGATCTTGCGCATCGTCGTCCTCCTTCGGTCTGGTGGGATGTCGAGATCAGAATACCTCAGGGCGTGCGGGGGCCGGCGAACGCGCTCGCCGGCGGCGACCGAAGCGAGAGAGCTGCGGAACGAACAGGATGAGGGGTCTCTCGCACGAGCAGCCCGCAGCCACGGAATGGGCCCGTGCGAGAGCCGACCTCGGGATCCAGTTGAGAGAGCACCATCGTCTCAGGTAGAATCGATGAGAATTGAGCCATTGAACGGGGGGTGATTGCTCTCGCCGTAGGGTCTCGAAACCTGCTCGCCTCCGGCCCCAATCCTTTGGGTCGCGGATTCCTTCTTTTCTGCTTCAGTTTGCTCTTGGAGACGTTCATGCGAAAGACACTCTCTTGCCTCGCCGTCGCGGCGCTCGTCCTGGCCGGACTGGCCGGGCCCGCCGCGGCGGACTCTTGCACCATCGAGGCGACGCCGGCGGCGACGCTGCTGCTGCCCTACTTCGAGGTCGACATCGACGATCCGAGCGGCGTCGACACCTTCTTCTCGATCAACAACGCCGAGCCGATCGGCATCCTCGCCCATGTCGTCGTCTGGACCGACATGTCGGTCGAGGCGCTCGACTTCAATGTCTTCCTGACCGGCTACGACGTCCAGACGATCGGCCTCGGCCTGATCATCCGCGACGGCATCCTGCCCGAGACCTCGTACTACGACAGCCCCGTCGGCCCCTACTCTATCGACGACTACATCGCCGACTACGCCCAGTGCGAGACGATCCTGCCGTACACCAACCCGGCGCTCGACCCGGACTTCCTCGCGCACCTGCAGTCGATCCTGACCGGCGGGCCGTCGGCGATCTATGGCGGCCGCTGCGGCGGCTACGACCATGGCGACAACATCGCCCGCGGCTATGTCACCGTCGACAACGTCCTCGACTGCACCATCCTCACCCCCTGCGACAACGGCTACTTCGTGGTCGACTTGGACAACCCGCCGCCTGGGCTCGTCGGCTTCTACCTCAACGCCCTCTGGGGCGACTGGTACATGATCGACTACGCCAACGACTTCGCCCAGGGCGACACGCTCGTTCACGTTCAGTCGTGGATTTTCCCGGAGTGGCCGTTCATTGTGAACGGTGGTGGCGGCGGCGGCCTCGCGGTGCCGACGCCCGCGGAGAACCTGGCGCAGGCGTTGAGCCGCCGCGAGCAGGAAGCGCCCGACGGCATCAATCCGATCCTCGTGAGCCTCTCCTTCTGGGGCCGCTGCAACACGATCTTCCACACGAATCGCGTTGTCTTGGACTTCCGCGAGCCGCTGCCGACCACCTGGGCTTCGCGCTATTACCAGAACGCCGCGTTCACCGGCGGCACCGACTTCCTGGTCTGGCGCGATTCGTTGTTCAACAACCTGTTCGGCGAGGAGGACGGCTTCAGCTGCACCTTCGGGCCCGACTGGTTCCCGCTCAACGAGCGCCAGGTCGTCTTCTTCGACGAGCAGGAGAACCCGGAGACCGTCTGCACCATCTCGCCCTGCCCGGAGGACGACATCCTCTTCCCGCTCGAAGCGCAGCGCGTCTCCGTCACCGACCTCGACATCACCCCGGAGTCGGGCTGGGCCTACATGAACTTGAATCAGCTCTGGTTCACGCCGGGACCGACCGTCTTCGCGGCGCAGTCCTGGGTCAACGCGGTGCACAGCGCGAGCGGCCGCTTCAGCGCCGGCCTGCCGGCGATCCAGCTCGATTCGATGTGCGACGCCTCGAGCATCCTGATCGGACCCTACGGACCGGACTATCCGGCCGAGGAGTACCCCTATCTGCCGTTCAACGGCCTCTACGTCGGCATCCCTCGGGCCGACGGCGACGGCCCGAGCAATCCGATCGACTAATCGATCGATCGACCGCTTTGGGGGCGCCGGCCGCGAGGCCGGCGCCCCTTCTTCTCTGGCGAGAGAGACCCGCGGGGGTGCTAGGCAAGCCGAAGAAACTACGGTATTGTTCTCCCGATTGGATCTATTGACCGGGGGGTGATTTCTTTCTCGCAGCTTCAGTAGCCAGCCTCACTCGAAGCAATCCGAAGACAGACCGATTCCGAACGAATCTATGTGTTCCCGGCATGGGCCGGGGGCGACAATGTTTTTGTGCTTCCTCAAC
Source organism: uncultured Acidobacteriota bacterium (assembly GCA_963700315.1). Classification (GTDB taxonomy): domain Bacteria; phylum Acidobacteriota; class Thermoanaerobaculia; order Multivoradales; family JAGPDF01; genus JACTMI01. The sequence goes on along the minus strand of CAVOXC010000004.1, from coordinate 505,131 downwards.
AGTTCATGGAGATGTACATGAAGAAGACTCTCTCTTGCTTGGCCCTCGCGCTGGTCGCGCTGGCCGGGCCTGCCGCGGCCGACCTCTGCACCATCGAAGCGACGCCGGCAGCGACGCTGCTCCTGCCCTACTTCGAAGTCGACATCGACGACGCCAGCGGTGTCGACACGTTCTTCTCGATCAACAACGCCGCCTACTACAGCGTGCTCACCCACGTCATCGTTTGGGGCGACTGGTCGGTCGAGGCGCTCGACTTCAACGTCTACCTGACCGGCTATGACGTCCAGACGATCGGCATGGGTCTGATCATCCGTGACGGCGTGCTGCCCCGGACCAACCGGACGAACTCGGTCAGCCCGCAGGGGCCCTACTCCGGCCCGCACCCCTCCTATGGGAACTGCGGCGCGCTGCCCTACACCAACCCGGCGCTCGACGCGGACTTCCTGGCGCATCTCCAGTCGATCCTGACTGGCGGCCCGTCGGCGATCTACGGCGGCCGCTGCGGCGGCGCCGACCATGGCGACAACATCGCCCGCGGCTACGTCACTGTCGACGTCGTCAACGATTGCACGCTCTTGACCCCCTGCGACCCGGGCTACTTCACGGCGCCGGACGGCACGTTCTACCAGGGCGTGGGCGAGTACGACAACGTGATCTGGGGCGACTGGTACATGATCGACTACGCGAACAACTTCGCGCAGGGCGACACGCTGGTCCACATCGAGGCGGCCAACCCGGACAACACCCTGGAGGTCGTTCAGCTCAGCAACGGCACCTTCTACAACCGCTGCAACGCGCCGTTCGGCGGCATCTTCGCCGACCTGCGCGAGCCGCTCGGCACCACGTTCGCGACCCGCTTCTACCAGAACGCTGCCTTCACCGGCGGCACCGACTTCATCGTCTGGAAGGACTCGCAGTTCCCGACCGCAGACGGCTACTCTTGCGGCGCCGGCCCGGGTTGGGCTCCTCTGCCGGAGAGCCAGGTCGTCTTCTTCGATGAGCAGGAGAACCCGGAGACGGTCTGCACGATCTCCCCCTGCCCCGAGGACGACGTCCTCTTCCCGTGGGAGACCAACCGCCGGTCGGTCGCCTCGATCGAAGTGACGCCCGACTCCGGTTGGGTCTACATGAACCTCAACCAGAACTACGGTGGGGGCTTCAGCTACCTGGCGCAGGCCTGGGTCGTGGCCGTTCACAGCGCCGAGGGCCGGTTCAGCGCGGGCCTGAGCGCGATCCAGCTCGACTCGTACTGCGACAGCTCGAGCATCCTGATCGGACCGCCCGGCGACTTCCCGACGAGCGAGCCGCTCTGCAATTGGTTCACCGGCGCGGGCTGCCCGATCGCCGCGCAGCCGCTCGAGAAGGGCTGGAACTGATCTAGGCCTCGACGGTCGGAGTTTCTCGCGGCGCGGGTCTTCGGATCCGCGCCGCTTTCTCTTGGACCGGGACACCCTCGAGCTGCGCGGCCGCGACGCGACGGCAGCGCCGGACCGTCAGCGCGACGTCTTCTGCAAGAAGAGCTTCGCCGCAGTCGCTTGGCGTCCGAGCGGATTGCCCGGAAAGCCGTGCTCGCGCAGGCGCGCCAGGGCGGCCTCGAAGTCGACGCGGTCGCGCCGGGCGAGCCAGGTCGCGAGCACGGTCGCGGTCCGCTCGACGCCGGCGCGGCAATGGACGAAGGCCACCGCGTCGCGGGCGGCGAGCACCGTGTCGAGCCAGTCGGCCGCGGCGCGCAGTGCGGCGGGCTCCGGCGCCGCGCCATCGGAAATCGCCACCTGCTTGCGGCGGATTCTCAAGCGGGCGATGGCGTCGAGTGCCTCGCGGCCAGGCTTGCCGGGGGCTTCCCATTCCCGAGCTTGACGAAGGTCGAGAACATGGGTGACCCCCGCACCACGCAGCTCCAGCACGTCGGCCTCGGACAGGGGATTGCGACCGGCGAGGAGGCGGTCCGCGACCTTCCAGGTCTGGAAGCGTGGAATCGTCCTGTCCTCGTAGATAGCGGCATGGCACTGCGCGACGCGATCGGTGCGCGTGGAGTTGCCGGTCTGTGTCGGCATCAGGTTCTCCGAGCTCATGGGTGCGGCCTCCCTTCTTACCAAGCGGGGTACCGGGTGCGCCACTCCTCCCAGCCTTCGGCGCTCGCGCCACGGCCTCCGCCGTCGCACGGACGCAGGTCGAGGACCTCGTCGTGGAAATCGTCGGCGAGGCGCTCGATCGTCTCCCGCCCTTCGAGCGCCTCGAGCCACTCGCGCGGCCAGACCTCGACGCCATGCAGCGCCCCGAGCAGGTGACCGCAGATCGAGCCGGTCGAGTCGCTGTCGCCCGAGTGGTTGACCGCGGCGAGCAGCGCCCGCCGCGGATCGTCACGGAAGGCCAGGGCCGCGGCCACCGCGATCGCCATCGCCTCCTCGCCGACCCACCCCTGACCCAGCGTCTCGAGCCGCTCGGGCGAAGCAATCCCTCGCGCGGCGGCTTCGCGGGCACGCTCGAGCGCGACGAGCGTCTCCTGATGTCGGGGACGGCCGCGCAGCAGCAGGAGCGAGCGGTCGAGCGCGACCTCCAGATCGACTCCCCGCATCAGGCTCTGGATCGTCGCCGCGATCACTCCCGCCGGCAGGAAGCCGGACGGGTGGCCGTGGGTAATCGCCGCGACTTCGATCGCGAGCTCGAAGATCCCTTCGAGATCGGCAGTCTCCGAGCGGTACCCTTCGCCGCCTCGGCCGCCGTCGACGAGACCCACGGGAGCCGCGCGCATCACCCCGCCGCACCCCTTGCTGACATTGATGCCACGATCGACGCTGCCCATGCGCCCCGAGCGCAAGGCCTCGAGACAGGTGTTGCCCGGAGCGCGGCGTTGATGCAGGAAGCGCTCGCCGACCAGCCAACCGTCGGGAAAACCGTTGTGATCGGTGAAGCTCTGAAGCTCATCGCTCGAGCTGCGGCCGGCGCCGCCCGAGCGCTCCTCGTCGGCCGCCGAGCGCGCGCGCCCGCCTTGAGTGTGGAGCCAGCGCAGATAGGCGTGCCAGACGACCGACGCCGAATGTCCGCTGCCGTGGCTCTTGCATCGCAACCAGGCGCGGATCAGGCCTTCGGCGGTGAACAGCGTCATCTGCGTGTCATCGGTGATCGCGGCCGATCGGCCGTACGCCGGCACGAATCCGGAGACCCCCGCTTCGCCGTGACGGCGGCGGATCTCGCGCAGCGAGAGGAACTCGACGCCGGCGCCGAGCGCGTCGCCGAGCGCGCCGCCGAGCAGAGCGCCGCGGAACCGCGAACGAAGCCGGGTGCTCTCGATCGGACTTTCGGTCTTGCCTCGGCGTGGCCATCCAACTGCTTCTATAGCAGCAAGGGCTGTCAGATCCTGTCAGTTTCCCAGCGGCTTCATTGCAGCTCGACCGCCTTCGTGTCCGGAATCGTGACCCGCGCGCTGCCGCGCAGGCCGCTGGCCAGGTCCTCCAGGCGCAGCGCGACGCGGCGGACCGCCGGGGGCAGCCGCGCGTCGAGGCTGAACCGCCAGGAGGTCTCGCCGGGCGACGCCGCCAGCCGCTGGCGTGGGATCTAGCCCGATGCAGATTGGCGGGCCGGATCACTCGCACTCCTGGCCGCGGCAGACCAGCGAGAGAAAGCCCGCCGCCGAAGTCGACCTTCGCCGCTTCAGGCCTCTCGGACCCCCTCGTCGGCGACGCCCGGCGGGGCCTGGAACGCTCCGGGCGCGAGCTTTGCCGCCGCGACTCGATCGAGGCGGAAGAGGCGGGCGCCCTCGAGGACGTGGCATCTGCCGACAAGATAGTCCGTGCCGTCGCGGTGAAGCAGCCGCCAGGGGTCGATACCGCGTTCCTGCTCGGTTCCACCCGAGAGCGAGCGGTACCGGAGCACCACCGGCCGCCTTTCGCGAATGGCCAGCTCGAGCGTCTCGGCGATGGCGGACGCTCCCGGCGAGGACGTGCCGGGTTGCCCCGCAGTGTCCGGGGTCGCGGGCCGGCGATCCCGCAGAGCGCCGTCGAGCTTGTCGATCAGGCTACGGATCGCTCGGCCGAGCGGGCCACGGCTCTTTTCGATCGCTGGCCCGGCCAGCGCGAGCCGCACGAGCTCGAGCTCACCCGAATCGAAGGCGACGGGGCGCGTCGCACCACCGCCACGGCGATACCGGCCTTCCGAGTGGTCGATCACCACGCCGCTCGCCTCGAGCGCGGACAGGTCGCGAAAGATGGTGCGCTCGGACACGTCGAAACGCCGCGCGAGCTCTGTCAGCGTACGGCCGCTCTTCGCGTCCAGATAGAAGTAGAGCGCGAACAGTCTCTCCGCTCGGCTCATGCCGATTCCCCCGTTTCGCCGGCGACCGGTCGCCAGAGCGCCACGACGCCGACAGCATCTCGGAGTGGCCGCGCACTCCGCGGTCGATCGGGACGATTGAAGCACGCCTCACTGTCAGCTTCTGTCAGTAACTCGAGGAAGGCCGTGGGGCATTTTGTCCCGCCAGGCGCCACGATGGAAGACAATGGCCCCCCGCCGTCAGTGCTTGTGGAGGTCTTTGTGCATCAGCCGGCGGCTCTCCGCCAACCGCTCGGCGGCCGGCAGGCGACGGAGCCGATCGAGAAGGCCTTCGTCCCCCTCGGCACGCAGCTGCGCCACCACCCGGTCGATCAGCCGCGCCGGGAAACCCCCGCGCTCGTAGAGCGTGCGATCGGCGTCGAGCGCACGCGCGGCCGCTGCGGCCGAAGCGGGCAACTGGCCGAAGCCCACCGTCCTTTCGGCTCCTGGGTCGCGCTCGCCGTCCACTTCGGCGACCCGCGTCAGCTCGATCGCCGCCGGATCCGCTAGCCCGTCCGCCGCGGCTAGCGTCACCGCGGCGAGCAGCAGGTGTGGGAACGCCGAGCCGTCCGGGCTGCGGTACTCGATGGTCGCACGACCGGTGCCGGCCGGATAGGCACCCGCCTCGCGCGGGTTCATCGTCTGATCCAGCCGGCGAGCGGTGGCGAAATCGAGAGGAATCCGGATCAGCGCGGAGCGGTTCGCCCGCCCCCAACAGAGCCGGGTCGGCGCCTCCTGGTTCGGTACGAGACGGAGGTAGCTGCCGGCCACGGTGTTGCCGAAAGCGGCGAGCGACGGACCGTGGCGCAGCAGGCCGCCGATCAGCGCCAGCGCCTCGGTCGAGAGCCCGCCCGATTCGTTCCGCACGACGTTCCGTCCGCCTCGCTCGAGCGCGAGGTGCAGGTGCATGCCGCTGCCCGCCATCCCTTCGTCGAGCTTCGGCACGAAGGTGGCCGAGGCGCCGTGACGGTGCGCCACGGCTCGCGCCAGCCAGCGCAGCACCGGCAGCCAGCAGCCGAGATCCTCGATCGGCGCGAGATCGAGCTCGAGCTCGTGCTGCTCGACCCGCTTGCCGTTGAGCTCCGGATCCGCCGACTCGAGCTTGTCGATGTAGCCGACCTCGGCGTGCGCGTACTTGACGTCGCCGCTGATCGCCGCTGCCGTCCTCAGCAGCTCGTCGGCGATGGCACGACCATGCAAGTAGGGCGTGCTCTGCTGGTAGTTGCGCTGCGACCGCCCGGTGAACCGGTCGTCGCCGCGATCGAGCACGAGGTAGAGCTCGAGCTCGGCGAGCGCCACGAGCTCGAGGCCATGGGTCGTGGCGAGCTCGGCGCAAGCGCGCGCCAGAAGATTGTCGGGCGTCTCGGCCGCGGGTCCGCCGGAGGCGTCGGCGAAACGGCAGACGAGGTGCAACTCGTCCGGCGCCCAGGGGTCGAGGAAAGCCCAACGGTAGACCGGCACGACATAGAGATCACTTCGGCCGGTGGCGAAGAGACCGGGGTGGAGGCTCGAGCCGTCGACCCGCTCGCCGGCGGCAAGGAGCCGATCGAGCGCGGCCGCGCCGCGGACGGGCAGCCGGAGCTCGCGCAGCTTGCCGTCCAACGAAGAGAAGCGAAAGTTGACGACGCGGATCTCCCGCTCGAGGCAAAACGCCACGAGATCGCGCCGCTGCCATTCGGCCGGCGGTTTCTCGAGCTCGCGAACAAGCGGCCGGGGATCGTGCTGCGGGTCGAATCCGGGCTCGGCCATCGACTCTTCCTTTCGACCCGTCTTCGCCCAGGAGCGCGGCGCCAGGTCTCCGCGAGCAAGCTAGCAGCGCCTCGTTCGACCGGGAACGCCTCGCCGGGTGGGCTCCGCCGGTCCCGTCGAGCACGAGTAGGATCGCGGCATGAGCAACCGACATCTGCTTGCCTGGGCCGTCTCGACCGCCGCTTTCGCCGTCGGCTTCGCACTCGTCGGCGCCGCCCCGCGCGGGCCACTCGTTTCGACCTTCTCGATCGTCGGCATCGACCTCGCGACCGGTGAGCTCGGCGTCGCGGTCCAGTCCAAGTTCCCGAATGTGCGCGCCGTGGTCCCTTGGGCCCGGGCGGGCGTGGGAGCGGTCGCGACCCAGAGCTTCGCCAGGCTCGACTACGGCAGCGACGGGCTCGAGCTGATGGCGCGTGGCGCCACGGCACGCGAGGCGCTCGAGATCCTGGTGCGCCGGGACGACGGGCGCGCCCAGCGGCAGGTCGGAATGGTCGACGCCCGGGGCAACGCGGCGACCTGGACCGGTTCCGAGTGCTTCACCTGGGCCGGCGCGAGGATCGGGCAGGAGGGCGCGCCCGCCGCCGCCGTGGACGTAGAGACCGCTGGCATCGGCAGCGTGATCGCGGGTCGAGGCTACACCGCTCAGGGCAATGTCCTGGTCTCGGCGCAGACGGTTGCGGCGATGGCCGATGCTTTCGAGTCGACGGCGGGCGAGCTCGCGGACCGGCTGCTCGCGGCGCTGGTGGCCGGCGGCCGGGCCGGCGGCGACCGGCGCGGCGAGCAGAGCGCTGCGCTCCTCGTCGTCCGCGCGGGCGCCGGCTACGACGGGCAGGACAACTTCATCGACATCTCGGTCTACGACCACGCCACGCCGATCGCCGAGCTGGAGCGGTTGCACCGGCTCAACCGACTGCACTTCCGCGGCTCGGAACCCGCGAACCTGATCCAAGTAACGCCCGAGATCGCGAGCGAGCTCCAGTCGCTCTGGCGCGAGCGTGGCTTCTATCGGGGCGCCATCGACGGCCTCGTCGATGCCGAATTCCAGAGCATCCTCGTCGACTTCATGGGCTGGGAGAACTACGACACGAGGATCGCCCCGGTCCAGGCGGTCGATCTCGCCGCGGGCGAATCGCTGGTGATCGACCGCGAGGTGCTCGCGGACATCCGTCGCGTCTTCACCGAACGCCGATGGCAGCCCCGGCTGCCGAACTAGCGGCGAGAGCTCGAACACCGGCGGGCAAACTTCCCACCTCCTGCCTCGTATAGAGGCTATCGGGCGCCGCCGCGCGTCCCTCTGCCCATGCGCCTGCGCCTTCGCCTCGCCCTCGCCTTCCTGCTCCTCTCGGCCCTGCCGCTGGCCGCCCTGGCGCTCTACTCGTACCGCGCCTCGAGCCTCGCGGTGCGCCGAGCCGCGCAGGCGGAAGCCGAGTTGATGGCGCGTGAGCTCGAACTGCGGGTCGAGAGCGTCGCGTCGGACGTGGACCAGCGCGTGCGGGCGCTCGCCCGGCTACCGTCCCAGTACTGGACGAGCGACCGCGTGGAGAGCGCCGACGCGGGCGAGAGCAAGGTGCTCTCCGACTTCGCGGGCGCGCTCCCTTTCCTCGAGGGGCTCCAGTTCGTCCCGGCCGCTCCGGCGCCGCCGGACCCGACCGCGGCGCTCGCCCATCCGGCGCCTCCCGCCACGGTCGCCGGCGTCGAGCCGCGCAGCATCGTCTTCGCCATGCCGACCTCCGCGAGCGGCGAGCGGATCGAGATGGAGGTGGTCCGGCGCGAGTTCGAAAAGGTCAAGGAGGTGGTCGCCCGCGCCATCCACCAGACCGCAGCGGGCGCCGGAGCCGGTTCGGCAAGGGTAGGCCCCGGCTTGGACAAGCAGCTCGTGCTCATCCAGCAGCGCGAGGCGAACCTCCAAGAGCTCGCCCCGCGGCTCGAGGCGCAGGCGCGGGCCACCGGCGAACGCGGCGCCCGCAACGACGACGCCGACGCAATGCCGGTCGCGGGATCCGCGACCCGCGCCAACGCGGCGTATCCCTCCGACGTCTCCTGTTCCGTTCAGGCTGGCGACCAGATCGTCGGCAAGCTCACCGCGAAGATCCGGGCCAAGGAGCTGCTGCGATCGGTGCTGCGACAGACCGATCGCGCCGAGGGGGAGATACCCTTCGCGATCGACGAGTCGAGCACCCTCTTCGTCGCGGAGTCCGACGACGGCGAGCGGCTGCGCTCGCTGCCGGCGATCGCGGCGTTGAAGAGCGGCGCGCCGGCGCCCGCTCGCGCCACCGGAGAGGACTGGGTGGTCGTCACACGCACCGATCCGGCGACCGGCTACCGATTCGGGATCGCCCGGCCGATCTCGCGGGCGCTCGGCGAGCTCAAGGCGACGACGGCGCGTAACTTCGCCTACGGCATCGGCCTGGTGGGGTTGGCTCTGGTCGGCATGGTGCCGCTCTCCACAGGGCTGCTCAAGAACGTCCGCGCGCTGGAGCAGGGCGCGGTGCGGATCGCTGCTGGCGACCTCACGACCCGCGTGCCGGTGCGCACGAAGGACGAGTTCGGACGGCTCGCGCTGAGCTTCAACCGAATGGCCGAGCAGCTCTCGGAGAATCAGGAGCGCCTGCTGCAGGAGGAACGCCTGCGCAAGGAGACAGGAGATCGAGCGGGCGCTGCTCACCGCCGAGAACGAACGGCGCGGGAGGGAGCTCGAAGAAGCGCGGCGATTCCAACTCTCGCTTCTGCCCAGGGAGCTGCCGCAGCTCGACGGGTTCGACATCGCCGTCGCAATGACCACCGCGACCGAGGTGGGCGGCGACTACTACGACTTCCTCGAGTGCTCCGACGGCAGCCTCGTGCTGGCCATCGGCGACGCCACCGGCCATGGCCCGGCGGCCGGAACGATGGTGACGGCCATCAAGAGTCTCTTTACCGCCGGGGCCTCGGCGGCCGCGCCCTCCGCCTTTCTCGCCCACGCCACTGAGGTGATCCACTCGATGGGCCTCCACCGCATGGCGATGGCGCTCGCGGTCGGGCGACTCGAGGAGCGCTCGCTCACGCTCTCGTCCGCTGGCATGCCTCCGGCTTTCCACTACGACGCCGCCGCCGCCCGCGTACGCGAAATCTCGCTGCCCGGCACTCCGCTCGGCACGCGTTCGGAGTTTCCCTACACCGAGGCGCGCATCGAGCTCGCGCCGGGCGACGCTCTGCTGCTGCTCTCCGATGGCCTCCCCGAGCTCCCGGATTCGACCGGCGAGCCGTTCGGCTACGAGCGCCTGCGCGACCAGTTCGGCGCGGCGGCCGAGTCCTCAGCTTGCGAGATCGTCGCCGAGCTGCGCCAGGCCGCCACCCTCTGGTCGGGTTGCGACGCGCCGACCGACGACCTCACCTTTCTGGTGCTCAAGGCCGAGCGCGTCTAGCCCACCCTCCTGCAGGAGAGCCCGCCCGCCTGACAGAATCGCCGGGTGAACGAACACGCGGCGACGGACGCGACCACCGATCTCTTTCTCGATCTGACGCCAGAACGGGTGCTCGACGCGGTCGCGGCGGCCGGCCTCGCCGTGCGCCCGCTCTGCTACCCGCTCAACTCTTTCGAGAACCGGGTCTACGAAGTCGAGCTCGCCGACCGCTCGCGCGTCGTCGCCAAGTTCTACCGCCCTCGGCGTTGGACCCGCGAGCAGATCTTCGAGGAGCACCGCTTCCTCGCCGAGCTCGACGCCGAGGAGATTCCGGTCTGCCCGCCGCGCCCGTTTCCGGACGGTTCGACCCTGGCGACGATCGAGGGAATCCACTACACGATCTTCGACCGCAGCGGCGGCCGCGCGCCCGACGAGCTGACCCCGGCGACCGCGAGCCGGCTCGGCATGCTGGTCGGACGTCTCCACCTCGTCGGCGGCCGGCGGCCGGAAGCCGACCGGCCACGGCTCGCCAGCGAGGACTACGCCCGTCACGAGCTCGACTGGCTGATCGCGAGCAAGGTGCTGCCCTCCCGCCTCGAGCGCCGATATCTCGACGCCGCGCGCACGATCTGCGCCGCTTACGATCGCGGCGCGGAGGGCGTCGAGTGCTTTCGCCTCCACGGCGACCTCCACCTGGGCAACGTGCTCGAGCGCGAAGGCCAGCTGCGGCTGCTCGATTTCGACGACTCGCGGATCGGCCCGGCCGTTCAGGACGTCTGGCTCGCGCTGCCTGGTCGCGACGCCTGGTCGCGCGATCTGCTGGAGCGCTTTCTCGAGGGCTACGAACAGTTCCGGCGCTTCGATCGGGCGGAGCTCGCGCTGATCGAGCCTCTGCGCGGCCTGCGCATGATCCACTACGCCGTCTGGCTCGCCCGGCGCTGGCACGATCCGATCTTTCCGCGCCACTGGCCGCACTTCGGCAGCGACGAGGCCTGGGAGCGCGAGACCATCGATCTCGAGGAACAGGCCGAGAGCACGACGCGCGCCGCGCGCGAGCACGGATTCGCGCCGACCGGCGAGGCCGCCGCGACCGGCGTCGAAGAGCCGGAGCTCACCAACAAAGATTACTTCTGGGACTGGGAGGGCTAGGAACTTGGGCGCGACCGGAGGGCATCGCCTGATGGGACTCGTCGCCGGCTCACTCTCCGTTTCCCGTTTCGAGCTCGTCTCGCGGCTCGCCGAGTACGACTTCGACGCGCTCGGCTTCGAACCCCTGCCGGCCGCAACGGAACGGCGCGAGAGCATCGGCTTCGTGCCGATGGAGCCCGACGCCCCCTACCGTGTCGGGCACGATCTCTGGGCCTTCCGCATTCGATTCGACCGCGTTCGGCCCGATCCGACCGCGGTCGCCGAGAGACTGCACGCCTACGAACGGGGCGAATCGCGCGCCGACGGCCTCGAGCACGTGCCGGCGCGGCGCCGGCGCGAGCTCAAGACCCTCGCCGAGGAGGAGATCGCCCGCCTGACGCCGCCACGCACCGCCTTCGTCGAGGGCGCGCTCGACGGCCGGCAGCTCTATCTCGCCTCGACCGCCCGCTCTCGCCTCGGCGCCTGTCTCACCTTGCTGCGCGGCCTCGGCATCGAGGCACACGCCAAGGCGCCCTGGATCGAGGCCGGTCTCGAGCCGGAGCCGCTGGCCGGCGTCCGCTTCAACGACCCCGGGGCCTCGGCACATGGGTGCCGCTTTCTCCGCGCCCTGATCGAGCAAGGCGATGCGATGGCCGAACCGGTGTCCGGGGCCGCACGGGTCGCCTTCGGCGAGGTCGAGGTCGCGCTCAAGGGATCGATCCACGTCGAGCTCTTCCGGCTCTTCGAACAGGGGGGCGAGCCGCTCTCCGCGAAGCTCGTGACCGAGCATGGCGCCTTTCGCTTCGAGGCCCCCACCTATCGCATCGCCGGCCTGAAGAGCGAGTCGGAGCTCACCGGCGGATGGATCGAGCGGCTCGACACGCGGCTCGGGGGCCTGCGCGCGCTCTTCGACTGGCTCGACGAGCGCTACGCCCGCCTCGAGGGCGCCGCCGCGTCCGTGCCCTCCCGACCCGATGAGACCGTTCCCGCCGACGCGGCCGGCGACTAGAATCGAACCGTGAGCGACGACGAGCTTCCGGGGCGACCCGACGAGGAAGACCCGGGCGACCTGCCCGCCGGCTGGCACGGTGCGCCCGCCGCCGTCTACGGTCTCGAGCACTCGGTCCAATGCCCCGCCTGCCGGCAGGAGATCGACAGGCTCTACGTCGTGCGCCTCTACCGCACCCGGGCGAACTTCGTCTCGTCGCTACCGCGCAGCGGCCGCTTGCTCGTCTGCCCGATCTGCCGCGCGGTCCTACCGGGCGAGCTCGGCGCCGTCTTCTAGAGAGCGCGGCCGGCGGTCTCAACGCCGACCGCTGTCGCCCATTCGGAAGAGGATCCGTAGCGTCGTCTCCATCTCGGCGGGAGCTCCGTCGCGCGTGCCCGGGCGATAGCGCGCCGACCGTGCCGCGACGAGCGCCGCTTCTTCCAGCCCGAAACCAGCGCTGGGGCCGAGCAGCGACGCATCGACCACCCGACCGCTGGCATCGACCCGAACGGCGATCTCCAGCTCCGCCTCGACACCGCGCGCCCGGGCCGCCTGAGGATAGGTCGGCGGCTCGTACGAGATGAGCTGGGGGGGCGCGAGCACCGGCGCCGACACCGGCGGAGCGGGCGCCGGCGTCGCGCTCGCGAGCGACCGGCCCGGCTCCTCGGCGCCCGGCTCGATCGCCGCTCCGATTGCGCGCGGCGCCGCGCTGGCCGCCGCTGTCGCGCCTGTCGACGCGACGACGGCAACGCCGGCGTCCGCCTCGACCGCGCTCTCGAGCGCGCGGATTCGTCCCTCGTAGCGAGCGCGCTCCGCCGTGGACAAGTCCGCTGCCGGACGCGACCGCAGTCGTTCGAGCTCGGCGCGCAGGGCGGCGAGCTCAGTCTGCCGCCGAATCACCTCATCGCGGGCCTGCTCGCGCGCCTCGAAGACCGCGACCGAGGGCTGGGCCGGCACTCGCGGGCCCAAGCGGTCGACCACCAGCGGCAGGGTCAGCGCGATCGTCGCGGCGGCGGCCAAGACCAGAGACCAGCGCGCCAGACGGATGCGGCGCACCGGCGCCTCGAGCCGTCGGCTCTTCTTCTCCTCGTACAGTCGCCGGTCCGCGGCGGCGAGAACCGTGTCGCCGCTCGCGCCATCGGCCGGAGCCGAGGCGACCCCGATCGAGAACGAGACCGGCAGATCGATCGGCCGCCCGGTGAGCGGGTCCTGCCATCGATCGCCGCGCAGAGCTTGCCGCGCACGCTCGGCGAGCGACCGAGCCTCCGCCGGACCGGCGCCGGGCAGCACGACGACGAACTCGTCACCGCCGTAGCGGATCAAACGGTCCTCGTCGCGAAAGCTCTCGGCGAGGCGCGTCGCCACGGCCCGCAGCACGACGTCCCCGGCGAGATGGCCGTAGCGGTCGTTGACCTCCTTGAACAGGTCGAGATCGATCGCCAGGATCGTGATCCGCTCGTAGCGTCCGAGCAGATCCTGCCACTCCCGCTCGAACAAGCGACGCAAGAATCGACGGTTCTTCGCGCTGGTCAGGTCGTCGGTGAGCGCCAGCTCGCGCACCCCGGACGAAACCGGGGCGAGCGGATCTGGACCGGTAGCTGGATCACCGGGGGCGTGGGGGGCGCGGGGATCGGACACGGGTAGCTCTCGACCCGGAGAGCCCACAGCGGCGCGCCGGATCATCCATTCTCGCACCCCGCGGCTGCTCGAGCTCGGCGGGATACGATGCGGCGTTCCGACCGGTGGCGATCCTCAGGGCGCCATCGTCCCACTCGGAGGTCGCCGGGATGCAACGATCGCACCGAATCGTGGGATGGGCGTTGGCGCTCCTGCCAGTCGCAGGACCGGCCCTCGCCGCCCGGGCCGAGCCGCTCACGCTCGAAACCATCATGGCGCGCGACTGGATCGGCACGCCGCCCGAGCACGCCTACTGGTCGGACGACGGCAAGTCGATCTACTACGAGCGGCGCCAGCCCGGCGCCGAGCAGGTCGATCTATTTCGCGTCGACGCCTCCTCCGGCCGCACCGAGCTGGTCGAGGTCGGCGACCGTGGCGAAGCCGACAGCTCCGGCGGCATGCTCTCGCAGGATCGCAAGCAGAAGGTCTATGTACGCCACGGCGACCTGTTCGTGAGAGGCCTGCCGCGCGGCAAGGTGCGGCAGCTGACGCGGACCGAGGTGGAGGAGAGCGCGCCGCTCCTTCTCGCGGGTGAGCGCCGCGTCGGGTTTCGGCGTGGCACCCTCTTTCTCGCCTACGACCTCGACCGGGGAACCGTCGAAGATCTCGCGGACATTCGACTCGCCGACGATCCTCGGCCGAAGAACGCCGAGGGTTTCCTCGGAGCGGGAGAGCGCCGCCTCTTCCAGATCGTTCGGGACCGGATCGCCCGTCGCGACGCCGCCGCAGCAGCCGATCGGAACGAGCGCGCCGCCGACGCGACCCGCGCGCCCGAGCCTTGGTATCTCGGCGCGGAGCTCGAGCTGCTCGAAGCGGCGCTCGCGCCGTCGGGTCGGCACCTGCTCGTCGTCCTCGGGCCGAAGCGTACGCCCGCCGAGGCCGACGACAACGGCGCACCCGGCGGGCGGGAGGATTCGATGCCGGTCTGGATCGGCGAGGACGGCTACGTCGGCGTCGAGAAGGTCCGGCCCAAAGTCGGCACCGGCGTGGCGCAAACACCGGTGATCGCGATCCTCGATCTCGCCACGCGTGAGCGCCGCGATCTCGATCTCTCGACCCTGCCCGGCATCGCCGAGGACCCGCTCGCGGAGCTGCGCGCCGCGGCCAGGCGGCTGCGGGGCGAAGCGGACGCGCCGGCCACGGCGGCGACGCCGCGAGTGGTGCGCGTCGACGGCATCGCCTGGAACGACGCGGGCACCCAGGTGGCGCTGCAGGTCGCCTCGGTAGACAACAAGGACCGCTGGCTGGCGCGCGCCGACCCGGCGACCGGGGCGCTCCACGCCGCGGACCGGCAAAGCGACCCGGCCTGGGTCGGCTGGAGGTTCGCCGACTTCGGCTGGATGCGCGATGGCGCGACGCTCTGGTTCCTCTCCGAGGCGAGCGGCAGCTCGCACCTCTACATCGCGGGCCCGGGCACGCGACGGCAGCTCACGCACGGACCGTTCGAAGTGGATCACCCCCAGCTCTCGCGCGACGGCTCGAGCTTCCTGGTGGAGGCGAATCGCGAGACGCCGGGAATCGTCGAGATCTACAGCGTGAGCGTCGCGAGCGGCGAGATGCTCCGCCTCACCTCTTTCGGCGGTCTCGCCCGGGCGAGCGACTCGCCCGACGAAAAGCAGCTCCTGGTCACCGTCTCGAGAGTGGACGCCCCGCCCGAGCTCTACCTCCAAGCGGCCAAGCCCGGAGCGCCGGCGCGGCGGATGACCGAAACGACCACCGCGGCATTCCGCGCCGTCGACTGGTCGTTGCCGGAGATCCTGCCGATTCCCTCACGCCACGGCGCCGGGGAGATCTGGGCGCGCGTCTACACGCCCGCGGACTGGGCCGCGGACAAGCGCCACCCGGCCGTCGTCTTCGTCCACGGCGCCGGGTACCTGCAGAACGCCCATCACGGCTGGTCGGACTACTCCCACGAGTTCATGTTCCACACTCTGCTCGCCCGGCGCGGCTACGTCGTGCTCGACATCGACTATCGCGCCTCGGCCGGCTACGGCCGCGCCTGGCGCACGGCGATCTACAGGCAGATGGGCACGCCGGAGCTCGAAGATCTCGAGGACGGCGTCGCCTGGCTGGTCGAGCAGAGGAGCGTCGACCCCGAGCGGGTCGGCGTCTACGGCGGCTCCTACGGCGGTTTCCTCACGTTCATGGCGATGTTCGGGAAGCCGGAGCTGTTCGCCGCGGGAGCGGCGCTACGTCCGGTCTCGGACTGGGCCCACTACAACCATGGCTACACGTCGGCGATCTTGAACACCCCCGAGGTCGATCCGGAAGCGTACCTGCGATCGTCGCCGATCGAGCTCGCCGAAGGGCTCGCGCGACCGCTCTTGATCTGCCACGGCATGGTCGACGACAACGTCGTCTTCCAAGACACGGTCCGGCTCGTCCAGCGGCTGATCGAGCTCGGCAAGACCGATCTGTTCGAGACCGCGATCTATCCGATCGAGCCCCATGCCTTCACGGAGCCCGCCTCCTGGGTGGACGAGTACAAGAGGATCTGGAATCTGTTCGAACGGGAGCTCTGGTAGGCCGGTCGCTCAGGCCGGCAAGGCGAGCTCGATGGTGACTTCGACCTCGCCGGCGCCGGGGATCTCGAAGCGCTTGGTCGAGGTCTCCGGCGGGTTCTTGCGTTCGAAGAGCTGTTCGGCGTAGAGGGCGACGCGCTGGTTCAGGCGCGGCCAGCCGAGGTCACCGTAGGTCTGGCCGGCCGACCAGACGAGCAGGCGGGCCCCCACACCTGGACCGGCGACGAGGGTCGCGACGGCGACTCGTTCGCCGCGCGCCCGCGCGCTCTCGATCAGCGCCGTCGTCGGATCGATCATGCCCGCATCTTCACGGCTTCGAGCTTCTCGAGCAAGCGGCGGTAGTCCTCGGTGGGGGGAGCCGTCACGCGGATCGGCCGGCCGTCCTGCGGATGCGCGAACGCGAGCTCCCCGGCGTGGAGCGCGAGCCGCCGGAAGGGGACGGGAAAGCGCGGCAGCCGCGGCGGCCGATAGACGCGGTCGCCGATCACCGGATGCCCCGCCGCGGCGAAGTGGATGCGGATCTGGTGCGTGCGGCCGGTCTCGAGCTCGACGGTGACGCGCGTCGCCACGGGCAGCCTCGCGGAGCACGCGCCAATGGGTCACGGCGGGCTTGCCCGGTTGGCCCAGCTTGCTCACCCAGCGCCGCCGATGGGTGCCATCGCCGACGAGATCCTGTCGAAAGGTCCCGGCGTCTTCGTAGACCGAGCCCTCGACCAACGCGTCGTAGACCCTGTGCATCGAGTGATCTTCGAGCTGGGCCTGGAGCGCCGCGAGCGCGCGCCGGCTCACGGCGAATGCGACGAGGCCCGAGGTCTCCTTGTCGAGCCGGTGGACGACGGCGAGGTAGCCCCGTTCGCCCTCGCGCCGGCGGGCGAGCTCGAGCGAGACGCGCGAAAGCAGCGTGTCCTTCTCACGGTCGGGCGTCGGCTGCGTCAGCAGGCCCGCCGGCTTCAGGGCGACGACGACATCCGCGTCGGCGTACACCAGGTCGACCTTGGTCGCCCGTCCGCGCCGCTCGGCCGGAGTGTCGGGGCTCCAGTCGATCCGGGCGCCCGGATCGATCCAGGCGCCCGGGTCGTCGACCACCAGACCGCCGACCCGCACCCGGCCGATCGTCACTTCGTGCTTGGCGCGCGTGAACGAGAGCTCGGGATGCCGCTCCTGCAGCGCCCGCGCGACGCGCAGCTTCCCGGCGATCTCGACAACGCCCTTCGGCGCCACATCCCTTCGCCCACGCGCTCCCTGAGCGCCACCGGTTCGTCGAGCTCTCTTCACACCGGGATTGTAGTCGCCTCCCGCACCGGAATCGCCGAAAAACGCTTCCGGCATCCGATCTGCGTCGCCTGCCGGACTTTCGGCCGCGTCAACGCGGAACGGTGTGAAAGCGGCAATCAAGGGGAAAGAAGAACGCTCGACCGACCCAGGCTGGCGCCTTCACCCCGGCGGCTCGCCCTTCCTGCTCCACCTCCACGGACCACCCGAGCGTTTCGGCGTCCGCCCGACCGCCACACGACGACGCGCCAGCGCCGCGACACGCACGGGGCACCCCCATCATTGGAAGAGCAGCCGCCGCCAAGGCTCGGCACCTGGCGCGACAGCGCCACCAACGGCGATCCAGGGACGGCGATGAGAGCGACAAGGTGAGGAATCGACAGAGACAGAGAAACAGAAACAGAAACAGAAACAGAAACAGAAACAGAAAGTGACCGCGAAGGAAAAGAAGAAAACAGAAATCGCTAGAGGAGAAGAAAAAGACAGGGGGAAGTGAGGAGGGGGAAAGAAGGGAAGGAACGGCGCTGCGAGAGCGTTCAGTCGCGCCGGGGCGAGCCGAGCAGCTCGAGGCGCGGGGCGAGACCGGGGGTGAAGGCGATTTCGCCTTCGGCATCGACAAGCAGGACTTCGGCGCCGAGCCGCTTCGCCACTTCGAGCCCGCGCTCGCGGCCGAGCACCATGACGGCGGTCGAGAGGGCGTCGGCGAGCGTCGCTTCCGGGTGGACGACGGTCACGCTGCGCAGTCCCTTGGCCGGCCAGCCGGTGCGCGGATCCAGGATGTGGTGATAGCGGACGCCCGCGACCACGAAGTAGCTCTCGTTGTCGGCCGAGGTCGACAGCGACACGCCCGACACGTCGACCCGCGCCAGCAGGTCGCGCGGGCCGCCGCGCGGATCCCGCACGCCGATCCGCCAGGGGCGCTCACCCCGGCGACCGCGCGCGAGGACCTGGCCGCCGCCGACGATCAGGAAGTCCCGGAAGCCGCGCCGCTCGAGTCGCTCCGCGGCGCGATCGAGCGCGTAGCCCTTGCCGATCGCGCCGAGACCGAGCTGCATCCCCTCGTCCGGCAGAAAGACGGTCCGCCCGACCGGATCGAGCTCGACGCCGGCGGAAATCGACGAGCCGGAGCCGCTCCGCGACCCGTTCGGCGTCGGGAACGACCGGCGACTCGGCGCGGAAGTCCCAGAGCCCCCAGAGCGCCGCCCAGGCGGGATCGAAGGCGCCGTCGGTCGCGCGGGCGATCTCGAGCGAGCGTTCGAGCAGCGCGAAGAGCTCCGGCGGCACCTCGACCGCGCGCTCACCGGCGGCGCGATTCACCGCCGAGAGCGGCGACGCCGGGCGCCATTCGGAGAGCTCGAGATCGAGCCGGCCGAAGAGATCGAGACACTCGCGCGCGGCGCTCTCGGCGTCGGGCCGATCGGTTAGGACCACCTCCCAGCGCGTCGCCATCGCCTCGCCCGAGAAGGTGCGGAAGTCGCCATCGTGGCCGTCGCTCGCGAGCAGGACGCCGACCAGAGCGGCGAGCGCCAGCAGGCCCAGGACGGCGCGGCGGACGACTTTGGGCGGGACGGGTTCAGGCGCGGCCACGACAGCGATCCTCGCACGTGCCGGCCGCGCCCTGACCGCTGCAGCCGCCGCAGTCGCGAACGATCCCAGGGTTGTCGGGATCCTGCCGCGCGGCCCAACGTTGGACCAGAACCCAGCCCGCACAGGCAACCGCGAGCAGGACGATCGCGACGAGATCGCCCACCGCTCAACCCCCACCGAACAGGCCGGCGAATCCCATGAACGCCAACGACAGGATCCCGGCGATCAGGAAGCTCATCGCGGTGCCGCGCAGCAGCGACGGAACGTCGGAGAGCTCCGCCTCCTCGCGCAGTCCGGCCATCAGCACCAGCGCGAGCGTGAGGCCGAGGCCGGCGCCGACCGCGAAGACGAGCCCCTGGACGAGGCCGTAGCCGCGGCTGGTCTGGAACAGCGCGAGCGCGAGGATCGCGCAGTTGGTCGTGATCAGCGGCAGGTAGATGCCGAGCGCGCGGAAGAGCGCCGGCAGCGTCTTCTTGATCACCATCTCGACGAACTGCACCGTGCTCGCGATCACCAGGATGTAGGCGATCAGCGCCAGGTAGGGCGCGTGGACGAGCACGAAGCGGTTGAGCGCCCAGGCGGACGAGCGACGTGATCACCAGCACGAAGATGTTGGCGAGGCCGAGCCGGAACGCGGTCTCGAGCCGGCCCGAGACGCCGAAGAAGGGGCAGAGGCCGAGGAAGTAGGAGAGCGTGAAGTTGTTGACCAGCAGCGCCGAGACGAAGATCGCGAGAAGTCCCGTGCTCATGGCGTCTCCTCCTCGCTCGCCAGCCGCGCGGCGGCGCGCTTTCTCGCCTCGGCGAAGCGGGCGAAGAGCAGCAGCAGCGTGCCGACGACGAGGAAGCCGCCCGGCGGCAGCACCATCACCACCCAGGGCTCGAAGCTCGGCCCGAACAGCGGCTGCCCGAAGATCGCGCCGCGCCCGAGCACCTCGCGCACCGCGCCGATCGCGACCAGCGCGACCGCGAAGCCGCTGCCCATGCCGAGCGCGTCGGCGAGCGCCGCAGGCACGCGGTTGCGCGAGGCGAAGGCCTCGGCCCGGCCGAGGATGAGGCAGTTGACGACGATCAGCGAGATGAAGGCGCCGAGCTCGCGGTGAACGTCCGGAGCGATCGCCTGCAGCGTGAAGTCGGCGACCGTGACGAAGGTCGCGATGACGACGATGTAGGTGGAGATGCGCACCTGGCTCGGGATCACCCGGCGCAGCGCCGAGACGATCAGGCTCGAGCC
This sequence comes from uncultured Acidobacteriota bacterium, assembly GCA_963700315.1. Lineage (GTDB taxonomy): Bacteria > Acidobacteriota > Thermoanaerobaculia > Multivoradales > JAGPDF01 > JACTMI01. Next base: position 485,286 of record CAVOXC010000004.1, on the reverse strand, counting down.
GCTGAGCACCGCGAGCGTGGCGAGTCCCATGGCGAGCCCGTTGATCGCGGAGTTGGTGACCGCGAGCGCCGGGCAGAGGCCCAGGGCCTGCACGAACACCGGGTTCTCCCGGACGAGCCCCTTGAGGTACTCGGCGCGGAAGCCGAGATCGGCGTCGGCGCTCACCGCGATCCTCCGGTTGGTCCGCCCGGCACCGGGCCGCCCCGCTCGACGTCGGCCGGGACACTCCCCGCGGGCGACTCCGATGGCGCCACGCCGGCCGGGTCCGGCAGGCGCTCGCGCCAGCGCGCGTTGCTCGCGTTCAGTATGCGGACGACCGCGCGCGAGGAGATCGTCGCACCGGTGATGGCGTCGACTTCGTTGGGCGCCACGCCATGCCCCTGAACCAGCGCGATCTCGGGCAGCGTCGCGAGATCGAGGAACTCCGCCACGAACTTCGGGTCCTTGTAGATGCGATCGCCCAGGCCGGGCGTCTCGCGACTCTCGAGCACGGCCATCCCGACGATCCGAGCTCCGTCCGGCTCGAGGCCGTAGATCAGCTTGATGGTGTCCTGGAAGCCGGCGCCGGCCGCGGGCACGGCCCAGCCCAGCAGCTGGCCGCCGTCGGTGAACCCGGCGAACAGCGACTCGTCGAGCGCACCCCCCGGTCCGCCCGCCGGCTCGAGACCTGCGCCCCGCCAGACCCAGCGCCCCATCCGCGTCGCGCCGGGCAGCACCTCGAACACGGCGCGCTCGAGCGCGGCCGCCTGGTTGGCTCGAATGCGGGGCAGGGTCAGCCGGTAGGCCGAGACGATCGCGAGACCCGAGAGCAAGCCGGCGAGCGCGAGCGTCGCGACCAGCCGGCCACTGCCTCCTCGTTCCGGGCCGCTCATGGCGCACCGCCGGGCCGGGCCGCCGAGCGCGCGGGCCGACCGTAGCCGAAGGCACGCGGCTGCAACGCCCTGTCGATCAGCGGGCTCGCCGCGTTCATCAGCAGGATCGCGTACATCACACCCTCCGGCAGGCCGCCCCAGAAACGGATGAGGACGACGAGCACGCCGACTCCGCCGCCGAAGATCCAGGCGCCCCGAGGCGAGATCGGCGAGGTCACGGGATCGGTCGCCATGAAGACGGTGCCGAAGAGGAGACCGCCTCCGAGCAACGTGAAGAGCCCGCCGGGGTGCTGCCCGGGCGCGAGCCTGTGGATCGCCTCGGCGAGCGCCGCCGGCCGAGAGCGCTACCGCCGCGGGAATGCGCCAGTCGCAAGCGCGCCGCGCGAGCATCCAAACCAGGCCGGCAAGCAGCGCGAGCGCGCTCGTCTCGCCCAACGAGCCGCCGACGTCCCCCCAGAAGAGATTGCCGAGCGGCGTCGCCTCGCCCAGGAACTTCATCCTGCCGAGCGGCGTCGCCGCCGTCACAGCGTCCGCGGGCGCCGCGAGGAGCGGCCAGGCGAAGTTGCCACGATAGAGGGCGAGCGGCCCCGCCGGCGGCACCCAGGTCGTGATGGCGATCGGAAAGGCCGCTTGCAGGAAGGCTCTTCCGACCAGCGCAGGATTGAACAGGTTGTGTCCCAGGCCGCCCCAGGCGAGCTTGCCGAGAGCGATCGCGACGAAGCCGCCGAGCGCCGCCATCCAGAGCGGGAACGACGGCGGCAGCGTCAAGCCGAGCAGCACGCCGGTGACGACCGCCGTCCAGTCGCCCAGGCTCTCGCCACGCGGCCCGCGCGCGAGCAGCCACTCGGTCGCGACAGAGCCCGCCGTCGCGGCGACGAGAACGGCGAGCGCCGAGAGACCGAAGAGCCAGATGGCGACGCCGACGCAGGGCGCGAGCGCGATCAACACGTCGATCATGATCCGCGGCGTCGAGATCGTCGGCCGCAGGAACGGAGCGGGCTGGACGAGCAGACGGGGATCGGCGCTCACGAGCTCTTCTCGCGCACCGCCTTCTCGCGCAGCGCTCCCTTGGCGACTCGGATCAGTTGGACGATCGGGATGCCGGAGGGACAGGCGAAGCTGCACGAGCCACACTCGACGCAGTCCATCGCGTGGTAGGCGACCATCTCCTCCCAGCGGCCGGCGCGGCCGAGCCGGCCGAGGCGGGAGGGGTTGAGGAACTGGGGGCACGCCTCGACGCAGCGGCCGCACTTGATGCAGGTGTACTCGGTCGGCAGGCGCGCTTCGGCCTCGGTGAAGGCGAGCAGGCCGGAAGTGCCCTTGAGCACCGGCACGTCGAGGCTGGCGAGCGGCGCGCCCATCATCGGCCCGCCCATCACCACCTCACGGGTCCCCTCGTCGAGACCGCCGCAGTGCTCGAGCACGGCGCGCACCGGCGTGCCGACCGGGACCAGCAAGTTCGAGGGCCGGCGCACGCCCGGACCGGCGACGGTCACGACCCGTTCGACCAGCGGTCGCCGCCGGTCGAACCAGTCGGCGACTCCAGTCATCGTCGCGACGTTGTTGACCACCACGCCGAGGTCGAGCGGGAGCTTGCCGGAGGGCACCTCGAGGCCGTAGATGGCGCGGATCAGCATTTTCTCCGCGCCCTGTGGGTACTTCACCTCGAGCGGCACGACGCGCATCGCGGCGCGCCCATCGACAGCGCGCTCGAGCGCGCGGATCGCGTCCGCCTTGTTGGTTTCGACGCCGATGACGGTCTCCCGGACGCCGAGCTGCGCGGCGACGATCTCGGCGCCGCGCACCACGTCGTCGGCGTGCTCGACCATCAACCGGTGGTCGGAGGTCAGAAAGGGCTCGCATTCGCAGCCGTTGACCACCAGGCGTTCGACCCGGCGGCCTTCGGACAGCTTGTACTTGACATGGGTCGGGAACGCCGCGCCGCCCATCCCGACCAGGCCGGCGGCCTGGATCTCCGCGACGAAGCTCTCGTTCGAGAGCTCGGCCGTATCGAGCGGCTCGGCCGCGGTGAAGCGCTGCGACGCATACGGGTCCGATTCGATCTCGATCGCCTCGACCAGCTTGCCCGAGGGGTGCGGCCGCGGCGCGATCGCCACCACCCGCCCATCGACAGGTGAATGGAGCGTGGTCGAGACGAAGCCGCCGGCCGAAGCGATCAGCTCGCCGCGGGCGACCTGCCGCCCGGGCGCGACCACCGGTCGCGCCGGAGCGCCGGTGTGCTGCGCGAGCGGAACGACGTAGCGCGAGACGAAGGGCATCCGCTCGATCGGGCGGTGCTGCGTCGCCTCCTTGTGCCCCTCCGGGTGGACGCCGTGGCGGAAGCTGCGCGCCAAGGTCAGGCCCCCCGTGCGCGACCGGGACGTCGGCGCGTGGCGAGCTCGAGCAGACGGCGCCGGGTCGACTCGGCGAGCCGCCGTTTGAGCTCGCCCTCGAGTTGCGTAAGCTCTTGGCGATGCAGTGCCTCGGCGGAGGCGAGCTCGGCCTGGTGCCGAAGCTCGCGCTCCGTGGCATCTGCCTCGGGATCGACCCGGAGGGCGGTGGCGGCGGGAGTGGCCGCCACGCGGCGGCCGAGGGGGAACCCACGGGCATCCACCGCCCCCCGGGCGATCTCGAGGACATCTTGGATCCGGAGCCCATCGAGCTCCGGGCTGGGCGCGAGCAAGCGCAGGAGCGCGCCGCGCCGGGTCTCCGCGATGGCCGCCGCAGCGGCAGCCAACGCTTCGTGATGAACGATCGTCGCGTGCGCGACCACGCCGTCCTGCGCCGCGTAGGCGAGCGCGGCCCAGGCCGAGGGCCGGGTCGCGGCGGGTGGCGCCGCCAGCGCGGCGACCACCACCGGCAGGTCGCCCGCGAGAATCTCGAGGGCGACGCCGAGCTCTTCGGCGCCGGCCCGCTCGTCGATCAGCACGACCACGGGCGTGGCCAGAGCCCGCTCCGCCTCGTCCAACTCGCTCCAGGCGGGCCGCGACGCGACAGCGGCTCGCGCCTCGCCCGGACGCTCGAGCTCGAGCCGGGCGCGACGCAGAACGCTCGCTTCGGCGATCGCCCGTTCGGCTTCGGCGCGGGCGAGCCCGCGCGCGACGGCGAGCGGCGCCCGCGGCGCCAGCGTCACCGGCAGATCGAAGGGGTTGTCGACGGGGCCGCGCGCCCAATCCAGCGCGGCGCCGGGCCCGACGACCAGGGTGAGCGGCGCCCGTCCCGGCCGCCCCGTCTCGCCCACCAACCGTGCCTCGAGGTCCGCGAGCGCGCGCGCGAGCTCGACCCGCCGCCTGAGCGCGCGCACGTCGACCCGACCGCCTTCGACTGCGCCCGCGACCCGACCGGCGAGCGCGGCGAGATCGGTGTCGGCCGCATCCGAGGCGTCGAGCCCACGGGCGAGGGCGTCCAGGTCGCGGTCCGGCAGCGCGCCCGCGAGATGTCCGTGGACCTCCTCCGCCAGCCGTGCGCGCAGATCGCGGGTCCGCTCGAGCGCCGCGACCCGACCGCCGCCGAAGCCGCGGCCGAGCAGCGCCAGCGCCTGCCGCGCCGCCAGCCGCGGCCCGGAGCCTGGCTCCGCTCCGTCGAGACCGCCCACGAACGAGGTCGCCACGGCGTCGAGCAGCGCCGCGGCGACGGGACCCACCCGCTCGTCGGCGCCGAGGCGGGCGATCGTCGCCGCCGTGGTCGCTGGCAGCGCGGCGACCGCGGCGGTCGCCGCGCGAGCGGCGACGACGCCCTCCGGCGTCGCCAAGTGGTCGGAGAGCGCCACCGGGACGCAGCAGACGACGCAGAGCCCGCAGCCGGTGCAGAGATCGGGGTCGATCGCGAGGGCGAGCAGCTCGCCCGCTGCGCGCTCTGGCTCCGGCGCCGCGAGCGGCGCGGCGGCAAACGGCTCGGCCAGTGCCCGCGCGGCCGCGAGCGCCGCCACCAGGCGTTCGCCCTCGATCTTCGATTCGGCCAGCAGGCTCTCGGCCGCGCCGACGAGCGCCGGACCGGCGGCTCCCGGCGCTTGGGTCAGACCGCCGGCCCAGCGACCGGCGAGCTTGCCGGCGAAGCGGCGCAGCGGCTCGGCGTCGGCCCCGCGCTCGGTCGCGGCGGCGAAGCCACGCTCGAGAACCGCCGCCGGAGCGACGGCACGCACGGCGATGGCTCCGTGCGGACAGACCGACCAGCAGTCGCCGCAGCCGGTGCAGCGCGCGGGCGCGAAGCGCGGCAAGCGGGTCGGGCGCGCCGCGAGCGGCGCCGAGTGCGCGGGCGCGACGCCGAGCGCGAAGATCGGATCGGGCCGCAGCGTCGAGGCGAGCCCCTCGCGCACGGGCAGTCCGGCGAGATCCCAGAACCGCACCGGATCGCCGAGCGCCCCAGCGCCGGGAGGGCTTGGCGGCACGCCGCGGGCGCCGAGCGGACGCGCCGGCAGCGGCGTCAAGACCGACAGCTCGCCGGTCGCCGGTCGAACGCTGGCAGCTCCTGCTTCGAGCGCGGCCAGTCGCTCCTCGCGAACCCCGGACTCGAGCGCGGCGAGAGACGACGAGCGGGCAGAGCGCAACTTTCGCGGCGTGACGTCGAGGCGGGCACGTTCGGCCAGCGCGGCCACGATCGCGCCGAGCCAGCGCTCGCGCCCGAGCTCGACTTGCTCGAGTGATTCGACGGTGTCGGTCGGAACCGTCGACCACTCGAGCCGTACGACCTCGCCGCTGACGACCCGCCGCACCAAGGCCTCCGGCAACGAGATCGGTCCGGCGCCCGCGAGTAGCGCCGCGCCGTCGGGCAGGTCGGGCAGCGGCGTGCGCGCGCCGTCCGGCAGCACCAGGAGGTCGAGCGGCGGCTCGCCGCCCGGATCGGAGAGGCCCTGTCGGGCCCAGGTCACCCGCTCCCAGCGCGCCGCGCCGGCGGCCACCGGGGCAAGCTCGAGCATGGTGCGCAGCTGGCCGCCCGCGGTGGCATGGAGCAGCCGCGCGACCTCCGCGGCCAGGCCCGCGCCGCTGGCAGTCGCGTCCACCGCGACGGTGACGGCGCCAGCGGGGCGAATCTCCCGGGCCGGCAGGGAGCGCCGCGGCGCGATCTCGGCGAGCGTCGGAGCCTCGCGCCCGAGGGCGTCGGCGTGGGCCGCGCGCTTCGGCAACGGATCGCCGGCAGCCACCGCCGGCAGGCCCAGGACCAGCACCGAACGCTCCCGTTCGGCCAGATCGCGCAGCGCATCAGCGAGCGCGCCGGCATCGACGGACGCCTCGTCTCCCGCGATCACGAGACGGGTGATCGAAGGCGTCTGACCGTTCGCCGCGAGCGCCGTCGTCACCCTGTCGAAGAACGCGGCGCCGGCGGCGCCGCTACCGCTCCGCTCGAGCACCACGACCCGCTTGCAGGAGGCCACCCGTTCGGCGAGCTCGAGCGCGGGAAAGGGCGCGAGACGGCGCAGAGCGACGACACCGAGATCGAGCTTCTCCGCGCGCAGCGCGTCGGCCACCGCCGCGGCGATCTCCGCGTCGGCGCCGGCGGCGACGAGCGCCAAGCGCGCGCGGTGGAGCTTGCGCCCGGCGACCGGCGGCAAGTTGCGGCCGGTCGCGCGCGCGATCTCCCCCGCCGAGGCCTCTGCGCGCGCGGCCTCGACCGGCGCGAAGAGGGCGGCCTCGGCGCCCCGCCCGGCGGTGGCGAGGACGCCGCCGCCGCCGCCCAACCGGCGGCGCTCGCCGGCGTCGTGCCAACGTGGGACACGGCGGCGGTGCGCGCCGAACAGCTCGACCTCGGCCGGGCCGGCCGAGTGAACGTCGTCGGCCGGCGAGCCGATCCGCCGCAGAATCGCCGCGGCGTCGAGCCTCCAGGTCTCCTCGAGCGCCGCGGGCAGCCGCCCCAGCAGGGCGACGAGCGCCGGCCCCAGGGCGGTCTCCGCGTGGCGGCGCGCGACCAGGGCCAAGTCGGCGGCCTCGGCCAGCGAGAGCGGCGTCCAGACCGCGGCGCCCGCGGCGACGCCGACCCACGCGGCGTCGATGCCGCCGCCGATCAGATGCACGACCAGCGGCACTCGCTGCCGCGACGCAGCCGCGAGCAGCGGTGCCACGGCCGGCATCTCGGCGCCAGCGACGAAGAGCGCGGCGCGCTGGCCGGCGAGCGCGACACCCAGGGCCGCCGCCGCGCCGCCACTCTCCGCGCCGGCGAGCTCGGGCCGGCCGGCGAGCGCCGTCCCGGTGACGAAGATCGATCCGGCGGCGCGCTCGACCGAGGCGAGCGCCTCGAGCGCGGTGGCGGCGATCGCCATGCCTGGGGTGGACGGCGCTCCGGCCTTGCCGGCGATCAGCCGCCCGACGGCGCGGCGGGCGCTCTTGCCGAGCTCAGACATGCGCTCTCCGCGCCCGCTCGGCCGGCGCGACCGGCGAGTCGTCTGCCGCGAATTGTGCGCCCACCACCCAGCGAATCGCTCCGGTCGGACAGCGGAACGTGGCGCGCGGCTCGGCCGGCCCGCCGGCGCCGTAGTCGACCACCGGCAAGTTGTTCGCCATCTGGATCAGACCGGTCGCGGCATCGGCCACGCAGCGCTCGCAGGCGTCACAGGCCGCCGAGCAGATGCGTCGTGCCGCCTCCGCCGCGAGCGGCGCCCGGCACTGGACGATCAGGTGGTGGGAGATCGGCAGCATGTCGATCAGGTCGCGCGGGCAGGCTTCGACGCAGTCGCCGCACGCCGTGCACTTGTCGACGTCGACGACCGGCAGCAAGAAAGCATTCATGCGCATCGCATCGAAGGTGCAGGAGCGCACGCAGTCCGCAAGACCGAGGCAACCCCACGAGCACTCGAGGCCGCCGCCGCCCACCAGGTGAGCGCCGCGGCAGCTGTCGAAGCCCTCGTAGCTGGCGAGCTGGCGGGCGCGGCCGAGGCCGCCGCCGCAGTGGACGCGCGCGACGCGCTTCTCGGCGGCACCGACGTCGACGCCGAGGAAGTCCGCGATCGCCTCGAGCCCGCCGGGAGCGGAGACCGTGCAGCGCGACGGCTGCTCCGCCGACGCGACGATGCGCTCGGCGAGCGCCCGGCAGCCCGGCTGTCCGCAAGCGCCACAGTTCGAACCGGGCAACAGCCGCTCGACCTGCTCGATGCGCGGATCCTCCTCGACGCGGAGATGGCGGTCGGCAAGAGCGAGCACGAGGCCGAAGACGAGACCCAGCCCGGCGAGAATGCCGACGGCGATCGCGATCCCGGCCACGAGGGGAGCTCCTCTCCCTGGTCAGCGCGCCACGAGCGCGCGCGCCCGCTCGAGCGAACGGGCGAGGTCGGGCTCCGCCGCATCCCACGGCGTGCCGGGGTGGATGATCTTGGCGGTGCAGAGCTCGGCCGCCGCGACGATGTCGCGAAAGGGAGCGCCACGCGGGTTCTTGACGTAGGCCTGTTTGTTGCCGTTGTAAACGAACACCTGCGGCACCTTGCGCGTGCACTCGTCGCAGCTGGTGCAGAGCGCGGTGTCGACCCAGGCCTCCTCTTCCTCCGCCGGCTCCGACGCGGGCGCGGCGCCCGCCACTTCCGCTCCGGCGGACGCCGGCGCGGGCGCGCTCGTTCCGGCCGGAGCGGCGGCGTGCTCCTCTGCCGGCTGGCGCGCTCGTGCCGTCGCACTCGCCGCGCTCACCGAGCCAGCCGTCGCCCCTTCGAGCTCGAAGATGGCGGCGACGATCCTGTCGACGGCCTCCTCGTCGGCCGTGGCTCGCAGCCGCTCGAGCTCGCGCTCGTGCTCGGCGTCCCGCTCGGCGCGTTCCCTCGCAGCGCGCGCTTCGGCCTCTTCTCGCGCCTTCGCCCCGGCGGCCTCGACGTGCTCGCTGCGCACGCCCGCGAGCTCCTCGAGCGTGCGCCAGAAGGCGAGCCGATCGCGCGCGGCCGCAGCGACCGCCCGATCGGCGACGTAGCGGCGCGTCTCGTCGGCGCCCGCGCTGCCGACGACGAAGGGGAGCCGTCGCGCCGCCTCTTCGTCCGTCAGCTCGAGCCACTCGGCGAACGGCAGCAGCTCGTCGTCGTCGCTGGCGGCGGCGAAGTGCTCGCGCCAGGCCGGATCGGCGAGCGCGGCGTCGCCGAAGGTGAACGGCGCCTCGCCGCCGCCGGGCAGGTTCTCGCGCGGCCAGTCCGCCGCCGGCTCCGGGTTCTCGTCGAAGGCGAGCCGACGCGCCCAGCTCGAGCCCGCTTCCGGGTCATAGCGGAAGATCGGCGCGGCTCGGCCCGAGACGCGCGCGGAAGCGAACAGCCAGGGGTCGAGCTCGTCGGCTGTCGGTTCCGGCGCATCGATCACGTGCAGGCCGGGCCGGCCCCCGGCGAGCGCCCGCTCGAACCCTGCCGCGAACGCCAGCGGACGGGAGAGCGAGCCCTGCTGCACGAAGGCCTCCCGGTGCCCGATGCCGAAATAGGCGGGCTCGAAGCGGTAGGCGGCTCCATCCGGACCGCTCTCCCGCGCCAGCAGCACCACCTGCACCGGACGGCCGGAGAGGAGCAGGCGCGAGAGCCAGGTGAGCCCGCCGGCGAGGAGCTCCTCGGCGCGGACGAGCGCGAAGACCGGCCTCACTAGCGCCAACTCCTCGCGCGAGAAGGCGCGCCAGTCGAGCCGTTCGAGCCAGGGGAGGTGGCGATCGGGGTCGAGCGCGTCGGCCGCTTCCAGGCGAACCAGGCGGGCCGCTCGCACCAGCCTGGCGACCGCCGCCGCCGCCTCGTCGAACGCGGTCGCGGCCGCCGCGCAGGGGTCGGCGGCCAGCCGCACCACGGCCATCAAGTCCTCCCCTTCCTCGCGCGCCGGCACGAGCCAGATCGGGCCGTTGCGCGCGGCGTCGAAGGCGGCGAGCTCGGCACGGGCGAGCTCGAGCCGCTCGCGCCGATCCGCCGCGAGCGGCGCTCCGGCGCGACGCTGTCCGACCACCCCGGAGAGCCGGCCGGAGTCGAGGAAGCGATCGCCCAGCGCGCCCATGCGTCCGACGCGCTCGGGCGGCGCGAAACCGTCCGGCCGTCGTTCGCGGTCGGCCTCGAGCAGGGCTTCGGCAATCGCGACCAGCGACTGCGCTTCGGCCGCGAAGGCCGCGCGCGCGGCCTCGACGCGGCGGGTCCCCGCCGCCGATGCGACGGCCAACGCGGAGCGCCGTCCGTACGCCACCAACCGGGCGCGCGCTGGGATCCGCTCGAGCCGTTCGTGGACCGCGGCCAGGAACTGCTCCCGCGCCTCGCTTGCGAGCGCGAGCTCGGCGACGACCGCTTCGGCCGCCGCCGACAGTGCCGCGCGCGCCGGCGCCGGCTCGGCGCCCGGTAGGGCCTCGATGGCGCGACGCACCAGGCGAGCTCGATTGTCGGCGAACGTCTTGGCTGGCGCGGCAGGTCCCTCCTCGGCGAGCCACGCCTCGAGCGACCGGACGAAAGGTCCACCCGCGGGCTCGGGATCGATTACCACCGGCCAGATACCGCGCACCACCGCGGCTCGAAATGGCGCGAGCGCGAGCGGCAGCACCTCCGGCCCGGGGCGCTCGACCGCGGCCCCGACATCGCCGAAGTGGAATCGGCGGAGTGCCTCGCGCCGACGGCGCGCCGACTCCGCGACGTCGCCGGCCCGGGACTGCGAAGTCGAGTCGGTCACGGCTTCCTCCGGCCTCAAACGGCGAACCGGCCGAGCTCGCGCTCGAGCGCCGCGACTCTCTCGTCGCGCGACATCTCCAGCCCGCGCGCCGTGAACTGGTCGTAGCGCGGCGCCGCGGCGTTCCGGTAGAGGAGACCGATGGCGAGATTCTCCTTTCGATCGGCCAGGGCATGCGCCGCGATGAGGTCGCTCGGATCGTGCTCGCGTTGGTTCTTGTACATGCGCCGCACGGCGTCTTCGGCGGGCACGCCGTCCGGATGGGTGAGCAGCAGGGTGTGGTCCGGGTTCTGTCGCAGCTCGTCGAAGACGTTCGGCGTGTAGGTCGGGCAGCGCTGCAGGATGTGCACGAAGCTCGTTCCCTTGTGCCGATACGCCGCGTCGAGCGTGGCGGCGAGATGGGGCGGATTCCAGTCGACAGTGTGCGCGACGAACGAGACGTTGGGGAAGCCGAGCGTCGTCTGCGCGACGTCGAGCGGCGGCAGGAAGCCGCCGTCCGGATGGGTGTTGGTGCCGAGACCGAGCGGTGTCGTCGGCGACGTCTGCATCTTGGTCAGGCCGTAGATGGCGTTGTCGAACAGCATCACCACCATGTCCATGTTGTAGCGGACGGCGTGCAACCAGTGCCCGGCGCCGATCGAGCAGCAGTCGCCGTCGCCGGTCGCGACCCAGACGGTGAGGTCGGGCCGGCGCGCCTTGATCCCGCAGGCCACCGGCAGCGCCCGGCCGTGCAGCCCGTGGAAGCCGTAGGTGTGCATGTAGTGCGGGAAGCGGCTGGAGCAGCCGATGCCGGAGACGACCGCGAGCTTCTCGGGGGCGATCTGCTCGTCGCGGCAGATCCGCTGCACGGCGGTGAGCACGGCGAAGTCGCCGCAACCGGGGCACCAGCGCGCGACGCCGCCGTCGTAGTTCTCGAGAGTGAAGTAGCGCTCGGGAACCTCGAGCGTCCAGTCGGCTGGCAGTCCGAACATCACGCCACTCCTCTCTCGGCGGTCGCTCTGGCCCCCAACCGCTCCCGAATCGCGTCGGCGATCTCCCCCGGCCCGAAGGGCTGGCCGCGCACCATCGACCAGCAGTCGACGTCGACCAGCGTGCGCTCGCGCAGGACCTGGGCGAGCTGGGCGCGGCGACGGTTCTCCGGGCCGATGCCCGCGAGATCGGCGGGATCGCTGTAGTTGATCTCGATCGTCATCACCCGCTTGAAGCGCCGGAAGATCTCGTCCAGCCCCGGCTCGAGCGGCGACAGGAAGCGCAGGTGGAGCGAAGACACCGAGTGGCCTTCGGCGCGCAGCTGGTCCACCGCCTCCTCGATCGCGCCGAGCGTCGAGCCCCAGCCGACGACCAGCAGCTCGCCCTCCTCGGCGCCGTGGAGGACCGGCGGCTTGAGCGAGGCGGCGAGCGCCGCCAGCTTGCGGCTGCGCATCTCGCAGCCGACCTGGTTCGAGCTCGGGTCGTAGGCGACCTTGGCGCGACTGGTGTGGGCGAGACCGGTCAGAACGTACTCGCCGCCGCGCTGGCCCGGAATCGGCCGCGGCGACAGCCCGGTCTCGGCATCCCAGTCGTAGGCGGTGACGCCTTCCGGCCAGGGGCTCTGGTCGATCGGCGGCGCCAGCCAGGCGGGGTCGATCACGGGGCGCGCGATCGGCGCGACGCCGGTGGCGAGGTTGGCGTCGGTCAGGACGACGACCGGTCCGCGGAACTCCTCGGCGAGCTGCCGCGCGAGCGGCACGAAGTGGAAGCACTCCTCGATCGTGGCGGGCGCGACGACGATCTTGGGGGCGTCGCCGGTCGCGCCGAACAGCACCGAGAGCAGGTCGCCCTGCTCGACCTTGGTGGGCAGGCCGGTCGAGGGGCCGCCGCGCTGCACGACCACGAGGACGAGCGGCACCTCCGCCATCACCGCGAGGCCGAGGAACTCGGTCTTGAGCGCCAGCCCCGGTCCCGAGGTGATCGTGCACGCGGTCTTGCCGGCCCACGATGCGCCGATCGCGAAGCCGATCGCGGCGATCTCGTCCTCGGCCTGGTGCAGCAGACCGCCCGACGGCGGGCAGCGCGCGGCCCAGGTAGTGCGACACCGAGGTCGCCGGCGTGATCGGGTACATCGCGACCGTCTCGATGCCGGCCGCCATGATGCCGAGGCCGACCGCCTGGTTGCCGTTCATCACCAACCGCTCGCCCTCGACGGCGTCGGCGGGCACGTCCCAGGCGAAGGGGATCTGCCGCGCGGCGAACTCCCAGCCGTGGCGCACCAGCTGCTGGTTGGTCGCGACGACCTGCTCGCCCTTGCGCTTGAAGACCACCGCGACCTCCTCGAGCGCCTTGTCGAGGTCGCGACCGAAGATCTCGCAGAGCATGCCGACCACGAACATGTTCTTGCCGAGCCGGGCATCGGGCACGACCTCGAGGCAAGCCTGCTCCATCGCGATCTCGACGACGGTGAGCCCCTTGCTCTCGAGATCGGCGATGGCCTCGGCGTAGAGCGCGCGGATCTCGTCCTGCGGGTCGTTCGCCCACTTGTTCTCGAGCAGGACGATGGTGCCCGGTCCGTAGGCGCCGCTGTCGATGCGTCCGTAGAGCACCTGCTCGTTGAAGGCGACGACGAGGTCGGCGCGCTCGCCCCTGTTGGTGACCGGGTCGCTCGCGAAGCGGACGCGGATGCCGCTGGCGCCGGCGCGCGAGCGCGCGGGGGGCTTGATCTCGGCCGGGATGATCTCGACCGTCCAGACGCCGTTGCCGATCTTGGCGCAAACCGTGCCGAAGGTCTGTCCGGCCTTCTGGGCACCCTCGCCCGAGTCGGAGACGATCTCGACGATCCGCTGGGCAACGGTCGTGCGGACTCGCTCGCCGGTCGGCGCGGTCGCGGTGGTGGTTGGGCTCATGATCGCTCCTGTGATTTCAACCGCAACCGAGCTCGCTGTAGAACGCCTCGGAGAACAGGCTCTCTTCGTCCTGCTCGTGACGGCGTAGCGTCTCGGCCAGGGCGGAGACACCTTCGCGCACCTCCCGCCAGGCGCCGTCGACGATGTCGCCGACCCCGGCGCCGAGCTCGTCGACCTTGGCGAGAATCTGGCGGTGCTCCTCGAACAGAAGCTGAAGGTTGGGCATGCGGTGCGACGCGCCCTCGGTCACCAACTCGTGCAGCCCTTCGGGCGCCTCCTCGTGCTCGAAGTGCTCGACCAGCAGCTCGCGCAGCTGGGCGAGCAGCGTTTGCAGCCGCACCGGGTCGTGGCTGTGGGTGAGCGAGCGGAGCAGCTCGTTCAAGCGACGGTGCTCGTCGTCGATGCGGCGACGGGCGGAGGACTCGCTCCTAGGCTTGGCAGCCTGGGGGCCGGAGGCGGAGGTCTGGGCGGGTCGAGCCATGGTCCACTCCTTCCGGAGATCATCTCTCTGCAAAGGGGGACTCGCGGCGGCCCGCCTTAGGGCCATGCCCGTGGTTCCCCGCTGACCATCATCAAGGGGGTGCCTGGCGTGACCAACACCCGCGGGAGGGTCGGTCTCCCACCCGGCCGGGTGGCCACCGTCGGCGGGCTCAGGAGGGCTCTTCGCGGATCGATTCGAAGACGCCGCGGTCGCGGTTCTTGCGGACGTTGTCCCAGGGGAAATAGCGGCCGTTCATGGCGATGTAGACGCCCGGCGCCAGGACCTGGACGAAGGAGAGGGCGCTGCCCAGGTTGAAAAGACCGTCGGAGCTGCCGAAGGCCCAGGGAATCATCGCCCCCGTGAGGACGACGGTCTTGCCCGTACCCTCCATGCCGCGTGCCAGGAAGGCCGCCGTTTCCGCCAAGGTGTCGGTGCCGTGGGTGACGACGATCTTCTTCTCGCGCGCCTGCTGGCACTGGCCGAGGATCGCGTCACGGTCCGACTCGGTCATCTCGAGGCTGTCGATCATCATCACCGTCCGGACCCGGACGTCGAGGCGGCAACGTCCGTGCTCGAGCATCGCGGGCAGGTGCGTGCTCTCGAAGTGGAGCAGCCCGTCGATCTCGTTGTACTCCTTGTCGAAGGTGCCGCCGGTGACGAGGATGCGGATGATCATGGCTGGCTCGTTCTGGGTCGCCCCGGTTCGCGGGGACTCTAGCAAGGGCGCTCCGCTCGGACTTGGTTCGTGCCGGGTCGTCTGTTGGGCGTCTCTGGTGGCGGGGCGGTGTACGTGGGTCCCTTGCCTGCGGAACCGCCGTCCGCCTGGAGACTCATGGAGCGGCCGGCTGCGTTCGGTCTCGCGGCTCGCGCCTCCAACGCTCGCTGCCCTGAGGATGCGAGCCCTCAAGCTTCCTCCGGCAAGGGACCCACGCACACCGCGTCTCGTTCCTGCCAGGGACCGACACAAGCTCCCGCTCGATGTCAGCCTGAACTTCCCCCGCTGTCACCCTGAGCCTTCTCGCCAACGTCACCCTGAACCATCAGTCCGATGTCATCCTGAACGAAGTGAAGGATCTTGCGCCCTCGCCTGAAGAAGCGACGACGGTGGCTTCTCGCCCTTACGCAAGGTCCTTCACTTCGTTCAGGACGACATCGATGGAGGTCGGAGCTTCTGTGTCTCCCCGGCACGAATGAGACGCGTGGAGCGTTCCCTTCTCTGCGGAGGAAGCTTCGTAGCCCGCCCCCCAGCCGGAACGGTGCAAGCGCCACTTCCCTGCTCGGGCGGGCGGAGCGCAGGCCCGAGCAGACCCGCCCACACGAGGGCCGGTTCCTCTGCAGAGAAGGGAACGCTCCACGCCTCGGCACCAGAGACACCCAACACCCGACCCAGCACGAACCAAGTACGAGCGGAGCCAGCCAGGAGGTAGACTCGGGTCTCCGTAGAAGACTCCCGAGGAGGACCATGCGATGGGCCTGATGGACAACATCAAGAAGCAGATCGGCTCCCAATTCATCGAGATCCTAGAGTGGCTCGACGACAGCGGCGACACGCTGGTCTGGCGCTTCCCCGTCTACAACCAGGAGATCAAGATGGGGGCGAAGCTGGTCGTGCGCGAAAACCAGAACGCCCTGTTCATCAACGAGGGCAAAGCCGCCGATCTCTTCACGCCCGGCAGCCACACCCTCTCGACCCAGAACGTCCCGATTCTCACCACGCTGCGCGGCTGGAAGTACGGCTTCCAGTCGCCGTTCAAGGCCGAGGTCTACTTCTTCAACACGCGCCTCTTCACCGACCTCAAGTGGGGCACCGCGAACCCGGTGATGATGCGTGACGCCGAGTTCGGCATGATCCGGATGCGCGCCTTCGGCACCTACGCGATGAAGATCGCCGACCCCAAGCTCTTCTTCGAGACCGTCGTCGGCACCCGCGGCCTGACCGCGACCGAAGAGATCGTCGGACAGCTCCGCTCGACGATCCTCTCGCGCCTGTCCGACGCCATCGCCGAGGCCAAGGTCCCGGCGCTCGACCTCGCGGCGAACTACGACGAGCTGTCCGCCGCCGGCAAGCTCGTGCTCGCCCCCGAGTTCGCCTCCTATGGCCTCGAGCTCTCCCGCTTTTTCATCGAGAACGTCTCGCTCCCCGAGGAGGTCGAGAAAGCGATCGACCAGCGCTCGAAGCTCGGCGTGCTGGGCGACCGCCTCGGCCAGTACACCCAGATGGCCGCGGCCGATGCCATCGGCACCGCCGCCGCCAATCCCGGAGGTTTGGCGGGCGCCGGCGTCGGCGTCGGTGCCGGCGTCGCGATGGGGCAGATGATGGGGCAGGCGCTTTCCGGTGGCGCCGCGGCGGCGCCGCCGCCCGCGCCCAGCGCCGCCGCCGCGCCGCCGCCACCCCCGGCCGGCGCGCCGCGCTGGTCGCTCGCCGTGGCCGGCCAGACCCACGGCCCCTACACCGACGAGCAGATGCGCGCCATGGTCGCGGCGGGACAGGTGCTGCCGAGCGCGATGGCCTGGCGGCCCGGCGCCGCGGCCTGGGCACCGGTCTCGAGCTACGCCGAGCTCGGCGGAGCCGCGAGCGCGGCGCCACCCCCGCCGCCGCCACCCCCCACCGGCGAGGCTGGCTGAGCCGAGGCATCGCGGACGGGGACTCGGGGACGATGGCGGACGAGGTCAAAGTCCGTAAGTTTCCCTGCCCGCAGTGCGGGGCGGACGTCGTCTGGTCGCCCGGCGCCGCGCGTCTCGTCTGCGACTACTGCGGTTTCGCGCGCGACGTTCCGACGCCCGACACTCTGGTCGCCGAGCAGCCGCTCGAAGCGGGGCTCGCCCGCCCTTCCAAGGTCGGCTGGGGCACCGAGCGCCGCGCCTACCGCTGCCCGAAATGCGGCGCCGTCGAGACCCTCGATCCCGGCGAGGCCGCGGGCGCCTGCGCCTTCTGCGGCACGCCCGCGGTGGTCGAGGCATCCGCCGATCCGGAGATGGTCCGCCCGGCGGGCGTCCTGCCCTTCCGTGTCGAGCGCCGCTCGGCGATCGAGCGCTTCCGCGGCTGGCTCGGCTCGCTCTGGTTCCGGCCCAACGACCTCAAGCGCGTCGCCGCGCTCGACTCGATCCGCGGCGTCTACGTCCCCTTCTGGACCTTCGACGCCGCCACCCACTCGCGCTGGTCGGCCGAATCGGGCACCAGCCATGGCACGGGCAAGAACCGCCGCATCACCTGGCGCCACGTCTCCGGGTTCCTCGAGCACTTCTTCGACGACTTGCCGGTGCCGGCGTCGCGCGGCATCGACGCCGACATGGCGCGCGCCATCGAGCCCTTCCCCACCGCAGAGCTCACGCCCTACGCCCCCGACTACCTCTCGGGATTCCTGGCCGAGGAGTACGGCGTCGACCTCGAGCAGGCCTACGCGATCGCGAGACAGCGCATGGACGCGACGCTCCGCGCCGCCTGCCGCGCCGAGGTCCCCGGCGACCAGTGCCGCAACCTCGTGGTCGACACCACCTACTCCGCCCTTGCTTACAAGAGCGGCCTCGTGCCGATCTGGATCGCGGCCTACGAGTACCGCGGCAAGAGCTTCCGCTATGTCGTCAACGGCGTGACGGGGAAAGCCTCGGGCACGGCGCCCTGGAGCTGGGTGAAGATCGGCCTCGCGGTCGCCGTCATCCTGGTGATCCTGGCGGTGATCTTCAGCAATTGAGAACCGCAAAAGCGCGAACGCCCCGAACGACGCACCTTCAAACTCGCAGGACCAGTGCTCGTCCGGTCTGCTGTCGGCCTCCGATTCGCTTTCGAGCCGATAGCTGCGATGGAGGAAGCTCCAGTGATGGGAAGCTGGGGGCAACCGAAACGCCTGCCGCGCAGCGCCTCAGCGTACTTCAGGCTCTCCCTTCGATGGAGAGCTTTCGCGAAGGTACCCCGAGCGAGACGAGCCACGCCGAGCGCCGGCGCGACTCGACTCGGCGCGCGCGAACGATTCTCCGCTCAGTGCCCGTCTTCGATCGACTGCGCGCCCGGCGGTGATGAGATCCTCGCTGCTCCTCGCCGCCGCTCTCCCCGCGGGCGGCGCCGCAGCGATTGGCGCGAAGCCTGCGGCGCACTCGCCGCCGTTTCGTTGACATCAAGGTGCTTCGTCGCTAGCATCGTGATGATGCGGACGACCGTGACCCTCGACGACGACGTCACAGCGCAGCTCGAACGGGAGATGCGCCGGAGCAAGAAGAGCTTCAAGCGCGCGATCAACGACGCGCTGCGAGCGGGTTTCGCGGCCCGACAACAGGTCGCGGCAATCCCGCCGTTCGTGGTCGCGGCGCGCGCCCTCGGCGTGCGTCCAGAGCTCGACTACGCCGACGTCGCGGAGCTGCTCGAGGTCGCCGAGGGGCCCGACCACCGGTGATCCTCGCCGACGCCAATCTCCTCCTCTACGCTTACAACAGCAGCGCGCCCGAGCACGGCCTTGCCCGGGCATGGCTCGAAGAGAGACTGTCGCGGCCGGAGCCGTTCGCGCTCTCGTGGGCGACGTTGGGCGCCTTTCTGCGCCTAGCCACGCATCGGGCGGTCTTCCCCGCGCCCTACTCGATCGCGGAGGCCACCCGCATCGTCGATTCCTGGTTGACGCGGCCGATGGTGGTGCAGCTCGAACCGGGACCGCGCTACTGGCAGATCCTGCGGCCGCTCCTCGAGCTCTCGGGCTCGCGCGGCCCGCTGGTCGCCGACGCCCTGCTCGCCGCGCTCGCCCTCGAGAACGGCGCGACGCTCGCGACCCACGACCAGGACTTCCATCGCTTCCCGGGCCTCGAGCTCCTCGACCCGCTCTCGCCCTAGTCGAGCGCTCTACGAGACGGACATGGCGGGCGCCTCGCCCCGTGGCGTGCGCGCGCCCCAGATCGCGAGCCAGAAGACGATCGGCACCTCGGCGACCTCGAGCGGCAGGGCGACCGGCGAGACGTAGGGGACGAGGCTCGGCATCACCAGGGTGGCGAAGGCGTCGGCGAGGTAGGCGCCGCCAGCGACCATCAACAGCCAGCCGAAGATCGGCGGGATGAAGCGCGAACGGATCGCGAGCAGCCCGAACGGGAAGAGCCAGAGCCCCCAGAAGATCGACGCGATGACGATGCCGCGGCCGTGCAGGCGCAGGAAGAGGTAGGCGAGCGCGTCGAGCTCGGCGCGCGAGAAGACGGCGAGGAAATCGGGGCCGCTCGCCAGGGTCGCGGCGGCGATGTCGTTGAGAACGTTGACGAACATGATCGGCACCGAGACGAGCGCGCCCAGGATCACGACCTGCTTGGCGAGGAACTCGTCGACCGGCCGGAAGAGCTTGTAGAGCGCGAGCACGAGGAAGATGACGAGCACCTGGTGCACCAGCTCGCTCGCGATGCCGAGCCGCAGCAGCCCCGCGTGCGCCCTCAGGTTTTCGGCCGTCGCGGCCGCATCACCCGAGACGACGATCTTCCCGGGCACGTAGAGCAACCCCAGGGGCGCCGTGACGGCGAGCGCCAGGTACCAGAGTCCGGCGATCCGCGCCTGCCTCTTGATCTCGTTCATGACCGTTCCTCCTCGCTCACTCCGTCGCCGCTGCCAGGCGCCTTCTCGAGAGGACCCGTCCGCGGCACGACGATCGTCCGATGTCTCTTCTACGAGAGTCCTCCTTGCCTGTTTCGGCTACGCCACAGCCGGACGCGACTCGATCGAGCAACCCGCGGCCGGCGGCTCGGGCTCCCGTCCGGAGAAACGCTCAGGGTGCCGCAAAGCCGTCGGCGGGACGGAGCTTGCGATCGAAGGTCAGCGTGGTCTCGCACCCCGCACGGCGGTTGCGCAGGCCGAGAAGATAGTCGGCGAAGTCTCCCTTGCCGGCCCGAAACCGCTGGATCGCCTCGTGCACGAGCTCCCGGTCCTCGATCGAGAGGCTCTCCGCCTCGAGCAGCGCATCGAGCGCATCGGCCACCTCGCCGCGACCGCGACCGTAGCCGGCGCGGAGCACCCAGACCAGCTCCTAGAGGACGATCGGATCGATCCGCACCTGTTCGCCGGCATCGGCCAGCGCCGCGAGCGCCTCGGCCGCCCGACGGAACTGCCGCGTATCGTCGCGCACCAGGAAGCGGATGAGAGCATTGATGTCGACGCCCCTCACACGCGCTCCGCGACGGCGCGCCTGGATTCCCCGCTTCGACAGGCCGGTGCCGTCGGCGATCGAGCGCAGGCTCGTCGTGGCGCTCTGGACCCCCACGCCAAAGGTGTGCCGCCAGAGGTGGAGGTAGACGACAAACGCGGCGTCGAGTTCGTCGGCCCGCCCGAGGTCGCCCACCGGGGCGCCTCCGCGCTGTTCCTGGACCCCGACGGCAATCGCCTCCTGATCTTGTCGAAGGAATCGAACGGCGGAATCGATGTGGAAGATCTTGAACGTCGCAAGGGGCCAGAGTCTGCGGCCGCCTCAGTTGTGATCTCGATCGTGCCGGCCCTTCCCGCCACGGCGGTCGCCGTCGCGGTCGTGGCGGTCCTTCCATCCTCGGCGATCGTCGTCGCGGTCGTAATGATGCTCGTGGCCGCGGCGGTCGTGGTGGTCGTAGTGGTCGTCATAGTGGATGACGTCACGGCGATGGGGGTGGCTCGGCTGCACGAAGTGGGCGTGGCGCCGCGGGTAGTAGCCGCGGCAGCGGTCGCACCAGGCGCCGTGCTCGGCGTGGCCCCACTCGACCCAGACCCGCGGGCGAACCGAGACCGAGCCGAAGAGCCGGTTGCCGCAGTAGGTGTAGGGCCGGTACTGCACGACGCCGTCGATCCAGATCGGGGAAGCGGTAGACGACGTGCTCGTGGCGGTGCGGCGCGTAGAAGGAGCGCCCGCCGAAGAAGACCTCGAGGTGGCGCTCGTGCCGGCGCTGGATGTGGTCGGGGACGTGCTCGAGATGCCGCAGCACCTCGCCGACGTGCCGCCGCACCTCGCGATGCAGATCGAAGGGTGACAGGAGACCGGCGCGCGCCACACCGCCGCCGAGCAACATCAGCCCGGCGCCCAGCAGGGCGACGCGCCGCAAGACGCGAGAGACGCTCCAGGTCGAAATCTCGTTGGTGCGCATCGTCGTACCTCCCTCATTCCGCAGAGAGCGAAGCCCGTGCCAAGCCAGCTCATCGCGCGCAACCGCCTGATTCCATGCGTCCACCGCTCGCACGTGCCGAACGCCCACCCTTCCTCCGTCCTCCCCCGGCGACGCCAGTGCAGCCTTCGCCCGTGAGCCACTCCACGCGCCGAGAGTGCAGCCGCCGTCGTGCGCTGCCTACGGATCCCGACGCGCGCATTTCGTCGCCATCCGGCGAGCCACGCGATCGACTGCTCTTGCCGAAGGGCACCTGCCGCGCAGGTGGTCCTGCGAATCGCCGGACGGCAACACGGAGGTGAACCCCTCCGCAGAGTTGACAATCCCCTCGCTGGCCAGCTAGCTTCCCACCACGATGTCCGCGCCGAGACCCGCGATGAGCGCCACGACCTGTGCGACGACGACCACCACCATGACTTGGGGGGCGGGAGCCGCTTAGGCGCATTCGATTGCGACTGAACCGGCCCCGCTCCTCGGACGAGGACGCGGGGCTTTTTGTTTCTGGGCCGATGGGTTGTTGGAGGAGACCGAGATGCTCGCCGAAGAGTCGACAGCCGACGCGCACGACGCGCACGACTCGTCCGTTCCGCCGCGCCCACGCCCGGCGGCGGCGGGGACGTTGCGCGTCCTGAAGTTCGGCGGAACCTCGGTCGGCGACGCGGCGCGGCTCGGGCGGGTGGCCGACCTGGTGGCGGCGGCGACTCTGGAGGAGCGCGTGGTCGTCGTGCTCTCGGCGCTCTCCGGCGTGACCGATCTCCTGCTCTCCGCGTGCGACCGCGCGGTCGCGGGCGATTCGAGCACCCCGCTCGCCGAGTACCGGGCGCGCCACGGCGCCGTGGCCGACGGGCTGGCCGATGCGCTCGGGCCACTGTTTGGAGGAGAACCGGCCTCCGCGCTGCGCGCCGCGCTCGACGGGCTCGCGGCCGAGCTCGAGCGGTCGTTGTCGGGGATCGCGATGTTGGGGGACGCTTCGCCGCGGGTGCGGGCGCAGGTGGCGTCGTTGGGGGAGCGGGCGAGCGTCGAGCTGTTGGCGGCGTTGCTCGAGGCGCGGGGGTTGGCGCCCGAGCGGCTCGACGCGCGGCGGTTGCTGCCTTGCGATGGCGATCCGCTCGAGGCGCGGCCGCGGATCGGCGAGGCGCGCGCGCGGCTGGCGCCGTTTCTCGCCTCGGGCGCGCCGCTCGCGATCGTCGCCGGCTACTTCGGCGGCGACGGCGAGGGGCGGGCGATGCTCCTTGGCCGCGGCGGCTCCGACTACTCCGCGGCGCTCTTCGCCCAGGCGCTTGGGCGCCCGGTCGCTCGAGATCTGGACCGACGTCGCCGGCATCTACACCGCCGACCCGCGGGTCGTTGCCGGCAGCCCGGCCGGTGCGCGAAGCCAGCTTCGAAGAGGCGATCGAGCTCGCCCACTTCGGCGCCAAGGTGCTCCACCCGAAGAGCGTCGCGCCGGCGCGGGCCGCCGGGATCCCGGTGCGCGTCGCGAGCACGCTGGCGCCCGACGACCCCGGCACTCTCGTGCGCCCCGGCGGGGCGGAGATCGAGCGGATCGCCTGCGGCCTGACGCTTCTCGACGGCGTCGCCCTGCTCTCGCTCGCCTCGACCGGAGCGACGGGGCTGACCGCGCTCGCCGCGCGCGCCTTCGCGGCGCTCGCCGAGCGCGGGATCGAGGTGATTCTCGTCAGCCATGGCTCGAGCGAGAGCGCGCTCCATCTGGGATTGAGAAACGGCGAGGCCGACCGCGCCGAGGCGGCGCTCGCCCAGGTCTTCGAGGCCGAGCTCGCGACCGGGAGGGTCGAGCCGGTGGCGCGCCACTCCGGGCTTGCCGTGCTCTCGCTGGTCGGCGACGGCATGCGCCGGCGCGCCGGTGTCTCCGGGCGGCTCTTCGGCGCGCTGGGCGCCGCCGAGGTCAACGTCGTCGCGATCGCCCAGGGCGCGAGCGAGCGCTCGATCTGCGCCGTCGTCGAGTCGAGCCAGGGGGCGCGGGCGCTGCGCGCCGTGCACGCGCGCTTCTTCGAAGCCGACGGCGACGGGCCGTCGCGCGAGGCACGGGGCTCGGACGGCGCGGCCGCGCCGGTGGCGCGGAGCGGCGGGCGCTCGGGCCGAAGTGACGACAAGGCCGACAGCGACGCCGCCGCGGCCTTCGCGCCGGCGTCGATCGGCAACCTCGCGGCCGGGTTCGATCTGCTGGGCGCGGCGATCGAGCCGGTGGACGGCGAGCCCTGGGGGGACCTCGTCGTCGCGCGACACGCCGAAGCCGACTCGCTGGTCGTCTCGGGACCCTTCGCGGCACGGCTGCCCGAGGATCCGCGCGAGAACCTCGTGACACGCGCGCGCGACGCCTTCGCGCGCGTCTCGGGGCGGGCGCTGCCGCCGCTCGCGCTCGAGCTGCGAAAGGGGCTCCCCGTCGCGAGCGGCCTCGGCGGCAGCGCCGCCTCCGCGGTCGCGACCGTCGTCGCCCTCGACGCCCTCTTCGGCGCCGGGCTCTCCGAAGCGGCGCTGCTCGAGGCCGCCGCCGAGGCCGAGGGGCACGCCGCCGGCGCCGCGCACCTCGACAACGTCGCGCCGATTCTCCTCGGTGGCGTCCGCCTGGTCGCGTCTCGGCGAGAAGGTGCGCGAGCTCCCCTGGCCGGCGACCCTCCGCTTCGTCCTGGTCGTCCCCGAGCTCGAGCTCGCGACCCGCGCCGCGCGCGCGGCGTTGCCGAAGGAGATCCCGCTGCCGCTCGCGATCGCCCACTCGCAGAACCTAGCGGCCCTCGTCCACGCCCTCCACGCCGGCGATCGCGAGCTGCTCGGCGAAACGCTACGCGACCTCCTCGCCGAGCCGCACCGCGCCGCGCTCGTGCCCGGCTTCCTCGACGCCAAGGGCGCCGCGCTCGCGGCCGGGGCGCTCGGCTGCAGCCTCTCGGGCGCCGGGCCGTCGCTCTTCGCAGTGGCCGACCCGGAGCGCGCCGAGAGCGTCGGCGCGGCGGCCGTCGCCGCCTGGCGGCAGGCCGGCGTCGCCGCGACGGCGCGCGTCTGTCGCGCCGCGCCGGGGGCGCGAACGGTCGACCCGCGCGCGCTCCGGAGCGCGGGGTAGCGGAGGCGGGGGGAGATCGCGATGCGCTGGACCTCGACGCGCGACTCGACGCTCGCCGCGACCTTCCTCGAGGCCGCCCGGCGGAGCGTGCCGGGCGACGGCGGCCTCTTTGTCCCCGCCGCGCTCGCGCCGCTCGCCGGTCTCGACGAGCTCCTCGCGCTGCCGAGGCGCGAGCGCGCCGAGCGGCTCTTCGCCGCCTTGCTCGGCGGCGAGATCGGCCGCGTCGCGGTGACGGCGTTCGTCCGCGCGGCCTTCCCGTTCGACGTGCCGCTCGTCGCGGTCGCCCCCGGGCAGGTACGCGCTCGAGCTCTTCCACGGTCCATCGCTCTCGTTCAAGGACTTCGGCGTCGGCTTCCTGGCGCCGATCCTCCAGGCGAGACCTGGGCGCGCGGACCGCGGACGGTGCTGACCGCCACCAGCGGCGACACCGGCGCCGCCGTCGCGCAGCGTTTCACGGCAAGGCGGGGTTTCGCGTCGCCGTGCTCTACCCGCGCGGCCGGATCTCGGCGGCGCAGGAGCGGCAGATCGCGACGCTCGGCGGCAACGTCCGCGCCTTCGCGGTCGAGGGCTCGTTCGACGACTGC
This sequence comes from uncultured Acidobacteriota bacterium, assembly GCA_963700315.1. Classification (GTDB taxonomy): domain Bacteria; phylum Acidobacteriota; class Thermoanaerobaculia; order Multivoradales; family JAGPDF01; genus JACTMI01. The sequence continues at coordinate 460,736 of CAVOXC010000004.1, read as the reverse complement.
CAGCGGCTGGTCAAGCGGGCCTTCGCCGATCCCGGCCTCGTGCGCGCCGCCGGCCTGGTCGCCGCCAACTCGATCCACCCGGCGCGCCTCCTGGCCCAGATCGTCTACTACTTCGACGCGGCGGCGGAGCTCGCGCGGCTCGATCCTTCGGCGCCGCGCGCCGGTCGTCGCGGTGCCGTCGGGCAACTTCGGCAACCTCTGCGCCGGCGTGATCGCGCGCCGGCTCGGGGCGCCGATCGCGCGCCTGCGTGCTCGCGACCAACGCCAACCGCGACCGTGCCCGAGCACCTGGACGGCGCCCCCTACCGGCCGCGCGCCGAGCGTCGCGACCCTCTCGAACGCGATGGACGTCGGCGCTCCGAACAACTGGGAGCGGCTCGTCTGGCTGCATGGCGGCGAGGTCGAGCGAATCCGCGCGCGAGCTCGCCTGGGGGAGCGCCGGCGACGAGGCGACCCGCGCCGAGCTCGCGCGCCTCGCGGGCGCTCGGCTACCGCGCCGACCCGCACGGCGCGGTAGCCTCGAGAGTGCTCGAAGCGAGCCTCGCGCCGGGGGAGGTCGGGATCTTCCTCGCGACCGCCCACCCGGCGAAGTTCGAGGCGACCGCGGCGACGGGCCGCTTCCCGCGCCACTCGCGCACGCGCTCGAGCGGCCGCTCGTGGCCGAGCCGCTGGCCGCCGCGGACGACGCCCTGGCCACCGCTCTCGCCGCCGGCTGGAACGACGCGGAGGCATCATGAGCCCGAAGATCCCGGTCACCGTCCTCGGCGCCACCGGCGTCGTCGGCCAGCGCTTCGTCCGCCGCCTCGCGCACCATCCGAGCTTCTTCGTCCACCGCCTCGCCGCCAGCGAACGGAGCGCCGGGCGCCCCTACCGCGAGGCCTGCGACTGGCGCCTGCCCGGCGAGCCCTGGGCCGGCCTCGGCGATCTCGAGGTCGTCGCGACCCGCGTCGAGAGCGCGCTCGCGCCGGTCGTCTTCTCGGCGATCGACGCGGCGACCGCGCGCGAGGTCGAGCCCGCCTTCGCCGCGGCGGGCGCCGCGCTCTTCTCGAACGCTTCGGCGTTCCGCATGGCGGCAGACGTGCCTCTGGTCGTCCCCGAGGTCAACCCCGAGTCGCTCGCTCTCCTCGACCGGCAGCGGCGCGAGCGGCGCTGGCCGGGCGCGATCGTCTGCAACCCGAACTGCACGGCGGCGATCCTGGCGACCGCGCTCGCGCCGCTCCACCGCGCCTTCGGCATCGAGGCGCTCTCGGTCACGACGATGCAGGCGGCGAGCGGCGCGGGGCTGCCGGGCGTGCCGAGCCTCGATCTGCTCGGCAACGTGATCCCGCACATCGCGGGCGAGGAGGAGAAGGTCGCCGAGGAGATCGGCAAGCTCCTGGGCCGGCTCGCGGCGGAGCGGATCGCGCCGGCGCCCTTCCCGGTCTCCGCGGCCTGCCACCGTGTGCCGGTCGTCGACGGTCACACCGAGGCGGTCTCGCTCCGCCTCACCGGCAACCCCGGGCTCGACGAGATCCGCGCCGCGCTGGTTTCATTCTCTGGGGAGCCGCAGCGGCTCGGGCTCCCCTCGGCGCCGGAGCGGCCGATCATCGTCCACGACGCGCCCGACCGCCCGCAGCCCCGTCTCGACGTCGAGTTCGACGGCGGCATGGCGGTCCACGTCGGCCGCATCCGCGCCTGCCCGGTGCTCGGCGTCAAGATGACGATCCTCGGCCACAACGTCGAGCGCGGCGCCGCCGGCGCGAGCGTGCTCAACGCCGAGCTCGCGCTCGCCACCGGGTGGATCTCCGGAAAGACCTGACCGCTTCCCGCGAACGAGACGCGCTGCGATCTTCGTTCCGCCACGAAAAACGTCGCCAGAATCTCCATAGAAGGGGAGGGCAAGAGAGCGTCGTGGCGCTGCGCGGAATCCCACTCGAATGGGAGGGCGCCGTGAAAGCGTCCAGAGACGGGTGGAGTCGGGCGACGCCGAGGCGCTGCGCGAGGGCGCGGCGGCCGGCCCACCCGTCCCCTTCTCTGGAGCTTTCGAGAAGCCCGAGGGCTCCGGAAGGCCGACCGACAGCCGAGCCGGCCCGGCGGCCCCTTCCCAATCTCTGGAGTTTCCTCGAAGCCAGAGCACGGCGAAGCACCGCTCGACAGGCGAGATGGCCGGTCCGTCGCCCCCAGAGAAAGAAGGGCTTCCTGGAGCGCTCGAACCGGCTCGTCGCCCGGTTGCGTGGTGACAGTTGATCGCCGCGCCTAGGTGGGTGGGCGCGCGGATGCGAAGATCGGGGCCATGCGACGCTACGAGCTGCGATCGATCGACGGGCAGCCGACACTGACCGTCCCGTACCGGGGCGAGGAGCTGCTCGAGAACCCGCTCTACAACAAGAGCACCGCCTTCACCCTCGAGGAGCGCGAGACGTTCGGCCTCACCGGCCTGCTGCCCGACGCGGTCTCGACCCAGGACCAGCAGGCGCGGCGCGCCTACGAGAGCATCGCGCGCAAGAGCGACCCGCTCGAACGCTACATCGGCCTCGCGGCGCTGCAGGATCGCAACGAGCACCTCTTCTATCGGGTGCTGCTCGATCACCTCGAGGAGTTCCTACCGATCGTCTACACCCCGACGGTCGGGCTCGCCTGCCAGCGCTACAGCCGCATCTTCCGGCGCGCCCGCGGCCTCTGGATCACGCCACGGCACCGGGGCCGGATCGCCGAGGTTCTCGGCAACGCACCGTTCGAGGACGTCCGCCTGATCGTCGTCACCGACAACGAACGCATCCTCGGCCTGGGCGACCAGGGCGCCGGCGGCATGGGCATTCCGATCGGCAAGCTCGCGCTCTACACCGCCGCCGCCGGCATCCACCCGGCGCAGACGCTGCCGATGAGCCTCGACGTCGGCACCGACAACCGGGAGCTGCTGGACGACGATCTCTACATCGGCTGGCGCCAGCCGCGCCTGCGTGGCGAGGAGTACCTCGCCTTCGTCGACGAGTTCGTCGCGGCGGTGCAGAGTCGCTTCCCGCGCGCGCTGCTGCAGTGGGAGGACTTCAAGAAGGGCAACGCCTTCCGCCTGCTCGACCGCCACCGCGAGGCGCTGCCCTCGTTCAACGACGACATCCAGGGCACCGCGGCGGTGGCGGTGGCCGGGTATGATGGCCGCGTCGCGCGCTTCGGGCGTAGCGCTCGCCGATCAACGGGTGGTGATCCTCGGCGCCGGCGCTGCCGGCATCGGCATCGCCGCGCCTCATCCGCACCGCCCTCGGAAACGCCGGCCTCGCGGGCGACGACCTCGAGCGCGCGCTCGCGGTGCTCGACAGCAACGGCCTGATCGTCGACGACCAGGAGATCGCGGACGCCTACAAGCGCGACTTCGCCTGGCCGGCGGAGCTGGCGGCGGCCGCGGACCTCGCGGGCGGCGCCGATCTACTTGCCGTCGTCCGGGCGCTGCGGCCGACGGCGCTGATCGGCACCTCGGGGCAGCCCGGGGCCTTCACCGAGGAGATCGTGCGCGCGATGGCCGCGCCACGTCGAGCGGCCGGCGATCTTCCCGCTCTCCAACCCGACCAGCCAGTCCGACGCCGTCCCGATCGACCTCTTCGCCTGGACCGGCGGGCGCGCGCTGGTCGCGACCGGCAGTCCGTTCGATCCGGTCGAGGTGGACGGCAAGCGCGTTCGCGTCGGGCAGGCCAACAACGTCTACATCTTCCCGGGCGTCGGCCTCGGCTGCATGCTCGCCGGAGTGCGCGTGATCTCCGACAGCCTCTTCCGCGCGGCGGCGGAGGCGCTGGCGGCCGCGGTCACCGCGGAGGAGATCGCCTCGGGTGGTCTTTTCCCGCCGGTTGCCGAGCTGCGCTCGGTCGCCGCGCGGGTCGCCGCCGCGGTCGTCCGCGAGGCGTCGGCGACCGGCGCGGGCGACCCGATTCCCGATTCCGAAGTCGAGCGCCGGATCAAGGCGGCGATGTGGACACCGGACTATCCCCGCCTGGTCCGGCCGGAGTAGGGCACCAGCGCGACGGAAGCCGACGCTGTCTACGTCGGTTGGCTCAGCCGCGGAAGGCGTAGGAGACCTTGAGGAAGGCCTCGCGGGCGGAGGGCTCGAGGCGATCGGTTTCGGTCTCGAGCTCCTGCAGGTCGGAGAAGCCGACGTAGAGCACGGTCTGCCAGTTGAGCTTGTAGGCGAAGACGAGCGAGCCCGAGAGGTCGGCGGACGCGCATGTCGACCTCGTCGTAATAGAGCGACGGATCGCGCTCGGTCTCGACCCACTGGCCGATCAGGCGCAGCCAGCTCTTGGCGTTGAAGGTGTAGACCGCCTTGAGCCGCGCGACCTGCGAGGTCAGGAGGCGTCCCGAGCCGAGCTCGGCGTCGTTGACGTCGAGCCAGCGCCGGTTGAGCGAGAGCGCGAGCGCGACGTGGTCGGTCGGGCGCAGGTCCGCCTCGAGCAGGAGCGTGCCGCCGTCGCCGAGCCGGTCGTTCGCGAAGTCGACCTCGTCACCGAACTGACCCCGAAGGTCAGATGCGCGAGAAGACGTCGCCGGGGCGGATCTCGAGATAGGGGCGGATCCGGTACACGCCGAAAGAGCTCGGGACCCGAGCGCAGGTCGAGGACCGCGAGCTCGAGCCGCGCGAAGGTGTTGAGCGGCGCGTCGAGGCCGCTGCCGACGACCGCCTGGCGCTGCATGATCCTCCCGTCCAGGTCCGCTTGGTAGTCGACCCAGCCGAAGGCGCGCAATCGGCGGACGGCGCGGTCCTTCCAACGGAAGGTGTAACCGAGCTCGCCGTATCCCGACCGGAAGCCGACCTGCGGCACGAAGCCGTTGTCGGCGCGGAATTCGTCGTCGAAGTCGAGATACTCGAAGAAGGTGTCCCACGTCCCCGTCGAGCGGTTCCACCAGAGGCGGCCGGCATGGCCGCTGAGAGAGCGGCCGTCCCACTCGTCGGCGAGGTCGGGGCGGTCGGGCGTCTGCGATGTGCTCCAGAGCAGCTGCCCGGTGATCGTGTCCTGGTCGGTCGGCCGCCACTCGAAGTCGGGACCGAAGACGCGGTTCGAGCCGCCGCCGTCGATCTCGCGCCCGGCAGTAGAGGAGGCTGACGAAGGAGGAGCCGATGTCCCGGCGCACGCGGCCGAGGCGACGATCGAGGAGAAGTCCTGCTCGGCTGAGCTCGACCCGTCGGTTCCGGGAAGGATGACGCTGCCGCCGCCCCCGGTCCTCGCCGACCAGCACCGTGTACTTCCATTTGTCCGCGCCGCCGGTCGCTCGCGCTCCCCACTTGCGGCGAGGTGAAGGTGCGCGTGTAGACGGCGTTGATCGGCGTCGAGAGGAGGTCGACGCCCTCGAGGAAGAAGGGGCGCTTCTCGGGCAGGAAGAGCGCGAACCGCTCGTTGGCCGTGATCTGTCGCGACGTCGGATTCGATCTGCGAGAAGTCGGGGTTGAGCGTGAAGTCGACCACCGTGTCGGGGTTGGGCAGCCACTTGAGATCGACGCCGCCGTCGCATCTCGCCCGGCTCGGTCTCGAGCGACGAGCCGAGCTCGCCCCGCGGCGTGGCGCTCTGTTGCGCGGTCGCGAAGGGTGCGACGACCCAGTGGCCGCCGGTCGGCAGCTCCGGCGAGGCCGGTCAGATCGCGCACGTTGCAGATGAAGCAGTTCGCGCTCGCGCGGCAGACGCGAGCGTGAAGTACTGGTAGCGGTAGTCGCGTGGGTGGTTGCGATAGAGCAGGATGCCCCAGTGTCGGGGTTCGGATCGGTGTAGCGAATCGACGAGAACGGGATGCGGATCTCGAGCCGCCAGCCGTCCGCGGTGATGCGTCCGGCGCTCTCCCAGAAGAAGTCGGGCGAGTTGTCCTCGCCGCGTGGCGTCGCTGGAGATCGCGTCGTACTGGATGCCGCGCGCGTTGGCGAGGAACATCTGCGCGCGTCTTGCCGTCGCCGCGCGGATCGAGGATGACGCCGCCGTAGTCGGTGTAGCTGCGGCACGTTGTCGCGGTCGCCGAGCGGGGCGCGGATCGCCGTCGGATCGGGGTCGCTCGAACTCGAAGGCGGCGTAGAGATACTCGTCGTCGTAGGCGAGCCAGGCGACGTTGCCGACCTCGGGCTCGACGTTGTCGCCAGGGTTGATCTCCCACCAGGTTTCGACCCGCGTCGCGGCCGCCCAGCCGGTATCGGTGAGGTCGCCGTCGATCTCGATCGGCGCCGAGAGCCGATGGATCTCGATCGCCGGGCCATTCTCGAGCCGGGCCGAGGCTGGCGCCACCGATGCTGCGAGGGCCGCAAACACGACTCCCGCGCGAGAGATCTCAGACCGAATCGACCACACCGGTTCTCCCTCCGAACGTTCGTTTCCAGGCTAGGTACGTATCGGGGCGGTGAATCGTTACCTTCGCCGCGCTGGGCCGCACGCGCACCGACGAATCCTCTGCCGCGAAGCCACTCGCGGCGGCCGACTCGAACCTCTCTCGGCCGCTTCGTCCCGGAGAGCCGACGGTTGCTCCCCCGCTCGACGAGAGCCGTCGCACGGAAATCTGGCAGCGACCGAGCCCGAAGCAGCTCGAAATCGCCGGGCGGACGCCGGGAATAGCCCCATCGAAGGGGACGCCGAGGGCAGCGCCGAGGCGCTTCGCGGCCGGCGCTCGGGTCGATTCCTGCACACCCCCCTCTCTGCCCGTTTTCACGAGCGCTCGACCGACCGCGAGCGGAGTCGGCCCAAGACCAAGGGAAGAAGCACCATAGAAGGGGAGGCTGGAAGCCGCCGCGGCGCTTCGCGATCGTCGCCCCGGTCGACTCAGACCCTTCCCTATCTGCCCGCTTTCTCGAGCGTTCGAGCGATCGCGAATGGCGTCGAGTCGCCCCAGAAGTGGAATCGGGAGGAAACGAAAGAGAACAGAAGGAACTGCAGCAGCTCGAGGCTGCGGCTCGAGTCGGGAGCGGCGAAGCGGGCGTCAGGGGCCGATGGCGACGGGCTCGAGCAGGGGGTGGTCGACGCTGGTGGCGTGGCGCAGGTCGACCCGTGCGTGGATCGCCCAGAGGTTGTCGCCGGCGGGATCGAGCAGGGTCTGGGTCACTTCCCACTGGCGCTCGCCGGCGGGGCGAATCTGGGTCCACTGGTGCCGTCGCGCCGCGGCCGTGTCGAGCAGCTCCGGGTATTCCGCGAAGAAGGGCGCCATCGCCGCCTCGAAGCGGGCCGCGTCCCAGAGGTTGCCTTCCGGCTGCGCCACGCGCTCGGCGGCGTCCTCGTACTCGCGCTGCGCCAGGGCGTGGACCAGCAGGTGCATCTCCGAGCGGACACGCGCGGCGAGCGCGCGGGAGCTCTCGATCAACTCGCGCACCCAGATCGCTTCGACGGCGCGCTCGCGATCCTCCTTGCGCCGGACCAGGAGCTCCGGGTGGAGCAGGCTCTCCCACTCCTCGAGCAGCGAAGAGTCGGTGAGCGCGATCGTCGTGCGGAAGAAGCCGGCGGCGTCCTCGACCGCGTCGGTCTTGGCGGCGACCGGGACGTTCTGCTCGAGCGTCCGGTAGAGCTGCGAGACGTAGCGCAGCAGGACGCCCTCGCTGCGCTCGAGGCCGTAGCGTTTGACGTAGTCCTGAAAGGAGCAGAAACCCTCCCACATCTCGCGGCCGATCGACTTCGGTGAGATCTCGCGCCGGCCCACCCAAGGGTGCATGCGCGCGAAGGCGTCGAAGCGGCCGGCGAGCCAGTCCTCGAGCGGCTTGGGATAGGTCACCTCCTCGAGCCGCTCGATTCGCTCCTCGTAGGGCACGCCCGCGACCTTGAGCTCGGCCAGCAGCCGCTGTTTCTCCTTGTCCGCCTGCTTGCGCAGGACGATCTCGGGGTTCTCGAGCACCGACTCGACGACGGTGAGCAGATCGCCGACGTGGGTCTCCGACTCGGGCTCGAGATCGACCACGGTCTCGACCAGGAAGAGCGAGAGGGCGTGGTAGAGCGAGAAGTCGAATTGGAGATCGGGGTCGACGACGACCCAGAGGTAATCGCGGACCGCGTCGCGCTTGAGGGTGAGGATTCCGGCGCGACGCAGCGAGCGCACCAGGACCGCCGCGTGCGCGAGGTGGCGGCGCTTGGCGCCCTCCTCGTCGTACGAAGACGAGATCAGGTGGCGCAGCGACGCGAAGTTCCGCTCGCCGGCGGCGTCGAGCTCCTCGTCGCGCTGGAGCAGCATCAGGAGCATGCCGTGGCTGATGCGGAAGCGGCTCCGGAGCGTCTCGGGTTGACTCTCGACCAGCCGCCGGAAGGTCTCCTCGGTCCAGACGATCTCGCCCTTCCGCGGTCCACCCGGTCCGCCACTCCGCCGCCCCTGCCCCTGCGCCTGCTTCTGCGCCTGCCTCTGGCCCTTCCCCTTCGCTTTCGCCTTCCCCTTGGCGGCCGCGGCGCGCCGCTCGATCACCTGCTCCGGCGCCTGGGCGACCACGGTGCCGCGGTCGTCGAAGCCCTTGCGGCCGGCCCGGCCGGCGATCTGCTGGAAGTCGCGCACGGAGAGCAGCTGCACCTTCTGCCCGTCGTACTTGGAGAGCTTGGTGAAGACCACGGTGCGGATCGGGATATTGACGCCGACGCCGAGCGTGTCGGTGCCGCAGATCACCTTGAGCAGGCCGCGCTGCGAGAGCTGCTCGATCAAGAGACGGTACTTCGGCAGGAGACCGGCGTGGTGGAGCCCGACGCCGAAGGCGAGGTAGCGCTTGATCTCCTTGCCGTAGGGGGTGTCGAAGCGGAAGTCACCGATCTCGCTCGCGGATCGCCTCGCGCTCCTCCCGCGTCGTCAAGCCCATCGAGGTCAGCGACTGCGCGAGCTCGGCGCACTCGCGCTGGGTGAAGCTGACGACATAGGCGGGGATCCGCTTCGACTTCTGCAGCTCCTCGATGGTCTCGTGGAGTGGCGTCTCACGCCACTCGAAATCGAGCGGCACCGGTCGCTCGACGGTGGTCGACCCGCGCCACCTCCCGGCCGCTCGTCTCCTCCATGCGGCGCGCGATCGAGCTCATGTCGCCGAGTGTCGCCGACATCAGCAGGAAGCGGGTGCGCGGCAGCTCGATCAGCGGCACCTGCCACGCCCAGCCCCGTTCGGCGTCGGAGTAGAAGTGGAACTCGTCCATCACGACTTCGGGCGCGTCCAGCCGCTCGCCCGAGCGGAGCGACATGTTGGCGAGCACCTCGGCGGTGCAGCAGAGGACTTTGGCCTCGGGGTTGATCGAGGCGTCGCCGGTCAGCATGCCGACGTTGGCGGCCCCCAGGTCGTCGCAGAGCGAGAAGAACTTCTCGGAGGCGAGCGCCTTGATCGGGCTGGTGTAGAACGAGGTCCGGCCGCGCGCGAGCGCCTGGAAATGGAGCCCGAGCGCGACCAGCGACTTGCCCGAGCCGGTCGGCGTGTTGAGCACGACGTGCTTGCCGGCCCAGAGCTCGAGGAGAGCCTCCTCCTGGTGCGGATAGAGCGCGAGCCCGGTCGCCCCGACCCAGTCGACGAAGCGGTCGAGCAACTCCTCGGGGGGCGCGTCGGCGTCCTTCGGCAGGCGTTCGGCGAGGAGCGGGCGGTCGGCCATCGGACCATTCTCCCACTCGGGCGGTTCGGGTGCCTCGCTCCGCTCGTTCTTCGCTCGTGTTGATTCTCTGGTGGGTGTCTCTGGTGGCGATGCGCGGAGCGCTCCGGGCCCGAGCACCAAGCCAGAGCGGTCTTCCGGGCAGAGCACCTGCCACCCACGGACCTATTTGACGGGCGGGCTCTCGGTGCCGAGCAGGTAGCGCTCGAAGAAGGGCATCCAGCTCTCGCCGGTGATCTGGTCGAGGATTCCGATCAGGTGCCGCGTCTCCGCGTACTTGAACTGGAAGGTCTTGACGTAGGAGCGGATCCAGGTGAAGAAGATGCGGTCGGCCTCCTCCCGGCCTCGCTTCTTCTCGAGCTGCTCGCGCACCGCCTGCAGGACGAGCGGCCCGCGGCCGTAGAGCAGGAACTGCCAGGTGCGGTTATCCGTCTCGCCGCCAGCGAGGTGCGACGCGAGGAAGACGCTCGCGCCAGAACCCGTCTCCTTCGACCAGTACTTCCACTGGTCGAGCTGGCGCTCCCAGTGGTAGCGCCCTTGCCGCTTGTCCATCGACTCCGCGAGGCACCAGGCCGAGGTGTAGTCGGCGAGGCTCTCCGAAAGCCAGTTCTCCTCGGCGCGGCTCACCTTCGCGACGTGCGGGAACCATCCGTGGGCGAGCTCGTGCGCCACCCGCTCGTTGATCCCGCGCGTCATCGCGCTGGTGAAGTCGCTCTCACCGTGCACGGCTCGCGCTTGCGCGCGATTCAGGAAGGCCTCCTGCGTAATGAAGATGATGCCGGGCGGTGCTTGGGCCCAACCCCACGAATTCACCTCGATGACCTGCAGGTCCTGGAACGGATAGGGCACACCCAGCCAGCGCTCGAGGCAGTCCCGGACGGTGAAGAGGATCTGCGCCAGCCGCTCTGACTCGTCCTTCTTGGCCAGGGCGTAGTTCGACACGTGGATGCGGGATCCTTTCTCCTCCACGGTCGAGGTCGAGTACTTCCCCGCGAGCACCGCGGCCCGCTCCATCGGTCCGTTGAGTCGAGTCCGGACGCGGTTGCGACCCGCGGCGCTCGTCCGCTCCTGGACTTCGCCCGGAGCGAAGGGGAGCCACGGGGTCGGAACGTCCACGGTCAGACGAATCTCCGCCATCTCGTCGCCACCCAGTGCCGGACGCGGGTACCACCCCGATTGCAGCCGCCAGTAGTTGTCGCCGGACGGGGTTTCGAGCACATCGCCCGCCGCCTCGACCTCGAGGACGACTTCGGCGCCGCGTGCCGAGGCCGCTGGCAGCGCGACGTAGAGAACACCGCGGCGATGGAGATACGACGCCGGCTGGCCGTCGAGCGAGAGCTTCGAGATTCGGTAGTCGTGGACCCGCAGTCGCTCGTCGTAGGTCTCGCTCCAGAGGCCGATCGCGAGCACCCCGAGACCGTCGCGCAGTGTCCGCAGCCTCGTGCGCGCGGCGATCGAGAGTCGCTCCTTGCCCTCGGCGCGCAGCTCGATCTCGGTGTCGACAGCCACCAGTTCGAGCGGGTTGCCGTCGAGCCAATCTCGACCCAGCGGCTGGGCGACGAGCTCGTGACTCGCCAGACGCCCAGAGAGGTCGCCCGAGCCCGCCGGGACGCGTTCCAGAGCGAGCAGCTGCTCTTCGCGCGCCATGGGGCGAGGATCGACGTCGAGCTCGAAGTCGTCTCCGCCCGAGTGGAGGAGCGCCCACCGGTAGCCGCCGTCGCCGTTGAGGCGGGACAGCAGCATGTCGCGCTCCGGATTGTCCGAGAGCTTGCCCTCGAGCACCCGCGTCAGCCAGTCCGGCAGCGCGGCCGCGGCCCCGCCCCCTCGGCCGCTCCCCGCCAGGTCGAGGTCCCATCCCCACACGGCGGCCCCGTCGAGGGGCAAGCTGAGCGTCAACACTCCGTTGGCTTCGCGCTGCTCGAATCGGCGCCTCCCCTGGAGATTGCGCTTCGCGACCGGCAGGGAGAAACGGTCCTCGACCCGGTACACGAGCGTGGCCGGCCCATCGAGCAGGTAGCCGCAGACCACTCCCTGCGCCAGGAGCTCCGACCAGCGGGTCCCGGCGGCCGGTCGGATCTCGGCATGCCCGAGGCTCAGGGAGAGGTCGGGCGACGTCTGCTCTCCGACCCGTGGCTTTCGCAGCTCGTCGTAGAGAGCCGCGAGATCAGTTGCAGGCGGCGCCGGAACGGCGTGGGCGGCGATCGGCAGCGCGAGGGCGAGGAGGGCGAGCGGCAGCGGACGCGTTCGGTTCATCGAGACCTCCGTAGAGGAGACGAATGTCGCCCGCCGATTGTACGGTCCGCGCGGAGGGCGGCTCCGACCCCTACGGGCGGGCTCCCCCCGGAAACGGGGCGCTCTCATGGCGCCGCTGCACGAGGCACCCAGCTGCGTTCGGTCTCGCGGCCCAGGCCTCCAACGCTGGCATCGTTCCAGAAGGCGAGCCCTCGAGCTTCCTCCGGCAAGGGACCCACGCACACCGCCTCGGCGCCAGGGTCACCCAACAACCGAATCAGCACGAACCAAGTCCGAGCGGAGCGAGCCCCACGCCAAAGGGCGGTACCGGCGCCCCGCCGCCACGATAGGATCGCCCCCGAATCGCAGCGCACCCGAGACCCGTTCGATGCCCGTTCCCTCGCCCTTCCACGAGCGCACCGCGCCACTGTGCGGCAGTCTCCGTTGGAAGGACTGGTCGGGCTACGCGGCGGTCTGCAGCTACGACACCACCCACGAGCGCGAGTACTTCGCCTTCCGCGAGACGGCGGGGCTGCTCGACGTCTCGCCGCTCTACAAGTACGAGGTCCAGGGGCCGGACGCCGCGGCGCTGCTCGCGCGCATGATGGCGCGCGATGTCGCGAAGCTCGGCGTCGGCCGGGTCGGCTACTCCTGCTGGTGCGACGACGCCGGCAAGGTGATCGACGACGGCACCGTCACCCGCCTCGACGACCAGCACTTTCGCGTCACCGCCGCGGACCCGACGCTCCACTGGCTGCAGACCGTCGGCCGCGGCTTCCGCGTGACGATCGAGGACTCGTCGGCGCGTATCGCCGCGTTGGCGCTGCAGGGACCGACCTCGCGCGAGATCCTGCGCGCCGCCTCGGACGCCGACCTCGACGCCCTGCGCTTCTTCGGCGCGACCCGCGCGCGCATCGATGGCCTCGACGTCTGGATCACCCGCACCGGCTACACCGGCGATCTCGGCTACGAGGTCTGGGTCGACCGCAAGGGCGCGCTGCCGCTCTGGGACGCCCTGATGGCCGCCGGACGCCCGTTCGGAATCGAGCCGGCAGGGCTCGACGCCCTCGACGTCGCCCGCATCGAAGCCGGCTTCGTTCTGCTCGGCATCGACTACTACAGCGCGCCGAAAGTCGTGCTCGAGTCGCGCAAGTCGAGCCCGTTCGAGATCGGCCTGGGCTGGACGGTCCAGCTCGACCGCGGTCCCTTCGTCGGACGCGAGGCGCTCGCCGCGGAGAAAGCGCGCGGCTCGGAGTGGGCGCTCGTCGGTCTCGAGGTCTCCTGGGAAGCGCTCGAGGCGCTCTACGAGAGCTTCGGTCTGCCGCCAGTCGCTGCCGGCGACCGCCCGGCGCGACGGCCTGCCCGTCTATGCGGGCACGCGGCAGGTCGGCAAGGTGACCAGCCACACCTGGTCGCCGCTGCTCAAGAAGTACGTCGCGCTCGCCTCGGTGCTGTCGACGCACGCGGAGCTCGGCAGCGCGCTCGAGATGGAGCACACGGTCGAGTTCGAGCGGCGCCGGGTGCCGGCGACCGTGGTCGCCACGCCCTTTTTCGACCCGGAAAGGAAGCGCAAGCCGTGACCTCGACCCCGTCCGCCTCGAGCTACGACGCGATCGTCGTCGGCGCCGGCCACAACGGCCTGATCTGCGCGGCCTACCTCGCCGAGGCGGGGCGCCGGGTTCTCGTGCTCGAGCGGCGTCATCGCGTCGGGGGCTCGACCACGACCGAGGAGATCCACCCCGGTTTCAAGTATTCCTGCTGCTCCTACGTCGTCAGCCTCCTGCGCCCCTGGATCATCCGCGACCTCGACCTGCCTCGTCATGGCTACGAGGTGCTGCCGCTCGAGGAGACGTTCACGCCGTTCCCCGACGGCCGCTACCTGCTGCGCGATTCCGACCCCGAGCGCACCAAGCGGGCGATCGCCAAGTTCTCCAAGCGCGACGCCGAGGTCTACAAGCAGTTCGGCGCCCGCATGGCCGAGCTCGGCCGGCTGGTCAAGCCGATGATCGACGACTTCGCGCCCGACCCGACTTCGCGCAGCCCGCGGGAGCTGCGTCGGCTCTGGAAGCTCGCCAAGCACGTGCGCGGCCAGGGCGAGGAGTGGCTGGTCGGGAACTTGAAGATGATGACGATGTCGGCCGTCGACTTCCTCTCCGAGTGGTTCGAGAGCGAGCAGCTGATCGCACCGATGTCAGTCTCCGGAATCATCGGCACCTTCCTCGGCATCCGCTCGCCCGGCACGGCCTACGTGCTGCTCCACCACTACATGGGGGAGATCGACGGCTCCTACCGCGCCTGGGGGCTACCCAAGGGCGGCACCGGCACGATTGCGGACGCGATCGCCTCGTCAGCCCGCGCGCTGGGCGTCGAGATCCGCACCGAGGCGCCGGTCGAGCGGTTCCTGATGGCGGGCGGGCGCGCGCGCGGCGTCGTCCTCGCGAACGGCGACGAGATCCGGGCCAAGGCGGTCGTCTCCGGCGTCGACCCGCACCGGACCTTCCTCGGCCTGGTCGGCGAGGAGCACCTCGAGCCCGGCTTCGCCGCCGAGATCCGCCGCTTCAAGATGCGCGGCTCCTCGGGCAAGGTCAACCTCGCGCTCGACGCGCTGCCCGAGTTCGCCTGCCTGCCCGGCTTCGGCCGGCACCTGCGCGGCGACATCACCATCGCGCCGTCGATCGACTACCTCGAGCGCGCCTACGACGACGCCAAGTACGGCGCCTTCTCGCGCCGGCCGTTCATGGACATCGTGATCCCGTCGCTCACCGATCCGACCGTGGCGCCACCGGGCAAGCACGTGATGTCGATCTTCGTCCAGTACGCGCCCTACAAGCTCGCCGAGGGTCCTGCCGACTGGCCCAACCAGCGCGAGGCGTTCGGCGACGCCGTGATCGACACGCTCTCGGAGTACCTGCCGAACCTGAAGGACCGGATCCTCCACCGCCAGGTGCTGACGCCCTGGGATCTCGAGCAGGTCTACGGCCTGACCGAGGGCAACATCTTCCACGGCGAGCTCTCGCTCGAGCAGCTCGCCTTCCTGCGCCCCGCCGCCGGCTGGAGCCGCTACCGGACGCCGGTCGCCGACCTCTGGATGTGCGCCTCCGGCACGCACCCGGGCGGCGGCATCATGGGCGCCCCCGGCGCGCTCTGCGCCCGCACGATGCTCGCGGCGCGGGCGGTCTGACGGAGCGGCAACGCGATGACGACCTACGACGCGATCGTGATCGGATCCGGGCCGAACGGCTTGGCGGCCGCGCTGCGGCTCGCGCGCGCGGGCAAGCGCGTCCTGGTCGTCGACGGGCGCGAGGTCGCCGGCGGGCTCGCGGCGCCGGAGGAGATCCACCCCGGCTACGTCGCTCCCGGCATTCTCCACGACGAGGGGCTGCTCGACCCCGCGGTCCTCGCCCGGCTCGGCTTCGGACGCCGCGGCCTGGCGCTGCGCGAGGCGCCGCCGACGGTCCTGGCGGAGCCGGGCGGACCGGGGATCCTCCTGCATCGCGACGGCGCGCGCGGCGCCGAGGAGCTCGCCGCCCGCTCGCCGCACGACGCCGAGACCTATCGCGACTACCGCGCCTGGTGCGAGCGCGTCGCCCCGCTGTTTCGCCGGCTGCTCGGCGCGCCACCGCCGCCGCTCGCGCCCGGCTCGATCGGCGAGTACTGGCGGCTCGCGACCCACGGTCTGGCGCTCGCCCGGCTGGGACGAGCGACCACGACCGAGCTCGCCCGGGTCGCCCCGATGTGCGTCGCCGATTTTCTCGGTGAGCGCTTCGAGACGCCATTGCTTGCCGCGGGCCTCGCCGCGCCGGCGCTCGCGAGCACCTGGTCCGGACCCTGGTCGGCGGGTACGGCGACCAATCTCCTGCTCCACGAAACGTCACCCGGGCGGTGGATCGACGGTGGCCCGCCGGCGCTCGTGACCGCGCTCGCCGCCGGGGCGAGCGAACGCGGCGCCGAGATCCGCACCGGCGCTCGCGTCGCCCGGATCCGCCTCGACGGCTCGGGCGTCGCGGGCGTCGAGCTCGACTCGGGCGAGGCGCTCGACGCTCCGATCGTGGTCGCGACCTGCGATCCCAAACAGGCGCTGCTCGAGCTGCTGCCACCGGGAGCGCTGCCGGTCCGGATCGAGGAGGAGGTCCGCCGGATCCGCTCGCGTGGCACGGCGGCGAAGCTGCACCTCGCGCTCGCCGGGCCGTTCGAGCTCGCCGGACGCGTGGGCGAGGCGGTCGAGGCCGCTCGCATCGGCGGCGGCCATGTCGACGAGCTCGAGCGTGCCTTCGACGCCGTGAAGTACCGGCGCCTGTCGACGCGCCCCTTTCTCGACGTGCGGGTACCGAGCGTGGCCGATCCGTCGCTGGCGCCTCCGCGGCACCACGTCGTCTCGGTGCTCGCGAGCTTCGCGCCGCGCCACATCGACGGCGGCTGGACCGCGATCCGGCGTCACGCGCTCTCCGAGGCGATCCTCGAGGTGCTCGAGGGGCACGCCCCCGGCACGCGTTCCAAGATCGTCGCCCTGCAGCTGCTCACTCCGGCGGACCTCGAGCGGGGATGGAGCCTCACCGGCGGCCAGCTCCACCACGTCGAGCCGGCGCTCGACCAGCTCTTCGTGTTGCGCCCCTCGGCGAGCCTGGCGCGCTACACGACCCCGGTCGCGGGCTACTTCCTCGGCGGCAGCGGCTGCCACGGCGGCGGCGGACTCACGGTCACCGCCGGCACCCTCGCCGCCGAAGCCGCGCTCGCCACTCGCACCCGTTGAGCCACGTCTTCCTCCGGGCGTCGGGGGCAGCGGAGGGCGGTCTGGAGGAACGCGGCGAGCCTTTGGGCTTGACGGCACACTGGTGCTTCCGCAAGGGGACCGTAGCTACGGGCTGGCTCCATTCGCCGCGAGGTGCGGTAGGCCGACCAGGCAATCGGTGCCGCCTTCGGCCGAGCAGTGGAAAGCCAGGCTGCGCGGTAGCACGTCGGCGACGAGCGGCAGCGACTGCGGGTACCAACGCGACGCCGTATCGATCGGAACCTCCGCGAAGCGACCCGATTCGCCCCCGACTTCGAGATCGATCGCGAGGCTGCCGCCCGCGGCCGCCGCGCCCACGACGAAGATCACCGAGCCACGCGCGCCCGCCGGGAGCGGCACGGCGCGCCGTTCGCCCGGCGCGAGCCGGAGCACCAGCCCCCCTTCGTTCGCCAGCGCGAGCACCTCGACCCGGCCGCCCGCCGCTCCGAGGCCGGGGAGCAGATCGATCTCGACCGGACCGAGCCCGGCCCGCTCGGCCCGGCGGTAGAGCGCGACGTTGGGCTCGCCACCGAACCGCAGGCGGTCCAGTCGGTAGGTCTGGAGGAACTCGCCGGGGTCGCCGATCGCCGAGGCGAGCAGGCTCCCACCCGAGAGCGGCAGCAGCAGGAGGTCGGGATCGAGGCGGCGCCGAATCGACGCGAGGTCGCCGCGCCGCACCGCCTCGAGCGGAACCTCGGGCGTTACCAAGCCGAGCAGATCGAGAACGGGCTGGCGACTAGCGAAGCCGAGGTAGCCGACCTCGTAGGCGGCGATCGAAGTGCCCCGCGGGTAGGCGTCCGCGGCAGCGGCGATCTCGAAGTAGACCTCCCGCCGCGTGTCGCCCTGGACCGGCCACGAATCCAGCAGCTCCTCGATGCCGAAGCCGAGCAAGACCAGGACCAAGACCGCCGCGGTCCAGCGCGCGCGCCGGGCGGGCCGCCCGCCGAGCAGCCCGGGAATCGCGACCCCCATGCCCGCCGCGACCAGCAGGGCGAAGCGGAACGGCTCGACGTACCAGCTGTATCGCGGCACGCCGAGCGCCGCGAGCAGCGCGAGATGCGCGACGCCCCAGACGACCAGCGCGAAGCCGAAACGGAGACTGCGCCTGTAAGCGACGACCAGCCCGAGCACACCGAGCGCGAAGAGGATGCCGAGGGCGCTGCTCGCGGCGTCGAGCAGCCAGGACCCTTCTTCCGCCAGGAAGCGCCAGCCGGAAGAGTCCCAGACCCCGAGCTCGCTCGCCGCCTGCGCCTGCTTCGCCGCCAGCGTGCGCGGTACGAGCGTGCCCGCGACCGCGTAGAGGGCGACCGCCCAGACCGTCAGCAGGCCGGCGGCGACGGTCGCCGCTCGCAACACCGCCCGCGACCCCTGGCGCCAGCCGTCGCGCCGCACCAGGGCGAGCGCCAGGATCGGCGCCGCCAGCCCGCACTCGGCGCGCAACGCCGTCGCCAGGGCGAGCAGCAGCCCGGCGAGGCGGGGTCGGTCGGCTGCGAATGCCCATGCCGATCCGGCCACCGCCGCGATCGCCATCGCCATCTCGCCCCCGCCGTGCCCATAACGCCCGGGCCAGAGCAGCCAGAAGAGCGCGGTCGCAAGAGCACCCCAGGGCCACCCACCGCGCCGCCCGAGCGCGAGCAGCGCGAGCCCGCCGAGCGCGGCGGCGAGCGCCGAGAGCATGGCGCCCCAGACCGGAATGCCGAGCGGCCAGGCGCGCTCGAGCCCGCCCAGCACGAGGGCGAGAAACGGCGACGAAGTCCCGAGCACGGCCTGACCGTGCCAGGCGAGCCCTTCTCCCGCCGCAACCGAACGGGCGTAGGTGTAGGTGATGTAGGCGTCGTCGTACGAGCGCGTGCCCGCGGCGAGCGAGATGGCGATCGTGGCCGCCAGGATCAAGGCGATCGGCGCGAGTCGGGACGGCAGAGCGGTGCCGGGCGCGCGCATGGGCTCCAGACTTCTACGCACCGTCCGCTCCGAGCGTCGCCGCGGGGCGCGATACCATCGCCCCACCTCCATGTCCGCCGCCAAGTCCGATTCGCGCGACTCGCTCGAGATCCTCTCGCTGTTCCACTACGCGGCGGGCGCGCTCTTCGTGATGCTCGCGCTGGTGCCGTTCGCGCTTCATCTGGTCGGCTCGGCGATGTCCGATCCTGCGGCCGACGCGGGAGTGCGCGCGGAGGGTGAGCGAGTCGCCGGCGCCTTCTCGACCGGTTGCGTCTCGGTCGCCCTCGCCGCCGGCCTGGTCGGCGGCGCGATCGCGGCGTGGACCGGACGAAACCTCGCACGCAGGCGGCGCTTTGGCGTCTGCCTCGTCGGCGCCGGCCTCGAGTGCCTGTTCGTGCCCGCCGGCACGATCCTCGGCGCCGTCACGCTCTCGACCCTCTTGCGGCCCGAGATCCGGTCGCTCTTCGCGGACGGACGAGCATGAGGCTCGACCGTCCGTTCCAAGCCGGTCCGCCGGCATCCAACCGACAGGAGAAACCAATGACCGTCGCAAAAGTCATCGAAATCAGCGCCTCCTCGAAGAAGAGCTTCGAAGAGGCCGTCAAGATCGGTATCGATCGCGCCGGCAAGACCGTCGACAAGGTGCAGGGTGCCTGGATCTCCGAACAGAAAGTCCTGGTCGAGAAGGGCAAGATCACCGAGTACCGGGTGACGATGCGGGTCTCTTTCCTGCTCAAGTAGCGCCGGTCACGGGACGGCGACGCGGCCCGGAGCGAAACTCCGCTCGAGCGGAGGCCCGGGTCGCGGCCCCGTCGCGGTCGCGCCATCGGACGGGTCGCGGGCTTCAACCGGCGAGCGCGAGGGTCGGCAAGAAGGCCGGAGCGCGACGGCTTCTGGTCGCCTGCTCGAAGGCATGGCCATAGGCGAGCAGGCGCGCGTCGCTCCAGGCTGGACCGAGGAACGACAACCCCCAAGGCAAGCCGTGGACGAAGCCCGCCGGGACGGTCAGGTGCGGGTAGCCGGCGACCGCGGACGGCGAGGTCGCCGAGCCGGTGTAGTGGTCGCCGAGGATCCAATCCGTGGGATAGGCCGGACCCATCGTCGGACAGACCAGGGCGTCGAGGCGCTGGCTCGAGAGCACGGCGTCCAGCCCCTCGGCGCGCGAGAGGCGGCGGTTGGCTTCGAGCGCCTTTCGGTAGGCCTCCTCGCGCGAGCGGTCCCTTCGTCTCCGCCTGCTCGAACAGCTCCTGGCCGAACCAGGGCATCTCTCGATCGGCGTGGGCGCGGTTGAAGTCGATCACCTCCGCGAGCGTCTTCGGATGCTCGCCGGGCGGCGAGCGCCGCGAGGTAGGCGTTGAGGTCGTGCTTGAGCTCGTAGAGGAGGACCTCGAGCTCGCTCTCGTCGTACTCACCGACGTTCGGAACCTCGGCCGGATCGACGAGCGTCGCGCCCAGCCCGGCCAGCACCCTGAGCACCTGCTCCATCTGGCGATCGATCTCCGGGTGCCAGCCGAACAGATTGCGCGCGACGCCGAGCCGGCTTCCCGCGAGCGCCCCCGCTGCCAGACCCGCAGCGAAGCCGGAGGCGGTTCGATCGGCGCTCTCGGCCGTCGCCGGATCGACGAGGTCGATGCCGACCATCCCTTCGAGCAGGAGCGCGACATCTTCGACCGAGCGTCCCATCGGTCCGGCGGTGTCCTGGCTGTGGGCGATCGGGATCACACCCGAGCGCGAGACCATGCCGAGCGTCGGTTTCAAGCCGACGATGCCGTTCATCGCGGCCGGGCAGGTCACCGAGCCGTCGGTCTCGGTACCGACCGCCGCGGCCGCGAGATCGGCCGCCGCCGCCACTCCCGAGCCCGAGGACGAGCCGCAGGGATTGCGGTCGAGCGCGTGCGGGTTGCGCACCTGGCCGCCTCGCCCGCTCCAACCGGAAGTCGAGCGCGTCGAGCGGATGTTGGCCCACTCGGACAGGTTGGTCTTGGCGAGCAGCACCGCCCCCGCCGCGCGCAGCCGGCCGACGAGAAACGCGTCCCGGGCGGCGATCGATTCGGCGAGCGCGAGCGAGCCGGCGGTCGTCCGCATCCGGTCCGCCGTGTCGATGTTGTCCTTGATCGACGATCGGAATGCCGTGGAGCGGTCCCAGCACCTTGCCCCGCTTCCGCTCGGCGTCGAGCTTCTCGGCGATCGCCAGAGCGTCGGGATTCACCTCCGCGATCGCGTTCGTTCCGCGCGCGCCGCGGTCGACTCCTTCGATGCGCTCGAGGTAGAGCTCGACGAGACGCTTCGAGCTCCAGCGCCCGGCGGCCAGCCCCGCAGCCATGTCGCGCAGCGTCAGCCCCGCGAGCTCGAAGGGCGCGCTGCCCGGATGGGGCGGGACGCCCGCTTCGCCGGACCTCGCGCCGGCCGCTCCGGCGCTTCGCGCGGAGCGATCGCTCCGGCGCCGGCGATCACCGCCGCGCCGCCCACCAGCTGCCTGCGGGTCAGACCTCTGCCGCGCCTCTCGACCATCGCTCTCCCTCCGTTGCGCGCGCGCGCGCTCGCTGCGCTCGCTGCGATCGTGTCACGCCGCGAGCTCTTCGAGCATCGCGGCGAGAACCTGCCAGAACCGCTCGACCGATGCGATCGAGACGCGCTCGCCCGGCGAATGGGGGAACTCGATCTGCGGGCCGAAAGAGATCATGTCGATCCCCGGCACCTTCTCGCCGATCAGCCCGCACTCGAGCCCGGCGTGGATCGCTTTGACCTCGGGTGCCTTGCCGTAGACCCGCTCGATCGCGCGCCGGGCCACCGCGAGAACCGGAGACGTCGAGGTTCGGGCTGCCAGCCCGGATAGCCCTCGCTCGACTCGACCGCGGCGCCGACCATGTCACCGAAAGCGGCGCTGCGGCGCTGCATGGCGGTGAGCGCCGAAGCGACCGAGCTCCGATTCGAGCACTGGATCCGCAGCGTCCGCCCTTCGGTGCGGACGCGCGCCAGGTTGGTCGAGGTCTCGACCAGGCCTGGGAATCGCATCGCTCATCCGGACGACTCCGTGGGGCAGCCCGACCAGCAGGCCGAGCATCCGTCTGCGTCGTCGCGTCGGTCCAGACCTCGACCGGGTTCTCGGCGTCGACGAGCTCGACCGTCGGTCCCGCCTCGACCGCGGCGAGCTCCGCGCGCATCTTCTCGACTTCCCGCTCGATCTTCGGCGCCGAACCGGGCTCGGTCGTCGGGTGCGACGCGCACCAACGCCTTGGCCTCGCGCGGAATCGCGTTGTGGAGGTTGCCCCCGTCGAACGCGGCCAGCTCGAACTGGAACGTCGGGCCAGAGCGCGTGCAGCGACGCGCGCGAGCAGCGAGCTCGCGTTGCCCCGCTGCAGGTGGATGTCGACGCCAGAGTGGCCGCCCTTGAGCCCGGCGAGGCGGACCTCGATCGCCTTGCGCCCATCGACGCCGAACATCGTGTCGAGCGGCACGGCGAGATCGGTGCCGGCACCGCCGGCGCAACCGACGTAGAGAGCGCCCTCCTCCTCGGTATCGAGGTTGAGCAGCGTGCGCGCGGAGAGGTGCGCAGCGTCGAGCCGCTGGGCCCCGGTGAGGCCGGTCTCCTCGTCGACGGTGAAGAGCAGCTCGAGCGGCGGGCGCACCAGATCCTGGGCCTCGGCGACCGCCAGCATGGCGGCGACCCCGATACCGTTGTCCGAACCGAGCGTAGTGCCGGTCGCGTAGAGCCAGTCCCCGTCCTGGCGCGGCACGAGGGCGTCGCGCTCGAAATCGAAAACGACGCCGGAGTCCTTCTCGCAGACCATGTCCAGATGGCTCTGAAGCGCGACCGGCGGCCGGTCCTCGCATCCGGACGAGGCCGGCACGGAGACGACGACGTTGCCCGCGCCGTCCTCGCGCGCCTCGAGGCCACGACCTTGCGCGACCTCCAGCACATAGGCGCGCATCGCCGCCTCCTGCTTCGAAGGGCGGGGAATCGCGAGGATCTTGTCGAAGTGGGTCCAGAGCGCGACGGGCTCGAGTTGGGCAACGAAGCTCATCGAAAACCTCCTTCTCGTCCAGGTGATTCTAGACCCCGGCTCGCCGCTGTCCTCGACGCGGCAAGACCGTGGCTCAGGGCGCACCGCCGGGGCCGGCGGCGCCTGGTGGATCGTTCGCGGCACGCGGCCAGAGGAGCCAGAGTCGGAGGGGCTGGCGCATCCGGCCGGCGACCGCCTCGGCTTCGTCGCCGGGCCCGAGGAAGAGATCACCGCGAACCGGGCCGCGGATGGCGCCGCCAGTATCCTGCGCGATGACGAGCGCTGCGAGCTCCGACTCGCCGAGCCCTGCCTCCGGCGCCGCCGGCAGCGTCGTCTGGAGCCAGAGCGGCAAGCCGTAGGGCCAGAACGAGGTGTCGACGGCGAGCGACCGGCGCGGCGTGAGATCGGCGCCCGCACCGCCCTGCGGCGCCTTGCCGGGAAGCACCCGGAAGAACACGTAGGAGCGGTTGGCATTCAGCAGCTCATCGGCTTCGCGAGGGTGCGCACCGAGCCAGGCGCGGATCGACTGCAGCGAGACCTGCTCCAGGGCCATCGCGCCCCGGTCGACCAGGACCTTGCCGACCGCTGTGTAGTCGTGCCCGTTCTGCCCGGCGTAGCCGATGCGCAGCATCGTCCCGTCCTCGTAGCGCAGCCGGCCAGATCCCTGGATCTGCAGGAAGAACAGCGCGACCGGATCTTCGACCCAGGCGAGCTCCAGCCCGCGCCCGGCGAGCGCTCCGGCCTCGATCTCGGCGCGGTCGAAGTAGGGGCGAAAGCGCCCGCCCCGGATCAGGCCCGTGATCTTCCGCCCAGCGAGGTCGCGCTTGAACTCGCCGAGATCGACCAGGAGGCGGTCCCCTGGTACCCGGTAGACCGAGTGGACGAAGCTGCCGCGGCGGCGCCGGCTCGCCGCGAGCTCCGGCTCGTAGTAACCGGTCAGGAGACCCGCCGGCTCCCCCCGGTTCGATGCCGTCCAGGGCGCGAACTCGCGCTCGAAGAAGGCGCGGGCCGCCGGGTCGTCCCCTCCCGGCACCGCCGCCGCCGCCGCGCAGAGCTGCGCGAGCGAGGCCCGCCCCAGTGCCTCGCCGAGCGTCCCGCCGCCCGGTCCGGAGCCGAGCCGTCGACAGGTCGCCAGGAACGGCGAGAGGGCTTCGGAGTGCCGCTCCCGTTCCCAGCCTGGCAGCTGCGCGAAGCGCGCCGGAGCGAGGTCGAGCCGGGGTGGCAATGGCTCGGTGAGGGTCTGCCGCTCGGGACCGCGGACAGCCACGGCTTCGACGCCGAAACCGCGCCGCAGCGCCCAAGCGGTGACGAGCGCGAGCGCCAGAGCCAGAACGGCGAAGCCGAGTGCCGCCACGCGCCAGAGCCTCGCCTCCCGACGCGCGCCGGCTGCTCCGCTTTCTTTCAGCATAGGGTCGATCGGCCGACCCGGGCGCGGGCGGTCGTCTCCCTGCCGCTCAGAGCGGCAGGACGAGGTAGGTCATGTCGTGGGGATTGCCGTCGGGGTCGTAGCCGTACCCGGGGATTCTCTTGGCCTCGAATCCGAGCGACTCGAGCACCTGGATCGCGTCCGCTTCGAGGTCGCTGATCAGCATGCAGTTCAGGTGCTTCAGGCCGAGCGCGCGCGCCGTGTCGATGAAGTGGTTGACCATCAGAGCGCCGAGCCCCGAGCCCCTGTACTCGGGATCGATCGTCCACTTGACGCGTCCGGCCCGCCGGAGCGGCCCCCGATCGCGGCGATGGAGCGTCGCGTCGGCGACGATCTTGCCACCGTCGAGCGCGAGCAGGGGAAAGACCTTGGCGTAGTCGAGCTCACGCCCCCAGCGCTCGACCACCTTGCGATCTTCGATCCGGTCCCAGGCGAAGCGCCGGGTATCCTCGGGAAGCCGCTTGAAGAATTCATAGAGCGCTCCGACGTCCTTGCGGGCGAACGGGCGCAGCAACACGCGTCGGCCGTCGCGGAGCACGGCCTCCTGCGGAAAGCGATGCGGCATCGAGTCCCTCCGGAATGCGGGTCCGCGCCCCTGTTGGGGGGCGATCGGACCTCCAGTTCTCTTTCGGAGCCTACCATCCCGGCCCCGCGGCCTCGCGCCGTGCGGGGGCTCCACGTAAGATCTCGACATGCGCTCCCATTTCGCCCTCGCCGCGCTGGAAGGTCGGACGCGAATGAAGCCGAACGGCGGCCCGAGTGCCCTCGACACCCCGCTCACTCGCGCCGCCGGCATCGGGGTGCCCTTGCTGTGTGGAGCGATGTACCCCTGCTCCAATCCGGAGCTGGTGGCCGCCGTCTCCGCGGCCGGCGGCCTCGGCATCGTCCAGCCGATCTCGCTCGTCTACGTCCACGGCCACGAGTTCCGCGCCGGGCTGAAGAAGATCCGGTCGCTCACCGACAAGCCGATCGGGCTCAACGTCATCGTCGAGAAGAGCGCGCGCGCCTACGAGGAGCGGATGAAGAAGTGGCTCGACCTCGCGCTCGAAGCGGGCGTCCGCTTCGTCGTCACCGCGCTCGGCAACCCGCGCTGGGTGGTCGAGCGCGTTCATGCCGCGGACGGCGTCGTCTACCACGACGTCACCGAGCGCAAGTGGGCGGAGAAAGCGCTCGAACAGTGCGTCGACGGCCTGATCTGCGTCAACCGGCGCGCGGGCGGCCACGCCGGCGAGCTCTCGGCCGAGGAGCTCGTCGACTCGCTCGCCGACCTCGGCGTACCTCTGGTCGCCGCTGGCGGCGCCGGCGACGAAACCGAGTTCGCCCGGCTCCTCCGGATGGGCTACGCCGGCGTCCAGATGGGTACCCGCTTCATCGCGACCACCGAGTGCCGCGCGCACGCCGACTACAAGCGCGCAATCGTCGACGCCGAAGCCGACGACGTAGTGCTGACCGAGCGCCTCTCGGGCGTCCCCTGCGCGGTGATCAACACCCCCTACGTCCAACGGATAGGCACCAAAGCCGGCCGGTTCGGCCGCTGGATGCTTCAAGGGCGCCGCACCAAGCACTGGATGCGCGCCTTCTACGCCCTGAAGTCGCTGCGCGAGCTCAAGAAGCGCCTCCCTCGAAGGCCCGAGCTACAAAGACGTCTTCCAGGCCGGCAAGAGCGTCGACACCATCCACGCCATCGAACCCGCAGGCGAGATCGTGAGGCGCTGCGCCGAAGCGGTGCTCCACTCCGACGTGGCCGAGGCACCTCCAGTCTAGGCGACTGCCCTTCGAGCTGCTGTCAAGGTGCTGTCAAAGTGCCAGCCGTTTCGCGAGAGATCGGCGGGGGTGCTGTCAAAGTGCCAGCCGTTTCGCGAGAGATCGGCGGGGGTGCTGTCAAAGTGCCAGCCGTTTCGCGAGAGATCGGCGGGGGAGAATCCGTCCTATTGAGGACATGTCCCGTCGCCTACGTTTCATCCCGCGCGATTCGCTGGTCGAGGTCACCTGCCGGACCGTCCAAGGCCGGCTTCTCCTGCGGCCGACGCCCGTCCTGCGCGAGCTGACCCTGGGTGTGCTCGCCCGTGCCGCCCGGCTCTATCCAGTCGAGCTCCACGGCTTCGCATTCCTCTCCAACCACTTCCACCTGCTCCTGACGGTCGCCGACGCTCAGCGCTTGGCGAGCTTCATGACCTACCTGAACTCCAACCTTGCCCGAGAGGCCGGTCGGCTCATCCGGTGGAAGGAGAAGTTCTGGGGCAGCAGGTACCAAGCGATCCTGGTTTCGAACGAAGCCGCGGCGCAGATCGCAAGGCTGCGCTACGTCCTCGCCCACGGCGTCAAGGAGGGCTTTGTCGCCTCGCCTCGCGACTGGCCCGGCGCCCATTGCGCTCGGGCGCTTCTCGACGGCACCGCGATCTCGGGACGTTGGATCGACCGAACGCTCGAGAGTGCCGCGAGTCGCAAGCGGGCGCCGGCCGACCCTCAGTCCTACGTGACGCTCGAAGAGCTCCGCCTGGCGCCGCTCCCGTGCTGGCGTGAGCTGCCCACCGAAGCGGTCCGAAAACGTGTTCGGGAGCTCGTCGAGCTCCTCGAGCAGGAGGCCCTGGCGAGAGAGCGGCAAACGGGCAAGGCGCCTCTCGGCAGGGACTTCGTTCTCCGCCAAGACCCACGGCAAGAGCCGAACCGGATCAAGAAGGGCCCCGCGCCGCTCGCCCACGCCGCCTCGCGTGCGGCGCGCGACGCACTGCGGGAGGGCTACCGGCTCTTCCTCGCCGGCTACCGACGCGCTGCAGAGAGGCTCCGCGAGGGCGCGCTCGGCGATTCCTTCCCAGAGGGCTCATTTCCGCCGCCGATTCCGTTTCGGTCGGCGCCGTCGCCCGGATAGCGGAGCGCTCTCCCCACCGTAGCGAGTGCCGGACGGGAGGCCCGGCGGAGAGACCTCTGCCCGGACAGCGAATTGCCAGCTCCGGACCCGCCCTCCCGAGGCACCGTCGGGCAATGACTGGGTCCAGACAGTCGTTCAAGCCGGTGCGTGGCCCGGCCTTGGCGCCTGTATCGACTCGGCTCGAGTGCACGCCCGCGTCTCCGAGTCGCATACTTCAAAGAAGCACCAACGAAGCCAACGAAGCGGCTGGCACCGTGCTCCACCGTGCTCACACCGTGCTTACCGTGCTTACCGTGATCACCATGCTCGACATCCGCGAACGGCTCCAAAGCTTGCCCCGTCACAGATCACGACCCCAGCCGCACCGCGGCGATTCGGTACAGAATGGTCGGATGGAACGCCCGGCCGAGATCCGATTCCCCGCTCTGGGCGTCTCGCTTCGCTGCGGCGAGCCAGAAGCCGCGGCGGAGTCGGCCCGGTCGCTCGGCGATCGGCTATTGCTGACGATCCGCTACGGCGCGGCGCCCGGATCCGACTGCGCGGGCCCCGAGCCCTTCCTCGACGTGCCGAATCGTGTGCTCGGCCGCACCGGACCGACGCTCGAGCTCTGGGCTGCCGACATGCCCGTCGCGCGCGGCGCCCACGGCAGCTTCCGTCTGGCCGAGACGCCGCGCGCTCTCTTCGGCGCCGCGCGCTACCCCTTTCGCGCCAACAGCGAGGCGGCCGCGTTCACCGCCTATCGGGAGCTGCTCGAGCTGCTCGATCGACGAGGGCGCGCGGAGATCGTGCGAATCTGGAACTACCTCCCGGGAATCCACGAGTCCGTGCGTGGGCTCGAGCGCTATCGCGCCTTCAATGTCGGCCGGGCTGCCGCCTTCGCCGACCGCTTCGGCGCCGGCGCGCCGGCGAGCTACCCGGCCTCCTCCGCGGTCGGCACGCTCGGCGACGACCTCTTGATCGCTTTTGCCGCCGCACGCGAGCCGGTGCGACAGGTCGAGAATCCACGGCAGGTGAGCGCCTGGCGCTACCCACCGCGCTACGGGTCGGTCGGCCCGACGTTCGCGCGCGCGGCGATCGCCCCCGCGAGCTGGGGCAGTCCGCTCTTTCTCTCCGGCACCGCTTCCATCGTCGGGCACGAGACCCGGCATCCAGACCAGCTCGCACCCCAGATCGGCGAGACGCTCGAGAACATCGACCACGCGCTCGAGGCCGCGCGAAGCGCCGGGTGGCCCGCGGCGGGCGCCTGGGGCCCGATCAAGGTCTACCTGCGCCATGCGACGGACTGGCCCGCCGCGCGCGGAGCCCTCGCGGCCGCCTTCCCGGCGGGCACGGCCGTCGTCGCGCTCGAGGCGGAGATCTGCCGGGACGACCTGCGCATCGAGATCGAGGGCGTCTTCCCCGGCGCCGAAACGCTCGAACCGCACTGATAGCATCATTTCGCGTGTCGCCGGCGTTCGCCCGACCCGACCGCCCCGACCCCGATCAGCGAGGAGCCCCGTAATGAGAACCCTGTCGAGCTACGTCGCCGGAGCCTGGTACACGGCCGAGAGCGACTTCCAGACCCTGGTCGACCCGTCGACCGAGGAGCTGCTGGCGCGGGCCTCCTCAGCCGGCGCCGACCTGCCCGGCGCGCTCCAGTGGGCGCGCGAACAGGGCGGGCCGGCGCTCGCCGGGCTCAGCTTCGGCCAGCGGGGCGAGATCTTGAAAGCACTGTCGAAGAAACTGCGCGAGCACCGCGACGAGCTGCTCGAGCTGTCGCGCGCCAACAACGGCGCGACAGAGTCGGACGGCGCCTTCGACGTCGACGGCGGGGGGGGCACTCTCGCCTTCTACGGCGCTCTCGGCCTCGCGCTCGGCGACCGCCGCCAGCTCGTCGACGGCGACGGCGTCCAGCTCGCCAAGACCGAGGCCTTCTGGACCCGCCACGCGCTCGTGCCCAAGCGGGGCGTCGCGGTGCATGTCAACGCCTTCAACTTTCCCGCCTGGGGCTTCGCCGAGAAGTTCGCCTGCGCCTTCCTCGCCGGCGTGCCGGTGATCACCAAGCCCGCGACGGCGACCGCGCTCACGGCCCACCGGATGATCGAGATCGCGCTCGAGTCGGGCCTGCTGCCGGAGGGCTCTCTCCAGCTCGTCGTCGGCTCGACCGCCGACCTGCTCGACAGGCTCGGCCCCCAGGACGTCTTCGCCTTCACCGGGTCGGCGGCGACCGCGCTGGCGCTGCGCGGCAAGAAGAACCTGCTCGGCGCGAGCGTCCGCGTCAACGTCGAGGCCGACAGCCTCAACGCCGCGGTGCTCGGGCCGGACGTCGAGCCGGGCGCGCCGCTGTTCGACCTTTTCATCCGAGACGTCTGCCGCGAGATGACCCAGAAGGCGGGCCAGAAGTGCACCGCGGTGCGCCGGATCCTGGTGCCGCGTACGCGCGAGGGCGCCGCCGCCGAGGCGTTGATCGCGCGGCTCGGCAAGATCGTCACCGGCCGGCCGGGCGAGGAGGGGGTGCGCATGGGGCCGGTCGCCACCGCCGCGCAGCTCACCGACGCGCTCGACGGCATCGCCGAGCTGCTCGCCACCGCCCAGCTCCTTCACGGCTCGGGCGGGCGCGCCGACGGCGCCGGCGCGCCCGCGGGCAAGGGCTACTTCGTCGAACCGACCCTGCTCCGATCGGAGTATCCGCTCGAGAAGTCGCCGGTCCACTGGCGCGAGGTCTTCGGCCCGGTGGCGACGTTGCTGCCCTACGACGGCAGCGCCGAAGAGGCCGCCAGGATCGTGGCGCTCGCCGAGGGGACGCTGGTCACCTCCGCCTACAGCGACGACAGCGCCTGGCTCGGCGCCTTGCTCACCGGCGCCGGCAGCTCGACCGGCCGGCTCTACGTCGGTTCGACCGGCTCCGAGGGTTTCGGCTCGGGCGCCGCGCTCCCGGCCTCGATGCATGGCGGCCCCGGCCGCGCCGGCGGCGGCGAGGAGCTCGGCGGCTTGCGCGGCCTCGCACCGTACCTTCAGCGCGTCGCTCTCCAGGGACACCGCGACCTCATCGACCCGCTCGCCGGCGTCTGACTGGCGCGACGGTCGGGCGTCTCTCGGGGCGCGACATCCGGGGCGAACGGGCGTATTCTCGGCGGCAGCCTGCGGCATCCGCCGGCGTGCCGGCGGGTCGGTCGCTGAACCGGAGGTGCCCATGAGCGCCACGATCCGCCCCGTCGAGTACTTCACGACGACGCTCCACGACACGCCCGAGGCCGCGTCGCAGCTCCTTTCGACGCTCGCCACCAAGGGCATCAACCTGCTCGCCTTCAATGCCATCCCGGTCGGGTTGCAGGCGACCCAGCTCGTCCTTTTTCCCGAGGACCCGGAGCGCTTCGCGGTTTTCGCCCGACGTCCGGGAATCACCGTGGCCGGGCCACAACGAGCCTTTCTGATCCAGGGCGACGACGAGCTCGGCGCCCTGGCGCGACTCCACGCACGACTCGCCGACGCGCACGTCCACCCCTTCGCCTCGTCCGGCGTCACCGACGGCCGCGGCGGCTTCGGCTACATCCTCTATGTGCGCGACGGCGAGTACGCCGCGGCGGCCCAGGCGTTGGGAGTCGGCGCCACGGCGTCGGCTTGATTCCGGCGCCTGGCCGGTGGCGCCGCCGGCGATCCCGGGAGCCGCACTGGTAGAATCCCGCGACAGCCGCCGACGCTACCGTGCCGGCGGCTCCCGGGATAGCCGACCATGACCACCCTCGCGGCCGAGACGGCCCGCCGGCGCACGTTCGCCATCATCAGCCACCCCGACGCGGGCAAGACCACGCTCACCGAGAAGCTGCTGCTGTTCGGCGGCGCGATCCAGCTCGCCGGGGCAGTCAAGGCCAAGGGGGAGCTGCGGCGGGCGCGCTCCGACTGGCTCAAGGTCGAGCAGGAGCGCGGCATCTCGGTCACCGCGTCGGTGATGACCTTCGACTGGGGCGACTGCACCTTCAACCTGCTCGACACGCCCGGTCACCAGGATTTCTCGGAGGACACCTACCGGACGTTGACCGCGGTCGACTCGGCGGTGATGGTGATCGACGCCGCCAAGGGGATCGAGACGCAGACGCGCAAGCTGTTCGAGGTCTGCCGCCTGCGCAACGTACCGATCATCACCTTCGTCAACAAGCTCGACCGCGAGGGGCGCGACCCGTTCGAGCTGATGGACGAAATCGAGCGCGATCTGCAGCTCCACGTCACGCCCGCCAACTGGCCGATCGGCATGGGGCACTCCTTCCGCGGCTGCTACGACCTGCTGCGCGATCAGCTCCTGCTCTTCGACCGCGGCCAGGGCGAACGGCTGACGGTGCCCCGGCCCTTCCACGGCCTCGCCGACCCCGAGCTCGACGGCGTGCTGCCCGACGGAGCGCTCGCGGAGCTGCGCGAGTCGGCGCACCTCGCCTCGTCGCTCTGCCCGCGCTTCGACGTCGACGTCTACCGGGAGGGGCACCTGACTCCGGTCTACTTCGGCTCGGCGCTCCACAACTTCGGCGTGCGCGAACTGCTCCAGGGGCTGGCCGCGTACGCTCCGCCGCCGCGGCCGGCGCCGGCGGAGCCACGGCCGGTCGATCCCGCGGAGACCACGGTCGCCGCCTTCGTCTTCAAGATTCAGGCGAACATGGATCCGAAGCACCGCGACCGCATCGCCTTCACGCGGATCTGCTCGGGCCGGTTCGAGCGCGGCATGAAGCTCTTCCACGTCCGCTCGGGCAAGACCATCAACGTGCACACCCCGGTGATGTTCCTCGCCCGCGAGCGCGAGATCGCCGAGGAGGCCTACCCCGGCGACATCGTCGGCATCCCCAACCATGGCCAGCTCCGGATCGGCGACGCGCTGACCGAGGGCGAGAAGCTCCGCTTCACCGGCATCCCCTCGTTCGCGCCGGAGCTGCTGCAAAAGGTACGCGCGACCGATCCGCTCAAGGCGAAGCACCTGGGCAAGGCGCTCACCCACCTCGCCGAGGAGGGAGCCGCCCAGGTCTTCAAGACGCGCCTCGGCGGCGAATGGGTCGTCGGCGTCGCCGGACCGCTGCAATTCGACGTTCTCGCCGACCGCATCCGCTCCGAGTACGACCTGCCCGTGAGTTTCCAGCCAACCACCCTGCACACCGCGCGCTGGCTCGAAGCCGACGACGAGCGCGAGCTCAAGCGCTTCCTCGACGCCCACGCCGCCGCCATCGCCGACGACTGGTCCGGCGCCCCCGTCTTCCTCGCTGCCAACGCCTACCGGCTCAAGATCGCCGAGGAAGACTGGCCGAAGGTCCGGCTGCTCAAGACCCGCGAGCACGCGGAGTAGGGCTCACCCTTCAGCGCGCTGGTTCTGCGCTCTCGCTGAATCCTCTGTTGGGTGTCTCCGCAACGATCCAGCCAAAGAACGGCGAATTCGGGCCGCTCGAACGGCGGCTCGCCGGGAACATTCCGGCTCGGATAACGTAGAAAACGTCGGTCCCATGGATTATCTAATCTGACGAGGTACCCAAGATGAGTCGAGGCAAGAAGATCGGCGCGGTGGTCGCCGCCGTCCTGGTGGTCGGCCTGATCGCCGTCAACATCTATCAATCCAGCAAGAAGAAGGCCCCGGCGGTCACCGTTCAGAAGGTCGAGCGGACCGACCTCAAGAGCCTGGTGACGGCCACCGGCAAGATCGAGGCGCAGCGCAAGGTCGACCTCTCGGCCAACCTCATGGGGCAGATCGTCAACCTCGCCGTGCGCGAGGGCGACGTCGTCGAACGCGGCGACTTCCTGCTGCAGATCGACCAGAACCAGCGCCAAGCGACCGCGCTCTCGGCCGAAGAGTCGTTGAAGGCCCTCTTCTTCGACCGCGACGCCGCCCGCGCCCGCGCCGAGGAGGCGAAGAAGGCCTACGAGCGCGTCCAGCGCTCCTTCGCCGACGAGATCGTGTCGCAGTCCGACGTCGACAGCGCCAAGGCCTCCTTCGACGCCGCCGAGGCGACCACGATGGCGGTCGAGCGGCGGATCGAGCAGGCGCGGGCCAACCTCGCCGGCGCCCGCGACGAGCTCTCGAAGACCAAGATGACCGCGCCGATCGCCGGCGTCGTCACCGCGCTGCCGGTCGAGGAGGGCGAGATCGCCGTCATCGGCACGATGAACAACCCGGGCACGAAGCTCATGACCATCTCCGACATGAGCGTGGTCGAGGCGGTGATGCAGGTCGACGAGACCGACGTGCCGAGCGTGCGCGTCGGCCAGACCGCCGACGTGCGGATCGACGCCTACGCCGAGCGGAAGTTCGCCGGCATCATCACCGAGGTCGGCTCCTCGCCGATCCCGGTGAGCGGCGGCGATTCCGCGGTCAACTTCGAGGTCAAGATCCAGCTCGAGGATCCGCCCGCCGACATCCGGCCCGGCTTCTCCTGCTCCGCCGACATCCTGACCGGCACCGCGCTCGGCGTGCTGGCGATTCCGATCCAGGCCCTGGTCGTGCGCGACAAGCCGCTGCCCGAGGGCGAAGAGGCCAAGCTCGGCGAGCGCGAGGAGGAGGAGGGTGTCTACCTGTTCGCCGCGGCGGAGAAGACCATCCAGTTCCAGCCGTCGAGACCGGGCTCCTGGGCGAGACCATGGTCGAGGTCGTCTCGGGCGTCGAAGAGGGCAAGGAGATCGTCACCGGACCGTTCAAGGCGCTGCGCGAGATCAAGGACGGCGACAAGGTTCGTCTCGAGGAGCCGAAGAAGGAGGGCGACAAGGGCGAACGCGGCTGAGCGCGGCCCGCGCCGCGCCCACTCTCCGCCTCCGAGCTCGAGCCCATCCCATGGAGACCCTGCGAATCGCCGTCACCGCGCTGCGCCGCCACAAGCTGCGCAGCTTCCTGACGCTGCTCGGCGTCATCATCGGCGTGATGACCGTGGTCTCGGTCGTCGCGATCATCAACGGCCTCAACGCCTACGTCGCCGAGAAGATCATCTCGCTCAACCCGGACGTCTTCGTCGTCACGCAGTTCGGCATCATCACCAGCCGCGAGGAGTTCATCGAAGCGCTGAAGCGCAAACGGATCACCCTCGAGGATGCCAGCGCGGTCGAGCGCCTGTGCGCCGGGTGCGCCCAGGTCGGAGTGCAGAATGTCGACAACCAGCCGGTCAAGCGCGGCGCGGAGCGTCTCCCCGGCGTCACCGTGATCGGCGGCACCGCGAACCTGGCCGAGCTCTCCAATCTCGATCTCGACGCCGGCCGCTTCTTTCTCGATGCCGAGAACCGGCGCGCGGCGCCGATCGCGGTCATCGGCTCGGGCGTGCGCGAGGAGCTGTTCGGGCCGCTCGATCCGGTCGGCCGGCTGATCTGGGTCGGCAGCGTTCCCTACAAAGTGGTCGGGCTGCTCGCCAAGCAGGGCTCGGTGCTCGGTCAGAACCAGGACAACCGCCTCTACGTCCCCTGGGCGCCTTCCGCAAGCAGTTCGGCCTGCGTCGCAGCGTCGCCATCTTCGTCCGGCCGCAGGGCGGCACCGAGAACCAGGAGGCGGCCATGGACGAGGTGCGGACGATCCTGCGCGCGCGCCGCAACACCAAGTTCCGCGCCGTGGATCCTTTCGGCATCGTCACCTCGGGGTCGGTCCAGACGGTCTGGAAGCAGATCTCCGCCGGCGCTTTCGCGCTCGTCACCTTCATCTCGGGAATCTCGCTCATCGTCGGCGGCGTGGTGATCGCCAACATCATGCTCGTCTCGGTGATCGAGCGCACCAAGGAGATCGGCATTCGCCGCGCCATCGGCGCGCGCAAGCGCGACATCCTCCTGCAGTTCCTCACCGAGGCGACGCTGCTCTCGCTGATCGGCGGTCTGATCGGCGTCGGCGTCGGCTGGGCCATCGCCAAGGGGCTGTCGGCCGCCTTTCCGCTGCCGACACGGGTCACCCTCGGCCTCGTCGTCGCCGGCCTCACCATCTCGCTCGTGACCGGCCTGGTCGCCGGGGTCTTCCCGGCCCGCAAGGCCGCGAATCTGCCACCGATCGAGGCACTGCGCTATGAGTAAGACGCTCCTGCACGCCCTGCGCCGCGGGTTCCTGGAGAACGTCCTGTTCGCCAAGACGGCGATTCTCGGACACAAGCTGCGGACGGCGCTCACCGTGGTCGGCATCGTCATCGGCGTCGCGACCGTGATCGCCATGGTGTCGATGGTCGAGGGATTCAACCGCGGCGTGACTGAGAGCTTCGAGTCGTTCGGCTCGACGCTCGTTCAGTTCCAGCGCTTCGACCCGCAATTCGGACCGGGCGGCGGCAACCAGGACGAGGAGCAGCGCTTGCGGCGCCACCTCACCTACGACGACGCCGTCGCGCTGCGCGAGAACTGCCCCGCGATGCGCTCGGTCTCTCCCGAGCGCTATTGGTTCCCGAGCCCGCGCTCGGGCGGACAGATCCCGTCACTCTCCTACCGCGGCCTCGAAGGGACGCCGGACACGGTCGCCGGAGTCACCTTCGGCTACCTCGACGCCAACGCCAAGCAGCTCGAGCTCGGGCGATTCATCACCGAGGCCGACGACCGCCGCGGCTCCGAGGTCATCGTCATCGGCTGGGCGCTCGCCGACACGCTCTTCCCGTTCGGCGACCCGATCGGCAAGCAGGTGACGCTCAACGCACGCCGCTACACCGTCATCGGAGTCTTCGAGCAGCAGGGCGCGACCGGCTTCGAGTCCACCGACGCGCATGTCATGCTTCCCTTTTCGACCTTCGACCGGTCGTTTCCCTGGGTCGCGCGTGAATTCGGCGTCAACATCGCGACGGTGCCCTGGCGAGCGGAATTGGTCGACGACGCGATCGAGCAGGGCATCGCGGTGCTGCGGCAGCGTCGCGGCCTGCGCTTCAACCAACCCAACGACTTCGGCATCCTGACGCCGGACAAGCTGATCGGCAGCCTGCGCGCCGTGACCGACGGCATCTCGGCGACGATGATCCTGATCGCCTCGATTGCCCTGCTGGTCGGCGGCGTCGGCGTGATGAACATCATGCTGGTCTCGGTCACCGAGCGGACGCGTGAGATCGGCATCCGCAAGGCGCTCGGCGCGGTCAAGCAGGACATCCTGATCCAGTTTCTGATCGAAGCGATGACCCTCGCCGCGATCGGCGGGGCGATCGGCGTCGCAGTCGGAGTCGGCATCGCCGCCCTCGTGCGCAACATCTCGCCGCTCGCGACCGCGACGCCTTTCTGGTCGATCGCCGTCGGCCTCGGCGTCTCGGCGAGCGTCGGCCTCGTCTTCGGCATCTTCCCAGCCTGGCGCGCCGCCAAGCTCGACCCGATCGACTCGCTGCGCTACGAGTGAGCCACTCGCCGGCGGCCGCTCACTGCGGTCGCGAGAAGCCGTGGCGCTCGAAGACCCGCCGCGCCTCGGTGCCGGCGAGAAACTCGGTGAAGCGCCGGGCCGCGTCGGGGTTCGGCGCGTCGGCGAGGACCGCTACCGGATAGACGATGCGCGGCCCCTCCGCGCCCGGCACCTCGTAGACGACCCGCACCCGGTCGCTCGCCGCCGCATCGGTCGAGTAGACGACGCCAGCGTCGGCGTTGCCAGCGGCGACCAGCGCCAGCGCCGAGCGCACGTTATCGGTCGCGACGATCTTCTCGCGCACGCGTTGCCAGAGCCCGATCCGCTCGAGCCACTGGCGCGCGTAGATGCCCGCCGGCACCGCCTCGGGCTGCGCCAGCGCGATGCGCCGGACGGCGGGCTCGGCGAGTCCCAGAGCGCCCGCGGCCGGCCAGTCGCCGTGGTCGGGTGCGATGACGACCAGTCGATTCGACAGCAAGTCGCGCCGCGTCCCTGGCGCGAGCAGGCCCAGGGCCTCGAGCCGGTCGATCTTGGCCGCGTCCGCGGAGACGAAGAGGTCGGCGGGTGCACCCGCCTCGATCTGGCGCAGCAGGTCGTTCGAGCCGCCGAGCTGGAGCTGAATCCGGACTCCACCGGAGGCCGCCCACGCCGTCGCTACCTCGGCCATCGCGTCCGCCAGGCTCGCGGCGGCGAGCACCCTCAGCTCCGCCCGCTCGACGGATTCGGCGGTGGCCCCGGACACACCCACGGCGGCCGACAGCATCATCGCCAAGCCCCGACGCACGAGCGCGCTTGCTTCTCCGCTCTCGAATCGCGCTGAAGCCGGTTGGCGCTCACGCGATCGGCCCTCGCGCCACGCGCGACTCTTGCTTTCCATAGATAGGCGTGACGGGAAGTCGTCGCGGCGGGCGCGCGACAGCCCTTCGCGCCGTACCAACGTACCCATACTCGAGAGCTTCTCGAGCGATCGCCCCAGCACCAAGGTCGCGCTCCGGCAGCCGAGGAAGATCAGCGGCGGCGGCGCCAGGACCCGCGGCGAGTCGGCCGGGGCCGGCGATCCACCGCGTTCAGTCAACCTCGAGCTCGAGGCCGCCGTAAACGCCGGCCATCACCTTGGCGAGCGACAGCGGCTGGATGCGGTTGATGATCATCGGCTCGCTCCTCCCGAGCTCTCGTAGGCCGAGAGGTCAGCCTTCTTCCCGCGGCGGCTCCAGCGAAAAGCCCGGCCCGCCTCGCGGAACCGAGACCCCTTCACTGGTCGTCACCGCGTCGTCGAGCCCTTTGCGTCTCCGCTTGTCGTCGTACATGCGCCGGTCGGCCTTGCGCAGCGCGTGGGAGAGCCCGTCCAGCGATTCGAACTCGGCGGCGCCGAGGCTGACCGCCACCGCGAGCTCCGCGATTCCGGGCCAAGTCCCCTCCAGTTTCATCTTGGGCGCGTCGCGGAAGATCGCCGACACACGCGCGTGGGCCTCGTCGAGGCGCGCGCGCTCGAGCACGATCGCGAACTCGTCACCGCCCAGCCGGAAGATGCGATCCGACGGCCTCAGCCGGCGGCGGAGGCTCTGCACCAGGTGACGCAGCAGCTGGTCGCCGGCCTCGTGCCCCAGCCGGTCATTGACTTCCTTCAGATTGTCGAGATCGATGACCGCGATCGAGCCGAAGACCTGTTTGAGCCCCTCGAGGCCGACGCGCTCCTCGAACGCCCGCCGGTTGAAGCAGCCGGTCAGGCGATCGATGTTGGAATCGCGTTGGAGCTCGTCGTAGGCGATCTCGAGCTGGCCGTAGGCGGCGTCGAGCTCGCGCCGCGCCTCGTCGCTCACGATCAGCACCATCCCCAGCCCGAGCAAGACCTGGAGCAGCAGATCGAAGAACGAGCCGTAGGAGGCCAGGGTCAGGAAGAGACCGTGCGGCGAGGCGCCCGCCGAGTTGCCCACGAGGTACGACAACGAGTAGACCGCCAAGAGCAAGGCGTGCGTTGCGAGGCCGACGAACGCCAGCGAGACTCCGAAAGTCCGGTGCGCGAAAAGGCGCCGCGCCAGCAGCCCGGCCGCGGCGGCGTAGAGCGCCATGAGCGCCGGACCCTGGAAGTAGACCAGCCGGGGGAACCCCTGCGCAGCGAGCAGGCTGATCAGCGCGTAGAGGCCAGCGGCCGGCAGACCGAGCGAGAAGCAGCGTACGAGGCGTGACCCGCGCACGAACGCGGCGGCCCCGGAGAGGAGCAGGAGAGCATGCCCGAGCTGCCCCCAGAGCGTGAGGAATGACAGTAGCTGAGCCCCCAGCGGCTCGGCGAAGCCGGACGCCGGAGGGCCCGAGATCGGGGACAAGACGAGGCGCAACCCGGTCGCCGCCAACGACCCGAACAGGAAGAACCAGGACCAGGTCCAGGCGAGCAGATAGCGCCCGCGCCGCGCCTGCCGCCGCAAGAGGAAGAAGAGCAGCGCCAGCAGACCCACGCCGCAGAGTTGGCAGAGCAGGCCGATCAGGCTGATGATCCGGTGAGAAGACACGGGCTCCGGTCTCGAGTCCTAGATCTCGAATGCTAGCAGGATCGCGCCGTAGCTCGCCGTCCCGAAGGGCGGGCTCAGGAACGGACGGGATCCGGCGCTTCGGGATCGCAACCGAGCTCGCCGACGGCGCTGGCCGCGACCTCGCGCTCGATGTCGCCGCGGCGCGCCAGCGCCTCGAGCGCGGCTAGCACGACGTGCGCCGCATCGACTTCGAAGAAGCGGCGCAGCGCCCGGCGCGATTCGCTCCGGCCGTAGCCGTCGGTGCCGAGCGAGGTGAGCCCCTGCGGCACCCAGCGGGCGATCTGGTCGGGGACGAGCTTCATGAAGTCGGAGACCGCGACCACCGGACCCGGCGCCTCGCCGAGCAGCCGTTCAACATAGGGCTCCCGGCGCGGCTCGGCGGGGTGCAGGCGGCTCCAACGCTCGCACTCGAGCGCCTCGCGCCGCAGCTCCTTGTAGGACGTCGCGCTCCAGACCTCGGCGTCGACGCCGTAGCGTTCGCGGAGGATCTCGCGCGCCTCCAGCGCCGAGCGCAGCAGCGGACCGGAACCGAGCAGCTGCACCCGCGGTCGTCCCGGCGTCGGCTCCAGGCCAGCCAACTTGTAGAGACCCTTGAGAATGCCCTCGCGGGCGCCCTCGGGCATCGGCGGCATCACGTAGTTCTCGTTGTAGAGGGTGATGTAGTAGAAGACGTCTTCGTTCTCCCTGTACATCCGGCGCAGGCCGTCCTGGAGGATGACCGCGAGCTCGTAGGCGTAGGCCGGGTCGTAGGCCACCAGGTTGGGTACTGTCGCCGCGAGCACATGGCTGTGGCCGTCCTCGTGCTGCAGCCCCTCGCCGTTCAACGTCGTGCGCCCTGCGGTCGCTCCGAGCAGGAAGCCTCGGCCGCGCTGGTCGCCGAAGGCCCAGATCAGGTCGCCGATCCGCTGGAAGCCGAACATCGAGTAGTAGATGAAGAACGGGATCATCGGCAGACCATGGCTGGCGTAGGAGGTCCCGGCGGCGGTGAAGGAGCACATCGAGCCCGCCTCGGTGATGCCTTCCTCCAGGATCTGGCCGTCCTTCGCCTCCTTGTAGAGCAGCAGCGTGCCAGAGTCGACCGGCTCGTAGAGCTGGCCGGTCGAAGCGTAGATCCCGTGCTGGCGGAAGAGCGATTCCATGCCGAAGGTGCGCGCTTCGTCGGGGACGATCGGCACCACCCGGGCGCTGAGCTCCGGGTGCTTGAGCACCAGGCGAAGCATCTGGACGAACGCCATCGTGGTCGAGACCTCGCGCTCGACGCCGCCGTGGAACTCGGCGAAGTATTCCGGCTCCGGCGTCGGCAGGGCGCCGGTGAAGACCTTGCGCGCGGGCACGAAACCGCCGAGCGCGTGACGCCGCTCGAGCAGGTACTGGATCTCCTGGCTCGAGTCGTCCGGCCGGTAGAAGGGCGCCTCGGCGATGTCGGCGTCCGAAACCGGAATGTCGAAACGGTCGCGAAAGGCGCGCAGCTCCACTTCGTTCAACTTCTTCTGCTGGTGGGTGATGTTCTTGCCCTCACCCGCCATGCCCAGGCCGTAGCCCTTGATCGTCTTGGCGAGGATCACCGTCGGCATGCCGGTGGTCTCGGTCGCCAGCTTGTAGGCGGCGTGGACCTTGACCGGGTCGAGGCCGCCGCGACGCAGATACGGCATCTTGTCTTCCGGGATGTCGGCCACCATCGCCGCGAGCTCCGGGTACCTGCCGAAGAAATTCTCGCGAATGTAGGCGCCCCCCTCGACCGAGTACTTCTGGTATTCGCCGTCGATCGTCTCGTTCATCACCCGGACCAACCAGCCGTCCGTGTCGCGCTCGAGCAGATGATCCCAAGAGGATCCCCAGATCACTTTGATCACGTTCCAGCTGGCGCCACGGAACGCCGCTTCGAGCTCCTGGATGATCTTGCCGTTGCCGCGCACCGGGCCATCCAGGCGCTGCAGGTTGCAATTGACGACGAAGATCAAGTTGTCGAGCCGCTCGCGCGAGGCGAGGGTGAGCGCGCCCAGGGTCTCCGGCTCGTCGGTCTCGCCGTCACCGAGGAAGGCCCAGACCTTCCGGCCCGTCGGCGCGAGCAGCCCGCGGTTCTCGAGGTACTTCATGAAACGCGCCTGGTAGATGGCGGTGATCGGTCCGAGCCCCATCGAGACGGTCGGGTACTCCCAGAACTCGGGCATCAGCCAGGGGTGCGGATAGGACGAGAGGCCGCCACCCGGTTTGAGCTCTTCGCGGAAGTTCTCGAGCCGCTGCACCGGGAGCCGGCCTTCGAGGAAGGCGCGAGCGTAGATGCCCGGCGAAGCGTGGCCCTGGAAGTAGATCAGGTCGCCGCCGAAGCCACCCTCGCCGCGGCCGCGGAAGAAGTGATTGAAACCGATCTCGTAGAGCGTCGCGGCCGACTGGTAGGTCGAGATGTGGCCGCCGATGCCGTCCTCTTCGCGGTTGGCCCGCACCACCATGGCCAACGCGTTCCAGCGCACGATCGACTTGATTCGCCGCTCGAGCTGCCGGTCGCCCGGGAAATCGGGCTGCTCGTGAACCGGGATGGTGTTCACGTAGGGCGTGGTCGGCGAAGGCAGTGGCACGGTGCGCCGGTAGGCGTGGTCCTGCAGGCGCTGCATCAAGAAGCGCGCGCGGTCCTCGCCGCGCGTCGAGATCACGTCGTCGAGGGCCTCGAGCCACTCCCGGGTCTCCGCGCGATCGTCGTCGATGTGGTCGGTCATCCGTCCTCCTGGAACCATCGAGGATACCGGCTCGCGGCCGAGCGCCGCCAAGCCGCGTTGCGGCAAGCAGGTGACGTCGGCGTCAACGCCCGTCGTCGTCGGTGGCGAGCGGCAGGTTCCGGTGCGCCGACCACTCCCAGAGCGAGCCGTCGAAGTTGCGCGCCTCGATGCCGAGGCGAGCCTCGAGCAGAACCGCGAGCAGAGCCGAGCGTATTCCGCCGGTGCAGTAAGTGACGGTCGCGCCGTCCGCCTGCAGATCGCCGACCAACTGCGCCAGCTCCTCGGCCCCGACGAAGCGACCATCGCTGCGGTAGAGCGCGGCGGCCGGCACTAGCCGGGCACCGGGCAGGTGTCCTCCGCGCCGCTGTCCCGCGAGCCGTTCGCCGGCGAACTCCGCCGGCGTGCGCGCGTCGAGCAGCACCAGACCGGGTTCCGAGCGCCGACGCGTGAGCTCGGCGAGGTCGATCCGGCGTTCCGGGTGGGGCTCGAGGCGAAAGTCACCGGACGCACCGACGCGCGCGGGGCCCCGTTCGACCGGGCGCTCGCCCCCTGCGCTCCAAGCCGGAAAGCCGCCGTCGAGCAAACGGACGTCGCGGGCGCCCCAGGCGAGCAGGCTCCAGGCGCAGCGCCCTTCCTCGCCCCAGCCGCCACCACCGCCGACCACCAGGATCGCTCGATCGTTCGCCAGGCCGAGCGCGGAGAGCTGTCTCGTCAGCGCCCCGGAGGGTCCGTCCAACCCGCGCAGCCGGCCCCAGCGGGCGGGATCGCCGAAGAGCCAGCCGAAGAAACCGGGTCGCTCCTCCGTCCAGTCGCGCCAGTCGAAGCGACGTGAAGCAGGCAGGTGCCCGGAGCGAAACGTCGAAACCTCGCGCGTGTCGAGAATCGAGACCAGGCCGGGTTCGACCTCGCCCGCCGTGACGATCGAAACCCGTTCCGAAGCGCCCGCGGCCGCCGCGCCGGTCATCGCGGCGAGCAGCAGCGCCGCGATCCGGCGGCGGCCGGGCTCACTCCTCGGGAACGCCCGGGGGGAGCTCGAGCTGAGCGCCACCGGCATCCGCGTCCCCGGAGCGCTCTTCGAGTGAAGCCTCGAGCGGCCGCTCTGCCGGCGCGCCACCTTCCGCCGGCCGGCGTCGCCCGCCGCGCCGACGTCCACCGCGGCGGCGGCGGCGGGGGCGCGCCCCATCGGCAGCAGCGGCCAGCTTGGGATCGCCCGCACTCTCCTCGTCCGACGGCTCGTCGAGGCTCGGGCCCGATCGCTCGACCGGGATCGAATCGAGCGGCTCGCGCCGATCCGGAGCGTCCGTCCCGTCATCGGGCAACGGCGGGTAGCCGGCCCACTCCTCGTCCCGTTCGTCGAGCCCTCCGTCGGCGTCGGGGCCGAAGAGGATCAGCTCGTCCGCTTCGGGGTCCACCAGCTGCGCCGTCGTGTCGTCATTGCCGCCGCCATTGGCTGCGACCTCGCCGCCCTTGCCGCGCCTCTTGCGGCCGCCGCGGCGGCGGCGTTTGCGCTTGCCGTTGCCATTGCCATCCGCCTCGGGGCCGGCCTCGGCCGGCGTCGTAGCCTTCTTCACCGCGGGCGTCCGCCGCGCGACCGGTTCCGGCGCGCGTGGCGCCACCGGTCCCGCCGGCAGGTGGGGCGATGGACGGTCACGCCATTCGATCTGCTCCTCCGGGCCGCGCAAGCGGCTCGAGGCCACGATCTCGACCTCGACGTCGAACTCCTCCTCGAGCCGAGCGAAGTCGTGACGGCGACCGTTCTGGATCGCCTCGGCGAGCTCCGGGTGCATCTCGACCCGCGCTTTGAGCAAGCGGCCGGTCGCCGCGCGCGCCTCGATCCGGCGCAACAAGTTCAAGCCCACCGACTCGATCGACGGCACCCGTCCGGTACCCGAGCAGGTCGGGCAAGGGCGGTGCGCGCGGACGCTGAGCGACTGCTGAATCTTCTGTCGATTGATCTCGAGCAGGCCGTTGGGCGAAAGCCGGCCGACCGTCGACCGCGCGCGATCGGCTTTCATCGCGTCTTTCATCGTCTTCTCGAGCGCACGCTTCGACTTCGACGCCCTCAGGTCGATGAAGTCGACGACGACCAGGCCGCCGAGGTCGCGCAAGCGCAGCTGGCGCGCCACTTCGCGCGCCGCCTCGAGGTTGGTCTGGAGCGCCATGTCCTCGTGGTTGCCGCCGCTCGAGCGGCCAGAGTTGACGTCGATCGCGGTCAGCGCCTCGGTGCTGTCGATCACGATCGAGCCGCCCGAGACGAGCGGCGCGGTGCGCGCGAACATCCGCTCGATCTGGCTCTCGAGGCCATAGCGCGAGAAGAGCGGCACGCGCTCGGAGTAGCGCTCGAGCCGGGTCTTCGATCGCGGCATGAAGGCCTGCATGTACTCCTGAGCCTGGGTGTGGACGTCGTCGTCGTCGACCAGCAGCTCGTCGACGGACGAGTCCAGGTGGTCGCGCAGCGCTTTCAGGATCAGATCCTGGTCGCTGTAGAGCAGGCGCGCGCCACTCCCTTTGCGCGCTTCGGCCTGGATCCGTTTCCAGACGCGCAGGAGCGCAGCGAGATCGCGCTGCAGCTCCGCGCGGGTCTGGTCGAGCGCGTTGGTGCGCACGATCACGCCGCACCCGTCGGGTAGCTCGAGCTTGCGGACGAGGTCCTTGAGGCTGCCGCGGGTCTCCTCGTCCTCGACCTTGCGCGAGACTCCGCGCGTCTCGTCGAACGGGGTGAGCACGAGATAGCGGCCGGCGAGCGACAGGTTGGTCGTGAGCGCCGAGCCCTTCTGTCCCTCCGGATCGCGCTGGACCTGGACGACGATCGGCTTGCCCTTCTCGAGCAGATCGTCGATCTGCGGGCGCTTCCCCTTCGGCGGGTTCTTGTAACAGGCCTCGTCGACCACGTCTTGGATCGCGAGGAAGCCGTTCTTGCCCGCGCCGTAGTCGACGAAGGCGGCGTTCAGGGTGGGCTGGAGGTTGGCGATCACGCCGCGGTAGATGTTGTGGCGGGTGAGCCCTCCTTCGGCGATTTCGACTTGGTAGTTCTCCAGGAGCGTGTCGGAGACCACGGCGACGCGCAGCTCCTCCCGGCTCCGGGCGTTGATCAGCATTCTTCGGGTCAAGGTGGGGGAAACTCCATGAGGATGGATCGTTTGAATCGGGGGCGCTCCGGGGGACGGGCGCCGCGGAAGCTCCGCCATTCTACCCCGGAGCGGGTGTAGTCTCCCGATCGTGGCGCAAGAGAGACGGAAAGAACCGCCCCCCCCCTCCGATCCGGACGCCGGCGTCTGGCGTGGCCGCCGAGTCGCCCGGCGTTTCGTCTCGCCCGACGGGTTCGTGGTCCTGGTGGGCAAGACGGCCGAGGACAACGACCGCCTCTCGCTCCATCTCGCCGCGCCGGACGACTTCTGGTTCCATCTGGCGGGCGACTCCGGCTCGCATGTGGTCGTGCGCAATCCGGATCGGTGCGACCGGCTGCCGCGCGCGACCGAACGCTTCGCCGCGAGCCTCGCGGCCGGCTACTCGAAGGCAAAGAACGCCGGCCGCGTAGCCGTCCAT
Organism: uncultured Acidobacteriota bacterium; assembly: GCA_963700315.1. Lineage (GTDB taxonomy): Bacteria > Acidobacteriota > Thermoanaerobaculia > Multivoradales > JAGPDF01 > JACTMI01. The sequence goes on along the minus strand of CAVOXC010000004.1, from coordinate 415,912 downwards.
GTCGCCAACGGTCGCGACCTCGGCAAGCGCCGCGGCGCGCCCGACGGCGAGGTCACTCTCGTCCGTTGGCGTACGCTCCAGGTCGAGCCGCGCCGGGCCGCGGATCTCGACGACGCCGGCGGTGAGGAGTGAACCGTTGGCCCACTACGGGAAACCACCGTCAGGAGGACTTCCGATGACCCTTTCCGCCCGATTCCTTGGCGTCGCGTTGCCGACCCTGCTGCTCGCTAGCGCGTCCGCGGCCCCTGCCCAGGACCTCTCGCCCTGCGCGCGCGGGGAGACGACAGCCTGCCTGCTCGACAGCCGCTTCGACGTCGGGGTCGTTTGGACGACCTCGGCGGCCTCCGGCGAGGCGCGGGTGATGAGCTTCCTCGGCGAGCGCGCGGAGTCGAACCAGTCCGCCTTCTTCTGGTTCTTCGACCCGGCCAACTTCGAGATGGGCGTCAAGATGGTCGACGCCTGCGTCGAGCCGTTCAACGCGTTCTGGGTCTTCGTCTCCGGCCTCACCAACCAGGCCTACGCGCTCGAAGTGCGCGACTCGGTGACCGGCGACGTCAAGATCTACCAGAACCCGCTCGGCTCCTATCCGCAGACGGTGGGCGACACCGCCGCGTTCGCCTGCGGCCAGCCGATGAATGACGCGACTCTCCCGACGCCCGTCGTTCCTGCGCCGGCGCCCCGCGCCGAATCCGCCGAAGCAGCGCCCTGTCTGTCCGATGGCGCGACCGCCTGCCTGCTCGAAGGTCGCTTCGAGGCGCGCGTGACCTGGGTCACCGAAGTCGCCATCGGGCAGGGCAATGTGATGTCGTTCGGCTCAGCGCGCGCGGAATCGGATCAGTCGGTCTTCTTCTGGTTCTTCGACCCGGCCAACTTCGAGATGGGCGTGAAGATGGTCGACGCCTGCGTCGAGCCTTTCAACTCGTTCTGGGTCTTCGTCTCCGGCCTCACCAACCAGGCCTACCTGCTCGAAGTGCGCGACTCGGTGACCGGCGACGTCAAGATCTACCAGAACCCGCTCGGCTCCTATCCGCAGACGGTGGGCGACACCGCCGCCTTCCTTTGCCCCTGAGCTTGCCCCCGGCACCGGGCGCGAGAGAGATGGACCCGGCCTCCCACCCGCGCAAGATCGTCCACGTCGACATGGACGCCTTCTATGCGTCGGTCGAGCAGCGCGATCGGCCGGAGCTCGCGGGCCAGCCGGTGATCGTCGCCTGGCGCGGCGCGCGCTCGGTGGTCTGCGCCGCCTCGTACCAGGCGCGCGAGTACGGCGTGCGCTCCGCCATGCCCGCCGTGACCGCGGCGCGGCTCTGCCCGGACGGCGTCTTCGTCGCCCCCGATTTCAACCGCTACCGCGAAGTATCGCGCCAGATCCGGGCGATCTTCCTCCGTCATACCGACCTCGTGGAGCCGCTCTCCCTCGACGAGGCCTATCTCGACGTGACCCGAGAGAAGACGGGACTCGCCTCCGCCACGGAAACCGCCCGCGTGATCCGCGCCGAGATCCGAGCCGAAACCGCGCTCACCGCGTCGGCCGGGGTGGCGCCCAACAAATTCCTCGCCAAGATCGCCTCCGACTGGCGCAAGCCCGACGGCCTGTTCGTCATCCGTCCGCACCACGTCGAGTCGTTCCTCGCGCCGCTGCCGGTCGCGCGGCTGCCCGGCGTCGGCAAGGCGACCGGCGCCGCGCTCGCGGCGCTCGGCGTCGAAACCGTAAGCGACCTCCGGCGCTTCGACGTGCGCGAGCTCGACCGTCGCTTCGGTCGCTTCGGCGTCCGCCTGCACGAGCTCGCGCACGGCCGCGACGAGCACCCGGTGGTGACCGACCGGCCGACCCGCTCCATCTCCGCCGAGGACACTTTCGAGCGCGATCGGCCGTTGGCCGAGCTCGGCGAGACGCTCGAGCGCTCCGCCGAGCGGGTCTTCGCGGCCGCGACCCGCAAGGCACGGCGCGGACGCACGGTCACGGTGAAGCTCAAGACCTCCGACTTCCGGATCGTCACTCGGCGCGAGACGACGACGAAACCGGTCGGATCGGCCGGCGAGCTCGCCGAGATCGCCCGCCGCCTCGCCGCCCGCGTCGGGCTGCCCGACGAGACGCTCTACCGGCTCGCCGGCGTCGGCCTCTCCGGCTTCGTCGACGCCGACGACGAACCGGCCCAGGGCACGCTCTTTGCCGCCCGGGCCGACGCCGGGAACGGGGACGGATAGAATGCCCCCGGATGCACGAAGCCTCCCTCCCGATACATCCCGTCCCCGAGACCGAAGCCTCCTTCGACGACCTCGGCCTCCCGGCCGAGCTCCGGCGGGCGGTCGAAGAGCTCGGTTGGGTCCACCCGACGCCGATCCAGGCCGCCGTGATTCCCGCTGCCCTCACCGGGCGCGACGTCATGGGCCTCGCCGAAACCGGCTCCGGCAAGACCGCCGCCTTCGCGCTGCCGATGGTCACGCGCCTCGCGGGGGCGCGCGACATTCGCGGCCTCGTGCTGTCGCCGACGCGTGAGATCACGCTGCAGACCAAGGCGTTTCTCGACTACTTCGGCGCGGTGCGCCAGCTGCGCGCCGTGTCGCTCGTCGGCGGCCTCAACATCCGCCATCAGATGGATGCGCTCAAGCGGCATCCGGCGATCGTGGTGGCGACCCCGGGCCGTCTGCTCGACCATCTCGAGCGGGGCACCGTGCGACTCGACCGCGTCGAGGAGCTGGTGCTCGACGAGGCCGATCACATGCTCGATCTCGGCTTCATGCCGCAGATCCTGCGGGTGCTCGAGACCGTGCCGACGAACCGCCACACGATGCTCTTCTCGGCCACCATGCCGCCGCCGATCGAGCGGCTGGCGCAGCGGTTCCTGACCGATCCGCTGCGCGTCGACATCATGCCCCCGGGGCGCGCGGCCGCCGGCATCACCCACCGGCTCTACCTCGTCGACATCGACAACAAGCGCCCCTGCATCCACTCGCTGCTCAACCACGAGCTGGGCCCGACGCTTGTCTTCGTCAGACGCCGCAGCGACGCCGAGTGGCTCTACAAGCTTGTCGCCAAGGAGGGGCACCCGGTCGAGCGGTTGCATGCCGACATGACCCAGGCGGAGCGGTTGCGGGCGCTCGGCAGCTTCCGCGAGGGGCATCACCGGATTCTGATCGCGACCGACGTCGCCTCACGCGGCCTCGACATCCCGGCGATCGAGCATGTCATCCACTACGACATCCCGGAGACCGTCGAGGACTACGTCCACCGCGCCGGCCGCACCGCGCGCGGCGACGCGACAGGCATCGTCTCGACGATCGCCACCTGGCTCGAGAAGGAGATGATCCGCGACATCGAGTCGTCGATCGGCCAGAAGCTGCCGCGCTGCACCACCCCCGGCGTCGAGCCCTACGTCGAGCGCAAGCTGCCCAAGCGCGTCCGCCGCCGCCGGCTGCTCTGAGCGGCGCCCGTACTGCCAGATACCCTAATCACTCGCCCGCCTCGACCGCGAGGTCGACCGCGCCGTCCGCCCCTCGGCTGAGGGTCACGCGCCAGGGGCGGCAGCAGACCTGGCAGTCGACGACAAGCTCGCCCTCGACGTCGGTCTCGAAGGAGACCTCGACCGTCTCGCCGCAATGCGGGCAGTCGACCAGGAACTCCTCGAAGCCGGGAAAGCTCATGGGGCTAGGGCAGGCGGGCGCGGCGCTCCGGATCGAATCGATCGCCGGCGCGCAAGAGATGGAGACGGACGCCGTCGGCCGCGAGCGGCGTGCCGGGCGCGGCGCCGGCGCCGCGCACTGTCGCTGCCGCGGCGTCGTAGATCTCGACCCAGCCCGCGCCGAAGACCTCGAGGCTCCCGTCGGGACGGACCCAGAGGACCGTGCGCTCGTCGACGCCGACGCCGAGCAGGTCGGGGCGCTCGAGCACCGAGACGAGCAGGCGATTCTGCCGCTGGCGCGCGACGAAGTGCTGGTCGAGCAGGATGCCCGGGAGCAGACCCAGCCCGCGGGCCCGTGCGACGCTGCCGGCGGCGAGCGCGGTGAAGTCTCCCTCGCCGGTGATCATCGGGTCGCTCATGCACGCCGTGCCGGCGGAAGTTCCGCCGACGACGCCGCCATCTCCGTATGCCGCGCGCAGCGCCTCGCCCGCCGGCGTATCGAGCAGCGCGGCGGTGATGCGATTCTGGTCGCCACCGGTGAGAAAGATGCCACGGGCGCCACGGATCGCCTCGACGAGCTCGGGACGGCGCGCGTCTTCGGCGCTCGCGAGCGGCAGCCAGCGCGCCGCCGTCGCGCCCAGCGCGCGTAGCTCCTCGACGTACTCCGGGCCCGCCTCGGGGCGCTCCGAGGCGGTGGGGAGGATCACGATCGCGGCGTCCTTGCCGCCGGCGAGCTCGAAGAAGCGAGTCCAGTAGTCGTCGGGCAACCCGCCGCCGCCGCAAAGCAGAAGGTGGCCCGGGGCGGCGGGACTCGACGCCGCGGGAGAGCCCGCGGCGACGCAGAGAGCGGCGAGCGCGGCGACGAGGTCGCGCCGCTTCAGCGCGAGCCTCCAGGCACGAGATCGAGACGGGAGACCGTGGCGCGATCGATCGCCTCCGCAGTCCACGGCACGGTGTGCAGGCGGTTCACGAGGTAGGGCTCGATCTGGTCGTCGTAGTGGGCATCCCAGGGGTGTCCCGACTGCCCGCCCGGCATCACCGCCCAGGTCTCCTGCGGCCGCGCGGCATCGGTGACGAAGCGCATCGAGGGGCCGTAGGTGACCTCCTGATGGTCCTCGCGCCAGGGTCCGCCGAAGGCGAGGATCGTTGTTGGCGAGCCCGGCACCGGGAACGGCCCTCGGTTCCAGCGCGACCCCAGCAGCGGCACGCCGCCGAGCGGATGGTCGAGCGTGATGCGATGCAGCGCACCGTAGTCCCAGTGGGCGACGTCGGGGCCGAAGCGCGAGGCGCCCTCGCGCCAGGCCTCGGCGAGCGCGCGGGCGAGGATCTCCCGGCGCCCTTCGACAGGCTCGGTCGTGACGTCGTCCCACCAGGAGGTGGAGATCGCGCCCTCGAGCAGTCGGAGGAGGCGCCAGCGCGTGCCGAAGCGGCCGATGCCCGCGGCGCGCGCCTCGTCTTCGAAAGTGTCGCGTTGCAGCGCTCGCTCGAAGAGCGCGAAGAGAGCCGAGGGGCCGCGCAGCGCCATCGCCCCGTCCCAGGTGGCGAGCGCCTCGGCGGCGCGCGCGGCATCGCCCTCGTAGCCGTCGCCGAGCCGCGCGACGAGCCAGCGCGCCCAGCTCGAGACGACATCGCCCTGCAATGCCGCGAACGACTCGACGTCCCAGTCGCTTCGCGCCGCGAGTGCCTCGCGGATCCGATCCATGCGAAACGAAGTATCGAAATCCTCGCCGAACCACTCGGGGGTCGGCACCGGCAGAAAACTGTTGGCCGTCGCGATCAGGCCCTCCGGTGGATCGAGGAGCGCGGGATTGCCGGAGGGCGGAAGCAATCCGCGCCAGCCGACCTCGGAGCTCCAGCCGGGCGCCGGGAAGCGGCCGTCCCAGCCGAAGCGGTCCGGTGCCCGACCGATCGGCGTCCAGACGATGTGCCCCTGCCTGTCGGCGACCAGGAGATTCTGCGGCGGGAAGACCCAGGGCTCGATCGCGGCCGACACGTCGTCGACCGAATGCGCCTTGGCGAGGGCGACCATCGCCGCGAACTGGTCGCCGCGCTCGAGCGCGGTCCAGGCGACGCTGCGGGCCGGCAGCCCGGCCGCGCTGTCGGCATCGAGGAAGATCCCGCGGTCGGTGGTCTTCGCTTCGATCTCGACCGGCTCCCCGTCCTTGACGCGGATCGTCTGCGGCTCGACGACGATGGGCGACCAGCCGTCGCCGCGCGCCACCCGCGTGCCGCTCTGGTCGAGCCGCTCGAAAAAGACGTCGACGTCATCGACGTAGAGATTGGTCATCGCCCAGGCGACGTCGGGGCCGCGGCCGAGGGTCACGATCGGTGTGCCCGGCAGAGTCATCCCCACCGCGCGATAGGTCGGAGTCCGGATCGATGCCTGGTACCAGACGTTGGGAAGTCCGAGACCGAGGTGGGGATCGTTGGCGAGGAGCGCATCGCCGGAGCTCGAGCGCGAAGGCGCCACCGTCCAGTTGTTGCTGCCGAGGCCGGCCGACTCCGGTCGCGAGCCGAGCGGCGCGGGCTCGGCCGGTCGGGCTCCGGCCGCCGCCTCGATCTCCGCGAAGATCCGGGCGCCGGGCGCGCCGTCGAGGTCGCGGGCGCGATCGGCGCCAAAAGCGCGCAGGAGCTCGAAGCGCTCGATCTCGGGGGGCGACGCGACCGGTGAGAGGTCGCGCGCCATCATCAGGATGAAGGAGAGCGTGTCGGCCGGAGTCCAGGGCTCGGGCCGGAAGCGCAGCACCCGGAATTCCGGTGGCAGGTCCTCGCCGCGCGCGGCGAGCCAGTCGTTGACGCCGCCGGCGTAGGCCTCGAGCGCGTCTCGCGTCGCCCCGGAGAGCGCGGCGGCCGAGGCTTCGGCGACGGACCGGAAACGCAGCCGGCGCATGCGCCGGTCATAGCCGAGAGCCCGCTCGCCGAGGAGCTCGGAGAGACGGCCGGACGCCGCCCGGCGCGACATCTCCATCTGGAAGAGGCGATCGTTGGCATGGAGCCAGCCGAGCGCGCGCCAGGCGTCGGCCTCGGAGGCCGCCTCGATGTCGGGCACTCCCCAACGATCGAAGCGGACGTGGACCGGCGCCGCGAGGCCCGCGAGCGCGACCGACCCCTCGCGCCGCGGGCGGCCGCTCGAGCGCAGCCAGGCGTAGCCGAGCGCGAGAGCGACGACTGCGAGAGCGACGACGATCGCGGCGATGCGGAGGGTCTTGCGCGCCATGGCCGCGCAGTCTACGACGGCGACACGCGCCGGCCCTCGGCCTTGGCCGCGCCCCCAGCGACCCGCACCGGCACCGGGCCGGCTCGCCCCATCGAGCCTGGCTCTCGCACCGATCCCCCGTTTCGGGCTTCTGCCCGGGCCGATCCCCGGGTAGGGTCGGGAGATCAGGGAGGCCCAAGATGCCCACCGTGCGCCACCTCTTCGCTCCGCTCGCGCTCCTCGCCCTCGCCGCCTCGCCAGCCGCCGCCCAGGCTCCGACTGCGGCGCCCACTCCGGCGCCGGCGCCGACGGCAACTCCCTGCGCCACGCCTGAGCATCGGCAATTCGACTTCTGGCTCGGCGAGTGGAAGGTCGAGGCCGGCGGCAAGATCGCCGGCTCCAACCGCATCACCCGGCTCTACGGCGACTGCATCCTGCGCGAGGAGTACGAGACGGCGAACGGCAAGTACGTCGGCACCAGCCTCAACGGCTGGGACGCGGCGCGCGGGGTCTGGCACCAGACCTGGGTCGACAACCAGGGGGCGGTGCTCCTGCTCGACGGCCGCTTCGAGGCGGGACGGATGCGGCTCGAAGGCAGAACGGCGACGACGACCGGGGAGCAGATCGAGAGGATCACCTGGACGCCCAATCCCGACGGCACCGTCCGCCAGCGCTGGGAGCAGTCGACCGACGGCGGCAAGAGCTGGAAGACCGCCTTCGACGGCCTGTATCGCAAGACGAACTAGCGCTCTACCGCGGGAAGGGCTGGCGGCGCCACGACGACCGCCGGAGGTTCCTCTCGGCTCGAGCCGTCGTCCGAGGCCACGGCACCCTCGACGACCTCAGCGACATGGGTCCAGCTTCGAGCCGATCTCACTCTCCGAGAAGGCGGCACAGAAGAAGTGTCGGGCCATCTGAATCGCCCGACGCGAAGCGCCTCGACGCCCTCCGAGCCCCCCTCCTCAATGGGCGGCTTTCGCGGCGATGGCCTCGTCGGAACCGACATTCGCAATGCGCCACGACCACCGCAGCCGGGGCGAGGCCGCTTCGACCAGCAGGGTGGTGCGGAAGGAGTGCAGGCCGGGCGAGCTCGCCCAAGGCGGAGCGCCTCGACGACCCCAAACCTCCTCCTTCTAGGGGCAGTTCTCGCGACGAAGACGGCGCCGAGGCGCATGCCCGCAAGCCACCGACCGATTTCTACGGACTGCGGCACAGAATCGGCAGAACCTCTTCCGGTAACCTCTGACCGGACCCCGGCAAAGTCGATCCCGACGACGGGAGCACTGCCTCGAGCGACATCGAGGCAGATCCAACGATGGCTAGGTGCGTAGAAGAGCGAGATGACGTCGAGCCTCTTTCGATCCAGCAGACTGTCGACCCTCGCCGCTTTCGTCGGCCTCGGTACGCTCTTGGCTCTCGACGCTGGCGCGGGCGCCGGCGCCGGCGCCTGGTCGGAGACGCCGCAAGCCAAGGTCCGACTGGTTTCGCGCTGGGCGGTCGCGCCCGCCGGCGCAGACGCCGGCCTCGGCGTCGAGCTCACGCTGATCCCCGGTTGGCACGTCTACTGGAAGAACAGCGGCGACGCCGGATATCCCCCGGCGCTGGAGCTGGCGCCGGCTCTCGGGCTCGGGCCCGCGACCCTGCGCTTCCCGGCGCCGCACCGCTACGACCTGCCCGGCGATCTGGTCGCCTTCGGCTACGAGGAGCACGTGATCTACCCGCTCGACACCAGGATCGCCGCCGACGCCCCGGCGGCGCTCGCGCTCGCCGGCCGGCTCGACTACTTGGTCTGCCGCGGGGAGTGCATCCCCTACACTGCCGAGCTCACGCTCGAGCTCGCGGTCGGCGCCGGCGCCGAGGACCCCGAGACCGCCGCCGGCGTCGACGCTTGGCGCGCGCGGTTGCCCATTCCGGTCGCCGCGGCGACGCCCGCCGTCACGGTCGTGACCGAGTGGGTCTCCGGCGACTACCCGTGGTCGACGCTCGAGCTGCGGCTCTCGGCCGAGGGGCTGCGCGCGACCGCGCCCGATCTCTTCTTCGCCCCGCAGGACTGGGTCGAGCTGCGCCGGCCGGAGCTCGTGGCAACGGGAGAAGGGCCCGCGTTTCGTGTGCCCTTTCGCGCGTTCGACGAGACCCGGCCGCTGCCGGAGCCGCTCGTGCTCGAGTGGACGGCGACAGGCTTCGAGCTCGGCTCGGGCCCGATCGCGCTCGAAGGGAGGACGTCGCTCTCTCCGGCCGCCGCCGCGGTTCGCACCCGGCTCTACTGGATCCTCGCGATCGCGACGCTTGTCGCGCTGCTCGCGCTCGCCCGAAAAATCAAACCCCGAAGACAAGGAGTCCCGACATGAGGAGCCGATCGACTTACCTTTCTCTCGTCCCCGCCGCCGCGCTGCTGCTCGCCGCCTGCGCCGGCCCGTCGCTCGCCGAGCTGGCGATCGGCCAATCGGCGCCCGGCTTCGAGCTGCCGAGCGTCGACGGCGAGAGAGTCACGCTTGCCGACTTCGCGGGTAAGCCCGTCGTGCTCGAGTGGATCAACCCGAACTGTCCGGTCTCGCGCCGGCACGCTGCGGCGAAGACCATGACCTCGACCGAGGCGAAGCACTCCGAAGTCGTCTGGCTGGCGATCAACAGCACGAAACCGTCGCACGGCGACTACCTGGCGCCGGCCGAGCACAAGAAGTATCAGGACGAGATGGGGATCGACTACCCGGTCCTCTACGACGAGAGCGGCGACATCGGCCGCGCCTACGGCGCCAAGACCACGCCGCACATGTACGTGATCGACGCCGCCGGCAAGCTCGCCTACATGGGCGCGATCGACGACGACCCGCGCGGCCGGGGCGCAACCGTCAACTACGTCGACGCCGCGCTGGTGGCGATAGCGTCGGGGAGCGCGCCCGACCCGACGACGACCAAGGCTTACGGCTGCAGCGTCAAGTACTGATCGGCGACGCCCACGCCGGCATCACCTTGCCGAACCACGCGAGCGTCGCGCTGCGCCGCCGCGTCGGCTTCGAGCCGATCCGGGTCTTTCGCGCCGTCTGGCGGAAGCTCGGAGAACGGCACACCTTGGCATCGTTCCAGCGAACGCTGTGCGAAGCGCCGGCGGAGGAGCCATGATGATCTCGAAGCCGGAATGATGGCAGCAAAAAATCCGTCGCAGAAGCCTGGTTCGGCGTCACAGCACTCTCCACAGCGCTTTGGCAATAACATCGAGCCGCTTTCCCACAGACCGGCGCATCGAAGGGAGAATCGACAATGGACGCAGGTACCGTACGATTGCATCGCGTGCTCCGTGCAACGCCGGAGCGTGTCTATCGGGCGTTCCTGGACGCCGACGCAATGGCAAAGTGGCTTCCACCATACGGTTTCACCTGCAAGGTTCACCACATGGATGCCAGGGTCGGCGGCACTTTCAGGATGTCGTTCACGAATTTCAACACAGGGAACGGCCACTCTTTCGGTGGCGAGTACATTGAGCTCGTTCCTCACGAGCGACTTCGCTACACGGACAAGTTCGACGACCCGAACCTGCCGGGGGAAATCCAGGTGACGGTGGCTTTGAAGGAGCTATCCTGCGGCACTGAGATCAACATTGTGCAAGAAGGGCTACCTGAAGTCATTCCGCTCGAGATGTGCTACCTCGGCTGGCAGGAATCCCTCGCACAGCTTGCCTCGCTCGTAGAGCCCGAGGTTCCGGGCTAGCGCGGTGAGGCCCAGCCTTTTGTCCATGCGGACTTGCCTCCGGCCAGCCGCTAAGCTCATACGTCAGTCGGCGGCTAGCACCGTGGATTCACGGCCCGCGCCGAGGACCAAGGCTGAGCCATGCTGACCCTCATCCGAACGGTACACACCATCGTCTGGGCGTTGTTCGTCGCTTGCATTCTCGGGATCTTCGTGTTCGCGCACCGAGGCCGCTTCGGAGTCGCCTGGATCCTGGTCGCGATCGTCCTGGTCGAGGTGGCGATTCTGGTCTTGAACAGGATGCGCTGTCCGCTCACGCCCATCGCGGCGCGCTATACCGAGGACCGCGCCGAGAACTTCGACATCTACCTTCCGCGCTGGATCGCCAAGCACAACAAGGCCGTCTTCGGCACGCTGTACGTCGCCGGGATCGGTTATACGTTGGTGAAATGGCTGCTCTGAGCGCCCCCCCGCTGGACCTTTCGAGGAGAGTGACATGCCCATCGACAGGAGAATCAACTATCTCGAGCTTCCCGCTCATGACTTCGACGCCGTTCAGAGCTTCTACGAAGGAGCGTTCGGCTGGTCGTTCACCGACTACGGTCCGGAGTATCGAGCGTTCAACGACGGCGCCATGGATGGGGGCTTCTACATGTCCGAAGCATCCTCGTCGACGAGCAACGGAGCGGCGCTGATCGTGCTTTACGCCAAGAATCTCGAACGAACCAGGGATACGGTCCGCCGCGAGGGTGGCGCCATCGTCAAGGAGATCTTCGCCTTTCCGGGCGGCCGCCGGTTCCATTTCGCGGATCCCAACGGCAATGAGCTCGCGGTCTGGTCGGATGGGTGAACGAGGATCGCCGACGCGACGGCGAGTAGGGGCCAGCACGGCGATCGCCACGGTGGGTGAGGCGGCAGGCGCGGCCAGAGGCCGACACCGCGCCGAGATCGGTTTCCGGTACAGCCAGAAAGGCCCGATGGACCGCGCAGTGGGCCAGGACTCTCTCGTCACTTCGAACGGCTCGGCGCGCCTGCTACGATCTCTGCAGGTCGTTCAGGACCGCGCGATCGGAAGCCCGTTCGCCTCCGCTCGCGCGGACCTGGGCCGGGAGCGAGTCGGGGATGGGCGAGAGGCGAAGCAAGGCTGGCTGTGGCTGCTGCGGCGGCGGCGTGTTCGGCAGTATCGGCGCCGTGCTGGCGGCGCTCTTGAGCTGGAAGATCAACCACAGCATCCTGTGGGCGCTGATCCACGCCTTTCTCAGCTGGTTCTACGTCCTCTACCACTGGCTGACCTACGGCGAGGTCTTCCCCTGAGCGCGAGCCCACCGGGGCGCGACTCCTGGCTCCCGAGGCGGGCACGGTGACCGACTCGAACGTCGACGCCGAGCATCTTCGACTCCTCTCCCTCTTCCACTACGTCGTCGCGGGGCTCGCGGCCCTGTTCTCGCTCTTCCCGGTGCTCCACCTCGTCCTCGGCCTCGCGGCGATCACCGGGCATCTGGGCGACGGTGAGAAGAGCGCCATGCCCCAGCTGATGGGCTGGTTCTTCGTCTTCTTCGCTTCGGCTTGGATCGTCACAGGGTTCACCCTGGCCGGCTGCATGGTCCTCGCCGCCCGGTTCCTGCGCGAGCGCCGCAGGTTCCTCTTCTGCCTCGTCGTCGCGGGGGCCGAGTGCGCCTTCTCGCCGTTCGGAACCCTTCTCGGCGTCTTCACCATCGTCGTTCTCGTCCGCCCCTCCGTGAAGGCGGCGTTCGAGGCGACGCCGGTGGCCGCACCACCGCGGCCCGGTGTCGCCTGACGCGCAGCGCCTCGACGCGCTCCGCGATGCTCGCTTCGCCCGCGGCGTCGTCCCCGGGAATTCTCAGAGAAGGGACGGTCGGAAGACGCCGGGGCGCTTCCTGTCGGGCGATCCCGCCAGCACACCCTCCCCTGACTGGAGCTTTCGCGGAGCTGGCACTGGCTCGGCTCCGAGTCGGGCAGGGAAGCGGGACCGGCCGACTTTTCGAGACCTGGGAAGCTCGCGTGCGACGATCGAGCTCGACGAACCGGCGCATCCCAGGGAAGAGCGAAAACGGTAGGCTTCGCGGCGTGCAGAGGATCGTCGACTTCGTCCTCGAGCTCGACAAGCTCAAAGGCGTGACGCGCAAGGTCCGTCCCCTCGGGCTCGACCGCTACGAGAACTCCGCCGAGCACAGCTGGCAGATCGCGCTCCTCGCCGCCTCCCTCGCCCACCTCGCCGCGGAGGCGGTAAACCTCGACCGGGTGATCGCGATGCTCCTGGTCCACGACATCGGCGAGATCGACGCCGGTGACGTCATGGCGTTCGCCGAGGTGAGCGTCGTCGAGCGCAGCGAGGAGGAGCTCGCCGGCGTGACGCGCATCTTCGGCCTGCTCCCCGAGGCGCAGGGCGCGCCGCTGCTCGCGCTCTGGCAGGAGTTCGAAGCGGGCGCAACGCCCGAGTCCCGCTTCGCCCAGGCTGTTGACCGCGCGATGCCGGTGCTCTTGAACCTCGCCAACCAGGGGCAGAGCTGGCGCGAGAACGGCATTAGCCACGAGCGCGTCGTCCGGCGCGTTGCCGGCCAGATCCGCGCCGGCTGTCCGGCGCTCTGGGAGTACCTCGAGATCCGCCTCGAAGAGGCGCGCCGACAGGGCCTCTTCGGCGCCTGAACGCGTTGATGGCAACCCGATCCTCGTCGATCAGCACGTTTGGGCGCGACGAGAACGATTGATGTCGGCCAGCCCCAGCCAACGTAGAACCATGCGCTGATGAAGACCGCACTGATCACCGGCGCCTCTAGCGGCATCGGCGCTGATACTGCCCGCCACCTCGCCGCTCGCGGCTATCGCGTCATCCTCGTTGCCCGCGGGGCGGCAGGTCTCCAGAGCGTCGCCGGCAGTATCGGCGGCAAAGCTGTCGCCGAGGCGTGTGATGCCTCGTGCGGCGACGATGCCTTGGCCCTCGCGGCGCGGGTCCGGCGGAGCCAGGGCGTCCCCGACGTCGTCGTCAACTGCGCCGGAGCGGGTCGCTGGCAGAGGATCGAAGACACCGCGCCGGCCGAGGCGCGCGAGATGATCGCGGCGCCCTACCTGGCGGCCTTCAACATGACGCACGCGTTCATGTCGGACATGCTGGCGCGCCGCTCGGGGATCTTCGTCCACGTCAACTCACCCGCGTCGATCTTCGCCTGGCCCTCGTCGGTCGGCTACGCGGCGGCGCGCTGGGCGCTCCGCGGCCTGCACCAGTCGCTGTCTCAGGACCTCGCCGGCACCGGCGTCCGGAGCTGCCACGTGATCTTCGGGCGCGTCGACAGCCCCTACTTCGAGCACAACCCGGGGGTCGCCGACAACATGCCGAGAATTGCCAGGACGGTGCGTACGCTCACCACCGACGAGTGCGGCCGCGTGATCGCGCGGCTGGTGGAGCGACCGCGCAGCGAGCTCCTCCACCCCTTCATGCTCCGCCTCTACGGCTGGACCTACCGCGTGGCGCCCGCGCTCGTGCTCGGGCTGCTGCGAGCCACGAGCGCACGGCGCCGCTGAGCGGCCCGCGAGCTCGCCCGTTCCTGTTCGATGGGAGACGAGGGGGCGCTGCGACATCGCCGCTGACAGATCCTGACAGTCCGGCGTGAGAAACTTTCCGCAGCGCGAACACTGAATCGCTGGCAGGTTGCCTCCAAGCAGAGGAGCTCGGAGCGTCGATGGTCAAAGGGCGGGTACGGGATTCGAGGGCCGGCCGGCGGGAGTTGCGGCGGCTGGCCGGACTCGGGCACGAGCGCGAGCTCACGCTAGCGCTGAAGCGACTCGAAGAGAGCTTTCAGCTCTGGCGCGAAGGCAAGCTCGAGCCCTACGAGCTCAACGAGCTCATCCACGACTACCACCAGGGCGAGCAGCGTGAGATCTGGGCGCGCTACAAACGGGGCAACGAGGTCCCGACCGTGGCTCGCGCCATCGCGCTCGGCCTGCTCGAGAAGGAAGAGCTCTCCCCCCAGCTGTTCGAAGAGCTCGAGCCGGTCGTCGATTTCTTCCGCGCCGACTGAGGCCGAGCGGGGTCCTTCAGTAGGGTCCGCCCAGGTCGCGGATCGTCGGGCGGCGCTTGACCGCGAGGCCGACACCGTCGCCGAGCGGCAGGATCACCGAGGCGAGCTGGGGATGGATCATCAGGTAGGGGTTGAAGCGCTCGATCGCCTCCGCGTCGGGATCGCCCGCTTCGGGGCGGAGCGCGGGATCCGCGATCTTGCCGCTCCAGAGCAGGTTGTCGACGAGAATCCGGCCGCCTACCGGCATTCTGTCGAGCACCATGTCGAGCTGGCGCCGGTACTCCCCCTTGAGCGCATCGAGAAAAACCAGGGAGAAGAGCCCTTCGAGCCGCGGCAGCAGCTCGAGGGCCGGACCGGTCAGCAGCTCGACGCGCTCCGCCACGCCAGCGCGTTCGAGAAAGGAGCGCGCCTGGCTCTGCCGCCCCGCATCGACGTCGATCGAGACGACCCTTCCCTCGCGCGCGCCGCGCGCGAGATGGAGCGTGCCGTAGCCGATGCCGGTGCCGATCTCGAGCACTCGGCCCGCCGGCTCGATTGCCGCCACCGCCTCGAGCAGGCGCCCGAGCTCCGGTCGCGAGCTCGGCACGTCGTGCTCGGCCGACCACCGCTCGATCTCCGTCGCGATCGCGTCGCGCGGCGGCAGAAGCCGGGCTAGGTAGCGGGCCTGTCGCGACCTGAGAATGGGATCGCGCTTACGGGACATTGGCGAACGGCATCCAAGCGAGCAGCTCGAGCCGGGCCGAAGTCGTTTCGGCGCTTTCGCCGGAGCGCACGAGGAAGTTGGCGCGGACCTCGATCTCGCAAGTCGAGGGCGCGCCGGCGAGAACCTCGAGCTCGAGATCGTGCCAACCGGGCCCGGAGACTTCGATCTCCTCGCCGCCGCAGCTCGAGGTCAGGTGGAGCTTCGCCATCTCGGCGTCGGGCTGGAGCTCGAGGCGCTGGGTACCGCCGCTGCCGGGCACGACCAGGCCGAGCAACAGGCGGCCTGGGCCCTCGACGGGGCCGAAGCGGATCGAGGCCGGCCCGGCGCCGCCGAGCTTCCGGCGCGCCATGACTTGGCGGTCGCCGCCGGTTTCCGTGGGCCGCCAACCCTCGGAAAAACGAGCGCGCGGCGTCGCGGTCGCGAGCGCTGGCACCTCGACGATCGCCACCCGGTACTCGTCGCGCGCCACTTCCCCGCCGAGGGCCTGCAGCGGGAATCTCCCGCCCGCACGGTCATAAAGGCCCGCGCTCAGGGTGTAGATCCCGGGTTCGAGCGGCTCGGCCAGGGCCGACTGGTGGATCCTCGTCCGGTAGCGGATCTCTTCGTCGCGCCGCCAGGTCCCAGGCAGCGGATGGTCGAAAGTGCGCACGACGATGCCCGACTCTTCGAGCAGATGCAGGAAGACGATCGGAGCCTGCACTTCCCGGGGCAGCGCCGTGAGCGGCTCGAACGCCAGCTCGATCTCGGCCGCTTCCGGGAAGCCGAGCCGGAGGTGCGATGGCCGGGACTCGAGCCGGGCGACCGCGGGCGACGGCGCACGGCAGCCGGCAGCGCCGGCGACCAGCAGAAGCGCCGCGGAGAGCTGTACCCTGCGGACGGATGTCGCCATGATCACCCCGCTCCAGGCCGGTAGGTGGCGCTGCAATCCGGACCCTCGAACAGGGTCACGGCGACGAGCGGCGCCCCCGGCAGCCGGCGCGCGAGCTCGTCGAAGAACCAGGCGGCGATCCGCTCGGTCGACGGGCTCTCGACATCGAAGGGGGGAACCCTGTTGATCTCGCCATGGTCGAAGCGGCCGGCGAGCTGGTCGAGAGCACGCCGCACCTCGACGAAGTCGTGAGCCATCCCGTCGTCGTCGAGCCTGTCGGCCTCGAGCCAGGCGACGACGCGCCAGCTGTGGCCGTGCACCGGCTCCGGCACGCCCCGATAGGAGCGCAGCCAATGCGCGGCTTCGAACCGCGAGGAGACCTCGAGCGTCCAGCGCGCCACGGCTCAATCGTAACGTAGACTCGCGCCTATGTCCGAGTACGCGCTGGCGGTCCGCCGTCGCCCCGCGCGCCTGGCGGGCTTCGACGGTAGCTCGGCCGACGCCGTGCTCTTCCTGCGCGCAGCGAGCGCGCGGGGTCCGCGCGGCGAGACGGTGCACGAGCGCCTGAACGCCCTCGACGGCGATTTCCTTCCTTGCGAGATGGACGGCGAGGTCGCGCTCGTCAATCTCTCCTGGATCGCCTACGTCGAGGTCGCCACGACGGCCGGCGATGGCGACGAGCCCGGCACCCGGCGCGCCCGCGTCGAGCTCGATCTCGTCAGCGGCGAGCGGATCGCTGGCGAGCTCGTCTTCGTCGCGCGTCCCGGCCGGGCGCGCGTCTCAGATCTGCTCAACGCCGCGAGCGACCGCTTCGTGCGCCTCGCCGCGCCCGGCACCGAGCGCCACGTCCGGCGATCGGCGATCCTGCGGGTGCGGAGCTAGGACCCGCCATGGCGGCGATCGACCCCCTCCTCGAGGCGGCGCTCAAGAACGAGGTCGAGATGATTCTGCTCGAGGCGGGCAGACTCCCCCGATTCCGCAAGGCGGGAACCGATCACGAGGTCACCCAGAGCGCCCTCGACGCCTCCTCGATCGCGAAGCTCCTGGCGGAGATCGCGCCCGGGGGCCGCGCGCCCGACCCGAGCAGCGAGCCGCGGTGGGAATTCGACTACCGCGCGGGCGGCCGCCTCTTCCACTTCGCTTGCCTGGGCGGCCCTGGCGGTTGGACCGCGTCGGCCTCCGCGGTCTCGGAAGGCTCGGAAGTCGAGCGCGGGCCGGCTCCGGAGCCCGCGTCCGTCGCCGCGCGGCGACGGACGCTGCCGCCGATCGAGACCCTGATGCGGAGCCAGGTCGACCTCGGCGCCTCCGACCTTCATCTCGCGGCCTGGTCGGTGCCTCGCTTGCGCATCCACGGCGCCTTCGACGCTCTCGAGTCCTACGCCCCGCCGACCTCGGCGCAGCTCAAGGAGCGGCTCTTCGAGATCACGCCCGAGCGCGCGCGCGACGAGTTCGAGCGGCGCTCGGCCGCCCTGTTCACCCACGAGATCGAGGGCCTCGGCCGCTTCCGCGTCGCGCTCACTCGGGATCGCCAGGGCGTGGGCGCGGCGATTCGGCGGCTTCCGGCCGTGGCCCCCACCGCCGACGAGCTGGGGCTGCCCGAGGTCGTCCGCGGCTTCGCCGCCGCCAGCCGCGGGCTGGTGCTGGTCGGCGGCGGACCGGGCAGCGGCCGCAGCTCGACGCTCGCGGCCCTCACCGCGCTCGCGGCGGCGACCGGACCACGCCACGTGGTGACCATCGAGCGCCCGATCGAGCACGCCGTCGAGCACGCGCGCGGACTGATTCGGCAACGCGAGGTCCCGACTCACTCGGCCTCCTTCGCGGAGGCCCTCGCCGACGCCGCGCTCCTCGACGCCGAGGTGATCGTTCTCGGCGCGGTGCCCGAGCGCGCGACTCTCTCGGCCGCGGTCGACCGCGCGGGAGCCGGCGCTCTGGTGCTCGCGGTCATCGATGCCGCGAGCGTCGAGACCGCGCTCGCCGCCGCCCTCTCCGCGCTCGCCGCCGACGGCGGCGGGCGCGCCGGCGCCCGCCTCGCCGCCGTCTTCGCCGGCGCCGCGACGCAGCGACTCCTCCGCGGCACGAGCGGCGGGCGGGTCGCCGCTTGGGAGCTCGCGCCGAGGCTGCCGGCGATCGCCGAGGCAATCGCCGAGGAGCGGGTCTGGCAGGTGCCCGCTCTGCTCGACGGCGCTTGGGCCCAGGGCGCGCGGTCCGCCGCCGCGGGCCTCGCCGACCGGGTCGCCGATGGGTTGGTCGACGAGGAGGAGGCCCGGCGGCTGGCAGGCGGCTCGGCCGCCCTCGGCGAGCGGCTCCGGGCCCACGGCGTCGAGGTGCTCTTCGACGCCGCGCACCGACGCTCCACCTGACCGGATCCCCCCCATGGCCGGTACCGTTCTTCTGCTCGCGCTCCTGCTCTTTCTGCTTGTCGCTTCGGCGCTCGAGTGGATGGCGGTCGAGGTGGCGGCGCTCACGGTTCTGGCGGCCCTGCTCGCCACGGGGCAGCTCACCGTGGGCGAGGCGACCGCCGGTTTCTCGGACGGTGCGGTGCTCACCGTGCTGCTGATGATGATTCTCTCGGAGGCGGTCGCATCGAGCGGCGCGATCGCCCAGGTCGGCCACAGGATCGCGCGCCTCGCCCGCGGTTCCTTCCCGGCGGCAGCGGCGCTGGTGATGGTCGTCGCCGGGGTCTCATCGATGTTCATCAACAATACGGCGGCGGTCGCGATCTTCATTCCGGTCGTGATCCAGCTCGCCAAGCAGCACCGGACTAGCCCGTCGCGGCTCCTGCTGCCGCTCAACTACGCCGCCATCTTCGGCGGCACTTGCACGCTGATCGGAACTTCGACCAACCTGCTCGTCTCCTCGCTGGCGAGCTCGCACGACCTCCCGCCCTTCTCGATGTTCGAGCTGTTCCCGCTGGGCATCGTCTTCTTTGCGGTGGGGCTCGCGTATAACGCCTGGCTGGTGCGCAGCTTGCCCGACCGCGGCGATTCCACCGATCTCACCGGCAAGTACCAGCTGACCCCTTATCTGACCGAGCTGCGCGTGCCGAAGGGGTCGCGCTTGATCGGGCGCACAGTGGTCGATGCCCGGATCGCGGATCGCTACCGTCTGACCGTGCTCGAGATTCTGCGCGGACCGCGCCGCATCGCCTACGACCTGCGCTCCACGCCGCTCGAGCTCGACGACATCCTGATCGTGCGCGGCACGATGGAGGACATCGTGCTGTTCAAGGAGCAGCAGGTGCTGCTCCTGCTGACCGATGTCGAGATCTCCGACCACGACCTCGCCGGCGCCGACTCCACGCTCGCCGAGATCCAGCTCTCTCCCGCGTCGACGCTGGAGGGGATGTCGCTGCGCGAGATCGACTTCCGCAGACGCTTCGGAGCCTTCGTGCTGGCGCTCGGCCGCACCGGCGGCGCGATCAAGGAGCAGCTCTCGCGGGTCGCGTTGCGCCGCTTCGACACGCTGCTCATTCTCGGTCCGCGGCGCGCGGTCGAGCAGATCTTCCGGCTCGACGACTTCCTGCCGCTCCAGGAGCTCGAGCTGCGGCTGCGCCTCCACCCGCGTTGGTGGCTGCACGCCGGCACGCTCGCGGCCGTCGTCGTCACCGCCACGATCTTCGGCAGGTCGCTGCTCTCGGCCGCGCTCGTCGGGGTGGTCGTGCTGCTCGTCGCGCGGGCGGTCAAGATCCAGCGCGTCTACCGCTCGGTCAACTGGTCGGTCTTCTTCCTGCTCGCCGCTTCGATCCCGATCGGCACCGCGTTCGAGAAGAGTGGCCTCGCCGCCCGGTTGGGCGAGGGCGTCGCCTCCGCCGGCGCCGGGTATGGCCCCTGGCTGGCGCTCTCGCTCGTCTATCTGTCCACGATGCTGCTGACCGAGATCCTCTCGAACGCTTCGACGGCGGTCTTGATGGTGCCAGTGGCGCTCTCGACCGCCGCGGCGCTCGGCATCGACCCGCGCCCCTTCCTGATGGCCGTCACCTTCGCCGCTTCGAACGGCTTCGTGACGCCGATCGGTTACCAGACGAACGCCATGGTGTACGGCGCCGGCAACTACCGGTACGCCGACTTCCTGAAGGCGGGAATTCCGCTCAACCTGCTCTTCTGGATTCTCGCGAGCTTCCTGATCCCGCTGATCTGGCCCTTTTCGGGCTAGCGCCCGCGCTCCTCACGCGGCTTCGGCGGCGCAGCTGAAGGTCGGCGAGAAAGGCAAGCTAGACCAGTCCCTCCTGAATCGCTTTGGCCACCGCGAGCGCGCGGCTGTTGACGTGCAGCTTGTAGTAGATGCTGCGCACGTGGTTGTCGATCGTGTGGAAGCTGACGCCGAGGCTCGACGCCGCGGACTTCAGTGTCCGTCCGTCGACCAACAGCTCGAGGATCTCGGTCTCGCGCGGCGTCAGCTCGTAGTCGCGCGGCGGCGAACGCCGCCCCTTCTCGCGGGCGAAGGCGGCGAGGACCTTGCGCGCGATCACCGGGTTGATCGGCGAGGCGCCGCGAGCGGCGTCGCGGATCGCCGAGAGGATCCGCTCGGGGGCCGACGGCTTGAGCAGGTAGCCGATCGCGCCCGAGGCGATCGCGGCGAAGACCGTATCGTTTTCCTCGCGGATGGTCAGGATCACGACGTGAGTCGCCGGCGAGAGCTCGCGCAGGCGCCGCACTCCCTCGATGCCGCTCGCGCCCGGCAGGCCGATGTCCATCAGCACGACGTCGGGGCGCATGCCGCGGTCGAGCGCTGCCTGCATCGCCTCGCAAGACGCCGCCGCCAGGGTGCAATCGAGATCGGGCTCGCCGTCGATGAGCGCGGCGAGGCTCCCGCGTAGCAATCGCTTGTCCTCGATCACCCAGACGGAGAGGGGCGAGCGCCCCGCTCCCGGCGCCGGCTCGACGGGAGACATCGGCACCGAGCCTAACCCCTGCCCGGCCCCGGAGAGATGGCGCGAACGCGCCATGGTCGAGGACGCCCCCGGATGTCACGGTCGAGAAGAGATCACTGATCCGTCCGAGGAGGCGATTTATGTGCAAGAGACTCTGGCACTGCAGCGCTCTCGTGGCTGGCTCCGTCGGCCTGCTCGCCGGCGGGGCAACGTCCGCGGGGGCCCAGCCCTACGCCCACGAGAAGCTGATCCAGCCCACCTACGTCACGACCGCACCGACCTACGGCGACGTCGAGCTCGAGGGGGACGTGCTCGCCTACGGGGTGCGCGAGGAGATCGACCAGCTCCAGTTCGCCGAGGGCGCGGTCTTCCTGTTCGGACGCGATCAGGGCGGCCCCGGCAACTGGGGCCTGCTGAAGAAGCTCGCCTCGCCGGTGCCCACACAGAACGAGGGGTTCGGCGCAGCCGTCGAGCTGCAGGGAGACGAGCTCTTCGTCGCCTCGTTCATTCTCGGCCCCGCCGGGACCTTCCGCGTCTTCGAGCGCGACCAGGGGGGGCCCGACAACTGGGGGATGGTCCGGGAGGTCGCGGAGACCGACGCGGCGTTCTGCGAATTCGGCCGCTCGATGGATGTCGAAGGGGACATCCTGGTCGTCGGCTCGGCCTGCGGCGGCGGCTCCGAGGGGCGCGTCTTCGTCTACGAGCGCGACCTCGGCGGGCCGGGACTGTGGGGACGCCGTCAGGTGCTGGCGCCCGCGGGCGTCTCGGCCGGCGACCGCTTCGGCCACGCCGTCGCGCTCTCGGGCGACCTGCTCGCCGTGGGCGCGCCCTACCGCGACCTCAGCCCCTTCCCGGGGGACGACGGCTCCGTCTATCTCTTCCGCCGCGATCCGACCAGCGGCATGTGGGTCGAGTGGCGCACCCTCACCGACGGCGCGACCACCGGCTCCCTGCTCGGCCTACAGCTCGCTCTCGACGGCTCGACCCTGCTCGCTCTTCGCGGGGGCGACAACCGCGTCTCCGCCTATCGCTGCTGGCACGGGGGGCCGGGCAACTGGGGCTACCTGGGAGACCTCATTCCCCCGATGGGCGGCGGATTCGGCGCGGCCGAGTGGAGCGAGTCGATGGAGATCGACGGTGCGCTCGCCGTCATCGGCGGCGGCGATCGTCTCTGGCTCTTCGACCTTTACGACTGGAGCTTCATCGGCGAGGACCTGCAGCAGATCCTGCCGAGCGGCGGCGACCACTCGCTGGCCTTCGTCGCGCTCGACGGCAACCTCGTCGCCGGCTCGGGCGCGCTCTTCGCCGACACCAACAACTACGTGCTTGATGTCTTCGACGCACCGACGGCCGATCTCGCGGTCGTCGTGGACGACGGCGAGACCGTGGCGATGCCCGGCGGCACGCTCTCCTACGACATCGTCTTCTCGAACGCCGGCACCGAGGCCGCCCCCGGCGCGCGACTGGAGGTCGACCTGACCGGCGGCAGCCTCGATCTCGACAACGTGACCTGGACCTGCGTGGTCTCGGGCGGTGCGGGCGCCGGCACCGAGTGCCCGCTCGCGGCAGGCACGTGGAGCGATCTCGACGACGGGCCGCTCCTCTTCGGCATCGAGCCGGGCGACCTCGTCACGATCAGCCTCGACGCCCCGGTGCTCGCCTCGCCAGAGCCGCCGGTCGAGTGCCGTGGACGCGTGCGAGCGCCGGCGGCGCTTGCGGTCGATCCGGAGTCCGGCGACAACTCGGCGCTCGACGGCGACGATCTCGGCGGCCCGCTCATCTTCGGCAACGACTTCGAATCGGGGGATCTGCTCCCCTGGTGGAAACAGACCGGCTGTCCCTGAGACTCCCTCGGCGGCGGCGCGAAAGGCTCAGTCGAAGGGCACCGTCAGCTCGATGCGGGCGCCCTGGCCGGGTGCGCTCGCCACCTCGACCGAACCGCCGGCCTCGCGCATCCTCCGCCGGACGCTCGCGAGTCCGGTGCCGTCGACCGCGCGGTCGGCATCGAAGCCGGCGCCGTCGTCGGAGACGGCGAGGCGCAGCGAACCCTTCGCGTACGCCAGCTCGAGCCGCGCGTGGCCCGCACCCGAGTGCCGAACGACGTTGTGCAAGAGCTCCTTCGCGCTCAGGAAGAGCGCTCGGCGCAGATTCATCGGCAGCGCGAGCTGCTGGCGCGCCAGATCGAGGTCGACCTCGATCTCGGAGTCGGCGAGGAGCGCCCGCGCGGTCGAGCGGAGACGCTCGGCGAGATCCTCGAGCCGATCGCGCGACGGATCGACACACCAGACGATGTCGCGCAGGCCGTGCATCACCTCGACCGCCGTGCGCTCGACGCCGGCCAGACGGTCGCGGTCGGCGGCGGGCAGCTCCTGGCGGCGCGCCACCACGCTGGCCGCGACGGCGATGCCCGACAGGTCGCCGCCCAGCTCGTCGTGCAGATCGCCGGCGATGCGCAACCGCATCCGTTCGAGCTGGGCGAGCCGCCGCAGCCGGAGTCGATAGGCGGCCGCGAGCACGAGCGCGGCGAGCGCGAGGACGAGCAGGCGGAACCAGGCCGTGCGCCAGTAGGGCGGCAGGACGCGGACGGCGATCTCGGCGCCGGCGTCGCTCCAGAGCCCGTCCGCGTTGGCGGAGATCACTCGAAACCGGTAGCTGCCGGGCGCGAGGTTGGTGTAGCGGGCGCTTCGCCCCGGCCCGGCGTCGATCCACCCGTCCTCCAGGCCCTCGAGCCGGTAGCGCGAGGAGCAGCGGTCCGAGCGCGAGAAGAAGAGCACCGACCAGTCGAAGGTCACCGCGCGATCGCCCGGAGCGAGGACGAGCTCGTCGAGGTCCCAGGGCTCGACCTGTCGCTCGCCCGCCTCGCCCAGGATCGCGATCCGGCGCAGCGCCGTGGGCGGCGCGTAGGGACTGGGCGCGATCGCTTCGGGATCGAACAGGGTGAGACCTTCCATGCCGCCGAAGATCAGTCGACCGCCCCCGAGGCGCGCGGTCGCATGGCGGTTGAACTCGACGCTGCCGATGCCGTCGGCGAGATCGAACGAGCGAATCTCGCCCTGCTTCGGATCGAAGCGGACCAGTCCCTGGTTCGTTCCGAGCCAGACCGATCCCCGCCCATCCTCGACCACCGAGAAGACCGCCGACCCCGGCAGCTCGCCGCGGATCACCGGAAACTCGGCGCGCCGCGCGCCGCGGCGCCATCGCCCCAGCCCGTCGCTGGTCGCGATCCAGACCGCGTCGGCGCCCGACGGCTCGAGATCGTAGATGGTGACGTCGCGCTCGAGGGTCGAGTCGCCCGCGCCCATCGGCAGATGCTCGAAGCGTCCGGACGCGAAGTCGAAGCGATCCAGTCCGCCGCCCGTGGTTCCGATCAGGAGCGCGCCGCCGTCGCGCTCGACGTCGAGCGTCCCGACCGAGAGATAGCTCAAGCCGTCGGGCGCCGCAGCAGCGCCCCAGAGGCGCCCCTCGCCGCCCGCGAGATCGAGCCGCGCGAGGCCGAGGTTGGTGCCGACCCAGAGCCCTCCGTCCGCGAGCGCCAGGTCCTTGACCCGGTGCACGCCCGGTCGCCGCGGCGGCGGCAGGGGCAGCACGACGCGCCGGAATCGTCGCCCCCCCGGGGCGAGCACGCAGAGCCCCGAATCGGTGCCGACCCAGAGCGCGCCGGCATCGTCCCGGAGCAGGCTCCAGACGAGGTCGTCGCAGAGCGAGCCCTCGTCGCGAACGTCGTGGCGCAGGCTCTCGATCACCTCGCCGCGCGCGAGGTCGACGCGCGCCAGCCCGCCGCCGTAAGTGCCGACCCAGGCGACCGCGCCCGCTTCCGGCTCGATCGCCGAAACCGCGCGCGCGGGCAGCGATGCCGCGTCGCCACGAACGTGCCCCAGGTGGCGAAAGGGCTTGCGATGAGGGTCGTGGTAGAAGACCCCTCCGAGCGTTCCCACCCAGAGGATTCCGGAGTCGTCCTCGAAGAGCGAGAGCACGTACTGCCGCTGCCAATCCTGGCGATCGGCGACCAGCGGCACCTCTCGGGCACCGGCCTCGTCGAGGTCGCCGACGAAGAGCCCCGAGCCGGTGCCGAGCCAGACCCGGCCCGCGCGATCCTGCAAGAAGGCCTGCAGCGGTTCTTCGGGAGCCCCTCGCAACCGCGGCAGTCGCCATCCGGCCGGCGCTGCGAGTGGCGCCGGGTCGCCCAGAAGCCAGGCGCCTCCCGCACGATCGAACGCGAGATCGAAGGCGCTCTCGCCATCGCCGAGTCGCCAGGGCGGACCCACCGCTCCCCGCGCGCCGTCGATCGCGTAGAGCCTGGGCGCCGACCAGTCGACCTCGGTCACCAACGCCCAGACCACGCCGTCGGCAGCGCGCGCCAGCTCGGCGATCCAACCCTCGTCCGCCGGGAGCGGGAGACGGACGAACGACCCGGTGGCTTCGTCGAAGCGCTCGACCCCGGCGCCACGTCCCAGCCAGAGCACACCTGCGCCGTCGACGGCGAGGGGCGAGCGCCGGTAGGTCACGCCCGAGCTCGGCGACGCCACCTCGACGAGCCGGCCGGTGCGCCGATCGAGGCGGTGGACGCCGGTCGCGGTGCCGACCCAGAGGCGCCGCTCCCGATCCTCGAGCAGCCGCTGCATCCGGTTGCTGGCGCCCCGCGCCAGCTCCTCCGCGGCGAAGCGGAAGACGCGGAATGCCGAGCCGTCCCATCGCGCGAGGCCGTCGTCGGTCGCCAGCCAGAGAAATCCATCGCCATCCTGGAGGATGTCGTTGACGGTGCCGTGGGGAAGTCCCTGCTCCGGACCGAGCCGTTCGAAGCGCGACCCGTCCGACCCGGCGCCGAACCCGGCGCCGGCACCGGCGAGCAGGCCGACGAGCGCCCAGCCGGCGATGCGCGCTCTGCGTCGGCCCGTCATGGCTCGATTCTGCCACCCGGCGTCGGGGCGGCTCGCTCTCGGCTCAGCGACCGATCTGGGGCGTCGCCGCGGGCTCGAGCAGCTGCTCGAGGCGCGCGGCGACCATGGCGAGGGCCACGCGGTTCTCCCCTCCCTCGGGGACGATGACGTCGGCCCAGCGCTTCGATGGCTCGACGAACTCGAGGTGCATCGGCCGCACCGAGTCCATGTACTGACGCAGAACGTCGCCGATGTCGCGTCCGCGCTCGGAGAGGTCGCGGCGGATCCGCCGCACGAGGCGGACGTCGGCGTCGGTATCGACGTAGACCTTGAAATCGAGCAGATCGCGCAGCGCCGGTTCGGCGAAGAGCAGGATGCCCTCGACCAGGATCACCTGTCGCGGCTCGATTCTTCGCGTCTCGAGCGTGCGCCGATGCCGGACGAAATCGTAGACCGGCAGATCGATCGGCCTTCCCGCCTTCAACTCGGCCAGGTGGCGAACCATCAGATCGGTGTCGAGGGCGTCGGGGTGGTCGAAGTTGTGCCCGAGCAGATGCTCGGCGTCCCGCCACTCGATGTCGCGGTAGTAATTGTCCTGCGCGAGGAAGGCGATGCGGTCGGCGCCGACCGTCTCGAGAATGGCGCGAGCCACCGTGGTCTTGCCCGAGCCGGTCCCACCGGCGACCCCCAGCGCTACGGAGCTCATCGGGGCACGATCCTACGCTACCGCGGCCTCGGGGCCCGCTGGCAGCGCGGGCAGAAGAAGCTGCTCCGGTTCGACCGCACCCGCCGCCGGATGCGGGCGCCGCAGGCCGGGCAGGGCTCTCCTTCCCGGCCGTAGACAGCGAGCGAGACCTGAAAGTACCCCGAGTTGCCGTCGCCGTCGGCGAAGTCGTTGAGCGTCGTTCCGCCCTCTCGAATGGCCTGCTCGAGCACGTCGACCACGGTGCCCGCGAGCCGCTCCCAGTCCCGACGGCGGAGCGCTGCGACCGACCGCTCCGGGTGGAGGCGAGCCCGGAAGAGAGCTTCGGCCGCGTAGATATTGCCGACTCCGACGACCGCCGAAGCGTCCATCAGGAAAGCCTTCACGGGCGCGGTTCGCCCGGCCGCGAGCGCGGCCAGGTCGGCGCCGCGAAGCGGCGGGTCGAGCGGCTCGCGGCCGAGCCGGACGAAGTGGGGGTCGCTCTCCAGGCCGGCGGTCGCCGCGACGAAGGCGAGGCCGAAGCGGCGGGGATCCCGCAGCCGGAGCCGCTCGCCCGAATCGAGCTGAAGTGCCAGGTGCTCGTGCGGCTCCCGAGCCGTCGCAGCGGGCACCAGCGTCAGGCGGCCGCTCATGCCGAGGTGCACGGCGAGCGTGCGCCCCCGCTCGAAATCGATCAGGAGGTACTTGCTCCTCCTCCGGAGCGTCACGATCCTGCGCCCGCGCAGCGCACCGAGAGCGCGCCGGTCGAGCGGCTCGCGCAGCGCAGGCGAGAGGACCTCGACTGCGACGACCCGTCGCTTCGGCAGCCGCTCGGCGAGACTGCGCCGCAGGACCTCGATCTCGGGCAGCTCGGGCATCGGCGCATCCTACGCGCGCCCCCGCCGGCAGGTGTCCAGTTGACATTTCGACCGGATAGGCGTAAAAAAGGCGTAAATGA
This sequence comes from uncultured Acidobacteriota bacterium, assembly GCA_963700315.1. Lineage (GTDB taxonomy): Bacteria > Acidobacteriota > Thermoanaerobaculia > Multivoradales > JAGPDF01 > JACTMI01. Next base: position 388,414 of record CAVOXC010000004.1, on the reverse strand, counting down.
TCGACCAGGCCACCCTCCCCCTCTTCCCGCTCCTTCCCGCTCGGCGTCCGGGAACCGAGGCCGACTCGCTCCGCCGCCGGGCCGGGGTCGAGTACTTCGATCTGCTGGTCCGCGATCCGCTCAATCGGGCGGAGAGCGCGCGGCTCCCGTTCGACTGGACGATCAACCCCTATCGGGGGTGCGAGCTCGGCTGCTCGTACTGCTACGCACGCTACACGCACGGCTTCTTCGAGCTCGCCGATCCGCTCGACTTCGAGACCAAGATCTTCGTCAAGCGCCGGGCGGCCGAGGCGTTGCGCCGGCGGCTGCGCAAGAGCGACCTGCGCGGCCAGACGATCGCGATCGGCACGGCGACGGACCCCTACCAGCCGGCGGAGAAGCACTACGAGGTGACCCGATCGCTGCTCGAGGTCTTCGCGGAGACCGAGGGCCTGTCGCTCGCGCTCACCACCAAGTCGCCGATCGTGCTGCGCGACCTCGACTTGCTGGCCGAGCTCGATCGCCGCCACGCCGTGGAGATCCACGTCACGCTCACCACTGTCGATGCGCGGCTCGCCCGGAGGGTCGAGCGCCACGCCCCCGATCCCGCCGCGCGGCTCCGCACGATCTCGGCGCTGGCCGAGACGGGCCTCGCGGTCCGAGTCAACTGCATGCCGGTGATGCCTGGAATCAACGACGACGAGGAGACCCTGGCCCCGCTGTTCGACGCGGCGCGCGCCGCCGGCGCCTTCGAGGTCACCGGTACGCCGCTCTTTCTGAAGTCGTCGACCCGCGCCTTCTTCTTCGCTTTCCTGGAGCGGGAGTTCTCGGGCTTGGTGCCCCTCTATCGCCGCCTCTACCATCGGCGCGACTACCTCGGCGAGGCCGCCAAGGACCAGCTGCTCGGCACCTTCCGCCGCCTCAAGCTCGAGTATGGCTTCCCGCGGCCGGTCGCCGCTCGCTCCTAGCGACAGGGCCAGAGAGCGCGACCAGCAGGTCCGCGAGGGCGGCGTCGGGTGAGCCCCCCTCCCCTTTGAGGCGGAGCTCGGTGTCGAGCACCAGAGCGGGGAGGCGCGCCGCTTGGGCCGGACCGAGGCGGCCTGCGGCCAGATAGGCGCGATGCAGCCGAAAGGGGTGGACCCCGGCGAGCGGGTTCTTGGCGAGACCCGCGATCTCCCCCTGGAGCCGAGGTGCGAGCTCCGACTTGAAGCGTGGATAGCGGGTCTCGCCAGTGCGCACGCCGGTCGCTGCCAGGAGCCCGGTGAGCGCGACCAGGTGGCGGGCGAACCCGGAGACCAGGGCGAAGACCGAGAGGCGTTCGGCCAGCGGGTCCTCGGCACCGGCGATCTTGCGCGCGAGGCGGGTCAGGGCCTCGCCCGCGCGGCCCGCACCGACTGCCCCGAGCAGCTCCCAGACATCCTCCTCGCCGCGATCCTCGACATGAGCGAGAACGAGGTCGGCGGTGATCTGCCCGCCGCCGGACAGTGTGGCGAGCTTCCGATACTCCGCGCCCAACCGCTCGGTGGAATCGGAGTCGATCTCACCGGGTGCGGCGCCCCGCCCGCCCGGAGTCCGCAGCGTCCGCCGCGTCAGCGCGTCCGCAGCGTCGCGTCGGATGCCCGCGCCAGTCTCGCGTTCGAGCTCCGCGAGGAGCCTGTCGATCCCGCCGACCTTGCCGCCACGTTCGAGCGTGAGGCGCCCCGCCTCGACCAGCGCGCCCCGCCGCGATAGCGCCTCGATCAGGGGATGACCGTCCGGCGCGGCGCTCTCGACCAGGATCAGCGCGTGGCGCTCGGGCAGACCATCGCGCAGCAGATCCGCGAGGATCGAGGCGTCGAGCTCGCCGAGCCCGCGCAGACCCGCCTCGACCGCCGCCGCGAGCAGCGGTTCGAGCGCTTGGCGCCCTTCGGCACCGCCGCGCTTGCTCCGCCCGCGTCCGCGCCCCGACCAGAGCGAATCCGGCAGGCGCGCGAGCACGCTCGCCGGATCTCCCGAAGCGGGATCCAGATCGAAAAGCCGCAGTACCTGGAGCAGACGAAGCGCCGCGCCCCGGACCCTGCCCACGAGCTCCTCGGCACCTCCCTGCCACGGCATCTCGGCTCGAACCTGGCCGAGCAGGACCTCGGCGGCGGCGCGGTCGGCGAGCACTCCCGTCTCGACGGCGACGACGAGCTTGCCGGTGGAGAAGAGCGAATAGGTTCGCAGATCCTCGACGACTCTGGGTAGATCCTCGGGGTGGCGCAGGCGCACCGGTTCGGTTTTCCAAGCCTCGGCCAGGCGCGCGCTGAGCCGCTCGGCGAGCGGCTCGGCGAGGGCCCGCTCGCCGCGCACGAGATAGAGCGGCGAGACGGCGGCGCCCGGCGCGACGAGGGCGTCGATCGGATCACGGCTCGGGCTCGCGCCGGTCACGCTTCGGGCTCGCGCGTGGGCGTCCCGAGCAGAAACTCGCCGCTGTCGTCCGCGGCCGACCAAACCGGTACCTCCTGGACACCGAGCGCCTCGCCCGAGAGTTTCTCCTCTTCGAAGGCGAGCTCCACGGAGTTCCACGAGCCGCAGCTCGCGCAGGAATCCCGCCAGTCGGGAGAACGCGCGCCGCAAGTGCGGCAGGCGTACTCGGCCGCGCCCAGCTCGAGCTGACGAACGCAGCGCGAGTACGCCATGACCGCTTGCGCCAGATCCCCGCGGCGCTCGTGGATGCGGGCGACCAGAAAGTGAAAGGTCGGCGCGGAGTGGATTCGCTCCTCGACGGCGGCGAGCTGCTTCAGCGCCTCGTCGTGCATCTCGAGCCGGTAGTAGAGACGGCCGAGATAGAAGCGCGGGAGCAAGTCGTTGTCTGCCTCGGCGATCAGATGTCGCAGCGTCTCGATCGCTCGGGCCGGCTGCTCCTCTTCGATCAGGTGATCTTCGATTCGCTGGAGGAAGACCGGGCTGCCGGTGTCGCGGTAGCCGGATCGCCACTCCTCGAGCGCAGCGTCCTCGCGCCCGGCGACGAGCTCGGCTTCGCCCAGCATGATGCGGGCGGGAATGAAGCGCGGCTCGCGCGCGAGCAACCCCCGGAAGAGCGCGGACGCTTCGCCGACGCGGTCCGCCTCGAGCAGCAGCACTCCGCGCTGATAGTCGAGCCCTTGGGCGAGACCGCTCTCGCGCGCGAGCGCTGCCGTGTCCCCTCCTTCGGAGACCAGCCGCATCGCCCGGTCGTGCAGCTCGGTCGCGTCGGCCCAGTCGCGCCGAGCGATCGCCTCGGCGCGGCGGTCCCGGAGCACCCCCAGTCCCAGGCCGGGCAGGTCGCGCAGAAGCCGTCCTTCGATTTCCCGCGCGGCCTCGGCGTCGCCGAGCAGCAGGTAGTCCTGGGCCAGCTGATAGAGCAGGGCCGCCGACTGCGGATGGCTCGCGATCCCGCGCCGGTGGACTTCGATCGCTTCTTCGGTGCGGCCCATGGCGCGCAGGCGGTCGCCGTAGAGCAAGAGACCCGCGAAGTCGTCCGGACGGGCGGCGAGATAGGACTCGAGCTCCGCTACGGCGCGGGCTACCTGCCCGTCGGCCTGGAGGTCGAATGCCCGCCGGAGGCTGGTATCGAGACGCTCCGCCTCGCGCTCGCGTCGGCGTTTGCGCCGCTGACCGAGATCTCGCCGCAGAGTGTCGACGACGAGCGTGATGCCGGTGGGAAGGAAACCGGCCAGGAAGATCGCGAGCAGAGCGCCCCACAAGGGGATCGACGTCTGCGGACCCAGGTGGAAGCGCTGGTGGAAGAGCTCACGGTTCTCCTGGTGAAGCACCGCCGCATAGATGGCTGCGGCGACCGCGAGCAGGAGCCCGAGGAACGATCGGATGCGCATCGCGCTCGCCGGGCTCCCGAGAATACCGGCTCAGGACTCCGTCAGGAGCCCCTTCTCGAGCAGCTCGGCGCATTCGATGCAATGGCGAGCCCAGGGCAGCGCTTCGAGCCGCCGCGGCGCGATCGGCTGGCCGCAATGGGCGCATCGGCCGTAGGTGCGCTCGTCGACCCGCGCCAGTGCTTCCTCGATCTGCAGTACCAAGGTCCTCTCGGTGTCCGAAATAGAGTAGCTGAGCTCGCGGCTGTATGCGTTGTTCGCGCGATCGACGAGATCCTCGGTCGGGCTGTCGTTCGACTCCTGGCCGCTGCGCAGATCGGCGAGATACATCTGCATGAGCTCCTCTTTCTTCGCCAGGAGCTTTTCGCGCACCGCCTGGAGCTGCTTCTTGTTGAACACAGGCGAGAGCGTCGAGGGCGCCGTGGCCGCCGGAACGACACGGCCGCGCGGTGGCTTTGGTTGCTTGCCACGCGCCGCGGCCTGGGGCGCAACTGGCGCATTCTTGCGGGCCGGCGCCTGCGCCCTGGTCGAGATGGCGGCCGCCGCGGTCACCCTCGGCTTCTTGATATGCGCGCTGGGAACCGCCTTGGGCTTGGCGACCGCTATGCGCTGCGCGGACATCGGCTTGGCTTCCGCGCGCATGGCAGCGCCCGGTTTGACCGCGGCTTTCCGTTTCGCCGACTTCTTCACGACCGGCGGCTTCGCGCGGGTGGACCTGGCCGGCGGCTTCTTGTCAGACCGCTTCGCCGGAGCCACCTGCTTGGCCGATGTCTTCTTGGCCGGTGACTTCTTGGCCGGCAGTTTCTTGGCCGGCGGCTTCTTGACCGGCGTCTTCTTGGCCGGTGACTTCTTGGCCGGCGACTTCTTGGCCGGCGACTTCTTGGCCGGAGACTTCTTGGCCGGAGACTTCCTGGCCGGAGACTTCTTGGCCGGAGACTTCCTAGCCGGCGACTTCTTCGCTCCGGGCTTCCGGCCCTTTGAGGTGGACTTGGCGCTTCCGCCGCGCCTGGAGGCAACCTTCTTGGGCCTGGCCGCTCGCTTCGCCGCCTGCTTCTTCGCGGTCTGGGCCGCCTTGCTCTTTCTCTGCGCCACGCCTCGCCTCCTCGAGCCTCGCGCGCGAACCGTCCGACGCCGAGGTCTGGTTAAAACGGCCTGCGATGATACTGAATTCCCGCTCCGATCGAAAGCGCACGATAGAGCTGCTCCAACAGGACCAACCGGGCGAGCGCGTGCGGCAGGGTGAGCGGCCCGAGCGAGAGGGAGAGCCGGCAGCTTTCGACGAGCGCCGGCTCGAGGCCGAGATCGGAGCCCAGGAAGAAAACGACCGGGTGCGGCCACTCCGCGCGCCAGCGCTCCATGCGCAGCGCCAGGCCCTCGGAGTCGACGCTCGCGCCACGGCGATCGAGCGCGACCCGGAACGCGTCTGCCGGAGCGGCCGCGGCAAGAGCGTCGGCCTCGGCGCGCCGCCGTGCCGGACCGTCTCCAGTGGCGCGCACCTTGACCGCACCCTCGCTGATCGACGCCATCGGAGCGATCCGCCGCCGGTAATCGGCGCAGAGCGTCTCCCACTCGGCGGGCAGGTGCCGGCCCGCCCAGAGGATCCGCAGCTCGAACGACACTACTCGGCCTTGCCGGACGTCGGCGAGAGCGTCCTCTTCGCGGAGGAAACGCTCCCACTCCTCGTAGAAGGCGAGTGAGCGGAGATCCCGCATGCGGTCGAGGAAGAGGACGCCGTTCAGATGGTCGAACTCGTGCTGGACCACACGCGCCTCGAAACCCTCGACGCGCCTGTCGATCGGCTGCCCGGATCGATCGAGCGCCCGCAACCGGACCGCGGGCTGGCGCGGCACCAGGCCGCGCAGATCGGGGATCGAAAGGCAGCCCTCCCAGTCGTAGACGACCTCGTGCCCTTCGGGTTCGACCATGGGGTTGACGACGACGGTGAGCGGAATCGCAGCCTCCGGCACTTCCACGTCCGCTACCTCGTAGACGAACAACTGCAGCCCGACGCCGACCTGCGGCGCCGCCAGCCCGACGCCATCGGCATCGCGCATGGTCGCGACCATGTCGTCGATCAGCTTCTGCAGCTTGCGCGTCCCGAGTCGTTCCGGGTCGACCGGTTCGGCCGACGTACGCAGCACCGGATCCCCGAGCCGGACGATGGGAAGAACGGCCATGAGGAGAGAATACCCGACGTCCGAACGGTCAGGGCACGGGGGCGCAAGCCTCATGGTACCGGGCGAGGAGGACCGACGGCACTTCGCCCCATTGGCGGATCTCGAGCCACGTCGAGCCATCGTCATCGTGCTCGAGACCCACCGGCACCAGCGTCTCGACGCTGCCAATCCGGTCAATCCAGCGCAGCTCCCCTGCGCTCGAGAGTGACGCGACGCCGACTTCCCGTCCGCTCGCGAAAAGGCGCGCCGCGAGCATCGGCTCGCCGCATCCGTCGACCCCCAGCGTCATCAAGGCACAGTCGACGGGGCCCGGGAAACGCGTGATCCAGAGCGTTCTACCCGCCGCGTCGACCGCTGCCACGTACGGCTCCTGCGCCCCTCCGATCCAATGTTGGTAGCAACCGGCGACGAATACGCGATCCGGTCCAACAGCCAGGCCGGTGGTGAGCGGCCCGCCCGCCGCACCGATCGGATCCCAGACCCAGCGGATCGCACCGGAGCCATCGAAGGACCAGAGACCGGTCCTGTCCGCTTGGTTGAAGCTGCGGGCCACGAGGAAGAGGTCTCCGCCCGGTCCGAAATCGAGACCGAGCACACCAACGAATCCGAACGACTCGAGCGGCGCATCTGTCCGACGCTCCCAGAGCAGTCGCCCCGACCGGTCGAAGACCACGAGGTCGAGACCGTCATAGGAGAAAGACGACGAGGTTACCGCCGCGTCGCCCTGTCCGGAGAGGGCGACGCGGGTCGTGAACGAATTCGGCCCGGGACCGTCGATCTGCGCCGACCAGAGCGGACGGCCCTCGAGGTCGCGGCAGAAGAGGCGCGATTCCAATCGGTTCTCCTCGCCGGCCCAACTCGAGCTCGCCGAGACGCAGACCTGCCCGCCACCGGTCGCGAGCGACTGCGCCTCGTCTGTGGTGCTACCCGGCGCCTTCGCGTACCCACGCCAGATCTCGTCGAGTCGTGGCGTGAACGAAGCCATCAGGACGTCTTCGGTCGCGATCGAGCGAGGAGCGCCAGGACCTCGCGACACCGTCGCCGCGGCCACGATTCCGCCGTCCGGAAGGGAGCGTAGACTCGCAGTCCGGAGCGCTCCAGGCAAGGGGCAGCGAACGAGCTGTTTCGCCCTGGGAGTCGACCTGGACCAGTCGGACCTCGGTGACTGCGCTGCCTGCGACCACCACGCCGCCCTCACCGTCCGGCGCGAGTCCGCTGCTGAGAATCGGCTCGAAGGGTAGCTCGAGCTCGATGCCGGCGCTCCAGGAGAGCTCGCCCGAGAGATCGAACTGAGCGAATGCGAAGCGATTCGGCCCGCCGTCGGAGGGTCGACAAAAGGAGACCCTGAGCGTGTCGTCGAACCAGTCGGCCGAGATCGCCTCAGAATAGTAGCCAAACGGGGATCGCCGCCAAGCGGCCCGAGAGCCGTGGTCTCGACGCGCCCATACCTCGACATCGATGAGATACGGAGCGGGCAGCGCCCACCCTCGTCGCAGGCTGGGGTCACCAGAGTCACACCGCCGCCGAGCCGAGGAGCGAGGGCGAGTGATCCGTGATTCGCGCGATCCCAGCTGTCCTGGCGCCAGCGGCGCCGCAGATCGGCGTCGAAGGCGAAGACGCTGGCCCGGTACCTTCCGCCAGCCCCCTCATCCAGACCGCCGATGGCTCCGGCGTAGACATTGCCATCTACCCCGATGCGGATCTGCTTGGGAATCAGGTTGCGGCGGTGCGGCAGCGCCTCGTAGGCCACGGACCGCCGGTTCCCGTTGCCGTCGACGATCGCCACGGCCATCATCTCCCAGGGGTCGGGGTCGAAGAGCTCCGGTCCGGGACTCGGCGCCGATCGCTCGCCGGTCGATTGCTGCGACACCCAGTCAGAACCGCTCCCGAGTACCGCCACCCGACCGTCGGCGCCGAGCTCCGCCCCTACGATCTGGGCCGCGAGCCCGGGGTCTCGAAACACCGAGCTCTGCCAGAGCAACGAACCGTCCGCAGCCAGCGCGAGAAGCGTCGTTTCGCCCGAGCTCCGCAAGATCTCGCGTCAGCAGGAGCACCCGATCCGACGTCGCCCCGACGAATCGGATCTCGGTCTCGAGATCCAGTGTGCCCAAGCCGGGCTCCACGAGCTCGGCACCGAGCGTGCCGTCGAGAGTTACCTCCAGCAGGCGATAGCGCCAAGCGGATCCGGGATTCGCCTCGACAGCGATCAACCAGATCGCGCCCGCGAGTCCTGGGCCGATGGCGGCCGGGCCGATCCGCTGATACCCCGGCGTCGCCGGAACGGCGAGCGACCAAGTCGGTTCACCGTCGGCGCCGTAGGCGACCGCGATCAGTTCCCTGAGCCCCTCCGCCGCCAGGACGACCACTCCGTCCGCAAACTGCGCCGCGTCGCGCCGACCCAGCCGATCGCCCAATTCCGCGCCGAGCCGCCGCTGCCAGCGCACCTCACCCTGCGGGCCGAACGAGGCCGCGAAGAGAAGACCCGCGAGCTCCATTCGCCGCCGGAGGTCGCGAGCAGCAGCGACGAACCGCCCTCGGCGTCCGCGACGATACGGCTCGACGGGAGCAGCCGCGCGGCCAACGCCTGGCGCGGCCCGCGCAGCTCGATCAACCACTGCCGGGGCGGCGAGTCCCTGGGCGAATGAGAACGAGCAGACGAGAAAGAGAAAGGAACGAGACAGCAACCCAGCGAGGCATGGATGGGAGCCGCATGACCACCTCCATCGGCCACCCCAGAGCCACCGTCGATCGAGGCGCCCAGAGGAGAGCCTGGACCCGAGAATAGCGCGCCCGCGTGGTATCGTCTTCCGTCCGATGAGCGCCTGGACCACCGAGGAGGAGCAGCGCCGGAAACGTCGCAAGAGGATCCTCTCCGGCCTCCTGATCGGAGGCGCGGCGGTGGGGGTGCCGGCACTGCTGAACGCGCTGGTCTCGCGCCGGGCCCGGCGCGTCGAGCCCGAATCCTGGGGCCGCCGTCACCGCTACGCCTGGGACATGGGCGACGTGATCTTTCAGCGCCTGGGCCAGGGCGAGCCCTTGGTGCTCTTGCACTCCTTCGGGCCGGGGCACGATTCCCTGGAGTGGCGCGACGCCGCCGCCGCGCTCGCCGAGGACTTCCAGGTCTTCGCGCCGGACCTGCCCGGATGGGGTCGCTCCGACCGACCGGCGATCGACTACGACGCCGAGCTCTACATCGATTTCCTGATCGACTTCGCCAACGACGTCGTGCGGCGCCGCGCGGTCTGGATCGCTTCCGGCATCACCGCCGCCTACGCCGTGCAGCTGGCGGTCGACCGGCCCGAGCTCGCGCGCGCGCTCGTCCTGGTCTGTCCGCTCGGCATCGACTCGGCCTCCGAGGAGCCCGATCTCAAGGACGCCGTGATCCACCGCCTGCTCCGACTGCCGGTTTTCGGCACCTCCGCGCTCAACGTCTTCTCCAGCCGCCGCGGGATCGAACAGCACCTGCGCCGCGAGCTCTTCGCCGACCCGGAGCTCGGTCACGCCCGAGCGCATCGACCACCACTGGCGCAGCGCCCACGACAACGGTAGCCGCGCCGCGCTCGCCGCCTATCTCTCCGGCTACCTCAATCACTCCGCCGCGAGCGCGCTCGAGCGGATGCGCGCGCCGACCCTCCTCGTCTGGGGCTCGCAGGCGGTGCAGCCCGGCGTCGAGTCGGCCGACCGCTGGCTGCGCGCCTGCGGCGAGGCCGAGCTCGAGATGATCGATGGCGCCGGCGTGCAGCCCCAGGTCGAGCTGCCGGAGCGCTTCGCCGATGCGGTCGCGCGGTTCCACCGCGACTTGCCGCCCGCATGACGTCGCAGCGGTTCCCGGCTGTCCCGGGCGGCTATCCCTTCCCCCGGCTCGAGCTCGAGACGCTGGAGCTCTGGAAGCGCGAGAGGATCTTCGAGCGCTCGCTCGCGGCGACCGCCGACGGCGAACCCTTCGTCTTCTTCGAGGGGCCGCCGACCGCCAACAACACGCCGCACGTCGGCCACGTCGTCACGCGGGTGGTCAAGGACCTCTTCCCGCGCTATCAGACGATGCGCGGCCGCGCGGTCCGGCGCAAAGCCGGTTGGGACACCCACGGGCTGGCGGTCGAGATCGAGGTCGAGAAGCGTCTCGGCCTCTCCGGCAAGAAAGACATCGAGCAGCTCGTGCCCGGCGACCGCCCGGCCTCGATCGCCGCCTTTAACCGCGCCTGTCTCGACTCGGTGATGACCTACGAGCGGCAGTGGCGGGCCATGACCGAGCGCTTCGGCTACTGGATCGATCTCGACGACGCCTACTTCACCTACTCGAACGAGTACGTCGAATCGGTCTGGTCGGCGATCCGTGCGCTCTACGACCACGCGCTTCCAGACGGGCAGCGGCTCCTCTACGAAGGGCACAAGAGCCAGCCGTATTGCGCCCGTTGCGGCACCACGCTCTCCTCGCACGAAGTGGCGCAGAACTACCGCGAGATCGAGGATCCTTCGATCTGGATCCTCTTTCCCGCGCACTCCGGCAAGCGCCTGACCGTGGAGGGTGGCGCCGGCTGGTCGGTGCCGGACAATCTCTCGCTGATCGCTTGGACCACGACACCCTGGACCATGCCGGGGCACGCGGGTCTCGCGGTCCACCCGGACGCCCTCTATCGGGTCGTCGAGCACCCCGGGCGGCCGGGCGCTCTGCTCCTCTTCGCCGACGCGATCGAGGTCGCGATCCCCTGTGAGATCGACAGCGACGGCAAGCGACTGAAAGTCGACCTGCGCGATCTGCCGGCGATCGTCAGAGTCCGCGGCCGTGAGCTCGCCGGTTTGCGCTACGACCGGCCCTATCGGACCGAGCCCCACGACGCGCGCGCCGACGTGGCGCCCTACGGCGCACCGCCCTCCGACGCCGACGGCTGGTTGGTCGTGCCGGCCGAGTACGTGACGACGACCGACGGCACGGGCCTCGTTCATACCGCCCCTGCCTTCGGCGCCGACGACTATCAGACCGGCCTCAAGTACGGGCTGCCGCTCTTTCGCACCATCGAGCCCAACGGCAAGATCGCCGACCGCGGCGGAATCGAGGCGCTCGCCGGCCTCTGGTTCAAGGACGCCGACAGAGAGGTCGTCCGTGACCTGCGCCAGCGCGGGCTGCTCCTGCACGCCGACCGCTACCGGCACTCCTATCCGTTCTGCTGGCGCTGCGACACGCCGCTGCTCCAGTACGCGACCGAGAGCTGGTTCGTGCGCACGACCGCGCTCAAGGACGCCTTGGTCGCCAAGAACCGCGAGATCGGCTGGCGCCCCGAGGCGATCGGCACCGGCCGCTTCGGCAACTGGCTGGAAGGCGTGGTCGACTGGGCGCTCTCGCGCCGCCGCTACTGGGGCACGCCTCTGCCCATCTGGGAATGCGACGGCTGCCCACAGACCTTTGTCGCCGGTTCGTTCGCGGAGCTCTTCGAAGAGTCCGGGCGCCAGCGACCGGCCGACCTCTACGACCGTGCCGCCTTCGACCCGCACCGCCCGGCGATCGACGAGATCACCTGGGACTGCTACGCCTGTAGCGGCGGGGTCTTCCGGCGGGTCGAAGACGTTGCCGACGCCTGGTTCGACTCCGGCTCGATGCCCTTCGCCCAGGACCATCGGCTGGTCCATGTCCAGGCGCCGCGCGAGCTCGCCCTCGCCGCCCACGAGTTTCGGCCGGCCGATTTCATCTCGGAGGCCGTCGACCAGACCCGTGGCTGGTTCTACACGCTCCACGTCCTCGCGGTGGCGCTGTTCGGCGAGGTCGCCTTCCGCAACTGCATCGTCCTCGGGCACATCAACGACGACCAGGGACGCAAGATGTCGAAGCGCGTAGGCAATGTGATCGATCCGATGGCGGTGGTCGAGGAGACCGGCGCCGACGCCCTGCGTTGGTACTTCTACATCAACGACCCCGAGCAGAACTCCCGCTTTTCGGCGCGGTTGGTGCGCGAGGCGGCGCAGTCCTTCCTCTTGCCGCTCTGGAACGCTCTCTCCTTCTTCACGATCTACGCGAACCTCGACGGCTGGTACCCGAAAAAGGCGCCGCCCGTCGCGCTGGAGGAGCGTTCGGATCTCGATCGTTGGATTCTCTGGCAGCTCGACCAGCTGGTCGGCGACGCGGACGCAACGCGCGACTCGGTCACCGGCCTGCTCGAGGAGTACTCGATCGCTCCCGCGGCGCGAAAGATCGAGGCCTTCCTCGATGACCTCACCAACTGGTACATCCGCCGGAGCCGGGAGCGCTTCTGGTCGGCCGATGAGCCACTCCCCTCCGACCAGAAAGCTCTCTTGAAGGGGAGAGACAAAGAGGCCGCGTACCAGACGCTCTACGCGGTCCTGACCACCATGGCCCGTCTCGTCGCGCCCTTCACTCCTTTCGTGGCCGAGCAGCTGCACGCGAACCTCGTGCGGGCGGTCGACCCAAGCGCCGCGCCGAGCGTGCACCTCGAGGCTTGGCCGAAACCGCTCGGAGTGCTCGAGCAGCTCGCGAGTGGCTCGAGGAACGAGCTGCTGCGGCTGGTCGCTTCGATGCGGCTCGCCAAGCGGATCATCGGCTTGGCCCGCGCCGCACGGGCCAACCACAATCTCAAGACGCGCCAACCCTTACCTTCTATGGTCCTCGTTTTTTCCCGTGAGGCCCAAGGCGTGGGGATCCGCGACCACGTCGAGCGAGTGAGGGACCTCATCCTGGACGAGGTCAACGTCAAGAACGTCGAGTGGGCCGAACGCCGGGGCGAGTTCGTTCACTACGAAGTCCGACCCAATTTCCGCTTGCTGGGCAAGAAGCTCGGCAAGCGGATGAAGGCGGTCCAAGCGGCGCTCTCCGCATCCGACGGCGACGCGCTCGCGGCGACGCTCGAGCGTGACGGCCGAGTCGTGGTCGAGATCGAAGGGGAGTCGATCGAGCTCGCCGGCGAGGACCTCGAGGTCCGCCTGATCGAGAAGGAGGGGCTGGCGACCGCGCACGACGGCGAGATCCTGGTCGCCCTCGACACCCAGCTCACCCCGGAGCTCGTCGTCGAGGGCCGCGCCCGCGAGGTGGTCAACCGGATCCAGACCGCGCGCAAAGAGGCGGGCCTGGATTATGCCGATAGGATCCGCGTCCGCTACCGCGCCGCACCGGAGCTCGAGGCGGCGATCGCCTCCTGGCGCGACTGGATCGGCGGCGAGACGCTGACCGTCGAGTGGCTGCCCGCGGGCGGCGAAGAGCTCCCGGCAACCGAAGTCGACGGCCACCAGCTGGCGTTCCAGATCGCCAGCGTCTGAGCGGCGAAGCGACGGCCGACCGCCGCCGCTGATAGCCTTTTCACCCGCGACGACAGACCGTATCCGAGATCGAGGGAGAGCGATGGCTGGAATCTTCAAGGCGTACGACGTTCGTGGCCTCTACCCGACGCAGATCGACGAGACCATGGTGCACGCGATCGGGCGAGCGTTTCCGGTCGCGCTCGACGAAGCGGACCTGGCTCACGGCGGACCGCTCGTCGTCGTCTCGCGCGACATGCGACCCTCCTCGGAGCCGCTCTCCGCGGCCCTCGTCGAAGGCCTGACCGAGGCCGGGCTCGACGTCGTCGATATCGGCCTGGCCACCACGCCGATGAACTACTTCGCGATCGGGCACTTGGCGGCCGCGGGCGGCATCCAGGTCACAGCGTCGCACAACCCGAAGGAGTACAACGGCCTCAAGTTCTCCAAGCACGAGGCGCGTCCGGTCTCGGGCGACCATGGCATCCCGCTGCTCGAGGCAACGGTCGAGAGCGGCCGGTTCCCCGCGGCCGGGCGCACCGGCACGATCACCCGCGCGGACGTCGCCGACGCCTATCGCCGGCATGTTCTCGGCTTTCTCGATCGGCCCGAGAGCGCCGGCCGCCTGAGAGTCGTCGTCGACGCCGCCAACGGCATGGCGGTCGTCGACCAAGCGATCTGGGACGCGCTGGGCGTCGATCTGGTGCCGCTCTTCTTCGAGCTCGACGGCTCGTTTCCGAATCACGAGGCGAATCCCCTCAAGCTCGAGAATCTGCGCGACCTGCAAGCCAAGGTGCGCGAGTGCGGCGCCGATCTCGGCGTCTCTTGCGACGGCGATTTCGATCGTGCCGCCTTCGTCGACGAACGCGGCGAGCCCGTCGGCTCCGACCTCGTGACCGCCTTGATCGCCGGCGAGCTCCTCGCCCACGATCCCGGCAAGCACGTCCTCTACGATCTGCGCTCCTCGCGCGCGGTCGCCGAGTACATCCGCGAGCGCGGCGGCATCCCGGTGCGCGAGCGGGTCGGCCACTCGTTCATGAAGGCGACGCTGCGCGCCAAGCAAGGTCTCTTCGGCGGTGAGCTCGCCGGCCACTACTACTTCCGCGACAACTTCCACGCCGACTGCGCCATCGCCGCGGTGATCGAGATCCTGAACCTCCTCTGGCATTCGGGCCGGAAGATGTCCGAGCTCGTCGCTCCGCTCGCTCGCTACGCCAAGAGTCCGGAGACGAATTTCGAAGTCGAGGACAAGGCCGGCAAGATCAAGGAGCTCGAAACCACCTACGCCGATGGCCGGATCGACTGGCTCGACGGCATCACCGTCCAATACGACGACTGGTGGTTCAACGTCCGGCCCTCCAACACCGAGCCGCTCCTGCGGTTGGTCTGCGAGGCGAAGACGGCCGAGCTGCTGGAAGCGAAGATGGCCGGCCTCGTCGCGCGGATCGGAGAGCCGGTCGACCACTGACGGCGGCCTTCCGGCGCGAGCCCCCGAGTGCGCCGTGCACCGGCGGCGCTGCTACTCTGGGCTCTCCGAGGAGGCCCCGATGCCCGACCGCAAGCTCCGTCTCCCGATCTCCTGCGCGCTCCTCGCGATCGCCTCGATCGCGGCCGTGGCGCTCGCCGTCCGCACCCAGAAACCACCGCTCCATGGCCGTGACTGGATGGTCGTGGCCGGCAAGCCGCTCGCCGCGGTCGCGGGCTCCCGCATGTTCTGGCGCGGTGGCAACGCTGTCGATGCCGCCTGCGCATCGCTCGCCGCCTCCTGCACGCTCTGGGACACGCTGGGCTGGGGCGGCGAGACCCAGGCGCTGGTCTGGCACCCGGTCGAGCGCAAGGTGCTGGGCGTCGCGGCGCTCGGTGTCGCGCCGGCCGGGGCGACGCCCGAGCGATTCCGCGCCGAGGGGCTGCGTTACCCGCCCGAGTACGGCCCGCTCGCGGCGGTGACTCCGGGCACGCCCGGCGGCCTGCTGACCATGCTCGCGGAGTGGGGGCGGCTGCCGCTCGCCGAGGTCCTGGCCCCCGCCATCGAGCTCGCCGACGGCTTCCCGATCGAGCGACAGCTCGCGTCGACGATCGAGCGCCACCGCGAGCGGCTGGGCGGCTGGCCCTTCTCGCGCGCGCTCTTCCTGCCGCGCGACGGCGGGCCACCCGAGACGGGCGAGCTCTTCCGCCAACCCGATCTCGCCCGCACCTTGCGGCGCCTGGTCGACAGCGAACGGCTCGCGCTCGCGCGCGGCGCCAATCGGCGCGACGCCATCCTCGCCGCGCAGGAGCTCTTCTATCGGGGCGCGTTGGCCCGCGAGCTGGTCGCGGCGGCGCGGGCGGAGGGGGCGCTCCTGACCGAGGCCGACCTCGCCACGTGGCGGCCGACGATCGAGCCCTCCGTCGCCGTCGACTACCGTGGCGTCGAGGTGCACAAGCTCACGGTCTGGACGCAAGGGCCGGCGCTGCTCCAAGCGCTCAATCTCCTGGAGGGCGTCGACCTCGCGGCGCTCGGCTACAACTCCGCCGCCTATCTCCACACGATCGCTCAAGCGATACATCTCGCCTTCGCCGACCGCGATTTCTACTACGGCGACCCGCGCATGCCGCCGGTCGAGCCGATCGCCGGGCTGCTTTCGAAGGAGTACGCCCGGGAGCGCTGGCGCAGCTTCGACCCCGGCCGCAACCGCGAGGACGCCGGACCCGGAGATCCCTATCCCTTCCAGGGCGACGCCAATCCCTTCGCCGAGCTGCTTCGCCGCTGGAACGCGCCGGCCGGTCGAGCCGAGGCCCGCCCCGGCTTCCAGGTCTCGCGCAGCGCCTACGACGAGGCATTCCGCGCGGGAACCACCTCTGTCGTCACGGCGGACGCGGAGGGCTGGGTCGTGTCGATGACGCCTTCGGGCGCCTGGGTGCCGGCCGTGGTGGCCGGCACCACGGGCATCGGCCTGTCGCAGCGCATGCAGAGCTTCGTGGTCGAAGAGGAGGACGGCCCCTACAACGTCGTCGCGCCCGGCAAGCGGCCGCGGGTCACGCTGACACCGACGCTGGCGCTGCGCGACGGCCGCCCCTGGCTCGCGTTCGCCGTGCAGGGCGGCGACACCCAGGACCAGAATCTCCTGCAGTTCTTCCTCGATGTCCTCGAATTCGGCATGACGCCGCAGGAGGCGGCCGAGGCGGCCAACCTCGTCACCTACCAGATGCGCAGCTCCTTCGGCGACCACTCGAGCCGGCCCGGGCGCCTGACGCTGCGCGACGACGTTCCCACCTGGGTGCGGGACGAGCTACGCCGGTACGGCTACCGTCTCGATTTCGAGGAGCGCACATCCGGACCGATCACCGCGATCGAGATCGACTCCGCCCACGGCACGCTCTGGGGCGCCGCCTCGAACTACGGCGAGGACACCGGGATCGGTTGGTGAGCGCTTCGGAACCGGCGGCTCACTCGCCGGCCAGAATCGCAAAGGCCGCTTCGATCTCGGAGTGGGCGCCAACCAGGACGACAGTGTCGCCCGCCTCGAGCGGCAGGTCCGCGAGTGTTCCGGCGACCGGCGCCTCGCCGCGCACGACCGCGAGCACCGTGGCCCCGGAGCGCCGCCGCAGATCCAGTGTCGCCAACGTCGTTCCGACCGCGGCGCCATTCGGTTGGATGCGATAGAGGTCGGTCGTGCCGGCGGCGAGAATCTCCGCGATCGTCCGCGAGATGCCTTCCGGCAAGTCCGACTCGCGCAACATCCGGTAGTCCTCGCCGCGCAGCACACGGGTCTGGGCCCGGATGACGTTGCGCGGTATGTGGAAGCGCTCGAGCACCCAGGTGTAGATCTCGATCGCGGTCTCGTACTCCTCGGCGACCACGCGCGCGGCCCCCAGGCGCTCCAGCGGCTCGATCTCGCGGACATGACGCGTCCGCACCAGCACCTGAGCCCGGGGCGCGAGCTCGAGCACCGCGCGCAGGCCGCTGCGGACGGCGAGCGGATCCGAGATGGCGAAGACGACCACCTTGGCCGAGCCCACGCCGGCGGCCTCGAGAGATTCGGCTCGGGCGGCGTCGCCGAAGAGAATCGGCTCGCCTTCGGAGCGCCCCTTGCGGACGCGCTCGGGATCGCCGTCGAGCACCGCGTAGGGGATCCCGGTTTGGCTCAGGATGCGCGCGAGGATCTCACCGTTCGCGCCGTAGCCCAGGACCACGACCTGCGGCGCGCGGCCGACCACCTCGGCGCGCGGGGCCTCGGCCGCGCCCCGCCGCCGCCCCAGCACCCCGTCGACCAGGCGTGGCGCGACGGCGATGAGCAGCGGCGTCGCGATCATCGAGAGCGCGGCGACCGAGAGCAGAAGCTGGTAGCGCGCCTCGGCGACGATGCCGTGACGCAGCGCGAGCTCGAGCAAGACGAAGGAGAACTCTCCCACCTGGGCGAGCCCCAGCCCCCCGAGCAGAGCGCTGCGCCGCGGCATGCCGATGGCCAAAACCGCCACCGACGCCATCACCGCCTTGAGCGCGACGACCGCGACCGTCGCCGCCAGAACGAAGCCGACGTTTCCGGCCAGCTTGCCGAGGTCGACCAGCATGCCGACAGAGACGAAGAAGAGGCTGGCGAACACCTCGCGCAGCGGCACGACGTCGGCAAGCGCCTGGTGGGCATAGTCCGACTCGGCGAGCAGGAGGCCGCCGAGGAAGGCGCCGAGCGCGGGCGAGAGCCCTACTTGCTCGCTCGTCCAGGCGAGGCCGAGACAGACGGTGAGGGCGCCCAGGACCGACGCCTCCCGGCTCCGGCCGCGCGCGGCGGCGGCGAGCAGGCGGCCCACCAGTTTCGTGCCGGCGAAGTAAACGAGAGCGAGCACCGCCATTCCCGCGGCGAGCCGCAGGAAGACGGAACCGACGCCGGCCGCAGCGCCGCGACCCAGCACCGGCACCAGAACGAGTAGGGGCACGATCAAGAGATCCTGGAAGATCAGGATCGCGAAGGCGGAGCGGCCGTGCAGCGACTGCAGCTCGCCCCGATCGCCGTAGAGCTTGAGCACGAGGGCGGTGCTCGAGAGACAGACCACCCAGCCGATCACCAACGCTTCGCGCGGCGGCGCGCCCGAGAGCAGCGCGACGGCCGCGGCGGCGAGCGTCGTCGCGACCGCCTGGAGCGGGCCGCCGATCGCCAGCGCTCGTCCGAGCCCGCGCAACCGCTCGCGCGAGAGCTCGAGGCCGATGCCGAAGAGCAGCAGCATGACGCCGAGCTCCGCCACGGCGCGCACCGTTCCCACCTCGGTGAGCCAGCCGAGACCGGACGGGCCGATGACCGCGCCGGCGACGAGGAGCCCTGCGACCGGGGCGATCCGGAGGCGAAGGCAGACGAGAACGACGGCGACCGCGACCGCGAGGATCGGTACGGCGACCGAGAGGACCGAGACGTGCTCCACGGCCGCTATTGTACGGACTGCCGGGGCGAATCAGCCGCGGCGGTCCGGGGCGGTCCCGCGGACCGCCTTAGTCGCGGCTGCGGCCGCCGAGCAGCCCGGCGCGGAACAGGAAGTAGAGAAGGGTCAGGAGCGTCGAGATCGCCGCCGCGATGTAGGTGAGCGCCGCGGCGTTCAGGACCCTGTCCATGCCCTCGCGCTCCTGCTCGAGCACGATGCCGTTGGCGACCGCGAGCTTCTTGGCCCGCGCCGAGGCGTCGAACTCGACCGGCAGCGTCACCACCTGGAAGAGCAGGACGCAGGAGAAGAGCACCACGCCGATCAGGAAGACCTGCATCAGGTTGAGCATGAGGCCGAAGAGCATGACGAGATAGCCGACCGAGGAGCCGATGTTGGCGGTCGGCACCAGGATCGAGCGGAGCCAGAGCGGCTTGTAGGTCCGCGCGTGCTGAATGGCATGTCCCGCCTCGTGGCAGGCGACCCCCACCGCGGCGATCGAGGCCACGCCGTGGACCGGCTCGGAGAGCGCGAGGGTCTTGGTGACCGGGTTGTAGTGGTCGGAGAGCATCCCTTTGTGCGGCACGATCTTGACGTCATGGATCCCGGCCGCGTCGAGCATGCGCGCCGCCGCCTGGGCGCCAGTGAGGCCGGTCGAGACCCGGACCTTCGAGTACTTCTTGAAAGCCGACTTGGTCTTGAAACTCGCCCAGAGCGAGAGCAGGAGCGCGGGCGCGAGAAAAACGAAGTAAATGGGGTCGAACATCATCATGGCGGCGACATCCTCCTCGTCGAATGCTACGAACCTCGAATCGAGCGGCGGTATTCCTGTCTCTCGTGACGGCGCACGTGCGCCCCGGGGCGGCTCAGCGCCCCAGCAGGTGGATCTTGCGCTGCTCCGGATCGGAATGCGGCCGGAAGAAGACCGCGACGTGGCCGACCCGCCCCACCTCCACGCAATCGAGCCGACTCTCGATCGCCGCTGTCAAGGCGGCCTTCTCCTCCCGACCCGGCCCTTCCCGGAAGCGAACCTTGACCAGCTCGTGACCGGCCAGTACCCGATCGAGCTCGGCGAAGAGCCCCTCGGTCAGTCCCTCCTTGCCGATCTGAACCAGCGGCTCGAAGGAGTGCGCCATGCCCCGGAGGAACTTCTTCTGGCGGGAGGAGAGATCGATGCTCACGCCGCCGAGTCTATCGCCTCGAGAGGAGCGGCCCGATCCGGAGGCTCGGTCTGTGCGGCTCCGTTCAGCCAACTCGCCGAGCTACGGGCGCCGCGGCGAGGATCGCTTCGAGAGCCTCACCGGCGACCGCCGTCGGGGGCGCGTCCGCCGGAAGGTAGACCACCAGCCAGGCTTGCGCGGTCTCCGGCAACAGCTTGACCCGGTGGGAATCGGTGATCGGGGTTCCGAAGGGGCCGAGCGCGTCGGCGAGCAGAGGCTTGCCCGCGAGCCCGAATGGGCCGCGCATCGAGTCGAGCGTCTCGCCCGACGTCCCGGCCCTCAGGGTAACCGGGAACTCGAACGACCCCGCGGCGAGGACACAGGCTGGCGCCTTGAGCTCGATCGAGAGGGCGTTGTTGAGATCGACGAGCGGGTGGATGGGCGCCAGATCCTCCCCCCTGAGGATTCGTCGGATCAGGGCCTCCGACGACGGCCGGTGCCGGGTCGGGTCGCATCCGGCCGCGCGGAAGAGCCTGCGCATCGCGGCAACCGTGGGATCCTCGGCCAACTCGGCGGGGAGCCACCGCTGCCGCAGAGAGTCCGCCAGCCGAGCTCGATACTCGCGGAGGCGCTCCACGGCCGCCGCGGCACCGGTCGCCTCGAGCCGAAACCAGGCGAGCTCCCAACCCTCGAGCTCGCTCCGCCAGATCGCCTCCGCCATCGCGCCGCCGCTCCTCCCGGCCTCCTATCTCGCGTCGCGATTCTCCCACGCGTCGCTCGCGGCTCCTTCCCGCGATACTCTCTTCGAACTCACGCAAGCTCGAAGCGGGCGAAGGAGGCTCCACTGCTGGACAAGAAGACTCGACTCGCGACCGCAGCGCTCTTCGTGACGATCCTCTCCACCGCCGCGGCCGGCCTCGAGCGCATCGACGCCGGCAAAGCCTGGCAAGGCGCCGTCTTTCTCCTCGGTGCCACGATCGGCTCGGTCGTCTTCGTCATCAGGAGACGGCGGCAGCAGCCGAGCGCTTCCGAAGAGAAGATCGGCACCGGGGAGAGCGCGGCCTCGACGCCACTCAATCCGCCCGAACTGGCTGAGCCCATTGGCTCCACCGGCCACCCGCCCGGCCCCTGAGCTCGCCGTGACGCTTGCCGCGCATGGTACCCTGCCCAGGCGGGGTCGCGCGTAGCGGCCCCGAGATTCGAGGCGAGCGCCCCGCGGCGCGAGCGGCCATCGTCCCAAGAGGAGAACGACCATCGAGACGACCCTTCTGATCGAGAACCTGAGCGAAAACACCACCGAGAGTGACCTGATCGCGCTGCTGTCCGGCGTCGGCCGAGTTCGCGGCGTGAAGATCAGGAGGGACCACGACAGCGAGGATCCGACCGGCTACGCCTACGTCGAGCTGGCCACCGAAGAGGGCGTCGACCGGGCGATCCAGCGCCTCGACGGCCACAATCTCGAGGGCTCCCCGATCAAGGTCGGCCTCGCCAGCAGCCGCAGCGGGCCGCGCGCCGTCGGCGGCAAGATGTGGGGCGCCGGCCACGCCAATTCCCGGCCCAAGGGGAGTCGGCGCGGCGCCCGGCGCAAGAAGCGCGGGCTCTAGCCCCGACCCGAAGCGACGACCCGCGGCCGGCTCCGAGCAGGGGGCCGGCCGTTCGCGTTTCCGGGGGTCGACGAATCAGCGGCGCAACAGCCGCAGCGAGTTGGCCACCACCAGGAGCGTCGCCCCCATGTCGGCGGCGATCGCGGCCCACAGCGTCGCCTGGCCCATGAGCGCGAGCACGACGAAGGCCGCCTTGACCGCGAGGGCGAACGACACGTTCTGGCGCACGATCGCGAGCAGAGCCCGCGCGTGCCACACCAGCCAGGGCAGGCGAGAGAGGTCGTCCGACATCAACGCGATGTCGGCGGTCTCGATTGCCGCATCGGTGCCCGCCGCTCCCATCGCGATGCCGACAGTTGCCCGCGCCAGCGCGGGAGCGTCGTTGACGCCGTCGCCGACCATGGCGACCTGGCCGTCCCGTGCGACCAGCTCCTCGATCGCCTCGAGCTTCTCCTCGGGCAGGAGCTCCGCGCGCACCTCGTCGATGCCGCATTCCCGCGCGATCGCCTCGGCGGTCGGTGCGTGGTCGCCAGTCAGCATGACGACGCGGCGAACCCCGGCCGCGTGCAGCCCCGAGACCAGTTGGCGCGCCTCCGGGCGGGTCTCGTCGGCGAGAGCGATCAGTCCGCAGACGTGCGAGTCGTTGCCGACCACGACGACGGTCCTCCCGGCGGCCGACATCGTCTCGATTCGCGCGTGAATCTCGCGGGTTTCCTGGCCACGCCGTTCGAGCAATCGGTGGGATCCGATCCAGAAGCCACGGCCGGCGATGCGACCGGTTGCGCCGAGCCCGGGCAGGATCTCGAAGGCCTCGGCGGCCGCCGCCGCGACGCCCATGCGCTCCGCGTGCTCCCGCAGCGCGTGCGCGATCGGGTGCTCGCTGTGCGCCTCGAGCGCCGCGGCGCGCGCGACGAGCTCCCGCTCGTCGTGCTCGGCGAGCGGCACGATCTCGACCACCGCCGGCCGGCCGCGCGTAAGGGTCCCGGTCTTGTCCATGGCGAACGTGACGAGATGGGCCGGCACCTCGATGAACCGGCCACCCTTGATCAGCACGCCATGGCGCGCCGCAGCGGCGAGCGCCGCCACCACCGCGACCGGCGTCGAGACGACGAGCGCGCAAGGGCAGCCGATGACGAGAAGGGTGAGCCCTCGGTAGAAGGCGTCGCCCCAATCGGCGCCGCCCGCGAGCGGCAGGCCCAAGGCCACGACGATCGCGGCCGCGAAGATCGCCGGCGTGTAGATCCGCGCGAATCGCTCGACCCACTGCTCGGCGGGGGAGCGGCGGGAGCGCGCCTCTTCGACCCGGCGCAGGATCTTGGCGAGCGCGCTCTGGCCGGCCGCGCGGGTCGACTCGATCTCGAGCGCGGCCCGGCCGTTGATCGTGCCGGCGAAGACCTCGTCGCCGGGTCCCCGCGCGACCGGGACGCTCTCGCCCGTGATCGGCGCCTGGTCGACGTCGGACAGTCCGGTCCGGACGATGCCGTCCAACGGCAGGCGCTCGCCGGGGCGCACGACGAAAAGCGTGCCGATCTCCGCTGCCGCCGCGGGGATCTCCCGCACGATGCCATCGGGGAGGATCTCGCGGACGCTCGACGGCGCGAGCTCGAGGAGAGCCTCGACCGCACGGCGGGCCCGGCCGACGCTCCAGGCCTCGAGGGCGAGCGAGAGGGCGAAGAGGAACGCGACCGTCGCCGCTTCGAGCCACTCGCCGATGCCGATCGCGCCGGCGACCGCGAGGGTCATCAGCAAGTTCATGTCGGGCGACCGGCGGCGGAGCGCGAACCAGGCCTTCGGCGCGACGAACCAGCCGCCGACGACAACCGCCGCGAGAAAAAGGAAGCGTGCCAGCGGCGGTGGCGGCGCGTCGACGCCGCCGGCGAGCCCCTCGAGGCCGGCGGCGGCCGCCCAGCCACCCCCCTGGAGCGCATGCGCCACGAAACCCGCCGCCGCGAGCAGGCCGCTCGCCGCCGTCGCGGCCGCACGTGCCCGGCGCGACCGGCGCACGGACAGCGCGCCCTCAGCCCCCTCGCTTCGCCAGGGCTCGGCGCGCATGCCGGTCACCGCGACCCGGCGCTGAACCTCCTCGGCGTCGAGGCCGGCCGGAACCGTCAGCCTGCCCGCGACGAGGTCGAACCCGAGCCGGTCGGCACCGCCGGCGAGCGCCCCGAGCTCGCGTTTGAGAATGGCCACCTCTTCGGCACAGTCCATTCCCTCGACGCGGAAAGAGCTCGTAGCTTCGCTCACGGCGCGATCCTTCCACGGTCGTCGCTCGAATCTAAGAGAACGAGATCTCGTTCTCGCCACGCCGCCACCCTGCGCTCGACGCCGCCGGGGCTCGGCTATGCTCCGTTCGTGCGGCTCCTCCTCGCGGTGGCTCTCGGCGGCGCGCCCGGTTCGGCCTCCTGATGCGGCATCCCTTGTCTCGTCTGCTCGTCGCCGCGTCGGCGCTGACGCTCCTGCTCGCCGCCTGCGCCTCCGCGCCCGGCGCACCCGCGGCCGCTCCCGGCAGCGCGAACGCCGGTGTCGGCGAGAGCCTCGGCCGCTTCGAGGTCTCGGGGTACTCGGGCCCGAGCGCCCGCGTGGTGATCACCCGCTGTGCTTCGGGTGACCCCGAGCTCTTCCTCGGCGTCGACCTCGAGGACGAGCGCCAGGGCCTCGTCGTCCGCTTGGTCGTCGACCCGCTCGATGGCCCGGTGCTGCGCGTCTTCGACCGCATCGAGCCCCACCTGCGCACCGTGCTCTTCTTCCCCGAGGAGTGCGATGTCTTCGACGTCCTGGTCGAGCCGACCGGCTGGAGCGTCAACGACGTCCGCGTCTTCCGCGCCGAGCTCGACGTCGACTGCACCACCGAGGATGGCGCCCACCTCGCCGGCCACGCCAAAGCCGCAAGCTGCGACTAGCCTGCTCCTTTCCTACCTGCCCCTCGCCGCCCGTAGCCGGCGCAGCGCGGCCACGGCCCAGGTCGCGCCCCCGGCCAGCGCCAGCGAACCGCCCACCGCCATGGTCCAGAGCCCGGTGCGTTGCCCGAAATTGTCGACCTGCTGCTCGATGCCGTAGGTCTTGCGGCCGAGACCGTAGCTCCCGGCCACGAAGAGCCCGGTCGAGAATACGAGCTGGCCGGAGCAGTAGAGAGCGGCCACCCAACGCAGCGTCCGGTCACGCGCGTTGCGCGCGCGCGCCGGATCGGGCGCAATCTCCTCGACGTCGAGGAGAAGCAGGGTAAGCGCCATGTAGGCGAGCGTGACGGCTCCGATGCAGGCATGGTAGTGCCCTGGAATGCGCAAGTCGGAGCCGCGCAGGAGCGCGCCGAACAGGAACCCGACGAGCATCAGGACGACGCTCGCCACCAGCGGCCAGAGCGCGGCGCGAGAGTGGGCTCCGGTGACGGGCGCTCGCGATCTGAAATGCGGCGCCAGGATCAAGGCCAGGAAGAGCAACACGGCAGGAAAGAGGCCCCACTGCATGAGGCGGGTGAAGCCAGACCGGTAGAGGTACGACTCCGCGCCGCCCAGCGCCAGTACGAAGATCGGCACGATCGGGAGCGCCAGCACGACCCAGACCCAGCGCAGCGACGTCGCACGGGCTACCGGCTGCCCCGAGGCGAACGCGGCGAGCAGCGCCCACGCGACCAGGGCGAAGGCGACGTTGGCGAACTGCAGCACGTGGCCGCCGCCCCACATCACGGCCTCCAGGCGAGCCGCCGCTTCGAGAGTCACAGGCAGCAGCTCCCAAGCGACGCCCGACACGAGGATCGCCAACCAGAAGTACGACGCGCCCAGTCGAATCAGCGGCCCGGAGGCGACCAGCGTCGTGGCGACGACATCGGTGCGCACCCCCTCCGCCTCGCGCTCGGCGGACAAAGCGGCGCTCGACGCGACGCGCCCGAAGAGGCCGCGATCGAGGTAGCTCACCGCCGCGCCGCCGATCAAGAGAACCAAGCCGGCGACGTAGAGCGGGTGGGCGACCAGCGGCACGTAGTTGACGGCGTGGGGCACGCCGAGCCCGGGGACGAGTCCCGCGAGAAGCAGCAGGACGCCCGTCGTCGACAGCCAGGGCGCCAGGGCAGCGAGCCGAGAGACCCGTCGAGACCCCCCGGCGGCGAGAAGATCGAGGTGGCAAAGGGCCACCGGCAGGGTGACGAACCACGCCACCACGGCGAGATCGACGTGCACGACCAGCACCCGGCGGGCCATGTCGGTATTGGTCCAGTGTCGCGCCAGGGCGGGAATCCGCGCGGCGACAACGCCGAAGGAGAGCACGCCGCTGGTGGCCAGGGCGAAGGTGGCCAGCCCCAGCCAGTGGCGAGCCAGAGTGATGCGGCGGGCGGACGAGAACCCGCCTGTCGCAGGGTCTATCGGTGCGCTCGTCGGCGAGCTTGTCGGTGCGCTCGTCGGCGAGCTTGTCGGCGCGCTCGCAGTGCGGACGCTCATTCGTGAACCACCGAAGGCTCGTCAAATCCAGCTCCTCGATCGTGTCGCCGACGGCTCGTCCCAGGGCCGACCGAGAGTACCAGCCGACACGATCACGGTGCATTCGCGCGCACCGGCGTCCCCGACTGCGGATAGCATCGGGCCGTGCCCGAACCCGCCTCCAACCGCGACCGCGACGCCGCGATGACCGGCCTCGTCGATGCCGAGGGACCGCGGCTGCTCGCGTTCGCGCGGCGCTACTGCGGGGACGGGTCGGAGGCGGAGGATCTCGTGCAGGAGACGTTCGTCCAGGCGTATCGCGCCTGGGATCAACTGGCGGACCCGTCGAACGCGCGCGCCTGGCTCTACTCGATCGCACGGCGCGCTTGTCAGCGGATGCACCGCAAGCGCGCCGGCGAGCCCGAGCGGATGGAGACGCTCGAAGAGCTAATGCCGCGACCGTCGCCGACGGTGCCCGACCTCGACGACGGCGGCGACCCTCTTGCCGCCCGCCTGCGCAGCGAGGCGCGCGAGCTGGTCGAACGCGGCCTCGCCGAGCTGCCCGAGGCGTTCCGCGTGCCGCTCGTGCTCGCCGACATCGCCGAGCTCACCGTCGCCGAGATCGCGAGCGTCCTCGGCCTCAAGGAGGCGACGGTCAAGACCCGTCTCCATCGAGCGCGCCTCAAGTTGCGCGCCGTCCTCGCGGACGGGCTGCCGCAGCGCGAGGCGCCCCCTCCGCCCCACGACCGCAGCGTCTGCCTCGACCTGCTGCGGGCGAAGCTCGAGGCGATGGACCGGCGCGCCCCCTTCCCCTACTCGAACGAAGCGCTCTGCGAGCGCTGCCGGACGCTGCTCGGCACGATCGACCTCGCCGGCGAAGCCTGCGCGTCGCTCGCCGGTCCCGAGCTGCCGGAGCCGTTGCGTTCCCGCGTTCTCGCCGCCGCGCGCTCCTGACCCGCGCCCGAGAGCGCCCGGCCGGCGAGCCGGGAACCTTTTCGGCGGCGGGCCTCTACCAGGCCGAAGCGCCGCCCCAGGGCGGCCGAACACCCGTCGAACCAGGAGATCACTCCATGAAGGGTATCGAAGAGATCCAGAGCGCGGAGCAGTTTCAGACCACCATCGCCGGGACGACGCCCGTGCTCGTCGACTTCTGGGCGGCGTGGTGCGGCCCCTGCCGCACGATGGCGCCGGTCTTGGCCGAGCTCGCGACCGAGCTCGACGGTCGAGTCCGCATCGCCAAGCTCAACGTCGACGACCATCCCGAGCTCGCGGCCAGCCACTTCGTTCAGGGCATTCCGACCATGATCCTCTTCGCCGGCGGCCAGGAGATCGATCGCGTCGCCGGAGCCGCGCCGAAGCCGGCGCTCAAGCAGTGGCTCCAGGGTCGCGCGGCCTGAGTCGCGTCGCCTGGGCGACGCGACTCCGGCGCCATCCCTTCCGGTTCCCCCTGGGCCTCGCCGCGGTCGCTTCTCGCTGCTCCTCACGGGAACGGCCGCGGCGGAGTCCGAACCGCCGGCCGTTCCACCGGCGAGCGATCCTTTCCTCGAGCCGCGGCGGAGCTTGCTAACCAACGAGCAAACACCGCTCGAGGGCGTTCTGACTGGTGGCGCGCCCAGTCGCCGGAGGGATTCCGAGCGCTCGCGGCGGCCGGTTTCCATACCTTCGTCGATCTGCGCGATGAGCCGGAGACCCTCGCCTCGGCACGGGCCGACGCCGAAGCCGCCGGCCTCACCTACGAGTCGATCGCGGTCGGCGGCGAGGCCGAGCTCGACCTCGGCAGCGCTCGCGCCCTGGATTCGATACTCGACGAGATCACCCGCTACCCGATCGTCGTCGCCTGCTCGAGCGGCAACCGCGTCGGCGCGCTACTCGCCGTACAGGCCTTCTGGCTCGACAACAGCTCCGCCGAGGCGGCGCTCGATCTTGGCCGGCGCGGCGGCCTCACCCGGCTCGAGCCCTCGGTGCGAATTCTGCTCGGACTGCCCCCCGTACCGCCGCCCGCCGCCGCGCCGCCGTCGAACTGAACAGAGGAGGATTCCAATGTCCGAGCTCCACAGCACCTACCCCGTCTCGGTCCGCTGGACCGGCGGCAAGGAAGGAATCGTGAGCGCGCCGGACGGTCCGCCCGACCTCGAGATCGCCTCGCCCGCGCAATTCGGCGGGCCCGGAAATCGCTGGACCCCCGAGCACTTCTTCGTCGGCGCCGCCACCGCCTGCTGGATGACCACCTTCCTCGCCGTCGCCGAGCTTTCGAAGCTCGAGGTCGCCGAGGTCTCGGCAAGCGGCGAGGGCTTCCTCGAAAGGAGCGACGACCGTCGCTTCTCGATCACCAGGATCGTGCTGCGGCCGCGCGTCGCGATCCGCCGCGAGGAGGACCGGGACAAGGCGCTGCGCCTGATCCAGAAGGCCGAGACCGCTTGCCTCGTCGCCCGCTCGATGAAGGCAGGGTCGAGCTCGAGCCCGAGGTCGCGGTCGTGACGGCAGCCCCAGCCTGAGACCCCGGGCGCTTGCACCGCGTCCGGATTCCTGTTGAAGTCCTCGGGCCGATGCGACCCGACGTAGTCGAGACCCCGCCCGCCACCGCGATGGAGCGCGCGCGCGCCACCCGCAACCCGATTCGCAAGCTCTATTTCTGGACGCTGCACTGGGCGGCGACGCCCTACGCCGTCCCGGCGCTCTTCGTTCTCTCGTTCGCGGAATCGTCCTTCTTCCCCGTACCGCCCGACGTGCTGCTCGCGGCGATCTGCTTCGGCGCGCCGCGGCGCTGGGCGCGCAGCGCGTTCTGGTGCGCGCTCGCTTCGGTCCTCGGCGGCATGCTCGGCTACTACATCGGCTGGGCGCTCTGGGACAGCGTCGGCAAGACGATCGTCGACTTCTACAACGGCCAGGAGGTGATGGAGCAGGTCCATCGCTGGTACGACGAGCTCGGCTTCGTCGGCGTCCTGGTCGCGGCGATCACGCCGATCCCCTACAAGGTCTTCACCATCGCGTCAGGCTGGTTCCGCTTCGACTTCGGTCAGTTCGTGCTCGCCTCGGCGCTCGGCCGGAGCTTCCGCTTCTTCGTCGTCGCGGGCCTGATCGGCCGCTACGGCGAGCGGGTCCGCCCCTTCCTCGAGGAGAAGCTCGAGTGGGTCCTGCTCGCCTTCGCCGCCGTAGGTATCCTCGGCTTCGTCGCGATCAAGCTGCTCGGCTGAAGCGACGGTGGGGCGACCCGCTCAACCGTCGCTCGCCGCGAGCGTCTCCGCTTCGAGCGCTTCGAGAAACGGTTGCGCCGGCACACACGCGACGATCGCGTGACGGCGGGTCCCCGCGGTCCTTTCCGCGCAGTCGAGTCCGGCCACCCGCAGGCGGGTGAGGCCTGTCTCCAGATTGTCGCGCT
The DNA here is from genome assembly GCA_963700315.1 of uncultured Acidobacteriota bacterium. Lineage (GTDB taxonomy): Bacteria > Acidobacteriota > Thermoanaerobaculia > Multivoradales > JAGPDF01 > JACTMI01. Next base: position 359,243 of record CAVOXC010000004.1, on the reverse strand, counting down.
GGAAGACAAAAACCGTGGTCTCCTCGGTTTGCCGCGCCTCTTCCACCTCTTCCTCGAAGGTCTCGAGCGCCGAGAAAAAAGGATAGACGGGTTGGAAACCACGAACCTGCTCCATCTCCGGTCTGAGATAGAAGGCGAGCGCGCGACGGCGTGCGTCGACGCTGACGACCTCGGCCAACCTCGCGCCGCCAGCCTCTCGCACCAGGGCCGCGAAGGCGCGTGAGTCCTGATCGGCCGGCCAGCGTGCGGCCGCGCCCTTGATGCCCAAGAGCGCCAGGCACCAGACGGCGAACGCGACGCGCCACCGCCGGCTCTCGAGGGCCCGCGCGAAACCAGGCGCTCGCGCGAGGATACGCGCCGCGCCGAGCGCCAGCGGTGCGCCGAGGGGGAGTGCGTAGAGGGGGAGTCGCGAACGCGCGACGACCAGGATCGCGAGCGGCAGGAACAGCCAGGCCCAGAGGAGTGCCGCCGCCGCTCCCCTCCGCTCTGGATCGCGGTGAGGCGAGGAGATTCCCCGACCGACGGTCGCTCGCCCGCGGAAGAGCGCCCCGAGAGCCACGACGCTCCAGGGGAGGGCCAGGGCGACGAGCGTCGGAGCGTAGACGCGGATCCCACCGAAGGTCCCGGCGTTGCGCTTGTACGCACCGGTCGCGAGCCGCCCCACGACCTGGTTGTCGAGCAGGTAGGCGGCGGCGCCCGGAATCGTCCGCGCGATCCAGAGGTACCAGCTCGCGCCGAGTGCGGCGGCGAGCAAGCCGCCGAGCCAGGGGCCGGGCTGGAGCAGGACCGCCACCAGCCGCCGCCGCCAGGCGAGGTGCACGAAGCTCGGCGCGGCGAAGAGGAGGAGCGCGGGCCCCTTGGCAAGGAGCCCGAGCCCCGCGGCGAGGCCGGCCAGGAGCCAGGCTCCCAAGCGCTCTCGCCATTCCTCGGCGGCCTCGGCGCGCACGTAGCCCAGGTAGAACCCCGCGACCGCTGCCGCGAGGAGCATGTCCGGCGTCAGAACGTTGGCCGCGAGGAAGGGTCCGAGGCTCGTCGCGTAGACGAGGGCCGCCCATCGCCCGGTGTCGCGATCCCAGAGGGTCCTGCCGATGCCCCCGACGGCGAGCGCCGCGAGGACGAATGCGAGGGCGTGGACGAGCCGCAGCCCCCACTCGTTGCGGCCGAGGAGCTGCATGCCGGCGACGCTCCCCCAATAGACGAGCGGCGGCTTGTCGAGGAAAGGGCGCCCCTCGAGCATCGGCACCAGCCAGCTCCCGCCGTCGAACATCTCGGCGGCAGCGACCCCGTAGAACGCCTCGTCCGGCTCCCAGAGCCCGCGCGAGCCCTGGAAAACCAGGGCGAGTAGCAGGATCAGGAGCAACGTCGGACGCCAGCCCGGCACGGTGGGGCCTGCGCCGGCAGCGTCGCTCACCGAACTACTCTCGACTGCGCCCGTGGAGATGGGCGGCTCCTCGAGCTCGAGCTCCGCCTTGGCCATGCCTACGGCGCCAGCCCACAGGGAAGCGCGCTCAGCCCGCGGCGGCGCCGCGGCGGTGCATCGGGCAGGCCATGCCGGTCCCCGCCCAGCGCGGAGCTCCCTCGGCGTCGCGCAGCTCGAAGGTCGCGTCCCCCTTCTTCACCGAACGGGCCAGGAACTCGGCGGGCGCGTCGTTCTTCGGCTTGGCGCCGGTGACCTCGATCGCGTCGCCGGCGGCGAACGTCGCGCCGAGCTCAGACAGATAGGCGACCGGGCCGAGACCGATCTCGACGTCACCGTCGGCGGTGGTCAGGCGAACGTGGATGCCGCCGCATGGGCAGGCCTGCGGGATCACTTCGGCGACGGTGCCGGCGAGCGTGGTTTCGCCCGCGGCATCGTAAGCCGGCGGACCACCGCCCATCCGGTTGTGATCGCCATGACCTCCGTGGGGGCCGCCTCCTGCCTGCGCGTAGAGGGGAAGCGCGACGATTGCGGCGGCCGCGACGATCGCGAGCGCCGAGATTGCTCTCTGAACGTTCATGTCTGAATCTCCTTGGAAGACGCCCTCGGCACATCTCGCGCCGGCTGGGCTCGCTGCGGTAGAGCCACGCCGCCGCGAAGTGGTTCCCAAACGCACCCGGAGGGATATTCGCCACGCGGCGTGCCATCGAGCTTGCTTCCAGTCGGCCTCCTCGGGCCCACCTCGAGGGGCGGCCGACCCCACCCCGAGGTGCTGTCCTCGTTCTCGAATCGGGCGCGGCGGCCCGCGGCGAGAGACGGCAGGCGCCGGAGATCGGCTCAGATCGACGGCCCGTCCGGATAGGCACGGCGCAGGCGCTCGACGGATGCCTCGACGAGCTCCTCGAGGATCGCCAGGTCGACGTCGGCCAGGCGCTTGACGTAGAGGCAGCCGCCCGCGCTCGCCTTGTGCTTGCCGAGCTTGGCCGAGCGTCTCCTGGGCGCGTTGGAAGCCCGCCATGACGTAGATCGTCGAGATCGCGCTGGCGCGGCGAGAAGCCGGTCAACATCCAGTCGGCCTCGCGCCCGCTGGCGTAACGATAGTGATAGCTGCCGAAGCCGACGATCGACGGCCCCCACATCACCGGCTCGGCGCCGGTCACGCGCCGCATCATCTCGACGAGCTTCCGGCAATCCGTGCGTTTCGTCTCGTCCTCGACCGCCGCGATGAACTTGGCGACGCTCGCCTTCGTCGGTCTCGTCTTGAGCTCGGCCATCCGCGTTCCTGCTCAGCCCGCCGCGTCGTAGGCGGCGCGAATCCAGACGACGAGCTCCGCGTCGACCTCTCCAGCCGAGGCGAGTCGCACCTTGTACTGGCACATGCCGCCCGGCTTCTGCTCGGTCAGCCGCGCGCCGGGCTTCAGGCCCTTGGCGTTCAGGCCGATCTCGACCTGGGTCTTGGTCGCCGGCCCGACCATCGCGAACTGCTTCTTGCGCCGGAGGCTCAGATAGCCCTTCTTGGGCGCGATCTCGAACGGTCCGAGCTTCGCGATCGCGGCCATCGCCTTCTCGTGGATGGGCCGGAGCGCCGCCTTCGGACCCGCGTAGATCTCGTCGACCGCGGCGTCCGCGCTCGCCGCCGGCGCCGCCGAGGCGCCGGTCGAGCGCAGAAAGAGCGTCACCAGCGTGTTGGCGTCGCCGTGTCCGAGCCCGAGACCGCTCTTCGCCGCGTCGCGCAGCTCGCCATGCTTCGCGAGCCCGCTCTTCTTCAACCAGGCGTAGAGCTGGTCGAGCGTCTTGCCGGTTTTCTTCTGGATGTTCGCAAGCTGCGTCTCGATCGCCTTGTCGATGTCCATGGTGGTCTATGGCTCCTCTTGCACTGGGAATTCTCCGCTATCATGGCTTCTGACTCAATCCGGCGTCGACCTCGGCCCACAGCAGCCGAGCCGCCAGAGAGCAATCAGCGACGACTACCCGCAAAGAAGCGAGAACAGGAACAGGAAGCCGGCCGCTGCCGCTTCGAATTACCTGATGTGAAGGGGTACCGGCTCAGAGGCCGTCCTCGTTCTCCTCTCCGGTTCGAATGCGCATCACCCGTGCGACCTCGTAGACAAAGATCTTTCCGTCTCCAGGCTTTCCCGTCCGCGCCGCCTCCGCAATCGCCGACACGATGAGATCGACCTGGGAGTCCCGCACCACGATCTCGAGCTTCGTCTTGCGCGCGAAGGCGTGGCCAGCCTCCTGCACGCTCTCCCTTGCGCTTTCGGCGCGGGATCGTCCCCAGCCCCGGACCTCCGAAAGGGTGAGCCCGGGGATCTCGATGGCCTCGAGACGGTGCAGGATCTCCTCCACCATGAACGGCTGCACGATCGCCTTGATCTCCTTCATCGCAACCTCCTAGATTTCGACTTCCGCGGCTCGGGCCGCGAAGTAACGGTAGAGCACCGGCAGGACGAACAACGTCAGTAGCGTCGAGGTCACGAGGCCGCCGATCACTACCGTAGCGAGCGGACGCTGGACCTCTGCCCCAGCGCTCGAGGACACCGCCATGGGCAGGAACCCGAGCCCGGCGACGAAGGGGGCGAGGACCATGGCCCGCATCTTCTCGGTGGCGCCCTTGAGGAGGGCGTCCTCGAGGTTCATGCCCATCTGGCGAAGCTTCTCCACGTGGGAAACGAGGACCACCCCGTTCATCGTCGCGACGCCCAAGAGGGCGATGAAGCCGACGCCCGCCGAGATCGAGAACGGATAGCCCCGCAACGCGAGCGCGACCACGCCCCCGGTGATCGCGATCGGCACGTTGAGGAAAATGAGTGTCGCCGAGCCGCGCCGAGCCGAAGGTCGAGTAGAGAAGCAGGAACACGATGAGGAGGGCGAGCGGCAGAAGCACCGCCAGCCGTGCCGAGGCTTCGCGCAGGTTCTCGAACTGTCCGCCCCACTCGACGGTCCAGCCGGTTGGCAGTCGGACCCCAGCCTCGACGGCGCGCTGCGCCTCGGCGACGAACGACGCCAGGTCGCGGCCGCGCACGTTGAGCCTCGACGTTGATTCGGCGGCTGATGCGGTCGCGGCTGATCTGCGCCGGTCCGTCCTCGACGGTCATCGTCGCCAACTGGAAGAGAGGCAGGAGGCGTGGAGGCCGCCCTCGACGCCCGGCGCCGCGACGCGCAGATCCGCGGACGCGTTCCAGGTCGTGCCGCACCGACGGGTCGAAGCGCACCTGGAGATCGAATCGCTTCTGGCCCTCGAGGACCGTGCCGACGGTCCGTCCGCCGATCGTCTCGACCACCTCGAGGACGTCGTCGGCGTTGATCCCGTAGCGTGCGATCGCGTCTCGATCGACGCGCACGCGGAGCATCGGCAGGCCCTGCGGTCTGCTCGGCCTTGACGTCCGCTGCGCCCGGCACCCGGGAGAGGACGCGCACGACCTCGTCGGCCTTGGTCTTCAGCAGAGTGAGGTCGTCGCCGTAGATATGGACCGCGACGTCGGAGCGGACCCCGGAGATCAGCTCCGAGACCCGGAGCTCGATCGGCTGCGAGAAGCTGAAGATCGCGCCGGGCACCCTGGCTTGGAGCTCCCGGTCGAGCGCCGGCGACCAGGGACTCCTTGGTCGGCGAAGCGTCATGGTTCTCGGGATCCAGGATGAGGTACGTGTCGCTGATCTCGACGCCCATCGGGTCGGTGGCGATCTCGGCGCGCCCGGTGCGGGAGACGATCGTCGTCACCTCCGGGAACTCGGCGCGCACCACCTTCTCGACTTCCGTGCTGATCTCGTTCGACTGCTCGAGCGAGATGCTGGGCAGCCGCCAGATCTGCATGGCGATCGCGCCTTCGTCGAGCCGCGGGATGAACTCGGCGCCCAGGAACGGCACGATCGCGACTCGCCACGACCAGGACCGTGGTGGCAACGGCGATCGTCCGAACCTCCGGCGCAGCCAACGAGCGGACCAGCGCGCCCGGATACAGGCGCTGGAGCCAGCCGGAAAAGCAGCGGCTCCTTCTCGGAGATCTTGCTTGAGGAAGAAGCGACGACAGGACGGGCATCAGGGTCAGCGCGCAGACGAGAGAGAACCGCGAGCGCGAAGACGACCGCTGAGCGCCATCGGGCGAAACATCTTCCCCTCGATGCCGCGCAGGGCCAGGATCGGCAGGTAGACGATGATGATGATGCCGACGGCGAAGACCACCGGACGAGCGACCTCGTGGGCGGCTGCGCGCACCTTCTCGAGCAGGGATGTCCGCGCTCCTGCCGCCGTTCGTGGAGGACGCGGAGGATGTTCTCGATCATCACCACCGAGCCGTCGACGATCAGGCCGAAGTCGATGGCGCCGAGGCTCATCAGATTGCCCGAGATGCCCGTACCAGCGCATCAGCGATGAACGCGACGAGCATCGACAAGCGGGATCGCAGAGCGCCGACGATCAGGCCCGCCACGAAGGTTGCCGAGCAGAAGCAGCAGCACGACGACGACGAGCAGGCCGCCCTCGACCAGGTTCGTGGCGACGGTCCGGATCGTGCGGCGGACAAGATCGGTGCGGTCGTAGAACGTGTCGATCGTCACACCGGCCGGAAGCGTCTTGCGGATCTCCTCGATCTTGTCCTTGACGCGCTCGACGACGACGCGGGAGTTCTCGCCCATCAGCATCATCACGATGCCGACGACCGCCTCGCCGCGGCCGTCGCGGGTCACCGCGCCCTGGCGGATCATCGGAGCGAACTCGAGCCGGGCAACGTCACGGACGTAGACGGGTGTGCCGCGCTCGTCGTGCGAGAGCACGATCTCGCCGAGGTCGTCGAGACGCTCGACCAGTCCCTCGCCGCGCACCAGGTACTGCTCGCCCTGGTGCGCGATGTAGCCGCCGCCGACGTTGCGATTGTTGGCCGCGACCGCGCGCGAGACGTCGCCGACCGAAAGGCCGTAGGCGACCAGGCGGTCGGGGTCGAGGGTTACCTGGTAGGTCTTGAGCTCGCCGCCGAAGGAGTTGACCTCGACGATGCCGGGCACCGATCGCAGCTGGTAGTTGACGCACCAGTCGAGCATCGTGCGCAGCTCCATCGGCGTGTAGCAGTCGGAGATGATCCGGCGCCCCGGCCGCGCACACCGGCTCGCCGCGCACCTCGAACTGGTAGATCTCGCCGAGGCCGGTGGAGATCGGCCCCATCTCGGGTTCGCCGTAGCCCTCCGGAATCGGCCTCCCGGGCCTCGGTCAGGCGCTCGCCGACGAGCTGGCGGGCCCAGTAGATGTCCGTGCCCTCCTCGAAGACCACGGTCACCGCGGAAAGACCGAACTGGAGATCGAGCGAATCTCCTCGACGCGAGGCAGGCCGCTCATCGCGGTCTCGACCGGGAACGTGATGAACTTCTCGACCTCCTCGGGCGCCAGGCCGGGGCTGTTCGTCAGGATCTGGACCTGGACGTTGGTGACGTCGGGAACGGCGTCGATCGGCAGCTCGGCGAGGGCGTAGACACCGCCCAGAGCGACCAGGAGCCAGAGGACGATGACGAGAAAGCGGTTGTCGAGCGAGAAATCGACGATTCGGCGAATCATGACCGGATCACTCGTCGCCTCCGAGGCTCTCTCTGGAGGCCTCGGACTTCAGGACGAACGTTCCGGTGGTCGCCACGGCCTCGCCGACGGCGAGTCCGTCGAGGATCTCGACGAAGCCCTCGCCCTTCCTTCCCGTGCGCACCGGTCGGAGCTCGAACCGGCCGTCGCCGAGCGCCACGAAGACGAGCGCCTGGTCGCCGTCGCGCTGAAGGGCGCCTTCGGGCACGACCAGGGCCGTGACCGAGTCGGCCTTGCCGTCGGCGGCATGGGGATCGGAGATCCGCACCCGTGCGAACATGCCGGGGCGCAGACGGCGGTCGGAGTTCGGCACCTCGATGCGCGCTCGCGCGGTGCGGCTCTCGATCTCGACGCGGCTTGCGAGGTAGACGACCTTGCCCGCGAAAGCCGCCCCGGGGTAGGTCTCGACTTGGAGCTCGACGCCGTCCCCCAGGTGGACTCGAGCCAGATCTCGCTCGAAGACATCGATCCAGACCCAGACCCGCGACAGGTCCGCGATCTGGAAGAGCTGGGACTGTGGCTCGACCATCTCGCCCAGGGTGACGTGGCGCTCGACCACGGTCGCCGCGAAGGGTGCGCGCACCTCGTAGATCGACGCGCGCGGTTGGTCGTAGCCCAGCGCCTCGACCTGGTCCTCGGAGAGGCCGAGAAGATGGAGGTGTTCCTCGGCGCCGCGGAACGCCGCGTCCGTCTCGCGCGCCGAAGCCTGAGCTGCGAGCATCTCCTGCTGCGAGGAGACGCGTTCCGTGAACAGGCCACGCTCCCGCTCGAAGGTCTCTCGCGCCAATTCCGCCCGCGCGCGCGCCTGGAGATACTCGCCGATCGCCTTTCCGAGCTCGATGGAATCGATGCGCGCGAGAATCTGACCAGCCCGCACGTCCGCGCCGAGATCCGCGAGAACAGCCTCGACGCGACCGCCGACGCGCGGGCTGACGTGCGCGAACCGTCTCTGGTCGAAATCGACAGCGCCCGTGGTCTCGATCTCGGTACGAAGCGCTCTGATCTCCGCGGCGGCAACAGTGATTCCGGCGTTCACCAGGGCCTCGGGCGAGAGCGCGATCGCGGCTGTCCCTTCCGTTTCGGGCTCGGAAGCAGCGTTCTGGCCTGTTGGCTCGGGAGAGCCGCCACACGCGGCGAGGGCCAAGGTGAAGCAAGTGAGGTATCCGGTTGCGGTGCGGCGGAACGAGAACTTCATCGGGGAGTCTCCGGAAGAGTCGAGTAGGGCATCGCTGCGGGGACGTGCGTTTCTGCGGTCGCGAGGTCGAGGGCGATGCTCGCGAGCCAGGCGTCGGCGGCGGCCTCGATGAGCTCGCGCCGACTGTCGACGAACTCGCGCCGGAACACCAGCACCTCGCTGGCGCGGAGCTTGCCGCTGGCGAAGGACTTCTGGACCAGCTCGAGGTTCTCGTCGAGTGTGCCGGCGACCGTGCCTCGAAACACGGCGAGCGCCCGCGTCGTGGCTTCGTAGCGGCTGATGGCGGCGACGACCTCGCCGCGAACGGCCAGGGTGGCGCTCGCCAGCTCCGCGGCCAGGCTCTCCTCGTCGGCACGCGCCGCGGCGATCCCGCCCTGGTTGCGCTGAAAGAGGGGGATCGTCACGCCAGCCGATACCGTGTTCAGGTCTTCGGCGTCCGCTTCGCGACCTCGCGCCACGCCGAGAACCAGGTTCGGTGCAGCAAGCGAGCGCTCCAGGCGAAGGCGAGCGGAGGCGGCCTCGACCTCCGTCCGCAGCGCGGCCAGATCCTGTCGAAATTCCAAAGCACGCTGCTCGATCTCGTCGCGCGGAGCCGCGGGAGGCCAGCTGTCGGGAAACTCGCCTGCGAGTTGCGGCAACTCGGACGGAGCGAGCCCGACGACCTCGGCGAGGGCTGCCCGCGCCGCCGCATCGCCTGAGCGGGCCAGCTCGACTTGGCGCTCCGCGCGGCCCTCGGCGGCCCGCGCGAGATTGAGATCGACGAGAGTGCCGGCACCGGCGTCGAGTCGCTTCTGCTCGAACTCGGCGAGGTTCCGGGCGATCTCGCGCTCGAAGAGAGCGAGCGCCGCGAGCTCGCGAGCCTGGATCGCTTCGACGAAAGCCCCGCCGACTCTGGCCGCGAAGCCCTGAAGCTCCCTCTCGAAGCGCAGGCGTGCCGCTTCGAGCGAGCCCGAGGCCGCGGCAACACGCTTCGCGCGCTGGCCGGCGATCTCGAATTCCTGCGAGATTCCGATCTCGCGATCCCGAGTGAGCGTGGAGCCTTCGTCGCGCCGCGTGCGCGAGGTCTCGATCACCGGATTGAAGGGATAGACGCGAGCTCCCAGGACGTCGGCTTCGGCGAGCTGTACCTCGGCGGCCAGCGCTCGCACTTGGGGGCTTCTCTCGAAGGCGAGAACGATCGCGCTCTCGAAGGAAAGAGGAGTCGTTACCGCCTCAGCGCCGGCAGCTTGGGCCCTAAGGCTGGGCGCAACCGCTAAACAGCACCATACGACGAGGGCCCCAAGCGGGCTCCGCCGTCGAGTCGCAGGGAATGCGTTGGACAAGATGGTTCTCCAAGGACGGCCACGAGCGCGACCGGAGCGCGCGGCGGCACGACCGGCAGAACACGAGGATGCGGCGCACGTCGCCGCGACCGGTCGAACACGACCCTCGCGCCTGCGGAACTACGTCCGGAGAATCAGCTTCGGGGAGGGCGTTCGAGCGTCGGGAGATCGACCAGCGTGGGTCGAATCAGCGCGGCGACCGGCGCGAGGGGCCCTGCACCGGTGCGATGAAGCGCGCCGGTGCGGGCCGGAACCACGGAGAACGAGACGCAGCAAGAACAGAGGTGAAAGGTGCCCGTGCAGCCATGTTCGCTCGCGGGCGGCTGGTGCTGATCCGGCACGTCTTCGGCATGAGCCGTGTGCCCCTCTAGCGCGAAGTGGACGGCATTCTCGACCAGCTCTCCCAGCAGCGGAAGGACTAGGAATAGCGCCAAAGCGGCGACGGCTCGTCGCATCCCGATCACGGGCGGAGACTACCCCAATCCTCAAACCCCTTTCCGGCCGACAAGCTCGCGAGCAGGAGCCGAGCCGTCTCAGGTCGTCCCGGCCCGCTCGCACTCGACAGAACAGATCGCGAGCAGCTACATCTAGCTCTCTTCGACGGCTCCGATCAGCTGCCGAGGCCCGGTTGCACGGCGCCTGGACACAGCGGGCAAAGGACCCTGAAAGGGGGCGGCTCCGCTTGACAAGACTTCAAGTGATCGATTGAATAGTTGAGTAATGAGAAGCGCTCGCGAGTTCAAGAGTCAGCTCTTCGAGCAGATCGCTGCAGTCGCCTCGGCTCTGGTGAGCCCCAAGCGACTCGAGCTCGTGGATCTACTCGCGCAAGGGGAACGAAGCGTCGAGGCCCTCGCGTCGGAGGCGAGCCTGAGCGTGGCCAACGCGTCGCGCCATCTTCAGGTTCTCAAGGCAGCGCGGCTCGTCGCGACTCGACGACAAGGACTCCACGTGTTCTACCGGCTCGCGGCTCCTTCCGTACTGGCGGGATACCGGCAAGTGCGAGGCCTCGCCGAGGAGCGCCGGGCGGATCTCCGCGAGCTCGCGGCAGAGTACTTCGGAGCCGTCGACGGCCTCGAGCCGATCGCGCTGGACGACCTTCTCGGCCGCATTCGGAGGCGCGACGTCGTCGTCCTGGACGTCCGACCCACGGCGGAGTATGCGGCGGGCCACATCGACGGCGCGCTCTCCCTGCCGCTCGCAGAGCTCGAGCGATGCCTCGGGGAGTTGCCGCCCGACGTCGAGGTCGTCGCCTACTGCCGTGGACGCTACTGCGTGCTCGCCGCCGAGGCGGTTCGGCTCCTGCGCAGGAGTGGCCGCCCGGCACGGCGACTCGCCGAGGGCTTCCCGGAGTGGCGCGATTCCGGTTTCCCCGTCGCGGCCACCAGGAGCTCCCTCTCACCCACCCGGGAGAAGAACGGATGAAGGTCCTCACGATCCTCAACGATCCCCCCTACGGCACGGAGCGGACCTACAACGGACTCCGCCTGGCCCACAACCTCGTCACCAAACAGGAAGACGTCTCGATGACGATCTTTCTCCTGGCCGACGCGGCGGCCACGGCCAAGACCGGCCAGCGGACACCCAACGGCTACTACAACCTCGAGCGGATGCTCAAAGGGATCGTGGCGCGCGGCGGCGAGGTTCTCGTCTGCGGCACGTGCATGGACGCCCGCGGACTAGGCGATGCGGAGTTGCTCGACGGTTGCCGCCGAAGCACTCTCGACGAGCTCGGTCAGCGCACTGCCGAAGCGGACAGAGTGCTTGTCTTCTGACGCCGGAGGACTCATGCCGCGAGCCACAGCTCTCATCCTCGGCGGCGGAATCGGAGGCGTCGCCGCGGCGAATGCCCTGAGACGCCAGCTCGGGCGGCGCGGTGAGATCGTGTTGGTCGATCGAGAGGCCGACTTCTCGCTCGCGGCGTCCTACCTATGGGTCATGAACGGCAGCCGCCGGCCGGAGAGGATCTCGCGGCCCCTGCACCGGCTCGCGCGGAAGGGCATCCGCGTCGTGCGCGGAGAGATCGAGGCGATCGACGCACCTGGCAGGCGAGCCGTCGTGGACGGCCAGATGCTGGAGGCCGACAACCTCATCGTGGCCCTCGGCGCCCGCTTCGCCCCCGAGGTCGTCCCCGGCCTGAGCGAGCTTGGGGTGACCTTCTGTACGCTCGACGGTGCCACGCGCCTTCGCCAGTTGCTGTCGCGTTTCGAACGGGGACGCATCCTCCTGGTCACGCCGGAGCCCGCGTACAAGTGCCCCGCCGCACCCTACGAGGCGGCGCTGCTCCTCGACGCCGAGCTGCGCAAACGGGGGCTACGCGAACAGGTCGAGATCGCGCTCCACGCGGCCGAGCCCGGTCCGATGGGGGTCGCTGGGCCCGAGGTCTCCGCGGCGGTGCGGGCCATGGTCGAGGCTCGCGGCATCGACTATCGCGCGGAGCATGCTCTCGCGTCGGTCGAGCCCGGCAACGCGGTTTTTTCTGACGGTGATCGCCTCGGCTTCGACCTGCTGATCCACGTTCCGCCGATCCGGCCGCCCGCTGTCCTCGCCGCGTCCGGCTTGGTCGACGAGAGCGGCTGGGTGAGAGTCGATCGCACGACGCTCGAGACCCGCTTTCCCGGCGTCTTCGCCATCGGTGACGTCACCCTGGTCCCGCTATCGATCGGCAAGCCGCTCCCCCGCGCGGGCGTCTTCGCGCACGCTCAGGCGAAGACCGTCGCGGAGAACATCGCGGCTACTCTCAGCGGCCAACAGAAGGCGCGCGCGCTTCACCGGCCACGGCGCCTGCTTCGTCGAAACCGGCGATGGCCGCGCGGGCTTCGGGAGCGGCGACTTCTACGCCGAACCGCGCCCCAACGTCCGCCTTCGACGCCCCCATCGCTTCTGGCACTGGGGCAAGGTCCTGTTCGAGAAGCAGGTGCTCTGGACCTGGTTCTGACCCGCGCCCGGCCGACCTCTCGGGAACGCAGCTCGGGCGGCAAGAGCAGACAGGGGAATCGGCCCGCCGCCAAGCCCGAGAGCGGCGGACCCACTGACGCTTGCCGTGAATCGTTGCGCGGGTTCGCCATGGCCATTCGTCCCGGGAAGGAACGGGGACGACTTCACCGGGGCTCGCCGCGACTCGAGCTCTCTGCCGCTCCTTCGCTCCGCCCGACCGCGCGGTCGAGTTGCGCCCGCGCGGCGTTGAGCTCCTCGAGGACGTCGATGTGCTCGCTCCGTGCTTCGAGAGCCTGGCGGCGCACGAGGAGGAGTTGGAGGAAGTCGATCTTGCCCGCGCGGTAGGACTCGGTGCCCAGCTCCATGTTGTCCTGCATCGCCTTCACCACATCGCTGGCATAGCCGTCGGCGGCGGAGCGAGCGGCTTGCAGGCGGGCCACCGCGGTCGAAACCTCCTGGCGGACCCGTCGGGTGGTGGCTACGAGAACGGTCTCGAGCTGGCTGAGCTGGGCCGCGGCAATCCCACGTGCTGCCTGGTTGCGGTTGAACAGCGGCAGGTCGAAGCTCAGCAGAGCCTGGACGATGTTGGCGTCGGATTCCTCCTCTCGCATATAGCTCACGCCGACTTTCGGGGTCGGGATCCGCTCGCGAGCCGCGAGTCGCGCTTCCGCGTGCGCAGCGTCCAGGGCGCGGCGGCTCGCAGTGATCTCCGCGCGGTTCGAGAGCGCCTGAGCAATCAATTGCGCCTCCTCGAGGGTACCAGGCACTTCGGCTCGGAGCTCGCCTCGCAGCGAGAGGGTTTCGGCAGAGTCGAGACCCAGTAGGAGGTGAAGGTCCGCGAGCGCCTCCGCACTGCGGCGTTCCGCGGCGCCCCGGGCTCGGGCCATTCGGCCGAGCTCCACGCGCGCGGTATTGACTTCCAACAGGGCCGCCGCGCCTGCCTCGAACCGTTCCTGGGCGGCAGCTACGCCCTCTTGTGCCACGGCCGAGGCTTCGGCCGCCAGGCGCGCCCTTTGCTCTGCGGCGAGGGCTCGACCGAAGGCATCGTGGATTGCCGCAGCGACTTCCGCCCGCCGCGCTCGGAGCCGAGCCTCAGCGGCGTCGAGAGCGGCCCGCGCCGCCTCGATGCGGGCGCCTCTCTGGCCGCCGATCTCGATGGGCTGCAGGATCTGGAGGCTCTGGTCGCGACTCTTGCCGGCTGGGCTCGAGCGGGGGCCGAGCGTAGCGGTCAAGCTCGGATTGCCCTGGAGGAGCAACGACGCTCCGGCAAGCCTCGCCTTGCCCGCATCCACCTCAGCGACCAGGATCAGCAGCTCGGGGTTGTTGGATTGGGCGAGGTGGACAGCCGCCTCGGGCGTCAAGGATCTTTGCTGAGCCTGGACCGCGCCGGCTGCGAGCATTGCGGCGACCAGGCTCAGGGACAGGCGGAAGGGGGACATATCAACTACCTCCAGATCGAAGCGGTCGGTTCACGAGCAGAGAGCGGATTCCGTCGGCCGGCGCGAGGACCGCGCCGAATCTCGGAGACGTGTCAGCGCGCATCGGCGGGCACCGTCGCAAGCCGCTCCTCGGAGGCAAGGGAGTGTCTCTCCCTGTGAAAGACGAGGTAGAGGACAGGCAGCACCAGGAGGGTCAGCGAGGTCGACGACAGGATGCCGCCAATGACGACCGTCGCCAGAGGACGCTGCACCTCAGCGCCCGTGCCCACCGCGAGCGCCATGGGCACGAAGCCCAGGGACGCGACGAGCGCCGTCATCAGGACTGGACGTAGCCGCGTGATCGAACCTTCCATGACCGCCGCAGCGAGGTCCCTCCCTTCCTGGCGCAGACGATTGATGAACGAGATCATCACCAGGCCGTTGAGCACCGCGACACCCGAAAGCGCGATGAAGCCCACGGCGGCCGAGATCGAGAGGGGGATCCCTCGAACCCAAAGGGCGACTACACCCCCGGTGAGGGCCAGCGGCACGCCGGTGAAGACCAGGGCGGCGTCCTTGACTCCGCCGAAGGTCATGTAGAGGAGGGCGAAGATCAGCAACAGCGCGAGCGGTACGACGATCTCCAGCCGCCGGGTTGCCGAAAGGAGGTGCTCGAACTGACCGCCCCACGTCACCCAATAGCCCGGCGGGATCTCGACAGCCCCGTTGATCCTCTGCTCGGCCTCCGCTACGAAGGATCCGATGTCGCGGCCTCGTACGTTGGCGGTGACGATGATGTGCCGCTTGCCGTTCTCCCGACTGACCTGGTTGGGTCCCAGCGTGATCTCGAAGGACGCGACGGCGCCGAGCGGGACATAGCGAGTCGGCCCGCCGAGCGGTAGTGGGATCGGCAACGCCTTGAATGCGTCGACGTCCTGTCGCATGCCAGGCGGCAGTCGGACGATGATATCGAAGCGGCGATCCCCTTCGAACACCTGGCCGGCGACCTTGCCGCCGACGGCGACTGAGATGACGTCCTGCACGTCCGAGGCATTGAGGCCGTATCGAGCCATCTCCTCCCGGTCGAGATGGAAGGTGAGAACGGGAAGGCCCGTCACTTGCTCCAGCTTGACGTCCGACGCGCCTGGAATCCTCTGCAGAATGCCCTCGACCTCCTCGCCCGCCGTACTGAGCACCTCCATGTCGTCGCCGAAGATCTTCACGGCGACATCGGCACGCACGCCGGCGATCAGCTCATTGAAGCGCATCTGGATCGGCTGAATGAACTCGTAGTTATTGCCGGGGATCTTCCTCAGCTCCTCCTCGATCTGCCGCACCAGATCCGCTTTGCGGCGCGACGGCTCGGGCCATTGGCGGCGTGGCTTCATCATCACGTACACATCGGCGACACTCGGCGGCATCGGGTCGGTCGCGATCTCGGCGGTACCGATCTTCGCGAAGACGTAGGCAACCTCCGGGAACTCCGTCAGTCGTTTCTCCAAAACGTGCTGCATCTCGACCGCCTGCGTGAGGCTGGTGCCTGGAATGCGCAGAGCGTGAACCAGCAGGTCTCCCTCGTCCAGGCTGGGCAGGAACTCGGTGCCCATGCGGCTCGCCAGCGCACCCGTCAGGACGAGGAGCACTGCGGCGCCGCCGATCACAGCCGCCTTGCGGCGAAGGGCCCAAGCAAGACTCGGAACATAGGCCCGCTTGGCCCAGTGCATCACCGGGTTCTCTTTCTCCGAGATCCGCCGGTTGAGCAAGAGCGCCACCGCCGCGGGCACGAACGTCAGCGACAGGATCATCGCGCCGAGCAGCGCGCCGATGACGGTGAAGGCCATCGGGTGGAACATCTTGCCCTCGATGCCGCTCAAGGTGAGGATGGGGATGTAGACCACCATGATGATGAGCTGGCCCGCGACAATCGCGCCACGAACCTCCTTCGAGGCCTCGAAGACGACGGCGAGGCGTTCCGCGGTGGACAGCGTCCGGCCGAGACGCTGCTGCTCCTCCGCCAGGCGCCGGATGCAGTTCTCGACGATCACCACGGCGCCATCGACGATGATGCCGAAATCGAGAGCGCCCAGGCTCAGGAGGTTGCCGCTGACCCGGTTGGCGACCATGCCGGTGATCGTGAAGAGCATCGATAGCGGGATGACGAACGCCGTGATGAGCGCGGCGCGGGTCTGCCCGAGGAATAGGAAGAGGATCGCGATGACGAGCAGCGCGCCCTCGAGCAAGTTCTTGCGTACAGTGGCGATGGTGGCGTCGACAAGCGTCGTGCGGTCGTAGATGGCTTCCGCGGTGACGCCCGGGGGCAGGGTCCGATTGACCTCTTCGAGTTTGGTGGCGGCACGGCGGGAGACGTCGCGGCTGTTCTCTCCGATCAGCATGAAGACCGTCCCCACCACCACCTCCTTGCCGTTGCGTGTAGCGGCGCCGGTACGCAGCTCGCGACCGAGGGCGACGGTGGCCACGTCGTGCAAGTGAATCGGCACGCCCTCGCGGTTGCCGACGACGATGCTGCCGATCTCTTCCTCGTTGGCAACCTGACCTGGTACCCGGACGAGATACTGCTCGCCAGAGTGCTCGATGTAGCCCGCCCCGACGTTGGAGTTGTTCTTCGCCAGCGCCATCAGGATGTCGTCGAAGCCGAGCTCGAAGCCGATCAGCTTCTGCGGGTCCGGGGTGACGTGGAACTGCTTGACGTACCCGCCGATCGTGTTGACGTCCGCGACGCCGGGGAGGTTGCGGAGCTGGGGCCGGACGATCCAATCCTGGATCGTCCGAAGGTCGGACTCAGTGAAAGGCTCGCCGTCGGGCTTCCTGGCGCCCGGCTCGGACTCGACCGTCCACAGAAAGACCTCCCCGAGTCCCGTCGCAATCGGACCCATGGTCGGCGCCAGATCGGGAGGGATCTGGTTGCGGACCGACTGAATGCGCTCGTTGACGAGCTGGCGTGCGAAGTAGATGTCCGTGCCGTCCTTGAACACGACCGTCACCTGACTGAGGCCGTACCGTGAGATGGACCGGGTGAAGTCCAAGGCCGGCAGGCCTGCCATCGCGGCCTCCATGGGGAACGTGATGCGCTGCTCGACTTCGAGCGGCGTGTATCCCGAGGCCTCGGTGTTGATCTGGAGCTGCACATTGGTGATGTCGGGGACGGCGTCGATCGGCAGCTGTGAGTAGCTGTACATGCCAATCGCGGCCATGGCCAGCGTGAGCGTCACAACCACCCAGGGCCGTCGGATCGAGAACTCGAGAATGCGTTCAACCATGCTCTGTCTCCCCCTCGCCGCACTGGGTCTCAGTGGTCATGGCTGGCTCCCGCCTTGCCGAGATCGGCCTTCAGGATGAAGCTGTTGGCCGAGGCGTACCGCTCGCCCGGTTGCAGCCCGGACACGACCTCGTACCATTCGCCGTCCTGCCGCCCGAGCTCCAACGGGCGAGCCTCGAACAGGTCACCGACGCGCACGAAGACGACATCCCAATCGCGGATCTTCTGCAGGCCCTCGCGCTTGACCGCCACCGGCACCGTCGCCTCCTCCTGGACCACGGCCGCGGTCACGAAGAGGCCTGGCCGCCACTGGCGATCCGGGTCGGGAAGGACGATTCGCGCGGTCGCGGCGCGCGCCTCGCCGCCGACGAGCGCACCGATATAGACGATCTGGCCGCGCGCCTCGGCGCCGAGAGCATCGGATCGGATGGTGACTTCCTGCCCGACTCTCACCGCGTTGAGATCCTTGGCGTAGACCGTCACGTTGACCCAAACCGTGGACAGGTCGGCGATTGTGAAGAGCTCTTCGTCCTCGGTGACCGCCTGTCCGGCCGCGACGTTCTTCTCGACGATCACCCCGTCGAAAGGCGCCCGCACCTCGTAGCGCGTGAGTACGCTGTCCGGATTGTCGAGGAGCGCCTGCAAGGCATCCATCCCGATGCCCAGTGCTTCGAGCTGTTGTCGAGCCGACCGCTGCTTCAGCTCGGCCTCGAGGTGCACGCGTTCCGCCGTGAGGTAGCTCGCTTCCGAGGAGATATTCCGCTTCCAGAGGCGCTCTTCCCGCTCGAGGACCCGGCGCTCGAACTCGAGATTGCGAGCCGTGTCGATGAAGTTGCGCTTCGCCTCGGCGAGCTCGCGACTGTCGATGATCGCGATCACCTCGCCCCTCCGCACGGCGTCACCCTGGCTCCTGCGGATCTCCTGCACCACTCCCGGCGTCCGGGGGACCACGTGTGTCGCCTTGTCGCCGTTGAGGGCGATCTCGCCCGGCAGGTCGAGAATGGACCGCAGCATCGCCGGTCCCGCGGTCTCGATCTGGATTGCCGACGTGCGCACTTCTTCGTCAGAGAGCTCCACGCGGCCTTCGATCTGGGAGTAGCTCCAGCTGTGCTGCGCTCCCTGGTACACGGCGACGACGTCGACATCGAAGGAGTGGGGTTCTTCGACGACCCCCGACCCGACCAGGTAGTCCCTTTCGGGCGAGAACTCGAAGTGGTCCGCCCGCCCGCCGAGACGGTGGAGCTCGACGCCCAGGGTTACCTCACCGGGAGGCAGGGGCTTGGAGCTCTCGTAGAAGTAGACACGGAACTGCGGCGGGACTCCGCGCTCGTAGATCGTGATCTCCGCCTGGAATGTCCCATCCGACAGAAGGCGGCCTCGGTGTGGTCCGCGCTCGTAGTCCTTGGTGGTGGCCCCCTGCGCGTCGCCCGCGGTAGGCGGGAGATCGTTGCCGCAACCCGCCGTCCCGACGAGAACCGCAGCGGCGAGCCCCGCGAGCACGCCGAGTCTCTTGGTGCGTCGGGCCGTTCGCGTGTGGGTCATGGGGAGTACCGGTCCTTCCTCTCTGGAGATGGCGAGGGGGATCAGGCCCCCACGGCGGTGTGCTGGCGTTTGGCGCAAGACGATTCGACTCGCCCGGTTCATACCGCTTCGTCCTGCTCTTCGCCGGTACGGATGCGGACCACTCGCGGCAGGTCGGCGACCATGATCACGCCGTCGCCGGGGTTTCCGCTGTGCGCGGCCTCCTGGATCGCACCGACGATCTCGTCACACGCGGCGTCCGCGCAGAAGATCTCGAGCTTGCACTTCTTCTTGAGGAAGATGGATTCCTTGTCCGGCATGAACTTCCGATTCGCGCCTCGTCCGCGCCCCTGGCCCTGGCAGTCGCTGATTGTGACCCCAGGAAAGTGCGGAAGCAGATGGAGCGCATCCATCACCCGGTCGAGCGCATGGAGTTGGAGAATGGCCTTGATTTCCTTCATGGAACGTCCTCGCAACAGTTCGCCTTCGTTGACGGAAACCGGGCCGCACGGCATGGCGAAGGCCGGGGCCGGCACGATCGGTCGCGCCCCTGTGTTTCGCGCAGGGGCCAGGTCGAGCGAGCCTGCGCCGCTAAGGACCCCGGCTCCGTCAGACGACGGACCGTGCCCTCGCGGGCGCGGCGATCAGATGCGAAGGATCGGGGAGAGAAGCGACGGAGGAAGACGTCCGGCGCTCATTCGCGTGCCGGGACCTCTAGCCGTCAAAGCGCCCGGGTGGGTCTGCACAAGGGGTGCAACTCCGCGCAGGTCGGCTGGGTGCGCGTCCGTGAGGGCCGCTGCGACGTCCCGTCTCGCGGCCGGCTGGGGCGCGAGACAGGCGTGCGGGTGGGAAGGAGTCGCATCGTCGTGAGCGTGGCCGTGCAGCGCGACCTCGAGGGCGGCCGCATGACCGTCGGCGTCGTGCCGCGCCTCGAAGAGCACATGAGCAGCCACGATCGCGCCATGGGCGAACGGCGCCAAGAAGCCCAGACAGGCGATAGCTGCGAGGACGAGACGGGACTTCCGCATGGAGCGGCGGAACCTAGCAGAGTCCGCCGAGATGCTCAAGGGCGTCCGTTGCCACAGACCGCGCGGCTCGGACTCCTCCACGCAGCGACAACGACGAGGCCCATGGACCGTGGTCCATGGGCGCCGCAGGGCGTACCGTGCGGGATGGTGGCTTCGCTCCGGGACTCCAGCCCGCGCGCTCCTCAATTCAATGCACGTGCGCGGCGGGCTCGTGGGCGGGGGCGAAGGCCGGGAAGCGGGCCTGGGCGTGGCGAGAGTGGCAGCCCACGCACGCTTCGGTCAGCCTGTAAACGTAGAAGGGGACGAGCTCCTTCTGCTTGCGCTGCGCGGCGTGCTCGAGCCCGGTCGCCGTCTCGTGGAACTCGGCGTCGCGCGCGAGGAAATCGGGCGGCAGGGAGCGGAGGAGCTCCTCACGCTGCTCCGCCGTGAGCTTCTGCGCGAGCACGAAACCGCCGCGGATGCGCGCCGCGATCCGCGCGATTCCCTCCCAGTCGCCGGCGACGACCGCCGGGAAGAGCTCGAGCATCGCCCCCTGGAGCCCCGCCATCTCGAGCTTGAAGAGCTGGCGCAGCTCGGGCGAGAGCGCGGCGACTCCCGCCGGCGTCGCGCTTTCCGCCGCGGCCTCTTGTCCCGCTGGATTGGCGGGTGCGGGGTCTTGGCCCGGTGCCGGCGCCGCGACCGCCACGATCAGCAGGGTCGACAAGATCAGGTCTCGCTTCATTCTTCACCTCCTCCATCTGCGTGGCCGAACTCCTCGAGCACGAGGTCGAGGGCGACGTCGCTCCCGTGGATCGTCAGGTCGGCGAGCTCGCCAGCGCCGATCTCCAAGCGGAACTCGAGAAAGGGGCAGCAGACTCGCTCGTAGGCGAGCAGCTCGCCGAGCGCCGCTAACGTCGCCGCGTTCGCCGGGATCGTGTACCGAATGCTCCCTTCGCCAATTCGGGCGCCGGCCGGAAGCGCGCGGAACCAGGCGAGCAGCTCCCGCTCGCGTCGCCGTTCGGCCGCGTCGAGCTTCCCCAGGTCGCAGGCGATCGGCGTCTCGGCCTCGTGCACGCCGTCACTCTACCGGAGCGACCGGAGAGTCCCGCGACCCGGATCGCATGTCTCGGGATGACCGAGTCCGCGCGGGAACCGACGCTCACCGTGCGCGCGCTGCAGCCGGTCGCCGCCGCGCTCGAGGCGCTGGGCCTCGACGGCCGGGCGCTGCTGGCCGAGGCCGGGCGCGCGCCTCGATCGGCTGGTCTCCTGCCAGAACGTCAGTCGATCGCCGCGGCGGCTAGCTCGGCGACGACCGCGTCGGGAGCGCCCTCGCTGCCGCTGATCCCGAGCGCGCAGCGCTCATCGCGTGAATCCGGCCGACTCGCGGCGTCCGGAGGAGCTCCGGGCATCCCGTTCCGCGGGGCGGGCAGGCAGCCGTGCGAATGCCCGGCGGGCGAAATACGCCGGAAGGAGAGAGTAGTCTCCAGTCTCGAGGGGTGCGAGGGCGCCGCCCGCGCCGGACCGCGCCATACAGGGGGAGTCGCTCGCTTGCGATCGAACGGAGAGGAGCCGCGGCAAGAGACCGCGACGCTGGCCGACAGCTACAGCCTGCCCCAGCTCTGGGGCCGG
Organism: uncultured Acidobacteriota bacterium; assembly: GCA_963700315.1. Lineage (GTDB taxonomy): Bacteria > Acidobacteriota > Thermoanaerobaculia > Multivoradales > JAGPDF01 > JACTMI01. The sequence goes on along the minus strand of CAVOXC010000004.1, from coordinate 337,960 downwards.
CGCGGCTTCTGGCGGATTCGCCTGCGCTGGGCCGTGGCGCCGCTGATGATCGCGGGCGTCTACGTCGCCCGAGCGCTCGATGTCGAGCTCGCCTCGGGCGCGATCCTCGCCATCGCGATCGCCAGCCCGCTCTACAACGGCATCTTCGCCTGGATCTTCAGCCGCTACGAAGAGAGCCTCGCCGCGGATCCTAGCCTCGACCGGCTGCTCGTCGTCGTCGAAGTCGTCGCCGACTACATTCTGATGCTGCTCCTACTCCATTTCACCGGCGGCGCGACGAGCCCGCTCGTCTTCTTCCTGCTCTTTCATGTCCTGATCGGCGCCGTCCAGTTCACCACCGGCACGGCCTACCTGTTCGCCGCCCTGGCGAGCGCTGGGCTCATCGGAATGCACCTGGGGCAGCTGCTCGGCTGGTGGTCCGCCCACGGCATCGCCTTCCGCGGCCAGCCGCTCGACTTGCTCGACCGACCGGCTCTGGCGACGGTGCTGTTGCTCTCGTTCGCCACTACGCTTTTCGTCGCGGCGACGATGGTGTCGCGAATCATGGATCGGCTCCGCCACCGAGTCGACGATCTCGGCCGGGCCTCCGCGAAGATCGAGGCCCTGATGCGGGATCGCACCCAGTTCATGCTCCAGGTCGCGCACAACCTGCGCGCGCCGCTGGGCGCCGGCCTCGGGATGCTCGAGCTGGTGCGAACGGGCCGGCTGGGCGAAGTCACTGCCCAGCAGTCCTCGTTGCTCGAGCGGCTCGACGACCGGCTGCGCGCGCTCGACCGCGCGATCGGTCAGCTATTGACCATCGCCAAGACCCGCGACTTCAGTCGCGAGATCCCGGACGTCGTCGTCGACCTGGAGGAGCTGGCTGCCCAGGTCGAGCAGACGTTCCGAGCGGAGGCCCTCGCCAGGCAGCTCTCGCTCGCGATCGACGTCGAGCCCGGATTGCCCATGGTCGAGAGTGGCGTCGACCTGCTCAAGGAGGTGATGGAGAACCTCGTCTCGAACGCGATCCGCTACACCCCGGCGGGGGGCGAGGTCACGGTCCGCTTCGAACGGGCGGGCCCCGACGAAGTGAGGATTCTCGTGCGCGACACCGGTATCGGCATCCCGGAGGCCGAGCAGGGCAAGCTCTTTCAGGAGTTCTTCCGCGCGACGAACGCCAAGCGGCACTCGCCGGCCGGGACCGGCCTGGGGCTCACTCTGGTCCAACGGACGGTCAGCCGACACCACGGCCGCGTCCGGATCGACAGCGCCGAAGGCAAGGGCACGCTGGTCGAGATCGAGATCCCGGTGCGCCGGGTCGGCGCACCTGCCGAGTCCGCTCCGGCCGAGCTCGTTTCCTGAGCACGGCTCAGGCGGAACGGCCCGCGCCCAGGGTCGCTTCGATCACCGAGACCAGTTGGTCGGCCGCCAGCGGTTTCTGGAAGACTCCGACCACCCCGAGCGCGCTGTAGTCGGCGGCAAGATTGAGGCCGTCGCCCACGGAGCTCAGCAGGAAGACCGGCGCCTGATTGCCCAGGAGCCTGAGCTCCTTGGCGAGGCCGGTCCCCGAATCGACCTCTTCCATCATCAGGTCGAGGATGACGACGTCGGGCCGGTGCGCCTTGTAGGCCCTGAGACCCGCCTCGGCGCCGTCGGCGCTGGCGAAATCGTAGCCTGCGCCGGTCAACACGATCTCGAGGAACTCGAGAACGTCCGGATCGTCGTCGATACAGAGAACTGCCGCTTTCTTCTCGGGCATGGTCAACCTCGCGTGCTCACTTGCGATTGTTCCGGATGCACCAGGGCGAGCTCGATCGGAACCGCGTCAAACTCGAGCACGGCGTTGACGAAGGCTGCCGCCGCGTCGAGGTTCGCCGCCGCGGTGGCGGAGAGACCCTCACCATACTCGTCGAAAACAGAGCCTCGAATTCCGATCAGCCATGCCTCCGGCCGGCCGCCGAAGAGGTCCCGGCCGAGCGCGAGCAGTCGCCCCGGAGAGACGCTGTGGGTGCTGAATCCGGCGCCGGCCGCCGCCGGCTCGAGGCGACGCACCCAGAAGGGTCCAGCGCCGTCCGAGCGATCCGCATCCACGAAGAGGACCCGATCGTGCCGCGCCACCTCCGCGGCGTCCTCGACTTGGAGTTGGTAGTCCGACTCGACCGTCACGCCGGGGAGCTCGGCCCGCGCCACGCGCTCCGCGAGTGCCGGTCCGAGCCCGTCGTCGCGCCGCCCCGGGTTGCCCCAGGCGAGCACGAGGGTGTGCCGCCCGGCGCTCATTCCGGCCTCGCCCGGCGGGCGAGCTCGTGGCCGGCGGCGTCGACGAGCGTCACCTCGAGCGGCATCTGCCCGAGCGCATGGGTCGCACAGGAGAGGCAGGGATCGTACGCCCGGATACCGACCTCGATGTGATTGAGCAGTCCCTCGGTGATCTCGGGGACGCCGGAGAGATGATCCTCCGCGATCTTCTGCACCGCCCGGTTCATCGACTCGTTGTTGCAGGTGGTCGAAACGATCAGGTTCGCCATCACGACCTGGTCGTTCGCGTCGACCCGGTAGTGATGGGTGAGCGTGCCGCGCGGCGCCTCGATCATCGCCACGTACTCCGGCCGGCGCTCGCCCGCGGGGGCGACGAGATCGTCGCCCTGGAGCTCGGGATCCTCGAGCAGGCGCTGGATCCTCTCGGCCGAGTGCAGCAGCTCGATCATGCGCGCCCAGTGGTAGGCCATCGTGGCGTGGCAGGGCGCGCCACCGACCGCGTCGAAGAACTCCCTCCTCGCCGCCTCCGCCTCGGGCGTGTCGATGAAGTCGCAGGTGTTGACCCGAGCGAGCGGGCCGACGCGGTACCACCCGCGCTCGGGCCCGATCGACTTCAGGTAGGGGAACTTCATGTACGACCAGGGTCTGACCTCTTCGGCGATGATCTCGAGATAGTCGAGCGGGTCGACCTGGTCGAGGATCTTCGCGCCCGCCGCGTCGATCGCACGCAGCTTGCCGTGGTAGAGATCCATCGCGCCGTCGCTCCGAACGATCGACAGGTGGTTCGATTCGAACGAGCCGAAATCGGCCACCCGCTCGAAGTCGTCGAGCGTGTAACTCTTGGCGAGGGCGACCGCCGCGCGACTCCACTCGAGCATCTTCTCCATGTCGGCGAGCAGCGGATCGCGCTCGGCGGTCGTGAGATTCTTGTTGATGCCGCCGGGGATCGCTCCGGTGCCGTGCACCCTCTTGCCCGCCGTCGCCTTGATGATCTCCTGGCCGAACTTGCGCATCATCACGCCCTGGACCGCGAGGTCGGGATGCTCCCGGATCACCCCCACGACGTTGCGCCGCTCGACCGCAGCGTCGAAGCCGAATAGCAGGTCGGGCGCGGCGAGGTAGAAGAAGTGCAGCGCGTGCGATTGGAACATCTGTCCATAGTGCATCAGGCGACGCATCTTCTCGGCGGTCGGCGGCAGCTCGTCGATGCCGAGAATGCCGTCGACCGTCTTGGCCGCGCACAGGTGGTGGCTGACCGGGCAGATTCCGCACAGCCGCTGCACCAGCACCGGCAGCTCCCAGAAGGGGCGGCCCTGGATGAACCGCTCGAAGCCCCGAAACTCGACGATGTGGAGGCGCGCTTGCTCGACCTGGTTGTTCTCGTCGAGCAGGATGGTGACCTTGCCGTGACCCTCGACTCGGGTCAGCGGCTCGATGACGATTCGTTTCCTCTTCGGGCTGGCCATTTCGCCTCTCCCAGTCTCCTCAGTCGTACTTGACCAGCTCGTAGGGCAGCTCGGGAGGACTTCCCGCGAGCAAGGCCGTCAGCGCCGCCCAAAGGGTGTCCGCCGAGGGCGGGCAGCCCGGGAGGTGATAGTCGATCTCGACCACCTCGTGACAGGGATAGACCTTGTCGAGCAGCAGCGGGATCTCCCCGTCGTCGGGAATCTTGCCGCTCGGGTTGTCGACCGTCGGTCCGTCGAGAAAGGCCTCGCGGTAGCACTCCTCGAGCGGCACCGAGTTGCGCAGCGCGGGGACGCCGCCGTTGATCGCGCAATCGCCCACCGAGATCAAGATCTTGCAGCTCTTCCGGAACTCGCGCAGGACCTTGACGTTCTCCTCGTTGCAGCAACCGCCCTCGACCAGCCCGATGTCGACCGGGCCCTGAACCTCCTTGAGGTCGTTGATCGGCGAGCGGTCGAAGTCGACGAGATCGACAAGCTGCAGGATGCGCTCGTCGATGTCGAGCAGCGACATGTGACAGCCGAAGCATCCGCACAGCGACGTGGTGGCGACCTTGGGTTTGGACATGGTGCGCTCCTTACTCCGCCGCCGCCGGCGCTTCGATCTCGGAACCGATCGGCATGTGGTCGAAGCGGCGCCGGCCCACCGGCACCGCGAAGCCGACCCTCTTGGTGAGCAGCGCTCCGGTCGGGCAGGCCGCGGCGGCGCGATCGGTCGCCGCCGCATCGGTCGCTCCGAGCCCCTCCTCGTGGTTGACCGCCAGGCGCTTGTCCGGACCCCTGCCGACGAAGCCGAAGACGGTCTTGCCGTCGAGCTCGCGCGAGGCACGCACGCAGCGGCCACAGAGGATGCAGCGGTTGCGATCGATCAGGAGATCCGGGTGCGATGCGTCGAGCTCGCGCCGCGGGAACTGAAAGGTGTGCTCGGGCGCGGTGATGCCGAACCGATAGGCGAGCGCCTGCAACTCGCAGTCGCCGCTTCGCTCGCAGAACATGCAGAAGTGGTTGCCTTCGACGAACAACATGTCGAGGACCTGGCGGCGCAAGTCGCGGAGCTCCTCCGTGTCGTTCTCGACGACCTGGCCCGGCGCCACCGGCTGGGTGCACGCGGCTTGAGGCCGGCCGTTGACGCGAACGGTGCAGACGCGGCAGCTGCCGGCGGGAGTCAAGTCCCTCATGAAGCAGAGGCGGGGTACGTAGATACCGGCTGCCTCGGTCGCTTCCAGAATCGTCTGACCGGGTCGGGCTCCTATCTTCTTGCCGTCGACGATGAGAGTGATGTCGTTGCCGTTACCGTTCATCTGCGTCCTCTCTAGGAGGCGGAATGGACCGGCTCGCGCCCGGTGAGCACCCGGGCCGTTTGGAGCTTCGCGGCCAGATCGAAGCCGGGCCGCTGGCCATCGACAGAGTCGACGAGGAGCTTCTCGTAGGCCGGCCGGAAGCTCGCGAGCGTCGAGAGAACCGGGTTGGGAGAGGTCTGGCCGAGCCCGCAACGGCTCGCCGCCTTGACCGACTTGGCGAGCCCTTCGAGGTAGACGAGGTCGGCCACGTCGCCGCGTCCTGCGCGAATCTGATCCAGCCGCTCCTTGAGCAGGACGTTGCCGACCCGGCAGGGCGTGCAGAAGCCGCAGCTCTCATGGACGAAGAAGTCCATGTACCGCGAGGCGATCTCGAGAGGATCCCGGTCCGGGCCGAACAAGATCAACGCCCCGCCCGTGGCGAGATCGTCGAAGCAGATCGTGCGCGCGAAGTCGGTCTCGCCGATCATCCGGCCACTGGGACCGCCGACCTGGACGGCGATCGGATCCTCGGCACCGCAGAGCGCGAAGATGTCCGAGAGCTTCGTGCCGAAGTGAACTTCGTAGACGCCGCGGCGCGTGCAATCGCCGGAGATGCTGAGGAGCTTCGTGCCGGTGCTCTGGCGCGAGCCGAGCGAAGCGAACCAGCCGGAGCCCCGCTCGAGAATGCGCGCCGCCGAGCAGAGCGTCTCGACGTTGTTGACCACGGTCGGCTGCTCGAGGTAGCCCTTCTGAGCCGGGAAGGGTGGACGGTTCTTCGGTTCGCCGCGCAGACCCTCGCATGAGGAGATGAGTGCCGTCTCCTCGCCACAGATGTACGCGCCAGCGCCCATCTGGATGCGAATATCGAAGTCGAATCTCTCGCCTCCGCACAGCCCGGTGCCCAGGAGATTGCGCCGCCTCCGCCGCTCGAGCACGAACTCGAGGTACGCGCGCAGGTACTCGTACTCGGCTCGCAGGTAGAGGATGCCCCGACGCGCACCGATTGCGTAGCCGGCGATCGTCATCCCCTCGAAGAGCAGGTCCGGGCGCTCGGTCAGGATCACTCGGTCCTTGAACGTCCCCGGCTCGCCCTCGTCGGCGTTGCACACCAGATAGCGTTCGCGCCCCTCGGAGGCGCGCGTGAGCTCCCATTTCATGCCGGTCGGGAAGCCGGCGCCGCCGCGGCCGCGCAGGCGCGCCGTCTTGACCTCCCGGATCACCTCCGCCGGGCTCATCGCGAGCGCCTTGCACAAGCCGGCGCCCGCCTCCATGCGACCGAAGATCACTTCGCCCGGCTGGCGGACGTTGTTCTTGACCGCCGAGCGCACCAGGTCGTGCCCGTTCTCGCCGTCGCCGTATTCGGGCACCACGATCTTGCGCAGGTCGGTCAGGTTCGGATGCTCGCGGAGCTCGCGGACCAGGCGCCGCGCGGCCCAGGGGCCGAGGCTCGGAACCGGGATCTCGTTGAAGAGCGCCGCGGGCGCCTGATCCGACAGGCCGATGCAGGAGGTCCACTCGAGGGTGAACTCCCGATCCGGGGTCGTCTCGCCAAAGCGGATGCCGAGCTCGTCCTCGAGACTCTCGGCGACCCGCTCGGCGCCCTGCATCACGTCCGGCACGTCGTTCGAGAGCCGGATCACCACTCGGCCCTTGCGCGCTCGGGAAAGGAGGGAGTAGAAAGACGCGACGCCCTCGACCTCCACTCGAGGCAGCGACAGCCCGGTGGCGACGGCGTCCAGAACCGGACCGTCCAGGCCACCCAGTTGCCGCTGCAGCGTGAGGAGCACGTCGAGCAGGCGCACGCGATCCCTGCCGTGGGCCGCGCAGGCGGCCTCGACAGGACCGGCGGAACTCATCGCCATGAAGGCACCTCGCTGATTCGGAGGGCCAGAGCTCGAAAGCGGTGCTGCCGGGGCCTGGCCCCCCGCCGGTTGTCAGTGTAAGCCCGCCAGCCGAGATCGCCCCTGCCCGCGCGATCGGCGCTCCCCCACCTACCCGGGTCGCGCCACACTCCAACCCCGCGGGGGCTTGAGGCGGACGAGGACCTGTCCTACAGTGTCTTGCCCCTTCGGGTCAGACTGAACCGCTGTCACAGGCTTGAGGCGAACAACGCCGCTCGGACCTCGGCGCTCGAGCAGCTCAGGACCCGCGAGCGAGCGACGCGGCGAGTCGAATCCGAACCGCAATCCCCCCCACCCGCCGGCTCAGTGATGGGCTTCGTGCCCGCCTTCCGTCGGCATCTCCCCGCCCATCCTCGGGCAGCCGGACATCGACTCCGACATTCCTCGCATCAGCCCCATCTTCATCTGTTTCATCATGTGCTGCTTCATCATCGGTTGCATCGATTCCGTGAACTGGCGCACCGCACCGCGCTGCGCCACGAGCTCGGTCACGACAACGGCGGTGGCATCGACTCTCTTGGCACCACGCGCCTCGTTCAAGTCCCTCCTTGGCGCCGCGCATCGTGGCCACGGCTTCCGAGCTCACTCACCCTGTTTCTCGGCAAGCTCCACGATGTCGTGCTTGCGCACTTTGCCGGAGAGCACGGTGGCTCTGGCGTAGTGCTCGTCGACGATCGCGTCGATCCGGATTCTTCCGATCGCTATTCGCTCGAACTTCGGTGCTTGGCCCTTGCCTCCGCCTCTCGCGACGCGTTTCACGCGAACGACGGCGAGCTCCTCACCCACCTGTGCGCCGTCCGCAGTACCGATGCACAGGTAGACACTCGCGCTCGACACCTCGACGACGGCGCCCTTCATGATGTATCGGTGGTAGGCGCCGCCTTCCGCGCCGGCAGCGCGCGGAGCGAGGGCGAACAACAGTGACATGACACCTGCGATCGCGGCGATCTGGTTTCGCATTCTCATGGTTTCATCCTTCGGTCGCGCCTCGAGTCGGGATGACTCTGGCGACGACGCGTCTTAGTGGTCGTGGCTGTGACCGGCAGCGGCCGGCTCTTCGTTGCCCATCATCGGGCAGCCGGAGATCGATTCCGACATTCCCTGCATCATCCCCGTCTTCATGTGTTTCATCATGTGCTGCATCAGCATCGGCTGCATCGACTCCATGGCCTGTCGCATCGCCTGGCGCTGGGCGACGAGCTCGGTGACGACGGCGGCGGTGGCATCGACTTTCCCGCTGCCACGAGCCTCGTTCATCGCCTTGACGAGCGCGTCGAGCTTGGCGTCCATCGCTTTCATGTCATCCATCAGCGCTTGGCGCTTGCCCATCATCGCCTTGCAGTCGTCCATCATCGAGCCACCCTCGGCGGGCTCTCCCATCATCGTGCCGCTCATCGTGTGGCCGCTCATTGCGGTGGCCGGTTCTTGAGTTGTCTCCGGGGAAGCCGGCGTCTGCGCCCAAAGTAGCCCGGCGCCGACCAGCAAGGTGGCGGTTGTCAATGCGAACATTCGAGATCTCATTCTTCTTGGCTCCTTTTCGATTCAGGTCCGAAGTGCTCGCCGCCCCGCCCGTAGGGAGCGAGGCGGCGGTCGGTGAGTAGCGCGAGGTGCCGGAGTACGCCTCCGCCGCTCAGCTCCGCACCCACCGGTTGTAGAGGCCCGCCAGCACCGCAACCGTGGCCGCGGTGCCGACGAACCAGAACACCAAGCCGGCGAGGAAGCCCGGCCAAGTGATCGTCGGCGGCGCTGCGACGACGACGTGAAAGAGTGCCCGCGTCGCCCTGGGCGTCGCCTCCGGCGCCAGGGCGACGAACAGCGCGCAGAGCGTGAACAGCACGGCCGCGACCGTGCCGCTGGCGAGCGCGAGGGCTCGGGTGTCGAGTTTCATTGCGATCTCCTTTCTGTTCCGTCAGCAACAGCCGTGGCGTTGCCGTCCGGCGTTCGGTGTGTGGTGTTCGCTTCCCGGCACTGGACTGTCGACGGGCGTGAGCATCGGCTGGGCGGCACCTGAGGCCGCCATCGCCGCGTCCCCTGGGTGCGAATCCGCCTGATCGGCTCGGTCGCCCAGTCCGCCGCCGTTCGCGGTACGAGGCCCGCGATCGCGGCGGCGCCAGAGGTAGGCCGCCACCAAGGCCAGCGCCGTGAGCCACGCCCAGTTCTCGGTGACCAGTTGGGTGAGAGTCATGGTTGCGCTCCTTTCCGTCCGTTGTCGTTCGTCGAGTGGGGAACGGTCGGGCCGGTTTGTCTTGGTTGCTCCCCGCTCGAACAGGCAGACGGGGTCAGCGGCCTCCCCTTACTGCTCAGGCACCCAACACCCACGACGCGCAGCGGACGCCACCTCCCGTCGGCATCGCCCATCTCTCGCCTTTGACACGGTTGCTCGAGTCAGGTACTTCCCCAGCGGCGCTGGAAGAAGTTGTGGAGCGGCACGAACAGCAGCCCGAGATAGGCGCCGTAGAGGAAGCTCTCGACCAGGCCGATGAAGAACGCCGGCACGGTCAGCCAGCGGAAGCCGGGCAACACCGCCTCGAGGAAGGCGTGCATGTGGAGCGTCCCCGGCGTCACCAGGCCCCAGAGCACGCAGACCACGAAACTGACCGCGGCCGTGGTGGCGAGCGACCAGGTCCAGACCTTGAGATTCAACATGTTCGCATCCCCCTATCTAGGTGAACGAGCGAGTTCCTGGGGCGACCGGCCGGAGCTCGGCCGCTCCTCCGCACCCGGCCCGCAGCTCTGGTCGCAGCTTCTGCAACTGCCGTCGCAGGTGCGATCGAGGCCGGGGTTGCCGGGATCGTGGCGGGCGATCCAGAGCTGGAGCGCGCCCCAACCCGCGGCGGCGAGGGCGAGCGCGAGCACGGCAAGCAGACCGGTCACGGCTCCGGCCTCCTGTCGAAAGCGCCGTCGTCCCGGCTCGAATCGTCGTGGTCCCGGCCGCCATGCCCGCGGCCATGCTCGTGGCCCTGGCCGTGCCCCTGGCCCAGGCCCTGGCCGTGGCCGTGGCCATGGCCGTGGCCGAACAGGTGCATGCCGATGCAGCCGAGGGCCACGAGCAGGAAGAACCAGTTCTCGGTGAGAAAGCTCATCGTCTATCTCCCTTCTGAAGCGCGGTCCGCAGGCCTGTCAGATGCGGCACGAAGGCCGGGGTCCGGGCTCGATAGCGCTCGTACGCCTCCCCGAAGGTCGCGATCGCATCGCGCTCCTCGCGTCGGGCGAGGCGCCAGTAGGTGACGAGCAGGATCGGGAACATCACCAGCGTGACCAGTGTCGGCCATTGCAGCAGGAAGCCGACCATCACCAGCGTGAAGGCGGCGTACTGCGGATGCCGAAGGCGCGCATACGGACCGCTGGCGGCGAGCGTGCCGTCGCGCTGAGCCTGGTAGAGCACCCGCCAAGCCGAGGCGAGGAGATAGAAACCGCCGAAGATGAAGACGGAGCTCAGCAGGTGCAGCGGACCGAAATGCGCGTCGCCCCGCTGGCCCAGCAACGTGCTCCACAGGTGTCCCGATTGGTGAGAGAAGAGGTCGACTTGCGGAAAACGCTGGGTCAGCCAGCCCGAGAGCATGTAGATGGTCAGAGGAAAGCCATACATCTCGGTGAAGAGCGCGACGATGAAGGCGGAGAAGGCGCCGAGCGTCCGCCAGTCCGTGCGTGTCCGCGGACGGAAATAGGCGAAGGCAAAAACAATAAAGATGGCCGAGTTGACGACGACGAGCGGCCAGTACCCGTATTCGAATCGAGCTCCCATTGTTCTTTCTCCCTCTTCTCCCCGCCTTCGCCGTTCCGGATGGCCTCAGCCGCAGCGGTCGTGACCGGCGTCGTTGGCTGTTTGGACCGCCTCACTGTTCGTGGCGCAGTTGCATGCCTTCTGCTCACGCTTCTCGTCCGACCCTTCATCCGAGTCGTCGCCGTCCCGGGCATGGCGAACGGGTCCCCGATGGAGGTCCCGCTCCTGCCAAGAGATGGGCACCGGGGCCTCGAGGGACTCCTCGCTGTCGGTGCCGCGGACCGCGTCGAAATCTGTGTGAGAGTTCATGCTCTTTCTCCTTTCCAACCCTGCAGACGGCTCGGGCTCGCAAGCCTTACGGCGAGGCGTCTCGATGCCCGGAGGGTTTGCCGCACGAGCAGTCCAGGCAGCCGTGCTCGGCGCAGGTCCGGCAGGAGCGTCGCATCCGGTCGCGCAGCGTCCGGCGGGCGCGGTGCAGACGCACCATCGCGTTGTTGGGAGTGATTCCCGCCTCGGCGGCGAAGTCGACCGGGCGCGCCTCTTCGAGGTCGACGCGGCGCAGGATCTCCTCGTACTCCGGCCGCAAGGTGGGCAGCAGCGGTTCGAAGCAGCGGCAGAGCTCGCCGGCCGCCTCGGGCGCTGGCTCGACCCCGTCGCCGAGCTCCCGGGCCAGGGCGGCGGCGCCCTCCCGTTCCCTCGCTCGCGCGCGGTAGTGATCGACGACCGCGTTGCGCAGCACCCGGTAGAACCAGGCCACCACGCTCTCCCGGTCATGGATCTCGTCGGCATGCTCGAGACCGCGCACGAAGGCCGCCTGGAGGATGTCCTCGGCCACGGCGCGATCGCCGACGCGGCGCTCCAAGAACGCCAGGAAGCGACGGTGGTTCTCTACAAGTGGCTCAATCAGACCAGGGTCCATGCTGCTTGGCGGTTTCATTCGTCGCCTCCCCTGCCCGCCTTCGATTCCGGCCGCCACCACGGATTGCCTTTCACGGACTCGAGCGCTGCGTGCACGCCGGAGCCGGGCTCGCGTCGAGCCCAATCGCGCATTCGCGTCAAGGTCGCCTCCGATCGCTCGCTGGCGTCAGCCGCCGACCTGTTCGACCTTCACGCCACAGGTCGGCATCGCCTTGCCGTAGTACGGGTTGCGAGTCGCCTCGTCCTGCTTCGATTGGAGCCAATAGGCCTTGGCCATCGGGCAGAAGTAGAGCTGCGCGGCGTCGACGCCGGTGACCTTCAGGTATGCGGGCATGGCCTTCGAAAGCTGCTCGAGCTGCTCGCGCAGCGTCGCGAGATCCGCGCCGTCCATGGCGCGGGCGGCGTCCACCAGGGCCTGCGCGGCCGCGCTCTCCTCGAGCGTGCAGTCGCAGGGCTTGACGACGTCGCCGATCTCGGCCGCCGCTTCGCGAACACCCCTGACCGAGTCTTCGGCCAGCGCAGCCTGGATCGCCTGGTAGTGCGCGAGCACCTGCGCACCGAGCTCCTTCGCTTCGATGGCTCGGGCGGAGCTCGCACCGAGCGCCAGCAGGGTCGTCGTCATGGCGATGATCGAAAGTCGCTTCATTGTCCTTCTCCTCTCGTGTAACAAGCGTTGATTGCCGATTCAGGGAACGACCGGCCCGCGCATGCCGCCGCAGACATTCGCCGAGATCGGTCGCGTGCAGCCTCCCGGCGTGTCGCAGGCGTCGCCCGAGAATCCGTCGGGATTGACGAATCGCAGCCACTCGGCCACCTTGGCGCGCACCTGATCCACGTCGTAGTGCTTCTCGCTGATGAGGTAGCTCGCCAGGCCCCAGGCGGTCTTGGCGAGATTGCAGGGACAGCAGCAGGTATCGAGCCCGTTGTCGTCGCAGCAGGGCGCCTCGAGCGCCGACAGCGCCTCGCGCTTGATCGCCTCCTGTTCGGGGGTCAGCTGGATCGACTTCGAGTAGCCAAGGAATTCCTGGGCCTGGCGGACGGCGTCGGAGAAGCGGGGCTCGGCGGGAGTCGCGGCGAGCGCCACGCTGACGGTCGCCAGGAACAGCGCTGCGGTCCAACGTGTGACGGCTCGTGCACTCATGAGATATCTCCCTGTCTCTCGCAAGGTGGTCGGTCCTGCCTCTTCACTTCACTCCGGAAGGCGCGCCACGAAGCGCTTCGCCACCGGACTCGCCCGTGCGGATCCGGACCGCCCGCTCCACGTCGGTGACGAAGACGATGCCGTCGCCGCGCAGACCGGTCCGCGAAGCCCCCACGAGGGTGCCGATCAGCCGCTCGACGTCGCCGTCGAGACAGACCATCTCCACCTTCGCGACCTCGGGGGCTTTCGACGCTTCGCTCGGCGCCAGGGTGAACGTGTACGGCTCGTAGCCATAGCCGACGCCATGTACGCGAGAGAACGAGATGCCCGGAGCCCGCGCGGCCTGGAGAGCGTGTACGACTTCGTCGATGCAGCTACTGCGGACGAATGCTTTGATCTCTTTCATGATTCGCCTCCTCAGACCGGCGTGCTGGGTTCGGACGCCGCGCTCTCGTTGCGCGGGAAGAGCAACGAGCGGCGTAGACCGATCGAGCGCCAGATGAAGTAGATGGAGGGGTAGACGACGAGCTCGCCGGCGAAGGAGCTGAAGACGCCGCCGATCATCGGCGCCGCAATACGACGCATGACGTCGGAGCCGGTGCCGGTCGCCCAGAGGATCGGCACCAGCGAGACCAAGATCGCCGCCACCGTCATCATCTTCGGGCGAATGCGCTGTACCGCGCCGTGCTCGACCGCCGCCGCCAGGTCGGCGAACGTCGCCATCCTGCCCTCCTGCTTCCAGCGCTCGAAGGCGATGTCGAGGTAGAGCAGCATGACGACGCCGGTTTCGGCATCGAGACCGGCGAGCGCGATCAGTCCGACCCAGACCGCCACCGACCAGTTGTAGCCCAGCGCCCAGAGCAGCCAGATCGCCCCGACCAGGGAGAACGGCACCGCCAGCAGCACGATCGCCGTCTTGACCATCGACTTGGTGTTCAGATAGAGGATCAGGAAGATGACGAAGAGCGTGATCGGAACGATCAGCATCAGCCGCGCCTTCGCCCGCTCCATGTACTCGTACTGTCCGGACCAGAAGATGGTGTAGCCCGCCGGCAGCTCCACCCGCTCCGCCACGTCCTTGCGGGCCCGCTCGACCCAACCGCCGATGTCCGAGGTCTTGAGATCGACGTAGACCCAGGCATTCGGCCGCGCGTTCTCCGACTTGATCCCCGGCGGACCCTGGTGAATATCCACCTCGGCGAGCTGGCTGAGCGGAACCTGGAGCCCCGAGGACGTCGCCACCAGGATCTCGCGCAGCCGTTCTGGATCGTCGCGCAGCTCACGCGGGTAACGGATGTTGATCGGGTAGCGCTCGAGCCCCTCGACCGTCCACGAGACGTTCATGCCGCCGATCGCGGACTGGATGACGTCCTGGACGTCGCCGACCGTCAGCCCGTAGCGCGCCGCCGCGTCGCGGTCGATCTTGAAGTCGAAGTAGCTCCCCCCCATCACCCGCTCCGCGTAGACCGAGAGCGTGTCCGGGAGCTCCTTGACGACCGCCTCGACCTCCTTGCCCAGCCGCTCGAGCGTCGGCAGATCGGCTCCGGCGATCTTGATGCCGACCGGCGTCTTGATGCCGGTCGACAACATGTCGATGCGGGTCTTGATCGGCATCGTCCAGGCGTTGGTCAGACCCGGAAACCGCACCGCCCGGTCCATCTCCTCGACCAGCTTCTCCTTGGTCATACCCGGCCGCCAGTCGGCGGGGTCCTTGAGCCGGATCGTCGTCTCGATCATCGACAGCGGCGCCGGATCGGTGGCCGTCTCCGCCCGGCCGATCTTGCCGAACACCGACTCGACCTCGGGGAAGGTGCGCAGGATCTTGTCGGTCTGCTGCAAGAGCTCCTTCGCCTTGGTCGCGGAGATTCCGGGGAAGGTGGTGGGCATGTAGAGGATGTCGCCCTCCCAGAGCGGCGGCATGAACTCGCTGCCGATCCGCGCCAGCGGTATCGCGATCGAGGCGACGAGGACCACGGCGCCGACGATCACCGCCCAACGCGCCCTGAGCGCCAGCTCGAGAATCGGCGCATAGATCCGGCGCAGGAGCCGCGAAACCGGGTGGCGCTCCTCGCTGTGGATGTTGCCGCGCACGAACCAGAACATCAGGACCGGGATCAGGGTCACGGCGAGCAGCGACGAGGCCGCCAAGGCATAGGTCTTGGTGAAGGCCAGCGGCGTGAACAGCCGGCCCTCCTGGGCCTCGAGCGTGAACACCGGCATGAACGAGACCGTGATCACCAGGAGCGTGAAGAAGAGGGTCGGGCCCACCTCCTGCGCCGAACGCAGGATGATCTCGAAGTGCGAGCGTTTGCCCCGCCACTCCTCGTAGTGCTTGTGAGCGTTCTCGACCATGATGATGGCGGCGTCGACCAGGACGCCGATCGAGATCGCGATGCCGCCGAGCGACATGATGTTGGCGCCCAGGCCCTGCATCCTCATGACGATGAAGGCGATCAGGATCGAGACTGGAATCGAAAAGATCGCCACCAGCGCCGAGCGGAAGTGGAAGAGAAAGAGGATGCAGACCAGCGCGACGACGATCGACTCCTCGATCAGCGTGTGGGTGAGCGTCTCGACCGAGCGATGGATGAGCGCCGTGCGGTCGTAAGCGATCGAGATCTCGATGTCCTCCGGTAGGCCTTGTCTGAGCTCCGCCAGCTTCGCCTTGACGCGATCGATCGTTTCGAGCGTGTCGGCGCCCGCGCGCACCACCACCACGCCGCCGACGGTCTCCCCCTCGCCGTTCCACTCGGCGATGCCGCGGCGGATTTCGGGGCCGATGGTCACGTTGGCGACGTCTCGCAGCAGCAGCGGCGTGCCGCCCGGTCCGGTTCCCAGCACCACCTTCTCGAGGTCGTGAACGTCCTTGACGTAGCCGAGGCCGCGCACCATGAACTCGCGCTCGCCCATCTCGATCAGGCGACCGCCGACGTCGTTGTTCGAGCGCTGAATCGCCGCCTTGATCTTCTGCAGCGAAACGCCGTAGGCCCGCAGCTTCACCGGGTCGACCTCGACCTGGTACTGCCGCACGAAGCCGCCGATCGACGCCACTTCGGAGACCCCATCGACGGCGGTGAGCGCGTACTTGAGATACCAGTCCTGGTAGCTGCGCAGCTCGGCCAGCGAGCGCTGCTGCGAGTTGAGCACGTACATGAAGGCCCAACCGACGCCGGTGGCGTCCGGGCCCAACTGCGGTGAGACTCCCGCCGGCAGCTGTCGCGATAGCCCCGAGAGGTACTCGAGCACGCGCGAGCGCGCCCAGTAGAGGTCGGTGCCATCCTCGAAGATGACGTAGACGAAGGAGTAGCCGAAGAAGGAGTAGCCGCGAACGACCTTGGCGTACGGAACCGACAGCATCTTCGTGGTGATCGGGTAGGTGACCTGGTCCTCGACCACCCGCGGCGCCTGGCCGGGGAACTCGGTATAGACGATGACCTGGACGTCGCTGAGATCCGGAATCGCGTCGAGCCGCATCCCGCGGATCGCCCAGAAGCCTCCCAGGAGGGCGAACAGCAGCCCCACGACGACCAGAAGGCGATTGCGCAGAGACCACTCGATGAGCCGATTGAGCATGACGGCCCGCCTCAGTGGTTCTCGTGCCCGGCCGGGACGGCGGCGGGCGCCGGTGCGGCACTGCCCTGGCGCGACGCCAGGAGCTTCTGGACCGCTTCGCGCAGATTCGACTCCGAGTCGATCAGGAACTGGGCCGAAGTCACGACCCGCTCGCCGGCCTCGAGACCGGACAGCACCTCGACGTCGCTCTCGCCCGCGGCCCCGAGTTGAACCTCTCGGGCGACGAAGCGGCCACCGCCCGACGCGACCACGATGAGATCGCGCTCACCCGTTCGCAACACGGCCATCGTCGGCACCTTGATCACGTCGTGCGCCACCACCGGATCGAAGCGCACCGTGGCGTACATGCCCGAGCGCAAGCGTCCGTCGCGGTTGGGCACTTCGATGCGCAACCCGACGGTGCGTGTCTTCTCCTGCACCTCCGGTTCGACGAAACGAACCCTGCCGCGGAAGGTCTCGCCAGGGAAGTAGGAGAGCGTCACGCCGGCTTCGCTACCGGGGCGCAACCAGGAGAGCTGGTCCTCGAACACCTCGACCGAGAGCCAGAGACTCGAAAGGTCGGCGAGATGGTAGAGCTCCATCCCCGGCTTGACGCCCATTCCCTCGAGACCGGCCATGCGCATCATCACGACGCCTCCGGCCGGAGCCGTCACCGTCAGCGTGCGCCGCGGTTGGCCGCTCGCCTCGAGTTGCTCGATCTGCGCGGCGCTGATGTCCCAGAGACCCAGCCGGCGGCGCGCCGCCTCGACCAGCGCCTTCGGTCCGCCGGCGCGCCTCCTCCGGCGCCTGCTCGAGGCGCCGCGCGAAGGCAAGGGCCGACAACAGCTCGTCCTGGGTCTGGGACAGCTCGGGGGAGTAGATCTCGAACAGCGGCTGTCCCTTGCGCACCGGCTCGCCGACGTAGTTGACGTAGACCTTCTCGACGAAGCCGGAGAACTTGGTGGTGACCGAGACCATCTGCTCCTGGTCGTAGTCGAGGTAGCCGACAGTGCGGATCTCACGTGAGAGATCGCCGCGCTCGACCGTCGCCGTCACCACGTTCATGTTCTGGACGACGCCGGGATCGATCCGCACCGTCGCGCCGCCGCGACCCGCCGCCTCGGCCTCGTCGGCGTAGACCGGAACGTAATCCATCCCCATCGAGTCCTTGGACGGCACCGGCGAGGTGATCGTCGGGTCCATCGGATTGCGGTAGAAGAGCACCTCGCGCTCGCCGTGCGACGCGGGCGCCATCTCGCCGGCGTCGGCCATCGCAGCGCCGGCGTCCGAATCGAGGGGCACCAGGTTCATGCCGCAGATCGGGCACTGGCCAGGCTGGTCCTGGATCACCTGCGGATGCATGCCGCAGGTCCAGAGCTGCTGGGTGGGCTCGTTCTCGGCGGCGGCTCTCGCCGCGACGTCACGGTGACGATGAGCCAGCAGATCGTGGAGCCAGAGGTCGAGCGGGTGGAGGTCGAGCGGATCGGCGACCAGGAGGACCGCGAGCACCGCCCCGCCCAGGAGCCAGCCGAGATTGGCGATCACCCGGCGCCGCCGGCTCGGCGCTCGCGGCGTGAGAATTTCGTCGTTGTGTTCGTCGTTCATGATCTGCCTCTGGGAAGCCGGTCCGCGAGCGGCGCGCCGAGCGCGCCCTCGAGGCGGGAGAGTGCGATGAGGTAGTCGGCGCGAACTCGAGCGGCGCCGACCCTCACGTCGAAGAGGACCCGTTCGGCATCGAGCAGGTCGAGCGCCCCGGCGGAACCCGCCGCGTAGGCGGATTCCACCGAGCGCAGCGCCTCCTCCGCCTGCACGAGCAGCAGGTCGTCGAACAGCCGCAGCTGATCCCGGGTCAGCGGCAAGCGCGCGGCGAGCTCCGCGAGCGCCTGGTCGATGCCCGTCGTGATCGACCGCAGCGCTTCGTTCGCCTCGGACTCACGGGCCGTCGCCTCGGCGACGCCGGCGGCGAGCCGCTCGCGCCAGACCGGCAGATTGATTCCGAGGGTAACGCCGAGGATGTCGTTGCCATTGCCCGGCGGCGGCATCAGGCGGCCCGGGGCGTCGTCGCGGCGCCCGACCAGGGTGTAGCCGAGCCCGAGCGTCAGATCGGGCTTGTAGTCCTTCTCGGCCAGCTCCGATCCGGTCTCCGCCGCCGCGATCAGCGCCCGGGCGCGACCCAGCTCGGGACGGCTTTCCCGGGCGCTCTGGCTCAGCCGCTCGAGCATGAGGTCGGGCAGCGGCGGCACGGGAGTGAGCGCGACGTCCGGCAGCGGCGCGCCGGTTTCCCGGTCGCGGAGCACGTTGAGGGCCGCGACCAGCGCGGCGCGCCGGTGGGCGATCTCGAGCAGTCGGTTGTCGTCCTTGCTGATCTCCGCCTGGAGCTTGATCGCGGCCTGCTCGAGACCGACACCCGAAGCGTAGCGGGCGCGGGCGAGCTCTTCGTAGTGGACCAGCGTCGCGCGGTCGTTCTCGACGATGCGCTCCTGCTCGACCAAGAATCCCAGCTCGTAGGCCAGGCGCCGGACCTCGGTCACCAGGATAAGGCGCCTCGTCTCGAGCTCGGCGCGCGCGGCGGCGGCCCGATAGAGCGCCTCGCGCTCGCGCAGCTCGAGCTTGCCGAACCAGGGGAAACGCTGGGAGAGCGTCGCGGCCGCTTCCTGAGGGCCGACCCGTGTCTCCGGGGTGAGCAAGAACGCCGTGACCGCCGCCATCGGGTCGGGCAGCGCACGAACCTGCGGCGCACGCGCCGCGGCGCTCTCGGCGGCGGCACGGAGCCGCGCCAGGTCGGGGTTTCGCTCCAGCACCTCCGCGACGAGCGGGGCGACGGATGGCGGGAGCGCCGCGGCCAGACGGTCGGCGGCGGAATCCTGATCGGCGACGGCGGGCGGCGCCTCGTCCGCCGAGCGCGCTGGCCGCGCGCCGCCGCCCATCGCGAAGGCGAAGGCCAGAACGGAAAGGGGGATCGCCCCCCAGCGGGGAATCGTTTTCAAGAGCTCCTCCAGAAGCGGGCCAAGGCCGTGTCGCTCCATGCGACGCGGCGAGACGCTCTACTTCTGGTGGAGTCTCAGTTCAGAAAGGCGGCGAAGAGTACGAAGAGGCCGAGCTCGTGCCGCAGCTCGGCGCGGGCGAGCGCCGCCGAGAGAAACGGCGACACCGGCGGGGCGAGGTCGACCGTGTCGAGCTGGGCAGAGTCGAAACCCGGAGTGGCGGCCGCCGGAGCGTCGAAGCGAACTTCGACCGGCGCCGTCGCCGGCGCCGTGGCGGTCGAGCAGCAAGCCGCCAGCGACGAGAGACTCGGCGCCACCGGACAGCAGCTGTGGGTCGCGCTCGAGGCCGCCATCATCGGGCAGCGCGCCTCGCCGCCGCACGGGTCGGCGGCCAGCGGCGTTCCCGCGGCAGTGAGGGCGAGCCCCACGATCAACGCCAGCGTGCGCGACGAGATTCTCACGTCTTCACCGTGCCACGAGTCTCGGGCCTTTGCAACCACCCGCCGGGATGGGGCCGCGCGCCTTCGAACGGGCTGGCTCAGCCATCATGGTTCTCCGGCAGCCGCACCTCGAGAGCACGATCGGCTCCCTCCTTCTTCTCGTACATCACGACCGCGCGCTCGCCGACGGCGACCGCTTCGCGCTTCGACTCGGCCTTGCCCCGCAGGTACTTCGTCGCTTCGGAGAGCACGAACGCCTGCGCCTTGCCGTCGGCTGTCTCGACGACGAGCTCGGTCTCGGCGACCGATTTCACGGTCCCCATCGCCTGATGATGGTGCCCCTCGTGCGCCCACGTTGCGAGCGGCAGGCCCACCGCGCCGACGAGCGCCAGAAACAACCAGAGCGTCCTGATTCCCTGAGACTTCGCCTTCATCTCGTTCCCCATTCAGAAGGTCCTTCAGTGATCGTGCGCTGCTCCGACCGACGCCTCTCCTGCCAGAAACAACTCGATCTCCCGCTCCCGCTCGACGTCGGCGCGCGTCAGGGTTGGATTGAGCTGCTCCATCTCCGCCAGCTCCTCCGCCGTGAGGTCCGGAAGATGGCGCACGAAGTGGACGAGCTGCCAGCTCTCGCCGTCGTTCTCCGGTTCGTCGTCGCCGAATCCCGGCATACCGGTCAGGCGGATGCCGTTCTCGATGATCCAGAAGAGCTCGCCGTCCGCGAGAGACTGCGTGGCCGCCGCGGTCATGTCGGGGGCGCGCGGAAACAGCCTGTCGCCATAAGTTGTCCGCCCCCTGCCGTCGTTACCGTGACAGATCGAGCAGTGGTCGGCGAAGTGGGCCAGGCCCGCCGCGATCGCGGCGGGCGTCGGCTCGACGGGACTCGCCGCCGCGCGCGCTCGCGACGGAATCAGGAAGTGTCGCGCCGTGCGCGCGACGCGGCTCTCGAGAGCGGTCGGTGCGGGCCGAGCCGAGATTCCTTGCGCCACGAATCCGACGGCTGCCAGGAGAGCCGCGGCGCCGGCGACCGCGAGCATGGCCACAAACAGCTTCCCCAATCGCTTCATGCTCCACCTTCAGCCGGATCGTGGTGATGCATCGCAGGCGCTGGACTGCCGCTCCCGGCAGCTGCCTCGACGAGCCCTTGCGGCGGCCGGTCCACTTTCTTTGCCACTGTCCCGGGCGGATGCTCGTACCAGCCCGGATCGGCGTAGCTCGTGATTCCGGCGCGGATCTTCACCACCGTGAACATGCCGCCCATCTCGATCGGACCGAACTGACCCTCGCCGGTCATCATCGGCAGGGTGTTCTCCGGCAGATCGTGATGCTTCGAGTGCTCGGCGTGCTCCGACATTCCGGCTGCGCCCATCGCCATGTAGCCGGAGACGAGCCGCGACATTCTCCGGCCCACGTCGCGCACGTCGGCGCCGATCGGATTCGGCACGTCGTGCCCCATCGCGTTCATGGCGTGATGCGTCTTGTGGCAGTGGAGCGGCCAGTCCCCCGGCACGTCGGCGACGAATTCGACCGCCCGCGTCTGCCCAGCGACGATGTTGAGCGTGGTGTCCGGAATCCAGGCGCTCTCTGGCACCTGCCCGCCGTCGGTCTCGACGGTCCAGAAACGATGACCGTGGATATGGATCGGGTGACTCGTCATCGAGAGATTCGCGAGCCGGATCCGCACGCGGTCGTCCTTGCGCACCACCAGCGGCGCGGTCCCCGGGAAGGCGCGCCCGTTGAAAGTGAAGATGTCGAAGTCGAGCATCACCATCGGATCGGGCCGGTAGGTGCCGGGATGGATCGCCCACATGTGCGGAAAAATGCAGAAGTCGCGATCGATCGGTGTCGGCCGCGGGCGCTTCGGGTGGACGACGAAGAAGCCCATCATGCCGAGCGCCATCTGCACCATCTCGTCGGCGTGCGGATGGTACATGAAGGTGCCGTGCTGGCGCAGCTGGAACTCGTAGGCGTAGGTCTCGCCCGGCTGGATGTGCGGCTGCAGCAGGCCACCCACACCATCCATGCCGTTCGGCAGGAAGATGCCGTGCCAGTGGATTGTCGTGTGCTCGGGGAGCCGGTTGGTGACGAAGATCCTCACCCAGTCGCCCTCGACCGCCTCGATCGTCGGTCCCGGCGTGCCGCCGTTGTAGCCCCAGGTCTTCACCTTCATTCCCGGAGCGAACTCCTGCTCGAGCTCGTGGGCGACCAGGTGAAACTCCTTGAAGGCACCGTTGCGACGCCAGCGCGCGGTGACGCCGTCGGGCGTCGTCACCGGCGAGTAGCCGAGCTCGCGCCGGAGGCGCCCGACCTCGGCGACCGTCGGCACGGCCTGCGCCGGCCGCGGGTAGGGATTCTGGAGCGCTCCGGTCGGCGCCATGGCCGTCATCTCGGTCGTCGCCGACGGTGCGCCATGTCCCTGGTGGCCGGCAGGCGGGTCGGTCGACTGGGCCAGGAGCTTGCTGCTGCCGACGAGCGCCGCGCCGCCGGCGAGCGCCGCGCCCGAGAGCCAGTCGCGTCGTGTGATCATCTTTCCCCCCCGGAGCTCGCCGAAAGCGCACCGAGCGCGCGGTCCAGCGCGAGCCGTGCGGCCCACGCCCCCGCTGCCGCCTCGATGTAGCGCTTCTCGGCTTCGATCTCTTCCTGCTTGGCGATCAGCACGTCGAAAGTGCCGACCAGCATCTGGTTGTACTCGCGGATCGTCTGTTCGAGCACGGCGAGCCGCAGCGGCAGCACGGTCTCGCCGTAGAGCGTCGCGAGCTCGCGCGCTGCCGCGAGGTCGCCCGCCTTTTCGCGCACTTCGGAACGGACCGCCAGATCGAGCGTCACGAGTTGCGCACGCGCCCTCGCGATCTCGGCGTCGTAGCGCGCCAGGGATGCTCGCCCACTGTCGAAGATCGGCAGCGCCAAGGCAACCGTGGGGCCGCGCAGCATGATCTCGTCGATGTCGCGCTCGCGCTCGGCGCCGAGCTCGATGCCGGCCGGCAGCCAGCGCGTCCGACGGCGCAGTGTGCGCGCCCGCTCGAGCGCCTGGATCGCCCACCGCGCCGCGGCGATCTCGAGTCGCTCGCCGACGGCGACTTCCTCGAGCTCCGCCGGCGCTCGGACCGGAGCGGCCGGCGGATCGGCGAGTGGCGCCGCGCTCCAGGTCTCGACGCCGGAGAGGCCGAGCGCCCGAACCACCGACTCGCGCCTGCGCGCCACCTCGGCTCGAGCCCGGCCGAGCTCTCCGCGCGTCTCGGCCCAACCGGCTTCGGCGTTGGCGCGCTCGCGCGACGTCAAGTTGCCGGCGGCGTGGAGCGCCGTGGCGTAGTCGGACGCCGCGTGGTCGATCTGCTCGATCGCGGCGAGCCGAACGACGAGAGCCTCCGCCGCCTGGAGCTCGACCAAGGCCAGTCTCGACGCGGTGACCTGGTCGAGTATCGCCGTGCCGACCGCGAGCTTGACCCGTTCGAGCTCGGCCTCGGCCAGCCGGCGCCGCAACGGTTGCGTGAGCCAGTCGACGATGTCGGCGAAGAGCCCGGTCGTCACCTGTTGGTGACCGCCGCCGCGGAGCAGCGAGAACGACAGCCCGGGGTTGGCGAGACGGGTCGCTTGCGCCAGATCGGCTTGGGCGATGCCCAGCTCGGCGAGCGTCGCCTGCAACTCCGGGCTGCGCAACAGCGCGACCTCGGCCGCGCCCGCCAGCGTCAAGGGTTCGGCGAGCAGCGCTCGCGAGCGCTCGAGAGCGTCCCGAGCCGCGTCGTCGCCGCGCCGCCACTCGACTCCGGCGACGCCCCGGGTGGCCAGCGACTGCGCCGTCGACGCCATCGTCGCCGCCGGCTCGGCCGTCGCGCAGCCGGCGAGCGCCAGCGCGACCAGCAGCGCGGCGCCCCTTCCCATCCGTCCGCCTCGAAGCATCGTTTCTCCTCCGTCGGAATGAAGCCTCAAACCGCCGCGCGCCGCAGCCGCAGCGCGTTGCCGATGACGGTCACCGAGCTGAAGCTCATCGCCGCGGCGGCGAGCATCGGGGAGAGGAGCCAGCCGGTCCAGGGATAGAGCAGGCCGGCCGCGATCGGGACGCCTGCCGCGTTGTAGGCGAAAGCCCAGAAGAGATTCTGGCGGATGTTCGCCATGGTCGCGCGCGAGAGCTTCCGCGCGCGGACGATGCCGTTGAGATCCCCCTTGACCAGGGTGACGCCCGCCGATTCCATTGCAACGTCGGTGCCGGTGCCCATCGCGATCCCGACCTGGGCGCGAGCGAGCGCTGGCGCGTCGTTGATGCCGTCGCCGGCCATCGCCACGAAGCGCCCTTCGGACTGGAGCTTGGCGATCACATCCGCCTTCTGATCGGGCTGGACCTCGGCGACGACCTCGTCCAAGCCCAGCTCCTTCGCCACCGCCTCGGCCGTCCGCCTGGCGTCGCCGGTCAGCATGACGATTCGGATCCCCTCGGCGTGGAGGGCGCGGATCGCTCCGGGAGTCGTCGCCTTGACCGGATCGGCGACGGCGACGAGACCGGCAACGCGGCCGTCGACGGCGACGAACATCGCCGTCTTGCCCGCGCCGCGCAGCTGCTCGGCGGTGTCGGCCAACGACCCCGGCGCGATGCCGGCCTCGTCGAGCATGCGGCGATTGCCGAGCACGACCTTCCTCCCTCCCACCGTCGCGGTGACGCCGCGGCCGGTCGCCGAGGCGAAGTCCTCCGCCTTCGAGATCGCGAGCCCGCGCGCCTCGGCGCCGGCGACGATCGCCGCCGCCAGCGGGTGCTCACTGCCGCGCTCGACCGCGGCCGCGAAGGCGAGCAGCTCGCTCTCCGTGAAACCCTCGGCCGCCAGGACATCGGCGAGCTTCGGCTTACCCTCGGTGAGGGTCCCGGTCTTGTCGACCACCAGGGTGTCGACCTCGCGCAGCTGCTCGATCGCCTCCGCGTTGCGAAACAGAACGCCCATCGAGGCGCCGCGGCCGGAGGCGACCATGATCGACATCGGTGTGGCGAGCCCGAGCGCGCAGGGGCAGGCGATGATCAGCACGGCGACCGCGTTGACGAGCGCGTGGGCGATGCGCGGCTCGGGACCGATCGTCGCCCAGAGGGCGAAGGTGACCGCGGCGACCGCGAGCACCGCGAGCACGAACCAGGCCGAGACCCTGTCGGCGAGCTTCTGGATCGGTGCGCGGCTGCGCTGCGCCTCGGCGACCATCGCGACGATGCGCGAGAGGAGCGTCTCCGACCCGACTCTCTCGGCGCGCATCACGAGGCCGCCGGTGCCGTTGACAGTGGCGCCAACGACTCTGTCGCCGGGAACCTTCTCGACCGGGATCGGCTCGCCCGAGACCATCGACTCGTCGATCGAGCTCGAACCCTCGACCACCACGCCGTCGACCGGGACCTTCTCGCCCGGACGGACGCGCAGGAGGTCGCCGACCTTCACCTCGGCGAGCGGCACGTCGCGCTCGGCGCCGCTCTCCTCGATCCGGCGCGCGCTCTTCGCGGCCATGCCGAGGAGCTTCTTCAACGCCGAGGAGGTCTGGCTGCGCGCGCGCAGCTCGAGCACCTGGCCGAGCAGGACCAACGCCGTGATCACCGCCGCCGCCTCGAAGTAGACGGGAACGGCGGCGCCGTGGCGCAGCGTGTGCGGCAGGAGATTCGGGAGGAACAACGCGAACAGGCTGAAGCCGTAGGCCACCGCGACGCCGAGGCCGATCAGCGTGAACATGTTGAGGCTGCGGTTGACCACCGACGCCACCGCGCGCTTGTAGAAGGGCCACGCCGCCCAGACCGCGACCGGGGTGGCGAAGGCGAGCTGGAGCCAGATTCCCAGCCGAGGCGAGATCACCTGGCCGAGTGGATCGCCCGGAATCACCTCCCCCATCGCGAGCAGGAGGGTCGTCGCGGCGAGGGGCACCGAGATCCAGAAGCGCCGCTTCATGTCCACGTACTCGGGGTTCGGGCCCTCCCCGAGCTCGACCGTGCGCGGCTCGAGCGCCATGCCGCAGATGGGGCAGCTCCCCGGCTGGTCGCGGACGATCTCCGGGTGCATCGGGCAGGTCCACTCGGTCCGGGTCGCGGGCGCCGCGGGCATCGCCGGCTCGAGCGCCATGCCGCACTTCGGGCAGGCGGCCGGGCCGTCGCTCTCGACTTCCGGGTCCATCGGGCAGATCCACTTCGTGCCCGCAAGGACGTCGGCCGGAGCCGGCTTCGGCTGGCCTCCGAGGTAAGCGTCGGGATCGGCGTCGAACTTCTTCTTGCAGTGCTCGGAGCAGAAGTGCACGGTCTCGCCGCCGTGCTCTGAGTGGAGCTTCGAGCTCGCCACGTCGACGGTCATGCCGCACACCGGGTCGAGCGCGCCGGCAGGCTCGTCGGCGAGGATGCGGAGCCCCGTTTTCTTCCTTGCGGGCGCGGAGCGGGATGCATCGTGGTCGTCGTGACTCATGGCTCGGTGCTCTCCTCTCTCAGCCGGGTGGACGGAGATGGCGCCAGGACCTTACAGCCCCGACCGGCGGGCCCCTCGGCGCCACCGGACGGAGCGCCGCGCTCCCCCGGCTTGCTGCAAACGCGGCGTTGTGCCAAGTTTCTCGCACAGGTCCTGAACGTATTCGGAGGAGACGCCCCATGCGCAACCGCTGGACACCCCTCGCCCTCTTGCTCTCTCTGGTCCCGCTCTCGGCCGCCCGCGGCGATCATGGCGACGGGGAGGTCCACGGCTCGGTCGAGTTCCCGACCAGCTGCTCGCCCGCCGTGCAGGCGCGCTTCGAGCGCGCGGTCGCGCAGCTCCACTCCTTCGGCTACGACTTCGCGCGCACCGGCTTCGCCGCGATCGCCGAGGAGGACCCGCGCTGCGGCATGGCGCACTGGGGTGTAGCCGCCACTTACCTCCACCCGCTCTGGGCCGCCCCGACGGCCGACGAGCTCGTCGCCGGCCGCGCCGCCGCCGAGCGCGCCGCCGAGGTCGGCGCGACGACCGAGCGGGAACGCGCTTGGATCGCCGCGATCGGCGCCTTCTACGCGGACTCCGAGAGCGTCGATCACCGCGCGCGCGCGACCCGCTATCGCGACGCCCTGGCGACGATCGCCGAGCGCTTCCCGGAAGATCACGAGGCGCAGATCTTCGAGGCGCTGATGCTCCTCGGCACCGCCACGCCGCGCGACCGGAGCTTCGCGCAGCAGAAGCAGGCGGTCGAGATTCTGCGACCGTTCGTCGCAGAGCACCCCGAGCACCCCGGCATCGCCCACTACTTGATCCATTCGCTCGACTATCCCGAGCTCGCCCACCTCGCCCTCGACGCGGCGCGCCGTTACGCGCGGATCGCGCCGAGCTCCGCGCACGCGCTCCACATGCCGTCGCACATCTTCGTCCGGCTCGGCCTCTGGCCCGAGTCGATCGCGTCGAACCTCGATTCGGCCGCCTCCGCCCAGGCGACGCGGGCGTTCTACCCGATTGCTTCCTCTTTCGACGAGCTGCACGCCCTCGACTATCTCGAGTACGCCTATCTGCAGACCGGCCAGGACGGGCTGGCGCGAGAGATCGCCGAGCGCGCCGCCCGATTCTCCGCCGCCGGCCAGCAGAACGTCGCGGGCGCCTACGCGATCGCCGCGATCGCGACCCGATTCCACCTCGAGCGCGGCGATTGGCGGGGCGCGGCGCAAGAGGCCGAGGCCCTCTCGGATGAAGCAGCGAGGGCCTATCCGTACGCCGCCGCGATCCCGTTCTACGGTCGCGCGATCGGCGCCGCGCGCAGCGGCGACCTCGCGCGCGCCGAGGCCGCGATCAACCGGCTCGGCGCTCTGCAGAAGGGGCTCGCCGCCGCGCCACCCCCCGGACCGTATGACTGGGCCGGGCACGTCGAGGCGACCCGGCTCGCCGCCGCCGGCCTCGTCGCGCGGGCGCGCGGCGAGAACGACGACGCCATCCGTCTGCTGACCGAGGCGAGCGAGCTCGATTCGCGCGTCGGCAAGCACCCGGTCACTCCGGGCACCGTGCTGCCGCCGCGCGAGCTGCTCGCAGAAGTGCTGCTCGAGCTCGGGCGCGCCGAGGAGGCGCTCGCCGCCTACGAGACGGTGCTGGTCGAGGCGCCCAACCGCCTGCGCGCGCTCGCCGGCGCCGCCCGCGCTGCGGAACGCGCCCGTCGCACCGACCGGGCGCGCACGCTCGACACGCTGGTCGCTTCGCTCGCCGCCCCCGGCTCCGAGCGCCCGGAGGTCGTCCAAGCCCGCGCGCGGCTCGCCGCGCGATGAGGCGGCACGTCGAGATGCTCTCGGCGACAAGGACTCTCCCCTAGCCGTTGCCGGCCCCAGTCACCTGCGCCGGGGCAGGTCGCTGCAGCCGGTGGCAGCGAGCAGGAGGAGCGGCGCGGCGGCGTGGCGCCCACGGCTTTTCATCTCGAGCTCCGCCGTTTCCGCCTCAACCCTGATGCCCTTCGTGACCTTCGCGGCCGGAGCCCTCGCCCCCACCATACCCGCGGAGCTCCGCATAGCGTTGGCGCTGCCCAGGCGCGAGGATCGCGTCGGTCTCGAGGTGGGCGTTGAGGTGCACGAAGCGGAGCCGCCCCTCGAGCTCGCCGATGCGCGCGGTGAGCGCGGTGAGCTTCGCTTCGTCCAAGTGCCGGTGGGCGAAGCGCCGATCGAGCTCCGCTTCGGCCGCCACCAGGTCGGTTCCGACTTCGATCGCGGCCGCCTTCATGCGCTCGAAACTGGCCTCGACCGCAGTGCGTTGCTCGGCCGAGAGTTCGAGCTTGCTCGCGAGCTCGAGCACGTGCTTGGGACCGGCGTGTCCGTTGAGCTCCGCGGCCTTGGCGTAGCCGAGCCCGGCGCCCGCGAGCAGCCCCGCCTCGCGCTCCGGCGCGAGCGCCTTGATGCCGCGCGCCTCCTGCCCCGCGTACGGGGAGGGCAGCTGCGCCGCCGATGCGACGGCCAGCAGGACGAGACCCATGCCGATGCCGACAATTCTCATCTCAGTCGAGCTCCGCCGGACCGGCCACCTTGTCGCCGCACTTGAGCATCGAAGGACCGTAGTAGGGGTTGCGTACGCCCTCCGCGGTCTGGATCCAGAAGGCCCCGGCCATCGGGCAGTAATAGAGATCCCACCCCTCGGCGCTCGCCGCGCGCAGGTAGTGGTCGACCGCGACGGAAAGCTCCTTGAACTGCCCGCGCAGCGCCTCGAGGTCGGCGCCCGAGACCTTCTTCGCGGCGTTCGCCAACGGCGCACATTGCTTCGAGGTCGCGGTCACCTTGCCGCACTCCTCCGCGACCGCCGCAATACCCGCCGCCGACTCCACGACGCCGCCGGTCTGGTTCGTCACCAGGGCTTCGTAGATCGTGCCGTAGAGCTCCAGCACCTTGCCGGTGGCGGAACCGGTGTCGGCCGGGGCCGGACTCGCTCCGGCGATCAACGCGAGCGCAAGAGCCAGGGCCACCCAGAGGTCCTTTCTATTCTTCTCCTTTAGCTCGAGCCCCGAGGCGCTGCGCGAAGAAGGCGCGGCGCTGAACCCGGCGCACGAGGAAGCTCCAGTGCTGGAGGTGGACTGGGTTGCGACGTGGCGCATCGCGGCGGCCGACCGGCGCAGCCGGCCGGGGAGGCTCATCGGGGCGGACATCCAAGTAGTGATCATGCGGGCTCCTTCCTTCGGTTTGCGTTTCATGCTTCTGGTTCGAGGCGGGCGAGGTGGGGGAGCTCCGTGCGGAGCTTCCAGAGCTTGTAGGCGACGGGGTAGATCAACAGCTCGGCGAGGAACGAGGTGACGAGGCCGCCGATCATCGGCGCGGCGATCCGCTTCATGACGTCGGCTCCCGCCGAGGTCGAGAAGAGGATCGGCAAGAGGCCCATGAACGCGGCGGCGACCGTCATCATCTTCGGCCGCGCCCGCTTGACCGCGCCGTGGACGATCGCCTCGTCGACCTCCGCGCGGCTGCCGAGCGCGTTGGCCTCCTTGGCATCCCGCCACGACAGGTCGAGGAAGAGCAGCATGAAGACCGCGGTCTCGGCGTCGAGGCCGAGCAGCGCGATCATGCCGACCCAGGCGGCGATCGAGACGTTGTAGCCGAGCAGATGGAAGAGCCAGATTGCGCCGATCGCCGAGAATGGGACCGCGACGAGGATCAGCAGCGTCTTGAAGGTCGACTTGGTGTTGGCGTAGAGCAGCACGAAGATCAGCACCAGCGTCACCGGCACCACCACCTTCAACCGCTCGCGGACGCGCAGCATGTTCTCGTACTGGCCGCTCCAGGCGAGCGTCGTGCCCGCCGGCAAGTCGATCTCCGCGCGAACGATGCGCTTGGCCTCCTCGACGTAGGAGCCGATGTCGCGGCCGGCGACGTCGACGAAGACGTAGCCGGCGAGAAAACCGTTCTCGTCACGGATCATCGCGGGGCCGTGGACCAGGCGGATGTCGGCGAGCTGCTCGAGCGGCACCTGCTGCCCCGACGGCGTCGCGACCAGGACGCGGCCGAGCTGCGCGAGATCCTCGCGCAGCTCGCGCGGATACCGGATGTTGACCGGGTAGCGCTCCCGACCGTCGATCGTCGTGGTGACGTTCTCGCCGCCGACCGCCGCGCCGATCACCGCCTGGACGTCCGCGATGGTCAGGCCGTAGCGGGCGAGCCGCTCGCGCTGCGGGTCGATGTCGACGAAGTAGCCGCCGGCGACCCGCTCGGCGAAGACGCTGCGCGTGCCGGGCACGTCGCGCAGCAACCCCTCCAACCGCTCGCCGATCTGCTGGATCTCCTCCAGGTCGCGGCCGAAGATCTTGACGCCGACGGGCGTCCGCACGCCCGTCGAGAGCATGTCGATGCGCGCCTGGATCGGCATCGTCCAGGCGTTGGTGACGCCAGGTATGCGCGAGCGCCCGATCGAGCTCGTCGACGAGCTCCTGCCAGGAGATCCGGTCGGGCCAGAAGGGACGCAAGAGCGGCTTCGTCCACTCCGGCCAGCGGCCGTACCAGACCGGCTTCGAGCCGCCACTCCGACGGCGGGCTTCAGGACCACCGTCGTCTCCATCATCGAGAAGGGCGCCGGGTCGGTCGAGGTGTCGGCCCGACCCGCCTTGCCGTGCACCGACTCGACCTCGGGGAAGCCGCGTGAGCACCCGATCCTGGGTCTCGAGCAGCTCCTGCGCCGCGGTCACCGAGAGGCCGGGCAGCGTCGTCGGCATGTAGAGGATCGTCCCCTCGTTCAAGGGCGGCATGAACTCGCTGCCGAGGCGGGCGTACATCGGCAGCGACAGCGCGAGCAGGAGGAGCGCGCCACCGATCACGCTCTTCGGGTGGCGCAGCGTCCAGCGGCAGACGGGCTCGTAGACGCGGTGGATGACCCGCGAGATCGGGTGCTCCTCCTCGGCGTAGTAGCGGCCGACGACGGCACCGGTCGCCAAGCGCGCGAGCCAGCGCGGCCGGAAGGAGAACGGGTCGATGCGCGCGAAGAGCATCCGCATCGCCGGGTCGAGAGTGATGGCGAGCAGCGCCGCCAGGGCCATGGCCAGGTTCTTCGACCAGGCGAGCGGCTTGAACAGACGCCCCTCCTGGTCGACCAGGGCGAAGATCGGCAGGAAGGCGACGGCGATCACCAGCAGCGAGAAGAAGACCGACGGGCCGACCTCCTTCAGCGCCTCGAGGCGGACGTGGAAGAACTCGCGCCGCCGCTCCGCCCGCTCGTCGGGCGCAAGCTCGCCCCGGCCGAGCCATTTGCCCTGCCAGAGGTGAATCCGGTTGTAGGCGTTCTCGACCTCGACGATCGCGCCGTCGACCAAGCACGCCGATCGAGATCGCGATGCCGGCGAGCGACATGATGTTGACCGTCACGCCGAAGTAGTAGAGCGGGATGAAGGCGAGGCAGCACCGAGATCGGAATGGTGAGGATCGGCACCAGCGCCGAGGGCAGGTGCCAGAGGAAGAGCAGGATCACCAGCGAAACCACGATCATCTCGATCGTGAGCTCGTGCTTCAGGGTGTCGATCGCCCTGTCGATCAGCACCGAACGATCGTAGGTGGTCGCGACCTCGACCCCCGCGGGCAGGGAGGGCTCGAGCTGCTCGAGCTTCGCCTTGACCCGCGCGATCACGTTCTTGGCGTTCTCGCCGTGGCGCATCACCACGATGCCGCCGACGTGGTCGCCGAGACCGTTGAAATCGGCGACGCCGCGCCGGATCTCCGGCCCCCAGGCGACGTTGGCGACGTCGCCGAGCAGCACTGGCACGCCGCTCGGGCCGACCTTCACCACGATCGCCTCGAAGTCGGCAACCTCGCGCGCGTAGCCGCGCACCCGCACCATCGCTTCCGCTCCGCTCCATTCCATCACCCGCCCGCCGCTCTCGTTGTTCGACCCCTGAACGGCGCGAACCAGGTCAGCGGTCCCGAGGCCGTAGGTGGCGAGCCGGTTCGGATCGACGGTGATCTGTACCTGCTTGCCGTAGCCGCCGATCGACGCGACCTCCGCCACGCCGGGGACGCTCTGAAGCGCGTAGCGGAGCGTCCAGTCCTGGAACGACCGGAGCTCCTCGATGCCGTGCCGCCCCTGCGGGTCGCGCAGCACGTACTGGAAGATCCAGCCGACCCCGGTGGCGTCGGGACCGAGCTCGGTGCGCACCCCCTGCGGCAGCTGCGGCTGGATCTTCGAGAGGTACTCGAGCACGCGCGAGCGCGCCCAGTAGAGATCGGTGCCATCCTCGAAGATCACGTAGACGTAGGAGAAGCCGAAGTCGGAGAAGCCGCGCACCGCCTTGACCTTGGGCGCGCCGAGGAGCGCCGAGACGATCGGGTAGGTGACCTGGTCCTCGAGGATGTCGGGCGAGCGGTCCCAGCGCGAATAGACGATCACCTGGGTGTCCGAGAGGTCGGGCAGGGCGTCGAGGCGGATCACGCCGAGGATGTGGACGGCATAGCCGATCGCCGCCACCGTGCCGAGCACGACCAGCAGTCGATTGCGCGCCGACCACTCGATGATGCGAGCGATCATCGGTGCCCCTCGTGGCCGGCCGGGGCCGCCGCCGCTCCCGCCGCACGATTGGAGAGCGCAGAGCGCAGGCGCGACTCGCTGTCGAGCAGGAAGTTCGCCCGGGTCGCCACCCGCTCGCCCGCTTCGAGGCCGGACAGGATCTCGGCCTCGCCCGACCGTCGCTCGCCGACGCCGACCTCGCGCGGCTCGAAGCGGCCGGGGGCGGTCTCGACGAAGACGAGCTTGCGCTCGCCGGTGTCGAGCACCGCCGCGTCGGGAATCACCAGGGCCTCGCGTGGTCGGCTGGCGAGCTCGACGTCGACGAACATCCCCGGCTTCCAGTCGAGCTCGGGGTTGACGACGTCGAAGCGCACGCGCAGGGTCCGGGTCGCCGTGTCGATCTCGGGGTAGACGTAGCTCACCCGGCCCGTTCTCCCCGTGGCCGGGTCGTAGGCGAGGGACAGGTGCGCCTGGTCCCCGAGCCGGACCCGCACGGCATCGATCTCGTAGAGGCTCGCTTCGACCCAGATCGACGACAGATCGACCAACCGGAACATCTCCATGCCCGGCGCCACCTGCTGTCCGGAGAAGACCATCTTCGCGACGAGGTAGCCGGAGGCCGGCGCGACCACCGGCACCGTGCGCCGCGCTTCGCCTGTCGCCGCGATCTCGTCGCTGAACCCCGCGGGCAGACCGAAGATCTCGAGCCTCCTGCGCGCGGCATCCACGAGATCCTCGCCACCCCGGCGCACCTCCGGCAGCGACGACGTGGTGAAGCGCCTGCCAATGTCGCGCGCCAGCAGGAACTCCTGCTGCGCCGCCAGTAGCTCGGGCGAGAAGATCTCGGCGAGCGTCTCGCCGCGGCGCACGAACTGCCCGGTGAAGTCGGCCGGAAGCTGCTCGATCCAGCCGGCGAAGCGCGCCTCGATGCGAAACGTCCGGCGCTCGTCGGCGAGCACCGTGCCGACGGTACGCAGCTCGCCGGTCCAGCTCTTGCGCTCGGCGGCGGCGGACTCGACCCCGGCGAGGCTCCGGCCAGAAGCCGAGAGCTCGACCATCGCATGGGTCGGAACGCCACTTGCCACCATGTCCGAGACGTGGCTCTCCTTCGCCACGAGATCCATATGACAGATCGGGCAGCTCCCCGGCCGGTCCGAGACATAGTCGGGGTGCATCGGGCAGTACCAGACCTCGGCGTCGGCGGGCGCCACGCCGCCGCCACAGCCACTGGCGAGCGGCACGACGAGCAGAAGGAGCGCGGCGAGCGCGCGGCAAGACGAGCGATTCATCGCGAGCCTCCGGAGGGTCGAGCGGGCACGGGAGAAGCGAGCAGCGACTCGATCTCGGCCCAGGCCGAATAGCGCGCCGCATTCGCGCGCGCGAGGTCGAGCCGGGCGTGGTACCAGTCCTTGAAGCGGGTGAGCGTTTCGGAGAAAGGCGCGCGGCCGTTCAGGAACTCGATCCGCGCCGCTTCGAGGGCCGCCGAGGCCTGCGGGACGACACCTTCGGCGAGCCGGCGGACCGCGACGTCCTGACGCCGCCCCTGAGCGAGCCAGCGGGCGAGCTCGGAGCGCGCCTCGAGCACCGCACGCCGCAGCTCCTCGCGCGCCGCGACGAGCTCGGACTCGGCCGCGGCGATCGCCGGCTCGACGCGCTTGGCGCGGAAGAACGGCAGCTCGACGCCGACCCGGGCGACCAGGTTGGGGTCGAGGCCCTCCTCGACGATCAAGCCGCCGCCCACCGCCCAGTCGAGCGAGCGCTCCGCGCGCGCGGCCCCGAGTCGGGCTGCGGCGACGCCGACCCGGTGCTCGGCGACGACCACCTCGAGCGCCGAAGGGGCCGCGGTCTGCGGGTCGATCTTCGGCAGCGCCACCGGCGGCAGCGCCTCGATTCGTTGGTATCCGAGCGGCTCGCCGGCGCCGATCCGCGCCGACAGGCGCGCGAGCACCGCGGTCAGCTCGGCATCGGCCGCCTCGACGTCGAGCTCGTGGAAGGAGAGCTCGAGCTGCGCCTGGATCGCCGCGCTCACGGCCTCCTGCCCCGCGCCGAAGAGCGTCGAGACCGTCGCCACCAGCAGGTCGAGCAACTCGTGCGCGTCGCCGAGGGCGCGTAGCTCCTGGTCGAAGCGATAGATCTCCGCGAAGTCGGTGCGCACGCCCAGCAGCAGGAGCTGCTCCGCGCGCCCGAGCTCGACCTCGGCGAGCGCCACCTCGGCGCCGGCGATGCCGCGGGCCGCGGCGCGCTGTCCCCGCCCCGGCAGCGGCTGCTCGAGCACCAGCATCGCCTCGGCACCGCCGCGATTCCCGGCCGGCGCGAGCCGCCGCCCTTCGAGCATCAGCTGTGGATCCTCGAAGACGCCCGCGGCTTCGGCGCGCGAGCGCGCGGCTTCGAGGCGCGCTCGGGCCATGGCGAGCTCGGGTGATTCGGCGAGCGCGCGGCGTTCGAGCGACTCGAGCGAGGCGAGCTCGAGCGCTCGGGCCGGCGCCGCTGGAGCGGCCAGACCCGCGATCAGGGTGACGATGAGTCCTACAACAGAACGACGAGACATGGAGCGCTCCTCGGGGTAGCTGGCGTCCGCCCGGCGGGGCACACCCCCGCCCGGGCACACTTCTCCCGGGAAACGCGTCTCAGATTCTGAAGACTGCGAGCAGCGTGAAGAGGCCGAGCTCGTGCAGCGACTCGGCGGCGCGCAGCGACCCGGCGAGGATCTCGGCGGAGGCCGCGAGGCCGACGACGGCGTCGAGCGGCACCGAGTCGGCGCCGACGAGAACCGCCTGTGGGGCCGCCGGTCCGATGCTCTCGGCGGCCGGCGCGGGCGCCGTGGCGCCCTTGGCCTTGCAGCAGTCCAGCGGTGCCGAGAGACTCCCGTCGCGATGGCAGAACGACCCCTCGGCGCCCCGCATCAGCGGGCAACTCCCCTCGTTGCCGACCTTGCACAGCGCCGCGGGGAGCGGCGCCGCCACCAGGACGGAAAGGAGAAGCGCCAGAAGGGTCGCGCCCAGGCGCGAGGAGCTCTTCATGCCGCGTAGTGTAACGCACCGGCTCCTTCCGATGTTTCAATCCGGCGGTCGAGGCGTCCCGGCGGACCGGGCTCGGACCGCCGGCGGTGCTACTGTTTCCTCAGGCGATCCGACCTCGACCAAGGAGCCGCTGATGCCCGACACGCCCCTTCAGGACCGCCCCACTGTCGACGCCGATGGGCGCTCCGCCGCACCCCAGATCGAAGGCGTCGTCGTGCGGGACGCCGTAACACTCCTCGACGAACGGGGCGAGCTGACGGAGGTCTATAGCGAGCCCTGGGGCGTGCTCCCCGAACCGGTCCTGCACGTCTACCAGGTCATCGCCGCTCCAGGCTCGATCCGCGCCTGGATCGTTCACCGCAAGCAGTCCGACCGCCTCTTCTTCTCCCTCGGCAAGCTCAAGCTCGTGCTCTTCGACGAGCGCGCAGGGTCGCCGACGCGCGGACGGCTCGAGGAGCTCTTCTTGGGAGAGCGGCGCCGTGCGCTGGTGGTGATCCCTCCGGGCGTCTACCACGCCGTCCAGAACGTCGGCACCACCGACGCGCTCTACATCAACCTGCCGACGCGGATCTTCGACCACGGCGCGCCCGACAAGTTCCGCCTACCCCTCGACAGCGAGCTCATCCCCTATCGCTTCGAGAGAACGGGCCCCAACCGAGCACCGGCTCAGGGCTGACCGTGGCGGGCACGCCGCGCGTCAGTGTCGTCCTCGCCACCTGGAACTGGAGCCGGGCGCTGCGACTTTCGCTCCGCTCCGCCCTCGCCCAGACCGTCGAGCAGATCGAGGTTGTCGTCATCGGCGACGCCTGCACCGACGACAGCGCAGCGATCGTCGCCTCTTTCGGCGATCCGCGCGTCGTCTGGCGCAACCGCGCCGAGAACTCGGGCAGTCAGGCGGCGCCCAACGACGACGGCATCGCTCTCGCCCGCGCGCCTTGGGTCGCCTACCTCGGCCACGACGACCTCTGGCATCCGCGCCACCTCGAGCATTTGCTCGCCACTGCCGAGCGGCGGGGCGCCGATCTCGTCCACTCGATCACCCTCAACTACGGCCCGCTCGAGAGCGGCGTCGTGGTGGCGAGCGGCGTCGAGCCGAGCGGCGGCCACGCCGCCCTGCCCAACCTGCGGCCGAGCTCGGTCGCGCACCGGCGCGCGCTCGCGCAGCAGGTCGGCGGCTGGGGCGATCCGCGAGCGACCGACCGACCGATCGACGACGCCTTCCTCGAGCGGCTCTGGGAGCGTGGCGCTCGCTTCGCCGGCACGCAGCGGGCGACCGCCTTCAAGTTTCCGGCGGCTTGGCGTCGCGATGTCTATCGGACACTCGAGGTCGGAGAGCAGGAGGCGCTTCTCGCGCGTCTCGCCACCGAGCCCGACGCTGTCGAGGTCGAGCTCTGCCGCCTGCTCGCGGCGCTCGCCGACGGAACCGGCGGCCTCGCACTGGAACCCGAGCCGCCGACCGGACCCGACTGGCTCGACGCGCGACGCCGTTTCAAGGGCCTCCAAGCGATCGCGCCGGGCGCAGCCGGGCCCCGGCGGCTGACTCTCGACGCACCGCTCGCGGGTCTGGAATGGCACCCCGTCGAACAGGACGAACAGGGCCCGTTTCGCTGGAGCGCCGCCGTCGCCGCATCGCTCGAGCTGCCCTGGGCGACGGCGGTGGGCGAGCCGGCCCGCCTGCGCCTCGGTCTCGCCTACTTGCTCGACCCCGGCGATCTCGATCGGCTTCGAGCGGAGGTCGAGGGCTTTCCGGTGCTTCTTCGACGCGCCCCGGCCGAAGCCGGCGGTCCCGTCCTCGAAGCCGAGCTGCCAGGCGCGCACCAACGGCAGGACGGCCTGGCCCGAGTCATCCTCCGGGTGCCGT
Organism: uncultured Acidobacteriota bacterium; assembly: GCA_963700315.1. GTDB lineage: Bacteria > Acidobacteriota > Thermoanaerobaculia > Multivoradales > JAGPDF01 > JACTMI01. The sequence continues at coordinate 300,539 of CAVOXC010000004.1, read as the reverse complement.
CGCTACGGCGCGCGGTCGATCTCGATCCGGCCAGCCGCGACGAGCGCCGTCTCGGCGTCGCGCTACGATGGGCCGAGATCGTGCCGGCACCCTGATGCCGGCGGGAGAGAAGGAGGAGGCCTTGGGAGAGAGTCAGCGGGTCGCGCTGGTGACGGGCGGCAATCGCGGGATCGGACGGGCGGTGGTCGAAGCGCTGCTCACGCGCGGCGACAAGGTCTTCTTCTGCGGCCGGAGCGCCGACAGCCTCGAGAGCACGAAGCGTGAGCTCTACGTCGCCCACCCCGGGCGGGTCGACGCTCGCCTCTGCGACGTGCGCGACGCCACGGCGGTCGAGCGGCTGGTCGGCTGGGTGGTCGAGGAGGCCGGACGGCTCGACATCCTTGTCAACAACGCCGGCCTCGGCCACTTCGCCCCGGTCGACGAGATCTCTGTCGAGCTCTTTCGCGAGGTGATCGAGACGAATCTGCTCGGCGCCTTCTACGCCATCCACGCCGCCGCGCCGGTGATGGTGCGCCAGGGTTCGGGCTGGATCTTCAACATCGCCTCGCTCGCCGCGAAGAACGCCTTCGCCGGCGGCTCGGCCTACAACGCCTCGAAGTTCGGGCTGGTGGGCCTCTCGGAGGCGGCCATGCTCGACCTGCGCCACCACGGCATTCGCATGGCCGCGATCTGCCCGGGCTCGGTCGAGACCGAGTTCGGTTCCGGGCGCATGCAGGACGGCCAGTCCTGGCGCCTCCAGCCCGAGGACGTCGCCAGAGTCGTCACCGATCTCATCGACTTCCCCGACCGCGCCCTGCCCAGCCTGATCGAGATCCGCCCCAGCCGCCCGCCGAAGAAGTGAAGAGCTCGCTCTAGCTGGCGAGGTCGAGGTGCCGCGTCGCCTCGCGCATCGAGAGGGGCGCGAGGCGGGAGCGGTGGCGCTCGACGTAGGCACGCACCCAGTCGGGATCGGTCCGCGCGAAGTGGCGTAGCGCCCAGCCGATCGCCTTGGCCAGAAAGAACTCGCGCGAGTCGAGCGCAGGCGCGATCAGCCGGGTCAGCAGGCGCCGGTCGGTGCGCGAGCGAAAGTGGAGCTGGGCGAGGATCGCGGCGCGGCGCAGCCAGAGGTCGCTCCCTTTCGACCAGTCGAGCAGGGCCGCGCGCAGCTCCCGCGGATGGCGCGCCAGCAGCTCGCCCAAGGGCCGGGTGGCGATCGCGTCGACGAGATCCCACCAGGCGCCGCTCGAGATCATCTCTTCGACCAGCGGCAGCGCCGCCAGATCGAGGAAATCCCGAAACCTCGGCGCCTTGAGCAGCTCGATCGCGACGTAGCGCTCCTCGCGGAAACGCGCGCCGCGCCAGAGAGCGGCGATCGCGGCGCGCCAGGCCGGAGCGTCCGCCAGGGGGAACCTGTCGATCGCGGCGCGGGCGACCTCCCGCGTTCCCACCGCGCCGACGCCGTGGAGCGGCATGACCGATTTGAGGTAGGCCCTCCCCCCCGTCGCCCGCTCGGCGTCGCCGCGACGAGCGAGCTGCGCGCCGACGAAACGGAGAAGCGCCCTGCTCGAACGAGAGCTCACGAACATCAGCCTAACGCGCGCTTCAGCTCTCTCCCGACAACAGGAGTTCCGGGCGCTCCGCGGTCGCGCGTCTTGCTCGATCCACGCCGAGGAAGCGGGCAGATAGGGAAAGGACTCCGAGTCGACGTTCTGGCGCTGCGCGTGCGGCGCTGCGTGGCTCGAGCGCCCAGCGCGCGGGCGGTCGTCGCTGCGGGCCTCGCCACCGTCCCGGCTCGGCGCGGTCCAGGTTCGATGGCTCGGTCGCCACCGCCGCGCTCGTCGCGAAGCGCCGCAACGAGCGTGCCTCCTCCCCCATAACTGCCATGCGGCGATCGCGCCGCCGACCTCGCCTGACGGCGAAGCCGCCGGACTCAGATCGGCGCAGGCTCGGCGGCAGAGTCGGCTGACGCTGTCGCTCTGTCAGGGGCATCTAGCTCGACCACTCGCCCATATCGCCGCTCTCGAAGCCGTCGCGGAAGATCACATCGACCGGCGCCAGCCAGCCGGTCGCCGGAACCGGCGTCCAATCCGGATCGAGCAGAATGTCGAACTGCCGGTCCTCGGCGCGGCAGATGACCGCCGGGTTGCCCTGGGTGACGAGCGTCGCCCGGAATCGACCCGGCGCCTGCATGCCGAAGGGGTTGCGCGGGTAGAGCACGACGAAGTAGGTCCGCGGCGCGCCGAAAGCGACGCTCGAGGCCTCGACTCCGTCGAGGAAGTAGAAGGTATAGAAGCCGCCGCCATCCAGGCTGGGCAGAACCTCCGAGAGCACGAGCACGTCCTGCTGTGGCTCGAAGACGAGATCGCCGTCGTCCCGGTAGACCCCGAATCCGAAGATCAAGGCGTCGAACTGCCCCTCGGTGAGGGGATCGAGCAGGTTCTCCTCGAAATAGAGCTGGAAGGCGACCAGCGAGAGGTCGCCGTCGCCGGCGCGACCGCGATGCCGGACGGTGACCCGGAAGAGATCCTCGTCGACGTCGTTCCAAAGCTCGGCCGGCGCGGTCGCGACGGCATCGAACGCGACCTGGCCACCTCGGTTGGGATACCAGGTGACCTCGTCGTCGCCCCCCGCGACCGCCGCGGCGTCGAGGTCGCCATCGCCATCGAGGTCCGCGGCGACGACCGTCCGCGGGCCGTTGAGGCCGGCGGCGAGCGGCAGGGCGGCGAAAGCGGGCGACGCCGCGCCGTCGTTCTGCAGCAGCCAGAGCGAGTCGGCGTCGAAACAGCTCGCGATAACGTCGGCGTCGCCGTCGCCATCGACGTCGCCGGCGGCTACCGAGCGTGCGCCGGCGCAGCCCGCGAGCAAGGAATGGAACTCCCAGTTGCCGCCGAAACCGCTGTTTTCGTACCAGAAGACGCGGTCGCCGGCGTAGTCGGTGGCCACCACGTCCGCGTCGCCGTCGCTGTCGAAATCCGCCACCGCGATGTCCTTGCCGCCCCGTCCGAAGCCGAACGCGACGCCTCCCCACTCGCCATCCGCAGGCGTTCCGTCGTTCTCGTACCAGGCGATCCAGGTGTCCTCCGAGCTGACCACGAGGTCGGGATCGCCGTCGCCGTCGAAGTCGCCGACCGCGAGCGCACGGGGCGAGAGGAAGGCCGAGCTCTCTACGAAGAAGGCCGAGAAGGTCGGTGGGCTGCCGCCGTTGTTGCGGTACCAGGAGATCTCGACGTCGCCATGCTGCGCGCACGCGATGTCGAGATCGCCGTCGCTGTCGAAGTCGGCGAGCGCCACGTCGCTCGCGCCGCCGGCGCCATTCGAGACGACATGGGTCGTCCAGCCGCCGTTGGCCGGCGTGCCGTCGCTTTCGTACCAGGCTACGGTCGCCTCGTTGTAGGCCGCCGAAACCAGATCGATATCGCCGTCGCCGTCGAGGTCTCCCGCCGCCACGGCACGAGCGCCGTCGACGCCGATCGCGACCGAGACGTTGATCCAGCCGCCGTCGGCGGGCGTGCCGTCGCTGCGGTGGAAGACGATCCGGTCGTCCGCCTCCGATGCGGAGACGAGGTCGAGGTCGCCGTCCCGGTCGAGGTCGACCGCGATCAGATCGAACGCCGCGTTGACCGCGGCGTCGACGCTCTTCGTCTCGGGAAAGCGGGCGCTCCTGTGGATCTCGAGGTCCTCGACCACCTCCAGACTGTTGGCGAGCGTGGCGTCGGCGAGGTCGGGGTCGCCGTCGCCGTCGAGATCGGCGACCAGGCGATGGTAGTTGGTGCTCGCCGTCAGGGAGTGAACGATCCAGGGACCGTTGCCGGGCGTGTCGTCGTTCTCGAACCAGCTCCGGCCGACCAGGATGTCGAGACGGCCGTCGCGGTCGAGGTCGGCGAGGTCGAGCGAGTAGGTCGAGGGCGAGGCCTCGACGGTGTGTCGGATCCAGCCGCCATTCGTGGGTGAACCGTCGTTCTCATAGTAGTAGACATCGCTGTTGGAGTTGACGGCGACGTCCGGGTCGCCGTCGCCGTCGACGTCGCCGACTGCGCAGCCATCGAGCCCGATCGGCGCAATCGACGCCTCGACCGTGTGCCGCGTCCACTCGCCGACGGCGGGGCTGCCGTCGTTCTCGTACCAGAGCACGTGGCTCGAGAAGCCGTCGGTGACATCGGCGTCGAGCACGAGGTCGAGGTCGCCGTCGCGATCGAGGTCGGCGGCGACGAACGACTCGTAGGACTCCTCGTCGTGCCAGCCCTCGAGGACGTGCGCGCTCCAGCCGCCATCGGCGGGCGAGCCGTCGCCTGCGAGCCACTCGATGCGCCCGTCGGAATCGCCGAAGATGTCCTCCTCGGTTCGACCGGCGGCGACGTCGAGGTCGCCGTCGCCGTCGAAGTCCGCGACCTCGAGCCCGGTCGCGCGCGCCAGGTCGATCGTCGCGCCGGTCGTCCACTCGCGGATCGTTCGCCGCTCCCAGAGGCCGGCCCAGGGCGTACCGTCGTTCTCCAGCCACTCGACCACCACCGACTCGCCGGTGGCGTGGCGCCGCGTGGTCACCACATCGGGATCGCCGTCGCGGTCGAGATCGACCACGCGCATCACCGAGATCGTGCTCGAGGCGGGATAGTCGTTCGCCAGGCGGTAGGTGTAGTCGCCGAATGGCCCGTTCTCGCGCTCGTACCAGGCGACCGCTCCCGTGGCGTAGCCGACCAGATCCAGATCGCCGTCACCGTCGACATCCGCCGCCGCGAGGCCGCGCGCGTTCGGGAAGAGCCCGAGGTCGATCGGTGCGTCGAAGGGCACGTCACTGGCGAAAGCTGGCGCGCCGGCGCCCAGAACGGCGACGAGAAACCCGACCCGATGCCACCGACCTCTTCGCGTCCCTGCCATGACCGACCTTCCCGGGCCCCGAGGAGCGCTGCAAGGAACCCACCCAAGCGGGAAGACGCGACGAACGGCGTCCCGTACCAGCTCGCTGCCTGTGCACGAGTGGTACGACCGGCTCGAGCTCGAGTCCATCGGGGTGGATCGTTCACTCCGAAAGGAGGAGGAACATGCGCTTTCGGCCCTCGCGCTTGCGCTGGAGAAGCTCTGGAGAGTCGCCCGACCGACCGCGCCGCGGCAACCGACATCACCGGTGGCTGCTGGCGCTACTGGCCGCCGCTCTGTCGAGCGCGCCAGAGACAGCGCTCGCTACGACTTACTTCGTACGCACCGACGGTGGCGGCGCCGGCCAGTGCACCGGCCTCGCGGACGCCGCCTATCCGGGCTCGGGAAGCGCCCAGCCCTGCGCCTGGAATCATCCCTTCCAGGCGTTGCCGCCCGGAGGCGCGCCGCGCATCGCCGGCGGCGACACCTTGTGGATTCGGCCCGGCAGCTACCGTATGGGCTACGGCGCGTCGGGCGCCGAGAGCTGTGACGCGGACGGCTCCTTCGACTGCACGATGCTCGCGATCCCGAGCGGCGCGGATCCCGCGTCACCGGACGAGGATCCTCGGCGGGTCGTCGGCTTCGGGTTGCGTCGACCGGCCCGAGCTCTGGGGCGCGGAGCGGCCCTGGTGGCTCGTCGATCTCGACGGCTCGAGCCACGTCGAGCTCGCCTGCCTCGAGCTCACCGACCACTCGGAGTGCATCGAGTTCCACAACGCCTCGGGTCCCCCCTGCCCGAGCTGCTCGGTGCCGTGCGTCCGCGACACGGCGCCGTACGGCGATTGGGGGTCGATCGGTCTCCACGCCGTCGACTCGAGCGACGTCCGCCTCTCCGACCTCTGGATTCACGGATTGGCCACCGGCGGCGTTCGCGCCGGACGCCTTGCCGACTGGACCGTCGAGCGGGTGCGCATCGTCGCCAACGGCGCCGTCGGCTGGGATGGCGACCTCGGTGGACCCTCGTCGAACAGCGGCGACCTCGTCTTCCGGAAGCTCGAGGTGGCGTGGAACGGCTGCGCCGAGACCTGGCCCTCCGAGCAGATCCGGCTCGACACCTGCTGGGCGCAGGAGGCGGGCGGCTACGGCGACGGCATCGGTCTGGCGAACAGCGCCGGGAACTGGTTGTTCGAGGACTCCTGGGTGCACCACAACACCTCGGACGGCATCGATCTGCTCTACCTCGTGCCCCCCTCGACGGTCGAAGTCCGCCGCGTGATCGCCGAGGGCAACGCGGGCAACCAGCTCAAGACGGCCGGCCCGGCGACGATCGTCAACACCCTGCTGGTCGGCAACTGCGCCTTCTTCTCCGACATCTCGCCGCTGATGTCGGGGGGCGACCACTGCCGCGCCTACGGCGCCGCTCTCGCCCTCGCGCCGTTTCAAAACGACGCAGCGACGGTCGTCAACTCGACGCTCGCCGGGCAGGGCGACTGCCTGGTGGAGATCGGTTGCCGTGACGCGAGCTGCGACGGCTCCGAAACGGCCGTCTTCCTCAACGATCTGTTCGCGGGCGACGTCGACTGGCGCCAGCCCTGGGAGAACGCCTGCCTCTACTGGGTGGACGAGGCGATGCCGGAGGATCCGGCGAGCTTCACGACCAATCTCTTCTGGCAGCTCAAGAGCGACCCCTGCCCGGGGTCGGGAGCGGTCTGCGGCCAGAACCCGCAGCTCGCCAATGCCTCGCTCGCGAGCTTCGACCTGAACCTGCTCGCGGGATCTCCGGCACGCGACGCCGGCACGCTCGCAGGGGCGCCGGTGGACGACCTCTGGGGCAGCGCGCGCAGCGGCCAACCCGACCTCGGCGCCGCCGAGTACGGCACCTGCTTCCGCGACGGCTTCGAGACCGGCGACACCGGCCGCTGGTCGGCAGCGACGCTCCTCTCTAGCTCAGGGGAACGCCGAGCTCCAGCGCGAGTCGTCGCCGCTCTCGAAGTCGTCGGCGAAGAGGTCGGACTGGATCCAGCGCTGCGCGTAGATCTCGTGCTCATCGTCGACCAGGGGAGGAGTATCGTCGTCGCCGACCCAGACGACCAGCGCCTCGGCCTGGCTCGGGTTGAAAGCGAGGGCGGGACCCCAGGCCTCGAACTCGGGCGAGCCATCCGGGCCCATTGAGCTCAGCCGCTCGTCGTCGAGGCCGCGCTCGATGCCGTCGCCGCCCACCCGCTGCAGGAAGATCTCGAACTCGTCGTCGCCGGGCGGGTCGTCGTCGCCGTCCCAGACCACGAGATACTCCTGGTCGCTCGAGCTCCAGACCACCCGGGGACGAAACGCGCCATGCAGGGCGCTTCCCACCGGACCCATGTCGCTCAGACGACTCGCGCTACCCACCAAGTCGCCGGTCGCGCCGTCGAGCAGTTGGCCCCAGATCTCGAACTCGTCGTTCACCAGCGGCAGCACATCGTCGTCGCCCGACCAGACGATGAAGTACTGGTCGGTCACCGGATCGTAGGCGACCGCCGGGTCGAGCGCGTCGTAGTCCGGGTCGAGATTCGCCCCTGCGAACGACACCCTGAAGTCGTCGCTGCCGACCTCCGTGCCGGTCACCGCCTCGAGACGCTGCGCGAAGATCTCGAGCTCGTCGTCGGCCTGAAAGAGCTCGGCCTCGTCACCGTACCAGACGACCAGGAACTCGTCGTGCGTCGGGTTGAAGACCACGGCCGGGCCGCGGGCGTCGAGGGTCGCGTTGCCCAGCCCCCCCATCTCGCTGACGCGCTGGTCGTCGACTCCGATCTCCGCGGCCGTGGCTCCGTCCAGGCGCTGGACGAAGATCTCGAGCTCGCCTGCGAGCTGCCCGCCCTGATTGTGGCTGCCGGACCAGGCGACCAGATACTGATTCCGTTCCGGGTCGTAGGCCACCGCGACTCCACTCACCGAGAAGCCGTTGAGCGCGCCGATCCCTCCCATCGCGCTGATGCGCTGGTTGCTCCCGATCGGATCGCCGGTCGCGCCGTCGAGACGCTGGACGTAAACCTCCCACTCGCCCAGGACCGTGCCGGAGTCATCCTCGGTTCCTCGCCAGACGACAAGATACTCGTTCTCCACGGAGTTGAAGGCGACGCGCGGATCCCACGCCACGTCGTCCGGAGTGCCGATCCCGCCCATGTGGCTGATCAGGAAGTCGATGGCGCCGACCTCATCGCCGGTCGTCGCATCCAGGATCTGGCCGAAGATCTCGATCTCCCCGTCGACCAGACCGCTGTCGATGTCGTCGGCGGCCCAGACGACCAGGTACTCGTGCTCGATCGAGTTGTAGGCGACGCGCGGGATGGCGGCATCGTAGTCGGCATTCCCCAGGCCGCCGACGTCGCTCACCCGGCGGTCGTCGACACCGATCTCGTCGGCCAGCGCGACCGCCCCGGCGATCGCCGCAGTGAGAACGATGACGAGCGAGGCGCGAAGACCACCCGCGAGTCGCGCGTTCGTGCCGCATCCGATCCGAAGCATCGCCTCCTCCTATCGCGCGGGAAGGCTCGACCTCCGGGACCGGTCCCGGAGCGAGCTTCTCCGAGGGAACGCCTACGCAGAGGAAAGACCGGGGCGGACCGACTTCGTACCAGCGATCAGCTGGCACGAATCTGCCGCGCGGAAGACGCCCTGCACCGCGTCGTTGTCGCGGAGGTCGCTCAGGATCGCTGTGCTGATGACCCGGATTCCTCGGGGCGCGGCGCGCGCGCGAAGGCCACGCCGGCGAGGTCTAGAGCAGCGCCTGGAAACCCTTCTCTTAGCGCCGTGCCCAGGCGACTGGGCGAGCGACTGGTATTCCTTCGTCCGGCGGCGGTCTTTCCCACTATCGAGACGCACTCTTGCCTGGGGGTTCGACCATGACCCACCGCTCCCGCTGTCGCCTCACGGCGCTCTCCTTCCTCCTGGCTTGGCCGATCCCCGGCGCCGATTCGCGCCTGTTCGTCGACGATTTCGAGACCGGCGACGCCACCGAATGGTCGTCCACCGCGCCCTAGCGATGAACCCGCCAGTCCTCGCGCCGCTGGCGCGGTTCCGTCGCACGATGGCCCCACCGAGCGAGTCGAACTCCCGAAGGAGGAGCACGACGATGCGACACTCCTCATCCCCTGGCCAGGTGTGGGCTCGCGCCGTCGCCGCTATCGCCTTCGCCGGCGGACTCATTGCCGCTCTCGTCGAGGCTCAGGGACCCGAGGTCGGCACCAACGACCAGCGCGTGAGCGCCGCCGGCGGCGTCGGCGACGCCTCCTACGGCGCCTTCTTCGCCACCGCGGCCGCGAACTCCGACGCCGGCGAGGTGCTTGTCTGCTGGGAGGGCGAGGACGACATCGAGTTGGCTTCGGGCGAGCGCGAGATCTACTGCCAGAGGCTCGACGCCGCGACCGGCGCGGAGGTCGGCGACGACTTCCGGGTGAGCGACATGGGGGGGCTGGGAGACTCCTCCTACGGCGCTCACGACCCCTTTCTGGTCTACAACCCGGTCGACCAGGTCTACCTGGTGGTCTGGAGCGGCAGCGACGACAGCGGCGACCTCGTCGTGGGCGAGCTCGAGATCTTCGGCCAGCTGCTCTCCGGAGCCGACGGCAGCGAGATCGGCGCCGACTTCCGGATCAGCGACATGGGTGGGGACGGCGACCCCTTCGACTCGGCGCGCTATCCGGCCGCCGCCTTCAACGCGACCGACGACGAGTTCTTGGTTTGCTGGGAAGGCGTCGACAACTCACCGGTATCAGCCGAGTCGGAGATCCACTGCCAGCGCCTCGTCGGGTCGAGCGCCGTCGAGGTGGGCAGCAACGACTTTCGGGTCAGCGACATGGGCCCCGACGGCAGTTTCTTCTTCGCGGCCCAGGAGCCCGCGGTGGCCTGGTCGAGCGGATCCGACGAGTACCTTGTCGTCTGGTGGGGGGACGACGACACGCCGCCCCTGGTCAACGGCGAGGACGAGATCTTCGCGCAGCGCCTGAGCGGAGCCACGGGCGCGGAGCTCGGCGCGAACGACTTCCGCGTGAGCGACCTGGGGCCGAACGGCAGCAGCGCCTACAACGCCGCCCATCCGACCGTCGCCTACGCCCCCGGGCAAGACGAGTATCTTGTCTGCTGGTCGGGGGACGACGATCTCGACGGCATGGTCGACGGCGAGGAGGAGATCTTCTGCCAGCGCCTCGACGCGGCGACCGGCGCGGAGTCCGGCGCCAACGATTTCCGCGTGAGCGCGCTGGGACCCGACGGCGACGCCAGGTTCGATGCCGTTCGACCCTGGCTCGCCCACTCGGCCCTCTTCAACCGCTACCTGGTGGCCTGGTACGGCGACGACGACCGCGGCGAGCTCGTCAACGACGAGCTCGAGGTCTTCGCCCAAGGGCTCGACGCCGCGACCGGCTCCTCGCTCGGCGCCGACGACTTCCGGCTCTCCGACATGGGACCGGACGGCGACACCTTCTTCCACGCGCTCTCACCCGTCGTCGTGGCGAGCCCCGGTGGCGCCGGAGAGTTCCTGGTCGCCTGGCACGGCAGCGACGACACGGGCGGCGTCGCGTCGTCGGAGCACGAGGTCTACATCCAGCGCCTGCGCGCCGACTTCCTCTTCTGGGACGGCTTCGAGAGCGGCGACACCTCGGCGTGGTCGAGCTCCCAGCCCTAACCTGCGTTTCTCACCAGCGCTCTGCTGTGCCGCCTCAGCGCGGCTCGCCGACCAGGATGAAGGGGGCCCAGTTCGAAGGCGTGTCGGACAAGTGCCGGCCGGACGGTGTCCTGAGCGCCCCGCCGCGCAGCGCCTCGAGAGTCGCGAGCTGGGCTGAGCGCAGCGCCAGCGCGCGGTCGCCGTGGTTGGCCGCGAGCTCTCGATAGAAGCGTTCCATCTGAAAGCGGGTCGGCAGGTCGGCGACCCGCCAGAGGCTGACCAGGACGCTCCGCGCGCCGGCCACCAGGAAGGCGCGCGAGAGGCCGAGCACGCCGTCGGCCGAGATCGGCCCGAGCCCCGTGTCGCAAGCTGAGAGCGCGACCAGCTCCGCGGCGAGGTGGCTCTCCTGAATCTCGACCATCGTCCAACGCCCGTCGCCGGCGCCAGGCCCACCGGACGGCGCGAGCGCCACCAGGCTCGCCAGAGGATCGAGCTCGTCGATCACGCCGTGCGTCGCCAGGTGGATCATCGAGGCGCGTTCCGCGCTCTTCCGGACCGTCGACTCCTGGGCCGCCGCCCCCACCAGCAACTGTGCCGGGCGGCCCATTGCGGCGGCGACCGCCCGCGCCTCCTGTTCCGCCTGCGTCAGCGTCGCGAGAGCAGGCGCGCCAGCGCGCAGCACCGGCATGGTCGGGTTGCCGACCACCAGTGCCCTAGCGTCGGTGACGTTCGCCGACCGGGTGCGGCCGGTCCAGGCGAGCAGAGCGAGCGACGGCGAATAGGCGAGCGCATGCCGCTCCACGAGATACCTTCCTTCGGCGTCGCGGAGGGCGGCAAACGAGAGCAGGAAGAGGCGTTCGTGCGGCACGATGACAACAGTCTGCTCCGGTTCGCGCGGCAGCCAGCGAGAGATCGGATCGATCAGCAGGCGGTGGAGCGCGGCGAGCGCCGTGGCGGGATCGATGTCGACACGCACCGCCCGCACCTTGGCCTCGAGCTCGCCCGGGGCGAGCGGAATCGAGGTCGCCTCGAGGGAACCGTCCGGCAGGATCACCCAGAGGAAGAGGCGGCCGTCACCCGAGAAGTACTCGACCGCGGTCACGCCGCGCGCTCTGACCTCACCGACGAGCAGGGGCGTGGGGGGCACCCGGGCGGTTCGCGGACTCGGCACGCCCCCCGCGACGGTCTGCTCGAGCTCCTCGGCGATCTTGCTCGACTCGCGCGCGCCGGCGCTCGCAAACAGATCCAGCGAGGCCCGCGCCCGCGATCGCTCGGCGACCTCGAGCGCCTCGGCGTGCAGGCCGAGGTCGAAGAGCAGGCCGATCGCGCGGCGGAAGACACGTTGCCGTTCCTCCGACTCGGCGCGCTTCGCCCGGTCGCTCGGCACCGACTCCCGGCGCATCGCCTCGATCGCCGCGAGCGCCGCCCGGAGGTGCTCGAGCGCCTCGCGCTTGAGGCCGAACGCGAGCTCCACCTGGGCCATGTCGTCGAATGCGCGCCAGGTCATCTCGAGATTGCCGGTCGCGTGCGCGGCTTCGATCGCGCGCCGGCCATCGAGAAGCGCCGCTGCGCGCTCGCCCGCGTGGGCCTCCAGGCGGGCCAAGCCGCCCAATGCGGCGCTGCGGTACGGCAGATCGATCCGTTCGGCGAACTCGACGGCCGAGCGATAGAGCTCCCGGGCCCGCTCGTCGCGGCCGAGCCGTTCGCTGGCGCGAGCCGCCTCGATCAGATACCAGGCGACCGGCCGCCACTCTTCGAGGTCGGTCCAGAGGTCGAGCGCCGCACCGAACCTCGCCAGCGCCGCGGCAGGGCGATCGAGATCCATCTCCAGCCGGCCGAGCCGGGCCAGCAACCAGGCCTCCTCGCGCGGATCGCCCAACTCCCGGCGCAGAGCGAGGGCTCGCTCGAGCTCTTCGCGCGCTTCGTCGTAGCGCCCGAGGATCCTGAGCGCGCCCGCCCGAGCCTGGCGGGCCAGCGCCGCGGAGGCCGGATCGCCTCCTGGCCCGACGGCGAGCGCGAGCGATCTCTCCGCCGCCGCGAGCGCATCCTCGCCGTCGTCCTGGAAGAGGTGCAGGACCGCGATCTTCTCGAGCACGCGCGCCCTTCCCGCGACGTTCTCCAGATCTTCGTAGCTCGCGAGCGCGACGGCCCAGCGCTCGAACGAAGAGGCATAGCGACGCTGATCGAGATCGACGAGCGCGAGGTGCTCTTCGAGCCTCGCTTCGAGGCTCCGTTCGCCGGCGACCACGGCCAGCGCCTGCGCCCGCGCGAAGCGCGCCGCCGCCGCCTCGTAGGCCCCGCGTTTGAAGTCACAGAGACCGAGGCCGGCCAGCGCGCGCGCCTCGAGCACGCGGTTTCCGGCTTCCTCGGCGAAAGCGAGCGCCCGCTCCCCGGTCGCCATCGATCGGACGTAGTCCGCGCGCAGCCAGAATCCACTGGCGCGGCGGATCAGGACCTCCGCACGCGCCGCCGCGCTGCCGAGCTCGGCGGCCAGGGCATCGGCCTGGGCGTAGGTCGATTCCGCCGCGGTCGCCTCCCCCCGGCTCTCTTGCGCGGCGCCCAAGAGCGCAAGGGCCACGACTTCGGCCTCGGCATCCACCGACGCACGCGCCGCGGCCACCGCCGCTCGCGCCTGATCGACCGCCAGGCGGCCGGCGGAGACGGCGAGTAGCTCTTCGGCTCGCGCCAGGAGCGCCGTCGGGTCCCGGCGCGCCGGCGGATCGTCCGCGGTGACCACGCCACCGAGGGGCGAGAGCGCCGCGACCAGGGTGACGGCAAGGGCGCGCCCGTTCATCGGTTGTCCTCCGCCATCGCCCGGCGCAGTCGATCGAGCAGCTCGCGCGCTTCGTCTCGGCGCTCGCCGGCGCTCGCCGCGAGCGCGCCGAGCAGGTCGTCGGCGCGCTCGAGCTGCCCAGCCTCGAGGCAGGCTACGGCCGAGAAGAAGCGCCCTTCGCGATCGCCCGGGAAGCGCTGGCCATGCTCGACCAGCGCGGTGCAGGCGTCGCCAAACCGACCCTCGCGGTAAGGCGCGAGCGCCGCCTCGCGTGAGCCGGCTCGCTCTGTGGGGTCTCCGCTTCGATAGACGAGATCGCGGTCGATCGAGCCCGCCCCTGCGACGTCCGGCGCCGGCAGGTCGAGCTCAGCGAGAAGCCGCTCGACCGCCTGACCGGCGGGGCGCTCGGAACGCGTGGCGACGAAGACGAGCGCGAGGGTGGCGAGCAGAACCGCGGCAACGGCCGAGAGCCCGAGGAGGCGCCGCCGGTGGCTTGCGGCCCGCGCGCCCGGGTCTTCGAAGGCGATCTGGAAGCGCCGCGCGTCCCCGGCGACGGCTGCGCAGTCGGCGCAGTGCGCGAGGTGCTCCCGCAGGCGCTCCGCCGGGACGCCTCCGACGCGCCCCGCGACCAGTTCGAGCCAGACTGCCTCCTCCGGACAGTCGGAGCGCGGGTCGGCAGTGCTCAAGGCCTCCCGCAGCTCTCGCACGAGCGGATCGTCTCGTTTCACCTCGCGCTCCTCCCTCTGAGCAGCCTGCGCAAGCGCCCGCGCGCCGCCGCCAGGTGGTTGCGAACCGTCCGCGGGCTCAGGTCCAGAAGATCCGCGACCTCCTGGTAGCTCATCTCGTCCCGCACGACCAGCACAAGGCACCTCCGCTGCCGTTCCGGCAACGACCGGATCGCCGCCTCGACCCGCTCGAGGCGCTCGCGCGCCTCGCCTTCGGTGTCGGCGCGCGCCTCGGCGGCCAGCTCCTCGAGGCCCTCGGCCCGAGCCTCGTGACCGGGATCGCGGCGACGCCGAGCCCCCGCCGTGCGCGCCAGGTTGCGCGCGATCGTGAAGAGCCAGGGCAGGAAGCGCTCCTCCGCGCGCAGACCGTCGACATGCTGGAAGACCCGGAGCAGCGCCTGTTGTACTAGGTCCTCGGACTCGCTCTCCGAAAAGGAGTTGGCTCGGAAGTAGCGGAACAGGCGGGGGCGCAGATGGGCGTCGAGTCGGCGCGCGCTCTCCTCCCGCTCGATCCCGGAGCGGAGCCGGCGGACCCACAGCTCGAGCTCGTCGCGCACAGAGGACTCTGGATGCGGCACAAGGGTACCGCGGAAAGGGGCGGCCTGGTGGGCCGTGTCGGCGGCACCGTGGCGCTGCGCGATTCGGATCCGCAGTCGGTTCACGTCGAGGAAGCGGGCAGCGGTGGAAGCGGCGCTTGGTCTTGCGGCGGAGCCGCCCGCGCGACGTCGAGGAAGGTACCTTCGAGCTTCTAGTCGGCGCTGTCAGGCCAGACGGCGAGGCCCTGCTCGCGGGCGGCGCGAGCGAGGGTGCTGTCGAAGGTGAGGAGGGTGCCGGCGCCAGCGCCGAGGGCGAGCGCGAGATGGAGCGCGTCGGCCGCGCGCAGCGGCGCCTCCCGCGCGGCGAGCAGGAGGCGCTCGGCCTCCCGGTGCGTCGCCGCGACGAGATCGACGCGGCGGAAGGCGCCCGCCGCCACGGTCGCGAGGATCTTGCGCTGGACCCTGCGGGCGAGCGCCGGGGACAAGCTGCCCCCGCGAGCCCGGCGAGCGAGCGCCGACGCGACTTCGGTCATCGCCAGGTCGGAGACCAGAAGATCGCTCCGTCCGACGACCAGCGCGTTGAGCGCGTCGCTCCCCTCCTCGGGCAGGAAGAGCTTGGCGAGCGCGCTCGCGTCGCAATAGAGCGGGCTGGCGACGGTGTCGGTCGCGCCCGCGTCAGAGCCGGTCGGCACGATCCTCCGCCAGGCTCTCCGAGAGCGGTGGCTCGAGCCGCGGCAGCTCCTTCCGGAACGGGGCGAGGTCGGGGAAGGGCCGCGCCGAGCCCTCCGCCGGCGGCGTCAAGCGCGCGACCGGCTCGCCCCTATCGGTGATCACGATCTCGCGCCCCTTCTTGACCTCGCGCAGGAGCGCCGAGAGGTTCTGTCGGACTTCACGAATTCCGGCGGTACGCATGGCCCAATTGTGCTACATGACGCACATTCCGGCAAACGAGCGGATGGCCACGGGTCCGCGGTCACCGCTGGCGGCGCTGGCGGCGCTTCGCGAGGGCCTCGAGCCCCCTCGGGAGCGGAGAGAGCGCTCGACTAGGAGCCGACGAGGTCCCAGAGATCGAAGCTGTCACCGCCGCACTCGAAGCTCTCGCCGAAGATCGTGTCGGATGTGCTGCCACTGCCATCGAGCCAGATACGGTCGCACGCCCGGAAGGTGCCGGCGGATCCCGTGACCTGCGAGTAGACGACCTTCGGTCCGTCGCCCGAGGTGAGCGACCAGGCGGAAGCCGTGCTGAAGGAGACGGGCGACGACCAGGTCACGCCGTCGTTGGAGAAGCTCATCTGCAGGCCCGTGCCGGTCGGCTGGTAGAGATAGAGACCCACGTTCTGCGACGACACGAGGTAGGCCTCGCGTTCGATGACGAGCGGATAGACGCCCGAGCGACTGGAGAAGTCCTGCGTCCAGTAGTTGAAGTACGGCCCGTTGTTCGAGCTGGTCGCGGGGCAGAGGCCATTTGAGCTCAGGCGCACGTTGCCCGGGTTCTGATCGACCGCGTCGAAGGAGTAGCCGAGACCGATTTCACGAGATCCTGCGCTCAGGATGTTGGCGCAGTGGCCGCAGTCGCTCATCCATCCGGTCGACGGGCTCATGACCGCAGAAGGAGAGCCGAAGCCGGCGGCGATGTTCTCGCCGACGCTCGAAGTGGGCCATCCCACGGCAAGCGCTCGGGCTCCGGGCAGCGTCCCCGTGTCCGGGTCGCAGTGCATGTGGAAGTTCCGGACGCCCATCGCCGTCGAATGCCCCTCGGAAGCGAGCGAGAGCACCCGCGCCTTCTTGAGCGGCGGTCGCGGGCTCGAGCAGACCGTGAGACCGCAGGCCACGGCGTGCGAGACGCAATAGAAGCTCGTGTCGCTGCAGCTCTGGCGATCCTGGTTGACGAGCTCGATCAGCTGATCCTCGAAGGTCGGCGGAGGAGCGACCGTGACCTCGACCAGGAGCTCGGCGAGCGGCTCCAGGAAGGCCTCCTCCTCGCTGCCGAGAGCGCCGGCGAGGCGAGGTTCCGTGGGCAGGTCACTCCGTGGCGCGACCTGCGAGCTGCCGGCCGAAGCGAAGCACGTGACGATGCAGGCGGCGAGAAGGATCTGGAGCGGGGACTTCATGGCGAGCATCCGCCTGGTGCCTTCGCAAGCCGCGTGCCCGCCGAAAAACGGCGATATCCCCGCCGAACCGACACTCCGCGTCAGCGCGAGCGACGCGGAGCGTCGGTCGGGCGGGCGGCGCGGGGCGCGAGAGGGGCGAGGTGGCGGCTCGCGAGGCCTTCGAGGATGCGTTCGGCGGAGATGCCGCGCAGGCGCCAGGGCGGGGCGACGAGCAGGGCCTCGGCGAGCTCCAGGAGGCGGCGCCGGCTCTCCTCGTCGCGCTCGGGAGCGAGGGCGGCGGTGCGAACCGCGCTCGCCGCGAGCGTCCAGCCGGCCTCCGCCCGCGGGTCGGACCAATCGCCGGCGGCGGCGAGCCGGCCGGCGATGTCGAGCAGGTAGAGCGCACCCTCGCCCGCCGCGAAGCGATCGAGGCTCGCGCCGATGCCCGCGGCGAGCTCCTCGACGCGCGCGGCGTCGGGCGGCTCGACGGGGCCGAGGAAGATCGGCAGGCTGCGGCTGCGCAGCGTCGCCGACAGGTCGAGTCGCGACGGCGCGAGCAGCAGGAAATGACGCGGGTTGCCGAGGCCGGGCTCCTCGATCGCCTTGAGCAGCGAGTCCCGCCGGCCTCGGCCGAGAGCGTCTCGGCGGCCGCGACGACGAAGACCTGGCCGCGCGCCTCGAAGGCGGCGACGTGGGTCGCGCGCAGCCAGGCGCGCGTCGCGTCGGCCGAGGTCGAGGTCTTGAGATCGCGCACGAGGACGAGGAAGTCGGGATGGAAGAGTCCCTCTCCTCCCTCGGGCCAGACCACTCGCCGGCAGTGGTTGCAAGCGCCGCAGGGGCGCTCGCCGGCGGCTCGGAGCGATCGCAGAGCAGCGTCCGGGCGAGCTCGAGCGCGGCGGCCTGGCGCTCCGGCTCGGCGCCGCCGTGCAGGATCACCGAGGGGTAGAGCCGGCCGATGCGCGCGAGGGCGAGGGTCCGATCGACGACCGCGCTCACGACGGCGGAGCGCTCCCGAAGAGGTCCCGAGCGCCGCGTCGACCGCGACCGCGGTCGCATCCGGAGGGCCCGAGGAGTCGATGACGCGGAACCGGTCGGGCTCCGCGCGCGCGAGCTCGAGGTAGCGACCGCGCACGCGCTCGTAGAAGGCGAGCGTCTCGGCGTCGAGACGGTCGACCCGGCCCGCGCGCTGGCGCTTGTGGGAGCTGCCGCGACGCCGCGCGGCCTCGGCGGGCAGGTCGAAGAGCAGGGTGCGGTCGGGCCGGCGGCGGCCGGTGGCGATCTCGGCGACGCGCTCGATCGTTTCGGCGTCGACGCCGCGCCCCGCGCCCTGGTAGGCGCGCGTCGAGTCGGTGAACCGGTCGCAGAGCACCAGGCGCCCCGCGGCGAGCGCCGGATCGATCACCTCGATCAGGTGTTGGCGCCGGCTGGCGAAGACGAGCAGCAACTCGAGCACGCCGTCCATCGCGCCGAAACGGTCGTCCAGGAAGATCGCCCGGATCGCCTGCCCGAGCTCGGTGCCGCCGGGCTCCCGGGTGACCTCGTGGGCGATGCCCAGCTCGGCGAGGCGGCGCGCGACGCGCAGGAGGTGGGTCGACTTGCCACTGCCGTCCAGCCCCTCGAAAGTCACGAACTTGGCCACGGTCCCGGGACGCTAGCACGGGCACCCGGCGCGGCCGTGGGGGCCCGCGCCCTCCCCGACGCTCGACCCGGCGACGCGACCGGGTAGGCTCCTCGGCCGTGACCCGGCCGCGACATCGTGACCGCCTCGTGCTCGCCACCGCCGTCGTGGCGGCTCGCCGCGGGGATCGGGCTGGTGACGGCCGGCGGCGCGGGCGCGCCGCTCCTGGCGATCGCCGGCCTGGCCCTGCCGGCGCTCCTGATGGCGGCCGCCGGTCCCGCCCGGCCGCGCTGGCTGCGCTGGGTCTTCTTCGTCCTGGCGATCGACCTGGTGGGCTCGGGCCTCGCCCTGATCGCGCTCCATTCGGCCGGACCGGTCCGTTGCGCCGGCTACCCCGCCGCGCTCCTGGTCGAGCTCGTCGGGCTCTGGCTCGTGCCGTTCGCGCTGACGGCGACGGCGGCGCTCGCCGCGGGGCGATCGCGATGATTGGCGGCGCGGCCCTCGCCTATCTCGCGGCGACGCTCGCGATCGGCCTCTGGGCGAAGCGGCGAACCCGCAACCCCGCCGACTTCTTCGTCGCCGGGCGCGGGCTCGGCCTGGGCGTCGTCGTCCTGGCGACGATGACGACCGCCTTCTCCGGCTTCGCCTTCATCGGCGGCCCCGGCCTCGTCTACCGGCTCGGCGTCTCGGCGCTGATGATCTGCATGTCGGTCGGCTTCACCGCCGCGCTCCTGGTCTGGACCGCCGGCGGGCGCCTCGCGCGCCTCGCGGCGGCGCGCGAGACGCTCACGCTCTCCGACGCGCTCGCCGCCCGCTTCGGCCGGCGGGCGCCGGGCACCGCGGCGGCGGTGGCGATCGTCGTTGGCTCGATCGGCTACCTCGGCGCCCAGGCGCTCGCCCTGGGCATCGCACTCGACGGCGCCTTCGGCCTGGAGGCGCGGCTGGGCACGGCGGCCCTGCCGCTCGCCACCGCTCTGGGAGTCGCGATCCTGGTCGCCTACACCGTTGCCGGCGGCATGGTCGCGAGCGCGTGGACCGACGTGCTGCAGGGGGCGATCATGCTCGTTTGCGGCATCGCCGTGTTCGCCGTCGCGCTCGACGCCGGCGGCGGCGCCCGCGGCATCGTCGCGGCGATCGAGGGCTCCGAGGCCTTCGGCCCCCGCTTCTTCGACCCGCTCGGCACCTCGCCCGCGCTCGGCCTCGGCTTCTATCTCCTGTTCGGGCTCGGCGTGCTCGGCCAGCCTCATCTGCTGCAGAAGTTCCTGATGCTGCGCGATCCCGGCAAGCTGCCGGCGATGCCGCTGCTCCTTGCCGGCGGACAGACCCTCTGCCTGCTGCTCTGGGCGGGGATCGGCCTCGCGGTCCCGGCGCTGGTCGCGACCGGTCGGCTGGCACCGCTGGCGTCGCCGGACGGGGCGACGCCGACGTTCCTGCTCGAGATCGCGCCTTCGCCGCTCGCCGGGCTGGTGCTCGCCGGAGTGCTCGCCGCGATCATGTCGACGGCCGACTCGATCGCCTCGGTCGTCGCCGCCGCGCTCGCGCGCGACCTGCCGCGCGCGCTCGGGCGGCCGGTCGCCGACGAGCTCCGCTTCGGCCGCTGGGCGACGGCGGCCGTGCTCGTCCTGTCGGCCGGCGTCGCGCTCGCCTACGGCGATCTCGTCGCGCTGCTCGGCACGCTCTCCTACGGCGCCCTCGCCGCGTCGCTCACGCCCGTCTTCGCTCTCGGCCTCGCCTGGCGCCGCGCCACCGCCCGCGCCGCGACCGCGTCGATCGCCACCGGGCTCAGCGTCCACTTCGCCCTCGAGGCGCTCTCCCGGCTCGCCCAACCCGCCTGGCTCGCCGCTCCGGCCACCGCCGCGCTGCTCGCGCTCTTCGCCGGTCTCGTCGTCCTCGTCGCCGTCTCCCTCGCCGACCCCGGCCCGCGGCTGGCGCTGGCGCCGGAGGTCGAGGCCGCGCTCGAGCTTGAATAGAGTGGCGACATGAGCGAGACGCACCCCCCGCGCCCCCTCGACGGGCTGCGCGTCCTCGAGCTCGGACAGGTGCTGGCCGGCCCGTACGCCGCCGGGATGCTCGCCTGGTTCGGCGCCGAGGTGGTCAAGATCGAGCCTCCGGGCACCGGTGACCCGATCCGCCGCTGGCGGCTGCTCGACGGCGAGACCTCGCTCTGGTGGACCTCGCTCGCGCGCAACAAGAAGTGCGTGACGCTCGATCTGCGCCGGCCGGAAGGGCGCGATCTCGCCCGGCGGCTGGCGCTCGCGAGCGACGTGCTGATCGAGAACTTCCGCCCCGGAACGATGGAGGGGTGGGACCTCGGCCCCGACCGGCTGGCGGCCGACGCGCCCGATCTCGTCTACGCCCGCGTTTCGGGCTTCGGCCAGACCGGACCCGACGCGCGGCGTCCAGGCTACGCCTCAGTGTGCGAGGCCGAGGGGGGGTTGCGCCATCTCACCGGCTACCCGGGCGAGGTGCCGGTGCGCGCCAACCTCTCGCTCGGCGACACGCTCGCCGGCCTCAACGCCGTCATCGGCATCCTGCTCGCTCTCGTCGCCCGCGGCCGCCGCCCGGGCGCGCGCGGCCAGACCGTCGACGTCTCGATCGTCGAGTCGGTCTTCGCCTGCCTCGAGAGCGCGCTGCCCGAGTACGACCGGCTCGGCGTCGTCCGCGGCCCGTCCGGCGCGACCATCTCCGGAATCGTGCCCTCCAACACCTACCCGACGCGCGACGGCCGGCAGATCGTCATCGGCGCCAACAGCGACTCGAACTACAAGCGCCTGATGCGGGCGATCGGTCGCGCCGAGCTCGCCGACGACGCCCGTCTCGCCGACAACGCGGGGCGCGTCGCGCACCAGGAAGAGCTCGAGCAGGCGATCGCCGGCTGGACGTCGGCGCGCGACGCCGGCGCGATCCTCGCCGCGCTCGCGGCGGCCGAGGTGCCGTGCGGCGGCATCCGCACCATCGCCGACCTCGCCGCCGACCCACAGCTCGCGGCTCGGGGCGCGATCGAACGGGTCGACACGCCGGGCGGGCCGCTCCGGGTCCCCGCCTTCGCCCCCCGGCTCTCCGCGACGCCGGGTCGGACCGAGTGGGCCGGCCCGACGCTCGGGGCCCACAACCGGGAGATCCTGGGCGGGCGACTCGGCCTGACCGACGACGCGCTCGCCGACCTCGCGGCGCGCCGGGTGATCTGAGCCGCCGACGCCGTAGACTCTCCGGCCGGAGGGATCGTTGCCCGAATCGATCGGATCGCCGCTGTTCTGGAGCCTCTTCCTCGCCGGAGTCGGCGTGATCCTCTTCCTCGACCTCGGCGTGCTGAACCGGCACGCGCACGCCGTCCGGCCGCGCGAAGCGGCGATCTGGACCGGCTTCTGCATCTCGCTCGCCCTGCTCTTCGCCGTCTGGCTCGGCCGGGAATTCGGCTCGCGGCCGGCGCTCGAGTTCGTCACCGGCTATCTGATCGAGTACGCCCTCTCGATCGACAATCTGTTCGTCTTCCTGGTCATCTTCCGCTACTTCGCGGTGCCGGCGTGGCTACAGCACCGCGTGCTCTTCTGGGGCATCCTCGGTGCGCTGGTGCTGCGCGCGGCTTTCATCCTGGCGGGAGCCGCGCTGATCGGCCGCTTTCACGCGCTGATCTACCTCTTCGGCGCCTTCCTGCTAGTGACCGGCGCCCGCCTCTTGATCGCCGACGACAGCGAGATCCACCCGGAGCGCAACCCGGTGCTCCGGCTCGCCCGCCGCCTGCTGCCGATCACCTCCGACTACCGCGGCCAGCGCTTCTTCGTGCGCGAAGGCGCGCGTCGCTTGGCGACGCCGCTCTTCCTCGTCCTGCTCGTGCTCGAGGCGACCGACGTAGTGTTCGCGGTCGACTCGATCCCGGCGATCTTCGGCGTCACGCGCGATCCGTTCATCGTCTTCACCTCGAACATCTTCGCCATTCTCGGCCTGCGCGCGCTCTACTTCCTGCTCCACGACTTCATGGGGCGCTTCTACTACCTGAAGCACGGGCTCGGCCTGGTGCTGGTCTTCGTCGGCCTGAAGATGCTCGCGAGCTACTGGTTCGAGGTGCCGATCGGCATCTCGCTCGGCGTCATCGCGACGCTGCTCGCCGGTTCGGTCGCGGTCTCCTGGTGGCTACTGCCGCCGCGGAAGATCGCGCCGCCGGCCCACCCGCTCGCGGGTCCGGATCAGGAGAAGTAGACGATGAGGAAGAGGCCGAGCAGGACCCGATAGACCGCGAAGACCAGGAACGGGCGGGTGCGCACCCAGGCGAGGAGCGCCGCGATCACCGCGTAGCCCGCGACCGCCGAGACGGCGATCCCGATCAGGACCGTCGAGCCGGCGAGCCCGACGATTTCGCCGCGCGCGAAGTCGAGCGCCTGCTTGGCGCCGACCAGCAGACCGATCGGCACCGAGAGCAGGAAGGCGAAGCGCGCCGCCGCGGTGCGGTCGAGGCCGAGGCCGAGCGCGGCGGTCATCGTGATGCCGGAGCGCGAGGTCCCCGGCACCAGGGCGAGCGCCTGGGCGCAGCCGATCAGCACCCCCTGGCGCACGCCGATCGCCTCGAGCCCGAGCCGCTTGGCGCCGATCCGGTCGGCGACACCGAGCAGCACGCCGTAGACGATCGCGGTGGTTGCGATCAGCAGCGGATTGCGGCCGTAGGTCGCGATCCAGTCCTTGGCGAGGAGGCCGACGGCACCGGCCGGCACCGTCCCCCAGACCAGCGCCCAGCCGAGCCGGGCCGCGGGCGCCTCGGCGCCGGCGCCGGCACGGCGCAGCGAGAGCAGCCAGCCGCGGGCGATCGAGACGAGGTCGCGCCGGAAGTAGACGAGCACCGCGACGAGCGTCCCGGTGTTGGTGGCGATGTCGAACTCGAGCCCCTGATCGCTCCAGCCGAGCAGCCGCGGCAGCAGGATCAGATGGCCCGACGAGGAGATCGGCAGGAACTCCGTCGCCGCCTGCACCAGCGCGAGCACCACGGCCTGGAACGGGGTCATGCCGCGAAAGCGTAGCTCAATCCCCTCTGTCGCTTCGAAAAGGTCCCTCCGGATCATGCTGCACGAATCGAAAGACCGATTTTCAGATTATGCAAACCGGGCGCGCTCCAGCGCGGAGCTGCGCGATCTCGCTTCTGGTCATGCCTCCGACGCGAAAGCTCTCCACGGAAGGGGGAGGCGCATGGGCGTCGTGGCGCTGCGCGGTCTCGCTTCCGGCCACGTCTCCGTCGCGAAAGCCCTCCAGAGAATGGGGAGGAGTGCGCGCGTCGCAGCGCTCCGCGGCAGCCGGCTCGGCCGGTCCGACCCGCGCAATCGGACCCTCCCGCGGCGTGCAACCGGCCCGGACCTCACATCGCGAAGCGGCGTCCCGTCGATTTCAGACCCCCTTCTCTGGAGCTTCTTGCAACGGATCTCCTGCCTCCGCCACGGTCCGCGAAGCGCCGATCCGACCGGCGGCTCGAGCCTGTGCCGATTGGATCTGTCGCTCAGCGCTGATAGACGGCGGCGAGGTAGAAGGTCGGCTCGCCGCGGGCCAGCATCGCGTCTCCTTCCGCGACCCAGCGATCGATCCAGGCCTCGTGCTCGGGCTCGCGGAGGCCGGCGATGCGCAGCGCCTCGGGCGAGCCGGTGATCCGCCGGTTGACGTGACGGCGCACGTGGCGGTCGTCGAGCCAGGTCGTCGGCAGGCCGCGGCGATGGGTCGCGTCCCAGAACCGGCGGGCGAGAAGCGAGCGCAACCCCATCGCGGGGCGCAGCCTACCCGGAGCGCGAGCGCTCCGCGCGGAGCCGTCGGGTTGATAAGCTCGTGGCGTCGCCCACGGCGTCCGCGCGGACGCGGTGCCGAGCGGCAAACGAATCTCCGGGGAAACCATGAAGGGCATCATTCTCGCCGGCGGCTCCGGCACGCGGCTCTACCCGCTCACGCGCGGCGTGTCAGCAAGCAGCTGCTGCCGGTCTACGACAAGCCGATGGTCTACTACCCGCTGTCGAGCCTGATGCTGGCCGGCATCCGCGAGATCCTGGTCATCTCGACGCCGCAGGACCTGCCGCGCTTCGAGCGCCTGCTCGGCGACGGCTCGCGACTTGGGCATCGCGCTCGCCTACGCCGTGCAGCCCGAGCCCGGACGGGCTCGCCCAGGCGTTCCTCATCGGCGCGCGACTTCGTCGGCGGCGACCGCGTCGCGCTGGTGCTCGGCGACAACATCTTCTACGGCCACGGCTTCGCCGAGATCCTCGCAGCGCGGCCGCCGCGCGCGAGCGCGGGCGCCACCGTCTTCGCGCTACCGGGTCCGCGACCCCGAGCGCTACGGCGTGGTCGAGTTCGACGCGCACGGGCCGGGCGCTCTCGCATCGAGGAGAAGCCGGCGCGGCCGAGGTCGCCGCTACGCGGTGACCGGCCTCTACTTCTACGACAACCGACGTGGTCGACATCGCGCGCGGCCTGAAGCCGTCGGCGCGCGGCGAGCTCGAGATCACCGACGTCAACCGCGAGTACCTCGAGCGCGGGCGAGCTCCACGTCGGAGATGCTCGGCCGCGGCATCGCCTGGCTCGACACCGGCACCCACGAGTCGCTGCTGCAGGCCGCGCCAGTTCATCGCAGACGATCGAGCAGCGACAGGGCCTCAAGGTCGCCTGCCTCGAGGAGATCGCCTTCCGCCTGGGCTGGCTCGACGCCGACCAGGTGCTCGAGCTCGCCGCGCCGACTGGGCAAGACCGAGTACGGCGACTACCTGCGCGGCGTGGTCGCCGAGAGCGAAGGCCATGAAGATCGTCGCCGACGCTCGCTCGCCGGGCGTCCTGCGGATCGAGCCCGTGCGTCCACCGCGACGAGCGCGGCTTCTTCCTCGAGATCTTCCACGCGGCGAAGTTCGAGACGCCAGGGGCTGCCGGTCCAGTTCGTCCAGGACAACCACTCGCGCTCGCGGCGGGGCACGCTGCGCGGCCTGCACCTCCAGACCCGCGCGCCGCCAGGGCAAGCTGGTGCGCTGCATCCAGGGCGAGGTCTTCGACGTCGCGGTCGACGTGCGCCGCGGCTCGCCGACGTTCGGCCGCTGGCACGGCGAGCTGCTCTCGGCCGACAACTTCCGCCAGCTCTGGATCCCGCCCGGCTTCGCCCACGGCTTCTGCGTGACCTCGCGAGTTGGCCGACATCGAGTACAAGTGCACGGCGCTCTACGAGCCGGCGAGGCGACCTCGGCGATCGCCTGGAACGATCCGGAGATCGGCATCGAGTGGCCGATCGCCGACCCGACGCTCTCGGCCAAGGACGCCGCCGCGCCTCGCGCTCGCGGCCCTCACCGACCGCCTGCCCGAGCACCCGGGCTGAGACACCATGGCTTCGGAGCCCGCTCCTCTCCGCTGCGGATCTCGACCAACTCGCCGAAGTCGGCATCGAGCGCGACGAGGCGCGGGGCCAGCTCGAGCTGCTGCTCGCCGCCGCCGCGACCGGCCCGCCTCGCTCGTCCGGCGACCGTCGGCGACGGCATCCTCCGGGTCCCCGCGGCGCGCGCCGACGAGCTGCGCGCCCTCGCGCGCGCGGCCCGCGACGCCGGCCGGCTCGCCAAGTTCGTGCCCGCCTCGGGCGCGGCGACGCGGATGTTCCGCTCGTTGCGTGGCGCTCGACCGCAGCGACCCTGGCGCTCGAGCTCGGCCAATCTCCGCGAACGGGCGCGGCGGGCGACGCGGCGGCAGCCGAAGCCCACGGAGATCCTCGAGCGGATCGGCGAGCTCGCGCTCGCTCGCCCGTGGGCGCGCGCCCTCGGCATCGACCCGGAACGGCTCGCGGAGCGAGCACGCGACAGGCCGCTCGCACCGCTGCTCGAGACCCTGCTGGCGCCCGCGGGCCTCGGCGCGGCCGGGCTGCCGAAGGCGCTCCTGCCCTTTCACGAGGTCGAGGGCGGGGCGCGCACCGCCTTCGCGGAGCAGCTGCTCGAGGGCATCGGCTACCTGCGCGACGACGCCGGCCTCTGCCGCTCCCATTTCACCATCCCGCCGGTAGCCGGACACTGTTCGAGTCGCCCCTCGACGCGGCGCGCGGGCTCGCCGAGCAGCGCGAGGCGCGGCTCGAAGTCGGCTTCTCCGAGCAGCGCCCGTCGACCCACACGCTCGCGCTCGGCCCCGACCGGCGGCCGGTGCGGCGCGACGACGGCTCGCTGCTGCTGCGCCCCGCTGGACATGGCGCGCTGCTGCGCAACCTCGGCGAGTACGCCGAGTCGGGCGCCGACCTGGTCGCGATCAAGAACATCGACAACATCCTGCCCGAGCGGCGCCACGACGAGATCGCCGCGTCGAAGCTGCTGCTCGTCGGCCTCCTGGTCGATCTCGAGGCGCGGCTCCGCGAGATCGGCCGGCGCCTCGACGCCGGAGCGCTCGACCGCGCCGCGCTCCGCGAGGAGGTCGCCTGGGCCGGCGCGACCCTCGGTCGCCGCCCGCCGAGGGCTGCGGAGACGCTCGACGACGATCTGCTCGCCGACCACCTGGCGGACCGTCCTGGCACGGCCGCTGCGCGTCTGCGGCGTCGTGCCCAACACCGGCGAGCCGGGCGGCGGACCGTTCTGGACGCTGCGGCGCGAACGGCGCCGAGAGCCCGCAGATCGTCGAGTCGTCACAGGTCGATCACGGCGACGACGAGCAGCGGCGATCTGGCGCTCCTCGACCCACTTCAATCCTGTCGATCTCGCCGTCGCCCTGCGCGACCGCGCGTGGACGGCCCTACCCGCTCGACGACTTCGTCGATCCCGACGCCTGGTTCGTCGCGACGAAATCGGAGGATGGGCGCGAGCTCACCGTGCTCGAGCGTCCCGGCCTCTGGAACGGCGCCATGGCGGGCTGGAACACGCTCTTCGTCGAGGTGCCCGGCGCGACCTTCGCGCCGGTCAAGAGCGTGCT
This sequence comes from uncultured Acidobacteriota bacterium, assembly GCA_963700315.1. GTDB lineage: Bacteria > Acidobacteriota > Thermoanaerobaculia > Multivoradales > JAGPDF01 > JACTMI01. Next base: position 273,440 of record CAVOXC010000004.1, on the reverse strand, counting down.
CGACCTCGCCCGCCCCGAGCACCGGTCGGGCTGGAGCTCAGGGCGTCGGCGTCGGTCCGGTCCCACCGTCGACAGGTTCAGCCACGACACGCTCGAGTAGCTCCCGGAAGCGAGGGTCGGCGCGGATCGACTCCAAGTCCGGATCCGACTCGAGGCTCGCCCGATCGGCGAAGCCCGCCTCGATCGCTCCGGCGAGCGCCGTCAGCGCCTCCGCGGTTCGGCCGGTGCGCGCGAGCGCGCAGGCGAGGTTGTAGCGGGTGGCCGGCTCGGCACCGAGCGCGACCGCCCGCTCGAGCGGTGCGACCGCGTCGTCCGGACGGTCGAGCTTGAGGCGGGCGAGACCGAGCAGGCCGAGGTCATCCGCATCCGCCACGGCATCCGCCGCGATCGGACCCAGCCCCGCTTCGACGTTGCTCCACGCGCCGATGGCGCCAGCCAACCGGGTGCAGCGGCGGCGCAACCCGAGATCTTCCGGCTCGAGCTCCAGCGCGCGTTCGAGCGCCAACACTTCGCCGATACCGGAACCCAGCCCGCGCCGCGCCCAGGCGAGATTCCTCCAGACTCGAGGATCGTCCGCACCGGCGCCGTCGGCGAGCTCGTTGTAGTAGTCGTGCGCCGCCTGCCACTCCCGGCCGTAGAGACGCCCGATCGCCTCGCGCGCCGCGCGCTGCTCCGCGGTCTCGCCCTTCGCCGCGGGTGGCGGCTGCAGTTGGGCGTCGAAGAAGGAGAGGACCTGCCGGACCGCGGCGAGACTGGCGCCCGAGCGGTCGAAGGCGTCGAAGGCGTGCGGCAAGACCGGCGCCTCGACCACCGTCCAGGGCGCGCCGGCCTCGACCGCGCGCCGCGCGAGCTGGCGTTCCGCCTCGATCAAGCCCGGGGAGTCGCGACCGGCGATCACCAGGAGGACCGGCAGATCGCCGCGAATCCGCTCCGCGTCACCGGCGCCATAGAGCAGCGCGGCCATGCGCAACCCGGTTCCGGCGGCGGACGACATCGCGAGCTCCAGAGCCGCCGGCACGTTGCCCGAGCACGCCCAGAGGCCGATTCGCGCCGCATCGACACCGAGCTCGTCGGCGTGCCCGGTGAGCCAGGCGAGCTGCGCCGCGAGGCTCCCGGCGACGTCGGCGCGATCGGTCTCGCCCATCAGAGCCACGTAGCCCCGCGCCGCCATCGTTCGCAACCAGCTCCTGTAGATGCCCCAGCTCTTGAGCGGCTGCGCCGGGTCGTCGCCGAATCCGGACACGAAGACCACCGCCGGCCAGCCGCCGGCGGGAGGCGCACCCGCCGGGGCGAAGAGATCGAGGCGAAGCGCGCGGTCGCCCGGACGCCCGTACTCGACATCGAGCCGCTCGGCGACACGCTCGACGCCAGGCTCGGCCCAGACGAGCGGATACGCGGTCGGATCGTGGATCGACGCGGGCGTCGCCCCGGCGGGGTGCGCGACGGCGACCAGGGCGAGGACGGTGAGAGTCGAAAGGGCTCGGCGCATGAGTTCCTCCTTACCTATTCTAAAGAGCCGCCCTCCCGGGTGGGCCGACTCCCCCACACCCGCGCTTGAATGGTCGGGGGCCGGCAGCTACGATGCCGCCGGCCTGAATCGGAGGGAGCTCGTTCCAATGCCGACCATCTTCGTACCGAAGGAAACCGCACCCGGCGAGCGACGCGTCGCCGCCGTTCCCGAGACCGTGAAGCGCCTGGTAGGCGCCAAGTTCACCGTCGACATCGAAGCCGGAGCCGGCGTCGCCGCGGGCTTTCCGGACCAGGCCTTCACCGCCGTCGGCGGCCGGATCGCCGCCGACGCCCACGCCGCCTGGGGCAGCGCCGACGTCGTCTTCAAGGTCCAGCCGCCCAGCGACGAGCAGGCCGGCGCGATGAAGAGGGGCGCGATGCTCTTCGCGCTGCTCGACCCGTTCCGCAACGTCGCGCTCGGCAAGAAGCTCGCGGCGCAAGGCGTCGCCGCCTTCGCGATGGAGCTGGTGCCGCGCACGACGCGTGCCCAGGCGATCGACGTGTTGTCGTCGCAGGCCTCGATCGTCGGCTACAAGGCGGTGCTGCTCGCGGCGTATCGCCTCGGCAAGTACTTCCCGCTGCTGATGACCGCGGCCGGCACCATCCAGCCCTCGCGGGTCGTGATCATCGGCGCCGGCGTCGCCGGCCTCCAGGCGATCGCCACCGCCAAGCGCCTCGGCGCCGTGGTCGAGGTCTCGGACGTCCGCCCGGCGGTCAAGGAGCAGGTCGAATCGCTCGGCGGCCGTTTCATCGAGCTCCCCGAGCTCGAGAGCGGCGAGGGCGCGGGGGGCTACGCCAAGGAGCTGACACCCGAGTTCCTCGCCAAGCAGCGCGAGATCCTGACCGCGCGCGTCCACGTCGCCGACGTCGTCATCACCACCGCCCAGGTCCCCGGCAAGAAGGCGCCGGTGCTGCTGACCCGGGCGATGGTCGAGGGGATGAGGCCGGGCGGCGTCGTCGTCGACATCGCGGCCGCCCAGGGCGGCAACTGCGAGCTGACCAAGGCCGACGAGGAGGTCGTCCACAACGGCGTCCTGATCCTCGGCCCCTCGAACCTCGCGGCGACAGTCCCACAGGACGCGAGCTTGCTCTACGCCCGCAACCTCCACACCTTGCTCAAGCTGGTGACCACCAAGGAGGGCGAGCTCAAGCTCCCCGAAAAGGACGAAGTGGTCGACGGCACGCTGCTCTGCCGCGACGGCAAGATCACCCACCCGATGATCGCGCCGCTCGCCGGCTGATCCGTCCCGACCGACACGCCCGGGAGCCGAGAGCTGCGCCAGCGACCTGGTCGGCCGGCTTTCCGATCGAGGGGTAGATCCGGCGTGGCGCCGGCTTGTCTCCCGCAAGGGGCTCCGCATAGTGGGGCCGGTGCCGGTCGGGGCGCTGAGCGCCCAGCGCCCCGACGGGTTGGACCCCTCCCGTCAACAGAGAGCTTTCACGGCACCGGCCCCCTCGCAACGAGGACCGCGTCGAGCTTGGCTCGCACGTCCCGGCGAGGTGTTCGAGGAAAGTGCGTCGCTTTCGCTCGCTCGAGTTGCCTCATGGATGTGGAGCACACGGCCGCGAATCGTCCTTTGGCAGCTCTCGAGCTGCCTCGCTTCGCTCGCGGATCGCCGCCGACAGGGTCGGACATCGCGAGGGGAGAGCCGAGTTCGAGATCGAGCGCGCTCGCAGAGAAAGGTGGAGAGCAAGTGACTTCGAGCCTGCCTCTACGTGGCGGCGAGATCGGGAGCCGGTCCGCGCGCCTTCTCCTAGCCGGTTTCCTGCTCGCGGCTCTGCCTGCGTGCCGGGCGGCCCCCGAACCGGCGCCGGAACAAGCTGCCGGCGAGACCGCTCCCGCCTCGACCGCCTCACCCGCGGAGCTTCTCGAGCCACCGGCCGAGAGCCCACCAGAGCCGCTCGGTCCGGGCGCGGATGCCCCGCTCGCCGAGCCGCCGCGCTCGACAGGCACGACTCGCGCGACCGACTCGACCGGCTCGGTCGCTCCCGAAGTGGTGACCTGGGGCAGCGCGCCCGACGCGTTCGGGGAGATCCCGACCGCGGATGGCTACTACTCGACGCGGCTCCACTTCGATCTCGACAACCCCAACCCGATGCTGCGCGCCCTCGTCCACCTCGAGCGCGATCCCGACGGCTCCTTGAACCTCCGCCTCTCGCGCGAAGACATCGAGAAGATGCCCGCCGTCGACGAGGTGCTCGAGAGAGTCGCCGGTCTCGAGGCCGGAGACCCACTCGACGCCCTCGATCCGCTCGTCACCACGTTCCACGACGCGTTCGAGAGCGACGTCGTGGAGAGGGTCGGCGAGGAGACGTTCACGCTGCGCTATCGAATGGTCCCGCCGATTCCGGGCTACGACGTTCAGGTGCTGTGGAACCTCAATGCCTACGAGAACGAGGTCGTGCTCCGGGTCGTGGATACCGAAGAAGAGAAAACTCTCTGGCAATCGGAGGTCATCTACGACTCGATCGATCGGCTCGAGTTCGCGGACGGCAGCCGCACCCTCTTCTACGTGGCGACCGACATTGGAGTCGGCGAGGTGTATAGCCTCCGCGACGGCCTTCGATGCTCCTTCGCGGCGGTCCCAGGCGTTGGCCATGGCTGGCTCGTACGCTGGCCCCAGTTCGTCGACGACGCGCGGGGCCTGCTCTTCACGAGATACGACGGCACCGTGCGGCGGCTGGACCTCGAGACCTGTGCCGTTCGAGAGCTCGGGGTCATCGACGTACAGGCAAGGGTCCCGCAGTTCCGGGCGAGCATCTTCGACAACACCCTCTCTGCCGACGGTCGACGCCTCTTGGTCGGAGTGGGAGAGGCCGATCGGGTACAGCTCTCGCCCAGCGGGATTCGCCCCGCACGGATTCAGTACCTCCTCTACGAGATCGAGAGCGGTGGTCTAAGGGAGCTCCGCCGGGTGCGAGCACGAATCCTCAACCCGATCGACGGGACCGAAGGGGCTAGCGGCGACTCCCTTCGCGACCCCCACGTGTCGATCACGCAGTTCCGCAGCCGCAGCTGGACGGAGAAGGGGCTCGAGCGCGATTCGTACCAGGCCTCGATCTGCTTCCTTCTCGTTCAAACCGGCCAGGGGCATTCCTTCGCCCTCCGCACTCCGAAGGCGACCGGTCGGGGCTTCCGGCTCGACCGCCGAAGAGGAGCGCTGCGCTACGCCGACGGCTGGTGGGACCTTCGCCCGCTCGCCCGATGGTCCGGCGACGACTCCGACCTCGCCCCTGAACCGAGGATTCCATGAAGCACTCACTCCGTAGGCTCGGGCACTTCTCCACGGTGCCGCAGGACCTCTGTGGGTCTCGCGCCCACTCCCTGTCGTCCTGAGCGAAGCGAAGAACCTTGCGTGGCGGACGAGGAATCGCCGGCGGCGCATCAGATTCGAGCGAGGTTGGACCAGGAGCGCCGGACCGAAGTCGGCGTAGGTAGGTCGCGCGCCCGTTCCACTCGAAGCGACCCGCGGCGGTCCGCTGTCAGGAACGGGTCGGCCTGAGGCGCGCTGAAGTCGCCTATGATCACTCTGGTTTCCATGTCTCCCAAGGCGTCGTCCCGGTCTTTCGAAATCGAGCGTGCGCGGCCTCCGGCGGCGAGGGTGGCACTGCGTCGACCCGAGTCCTGAAGGCCCGCCCGCCGCAGGGAGCGAGAGGCGGGCTCGACCCGCGCGAGGTGATCCGTCATGGCGATGCGAAGACGCGTCCTGAGCCTGCTCCTGCCCTTCAGCCTGGCCGTTTCCGCGGACGCCCTGGAGGCGGCGGCGTGGGTTCTGCGGCTCGAGGGCATGAGAACCGACTACTCGCGCGAGACCTTCAGCGGGTTCTCCACTGGCTACAGACGACTCGAGCTCGACGGCGGTAGGGGCTTCGGGATCGCCGCGGAGGTTCGGGTCGGCCGTCAGTTCGGGCTCGAGCTGTCGGCGAGTCGGGTCGACCTCGATGCCGAATCGCGGCGGGTCGAGTACGGGCCGAATCCTGTTCCGGGCGGGCCGCCGATCGCCACCACGACCGCGTCCGATTCCGGTGACTTCACGCTGTTGCCTCTGGCCGTCGCGGCCTACTGGCACCCTCTCCACGGCCGCCGCGTCGACCTCTATCTGGGGCCCCAGATCGCGCGAGTCGACTTCGAGCTCGGCGTCGACGGCCCTCCCCGTCGGGAAGCGGAGTGGGCGCTCGGCGCGAAGGTCGGAGCCGAAGTGGCGCTCGGTCGCTCGCCATGGTCGGCGGGGGTCGCCCTGCGTTACCTGGAGACCGATCACGACGGAGTCGAGCGCGATCCGTACACGGGAATCGGAATCCGGCTCGTCTCGGTCGTCGTGGCCTATCGAATCGGGCAGAGCGGGCGCTAGCGCCGCGGCAACGTGACGAGCGCCGGGCGCGCAGCGCTTCGACGAGCTCCGGCCCCCTGCCCAGCAGAGAGAGCCTTCGCCACGCTAGCTCGCTCGGTGCGAAGAGCGCGCCGCGCCCGATCCGGCCGGCTCGGCGAAGTGGTTGAGATAATTGCACCGCTTTCGCCTGCGCGGGTCGCCTCATAGATATGGAGCACTACTCTCCATCCCCCCTCTCCGGCGAGCTGGCCGCTCGCCTGGTAGTTCCCCCACGACCTCGTGCGAGCCCGGCGCCGCTGAGCCGCCTTCTCGCTCCGTCGCCCGTGGCCATCTTCCTGGTCGGCGCCGCGCTGGCCGGGGCGGCGATTCTCGCCTGCGTCGCGGCAGTCCATGACGGCGACCCCACCGGACCCTTCCTCGTCGGAACGCAGCGTGCTGCCGTGCCCGGCGTTTGGCCCCTCTCCGTCAGGCCCGCAGACACCGTCGACGGCTACGACGGCCAGTTCTACCTTGTGCTTGCCATCGATCCCCTGCTCCGTACGCCGCTCGTCCAGATTCTCGACGACCCAGGCTATCGCTCGAAACGAATCCTCTGGTCGGCCGCGGCATGGGCGCTCTCGGCCGGCCAGGCTCGCGCGGCGCCGATCGTCCTCATGCTGCTTCTGGTGGCAGCTGTCGGCTGGGGAGGCGCCGTCGTCGCCGCGTGGGCGCGGCGGCATGGCCGGTCGAGCTACTGGGGGCTGGCCTTCGCGCTGAATCTCGGCACGATGGTCTGCTGCTGGCGAATGCTGGGCGACGCGGTCATGGTCGCGTTGCTGCTGACGGCGGTCTTCGCCGCGAGGAGCATCGAGCGCTCCCCTCACGATGCCCCCCTCCTGCTCCTCGCGCTCGCGGTTCTGCAGAAGGAGACGGCGCTGCTCGGCTCTCCCGCCGTACTCCCCGCGGAGGGCCGGTCGCGCCTCCCGAAACTCACACCGGTCCGGGCGCTGGCGCTGCTCTCGGTCGCCGGCTGGTGGCTCTACATCGGCTGGAGGACGCCGGGCGAGGGGACCTTCTCGCTCGCGATCGTCTTCGACTGGCCCTACAAAGGCTGGGTCGCGGCGGTCGCCGCCAGCCTGGCGAGCGACGCCGGCGCCTTCGCGATGTTCAGGAAACTCGCCTTCTTGGGTCTCTTTCTCTCGGTCATCGTCCTGGGTCTCTCGATCGGCATATCGGAGCTACGGAATGCTCGCGGCACCGGGCGCATCCCCGGTCTCGGCCTGAGCATCCTCATGTACGCGCTCATGGGGCTCTGCCTCAGCGAGCGCGTCTGGACCGCCTCGGCCTACTCGCGCGCGTTGCTGCCGCTCGCGTCCCTCCAGCTTCTCTACGGCCTGGAGCCGGGGTCCGGCGACTCGGACTCCATCGAGAGGCCGCTGGCTCGAGCGCTCGCGGCGGTAGGAGCGCTCGCCGGCCTCGCCTTCGTCGCCAAGAACCTGCTCTACCTGACGCCCTAGTCGTCCAGCCTCCAGCATTCGCCAAAGCTCCGAAGCCGCCAAGACGAGGCCGGGTCTCGTGCCGGGATCCGGCGCGCCGACGGCGGGGGGTCCCCATGCCCCGATTCGCTCCGATCACCATGGGGTTCCCCGCAAGCGACGGATCCCGGCGCGAGACCCGGCGGCACCGGCGCCGCCTGCCGCGACCGTCGCCCGGTCCGGGAGACTCGGTTGGTTCCAAGGCCAGCGGCAGACAAACAGCGACCGAGAAGGAGAATCGGTAAGATCTCGTGTATGGCGCACGACTTCATCCTGAGCAGCTACATCGAAGAGGCCCTCGCCGAGGCCGTGTACGACAAGCTCGAAGACGCCTCCTTTGCCGGACGGATTCCACTGTGTCCCGGTGTCGTGTCTTTCGGTGCGACACTCGTCGCCTGCGAGCGTGAGCTCCGCTCGACCCTCGAAGACTGGATCCTCGTCGGCTTGCAGCTCGGCCACGCTCTGCCCGTGCTCGCCGGAATCGACCTCGGCCGCAGGCCCGTCCATGCCGCGATGGACACCCTGTAAGCGCCGCGAGTTTCTCCGCAAGCTCCGACAGCTCGGCTTCGATGGCCCCTACGCCGGCTCCCGTCACGAGTTCCTCGTCCACCGACATCACCGCCTCGCCGTCCCGTCGAACGAGGAGTATTCCGTCCCGCAACTGCGCTTGATGCTGCGAGAAGTCGCCGAGATCCTCGGCCGCGAAGTCCCGCTCGAGGAGTGGCGTCGCCTCTGAGCCGCGGCGACAGCTGCGCAGAGACCAATCTGGGTCAGTGGGACGCGACTGTTTGCCGCAACAGCAGGCCACGGCTACACTTGCGGCGCATTCCGGCGAGAGGGGACGGCATGGGCACCCACGACGTCACGGAGCTCGACTCCCAGAATCTGCGCACCTTCACGCAGAAGCTGCTCGCCGACCTGCGCGCGCTCGAGCGCATGCTCGACGAGGGGGCGATCGAGACCGGCGTGCGCAGGATCGGCGCCGAGCAGGAGCTCTTCCTGATCGACAAGCAGTTTCGCCCGGCGCCGCTCGCGATGGAGGTCCTCGAGGCGATCGACGACCCGCACTTCACGACCGAGGTCGCGCGCTTCAACCTCGAGTACAACACCGACCCGCTCGACTTCGACGACGATTGCCTGGCACGGATGGAGGCGCAGCTCTCCGAGTTGCTCGACAAGGCGCGGGCGGGCGCCGCCAAGCTCGGCGCCGACATCGCGATCACCGGCATTCTGCCGACGCTCGACATCTCCGACCTGACGCTCGAGAACATGACCCCCAAGCCGCGCTACTTCGCGCTCAACGAGGCGATGCGGCGGCTGCGCGGCAAGGACTGGGACTTCTTCATCAAGGGCACCGACGAGCTGCTGATCCGCCACGACTCGGTGATGGTCGAGGCCTGCAACACCAGCTTCCAGGTCCACTACCAGGTCGGGCCCGAAGAGTTCGCGCCGCTCTACAACCTGACCCAGGCCGTGGCGGCGCCGGTGCTCGCGGCCGCCTGCAACTCGCCCATGCTCTTCGGCCGCCGGCTCTGGCGCGAGACCAGGATCGCTCTCTTCCAGCAGTCGGTCGACCACCGCGCCGCCGGGCTCCACCTGCGCGAGCAGGCGCCACGGGTTTCGTTCGGCCGTCACTGGATCGACGACAGCGTGCTCGAGATCTTCGCCGAGGACATCGCGCGCTTCCGCGTGTTGCTCTCGGCCGACATCGACGAGGATCCATTCGCCGAGCTCCGGGCGGGACGCGTGCCCGAGCTCAAGGCGCTGCGCCTGCACAACGGCACCATCTACCGCTGGACGCGCCCCTGCTACGGCATCCTCGGCAACAAGCCCCACCTGCGCATCGAGAACCGCATCCTGCCCGCGGGCCCGACGCTGCTCGACGAAGTGGCCAACGCCGCTTTCTGGTTCGGTTTGCTCTCCGGGATGTCGCGGATCTACCCCGACGTGCGCCGGGTGATGGACTTCGATGTGGCGCTCGACAACTTCGTCGCCGCGGCGCGACTCGGCTTGCGCGCGCAGTTCGGCTGGCCGGGGCACGGCCACGTTCCGGCCGACGAGCTGATCCTGAAGGAGCTGCTGCCGATCGCGCGCGAAGGCCTCGAGCTCAAGCAGCTGCGCGCCGAAGACATCGGCAGGTACCTCGGCGTCATCGAGGATCGGGTGCGCACCAAGCGCACCGGGGCGCAGTGGCAGCTCGAATCCTTCGCCGCGATGCGCGATCAAGGGGGGCGGGGCGAGCGATCAGCGGCGCTCACCGCGGCGATCGTCCAGAATCAGAAGACCGAACGACCGGTGCACGAGTGGCCGCTCGCCGGCATCGGTCACGCCGGCGGCTGGGAGCGCCACTACGCCCGCGTCGAGCAGTTCATGTCGACGGATCTCGCCACGGTCGGGCCCGACGAGGCGATCGAGCTGGTCGCCCACCTCATGCACTGGAAGCAGATCCGTCACGTGCCGGTCGAAGACAACGAGCACCGCCTGGTCGGCATGGTCTCGCAACGGACGCTGACGCGCCTGATCGCCGAGCGCTTCCACGAGCTCGGCGCCAGCCCGATCGCCGCGCGCGAGGTGATGACCCCCGATCCGATCACCGCCGCGCCGGAGACCTCGATCGGCGAGGCGATTCAGCTGATGCGCAAGAACCACGTCGGCAGCCTGCCGGTGATCAAGGACGGCCGCCTGGTCGGCATCATCACCGAGTACGACTTCCTCGGCATCGCTGCCCAACTGGTCGACCGCGAGCTCGACGCCGGCAACATCCGCTCCGCCGACGCCGAGGCAGCGCCGCTCGAGACCGACACGGGCGAGCCGAGCGAGGCGTGAACGGCCGGCGAGCGACGCGCCGGCGCGGCTGAGCCGTGGCGACCGCCCTCTTCGTCGCGATCGCGCTCGCACTGGCGTCCGCCGCCGGTCGCCTGATCGGCGGGATGCGCTGGCGCTATCGCGCAGCGCTCGTCGCCCTCGCCCTGCTGGTGCCCGGGCCGGCTCTCCTTGCCGGCCGCGTCTTCGGGCCGATCGACGCACCCTACTCCTTCCTACCGCTCTCGGGCCTGCCGGCGACCGAACGACCCGAGGCGGTCTCGCCCGGCATCTTGAGCGACCTGCACACCCAGATGCTGCCCTGGCGCAAGGCGGTGCGCCATGCCTACTCGCTGGGCGAGTGGCCGCTCTGGAATCCGTTCATCCAGTGCGGCGATCCGCTCGCCGGCAGCGCGCAATCCGCCCCCTATTTCCCGACCAACCTGCTGTCGCTCGCGCTGCCGCTCGAGGACGGCTTTGCCTTCGCCGCCGCCTGGGTGCTCTTCTCGGCGGCGCTCTCGGCGTTTCTCGCGCTGCGCCACCTCGACTGCCGGGAGCTCGCGGCACTCGCCGGTGCGGCAGGCTGGACGCTCTCGAGCTTCCTGCTGTTCTGGCTCTCCTGGCCGCTCGCCCAGACCGTCGCGCTCTTGCCGCTCCTGCTGTTCGCGATCGCCCGGCTCGCGCGCGCGCCGCGCGCGTCGAGCGCTCTGTTGCTCACCGGCGCGCTCGCGCTCGTCCTGCTCACCGGTCACCCCGAGTCGATGCTCCACGTCGTTGCCGTCGGTGCTCTCTGGGGCCTCGTCAGCCTCCGCCCCCTCTCGTGGCGCGAGCGCGGCCGGACCGCTGCGCTCGCGCTCGGCGCTGGCGCCCTCGCCGCAGGTCTCGCAGCGTTCTTCCTGCTCCCCTTCGTGGCTGCGTTGCCGCACACGACCGAGCACTACCTGCGCGCGGTCCACTTTCGCGACGCCTCGCCGGATCGGCCGCTGGACGAGGCGCTCGCGCTGCTGCGCACCGACCTCGTCCCCTTCGTCCACGGCGTGCCGGGGCGCGAGCTCGCCCAGGTCGAGGAGTTCCTCTGGGTACCCTGCACCGGCTATGCCGGATCGGTGCTCCTCGTGCCGGCGCTCGTCGGCCTCTTCGGCACGCGCCGACCGCTGCGCTGGCTGCTCGTGGCGCTCGGCCTCCTCGGCGCCGCCGCGGGCGCCGGGTTGCCGCCCGTCCTCGGCCTGCTCGATCGGCTGCCGCTCTTCTCGATCTCGCTCAACGAGCGGCTGGTCTTTCTCGTTCCCCTCAGCCTCTCGTTCCTCGCGGCGTTCGGAATCGACGCCTGGCTCGGCGCCGAGCCCGCCGTCCGGCCGCGTCTGGCGAGGCTCGGGGCGAGACTCGCGCTCGGACTTGCTGCCGCGCTCGCGCTCGCGATCTGGAGCTGGTGGCCGGAGATGCTCGCAAGCGGTCTGAGCCGGGAGTTCCTGATCCGCCGCACCGCCTGGTCGCTCGCTCCGCCGCTTCTGCTCGCCTTGTCGCTACTCTGGACCTCGCGGCCGCGCGTCTGGGCCGTCGCCTTCCTCCTGCTGCTGGTCGCGCAGCGGCTGGGCGAGGCGGGCTCGCTCTACGAGTCGATCGATCGCCGCTACTTCTATCCGCGGGTCGCCCCGCTCGACGCGCTTCCCGAATCCGAGGAACCCTACCGGGTGGTCGGCTGGGGCACCACCATGTTGCCGAATGCCGCCGCGCTCTGGGAGATCGAGGATCCCCGCGGCGACAACGCCTTCACACTGCGCCGGCTGGTCGAGACGCGGCGGCTTGCTCGGCCGGCCATTGGACATCTCGCGCCTGCTCGTCGACTCCCTCGAACCGGCGCTGCTCGACTTCATGAACGTGCGCTTCGCGCTCGTGCCGGAGGGCGTCGCGACGCCCGAGCGCTGGCGCGAGGTCGCCCGGGCCAACGGCACGCGCCTGCTCGAGAACGGTCGCGTCCTGCCGCGCGCCTTCGTGCCCCGTTCCGTTCGCGTCGGCGGCGACCCGCTCGCGCTCTTCGAGGAGCTGGCGGCGGCGCGGCGCTTCGGCCAGCGCGCCTGGATCCAGCCCCTCGCGGGGGACGCGCCGGCGACGCCGGTGACGCGAGCCAACGGACCCGGCGAGGCGCGGACGCGGCGCGTCGGGCTCGGCTACCTGATCGAGACGCGGCTCGAGCGCGCCGCCTGGGTGACGGTGGCGGTCGCGGCGTGGCCGGGCTGGCAGGCGACGACGGAGGGCGCTCCCCTGCCCATCGGCTACGCCAATCACGCCTTCTTGGCGATTCGGGTACCGGCGGGAGAGCAGCGGATCGAGCTGCGCTACCGCCCGCGCTCCTTCGACCTCGGCCTGGGCGTCTCCGGCCTGTCCGCGCTGCTTTTCCTGGGCGGAATCGCCACCGCGGCGCGCGGACGGCGTCGGCAGCCGCCTGCAGCGGCTCAGCGCTCGAGGCTGACGAGCAGCAGCTCCAGGCGCGCGCGCTCGTCCGCATCCCGTTCGCGGCGCAGCGCTTCGCGGAAGGCGCGGCGGGCGTTGACGCCGTCGTCGAGCCCCTCGAGGTAGACCGCGCCGAGCGTCTTCCAGATCTCCCCGCGCTCCGGCGCGAGGCGCAGCAGCGATCTCGTAGAAGATCGCCGCCTCGCGCGCCCGGCCCAGAGCGAAGGCGGCACGGGCGGCGTTCTCGAGCGGCAGCGGGTTGGTCGGCGCGCGCCGCGCGGCCTCGCGGAAGTCCTCGAGCGCCAGCGCGAGGTCGCCCCGCTCCGCGCGCGCGACGCCTCGTTCGAGATAGATCTCCGGCGCACGCGCGCCGGCCGCGAGAGCCGCCTCGAGCACGCCGACCGCCTCGTCCGACTCCTGCCGGTCTCGCTCAGCATTCGAGCCAGCCGCGCCGCGGATTCGGCCTGGGTGGGATCGAGCGCGAGAGCGTGGCGCAGCTCGCGCTCGGCTTCGCTCGCCGCGCCCGAGGGCGAGCAGGCTGGTCGCGATGTTGGCCACCGGCACGGCCGAACGAGGGTTCTCGCGCGCGGCGCGCTCGAACAGCGCCAGCGCATCGGCATGGCGACCGTCGTCGCGCAGGCACTGGGCGGCGAGCGAGAGCGCGGGGAAGTTGTGCGGGTCCGCCGCGACGATCCGCCGCAGCTCGCCCAGAACCTCCGCACAACGGCCCGCCTGAACTCCATCGGCGGCCTCGTGCAGACGTCGGGCCAGATCCGACGCGGTCGCGCGGATCGGGCAGCTCGGCGCTGATCCCGCCGCCCGCCGTCCGATGCCCAGATAACCCAGGCTCGCGAGCTGCCGCCGCTGCTCCTCGGACAGGCTGTCGGCCGGCTCGATCACGGCGTCGAGCCGCTCCCCAGAGGCCGCGAGCAGCCGGCACCAGGCGCTCACCCCAGAGCCGGACGAGCGCGGGCTCGGCGGGCGCGAGATCGCGCGCCTCGCTGCCTGCGCTGTCCAGTCGGTAGAGGCTGGGCCGAGGCGCGTCGAGGTAGAGCACTCGTCCGTCCGAGAGCGCCCGGAGCGGGTACCACTTGTAGGCGAAGAAGGGCAGAAAGCTCTCCGAGTAGGAGATCCGGCTGCAGCGCCCTGCGCCATCGAGCGGCAACAGCGAGCGCCCGTCGAGATCGCCGGGGGCTTCGAGGCCGGCGAGGTCGAGCAGCGTGGGGAACAGATCGCTCGTGCGCGCGAGGCAGGAGTCGACCACGCCACGCGGGACGCCGGGGCCGGCGAGGATCAGCGGAACGCGGCGCGCTGCCTCGAAGAGCAGCAAGCCGTGCGAAGCCTCGCCGTGCTCGCCCAACATCTCGCCATGGTCGCCGACCACCGCGACGACGGTCCGCTCCGGCAGCGCCGAGAACAGCTCGCCCAGCTGCTCGTCGACGAAGGCGATCTCGCCGTCGTAGAGGCGTGTCGGGCCCGCGACGGTGTCGGCAAAACGGGTCGGCGGCCGGTACTCCTCGTGCGGATCGTAGTAGTGCACCCACAAGAAGAAGGGAGGCTCGAGCCGGCTGAGCTCCGCGCGCGCCACCGCGGTCGTCGCGTCGGCGGTCCGCTCCGCGACCTCGGTGCCGAGCGCGTAGCCGGCGCCGAGGTCGTCGTCGTAGCGGTCGAAGCCCTGGTCGAGCCCGTGTCGGCGCGCGAGAACGACCGCGGACACCACCGCGGCGGTGTCGTAGCCGGCGTCGCGCAAGCGTTCGGCGAGCGTCTCGAATTGGGGCTCGAGAGCGAAGATCCCATTGTCGCGCACGCCATGACGCGGCGGCAGCAGGCCGGTCAGGATCGTCGCGTGCGAGGGCAGCGTGATCGGCGCCGCCGCGTCGCAGCGCTCGAACCGCGCGCCGCGGGCTGCGAGCTCGTCGAGATTCGGCGTTCGCGCGCCCGGGTAGCCCCAGGCACCAAGATGGTCGGCACGCGTGGTGTCGAGAGTGACCAGGAGCAGGTTGGGCGGCGACGGCGGGGGTCCGACGACGGGGCGAGCGCGGGCGCCCGGCGGCGAGTGTCGCGGCTAGCGACCCGACGGCCACGCGCCAGGGCGAGGAGCAGGAAGACCGCCGCGCCGCACGCTGGCGAAGAACCCCACCCCGCCCGGCTCCGTTCATGGCCAAGCAGTATAGGCCTCGGGCCCTTTCCGGGAGATCCGTTTTGGCCCGGCAGAGGACCGTTTGATCCCGTGAAAATCCCACTTGACACCAGAAGTCGCGCTCGCCTACTGTCCCCGCCAGCCTCTTCGACAGACAAGCTACGTTCCCGCCCCATCCGGCCTCTGCCCCCTGCGCGAGCACCTGGTTCAGCGCAGAGCGACCCGGCCCGAGGGAAACCCGAATCGAATGCCTTGCCGTCCATCGCGCGGACCTGTCCGCGTCTTCCCCAGAGGAGGCAGCGTCGATGAAGGTAGAAACGAACGTAGCGGCCAGGAAGCTGTGCCTAGCCGCCGCCGGTCTGCTGCTCGCCAGCCAGGCCGGCGCCCAGGTCGCCCTCGAGAACGGCGGCGACCTCCACGCCCTGAGCTTCGAGAGCTCCCGTCTCACCACCACCTCCGACCCGGCACCGATCGACGAAGCGCGCGCCAGCCTCGGCCTCGAGGCCGATCTCGCGTTCGACGACTTCGCCGAGACGTCGGCGGCACCTGGGCCGGCTACGTCGACCAGCGCACCGGACGCCTCGAGTACCTCGAAGGCTCCGGGCTGGCCTGGGTCGCGGGCTCCGGCAACCAGATCGCCGGGCCCGGTGCACTCGCTCGCGGCGCTCGACGCCAAAGCGAGCGCACTCGCGCGGACCGTGGCGACGATGTTCGGCATCGACGCTTCAGGCCTGGTGCTCGACCAGGCGCGTTCGAGCAACCCGGCGCCCCATGTCTGGTTCCTCGAATACGGCTACGTCGTCGACGGCGTGCGCGTCGAGGGCGCCCGCGTCGTCTTCACCGTCAACAACGGCAACCTGATCTCGATCGGCAGCGAGAACCTGCCGGCGCCGGGCAGTCGGGCGCCGCAAGATGAAGGTCTCGTCGGTCGAGGCCCGTCGCACCGTCGAGAGCTACGTCGGCGGCGCGCGCGGCGACGATCTCTGGATCGATTCCGGCTCCTACCATCTGCTGCCGGCCTCACGTCTCGACGCACGCTTCGACGCCGGCTACGAGCCCGGCAACGGCCGCGACGTCGCCGGCGTCTGGCAGTTCGTCTTCCGCCGTCCCGACCAGCCCGGCACCTTCCGCGCGCGGGTCGACGCCAGCAGCGGCGAGCTGCTCGATTTTCTCGACATCAACGAGTACGGCTCGATCAGCGGTGGTGTCTACCAGGGCGACCGGCCGTCGCCCGAAGTGATCCTGCCGATGCCCTTCGCCAACTACGCGACCAGCAGCTACGCCAACTCGGGCGGCGTGTTCTCCGGCACTTCCGGCACCACCAGCCTGAACGGGCAGTTCGTGCGCATCACCGACAGCTGCGGATCGATCTCGAAAGCGTCTGACGGCAGCGGCAACATCGCCCTCGGCAGCTCCTCGGGCACCGACTGCACCACGCCGGGCTCCGGCGGCTCGGGCAACACCCACGCCGCCCGCACCCAGTTCTACGCGCTCAATCGCGCCAAGGAAGTCGCGCGCGGCTGGCTGCCGACGAACACCTGGCTGAACGCGCAGCTGACCGCCAACGTCAACCTGAATCAGACCTGCAACGCCTACTGGAACGGGTCCTCCGTCAACTTCTTCCGCTCCGGCGGCGGCTGCGCCAACACGGGCGAGCTGCCCGGCGTCTCGCTCCACGAATACGGCCATGGGCTCGACTCGAACGACGGCTCCGGCTCGTCGCCCGACAACGGCACCGGCGAGACCTACGGCGACTTCACCGCCGCGCTCGCGACCCACGATTCCTGCATCGGCAATGGCTTCCTCGGCTCCTCGAACTGCGGCGGCTACGGCAACTCCTGCACGAGCTGCTCGGGCGTGCGCGACATCGACTGGGCCAAGCACAGCCGCAACACCGCGTCGACTGTGGCGAACTTCACGCAGACGACCTGTCCGACGCCATCGGCCAACAACCCGAACTATGTCGGTCCCTGCGGCAAGGACGCCATCGCGCGGGGGCAGACCAGCAAGAAGCGCGAAGGGCATTGTGAGTCCTACCCTTCGTCCGAAGCGCTCTGGGATCTCGCGGCGCGCGATCTGCCGAGCCCCGGATCGGGCTCCGCCTGGGCGATCGTCGACAGGCTCTGGTACCTGTCGCGCTCGACCGCGGGTGCCGCCTTCACTTGCAACGTCTCGGGCACGACCTGGACCTCGAGCGGCTGCTCGACCGGCAGTCTCTTTCGCATCTTCCGCGCTGTCGACGACGACAACGGCAACCTGAACGACGGCACGCCGCATGGCGGCGCCATCGCGACGGCATTCAATCGTCACGGCCTCGCCTGCACCACCGACGCCGGCTGGAACACGACGTTCGCGGCGGTCACGCCGCCGGCCACGCCGGCGCTCACGGCAACCGCCGGCAACAACTCGGCGGCTCTCTCCTGGAGCGGCTCGTCGGGCGTCTACGACCTCTACCGCAACGAGACCGGCTGCAACGCCGGCTTCACCAAGGTCGCCAACGACGTGTCGGGCAGCTCCTTTACCGACACGGCCGTCGCCAACGGCTTCACCTACTACTACCAGGTGGTGGCGCAGCCCTCGGGCAATGAGGCCGCGGCCTCGGCGCCCTCCACTTGCCGTACGGTCACCCCGACCGGCGGCGGCGGCTGCACGCCTCCCGCGGCGCCCACCGGCGTCTCGGCGAGCGCCACGTCGCAGACCGCGGTCAACGTCTCCTGGAGCGCATCGTCGGGTGCGACCTCCTACGCGATCCTGCGGGCGACGACGAGCGGCGGTCCCTACACCCAGGTCGGCACCTCGACGACGACCTCGTTCGCCAACTCGGGCCTCACCTGCAACACGAGCTACTACTACGTGATCCAGGCCTCGAACGGCACTTGCTCTTCGGGCAACTCGGCGCAGGCGGCGGCCACGACCCAGGCCTGCTCGGGCGGCGGTTCGGTGCTGTCGAACGGCGTGCCGGTGGCGAACATCTCCGGCGCGACCGGCAACGAGCAGTTCTGGACGCTGAGCGTGCCCACGGGCGCGACCAACCTCTCGTTCCAGATTTCGGGCGGCACGGGCGACGCGGACATGTACGTCCGCTTCGGTTCGGCGCCGACGACAACCACATACGATTGCCGTCCCTACCTCAACGGCAACAACGAGACCTGCAGCTTCCCGGCGCCCGCGGCCGGCACCTGGCACGTCATGCTCCGCGGCTACGCCGCTTACACCGGCGTCACGCTGGTCGGCAGCTTCACCGAGGCGCCGACCTGCACGCCGCCGGCCGCGCCGACCGGGGTCTCCGCCTCGGGCACTTCTCAGACCGCGGCGAGCGTTTCGTGGAGCGCTTCGTCGGGTGCGACGTCGTACCTGATCTCACGCGCCACGACGAGCGGCGGTCCGTACACGCAGATCGGCACCACCGCCAGCACCTCGTTCGCCGACTCGGGCCTGACTTGCAACACGAGCTACTACTACGTGATCAAGGCCTCGAACGGCAGCTGCGATTCGGGCAACTCGGCGCAGGCCTCGGCTACCACCCAGGCCTGCGGCGGCGGCACCTGTACGACTTCGACGCTCTACTCGCACACCTTCGAGTCGGGCACGGGGCTCTCCAACTGGTCCAAGGGTTCGTTCCTCTCGGGCGGCTCGACCACCTACTGGCGCGGCATTCAGACGTGCAGCGCCCATGGCGGCAGCAAGGTCTTCCGCTACGGCGGGACCTCCTGCACCAGCAACTACGGCAGCAACAACTTCAACTACGCCAAGCCGAACGGCACGAGCGGGATCGTCGTGCCGGCGGGCTCGAGCGACGCGGAGCTGACCTTCTGGCATCGCCGCCGCTTCGAGTCCGGCTACGACGGCGGCGCACTGGCGGTCTCGGTCGATGGATCCAGCTACGTCTGGGTGCCCTCTGCCGCGATCAGCGGGTCGACGTACAACGGCACCATCGCGGCCTCCTGCGCGCCGAGCGGTTCGGCCGGGGCCGCGGTCTGGACCGGCAACTCGACCAGCTTCAGCCAGGTCACCGTCGATCTCGATGCCGCCTGCAACGCGGCGACGGGCGGCTCCGGCGGCTGCGGCGGACAGTCGGTGCATATCGCGTTCACCACCATCACCGACTGCTCGACGACAGACGACGGCTGGTTCCTCGATGACCTCACGGTGACGGCCTGCACGCCGTGACCTGCTGAAGCTCCGCATCCCGGAGCGCTGGGGCCCGTGGCCGCGAGGCCGCGGGCCCCTCTTTCTTTCCGTCAGATGTCGAGCACCAGGCGGAGCGACGCGGCCAGCCGTTCGAGCTCGGCCGCCGGGAGCGCGCCGACGGCGGAGAGGAAGTCGGAGCGCAGCACCTTCTGAATGTCGAAGACGTTGGCGACCGCGGCCTTGGACAGCCGCGTCGCGCGCGCTTCCAGACGCAGATTGCCGGGCAGCTCCGCGAGGTGGAGGCGGCTGGTCAACGGTACGACGAGGATCGACTGTACGCGCGGGTCGCCGAGCTTGTCCGTCTGCACCACCACCGCCGGGCGGCGCTTGTCGACACGCACCCACCAGACCTCGCCGCGGCGGGGGAAGGGCTCACCACTCGTCATCGGCGTACTCCTGCGCCATGCGCCGGCGCTGGTACTCCCGCCAGGCCTCGTCGTCCTCCGCCACGTCCCAACCGTGGCGGTCGATGTAGCGCCGCGTCTGCTCCTGGATCCGCTCCGCCTCGAGCAGCTCGGCCAAGAGCCCGGACCGCGACGTCCCCCGCCGCGCCGCCTCGGCATCGGCGAACTGAATGAGCTCCTCGGGCAGCGACACGCCGATCTTCATGTCCTGCATGGTAGCAGTAATGAGAATACCATGGTATCTCCGCTCTTCTTCCGGTTTCATCGTGAGCCGGCAAGCAAGCTTCCGGGCAGACCCGAGCCCCAGGCTCTCCAGCAAGATCCGGAATGGCGGCTAGGACGGGCCAACAGGTCCGCCGTCTGCGCGTAGAGCCTCCAGGAGATCTCACTCGCCCGGCCCGGTGTCGCGCACCGATCTCCTGCCGGCGTCGTCGTCGAGGTCTCGTCGGCTACCCGGCCGGAGGGTCCAGGCGCGGGTGAAAAGGCGCACCATCGCAGTGTGCGGCGCCCGACGAACACGATCGAACGGTTCGGTTAGCGCGGCCGTACAATGCAGCAGCGAGGTATCGGACATGATCGAAAGCGCCCGCGTCGGGGGCAGGAATGGAATCCGTGTGCTTCTGGTTGGCCTGTTGCTCGGCGGCTTCGGGACCGCCGGGACGGCGGCCGTCGGCGAGTTGATCCCAGACTTCTGTTTCTCCGTTTCCAAGCTGGCTGGCAGTTGGATCCACAACTACACGTCCTTCGGCGGCGAAAGCGGCTGGGACCTGCCCGACGCGGGGGGCTACACCTGCAGCCTGGTGAGCGGCTCGCTCTACCTGGCCGCAAGCGCCCACGTCGGCCGTCACCACACCAGCCTCTGCGTCCCGGTCACCGGTGGCGCGACCTACACCTTCGCAGCCGATCTCCTTGCTACGCTAGCCCACCCCGATTGGCCGGTCAGCCTCGAACTGCGCGCCACCGGCGACGAGAACTGCTCCGGGTCCGTGGCCGACCCGAGTGGGCTTCCTCGATTCGAGATCGAGTCCGCAAGTCCGGATTGGAGGCACCTCGAGTCCGGTCCGTTCGAGATGCCGCCGGACGCGCGCTCCGTCCTGCTCACCTTCACAGTCCAGAACCCGATCAGTCTGTACGGTGCGAACCACGCCCACCTGGACAATGTCTCGCTGTTCGGCGAGGTCCCCGCCGACGTTCCCGAGCACCTCTACCTGGGAGGCTCCGACGAAGCCTATGTCCACGGCGACAAACTCGGACGATTCGCCATCGGCGCCAGCTGGCGCGCCTACGACGGCTCGACCGGCGTCGCTCACCCAAAACGGCTGACGGCCGACTCCGGGATCCTCTACTTCTTCTCGCCGGCGAACGTCGAGCTCACGGTCAAGGTCCTCGACGCCTGCACGGAGGAGTTCGACCACCGCTTCTGGGTCTTCATCGCAGGAATGACCGACGTCGAGGTCGAAACCGTCGTGCGCGACCTCTGGCTGGGCACGACACGGACCTACTCGAATCCGCTGGGTCGCCCGTTCGTCACGATCACGGACCACGAGAGCTTCCCCTGCTCGCCGCCAACGAGCTGAGGGGACACGGTCAGAGCCTCCCGGCCGGCGGCGGCGCGATAGTCTCCTCGCGAAACTCGACCGGAGGAATCCGATGGCTAGGTTGCGTACCGCTCTCGTTCTCGCTTCGCTCCTCGTTCCACTTCTAGCCTGCGGCGGCTCGGGTGCGCCGCCGGCTGCCGTGCCGGTGCGGGTGGAGAACGCGGGGCTCGCAGTGGTCTTCACCGAGCTGCCGGCAGGGGTGCGGGTCGCGCGCAACGACGGCGCCACGCTCGAGCTCGTCGCTGGGGACGAGGCGGGCGACGGCAAGTTGACCGTGGTCGCGAGCGAGCCGCAGGTGGAGTCGATCAATCTGGTCGAGGAGGCCAAGGCGTTCGGCGCGCGAGGCCAGCGCCGGCGGCGGAGAGTTCTTCGGCGGCACCGAGCTCGTGACGCCGTACGGCTCGGCCTATACCGTCCGCGGCACCCTCGACGGGGGCGCCATCGAAGTGCGGCGAGTCCTGATGGTTCATCCCGCCGACTCCGAGCGGCTGCTGACCCTCGAGCTCGCCTACCCGCCTGGAGACAAAGAGGACGCCCGGCGACGGCTGCAGCAGATGCTCGAGCTCGTGACCGTGCTCGAACCGCTCGACGTGGCGCCGGCCGGCGACTGACGCCGGCGCCACCCAGCCGCGACCGACTCGTCAGGGCGCCAGGTCGACCTCGTCGTTGTCGAAGACGAGGTTGGCGCCGGGCGACGCCTCGTCGACAGCGATGTCGAGGAAGGCGAGGGTGTTGCCCTTGACGACGTTGTTGATCGAATCGGTCGAGAACGCCATGCCGCGGCGGAAGCCCGAGACCGTGTTGCCGTAGACCAAATCGCCATTCGGGCCTCCGGACGAGAGTCCCGGCGCTGGGTTGTAACAGATCCCGAGCTCGGCGTTGGCGCCGCCCGCCAGCAAGTTGCCGGCGATCCGATTCGCACCGCTCCCTTCGCCACGCACGAAGATCCCCAGGAAGGTGTCGGTCACTACGTTGTCGGTGACCCGCGCGCCGCGGACGTCGACCAGGAGCACGCCGATCTCGACGTCGGGCGGCGCGCCGCCCGAGTCCTCGCCGTCGATCTGCAGCCCTTCGATCGCGAGATTGCTCGCGTTCATCGCCTTGACTCCGATGCCGAAGTGCTGCAGGTGGCCGTTCCTCACGGCCACGTTCGAGGCGCCGTCGATCTCGATGCCGATGCCCTGGCGGCCGCCCGGGCCCCAGATCGTGTAGCCGGCCAGATCGATCGTGACGTCGCTCGCCTGGATGCGAATGGCCGTCGGTACGCCGCTGGCATCGATGTTCGCCGCGAGCACGTACGACCCGGGCCGGGTGATGACGGTGGGGCGTCGGAGCTCGCGGCTCGAGGCGCCACGCGCCTCGGCGGCAAGATCGCCGCGAGCCGCACCGGCGACCAGGAGCGCCCCGAAGGCGGCGAATGCGGCGGCGAACTGGGCTCTCTTCATCTTCATTTCTGGATCTCCCTGAACCTTTTCGAGGTCTTTCTCGCAGGCGACGCGTCGACTCCGACGCCGCACACCGGCGCGGCCGGCTCGTCGCCTTCCGGAGAGCGGGAACAAACGAGACGGCCGGAGAGTTCCCGCCGCCGGTAGACTGTGATCCACGATGCACGACGCCAGCGGCGAAACGCGCGCCGCCTTCGAGGCCGAGGCGCTCCCCCACCTGAACAGGGTCTGGGCGGCGGCGCGGCGCTTCGCGGGTCGCGACGGCGACGCCGAGGACCTCGTCCAGGAGACTTTCCTGCGCGCCTACAAGTCGTTCGGGAGCTTCGAGCGAGGAACCAACTGCCGCGCCTGGCTGTTGACCATCTTGTACTCCGTGTTCGTCAATCGCTACCGTCGGGCGCGACGCGAACCGGAGAGCCGGGATCCCGGCGCGCTCGAAACCCTCGCCGAGCGGAACCTCGTTCCGACCGACTGGGAGCGGCCGCTGCTCGACGCGGCGAGCGCGGGGAGATGGGGCACCGGCGAGACGGTGCAGGCGGCCCTCGCGGAGCTGCCGGCCGAGTTCCGGGAGGCCGTGTTGCTCGTCGACGTCGAAGAGCTCACCTACGAAGAGGCGGCGACAGCGATCGAGTGCCCGGTCGGCACCGTTCGCTCCCGGCTCTTCCGCGCGCGTCGACTCCTCGCCCGAGCGCTGGGCGACTACGCGCGCGACCTCGGCTACTCTGACGAGAGCGGGAGATGACAGTGCGCGACGATCACCCCGAGCAGAACCTCGACGCCTGGCTGGACGGCCGACTCGAGGGCGCGGAGCGCAGCGAGCTCGAAGCTCACCTTGCCGAGTGCGCGCGCTGCCGCGACCAATTGGCGGCTCTCGAGGAAGCGCGCACGGCGCTGCGCGCCGCGTTGCCCGACGAGGCGCCGCCAGCCGGGCTCGATTGGAAGATCCGCGCGCTGCTCGATGTCGAAGACGAACGCGCCGAGGCGCTCGAGGCCGCTCCGCCGCCAGCCGCGCGCTGGCCCCCGGCCGGACGCTGGCTGCCGCTGGCCGCCGCGCTGGCGGCGATGACCCTGGCGTTCTTCCTGCTGCGAGGCTCGCCGGCGCCGCCACCCGGTGACCTGGTCGCGGCGGCAGCCGCGAGCCACGCCTCTCTCGCGCCGGCGCTGCCGGCCGCTCTAGCCGCCGCCGACGCGGCCACTATCGAGGCGCGCTGGCGCTCCCGCGGCATCGACTTCCCGGCGCGGGTGCTCGACCTCGGCGCGATGGGGCTCACGCTCGCCGGTGGCGACGTCATCCCGATCGCCGGGCACGCGGCCGCTCGCACCGTCTATCGCGGCGATGCGGGTTGGCTCGTCTGTCTGATGTACCGCGGCACGGTGGTCGACCTGCCGCCCGCGGACGAGCGGCGCGAGCGCGGCGGCTTCGTCTTCCACGTCTTCCAACGCGAGGGACGCACCTTGGTCTTCTGGCAGGAGGGAGAGGTCGCCTGTGCCCTGGTCGGCGCGGGCGACCCCGAGAGCGTCATCGCGCTCGCCTTGGCCAAGGCGATGGCGCCGCCGACGCGGGCTTGAAGCGCCCGGTTCAGTCCTGACGCGCGAAGCGCTGGACCGCGGCGCCGAGCAGGAGCGTCGCGATCAGCGCCAGCGCGCCCAACTGTGGCGCGACGTCGCCCGCCGTGACTCCTTGCAGAAAGACGCCGCGCACGATCTCGAGAAAGTGGCGGAGCGGATTGGCGAGCGTCAGCCAGCGAAAGAGCTCCGGCATGCTCGATACCGGGAACATGAAGCCCGACAGCAGCATCGTCGGCATGTAGACGAGAAAGGAGGAGAGAAACGCCTCTTGCTGCGTCTGCGAAATGGTCGAGATCAGCAGTCCGGCGCCAAGGCCGCAGAAAACGAACAGGACCGTCGCGCCCAGCAGGAGCAGGGCGCTGCCCCGGAACGGCACGTGAAACCAGGCGAGCGCCACGCCGGTAACGAGCGCCATGTCCAAGAGACCGACGAGGGCGAACGGGAGCGCCTTGCCGAGCACCAGCTCGATCGGCTCGAGCGGCGAGACGATGAGTTGGTCGAGAGTGCCGATCTCCCGTTCGCGGACCACCGCCAGGGCGGTCAGGAGCTGACAGACGAGCAGGAGGATCGCGCCGATCACCGCTGGCACGTTGTAGTTGCGACTGTCGAGATCCGGATTGAACCAGGCGCGCAGGCGTAGATCGACCGCGGGCGAGATCGCGCCGGCGGACGGTCCCAGCGCGAGGCCCGCCGTGATCCGCTCCGCGTACGCCTTGGCGATCGTCGCGGTATTCGAATCCGAGCCGTCGAAGATCAGCTGGACGCGCGCCGAACCCTGCTCGAGGTCCCGCTGGTATCCGGCCGGGATCACGACTCCGGCGAGCGCCTCGCCGCGTTCCAGCGCCCGCACGAGGTCGGCCGGCCGGCCGGAGCGACCGACCTCGCGGAAATAGCCCCCCGCCATGTAGGCCTCGACAAGCTCCCGCGCCGCCGAGGTGCCGTCCAGATCGACGACGAAGAGCGGCGTGTTGCGGACCTCGGTCGAGACAGCGTAGCCGAAGAGGACGAGTTGAATGACCGGCGCGACGAACAGAATGCGCGCCATGCGCGGATCGCGGAAGAGCTGCCGAAACTCCTTCCGGACCATCTCGGCCACTCGGCCCACTCTCCGGCGCATCAGTCCAGCACCTTCTTGAAGCTGGCGACCGCCAGACCGAGACCGACGACGGCGAACAGGATCATCAGCACGGCCTGCGGCGCCAAGACCGACGGCCCGACGCCCTTGAGGAAGATCCCGCGGGTGACTACCAGAAAGTAGCGGGCGGGGACGAGCAGGGTGACGATCTGGAGCGGCTTCGGCATCACGTCGATGGCGAACATGAAGCCAGACAGGAGAAACGCCGGAATGAAGGTCACGATCATCGCGAGCTGAGTCGCCAGCACTTGCGAGCGCGTTACCGCCGAGATGAAGAGGCCGAGACCGAGCGAGCCGACCAGGAACTGGAGGGAGAGCCCGGCGAGCAGCAGAGCGCTACCGCGGAAGGGGACGTCGAAGAGCGTGATCGCCAGCACCGTCGAGAGCACCACGTCGAAAAAGCCGATGGCGAGGTAGGGCAGGAGCTTGCCGAGGACGATCTCGAGCCGGCCGACGGGGGTCGCCGCGAGTTGCTCCATCGTCCCCCGCTCCCACTCGCGCGCCACCGTGAGCGAGGTCAGCAGCGCGGCGATGATCATCATGATGACGGCGATCAGACCGGGCACGATCATGTTGCGGCTGGCGAGCTCTTCGTTCCACCAGACCCGGCTCTCGACCGCGAGCGGCGGCTCGAGCTCGCGCCCGGCGAGCACGAGCCGGGCGCCGAAGTCGCGCGCCACCGCTTCCGCGTAGCCTGAAGCGATGGTCGCGGTGTTGGCGTCGCTGCCGTCGAGGACCGCCTGGATCCGCGCTGGCTCGCCACGCCCGAGCTCCGCCGCGAAGCCGGGAGGGACGACGAGCACGATGAGCGCCCGGCGGCGCGCGAAGAGCCCCGGAATCTCCGCCGGCGAGTCGGGCCGAGAGACCACCGTGAAGTAGCCCGAGGACTCGAACGCCGCGACCAGCTCGCGACTCGCCGCCGAACGATCCTGATCGATCACGGCGAGCGAGATGTCGCGCACGTCCCACGAGATGGCGTAGCCGAAGAGCACCAGGAGCAGCAGCGGCAGGGCGAAGGCGAGCAAGAGACTGCGGCGGTCACGCCGGAGCTGCAGCGCCTCCTTGCGCGCCACGGCGGCCAAGCGAACGAGATCGAAGCCGGCCATCCTCAGTCCACCTTGGCGCCACCGCTGCGCTCGACCAGGGCCACGAAGACGTCCTCGAGCGAAGGCGGGATCTCGCGCAGCGCGCGAAGCTCGACGCCGCGCGCGCCGAGCAGCTCGCCGAGCAGCTCGCGGGCGCTCGCGCGCTCGGCCACAGTGACGTGGAGCTCCCGCCCGAACAGACCGGAGCGCACGACCCCGGGGGCGCCGTCGAGCGCCGCGAGGGCACCGATCGGATCGGGCGTCGACAGCGCGAACAGCGCCTCGTCGAGCGCCGCGCGCAGCCGCGCCGGGGTGTCGAGGGCGATCAACCGGCCCCGGTTCATCAGCGCCAACCGGCCGCAGTACTCGGCCTCCTCCATGTAATGGGTCGACGCGAAGACGGTGGTGCCGCCGTCGGCGAGCTTGTAGATCAGATCCCAGAAACGCCGGCGCGAGATCGGGTCGACCCCCGAGGTCGGCTCGTCGAGGAAGAGAATCGGCGGCTCGTGGAGCATCGCGCAGCCGAGCGCCAGCCGCTGCTTCCAGCCGAGCGAGAGCTCCGCCGTCAACCGCTCGCGCTGGTCGGCGAGCCCGGCCATCTCGAGCACCCAGTCGCGCCGCTCCGCACGGCGCGCGCGCGCGACGCTGTAGAGCCCGGCGAAGAACGCGATGTTCTCCTCGACGGTCAGATCGCCGTAGAGCGAGAAGAGCTGCGACATGTAGCCGATCGACCGCTTGATCGCCCGGCGCTCGCGCGCGACGTCGAAGCCCGCCACCCGACCCCGTCCCGAGGTCGGGACGAGCAGGCCGTTGAGCATCTTGATCGTGGTCGTCTTGCCGGCGCCGTTGGGGCCGAGGAAACCGAAGACCTCGCCCGGGGCGACCGAGAACGTCACGCCATCGACAGCGACGAAGTCGCCGAAGCGTCTCGTCAGCTCCTCGACCTCGACGGCAGCCGGCTGCTCCGGGGCGCGGGCGGCGAGGCTCACGCCGCCTCTCCCGCCGCGCCGACGCGCGCGAGGAAGACGTCCTCGAGCGTCGCCGCGATCGGCTCGGCGTTGGCTGCCGCGAACCCCGCCCGCTCGAGCGCCGCCAGCAGCGGCTCGCTCGCCTCGGCCGCCGAGCGCACACCGACGTGGAGGCGGTCGCCGAAGAGCAGCGCGCTCGCAACACCCGGCAGCGTCCGGACCAGCTCGAGCGCGGCGCGGGCATTGCCGAGCCGCACTTCGAGCAGCTCGCCATGGAAGGCGGCCGACAGCGCGGCGGGCGACTCGAGGGCGAGCAGTCTCCCCTCGTGGAGGAGAGCCACCCGGTCGAACCGCTCGGCCTCGTCGAGGTAGGCGGTCGAGACCACCGCGGTCACGCCCCGCCCCACCATCTCGTGGACGATGCGCCAGAGGTCGCGCCGCGACACCGGATCGACGCCGAAGGTCGGCTCGTCGAGCAGCAGGATGCGCGGCTCGTGGATCAGGGCGCAGGAGAGCCCGAGC
The DNA here is from genome assembly GCA_963700315.1 of uncultured Acidobacteriota bacterium. GTDB lineage: Bacteria > Acidobacteriota > Thermoanaerobaculia > Multivoradales > JAGPDF01 > JACTMI01. The sequence goes on along the minus strand of CAVOXC010000004.1, from coordinate 245,776 downwards.
TTCTGCTTCATTCCGCCGGAGAGCTGACCGGCCAGCCGATCGCGAAAGGACCCCAGGTTCGAGAAAGCGTAGAGCCGCTCGAGCCGCTCGGCCCGCTCGGTCGCGGCCACGCGGTAGAGGTCGGCGTAGAACGCCAGGTTCTCGGCCACGGTGAGGTCGGTATAGAGCCCGAAGCGCTGCGACATGTACGCGATCTCGAGCTTGACGCCCTCGGGGTCGTCGACCACGGAGACGCCGGCGAGGCGGGCGTCGCCGTCGCTCGGCCGCAGCACCCCGGCGAGCATCCGTAGCGTGGTCGTCTTGCCGGCGCCGTCGGGACCGACCAGGCCGAACAGCTCCCCCGGCGCCACCGCGAAGTCGAGACCGGCCACCGCGACGGTGGCGCCGAAACGTCGCACGAGGCCCTGGACCTCGATCGACGCGGGGTTCGCCGACCCGGCTCCTTCGCTCACCGCGCCTCCTCGAGCGTGACGTCGGCCGGCAGTCCGGGCTTGAGCTCCTGGTCCGGGTCGCCGGTGATCCGCACCTTGACCGCGTAGACCAGGCGCACCCGCTCCTCGGTGGTCTGGACGTTCTTCGGGGTGAACTCCGCCTCGTCGGCGACGAACGCGACCTCTCCCTCGTAGCGCTTGCCGGGAAAAGTATCTGCGACGATCGCCGCGCGCTGCCCGAGAGCGACCCGGCCGAGGCGGTTCTCCGGCACGTAGATGCGCACCCACCGGTCGTCGGGGTCGAGCAGGGTGACGACCGGAGCGCCGGGCGAGACGATCTCCCCCGGCTCGCGGTGGCGCACCGTGACGACCCCCGCGAACGGAGCGGCGAGCCGCGTCTTGGCGAGGGTGGCCTCGAGGGTTGCCACGGCTGCCTCGGCCTGGGCGACCTGGGCGCGCGCGGCCGTGACCTGTTCGGGTCGAGCTCCCCGCCGCAGCAGAGCGAGCTGTTCGTCCGCCTGCTCGCGCTGGCGCCGCGCCAGCTCGACCGCGAGCTCGGCTTTGTCGAGCGCCTCGCGCGGCACCGCGCGGCCCGCGAAGAGCGTACGGGTCCGCTCCAAGTCGCGCTCGGCGTCGGTGACGCGCTCGGCGGCCGCCGATGCGCCGGAGCGAGCCTGCGCCACCTCCTCGCGCCGAAAGCCGGCCTCGAGGTCCGCCAGGCGGGCCCGGGCGCCCGCCACCATCGCCTCGGCCTCGGTCCGCCGTGCCGCCAGCTCGACGTCATCGAGCCGCGCCAGCAGTTGGCCGGTCTCGACGCGGTCTCCTTCGCGGGCGGCGACCTCGAGCAGCCGCCCCGAGATCTCGAAGCCGAGCCGCGCATCGGTCGCCTCGACAGTGCCCGAGGCGGAGAGGCCGTCGCTCTCGCTGCGCGGCTGCAGCACGAATCTCCAGACTAGAAAGCCGGCGACAGCGAGGAGGACGACGACGGGAACGATGCGCTTCGGCTTCATGGCTGCCCCTCCAGCGTGCGGCGGATCCACTCGGGATCGAGCTCTCCGGTGGCGCGGGCGAGCTCGACGCGAGCGAGCAACGCGCCCATCCGGGCGGCGGTGCACTCGGCACGCGTCGCCGCCAGCGCGGCTTCGGCGTCGAGGTAGTCGACCTGGGTGCCGGCGCCGACGTCGAGGCGCAGTCTCTCGACGCGCGCCACCTCGGCGAGCCGCGCGGCCGCGCGGCCGAGCGCCTCCGCCCGCGCCTCGTGCCCGGTAAGCGCCACGAGCGCGCGGTCGACACTCGCGCGCACCGCCAGCTCGACTTCGGCGACGGCCGCCCGCGCCGCGTCGCGGCCCGCCTCCGCCCGCGCCACGCGGCTCCCGGTCGCCCCGCCGGTCCAGAGCGGGATGGTCAGCTGCAGCCCGGCGTTCCACTCGGCGGAGAGATCGAGCGAGCCGTCCCCATACTCCTGGAGCGAGCCGACCGCGCGGAGCTGCGGAAAGTACGCGGTGCGCGCGAGCGCGCGCGCCGCCTCGGCCGCCGCCGCCTCTCGACGCGCCCGTTCGACCGCAGGGTTGGACGCAATGGCGAGCGCCGCCAGGGCGTCGTGGCCAGCCGGCGGCACGAGCTTCGTCGGCAGCGGCACGAGGGTGGCCGCCCGAGTCGATTCCGGATCGACGTCGAGCAAGCGCGCGAGCTCGCGCTCAGCCGCGTCGAGGTTGGCCGCCGCGCTCACCTCCTCGGCTTCGGCCGCGGCGAGCGCCGCCTCAGCACGCAGCTGGTCGAGCTCGGCCGCCCGGCCCACCGCGACGAGCTGCTCGACCCGCTCGAGCTCGCGCCGAACCGCTTCGTCTCGAGCGTGCTCGGCGCCGAGCACCTCCGCGCGGGCAAGGACGTCGGCGAAGGTCGCGGTGACCGCCGCGGCAACCTCCTGCTCGGTCCCGGCCAGCGCGGCGACCGCGGCAGCCTGCCGCGCGCCGGCTTGCCGGCTCCGCTCGCGCCGCGCGCCGGAGTCGATCAGGGTGTAGCTCAGATCGAGAGAACCCTGGACGAGCGTGCGATCGAACTCGGGAAGGTCACGCAGGTCGAAGGAGTGAATCGGGCTCACCACCATCGGGTCGCTGAAGCGCGTACCGGTCAGGCGCGCGCTCGCGATCGGTCCCTTCGCGGCATGCGCCTCGTCGACAGCGCGCTCCGCTTCGATTCGCCTCGCCGCCGCAGCCGCGACGGACGGGTGCACGGCGAGCGCCCGCTCGACGGCCGCGCCCACCGTGAGGGTGCCCGCTCCGGCGGTAGCCGGCGAGACCGCTGCGACGAGCCAGGCGACGGCCAGCGTCGGGATCAGACGTCGATCGATCATCGTTTCTCCTTCTCTCGGGCCGACGGCGCGCGCGGCAGGACCTGCCGAACGTGACAGGCGACGATCCGTCGTACGGCCTCGTCGGTCGGGGCATGGTCGGGCATGAGACGGCGCTGGATCGCGACGATGGCGGGCAGGCCGAGCAGCTGCAGGAGAGTCTCTTGCGGGAGCAGAGCGTCGGCGGCACGCGGCAAGGCCGCGATCAGACCGACCAGGATCGTCATGTACTCTCCCATCACCCCGCGCAGGCGGTCGGCCATGCGCGCGTCGCCGGTGGCCGCCTCCGAGATCAGCAGCACCGGCAGGCCGTCGGTGGCGAGGATCAAGTCGACATGGTGGGCGAGAATCCGCCCGATTCTCGCCTGCGGCGAAGTCTTCGACTCCGCCGCGATCGCGCGGATCGGCCCGAGCAGGGCGATCTGCATGCGATCCGCGATGGCGAGCGCGAGCTCACCCTTCCCCGCGAAGTGTCGGTAGAGCGCAGGATCGGTCACGCCGAGGCGATCGGCCAGACGTCGCACGGTCAAGCTCGCCCACCCCTCCTCGCGCACCACCGCGATCGCCGCGTCGACGATCTCGTCCTGGCGCGGAGTGAGGAGGGTTGGCAAGGAAACCGGAGTCGGAGGAATGGCTCGCGTGGAGGTGTTAGTTAGCGCTAACTAACCTAGCAAACCGCTCCGGGCCACGCAAGCCCCCCGGGGCCGGACCGCCCGCGCGCACTGCGACGTCGGTGCCCGTGACCGTTCGAGCGCGGCACGAATGCGCCGATTCGAGGCCTGTGCTAGAAAACGGGCGAAGACTGCCCACCATCGCAGGGTCCGGACCGGAGCACCGGTTCGGAAGCGCAACCGACCAAGGGGGCCCCATGCTGCCAAGCGTCCACCTGAACCTCTTCGCCGTCCTCGCGGCGGCGCTTGCCGCTTTCCTGTTCGGCGCGCTCTGGTACTCGCCGGCGCTCTTTGCCAAGGCGTGGACGAAGGCGCACGGCTACGACTCAGAACAGTTGCGGCGGATGCAGCAGACCGCCGCGCGCTCGTACGCCATTTCGCTCCTCTGCTACTTGCTGATGGCGGCGGCGCTCGGGGTGATCGTGCACTACCTGAACATTCGGCGGCTCGAGCAGGGGCTCCAGCTCGGGCTGCTCGCCTGGGGCGGCTTCGCCCTGCCGCTCGGGCTCAACGCCCACGCCTACTCCGACAAGCGCCTCGCCGCCTGGGCGATCGACGCCGGCTACCAACTCGTCTACCTGCTGGCGATGGCAGTGATCCTCACCCTCTGGCGCTGAGCACTTCCGCTTGCCGGTGCCTCAGGGCGCCGCGGGCGCCGGCGCGGTGTCGCGGAACTGCAGGTCGTGGAGCTTGCGGTAAAGACCGCCCAGAGCGAGCAGCTCACGGTGGCTGCCCTGCTCGGTCAGCCGCCCCTTGTGCATCACCAAGATCCGGTCCGCGCGTTGGACCGTCGACAGGCGGTGGGCGATGACCAGGCTGGTGCGGCCGACCAACAACCGCTCGAGGGCGAACTGGATGCGCCGCTCGGTCTCGGTGTCGACCGACGCCGTCGCCTCGTCGAGGATCAGGATGCGCGGGTCGAAAGCGAGCGCACGCGCGAAGGCGAGCAGCTGCTTCTGGCCGACCGAGAGCCCCTGGCCGCGCTCCTCGACCGTCGCCGCGAAGCCGCCCGGCAGCAGCTCGATGAACTCGAGCGCCTGCGCCTCGGCGGCGGCCGCGCGCATCCGCTCCGGCGTGATCGAGCGCTCGCCGAGCGTCAGGTTCGCGGCGACGTCGCCGGCGAAGAGGAAGACGTCCTGGAGCACCAGCGCCGTGGCCGAGCGTAGCGCCTCGAGATCCCACGCGCGGACGTCGACCCCGTCCACCCGCACCGCGCCCGCCCCGACGTCGTAGAAGCGCAGGACGAGGTTCGCGAGGGTCGACTTGCCCGCCCCGGTCGCGCCGACGACCGCGACCGTCTCGCCCGGGGCGATCCGAAACGAGACGTCGTGGAGCACCGGTTCGCCCGCCCGGTAGGCGAAGCCGACGCGGTCGAACTCGACCTCTCCGGCGATTCGCTCCGGACGGTGCCCGCCGGCCGGCGACACGATCGCCGGCTCCTGGTCGAGCAGCTGGAAGATCCGCTCCGAGGAGGCCATCGCCTGTTGCAGCACGTTGTAACGCTCCGACAGGTCCGCGAGCGGCTGGTAGAAGCGCTGGACGTACTGCAGAAAGGCGACCAGGGCGCCGATCGAGAGCGTGCCGGCGAGCGCCTCGCCGCCGCCGATCAGGAGAATCGCGGCCAAGCCGAGCGCGGTCAGGATCTCGACCCCGGGGTAGTAGACCGCGTAGTAATGGATGCCGCGGATGTTGGCGTCGCGATGCTCCGCGTTGATCGCGCCGAAGGCCGACCGCGCGGCGCGCTCCCGGCCGTAGAGCTGGACGATCGACATGCCGGAGAGGTGCTCCTGGAGAAACGCGTTCATGCGCGCCACCGCCGCGCGCACCTCGCGAAAGCTCCGTCGGGCCCGCCGCTTGAACCAGAAGGTGAGCAGACCGAGCAGCGGCAGCACACCGAAAGCGGCGAGCGCCAATCGCCAGTCGAGCGCGACGAGCACCGCGGCGATGCCGACCAGGAGCAGCAGGTCGCCGACGATCGAGACGATGCCGGAGGCGAAGAGCTCGTTGAGGGCATCGACATCGCTGGTGACGCGCGTCACCAGGCGGCCGACCGGTGTGCGATCGAAGTACGCGACGTCGAGCCGCTGGAGCTGAGCGAAGACGTCGCGACGCAGGTCGGCCATCACTCTCTGGCCGAGGGTCTGGAGCAGGTAGGCCTGCACGGTCAGGGTGGCGAAGGCGAGGCCGAGGGCGACGAGGTAGAAGCCGGCGGCCCCCAGTAACCCGGCGAGCGGACTGGGCGCGAGATCCGCCACGGCGAGCACTCCGGCGATCCACTTCGACACTCCCGAGAGGGCGCCCTCGACTCCGAGCGCCGGTGCGAGGAACAGGTCGATCGCCGCGGCGGTCGCGAGCGGTCCGGCGAGCTGTGCTCCGGAAGAAACCAGCATCAACGCGAGCGCCGCGAAGGCGAGCCTGCGGTGCGGCGCGAGGTAGCCCAGGAGCCGCCGCATCAGGCGCGCGTCGTAGGCCTTGCCGAGGGCCTCTTCGGCATGGGGGTCGAACGGTTCGCTCATCGGACAGGCGCAGCGTACTCGACTCGCTGCCCCGCGAACGGCCTCGTCCCCGCGCGGCTCCCATCCCGCGAACCGGGCGCGGCGCGCTCGCTAGCGCGTCCGGGGTCCTTTGTGTACACTCGCCGCTGACAAAACTTGTCGGAACGCGGAGGATCGAAATGCCGCCGACCTTGAATCAGCTGCTCAAGAGCATGGTCGAGCAGGGGGGCTCGGATCTTCACATCACCACCAACTCGCCGCCGCAGATTCGCGTCGACGGTGTGTTGAAGGCTCTCAACCTGCCGCCGCTCACGCCGACGGAGACGAAGCAGCTCGGCTACTCGATCCTCACCGACAACCAGAAGCACCGGCTGGAAGAGGACCTGGAGCTCGACTTCTCCTTCGGCATCAAGGGCTTGGCCCGCTTTCGCGCCAACGTCTTCCATCAGCGCGGCGCGATCGCCGCGGCCTTCCGGACCATCCCCTACGAGATCCGCAGCTTCCGCGAGCTCGGGCTGCCGCTGATCGTCGAGAAGATCTGCGAGAAGCCGCGCGGCCTGGTGCTGGTCACCGGGCCGACCGGTTCGGGCAAGTCGACCACCCTCGCGGCCATGCTCGACAAGGTCAATCGCGAGCGCGCCGAGCACATCGTCACCATCGAGGACCCGGTCGAGTACCTGCACAGCCACAAGAAGTGCATCGTCAACCAGCGCGAGCTGCACGCCGACACCCACAGCTTCTCGAACGCCCTGCGCTCCTGCCTGCGCCAGGATCCCGACGTCGTGCTGATCGGTGAGATGCGCGACTTCGAGACTGTCGAAGCGGCGCTGCGCATCGCCGAGACCGGACATCTGACCTTCGCGACGCTCCACACCAACTCGGCGGCCCAGACGATCAACCGGATCGTCGACATCTTCCCCGCGCACCAGCAGTCCCAGATCCGGGTCCAGCTCTCGTTCGTGCTCGAAGGAATCCTCTGTCAGTCGCTGCTGCCGCGCGCCTCGGGCAAGGGGCGGGCGCTCGCCATGGAGATCCTGGTGCCCAACGCGGCCATCCGCAACCTGATCCGCGAGGACAAGGTCCACCAGATCTACGGCATGATGCAGACCGGGCAGGCCAAGTACGGCATGCAGACCTTCAACCAGTCGCTCGCTTCGCTCTACTTCAAGCGGATGATCACGCTGCAGACGGCGCTCGCGCGCTCGTCCTATCAGGACGAGCTGCAGGAGATCATCTCGCGCGGGCCGGCGACCCTGAACCCGAACGTGACCGACGGCCAGGGCGCCAGCGCCGCCCCGAGGAGCTAACCCCATGCCCAGCTTCGTTTGGAAAGGCAAGAACCGCTTCGGCGCCTTTCAGGAGGGAGTCCTGCTCGCCGACAGCCGCGACGCCGCGGTGGCGACGCTCCGGCGTCAGGCGATCCAGGTCTCCTCGGTGCGCGAGAAGGGCAAGGAGATCCGCCTGCTGCCGAAGTTCCCGCGCAGGGTCGGCGCGAAGCGCGTCGCGATCTTCACCCGCCAGTTCTCGGTCATGCTCGACGCCGGCCTGCCGCTCGTGCAGTGCCTCGAGATCCTCGGCGAGCAGGAGGAGGACCGCAATTTCCGCGAGATCATCCAAACGGTGCGCACGGACGTCGAGTCCGGCGCCTCGCTCGCGGAATCGATGCGCAAGCACCCGCGCGCCTTCAACAATCTCTACGTTATCGATGATCGCCGCCGGCGAGGCCGGCGGCATCCTCGACATCATCCTGCAGCGACTCGCCACCTACATCGAGAAGGTGGTGCGGCTCAACGCGCAGGTCCGTTCGGCGCTGATCTACCCGATCTCGATCATCGTCATCGCCGCCGGCGTGGTCGTCATCATCCTCTGGAAGGTGATCCCGGTGTTCGCCCAGCTGTTCGCCGGCCTCGGCGGCGAGCTGCCGTTCCTGACGCGGATGGTCGTGAACTCGAGCAACTTCGTCGGCCGCTACTTCCCCTTCGTCATCATCGGGATCGTCCTGATCTACATCGCGATCGGGCGCTTCCACCGGACCCCGCGCGGCGCCAGGATCATCGACGGCATGCTGCTCAAGCTACCCGTCCTCGGCATGCTGATCCGCAAGATCGCGGTGGCGCGCTTCTGCCGGACCCTGTCGACGCTGACCAGCTCCGGCGTGCCGATCCTCGACGGCCTCGAGATCACCGCCAAGACCTCGGGCAACGCGATCGTCGAGGACGCGGTGATGGCGGTGCGCAAGGCGGTCGAGGAGGGCAAGACGCTCTCCGGCCCACTGGCCGAGACCAAGGTCTTCCCGCCCATGGTCGTGCAGATGATCAACGTCGGCGAGCAGACCGGCGCGCTCGACCAGATGCTCTCGAAGATCGCGGACTTCTACGAGGAGGAGGTCGACACCGCCGTCTCCGGCCTCATGAAGCTGCTCGAGCCCCTGATGATCGTGATTCTGGGCGGCATCATCGGCACCATCGTCACCGCGATGTACCTGCCGATGTACGCGATCCTGCAGAAGATCGGCTGAGGAGGTAGGCGACGAGCCCCACCCCGCGCGACGCGGAGCCGATGTCCGTGGCGGTCGGAGCGCGTCCGCAAGGGGAGATCGTCCGCTATCTGAAGTGGTTGATCGCCATCCGGCTGGTGGTGATCTCGAGCATCGTTTTGCCGTACTTCCTGGCCCGGATCTCGGTCCCGGACGGCCAGCCGCCGACCTTCGATCTGCTCTTCCTGCTGGCCGGCGCCACCTACCTCGCGAGCCTGATCTACATCGCGCTGCTCCGGGCCCTGCGCGAACACCCCTCCGGCCATGCCTACATTCAGTTCGGCGGCGATCTGCTCCTGGTCACCGGCCTGGTCTACTTCTTCGGCGGTATCGGCAGCCCCTTCTCGATGTTCTACCTGGTGGTCATCATGGCCGCCTCGACGCTGCTGCGCCGCCGCGCCGGCTTCTTGGTCGCCTCCGCCGCCTACATTCTCTATGCGACCCTGCTGATCGGCCTCGCGCGCGGCTGGATTCCGGCACCGCACGCGCAGATCTCCTCCGCCGAGATCGCTTGGCGCCTTCCATACAACCTCGCGGTCCACCTTTTCGGCTTCTATGCCGTGGCGCTGCTGACCTCCTATCTCGCGGCGACGGCGACCCGCGCGGAGCGCGAGCTCGAGGAGAAGCGGGACACTCTCGCCTACCTGGAGGTCCTGCACCGCGACGTCATCCAGTCGATCTCCTCGGGCGTGCTTTCGACCGATCTGGTGGGACGGATCACTTCGGTGAACCGGGCCGCGGTCGAGATCCTCGCTCAGGCCGAAGAGCAGCTGCTCGGCAGACCGATCTCCGACTCCGGCCTTTTCTCGGCCGAGGCCTGGCCCCGCCACGCCCGCGCCGCCGAGCTCGCCCGGCCCGAGCGCGCCGAGCTCGAGCTCGAGCGTGGGGCGGAGCAGGTGCCGATCGGCTACACGCTCTCCCGATTGACCGACGCCGGCGGCGCGCCGGCCGGCTGGATCGTCGTCTTCCAGGATCTCTCCCAGTGGCGCAAGCTCCAGGAAGAGCTGCGCATCAAGGACCGCATGGCGGCGGTCGGCGAGCTCGCGGCGGGCATCGCGCACGAGGTCGGCAATCCGCTCGCCGCGATTTCCGGCTCGGTGCAGCTGCTCTCCGGCGCCCTGCCCGCCGACGACTCCCAGCAGCGGCTGCTCGGGATCATCCTGAAGGAGAGCCAGCGCCTCGACCGGACGATCAAGGGCTTTCTGCGCTTCGCACGGCCGCGCGAGCGCGCGGCATCGCGCTTCGACGTCGCGGCGCTCCTCGCCGAGAACGTCGCCCTGCTGCGCAACAGCGAGGAGGCGACCGGGCGCCACCGGTTCGAGCTCACGCTCGACCCACCCTCCGCCTTCCTCACCGCCGACGCCGACCAGATGAGCCAGATCTTCTGGAACCTGGCGCGCAACTCTCTGCGCGCCACGCCGCACGGCGGGACGCTCGGCATCCGCGGCACGCTCGCGCGCGACCGCTACCGCATCGAGTTCCGCGACGACGGCCTGGGCATGACGGAGGAGCAGCGCACCAAGCTCTTCCAACCGTTCCAGTCGTTCTTCGACGGCGGCTCCGGAATCGGCATGGCGATCGTCTACCGCATCGTCGAGGAGCATGGCGGACGCGTCGACGTCGACAGCGGCGCCGGACAGGGCACCGCCATCGCGATCGAGCTGCCGCTCGAACCCGTGTCGTCGGCGACCGCGGGAGCGCTGGCATGACCGGCAGGGTGCTGATCGTCGACGACGAGGAGAGCCTCGTCGACTTCCTCTCCGTGCTCTGCGACGGCGAGGGGTTCGAGGTGGCGACGGCGCGCTCGGTCAGCGAGGCGCGCGAGCGCCTCGCCGACTCCTCTCCCGACCTCGTGCTGTGCGACATGATGATGCCCGACGGCAACGGTCTCGACCTGCTGCGCGAGATCCGCGAGCGCGAGGCCGGCCCGTCGGTGGTCATGATGACCGCCTACACCTCCACCAAGAGCGCGATCGAGGCGATGAAGCTCGGCGCCTACGACTACGTGCCGAAGCCCTTCGACGTCGACGAGCTCAAGGTCGTCATCCACCGCGCGCTCGAGAAGAGCCGGCTCTACGAGGAGAACGTCTACCTCCGGCGCGAGCTCGAGCAGCGCTACGGCTTCGACAACATCATCGGCCGCAGCCCGCGCATGCGCCAGATCTTCGGTCTGATCGAGCGGGTCGCGCGGACCGCCTCGACCGTGCTGATCCAGGGCGAGAGCGGCACCGGCAAAGGAGCTGATCGCGCGCGCGATCCACTTCTCCAGCCCGCGCGCCGCCCGGCGCTTTCTGTCCGTCAACTGCGGCGCGATGCCGGAGAATCTGCTCGAGAGCGAGCTCTTCGGCCACGAGCGAGGCGCCTTCACCGGCGCCGTCCGCGAGAAGAAGGGGCTCTTCCACGAGGCCGACCACGGCACCCTCTTTCTCGACGAGATCGGCGAGATGAGCCTGACCATGCAGGTCAAGCTCCTGCGCGTGCTGCAGGACAAGGTGATCCGGCGTGTCGGCGGCACGGAGGAGGAGACCGTCGACGTCCGGATCATCGCCGCGACCAATCAACAACTGCCGGACAAGATCGCCCGCGGCGACTTCCGCGAGGACCTCTACTACCGGATCAACGTCATCCCCATCCAGCTCCCGGCGCTGCGCGAGCGGCGCGAGGACATTCCGCTTGCTCGCCAGCCACTTCCTGCAGAAGTACTGCGACGCGCTGGCGGTCGAGACCCTGCGCATCTCGGCCGAGGCGATGCGCATGCTCGAGACCTACGCCTGGCCCGGCAACGTGCGCGAGCTCGAGAACCTGATCGAGCGCGCCGTCGCTCTCTCGGTGAGCGGCGTCATCACCGCGACCGATCTGCCAGCCTACCTGCTCGCCGGCGGTGAGCGCAGCCAGCCCGAGCTCCAACTGCCCGACGAGGGGCTCGACCTCGAGGCCTACCTCGACCGGATCCGCTCCGAGATGATGCGCCAGGCGCTCGATCGCGCCAGCGGCGTTCAGACCCAGGCGGCCGAGGTCCTCGGCATGACCTTCCGCTCCTTCCGCTACTACGCCAAGAAGGCCGGCCTCACCGGCTCGGCCGACAGCTGAGATGGGAGTTTCTGGCCTCGCCGACGACCGCGCGTCGTCGCACCTCGCCGCGATGACCGAGAGCTCCGAAGAAAAGAAGGCGCGCCAGAAGGCGGCCAAGATCCGCGACGCCGAGACGACGCGAACGGCGCCGGACCCCGCGCGCTTCGAGGTCGAGGACTGGGAGAGCTGGGAGCTCGACTCGCTGCCGCAGCGGCAGCAGCGTGCCGAACGCCGCTCCGAGCCGCTCGCCAAGACCGTCGACCGTTTGCGCGCCGAGAGCTCCGAAGCGGCCGCTGCCGCCGAGCTCGACGAACGCCTTGCCGCCGAAGGCCTGGTCGTCTCGATCACCCGCGGCCAGTGCGAGATCGTGCTCGAGGGCGAGACCCTGGTCTGTCACGTCCCGAAAGCGCTTGCGCTCACCCAGGAGACCGACCTCGCCGTCGGCGACCGGGTGGCGGTGGCGCGCCGCGCCGGCGGCGCTCTCGCCGTGGCGTCGATTCTCCCGAGAACGAGCCGCCTGTCGCGACCCGACCCCTTCCTCGCCCACCGCGAGCGGGTGATCGCGGCCAACGTCGACCTCGCGGTGGTGGTGGTGTCGCTGCGCCGCCCGCCGCTCTCGCCCGGCCTCATCGACCGCTTCCTGGTCGCCATCGCGCATGGCGGCGTCGCCGCGGCGGTCGCTGTCAACAAGATCGATCTAGCGCATGAGCCCCGCGCCGAGGATCCCGAGCTCGCCCAGCTCGAGCCCTACCGCGCGCTCGGCTCGCCGCTCCTCTTCTGCTCCAGCGTGACCGGCGAGGGGATGGCCGAGATCTCGGCCCTGATCGCCGGCAAGACCGCCGTCCTGGTCGGCCACAGCGGCGTCGGCAAGAGCGCGCTGCTCTCCGCGCTCGCCCCCGGCTTCGACGTCAAGGTCGGCGAGGTCTCGGACCACTGGGGCAAAGGCAAGCACACGACCTCCCGCTCGCGCATCTACGATCTCGGCGCCGGCACGCGCCTCATCGACACCCCGGGGATCCGCGAGTTCGGCCTCTGGAAGCTCTCGCCCGGGGACCTCACCCTCTACTTCGAAGAGTTCGACGGCCCTTCGGCCGCCTGCCGCTTCAACGACTGCACCCACTCCCACGAACCCTCCTGCGCCGTGCGCGCCGCCGCCGAAGCCGGCGACATCCCCCCCGAACGCTACGCCACCTACCTGCGAATCCTCGAATCGCTCGAGGGGGAGTAGACCATCCTCTTCCGGCATCGACCTCTTCCTCGGCCGCTGAGCCGGGAAGAGCGCCCGATTGGTCGCGACAGGGGACTGGATCGACAGAGCGCCCGACGAGCCCTTGCGGGCCGGGTCACGAGCCGAGCAGGTTGAGCCAGATCTGCGCCGTCAGGGCCAGGATGTAGCCGAGCGCGAGGGCGGCCAAACCCTGCAAGACGCGGGTTCGATCCTCCGGGTTGAGATCGGAGAGCGCGGCGGCCACTCGGCTCTTCGGCGAGCGCCAGAGCGCTCCGAGAAGCGCCCGCGCCCGCTGCCGCTTGGTCTTCGCGGCCGAGAGGAGGCTCCAGAGGGTCATGACGCTGCCCACGAGCTGGAGCGCACCGCCGACGACGCCGAGCCAGGAGGCGACAGCGTGCGAGGTCATTCGCGCGGCTTCGGCTCGACTGCCGCCAGCACGAGGACCGACGTGTCCTCGCCCGCTACAGTGAAGACCAGGAAGTAGTCGTCGAAAGGGACGACGAGCTGCGAGCCATCGCCATCGGCTGGCTCCCACTCGTTCTGAACCCGCTGGATCCGCTGCTTGAGCTCGGCGAAGGCAACACCGCCTCGCGCGAGCAGCTCTTCGAGCCCATCCTCCGCATCCGGGTGATACCTGAATGCGCCAAAGGGCATCAACGCGCCGCGGCGGTGACCGGGCCCTCTCGAGCCCCCGAAGAGTCAACCAGCTTCGCCGCGAGGGCTTCGAGCTCCTCCATCGTGCGGAGCATCGCGAGCGGCGTGGCGTTCGCCTCCTTCGCCTTGGCGCGCAGACGATCGAGGAGTGCGGGGTGGCGCAGGAGCGCCTCGAAGGCGACATAGTCGTTGTAGCGGTCGATCGAGATGAGCGCCGCCACCGGCTTGGCGTGGCGTAGCAGCACGGTCGGCAGGGCCGCTGCCACGAGCTTGGGCAGGTTGGCCTTCGCCTCGCTGATGGAAGCAGTCTGGATGTTCCCGACCTTCATCATCTCGATCCCCTTTCGGCGATGGCCCCGAGGAACTCGGACCCATCTCCTGGCCAAAAGATAGTACCAAGAATCGACCCAATCTCGCAATTCGCGGCCCAGGAGAACCGAGCTGACTGCCTTCGCCACGTCCGGCGCAATGAAGGCGGCAATGTCTGAGGATCGCGAGACGCCTCTTGGCATGGTTGAACCCACTTGGCTCATTCGACCCGAGAATCATCCCTGCTGGCCTGAACATCAGGTGAAGGAGGACGGCTGGGTCCGGGGAGTTACAGGAGAAGGTCTAGAAGGCTAAACGCAGTAGTTTCTTGCACCGCTTTCCTCGTTTGCGCTCGTCTCATAGGAGGGGGCAGGCGAAGAACGTGGGGCGGAACCGTGATCAACGAGCGAGATACACGCACGGTCGCCACTCGGGGGCGAAGGCTGTGATGGAGTCGAGCCCTCGACTGACTGAGTGGCGGCTAGAGCGGCTCTCTAGCGCGGGCCGTTTGTCCAGGCGTTCTGGTGAAGACTGGAAGAACAGAGTCCTTGAGATCTGGCTTCTCCGGCCTGATCGACCGGGCTTGCCACGATACGCGAATGCGTTGTCTCGGGAGGCCCCGTCCGCGCCAGCTCACTCGTACGGCTCTCGAAAGGAGAGAAGCCCCTTCAGTCCTCTCCGGTCACGACGCTCTTTGGGAGCGGATCAAGGTGCGCCAAGTACTCTGCACGCACAACCTCGCGCACCCGCGACAAGAGCTCGGGGCGCGGGCTGCCTTTCCGACCTTCAGCAATCAAGACATGTTGAGCGTCGGGGTGGTCAGGATAGGTCTCATGGTGCTCTAGATCGCGAAAGACCGACAGCGTGCTCTCGCCGTATCGGCACAATCGAATCTCCTGGAATCCCGTTGCCCTCAGTGCTAAATCCAGGGACTCGAAATTCCAAGCGAATTGATGACCCCAGCCATGAAAGGCGCGATTGAGAGCCAGGGCGTTCAATGCGCGCTGTTCGCCTGCCGCCCACCCAGGATAGTGAGTCAGCAGAACCCAATCGAGGTTCGGAGTAGATACTCGAATCCAGCCATCCAATCGCAGCGCTCTATGTGCTCGCTGGAAGAACGCCAACGCCTCGTCGATTCGGAGGTGCTCCAAGAAATGCTCTGCGAACACGGCCTCCGCCTCGCGGAACGGCAAGGACCTTGACGCATCCAGGACAACATCGACACCCTCGAGCGCCTGAATGTCGATGTTCGTCCAGCCAGGAATCGACTCCCGCCCGCAACCAATGTGAAGCCGGGGACTTGGGCTCGAAAGAGTGGGAGTTTCCTCGTTCATCGACTCGCCGAGAATCGATCCTAGTGCATGGATGGCAAGCAGCTTCACTTCACATCGAGCAATGACATCAACATCTGTGATCCAAACCTCCCTGGCCCATTTCATGGAATGTACGTCGTCGCTACTGATCTCGGCCCTTTCTGCCCGTAGCATCTGGCGCGGTCAAAGCGGTGTATATCAACTCCCAGGAAATCCGGCAGGGCCTAGGTAGGCTTGATTTGCAGTTCTCCTCAGAGGAGCCATAGCCTGCTTCGATTCATCGGCGTTGTCTCGCTGCTCACATTCGCCGCGCTGCTCGGCTTTCAGTTCGGGCAGCGCGGCTTCCTTCCGCTCGACCACTCCATCGTGTTCGCGGGCGCGAGTGAGATCGCATGTGGGCGTGTTCCAATTGCAGACGTAGCCATACCCGCGGGCCTGTCCCTGGCTTTCCTTCAAGCAGCCTTGTTCTCAGCGCTCGGCACGAGCTGGTTCTCCTATCTGGTCGCGTCCGCGGTCCTGAACGCCGTCGCGGCCGTCGCCTGCTACCTGCTCCTTGCTCCTCGCTTCCCAGCTATTTCCGTGCCCGCGCTCTTTGGCGCCTCCACTGCCGTCCTCTTCATTCCGCCCATTGGTACGCCCTATCCCGACCATGGCTCGTTCGCATTCTCGCTTCTCGACTCTCTCACTGCTTGACCGATCGCTGCGGCGCCAAGTCGGTACCGTTGGCTCCTCGACGCGAGCGCTGGTGGCGCGTGGACCCTGGGCTTCTTGTCGAAACAGATTCCTGCGGCCTTCGTCGTGCCCGTTCTCGCGCTGTGCATCGTCTTCTCGAGGTCGACATGGCGAGAGAAGGCTCGGAGCGCAATTCAAGTCAGCGTCGGCGCCCTCTCGATCGGCATCTCGATTCTCGCGCTGCTGGGAGTGCGCCCTGGGACCTTCATCTCCGGCTACATCCTCGAGCCTTTGCAAGTCGGTGGCGGGAGAGTCGAGAGGCTGCTCGGCCTCTCCAGCCCTCACATGCGATACGTCGTATGGCCCGTTTGGTGGGCACCGCTCTTCGCTTTTGTTGGCGTCTCCGCCGCCGTGCTCGTGCTCCATGTCCGAGCCGCGCGGAGAGGGCGTTGCCAGGATGGCCGGTCGCTTGCTCTGGACCTTGCGGCCGCAGTGTCGCTAGTGGTCGCGAGCGTCCTCTATGCCTGCTTGACCTTCCGAAGCGCTTGGACTTCCCTGGGTTGGCTGCCCTGTTCCTTTGGCCTCGTTCTCTCAGGGATCGCCTGGCAGCCGAGTCGTGGACTCCAGGCGCTCCAGATCGAAGAACTGCATCGAGGGAACCGATTCGCGCGCCAGGCGCTCCTGTTCCTGTCCTGTCTCGGCCTCGTTCTCGGCACGTTCTGGTTCAACGACCGGGTCAACAGACCTCGAAGCGCCTCCCTCATGAGCCTGTCCGGTCCCGTCGCCGTTCAGCCCATGCCGGCCGGCCTCGAGTGGCTGGACCTCGCGACGCCCTCGTTCACGAAGGTCGACGCCTCGAGCCTCTTCGATCTCGTCGGCTATCTCCAGGCCAACCCGGGCACGATGTTCCTCCTGGGCGACTCGACCATCCTGTATCCACTGACCGAGCGCTGCTCGATCAGCCCGGCGCTCTGGTTTCACCCCGGCCTCACCGTGCCCTGGAGCGGCAGCCAAGCAACCGTTTCCTTCCAGAGATCACTCATTGGGCGACTCGAGTCGAACCGCCTGCGGTTCTTCGTGGTCGAGAATGGCGGGACGCAGATGGGGGTGACTCTGGAGACGCTTCCGCTGGTGCGCGATTGGCTCGATTCCCGAAGCCAGCGGCGGCTAGAGATCGGGGCTTTCGAGATCTTCGAGCTCCGGGAAACCGGTTTCGCTGCGAACCAATCGTCTCGGAAGCCAGGTGGCGGCGCTGGCGGCCTCCGCGGCCGTTGAGCTACTCCGGCAGCGGGCGTTGCCAGAGGCCGTAGCCGGAGGAGCCGAGGTAGAGGCGGCTGCCGGCGATGCGGGCGGAGAGGAGGTCGGCGGCGAGGAAAGGGCTCTCGAGCGGCAGGGTGACGCCGAGCTCGGCGTCGACCAGCGCGAGGTCCCGCCCGCTCCGCGTCACCGCCGCGAAGCGGGGGTCGCCGGTCGCGACGAGGCGCGTCGGGCCGCTCGTCATCCGGGTCCAGTCGCGGCCGTCGCTCGAGCGGTGGAGGCCGTCCGGCCCGGCGTGGAAGAGGACGCGCGGGCTCGCCGCCAGCTCTCCCGCGGCGAACGGTAGGGCGAGCCTCTCGACGCCGCCGTCGGCGCCGACGCGGCGCAGGCCGTCCGCGCCGAGCGACCAGAGCGCGCCCGCCCCGAGCGCCGCGGAGCGCGACGGCGCGCCGGGCAGCGCGATCTTCTCGAAGCGTCCGGCGCGCAACAGGAAGAGATCGCCACCCACGCGCGCGACGAGCCTGCCTTCGCCCGCGACGAGCTGGTCGACGCGGCGCTCGCCGAGCTCGGTCACCGGCCGCCAGTCGAGGCCGGCGCGTTCGTAGAGGCCCTTCTCGGTCGCGGCGAAGAGCTTGCCCGCCGCGCTCTCGAGCGCGAGCACCGTCGGCAGCCGTACCGGCTCCGGCTCGTAGGGTCCGCGGCCCTCCGGCGAGCGCCAGATGCCCGAGAGCGGACCGGCGTGCGCGAGCGCCGCGTAGACAGTGTCGCCGAGCGCCGTGAGCGCGGGCACGCGGACGTTGCGCGTGTCGGGGAGCCGAGGCACGAGCGTCTCGCCGCCATCCTCGGAGAGCCAGACGCCGGCGCCCTCGGTGCCGACCAGAACGCGCTGCGGCCGGGTCGGGTGATGGGCCAGGGCGAGCACCGCCAACCCCTTGGGACCGACCGGCCGGAAGCTCTTGCCACCGTCCGTCGAGAGGTGAAGGCCGTCGATCGTGCCGGCGAGCAGCCGCTCCGGGGAGAGCACCTGGAAGCTCGGCGTGCGCCGCTCGGCGAAGCCCTCTTTGGTCCGGCTCCAGCGCTCGCCCAGGCTCTGGCCATGGTAGACCCAGCCGCAGGTCGACGCCCAGAGCTCTCCCGGCCGCCCGGGCACCGAGTGCAGGCTGAAGACCTCCGTATCGAGCACCATGCCGTCGAAGATGCCGCGCCAGGTCGCGCCCGCGTCGTCGCTGCGATAGGCGCGGCGCCAGGTTCCGGCGACGACGGTGTCGGGTCGGGCGAAGTCGACCGCCAGGCTCGAGACGTGGACGAGATCGAGCTCCGGAGTCGAAACGCGGGCGCCAGCTGTCGCCGGCGTCGTCGCTCCGCCAGACGCCGGTGCGCGTGCCGGCGAAGATCCGATCGGGGATGCCGGGCACGGGCGCCAACGCGTAGACCTGGTCCTCGGCGAGCAAGCCGGTGCGGCGCAACTGCCAGGTCGCGCCGAGGTCGTCCGAGAGGGCCACCATGCCGCCGCCCCAGATCCCCCAGAGGCCCGCCCAGAGCCGCTCCGGACGGTTCGGGTCGAACCCGAGCGTGCCGACGACCCAGCCGGCAAAGGGGACGCGCGCGCCGGCGGCGCGCCAGCTCGCGCCGCCATCGTCGCTCCTGTAGACGTGGCCCGCCGAGCTGCCGGCGAAGGCGCGGTCGGGCGAGCGCGGATCGAAGGTGAGGCTGCGCACGTCGGCGCCATAGAGCGGCGCCGGGCTCCAGAGCTCCGCGCGCGCCGGAGCGCCGAGCAGCGCAGTCAGCGCTACGAGCGTCACCACCGCAGCGCGCGGGACCATTCGTCCGCACCACCCGGGCGCCCGGCGCTCGATCGATCTGCGGACCTTTCCCATCTTCCGAATCCTACTCGCGACGCCGCACGGTGGGACGGAGCAGCTCTTCGGGGAAGTCGGCGGGCAAGAGCCCCAGCGCCCGTTTGACGCCGAGCCAGGCGCGGTGGGCGCGGCCAAAGCGGCTCGAGTCGAACAGCTCGGCCCGCGCTTCGGCCCGGTCGGCGCGCTCGCGCCAACCGTCCCGCTCGCGCTCGAGACCGGCGCGCAAGAGCTCGGCGAGGGTGCCGAGGAAGAGCGGCTTGACGCTGGCGCGCGTGGTGCGTGCCGAGAGCAGCACGGGCATCGCCGCCGACGACGGCGGCAGCTCGAGCTCGATCCGCCAGTCGGTCGCGGCGCCGGGGGCGGCGATGCCGGCGAGATCGCCGCCCGAGCGGCGGGAGAGCTCCTCGCAGCGCGCCGCGATCGCGCCGCCCCAGTCGAGCTCGACCGCCGCGACCGCGCCGCCGCGCAGCGTGTCGACCGCCCAACCCTCGAGCACCAGCCGGCGCCCAGCCTCGATTCGCGCCCGCTCGAGGAATCCGATCGGACCCCGATCGAGCTCGATCCGGTCGAGTGACGCGTCGCGATCGTGGCCGACCAGCACCAGGTCCTGGTAGTCGCAGACGCCCCGTTCGATCCGGCGCGCGCGAAAGCCGCCGGGCAGCGCCGCGACGAACGCGTCGACCAGGCCCGCCGTGATCCAGGCGGTGCCGTAGCTCGCCCCGTCGAGCACCCGGCTCTCCGACACCGGCTCGAAGCGGTGCCCCCGCGCGGCGACGTCGCGCCCCTCGGGGGAGAGCCGCATGTCGAGGACAGAGAAGGCGAGCAGGCCGCCCGGCGCCAGGAGCGACGCGAGCCGCGCCAGCCAGCCGCGGAAGAGCGGCTCCGGCAGATGGGTGAACAGCGACGTCGCCCAGACGAGGTCGAAGCGCCCCGGATCGGGCAGGCGCTCCGGCTCCGCCACGGAGACGAAGCCGTCGACGCCGAAACGCTCGCGTTGGAAGGCGACCGCCGCCGGCAGGATGTCGGAGACGGTGAGCCGTTCCGCCCCGAGCGAGCCCACGAGCCAACGGCCGACCCGGCCGTAGCCGCAGGCGAAGTCGAGCATGCGGCCGACGCCATCGAGGCTGCCGAAACGGGAGCGCGCCAGCTGCTCGATCGTGTCGGCGATCCAGCGACCGTTCCAGAGGTACTCGGCGAGGGCCGAGTCGCGCTCCCCGGCCCGGCCGGCGAGCGCGAACTCGAGCATCTCGTCGTCGGGATGGACCGCGAGATCGGGCCGCTCGCCGCGCGCGCAGGGGCTCGCGAGGAAAGCCTCGACGACGCTCGGCGGCGGTTCGGTGGATTGGCTCATCGCGGCGATTCTGGCGGAAGCGCGGTCCTGCGGTCCAAGCACTCTCCACAGGAACGAGGAAACGCCCGGCGACGAATCGCGAAGGTCGCCGGCAGCAGGTGGAAGAGCAGACGCGGCAGGGTCGAGAGCACGTAGAAGCGCGTGTCGACGGGTCCCGTGAAGTAGACGGCGAAGTAGAGCGCGAGCTGGAGCGCGACCACCGCCGTCGCGGCCGCGAGCCGCCGCCGCGCGAAGGCGAGCGGGAGCGCGACGAGGAGCAGCGGCGCGAGCGCCCAGTCGGGATGGAGACGCGCACCGGGCGACCGCGGGAAAGATCTCGGCGGCGCGCTCCCAGCGCCAGCCACCCGTGTTGGTCTCGAGGAAGAGATGGTAGACGCGCGCCAGCGCGTACCAGGGGAGCAGGACGAGGAGCGTGGGCAGCCCGTCCGCGCGAGGTGCACGAGCCGCGGCGGCCGGCGGCGGCGGAGAGTTCGCGCGACCGCGTCGGCGCCGATCAACAGCAACGCGAGCGGCACGCCCTCGATCTTCGACGCGGCGGCGAGCGCCGCGCCGAGCCCGAGCTCCCAGCCGCGGCCCGGGCTCGGTTCCCGCTCGTCGACGAGCGCGGGCAACGCCAGGAGCAGCGCCAGCGCGATCCACGGATCGGCAGCGCCGACCAGCCCGTAACCGACGACGAAGCCGCCGAAGAGCGCCGCGCCCGCGGCAGTCGCGACCTCGAGCCGCGCGCCCGCGAGACCGACGGCGACGAGCGCCCGGCGGATACGCGAGCAGGGTCAGCGCGACGACGAGCGCGGAGAGCGCGAGCGCCGCGCGCTCGCTCCACGCGCCGGCGGCGAGCGACGGGAGCAGCCAGAGCTCCGGCACCAGCAGCGGATAGTCGGGGTGGAGGCGCCAGGCCGAGGGGCCCGAGAGGAAGAGGTAGTCGGCGCCGCCGATCTCGAGGAAGCGGCGAGCCTTGAGAGCCCAGTGATAGTAGAAGTCGGGCTGGGTCAGGTCGCCCGCGGTCCCGAGCCAGACGACGAGTAGAGCGACCGCGCCCGCGGCGAGCATGCCGACGCCGGGACGATTCGAACCGGGGCCACCGGCGCGGTCCGCGCAGTCGCACGGCGAGCGCCGCAGCGGCGAGCGCCGTCGCCGCGAGCGGCAGCGACCAGCCGCGGCCGGCGACGGTCGCGGCGGCCAGGGCCAGGTGCAGCGCCAGCGCGCCGGTGGCGAAGGCCATCGGCAGCCCGTCGAAGCCCGCGGCGCCGCCGGGCACGCGGTCGGGCCACCCGCCGGCGACGACGAGCGCGGCGAGCGTGCCGAGCGCGAGGAGCAGCGCCACCGCGGCGCTCACCGCTCGACCTCGTAGAGCGACGAAGCCCCCTTCGGCGCCCAGCCGGCGCCACGCCGGTCGCGGCACGACCTCGCCCCAGGTCAGCACGTGCGCCGCCGGCGCCGCCCTGCCCGACGTCCTCGGCCGACTGGAAGTTGACCCGCGGCGCGAAGTACTGCGCCCAGTGCCAGACGAAGCTGCCGTCGGTGCCTAGCGGGTCGCGCGCGATGACGAGCAGGGTGCCGCCGCGCGGGAGCGCCTCGTCGAACCTCGAGAGCAGCCGCTCGAGCGCCAGCACCTCCGGCGAGCCGCGACGCCAGCCGAAGGACTCGCCGCCCGCAGACTGCGACGCCGCATGCCGCCGGGGCAGTGTCGAGAGCGAGCGGACGAGCGCGCCGAACGAGCCCACGAGCAAGGCGAGCGCGAGGATCGCGCCGAGACGGCCGAATGGAGAGCGGAAGGAGCGCACCGACGCGAATCGTACAGGCGCGTCCGGTAGGATGCCGATTCCTCCGGTCGACCGACGCCGATGCCAGCGCTTGCCACCCTCCTGGGACCCATCGAGGTCAAGCTCGGCCTCGCGGTCGGCCTGGTCGCTCTGCTCCTCGTCGCGGAGCTCGCGACGAGCTGGCTGCTCGCCCGTCTCGGCCTCGCCGGAACGGGCCGTGTCGCCCGCTGGCGCCCGGCGGCGGCGCTCCTGCTGCCACTGCTGCTGCTCGCTCCACGCCTCGAGGGGATCGAGCGGATGGTCCCGAGCCACCAGCTGCGGGCGGTGCCCGGCGTGCCCGACTTGGGCGCCGGCCCCTGGGATCTGTTGAACGACGCGGTCTTCCAGTTCCTGCCTTGGGAAGCCGAGGTCCGCCGTGCCATCGGCGCAGGCCGCTTGCCGTTCTGGTCGGATCGCCTGCAGTCGTCGCCCTGGTCCAACCCGCAAGCGCAGGTGGCATCGCCGGTCGCGCTCGCCGCGCGGCTCTTCCCACTCGAGCACTTCCTGCTCGCCGCGCTCGCCCTCAAGCTGCTGCTCGCCTTCGACGGCGCCTGGGCGCTCGCCGCCGCCGTGGGCGTCCGCACCCCCTTTCGCTACCTGGCCGGCGTCTCGTTCGCCCTGGGCGGCGGCCTGATGGCCTGGGCGCTCTTTCCGCAGAGCTCGGCGCTCGTGCTCGTCCCCTGGCTCGCCGCCGCCGCGGTCCGGCTCGCTCGTCGGAACGGCCGCGCCGAACGGCTGGCCGCGGCGCTCGCCACGGCCGCGCTCGCTGTCGGCGGGCACCCCGAGATCGCCGTCGCGGGTGGGGCGTTCACGGCGCTGGTCGCGCTCGGCTACCGACGCCGGCACGCACCGCTGCGGCCCGCACTCACCCGCCTCGCCGCGGCCGCCGCGATCGGGCTCGCGCTCGCGGCGCCGCTCTGGCTCCCCTTCGCCTTCGAGGTCGGCGAGTCGCAGCGCTTCGTCGAGCTCGAGGCGGGCAGTCTCCGGCTGCCCCCGGCTCCGCTATCGTGGTTGGCGGCGTGGTTTCATCCCGCGCACTTCGCGCTGCTCCGCAGCCCGCTTGGACCCGAGGTCTTCGGCCGCCCCTACTTCGGCGAGTTCGACGGGCCGTTCAACTGGGTCGCGGCGACCTCCGGCTACGCCGGTCTCGCGGCGTTCGCCGGCCTCGCCGCCGCCCTCGCCGCGCGCGCCTCCCGCCGACGAGCCTTGCCGCTCGCGCTCTTCGGCCTTCTCGCCCTGCTCGGCGCTGCGCGCTTCGCGCCCCTGATGGCGCTCGCCGACGCCATCGCGCCGCTGCGCGCCATCGCCCTCGAGCGGGCGCTGCCCGTGGCGACCCTCGCCCTCGCGGTCGCTGGCGCGCTCGGGGCGGAGCGCTTCGCCCGCCGCCGCCGCATCCGCACCGGCCGGGTGCGCAGCCTGGTGGTGCGGGGACCCCGCGTCGTCGTCGGCCTGTTCCCGCCCTTCGCCGCCTTCGCTCTCGCCGCCGCGGCGAGCCTCGGCGCGCGCGCGACGCCCCGTACGATCGTCATCTGGCTCCTGCTCGCCGCCGCCGCGGCGCTCGCACCACGCCGGCGCGCGCTCGCCGGGCTCGCGCTCGCCGCCGCGCTCGTCGCCGACCTCGGCCTCTTCGCGCGCGATTTCGTTCCAGCGGGCTTCGCGCGCCAACTCTGGCCCCCCTCCGCGCTCCTCACGGAGCTCGCGCGCAGAGGCGGGGACGAACCCTTCCGAGTCGCCGCGCTCGGCACCGAGGCCTATCCGGCCTCGCTCGCCATGCACGGTCTCGAGGATGTCCGGGTCCACGACCCCCTCGCCGATCAGCGCTACCTCGATCTCACCGGCCCGGCCTTCGGCTTCGCGCCCTCGACCTCGCGGTACTTCTCGGCGTTCGAGCTTCGCGGCCATCCGCTCGGCAGCTATCTCGGCCTGCGCTTCGTCCTGGCGCGCGCCGGCGAGACGGGGCCGCCCGGCTGGCGTCCCATCTCGGTCGCCGGCGAACCGGACTGGCTCGCCTACGAGAGCGACGAGGCACCGATGCCCCGCGTTCTTCCTGCCGCGCCGGGTCGCGCGTCTCCCGGAGCTCGAGCTCGACGCCGCCTTCGCGGCGCTCGACTCGCCGGCGACGGTGATCGTTGCGGCCGAGGCGACGCCGGCCAGGATCGCCGAGCTCGGCGCGCCCGAGGCGGGCGACCGGGTCGAGCTCCTCGCGCGGCGCGGCGAGAGCTACCGCCTGCGCGCCTCGCTCGGGCACGAGCGGCTGATCGCGACCTCGCTGCTCGAGCCCGAAGGGTGGCGCATCGAGGCCGGTGGGATGCGCTTGTCGCCCATCGCGATTCATGGCGCCTTCCTCGGCTTCGTGGCTCCTCCTGGAGAGCACGAGCTCGAGCTGCTCTTCCGGCCGCCCGGCCTCGACGCGGGCCTCGCGCTCGCGGGTTTCGGCACGCTCGCTCTCGCGCTGTTCGCTGCCGCCGCGAAGTCCCGGCGGAGGCGCGCATGAGCCTGCTGCTCTTCGCCCTCACCGCTTGGCTCGCGACCGCGGCGGCAGCGCGCTGGGTGGCGCCGATCGGAGCGCGGGCGCGCTGGGTCCTGGCGCTGCTGCCGCTGGTCGCGACCGGCGCGCCGCTCGCGCGCGGCGAGGTCTACGCGCCGATCGACCGCGCCTGGGCGGCCGAGCCGCTCGCCGCCGCGCGCGCCGAGCTCGGCCCCGAGCTCCGTTCGCCCACCATCCTCCACGACGTCTGGACCCAGATGATTCCCTGGCGCAAGGCGGTGCGTTGGAGCTTCGCCCACGGCGAGTGGCCGCTCTGGAATCCCTTCGTGCTCGCCGGCGACCCGCTCGCGCCCTCGGCGGTTCCCGCCGCCTGGCACCCCACCAACCTGCTCGCGCTGGCCCTGCCGCTCGCCGAGTCCTTCACCTTCGCCGCGGCGATGACCCTATTTCTCGCGGCGCTCGCGATGTTCCTGCTCGCGCGCGACGCCGGCTGCCGCGAGGAGGTCGCCCTGCTCGCCGCCGCCGGCTGGGCCTACTCCTCCTACGTCGGCTTCTGGTTGGAGTGGCCCCAGGGACCAGCCGCCGCGGCGACCCCGCTCTTCTGGCTCGGCGCGCGCCGCGTCGCCCGCCAGCCGGGCGGGCCGAGCGCCGGAGTGCTCGGCGCCGGCGGCCTGCTCCTGCTGCTCTCGGGGCACCCGGAGTCGGCGCTCTTCGCCGTGGCCGCCGGCGCCGCGCTGTTCGTCTTCGAGCTCGCCGGCGCCCGGCCGCGCGCCCCGCGCCGCGCGCTCGCCTTCGGCTTGGCGGGGGGGCTCGCCGCGCTCGGACTTGCCGCCATCGACCTCTTCCCGTTCGCCGACGCGCTGGTGCAGACCCAGCAACACCGCGAGCGACGAGCGATCTTCGCCAAGCTCGAACGGGCCGCTCCCCTCGACGAGGCGCTCGAGAACCTGCGCCCCAACGCCATCCCCTTCGTCCACGGGGTCCCGGGCCGGCGGCTGGCGGATTCCGAGCGCGGCGTTCACGCGCCCGCCGCGACCGCCTACTGCGGTTCGCTGCTCGTCGCCGCCGCCCTGTTCGGGCTGGTCGGCGCGCGCTCGCGCTTGCGCTTCTGGCTGGCGGGCGCGGCGATCGCCGGGGCGCTGCTCGCGGTCAGACTGCCCGTCTGGACCGACCTCGTCCGGCACCTTCCGCTCTTCGACGTCTCGCTGCCGGGGTATGGCTACCTCTGGGCCGCGCCCGCGGTGGTGCTGCTCGCGGCGCTCGGCCTCGAGCGCGGGCTCGACGACGCGCGCTCGCGCCGGCTTCTCGCCGCGACTTTCGCAGCCTCGGCGATCGCCGCGACCTTCGCCGTCGCCGCCTTCGCGCCCGAGCTGGACGCTGTCGGCCTCGACGCCTCGTTCCGGCTCGCCGAGGGTGCCTGGCTGGTCGTTCCGCTCCTGCTCGGCGCCGTGGTCCTGGTCGTATCGCGCACCGCGCGGTTCGCCGCGATCGCGCTGCTCGCGCTCGTTCTGGTCCAGCGCCGCGGCGAGCTCGGCCATCTCTACCAGGCGTTCCCGGCGCGCTTCCTCTATCCGGCGGTCGAGCCGATCCGCGATCTGCCGCGCGGCGGCGAGCCCTACCGCGTCGTCGGTCTCGGCTACGTCCTGCAGCCGAATTCGCCAACGATGTGGGAGCTCGAGGACGTTCGCGGCTACAACGCCATGACCTTCCACCGGCTGGCGGAGGTCTTTCCACTGTTCACCGCCACCGAGGATTACTGGTTCGAACGGGTCGATCGCCTGGTGCCCTTCCTGTCGTTCCTCAACGTCCGCTTCGCCCTCGGTCCCGCCGGCACGCCCTGGACGCCCGGGTGGCGCAAGCGCGCGCGGGGGGGCGGGTGGGAGCTGCTCGAGAACGAACGCGTCCTACCGCGCGCCTTCGCGCCGCGCGAGACGCGCTGGGGCGAGAGCGCCGAGGAGCGCCTGACCGCCCTGGCCGCGACGACGAACTTCCGGCGCCGCGCCTGGCTCGAGCCGCGGACGGGTCCCAGCCGCGCACCGCGGATCGAAACCAACGGCCCCGGCGACGTCGTCGCGATCGCTCGGCGCGGCAGCGGCTATCGCGTCGCCACGCGCTTCGAACGCCCCGGCTGGGTGGTGGTGTCGACGCCCGCCTGGCGCGGCTGGCGGGCGGTCGCGGAGGGTCGGGAGCTGCCGCTCGCCTTCGCCAACCACGCCTTTCTCGCGTTCGAGGCGCCCGCCGGCGAGCACGAGGTCGCGCTCTTTTTTCGGCCGCGCTCCTTCGAGATCGGGCTCGCGGTCTCCGCGGCGTCGTTCGTCGCGCTCCTCGCAGTGGCCGTGCGCCGCTCTCGGCGGTCTACTCCTTCGAGCCGCTAGGGGTCGCCGGCCCGGCGCCGGCCGGCTTCGAGGCGCCAGCGCTCTTCGCCGGGCTCTCCTTCGGCCCACTCTGCTCCGACGACCCACGCTGCTCGGAAGACTCACGCTTCTCGGAGGACTCACGCTTCTCGGAGGACTCACGCTTCTCGGAGGACTCACGCTTGTCGGAGGACTCTCGTTTCTCGGAAGACTCACGCTGGTCCGAGGAGTCGCGCTTCTCCACGCCCTTGGCGGCCCCGCTTTCGGCCTTGTCGGCCGCGTCCGCCTTCGCGCCATCCCCACCGGCGCGCGCATAGTCGGTGACGTACCACCCGCTGCCCTTGAACTGAAAGGCCGGAGCCGAGAATAGCTTGCGCAGCGGCCCCCCGCATTCGGTGCAGGTCTCGCGCGGCGGCTCCCCGAGGCGCTGCAGCACCTCGGTGCGCTGGCCACAGGACTCACATTGGTACTCGTAGAGCGGCATGCCTCGTTTCCGTCCTTCCTAGCTTTCCGGCTTGAGCTTGATGCGGATCCCGCCCGAAGGCGTCGGCGCTTCGGCCGTGCCCGATCTGCGAATCAGGCCCAAGACCGAGTAGGCGTAGAGCAGGCGAGCGTTCTCCGTCGCCGACAGGGGTCCGTTGGTGCACAGGTCGTAGAGCGAGCGCCGCCCGTCGACCTGGGCGAGCAGATGGTATTCCTCTTGGTCGAGGGCGATCTCGATGGTGTCCTCGAAGCGGTAGTTGGGCTCGAACAGGGTGTCGCGCCCACCCATCTTGCCGACCAGGGCCTTGGCGTTCGACGCGTTCTTGACACCCCGGACGATGACTTGCCGCAGGGGAATCTGGATCCGCACGATCTCCGCCGGATCATGGCGTCCGATGCGGAAGGTGACAGTACCCTCCTCCCAGGAGAAGAGATTCCAGACGATGCCCTCGATCTGCTCGCGGATCGCCTCGTAGACCCGAGCCGGAGAGAGAACGCCCTGTTCGATGAGGATCTCGCCCAGCCGCCGGCCGGATTCCTCTCCGCGCCGTTGCATCGCGGCGTGGAACTGCCCGTCGGTGAGGCGGCCGCTCCGGCGCAGGAAGCTGCCGAGGCTGTCGGCGACGTCGCTCGACGCCGCGTGCACGACGCAGCCGTTACCGAGCCAGACCTCTTTGCTGAACCCACCGTGACGCGCCTCGATCACGCCGGACATTTCGGTCCGGTGAATGATCGCGAGCATCTCGGGGAGCGCCGTTTGACGCAGATCCCCGCTGTAGTGGTAGGGGCGCTCCACGGCGGTACCTCGAAGCGCGCATGCTATCCCAGGCCGCGGTCCGGCGATGTGATACGACTTCGCCATGATCTCCCCCGAAGAGGCCTGGCTCCGCCTGGAGCCCTGGCTCCGCCCCCGGCCGGTGGTCGCGCTCTCACGGCGCGAAGCGCTCGGCGGCGTGCTCGCCGCTCGGCTCGTGGCGACTTGCGACCTGCCGCCCGTCGACGTCTCCGCCCTCGACGGCTTCGCCTTCGCGGGAGAGCGGCCCGCCGGAGCGGCGCTCGCGATCGCGGGCACGGTGGCCGCCGGCGACGCTCCTGGCGCCATGCTGCCCGAGGGCGAGGCCTTCCGGATCATGACCGGGGCGCCGGTACCCGCGGGCGCCGACAGGGTCGTCGGAGTCGAGGAGACGGAGGTCGACGGCTCGATCGTCCGCCTGCGCGGTGCCGCTCCCGGCGCCGGGGCCGCCATCCGCCGCGGCGGCGAGGTGATCACCGCCGGGTCGACCCTGCTCGAGCGGGGTGCGCCGCTGGGACCCGCGGCGCTCTCTCTGCTCGCGAGCCAGGGTATCGACAGGGTCGAGATCTACCGCCCGCCGCGGGTCGCCGTCCTCGCCACCGGCGACGAGGTCGTTGAACCCGATCGTGAGCCGGCGCCCGGTGGCCTGCGCGACTCCCACACCGATCTCCTGCTCGCCTCGGGCCGCCGTCTCGGCCTGCGCTTCGAGAGCTTGGGCATCGCGCCCGACGATCCCGCGCGGCTCGAGCCGCTCGTTCGTACCGGCCTCGCGGCCGACGTCCTGCTGACTTGCGGCGGGGTCTCCGCCGGCGAGTTCGACCACGCCGAAGCGGTCTTCGCACGGCTCGGCTGTATCCCCCTGTTCGACGCCGTGGCGATTCGTCCCGGCAAGCCCCTGGTCGCCGCGCGGCGGGGCGACACGATTGTCTTCGGTCTGCCGGGCAATCCGGCGTCGGTGCTCGCCACCTTCCGGCTCTTCGTGGTTCCGGCCCTCGACCGGCTGCGGGGCGGCAGCACGGCATTCTGGAGCGACGCCTTCGAGGTCGAGCTCGAAGGTGCCCTGCCCGCCGGCCGGGGCCGGGACCGCTTCGTCCCGGCGCGGCTCGAGCACACCGGTTCGCTACCCCGGGCGCGCCCTGTCGACGAGGCCGGCTCGCACGATCTCGCCGCCTGGGCGCGCGGGAATGCGATGCTCCGAATCCGCTCCGACGACGCGGCTCGCGCACGCGGCGAGCGCGTCGAGGCGATCCACCTGTTGTGATCTGCGCCAGCGCGTAGAATCGTCTGGATCCGGGGAGGTCCGCCATGCTCTCGCTGCACCGCCGCGCCCTGCTCGCGCTCGCCGCCGCGCTGTCGATCGCCCCGGCGGCCGGCGCCGAATCCTGCACCATCGAGGAGGAGCCCGCGCTGCCCGTGGTCCTCTGGTACATCCTCTACTGAGGAGCAGCGCCGCCGCGAAGGATTCGCGCCGGCGCCGCATCCAATCTGTCGTCCGCCCCCGCGACCGGGGATTGCGGACCGGAGAGTCGGACGGAGCCCTTTGAGCGACCATACCGAGGACCGCGCGATGGTGCAGCAGATGCTCGCCGGAGATGCCAGGGCCTTCGAGGCCTTCGGTGATCGCTTCTTCCGGCCGCTCTATCGTTTTGCCCTCGGCCGCCTCGGCGGCGATCGCGAACTGGCCCTCGAGATCGTGCAGACAACGCTCACTCGCGCCCTGGCGAAGATCGAGAGCTACCGCGGCGAGGCGTCGCTCTTGACCTGGCTCTGCGCCTGTTGCCGCAACGAGATGCGCATGCACTTCCGGACCAAGGGCGCGGCCCCGCGCGAGGTCGAGCTCGAAGAGGACGGTCCAGCCGCGACGCCCGGACTGGGCCCGGCGCGGCCCCCCGATCCCGAGCTCGAGCTGCTCGGTCGCGAGGCCCAGGCGCTCGTCCACGTCGCTCTCGACGCGGTCCCGGAGCACTACTGCAGGGTGCTGGAGTGGAAGTACCTCGAGAGCCTGCCGGTCCAGGTCATCGCCGAACGGCTGGACCTCGGCCTCAAAGCCGCCGAGTCGCTGCTCACCCGGGCGCGAGCGGCATTTCGCAAGACCTACACCGAGCTGGGCGCCCAGCGGGTCGACGGGCTCGCGGCAGAGCTGGAAGGAGAATCGCACCATGAGCGAGCGCGAGCCGCGAGCTGATATTCGAGCCGAAGAGGACGAGGAGCGCGCGCTCGCCGCGCTGCTCCGTGGCGCCGGTCCGCGCCCGGAGCTTCCTGCCGACGACCTGCGGGCCATCGCCGAGACCGCGCGTTCCGCCTGGCGCTTCCAGGTGCGGCGGCGCCGGCGGCGCCACATCTTCGCGCTCGCCGCGAGCCTCGCCGCGCTGCTCGCGGTCGCCGTCGCGGTCGCCCTCTGGACGGCCGAGGGCGCCGCGCCGCTCGCCGCGGCCGAGCTCGAGGCCTTCTCGGGGCGCACGCTGCTGCGCGGCGCCGGCGACAGCGGCGAGCCGCTCGCGGCGGGGGCCTCGATTCCCGCGGGCTCGGCCCTCGCCACGGCGCCGGCGAGCGGCAGCGCCGCGCTGCGGCTGAGCCCAACCGGAACGATCGTCCGGCTCGATCGCGACACCCAGGTCCGCATCGTCTCCGCGCGCGAGCTCGATCTCGAGCGGGGCGCCCTCTACGTCGACACCGGCGACCTCGCGGGCGGCGCCAGCGCAGTGGCGATCCGAACGCCGTTCGGCGTCGCGCGCGACGTCGGCACACAGTTCTCCGTGCGCCTGCTCGAGGGCGAGACGGCGGGAATCCGCGTGCGGATCCGCACCGGCGCGGTCGCCGTCGAGCAGGCCGAGAAGGTCCACCTGGCTCCGGCCGGAGAGGAGCTCATGGTGAGCGCCGACGGCACCGTCGAGCGACGCGCCTTCGCGTCCGACGACCCGGGCTGGGACTGGGTGCTCGCCGCCGCCCCGCCGTTCGCGGTCGAAGGCCGGACGCTCGCGCAGGTTCTGCGCTGGGCCTGCCGCGAAGCCGGCTGGCGGCTCCAGTTCGAGGATACGGAGCTCGAGCGCGACGCCGAGGCCATCGTCGTGCGCGGCGGCATCGGCGCGCTGCGCGCGGATCAGGCGCCCTTCGCGGTCTTGCCGGGCGCCGGCCTCGAGGCCAACCTGGAAGCTGGCGTGCTGACCGTGCGCCGGCCCGGCTGAGGCCGCGACGGCGCTCAGAACTCCCAGACCAGGCCGAAGGAGGGGAAGACCCCCGGCCAGTACTCGGCCTCGAGGCTCGCTCCCTCCTCCGCGTCGACGACGAGACCGAAGCCGGCCAGGTTTTTCTGGTCGGTCAGGTTCTGCACGTCGAAGTAGAGCGTCCAGCTCCCCCGGCGGGTGGGCCAGCGACGGCTGGCCCGGAGATCGAACCGATGGTATTCGGGGAGACGCGCGCCGCGCAGAGTGTCGAACCGCACCATCGTCTCCGGCTCGGCTTCGGGGTCTTCGGGGCTCTCGAGCTCGAGAGTCTCGACTCCCGTCGTCGGCCACCCGGTGTGATAGCGCCAGGCGAGGTTGAGGCTCCAATCGGCCGGCAGCGCCAGCGCGAGGTCGAGCGCGAGGGTATGGCGCGGATCGAGCGCCCGCGGCGCCGTCGCGCCGGCGATCCGCTCCTCGGAGCGCGCCAACGAGTACGCCACCCACCAGCGCAGGCGGTGCGCCGCCTGGCCGCGCACCACCACCTCGACGCCCGTCGCCTCGCCTCGCTCGGGCGCCAATAGGACGCGATCGGGCTCGACCTCCTGGAAGTAGTTATGGGCCTCGAGCAGGTTGTCGCCGCGGCGGCGGGGGTTGTGCACGTCGCGGCGATAGACCTCGATGCGAACCGCTTCGACGCCGAGCGGCGCCGCGGCGGGGAGCGTCTCGACGCCCAGCACCGCGTGGTCGGACCGCTCGGCGCGCTCGAGCTCGGTGACGCCGTCCTCGACTCCGAGCTCGTAAGGGCGATGGCTCTGGAAGAAGCGTCCCCAGCCCGCCCGCACAACGCTGCGCTCGCCCAGCCGCCAAGCCAGATTCAGCCGGGGGCTCCAGAGCTCCTCCCCGGTCGAGTCGTGGCGATCGAAGCGCAGCCCTGCTTCCGCCGTCAAGCTCCCGCCAAAGGTGCGACGCTCGCTCGCCCAGAGCGCGGCGTGATTGCCGCGAACGGGAGCCTCGAAGCGGATCGTGTTCGGCCGCGGCTCGGCGAACGGCGCGTCGATCACGAACGCCGGCTCGCGTTGGAGCGAGTAGTCGAAGCGGGCGTCATACCGGCGCGCTGTCCAACCCAGCCGGGTCGAGCGCCGCGCCGACGGCTCGAAGCTGAACGCTTGGGAGAGCTCCCAGACCAGCAGCTCGCGTTGGTCGAGGAGCTCGAACTCCCCCTTCTCCTCGCTGCCGTTTCCCGACCGGTCCCGGCGAAGCCGCGACCAAGATCCCTGGCTCTCGATGAAGAGGCGCCGTCCCGCCAGCACCTCATGGGTGATCCAGAAGTACTCCTTGGTGTAGTCCGTCGCCAACCGTTCGAAGCTCTCTTCCTCGCGGTCGTCGAGCTTGAAGTCGTCGCCGGTGGCGAGCAGATGTGCTCCCCATCGCCCCACACCGCTCTCGATCTCGACCTTGGCGAGCAGGTCCCAGTACCTGGGACCGGTCGAACCGATCGCGTCGGCCGCAAGATCGAGCGAGCCGCGTCGAGCGTGCACCATCCAGCCGCCGCGTCCGTCGCCGAAGCGTCCGGAGCCGGAGCCGGAGAGATCGAGCACGCCGAAGCCCAGAGTGAATCGACGCGGCTGCGACGGCTCGAGCGTCGTCAGATCGAGCACGCCGCTCATGCGATCGCCCCAATTCGCCAGGAAGTTGCCCGTCGACAGGCTCGCGCCGGCCAGGCTGCGCGCCGCCACCACGCTCGTCGCGTTGTCGTATTCGGAGAGATGGAAGGCCTCGTAGAGCTCCTGGCCGTCGAGCCGGATCTCGACCTCGTCGCGCCGGCCGCCATGCACGCTGAACTGCGCGGTGAGGTCGTTCGCGCCCGTGCCGGGGAGCAACGAGATGGCCCGGAAGAGATCGTCCCCCAGGTGCGGCAGGTCGCCGATCTCGTCGCGATCGAGCGCGAGCGCCGACTGCGGCCGCTCGTAGAGGAGCGAGAGCTGGCTCGGGCGGACGACGATCTCGTCCTCGACGAAGGGCGCCGGCGTGACCTCGATGCGGACGACCCGCGGCACGGCGGCCGAGACCACCACCCGTTCGAGGCGACCCTGCAGAAACCCGGGAGCTTCGGCAACGAGTACGTACGTTCCCGGGTCGACCGCCGCGAAATCGAACCGCCCCGCGGCATCGGTCTCCGACTCCAGGTCCGATCCGGCGATCCGGACGGTCGCTCCCGCGACCGTTCGCCCGTCGCCGCGCGCCACGACCTCGCCCGCAATCGGCGCGGCTCGCGGTTCGTCCCTCTCGTCGACGACCACCGCCAGCACGCCGCCCGGACCCTCGCGCACCGCGAGCCCGTGAGGACGCAGCAACTCGTCGAGGATCTCCCGCGGGTCCGTCGCTCGCGGCTCTTCGACGACTTCGAGCTCGGGGGCCACGACGGCGCTGGTGAAGACGATCACGAGCCCCTGTTCGCCGAGCGCGAGGAGCGCCTCGGCGAGGGTCCGACTCCGTCGGCGATCTGCCTCCGCCTCGAGCGGACCGGCCGCCGTCGCGAGCACCGCAGCGAGGGTCAGAAGAACGGCGACGAGGCGGCGACGCTTCGCTCCGCGCAGGGTCGCCGCGCGATCGTATCGAAGGATGTCTCGGCCTCCCGCATCCGAGTCTACAGCGGCGCGATCCCGCGGCGCGCGGACCACGGCTCGCTCTCTGGAGCGAAAGGAGGCCATGTGAACTGGATCCACCACCTGCGGATCGGCATCGCTCCGGGAGCGATCCTCGCGCTGCTCGCGCCGCTCTCGGCGACAGCCCACGAGCCGCCGTTCACGGCGGAGTTCGACCGCGATCGCTGTACTTTCACGACCGTCGGCAGCCACCCCTACTTTCCGCTCTGGCCCGGCCTGGTGCTGCACCTCGAGGGCGAGGACCTCGACGACGAGATGGAGCTCATCGAAGTCGAGGCTTTCAACAGCGTGCTGGCCGACACCGAGATGGTCGACGGCGTGCGCACGCGCGTCTACGAGGAGCGTGAGTTCGAAGACGGCGAGTTGGTCGAGGTGTCGCGCAACTTCTTCGCGGTCTGCCGGGAGACGGGCGACGTCTGGTACTTCGGCGAGGACGTCGACGACTACGAAGACGGCGAGATCGTCGGTCACGGCGGCGCCTGGCGCTCCGGAATCGCCGGCGCGCAGGCGGGCATCATCATGCCCGGCACTCCGCTCCTCGGCGCGCGCTATCTGAACGAGCTCGCCCCCGGCGTCGCGATGGACCAGGGCGAGGTGATCACCCTGGACGCCGAGCTCGAGGTGCCGGCGGGCGAGTTCGACTCGGTGCTCTACGTGGTCGAGACCTCGCCGCTCGATCCGGGCATCACGAGCGAGAAGTGGTACGCGCGCGGCATCGGCTACATCAAGGACGACGTGCTCGAGCTGGTGGACGTGACCGCGCCGCCCTGCCAGCCCGATGCCACGACCCATTGCCTCAACAACGGCCGGTTCGAGGTCACCGCGGAGTGGCATGACTTCACCGGCGGCCAGGGCGACGCGCAGGCGATCCTGGCCTCGGGCGACAGCGGTGAGTTCTGGTTCTTCGCGCCCGACAACACGGAGCTTCTGGTCAAGGTGCTCGACGCCTGTGACTTCCCGGGTGGCGCCAACTACTGGGTCTTCGCCGCCGGCCTGACCAACGTCGAGGTCTCGCTCTCGGTCACCGACACCGCGACCGACGAGGCGCGCTTCTACACCAATCCCTCGGGCGCGAGCTTCCAGCCGATCCTCGACACCACGGCGTTCTCGACCTGCCCGTGAGGCAGATGGCATGACCACGGCGGCACGGCGGGGCGTGGCGGAAGCGCATGGGAATCGAACCCACCCCCGCCGCCGCTGCCGGCACCGGACTACGGTTTTGAAGACCGCGGGAGGCACCAGCCCCCGAGCGCTTCCGACGATATTCTAACGGCAGCGCTCGGAGCGGCGGACCGGCGCCAGTCAATCCTCGGCGGCGGCCTCGTCGACTTCGCTCTTCTCGCCGCGCTCCCTCTTCTCGCGCTTCTCTCTCTCCTCCTTCGACTCCTCGGGCATCGGCTTGCGCGGGAAGGGGCCCTCCTCGTTGGCCGCCTGCCAGACGACGCTCGCCATCGCCACCGCGGCCTGCATCAGATCCTCGCGGTCGAGATAGTCATAGGTGTCGAGATGGGAGTGATGGGTGCGCGTGCCGTAGTCGCGCGAGTCCTGCACGAACTGGAAGCCGGGCAGGCCGACGCGGTCGAACGGGACATGGTCGGTCGACGAGGTGTTCTCCATCGTCACGGTCGCGGCGCCCAGATCGGCGAGCGGCTCGAGCCAGCGCTCGAAAACCGCTTTGGCGCCCAGGTTCTCCTGGGCGTAGAGGCCGCGGACGCGGCCGCCGCCGTTGTCGAGATTGAAGTACGCGTAGAACTTCGCGTGCTCGGGTCGCGGCTGGATCGGCCAGCCGCGCTGGCGCCAGCGCTCGGGCAGCTCGAGCTGTTCCGGGTCGGTCGACTCGGGCCGCGTCGCCAGGTGCTGCTCGACGTAGGCGCTCGAGCCCAGAAGTCCCTGCTCTTCGCCGCTCCAGAGCGCGAAGCGGATCGTCCGGCGCGGGGTCCTGCCGAGCGACTTCAAGATCCTCGCCGTCTCCATGACGACCGCCGAGCCGGCGGCATTGTCGGTCGCGCCGGTGCCCGCATGCCAGGAATCGAGGTGCGCGCCGGCCATGACGATCTCGTCCCGCGCGCCACCGCCCGGCAGGTCGGCGAGCGTGTTCCAGGCATTCAAATCGTCACGATGATAGGCCGCCGCGACCTCGAGCTCGAGCTCCACCACGACCTCCTGGTCGAGCAGCCGAGCGATGCGCGCGTATTGCTCCGCGCCGAGCACGAGCGAGGGCACGCCCTCGGCCTCGCCGGGGATGCCGTTGGTGCCGCCGGATCCGAGCCGCACCGCGCCATGGTCGAAGGACGCGACGTCGATCGTCGCGACGACGCCCTCGGCGGCGAAGAGCTCGTTGGCCTTCTTCCAGATCGCGCGCCGCTTGCGCGAGCGGGCGCGCCAGGCGTCGCGATCCCGCTCGCCCGGGATGTCGTAGGCGACGAGATCCGCGAGCTCCTCCGCCGTTTTCCGCCCGAACATCGGCTTCTCGGGATCGCGGCGCTCGCGCGCGTCGGCGACCAAGAGGATCTTGCCCGCGATCTTGCCGGCAAGCTTCTCCACGTCCTCGACCGACTCGAGCTCGACCTTCATCGCCTCGCCGTGAACGACGCCCGGAGTCCCCGGCGTCCAGGCCTTGGGCAGCGCGAAGAGCACCGCCGGCACCGGCGTCGTCATCCGCAGCTCGCAGCGCGTGAAGCTCCACCCTTCGCCGAAGTCGAAGGGCTCGACCCGCGCGTCGGCGAGACCCCACTCCGCGAGCTTGTCGCGCGTCCAGTCGTTGGCCGCTCTCATCTGCGGCGAGCCGGTCAGGCGCGGGCCGACCTGGTCGGTCAGATACTCGACGATCTCCATCACCTCGGACGAGCGCAAGCCCTCCGCACGGATCCGGCCGAGCGTGTCGAGATCGGCCGCCGCGCCGAGCGCGGGCAGCGCGAGCGCGAGGGCGGTGGCGAATCGGAGTCGAACCATGAGACCTCCTTCTCGGAAAGGCCTCATCCTAGCGCCGCGAGAACCGCGCAACGATCGCTCAAGTCACGCGGGAGAGTAGCTTCTCGGACCGGATCGCCCGGCTGTAGGCGAAGCCGACGCGGTACCAGTGGATCAGGAAGGCCTCGCGGCCCGCGCGCAACCACCACGCCGCCGTGCCCGCACGGGGGGGTGCTGCGGCGGCGGCCGAGCAGACGAAGTCGAGCCCGAGCCCGGCGGCCAACGCCGCCGCGCGCGCCAGGTGCAGCGGGTCGGAGACGAGGATCAGCCGGGCGAGACCGCGCGCACGGAGCGTCCGGCGCACGTTCGAAAGGTTCTCGAGGGTGAAGCGCGCGGCATCTTCGGTCCAGAGGTCGGCCGCCGGCAAGCCGGCGTGGATCAGATACCCGCGTCCAGCGCTGGCCTCGCTGCGCCTCGCCGTTCCGGTCATCCCGCCGGAGACCACGATGCGGGGCGCCCAGCCCGCGCGGTAGAGGTCGGCGGCGTGGTCGAGCCGCGCCTTGAAGACCTCGGTCGGCCGATCGTCGACGAGCTCGCGCCCCAAGACGAGCAGCGCATCCGATCGGCGCAAGGGATCGCCGCTTGCGCGCCGGCATACCGCCAGCAGTCGCCACGCGACGGGAATGCCGAGCCCCAGCAGCCCGGTGAGCAGCGCCAGCGAGAGCGAAGAGAGCCCGCCCGGACCGAGCTCGGCGACGAAGGTGGAGTTGCGACGCGGCATGTTCCGCGAGAATAGCCGAGCTCGGCGCGTTCACCGCCACCGGCGCTGAGGTCCGCCCGGCTCCCAACCGAATCGCGCCAGGTCGATTCGGCCCTGCGGGTCGAACTCGACGCCCTCCTCTTCCAGCTGGTGGCGCTGGTAGTGGTCCCGGCCCGGCTCGGAGCGCGCGCTCACCTCGCCGCGGGCGTTGATCACGCGTTGCCAGGGGACGCCGCTGCCATCGGGCAGAGCCGCGAGCGCATAGCCGACCAGCCGCGCCCGCCCGGGCAGCCCGGCGAGCGCGGCGACCTGGCCGTAGCTCGCGACCCGCCGCTTCGGGATGCTGCAGACGACGGCGTAGATCCGCTCGAAGCGGCGAGCGCGGTCGAGCAGCTTCACGCCGCGCTTCACTCCGCGCTTCACTCGGCGCCGCGCAGGTGCAGCGCGCGCAAGCGCCGGGCCTCCGCCGCGGACAAACCGGAAGCGTAACCTTCGAGCGCGCGCCGCCAGGAACCATAGACGGGGTTCGCGAAGAGGAACCAGTCTTTCCCGAAGCGCTCGCGGTGGCGCTCGGCGAGGGCGCGGCGCTCCTCGAGCGAGGAGCGGGCCGCCGAGACGAAATCATTCAGATCGTCGCCGAGCAGCAGGAGCACCCGGTGGCTGCGAGCCACCGCGGCGCGCCGGCTCTCCTTGTCGCGCCCCCAGTCGGCGCGCTCGCCCTCGACCAACACCGTGTCGAGGTCGGTGCGCAGCGGAAAGCCGGCGCGCTCCAGGTTCTCGCGGGTCGCAGCCTCCTGGTCGCGGTCGCGGTTGGTGACGTAGAAGAGCGTCACGCCCAGCGCTTCGGCGCGGCGCGCGAAAGCCAAGGCGCCCGGTCGCGCCGCCGCCGAGGCGCGGCGCACCCAGGCATCCCAGCTCGCCGGCTCGAATTCCCGCCCCGCGCGCAGCCGCGCGGCTTCGTACGGGGAGTTGTCGAGCAGGGTCTCGTCGACGTCCGCGATCACCGCGGGCGGTAGCTCGCGCGCGGCCGGACCCTGATCGAGAGCGCTCCAGTCGGCGGCGGCGACGGCCAGCTCGACGGCGCGGGTCGCAGCGGCGAAGGTCGCCTCGGAGAGCAGCTCGGCTTCGGCGGCGGTCTGGATCCAGAGCGTCGCGCCGAGGCTGTCGCCGCCCGGCGCCGCCGGCGGCTGCGGGCGAACCCGGGCGGGAGGCGCGGCGCTGCAGCCCCAGGCCAGGGCGAGCGCGGCGGGCACCAGAACGAGGCGAGACGTTCGCGACCGCTGCATCCTGCGCCGAGCATATTCGACCCCATCGCCGCCCGCACGCTCCGTGCCGCCGCCGCCGGCGATCGCGCTACACTTCGGCTCCGAAACCATGCACGCAGGAACTCCGAGCCGAGTCCTCCGACGCGGCGCCCTCGTTCTGGCCGTCGCGACGGCGATTGGCTGCGCCCAAGACCCCCCGCCCGCGGTGGCGGGCCCACCGGCCGTAACGACGTTCGAGCGCCAGGCGACGCCGCTAAGGAACGACGGGCCCTGTCCCGGAGGTGACGCCGAGCTGCTCGATGCCGCCTTCCGCGGCGATCGCAGGCTGGCCGACCTCTGCCTGGCAACCGGCGCCTGGGTCGACGCCACCGACGGCAGCGGCTCGAGCGCGCTCGACCTCGCGGCGCTGCGCGGACATGCCGACGTTGCCCGGTCACTGATCGAGAAGGGCGCGCAGATCGTGCAGGACGGCAAGCGCAATCCGCTCGCCGCCGCCGCGCGCGAAGGGCACGTGCGCATCGTCGACCTGCTGCTCGCCGCAGGCGCGGATCCGAGCGCTGCCTGGCTCGACAAACCGGCGCTGGTGCACGCCATCGACCGGCGGCGCACGGAGATCGCTCTCGACCTGATCGACGCCGGCGCGAGCGTGCACGGCCACGATGGTTCCGGTCGCTCGGTGCTGGCGGCGGCGGTCGACGCCGGCAACCGGGTCCTGGTGGACGCGCTGCTCGCGCAGGGCGCGGATCCGAGCGAGCCCTGTCCCGGCGGCTCGCCGCTCGAGCGCGCCCAGGCCCGGCCCGACCTCTCGTCGATCGCTCGCCGCCTCGAGTCTGAAGCCGGCGCGCAAGCGGGCGGACGACGCCGCATCGAGCCCGCTAGCCACGACCTGGATGACGGCGTCGATGACGAGGTCCTCGAAGCGCCCGCCGACGACGATCCCTACGCTCGCGAGCCGCCCCCGGATCTCGCCTGGCCGCCGCCGCCGCGAGGCTCACCGTGACGCGCCGCGCGGCGCAGCGCCCGCCGCCGGCCGTCTGGGCCCTGCTCTCGCTCCTCGTCGCGTCGCCTCTCGCAGCGGCCGAACCTGCGCCTGCCGGCTACTCCTGGCGCGCCTGCAGCGGGATGAGCGCCGAGGTGTTGGTGCCGGACGGCTGGCACTTCCGCGATGCGCCCGGTGAGGGAGCGGACGCCTGTTCCTTCTCGCTCGACGCGCCCGACGCCAACGGCCGTTTCGAGATCGGCGTCTCCTTGAGCCTGC
Organism: uncultured Acidobacteriota bacterium; assembly: GCA_963700315.1. Classification (GTDB taxonomy): domain Bacteria; phylum Acidobacteriota; class Thermoanaerobaculia; order Multivoradales; family JAGPDF01; genus JACTMI01. Next base: position 205,635 of record CAVOXC010000004.1, on the reverse strand, counting down.
TGCGGCATGTCTCCGAGCGCACGGGGCAGACCCCTTCCGACTTCGCGCGCGGCTTTCTCGACAGGCTCGCCGAGCGCTATCGCGTGCGCCGGCGCTCGAGCTCTAGCCAGCCCCCATTCGAAGCGTTCCGCGCAGAAATCGACCTCGAGGACGAGCGGGGCAATGCTCTCCGTCTCTACCAGTTGGCGATCGCCAACCCGTTGTCCGGCAGCGTCTATCTCGTGGCCTACAGAGCCCCGGCGGCGCGCTACGAGAAGGAGTGGAGGCGTGTCGAGCGCGCGATCGAACGGTTGGGACTCGACCTCGGCGTCTGAGCTGGCGGCGGCGGTTTCGCATTTCGCGAAGCGCCTTGGTAGATTCCCGGATCATGCTGCGCCAGACGCTGGCTCTCCTCCTGCTCGGCACCGCCCCGCTGGGAGCGGAGACCGCGGCGGTCGTCGGGGTGATCGACGCCGACACGTTCCGCGTCCGGATCGGCGAAGAGCTCAAGACGGTGCGGCTCGCCGGGATCGACGCCCCGGATCCGGCACGGCCGCGCAAGGCCGCCGAATACTACGGCCAGGAAGCGCTGCTCTACGTTTCCCGGCGCTTGGCCGAGAATCAGAAGGTCGAGCTCTCGATCGACCCGAAGGCGGGCGAGGCGCGCGACCAGACGCTCTTGCGCGACGCGGTCCTCGCCGACGGCAGCGACCTCGCCGTGGAGCTTGTCGCGGCCGGCTACGCCACCGTCTCGGGCAGTTCACGCCGCTTCAACGAGCTGCGCAAGATCGAGCGACAGGCCAAGCGCGAGAAGCGAGGCCTGTGGGACGCGACCAACTTCTCCTCCTACAAGAAGTACCTGGTCGACTGGGAGACGGGGGCCCGCGATCTCGGAGTCGGGCCGGATCTCGGCATGGCCTACGCCGTCGACACCTACTGGGGTGTCGAGGTCTGGCTGATCACGTTCGACCGCTACTAGCTCGGCGCCGGGCGCCTGCCGCCACCGCCGAGCGCGGCTTCACGCTCATCGAGACGCTCATCGCGCTCGCAATTCTCTCTGTCCTGTTGCTCTCCGGGCTCGGCCTCGCCGGTGTCGAGTTCCGTACCGAGAGGCGCCTCGCCGTGCACGCCGAGGCCGAACGCGCGCTCGAGGCGGCCTACGAACAGATCCGCGCGGGGGCGCAGCCGCTGGCCTCCGGGGATCTTGCGGTGCCGTTCGCCGCGGAGTCGGGCAGGCTCCGACTCGAGGTCGAACCCTCCGCGACCCCGGCGCTCTACGAGATCCGTATCACCGCGACCTACCGTGCCGACGGGACCGACTATCGGCGCGCCCTGGAGGCCCTGCTGTGGCGGCCGTGACCGCGCGTCCGCGGCGCGGCGCGGCGGGCTTCTCGCTCATCGAGCTCGTCGTCGCCATGCTCCTGCTGCTCCTCGTGCTCGCCCTGGCCGGCCAGCTTCTGGTCGAGAGCGGCCGGATCTTCTCCGCCTCGGCGCGGGAGCTGCGCACTGTCGACGACGACCTCGCCCTGCGCTGGCTACGCACCGACCTGCGCGGCGGCGTGCCGGCCGAGATCTGGAGTCCCGATTGGAGCAGCGAGCCGCTGGTGCTCTTCGAGGGCGAGCGGGCGCTCGCCTGGGCCGCGGACGACGGCCGCCTGCTGCGCGCCGAGGCGCCGGCGTCCGGCGCGCCACCCGCCGAGCGCGTGCTGCTCGAAGACGTGGTCGCCTTCCGCTGGCGCGTGCCGGTGCCCGGATTGATCGAGATCGAGATCGTCCGCCGCCGCGCGGAGCATGCTCCTCTGACCCGGGTGATGTCGGCCGAGTGGCGTCGTCGCGGTACGACGCTCGAAGCGGCGACCCTCTCGATCGCCGCGAGGCGCTCGTGGTGGTGAGCCCGACTCGCCGCGGCGCTCCACCGTCGGAGCGCGGCGTCGCGCTGCTGCTCGCCCTCTTCCTGCTCTTGCTGGTCGAGGGTGCGCTGTTGCTCTTCGCGGGAATCCTCGTCGCCGAGCGCCGGGCCCAGCTCGACGCGGCACGTCGGCTCCGCCTCGACGTGCTCGTCGACTCCGCGGCCGACGCGACGCTCGCGCGACTCGCTCGAGGCGAAGTCGGCGGCCTGACGCCGACCCTGTTCGCGGGCGGAGAGATCTCCAGTCGGGTGATACCACTCGGTGGTTCCCGCTATCGCATCGAAGCGCGCTCGGAGCTCGCGGGCATGGAGCGCGTCGTCGAGCTCGAGGCCGAGCGCTGGCCAGGCACCGTCCGCGTCGTACGCTGGCGGCCGCTCGGCGTCGGTCCCGCCGGCCCCTGAACCGAAGCGCTCAGCGGGCGGTGGCGAAGACGAAGCGCTCGGCTCCCGAGAGGGGCTCACCGTCGACGCCCGACAACCGCGGAGAGACGCTCACCTCGAGGCTGGCGTCGCGCGGCAAGTCTTCCGCGGGCTCCCAGAGGAGCCACCAGCGCCGCCGATCGTAGGAAACGGTGCCCGCGAGCTCGACGCCCTCGGCCGTCGTCACGCGGATCGCGTCGGGCACGACCGAAGCCGGGTCGAGCGGCGCCGAGAGCGAGAGCACGACCCGGGGTCGCGCCGCGGCGACCAGATCACCCTCGACCGGGAACGTCGACGTGACCTGAGGACCTCGCGCCCGTTCCACCCAGGGATTCGGCGCCGAAGCCAGGTCGAGGGTCACCCAGAAGGCCGTTTCGAGGGCCCAGGCCGGCGGCGGTGGCGGGGCGGGCAGGTCGAGATCGTCGAGCAGTTCGTGGAGCAGCACCGCGGCCACCACGATGCCGACCACGCCCGCCGCCACCATCGCGGGCGAGACGTGGTCGAGCACCAGCTCGACCTGCGCGACCTCGCCTTCGACCACCTTGACCTCCTCGGTCACCGTCCGCTCGAGCGCCTCGACGGCGCCTTCGCCGTCGAGGCGAGCAGCGAACGTCACCCGGTAACGCCCGGGCGCGAGCCCGGCGACCGTCCACGAGGGCTCGAGCGACCGGAAGACGGGACGCCAAGTCCGATCCTCGCCCCGCCGCTCCAGTTCGCCGACGATCCGGCTGGTCAGCACTTCGCCGGCTCCCCGGGCCTCGTCGTCCGCGAAGACGCGCACCCGCACTGCGCCCCCCTCGCCATCGAACGGCACCGAGGGGACCGACCGGAGGGAGGCACAGGCCGAGACCGAGAGAACGAGCAGGATCGCAAGCGGGGCAGGTACGCGCATCGGGAGCGTCTCCTCGCTGCGGTTACAATGCACGTCCCATGCCCCGGCTTACGCGCATCTATACCCGTACCGGCGACGACGGCACGACCGCCCTGGGCTTCGGCGGGCGGGTGCCCAAGGACGACCTGCGGGTCGATTGCTACGGCACGGTCGACGAGCTCAATGCCTGCGTCGGCGTCGTCCGGACCGCCGGTGCGCCTCCCGATCTCGATCGCGAGCTCGCCCGGATCCAGAATGAGCTGTTCCACCTCGGCTCCGACCTCTGCATGCCCGAGAGCGCAAAGGAAATCCACCCGGTGCCACGGATCGAGCCCCGGCACGTCGCGGCGCTCGAGGCGGCGATCGACAGATTCAACGCCGAGTCGCCACCGCTCGAGAACTTCGTCCTGCCTGGTGGCACCGCGGCGGCGGCCGGCCTCCACGTCGCACGCACGGTCTGCCGCCGCGCGGAGCGGCTCTTGGTCACCCTGGCTCGGCGCGAAACTGTGAACGCCACCGCCGCCGCCTACTTGAACCGGCTCTCCGACGCCCTGTTCGTCTTCGCCCGCACCGCCAACCGTCGCGCCGGTCGCGACGATGTGCTGTGGGATTCCCGAGCTTGAGCCGCTCCCGCCCCACGGGGTAGGTCGAGGCCCGCGGCTCATTCGTCTAGACTCATCCAGACAACGGCTCCGGCTCTGCGCCGGAAACCCCGAAAGGAGATTCGTTCCATGTTCCAACGATCCAGGCAGTCGATCCTCGCCGGCGCTCTGCTGGCTTTCGTCTTCGGCGCTGTCGCCCACGCCGCCGATGCCGCCCCGCGCGTCATCAAGATCAAGGGCAACGACGCCATGCAGTTCGACGTCAAGACCATCAACGCCAAGCCGAGCGAGAAGCTCAATGTCGTGCTGACCGTGGTCGGCGCCATGCCCAAGGAGCAGATGGCCCACAACTTCGTGCTGCTGGCCAAGGGCGCGCCGGTCGACCAGTTCGTGATGGAGGCGATGATGGCGCGCGACAAGGCCTACATCCCGGACAGCGGCAAGAAGTGGATCCTCGCCTCGACCGCGCTCGCAGGCGCCGGCGAGACCGTCGAGGTCACCTTCGACGCGCCCAAGGAGCCAGGGGAGTACCTCTTCATCTGCACCTTCCCGGGCCACTACGCCGCCGGCATGAAGGGCACGCTGATCGTCAAATAGGGCGCGTCCTTCCCCTTGGCGACGCCCGGTCCCCCGCGCGGGAGCCGGGCGTAGCGTCGAGCGTCGAACGAGGCGCGCTCGAGGGGCGGGCAGTGGCGGTCCCGGCGCCGGTCGAGGTCGGCAGCCACCGCGCGCTTGAACTGCGCCGCGCCACCCGCCGCCTCGAGCAACTCCTGGCGATAGCGATCGATCTCGAGGCGCTCGAGGCGCATGCGAACGGTGCGGAAAGGCCGGGGCAGGCGCTCCCCCGGCGCTTGGACATGGTGGAGCCCGCCCGAGTACGCGACGATCAGCCCGCCGTCGGGAATCCCCTCGAGAATGTCGGCGATCCCGCCGCGGACAGTCATCGCTTGGCCGTTCGAATCGAGCCCGTTGCGCCGCTTCATTCGCCCCTCGGGCGCGAGGAGAATGGTCGACTTCGGATCGTCGATGCGCGCCAAGACCGTGCGCCAAGTGTGGTCCCGCTCGCGGGTGATCGACACGACGTGGGCGGCCACCGTCTTGTAGAACCATCCGACCCAAGGGCGCTTGAGGGTCTTCTCGGCCGCGGGAACGACGCCGTGCGCAGCCAACTGCCACACCGCCGAGAGCGGCATCGCGGTCAGGAAGAGCCACTCGAAGAGGCTGGTGTGATTGAGCAGGGCGACGACGCGCACGCCACGCCATGGGCGGTCGCTCTCGGGCGGCGAGACCCAGTCGAGCTCGAGCGGCCACAACAGCGCCGCGATCATGCGGAGAAACGAGAGGAACAGGAAGACGATAAGGGTGCGCACAGCGCGATCCGCGCGGCTTCGGCGTCAGATGACCGTCTCGCGCACGACCTCTTCGATCGTGGTGACGCCCTCGCGGAGCTTCTGCAGACCCGAGGCGCGTAGCGAGATCATGCCGGCCTCGATCGCCTTCGTGCGCAGCTCGACCGCGGAGGCGCCCGAGAGGATCAGCTCGCGGATATCGTCGCCGACTTCCATGACCTCGTACAGTCCCACGCGCCCCTTGTATCCCGTGCTCGAGCAGCGTTCGCAACCTCGGCCCTTGAAGAGCTTGACGCTCTTCGCTTCGCGCTCCGGAAAACCGACGTTGACGAGCGCCGCCGGCGGCGCATCGACAGGCTCCTTGCAGGCGCTGCAGATGCGCCGAACCAACCGCTGAGCGGCGATCAGGTGCACCGACGTCGCCACCAGGAACGGCTCGATGCCCATGTTCATCAAGCGGTTGATCGAGGATGGAGCGTCGTTGGTGTGCAGCGTCGAGAGCACGAGATGGCCCGTCATCGCGGCCTTGATCGCGACCTCGGCGGTCTCGAAGTCGCGCACCTCGCCGACCAGAATGATGTTCGGGTCCTGCCGCAGGAAGGACCGGAGCGCGGCCGCGAAGTTGAGGCCGATCTGCTCCTTCATCTGCACCTGATTGATCCCCGGCAGGTTGAATTCGACCGGATCCTCGGCGGTGATGATGTTGACCTCGGGCGTATTGATCCGTTGCAGCGCCGAATACAGCGTGTTGGTCTTGCCCGATCCGGTCGGTCCGGTGACCAGCACCATGCCGTAGGGTTTGAAAATCGCCTGCTCGAATCGACGCAGCGAATCGACCTCGAAGCCGAGCCTGGTCATGTCGAGCATCAGGTTGTCTTTGTCGAGCAACCGCATCACGATCTTCTCGCCGTAGATCGTCGGCAGCACCGACACCCGATAGTCGAGGTCCTTGATCCGCTCCTGGATGCGCGTCTTGATCTTGATGCGGCCGTCCTGCGGCAGGCGCTTCTCGGCGATGTCGAGCTTGGCCAGGATCTTCACGCGGCTGGTGATCGCTTCGCGCAACCGCAGCGGCGGGTGCATCATTTCGTAGAGCAGACCGTCGATGCGGTAGCGGACGCGGTAGTCCTTCTCGTACGGCTCGATATGAATGTCCGAAGCGCCGCGCTTGATCGCGTCGGTCAGGATGATATTGACCAAGCGGACGACCGGCGCTTCTTCGGACTCCTTCTCGAGTGTGTCGAGGTCGAGATCCTCCTCCTCCTCGAGCACTTCGAGCGAGGCATCCGCGGAGGAGGACGGCTCGGTCAGGTCCTCCATGACCTTCTTGAGCTCGATCGCGTGGGTCGACCCGTAGTACTTGTCGATCGAGGTCCGCAGCGCGCTCTCGGACGACACGACGGGATCGACGTTGTACCCCGTCATGAACTTGATGTCGTCCATCGCGAAGACGTTGGTCGGATCGATCATCGCCAGGGTGATCTTGGCTCCGACCTTGGCGACCGGCAGGATCGTGTACTTGCGAGCGACATCCGCCGGGATGATCTTGATCACTCCTTCGTCGATCTCGACCCGTGCCAGGTCGATCGCGGGAACGCCGAAGTGTTGAGAGAGGAACTCGACGAGCTCCTTCTCGGTGATCACGCCGATCTTCACCAACGCCGAACCGATCCGTCCTCCCTTTTCCTTCTGGAGGGCGAGGCCCTGCTGGAGTTGTTCGGCGCTGAGTCTCCCGGACTTGACCAGGACGTCTCCGAGGCGATGGCTCATAGGCGGATGTCTACTCCGCGGGACCGCCGGCTGCGGCCCCAAGAGGGGCGCCGGAGCTCGGTCGATCGGGCCGCGAGATAGCGCCCGCAGTGTAGCAGCGGCCTCGAAAAGGGGTCAATCGAGGTTGCACAGGCCGAACGCTCGCGCCGCCACCTGCTCCGGCTCCAGCCCGAGCAGACAAGGTCTCGCATCTGACATGCGCCGGTGGCAGAAGCTGCATGGCAAGCGTTCGAAGAGCAGGGCCGCGGCGCCGCGCGGCCCGTGCAGGTCCGGGTCGGTCGGGCCGTAGACGCCGAGCACGGGCCGGCCGAGCGCCGCGGCGAGATGCAGCGCGCCGGTATCGCCGCCGAGCACCAACCGCGCCCCGCGCAGCGCTCCCGCCAGCGATTCGAGATCGGGCAGCTCGAGGCGCCGCGCGGCGCCTCCGCTCGCCGCCACGACACCGTCGGCGAGCGCCCCTTCCCCCGGCGCGGCACCGACCTGAATCGCGAGGCCCGAGCGCGCGGCGAGCGCGGCGGCGACGCGACCCCAACGCTCGGGCGGATACCGCTTGTTGCCCCATGCGGCCCCGGGGTGAATGTAGACGTACTCGCCCGCGGGCTCGCGGTCACGACCACAGGCGAGTCGCTCCGGCGCGAAATCGGGCGGCTCGTCCGGCAGATCGAGCGGCCGGACGAGATCGAGCATGCGGTCCACCGCGTGCCGTCCGCGCGCGGCCACCGGCTCGTTGATCCAGACCGCGCTCGAGCGTTCCCGACGGCTGCCGCGGTCGAGACCGAGACGCCGGCGCGCGCCCGACAGCCGAGCGATCGAGGCGCCTTTGTGATTGCCCATGAGGTCGAGCGCGATATCGGCGCCGAAGGCGCGAAGCCGCGCGAGGAATCGGACCGTGTCGCGAGCGCCGGCGAGACGCGAGCCCGCCCGTCGGGCCCGGCGCAGCGGCGCGGCGATCAACTGGTCGAGGCTCTCGTGGCCCTCGAGCAGCGGAGCCAGCGCTTCGTCGACCACCCATGCGATCGTCGCCTCGGGCCGGTGGCGTCGGATGGCCCCGAGCACGGGCAGGGCGTTGACGACGTCGCCGAGCGCGCTGGTGCGGACGAGAAGGATGCGCACCGCGGCTACGGCAGCGCCCGGACCCGGCCGATCAGGTCGCTCGTGGCGTGGTCCTTCGGGTCGCCGACCAACAGCGTACGCCCGCCGTAGGCTCGAACGACCTCGAACTCGGGCACTCGCTCGGGCGTGCCGTAGTCCGGCCCTTTGCAGTGAACGTCGGGGCGCAACTCGGCGAGCAGCGGCGCGGGCGAATCTCCAGCGAAGACGACCACGAAATCGACGGGATCGAGGGCCGCGAGCAACTCGGCGCGCTCCGCCGCGGGCACGATCGGACGGCCGGAACCCTTCAGCCGCGTGACGGAAGCGTCATCGTTGACCGCTACGACCAGCGTGTCCGCCGCGGCGCGCGCAGCGGCGAGATATCGCAGATGGCCGACGTGCAGCAGGTCGAAGTGGCCGTTGGCGAGGGCGATGGTCCGCCCGGCGCGACGCAACTCGGCGAGCCGCTCGGCGAGCCGGCTCACTTCGATCACTTCGCCCACTCCACCTCCTCGAGCAGGTGGCGACCCGACTCGATCGCCGCCACGAGCTCGCCGGGCTCGAGCGTGGCAGTGCCCATCTTCATCACCACGACCCCGCCGGCGTAGTTGGCGAGCAGCGCCGCCTCGAGCGGCGTCGCTCCGGCCGCGAGAGCGAGCGCGAAAGTGCCGATCACAGTGTCACCCGCTCCCGTCACGTCGGCGACCTGCGCCGATCCGTGCACCGGCACGTGAGCGCCGCCGGCCGGCTCGAACAGGGACATGCCCTGGCTGCCGCGTGTCACGAGCAGGAAGCGGCAGCCCAGCCGCGACCGGAGCGCCTGACCAGCGCTCTCGAGCGCGCCCGCCGAACCGGCGAGACGCACGCCCGCCAACGCCTCGGCCTCCTCTTCGTTGGGAGTGGCGCCGTCCAAGCCCCGATACTCGCCGAGGTGGAAGCGACTGTCGGCGAGGATCAAGGCCTCCGGCCCGAGCGCGGAACGGACCGGCGCCACGAGCTCGGGACCGACCGCGCCATAGCCGTAGTCGGAGAGGATCGCCACGTCTGCCGGCTCGGCCGAGGCCGCGACCTCCGCGGCCACGCGCCGGATGACCCCGGCCCGATCCTCGACCGTGAGCGGCGCTTGCGGCTCGCGGTCGAAACGCACCACCTGTTGCTTGTTGGAGCTCGGAAAGCCGGCGAGGATCCGCGTCTTCGTGGGCGTGCGCCATCCTGGCAGCACCGCGACGCCGCCGACCGGGATGCCCCGCGCCGAAAGCGCGTCGAGCAGGTCGCGGCCGTCGGCGTCGTCGCCGACGCAGCCGAACGGCAGCGGCCGGCCGCCGAGCGCGCGGACATTGGCGGCCGCGTTGGCCCCGCCACCCGGCGCGAGCGATTCGCCCTCGTAGCGCAGGATCAAGACCGGTGCCTCACGGCTGATCCGCTTCGGCACGCCGGTAATGAAGCGGTCGGCGACGAGGTCGACGAGCATCAGAACGGAGCGCCCTTCAAAAGCCCTCACCAGCTCGATCAGTCGATCGGCCGAGGGGGTGCGGGCGGGGGCCGTGCTCGACGCCGGTTTCACGCATGGAGATTCTCTCATGGCGAGTCGCGCTACTCGGCCGCCGGAGGGCAGGCACCCCTGCGCGCCAGGAGCCGAACTGCGGTCGGATACTCCGGACGGTGAAAGGTGCCCACGACCTCGAATTGGCCGGCGACTTCGGGCAGCGCGAGAACCGGATCCCAGTACGGCTGCCGGAAGGTCGGATGGTCGACCAGGAAGTCGGGTCGGCGCGCGAGCAGCGCCGCCGCGAGCCGACCCTCCGACTTCGCCCGCAGCAGCCCCGGATCGACGAGCCCGACGAGATCGAGCACCGGCCGATCGCTAAAGAAGCCGAGCGCGCCGATCTCGACCGCCGCGATAGCGCCCTGCGACCCGGTGCAGCGGTCGGCCGCCAGGGCGACGTCGCGGTAGACGCGAACGCGCGGGTCCGGGGGCAAGCCGCGATGGGTGACCGCGAAGCGCAGAGAAGGGAGCAACAGCGGTATCACGAGAAGCGTCGCGAGCCCGAAGCGGCCCGCTGGAAGCGGCGCCGTTCGCCCGAACGACGATAGGCCGCGGCCGGCGAGCATCAGCGCTCCGGCGGCCGCCGCCGCCAGCAGCATGTGGAAGAGGTGAACCTGATACCAGGGCGAGAAGGGCACGCCGACCAGCCGGTAAAACGTCTCGTGAGCTGCGAGCCAACCGACCACGGCGACGAGCACGAGCCGGTCTTCGCTGCCACGCGAGCGAGCCCAGATGACGAGCGCGCCCGCGAGCGCGAGCGCGATCAGCGCGAGCGCACCGCCGGTGCCATAGACGCGCTCGAGCCAGGACCACTCGGCTGCCGAATAGCTCGAAGGCGCCAGCGCCAGCTCCGACCGTTTGCCCGCGAGCGTAGTCGGTACGAACGAGCCGTAGTAGAGCGCCAGGGCCGCGGCAGTGGCGACGAGGGTCGCGCCTCCCGCCGCCGCGAAGCGCACCGGAAAGTGGCGTCGGCGGGCCCAGAGGGCCAGTCCAAGAGCGGCGAGCGCCAGGCCCGAGTCGAAGCGGAAGGCCGCGGCGAGGCCGCCGACGAGCCCCGCCGCGACCGGCCGCTCGCCGTCCCAGGCCAGCCGAAACGCGGCAACGAGCAGCGCGAGCGCCGGCAGCGTCTCACAGCCCTCGAGCTCGAGGTCGAACCGGCTGACGAGCGCTAGGGCCCCGAAGAGAAGGGGCGCGCGCCACTGGCCGCGGCGCGCCAGGAGCGCGGAGAGCGCCAGGAGCGAGACGAAGAACAAGGCCGCTCCGGCATCCGCGACGCCAAGACCAAAGGGACGGCCCGCTCGCGCGAGCGCGCCGAGCAGCGCCGCATAGCCGGGCGCCGAGGTCCCCAGGACTCTCTCGCCCTCGTTGAAGACGAGACCGCGTCCCTGCGCGACGTTTCGTGCGTATCTGTAGGTGATGTAGCCGTCGTCGTAGCTGACCGCCCAGAACCCCGAAGCGACCCAGAGGGCGAGGGGGGCGAGCAGCAGCAGGACCAACAGAGCGGGGCGGCGCACGGGCTAGAGCGTATGACGGAGCTGGACGGGCTGGCACCGGTCGTGCGTATGCCGTAACGATAGAGGTAGGCTGGCGAGGGCGATCATGAGTGTTAGAGCGAAGCAAGGCAAGCAGTTCGACGGGTTCGAGAGCGTGGCGATGCCACACCTCGACGCGCTCTACAACACCGCCTATCGGATGGCGCGCAACGCCGAGGATGCCGAGGATCTGGTGCAGGAGACCTACTTCAAGGCCTATCGGAGCTTCGACCAGTTCACGCCGGGGACCAACCTCAAGGCGTGGCTCTTCAAGATCCTCAGGAACACCTTCATCAACGAGTATCGCAAGCGCCAGGCGAAGCCCGTGGCCAGCGACTTCGCGGAGATCGAAGGAGCCCTAGAGAGCCAGGTGCGCACCGACTCAGCGGGCCAGATCAAGAACCCCGAGGAGGAGATCCTCGACGCGAGCTTCGACGAGGGCGTCCAGAACGCGCTCGACCGCCTGCCGCCGGACTATCGGATGGCGGTTCTGCTGGCCGACCTCGAGGGCTTCTCCTACAAGGAGATCGCCGAGATTCTCGACATTCCGGTCGGCACGGTAATGAGCCGTCTCTACCGAGGCCGCAAGCTGCTCGAGGAGGCGCTGCTCGTCTACGCGCGAGAGCATGGCTATCTGCGCGGCGATACCGAGCCGGCCAAGCGTCGAACGAGGACGGAGGAAGGCACCGGTGACCGCCGGGAGGAATCCGCATGAGGGGCGACACCGGCGCCGACCAGGAATACCCGGCCTTTCCGGCGGGTTGACCAGAGGGAATCGACCGATGCTCGACGCCTACGACGCGGAAACCGGCAATGGCCTGTAGAAGGATCCGAAGGGCTGTGTTCTTCTGGATCGACCGGCGGCGCGGCGAGATCCATCACCGACCCCGTCGGCCGCCACCTCGACGCGTGCCCGCAGTGTCGGGATCGGGCCACGGAGATCGAGCGATCTGATACTCCTCGTCCGCAGCCGCTGCCCGCGCCAGACGGCGCCGAGCCGCCTTCACGAACAGATCCTCTCGCTCCTCGACCGCCAATGAACGACACGCCGACTCTCCGGCAGGCTTCGCCCCGCGGCGTTCTCACGGCCGCTTTGGTCCTGTTCGCCCTGCTGTTCGCCGCGGCGATCGCGGCCGACGCCCAGGGGCGCTTCCGGCTCCCCGGGCTGCGCGGCGGCGCTCTGACCTCGGCGGACCTCGACGGCGGCAGCCATGTGTTGCTGGTCTGGGCTTCGTGGTCTCCGCGCTGCCGAGACATCGTCGAGCGCGCCAACGCCGTCTCCGACCGCTGGGGGTCAGAGGCGCGCGTCGCAACGGTGGTCTTTCAGGAGGACGCCGCCGCGGTCGAAAAGTTCCTCCAAGGCAAGTCGCTGCGGCCGCCGACCTACCTGGACAGCGACGGAGAGTTCGCCAAGGCGCACGCAGTCACCTCGCTGCCGGGCTTGGTCGTCCTGCGCGACGGTGAGGTGCGGTACCAGGGACGACTGCCCGCCGATCCCGACTCGACGATCGCCGACGCGCTGCGCTGAATTGCGCTGTGACGCGTCGGTCGCGGCCTCCGCCGCCCAGTGCGAGCCTCGATCCACCCTTCGGGCCGGTTCTACCCTGGACAGTGCTCCCCTCGGCGCTCTAGGATCGGCGAGTTCGGTCGTTTCGATCCGCTGATTGACGAAGGAGGAGCCCCCGCACGATGGGCTGGCGTCGCGAAGGCTGGCCGCCGTATTGGCGACACCTGGGGAGACACCTCGGGACGCGCTTCGGCGTCCCGCTGGGCGGTCTCCTGGCGATCGCCGCGCTCGGGGGCCTGCTCGACCGGGACGAGTTGCTCTTCGGCCCGACCGCGATCGAGACGGCGGCTGTCTCCCCACATCGCGCGATCGCCGAGCTCGCCTCGAGCTCGACGCATTCGACGCAAGCCGGCGGATTCCGAGCCCGACCGCGTCGACCGGCTACGTTCGGGTCAGACGCTGGGCGCCATCTTCGCCGACCTCGGGCTGGCCGGTGCCGAAGCCCACCGGCGGCCTGGCCTCCGCCCGCTATGTCGACCTTCGCCAGTTGCGCCCCGGTACCGAATTCGCCGCGTACTACGACGGCGAGACACTCGAACGTTTCGACCTCTCGATCGAGGGCAAGGGACTGATGACGTTGCGACGCCGGACGGAGTGTGGCAGTCGGCCTTTCGGGCCTGCGAGCGCGAGACGCGGCTGCGCAGCCTGCGAGGAACCCTCGAAGGCGCGCTCGAGCCGTCGATCCTGCGCGCTGGAGGCGTCGGTGAGCTGACCTTCGCGATGGCCGACGCGTTGCAGTGGGATCTCGACTTCACCCGCGATCTCGCACAACGGCGACCGCTTCGCGGCGCTCTACGAAGAGGTCTGGCTCGACGGCGAACTTCCACGGGCTCGGCAACGTACTCGCCCTGTCGTACGACCGTGGCGGCCACGAGCTGCGCGTCTTCCGCTTCGGTGACAAGGGTGGCTTCTACGACGCCGAGGGCCGACCGCTGGTGAAGATGTTCCTGCGCTCGCCACTGCCCTACTCGCGCGTCACCTCGCGCTTTTCGAACCGCCGATTCCACCCCGTCCTCAAGACCTTCCGGGCGCATCGCGGAGTCGACTACGGCGCTCCGGTCGGCACTCCCGTGCGCGTCACCGCCGCGGGCACCGTCGCTCTCCGCGGGCTGGGACGGTGGCGGCGGCAAGACCGTCAAGGTACGTCACACGAACGGCTACGTGACCGCGTACCTGCACCTTTCGAAGTTCGCCTCCGGCGTGCGCGCGGGAACCCGGGTGGCGCAAGGTGAGGTCGATCGGTTTCGTCGGCGCGACCGGGCTCGCCACCGGACCGCACCTCGACTACCGAGTCCAGCGCAACGGCCACTGGATCGATCCCCTGTCGATCCGCAGCGTACCCGGCGATCCGCTGTCGAAGCTCGAGCTCGCCGAGTTTCGCGCGGTGCGTGACGAGATGCTCGCGAGCCTTGCTACCGGCGCGCCTTACCTGCCGCGCCAGCGGCGGCCCGCCGTCGGCGCCGATCGGCTCGCCGTCGGTTCCGGCCGCAGCGCCCTCTGACCGCCGCCCTCCGCCGGTGAAGATCGATCCGGGCGATCGCCCGGTGCCGTGTCGATCTGGGCGGAGGCACGCTCGACATCTGGCCGCTCGGTCTGCTCCATCCCGGCGCCGTAACAGTCAACGTCGCGATCGACATCCGCGCCGAGGTCGAGCTCGTGGTCGGCGGCCACGACTATCGCGTCGTCCAGGGCGACGAGCAGGTGACCGCGGCGTCGCTCGATGCGCTGGCGCTCGAGCCGGCGGGCGCGCTCGTCGCTCGACTGCTCTCTCCCTTCGACCCGGGACCCTGCACGTCGACCATCAAGACCGGCTCGCCACGCGGCGCCGGACTGGCAGGCAGCTCCGCGATCGCGATCGCCCTGCTCGCCGCGGCGGAGACCTTGCGCGATGGCGCGCTGAGGCTCGAACCCCTCGAACGAGCCCGGCTCGCCCGGGATCTCGAGGCGCGGCTGATGGGGTTGCCGACCGGTCTCCAGGATCATCTCCCCGCCCAGCTCGGCGGCGCTCTCGAGATCCGCCACGAACCGGGCGGGGAACGAGTCCGCCGATTGGCCGTCGATCTGGAGGCGCTCGCCGCTCGGCTGGTGGTCGCCTACACGGGCCAGAGCCACTTCTCAGCGGGTGCCAACTGGAGCGTGGTGCGCGGCCGGCTCGATGGCGATCCCGACCGGATCGACAGGCTCGACCGAATCGCGCGCGCGGCCGGGCGCATGGCACCAGCGCTCGAAAGCGGCGACTGGCCCGAGCTCGGCGCGGCCGTCGCGAGCGAGTGGGAGGCGCGACGCGGCCTCGCGCCGGAGATCTCGACCCCGGCCATCGAGCGGCTGCTGGAGGCCGCGCGAGCGGCGGGCGCCTGGGGCGGCAAGGCCTGCGGCGCCGGCGGCGGCGGCTGCGTGCTGGCTCTCGCGCCTCCCGGCGCGCGCACCCAGATCCTCGCCGCCTGGCGATCCGCCAAGGCCGAGATCCTCGAGGCCACGCCCACGGCGCGCGGCCTCGAGGTCTTCTGAGGCGAAAAGAGAAGAGAAGCTAAGGCCGCGCGAGGCGCCGCGCGAGGGCCTCGAGGGCGTCGCCCAGCGAAATCTGGACGAGGTCGAGCGATCGCCGCTCGCTCCAGAAGCCGTCGGGCAGCGTCTCGACGTAGACGAGGGCGGCGCCGCTCACCCAACCCACCATGGCGCGCTCGCCGTTGGGAGAGACGAGGAGGGTCGGCGCCTCGACGCCGATCTCCGGCGCGCCGAAGGCGCGAACCGCGCGCAGATGAATCAGGTGCGTGAAGTCCCGCCCCTCGCTGGGTACCAGCGGAGGAATCTCTACGAGCGTGCCCTCGCTGGCGCAGCTGTTCGCGAGGCCGCTCCCGTCGATCTGATCGGCGAGCTCGATGATCGAGCCACGCGCCTCGTCCGCGACCTGGCCGAGCGTCGCGGACGGATCGACGGCCAGCAGGTAGCGCGCGGGTCGCGTCGGCGACGTGCGTCGCGACGGCCGGATGGAAGCTCGCCGCCAGCTCGATGATCGAGCCGCGTGCCTCGTCCGCGAGAACCGGGACGTTCTGCGGGTAGAGGGTCTGGCCCGAGCTCGATGATCGAGCCGCGCGCCTCGTCCGCCAGTTGACCGACCTCGGCGGGCAGGACGCGGAGCTCGACGGTCGCGACCCGCTGAGTGCGCGGATCGACGAAGCCGGCGACCAGGCCACCGTCATCCGCCCCGACGCGAGCGTCGGCGCCCAGGCGAGGGCTTCGGCCGCCACGACCGGCGATGGCGTCTCCGCCGTCACCAGCGAGTCGAGCGCGACGACCGGATTCCAGCCGACGAACTCGCCCTCGACGAAGACGAGCGGCGAGTAGTACGGTCGTGGTCCGTCGCTCGAGGGCTCCATCCAGAGCAGGTGCACGATCCGGCGCGACAGCGCTACCGGCTCGCCGCCGACGATCGATTCGTACCGGTCCGCCGTCACCAGGATCCGGATCCCGCGCTTCTCCTCGACGGAGCCCGCCGCGAGATCGATCTCCTCGCCCCAGCCGGCGGGCGTCAGGGCGCGCAAGACGAGCTGCGAGTGAGGGAAGTTGCCCTCGACCCGGCGGTTCCAGACCACCTGGAGCGTCGAGGTCTCCTCCTCGAACAGCACCGCCGGGGAGCTTTCGATCTCGGCGCCCTCAGTGCCCGGCACGACCCACCGCTCCATCGCCTCGCCGGGGCGAACGAGGTCGAAGCGCGAGCACGGCGTTGTCGGCGGGCAGACGCCGTGTTGCCGGCGCCGAAGAGCTCGTCGAATCGGCCGGCGTGCACCTTGTAGAAGGTGCCGTTGGCCGCGACCGCCGAGGGCGACGGTGCGAGCGCGCCCTGCGCCGCTGTGGCGGCGAGCGCGGCGCAGAGCGCCATGGCGACGAGCTGGCGGGAGACTCTCATGCCTTGAGATTCACCAGTTTGCGGACGTCGACCTGGAGCAGGAGCTCCGGCAGATACTCGGCATCCGGGAAGTAGCCCGCCTGCAGCTCAGCGTACCAACGCTTGGCGAGGAACCGGTCGCCCAACTCGCTTGCCGCCGCGCCGAGCAGGTAGAGGGCGTTCTTCTCGGCATCGCCCTGCGAGGTCTCGCGCGCCAGAGCCAACGCGCGCTGCGGCGTGGCGGCGCGCGGCGCGCGCCTTGCCCGACTCGAGCAGAGCGAACGCGAGATCGAGGCGCGCCAGCGTCTCGTGCCGACGAGCGCCCTGCCGGCGCAGCGCGCGGACCGCGGCGACGAGGTGGCGATAGCCCTCGCGGCGCCGGCCCAGCAGGGTCTCGCAGTAGCCGAGGTTGTAGCGGATCACGCTGCGTCGCGAGAAGCGATCGGAAGCGGACAGCTCGAGCGCCCGTGCGTAGGTCGCGCGCGGCCTCGTCGAAACGGCTCTCGGCGACCAGCACGTTGGCGAGCTGGTTGAGGCTCGACCCCTGCCGCTCAGCGTCGAGGCCTTCGGCGCGATCGTTCGCCAGCTGGGCATAGAAGCGCGCCTTGCGCGCCTCCTTGCGCAGCTCGTAGAAGCGCGCGAGCGAGTAGGCCGCGAGAAACGAGGTCTCGAGGTCCGCGTTGGCGACAAGCACGTCGCGCAGCTCGGCCGTGTAGGCGCCCTCGAGGCCGAGCTCGATCGCGATGCGCGCGCGGTTGCAGCGCACTCGCGCCTCGAGCACCGGCTGATTCTCGCCCGCCACCCACTCGAGGGCCGCCTCGACGAGCGGCAGCGCTTTCTCCAGATGGCCGCCTTCGACCAACTCGTTCCAGCGAGCGCGTGCCGCCTCGAATTCGTCCTGATTGCTGATCATGGGATTCACGAGAAGCTCCGGTTCGCCCGGCGGCGCTGGGCGGCGGACCTCTGGTCGAGAATCATACTCTCGACCTCCTGTTGCGCGCTACTGTCCAAGGCGTGAAACCCGCGGACGAGCCTCATGTCACGTGGCGTCATGGTCTCGCGCGCGATCTCCTCGAAGAACTCGCCGATCCCCAGTCGAAACTCCGCGAGGATCTTGAACAGCGTGTCGAGGCTGACACGGTACTCGCCTTTCTCCATGCGCGAGAGATCGGACTGCTGAATGCCGAGGCGAACGGCGAGCTCCGTCTGAGTCAGCCTGCGCTCCTTGCGCAGCTGACGGATCTTGCGGCCCACGAGCTGGACCTGCCGAAACTCGGACGATGTAGCCATGGCTTCGCTCGGTCGTGCTCCCTCGCTCCGCATAGTAGGAGCCGGCGCGAATCCATGTCAAGATGCCATCCGCGCCCCGCCGGCGGGCCCCATCCACCATGATCCGCTTCCGTTTTCTGCTGCGCGAGCTCGTCGTGCGCAACCTCAAGAGCCGTTACGCCGGCTCGCTGTTCGGTTTCCTCTGGGCCTTTCTGCACCCCCTCTGGCAGCTCGCCCTGTTCACCGTCGTCTTCTCCTACATCTTGCGGATCCCGCTGGTCGGCGAGCGAACATCGAGCTTTCCGCTCTTCCTGTTCGCCGGCCTGCTGCCCTGGCTGGGCGTTCAGGAGGGGATCGCGCATGCCACCACGGCCATTGCCGAGGGGGCCAATCTGGTCAAGAAGCTCCGGTTCCCGAGCGAAGTCCTGGTGCTCAGCGTGGTGCTGGGGGCGTTCGCTCATCAGCTGATGGCGTTGGGCCTGTTCAGCGGCATCCAGGCGGTGCGCGGGGACTTCGAGCCGCGCCACCTCCCCTGGCTCGCGCTCGGCGTGCTGGTCCAGCTCGCCCTCACCTTCGGCATCGGTCTCGCCGCGGCCGCCCTGCAGGTCTATTTCCGCGATGTGGCTCAGGTCGTCGGAGTGATTCTGCCGGCCTGGTTCTATCTGACCCCGATCGTCTATTCTCCCGCCTCGGTCCCGAAGGCCTTTTCGCACTGGGTCGAATACAATCCACTCGCCACGATCGTCCAGCTCTACCGCTGTGCGCTGCTGGGCGGCCAACCGCCTGCGGCGCAACCGACGATTGCCGCCCTGGCCGCCGCTGTGGCGGCGCTCGGCGTCGGCCTCGCGGTTTTTCGCAGGCTGAGCCCAGGCTTTGCGGACGAGCTCTAGCGACCTCGGGCCGAGGCGGTATCGCTCTTGCTACTGCCTCTGATCGCCGCCAGTTTGGCCCGAAACGAAAGGAAGACCATGCACCGATTCCGTAGCTGCTTCGAACTCCGCGCGCTCGCGCCGGCCGCTCTGGCGCTCGCCCAGCTCGGCCAGCTGGCGCTACCCGCCTTGGCGCAGGATCCGCCTCCGACCGCTGAGCCGACGACCCAGGCCCCGGCCTCGGTCGAGACACCCGAGGCGGCCGAAGAAAAGCCGCTCCGGCCCTGGCAGAAGCAGGCAGGACCTCCCGACGGCAAGTGGCTGGTCGACGACAGCGGACGCGAGTACTACGTCCGCAAGTTCGTTCGCCCGGGCGAGGGCGGTTACCTGCGGCTGGCACCCGATCGCGTCCGGCTGCCCGGAGGCCTGACCATCGAACTCGACAGCGAGGACGCCGACTTCTTCTACGCGCGCCTCTACCGGGTGGACAACATCGAGACGATGATCACGCGGCGCAAGCCCGACCCCACGCCGGAACAGCTCGCCGCCAAGGAAGCCGAGTACCGGGTCACGACTGCGGAGACCGCTCGCATCCGTCTCGTCGCGATCGGGTCGGGCCTGCCCAACGACGGCCAGTGGCGCAACGGCTTTCAGCTGGTCGACATCAACCGCGACAAGAAGCTCGACATCGCCCACGGCGGCACCCGGCGCACGCTCAATCCCCTGCCGCACCTCTTTCTCGGCGACGGCAAGGGCAACTTCAAGTACTGGGAGGCCTCGAGGTTCCCTGCTTTTCCCTACGACTACGGTGATGTCGCGGTCGGCGACTTCGACGGCGACGGTGATCCCGACCTCGCGCTCGCGGTCCATCTGCGCGGACTGATCGCGCTCTTCGGCGACGGCAAGGGCACCTACACATTCGCGGGCAAGGGCCTCGAGTTCGAGGCCGGCCAGCTCAAGCCCGGCAGTGTCAACCAGTTTTCCTCCCGGGCCATCGTCGCTCTCGACTGGGACGGCGACGGCGATGACGAGATTCTGGCGCTCGCCGAAGGCCCGATGGGCTCGTTCGCCGCCCAGAAGGGGCTGACCAACCGGATGCAACAGTCCTACGGCGTCGCGCTCTACGACTACGACCGCGAGACGGGCTGGAAAGCCTTGCCGGGAGGCAAGACCCACCCCGAGCTGTTCGGCGATTCGGTGGTCGCCGCCGACTTCGACGGCGACGGGCGCATCGACTTCGCCACGGGTTCCAATAGCCGGGGCAATGCCGCGCTCGTCCACCTCCATCAAGAGGACGGCACTTGGAAATACCTCTGGCTCGACTCGCTGCGCGACCGTTCCTTCGCACGCGCGGTGGGAGCGGGCGACTTCGATGGCGATGGCCGCGCCGATCTCGCAGTGGGCTACCAGAGCGTCGAGCTGGGCGTCTGGCGCTCCGGGATCGACGTGCTTCTCGCCCGGCCCGACGAGACCTGGGAGCGCCGCACGGTCTACGTCGAGCCGGGTCGCGAGGGCTTCTATTCGCTCGCCACGGGCGATCTGAACCGCGACGGCTTCGTCGATCTCGCCGGGGGCACCGGTGACGGCCGGATCTTCGTTTTCCTGAGTGACGGCAAAGGGGCGTTCAGCCGCGAGGCCACCGACGACCTGGCCGGCGAAGCCACCTGCCGCGTCTACGACCTCGGCATCGGCGACCTCGACGGCGACGGCCGCGGCGATCTGGTCGCCGCCTTCGCGGGCGAGCAGTGCCCCGAGGGGGGTCGGCTGGCCGCCTGGGCGAGCCGGATAGCGCAGCCCTGACCCGGGTCGACCAGCGCGCCCGGGGACGGGTGGGACCCCCTGGGCCCCCGCCCGTCCCCGGGCCCGCGAAGCCGAGTATTCCCTGCGCCACCGGCTCTGTGATACCATTTCACGGACTGGACAACCTTTGAACGGGAGGTGGTGTCGCCGGATTCAGCGTGGGTGAATCTAGTTTGATTCTTGAAGGAAACATTCCTTTCACGAGGACAGGGAAACACCCAAAGGGAGATTGTCGAATGAAAAAGCTTGTCAGCTGCCTCGCGGTGGCGAGCTTGATGTTGCTGGGTAGCTCGGCGATTGCCGACCTCTGCACCATCGAGGCGACGCCAGCCGCGACCCTCCTCCTGCCGTACTTCGAGGTCGACATTGCCGACCAGAGCGGCATCGATACGTTCTTCTCGATCAACAACGCGTCGGCGGCCTCGGCCCTGACGCACGTGATCGTCTGGACCGACATGTCGGTTGAGGCGTTGGACTTCAATGTCTACCTCACCGGCTACGACGTCCAGACCGTCGGCATGGGCCTGATCATCCGCGACGGCATCCTGCCGCGCACCAACCGCACGGACTCGGTCAGCCCGCGCGGTCCGTACTCGGCGCCGCATCCGGGTGCCTACCCGAATTGCGGAGGCGTCCTGCCGTACACCAATCCGGTGCTCGACGCCGACTTCCTCGATCACCTGCAGTCGCTCCTCACCGGTGGCCCGTCGGCGATCTACAACGGCCGTTGCGGTGGCTGGGACTACGGTGACGGCATCGCCCGTGGCTACGTCACGGTCGACCTCGTCAACGACTGCACGCTGCTTCGCCCCTGCGAGCTGGGTTACTTCAACTCCGTCGCCGGTTCTTACACAGGCGTCGGCGAGTACGACAACATCCTCTGGGGCGACTGGTACATCATCGACTACGCCAACAACTTCGCCCAGGGCGATACGTTGGTTCACGTCGAGGCGGCCAACCCGGCCGACATCGTTGGTATCGCCACGCTCAACGGCTCCTTCTGGGGACGGTGCGATATCCAGTACGGCGGCCCATGGGATGACCTGCGCGAGACGCTGCCGACCACTTTCGCGACCCGCTTCTACCAGAATGCGGCCTTCGACGGTGGCACGGACCTGCTGGTCTGGCGTGATTCGATGATCCAGATCGCTGCAATGGGCGGCAGTGACTTCGGTCCGGCGGGTTTCAGCTGCAGCAGCGGACCGAACTGGTTCCCGTTGACCCAGCGCCAGACGGTCGTATTCGACGAGCAGGAGAACCCGGAAACCGTCTGCACGATCTCGCCTTGCCCCGAGGCCGACATCCTGTTCCCCTTCGAAGCGCAGCGCGTTTCGATTCCGGATCTGGAAGTCGTTCCGGAGTCGGGTTGGATCTACCTCAACCTGAACCTGGTGGACTTCTTCTTGTGCGGCGGGGAACCCTGTGTCGGTGTCGCCCAGAACTGGGTCACCGCGATTCACAGCGCCGAGGGCCGCTTCAGCGCGGGTCTTCCCGCGATTCAGCTCGACAACTTCTGCGACAACTCGAGCGTCGTGATCGGACCGTACCCCGACTTCCCGCAGAACGACTCGCCGGTCGGCAATATCTTCACCGGCTACGTCTACTTTGGCGCACCTGCAGCCAAGCAGCCGAGTACCATCGATCTCAACCAGGACCGCTTCGAGGACTGAGTCGAAGCCGTCCGTTGGAGTTTCGGGGCGCGGGCCTTCGGGCTCGCGCCCTTTCTCTTTTCAGCGGAACGAGTAGGATCCCGAAGCATGGCAATTGCCGTCGTCGCCAAGGACCTCGCGAAGACCTACCGCATCTACGCGTCGGTCGGCGCGCGCCTAGCCGAGCTCGTTTTCCGCACTTCCAGGCACCTCGCCTTTCCCGCTCTCTCCGACGAACAGGAGCGCGGGCACGGGCTCGCGTTGACCGGGGAGAACGGGGCACTGGCAAGTCGACCCGGCTCAAGTGGTATCATCCCCCGGACTGGACATCCTTTGAACGGGAGGTGGTGTCACCGGATTCAACGTGGGTGAGTCTGATCTGGTTCTTGAAGGAAACATTCCTTTCACGAGGAAAGGGAAACACCCAAAGGGAGATTGTCGAATGAAAAAGCTTGTCAGCTGCCTCGCGGTGGCGAGCCTGATGTTGCTGGGTAGCTCGGCGATTGCCGACCTCTGCACCATCGAGGCGACGCCAGCCGCGACCCTCCTCCTGCCGTACTTCGAGGTCGACATTGCCGACCAGAGCGGCATCGATACGTTCTTCTCGATCAACAACGCGTCGGCGGCCTCGGCCCTGACGCACGTGATCGTCTGGACCGACCTTTCGGTCGAGGCTCTCGACTTCAATGTCTACCTCACCGGCTACGACGTCCAGACCGTCGGCATGGGCCTGATCATCCGCGACGGCATCCTGCCGCGCACCAACCGCACGGACTCGGTCAGCCCGCGCGGCCCGTACTCGGCGCCGCACCCCTCGGCTGCGACCTATCCGGGTTGCGCCGGCGTCCTGCCGTACACCAATCCGGTGCTCGACGCCGACTTCCTCGATCACCTGCAGTCGATCCTCACTGGCGGCCCGTCGGCGATCTACAACGGGCGTTGCGGTGGCCTCGACTACGGCGATGGCATCGCCCGTGGCTACGTCACGGTCGACCTCGTCAACGACTGCACGCTGCTTCGGCCCTGCGAACAGGGCTACTTCTACACCAACGCCGGCGGTCCCTACACCGGCGTCGGCGAGTACGACAACATCCTCTGGGGTGACTGGTACATCATCGACTACGCCAACAACTTCGCCCAGGGCGATACGTTGGTCCACCTCGAGGCGGCCAACCCGGCGGACATCATCGGTATCAACACCCTCAACGGCACTTTCTGGGGCCGCTGCGGCGTGACCATCTCCGGACCGGTCACCGCTCCGGATCCGTGGCTCGACCTGCGCGAGACGCTGCCGACCACCTTCGCGACCCGCTTCTACCAGAACGCGGCCTTCGACGGTGGCACGGACCTGCTCGTGTGGCGTGATTCGATCGTCCAGACTCTGATCGCAGACCTCTTCGGCTACTACGATCAAGGCGCCGCCGGCTTCCAGTGCTTCTTGGGCGCACCCCTGTGGTACCCGCTCTCGCAGCGCCAGACGGTGGTATTCGACGAGCAGGAGAACCCCGAAACGGTTTGCACGATCTCCCCCTGCCCGGAAGAGGACATCCTCTTCCCGGCCGAGGCGATGCGCGTTTCGATTCCGGATCTCGACGTGGTTCCTGAGTCCGGATGGATCTACCTGAACCTCAACCAGGGTCCGTTCGGCTGCGAGGGCGGTTCTTGCTCGCTGCTGTCGCAGGCCTGGGTGACCTCGGTTCACAGTGCCGAGGGCCGGTTCAGCGCGGGTCTTCCCGCGATCCAGCTCGACAACTTCTGCGACAACCGTAGCGTCCTGATCGGACCCTACGGCGACTTCCCGCAGTCCGAGGTGGTCTACAACTACTTCACTAGCTACTACTACGGGTATACCGCAGCCAGCAAGACGCCTGGCAACATCGATGGCGCTTGGTTGCAGCACAAGGTTGGAGATCGCGTCGGCGGCAACTGAGGCCTTCGGGCTTCGGTAGCTTGCCGTGAAATGGCGGGCGCGGGCCTTCGGGCTCGCGCCCTTTTTCTTTCTCGCGCGCGGATAGAATCTCGCACCATGGCGACCGCCGTCGCAGCAGCAGGCCTCGCGAAGACCTACAAGATCTACCCCTCGGCCGGCGCACGGCTGGCGGAGCTGGTGCTCCGGGCCCCACGCCATGTCGCCTTCCCAGCGTTGAGCGATGTCAGCTTCGAGCAGGAGCAGGGGCACGGGCTCGCGCTGGTGGGCGAGAACGGCGCGGGCAAGTCCACGCTGCTCAAGCTCGTCGCGGGCGTCACGCGCCCGAGCGCCGGTCGCATCGAGGTCCAGGGCCGCGTCGCCGCGATCCTCGAGCTCGGCTCCGGTTTCCACCCCGATTTCACCGGGCGCCAGAACATCGAGCTCAACGCCGCGCTGCTCGGCTTGGACCAGGCCGAGGTCCGCGCGCGGCTGCCCGAGATCGTCGAGTGGAGCGAGCTCGGCGACTTCATCGATCGCCCGGTGCGCCAGTATTCGAGCGGCATGACCATGCGTCTCGGCTTCGCGATCGCCACGCAGGTCGACCCGGACGTGCTGATCGTCGACGAGGCGCTCTCGGTCGGCGACGGCTACTTCCAGAAGAAGTGCATGGACAAGATCCTGGCGTTCGTCGAGAAGGGCAAGACCCTGCTCTTCTGCTCGCACGCGATGTACTACGTCTCGGCGCTCTGCGAGAACGCGATCTGGCTGCGTGGTGGCCGCGTCGAGTCCTTCGGACCGACCGAGGAGGTCGTGCGCGACTACGAGCGCCACCTGCTCGCCAAGAGCGCGCGGGCCGAGGAGGAGGACGCGGCGTTCCAGTTCTCGCCCGCCGCTGCGGCGAGCGACGGCAAGCCGGCGCGGATCTTCGCGGTCCGGCAGGTCACCGCGTCGGGAGATCATCCCGCCTACCGTCACGGCGATCGCTGGCAGGTCGAGATCGACTGGGAAACGGAGCGGGACGACCTCGCGTTTCATGTCGCGGTCGGCATCAACCGTGCCGAGGACGGGCTGCCCATCGCTTCCTTCGCCACCCACTACGCCGGTCTCGACGCGCTCGCGGGATCTTCCCGCCACCACATCGCACTTCAGATTCCCGAGCTCCCTCTGGCCAAAGGGGACTTCTCCTTGACCGTCTTTCTCCTCGACGAGCGCGGTCTGCACGTCCACGACCAGCGCCACGTGCCCGAGGCCTTCTCGGTGGTCTCGCCCCGTTTCGTGCCCGGGCTGATCGAGATCGACCACCGCTGGCTCGCCGGTTGAAGCGCGCCGGCGTCGCGCTCGTCACCGCGTCGCTGCTCGCCCTCCTGTTGGCGTGGGTGTCGTCCGGGCGCCCACCGCGCCGGTTCGCCGACTCGGAGGGGTATCTGAACGCGGCCGCTCAACCGCTCGATCTGGCGTTCTTCGCGAGCGCTCGCCCGCCGTTCGAGCTCGGCTCAGAGCTCTCGCCCGAGGACGGGCTCTACCGCAACCGACCCTGGCTCGTGCCGCTGCTCTATCGCGCCTGCTCGCTCGAACCCACGCGCATCGTGCACGTTCAGCTGATGCTCTATGCGCTCGGCGCGGGCATCGGGCTCGTTCTCCTCTCGTCCACGGTTCCAGACGAAGCGAGCCGAGCGTGGCCCCGGGCGGCTCTGGCGACCTCGATCTGCGCCGCGCTGGCGCTCGCCTGGTACCTCGCGGGCTGGACCCGCGTGCTGCTCTCGGAGGCCTTGGTCCTCGCGCTCGCTTGGGTCGCCGCCGGCGGCGTCGCCTCCTACCTCGCGCGCGGCGGCAGAGCGGCTCTCGTCCTCACCGTTGGAGCGACAGGAGCCCTGCTGTTCGCGCGCGACAGCGGCGGCCTGCTGTCGCTGCCGCTCCTCGCCGGTGCGGCACTGGTCGCGGCGAGCACGCGCGAGTGGCGGCGAGCCCGAGCGCTCGCGCTCGGCGCGCTCGTCCTGCTGCCGCTCTTTCTCGGCGCGCAGTGGTCGGCGGCACGCGGGCATCGCGCCCTGTTGCCGATCGCCAACGTCTTGCTGGTCCGGGTCGCGCCCGATCCCGCCGCGCTCGGCTGGTGGCGCGCCCGCGGCCTGCCTTGGAACGCGGAGCTCGAACGCTTCAGCGGCCGCTTCGCCTTCGAAGACGATCTCGAGCTCTTCCGCTCGGCACGCCACGCTCCCTTCCTGCGCTTCGTGGACGAACGGGGGCGGGGACTCCTGCTCCGGTTTCTGCTCGGCCACCCCGGCTACGTGCTGCGCGAAACCTGGCGCGGACGCGAGGACCTGTTCGGCACCGAGCTCGCGACCTACGTCGGCGCGCCGCCCGCCCTCGTCGCGCCAATCGACAGCGTCGTGCGGGGCGCCGGAGCCGCCGGAGCGGGGCTCGTTCTCGCGCTCTGGGCGGTGGTCGTGGCGCGCAGGAGCCGACCGCGGGCCGCCGACCTCGCCCCTTTCGTCATCGCCGCCGCCTTTCTCTTGCACGGTCTCGCCGCCCTTCACGCGGATGCCGCGGAGCCCGAGCGGCACTGCTTCCCGACCACTTTCGGGCTCCAGCTCGCCGCCGCGACCGCCCTCTTCCGTCTGGCCCCGCGCGGCCACCGAGCGACAGGCGGGCGGCCCGCGGCCGACCCAGCCTAGAATCCGATCGTCCTTGCGCTCCGCTCCGTTTCTCCCCGCCCTCTGGATCCGCACGCGATCGCGGCGACCCGCGCTCGTGGCGCATCTCGCCCGGGTCGCGGGCACTTTTCGCGCCGCCGGCTGGCGGGTCGAGACGACACCGGATCCGCCGGAAGCCGGGGGCGCGCCGCTCGCCGTGCTCGACGATCCGTTCGCCGAGCCTCGGCCCGAGCTGGCGCGCGCGATGCTCGACGCGGTCGCGCCCCCGGGACGCTGGCGCCTGCCACGGGCGCCCGGGGCGCCCGGAGCTCAGAGCTGGAGCGTGGCGCGTGGGCCGTTTACCGCCAGAGAGTACCGGCGTTTGATCGCGACCGACATCCTGCGGCCGGGCCGCGCGATCGAGGCCCCGCCTGGCGCTTGGACCGGCTTTGCCGTCGCGCCGGCCGCGGCGGACGCGGCGCGGCGGATCTCGGCCTGGCCGCCGCCCGCCGACGAGCTGATCCTGCTCGAGCGCCTGCGCTGCTACCGCTATGAGGACCCCGCCGATCATCCCCGCCAGGAGCTCGATCCCTTCCTGCCGATTCGCCCCGGCCTCTGGGTGGAGATCGGCTGCGGCGCCGGCGCCTTCGCCGCCCGCCACCGCACCGCCGGGCGCCGCTGGATCGGTATCGAGCCCGACCTCGAGATGGCGAACCGAGCACGCGGACGCCTCGATCTCGTCATCGCGGCCAGAGCAGAAACGGCCGTCGGAGCCCTCCCCGGCGGCCTCGCGGGCGCTGTGCTCGCGGACGTCGTCGAGCACCTCGAGGATCCCTTCGCGGTGCTCTCCGGGCTCGCCGATCACCTCGCACCCGACGGACGCCTCGTCGTGGCCTTCCCCAATGTCGCCTGGTCCCCCGTTCTCCTCGCCCTCGCCGCCGGGCGCTGGGATCCGACCCTCGCCGGAGTCCAGGCGCGCGACCACCGAATGCCCACGACGCCAGAATCGTTCGCCGATCTGGCGCGCGCCGCGGGGTACGAAGTCGAACGGCTCGAGCCGCTTCCGGCGCCCCGCCTGCCGGTCGGCCAGCGCCTGCGCTCGCGGCTGGTCGCGCTCGCCGCCGGCGGCTCGACTCGCTGGCTCGCCGCGCCGCAGTGGGTCGCGCGCCTCGTGCCCCGGCGCGACTGAGGAGGAGCTCCGGTGCGGATCGCCTATCTCCTGGCAGGCGCCGACCTGGGTGGCGGCACCAAGGTCGTCTTGCAGCACGCGCGCCTGCTCGTGGAGCGCGGGCACGAAGTCGTCGTGGCCGGCCGCGGGCCGCTGCCCGCCGAATTCGGCTTCGCCGGCCGCTATCTCGATCTCGACTCGGGCATCGGCCGATTGGCGTCGCAGGATCTCGTGATCGCGACCTTCTGGAAGGCGCTCGAGACCGCTCGAGACCTCGAGCTCGCGCCGGTCGCCCACTTCTGCCAGGGCTACGAAGGTGAGATTCCGCACTTCCGTGACGACTGGCCCGAGATCGCAGCGGCCTATGCGCGACCGGTGCCGACGCTCGCGGTGACGCCGCGGCTGGCGGCTCTCGTCTCCGCGCGCTTCGGGCGACCCGCGCGCTTGGTCACGCCTCCTGTCGATCGCTCGCTCGGTCCGCGCTCGCGCTTCTTTCCGCGCCGACGCCCCTGGCTCGCCCTGTTCGGTGTCTACGAGGCCGAGGTCAAGGGGATTCCGCTCGGCCTCGCGGCCATCTCCCGCCTGCGCGAGCTCGGCGTCGAAGCGCGGACGCTACGAGTCTCGGTCTTCCCGCTTTCCGCCCGGGAGCAACTGCAGCTCGCTTCCGATCGCTATCTCTGCTCGATCGCTCCGGCGCGCGCCCTCGCCGAGCTCGGCCGCTGCGACCTGCTGCTCTTTCCGAGCCGGCTGGAGGAGGGGTTCGGTCTACCGCTGCTCGAGGCGATGGCGCTCGGCGTCCCGGCCGTGGCATCGCGAACGCCGGGGCTCGAATTCGTCAGCGGCGGGTCGGGGGCGGTGCTGGTCGAGCCCGACGACTCCGAGGCGTTCGCGCGCGCCGCGCTCGCGCTGCTCCGCTCGCCCCGGGCCTGGCGCGCTCAGCGCCGCGCCGGCCTCGCCGCCGCCGAGCGCTTCGCGCCGGCCAGAGTCGGAGCGGAGTTGGACGAAGCCGTCCGCTGGGCCGTCGCTGACCCGGTCCGGAGCGCGCCGTGAGCCGAGATGCCAGAGCGCGACTCGGCATCGTCTGGGTGCACTACAAGACCCCGGAGCTGGTTCGCCCGTCGGTGGCGGCGGTCGGCGCGGACCTCGCGGCAACAGGTCTCCGCTCACGCCTGTTGCTCGTCGACAATGGCTCGACGCGAGAGCAGCGCCGCGACTGGGCGGACCTGCCGATCGAACGGATCGAGCCGGGTGACAACGTCGGCTATGCCGGCGCGCTGACCCTCGCTGTCGCCAGGCTCGACACTCCCTTCGTCGTCGTTCTCAACCCCGACGTCTTCGTGCGCCCCGGTTGTCTCGAGCGGCTGGTCGCCGCGCTCGAGGCGGGAGCCGCCGCCGCGGGTCCGCGCTTCGTCTGGGACGAGCGCGGCCGCTTCCTGCTGCCGCCGACCGAGGAGCGTACCCGGACCGCCGAGTTGCTCGCCGCGCTGGCGCCGCGAGCGCCACGCCTCGCGCGTCTTGCGCGCCAGCGCTGGCGTCGGCACGCTCGGCGCCACTGGACCGCGACGCGACCGATTCCGAGTCGCGCGCTCTCCGGCGCGCTACTCGCATTCCGCCGCGACGCATGGGATCGCATCGGACCGTTCGACTCGGCCTACCGACTCTATTTCGAGGAGTCCGACTGGCTGCGGCGGCTCGGGCGGGCGGGCCTCGGCTCCGTCTACGAGCCCCGCGCCGAAGCGCTTCATCTCTACGCACAGTCGAGCCTGCACGAGCCCGCTTCGTCCCTCTGGTTCGCCCAATCGGCGGCACGTTTTCGGCGCCTGGCCTACGGCGCCTTGGTCGCGCGAGCCCTTGCCCGGATCGAGCGGCGCGAGCCCTCCCGCGCCTTCGCTGCGCGACCGCTGCCCGATCCGACCCTGGCCGCTTCCGAGCTGCCGGACGAGCCTCACTGGATCGAGGTCTCGCCCTCGGCGACCGGCCTGCCCGCCGCCGCCGAGCGACGCGGCGACGCCGGCACGGATTGGACCTTTCCGGCGGACGCCTGGCGCCGTCTGCCCGCGGGTCCCTGCTGGGTCCGAGTCGTCGGCGCGCGCGAGGAGCGGGCGCCCTGGCGGCTCGAGAAGAGCGCGTCATGACTGTCGACGAGTACACGATTCGTCCGTACCGGGAGGGGGACGAGCTCGACATCGAGAAGGGCTTCGAGCACGCCTTCCATAAGCGCCGCGCCGGCGGCGAGTGGCGCTGGAAGTTCCCGGCGGTCCTGGGACGGCCCACCGTCGAGATCGCACGCGATGGGGTCGGAGCCCTGGTGGCTCACTACGCCGCCGCCCCCGTCGCGATGCAGCGGCCCGAGCGCCGCTTTCTGGCGGGCCAGGTCGTCGACGTTTTCACTCTCCAGAAGGCCGGCCTCTTCCGCCGCTCCGGCTTGCTCAACCAGACCATCGCCGGCTTTCTCGAGAGCTTCTGCGGACCGGGGCGACTCGAGCTGCTCTACGGCTTTCCGAGCCTGCGCGCCGCCGCCCTGGGGCGGCTCACCGAGGTCTACCCGGTCGAGGCCCCGGTGCCGCGACGCCGGCGGCCGGCCACGGGCCCGGTCGTCCCTCTCGGCTACGCTCGATTCGTCGCCGAGGGATTCGACGCCTCGGGACTGGACCAACTCTGGCGGCGCGCCGCGCACCGCTACCCATGGGCCGCGGTCCGGGACGCCGCTTGGCATCGCCGCCGCTTCCTC
Organism: uncultured Acidobacteriota bacterium; assembly: GCA_963700315.1. Lineage (GTDB taxonomy): Bacteria > Acidobacteriota > Thermoanaerobaculia > Multivoradales > JAGPDF01 > JACTMI01. Next base: position 175,087 of record CAVOXC010000004.1, on the reverse strand, counting down.
GAGCGCCCGGGCGGCGCAGGATACGTCCATCTGACCGTCCGACACGGCGGCAAGACTCGCGCGGCGGCCGTCCTCCGCACCGCCGACGAGTCCATGCTCTGGGCCGATCTGGTCTGGGACGGCCGCGACGACGACGACCTCGTCCTGCTCGAGAGCGCGGTGCGCCGACGTGCCCGCCTCGCGGGCGCGACGCAGATCGAGCTCTGGCTGGCCGGCGACCTCGCGGCCGGCGCTCTGCTCGCCGACCTCGGATGGCCCGAGCAGAGCCATCCGGACCTCCTTCTGGTCGTCCGCTCCTTCATCGACGACACCTCGCACCAGGAGATCGCCAACCGCCTCTACCTCACCCTGGCCGACTCGGACCTCGTGTAGGCACCCATAGAATCACGGCATGCCCCCCGAGATCTCGGTCGTCTTGCCCGCATTCAACGAGGCGGAGCGTCTCGGTCCCAGCCTCGAACGGATTCTCGGTTTCTTCGAGGCGAGCGGCCGTTCCTTCGAGCTCGTCGTGGCCGACGACGGCTCGAGCGACGGCACGGCGCAAGTCGCCGCCCGCTTCCGCGGTCGCGGCGTCACCGTCGTCCGGCTCGAGCGCAACCGGGGCAAGGGCGCGGCACTGCGCGCCGGCGTCGCGGCGACCCACGGCCGGCGCGTGCTCCTCTGCGATGCCGACCTGTCGACGCCGATCGAGGAGCTCGAGCGGCTCGAGGCGAGTCTCGACGGGGCCAGCGTCGTTCTCGGCAGCCGCGCGCTCGCGGACTCGCGCATCACGCGCCGGCAGCCACGCCATCGCGAGCTGATGGGCAAGGCTTTCAACCAGCTGATCCGCTGGCTCGGCGTCACCGGCGTGCGCGACACCCAGTGCGGCTTCAAGTTGCTCGATGGCGAGACCGCACGCTCGCTCTTCGCCGACCTCACCATCGATCGCTTCGCCTTCGATGTCGAGCTCGTCTGGCTCGCGCGCCGGCGCGGGCACCAAGTGCTCGAGGTCGGTGTCACCTGGCACGACTCGCCCGCCTCCAAGGTCCACCCCGTGCGCGATGCCGCGCGCATGTTCTGGGATGTGCTGCGCTTCCGCCTGAGGCACCGCCGCGACGCCCAGCGCGACTGACGCGACCGGCCCGGGTGCTACGATCCCGGTGCAAGAACGATCCCGACCCGCGCCGAGCGCCGTGACCCGACCGATGACACCGACGCACCCGCCGGGAGAAACCACCCACCTCCACGCGACGAGCACCCTCGTCGTGGCGCCGCACTACGACGACGAGTTGCTCGGCTGCGGCGGCCTGGTCCTCCAGCTGGTCGCGGCTGGGGCCGCCGTCCGGGTGCTCTTCCTCACCGATGGCGCCGGCGGCGGGCGAGTCGCCGGCGACCGCGCCGCCCACGCCGCGCGGCGGCGCGCCGAGGCCGGACGGGTCGCCGAGCAACTGCGACTCGCCGGCACCGAGCACCTCGGATTGCCCGACGGCGAGCTCGAGCAACGCGTCGACGAGATCGCCACCGCGCTCGAAAGAGCGCTCGCCACCTGCCGCCCGCGCCTGCTGCTGGTGCCGTCGCCGCTCGAGACCAGCCCGGACCATCGCGCGGCCTTCGCGGCGGCTCACCGCGCGCTCTCGCCGCTGCGGCCGGGCCACCCGCTCGCGTCGGCGCTCGAGGGCATCGAGGTCCTGCTCTACGAGGTCAACCGGCCGGCGCTTCCCGACCTTCTCGTCGATGTCTCCGCCCAGCTCGACGCGCTCGAGCGGACGATGGCGATCTACTCGAGCCAGGAGGAGCTTCACCCCTACTGGCGCGCCGCGCTCGGGCTGCGGCGCTTTCGCACCCAGACGCTGGCGCCCGAGGTCACCGCCGCGGAGGGTTACCGGCGCCTGCGCCTCACGGACTTCGTCACCCACGGCCTCCATGCCCTCACCGAGCAGGTGGGGGGCGTCCTCGAGGACCGCCTCGCCGCCAGCGGTCCGCTGGTCTCAGTCGTCGTGCGCACGCGGGACCGCGCGGCCCTCCTCGCCGATGCGCTCGCGAGCCTCGCCGCCAGCCGCTACAGAAACCTCGAGATCGTGCTCGTCAACGATGGCGGCGAGACGCCGTGCCCCCCCGCGGATTTCCCCTTCCCGCTGCGCCGCGTCGAGCACTCCTCTCCCCGCGGCCGTGCCGCGGCGGCGAACGCCGGCATCGCGGCCGCGACCGGCGAGTGGATCGCCTTGCTCGACGACGACGACACGGTGGAGCCGGAGCACTACGCGACCTTGGTCGATCTCGCGCGCTCGAGCCGCGCCGAGGTGGTCTACACCGACGCCGCGGTCGCTCTCTACGAGCCCGACGCCGAGCTGGGCTGGCGCTGCGCCGAGCGCCGTGTCCCCTACAGCCGCGACTTCGACCCGGACCGATTGCTCGTCGACAACTACATTCCGCTCCACACCCTGTTGATGTGCCGGGAGCGGCTGCTCGAAGCGGGTCCCGCCGACGAATCGTTGCCGTTCTTCGAGGATTGGGACCTGCTGCTCCGCCTCGCCGCTCGTACGCCCTTTCTGCACTTGGCCCAGGTCACCTGCGAGTACCGTCATTTCCGCGGCTCGGCGCACCATGCGCTGGGCGAGCGGCCGCGAGAGCGGGCCGACTTCCTCGAGGTCAAGGCGCGCGTCCTGGCCAAGCACGCCGCGGCTCTGACGCCGCGGCGCCTCGCCGGAGTCGTCGACGCGCTGCGCGCCGAGGCGGTGCTCGCGACGGCAGAGACCGACCGATTGCGACGAGAGCTCGAACAGCATGTCGACCGGTCGCGCGTCGAGCTCACGAGCCTCTACAAGGCCGCCGAAGAGCACACCGCTCACATCGCCAAGCTCTACGCCGAGATCGACCGGCTGAACACGCTGATTGGCGCCATGGCGGGCACGCGAGCCTGGCGCGCGCACCAGTGGTGGCAGCGGGTCCGCGGCCGTTGAAGCGAGTCGCGCTGCTCTCGAGCGAGCCGATCCGGCCCACCATGGGCGGCATCGGCATTCGCTACCTGGAGCTCGCACGGCGCCTGCCCGCCGCCGGCTTCGACGTCGTGCTGCTCTCGCCCGCCTCGCCGGAGGAGTCGGCGCGGTGCGGCCTCGATCCCGCGCGGGTTCGCCCAGCCGATGCGGCCACGCTGGCGGAGTCGACGGCGGACCGCGAGGTCGCGGTCGCCCAGGGCCAGCTCGCCAACGACCTGTTGCTCGCGCGCCCGGATCTTCCTGTCGCCATCGATCTCTACGACCCCTGGCTGGTCGAGAACCTCCATTACATCGATTCTCTCGGTCTCGACCCCTATCGCAACGACCACGCCACCTGGGTCTTGCAGCTCTCGCGCGGCGACTTCTTCCTCTGCTCGTCGCCGGAGCAGCGCCTCTTCTACCTCGGATTTCTCGCCGCCGTCGGCAGGGTCAACCCCGAGACCGCCGCCGCCGACTCCACCCTCGCCGGCCTCATCGCCGAGGTACCCTTCGGGCTTCCCGACGCACTGCCCGCGCACCATCCAATCCTGCCGGAGCGTTTGCCCGGCGAGCGGCGCCTTCTTTTCGGTGGCCTCTACGACTGGTACGACCCCTGGACGGCCCTCGACGCCCTCGCGCGCCTCGACTCGAGCGCCCGGCTCTACATGATCCGCAACCCCAATCCCGACTCGACGCCGCAGCGCAGATTCCGCGAGGTCGAGCGCTACCTCGCAGGGCGCCCGGAGCTCGTCTCGCGGGTCGTGGCTCTCGACTGGATTGCCGCCGAGCGCCGATTCGATCTACTGCGCGACGTCGACCTGCTCGTCTCGCCCCACCGGCCCGGACTCGAGACCGACCTCGCGCTGCGAACCCGCTTCCTCGAGGCGCTCGCCGTGGGCTGCCCGGCGGTCGCGACGACGGGGGGAACCATCTCGCGCCTGCTCGCCGAGCGCGGCGCCGGATGGGTGGCGCCACCCGGCGACAGCGAAGAACTGGCACTGGCGCTCGCCGAGATCCTGGCCGGCGGCGAAGGCGTCGAGAGACGGCGGCGCGCCGGGCTCGAGCTCGCCGCCGAGTACCGCTGGGCGGCCGTGCTCGCGCCCCTGATCCGCTTCCTCGAGCAGCCCCGTATCGACCCGGCCAAGGAGCGCTTCGTTTTTCGTCCGACGACCACCGCGCCGCCCGACGGCCTCGGTCGCCGCATCGTTCGGCGCCTCCGGCGGCACCTTGGCTGAGGCCCCGTTGCCCCGCTCCGTCAAGAGAGTCTCGATTCTCGTCCTCTCGTGGAACGGCAGAGAACACCTCGAGTCGTGCCTGCCGACGCTCGCCGAGCAGCGCGTGCAGGGAACCGAGGTCGAGACCCTGTTGCTCGACAACGGCTCGTCCGACGGCACCGGCGCTTGGGTGCGCCGCCGTCACCCCGGCGTCCGGCTGATCGAGAGCGCGACCAATCTCGGCTTCTGCGCGGGCAACAACCGTCTGGCCGAGTTGGCCACTGGCGAGCTGCTCGCTCTCGTCAACAACGACGCCCGCGCCGAGCCGGGTTGGCTCGCGGCCCTTGTCGACGCCTACCGGGCGGCGCCCGCCGACGTCGCCGCGGTGGGCGGTCGCGTCGTCGACTGGGACGGCCGGCGCCTCGATTTCGGCCGGGGCATCCTGACCTTCGATGGCCACGCCTTCCAGCTCGACTTCCGGCAACCTCTCGACGTGGCGCGCGTGCCGGAGGCCGGCGACGAGCTCCTCTTCGGCTGTGGCGGCAACCTGCTGGTGGAGCGCGCCGCCTTCCTGGAGGTGGGAGGGTTCGACCCGCGCTATTTCGCCTACCTCGAAGATGTCGATCTCGGTTGGCGACTCTGGTCCGCCGGGCGCCGCGTCGTCGCCTGTCCCGACGCCACCGTCCGACACCGCTCGAGCGCCACGAGCGATCTGCTCGGGCACTACCATCGTGGCTTCCTCTTCGAACGCAACGCGCTCAGGACGATGCACAAGAACCTCGAGCCCGAGCTCTGGGAACGGCTCATGCCGGCGATTCTGCTCACCTTCCTGTCGCGCGTCGAGGCCATGCTCGCGGAATCGAATCCTGGCGGCGCGCTTCTGCGCACCGACCCCTTCGCGGGCGCGATCGCCGATACGGCTCCGGCGCCGCCGCGCGAGAGCGTGGCCGCGAAGTGGCGCCGGATGCCGGCCGAGGAGTTCCTTCGGCGCGGCCTCACCAAGGCCTGGCGCATGGCCCGGAGCGGCCGCGGCGGCGCGACCCGCTCCGAGCGGCTGGAGATCGTCGATCCGCGCACGATCTCGCAGCTGCGCGCGATCTCATTCTTCCGCGCCAGCCTCGACTCGGCCGCGGCTGAACGCGCCGCCATCGCCGCGCGCCGGCGCCGATCCGACCGGGAGATTTTCGAGCGCTTCCCGCTCTGGATCGTGCCTACCTATCCCGGCGACGAGGCGCTGTTCGCGGATTCGGCCTTCTCGAGCTGGCTGCCACCCGACCTGCGCTTCGAGCGCGCTCGGCTCGAAGAGATCATGCTCTGGCCCGCATGAGCGCGCGACCGGAGACCGGAGCGCCGTCCGGCATCGGCGAGCCCCGCTACTCGGTGGTCGTCCCGACCCACAACCGGATCGACGTCTTGCCCGAGGTGCTCGCGGCGCTCGACGCCCAGGTCGAGGCGCCGCCTTTCGAGATCCTCGTGGTCGACGACGGCGCCACCGACGGCACCGCGGAGCGGCTGAAAGAGCTCTCGCTGACGCACTCCTTGAGCCTGCTCCGGCAGTCGAATCGGGGGCCCGCGGCGGCGCGGAATCGCGGCGTCGCCAGCGCACGGGGCGAGCGCGTGGCCTTTCTCGGCGATGACACCGTGCCGGCGCCGGATTGGCTGGCCGAGCACGATCGCGCGCACCGGCGACGGGGCGGCGGCGACGAGATCGCCGTGATCGGCTATACCGCTTGGCACCCCCGGGTCGGCCGCTCTCCCTTTCTCGACTATCTCAACGAGCAAGGCCTCCAGTTCGGCTACGCGTTGATCGAGGATCCCGAGAACGTCCCCTTCAACTTCTTCTACACCTCGAACCTCTCTCTCGACCGCGCGCGCCTGTGCGCCGAGCCCTTCGACGAGGGCTTTCCCTATCCGGCCTGGGAAGACATCGAGGCAGCTTGGCGGCTCGCGAAGCGAGGTCTGCGCCTGGTCTACGCGCCCGCGGCGCGCGTCGCGCACGATCACCCGACGACCTTCGACCGCTTTGCCGCTCGTCAGGAGCGCGCCGGCTACTGCGCCGTCGTCTTCTTCGAGCGCCACCCCGAGCTCGGCTCCTTCCTCGGCCTCGGGTCCGGGGGCCCGCCACCGCTCCCTTCCTGGCCGCTCCAGCGGCTTCGAGAGGGGCTGGTCCGAACCTTGCTATCTCTCCCCCTGTCGGTCCCGCGGCTCTGGGACGAGGCCTTCCGGTTCCACTACATCCAAGGTCTCCACCGGGGGTGGCGCGAGAGAGTGATGGACCGGCAGGGAGGTTCTCAGTGAAGAAACTGTCGCTCGTCGCCGTCGTCGTTCTCGGTGCCCTGGCCACCGCCGCTCCCGCTGCAGCGGGACACATCCGCATCTACCCGAGCGTGGGAGTCCATTGGGGAGGGTATTGGGGCCCCTCCTACTGGCACCGGCCCTACGCTTCGCCCTACTCCTGGTACGGCCAGGGCTGGGGCCCGGGCTGGGGGTACACGACCGTCTACCCCAATCCGGCCTTCCGCCACGGAGCGCTCGACACCGATATCAGCCCGGAGCGAGCCGAGGTCTGGGTCGACGGCCGCAGGATCGGCGTCGCGGACGACTTCGACGGCTTTCCCGACTACCTCTGGCTCGAGCAGGGGACCTATGACGTCGTCTTCTATCTGCCCGGCTACAAGACGATCGCCCGCCAGTACTCGATCTACTCCGGCCTGGTGATCGACGTCGAGGACCGAATGGAGAAGGGCGAGGCGACGCAACCCCTCGATCTCGGCCCGAAAACATACGAGCGCCGCGACGAACGGCTACGTCGGGATCTGGAGCGCACCGAAGAGCTCGAGCAGCGGGGCGAGCCCGCTTGGCGCGGGGCAAGCCCCGCCTCGCCGCTCGACGCTCGCGCCGAGCCGGGACGCCTGCTGCTCTCGGTTCGACCGGAGGACGCTTCCGTCTACCTCGACGGGCGCTTTCTCGGCACGGGAGGAGAGCTCGCGCGGCTGCGGGCGGGTTTGGTCGTCGACTCCGGCGAACACCTGATTCAGGCCGTCCGCCCCGGCCGGGAGGAGCATGCCCGCCGTTTCGAGATCGACTCCGGCGCAGAGCTGCGACTCGAGATCGAGCTGGACGACGAGTAATCGGCGAGCGCGGCGGCGGTCAGATCGCCGCCGCCGCGGCGAGCGTCTCGCGTTCCATCTTGAGCAGCCAGCGCTTGCGCGCCACGCCGCCGACATAGCCGCCGAGGCCCGACTTGGTCGGCACCACGCGATGGCAGGGAATCACGATCGGCAAGGGGTTCTTCTCGACGATCGACAGCACCTGCCGATAGGCCTCGGGCCGGCCCGGCGGCCTCGGCGATCTCCTTGTAGGTGCGCGTCTTGCCGTAGGGGGTGCGTGAGACTTCCTTGAGCACCCGGCGCGCAAAGCTGTCCAGGCCGGACGGTCCGAGGTCCTGCTCGAGCTCCAAGTGCCTGCGCGCGCCGGCCAGGTACTCGGAGATGCGGCCGAACACTTCATCGAGGAAATCCGAATCCTCGTAGTCGGACAGGGAGAAGAAACGCTGCTTCTCCCTGCCGCTCAGGCCGAGAACCACGCGCGAGATCGCCGTGTGGTGAAACTCGACGCCGAGGTTACCCAGCTGCGTCGGGACGAGGACGCGGACGGGCTCGGCCGCGGCCGCCTCCTGGGCACCGTGGGACTCGTCCGGCTCTGGCGGCATCGGGCGGAGGTTACCGCAGGCCCCCGCCGCCGACAAGCCGTCAACCCGCACTCTCTTCCCGTTCGAGCGCGGCGTAGTGCGCCCGGCTGCGCAGAACGCGGTAGAGGTAGGCGCGGGTCTCGCGAAAACCGACCTTCGAGAGGTATTCCGCTTCGTCCCGAGTAAAACAGTAACGAGTCCAGAGAGCCGTCTGCGCCTCGCCAGCGTTGTAGGCCGTAACCACCGCGGGCAGCCGCCCGCCGAATCGCTCCGAGAGCTCCGCGATGTATCCGGAACCGAGCGCGATCGAGACCTCGGGCTGGAACAGGTCGTCGGGCAGCGGTTCGGGCAACGCGAGGTCTGCCGCCACGCGCCTCGCCGTCGAGGCCAGGAGCTGCGCGAGCCCACGCGCCGAGGCGGGAGAGACCGCTGCGGGGTCGAAGCGGCTCTCCTCCCGCAGGACGGCCGCCAGCAGATTCGGATCCACGCCGCGCAAGGACGCCTGCTCTCGCACGGTCGCGGCGAACGGCAGCGGAAAGAGCTGTCGCCTCAAGGCGGGATCGACCCACTCGATGGGAACGGCTGCCGGCAGGCGCTGGAACAGGGTCTCGACGATCGCCAGAGCCTGCCGGTGGGCACCTGCGGCGGCCAACGCCGCCGCGCCGGTAAAGGCCAGACCCGGGTTGGACGGCGGAAACCAGCGGGAGACCACCGCGGCCGCCTCGTCGAAGCGCCCGAGGGCGAGCAAGAGGTCCTCCGGCCGGCGAGAGGCCGACGAGAAGAGCGGCCATGATGCGACGGAGGCCGGGGCCCAATCGAGCCAGGCGGCGGTCGCCGGTTCGCCCAGCAACCGCTCTCGGACCTTCCGGCGCAGCGCGGCTCCCTGCTCCTCTCCGTCTCCCAGCAGCAACGCCGCGAGCCGGAGCTCCGACACCGAGCTCGACGCAGCGAGGGCGGAGGCCTTCGCTCGCCGCGCCGGCGCCAATCTCGCGTCGGCGAGCCGCGCCGCGGCGAGCCGGGCGAACGGATCGAAGGGGTCGCTGCCGACGGCCTCGAGGTAGGCCACCACCGCGCGCGCGTGCGAGCCTTCGACTTCGGCGCGACGCCCCTCCCAGTACGCGACCTCTTCGTCGCTCGCCGCGCCCGAGCTCCGCGCCTGTGCCAGGAGCTGCTCGGTACCCTTCGCCTCGCCCCGCGCGAGGCGTCCCGACGCGAGGAACAGGGCGCCGCGCGCCAGCTCGGTGCGCCAAGCGCGGCGCGACGCCAGCGTCCGGACCCGGGCCTCGGCGCCCTCCTCGTCGCCGGCGAGCGCCTGCAGGCGCAGGGCGGCCAGCTGCGCGACGCCCGACCACCCGCCCAGCGGTTCGACAGCGCGCGCGCTCTCGAACGCCGCGGCCGCCTCGTCGACGCGGCCGGCGAGCTCCAGCGAACGGCCAGCCTGGAACAGCGCGTCCGCTCCGCGGCGGACCGCGGTCGCCGCGCGCGACAAGTCCATGAAGCGCTGGGCGGCGGCGGCATGGTCTCCCAGCCAGAATTCGCTGCGTGCGAGCGCGTACCCATCGTTCCACCAACGCGCGGTCGCGCCCGCCGCCGCGCGCGATTCGAGGAAGAGCGTGCGCGCCAACTCGAACTCCCGGTGGTCGTACGCCGTGCGCGCCAGCAGCAGGCGATCCTCCCGCGTGCGACCGCCGGCGAGCGTCGCGCGCGCCAGCAGCCCGGCCGCTTCGCGCGCCAGGGCGTCGTCCGTAGCCTGCTCGAGCAATCCCGCGGCCGCCCCGGCCGCGGCAGAAAGGTCGCCCGCGCGCTCGGCGCACTCGGCCGCGGCGAGAGCCAGCCGCCGCCGCGCGCTGCCGCGGTGGCGGTCGCTCCGTATTCCGTCGAGCAGACGGCAATCTCCGCCGGCGACGAGCGCACGATGGAGCAACTCGACGGCCTCCGCGCGCAGCGGGCCACCGTCGCCGGCGGCGACCAGCGTCGCGACCAGGTCCGCCGCGACCCCGGGCTCGCCGATTCGCTCCTTCAAGCGCGCCAGCCGGAGCCGCGCGCGATCCGCCAGGAGCGGCGAGCCGAGCGCTTCGGCAAAGGCCGCGCCCGCCTGCTCGAGCCGACCCGCTCGCTCCAATTGGTCGGCCCGGAGGTAGTCGAGACCGAGCCGCTCGCCCGCCACCCGGTCCGCTGCGAGCGCCCCTTCGATCCGTTGGATCGCCGCCGCGGCATCGCCGCTCAGCACGAGCTCGGCGATCTCCGGCCGGGGGTCGGCGAGCACGGCGACGACCGCCAGAGGCAGGACGAGGATCATCCGGGCGGCCACTCCATCCGGCGTCCGCCGAGGAGGTGGAGGTGGAGATGAAAGACCGACTGCCCGGCGAGCTCGCCACTGTTCCAGACCAGGCGAAAACCCTGTTCGAGACCCTCCTGCGCCGCGAGCGCGATCGCCGTCCGCACGACCCGACCGAGCAGCGCCTCGTCCGCGTCGTTCGTTTCGGCGAGCGTGGCGATGTGGCGACGCGGGATGACGAGCAGATGAGTCGGAGCCTTCGGCGCGAGATCGTGAAAGGCGACGACTTTCTCGTCCTGGTGGACGATTCGCGCAGGGATCTCTCCGGCGGCGATGCGGCAGAAAATGCAGTCGGGGTTCATGGCATCTCCTCGGCGGTGGCGCCGATCCTTCAGCGCGCGGGCCAACGCTCGACGCGCGCGCCGAGTCCAGTGAGTTTTGTCTCCATCGCCTCGTAGCCGCGATCGAGATGGTAGATGCGGTCGACCCGCGTCTCGCCCTCGGCGACGAGACCGGCGAGCACGAGCGACGCCGAAGCGCGCAGATCGGTCGCCATGACCGTCGCGCCGGCGAGCGGCGTAGGACCGTGAACGCGCGCGACGTGGCCGTCGATCCGGATGTCCGCGCCCATGCGGGCGAGCTCGGCGACATGCTGCATGCGATTCTCGAAAATCGTCTCGGAGATCGTGGCGACTCCGGTCGCCTGCGTCATCAGGGTCATGTACTGCGCTTGGAGATCGGTGGGGAACCCCGGGTGGGGAGCGGTGACGACGTCGCGCGGCGCGAGCCGTCCGTCGCGGCGGACGCGAACCGCGCCGGCTGCCACCTCGATTTCGGCGCCAACGCCACGCAGCAGCTCGAGCAGAGGTCCGAGGTCGGCTGGATCGGCCTGCTCGAGGACGACGTCTCCGCCGGTCAGGGCGGCGGCGATCAGGTAGGTGCCCCCCTCGATTCGATCGGCGATCACGCGGTGGGCGGCGCCGCCGAGCGCGTCGACGCCGGCGATCCGGACCGTCGCCTCGCCCGCGCCTTCGATCCGCGCGCCCATCGCGACCAGCAGACGGGCCAGGTCGACCACCTCCGGCTCGCGCGCGCAGTTCTCGAGCACCGTCTCGCCGCGGGCGAGCGTCGCCGCCATCAGCAGATTCTCCGTGCCCGTGACCGTCGGCATCTCGAAACGAAAACGCGAGCCCGTGAGAAACGCGGCCCGGACGTCGACATAGCCGTGGTCGAGCCGCACTCGGGCGCCCAGGGCTTCGAGCCCGGCCAGGTGCTGATCGATCGGCCGCACGCCGATCGCGCAACCTCCAGGCAGCGAAACGCGGCCGTGGCCGCGCCGGGCCACCAGCGGCCCGAGCACCAGAACGCTCGCCCGCATGGTCTTGACCAGGTCGTAGGGGGCGTCGTCGGGGCTGGGCTCGCCCGCTGCCGCCAGTTCCAGCTGCGAGTCCCGCCACTCGCTCGTCCGGCCCAGATGCGCGAGCAACCGCCGCATGGTCTCGACGTCGCGCACGCGCGGCACCCGCTCGAGCCGGATCGGGGCGTCGGCGAGCAGGGCGGCCGCGAGAGCCGGGAGGGCCGCGTTCTTGGCTCCGCCAGCGAGCACACGTCCGGCGAGCCGTGTCGGTCCGAGAATGCGGAATTGGTCCAAGGGTCGGGGTGCCTCGTCGTCCAGCGCCTCAGGCGCGACGTCTTAGTACAACATTCCGTTCGATTCCCGCCAAGTCGGGCAGGACCGCCACATGATCGTAGAACCCCGCCTCACGTGCCCGCTCGGCTCCGTTCCGCGCCTGACCGGCGCCCACTTCCAGGACCAGATAGGCGCCGGACTTGAGCCCGCTTCCAGCCGCGATGAGCGCCTCGATCAGCGCGGTGCCAGCGTCCGCGAAGAGCGCGAGCGCCGGCTCGTGGTCGCGAACATCGGGTGCCAGCCCCCCGGCATCGTTCGGGTCGATGTAGGGCGGGTTGCTGACCACGAGGTCTACGGAGAAGAGCTCCAGCGGCTGCGCGAGATCCGCGGCGACGAAGCCGAGCCGCGCCCCCGGCGCCAGCCGCGCGCCGTTGCGCCGCGCCACGGCGAGCGCCCCGAGCGAGAGATCGGAGCCGATCACGCACCAAGCCGGCCGCTCCGCTGCCAACGTCACCGCAACCGCGCCCGACCCGGAGCCGATGTCGAGCACCCGCGCCGCGGCGGGCAACGGCAGGCCGAGAGCGATCTCGACGAGATGCTCGGTCTCGGGCCGCGGCACCAAGACGCGCGAATCGACCTCGAAGGGGCGGCCAAAGAACTCGCGCGCACCCGTGAGGTAGGCGGCGGGCTCGCCCGCTGCCCGGCGCGCCAGCAACTCCCGAAAGCGACAAGCGGTCTCCGGCTCGACCTCGCGCTCGTCGCAGCCCGGAAGCGCGCCCTCCGTCAGCCCGAGCAGGTGCGCCAGCAACCGGCTCGCCTCTCGACCGGGAGAGATCGCCACCCGGCCGGAGAGCGCAACTCGTCCCTCGATCTGGAGATCACGAACTCGCGACATCGCCGCGATCCTATCTCCGAGCGCAGCCTTTGGTATCGGCGGAATAATCCAGTTCAGTACGAAGTAACGTCTGTCCATACTGAAGAACATTGACGATTCGGCTGTCGCGAGCTAGAATCCCACCATGCTCGATGCCAAGGACCTCCACATCCTCGACCGCCTCCAGCGCGAGGGGCGAACGAGCCACGCCGAGCTCGCACGAGAGCTCGGAATGGCCCCCTCGGCCGTGCTCGAGCGGATTCGCAAGCTCGAGCGCAATGGCTCCCTGCGCGGTTTCACGGCGCGGCTCGACCCCGAGGCGCTCGGCCTCGGTCTGCTTGCTTTCGTCTTCGTCCAAGCCGACGAGCGCTTGACCGAGGAGAACACCGGTCGACTTCTGGCGGAGTTGCCGGAGGTCCAGGAAGTGCACCACGTCGCGGGCGAAGATTGCTACTTGGCCAAAGTGCGTTGCGCTTCGACCGCCGCTCTCGGCCGCCTCGTCCAACAGAAGTTCGGAGCGTTCGAATCGGTGCGCAGGACGCGCACGACGATTGTCCTGCGCACGATCAAGGAGAGCTCCGACCTGCCGATACCCGAGGTCGACAAGGAGGCCTCCAATGACCCCGAATGATCGCTGGGGCGGTCGCCTCGGCGTCGCCCTGGCGCTGGCCACCGTCTACCTCGTCTGGGGCTCGACCTATCTCGCGATTCGCTTCGCGATCGAGACCTTGCCGACTTTTACGATGGCGGGTTCGCGCTTCCTGCTCGCCGGAGCGCTTCTTTACGGCTACGCCCGCGCCACCGGCTCTCGCCGCCCGAGCGCCCGCGGCTGGGGCTCCGCGGCGGTGATCGGCGCGCTCCTCTTGCTCGGTGGAAACGGCGCCGTCGTTTGGGCCGAGCACCGCATTCCATCCGGCATCGCGGCGCTCCTGGTCGCCGTCGAGCCGGTCTTCATCGCGCTTCTGGCGCCGCTGGTGCTGGGTGGCCGCCGCCCCGGCGGCCGCGCGTTGGCGGGTCTCCTGGCGGGGATTCTCGGCGTCGCGACGCTCGTGGTCGAGCCGCAAGGTCTCGCCGCGACCTCCGTCGACCTGCTCGGCTCGGTGGTCGTCGTTCTCGGCGCGCTGAGTTGGGCGCTCGGCTCACTCTGGTCGGTGCGCGCCCGGCCGGTCGCTTCGCCGGTGCTCGCGATCGGCATGCAAATGCTCGCCGGCGGCCTCTTGCTCGTGCTCGTCGGCGGCGCCGCTGGGGAGTGGGGCGCACTGTCCTGGCGGGCCTTCTCGACCCGCTCGCTCGCCGCCTTCGGCTACCTCGTCGTCATGGGCTCGATCGTCGCCTTCTCCGCCTATGGCTACCTTCTGCGCCACGCGCGGCCCAGCGTCGTCGCCACCTATGCGTTCGTCAACCCGGTGGTCGCGGTGCTGCTCGGCTGGCTGCTCGCGGGCGAGAACTTGACCTGGCGAGTGGCCGCATCGGCGGCGTTGATCCTCGCGGCGCTCGCCCTGATCCTCGGCGAGCGGGAGGGTGGCGGCGCCAACCGGCGCGCCTCTCCGCCGGTCCCGGCAGCCATGCCCGCGGAGGAGTCGCACGGGTCCGAGCCGACGGCGTCGCCGCTCGCTCGCCGGGCGTCGGCGGAGAGCCTCGAAACGGCCGCGGCGCGCCGCTGCGCCTGAGCGGTCGGCGTCAGCCGGCCTCGGTGCGCGACGCGATCTCCAGCCGCTCCGCTTCGGAGCGTTCGATCAGCGGATCGAGAAGCGGGTCGAGCGCGCCGCCGAGAACCGACTCGAGCTGGTGCAGGGTCAGACCGATCCGGTGGTCCGTGACCCGATTCTGCGGGAAGTTGTAGGTACGAATCTTCTCCGAGCGGTCGCCGGAGCCGACCATCTTCCGCCGCTCCGCAGAAGCCGCGCTGTGCGCCCGGTCTCGTTCGAGCTCGAACAGGCGGCTGCGCAGCACGCGCATCGCCTTCTCGCGGTTCTTGATCTGGCTGCGCTCGTCCTGGCAGCTCACCACCAAACCGCTCGGCAGGTGGGTGATGCGGACCGCCGAATAGGTCGTGTTGACTCCCTGGCCCCCGGGCCCGGAGGCGCAGAACCGATCGATCCGCAGGTCTTTCTCGGAGATCGAAACCTCGACGTCTTTCGCTTCCGGCAACACGGCCACAGTCGCAGCCGAGGTGTGAATCCGGCCCGACGCTTCGGTCGCGGGTACCCGCTGGACGCGGTGGATCCCCCCCTCGCGCTTGAGCCGGCCGAAGGCGCCGTCCCCCTCGACGATCGCGGAGACTTCCTTGACTCCACCCACCTCGGATTCGGAGAGCTCGAGAATCTCGACGCGCCAACCGCGACGCTCGGCGTAGCGCGCGTACATCCGAAACAACTCGGCGGCGAACAACGAGGCCTCGCCGCCCCCCGTGCCCGCGCGGACTTCGAGCACGGCGTTGCGGCGATCGTCGGGGTCCCTGGGCGCCAGCTCGCGTCGCAACGCCTCGAGCAGGCTCGCGCGCTCTGCTTCCAAGATCTCGATCTCGGCCTCGGCCAGGGCGCCGAGCTCGGCATCGTCGGCGCTCGCCGACGCGAGATCACGCGCGCCAGCGAGCTCCGATTCGACAGTGCGATACCTGCGGGCGAGCTCCACGACCTCTTCGAGCTCGGCGAGAGCCTTGCTGGTCGCCCGGACAGCGCGTGGATCGGCCAGCACCTCTGGCAACGCGAGCCGCGCCGTCAACTCGGCGTGATTGGCTTCGATGCGGGCGAGCCGATCGATCATGCGAGACCCTCCGAAGCCACGGCTCCGAGGCGGAGCCCACGCGGGTCCGTCGCCGAGTCCGAGCTACGTGACGGAGCGATCTAAGCGGGCTTGCCGTAGCGGCGATTGAAGCGCTCGACGCGGCCCGCCGTGTCGACGAGCTTCTGCTTGCCGGTGAAGAACGGGTGGCAGTCGGAGCAGATCTCGAGGCGCAGCTCCTTGGCGGTCGTGCGCGTCTGGAAGGTGCTGCCGCAAGCGCACACGGCGGTCACCAGGTGCAGCTCGGGGTGGATGTTCTCTCTCATCTCGATTCCCTTTCGCGAGCGCCCCTGGGCGTGTACCGGGGGCCGGAACCGGGAAGGATACCACGGCCGGCCGGCAGCCGATCAGGAATTGAGCGTCTCGGCGGAGACCGACAGGCGCTTCATCATCTCGTGCAGCGTCGTCGGCTTGACCTGAAGCAACTCGGCGGCCCGCTTCTGCACGCCACCCGCGGCCTGCAGCGCCTTGACGATCAGCTGGCGCTCGTACGCGTTGACGGCGTCCCAGAACGACGTTCCGGGCGCCGGGTGCGGCGTGGGCACGGCGGCGATCGGCGAGTCCTCACCCTTGAGCGAGGGCGGAAGGAGCTCGACGTCCACCACGTCGCCGGTCGACAGCACGACGGCGCGCTCGATCGCGTTCTCGAGCTCGCGGACGTTGCCGGGCCAGCGGTAGTCCATCAGCATCCTCATCGCCGGCGCCAAGATCTCGCGGATCGGCTTGCCGTTCTCCGCGGCGTACATCTGGAGGAAGTGGCGAGCGAGCAGCGGAATGTCCTCGGTGCGCTTGCGCAAGGGCGGCAGGTGAATCGTGATGACGTTGAGTCGGTAGTAGAGATCTTCGCGAAACCCACCCGACTGCACCAGCTCCTCGAGGTCGGCATTGGTCGCCGCGACGATCCGCACGTCGACCTTGATGGTCTCGACGCCGCCGAGCCTCATGAACTCCCGCTCCTGAATCACTCGCAGCAACTTCGCCTGCGTGTCGAGCGGGATGTTGCCGATCTCGTCGAAGAAGATCGAGCCGTTGGTGGCGACCTCGAACAACCCCTTCTTGGTGGAGATGGCGCCGGTGAAGGCGCCCTTGACGTGTCCGAACAGCGTCGACTCGAGCAGGTCCGGAGGCATCGAGCCCGAGTTGACGGTGACGAACGGCCCCTGGGCTCGGCGGCTATGGTGGTGGATCGCCTTGGCCACCAGCTCCTTGCCGGTGCCACTCTCGCCGCGGATGAGGATGTTGCTCTTCGAGGGCGCTGCCAGCCGAATCAGATCGAAGACCTGCTGCATCGGCTGGCTCTTGCCGATGATGTTGTCGAGCCCGTAGCGCTTCTGCAGCTCCTCCTTGAGAGTCCGATTCTCGCTCTGCAGGCGTTTTTGCTCGAGCCCTTTGCGGACTGTAAGCAGCACCTCCTCGTTCTTGAAGGGTTTCGGAATGTAGTGGAAGGCGCCCTCGCGCATGGCTTCGATCGCGCCTTCGATCGACGAGTACGCCGTGATCACGATCACCACCTGCTCGGGATCACGTTGCCGGATCTGCTTGAGCACCTCGAGCCCGGACATCCCCGGAAGCATCAGGTCGAGCAGGACGAGGTCGACCGGCTCCTTCTCGAAAACGAGCAGGGCATCTTCGCCGCTCTTGGCCGCGAGCGGCCGGAATCCCTCCTTGCGCAGGAGCAGACCCAGGACGTCTTGCAGGATCTCTTCGTCGTCGACGACGAGAATGTTGTTCATTCAGCGGCCGCCTCGCCCGCGCCGATCGGAAGCTCCACCAGGAACCTGCAGCCGCCCTCGGGTCGGTTCGCCGCCGAGATCTTGCCACCGTGCTGCTCGACGATGTTGGAGCTGATCGACAGACCCAGACCGGTGCCGCCTTCGTCCCGCTTGGTCGTGAAGAACGGCTCGAAGATCCGATCGACATGCTCCGGCCTGAGGCCCGGACCGGTGTCGTCGACGCGCACGATCGCCCGATCGCCATCGCGGACCAGGGTCATCGACAACTCGCCCTCGCCGCGCGGAGCCATGGCGTCGATGGCGTTCAGGATCAGATTCGTGAACACCTGCTGGAGCTCTCCCTCGGAGCCCACGACAGTGAGACTCTCCCCTTCCGGCGGGTCCCAACGCAGGCGGATCGCGTGCGCCGAGAGGCGCTCCCGCAGCAAGTCAGCGGTCTCTCCGAGCAGCTCGGCGAGCGCGACGGGGCGGCGTTCCTTGCCCGGCTTGCGCGCGAATTCGAGCAGACCCGAGACGATCCGCGAGGCGCGAAACGTCTGGCGCTCCACTTTGCGCAGGAGCTCGTGGCGCGGATCGGCCGCGTCGGTTTCCGCGAGCAGCAGTTGCGCGTAGCTCGAGATTCCCGTGAGCGGCGTGTTGACCTCGTGCGCCACGCCTGCGGCCAGGACTCCGAGCGACGCGAGCCGGTCCTTGTCCTTGAGGGCATTCTCCATGGCGACCCGATCGCTGACGTCCTGGAGCACCAGCACGCGGTGACCATGTCGTTCGCCCCCCTGGAGCGGGGCCAGGCTGACCTGCAAATGGCGATCGCGGCCGAGGCCGTCAAGGCACTCGACCAGGGCGATGCCGCCGCCCGGCTCGGGCAGGCCCGGGATGGCGATCAACGTGGAGAGCTTCTGGCCCAGGATTTCGCCGCGGGCTCGTCCGGCGAGCGCCGCGAAGGCAAGATTCGCCGAGACCACCAGGCCGTCCTGATCGAGCACGGCGATGCCGGCGGGCGACGACTCGAGAATGCCCTCATTGCGCTGCTGGAGCGCGACGACTCGTTCGAGCTGGCGCTGCACTTGATCGAGCAGTTGAGCGTTCTCGAGCGCGAGCGCCGCCGGATCGAGCAGCGCACGGACGATCTCGACGTCCTCGCTGTCGAGGGGCCTCCCGTCGCGCCGCAGGCTGGTGATGACCAGACCGACGCGCACGCCGCGCACCTCGACCGGAAAGGCGTAGCGATAGCCCGCCGCAAAAAGCCGCTGCTCCAGCGTGAGCGACTCGCCGAGCGGCGCTTCCGCGGCAAGCGTCTCGAACTCCCCCCGCCAGAGGTGGTCCGGAACACTCTCCCGGCTGAGCGCAGCCGGCAGATCGCTCTCTGGCCGTACCGCGACGAAACTGGTCCCCTGGGCGAGGAAGAGGTTGGCTTTCTCGAGCTCGAGCCCTTCCACGAGCTCCGAGAGAAGAGACTCGAGGAGCCGGTCGAGGTCGCGCTCGCGCAACAGATCCTGGCCCAGCCGCTGCAGGCTGCGGCGCCGCCCGAAGGAGCGGCCGTACTGCAGCCGCTCGAGCACACCATGGATCCCCCGGTGCGCCGGAACGACGATCGCGGCGATCAACAGGCCGCCGAAGAAGGTGAGGATGTTGCGCGCCACGGCGAACGGCTCCGGGATGCCTCGCCGAATGCCGAGGTCGAGCAGCGCGAAGGTCGCGAGAGCGACCAGGGCGGTCAGACCGTAGGACAGGCCGTTGCGGACGATGAGGCCGAGGTCCCAGAGCCGATAGCGGAGGATCGCGTAGGCAAAGGCGACGGGCACGCAAACCAGGGGCACGACGGCGAGCGCCGCGAGCGGCTCGGCGACGGCGATACCCGCGAGCCGCGGCAAGCCATAGAGCAGGAAGAAGGGGCCATAGCCAGCGGCCATGCCGACCAGCAGCCAGAGCAGCTGGCGATGCTGCGCCCATTCGTCCACGGCCCGCAGTCGGCTCGCCAGGACGATGATGGCGGCGGCGCCGAAGACGACCAGGTGAGCGAGCTCGATCCGGTCGAGCAGCGCGAGCGCGGCCGCGGTCGGCCGACCGAAGACGAAAGCGCCGCCGAAGATCGACAGGTCCGCCTGCAGCGCGGCGAGCAGAGTCGCCGGCATGTAGGTCAACGGCAGCATCCGCCGCGTCCGTGCGCCGAGATCGTGCGGTACCGAGAGAAAGAGGTGAAGCGTCAGCGGCGGAAGGAAGATGCGCGCCAGCTCGTCGCTGACGAAGATCCACTGGCCGGTCGCGTCGATCGGGTAGACCGGCGAGAAGACGTAGAGGACCGCCGACGCGAGGCACCAGAGAAAGAAGATCGTGCCGCCTCCCGCACGCACCAGGGTGAAGAGCCCGATGGCGAAGTAGGCGATGCCCGCGAACGCGAGCACGAGGTAGGGCAGATCGAGGTCGACGGCAGGGCGCACGTAGCGCACCGTCTCGAGCACCTCCGCGCGAAACACGACGAGCTTGGTCTCGGGCCTCTCTCGCAGGCGCTGACGCAGGTCGACGACGCGGGGAACCTCGACGCCATCGACGAGGACGATCTGGTCCCCTGCGCGCAGTCCACCTTCGACCTCCTCTTGAACCGACCGGACCGACCAGTGGTCGCCGGCGGGTACCGCCTGGAAACCGAGCGGCTGGAATGCCTCGAGCTTGTCGAGGAAGCTCACCGCCCCCAGCAGGGCTGCCACGAGGGCGAGTCCCAACAGGAAGGCGACTGTCGTTCGCCGCGGTCTACCGGTCGAGGTCGAGGTCAAGAGCCAATCCGTCCATCTCCTCGCACAGCACTAACCATGCCACCGAAACATGATTCCGCTCGTTCGGAAATGATTGATTTCACGAGGGCTTACCTCGCCCAGCACAAAAAGATGAAGTGGATCCAATAATTTGGATCGATCCATTTCGATGACTGGCGGAAAGACCGCGCCCGATCCGGCGACGGCGCTGGCCAGGATCGCTGCTTTCGGGTGCGCGCGGCGACCGGGCGACAACCTGGCAACGGCGGGGAAGCCGAGAGAGCAGCGGCAAGCGCCGCTCGGGGGAAGCGAGCTCAGAAACGGACGGCGAATCCGGTCGTCAGTCGATGCCGCAGGGCCTCGCGATCGTCCGCCTCTGCCTGGAACAGCGTCGCCCCCTTCGAAAGCTCCATGCCGACGCGCACCGCCCAGTTGGCGGCGAGGTCGAAGAGACGGTTGAGATCCTGCGAGAGCACGATCTCCATCCGCTCGAGAGCGACTTCGGGCACTCGGCGGCCCAACCGTGTCGGTTCGAGCCGTTGCTCGACCCGGTGGAAGGCAAGGTAAACGCCGGTCGCGGACGACTCGAATTGAGTATCCAGCGCGGTCGAGAGGAAAGAAACGTCGTTCTCGTAGACCCTGCTGTTCTGCGCGACAAACGCGCCGCCGCCGCCGGAGGCGAAGTTCGAGCTCAAGCGCGAGACGACGTTCGGACCGAGCCGGCGCCGGACCGCTGCGTGGACTTCGGGCAGCACGTCGCCGGGAACGAGAAAGAGGCCCTCGCTGCGGGCGAAGAAGTCCTCGGAGAAGAACAGGCGCACGGTTCTGTCGAACTCGCGATACGACGCGCCCACCGAAAAATCGTTCTGGCGCCCCTCGCCGTAGAGAAGCTGGAGCTGATAGCAAGCCTGTTCCGAATCCTCGCAAGCCAGGGTCTGCTCGTACAGGCTCGGAGTGAACTCGGACAGGAGCGGGTCCCCTTCGTCGAGCGCGACGCGTCGGCTCGCGAGAACCGTTCCCTGCCACTCCGGCGAGAACCGGACGACGAGACCGCCACGTGGCGTGAGCGACATGGTGCCATCGCGATAGGTCGAATAGAGCCCGTACTGGACGACGAAGGTCGAATCGAGTGCCCAGTCTCCCAAGCCGAAGGCATCGAACGAGCGCAGCTGGCCGGCGCCGTCGAGGCTACCGAGCAATCGATTCGAGGCGTAGCTCGCCGCTTGCTGGCGGTAGCGCAGGCCCGCCCGCAGCTTGCCGCTGTCGGAGATCTCTCGCGTGTAGCTGCCCTCGAGTCGGAGCGACCGGGACGCCAGCGGCATCGCCGCCGGATCGACCCAACCCTTGGAATAGAGGCCACTCTCCGTGACGTATTGCGCCGCGAATCCGGTCGACGCGGAGTCGCCCACTCGCCGGCGATACTGGATCTGGAACTGAGAGAAGTCGACGGGATAGGTGTCCCCGTCGAGGACGGCGAGCATGCGGTTGTTGGTCGTCGCGACGTCGATGCGGTCGCGTCCCGGCGTTTCGAAGTTGAGACGGACCGAGCTCGCGCGGCCTTCGATCGCGTCACCGAGGAGCGCGGAAGTCCCCGAGTCGAGCGCCCGGAAGTCGCCCTGCACCGCCATGCGCATGGCGCCGACGCTGCCGAGCACGTCGACCTTGCCGCCCGCCACCTGCGCGGTGGTGTCGGCGGCGTATTGCTCGACGCCGGTCATCGCCGACATCTCCGTCAAGAAGGACTCCGGTCGGGGCTCGACCGGCGTGAGCGCCGCGATCCGGATCGCGAACGGCGCGTCGATCTCCCGCAGCACGTCCGATGGCACCTCGGAGCGCAGGGTCCAGTAGTCGTCGCGCGCCTCGCGGCTATCGTCGCGCAGAAGCTCGACCTCGACATACTGCGGCTCGTCCGGGCCGCGGCGGGTCACGACGGTCACCGCCGGCGAATAGCCGTGCTTGTGAGCGACGATCTTGTAGAGGCCGCCCGGCAGATCGGCGAATCGGAACCTGCCATCCTCGTCGGTCAGAACCTTTTGCAGCGACCGCTCGACGATCCGATAGGCATAGACGCTCGCTTCAGCGACGGGGACGGCGGCACCCATGACGCGCCCTGCGACCGCGCCACCGGCCGTGCCCGTAGCCGTCGCGGCGCTCGCAACAAACGCAGCGAACGAGAGCAGCGCGGACACCTGGACCCAGAGCCGCGCGCGGCGAGGAGGGACACCGGCCATCGCAAGACAGTCTAGGAACCCCGTCAAGGGCTGTCAAGCCAGGCCCTCGGTGCCACCAGGGCCGGCCCGCCCGGCGCCGGAGGCGTCCAAGCGGCCACCAGAACCTCGACGGCCGCGGCCTCGCTCGCCACGAGCGCCGTCGCGGCCGCACGCGCGGTCGAGCCGGTGGTCAGGACGTCGTCGACAAGCAGGACGCGGCGCCCCGCCAGGCAGGCACCGCGGCGGATCCGGAAGGGGCCGGCCCCGGCGAGCCGAAGCCTCTGGCGGCGATTCTTGCCGACCTGGCGCGCCCCCGCGCCGGCGCGCGCGAGCGGTTGCGCGAAACCGACCCCGAGCCCGCGCGCCAGCGGTCGCGCCAAGCGCTCGGCCTGGTTGAAGCCTCGAATCAGGCGCCGGGGCCACGCCAGCGGCACCGGAACGACAAGCTCGATGTCCGCGAGCCGTCTTGCCATCGCATCGAGGACCCCGCGGGCGAGATCGGCTCCCAGGTAGTCGAGCCGACGGAACTTGAAGGCGCCGATCACGCTGTCGAGCGGCGGGCGGTAGATCCAGAGCGCGTGGAGTCGACACCACGGCGGCGGCGCGCGCGCGCAGCTCCAGCAGACCGGATCGAGCCGCACCGACCGGGCGAGCGGTCGCGCGCAGCGGTCGCAGGCGCGGGCGGGATCGATCGCCACCAGGCGCCCTCGGCACCGTGCGCACAGGTCGAGCCGGGCGCCGCGCGCAGGCAACCGCGCGTCACAACCTAGGCAGAAGCGGGGAAGCAGCGCGTCGATCGCGATCGCCCACACGACGTTTTCTCCCTCCCGTCCGTAGACCTGACTCGACGGGTTTCGACCCCCTGGAGACGAGACGACCGGGTGCTAAACTTTCACTTGAGTGTTCCGAGGCCCAGACGGGCCGACCCACGAGGAGACCGAGCTTGAAGCGATCGACCTGGACTGCCGTCCTCTTCCTCTGCCTGCTCGCCCCCGCGCTGCCGGCGGCGGCGCAGGACCGCTATACCTACACCGTTGGCGTGCTCGGCGGCCTCGGCGGCTCGACCGACAGCAACGACTTCACGGCATTCGAGGGCAACTCGTTTCAAGTCAATCTCGGCATGGTCACCACCGCCCGCACCCACGTCGTGGTTCGCCTCGGGCGCATCGACCTCGGCACCGACGACGGCTTCGAGGGCTTGGACAACGCGGAGCTCGAGTACACGAACATCGCCGGCGAGTACAAGTTCAATCCGGGCTACTACGATTTCGGGATGTACCTGGGGCTGGGGGCCTACAAGCTCAAGGGGGATCCGCGACCCGGCGCTGTCGACGGCGAGACCTCGCTCGGCGGCGTCTTCGGTATCGACGGCGACTTCGACATCACCCGGCACATCTCGTTCATTGCCGAAGGCGCGGCCCACTACGTGTTCTTCGACGAGTACTCGAAGATCTTTCTGTCGGCAGGCGCCGGCATCGCCTTCCATTTCTGAGCGAGCGGCCGCGCTGCCCGGCGCGGCCGGCCGTTTCGCCGATCAGCTGTTCAACCGCCCAAATGACGCGTGACGATCGCGCGCACGGCCGGGTCCGACCAATCCGTCGCGCCGACGAAACGCTCCACCGGCCGGCCGCGCACCATCAAGTACGTCTCCGGAAGCTTGTCGGTGCCGAACCGGTGCGCGACATCCCACGCCGGATCGAACAGCAACGGCACGTCCGCGCGCCCCAGGAAGCGCGCGGCCTCCGCGGGCGGATCCGCGACCGCGATCAGCAGGAGCTTGACCCCCAGAGCGCGAAGCTCCGCCGAGTACTCGAGCAGGAGCGGCAACTCGGTCACGCAGGGCGCACACCAGGAGGCCCAGAAATGAACGAGCGTGGTCTCGGCCATCTCTTCCGCGAGCGGGGTCGGCCTGCCGGTGGCATCGACGAGGAATCCGCCGCCGTCATTGGCCTTGCCATCCGTCCGCGGCCAGAAGAGGGTCGCGAGCGAGACCACCAACGCGACGCCGAAGGCGACGCGCCCGAACAGCGCCTGGCCGCGCGTGCCGGCGCCCTGGTTGGTGGCGGCGGGCTCGGGAATCGGCGCGGATTCGGAGCTCGACGGGGAGGAGTTGCGGTCGCTGTCCATACCTCCGCTATTCTTACCCGGACAGACCCTTGAGCGCGCGCCGCCCCCATTCACCCGCCCCCCCCACCAACGGCTCGCGACCGCCCAACCGCCGGCGCCGCGCCTTTCTGGTCGGCGTCGCGCTCGCCGGGCGCCCCTTCGCCGAGGCGGAGGAGCACCTCGCGGAGCTCGCGGCGCTGGCCGATACCGCGGGCGCGGAGATCGTCGGTCGCGCCATCCAAGCGCGCAAGGCTCCGGACCCCAAGCTGTTCGTGGGTCCTGGAAAGGTCGAAGAGATCGCCCAGCAGCTGCCGGGCCTCGAGGCCGACGTCGTGGTCTTCGACGACGATCTCTCGGGATCGCAGGCGAGAAACCTCGAAGAGCTCCTGAAGCTGCCGGTCGTCGACCGCAGCGGCCTGATTCTCGAGATCTTCGAGCGCCGGGCGCGCAGCCGGGAGGCGCGCACGCAGGTCGAGCTCGCCCGGATGCGCTACGAGCTGCCGCGCCTTGCCCGCAAGTGGGGGCATCTCTCGCGTCAGGTCGGCGGCATCGGCGTGCGCGGCGGCGAGGGCGAGACCCAGCTCGAGACCGACCGGCGCATCTTGCGCAGGAAGATCGCCAAGCTCGAGGAGCATCTCGTGCGGATCGACAGGATGCGCGAGCAACAGCGCCAGGGCCGTGCCGAGCTGCCGGTGGTCGCGCTCGCCGGTTACACCAACGCGGGCAAGTCGACGCTGTTCAACCGGCTGACGCGCGACCGGGCGCTCGCCGAAGACCGGCTGTTCGCGACGCTCGATTCGCGATTGCGCCGCGGGGCGCTCGACGGCGAGACCTGGCCGGTCCTCTTCGCCGACACCGTCGGCTTCATCCGCAAGCTGCCCCACCATCTGGTCGCCTCCTTCCGCTCGACCCTGGGCGAGGTGGCCGAGGCCGACCTCGTGGTCCACGTCGTCGACCGCAGCCATCCCGGTTGGGAGGAGCAGCAAACTGTCGCCGAAGAGGTCTTGGCCGGGCTCGACATCGATCCGGAACGGATCCTCGCCGTCTACAACAAGGCCGACCACCTCGACCCGCGAGAAGCGCGCGAGCCCGACACCCTGTTCGTCAGCGCTCTCACCGGCGCGGGGCTCGACGAGCTGCGCGCCGCCATCGCCGACCGCCTGAGGTGCCTCCGCGCCGCCCCGCGCCCGCCGACCAGCCGGTTGCCCGCGGCTCCGCCAATCTCATAGAATTCAGGGTTCCAGTGGGGCTGTAGCTCAGTTGGGAGAGCGCTTGAATGGCATTCAAGAGGTCGTCGGTTCGATCCCGATCAGCTCCACCAGTCAACTCTTCCTGAAGACATAGGGACCGCGCCGCGGCGCCGGCTCGGGCGGAGGTGGCCGGACTTCGCCTCGGGCCTCATCGGGGTCGTTGCCCGAAAGCCCGTCAGCGGTCGTCGGCGGCCTCGATCGCCGCGCAGAGGGTGCGCAGGACCTTGACGCGCGCATGGCGCTTGTCGTTGGCCTCGACCAGCGTCCAGGGGGCGATCTCGGTCGAGGTGCGCTCGACCATGTCGTGGACCGCGCGCCCGTAAGCATCCCACTTCTTGCGGTTGCGCCAGTCCTCCGCGGTGATCTTGAAGCGCTTGAACGGCGTCTTCTCGCGCTCCTTGAAGCGTCGCAGCTGCTCTTCGGGGTCGATCGTCAGCCAGAACTTCGCGACCACGACGCCATGCTCGACCAGCCGCGCCTCGAAGTCGTTGATCTCCGAGTAGGCCCGCATCCAGTCGTCTTCGGAGCAGAACCCTTCGACCCGCTCCACCAGCACGCGGCCGTACCAGGAGCGGTCGAAGATCGCGACCTTGCCGCTGCCCGGCAGGCGGCGCCAGAAACGCCAGAGGTAGGGCTGGGCGCTCTCCTCCTCGCTCGGCGCGGCGATCGAGATGCACTGGTAGACGCGGGCGTCGAGCGCGCGCGTGACGCGCCGGATGGCGCCCCCCTTGCCGGCCGCGTCCTGCCCCTCGAAGACGGCGACCAGCGCGTGTCGTCGAAAGCGCTTGCGCCGCGTCAGGCGGGCGAGACGCCCCTGCCACTTTTCGAGCTCGTCCTCGTACTTCTTCTTCGTCAGCTTGCGGGTGAGATCGAGCTCGGAGAGCACGGTGCGGCCGTCGAGCGCTGGCGGCAGCGGCGGAGTGCGCTCCGGCAACGCCGGCGCCGACGGAGCGTCGAGCCGTTCGCGCAGGGCGTCGAGCAGGATGCGGCCGACCATCGCGGAGCGGTAGGCGGGATCGGCCCCGGGGACCACGTACCAGGGGGCGCGGCCGGTGCTGGTGGCGCGCAGCAGGTGCGCGGAGACTTCGGCGAACCGATCGTAGTTGGCGAGGAGCTCGCGGTCGAGAGCGGTCACGCGCCACGCGGTCCGCTTGCTCGAGAGGAGCTCCCGGAAGCGGCGCTTCTGCTGCCGTTTCGAGAGGTGGAACCAGAGCTTGACGAGCAGCACGCCCTCGTCGCTCAGCATCCGCTCGAAGCCCCGGATGGCTGAGATCTGGCGGTCGAACCCCCCGTCGTCGATCCGTCCCGCGGCGCGCTCGAGGATCGGCACGGTGTGCCAGGCGCCGAAGAAGACACCGATCCGCCCACGCGGTGGCAGCGCGCGCCAGAAGCGCCACATCGGAGGCCGCTGCCGCTCTTCGTCGCTGGGCAGACCGAACGAGGTGGCGAGCAGGTGGCGCGGGTCCATCCACTCGTGCAGGAGATTGACGGTCTCCCCCTTGCCCGCGCCCTCGACCCCGCCGATGACCACCAGGGTCGCGAACCTCTTCTGCTGGGAGAGGTCGTACTGCGCATCGAGCAGCGCGGTCCGCAGCCGCTCCTCTTCCTGCCGCCAGTCGGCCTTGTCGATCCGGTGATCGAGCTCCGCGTCCTCGAACACGCCGCCAGTCTACCGCCGCCGCGGACATGCCGCCCGCGCGTGCGCCTTCTTACCCGCGAGTCCCGCCGCAGCGCACCGGAGCCGCTGGCTAGCGGTTGCCGGAGGCCATCCGGCTCGCCTCCGGAAGCGCGCGCAGGCGGGCCATGGCGACGATGCCGAGCAGGGGTCCGGGCGCCAGGACGACGAAGACCCAGCGCCAGCCTTGGAGCTCGGCGACGATGGGGACGAGGCGCAGGCTCGCCAGGGTGAGGACGAAGCCGAGGCAGGTCTGGATCGTCAGGGCGGTGCCGACGTAGCGCGGGTCGCCCAGCTCCGAGACCGCCGCCGAGAACTGGGCGCTGTCGGCGACGACCGCGAAGCCCCAGACCAGGCAGAGCAGGGTGAGCCAGGCGGGCGCGTCGAAGAGCGCGCCGACGGCGAGGCAGCAGGCGCCCGAAACGGCGAGGCTCCAGATCGTCAGCGTGGTCCGGCCCAGCCGGTCCGCGAGCCGACCGGCCCACACGCTACCGACCGCGCCGAGCGCGACGACGCCGAACCCGGCGAGGCGCGCGCCGGCGATCGGCCAACCCGCCCGCCGGTAGCTCTCGAGCAGGAAGATCGGAACCCACGCCCATACGGCGTAGAGCTCCCACATGTGACCGAAGTAGCCGAAGTTCGCCAGGCGGGTGGGTCGGTGCGCCAGCGCGCGCCCGGCCGCGCGCCAGTCGAAGGGCGCCGTCTCCGTCAGGTAGGGACCGGGCCGGACGAAGAAGAAGGCGATCGCCGACCCCGCCACCGCCTGGATCGAGGTCACGACGAGCACGGAGCGCCAGGGCGGCATGCCCCCCGCGCCGAAGATCGGCAGCGCGTTGATCAGGTGCGGGACGGCCGAGCCGGCCGTGATTGCCCCCACCAGGATGCCGATTCCAAGCCCGCGATCCCTGCGGCTCCAGGTCGCGACCAGTTTCATCGCCGGCGGATAGACCCCCGCCATCGCCATGCCGGTGACGAAACGGAGAGCGAGCGCCCCTGTCGGCACCACGCCTGCGAGCACGATGCCGGCGTTGGCGACGGCGCCCAGGAGCGCGCTCGCGGCGATCAACCGCGGAATCGAAACCCGGTCCGCGAGATTGAACAGCGCGAGCAGCAGCGCGCCGGTGACGAACCCCAGCTGGACGCTCATGGTCATCCAGGATTGCAGCCCAGGCGAGAGCGACCACTCCACCTCGAGCTGTGGCAGCACGGCCGAGGCCGAGAACCAGAGCGTTTTGGCGAGCAGCACCGCCAGCGCGGTCAGCGCGAGGCTGCGCCACTTGCCGCGTAGCGGGTCGGCGGTGGCGGCGAGTCGGCTCACGCGGAGGTCGGGTCGAGAACGATCGGCTGGAGGACTGATCCGGGAGTCTACGGCAGTCCCGCCGCGGGATCATCCGGGTCACTCCAGGTCACGCGATGCCATGCCACACCAGCGAGATCTCTCGGCGGGACAGTGCGGCGAGACGCCTTGCTAGGATGCGCCGATGGCCGAGCTGGGAGCTCCCTCGCGCGCCCGCGGCTCTGCGGCTCCGGATCCGCCGCGGCCTCGTGGCCGGGGTGTCGACCGGGCGTTGGTGCGCCTCGCGCGCCCGCTGACAGTTCTCGCGCTGCTCTACCTCTTCTTCATCGGCCTCGACATGATGGGGCTGTCGTTCAAGCTCTTCGGCAAGGGGTTCGCCGAACGGCTCCTGATCGGGACCAGCGACCCGTTCGTCGGTCTGATCGTCGGCATCCTCGCCACCAGCCTCGTCCAGTCCTCTTCCACCACGACCTCGATGACGGTGGCTCTCGTCGCCGCGGGCGCGATCTCGCTTCCGGGCGCCATCCCCATCATCATGGGGGCCAACATCGGCACGTCCGTGACCAACACGCTGGTGTCTCTCGGTCACGTGACGCGGCGCGAGGAGTTCCGGCGCGCATTCGCCGGCGCCACCCTGCACGACTTCTTCAACCTGATCACCGTCGCCATCCTCTTCCCGCTGGAGCTCGCCACCGGCTACCTCGCCAAGACCGCCCAGGCGGTCGAGTCCGTGCTCGAGGGGAGCGGCGGCATCAAGCTGTTCGATCCGGTCAAGGCCGCGGTTCGACCGGCGGCGAGCTGGCTTTCCGAGCTGCTCGGCAGCTCGGGTTGGCTCACGCTCGGCGCCGGCGTCCTGTTCCTCTTTCTCGCGCTGCGGCTGCTCGTGGGCGTGCTCAAGACGCTGCTCACCGAGCGCGCCGAGCAGATTCTCGACAGGACGCTGCTGCGCTCGCCGGTCGCCGCGATCGGCGCGGGGTTCGTCATTACCGCGATGGTGCAATCGAGCTCGATCACCACCTCGGTGATGGTCCCGCTGGTCGCCGCCGGCGTGGTCACCCTCGAGCAGCTCTTCCCGCTCACCGTCGGCGCCAATCTCGGCACCACGGTGACGGCGATGCTCGCCGCGCTCGCGACCGGCAACGCGGCGGCCATCAGCGTCGCGATCTCGCACATGCTCTTCAACGCCACCGGAACCGTGGTTCTGTATCCTCTGCCCTTCGTGCGGCGGATCCCTCTCGCGCTCGCCCGCGGGCTCGGTGAGCTCGCCAGCCGCCATCGCTGGCTGGCAATTCTTTACGTCACCGTCGTGTTCTTCGGTGTACCGCTGCTGCTGCTGCTCGTGGCGGGACACTTCTAGGAGGTCGTGGCCATGTTCGACCGACTCTTCCGCAGCGGCGCCCGCTCCACGCTGATCGACGCCGCGTTCCGGGACATCAACGAGATGCTCGACCAGGCCGAGCACATGCTCGAGCTCGGTCTGAAGGCCCTGCTCGACAATCGCGAGCTCGAGGTCGACCTCGACAAGCTCGACGATGTCGTCGACGAAGGCGAGCGCATGGTGCGTAGGAGCGTGCTGGAGCACCTCGCCTTCAATCCCAAACAGGACCTGGTGACGAGCCTGGTGCTGGTCAGCATGGTGCAGGACGCCGAGCGTCTCGGCGACTTCGCGCGCGGCCTGCCCGAGCTGGTGCCGCTCGCGCGCCACCCGCGAACGGGCCCTTTCCGTGACGAGCTGCGCGAGCTCGCCGCACGCCTCAAGCCCCTCTTCCAGGTCACCCGTGTGGCGTTCTCCGAGGACGATCCCAAGAAGGCGCGCCAATTGATGACGGCGGTTCGCGCTCTGCGTGTCGACCTGCTCGACTACACCAGCCGGGTGGCGGCGAGCGATCTCACCGCGGACATGGCGGTCGTCTACTCGGGGGCGGCGCGCAGCTTGCGGCGCGTCGGAGCCCATCTCTCCAACATCGCGTCGTCGGTCGTCCAGCCCTACGACCGAATCCGCCACGGCGACGAGGAAGGCTGATTCGAGTCGATCAGTAGGCGCGCAGGAACTCGCTGACCGCGCCGAGCTGCGCCTCGCGACGCGCGACGCAACGGTCGATCGTGTCGAGGGTCTGTTCGAGCCGGATCGGGCCCTGGGGTACGCCCTCGAGGCGGGGGCGGAAGAAGGCCTCTGCCTCCTGCCGGCTCGCCCGGTCGCAGAACCCCGACGCCGTCATCACCAGGCCCGCTCGCCATTGTTCCGGCAGCTTGGGCGCGAGCTCGTCGTAATGGGCGACCAGCCAGTCGAAGGTCGTCCGCCGGGTCTCTCGGTCCGCAGCCAAACCGCGGGTCAAGCCGGTCGCTTCGCGCAGATCGAACTCTCCGGAGATCGTCAGATCGAGCGCGCGACGGGCGAGCTCCGGATCACGGAAGGAACCGAGCGCGCGGAACAGAGTCGAGCGCTCACGGCGGTCCGAGCTGCCGCGTAGCTCCTCGAGATAGCCGTCGAAGAGCTCGGCATCGCCGCCCTGGGCCGCGATCGCGAGCACCGTGCCGAGCATGCTCGGATCGATCGCGGCGGGCTCGGTGAGCCACCGCCGCGCCATCCGGCCCGCCGCGCCGATCAGCTCGGGATCGGCGCCCTCGTCGGCGACCAGACCAACCAGATCGGAGCGCAGCAGGACATCGTCCTGACTCTCGCCCTCCTTCGGGGTGAGCCCCAGCTCGCGCGCTCGATCGCCCAGCAGGCCGCGCACGAAGCGCTCGTAGTTGGGCCGCAGCGAGGCCTCCACCAGGTGCGCGCTCACGGCGCCGGCGATTCGGATCGCCGACCCCACCACCTGCCGGTGCGGGCTGCCGGAGAAGCGGGGCAACAAGCCGAGCGCGTCGGCCGGCTCGAGCGTCCCCGCCGCTACCAACATCGAGGCATCCGAGAGCAGCGCGATCTGCTCGCCGACCGGGAGCGATCCAATCTGATTCTCGAGTTTCCCGAGGAGGTCACCCCGGTACTCGCTGACGTAGTAGCCGACGCCACCGCGATTGCCCGAGATCCAGTCCGGACAGAAGGGCAGCGCGACGCTTCCTTCGCTCGTTGCGAGCACCGACCGCACGTCGGCCCGCCGCTCTCCGGCGCCCACCGTCACCGCGATCGGAATGGTCCAGCGCTGCCCCGCGGGCGAGTGGCCCCCCAGCGGGGCGTAGCGCTGTTGGGTGAGCTCGAGCCGCGCCGGGCCCTCCTCCGCACAGAACAACCGGAAGGCGACCACCGGGAGGCCGGGCTGATCGAGGAAGCTCGCGAATGCGGCTGCCACCTCCTTGCCGCCGACGCCACCGACTGCGGCCAGGAAGTCGTCCGACGTGGCGTTGCCCAACGCGTGCGCGCGCAGATAGGCGCGCACCGCCGCGCGGAAACGCTCGGGACCGAGCCAGTTCTCGAACATCTGGAGCAGAGCGCCACCCTTGGCGTAGGAGATGCCGTCGAAGGCGGATTCGATGTCGTCGGTCGAGGCGATCGGACGGCGAACCTGACGGGCGGTCGACTGGCTGTCGGCGCCGAAAGCCCAGCCGCGCCGGCCGAAGCCGTCGGCCTCGTCCCACCACTCGGGCCGCCACGACGCCAGGGTCTTGCCGCCCATCCAGGTCGCGAACCCTTCGTTCAGCCAGATGTCATCCCACCAGGCCATGGTGACGTAGTCGCCGAACCACATGTGGGCGTTCTCGTGAGCCGTGGTCGAGGCGTAGCTGCGCCGGCGCTCGAGCGTTGCGCCCGCCTCGTCCATCAGGATGCCGCGCTCGGCATAGGTCACCAGTCCTGGATTCTCCATGGCGCCGAAGCTCACGGTGTGGGGAATCACCAGGTAATCGAGCTTGCCGAAGGCATAGGGGATGCCGAAGTACTCCTCGAGCTCGGCGAGAATCGGACCGGTCACCTCGGCAGCGAACTCCGCCATGGCGCTCTTGCCGCGCGGCACGACGATCCTCACCGGCGTCTTGGCCATGCCCCAGATCCCGCCGTCGACGAACTCGAAAGGGCCGACGCCGAGAGCCACGAGGTAGGAGGGAATCGGCAGGGTCTCGGCGAACTCGACCGCCTTCATCCCGTCGGCCTCCGGTCGCTCCGCGACGACGGCGGTATTGGACACCGCCGATACGCCGGCGGGGACATGGAGCGTCAGCCGCCAGCTCGCCCGATACGCGGGCTCGTCGAAGCAGGGGAAGGCGCGGCGAGCGAAGATCGACTCGAATTGCGAGAAGACGTACCAGTCGTCCCCCGACCTCTGCCGGAACAGCCCTTCGGTCTCGATCTCTTCGAAATGGCCGCGGTATCTCACGACCAGCGTTGCCGGTCCGGTCGGCGCCTCGACTGAGAGCTCGAGGCCGACGAACTGATCGCCGCCCGGAATCGGGCGGGCGTCGAGAGTCTCGCCCGCCGTCTCGAGCTCGGCCGATTCGACCTCGAGCCGGTTGGCGTTGAGCCAGAGGACGCGGGTCGGTTCCAGGAGCTCGATCGACATCTCGATCCGTCCCTCGAAGGTCTCGCGGTCGGGTACGAGCACCAGATCCGCGGCGACCGCGACGGGGCGCGCGACCGCCGGCAGGCGGAGCTGCGGGGCGGCGGTCTCGGCGACGGCCGGGGAGACGAAGAGGAACCCTGAGAGGGCGATGAGCGAACGGTGGCGCAAAATGGAACCTCCTTCGGGGCGGATCGACACCTCCTGCACCCCAGGCCGGGCGACGCTAGCACCGCACCGGCTCCGGCCCCAAAGTAGAGATGCTCCGAGCGCGCGGTATCCTCAGGGGGCTCAGGGGGCTCGCTCGGGGCTTGCCCCGCTCTTCGAGACCCGCCGAGGCCGTGCCCTCGGTGACCCGCCCCGCGAGCCCGAACCAAGGAGGACCCCATGCCCTGCAAGCGATGTGGCCGTCAAGCCGGCGAAGCCGACAAGTTCTGCGCCGAGTGCGGGATGTTCCTGCGCGACGCCTTCGTCGATCAGCGCCTGCTGCTCGCGTTCGCGTACGAGGAGCGAGGGCGATCACCGCGAGGCGCGCCGGGAGCTCGAGCGGCTGACTCGAGACGGAGCCGGATCACGCCCTGGCCAACCACCTGCTCGGCACGATGTACTTCCACCAGGGCACGCTCGACCTGGCGATCGAGCGCTATCGAGCGCGCGCTCGCCGAGGCGCCGAAGTTCCTGGTCTGCTCCTACGACCTGGGCGTCGCGCTGCTTTCACCGGGGCAACATGCCGCGAGGCCGTCGACGCGTTTCGTGCGCTGCCTCGAGATCGATCCCGACTACAACGCCGCGCACTACCGGCTGGCGCTCTGCCTGTTCCACGCCGGCGAGCTCGGACGAGGCGCTCGAGCACTTCGAGAAGTGCCGACACGCTGACCCCCGAGTACCTGATGGCGCGCTACCACGTCGGGGTGATCCACGAGCGCAAGGGTGACCTCGACCGCGCCGCCCGCGAGTTCCAACGCAGCGCTCGACGACGGCCGTCGGACGAGGTGAGCAGCCTCTACCACCTGGCGACGATCCGCGCAGCGCAGGGGCGACGCGAAAGCCGCCGAAGAGCTGCTCGAGCGCGCGCGCGAGTTCGGCAAGGCGGCGGCCCAGTAGGGCCGCGGCAAGCGGGAGGAACCGGATGACCAACCCGAGCGAAGAGCAGCTGGTCTACGACTGGGCCGCAGCCGGCCCCGAACGCTTCGAGGTCGGACACGCGGTGATGCTCGATGACGAGACGCTGCGCGACGGCCTGCAGAGCCCGTCGGTCCTCGATCCGGCGGTCGAGGTCAAGGTCGAGATCCTCCACCTGATGGACCGCCTGGGCATCGAGACCGCCGACGTCGGCCTGCCCGGTGCCGGACCGCGCCAGCGCGAGGCGGTGGAGCGGCTCTGCCGCGAGATCGCCGATCAGCAAGCTCGCGGATCCGCGCCGAACTGCGCCGGCCGCACGCTCATGGTCGACATCCAGCCGATGGCCGAGGTCACGCAGAAGACCGGCGTGCCGATCGAGGCCTGCGTCTTCATCGGCAGCAGCCCGATCCGCCAGTACGCCGAGGAGTGGGACCTCGAGCACGATCCTGCGCCACACGCAGGAGGCGGTCGAGTTCGCGGTGCGCGAAGGGCTCGACGTCATGTACGTCACCGAGGACACCGTCCGCTCCTCACCCCGAGCACCTCCGCGTCCTGCTCACCGCCGCGATCGACGCCGGCGCGAAGCGTGTCTGCCTCTGCGACACCGTCGGCGCCGCGGTCCCCGAAGGCGTCGCGCAACCTCGTCACCTGGGTGCGCGGACTGCTCGGGGAGCTGGGCGTCGCGGAGCGTGTCGGTATCGACTGGCACGGCCACCGCGACCGTGGCCTCGGGACGCGCCAACACCCTCGCGGCGATCCGCGCCGGCGCGACCCGGGTCCACGGCACCGCCCTCGGCATCGGCGAGCGCGTCGGCAACACGCCGATGGAGCAGCTGCTGGTCAACCTCAAGCTGCTCGGCCTGCGCGACGACGACCTCACCACTCTGCCCGAGTACGTCGAGACGGTCTCCCAGGCGACCGGCGTGCCGATCCCCGTCAACACGCCGATCGTCGGCGCGCGACGCCTTCCGCACCGCGACCGGCGTCCACGCCGCGGCCGTCATCAAGGCGCAGCGCAAGGGCGACGCCTGGCTGGCCGACCGCGTCTACTCGGGGGTCCCGGCGTCCTGGATCGGCCGGCGGCA
Source organism: uncultured Acidobacteriota bacterium (assembly GCA_963700315.1). GTDB lineage: Bacteria > Acidobacteriota > Thermoanaerobaculia > Multivoradales > JAGPDF01 > JACTMI01. Next base: position 139,941 of record CAVOXC010000004.1, on the reverse strand, counting down.
GGAGATCGAGATCGGCCACATGTCGGGCGGCTCGAACGTCGTCTTCTACCTCGAGAGCCGGGGCCTGCCGCACACGCCGGAAGCCGTCGAGGCCGTCCTCGCCGCGGCCAAGTCCTCCCAGCGGCTCCTGCGGGAGGACGAGGTCGTCGCCGCACTCCGAGCGGTTTAGGCCTCGGCTGCCACGATCGAGACGGCCCGAAGAATGCCCAGAAATACCTGCCTCTTGACAATCGTGGCTAGATATAGGAATTTGGTATCCGAATTCCTATTGAAGACTCGGAGGGCGAGCCTCGATGGAAACGAAGGGTTGGATGGTCCAGGCGAGAGAGAGGCCGATGACACCCGCGACCTGGTCCGCCGAGCCGGGCGACGGAGAGGTCCTGGTCGAAGTGGCCGGGTGCGGCGTCTGCCACACCGACCTCGCTTTCTATTACGACGGCGTACCCACCCGCCGACCCTTCCCGCTGGTGCTCGGACACGAGATCGCCGGCACCGTGGTCGCGACCGGCGCCGGCGCTGAAGCCTGGAAGGGCCGCCGAACCGTCGTCCCCGCAGTCATCCCCTGCGGCGAATGCCTCGCCTGCCGCGCCGGCCGGGGCGCCGTCTGTCCACGGCAGATCTTCCCCGGCAACGACGTGCACGGCGGCTTCGCGACCCATGTCGTGGTCCCCGCCCGAGGCCTCTGCCCCGTCCCCGATTCGGCGCTCGACCTCGCCGCGCTCGCGGTGATCGCCGACGCCGTCTCGACCCCCTACCAGGCGATCCTCAAGAGTGGACTCGGCGCCGGCGATCTCGCGGTCTTCGTAGGGATCGGCGGGGTGGGCGGGTTCGGCGTCCAAATCGCCGCCACGCTCGGCGCCTCGGTGGTCGCGATCGACGTCAGCGCGGAGCGCCTCGAGCAGATCGCGCGGCACGGCGCCGAGCTCACCCTGCGCGCCGACGAGATGGACCTCAAGCAGCTGCGCAAGTCGATCCGAGCCCACGCCGACGAGCGCGGGATCCCCAGCTGGCGCCACCGGATCTTCGAGACCTCGGGAACGCCGGCTGGCCAGGCCACGGCCTTCGGGCTGCTCGGCCCGGGCGGGTGGCTCGGCGTGGTCGGATTCACCCCCGCCAAGCTCGAGCTGCGGCTCTCCAATCTGATGGCCTTCGACGCGACCGCGCAAGGCACCTGGGGCTGCCTCCCCGAGCACTATCCGGCGATCGTCGACCTCGTCCTGTCCGGCCGCGTCGCGCTCGAGCCCTTTCTCGAGAAGCGCCCGCTCTCCGCCATCAACGAGACCTTCGCCGACCTGCACGCGGGACGCGCTCCGCGCCGGATCGTCCTCATCCCCGGGAGCTGACCATGGAATTCAAGGATCACGACCTCGTCCCCGGCTTCGCGAGCCCGGGAGTCCGCTACGAACGGCGTCCGCTCCGGCGCCCCGACGGCTCGGCGGTCGACGGGCTCGCGGCCGTCTGGATCACCCTCGACAATCCGCAGCAGCTCAACTCCTACACGACCGAGATGGTCAAAGGGGTCATCCTCGGCATGCGCCGCGCGTCGAACGACCGCGGCGTCGTCGCGGTGATCTTCACCGGCGCCGGAGACCGGGCCTTCTGCACGGGGGGCAACACCGCGGAGTACGCGACCTACTATGCCGGCCAGCCCGAGGAGTACCGGCAGTACATGCGCCTGTTCAACGACATGGTCACGGCGATCCTCCACTGCGACAAACCGGTGATCTGCCGGGTCAACGGCATGCGCATCGGCGGCGGCCAGGAGATCGGCATGGCGTGTGACTTCTCGGTCGCCCAGGACCTTGCGCTGTTCGGCCAGGCCGGGCCGCGGCACGGCTCCGCGCCCGACGGCGGCAGCACCGACTTCCTGCCGCTGTTCGTCGGCATCGAGGCCGCGATGGAGAGCGCCACCCTGTGCGAGCACTGGAGCGCCCACAAGGCCTACCGCCTCGGCCTCCTCTCCCGCGTCGCGCCGGCGCTCAAGCTCGACGGCAGCTTCGTCGCCAACCCCATGGTGATCACCGAGCGCTGGATCGACGACCGCGGCCGCATCGTCTTCGGCGAGCGCCGCCCGGGCGAGGAGATCGCAGCCGCAAAGGCCCTGCTCGCGACGGGCGAGATCGATCTCTCCGAGCTCGACGCCGAATGCGACCGCCTGGTCTGGTCGCTCGCCAACACCATGCCCGGCTGCCTCGCCAAGACGATCGAGAGCGTCCGCAAGCACAAGCTCGAGCACTGGGACCGAAACCGCGAGACCAACCGCGCCTGGCTCGGCCTCAACATGATGACCGAGGGGCGCGCCGGTTTCCGGGCCTTCCACGAGGGATCGAAGAAGTGCCGCGAGGCCGATTTCCTCCTGCTGCGGCGCCGCCTCGCGGAGGGCGCGCTCTGGGGCGACGAGCTGACCGAAGAGATCCTCGCCGCCGCGCACGCGCACGAACGGAAGACACCTTGAACCGCGCGACGGCCCTCCTGGAGGTCGGCGACCTCGGCGCTGCAGACCTCGACCCGGTCGTGCGAATCGACGCGCTACACACCGGCGAGTCGAAGCCGGCTTACTGGCGCGGCGTCTTCGCCCGCTTCGTCGACGGTGCGGCAGACGGCTTTCGGGTCGGCCTCGCCGCACGGGACGCAGGACGCCTGGTCGGCTACATGTTCGGCGAGGTGCGCGCTTTCGAGTTCGGCTCCGAGGCCTGCGGCTGGATCTTCGGAATCGGAGTCGACCCGGCGACGCTGCGTGCGGGAATCGGCAATACGCTCCTGGCCGAGAGCTGCAGACGCTTTCACGCCGCGGGCGTCTCGCGCATCCGTACCATGGTGGTGCGCAACGAAGTGCCGGTCCTCTCCTTCTTCCGGTCGAACGGCTTCGTCGCGGGCAGCTTCGTCCAGCTCGAGGTCGACCTCGAGGAGACGCGGTGAGCGCGATCCCCGGCCGGCGTGCGCCAGAGTGGAGGAATCGATGAGTGAGTCCGGGCTCCAAGGGCTGGTCGCTCGTGCCGAGAGGATCTACCGGGACGCCGCGCTCGGCGAGGTCCGGCGCTGGAAGGAGCGCACCGGCGGGCTCGCCGTCGGCTACATGCCGATCTACGTCCCGCTCGAGCTGTTCCACGCGCAGGGGGTACTTCCCGTCGGAGTCGTCGGCGGCGGCGACAGCGTCGAGATCATCCGCGGCGACGCCTACTACCAGTCCTACATCTGCCACATCCCACGCAGCACGATCGAGCTCGGCCTCAACGGCAGCCTCGACTGCCTCGACGGCATGATCTTCCCCGCGATCTGCGACGTCATCCGCAACCTCTCCGGCATGTGGCAGCTGCAATTCCCCGACAAGCTGTCACGCTACTTCGACGTGCCGCAGAACTTCGACGCCGAAGTGGGCGGGCGCTTCTACCGCGACGAGCTGGCCGATCTCGCCCGCGAGCTCACCGCACGCGGCGCGCGACCCTACGACGCCGAGGCGCTGCGCGCATCGATCGCCCTCTACAACGGCGTGCGCCGAAGGGTCCAAGAGCTCTACGCCATCCGCCGTGCCACGCCTTGGAAGGTTCCCACTTCGGAGCTCTACCTGCTGCTGCGCGCCGGCCTCGTTCTCCCCGTCGAGGAGTTCGCGGCGATGCTCGACGCCTACGCGGCGGCGCTCAGCGCCGACCGCGGGCGCCAGCCGCTCGACCAGGCCCGGGTGGTGCTCACCGGCTCCTTCTGCGAACAGCCACCGCTGGGTCTGATCAAGACGCTCGAGCGCTCGGGCTGCTACATCGTCGACGACGACTTGCTGCAGATCCATCGCTGGATCCGCGGCGACGTCTCGACCGTGGGTGACCCGCTTCAGAACCTCGTCGACGCCTTTCTCAACGACGCCATCGAGAGCCCGACGCGCTACGTCGCGGTCGGCGAGAAGGGGCGCGACCTCGTCGATCGGGTCCACGCCGCGGCCGCCGAGGGGGTGCTGTTCTGCGCGCCGTCGTTCTGCGACCCGGCTCTGCTCGACCAACCGATGGCCACCCGGGCCATCGACCGCGCCGGCATCCCCTGGACGGCGTTCAAGTACTCCGAGAACGGCGGCCAGTTCCAGGTGATCCGCGAACAGGCCGGCACCTTCGCCGACTCGATCAAGCTCTGGTCCTGAGGAGGGCCCGCCATGACGGTCCACAAGGACGACAGCCAGCTCCGCCAGAAAGCGATGATCGCCGACCATTACTCCCGGTTGGCGCGCGCGCCCGAGAGCGGCGAGAAATGCGTCTACACTTTCGTGCCGGGCAACCTGACCGAGCTCCTCCGCAGCTTCGACCTGTTGCCGGTCCTGCCCGAGATCAACGCCCTGCAGGCGGGCATGCGCGGCAAGTCGCGCGAGTACATCGCCACCGCCGAGAAGCTGGGCCACTCCGAAGACGTCTGCACCTACGTCAAGTGTGATCTCGGCATGATGAAGTCCGGCAACCTCGGGCCGACCGGCGAGAAACTGCCGGAGCCCGACCTCCTGCTGCTCTCCTACACCGGCTGCTTCACCTTCCTGAAGTGGTTCGAGCTCCTGCGCGAGGAATACCACTGCCCGGTCGCCATGCTTCACGTGCCCTACCAGCGCGACGGCGTGGTGACCGCCGAGATGCGCGACTACGTGGTTCGGCAGCTCGAGACCGAGGTCATCCCCGCCCTCGAGCGGATCTCCGGTCGCGCTTACGACGAGGACCGTCTGCGCGAGATGCTGAGGCGCTCCGCCGCTGCCGAGGACGACCTGGTCTGGGTGCTGCAGTCCGCCAAGCAGGTCCCCTCGCCGATCGACGCCTACTTCGGCGGCGTCTACTACCTCGGCCCGATCTTCACCGCCTTCCGCGGCACCGAAGACGCCGTCGCCTACTACCGGACGCTGCGCGTCGAGGTCGAGGAGCGCCTGGCGGCCGGCCGCGGCCCGGTCACTCCCGACGGTGAGATCGGCGAGGAACGCTTCCGCATCGTGGTCGAGGGACCGCCCAATTGGACTTCGTTTCGCGAGTTCTGGCGCATGTTCGCGGACGAGGGGGCGGTCGTCGTCGCTTCGAGCTACACCAAGGTCGGCGGCGTCTACGACTTCGGCTTCCGCCACGACCCCGACCGGCCGCTCGAGACGCTCGCCGAGTACTGCATGGGCTGCTACACCAATCTGTCGCTGCCACGCCGCGTCGAGATGCTCTGCCGCTACGTCGAGGAGTATTCGGCCGACGGCCTGTTGATCAACTCGATCAAGTCGTGCAACTCGTTCAGCGCCGGGCAGCTGATGATCCTGCGCGAGGTCGAGAACCGGACCGGACGCCCGGGGGGGTTCATCGAGAGCGACCTCGTCGACCCGCGCTACTTTTCGGCTGCGAACATCAAGAACCGGCTCGAGTCCTACTTTCAGATGATCGACCAGAAGCGACGGAGGGCGACGGCATGAGATACACGGTCGGCATCGACCTCGGCTCGACCACGACCAAGGCGGTCGTCCTCGCCGACGACGGGCGGGTCCTGGGCCGCGGCATCACCAACAGCCGGAGCAACTATCAGGTCGCCTGCGACGTCGCACTCGTCGAAGCGCTGATCCACGCCCGCTTCGCGCTGGTCGACGCGGAGCTGGCCCGAGGGGCGATGGAACCCGAGCGGCGGGCGCCCCTCCTGGTCGCGCTCGAGCTCCTCTTCCGCGAGCAGCAGTACCGCGCCAACCTCGCGGTCTTCGGCGAGATCCTGACCGACGCGGCGCGGAGTCGCGGCGCCGCAATCGCAGAAGCGGCGGAGTGGATCCTCGGTCGGATGCAGGACGAGGCTGCCGATTCCTTCACCCCCGGCGCTCGACGCCGGAGCGACTTCTTTCGCGACCTCGCGGGCGCCCGCTACATGCACTTCGCCGAGGCAGCGCGAGAGCGCGGCGTCCGCTTCGACCCGCTCGTCGGTCTCTTCGACAAGGCGATTCTCGAGACCGAGAACCGGCCGGCCGAGGCCGGCGCCTTCGGTCGCCACGTGCGCGCCGCCGTCGCCGCCCTGGCCGAGGCCCCCGACGAGCTCTCCGCGGCGGTCGAGCGCGCCGCAGCGGTGCCGTTGACCGAGGCGGTGCGCGTCGGCACCGGCTATGGCCGGCGCACGCTCCCCTTTCCCAAGGAGATGATCCGCTCCGAGATCCTCTGCCACGGACTCGGCGCCCACGCCATGTTCCCGGCCACACGCACGGTGCTCGACATCGGCGGCCAGGACACCAAGGCGATCCAGGTCGACGACGAAGGCATCGTCACCTCGTTTCAGATGAACGACCGCTGCGCTGCCGGCTGCGGCCGCTACCTCGGCTACATCGCCGACGAGATGAATGTCGGCGTCCACGAGCTCGGTCCCATGGCCTGCCTTTCGACCCGGCCGGCCCGCATCAACTCGACCTGTACCGTCTTCGCCGGGGCAGAGCTACGCGAACGCCTCTCGCTCGGCGAGCGGCGCGAGGACATCCTCGCCGGTCTCCACCGTGCCATTGTCCTGCGAGCGATGTCGCTGCTGGCGCGGTCGGGCGGCGTCACCGACGAATTCACCTTCACCGGCGGGGTCGCGCGCAATCCTGCCGCGGTCGCGGCGCTCGAGCAGCTGATTCACGAGAACTACGGAGAGATCGCCTTGAACATCTCACCGGACTCGATCTATACGGGCGCCCTGGGCGCCGCTCTGTTCGCTCGGCGCGAGACGGAGCGTCCGAGCGTCGCGGCATGAGGGCATCACGATGAACGGAGCCATGCCCTCTGCGCTCAGGGTCGCCGGCGTCGACATCGGTTCGTCTGCGATCAAGGTCGTCGTGCTCGCCGATGCGGAAGGGGAGGCGCCCCAGGTGCTCGCCCGGTCGGCCGAGAGGATTCGCCGTCGCGATCCGCAAAAAGTCGCCCGCGAGGTATTCGATCACTGCCTGTCGGAAGCGGGCGCGGATGCACAGGACCTCGCCTACGTCGCCACCACCGGCGAAGGGGAAATGGTCGAATTCCGCACAGGACACTTCTACGGCATGACGACCCACGCGCGCGGCGGTCTCCACTTGGATCCCGAAGCCCGCGCTGTCGTCGACATCGGCGCCCTGCACGCGCGGGCGGTGCTGATGGACGAGCGCGCCAAGGTGCTCGGCTATCGGATGACCAGCCAATGCGCGTCGGGATCGGGCCAGTTCCTCGAGAACATCTGCCGTTACCTCGGCATCACGATCGAGGAGATCGGCCCGCTCTCGCTCGAGGCGGACGATCCCGAGGCCTGCTCCTCGATCTGCGCCGTGCTCGCTGAGACCGACGTCATCAACATGGTCTCGCGCGGCATCTCGACCGCGAACATCATCAAGGGCATCCACCAGTCGATGGCGGGGCGCTATCTACGGCTGCTGCTCTCGGCCGGAGTCGAGGGCACGGTCCTGGTGACGGGCGGCCTGGCTGCGGACGAAGGGCTGCTGGCCGCCCTGCGCGAGGCGGCAGCGATGCAGAAGGTCAGGACCCGACTGGAGATCCGCGCTCACCCCGAATCGGTCCTCGCGGGAGCGTACGGCGCGGCGCTGTGGGGCGCGTTCCGCGTCCGCAAGCTCGCGCGGGAAGGGGTCGCCCTCGCCCCCACCGCCACCGCATGAGCTCGCCTTCGGAGCTGCTCTCGCTCGCTGGCCGGGTCGCTCTCGTCGCGGGTGGGAGCGGCGGGATCGGCCGGGAGGTCGTGCGACTCCTCGCCGCGGCCGGTGCCCGGGTCGCGAGCCTCGACCTGCCGGGGATGCCGGCCGCGGACGGCACGCTGCGCATCGATTGCGACTTGCGCATCGCGGCGGAGATCGCCGCGGCGGTCGACGCAGTGGTCGACCGTTTCGGCCGGCTCGACGTCGTCGTCCACGCCGCGGGGGTCACCAGGGACGGCGTCCTCTGGAAGCTCACGCCGGAGGACTGGCGCGAGGTGCTCGCGGTCAACCTCGACTCGGCCTTTCACCTGCTGCGCTCGGCGGTGCCCAAGCTGCGGGTGGCCGGCGCCGGCTCGATCGTGCTGATCTCTTCGATCAACGGCGAGCGCGGCAAGTTCGGCCAGTCCAACTACGCGGCGAGCAAGGCGGGGCTGATCGGTCTCGCGCGCAGTGCCGCGCGCGAGCTCGGGGCCTTCGGCATCCGAGTCAACGTCGTCGCGCCCGGCCTGATCCGCACCCTGATGACGGCGAACCTCGCGCCCGAGCTGATCGAGCGGGCGGTCGCCGAGACCGCGCTCGGACGGATCGGGGCCCCCGAAGACGTCGCGGGCGCCGTTCTCTACCTCGCCACGGATCTCGCTCGGCACGTCACCGGCCAGGTCTTGCGAGTGGACGGGGGTCAACTGACCGCTTGAGGCGGAACCGACCGATGGAGGAAGCAATGGACAGGTCGACCACGACGCTGGAGGAGACCCTGGTCCGCGGGCTGCGGCCCGAGGACATCGAGGCCGTGATCACGCTCGACGCCAAGGTCGTCGGCCGCCGGCGCGAGGACTACTTCCGGGTCAAGCTGCAGCAGAATCTCACCGAGACCGGGATCAAAGTCTCGCTCGCTGCCGAGCTCGGCAGCGCCTTCGCTGGCTTCCTGCTGGCGCGGGTCTACTACGGCGAGTTCGGCGCCATGGAGCCGGTGGCCGTGCTCGACACCCTCGGCGTCCACCCCGACTTCGCGCACCGCGGCGTCGGTTCGGCCCTTCTGCTCCAGCTGCGCAAGAACCTCCGCGCCCTCCATGTCGCACGGCTGAGCACGGAGGTCGATTGGGAGAATCAGCCCCTGTTGCGCTTCTTTCAGCGCGAGGGGTTCCGTCCCGCTCCGCGCTTCTGTCTCGACCTCGACCTCGCCCAGCTGCCGCCGGAGGACGAGCCGGAATGATGAGGATCGGCAAGAGCGCGCGGTACGCGCTCTACGCGGCGATGGAGCTCGCCCGCGACGGCGAAGCAGGCCAGGTCACCGCCGCCGAAGTGGCTGCCCGCTACTCGATCCCTCCGGCCGTCCTCGCCAAGGTCCTGCAGCGGCTCGTGCGCGCGGGGCTCGCGGTCGGATCGCGCGGCTCGAAGGGAGGCTACCGGCTCGCGACCAAAGCCTCGCGCCTGACCGTGCTCGACGTGCTCGAGGCCTTCGAACCGACGCGAACGCCCGGCGCCTGCCTGCTCGACTCCGACCGTGGCGGCGGCTGCGATCGGCGGAACCGCTGCCGTTTGCGCAGGCTCTTCGACGAGGTCGATGAGCTCGCGCGCAGCACCTTCGCCTCGATCACGCTCGAAACGCTGGTTCGTGCTCCCCGACCCGGACTGCTCCTCACCGGCGCCAACGCCGACGCGCGGCCCTCTTTCGAGTTCTCGCCAGAGGCTTCCGAGTAGAGTTGTCCGAACCGCCGGTCGGAAGCTCTCCTCTTCGCTCTTCGTTCGCCGCGCCCGTCCAGCCACTAGAATGGCGGTATGGAGTCCGAGCCGCGAGCAGAGCGCGACACCCGCACCACACCGAAGGCCGCGGTCGCGCTGGCTCGGCGCGATCGTCCCGCCGGCCCTTCGACCGGACTCTTGTCGTTCTACGACCGCCTGCGCCAGCGCATGCTCGCGGCGGCAGACCGCAAGAATCACAAGCTCGGCAGGCCCGCGGTCGATGCGCTGCTGCTGGTGCCCGACGTCTTCATCCTGCTCGTCCGGCTCTCGCTCGACCGGCAAGTGCCGGCCGGCGCCCGCGCGCTCATTGCAGGAGCGCTCGCCTACTTCGTGCTGCCGTTCGACCTCTTTCCGGAGGCGGCTTTCGGCGCGGTCGGCTATCTCGAAGACCTGGTGCTGGCCTCGGCGGTCCTGGCAAAAGCCTTTGGCGGCGAGCTCGAGCCCTACGCGCGCAAGCACTGGAACGGCAACCAGGAGTTGCGCCAGGTGCTTCACGACGTCACCGACAGCGCGCAGAATCTGCTCGGAAGAAACCTCTACGCCCGCCTGCGGCGGACGCTCGCCCGGCGCGGCATCGCTCTCGACCGCGCCGACGCCGCGCGGGACGATCGCAGCGAGAGCTGAACCAGGTCCTCAGCTCGACGCCGGCCGGGGACCGAATCGCGCGCGCAGCGCCTCGAACATCGCGCGGACCGACGCGAACTCGGCGCCGGGAAGATTCGCGGGGTTGAGCCAGAACTCGGCGAGCGCGCCGCGCCCCTGGCGTTGATAGACGGAGACTTTGACCATCAGCTGCAACTTGTCGCAGGCGGCGACGAAGCGCGCCTCGCGCGTCGAGCGCGCCTCGTACTCCAGATAGGAGGCCTCCGCTCCCGACTCGTCCGGAGCCAGGAGATCGGCCACCGCGTGGCGCTCGGCTGCGTGCTTCGCTCCCGCGGGCAGGTACCGCACGGCGTTCGCCGGCAGATCGCCCACGCGCAACTCGCCGAGATCATGCAGCAGCGCGAGCTCCACGGCTCTCGCCGGGTCGATCTCCGGCTCACCTGGCGCGAGCAGACGCACGATCATCGCCAACTGGAAGCAGTGCTCCGCGACCGATTCGCCATCCCCGATGCCGCGCAGCAGGTAGCCGCTGCGCGGCACGCGATCGAGCAGTTGCAGCTCGAGGACGAGGTCGAGGAGCGTGGCGTTGGGGCCGCTCACGCGGCGCAACCCAATCTAGCGAATCCAGGGCGTGCCGGCGCCGAGCCAGCCGCGGGCAAGATAGTCGGAGAGCGTAAAGCCGAAGAGGATCAGCAGCCAGAAGAAAGCGCCCGCGGCAACCAGCGGAATGAGCCGGGTGCCGTACTTGACGTGCATGAAGAAGAGAATCACCAGCGTCGCCTTCGCGACGGCGATGCCCAGCATGAGGACGTTGTTGAGCGCGCCCAGGTCGACGAATGCGACTGCCACGGTGATCGCGGTCAACACCATCAACGCGAGGAAGACCGCGACGTAGATCCTGACGGGGACGACGTGGTGTCCAGACATCGTCAAGCAGCTCCGTGGTAGTGGCGACCGATCAAGTAGAGCAGGGGAAACAAGAAGATCCAGACGATGTCGACGAAGTGCCAGTAGAGGCCAAAATTCTCGATCGGATTGTGGTAGTCCGAGTTGAACCGACCCTTCGCCGCGGGCACGAGGAACCAGGCCAGCAGGCCGAGGCCGACCACCATGTGCAGCGCGTGCATGCCGGTCATCGCGAAGTAGAGAGAGAAGAAGAGCTCGGCACGGCCACCGATCGCGGCCTCGGGGAAGTGGAAGGCCGAACCGGGAATCAGGTGATGCTCCCACTTGGCCGAATACTCGAAGTACTTGATGACCAGGAAGGCGAGGCCGAGCGCGCCGGTCGCCAGCATGTAGCGCACCAGCGCCTTGGTCCGGTCGGTCTGCGCCGAATGCACCGCCATCGCCATGGTCAGCGAGCTGGCGATCAGGATGACGGTATTGACGGCACCCAGGGTGATGTCGAGCTCGTGGCTGCCCGCGGCGAAGGCCTGCGGGTCGCGCCAGCGATAGAGCATGTAGGCCAAGAACAGACCGCCGAAGAACAGGATCTCCTGGGCCAGGAACAGCCACATGCCGAGCGTGGCGGATTCCTTCTGCTGCTCGAGCGAATCGAACTGGTGGTGCAGGGCGGCCGGGTGCGCGGTCGACACGTCGTTCTCCTTCTCGCTCACTCAGTGCGTGGAGGCTGGACGATACGCCGCGCCCGGTCTCGATCCGTCGGCGTAGGGATAGGCCTCGTGATCCACCACGGGCTGCTCGTCGAAGTTGAAGGTCGGCGGGGGCGACTCGATCTCCCACTCGAGCCCGCGCGCGCCCCAGGGATTCTCGCTGGCCCGTTCGCCCTTGAACAGCGAGTAGGCGAAGTAGCAGGCCGGCAGGAACAGGCCGACACCGAGGATCGAGGCGCCCGCCGACGACAGCACGTTGAGCACCTGCCACTCGGCCGGATAGGCATGGTAGCGGCGCGGCATCCCGAGGTAGCCGAGCAGGAACTGCGGGAAGAAGGTCAGCTTGAAGCCGACGAAGACAAGTAGCGCCGAGAGCTTGCTCCAGAATCTCGAGTAGAGCCGCCCGGTCATCTTCGGCCACCAGAAGTGCAGGCCGCCGAGGTAGCCCATCATCGTGCCCCCCACCATGATGTAGTGGAAGTGCGCGACGATGAAGTAGGTGTCGTGCACGTGGACATCGAAGCCGAGCGTCCCGAGAAAGACGCCCGTCAGGCCACCGATCATGAAGAGTCCAATGAAGCCGAGCGCGTAGAGCATCGGCGTCTCGAACGAAACGGACCCTTGATAGAGCGTGAACGACCAGTTGAAGACCTTGATGGCGGACGGGATCGCGACCAGCATCGTCAGCAGCGAGAAGACGGTGCCGGCGTAGACCGATTGGCCGGAGACGAACATGTGGTGTCCCCACACCAGGAAACCGAGCACCGCGATGCCGATGGAGGCGAAGGCCACCGCTTGATAGCCGAAGATCCGCTTGCGCGAGAAGGCCGCGATCAGCTCCGAGATCACCGCCATCGACGGCAGGATCATGATGTACACGGCCGGATGCGAGTAGAACCAGAACAGGTGCTGGAAGAAGACCGGGTCGCCGCCTCGCGTCGGATCGAAGATGCCGAGGTGGAAGCCGCGCTCCAGCACCAGCAGCACCAGGGTGATCGCCAGCACGGGCGTGCCCAGCACCTGGATCAGACTGGTCGCGTAGTGGCTCCAGACGAACAGCGGCAGTCGGAACCAGGTCATCCCCGGCGCCCGCATGCGATGGATCGTCACCATGAAATTCAGTCCGGTGAGGATGCCGGAGAAGCCGTTGATGAAGACGCCCAGGCCCACCGGGATTACCGCCGTCATCGTGTACGTCGACGAGTACGGTGTGTAGAAGGTCCAGCCGGTGTCGACCCCGCCGATCAACAGACCCGCGATCGCGAGCGTTCCGCCGGTGATGTACAGGTACCACGAGAGCAGGTTGAGACGCGGGAAGGCCAGGTCTCTGGCCCCGATCATGATCGGGATCAGGAAGTTCCCGAGCACGCCCGGAATCGCCGGAATCAGGAAGAAGAAGACCATGATCACGCCGTGCGCGGTGAACAGCCGATTGTAGGCGTCGGGCTGCACGAAGTCGCCGGCGGGGGTGAGCAGCTCGAGGCGGATGAGCAGCGCGAAGACACCGCCCATCAGGAAGAACGCGGTCACGCCCAACAGATAGAGAATTCCGATCCGCTTGTGGTCGAGCGTCAGCAGCCACGACTTCAGCCCGGTCGTGGCGTTCAGGTAGTTCGGCCGCTCGGCAGCCATCGTCGTGGAGCTCATCGCGCGACCTCCTGCACCGGTCGGCGACCGCAACCCGTGTGTCCCGGTTTCAGACTCTTCATGTAATCGATCAAGTGCCAGCACGTTCTCCTCGGAGACCTGTCCCTGAAAGCTCGGCATCACCGCCTGGTACCCCGCCCGCACCTTCGCGCCCGGCGTCAGGATCGACTCGCGCAGATAGTGCTCGTCCGCCCGCACGGTGCGACCGTCGGCGAGCTCGACCTCGCGACCGAACAGGCCGTAGAGCGACGGGCCGGCGAAGCCGCTTCCCTCCCGGTGGCAGCTGTCGCAAGCGAGGCGCGCGAACAGCTCTCCACCCGCCGCCGCGGGCGACTTCTGCACCGGAACCGAGGCGAGCCACCTCTGGTACTCGCCCGGCTCCAGTACGGTGATCCAGCCGATCATTCGCGAATGCTCCGCGCCACAGTACTCCGTGCAGAAGAGACGGTAGCGGCCGGTCTTGGTCGGGGTGAACCAGATCTGCGTATAGCGGCCGGGCACGACGTCCGCCTTGGTCCGGAAGGCCGGGACGAAAAAGCTGTGAATGACGTCCTCCGACGTCATCAGGAGGCGCGTCGGCTGTCCCAGCGGTACGTGCAGCTCGTTGATCTCACGCTGGCCGGTCGGATGCTGCGACTTCCACATCCACTGCTTCCCCGTGACGTAGTACTGCACCGCGTCGGCGGGCGGCCGGTAGAGCTTGAAGTAGACCTTGGCGCCCCAGCCGAAGGTGAAGAGCACGATCAAGAGCGGGATCGTCGTCCAGGTGATCTCGAGCAGCGTCGAGTGATCGAACCCCGAGCCGACCTGGTCCGGGGAACGCCGACGGAATCGGATCGCGAAGTAGAGGACCATGACCGATATCAGCACCGTGAAGAAAACGCCCATCGCCACCAGGTAGAAGGTCAGCTGGTCGACCTCGCGGGCCATCGTCGATGCCTGTTCGGGCACGAAGGGAATCTTGAAGTTCATACCGAAGCCATACCTCCGGCGGCGCGGCGCCGACGGGCTCGCCGTTCCCGCACGAGCATGAGAACCACGTAGCCGAGAAGCGCGGTCATGGTCACCGCGGCGATGATTCTCAGCCAGAGCATCGAGACCGCCGTGTAGCGCCCGAGCGCGACGTCGTAGTGGAAGCAGAGCAGAAGAAGACGTTCGACCACTCCGCCGATGCGACCCTCGGAGGCCTCGACCAGCGCCAGCTGCAGGTCCTTCGGCGCATAGTCGATGCCGAACAGGTAGCGCGAGAGCCGGCCGTCGGAAGTGAGCAGGATGACGCCCGCCGCGTGGGCGTACTCGCCGGTGCGCTCGTCCTTGACGTAGCGAAATCCGGCGGCTTCGGTGAGCGCCGCGATCTCCTCGGGTCCACCGGTGAGGAAGTGCCACCCGGCCGCGGTTTCGGGCTTGCCGTACTCGTCGAGAGCCAGCGCCTTCTTCTCGGCGGCCCGTTCCGGGTCGTCCTCAGGATCGATGCTGACAAAGACGACGTCGAAGTCCTCACCCGGAAGGTAGGGCAGCACCTTGAAGCTCGAAGCGATCCCCTTGGTCACCAGCGGACAGAGCATCGGGCAACGGTAGTAGACGAAGGCGAGCAGAACCGGCTTGTCACCGAAGAGCTCGGCGAGCGGCTGCCGGCGCCCGCTCTCGTCGGTAAGCTCGAGGTCGAGCGGTAGGCGCTCGCCGAGACGCTGGTCGAAACCGACCTCCGACAGGATGCGCTGTGCGCGCCGGGGATCGACCGCCGCGTCGCTCGCCTCGGCCGGCCCGCGCCCGGTCATGAATTGGGCGGCGGCCGGCGCGGTGCCGATGACGACGGCAACGAGACCGGCGAGGAGCCGGAGCTTCGGCGGCAGGAGTCGCGAGGCCCTTCTCACTCGGATTCCGCAGCCTCTCCGGTGGCGGCATCCGGCGCCGGCGCCGACTCGGCCGCGGCATCGTCCGCCACGAGCTCGATCGCACGCTCGATCGGGACGTGCGCGACATTGGCGTCGCGGTCGACCCAACCCCAGCTGGCGAGACGCTCGTCCACCCGCTGCTGGTACGTGGCAAGCTCCTGTTCCGGATGGGGGTTGAGCTGCACGGCGGGCGGCAACGCCTGCTCGCGCGCCGCCGCGATCGGCGACGGCGGCGGATCGGCCCGATCCGCCGCGCCGGCGAGTCCCCGATAGACCAGCCAGGCGATGATGAAGCCCGCTATCGTGACGATCACCAGCCACAGCCCCATTCTGAGAATCGACCGGCTGTCGATCTCTTGGTCGATCGCGCCGTCGCTCGAGCGCCGATTCGTCTCAGTCACGGCCGAGCGCCTCCGGGAGGAATGGATCGTTGACCGGCAAAAGCGGCCGCCGTCCGAGCTCACGCGCGAAGAAGAAGAGGAACAGACCGCCGATCGCGACGGGCGCCACGAGATCGAGCCAATGCAGCCCGAATCCTTCGTGGACGAGGCTCGGACGCGTGCTCCAGATCAGATCGACCAGCCGCATGACCAGCACGAAGCCGGCGATCGAAGCGAGCGCGCGCGCATTCTCCTTGACGCTACGCGAGAGCAGGATCAAGAACGGGAAGAAGAAGTGAAAGACCAGCAGGCCGGTCGCCACCCAGGACCACGGGCCGTGGAAGCGCTCCTGGTACCAGATGACTTCCTCCGGCAGGTTGCCCTGATAGGTGATGATGAACTGCGAGATCGCGAGGTAGGTGAAGAACATCACGAAGGCGAACAGAAGCTTGCCGAAATCGTGGAAGTACCGCTTCGCGAGCACGCCGGCCAGCGGCTCCCGCCGCTTGAGAAAGGCGGTCACGAGGATCAGGAACGTCAGCCCGCTGAGCCCCTGCCCCGTGAGGAAGATCGCGCCATAGAGGCTCGAGAAGTAGTGCGGATCGAGCGACATCAGCCAGTCGAAGCCGAGGAACGAGCTGATCAGAGCGAAGGCCAGAAAGCTCGGGGCCGACAGCCGCCGCATCGACACCGCCTGGCCGGCATCGCCCTGCTCGTCCTGCCGGCCCGACGTCGACGACAGGCGGTAGGCGAGAAAACTGAAGATGGCGATCGCCACCACCGTCCGGCCGATGAAGAACGGGCCGTTGAGATAGGGCGCCTTGTGGTGGAGCAGATGGTCCGCCTCGACCTTGGCGTGATCGGCCCACGAATAGAGCTTGTCGAGGCCGAAGAAGAGTGGCAACGCGAACAGCCCGACGACCGGGAGGGTACGCGCCGCGGCCTCCATCTGGCGCCGGAGCACCAGGCCCCAGGCGCCGCCGGAGAGGTGGTGCAGCATCAGCAGCCCCAGGCAGCCCGAGGCGACCATGAACCAGAGCAGCCAAGCGACCAAGTAAGACGGAAAGAAGTGCTCGCCATCGAGGAAGAAACCGGCCACGGTCACCGCGGCCGCCAAGCCCCCGACGATCAGACCCCGGCCGCCCAGGGCAGCGAGATCCGCGGGCGGACGGAAGTCCTCGGCGCGAAGTGGAAACTCGAGTCGGCTCATGTCGCGTTCCCGTCGGCCTCCCTCAATGACCAGATCCGTGGCCTGCGTCCGGCGCCGCGACCGGCGCGTCGAGCCGGGCGCGCTCGTCCGCGGACAACCGGGAAGCGTCGAGGTTCTGCGACAGCTGCAGCGCCCGAATGTAGGCGACGATCGCCCAACGATCGGCGGGCGGAATCTGCGACGCGTAGCTCGACATCACGCCGAATCCGTTCGTGATGTTGTAGAAGTAGTACCCCGCCGGCGCCCGGCGCAGCCGCTCCTCGTGCAAGCTCGCGGGCTGCTTGTAGCCGCGCTCGACCACCATGCCGCGTCCGTCGCCGAGTGCGCCATGGCAGGGCGAGCAGAAGATGTCGAAGCGCTCGCGGCCACGACGCAGCAGCCCGGTCGTCACGGGCACCGGGACTTCGAGGGCGAGTGAGCCCTCAGGCGTGCGCCCGGTGTAGAAGAGCTTGTCCTCGCGCAGTTGGCCGCGTGCGACCGTGCCCGCTGGCAGCGGGCGCGCCGACGAGCCGTCGGCGAAAAACTCGCTCTCGGCGAGCGGCTTGTAGCGAGGGGCATCGTGCATGTCCTGGCGGCAACCGGCAAGGAGGACGATTGCCGCGAACGCCGCTGCGGCGAGCGCGGCGCGGCGAAGGTGCGACGCCGGGCGGGTCTCAAGGCGCAACTTCGTCGACCTCCACCGCTCCGCTGCCGACCAGGAACTCGCGAGTCGCCGTGCGGTCGAATTTGGAATCGGTCGCTTCGATGCACAAGAAATAGCCGTCGCGCGCGCCCGCCTGGCGAAACCGCTCGACGTTGAACACAGGATGGTAGGGCTCGGGCAGGCGATTGACCAAGAGCATCCCGATCCCGGCGGCGAAGGCCGCGAACAGGATCGTCGTCTCGAAGATCACTGGGATGAAGGCAGGCCAGCTGTTGAACGGGCGGCCAGCGACGTTGATCGGGTAGTCGATCGTCGAGGTCCAGTAGGAGAGCGCCCAACCGGCGAGCGCCCCGATCACCCCTCCGGTCAGACAAATCAGCGGCACTCTCGAGCGCTGGTGGTCACAGATCACCTCGGAGAGGTGCTCGATCGGGTAGGGGCTGTAGGCGTCCATCGCCCGGTAGCCTGCCCGATGCGCCAGCTCGGCGGCGTCGACGAGCGCCTGCGCGCTTCTGAACTCGGCGAGCAGGCCGTGCAGATCCGGGGTCGCTTCAGCGGCGTGCATCAGTGCGCGCCCTCCTTGATCTTCGCTTCCGGCGTCAGCGTCTTCATCTCGAACATGGCTATCGCCGGCAGCACGCGGACGAACAGGAACATCAGGGCGAGGAAGAGCCCGATGGTGCCGAAGAAGGTCGCGAAGTCCCAACGGGTCGGGACGTACATGTCCCAGGAGCTCGGCAGGAAGTCGCGGTGGAGACTGGTCGGAATGATGATGAAGCGCTCGAACCACATCCCGAAGTTGACGAACATCGCGATGATCCAGAGCGCAGCCACCGAGCGGCGGAAACGCTGAAACCAGAGCGGCTGAATCGCCAGCACGTTGCAGATCATCAGCAGAGCGTAGATCCACGCGTAGGGACCGGTCAGCCGGTTCTTGAGCATGTACATCTCGTACTGATTGCCGCTGTACCAGACGGTGAAGGCCTCCATCGCGTACCCGTAGCCGACGATCAGACCAGTGAGCAACATGACCCGGCCCATGTTGTCGAGGTGGCGGGTAGTGATGAAGTCCTCGAGCCCGAAGAACCTGCGCAACGGAATCGCGAGCGTGAGCACCATCGCGAAGCCAGCGAAGACCGCGCCGGCTACGAAGTAGGGCGGGAAGATGGTGGCGTGCCAGCCGGGAATCTGACCCGACGCGAAGTCGAAGGACACCACCGAGTGGACCGACAGCACCAGCGGCGTCGAGAGCCCGGCGAGCAGCAGGTACGCCGACTCGTAGTTGTGCCAATGGCGCGCCGAATTGCGCCAGCCCAGCGAGAACAGGCCGTAGACCTTCTGCTGCCAGAGTTTGGACGTCTTGTCGCGCAGCGCCGCGAGGTCCGGGATCAGGCCGATGTACCAGAACAGCAGCGAGACCGAGGCATAGGTCGAGACCGCGAAGACGTCCCAGATCAGCGGCGAGCGGAAGTTGGGCCACATGCCCATGGTGTTGGGGTACGGCAGCAACCAGTAGACCGCGAGCCAGGGTCGGCCGGTATGAAAGAGCGGGTAGATCAGCGCGCAGGCGACGGCGAACAGCGTCATCGCCTCGGCGAAGCGGTTGATCGAGGTCCGCCACTCCTGCCGGAGCAGCAGCAGGATCGCCGAGATCAGCGTACCGGCGTGGCCGATGCCGATCCACCAGACGAAATTGATGATGTCGAAGCCCCAGCCTACCGGCTGATTGTTGCCCCAGATGCCGATGCCGACGAAGACCAGCTTGGTCAGGGACGCGAGCAGCATCATCACGCCGCCGAACGTGATCGCCATGCCGATGTAGAACCAGAGCGGCATCCGACCGAAAACGACCGAGCTGATCTTGTCGGTGATCGTCGCCGGACCGTGGCCCGGCGCGATCACCGGCAGGTCGTGCGGCGAGGCGGAAGGCAGATCGACGACGCTCATCCGGCGAGCTCCGGGTTGGGGTTCTTGACCATGGCGAGATAGGTCGTGCGCGGCCGGGTGCCGAGCTCCTCGAGCAGCGAGTAGTTGCGCGGATTCTTCTTGGCCGCGACGATCCGGGACTCGGGGTCGTTGAGATTGCCGAAGACGATGGCGTGCGAGGGGCAGGCCTGCTGGCAGGCCGTGCGCACCTCGCCGTCGCCGATCGGGCGTTCCTCGCGCTCCGCCACGATCCGCGCGCGGTTGATGCGCTGGACGCAATAGGTGCACTTCTCCATCACGCCCCGGCTGCGCACGGTGACGTCAGGGTTGCGCTGGAGCTTGAGCTGCGGTGTCTCCCAATCCTGGTAGAGCAAGAAGTTGAACCGCCGCACCTTGTAAGGGCAGTTGTTCAGGCAGTAGCGGGTGCCGACGCAGCGGTTGTACACCATGTCGTTGAGGCCTTCGTCCGAGTGGACGGTGGCGGCGACCGGACAGACGACCTCGCACGGCGCCTGCTCGCACTGCATGCAGGGGATCGGCTGGCTGATGATCGCCTCGGGCTCGTCGAGATCCCCTTGAAAGTAGCGGTCGACGCGAATCCAGTGCATCTCGCGCCCGCGGCGCACCTCTTCCTTGCCGATCACCGGAATGTTGTTCTCGGACTGGCAGGCCACCATGCAAGCGTTGCAGCCATTGCAGGCCGACAGGTCGATGGTCATCGCCCAGGCGTTGCCCTGGCTGTAGTCGTACCCGGGCATGAGCGAGGCTTCGGGGTCGACGCCCTCGTGCCCGCCTTCGTTCGCGAATCCCGGGTTGGCACGGAACTCTTCGAAGGTCGCCATGCGCACGACCTGCCGTTTCGCCGCCTCGACGGTCTCTTCCTCGAGCCAGCCCTCGATCGAGTAGTGGCCCTGGGTGCAGGCGAGCGCCTGCTGACCGCCGGTCTCTGGCGAAATCGACGCCGGCGAGATTCCAGCGCCGGGCGACGGTCTGGAGCCCGCTCGCTGCGACGCCGACTCCGTCCGCGACCCGGCCGGCTCGGCGCCTGCCGTAACCGAGGTGAAGAGTGCCGACGCCTTCGGGCTGGCCGGGGAGGATCCATGCGGGCGCCGTCACGCTGCGACCGTCCACGGTGATCGTCACCAGGTCCTCGTTGAAGACTCCGAGCTGCTCGGCCGTGCGCGGCGCGAGCATCAGCGCGTTGTCCCAGGTCAGCTTGGTGATCGGCTTGGGCAGCTCCTGGAGCCAACCGTTGTTGGCGAAGCGGCCATCGAGGATGGTGGGGTCGGGGCGCAGCGCGAGCTCGAACCCGCTCGCCGGCACGGTCCCGGCCAGCTCACGCGCGGCCGCCGCCCCCGCGTCGAGCGCGAGCGCGGGCGCGACGGCGGGCAGCGCGCTGCCCGCGACGACGCCGTCGTGCAGCGCCTGACGGAAGGCGTCTTCGAACGAGACGGCGGCCAGATCGGTTTGCTGCCAGTGCTCTTGCAACAGGTCGTACCCGGTCGCGGCGGGGCGCCCGAGCAGCCCGGCCCAGAGCTCGCTCGCGCTCTTGCCCCCGTAGAGCGGCTCGATCAACGGTTGAATCAGGGTGACGGTGCCGTCGAATGCGCGCGCGTCGCCCCAGCTCTCGAGCTCGTGGGTCGCCGGCACGTGCCATTGGCAGAGCTCGGCGGTCTCGTCGGCCCAGAGGCCGTGGTGAATGCGCAGCGTCCGGTCGCGGTTGATCGCGGCCGCGAAGTCGAGGTCCGCGGGCGCATCGTAGACGGGATTGACGCCCGAGACGATCAGCAGGTCGACCTCGTCGGCTCGAAGCGCGGCGACGAGCGTAGCGAGCGAATCGGCGCCGTCGACCGGGTCGGCCTCCACCGGCTCGCTGTAGGTCACCGTCTCACCGGCGTTGCCGAGCGCGTCGTTGATCGCGGCGACCAGGGCGTGGGCGGCCGCCGGCAGCGGTTCGCCCGCCAGCACCAGGGAGCGGCCACGATGCGCGGCGAGGTCGCGCGCCGCCGCGGTGACGAATCGCTCCGCCTTGGCGTCGAGCATCGACGGCGCCGAGACGCCCGGCACGCCGACCTTGGCCGCGAGCGCCACGGCCAGCACCGGCAGCACGCTCGGGCGGACCGCGAGGCGATGGTCGGCCACCGAGCCGGTCGGGGACGGCGTGCTCTCGGCAACGTAGAGGCGATTCATCGACGTCGAAGCTGCGTCCACCCGGCGGCGCGCGGCGAAGTCCCGGGCGTGACGCACGGCGCCCAGCCCCGCGTAGAGGAAGTCGGCATCGAGGGCCACCACGACGTCGGCGCGTTCGAGGTCGTAGCGCGCCGCGTGTGGCGTGCCGAACGCGGCGACGAGACCGCGACGCGCGTGGTCCGCCCCGAGCGGGTCCCAGCGGTGCCAGGTGGCTCGCGGGTAGTCGGCGAGGACCTGCGCGAGCAGGGCCGCTTCGGTCGGCCCGGTAATCGGTCCGGTCAGCAGGCGCAGGCCCGCGCCCTGCTTGCCCGACTGCGCCGACATCGCGGCACCGAGGGCGCCCGTGAAGGACTCCCAGCTCGCGATGCGATCGAGGTACGAGACCGACTGTGAGCGATCCGGGTCGTAGAGGTTGAGCACCGAAGCCTGGGTGATCGCATCCGCCGCGCCGAGGCTCGCCGGGTGCTCGGGATTGCCTTCGACCTTGGTCGGCCGCCCCTCGTGGCTCTCGGCGAGGATGCCCGTCGCATAGCCGCCGAGCACCGCCGCGGTCGCGAAGAAGAGCGGCCGCCCGGGCAGGATCTCCTCCGGCTGCTTGACGTAAGGCACGATCTTCTCGAGCGGTTGGCGCGTGCAGGCGGTCAGGCCAGCGAGCCCCAGCGAGGCCGCCGACAGCCGGAGGAAGTTGCGGCGTGAGACACCGGCGGGCCATTCGGCGGCGAAGCGCGGGAACTCGCGGTGCAGCATCGCCTCGAAGTGCGGGGTGCCAGCGACCTGCTCGAGGCCGCTCCAGAAGCGCGGTCCCCGGCTCGAGGCGAGCCGCTCGCGCACGACAGCGAGGTCGACCGGCTCCGTCGGGACGGCCGCCGCCTGCTTCCACTCGGCGTGACAATCCCCTGCGGTCTCGGGCGCGATGGGGCTCGGTCGTTCGCTCATCCGGATCCTCAGCGGTGGCAAGTCGAGCAGGAGGTCTTGCTCTTCACGTTGTAGCGGGTCGCCAACTCGCGCTGCAGCGCCGGCAGGTTCGAGGGCGGCTGCCAGAGCACGTTGGTCACTTCCTCGCGCGGCCGGATGTTCGGGACCGGATCGCGGTGACAAGCGAGGCACCACTCCATCTGCAGCGACTCGGCCTGGTACATGAGCGGCATCCGATTGACCTGCCCGTGGCAGGTCACGCAGGCCACGCCCTTGGCGACGTGAATGCTGTGGTCGAAATAGACGAAGTCGGGAAGGTCGTTGACCTTGCTCCAACGCAAGGGCATGCCGTCGCGGAGGCTCGCCCGCACCGGCTCCAACAGTTCGGCGCTGGTCCAGAGTTGGTTGTGGCAGTTCATGCAGGTCGCCGTCGGCGGGATCCCGGCGGCAGAAGAGGTCTCGACGGCGGTGTGGCAGTAGCGACAGTCGATGCCGATCTGTCCGACGTGATGGTCGTGCGAGAACGGCACCGGCTGCTCGAGGATGAGCCCCTGCCCCGTCACGTAGCCCGAGCGCGCCAGGGTGAAAACCACGACGCCCAGAGCGACGACGAAGAACAGGCCAGCGAGAATGCTCCCGCGAGCCAGGGCATTCGCGCTGCGAGGAAATATCTGCGCCATCCGAGGATCTCGTCTCTTGGTCAGTGTCGCGGCACGATACCGGACCGCGTTTTAGTGCCGCAAGAGATCGTGAAAAGTTTCACGAGCGACCCTTCGAGTCAAGGGCTCGAGGCCACTTTCTTCTCACTTCTCGAGAAACACATTGCCGGACTCGAGGGTCTTCTTATCTTCTTTGATCCGCACGGCTGCCTTGGCTCGATGGCCCTCTGCGAACCGGCCAGGCATCGCAGGAGCGTCGGGTCTCGGATCGGCGACCGAGATCCGAGCTGGGGGCAGCTCGGATCTTGGTAGAGCTCCGATGAAACGGACGTCGTGCACGCCAGGTCGCCTGACGCGCAGCGCCTCGCCGCACACCGAGCCGCCCCCTATTTTGAGCGCTTTCTCTCCGACTCGACCGGCGAAACGAGATTCGCGGCGCGCCGCACCCGCTCCAGTCGCAGAGCTGGTCCTCTCTGGACCGCACCGGCTTCGGCCAGCGTGCTGCGCCTCGGATAGGATGCCCGCTCGCGGCAATCCGCCCGGAGTCCGAAATGAAGAAACACCTCGAACGCGTCCACAGCCCACAGCTCGGCCGCAGCCTGAGCCTCTGGAGCTATGGCCACTTCGGCCCTCCCCTGCTCGTCTTTCCGACGGCGGCCGGCTTCGCGCACGAGTGGGAGGCGCAAGGCGTCGTCGAGGCGCTCACGCCGCTGCTCGACGCCGGCAAGCTCAAGCTCTACTGCCCGGAGTCGAACGTCGCCGAGGCCTGGACGCGGCGTGACAATGACGCCGGCTGGCGCATCGGCCGCCATGTCGCCTACGAGCGCTTCGTCGTCGAAACACTGGTGCCGAAGATCCGCGAGGACTGCCGCTCCGCCGACTCGCCGATCGGCGTCGCCGGCTGTTCGCTCGGCGCCTTCTACGCCTGCAACTTCGCGCTCAAGCATCCGGAGATCTTCCGTTGGGCGCTGTGCATGAGCGGGCGCTACGCGATGACCCACTTCACCGACGGTTTCACCAACGCCGAGGTCTACTTCAACAACCCGCTCGCCTACGTCCCGGGGCTCGACGGCGAGCCGCTCGAGCGGATCCGCCGCTCGACCCACATCGTGCTGGTCTGCGGCCAAGGGCCGTTCGAGGAGGGGTGCATCGAGGAGACGCAAGCCCTCGCCGACCTCTTCGAGGCCAAGGGCATCCCGCACCAACGCGACATCTGGGGCCACGACGTCGCGCACAGCTGGGCCTGGTGGAAGCGCCAGGCCCGGTTCCACGTTGCTCGACGTCTCGGCGTCGCGGCGTGAAGAGTGGGACCGAGCACGTCCACGAGTGGACGGGATCGCCGCTGCTCATGCCGCGCGCCGGCGCGCCGCCGGATCCGCGCATTCGGGCGCGGCGCGGCGAGCTGCTGATCGGCCGGGATCGCCACTGCGACGTGGTGGTCGTCGAGTCGACCATCTCGCGCCGCCACGCGCGACTGGTCTGGGACGGCGAGACGTTGCTGCTTGAAGATCTCGGCTCCTCGGTCGGCACCTTCGTCAATGACGAGCGCATCCAGCAGCAGACCCTGCAACTCGGCGACCGCGTCCGCCTCGGACACGCCGAGTACGAGGTCGGGCTCGAGACCTCGAGCACCCAGCCGCTCGAGCTCGCCTTCATGCGCAGCCGGCCGGACGAGAGCCTGCGCCAGCTCCAGACGCTGCTCGAGGTCTCGCGCGCGCTGTCCAAGGCCACCGAGCTCGACCAGGTCTTGGAGCTCGTCCTCGAGACCGCTTCGCGGCTGCTCGAAGTGGATCGTGCACGCATCGTGCTGGTGCGCGGCGACGGCGAGCCCGTCGCCTTCGCCACCTATCCACCCGGCCAGGCGACGAGCGAGGATGCCGGAGAGCGCAGCGAGCTCTTGCGCCGCGCGATCGAGACCAAGACGACGCTCATCGCCGGCGGCGACGAGGAGGCCTCGGAGTCGATGGAGTCGCGGGGCACGCTCGAGGCTGTCGCCTGCCCGCTGCTGGTGGCGCGGCGGCCGATCGGCGGCGGCCGCGAGGCCTCCTTCATCGGACGGGTCGACGCGCTCGGCGGCATCCTGCTCGAGCGCACGACCGAGGCGCGCGGCTTCGAGCGGCCGCATCTCGCCGTGCTCGAGTCGCTCGCGGCCGACGCCGCGTCGGCGATCGACGGCGCAATGCTCTACCGCGAGTCGCGCGATAAGGCGAAGTTCGAACACGAGATGGAGCTGGCGCGGACGATCCAGTCGGCGCTGCTCCAGGCGCCGCCACCGGTGCCGTTCGCTGAGACCTTCGCTCTGTTCTCGCCCGCCTCGAGCGTTGGCGGCGACCTCTACCATGGCGCGCTGCGCTCGGACGGCCGCCTCGCCCTGGTGCTCGGCGACGTCTCCGGCAAAGGGATGGGCGCCGCGCTCTGGATGGCGCTGACAGTCGGGCTCCTCGGCCTTCTGCACGACCTCGCGCACCCGCTCGACCTGCTGCTGCCCGAGCTCAACCGATCGATGCGCCGGTTCAACCCCAACAACCGTTTCCTCACGATGGCGGCGCTGCTCGTCGCTCCCGACGGCACGGCGGCCTTCGCCAGCGCCGGACACTGTCCGGCCGTCCTGCTGCGGAAGGGCAAGGAACCCGAGCTGCTCGCGTCGACCGGGCCGGTCGTCGGGCTCCTGCCGATCGGGCAGTGGCAGGCGATGCCGCTCCACCTCGAGCCCGGGGACCGCATGGTCTTCTACAGCGACGGCGTCACCGAGTCGGAGTCGCCCGAGGGCGTCGAATTCGACGTCGCCGGCGTCGTCCGGGCGCTGCGAGACGCCGGGGACGTCGGTCCCGAGGAGACCGGGCGGGCGCTTGTCGAAGCCGCGCGCCGACACCGGCAAGGCGGCGAGGCCGGCGACGACATCACGCTGCTCGCGATGCGCTATCTGGGCGACGGACCCACTGCCACCCAGAAAACCTGACGGAGCTCGAGAGCCCGGCTCAGTGGCTCAGTGGCTCAGTGGCTCAGAGCTTCAATGGCCGCCGCGGCTCCCGGCGGCGCCCAACGGGTTGAAGTCCTGCTCCGTGTAGCCGGCCGGCGGGCCGTAGTTGCCGGCGGGAGCGGCCAGGTCGTCGACCGACTCGACCTCCTGCCAGCTGCCGAAGCTCTTGCCCATCATGGTCGTCGTCGTCTCGCTGCGGACCGGAAAGCCTTCGAGCTTGGCGAGCTCCTTCATCCACTTCGTGTTGGGGAACATCTCCGCCTGCGCCTCGACGAGCTCGCGGTAACGTGAGAAGTCGAAGGGCAAGGCCTTGGTGACGCAAGTGTTCATGGTCGTCGACATCATCGCCATCGAGATGTCGACTTTGTAGAACTTGCAGTCGTATCCGCCATAGCTGCCGCTCTTTCCGGTCTCGGCGACGGAGGCGGAAGCGTTCATCATCCCGGACATCTGCTCCATCATCGGCGCCATCTCCGGCGGCACCAGCTTCTTGAAGTCGACCGGCAGGTCGATGACGCTGAAGATCTTGGTGTCGTGCTGGATGTAGATCAGATTCTTGGCGCCGAAGTTGACGACGGTCGACAGGTTGCCGGCATCGTAGCGGACGGCGTCCGTGCCGAACCAGTACTTGTAGACCTCGTCCTTGGCGGGGGTCTTCTGCCCCATCATCGCCATGGCGTCGGTATGGCTCTTGAGCGTGACGACTTTGTCCGCCGCGGCGGGGGCGGCGAGCACGACGGCGGCGGCGACAACGGCGGCGAGCGTGGCAATCCAGCGGGTTCGGGACATCGGGTTCCTCCGGGTTGTTTCGGTGGTGCCTCGGGGGTCGAAGTCTACACGGGCCGAAGTGGCCGCTGCGGGTAGCATGGTGCCGCAGCCGTCCATTCCGCTCGCGAGGACGCTCGATGAGACTCCGCCCCTTCCGCCCGCTCGCCCCATCGGTCGCGCTCGCCGCCCTCGGCGCGAGCCTCGCTCTCGCCGCAGCCTCGGCCGGACCCGCCGCCGAGCCGGTCGCACCGCCGACCTGGCAGCGCGCCGAACAGGCGATCGGCGACGGTCGGCTCGAGGAAGCGTCGCGCGATGTCGGTGCACTGCTCGAGCGGGCCCGCGCAGCGGGCGCCGAGCAGGAGATCGCGCGCGCACTCGTCGAACGCGCGCGGCTGCGCATCGCGCTCGGCGGTTTCGAGACCGCGGTCGAAGAGCTCGCGGCGGCCGACTGGCCGCGAGACTCGCTCGCGCGGAGCACCGTCCAGCTCTACTTCGCCCGCACGCTCGTCGAGTACCAGCAACGCTACGCCTGGCAGATCCAACAGCGCGAGCGCGTGGCGAGTGACGAGGCCGTCGACCTCGACCTCTGGACTTCCGGGCAGCTCGCCGCCGAGACCCGGCGCCACTTCGCCGCGCTCTTCGCCCGGCGCGCGCTACTCGGCGACGAGCCCAAAGACGCCTCCTTTGCCCTCGAGCCCAACACCTATCCGCCCGGCGTCCGCGACACGCTGCGCGACGCGGTCTCCTACCTCTTCGCCCACGAGCTCGCCAACAGCTCGCGCTGGCGCCCAGCGGAACGCGAGCTCTGGCGCCTCGACCTTCCCGCGCTCCTCGCGGGCGCGGGGCCGGTCGACGAAGCCACCCTCGCCGATCCCGAGACCCATCCGGTCGCCGCGCTGGCGGCGGTCCTGGGCGACCTCGAGCGCTGGCACGGGGGCCGCGGTGAGCCGGCAGCGGAGCTCGAGGCAATGCTCATCCGGCTCGACCTGCTGCGCGAGCATTGGACCGGGTCCACGGAGCGCGCGACGATCGAGGCGGCCCTCGATGACGCGTTGCCCCGTTTCACTGACGATCCCTGGTGGTCGCGCGGCATGGCGGCGCGCGCCGAGTGGCGACGCCAGGACGACCGCGACCCGAAGGCTCTCGTCGACGCCCGCGCGCTCGCGCTCGCCGGCGAGCGGGCCTTCCCCGAGAGCTGGGGCGCGGCCTACTGCCGGCGGATCCGGGCCGAGATCGAGGCGCCCGCGCTCGAGGTCGCAGCGATGGCATTCGACGCGCCCGGCAAGCGGTCCGTCGAGGTCACCTACGCCAATCTCGAACGGATCCGATTCCGCGCCTTCAAGATCGACGTCGAGCGTCGTCTTGACGAGCCTTGGACCGGTTCGCTCGCGCCACGGACCGACGCCGAGATCGACGAGCTGCTTCGCGGCGAGCCCGCCGCCGAGTGGAGCGTCGAGCTGCCCGCGACCCTGGATTTCCGGCGCCACAGGGCCTTCGTCGTGCCCCCGATCGCCGCGAAAGGCAGCTACGTGCTGGTCGCTTCGGAGGGCGAGAACAACTTCCTCGCCGCGATTCCATTCACCCTCTCCGATCTTGTCCTCTTGATCGACGATGGCGCGACGATCGACCTCCGGGCGGTCGACGGTGAGTCGGGAGCGCCCCGGCCGGGAGTCGACGTCACCCTCTATCGCTACGACTGGCGCACGTCGCGGCAGGTGTTCCCTGCCGCGCGGACCGACCATGAGGGCCGGGCCCGCTTCAGCTCGATCGAACCCGCTCGGGGCGACTTGCTGCTCCGCGCGCGCGGCGGCGATGACGAGACGGTGGCCGAGGTCCACGGCGGCTGGCGCCGAGACCCGCCGGAAGCCGAGGAGGAGCGCGCGCTTCTCTTCACCGACCGGGTGATCTACCGGCCGGGGCAGGCCATTCGATGGAAAGTCCTGGCGTTTACCGGACGGGAGCAGATTGGGGAGTACCGGCTCGTCGCGAAGCGCGAGGTCGCGATCGCGCTGGTCGATCCGAACGGCGAGAGGGTCGCGGAGGCCACCGCGACCACCAACGACTTCGGCTCCGCTTCGGGCGAGCTGCGGATCCCCGCGGGGCGACCGCTCGGTGACTGGACGATCCAAGCGACGCCCGCTGGCTTCGCCTCGATCGCCGTCGAGGAGTACAAGCGCCCGACGTTCGAGGTCGAGATCGGCGCGCCCGCGGAGGCGCTGCGGCTCGGAGCTCCGGCCAAGCTCAGCGGTACGGCGCGCTACTACTTCGGCCTACCGGTCGCCGGCGGCGAGGTCGCCTGGCGGATCGAGCGCGATGCGGAGCGGCCGCGGCGCCTGGGTCCTTGGACTTGGAGAATCTGGCCGCCGGCCCTCTTCGAATCGCGGGTCGTGGCCTCGGGACGCGCGCGCCTCGACGGCGACGGCCGCTTCGAAGTCGAGCTCACCCCCGAGGCCGATCCGAAGACGCGGGGCTCGGGTGCGACCTTCCGCTACCGCTTGACCGCCGACGTCACCGACGACGGCGGCGAGACGCGCGGCGCCTCCCGTTCGTTCCGGATCGGCTGGGTCGCTGTGGAGGCCGCAGTCGCGAACGAGGAGGCGTTGCACGACGCCGCGCGGCGCGTCGAGCTCGCGATTCTGCGCACCGACCTCGACGGCGCGGCGCGGGCGGGAACCGCGAGCTACCGCCTCTTCGCGCTCGATGCCACCGCGCCGGCGCCGCTGCCGGCCGAGCTACCGGCCGATCCGCCGATCTTCGACGCGGCATCGGCAGAGCCGACGGCAGGGGACCGGTTGCGGCCACGCTGGAGCGAATCGCCGCCGCTCGAGGAGTACCTCGCGCGCGCCGCCGACGCCGAGCTGATCCGTTCCGGCGCGCTCGGCCACGGCGAAGACGGCCGGGCACGGCTCGAGCTCGGGCGGCTGCCTCCGGGCGCCTACCGGCTCCGCTACGAGACCGCGGACCGCTTCGGCGAGCGTTTCGAGCTCGCCAGCGAGTTTGTCGTCGCCGGCAACCGGACGCCGCTGCCCGCGCCGCTCGCGCTCCGGTTCGCCGAGCCGGCGGTAGAGCCCGGCGGCACCGCTCGCCTCTTCCTCGGCTCCGGCCTGCCCGGGCAGACGATCTACGTGGAGCAGCTGCGCGGCAACGACGTCCTCGCGCGTTGGACGCGGATCGCCGGACGCGATTCCGACTGGATCGAGATCCCGGTCGGGCCCGAGCTGCGCGGCGGTTTCGCGGTCCGCGCGACGCTCGTCGCCGACCACCAGGACGTTCACGCCGGAACCGCGCTCGAGGTCCCTTGGAGCGACCGCCGTCTCGACGTCTCGTTCTCGACGTTCCGCGACCGGCTGCGACCCGGCGCGAAGGACCGTTTCGCTATCACCGTGCGCGGCGACGACGGCAAGCTGGCGGCCGAGGGCAGTGCCGAGGTGCTCGCCTCGATGTACGACCGCAGCCTCGACGCACTGCGCGAGTTCGAGCGCCCGAGCCTCGACGCGCTCTATCCGCGTTGGAGCTGGATGCCCGGCTGGACCCAGACGACTCTCGGCTCGTCCGGGGCCATCTGGCAGAGAGAGCGGTGGCAGCCCTCCCTGCCCGAGATCCCGCCCCTGATCGGCGACCGGTTCCGTTCGATCGACCCCTATGGCATCGGCGGACCGGGCGCGCGCGGCGGCATCATGACCTTCGGCCGGATGGAGATGGTCGCCCGTTCGCCGCAGGCGAGCGACGTGGCGGCCGCACCGATGGAGTACCGGCAGGACGTCACCGTCACCGCCGAAGCGCCCACCGTAGTCGTCTCCCATGCCACGGCCGCATCGAAGGCGACCGGTCGCTTCTCGGCGAAAGTGGTGCCGCCACCGGTCGAGCTGCGCTCGAGCTTCGCCGAGACCGCGTTCTTCGAGCCGCACCTGCTGACGAACGAGGACGGCTCGGTCTCGTTCGAGTTCGAGGTTCCCGACTCGGTGACTTCGTGGAAGGTCTGGGCGGTCGCGGCGACCCGCGCGCTCGCGCTCGGCCAGGCGCAGCGGACGGCCGAGAGCGTCAAGGAGCTTCTGGTCCGTCCCTATCTGCCCCGATTCCTCAGGGAGGGCGACCGCGCGAGCTTGCGCGTCCTCGTCCAGAACGCCGGCGAAGAGCGGCTCACGGGCGAGGCCCGCCTCGCGATCCGCGATCCCGAGAGCGACGAGGATCTCGCCGCTGCCTTCGGCCTGTCGCCCGAGAGCCTCGCGGCGCCGTTCACCGTCGAGCCGGGCGCGAGCGCGACTCTCGAGTTTCCGCTCACCGCCCCGGCGCGGATGGGTTCCGTCGCGGTTCGCGTCGAAGCGCGCGCCGGCGCCTTCTCCGACGGCGAGCTGCGGCCGCTGCCGATCCTGCCGGCGCGGGTGCGCCTCGCGCAGTCGCGCTTCGTCGCGCTCTCCGGCACCGACCGGCGCGAGCTCGACTTCGCCGACCTGCGCGAGGACGATCCGACACGCGAAAACGAGCAGCTTGTCGTTACCGTCGACGGCCAGCTCTTCTACTCGGCGCTCGACGCGCTCCCCTACCTCGTCGATTACCCCTACGAGTGCACCGAGCAGACGCTCAACCGCTTCCTCTCGACCGGCATCCTCGCGAGCCTCTACCACCGCTACCCCGCGGTCGGAGCCATGGCGAAGGAGCTCTCGACCCGCGCGACCCGCTTCGAGCGCTTCGACGCCGACGATCCCAACCGCCGCCTCGCGCTCGAGGAGACGCCCTGGCTCGCCGCCTCCCGCGGCGGCGACGACGAGGCCCGAGATCTCCTGCGTGTTCTCGACCCGGAGATCGCCGCGACGCAGCGACGCGCCTCCCTGGCCAAGCTCGAGGCGGCGCAGCTCCCCTCCGGCGCTTTCCCCTGGTTCCCCGGCGGCCCCCCCTCGGCTTGGTCGACCCTCTACATGATGTACGGCTTCGCCAAAGCCGCCGAGTTCGGCGTCGAGGTGCCCGAGGCGATGGTGCGGCAGGGGTGGCGCTACCTCGGAACCGAGGCGCGCGCGGACTGGCTCCCGCGCGCCGAGAGCGACAGCTGCTGCTACGAGTCGCTGACCTTCCTCGCCTACGTCGCCTCCTCCTATCCCGACCGGAGTTGGCTCGAGCCGTTGCTCGCGACCGACGAGCTCGACCGCATCCTCGACCTCGCCTTCGGTCACCGGCGAGACCTGGCGCCGATGACCAAGTTGATGCTCTCGATGGCCCTCGCCCGCGCCGGCCGCGCGGGCGACGCGCGACGGGTCCTCGCGAGCGTCATGGACTCGGCGCGGAGCGATCCCGACCTCGGGACTTACTGGGCGCCCGAGGAGCGCTCCTGGCTCTGGTACAACGACACTGTCGAGACCCACGCCTGGGCGATCCGGGCGCTGCTCGAGGTCGCGCCGGAGGATCCGCGTCTGCCCGGCCTGGTGCAATGGGTCTTCCTCCAGAAGCAGCTCGGCCACTGGAAGTCGACGCGCGCGACGGCCGAAGTCCTCTATTCCCTCGCGAAGTATCTCGCCGCCACGGGTACGCTCGCCGCGCGCGAGGAGATTCGCGTCGCCGTCGACCCCGTCACCGCCACCTTCGTCTTCGCACCCGACCGCTTTACCGGCAAGCGGAACCAGCTCGTCGTCGACGGCGCAAAGCTCGGGGCGGCGAGCTCGACTGTCGTCGCCGAAAAGGGGACGCCGGGTCTCGCCTTCGTCTCGGCAACCTGGCACTTCTCGACCGAGCAGCTGCCCGAGGAGAGCCGAGGCGATCTGCTCCGCGTCGAACGCTCCTACTTCCGCCGCGACACCTCCGGACCCGAGCCACTGCTCCTTCCGCTCGGCGACGGCGCCGCGATCCGCGTCGGCGATGAGCTCGAAGTCCGTCTCGATCTCGTCGCCCGAGCTCCGGCCGAGTACATCCACCTGCGCGATCCGCGCCCCGCCGGCTGCGAGCCCATGGCCCACGACTCGGGCTGGCGCTTCGACGGCGGCGTCGCTTCGTATCGCGAGATCCGCGACAGCGGCGTCGACTTCTTCTTCGAGCGCCTACCCCAGGGCCGGGTCACCCTGACCCACCGGCTCCGCGCCACCACCGCGGGCCTCTTCCGCGCCGCGCCCGCGCAGCTGCAATCGATCTACGCGCCGGAGTTCACGGCTTACTCCACCGGCGCGCGGGTCACGATCGAGCCCGCCGCGCCATGAGATCGCCGAGATCACACCCGCGCCGCGGGGCGGGGCCGGTCCGGGATCGAGGCGCTAGCCTCGATGCCGAGGGAGGCGACCCATGAACTTCAGAAAGCTCGTCGCGCGCGACCTGATGAACGAGGACGTCCTCACCGTTCCAGAGGACTGGAGCGCCAAGCAGCTCGCCGAGTTCCTGACCGAAAACGAGATCTCCGGCGCCCCCGTGGTCGACGCCCGGGCGGCTGTCGTCGGCGTGGTGTCGCTCACCGACCTCGCGCGCGCCGAGGTCGAGGAGGGGCGGATCGTCCCCGACCGCTCCGATCCCGACTATTGGGTGCGCGGCTGGGAGGACAAGGTCTCGGAAGAGGATCTCGCCGGCCTGCGGCTGGAAGAGGACGGGCCGCTCGTCTCCGACCTGATGAATCCGGCGGTCTTCTCGGTCGAGGAGGACACCGCCGTCTCGGACGTCGCCAAGGCGATGATCGACGCGCGCATCCACCGGGTCCTGGTGACCAAAGGGCGCAAGATCGTCGGCATCGTCACCACCACCGACCTGCTCGGGCTCCTGGTCGACGAGCCGCTCAGCTGACCGGACGGGGGCGCCCGAGAAAGGCGAGCAGCCGCTCCGAAACCGCTGTCGCCTCTTCGTGCAGCACCCAGTGCCCCGCCGCGGGGAAGCGCACCACCTCGACCTCGCGGCAGAGCGCCGCCGAAGGATCGACAAGCGCCGGGCCGAGCGCCACGTCTTCGAGCCCCCAGAGCAGCAGCACCGGCGGCGCGACCCGCAGCGACGGCGGCCGCCGCGGCGGCCGTCGCAGCGCCGCCCGGTACCAGGCGAGCATGCCGGTGAGGGCGCCCGGCTGGGCCGCCGCCTCGGCGTAACGGCCCAGCTCCTCGTTCGAGAAGGTGCCGGGGCGGCTGCTCTTGCGGAAGATCGATCGCAACGCCCGGTAGCCGTCGGCCGCGAGCTTGTGCTCCGGCAGCCAGGGGAGCTGGAAGTAGGCCATGTAGCGGCTGCGCCGGCGCTGTTCGCGGTCGGCGAGCAGAGCGCGGCGCATCACCGCCGGGTGGGGCACGTTGAGGATGGCGAGCCGCTCGACCCGCTCCGGGAAGCGAATCGCCGCCCACCACGCCACGGCGGCGCCCCAATCGTGCCCGATCACCGGCGCCCGCTCCGCGCCCAGCGCGTCGAGCAGGTGGACGACGTCCTCGGCGAGGCGATCGAGGCTGTAGGCCGAGAGGCCGCGCGGCTTCGCCGAGAGGTTGTAGCCGCGCTGATCCGGCGCGACGACATGGAACCCCGCCTCGGCGAGCGTGGGAATCTGCCGCCGCCACCCCCACCAGAACTCGGGGAAGCCGTGGAGCAAGACGACCGGCGGCCCCGAGTCCGGACCCGCCTCCGCGACGTGGAGGCGGATGCCGGGCAGGTCGACAAAGCGCGTGCGAACGCCCGGTGGGTCGCGCGCGGGAAGGGGGCGTTGGCCGTAGCCGGTCACCGTTCGAACGCTATCGCGATCGACGTCCGCGCCGTGACCAACCTCGAAACTGTCGCCAGGGCCGCGGCGGCGATCGGCGACGATCGGATGCAGCGCAAGGCGACCGGCACGGTCCAGCCGGAGAGCTGGACCCACGGCTCCTCCGAGATGCGCGTCGCCTGGCTGCGCAAAGGGCTCGAGCGGGGCGACCCCGACGCCTGCGACGCCTTCGGCCGCTAGATCGAAGCTACCAAGACAAGCCGAACGGGCGGGCCGCAGCTCAAGAGAACGGCCCGGGCACGCTGCGGGTATGGGTCTCGGTGACGGCGACGCCCCACTCGGCGAGCTCCTGGAGAACCGGTTCGTAGATCTCGCGCAGAGTGGGAATCTGCACGCCCACGGCGTGGACGCCTTTCTCGAGGATCAGCCGAGTGCCGATCGCGGCGGTCAGCGAGACCGTGCGCGCCATGGCGGTGTCGCCCCAGGACTCGCCGTACTCGACCAGCTGGGACTTGACTTCCTCGCGGCTGCCATCCGGAAAGACGACGGTGAAGACGTGCTTGAGCACGGCCATGTCGCGCTCGCCCGGCTGATAGGGCATCAGTTTCGCCAAGCGGTTGCCGAAGATCTCGATCGGTGCAGCCTCGCGCTCGGCCAACGGCCGGTCCGAGAAGAGGCCCGCCCATTCGAGCCGGGCCAGGATCTCGGAGTCCGGATCGACTTCCAGGAACTCCGCCACCCTCTCGACGAAGTTGCGCCCGGCGCCGCCGTCGACGCGGCGCGCCGAGAAGTCCCGGTAGGTCGTCCCCTCCGGCCAGCTCTCGGGCTCGATCTCGAACAGCCCGAGGCGCACGGCGGCCGCCATCGTCTCGCTCCAGCCCGGATAGCGGAGCGAGCCGCGGAACAGACCGCGCGGAGCGGTCAGTCCGTAGGCCTCGCGGTAAGCGAGCGCGTCGCGGTTCGGATAGACCTCGAAGACCCCCTGGCCGTCGACCACGATCGGCCAGAGGTGGCGGAAGATCTCGCCGCCCGCGATCGAAACCTCGCGCCCGTCGGCGAGATAGCGCGCGGGGCGACGGCCGGCGATCATCACCGCTTGCGGGCGCCAGGCGAACTTGTAGCCCCAGGGGTTGGTGTTGGCGTCCTGGGCGGGGAAGCCGCCGCAGGCGCTGGCGAATTCGGTGAGCAGGCCGCCAGCGTAGCGCAGGCGCCGGATCGTCGCCGCCGCCGTCATGTGGTCGAAGCCGGGGTCGAAGCCCATCTCGCAGAGCAGCAGCACGCCGGCGCGCGCCGCCGCGGCGTCGAGCTCGCGCATCTCGTCGCTGACGTACGAGGTGTTGACCATCGGCTTGCGGTGGTGGATCACGGTGCGCGCGACCATCGCGTTGAGCTCCGCCGGGAGCAGCGAGAGGACGGCGTCGGCTTCCTCGACGGCGGGTCCGAGCGCGGTTTCGTCGCGCACGTCGAGCTGGACGACAGTGCCGCGCGGATGCTCTCCCATCAACCGCTCGCCGCGCGCGACGTCGTCGGTGCCGACGACGATCCGATAGTCGGGGTGGGTCAGGAAGTAGCGCAAGGCGGGGCGGGCGACGAGCCCCGCGCCGAGAATCAGAACCCGTTTCATCGCTCTCCTCCGGCCGGTGGCAACGAACCGCGCCCTGCCGTCGGGGCGCATCCGGCCGCCGCGAGCGCACGATCGAGATGGGCGAACCGGGGCGCGAGCCCGCCGCGGTGCGCGATCACCGCCCCCTTGAGCTCGTCGGGCAGGTCGAGCTTCTCGTACGGCCGCCCCCAGTCGCAGCGCGCGAGCGCGCCGACGAAGCGGACCAGGCTGTCGCCGAAATGATGCGAAGCCTCGACGGAAAGCTCGCAGGGCAGGTTGTCGACCGCCATCACCAACACGCCCTCGCCCGCGAGATCGGCCCGCGCCGTGCCTGTCGACGGCTCGTAGCGGAAGACGGGATCGCCCGGGTCGGTCGCGCGCACGGTCGCCTCGATACCGCCGCCGATGTCGCAGGAGATGTCCCCGATCACCCGCAGCTTCGGCTGCTCCTCGCCGTCGAACAGCGCGGCGAGCTGTTCGCGCGTGACCAGGGGCGGCTGCGGCGGCTCCCAGAAGGCGCCGTGGACGAGCATCGAGAGCTGCGGCAGGTAGCGGCCAAGGCCGCTCTCGTAGCGCTCGGGATGGGCGCCGAGCTCGGCGGCGTCGAAGCCGCCGTCGCCGACGCGGCGATAGCGATGGTGGCGCTCGAAGAGCGTGCGGTAGAGCACGTTGCGCGGCCGGTCGCGGTCCTCTCCGAGCTCGAGCAGTAGCTCGGGCTCGACGTCGAGCGCCGGGAGCCGTTCGAAGACCTCCGCCGCCCCCTGCGTGACGTTGCCCGAGCCGGTGAAGCCGCAGACGATCGGGCGCCGGCCGGTCGGCAGACCGACGCGGCGGATCTGCTCGCCGACGCGTGCGATGTGCGCGAGCGCTTCCTCGAGGCCCGAGTACTGGTGGGCACGGCGGATGCGCTCGAACGGGCTCTCGATCCCCTCCGCCGCGAAACGCTGCCCGAAGGCCCAGAGCGTGTCGATCATGCCGGCGTAGCCGGCGTGGCGTCCGAAGAAGATCAAGCGCCGCCCCTTGCGGTCGACGATCCGCTCGTAGTCGATCAGGGTCGCGCCGAGCTCGAGCATCCGCGCGAGCAGCGGCATGTTGTAGTCCTGCGCCTTGATGACGTGGGAGAAGAAGAGGTAGACCCTACCTGGCTCGAGCTTCTCCGGCGGGACTTCCTTGACGCCGAGCACGACCGCGCAGTTGGCGAGATCCGGGTCGAGAACGGCGCCGGCATCCGCGTAGTCGCGGTCGAGGAAGGCGCGCCGCTTCGAGGGCTCGACCCGGAAGGCGAGCCCCTGCTCCTCGACCAGCTCGCGCACGTGCTCCGGGGTGAGCGGCGCCCGACGCTCCCAGCGGTTCTTGTCCTCCGCGCGAATTCCGATCGTGGCGACCATCGAGATGAGGATAGCGGCTTCGCCGAGGGCGCGGCCACTCCCGGGGGTGGGAGGTCAGGCGAAAGGCGCCCTCGGCGCCGAGGCGGCGCCGCGTCTCGCCCGGGCCCAGGTTCTCACCCTCTGGGGTGGCCGCGCTCTCGCCTCCCGGGCGGTAGGATCGAAGGCACCATGAGAGAGCCCGTCCGCATCGCCGTCACCGGAGCCGCCGGTCACATCGGCTACGCCTTGACCTTCCGCATCGCCGCCGGCGACCTGCTCGGACCCGAGCAGCCGGTAATCCTCCAGCTCATCGAGATTCCACCGGCG
Organism: uncultured Acidobacteriota bacterium; assembly: GCA_963700315.1. Taxonomy (GTDB): domain Bacteria; phylum Acidobacteriota; class Thermoanaerobaculia; order Multivoradales; family JAGPDF01; genus JACTMI01. Next base: position 102,209 of record CAVOXC010000004.1, on the reverse strand, counting down.
CTCGGCGCCCTGGAGGGGGTCGCGATGGAGCTCCTCGACTGCGCCTTCCCACTCCTCGCGGACGTCGTCCGCACCGCCGACGTCGCCGCAGGCTTCGACGGGACCGATTTCGCCTTCCTGGTCGGCGCCAAGCCGCGCGGCCCGGGTATGGAGCGGAAGGACTTGCTGTCGGAGAACGGCAAGATCTTCGGCCCGCAGGGCAAAGCGCTCGCCGCGGGGGCCGCCAAGGGGGTCAGGGTGCTGGTGGTCGGTAATCCGGCCAATACCAACTGCCTGATCGCGGCGTCGAACGCCTTCGGGCTCGATTCGCGCCAGTTTCATGCGATGACCCGCCTCGACCACAACCGCGCGATTTCGCAGCTCGCCGGGAAGAGCGGCGCGCCGGCGCGCGACATCTACAAGATGACGATCTGGGGTAACCACTCTTCGACTCAATTCCCCGACATCGCGCACGCGACCATCGCCGGCCGGCCCGCGCGCGAGACGGTCGACGAGACCTGGTATCGCGAGACCTTCATCCCGACCGTGCAGCAGCGCGGCGCGGCGATCATCAAGGCGCGCGGCGCCTCCTCGGCGGCCTCGGCCGCGAGCTCGGCGCTCGACCACATGCGCAACTGGGCGCTCGGCAGCCGCGAAGGCGACTGGGTGTCGATGGCGGTGCCGTCCAACGGCAGCTACGGCATCGCCCCCGGCGTCGTCTACAGCTACCCCTGCGTCTGCAAGGGGGGGAGCTACGAGATCGTCAAGGGCCTGGAGATCGACGCCTGGAGCCGCGAGAGAATGGCCGCGACCGAGGCCGAGCTGCGCGACGAGCGCGCCGCGGTCGAGTCGCTGCTCGCTTAGGAACGGCCGGGCCTGGGAGCTCGCCCACCCGATCCGCTGCAGGCCGTTTGGTAGAGTAGAGGATCAGAGGATCGTCGTTCCATTCTAGGAGAGAGCCCCATGCGCGGAAACGCCAGGAATCCCCTTTCAGTAGCCGGCCTGCTCGCGATCGTTCTCGCTACCTCGGCGCCGGCCCTCCAGGGACCGGTCTCCATCAATGGGGACGGGCCCGACGCGTCCGGCCTCCTCTTGATTCTCACTACGACGAACGCCTGCGGCCTTGTCGTCGACGGCTCGGTGACCACCGACGCCGGCGGCGGCACCGACACCTTCGCGATCCGGATCACCGACGAAGGGGTCGTGATCGCGAGCCAGAATCTCGCGTTTCCAGCGGACGGCGGGTCGCACGCGTTTAGCTTCCAGCTCGACTTCGAGCACATCTTCATCAATGACAACTATGGCCTGATCATCGATGATCCAGGGGGCTTGGGTGTTGTTGTGGTCCCCGAAGTCTTCACGATCGACAGCTGCTCGATCCAGAACATCCCGGCGCTGTCGACCGCGGGCGCGACCGGCCTCGGCCTGCTGCTCGCGGCTGCCGCGGCAGTGGTCCTCGCGCGACGTCGACGCGCCTGATCGCGATACCCTGTGGGACGGGCGGTCGCCTCCGCCCGCCCAGCCGTCCGGACTTGCACTTTTCCGGTTTTCGTCTACACTGAGAGCGATGAGAAGGATCTTCAAGCCCCTCGCCTTCGGGGTCGCTGCTGCATTGGCGCTCGGTGCTCCAGGGCTCGCAGGGAACGCCCCGGAGGGGGTCGCGACGGTCGCGCCCGTGCCCGAATCGGTGATCCTCGGGTCGATCCAGAGCCTCGCGGTCAACCGCTGCGTGCTCTCGTTCACGGTCCAGGTGACCGCCGAGGCCGGCGGCGGGCAGGACGACTTCCGCCTCGACATCTACGACGACCTGGTGCTGGTCCGGCAAGTGCCGCTCTCGGTGCCGGCCGACGGTCTGGTGCACTCGGTTTCCGGCGCTGTCGATCTGCCGGTGATCGGCAACGCAGTCCCGGGAATCGGCGTTTACCTCGTCGACGACCAGTTGCTCGATGCCCAGGACCCCTATGACGCGAGCTGCGTGACAACCGAGGTGCCGACGCTCGGCACCGCCGGGCTTGCCGGCCTCGGTGCCCTCCTGGGCCTCGCCGCGATCGTCGTCGTCCGCCGCCGCGCGCGCACCGCCTGAGCCCTCCGGAGGACCCCGCGATGCCGCTCTACGAGTACCGCTGCAACCACTGCGATCACCGCTTCGAGGTGCTGCAACGCATGGGCGACGACGCCACCGGCCTCGAGTGCCCAGAGTGCGGCGCCGAGCGGGTCGCGAAGCAACTCTCGACCTTCGCCGCCGGTGGCGGGTCGAGCGGCGATGCCTTCTCCGGCGCCGGCTGCGGCCGCCCCGCCTGCGGCACCGGCTTCACCTGAGCCAACTGACCCCGCCGGCCCGTGCGGCCGGAACCAGCCCCTAAGTAGAAGCTCTCCAGAGGACGTCACCGGCTTCCGACCAGACCTCCCGCGCCGGCACCCAGCCACGCAGCGCGTTGACCATCCAGACCCGCCGGGCGCGCCCGAGGTCGCCAGGCACGACGACCGCCTCGGCGACCCGCCCCCGGTCGAGCAACTCGGCGCGGAAGACGCCCGCGAGCAGCCCGCACTCGCGGCGCGGCGTCAGCCGGCGACCGTCCAACTCGAGCACCAGATTGCTCCGTGCGCCCTCTGTCACCTCGCCACGGCTGTTGAGGAGCAGCGGCTCGTCGGCGCCGAGCGACCGGGCGCGATCGAGCGCGGCGTCGTAGCTCTCGCGGCGTGTGGTCTTGTGGAAGAGGGTGAGATCGTCGGGGTCGACCGGCGGGCCGACGAGCGCGATGGTCCAGGCGCGGCGCTCGCGCCGGAACGCGTCGGCCGCGACGCTGACGGCGCCGTCGGCGGCGAGCTCGATCCGGATCCGGTGCGACACGCTGGAGAGGGTCTCGATTCTGGCGCGGAAGGCGCTCTCGATCGCCGCGAGATCGCACGGGCGGTCGAAGCGCTCGGCCGACAGGGCGAGCCGCGAGAGGTGGCGAGAGAGCCAGGGCGCTCCTCGGCGCGGCTGCCAGAGGACCGTCTCGAACAACGCGAAGTCCTCGTCGGGTGGCTCGAGCGCCCGCCCCTTGGCCAGGCACTCCCGCCACTCCTCGCCGGCATCGGAGTCCCAGACCACGCCGCTGCCGACGCCGTAGCGCAGCCGGCCGGTCGAACGCTCGACCTCGGCGGTCCGGATGGCGACGGAGAAACGGGCTCGCCCGCCCGGCTCGACGCGGCCGATCGCGCCGCAATAGGCGCCACGCGGCCCGCTCTCGAGGCCGGCGATCCACTCCATCGCCGCCCGTTTGGGCGCGCCGGTCACCGAGCAGCAGGGAAAGAGCGCGCCAAAGAGCTCGGGAAGCGTCGCATCGGAGCTCGCTTCGATCGTCGACGTCGCCTGCCAGACCGTCGGGTAGCGTTCGATGTCGAACAGGCTCGTCACTGCCACGCTGCCGGCACGCGCGACACGTCCCAGGTCGTTCCTCGCCATGTCGACGATCATCAGATTCTCGGCGCGATCTTTCTCCGCGGCGGCGAGCTGGGCCGCGAGCGCCCGATCCTCCTCGACGAAGCGTCCCCGCGGCCGCGTTCCCTTCATCGGCCGCATGCGCAGCCGCTCGCCCTCGCGCTCGAAGAACAGCTCCGGGGAGAGCGAAACGATCGCGCGCTCGCCGAGATCGAGAAAGGCGGCGTAGGGAGCTCGGGCGAGCGCTCCGAGCGCCGCGAAGAGATCCTCGGCGGGCAGCATCGTCCGGCTCGAGAGCGACAGGGTGAGGTTGACCTGGTAGGTTTCGCCCGCGCCGATCGCCCCGCGGATCGTCTCGATGGCGTCGCGATGCTTCTGCTCGGATCGATCCGACGCGAGGTCGAGAATCCAAGGGCGCGGCGGGGCAGACGAGGCCAGCGCGATGCGCTCCGGTGGTCCGAAGAGACCGAAGGCGGCGACCGGCGCCGACGCCGGGCCGCGAACCGGGAGGGCCGGGTCGAGGCCGGGCGCCGCCTCGTAGGCGACGAAGCCCACCGCCCAGAGACCCTCGGCGCCGGCGCGCTCGGCTGCGGCGAGGAGCCCCGGTACATCGGCGGCCGTCGCCGCGACCAGCGAGCGCAGCGGATGGCGAAAGCGCAGGTAGGTCTCCGCCGCGGGCTCGGCGCGCAGCAACGCGGCGCGAATCGCTCCCATGGCTCCAAACACTCCTGAGCAAGGCATCGTCTGATTCTCCCCCTGCCCGGGCCGCCCGGCGTGCCGGTGGCCCACCGGCCTCAGCGCGCGGGCGACCGCGTCGCGGCGATCCGTTCGGCCACGCGGCGCTCGGCCAGCCGGAAGGGGGGTATTCCCGCCGCCTCCGCGGCGCTCAGCAGCTCGACGAGATCCGCGCCGATGCGCTCGACCCGCGCCATCACGCCGGCCTCGTCGGCCGCCCCGGTCTCGAGCAGCAGCGAGAGCACGCCACCCGCCGAGACGACGAAGTCCGGCGCGTAGACGACGCCGCGGGCCGCGAGCTCGAAACCGACAAGTGGGTCGGCGAGCGGGTTGTTGGCGGCGCCACAGATCGCGCGGCAGGAGAGCCGCTCGAGGGCCGCCGCGGTGAGCACCCCGCCCGCGGCGTTGGGCGAGAAGATGTCGCAAGGGGCGTCGAAGATCGCCTCGGCGGCAACGACCTCGGCCCCGGTCTGCGCGGCGACGGTCTCGGCCCGGCCGCGAACGACGTCGGCGACCACGAGCCGGGTGCCGAGCGGCGCGAGCAGGCGAGCGAGCCGCGAGCCGACCGCACCGGTGCCCTGGATCGCGACCGCGAGCTCGTCGGACCGCTTGCCGAGCCGGCCGGCGAGGGCTCGGATCGAGCTGGCGACGCCGACCGCGGTCAGGTCCGAGGCATCAAACGCGGCGTCGGCCGGCACGCAACCGACGTGTCGGGTCGCGCGGCCGATCACCGCCAGGTCGCGCGCCTGGATCCCCATGTCGCCGCCGGTCAGGAAGCGCCCGCCGAGCTCCTCGATGGCGCGGCCGTAGGCCTCGAGCAGCGCGGAGCTCTTCTCCACGGTGGGGTCGGCGTCGATCACCGCCTTGCCGCCGCCGTAGGGCAGGCCGGCGTAGGCGTTCTTCAAGGTCATCGCACGCCCGAGGCGGAGAGCATCCTCGATCGCCTCGTCGAAGCTCGGGTAGCGCCGCATGCGCGTCCCGCCGACGGCGGGCCCGAGCGCCGTCGAGTGGATCGCGATGACGGCGCGCAGCCCCACGACCGGCTCTTGGACGACGAGCACCCGCTCGTGGCCAAGCTCGGCGGCGAGGTCGAGCGCGGCGCTCACTTCGGCACCCGGTAGCCCAAGGCGTCGGAGAGAACGATCGAGAGCCTGAGGTCTCGAGCGGGAGCGAGGTCGATGCTCTTCATGCCGAAGCTCGAAGCCTAACCCAGAGAGCCCGGGCTCGAATCGATCCGGAAGGCACGCTCCGGCTGCGCAGCCGGCACCACGGCAGGTAGAATCGGATCGGTGCAATCCGAGCTTCCAGAGCTGCGCTTCAAGGAGTTCTTTCGCGATCTGGCCATCGCTTGGCGCGCGCTCGCCGCCTATCCTCCCGGCCACCCCAACGTCGCCGCCGGGCTCGAAAGGGGAATCGTCTCGCTCCGCGCGCTGCTCGACGAGACCGGACCGCTCGAGCTCGCCGCCGCTCGCGACGGCCTGCTCTGGGGCGAGCAGCTCTTCAACGCGCCCGCGCCGGCGCGCGTAGCCGAGTTGCTGCGCCGACGCGGCGCCGCGGTCCTACGCATCGATCCCGGCGTCACGCCGGAGGAGCTCGAGCGCATGCTGCGCGCGATCGCGATCGATTCCAGGCGCGCCCGCGCCGCCGGTTCGCTGGCCGCCGAGCTCGCGGCGGCCGGGCTCGAGCACGTGTCGGCGACCGACCTCGACTTCTCCGCCGTGGTCCTCGGCGACCTCGACGCCGCGGCCGAGGGCGACTCCAGCGATCAGATCTGGAATCGTCTGGTTCGGCGCCTGCTCGAGTCCGGTGCGCTGCCGCAAGACCGGCTCGAATCCTGGATCGATAGCGGCCGGAAGAGCGCCGACCTGATCCGCGCCCTCCTGAGCTCGCGCGGCACCGGACGCGAGGATTGGATGGAGCGGGCGGTCGCGGCGGTGATTGCCGCGGCCGTCGCCGACTATGCCGCAGAGCCCGGCGTCGCACGGCTTGCCATCCTGAGCGAGCTCGCCTCGCTGCTCGCGCCGGAGGCCCGGGAACAGCTCGCTCGCGAGCTCGCGAGCGCCCTCTCGACCCGGATGGGCGGCGAGCGGGCGCTCGCCGACTTCTTCGCGACGCTCTCGGCGGAGCAACGGGAACCCCTGCGACGGCTCCTCGAGAGCGCCCAGGACGCAATGCCGGCGACCCCACGCGCGTCCGATGCCGCGCATCTCGCTCGCCTGCGCCGCGCCTTCGGCGCGCTCGACATCGATGTGCTCGACGAGGAGACCGCCGCCGGCGTCGATCCCGCCCTCCTGATCGAGCTCGGCGCGGACGGCGCGGAGGCGACACCCGATCGCGCCAGCCCGGAGCTCGTCGAGGAGCTCGTACTGGCCGCGTCCGCCCGCTCCACGGCATCGGTGCTGCTCGAGCTGGCCGAGAGCGAAGAGTTGCCGGCCGGTACGCGCCCGCCGCTGCTCCATCGCGTCGAACAGGCATACCGCGATCTGCTTGCCAAGGGGCACCTCGGCCCCACGCTCGAGTTGGTCGAGAGGATCCAGCGGCGGGCCGGCCGCGAGGAGGACGCCGCCGCCGACTTCAAGCGCTCGGCCGAGCGGCTGGCGAGCCGGGATTCGATCGCGGCTCTCGCGCTCGGGCTGGCCGACCTGTCAGAGAGCGGCATCGACCGCGCGCGCGCGCTGGTCGAACGGCTGGGGCCGAACGCGGCGCGGCATCTTCTCGGCATTCTGGCGGAATCCGACGACCGGACGCTGCGCCACCGCCTCCTCGATCTGCTGGCGTCGCTCGGGCCGATGGTCGTGCGCGACGCCACCCACCTGCTCACCGACCCACGCTGGTACGTCGTGCGCAATGTCCTGCTGCTGCTACGGCGCGTCGGCGATCCCGGCTCGGTGCCCGCGGTCCGGCGCTGCGCCGAGCACGACGACCTCAGGGTTCGCCTCGAAGCGATCCGCAACCTCTTCGCCTTCGACCAGGAGCTGCCGCGCGAGCTGTTGCGCGACGCGCTGGCGCACCCCGATCCACGCCTCGCCCAAGAAGCGATCGACCTCGCCGTCGAGCACGGGATGGCCGAGGCGGCCGAGCCGTTGGCGGACCTGCTCGCCCACTGGGATCCCTTCGGCCGACGGCGCGACGTGCGTTTGAGGGCGATTCGCGCGTTGGCGACGATCGGGGATCCCTCGGTGCTCGAGCGCCTTCGACGCTTCGGCGCCCGCTTCACCCTGCTGCCGGTGGCCAAAGCGGAACGGATCGCCTTCTACGAGTCCCTCGGCAACTACCCGGCCGAATCGTGGACGGCTTGGATCGTCCGCGGCAAGCGCGCACCCTCGGCCGAGATCCGCCTCCTGGCGGCGGCTCTCGAGGCCCGCGCCGGAGCGGCGCGATGACCGGCGCCGCGACGCCCGAGCGCGACCGCCTGGCCGAGCGACTTGTCGTCGAGCTCGGCGCCGCGATCCATCAGCGGACCATCTACCCCTCGTCGCACCCTCAGGTTCTACGTTCGATCGCGCGTACGATCGAAGCCCTCGACGCCTGGTGCACCGAGCTCCTCACTGACGAGACCTCGATCATCCTGCTCGAGGGTCAGCTGCTGGTCGACCGGGAGCCGCTGCCCGAGGACGCGACCTGGAAGCGCGGCCTGGTCCAGGCGCTCGAGCGCCTGGCGCTGTCGGGCCTGACGCTCACCCGCGGCCTCGACGCCGAGGAGCTCGGGAGATTCCTCGAGGGCTGCACGGAAGGCCGCGAGCCGGTGGCGTCGCGGCATGTCCAGTTCGGTCGCGCCGCCTACTTCGACTCGACCGGCGGCGCCCCGACGAGCGCGCGGGAGAGCACGGGCGAAGATGCGACCGAGCGGATCGGCGCCGAGCAGCTCCGCGCCGCCCGCGCCGAGCTCGATGCCATCGCCCGCGGCGCCATCCAGCGGGTGGAGCGCCTCCGCGGGTTGGTGGCGCGGCTCGCGCGGGCCGCGGCGTCCGCCCGCATCGAGCTCGGCGCGCTCGACCCGGCCAGCGCTGCCGACGATGCCTTTCGTCATGGCCTCGCCGTCGCCCTGGGCACCCTTCGGCTCGGTCGCCGTCTCGGCGTCGAGGGCGACCTGCTTGAAGAGCTGGGCCTCGCCGGCCTGTTCCATGACCTCGGCTATCTCGAACCAGGGCCCAGCGAGGAGCTGTCGACCCACCGGCGGCGGCTCCACACCGTCCGGGGCGCGGCGCGGCTCGCGGGCATCGAGGGCGTGCCGGACGTGGCGACGCTCGCGGCGTACGAGCACCATTTGCGCTTCGACGGCGGGGAGAGCTACCCGCGGCTGGCGCGGCCGCGCCGCCCTGCCGCCTGCGCTCGTATCGTCGCGGTCGCCGATACCTGGGCGACGCTGCGCGCCCGCGGCCGGCTGGCGCCGCTCGAAGCGGCCGAAGTTCTCGACGCGAGAGCCGGGTCATTCCTCGATCCCGAGCTCGTCAGGGCGTTCCTACCCGGCTTGGTGTCGTCTTGACCGCCGCGCAGCGAGCGGGAGTGGCCTAGAAGACGAGCACCGCGAGGCCCGCGGCCGCCAGCGCGCCGGCGAGGGAGGCGAGGAGATTGATCGCCTCGTTGTCGAGCAGGCCGCGCTGCTCGAGCGTCGCGCCGAGCACGCTCTCGAAGGTGGTGGCGGCGAGAGCGGCCAGCGCGACGAGGCCGACGCCCTCCCAGCGATAGAGACCCACCGCGGCGCCGAGCGCGCCGACCACCAGCGACGCGGCGACGCCGGCGAGCGTCCCTGCGAGCGAGACGGCACCGTCGGTGCCGCTCGGTACCGGCCGCAGCGTCGTGATCAGGAAGGTGCGGCGACCGTAAACCTGCCCGATCTCCGACGAGCAGGTGTCCGCGGCCGCCGTGGCGAAGGCGCCGGCAAGAGCGAGGGCGAAGAGCTCGGGCACGCCGGTGGTGGCGGCGAAAAGCGCCGCGAGCGCCGGCACGGTCGTCTTGGCAAAGGCGTTCTTGGCGCCGCGGCGGCCGCCCTGCTCCTGCGCGAGCCGCCGCCTCGCCTTCTCCTCATAGCCGACGCGGGTCGCCGCGGTGGCGAGGACGAAGAAGGCGAACAGCAGAGTGAATCCCTGCCAGCCGCTGAAAGCCCAGATCGTGCCACCCAGAACGATGCCGGCCACCGCGCCCGAGCGATCGACGCCGCGCGTCCGGAGAGCCGCGGCGGCCAGCGCGGCGATGACGAGAAGGCCGACCGCCGCCTGCTGCAGGAACGCGGACGTCAGGATTCCGCTCCAGTGGCCCGCGGTCAACGTCAGGCAATAGAGCAGTAGCCCCGCGACGAGCGGCACGCCGAGGTTGTCGTCGAGCTTTTGTGGTTGCGACTCGAGCAGGCCGGCGAAGGCAGCGGCGGCGAAAGCGATCGCCAGCGCGAACGGGAGCTCGTAGCGCCCCGGCGCAGTCCAGAGCAGCAGAACCGCGGCCCCGGTGCCGCCGAAGAGGAAGTAGGCGATCGTCCCGGCCCAGCTCTTGCGCGGATTCCAGGGCAGCGGGTTCGAGCGGCCGAAGGCGAGGCCGACGATGCCCGCCATGCCGTCGCCGAAGGCGAGGATGCCCCAGGCCGCTGCCGCCACCTCGAGACGGCAGCGGAAGAGCAGCACCAGCAGCAGCACCGCGACCGGGTAGAGCACGATGCCGAGCGCCTGCCCGCGCTCCGACTCGTGGGCGCGCCAGAGCCGCTTGCCGCCATAGCGCGGAAGGACGAAGAGATTGTGGAGTAGCGCTGCGACGGCGGCGGCGAGCGAGCCCCAGAACCCGAGCGGACGGACCGCGAAAGCGAGCCCGCCGACGCCCATGTGGATGATCTTCCGCGTGAGCTCGGCGCCCGACAGCCGGCTCAACCGCGCGGCCACTCCGGACGTGATCGGAGCCAGGCGATCGACTCGCCCAGGCCTTGCTCGAGCGGGCGCGACTTGTAACCGAGCTCGGTCGCAGCGCGCGACGAATCGTAGGCCCAGTCGTGCCGATAGATGTCGACGAGATCGGGAGTGAGCCGCGGCGTACCCCCGGTCAGGCGCGCCCACGCCTTCAGCGCGGCGCCAGCGATCCTGGCGAGAGCGTCCGGCAGCCGGCGCTCGGGCACGCGGATCGCGGCGAGCTCGCCGATCAGGCGGTAGAGCTCCTGCTGCGTGACATTCTCGCCGCCCAGGACGTAGCGCGAGCCAGGGGCGGCCCGCTCGAGCGCGGCCACGATGCCCGCGGCGACATCGTCCACGAAGACGTAGTTCCAGCGGCGCTCCGGCCGGCCGAGCAGAGCCGGCAGCCGGCCCTGGGCGAGGTCGAGGACGTGCCGCAGCACGCCGTTCGCCTCGGTCAGCTCGCCCGGTCCGTAGATCACTCCAGGGTAGACCACCGTGAGCGGCGCGCCGGTCTCGATCGAGTGCCGCGCGCGCCGGTCGGCCAGAGTCCTGGTCCGCTCGTAGTCGTTGATCCAGGGACGGTTGGCAACGCTCGCGCTCTCGTCGAGCACACCACCCGGGCCGCGCTCGGTGGGGCCGAGGGCGATGAAGCTCGAAACGTAGACGACGCGGCGCACGCCGCTCGTCGCAGCGGCCGACATGACGTTCTCGAAGCCGCCGACGTGGACGCGTTCGAGATCCGCCGCCGACGCCAGGATCTTGACCAGCGCCGCGGCATGGATCAGCGCTTCGCAGCCCGCCGCCGCGCGCTCGATGCTGGCCCGGTCGGTGACGTCTCCTTCGGCGATCTCCACCTGCGGCGGGAAGCCGCGGCGCGACGCGGTCGGCCGCACCAGCAGCCGCACCGGGTGGCGGCCGGCCAGCGCGGCGACGAGGCGGCGGCCCAGGAAACCGGTGCCTCCGGTCACAAGTGTCTTCAGGACCGCACCGCCGCGGCCGCGACGCTCCTCGCTTCGCACCAGGTGTCGGCGAGCGCCTGGTCCAAGTCGTGGGCGGGCTTCCACCCGAGAGCGCGTAGCCGCGTGGCGTCGCCGCACAGGCGCGGGACGTCGACCGGGCGCAGCCGCGCCGGATCCTCTTCGACGCGAACGTCGAGGCCGGTGATCGCGATCAGCCGCGCGAGCGCCTCGGCAATCGAGACCGCCACGCCGCTCGCGACGTTGTAGATGTCTCCCGGCGCGGCGGCCTCAGCGAGACGAGCCAGGCCAGCGGCGCCGTCCTCGACGTGGAGGAAGTCGCGCTCGGCCGTCAGGTTGCCGACCCGTAGCACCGGCTCGGCGCCCTGGGTCTCGATCGCGGCGAGCTGCGCCGCGAACGAGGGCAGAGCAAAGGTCGGCAGCTGACCCGGACCCGCGAGGTTGAAAAGCCGGGCGACCGCCGCGCCCGCGCCAAGCGCCATCCTCTCGGCGACCGCCTTGGTCATCGCGTAGGGCGAGCGCGGAGACACGCGCCGGCTCTCGACGATCGGCTGCTCTCCGTCGGGCACCAACCCGTAGACCTCGGCCGACGAAACAACCAGGATCCGCCGCCCGCGCGCCGCCGCCAGCAGGTGCTCCGTGCCGAGGATATTGACGTCGAAGTATTCGTCGATTCGTCGCCAGGACTCGCCGACGTGGGAGAGCGCCGCCAAATGGACGATGATTCCGGGGTCGAAGCGCTCGATCGCGGCGTCGAGCGCCGCGCGGTCCCGGACGTCGGCGCGCAGCGGCTCGATCTCCTCCGGGATCCCGGCGAGGTCGTGGGCGAGCCCGCCGACCAACCGCCCCTGCGCCGCCAGCCGCGCCGCGAGGCGGCGGCCGACGAAGCCCGATGCACCGGTCAGCAGGACGCGCACGCGGCGACCCCCGGAGCGCTCAGACGCTGACCGGCTGGCGGCGTGCCGCGAAACGGGCGCGCCAGTAGTCGAGCGTGTCACCGAGGGTCTGGTCGAGCGGAATGCTCGGAGCCCACCCCGTCTCGGCGCGAAACTTGCTCGAATCGCCGATCAGCACCTCGACGTCCGAAGGCCGGAGGCGGGCCGGATCGGTTTCGATCTGGACCTCGACCCGCGCCTGGTCGACGAGCTTTTGGAGCATGGCCCGAATCGTTATCCCCTCTCCCGTGGCGATGTTGTAGACCTCGCCCGGCGTCGCCCGCGTCGCCGCCAGCCAGTAGGCGCGCACCATGTCGCGCACGTCGGTGAAGTCGCGGATCGAGTCGAGGTTGCCCACTCGGATCACCGGCTCTTGCAGCCCCGCCTCGATCGCCGCGACCTGCTTGGCGAAGTTCGACATGACGAAGACCTCGCCGCGGCGCGGCCCCTCGTGGTTGAACCCGCGCGTGCGCACCGCCTTGAGTCCGTAGCTCTGAAAGTATTGGTAGCCGAGAAAGTCCTGGGCGACCTTGGAGACCGCGTAGGGCGACAGCGGCCGGAGCGGATTCGACTCGCGAATGGGCGTCTCGTCCGGCAGCACCAAGCCGTACTCCTCGCTCGAGCAGGCGATCTGAAAGACCGGATCGAGCCCGAGCTCGCGAATCCCCTCGAACAGGTTGACCTGGCCCGCGACATTGGAATGCAGCGTCGCGCCCGGTGAAGTCCAGGAAGTGGGCACGAAGGATTGAGCCGCCAGGTGAAAGACGGCGTCGGGTCGCGACTGCTGGAGCGCCAGGCGCGCTGCGACCGCATCGTCGAGGTCGCACTCGACCAGCCGGATCTTCCCTTCGAGATGCTCGATGTTCTCGCGGCGGCTGCGCCAGCGATAGGTGCCCCAGACCTCGACGCCAGGGTGCTCGGCGAGGACAAAGTCGGCGAGGTGCGAGCCGGCGAAGCCGGTGATGCCGGTGATCAGGACCGATTTCATCTCATTCTCCTCCGGTCTCCCGGATGTGTAGCTCGAGGCCCGCCCGCCAGCTCTCCACTGGACGACCGGCCAGAGCCTCGAAACGCTCGACCGACAGAACCGAATAGGCCGGGCGGTGCGCCGGCCGGGGAAACTCCGAGGTCGGCACCGGAACGACGCCGACGTTCGCCCGGCAGGCACGGACGATCTCGCGGGCGAAATCGAACCAGGAGACCGGCTCCCGATTCTGATAGTGAATCAGCCCAGAGGCGCCTGATTCTCCCAGATCCAGCAGGGCTCGCGCTAGAAAGCCCGCGTAGGTCGGCCCCCCGATCTGGTCGGCGACCACCCGCAGGGGATCCTGGCCTCGCCCGGCGAGGGCCCGCATCGTGTCGACGAAGTTCGAGCCACCGGCGCCGAAGACCCAGCTGGTTCGCACCACCAGGGCGCCCTGGGCCGCCGCGAAGACCCGGCGCTCCCCTTCGAGCTTCGAGGCGCCATAGACGGAGCGGGGCGCGGTCGGATGCTCCTCCGGATATGGCGCCCGCCCTTCGCCGTCGAAGACGTAGTCGGTCGAGATCTGGATCACGCGGGCGGCTCTCGCCGCGGCTGCCGCCGCGACCAGGCCGGCGGCCGCGCCGTTGACCGCGAACGCCCGCTCGCGTTCACTCTCGCAGGCGTCGACCTGCGTCAAGGCGGCGCAATTGACGACAAGTCGCGGCCGAAAGAGCTCGATCGCGTGCTCGACCCGCGCGCGGTCGGTGACGTCGGCCTGACCGCGGGCGAGGCCGAGGGCCGGCCAGCCGCGCTGGCGCGCCGCCGCGACCGTCGCCCGTCCGACGATCCCGGTGCCGCCGAAGACCAGCGTACGCACGGCGAGCCTAGGGGGAGTCGTTCGAGCTGCCGCCGGTCACGTCGAGGAAGGTGCCGACGTTCTTGAGCGTGATCGAGAAGCGATAGTCGCTCGTCCGGTAGCTCGAGGTCACCTGTTCGCGCCACTCGAGCGCGAAGCCGAAGCACTGCGACTGATAGGTCAAGAAGTAGCGCTGCTGCTGGATCTCGGCGGCCTCGAGGTCGTAGTTGACCTGGCCCTTGAAGTTCAGCCGCCGCGGCACGATGTCGAGGCCGAACCCGAGGCGGGCCTGATCGGAGCGGGTCTCGCCAGTCTCGGCGTCCCAGCGGGTGAACCAGGTGAGATTGAGGTCGAGCCGGCCGAAGTCGGCGCGGCCGGAGAGCGAGGTCGAGTCGAGCCCCGAGAAGAGCGTCGAGTAGACGGCTTTCGCCTCCAGGCTGAACGCTCGGCTCGGGTTGAAACGGAGCCGTCCCGAGATGCCGCTCTCGGCTCTGGTGCGGCTGCCGTCGCGCGAGGACTGAAGGGGTTTGTCCTGGTCGAACGAGAGCGCCTGCGCGAGCTCGAAGGACAGGATCTCGAAGGCCCCTCCTTGCTCGGGATCGCTGGGCTTGGCGAGCAACCGGTTGACCAGCGCGAAGCCGCCGATGTGGTTCGAGGAGAAACCGTCGATCTCGTCGAAGCGGTTGACCCGCCCCTGCTCGTCGAAGTCGCCGACGTAGCCGTACGACCAGCGCGGCTCGACGATGTGCTTGTACTTGGAGAAGTGGCTCTCCTCGCTGTTGTCGAAGATGCGTGAGAACGTCGGTCCCACCATCTCGATTTCGGCGGTCGGAAAGAAGCGCGTCAGGTCTTCGCCGCAGAAGACCTGCCCCGGCGCCGCGGGATCCGAATCGCAGAAGCGGAGGTTCAGCCCGGTCTCGGGGTCCTGGCGGGTCTCCGGCACCGAATCGCCCCACCAGGTGGCGCGGCCGCCGGCGGTCACCGCGAGCGAAAACCAGGGCGCCACCTTGACCGGCAGCGTCAGCTCCGGCTTGATGTCGAAGCGGCCATAGCCGACGTCGTAGGAGTCCTCTTTCATCGACTGCAGAAAGCTCACGGTCGAATCGACCGACAGGTAGAGCGGCGCTCGCCCGAGCTTCAGCTTACGCAGCCGGTACTCGACCTCCGGGAGCTGGCGCTGCTCGACGGTGTCGCCGCCGCCGAGGAAGGTCTCGCGCTGGTCGACCATGATATTGAGCGACTGTGCTCCCCACGAGCCCGAGACGAACGCGTTCGAGTAGAGGAATCTGCGGGTGTTGTCCTTTTCCGCACGCTCGAACTCGCGGAAGAAGTCGAAATCGGAGTACTGCTCGACCGAGACCACGCCACGCAGACCCCACGGCAGGCCTGTCGTCTCGTGATTCCAGCGCAACCGCCACTCGGTCTGCTCGTCGACCGACTCGTACAGCGCGTAAGCCGTCAACTGACCGCGCGTCCCTTCGCTCGGACGGTAGCGCACCTCGTCGCCGAGCCCGGCGTAGTCCTGTTCCCAGAGGTCGACGAAGAGCGTGTTGTCCCAGCTCGGTCCGAGCACCTGGTAGTGGGCCAGCCCGAGATAGGCCCCGCGCTGCCTCGAGTAGCCGACGTTCGGCACCAGCAGGCCGGTCGTGCGCTCGGTCTTGGCCGGCCAGAGCATGTAGGGCCAGTAGAAGACCGGCAGCTTCTTCACCTTCATCGTCGCGTTGTGGATGCGGGCGTAGCCGCCGATCGTCACTTTGGCCCGGGTCAGGCCGAAGCTCCAATCGGGTGTCGCGTCGCCGGCGCAGGAGGTGAACACGCCGTCCTGAACCTCGTAGTCGTTCTCGCCGACCTTCGAGATCACCGAGCCGGAGAAGTGGAAGTCGGGATCGACGTAGGCGGTCGCCTCCCAGAACGTCCCGGTGCGGGTCACGAGATCGAGATCGACCCGCTGCGCGCCGATCCGGTCGGGCCCGCGGTCGAAGACGACGTCTCCCTCCGCCTCGACGGTCATCTCGGCGCGGTGGAGCACCATGCTCGCGGCGGTGATCTTGAGGTCTTTGTAGCGGATCTCGACGCCACCGGAAAGGACGGCGTCGGTCTCGCCGAGCGTCTCCAGACTCCCCGCCGAGCCGGCGACGGCGCCGCCCCCTCTGTCGACGGGGATCTTGAGCTCGAAAGTGATCTGCTCGGGCCCGGGCTCCGCGGTCGCCACCGTGCGCGCGGGTACGTTCGGCTCTGCCACCGGCGCGCTCTGCTCGCTCGGCTCGGCGACCGGCGCAGTCTGCTCGCTCGGCTCCGCGTCGGCCGCCTGTCCGGTGGCGGGCGGCGCCCCGGCGAGCCCTGCGACCAGAGCCAGCGCGAGGGCGCCGCGTAGCGGCCGGAGCGGGATCACCCGAGCCGCTCGACGACGACCGCGGTGGCCTCGCCGCCACCGATGCAGATGCCGGCGCAACCGTAGCGCCCGCCCCGCTCCTCGAGCGCGGCGAGCAGCGTGACCAGAATCCGGGCGCCGGAGGCACCGATCGGATGCCCCAAGGCGACCGCGCCGCCCCGCACATTGAGCTTCTCGTGCGGGATCTCGAGATCGCGCATGCAGGCGAGCGCCACCACGGCGAAGGCCTCGTTGATCTCGAACAGGTCGACGTCGGTGACGGCGAGCGAGGCGCGCGCGAGGACGCGGCGGATCGCGCCGACCGGCGCCGTGGTGAACCATTCCGGCTTCTGCGCGAACGAGGCCTGGGCCACCAGTCTGGCGATCGGTTTCAATCCCCGTCGCGTCGCCTCTTCGGCGGTCGCGAGGACGAGCGCCGCCGCGCCGTCGTTGATCTTCGACGCATTCGCGGCGGTGATGGTGCCCTCTTTCTCGAAGGCGGGGCGCAGCGAAGGCATCTTGTCGAGGTCGGCACGGAACGGCTCTTCGTCGCGGTCGACCAGCGTGACTCCCTTGCGCGTCTTGACCTCGACCGGAGCGATCTCGGCCGCCGCGCGTCCTTCCTCGGTCGCCGCGCGCGCTCGCGCGTAACTCTCGCGCGAGAACGCGTCCTGCTGCTCGCGCGAGAGCTCGTACTCGCGCGCGCAGAGCTCGCCGCAGTTGCCCATGTGCTGATCGCCGTAGGGGTCCCACAGGCCGTCATGGATCATCGAATCGACGAAGCGGCCATGGCCGAGGCGCAGGCCGTCGCGCGCGCCGAGCGCGAGATAGGGCGCGAGGCTCATCGACTCCATGCCGCCGGCGCCGATCACCTTGAAATCGCCGGCACGCAGATCGTTGGCCGCGCTCATCACCGCGCGCATGCCGGAGCCACACACCTTGTTGAAGGTCACGGCGCCGGTCGACTCCGGGCAGCCGGAGCCGAGGGTCGCCTGCCGGGCGGGAGCCTGGCCGATGCCGGCCGACAGCACGCAGCCCAGGTAGACCTGCTCGAGATCGGCCGGCTCGACGCCGGCACGCCGGATCGCCTCCGCCAGCGCGGTGGCGCCGAGCTTCGGCGCCGGAACGTCGCGGAACGCTCCCTGGAAGGCGCCGATCGCGGTCCGCGCGGCGCTTAGGATCACCACGTCTTGCATCTTGTTTCCTCCGGGGCCTGGGTGGCTGGCGGCCCATGCGAGAGAATCACCGCGGGAGGCCGCGCGAACGGCGGAATCGTAACACAGCCGCGCGCGCCGACTGGAGACTCCATGCGTGCTCTGGGCATCGATTTCGGCGAACGGCGTATCGGCCTCGCGCTCTCCGATCCGGCGGGTCGCTTCGCGCTGCCGCACGGCGTCATCGAGCGCTCGAACGATCGCGACGCGGTGGCGGCGATCGCCCGCCTCGTGGCCGCCGAGCGGATCGAGCTCCTGGTCGTGGGCGAGCCGCGCCGGCCCTCCGACGGCGCGGCCGGCGAAGCCGCCGAGCGCGTGCGCGCGTTCGCCGCCAAGCTCGCCCACGCCACCGGGCTCGCTGTCGAATGGGTCGACGAGACGCTGACTTCGCACGAGGCGGCGGCGCGGCTGCGCGCAGCGGGTGCGCCGAAGCGCGCGCAGCGCCAGCGGCTCGACGCGATCGCCGCTCAGATCCTCCTCCAGGAGGCGCTCGACCGCCGGGACCGGGGTTCCGGCCGGTGAAGGCGATCCGACGACTGCTCGTCGGGCTTCTCGCCTTGGCGCTGCTGGCTCTGGCCGCGGCCGGCGGCACCTACCTGTGGGCGCGCGCCGAGCTCGAGCGGCCGAGGCTCTTCGCGGCCGAGGCGCCCATCGAGCTCGCCGCGGGCAGCTCCTCGCGGGCGATTCTCGAGCAGCTCGAGGCCGAGGGCGTGATCGATTCGGCCCTGCTCGCGAGGCTCTGGCTCGTCCAGGTGCTCGGCGACCCCCCGCTCAAGGCGGGTGAGTACCGCTTCACGCCGCCGCTCTCCGCGCTCGAGGTGCTCGAGAAGCTGCGCCGAGGCGAGATCGCGACCTGGCCGGTGACGCTGCCCGAAGGGCTCACCCTGCGCGAGTCCGCCGAAACCCTGGCCCGCGCCGGCTTCGGCGACCTCGAACGACTGGTCGCCGAGTTCTCGAGCCCTCGCCGGATCGCCGACTTCGACCCGGACGCCGACGGTCTCGAGGGCTACCTCTTCCCCGATACCTACCGTTTCCGGCGGACCGCGACCGCGGCCGAGATCGCCGATGCCCTGGTCGGCGCGTTCCGGCGCCGCTACGAGCTCGAGGTCCGGCCATTGCGCTCGGGCGACGACCCGCGGCCGCCACGCGAGCTGGTGATCCTCGCCAGCTTGGTCGAGAAGGAAGCGCGGCTCGACACGGAGCGGCCGCTGATCGCGTCCGTGTACGCCAACCGGCTCGAGCGCGGCATCGGCCTCTACGCCGATCCGACGATCATCTACGGCCTGAAGCTCGAGGGGCGCTGGGACGGCAACCTGCGCCGCCGCGACCTCGAAGCCGAGTCGCCCTGGAACACCTATCGAGTGCGCGGGCTGCCGCCGGGCCCGATCTGCTCGCCCGGCGTCGCCAGCCTCGCCGCCGCAGCGCGGCCTGCCGATACGCCCCTCCTCTATTTCGTTAGCCGCAACGACGGCAGTCACGTCTTCGCGGAGACGCTCGGCGAGCACCAGCGCAACGTCGATCGCTGGCAGCGGCGCTACTTTCGGGAGCGCCGGACCGGTAGCGGGCAGGCCGTCGATTGACAGCGGGGCGTTCCGAGTGGAATATCTAACGACTCGCATGCAGGCGCAGGGGGGCTTCGGCTCGGCGCGACGCCAGCCGTGGACGCCCCGGAGAGGGGACTCATGAACACCCGCGATCAGTTCGGCAACTACCTGTTGCTCAAGAAGCTCACCGAGGACGCTCTCGGCGAGACCTTCCGCGCCGGCCGCATCGGCAAACAGGGGCTCGAGCGCGTGGTGCTGCTGCGCGTTTTCAACGGACAGGGGCTCGACGGCGAGAAGCTCGGACAGAGGATGCAGACCCGGGCAGCGGTCCAGCAAGCCCTGAGGAGCCCCAACCTGGGGCAGGGCGTCGATCTGGGCCAGGTGCGCGGCGTACCCTATGCCGCCTACGACTACGTCTCGGGCCGCTCACTCGCGCAACTTGCCGAACAGGCTTCGAAGAAGCGCTCTCCGGTGCCCCTCGACCACGCGCTGCTCATGGCCGAGCGCGTCGGACTCGGTCTTGCGGTCGCGTACGAAACGCGCTCCGGCGACGAGCGGATCCTCCACGGATCGCTGACGCCGCACCAGGTCCTGGTGTCGAACGAAGGGGAGCTGCGGGTGCTCGGTTTCGAGTCCTCGACCGGCCTGCGCGAGTTCGCCAACCATCCGATCCTGAAGGAGGCGGTCGGCCGCTATCTCGCGCCCGAGGCGCTTGCCGGGCAGCCGCCCAGCAAGGCCGACGACGTCTGGAGCCTGGGCGCGATTCTCTACGAGATGTTGACTAGTCAGAAGCTGCCGCTGGCCGGACCGGCTGGGCACGCCGCGCTCGTCGATCAGGCGGTCGTCGCCGCCGACGGCGGCAATCTCCACCCCGACCTCGCCAACCTTCTCAAGCGCAGCCTGGTGCCGCGCGAGCAGCGCATCGGTGACGTCGTGACGTGGCACAAGACGCTGGCGAAGCTGATGTTCGACGGGCAATACAACCCGACGACATTCAACCTCGCCTTCTTCATGCACAACCTCTTTCGCGAAGAGATCGAGCGCGAGACGCAGGAGCTCGAGCTCGAGAAGACGACGCAGATTCCAGTGCAGCAGATCGCCGCCGCGGCGGCGGCGCCCGCGCGCGCCGCGGCGGCGGCTCCGAGCGTCGTGCGCGACACCCCCGGCGCGGTGCGAGAAGACACTTCGGTGCTGCGCGAGCGCTACGAGATCGAGGGCCAACAGGCGAAGTCGAACAAGGGTCTGCTGATCGGCGGAGGCGTCGCCGCCGTCGCCGTGCTTGCCGTCGTCGGCTGGCTCGTCTTCGGTCGCGGCGGCTCAGGCTCGCAGCCGGCGGCCCAGCCCGAACCGATCCTGCCGGTGCCGACCGAGGTCACGCCCGAGCCGACCCCCGCCAGCCCGACGCCCGACGAGATCCAAGCTCAGATCGAGCGCGTCGTCCAGGAGAAGCTCAAGTCCACGTCCACCCAGTACGAAGAGCAGCTCAGACAGCTCCAGAAGCAGCTCGAGGACGCCAAGAAACTCCGCGAAGCCGAGTCGCAGGCCGCCCGCCTGCCGGCACCGGCGGCGCAGGCGACTCCGGCCGCGCCGACACCGGCCCCGACCGCCCTCGCGACGCCGACGGCCAGGCCTACGGAGATTCCCGCCCAGGCGACACCCACGCCGCCGCCGACACCGGCCGCCACCGTCGAGCCCCTGGTGCGCGTCGGCGATCTGGTCGAGCCCGGACCGGGCGTCATCGCGCCTCGCCTCTCGCGCCAGCCGGCGCTACGCTACCCGCCGCTAGCCCAGCGCATGCGCAAGGAGGCGACGGTCATCGTCCGCGTGCTCGTCGACGAGCGCGGCCAGGTCGTGAAGGCCGAGCGCGTCGGCGACGAGGCCGGCTTCGGCCTCGACGACGCCGCCGTCGAGTTCGCCAAGAGCTGCGACTACACGCCGGCGACCAAGAGCGGAGTCAAGGTCAAGATGTGGACCGACCTCAAGGTCGCCTTCACCCTCGGCAGCCGCTAGCGCGCTCGTCACCGATCGGCCGCTGCGGGTTCGCGAGCGGCCGAAGCTCGCGCCGGACCTGCAACCGGCGTGGCTGCGCGCGGTTGCGGATTCAGGGGTCGCCCGCGGCCTCCACCCAATCGAGCAAACGTGCCGCTGCGCCTTCGCCCGCGGCGATCGAATCGGGCAGCCCGTAGGCGCCCACCGGGCCGCCGGCGAGCTCGAGTCCGGGATGCTTGGCGGCCATTTCAGCCAAGCGCGCCGCGAGCGCGAGGTGGCCCACCGCGCGTTGCGGCATCGCCCGCGAATGGCGGAAGACGCGACTCCAGGCCGGAGGCTCACGCAGCCCGAGCAGCGGAGCGAGCGCCCGGCTGCCGACCTCGACGAGCTCGGCGTCCGTGTGGTCCGCCACCTCCGGCCGCAACGCGCCGCCGAAGAAGAGCCGCGCCACAATCTGACCCGCCGGCACGCGCGGCGGAAACTTGACGTTTACGAAGGCGGCGGCGACCAGAGGTAGGCCCGCGCTCCCCGGCACGAAAAAGCCGAGACTCCGGGGTGGCCTCGCGGCCGCTCGCTCGGGCCATGCGAGGTTGACGGTGACGCAGGTGGCGTAAGAGATCTCCTCCATTCGCTTGGCGAGCGTGGAGTCGAGATCGCGCAGCAAGGGCCCGGCCGAATGAGCGGGCAGGGCGACCAGGACCGCTCTCGAAGAGAGCGACTCCCCGTCGGCGAGACTGAGGGAGAATCCGTCGCCGTCGCGATTCAGTCCTTCGACCCGCTTGCCCAAGCGCAGGGAGCCCGGCGGGAGTGTCGCGACGAGGGCGGCGACGATCTGGCCGAGGCCGCCGGAGAGCGCCACGATCGACGGCGTCGCGGGCTTCGCCTCGCCGACGGCGCCTGGGCGGGCGAGCGCTCCCGCGCGCAGGCCGCGCGTGACGCTGCCTTGCTCGCGCTCGAGCGCAAGAAGGCGCGGAAAGGTCGCCGCAAGGCTCAGTCTCTCGACGTCCGCCATCGTGATCGCGCCGACGACCGGCTCGACGATCCGCTCGAGCAGCTCGGCGCCGAAACGCCGCCGCACGAAGGAGGCCACGCTCTCGTCGCCGTCCGCGGGCGGGCCGGCGGGGCGAATCGACGGCTCGCACAGCGCTCGCAGCTTGCCGCGCCAACCGAGGAGCGGCGAGGCGAATAGCGGCCAGAGCCGGATCGGGGCGAGCAGGGCGAGGCCCGCCGGCACCGGCAGCAGCCGGCCGCCGTGGAGGATCGCGGCCTCGACCGGCGGCGGATGGACGAGCCGGTCGCCGAGCCCCAGCCGCCGGCAGAGCGCGAGGCCCGCCGGTTTGTGAGCGACCAGGGTGTCCGGTCCCCGTTCGAGCAGGGCACCCTCGTGCGACTCGGTTCCGAGCACGCCGCCCGCGCGCTCGGCGGCTTCGAGCACGACGATCTCCAGCGGACGACGGCGCTGCTCCGACAGGAGCCGCAGCTGATGCGCCGCGGCGAGGCCGCCGATCCCCGCCCCCACGATCACGACGCGCGGTCGTACGGTCAGGGGAGCGACCCCGCGTTGCCGAGGAAGCTCGAGCCTTCGGCGGCGATCGCGACCAGCGCCTCGACGAAGCGGTCGTCGGCATTGAGCGCCGGCACCACGCGCAGCGCCGCGCCGCCGTTCGCGCGCCAGGTCTCGACCGCGCGCATCCCGAGCTCCTCGAGGGTCTCCAGGCAGTCCGCGACAAAGGAGGGGACGATGATCGCGTCGCGAACGCCCCGGCGCGCCTCCTCCGCCAGGACCTCGTCCGTGTAGGGGCGCAGCCAGGGCGTGCGCCCGAGGCGCGACTGGAAGCAGACGATCACAGTCTCTCGCCGGAGTCCCAGACGGTCGCCGAGCAGTCGCGCGGCAGCGTGACACTGCGCCCGGTAGCAGTAGCGGTTCACCGCGCCGATCTCGGCGCAGCAGTCCGCGCGTCCGAGGCAATGGCCACCACTCGTTGCGCTCCGGTCACTGCGTCGGATCTGGCGTTCCGGCAAACCGTGGAAGCTCATGAACACCCGCTCGGGCTCCGGTCCCTGGAGGAACGGTCGAACCATCTCGGCGCGAGCATCCTGGTAATCGCCGTTGTCGTAGAACGGCGGGACCACCTGCAAGTAGGGGGTGTCCCAGCGCGCCGCCGTCAACTCGAGCACACGTTGAATCGAAGAACCGGTGGCCGCTGCGCTGTACTGGGGGTAGAGCGGCAGAAGCACCAGCCGGCTCACGCCGGCGCGCTCGAGGCCCGCGAGGGCGCTTTCGATCGAGGGCCGACCGTAGCGCATGGCGAGCTCCACGTGCACACCCGCGCCGAGGCGCGCCTGGAGCTTCGCGGCGAGCGCGCGACCGTGCACGAGCAGCGGTGAGCCCTCGGCGGTCCAGATCTTGCGATAGGCCGCGGCCGAAAGCCGGGCGCGACGCGGGAGGATCAGGAGCTCGAGCAGGAGGAAACGCTGCAGGGCCGGGACATCGAGCACGCGCGGATCGGACAGGAACTCGCGGAGGTAGCGGCGCACCTCGCGCGAACGCGGAGCGTCTGGCGTTCCGAGGTTGACGAGCAGGAGGCCGACAGGTTCCTTCATGACTTGGATTCGCGGCCCAGCCGAGGCACGAGCCGCGGGTGGACGTATCGTACACGCGCGCTCGACGGACAATCGCACCGTCCACGACGGGTTGCGCGCCTTGACCCGTCTCAGGGCACCACATAAACTGCGCCGGCCAAATCGAGAACCAGGAATCGCTGCTCTTCCGGGAGGTGAATTGAGCACGGAGCGCGACGAGCCAGGCGGGCGACCGGCTGGCGGGGACCCAGTCTAGTGCCGCGACGTGACCGGGCGAATCGTGCGCGGCGGGTCTGGAGCGTCGCGCACCGCGCGGCCGATTCGGCGGTCGACGGCGCCAGGGTCGCCGGGGGTCGCTAGCGCGTGGCGCAGGTCTTTCCGCGCTGGTCCAACCATCTGCCCCTCATCGCCGCTGTGGGCAGCGTCGCCGCGCTGGGTGCGATCGTCGGTTGCATCTGGTACTACGGCTCGCCACGCTACACCGATGTCGGTTACCAACCCGCTCAGCCAGTCGCTTACAGCCACAAGCTCCACGCCGGCGAGCTCCAGATCGACTGCCTTTTCTGCCACGCGACCGTCGACCGCGCGCCGGTGGCGGTCATTCCGCCGACCAAGATGTGCATGAACTGCCACCATGTCGTGAAGCGCGACTCGCCAGAGCTGGCGGCGATTCGTGACAGCCTCTCGAGCGGGCGACCGCTGCGCTGGGTGCGCGTACACAACCTGCCGGGCTACGTCTACTTCGACCACCGCCCCCACCTCCGGGCTGGCGTGGGCTGCGCGACCTGCCACGGGCGCGTCGACAAGATGGACGAGGTGGCGCAGGCGCAGCCGCTGAGCATGGGCTGGTGCCTCGACTGCCACCGCAACCCCGACCCTTACTTGCGGCTCGACCACGAGATCACGACCATGGACTGGAGCGCCCCGAAGGACCAGCTCGAGGTCGCGGCCCGGATCAAAGCGGAGCGCCACCTGCGTCCGACGCTCGACTGCACCGGGTGCCACCGGTGAGCGAGCTGCGCGACTCCTGCGGTACCGAGTGCGGTTGCGGCCGGAGCGCGAGCCCGTCGCCGCGGCGACGGGAGTACTGGCGCAGCCTCGAGCAGCGGGCCGGGACGCCGGAGGCGCGCGCTTTCCTGGAGCGCGAGTTCCCCGCGGGAGCTGCGCAGCCGCCGGAGGGAATCGACCGCCGCACCCTGGTGCAGCTGCTGGGCGCGACGCTCTCGCTCGCGGGGCTCGCCGCCTGCCGCAGGCCGGTCGAGAACATCGTGCCGTTCGTCACGCCCCCCGAACAACTGGTGCCCGGCATGCCCAAGCGCTACGCCACGACCATGCCCTTGGGGCTCGCCGCCTATGGCCTCCTGGTCGAGAGCCACGAAGGACGGCCGACCAAGATCGAGGGCAACGAGCTTCATCCCGCGACCCACGGCAGCGCAAGCGCACAGATGCAGGCGTCGATCCTCGGCCTCTACGACCCCGACCGCTCGCAGCACGTGCTCCAGCGTGCCGCGGGCGTGGCCGGCGCGACGGCCGAAGCGCCGGCGGCATTCGAGCGTAGAACCTGGCCCGATTTCGTCGCCGCCTGGAAGACGCTCGAGGCCGGGCACGTCGAAACCGGCGGCGCCGGCTTGGCAATCCTCGGACCCGCCTCGTCCTCTCCCACCCTCTTCCGGCTCGCCCGAGCCGTTCGTGAGCGGTTCCCACGGCTTCGTTGGGCCACCTGGGAACCTGTCAACGACGAGAACGCCCTCGCCGGCGCGGAACTCCTCGCCGGCCGCCCTTTGCGCTGTGCCCACGACATCGAGGCGGCACGCGTCGTGGTCAGCCTGGATGCCGATCTCCTGCTCGGCGAAAGCGAGGCCGTGGCGCACGCCCGCGGATTCGCCGCCGGCCGCCGGCTCGAGACCGAGAGCGGCTCGATGAACCGCCTTTGGGTGGTCGAGAGCGCGCTCACCACCACCGGCGCGATGGCCGACCACCGCCTGCCGCTCCCGAGCGGCGAGATCGGCGCCTTCACGCTCGCGCTCGCCGCGGCGCTCGCCGCCGTCGGCGTCGACCTGGGTCTGCCGCCGGGACTCGCAGCGGCCGCTCCCGCCGGAGCGCCAGCGCGTTGGCTCCGGGCGCTGGCCGACGATCTCGCGACCCACCGCGGCGAGGGTCTGGTCGTCGCGGGCCGTGAGCAGCCGCCGGCCGTCCACGCTCTGGCGCTCGCCATCAACGACGCCCTCGGCAATGTCGGCGCGACCCTGACCCTGCGTGAGCCCGTCGATCTGCTCCTGCCGAGCAGCGCCGAGCTCGCGGCGCTCACGGACGCGATGCGCGGTGGCGAGATCTCGACGCTGATCGTGCTGGGCGGCAACCCCGTCTACGACGCGCCCGCCGATCTCGTCTTCGCGGACGCGCTGACGCGCGTCGAGACCGTCGTTCACCTCGGGCTCACGGGCAACGAGACCTCCGAGCGCGCGCACTGGCATCTGCCCGAGGCGCACTTCCTCGAGGCGTGGGGCGACGCTCGTGCCGCGGACGGCACCGCGAGCGTGGTGCAACCGCTGATCGAGCCCCTGTTCGGCGGTCACGGCGCGATCGAAGTGGTGCGTCTGCTCGCCACCGGCGAGGAGCAGGCGGGCTACGACGCGGTGCGCGAGACCTGGACAGCGCTGCTGCCGGCGTCGGACGAGCCCCGCGCCTTCGACAACGCCTTCGACCGCGTCCTGCACGACGGCCTGCTCGCCGGCAGCTCCCCGGCGGCGGTCGCCCTGCCGCAGATCCTGGAGCTGTCGCCGGCGCTGGCCGCGCTCTCCGGCGTTGCCTCCCGGGGCGCGGACGCTCCCGCCGGCGGCCTCGAGCTGAACTTCCGCCCGTCGCCCGCGGTCTTCGACGGCCGCTTCGCCAACATCGGCTGGCTTCAGGAGCTGCCCGATGCCGTGGCGAAGCTGACCTGGGGCAACGCCGCGCTCCTCGCCCCGCAGACCGCGGCGCGACTTGGTCTCGGCAATGAGGACGGCGCACGGTTGCACATGGGAGAGGGATCCGGCGCCGCGGTCGAGCTGCCGATCTGGATCGTCCCGGGCCAGGCCGAGGAGACCGTCGTCGTTCACCTCGGGTACGGCCGCCGCGTCGCCGGCCGGATCGGCACCGGCGTGGGGGCAGACGTCTACCCGCTGCGCCGGAGCGCGCACCTCGGCTTCGCCGCCGGCGCCGCGCTCGAGCCGACCGGCGCTCGGCACCGCATCGCCCAGACCCAGGACCACGGCAGCATGGAGGGGCGTCGCATCGTGCGCGAGGCCTCGCTCGAACACTGGCGGCGCGACCCCCGGTTTGCCGGCGAAGACGGCGACGGCAGCGAAAGCCGCGCGAGCGCCGACCGGGAGCCGCGGCGCGAGGTGGCCGTTGGGCCGCAGTGGGCGATGACCGTCGATCTCAACGTCTGCACCGGCTGCAACGCCTGCGTCGTCGCTTGCCAGAGTGAGAACAACGTTCCCATCGTCGGCCACGAACAGGTGCGGCGTGGCCGCGAGATGCACTGGTTGCGGATCGACCGCTATTTCTCGGGGCCGCCCGAGGCGCCCGAGGTGAGCTTTCAGCCCGTGCCCTGCATGCAGTGCGAGGACGCCCCCTGCGAGGAGGTCTGCCCGGTCGCCGCCACCGTCCACACCACCGAGGGGCTCAACGCCATGGTCTACAATCGCTGCATCGGCTCCCGCCGCTGCGCGGACAACTGCCCGTACAAGGTGCGCCGCTTCAACTTCTTCGACTTCACGAAGGGCACGCCCGAGCTGCTCGAGCTCGCGGCCAACCCGCAGGTCACGGTGCGCTCGCGCGGCGTGATGGAGAAGTGCACCTACTGCGTGCAACGCCTCGAAACGGCGAAGATCGACGCCAAGATGGCGGAGCGCCCGCTCTCCGACGGTGACGTAAAGACCGCCTGCCAGCAGACCTGTCCGACCCAGGCGATCGTCTTCGGCGACCTCTCCGATCCGCAGAGCGAGGTCAACGAGCGGAAGCGACGCAGCCGAAACTACGCCCTGCTCGCCGAGCTCGGTACGAAGCCGCGCACCAGCTACTTGGCGCGCATCCGCAATGACTACCCGGGGCTGCAGGAGGCCTGATGGCCACGCGCTCTCGCACCTGGTGGCTCGCCGCCGGCCTGGTGCTGGTCGCGGCGGTGCTCCTCGCCGGTCCGCGCGGCCGGACCTCGGGCCGCCCGCCGATCCATCTCAACTCCGACATGGACCTCCAACCACGCGCCGAGCCCCAGGCCGCGAGCGCCTTCTTCTTCGACGGCGCGACGATGCGTCCGCCGGTGCCCGGCACCGTCGCGCGCGGCGAGCTTCGCGAGGGCGGCTCGTACTGGACCGGCATGGGCAGCGCCGGCTTCGCGACCAACCCGCTGACGATCGACGACGCCGTGCGCGAGCGCGGCCGGCGGCGCTACGACATCTACTGCGCCATCTGCCACGACGAGAACGGCGACGGCAAGGGCCTTCTCTTCGAGCGGGCCCAAGTGCGCACGCCCTCGTACCACGTCGACCGGCTGCGTCAGGCCCCCGACGGCTACTTCTTCGCGGTCATCACCAACGGCTTCGGGCTGATGCCGTCCTACAGCTACCCGATCCCGGTCGCGGACCGCTGGGCGATCGTCGCCCACGTGCGCGTGCTGCAGGCGAAGCGCCTCGAGCGCGATGGCGAGACGACGGGCGGGGCGACGCCATGAATCGCAAAGCGCTGCGCTCCATCCTGATCGCCCTCCTCGCTTTCGCAGCGACCGTGGCCATCGCAACGCTCCTGCTGCGCCGCGAGTACCGCTCGCCGGTCGCGACGCCCCAGGCCGCGCGGGAGGAGACGCCGCGACTCGAGGGCCTCGCCGCCGAGGCCGCGGCGCAGGAGCAGCGCGATCGCGACAAGCCCTACGTCGAAGTCGACTACCGCCCGTTCCCGAGAGTCGGCAGCCGCGTCGCGATCTGGGTCGTCGCCCAGCTGCATCTGCTCTTCGCCGCCTTCGTCCTCGCGGTGCCGCTGTTCGCTCTGATCATCGAGTTCATCGGCTACCGCAAGAAGGACAAGCGCTACGACCGGCTGGCGCACGAGTTCACCAAACTGCTCTCCGTGTCGTTTTCTCTCACCGGGACCTTCGGCGCCTTCCTCACCTTCATGCTGATCATCCTGTATCCGAAGTTCACGAGCTATCTGATGAGCGTCTTCTCGCTCACCTTCCTGCCCTACGTTCTCCTGTTCTTCGCCGAGGCCTTCTTCCTCTACACCTACTACTACGGTTGGGGCAAGTTCTCGCCGCGGGTCCATCTCGCGCTGGGGGTCGGTCTGAACCTTGTCGGCACGGCGATCATGTTGATCGCCAACGCCTGGCTCACCTTCATGACCTCGCCTTCCGGCATCTCCGAGAAAGGCGCCCTCATCAGCACCTGGGACGCCGTGCGCAACTACACGTGGATGCCGATCAACGTCCACCGGATGATCGCGAACGTCGCCTTTGGCGGCTCGGTGGCCGCGGCCTACGCCGCCTACAAGTTCCTGCAAGCCAAGACCAACGAGGAGCGCGCCCACTACGACTGGATGGGCTACATCGGCAACTTCGTGGCGATCTGCGCCTTCCTGCCGCTGCCCTTCGCCGGCTACTGGCTGGCGAAGGAGATCTACGCCTATTCGCAGACCATGGGCCTCCAGATGATGGGCGGCGCCTTCTCCTGGCTCTTCATCATCCAAGCGATTCTCATCGGCAACCTCTTCCTCGCCGCCAACTACTATCTCTGGCTGGGCATGGGCCGAATCGACGGCGCGCAGCAATTCCAGAAGTACATCAAGTACCTCTTGATCCTCGTCGCCATCAGTTTCGCGGTCTGGGCGACGCCCCGCTCGATCCTCTCGACCGTCTCCGAGGTCCGCGCGATGGGTGGTTCGTCCCACCCGGCGCTGGGGTTCCTCGGCGTGATGTCGGCCAAGAACACCGCGGTCAACATCCTCATTCTGACGACCTACGTCAGCTTCCTGCTCTACCGCCGCACCGGCAAGACCGCGGTCGTACGCTGGGCCAAGGCCGGAAATCTGGCACAGCTCGCGATCTTCCTCGTCGCCGCCGCGATCGTCATTTTCCTCGGCGTCTACGGCTACTTCGTCGAGGCCCGGGTGCGCATCGCCTTTTCGGTGCCACAGGTGCTGTCGGTTCTCCTCGCGATGGTGTCCGTCACGGTCATCGACGTCTTCATGTTTCGCAACGCCCGCTCGTCGGGCGAGACCCGCTGGGGCCAGATCCCGGCGATCTCGCAGTACGTGCTGATCTTCATCGCCGTTTCGTTCACCTGGCTGATGGGACTTATGGGCTACGTGCGCTCGGGCTTGCGCCAGCACTGGCACGTCTACGGCGTCATGCGCGACACCTCGGTCGACGCCTTCACGCCGACGCTCGGCTTCGCTACGAAGGTCGTTTCGGTCACGGTGCTGATCTTCTTCATGCTGATCGGCTTCGTCTTCTGGCTCGCGAGCCTGGGCGGCAGGAAAGACTGGGAGACCAGGTCATCATGAAGGTCCCGGTCGCTCTCAGGATCGCGGGCTTGGCGGTCGCCACGACCGCGTTCTACACCTACGTCGGCCAGCTCGTGCCGCAGAAAGAGGTTTACCCACCTGTCGATGTCCAGATCAGCAAGGACATGGCGCCCGACGAAATGCGCCGGGTCGGCCACGAGATCATGGAGGGCAAGGGTCTCTGCTTCACCTGTCACACGGTGGGCAAGAAGGGGCCGCTTCGCTTCCCCGATCTCGACGGAGTCGGCGCCCGGGCGGGGCAGCGGATCGCCGACTTCTCCGATGTCGAGTACCTGGCGCAGTCGCTGTACGACCCGGACGAGTTCATCGTCCCGGGCTTCAGTCCGGGCATGCCGGTCGTCAACAAGCCGCCGATCGGCCTGACCGACGACGAGATTCTCGCCGTCATCGCCTATCTTCAGAGCCTGGGCGGTACCACCACCGTGACGATGGAGACCCGCCTCCCCTGGCAGGCTGCGGAGCAAGAGGGCGCGGGAGGGGCTCCCTAGCGATGACGCTGCCGGTCCTCTGGTGGCTCGTGCTACTGCTCGCCACGGTGCAGCTCTTGCTCTCGCGGCGGCGAGCCGGGCTCTTCGGCTGGACGCTCGCGACCTGGATTTCGCTCTGGATCTTCCTGCGCTTCGGGTTCACGGTCCCGCTGCCGCAGTCGGTGATCAAGCTCTACATGGCGATCGCCACGGGCGCGACGGCAGCCTACGTCAGTTCGAGCCGTGAGCGCCTCGACGCGTTCATCACGCCGCTCGTCCGCCTCGCCACCGAATCCGGCCGCCGCCGACAGCTCTACGCGGTCTGCGCGCTCCTTCCGGCGCTGGCGGCGTTCGCGGTCTACCGGCAGATGCACGTCGAGCTGGAGGCGCCGGCTTTCGGGCGCACCATCCATCCGGCGCCACCCGACAGCATCGCGGTCCATGGCAAGTCGTTCGATCTCATCACGCTCGACAACCCCTTCCGGCCCCTCCAGAAGAGCGACCCGGAGGCGTTCCGGCAGCATCTCGCGAACGGCCGGCGGATCTACTTCGAGAATTGCGTCTTCTGCCACGGCGACGCGATGCGCGGCGACGGCATGTATGCGCGCGGCCTGAATCCGATTCCGACCAACTTCGCCGACGCGGGCGCTATCGCGCTGCTCCAAGAATCGTTCCTCTTCTGGCGCATCGCCAAGGGGGGTCCCGGCCTACCCGCCGAAGCCGGTCCCTGGGACACCGCCATGCCGGCCTGGGAGGAGTTCCTGACCGAAGAGGAGATCTGGGACGTCGTCCTGTTTCTCTACGACTTCTCCGGACAGCTACCGCGGGCGCGCGAAGAGGGGCACGAATGAGCCGGATCCGGTCGCACGCCGCGACTCTGGGCCTGGCGCTGGCGCTGGGCGGAGCGCCTCTCGCTCGCTCCCAGCAAGCCACGCCAGGCGGCGCGCTCTACCAGAAGCTCTGTTCGCAGTGCCATGGCGAGCGCGGCGACGGCAACGGCGTCTCGGCGCTGCGGCTCCTTCCCCGCCCCCGCGACTTCACCGCCGGCAAATTCAAGGTGCGCACGACGCCCAACGGCGCGCTGCCCACCGACACCGACCTCCGCGCCGTGATCCGCGACGGCATGCCCTACACTTCGATGCCGGGCTGGAGCCACCTGCCGGACGCTCAGATCGACGAGCTCATCGCCGCGGTGAAGTCTTTTTCGGCCGACTTCGTCGATTCCGCGCGGACGCCGACGCCGATCCAGATTCCCAACGCGCCCAAGCCCACGCCCGCGTCCGCGGCGAAAGGCAGGGAGGTCTACGAGAGCATCGGCTGCGGCGCCTGCCACGGCGAGCTCGGCCGCGGCGACGGCACCTCGGCGCCGACGCTCCAGGACGATTGGGGCGACCCCATCCGTCCCGCCGACCTGACCAAACGCTGGACGTTCCGTGGCGGACCGACGCGCGCGGACATCTACAGGACCTTCACCACGGGCATGAACGGCACGCCGATGCCCTCCTTCGCGGAGTCGCTGAGCGACGACGAGCGTTGGCAGCTCGTCGACTACATCGCCGGCCTCGACCCACGCGAGGAGCCAGGCTATTCCGAGCTTCTCCAGGTGCGGTGGAGCGACCAGGAGCTCGATCTCGAGCGCGGCCGCGAGCTGTTCGCGGCCGCCCCCGCGGCCTATTTTTCGGTCGTGGGTCAGGTCACCGAGCCCGGTCGGGCGTTTCATCCTTCGGCGAACGGCGTCACCGTGCGCGCCGTCTACAATCAGCGCGAGATCGCTTTCCTGCTGACCTGGCACGACATGCGCGCCAACCGGAGCGGCACCAACGCGCCCGATCTGCCGGTGCCGCCCGAAGAGGAAACGGACGGGCTGGCGACTGCGGCTAGCTCCTCCGGCGACTTCTGGGGCGAGGAAGAAGCGCCGGCGAATGCCGAGGAGTTCTGGGGCGAGGAGGAGGAGGCGCCGGCGGAGCCAGCCAGCGCGGGCGGAGACGATTTCTGGGGCGAGACGGGCGCCGCCGCCGCGGGCGCCGCGCAGGGTAGCGCCGAAGAGTTCTCGGACGCGGTGGCGATCCAGTTTCCGGTCCAGCTTCCCAGCGGCAATCAGAAGCCCTATTTCCTCTTCGGCGACGCGCAGAATCAGGTCGACCTCTGGTTCGTCGATCTCGCCGCGGCGCGCGCGCGGCGCTATGTCGGCGCCGGGAGCACGAGCTTGACAGTGGTCGAGGGCGAAGACGTGACGGCGGTCGCGAGCTACGATCGCGGCGAGTGGTCGGTCCTCCTCAAGCGCGATCTGAAGGCGAGCGGCAGCGTCACCTTCGCCGCAGACCAGTACCTGCCGATCGCCTTCTCACTCTGGGATGGCGGCGCACGCGAGCGCGGCAACAAGCGAGGCTTGACGCAGTGGAAGTACTTGTACACCATGCCGCAGTCGACTCCATCGCCGATCTGGCCGATGCTGCGGAGCGCGCTCGTCGTGCTGGCGATCGAGATCGGACTCGTCGCCTGGGTGCGGCGCAAGAAGAATCTGCAACAGGGGGAGGCTCGAGCCCATGTATAGCAAGATCTACGTCCCAGTCGACAACTCCGACCACTCGAACCGCGCCATCGCCAACGCCGTGGCGCTCGGCAAGGCGTTCGACTCGACGCTGGTGGGCTGCCACGTCTATGCCGCCAGCATGCACGACTACCGCTTCAAGCAGATGGAGTACACGCTTCCCGACGAGTATCTGGACGAAGTGGAGCTCGAGCGACAGCGCAAGATCCACGACAGCCTGATCACTCTCGGCCTGAAGCTGATCTCCGAAAGCTACCTCGACCAGATGGAGAGCCTCTGCCGGGACAATGGGCTCGCCTTCGAGCCGCGCATGATGGATGGCAAGCACCACACCGAGCTGGTCCGCGACATCGAGAACGCCGACTACGATCTGGTGATGATCGGCGCGCTCGGCATCGGCCGGGCGCGCGACAGCGAGATCGGCTCGGTGTGCGAGCGCGTAGCGCGGGCCGCGGGCCGCGACGTCTGGGTGGTCAAGCACCTGCCGAAGCGCGACGAGCCCGAAGGCGACACGATCCTGGTCGGGATCGACGGCAGCCCGCAGTCGTTCGGCGCGCTCGAGCGCGCCCTCGAGCTGGCCAAGCGCTTCGACAAGAAAGTCGAGCTGATCGGCGTTTACGATCCCTACCTGCACTACTCGGTCTTCCACGGCATCGTCGGGGTCCTCTCCGAGAAGGCCGCCAAGGTCTTCCGCTTCGAGGAGCAGAATCAGCTGCACGAGGAGATCATCGACACCGGTCTGGCCCAGATCTACCAGTCTCATCTCGACGTCGCCGAGCGCTTGGCGCTCGACGCGGGCACGGTGGTCAAGAAAACCCTGCTCGACGGCAAGGCGTTCCAGAAGATCCTCGATCACGTCCGCAAGACGAACCCCTGGCTGGTCGTCGTCGGCCGCACCGGCGTGCACAGCCCGGCGGACGAGACGGGGCTCGGCAGCAATTCCGAGAACTTGCTGCGGCGCTCGCCGTGCGACGTGTTGCTCTCGACCGCGCTCGCCTACCCGGACATCGACGTGCGCGCCGAGGAGAGCATCAAGTGGACGCCGGAGGCCGAGGCGCGCATGCTGCGCGTGCCGCCACAGGTGAAGGGCATCGCCCGCACCGGCATCCTGCGCCTCGCCCTCGAGAAGGGCCACAGCGTGGTGACCAACTCGGTGATCGACGAGGCGATGGATCGCTTCATGCCCAAGCAGGCGCGCGACCTGACCTTCCACCTCGCCGAGCGCATGGCGCTCGAGCTCGCCGAGCGTCAGCCGGTCGCGATCTGCAAGAGCTGCGGCGTGGCCGCGAGCGAGCCCGACGCGGTGCGCTGCGGCGTCTGCGGCAGCGCCGACCTCGAACGGATCGAGCGCGACATGCTCGAGCGGATCGCCCGCGCCGAAGGCACGCTCAGCGAAGAGGTCACCTACGACGGCCGGAAACTGCGCTGGAGCGAGAGCGCCAAGCGCGCGCTCTGGACGCTCAAGGACGCCTACAAGCGGCGGCGCGCCAAGGCGCGCATCGAGAAGACCGCCCGCCTGCGCAAGCTCCCGACCGTGACGCTCGAGCTGGCGCAGCAGGTGATCGAGGAGGAGACCGGCGTGCCGCTCGCGGACGGCGTCGCCCGGCAGGGGGGAGAAGCGCTGGCTGCGTCGGTCGACGAGGCGCCCGCCCCGGCTCCGGACGCGCCCGGCGACGAGGAGCACCTGGTCGCCCGCGACGCCAAGAACGTCCCACTGCTCTCGGCCTTCGCCTGGAGCGGCGAAGCCGTGGAGCGCATTCTGCGCGTGCCCGCGGGGTTCATGCGCAACCGCACCCAGGAGCGGATCGAGGCGGTCGCCCGCGAGCGCAGCCTGGGCACCATCAACCTGACGCTGGTCGAGGAGGGGATCGCGATCGGCCGCCAGCAGATGGAGGAGATGCTCCGGAACCAGGCCGCGGCGAAAGAGGCGGCGGCGGCGCTCGGCAAGCCGCAAGGTCGGCCTGGCGCCAGCGCGGCGAGCGCTGCGGCCTTCGTCGAATCCAGACCGGCGCTGAACGAGGTCGGTTCGCCGTCCGCGCTGCAGGCACGCCGCGCCGGCGGACCCCGGCGCGCCGCAGAGCCCGATGACGCCGCCCCCACCGATGCCTGAGCTCCGGCCTGCCCGCGCGCCGCGCGCGCGGCGCGCGACCTCCGTGGTGGACCGCAGGCAATGACCGCGTACCGCTTCTGCCGGACCGACGACATGGCCATGTTGGTCACCGCCTACGAACATTGCCGTGGGCCGGAGGACGCCGACGCACCGGCGCTCGACCGCGCCGGGTTCAAGGCGCTCGTGCGCGAGCTCGATCTCTGGTGCTCGAGCTGCATGGTGGCTCTCGAAGGGCGCGAGCCGGTGGGCGTTCTGCTCGGTGCGAAGCGCGTCGACGCGACCTTGGTCTACGCGCTGCGCGTGCACCCGGCGCACCGCCGCCGCGGCCACGGCCGGCATCTGCTCACCTCGCTGGGCCAGAAGCTCGCCATCCTCGGGCCGCCGCGGCTGGTCGCCGAGGTACCAGCCGAGCGCGCGCCGGCGCGGGCACTGTTCACCGCCTGTAGTTGGCAGAGCGAGGCCCGATTCGTCGACTGGCGGCGCGCCGGGACCACCGATCTCTCGACCTCGGCCGCCGAGGCCGGAGCGCGGACGGATTTCCCCGTCGCACCAATCTCGGTCGAAGAGGCGACCGGCAGCGGCCTCCTGCGCCCCGGAACACGCAGCTGGCACCGCGACCTGCCGGCGCTCGAAAAGCAGGGCGATGGGCTGCTCGCTCTCGGATTCCACTCGCTCGACCGGCTCGAGGCTTGTCTGCTCGCGCGCCCGGCGCGGGACGACGCAGGCTGGGAGATCCTCGCCGCGGGCCTCTCGGGATCGGAGCTCGGCCGCCTCGGTCTGCGCATCCTGCTCGACCAGCAGGAGCGGCGCGCCGACGGCAGGCCGCTCCTGCTGTCGCGGGTCGCGTCCGCGGAGATCGATCCCGCGCTCCTCGTCGAGCTCGGCTTCCGCCGCGGTCCCGAGCATCTGTTGTTCGCCACAGCGGCGATGGCGGCGTAGTGTCGGGGCGAGGCAGCGCGAAGCGACCACCCATGCGGACCTACTCCCAGATCGCGGGCGACGGCGGCTCCGGCGTCGCCGAGCAGATCGCCGACATCGAGGCGGCGATCGAGCGCCGCCTGGCTGGAGTTCGTTTCAGAGTCGCGGTCGGCTCGGGCAAGGGCGGCGTCGGCAAGAGCACGCTAACCCGGCAGCTCGCCGCCGTGCTCGCGGCTGACGGGCAGCGCGTCGGCATCCTCGACGCCGATCTCAACGGACCGAGCCAGGCGCTGCTCGGCGGCGTGCGCGACACGCCGCCGCTGCCCGGCGAGGAGGGGCTCCTGGTGCCGCGCAGCCGCGACGGCGTGCAGATCCTCTCGGCCGGCAGTCTGCTCGGTGCAGGCGCGGCGTTGACCTTCTCGGGCGCGGCCGCCGGCCGCGCGCATGTCTGGCGGGCTACGCGCGAGCTCTCGAGCCTCGCCGAGCTGTTGAGCGTGGTGCACTGGGGGCCGCTCGACATCCTGCTGGTGGACCTGCCGCCCGGGCCGGAACGCACCGCCCAGTTCGCCGACTTCTTGGGACCGAAGACCGCCGTCCTGCTGGTCTCCGTCCCTTCCGCGCTCGCCCGCGGCGTCGTGGCCCGTTCGATCGACGCCTTGCGGCCTCTTCCCAATCGTCTGCTCGGATACGTCGAGAACATGAGCGGTTACGCCTGTACTCAGTGTGGAACGATCGGACCGCTCTTTGCCGCAGAGCCCGAGATCGAGCCGCTCGGTCTCGCCTGCCTCGGCCACGTCCCGTTCGACCCCGAGCTCGCCCGGCTCTGCGACCTCGGCATCGCGGTGACCGAAGTGGCCGAGGCGACCGCGGCGGGCGCCACTGTGCGGCCAGTTCTGGCCGCGCTGCGCGCCGTCGCCAGCGAGCTCGTGAACCGCCTCGAGGAGGTCCGATGAAGTTTCTCTGTGTTCCTTGCGATACCCCGATGCGCCTCTCGGCGACCGCGGAGAGCGAGCCCGGCTCGCTCTCCGTCGTCTACGGCTGTCCCGCGTGCGGTTACGAGATGGCGATGCTCACCAACGTGCAGGAGACCCAGATGGTGCGCTCGCTCGGCGTGCGCATCGGCCCGGCGGTCGCGACGGCGGGAGCGCCCGCCGCGAGCGCCGCGGCGGGCGAGACCGGAGCGGCGCGCTGCCCCTTCGGCGCGATGCTCGGAGGGAGCGCGACCGGCGATGTGGCAGCGGCAACTCCCGTGACGGCAGGAAGCGCGCCCGCCTGGACGCCCGAGGCGCTCGCGCGTCTCGAAGCGATCCCGGAGATGGTCCGCCCGATGGCCCGCGCCGGCATCGAGCTGGTCGCGCGCGAAGCCGGCCACGCCGTCATCGACGAAGCCGTCCTCCAGGCCGCGCGCTCGCGCTTCGGCATGTGACGCTCCGCCCGCCCGGTCTCGCGACCGGTTTCCGCGTCCGAAACCCGGCCCGCGCTCGAGAAAGCGGCAGTTATGGGGGAGCCCCGTCCGGCGACGAGCTTCGCGCCAGCGCCCCAGCGCCCCCCTGCCTCCCCCATCTATGGCAAGCGACGATCGAGCTGCCGCGGCGGCTGGCCGCGAACGCGCCTCGGCGGCTGGCCGAGCGGCGGAAACCAAGCATCTCTGAGTTTCATTCGACCTCTCGGCTTCTCCTGCATCGCAGGCGCTGAGGAATCGCGTTCGTATGGCTCCAGAGACTCCGCTCGCTCCCGCTTCCGGGCTCGCCGCCGACGGCGCCGCGGCCGCCTTCGCGCGGCCCTACGTGGTGTCGTGGAACCTCACCTATCGGTGCAATCTCGCCTGCGAGCACTGCTACCTCGACGCCGGACCCGCGAAGGTCGAGAGCGCCGCCTTCGCGGATCGCAGCGAGCTCTCGACCGAGCAGTGCTTTCGCGTCGTCGACGAGATCGCCGCCTTCGCGCCCGAGTGCGTGACCATCCTCACCGGCGGCGAGCCGCTGCTACGCCGCGACATCGTCGAGATCGTCCGCTACGGTGCCGGCAAGGGCCTCTGGATCGTGGTCGGGACCAATGGCGTCAAGATCACCGAGAAGCTGGCGCGGCTCCTCCACACCGAAGGCGTCCGGGGGATGGCGTTGTCGCTCGACGCGTTGGACGCCGAGCGCCACGACGCGTTCCGGCGAGTGCGGGGCGCCTGGCGCAACACCGTCGACGGCGCGCGCATCCTCACCCGCGTTGGGCTGCCGTTCATCGTCCAGACCACGGTCGGAGGCCACAACCGCGAGGAGCTCGAGGCGATCGCAGCCTTCGCGCACGACGAGCTAGGGGCCAAGGTCTGGAACCTCTACTTCCTGGTGCCCAGCGGCCGCGGCGCCTTCGTCAGCGACCTCGACGTCGACGAGTACGACCAGGTTCTGATCCAGCTCGCCGAGATCCAGCGGCGCTGGGCCGACCGCATGCTGGTCAACGCCAAGTGCGCGCCGCATTTCGTCCGCACCCTTCTCGCCGCCGACTCGTCGGCGCCCTTTCCGAAGAGCTTTGGTGGCGGCGCCGGCGGCTGCCCGGCGGGTACCCACTACTTCGGCATCCGCCCGAATGGCGACGTCACGCCCTGCCCCTATCTGCCGCTCTTCGCCGGGAACCTCCAGGCGACCGGCCTGCGTGAGCTCTGGGACGACTCCGAGCTCTTCACCAAGATCCGACGCCGCGCCGAGCTCGGCGGCCGCTGCGGCGCCTGCGAGCTCGCCTCGATGTGCGGCGGCTGCCGCGCCCGCGCTTACGGCATGACCGGGGACGTCCTGGCGGCGGACCCGCTCTGCAGCCACGAGCCGGGCACGCTCCGCGAGGCCGTCGAGCGCCTCCGCCCGGCCGCGGTCGAGTACGGCGAAACGGCGAGCCCGAGCCTCGACTGGGAACCGGAGGCGCGCGAACGCATGCAGAAGATCCCGGCGTTCGTCCGGGGCATGGTGACGCGAGCGGTCGAGAGCTGGTGCGCCAAGAACGACGTCGCCGTCGTCACCGCCCGAGTCCTCGAAGAGATCCGCGCCCGCATGCCGACGCCGAAAGTGTTCGGTTCGACCGGCTCGCCTCCGGCGGCACGGCCCCGCGACTCCAGCGACGCCTAGCTACCCGCTACGGGCTCGCCTCGCCCACGCCCGACGGCGCGCGGGCCAATCCCGGACGCCCTACTCCCAGAAGCCGCCGGTTTCGGTCTCCAAGGCGGCGGCGACCTGCTCGTCGACCCAGGCCTGGAAGTCGGCGGGCTCGTCGATGGTGACGAAGCCGCGCATCTTGGCGTGGCCGATGCCGCAGAGCTGGGCGCAGGCGATCTCATAGACGAAGTCGGGCTTGCCGAGCTGCTCGCGCATCGCGGCGGTGGTGACGGTGGGAACCCACCAGACCGGAACGTCGATCCCGGGGACGGCGTCCTGCTTGATGCGCATCTCGGGGACGCTGAAGCTGTGGATCACGTCCTTGGCCGAGAGGTGCACGATCGCCGGCTTGCCGACCGGAAGGCGCAGCTGGTTGACCGTCGTGAAGTCGTCCTTGGCGGCGGGATCCGAGCGGTCGATGCCGAGCGGATTCGACTGCAGGTCGAGCTTATCGAACGACGTGCGCCCGAAGACGCCGTCCGGACCCGGATAGTGGATGTTCCAGGCGAATTGCTCGGCCACCACCCGCACCACGACGGACTCCTTCTCGTCCGGAAACTCCGAGACGCGCTCCGCCCAGAGCGGGATCGAGAGTCCGATCAGCAAGATCCCCTCGGCCACGGCGACCGCGCCCTCGAGCCAGCTCGAGGCGCGGCTGGTGCTGCCCGTGTGGCTGGCCACCGGATTGCGCGCGCGGCGGAAGCGCCAGAGGCTGTAGAGGAAGAACCCGAGCCAGCCGACGAAGAGGATCGCCATCAACCAGTGCACCCAGGCGACCGAGTTGTCGATCTGGGGGCCATGCTCCGAGGCGACCGGGGGCAGCCACCGATCCATCATCGCGAAGCGCTCCTCTGGAGTTGCGCCCAATCCGAGGCGACGGCGTCGAGCTCCGCTCGGCGGGCGCGCTGGCGCAGGTGGAAGAAGAACCGGGCGAAACCGCCGAGCACGGAGACGGTGACGCCGAGCAGGAGGAAGATCCCCAACCGCGCCGCACCGACCAGCGCCGAACCGCTGTCTCTGGCCCCATAGCAGACCGTGCACGCGGCCGCCGGCGCCGCCGCGATCGCCACGACGAGCCAGGTCGTAGCAATCGTCGCCAGGTAGGCGGGCCAGCGCGTGCGCGCCGCCGTCGAAGTGGCTGACCGGCTCATCGCGGCCGCCGCGAGAAGCGCACGAACCACGCTTCGTAGGCGATCAATCCCAAGGCCACGGCGAAAGCGCCCGAGCCGGCAGCGAGCCGCGGCAGACCGGCGAGCGCCGGACCGTTCAGGACCCAAGCGCCGAAGAGGAAGGCGAGGGCGCTCGAGCAGGCGATGAACACGAGGTGGAAGCTCCTCAAGTTCATGGCGTCAATACCCCACCGGTTCGAAGTGCGCCCAAAGCGGCAGCAGCAGGACC
Source organism: uncultured Acidobacteriota bacterium (assembly GCA_963700315.1). Classification (GTDB taxonomy): domain Bacteria; phylum Acidobacteriota; class Thermoanaerobaculia; order Multivoradales; family JAGPDF01; genus JACTMI01. The sequence continues at coordinate 61,626 of CAVOXC010000004.1, read as the reverse complement.
GCGAAGAAGAAGATCACCGTGAACCAGAGTACCCAGTAGATGAACTTCCGTTCGGAGAGCAGATGCATGAAGTAGCCCGCGACCAGACCGCCCTTGACCGCAGCGACGAACAGCGCCACGGCCACGGCGCCAGCTGTCGGCAAGTGCAGGCGAGAGACCGCCACGGTGACCAGCGTCAGCGCCATCAAGGAGACGAAGACGAGGATGTAGACCTTGACCTGCCGGTCGATGTCGGCGTGGGAGGCGTTGGTGTTGTCGGACATGGCGCTCGGGCTCCTCGGGTTCGATGGCTAGAGCAGGTAGAGGACAGGGAAGAGAAAGATCCAGACCAGGTCGACGAAGTGCCAGAACAGGCCGGCATTCTCGACGCGATTCGTGAAGTGCTCCGGATTCGTCTTCCAGAGCTTCGAGCCCGGCCCCCAGAAGTAAGCGTTGACCGCCATGCCGCCGATGACGTGCAGTCCGTGCAGTCCGGTGAGCGTGAAGTAGATCGCCAGGAACGTGTTGGTGCTCGGCAGCAGCCCGTGATGGAACTTCGCCGAGTACTCGATGTACTTGATGATCAGAAAACCGAAGCCGAGCAGCACCGTGCCACCCATGAAGAGGCGGAACTTCCCGAAGTCGTTGCGCTTGAGCGACGCCCAGGCCATCACCATGGTGACGCTCGAGGAGATCAGCACGATGGTGTTGAGCGTCGCCAGCGGCACGTTGAGGATGGCGTCGCCGCGCGGCCATGCCGTCGCTCCCACGCGCATCATCAGGTAGCTGGCGAAGAGCGCGCCGAAGAGCATCACCTCCGAGGCGAGGAAGAGCCAGATACCGATCTTGCCGTTGTTCAGCCCGGTGTCGGGTCGTTCTTCGACGGTGTAGGGAATCTCCATGCTCGAACCCCTCAGTTCGCCCACTGGGGAGAATGGTCGCGCGGCGCCCCGGGAACGCTGTAGTCGTACGGGCCGCGGTGCGCGCTCGGCGGCGTCAAGAAATTCCCGTGCGGCGGTGGCGACGGGGCGGCCCATTCGATCGTCGTCGCTTCCCAGGGGTTGTCGCCGACTCTCTCGCCATGCTTGATGCTACGGAAGAAATTGATGATGAACGGGATTTGCGCCAGGGCCAGGCCCCAGGCCGAGTACGACATGAAGACGTTCCAGTGCGTCACGTCCTTGGCGAAGTCGTACGAGGCGCCGCCGTCGTAGAGCCGCCGCGACACGCCGGCCAGACCCTGGATGAACATCGGCATGAAAATGCCGTTCATGAAGATCAGCGAGGGCCAGAAGTGCAGCTTGCCGAGGCGCTCGCCCATCTTGCGGCCGGTGGCCTTGGGGAACCAATAGTAGATGCCGGCGAACAGGGCGAAAAGCGTGCCCGGCGCCACCACGTAGTGGAAGTGGCCGATCACGTAGTAGGTGTCGTGCAGCGGAATGTCGGCCGCCGCCAGCCCCAGCGGCAGGCCGGTCAGGCCGCCGATGCCGAACATCGGCAGGAACGCCAGCGCAAACAGCATCGGCGTGGTGAATCGGATCGAGCCGCCCCAGAGCGAGACGATGAGCGCGGTGAGGATCGCCACCGAGGGGATGGAGATGATCATCGTCGTCGTCTGGAAGAACGCGGCCATCGTCGTGCCCATGCCGGTGAAGAACATGTGGTGGGCCCAGACGATGAAGGACATGAAGCCGAGAAACCAGAGCGAGTACACCATCATCTTGTAGCCGAACAGTGGCTTGCGCGTGTTGTTGGCGACGACCTCGGCAACGATGCCGAGCGCCGGCAGAATCAGCACGTAGACCTCGGGGTGCGCGAGAAACCAGAAGAGGTGCTGCCAGAGCAGCGGGTTGCCGCCGCCGGTGTAGGCCACCGCCTGGCCGCTCACCACCAGACCCGTCGGCATGAAGAAGCTGGTGCCGGCCACCCGGTCCATCAGCTGCAGGATCCCGGCCGCTTCGAGCGGCGGGAAGGCGAGCAACAGCAGAAACGAGGTGACGAGCTGCGACCAGACGAAGAAGGGCAGCCGGAACCAGGAGAGCCCGGGAGCGCGCAGTTGCACCGTGGTGGCGATGAAGTTGATGGCGCCGAAGAGCGACGAGGTGATGAGGAAGATCATGCCGATCAGCCAGATCGTCTGACCCTGGCCGGCGAGGACCGACAGCGGCGCGTAGGAGGTCCACCCCGACTGCGCCGCGCCACCAGGGACGAAGAAGCTCGCCAGCATGGTGACGCCGCCCAGGAAGTAGAACCAATAGCTCGCCATGTTGATCCGCGGGAACGCCATGTCGGGCGCGCCGATCTGCAACGGCAGGACGAAGTTGCCGAAGCCGCCGACCGCGAGCGGCACGACGCCGAGGAACACCATGATGGTGCCGTGCATCGCACCGAGCTCGTTGTAGAACTCGGGCAGCATCGAGCCGCCGGGCATCCGCGCCTCGCCGAACAGCCCGCCGATCCAGGGCAGCGGCTGTCCGGGGAAGGCGAGCTGCCAGCGCATCAGCATCACCAGGCAGAAGCCGAAGAACAGAAACAGCAGTCCGGTCACCGCGTACCAGATGCCGATAACCTTGTGGTCGGTCGAAAAGACGTACTTGCGCCAGAAACCGAGCTCTAGGTGCTCGTGATGCTCGGCGTGAGCGCTCTCGTGCGGGACGGGCTTCGTCTCGGTGACGGGCGTGGCCATGAACTCTCCCAATCGGCTGGCGGTGGCTCGGTCGGTCGGGCGGGCGTCGTCGGTCAGCTGCCGGGCGGGGCGAATGCGAAGTCGATCGTCGCCGGCTTGCCCGCCGCGACGGTCACGCTCCCGGTCTTGATGCCCAGCTTCTCGTGCCAGGCTTCGACCTCGTAAGTTCCGTCCGGAAGCCCCGGGATCGAGAACTTGCCGTCCGGGCCCGAAACCGCAAAGAACGGATTGGCGAAGATCCCGACGTAGGCGCTCATCCAGGGGTGGACGTCGCACTTGACCAGGAACATGCCCTCTTCCTTGCCGAACTTGTGGTCGGCCTCGGTGCGATTGGCCGGCATCGCCATGTTGAAGGGGGTGTTGACCTTGGGCAGGGCGTGCACGTTGTGGAGCAGGCCGTCCGAGTTCCTGAGCTTCAGGGTCTGGCCGACCACCAGCCCGACAACGTGCGGCTGGTACTGGCAGCCGCTCTGGTCGATCACCACCGGCGCGGACGGCGCGGCGAAGGAGCCGGCAACCGGGCTCTTCACGCGCACCATGACGTTGGCCATGCCGTTGCCCGCGCCGAGAGTCAGCATCTCGTTCGGCACCGGCGCGTCGTGCTTGGCCGCGCACGCCGGATCGGCGTCCATCGAGAGCGGTTTCAGATTCGGCACTTTTCCGGAATAGGTAACGGTGCCGGTGATCGCCGCGGCGGCGAGCGCCGGGCCGGCGGCGAGAGCGAGGGCGAGGGTCGAACCGGCCAGGGCGAGATAGGGCTTGGACATCACGAGTCCTCCGACGCGAGAGGGGCCCGCAGGGCCCTCATGGGTTTTCGTGGCACAGCGCTTCGGCTGCACGGGAGCGCCGAGCGGCACCGGCGCGCGGCGCCGGAGCAGCCCACCGAAAGCTGAGACGACTGCAATTGATCTAGCCTATCAGCGCCATGCCCCCGAGCAAGCTCGGACTCGCTCCGCGGCGCCCCGGGTGGCTCGGGTGGCGCGGGTGGCTCGGGCGAGCGCGGGCTGAGCTGCCGGTGCTGGAACGTCGATGACACTCTGTCAGCTCGGGATCAGCTCGACGTTGGTCGCGCCCGAGCGGCGCAGCAGCTCCGGGGTCGCGTCGGCATCGAACTCCGGATCCCCGGACTCGATCGAGAGGAAGAACCCGTCGTCGCTCGCGCGCTCGAAGGCCGACGAGCCGAAGAGCGGATGATAGAGCGTCGGCAGCCGAATGAGCGCGAACAGGCGAAGGACCGCACCCGCCGCGGCGCCGAGCAGCGCGAGCGCAAGAGCGATCGGTAGCGATACCGGCCAGCCGAAAAGCGACTCGCCGCTGACGACGAGCGGATAGGCGATCGCTCCCACCCAGCCCTGCAGCCCGAGTCCGATGGCGGCGCCGGCGAGCGCGAGGACGAGTGGAATCCAGCGCAGTCGCGAACGCGGCGAGCCCACTCCGCAGTCGAGACCGGCGACGGGAAAGGGCGCGTGAGCATCCCATCTCGTGTAGCCAGCCTCGCGCACGCGCTCGCAGGCCTGGCAGAGCGCCTCCGGGCTCGGCAACTCCGCGAGGGTCCCGAAGTGCTCGCCGTCCGGCAGCATCGGTCGTGGGATCGCCATCAACCCGACTCTCCGCGGGCGAGCGCCGAGTCGGACAGCTCGCCGGGCGGGGCGAGGGGCGCTCTCTCCCGATCTGCTCGGGTCTGCGGCTGCACCGACTTCACCTCGGCGACGGCGACGATCGGCAGGAAGCGCACGAACAGGCAGAACAGGGTGACGAAGAGGCCGAGACCGCCGAACAGGATGGCGACATCCCAGAGCGTCGGCTGGAACTCGGACCAGGTCGCCGGCAGCAAGCCGCGGTGGAGCGACCCGACAACGACGACGAATCGCTCGCACCACATCCCGGGTTGGACGAGCAACGAGAGCGCGAACAGCCAGCCGAGCGAGGAGCGCACTCGCTCGAGCCAGAGCAGCTGTGGGCCGAGCACGCCCAGCGCGACCATCGTCCAGTAGGCCCAGGCATGGGCTCCGAAAACCGTGCTCTCGAACGCGAGCAGGGCGCGGGCGTCTTCCGAGAACCAGGCGACGAAGAGCTCGAGGAGGTGGCCCAATCCGACCGCCAACGCCGCGATGGGCAAGATCTTCGCGAGGCGGTCGAGGTCTCTCCTGGCGATCACGCGCTCGAGATGCAGGAGCCTGCGTCCGCTCACGGCCAGCGTCACCCCTGCCGCCGTTCCCGAGAGAACCGCTGCGGCGACGAGGAACGGCGGGAAGGTCGTCGCGTGCCAGCCGGGCAGCCGCGATGCCGCGAGATCCTCCGAGGCGATCGCGCAGACCGCCAGCGCCAGGGCCGCCGCCGATCCGGCGAGAAGCAGGTGGGCGCTGCGGAGATGGTGCCCATGGCGGATCGAGCCGCGCCAGCCCAACGCGAGCGCCGCGAGGGTTCTGCGGCGGCGCCCGCGCGAGCGATCGCGAAGGGTGGCGAAATCGGGCAGCAGCCCGACGTACAACAGGAGCGCCGACACCACGCCATAGCTGCCGATCGCGACGAAAGCCCACGCCTGTGGGCTGCGGAACTGCGGCCAGATGCCCATCTGGTTCGGCAGCGCCGCCATCCAATAAGCGAGCCACGGCCTGCCGAGGTAGACGACCGGGAAGACCGAGGCGCACAGGAGGGCGCAGAGGGTCATCGCCTCGGCAGTGCGGCGGATCGAGCTCCCCCACCCCGGGCGGAGGAGCAACAGGCTGGCGGAGAGCAGCGTGCCGCCGACGCCGATGCCGAGCCAGAAGAGGGTGTGGATGGCGCCGAAAGCCGAGCTCACGGGACGATTGAGACCCGTGACACCGAGGCCTTCGAACGCGAGCCAACCGGCGGCGACCCCGAGCAGAGCGACCATGGCCAGACCGGACAGGAAGCAGAGCCACCAGCCGCGGCTCGGCGCGCGCTCGAGCGGTCGAGCCACCGACTCGGTGACGTCGTGGAACGACAGGCCGCCAGATTCCAGTGGCGATTCCCGCACTACCGGCTCGGTCTCGTTGCGCTCATGCTCCGCTCGCCGCCGCAGTGGGCGTCCGCCGTTCGACTTGCGCCTCCGGCCCACCGAATCGATCGGGCCCGACACGCTCTTCTGCTTCGTTGCGGCGATCATGGCACAAGCCGTCGTCGCCTTCCAGATTCCCGCCTGCCCCTCGAGCGCGCCTGACGAGCTTGCCACTCGCGGTCCCGCTCCGGTCTCTGTCGACGACGCGCCGCGCGTTCCTGAGAGCGTCCAGGATGGTGTTCTTCGATGTACGATGACCGCCTTCGGGCTTCCGGCCCGATGGGCAACGAAATCGCGTCGGCGAACGCACGGGTAGGAACGCCAGCCATGGAATCGATCGGAGTCGTGGGCATCGTCGGCATCTCGGCCCGCGACCACGATGCCGCGGCGCTCTCCCGGTTCACCATCGCCCGCGACGATCGCGCCGACCGTCTGCCGCTGCTCGCGGCAGCGCTCGACGCCACCGAGCTCGTCTACCTCGCCACCTGCAATCGGGTCGAGATCCTCTATCGACTCGCGCGCGCCGCTGGCTCGACGCCGGCTGCCGGCTCACCCGCCGAGAAGGACATCCGGCGCCGCGTCTTCGGCTTCCTCGCCGGCCGCGAGGCGGGGCCGGAGGAAGCCAGGCGCATGTTGCGAACCTGGTCCGGCGAGAGCGCGATCGCGCATCTGTTCGAAGTCGCGGCGGGACTCGATTCGGCGCAAATGGGCGAGCGCGAGATCCAGGGTCAGATCCGCGAATCGCTCGCGGCGGCGCGCGCCGCAGGCACCAGCGGCGCCCTGCTCGACCATCTCGTCGAGGAGGCGCTGCGGGTGGCGCGCCGAGTCCACCTACGCACCCAGCTCGGGGCCGGACGAGTCTCGCTTGCCGAGATCGCCGGCGAGCTGCTGCTCGAGCGAGTGCGCCGCACACCATCGCCGGTGGCGCTGGTGGGGGTCTCGCCGATGACCCGGCGCTGCGCCGAGATCCTGCTGCGTGAGCAGGTGCCCATCCTCGTGGTCAATCGAACGCTCGCGCACGCTGAAGCGCTGCTCGCGGAGCTCGGCGCCGGCCGGTGCCAGACGCTCGACGAGTTTCGCCGTCGGCCGCCACGGGTCGAAGCGCTGTTGTGCGCCACCGGGGCGCCCGACGCGGTCCTCGACCGCGCGGCGCTCGAGCGTCTGGCGGCGCGCACGGCGAGCCAGGAGCCACCGCTGCTGATCGATCTGGCGGTGCCTCCCGACGTGGATCCGGACGTCGCGCGAGCGGCCGAGATCGCGCGCGTCGGCATGGACGAGATCAACGGCGTGGCGGCGGAGCAGCGCGAGAGCCGGCAGGCCGAAGCGGTGGCGGCGCGCCGGATCGTCGACGAAGCTCTCGACGGTCTCCGTCGCCGGCTCGCGGAACGAGCCCTGGCGCCGGCGATCATGCGGATCAATCAACGCTACCGGCAGACGGCGCTCGAAGGCGTCGAGCGTCTGCTCGCCAAGCAGGGCGTCGCGCTCGAAGGGGAGGCGCTCGAGGCGGTCGAGCGCTGGGCGGAGACCCTGGCCCGCCGCTTCGCCCACCTGCCGACTCTCGGCCTGCGCGGCCTGGCCACCGAGCACGGCCTGCCGGCGGTGCGCAGCTTTCTCGCGGCCTGCGACGGCGATGCCTTCGCCGACCTCTGCGACGACGCCGAGCGGATCGAGCAGCTGTCGAAGGCGCTCGACGAGGGCCTCCGGCGGTGAGCGCGGGGACCCCCGAGAGCTGCTGACAGCTTCTGGTTCGCGCTCTTCCCGATCTCTCGGGCGCGCCGGTCAGATGTCAGCGGCTTTGATCGAAGCGGCCAGCTGCTGGACGATCGGCTTCATCACCTTGTCGAACATCCGCTGGTCGTTGTCCACGCCGCCACCGAAGCCGCCGATCGAGAGCTTGAACTTCGCGTCCTCGCCCCGGGCCTCGTCGGCCCAGACGATCTCGCCCGTCGTGGTGTCGATCAAGCGCGCGTTGGCCGCCGCGACGAACGTCTTCTTGCCGCCGGAGAAGCCGGGGAGACCGCCGACGCTGCGGCCGTGGGCCGAGGTGTCAGTGGCGCCGTACTCGGTGATGGCGCCGGTCAGGAAGTACTGGCAACCCAGGAGCTTGCCCGCCTTGATGGCAGATGACGGATCGATGTCGCCGCCGATCGAGAGGTTCTTCTCCTGCATCAGCGCGGCGAGCTGCTCGCGGTCGATGACGCGGAACTTGCCGCTCTTGACCAACTCCGTCACGAAGACATCCTGGATCGCCTCGGCGCCGCCATGCCACCAGTACTGGTTATCCGCCTTGTTCTTGAACTCCAGCACCGCGATGCGCGGTTTGTCGGCGGCGTGGCCGACGGCGGCGAAGCTGGCGAGGGCGATCGCCGCCCCGGTTACGATTGCGGTCATTCGCTTCATGTCGTTTCCTCCTAGGTCGTGGCGATATTAGAACGGAATCCGCTGGCTCTGGCCAGAGGCGCTCCCGGTTCGGGCCGGAGCGCCGTCCGCCGCAGGTGCCGGGAGGAATGCAAGCGACGCGCCGGGGTCCGCTATTCTCGGCGTCATGCCGGCTCGCCCCGAGGACCGACCGCTCCACGACGACGTGCGCCGGCTGGCCTCGACGCTCGGCCGGGTGATCCACCGCCTCGAGGGCGAGGCGGTCTTCGATGCCGTCGAGTCCCTGCGCGTCGATTGCCGGGCGCGCAGGCTCGGCGAGCCGGGCGCGCCCAGCCTCGCCGCGCTCGCCGAGCGGGTCGATCGCCTGCCGCTCGCCGTCGCGACGCCCGTGGCGCGCGCCTTCACTCTCTTCTTTCTGCTCGTCAACACCGCCGAACAGGTCCACCGGGTGCGGCGTCGGCAGGCGCACGAGCGCGCGGGCGACGGGCCCCAGGCGGCCTCGCCGCGCTGGCTGCTCGAACGGCTGCGCGGCCAGGGGCGCGACGCGAGAGAAGTCGCCGCCGCCTTGGGGCGAATCGAGATTCGGCCCGTGCTGACCGCCCATCCGACCGAGGCGACGCGCCGCACCTTGCTCGAGCTTCAAGCCCGGGTCGCCGACCTGCTGCTCGCGCTCGAAGGTGGCGACGACCGGACCGGCGAGAGACTCGAAGAGCGCATCGAAGCGGAAGTCGAGCTGCTCTGGCTCTCCTCGGAGGTGCGCCGCGACCGCCTCTCGGTGCGCGACGAAATCAGCAACGTCCTCTGGTACTTCGAGGACCGGTTGCTCGACGCGGCGAGCGATGTCGCGGACGCATTCGGGGCCGCGTTCGCAGAGGTCTTCGGCGAACCGGCCGGGGCGAGCATTCGGCTCACTCTGGGCAGTTGGGTCGGCGGCGACCGCGACGGCAACCCCTTCGTCACGCCCGAGGTGACGGTCGCCGCCGCGCGGCGCGCGGCGCACGCGCTGCTCGGCTGGTACCTGCACCGAGTCCGGCACCTCGTCACTTCGCTTTCGGTCTCGACCCACGTCCGCGCGGCGCCGACGGCGTTGCTCGACTCGATCGAGCGCGACCGCGAGCGCCTGCCGGCGATCTGGGCGGCGAATCGTCGGCGCGACGCGGCCGAGCCGATCCGGCTCAAGCTGAGCTTCGTCGCGGGCCGTCTCGCGGCGACCCGCGCCGCGATCGCCGCGCGCGACGCCGGCGAGGAGCCGGCGGCGCCGGCGGCCTACGCGGGGCCCGAGGTCTTCGCCGAGGACCTCGAACAGGTCCGCGGCGCGCTCCTCGCCGCGGGAGCCTCGAGCGCCGCGGCCACACTGCTCGAGCCGCTGCTACGAGCGGTGGAGCGGCACGGCTTCCACGGCCTCGTCCTCGACGTGCGCGAGGACTCCCAGGTCCTCGCCGCGACCCTCGCCGAGATCGGGAGAGCGAGCGGCCTCCCGGAGCTCGATCGGACCGCCCTCCGGCGCGAGCTCGCGAGCCGCCGACCGCTCGTCGCCGGGGGGGAGGGAGCCGGGCTCTCCCAGGAGGCGACCCGCACCATCGAGGTCTTTCGCGCGACCGCCCGCCTCCAGGTGGAGCTCGGCGCGCGATCGACGCCGACCTTCGTGATCTCGATGGCCCGCTCGGCCGAGGACCTGCTGCGCGTCCTGCTGCTGGCGCGCGAGGCGGGCCTGGTCGATCTCGCCACCGATCCGCCGCGATCGGATCTCGACGTCGTTCCCCTGTTCGAAACGCTCGCGGACCTCGAACGGGCTCCGGAGGTCCTGGCCGATCTCGTCGCCGACCCGATCTACTCTCGCCAGCTCGCGGCGCGCGGTGGACGCCAGGAGGTGATGCTCGGCTATTCCGACTCCGCCAAGGACGCGGGGTTCCTGCCCTCCTCCTGGGCGCTCTATCGCGCCCAGGAGCGTCTCGTGGAGGTCGCCCGAGCCGCCGGGATCTCGCTGGTTCTGTTCCATGGCCGCGGCGGCACCGCCGGGCGCGGCGGCGGTTCGCCGGTCTGGCGGAGCCTCGTCGCGCTCCCACCCGGGACGCTCGACGACGGGCTCAAGGTCACCGAACAGGGCGAGGTGATCTCGCTCAAGTACGGCCTCGCGCCGCTGGCGCGCAGGAGCCTGGAGGTCCTCGTCTCCGGCTCTCTCGCCGCGCGCTTCGCGACCTGGCGCTACGACCTCGACCCGGGCGAAGAGGCGCGCTTTCGTGCCGTCGCCGAACGCCTGGCGGCGCTCGCGCTACCGATCTTCCGCCGGCTCGTTCACGAGGACGACAGGCTCTTCCGCACTCTCCTCGAGGCGACGCCGCTGCGACAGCTCGCCCACGTCCACTACGGTAGCCGACCGGCGTATCGGGAGAAGGGCGTCGGCACCATGGCCGGGATCCGCGCGATCCCCTGGGTCTTCGGTTGGACTCAGATCCGGCTGCTGCTGCCCGCCTGGCTCGGCACCGGGACGGCCCTCGCCACCGTCGCGGCTGAGCCCGGTGGCCTCGAGACCCTGTCGCGCATGGCCACCGCCTGGCCCTTCTTCGACGATCTCGTCGGCAAGCTCGAGATGGTCGCGGCCAAGACGGACCTCGAGATCGCCCGGCTCTACTTCGATCGGCTGGGCGGCGACCCTCGCCTCTTCGACGAGCTCGCGGCCGAGTTCCAACGAACCACCGAGACCATCCTCTCGATTCGCGGACGCCGCGAGCTGCTCGCCGACACGCCGGTGCTCGCGAGCTCGATCGCGCTGCGCAATCCCTACGTCGACCCGCTCTCGCTGCTCCAGGTGAGCCTCCTCGCGCGCTCGCGCGCAGGCGAGCTGGGGGTCGAGGCAGCGCTCGCGACGACCCTCAACGGGGTGGCCCAAGGGCTGCGCAACACCGGATGACGGGAGTGCCGTCGCCATGATCGTCGTCGCCGAAGAGGAGCGCTGGTTGGTCGTGACCCAAGCCGATCACGCCCGCCTCGCCGCGGAGATGCTGCGACTCTTCCGCGCGCCAGCGATCGCGGCCCACCCGCGCCGCGAAGCGCTGCTCGCGGCCATCGCGGCGCACGACGACGGCTGGTGGGAGGCCGACGCCGCGCCGACCCTCGACGCGGCCACCGGCGGGCCGGCCGACTTCCGCGCGCTGCCTGCCGAGCGGCGGACCGAGATCTGGCGCCGCGGCGTCGAGCGCCACGCCGAGCGCTCCCCCTACCTCGCGGCGATCGCGGCGGGCCACGTCCTGCGCCTGTTGGCGACTTGGGGAGGGCCGAAGTGGGCGCCCTTTCGCGCGGAGCTCGAGGCCCGCCGCGACGAGATCGCCGCGGCCGGCGAGCTCGATCCGGCGGCGCTCGCCGCGGACGACGCCTGGCTGCGCCTGGGCGACGATCTCTCGCTCGCCGCCTGTAGCCGGGAGCGCTCGTTCGTCGCGAGCCTGCCGTTGCGCGCGGAGATCGCTCTCGCCGAGGGCCGGATCGACCTGGCGCTCGATCCCTTTCCGCTGGCGGGAGCCACGCGGTTCGAGCTGGCAGGACGGCACCTGCCCCGCCGCCGCTACCGCGACGGCGTCGAGCTCGGCGCCGAGCTCGCCAGCGCCCGCTGGGAACGCTTGCCGATCCGGCTGACGCCGATCTGAGGCGGCGCCCTCGCCCCTCAGACCTCGGTCTTCGGCACCCACAGATCCAGATGTCCGCACTTCGGACAGCGCCGCGCGACCACCGCTCCGTGCGCGATTCGCCGCAGCTTCATCCCCCCGTGCCAGGCGCGCCGCGGCGCCCCTTCGATCCATGCCTGCTCGGCGGCCTGGATCCCTCGCCGCTGGTCGAGCAGGTAGCCCTCGACTGTCGTCGCCCCGCACCGGGAGCAATTGCGAACGCTCATCTCTTTCCTTTCTCGCCCTTCGTTCCGGTCATCGCGGCCCCGCCGGCCCCACCGTCACGGGGCAACCGGCCCGCCGCGCCGAGCGACCCGCGCAGCAGGTATTCGATCTGCGCGTTCAGGCTGCGCAGCTCGTCTGCGGCCCAACGCTCCAGCGCGGCGTGGAGCTTCGGATCGAGCCGGAGCAGATAGGGCTTGCGAGGAGCCACCGCGCCCTCCGGCGCCCTAGTAGAGGGTGCCGGTGTTGATCACCGGCGTCGTCGCGCGGTCGCTGCAGAGCACCACCAGCAGATTCGACACCATCGCCGCGCGCCGCTCCTGATCGAGCTCGACGACGTTCATCTCGGCGAGCTTGGTGAGCGCCATGTCGACCATACCGACGGCGCCATCGACGATCTTCTGGCGCGCCGCGATGATCGCCGAGGCCTGCTGGCGCTGCAGCATCGCCTGAGCGATCTCCGGCGCGTAGGCGAGGTGGCTGATGCGCGCCTCGACCACGTCGACGCCCGCCTGCGAGAGCCGCTCGTCGAGCTGGCGGCCCAGCTCTTCGGCGATCTCCGGGGTCGATCCGCGCAACGACTGATCGTGCTCCGACTCGTGCGAGTCGTAGGGGTAGCGGTTGGCCATGCCGCGCAGGGCCGCTTCGCTCTGGACGTGCACGTAGTTCTCGAAGTCGTCGACGCGAAAGACCGCTTCGAAGGTGTCGACGACGCGCCAGACCACGACGGCCGCGATCTCGATCGGATTGCCGTCGGCGTCGTTGACCTTGAGCCGGTCGGTCTCGAAGTTGCGGACGCGCAGGGAAACCGCCCGCTTGCCCAGGAACGGATTGGCCCAACGCAGCCCGGGTGTGCGCTCCGTCCCTCTGTAGGCGCCGAACAGGGTGAGCACGCGTCCCTGGTTCGGCTCGACCATGAACAACCCGGCGAGCAGGAAGATCTCGACCACGATCGCCACCGCGGCGGCGATCGCCCCGCCGACGTTGTGGGCCGAGGCCGCGACGATCAGGTAGGCGACGCTGGCCGCGATCGTCCCGAGCAGCAGCAGGAGCGTCCCGATGCCGTGCCACGACCTTGCAGGTGATTCCGTCATCTCTTCGTCTCCTCTCGAGGCGCCACCAGGCGCCCGCTAAGTGCGATCAGAATGATATCACCATGAAATCTCCCTGTCGAGATCCAGGCACCGGCACGACTAGAATCGTGCCGTGCCCCAGCTCCTCGCCTGCCTGCTCTTCTTCGCCACGGCCGCCGCACCCGGCGCCGCGTACCGCAGCACCGGCAGCGTTGCCGGCACGCCGTTCGAGATCGAGATCCGGGACCTCGACCGCGCCGAGGCCGAGGCCGCGATCACCGAGGCGTTCGCCGCCGCGGCGCGGCTGGAGGGGGATGCGCGCATCCTCGCCACGCTCACTGGCGGTGGCGGCGTCGTGGCGCTTTCGGACGGCGCGCTCGCCCTGCTCCAGCGCAGCCAGGCCTACTGCCTCTGGAGCGGCGGGGCGGTCAGCGCGCTGGGGGGCCCGACGTTCCGGCTCTGGGGGCTCTCGCAGCGAGCGCCGGGGCTCCCCTCTGCCGCTGCGCTCGACGCCGCCGCGACCGCCGGGCGCTGCGACCGACTCTCGCTCGATGCCGAAGCGCGCGCCGCGAGTCTTGCCGCGGGCTCGGAGTTGCACCTGTTTCCCCTGGCGCAGGGCTGGGCCACCGACACTCTGCTCGAGGCCGTCGTGGCGAGCGGCGCGGCCAACGCCTGGGTGCGCGTCGGCGTGGTCCAGAAGGGGATCGGCCCGGGTCCCGAGGGCAAGGGCTGGCCGATCGATCCGCCGGCGGTCCCCGGCGCCGACGGTCCCGTCTCCAGTTTCTTCCTGCGTGACCGCGCCGTCGCGATCCTGTCGCCGGCAGACCGCCTGCTCGAGGTCGGTGGGGAGCGCCGCCCCGCCTACGTCGATCTCTCGAATGGCCAATCGCCCGAGGCCATCGCGCAGGTCCTGGTGGTCGCCGAACGGGGGCTCGACGCTCAGGCGATCGGCTACGCGATGTTCGCGCTCGGATCGCGGCGCGGCCTGTTCCGGCTCGGCGGCCTCGAACCTCCGCCCTCGGTCCTCTGGCAGATCGGCCGCGGCGAGGGCCCGCCGCTGCTGACCGAGTCGAAATGGTGGCGGGTACCCAAGCGCTGAGCGCGCGCGTCGCTCGACCGTGAGCGCCGCTCCGGCGATCATCCTGGTGCGCCCGCGCGAGCAGGGCAACGTCGGCGCGGTCGCGCGCGCCATGGCGAACATGGGCCTCGCCGACTTGCGCCTGGTCGAGCCGGCGACCGCTCTCGGCTCGACCGCGCGGGCCTTCGCCATGCACGCGCACGACATCCTCGACGGCGCCGTCCGCCATCCCGACCTCGCTTCGGCGCTCGCCGATCAGGAGGTCGTCGTCGCGACCGCTTCGCTGCGTGATCGCGGTTGGACGCAGCCCGTGCTCGCGCCGCGCGAGCTACCGGACTGGCTCGGCCGCGAGGCGGCGAGAGCGCGCGTCGCGATCGTTTTCGGCTCCGAAGTCTCCGGTCTCACCGCCGCCGAGCTCGCGCGCGCCGCAGTGCTCGTTCGCATCCCCGCCGCACCGGCCCAGCCCACGCTCAATCTCGCCCAATCGGTGCTGATCGTCGCCTACGAGCTCTATCTCGCGCGCGGGGCACCCGGCGCCCTGGACGCCACCCCGGCCGAGCGGGCGAAGGTCGCGCAGCTCGAGCGGCTGTTCGATCGACTCGAGGCGCTCCTTGCCGACGTCGGCTTCGCGCGCGACACCACGTTTCGGCGCGTGGCTCTCGATCTGCGCCAGCTGCTCGGGCGCGCCGGGCTCTCCGAGCGGGAGGCGGTGATTCTCTCGGGAATCCTGCGCCGGGCGCGCCATGCTCTCGGTCGCGCCGGTGCGATCACTCCTCGGAGCCGCGATCCCCGGTGATACAGTCCGCGCCGATGACGACGGCCGCAACCAGCTCTTCCGCGCACCTGAAGAACGAGGTCCGCGCCAGCGTCGGCCGCGCGCCGATCGTCGCCGTGGTCCGCGACCACGACGCCGAGGTCGCCGCCCGCCAAGCCGCGGCATTCCTGCGCCATGGCCTGGAGCTCGTCGAGGTCACGTTCACGGTCCCCGCCGCGACCGCGCTCGTCCGCCGCCTCTTGGCCGAACGCAACGGCGGCGGCCCACCCTGGATCGGCATGGGTACCGTGACGACGCCGGAGCGGGCGCGCGCCGCTGTCGACGCCGGCGCCGAGTTCCTGGTCACTCCGAATCTCGATGCGGAAGTCGCCGCGATCGCTCGCGCGGCCGGCCTCTACCTGGTGATGGGAGCGCTGACGCCGAGCGAGCTGGTCACCGCGCATCGGCTCGGCGCCGATCTGATCAAGGTCTATCCGCTGCCGCCGGTGGGCGGACCCGCCTATCTGTCGGTCGTGCGCCAGCCGCTCGGCGACCTCGCGCCGATGCTCGCCGGCGGCGGTTTCGGCGTCGAGGAGATCCCCGGCTACCGCAAGGCCGGCGCCGTCGCCTTCGGTCTGGGCGCGCCGCTGCTCGGAGCCGATGACGAAGAGACCGGACGCCGGATCGCTCGCGCGCTGGATCTGGCGCGCGGTTGACGGCGGCAAGGACGACGGCATGAGCGAAGCGCGGGAACTGCGCACCCAGCAGCTGATCTTCGACCCCACTCCAGAGATCTTCGCGACCGACAGCGCCGGCTCGTTCGTCTGGCCGCTGATGGTCTCGAAGAGCGCGGCGGTCACGACGGAGCCCTACGACGAGATGCGCTTCGTCGTCTCGGTCTGGCACCCGTCGGGGCAGAAGATGATCGACCTCGACCGCGCCTACCTCGAGATCCAGGGTTCGTTCGACCCCGACGAGGACCACTGGACGAAGCTCGCCGAAGTCGAGCCGGTGGTCGCACCCTACGGTTCCGGCGAGACCTTCGACGGCTGGATCGTCCTGCCGGTGATGGCTGGCCGCAGCGCTTACGCGTTGATCGGTTCCGGCTTCGAACCGCGCTCCCGAATCCAGATCCGCGCCAGCGCCTATCTCGTCGCCTGAGGGCAGGGAGGGCGCTGCCGTGAGCCACATCGAGCTGCTCGCCCGCCTCGCTCGCAGCGCCGACTCGAAGATCGTCCTGCTGGTCCTCGACGGCCTCGGCGACCTCGCCACGGCCGAGCAGCCGCGCACCGCGCTGGCGGCCGCAGCGACGCCCCGCCTCGATGCCCTCGCCGGCCGCTCGGCGCTCGGCCGGATCGTACCGGTCGCGACCGGCCTCACCCCGGGCAGCGGCCCGGGTCATCTGGCGCTCTTCGGCTACGACCCGACCGAGCCCGAGGTCGACATCGGACGGGGCGTGCTCGAGGCGCTCGGTCTCGGCCTCGAGATCGGGCCGGGGCAGGTCGCCGCCCGCGGCAATTTCGCCACCGCCGACGCCGCCGGACTGCTCACCGATCGCCGCGCCGGCAGGATTCCGACCGAGGAGTGCGTGCGCATCTGCGCCAAGCTCAACGAAGCGATTGCCGCCGCGTCCGGAATCGACGCCCGCGCGGTGCCGGGCGAGGCGCACCGCTTCGTCCTGCTGCTCTCCGGTTCCGATCTCTCCGCCGCCATCCACGACACCGACCCGCAGCGACTCGGCGTGGCGCCGCTCGAAACGCGCGAGACCGCGCCCGCGGGCGCGGCAACGGCGGCGCTGCTGCGGCGCCTGGTCGGCGTCCTCGAGGCGGCGATCGCCGACGAGCCGCGGGCGAACCGGGTGCTGCTGCGCGGCTTCTCGAAGATGCCGCATCTGCCGCGGATGACCGATCTCTACAAGATCCGCTGCGGCGCCTTCGCCGGCTATCCGCTCTATCGCGGCGTCGCCCAGGCGTGCGGCATGACGGTCGTACCCTGCGGCAAGCGGATCGGCGCCATCCTCGAGACGGTGGCCGAGCGCTGGAGCGACTTCGACTACTTCTTCCTGCACGTCAAGCAGACCGACCAGGCCGGCGAGGACGGCGACCTCGCGGCCAAGGCGGCCGTCCTCGAGGAGGTCGACCGCGAGCTGCCCCGCCTGCTCGCGCTCGCGCCCGACGTTCTCGCCATCACCGGCGACCACTCGACGCCGGCGCCGATGAAGGCTCACAGCTTCCATCCGGTGCCTCTGCTCATCCATTCGAAGCTGGCGTTCGTCGACGGCTCGACAGCGTTCGACGAACAGCAGGCGACCGCCGGGCACCTGGGCACCTTCCCCTCCCGAGAGCTCCTCGGCCTGCTGCTCGCCCACGCCGGCCGGCTCGAGAAGTTCGGCGCCTAGGACTCGATGTCGCTCACCATCGAAGAGAGTCTCCTCGTCGGATCCCCTCCGGAAGCCGTCTGGCGGCTCCTCGCCGACACCACGACCTGGCGGCTCTGGTGGCCGGCCTGCCTCGAGGTCGCGGTCAGGGACCGGCGGCCGCTCCACGACGGGTCCGAGCTCGACATGGTGCTCAAGCCCGGCTGGATCGCGATGCGGTTCAGGCCCCGAGTCGACGTCGCCACCGAGAACCGCGCCCTGATCTGGACCGGTCGAGGCGCCGGCGTCACCGGCCGCCACGCCTTCTACCTCGAAGCGAAGCCGGCGGGCACGCTCGTGCGCCAGCGCGAGGACTTCGAAGGACCCCTGCTCCCCCTCTTCCGCCTCTTCGGCATGGTCGGCTCGACCCGCAAGATGTTCAAGGCGAACCTGCGGGGCCTCAAGAAACTCGCCGAACGCAGCATCTGAGATCTCTTCCCACTGGATTCCGCGGCCCGGGGCGGGCTCACGCCCGATGGCCATGGCGACAGGGCCACCGCTGCCTCCATTGAAGGGTGGGTTGGACCGGTGGACGGGGCGCTTCGCGGCAACAGTTCACGCCGGCGCCAGCGTTGGAACAGTCGAGGCTTCGACCAGTGCTTGCATCGGGCGCGATGCGCCGCCGCGTCGGATCCAAGCAGCCCCCTACCTGCCCACCGTCGCAACCTCGAGATGGGCGCGACGCGAAGCCGCGAAGCGCCAGGGCGCTCGACTCTCGCACCCCCTTCATTGCCCGGTTTCGCAACCTCGGGAGGAGGGCGTCGCATTGCCGCGAAGCGCCGGAGCGGCGAACTTCCACCTCCCCATAGGTGCCCGCTTCCGCAACCTCCGACCCGACTCGCCGGGACAACGTCAGGCGAAGCGCCCTCGAGAAAGGAAAGAGCGAGAAAAAGAGGAGCGGCGCAACGCGCCTCCAGCGAGCGCTGTGCGCCGTGGCGATGCGACGACCAGGGCCGCCGAGCGGCGCCAACCGGGATACGCTTCGTCGGTGTCTCTCAGACGACCGACGGAGGCGCGCGCCAAGTGAGCGCCATCGGTGCTTGGCGCCAGCACCTGCGCTTCGCGGTCGGGTTCCCTGCCTACGTGCGGGAGCGCATCAACCTCGAGCAGGCCCGGGCGGAGATTCGGCGCCGGCTGGAACACCGAGAGGATCATCTCGTGGCCTGGGTCCGCAAGGTGGTCTTCGAGCTCGGCAAGACCCCCTACGCCAAGCTCTTCCGCTGGGCGGGCTGCGACGGCGACGACTTCGAGCGGTTGGTGCGCAGCGAGGGTGTCGAGGACGCCCTCGAGCGACTTCGTCGCGACGGCATCTGGGTCACCTACGAGGAGTTCAAGGGCCGGCGCGCCATCGAGCGCGGCTCGCAGCGGCTCGAGACCCGGCCTGGCGACTTCGACAACCCCCTGCTCGGTGGGGCCTACACGGCGACGAGCGGCGGCTCGACCGGACCCGGCACGCGCGTCATGATCGATCTCGACTACCTGCGCAGTCGTGCCGTCAATCAACTCGTGGCGGAGCACGCCAAGGGTCACCTCGGCCGACCTTCGGCGACCTGGTCGGGCGTGCTGCCCGATGTCGGGTTGACCGCCCTGCTGACGCGCCTGCCCTTCGATGTCGTGGCGGAGCGCTGGTTCAGTCCGGTCTCCTTCGCCGACACCGGAGCGCCCCTGGCGATGCGGCTGGCCCACCACTACACGCTGGCCGTGGCGCGGAGCCTGGGCGTCTTCGTGCCGAGGCCCGAGCTCGTTCCAGTCCACCAGGCGCACCGGATCGCCGACTGGCTGGCGCAGCGCCGCCGCGGCGCCGAGCGCGTGATCTTGCGCTCGCCGGTGAGCCGATTGGTGCGGGTCGCCGCGGCCGCGAAGCAGGCCGGCCACGATCTCGCGGGAGTGACGATGAGCGGCGGCGGCGAGCCTCCGACCCCGGCCAAGGTCGCCGAGATCCGGAGCTCCGGCGCCGACTTCGACACTGGCTACGCGTTCACCGAGGTCGGGCCGGTCGGGACCGGCTGCACGCGCCCCGCCGGCGTCAACGACATCCATTTCTACGAGGACCGGTTGGCGCTGATCCAGCACGAGCGGCCGATCGCCGATACGACGGTCTCCGCCTTTCTCTTCACCAGCCTGCTCGACGTGGCGCCGAAGCTTCTGCTCAACGTCGAGAGCGACGACTACGGGGTGCTCGAGCGGCGGCACTGTGGCTGCCCGATCGAGGCCGAGGGCTATACCCGGCACATCCGTGACATCCGCAGTTTCAGCAAGCTCACCGGCGGCGGCATGACGCTCGTGGGCAGCGAGGCGCTGCGCCTTCTCGAGGAGGTCCTGCCCGGGCGCTTCGGCGCCTCGACGCTCGATTTCCAGTTGCAGGAAAGAGAGCTGGACGGAGAGACGCACGTCTGCCTGGTGGCGAGCCCACGGGTGTCGGGCTCCGACGCGGAGATTCTCGACGCCTTTCGCGCGGGACTGCGCGCCGGCACGCCCGCGGCAGCCCTCGCCGGCGCCGTCTGGACGCAGTCGAACAGCCTGCGGGTCCTGCGCGCGGAGCCGCAGTGGACACGGCGCGGCAAACTGCTCCCGCTCGACCTGGGCAAACACGAACGGCAGGAGGCCTCGCCGTGACGAGGCGCGCGGCGGCGCTCGGCGGGCTGCTCCTCGTGGCCGGCCTTCTCGGCGCGGTCACCGGCTGCCAGCCGCGACAGGACGGGGAGCTCGAGGTCGTGCGCCTGGTGGTGCAACAGCGCTTCTCGAACATCCCCTTGCTGTTGGCCGACGCCAAGGGGCATTTTCGCCGGCACGGCATCCGCATCGAGCGGATCCCGCTCGAGCGCGGCTCGGAGGCTCTACCGCTGCTGATCCGGGGCAGGGTGGACGCCGCCGCGATGGCGACGACGGTCAACCTGCTGAGCGCCGTCGAGCGGGGCGCGCACATCCGAATCGTCGCCAACAAGGGCTACTATCCGGCCGACCATTGCGCGCAGTCGGCCCTGGTCGCGCGGGCGGACTGGGCGCCGCCTGCGGGCGAGACCGAGTTGCGCGAGTACGTGCGCGGCCGCAAGATCGCCATCGCCAATTCGACCGGCACCAGCTTCCTGATCTCCCGGGTTCTCGATTCGATCGGTCTCGCCGAGCGCGACGTCGACATCGTCGGCCTTCCGGACGCCGCGAAGCTCGATGCGCTGGCCAACGGTCAGGTCGATCTGGCCCACCTCGGCGAGCCCGACGTCGCGCGCAGCCGAGCGCGCGGCTTCGTCGTCTGGCGCTCTAGCGAGCAGGTGATGCCCGGCCTCGATCAGGCCTACATCGTCGTCGCGTCCCGGCTCTACGAGCGGGACCGCGAGCTCGGCGCTCGATTCCTGGCCGCCTATCTCGAGGGCGTCACCGACTACCTCGGCGGCAAGTCGCCGGAGAACGTCGCGGTCGTGGCGCTCGAGACCGGCCTCGAGCCCAGCTTGATTCGGGACTCGTGCTGGCCGGCGATTCGGGCCGACGGCCGGGTCCATCTCGAAACCCTGCGTCTGATTGGCGCATGGGCGGTCGAACGAGGTCTGCTCGAGCGCGCGCCGGCCGCCGAGCGCCTGGTCGATCTCGGCCTGCTCGCGGAAGCGCGCCGCCGCGTCGCGGGGACCGCCCCTTGACGGTCGCGGCCAGCTGCCGAGCCGTCGGCCTCGACTTCTCTCTTCCCGGCCGCACGCTGCGGGTTCTCGCCGACGTCGAGCTGGCGATCGAGGTCAACGAGTTCGTCGCGGTCGTCGGGCGCAGCGGTTGCGGCAAGACCACCCTCCTGCGGTTGCTCGCGGCGCTGCTGACGCCGAGCCGCGGGCGAGTCGAGTGGCCGACCCACGCCAGCGGCGCGGTCGAGCGGGCGGTGGTCTTCCAGGAGGGGGATCTCTTGCCCTGGAAGACCGCTCTCGAGAACGTCTCGTTCGGCCGCATCGCGCAGGCGGAATCGATCGGCGAGAGCGCGCGCATCGCCCACCGGCACCTCGCGCGCGTCGGCCTCGCGGCGAGCGCGGATCTCTACCCGCGGCAGCTCTCCGTCGGCATGCAGCGTCGCGTCAGCGTGGCCAGGGCTTTCGCGAGCGGTGCCGGCTTGCTCCTGCTCGACGAGCCGTTCGCCAGCCTCGACACCCCCACCCGCTGGGAGCTCCAGACCGAGCTCAATGCCGTCTGGCGCGACGAGCCGAGGACGGTCGTCTTCGTGACCCACGACGTCTCGGAGGCGATCTGGCTGGCGGATCGCATCGTCGTGCTCGGCGACCGGCCGGCACGCGTCGTCGCCGACCTCCGGGTCGCCTTTCCGCGGCCGCGGGACCCGGAGCTGCGCTGGCAGGCCTCGTTCCGGGAGATGGAGCACGCGGTCTGGGGTCTGCTGGGCCCCGCCCTGCCGGCCTGCGAGGAGGCAGCCCGATGAGGCCGGGTCGAAGCCCGGGTTCGAGCGCGCGCGAGCAACCGCCCCGCCTCGCCGCACGCCTGGTGGGCTGGTGGCCTCCCCTCGCACTGCTCGCGACCTGGCAGATCGCCGGCATGCTGTCGCCGACTCCTTTTCTGGTGGCGCCGCCCCCCTCGACGATCCTCGCCGCGGTGCCGAGACTGGTCGAGGACGGCCTCCTGATCGATCTGGCCCGAACGCTCGCGAGACTCGTCACCGGCGTCGCGCTGGGAGCCTCCGCCGGCCTCGTGCTCGGATACGCGATCGGGCTCTCGGCCCGCCTGCGCCGGCACGTCGAGCCGACGATCGCGCTCGTTCACCCGACCCCGAAGATCGCGCTCTTTCCGCTCTTCCTGCTTCTGCTCGGAGTCGGCGAGGCGCCGCGTCTCGCCCTCGTCGCTTTCGCTGCCTTCTTTCCCGTGGTCCTCAACGTCGCCGCCGGCGTGCGGCAGGTGCAGACGTCGCTGTTCGAAGTCGCGACCGTTTTCGGTGCGAGCTCCTGGCAGCGGCTGCGGCACGTCGTCTGGCCCTCCAGCCTGCCTTGGCTGCTGGTCGGGCTTCGCATCGCCTGCAGCGCCGGCTTCGTCGCCACTCTCGCCACCGAGCTGCTGGCCTCGCGCAACGGTCTCGGCCACCGAATGTGGCTCGCCTGGGAGGTCTTCCGTCCCGAGGAGCTCTACGTCGTTTTGGCGCTCACCGCGACGCTCGGATACTCGATTCACCGCGGCATCCTCGCGATCGCTCGTCAGGGCCTGCGCTGGCAGCCACCCCACCAGCGCTTCTTGTAGGCTCTCCGATCGAACCGTTCGAGAAGCCAAGGAGAAACCTGTTGATTGCGCCCTGGGTGATCGTTTCAATGCTCGCCAGCACCGTGCCGGCGAGCGATGACGGGAGTGCAGCGGACCCCCAGAGAGCCGCCTTCCACGAGGAGACGGTGGTCGTCGCGACCCGCTCCGAGGTGGCGGCCGACCGGCTTCCCGTCGACGTTGCGGTCTTGGGCCGCGACCAGATCCAGTCGAGCGCCGCCCACACCATGGACGACGTGCTGCGCCAGATCCCGAGCTTCCAGCTGCTGCGGGAACAGAGCAGCGAGGTTTCGCCGATCGCCAAGACGTCGGTTGCCTTCCGCGGTCTCACCGGCACTTCGGCGAGCCGGGCGCTGGTGCTGCTCGACGGTATTCCGATCAACGATCCGTTCCAAGGCTACGTGCGCTGGAGTCAGGTGCCGATCGACAATGTCGAGCGCATCGAGGTGGTGCGCGGGGGCTCGGTGGTCTGGGGCAATCTGGGCATCGGCGGCACGATCAACATCGTGACCCGGCCTCGAGGCGCGTTCGCCAGCCGCCTCGGCCTCGACGTGGGCGAACGCTCGCGGGGCGCCGGAACGCTGTCGGCGCGACGGAGCGTCGGCGCGGCCGAAGTGACGCTCCGGGGCTCCTACCAGGGGAGCGGCGGCTACTATCGCCTCGCGGCGGAAGATCGCGGGCCGGTGGACCTGTCGATCTCGAGCGAGACTTCCACCGCCGGCGTCACTATCGATCTGACACCCTCCGCTAGCCATCGCATCCGCTTGCAGGGGGGCTGGTTCGGCGACGAACGAGACGTTCTGGTCCAGACCGAGCGCGAACGAACGGGAGAAGTCAGGCTCAGTGTCGGCGGCGATCTCCTCGCCACGAGCGGCGACGCCTGGAGCTACCACGCGTTCGCGACCCAGCTCGACTTCGCCTCCTTCGGGGTGCGCACCAACGGGAGCCGCACCGTCGTGACGCCGAACCGCGATCAGTACGACGTGCCCGCCGCGGGGATCGGCGCCGACCTGCAGTGGGCGCGGCAGGTCGGAGGCCACGAGCTCGCCGTCGGCGGCGACAGCAGATGGACGGAGGGCGAGGTCGACGAGCGCTCCGGTTGGGACGGCAGCCGGTTCACCACGGACAAGCAGAGCGGCGGCACCCAGATCCTGAGCGGCGTCTACGCGCAGGATCTGCTCCCCGCCGGCGAGCGCTGGACGCTCTACGGCGCGCTGCGCTGGGATCGCTGGGAATCCACGGCGGGCTTTCGCGAGGAGCACGACCTGAACACCGGCGCACAGGTCGTCGACACCCGTTTCGCGACCCGCACCGGCTCGGTGGTGAGCCCGTCGCTCGGCGCGACGGTTCGCATCGGCGAACGGTCGTTGGGCCGCGTCGCCGCTTACGGCGGTTTTCGCGCGCCCACGCTCAACGAGCTCTACAAGCCGGTGACCGGCCCGCCCGGCACGATCGAGTCCAACCCCGCGGCGACGCCCGAGAAGCTGAGGGGTGCCGAGGTGGGTTGGCAGTTCCAGCCGCGCCCGGGCAGCGAGATCGCGGCCGCGGCGTTCCACACCGAGGTCGACGGGATGATCCAGAACGTCACGATCGGGGCGGCCGGCTCCGGCCCCGAGCTCATCGAGCCGTGCGGCACGATCCCGGCCGGTCTCAGCTGCCGGCAACGCCAGAACGTCGGCAAGATGCGCAGCCAGGGCCTGGAGCTCTCGGCGAGCTGGCGCTCGGCGCGGGGCATTCGACTGTTCGGCAGCGGTGTGCGGCAGCACGCCCGGATCATCTCGGCTCCCGCTCAGCCGCAGTTGGTCGGCAAGCGCGTCGAGCAGGCGCCGGACTGGGTCGTCAATCTCGGCATCGGCGGACCGATCACCACGCGGGGCAGTTTCCTTCTATCCCATCGCTGGGTCAGCGATCGCTACGACGACGATCTCGAGGCGCTCTACGTCGGGGAGTTGCGGTCGCTCGACCTGAGCCTCGGCTGGCAGCTGCGCCGGGAGCTCGATGTCGCGCTGAAGGTCGTCAACGTGCTCGACCGCCGGAATCCGGTCGGGGTCACCGCAGCGCGACCCGAGGTCGGCGCGCCGCGCCTGGTCTCGGTCGCGCTGCGCTGGTCCGTCGGGCCGAGACGCGGGAGGTAACCGGGACGCTCGGGCGCGGCGGCCTCAGCGGAAGCCGCGGCGGAGCTCGCGGGCGAAGATCTTCCAGGTCGGGTGGTCGTAGAGCACGACCACCACCTGCTCGAGCTTGGTGCCACCTTGCAGGTAGCGGTGGACCTCGGTGAGCAGGATGCGCGCGCAGCGATCCATCGGAAAGCCGTAGTTGCCGGTCGAGATCGCCGGGATCGCGACCGACTTGAGACCGTGGCGGTCGGCGAGCGCGAGCGACGAACGGACCGCGGACGAGAGCTTCCGGTCCTCGTCCCCTTCGCCCATCTTGGGGCCGACGGCATGGAGAATATGCTTGAACTTCATCTTGCCGGCGCCGGTGATCACCGCGGTGCCGGTCGGGGTGGTGCCAATGCGCCTGCACTCGTCCTGGATCGAGGGCCCACCCTTGCGCTTGATGACGCCCGCGACTCCCTCGCCCAGCACCAACTTCTCGTTGGCCGGGTTGACGATCGCCTCGACATCGAGCTCGGTGATATCGCCCTCGACCAGCTCGAGGGTGGTGTTGCTCATCGAGATGACAATCCGGTGTTCGGTCCGCGCTTGCGCCATGTTCCGATCCGAAGTGGGTCCTATTCCCCTAGTCGAGAAGGGCGCCCTGTTTCGACTCCGGCGCCATGTCCGGAGATCATATCAGGAGACCGGTCGGGCGCTGATGCCTGGGGTAGACTCCGCCGGCCATGCTCGGCCCGCTCAAGCAGCAGCTCGCCGCGAGCCTCTCCCGGGAGATCCGCGAGCGCTTCGGCATCGACCACGACCCCGTGGTCGAGATTCCGCCGCGCCGGAGCCTCGGCGACCTGGCGCTGCCGGCGCCGCTCCACCTCGCACGCGCCCTCGAGCGCAAGCCCCGGGAGATCGCCGAGGAGCTCGCGCGCGGCTGGAGCCTGCCCGCGGGGGTGCGCGAGCTGCGCGTCGAGGGCGCAGGCTACCTGAACCTCTTCCTCGACCGTTGCCGTTTCGCCGCCCAGCTGCTCGAGTCGCCCTTCTTCCCTGAAGGCGACGGTGGCGGCGTCGACAAGACGATCGTCGAGCACACCAACATCAACCCCAACAAGGCGGCCCACATCGGCCACCTGCGCAACGCCGTCCTCGGCGACCTGCTGGTGCGCTGTCCTGCGCGCCCTGGGACGCAAGGTCGAGGTCCAGAACTACATCGACGACACCGGCGTTCAGGTCGCCGACGTGGTCGTCGGCTTCTGCGACATCGAGCGCAAGACCGTCGCCGAGGTCGCCGCGCTCCCCGAGCCCTTCGACTACTACTGCTGGGATCTCTACGCCCGCGTCGGCGGCTGGTACGGCGAGGACCCCGGCCGGCAGCAGCTGCGGCGAGACACCCTCCACGCTCTCGAGAAGAAGGAGGGGGAGCGTGCCGCGATGGGACGAGCTGGTGGCGCGCCGGATCGTCGAGCGGCATCTCGCCACCATGGCGCGGCTCGGCGTCGGCTTACGATCTGCTCACCCACGAGAGCGACATCCTCGCCCTCGACTTCTTTCACGACGCTTTCGAGCAGACTGAAGGCGAGTGGCGCGGTGCGCCTCGAGGCGGAGGGCAAGAACGCCGGCTGCTGGGTGATGCCGCTCGCCGACAGCGCCGGAGTTCGCCGGACTCGAGGATCCCGACAAGGTCATCGTTCGCTCCGACGGCACGCGTGACCTACGTCGGCAAGGACATCGCCTACCAGCTCTGGAAGTTCGGACTCCTCGGCAAGGACTTCGGCTACCGCTACTGGATGGAGAAGGGGCTCTGGACGACCGCCCGCGAGGGCGCCGAGGACCACCCCGCCTTCGGCCACGCCGAGCATGTCGTCAACGTCATCGACGCCCGGCAGAGCTACCTGCAGAAGATCGTCCGCGCCGGCCTCGAAGCGCTCGGCCACCACGAGGCGGCCGAGCGCTCGGTGCACTTCGCCTACGAGATGGTCACGCTCTCCCCCGCCACCGCCCGACTGCTCGGCGTCGAGAGCGAAGACGGCAAGGCGCGCGAGATGTCGGGGCGCAAGGGGATCGGCGTCAAGGCCGACGACCTGATCGACAGGCTCGAGGAGAAGGCGCGCGAAGAGATCGCCGCGCGCAACCGCGAGCTCGGCCGCGCCGAGCTTCACCAGCTCGCCCGGGCGATCGCGGTCGCGGCCGTCCGCTTCTTCATGGTCAAGACCTCGACCACCCGGGTCATCGCGTTCGACCTCGACGAGGCGCTCGACTTCGAAGGGGAGTCGGGGCCCTACCTGCAGTACGCGTTGGTGCGCGCGGGCGCGATCGAGCGCAAGCTCGCCGAGGCCGGCAAGGGCAGCGAGCTCGACGCCGCGACCGCGGCGGCGATCGATCCCGCGCTCTGGAGCGACGACCTCTGGGACCTGGTCCACGCCTCTGCCCAGGTCGCCGACGTCGTCGAGAAGGCGGCCGCGACGCTCGAGCTCTCGGTCGTCGCCCGGCACGCCCTCGAGCTCGCCCAGCGCTTCAACGCCCTCTACCACCACCACCCGGTGCTGCACGAGGAGGACGACGCCCTGCGCCAGGTCCGCCGCGTCGCCTTCGCCCTCTTCACCCGCGCCCTCGGCACCCTCGCTGGGCTCCTCGGCGTCCCCGAACCCCAACGCATGTAGCGGCAGTTGGCCGCCCCGCAGCCCGCTCGACCACGGGCTGCCCGGCATGGAAGAGCCTGGAAGCAAGAAAAGGTAAAGGTGATTTGACACAAGGTAAAGCGTGCTTTACTATCTTGTGTCAAGGAGGCTTTACAAATGAGCATCGAACGGACGGATCGGACCCAAGAAGCTCAGAAGCCCTGGTGGTCTTTCGGCTGTGTCGGCGAGATGACCCCTACCGACATCCGGAACCTCGGGCGCTTCAACGCCTGGGCGCTCATCTGGGCCTTCACCTACGTCGCCGTGATCTTCACCCTGAAGGCCGGCTGGAGGGCCGATCTTCCGACGGTGCGCGCCGCCCTCGCTCTTGCTCCGGTCATCGCAGCGTTGCGGGCCCTGCTCGCCTATCGCACCTTCCTGAGCGCCGCCGACGAGCTGCTGCGCAAGATCCACCTGGAGGCGATCGCCCTCGGCTTCGCCGTCGGCTTCGTCCTCGCGACCGGCTGGCCGCTCCTCGAACGAGTTGGAGCGCCGCCGCTCGAGACCGCACTGATCGGATCGCTGATGGTGCTCGGTTGGGGGCTCGGCCAGGGGCTCGGCCGGCGCCGTTACGCATGAGGAATCGGCTGCGGATCCTGCGGGCGGAACGGGGGTGGTCGCAGAGCGAGCTCGCGGGCCGGGCGGGCGTCTCGCGTCAGACCATCCACGCGATCGAGGTGGGCAAGTACGACCCGAGCCTGCCGCTGGCGTTCCGCCTCGCCGCCCTCTTCGCCCTGCGGATCGAGGAGCTCTTCGAGCCGGACGGCGACTCGGCGCCGCCTCAGTCGCCGGCGTAGGTGACTTCGAGCCGGCGGGCACGGCGGGCGCCGGCCCAGAGCAGCAGACCGGCGAGCAATAGCACACCGGGCACCGCCAGCGCCGGCGGCGTCGGCGCCGCCGGCAGCGCAAACGGTCCGCGGTCGAACGGTACCGGGCAGAGCGACTGGAGGTAGTGAATCACCGAGATCCTCTGCAGCACGGGCGGCAGCAAGAAGTTGAGCCACTCGAGGCCGAGCAGCACCGCCGCCGGGATCATCGGATTGCGGAAGAAGAGCGCGAGCGCCGTGAAGACCGCGCCGTAGCCGATGATCGCGAGCCCGGTGACGCCGAAATACGCGAGCGCATGCCCCGCTCCGGGGCCCGCGAACAGATAAGCCGATCCGTTCTGGGTCACTCGCGGCACGAAGGCGAGCACGAGCTGAAGACTGAGACTGATCGAAAAGAGCGTCCCCGCGGCGACCAGGCCCGCCAAGAACTTGCCGGCGAGATAGACCTCGCGACGCATCGGCGCGAGCAGGTAGAAGTGCAGGCTACGCTCCGAAGTCTCGCCCCGGACCAGGTAGGTGAAGATCCCGAAGCAGCCGAAGAAGACCACCAGGCGCAGGAAGAAGATCTGGAAGATCTGACCATAGACCCGAGCGACTTCGGGGGCGGGCGACGACATCTCGCCTGTCACCGGGAAGAACGCGGCGCGCAGGCCGAGGATCAGGACCGGCAGCAGCGCGACCACCACGATCGGCAACGCGCGCGCGCGCAGGAACGTCTTCCTGAGCTCGAGGCCGAGCATCGCCCGCACCTGCGTCGTCCAGAGAACCCGCTTCGCCATCGCCGCTCCTAGCTCGCGCCCTGGGCCTGGCCGCCGATGAGATACCGATAGACCGACTGCACGTCGTCATCGGCCGGTAGCACCTGCTCGATCTCGACCACGCCCTCCGCCGCGAGGCGATTGAGCAGAAGGTAGAAGCGCTCCGCGTTCTCGGTACGGATGCGGACGCCCCGCTTGTCGGGATCGAGCTGCGCCTCGACGACGTGGTCCTCGCTGAACAGGCGCGCCGCCAGCAGCCCCGGCTCCGGGCAGCGCACCAGAACCTGGAGTGGACGCTCCGCCGCCATCTCGTCGCGCACGCCCGCGATCGCTCCCTCGGCGACGATGTAGCCGCCATGGACCAGAACGACCCGATCGGAGAGCTCGTCGACCTCATGCAAGACGTGGCTCGAGATGACGACGTGCCGACCTGCCGCCGCTTCGCCGCGGAACAGCTCCAGCGCCTCGGCGCGCGCGAGCGGGTCGAGACCGTTCAGGGGCTCGTCGAGGATCAGCACCCGCGGCCGGTGCGCGATCGCCTGCGCCAACTTGATCCGTTGCTTCATCCCCTTGCTGTAGCCCGCGATCCGCCGCGCGGCAGCCGCGCTCATGCCGACCTTCTCGATCGCGGCGTGCGCGCGCTCGGACGCCTCGGCGCGCGACAGGCCGTGGAGTCGGAGGTAGAGGAAGATGAAATCCCAGCCGGTGATCCCGCGCGGGTAGCTGTCGAACTGAGTGCAGTAGCCGACCAGGCGGCCGAGCTCCTCGGGCCGGTCGGCCGCGCGCCCGAGCACCTCGACCCTGCCCTCGTCCGGAAAGAGCAACCCGGCCATCAAGTTCATCAGGGTCGACTTGCCCGAGCCGTTCGGGCCGACCAGGCTGGTGATCCCGGGACCGATCTCGAGATCGACCCGGTTGACTCCGAGCACCTCACCGTAGAACTTCGAGACGCCCGAGAAGACGATCCGGCCGGCGTCCGCGCTCACCGCGACACCTCCGCTCCCTTGACCTTGGCGCGGAAGAGCAGGAGCGCCGAGGTCGAGACCAGCGCCAGCGTCGCCCAGCAGAAGGCGACGGGCACCGGATCTTCGAGGACCTCCCGCCCGAGCAGCGTCACGCCCCCCATCAGGTCCACCCAGATGATCTGCGCGAGGTCGTCGAGAGCGAACAGGGTTCCCCATCGGGTGTCGAGGAACTGGTTGACCGCCCGCCCGAACGCCTCGCCGACGACGAAAACGACGAAGACGGCGCCGGTCGCCACCGGCCGCCAGCGGATCCAGGCGGCGATGGCGAGCACCAGTAGTGCCATGAAGACGTTCCAGACCCAGCTGCCGACGAAGATCGCGACCGGGATGCGGACGTTCGAGGCCATCCAGCCGGGCGCGAGCGCCGCCTGCAGGCCGACCAGGAGGAGGCCGGGGACCCAGGTCGCGAGCGACATCGGCACCAGCAGCGCCACCAGCTTGCCGGCGACGTAGCCCATGCGCGTGATCGGCCGCGACAGGTAGAGCGGCAGCGCGCCATGGGCGAGATCGGGTCCGACCAGGGCCGGCCCGACGAACGCCGCGAACAGGAAGGCGAGACCCGTCTGCACTCCCATGAAGTAGAAGAAGGTCGATTTTCCGACGAGCGTTATCTGCGTCCGGATCCCGGCCGCCTCGAGCACGTCGAGGTTGTTGGCGAGATAGATGAAGCTGCCGAAGCCGAGCGGCACCAGGCCGATCGCCACTGCGAGCACGAGCGTCAGCCTCGAGTCGAAGAGCTGTCGCAGGGCGAAGCGGGCGAGCGTCCATACGCTCGCGCGCGCGCTCCGGCGGGCGCCGGCGTAACCCCGGTAGCGGCGGTCAAGAACCGGCACGCGCCGCGCCCCCATTCTCCATCGCCCGCAAGAAGAGGTGCTCGAGCGAGCTCGTGCTCGAAGTCAGGCGGCGCAGCTCGACCCCTTGGCCGGCCGCGAGCCCGTAGAGCGCGCGAATGTCCACCCCTTCCGGCAAGACGACCTTCACCCGTCGATTGGCGAGCTCGGCGACCTCGCAACCCAGGCCGGCGAGCCCATCGAGGAAGCCCGCGGCGCCGTCGCCGCGCGTCTCGAGCTCGAGAAAGCGGCGATTGGCGTGGCGCTCCGCGGCGAGGTTCGCGATGGTCGCGACCCGCCCCTCCTTGAGCACGATCACTTCGTCGCTGCAGCTATCGACGTCGCGCAGGAGATGGGAAGAGAGGATCACCCGGACGCCGGTCGCCGCGAGCTCGGTGATCAATCGCAGCATCCGTTCCCGGCCCCCCGGATCGAGCCCGTTGGTCGGCTCATCGAGCAACACGAGGTCCGGTCCGTGAGCGATCGCCTGAGCGAGCTTGACAAGTTGACGCATGCCGAGCGAGTAGGTCTCGATCTTGCGGTAGCGAGCCTCCCCCAGGCCGGCCCAGAAGAGCGCCTCGTGCGCCCGCTCGAGCGCCTCCTTCTTGGGCAACCCGGCGAGCTCGGCCATCATCCGCACGAAGCGCACCGCGCTCATTCCCTGGATGTAGGCGTCGTTCTCCGGCATGTAACCGATCCGGGCGCGGATCGCGGCGTGCTCGGTCCGGATGTCGCGGCCGAGAACGCGCGCCGTCCCGGCGGCGGGCGGGTAGAACCCGAGCAACGTGTTGAGCAGCGTCGTCTTGCCGGCGCCGTTGGGCCCGAGCAGCCCCACGATCCGGCCGGTCAGCGCGCCGTCGAGGCCGCACAGGACGGGCCGGCCGGCGAGGCGGACCTCGAGCCCGTCCAGCACGAGCAGGGGCGGCGCTGCGTCGGCCATGCCGGATCCTACGCGGTCGCGCGCCGTGGGGTTTCGTCCGGCCTCGAGCTGGCTCCCTCCGCGCTCGGGGCGGAGTCCGAGAACACGGCACCGAGCGCCAGCAACCGTTCGAGCGAGATCCCGAGCGGACCGCGCAGACCGGAGGTCGCGAGCGTCACGCGGTCGGGATCGCCGTAGACGACGGCGAGCGACGGACCGCTTTCGGTGTCCGCCAGCGCCTCGAACCGGGCGCGGTCCGCCGCGGAGAGCCCCGAGCCGGCGAGCTCGCCGAGCGCCGAGAGCGCGCCCGACAGGCTCTGCCAGGCGACCGCGGAGAAGTGCATGCGGCCGTCGCGCGGCAGCAGCTCCCGGAAGCGTGGCGAGGCCGGCAGGGTGATACCGGCCTCTCGCCGCGCCACCGCCTCGACCAACAGCGGCGCCTGCGGTCCGGCGACGAGATAGCCGTCGAAGGCGAGGAAGCAGACCAGGGTCGTCTCCGCGCTCTGGATCGAGACGATCACGTGACCGCCCATCTCCTCGCGCCGGATGCCGAGGTGGGGCCGTTCCTGCTCGCCCGCCGCCGCCGCGCGGTCCGCTTCGCGGTTCCAAGCCTCGACCAATCGCTCGAGCGCGCCCGAGAGGCGGGCCGGATCGACCACCTCGACCACCAGCTTCCAGGCCGGCGTCGGCAACCAGGGTCCATCGATGGCGAAGGCGAAGTCGCCGCCGAGCGAGAGGGCGAGATCGTCGCGCAGCGACAGCCCGCTCTCCGCTTCGAACCGTGCGAGCTCGGCGAGCGCGGATTGGTCGTCGGCGATCATGCCGAACAGGTCGTCGAGCATCTCGTCCGGATCCTTGAGCAGACCACCGACCGCCACCTGGGCATCGGGCGACACGAAGTCGAGCGCGCCCATGGGGCCGGGCTCGGCGAGCCAGGAAGCGATGCCGTGGCGCTCGCCGGCGAAAGCGACGACAGCGCGCATCTCGGTGCCGTTTTCGACAGTTTCGCTCTCGAGCACGAGATGGCGCAGATCGGCGAACCCGCTCCGCTCGAGCGCCTCGCGATCGTCCGCGTCGGTCTCGTGGGAGAGGATGGTGCCGAGGTCGAAGCCGAGCAGCCAGCCGGCGCCATCCTGGTACGCGGACGCGAGCCGGAGATGGAAATCGTTGCCGACGAAAGCGCCGGCGCCCGCCGGCAGCGCTGCGGCGAGCTCGGCGAGGCGTGCCCCGCTCGGCGAGACCGCCAGCACGTCGCCGGCGAGCCAGACCAGCATCGCGCCCTCGCTCGCTCCCGCGGCCTGCGCCGGGTCGGCGATTCGGACCAAGTGATCGTCGCCTCCGTTCTCGCCGTTGAGCCGCGCGATCTCCTCGTCGAGAAAGACCGAGAAGGCCGCAGGGTCGAGGACCTCCGCCAGCAACAGCGGGACCTCCGGCCCCTCGCCCTCGTCGCCGACCGCGACCACGATCTCTTCACCCAAGTGCTCGCCGAAGCGAACGAGCTGGTCGAGCCCCCGTTCGATCTCGGCCTGGGCGCCGGCGTCCAAGCGCTCGGCCCACCACTCGGCGAGCGCTGGATTCTCGGCGACCCGGGTCTCGACCAGCGCCCAGGCGCTGGCGAGCGAGCCGGAGAGATTGGGCAGGCCGGCGTAGACCACCGTTCCCGCGGGCAGCAGGTCGAGCAGCCGCGTCGAGGTCCGCTCGCCCGGGACGGCCAAGGTCTCGTCGAGCTCGCGGCCGAGCGCCCGCAGCGCCTGCAGGCGCTCGGCGTAGGCGTCGGCGTTGCGGCTCCAGGCGAAGTCCCGGCCGACCGGCACGCGGCCGAGCCGCTCCGAGGTCGACAGCTGGTCGCCCGGCCGGAGCACGGCGCGGCGCGTGCCTTGCGCGACGCGAACCTCACCCTCGATCACCGACACCCGTGAGCCCTTGGCGCCGTGGGCGACCGAGAAGATGGTGCCGACCACGGCGACCTCGCAATCGCCGGTCGCGACGTAGAGGTGGCCGCCCCCCTGCGCCGCGGCTTCGACGATCAGGCTGCCCCGGCCCAGCGCGAGACGCACGCCGTCACGGCGGCTGGCGAGCGCGAGCTCGGAGCGAGCCGCGAGCTCGACGCGACTGCCGTCGGCAAGCTCGAGCACGGCGCGCGACCCCGGGCCGGTGCGGATGCGCTCGGCCTCGACCACCGTCATGCCGGCGTCGAGAGGAATCGCCGTAGCCCCGGCGACCCGATAGAGCTCGCCGTCGATCGCGCGGACGCGGGCGGTCGCCTCGCCGCCGCCGAAGGCGCCGCTCAGCCAGAGCGCGGCTCCCAGCGCGGTTGCGCCAGCGACGCTCGCCGCGAGCGCCCAGTACTTGCCAGCCGGGCGAGCCGGACGGGCGACGGCAGGCGACTCACGCAGCGACGGGCCGCGGCGGGCGGCGGCGAGCACGCGGCGGCAGGGGACACACTCGCGGGTATGGTCCTCGACCAACAGCCGCTTGGGCTCGGCGAGGGCGCCGGCGAGATAGGCCGGGATCAGCTCCTGGAAACCGGCGCAGCCGTGGATGCGGTGCTCTTCACCCGCCACGAAGCTCGCGGGGGCGCTACCGGCGGCGAGCCGGCGGTGGATGCGACCGAGCGCGGCGGCTTCGGTCGCGGGATCGATCGCCTCGTCGCGCACGGCGGCGACGGCGCTGTCGAACGGCTCTTCGTGCTTCATGAGGATTCTCCCAGGAGAGTCTCGAGCTCGCGACGCAGGCGGGCCCGGGTGCGGTGAAGAAGAACGGCGACGACGCCCGCCGAGCTACCGGTGAGCGCCGCGATCTCGCGGTTGCCGAGCCCCTCGAAGTAGCGCAGGGCGAAGATCTCGGCGGAGCGGGGGGTGAGGCGGGCGAGCGCGAGACGCAACGCCCGGCGCAGCTCGGCGAGCTCGCTCGCCCGGGCTGGGTTCGGCCCGGGATCGGCGACAGCCACCGTGGGACGGTCGTCGGCTTCGAGCGGCACCCAGCCGGCGCGGTGGCGCGACCGGACGAGGTCGAGCGCCCCGTTGACCGCCGAGCGATAGACGTAGCCGCCGGCGCCCTCGCCGCTGGGCGGATCGCTCTGGCGCAGCAGGCGCAGGAAGATCGTCTGCACGACGTCCTCCGCGTCCATGGCGTTGCCGGTGATGCGGAAAGCGGCGCGGAAGGCCTTGGCGGCTTGCTCCGCGTAGAGCGCCTCGGCCGCCCCGGGCAGCGGGGCGGTCGGTTCGGTCGGCTGTTCGGTCAAGGCTTGAGGCACCGGATCCTCCGCTCTGTCGTCCATACCGACAACGGCGGGGACCCCGTTTTCTTAACAGATGCGCCCGGCGCCAGCCGGAATCGTCAGCCCCCCAGGATGTCCGGTGGCTTCTCGATCTCGCCCGGCACGGTCAGCACCTTGTAGTAACACCAGGCGGCCAAACCCCAGACGAAAGCGGTCGAGAGGATCAGGAATACCCAGCCCATGGCGGTCATCGTCGCCCCTCTTTCCGCGGCGTCATTCCGCGCCCCGTTCGCCGTCGATATCGAGACCCGCGGCGCGCCAGCGCCTCTCGCCCCGGGCAGTGAACACGACCAGCAGCACGGCGACCGCACCGATCAGCGCGACCGCCCCCTGACGCAGTGGCTCCTCGGCCACCGAGCGCAGCCAAGAGCCGAGGTTCTGCCAGCAGAAGGCGACGAACACGAGCAGCAGATAGGTTGGTGTCACGTACTTCATGATGAATCGATAGAAGTGGGGGATCTCGATCTGCGCGCCGTGGTGCGCCTCCGCCATCCCCCGGTCGATGCCGAAGATCCAGCTGAAGCAGATGATCTGCACCATCGCCAGCACGAAGATCAGGAAGGTACCGACCCAGTCGTCGATGGTCGACCAGAAGATCCCGTCGCGGCTGTAGTACATGACCAGGAAGGAGCCGCCGACGCAGATCGACACCATCAGCGTCGTCGCTGACCTGCGGCTCCAACCCAGCGACTCCTGGAAAAAAGCGAGCGACGGCTGATACATCGAGATCGAGCTGGTAATCGCGGCGAGGAAGAGCATCAGGAAGAAGATCGCCCCGATGGCGTTGCCGAACGCCCCCATGTGCGCGAAGACCACCGGCAGCGTCGTGAAGCCCAATCCGAAGGTGCCGCCCTGGACCGCGCCGATCATGTTCGCCGTGCCGAGGAAGACGAAGGCCGCGGTAATGGTGATGAGTCCACCGAAGCCGACCTCGAACAGCTCGTTGGTCGCCGAGGCGGTCAGCCCCGACAGCACGACATCGTCCCGTTTTCTCAGGTAAGAGGCGTAGTTGATGATGACGCCGAAGCCGACCGAGAGGCTGAAGAAGATCTGTCCGGCCGCCGCCAGCCAGGTCTGCGGGTTGGCGAGGGCCTCGAAGTTCGGGTTCCACATGTAGCCGAGGCCGTTGAGAACGCTCTGCCCTGGATTCGACGGATCGGGCGTGCCGAGGGTCAGCACGCGGATCAGCACGACAATGGCGCAGACCGCCATCACCGGCATCGCCCAGGTCACGAACTTCTCGATCCCCTTGGAGATGCCCCTGTAGACGAGCGCAATGTTGACCGCGAAGGTGATCACCCAGAAGACGAAGGTCTGGATCGACCCTGCGGCGATCACGCCGTTCGAACCCCGTCCGGTGAAATCGCTGTAGAACTGAGCCGCGGCGGCGCTCTGATCGGCGATCGGTTTCGCGACGTCGACGCCGATGCCCCCGGTCAGGAAGTGCCAGAAGTAGCCGAGACACCAAGCCTCGATATAGGTGTAGTAGAAAGAGACGGCGAGCGGGATCAGCACGCCGATCACCCCGAGGTAGCGCGCCACCGGTCCCTTGCCGAAGACGCCCAGGATTGTCGGTGCCGAGTGCATCCCCTTGCGCCCGCCGTAACGCCCCATCGTCCATTCTGCCCAGCCGATCGGAATGCCGACGAACAGGAGCGCGCAGAAGTAGGGGATCATGAAGGCGCCGCCGCCGTTGGCGGCCGCCTGCCCCGGGAATCTCAAGAAGTTGCCCAGTCCGACGGCCGAGCCGGCGACGGCGAGAATGACGCCGACCCGCGTCCCCCACCGCTGGTCGTCGTGCTTCGCTTGCGA
The DNA here is from genome assembly GCA_963700315.1 of uncultured Acidobacteriota bacterium. Lineage (GTDB taxonomy): Bacteria > Acidobacteriota > Thermoanaerobaculia > Multivoradales > JAGPDF01 > JACTMI01. The sequence goes on along the minus strand of CAVOXC010000004.1, from coordinate 24,892 downwards.
CATCGGACCTCCCTTTTGAGGCCCGGCCGGCGACGAGGCGTTCGCTACGCCCGACACCGCCCCCCCGGGCACTTGGACAAGTCAAGAGATCGAACCCACGGACCATATCGCCATCGGGCAATCGAGGGAAGGGCGCGCCTACACCCGACATCGGCGCGGACCAGCTACGAACCTCGTGCCCGCCCCGTCCCGCCCCGGCGTATGTAATAATTCGCCGGCTCCGGGCCGCCCGGCTCGCCCCAACAACCAGGAATGGACACGCACGCATGAATGCAGAGACGCTCGTCTACGTCATCCCCCTGCTCGGGCTCGCCGGGCTCTTCTACACCTGGCTGAAGTCGGCCTGGGTCGCCAAGCAGGAGGCCGGCACCGAGCGCATGGCCAAGATCGCCGCGGCGATCCAGCAGGGCGCCATGGCCTTCCTGCGCGCCGAGTACCGGGTGCTCGCGATCTTCGTGCTAGTGGTCGCGGTGCTGCTCGGGTTTGCCGGCGCGAGCCAGAAAGGCTCCTCCGCCTGGATCGCGGTCGCCTTCGTGCTCGGCGCCCTCTGCTCCGCGCTCGCCGGCTTCATCGGCATGAGGGTCGCGACCAAGGCCAACGTCCGCACCACCCACGCCGCGCGCAAGGGGCTGGGCCCCGCGCTCGAGATCGCCTTCGCCGGCGGCTCGGTGATGGGTCTCGGCGTCGTCGGCCTCGGCGTCCTCGGGCTCTCGGTCTGCTTCATCGCCTTCTCCAACCTCTTCGACGGCGACATCGGGCGCACCGTCGCGGTGCATCACCGGCTTCTCGTTCGGCGCCAGCTCGATCGCGCTCTTCGCCCGCGTCGGCGGCGGCATCTACACCAAGGCGGCCGACGTCGGCGCCGACCTGGTCGGCAAGGTCGAGGCGGGCATCCCGGAGGACCACCCGCTCAACCCCGCGACCATCGCCGACAACGTCGGCGACAACGTCGGCGACGTCGCCGGCATGGGCGCGGACCTGTTCGAGTCCTACGTCGGCTCGATCGTCGGCTCGATGGTGCTCGGCGCCGCCTTCATGGGCGGCCGCCTCGCCTCGGGCGAGCCCTTCGCCGCCGATGGCTTCGACGGCCTCTCGGCGGTGCTGCTGCCGCTGGTGCTCGCCGGCGTCGGCATCCTCACCTCGATCGCCGGCACCTTCTTCGTCCGCGTCAAGGAGGGCGGCTCGCCCGCAGCGGGCGCTCAACATCGGCGAGTTCGGCTCGTCGCTCGTGATGGTCGTGCTCTCCTTCTTCATCATCCGCGGCATGCTCCCCGCGAGCTTCACCTTCGACGACGTTCTCTACGGCGGCGAGCGGACGATCACCTCGATCGGCATCTTCTGGGCGACGGTCATCGGCCTCGTCGCCGGCCTCGCGATCGGCATGATCACCGAGCACTACACCGGCACCGGCACCGGGCCGGTCCGCAGCATCGCCCAGCAGTCGCTCACCGGCGCCGCCACCAACATCATCGCCGGTCTCGGCGTCGGCATGCGCTCGACCGCCTGGCCGATCCTCGTGCTCGCGGCCGTCATCATCGGCGCCTTCCACTTCGCCGGGCTCTACGGCATCGCCATCGCCGCCGTCGGCATGCTCTCCAACACCGGCATCCAGCTCGCCGTCGATGCCTACGGCCCGATCTCCGACAACGCCGGCGGCATCGCCGAGATGGCCGAGCTGCCCAAGGAAGTCCGCGAACGCACCGACAAGCTCGACGCCGTCGGCAACACCACCGCCGCCATCGGCAAGGGCTTCGCGATCGGCTCGGCGGCGCTCACCGCGCTCGCGCTCTTCGGCGCCTTCATGACCGCGGCCAACCTCAAGACGATCGACGTCTCCAAGGCCCACGGTGATGGCCGGTCTCTTCGTCGGCGGCATGCTGCCCTTCCTCTTCTCCTCGCTCGCGATGGGCGCGGTCGGACGCGCCGCGATGGCGATGATCCAGGAGGTCCGCCGGCAGTTCTCGGAGATCCCCGCGCTCAAGGCTGCGCTCGAGGCGATGACGGCGCAACGCCGACAAGGACTTCCATCGACTGGCCCGCGGAGGACCAGAAGATCTTCGAGGACGGCGACGGCAAGGCCGAGTACGCCAAGTGCGTCGAGATCTCGACCACCGCGGCGATCCGCGAGATGGTCGCCCCGGGCCTGCTCGCGGTGGTCGTCCCGGTCGCTGTCGGCTTCGGCCCCAGGCTTCTGGGCTTGGGCTCCGGCGCCGAGATGCTCGGCGGCCTGCTCGCCGGCGTCACCGTCTCGCGGCGTGCTGATGGCGATCTTCCAGTCGAACGCCGGCGGCGCCTGGGACAACGCCAAGAAGATGTTCGAGGAAGGCGTCGAGATCGACGGCCAGAAGTACTACAAGGGCTCCGATCCGCACAAGGCGGCCGTGGTCGGCGACACCGTCGGCGATCCCTTCAAGGACACCTCCGGCCCCTCGCTCAACATCCTGCTCAAGCTGATGTCCGTGATCGCGCTGGTGATCGCGACCATGCTCTAGCTCGAACCGCCGAGCGGCGGCGCCCGGAAAGACCTCGAGGCCCCGGCTACGCCGGGGTCTTCCTGTTTGCTGGGCCCCGCGCCGGGGGGCGGGGCAGGACGGGTGCGCGCGGCATACGCTCCGGCGAATTCCCTCGGAGGAGACATGCGCTCTCGCATCCTGTTGGCCGCCGCCGTGCTCGGAGCCTCGCCTGCCTGGGCGGGCGAGGCCGATCTCGTCTTGCCCCCACTGTCTCAGGTCCGTTTCCTCGGTCTCGCCGGCGACCGTCTGCTGCTCTTCGGTCTCCTGGTCTGCGTCGCCGGCGCGCTCTTCGGCATGGCGATCTACCGCCAGCTCAAGCGGCTGCCGGTGCACGAGTCGATGCGCGAGATCTCGGAGCTGATCTACGAGACCTGCAAGACCTACCTGCAGACCCAGGGGAAGTTCATCCTGCTGCTCTGGGCCTTCATCGCGACCATCATCCTGGTCTACTTCGGCTGGCTTCGGCACTTCCGCCTCGAGCAGCTCGCGCTGGTGGTGCTGTTCTCCCTGGTCGGCATCGCCGGCAGCTATGGCGTCGCCTGGTTCGGCATCCGCGTCAACACCTTCGCCAACTCGCGCTCGGCGTTCGCCGCGCTCGCCGGCAAGCCCTTTCCGACTTACGAGATCCCGCTCAAGGCCGGCATCTCGATCGGGACGCTGCTGATCTCGACCGAGCTCGTCATCATGCTCGTCATCCTGCTCTTCGTCCCGGGCGACTACGCCGGCCCCTGCTTCATCGGCTTCGCGATCGGCGAGTCGCTGGGCGCCGCGGTGCTGCGCATCGCCGGCGGCATCTTCACCAAGATCGCCGACATCGGCGCGGACCTGATGAAGATCGTCTTCAACATCAAGGAGGACGATGCCAGAAACCCGGGCGTCATCGCCGACTGCACCGGCGACAACGCCGGCGACTCGGTCGGCCCGACCGCCGATGGCTTCGAGACCTACGGCGTCACCGGCGTCGCCCTCATCACCTTCATCCTGCTCGCCGTCGCCGATTCGACCGTCCAGGTCCAACTGCTGGTCTGGATCTTCGCGATGCGTGTCCTGATGATCGGGACCTCGATCGGCTCCTATTTCGTCAACGAGACGATCGCCCGCTCCCGCTACGAAGACGTCGACAAGATGAACTTCGAGGCACCGCTCACCAGCCTGGTCTGGCTGACCTCGCTAGTCTCGATCGCGGTCACCTACGCCGTCTCGTGGCTGCTCGTCCCCGAGCTCGGCGGGGACGGCTCGATGTGGTGGAAGCTCGCCACCGTGATCAGCTGCGGCACGCTCGCCGGCGCCATCATTCCGGAGCTGGTCAAGGTCTTCACTTCGACCGAGTCACGCCATGTCCAGGAGATCGTCATCGCATCGCGGGAAGGGGGCGCCTCGCTCAACATCCTCTCCGGTCTGGTCGCCGGCAATTTCTCCGCATACTGGATGGGGGGTGCCATCGCTGCGCTGATGGGCGTCGCCGCCTGGATGGCCGGCGCCTTCCCTGGCGGCCTGATGATCGCGCCGGCGATCTTCGCCTTCGGGTTGGTCGCTTTCGGATTCCTCGGCATGGGTCCGGTGACGATCGCGGTCGACTCCTACGGCCCGGTGACCGACAACGCCCAGTCGATCTTCGAGCTGTCGATGATCGAGTCGCTCCCCGGCGCGGCCGCCGAGATCGAACAGACGTTCGGCTTCCGCCCCGACTTCGCGCTCGCCAAGCGCCACCTCGAGGCCAACGACGGCGCCGGCAACACGTTCAAGGCGACCGCGAAGCCGGTGCTCATCGGCACCGCCGTAGTCGGCGCGACCACGATGATCTTCTCGATCATCATGTTGCTGACCCACGGTCTCACCCGCGACGTCGACAAGCTCTCGGTGCTCCACCCGCAGTTTCTGCTCGGGATGCTGGCGGGGGGCGCGACGATCTACTGGTTCACCGGCGCCTCGATCCAGGCGGTCTCGACCGGCGCCTACCGCGCTGTCGAGTTCATCAAGCGCAACATCAAGCTCGACGCCGACAGCCCCAAGGCCTCGGTCGAGGACTCGAAGAAGGTCGTCGCGATCTGCACCCAGTACGCCCAGCGCGGCATGTTCAACATCTTCCTCGCGGTCTTCTTCTCGACGCTCGCATACGCCTGTTTCGACCCCTTCTTCTTCGTCGGCTACCTGATCTCGATCGCGCTCTTCGGCCTCTTCCAGGCGATCTTCATGGCCAACGCGGGTGGCGCCTGGGACAACGCCAAGAAGATCGTCGAGGTCGAGCTCGAGGAGAAGGGCACCGACCTCCACGCCGCGACCGTGGTCGGCGACACTGTCGGCGACCCGTTCAAGGACACCTCGTCGGTCGCGCTCAATCCGGTGATCAAGTTCACGACGCTGTTCGGCCTGCTCGCCGTCGAGCTCGCCGTGGAGCTCACCGCGGCCGGGCGGGGCGGGCTCACCCGCGCACTCTCGGTCGCGTTCTTCGCCGTCGCGCTCACCTTCGTCTGGCGCTCGTTCTACTCGATGCGGATTCCACAGGAGGCTTCGAGAGCCTAGGCCCGTTCGCTTCGCTCGTCAGCGCAGCACGTCTTCCGCCGCGGCGTCGAGCCGGGCGAGGATCTCGCCCATCCATTCGCGGTGCTCCGGCTTCATCGCACAGGCGCGCAGGCAACGGATCTCGGCGGCGTCCCAGTCGGTCACCGCTCCCGCCCCCTCGACCATCGCGCGCGGAAAGCTGGCGAGCGCGAGGTGGAGGTCGCGCGCTGCCGCGGCATCGAACAGGAGCCGGGCGAGGATCGAGGACTCCGAGGCCGACCGCGCCCGCACCGCCCAGACCACGATGTCGAGCTCCGGAGCGAAGAGCGGCGCGAAACGGCGGTCCGACTCGAGCGCAGCATGGAGCGCGAGCGCCGCCGCCCGCCCCGCCTCCAACCCACCCGCGAGCTCGCCGCCTCGCTCGAGCGGCAGCATCCGCTGGGTGGCCCAGAGCGCGACTGCGGAGGCTCCGGCCCGCGAGCACTCGAGCGAGATCTCGCCCAGGTGAAGATCCCCGGAGCTGAAGTAAGTGTAGGGCGAGTCGTGCCGGTAGATCCTCTCCACCGACGGATCGGCGAACAGGATGCAGCCGCAGCCGTAGGGCTGGAGCCCGTGCTTGTGCGGATCGATCGCCACCGAGTCGGCCTCGCCGATCCGGTCGAAGGCGGCTCGGGCGCTCGCCTCGAGGTCGCCGGCGAGGGTGAAGTAGCCGCCGTAGGCGGCGTCCACGTGGACGCGGGCATCGTGGCGCCGGGCGAGCTCGAGGATCTCTGGCAGTGGGTCGACGGCACCGGCCGCGGTCGTGCCGAGGGTCGCGACGACCATCCCGACCTCGCCGCTCTCGAGCGCCGCCGCCAGGGCCGCAGGATCCATCCGCCCGCGCGCGTCTACACCGACGGCGCGAAAGGACACGCCGAGCACTTTCGAGAGCCGCGAGTGGGTGTAGTGCGCCTGGGTCGAAGCTGCGATCGCCCGCCCCGGGGCGAGCTCGCGCCCCACCCAGAGCGCCTCGAAGTTGGCCATGGTGCCGCCGCCGGCGAGGTGGCCGAGATGGCTCGACAGACCGAGCATGCGCGCGAGCGCGGCGACCGCCTCCTGCTCCATCGCCGAGCTCGCTCGTCCGCCGTCGAACGCGTGGTTGTTCGGGTTGAGCCAGGTCGCGAGCGCATACGCCAACCGCGCCACCGGATGCGGCGGCTTGAGCATCTGCCCGATATAGAGCGGGTGGTGGTACGGAAAGTTGTCGCGCAGCCGGCTTGCCGTCGCCAGCAGCGTCTCTCGCAGCGCCTCCCGGTCGATTCCCGATTCGAGCGCCGGCAACCCCTCGAAGCCCTGTTCGAGCAGGCCGAGTGCCTCCTCGAGCAGATCGAGCCCGATCCTGTCGAAGGTCGCCATCGACGCCCTGGTCAATCCGCCGTTTCCGGCGCGGCGGCTGGACCGACGCCGCGCCGGAAGTACCAGACGCCGAGCGCGACGCCGGCGAGATCGACCACGGCGTCGGTGACGGACGCGTGTCGGGTCGGCACCACGCTCTGCGCGATCTCGTTGACCAGAGCGAACAGCGCGGCGGCCGTCGCGCCGACCGCGAGCGCGGTACGGCGCGCGCCGAGCCACGCTCCGGCGGCTCGGCACCAGAGCCAACCGAGCAGCGCGAACACCGGCAGGTGGAGCAGATTGAGAACCAAGCTGCCGGGCGCGAAGACGATCCTCGACACCGCCGCCTCGAGCGTCGGGCGCGCGCCTTCGCTCGCGAAGAAGGCGGGCTCGGGCAGCGCCGAGACCGCCTGGACCGCGAGCGTCGCGCCGAGCGCGAGCGCGGTCGACCCCCAGCGCCGGCGTGCCGTCTCCGGCCTCGGCGCCGCCGCGCGCTCGGTCATCCGGGCACTCTGCCGCCGCGCGCGAGCCACCAGCGCATGCAGCGGTGGCCGATGTCGACCGGCGCCACGTACATCAGCGGACAGCCGCCCACGACGCAGTCGAGACCGGCTGCCCGCGCCGCGCTCATCGCCTCCTCCGAGACGCTGCCGGCGCCGAACGAGCGGTGGAACCAGACGCGCGGCACGCCGCGCGCTGCTGCCTGGCGCACGACCTCGACGGCGGCGTCCGGCGGCGTGGCGACGACCACGCCGTCCAGCTCGCCAGGCACCGCCGCGAGATCGGGGAAGCAGGGGACCCCCTCGACCTCGGAGCTCTTCGGGTTGACCGGCACGACTTCGTAGCCCGCCGCCACGAGCTTCCGGAAGATCGCGTTCGCAGCTTCGCTCTTCTGCCGCGAGACCCCTGCGACGGCGAAGCGCCGTCCCGCGAGAAAGCGCTCGACCTGCTCCGGAAGCTCGTTCATTCGTCGCTCCTCAGCCCCTCATCGCGGCGGCGGGTCTAGCGGAGTCGAGCGACGCCGCCGGCCCTCGTCCGCCTCCTGCTTGAAGGATACCGCCCGCTCGGCCCGCGCGGGCGTGATCCGCTTCTACAGCTTGCTCGATACGAGGACGTTCGACGCCAAGCTCGTCGCGCTCAAGCAGCAGCTCGACGCCCTGCTCGAGGAGCCGCGGTCTCCCGGGCCCTGATGCGCCGGGCTGCGGCTACGGATTCTCGACGTAGGCATCGACCTCGATCTCGACAAGCATCTCGGGGTCGATGAGGCGGGCGACCTCGACCATCGTCGCGGCCGGGCGGATCGCCGAAAAAAGCTCGCCGTGAGCCCGTCCGATCGCCTCCCAGTGCGAGACGTCGGTGACGTACATGCGCGTGCGGACCACGTCGGCGAGCGTCGCGCCCGCCTCGGTGAGCGCCCGCTCGATCGTCGCGAACGCTTGACGCGCCTGGGCGTAGGCGTCGCCGTGGCCGACCAGGCCCGCGGCCGTCATCGCCGTCGAGCCGGCGACCCAGACGTGCGGCCCGACCCGCACGGCGCGCGAGTAGCCGACTCTCGCCTCCCACGGCCCGCCGCTCGCGACGTTGCGGCGCGAGCCGCTCATGGCGCCGCCTCGCCGGGGTCATCCGGATCGCGATAGACATCGATCTGAGGGCCATGCGGATTCCCGGCGCCGTAGCCGAAGCAGACGTTACCCGGCACGACCTCGACGTTGAGCAGTCTCTTGTTCATCGCCACCTCGCACTGTCTCCCGGCGCGCGCGTCCTGTCTTCAGTCCGCAACGAGGGCGCCGAGCTTCACCATCGTCGCCCAGTTGCGCGACGTCACCCCGTCGCCGAGCGCGCGACCGATCGCTTCGGCGAGAGGGCTCGCGAGCAACCCCTCCGGACACCAGTAGTAGACGACCCGGCGGCCGAGCGCAAGCGCCTCCGCGCCCCAGTCGCGCGCCGCGATCGGCTCGAGCCGGCCCCGATCCGCCGGATCGGCGAGCACGCCGGCCATCAGGCGCGTCGGCTCGGTGGCGACTCCAAGTAGGGGATTGCCCGCGAGAATCTCGACGAGCTCGGCGGCGGAGAGCAGGGTGATCCGCGCCGAGAAGCCGCAGCGTGCGGCCAGCGCCGCCTCGATCCGCGCCGCCGGCGGGAGCTTGCCTCGCGCCGGCGCCGTGCACACGACATTGCCGCTGTTGAGCAGGGTGCGCACGTCCCGGCAACCGAGCGCCTCGAACAGCGCGCGCAGCTCCGCCATCTTCACCCGCTTGGCGCGACCGACGTTGATCCCGCGCAGCAGCGCGACGTGCCGGCCGTTCACGCCTCCCCCGACGGCGGCCGGCGGTTCGAGGTGCCGAGCGACGCCGGCCCGGGCAGCCCATCGAAGAACTCCACGACCCCGGACTCGAGCGCGTACTCGGCGCCGACGACGAGCAGGCCTTCGTCCTGGATCAGTCGCTCGAGCACGTCCGAACCATGCTTCAGCTGATTCACCGAGGCGCGCACGTTGGCGCGGACGGCGCGCCGCAGCAGCTCGTCCGGATCGTCGCGCAGCTCGGTCGCCGCCAGCTCCTCGACCGCGGGCCGGATCCTGTCCACGATCGAGCGGAGGTTGCGCGACGGCCCGGCCGTCGAGCGCCGCAGCTCGCCCAGGGTCGCCTCGACCGCGCCACACTGGGAGTGGCCCAGCACCACCACGAGCCTCGTGCCGAACTGCTCCGCGGCGAACTCGACGCTGCCGATCTGGGAGGACGCCACGATGTTGCCGGCGACGCGGATGACGAAGAGGTCGCCCAGGTCCTGCTCGAAGACGATCTCGACCGGCACCCGCGAATCCGAGCAGCCGAGAATCGCGGCGAACGGCGCCTGTCCGGTCACCAGCGCCCGCCGTCGCAGCCCGCTCGTGAAGGCGTCGCGGCTCTGCTCGCCCGACACGAAACGGCGATTGCCCTCGCGCAACCGCTCGAGCGCCTCGCGCGCGGGAATCATGAGCCGCTGGCGGCGAACCGTCGGATTAGCTCGGACATCTTCGGATTCCGTCCTTCCCTGCGTCGCTGGACTCTGAAGTCTAGCGCGCCTCTCCGACCGCCATCGATCCGCCGGACGCCATGGGATCCCAGAACTCGCCCGCGAGGCCCAGGCCGGCGAAGATCGAGCGCATCTCGCCGGGCGCGGGCCGCCGCGAATGCTCCTCCAGCCGAGTCGAGTACCAGGTCGTGGCGAGCTTCCAGAGCTGGGCCATGCTCACCACCGGCCGCAACGGTCGGCCTTGCGCCGCACACCATTCTCGAACCCGTTCTTCCGACCGGAAGAAGAGCATGGTGCTTCAGGTGAAGACGATGTCGTCCCACCACTTCGCCGCCGGGACGAGGCAGTGGAAGAGCCAGGCTGAGCTCTCGGGGCCGTCGAGACCCACTCTCAAGCGCAAAGGCTCTCCCGATTGTTCACACCGGGACCGCACCTCGCCGGGCCGCTTCAGCGCCGCCGGCACGCCCAGGGCGTCCCAGGCGCAGTTGGCGAAGTACTCCCTGCCTTCGACGACGACGACGTGCTGGGTCGGAATGCCCGAGAAGGGCGGCGCCATCCGGATCGACGCTCCGTCCGGCTCGAGCACCAGCAGCCGCTGCGCACGCAGGCTCGCATAGGCGTCACGCGCGTCCGCGAGGCTCACGCCGGCGCGCTCGGCCACCTCCTCCGGCGCCGGTCCGAGCGCGGTCTCGGCGAAGTGCCGATAGATCGCCAGCTTGACCCGAGTCGCGGTGTCCATCGCCTCCCCCCGTTTCTCTCCGGCCGCGAAGTCCAGCCGACCTCGAGTCTACTGGCGGCGGATCGCCGCCCGCATTCTCGCAGGCGTGATCGAAGGGAGCGCCAGTTCGAACGGGTGACCTGCCCCCGGAAACCGCGCACATCTGAAACGGAAAACCTCCGGTCACGCGCGCCCCGGGTCAAGAGCTGCGGCTACGAACGAAAGGGCCGCTATGCCCAGGAGAATCGCTGTCGGTGGGATGAACCCGATGTAGACAAGTTGAAGAACAGCGGCTCCGAGCGGGCAGAGGCCCGCGAACGCGACGACGAACCGTGATTTGGCAGAGGGCCAGATCGCCATGGCGCCGAGGATCAGAGAGAGGACGAGCAAGTCGATGGAGAACATGATCCAGAGTGCGGGAGCGAGCGCCCGAAGCTCCGACGGACCCCGGCCTGCAAGGCCGACCACGGAGTCGAGCCCGGTGCTGTGAAGTGCGGCGGTCGCCGCGAACCCGACTGCGGCGATGGCTGTCAAGACGGAGGCAATCTTGCGCCGAGTCGCCATCCGAGCTCTCCTCCCCTGGTCAACGCGTCAGCGGGGCTCCGCCAACTTCTTACCCTAGCCTACCGGCCGCGTCCGCTCCATGGCGATCCTAGCCAGCTTGCCGCAGCGCCCCAAGCGGGTGCTGAGGAGCTCATCGGTAAGTCTCGTGTCAGATGGAGCCAAACCGATGAGCCCTTGGTTTCTGTTGGCAATCACCTGGCTAGAGGGCGGTCACGTCACTCTCCCTCAGCTGCAGCCGGCGGGGCCGAAGAAAAGAGCCCGAGCTGGGTGAGCATCGCGACGTTGTCCCACTCCACCCAGAGCTCGGCGCTCCGGCCCGACTCGATGCGGAACAGGGCCAGGAATGGGGCTTGCACCTTCTTTCCGGTGGCCGGACGGGCGCCCATGGGGCCCGTTTGCGTACCCGAGTACGTCGTCAGGGCGGCGACCAGGTCTCCTTCTGCAACCAGCTGCTGGAGAGCGACATGCTGGTCGGGAAGGCTACCGAGAAGTATCTTCTGCAGCTCAACGAGCTCGTCGCGTGAAGTGACCGGCGGGCCGGCAGTTGCCGCACTGTGACGGGTGAAATCCACGGCCACGATCTCCGCGAGCCCATCCCAGTCCGCCCCGTTGGCAGTTTCGGTGAACTCCCGTACCAGATCTTTGTTGGCGTCGAGGTCGCCACTCGGCGACGTGGCGCAGCCAACAGCCATCAACAAAACGGCGATCGCGGGTACCATCGGTCTTGTCCGCATTGGTTCCTCCGAAGTAACTGTCCAGCGGCGGTTCCTGCTCGCAGGTCCCGCCCGCCGTCCAATGGACTTCGAGGTCACCGGCACCGCTGGCGGCAGCGGTCGCTTGTAGCGAGCTCATGAGCCTCGACATGGCCGCGGTCGAAGAACGCAGACTGGCGGCGTCCGGCGCAACGATTGACTACCTAGCCTCTCGCACGACGGTAGCCGCCGTGCCATAGCAGAGGACTTCGCTCACGCCGCTCATGACCTCAGTGGCGTCGTAGCGGATTCCGATGACGGCATTCGCGCCACGTTCCTCGGCATGTTCGAGCATCATGTCGAAAGCATCGGCCCGGGTCTTCTCGCAGAGTTCCGAGAAGAGGGTTATGTCCCCACCAAACAGCGTTTGAATGCTCGCTCCTATGGTGCCGAAGATGGACCGTGACCTGACGGTGATACCCCGCACGACACCGTGATTGGCCGTCGTCCGATAGCCTTCGATGCTGAAGGACGTCGTCGTCATCGACTCTTGCATGGCTGTCCTCCCGTGTTGGCTCCAGGCTACTCGCCTGCGCCCGCTCGAGCGACGGGCTCGACGGCCGGCTCGCGAAGGTCGACGACCATGTACTTGCACGGTCCGCTGTCGGGATCCTCGAACTCCGTGAAGAGGCGACAGCCGGCCTTCTCGAACGCCGCGATGGCAACCTGGTTCGAGCGCGCAGTCCCGACGCCGGCCCAGCGGACGTCGGATCGAGTGCGAAGTCGGTCGAGAAGCAGGCAGAGTGCCCGCGGCCCGATGCCGTGGCCCACGAACTGCGGCTCGCCGATCAGGATATCGATGTCCACGAGGGCATCGGGTAGGTCCATCAAGCCGGCGGCGGCGAGCTCATCGGCTGCGGGCGGTCCCCAGCAGAGATAACCTACGGGCACTCCGTCCGCGACGATCAGAGCATGGCTGCCTGGTGGCCGGCGCAGAAGAGCTGTCAGCTCCTGGCCTTGCTCGCCCCACCACCGAATCACGTGAGGGCGGCGCAGCCAGGACTCGAGCAGCTCCGCGTGCCTCGGGAGCACGAGCTCTTGGAGTGCAACCCGTTGCGCGATCGATTCTGTTCTCACGATTCGTCGGTCCGGCCAGCGGATCTGAGCCCTGCGACGGGTCACGAACACGACCTCCGGGCGAAGCGAGCCACCGCGCGCGAGGGCCGTCCGCTCGAACGATTTCGTGAACCGCAGACCTGTCGAGACACACGCGGTCGGTGCCGACTTGCTCGGGTTCACCACGGTCCGATCAGCTTATCGAGAACCGCCATGAAGGCGACCCCAGCTAGTGCCACGCCCGCTGACAAGCAGAGCATCCAGGTCCGGGCGCGACGCGGGTTCGACCCGTGAAGCGCGTGGGCGAGAGCTCCCGCAAGCGAACCGAAGGCCACGAGCACCGCGAAACCGCCATAGAACCAGTAGAAGACAGCCGCTCCCAACACCATGGGAATCGTGGAGACGCCGGACTGGTAGCCAGCAAACGGCACTGGAAACCGATAGATCGCTGCCATCAAGACCGCGAGAGGAAACGAAAACAGGTTCGCCCAGAGCGCGCCGAGGAGCGCGATCCGAAGGATGGGAGGCGCCTGCGACATCTCTGCGGTCTAGGCGAACGCGGCAAGGCCAACGACGATGCCGACAAGCCGAACGATGGAGTGTCGAGGCATTTGCTGGCGCGGCCTGACGAAATGGAGCTCGGCGGCGAGCCTAGGGAGCCCGCTGCAGCGAGGGGTTGGGCGGCGGGTCGATGGCTGCCAGGCTGCGATCTGAGGCCGGCGGGCGGTCGAAGTCGACCTGCTCGACGTCGGTCCAGGGCACGTACTCGGGGCGCTCGACGGCCGTCGACGAAGATCAGCATGCCGGCATTCCCCTCGCCGAGGTCGCCGGCGCGCTCGAGCTGCAGCTCCTCGCCGCTATGGAGGGTCACCCTGGCGCGCTGGGCGCCGCGCTCTTCGCCGCCGGAGGGCACGATCGAGGCGATCAGGCCGAAGGGGATGGTGTAGTCCACGCCCTGGGATGGGGCGTCGAGCGTCTCGGTGGTCTCGCTCTCGTCGAGGTCGTAGACCAGCCGGCCGGCGAGGCGGCGGCCGGCGCGGGTGGTGACGCTGCCCGTGAGCGGGCGCCCCGGCGGGAAGTCGCCGTAGGCGGGGCCGCTGCCGCCGGGGCTGAAGTCGACGCGCTCGAAGGCGTCCCAGGAGATCAGCACCCGGCCGTAGCGCCGGTCGTCGACGTAGATCCCGCGGTTGCCGTCGCCGACCTCGCGGGTGCCGGAGAGCACGATCTCGCGGCCGTCGAGCAGCGTCACCAGGGAGCTGTCGCGCGAGCGGCGCGCGATGGAGCGGATGGTGTCGAAACGCAGGCTGAGCTCACCGTCGGCGGTGTGGCCGTCGAGCTCGTCGGAGCCGACGCACTCCTCCCGGTCCCACTGGACGAAGCCGGTGAAGTCGCCCTGCCGCGTGCGCACCGTACCGTGCAGCCGGTCGGGGGCGGCGCCCAGCCGGGCGGTGGGGAGGAGCTCGATGCGTGCGGATCCGCAGACTGTCGAGGTCCACGACGCCGCGCCTGGCGTCCCACACTCGCACGCCGTCGTCGAAGTCGCTGGCGGCGAGGCGGTCGAGGTCGAACACGGTCCCGCTCTTGAGAGTCACCCGCACGTCGCGGCCGCGCGCCTCGATGCGCGCGATGTCGCCGAAGCGCGCCATGAAAGGCCGGCCGAGGTCGATCTGGCGCTCCCGGTGGGCGATCTCGACCCCGAAGATCTCGATCGGGCGGCGCTCCTTGGGCAGCCGCTCGGGCGGCACGTGGGCGACCCAGGGGTTCTCGTCCTTGAAGCCGTTGAAGTAGTCGCCCCAGAACGCCTCCTCGTCGCCTCCCCAGCGCAGCCGCCCCTCGTAGGTGGCGCCGTCATGGGTGGTGATGCGGCCGTAGAGGAAGCCCGGGTGGTCCTCCGCCGCCGCAGTCGAGGGGGTGGTCGAGGGGGTGATCGTGGGCGAGGTCGCCGCGGCGGAGTCGACGTCCTGCTCGAGGGCCCGGTGGCCGGCGGCGAGGGCGAGGGCGAGGAGGACGAGCACGATGGCGAACGCCCCGCCGGCGATCGTGGCTCTCTTCATGGTCGGCTCCCCGCAGCGGGCACGAGCCTCATGCCGCGTTGCGGTCCGCTCATCCTACGCGCGGCGCGGCGAGAGATTACGCTGGGGCAACCAACTTCGCCATCTCGACCCACCGGCACAGGGCGCAGGCGAGCTGCATCTGCCGGGGCGGGCGGCACTCCGGCTCGAGCAGGCGCGGGCTGGTCACCAGATCACGGGCGCGGCGGGCGTGAGAGGTGGCGACGCTGACGCGGTTGCGGCTGTAGAGGAACTCCATGCCGGGCGGGGCCTCTACCGGCGTAGTGAAACCACAGACGATGCTCTCGAGATTGGCTATCCCGCCGGCTTCGATCTCCGCGGAGGTACGAGATCGCACAGGGTCGCCGAAGTGTGGCTGTGGAGATTGCCCCTTCTCAACCATCCCCGATGTTCCACGAACGTACCGAGCGGCGCCCAACGGCTCATGAGTCAGGCATCAGGTCGCGCATCCTGGAGTCTGGAAGAGTGGGTCGGCAAGCTCTGCGCCTCCGCGGCCCGCTTAGTCCACTGCCACAGGCCGCTGGTGACGTCGGCATCGAGACGATGACCGAGTTGGCGCGCGACGAGCACGATCTGTCCTCGGTGATGGCCCTCATGGGCGACGAAATAGGCCAGCACATGCCCCACGTCGAGTGGCAGGTTGCGCCACGAATAGGCCGGAGTGCGGGGAATCTCTCCGTCCCGCTCGAGCCCCAGGGAGAGCAGACTCGCGATTCCGCGGCCGCTGCGTTTCAAGGCGGCGATCAATTGAGAGCGGCCGACCCGATGCCTGTCGACCGATCGGGGCAGGGCGATGCCGAGTGGCTTTCCGAGGCTTCTGATCCACATGCAGCGAGCATTGTGGATATGGCCGGCGACCATCCGAATCGTGCGACGCGGAGCGCCCGGGACGGCTGCGCCCCACACGGCAGTGGGAAGGTGCTCGACCAGGAAGATCGTGATGCGATTGTTCGTCGCCCAGGTCTCGAGGATGCTCTGGTGCAGTCGTGATCTGGTGCGCTTCATCGCTGTCCGCCCTGACGCCCAACGGAACCTGAATCCAGCCGCGCGCCACAGGAGTAGAAGAACGCGCGGCGCAACGGGCGCGTCGGCTGCTGCGACGATCCGTTAGTCGGCACGGCGCAAACGATAAATGAGCCATAGATAGGCTGCAACCAGCAACGGAGAGGAAACGACAGCGAAGAGAGAAAGCAACGTGACGATTCCGTATGCCGCGTCATTGCCTGAGCGGTCTTCTGGGCGGACCCCCGCCATGATCTCAAACACAACGTGCTCGAGATTCAACGCCGTGAGGCTGACCACAATGAGAACAAGCGGAAGCAGGGAAGCGACAAGTATGGAAGCGCCCGAGAGCCGAGCGACACGACGCAAGTAGACGGTGAGCATGGCAACGCGCCACGCGGCAACTACGGCGAGGAACCAGGCGTTGAGGCTCTGCGCCTGATTCAAGGAAAGAAACCTCTCGACCGGAATCGCATACAGCAGCGCAGGTGGTGAGGTGAGGGTTATGAACGTCAAGACGTTCCTGTAGGACCAGTGCTCTGGCTTGAGAGGGGCGACGATCAGCCAGACAACGAGCGCTAGGGAGAACACGTATGCGACTGATCCGAGACCAAGGTACTGCCAAGATTGCGCACGAGGGTTGTCCCAGTACCGCCCGACGCCGGCGAGCCAGGTAAAGAAGAGGCCGAACGCGAGGTAAGCCTTCCAGTGGACGACAATCGCTTCCGATGGACGACGAAACGTCAGCAGGCAGCAGACGTCCGAAAGGACCGTGGAGAGATGAAGGGTTGGTGGTGCCATCTGGCGTTTGAGTTCAGCAGCCGCCGGAGACGCGGTGCGCTGGAACGACGGGTTGGGTGTCACCTCACGCCTTCTTCCAGGGTGACTCCCGGCTCAGGTCCGGCCACGGCCCCGTGACCTCAGGGCGCTGGACCGGAGATTCTCCGCGACCGCGGCCTCGATCAGGGCCTTGAACGCCTCGGCATCGAGCGCCTCTCCCTCCCGGATGTCGACGGCGCGACGCGTGTTCCCATCGAGGCTGGAGTTGAAGAGCCCCCGAGGATCTGCCAAGGAGGCACCCCGGGCGAAAGTCAGCTTGATCATTTGTTTGTAGGCCTCTCCGGTGCAGACGATCCCGGAGTGGGACCATACGGGCACCCCCAGTGGGTTGCTGGGCTTGATCCATTTGCACTCCTCCCTGATGTCCGGGTCCGCCTCGTGGATAAGGCGGCGAACCTCCGCCAGGGTCTCGGCGCGCCAGCCACCCAGAGACCGGATCCGCTCGCCGATGAGATGAGTGGCCGCCATCGCGGTCGCGCGCTCCGCTTCCGCACCGGGCCTGGCCCTCGGCTCATCTCTCTTTGGTCTTGGCGCCACGGTTCATTCTCCAATTCGCTGTGATGCCCAACGGAAATGGAGTTCAGCGGCCAGCCCTGTTGCCCGCTCGAACCAGGTGAATCTCATGCAGGCCCCCTCTGGAGCTACTGAAGCTGCGGGAACAGGTACCGGCTGCAGAACTCGATCGGCCACAAACAGAAGGACCAGTGCAACGATCGCTGTCACAGCCGCCCGAATGACCCTCTTCATTTCGGGATGCCCTTCGGCCATCTGACGTTCTACTTGAGCCGCAGCTTGCCCTGGAGCGTAGCGGAAGGGTAGGCCGTCGGCTCGAAGTGGTTGTTAGCCCGCAACGGGCTCGGGGACTAGCTGATAGAGCTCTTCGTCGGCATCACAGGAGCCCATTTCTTCGGATCGATGCATGCTTTCGGTTTGCCTTAGCCAAACGCGAGTTCTGCTCATTCTGCGATAGACCCGAAGATATCGCCTTGGTTCATATTCTGCTGTCACACGTATCCGGATCGCTTACTTGCGGCCATACGTACCAGGACCACCTCGGTAAGAACAAGAACAAGCCACGAGCCGGTAAGTACCACCACCTCGACTCCTTTGGGTCTATTCCCCATTGGCCAGACCATCATTAGAGCAATCAGTCCGCCCCACACCAAGATGCCAGCACCGTTGAAGAACGCAGCTATGACGGTGGAGGTTCGGCTGAATACTCCGGATAGCCCTAGCACGTTCATGGCCGGACAACCAAGAAAAAGCGCCAGCCAAATCCATCCGCGCTCGTTGACCGGGGGGTCATCAACGAACTTGTAGGCGATGCCAGCCAGCAAGAGCACGTTCAAAGCAGCAGTCGCTACTCTTGCTGGCCTAGCCATGCCTGATCCCTCCATTAGAGGTCGGTCTAGATGACCGGGCTAACGGGCCATGACCTCAGCGGCGCGTGGAGCGCGCCCGCTGCAGCGAGTTGAATCTCATGCCGGCCCCCTCTGGGGCTACCCACGCGGTAGCTTTCCAGGAGCCTAAACCACCTGCCAGAGGAGGCACTGCATGCGATTCTATGACCAGTCTCACGAGTTCACCCGTGGCGTCGATCTGCACGGTCGGGCGATGTACGCCTGCGTTCTCGACCGCGGAAGCACCGAGGATCGTACGCCTCGTCGATCTGAAGAGACGCCTGGGCTCTCTCCCTTGTCATCGCCTGACCGCACGACGTTGCCCCTCGCACGAGCCCGATCCCCCAATAAGACTGGGGACACAGCCAACGGATCCTTCGAGATCCCCGAATTGATGCGGGCGCGCTGAGGGCACGAAAGAGCTTCTGGGACGTCGCGAGACCCGCTCGCGACCGCGCGCCTCCAAGCGCTTGTCGAGCCCCGATAGGTGTTGGGCGCGACCGCGCACTACTTGATGCGGTAGCCGACAACGCGCCAACGCGCATCGACCTCGAGGATGGCCGTCACTGTCTCGACGGCAGATGCCTTGCTGACGAAGGACGTGTGGAACTGTATGACGACATACCTTCCATCGGGTGCGCCCGGGAGAGACGAGGCCTCGGTCACGGCCCCGAGCTCGCGCGTCTCGAGCGCTCCAAGCGGAGCGCGAGCGCCAGCGGCGGCGCGATTCCACTGCTGCTTGGTTACCGCCTGCCGAAAGACGGCTCCGCTCTGACTCCAGCTCTCGTCATACTTCCCGGCGTCGACCAAGGAGAGCCAGTTCTTCGCGGCGACAACAGCGTCGTCGCGCGATGGCTCGGCGCCTTGTGCCGGTGCCATGGAGAGGCCGAGGGCAAGGACCAGCAGAAGGTGTGCTGGGCGTCTTCTCATTGCTCGAGTTCCTTTCTGCAAGGGCGGATGAATCCCACAACTGATTCGAGGCGCGCCTAGCGAACGGTCGGGTTCAGCCGCGTTGCGGAGCGCAGCGGAGCAACGTCGGCTGCAACCCGTTGTTCGGCCTTCATCTCGCCTTCACGCAGGCGAACACCGTGTACTCATCCTCGCCCGCGTTGTACCGTCCCTCATGCACCTCGAAACCGGTTTCGCGCAGAACACGCCTCCAGGTGTCGAGAGAGAAGAGGCCCATTGTCCAATGGTCGGTCTCAATCCGAAGGTGCCCATGGTCGCGGATGAGATAGAGGATCGTCGTCTCATACTGTTCATCCGCGGGGTCCGGGTCATAGACGTTCTCGACGAAGACGACATCGAGCTCGTCCCGTGTGCCCGTGCGCGTGGCCGGCGTAGCGATGGTCTTGTTCTGCCGGAATGTTTCGGTCGTCACGTCTGGAGTCGCGACCAGAACCCCGCCGGCGTTCAGGTGGGCAGACGCGGTGCGGAACGCCGCCACGAAGTCCGCGAGGCAGGTCATGTACGATATTGCGTCGTCCATCAGAACGGCATCGAACGTCCTTCCGAGCCGGAACGTCCGCATGTCCCCGTGGACGAACGTGCTCTCTGGGTTCAGATCTCTTGCCTGCGCGAGCATGGTGGGACTCAGATCCACACCGGTGACACTGAACTTCCCCTTCAAGTTGAAGACGTTCTTGCCGCCGCCGCACCCGATGTCCAGCAATGTGCCTGCCGGACGCTCTGCGTGCTGTTCGATCAGGCTTGCGACGTGACGGCAATAGTGCGCGTACTCATCGGCGGCATCGCCCCACATGTGGCCACAGCCATGCCAAGTCCGTGTAAAGACGACAGGTGTTGTCCATTGCTCGTCTTCTGCCGAACGGATCTGGAGCTCAGCGGCGCCGGCCGCGCGAACGCGCGGACGGTGACCGCTGGAGCGACTTGTGCGGCCGCCCGCCGCTGACCAAGGGGTATGCCTCGGGATGCTCGATGGACTCGAGGTGAAGGTCTACGTCCAGCGCAGGCCAGTAGAGATGGTGCGGCATCGGGCGCTCCACTTCCGACAGCTCGGCGATCGTCGCGTCAGCAAACCACGGGAACTGGCTGAACGGGAGAAAGCTCTCTCGCTCATCAACCAGCAGCCAGAAACCATGCTGCGAGACGTTCGTCACTTCAAGAGCCGAAGTGCTCTTGCCAAGCTCTTCTGATCTCATCCTCGTGCTCCGCGACCAGCCGCAGCGCCTCGCGAATCTAGCGCTCGGACAAGCCGTAGTTTCGCGCCAACGCGATCTCAGGCTCGAGCCAGAACTTCGCCTCGCCGTTCGGGCCGACCGCATGGACGTGGATCCGCGCTTCTTCCCGAGAGAAGACGAAGAATCTGAGGCCCGCGGCCCGGAAGATCGTCGCGCTCATGCAATCAGCGTAGCACCGGCAACAAGTGAGGCCCGTGCGGCCTAACGTTGGCTTCACCTGCACGCGTGGCTGGCGCGGCGCCGGCCCCGCCAGGGCCCTGACAGACGCGGTTGTCAGATGCAAGCGCTGGTTGGACGGTATTCCACGATCTTCACTTCGGCCGCACTTCCATGAAGCCGAGGGAGATCAGAAACTCATCGGTCTTCGCCGCCGCAGCCTTCGAGGTTTCCGGATCTGGCTTCGGCATGCCATCGTCGGGAATCCCTTTCGGCGTGAAGAGATGCCCGACGTTCTCGTACACCTGCAACTCGCAGCTATTGCCGGCGTCGTGCATCCGGTCGCAAAAACGTCTCGCACCGGCCAACGGTGTCACCGTGTCGGTGCTTCCCTGCAGAATCAACGCAGGCGGCATTCCTTCTCGCACATTCTCGTCGGGTGACACCTCTCGCGCATCGGCGCGCTTCCCGAGGAGGCGCTGGAACCACTTGTCCGACACTAGCGACACTGCTGGCGAAACCAGGACCAGCGCGTTGGGTACGGAACTAACGCTCGCGACTCCACGGTCATCCTTGAATATCGCTGTACATGCCGCCAAGTGCCCGCCAGCCGACCAGCCGTAGGCTGCGATGCGATTGGGATCAATACCAAGGGAGTCAGCATGAGCTCGCGTCCATTGCATTACCGCCCGTGCATCTGCCATCGCCTCAAGCGGCGTCACGCTATCTTGATCCGATAGTCGGTACTGGGCCGCGATCGCAATCACCCCACGCTCCGCAAAATGCCGCGCCCGCGGGAACGCCCATTCAGCTTCACCCACGGTCCAGCCGCCCCCGTGAAACAAGACGATCGCAGCCCGGCGGCTGCCGCCCATCCGCTCATGCGGCGAGAACACATAGGCATTCAGGTCACCGCCGGCAATCGTGGAATAGACATGCGCAGTGGGCCCATCTATGACGGCGGGTTCTTGAGCGACGACGGGACACGGTGTCCATGTCATAAGGCCGATTGCCGCGGCAAACAGAACATTTGGGATGCACACCGGAAACTTCACTATTGCCTCCTATTCCCGTCTAACGGGTCGGCGATCAGCGGCGGCCCGGAGGGCCGTCCGGCTGCATCGCCTTGTTAGGCGACGTATCGACGTGCTCAGTCATTTCCGCCTCTCCCCACTTGGATGGCGCCGATCTCCAAAAGGGGACCGAGAAGATTGGCGGCGCCACCATGCTCCACGATACGTCCTGCCACGACCCGATCGATGTTCACGGCCGTCAGTTCCACGGGCTTTCCCGTGGGCTTGATGCCCTGCCATTCGCCGCGATGGGTGCCACGCATCGTGACTCGAGTGACAACCCATTCACCTTCTGCGATCTGCTGCTCGACCGTGAGATGTAGATCCGGGTACGTCTGGCGGACGCCCCGAATGTGCTCCTTCGCTCCGTCAATACCGATTGCATACCTCTTGTTGTCATGAACCTCGACGTAGTCCGGGGAGATGAAGCGCGCGACTTCGTCAACCGCGCCCGTGCTGACGACTTCCTCGTAGTAGCGCCGGACGAGCTTCTTGTTCTCCTCGTTGCGCACATGAATTCTCACTGTGGCTTCGACCGCCTAAGAGGCTGCTGAAAAACTCATCGAAGAACCTCGTTTCGAGAGGGTCCAGGCTGACAACCCCTCTGTTTCTGATCGCAGATAGGCCGAATTCCTTCGATTCCTACGGTCTCGGAACGTTTTTCAGCAACCTCCCGGATCTGGAGTTGAGCGGCGCGGCAGAACTGCCGCCCCGCGAAGCGGACCGCGGGCGTCCAACGCGCCCGCTCGAGCGACTGGTTAGCAGGCAGGCTCCAAACGTTCATGTAGGGACGAGGATTACCTCTGCAAAGGAAGACGATTGGGGGATTGGCAGATTGTCTTCGCGAAGACCTTCGATGTGCATCTGGATAGCCTCGAGCATGTTCCGCTCGGTCTCTTCTCGCGTTTCTCCCGTCGCGATGCATCCGGGAAGGTCTGGCGAGTAGGCCGAGAAGTTGGCCCCGGCTGTTTCGATGATGATGAGAAACTTGTGCATGGCTACCTCTTGAGACCCGCCTGCTTGAGAATGCTCATGTAGGTTCCGACCGCGATGTCATGGCCCGGATGACCTGCAATTGTGACTCGGCCGAGCTTGGTCGGATGCTTGTAGTGACGATGACTGCCTTTCGTCGCCACCAGGAACCAACCATCCTTCTCTACCATCTTCATGACCTCGCGAGCCTCGGGCGGCACGGGAAGATTCTACGCCCGTCGGAGAAACTGCTCTGCCAGCTAACGCTCCGGTTCAGCGGCGGCGCGCAGCGCCGTCCGCTGCAACCGGTTAGCAGGCATCCCACGGCGCTTGAGCACTAGAAAGAGATGCCGCGATTCTGAAAGAGACCTTCGCTCCCATCATCGAACGCGACCCAGTCGTTGGCCCTGCAGAGGTCAGCGATGACGCTCGTGAAGTTCCCGAAGCCATGAACGGTGATGCCCACGGAGCTCACCTCGGCCTCGCCGTGAATGCCGACATGAACGTGCACGCCTTCGGCCTGATACTGGCCTGTGGTTGGCTCGCCCCAGTCGATGTCTTGCAGCACACGCTCTATCGCGCCGCGCACTTCAGACGCGGAACCCATCGGCCGCGCATTCCAACCTTCTGGAGGGTCTTGAACCCCCGGAGAAACGCCCTCGGCGTTCAGAAGGATGAAATCAAGACTCATGGCGGAATCGAACACATTCTAGTTGCCTGCGGATCATGAGCTCACCGGCGCGCCCCACGGCGACCGACCGGCGAAGCCGGCCGAGGCGCGCGTGGCGCGACCGGTGCAGCGACTGGTTGGGCGGCAGACCGCAGCGTTCACCTCGCATCGCGAGTCGCCGCGGATTCGGCGAGCAACGCGAGTTCGGCAGCGCCAAATGTGCGCAGATAAGCCGACCTCGGATTCAGGACTACCTGATCGGCAGAGAGAACCGGCTGAACCAACCGCAAGAACATCGTCTTGCCGATGTTGAAGGGAATAATGCGATTGACTTCGGTTACATACGCCTGGAGAAACCGCTCGAGGAGGCCTTGACTACTGAAGATGGGGAAGACTCTCCTCCCATCAACCTCGTATTGCCACGGTTCGAGAAGCTCTTGCTCGTTTGCGGTTCGCGCAGCTCTCTCGACAAAGCCCGCGAGATCTTCCGGACGAAGGGCAGCCGGGTCCACACCGTCGATTGAAGGCGCGGCGATGAACCAGACCTCGCTCTTGACGAGCACCTCCAAGAACCGATCGGCATCGTTCGATCGAGCAGCACGAACAATTGGATGGAATCGGTCGAACAGACTCATGAGGGGTTCTCTGCCGCCCAACGGATCATGAGTTGAGCGGCGCGCCACCACTGACGAGCCGCGAAGCGGGCCACAGCTGCCGAGCGCGCCCGCTCGAACGAGGTGTTAGACAGCAAGCCGCCTCCTGAGAACCAACGTCGTCACCGCGAGCACCGCAGCGACAAGAACAGAGAACAGAGAACAGATACGACTTGCTTGTGTCGTCGACGCCGCCCATCAAGAAGTACGACGCTGAGTAAGCCAGAGTGAGCCACGAAGCGACCTCGAGCACCGGCTTGCCAGCCCGGCGACGCAGCGCCGCCAGGAACCCGCCGACAACTGCGACAACTGCGAAGGCCAGGAAGATGAGCGCTGCATTACGCTGGCTCGAAAAGCGCTCGATCGTTTGGCTCCAGCGATAGAGACCGAGCCCGGCCCAGACAAGCAACAAGATGCCAGCGACCGACCAAACGGATCCGATGACTCTCGCTGGCACGGCTGCGCTCTACTCCTTGCTGTCAACGGATCATGAGTTCAGCGGCGGACGGGCGAAGCCCGGCCGCCCGCTGGAACGATGGGTTATGCGGCGGAGCACCTAACGTGTCACCCACCGAAGATCTCGTTTGCCAGGCGCCTCGGAAGGACCCACGACAAGCTCCAGCCGCTTCTCGGGTTCATCGGGATTGACCTCGATCGTTACCTCCAACCCATCCCATCCACCCCTGCAGGTGCGCAGCACATACTGACCTGGGGCTACAGAGCCGAAATCGAATGTCCCGTCCTCCTCTGAAAGAACGAACTGGCTTGCACTTTCGTTCACTTTGAGCAATTCAACCTGCACGCCCGGAAACGGCACAGGAGGCTGCTCGGCACCGTTCAAGACGAGTCCGTGGAATCCCGATGCTGAAGAAGCAGGAAAAGTCAGCACCTCGAACGCGGTGCAGTCCTGCAACAGGGGGACTCTCGAGGCCTCGGCTCTCAGCGCGGCGTGAACGACCGCAGACAGAAAGACGACGCACAGAACGGCTACTGGCTTTCTATGCCGCATAACGGCTCTGAGCTAAGCGGCGCGCGAAGCGCGTCCGCTTGAGCGATGTTAGACGGCGTTCGCACGACGCCAAACTCCCCTGGCTCTTTGAAAGAGCCAAGCATAGAGCACCGCGCACGGAAGCGAGAGCAGCCAGAAATACAGCGGCTCGCCCCAGAAACCATAACGCTCTTGTACCTCATCAACTCCAAGAACAAGGAATCCCGGAATGCTGAAGGGCAGGCCAAACACGAGAAGCGGTGCGAAAAAACGCTGACCAAAAAAGCCTACCGCCGCGATTAGCCACAGAACGGCTACAGAGCCGAAGAAGCCAAGTCGGGCGATTGGGGCCATGTGAGCGACGCCGCCTA
>CAVOXC010000003.1:0-1012913 GCA_963700315.1 uncultured Acidobacteriota bacterium | reverse complement strand
ACGCGCTCGGGCGCGAGCTCGGCCCCGGCGACGAGCTCGAAAGGCTCGGCGGCGGGGTCGAAGCAGCCGTCGGTCTGGTCGGCGAGGAGCACCAGAAACGGGATCTCGGGATGCCATCGCCGGAACGAATCCGCGAGGACGCGCGCGGAAGCGAGGAAGGGCTTCGCGGCGATGGTGCAGGCGACGAGGTCTCGGGCGGAGCCCGCGGGCGCGGCGGCAGAGTCCGGCACGCCCGCGAGCCTAGCCCATGGCGAGACCGTCGCGAGATCGTCGCGCACCCGCGGCGGGTCGAGGTCGGCGTCGACCGCGCTAGCATGCACGGAATGTCCGGAACCGCTCTGCTCCTCACCGCCGGACGCCTCGGCGAGATTCATGGCAAGACCGCGCACGGCCTGGTGCGCGGCACCGAGCGCTACCGCCTGCTCGGCGTGATCGACGCGCCCACGGCCGGCCGCGACGCCGGCGAGGTGCTCGACGGCGTGCGCCGCGGCATCCCGATCTTCGCGACGATTGCCGACGCGCTCGGCGCCGCTCGGCCGGAAACCCCGACTTCTGCGTCGTCGGCGTCGCGACCTCCGGCGGCCGGCGTCACGCCGGGGCTGCGGGCGCTGCTCCTCGAGTCGATCGCCGCCGGCATGTCGGTCGTCAACGGGCTGCACGAGTTCCTCTCGGACGACCCGGAGCTTTCCGCGGCCGCGCAGAGCAAGGGCGTCTCGATCCGCGACGTGCGCCGGACCGGGCGCCGCGCGGACCTCCACTTCTGGAGCGGGTCGATCCTCTCGGTTTGCCGCCGCGCGGGTGGCGGTCCTGGGGACCGATTGCGCGCTCGGCAAGCGCACCACCGCCCGATTCCTGCTCGAGGCCTGCCGGGAGGCGGGCATCCGGACCGAGCTCATCTACACCGGCCAGACCGGCTGGATGCAGGGATCGGCCTTCGGGTTCGTGCTCGACTCGGTCCCCAACGACTTCGTCTCGGGCGAGCTCGAGCACGCGATCGTGACCTGCTGGGAACAGGCGCGGCCGGACCTGATGCTCATCGAGGGGCAGTCGGCGCTGCGCAATCCCTCCGGCCCCTGCGGCTCGGAGCTCATCCTCTCGGGCCGCGCGACCGGCGTGATCCTCCAGCACGCCCCGGGGCGGATCTGTTACGAGGGCCTGGAGGAGGCCGACCTGCGCATCCCGCCCGTCGCCGACGAGATCGCGCTCATCCGCACGCTCGGTGCGCGCACGCTCGCCGTCACGCTCAACGGCGAGGGGATGACGCCGGAGGCCCTGCGCGCCGAGCAGCAGCGCCTGGGATGGGGGCTTCGCATCCCGGTCGTCCGGCCGCTCGAGGAGGGCGTCGGCGCGCTGATCCCGGTCCTCCGCGACTTCATCGCGCGCAAGACCCGGCCGTGAAGATCGCCGCGGTCGAGGCCCGTCTCGAGGAGTTCGCGCTCACGCGGCCCTACGCAATCGCCGGCCAGCCGCCGTTGACCAGCGTAGGCAACTTCATCGTCCGGATCCAGACCGACTCCGGCCTGACCGGACTCGGGGCGGCCTCCCCGGGCGAGCACGTGACCGGCGAAACGATCGAGGCATGCGGCACAGCGCTGTCCCCCGGGAATCTCGCGTGGCTTTCCGGCCGCGACGTCCGAACGCTGCCCGCCCTCTGCCGCGAGGCCGAGGAGCGATTCCCCCTGACACCCGCCGCGCGCGCCGCGGTCGACATCGCCCTTCACGATCTTCTGGCGCAGCACCTCGGCGTGCCGCTGGTCGAGATGCTCGGCCGTGCGCACCGGGAGCTGCCCCACCTCCATCACGATCGGCATCCAGCCGCTCGGGCAGACCCTTGCCGAGGCGGACGAGTACCTCGGCCGCGGGTTCCGCGTGCTGAAGGTGAAGCTCGGCGAGGCGCTCGAGCAGGACGTGGAGCGGCTGGCGAAACTGCGCGAGCGCATCGGCAGACGCGCGGCGATTCGCGTGGACGCCAACATCGGCTACACGGTGGAAGAGACCGCACGCTTTTTCGAGCGCACGGCCGGGCTCGAGATCGAGTTCGTCGAGCAGCCGGTCCCGCGCGAAGTGTTCCCGAGCATCCGCGCTCTGCCTGCCGCCTGGCGCTCCAGGATCGCCGCCGACGAGAGCCTTCACGGTGAAAAGGACGCCCTCGCTCTGGCCGGGCCCGAGCCCGACTGCGGCATCTACAACATCAAGCTGATGAAGTGCGGCGGGATCTGGCCGGCGCTGCGCATCGCCGCGATCGCCGAGACCGCCGGCATCGCGCTCATGTGGGGGTGCATGGACGAGAGCCGCATCTCCATCGCCGCTGCTCTGCACGCCGCCTTCGCCTCCCCCGCGACCCGCTACCTCGACCTCGACGGCTCGCTCGACCTCGCCCGCGACGTCGTCGGCGGCGGCTTCCCGCTCGAGGACGGCGTGCTGCGGACGCTCGATCGGCCGGGCCTCGGCCTGGGGGTTCGCTGGACCGGCGCCTGAGCGGAGCGCGCCGAGCGAACTTCAGCGACAGGTTCCTAGCTTCAGCGGGTGCGGCGACTGGCCGCTGGTCGCGGCGCGAGTCGGTCGGACGCTGCGGTCCGGCGGAGTGGCTCGGTCGCGGGGCGCCTTCGACCGCGGGTGTGGTGCGCGCGGCGTGCGAGGGGGCGTGCGCGCGGCCGCGGCGTCCGGGCCAGGGGTCGACGCTGGTGCCGTCGCGGCGCCTGGTCGGGTTGCCATGACCCGGGCGCTCTCCCGGTCTGGCCTCGGTCGAGCGGAAGGGACGGCTGCCGGGAGGCCCGGTCACCCGATGCGACGAGGTCTCGTGCGCCTGGTGGTCGCGCCGAGCCGGCGGCGGCGTGGCGGCGCGGCCACTGGCGTGGGCGGCGCGCCGTTCGGTATTGGCCTTGGCGCGCTTGCGGTCTTCGGCCTTGCGGGCGCGGAGCTCGGCGAGGCGCTCGACGAGCGGGACCTCGAAACGCTCCGACGGCCGCTGCTGATAGTCGAAGCCCTCCACGGTCAGCGGGCAGTTTCTTGCCGATCGCCCGCTCGATCGCGGGCGACGTTCGCCGCGCTCGGGCGACGACGAAGGTCAGGCATCGCCCGTAGCCTCCGCGCGCGCGGTGCGGCCGACGCGGTGGATGTAGTCGTCCGGAACGCGGCACGTCGAAGTTGACGACGTGCGACAGCGCCTCGACGTCGATGCCGCGGGCGGCGATGTCGGTCGCGACCAGGACGCGGACCTTGCCGTCCTTGAATCGGCCAGCGCCTCGGTGCGCTGGGCCTGGCTGCGGTTGCCGTGGATGCGGTCGGCCGAGACGCCGTGGCGCTGACCAGGTAGTCCGCCAGCCGGTTGGCGCGGTGCTTGGTGCGGGTGAAGACGAGACGTTGTCGATCTGCCGCGCGGAGCAGCTCCACCAGCAGCGCCGACTTCAGGTCCTGGCGCACCGGGTAGACCGGCCTGGGTGACGCCGGTGGCCGGCTTGGCGGCGACGGCCGACGGTCGACCTCGACCGTCACGGTCCGCGAGATCTCGCGCGCGAGCGTCGCGATCGGCGGCGGCATCGTGGCCGAGAAACATCAGGTCTGCCGCTCGCGCGGGCAGCATTGCGAGGATCGCGCTTGACGTCGGGCAGGAAGCCCATGTCGAGCATGCGGTCGGCCTCGTCGAGGACGAGGATCTCGACGCCGTCCAGACGCGCATAGGCGTTCTGGAGATGGTCGAGCAGCCGGCCGGGCGTGGCGATCAATACCTCGACGTGGGTGCGAAAGGCGCGTTCCTGTGGCGACATGCCGACGCCGCCGAAGATGGCCGCGCCGCGCAGCCTGGTGTGGCGCGCGAACATCCGGTGGTGCTCGGCGGTCTGCGCGGCGAGGCCTCGCGGGTCGGCGACAGGACCAACATCCGCGGACCCGAGTTGGGCTTGCGCGGCGGCGTCGCGCCGAGGCGCGCCAGCGCCGGCAGCAGAAACGCGGCGGTCTTGCCGCTGCCGGTCATGGCGCAGGCGATCAGGTCCCGGCCCTCGAGGGCCGGCGGGATCGCACGCGCCTGAATCGGCGTCGGCGTGGTGAAGCCCTGGTCGCGCACGGCGCGCAACAGCGCTTCGGGTAGGTTGAGTGAATCGAAAGACATTGGGACTCTCTTTCTCCGGATCCGGCGCGGGACGGACGCATCGCGTCCGACGACCTGCGCTACGGGTCCTGAGAGGTTCCGGCGGAGTTCTTGGAGGCGGGGGACTGCCGGGAGGCCGACCGCTCGGGCCCTCGAGGGGCCCAGCTGGCGTGGGAGCTTCCCGATCGGAGCCGACCTAGAATCAGATCAATCGAAGCTCATCTCGGGATGGGGCGGGAACAGACCCGCCGGCGCTCGCGCGCGCCCTCGGCGCTTCAGACCGGTTGGTCCCGTGCAGCGAGGATGGGTAAAGATCTCACAGATGCTCAATTCGCGCAACTCCCGCCGCGCTCGATGGAACCGGCGAGAACTCCTAAGTCGATCATTATCTTAGACTTGAGAGAAGATTCTGGGCGCGCTTCGAGCTCTGGATCCAGGCCTCCAAACGCCGACGATGGGATCCGGGGTCGCTTGCCGGTGACCTTCCCAGCCGCCGCAGGGCCTGGCGGAAGCGGCACCGAAGGAGGACGGTGAGCCGTCGGATCGCCAACCCGGGAAGGATGCAGGAGCAGCTGCTGGGCAGGAGCGATTGGTGTAACAGGCGGTTGCCCGGTGTCCGGGGCGAGGGGCTACGCTTTGGCTATGCGCGAGGTTGTTTTCGAGGTGGGGCAAGAGGCCGACGGCGGATTCGTGGCGGAGTGCCTGACCGAGGGGATCACAGTCAGGGGGACACTGGGAGGAGTTGCGCGACAACGTGCGCGAGGCCGTTGCGGCCTACTACTTCGACCGGGAGAAGCCTGACGGGATTCGACTCCATCTGGTGCGCGACGAGTACGTCGCGGTTGGACGAAGCTGCCGCGTGATCTCGCCGGCGCAGTCTGATCCGGCACCTCACCGGGAAGTGGGACTACCGGCGCGTGCACCAAGTGGGGAGCCACGTGATCCTCGAGACTGACGACCCGACCCGCCCGCGGATCGTAGTGCCCGACCACGCCACCCTCCGCATCGGCACCCTAGCCGCCATCCTGACTGCTGTCGCCCGACACAAAGGAGCGTCCCGGGACGAGCTCCTGGCCGGACTGCGCTCAGCTGGGGGCCGAGAGTTCGAACGCGCGCGCGAGATTTGGCCACCTTCGACGTCTCCGCGGGGACGATTCGATGAGCCTCGTCAGCATCGTCATTCCCCTCTGCGACGCTCGACCGTTCGTGCGCCGCGCCGTCGCGAGCGCGCTCGAGCAGACCCACGAGCCGATCGAGGTCATCGTCGTCGACGACGGATCGACCGACGGCGGCTCCGAGGAGATCCGCGACTTCGTCGAGGCGGGCGACGTCGAGCTCATTACCCGGCGCAACGGGATACGCCGCCGCGCGCAACACCGGCTGGCGGGCGAGCCGGGGCGAGCACCTGCTCTTTCTCGACAGCGACGACGAGGTCGATTCCCGGATCGTCGAGAAGCTCTTGGCCCTGCTCGATCGGATGGACCCATCGCGGTTCGCCTATTGCGATTTCAGCCGCATGAACGTCGAGGGCGAGCCCATCGCCGGAAGCGAGCGGACGATCGCCGACAGCCGGCTCCATCTAGAGGGGAACCTCCTGCCCGCGCTCGCGTTCGGGGGTTTTCTCCAGACCCACTGCGTCTTGCTGCCGCGAGGTCTCGTCGAGGCGGCGGGTGGCTTCGACGAGAGCTTTCCTCACTGCGAGGACTTTCACCTCTGGCTTCGCCTCTGCGCTCTTGGCGCCACCGCGCGCTTTCTGGACGAGCCGCTGGCGCGCTACCGGATTCGTCCCGGCAGCAGCAGCTCGAACGCGGTGGAGATGCGGCGCTGGACGGTCGCCGCGTTGAACGATGTTGCGCGCGGCTTTCCCGCGGCGATCGGAGCGGCCCTGCCCGGCTGCCATGACGAGTTCGCGTGGATTCTGGAAGCGGTCCGTGGTGCCGGCGATGGCCAGGTGGGCGTCTGCGAGTCCCATGTGCGAGCGCTCGAGGCGGAGCTCTCGGCCTTTGCGCTGGAGACGGGGCGTGCGCCGGTCCTGCGCTGCCAGGCGGGACCCTCGAAACTCCGAGAAGCGATGCCGGCGGTTCTCGGGGCGGAGTCCTCGACAGCTAGTGGCGGCCGCGGGCAGGCCTCAGGATCGATTCGCATGAGACCCCTGGTCAGCGTCGTCGTCACCGGCGTTTGCGGCACGCCCGAGCTGTGCGCGGCGGTCGAGAGCGCGATCGGTCAGACCTATCCGCGGATCGAGGTCGTCGTAGCCGATGACGGATCGGTCCGGGGCGGCGCACCGGATGGCACGGACCACTGGGAGTCGAGTGGCGGTGGCCTCGCGCCGGGTCGGAACGCCAACGTCGCCGAGGCCCGCAACGCTGGCGTCGCCGCCAGCGCCGGCGAGCTCATCGTCCTGCTCCCGAGCGGGGTCCGCCTCGCCCCGCGCATGGTCGAAGCGCTGGCTCCGCGGCTCGATCCGAGCGATCCGTGGTCCTTCGCGTACTCGGATTATCGAATGCTCGACGCCAGCGGCGAGCCGATTCCCGCCGAGGGTTATGCCGTCGCTCGCGTCCGGAGCGTCCTCGACGGAGATCTTCTCCCCGGTTTGCTGCCATCCCTCTTCTTTCCTCCTCACTGCGCGCTGATTCCCAGGCGGCTGATCGATCGGCTCGGGGGCTTCGATTCCCGGTTCGCGGGCCGCGACGACCATCACTTCTGGCTGCGTGCCGCGTGCGAGGGCGCTCGGGCGAGCTACCTCGACGCGCCGCTGTCGGATGTCCAGGTGCCCATGGCGAGGGAAGACCGGGACCATGGCGCGTGCCAGGAGCTGACGCGGCGCCTGCTCGCCGATGTCGCAGCACGCTACCCGGCGGCGGTCGCGGCGGCCTTCGGGCGAATGTTCCTGGAGGCTTCCTGCGAGACCGAAGCGGTCTGGCGAGATGCCCGGAACAGGCTCGTACAGCTCGAAGCGCGGGCCAGCGCGCTCGAGGTAGCGATCGCCGAGAAGCGGCAGCAGCTCGCGGCGCGCGGGTAGGATGCAGCGCCGCGACCTCATGCGCTGTGTTTTGCGCTGGCGCGGCCGGTCGGGGCGGCGTGGTCGCCCACGCTACTGTCCGCCTTCGCAACGTTCGCCGCCGGCCGCTTGCCGGCTCGCGAAGCGCCGCAGTGGGGAAGGAGCCGGAGCGGCCGGTTGCGAGCTCGCAATAAGATGATGGGGTGACCTTGCCGTTGTCCGACTTCGTTCCTTTCGGCGCCGAGCTGCCGTGAGCGAACCGCACACCATTCCCTTCGAGATCACGCCCCAGCCGACCGAGACCACGTGCGGCGCGGCGGCGCTCGAGTCGGTCTACCGGCACTGGGGGCTCGATCTCGGCATCGCGCGAGTGATCCGGGAAATCGATACCTTCTCCGGCGGCGGGACTTGGGCGGTACACCTCGGACGCCACGCGCTCGCCCAGGGCTTCGAGGCGCGCATCTACACCTGCCACCTGCTGTTGTTCGATCCCTCCTGGTTCGCTCCGGGCGCCCTCGCGCTGGCGACCAACCTGCGCCGCCAGCTCGAGGCGGGCGGACGTTCGACCGGCTTGAACGAGCAGGCGCGCGCCTTTCTCGACTTCCTCGAGCGCGGCGGCGAGATCCGGATGGAGGAGGTCGGCACGGCGCTCCTGTCGCGCTATCTGCGGGCGGGCGTACCGGTGATCGCCGGCTTGAGCTCGACCTGGCTCTACCGGTCGACGCGCGAGCGCTGGGAGGGGGAGCGCTCGGTTCCGGACGACGTCCGCGGCACGCCGACCGGGCACTTCGTCGTCGCGCACGGCGTCGACCCGCGACGGCGGCTCTTCGACATCGCCGATCCTTTTCTCCATCGCCCCTTTCCGGGGCGACATGACTACCAGATCCAGATCCGCCGTTTTCTCAATGCCCTCATGCTCGGCGCCGTGACCCAGGACGCCAAGCTACTGGTGATCCGGCCCCGCCGGAACGAGGCCTAGCGATGGCAGAGAACCTGATCGTCGTCAGCCAGCTCAAGGATTGGCCGCATCAGTTGGCCGGCGCCCGCGTCGTCTCGGCGCAGCAGTACCTGACGGACGCGAGCTTCGGCGCCGTGCGGCCGCCGCGGGTGTTCAACCTCTGCCGCTCGTACGCCTACCAGAGCGCGGGGTATTACGTGTCGCTGCTCGCCGAGGCGCGGGGTCATCGCCCGCAGCCCGACGTGCTGACGATCCAGGACATGAAGGGTCCCAATCCACTCCGGCTCGAACAGCTCGAAGAGCTGATCCAGCGCACGCTGCGCAAGATCTCGCACGCGGAGTTCGAGCTCTCGGTTTACTTCGGAAGGACGCTCGCCGAGCGTGACCGCCAGCTCGGCAAGCGGATCTTCGGGCTCTTCCCCGCGCCGCTCCTGCGCGCCTCGTTCCGTCGCCGCGACGGTCGCTGGCGGTTGAAGGCCGTGCGTCCGATCCCGGCGGGCGAGGTGCCGGAGAACCATCGCGCCGACCTCATCCAGTCGGCCGAGCACTACTTCCGCTCGCGACGGAGCGCCGCTTTGGGGCTCGAGAGCTCGCGCTGGACGATGGCTCTGCTGCTCGACCCCGAGGAAGAGGAGCCGCCATCGGACGACCGGGCGATCCAGAGATTCGTGCGGGCGTTCCAACAGCGCGACTTCGCCGTCGAGCAGGTGACCAACGAGGATTTCGGGCGCATGATGGAGTTCGACGCGGTGTTCGTTCGCGCCACCACGTCGGTGCACCATTTCACCTTTCGCTTCGCGCGCCGCGCCGCCCGCGAGGGAATCCCGGTGATCGACTCGCCCGAGTCGATCGCGCGCTGCGCCAACAAGGTCTTCCTTGCCGAGCTGCTCTCGCGCCACGGCGTGCCGACGCCGAAGACCGTCGTCGTCCACCGCGACTCGGTCGCGGACGTGATTCCACACCTCGGGCTCCCTTGCGTGCTGAAGCTTCCCGATAGCGCTTACTCGCTGGGAGTCAAGAAGGTCTCGACGCGCGAGGAGCTCGAGGCCCAGGCCAAGGCGATGCTCGAAAAGAGCGCGTTGATCGTCGCCCAGGAGTTCGCGCAGAGCGACTTCGACTGGCGCATCGGCGTGCTCGACGGGCGCGCGCTCTGGGCCTGCAAGTACCACATGGCCTCGGGGCACTGGCAGATCATCCAGCGCACCGGCCGGCGTACCGACTACGGCCGGGTCGAGGCGTTGCCGCTCGACGACGCGCCGCGCTCGGTGGTGCGGATGGCGGTGCGGGCGGCTCGGCTGATCGGCGACGGTCTCTACGGCGTCGACGTCAAGGTGATCGGCCGCAAGCCGCTGGTGATCGAGGTCAACGACAACCCGAGCCTCGAGGCGGGCTACGAGGACCAGGTTTTGGGCGACCGGCTCTACGAGGCGATCGCCGACGCGTTCGTGCGGCGGCTGACCCGCCGCACGGTGCCCGAGCGGACGCCGCGCCGAAAGAGGGAGGGCGCGTGAGCTGGTCTCTGTTCGAGGTCGTCGGCGTCGAGCTCGAGTACATGATCGTGCGCGCGGACGACCTCGGCGTCGAGCCGCTCGCCGAGCGCCTGCTCGAAACGTTGGCGGGTGAGCCCGCCGCCGCGGTCGTCGGCGAGCGGATCAGCTGGTCGAACGAGCTCGCCGCGCACGTGCTCGAGCTCAAGGTCGAACGGCCCGAGCCATCGCTCGCCGGCCTCGCTGAGCTCTTCCAGGCCGAGATCGCGCGGGCGGATGCCGCCCTCTCGGCGTGGGGAGCGCGCCTCCTTCCGGGCGCGGTTCATCCCTGGATGGATCCGCTGCGCGACTCCCGCCTCTGGCGCGGCGAAGGGCGAGAGATCTACGAGACCTTCGACGCCATCTTCGGCTGCCGCTCGCACGGCTGGCTCAATCTCCAGTCGCTGCATCTGAATCTCCCCTTCGACGGCGACGGCGAGTTCGACGCGCTGCACAGCGCGATCCGGCTGCTGCTGCCGCTCCTTCCTGGGCTCGCCGCGAGCTCGCCTTACCTCGAGGGGCAACCGACCGGCCGACTCGATTCCCGCCTGGCGCACTACCGCACCCACTGCGCCGCCGTCACGAGCTTCGCGGGTGACGTGATCCCGGAGCCGCTCACCGGCTGGGAAGATTACGAAGCGCGGGTCTACGAGCCGATCCGTCGCGATCTGCGGCGGGTCGATCCGCGGGGGATCCTGCGCGCCGAGTGGACCAACGCCCGTGGCGCCATCGCGCGCTTCGACCGTGGTGCGATCGAGATCCGTCTGATCGATCTGCAGGAGTGTCCACGCATGGACCTCGCCGTCGCGGCGCTCGTGGTCGGCGCGCTCCGCCGTCTGGTGGCCGACGGCGACCCCGCGGCACAGCGCGCGGTGCCGGGCGCGACGCTCCAGGGCGTGCTCGCCGATTCGATCCGGTACGCCGAGCGAGCGGAGGTCGCCGATCCGCGCTATCTCGAAGCGTTGGGCTTCGAGCGCCGCGCTTCGCTCGGCGAGATCTGGCGGCGGCTGCGGCGCGACGCCGAACGCGCCAACCGCCGCGACCTCGCGCCGTTCCGAGCGGAGCTCGACTTCCTCGAGCGCCACGGCGTGCTCGCGCGTCGCCTGCTCACGGCCGCCGGCGCGACCCCCGACCGCGACCGCCTGCGCGAGACCTACCGCCACCTCGCCGCCGCCCTCGCCGCCGGCGTGCCTTTTCTGCCCTGAGCGCGGTTCGAGCCGGTGCGGCAGAGCGAGTCAGTCGCCGCCCCGGTCCAACAGCGGGAGGCAGCAGGCGGCCACCAGGCCGACACCGGGGCAACTCCAGAGGCCATCACCGGTGCCTCCAGGTGCCTCCCGTGGCTCGGGGTGAATCGAGAAAACAGACCCTGGAAGGGCTGGCTCGGAGTCGCCGAGGCGCTGCGCGCCGATCGATTCCGACGTCCCCACGCCCCTTTCGATGCCGCTTTCTCGACGGTTTGCGCTGCCTCGAGGCCAGCCCGAGCTCTCGCTGCTCCCGGAGCCGCCGCCCAGGTTGAAACCTTGGGCGCTCGAGAGCATCGAAACCTTTGGCGCGAGGTCCGATGGCGCGCCCGCTCGGGAGGCACCTGCGCGGGAGCTCGGACGGAACGGCAACGACCAAGGAGACTCCAAACATGAGACATCGTCGGGCACTACTCTTCGCGCTGGCGCTAGGTTCGTTTGCGGCCGCGGCGTGGGCGGGTTCGCCCGTCAACAAGTCCTACTTCGGCGGCGTCGCGATCGAGGGCTACGACGCGGTCGCCTATTTCGAGGAGAACCGCCCGGTCGAGGGCAAGAAGGAATTCTCCTACGACTGGAAAGGCGCGACCTGGCGCTTCGCTTCGGCCGCGCGCCGCGACCTCTTCGCGGCGGCGCCGGAGAAGTACGCGCCCCAATATGGCGGCTACTGCGCCTGGGCGGTCTCTCAGGGCTACACGGCGGGGATCGATCCCGAAGCCTGGAAGATCCACGAGGGTAAGCTCTACCTGAACTACGACCGAGAGGTTCAAGCGAAGTGGAGCAAGGACATCCCGGGCAACATCGCCAGAGCGAACGAGAACTGGCCGGGGCTCTCGGGAGAGCGTTGACCTCCCGGGGAGGGTGATGGGCCGAACGGGGGAGGGCGAACCGAATGGGCATGGGCCAGGAGATGAGCCGGGGCAGGACGACGGCCGGCTGGTCGCGGCGTTGCGAGCAGGAGACGAACGAGCCTTCTCGCAATGGGTTCGCGATCGGGGACCGAGCTTGCTCGCGGTCGCCCGCCGGTTCCTGCCTCGCGAAGAGGACGCCCGTGACTGCGTCCAGGAGACCTTCCTTCAGGCCCTCCGCGCCCTGCCGCGCTTCCGTGGCGAATCCCGGCTATCGACCTGGCTCCACCGGATCCTGGTGAACACCGCGCTGATGACGCTGCGCTCGAGGCGGTCTCGCCCGGAGGAGTCGATCGAGCCCCTGCTCCCCACGTTTATCGAAGATGGCCACCCGGCCCAGCGTTTCGAGGCCTGGCCGATTCCGGCCGACGAGCTCGTGGCGCGGGCCGAGATCCGCCGGTCGGTCCGCTCCGCCATCGACAGGCTGCCGCCGAGCTACCGGACCGTTCTGCTCCTGCGCGACATCGAAGGGCTCGATACCGCGGAGTCAGCGGCGGCTCTGGGCATCTCCGCCAACGCGGTCAAGATCCGCCTCCACCGGGCGCGCCAAGCCTTGCGAGAGCTGATCGATCCGATGATGCGAGCGGGGTTCGCCTGATGGGCAGGAGGTTCTTCGTACGCGACGGCGAGACGAGGATCACCTGCGAGGAGCTCGTCGACTTTCTGCACCAGTACCTCGAGCAGGAGTTGACCGCGGAGCGGAACGATCTATTCGAGCGCCATTTGGGACGCTGCGCCTCGTGCGTGGCCTACCTCGAGACCTATCGCGCCACCCTGCTCCTGGCCCGCTGCGCCGGTGATGAGCCGCAGGGCCTACCTCCGCTGCCGGAGGAGCTCGTCGAGGCGATCATCCGAGCCCGCTCGGCTTGAGCGCCGGACTGCGCGAGGGAAGCTCGACCCGGTTCGAGACGCGCGATCGTGCCCTCCTCGCAGCCGGCGCCCCGGGCGCGACTTCGCCCAGTGCTGAGCTCCGTCGATGTGTTAGCATCTGATGCGTGCGCACCACGCTCGACATCGCCGACGACGTGCTCCACGCCGTCAAGGAGCGCGCCCGGCGCGAGCGGCGGAGCACCGGGGAGATGATCTCCGAGTTGGCCCGGGTGGCGCTGCGCCTAGCGGACCGCGCCGGCGAGGTCGCCGAGGAGGGGGCGCTCTACGGCTTCGAGCCGCTGCCTCGCCGGGGCGCCCTGGTGTCGAACGAGCTGATCGACCGACTGCGCGAGGACGAGCCCGAAGGGTGAGGTCGCTCCTCGACGTCAATGTTCTTCTCGCGCTCCTCGACGCGGATCACGTCGATCACGCCCGCGCTCGCGCCTGGCTCGCAGCGGAGATCGGCGCGGGTTGGGCCTCCTGCCCGATCACCGAGAACGGCTTCGTCCGCATCGTCAGTCAGCCGCGCTATCCGAGCCCGATCTCGCCCGCCGAGGCGATCCGCCGCCTGGCGCGGGCAACTGCGACTCCACATCACGCCTTCTGGCCCTGCGACGTCTCTGCGCTCGACGCGACGATCCTCGAGCCGGAGAGGCTCCTGAGCCCGCGCCACGTCACCGACGCCTACCTCCTCGCCCTGGCCGTCCGCCACGCCGGCCGCTTCGTCAGCTTCGACCGCAACGTCCCCCTCGGCGCGGTTCCGACCGCGACCACCGCGAACCTCGTCGTTCTCTGATTCGAGCGGCCCAATTCGGCGCCGCCCGAGCCGGCCTCCTCAGAAGCTGGCGAGGCTCTCGGCGAGGCGGGCGTAGCGGGCGCCCCGGCGGGCGAGCGAGCGGGCGAGCGGGCGCGTCCAGGGGCGGAGGCGGACGCGGATGCCGTGGTGGACGCGGAAGCGTTGGATCTCCCACCAGCGGGCGAGGCCGCGGCGGCCGCCGCGCCAACCGATCTCGGCACCCCGGCGCTCGTCGAGGACGGCCGCGAGCTCGCCCTGAAAGGCCTCGTCGCTTCGGAAGTACATGTTCTTCAGGCCGCAGGCGCCGGGGATGACGCAGGCTGGGCCGAGCGCCCGGAAGCGCTCTTTCGAGTAGAGGATCCTGCCGCCGGCGAGCAGCAGGTCGCGCATCTCATCGCGCAGTCGGGAAAAGGCGGCGCCGCGCCAGTGCGCGCGGAAGCTCGTCTCCCCTTCGAGCAGGTTGCCGAGCGGCTCGTAGTCGGGATTGAGCAGCATGCAGCAGGGGTAGAGAGCACCGTTGCCGCGAATCGTCGCCGAGTACCAGGCGAAGAAGCAGCTGCCGTTCTCATCGCGGTATGACGGCGCGGTCGGGTAGAGGACGGGGAGCGGGGAGGCGAGCCGCTCGCGCATCCGGTCGAGCTCGTAATTCCACTCGGGGAAGACGAAGCAGAGGAAGAGCTTCTGAGGTCCGCGGTCGGCGCGCAGCACCGCCTCGAAGTGTGGTGCCAGGCGATGGAAGTCGTCCGCTCCGAGCATCTGGTTGTCGGCGATCCGTTGGTTCGGGATCGGCAGGACGGTGTTGACCGCGATCCGGTCGGCTTCGAGGCGGCTCCCGATCGCATACATCTCGGGCAGCCGCTGGTAATTCTCCACGTCGAGCAGGAACTGCACCGCCAGAGCCGGCTCGGCGCGATCCCCCCGCGCGGTGACGAGCCGCTCGACGTTCTCGAGCACCTTGTCGAAGGTCTCTCGCTTGACGCGCATCATCCGCCGGTAGTCCTCGGCGTCGGCGGCGTTGAGCGAGATCAGGACCTCCCGGCAGCGGCCGGGAGCCACCAGGCGCTCGGCGATCTCGGCGGAAAGCAGCGCGCCGTTGGTCGTCAGGTTGTCGATGACGATGTCGCGCGCGGCGAGCTCGTCGAGGACGCGGTCGAAGCCGCGGTAGGCGAGCGGGTCGCCACCGCCGGAGAGGCGCACCGAGCGCAGCCCGCCCGCGGCGAGCTCGTCGAGCAGCTCGGCGACCAGCTCGAGCGGTACCTGCTTCGTCGTGCGGACGTCCTGCTGGTTGCAGAAGTAGCACGCGACGTTGCAGCGGTCGGTGAGATCGAGCTCGGCGTGGACCGGCCCGGGTGTCGGTTCGCCGGTGCGAATCCCCTCCAGAATCTCGCGCTTGCGCTCCGTGGAGGTGTGCTGCCACCCGTGACTCGCGAACATTGTGGACCTTTGTGCGGCCTTCGCCGCGGCGGGTGTCGCCGAGGGCTGCCCCGAAGTACGGCACAGCCTAGCAGGCCGTTTGCGGCGGCCAGGCGTCGAGCGACGCCTGAGACGAGGGGGGGCCGCGCGAATCAGGTCCTCGAGCCCGCGGGGCCGGGAGCCCGGACCGCGGATGGCCGCGAGCGATCGAGCAGCCGACCCCTAAATGCCCAGCAGCGCGGGTCCGAGGCTCGAGTGCCCAACCGCGAAGCGGCCTCACGCCGCGAGCCGCCCGCGACGGTAAGCTCCGGAAACCTTCTGGCGTCCGCTGGCAAAGAAGTAGGAGAGCACGAAGCCCGAAGCGAATCGGGAGCTCTGACCAGCAAGTCGCTGGTATCGCCTGGGAGAGGAGCCGAACATGAGCTCGAACCTCACACCTGCCGCGCGCCGAATCAGCTGGGCGGCGCAGATCGTCGTCGCCGTGATCCTGCTGCAGACGCTCTTCTTCAAGTTCACCGGCGCGCCCGAATCGGTGTACATCTTTCAGACCCTCGGGCTCGAGCCGGTGGGGCGGATCGGCTCGGGCATCGCCGAGCTGATCGCAGCGGTGCTGCTGCTCGTTCCGGGCAGGGCCGTGCTCGGCGCTCTGCTCGCCGCTGGGGTGATCGTCGGCGCGCTCGGCGCCCACCTGACCCAGCTTGGCATCGAAGTCCAAGGCGATGGCGGTCTGCTCTTCGGCCTGGCGCTCGTGGTCTTCGGCGCGAGCTTGTTGATTCTCTGGCTGCGGCGCGCCGAGCTGCCACTCGTCGGCGCTCGCTTCGCCGGCGACTGAGCGGGTGCCCGATCAGCGCGGCGTCAATTTGAGGACGATGCGGCTGCCGATGACCTCGAAGCCGTCGAGGCGCGCGCCCTGGGCCGGGAGGTCGAGAACGACGTGCTGCTCGTTGACGCCCTCCTTGACGTGCCAGCCTGTCCGAATGGCGGCGATGGCCGCCGTACCCACTGCCAATTCGCCGCGACGGAAGGGCTCCTCGAGGCCGCGCAGGCGCACGAGAACGCGCGGCTTGTCGCCGCCGAGCTCGAAGTAGCTGTAGCTGCCGCGCGCGAATGGCCCGTCGCCGGAGAGCGTCACCACCGTGGTGCCGGTCGCCTCGGTCCAGTCGATGTCGTCGAGGCGCGTCGCGCTGGGGGCGCCTTCCGGCTCGGTCGGCGGCGCCGGCGTCGGTTCGGCGGCGGCGCGGGCGGCCGGCACGGCAGTGGCGACCGGCGCGGGCGGATCCCGCAGGTCCTGGTCGGTGCTCTCGCCGCCAGCAGGGTCAGCAGGGTCGGAATCGCGCTCTGCCACGCTCTCCTCCGGCGTCGTGCCGGCCGCTGGAAGCGGCGGCGCGGCCGCCGTGTCGGCGGCCGCGGAGGCTCCGACCGTCTCGGCCAGCGTGCTGACCGGACCGAGGTCGCCGGGCAGAGATGGGCGTGGCGTCGGCGTGGGCGCGGAGGTCGGCGTCGAGACGACAGCGGCGCTCGTGCTCGGCGCGAAAACTCGGAAATGCCAGAGCGACCACGCGCCGGCGACCACGAGTAGTGTCGCCAGCCCGATCCAGAGCGCGGGCGAGCCGCCACGCGCCGACCGCGCGGCGGCGGCGCCGGCGTACGGCTGCTCTTCGGCGAGGGCTTCGCGCACCATCCGTTCGATGCGCTGTTCCTCGGTCTCGGCGAGCGCTCCGTCCGATTCGTCGCTCGGCGCGAGAGTGAATCGCGGGGGCTCGTTCTGCTCTGGCGGGAGTCGAGCGGCCGGCTCGGCCGGCACCTCCGGCAGCGCGACGGGGCTCGGTTCGACCCATTCGCGCACGGGTGGGTAGCCAGCCGCCGCCTCGGCTTCCAATTGCTCGGGGGTCGGCAGATCGAGCTGACGAACCGCCTCTTCGGCGTCGGCGAGCTCCTGAGCGTCGACGCCGAGCTCCTCGCCGGCGCGGTTCGCCAGCTCCTCGCCCAGCGACGCCTCGAGGTACTCGAAGAGCGCCTCGGCGATGTGCTGCCGGCTGACGCCGTCGATCTGGGTGAACTGGATGCCGATACCGGCCGGCCGGCCGGGGCCCTGGTACTTCTCGCGCGTCCAGGCGACGATGCCGGCCCCCTGGACCGGCTTCCTTTCGTTGCCGATCACGAACTCGAAGACCAAATGCGTGCCGTTCGTGGGCGGATCGGGATGCTTGACGAACATCCCGGTGGCCGAGACGTTGGCCGCGAAGCCGTTCTGGTAGGCGACCGTGCCCTCGAAATGCAGGCGCACGACCGCGTCGAGCGGCATGCGCGTCGAGCGATTGAAACTGCCGGAGGCGTCTCCGTCGAACGTCGTCATCGCGCGTCAAGCCTCAAGCGGGCATCTTCTCCCAGTCGGACTCGTCGGCGTCGAGGGCGATCGACAGGCAGCCGTTGGCGCCGGCGAAGACGGGATCCTCGACCACCGTGACCTTGCCGCCGCCCAGCTCGACGAGCGCTTTCTCGAGCGCGGGCGCCAAGCCGCGGATGCGCGAGCTCCTGCCGGCGAGGATCACGCTGTTGCGAACCCGCTCCTGATACTCCGGCTCGACGGCGGCGAGCAGATCGAGCATGGTCTCGGTGTAGGGAGCGATCACGCTCTCACAGGCGAGGCGGACCTCGTCGGTAATGTCGACCTGGCTGGCCTTGCCGTGGGCGGGCGCGGTCACGACGACCTTCTCGTCGGCCGCGCCGACGAATCCGTGCTGCTCCTTCCAGCCGCGCACCATGTGGATGGTGAACTGGATCTGCGGATGGCGCTCGGCGATCAGCTTGGCGAGCAGGTCGTCGATCGCGTCGCCCGCTTTGGTCATCGTGCGCTGATCCTCCTCGGTGGGATAGCGGCCCTTCATCACGCAGAAGTCGGTGGTGCCGGCGCCGCAGTCGATGATCATGGTGTGCAGCAACGCGTCGAGGCCGTAGGCGACGGCGAACGGCTCGGAGACGATGATGATCGAATCGACCATGCCGCGCATCACCTGGCGCAGCTGCTGCTTGTTGACCCGCAGCGTCTCGGCGGGTACGCCGACCACGGCACGCACTTTCTGCTCCTTGTTGGCTTCCGACGCGACGCCGATCAGGTAGCCCAGAATCTCCTTGACCGCCGCGATCTCTTTCTCCGAACCCTCCTTGATCAGCCCCTGCTCGAGGGGGCGATGGAGATCGAGGAGCGAGCGATTCTCGAGCGCTTCCGCGCCGATCAGCACCTTCTTCTTGACGACCTTGCGGGCCACCATGTCGACCGGCCAGCCGACGTAGCTGTCGACGACGTGCCGGGCCTCCGCCGAGGTGGAAATAGCGCTCTGGGAGGTGCCCAGATCGATTCCCACCGATAGCTGCTGCGACTTGCCGCTCATCTTCTTCCTCCCTCAACCGCCCTTGCGAACGGAGTGCGAGTATGCCTGAATTCCTTCCGCGAGCGCGCGGGCGAGCCGGTCGCGATAGCCGCTCTGGGCCAGCAGGCGCGCTTCTTCGTCGTTCGAGAGGCAAGAGACCTCGGCCAGCACCGCCGGCATCTCGGTGTCGATCAGCACCAGGAAGGGCGCCGATTTGATGCCCCGGTCGGCGACCTCGGGCGAGACCTCGCGCACCGAACGGACCAGGCGGCGGTGGATCGAAGCCGCCAGCGCCCGCGACTGGTCCTGGCGGAATTCGGAGTAGACGCTCGCCAGCAGCTCCCGCACGTCCGTCATCGAGTAGCCCGACTCGAGGTTTTCGGCGCTCGCCAACCGGATGGCCCAGGGGTCGTCGGAGGGTCCCAGAAAATAGGTCTCGATGCCGCGATTGGCGCGGCCATCTTCGAACCAGTTGACGTGGATCGAGACGAACAGATCGGCGCCGCGCTCGTTGGCGATGCGTGCGCGATCACGCAGGACCACCCGTTCGTCGCCGTCCCGGGTGAGGGAGACCTCGAATCCGATGGCGTCGAGCCGTTCCGCTAGCCGGCGAGCGAGATCGAGCGTGATCTCCTTTTCGGCGAGGCCGGTCGGCGTGCGCGTGCCGAGGTCGCCGCCGCCATGCCCCGGGTCGACGACGATCCGGCGCACCCCGACAGGAAAGACCTGGGCGGGAACGCGCGCCGGCGGCAGGTCGGGATCGAGTCGAGCCGCCGCCTGATCGGCACGGACGGAGGCGACGGTGGTGCCGGGCACGGGCTCGTCGGGCGTCACCCAGCCGAAGCGGGGAGCCAACACGAGCGCGGCCGCCACCACCGCCACCAGTCCGGCGAAGGCGATCGACCAGCGAAAAGGCGGCCGGCGGTAGAGCCTGCCGGGCGGCCGGTTCTCGATGGCGCGCAGGTTGTCCTCGACCGCTCCGGAGAGCAGCCGCCGCTTCAATCGCGCTCCGCCGCCTCCGAACGGGAGGCCGGCCGGTTTCGTCCCTGGGTCGTCGGCCATGAACCGGCGGATGCTAGCAGCGCCCGGGGTCCGGCGGCGCGGCTCAGCCCTCGGTTTCGCGGAGCTTCTCGAGCGCGGCGGCCATGGCGCCGAGTCCGGTCTCGCGGCGGCTCTGCTTCAGGAAGCTCTGGTAGTCGGAGCGCGAGCCTTCGAGCGTCTTGCTCTCGATGGTGAGGGAGATCCGGCGCCGGCGGGCGTCGACTTGCGCGATCTGGAGCTTGACTTGCTTGCCGACCGAGTAGATTCGCGCGATGTTGGCGCCGCGCGGCAGTCCCATCTCGGAGTTGGGAAGCAGGGCGGTCAGCCCGGGCTCGAGCGAGATGAAGGCGCCGAAACGCTCGACCTTTTCGACGGTGCCACGGACGATGGCGCCTTCGGCATAGCGGCGCTCGACGCCATGCCAGGGGTCATGGGTAGGCGTCTCGCGCAGCGCCAGCGAGAGGCGCTTGCGCTTCGAGTCGACCTCGCGCACCCACCCTTCGATCGTCTCGCCCGCGGCGAGTCGAGGATCCTCGCCGGTCATGCCGGGCAAGAGCTGCGAGTGGTGGAGCAGGCCTTCGATCCCCGGCTCGACTTCGATGAACCAGCCGAAGTCGGTTCCCCGCAGGACCTTGCCGCTGAACTTCCCTCCAGCCGGAAAACGCTCGGCGACGCCATCCCAGGGGTCGGGCTCGAGCGCGCGCAGCGAGAGCGAGAAGCGGTCGCCGCCCGAAGCGA
Organism: uncultured Acidobacteriota bacterium; assembly: GCA_963700315.1. GTDB lineage: Bacteria > Acidobacteriota > Thermoanaerobaculia > Multivoradales > JAGPDF01 > JACTMI01. Next base: position 992,966 of record CAVOXC010000003.1, on the reverse strand, counting down.
GCTTGATCACCTTGGTCTCGACCTCTTGGCCGACCGCCAGAGCTTCGCTCGGATGGGCGATCCGCTGGTGCCGGATCTCCGAAACGTGGATCAAACCTTCGACTCCGCCGAGATCGACGAATGCGCCGAAGTCCGTGAGCGAGATCACCCGGCCTTTGAGCACCGCACCAACGGCAATCTTGCGCTTGAGCTCCTCGGCGCGCTGCTTGCGCTCCTCGCGCAGCATGGCGGCGTGGGAGAGCACCAAGCGGTGCCCCTTGTCTTCGACACGGAGCACGCGGAACACCAGCTTCTGGTCGAGGTACTGCGCCGGCTCCTTGGGCGCTCCGAGCTCCATCGAAGAGCGCGGGCAGAAGCCGGTGACGCCGTCGACGGCGACGTGAAAGCCGCCTTGATTCCAGCCGATGACCAGCCCCTCGACCGGGTGACCGGCTTCGACCGCCGCGCGCACGGCGTCGCTCGGGATACCGGCGAGATCCTCGGGAGTGGGCGCCACGACCTCGTCCGGCTTGCCCGGACGGCGCTTGCCGCGGCGGCTCTTCTTCGCCCTGGCCTGCTTGGCGCTCTTGTCGCCGGAGGTCTCTTTGGCCTCGGCGGCAGTCGCCTTCGCGGTGTCCTCCTCGGAGCTCTCGGCCGGAGTGGCCGCCGCCGTCGGCTCCGGCGCCGTCTCGGCCGGACTCTGGTGCTCCGGAGGGGCCGTGGCATCCAGCTCCTGCTCCGACGCCGCGTCGAGCGTGGCTGGCTGCTCCGGCGGCGGCTCGGCGTCGATCACTGTCGAAGGCGCCGCGGCCTCGTCCGGCGAAGAGGCTTCGGCCAGCTGGGCGGCCTCGGCGACCTCGGGATGGGGCTCGACAGAGACAGGGGTGTTCTGATTCTCGGACATGGTGGACTCCGACGGGATGATCCGGATCGAACCGGCGGGGGCCTGACGCTCTGCGCCAAGCCAGCCCGCAGAGGATAGCGCAGAAACGGGAGCGCGAGAAAGGCCGGGCGCGCCCGGGGATCAGCCGGCGTCGTTGGAGTTGACGAGAGGAGCCGGCGCCGCGGCGGCCTCGGCGCCACGGCGGCCCGCGGGCGGGTCGGCCGCGCGCGCCGCCGGCCGGACCTCGATCGTCGATTCGAGCGGATGGATCAGCCTCCAACTCCACGTACCCTCGTCGCCGCTCGCCAGATCGATGCGCCGTCGCTGGCCCTGCATCGCCGGCGGATCGAGCAGCAGCGTCGACAGCGCCGCGCCCGCGCGCGGTCGCGGCGCCAGAGCACAGCCGGTCCAGATCTCGTAGCCCTTGGGTGTCTCGGTGCCAGGAAGTTGCTCGAGCGCGAGCGCCGTCGCCAGCGACGGGCCGGCGCTCGGCCGCCAGAGCAGGTGACCCACCGTCGGCGTCCGCGGGCCGGTGCGCAGTCCGACCGTGGCGCAGACACGCCCCTCGTTCCAGACCACGCCGATCGCGCCGACCGCTTCCTGCTCGGCGAACAGATCCGGCGGCAGGGTCGCGCGCGGCGGCGCTCCCGCGCCCTGAACGTGCGGATCGAGCCCGAGCGGCAGAGTTACGGCCAGAGTTCGCAAGAACCGCGAGGCGGTGCCGCGTGGGAGTTCGAAGCGCGAGGCGAGGCGCGTCCAGCGGGACATCTTGCTAGTTCACCATGCAACTTCCGTTCCGTAGATAGACTCTCGCCGTGCCCCGCATCGCCGCCTTCGTCACGCCCCACGGATACGGACACGCGGCTCGTCTGTCGGCGATTCTGGCCGAGCTCGGCCGATCCGTGCCGGGGCTCGAGATCCAGATCTGGACGACGGTGCCCCGCTTCTTCTTCGCGGAGGCGCTGGCGAGCTCGTTCGACTGGATCGAAGCGCCAGTCGATGTCGGGGTCGTCCAACGTTCGGCAGTCGAGGAGGATCCACGCGCGACGCTCGCTGCGCTCGAAGCGTGGGAGCTGCGGACGGCCGCCGCCGCGCCCGAGTGGCTTGAGCGATTGGCGAGCTTCGGCCCCGACGTCGTCCTGTGCGACATCGCGCCACTCGGCCTCGAGCTCGCCGCTCGCGCCGGTCGCCCCGGAATCCTCGTCGAGAGCTTCACCTGGCATTGGATCTACGAACCCTACCGCCTCGAAGTTGCAAGGCTCGGCCGCTTCGCCGAGCGATTCGCAGCCGCGACGGCGTCGGCGCGGCTGCGCATTCGCGCCGAGCCGCTGTGCGCCGCGGACCCTGCGGTGCCGCGCGAGGTTCGGATCCCGCCGGTGGCGCGACGGTCGACCGCCGCCGCGACCCAGGTGCGGGAGCGGCTCGGCCTGGGCGCGGCCGAGCGGCTCGTGGTGGTGACCCTGGGCGGCATTCCCTGCCGCCTCGAGGGAGCGGCGTCCTGGGAATTGGACGAAGGCGTGGTGATCGCCGCGGTCGGCGCGGCGGAACGGATCCGGCGCGAGGGGAGAACGCTCCTGCTGCCACATCGTCTGCCCTGGGCGCACCGCGATCTGGTGGGCGCGGCGGATCTGGTCGTCGGCAAGCTCGGCTACTCGACCCTGGCGGAGGCTTGGGCGAGCGGCGCCGCCTATCTCTACGTGCCCCGACCCGGCTTCCGCGAGTCTGCGGTGCTCGAGCGCTGGGTCGCCGCCCGCCTGCCCGCGGCTGCGATTCCGGCCGATGCGCTCCGGAGCGGAGCCTGGACCGCCGCGGCGCGCCGGCTGCTCTCCCTGCCGCGCCCCGCGCCGGCGGAGGCGAGCGGCGCCGCCGCCGCCGCCGCCGCCATCGCTCCCTGGCTCGGCGCGGGGGTCGCCGAGCCAGCGAGCGAGCCCATTTCGCGCTGATAGGATCCGCGCTCGCGATGTCAAAGCGGACGGACCTTCAAACGATCCTGGTTCTGGGCTCGGGACCGATCGTCATCGGCCAGGCTTGCGAGTTCGACTACTCCGGGACCCAGGCGTGCCGCGCGCTGCGGCGCGAGGGCTACCGCGTCGTCCTGGTCAACTCGAACCCGGCGACGATCATGACCGACCCGGAGTTCGCCGACGCCACCTATGTCGAGCCGCTCACCCCGGAAGTCGTCGAGAAGATCCTGGAGAAGGAGAGGCCGGACGCGCTGTTGCCGACGGTCGGCGGGCAGACCGGCATCAATCTCGCGCTCGCGCTCCACCACGCGGGCGCGCTCGAACGGCACGGCGTCGAGCTGTTGGGCGCCGGCGTCGAGGCGCTCGAGGTCGGCGAGGACCGCGAGCTCTTCAAGCGCGCCATGGAGGAGATCGGCCTGCGCGTCTGCCGGAGCGGCCACGCCGGCAGCCTCGACAAGGCGCGCGAGATCGCGGCGGAGATCGGCTACCCGATCATCGTCCGGCCCAGCTTCACCCTCGGCGGCGAGGGCGGCGGCACCTGCTACAACTGCGAGGAGCTCGACGAGGTGGTGACCGCGGCGCTTGCCGCGAGTCCAGCCCACAAGGTGCTGATCGAAGAGTCGGTGCTCGGCTGGAAGGAGTTCGAGCTCGAGGTCATGCGCGATCGTCGCGACAACTGCATCGTCGTCTGCTCGGTCGAGAACTTCGACCCGATGGGCGTTCACACCGGCGACTCGATCACGGTCGCGCCGCAGCAGACGCTCTCCGATCGCGAGTACCAGGCGATGCGCGACGACGCCTTCAAAGTGATTCGTCGGGTCGGCGTCGCGACCGGCGGCTCGAACATTCAGTTCGCCGTCGATCCCGCGACCGGCGATCGCCTCGTCATCGAGATGAACCCGCGGGTCTCGCGCAGCTCGGCGCTCGCCTCGAAGGCGACCGGGTTCCCGATCGCCAAGATCGCCGCCCTGCTCGCGGTCGGCTACACCCTCGACGAGATTCCCAACGACATCACCGGCAAGACTTATGCGGCGTTCGAGCCGACGCTCGACTACACGGTGGTGAAGATCCCGCGCTGGGCCTTCGAGAAGTTTCCCGGCGCGTCGGGCGTGCTCGGCACGGCGATGAAGTCGGTGGGTGAAGTGATGGCGATCGGAGCCACTTTCGGCGAAGCGCTGCTCAAGGGCATCGCCTCGCTCGAGCTCGACGGCTCGACGGCGGCGCGCGAGGAGCGCTTGGCCGATCCGGTAGGGCTCAAGCCCCGGCTCGCGATCCCCAACTGGGAGCGCCTGTTCGCGATTTTCGCGGCTCTGCGTCAGGGCTGGACGGTGGCCGAGCTCGCCCGCGTCACGCACATCGATCCCTGGTTCCTGCGCGAGATCTCGGATCTCGTCGAGCTCGAGGCCGAGCTCGCCTGCTGGACGCTGGATTCTGTGCCGCCGGCTCTGCTCGGGCGGGCGAAGCAGGCCGGGATCACCGACGAGCGACTCGCCCTGCTGCTCGACGCCGAGCTCGCCGAGGTCGCCCGCCGCCGGCGCGAGCTCGGGATCGTGCGCGTCTACAAGCGGGTCGACACCTGCGCCGCGGAGTTCGAGGCGCGAACGCCCTATCTCTACTCCTCGTTCGGCACCGAGGACGAGGCCGAACCGACCGACCGGCGCAAAGTGATGATCCTGGGTTCCGGCCCCAACCGGATCGGCCAGGGGATCGAGTTCGACTACTGCTGCGTGCACGCCGCCTTCGGACTGTCCAAGCTCGGCTTCGAGACGATCATGGTCAACTGCAATCCGGAGACGGTCTCGACCGACTACGACACGTCAGACCGGCTCTACTTCGAACCGCTGACGCTCGAGCACGTGCTCGCGATCTGCGAGCGCGAGCGGCCGGAGGGGGTGATCGTGCAGCTCGGTGGGCAGACGCCGCTCAAGCTCGCCAAGGGCCTCGAGGCCGCCGGTGTACCGATCTGGGGCACCTCGCCGAATGCGATCGACCTCGCCGAGGACCGCAAGCTCTTCGGCGCGTTGCTCGATGAAGAGCGGATCCGTCAGCCCGACAACGGCACGGCGACGACGCTGGCGGAGGCGGTCGAGGTGGCGCGCACGCTCGGCTTTCCGGTGCTGGTGCGTCCGAGCTACGTGCTCGGCGGCCGGGCGATGGCGATTTGCTACGACGACGAGGCGCTCGCGCGCTTCATGACGGTCGCCGCCGAGGTCTCCGACGGCCATCCGGTGCTGCTCGACCGCTTCCTCGAGGAGGCGACGGAGTTCGATCTCGACCTGATCGCGGACGGAGAGCGCGCCGTGGTCTGCGGCATCCTGCAGCACATCGAAGAGGCGGGAGTCCACTCCGGCGATTCGGCGGCGGTGCTGCCGCCCCACACCGCGAGCCGCTCCGACATCGACGAAATGCGCGACATCGGCCGGCGCCTGGCGCTCCGGCTCGGCGTCCGCGGTCTGATGAACGTCCAGTTCGCCCGCCACCGCGGGGAGATCTACGTCCTCGAGGTCAACCCGCGCGCGTCGCGCACCGTGCCGTTCATCGCCAAGGCGGTGGGCCGGCCGCTGGTCGACATCGCCTGCCGCGTAATGGCCGGGGAGAGCCTCGAGGCGATCGGTTTTGTCGAGGAGCCGGAGGTGCCAGCGGTCTTTGTCAAGGCGCCGGTCTTCCCGTTCAAGCGCTTTCCCGGCGTCGACCCGGTGCTCGGCCCCGAAATGAAGTCGACCGGCGAGGTGATGGGGGTCGACGCCCGTTTCGGCGCGGCCTTCGCCAAGGCGTGGATCGGCGCCGGCAACTCGTTGCCGCTCGCGGGCGCGGCCTTCCTCTCGGTGCACGATCGGGAAAAACCGCGCCTCCTGCCCGTGGCCGAACGGCTCGCCGAGCTCGGCTTCGAGATCGTCGCGACGCGTGGCACCGCCGCCTTCCTCGGAGCGAACGGCTTCGTGGTCCGCACCATCCTCAAGGTCCACGAGGGGCGCCCCAACGTCGTCGACGCGATGATCAACGGCGAGGTCCACCTCGTCATCAACACCCCGGTGGGCCGCGATCCGGCGATCGACGACGGCTACATCCGCCGCACGTCGATGAAGATGGGCTTGCCCTGCGTCACCACCATGACCGGCGCCGCCGCGGCGGTCGAGGCGATCGCGGCGCTGCGCGGGCGCACGCTCACGGTGCGCTCGCTCCAGGAGCTGAGCCGCTCCGGTGTGGCGGTGGCGCGTGCCTGACCGCCGCGGCGGCGCGCGCTCGAGCCGATGAAGGAGGTCGTCGCCTACACGGATGGCGCCTGCAGCGGCAACCCGGGCCCGGGCGGCTTCGGCGTCGTGCTGCTCTGGAACGGTCACCGCCGCGAGATCGCGCGCGGCTTCCGGCTCACCACCAACAATCGAATGGAGCTCCTGGCGGTGATCGAAGCGCTGGGCGCGCTCAAGGGGCGGAGTCGGGTCGTCGTCTGGAGCGACTCGCAGTACGTCGTCCACGGCATCGAGAAGGGCTGGGCGCGGCGCTGGCGCGCCAACGGCTGGAAGAAGGCGGACAAGAGCCGAGCACTCAACGTCGATCTCTGGATCGAGCTGCTCGACCTGCTCGAGGCGCACTCCGTCCGCTTCCGCTGGACCCGCGGCCACTCGGGCGACGAAGAAAACGAGCGCGCCGACGAGCTCGCCGTCGCCGCTCTGCACGCCGATTCGCTCGAGGAGGACCGGGGCTACACCGGCGCCGACTCGAAACCTCGAAAGGGTTAGCTCGAAGGGGCGAGCGCCGGAGGCGCTGTCGCGAGCTGCCTTCCCGTCAACTCCAAACGGCGCGAAGGCTCCAGTGATGGGGGAGGCTGGAAGTCGCCACGGCGCTTGAGCGCCAGCCCTCGACGCTGGGTCAGCCCCCCCTTCTCTGCCTGCTTCTCAGGACGTTCGACTGGGCAAGGTCGGTCCCTGCGAAAGCTGAGCGGCAACCCAGAGAGTCTGGACTGTTCGCGGCGCTCGCGCGGCAGCCGGCGGCCCATCAGCCAGCCACCCCGGGGCGAGGACCGGAGGCGCCCTCGCGAGCTGACTTCCCGTCGACTCCAGCCGGCGCGAAGGCTCCAGTGATGGGGGAGGCTGGAAGTCGCCACGGCGCTTGCGCGCCAGCCCGCGACGCTGGGTCAGCCGCGCCCTTTTCTCTGCCTGCTTCTCAGGACGTTCGACTGGGCGAGGTCGGTCCCGCCCTGGCGGGCGGCGGCGCGCGCGGGGAGCGCGTTAGACTGGAATCTGTCAGGCACGGAGGGTCCAGACGATGAGCGGAGTGGGGAGCGGAAGCGCTGTGGTCAAGGTTGGAGCCATGTCGGCGCTAGCGCTCGCGCTGGCGCTGCCGGTCGCGACGACCGCGGCCGAGGTGCCGGCGAAGGTCACGCCGCCCGAGGGGGCAAGCCTGGTCGCGCGGTTGCAGACCGGCGTCGACTGGACGTCGATGGGGAGGATGGGCGCGTCCGGGGGCGCGCCCGAGGCCGCGGCGCAGGCCGGTTGGCTCGAGCGCGGCTTCGACCTCAGCGGCGAGGACCTCTTTCGGATCTCCTGCCGCTCCTGCCATGGCCCGGGCGCCAAGACGCTCGAACAGTCGCTCGCCGGGATCCTCGGCGTCGGTGGCGCGAAGCCCCCTGCCGGCAGCGTCACGCCGGGCGGAGAGCTCGGCGTACGCCACCGGCTGATGAAGGGGGGAATGGTGATGCCCGCCTTCGCGCACCTGCGCGGCGACGAGGTCGATGTGGTAATCGGCTATCTGCGCTCGGTCGCGAGTGGCGCGCCGGCGCCGACGTCACCCAAGGTGCACCGGTCGTCGGCGCATGTCGGCGAGCTCGTGGTCAAGGCCGCCTGCCAGATCTGTCACGACGCCACGCCGGGCGTGACTCGCCCGGCGGGCGAGTCGATGGTGACCCCGCTCGCCAAGATGACCGAAAAGGACTCCGCGGCCCTGTTCGTCCACAAGGTGCGCCGGGGCTTCGCACCGTCTCCGAACGCCCCCGCCCCGCAACGCATGCCTCATTTCGACTACCTGTCGGAAGCGGAGCTCCAAGCCGCCTACGCCTATTTGACCGCCTACCCGCCGGCCGCCGCGCACTGAAGCGGCGGCAGCCGCCCAGGCTCGCGGCGCCCGAAGCGATCCGACAAGGTGCCGACAAGGTGCCAGTTAGCTACCTGCCTGGCGACCAGCTCGAGCCATTGGACTTGCCTCTCCACGTCTCCCTGATTCGCTCCTCAACGCACCCGGCGCAGCAGCCCGCGGACGAATCGGCTCAGGCCCTCGGCGGAGGGCGGGTCGAGGTTCGAGAGCACGACGATCGTCCGCTCGCCGGGCGCGCCGATCTCGAGCACCGCGTTGACGCCGTTGCTGCCACCGGCGATGCCGATCCCGGCGCCCGGGCCGTCGGCGCCCGGGGGCAGGAGCTCGCCCCGGGCGAGCACGGTCGCGAACTTCACCAGGTCGGGCGCGGTCGAGTAGCCGCCTCCTGCCGAAGAGCCGCGCGCCGGCAGCGCCAGGACATTCGAGCGCAGCGGCAGGGCCGGGTCGCGCTCGACCTCGCGACCCTGGGTGTAGCCGACCGCGCGGTTCGGCACGATGTCGTCGATCGCCCAGGACGCCGTGTCGTGCATGCCGGCCGGCTCGAAGATCCGCCGCCGCACGATGTCGTAGTAGCTCTCGCCCGTCACCTTTTCGATCACCAGGCCGAGCACGATGTAGCCGGCGTTCGAGTAGCTCTGCCGACTGCCCGGCGCGAATTCCAGCGGCCGGTCGACGAACAGCGGCAGGTAGTCGGCGATCGAGCGCAGCCGGTCGCGCGGTGACTCGTGGTAGGTGTCGTTGAAGATGTCACCGAGTCCGGAAGAGTGCTCGAGCAGCTGCCGGATCGTGATCTTCGAGGCGATCTCGCGATTGGGATAGTCGGGCAGCGCCTCGGCGAGCGGTGCGTCGAGCCGGATCTTCGCTTCGGCCACGAGCTGGTGGATCACGACCGAGGTAAAGATCTTGTTGATCGAGCCGAGGTTGAACATGGTGTCGATCCGGTTCGAAACTCCCAAACCCCGGTCGGCCCGGCCGACCGCCTTCGAGAAGATCGGGACGCCGTCGCGCGCCACCATCACGACGCCCGAGAAGAGGTCCGCCTCCGCACGGCGGGCGATTTCGGCATCGAGCTCGCGCAGCGCGTCACTCTCGCTGAGCGGCGGGCCGTCGCTCGCGGCGTCTCCGGCGCCGGGCGGCCCCTGGTCCGCCTGGATCCGGAGCCCTTGGATGCCGTGGGGCGGCGCCGTTTCGACCTCGAGGTCGAAGGTCACCCAGAGCTCCTCGCGCCCGCGCGCCACGATCTCGGCCCGCTCGGGGCCGAGGATGCGCACCGTCTCGACCGCGCCGCCGCGCAGGTCGCCGAAGACCCGCATCAGCATCGTCGCGGTCCGGTCGACCGGCCGCGCGGCGAGTGTGGCCGCCGCATAATGCTCCGTTACGAAGCGGCGCACCGCGGCCTCGTCCGGATCGGACCGGATCAGCGCCACGAGCGCCTCGGCTCGCGCGACGACCGGCTCGGTGCTGGGCTCCGCGCGAGCGACGGATGCATTGAACAGCGAGACGATCGAAAGACAGATCGCGACCGACAAGAGAACGCGGTTCGAGGACGGCATGCGGGAATCCTCCGAAGGAAGTCTCATTCGCACCTCGTCACATCAAAGATCGTGCCGGATGCTGAGCCTGTCGAAGTCTTGCTGCACGGGCGCCGACGCGGAGGAGCACTCCCGAAATCAGGAGCTGGGTCCCGATCTGCGGTGGTTCGCTCGTAGCCACCTTCGCGTGCCTGCGCGGCGGCAGCAGCGGATGGCGCCGTTCCTGGACAGCGTCCCTTCCTATTTGCTGCCGCTGTCTTTGTCTTCGGAGGGGAAGACCTGGATGCCCCCGACGAAGGTGGAGACCACCCGGACATCCTTGATTTCGGCCGGATCGATGGCGAGCAGGTTCTTGTCCAGAACCACGAAGTCCGCCAGTTTGCCGGCCTCGAGGGACCCCTTGATGCCCTCCTCGAAGGATGCGAAGGCGCCGTTGATGGTGTAGGCGCGTAGCGCCTCTTCGACAGCGATTCTCTGTTCTGGCACCCAGCCGGTCTCGTCGTTCGCGCCGTCGAGGGTTCGCCGTGTCACGGCTGCGTAGATTCCCTCGAGCGGGGTGGGGGGTGCGACCGACCAGTCACTGCCGAACGCCAGCGTGACACCGCTGTCCAGAAACGACCGGAATGCGTAGGTGGACCTGATTCTCTCCGGTCCGATCACTTGCTCCGCCCAACGCCCGTCGTCGATGGCGTGATACGGCTGCATGCTGGCGATGACGTCGAGCTCCTTGAACCGGGCGATGTCCTCCGGCCTGGGATGTTGAGCATGCTCGATTCGCAGTCGCCGCTCCCGCGAACCGTTCTGCTCGATCGCTTTCTCGAAGACATCGAGTAGTAGGGAGATGGCCCGGTCGCCGATGGCATGGATGGCCAATTGCAGTCCCGCGGCGTCCGCGCCGAGCACCTGCTGCAACAGCTCTTCGCGGGTCAGGAGGAACAGGCCCTGGTCCGCCGGCTGGTCGGAGTAGGGCTCATGAAACGCCGCCGTGTGCGAGCCGAGCGATCCGTCGACCATCCCCTTGACGACGCCGATCCGCAGCCACTCATCGCCGGCGCCCTGCTCGTCCACGATCTTCTTCAGTTCCTTCCAACGTGCCAACTCGACGGCAAGATAGACACGAGTAATGTGCCGGTCTTTGACGCGCAGGTACTGCTCGAGGATGTCGGTGTCGGCGCGGTCCATGTTGTGGACCGTGGTGACGCCCTTGGAGGCCACGAAAAGCATGCCCTCGACGAAGGCCGCATCGTTCTGCGCCGGCGTCGGCGCGGGAATGTGGTCCTGGATCAGGAGAGCGGCGTTGTCTTTGAAGATCCCGGTCGGCTCTCCCGTCTCGTCCCGCACGATGGTGCCGCCCTCGACGTCCGGGGTGTCCCGGCTCACGCCGGCGATGCGCATGGCGGCCGAGTTGGCCAGGATCATGTGGCCGTCCAACCGGCCCACGGCCACCGGGTGATCGGGCGTGGCCTCGTCGATCCACTCGGCCTTCGGCAGCTCACCTCCCCACAGCGTGTGGTCCCAGTCCCCCCCCAGGATCCAGGCCCCTTTGGGCAGGGACGCGGCCTTCTCCTGGATGCGCCGAGCGAATTCTCCTGGCGTGGCGGCAGCCCGCAGCTTGACCGAGGAGAGCCCGTAGCTGCTCGAGAGGAAATGAACGTGGGCGTCGATGAATCCCGGGGTGAGGAAGCGACCCTCGGCGTCGACCCTCTTCGCTGCCGACGAGTCGAATCGATCGAGGATGGCTTCATCTCCGATCGCTGCGATACGACCCGCGCGAACGATCATGGTCGTCGCTCGCGGCGACGCCTCGTTTCCGGTCCAAATAACGGCGTTCCGAACCACCAGGTCCGCGCTGGGGCGCGGCTCTGCCCCACAGGCCAGTACCGCCAGCAGTGCGCAAGGCACGAGATTTCTCATGTCCATCTCCGCGAACCCGAGACAATGGGTTCTACCATGCGGCTGGCACCTCTTTGCCTCTTCCTGGCGCTTCTTCCGCTCGCTAGAAGCGCGTCGAGAAGTGCACGCCGAACTCGCTGGCGTCGTTGCTCAGGATGACGAGGACGTAGTCGCCGGTGTTCAGTCGGGCGTTGTCATAGCGCTCGTCGGTGAGGTTCCGGCCGTAGAGGCCGAGAGCCCAGCGGTCCCCCGGCGCGTGGTAGGTGACGTCGGCGTTGATCAGATCGCGGCTGGCGATCTGCGTGAAGCGACTCGGGTCGGGCGACGGCTCGCCGAACATCTCGTCGCGATAGGAGTAGTCGACGCGGAAGGTCATGCGCCCGCCTCCGGCGACGCTCCGGATGACTTCGGGGCTGATCGAGGCGGTCCATTCGGGCGTGAGCGGCGCCACCGCGACCGGATCGTCGATCTCTGCGTCGATGTAACCGAGGCTCGAATGGAGGTAGAACCCGCCGCCGACGTACCAGGAGCCCTCCCATTCGGCGCCCCAGGAGGTCTGGTTGACGATGATGTTGCGGGTGTCGAAGCCGGCGCCTTGCGTCGTGCTGACCTGGTAGGGCAGGTCGGTATAGTCCGTGAAGAACAGCGCGACGCTCATCAGCAGGTTGTCGAGCGCCTGGCCCTTGAGACCGACCTCGTAGTTGACGGCGGTGATCGGGTCGCTGGCGACGAAGCAGTTCGGCTGGCTGACGTTGCCGGGCTGGCTGAAGTCGAGGGAGCCGAAGAGACAGTAAGGGCGAGCCGGAAACTGGCCCGACTGGTAGCCGCTCTGGATGGCGCCGTAGACGTTCATGCCGTTGGGGAGCTCGTGGGTGAGCGCGAGCTCGCCGCTGGTCTCGGACCAGTCGTCCTTGGCGCTGGTGTCGATCAGGCCGTCGTTGATGTTGACGAAGGCTTTCTTGTCGTCTTTCGTGAAACGCAGCCCGCCCGAGAGTCGCGTCTTGTCGCTGAAGTTGTAGCCGACGTTCGCGTAGATCGCGTTGCTCTCGACCTTCTGGCCGAGCGTGAAGGTGCCGAGACCACCCAGGAAAACGGTGGGCCGCTGGTCGTTGAGCCCCTCCTCCTCGAAGTAGTAGAGGCCGGCGACGAAGTCGAGCTTGCCGAACTCGCCGTTGACCTGGAGCTCGGCCGAGGTCTGGTCGGCGGAGCCGGTCTCGGGGAAGGCCAGGAAGTTGTCGCGGAAGGCGTCGTCGTCGAGGCCGCTCTCGTACTCCGAATGGCGATCGCTGTAGAGGATCTTCGCCCGGAGGTGGTCGGCGATGGCCCACTCGGCGGTGACCGCGACGCCGTCGGCCTGGTTGGTGACCCGGGTCTGGTCGATCTGACCGGTGTTGTTGTCGTACGGGTTGCTCGCCGTGTCCGAATTGCGATACCCGGCGCCGTAGACCCCGCCGTTGGGCACCTCGTCGATCAGCGTGGTGTACGGTCGCAGCCCGCCGTCGCCCTGATTGGCGTCGGCGTTGACGAGCAGCGAGAAGCGGTCGGAGGGCGCCCACCGGACGCTGAGCCGGCCGGAGATCTCCTGGAGCTCGCCGACCTCGACGTCGGCGTTCGGCAGGTTGCGGAACTCGCCCAGTCCATCGCGCCGCGTGTAGGCGCCGGTGGCGGCCACCGACCACTGCTCGTTCAGCTTGCGGTTGGTGTAGAGGTCGGCGCCCCAGCGCCCGCGGGAGCCGGCTTCCAATTCAACTCGGCTGGTCTCCTCGCTGCCCGGGAGCTTGGTGATGATGTTGATCGCGCCGCCGATCGAGTTGCGGCCGTAAAGCGTCCCCTGCGGGCCGCGCAGCACCTCCACGCGCTCGATGTTCGAGAGGTTCCAGTTCTGGCCGACTTGCCGGCCCAGGTAGACGCCGTCGACGTAGACGCTCACGCCGGGGTCGGTCGTGATCAGGTGATCCTGCAGACCGATGCCGCGGATGAAGGGGTTGGCGGAGGAGGTGTGTCCCGCCGAGAAACCCGTCACGTTCAGGTTCGGAACGAACTTGCCGATGTCGATCAGGTCGACGATTCCCTGCCGGCTGAGCTCCTCGCCGGTGAAGGCGGTGATCGCGACCGGCACCTCGTAGATGCTCTCCTCGCGCTTCTTGGCGGTGACGGTGATCTCCTCGAAGGTCTCGGCGACCCCTTCCTGTGTCACGGCCTCTTCTTCGGTCGACTGCGGCGTGGTCGTCTCCTGGGGCTCCTGCGCCCGCGCACTGGGCACGAAACCGACAGGGAACAGGGCCGTGGCGCACACGACTGCAAGCAGGTCTCTCTGGGTCATGCCATCTCCTCGGCGTTCTACGCCTCTCCGTCGGCCCGCGACCGATCCCCACGATCGATCCCCGCGACGGGAACGAAACAGCTGGCAGCACAATCGAGCATCGGCGAAGCGCGCGGATGCCGAAAACACCTCGAGGAAGCCACAGTATGGAGGGATCCTATACCTGTGGCCGCTACCGGTGGCGGCGCCTGAGGAGCGGGTGCTCGGGGTCAAGTGAGCCTCCCGGCGTGGCGAAATGGTGCCGCCAAAAAGACGCCAGCCACGTTACGCGAAGAGATTCCGAATGGGCGCCGAGAAGGTACCGAGAGGGTACCGAGAAGGTACCAGCCGCCTGGCAGACCTCTTGTTCCCTTGGGCTTGCCAAGTGGTTGATACCTCTTCGGAACGGGTCACCGACCGGCGGCTGGTCCAAGGTCGAGTCGGTTCGGCGCTTGAAGAAGCGCCATCTATGGGGGGGCGGTTCGGACTGGGTCGCCTGACGCGCAGCGCCTCGACGCGCTCCGGCCTGCCCCTTCAGTGGCGAGCCTGCGCGACGATCCCTCTTCGAAACGGGGGCCGCGGAGCGCTGCGGGGAATGTGCTGCGGAGAAGGTGCCAAGTGCTTGACAACTCTCTTATCTCGTGGAACTTGCCCCGGGGCGTGGCGCCCACACTTCGGAGGTCGGCGGACCCGAGTGGGGTCCGTTGGCTGACCACTTCCACGCGCTTCGATCCCTGTAGAATCCGTTCCCAGCTTCTAGCCGCAGAGGACGTCGCGGACGGCTCCCGGGACCGCTCGAGGAGTCGTACGCGACACGGCACCGAACGGCAGGCGGCGAGGGCGTCTCGCCGCCGCTGCGATCGAACCACGCCGCACCGACCGTAGGAGCCTTCGCGATGACTGCCAGCGCCGACTCGACCCGGACTCCGATCCATCTCTGGATCGTCGGGATCCTCTCGCTCCTCTGGAATTCGATGGGAGCCTTCGACTACACCGCCTCGCACCTGAAGCTCGAGTTCTACATGAGCCAGTTCACCCCGGAGCAGCTGGCGTACTTCACCGGCTTCCCGGCCTGGGCGACCTCCGGGTGGGCGTTCGGGGTCTGGGGCGCGTTCGTGGGCTCGATCGGCCTCCTGTTGCGCAAGGCCTGGTCCTTCTGGGTGTTCGCGATCTCGCTCTGCGGCCTCGCGATCAGCACGCTCTACAACTTCGGCCTGAGCGACGGCGCCGAGATCATGGGAGCGGGGGGCGCCGCCTTCACCGCCGTCATCTGGCTCATCGCCATCCTCCTCCTCGTCTACGCGCGCAGACAGAGGCAGCGCGGCGTCCTCGCTTGAGGCCTGACGCCGCGCGTCACTGAGGCGCGAGCCATCACATGCAAGGACGTCTACTTTGGCTACTGGGAGGGCGAGTGCGCATACCAGCCAGTTTGATGAGACTCGCCACCCTCCTCGGCATCTTTCAGGTCGCTCTGGTCCTCGCGGCAGGAGCGGCCGATCGCGAAGGTAGACGGTCTCGGCTCTTGAGAGTCACCGACATGGACGGAGCTCTGATCGGCGACGTGCTCAGCCTCTCGTACCAATCACCGGAGCTGGCGCGCATCCTGGTCCGGGTTGCCGACGGTGGGCGACTCGACGTTCGGGAGTTCGAACCCACCTGGAAGCACGTGAGCCGTGTCCGCTTCGAGGACCGCGGCACCGGCTGGTGGCTCGAGTACTCGATCGACCTCCCCAAGTGGGTCGATCACCTTCCCGAGAGGAGCTCGGAATCGCACAGCAAGTGGGGCAGCTGGTTCGTCGGCGAGATGGCGAAGCACGGAGAGGAGCCCTACTGGACGCGCGTCTCGACGAGCAACGGGCTCGAGGTTGTAACGACTGGGGCTGGAGACGAAACGAAGCTCGCGAGCTCGCTTCTAGCGCCCTTCGGGAAGGATCCGCACGATCTGCCGCCGGAGTCGACGCGAGCCTTGCTGAGATTCTTGGTGAGCCTCGAGGCGGAAGGACCCGATCAGGTGGACTACGCCATGGAGCGCCCCGATCTCCAAGGGCTCGTCCGCTTCCTCGCCTCGGGCGCGCCGGAGGTGCTCCCGTCGGTGAAGCATCCTCACAGCGAAGTTGCGCTAGTGGAGGATGGCGGGAGATCGAAGACCGAGCTGCCGGATCGCCGCGTCGAGGCGATCTTCGCCGGGGACGTCGCGACGTTCTCGCCGGCGCTCAACCTGATCGACGAGTTCGACGAGCAGGAGGCACCTCCTGAGGATGCCGTGGACTCCGTCGCGCCAAAGAACCCCGGCGGAGAGGAGCCCGCTGGAGCGGCAGCTGCTCCGACGACGCCGGGTCCGCCGGGCTAGCGCTCTGACGACGCGGGCGGCGCCGCGGCTGTGACGGGCTACGGCCTCGACCGAGTGCCTAGCCAGCCAGACGCCAGCCACGTGGCAACCGCACATCACAGAGCTGCTGTTCGCGGGTTTGGGAGTCGTGAGGCTGCGGCGCAGAAGGTACAGGCTGCAGGCCCCCGGCCTGAGCTGCGGTCTCGTCTTGCGCGTCGTCAGTCGAGGCTCGGCTGCTTGGGGCGCCGCCCGTCCGGATCGGGGGGCTCGGCCGGGGGGTCGCTCTCGTCGGGAGGGGGAGCGTCGCCGGCGATGAAGTCCCGCAGCACGCCGTAGGCCGGCTTCTGCCGACCCTTGACCCGCAGCAGACCGTATTTCTGGAAGCGCGGATCTGCGTCGTCTTGGAGCTCGTAGAAGAAGACCTTGGCGGGCCACCCCGGCTCCTCGCCGCCCGCGAGCCAGAGATCGAGAAACTGCCGATAGTGGACGGCTTGGCGGCTCTCGTCGAGCCGCGTCGTCACCCAGCCGGTCTCGGTGAGCCAGACGGGGCGATCGAAGGCGACCTGGGCGAGGACTTCGCGCAGCGACGGAGCCGCCTCGCCCCAGCGTGAAGGGTCGTTGCCGAACGGCGTCTCGCCGGCGAGACGGCGCAAGACGCCGGCCGGATCCTCGAGGTCGTAGACGTGATGGGTGAGGAAGTCGAGCTCCCCTCCCGCCGCGCGCAGGACGTCGAGCAGCCAGCCGTGCCAGTCACGACCCTTCGACGTGTGGTGAGCGAGCGCCGGGCCGCCGACCCGAGCGTCGGGATTGGCGGTGCGGATGGCGCGGGCCGCCGGCTCGAGGATCTTCTCGATGAAGCCGGTGCGGCTTCCAGCCCAGAATCCCGGGAGATTGGGCTCGTTCCAGATCTCCCAATACGTGATGTCGTCACGGTAGCGACTCGCGGCGCGAAAGCAGAAATCGGACCAGTCGCTGACATGGCGCGGCACGCCCGAGAGCTCCGGCCCGTCGGTCGCCCAGGCCGGCGTGTACGCGATGAGCGCCAGCACCTGGAGGTCGCGCGCCCGGGCGGCCGCGACGATCTCGTCGTAGACGCGCCAGCGCTCGATCCCGGGCTCCGGCTCGACGGTGGCCCAGACGAAGTCGATGCGCACCCAGCCGATCCTCGCCTGGGCGACCTGGTCGAGCAGGAACCGCATGTGCTCCTGCTCGGGAGCGTGGATGTTGATGCCGAAGGGGGACGCGGCCTCCGCCGCGCGCAGGCAGGGCGCAAGCACGATCCCGAAGAGAAGACCGAAGAGGATTCCGCGTCGAAGCATGCGCGACCTACCTTCCGTCGGACGGCGTCGCCCCGCGCCATCCTACCGCCGAGCGCCCTGCTAGAGTCCCCTGGGCATGGGGCGGCGGGGAGCGGCGGCGGGGAGGGCCCTGAGAATCGCGGTGGTTCTCGCGCTCGCGATTTCGGTCGATGCCGAGGCCGTCGAGGTCCGCTACGAGGCGGGCCTGCTCTCTCACTACATCTGGCGGGGCATCACCCTCACCGACGATCCCGTCCTCCAGCCGAGCGTCACGATCTCCCACGACAGCGGGATCTCTTTCGAAGTCTGGGGCAACGTCGAACTGGGCGACGACAACGACACGCCCTGGGAGGTCAACGAGACGCGGTTCGTCCTCGACTACGGCCGGAAGGTGGGCGGCGTCGAGCTCGGTGTGGGTCTCGTCGAATACCTCTTCCCCAACTCTCCGTTCCCCGGCACCCGGGAGGTCTACCTGCGCCTGGGGGTCGACGCTCTCGTCGCGCCGCGGCTGGAGCTCTACTACGACGTCGACGAGATCAAAGGCGGCTACGCGCGCCTGGCGCTCACTTACGAGCACGCGCTCGGTCCCTCCTGGCGCTACGCGCTCGAGCTCTCCGCCGGCTACGCCGATGCCGCGGTCGCCATCGGCGATCAGGCCGGCCTACACGACGGGGGCGTCGAAATGCGAATCGAGCGAGCCGCCGGCCCGCTCGAGCTGCGCTTTCTCGCGGGCTGGTCCGACACCCTCGATTCCGCAGTCCTGCCCGAGCAGCCGACGAGCTTCTGGACGGGCTTCTCCTTCGCCTACCGCTTCTGAGCTCGCCGAGGCCGGATCGAGGAAGTGGCGCGCTCCGGCTGAGACCCCGGAGTCGAGCCGCTCGGCGGCCGTCACGGAGCGGTCGGGACTGTCGACGACCAGGCCGTCGCGTCGCCCGACTCGAAGCTGTCGAGGAAGAGGAGGTTCTCGGGGGCCGAGGCGAAGGCGGCGCGCAGGAGGACGTCGTCGACGTACCAGCCGTCGGCGGTGATCGAGACATCCGAGGTGAGCCGGAAGCGGATCCGCGCCGCCGCCGCGCCGTCGAGCTGAGGCAGGGTCAGCGTGACCTGCTGCCAGCTCGACTGCGTGCCGTCAAAGGTCGCCACCTCGGTCCAGCCGGCGCCATCGTTCGCCGAGACCTCGACGTGGCAGAAGTCGTAGGTCGCCTCGGTCGCGTAGCGGTGCCAGAAGGAGAGCTCGACGCCGGCGGCGCCGGTCAAGTCGACAGTGGGCGAGGTCAGCGCGCTGTCGGCGTTGTCGCCGTAGTCGCCGGCCGGGCTGTCGGTCCAGGAGTGGGTGGGGCTGTGCGCCGCCGACGTCGTGATCGCCCAGGGCGCCTGCGCGGTCCAGCCGAGGTTGCCGGACTCGGCGTCGTCTTCCAGGACCGGGACGTAGGGCGCGAGCCAGAAGTCCTGCACGCGCAACTCGAGCGGCGCGAGGACGACGTCCGGCAGCGTCACCGTGCCATGGTCGGGCGCGCCGGCGGCCAGGTCGTAGGTCCCCTCGGGGAGCTGCATGCTGTAGAAGCCGACACCGGCATCGGTCGCGACCGCGAGCGGCCCCACGGTCACCGTTGCCGCGAGCGGCTGCCAGGTCACGGCGTCGCGCACCGTGCCGCGGACGACTGGCGCCGTCGCAGGATCGAAAAGCCAGAAGAGAGCCGCCGACACCGGGCCCCAGCTTCCCGAGCCGTCCTGGCCGCGCAGGTAGACGACGTGCCGGCCCAGCGCGAGCCCGCTCGTGTCGAGCGCCACGCCCGCGCCCTCGACCGTGGCGTCGAAGCTGCCGTCGTCCGGTAGCAGCGCGATCGGCACCGCGCCCGGGGACCAGGGCGGCAGGTCGACGTAGGCCTCGCCGGCGGCGATCGGCTGCACCGGCTCGCCGCCGTTCGCGGTCGAGAAGCGCGTGTCGTCGAGGCTCGCGCCCAGGTCGACAGAGGCCCCGATCGCGACCACCGGCGGCGTCGCCGCGACGCCGAGGGCGTCGGGGCCCGACGGCGTCAGATAGGGCGTGCGGGAGACCTTCGCGGCGTAGAGCGAGCGCCGGCAGGTTGGCGGGGAGGACGGCGCTCTCGAACGTCGCGCAGCTCTGGAAGAACGCGGTCCCGAGCTCGAACGTCATGGCGGCGACGCCGAGCTCGCCGTAGCCGAAGTCGTCGGTGGTGCCGTCGGTCGGGTAGAGGCCGATCGCCTGCTCCGGGTAGTACCCGTTCAAGAAGGCGAATCGTCGTCCGAGCGTCGTCAGCGCCGCGCCGTTGCCCGGGACGCTGTTGGTGAATCCCCACGGCCAGATCACCAGCTCGCCGTGGCTGTGGAGGTCGAGGTAGACGCCGGTCGCGTCGTCGGGCGCCGCGGCGTCGAGGTCGGGATCGCGCTGGTCGGGGTAGTGGGCGAGCAAATAGGCCTGGACCGCCTGGACCTCGGGCTCCGAGGCGGGCGAGGGTCCGCGGTAGGTCTCCGAGCACTCGCTGCCGGACGAGCCGCCGCAGCATCCCCACTGGAACTCGAAGTTGCGGTTGAGGTCGGCGCCCCGGGCGGTCGAGGTCGGGCTGCAGTAATTCTGATTGGTGTTCTTGCGCCAGCCGAGACCGGTCTCCGCCTGCCTGCGTCCGTCCGGGTTGGCCTGGAGCATGAGGTGAATCTCGTGCTCGTCGAGCAGCCAGGTCGCGTCGGCATCCTTGCCGAAGCCCTCGACCAGCTGCTCGGCGAAGCGCAGCACGAGCTCCGCGGTCGTGTACTCGCGGGCATGGATCGCGGCAGTCACGAAGAGCCGCGGCTTCGGGCCGGGGAGGTTCTGGTTGGTGAGCACGAGCACGCGCAGATCGTCGCCGCCGAGCGCTGCAGTCTTCTCCCAGGAGTCGCCGACGTCGCTCCACGCGGCCAGCGTCGGGTGCGCCAGGACCATCGCCGCCGCCGCCGCGTAGGTCTCTGCCACCGTCCGGTAGCAGGGGAAGCCCGGAATGCCGGCGAGCGGCGCCTCGCCGCGCGCCGCCCGCTCCGCCGCGTCACGCTGCGCCTGCTCGGCGTGACGGATCCACCGCGTCCGCTCCGCGTCGATCTCGACGTAGAAGCCGAGGTCGCGCAGGGCGGCCACGCGCTCCGGGCCGGCCTCGATCGCCAGAAAGCCGAGCTCGCGATCGATGCGGTAGTGGTCGCTCCACGACGCGACCGCACGCAGCATCGCCGCGTCGCCGAACCAAGCGCGCACCATCCAGGGACCGGAACCCACGAAGTCGTCGACGCCGAGCGCCCACGCTGGCGCGGGCGAAGCGAGCAGGGTGAGCAGGAGAGCGAGCGAGAGGCCGAGGCGGAAGCGCATGGGACGGCCGGCATCGTAACAAGCGCTTCGCGCCGGTCGCAACGAGTTGACAGGTGGCACCTGGTCGGGTCCGGCGCATCGCGATCCTCGCTTCGAAGGAGGTGATCGTTGCGACTGCTTTCCATTGAAGGGAAGGGTCGGAGCGCGTCGAGGCGCTGCGCGAAAGCCAGTCCGGCCAGCCCGGCCCTCCCCTAGTCGGAGCTTTCTCGACTGCCCGAACCCCCTCGATGCCTGCCAGTTCGCCAGCCCGGGAAGTGCCGGCTACCTCCGTAACTCATAGGCACCTGGTCGGGCTGACTGCGGGCCCGCGGGCACCGAGAATGTGCGGGGGAGTAGGATGGCAGGGCTCAAGACAGAAGCAGAAGAAGCTCTCTCTGGATGGTGTCGGATCGGGACCACCTCGGAGCGGTGAGCCGAGGAGACTGCGGAGGCCTCTTCCCATGCTCGACTTGCTGGACAGGACCTTCCTGCTGCACCTGCTGCTCAACACGACCTACATTGGACTCGGAGTCGTCCTCGGCCTCCTGCTCGCCTGGAAGGTCGGGCTGGAACGGAGGTACGTCGTCCGGGCGCCGTTCCTACGCAGGGTCCTGCTGCTCACCCTCGCCCTCGCGGTCCTCATCACTTTGCTGGCTCGGGATTCCATTCACTTCGTGGCGGGAACGGTCGGAGGCCTCGTCGCCGGGTTCGCCGTCGCCTATTTGTCGCGCGTCCAGGCAAAGCCCAAAGCGGGGCAAGGGGGCACCTCGGGCCAGCCCGGCTGAGCCGAAGTGGTCGAGAGGGTGCCGGCCGCCTGGCAACCCCTTCGCACGCTGGACTCACCAGAAGGCTGGCACCTGTTCGGACCTCGATGCGCTGAGCGAAGCCTGCGCGGCGGAGGATCGGTGGGCGTTCCTGGCCACGATCGCTCCGCTCCGGATCGAAGGCATGGCGGAATCACCGGTGAACCCGATGGTGTTGCTCTGGCTGCAGGCCACGCCGGTCCGGCAGTGGGAGCCCGTCCCGGCCGGCCACTGGCAGCGGAGTTCTCTCCACGCAGCCATTACACCATCCTGGCCACGGAGTGACTCAAGCGCCGCGAAGCGACGAGGATCACGAGGCAGGTGAGGAGGAACGACAACGCCAACCCGAACGCTCCGGCCGCCAGCAGGCCGTTGATCGAGTCGTGGACGACGCTGAGCGGGAGGGCGGTGCGCACGACGGCTCGGACGGACCCGTCGTCGTCGCGCATCGCCTCCGCCCAATAGATCATGTCTTCGTCGAGAGTCTCGCTGCGTCGATCGTCATGCCCCTCGCCGTACGCCACGGCGGCGACGAACTCCGGTCGATCGCGATGGCTAGCCATCGTCGCCACGTCCTCTTCCGAGTCCGCGAGCACGGCGCCATCGGGAGCGATGAGAGTCACACGCAGCACCTTGTCGTGCGCGAGCGTGTCGGCGATCCGGTCGAGCTGCGTCGCATCGGTCGCACGACCCTGGTCGAGCGCCTCTGCCACCGCTGGCGTGAGCCGGCGCAGTTGATCTCTGATCTCGTAGTGCTGAAAGGTCTCGAGCCGCCGGTCGGCGAAGAAGCCGAGACCGAGCAGGATCGCGGCCTGGAACAGCACCAGCGCGATACCCAGCCAACGGGTCGCGCGCGCCGTTCTCCGCCGCGCGGCGAGCGCGGCGTCGACGCGATCGCGCAGCGACGTCGCCGCTTCCGATTCGCTCTCGCCGATGGCCCATTGGGCGAGTCCCAGGTCGCCGGCCTGGAGCGCGGCTTCCGAGTAGAGGAGGCGGGCTCGAGCCTCCGCCTGCCGCGCCGCTTCGTTGCCGGGCCACAGAAAGCGGGCCTGGGCGAACGCGGAAATGACGTCGGAGATCTCCGTGTAGCGTCGGGCCCGGTTCTCGGGCGTGATCGGCTCCGACTTCAGCCGGCCGCACCAGGCTTCGAGCTCCGCGGCCGCATGACGGCTCAGGGCACGGCTCTCGCGGTGCTCCAGGAAGTCCCGCAGGTCGTGCTGCAGCTCGCGCGCCGTCTGGTAGCGATCGGGGATCTCCCGTGCCATGGCCTTGCGGCAGATGCGGCGGAGCTCCTCCGGGGCGGTGCCCGGGAGCTCCGGCGGCTCGCTGCGCCCGGCGTGGGCCAGCACGTCGAGCAACGAGCCGCCCCGGTGCGGCGCTTCGCCGACCAGGATCTCGTACAGGATCGCCCCCAGCTGGTAGGTGTCGGTCCAAGGCCCGAGGTCGTTGCCTCGCCCCTCCGCCATCTCCGGCGCCATGTACACCGGCGTCCCGACGATCTCGGTCTGGCTGCTCTTGTAGGGAACGACTTCGGCGATGCCCGCGCCATCCTCCGCAGGCTCGTCGCAACGGACGGCGATTCCCCAGTCCATCACCAGCACCTCGCCGAACTCGCCGATCATGATGTTCTCGGGCTTCAGGTCGCGATGGATGATCGAACGGCTGCTGTGTGCGAAGGCGATCGCGTTCGAGACGGCGAGGAGGATCTCGACGTACCGAACGAGGTGAGCGATCGAAGCGCGCTCGCGGTCCGCGGCGAGCCGGTCGGCCAGGGTCTGTCCGCCGACCAGCTTCATGACCAGAAAGAGCTCGCCGCCCGCCTCCTCCATCATCGTGTGCACGGGCACGATGTTGGGGTGCTCGAGACCGCCGGTGGCCACCGCCTCGGACAACAGGTTCCGGCGCAGCGACAACCGGTGTGGACCACTGGCCGCGACCCGCTTGATCGCTACCTCCCGCCCCAGATCCAGCTGCTTGCCGCGATAGACGATGCCCATTCCGCCTTGACCCAGGACGTCGACGAGCTCGAATCCCCGGCGCAGCGCCTTGCCCTCGCGAGGAGACTCCGAGCTCTCGCGCGCGACTCCGCCGTCCGCACCGATCACCGTCGTGGCCGTGGAGAGCACGACCTCGGTGGGCACGTCCGCCTGTTTCGGGTCCGGCTCCAAGATCAGTGTCGCCGCCAGCGCCGCGGGCTTGATGGTCTCGCCGAGGTCGAGCGCCGAATCGTCGATCTTCAGCGAGGACCGGAGGATGAGCGTGCGCAGAGATTCGATGTCCATGGGGCGGGCACCTCCGAGGGCGGAGAGCGGACAGACGCCGAGCGGCAAGGCGCTGCGACGGCGACCGGAAGGATACCAAGCGCGCTCTCGCCCAGACTCGGAAACGAGAGTGAGATGTGGCGGAGTGGAGCGTCCTTCGCAACCCTTGGGGGCGCTGCGCGGGGACGGCGCGCGGTGGGTGGGGTTCCCCGTCGCGAGGCGGCTGGCAGCTTGCCTCAGTGCCAGGGACGAAGAGCAGCCGTGAGGTTTCGTCCCTCTAAGCGCCTCGGGCCGGAAGAGATCGAGCGATGGCCCAGACACCGGCACCGAGCTTCTCGCCCACGATGCAGGTGACCTCGTCCTGATTCAGATCCGGCTTCGCGCGCACACACTCCCGAACGGCGGCGACAGCGTGGACCCGATCTCCACGCATCAGATGAACCGCTGCCAGGGCCAGGCGAGGCAGGTACAACCGATCGTCTTCCTTGCAAGCGCTCTCTGCCGCCTCCAGCGCGTCGTCCAGCTTGCCGAGTGCCACCTGCGCGAGAGCCAGCGCCGTCCCCCAGACCGCACGCCGGCTGTCCGCCGGACTGCAGTCGATGCCCTCGGTCAGGTACCGCACTGCGCTTTCGAACTCGCCTTTCGTCATCAAGGCGGCGCCGAGCGCCGTCTTCGCATGCCCGTTCTGCGGACCCAGATCGATGGCCCTCTTCAAGATCGGCAAGGCCCGGTCCACCTGTCCGACATCGGCGAGGGCACAGCCGGCCAAACCGAGGATCGTGGAGTCCTGGCTCTCCAACTCCAGTGCGCTCTCCGCCGCCGCGATGGCGGTCGGCACGATGGTGTCGTCCTCTCGCAAGAGCCCAACCCGATGCCCGAGCGCCGTGAGCAAGGCGAGATAGGCATGAGACAACGCGAAGTCCGGTTCCTGTTCAATGGCCCTTCGAATCATCTCGGTGGCTTCGACGAAGGTCGTCCGGTGCCAGCCCTTCAGGGAGAGCAGCGCGATGGCCTGCAGCAGATCGGCGCGGGGATGAGGCCCGCCACGGACCGTCCGCATCTCTGCGACCATGGCTCGCATCAGTCGGGGCTCGATCCGACCGATCATTTTGTAGAGCAGGATCTCCTGCTCGCCCGCGCCGGATGCGACCTCGAACCGTTGCGCCCAGATCTGGATACCGCTCCGCGTTTCGGTCAGAGCCGCGTCGGCCTTCAGCGTATTTCCGTCCCGCTGCAGGCGGACCTCCAGAAGATGGGTGATGCCGAACCGGGAGCGCAAATCGCGGGGGTCCATCAGACGGTCCGCCTGGGGAAACGAGGCGGCGATGCGCAGCAACGGAATGCGCGTCAGGATCGATCCGGCGCGGACGCGCAAGGCACGGGACAGTAGCTCGAGACCCGCCTCGCCCATGGTGTCGAAGGGGCGGACGTAGAGTGCCGGCTGCATCGAGATGTCGGAAGCGATGTCGGGCGTGATGTCCGGGATCGGTGGCCGGACGTCCACCGCCGCGGACTCCGCGGCTTCCACCGGAACCACGAGCTGGATGCCGCGCCCACGGACGGTCCGGATGAGCTTCTGATCTCGGCCGGTATCACCCAACGCCTGCCGCGCCGATTTGATGGCGGTGGAGATCGTGCTCTCGGACACGATCCGCCCCTTCCAGATGGCTTCGATCAAGGTATCGCGGCTCAGCACCACACCGGGCCGTTCCAGGAGGAGCGCGATCAGCTCGAGAACGAGCGGCTCGACCGGGACGATCGCTGGGCCGCGGCGCAGCTCGAACGCCCCGGCGTCGAGTATGAAACCTTCGAATCGATAGACCTTGGTCATCCGGTCCTCCTGTCGACAGGGCGTCAGAGGCGCTATCCCCACGCTATCCCCACGTCGTCCCCACTCCGACTTCGAGCACGAAGGCTCCACCAGCAGTAGCTTGTTCTCGTCCGCCGGGTACCTCAACCACGGCGATCGACAACGAAAGGGGAATCGAAATGCCGCTAGTCGATATTCACGTCCTCGAAGGTGTGTTCACCGCCGCCGAGAAGCAGAACATGATCAGCAAGGTCACCGACACCATGGTCGCCCTCGAAGGCGAGACCATGCGCGGCGTGACCTGGGTGCGCGTCCTCGACGTGCCCAGCGGGCAGTGGGGTATCGGGGGCAAGGCCCTGACCTCGGGCGATATCAAAGCGCTGCAAGCGGGCGGCTAGGCCGTTGTGACGCCGGCGGGTCCGGAGGCGAGGCCGCTGGCCTGCCTCCGGGCCGGCGTCGCTGGGTCCGGGGCAGGTGCCAACCGCTGCGCGAGACTCGAGAATCGGCGCTTCCTCTTGTTGCCGGCCGCATCCTCCGCTCTCGACGGACCGAGACGATTCCTCGTCCGGGCACGGGGCTCGCTCTTCCGGATCAGCCGCCGACCACGATCCAGTCGCCGAATGTCCCGTCCTCGAAATCGCTGGAATAGACGATGCCGACATCCTCGCCCGGCTGGACTTCGAACGAGCCGGCGTCGCAGAGGCCATCCGAGCGAGTCTCGCTGCGCTGATCGAGCGCCTCGCAACCCGGATTGGTCGTGTCGACCGCGATGCTGTCGGGGAAGAGGCCGTGGGTCTGGGTCGGTCCACCGAGCGCGAGGAGTTGGGTCAGGCCGAGATCCGCCAGCACGACGTCGGTCGTGTCGGTGGCGTGAATGAAGTTGCAGGTATCGCCCGGGCTCTCGAAGTTACCGCCCGCCGAGGTGATCACCGCGCCGCCGCCGTAGAGACAGTTCGTCCCGCCCACGGGGTCGGCCACGATGCTGTTCTGGACCGTCATGTTGCCTGGAGACCCGCTCGCCTGCAGGTTGGCTCCAAAGCCACCAGCCGCGCTGTTGCCGACGATCGTCGAGTTGTAGATGTTGACGATCTTGCCGGAGACTCCGCCACCGTACAACGTGGCCGAGTTGCCGCTCACCGTGGTGTTGTAGATGCGTGTCGAAGCGAGGCCATTGCCGATGCCACCAGCGCTCCCCGCCGCGCTGTTGCCGCTCACCGTGCAGCGGTAGAGCTTGAGGAGGGCCACGGCCGAGATGCCGCCGCTCGCGCCGCTCATGCTGAGGGCGTGGTTGTCGGAGATCTCGCTGTCGTAAACTTCGAGGACACTCCCGGTCGTGCCGTGGAAGATGCCGCCGCCGGGTGCCGCGTAGCTCGTGTTGCCGGTGACGCGGCAGAAGTACATGTACAGATTGCCGAGAAGTCTGATGCCGCCACCGCTGCCGCCGCCGATCCCGTTGTCGGCGTAGCCGTTGCGCACCTCGAGATCGCGGATCGTCGACAGGACGGTGAGGTTGGCGACCTGGATGTCGAGGACGCGCTCACTGCTCTGCCCGTCGATCGCGGTCAGGTCCATGCCCGCGCCGACGATGTCCACCTCTTCGGAGATGTCGAGATCGCCCTCCTGGTTCGCGTCCTCGACAGAGCCGGGAGTCTGGATCGTGAGGTTGTAGACACCGGCCGGAATCTCGATCCGGTCAATCGTCGGCGATGCCTCGCCGGCGGTGCAGCCATCGACGGCGACGTTGGTATTCGCGGCCTCGATGGCCTCGCGCAGCGTGCAGTTGGCGTTGACGTCGAGATCATCCGCCGTCGTGTCGACCACGATCGTCGCGCCCTGGGCTCGAGCGGCGGCAAGCACGAGCACGAGTCCGAGCCGCCACGCCCAACGTCGGCCAACGACTTCATGTGATTTGCTCAGAGCAGCCCTCTCGCGGTCCCCCATCGCTCCACCTCGCTTGGACAGTGGCGGGTCTCGTCCCCAGCGCGACGGCGACCCAAGGGGGGTCGGCCGAACGAGGCCGAGACGAGAGCTGCCCGATCGAAAACCCGATTAGACCAGATCGTCGCCCGACTGTGGAGCAGTGTGCTCTTCGACGCAGACTCCAGGTCCCGCGATCGGGGCATCGATCCGACCGGCTTCGCGGCGCCTGACACCAAGGTCCCCAAGGGATCCACCCGCGCCGCGCGATCTTCGTTTCGAACGGAAGACCGTCGCGCAAGCTCTCCTTTGAAGGGGAGCGTCGGAGCGCGTGGAGGCGCTGCGCGGAAGGCGCTCCGGCCAGCCCGAGCCCCCGTAGACTGCGCGAGCTCGGCGCGCGTGTCGTGAGTGTCTCCGCGGGCGACCTTGGTGAGCCCCGGGATCCGTGGTGTCCGGGCGACTGCGGCGCTCTCGCCCCGACGCCGCGACGGATCGGACGCTACGGTACCGTCGATGACCACCGTGCGAGGCCGTCGGACCACTCGAAGCCGTCGGCGAAGATGTAGGAGCTGTCGAAGCGCGCCCAGGCGAAGTCGGTGTCGAGTCCGTTGAACTCCGACCATCCGGCGACGATGATCCGGCCGTCGTGATCGAACGTCAGCGCGGTGCCGGCATCGTTGCCGCCGCCGAGCCCGTAGCCGAGGTCCAAGATCGCACTGCCGACGTCGCCGAACGAGAAGTCGACGGTCATCGCGCGATGGAGTCGCCCGACGCCGAAATCGCTGTTTCCGGCGAGACCGCGACCGAAGCCGCCGAAGACGATCTTGCCGTCGCCCTGCAGGCGGAGGGCGCGGACCGAATCCTGTGGCGCCGGACAGGCTGGGCTGCCGAGGCTGCAGTAGGGCCCGAGGGCGCCGGCCAGATAAGCGCCGGTCGGGGAGAAACTGTGAAGAAGGTGCATCCACTCGTCGGCGCCGGTAGCGATGTCGCCGCCGACGACGATTTCGCCATCCGGCCAGACGCCGACCGCCCAGGCGAACTCGTTGTTGGTGCCGCCAGCGGCCGCGCCCACCACCAAGGTACCGCTCGAGCCGAATCCGCTGTCGAGCGTTCCGTTCGAGAGCAGGCGTGCCAGGGCGACATTGAAGTGCCCGCCGGCGTCGGAGGTCCATGAGGCGCCCGCGAGGACGATGTTGCCGCTGTTGGCGACGTCCACGGCGAGCCCGACGTCGATCTGGCTCCCGGAAACGGCGACGGTGGCCTTGCCGTCACCGGAGAACGTGGTGTCCGGAAACCCGTCCGCCGACAGCCGCGCGACGCCGAAGTCGATGTCGGTCGGCGAGAGATCGACCGAACCCACGAGCAGGATGAGGCCGCTGGGGTCGAGCGCCATCGCCGAGAGCGCGTCGGTCTGGTCGCCACCGAGATCGAAGGGGACGATGATCGCGCCCGAGCCGGACAGGCCGAAGCTCCCGTCGGGCGCGCCGCTGTCGAGCAGGCGGCCGACGAAGAAGTCCTGATCGCCGCTGCCGAAGTCGAGCGTACCCGCCACGAGGAAGCGGCCGTTGGCCAGCCGCTGCAAGGCGACACCATTGTGATTGGGCGAGAAGCCGAACGGATTGATGACCTTGCCCAGGGTGCCGAAGCTATTGTCCAGGCCTCCTCCGGGATGGAATCGGGCGAGGGCGAGAGCCCAGGTGCCGGTGCCGGTCGCGACCGTTCCCGCGACGACCACCTTGCCGTCGGGCTGGACCACCACGGCCTCTCCCGAGTCGAGGTTCGAGCCGCCGAGGTCGAACGCCACGAAGTTGGTCGCGAGCGGATCCCCGTCGTCGGCGGCGAGCGGTGCGGCCACGGTGACGAGTGCAGCGAAGACAAACGGTACGGCGCGACGGACGGTGCCGTGAAACACGAAGCGCGAGCCCATGACGACCTCCTTGTCGGATCGGTGGAATCGGATCCCGTAGAGAAGGTCGGAATCTTCCGCCGGGGGGGACCACGCACCGCGATCTTCGTTTCGAACGGGAGACCGTCGCGAAGGCTCTCCAGGGAAGGGCAGGGTCGGAGCGCGCCGGGGCGCTGCGCAGAGGACGCCCTGGCCGGGTCCCGCTTCCGTAGTCGGAGCCTTCGCATGGGTTCGAACCGCCTCGATCTTCGCCGGGTCGCCGGCGGGACATGGATTCCTCGGGCGGCCCCCGCCAGCCTCCTGCCACTCGACGATGGTCTCGTTCGGCGGCGGAATCCGACCTGCTGACTGAACGGTTCCACGGCAAGAGAGCCACGAGGAGGCCATCGTGCTGCAATTGAACTGTCGCGAATGCTGTCGGGTGTTGCTCATCGGGCTCGCCCTCTCGCCGTGAGAGATCCGCGCTACCTGCGCCACCCGCGTC
Source organism: uncultured Acidobacteriota bacterium (assembly GCA_963700315.1). Classification (GTDB taxonomy): domain Bacteria; phylum Acidobacteriota; class Thermoanaerobaculia; order Multivoradales; family JAGPDF01; genus JACTMI01. The sequence continues at coordinate 963,180 of CAVOXC010000003.1, read as the reverse complement.
GCCCGCGCCTCCAGAAACCGACGGATCGATACCGCTCGCGATTCGAGGGTGACGTCTCCTTCAGAGCGAGCGAAGAGTCCTGCGATGGTCGAGGCTCCTTGCGGAGAGCGGCGGCGGGCGCTAGCGTGAGTCCGTGTCCGATCGTTCCGTCGTTGGGCCAGGTGAGGTCACGGTACTCCTTGCCGCTTGGAGCGCGGGGGATCGCGTCGCCGGGGATCGCGTCTTCGCCTTGCTCTACGACGAATTGCGACGCGTCGCCCGTCGCGCGCTCGCCGATCAGCGCCAGGAGGCGACGCTCCAGACAACGGCCCTGGTACACGAGCTCTACTCGCGCTGGACGAGTGGATTCTCGCCGTCGAGCGACGATCGGCGCCGCTTCTTCGGCGCTGCTGCCAAGACGATGCGGCGCATCCTGATCGACCGCGCCCGCGAGCGGCTGGCCGAGAAGCGTGGCGGCGGCGTCCGGCCCCAGGCGCTGGACAGTGCGGCCGGGGCGCTTGCAGCAGTTGGCGCCGGACGGGGGTTCGGCGATGTCGAGGCGCACGCTGTCGAGGCTCTGGCGGTGGACCAAGCGCTGTCGGAGCTCGAGCGCCACGATGCGCGACTCGCCGAGATCGTCGAGCTGCGCTTCTTCGCCGGGTTCTCGGTGGAGGAGACGGCGGAGCTCCTCGCGCTCTCCCCGACCACAGTCAAGCGCGACTGGCAGAAGGCGCGTGTGCTGCTCGCCGACTGGATCTCCCGAGGCGGAGAGAGCCGCGCACCGTGAGCGCGAAGGGGCGGGACGACCGGCCGGCACTCTCGTCCGACTGGCGCCGACTGGATGAGCTCCTGGATCGTTTTCTTGAGCTCTCGCCCGAGCGAGCCAGCGAAGAGCTGGAGCGACTGAAGCCGGAGGACCGCCCGCTGCGCGAGCGCCTCGAAGCGGCGCTTGCCCTCGCGCAGAGCGACGCCGGCCCGCTCGCCAACTCGGTCGCCGACAGCTGGCCCGGGCTCCTCGCCGGGACGGGGGGAGAGGACGACTTCGCCGCGCCGGTCATGACCGGCGCGAGCATCGGGCGGTGGCGGATCACCGGCGAGCTCGGGCAGGGCGGCATGGGAACGGTCTATGCGGTCGATCGCGCCGACGGCGTTTACGAGCAGCAGGCAGCGCTCAAGCTGGTGCGCCTCGGAATCGACGAGCCCGCGGCGCGGGAGCGTTTCGCGCGCGAACGGCAGATTCTCGCCCGGCTCGAGCATCCGTCGATCGCGCGCTTGCTCGACGGCGGGGTGGCGCCGGACGGGCGACCCTACCTCGTCCTCGAACGAGTCGAAGGCGAGCCGATCACTCTCTGGTGCGAGCGCCAGGGCATCGGAGTCCGCGAGCGCCTCGGGCTATTCGTGAAAGTGCTGGAAGCGGTGGGCTACGCACACCGGAATCTGGTCGTCCATCTCGACCTCAAGCCGTCGAACGTGCTCGTGGCCGCGGCCGGCGAGGTGAGGCTCCTCGACTTCGGGATCGCCAAGCTGCTCGCCGAGAAGCCCGAAGTCGAACGCACCGCAACCCGCGTTTCCGCTCCGCTCACGCCGCAGTATGCGGCTCCCGAGCAGATCACCGCCGATGCGGTGACGACCGCCACCGACGTCTATGCGCTCGGCGTGCTGCTCTACGAGCTGATCTGTGGCGAGCGCCCCTATCGCATCGAACGCGGATCGGCTGCGGAGCTCGAGCGCCAGATTCTCGAGACCGATCCCGCCCCACCGTCGAGCCGGGTGCGTGCGCCGCATCTCGATCTCCGGTTGGCGCGCGCGTTGCGCGGCGATCTGGACGCGATCGTGCTCCGTGCGCTCGCCAAGCGGCCGGACGACCGCTACGCATCCGCGACCGAACTTCGCCTCGACATCGAGAACTGGCTTCTGGGTCGAGCGGTGGAGGCGCGACGAGCGTCGGGAACCGAGCGGCTCGCCAAGTTCGTCCGCCGACACCGGGTGGGCGTCGCTGCGGCGGTGCTCGTCGCGCTCTTCGCGATTGTCGGCGTCGCCAGTCTCGGCTATGCCTTGCTGCAGGCGCGGGAACGGCTCGCTGCGGCGGAGCGGGCGCGGGCCAGTCTCGACTTTCTCGTCGGTCTCTTCGAGGCGGCGACTCCGGCGCAGTCGCGGGATCGATCGATCTCGGCGATCGACCTGCTGGACCGCGGCGTCGAACAGCTCGATCGGGAGCTGGCCGATCAGCCGTCGGTCCACGCCGAGCTCGCCCGCACGCTGGGAGATGTCTACCGGACGCTGGCGCTTTTCGAGCGCGCGCGCCCGCTGCTCGATCGTGGTCGCAGGGAAGCGCAGCTGCTGTTCGGCGACGACTCGGTCGAGCATGCCGCCGCCCTCTACGCGCTGGCCGAGCTCGAATACGATGTCGATCGCTATCCGGAAGCGGAGGAGCTGATGCGCCGGGCGCTCGCGATCCAGCAGCAGGCGCTCGGGACGCGCGACCCGACGACGCTCCGATCGCTCGGATCGCTCGGGGATGTGTTGAGCGCGGTCGGACGCTATGACGAAGCGCTCGAGATTCACACCAACCTCCTGGCCATCGACAGTGAGCAGTTCGGCGAAGCGCACGAGGAAACGGTCGAGGATCGCGCCTCGATCGCCGGGATCCTGCGCCGCTTGGGACGATTCGAGGAGTCGGAGGGCCTCTACCGCCAGGTCGTTGCGGCGCGCTCGCGCGCTCTCGGCGACGACCATCCCAGGACGCTGAGCAATCGGATGAGCCATGCCAACGTGCTTCGGCACCTGTCGCGCTACGACGAGGCGGAGAGAATACTGCTCGAAGTCCTCGCCGCTTGCGAGCGCGTCTTCGGTCCCGGGCATCCCGAGACCGCCTCGGCTCTGGACAGCCTGGGCAGCCTGTACCGGGACCAGGGACGATTCGCCGAGTCGCTGGCGCTCGCCGGCCGCGCTCTCGAGATCGAGATCGCGACGCTCGGGCCGGACGCCTCGGAGACCGCGGTGGGAAGAAACAATCTGGCCATCCTGGCGGTCGGCGCGGGCGACTTCGCGATCGCCGAGGAGGGTTTCCGCGAAGCGTTGCGCGTCTGGACGGTGGCGCTCGGTGCCGGGCATCCGCACCGGGCGAGCGCCCTCGCCAACCTCGGCTACGTTCTTGTCGAACGCGGCCGGGCGCAGGAGGCGAAGCCGCTCGTCCTCGAATCGCTCGAAAAGCGCGCGGCGCATTTCGGCGAGGAGAGCTCCGAGGCGGCGCAGAGTTGGCGCATCTTGGCTCTAGTCCACCTGGCACTCGGGGATCTGGGTGAGGCTCGGCGAACGGCGGAACAGGCGGACCGGTTGGTCGCTCTGGTGCCGGCCGAGAACAATCCGCGGCGGGCGGACACCCTCCTGACCAGGGCACAGGTCGAGCTCGCGAACGGCGACGCCAGCGCGGCTGAGCCTCTGATCCGTCAGGCTCTGGCGATTCGCATCGCTCGCCACGGACCGACGGCGCCGAAGACAGCTGAGGCGCGCCTCCTCCTGGTGCGGGTACTCATCGCGCGCGGCGAATTCGACGCCGGCCGCGAGGAGCTGGCGCTTGCCGGCGCCGCGCTCACCGCCTCCTTCGAGCCGTCGAACTGGCGTCACGGCGAGATCGACCTCGCCGCCGCCGAGCTCGAGCTCGCCGTCGGCGACCACGCGTCGTCGACCAGCCATCTCGCCGCGGCTCGCGCCCGCTTCGAGCTCGGGAAACTCGACGCCGACGGACCGATCCTGCGTCGCGTCGCCGTTCTCGCCGGCCGCCTCGAACGCTGAACCTGGCCGCCAGCCGGGGCAGGCTCGGTGCCCGTGACCAGCTTCGGCCTCACCACGCGGCGTCAGTTCTCTCCGCGACACCGCAGGGATCGGATCCTACGGAATGGTCGACGACCAACGCGCGGTGCCGCCGGGCCACTCGAAGCCGTCGGCGAAAATGTAGGAGCTGTCGAAGCGCGCCCAGGCGAAGTCGGTGTCGAGTCCGTTCCACTCCGACCATCCGGCGACGATGATCCGGCCGTCGTGATCGAACGCCAGCGCGGTGCCGGCATCGTTGTCGCCGCCGATCCCGTAGCCGAGGTCGAAGATCGCCCTGCCGACATCGCCGAACGAGAAGTCGGGGCTCCCATCACGATGGAAGCGGCCGACGCCGAAGTCGCTGTTCCCGGCGAGACCGCGGCCAAAGCCGCCGAAGACGATCTTGCCGTCGCCCTGCAGGCGGAGGGCGCGGATCGAATCCTGCGGCGCCGGGCAGGCTGGGCTGCCGAAGCTGCAGTACCACCATTGGGAGCCGCCCAGATGAACACCGGTCGGGGAGTAACTTTCAAGAAGAAAACTCCACTCGTCGACGCCGGTGGCGATGTCGCCGCCGACGACGATTTCGCCGTCCGGCCAGATGGCGACCGCCCAGGCGAACTCGTTGTTGGTTCCTCCAGCAGCCCGATTCGGCGCCAAGGTACCGCCCGATCCGAAGCCGCTGTCGAGCGTCCCGGCGGAGAGCAGGCGCGCCAAGGCGACATTGAACTGCCCGCCGTCGTCGGTAGACCAACTGGCGCCCGCGAGGACGACGTGGCCGTCGCTGTCGACATCCACGGCGAGTCCGAAGTCGATCTGGCTCCCGGGAAAAGCGACAGTCGCCTTGCCGTCACCGGAGAACGTGGTGTCCAGCAACCCGTTCGCCGACAGCCGCGCGACGCCGAAGTCGATGTCGGTCGACGAGACATCGACCGAGCCCGCGAGCAGGATGCGGCCGCTGCGGTCGACCGTCATCGCCGAGAGCGCGTCGGTCAGGTCGCCACCCAGATCGAAGGAGATGAAGCTCGAGCCTGAGAGGCCGAAGCTTCCGTCGGGAGCGCCGCCGTCGAGCAGGCGGCCGACGAAGAAGTCCTGATCGCCGTTGCCGAGATCGCGCGTACCCGCCACGAGGAAGCGTCCGTTGGCCAGCCGCTGCAGGGCAACGCCGTTGTGATTGAGCGAGAAGCCGAACGGATCGACTACCTTGCCGGCGGTGCCGAAGCTGTTGTCCAGGCCTCCGCCGGGGAGGAATCGGGCGAGGGCGAGAGCATAGGTACCGGCGCCGGTCGCGACCGTTCCCGCGACGACCACCTTGCCGTCGGGCTGGACCACAACGGCCTCTCCCGAGTCGAGGTTCGAGCCGCCGAAGTCGAAGGCGGCGAAGTGGACCGCCAGTGGATCGCCGTCGGCGGCGGCAAGCGGAGCCGTGGGAGTGACAAGTGCGGCGAGTGCCAGCAGCAGGGCGGGACGAATCGAGCTGCGAATCTGGACCAGTGAGCCCATGACGACCTCCTGTTCGGATCTGCGGCAGCGGATCCTGTATGGATGGTCGGATTCGGCGGCCGGAAGGGCTCACTCCGGGTGTGGCGCGCCGGTCCTTGATCCCCTTGGGCGGGCGAATCCGACCTGCAGAGTGAATGCCCATTCTGTCGAGGAGGATCCCGATGACCCGCTCCGCTGCTACTCCCTTCGTAGTCATGATGTGGATCGCGAGCCTCGCGGCCGCGGTCGAGCCGACCGACGGCGAGGTTCTGATGTCGACCGCCGTTTTTTTCGATCTGGGCTCCACCAATACAGACTCTGCCGATGCGATCGCCGTGGATTCCGCCGGAAGGTTCGTCGTGGCGGGCAGCGCATCAACAGACGTGACCAAGACGGCCGTCGTCGCGCGCCTCCTGCCCGATGGACAGCTCGATCCCAGCTATGGAGCAGGTGGCAGAGTGGTCGATCCGCTGGGCTGGGCGGGTGCCGGAGCGTGGTCGGTATTCGCGGCGGTGACGATCCTGCCGGACGGAAAGGCCCATCTCGCCGGGTCCGGAATCCATCCCTCGCTGACCGGGGGAGAGATGGACATGATTGTCGTGTGCCTTACGGCCGCCGGTCTCGTCGACACGACGTTTGCGCCGCCGCTCGGATACAGTGTCGTCGCCTTCGATCTGGGCGGTCCGGGCCATCGATCAGATAGGGCGCTAGCGATGGCAGTACAAGTCGATGGAGAGATCGTTCTCGCCGGGTATGCTCAGTACAGCACGGGCAATTCTTGTGCGATCGCCCGATTGACCTCAGGTGGTGCGCTCGATTCCAGCTTCTCCGGTAGTGGGCGGCGGTTCTTCCTCGGGGGAGAGAACCCCTGCTTGGTTCGCGCGGTTGGTCTCCAGCCCGGCGGACAGATCGTCGTCGCCGGCCAGGGTGTGATCTCTGGGGCAGTAGGAGTGATGGCCGCGCGGCTGGAAACCGACGGCGACCTGGATCCGACGTTCGATGGCGACGGCCTGAGATTCCTCACCCCCGATCTTCTCCCTGGATTCGAGGTCGCTTTGCCGTTGGAACTGGTCACCGACCCGGACGGCCGCCTGATCTTGTGCGGTGACCTATCGAGCGAGAGTGGGAGTTGGTGGCTCGTTGGAGCGTTGGATTTCGCCGGCGCGGTCGACACCAGCTTCGGCACCTCGGATTGGGTGGTCGGCGACTTCACTTGCGGCTCCCAACTGGCCTGTTCGAATCCTGAGGCAGGCTCGTCTTCCAGGGGAATCGCCCGACAGGGCGATGGCAAGTTTCTGATCGCCGGACGATCGAGAGAGCTCGGTGTGGGCTTCGGACCGCTTCACTTCGGGGTGGTCCGGCTGTTGGCTTCCGGCGCTCTCGATCCATCGTTTGTGAGGTGCCAGCCACTTGGTATCTCTTGGTCCGGCGCACCGCGATCGTCGTTTCGAAAGGGGGACGTCGCGAACGCTCTCCTTTGAAGGAGAAGTCGAAGCGCGTGGCGGCGCTGCGCGGAAGGCGCTTCGGCCAGCCCGACCCCCGATAGAGGGAGCTTTCTCGACAGCCCGAACCTCCTCGATGCCTGGCAGTTCGCCGGCCAGGGGTCGACTCCTCCAGCGACCTGAAAGCGTGTGAAAGGGCGCCAGCCGCTTGGCGACTCATTCATTGCTCGGGACTTGCCAAGCGGGTGGCACCTTCCCGCAGCACCTTCTCGGCGCGTTCCGATCAGGTCCTAGCGCAAACCCTCGATCGTGAACAGCTGCGTGCGCGTGCGCCAGGCGCTGTAGGCGTAGTGCTTTTCGTCGTCGGCCAGCGTTACGTAGGGGATGGTGAGCAGCGAGCTCCGATTCGCCGGCTCAATCGTCAGCACGACCCGGCGTACGCCCGTGGCGATGTCGACGCGCTCGACCCGGACCGGGATTTCGTTGCCGCGGAACACGAGGAGCGAGCGATCGTCTGCCGACCAGCGGATCCACTGATCCTCCGCGGTCAGCCCCTTCGCCTCGACCGGGTCCCCGCCGTCGAAGGGGAAGATCCGGCCGTGTCCCGCGTCGTCGCGAACGAGGACCCGCGTCCCGTCGCGCGAGACCAGGGCATCGACGTACAACCCCTCCGGCGTGACCGGCTCGGCCGTGCCGCCTTCGATCGGTTTCACGTAGCAGCGGCCGGCGTCACCGGTCTTCCATCCGCAGAGGAGGAACCGCTTGCCGTCCGGCAGCCACGCGGCGTTCTGATAATTGCCGAGACCGCCGGGATCGAGCTCCTTCGCCTCGCCGGCCCCCGTGGGGTAGGCGACGAGGCGTTGCGGCGTGTCGTAGATGTGCACGAGCGCCCACTTGCCGTCCCGCGAGAGATCGCGCGGCCGGCCCTCACCCAGCATCACCACGGGGGAGTCGGGCGTCTTGCGCAGGCAGGTCGCGTAGTTCGCTCCGACGTGCGAAGACTCCTCGTCGAACAGGAGCATCTCCCCGTCCGGCGAGAGCGACGGGCTGATCGAGGAGTCGAGCCACGACAGGTTCCGCTCGCGCTCCATCCCCGCCGCCCGCGCCCAGAGCTCGAAGCCGATCCGGTACTTGCTGACCAGCCAGCGGCCGTCCTCGCCGACTTCGTGGATGACCAGGCCCTCGGAGTCCCGGCGCACGATGCGGCTGTTGCCCGCCAGGTCGACCGAGCGCAGGGCGTAGTCGGCGCCGGTGTCGCTCGCCGAGTAGACGATGCTCTTGCCGTCCGGTGCCCACGCGACCCCTTCGCTGCCCCAGTAGCCGTCGCCGAGGGTCGTGACCTCTCCCGCGAGATCGACGACCCGGAGCGGTCCGCGGTCGTCCCACTTCTGCGGATGCTCGAAGAACGCGATGTGGTCGTTGTTCGGGGAGACCTTGAGGTCGCTCAGGTAGCCGGCCGTCGTATGGAGCACCTTCCCGATCGGGTACTCCAGCCGGTCGAGCCCGTCGACGGTGCGGAGGATCGCGAGCTCTCGGCCATCCGGCGACCACGCCGCCTGGCGCACGGCCTCGAGGATCTCGCGCGGGGCGTTGCCGCCGACCGGCACGCGGGCCAGCGTCCCTTCGAACTGGCGATGGCTCATGAAGCGTGGATTCGTCAGGACCGCCATCTCGCCCTGCGACGAGATTGCGAGCAGGTGCACGCCCGGAAGGCCGGCGTCGCGGGGCTCGGGGTAGTCGGGGCTCACCGTGTAAATCGACGGGACCGAACCCTCCTCGGCGGCGCTGAAGACGACCGTGTGCTGGCCCGGCGCGAACGCCGCCTCGAACACGATGAGCGGCCGGAACGTCAGCGGCGTGAACTTCGCCGAATCGAAGATCGCCGCCGCCGCGGCGCCGGGGGTCGCCGCGGTCCGCGCGCGCCCCGCATAGTAGGCGGCGGCCAGGGCGAGGACGGCGACGAGGGCTGCGACGGTCCGGACGAGCGCGTGCCGCGAGCGACGCTCGCCGCCTGAGGTCTCGACTCCGGCGAGCGGGCCGGAGGTGGTCGAGGACCCAGCCACCGCTTCCAGGGCGAAGGCGAGATCGCGCGCGGACTGGAATCGCTGCGACGGTTCCTTCTCGAGGCAGCGGCGGACGATCCGCTCGATCGGGAGCGGAACTCGCGGCTGCGTCTCCGAGAGCTCTGGCGGGTCCTCCTTGAGAATTGCGCTGATCGTGTCGGCGGGGGACGACCCGCGGAAGGCGCGGCCGCCGGAGAGCATCTCGTAGAGCACAGCGCCGCAGGCGAAGATGTCGGCGCGCGCATCCGCGCTCTGTCCGCGTACCTGTTCGGGCGCCATGTAGCCGACGGTGCCCATGACGGTGCCGGGGGAGGTCTGCTGGTAGGCGGTGGGCGCGTTCGGCAGGCTCTCGGCGTCGGCCGGCGCGGCGAGCTTGGCGAGGCCGAAGTCGAGGATCTTCACCCGGCCGTCGCTCGTCACGAAGAGGTTCTCGGGCTTCAGGTCGCGATGGACGATGCCCTTCTCGTGGGCGGCGGCGAGGCCGGTCGCGATCTGCGCTCCGAGCTCCAACGCCTTGCGGGCCGGCAGCGCCCGGCCGACCGTCGCGCCCGCGCCGGTGTCGCCCAGCTTCTCGCGCAGGCTCTCCCCCTCGAGCAGCTCGGTGACGAGGTAGGGGCGGCCCTCGTGCCTCCCCAGCTCGAAGACGGTCAGGATGTTGGGGTGGTTGAGCGCGCCGGCCGCCTGGGCTTCCTGTTCGAATCGCGCCAGCCGCTCGACGTCCGCGGTCCCCTCGGTCATCTCCTCGAGCAGGAACTTGATCGCGACGTCGCGCTGGATCGCCGTGTCGCGCGCGCGCCAGACCTCGCCCATGCCGCCGGCGCCGAGACGCGAGACGATCTCGTACGAGCCGATCCGGCGACCTGAGCTGATGGCCATGAGCGACTGAGGATACGACAGGGGGGAAGGCGTCGTCGGCGTCCCCGATTCCGCGCCGCGCCCGGGCCTCGTCCCCACCACCTCCCCGGCTCGCGCGCGGCTATGCTCCGCGCATGGATCCGAAGAGCCGCCTCGCCGCCATCGCCACCGCCGCCTTCGTCCTCGCCCTGCCCGCCTTCGCTATCGAGGAGGAGGACGCCGCGCTGCGCCACGCGCGGGAGCTGCTCGCCTCGACGATCCTGGTCGACGGCCACAACGACCTCCCCTGGGTGATCCGCGAGTGGGCGGACGCGCCGATGGACGTCGAGAAGTACGACCTGCGCCGACACGCGCCGCACGAGACGGACTTGGCCCGGTTGCGCGAGGGAGAGGTCGGCGCGCAGTTCTGGTCGGTCTATGTACCGGGCGAGATCGGAGCTGGATTTGCCAGGACCCAGCTCGAGCAGATCGACATCGCGCGGCGGATGATCGCGAAATATCCGGAGGCGCTCGAGCTCGCGCTCACCGCCGACGACGTCGAGCGCGCGCACAGGGCCGGCAGGATCGCCTCGCTCCTCGGCATGGAGGGCGGTCACGTCCTCGAGAGCTCGCTCGGGGCGCTGCGCGCCTACTACGACCTCGGCGCGCGCTACCTGACGCTGACCCACAACGTCACGCTCGACTGGGCCGACGCCGCGCTCGACGCACCGAAGCACGGCGGCCTGACGCGCTTCGGCCAGGAGGTGGTGCGCGAAATGAACCGCCTCGGCATGCTGGTCGACCTCTCGCACGTCTCGCCCGAGACGGCGAACGACGCGCTCGACGTCGCCGAGGCGCCGGTCGTCTTCTCCCACTCCTGCGCGCGCGCGCTCGCCGACCATCCGCGCAACGTCCCCGACCCGGTCCTCGCCCGCGTGAAGAAGAACGGCGGGGTGGTGATGGTGACGTTCATCCCAGCGTTCGTCTCGCAGGCGTCGCGCGACTGGTGGGCGCCGCTCGAGGAACAGACGAAGGGGGTCGCGGTCGACGCCGAGTACCAGAGGCTCCAGCGCGAGTACGTCGCGCGGTACGGCGAAGCCCCGCGCGCGACTCTCGCCCAGGTCGCCGACCAGATCGAGCACGTGCGCGAGGTCGCGGGCGTCGACCACGTCGGCATCGCCGGCGACTTTTGGGGCTCGGGCGACGACGTCACCGCAGGCCTCGAAGACGTCTCGAAGTATCCCGCCCTCTTCGCCGAGCTCATCCGCCGCGGCTGGAGCGACCCGGACTTGAAGAAGCTCGCCGGCGAGAACGTCCTCCGCGTCCTGCGCGCCGCCGAGACTGTCGCCCACCGCCTCCAGAAGGAGCGCCCGCCCTCGACCGCCACGATCGAGGCGCTCGACGGGCCACCGGCGGAGGGCACGGCCGAGCCGCAGCGCTGAGCCCGGCTGTAGCGCGCGGGCTGCAGAGGCAGGGCAGCCGTTGCCCGCGAGGTGCCGTATCGGCTACCTCGCGAGGCGCTCGACAACCGGGCGCCCGACACCGAGGGGTGGCAGAAACGGCGCCCCGGCACGAACCACTGTCGCTGAGTGCTCGCTCGGCAGCCGCTGCTAGAGTCGGCGCTCGATTCGCCCGGAGGCGACCTCGATCTCTCCCGGAGACCCACCGATGCGCCGAGTGCTCCCGATGCTCACTTGCTGTGCGGCGCTCGCCGCCGCCGCCGCCGCCGCAGACGACCGCGCGCCGCTCGTGCTGGTCCTGGACGCCTCCGGCTCGATGTGGGGGCAGGTGCGCGGCGAGGCGAAGATCGTCGGCGCCCGGCGGGTGATCGGCGAGCTCGCGGGCGCGCTCGACCCGGCGACGCCGGTGGCGCTCGTGGCCTACGGGCACCGGCGCCAGGGGGACTGCGCCGACATCGAGGCGGTCGTCCCGCTCGGCGCGCTCGAGCGCTCAGGCCTGGTGGCCGCCGTCGGCGGGATCGATCCCAAGGGCAAGACGCCGATCACCGCCGCCGTCGAACGGGCGCTCGCGATCGCGCCGGCGGGGGCGCGCGTCGTCGTCGTCACCGACGGGCTCGAGACCTGCGGCGGCGACCCCTGCGCGGCGGTGCGGACGGCCAAGGGGCGGGGGAGCGAGTTCATCTTGCACGTCGTCGGCCTCGACGTCGAGAAGGAAGACGTCTCCTCGCTCGAGTGCGCGGCGCAGGCGGGTGGCGGGCTCTTTCTCGCGGCCGCCGACGCCGCCGGCCTCGCCGCGGCGCTCGAGACCGCGGTGGCGCGGCCGGCGGAGGTGCCGGCGGGGGCGCTCGTCCTCGGCGCGACGCGCAACGGCGCCCTGCAGGACGTGTCGGTGCGCGTCCAGCCGATCGGCGGCGGCGAGGAGATCGGCGCCCGCACCTACGCCGCGCCGGCGACCAATCCCCGCGTCCTCCCGCTCGCCGACGGCCGCTACCGGGTTCGTGCGACCGCGATGGGCGTCGACGGCGCGGCCGAGCGCAGCTTCGAGATCGAGATCGCCGACGGCGGACGCGTCGAGCGAACGCTCGACTACTCGACGGGCGAGCTCGCGATCGGCGCCACGCGCAACGGTGAGCTCTCCGACGTCACCTGGGAAGTCTTCGCGCCCGGCGAGCGCAAGCGCGCCGCCGCGACCGGCCGCACTTACCGCTCCGCCTCGAGCAACCCGGCGCGCGCGGTGCTCCCTGCCGGCGACTACGAGGTCGTGCTGCACGCGCTCGAGATCGGCGGCAAGCCGGTCGCTGAGCTCGGGCGCGTGACGGTGCCGGCCGGCGGCAAAGTCGACCTCGCGCACGACTTCGCATCGGGCGACCTGCTGGTCGGCGCGGTCCGCGGCGGCGCGCTCGTCGACGCCACGGTCGCCGTGCGTGCTGGTGGCCGTAGCGTCGCTTCCGGCAGGACCTACGACCGGGCGAGCTCGAACCCGAAGCGCTTCACCCTCGCCCCGGGCGACTACGAGGTCGACGTCGCCGAGATCCGCGGCGAGACGCGCCGCCTCGCGGTGACCATCGCGGCCGAGGAAGAACGCGCCCTCACGATCGACTTCGCTCAGCCCTAGCGCTCAGCGCAGCCAACGCGGCGGCCCGAACGTCGCAAGGGCCTTCTGTCGAAGGGCGAGGCTGGTTGGGCGCCGGGGCGATTCGCGACCACGGATGGGTATCGAGGAGTCCCCCCATCAATGGAAGCTTTTCGTTCGCGGTCTTCATCGACGCATCGAGGCCCGGCGCGCACGATTCTCGTATCGAACGGGAGACTGTGGCGGAAGCCCTCCATGAAAGGGAACGATCCCAGGGCGTCGAGGCGCTGCGCGGAGAGCGCTCCGGTCGGCCGACCCCCTGTAGGCGGAGCTTTCTCGTCGGTCCAAGCTCGCTCGCTGCTCGACGCTTCGCCGACCCCAGATCGACGCTTCCAGCGACTGTTCGGGACGTGTCGAGAGGGTGGCGCTCTTTCGGCTCGGCGCCCCGGTCCTGGGGGCTGAGTGCGGGTTCGCGGATCTTGGCGGTGCGATCGAACGAAGTTTCCCTGTGCGATCGGTCTGGGCCGTCCTTCGAGCGCAGGCGGCTGCTGCGCGAGCTGAATCGGCCGCTGGCTGCCGTCGTCGAGCTAGGAGTCCGCCGGTGGCGGAGTGGCGCGGGCGATTCTCACAGCGGCTAGCAGCGAGCGGGAGAGCGCCGCGGGCAGAGTCGCAAGGGTCGCCCGCCTGAGGATCGCGGGCGTCTCGCGGTAGGAGGCCACGAACGCGACGCAGCGCGGGCAGCCGGTGACATGAGCTTCGATTGCGGCGCGCTGCTCGGCGTCGAGCGCGTCTTCGAGGTAGTCCGCCAGGAGCTCAACGCCCGAGGCGCAGACGAGTGCGGTCATGGTTTCAGCTCCTCCATGGCGCTCAAATGGCCGCGCAGCATCAGGCGCGCCCGATGCACCCGCTGCCGGACCGTGGCAGGCGCGAGACCGAGGATCGCTCCGACTTCGGCGGTGGTCAGCTCCTCGAGATCGCGCAGGACGAACGGCACGCGGTAGGTCTCGTCGAGCCGCGCGAGACCCACCCTGGCTCGCGCGGCCAGTGCCTTGCGGTCCAGCAACTCTTCGACGTGGCAGACGGTCTGGAGCTCCTCGGGCGTCGCGGCGTGCCGGCCGTCCGCGTCGAAGGCCGGGAGGTACGCTTCCAGGCTCTCGGTCGGGCGGCGCGATCGCGCGCGCCGGTGCATCAACGCCGCGTTGGTCGCGACGCGATAGAGCCAGGTCGAGAAGCGCGAATCGCCGCGAAAAGCGGCGAGGTGACGACAGACCGCGAGGAAGGTCTCCTGCAGGACGTCGCCCGCCTCATCCTCGTCGCCGGTGAGGCGGCAGGCGAGGCGGTAGACCCGCTCCCGGAAGCGCGCCACCAGCTCCTCGAAGGCGACGTCGTCCCCCGCGGCGGCCTGGGCCGCGAGCGTTTCGTCCGCGATCACGGCTCCAGGCACCCCACGACCGTCGAGCCTACCGGCTCCGGATCGCCTCTTTCACTTTCTTGGCGAGGTCGGGCGACACCTCGCGGACGCCGTGCGCTTCGGCGGCGTGCTCGACGACCTGCTTCACCAGCTCTTCCTCCGTGGCAGCGTCGGCCTTCCAGTCGCAACCAGGGACGACGTCGCCGCATGCGATGTGCTTGGTCATTTCGGATGGCTCCTTTCGAATTGCGGTTATCTGCTCCTTGAGATGCCGGCGCTCGGCGTCCGTGACAAGCCCGGGAGGACCGGCGAGTACTCGGAGAGCTCGAACCGGAGCGAGGTCGCCGCGGGCACCTCGCGCACCTCGTCGATGGTCACTTCGACGGCGAGGTCGTCGCGAACCTCCGCCCGGCCGGCGAGCTGCAGCGTGTCGCCGTTGGCGAAGTCGAGGAAGAGCAGGCCGACGCGCGGATGCTCGAGCAGATTCCCGAGGGTGTTGAACATGGCGTTGCCCGGGTAGTCGGCGAAGCGCAGCCGGTCGGGCGCGAGCGCGCGCACGAAGCCGGGCAGCCCCCCGCGGTGCGAGGCGTCGGCGCCCGCGACGGGATGGAAGCTCGCGATGAAGAGGGTGTCCGCCGCCTCGATCCACGCGCTCTGGCGCTCGCTCAGCTCCCGCGCCAAGTGCAGCGCACCGGCGGCGCACTCTTCCCCGTCGGGTAGCGGCGCACGGAGCTGGATGTACTTCGCGCAGTTGCCGTAGGCCTGGTCGACCAGCAGGAAGAGGCCCGCGGGGCCGACGAGGCCACGGCCGTTGAGCCGCAGCCGCTGGCGGCGGGTGGGGTCAAACGCGAGCAGGCCGAGCGCGGGTCGCGCCTCGAGGTCGCGGGCGAGGGGCGAGTCGAGCGCGAGGCCCGTGTCGATCCGCAGCAGCTCGCCGTCGACCGGCGCCAGAAAGCCCGCCGGTCCGGTGAGCAGCGTCGCGTACACCCGCCCGGCCGCGTCGACGCTCGCGGCGACCGCCAGCCGTTGCCGGGAGAGGAAGGAGTGGAATCGCTCGGAGAGCCCGGACTCGATGATCCGCCCCACCCGCCGCGCCTCCGCACGCACGCCGGCGCGACGCTGCATCTCGATCTCCCCGGCATGGAACGGCTCTCCCATGCCGCTTGAGATGCCGGCGCGGCGGGAGGTGTGACAACGGAGGGCCAAGAGGGCGGTGGCGCTGGTCGACGCGGCGACCGGCCGCGTCCTTCCGCTGCCGGTCGCCGCCAGCTCGCCGCGCGGCTCGACTTCGCGCTGCCGCTGCCGCTCTCCAACGCGGGCGCCGACCCCCACTCCGGCCGCCGCCGCTGGTTCCCCGACGGCCGCTCGCTCGCCGTCCTCAACCGCGACGTCGACGGCGCCTACGTCGTCGAACGCCACTGCCTCGCCCTCCGCTTGGGCGAGCCCCGCCCGCTCCCCTCGCTCCTCGCCAAGGAATCCGGCTGCGCCGCCGAATCTTTCGGCATCTCCCCCGACGGCCACCACCTCCTCGTCGCCTTCTGGGACGCCTCCTCCAACCTAATGCTCGCCGACGACGTGCCGGGCATCGAGCGCTGAGAGAGGAGTGAAGCGGGCGCCGGGCTCGCATACCCCTCCGCTTTCCCCGACAGACCGCGCCAGGGATTCCGAAGGAGGCGCGTGACTCCTCGGGGCTGTCAAGGGCGCTTGGGGTGAGGTTGGGGGCAGATCAGTCGGCCGCCCCAGGGCTCCATCGAGTCCGTCCCGCAGCACAGCCTTGCCTGAGGAGACTGCCGCGGGACGATTGGAAGCGCCGGGTCCAACCCGCAACCTCGGACCTGCCAAGTGCTACGCAGTCGCCCTCGCACTCCACTTGATCGGACACGGCCCGGCGGCAGCGCCTCGGAATCCCGACGGAGCGCGACCGAAAAGGAGGGATCGTTCGTTCTAACAGGTGAACGGAAGCGGCGTAACGACTTGCGCTCAAGGCGAACCCCCGGGGCTGGGTGCCAGGGTTTCCGAGAGCCGTCGAGTTCTGGTCCGTTGTGGAGCGAACTGTGGCGGATGGTGTTTCCACCAAGCGAGCTTGTCGCATGTCGGCGGGAGCCAGGGCGATTCGGCCGGCGCCGCCTCCTGACTACCGGCAGGAGCGGAGCTCGGCTGTGGAGCGAACTGTGGCGGATGGTGTTTCCACCAAGCGAGCTTGTCGCATGTCGGCGGGAGCCAGGGCGATTCGGCCGGCGCCGCCTCCTGACTACCGGCAGGAGCGGAGCTCGGCCTTGAGATCCCACTCCGAACTATCGAACCAGGAGCGGAGGATTCGTTGACCTATCGCCGGGAGCGCCTGATTGCAAGACTGCGCGAGCTGCAGCGTGTCGATGGGATTACATCCTCCGATGTCGAGCTGTTCGCTCACGAGATGGCGCCCACCGCAACAGCCTTCACCCTGGATACAAGTCCCGCGCGGCACCCGAAGCTGCCTGAATTGCAGCCCGCAAGGGTCCTCGACGCTTGGAGGCGCTACGAGAAGGACGAACCTCTCACGGCCGACGATCTCTTCCATCTCGAGAGCATCGTGGTCCTGGGAGGGGCTCGCCCGGCGTTCGATATCACTAACGATTCCTTTCCCGATCTCCCTGCCCCACGGTGGCAGGCCATCAACGACCAGAAGTCAGCCCTCGAGCCGCTCATCCGCGGAATCGGCCGCCTCGATCTCATCGGTCACCCGAACCGGTCCTACGCTGGTACGGCGTTTGTTTGCGGCGAGAGGCGGCTTCTCACCAATCGGCATGTCGCGCAGCTGTTCGTAGAGGGAGTTGGAAGCCAAGCCCAGCTGCAGTTCACTCCAGGGATCTTAGGTCGCCTGGATCTCAAGCAAGAAGTGGGATCGACACTCTCCCTTGTGACCTCGGTGGTCGCTCCGGTTCTCGTTCACGACCAATGGGATCTCGCGGTCCTCGAAGTCGACCAGCTTCCCCCGGGTGTCGCGCCGCTGCCCTTGCTTCCCTCGTCGTTGTCAGACCCATCCGATGGGATCGCGGCGATCATCGGCTACCCCGCGCTCGATCCTGAAGAGAATCTCCTGGAGCAACTGCAAATATTCAGGTCCACTTTCGAAAAGAAGCGGCTGCAACCAGGTCGGCTGAAAGGAATGCTCGCTGCCTCGTCGTTCGGTCGGATTGTCCAGGCCCTTGGGCACGACTGTTCGACACTCGGCGGCAACTCCGGGTCGGCACTGATTGACATCGAGTCCGCCACGGTCGTTGGAATCCACTTCACCGGGCAGCCCATGGTCGCCAATTACGCGGTCCCCACCTGGGTGCTTGCGAACGACCCTCGCGTGGTCGCCAGCGGCGTCGAGTTCTGAAACCGCACTCGGAAAGGAAACTGCATGACGATTCGTCAGAAGCAATCGATCGCACTCGCCACGGTCGCAGTGCTCATGTTCGGGGGAGGTCTCGCGATGGCAACGGACCCGGATTGGAAGAAGATGAAAGAGGAAGCCGAGGCCGAGAAGGCAGCTCTCGATGCGCAGCGGGAGCTTCTCGAGGCACGGCAGAAACTGGCCGAGGCTCAAACGCCGACCGAGCCCGACACGGCAGCCAGAAAGCAGAAGATTGAGGACGCCAAGGCAACCAAGGAGCTCGCCGAGGCCGAGAAGGCCGTTTCCGATGCAGCCAAAGCCGCCGCAGAGGCCGACCTCGCGGCTCTGAAATCAAAGTTTGGCACCGTGCCGGATTCTGGGTACTCAGGTTCGGTCACCGCAGGCGCAGGCACTGGAAACGCAGAGGCGATGCTTCTTGCCGCCCGCGCAGTCAAGATCGCCGCGTCCCAGATAGCCAAGACTGTCGCGCCCGAGGTCATGGGCAAGACGGTTCTCGTATATGCCGCGCCCTCGGTTCCGACGTTTGACGCCCTTTTGGCATATAGAGCGCAGACTGGCTTCCTGAAGAAGGCGTTTGAGGACGCCGCCGCGATGTCTTCGAGTGCGGACACTTCCGCACCAGCGCCGGCAGGCGTAAAGACCGGCGAGGCTCCGCTCTTGGCTGCCGCGGGACTGGGTCTGGAGGCGGTGAACAAGCTCTTCGGCTTTTTTCGGTCGGACTATTCGATCGGAGGAGTGACCTTGACGGTCGACGACTCTCTTCTGGTTGCTGCGGTGTCGGAGGAGCTTCGCGCGGCAGCGACCGTCCAGATTCCGCACGTCTACCAACCCGGGGTACTTTCGGACCCTGTGGGGGAGGTCTTGGCGAATCTCAAGGAGCTGGCTCTCATAAAGAGCGCAGCTCCCGCCAAAGCCGAGCACCATCTCCAGCTATCCAAGGTCTTCAGCGGACTCGCAGAGAAAGAGACGGATGCTACTAAGAAGGCCGATCTCACAGCGGGGTACAAGAAGCACAGTGAGGCTGAAGGGGCACTGAAGGGCGCGGGCGCGCTCTTCGATGCTTTCTTCGGAAAGCTAACGAGTGCCGATGAGAAAGCCAATGTGCCCATCGCCCGCGTTCTTCGAGAGGCCGCTCTCGCCGACGTACTGACGGGTGGCGGCTACCTTTTGGTCGTCAAGCTCCAATCCGCCGCAGGTTCGTACTATTCCGTGAAGAACATGTGGACCTTCTTCGGAGGAATGCCAATTCGCCACATGGGAAGCGTGGTTGCGAGCTTCACGCTATTCGACGGTGCCACAGGCGCTGTTAAGGCTTCCGGCGCGGTGCCCGTCCACGGGGGATTCGTCAAACCGAAGAAGGTCCAGGAAGTAGCGAACGGGAGTGATGAGGAGGCGGTGAGGTAAGGGATGACGTGGCCGACCATCGATTCAAAGAGGTCTCGAGCCAAGAACGCTGTCGCGAGCGACTGTGAATTCCAATTCTATTCAGTGAGCGCGGCGGCAAACCGCAGCCCCCAGGCCGGAGACGACCAATGAGTTTCAGCATCCGAGAGGTTCATGAGGTACTTGGCAGTATCGTCGGAGAAAGCGTCGGAATCGCCTTTGGTGAATCCACCTGGGGTCCCTTCGTGGAGTCGCAGGTCAGAGATGCCGCCTCTTCTCTGGGATTCCGTGACCATCCGCTCCCAATCGAGGGAATAGTCGCCAGACTCGCGAGAGTGGATCTCACCCACCTTGGGGCACGGTTCATTGAGGATGTGCGGCTGCCAGGTGATTCGCGTCCGAATCCCGTACCTGGCATGTCAGTGGGGCCCGTCGAGTTCACAATCGAGGTCCGAGTTGAAGGCCTCACAGCGCCGGTAGAGTATTTCTCTCAGCACACGATCAGATACGAGCAGATCCAGGGTGCTTTCGTCGTCGAAGACGGGCGCGTAATGCTAAGAGTCGATAGCGGGACCAGGTTTGTGGTCACAGAGGTATTGGAAGCGCCCGACGCCGTGCGCCAAGGACTTCGGGATGAGTTGATTGCTCGCGGAGTTTCTCCGCGGTTACTTGATTACTTCGTTGAGCGGATCGAACCCTCGTTGGGATTTGCCGCAGGAGCAGACGCGGGGCCAAAAGTAGTCGAGTCAATCACCTTCTTCGAGTTGAACAAGTCGTTCCCATCTTTTCGCTTCGACGGAGGCCTCCAGATAGTCTGGGCTGAGACGACAGCGACTCGCTTGATCGTGCTAGCCCCGCTTGCCGGGTTCAGAATAGAGCGAGACTGCGATTGCGCTGGCAGCGCATACGAGAAGGAGATAGCTCTTGCCAGCCGTACGATTCAGGGACGATCATCAATCATCGTCGGGCGGCGCCGCAGGCTTCCGAGGGCGAGTCAGATCTATCCACCGGGATCCGTCAATGAGGCAAACGTTGGCGGGGATGTCTATCTTCACATCCCTGAGAAAGCGACCGCCACGATGTTCGACCCCGATGACGTCGTGAAGAAGAAGAGACCGCAACTCAGGTCAAAGGACTCTTGGAACATCTTCGGATTTGAGTTCTCGCATCATCTCTACGGTTGGACATCCACGATTGGCAGCACCTCGTGGAGTACTGACGGACCCGTCGTCACGCTGGACTTCAAGTTGGGCTTCGCCATCGATCTGGAGGTCTGGCTGAAGATCGGCTGCCTGAAGACCCACATCGTGACAGCCGGTGCTCTTGCCGACGAGACATTCAATTTCGAGGTACTGCTGACTTCCTTCGGTGGCAAGAAGGGAGTGATCTCGTTCTATGGAGAGTTGATCGACCCAACAAACCTCGAACTCGACTGGAGAATCAAGACGCCACTGGGAGACTGGTTCGACAGAGGCGTACTTTGGTTTCTAAGAAACGTCGTCGAGCCCTTTCTTCGAATCTTGGTCGCAGCCTTCATTGCATTCTTCACTTGGCCCGTGGCCCTCTCGTTGATCAAGACCTCGCCCACTGCAGCGAATGCGCGGCCGATGGGCTTAGAGGTGAAGGACTACTTTGTTTCTGCCAACCGGAGAGACGTGACCATCGCACTGACGGCAGTTCCGGTAGATGACTAGCGAAGGACCCTCAGTCAATTCCGCGCGTCTCCGGAGGGGGCAAGCCCGGTTGCCCGACCTTGTCATTCCTGCCGAAGAGAGGGCGCCCCTGTCGGAGAAACGCGAAACGGGCTCAAGCGAGAGGTGAGGAACTCACGGTCAGCGACTCCGAAAGCTAGCGGATCGACCTAATATCAGCAAGGAGACCTGCGACTTCCGAGCTCGCGTGGTCGCCGCCGAGTGCAGCCAGTATCTCTGCCGACTTGCGAATATGGGCGAGCTCGGCGTCGGGACCTCGCTTCGAACGCTTCTCGCGGAGCAACATGCCATGGCCCTCAAGAAGGCCGAGGACCGTATCCCACTGTGGGTTCCGCCTGAGGTACCGAAACTTGGGTTCTTTGCTTGAGCCGAGATGAATCCAATGATGCCCTTGCTGGACCTTTTTGCACAAGGCGGTGAGCACCTCCACCGCTCGTGAGGCGCTGTCGCTAGATGGCGGCGATGGCTTGTTGACCCAATCGCTCAACTGGAAGAGCCGTGCTCGAGCTGGGCCGGTGCCAAACACTGTCTCGTGGCGACCGTTGGCGGCGGCGACGACAAGCTGCGAAACGTCTGGAAGCGTTTCGGGGAAGTGCTGGTCGGCGTCTACCGTCATTCGGGTGATCGGAAAGCATCTCGAGAATGTAACATCGGACCAGTCAGCGTCCCGCGCATCAATATCCTGAAACATGCATCCTGAAAACTCCACTGCCACAAGGTTGGACCCTTTGAAGGTAACACTCCCGAATTGCAGGTTCATTATGTTGAGATGTTCTGAACCAACTCGGCAGGGTAGCAGAAGTGCCACCAAGGAGCCGAGATTCAAACGCACGTTTGCCTCCGCATCAGATCGAGCCAGTCGACTCGCGAGCTTCGAGAAGCAATCGATAATCGGTCGCACTTCGGGCCTCGGAATCCCTGCCGGTGAGACTAGACTCAGGAACTGCTCTGCCATGCTGACCTTGATTGGCGCCACGCGAAGGAAGGCGGCTAGTCTCTCGAGGTCCATGTTCTTGGTCCACTTGAGAAGCCTTCGAGCAAGCGTCCGAGAGAAGATGATCTCATGCGGAAAACGGATTCGACTCCCGCTTTCTGCCTCAAGAAACGAGTGGGTGTCGATCTTCTGAGCAAGCAAGTCTCGTTCAGACCGCTGGAGCCCGATGGATTCCGCAACCAGGCCGGCGACCATGCGAGCAGTCTGCCTGTCAAGCGAGTTCTGCCTGAGCAACCACATCTCTTCAGCGATCTCCTCCAATAACCGCTCAAAGTCTGGCCGACTCAGAAGTGGTCTTGCGGTGTCGGAGTCGAGGAGTTTCTCCAATCGCTCACGCTCAATAAAAGCCTCTTCCGCAGTGTCCAGCAGTCTCGACGCATCGATTGCTGCACCTTTTGCGAGGATGTCGAACACATGAGCGACGATGAAGGGGCGTCCGAGCAGCTCCCTGTTTACTGGCCGTGCGTCAGCGAGCAGTTCAAGCTCGGTGGAAAGCTGCTCCGAATCCTGAGCCTTGGCGTACTTGGCGCGCTCTGTTGGTCCCCATGGGTTCAATCTGATGTATTGGAAGTCGTACGGGTAGGTGGGTTCTCTCTGAAGAGGACCAGAAGCGTACGCGTGAAGAAAGCTGGTTCTCGCCGAAGCTACTAGCGAACCCTCTCCATGGTAGTCCTCGATATAGCTCAGGAGGGCTCGCAGGGTATCGTTGTATCCGGACGGCATGATGAGTTCATCGAATCCGTCGATAATCAGGCCCAGTGCCCCAATCCGGACGAGTGGTGTCACCTCGTTGTAGCGAAGCACGCCGTTGTAGACGTCAAGCTGATGCGCGATCTGCTGCGATAGTGACCTCAGATTCACACCTTGCGCATCAACGTATAGCGCGAACCGAGTCCTTTTCCTGGCGAGGTATTCCTGGGCGCTGTTCAGGGCTAGGCTCATGAGCAGCCAACTCTTGCCAGCTCCGGCGTCTCCGTGTAGAAGCGATACCAGCGTGCCGGCTCCAGCGTTCGCGAATAGCGCTTTCTCCACTGCATGAGTTGCAAGAGTGATCTCGCCAGAGCTGCCCTCTAGCTCGTTCATCTTGTGGGCGCTTCCATGAACTACTTTGGAGGGGTCCCTAAGTCGATCCTTCAAGTAAGGAAGCATGCTTCTTGCGAGTCGATCGAGATCGGCGAAGGCGCCCGATGACAAGTGGTCGCCCAACGAAACAACTCTCTTGGTCCTAGGGACAACGAGCGCGCCGTCGGGTCCTTCCTGCACAACGAAACTGAAATCTCGAAAACGCCTTCTCCCCGAGATCTCGAAAGAACCTTGCCGCTCGTTGATTCGAAGCTCTGCTCCGGCGTCCACGAACGGCGCGATTAAGTCTCGCATCAGTTCCTCATTAAGCGAGCTCACGCTTTACCTCCTGAACTGATACGCCATGCGACCTGGCGAGGCGATTGTAGCCATAACGTCGGAGCGGCCTGGTCTGGAGCCAGACAACGGGTTCTCCGAGGTCTGCTGCTGTGCAAACGGCCGGAAGAGCATCAGCGTCATCAGAAACGACCCAGATCTCTGAGCCGCGTGGATGTGGGGCCACGCGCGCAGCGCGGCGTACGACGTGAGCTGCCAGCAGTGTATCGACGAGCTTCTGCGTCGCAGCTTCGATTCGGAACCTCGTAGATGCGCACTCCGGGCAGCGGAAATCGTGAGAGCGAGCTCCTGGCCCGAGTACCTTGAGCGCGCTAGCCATCCAGCTACAGCCGCAAACAGACCCCCGCGTGCGGATCCTCGCACCTGGCACGTGATACCTGGACCTAAACATAGCGTGCAACTGAGTCGAAGGGTCCCTCGGATCAATGGAGGAAACGGTATCAATGTCACGAAAGCGACAGGCCCCTGAATCCCCGCGGCCCGTCCACGACGCAATACCCAAAGCCTCAGTGAGTGCTGCGTGCTCTTGCGAAGGCTGGCCGCCAGTCTCTGTAAACCCACCGTACAAGAAGGTGTCGACAACTGCCGGTCGCTGGCTCAGGACAGTTGAAACCGCTGAGCGAAGGGACCTGAGGATGTTTCGGAGCACGCTCGAATCCGTCGACCAGTTTGAGGGCAGGAGCCTAGGCTTCAGCGTTCCACCTATCGCGGAACGCCAATCGACGAAAAGCCAGATCTCCGTTTCCATCGGTTCGGTCGATACTAGCGGCATAAGAGTGCCACTATCAATTCTGAAGCCAGCCAGGAAATGCAGAGCGATCAGGGAGCAATGCAGCTTCTTAGCGGACCCTTGAACCTTCCCACTTCCAATATGGCTCTCAGTCTGAATGCTGCTACCGGGTATCTCGTATAGAGCTAGGTCTTGACTCTTTGGAGAAGTCGCGCTCTGTCCTAGACCTGCTCGATCGCCGCCTCCCGATGCTCGCCGTAGACGTGCCGTAGCGCATCCGCGATCTCGCCGAGGGTCGCCTGGGCGCGGACGGCGGCGAGGATCTCGGGCATCAGGTTGCGGTCTTCCTTGGCGGCGGTCTCCAGGGCGTTGCAGGCTGCCGTCGACTTCTCTGCGTCTCTCGCTGCGCGGAAGGCATGGAGGCGGTCGACCTGTTCGCGTTCGGCCTCGCGGGTCGATCTCGAGGGCTGGGGTGACCTGCTCGTCGTCCATCTCGTAGCAGTTGACGCCGACGACTTTCTGGTCGCCGTCTTCGATGGCGCGTTGGGTCTGGTAGGCGGCGTCGGCGATCTCTTTGGGTTGGAAGCCGCGCTCGAGGGCGGCCAGGGCGCCGCCCATCTCGTCGATCTTTTCGATGTAGGCGCGAGCGTCGTGGACGATGCGGTCGGTCAGGGCTTCGATCGCCCAGGCGCCGCCGAGGGGGTCGGCGACGTCGGCGACGCCGCTCTCGGATGCGATCACCTGCTGCGTTCTCAGGGCGAGTCGCGCCGAGTCCTCGGTGGGGAGGCCGAGCGCCTCGTCTCGCGAGTTGGTGTGGAGCGACTGGGTGCCGCCGCAGACGGCGGCGAGGGCCTGGATCGCGACGCGGACGACGTTGTTCTCCGGCTGCTGCGCGGTGAGCGTCGATCCCGCCGTCTGGGTGTGGAAGCGGAGCCAGAGCGAGCGGTCGTCCCTCGGGGCGTAGCGCTCCTTGACGAGCTCGGCCCAGAGCCGGCGGGCGGCGCGGTACTTCGCGACCTCCTCGAGGAAGTGGTTGTGGGCGTTGAAGAAGAAGGAGAGGCGCGGGGCGAAGTCGTCGATCGAGAGGCCGCGGGCGAGCGCGGCGTCGACGTAGGCGAGGCCGTGGGCGAGGGTGAAGGCGACCTCCTGCACCGCGGTCGAGCCGGCCTCGCGGATGTGGTAGCCGGAGATCGAGATCGGGTTCCAGCGCGGAACTTCTTCGGAGCAGAACTCGATGAGATCCGTCGTCAGCTTCATCGACGCCTTCGGCGGGTAGATGTAGGTGCCGCGCGCGGCGTACTCCTTGAGAAGATCGTTCTGTACCGTGCCGCCGACTCTGTCCCAGGCGACTCCCTGCTCCTCGGCGAGCGTGAGGTAGAAGGCGAGGAGGATCGGCGCCGTCGCGTTGATCGTCATCGACGTCGTCACCTTGTCGAGCGGGATGCCGTCGAACAGGCGCCGCATGTCGGCGAGCGAGGCGACAGGCACGCCGACGCGGCCGACCTCGCCGCGGGCGAGCTCGTGGTCCGAGTCGTAGCCGATCTGCGTCGGCAGGTCGAAGGCGACCGAGAGGCCGGTCGTCCCCTGTTCCAGAAGGTAGCGGTAGCGCCGGTTCGATTCGGCGGCGTCCGAGAAGCCGGCGTACTGCCGCATCGTCCAGCGCCGGCGGCGGTAGCCGTCGGCGTAGAGGCCACGGGTGTAGGGGAAGGCGCCGGGCTCGCCGATCGTCGCTTCCTGACCGGCGGTCGCGTCGGGACCGTAGCTCGGCTCGAGCTCGATGCCGCTCGGGGTCTCGACCCGGGGCGCCGCGCCGCGGCCGCGTTGGCTCTTCTCGCTCATGGCCCCGATTCTAGGGCCTCGTGTGACGGATTGCCCTGTTCCGCGGGGCGGGAAGGGTGTAGGCTGCTCGCCCAGCCCTTGGGGCCATGGGGTGTGACAACCACAACATCTAGGGGATAACCCCTTGACAGCGGGCGTAGACGGGTTTACTTTTCGGTCTCGGGAAACTGCACAAGTTTCTGGGCAACACTCAGAGGGGCCGAAGCGGGGCGTCTCGGCTCAACGACGCGCGAGGGAAGCAGAGCTGGTCGCTCGAGCGGAGCAGCAGAACGGGAGGAAGAATGGCGATCGAGAGCACGGCGAACCCCGGTAACGGATCCACGGCCAACGAGATGGGCGGCGCACTCTCCGGAGAGAAGCGCGTGCCGCTCGGCGCCGGGCTCCGCTTCGAGCGCTACTTCACGACCTCCGGGGTCGATCCCTTCGACGCCGATCGAATGGGAGCTGCGCGACGCCGTGATCGCCAACGAGAAGGGCGAGATGGTCTTCGAGCAGAAGGACGTCGAGGTGCCCGAAGCGCTGGTCGCAGACCGCGACCAACGTCGTCGTCTCGAAGTACTTCCGCGGCCAGCTCGGCACGCCGGAGCGCGAGACGCTCGCGTGCGCCAGCTCATCGGCCGCGTCGTCGACACGATGACCGAGCTGGGGCCGCGAGCGGCG
The DNA here is from genome assembly GCA_963700315.1 of uncultured Acidobacteriota bacterium. Taxonomy (GTDB): domain Bacteria; phylum Acidobacteriota; class Thermoanaerobaculia; order Multivoradales; family JAGPDF01; genus JACTMI01. The sequence continues at coordinate 937,007 of CAVOXC010000003.1, read as the reverse complement.
GCTACTTCGCGGCCGACGAGGACGCCGCGCACCTTCCACGACGAGCTCACGCACATCCTGGTCCACCAGATGGCCTCCTTCAACTCGCCGGTCTGGTTCAACGTCGGCGTCGAGGAGAAGCCGCAGTGCTCGGCCTGCTTCATCAACTCGGTCGAGGACACGATGGAGTCGATCCTCGAGCTCGCCAAGACCGAGGGCATGCTCTTCAAGTTCGGCTCGGGCACCGGCTCGAACCTCTCCTCGCTGCGCTCGTCGCAAGGAGCGTCTGGCCGGCGGCGGCACCGCCTCGGGCCCGGTCTCCTTCATGAAGGGCTTCGACGCCTTCGCCGGCGTCATCAAGTCCGGCGGCAAGACGCGCCGCGCCGCGAAGATGGTCATCCTCGAACGTCGACCACCCCGACGTCGTCGAGTTCATCCGCTGCAAGGCAGGCGAGGAGAGGAAGGCCTGGGCGCTGATCGACGCCGGCTACGACGGCGGCTTCAACGTCCCGGCGGCGCCTACGACTCGATCTTCTTCCAGAACGCCAACCACTCGGTGCGCGTCACCGACGAGTTCATGCAGGCGGTCGTCGAGGACGGCGAGTGGGCGACCCGCGCGGTCACCGACGGCCGGCCGATGGACGACCTACCGCGCGCGCGAGCTGATGCGCGAGATCGCCGAGGCGACCTGGGTCTGCGGCGATCCGGGCATGCAGTTCGACACGACGATCAACGACTGGCACACCTGCCCGGACGACGGCGCGGATCAACGCCTCGAACCCGTGCTCCGAGTACATGTTCCTCGACGACACGGCCTGCAACCTGGCGTCGCTCAACCTGATGAAGTTCTCGACGCCGAGCGCGGCTTCGACGTCGAGTCGCTTCCGCCACGCCGGCGAGGTCGTGATCACGGCGCAGGAGATCATCGTCGACAACGCCAGCTACCCGACGCCGGCGATCGCGCGCGAACTCGCACGACTACCGGCCGCTCGGCCTCGGCTACGCCAACCTCGGCGCGCTGCTGATGGCGCGCGGCCTGCCCTACGACTCGGACGACGGCCGCGACTACGCCGCGGCGATCACCGCGCTGATGTCGCGGCGAGGCCTACGCCCAGTCGGCGCGGATCGCCGGCGGAGATGGGGCCGTTCGCCGGCTACGAGCAGAACCGCGAGCCGATGCTGCGGGTGATGCGCAAGCACCGCGACGCGGTCGACGAAGATCGACGCGGCGCACGTGCCGCTCGACCTGCTGCAGGCCGCCAAGCAGTCCTGGGACGAGGCGTCGAGCTCGGCGAGCAGCACGGCTTCCGCAACGCCAGGTCACGGTGCTCGCGCCGACCGGCACGATCGCCTTCATGATGGACTGCGACACCACCGGCGTCGAGCCCGACATCGCGCTGGTCAAGTACAAGAAGCTGGTCGGCGGCGGCATGATCAAGATCGTCAACAACACGGTGCCGCTGGCGCTCAAGCGGCTCGGCTACGAGAAGGAAGAGATCCAGCGCGATCGTCGAGCACATCGACGAGCAACGACACGATCGAGGGCGCGCCGCACCTGCAAGGCCGAGCACCTGCCGGTCTTCGACTGCGCCTTCAAGCCGGCCAAGGGCACGCGCTCGATCCACTACGCGGGCCACGTGAAGATGATGGCCGCGGTCCAGCCGTTCATCTCGGGCGCGATCTCGAAGACCGTCAACATGCCCGAGGAGACGACGGTCGACGAGATCGAGCAGGCCTACATCGAGGGCGTGGAAGCTGGGCCTCAAGGCGATCGCCATCTACCGCGACGGCTGCAAGCGGAGCCAGCCGCTGTCGACCAAGCGCGAGGTGAGCAAGGCGAGCGAAGCGCGCCGCGGCGGCGATCTCGAAGCCGGTCGGCCGGCGCAAGCTCCCCGACGAGCGGCGGGCGATCACCCACAAGTTCTCGGTCGGCGGCCACGAGGGCTACATCACGGTCGGCCTCTACGAGGACGGCAAGCCGGGCGAGATCTTCCTCACGATGGCCAAGGAGGGCTCGACGATCTCGGGCCTGATGGACGCGTTCGCCACGGCGATCTCGCTCGCGCTGCAGTACGGCGTGCCGCTCAAGGTGCTGGTCGACAAGTTCATCGCACACGCGCTTCGAGCCCTCGGGCTTCACCAAGAACCCGGAGATCCCGATCGCCAAGTCGATCATCGACTACATCTTCCGCTGGCTCGGCTCGAAGTTCCTCTCGACCGAGGAGAAGCAGGCGCTCGGCATCATCTTGCGCGACGACGCGGGCATGCCGATCGAGCCCGTGGCGGCGGCGAAACCGGCAGCCGGGAGCGGCGAGGACGCGACCGGGGCGAAGTTCACTGTCGACCTCGGGGCGGATGCTCCGAGCTGCCACGAGTGCGGCGCCATCATGGTGAGGAACGGCGCCTGCTACAAGTGCGTCAACTGCGGCTCGACCAGCGGGTGCAGCTGAAGCGGGGCAGTCGCGCGAGAGCGCTACGGGCAATCGAGCCCGACGCCCCCGACGCGATAGGAAAGGAGGCCAGCTGATGGCCACCAAGAAGACCGCGAAGAAGCCGGCCAAGAAGGCAGGCGCGAAGAAGCCGGCCAAGAAGGGGAAGAAGTAGGCCGTCCGCGCATCCCGTCGCGGATCGCGTGGCAGCCGCGATCCGGTTTATCGCAATGATTGCCATCGGGAGCCCGGCCGGGAGGCCCGGCTCCCTTCGTTTTTCGCTTGTCGCGGCGGATCGCCGCCGATAGGCTCCACGCCGATGAGAATTCGCTCGAGCTCGACCTCAGGTAACGCGGCCGCTCTCTGGGTGGCCATCGTCTTCGTTCTGCTGCTCGGCGTGATCGCCTGGGCCGTGGTCGCCTTCCGCGCGCCGAACGGCGCCGCGGCGGGCGCCGGTGGCGGGGCCTTTCCGGATTTCGCGCTCGCCACGCTCGAGGGGCGGCCGGCCACCCGGGCCGATCTCGGCCCAGGCGTCGTGCTCTACGACTTCTGGGCGACCTGGTGCGGCCCCTGCCATCTGCAGTCGGACATTTTGAAGCGGCTCTATCCGGAGTGGCGCCCCCGGGGGGTCGAGTTCGTCGCGCTCGCGACCGGCGAGCCCGCGGAGGTCGTCCGCGAGTTCGTGGCGGACCGGCCGTTTCCCTACCCGGTGCTGACCGACCCCGAGGAGACGCTCGCCAACCAGCTCAGGATCTTTGGGCTGCCGACGCTCTTCGTGGTCGACGCGAAGGGCCGGATCGTCTACCGCAACACGGGCGTTGTCGACGCCAAGACGCTCGCCCGCGTGCTCGCGGAGGCCGTGGGCTGAGCCTCGAGCCGCTCCAGCTCGAGCTGCCGCTCGAGGCCCCGCGTCCTCTGTCGGCGCCGCGCCAGAGGCGTCGGCGGCGCTTGCCCTCGACCCGCCGGCTCGGCGCGCTCGAGCGGCTGGCGCGGTATCTGATGCGACGGCTGGGCCGGCGCGGCCGGCTCGCCCGGGTCGCGGTGGTCTGGAACGCGCGGTTGCGCACGGCGCTCGGCCGCGCCGACGGCGCGGCGACGACGATCGAGCTCAACCCGCGGCTGCTCGACCGCCACCCCGAGGAGTTGCTGCCGACGCTGATCCACGAGCTCTGCCACGTCGCGGCCGGCATCCGCCACGGCCATGGCGAGCCCTGGGCGGCGATGATGCGGGAGCTCGGCCATCCGCCGGTCGCTTGCCATCGGCTCGACGTCTCGGGACTCGAGACGCGCCGCCGCCGTTGGTGGCGCTGGCGCTGCGTGCGCTGCGGCGAGAGCTACTTGCGCCGCCACCGCGGCGCCCGCCGCTTCGCCTGCTCCGACTGCGGCGGCTCGCTCCGCGTCGAGGGCGAAGTCGCCGCGGCGGTGGCCGAAGCCGAGGAGCCGGCGGCCGTCTCCGTCTGAAGTCTGGTCGTTTCGCCCCCACTCTAGGGACGCCCAAGAGAAGAGCCAGCAATGCGCTGATCCCCACGCGCCGAGACGAAAACGGAGCGGCCCGCCGCAGTGGACCGCCCCGAGAGTGGCGCCGAAGGAAACGCGTGACGCTACTGCAGAACGACGAGCACCACGCGCCGGTTGGCCGAGCGCCCCTCGCGCGTCTTGTTGTCGACGACCGGTTCCGTCTCGCCGTAGGAGATCACCGACATGCGGTGGAGCGGCACGCCCTTGAGCGAGAGATAGCGGCGGACCACCTCGGCGCGCTTCTCGCCCAGCTTGAAGTTGTACTCCTCGCCGCCGATGTTGTCGGTGTGGCCCTGGATCTCGATATAGACGTCCTTGTTGTCGCCCTTGAGCGATCCGGAGAACTCGTCGAGCGCGGCCTTGGCGTCGTCGGTGAGCTCGGCCTTGTCGAAGCCGAACTTGACCTTGTCGTCGGAGAGCACGGTCTCGTAGAGGAACTTGCCCTCGGCGAGCTTGCCCGCGGCGATGGCGCGGTCGAGCGCCTCCTGCGCGGTCTTCGAGGCCGCGGTGGCGGTGCTTGAATTCGAGGCGATCCGGCCGTCGTGATCCTTGAGCTTGGTCTGCGCGTCCTCGACCTGTGCCTGGACGCCGTCGACCCGCTGGTTGACGGTGCCGACCTCGCCCTCGACATACTTCTTGGTGGCACAACCCGAGGCGGCGACGGCGATCACCGCGACTGCTGCGACTGCTAGCTTGCTCTTCATGTTTTGAACCTCCCTGATGTACGGCTCCTGGTTTTCATCTCATCTCAATGGAAACCGCGACGGGTCGCGGGGCCCCTCCTGCATTCTCCTGCGCTCGTCTCTGCGCCTTTCCCAACGCTGCACTCTTCCGCGCTCTTTCGCGCTCTTCTGCACGCTGCCGGGCGCTTTGTGCCTCAACGCGCCGGGGGCGTTCCCTGATACCCCTTGCGCGCCTGCACCTTCAACTGCTTGCGCCCCTTGATCGAGACGCCGATCGCCCGGAACGCCGTGCCGCCGGCGGCGGCGGTGTCGAATCCGAGAACGTACTGGTACCGCATTTCGTCCGCGATCGCCGCGCAGGCCTCTTTCAGGTCGTCCGGACCCGAGATCGGGAAGTACCTGCCGCCGGAGAGCGTAGCCAGGAGGTTGAGGACATCGGCGTACCGGTAGACCTTGGCTCCATGTGGGTCGAGCGCGTACGGATCGCCCGATTCTAACCCGAGAACGTAAACGGGGAGCTCCGCCCGCCGAATCAGGTCGCGCGCCTCCGCTGCGCGGATCTCGCTGGCGTTGTCGGCGCCGTCGGTAATCAGGATCGCCGCGCGCTTGACGTTGCGGCTCGAGCTCGAGATGTCGGGCAGCCAGGCGACGGCGTCGTGGAGCGCGGTGCGGCCGTAGGCATCCCAGGAATCGACGGTCTCGGCGAGCGGCGCGAGCTCCTCGGTGAAGGGAACGTCGACTGTCGTCGTCTGGCTGGCGAAGCTCGCGAGCGCGAACTCGTCGCCGGGCCGGGCGCGGCCGAGGAAGTAGCGGACCGCCTCCTGGCTGGCCTCGAGGCGCCCGCCGACGCCCATGCTGCCGGAGAGATCCTGCAGGAAGACCAGGCTCCATGGCGCTTCGCCCCGCCGCTCGAAGTCCTGGAAGGCGACCGACCGGCCGTCGACCCGGAGCTCGAAATCCGCGCGGCCGAGATCGAGCACGAACCCTCTCTTCGAGCGGACGATCACCGGCACCAGGATCCAGGCCACCGAGACCTCGTCGTCGAAGCTGGCCGGCGGCGGCTGGGGTGCCGGTTCGGCACTGCGGGGGGCGGCGTCCGCCGCGCCGGCCGTGGGCGGGGCTGCAGCCGACAGGGCGAGCGCCAAGAGGATGGCGCCCCCGCAGGCCCGGCGCCGACGCCGACGGTGGCGTCTGCTAGCCTCGCTGGTCATGGTCAACATCCGCGATATCTCCATCAAGTGCGGCAACTGCGGCACCTACCAGACGCTCTCCGGCTACGCCCGGCGCGACGACTGGAACGTCTACACCTACGAGTGCGAGAACGACCGCTGCGACCCCGCGGTCACCCGGACTCTGGTCGAGGTCCTCCACGAGATCGACGCCTTCGCCCGCCGCGATCCGGAATGGCGCGGCGGAGGCCGTCATGGCGCGCACGGGGAGGGCTCGGCCGAGACCTGAGCAAGCGCCGTGCCCGCGTCCCGAGGCGCGCCGCCGTGCTACGCTTTTTGCGCCGCCGCGCGACCGCGCCACGGCGCCCCTTTGTCGCCCGCGAGGAGGGACCATGAAGAAGACGATCGTCCACATCGTCGGCACTGGCACGATCGGCGAGCCGCTGATCGGGCTGTACACCGACTTCCGGGATCGGATGGGTATCGACGAAGTGACCTTCCACAAGCGGACACCGCTCGCGTCGGACCGCTCGAAGATCAAGCACCTGATGGCGCGCGGCGCCAGGCTCGCCACCGACGAAGATCAGCGCGACGCGTTCGAGAAGATGGGGCACGCCGTCTCGTACGAGGCCGAAGAGGCGATCGCCCGCGCGACCGTGGTGGTCGACTGCACTCCCGCCGGCAACGAGATGAAAGCGCAGTACTACAACCACGTCCAGGGACCCAAGGGCTTTCTGGCGCAGGGCAGCGAGTTCGGCTTCGGCGTGCCGTACGCCCGCGGCGTCAACGACGAGGTGCTCAAGCCGGGCGAAGATCGATTCATCCAGATCGTCTCCTGCAACACGCACAACATCGCGACGCTGGTCAAGACGCTCTGTCACGAGGAGAACGGCGACTATTCGCTGGCCCGAGGCAACTTCGTCTGCATGCGCCGCGCGAACGACATCTCGCAGACCAAGGACTTCGCGCCGGCGCCGCAGGTCGGCAAGCACGACGACCCCGATTTCGGCACCCACCACGCCCACGACGCCTATCACCTGTTCGAGACCTTGGGTCAGCATCTCGACCTCTTCTCGAGCGCGGTCAAGCTCAACACGCAGTACATGCACTCGATCTGGTTCAACCTGGCGTTCCAGCGCGACATCACCAAGGAGGAGATGATCGCGCGTCTACGTGACAATGTCCGGGTCACCGTGACCGACAAGACGCAACTGCAACGAGATCTTCAGCTTCGGCCGCGATCACGGCTACTACGGTCGCATCCTGTCGCAGACCGTCGTCGTGCTGCCGACGCTCGCCGTGCACAAGCAGCGCGAGCTCTACGGCTTCTGCTTCACGCCCCAGGATGGCAACTCGCTGCTCTCCTCGGTCGCCGCGGCCCTCTGGTTGATCGATCCGGACGCGGAGAGCGTCACGCGCCGGCTGGATCCGATCCGGCGCTGGGTGTACACGGAGATTTGAGCGAGCGCGCGCGGCGCGCGCCAGCCCGGACCAAGCTCCGGCTGGGCGAGCTTTCGATCGAGGGCTGGTCGGTGGCGGGCGAGGAGACTTGGTTTCGGGTCCACCCGCCCGGCCTCGCTTTCGACGCCGGACGGGGTGCGCACGAGGTCGCGGGCGCCCGCGATCTCTTCCTGACCCACGGACATCTGGACCATGCGCTCGGCGTTCCCTGGGTGCTCTCGCAGCGGACCCTCCACCATCGCGACGCGACACGGGTGGTCTGTCCCGCGCGCGAGCGCCGAGGAGCTCGGCGAGTTCGTCGAGGCCGCCGCGCGCCTCGAGGGCGTTACCTACGCCTACGACGTGATCGGCGTCGAGCCCGGGGACCGGATCGCGGTCGGCCGGGATCTCACGATCGAGGCCTTCGCGACCGATCATGTGCTGCCCAGCCTCGGCTACCACCTGCTGCGCCGGCGCCGGCATCTGCGTCCGGAGCTCGCGGGCCTCGCCGGCGACGAGATCGCGCGCCGGCGTGCCCAGGGCGAACGGGTCGAGGTCGAGAGCGAGGAGGTCTGGCTCTCCTACTGCGGCGACACCGGGGCCGGCGTGTTCGACAGCGCGCCGCGGCTTGCCGAGAGCCGAGTGTTGCTGATCGAGTGCACCTTCCTGGGAGCGACGATGCGCGACCGGGGCGCGCGCTACGGCCATCTGCACCTCGACGACCTGGCGGCGCGGGCGGATCGCCTGGGCGGTCACGATTGGATCCTCTTGCATCACCTGAGCCGCCGGCACACCGTCGCCCAGCTGCGCGCGGAGATCGAGCGGAAGCTGCCGGAGTTGTCGCAGCGAGTCCACATCCTGTTCGAGGAGGCGGCGCCATGAAGGGCGGCCAAGGGCCACGACGTCCCTCCGGCGGCGGCCAGCGCGGCGGACCCGGAGGCGGCGGGCCGGGGCGCGGCAAGAGCGGCGAACGCCATGGACCGGGTGGCCCCAGGCGTGGGCCGGGGCGCGCGGGCGCCGGGCGTCCGGCGTCGCGCCGCGCGCCGGAGGGACCCGTCCGCCGTTCGGAGCACCCGCAACGTCCGGAACGTCCGGCACCGCCGCCCGGCTTTCGCCTGGCCGATATCGACGAGCTCGAGCTCACGATCGAGAAGCTGGTTGCGGGTGGCGACGGGCTGGCGCGGCACGACGGCGTGCCGATCTTCGTGCCGCGCACGGCGCCGGGCGACCGGGTGCGGGCGCGCCTGACCGAGCGCCGGCCCGATTATGCCCGGGCCGAGGTCGTCGAGCTGATCGCCGGCGGGCCGGGCCGTCGCGTGCCCCCCTGCCCGCATTTCGCCGAGTGCGGCGGCTGCGATCTCCAGCATCTGGACGAATCGACGCAGCTCCGCCTCAAGGTGCTCGCCGCCGGCGAGACACTGTCGCGCATGGCACGGATCGAGCTGCCGGCGCCCGAGGTCGTCGCTGGCGCGAACTGGCGCTATCGCATTCGGACGCAGCTCCACACCCGGCGCGGCGACAGCGGGTTGGAGGTCGGCTACCACGCGCGCGGCAGCCGGCGTCTGGTGCCGATCCGGGAGTGTCGCGTGCTCGATCCTCGGCTGGAGGAGGCGGCGCTCGGGCTGGCCGGCCGCTTGGGCCTCGACGCACCCGAGCGCATCGACCTCGCGGTCGGCGCGGACGGGTCGGTCGCCGCGGCGCCACCACGGCCCGAGCTCGACGGTGGCGAGCTCCGTCGCACGGTCGCGGGCTTCGAGCTCGCCTACGACGCCCGCTGTTTCTTTCAAGGCCATGCTGGCCTGCTCGACGCGATGGTGGAACGCGCGGTGGGGACGGCGGAGGGCGAGCTCGCCTATGACCTCTACGGCGGCGTGGGGCTTTTCGCGCTCCCGTTGGCGCGGCGCTACCGGCGGGTCGTGACGGTGGAAGGGGACAGCATCGCCCTGCGCTACGCGCGTCGCAATGCGCGGCTCGCGGCCCCGGGATCGGTCGAGGCGATCGGTCGCGCGGTCGAGAGCTGGGTGGCGGAGGGCTTGCCGCCGGATGCCGATCGGGTCCTGGTCGATCCGCCCCGCGACGGCCTGGCGTTGCCTGTGCGCCTGGCACTGGCGGAGCGCCCGCCGCGCCGCCTGACCTACGTCTCCTGCCATGCGGCGGCGCTCGCCCGCGACCTCACCGCGCTCTCGGCGCGATTCGTCGTCGAATCGATCGTCTTCCTCGACCTCTTTCCGCAGACCGGGCATCTCGAGACGATCGTCCAGCTCGTGCGCCGCGCCGACGGCGCGGCGCACGGTGGCGGCGTCCTGCCCGTCGCGCACGTCGGAGGCGACCCGTGCTGAAGCGGCGCGACGTCTTGCGGCTGACCGCCCTGTTTGGCGGCATCTTCGTGGCACTCCAATTGTTGCCCTACGGCTGGCAGCGGACGAACCCTCCGGTCGTCGCCGAACCCGGCTGGGACACCCCCCGCACCCGCGAGCTCTTCTTCCGCGCCTGCGCCGACTGCCACAGCAACGAGACTCGGTGGCCCTGGTACTCGAAGGTGGCACCGGTTTCGTTGTTGATCGTCAAGGATGTCGAGCAGGGGCGGCGTCACCTCAACGTCTCCGAGTGGCAGCGCGAGCAGCGGCACGCGCACGAGGCCGCGGAGAAGGTGCGCGAAGGCGAGATGCCGTTGCCGATCTACCTGCCGGCGCACCCGGAGGCGCGGCTCGGCGCCGCGGAGAAAGCGGAGCTGATTCGAGGTCTCGAGGCGACCTTCGGCACCGAGCGCCGCGGTAGCGGACGCGACCAGCGCGACGACTAGCTCGATCCAACCAGGTGCCAGCCACCTAGTGACAGATTGTCATGGGGTGAATTCGACTAGGAGGGCATGGGACGCCGAATTCGCTTCGTTCCGCCCGGTTCGCTCGTGGAGGTGACCTGCCGCACGGTGCAGGGGAGGTGCCTGATGCGGCCGACGCCCGTGATCGTCGACCTGATTCGTGGCGCTCTCGCCCGAGCGGCCCGTCTCCATCCGGTCGAGGTCCACGCTTTCTGCTTTCTTTCCAATCACTTCCATTTGCTGCTGACGGCCTCCGGAGCCGACCGGCTGGCCGGGTTCATGAACCACCTGAACTCGAACCTCGCGCGTGAGGTCGGCCGGCAGGTGAGCTGGACGGAGAAGTTCTGGGGCCGCCGCTACCAGGCCATCCTCGTCTCGAACGAAGAACCCGCCCAGGTCGAGCGATTGCTCTACATCCTGCGCCATGGCTGCAAGGAGAACCTCGTGCGCCGTCCGAGCGAATGGCCCGGCGCGAGCTCGACGCAGGCCCTGCTGACCGGGGAGCCGGTTCGCGGCACCTGGATCGACCGGACCCACGAGTACGAGCTCTCGCGAGGCAAGAAGGCAGCGGGCCGGGCGGAGACAATGCAAGAGGAGGCACTCGCGCTCGCGCCGCTTCCCTGCTGGCGGCATCTATCTTCAGATCTCTATCTGGCTCGCTGCGCCGAGCTAGTCGCCTTCGTCGAATCCGAGACCGGGCAGCGAATCCGGGAGACGGGTAGAGAGCCGCTCGGTCGAGAGCGAATCGTCCGTCAGAATCCGTACTTCCGGCCGGCTCGGCCGAAGAAGGGGCCCGCCCCGCTGGTGCATGCCGCGTCCGAGTTGGCGCGAAAGGAGATGAGGCAGAGGTATCAGGCCTTCGTGGATGCGTTTCGCCGAGCTGCGGCGCGCCTTCGGCTCGGCGTCGCCAGCGCGGCGGATGCGCACCTGCTCTTCCCGCCAGGCTCATTTCCGCCACCCCGACGGTACATTGCATTCGAGTCCACGGTGGCCGGCTAGAGCAGGCGACCAGGGCTGAATAAGACATCGAAATGTGAACGGGCCTTCGTGCGCTGAGCCGCCTCGAGAGGGTTAGCCCTGCTCGAGCCTGGAGGATTCTACGCATCCAGTGCATCCTGAGCCTCTGAGTCGGCCGCCCCTACGCCCTCGAGCGAGCACGCGAAGTCGAACCGATATCTCTCACAGGCGATTCATTGCCGTGCGGCGCTCTGTTGCCTCTGAACGAACGGGCAACCAGACGAGGTGGCTGGCACCTGCGCGGGGCGGCGAGGGTCGCGATCGGTGGCCGGTGCGGGCCGCCGGAGCGGTGACGCGAGCTCCCGCCCGTCTGGGTGGGCGCGGACAGGAGGCATCCCGTAGAGTCGGGAGGTGAGCTCGCGCAACCTCCGACGTCTCCTCGTCACTCTCGCCCTCCTCGCCGTCGCCGCCCTGATCGCGTGGCGGTCCCTCGCGCCCGAACGGGTGCCGGTGCGCGCCGTTGCGGTCGCGCTGGGCACCGTGGAGAAGACTGCAACCAACAGCCGCGCCGGCACCGTCGAGGCCAGCCTGCGCGCCAAGATCTCGCCGGACCAGGGAGGGCGGGTCGCCGAGCTGCCGCACCGGCGTGGCGATCGCGTGCAGCGCGGCGAGGTCTTGCTGCGCCTCGACGATTCGCTCGAGCGGGGGCAGGTCGCCGTGGCGCGACGCGATCTCGCGGCGACCGAGGCCGAGAGCGAGCGCGGCTGCCTCGCCGCGTCGTTGGCCCGGCGCGAGCTCGAACGCAATGGCCGGTTGGCGGAAGAGAAGCTCGTTGCCCCCGATCTGCTCGACCGGCTGGAATCGGCCGCGCGCGAGGCCGAGGCCGCCTGCCAGTCGGCGCGAGCGGTGCGCGAGCGTGCCGCGGCGTCGCTCGCTCTGGCCGCGACGGCGCTCGACAAGCGCACCGTGTATGCCCCTTTCGCCGGCATTCTCGCCGAGCTCTCGACCGAGGTCGGCGAGTGGGTGACGCCGGCGCCGCCGGGGGTGCCGATCCCGCCGGTGCTGGACCTCATCGACCCGACCTCCATCCACCTCTCGCTGCCGATGGACGAGGTCGACTCCGCGAGCCTCGTGCCGGGCCTGCCGGCGCGGGCCACCGTCGATTCGCACCCCGGGCGGACCTTTCCCGGCCGCGTGGCGCGCGTCGCCCCGTACGTCCTCGACATCGAAGCCCAGAATCGTACCGTCGAGATCGAAGTCGAGCTCGACGACGTGGGGCTCGCCGAGACTCTGCTGCCCGGCACCTCGGCGGACGTCGAGGTGATCCTCGAGACGCGCGCGGGAGCTCTGCGGTTGCCGACCGCCTCGATTCTCGCCGGCGACAGAGTACTCGTCGTCGAGGGTGAGGTGCTGGTCGAACGCCAGATCGAGCGCGGCCTGTCCAACTGGGACTTCACCGAGGTCGTCGCCGGACTCGCCGCAGGAGAGCGGGTGGTCGCCGCGATCGACAAGCCGGAGATCAAGGCCGGTGCCCGCGTCGAGGTCGAGGCCGCCGACGCGCCGTGATCGAGCTCGAGAACCTCTCGCGCACCTACGAGATCGGCGGCGAGCCCGTACACGCCCTGGTCGAGGTATCGGAGTCGATCGCGGCGGGCGAGCACGTCGCGATCATGGGCCCCTCGGGCTCGGGCAAGTCGACGCTGCTGCACCTGATCGGCTGTCTCGACCGACCGACCTCGGGCTCCTACCGCTTCGAGGGGCGCGAGGTCTCCGAGCTCGCCGAGGCCGAGCTCGACCAGCTGCGGCAGAATCGATTCGGCTTCATCTTCCAGGCGTTCCATCTGGTGCCGCGACTCGACGGACTCGGCAACGTCGAGCTGCCGATGGTCTTCGCCGAGATCTCCGCGCGCCGAGCGGCGCGAGCGGGCGCTCGAGGCGCTCGCAGCGGTCGGTCTCGCGCAGCGCGCCGATCACCGCCCGAGCGAGCTGTCGGGCGGCGAGCGCCAGCGTCTGGCGATCGCCCGCGCGCTCGCCATGCGACCGAGAGTGCTGCTGGCGGACGAGCCGACCGGTAACCTCGACTCCAAGTCGGGCAACGTCGTCCTCGATCTCCTCGACCGTCTGAACGACGATGGACTGACCCTGCTCGTCGGTCACCCACGACCCGCGCGTCGCCCGCCGGGCCGACCGCACCCTGATCCTCGCCGACGGTCGAATCGTGCGCCGGGCGATCGGCGACGAGCTCGTCACCGCGCTCACCGAGTGGGGGCTCGGCGTGGAGCCGCACGAGTGAAGGGCCGCGATCTCGCCGGCTATGCCGGCCGCGCGCTCGCCGGGCCATCGGCTGCGCAGCGCGCTTTCGCTGCTCGGCGTGGCGGTCGGGATCGCGGCGGTGGTGCTGCTCACGGCCCTGGGCGAGGGCGCGCGCCGCTACGTGGTCGACCAGTTCGCGCAGATCGGCTCGAGCTTCGTCGCGGTCGTGCCGGGCAAGACCGATACGACGGGCGGGATCCCGGGCGTCGGCGGCGTGCCCGAACGATCTCACCCTCGACGACGCGCGAGCGCTCGCGCGCGCGCTGCCGTCGGTGCGCTACGTCGCGCCGTTCGTCATCGCGACCGACAGCGTCGCCTACGGCGAGCGCCGCGCGCCAGGTGGTCGTCGTGGGCGTGACTCCGGAGTTCGCGGCGCTGCGCCGGCTCCAGGTCGGCCGCGGCCGTTTCCTGCCCGAGACCGAGCTCGATCGCGGCGGCGCGCTCGCGGTGCTCGGTCACGGCGTGGCGCGCGAGCTGTTCGGCGGCGAGGACCCGATCGGCGCGGCCGTGCGCATCGGCGGCCGGCGCTGCAAGGTGATCGGCGTGCTCGCGTCGCGCGGCCAGCAGCTCGGCATGAACATGGACGAGGTCGCGATGGTGCCGGTCGCGACCGGGATGCGCATGTTCAATCGCAGCTCGCTCTTTCCGCATCGTGATCGACGTCGGTGCCGGCCGGCGACGTCGATGCGGTCACGGAGCGCGCGCGCGAGGTGCTGGTCGAGCGCCACGGCGAGGAGGACGTGACCCTGATCACCGAGGCCGCGGTGGTCGATTCTCTCTCGGCGATCCTCGACGCGCTGACCCTGGCGGTGGCGGCGATCGCCGCGATCTCGCTCGCGGTCGCCGGGCATCGGCATCCTGAACGTGCTGCTGGTCGCGGTCTCCGAGCGCACCGCCGAGATCGGCCTGCTGCGCGCCGTGGGCGCCTCGCGCCGGCAGGTCCTCGCCTGCTTCCTCGCCGAAGCGATCCTGCTCTCGAGCCTCGGCGGGGCGCTCGGACTGGCCGTCGGCGCGCTGGGCGTGCGCGTGCTGGTGGGCCTCTGGCCGGCGCTGCCGGCGGCGCCCCCGACCTGGGCGATCGTCGCGGCGATCGTGCTCTCGCTCTCGGTCGGCGGCGTCTTCGGCTGGTTGCCGGCGCGCCGGGCGGCCAATCTCGACCCGGTTCTGGCGCTCTCGGGACGGTGACGATGCTGAGCGACCTGCTGCTGCTTTCGCTGCGCACGCTGCTGAAGCTGAAGCTGCGAACCGCGCTCTCGATGCTGGGAATCGCGATCGGAGTCGCGTCGGTGGTGCTGCTCACCTCGATCGGCGAAGGGACGAGGCGCTACATCCTCGGCCAGTTCTCCCAGTTCGGCACCAACATCCTCGCGATCAACCCGGGCAAGACCGAGACCGCCGGCATCCCCGGGGTGTTCGGCGGCTCGACCCGGCCGCTCACCATCGATGACGCGGAGGAGCTCGAGCGCATCGCCGGCGTCGATGCGGTGGTGCCCGTCGCCGTCGGCTCGGCGCGCGTCGAGGCGCCGGCGACCGGGCTGGCGCGCCGGGTGATGGTCTACGGCGTGACGCCGGAGATCCGCGAGGTCTGGCGCTTCCGGGTGGCGCAGGGTTCGTTCTGGCCGCGCGGCGATCCGCGCCGGGGCGCCCCGGTCTGCGTGCTCGGCCAGACCCTGGCGCGCGAGCTGTTCGGCGAGCGGAGCCCGCTCGGCGAGTTCGTGCGGGTGGCCGGCGCGCGCTTCCGGGTGATCGGGCTGATGGAGCCGAAGGGGACGATGCTCGGCATCGACATCGACGACGTGGTGTACGTCCCCGTGGCGACGGCGATGAACCTGTTCAACCTGCCCGAGCTGCTCGAGATCGACGTGCTCTACGCCCACTCCGGCCTGACCGCGACCGTCGAAGAGGCGGTGCGCCGGACTCTGACGCGACGGCACGGCGACGAGGACTTCACGTTGACCACGCAGGAGGCGATGCTCGAAGTCTTCGGCAACGTCATGGACGTGGTGACGATGGCGGTCGGCGCGATCGCCGGCATCTCGCTCTTCGTCGGCGCGATCGGCGTGCTGACCATGATGTGGATCGCGGTCGGCGAGCGCACGGCGGAGATCGGCCTGATCCGCGCCTTCGGCGCCAGCCGCCGCCAGGTCCGCGTCCTCTTCCTGGTCGAGGCCGGCGCTCTCGGCCTCGCCGGCGGCGCGGCGGGCCTCGCCGTCGGCTTCGGCCTCTGCTTCCTGTTGCGTCTGGCGATCCCCGGGCTGCCGGTGGCGACTCCGCTCGAGTACGTCTTCGCCGCGCTCGCCGTCAGCTTGTTGACGGGCATTGTCTCGGGCGTCGGCCCCGCCGCCCGCGCCGCCGCGCTCGACCCCATCGAAGCCCTCCGCGCCGAGTAGCGCCGCAGCGCACCACGAGAAAGAGCAGAAGGAAGGAGGTAGGAAGAAAGAGAAAGAAGAAGAGAAGAAGAACAAAAGAAAAAGCGAGAAGCTCCAGATAAGGGGGGTGCTTCCGGCCGGGTCGGCTGGCGCGGAGCGCGTCGGCGCCGGCCGAACCTGTATTCCCTTCAATGGCGGCTTTCGCGAACGTTCCCCTGACGAAACGCCGAACGCGCTGCGCCGGCCTCCCTGGCGTCAGGGGCCGGGGGCGGCGACGCGAGCGCGGCGCTGAACGGGGAGCGCCCGGACGCCGACCGACCCCGCATTCCCTTCTATGCCAGCTTCCTCGACGATTGCGCTGGCGAGACGAGTACCGCGCAGCGCCACCCCGCCGTCGACTCCGCGAATCGAGGGAAGATCGAGAACGAGGAAGCGGCCGGAAAAGAAGAGGGCGGCCCGCAGGCCGCCCTGGTGGACTCCTTCGGAGGCGTGCTCGCCTTACGCCGTGGCGGTGCGCCGGCGGCGCAGGAGGAAGAACGCCAGGCCGACGAGCGCGAGGGCGATCGCGGCCAGGCCGAGCCGGCCCAAAGTGGGAATCGCCTGGGCCGGAACGTCCGCGTAGAGCGCGGCCCCGTACTCGGCGCCGCAGGTAGCGGGCGGGCCGCCGAAGTCGGGCGCGACGAAGAACCAGTAGGTGCCCGGCAGGAGGTCGGCGCTGGCCACCCCGAGGTCGCCGCAACCCGTGGTGAAGTCGGACGCGACGACGGTGAGCCCGCCACAACCGGCATTGCCGTCCACGATGAAGACCGCGGCGGGGAACCCGGCTTCGACCTGCCAGACATAGGTGCCGGCCGTGGTCACCGTATACTCGTACCAATCGGTGTCACGGAATCCGGGAACCGTGACGTTCCATTCGGCGGTACCGCAGACGCGCTCGCCGGGCACGATCGAGCCGAAGACGTTGGGCGCCGAGTTGCACCCGCCGTTGACAGTGTCGGTGGGCAGCCCGCAGTTGGCCTCGACCTCGGCGGTGCCCAAGGTGCAGGGGCAGCCAAGTCCGTCGATGATGTCGATCGGCCCGGGCACGAAGCCCTCGGGGGCCTGATTGGACGTCGACGGCGCCTGGGCCAGTGCCAGGCTGGACACCGCAGCTCCGAGCAGCAGGAACATGAAGACTCTACGCATGCTCTACCTCCCTGTTTAGATGGCTTCGGTCGAAAAACCGTACGTTGAACCCTGAATGCCGTGCATTATCGCATTTCGAGTCCGAAAGGCAAGAGCGCCGCGGTCGCTCGGGGCGTCCTGGCGGGCCTGGCGGCTCGGCAGGCGCGGGCGAAAGCGGCTGAGAAGAAAGGGGGGGGGGCAGATCGGGCGCTTGGGGCTGTCGCGCCAGCGCCTCGGGACCCGCCCTGTCTGCCCTTCAATGGAAGAGGGGCGTGCGCCCAGGCACTGCGCGTCGCCGCGTCGGTAGCGTTGGCGCCCATGCGGTTCTGCCATGGATCGAGCGCGGCGTCGGCTCGCAAGGCCCTGCGCTCGAGGCCGCGGCGGGGCCGGAGGTGGAAGCATCGGAGCCTCTTGAGGTCCCTGGCCCCGGCTGAGAGCTCTCGGCACCTCACGCCGGCGCTGGCGTTAGCGCCAACCCGTAGAATGGCGAGATGAGCGAGCCGACCTTCACGCTGCGCCTCGCCAAGCGCGATTTCAAGTTCTCGATCGCGCACTTCACGCTGTTCGGACCGGCCGAGGCCGAGCCGCTCCATGGCCACAACTACCGGGTCGCGGTCGAGCTCGAGGGGCACGGACTCGACGAGGCGGGGCTGCTCGCCGACTGTGGCGCCGTCAAGAAGCGGATCCGCGCCCTCTGCGCCGAGCTCGACGATCGCGTCGTCCTGCCCAAGGAGAGCCCTTGGCTCGAGGTCGTCGACGGCGACGAGGCGGTCGAGGTCCGCTTCGCCGAACGGGTCTACAGGTTTCCGGCGGCCGAGGTCGTCCGGCTGCCGATCTCGAACAGCTCGATGGAGCTGCTCGCCCGCTTCTTCTGGGAAGCGCTCGCCGCGGGCGTCGACCCGGCGCGCGTCCGCACCCTCGCCGTCGAGATCGAGGAGACCGACGGGCAGAGCTGCCGCTATCGCGCGGCGCTGCCGCGCTGAGACGAATCGCGGCGCGAAGCGGTCGCGATCGGGCGGCCGCGCCAGGGCCGCAGCCGCCCGCGCGCGCGGTCGACAACCGCCGCCAGCAGGGTGAATCCGAGCAGCAGGCTGTCGGCCGGGTAGAGCAGGGACAGCAGCGGACGGCCCCGGCGGCCGCGGCCGAGCGCCGAGCCGACGGCGCCCCCCGCCCAGACCAACGCCGCCGCGAACGGGGCGCTCCGGACGAGCGCGACGGCGGCAAGAAGCGGCGGCGCGAGCAGTAGAAACAGGGCGACGGCCGAAACCGGCGCGCGCGGCGCGACGAACAGGGCGAGGTTGCGTCGCCAGCCCGACAGGGCGGCCGAAGCGCCGCGGTACATGCGAATGCGCAGCGCGCTGCCGGCGCGCCGGAAGCCCACGCGCCAGCCGCCGGCCCGCAGCGCGCGCGCCAACTCGACATCGTCGAGCGGCTTGCCGGCAATCGCGGCGAAACCACCGATGGCCTCGAGTGCCGCGCGCCGGACCAGCAAGTACTGGCCATTGACGATGGGCGAGCGCGCCTGCCCGCGCCCGTGCGGGCGCCAAGCGCCGAGGAGAGCGTCGAGCAGCACGAAGACCGCGGGGGTCAGGAGGCCCTCGACCAGGCCGCGCGTCTCCTGCCGGCCGGCGAGCGAGAGGGCGTCGAGGGCGTGCTCGGCCGCCGCGGCGTGGGCGCGCGCGAGCAGATCGGGTTCGTGGCGCGTGTCGGCGTCGGTCGACAACAGCCAGGGCTCTTCGGCGCCGCGCGCCCCGACCGAGAGAGCGTGCACTTTCCCGCCCCAACCCGGCGGCAGATCGGGCGCCGAGCGCAGCTCGAGTCGTCGAGATCGAACCGCGACGCTCTGGAGCACCTGCGCCGTGCGGTCGCTCGAGTGGTCGTCGATCGCGACCACGCGCCCAGGCGCGCTCTGGGAGAGGAGGGAAGAGAGACAGTCCGCGGCGTTCTCCTCCTCGTCGCGCAGCGGCAGGAGGATCGCCGTCGCCGGCGGCGCCGCCAGGGGATCCGGCAGAGGATCGGCGTGCCAGCGCGCCAGAGCGACGCGCAGGCCGAGCGCCGCGAGCAGCGCGCCGAAAGCGGCAGCCGCCTGGATCACCCGCGACGTTGCATCAGCGGCTCGAGCGCCGTTTCGACTTCGCCCGGGTCGGGGAAGCGCCCGGTTCCGTGCTTCGAGTAGACGAGCTCGTCACCGACGGTGACGTCGAAGACCCCGTCCTTGCCTCGGATCAGCTCGGCGGCGATGCCGAACCGTCCTTTGATCGCGGCCGCGAGACCCGCGGCCCGTGGTTCGTAGTTTCAAACGACGCAGTACTCGATTCGGATGCTGGGCACCGTCGCGCTCTCCCTTCGTCCGAGTCTATCCAGTTCCGGCGCCGTCGGACCGGCGGCCACCCGGGGCGCGCGCCACCAGCACGCCGGCCGTGAAGTGGGGATAGACCTCGCGGATCGACTCGAGATCGGGCAGGACGGCGATCTCGACGAAACCCGCGGCGTCGAGCGCGGTCCGCCAGGTCCGAGTCTCCAGAAAACCGTGGGTAGGACGCAAGAGCGGATCGGTCTCGACCTCGACGAAGCTCTTGAAGATCTGGAAGACGACGTCGGCCGCGACCGGTTGTCCGGGGAAGAGGCGCAGGCACTCTCCCGCGACCAGCCACCCTCCGGGTTCGAGCAGCGACCGCAGCTGGGCGAGCGACGCGCCGAGCGCTCTCGCCACGTGCAGCACGTTGACACCGAAGATGAGGTCGTAGCCGGCCGCGACGCCCTGGTCCGCAGCGGGCCGGTCGATGTCGAACCCGGCGAAGCGCAAGGGGGTGCCGGGAAACCGGCTCTTGAGCTCGCGCTCCGCCCGCCGCCGGAAGAAGGGAGAGGGCTCGGTCACGTCGTAAGCGCCGAGCTCGCAGATGCGCCCGCGCCGCTCGAGCTCGGTGAGCAACGCCTCGGTCGCGCTGCCCGCGCCGGCGCCGATCTCGAGCACGCGCGCGCCGCCACCCCGCGGCAGCCGGTTGGCCGCGGCCGCGGCGGTCATCCGGTTGCCAATGGCGTACGGGGCGTTGAGGTTGTGGAAGTAGGCGGTCCACAGACCGATGCGGCCGGCGCCGAACAGCTGCTCCTCGCCGGTCGTGCCGCTCTTGGCGACGGCCGGCCAAGCCGCGGCCGCGGCGTCGAGCAGATCGAGCGTGCGCCCGATCTCGGGATCGATGCCGAGACCCAGCGCGCGGAGCGCCGCGGTCTCGCCGCGTCGCAGCGGCCGGGCCGCTCGGAAACGCCTCGGCGTGGTCGCGGTTTGCTCGAGCGCGCCGTCTTCGGCGAGACGCTCCAATAGCCATTCGAAGGCCGAGCGGAATCGCTCCGAGTGGCCGGCCGCGTCGCCGATCTCGGCGGCGGATCTGACTTCCCCGCCAGCCAGCCACCCCGCGACGCCGAGCTCGTGAGCCAGCTCGTACGCGAGATCGAGCGCGTAGCGCTCGATAAGCTCGCTGGCCAGGTAGAGCGTTTCGCCGAACAGCTCGCGTGGGATCTCGCCGAGGAGCTCTTCCGTGCGCGGATTTCGCGGCGGCGGATCGAAGGGCACTCGCACCAGGACGATTCTACGGTGTCGGCGGCCGGCGCGCGCGCGGGATAGGATCCACGACGATGAGCGAGGAGGCTGAAGACCCGCGCACCGGCCGTATCGCGGCCCACGTCCGCGGCATCCTGACCGAGCTCGGTCTCGATCTCGCCGATCCGAACCTCGTCGAGACCGACCGGCGTGTCGCCAAGATGTACCTGGAGATGTTCCACGGCCTCGAGGAGGGCGCCGAGCCACCGATCACCACGTTTCCCAACGAAGAGCACTACAGTGCCATGGTGATGGAGAAGCGAATCCCGTTCTTCTCGATGTGCGCCCATCATCTGGTGCCCTTTCATGGCCACGCTCATCTCGCCTACATTCCCAACGACAGCATTCTCGGTCTGTCGAAGTTCGCGCGGATTCTGGAGTTCTATGCCAAGCGGCCACAGCTCCAGGAGCGCCTTACCGAGCAAGTGGCCAACTACCTGCAGTCGAAGCTCGAGCCGCAAGGGGTGATGGTGGTGATCGAAGCGCGCCATCTCTGCGTCGAGATGCGCGGCGTCCGGAAGCCGGGGGCCGTCACCGTGACCTCCGCGATTCGCGGGATCTTCCACCAGAAGCCGGTGCGCGAGGAGTTTCTCGACCTGTTGCGGGGCGGGGATGAGTGACCGCCGGCGGTCGGCGGCTTGGCTGCTCGTCGCGGCACTGGCCGCAGGCGCGACGTTGGCGGTGGATGCCGTCGACCTGTTCAACCCGCTCCTGTCGCCGGAGCTGGCGGGCTGGATGATGGGACCCTTCGGCCGCATCGCCTCGAAGGAGGAGATCCGCGAGTTCGGCGCGGCCACCACCGACGAGCAGGCACGAGCATTCATCGAGGCGTTCTGGGCTCGACGCGATCCGGATCCGGAGCGCCCGGGCAACCCGGTGCGCGACCTCGCTGAAGAGCGGGCGATCGAGGCCGACCGCCGTTTCAGCGAGGTGGGCCGCACGGGCCGCCGCACGGATCGGGGCGCGATCTACGTGCTCTACGGCGAGCCGGACAAGCTCGAGCACGAGCTGGGCGACTTCGTCGGCGATCCGCCGCTCGAGACCTGGAGCTACCCGTCGGGCAGCGAGCGCGGCCTCGATGGCAAGAAGCCCGACCGGCGCTACCGCTTCGTCGAGCGGGGCGATCTCACCGTCCTCTACGTGCCGGGCCTGCGCCGGCCCCGCCCGTCGACGCGACCGGTTCCTTGATCGCTCAGAAGCGGTGGCCCACCTCGAGCGTGGCGCGTTCGCCGTCGAGATCGTCGCCGGTCGAGAGCTCGTACTCGCCGAACAGGTAGATCCGGAACGGGAGTTGGAGCGTGCCGGAGAGTCGGATCCACTGGTTCGATCGGGCCGGACCGAAAGCCGCTTCGATCATGCGGGCCTCCGCAGCGCCGACGGTCAGGCCGAGGTCGTGTCCGGAGCGAAACGCCCAGCGCCCGCGCAGGCTCGCGACGTAGCCCTCCGCGACACCGCCGGTGTACCAAGAGAGGTCGCCGCCCAGCAGCAGCGGTTGGCCGAAGCTCCCACCCTTGAGCAGCGAGAGGAAGGCCGAGGTCGTCTCGTCGTCGGTGTCGCGGGCGCGCTCGAGCCCGCCTCCCAACGAGCCGCTCCAGCCGCCACCCTGCCACTCGAGCGCGACACGGCCCCCTTCGCGGAAGAAACGAGTGAAGACCTCCTCCGGCAGGACCGGCCGCGTCTCCCACGTCAGGTAGCTCCGGCGCTGGTCGTAGGAGAGCGTTGCGCGCAGGTGCTGTCCGAGCCGCAACGAGCCCGAGAGCGCCGCGTTGGTGACCTGGGAGCTCGAGGCGGTGGTTTCGCGTCGCCAGCCGCGGTTGAGGTCGATCTCCGCCCGCTGGAAGAGCCACCAGCGCGATCCGCTGCCGAATCGGCTCTCGAGGGTGACGTAGTCGCGGTCGATCTCCCCCTCTGCCGAGGTCTCGGAGGCGCCGCCGAGGACGATCTCGGCGTAGGGTGAATCCCGGTCGCGATCGGTCGCGAAGCGGACGTAAGCGCCGTACTTCTCCCCGGCCGAACCGAGCCCGAACTCGGCCAGATCGGGGCGCAGCCCGCCGAACGCTCCGATCGCGAAGAGCTGACCCAGCCGGATCTCGCCGAGCGCGCCGTCGAGATAGCCGAGGGAAGAGAAGCCGCCGGTCGCCAGGCGGCCGAGCCGGAACGCGAAGCGGCCTGCGGGCGGATCGTAGAGCAGAGCGAGCTCGTACAGACGGTCGGAACGCTGGCTCGTGTCGACCGCCGGCCCGTAGCCGTCGCGGCGGATCTCCCGTCCGCGCAGGCGGATCCGCAGGTCGAACGGCTTGCCGGCGATGTCGCGCAGCCGCAGGCTGAGCCGGCCGAGAGTCTCGGTCGAGGAGCGCCCGAAGCCCGGCGAGAAGCTGCGGTAGCCGAGGGCCAGGACGCCGGAAGCGCGCGTGTCGCGCGGCGCGGAATAGCGGCTATAGCTGTCGGCCTGAATCGTGACCGGCGGCGGGACCTGCAACGTCTCGGCAGGAGCCTGGGCCGGTGGCTCCTCGACCGTCGCGGAGGGGCCGGACTCGAGGCGGATCGCCCGATCGCCGGGACGGATCTCGCGGGCCGCCTCGAGCACCCGACAGGAGGCGGAGTGCTCCGCGACGAAGTCGATCTCGAGCTCGGCCACGGTCTCGCCGCCGCGGACCAGCCGCAGCCGGTCGCCGATTCCGACCCCGTCGGCGCGGCCGGCGTCGAGGTAGACGGCGCTCGAAGAGACGTAGCTGACCGAGACCGGACGGTCCGCGGCGACGGCCGTGGCGGCCAGCGCGAGGGCGGTGACGAGGGCCGAGAGCGCGGCGAGAGCGCGGCCCCAGAGGCGGCTAGTCATCGGCTTCTCCGGTCGGATGGCAGCTGTAGCAGGCCTGGCTCTCATAGATGTACCCGGCGACCTCGTCGTGCTTCGAGTCCATTTCGCTGCGCCGGTGCTCGTGGCAGCCGGTGCAGTCGAAGACCGAGTAGTTGGAGGGGACGACGTGGCAGGTCGAGCAGGTCGACCACTTGTTCTTGTGCTTGCCCGAGTAGATCGGGAAGTACTGGCCGTCGTGGTCGAAGCTCGCTCCGTCCCACGACGAAGTCGTGTGGCAGTTCTCGCAGGCGGTCGGAAAGCCCGCCGCGGCGTGATTGGGATTGCTCGTAGCGTTGTAGTCGCCCTGGTGGCAGGCGACGCAAGCGGTGGGCGTCCCGTCGTAGCCCGAGGAGTGGCAGCTCTCGCAGGCGATCGAGGTGTGGGCGCCGGTGAGCGGGAAGATCGTCGCGTTGTGATCGAACGCGGCACCCTGCCAGGACGAGGTGGTGTGGCAGGCCTCGCAGGTCGTCGGAAAGCCCGCCGCGGCGTGATTCGGGTCGCTGGTGCCGTTGTAGTCGGATTGGTGGCAGGAGACGCAGGCCGTGGGGGTGCCGGCGTAGCCCGAGGTGTGACAGGTCTCGCAAGTGACCGTGGTGTGGGCGCCGGTGAGCGGGAAGCTCGTCGAGCTGTGATTGAACAGCGCGCCCTGCCAATTCGAGGTGGTGTGACAGGCCTCGCAGGCGGTGGGGAAGCCGGCGGTGACGTGGTTGGGATCGCTGGTGCCGTTGTAGTCGGATTGGTGACAGGAGACGCAGGCCGTGGGGGTGCCGGCGTAGCCCGAGGTGTGACAGGTCTCGCAAGTGACCGTGGTGTGGGCGCCGGTGAGCGGGAAGCTCGTCGAGCTGTGATTGAACAGCGCGCCCTGCCAATTCGAGGTGGTGTGACAGGCCTCGCAGGTGGTGGGGAAGCCGGCGGTGACGTGGTTGGGATCGCTGGTGCCGTTGTAGTCGGATTGGTGGCAGGAGACGCACGCCGTCGGCGTGCCGTCGTAACCTGCGGCGTGACAGGACTCGCAGTCGGCCGATCGGTGCGCCCCCGTTAACGGGAAGATGGTGGCGTCGTGGTTGAAGCTCGCCTCGCCCCAGCTGTTGGTCGAGTGACAGACCTCGCAAGTGGTGGGGAAGCCGGCGGCGACGTGGTTGGGATCACTGGTGCCGTTGTAGTCGGCCTGGTGACAGGAGACGCAGGCCGTGGGCGTGCCGGCGTAGCCCGAGGCGTGGCAGCTCTCACAGTCGAGCGAACGGTGGGCGCCGGTCAATGGGAAGCGCGAAGCGTCGTGATTGAACGACGAGGTGTTCCAGCTCGCGGTGCCGTGACAGGACTGGCAGGTGGTCGGGAACCCGGCTTGCGCGTGGTTCGGATTGCTCGTGCCGTCGTAGTCGGAGCGGTGGCACGAGTAGCAGTCCTTCGGCGTGCCGGCGTAGCCCTGGGTGTGGCAGGCCTCGCACGCCGCCGAGCGGTGCGCTCCGGTCAACGCGAAGCCCGAGGCGTCGTGGTCGAAGCCCGTCCCCTCCCACGAGGTCGTGTTGTGGCAGTTCTCGCAGCGGGTCGGGAAACCGGCCTGAACGTGATTGGGGTCGCGCGTTCTCTCGTAGTCGGAGCGATGACAGGCGACACAGTCGCTCTGCGTACCCGAGAAACCGCTCTGGTGGCACTGCTCGCAGTCGAGCGAGCGGTGCGAGCCGGTCAGCGGGAATCCCGAGAGCGCGTGGTCGAATACCGCGCCCTCCCAGCTGTTGTTGCCGTGGCACGCCTGGCAGGCGGTGGGGAAGCCGGACGCGACGTGATTGGGATCGCGCGTCGACTCGAAGTCCTCGCGATGGCAGGAGTAACAGTCGGCCGAGGTGCCCTGATAGCCGTTGCGGTGGCAATCGGCGCAAGCGATGCCGGCGTGCGCGCCCGACAGCGTGAAGCGGGAGGTGTGCCGGAAGCCCGGTGCGCTCCAGCCCTGGGTCACGCTGACGTGACACTGCAGGCAATCGGTCGAGAAACCCCGGTGCGGCGGATCGGTCGCCGCGCGGAAGTCCTCGTGGTGGCACGCCATGCACTCTGTCGGCGTGCGCGAGTACTGCGTGGGCGGCTGGCCGCCGTGACAGGCGTCGCAGTCGACGCGCGCGTGGCCCGCGAACAGCGGAAAGAGGGTCCGGTTGTGGGCGCGGAAGAGGTCGTCCCGGGCATCCCAGCGTCGGGTGTCGTGGCAGCTGGCGCAATCGAGCCCGAGCTCGCCCACGTGCGCATCCTGGTGACAGTCCTGGCAGGCGGTGGCGACGCGCGAGAACACCGGGTCGCGGTGGCACGCTCCGCAGGCTGCCGTCGCGTGGGCGCCGGTAAGCGGATTGCCCGTCGCCTCGTGCTGGAAGCGGATGTCGTCGCCGATTTCGCGCCAGTTGCTCGTCGTGTGGCAGTCGGCGCAGGGAATCTCGAGGTGGCCGTGCGGGCTCCCCTGCGCGGCGAAGGCGGGCGCCGCGAGTCCGCCGAGCGCAGCGAGGCCGAGCAGCAGTCCGGCGATGGCGGAGGCGCGCCGTCCCGTCGCCGCCTTCTCGGGCTCTGGGTCGCCACCGAAGCGGATGCCCGAGCGCCGCAGCAGGTCGAAGGGCGGCTCACCGCCGATCATCACGAAGACCTGGTCGTTGGCGAGCGCCTCGCGCCCCGCGCCGACACGTAGGACGATGCGGCCGGCCTCGATCGACTCGACCTGGGAGTCGAAAACCGCGCGGATCTTGCCGCGCTCGATCAGCCGCTCGATCGCGTCCTGGTTCTTCATCTTGATGCGCAGGAACGAGCTCTTGCGATAGGAGATAGAGACTCGGTTGCCCGGCTGGCGGGCGAGCCCGATCGCCGCCTCGACCGCGCTGTCGCCGCCGCCGACGACGAGGATCTCGAGGCCGCGCCAGGATGCCGCGTCGCGCAGCTGATAGGCGAGCTTCGACGAATCCTCTCCCGGCACCCCGAGCTTGCGCGGCGTGCCCCGGCGGCCGAGCGCGAGCAACACCGAGCGCGCGCCGTGCGCGCCCGCGGTCGTCTTCACTTCGAGCAGATCGTCACGCCGCGAGAGCTCCTCGAACCTCTCGCCATGACAGACGTCGAGCCGGCGCTGACGTATCTCGGCGGTGAGGATCTCGAGCACCTGCTCCTTGCTGTACTCTTCGCGATCGAGGGCTCTTCCGCCGGGCAGCTCGACCGGACGCGTGAGCACGAGCTTGCGCCGGGGAAATTGCAGGATGGTGCCTCCCAGGCCTTTTTCCTGATCGATCAAGCGGACGGTGAGCCCCCTCTGCTTGGCGGCGAGCGCCGCCGCCAGCCCGGCCGGTCCGGCGCCGACCACGAGCAGATCGACGATCCGCGGATCGGGCTCGCGCTGCCTGCTGGCGCCGAGGCGCTTGGCGATGGTCTCGGTCACGGCGACCCCCTGTTCGATGGCATTGCGAATGAGCGCGAGCCCGGTGAGCTCGCCCGCGACGAAGACTCCCGGTACCGTGGTCTCTCCCTCGTCGGTCAGGATGGGCACGTCGCGGCGCCCCTTGAGGTCCCCGAGACCGATCTCGATCGCGCCGACCGGACAGGCGTCGGCGCAGCGGCCGTGGCCGACGCAACGCAGTCCATTGATGACGACCGCGACACCGCCGACCACGCCGAGGACATCCCCTTCGGGACAGGCGCCGACGCACGCGCCGCAGCCGATGCAGTGGCTCGGATCGATGAAGGGAAACTGCGCGACCGGCCGGTCGATACCGAGCGCGCGCGCCTCGGCCAGGCGTGCCCGGTCCGAGGCGCGGCGGCGCCGGAAGGCGGCGACGTAGGGCAAGACGACGAGCGCCGCGACCAGCGCCGCGAGCGCCCAGACGCTGTTCGATTCGAGATCGAAAAGAGCGTTCAAGCCGCCTCTCCCGCAGACCGATGGGCCGGGGCCGGAGCCGGGTCCGATGCGGCTGAACGGCCGTCGGCGGGTGCGTGGCAACCCGCGCAGTCGAGCGGAAGGGGCCGGTAGAGGACTCGTGGCCCATCGGCAGCGCTCTCGGCCGGATGGCAGCTGGCGCAACGCACGCGCTCGTGGGCGCCATCGATCTGCCAGCGCGCATCGCGCGCATGGTCGAAACCGGTCGCGGGCCGGAAGCCGTCGACGGAGTGACAGCGCTCGCAGGTCGTCGCGCCGGCGCGGGCGAGCTGGCCGCCGTGGACGTCGCGGTGACAGCCGGCGCAATCGAGCGCGAGGCCCGAGAGTCGCGCCCGGCCCGATGCGTCGGGCGAGTGACAACTGGCGCAGGCGAGGCGCGCGTGGCGCCCCTCGAGCGGGTAGCGGGAGCGTCCGTGATCGAAGCGGATCTCGCGCCAGGTCGAGGCGCTGTGGCAGCCCGCACAACCCTGCTCCGCCGCGAAGCGGTCCAGCCGGCCCTCGTGCGGGTCGCGATGACAGTCTGAGCAGGCGGTGCCGGTGAAGCGGAAGCGCGCCGTCTGGTCGCGGGCCGCCGCGGCGAAAGGCGCTGGCAGCTGGCGCGCCGCGACCGGCGCGTGACAGGCGGAGCAGGGCACGGCGCGATGGGCTCCTGCGAGGGCGAAAGCGCTTCGAGCGTGCTGCTCGGCGCCATAAATCGCCGGACGGAAGCCTTCGACGCCGTGGCAGACGGCGCAGGTACCGCCGCCCGCGGCGGTGCGCAGCTGACCGGCGTGCGGATCGCGATGACAGGTCTCGCAGCGCTCGAAGGCGGGAACGCGCAGCGCGTGGCCGGCGCGGTGGCAGTCGGCGCAGGCGACCCGGACGTGGCGTCCGCGCAGCGGGTAGCGCGTGCGGTCGTGATCGAGACGGGCGTTCGTCGCCGTCCGGAAGGTCGAGGTCGAGTGGCAGGTGGCACACGTCGTCCCCAACCGGCCCTGATGGGGATCGGAGTGGCAGTCGGCGCACGCCGGCAGCGCCCGCTCGGCGAACTGCGAAAAGAGCAGAACCCCTGGAGCGTCCGAGGGCGGTTTCCCCTCGCGATGGCAATCGGCGCAGGCGACGCGGGCGTGGGCGCCGTCGAGGGGATAGCGGGTCGCGGCGTGGTCGAAGCCGGCAGCTTCCTTCCAGGTCTCTTCGCCGTGGCAGCTGGCGCAGGATGCGGCCTGGTTGGCGCCGCGATGCGGATCGGCGTGGCACGACGCGCAGGCGGTGGCGAGGCCCAGATGGGTCCGAGCCAGATCGAGCTCGGGCTCGATCTCGAGCAGGGCCCGGTCGGCGCGGTCGACGCGATGACACTCCTGGCAGTCGAGCCGGGCATGGCGTCCCCGCAGCTGCCAACCGGCCCCGGCATGGTCGAAGCTGGATCGCCCACCTTCGAAATGGACGAGGTCGAACTCGCTGCCGTTGTGCTCGGAGTGGCACCGCTGGCAGGGGCGGTGGTCGGCGCGTGCGTGCAGGCCGGAGCCCGCGGCGACGCGAGCGCGGAGCGCGCGGTGACAGTCGAAACAGAGCGCGGCGTCGACTCCCTCGCCGGCGCGGTGGCACGAGAAGCAGTGCTTGCTCCCCTCGAGCGCGGCGTGCGGCGACGCGAGCGGACCGGGCGAGATCTGCGCGCCGGCGCCCGCGGCCGCCGCCGCCAGCGCGAGCGCAAAGGTCGCGAGCTGTCTCGCCGCGGGCGGCTTCATCCGCCCCCGATGGCGTAGCCGGTCGCCCAGGCGACGCCGACATGGAGCATCGCGAACAGGTACATGAGTACCGCGAACGGCTTGTGGGCGACGTGCCAGTAGTGGAAGAGCTCGTGCAGCCGGTGCCAGAGAGCCAGCCGGCGTTGCAGCAGGGCGCGCTGACCCGCGACCCGGCCGAGCGGCGCCCAAGTGGCGCGTGGGACGCCTGGATGCGCGCGGCGGAATCGCCTCAGGCGCCGGCGGAAACGCAGCGGCTCGAGCGCGAGCGTGCCGAGGGCGCCGGCGAGCGAGCGGGCCGGAGTCGAGGAGTCATCGGTCGAGAGCGCGGCCAACGCGGCCTCCCGCACGCCCATCTGGTCGTGCAGACGAGCGGCCAGCACCCGGTCTAGCGCCCGCGCTTCGTCGAGGGAGAGCTGGTCGCCCGCCGCGGTGCGAGGGATCTGCGCATAGAGGAAGCGACCGAGGATGCCGCTGAGCGCGACCGCGACCATGGACCAGAAGGCGATCGCGATCAAGCCGCCGACCTTGAGCGCCGAATGCAGGACGATCAGCAGCGGGCCGACGATGCCGCACCAGATGTGGAAATCGAGCCAGGTGCTCGATCGGCCGAGCCGGCGCAGCGGGCGGATGCGCTTGCGCAGGGAGTAGCCGAGCATCGCGGTCATGGTGGCGAGCCCGGCGACGCCGTAGAGCTGGCCGAGCTCGCCGCCCGGCTTGAGCTGCCAATGCAGGGAGTGGCGAGGTCTCTCGATGAGCGGCAGGGAGTAGTAGCTCCGGCCGTGCCAGGCGAGCGCTCCGAGCAACAAGAAGCTCGCGAGATAGAGCAGCCACAAGAGTCCCCGTCGCATTCGGTCGGGTCCATCCATCTCCTCATCGGTCGTCGTAGCGACGAAAGGGTCGCTGCACGTTAGTGCGGCGATTGCGATCCGTCCGTCGACTGTGCCGCTCTCTCAGGGTGGAGTGGTGCGCAGCTCGGTCGCTGCAGCTCCGGACAGATGTGCATACGCGCGCAGCGCCGTCGGTGCCTACCGTGAAGAGACACTTGGCGATGTCGCACCGGAACAGCGCGGCAGGCGAAAGCGATCGACTGCCGTGGGGACCGCTGGGCTAGACTGGACGCGCGCGCGGGCGAGCGGGGAGCGAGAGCGGGGACTCGAAGGCGTCGGTCGGGGGGATGCGAATGACGAGAGCGGTGTTTCTGGGCAGCGGCGTCGCACTGCCCGAGCGCGTCGTCGACAACGCCACGCTCGCCAAGGTGATGGACACCACGGACGAGTGGGTGCGCGAACGGAGCGGCATCGAAACCCGCCGCTTCGTCGACAAGGGAACGGGCGCCTCGGACCTCGGCGCCCGGGCCGCGCGGGCGGCGCTCGACGACGCCGGCCTCGACCCGGGTGAGGTCGATTACCTCGTCTGCGCCACGATGACGCCCGACCATTACTTTCCGGGCAGCGGCACGCTGATTCAACAGAAGCTCGGCCTCGCGCCGATTCCGGCGCTCGACCTGCGCCAGCAGTGCGCCGGCTTCGCCTACGGCATGCAGGTCGTCGACGCGCTGATCCGCTCGGGCGTCGCGCGGACGGTGCTGCTCGTCGGCACGGACGTGCACACTGCTCTCATGCCCTTCTCGGAGGCGACCTGGGCGGTGATCGAGGGGCGCTCCGAGGAGCCGATTGCGGCGGAGGACCGAGCCTGGAACAGTCGCTTCCGCCATCTGCTCATGCTCTTCGGCGATGGCGCGGGAGCGTTCGTCTTCCGCGCGAGCGACGCCGAGGACGGCCGCGGCATTCTCGGGTCCGAGCTCTACGGCGACGGTGAGTCGAAGGAAGTCCTCTACGTGCCCGGGCTCGGTTCTGCGCGCCGTCCCTTCGTCACGCCCGCGGCGATCGCCGAGGCCGACACCTTCCCCGTCATGCAGGGCCGGCAGGTCTTCAGGCTGGCGGTGACGAAGATGCCGGAGGTGACGCGCAGTCTCCTGCTCCGCTGCGGTTATGGGTTGGAGGATCTCGACCTGTTGGTCATGCACCAGGCCAACCTGCGCATCAACGAGGCGGCGCAGCGGCAGCTCGGCCTGCCCGACGAGAAGGTGTACAACAACATCCAGAAGTACGGCAACACCACCTCCGCGACCCTCCCGCTCGCCTTCCACGAGGCGCGCCAGGCGGGCAAGGCGCCCGCAGGAGCCCTGGTCGCCTTCACCGCCCTCGGCGCCGGCCTGCACTGGGGCTCCGTGCTCCTGCGGGTCTGAGCCCCACGAAGCTCGGCGCTAGCAAGGCCGGGCCGCACCAGTCGCAGCTCGATCAGGAGCGGCGCTGCGCGAGTCTCGGCTCGACGTTGCCCCCGCCGAGGAATCTTGCATAGAAGGGTGTGGTTCGGCGCTCGTCCCGGCGCTCCGCGGCAACCGGTGGCGGAATGCGCGGTCGAGAGGGAGGTCGAGGACAGCCCTCCGGTGGGATCGAGCAGCGCCGCGCCGCCGGGAGTGCCCGCTCAGATGAGCCCGCTCGCGCGACGATGTCTGGCCACCCTCGCGCACCGCGAAGCGCCGGGAGGAGGACCGCGCTACCCCATATCTGCCTGTTTTTGCAACAGTTGCCAGTCGACGGCGGCAATCGCGAAGCGCCCTGCCTGGAGCCGCACCGTGGCCGCTGCCGGCGCTGAGGCGCGCTCCCGTCGCGGCGACGGATCGAGCAGGAGTCATGTTAGGTTGCACGGGAATCTCAAAGATCCGGAGGGAGAGAACGATGAAACGAACGGCGATCGTGGCGGTGGTGGCGCTCGGGTTGGTGGCAGCGGCGGGCTGTGTGTCGAAGAGTCGGTTCGAGGAGACGCAGGGGCGGCTCGAAGTGTGCGAAGGGGAGCGCCAGCAGGCCGTCTCGACGGCGGCGTCCTGCCAGGAGCAGGCGCAGATGGAGGCGCAGCGGTGGCAGGAGCTCTCCGAGGCGATCACCCAGGAGGCGCCCGCGGTGCTGTCGACTATTCAGGCCGAGAAGGAGGTCTTCCTGCAGCAGCTTCCCGACGCCGTGCGCACCCAGGTCGATTCGTACCTGACCAAGTTCGCCGGCGACGTCAAGAAGGCCTTCGCTCTGATGCGCGAGCAGAACGAGAAGATGGCGCTCCGGCTCGAAGAGGTCGGCGTGACCACCAACCGGACCGAGGGGAAGGCCGACCGGATCCTCGGTCAGATGGTCGAGCGCGAGCGCGATCTGCTCCACGACGCCACCCGGGTTCAAGCGGGTGTGGTGAGCGTGATCGGCACGATCTCCGAGTTCGATCGGACGGTGATCAACTGCAAAGACTGCCCGGAGCGCCTGGTGCTCTCGCGCAAGGAGCGCGAGGCGATCAGCGCCTTCCACGACAGGCTGGTCGAGCAGCTCTCGAGCCTGCGAACCGTGACGGGCCTGGAGCCCTCGGGACCGGCGGCCAGCACGCCGGAGCCGGCCGCGGGCGGCGCCTCCGAGTAAGGCGAGGTGGTCGAGCGCCGCGGCGGCTCAGCCGCCGCGGCGGGGCTCGAGCTTGTAGAGCTCGAGATCGACTGCCGAGAAGAAGCGCTCGCTCTTCTCGCGCCAGGCCGCCGCGCTGAAGCGCCCCGGCGGCGCCGAGATCTCGAGCACGCTCCGGTCGCCGCCGCGCCGCGAGATCTTGATCCGAACGTCGCTCCACAGCAGCGCCCAGTCGCCGGTGACCTCGACCCTCGGGTCGAGCGACGCGCCCTGGGTCTGCAGCGCGTTGAGCGTCGCGACCAGCAGCGGCGTGCCGGCGCCGCTCCAGGCGATCTCGTACTCGCGCGAGGCGGTGACCGAGCCGGGCGGCGGCAGGTAGCTGTCGGTCGACATCAAGCGCTGAAAGGCGGGTGCCGCCGCGAGGTCCTCGAAGTTTGCATCCGTACGCGCCCGGACCCGCGACCGCTCGTCGAGGGCGATCGCCCGCTCCAGGTGCTGCAGCGCGAGCGCCGCGTAGCCGGACAGAGCGAAGTTGGTCGCCACCAGGTAGAGGGCGTCGGCGGAAGAGGGGTTGCGCGCGAGGTAGTCGCGGAATTGCTCCGTGGCGGGCGCGAGCTGGCCGTCGAGCAGCAGGACCGCGCCCTGGTTTAGATCGTTGTCCGGCGCCGATGGGTCGAGACGTTCGGCTTGCGCGAGCGCTGCGAGGGCATCGCCGTAGCGCTGGTCGGCGATCGCGAGCGCCGAGAGGTTGAGCCAGCCTTGCCGCAGCGTCGGATCGAGCTGGAGCGCGCGGTCGAGGTCGGCCCGGCAGCGGTCGAGCTCGCCATCCATGCACCGGGCGGTAGAACGCACGAGCAGCGCCCGGGCGTCCCGCGGATCACGCGCCAGGGCGGCGTCGGCGAGGCGGAGAGCGTCGGCGACGCGCCCCTCGTCCAGAGCGGTCTGCGCCGCCGTGGTCGTTGGCTGCGGCTGAGCCAGGGCGGGGATCGCGAGGGCGGCGAGCGCCACCGAAAAGAGCCAGCGCGGGATCAGACGAATCATCGCTCGCCAATCTATCGCGAGCCGCGGCGGGCCGGCCAGCGTGGAGGCCGCTAGAATCCGGCCATGCCGACCGCCGCTCCCGCTCCCGCCGACATCGCCGAGGCCCTCTCCCGCCGGGTCATCGGCCAGGACGACGCCGTGCGCGAGATGTCGATCGCGCTCTCGAAGAAGCTCGCCGGCCTCATGGTCGGCAACATCCTGATGATCGGCTCGTCGGGAACCGGCAAGACGACATTGATGCGCGCGGTCGAGAAGTACCTCGAAGCCGACCCCGAGCTGGCGATCCGGTCGGCGGTCGTGCGGATCCACGCCAACGTCCTCGGCGAGGAGGCCGAGGGGGGCAGACCCGGCTCCGCCGTGTTGCGGCGGCTGCTGGAACGGGCGCGCGAGCAGATCGGGCCCGACGCTCCGCGCGAGGCCTTCCTGGCGCGCGCCGCGCATGGCCTCGTCTTCGTCGATGAGGTGGACAAGATCCGCTCGCACATCGGCAACCAGGTCAACGTGCGCGGCATCCGGGCGCAGGAGGCCCTGCTCACCCTGATCGAGAACGAGGCGGTGCCGGTCGAGCTGCCGCGCTGGCTGGGGGGCGAGACGGAAACCGTCGACTCCTCGGGCTTGCTCTTCGTCTGCGCGGGCGCGTTCGAAGGGCTCTATGACTCGGTCTTCGACAGGGTCACCATCGGCGAGGACAAAGGCGCGCTGCAGCCGGTGACCGCGGTCGAGGACGGCAAGGTCGTCGAGCGGCTGATTTTCACGCTGCGCGATTGGCTGCGCAACGAGGATCTGTTCGACTACGGCATGAGCCCGCAATTCCTCTCCCGCTTCGACGCGGTCGTCCTGCTCACCGACCTCGGCGAAGAGGAGCTCGCGCGGATCTTCATGGAGACGCCCGAGTCGGGCTTCCACCAGACCCGTGCGTTCTTCGAGAGCCGTGGCGTCAAGCTCGCGATCTCGCCCAAGGCGATCGAGGCGATCGCGCGCGCGGCGGCGAAGCAGCCCAGGCTCGGCGCGCGGGCGCTGCGCGAGGTCTTCCGCCGCGTCGTGCGCGACTTCGAGTTCGAGCCGGACAAGCAAGCCGCCGCGGGCGTCTTCCTGATCGACCGGCACCACGTCGACGCCGCTGTCGGCGATCGATGAATCGGATCGTCGCCGCCGCGATCGCGGCGTGCGGGTTCGTCGCTGGCGTCTTTCCGATCTTCGAGAGCGATCTGTTCTGGCACCTCGCGGCCGGCCGCTGGATCCTCGAGCAGGGTGCCGTGCCGCGATCGGATCCGTTTCGCTTCACCGCGGGCGGCGCGCCCTGGGTCGACCACGAGTGGCTCTTTCAGGTCATCGTTCGCGGCGTCGAGGCGGCGGCCGGACTCGATGCCCTCATCCTGCTGCGGGCGCTCGCGCTGGGGGGATTCGCGCTGGTGCTCTATCTCTCGGGCCGGCGCGCCGGTCTCGGAGCGGGGCTGGCCGGTCTGGTCGCGCTCGGAGCGACTCTGGGCGTGCGCCCACGCTTCCTGGTCCGGCCCGAGATCGTCACGCTCTTCGCGATCGTGGCGCTGCTCGCCCTCCTCGACCGCATCGACTCGCGCCGGGAGCTGCGGCCCTCGCGCCTGCTGCCGCTCGTCCTGCTGGTCCTCTTCTGGGTCCAGTGTCACGGCGAGGCGCTGCTCGCGCCGGTCCTGGCGCTGCTCTTTCTGATCGGCGCGGCGCGCGCCAGAGGGCTCGGCTGGCGCGCTGTCGTCGGTGTGCCCGCGCTCCTCGGCGCGGCGTTGCTGGCGAATCCCTCTGGTTGGCGCCTGCTCGAGGTGCCGCTCGGGATCGCCGGCGCGCTGCGCGATCTCTCCGCCCAGAATCCGGAGTGGATGTCGGCGTTCGAGGCGCCGCAACCGTACCTGTTCGGCGGCCTCGCCGTGGTCGCGACGCTGGCTCTGGTCGCCCGTCGCGAGACTGGACGCTGGCCGGCGCCGGAGTGGGGACTGCCAGCGGCCGCGATGGCGGCGCTGGCGCTCAGTGGCGTGCGGCATCAGGCGCTCTTCTATGCCGCGGCGGCGCCCTTCGCGGCGCGCGCGCTGGCGGCGCTCGGCGAGGTCCGCGAACTCGGCGAGCGCTCTTCGAAGCGGCTCGGCTGGGCCGCCGCGGCTCTCGCCGCGGCCGCCGCGGTCTGGAGCGCATTCCCACCGGCGAGCGGCCCGCTGCGAGCGCGCCACGGCAGCCTCGGCTGGGGCACCGGCCTCGCCTCGGGCCGATTCCCGGAGCGCGCGGCCGAGGTGCTCGGCCGGCACCCGGAGCTCGGACCGCTCTACAACGAGTTTGCGCACGGCGGCTATCTGCTCTGGCGTCTCTTTCCACCGCGTCAGGTCTTCCTCGACGGCAGGATGGAGCTCGAGCCGGAGCTGCTACGCGAGTTGGCGGCGGCGCGGGAGAGCGCCCATGCCTGGAGCGACTTGCTCGCTCGGCGCGGCGCCGTCGGGGCGTTGGTGCGCTACGAGAGCCGCCGCGTCCCGGTCTACGAGCCGGACGGCCGGGGCGGCCTGCGCACGGCGGGGACGAGCACCGCCAACTCGCTGCTCTTCCCGCGCGAGCTCTGGGACCTGATGGACTGGGACGACGAGACCATGCTCTTCGTGCGCCCCGGCTCGCCCGGCTGGAGCGCGGCGCCCTATCGCGCGGTCGATCCCGAAGACCTGCGCGCCACCCTCGAGCGCGTGGCCGGCGATCCGGCGTTTCGCACGGCGGTGCTGGCCGAGGTGGAGCGCAAGCTCTCGAGCCAACCCGACTGCGCGCGAGCGCTATGGCTACGTCAGGCTCTACTGGGAAGCGCGCCGGCGGGCGCGCCGCCCTGAGCACGCTTGGGTCCGGCGGGTCGTCCCGCGGACGGCCGCTCTAGCGAGTCGTGGCGAGCTGCCCGAACGCAGGAGAGCCCGTCCCCGACATCGGGGACGGGCTCTCTGGGTCGAGCCGACAGGCGAGAGCTAGGGTCAGCGCCGCAGGCGCAGGACCACCAGCGCCACGGCGCCGAGCAGCAGGGCGAGGCCGACGAGGCCGCGGGGGCCGAGGGCCGGAATCGCCGCGGTCAGTCGTGGGGCGCCGAGAATGCGGAAGGCGAAGTCGGAAAGTCCATGGGTAGAGAGGGTCGTGGTCCAGTACGTCGTCCCGAAGAACGTGGAGCCCCAGACCGCGCTGGAGAGCGGAATCGGCGCCGAGGAGGTCGCCCAGAAGGCGCGGCCGCTGCCGGCGTCCTCGCCGACCACGGCGAGCCAGTAGGTCCCCGCCGGCAGCGAGATTGCCGTGCCGGTGGTCGCCTCGGTGAAGCGAAAGGCGCGCCCGATGATGCCGAAAGCGTCGGGACAGAAGCTCGTGTTGTCGACGTAGGTGGTCGAGACGATGCTCGCCGTCGTCGGCGCGCCGACCAGCGGGGCGACGACCGGGAGGGCCGGCGAACCGGCGGCGTCAGCGTAGATGTACATCTCCGCGCTGGTCACCTCGGACGTCACCAGGAGACAGACCTGGATCTCGGCAAGCGTCGTGGCGGAGGTGAGCTGAAAGTCGTCTGCGATCGTGGAGCCGTGATCGCCCTCCGGCCCGCCGGTTCCCGAGACGACGGTGTTCCGCTCCGAGGTGACACCGTTCACCCCATCCGCGGCGCCGTTGTCCCAGAGTACCGGTCCCACCACCTCGAGCGGTCCGGCGTTGGTCGGCACGCCCGAGCAGTCGAGCCCGGCGCGCTCGCACTCCTCCCGGGCGTTGGTGCTGGGCTGCGCCAGGCAGATCTGGGCCGCGCCGAGCACGGCCAGGACGACAAGAGCTTGTCTTTTCATGGTTCTCCTCCAGAAGGTAACCACACTAGTTTAATACAGGTCACGCCCCGGCGGCGGTTCCGTTCGAGCTGTCGCGGTCGGCGCGTGTGCGTCTTAGGCGGCGGTAGCGGGCGCGGCGGAAGCGGCGGCGGATGCCGATCGGCAGGAAGACCAGGAAGGCGGCCGCGCCGGCGACGAGCGCGAGCTGGCGGGTGATCGCTCCGCGATCGCCGGTGGTCGCGTCGAGCAGCGCCACGGAGAAGTAGGTGATGATCGCGATCGGCGGCAAGGTGCCGATCGCCGTCGAGATCAGGTAGCGCGGCAGCCGGACGCCGACCACCGCGGCGGCGGCGTTGACCAGCGTGAACGGGATCGGCACGAAACGGACCGCGAGCAGGGGCAGGAAGCCGCCGCGGTGGAGCATCTTCTCGGCGCGCTGGATCTTGCTGCCGCCGATTCTCTCGACAAACTCGCGTCCGAGCGCCCGGGCGAGAAGGTAGCCGGCGAGCGACGCCAGGACCAGGCCGACCCAGCTCCAGATCGTTCCCCAGAGCACGCCGAAGATCGCCGCGCCGGCGATCAGGAACGGCGTCGCCGGCACGCCGATCGCGCCGAGCAGGGTGAACAGCCCGACGTGGACGAGCGGCGACCACCAGGCGCCCCGCAGTCCGGCGAGCATCGCCTGCAATCGCTCGCCGCTGAGGTAGCTGCCGAGCGGCGTAAAGCGGATGAGGGCGAAAGTGCCGCCGAGCAGACCGATCAGGAGCAGGAAGCGCAACGCGGCGTTGCGGAGCGATCCCGAAGGCGCCGTCTCCGGCTCCAGCTCATCAGGTGGAGTTGCGGGGGGGGTGCTCAGGGCGACGTCTCGGGCCCCAGCGCGAGGAAGTCGCGCAGTTGGGCGGACAGGATTGCCTGCGAGGCGGGGTCCATGAAGTTCAAACGCAGCTCGTTGATCACCATCACTTCGGCTCGCTGCCACTCGCCCCAGCAGGCGGCGCAGACCTTCTCGGCGACCTCCGCGCCGAGCGCGCCAGCGAACGGTGGACGCGACAAGCGCGGGCCGTCGGTCCCGCAGCGCGCACACCCCCACGACTCGGCGCTCACGCTCGGCTCCCGGCCTCGGCGCTCGCGGCGGCGATCGAACGAAAGTAGTCGATGGTCCTGCCCAGGCCCTGCTCGAGCGAGACCCGGGGCTCCCAGCCCAACAGCGCGCGCGCCTTGGAGATGTCGGGCTGGCGGGTCTTGGGGTCGTCGACGGGCAGCGGCTTGAAGACGATCTCCGAGCTGGAGCCGACCGCCGCGCGAATCGTCTCGGCGAAGTCGAGAATGGTCATCTCGTGCGGGTTGCCGATGTTGGTCGGCTCGGTCTCGTCCGAGAGCAGCAGGCGATGGATGCCATCGATCAGGTCGTCGACGTAGCAGAACGAGCGGGTCTGACTGCCGTCGCCGAAGACCGTCATGGCCTCGCCGGCGATCGCCTGCGCGACGAAAGCCGGCACGACCCGACCGTCGCGCGTGCGCATGCGTGGCCCGTAGGTGTTGAAGATGCGCACGATACGGGTCTCGAGCCGGTGGACGCGGTGGTAGGCCATGGTCATCGCCTCGGCGAAGCGTTTCGCCTCGTCGTAGACCCCGCGCGGTCCGACCGGATTGACGTTGCCCCAGTAGCTCTCCGGCTGCGGGTGAACCAGTGGATCGCCGTAGACCTCGGAGGTCGAGGCGAGCAGGTAGCGCGCGCCCTTGGCCTTGGCGAGGCCGAGCGAGTTGTGGGTGCCGAGCGAGCCGACCTTGAGCGTCTGGATCGGCAGCTCGAGGTAGTCGATCGGCGACGCCGGCGACGCGAAGTGGAGAACGTAGTCGACTCCGCCTGCAATCTCGATCGGCTTCGAGACGTCGTGAAGCACGAGCTCGAAGTCGGCGCGCGCCTCGAGTGCCGCGACGTTCTGCCTGCGGCCGGTGATCAGGTTGTCGACGCAGACGACGGCGACGCCGTCGTCGAGCAGGCGTTCGCACAGGTGCGAGCCGAGGAAACCGGCGCCCCCGGTGACGACCGCGCGCCTCATGCGCGGGCCTCGCGCTCGACCGCCGGCATGGCGTTGCCGCTCTGCGTGGCCGCGGGCCGGCCGACCGAAACGTAGCGGAAGCCGGCCGCGGCGACCCGTTCCGGCGAGTAGAGATTGCGCAGATCGACGATCAACGGGCGGGTGAGCAGACCGGCAAGCCGGTCGAGCTCCAAGGCCCGAAACTGGTTCCACTCGGTGGCGATCACCACCCCGTCGGCGCCCCGGGCGGCGTCGTAGGCGTCCGCGCAGTATTCGACCGCCGCGGGCAGCAGAGGCTGCGCCTGCGCCATCGCGGCGGGATCGTAGGCGCGCACCCTGGCCCCGGCCGCGATCAAGCCCTCGACGATCGACAGAGTCGGTGATTCGCGCATGTCGTCGGTGTCCCCCTTGAACGCCAGGCCGAGCAGCGCCACGGTCTTGCCCGCGAGCCCGTCGAAGGCCGCGGCGATCTTCGGCACCATGCGCCGCTGCACCCGCTCGTTGGCCGAGAGCACGGCGTCGATGATCTCGAAGCGCAGCCCGTTCTCCTCGGCGATCTGGGCGACCGCGCGCGTGTCCTTGGGGAAGCAGGAGCCCCCGAAGCCGGGGCCCGGCTGGAGGAACTTCGGCCCGATGCGGTGGTCGAGGCCCATGCCGCGGGCGACCACTTCGACGTCGGCGCCGACCGCCTCGCAGATCTCGGCGACTTCGTTGATGAAGGAGATCTTGGTCGCCAGAAAGCCGTTCGAGGCGTACTTGATCATCTCCGCCGACTCGACGTTGGCGACGACGAAGGGAACGCCGGCCGCTTTGAGCGGCGCGTAGATGTCGATCATCACGTCGACGGCGCGGCGGGTGCGCGCGCCGATCACCACGCGGTCGGGGCGCAAGAAGTCCTCGATCGCCGACCCTTCGCGCAAGAACTCGGGGTTCGAAACCACGGCGAACTCCTGGGCGCCACCCGAGCGCTCCGAGACGACCCGTTCGACCATCTGGCCGGTGCCGACCGGCACTGTCGACTTGGTGATCACCACCTTGTAGCCGTTCAGGTTGTCGCCGATCGACTCGGCGACCTGGCGGACGAAGGAGAGGTCGGCCCGGCCGTCGGGCAGCGGCGGGGTGCCGACCGCGATGAACACCGCGCGGGCCTCGCGGATCGCCGGTTCGAGGTCGGTGGTGAAGGCGAGCCGGCCCGCCTTGACGTTCTTCTCGACGATCTCCTCGAGCCCGGGCTCATAGATCGGAATCCCGCCACGCTGGAGCGCCGCGATCTTCGTGGCGTCCTTGTCGACGCCGGTGACGGTCATGCCGAACTCGGCCAGGCAGGCGCCGGTCACCAGACCGACGTATCCGCTGCCGACGACACAGATCTTCATTCGCGCGTTTCCTCCGCGGAACGGGAATAGGAGGGACCGGAGGGTCCGGAAGAGCGTCCGCTCGGGGCGGCGCGCCTGGGCGAAGTCTATCGCGAGGGCTCGACGGCCACGATGCGTGGCCCGGGAATCGGCCCGGATCGAGCCATCGGTTGCTTCCCGCCGGGTTCGGGGGTCGAATGGAGGCAATGAGGAACCTCGCCCGTTTCCGCCTGCCCGCCGACCCGCGCTGGTACCAGATCGGGTCGCTCGGACTGCTGTTGGCCTATGGCGTCGCCGCGCTCGAGTTCCGGGTGACCGGCGCGGCGATCTTGGTGGCGATCGGCAGCGCCGAGGTGGCGCAGTGGTTGGGGACCCGTCTGGCCGGACTACCGCGGTTCGATCCGCGCAGCGCACTGATCTCGGCGCTCTCGCTCTGTCTCCTGTTACGCAGCCAGTCGTTGGTCTGGATCGGGGTGGCGGCGGCGATCGCGGTGGCGAGCAAGTTCCTGATCCGCGTTCGCGGCAAGCACGTTTTCAATCCCACCAATCTGGCTCTGGTCGTCCTGCTCGCGACCACCGAGGCGGCGTGGGTCTCCCCCGGGCAGTGGGGGAGCATCGCCTTCTTCGCCTTCCTCGCAGCCTGCTGCGGCGGCTGGGTGATCTACCGGGCGGAGCGCGGTGACGTGACGGTCGCCTTCCTCGCGGCCTGGGCGGCGCTCGTCGTCGGCCGCTCGCTCTGGCTCGGCG
The DNA here is from genome assembly GCA_963700315.1 of uncultured Acidobacteriota bacterium. Classification (GTDB taxonomy): domain Bacteria; phylum Acidobacteriota; class Thermoanaerobaculia; order Multivoradales; family JAGPDF01; genus JACTMI01. The sequence continues at coordinate 895,678 of CAVOXC010000003.1, read as the reverse complement.
AGCCGCTGGCGATCCCGCTCCACCGGCTCGAGAACGGCGCTCTCCTGCTCTTCGCCTTCTTCATGATCTCGGATCCCAAGACCCTGCCCGACCGACGCGCCGGGCGGGTGCTCTACGCTGCCGTCGTCGCCCTCGGCGCCTTCTACGTCCAATTCGTCTTGTTCCGCACCAACGGTCTTCTCTGGTCGCTCGCCGCCTCGGCGCCGCTCGTGCCGCTGATCGATCGGCTGCTCCCCGGGGAGCGCTACGAGTGGGCGTCGCGAGCGCAGCCCGGTCGACGGCGATCGCGGCCCTTCGCCGTCGCGGCCTTCGGACGAGATCCGTCGGCAGGTCGGATGCCCGTGGAAGCGGCAGAGATGGCGGAGCCGGAACTGGCGCTGGCGCCTGTCGCTCCTGCGCCGCGACGAGTCCAGGCCGTCCCCTGCTACGAAGTTTCCTCGGCGCTCGAGTCGGCGTGCCCTTTCCTTGGAAAAGCGGCAGATATGAGGAAGCCGGAATCAGCGCTGGCGCCTGTCGCTCCTGCACCTCGACGATTCCAGGCCTTTCTGTTCTATGGAGAGCTTGTGCTGGGTTCGAATCGACGCGGCGAGGTCCACCGCGCGCCGAAAGCGATCGAAACATCGACAGATCGGCTCATTCACTGACAAGGAGTACTCGATGCGAACCGTCATTCGACTCTCTCTGACCCTCTCGCTGCTCGGGTTGCTCGTGGCGCCTGTCGCCCTCCGGGCCTTCTGCGGCTTCTACGTCGCCAAGGCGGACACGCAGTTGTTCAACCGAGCCTCGAAGGTCGTGCTGGTGCGCGACGGCGATCGCACCGTGCTGACGATGGCCAACGACTTCAAGGGGGAGCCCAAGGAGTTCGCCCTCGTCGTGCCGGTGCCGACCTTCCTCGAGCGCGGGCAGATCCACGTCGGCGACCGCGCGGTCCTCGATCACCTCGACGCCTACACCGCGCCGCGGCTGGTCGAGTACTTCGACGAGGACCCCTGCCGGCGCATCGTCTACGAGCGGATGAGCGCCGACGCGGCGCCGCAGCCGGCAACCGCCGTGGGCGGCGCGGCGCGCGCAAGAAGCCTCGGCGTGACCATCGAGGCGAGCTACACCGTGGGCGAGTACGACATCCTGATCCTCTCGGCCAAGGAGAGCGACGGCCTCGAGACCTGGCTCACCGAGAGCGGCTACAGGATTCCTGCGGGCGCTTCACGCGTGCTCGGCGGCTACATCAAGCAGAAGATGCGCTTCTTCGTCGCCAAGGTGAATCTCGAGGAGCAGTCGAAGCTCGGCTTCCACTACCTGCGGCCGCTCCAGGTCGCCTACGAGTCGCCGAAGTTCATGCTGCCGATCCGCCTCGGCACCGTGAATGCCGATGGGCCACAGGAGCTCTTCGTCTTCGCCCTGACCCGCACCGGCCGCGTCGAGACGACCAACTACCGGACGGTGCGTCTGCCGAGCGGGCAGGAGCTGCCGGTCTACGTCAAGGAAGAGTTCGCCGACTTCTACCGCGACATGTTCGCCCGGCAGGTCGACGCCGAGAGCCGGCGGGCGGTCTTCCTCGAGTATGCCTGGGACATGGCCTGGTGCGACCCCTGCGCCGCCGAGCCGCTGTCGCGACAGGAGCTCCAGGAGCTCGGCGTCTTCTGGCTGCGCGACGACGATCGTCCCGCAGCGCGGCGGCAGCGGCCCGATCCGCGCGCCGGGGCCGCCGGGCGCCGTCGACGCCTTCGTCACCCGCCTGCACGTGCGCTACGACGCCGAGACCTTCCCCGAGGATCTGGTCTTCCAGGAGACCGGCGACCGCCAGAACTTCCAGGGTCGCTACGTGCTGCGCCACCCCTGGCAGGGGGAGGCGACCTGCGAGGCCGCGCGCGACTACCGTCGCGGTCTCGGCGAGCGCCTCGAGCAGGAGGCGACGACGCTCGCGAACCTCACCGGCTGGAGCATCGACGAGATCCGGCGCCGGATCCGCATCGACGATCCACCGCTGCCGGACGAGGAGTCCTGGTGGGAGCGCCTCTGGGGCGGGCGCCGATAGCCACTTCGCGGGCCTCTGGCGCTTGCTGGCCGCGCTGCCCGTCCGGGAGACGGGTTCGCTCGCGGACTGAGCGCGGCCGGTGGCACGCGGCTCCGTCACTGTCGGCGGCATGGGTTACGTGGTCCTGGGATGCGAGGCGAAACCCGGCACGCGATGAGACGCCGGCCAAGGTGTAGTCTCGGGGCAACACTTCGAGAACTTGGACCGGCGCCGGCGCCGGCGCGAAGGTCGAAGGTCGGTCGGGTCACGGCTCGGCGGGGAGGGGCAATGGCAGGGGTCGGCAATCCGTATCGGGAGCTGTTCGAGCGATCGACGGACGCGATCCTGATCATCGAGGGCGATCGGTTCGTCGAGTGCAACGACGCGACCGTGCGCATGCTCCGCTATGGGACGCGCGAGGAATTGCTGCGAACGCATCCGTCGGAGCTCTCGCCGCCCACCCAGCCCGACGGCCGCCCCTCGTACGAGAAGGCGAACGAGATGATCGCCATCGCTTTCGAGCGCGGCAGCCATCGTTTCGAGTGGATGCACCAGCGCGCCGACGGCGAGGTCTTCCCGGTCGAAGTGCTGCTGACCGCGGTCGAGGAGCCTGGCCGTCGCGTCCTGCACGTCGTCTGGCGCGACATCACAGACCGCAAGCGGCTCGAGGAGGAGCTTCGCCACGCGCAGAAAATGGAAGCCGTCGGCAAGCTCGCCGGCGGCATCGCTCACGATTTCAACAATCTGCTGGTCGTGATCCTGGGCCACGCCGAGCTGCTTTCGGACTACGCCCGGGCCGACGCGCACATCGCCGAGCACGCGCACGCGATTCAGGAAGCCGGCGACCGGGCGGCCGCGCTGGTGAAGCAGCTCCTCACGTTCGGCCGCAAGCAGCAGCGTCTGCCCGAGGTGCTCGATCTCAACGAGCTTGTCGACCAGCTCCGGACGATGCTCGTGCGCCTGATCGGCGAGGATCTCGTGCTCGAAACGAAGCTGGCAGGAGCGCCGCTACCGGTCGAGGCCGACGCCGGGCAGCTCGAGCAGGTGATCATGAACCTGGTCTCGAATGCGCGGGACGCGTCGCCGGAGGGCGGCGTGCTCCGCATCGCGACGGAAGCGGTGGACATTACCGCCATGGGCGGCGCCGCCGGCGAGCCGATTCCCCCGGGCCGCTACGGGCGGCTCACCGTCACGGACTCGGGCCGTGGCATGCCGCCCGAAGTGCTCGAACACGCTTTCGATCCGTTCTTCACGACCAAGGACCCCGGGCGCGGGACCGGCCTCGGCCTCTCCACGTCCCACTCGATCGTCGAGCAGAGCCACGGGCGTATCACGATCCAGTCGGCGCCGGGACTCGGCACGACGGTTCGGGTCGATCTGCCGCTCACCACCAAAGCGGCGCGGGAGCCCCCGCCGCGGCCGCAGCCGGGCGCAGGCTCACGCGCGGCGGGGGAAGGCGAACGGGTTCTCATCGTCGAGGACGATCCGTCGGTGCGCGGGATGATCCTCCATACCCTCGGTGCATGCGGCTACGAGCTGCTCGCGGCGGCCGACGGCCTCGAAGGGGTCGATCTCTATCTCCAGCACGCGAGCACCATCGACCTCGTCATCAGCGACGTGATCATGCCGCGCGCGGGCGGGCCGCGCATGGTCGACCTGCTGGCGGAGCGCGGGCATCACCCGCGCGTGCTGTTCCTCTCCGGCTACACGGATGACGCGCTTTCGGAGCTGCACGGAATCGGCGCCGACGTCGACCTGCTGGTGAAGCCCTTCGGGCCGGCGCAGCTCGTCGCACGCGTGCGCCGGGCGCTCGTAGAAAAGAGCTTCTCAGAAGCGGCGAGCTAGAAGCTCCCACGCCCGGCGCGGCGCCGGGCTCGTCGTCGCTTCCCCGATCGTTCAGGACCTCCTCCTCCGCCGGACCTACGGCACGAACCAGGCGCCGAGGCCGCCCGACTCGAAGCCGTCCTCGAAGATCGAATCGTTGAGCAGCCGAACGGCGATCGGATCCTGGTCGCCGCGTGGGACCCCGTTCGCATCGTGCGGGCGGGTACCGCCGGCGAGGAGGATGCGGCCCGGGGTGGCTGCGACGGCGCGGAAGCCGTCGCGCGGTGCGGCGGCGGTCGGGTAGAAGGAGAACTCTGCGTAGCCGTTGACGCCGAAGTCGCTGTCGCGGGTGCCGTCCCAGTGCAGCCGGTGAATCGTTGCGCGGCGCACCTGGACTCCCGGTCCACTGACGTAGCCCACGACCAGCAGGCGTCCCCGCTCGTCGGTCGCGATCGCCAGCGCGCGATTGGGCGAGCTGCCGAGGGTCCCGGGATAGGTCGAGTCGAGCGAGACCCAGCCGTTGGCGGCGCCGAACCCCGTGCAGGGGGCGCCGGTCCAGTCGACGCAGAGCACGCCCGCGTCGGCTTGCGTTCCACCACCGCCATCGGACGCGAGGACATCTCCGGCGATGTGAATCTGGCCGCTGTCGCCGAGGGAGACGGCCCATGCGTCGTTCTGGGTCGAGACCCAACCGCTCAGGGTCGAGTAGCCGTCGTGGGCCTTGCCGTCGCCGGAGAAGGTGGAGTCGAGGCTGCCGTCGAGGAGCACTCGCGCCACGGCGTAGTGTGTACCATCGGCCGTCTGTGCGCTGCCGACGACGACAATGCTCACCATCCACTCGTAGGGAACCACCGCGGTCGCGACGTCGTAGAGCCAGGGGGCGGTCCCGAGGTCGAACGGTATGGTCTTGAGGCCGTCGCCGTCGAAGGTCGCGTCTTTGACGAAGCCCGCAGCGGTGAGCAGGGCGATCCCGAAGTCCCAGTCGTCACCGTTGTACTGCACGCCGCCGACCGCAGCCGTGCGGTTGTCCCAGAGCACCGTGAGGTCGTAGAGGACATCGTTGTGGTCTCCCGAGCCCCAGGCGAAGTCGATCAGCCGGCCGCTGACGACGGCGCCGTTGCTGTCGAGCTGCCGCAAGTACCAGTCGGTCTCGATCGGCCCGCCGTGGACGATCTCGAGGTCCCAGCCGACGACGATCCTGCCGTCCGGTCCGACGGCGACCGGCACTCGGCTTTCCCAACGCGCCGGGAGAGACTGCTCGAACCAGAACCCCAGAAAGCCGAACGAGGCATCGAGCGAGCCGTTCGGCAGTAGCCTGATGAGCGCGGCGCGCGGCTCGATGATGCCGCCACCGACGTCGACCGGGATCAGGAAGCTCACGAGGGTTCGCCCTTGCCCGTCGACGGCGAGATCGAGCGCCTCGTGGTTCCAGACCGGGTCGTTGAACGTGTACCAACCGTCGGCGCTGAAGGCCGGGTCGAGTGCGCCGTCGCCAGCCCACCCGGTCCGAGGGTGAGCGAGGCCGAGAGCGAGCAGCGTGGCGAGGGACAGGGCGCGGATCGTCGAGTTGAGCATGGCGGGGTTCTCCCAGGTTGGTTGCGTACCTGCCTGGGTCCACGGCGAAACCCGGTGCGGACCGCCAATCGCCGCCTCGGTGGCTTACACGCAGCCGTTTCGGATGGGCGAGGCGGGTCTCGAGCCCAACGGGGACGGCGGGCGTCAGGCGGAAGCGACTGGGGAGCTCAGGGGAGTCCGCGGCTCGCGAGCGGGGGCGGGCAGCGGGCGGCGGGCGGAGTGCCCTTCGGATTCAGGGCAGGGGGCGAGGCGCGGCCGTCGGCGGCGGCGGCGCGCACCGTCGCCAGCAGCTCCTCTTCGTTGTCCTCCCAGTTGGGACCGGCCAGCTGCTTCGAGCGCTCCAGGCCGGCACGGGCGGTCGCGAAGTCGCCGCGCAGATAGGCGAGGAGAGCGCGGTTGCCGACGACGTTCCACTCCTCGTCGCCCAGGTCCTGCGCCGCGATGGCGACGGCCCGTTCGGCCTCCTCGAGTCTCCCGGAGCGGATCAACGCCTGGGCGAGATTGACCGCCGAGGTGCCACGGCCGCGCGGGAAGCCGAGCCGCTCGGCGAGCGCCACGGCGGGCTGAAGGACTTCGACGGCACCTGCCCAGTCGCGCCGGCGTAGCGCGAGGTCGCCGAGGTTGACGAGGTTGGCGACCTCGCCCGCGGGGTTCGACACGCTGCGGTTGAGCTCGAGCGCCTCGCGAATCGCCGCCTTCGCCTCGTCGAGGCGCCCGGCGTAGTGCAAGGAGATGCCCATGCTGTTGAGAATGGTCGCGCGAAGCACCGGTACCTCGACGCCATGGATGGCGTCGAGGGCCTGGTGGAAGAGGTCGACGGCGCGGTCGAGCTGCCAGCGCGTATCCGCGACGACGCCCAGAGCGCGCAGGGCGCGCGACGTCGCGAGCGGGTCTCCCGATTCCCGCGCCAGCGCCAGCGCCTCCTCCTGTAGCCGCTCGGCCGTGTCGAGATCGCCGCGTTCCCAGGCGATCTGGCCGAGCTGGCCAAGGGCCTCGGCGAGCCGCACGCGGTCGTCGCCGCCGCGCAGCTCGACGACGGCGCGCCGGGCGAGCTCTTCGGCCTCCTCGCGCTCGCCGCGATGCGAGAGCACGAGCGACCGGCGCAGCCGCGCCGTCGCCAGCAGGGCGCCGTCGCCGCTCTTTGCGGCCTGCTCCTCGGCGCGCCGGGATTGCTGCTCGGCCTCATCGAAGTCGCCGCCCTCGAGCAGCGCCCCGGCGAGCTCGGCGCGCGCCCAGGCGAAGTCGGGATCGCGGTCGACGCAGACCCGGAAGTAGCTCTCGGCCGCGTGGCCGCCACCGCTCTTGAGCCGCGCGATGCCCATCGCATAGAGCCGGTTCAGGTGCGGATCGGCCGAGAAGCGGTCGCGCAGCTCGACCTGGGGCGCGCCGGGCGCGAGCCGTAGAGCGAGCTGGCGCGCGAGCAGGTTGGCCGCCTCCGAGGGCTCGGCGGCGGACACCGAGCGCCAGGCGCCGGGGCGGCTACCGGAGCGCACCGGCCGGTACTCGAGCACGAGGTCACCGTCCAAGCGCTCGGCATGCGCCTCGATCACCAGGTCGGCGCCGAGCTGGCGGGCGAGCTCGGGCAGCATGGCGGAGGTCCAGATCGGATCGGGCGAGGCAGCTTCGAGCGCGCTCGCGACCCGGTCGGTGGGGAGAATCTCGACCGGCTCGAGGTGGTCGAGCTGCCTCGCGACGAGCTCGGTCAGGCCGCTCGGCACCCAGTCGAGCTCGGGATCGCCCGAGGCGTTCTCGATCGGCAGCAGCGCGACGCGCGCCCGTTCGCCCTCGGCGAGCAGCGGCCGAGGCCGGCCGAGGTTCCAGGCGAAGAGCGCCGCTGCCGCCGCGAGCGCCGCCGCCGCCACCGCGCCCGACAGGGCGAGCCCGCGCCGCCGCCGCCGCGCCGGCTTCTCCTCGATGGCCGCGAGTCGCCGGTCGGTCTGCGCCGCGGTCGGCCGCGCCTCCGGATCGTGGGCGAGCAGCTCCCGCAGGAGCCGTCCCAGATCGGGATCGAGGCCGGTCGCCGGCAGTGTCTCCCCCGACCGCGCGCGCTCGAGAATCTCGCCGAGAGGCAGCGTCGGGTGAATCGGCTGGCCGGTGAAGAGCTCTTGCAGCAACGCGCCCAGGGAGAACAGGTCGGAGGCGGCGGTGACCTCGTCACCGCGCGCCTGCTCGGGGCTCATGTAGGCGAGTGTGCCGATCACCGAGCCGAGGCCCGTGCGAAAGGTCAGCTTGGCCGGATCGAGACTGCCGAAGGCGGCCGGCGAGGTCTCCTGGAGCAGGGGCGGTGGCGCCGCCGGGCCCGAAACTGGCGCTACTGTGGGCGTCTCGGCGAGCCGGGCGTCGACCGCCCGGGCGATGCCGAAGTCGAGCACCTTGACGGCGCCCGCGGCGGTGACCATCACGTTGTCCGGCTTGAGGTCGCGGTGGACGATGCCACGCTCGTGCGCGGCGGCGAGCGCGGTGACGATGCGGCGAGCGACGGCGAGGCGGGCCGCGCGGCGCTGCTCCCCAGCCATCCAACGGCGCAGCGTTTCTCCGTCGACAAGCTCGAGAACGAGATAGTCGGCCTCCGGGCGCTCGACCAGATCGTAAACCTGGCAGATGCCAGGGTGGTTCAGCCTGGACAGAGTGCGCGCCTCGCGGCGGAAGCGCGCCCGGGCGCGCGGGTCGAGCAGCCGATCGGGACGCACGGACTTGACCGCGACGGTACGCTCCAGCTTCTTGTCGTGGCCTTTGAAGACGGTGCCCATGCCGCCCTCGCCGAGCACTTCGAGCAGGCGGACGGAGCCGATCGAATCGCCGATCAGCGCGGGGCGACCGGCGAGCCGCTGCACCAGGTCTCGTCCGAGCGGGCCCTCGAGCAGCCCCGCCGAGCCGAGCAGCGACGGGTCACCGTCGGCCGCCGCGAGCAGGGCCTCGAAGGTGGTGCGCAGCCGCTGGTCGTCGCCTACCACGCTCGCGACGAAGCGCTCGCGGTCGGCGCCCTGGCGCTCGAGCCCGCGCTCGAGCAGCGCGACGGCGCGTTCCCTGGAGTCGCCGCTCGTCACGTCCAGGTTCACGACGGTGGGCGTGCGCGCCCGCCTCGGGGCGCGCCCTGTGGGCGATGTCGCGCCAGCCTGGCGGGTTTCGCGGTCGGCCGTCGTGGATCGGATCGAGGAGGAATCGCGAAATGCCCAGGCTCGACTTCTATTGTGACTACCAGCCCTTCCTGTCGCTTCGCCTCGACGGCCATGAGCTCTCGATCGGCCGCGCGCCCGACTGCGCCGTGCAGCTGCTCGGCACCAAGGTCTCGCGGCATCACGCCGTGATCAGGACCGCCGGCGGCGGCCATCTGCTCGAGGACCTGTCGCGCAACGGCACGCGCGTCAATCATGCCTGGGTGCGAGGCAGCGTCCGTCTCGAGCCGGGAGATCGCGTCTACACCGGGGACCGGGTCTTTGTCTATCAACCCGACGACGCCCCGGTCGCCGAGCTGCAGCGCGAGGCGACCCTCGCGGATCTCTGAGGACCGGCTCGCGCGCGTGATCATGCGCCGGGTGCGGGCCGTGCCGGCACGCCCAGCTCGCGCTGGAGCCAGAGCGATGCCGCACGGAAGTCGCGCTGCACGGTGCGCAGCGACACATTCAGAGCCTCGGCCGTCTCGGCCTCGGTGAGCCCGAGGAAGTGGCGGCACTCGACCACCTGCACCAACCGCGGCTCGAGGCCCTTCAACTTGTCGAGCGCGCGATCGACCGCGAGCACGTCCTCCGCCTCGCGCTCGACGACGGCGCTGTCGGCCTCGAGCGTCGTCCGCGCGAGATCGCCGCCCCGTTTGCCGCGCCTCAGGCTCCGGGCGTGGTCGACCAGGATGTGGCGCATGGCGCTCGCGGCGATCGCGAGGAAGTGACCGCGATTGCTTCCGGCGCCGGCCCGGCCGCCGGCGAGCTTGAGGTAGGCCTCGTGCACCAAGGCGGTCGTGTTGAGGGAAGCTGCCGCTCCGGGCAGCCGGAAGCGCTGGCCGCGGGCGATCTGCTTCAGCTCACCGTAGATCTGCTCGAAGAGGCGGGGGAAGGCGGCGCTGTCCCCGCGCGCGTGGGCTTCGAGGAGCTGAGTGATCGCTTGGGGCTCGAGCATCTGTGCCTGGCTGGCTTGCCATCAGTATAGCGGCGGCGGTGGACCGCCGCTGCCCCGCTTCGCGCGCGATCCTTCTCGCGCGTCAGGCGCTGTCGCGTCGCGCCCGGTACCAGGAGACGTAGCGGGCCAGGCCCACGCGGATAGGCACCTTCGGGTCGTAGCCGAGCATCCGTCGTGCCTTGTCCACGTCGGCGAAGGTGATGGGGACATCGCCGGGCTGCTCGGGGAGCATCTCGACCCGTGGCTCGAGGCCGAGCTCGGCGGCGAGCCAATTCACGAGATCGATCAGCGTCGTCGTCTGCGAGCCGCCGAGGTTGAAGATCTCGAACTCCGGAGCGAGATCGAGTGAGGCCACCACGCCGTCGACGATGTCGTCGATAAACGTGTAGTCGCGCCGGGTCTGGCCGGTACCGTAGAGCGGCACGACCTCGCCGCGGGCGATCAGGTCGGTGAACTTGGCGATCGCCATCTCCGGCCGCTGCGACGGCCCGTAGACAGTGAAGAAGCGCAGGCAGGAGGTGCGCAGACCGTAGAGGTGCGAGTAGTTGAAGCAGAGCAGCTCGCCCGCGCGCTTGGTGGTGGCGTAGGGAGAGATCGGCAGGTCGACCGGATCGTCCTCGGCGAACGGCACCTTCTCGTTGATGCCGTAGACCGACGAGGAGGAGGCGAAGACGAAATTCACCGGCCCGTGCCGCCGCGCCGCTTCGAGTAGCCGCAGCGTGCCGATGCAGTTGACCTCCTCGTAGAGGATCGGCTCCTTCAGGCTCGGCCGCACGCCCGCCCGGGCCGCCAGGTGGATGACGCCGTCGAATCCCCCCGCGGCGAAGAGGCGGTCGACCAGCTCCGCGTCGCGGATGTCCCCCTCGACGAGCTCGACGCCGCCGCCGGCGAGCAATGCCGCGGCCGTGGCCCGTTTCAGCGCCGGATCGTAAAAGTCGTTGAAGTCGTCGAGGATCGTCACCCGGTCGCCGCGCGCGACCAGGCGCCGCGTCGTATGCGACCCGATGAACCCGGCGCCGCCGGTGACGAGGACGTTCTTGCCCATCGCCATCGAGCCTATCGCAACGAATCCGACCCCTCCGATGGTCTGCGCGGCGCTGTGCGATCGGCCGTTCGATGGTTGCGGCCGCTTGAGAAGGCGGCTCTGAAGGGGTGGTCGGGTCGTGCGCCCTGGCGCTTCGCGGTGGGCCGATCGGTCGGCAGGGACCTTCGAGAAAGCGGCCGGGAGGGGGCGGCAGAGCGATGCGTCGTGGCGCTTTGCGCTCTCCTCGGCTCGCGGTGCCGCCTTCCTGCTCGGGAATCGATCGAGCGGAGTGATCGCGGCTCGGCGCCGATCGTAGAGAATGCACCCCCATCACTGGAGCTTTCTCGAACGTTGAACGACCGCTTGGGCCGACCGGCGGCGCCGGTGCCGCGGCCTCAAGGGGTGTCGGGCAGGCTGCTCGGGGGCGGGGCTTCGCCGGCTTCGCGCGCGTCGTCGTAGCGCGTCTCGATCCCCTCCTTCTGACGGTTGCGCATGAGCCAGCGCAGCATCTTGGACTCGTTGACGCCGATCACGATGTCGTTCAGCGCCTCGTAGAGAGCGGGATCGTCGATCAGCTTCGCGGCGGTGCCGTCGCCATGGGCGAGCTTGTCGGAGACGACGGCGAGGTTGGTGAGGAGGCGGTCGAGCTCGCCGGCGACTTTCTTGCCGTACTCGTCGTCGGTCAGCAACTTGGCGAGCAGAGCATCGCTGCCATCGAGGCCGGCGACGAGCTGGGCGAGCTTGTCGGCGGCCTGCTGCAGCGAGTCGAGCGTTCGGTCGATCTTGGCCCGCGCCTCGGTGTCGGTCAGCAGCATCGGCAGCACGCCTTCGCCGCTCTCGGCCTTGGCGAGTATCGTGTCGAGGCGGCTGACCGACGCTTCGAGCTTGAGGCCGAGGTCTTCGTCGTTGAGCAGGCGCGGCACCGGGCCCTTGCCCGTGCTGATCGACTCCGCCGCCAGGCGCAGCGCCTCGAGCGTGCCGTAGATCTCGGTCGTCACGTTCTTGCCCGGCTCGACGTCCTTGATCAGCTCGCCGAGCAGGCCCTCGCCGCGCTCCATGCGCCCGAGGATCGACGTGAGCTGCGCGGAGATGGTGAGGACGTTCTGCATCAGGTCTTCGCCGGAGGAGACCAACTCATCGACGTTCGTTACCGCGGCCGCGGGAATCTCGCCGTTCGCCGCGAGCACCGGGGCTCCGGGCGAGCCGGACGTGACCTCGAGGTACTTGTCGCCGAGCAGGCCGAGGGTGCGGATGCGAGCTTCGGAGTCCTCGCGCAGGCGCTGCTCGTAACGGGCGTCGATGGCGACGTGGACGATCAGCTGGTGTTGACCGATGTCCTCGGGCAGGACGATCTTCTCGACCTGGCCGACGTCGACGCCGTTCAACTGCACCGAGGCGCCCCGTTGCAGGCTGTTGACCTCGTTGAAGCGAACCGTGTAGTGGTTCTTGGCGCGGAAGAGGTTCTGCTTGTCTCCGAGCACGAAGAGGGTGGCCGCCGCCACGACGAGCGCGGCGAGAACGAGGGTGCCAACCCTCCGATTGGCGCGGCGATCACGCGACATGGTCTACCTCCTCACGCCCGGCCAGGAAGTCGGCGAGCAGCGGGTCGGTGGCAGCCTCGGCTGCCTCGAAAGTGCCGAGGAAGCGGAAGAGGCCCTGGTCCAGAAAGGCGATGCGATCGGCGACGCGGCGCGCGAGCACGATGTCGTGCGTGACGATGAGGGCGGCCGCGCCGGTCGAGCGTTGGGTCGAGAGGATCAGGCTGGCGATCGAGGCGGAAGTCATCGGGTCGAGGCCGGTGGTCGGTTCGTCGAAGAGCAGCGCCTCGGGCTCAAGCGCGAGCGCCCGCGCGAGCGCCACGCGCTTCTTCATGCCTCCCGACAAGTCCGCCGGCACCCGCTGCTCGGTGCCTGGGAGCTGCACCTTGTCGAGCAGCTCCGCGATCCGCGGCGCCAGCTCCTGCTCGCTGCAGACGTGGTGCTCGCGGAAGGAAAACGCGAGGTTGTCGAAGACCGTCATCGAGTCGAAGAGCGCGCCGCCCTGGAAGAGCATCGCGACCCGGCGCCGCACCGGTAGCAGTTGTTTCTCGGTGAGGCCGACGACCTCCTGGTCATCGAAGAGAATCGACCCGGCCGTGGGCTGCTCGAGGCCGATCAAATGGCGGAGGGTCACGCTCTTGCCCGAGCCCGAGCGACCGAGGATCACCAGGCATTCGCCCCGGTCGAGGTCGAAGTCGATCCCGTCGAGGACGCGCTTCGGGCCGTAGCGCTTCACCAGGCCGCGCACGGAAAAGAGTGGAGTCGTCATGGCTTCCGTTCCGATCCTTCCGTTCAGGCCAGCAAGTAGAAGAGCTTGGTCAGGAAGAAGTCGGAGATCAGGATGAGAATCGAGGCGAGGACCACCGTGTTGGTCGTAGCGCGCCCGACCCCGTCGGCGCCGCCGCTCGCGGTGAGGCCATTGTGGCAACCGACGACGGTGATGAAGAAGGCGAAGAAAAAGGACTTGCCGACGCCGGAGCCGACGTCCTGAATCGTCAGCGAGGTGGTCACGTCGTTGAGGTAGAAGGCGGCCGTGAGGTCGAGCTGGAAGACCGCGACCAGCATGCCGCCGAAGATGCCGAGCAGGTCGCCGATCAGGGTCAGAACCGGGAGCATCACGATGGTGGCGGCGAGCTTCGGGACGACGAGCTTCTTGATCGGATCGGCCGCCATCGAGCGCAGCGCGTCGATCTGCTCGGTGACCTTCATCGTGCCGAGCTCGGCGGTCATCCCGGATCCGATCCGGCCGCCGACGATGAGCGCGACCAGCACCGGCGCGAGCTCGCGGACGAGCGACTTCGAGACCACAGTGCCGATGTAGTACTTCACGCCGAGCCCGGGCAGGCTGTAGGCGGTCTGGAGCGCCAGGACCATGCCGGTGAAGATCGTCGTGATGCCCGCGACGCCCAGCGAGCGGACGCCGATCTGGTCCATCTGGGCGATGCCCGCCCGAAAGTCGAACGGTGGGGTGAAGAGTCCCGCGGTGGCACGGGCTCCCAGGCGCGCGAGCGCTCCGGCCTGCTCGGCCGCACTGTCGATCGTCTTGAACAGCTTCACCGGAAGTGCCCTCGGGCGCCGGTCGCGTGCAGCGCGGCGCCGGGATCGGCGGCACCCAGCATGACGAGCAACACCGCTAGCAAGCCCAGGTAGAATCGTGGCTCCGGCGGTGGCAGCGCGAAGACGCGGGCCAGCGTGCCGGGCGCCGCGAGCATCAGAATGGCAGAACCAGAACCGTAGATCGCCCCCAGGGCCAGCGTCCACGAGAGGAAGCGGAACGGACGTCGCGCCTCCTGGAAACTGTTGTCCGGCATCACGACCGGATTCTAGCCCGCGCACCGCCGCGCTATCCGTCGAGAGTGAGAATACGCGCAGATCCCCGCCGTGCTTCACGCCTGGCCACCGTCCTCGCGACGCTGGCCGGCAACTTCTATCTTGTCGCCGGAACGCTCCTGTGCGCGCTCCTGGCGCTCGCTGTCGTCTGGATCCCGCCGCGCGGGCGCTGGTTCTCGGCGGTCGCGCGGCTGTGGGCGCGTGGGCTGCTGGCGGCGAGCGGGGTCTCGGTCGCCGTTTCGAGGGAGAGCGACCTCGACCCGCGGCAGCGGCGGATCTTCGTCGCCAACCATCAGAGCCTCTTCGACATTCCGGCGTTGCTGGCGACTCTGCCCGGAGAAGTGCGCTTCCTGGTCAAGGCGAGCCTCTTCCGCTACCCTGTCTTCGGCCAGGCGATCCGCGCCGGCGGGTTTATTCCGGTCGATCGCCGCGGCGGCGCTGCGGCGCGCGCGAGCTTCACCTCGGCGGTCGACCGGCTCGAGCGGGGCGTGTCGATTCTCCTCTTCCCCGAAGCGGAGCGGACGCTCGACGGTCGCATCCTCCCGTTCCAGCGCGGTGGCTTCCTGCTCGCTCGCAAGAGCCGACTGCCGATCGTACCGGTGGGTATCGAAGGGGCCTTCTGGGTGCAGCACCGCCGCAGCTTCTGGATCCGGCCCGGTCGAGTCGACGTACGCTATGGGGTGCCTGTGGAGCTCGCGGGGGACTCGGTGCGAGGCCTACCGCGGAGTATCGAGGAGGTCAGAGCGAGGGTCGCCGGGTTGGCCCGCGCGGAGCTGGCGCCGGCTCCGGGAGCGGTCGGCGGTGACGGAAACGAGGAGCGTGACGATGGCTGACGCGAGAGAAGAGCAGATCTGGGCGGCCCTGAAGGGAGTCCGATTCCCCGGCATGAGCCGGGACATCGTTTCCTTCGGCTTCGTGCGTTCGGTGGCGGTCGACGGGGCGACGGCGCACGTCGCCCTCAAGATCGCGACGCGCGACCCCGCCGCGGCCGAGACGGTGAGGCGGGAGAGCGAGCTCGCCGTGGCGGCGGTGGCGGGAATCGAGACGGCCACGATCGAGCTCGAAGCGAGCGCGCCACCCTCGCGCGAGGAGTCGGCGCAGAAGGCGATCGCGCGCAACCCGGACCTGATCCCCGAGGTCGCTGCGGTGGTCGCGGTGGCGAGCGGCAAGGGCGGCGTCGGCAAATCGACGGTGGCGGCCAATCTCGCGATTGCGCTGGCGCGCT
The DNA here is from genome assembly GCA_963700315.1 of uncultured Acidobacteriota bacterium. Taxonomy (GTDB): domain Bacteria; phylum Acidobacteriota; class Thermoanaerobaculia; order Multivoradales; family JAGPDF01; genus JACTMI01. Next base: position 880,535 of record CAVOXC010000003.1, on the reverse strand, counting down.
CGGGCCAGCGGGTCGGCCTGCTCGACGTCGACATCTATGGCCCGTCGGTGCCGACCATGCTCGGCATCCACGATCGGCCGGCGGTGTCCGGCGACAAGATCCGGCCGTTCGAGCGCTTCGGCATCAAGGCGATGTCGCTCGGCTTCATCCTCGACGACGACACGCCGGTGATCTGGCGCGGCCCGATGGTGATGAAGGCCATCGAGCAGATGCTCGGCGACGTCGAGTGGGGGGCGCTCGACGTTCTGGTCCTCGATCTGCCCCCGGGTACCGGCGACGCGCAGCTCACCGTCACGCAGAAGATCGCGGTCTCCGGCGCGGTGATCGTCACGACGCCGCAGGACGTCGCTCTGATCGACGCGCGCAAGGGGTTGCATATGTTCCGCAAGGTCGACGTGCCGGTCCTCGGCATCGTCGAGAACATGTCGACCTTCGTCTGCCCGCACTGTGGCACGGAGACCCACGTCTTTCGGCACGGCGGCGGGGAGCGCACGGCGCGCGAGCTCGGCGTCCCCTTCCTCGGCGCGATCCCGCTCGACGCGGCCATCGCCGAGGGCGGGGACGCCGGGCGCCCGATCGTCGTCGCCGATCCCGAGGGGCCGCACGCCCAGGCGTTCGCACGGCTCGCGGCCGCTGTCGTCGCTGCGCTCGCCGTGACCGCCAGGGGCTGAGCGGAGCGCGCGTGAGCCTGGCGGTCGTCGCCGACGCGCACCTCGGAGGGCCGGGCGGCGGCGCGGGCCCGCTGGTCGAGCAGCTCGCGGCGCTCCCCGCGGCGGGGGTCGACCGGCTCGTCCTGCTCGGGGACCTGCTCGAGGTCTGGGTCGGCTATCCGCAGTACGAGACCGACGAGGTCCGCGCCCTGCTGGCGGCGGTGGCGGAGCTGCGGCGCAGGGGCGTGCGGGTCGACTACATCGAGGGCAATCGCGACTTCTTCGTTGGCGCGGGCGCCTACGCCGTCTCGTTCGATTCGGTCGGCACCGAGATCGCGGCAACCGCCGCCGGAGTGCGCTACCTCTTCGTTCACGGTGACGGGCTCAACGATCGCGACCGGCAGTACCTCGCCTGGCGCTGGCTGTCGAAGAGCTGGCCGGTCAAGACGGTGATCCGATTCCTGCCGAGAAGAGTCGTCGGTCCCTTCGTCCACGGCACCGAGCGCAAGCTCTCCGGCACCAACTTCAAGCACAAGGCGCGCGTGCCGGAGGAGGCGATCACCCGCTACGCCGAGCGCCGCCTCGGCGAGGGGCACGACGTCCTCGTCCTCGGCCACTTCCACGAGCCGCGCACCTGGCAGGTCGCAGGCGGCGAGGTCCGCCTGCTCGAGGCCTGGTTCAAGAGCCGCCGGATCGAACGCTTCGGCTGACGGGGACACGGGCCAGGCGCCCTTGACCGGTCGGCGCTAGACTGCCGGCGCTTGGACACCCCGACGCCCGATTCTGGGGAGATCACCCGGCTGCTCGAGTCCTGGGCGGCGGGCGATCGATCTGCCTTCGAGCGCCTCTTCCCGCTTCTCTATCCCCAACTCAAGCGCATCGCCGATCGCCAGCTGCGTGGTGAGCGGCTTGGGCACACGTTGCAGCCGACGGCGCTCGTGCACGAAGCGTTCCTCGAGCTCTCCGGGCAAAAGAGCGCGCGGTTCGCGAACCGGGTCCATTTTCTTGCCGTCGCGGCCTTCGTGATGCGACGGATCCTCGCCGAGCACGCCCGCGGCCGCAATGCCGCCAAACGCGGCGGCGGCGCCGTGCCGGTCGAGCTCGACGAGAAGCTCCATCGCATCGCCGCGCCGGAAGGCGCCTGGGAGGAGATCGCTGCCGTCGACGACGCTCTCGACCGACTGGCCGAGCTCGACCCGCGCGGCGCCCAGGTCGTGGTGATGCGCTACTTCGGCGGGCTCTCGCACGAAGAGACTGCGGCGGCGCTGGCCATCTCGGTCGCCACCGTCAAGCGCGAGTGGGCGGCGGCGAAGGCCTGGCTGCGCCGGGAGCTGGAGAGCGGATGAGGCAGGGTGGCGGCGACTGGTCGCGGGTGAAAGACGAGCTCCTGGCCGTGCTCGACCTCGAGCACGCCGCGGGCCGCGAACGGCTCCGGGCGCTCGCGAGGGAGTCCCCCGAGCTGGCGGCCGAGGTCGCGGCGCTCGTCGCCCACGCCGACGAGTCGGTGCCCTTTCTCGAGGTCCCTGCCCTCGAGCGTGCGGCCGCGGCCGCGACGCCGCTGCCCGCCGCGCCTGCGCGCGTAGGGCCCTGGCGGCTCGAGGCCGAGATCGGCCGCGGCGGCATGGGCACGGTCTGGCGCGGGCGCAGAGACGACGGCGCCTTCGACCAGGTGGTGGCCGTCAAGTTCGTCCGCCCCGAGCTCGCGACCGATCTGCTGCGCCGCCGGCTGATGGCAGAGCGGCGCATGCTCGCCGGTCTCGACCACGACAACATCGCCCGGCTGCTCGACGGCGGCGTGACCGGGGACGGCGTTCCCTACCTGATCTTGGAGCACGTCGACGGCGAGCCGATCGACGCTTGGTGCGACGGCCGCGCGCTCCCAATCGCCAAGCGGCTGAAGCTCTTCCTCGTCGTTTGCGCCGCGGTCGAGTTCGCCCACCGCAAGCTAGTGCTTCACCGCGACATCAAGTCGTCGAACGTGCTGGTCGACACGCGGGGACGCCCCAAGCTGCTCGATTTCGGCATCGCCAAGCTGCTCGGTCCGGAGCCCGCGGACGAGGCCTGGACCGCGCTCGGCCTGGACCGGCCGCTGACCCCCGAGTGGGCGAGCCCGGAGCAGCTGAAGGGTGGGCCGCTGACGACCGCGTCCGACGTTTACTCGCTGGGCGTGCTGCTCTGCACGCTGCTGACCGGCGAGCGGCCCCACCGCTTCTCCGGCCAGTCGCCGGGCGAGCTGGCGCGCCAGATCGAGGAGCGCGGCGGCGGCCCCCGCCCCGGTCTGCTGCGCCGGCATGCCGCGCCGGGAGTCGAGCGGCAAGCGCTGCGCGGCGACCTGGAGCGGATCCTGTCGCGCGCCCTGGCGCCCGAGCCAGAGCGGCGCTACGGGACGGCAGCGGAGCTCGCTGCCGATGTCGAGCGCTTCCTCGACGGCCGGCCGGTAGCGGCGCATCCGCCCTCGACTGGCTACAGGATGCGCAAGTTTGCGCGCCGTCACCGCGCTGGCGTCGCGGCCGGTGTGTTGGTGGCTCTCTCGCTCTTGATCGGACTCGTCGCCACGCTGCGCGAGGCGCGGATCGCCGAGGCCGAGCGCGCGCGCGCCGAGCGTCGCTTCGCCGACGTCCGGCGGCTCGCCAACGAGATGCTGTTCAACGTTCACGCGGCGCTCGAGAACGTGGCCGGAGCGATGGCCGCGCGCCGCATGCTGGTCGACAACGCGCTGCGCTATCTCGGCGATCTTGCGCTCGAGGCGGGCGACGAACCGGCGCTGCTCGCGGAGCTCGCGGCGGCTTACGAGCGGGTCGGCGAGATCCAGGGGATGCCCGGCTGGTCGGGCGCGGGGCGAACCAGCGACGCTCTGGCGAGCTTCGAGCGGGCGCTCGAGCTCCACCGCCGGAGTCGAGCGCTCGCCGGGAGCGGCGAAGGCGGTGATGTCGCCGAGGCGCGAGTGCTCGATCGCATCGGCGCGGTGCTCGCCGCGCGGGGCGAGACCGGCGCGGCGCTCGTCCGGCACCGCGAGGCGCTCGGCCTGCTTCAGCGCGCCGTGGCGACCGCGCCGTCGGCCGCGATCCGACTCGAGCTGGCGCGCGTGTTGGTCTCGCTGGGCGACGACCAATGGGAGCTCGGTGACCTCGCGGCGGCAACGGCGAGCTATGAAGAGGCCCTGGGCGTAGCGCGGAGCGCAACCGCCAGCGCTCCGGGCTCGCTGCCGCTCGCCCGGCAGCTGGGCGTCGTCGAGCAGCGGCTGGGGGATGCGGCCGCGGAGTCGGGCGATTGGCCGCGCGCGCTGGAGCATCACGCCGCCTCGCTCGCTGTCGATCGCGAGCTCGCTCAGCGCAATCCCGACGACATCGAAGTCCAACGAGATCTGGGAACAGATCTCAGCCGCCTGGCGGTCGATCAGCTTGCGCGCGGCGCCGTCGCCGATGCGCTCGCGCTGAACCAGGAGGCGAGCCGGCTGCGCCAGACGCTGCTCGCAGCGGACCCCGGAGACGCGCGCGCCGCGGACGACGCGGCGGAGTCTCGGCTCGAGACGGGCCGGACCCTCTCCGTCCTGGGACGGAGCGGGGAGGCGGCGCTCGAGATCGCGGCCGCGATCGAATCACGCCGGGACCTGGTCGAGCGCGACCCCGGCAATGTGCGCTGGCGCGACGCCCTGGCCAGCGCGCTCGCGGCCCGCGCCGAGGCCGAGGCGCGGCGCGGCGAGCACGCTGCGGCGGCTGCCGCGCTCGCCGAGGCTCTCGCGATCCGCCGCCAGATCGCCGCCGAGAGCCCCGACTTCGCGACCAACCGGGCGGCGCTCGAGGAGCTCGAGCGGCGCCGCGCCGGCGCCGGCTGAGCCGTTTCGCCTCCCGAACGCACGTACCCCAGCGAGCACCGCCCTCGGTGCGCGGACGCTCGGCGGTCGGGCGCGCTGCCCGAGCTCGACAACAGGATCACTACGAAGGAGAGCATGATGCGGAACAGGATCGGACCCGTCGTCGCAGTGATTCTGCTGACCAGCGCTTCCGCAGAGGCCGGTTGGTCGTTTCGACAGACCATACGCAACAGCGGCGCCCGAGACATGCCGGTTGCCGACAGCGAGTTGCGGATCGCGACCGAAGGCGGCGACGCGCGGATCGAGTTCGAGGGCGGCGACGACAATCCGATGTTCGGTCCTGGTTCCTACATGCTGCTGCGCGCGGCGGCGCCGAAGGGGTTCTTTCTGGTCGACCCGGTCAGGAAGACCTTCTCGAAGTTCGACGTCGAGGGGTTGGCCCAGGCCGTGGCGCCGGCCGGCGATGCAGCGGCGGGCGCCGGCATGCAGATGAAGGTGTCCGACGCCAAGGTCGAGATGCTGCTCGAGGAGCCGGGCGGCGAGCTGCAGGGGCTGCCCACCACCCACTACCGCTACCGCAAGAGCTACACGATGACGATGGAGATGGCGACGATGAAGATGGTCACGGCCCACGACATCGTCGAAGACGTCTGGCTGACGACGGCGCTCGAGCTCGGCGACGCCTCGCTCGGCGAGGTGATGCACAAGATCGGCGGGTCGGGGGCCGCCACGGAGCTCGACAAGCTGTCGGCGCTCGAGCGCGAGAAGGCTCGGGGATTCGCGCTCAAGAGCGTCACGGTGGACCACTCCAAGCCGCAAGGCAAGGGCATGATGGCGCGCATGATGGGGGGCAAGGAAGAGACCGTCACCACCACGGCCGAGGTGCTGGAGCTGAAGCAGGTCGAGATCCCCGCGACGAGCTTTGCGATTCCCGCCGGCTACGCCGAGAGGCAGATGATGCAAAGCGGCGCGCAGGCTCCCAATCTCGAAGACGCGCGGTAGGGCGGTGACCATGTCGCGCTTCGCCTGGTTGTTCGCCCTGGCGGTCGCCGCCGCGCCGGCCGCGGGCGCCGTCGATCCCGTCGCCGAGCTGCTGGCGAGCGGCGATCTCGAACGAACCACCCATCCGGTCGGTGCGGAGTTCCTCTTCGCGGAAGGGGCCGCGCGGCTCACCGAGACCGAGCGAGCCCTGGCGCGCGGGCAGCTCGCGACCGCGCTGACCCGGCAGACGAACGCGATCGGGCTGATGATGCAGGGTGTCGCCGGCATGTTCTCGGGTGATTCGATGCAGCAGATGCAGGATCTGCAGAAGAGCATGCTCGGCCCCGGCGCGAAGGTGAAGGGGATGTTGGGCATCATGCCGACGCTGCCGGCCGTCGACGGCAACAAGATGCAGGCCGATCTGCAGCAGGCGATGGTCGATCCCTGGGTGCGCGGCATCGGGGCGGCCGACGCGCTGGTGGCGGCGGGCGAGGTCAACGCCGCCGGGACGTTCTACACGAGCTGCCTCCAGATGCTCCAGGCTGACTGGGTGCCCGACGCCTGTCTCGACGGCATCCTCGCCTTGGGCCCGAAAAAGGCCGAGACGCTTTTGGTCTGGATGCTCGAGAACGCCGAGACGGCGTCGATGACCAACGTCGCCAACTGGGGGCTGGAAGAGCCGAAGAAGGACAAGCACGCGCCGCCCGATCAGGGCATGGTGCAGCTGCGCTCGTCGGCCCTCGAGGGGCTGGGCGCCCTAATCGGCTCGGGTGCGCTCGAAGCCGGCTCGCGCGAGCGCGCGATGGCCGCGCTACTTTCCTATGGCGACGGCAAGGCGAATGAGATCTACGCTCGCGGCGCCGCCGCGGGCCTCGGGCGCAGCCGCGATCCACGCGCCCTGGCGCCGCTGCGCAAGCTGGCCAAGCGGCGCGGCGATCCCGATGCCAAGCAGGAGGCGCTCCGTGGCCTCGCCGTCGGCTTCCGCGACGAGGCGGCGATCCGCCAGCTGCGCGGCGAGCTCGACGACCGGGATCCCGAAGAGCAGCTGCGTGCGGCGCAAGCGCTCTACGAGCTGGGTGACGAGAAAGCGTTCGAATGGGCGGTCGACGTCATCGGCAAGCGGCGCTCGACCGACACCAAGAAGGCGGACATCCGGGCCCAGGTCGTGCGCGATCTGGTCGAGCTGGGCGGCCTTCCGGCGCGACAGGCGCTCGAGCGGGCGCTCGCGGCGGGAGCGGGCAACGACTGGCTCCAGGCCTGGGTCGAGATTGGTCTGCTCGAGCTCGGTGACCGGTCCAAGCTCGATCAGGTCGAGTCGGCGCTGGCGCGCACCGATTGGAAGCTCGATCCGCGCGGCTTCCGCTCGATCTGGCGCGCCATTGCGCCCTTCATCCAGGTGGCGGTGTCGACGGCCATCACGGGCGGTCTCGGCCTCGCCTCGCCGTCGACGTTTCAGCAGGTCAAGAGGGCGACCCAGCTGATCGGCAACTTCGTCTCCGGCGAGCGCAGCCGATCGCTCGCCAAGAAGAACAAACTCGAGGCGGCGATCGTCCAGCTGCGCTGGCAGAGCGCCGACGCCATCGCCGCCGCGAGCCCGGAGCGCGGCGCCGCGATTCTCCAGCGCCTGCTCGGCGACGAAGACCAGGCCGTCCGTCTCTCGGCGGCGCTCGCGCTGGCGCGCCTCGATCGGCCGGACGCGATCGAAGGTCTCGCGGCCGCCTTTCCGCTCGACTACGGCGAAGAGGGGGGGGTGGAGCGAACCGGCGCCGTGCGCGCGGCGCTGCTGCGCACGGCGCTCTTGCGCTTCCCGGCCGAGCCGCGCACGGCCGGTCTGCTGGCCGCCGCGCGTTCCGATTCAGACGCGGCCGTGCGTTTCATCGCGCTGGTAGGCCCGCGGGCTGTTCCCGGTTCATGACCCGGAGCCGGCGGTCGTGCGGCGCAGGAGGGTCGACGGGGGAAGACCGAACTGGGCCCTGAAGAGCTTCGAGAACGTGCCCGTGTCCTGGAAGCCGACCGCGGCGGCGATTTCGGAGACGTTGCCGGCTTGGCGTTCGAGCAGCTGGCGCGCGCGCTCGAGCCGGAGCCGCCGCAGGAAGCCGTGCGGCGTGTCGCCCACGATCGCCTTGAGCTTTCGCTGCAAGTGACGAGGGCTCATCGCGACGCTGGCGGCGAGTTGTGGCACGTCGAGCTCGGGATCAGCCAGTCGATTCTCGACGGCGGCGACGAGACGCTCGAGGAACCTCTCTTGCTGGCTGGTGGCGCAGACATCGGGCAGGGAGACGAGGCCGTTTCGACGGTAGCGCTCATGGAGTCGTTTGCGAATCCGGATCAGGTTGGCGACGCGCACCGCGAGCTCGGCCGGCTCGAACGGCTTCGCGAGGTAGTCGTCGGCTCCGAGTTTCAGCCCGGCGAGCCGGTCCACCGGGTCCGCGCGGGCGGTGAGCAGGATCACCGGGAGGTGGTCGAGCTCCGCGGAGCCCTTGATCGCCGCGCAGAGCTCGAAGCCGTCGGAGTGGGGCATCATGACGTCGGAGACGATCAGGTCGGGGCCGAGCGTGCGGGCGAGCTCGAGGGCACGGGCGCCGTCACTCGCTTCCGCGACGCGGCAGCTTGCTTCCAGGCAATCTCGAACATAGGCGCGCAGGCCGGCGTGGTCGTCGACGACCAGGACCAGGGGCTGATTCGAGGTTGCGGCGGTCGCGGTCGCTGCCGGCGGCAGCATGGAAGCCGGCTGAGCCTCCTCGAGCTCGATCGCGGCCAGGCTCGCGGCGGGCGTGCTCGGCTCCTCGACCTCCGGCGCCGGTACGGCGGCCAGAACATCCGAATCGAAGTGCGCGCGCCCGGTCCGGAGCCGGACGGTGAAGCGAGCGCCGCCGCCGAGCTCGCTCTCGACCGCGATTTCGCCCCGATGGAGCTCGACCAACTCGCGCGCGAGGGCCAGGCCAACGCCGGTGCCGCCTCTCCCGCCCGGCAGCTGATAGAAGCGATCGAACAGCTTGGAGAGCGCCTCGGCGGGGATACCCTCGCCGCTGTCGGCGACCGTGATCGCCATCCAGCCCGCGCCTGCGGGCGCGACCGCGACCGCGACGCGTCCGCCGGCCGGCGTATGGCGGATCGCGTTCGAGAGGAGGTTGGCGAGCACCGCCTCCAGGCGCTCGGGATCGATCCAGAGCTCCAGTGGCTCGCCAGGTTCGCGGAAGCTCAGCGCGATGCCGCGAGCGGCGGCGAGCGAGTCGAACGCGTCGACGACCCGGTCGAGCCAGGGGACGATCGCGACAGGCCGGACGGAGAGCGACAACTTGGCGGCGGAGAGCTTCGAGAGGTCGAGCAGCTCGTCGATCAGCTTGCGCAGCTTGCGCGCCGCCGTGCGCATCTGGCCCAGCTGGCGCTGGACGCCGGCTCCGACCATGCCGTCGGCGCCGGCGAGCACACGCTCGAGCGGACCGAGAATCAGAGTCAGGGGGGTGCGGAACTCGTGCGAGACGTTGGCGAAGAAGCGGTTCTTGGCACCGTCGAGCTCGCGCAGCTTCTCCGCTTGCTCGGCGGTTCTCGTGACCGCCGCCGCGAGCTCCTCGGTCCGCCTGGCGACCAGCAGCTCGAGCTCTCGAGCCCGCAGGCCGAGCGACCGCGTCCGGAGCCAGAAGATCCCGGCGACAAGCGCGACGAGGGCGAGCGCGATCGACGAGCGGGCGGCGCGAGTCTCATACCAGCGGGGGAGCTGCTCGAGCAGGAGCTCGGCGCCCGCCTCGTTCCAGATCCCGTCGTCGTTGGCGGCCGAGAGCTGGAATCGGTAGCGGCCCGGAGGCAAGTTGGTGAAGAAGGCGCTACGGCGCGTGCCCGCGTCGACCCATGACTCCTCGAATCCGAGCAGCCGATAGCGAAACCGGACGCTTTCGGGGGCGACGAGGCTGGTCGCGGTGTAGTCGATGCGCAGCGCGCGGCTACCCGGGGCGATCCGGTAGTCGGGTGTCGTCGGCTGGGTCTTGCCGTCGACGGTCAGGCTCTCGATCTCGATCGGCGGCGGAAAGGGGTTTCTGCGGATCCTCGCCGGGTCAATGCCCACGAGGCCCTGGATCGTAGGAAACCAGAGGCGGCCCTTGTGATCCCGCCAGCCCGCAGGTTGGGAGGCGCCGTTGCACTCCCGGCTCGGCATGCCGTCCTCGGCGTCGAAGACCTCGCCCTCGACCGGCGCGCCGCCGCGGGCGGCCGCGAGGAGCTCGGTGCGACGGGCGCGGAAGATCCCCTTGTTCGAGCTGATCCAGAGGTAGCCCTCGTCGTCTTCGAGGATGCGCGACGCCAGGTCGTCGTGGAGGCCTTGCGCGCCCGAGAGGCGGCGCAGCGTCCCGCCGTCGAGGACGAAGAGGCCGGAGCCCTCGGTGCCGATCCAGAGATGGCCCTCGGCGTCCTCGTGGAAGCAGCGCACGCGCGCTCGGCCCGTGCCGGCGAGTGGCTCGAGCCGCCCGGAGCGCCAGCGATGGACGCCACGGCGCGAGCCGATCCAGATCGAGCCGTCGCTCGCCTCGGCGAGGGCGAGAATCGACTCGCCGGCGAGCTCGCCCCCAACCTCACCACTGAGCTCGGGGGTGGCGCCGCCGCGCGCCCGAAAGAGCCCATGGTGGGTCCCGATCCAGAGAATCCCATCCCGGGACTCGAGCAGAGCGCGAACCCAGACGCCGCGGAACAGGTCCCGAGCGAAGGGCTGTTCGAAGCGGCCGTCGCGACGTCGCGCCAACCCGTCGTAGGTGCCGACCCACAAGTCGCCGGCGCGATCCTCGAGCAGCGACCAGGCCCAGCTGTCGGGCAGCCCGTCCGCGATCCCGAAGTGCTCGACCTCGAACCCTCCATCGCGCTGCCTGCGGACCCGGTCTACACCACCGTCGTAAGCACCCACCCAAAGATCGCCCCGCCGGTCCTCGAGCACCGAGAGGACGAAGTCCCGCCCGAGGCCCCGGCGGCGGTCGAGCACCAGGAACTTGCCGGCGCGCAATTGGCTCAGGCCGCCGGTGTCCGAGCCGCTCCAGAGATTGCCTTCGCGATCCTCGAAGAGCGACAGCACGAAGTCGGCGGGATAGCCTCGTTCGGCGTCCAGCCGTTCGAGCCCGCGCGCCGAGTGGCGCAGGAGGCCGTGCCCTTCGGTGCCGAGCCAGAGGCCGCCGTCGCGATCGCGCAGGAGGTGGACGACGGTGGCTTCCGGGGCGAAGCGCTCGATGTCGGCTGAAGCCCATGGCGCGTCGCCGTCGCGCCGCAGGCGGAGCGCTCCGCCGCCTTCCCAGGGGCCCAGCCAGAGCTCGCCCGCACCACCGAAGGCGAGCGCCCGAATCGGTGCCGATCCGGCCTCCGGCGGCAGCTCGACCTTGGCGAAACCCGCTCCGCGGCGGATCATCACTCCCCGATTGGTCGCGACCCAGAGGGTGCCATCCTCCGCCTCGGCGATCGACCAGACGCCGTCGGCGTCGCTCACGGCGACGACCGGCGCCCGCGCGCCCTCGGGTAACCGGAGCAGCTCGCCCAGCGTTCCGATCCAGAGCGAGCCGTCGCGAGCGATCGCGAGAGCGGTGACTGTCCATCCGGAATCGCGCCGGTTCGCGGGCGGCAGCGGCTCGAAACGGGCGCCGTCGAAGCGCAGCAGCCCGCCGTTCTCGGTGCCGACCCAGAGGTAGCCCGCCGGGTCCCGGGTGACGACCTGGACCCGCTGGCTGGTCATCTCCGGGTTGGTTCTGCGGTCGAAGACCTGAAAGCGCGCGCCGTCGAACCGGGCGAGTCCCTCGAGCGTGCCGAGCCAGAGGTAGCCATCGCCCGTCTGGGCGATCGACATCACCGAGTTCTGGGGCAGGCCGTCGCGGTCGTTCCAGGCGCGCAGGACGCACTGGTCGAGCGCGAGGTCGGGTTCGAGCGCTCGCGCCGGTTCGGCAACAGGCGTCGCGCCGAGCAGGGCCGCGCAGGCGAGCCGGCACAGGAGGCGATCTCTCATCGGAGCGGCGGCAGTCTAGCCGAGCGGTCCGAAACCGCCATGAACCTGTCGCGCCTCGCCATTCCCCTGGCGCGGCGCCGCGCCTACCGTTTCGGGTCGGGAGGTGAACGGAATGAGAAACCGGACGAGATGGCTCCAGATCGTGGAAAAGGGCGGGCGAGTGCCCACCCCAGGAAAGGTGCGCGCATCGTTCTGTCCGCGAACGCGGACGATCACCTTGGTGCCGTGGGCGGTGGCCCTGGCGCTCGTGGCGCTGCTCGCTGGACCCCGTTCGCTCGGCGCCGCGGGAGAGCGGGTCCTCTTCTCGAACGATTTTGCGAGTGGGCTCGGCGGCATGACGACGCAGTCCCTTTGCGGGCCGACGACGACCTGGCACAACGACACCGCGTGCGCGGGACCGCTCGACCCGCCGCCGTCCGCACCCGGCTACGCGCGCTGGGGCGTTGCGGGCAACTGCACCGACTACGCCTCGGGGACGGCGCGGACCCGCCTGCGCAAGAACCTGGTTTTTCTCGACGAGTGCGTGTGGGACCTCGAGGTGAGTTTCGATTACCTGCTCGATTTCATGGAGGACTCCAACTTCGATCGCGCCCGGGTCTGGGTCGCTGTCGACGTCCTGAGCTCGGCCTTCTTCTCCAACGGCAATCCATCGGGCCAAGTCGCCTCGTGCGCGGGAGGAATCAACCCGAGCGATATCGTCCTTCCTCTCGTTGGCGATGGCTCCTGGCACCGGGTCTCTCGGCGGCTCGTCAGTCAGCCCCAGCTCGACTTCATCGGCATCCTGGCCTACGACTTCTTCGACCTGGTGTTCGAGGCGGAGACGGCGGACGGCACCAACAACTGGGGGCGCGGCCTGCTGGTCGACGACGTCACGGTCACCTGCACTCCTCGGCCACCTGGAACGACGGCGCTGCGCGCCAGTTTCGACAGCGACGCGCCGGGTAGCCCACCGGGACCGATCGAGACCGGGACCCTCAACGTGCTTCCCGTCGCATGGCCCATCGAGGTGGTCGATTTCGCCGGCGATCGCCAGCTCTCGGTCTTCGACGGCAGCCTCGACGCGAACCCGAGCCTGCGCTTCGAGCCCAGCAGCGAGCCCGTCGAAGCGCTCGTCGAGTACGTCTACGCTGTCCCCTTGATCGACAACACCCACGATACCTACAGCCACGGACCGGACACCTGGCCCGGCCCCAACGGACCAAAGCTCATCTGGCGCGAGAACGGGCCGCAAGGACAGGTTTGGCTTTCGACCGACAACTCCTCCACGGCCGACGACATCCAGCTCCCCGGATTCGCCTGGTTCACCGGCCAGCGCGCCAAGATCGTCTGGCTGCTCAGCGGCTCACGAGACCGCTTTTCGGTCTGGATCAACGATCTTCCGGCGGCGCTCGACGTGCCGTTTCCCCATCAGCGGATCGACAGCGTCCGGTTCTTCGGCATGGCGGGCGGGACGCAGTTCGGGTCGTTCGTCGTCGACGACGTGCGCGTGACCGACTATGCGCCGATCTTCTCGGACGGCTTCGAGAGCGGCAACACGTCGGCTTGGTCGAACGGATAGGAATCGAGGAGAACACCATGGCATCCGAGACGAGTACCCTTAAATTCGTGGCCGCGCTCGCAGTCGCGCTGATCGCCGCGCCCGTGGCGAGCCAGTCGGCCATCGCACCGGCAGAGACCGGTCAGGTGGTGAGCTACGACGTCAACAGACCTCGGCGGGACGACGGTGCGCTGCGTGCAGGCGTCGGCTGGCCGAGCCCCCGTTTCTCGGACAACGGCGACGGCACCATGACCGACAATCTGACGCAGCTCGTCTGGCTGAAGCAGGTGGGGTGCCTGCCGGCGCAGAACTGGCAAGGGGCGCTGACTCAGGTCGCCTCATTGAATTCCGGGACGAACTTCGGCTGCAGCGAGTACACGGCGGGCGCGTTCGGCGACTGGCGTTTGCCCAACCTCAGGGAGCTCGAGAGCCTGCTCGACGCGAGCGTGGTCAACCACGTCATCTGGCTGGGGCTCGAGGGTTTTCTCACGGTGATGGCGGACGACTACTTTTCCTCGACCAGCTACACCGCGACCTTCGCCTGGACGCTCAACCTGCCGAACGGTTCTCCGTCCACGATCCTCAAGACGAGCTCGCGTCGCGTCTGGCCGGTGCGCGGAACCTCGGCGCCTCCCTTGCCCCTACCGCGGACGGGGCAGGTTCTTATCTTCGATGTCAACCTGCCGCCGCGCGACGACGGCGCCCTCCTCGCGGGCGTCGCCTGGCCCGCGCCCCGCTTCGCCGACCCGGGCGACGGCACGGTGGGCGACGGGCTCACCGGACTGACCTGGCTTGCCGACGCCGACTGCATCGCCTCCGAATACCCCGGATTCGACGCCGACGGCACCGCCGGGGACGGCGCCGTCACTTGGCAACACGCCCTCGACTTTGCCGCCGGAGTCGTCGACGGCACGTATCCGCTTTGCGCAGCCGGTCGCGACGACTGGCGCCTGCCCAACCGGAGAGAGCTGCACAGCTTGGTCGACGCCAGCCAGAACAACCCCGCGCTGCCCTCCGGTCACCCTTTCGTCGGCGTTTTCGCCGACGAGTACTGGACTTCGACCACCGACGCAGTCGAGCCCACCTTTGCCTGGGTGGTCGATCTCTATACGGGCAGCTTCACGTTCCGCGACAAGGCGCTCGACCCGCGATTCGTCTGGCTGGTGCGCGGCGGGCCAGAGATCTTCGCCGACGCGTACGAGTACGGCGACCTCTCGCAGTGGTCGGCCTCGGTCGGCGGCCCCTGAGCTCACCGGGTCGATCGCGGGAGCAGTTGCTGGCCGCCGCGCGTTCCGATTCAGACGCGGCCGTGCGTTTCATCGCGCTGGTCTGGGCGCGTCCGGCCCCGACCTCCTGACCCCAAACGGGGTGGACGGAGTCTGCGTGCCTAGAGCGCGGGTGGGTCGTAGTCGTTGTCCGGCGAGTCGTCGAGCGCCGAGGCGGGAAAGGCCTCGACGCTCGATCCCGCTTCGGCGTCGCGCGGGTGCCAGAGGCCCTCGCTGCGGGCCACGAAGCAGGCCGCGGCGAGATCGCCCGCGACGTTCGGGACGGTGCGGCTCATGTCGAGGATGCGGTCGACGCCGAGGATGATGGCGATGCCTTCGCCCGGCACGCCGACCGAGGTCGCCATCATCATCAGGAGCGGGATCGAGCCGCCGGGCACGCCCGCGGTGCCGATCGCCGTCAGCACGGACAAGACGATGATCATCCCCTGTTTCGCGAGGGTCAGCTCGATGCCGAAGACCTGGGCCACGAAGAGCACGGTCACGCCCTCGAAGAGCGCGGTGCCGTTCATGTTCATGGTGGCGCCGAGCGGCAGAACGAAGCCGCCGATCTTGGGCGGGATGCGGAGATTGCGCTCGGCGACGAGGAGGGTCGTCGGCAGCGTCGCGTTCGACGACGAAGTCGAGAAGGCGGTGATCGCGACCTCGCGGATCTTCGACCAGAAGAGGGTGGGGCGCAGGCCGGCGAGCGTGCGCACCAGAATCGAGAGCGTGACGGCGGAGTGGATCGCGAGCCCGGCGAGCACGACCGCGACGTAGAGCGCCAGCTGCAGCAGAAGCCCCCAGCCGAAAGTGCTGGTCACCACGAAGATCAGCGCGAAGACGCCGTAGGGCGCGAGGCGCATCGCGAGGTCGATGATCTTGGTCACCGTCTCGGCGAGCGACTCGAGCACCCGCAGCATCGGCGCAGCGCGCTCGGCCGGGATCAGCGCGAGCGCAACGCCGAAGACGATCGAGAAGAAGATGAGCGCCAGCATCTGCATGTCGGCCGCCGCGCGCACCGGATTGCGCGGGACGATCTCGACGAAGGTCTCGATGCCGAAATCGCCCGCGCCGCTCGCGCGAAGCGCTCCTGCGCCTGGCCGGCGTAGAGCTCCTGGAGGCGCGTTACGGTGTCGGCCGGCAGGCCTTCGCCCGGCTTGACGGCGTTGACCAGCAGCAGTCCCAGCCCCGCTGCGGCCGCGGTCGTGGCGAGGAAGTAGGCGAGGGTCTTGGCGCCGACCCGACCGAGGTTGCGCAGATCACCGAGTCCCGCGACGCCGAGCGAGAGGGTCGAGAAGACGAGCGGGACCACGACCATGAAGAGCAACCGGAGGAAGATCTGGCCGGCCGGCCCGGTTACGTAGCGGTTGACCGAGGCGACCCAAGCGGCGTCGCCCGCGGCGAGATTTACGGCGATCCCGGCGACCGCACCGAGCGCGAGGCCCAGCAGGATCCGGCGTATGGAGCTTCATGGCGCGCGATCCTAGCCTGTGTCCTCGGGGACCGCGCGCGCTCGCTCACCGTCAGAAGCGGAAGGGGATGTCGGCCTCCGGAGCGATGGCGGGGCCGTACCAGGTGGCTGGCACCTCGCAAGGGAGTTGGGCGCGGTCCGCGTGCGGCCGAGGCTCGCGCGCGAGCCGGCCGCTCCGCCTGGGCTCAGAAGCGGAACAGGACGCCGACCTCCGGAGCGATGTCGGGGGCCTTCTCCGAGAGGCCGAAGCCGCAGTTGAGCTTGAGAAACGCCCAGTCGGCGAAGTGCCACTGCGCCTCGCCGATGGCGGAGAGCTCGTCGCTCTCGCCTTCGAGCGTCGCCACGAATCGCCACTGCGGCGAGACGCGCTTCAGGTACTCGAATGCGTACTCGCCGAGCTCGCCGCTGTTGTCCTCGCCGTCGTAGGCGAGGGCGACGCGCCCGGTGATCGTGCCCCAGTGGAAGCCGCGGATGACGCCGAACCCGAGGGCGCCCTCCCAGTCGCTCGTGCCGATCAGGGTCCGGTCCTTCTGGAACGGGAAGACGACCTCGAAGTAGCTGAACATCTCGGGCCGGTGCTCGGTTTCCTCCGACCAACGCCAGCGGATCTGCGTCTCGACGTCGCCGAGCCCGGACTCTTCGATCCGCAGCGGGACGACGCTGGGATCGTCCGCGGCCTTGTCGAAGGTGGCCCTCGTGTGCACGGCCCCCTCGAGCTCGATCATCACGCGATCGGTGATCCCGTAGGAGAAGAAGAGCAGATACTCGTGCTCGACCGTCGTGCCGAGATAGTCGAGGCTGCCGACGTATCCGAGCTCGTTCGGCTTGTATTCGAAGGCGGTCGTCTTGGTGTACTCGTAGAAGGGGTAGACGAGCAGCTCCCCCTTCTCGACGTAGGTGCCGAAGAGCGAGGTGGCGATGCCCCGGCCGCGGTCCTGGAGGTAGTAGGGGAGGTCGGTGGCCTGTCCCCGCGCCGGCGGCGCCATGAGCGCCAGGCCGAGAGCGCACGCGAAGATGGCGACCGAAGCCGTTGCGCGAAATCGATTCGACTCTTTCTGGCCGGTGGTCAGCATTCTCGAGCTCCTCTGAGCGGACGGCGTGATTCCCGTCGAACGGTTGGATGCACGAGGGCGGAGACTCCTTCGGTGGGGCGGGAAACGAGCGTTTCGGCGGGTCGCTTGACATAAACGACCGGTCGTGCTTTTATCGGTCCATGTCGAAGGGAGAAGAGACCCGCCGCCAGATCGTCGACACCGCGCTCGCCCGTGCCGGGGAGGTCGGCCTGGAAGGGGTCACGCTCGGATCGCTCGCCGAGGATCTCCACCTCTCCAAGAGTGGTCTGTTCGCGCACTTCCGCTCCAAGGAAGATCTCCAACTCACAGTGCTCCGAGAGGCGATCGAGCGCTTCACCGCGCAGGTCGTTCGCGCCGCGCTCGAGGCGCCGCGAGGGGAGCCGAGGGTCACCGCCCTATTCGACCGCTGGCTCGAGTGGTTCCGGCTGGGCAACGATCCGCACGGCTGCATCTTCCTCTCGCTCTCTGCCGAGTACGACGACCGGCCCGGCCCTGTCCGCGACGCGCTGGTCGCCTCGCAGAAGCGGTGGCTCGAGTGGATCGAGGGCTCCGCCGCGCGCGCCGTGGCGGTCGGGCACTTTCGCGCCGATCTCGATCCGCGCCAGTTCGCGTTCGAGTTCACGGCGATCGCCATGTCGCTGCAGTACCAGGCCAAGCTGGTCGAGGATCCCGACGCCGCGCGGCGCGCACGCCAAGCATTCGCATCGCTCCTCGACCGTTCTCGCAGCGCCCATTGAGGCCGTTCGGAGGAATCATGCTCGCACCGCTGTCGCCGTCTGAAAAAAGCACGACCGTTCGTGTTCGTCCACTTCCAGTTCCGGCTTGGATCCGTTCCGGTTTCCGGCTCGCGAGGGAGCTCGCACCCGGTCTCGCCGCCAGCGCGGCGGCCCGGCTCTTCTTCACCCCGGCGCGCGTCCGCCGCCGCCCGCAGCAGTCGGAGCTTCTCGCCCGGGGACGCCGCTTCGAATTCGAGAGCGATGGCGGCCGG
Source organism: uncultured Acidobacteriota bacterium (assembly GCA_963700315.1). GTDB lineage: Bacteria > Acidobacteriota > Thermoanaerobaculia > Multivoradales > JAGPDF01 > JACTMI01. Next base: position 862,785 of record CAVOXC010000003.1, on the reverse strand, counting down.
GTCGTCGGATGGTCGTGGGGCAGCGGCGCACCGGTCCTGTTGCTGCACGGCTGGGGAGGGCACGCTGGGCAGCTCGCCCCCTTCGTCGCCCCGCTCACCGATCGCGGGCGCCGCGTCGTGGCGCTCGACCTGCCGGCGCACGGCGACTCCCCGGGCAGCCGCACCTCGATCCGCCACGCCGCCGCGGCGATCCAGCGCGCTGGCGAGCTCCACGGGCCGTTCGACGGCGTCGTCGCCCACAGTTTCGGCTGCGCGGCGACCACGCTCGCTCTCGACTCTGGATTCGTCGCGCGCCGACTCGTCTTCGTGGCGCCGCCTTCGCGCTTCGACTCCTTCTTCGAACGGCTGGTCGATGGCCTCGGTCTCGACGAGCCGGCCGAGGGCCGGTTCCTGCGGGCGGCCGAGGCATGGGTCGGTCTCCGCTTCGAGGAGGTCGAGCCTCGCCGCCTCGCGCGCCACCAGGACGCCGATCTCTTCATCGTCCACGACCGCGGCGACGACGAGGTGCTCTTCGAGGAGGGCGAGGAGCTCGCGCGCTGCTGGCCCCGCGCGCGCTTCGAAGCGACCACTGGCCTCGGCCACTACCGGGTGCTGCGCGATCCGGGCGTGGTCGAGAGAGCTGCTGGTTTCCTCGCGCCCGCGCGAATTCTCTCGCGCCAGACCCAGGCAGCGAGCTGAGCGAACCGATTCGAAACCGAGCGTGCCGCGCGTCGGCGCCGATCAGGGCGCGACGGCGCTCCAGGCGGCGACGTTGCCCCCTTCGAAGTCGTCCTCGAAGAGAGTCGGCGACGGCTTGAATCCGGCGGCGAGCGCCCAGGTGGGTGCGCCTGCCGGATCCCATCGGTAGGCGCCGACGTCCGTGGCGCCGTCGCGAAGCTTGCCGTCGAAGTCGTCCGGCGCGGCGTGGGCGGGGTCGCCGGCGGCGATGAGTCGCGACCCGGCGGCGGGGTAGAGGTCCTGCGGGGGCACGCCGCTGTAGCCCGCGCCGACGAAGTCGGCGGCGGTCGAGCCCTGGTCGTCGAAGCCCGCCGCGATCCCGAGCAGCGCACCAGCGCCGACATTGCCCGCCACCGTCACTCCGGAGAGCTCGCCTTCGATACGCAGCGCGTAGCCGCTGGGCGAATAGAAGGCATTGTTGGCGACGACGATCGCGCCGACGATACCGGCGGCGCGAAACGCGTTGCCGTCGGCTTCGAGCACGGTGTTGTGGACGACCACGAGGTTCGCCGGCGCCGCCGCCTGGTGCGGCTGGTGCCGGATGCCATCGGCGACGGCGCCGAGGATGAGGTTGTTGCGGATCACCGCGTCCGCCGCGACCTGGATGGCGTGGTCGCCGCAGCTCCAGAGCAGGTTGCGTTCGAGCACGTTGGGCGGTCCGTTGCCGACGGTGCCGTAGGTGAGCAGGCAGGGGTAGCCGGTGTCATGGACGACGTTGTCGCGCACGAGGTTGCCGGCGCTCCCCTCCTTGATCTCGATGCCGTCCCCCTGTGTCACCCCCGGGCCGTTGGTGTGATGGACCCAGTTGCCCTCGATCCGGCTACCGAGCAGCCGGCAGGCGTCGCTGTTGCAGCCGAGGTACATCCCCTCGCCGGTGCCGCTGGTGTCGTGGATCTGGTTGCGCAGGAGGCGCAAGCCGACGTAGGTGCTCCCCGGCGTATTGGCCGACAGCCCGACGTCGCCGGTGTGATGGATGTGGCACGCCTCGACCGTGACAAAGCTCGATTGGTGGATGCGGATGCCGTGCGAGCCGCCGGTGACCTCGAGGCCCCGGAGCACGAGGTGCGCCGCGTTCTCGACGTTGATCACGTTCTGCGACGCGTTGCCGTAGGTGACGATCGGCGTCTCGCCCGCCTTGGCGCGGATCACGATCGGCGCGCCGGAAGTGCCGACCGCCTGGATCGAGAAGCGCGAGGTGGGCAGGTAGGTGCCGCCGCGCAGCACCAGCTCATCACCCGGCTGGAGCGCGTCGACCGCCGCCTGGAGATCGTCTGCCGGCCCGATCTCGACGACGCCCGCCACCGCCGCGCCAGGTGCGGCGAGCATTGCGATCGCGAGCGCCGCGAGCTGGCCGGAAGCGGCCGGGCGGCGGGCGCGGCGGCGGCGGGAGCGAGGAGTTCCGAGCATCGTTGCCATGGGTAGGCCCGGTCTTCGGGCGAACCACAGAGCAGTTTCGCCGCCAGAGCTCTTGCGGCACCATGGCGTGGTCGACGTCGCGGGTGCGGATGACTCCACGCCGAGCGCGGCGCCGGCGGCTCGCGCGATAGAGTCCGCGGGTGCTCCGCGTCACGATGCTCGGGTCGGGGACTTCGACCGGGGTTCCGGTGGTCGGCTGCGATTGCGCCGTCTGCACGTCGGAGGATCCACGCAACCGCCGGCTGCGGCCGGGGATCCGGATCGACCTGCCGGACGGAACGATCGTCGTCGACACCTCGCCCGACTTCCGCGAGCAGGCGCTGCGCTTCGGCATCCGCCGCGTCGACGCGGTGCTCTACACCCATCCGCACGCCGACCACGTCTTCGGCCTCGACGACCTGAGGGCCTTCAACTTTCGCCAGGGTGCCTCGATTCCCTGCTTCGGCTCGGAGCCGACGATCGCGCGCCTGCGCCAGATCTTCGCCTACGTCTTCGAGGCGGGGCAGGAGGGGGGCGGCAAGCCGCGGCTCGAGCTCGAGGCGGTCGCCGGTCCCTTCGAGCTCCTGGGCCAGGAGGTGGCGCCGGTGCCGGTCTGGCACGGCAAGATGCCGGTCTACGGCTACCGGATCGGTCCTTTCGCGCTGGTGACCGACGTCAACCGGATCCCCGAGGAGAGCTTCGCGCTGCTCGACGGCGTCGAGCTTCTGGTGCTCTCGGCGCTGCGCTACCGGCCTCACCCGACCCACTTCTCGATCGACGAGGCGGTCGAGATCGCCGCGCGCATCGGCGCGACCAGGACTCTCTTCACCCACATCGCGCACGAGGTCGACCATGGCGCGCTCCTCCGGGAGCTTCCCGCCGGCGTCGAGCTGGGCTATGACGGGTTGGTGGTCGAGCTCGGTTGATCCCATCCCCGTGCCGACGGGGGGCAGGGTTTCCGGCCGGGCACGAGTGCCCGCGTCGAAGAGCCTCACGCACCGCGCCTACGCCGTCGCCCTGCTGGCGCGGCGGCCGACCGAGGTCGTACGCCCGCTCGACGCGAAGGACACGCGGCTGTTCGAGGCGGTGCTCTCGGCGCTCGGCTTCGAAGTGACCCACGACCAGGACCGCGTGCGCGTCGTCCCCAGCGGCCGAGTGGTCGAGCGGGCCGAGCTCGACTGCGGCAACGCCGGCACGCTGTTCCGATTCCTGGTGGCCCTGCTCGCGACGGTGCCGGGGGAGTGGATCGTCGACGGCACCGCGCGGCTGCGCGAGCGCCCGGTCGGTCCGCTGGTCGAGGCGTTGGTGCCGCTCGGGGCGGAGATCGACCCGCTCGGTGTTCCCGGGCACGCGCCGCTGAGGATTCAGGGCGGATCGCTCGTGGGGGGGCTGACCGCCCTCGACGCCGGCGAGTCGAGCCAGTATCTCTCAGCGCTGCTGCTCGCGGGCCAGCGCGCCGCCGGGCCGGTCGAGATCGAGGTCGCGCGCCTGGTCTCGGCGCCCTACGTCGATCTCACGATCGATCTGATCCTCGCTCAAGGGGGCATCGTCGAGCGGCCGAGCCTGGAGCTCTACCGGACCGAGCCCAGCGCTCTCGCGGGCGGCGTGATCGAGATCGAGCCGGATCTCTCCTCCGCCGCCTATCCGGCGGCCGCCGCGGCGGTCGCGGGCGGCGACATCACGATCGAAGGGGTGCGGCTCGACTCGCGCCAGGCCGACCGCCGCTGCTTCGAGCTGCTCGGCCGCATGGGCGCGCTGGTCGAGCCGGTGGCCGGCGGCGTGCGGGTCGCCGGGCGCGAGCTGGTCGCGGTCGAGGCCGATCTCTCCGACTACCCCGACCAGGTGCCGACCGTCGCCGCGCTCGCGCCGTTCGCGCGCGGCACGACGCGGATCGAGAACGTCGCCCACCTGCGCATCAAGGAGAGCGACCGGCTCGCGGCGATGGCGTCGGAGCTGCGCCGCGCCGGCGCCGAGGTCGAGGAGCTCGCCGACGGGCTGGTGATTCCCGGCGTCTGGGCGGAGTCATCGCCGCCCGAGGACCCCGTGGTGATCGACCCGCACGACGACCACCGCATCGCCATGGCGATGGCGTTGGTGGCGTTGCGTCGACCGAACCTGTGCATCTCCAATCCGCAGTGCGTCGCGAAGTCCTATCCCTTGTTTTGGCGCGATCTCGCGCATTGGCTGGGAGCTGACGATGAGGGGATCTGCTGAACGAGTAGAGCATCCGGCACTCGGACCACCCATGGGAGAGCCGCTCGCCGGAGTGGAGCTGACCGACCGAGCGCGCATCGCGGTGCTGCTGCAGGCGGCCGCCCTGCTCTCGCTGCTCGACCGCGCGGCATGGCGTCTACCGGACGGTTTCGGCCCGGCGCACGTCACTGCCTGCGGCGAGCTCACCGGTCTCGTCGCCCTGCCGGGCCGCTGCGGCCGGCCGGTGCAGGAGCTGCTCGCCGAGCTCGTCGCCGAGCTGTTCGACGGCGACGCAGGCGTCGTGGGGCGCGGCGAAGCCCGGCGGGTCGCGCGACTCTTGCTCGAGCGCTGGCGCGGGCGGCTCGTGCCGCTCTCCGCGGACGAGGCGGTGACCCAGATCCTCGAGGCCGCGCCCTTCCTCGAAGATCCTGCATTCGAATCGTCGCGCGCCGCGCTGAAGGGAACTTTGCGCCGGGCAGCGGGCGACATCCCGTGGCGAGCGGGGCGCGGCGGGCTCGCCCTGGGGAGCCCGGCAGACAGTCCGCCCGTGGCCCAGCTGCTCGCGGCAGGCCGCTTCGCGCTTGCCGCTCGAATCCTCGGCGCCGAGCCGGAGCGCAGCGCCGCCGAGCGGCCGCTCTTCGCACGGGCGCTGCTCGGCGTCGGACGCGCCGAAGCGGCCCTCGCGGTGCTCGAAGGGAGCGCCGCCGAAACCGAGGCGCTGCGCGTCGACTGTCTGCTCGCGCTCGGGCAGCTCGGCGCCGCGCGCGAGGCGCTGCGACGCTTCGAGCGCGCCGGAGCCACGCGCGCCGAGCGTTTCGCCGCTTCCGATGGTGCCCTGCGCCTGCTCTCGCTCTGCGGCGAGGCCAGCACGGCAGCGGACTGGGTCGCCGGTCTTCTGCGCGGCGCGCGCGGCGCCGAGCGCTTCGACGCGCAGCGCCGTGCCGCTCAGGCGGCCTACGACCGCGGCGATCGCGCAGGCGTCGAACGCCACCTCGGGCGTGCCGCCGCGCTACTCGGCGAGCCGGAGTCCGACCCGCGCTATCTCGAGATCGCCTCGCTGCGCGCCTACGATCGGGAGGACGGCGCCGACCTCGCGCGGCTCGCCGCCCGGCGGCTGGCGGCAGGGCGCCGGCGCATGGGTCGCTACGAGGCGGGCCGGGCGTGGAACCTGCTCGGGCTCGGCCACCAGATGTCTGGCGATCTCGCCGGCGCGGAGCGCGCTTTTGCCCACGCCGTCCTGCTCTTGCGGCGTTGCGACGGTCCGCTCGGCGTCACCCTCGCGGCGAGTAACCTCGCCGAAGTGCGGCTGCGTCGCGGCCACCTCGATGGCGTCGAGGGAATCCTCGCCGCCGCGACCGTCGAGAACCTGCGTTCCGGCAACCGTCGCGCGCAATTGCACGACGAGGCACTCTGGGCACGACTCGAGCTCACGCGCGGCGAGCTCGAGGCTGCTGCGGCGCGCGTCGGCCGCGCGCTCGAGTCGGCGGCGCTGCTCGGCTATGAACGGGTCGTCCCCGAGCTCGAGGCGATCGGTGCGCGTGCCCTCGGCTGGAGTGGCCGTGAAGCCGCCGCAGGCGCCTGGATCGCGCAGCACCTCGGCAACGCCGTCGCGTCGCTGGAACCGGAAGAGCGTCCCTTCGCGCTCGGCCTCGCGGGCCGGCAGCGCGAGGCCGTCGAAGCCGCCGAGTCGTCACCCTTTGCCGCCCTCTCGCGCGAGCTGGTGCGCGGTGGGGCGCCCGCGACGGGAGAGTGGCCAGTGCTCGACGATCTCTCGGCCTTCCGCCGTGCTCGTTTCGTCCTCGACGCCGAACGGCTGGCGCCCGGCTCGACGCCGCGCGCACTGCGCGCAGATGCGGCCGCGGTCTTCCGGCGTATCGGCGCCGCGCCGCTCGCCGATCTGGTCACGCGCGAGGAGGGGCGCGCCTGGCGCGCGCTCGCTGCTTACTGCGCACGGCCCGGCGGAGATCCCCGAGCGATCCGCGAGCTGCTCCAAAGCGTCGGACATCCGGAAGCCTCGGTGTTCGTTCGCACCGGCCGGGGCGAGCGGGTGATCGTCGAGGGCGCCGCCGGCCCCGGCGCCGACGAGCTGCTCGTCGCCCTGGGCGACGGCGAGCTGGTCCTGCGCGCCGAAGGCATCGACGAACCGCTGCGCGCGGTCTTCGCGCTGCTCGAGCGCGATCTGCCGGAGCCGGCCCCGGTCGCGACCGGCGCACGGTCGCCCTTCGTCGGCGCGAGCCCGGCGCTCGCTGCGGCGGTAGAGCGTCTGATCCGCTTCGCCGACTCCGAGCTGCCGGTGCTCCTGCTCGGCGAGAACGGCACCGGCAAGGAGCTCGCGGCCGAGCTCGTGCACAGGTCGAGCCCGCGCGCGGGGCGCGACTGGGTCGCGGTCAATTGCGCGGGGTTGCCCGAGACGTTGATCCAATCGCACCTCTTCGGCCACGTGCGCGGCGCCTTCACCGGCGCCGACCGGCTGCACGTCGGCTACTTCGAGCGGGCGCAGGGCTCGACGCTCTTCCTCGACGAAGTCGGTGATCTGCCCGCGGCGGTCCAGGGCAACCTCCTGCGCGCGCTCCAGGAGGGAGAGATCGTGCGCCTGGGCGAGTCGCTACCGCGCAAGATCGACGTGCGCGTGGTCGCCGCGACCAACCGCGATCTCGAGCGCATGGTCGAGGGCGGGAAGTTTCGCGAGGATCTCTACTACAGGCTCAAGGTGGCGACGGTCGTCCTGCCGCCGCTGCGCGCGCGCGGGGGAGACGTCCTGCTGCTCGCCGAGCACTTTCTCGTCGCCCTGCGCGCCAAGCGACCCGGCCTGAAGCTCGCCGCCGAGGCCAAGCGCGCGCTGCGCACGCACACCTGGCCCGGCAACGTCCGCGAGCTCAAGCACGTGCTGGAGAGCGCGGCCTTGCTCGCCGACGGCCGGCGCATCGATCCGGAGCACCTCGACCTCGCCGGTCCGGCACCGGAGCCGGAGCGGGGGCGCTACCACGTGGCGCTCGAAGACCATCGGCGCAAGCTCGTCACCGACGCGCTCGAAGCCACCGTCGGCAACAAGGCCGCCGCCGCCCGCCGCCTCGGCATGACCCGCCAGAACTTCTCCTACCTCTGCAAGAAGCTCGGGATCGGCTGAAAGGAGTCGCAGGAGCCGAGAGCTAGAACAGCCCTGCCAGTTGCCTGACGGTTCACCTCGAGCCGTTGCTTCCGCCCGAGGAAGCGGCATGGAAGGGTTGGGGAGGGGCAGGTCGTCGTCTGCCGGTGGCTGCCGCGCCGGCACAGCCGCCGGAGTCACGAGCCTGGGCCTGCCGGCGCGATCTCGCGGCGCCGCCAGATGCGATCCTCGGGCTAGAATCCAGGGCCACGCTTGTCCACCACCGGTGCCGAAGCGCCGCCGTCGTAGGCCGCCCCGGGCACCTCCGAGAGGGAGCCGAATATGTTCAAGACCCGTGAACCGCGTTGGCTCCTCGCCACGGCCCTCGCGCTGGCCCTGGCCGGCCCGTTGGGAGCGCAGACGCGCGAGCCGAAGCCGGCGCGTGGCGGGATGGTGGTCAGCGACCACTACCTGGCTTCCGAGGTCGGCCGCGGAGTAATGCGCCAGGGCGGCAACGCTGTCGACGTCGCGGTGGCGACGGCGTTCGCCCTCGCGGTCGTTCATCCGGCTGCCGGTAATCTCGGCGGCGGCGGGTTTCTCCTCCATCACGGCGCCGGCGGCGAGGCGACGAGCTTCAACTTCCGGGAGAAAGCCCCCCGCGCCGCCAGCGCGACGCTCTTCCTCGATCCCGATGGTGCGGTGCGCGCCAACTCGAACCACGACGGGCCGCTCGCCGTCGGTGTGCCGGGCACCGTCGCCGGGCTCTGGCTGGCGCACCAGAGGCTCGGGAGCCTGGAGTGGCGGCGGCTGGTTCAGCCGGCGGTGGATCTCGCCCGCGACGGATTCCCGGTCTCCTGGGAGCTGATGCCCTTCATGGCCGGCCTCGCCGCCGTCGATCACCCCTGGTATGCGGAGACGCGGCGGGTGTTCCTGCGCGACGGGCGGCCGATCGAGCCCGGCGAGCTGCTCGTTCAGCCCGACCTGGCGCGGACCCTCGAGCGCATCCGTGACCAGGGGCGCGACGGCTTCTACCGGGGCGAGACGGCCGAGCGGCTCGCTGCCTTCATGCGCCAGCAGGGCGGGCTCATCACCGAAGCGGACCTGGCGCGCTACGAGGCCGTCGAGCAGGCGCCGCTCCACGGCACCTACCGCGGCTACGACATCTACGGCATGGCGCCGCCCTCGAGCGGCGGCCTCGCCATCCTCGAGCTGCTGAACATCCTCGAAGCGTTCGATCTCGAGAAGACCGGCCACAACAGCGCGGCCTACCTTCATCTGCTGACCGAGTCGCTGCGGCGGACCTTCGCCGACCGCGCCGAGTACCTGGGGGACCCGGCGTTCAATCCCGAGATGCCGCTCGCCCGGTTGCTCTCCAAGGAGCACGCCGCCGCCCTCAGGAAGGGCATCGATCCCGCTCGGGCGTCTCGCAGCTCGACCCGGGAGCTCTCCTCCATCTACCTGGGCCATCCCGAAGGCGCGCAGACCACCCACCTCTCGGTGATCGACGCCCAAGGCAGAGCGGTGGCCCTCACCTACACCCTCGAGGAGAGCTACGGCTCGCGCATGATGGTCGTGGGAGCGGGCTTCCTGCTCAACAACCAGATGGGCGATTTCAACCCGATTCCCGGCAAGACCACAGAACAGGGCCAGATCGGCACGGCGCCGAACCTCGTCGCACCCGACAAGAGGATGCTGTCGTCGATGAGCCCGACCATCGTCGCCCGCGACGGCAAGGTCTGTCTGATCGTGGGCAGCCCCGGCGGGCGGTCGATCATCAGCACCGTCCTGCAGGTGATCCTGAACGTCCTCGACCATGGCATGAACATCGCGGAAGCCGTCGCGGCGCCGCGCGTCCACCACCAGTGGCTGCCGGACGAGCTCGAGGCCGAGCGCTGGGGCCTCTCCCCCGACACCCAGGAGCTGCTCGCCGCCAAGGGGCACCGGCTGGTCCTCGGGGATGCGCAGGGCAGCGTCAACGGGATCTACATCGCACCCGCCACCGGACTCCGCTACGGCGCGGCCGATCCCCGCGCCTTCAACGGTGGCGCGGCCGGGGACTAGCCTCCGACTCGAGCGAGGTCGGTCGAAGGCCATGCCGCTCTCGACCCGCCGCGGCCGATCTCGAAGTGACCGTTTCCATCTCTTGGATCGAGTCGAGCGCCGGGGCGCTTCGCGATCTTCGCGCTGCCACGGAGGTCATCGTAGAAAAGGACCATGGATGGGTGAGGTGTCGAGAACGCCGTGGCGCTGCGCGTGCGGCGAGCTCGCCGGACGAGCTCGATTACAGTACGGCGCTTTGCGGTTCTCGCGCCGCTTCGGAGCTAGCTGCGAAAGGATCGCTGGATGGGGGTGGTTGAAGTACGTCGAGGCGCTGCGCGTCCGGCGCTCGTGCCGGCCGAGAGCCCCCTTCTATGCCGCTTTTTCCAACGTCAGGAACTCCGCGGCGGTATGCGCTTGCTCCGCCATCTCGGCGGACGCCCCTGGGTCGAGCCGGCGAGGTGGTTCCGTACAATGGAGTTCGGAGAGCGTGTCCGTCTTCGCGTTTCGGATCTCGACGGTGGCGGCGACGGGACGTGACGACGAATCGACGGGGAGGGCTCCATGTGCCGGAACATCAGGACTCTCTACAATTTCGAACCACCGGCCACGGACGAGGAGGTGCGCGCGGCGTCGCTCCAGTTCGTGCGGAAGGTGAGCGGCTTCAACCGGCCGTCGCGGGCGAACGAGGCGGCCTTTCTGGGCGCTGTCGGCGAGATCGCGGGAGCCGTCGGCAAGCTGCTCGCCGCGCTCGAAACGGCGGCGCCGGCGAAGGACCGCGTGGACGAAGCGGTCAAAGCCCGCGCGCGCACCGCCCGGCGATTCCCGGTTCGAGCAGCGGACCAGGCTGGGCCGGTGGGAGGAGGGTGAGCCGTCGATTCGACAGTCGGCGACGGACCGGACCGCGACGCCCGGTCGAATCGGTGAGTCCATCGCGCCGTCTCGGCGCAGGGAGAGAGCCATGAGGCGCAGAACGACGTTCGCGGTGTTCGCCGGAGCCCTGGTCGGTGTCGTCTTCTCGGGCGCCACCGCCGCTCAGGCGCCGGCGGTCGAACGGCCCGACCTGCTCGGGATCGCGAGAAAAGTCGTAGAGCAGGCGCGCTACTGCTCGTTGATCACCATCGGCTCCGACGGGCGGGCGGAGTCGCGGATCGTCGACCCCTTCGTTCCGGAGGCGGACTGGACGGTCTGGATCGCGACGAAACCGGTGACGCGCAAAGTCGAGCAGATTCGCAAGAACCCACGCGTCACTCTGTCCTATTGGAACGAGGGCTCGATGGGCTACGTCACCCTGCTCGGCGACGCCGAGCTCGTCGACGATCCCGTGGAGAAAGCGAAGCGCTGGAAACCCGAATGGGCCCAGTTCTACGGCGACGAGAACCGCGGCGCCGACTACCTGCTGATCCGAGTGACCCCCCGCCGCCTCGAGGTGGTCAGCATCGCCGACGGCCTGAACGGCGACCCGGAGACCTGGATGCCGGCACAGCACGTCTTCTAGCTCCCGGCGCCGAAGCCGGCCTGGCAGCACGGAAGAGCTTCCCGCTCGCGGGCTCGAACGAACCGCCGGTTGCTCAGTATCTCGGCAGGGTTGGATCGATTCGCTCGGCCCAGGCGTCGACGCCCCCTTCGAGGATGCGGAGCTTGGCGAAGCCGGCCTGGCGCAGCAGGTGGTAGGCCTGGACGCTCCTCGTCCCCTTGTGGCAGGAGAGCGTGTAGGTCGTCGCGGAGTCGAGCTCGTGGAGACGGGCGGGGAGGTCGTTGAGCGGCATCAGGCGGGCACCCGGAATCTGCGCGATGGCCGCCTCGTGGGCGTCGCGGATGTCGAGGAGCTCGACGGCGTCGCCGGCTTCACGTCGCGCGTGCAGGTCCTCCACCGTGACGGTGGGGAAGCCCGAGACGTCGACTTCGTCCTCCTCTCCGCGGACGCCACAGAACGACTCGTAGTCGATGGGGGCGGTGATGGTCGGCGACCCGCCGCAGACGACGCAGGCGGGGTCCTTGCGCACCGCGAGCTCGCGCCAACCGAAGCCGAGCGCGTCGAAGAGCGCCAGGCGGCCGACCAGGGGCTTGCCGATTCCGAGGATCTGCTTCAGGACCTCGAGCGCCTGGAGCGAGCCGACGATCCCGGGCAGCACGCCGAGCACTCCGCCGTCCGCGCACGACGGCACCAGCCCCGGCGGCGGCGGCTCCGGAAAGAGACAGCGGTAGCAGGGTCCGTGCGCCGCGTCGAAGACGCTCACCTGGCCATCGAAGCGGAAGATGCTGGCGTAGACGTTGGGCTTGCCGGCGAAGACGCAGGCGTCGTTGACCAGGTAGCGCGTCGGGAAGTTGTCGGTGCCGTCCGCGACGACGTCGTAGCCCGCGATCACCGCCATGACGTTCTCGCTCGAGAGCCGCGCGGCGTGCGGGATGATCTCGATTCCGGGGTTGAGCGCGGTGAGCCGTTCGCGCGCCGCCTCGAGCTTGGAGCGGCCGACGTCCGCAGTCGAGTAGAGGATCTGCCGCTGCAGGTTGGTGAGATCGACGGCGTCGAAGTCGACGACGCCGATCGTGCCGACGCCGGCCGCGGCGAGATAGAGCGTGAGCGGCGAGCCGAGCCCGCCGGCGCCGACGCACAGAACCCGCGCGCTCTTCAACTTGCGCTGCCCCTCGAGCGTCACCTCCGGCAGCAGGAGGTGGCGGCTGTAGCGCAGGATCTCCTCGCGCGTGAGGTCGGGCAGAGCGGCGGAGCCGGGGAGTGTCACGGCACAGATGTTAGACGCGGGTCGGGTCGAAGGCGAGTGGCAGCGGCGCCGGACGGTCTGCCCAGGCTTCGGACCCAGCGATGTCGTATCGTCCTGGCCGACTCCATGTTGCGGCGGTTCGGATTTCCGGCGCTGATTCCGCTCGCCCTGGCGGCTTCGTGTGGCCTGGGCGCACCCGCTTGGGGCGCGAGCTTCCAGCATCCGCGCTGCGTCGGCGTCGATGATGGGCTCCCGTCACCGACCGTTCACGGCGTTGTCGCGGACCGGGAAGGCGCGCTCTGGCTCGCAACAGCGGAGGGGCTCGCCAGGTACGACGGCGTCGAGTTGCGGACCTTCGGCCGGCTCGACGGCCTCAGCCCGCCCCAGATCTGGAGCGTCGCGGCCGATGCGGAGGGCCGGCTCTGGCTCGGAAGTCATGGTCTCGGCCTGCTGATGCTCGTCGATCCCGCCGCTCCCGACCCCTGGGCGGCCAGTGGCCAGATGCTGATGGGACGAGAGGGACTCGGGCGCTTCTCCTCTTGGCCCGCAGGCCGGCGCGGCGTGGTCGGCCGGGTCGAGGCCCGCGCGGGCGGAGGCGTCTGGCTTCTCGACGAAGGTTCGCTGGTGGAGGCACGGCCCGAGCACGATCGGCTCATACTCCGGCGGGCGGACGACGCCGGAGGCATCGTCCTGTTCCACGCCGATCGGGCGGGAGGGGAGCCGTGGATCGTGCGCGCCGGAGGTGGCGCCGACCGACTGGAGCGAGGCGGCGAGCTCTGCGCTCTCGCGCCCGAGATCGCTGCGGCTGGCATCGCCGATCTCGGTAGCGACTCGGCAGGCAGGCTCTACGTCGCTTCCGAGCTCGCCGTCCATCGCGCTCGCGCCCCCGCCGCGCGGTCCTGCGCCGCGCTGGAATGGCAGGCGCTGCCGCTTCCCCTGGCTCCGGGAGAGCGAATTCGCACCGTCGCGCCCAGACTTCGCGGCGGCCTCTGGGTCGGCACCTCGCTCGGTCTCTGGCGCGGCGAGGACGCCGCCGCTCGCCAGGCCGACGAGACACGCGGTTTGCCTGCGGACGAGGTCCTTTCGATTCACGACGATGCTCGCGCCGGGCTGTCGATCGGCACGCTCTCGAACGGTCTCTGCCGTTTCCCCCTCGAGGGGCTCGAGCTGATCACCCGCGGCGAAGGGCTGAGCGAGCCGACCTTCGAGCGCACTGTCGAGGGTCGCGATGGGACGCTCTATGCGATCTCCGAGAGCGGCTGGTTCGAGATCCGGGCGGAGGGGCTCGAACCCGTCGCGGGCTCGCAGAACGACCCTTGGCGGCACGCCGGCGGACGCATTGTCGCTGACGCCGACGGTTTCTGGATCGGCACCGAGGCGGGGTTGGCGCGGATCGACGGCCCGCGCCTGGAGCCCGCCAGAGCGAAGCTCCTGGGGGAGGAGTCGGGGCTCCCGCCCGGGGCCCTCTTTGGCGGGAGCCCCATGGCCGGGCTGGCGGTCGACGCCGAGGGCGTCGTCTGGGCAGGAATCGCTGGATCGGGTCTCTATCGACGCGGGCCAGGGGATCAGCGTTTCCTAGCGGTGCCGGGTCCGCCGAGCTGGGGGGAGGCGCCCCCCTTCGCCTTCGTCGCAGCCGGCGCCGGCGAGCTCGTGACGGCGGATTTCCTCGGTCTGCGCCTCCTCTCCGAGAGCGGCGTCGAGACGCTCGAGCTTCCGGGCGGCTCGGATGCCCGCTCCTTCCTGCGCGACCGTGCCGGGCGGCTCTGGATCGGCCGTCGCTACGGTGGCCTCGCGCGGGTCGTCGAGCGACGGGGTGCCGCGCTTCGAATCGAGTCCTGGACGCGGAGCGAGGGACTCGTCTCCGACGCGGTCTGGTCGATCGCCGAGGATCGCTTCTCGCGCCTCTGGCTCTGTACCGGCCGAGGTCTCAGCCGCTTCGATCCGGAAAGCGAAGGCATCGAGAGCTGGACCACCGCGGACGGACTGCCGGCCGGACCCCTGCACCACTGCTTCATCGACCGTTCCGGTCAGCTCTGGCTCGCGGGCAGAGGCGGCCTCGCCCGTCTCGATCCAGCCAGCCTCGAGCCGAGCTCGGCCCCGGATGTGCGCTGGCGGGAGATCGTCGCCGGTGGCGAGCCGCTCCTTCTGCGCGAGAGTGGCAATCAAGAGCCGGCCAGGGTCACGCTGGGTCCCGGTGCGGCGCCGCTCGTGGTCAGGGTCACCGGCACCCCGTTCGCGCGCGGACTGCGCTTTCGTTTTCGCCTGGAGCCTCCGGCCGAGGCGCTATGGAGCGACCCTTCTCCCGAGCGCACGGTGCGGTATGCGGGGCTCGGACCGGGCAGGTACCGGCTCTCGGCTCTCGCAGTCGACTCCAGTGGCGCCGAGAGCCCGGCGCCCGCCCTGCTCGAGATCGAGGTGCTCGCGCCGTTCTGGCGGCGCGGCTGGTTCGTAGGCTCGATCGCTTTGGCAATGACGGGTCTCGGCCTCGCGGGGCACCGCCTGCGCCTCGCCCGCGAGCGGGACATCGCGCGCGTTCGCGAGCGCCTCGCGGCCGACCTGCACGACGACATCGGCGCCGGGCTCGCGCGCATCGCCATCCTCGCCGAGGTGAGCCGGCGCGCGGCTCCGGGCGCGCAGTCGGCAGAGAGGCTGGCCCGCATCGCCGAAGGCGCCCGCGAGCTGGTCGAGGCGATGGCGGACGTCGTTTGGGCGCTTCGCCCCAAGCGCGAAACGAGCGCGGACCTGGTGCAGAAGCTGCACCGCTACGCCCACGACACGATCGCCAGCCAGGACCTGACGCTCCGCTTCGCCTCCGCCCTGCCGCCGGAGCTTCCGCTCGACGCCGGCCAGCGGCGCGATCTCCTGCTCGCCGGCAAGGAGCTTCTCGCCAACGTCTCCCGTCACGCCGGTGCGCGCGCGGTCGAGATCGTCCTCGATCACCACAAGACAGGTGTCGAGCTCGTCGTCCGCGACGACGGCGTCGGTTTCACGGGACCCAGATCGGAGGGCCAGGGACTCCCGAACCTCGCGCGGCGCGCGGCGCGCCAGGGTGGACGGTTCGAGATTCGAGCTCTGCCGTCCGGCGGTACCGAGGCGCGCTTCGAGGTCGCCACGGCGAATCGCCGCGACTCCCCCCTCGTTCAGGTGGGGCGCTTCCTGCGCGGCCGCCGGAGGATCGACGAATCGTGACCGAGGAGTCGATCGTGCGTGTCGCCCTGATCGAGGACGAATCCGATCTGCGCAGCGGTCTCGAGTCACTGTTGGAGCTCAGCCCCGGTTTCCGTTGTGTCGGCGCCTACGGCTCTTTCGAGCAGGCGCTCGGTCGGCTCGCCTCCCGTCCCTGCGACGTGGCTCTGGTCGATCTCGGCCTTCCCGGCATGACCGGGCTCGACGGGATTCCGCGGCTCAAGCGGCTCCGGCCGTCGGTGGCGATCCTCGTTTTCTCCGTTTACGAGGATCCGGAGCGGATTTTCGAAGCGCTCGCCCGTGGCGCCAGCGGCTACCTGCTCAAGTCGGCGACGCCGGAGCGACTCCTCGAGGGGCTGCGCGAGGCAGCGTCGGGCGGCGCCCCGATGTCGCCGGCGGTCGCGCGGCGCGTGCTCGCGGAGTTTCGCGGCCTGCGCCCGCCACGCTCCGAGCACGATCTGACGCGCGCCGAGCTCGAGGTCCTCTCCCGACTCGTCGACGGGCACAACTACCGGTCCGCCGCCGCCGCGCTCGGCGTCAGCGTCAATACCATCGCTTTCCACGTCAAGCACATCTACGAGAAGCTGCACGTTCACTCGAAGTCCGAGGCCGTGAGCCGCGCCCTGCGCGACCGGCTCGTACCCTGAATCCCCACCTGTTCATGTGGCGCCGGTTCGGCGGGCCGCGTCTAGCGTGCGGCCAACTCGCTGACTCGGAGGTCTCCGATGTCCCACCGCTCCTGTTCGTTCCGGCACGCCAGCCACCTGCCGATAGCGCTCGCGGCTACTCTGGCCTCTCTCGTCGCTCTGGCGCCCGCCGGAGCGACGACCTACACGATCCTCACGACCGTCGACGACGCCGTGCTCAATGGCAACTGCACGCTGCGCGAGGCGCTCCGCGCCGCCCGAGACGACTCGGCGGTCGATCTCTGTCCGGCCGGATCGGGACTCGACACCATATTCCTGCCGCCCGGCGTCTACTCGTTCGGCGGCGAGGAGTACATGAACGGCTCGGGCAAGGTGCAGATCTTCGGCCAGACGCTGAACCCCTTCGACGTCCGGATCGACCTCGGTGCGGTCCATCGCTTCCTTCGCCTCGAGGGGAGTGGGCTCGAGAGCTACGAGATCCGGGGCGTCGAGATCGCCAACGGCTGGGTCGGCGGCGGCCAACTGGCGGGAGCGATCTCGGCGCTCGGAGTCGACCTGGACATGAGTGACTTCCGCTTCGTCTCGAACCACGCCGGGTACGAAGGCGGAGCGCTCTACTTCGCCTCCGGCATCCTCGGTGTTGATCTCGAGCTCGCGCGCGGGACGTTCCTGAACAACTCGGCCTCGGGAGCGGACGCCGGATCGAAAATGGGCGGCGGTGCCAAGGTTATTGTTTCGAATGGCGCTCGTGCGGAGCTGCGCGACCTTGCCTTCATCGGCAACAGCTCGGCGGAGACCGGCTCGTCGAATCCTCAGTCCTGTCTCGGCGGCGCGCTCCTGCTGAGCGTCTCAGGAGGATCGGGAACGGCGGCCCGGTGTGTGCGTTGCCTTTTTCAGTCGAACGGTACGACGAACGCTTCGACCTCCCTCTTGGGCAACTCGTACGGCGGAGCGATCGCCGCGTTCGTGAGCGCGGGCGCATTGATCGAGCTCGTCGACTGCCGCTTTCTCTTCAACACGGCATCCACCACCAACGGGTTCGTGACCGCGATTCCCGTTCTCAGTGCTGTGGTCGGCGATGGAGACCTGCGTTTGGATCGCGTCTTCATCGACTACAACACGGCGCTTGGAACCATCGATGGGCGCGACGTCTATGTCTCGGTCGACCCCGGCGGGGGTCTCGAGCTCACCAACACCCAGATCAGCTTTGGCACCGACGTCGGCCTCCAGGTCGAATCATGGGACACGGTCTATCTGGGACACCTGACGGTCGCCGATTACCCCGACACCGGGGCCGCACTCACCGCGATGGGCTCGGGGGTCATTCATCTACACAATTCGGTCATCTCGTTGAACGGCAGCGATCTGGTGACCTTCGGATCGGTGCCGCAGATCACGAACTTCGTCGGCGGCGACCCGCTGTTCGTCGATCGACCCGCTGGCGACTATCACTTGCAAGCGCTCTCGCCCGGCGTCGACAGCGGCACCGACGGGCTGGTGACGGTCGGCGTGGCCGATCTCGACCATCTGGCGCGGCGGTCCGGCGTCGCGATCGACCGCGGTTGCTACGAGCGAGGCGGTCTCTTCGCCGACGACTTCGAGAGCGGCGACACCGGCAGCTGGCAGTGAATTCGCCACCTCCGGCTGCCGCGCTCGCAGGTGCCGAGCGCAGGTGGGTGCCAGCGACCCAGCCGATTGGAGCCTGCGAAAGCGCGCCATTGATGAGGGAGATTGGTGGGCGTCACGGCGCTCCGCGGAGTGCCTTTCGCTTCGGTCAGTGTCGCGGAAACTGGCTGTTGAAGGGGCAGATGGGAGGGCGCTGAGGCGCTTCGCCGAGCGCGGTGCGGTCGGGCGTTCGCGGGGAGTGGACTATGAGGCCTGGAGGACGCGCGAGCGGCCGAGGCGATTGCCGGCAGGCGTTGAGGGTTTCAGCACGCCCCCTTCTATGGAGTCTTCTTTTTGGCTGGCTCGAATCATTGCGAACGAATCTTGCGGCGAACGGGCTGGACGGGGACTCGCGCGGTCGTGCGTGCGCGACGCCCGCCGGGAGCTGTCGATTCGGGCGGCGCCCGTTCGTTTTACCGGATGGGCGGGGTGGCTATACTCGCGCGCAGCGATCCAGACACCGGGCCGGGCCCGGGAAGGAGCCGGAGATGAGCGGAATCCGGGTGCTCGTGGGCACCAAGAAAGGCGCGTTCGTCCTCACCGCCGACGGCAAGCGCGACCGGTGGGAGATCGCCGGGCCCCACTTTCCCGGCTGGGAGATCTACCACCTCAAGGGCTCGCCGGCCGATCCGAACCGGCTCTGGGCGTCGCAGACCAGCGGCTGGTTCGGTCAGGTGATCCAGCGCTCTGACGACGGTGGCACGACCTGGGAGGCGGTGGGCAACGACTTCGTCTACGACGGCGTACCGGGCACCCACCAGTGGTACGACGGCTCGCCGCACCCCTGGGAGTTCAAGCGCGTCTGGCACCTCGAGCCGTCGCTCGCCGATCCAGAGGTCGTCTACGCCGGCGTCGAAGACGCCGCTCTCTTCCGCTCCGACGACGGCGGCAAGAGCTGGCGCGAGCTCTCCGGCTTGCGCGGCCACGGCTCGGGCACGCGCTGGGCGCCGGGCGCGGGGGGGATGGGGCTGCACACCATCCTGCTCGATCCGAGCCGTCCGGAACGGATGCACATCGCCATCTCGGCCGCCGGCGTCTTTCGCACCGACGACGGCGGCACGACCTGGGCGCCGAAGAACCAGGGCTTGCGCTCCGAGCACATCCCGGATCCGACCGCCGAGGTCGGGCACTGCGTGCACCGGATCGCCATGCACTCCGATCGTCCGGACGTTCTCTTCATGCAGAAGCACTGGGACGTGATGAGGAGCGACGACGCCGGCGATTCCTGGCGCGAGGTCAGCGGCAACCTGCCGTCCGATTTCGGCTTCCCGATCGACGTGCACGCGCACGAGCCGGAGACGATCTACGTCGTGCCGATCAAGAGCGACTCCGAGCACTATCCGCCCGACGGCAAGCTGCGGGTTTATCGCAGCCGCACCGGCGGCGACGACTGGCAAGAGCTGACGCGCGGCCTGCCGCAGCGCGATTGCTACGTCAACGTCCTGCGCGATGCGATGGCGGTCGACTCGCTGGAGTCGTGCGGCGTCTACTTCGGCACCACCGGCGGGCAGGTCTACTGCTCGACCGACGCCGGCGACTCCTGGACGCCGATCGTCCGCGACCTGCCTGCCGTCTACTCGGTCGAGGTCCAGACGCTGCCATGATCCGCGTCGTGCTGCCCGCGCCGCTGCGCAGCCTCGCGCGCATCGACGGCGAAGTCGAGCTCGAGATCGCCGGCGCGGTCACCCGGGCGGCGGTGCTCGACGCGCTCGAAGCGCGCTACCCGATGCTGCGGGGAACGACGCGCGATCAGGTCAGCGGCAGGCGGCGGGCCTTCATTCGCTTCTACGCGGTCGGGCTCGATCTGTCCGACGCCGCGCCGGAGGCCGCGCTGCCCGAGGCGGTCGCCTCGGGCGCCGAGCCCTATCTGGTAGTTGGCGCCATCGCGGGCGGCTAGTCGCGCCGCCGTCGGCTAGCCAGGGTCGCTACGATTGTCGTTCTTGGACTCGGCGCGGGGGCGTGGACGGCAGGTACCACGCCGGCGTCCGAGCCGTCCTGCGAGGGGAGGAGCCTGGTGAAGCACGCGAAGGGGACGTTCGAGGTGAAGATCGAGCCCGTGGCGATGGAGCAGCCGGGGGGTGGCGCCGTCCTCGGGCGCCTGTCGATCGAGAAGAGCTTCGCGGGCGATCTGGTCGGCACCGGACGGGGAGAGATGCTCTCCGCGCGCACGCCGGTCGAGAGCTCCGCCGGCTACGTCGCGATCGAACGGGTGACCGGGACGCTCGAAGGGCGCAGCGGAGCTTTCGTGCTGCTCCATCGCGGCGTGATGACGAAGGAGGGTCGGGAGCTCCGCATCACTGTCGTTCCCGACTCGGGGAGCGGCGGCCTCTCGGGTCTCGCCGGCGAGCTCGCGATCGAGATCGTCGATGGCGAGCACTTCTACGATCTCGAGTACTCCCTGCCCTCGACCCCCTGACCGGACGGCCGGCAGCGACCAGCCCAGCCGAAAGGACCGTCCGTGCCTGGCCGCTCCGGAACGCCCTTCGCCGATCGGCTCCGTCGACATCGAAGTGTCCGCCGTGGACGACGTTTGGTCCGGGTCGAAGTTGGTGATTCGAAACGAGCTGCGCTGGGCGCGCTGCCGGGTCAGGCGCCGAACAGCCCGTAGCGCTCGCGGAGCACTCGCCGGTGGTGCAGCTCGTGGCCGGCGAGGATCCAGGCTAGGGCGCGGACAGTGACGCGAGCGCCGCTCGCTTCGCCGCCGCGGAACCAGTCCTCTGGCTCGAAGGATCGGAACAGGCTGAGGGTCGCGGCGCGGACGGACTCGAGATCGTCGACGAGACTCTCGAGCGCTCGCGTCGCTGCGTGGCTCGCCGGCACGTAGATCTCCTGGTCGAAACCGGGCAACGGCGTCGCGTCGCCCCGGCCGAAGCGGAGTGCGCGGTAGGCGAAGACCCGCTCGGCATCGGCGACGTGCGCCACGACCTCGCGCACGGTCCACTTGCCTGGCCCGTAGGCGTGGTCCGCGGCGCCGGCGGAGAGGCCGCGCAGCCGATCGACGATCGCCCGCCCCTCGCGCTCGAGGGTCGCGACGATGTCGCCATCCGACACGGACGCGACATAGCCCGAGTAGAAGGGCGCGTACTCCGAGGGATCGGGGCGCTGGGCGAGGTCGACGTGGATCATGGGGCTCTCCTTGTCACTCGTGTGTGCGATTCTTCCCGAGACCAGCAAAGAGCAGCTCGTCGCCCTCCAAGGCCAATCGGGACCGGGACCGGCACGCTCCGAAGGCGGGGTCGCTCCCGCGCGGCTCGGCGTGAACGGATGTGGATCTGGGTGCCCACTTAATCCTCCTGCACGTTGCCCTTCTTGCTCGGCGTCAGCTGAGGGAGCGTGTGGCCGTCGGCCGAGAGCTGGATGAGCTGGTCGAGACGGCGGAGCCGGGTCTCCTCGCGCTTGGCGCTCACCACCCACCAGCTCGCGGTCCGTTGGTAGTAGGGGGGGCGAGCCCGGAAGAAGGCCCACGCTCTCCGGTTCTTCCGGAATCGACCGGCGTAGGGCTCGGGAAGCTCCTCCGGTCGCTGCTCGTAGGAGTAGGTCTCGGTCCGGTGCGCCTCGCGCGCGGCGACCGCGGCGAGGCCGGCCGGTCGCATCCGCCCGGCGGCGATCAGCTCTTCGGCCATGCGGACATTGATCGCGCTCCAGTTGCTCTTGGGCTTTCGTGGCGTGAAGCGGATCTTGTAGCAGCGATCGTCGACGCTCTTGCGCAAGCCATCGATCCAACCGAAGCAGAGCGCCTCCGCGACCGATTCGGGCCAGGTCAAGCTCGGCTCGCCGGTCCCTTTCTTGTAGTAGCCGACCCAGAGCTCGGTCGCCGACTCGTGGTGCGTCTCGAGCCAGCGGCGGAAATCGCCGGGGTCGCGAAAGTAGCGAACGTCGGTCTCGGAGCCGGCCATTGGGAACGTGGCCGCAACGTACCACGGCATGTCCGACAGCCAGGCGATAGGATCGCCGCATGCGCGCCCTGCTGACGACGGTCTGTTTCGTTCTGGCCTTTCTCCAGGTTCCGAGCCTGGGGCGGGCCGCAGTCACTCAGGCGCGCCCGGACGGTTTCCTGATCGACATCACGATCGAGATCGCGGCACCTCCCGCACGGGCCTACGCGGCGCTCGGGGAGGTCGGGAGCTGGTGGAGCCCGGGTCACACCTGGTCGGGCGACCCGGCGAACCTGAGGCTCTCGCTCGCGGCCGGCGCCTGCTTCTGCGAACATTGGGAGACCGGCAGCGTGGAGCACGCGCGGGTGGTCTTCGCCAAGCAGAACGAGCTGCTGCGTCTGGTTGGCGCGCTAGGTCCACTGCAGTCGATGGCGGTCACCGGCGTGGTGACGTTCGCCTTCGAGCCGACGCCGCGAGGTACCAAGCTGCACCTGAGCCAGCGGGTGAGTGGCGATCCTGTGCACAGCCTCGACCAGATCGCCCCTTTTGCCGATCAGATGATGGTCGAGACGGCCGGGCGCTTCGAGAGGTTCGTCGAGACGGGCAAGCCCGAATAAGCGCCGGCGCGTGGACGAGAGGTTTCTTGAGAAGAAGAGGAGGATAGAACCGTGGCGTCGACTTCCAGTGCTCGGCGACCGCGTCCCCGGGCGGCCAAGTCGGGTGATGCGCGTGGGGAGCCCTCCGGTCGTTCGGGACGACCGTTCCTGCGTTTCTACCATTCGGAGGAGCTCCGTGTGGCGACGTTGGACGTCCTCGAGAAAGTGGAACGAGCCGAAGACCCGACCGACTATCACGCCGACCTCGCCGGAGTGGTGAAGCGGTTGACCGAGAGCGGCCTCGACGCCTACTTCCTGGAGCCGCTGCGTCAAGCGAAAGCCGGATTCATGGTCGAGAAGTCGGCCAGCCTCGGGATGTCGAGCGCCCTGCGCGTGATGGCGCCGATGGTTCGAGGCATCCTCGCCCGCATGGACGGCCCGCAGCTGCTGGCGGTTTGCGGCCACCTGCGACAGCTGATGCGCTAGCGACGCCCCAAGGTCGGGTGCTCGATGTGGTCCCAACCGAGCTCGGGGAGCTTCGACCGGGCGCCCGCCGCGTCGCGCATGCGCAGTTCCCGGCGCGCTTCGATGGTCCCGATGCGGTGGACGCTGGCGCCGAGGCGCGCGCCCGTCGCTTCCGGAGCGGTGAAGAGCAGCACGTAGTCTTCGCCGCCACCCAGCGCGAGCCCAGGGGCCGAGAGGTCGAGCGTCTCGCACAGCTCCTCGAAACGCGGCGCCAGGGCTCGCCGGAGGCTCGGTAGATCGACCGTCGCGCCGACGCCGCTCGCGGCGCAGAGCCGCCGCAGATCCTTGGCCAGACCGTCCGACAGGTCGATCGCCGCACCGACGCGCCGGTGGCGGGCGAGGCGCTGCCCGAGCTCGAGCTGCGGCTCGGGCAGGAGGTGACGCCGGACCGCGCGGCGGGCGGCCGCTGCGAGCGTGCGCGGCAGCTCGAGGCTGCGTGGCAGCGTGACGGAGTTCCGGCGCCAGCCAGCGCCCCGAATCAGCAGCTCGCGGCCGAGCGCCGACTCGCCCACGGTGCCGCCGAGGAAGAGGGCGTGCCCGGGTTGCGCGCGGTCGCGCGTGAGGTGGGCCGCGCGCGGTGAGCGCACGCCGATCAGCGTCATCGACAGCGTCAGCGCCGGCGCCCTCGCGAGGTCGCCGCCGGCGAGCGTCACGCCGTGGCGCCGGCAGGCCGCCAGGAGCCCCACGAAGAACCGGCGATGGTCGAAGCCGGCGGGCGCGGCGATCGTCGAGAGGGCCCAGCGCGGCACCGCGCCCGCCGCCGCGAGGTCCGAGAGATTGACGGCGAGCAGGCGCTGCGCGACCGTTGCGGGGTCGAGGTCCGCCGGGAAGTGCACGCCTTCGATCTGCTGGTCGGCGGTGATCGCGAGCTCGCCCGCGACCCGCAGGCGCGCGGTGTCGTCGCCGAGCAGATCGGCGCCACCGAGCCGCCGCCGCAGCCAGGCGACGAGCTGCTCCTCGCCGCCGCTCACCGCCGGGACTTGGGACGGGGCGCCGGCCCGGCCCCCCGGCGCCCGGCTCCGGCGCGGCGGTTGGGCTTGAGCGCCCGCTCGAGCGCCGCCGCCATCGTCTCGACGAAAATGAGCTCGAGCTCCTGCAGAGCCGCCTTCGGGATCTCCGAGATCTCCCGCCGGTTGAGGTGCGGGAGCACCACCTCACGCACCCCGGCGGCGCGCGCCGCGAGCAGCTTCTCCTTGAGGCCCCCGACCGGCAGCACGTCCCCGCGCAGGGTGATCTCGCCGGTGAGCGCCACTTTGCGGTCGACCTTGCGGCCGGTGAGAGCCGAGACGATCGCGGTTGCGACCGTGACGCCCGCCGAAGGCCCGTCCTTGGGGATCGCTCCCGCGGGGACGTGGACGTGCAGGTCGTTGTCCGTGAAGAACTCGGTGGCGTAGCCGTTGCGCGCCGCCCAGGCGCGGCAGAAGGTCACCGCCGCCTGGGCCGACTCTTTCATCACCTCGCCGAGCTGTCCGGTCAGGATCAGCTGCCCCTTGCCGGGGGTCGCGAGCACCTCGATCATCATCAGCTCGCCGCCGACCGCGGTCCAGGCGAGCCCGGTCGAGATGCCGACCTGATCGCGCTGGAGCAGGTCGTCGGTCCAATGTCGCGGCTGACCGAGGAAGCGCTCGACGGTCTTCGGTCCGACCGCGGCCCTGCGGCGTTTGCCCGAGGCCACGGCGACCGCGACCTTGCGGCAAACCGAGGCGATCTCCCGTTCGAGGTTGCGCAGTCCGGCCTCGCGCGTGTAGCCCGAGACGATCCGCTCGAGCGCCCGATCGCTGAAGTCGACCTGCTTCTCCGACAGCCCGTGCTCGGCGAGCTGTTTCGGGACGAGGTGGCGCTTGGCGATCGCCAACTTCTCCTCCAGCGTGTAGCCCGAGAGGCGCAGGACCTCCATACGGTCGAGGAAGGCGGGTTGGATCGGGTCGAGCATGTTGGCGGTGGTCAGCCAGAGCACCTTCGACAGATCGTAGGCGACGCCCAGATAGTGGTCCCGAAATGTCGAGTTCTGCTCCGGGTCCAAGACCTCGAGCAGAGCCGAGGAGGGATCACCGCGAAAGTCGGAGCCGACCTTGTCGATCTCGTCGAGGATGAAGACCGGGTTGGCCGTGCCGGCCTGGTGGATTCCCTGCAGAATGCGCCCGGGCAGCGCGCCGACGTAGGTGCGGCGGTGGCCACGGATCTCGGCCTCGTCGCGGATGCCGCCGAGCGAGAGCCGGACGAACTTGCGGCCGAGTGCCCGGGCGATCGATCGACCGAGCGAGGTCTTGCCAACGCCCGGCGGCCCGACGAAGCAGAGGATCGGTCCGCGTGCGTCGCCGCGCAGCTTCCTCACCGCGAGATACTCGAGAATCCGTTCTTTGATCTTGTCGAGGTCATAGTGATCGTCGTCGAGAACCTGCTTGGCGAGCTCGAGGTCGATCGAGTCGACGCTTTCGCTCTGCCACGGCAATCCGGTCAGCCAATCGAGGTAGGTGCGCTGGACGGCGTTCTCCGCGGAGTCGGGATGCGTCCGCTCGAGGCGCTGAATCTGGCGCTGCATCTCTTCGAGCGCCTCCTCCGAAAGGCCCTTCTCCTCGCCCAGGCGTCGGTACTTGGCGATGTCGTCCTCGAGATCGTCGCCTTCGCCCAGCTCCTGCTGGATGGCGCGCAGCTGCTGACGCAGGAAGTATTCGCGTTGGCTGCGGTCGATCTCGCCGCGCGCTTGCAGGGAGATCTCCTGCTGCATCGTCAGCAGTTGGATCTCGCGGTGCATCGCCTCGGCCATGCCCTTGAGGCGCGCGACCGGGTCGAGCTGCTCGAGGACGGCTTGAGCGTCCACGAGCGTCAGCTCGAGGTTCGAGGCGATCAAATCGGCGAGCCGGCCCGGGTCCTCGAGATTGGCGATCAGCACCAGCACTTCCGGCGAGACCCCCTTGCCGAGCGAGACGATCCGGTCCATCGCCTCCTTGGCCGAGCGAATGAGCGCCTGGAGCTCGAGCGTGGTCGCGGGGAGCTCGCTCTCCGCGATCGGCGACACGCGCGCCTGAAGGAAGGGCTCGCTTTCCGAGACGTGCTCGACGCGAATGCGCGAGACGCCCTGGGCGAGGATGCGAATCCTGCCGTCGGGCAGCTTGAGCATTCGCATGATCGCGGCCGCGGTGCCGAACTCGTAGAGATCCTCGGACCCCGGTTCGTCGACGCTCGGATCGCGCTGAGCCACCAGCGCGACCAGCCGGTGCTCGGAGAGCGCCTGGTCGACGGCATGAATCGAGCTCTCGCGGCCAATCGAAAGGGGCACGATGATGTAGGGATAGAGCACCGTGTCCTTCAGCGGCAGGACGGGGAGCAGGTCGGGGAGCTTGGGGCTCTCCTCTGCGCCGAGCTCGCGGGCACGGGCGCCGTTGCTCATCGCCGTCCCTTGCGCCGCTTCGGCTTCTGCGTCTTGAGCAGGGACTTCAGCTCCTGCATGAACTCGCCGACGTCTTCGAATCGGCGATACACGGAGGCGAAGCGGACGTAGGCGACCTGGTCGAGCTCGGAGAGCTGCTCCATCAGAAACGCGCCCAGATCGCGGGTCGAGATCTCGCGATCGTCGCGCTCGGCGAGCAGGTTCTCGGCCTCGTCGGCGATCTTCTCGAGCTGGAGCGGCGAGACGGGGCGCTTCTCGCAGGCTTTCTCGAGCCCGCGCAGCAGCTTGGCGCGGTCGAACTCCTGGCGGGAGCCGTCGTTCTTCACGACCTTGTAGGCGATCTCCTCGACCTTCTCGTAGGTGGTGAAGCGACGGCGGCAGGTCAGGCACTCGCGACGCCGACGGATGGTCGCGCTGTCACGGCTCTCTCTGGAATCGACGACGCGGTCCTCGTTGGCCGCGCAGAAGGGGCAACGCATGGCGCGGACTCTACCAGCGCGCCCGCGCCGGAACCGCCGAGCTCAGTCCTTGGATTTGACCGCGACGTGGAGCTGCAGCAAGACGCGCTCGAGTCCCGCCGCGTCCTGGATCTCGATCGGCAGGTCCTTGATGGCGTCGACGACAAGCTGGTTGCTGTCCTCGACGCGCAAGTTGAGCAGGAAACGCCGCGCGCGATCGAACTCGGCGCGCTTCAAGGTCAGCTCGACCGAACGATGGATGTCTCCCTTGCCGTTGGTCGCGACCTTCGCGTGCGCCCCGGACGGGCTGGGCGCGGCCGGTTTTGGGTACGCTCCCGAACGCGCCGGCGGTGGCGTCGGCGCAGGCGCGGCGGCGGGAGTCACTCGAGCGTGCGCCCCAGACCCGGCGACGCGAGGCGCGGCGGCGGAGGAGGCGGAGGACTGGCCGCCCATCGCCTGCTTGCGGATCTTTTCGAGCTCCGCGAGGACGTCGACCTGGCTCGTCCTCGGCCGTTGGGAGCTCTTCGACGCGACCGGCTGGGTCGGCGGCACCGGCCGCCCGGCGGTTGGGGTTGGCGGTGTCGGCCGCGGTGCCGGAGCGGGCACCGGGCGCGGCGCGAGCGGGCGCCCCGCGCCGGGCCGGAGCGCGGCGCTCTCGGCACCCACTCTGGTGAGGCGCTTCTTGAGGTTGACAAGCGTCAGCTTCGAGACCCCCTTGAGCGTCTCGAAGACGCCCATGCCGGTCTTGGCGGACGCTTCGAAGCTCGGCCACCCTCGGTCATTGAGGGAGCGTTCGAGCTCTTGGACGGAGATTACGTCCGGCAGGTCCCGCTTGTTGTACTGCAGCACGATCGGCAGGGTGTCGAACGACAGCCCCATCTCGGCGACGTTCGCCTCGAGATTCCGTAACGACTCGACATTGGCCGAGTGCATCGGCCGCTGCGAGTCGGCGACGAAGACCACGCCGTCGACGCCCTTGAGCACGAGCTTTCGCGTCGTGTTGTAGAAGACCTGTCCGGGAACCGTGTAGAGCTGGATGCGGGTGTTGAAGCCGGCGATCGAGCCGACGTCGATGGGCAATAGATCGAAGAAAAGCGTCCGATCGGTCTCGGTCTCGAGCGAGACCATTTCGCCTCGGCTGTCGGTCGCAGTATGGGAGTAGATGTATTGGAGGTTCGTGGTCTTGCCGCACAGACCGGGGCCGTAGTACACCACCTTGGCCGCCATCTGCATGGTGCTGTAGTTGAAAAAGACCATTCCGCTTGCCTAGGGCTCAGGAGGGGACGTTAGCATCCGATCTTTCGACTGGTCAAGGAGTTCGGGCGCCGGAGGCGCTCCGCCAGCGCTCTCTGCGCGGGCGTCGGAGCGGCCCGGCGCGCGGCCTGGCGGAGCGTCTCGCGCGCGAGCTCGACGGCGAGCGGAAGGAGCTCCGCATCCGTCCGGCGGAGCGCGTCGAATTGAGCGACGAGCGTGTCGAGATCGCCACGCGCGACCGGCCCGGTGATCGCGTCGGCCGGATCCGCCGCGGCGCCCGCGGCAGCGAGGGCGCCGCGTGCGAGCTCGAGGTAGCCGGCGCGGGCCGCCGCGGGGAGCCCAAGGCGATCGGCTAGTCCGGCGACGGTCGCGAGCAGCGTGGTGACGCCGCCGGCGGCGACCGTGGCGGCGAAGTGGTAGAGGCAGCGCACCGACTCGGGGACCGTGGCGGCGCTGCCGCCGAGAGCGAGGGCGAGTCGTCGACCGAGCTCGAGGGCTCGGGCATCGCCATCGAGGGCGAAGAAAGTGCCGGTCGCCTCGGCGACGTCGCGCGAGGGCGCCGGAAACGCCCGCAGCGGGTGCCAGGCGCCGACCGAGGTGCCTCTCACGCGCAAGGGCGCGAGCACGCTGGCGCCGAACGCGCCGGCGACATGCAAGGCGACTCTCGCTTGCGGACGCTCCGCGAGCTCGCTCGCCGTGGCAGCCAGCACGGCGTCGGGCAGCGCGAGAAGCAGGAGGTCGGCCCCACGGCTGTCGAGAGCAGCCAGCGACTCGAACCGGCAGCCGAGCTCGGCGGCGAGCCCTCGTGCCGTGTCTGACTCCGCGCGGCCGGCGATCGTGGTCGGGATGGCGCCACGCGTCGCCAGCCAGTAGGCGAGGCTCGACCCGACACGACCGGCGCCCGCGAGGACGTAGCGGATCCCGGCGAGGGACGGTTGAGGAGAGATCACTGCGCTAAGATAAGGTGGCTGCCGAGTTCTGCGCAATGGCACCCGCGAAATCAGGGGCGGGTGCGGAGGGTGGTTTCGTCCCGCCGGACTCGGCCGTCCAGATGATGAGGGAGACCCGTCCCGTCAACGAGCTCACGCCTCGGGATCGAGAGATCCTGAAGGACGTGATTCATACCTACATCCTGTCGGGCGAGCCGGTGAGCTCGCGCGCCGTCGCGAAACACGTCCGCCACGGCGTCTCGGCTGCCACGATTCGAAACGTGATGGCGGATCTGGAGGAGCTCGGGCTGCTCGAGCAGCCGCACAGCTCGGCGGGCCGGTTGCCCAGTCGCGCCGGGTATCACCTCTATATCCGGGCCCTGATGGAGGCGCAGGAGGTTTCGGAGTCCGAGCGGCGGCGGATCGACGGCGACCTTCACGGCGCGCCGACGCCCGCCGAGGACCTGATCGGCGTCTCGGCCCAGTTGCTCTCGGACCTGTCGGGGCAGATCGGCGTGCTGGTCACTCCGGCGTTCGGCGAGACGGTCCTCGAAGCAGTGGAGTTCGTCCCGCTCTCGGGGCGCCGGGTACTGTGCGTCGTGGTCTCGGACAGCGGCTTCGTCGAGAACAAGTTGCTCGACGTCGACGAGGAGATCCCGCGCGACGAGTTGGTGCGGATCTCCAACTACCTGACCGAGAACTTCCGTGGCAAGACGCTGCGCGCGATTCGCGAGCGACTGCTCGCGATGATGCGGGACGAGCGGGCGCAAGTCGACCACCTGCTCGGAAGGGCGATCAAGCTCGCGAGCCAGGGCCTCGAATCCAGTGCAGAATGTGATCTCGTGATGGAGGGCACCGCCCATCTGCTCGGCCAGCGCGACCTGAACTCCGACGTCGATCGCGTTCGCCGCTTGCTCGACGCCTTCGCCGAGCGTCAGCATCTGGTGGAGCTGCTCAATCAGTGCCTGGACGGCAACGGCGTGCGGGTAGTGATCGGCGAGGACAGCCAGGTGACTTCCGATCTCGGGCTGTCGCTGGTCGCGCGCCCGTTCGGAGCGGAGGGCAGCGCGCGCGGCAGCCTGGGGATTCTCGGCCCATTGCGGATGCCCTACGACCGGATCATCCCGTTGGTCGACTATCTCGGGGAATCGTTGTCGCGCGCGCTCGTCGAGAGCGCCTCGCGGGGAGGAGAGAAAGGGTGACGGAAGATCCGCTGCGCGAGCCCGACGAGCCTTCGGCAGCCGAGGAGAGCTCCGGCCGATTCGATGAGGATGAGATCGAGATCCTCGGATTCGAAGGTGCGGCCGAAGAGGAGGACCAGGGCAAGCGGCCCGGCGCCGAGGCCGAGTCGCGTGCCGACCGGGAGAGCGAGCACGAGGCCGAGATCGCCGAGCTACAGGATAGCTATCTGCGGCTGCGCGCGGACTTCGACAATTTCCGCAAACGGATGGAGCGCGAGCGCGAGGAGGTGCGGCGTTTCGCTCTCGCCGAGCCGATCCGCGAGCTCCTGGCCGTGGTCGACAACCTCGAACGGGCCGCGGTCGCGCAGGGCAAGCCCGAGGATCTGCGACGTGGCGTCGAGATGATCGCGCGGCAGCTCGCCGACACGCTCCGGCGGTTCGGGCTGGCCGAGGTGCGGGCCCTGGGTGCTCCGTTCGATCCCAACGTCCATGAGGCGGTGGCGCGAGAGGAGTCGCCGAAGGTGGCCATGCCAACCGTGATCGACGAGCTCCAGCGCGGCTACCTGCTGCACGATCGGCTGCTGCGGCCGGCGATGGTCCGGGTGGCGGTGCCGCCCGAGGACCGCTCCGGGGCGGACGCCGAAGAGGGCGCGACCGAGCCCGCGACCGCCGCGCGCACAGCAGTCACCGGGGAGGACTCGTGAGCAAGATCATCGGCATCGACCTCGGCACGACCAACAGCTGTGTGGCCCTGGTCGAGGCGTTCTCTCCGCGGGTCCTCGCCAATCGCGACGGTAGCCGCACGACGCCGTCGATCGTCGCCTTCACCGCCGACGGCGACCGGCTGGTCGGCCAGATCGCCAAACGCCAGGCGATCACCAATCCGCAGCAGACGGTCTATGCGGTGAAACGCCTGATCGGCCGCAAGTACGACGACCCGAACGTGCAGCGGGCGCGCGACACCCTGCCTTACGCTCTGGTCGAGGCGCCCAACGGCGACGTCAAGATTCAGATCCGCGAACGGGAGCACAGTCCCGAGGAAATCGCGGCTTTCGTGCTGCGGGAGCTCAAGAGTTTCGCCGAAGAGGTGCTCGGCGAACCGGTCAAGGAGGCGATCGTCACCGTCCCCGCCTACTTCGACGACTCGCAGCGGCAGGCTACCAAGGACGCCGGACGGATCGCCGGCCTCGAAGTGCTGCGCATCCTCAACGAGCCGACGGCCGCGGCGCTGGCCTACGGACTGGATCGCGTGCAGACTCGAAAGCGGATCGCCGTCTACGACCTGGGCGGAGGCACTTTCGACATCTCGATCCTCGAGCTCTCCGAGGGGATCTTCGAGGTCAAGTCGACCGCGGGCGACACCTATCTGGGCGGCGAGGATTTCGACCAGCGCATCATCGACTGGCTGATCGGCGAGTTCCGAGCGGAGACCGAGATCGACCTGCGCACGGATCGAATGGCGCTGCAGCGCCTCAAGGAAGCGGCGGAGCGAGCCAAGTGCGAGCTTTCGAGCTCGACCGAGGCAGTCATCAACCTGCCCTTTATCTCGGCCGATGACAGCGGCCCACGGCACCTGTCGCGCTCCCTCACCCGCGAGCATTTCGAGTCGCTGGTGGGTGACCTGGTGGCGCGCACCGAGGGCCCTTGTCGCGACGCTCTGGAGCAGGCCGGCTACTCTCCCGAGGATGTCGAGGAGGTCTTGCTGATCGGCGGACAGACCCGCACCCCGATGGTGGTCCGCTCGGTCGAACGCATCTTCGGCAAGGCGCCCAACCGGGACATCAACCCGGACGAGGTGGTGGCGATTGGCGCGGCGATCCAGGGCGGGATCATCCGCGGTGACATCAAGGACCTCGTGCTGCTCGACGTCACGCCGCTCTCTCTCGGCATCGAGACGCACGGCGGGTTGTTCGTCAAGCAGATCGAGCGCAACGCGACCATCCCGACCAAGAACACGCAGATCTTCACCACCGTCGTCGACAACCAGGATACGGTGGAGATCCACGTGCTCCAGGGCGAGCGTGACATCGCCTCGGGCAACCGATCGCTCGGCCGCTTCGAGCTGGTCGGCATCCCCTCGGCACCGCGCGGCGTGCCGCAGATCGAGGTGACCTTCGCCATCGACTCCAATGGCATCGTTTCGGTTTCGGCGCGCGACGTGGCGACCAATCAGTCGCAGTCGATCCAGATCAACCCGGCAGGCGGGCTCTCCAAGGAGGAGATCGAGCGCCTGGTCGAAGAGGCCGATCAGTTCGCGCAACAGGACGCTCAGAAACGAGAGATCCGCCGCCTGCGCAACCGGGTCGAAGGACTGATCTACACCAACGAAAAGGTCTTCCAGCAGTTCCGTGACGCTCTCGGAGAGAAGGACCGCAAGAAAGTCTCGGACATCCTGCTCCGGGCCAGGGTCGCTCTCGGCAGCGACGCCCGCGCCGACCTCGAGACGGCGCTGTTCGACCTCAACTCCATCTCGCGTCAGCTCTCCGAGATGATGCTCGCGAGCACCGGCGACTCCGGCTTGGCGGGCTCGTCCGACGGTTCGGCGAGCTGAGCCGCCAGAATGTCCGCTCGAGCACGCGCCGGCGGGCGCGGTGACTACTACGGCGTGCTGGGCGTCGCGCGAGACGCGACGGCCCAGGAGATCAAGGGCGCCTACCGCAAGCTCGCGGTCAAGTACCACCCGGACAAGAACCCGGGCGACGCGCAGGCGGAAGAGCGATTCAAGGAGGCGGCCGAGGCCTACGCCGTGCTGTCCGATTCCGAGCGCCGGGGCTCCTACGACCGCTTCGGCCATGCCGGACCGAGCCCGTTCGGCGCCGGCGGTTTCGATCCGTCGATCTTCGGCGATTTCTCGGACATCCTGGGCGATCTCTTCGGCATCGGCGGCGGTTTCGGCGGACGTGCGCGTCCCGGCGGTCCGGTGCCGGGCGCGGACCTTCGCTACGACATCGAGATCGAGTTCGAAGCGGCCGTCTTCGGCACGACACGCC
The DNA here is from genome assembly GCA_963700315.1 of uncultured Acidobacteriota bacterium. Classification (GTDB taxonomy): domain Bacteria; phylum Acidobacteriota; class Thermoanaerobaculia; order Multivoradales; family JAGPDF01; genus JACTMI01. Next base: position 829,938 of record CAVOXC010000003.1, on the reverse strand, counting down.
AGCTTCGATACCCTCGCCTGGAGATTTGCGCCGCTTGCTCCGGCAGCGGCTCCCGGCAGGCTGCACGCCCGGAGAGCTGTCGCACCTGCGGCGGGCGCGGACAGGTGCGCTACTCGCAAGGCTTCTTCACGGTCGCCCGAACCTGCCCGGCCTGCAACGGCGCCGGCGAGACGATCGCCGATCCCTGTCCGGCCTGCCGGGGCGAAGGGAGGGCCGAGCGACAACACGAGATCGAGATCCGGATTCCTGCCGGCGTTGACAGCGGCGCCCGGCTCCGGCTGGTTGGGGAGGGCGAGCAGGGGCGCCGCGGTGGACGCACCGGCGACCTCTACGTGGTGGTTGCTGTGGCGCCGCACGAGCGCTACCACCGCGAGGGGCTGCATGTCTTGACGGTGGAGGTGATCGGCTACGCGCAGGCCGTGCTCGGCGCGGAGATCGAGGTCGCAACGCTACATGGCGCCGAGAAGCTCGCGATCCCCGCCGGAACGCCACCGGGCCGCCAGCTGCGGCTGAAGGGCAAGGGGATTCCGCGTCTCGGCGGATCGGGACGAGGAGATCATGTCGCCGAGATCGCGGTCGACATCCCCAAGGCCTCGGAGCTCTCCGACGAGCATGTCGTGCTGCTGCGCCGCCTCGCCGATCTCGAGTCGCGGCCGGTCAAGGAGGGCCGAGGCGTGCTCGAGAAAGTCAAGGATCTGTTCGGCGGATGAGCCGAATGGTCCGTCTTCGCTTCACGGTACCTCCAGATCAGCAGGACGCTTTCGAAGGCTGGCTCTGGGGTGCCGGCGCCGGCGGCGTGGAGCACGACGAAGTGACTCCACATGGCGACGCACCGCTTTCTGGCTGGATCTACTTTCCCGGTCGAGAAGCTCCCGACGGCGAGCGCCGGGCCGCCTTCGCGCTCTGGTGTCCGGGTGGGGAGCTGGGCGCGGCGGAGCAGATCGTCGAGCGTGACTGGCTCGAGCCATGGCGGTGCCGCGCCCAACCGATCGAGGTCGGCGCCGGTTTCGTCGTCGATCCGCGCGAGCCGGAGGAAGTCGACGCCCCGTACGAACCCGGATGCAGACGGCTCATCCGCCTGCCCGCGCGCACCGCCTTCGGCGTCGGCAGCCACGAATCGACGCGGCTCGCGCTCGCGCTGCTCGAGGAAGTGGGCTGCGCGCATCGGAGAGTTCTCGACGTTGGCTGTGGCACCGGCATTCTAGCCTTCGCGGCGCGGCTGCTCGGCGCGCGGGAGGTGGTCGCCTTCGACGTCGATCCGGGGGCCGCGCTGCTCGTCTCTCAGTACGCCGCCCTCAACGGCTGGCAGCCGATGCGCGTCTACGCGGGTTCGCTCGCCGCACTCTCCATGGCAGGGAAAGCAAGGCGAGGCAATCGCTTCGATCTAGCGCTCGTCAACGTGATTCCCGCCGAGATCGGCCCGGAGCTCGCCCGGCTCGCGACCTGCCTCGATGATGGCGCCCGCGCCCTCTTCTCCGGAATCCTCCTCGAACAGGAGGAAGCGGCGAGAGCGCAGATCGCCAGGCACGGCTTCCGCGCGGTAGCGCGGCGGTCGGAGGGAGAGTGGGTTGCGCTCAATGCGGAGCTCGAGCCGTGAGCGCGACGACTCTGGTCGTGCCGGCGGAGGCGCTCGCGGCGGCGGAGTGGCGAATCGGGGGGGACGCCCACCACCACCTCTTCCGGGTCAAGCGGCTCGCGCCTGGCGACGTGCTGCGGCTGACCGATGGTGGCGGTCACGCCCGCTTCGCCGAGGTCGTCGCGATCTCGAAGCGAGAATCGGTCGTCCGGCTCGCCGGCGAGGCGCCCGCCAACGAGCCGGCGCTAGCGGTCGAGCTCTTCGTCGCCCCGCCCAAGTCGGAGCGGGCCGCTTGGCTCGTCGAGAAGGCGACCGAGGTCGGCGTCGCCGCCATCCGCTTTCTCACCGCCGAACGGGGCGCCCGGGCCTTCGGTCCCGCCCAGCTCGAACGCCTTCGTCGCGTCGGCGTGGCGGCCGTCGAGCAGTGCGGCCGCTCTCGGGTGCCCGAGATCGCGACAGCCGCCATGCTCGCCGAGGTACTCGGGAAGATCCGCAGCGATGCCACGCCGGTCTGGGCTCTGGACGTCGGTCCTCAGCGCCGCCACGAGGGCCTCGGATGCCCGCGTGTCGCCCTGTTGGTGGGACCGGAAGGTGGGTGGGGCCCGTCCGAGAGCGAGCTCTTCGACAGGTTCGCCGTGCCACGTTGGTCGCTCGGGGAGCGGATCCTGCGCGTCGAGACAGCTGCGGTGGTCGCCGCAGGAATCCTCCTGGCGGCACGCCTTGACGCAGACACCTGAAGAGTCTCGGGCGAGCTGTCCAACGATTTCCTCCTCGACTTCTTCCAGGGAGCTCGGCGCAGCGTGCCCGGAGCGATCGACGCCCGGACGCGCTAGTCGAAGCGGGTGGGGTCCACCCGAGCTGGTCGGCGCCGGCCGGTATCGCGTGGCGCCTTTCGTTGACACCCCTTGGAGCGGGGATTACGATGCCGGGGAGTCTGATTTCTTCTGAGGAGGTGGCCGTGGCGCAGAGCCCGTTCGATGGGATCAAGTTCGTGTGGATGAACGGCCGGCTGGTCGAGTTCGAGAAGGCCACCGTGCACGTGATGGCTCACGCGCTCCACTACGGCTCGGGCCTGTTCGAGGGAATCCGCTGCTACCAGACGCCGGAAGGGCCGGCGATCTTCCGCCTCGGGGAGCACCTGAAGCGGCTCGAGAACAGCTGCAAGGTCTACCGGATGGCGATCCCGTTTACGCGCGACGAGCTGGCGCAGGCCTGCTTCGACGCCATCCGCGGCAACCAACTCGAGGAGTGCTACATCCGGCCGATCGTCTTTCGCGGTTTCGGTACCGTCGGAATCAACCCGCTGAAGAGCCCGGTCGAGGTCGTGATCGCGGTCTGGCCCTGGGGACGCTACCTCGGCGACGACGCGATCGAGAAGGGCGTCGACGTCTGCGTCTCCTCTTGGCGTCGATCCGGTCTCGGCGGCTCTCCCGCGCTCGCCAAGGCGACGGCAAACTATCTGAATTCCCAGCTGATCAAGATGGAGGCGGTCGCCGACGGTTACGCCGAAGGGATCGCGCTCGATAGCAACGGCCATGTCTCCGAGGGCTCGGGCGAGAATGTCTTTCTCGTCCAGGATGGCGTGCTCTACACGCCGCCGGTCGCCTCGGCGATCCTGCCCGGCATCACCCGCAGCTCGATTCAGACGCTGGCCGAGGAGATGGGCCTCGAGATCCGGCGCGTCGCGATCCCGCGCGGCATGCTCTACACTTGCGACGAGGCCTTCTTCACCGGTACCGCCGTCGAGGTCACCCCGATCCGCTCGGTCGACCGGTTGCAGATCGGCGACGGCACGCCAGGGCCGATCACCCGAAAGCTCACCGCCGAGTTCCTCGCACTGACTCGGGGCCGGACGCTGGATCGCTTCGGTTGGCTGACCGCCGTGCCGGCGGCGGTTCCTGCGGTCGGGCAGCCGTCTTGAGGTCTCGGCCGAGCGGCCGCAAAGGGGCGCCATGAACGTCAATGACCTACTGAAGATCGCCGTCGAGAGAAAGGCGTCCGACTTGCACTTGAAGGTCGGCTCCCATCCGGTGCTGCGCATCGACGGTCAACTTCTACCGCTGGCGGAGCTCAAGCGCCTGATGCAGGAGGACACCATCGCCATGGCGTTCTCGATGATGAACGCTCGGCAGAAGCAGCGCTTCAAGGACGAGTTCGAGATCGACATCGCCTACTCCGTGCCCGGGCTGGGGCGCTTCCGCTGCAATATCTTCCAGCAGCGCGGCACCGTCGGGCTGGTTCTGCGCGTCATTCCAGGTCGGATCCTGACGATCCGCGAGCTGACGCTGCCGCCGGTGCTGGAGTCGATCTGCGCCGAGCAGCGTGGCCTCGTGCTCTGCACCGGCACGACCGGCTCGGGCAAGTCCACGACGCTCGCCTCGATGATCGACTACATCAACACGCTGCGCACCGAGCACATCGTGACGATCGAGGACCCGGTCGAGTTCCTGCATCGCGACAAGAAATCGATCGTCAATCAGCGCGAGATCGAGGTCGATACCCGCGGCTTCGCGATCGCCTTGCGCTCGGCGCTGCGCCAGGATCCCGACGTGATCCTGGTCGGTGAGATGCGCGACTACGAGACGATCGAGACCGCGCTGCTCGCGGCCGAGACGGGTCACCTGGTTTTCTCGACGCTCCATACCCTCGATGCAACGGAGACCATCAACCGCATCATCGCGGTCTTTCCGCCGCACCATCAGAAGCAGATCCGCATCCAGCTCGCGCAAGTACTGAAAGCGGTCATTTCGCTGCGCCTGATGCCGCGCGCCGACGGCATCGGACGCGTACCCGCCGCCGAGGTCATGATCGCGACGCCCTACATCCGAGACTGCATCGAGAACAAGGAGAAGACGAAGTACATCCGCGAGCAGATCGCCTTGGGCACCAGCCAGTACGGCATGCAGACTTTCGACCAGTCGCTCTTCTCGCTCTACAAGGCCGGTCTGATCACGCTCGAAGAAGCGATGCGCCGCGCCTCGAATCCCGACGAGTTCAAGCTCAAGTTGCAGGGCATCCAGTTCACCTCGGACGCCTCGCGCGAGGAGATGGAATCGCGGCTCGAGATGCCGGGTGGCGACCTCTCGTCCGGCTCGCCGTTCGAGATCGAGCGTATCGAAGGCCCGAAGGGCTGAGGGCCGCGCGGGCCGGGCGCCTGCGGGCGCCACCGCGACGATCCTCTCCGAGAGACCGGCAGAAGGGCATCGCTTGGACTTCACTGGAAGACTGGCGGCGTTTCCACCCGCGCACCTGCTCCAGTGGGCGTCGCACGAGCGGGCGACCGGGAGCCTCGTCCTACGCCGGACGAGCCGAGAGAAGCGGGTGGCGCTGCGTGGCGGTCGGGTGGTCTACTGCCGGTCGAACCACCCCCAGGAGCTCTTCGGCCAACATCTGATCGCTCACGGTCTGCTCGAGGCGCCGGCGCTGGTGGAGGCGCTGCGCAGCTCGCGCGCTCGCAACGTCCCGCTCGGATTCAGCCTGTTCGAGAGCCGCAGCCTCGGCGAAGAGGCGCTCCAACGCGCGCTCGATCGCTCCATTCGGGAATCGGTCCAGGATCTCATGCTCTGGCGTCGTGGCGTCTTCTACTTCGACGACGAAGAGCCGAGTCGGCAGCCGTTCGAGGTCTCGCTGGATCCCCGGGAGCTCGTGCTCGAGGGGACGCGGTGGACGGATGAAGAGGCGCGGATCCGCAAACTGCTTCCCGACGATTCGATACTGCTCTCGCGCGGATCCGCTTGGACGCTCGAAGGTCTCTCCCCCTACGAGCGCCGGATCTCGGGATTGGTTGCGGGCGAGACCTCGATCGCCGACCTTCACGACCGTGCAGGAGGTGTGCATTTTCCCTTTCTCGAGGCGGTGTCGCGGCTGATCGAGAAAGGAATCCTGGCGATTTCGCGGACCGGTGTTGGCGACGCGCCGTCAAGCAAAGAGCTCGATCTTTCCGAGATCCTGCTCGGCTTGGTCGACGAAGAAGTCCTGATGGGTGCCGAACGGGCGCTGCTGCCGTCGGAGTCGGTCGAGGCCCTGGTGCCGGTCTGGGTCCGCGCGCCCGAGCAGCGAGAGCTCGAAGCGCTGCCGGTCGCGCAACGCGCGTTCCTCGAGGGAGTCGACGGACGGATGACGCTGCGGCGGTTGCTCGCGGGCGACGCCGAAGTCCGCTCCGACCAGATGGAGCTCCTGTTGCTCGAGCTGCGTCGCCGCAACATCGTCCTGCTCCCCGCCAGCCTCGACGACGTCGAGCGGCGCCTCGACGGCGGATCGCCTCTGCGCCGGCTCGTGCGCAAGCTGCGTTCGTGAACGCGCGATGTCGAGTCCTGATCAGGCGCTCGAGCGGTTCGCTACGAGCCTGACGCTGGGGTTCCTCGGCCCGTCCGGCTTCAGCACTCGCGGAAGCCGCCCATGACCGCTCCCGAAGACAGCGAAGCCTGCTTTGCCAAGGCGCTCGATCTGCTCGGGCGGCGGGGACACTTCCGGGCGGAGTTGCGACGAAAGCTCGCGGCGCGGGGGTTCGGCGCCGAGTCGATCGCAGCGGCGCTCGAGCGGGCGGTCGAGCTCGGCTATCTCGGCTCCGAGGCGGAGCTCGCGATCTCCTTCGCCCACGAGCGGGCTGAGCGCAAGGGCCTGGGTCGGGCGGGGGTGGCGCGTGAGCTGGCGCGTCGCGGCGCCGAGGCCGACGCCATCGAGTCGGCGCTCGCGGCGCTCGATCCCGAGGCGGAGCTCGAACGCGCCCGCGAGGCCGCCGCGCGGTGGGCACGGCGGGGCACGGACGCCGCCGCGCTCGCCCGCCATCTGCAGCGGAAAGGCTATGCGAGTAGTGTTATCTTCCATGTTTCGAAGGAGTTCGCGCGAGATGCGGACGAGCTTCCGGCCGACGACGATTGAGCGCCCGGGCCGCGTCGCAGCGGTCCAGACTCCAGGAAGGCGAGTAACCCGATGAGGAGCGCCGACATCCGGCGGAGTTTCGTCGACTTCTTCTCCGAGCGCGACCACCGCGCCGTGCCGGGCTCACCGCTGGTGCCGCACGGCGACGCGACCTTGATGTTCGCCAACGCCGGCATGGTCCAGTTCAAGGACTACTTCACCGGCGCCTCGGCGCCCGAATTCCCCCGCGCCGTCACGGTGCAGAAGTGCCTGCGCGTTTCGGGCAAGCACAACGACCTCGAGAACGTCGGCCCCAGCCCGCGCCACCACACCTTCTTCGAGATGCTCGGCAACTTCTCCTTCGGCGACTACTTCAAGGCCGAGGCGATCGAGTGGGGCTGGGATCTGGTGACCCGGGTCTGGGGGCTGTCGCCGGCACACCTGTTCGCGTCGGTCTACGAGCAGGACAACGAGGCATTCGATCTCTGGCGGAAGCTGTCGGGGCTGCCGGCAGCGCGCGTGATCCGGTGCGGCGAGAAGGACAATTTCTGGGCGATGGGAGAAACCGGTCCGTGCGGACCCTGCAGCGAGATCTTCGTCGACCGCGACCCGGATCAACCGGCCCTCCCCTGGGCCGAAGGTACCGACTCCGGGCGTTACCTCGAGATCTGGAATCTGGTGTTCATGCAGTACGAGCGCTCGGCGACGGGCAAGCTGACGCCGCTGCCGAAGCCCTCGATCGACACCGGCGCCGGCCTCGAGCGGGTCGCGGCGGTGCTCGCCGGGGTCGACTCGAACTACGACACGGACCTCTTCCGCCCGATCCTCGACGGCGCCGCCGCTCTCGCCGGCGTTCGCTATGGCGCCGCGAGCGACGCCGACATCTCGTTGCGGGTGATCGCGGACCACCTGCGCGCCATCGCGTTCCTGCTCGCCGACGGCGTGATTCCGGCGAACGAGGGGCGTGGCTACGTGCTGCGTCGCCTGCTGCGCCGGGCGGCGCGCCACGGCATGCGCCTGGGTTTCGAGGAACCGTTCCTTTGTCGTCTGCTGCCGGTGGTCGACGAGGCCATGGCCGGCGCCTATCCTGAGCTCGCCGCGACGCGCGCAGCGTCGGCGGCGACCGTTCGCGCCGAGGAGGAGAAGTTCCTCGCGACGGTCGCGATCGGCGCGAAGATGGTCCAAGAGTCGATCGAGGAGGCGAAGCGCGAAGGCTCGCCTGTGCTCCCCGGTCCCGTGGCCTTCCGTCTCTACGACACCTACGGCCTGCCGATCCAGCTCGTGCGCGAGATCGTCGAAGAGGAGCGCTTCGGCGTCGACGAGGCGGGCTTCGAGGGCGCGCTGGCCGAGCAGCGGAAACGGTCGCGCACGGCGGGCAATGAGGCGCGCAAATGGCAATCCGAGCTCGAGGCCTCGTTGTCGGAAGAGCTGAAGGCCGTCCCACTGACTCGATTCGAAGGCTACGAAGACCTCTCCATTGAAGGGGTCCGGGTTCTGGCGGTGAGGAGACTGGAAGAAGCCCACGGCGAGTCGAGCACGGAAGCCGAAAAGTCCGGGCTCGGCGGGGCGATCACGATGGGGCAGAAGGGGTTGGTCGTCGTCGATCGGACGGTTTTCTACGCCGAGTCGGGTGGCCAGGTCGGCGATCGAGGTGAGATTCGCTGGCAAGGGGGGCGAGCCCGCGTGGACGATGTCCAGCGGAGTCGTTCCGGGCACATTCTGCACAGCATCGAGGTCCAGGCCGGAGAGCTGGCCGCGCCCTTTCCATCTCTGGAGCTTCTGGTGGACCCGGCGCATCGCCTGCCGACGCAGCGCAATCACACGGCGACCCATCTGCTGCACGCGGCGCTGCGCGAGGTGTTGGGTGCCGGCGTGCGCCAGGCCGGTTCGCTGGTTGCGCCGGACCACCTGCGCTTCGACTTCACCCACGGGCGGCCGTTGTCCGAAGCGGAGCGCGAGCGCGTCGAGCGGCGGGTCAACGAATGGGTCTTGCGCGCTGTCGACACCCGGTTCACGGCCGACCGCGAGCTCGAGGACGCCGTGGCCGCGGGGGCGATGGCGCTGTTCGGCGAGAAGTACGGCGAGCGGGTACGGACCGTCGAGGTCCCCGGCTTCTCGCTCGAGCTCTGCGGCGGCTGCCACGTGCGCAACACGGGCGAGATCGGCCCCTTCCTGATTCGCGCCGAGCGTGGCGTCGCCTCGGGCGTGCGCCGGATCGAGGCGCTGAGCGGCGAGGGGGCGCTCGGCTACCTGCGGCGCCGCGACGGCGAGCTCGAGTTGGTGGAGAGCGCGCTCGGCGGCGAGGGCGGCGCGGCGCCGCGCGAGGTCGCGGCGCTCAAGCGGCAGCTCAAGGAGCGCGATCAGGAGCTCGCCAAGCTGCGCCTCCAACTCGTGTCCGGAACGGCAGGGCAGGCGGGAGGCGAGCACGAGGTCGCCGGCATCCGCGTGCTCGTCAGGGAGGTGTCGGCAGCGCCCTCGGGCGAGCTGCGCAACGTCGCGGAGGTCCTGCGCGACAAGCTGGGCTCGGGCGTCGTGGTGATCGGGGCCCGCGGCGACGGCAAGGTGAGCCTGATCGCGGCCGTGACCGAGGACGTTCGCGAGCGGGTTCCGGCCGGCAGGCTCCTACGCGAGGTCGCGGCCCTGGTGGGGGGGTCCGGCGGTGGTCGCGACGACTTCGCGCAAGCTGGCGGCAAGCTGCCGGACATGCTGCCCGAGGCCCTGAAGCGCGTGCCGGAGCTCGTCGCCGCGCTCGCCGGCGGCGGTTGAGCGGTGTGCCGGAGTAAAATGGAGGTTCTGGCCATGCGAATCGCCGTCGCACTCGTCGTCGCCGTAGTCACCGCCCTGCCCGCGGCCGCCGGTGAGATCCGCATCGAGGTGCGTTCGGACGGCACCAAAATGATGGTCAACGAGCCGAGCGAGGCGCGCTCGCGCCGCTTGGCGCAGCGCCTGTTGCCGGTCCCTGACACCGAGACCCTCGGTTGGATCGAAGAGCACGCCTTCCGCGCCGACCTCGATCCCAAGCTCGTGCAGGCGGTGATCCAGGTCGAGTCCGGGTACAACCCTCGGGCGCTTTCGCGCAAAGGGGCCATGGGCCTGATGCAGCTGATGCCGGGGACGGCCCGGGATCTCGCCGTCGACGATCCCTGGAGCCCCGAGCAGAACGTCCGTGGCGGTACGACCTACCTGCGCCGGATGATCGACCGTTTCGGCGACCTCGAGCTCGCTCTCGCCGCCTACAACGCGGGTCCGGAAGCGGTCGTCCAACATTCCGGCGTGCCGCCGTTTCAGGAGACCCGCGACTACGTCCGCAGAGTCTTCAACCTGTTCACCGGCGAGGACGCCGAGCTGCTCGAGGGCCGCAAAGTTCGGATCGAGCGCGACGCCGACAACCGGATCCGGCTGACCACGGCCGGGCTCGGCGGCTGAGCCGGTCGGCCGCCCCAACGGCGGAGCGAATGCCGAACCTCCCGACTCTGCTGACGCTCGTTCGGATCCTGCTGGTTCCCATTCTCGTCGTCGTTCTCTTCACCAAGTTCGACGGCAAGGAGTACTTGGGCCTCGCGCTCTTTCTGGGCGCGGCGCTGACCGACTTTCTCGACGGCTTTCTCGCTCGGCGCTGGCGGCAGATCACCAAGCTCGGGCAGCTGCTCGATCCGGCGGCCGACAAGATCCTGATGGCCTCGGCCTTCATCACTCTGGTCGAGATCAATCCAGCCGCGACACCGGCGTGGATGGTCGCCGCGATCCTCGCCCGCGAGTTCGCGGTCGGCGCCCTGCGCAGCGTCGCGGCCACGGAGGGCGTGGTGATCCCGGCGGGCTGGACGGGCAAGGTGAAAATGGGAGTCCAGGTCGTCGCCGTTTCGCTTCTGATCATTCACAACAAACTCGGAGAGTTCTCGCACCTTGCGCCCTTGTCGCTGTGGGTCGCGCTGGTGGTGACGCTGCTGTCCGGCGTCGAGTACTTCGTCCGCTATCGGCGGATGCTTGGGAGCCCGGGGGCCGGAGCGCCCGACCGGCCGACGGCGTGAGCTTTCGAAGCCTGACGCGCCGGGTACTGCTCGCAGCCGGCCGCCATCCGCTGCGGGTGTTCGCGGGGACGGCGGTGATGCTGGCGCTCTCGCTGGTCGCAGCGTCGCGCCTCCGGTTCGATCCCGACGTTCTCCGCTTGCTGCCCACGGAGAACGAAGAGGTCCAGACTTTCCAGGAAACGCTACGACTCTTCGGCTCGAGCGACGTCTTCGTCGTCGGCTTCCGCGTTCCGGAGGGAGCGCCGCTCGATCCGTACGAAGCGCTCGCCGACCGGGTCGCTGCCGGAATGGAGACGAGTGGCCTGTTCCAATCGGTCGATCACCGGGTGGGCGAGCCGATCTCGCTGCTCGCCGAGTATCTGCCGAGCGCCACCCTCTTCCTCGATCCCCGCGACCGCGAACGGTTCGCGGAGCGGCTCTCCGACGAGGCGATCCGGGCGCGCGCCGCGGAGCTGCGTCGACTGCTCGAGACGCCTCAAGCGATGGCTTGGCGCGACCTGCTGAAGCTCGATCCGCTCGGGCTCGCGGACGTGCTGCTCGACCGCGTCGGCGGCGCGCGCGGACCGCTCGCCGTCGACTGGACGTCGGGGCGCTACCTGTCGCGCGACCACCGCCTCATGCTCGTCCTCGGCAAACCGGTGCGGTCGCCGCAGGACCTCGGCTTCAACCAAACGCTCTATGACAGCGTCTCGGCGGTCGTGGCGGCTGAGAGCGCCCGGTGGGGCGAGCTCGCGGCCGAGCCCGAGAGCGGTCCGCCCGAGGTCTTCTACGGCGGTCGGTACATGGTCGTTCTCGACGATGCCGGGTTGATCCGGCGCGACGTCATTATCAACGTCGTGACTTCTCTGGCCGGTGTGCTCGCCTTGTTCTACGTCGCTTACCGCCGGTTCTCCCTCCTGCTGCTGGTCTTCGCTCCCCTCGCCTGCGGGCTCGCCATCACTTTCGGTTTCGCGGCGCTCGCCGTCGGCGTGCTCGCTTCGACCACCGCGGGGGTCGCCGCGCTTCTGGTCGGCCTCGGCAACGACTTCGTGATTGTGCTCTACGGCCGCTATCTGCACGAGCGCCAGGCGGGCGCCACGCTACCGCAGGCGCTCTCTGCGATGGGCGGCGCGACGGCGCGCGGCGTGGTGATCGGAGCCGTGACGACCGCCGCGACCTTCTACGCGTTCCTGGTCACCGACTTCACGGGACTCTGGCAAATGGGCCTGATCGTCGGGACGGGCATCCTCTTCTGCCTGATCGCGGTGCTCCTCCTGGTGCCGGCGATGATCGCGTGGAGCGAGGAGCATCACCGCCGGCGAGAGCGGGAGCCGCGGCTCCACCTCTTCGCGTTCGGCGTCGAGCGGATCTCGCGGCTGGCGATGAGTCGTCCGGGGACCGTGTTGTTGCTCGCGGCACTCATCTCGGCGGTATCTCTGGCCGCGTCGTCCCGGCTGCGCTTCGACGATAACGTCGAGGCGCTGCGCCCTCCCGGCAATCAGGGGATCCTGGCCCAACAGGAAATCAACGCGCACTTCGGCACCGGTTTCGATCACATGACCCTGGTGCTCTCGGCGACGACCCTCGACGGCGTGCTGGACCTAGCCCAGATGGCGACCCGGGCGGCAGAGCGGAAGGTCGAGTCTGGCGAGCTCGGCGGTTTCGAAGCCGTGACCCGCGTCTTGCCGCCGCTCGAGCAGCAACGCGACGCGCTCGAATGGCTGGCCCAGCAGCGCGCCAGCGGCCGATTGGACGTAGGGCGCGTCCTCGCCTCCGCCGAACGCGCCTTCGCCGCCGAGGGTTTGCGCCTCGAGGCGTTCCGCGACGGGCTCGCGCTGCTCGCCCGCGCGCTCGAGCCCACCGGTCCGGTGACTCGCGATGCGATCGTCGCCTTGCCCCAAGGGGCGGCGATTCTCGATCGCTACCTGCGCGAAACGCCGCGAGGCTGGACCAGTGTCGTCAAGGTCTACAACCTGCCGGGGCGGCCCAAGCGCGAGGTTCCGCAGGCGGCCCTCGACCTCGCCGCGGGCCTCGGTGACGGCGCGAAGCTGACCGGCATGAACGTGTTGTCCGGGAGCTTGCGCGGCGATATCCGACGCGACGCGGCGGCCTCGGCGCTGATCGGGCTGGTACTGGTCGTCCTCCTGCTCTGGAGCGACTTTCGCGATCTGCGCGCCTGCGGTCTCGCGCTCCTGCCGCTCGCCCTCGGCGTCCTTTGGATGATCGGCGCCATGGTCGCTCTCGGTCTGCACATGAACTTCATGAACATCTTCGTGATCACCATGATCATCGGCATCGGCGTCGACTACGGCATTCACATCCTGCACCGCTACCGTGAAGAGGCCGGACACCCTGAAGGCGACGTGCGCGCGGCTCTCGAGGAGACCGTCCGGGGCGTGGCGCTCGCGGCGCTGACGACCGTGGTCGGCTTCGGGTCGTTGGCGACATCGCACTACCCGGGCCTGGTCTCGATGGGTGCCGTGGCGATCCTGGGCACCGTGGCGACCGGCCTGGTCGCAATCGCCGTGGTGCCCGCCTGGATCTCGTGGCGGCGCCGTGCGGAAGGACTCGACCGAATCTAGCTTGCGCCTGCGAGCACCGTCGTCGCGGCGATCGCCGATCCCGGTCGGCTTTCGAAGAGCCGTAGCGGCCGTCGGTTCGACTGAGGGCCCGGCTCAAGACCGTCGACTCAGCCGGGTGCGCGGACGAGGGCGGCGGCGTCTACGCCCGACCAGCGCGAGCAGCAGAGGACCCGCGGCGAAGCCCGCCACGTGGGCGTACCAGGCGACGCCGCCGCGCGCCTCGCCGACGTGGCCGAGCTCGAGGAACGCCGCGACCAGCTGGATCAGAAACCAGGCCGGGACGAAGAGCCAAGCGCGGCTCCGCGCGGGCAGGAAGAGACAGCCGAGCGGCAGGACGCCCTCGAGTCGAGCGCGCGGGTGCAGGATGAGGAAGACCGCGAGCAGCCCCGCGATCGCGCCCGAGGCGCCGACCAGTGGGACCGTCGATCTCGGCTCGAGCGCCCAGTGCGCGAGCGAGGCCAGGAGTCCCGACCCCAGGTAGAGCAGCAGGAAGCGTGGACCGCCGGTCTCCTCCTCGACATCGTCGCCGAAGACCAGGAGGAAAGCGAGGTTGCCGACCAAGTGGAGGCACGAGGCGTGGAGGAAGAGCGAGACGACGAGCGAGCCGCCGACGCTGACCGCCGCCGCCACGCTGTCGACTCCGGAGAGCCGCGCCGGCGTGAAGCCCCAACGGTCGACAAAGGCGCCGAGCCCAGAACCGAGAGTGAGCTCGCCCGCGTAGCTGGCGACAGAGAGGGCGGCGACCGACCAGGTCGACCACGCGCGGCGCCGGCGCCGACGCGAGTCGGAGAGAGGGATCACGCCCGCTCGGCGGCGCGGGGCACCCGATGGATGCGCAGGAGGTTGGTGAGGGGCTTCTCCTCGATCGGAAAGCCCATCAGCAGCACGATACAGGCGCCCGGCTGGATGAGGCGCCGTTCGAGCAGCTCCCGCTCGACGAGCTGGGCGAGGTCGACGCGGTGCTGCACCTCTTGGCGGAGATGGATCGGCCGTGTCCCCCAGATCAGCTGGATCCGCCGGGCAACCTGTTCGTCGGTGGTGAAGACGAGAGTCGGAACGAGCGGTCGATAGCGCGCGATCCGGCGGGCGGTGAAGCCGCCTTGGGAGAATGCGACGATGACGCTGTCGTCGAGCTTGTCGGAGGCGTGCACGGCGGCGGCGGCGATGACGTCGGCGATCTCGATGGCACCGGCGAGCTCGGCGTCCTGTTTCCGGCCGTCGGGCGGAGGTGGCAGGCGGCTGGCGATCTGTTGCAGGTCGCGCGGATTGCCGCGCCCCTCCAGGATGTCGCGTCGGTAGGCCTCGGCCGCGACGATGATTCTCGCCATCGTGCGGACGGTCTCGATCGGGTAGCGGCCGGTCGCTGTCTCGCCGGAGAGCATCAGCGCGTCGGCGCCGTCGAAGACTGCATTGGCGACGTCCGACGACTCGGCGCGGGTCGGACGCGGCAGGGTGACCATCGACTCGAGCATCTGAGTCGCGACGATCACCGGCTTGCCGGCGCGCCGGCCGGCGGCGACGATCTGCTTCTGGATCACCGGCACGCGGTGCAGCGGCACCTCGACACCGAGGTCGCCGCGCGCCACCATGACCGCGTCGGCAGCGGCGACGATCTCCTCGATGTGCTCGACCGCGACCGCGCGCTCGACCTTGGCGACGATCGGGATCGCCGGGCCATGGCGGCCCACCTCGGCGCGGATCGCCTCGATGTCGCGTCCCCGGCCGATGTAGCTCGCGGCGAGGTAGTCGGCGCCCTCCGCCACCGCGAAGGCGATGTCGGAGCGGTCCTTGTCGGAGATCGTGAACGGGATCTTGGAGTCGGGCAGATTGATTCCTTTGCGGGTCGAGACCGCGCCCCCGTGCAGCACGCGCGCCATGACCTTTCGCCCCCGCTTGGCGACGATTTCGAGCTCGACCAGACCGTTGTCGATCAGCACCCGCTCGCGCACCTTGAGATGGCGCAGGAAGCTCGGATCATCGACCGGCAGGTCGACGCCGTCCTCCGAGTGGCCGAGCCGGACCCGTTCTCCCCGGCGGAGGGTTCGGGGTCCGCCGGAAATCTGGCCGAGACGGAAGCGCGGGCCCATCAGATCGAGCAGTACCGGGATCTGTCGGCCGAGCTCGGCGGCGATCTCACGGACACGGCGCAACGTCGCGCGATGCGAATCCTGGTCGCCATGCGACAGGTTGAATCGGAGCACGTCGGCGCCGGCCCGCAACAGGGCTGCGAGCACGGCCTCCTCGGAAGAGGCGGGCCCCAGCGTGGCTACGATCTTGGCTCGGCGTTCCATGGGATCCCACGCGGAGCCTGCCCGCACGGACCGGCGGAGGATATCGCGATGAAGCGCCAGCGCCGCAACCCACGCCGGCGACGACATCAAAGAGAAGTGCAGGCAGGTGCCGCTGCAGGCCGGTGCTGCAGGGCGGCGTGGAGTCGCCGGGCCCTCCGAGCGGCCCTCGTAGTACGGCGAGGTCGGCTCAGCCGTTCTAGAAGCTCCAGATAGGGGGCGAAACCAGCCAGGTCGCCGGGCGCGCAGCGCCTCGACGCGCTCGAGCCGAGTCCTTCATTGGAGCCTTCGCGGCGAATCCCGGATCAGGACGACGGTCGCGCAGCGCCGGGCGGCGGACCGGACGCGCTCGTCGCGGCGCCGGGCGTGAGCGCGGGCGTGGCCTCGAGGACGAGCGGTGGAAGCGGCGTCGCGCGCTGCTCTTCGGGACGCAGATCGACGGTGAGCGGTGAGTCGGCGCCGCTCCACTGGCCTTTCAGCATGTTGGTGGGCTCGCCGCCCGCGAAGCCGAGATAGCTGTACTTCCCGTAGTGCGGCAGCTTGCGCGCGAGGCCAGGCAGCGCTTCGAGGGGATCCGCGACGATCCATCCGAGCGCGCGGCTCGGGTCGGCCGGGTGGCGCGCCGTCACGACCAGCGAATGGTCGGCGAACGCGATCGGCTGCCCGGCCAGGACGAGGCCGTTGTCTCCGACCTCGACACCCGGGTGGCGCGCGAAGAGGTCGCGGGCCAGGCGGTTGCTTCGGCCGAGCAACCAGATCGACCGGTCGGCCGGAAGGGTCTCCAGATCCCGGTCCGTGATGATTTCGGGTTGCTGGTGCTCGCTCGTCCAGCTCTCAATCAGGCGGCGATACGCATCTCTCTCGGCGGGCGTCGATGCTGTGGGGAGAACCGCGAGCGGCCGTGAATCGCCGAAGATCTGGCCGAGCGACGGCGGGATCTCGAGCGGATCGAGCGCCCGGAAAAGATCGAAGGCCGGGTCGACGTAGAGCGCCAATGGTTGTTCGGGGCTGTCGACCGCGAAGCTCGCCTCCCTCGTTCCGACAGCGACGATCCGCGAGATCGCCGCGCCCTGGGTCTGCAGGACAATCGGCACCTCGAGCTCGTAAGGAGCTCCGGCGTGGGTCTGGCGCAGCGTCCCGCGCGTCGTGAAGCCGCCGTCGCCGGCCACGACCCCATCGATCTCGACGGCGAGCGCGGGCGCGCCGGTCCGCTCGGTCCACTCCGCGAAGAAGCGTGTGAGGTCGCGCCCCGAGGCCTTCTCGAGCGAACGCCGCACGTCGTCGAAGCTGGCGCGCTCGCCACGTTGCTCGGCGTAGAAAGCGGCGAGCCAGGAGCGAAAGATCTCGTCGCTGACCCGGCGCCGCAGCATGTGGAACCCCATGAGGGTCTTGCCGTAGCCGACCGCCTCGGTTGCCGCGCTGTGGCGGGAGCGGAACTCGACCAGAGGGAAGTCGCGCCCCGCTGAAACATAGCTGCGATAGCGCTGGAGCGCGTCGCGCCGGTAAGCGGCGCCGCGGCCGTTCTGCTCCTGGATCAGGTGGTCGGCGAGGTAGGCGGTCAGCCCCTCGCACCAGTTGCCACTCGCGTAGTCGACGAAGACCGAGTTGCCCCACCAGTTGTGGAGGATCTCGTGCGGATAGGAGGAGGCGAGGATGAAAGGGAGCCGGATCACTTGTGAACCGAGCAGGGTAAACGAAGGCATGCCATAGCCGGTTTCCCAGAAGTTCTCGACGAGCGCGAACTTGCCGTAGGGGTAGGGGCCGATCAGGCGCGAGTACATCTCGAGATAGCCAGCCGTCGCTCCGAGGTAGCGATTGGCGAGCTCGTCGTCCGGCGCGCGCAGATAGACCTGCGCCTCGGCGGCGCCGGCCGGACGCCGGTACAGCGAGAGTGGGCCGCCGACTAGGTAGATCTCGTCGGTCGGCCCGGCCGAGTCCCAAATCGCCTTGCCGTCGCCGCCGCGCGAAACGCCATCCCCCTGACTGATCAGGTGCCAGCCGCTTGGCGCGCTTGGCGCGGAGGCCTCAAGATCGAACTCGATCAGCTCGGCGCCGAAGACGGGGTACCAGAAGCCGTTGCCCGCGAGGTAGACCCCTGAGGCCGAGACGATTCCGGTGGTCTCGCGCATGCCGCGGGCGTACTCCTCCTCCGGGTCGTCGAGCCCGAAGTCGAAGGGTCCCGCGTACTCGAGGCGCAGCGTGCCACCCGCGGCGGGCAGCACGACCCGATAGCGCTTGAGCTCCCCGGAGCCCGCGCGCTCGACAGGCGCGGCGTTGATCCCGGCGAACGGGGCGATGTCGCCGAGGGGGACCTCCTCGACCCGAGGCTCCGACGCGGAGATCGCGAGGTGCGAGTGCAGCAGGAAGTCGACTTCGCCGCCGCGGTGTAGATCCACCCGGTCGACGACCGCCAGGCGGCCCGCGGCCGGGTCGAGCTCGACCCGGAGCGCGTGGTGGGTCCTGCCGCTCGCCGCCGCCGCGGGCGGCGTGGCGAGCAGGGTAGCGAGCACGACGACCAGGCGGCGGTTCGGCATTGCCACGCTCATTGGCCGGCACCGGCGGGCAGCGACGTGGGCTGCGCGGGCTCGGGTGCGGTCGGCCGGGCGGGCGACGGCGCATCGGACCCCGTCGGTTCAGGCCCCGCCGGTTCGGGCCCGGTCGGTTCGGGAGGACTGCGCCGGAAGAGCGCGACGAGCTCCTCTTCCCGCTCGCCACGGCGCACCAGGAAACGCGCCCCGTCGGCCCAGCGCTTCTCGGACATCAGCCGATGCAGAGCCTCCTTGTCGTCGATCGGCACGCCGTCCATCGACAGCAAGAGGTCGCCGACCTCGAATCCGGCGGCGGCGGCGACAGAGTCCTTCGCGACGAAGATGACCGGGAGGCGCTCTCCCGCGGCGCGCTCGGCCGTCGACACGCCGAGGACGGGGTAGAGCGGGTCGCGCTCGAGCTGGATCCCCCAGAAGAAGTCGGCGTAGGAAGCGCGTGCCGCGCGGATCGGGAGGTTCGTCTCGTCGTCCTCCACCTCGATCGGCATGACCGACGCGATCCGGCCTGCGAACTCGAGGCGCGCCTGCCGCTCGACGCCGAGGCCGTAGGCGACATGTCCCGACCCGACCAGGACGACCAGGATCGCCGACTCGTCTGGTGTGCGCGCAAGCGCGCGTAGCGCGTTGTGGGCCATGGCGCCGTCCCAGGTGCACTGCGCGCGGAACATCCCTTCGAACTGCTCGTCGGACATGCCGCCATGCAAGTCCTCGGAGTCGGAGAAGAAGGCCCGGAAGAGCTGTCGGTGCTCCTTGCTCTCGGTGTCGATTCGCTCGGGCAGCAGGCGCGCCTGCTCGGCGGTGAGCGCCTGACGTCCCTCCCTCCGCATCGTCTGCACGACCTCGCGCGGGACGTTCAAACCGAACATGGGCAACCCGCGCTCGTGGGCGAGCCGGAAGATCTCCCGGTAGTAGTTCCAGTGGTAGGTCCAGTTGCGGTACCAGTGCGACTCCCGCAGGAAGACCTCCTCGTCGAGGCTCGGGTCGGTGCTCCAGCGGTCGAGCCAGGGCTGCTCGCTCACCGGATACATCTCCAGTCCGATCGAGACCTTGCGACCCCGTGCGACGAGCTCTTGGAGGATCTTGAGCTGGACGCGATGGAATTCCATTTCGGTGTGGCTCTCGCCGACGAGGAGCAGGCGGACGCCGTCGAGCCGGGTCGCGAGCTCCGCCGGGGTGATCTGATCGCCGGTGGCGGTGTCGGTGATGCCGTCGAGGAGGACCGGGGCGCTGCGGTCGCGGCGGCCGGGGTCGCCGACCGGCAGGTCGAGGACCTTTCCGGCGCCCGCCGGAAGCGCTGCGAGG
Organism: uncultured Acidobacteriota bacterium; assembly: GCA_963700315.1. GTDB lineage: Bacteria > Acidobacteriota > Thermoanaerobaculia > Multivoradales > JAGPDF01 > JACTMI01. Next base: position 810,777 of record CAVOXC010000003.1, on the reverse strand, counting down.
ACGATTGCGATGCCACAGACCAGGTGGATGGCCGGCCGGAAGGTAGCAGTGGACATGGGCGCTCTCCTCGGGGTGGTTTGCGTAGGTTCTTCGAGCGTACCGCACGAAGGCCGATCGGCAGCCTGATACGCTTCGGCGCCGCGCCGGCCGATCCACCACCCCCGGCGCCCGTCACGCTCCATGTTCGAAGGTCTACAAGAGAAGTTCCAGGAAGTCTTTCGCCGGCTCCGCGGCGAGGGCCGGATCACCCAGGAGCACCTCGCCGCGGCGCTCAAGGAGCTTCGGCTGGCGCTGCTCGAGGCCGACGTCCATTTTCGCGTCGTCAAGGACCTCCTGCGCCGGGTCGAGGAGAAGGCGCTCGGCGAGAAGGTGCTCGAGAGCCTCTCGCCGGCGCAGCAGGTGATCGCGATCGTTCGCGACGAGCTGACGGCGACCCTGGGTGGCGAGGACGCCGAGGAGCTGCGCGTCGACGGCTCGCCGGCGGTCCTCCTGATCTGCGGTCTGCAGGGGTCGGGCAAGACGACGACGGTGGGCAAGCTCGGCAAGCGCCTGGCGTCGCGTGGACGCTATCCGCTACTGGTCGCGGCCGACCTGCAGCGCGCGGCGGCGGTCGAGCAGTTGGTTCAGGTCGGCGCGCGGGTCGATCTGCCGGTGCTGACACCGCAGCCCGGGGAGGGGGTCGTCGAGTTGGGGCGGCGCGCGATTCGGGAGGCGCGCGAGCGCGGGCGGGACGTCGTCCTGCTCGACACGGCGGGACGCCTGCACGTCGACCAGGCGCTGATGGCGGAGGTCGCAGCGCTCGCCGAAGCGGTCGCGCCGCGCGAGACCCTTTACGTCGCCGACGCGATGACCGGCCAAGACGCGGTGCGGAGCGCCCAGGAGTTCGCGCGGGTGCTCGCGCTGACGGGCGTGCTACTCACCAAGCTCGACGGCGACAGCCGCGGTGGCGCGGCGCTCTCGATCCGAGAGGTGGCGCAGGTGCCGATCCGCTACGTCGGCGTCGGGGAGAAACCCGAGGACCTCGAGCTCTTCTCGCCGGCGCGCATGGCCTCGCGCATCCTCGGCATGGGCGACGTCCTTGCGCTGATCGAGAAGGCGCAGGAGACCGTAGACGCCAAGGAAGCGAAGCGGCTCGCCGAGCGCCTCTCGCGCAACGAGTTCACGCTCGAGGACCTGCGCGACCAGCTGCGCCAGGTGCGTAAGCTCGGTCCGCTCAAGAACGTCCTCGAAGCGCTGCCGAAGATGGGGCCGCTCAAGGGACTGGATCAGGTCGGCGAAGCCGACGAGCGGCGCCTGACCCGGACCGAGGCGATCATCAACTCGATGACTTTCGCCGAGCGGCGCACGCCGAACCTGCTGAATGCCAGCCGCAAACGCAGAATCGCCCGCGGCTCCGGCACTTCGGTGCAGGAGATCAATCAGTTGATCAAGCAGTACCTACAGATGAAGAAGATGTTGAAGAGCGTGAAGGGCGGCTGGCTCCGCCGCGCCTTCGGCTCCTGACCCGGCGCCGGGCTGCCGAACGCGGTGCCTGTGCTAGACTTCGCGCTTCCGCGCCCGCCCCGGAACTCTCCGGCGGGTCCGAAGGGCAACCGAGCAGCGAGCAGGAGAAAGGGAAGGTCATGCTGAAGATTCGGCTCCGCCGGATGGGTGCCACCAACCGAGCATTTTACCGCCTTGTGGTCTCCGACTCCCGTCTGGCGACCGATGCCAGGGCGGTCGAGGAGGTCGGTTTCTACGATCCCCGCAAGAATCCGCCGGTGATTCAGGTCGATCGCGATCGGATCGACTACTGGATCTCCAAGGGCGCCCGCCTCTCCGACACCGTCAAGCAGCTGGTCGCCCGCTCGGCGGCGAGCTGAACCGAGTCGCTTCGACATGTCCCAGGCGGCGGACGATCTGTTGCGCCTGGCGCGCCTTCTGGTGGACGACCCCAAGGCCGTTCAGGTCGAAGAGGAGAGCGCCGGAGGATCGACGGAGTTGCGTCTCCAGGTCGCGCCCGACGATCGCGGCAAGGTGATTGGGCGCCGCGGACGCACCATCGATGCATTGCGCGCCCTCGCCGATGTCCGTGGCGAGCTGGAAGGGCGCGAGTATGACGTCGACCTCGACGACGACTGATCAGGCGCCCGAAGAACGGGTCCTGGTCGGCGTTCTGGTTCGCCCGCACGGCGTGCGCGGCGAAGCCTGGATCGACCCTCGCACCGACCGCCTGGACCGCTTCGAAGCCGGCAACGAGCTCTGGCTCGTACCGCGCGGCGGCGGTCCACGTAGGGTCCGGCTCGCGTCGGCGCGTCCGCACCGTGGCGGATTCCTCGTCACCATCGACGGTATCGAAGCTCGCGAGGAGCTCGACGAGCTACGCGGCGCCGCTCTGGAGGTGGGGCGGGACGAGGTGGCGCCGCCGCCGGCCGGTCGCTTCTGGCTCTTCGATTTGATCGGCTGCCGCTGCCGCGACCGGACGGCCGGGGACCTGGGCGAGATCGTCGAGATGGTGGAAGACGGCGGCGGCTGGCTGGCGATTGTCGACCGTCCCGGCGGGCGGCGCTTGGCGATTCCATTCGTCGGCAGTTTCATCGTGACCGTCGAGGTCGCGGCGCGGCGAGTCGAGTGGGATCTGCCGAAAGGGTTGATCGAGAGTTGCGAATCCAGGTCCTGACCATTTTCCCCGAGCTGTTCGAGGGCTTTCGCGCCACCTCGCTGGTCGGCCGCGCGGTCGAGCGCGGCCTGCTCGAGCTCGAGGTCCGCAACCTGCGCGACTGGACCGACGACCGCCATCGGACCGTAGACGACGTGCCCTATGGCGGCGGTGGCGGCATGGTGATGACGGCGCCGCCGTGGATCCGCGCGGTGCGGGCGCTCGCGACCGATGGCTCGACCTGGCGCGTGCTGCTCTCGCCCCAGGGCCGGCGACTCGACGACGCCACGGTCCGCGACCTCGCGACCCGGAGGGACCTGCTGCTCCTCTGTGGACGCTACGAAGGGATCGACGAGCGCGTGCGGACGGCGGTCGTCGACGAGGAGATCTCGATCGGCGACTACGTGCTCTCCGGTGGCGAGCTGCCGGCCATGGTGTTGATCGAGGCGATCTCGCGCGAAGTCCCGGGCGTGGTGCAGCTGCCCGAGTCGGTCGAGCGCGACAGCTTCCGATCGGGGATCCTGGACCACCCGCACTACACGCGTCCGCAGGAGTTCGATGGCATGGCCGTGCCCGAGGTCCTGACTCAGGGCGACCATACCGCGATCGAGCGCTGGCGATTGCGCGCGGCGCTCGAGGCGACGCTCGCCAAGCGGCCCGACCTGCTCGACGGCGCGGACCTCGCGCCGACGGCGCGTCGAGAGCTCGACCGCATCCGGGCCGCCGCCGGGGTTGCCGGAACTCCAGAGAATCGAGATAATTAGCGTTCCCGAGCGCAGCGCCGCGGGCGTCGACGGATGGGAACAGGAGAGGTGTCGTCATGAACAGTCTGGTTGAGATCGAGCGCGGCTATCTGCGGCAGGAAGTGCCGGAGTTTCGCCCTGGAGATACCGTCCGGGTGCATGTACGCGTCGTCGAGGGCGAAAAGGAGCGGTTGCAGGCGTTCCAGGGCGTGGTCGTGGCGCGCAAGGGAAGCGGAACGCGGGAGATGTTCACAGTGCGCAAGATCTCCTCCGGGATCGGCGTCGAGCGGATCTTTCCGCTGCATGCTCCGGTGGTCGATCGGATCGAAGTTCTTCGCCGCGGCCGGGTGCGGCGCGCCAAGCTCTACTACCTGCGGAAGCTGCGCGGCAAGGCGGCGCGCATCGAAGAGCGTCGCGACGACACTCGCGTCGGCAAGTCCGAGCACTGAGCCAGGGGCGTAGCGCGACGGCCCGCGGCCGGGAAGAGGAGGGGAGGAGGGGGTGCCGACGATCTGGGATCTCTTTTCTGAGTTCTACCGTGTCGACCTGATGCGGAGGCTCGAGGAGGCCCTTGCTCAGGCAGGCTATGCCTGCGTCGCGGGCGTCGACGAAGCCGGTCGCGGATGTCTCGCCGGCCCGGTCGTCGCGGCCGCGGTCGTGCCCGATCCGGAGCGCCCGATTCCACTTGTCGACGACTCGAAGAAGCTGCTGCCTGAGACCCGGAGGCACCTTGCCGAGGCGATTCGCGCCACCGCTCGCGCCTGGTCGGTCGTCGAAGTCTCCGCGGCGATGATCGACCGCAGCGACATCCTGCGCGCGACGCGGCAAGCCATGACGGAGGCCCTTAGCAGGCTGCGCCCGTGCCCCGATGCCGTCGTCACCGACGCGGTTTCCTTGCCCGGCATCGGCGTCCCCTGCCTACCGGTGGTCAAAGGCGATGCTTGGAGCTACGCGGTGGCGTGCGCGTCGATCCTCGCCAAGGTGACGCGCGACCGACGCATGCTCGAGATGGACCGTCGCTTTCCGCACTATGGGTTCGTGCGGCACAAGGGCTACGGCGCCAGCGAGCACCGCGCGGCGCTCGTGCGCTATGGCCCCTCCCCGATCCACCGCTTGACCTTCGCGTCCGTCGTGCCCCGCTCGGCCGAGGGGGCGCGCTAGATGGCGGCCAATCGCCAGGCGGCGATCGCTTCCGCCGAGAAGCTGGTCGCGAAAGGGCGGGTCGAGCTGGCGATCAAGGAGTATCGCAAGCTCCTTTCGGACAATCCCAACGACGCCTCGACGCTGAACCGGCTGGGCGATCTCTACGCGCGTATCGACAAGATCGACGACGCCGTTCGCCTCTTCTCGCAGATCGCCGAGCGCTACACGGAGGACGGATTCTTCGTCAAGGCGATCGCGATCTTCAAGAAGATCATCAAGCTCGATCCGACGCGCCTGGCCGTCTACGAGCGTCTCGCCGAGCTCTACCACAAGCAGGGCCTGGTCACGGAAGCGCGGACGCAGTATCAGGTCCTGGTCGACTACTACCAGAAGCATGGCAACACCACCTCCGCGATTGGCGTGCTCGAGAACATGATCGAGCTCGAGCCCAGCGACCCGAGTCCGCACGTCAAGCTGGCGGAGCTCTACCGCCAGCAGGATCAGTCGGCCAAGGAGCTCGCCGAATACCGGACGATCGCCGACCTGATGCTGCAACGGGGCCGCATCGAGGAGGCGACCCAGGTATTCGCCAAGGCGATCGCCGTGGCGCCGCAGGACATCGCATTCATCACCGACGCCGTACTCGGCCTGAAGGACGCTGGTCACGCCGGTGCGGCGGCGAGGTTGCTCACGGTGGCGGTGGAGAAGAACCCCCAGGCGGAGAAGATCGCTCGCCTCGCCGGGCTCGGGCGCGGCGCTCGCGGGATGCCGCCGGCGCTGACCGTGAACGACGTGATCGGTGCGCGGGAGGAGCCGGCCCCGGCCCGGGAGGTGCTCTACATCGAACCGGAGTTGATCGGAGAGCCGCCCGCGGTGGAGGAGCCGGGGCAGCAGCGTCCGGAGTCCCGCGCCAGCATCGATGCGGAGATGGTGTTGGATCTGCCGATGGAGGGAGAGCCGGCCGCCTCCTCCCAGATCGAGCCGACCGCGGAGATGATGCAGCGGTCGCCGCAATCTCCATGGTTCGAAGCGGAGGCGGGCGTCGAATTCGAGCTCGAGATCGAGACCGCAACGGACGAGGCGCCACTCGACTCCCTCGCTGCCGCGCCGACGGCGCCCGAGGTGGCCGCGTCCGAGCCGGCGCAGCCCGGAGCGACGGCAGGGCTGCCGGACCTCGTGCCGATGCACGAAGGGCCTCCGATCGATTGGAGCTTCGAGCCGGAGCCGGAGCTCGACCTCGACTTGCCCGAGCGGCCAGCCGCGGCGGCGCCACCCGCCCCGGCGGCGGGCCCGCCCAGCCTGGATCTGGCGGCCCTCGAGAAGACCTCCTACGAAGTCCTCCCCGCGGCGGTGCCCGCCGTCCGGCGGCTGGAGGATCTGCTCGCCGAGGCCGAGGTCTTCGGCAAGTACGGCCTGCGCGAGAAGGCGCACGATCGTCTACGGGAGATTCTCCAGCATGACGGTCGGCATCTCGGCGCGCACGCGCTGCAGCTCCAGCTCTGGCTCGACGAGGGGCGGCACGAGCGCGTCGTGCCGCGGGTCGAGCCGTTCGCGCGCCTGGCAACCGAGTTGGGCGACGAGGACACCTGGCCTGCGCTCCGCACGCGCCTCGAGAAGGCCGGCTACCGATTCGACGGTGACCGGCTCGAGAGCGGACCGAAGGCGAAGAAACCCAAGAAGGACTCAGTCGCGGCGCTCCTCGAGGACCTGGTCGGACTCGGCGGTCGGGTCGCCACCGAGCGGCCCGAACCGAGAGCGGCGCCCGCCACGCGGGCGCTGGACGCTCTGGCCGAGCTCGCCGCCCAATTCGCCCCCACGGCGCCTGCCAAGTCACGGGCCCCGAGATCGCCGGAGCTACCGCCCGGGCCGCCGGCCGCGACCCAGCCGCCGCCTCCGAGCGCCGCCGCTGCGTCACTCGGCGAGATGGGCCAGTCCGACATCGACGTCCGGAGCGTCCCGCCGCCGGCGCCGGTTGACGAAGGGCTCGCGTGGCTCGACCGTGCGGCTACGCCGAGCGGCCCGCTCAAGACGCCGGACGAATCGCTGTTCGACGACGAGGAGGGCTTCTTCGATCTCGCGGCGGAGCTCGAGGAGGAGTTGTCCGGGGACGAGGCGCTTGGAGGCAAGTCGCTCCTTGCTCCCCAGGAGCAATCGCTCGAGGAGATCGTCGAGGGCTTCAAGAAGGGGGTCGCCGAGAGCCTCTCTCCAGAGGACTACGACACCCACTTCAACCTCGGCATCGCCTACCGCGAGATGGGATTGATCGACGAGGCCATCGGCGAGTTCCAGATCGCGGCAAAGGACACGACGTACCTGGTCGACTGCTGCTCTCTGCTCGGCGCTTGCTTCCTCGACAAGGGCTTGCCCGAGCTCGCGGTGCGCTGGTACCAGAAAGGGCTGGAGACGCCCAATCTGAAAGAGGAGGCGACGCTGGGTCTGCTCTACGATCTCGGCAATCTCTACCTCTCCATCGACGAGACAGAGAAAGCGCACCGCACGTTCGTCGAGATCTACGGAACCAACTCGAACTATCGCGATGTCGTCGCCAAGCTCGAGGAGCTCGGCGGCCACTGAGCGGGACGGCGGCCTCTCCGCCGTTGGACTCTCGAATCATGGAGCGTGAGACCCGGCGGATCTTCTGGATCGTGGCGCTGCTCGTCGTGGCGGTCGTAGCGCTGCGGTTCGCGCCTTCGATCCGGCGTGCGGTGGCTCCGAGACCGATCGCGGCCCACGTCGTCCTGCTCCCCGAGGGCGAGATGGTCGCTCGGGACGGCGCTCTCGAGCTCACGGCCGGCACGCCTTTCCGGCTCTTCGCCGTGGTCGAGGCGGTAACCCTGACTGGCCGCCGGGTCGTCTATTCGGAGGCTTCGGGTATCGAAATCGCCGGTGTCCCGGTACCGGCCGGAGAGATCGAGACGTGGCCGCCGAGCCGACCGGCGCGCGTTCGCTGGTTCACCGTCGAGGGCTTCGCGCCCTATCTGGCGGTGGCCGACCCGGCCGAGCTCGAGCGCTTCCGGCTGGTCGAGAACTTCCACCCCGAATGGGGCCCGGGTTGGAGTGTCCCGGGCAGGGTCGATCCACGCGCCGTCCAGCTCGAGCCCGACTCACCACTGCGGCCGCTCGCCTTCGGATCGCAGCGCTATGCCATCCGCTTCGAGCTCTTGGCAGGAGGACAAGCGGTGACTCCCGAGCTCAGAGTGGCGAGCCCCGGCGCCGACGAGACCCTGGCGGCGGCCGCGGGCGGCGCCACCCTCCTCGTGGCCGAGCTGCCGGGACCGCTCGCGACGGTCTCCCGCGCCTTCGGCTTGACGCAGGTCGCCACCGCCACCGATCTCTCGCCCGAGCTCGCGAAGCGGATCGGTGACAGGCACGCTCGCCTGTTGCTGTTCGACCGCACGCGGCTGCTGGCCGACCACCTGTCCGCCGCCGGGCGAACGCCGTCCGATCTCGGCTGGCGCGCGATCGATCTCGAGGCGGACGATCTCGATTGGGACGAGGAGGTCGGGCCCGGCGATCTGTTGCAGGGAGGAGGGCGGATCGTCGTCCTGTTTCGCGACGAAGGTGAGGCGGGGCGCCTCGACCCCGCCGACCTCTGCTTCGATTTCGAGCGCGGCGCGAAGATCCGCAGGATCGACGAGGTCTTTCGCGAACGCGGCGGATTCGAGCTCGAATGGGCATCGCTGGGGCGGCCGAGCCGGCCCGGCGGAGGGTGATAGCCTGCGCCGCTCGCCGAGGAGGACCACCGCACCCATGAAGACCATCACCCTGCTGCCGGGCGACGGCAGCGCTTCGCAAGTCGTGGCCGCGCTCGAGATCGACGCCATGTCCGGGTCGGACGGCAGCGAGCTTGCGCGTCGCGCCGCGGCGCCGATCGCCGGGCCGCGGGCCCACCCGCGGCCCGCGCGTCTCGAGTTGCACGGCGACGTCCGTGTCGACCCCTGGTATTGGCTCAACGGGCGAGACGACCCCGAGGTGCGCGCCTACCTCGAGGCCGAGAACGACTACCTGGAGGCCAAGCTGGCCTCCGCGGCGAGTCTGCGGGGGAAGCTGGAAGCGGAGCTCGCGGCTCGCATCGCGCCCGAGGAGTCGATGGCTCCGTACCGCCACGCCGGCGCCTGGTACTACTCCCGCTACGCCGCCGGCGCGGAGTACGAGCTCTTCTGCCGCCGCGTCGGCGCGCTGGACGCTCCGGAGCAAGTCCTGCTCGACGGCAACGAGCTGGCGCGGGGCCAGGCCCACTTCCACCTGGCGTCACCGGTGCCGAGCCCCGCGGGCCGCTACCTGGCGTTCGCCATCGACTCCGTGGGTCGCCGCATCTACACCTTACGTGTGCTCGATCTCGCGAACGGCGAGCTGCTCGCGGATCGGATCGAGAACGCTACGGACGAGATCGTCTGGGCCAATGACGAGGCCACGCTCTTCTACGCCCGCCAGGATCCAGCGACGCTGCGCAGCTGCCGGGTTCACCGTCACCGGCTCGGGACCGAACCGGACCGCGATCCGTTGCTCTACGAGGAGGCCGACGCGGCCTTCTCGGTCTCGCTGGCGCGGTTTCGCTCGGGGCGTTTCCTGGCGATTCGCAGCGCGCAGACGCTGACGACCGAGTATCGAGTGCTCGATGCGGATCGGCCGGATGGAGAGTTTCGCGTCATCGAACCCCGGCTGCGGGGCCGTGAGTACGAGCTCGATCACCAGCCCACCGCCGGTGCCGGGCGGTTCCTGATCCTGACCAACGACGAGGCGCCCGATTTCAGACTGATGTCCGCGCCCGCCGAGGCGCCCGGGCGCGCCAACTGGACGGAGCTTGTCGGCCGGCGGGAAGGCGTGTTGCTCGAGCAGGTGCAGGCCTTCGACGGCGCCATTGCCCTGCGCGAGCGCGTCGCGGGTCGCGGACGCGTCAGGGTGCTCGACGACCAGGGCCGGTCGGTCCGGGAAGCCTCCTTCGCGGAGAGCGCGTTCGTGGTGACGCTCGACCCTCTGGCCGAGGTCGGCGGCCCGCTGCGCCTGATCTACTCGTCCCTGACCACCCCGCGCACCCTGTACGAGGAGGAGCTGGCGAGCGGACGGCGCTCTCTGCGCCATCGCGCGCCGGTCGCGGGCCGGTTCTCTCCGGCCAGCTACCGCACCGAACGAATCTGGGCGCCGGCCCGTGACGGCCGGTCGATCCCCGTGACACTGCTGACGCGCGCCGGGGCCGCGCCGGACGGAGGCGCGCCGCTGTTGCTCGCCGGCTACGGCGCCTATGGACTCTCCTACCAGCCGGCGTTCAACGCCAACCTCCTCTCGCTTGTCGATCGCGGTTTCGTCTACGCGATCGCGCACGTGCGCGGCGGCAGCGAGCTTGGCCGCGCCTGGTGCGATGGCGGGCGCCGGCTCGCCAAGAGGAACACCTTCGACGATTTCGTGGACGCCGCCGAACATCTGACCCGCGCAGGCTGGGGCGATCCCGCGCGGCTCTATGCCGTGGGCGGGAGCGCCGGCGGGCTCCTGGTCGGCGCCGTGCTCAACGAGCGGCCCGAGCTCTTCCACGGCGCGATCGCCAACGTGCCCTTCGTCGACATCCTGACCACGATGCTCGATGCCTCGATCCCCTTGACGACGGGGGAGTACGACGAGTGGGGCGACCCGAACGATCCGGCCGTCTACGACTACATCAAGCGCTACTCGCCCTACGACAACGTCGCTCGCGCCGACTACCCGCATCTGCTGGTGATGGCCGGTTTCCACGACTCCCAGGTCCAGTACTGGGAGCCCGCCAAGTGGGTGGCGAAGCTCCGGTCCGCGCGCCTCGATCGCTCGAAGCTCTTGTTGCTGCGCACGAACTTCGAGGCGGGACACGCCGGCAGCTCGGGCCGCTACCGGCGGCTCGCCGACACGGCCTTGCAGTACGCATTCCTGCTCGAGCTCGCCGCGATCGACGGCTGAGGGGGCGGGATGTCCCGTGCGGGGACAGGCCCACCGGTGCGAGAATCGGGGCCATGGAAGACCGCGCCGGTTCGCTCTTCGACGACTCCGAAGCCCCAGATCGGGCGCGCTCCGCGGCCGCGGGTGCGGACGCGCCGCTCGCGGATCGGATGCGTCCACGCGCGCTGGACGAAGTTGTCGGACAAGAGAAGATCGTCGGCGCCGGCGGGTTTCTGCGCCGGGCGATCGAGGCCGACCGGGTGCCGTCGCTGGTCTTCTGGGGTCCCCCCGGTTGCGGCAAGACGACGCTTGCGCGCCTGATCGCCGAGGCGACTTCCGCCCGCTTCGTCCCCTTCTCGGCGGTGACCTCCGGCATCGCCGAGATCAAGCGGGTGATGGCCGACGCCGAGAGGCTGCGCAAGGCGACGCGCCGACGGACGCTTCTATTCGTCGACGAGATCCATCGCTTCAACCGCTCCCAGCAAGACGCCTTCCTGCCCTACGTCGAGCGCGGAGACATCGTGCTTGTCGGCGCCACCACGGAGAACCCCTCTTTCGAGCTCAACGCCGCGCTGCTGTCGCGCTGCCGCGTAGTGGTGCTCGAGCCGCTCTCGGCCGCCGTGCTCCGGGGCGTGATCGAGCGGGCGCTCGCGGACCGCGACCGGGGTCTCGGCGGGCGCGGCATCGCGCTCGACGGCGAGGCGATCGACTCTCTCGTTCAACTCAGCTCGGGCGATGCCCGCAAAGCCCTCACGCTGCTCGATCTCGTGGTCGAGGACGCTGCGGCGTCGGGGCGGACCGTCGTCGGTGCGTCCGACCTCCAGGCCGTCGCGCAACGCAAGGTTCTGCTCTACGACAAGAGCGGCGAAGAGCACTTCAATCTGATCTCCGCGCTGCACAAGTCGTTGCGCGAGAGCGACCCCGACGCGGCGCTCTACTGGCTCGGGCGGATGATCGAGGCGGGGGAGGATCCGCGCTATCTGGCGCGCCGCATGGTCCGCTTCGCGTCCGAGGACGTCGGCCTCGCCGATCCGACTGCGCTCGGCCGCGCGCTCGACGGCTGGGTGGCCTACGAGCGCCTCGGCTCGCCGGAAGGAGACCTGGCGCTGGCGCAGGTCGCTCTCTACCTCGCGCTCGCGCCGAAGAGCGTCTCGACGTACCGCGCCTGGCAACGGGTGCGGGAAACGATCGCCGACCGTCCGGCCGAGCCCGTGCCGCCGGTCATCCGCAACGCTCCGACGGCGCTGATGAAGGATCTTGGCTACGGCGCGGGCTACGTCTACGCTCCCGACAGTGCGGAGGGCGTGGCCGGCCTCGACTGCCTGCCCGAGGCCCTCGCCGGCACGGTGTTTTACGAGCCCGCGCCGAGCGGATTCGAGAGCCGCCTCGCCGAGCGGCTGGCCGAGCTCCAGCGCAAGCGGGCCATGGCGCGCGGTGGCGATGCCGGCAGGCGCGGCCGCAAGGGCGAGCGGAACAACGACGAGCCCACTTCGTAGTTGGAGATGGAGGTGGTGATGACTGAACGATCGCTGCGCCGCTCGACCGAGCGCCGCGTAGTCGGCGGGGTGATCGGCGGGTTCGCCGAGTACTTCGACCGCGACGCGACGCTCCTGCGCGTGCTCTACGTGCTGCTCTCGATCCTGTCCGCCGCGTTTCCGGGGATCCTGGTCTACCTGATCCTCTGGATCGTCATTCCGCAGCGCTAGTGGCGCGCGCGGCGCCGGTCAGCGAGCGGCGGCGGTGGCGATGACGTCGACGATGCCCTGCTTGCTGATCAGCTCGCCGAAGACGTGGGGAGAGTCGCCCGGTCGGTAGAGCATGTAGAAGGGGATGCCGTAACGGCCGTGCTCGGCGAGGAAGCGGGCGATCTCGTCGTCCCGGTTGGTCCAGTCCGCCTTCATCGCAACGACGCCGTGCCGCTCGAAAGCGCCGGTCACCTCCGGAGTGTAGAGGACGAGCTTCTCGTTGACCTTGCAGGTCACGCACCAGTCGGCGGTGATGTCGACAAAGACCAGCCGGCCCTCGTCGGTCGCGAGCCGTTCCGCCTCGGCGCGGTCGAAGGGCACCCAGGCGATGGTCGAACCCGAGGTCGACGAAGCGGCGGAGCGCGCCTCGGCGCGGGGAGCGCGCGCCGCGACGACGATCGATGCGGCGGCGAGGCCGAGCGCCAGCACCCAGCCGACCCGCTTGGCCATGGCACCGGGCCGGGCGCGATGAGCGATCCAGAGGCCGAGCGAGATGGCGAGTAGAAAGACCTGGAAGAAGGCGAGACGCTCCGGCGCGATCTGCGCCGAGAGGACGTAGAGCAGCCAGACCACCGCCCCGGCGAGCAGGAAGCCCATCGCCCCGCGCAGCGTGTCCATCCAAGCGCCGGGGCGCGGCAGCAGCTTCGCGGCCGCGGGCGCGACGGCGAGCACGAGGTAGGGGAGCGCGAGGCCGGCGCCGACCGCGGTGAAGATCGCGAAGATCGTCGCCGCGCTCTGGGCGAGCGCGAAAGAGAGCGCCGTGCCGAGGAACGGCGCGGAGCAGGGAGTGGCCATCAGCGTCGCGAACAGGCCCGAAGCGAAGTGGCCGCCGAGCCCCTCGCGGGCGCCGCTCTTCTCGGCCGCCGTCGCCAGCCGTGACGGCAACTGAATCTCGAACAGCCCCCAGAGGTTGAGCGAGAAGAAGAGCACGACGATCGCCAGGAAGGCGACGAAGCCGGGCTGCTGGAATTGAATGCCCCAGCCGACCGCCGCACCCGCGCTTTTGGCGGTCACCGCGGCCGCCGCGAGGCCCCAGAAGGAGAGCACAATGCCGGCGCTGGTCGCGAGCGCGCCGGCGCGCACCTCGCCGCGCGACTGCCCGCTGGCCTTGACCAGGCCGAACACTTTGAGCGACAGGATCGGCAAAACGCAGGGCATCGCGTTCAGGATCAGGCCACCAGCGAGCCCGAGCAGCAGCATGCCGGCGAGCGAGGCGCCCGAGACCGGGGAAGACGAGGGCGCGACCGCCGGTGCCGACGTGCGCTCGATCCGGGCGCCGCCGCCGAAGATCTCGGGGGCGGCGGCGACGCCTCCCAAACCGATCTCGACCTCGAGGCTCGCGGTCGTCGAGACCGGCGGCAGGCAGGACTTGTCGTCGCAGGCTTGATAGCGCAGCGTCGCTGTCACCGTCGCGGTCCCGGACGCCGCCGCAGGCAGGTCGATCTCGACAGGCAGGATCGCCCTGCCCTCGTAGACGTCGAGCTCTTCCTCTGCGAATGCGAACCGGTACGGGATCGGCTCCGGGTAGGCGACGCGGGCGGCGCTCCAGCCTTCGGGCACCGCCACCGTCAGCTCGGTCGGGATCAGGTAATCGTAGGTCGGAACGTGGGCCTGGAGGTGCCAGCCCGGCTCGACGGCGACGACCGCGGCGAGCGTAGCGGTCGAGTCGGACTCGAAGGCGGTTCGGCTTGCGACCAAGCGCAGCTCCGCCTTCTCGTTGTCGGGGCGCTCGGCTCCCGCGGCGGAGGCGATCGCGACAACGGCGACGGCCGCCGCGGCGATCCGCGTGGTCATGCGATTCAGGAGCACTGTGCGGCCGACTTGAGAGTGATCCACTCCTTGCGTGCTTCGCCGGCGAGCGTGCTCTTGGGGTGCTCCTTCTCGAGCAGTGCGAGAGCTCCTTCGGCTCGCTCGCAGTCGTGGGCGTCGCGGGCGATGGCGAATCCGAGCCAATCGACACGTTCGTCGAGCTCGGCGTTGCCCGCGGAATCAGCCGCCTGGAGTGTGTCCGCCAGTGCCCGGCGCGCCTGATCGAAGCGCCGGTCGATGCGGTAGGAATCGGCGAGCAGGAAGCGCCGCCAGGCCGCCTTGAGCAGGTCCGGTTCGGGTCGCCCGAGCAGCTTCTCGAACAGTGCCGCGGCGCGCGCGCCGTCGCCCCGCTGATGCCATTCGAGCGCCCTGCGCTCCCACTGCAACGGATCGTCGCCGGCGAGCGCATTCTCGTAGGAGGTCACTGCGAGCCCATGCTTGTTGAGCTCCATGCGGATCCGGCCGAGCAGTTTCGCGGTCGGATGGAAGCCCTGCACCTGGCCGACCAGGGCGCGCTTGCCGTCGAGCAGTAGCAGTGTCGGCAGCGAGCCCGCGCCGTAGCGCCGCTGCATCGCGGTGCCGTCCGCGCCATCCTCGACGTCGACTCGAAGCAGCACGAAATCGACGGCGAATGCCTCGAACTCGGGCGTCGAAAAGACGTCCTTGTCCATCACCTTGCACCAGCCGCACCAGTCAGCGTAGAGATCGACGAGGACGAGCTTCTCGCCCTCGCGAGCCTCGGCGAAGGCGGCGTCGGCCCGATCGCGCCAGTGCGCGGGCGCCGCTGCGGCGGGCGCCGCGGCGAACGCCGCGGCAAACGCAATGAGGAGCAGGCTGGCGTGCAGGTGGCGCATGTCGATCCAGGTTCCTATTCTGCCGCGTCGATTTTGCGGTTTCCTCTCGCCCGATGCTGTTCGTCTGCGCCGGACCCGGTGCTAGCATGCAACATATGCGCCTATCGAGCCGAGTTGGACGGATTGGGGAATCCGCGACGCTGCGGGTGTCACGCCGCGCCTCGGAGCTGAAAGCCCAGGGCAGCGAAGTGATCGATTTCGGGGCGGGAGAGCCCGACTTCGCGTCGCCGGCGATCGCCGTCGAAGCGGCGCGGCGGGCCCTCGCCGAGGGCTTCACCAAGTACACTCCATCGAGTGGCATCCCGGCGCTGCGCAAGGCGCTCGCCGAGCGCTATGCGCGCCAGTACGGCGCGCCTTGGGGGGCGGACCGCACGCTCGTCGCCGTCGGCGGCAAGGGAGCGCTTTTCGAGTCGATCCTCGCGTTGGTCGACGACGGCGACGATGTGGTCCTTCACACCCCCGCCTGGGTGAGCTTTCCGGAACAGATCCGGTTCGCGGGCGGGCGCGTGGTCGAGGTAGCGACCGACGGAGCGGACGGCTTCGCGATTCACGCCGAGCCGATTCTGGCCGCGATCGGTCCGCGGACCAAGGCGGTGATCGTCAACTCGCCATGCAATCCGACCGGCGGAGTCATCTCGGCGGCGGATCTGCGCGCGATCGCGGCGGGCTGCGCCGAGCGCGATGTGCTGCTGCTCTCCGACGAGACCTACGAACGCTTCGTCTACGACGGCGAGCCCTTCGCGAGTGCCGCTGCGCTCGCGACCGAGTATCCAGAGACCGTCGCCGTGGTCGGGTCCTTCTCGAAGACCTATGCCATGACCGGGTGGCGGCTCGGCTTCTTGCTCGGGCCGAAGGCGCTCGTCGATGCCACCGCGACGATCCAGAGCCACGCCACATCGAATCCGACCTCCTTCGCGATGATCGGAGCGCTCGCGGCGCTCGAAGGCGCGGAGGCGGACGTCGAGGCGATGGTCGCCGAATATCAGGCGCGCCGCGACCTGCTGATCCCGGCTCTGAACGCGCTGCCTGGAGTTAGCTGCCAGCCGCCGAGAGGGGCTTTCTACGCATTCCCGGACATCTCGGCCGCCTTCGGTGGCGAGATCGACGGCTCCGTCGCCTTCGCCGAGCGCTTGCTCGAGGAGGCGCACGTCGCGGTGGTCGCGGGCGCGGCCTTCAGCAGCGACCGCCATGTCCGGATCAGCTTCGCGTGTTCGCGGACCCAGCTCCAGATCGGCGTCGAGCGCCTCGACCGCTTCCTCTCGTCCCGGCAGCGAGGCACGAGGGCGAGCTGAGTCCCCCAGCAGACCGCGGCACACCCACGCCGGTCTAGAATGGTGGCGGTGCGTCGCGGCTCGTGCAGCGACCGGCGCCCGGAGCGGCGGCTGCCGCCCCATTCCCTTGGGTCAGGAGGAACAGCATGATCTCGAATTGCGCAAGAGGAGCGAGAGCGCTCGCAGTGGCGGCGGCGTTGGTCGTTTTCGGCTCGCCGTCGATCGCGGTCGCCGGCGCGGCTGCGGCGCCGACGGGCGCCGAAGCTCGGGCTTTCGTCGAGGCCGCGGAAGCGGAGCTGCTCGATCTCTGGATCTGGCGGGAGCGCGCCGCCTGGGTGCAGACGAACTTCATCACGATGGACACCGAGACTCTCGCCGCGCAGGCGAACGAGGCGACGATCGAAACGACGATGCGGCTCGCCAGGGAAGCGACGCGTTTCGACGCTCTGCCGTTGCCAGACGACGTGGCGCGGCGGCTCGCCCTGCTCAAGATGGCCTTGACGTTGCCGGCTCCCTCCGATCCCGCGAAGCGCAGCGAGCTCACCCAGATCGCGGCGGAGCTCGAAGGAATGTATGGCCGGGGCAAGTACTGCCCCGAAGGGGGCGCTGAGTGCCTCGACCTCGGCCAGCTCTCGGAGATCTTGGCGAAGAGCCGGGACCCGGTGCAGCTCGAGGCCACGTGGAGCGGCTGGCACTCGACCGCTCGTCCGATGCGCGAGAAGTACCGGCGCTTCGTCGAGCTCGCCAACGAGGGTGCGCGTGAGCTCGGCTTCGCCGACCTCGGGGCGCTCTGGCGCTCGAAATACGACATGGAGCCCGACGCCTTCGTCGCCGAGCTCGACCGTATCTGGGAGCAGGTGCGACCGCTCTACGAGCAGCTGCACTGCTACGTGCGCGCCCGGCTGGTGGAGACCTACGGTAGCGACGTCGTCGATCCGCGCGGTCCGATACCGGTCGAGCTCCTCGGCAACATGTGGGCTCAGCAGTGGGGCAACATCTACGACCTGGTGGCACCGGCCGGCGTGCCCGGCACCGGCTACGACGTCACTGAGCGCTTGGTGACCCAGGGCTACGACGCTCTCAAGATGGTCCGGACGGGAGAGGGGTTCTTCACCTCGCTCGGCCTCGAACCGTTGCCCGAGACGTTCTGGGAGCGTTCGCTCTTCACCAAGCCGCGGGATCGCGACGTGGTCTGCCACGCCAGCGCCTGGTCGGTCGACCAGGCCGGCGATCTGCGCATCAAGATGTGCATCGAGGTCAATCAAGAAGACCTCGACGTCATCCACCACGAGCTGGGGCACAACTTCTACCAGCGCGCCCACAACACCCAGACTCCGCTCTTCCGTGACGGCGCCAACGACGGCTTCCACGAGGCGCTCGGCGACACCATTGCGCTCTCGGTCACGCCGAAGTACCTGAAGCAGATCGGCTTGATCGACACGGAGCCGCCGGCGGACGCGGACATCGCGCTGCTGATGCGCATGGCGCTCGACAAAGTCGCCTTCCTCCCCTTCGGCCTGACCATCGACAAGTGGCGTTGGGGCGTCTTCGCCGGCGAGATCGTGCCCGAGCGATACAACCAGGCATGGTGGGAGCTGAAGCGGCGGTATCAGGGCGTGGCGCCCCCGGCCGGGCGCGGCGAGGACGACTTCGATCCGGGCGCCAAATACCACGTGCCGGGCAACACACCGTACATGCGCTATTTCCTCGCCGACATCCTGCAGTTCCAGTTCCACCGGGCGCTGGCCGTGACCGCGGGGGAGACCGGTCCGCTCCATCGCGCCTCGATCTATGGCTCGAGGGCCGCCGGCGACCGGTTGGAGCGAATGATGCTGATGGGCTCATCGCGTCCCTGGCCGGAGGCGCTCGAGGTGCTGACCGGCGAGCGCACGCTGGATGCGCGAGCCATTCTCGACTACTTCGCCCCGCTCGAGACCTGGCTCGAGGGGCAGAACGAGGGACGCGTTTGCGGCTGGTGACGCCGCGTCGACCCGTGCTCCCGAACCGATGAGCGAGCCGCAAGAGCGTCGACCTGGCCTGCCGGGCCGCGGCGGGTGGTCGCTGCGTGTGGGGTCCGCCCTCGGCATACCCATCCGTATTCACTTCACCTTCCTGCTCCTGCTGCTCTGGTTTGGCGCGGTCTCCGCGAGCCAGGGCGAGGGGTTCCTGGGCGGCGTCGTGTTCCTGCTGCTGCTGTTCGGTTGCGTCGTCCTGCACGAGCTGGGGCACGCGGCGGCCGCGCGCGGCTTCGGCGTCGAGACACGCGAGATCGTGCTCTATCCGATTGGCGGCGTGGCGCGGCTCGAGCGGATTCCCTCGGGCAAGGCCGAGCTGTTGATCGCGTTGGCGGGGCCCGCGGTCAACCTGCTGCTCGCGGGGGTGCTGTTCTTCTACCTGATCCTCCGCCAGGTGCAGGCGCCCGGCTCGGCGGCGGATCTCTTTGGCGGCGGCGCCCCGGTTGTCTGGCAGTTGTTGATGGCGAATCTGATTCTCGCCTTCTTCAACCTGATTCCGGCCTTCCCGATGGACGGCGGTCGCGTGCTGCGGGCCACCCTCTCGCTCTTCCTGGGCCAGGACCGGGCGACCAACATCGCGGCGACCGTCGGCCAAGGCATGGCGATTCTCTTCGCGATCCTGGCGCTCTTCCCACCGCCCGTGAAGCCGGTGCTGTTGCTGATCGCGATCTTCGTCTTTCTCGGCGCGGGGCAGGAGGCGGCTTTCCAGCGCGGGCGCTCGGCGGTGCGCGGGCTGACCGCGGCGGCGGCGATGGTGACCCGCTTCGAGACGCTGCGGCCGGACGAGTCGCTGGGCCGCGCGGCCGAGCTGTTGCTCGCCACCCACCAGCACGACTTTCCCGTCGTCGACGCCTGGGGCCGGGTCGCCGGTGTGCTCCACCGCTCGGCGTTGCTCGCCGGGCTCGCTGGCGAGGGGCGCGAGCATCCGGTGCTGGAGCTGATGGATCGCGCGCCGGTCGCGGTCGCTCCGGAGACGCCGCTCGACGAGGTGCTTCGCCTGCTGCAATCCCGGCCGCCAGGACCGATCCTGGTCGTGAGCGAGAAGGGCCTGGCCGGCATGATCACCCTCGAGAACTTCGGTGAGCTGATCGAGATCTCGCGCAGCCTGCGTCGTAGCGACGCCTCGAGCTGACACGCGGGCGGCGGCGTGCTCGCCGCCCGGCGGTCACTCGACGCGGGCCCCCCTAGTCTCTTGGCCTCCCTGCGTGAAGGTGAGCCCGAGGGCGCGGCCGTCGCGCACGTCGAATACGACCGTTCCAAACGCCGACGGGAACGAGAACGCATGCACACCGGAAGGCAGGAGCGGCACGCTGGTGAGGCCGGCCACGTCCGCCACCAGGGCCCCGTTTTCGAGTCGGATCTCGGCCGTCAACCCGGAACCGAGCTCGTACCGGCCGACATAGATCTCGGGCTGGACGAGGGCCGGCGTGGGCTCGGTGGCGGGCGTCGCCGCGCGAGTCTCGGCGCCGGTCTCGGCGCTTCGGCGCCAGTAGGTTTCGCCGCGATAGGAACGCCGGGTCACCAGACGCGACACCGCTCCGGACGGTTCGCGCTCGACGTCGATCTCCTCCGAGCCGTCCGACCGAAACAGCTGGTCGGCGCTGCGTGGATAGGCCGCCTGCGCCCCGCCCTCGCCCCGGGAGGTCACCATGTGGTCGCCCTCGCGGATGACCGACATGCGCACGGCCCGCTCGTCCTCGGCGAGGTAAGTGCCGGCGAGCTCGTCGAGCTGGGAGCTCGCCAGTGTCGCCGGCGCCTCCCGTTCCGGCCAGCCCGCTGCCAGCTTGACCGCGCGCGCCAGCCGGACTCGCGCTTCGTCACCGAAGCCATAGCGGTTGGTCATCACCGCGCCCCAGACCTTCTCTTCCGGCAGCCAGACCACTGCCGAGTAGTAGCCGTAGCTCGCGCCGCCATGTTCGAGAACGGTGCGGCCACGCTGGCGCGATACGGCCCAGCCCGCGCCGTAGCCGGTGTGGCGGCCGTCCTTGAGCGATCCGGGAGTCGTCATCGCCTCGAGCGTGGTGGTGGAGAGGATGCGTCCCGAGGCGAGCGCGCGATGGAATCGCGCGAGATCGTCGAGGCTGGAGCGCAGCGCGCCCGCGGCGTAGAGCTGCGTGAAGTGGAGCTCGGCCTTGGTGTTCTGCCAGCCGCTCGCCGTCCGGGCGTAGCCGGGCACACGCCCGTGCACGATCTCGGACGTGTCGTTGGCACCGGTCGACGTCATGCCCAGCGGCCCGAAGATCTTCTCGTTCAGCAGCTCGCTCCAGCTCCTGCCGGTGACGAGCTCCATCGCCCGCCCGACCAGCACGTAGCCCGAGTTGTTGTATTCGAATCGAGCGCCTGGAGCATCAACCGGCGGCTTGCGCCGGAACAGGTCGATCAGCTCGTCCGGTGTGCTCGGCTTGCCCCAGGTCGCCGCCCACTCGGGGATGTTGGCGAGGTTGACGAGCCCGGACGTATGCCCGAGCAGGTTGCGCACGGTGATGCCGTGGCCGGTGAGCGCGAAGCCGGGGACGAGGGCGGCGAGCGTCGCGTCGAGGTCGAGCCTGCCCTCATCGACCAGCATCAGGGCCGCCGTGGCGGTGAACTGCTTGGTCAGCGAGCCGATCGCGTAGATCCGGCTCGGATCGGCGGGCACGTCGAGCTCCATCTGCGCGAGACCCCACGCGCCGCGAAACACTTCCTCGCTGTCCCGCAGGATCAGCAGCGCGCCCCCGGGCTCGTCGGGCGCGATCCACTCGGAGAACTCGGCGTCGATCCTGTCTGCGGTCGCTGGCTCGAGCGTCGTAACCCGGATGGCGCCGAGGGGTGCGCCGGCGAGCAGGAGCAGGGCGAAGAGCGGCATGGCACGAGGAGTCGTCATGGCGTTCACCAAATGGTGCAAAGGGGAGCGGCGACCATCGGTGCGCCGCTGGCGCAAGCGAAGGCGCGTTGGAAGTCGGGCGAGTTCATCGTTGTGCCGATCGCCCGGAACCGGGTCGGCGAGTGGGGATCGACGGTGACCTGCTGGCGCAGGTACTCGGGGGTCGCCAGTGCGCACCAGGTCTGGGCCCATGCGACGAAGAAGAGCTGCACGTCGTCGAGCCCCGGGACCAGCGGCTCCGGTGCGCCGTGGCGCGCCTGCCAGCCCCGGTAGGCGCGGAAGGCCTGTTTCAGGCCGCCGAGGTCGGCGAGGTTCTCGCCGAGCGTCAGCTCTCCGTCGACGTGGACGCCGGGCTCGACCTCGAACCGGGCGTACTGGTCGGCGACGCAGCGTGCCGCTGTCTCGAAACGAGCGGTCGCCTCCGGTTCCCACCATTGCCGCGGCACGCCGTCGCCGTCGGTCCTGCGTCCCTGGTCGTCGAACGCATGCGTCAGCTCGTGGCCAACGACGGCGCCGGCGGCACCGTAGTTCATTGCCGCGGGATAGTCGACGTGGAAGAAGGGGGGCTGCAGAATCCCGGCGGGAAAGACGATCTCGTTGGCGAGCGGGTCGTAGTAGGCGTTGACCCGCTGGGGAGTCGTCAGCCATTCGTCGCGGTCGACCGGGCCACCGATCTTGGCGAGCTGGCGCTCCCACTCGAAGACCTGCCCGGCGACGACGTTCTCGAAGAAGCGACCCGGTTCGACACGAAGTCGGGAATAGTCGCGCCAGGAGTCCGGCGAGCCGACCTTGTGGGAGATCTTGCGCGCCTTCGCGACCGCGCGTGCGGCGGTCGTCTCGTCCATCCAGGCGAGCTCGGCAAGGCTCGCCTCGAACGCGCTCGCGATGTCGCCGATCATCTCGAGCGCCACCTCTTTGCTGCCGCCGGCGAACTCTCGCTCGACGTAGAGTTTTCCGATCGCCTCGCCGAGCGCCCCGGTGGTGGCGGCGACGCAGCGTTTCCAGCGCGGTTCGATCTCCTTCTGGCCGCGCAGCGCGCGGCCGTAGAAGGCGAAGTCCGCCTCGGCGAACGGCCTCGAGAGCGCGGCGGCGGACGAGTTGATCGCCGTCCAGCGCAGGTAGGCGCGCAGGGTCTCGACCGGGGTCGCGGCGGCGAGACGGGCGAGCGCCTCGAAGAACTCGGGTACAGCGATGTTGAGGTCGGTGAAGTCGGCGCGGCCGGCGGTCTCGAAGTAGAGGCGCCAGGGCAGGGCCGGTGCGAGCAGGTCGAGGCCGGCGCGGTCGAGCCTGTGGTAGAGTTGGTCGCGCTCGCGCATTTCCGCGCGCGCTCGGGACGCGCGCGCGAGCTCGGTCTCGAAGGCGACCACCCGGCCGGCATCCGCGCGCGCCGCCTTCGCCTTGGCGCCCGCGAGCTCGAACATCTGCGCCACATGGTCCCGGTAGCCGGCGAGGATCTGCCGCTTCTTGGCGTCTGCTGACAGGTAGTCGTCGCGGTCCGGCAGCCCGAGCCCGCCTTGGGAGAGGTAGCCGATCTCTACGTCTGGGTTCCGAAAATCGGGCAGCGTGCCGAAGGAAAAGAACGGCGCGGCACCGCCGCGATGCAGCTCGGCCGTGGTGGCGAGGAGCGCCGCCGGGCCGTCGATCGCCTCGATTCGTTCGAGCATCGGCGCGAGCGGGATTGCGCCGCGGGCGTCGATCCTCTTCTCGTCGAGGCAGGAGGCATAGAAAGTGCCGATGCGATGGCGGTCGGTATCGGCGGCACCGGGCGCGGTGGCCGCCGCCTCGAGCAAGCCGCGGACGATCTCCAGATTGCGCTCGGTCAGAGTCGAGAAGCTGCGGATCCAGCGCGTCTGGTCGGCCGGAAGCTCGGTCGCGTCGAGCCAGCCGCCGCAGGAGTAGCGGTAGAAATCGGCGCAGCGATCGGCGGCCGGGTCCATCGACGAAACGACCGCGCGGCGGGCCTCGTCGCGCGCCGCGATGGCCGGCGCTGGTTCGGCGGCGTGGCCCGCTCCAGCTCCGTAGACGAGGAGCGAGAGCAGCGGGCCAAGAATCGAGCGCGCGTCGGGCATCTGCGGGAGACCTCCGGATCGAGCTCAGGAACGAACCGCCGAAGAGGGTGGCTCGGCCGGCGCGACCGGGAGGATACCAGCCGTGGTTGGTCCGGCCGGACGCTCCCTAGCCCAACTTCCGCAGTTCGCTGTCGACCGAGGGAGTTTTTCGGGGCTCGTGGTCTGCAAGTCGTTGATTCCTGACGCTGTGTGTTTTTGAAAGCGCGTGTAGTGCCGACCTTCCCTCTTGTTTCCGGGTGCGCGGATATGCGATCACTATGTCGAGCGGAATCGCATGTACTGGTCTGCTTCCTCGCCTACGTCTTGTGGAAAACCCTCGAGCAATGGATGCAACGTGCCGGGCTCGGCAACAGCCCCCGTACCCTGCTCGAAGAGCTCGGTCGAATCCACAGCGCCGATGTCATCCTGCCGACCGCCGAACCGCCCTATCGCGAGCTACGACTGCGCTGCGTCGTACGGCCCGACAAAGCCCAAGCCGCACTGCTGGATCGGCTCGGCATTCGGCTCCCAGAAAGGCTCCAACTCCGCGCCCAAGCACCCCAAATGTAGTGCCGACTTCGAACCCTAAACCACTGAAAACACTCGATCGGACCCTCTGAACTGCGGAAGTTGGGCTAGCGGCTCGGACAGCGGGGCTCAGAACGCTCCACGCTGGCGGAGGGAGACGTAGGTCGGGGCCTCGCCCACGATCACGTGGTCGACGACTCGGACGCCGACCACCTCTCCCGCCTCGGCCATCCGGCGGGTGAAGGCGAGGTCCTCGGCGCTCGGCGAGGGGTCCCCGCTCGGGTGGTTGTGGAAGAGGATGATCCCGGCGGCGTTCGCCAGCAGCGCGGCGGAGAGGATCCCCCGGGGCTCGACGGCGGCGCGGGTCAGCGTGCCGATGTAGGCGACCTGGTGCCCGATCGCCCGGTTGCGGGTGTCGAGGAAGAGGGCTCCCATGACCTCCCGGTCCCAGGACGCCAGGATGGTGTGGAGGAATCGGGCGGCGGCTGCGGGGTCGCCGCAGTTCTCGGGCGACTCGTACGGCGTGGCCTCTTCGCGAACCAGGGCCACGCGGTAGCGGGTGATCGTCCCCGGCTCGAAGCCCGGCTCGCCGGGCTCGACGAAATCGAGGCGGTTCTGGGATTGTGGATCTCGGCTCTCGCGGTTGGGTGTCGTTCGGCGCATGCCCACCCGAGATGAAGCCGCGCAGCGGCGCGCCAAGGCTGGCCGCAGGCCACCCGCGGGCCCCGGCCTTGCGCGCCGCGAGCAGCGGAATCGAATGGGAAAGCCGAGGCGACTGGACACCCAATCGCTGGAGCGGGAGAGCCTGCAATCCGCTCGAAAGCCAGCTCGCCTCTGAGCTGTCTCACTCGAAACCGTACGGATCCGGCGTCTCATTCGTGTCTTCAGGGCAAGGAGGGCCCGGGTCACCGCCGCATGTTGCGCGCCAGGATCTCGGCCGAGACCAGATGGACACTGCCTCCGGCTTCGGAAGCCAGAGACCAAGGAGTACACTCGAGGCAATCGACTCGGAGTATGCGGGAGCGAGCCACCGGGAGGACCTGGAAATGACCGATCGAGCGTTCCGCGTCACGGTTCTCGGCCTTCCCGCTCTCGTCCTGCTGCTGGTCGCTGGATTCCTGCTCTTCTCGCAGGTCTCGGCGAGCGGCGACGAGACACTCGTCCGGTTCCAGATGTTCGGTCCGGGTTCGACATTCAATGCGGTCTACGAGTTGACGACCGACGGAGTCCTCCGGACCAGCCGATACAGCCTCTCTGGCGAGCTTCTCGAGCGCCGCGACCTGTCTCTCGACGCCTCTGACAAAGGCCGAGTCGAAGATCTGCTTCGCGAAGCGGGCTATCTGACAGCCGACCCGAGCGATCTTCGGCGTCCCGAGGTCCAGGCCCAGCTCAACGCCGTCATGGATCTTCCGCACTGGAAGATCGAAGTTCATCGGGCCGGATCCGACGTCGTCCAGATCGAGGTTCCAGACAAATACGTCGGTGAGTTTCACCCCGAGCTTCGCGAGGTTCCCTACGTCCGCGTCGCTTGGGAGCTCCTAGCCGAGTTCGAGGCCAGCTGGAATCGGTCGGAGAAGGTCGAGCCGTGAGGCGCTGGGCGCCGGTTCTTCTTGCCGCAGTCTTAGGCGCGGCCTGGTTCCCCAATCCGGTTCATGGAGGTGCCTACTCACGGCTCGTGAACTGCTTCTCCGTCGTCAACGGCTTCTGCGCCCAAGGCGTCGACCGGAATGGCTCGGCGATCGGGGCTTTCGCGATCGTCCATCCTCCCGGGTACACGGGAACACAGGCGACGATCGACGTCGGGGTCTGCACCAACATTCTCGACACACAGCTTTAGGGCCCCACTCAGCGTGCCGTCGCCAGGTGGGCTGCGCTCGCGCCGCAGATCGGCAACTGCGGTGTCGGTTGCCTGATCCCCGAAGACCCGTTGCCGATGGGCACCTTCCACGCGGAGAGCGTCATTCTCCACGAGCTTGGCCACGCCCTCGGTCTGGATCACCCGAACCTCCTCTTCAACGACCCTGCGGTTGGGGGCAACTTCATCCACACGAGCTTCAGCGCCGCCTACGATGGCGCCCCGGCCGGTGTGCTCATCGGGTCGGACGGAGTCCGCGGATCGAAGGACGACTTCATGGACGATCTCTTCGGTACGACGGCTGTCAACATCCATTGGTTCCGCGAGCTGGACAACGATCCGTTCGTGGTCGACAGCGACATCATCGACATCGATCACTACTCGCGGTCAACGAACACTCAGCTACCGGCCGGAAGCACCTGGGCCACGAACGCGAACTTCTGCCACGGGTTCCAGCTCGGCCACCCGCGCACACACGCGGTCATGTACTCCGTGGTCCCCACCTCGATGGTCTTCACCGGGATCACGGCAGACGACGCCAACATGATCAAGATGCAGCGCGCTGGCGAGGACAGGCTAGCAGGCACGGCGGGCGACTATGTCGCGCAGATCACGTGGGTCCCCGACTGCGCAGATGCAGAGATCGAGGTGGGATTCGGGGCTCTTCCCACCGGCGTTCCGGGGGCTACCGCGGTGCACGTCCTGCCCACCTTCGCTTCGCCCCCTCCGCCGCTGGCGCGACACTACACCTCCGTCCCGCAGTCGGCGGGGAGTTCGCGAATTATCGTGACGCTCAAGGACAACGCGAACTGGGACTATGGCGAGTACGTCTTCGCGGACGGCTTCGAGTCGGGCGACTTCTCGGGCTGGAGTTCGGTCAGTCCGATCGCAGGACCGCGTTCGCTAGGCGCTTCCATCGAGGGCGGAGGACACCCTTACTTCTGTCCGATTCCGCCACCCTGAAGGATTCCCGAGCTCGGCGACTAGGTTTTCGTGCTCCTCGGCCAGGGGACCGCAACGCTCCGGGGGGCCACCTCCCAGTGCTGATCTGGGGTTCGTGCTACCTTGGCTCGGGGTCCGCTGGCAGGGCAGGCGGGATCGCGCCCGCATCCCGAGCCCGAGCGGCCCGTATAACGAGTCGGACTGGAATCGAAGAGATGGCACGCGCTCGCCTGACCCTCATGCTGTCGGTGTTCGGCGCCCTGGCCTTCCTGCTGGCGCTGCTGTCGATCGTCGACCTCCTGGTGCCCCGGCCTTACGACGGGGTCGTGCTGGAGACCGACGCTCCGGGCTCGCTGCGGGTCCGCGAGGTGCTGCGCGGTTCGGGCGCGGAGCGGGCGGGCATTCTCCCGGGCGACCGCATCGTCGGCATCGACAGAACCGTGCTGCGTTCGACCGGGCACGCCGCGGCCCTCCTCGCCCGGCGAGGCATCGGAGATTCGGTGCCCTATCTGGTGCGGCGGGGCGACGCGGTCGAGGAAGTCGGGGTCGAGTTGGGCCGCCGCTTCATCGGCAGCGCGTCCTACTTCTTCGCCTGCTTGCTGGGATTCGCGATCTTTGGAGTCGGGCTGTTCGTCCGCAGCCGCCAGCGCGAGTTGCGTGCGGCGCAGATCTTCTTCTTGCTCTCGGCGCTCTTCTTGCTCTTCCTGGTCTGCCGCCTGCGGCCGGCGTCGTACGGGTGGATCGATGGCTTCGTGCTCGAGGCCGGGGCACTCGCGCTGGTGTTGCTACCGGCGTCCTTTCTCCACTTCTTCCTGGTCTTCCCGACCCCGGTGCCGCTGCGCCCGCGCGGGGACGAGCCCGATTTCGGGCCTCGCCGGGTGCGTTGGCTGGCGTTGCTCTGGCTGATCTACCTGCTGCCTGCCGCGGTCGCCGCCTTCGCCTGGATCGGCGCGGCTCGCGGCTGGGGGTCGACGCGCCTGATCACCGGCGCGCCCGAAGCGAGTTGGTGGGTGCTCGGGGTCTATTTCCTGTTCGGCCTGGCGGTCCTCCGCTTCAACTCGTCGCGGCTGGTGGACGCCCGCCAGCGCCGGGGAGTCGGCCTGGTGCTGACCGGGACGCTGCTCGGGTTGGCGCCCTTTCTCGCCATCGCGGTGGCCCGGCCCGCCTGGCTCCACACCGATCCGCACGCCTTCGCGGCGTTGGTGCCGCTCGCCCTGGTGCCGATCACCTTCGCGGTCGCGATCATCCGCTTCGGCCTGCTCGACATCCAGGTGATCGTTCGCCGCAGCCTGTTCTACACGGCGGTCACGGCTCTGGTGGGGGTCGCCTACGCGGCGGCGCTCGGCCTGTTCAACGCCTTCGCGATGGGGTCGCAGCTCGCGGCGTCGCCCTATTTCCCGCTGGTCCTGATTCTCGTGGTGCTGCTGCTCTTCGAGCCGCTCAGGCTGCGATCGCAGGCGTTGCTCGATCGCTTCGTCCTGGGCGACAGGTGGCGGCTCCAAGAAGAAGTGCGCGAGATGGGCCGGGCGATTGCGGTGCAGGTCGACCTCCAACCCGTTGTGCGCGATCTGGTCGAGCGGCTGTCGAAGTTGCTCGGGCTGCATTTCGCGGCCCTCTACCTGCTGCGTGACGGCGAGCTCGTCCGCGAGGCCGGACCGGATCACCTGCCGGAGAGACTGGCATCGACTACCGGCTTGCACGAGGCGCTCGCGGCGCGGCGAACGCTGGTCAGGATCCCGGAGCTGCGGCAGACGCTCGCCCCGAGCGCCGATGCGCAGCGCTGCCTCGATCTTCTGGAGCCGGCCGGCGTCGAGTGGGTGACCGACCTGACCTCGCCGCGCCGGCGGATCGGTCTGGTCCTCCTGTCGGGCACCTCCGGGCAGATCGCCTTGGGGGAGGAAGAGCTGGCCTTGTTCGACAGCCTGTTCGGACAGGCGGCGATCGCGCTCGAGGCGAGCCTGTTGATCGCCGAACGAACCCAGCAGGCGGAGCTCGAGCGGGAGCTCGAAATCGCTTCGACGGTGCAGGCAGAGCTGCTCCCCCGGGAACTCCGCTTCGGCCCCGGTTGGCGCGTTGCGGCAGCCTGCCAGCCGGCACGCCACGTCGGCGGCGATTTCTTCGCGGAGCTGCCCGGACGCAACAATGGCAGCCACGCGATCGTATTTGGTGATGTGGCGGGCAAATCGGTGGCCGGCGCCCTGCGCATGATGGCGGCACACGAGGCGCTCCAGAGCCTGGCGCTCACGCACCGCGACCCGGAGCGGCTGTTCGAGCTCGCGAACCAGCGCCTGCACGGCGTCGGAGGCAAGAAGTCCTTCGTGGCGCTCGCCTATCTCGCGGCGACCGCCGACGGCGGAATCGAGTATCTGATCGCCGGACAGCCCGAGCTCTTGGTGCGTTCGGCCACCGGCGCGGTGCGCCGACTGCCGCTGCCCGATCACCGTTTGCCGGTCGGCGCGCTGCGCGAGGGACGGTACGTCCTCTCGCAGGCCCGACTCCAACCAGGAGACCTGATTTTGGGTTACTCCGACGGCGTGATCGAGGCACAATCTCCTGCGGGGGAGTTCTTCGGCGACGAGCGACTCGCCGAGGCCCTGTCGCGTGGCCCTGGCACGCCGGAAGCGGCGGTCGCCGCGGTGCTCGGTGCCGTCGCGGAATTCACACGTGGTGCCGAGCCCTACGACGACATCACGCTGGTCGCGCTGGCGCGTGACCTGGAGGCAACCGGATGAGACGCACACCGCTGGGATGGACCGCCGCGATCGTCGCCCTGGTGGGCGTGGTCGCCGCTCTCGCGGCCTGGTCGCTGGCCGACCGGCGCGAATGGACGACTACCTCCAAGCCCGCGCTACGGGCCTACCAGGCGGGTCTCGACGCGCGCATGCGCTTCTACATGCTCGACGCCGCGGAGCACTTCCGCCGCGCCATCGAGCTCGATCCTGCTTTTGCGGCCGCGCGCGTCCAGTTGCTCGAGACCTCCGGCTCGCCCGACGAGCGAACGAGCACCGCCGAGGCGCTCCGGGCGATCGACGCCTCGCGGCTGACCGAGCGCGAGCGCTACCTCGTCGAGCTCGCCATCGCGCGGGCGGATCGGGATCCGCAGCGCTTCACCGAGGTCGTCGATCGCTTCGTCCGAGCCCGGCCCGAGGATCCCTGGGCGCTCTATCTCTCGGGCACGCTGGCCTGGGAGAAGCAGGACTGGGATGGCGCCGAGGAGCTCTACCTGCGCCTCCTCCAAATCGACCCGAACTGGGTGATGGCCCGCAATCACCTCGGCTACCTCGCCATGGCCCAGGGTCGGTTCGCCGACGCCGAGGAGCACTTCCGAACCTACGAGTTCGTCGCTCCGGACCAGGCCAACCCGCACGACTCGCTGGGCGAGCTGCTCGTCCTGCTCGGGCGCTACGACGAAGCGCGACAGGAGCTCGAGGCCGGGCTCGAGCTCCGGCCCGATTTCTGCGCCTCCTATCGCAATCTGCTCGGCATCGGCCTGTTCGAGGGTGGAATCGACGAGATGGAACGCGTGCTCGCTCGAGTCGAGGCCAACTGCCCGCCCCAGGAAGCCGAGAACCTCCGGTGCGAGCAGCAGTTGTACGAGGCCTACTTGACCGAGGATTATGAGCTGCCCTGGCGCGAGAGACTCGATGTCTGCCTGTCGCGCTCCGGTGATCGGGGGCCGATCCTCCACCGGCTGGCGCTGCTCACCGGCCGGGAAGAGCTCGCGGTCGCCGAGGAGGAGGCCTGGAAAGCAAAGCTCGAGAAGTCGGCGAGATACGAGGGGAAGATGGGTGGGCCGCGAGCCCTGCTCCAGCATCTGGAGGGCGTCCGCCTGCTCGCCGACGGCGATCCGGACGGAGCTGCCCAGCACTTCCTGGAAGCCGACGAGAATATGCACTACTGGGGCCTCGCCGACGGCCGGATGAAGCTGTTCAACCGGATGAACCTGGCGGTCGCCCTCGAGCGCTCCGGCGACGAGGCGGCGGCTCAGAAGGTGCTCGACGAGGTTCGCGCCGTCAATCCGCGCTGGGCTGACCAATTCTCCGAGGTCCGCGAACGGACGCCCGGGCCTTTGCGCCGAGTCGGCTAGCCGTCCCGAGTGCCGCGCGGCACTTCGCGAGCTCGGGCTAGAGTCGAGAGCGTGATCAAGCGATCGGTCCGTTCCGTCGGCATGATCTCCCTGCTCGTTGCGCCGGCGCTCGGTGCGGAGGTGGCCGGTACAGTCGCGCCCGGCGGCCTGGTGCGCTGGCCCGGTGCCGAGCTCGTCTCCTGCGAGCTCGACGGCAGACGCTGGGAACCTCTGGCCGACGCCTGCTGGTACCCGATCGACCTCGACCGGCGGGGTGAGATCGAGCTGGTGCGCCGGTCGAGTGGCGGCGTGGCGGCGAGAAGAGTGCGCGTCGGCGACTATCCGTACGCCGTTCAGGAGCTAGAAGTCGAGGAGAAGTATGTTGCGCCGCCAGCCGATCAGCTGCGGCGGATCGCGCGGGAGAAGAAGGCCGTCGCCGCGCTCTTCCGGATCGAGACGCAGCGGCGCTTCGCGCTGCCGCTCGCGCCGCCGCTCGCGCCCCTGCCGGAAGCCGGCCGGTTCGGCGCGCGCCGCGTCTTCAACGGCGAGCGCCGCAGTCCACACTCCGGCGCGGACTTCCGGGCCACGGCCGGCACGTCGGTGCTGGCCGTCGGCGCTGGCCGGGTCGTGCTTGCCGGCGACCACTACTTCGCGGGTAAGTCGGTCTATGTCGACCATGGCGACGGGCTGATCTCGATGAGCTTCCACCTCTCGGAGATCCTCGTCGAAGTTGGGCAGGAGCTCTCGGCCGGCGACGCCGTCGGCAGGGTCGGTGCGACCGGCCGGGTCACCGGGCCCCATCTGCACTTCGGCTTCCGCTGGCACGGCGCCAGGGTCGATCCGGGGCTTCTGCTCGATGCCGAAGCGGCGG
Source organism: uncultured Acidobacteriota bacterium (assembly GCA_963700315.1). GTDB lineage: Bacteria > Acidobacteriota > Thermoanaerobaculia > Multivoradales > JAGPDF01 > JACTMI01. The sequence continues at coordinate 779,482 of CAVOXC010000003.1, read as the reverse complement.
CGACCCTGGTCGAGATCCGCTGAGCGCCCAACCGGCGCTCAGCCAGCGCCAAGCCTGCGCCAAGCCTGCGACTACGGCGCCGAATCGACGTAGACGAGCTTCACCTTCCGCCCCAACAGGTCCCCCAACGGGCTCTCGTCGAGGGCGATCGCCTCGCCGCGAGCCAGCGCCTCGTCGAGCGACAGGCCGAGCTCGCGGATCAGGTACGCCGTCCAGACGTAGCTCGCTCGCCACGCCACCGTGCAGTGGAGCAGCACCGGCCCCTTGTGCCGGGCCAGCACGTCGGCGAGACCGTCGATCACCTCGGGTCGCCAGGGCTGATCGTCGCCGCCGATCGGCAGGTGGAGGTACTCGAGTCCGAGCTTGGCGGCCGTCGCGGCCTCGTCGAAGGGAACGCGCTCGCGATCGTCCATCTCGCGTTGGGTGCGCAGGTTGACCACCGCCGTGACCCCGAGCTCCTTCATCTTCGCCAGGGCCTCTTCGCTCGGCTGCCCGGCGATGAAGACGCGGCCGTCGCGGAAGAGCCGGGCCTCGAAGCCCGGCGGCTCCTCGAGCGCCACGGGCAGGGTGGCACGATCGATCTCGACCGCAGGGGCGGCGGTGGTGGCGGCGGCGGTCGCGCCCTGCTGGCTCCGAGCGGGTGATCCGACGGCGAGCACCGCGAGCAACAGAGCAGGCAAGAGCGCACGAGCGCGTCTGGAGCCGAGGAATGCGAACATCGACCTCTCCTTTCCGTGCGTCCGACTCTATGGGCGACGAGATTACCCCGATCGTGAGCCTCTCCGGGGTGGCGGGCCGTGACCGGATTCTCGATTCGGCGACGATTGCACGAGCGATGCTCACGGTCCGCCCGAAGCCTCCCCGGCGCTGCTCGAGGGGCCGTGGCGCTTGGCGATCGTCGCGAAAGCTGGCTGTTTACGGGTTGGCTGGACCGCGTCGCGCCGCTGCGCGGGGAGGTCTTCGATGCTCTCGATGGCGATGGGGCCGGCGCCGTCTACAAGAGAGCGGCGCAGACGGTCAGCTATCGTCCCTGCAATGGAGCCTCTTCGAGGGGTGAACCGGCTCGGAGGTCGTTCTGTGATGTTGCCTCGCGATCAAGGCGCCTCGGCTGGCTCGATCAGGGAGGGCTCGTCGACTCTCGGGTTGTTGACGCGGCGGGAGACTTGGAAGGCCTCCATCTGGTCAGCGGGGTAGGGCGCGAGTAGCTCGGAGAGCCTGGCGGAGTCGGTGATCGAGGTGTCGATCCAGCTGGCGTGGCGATCGGGCGGAAGGATCACCGGCATGCGGTCGTGGACGGCCGCTACGACCTCGTTGGGCCGGGTGGTGATGATGGCGCAGGTCTCGAGGGTCTCGCCGCTCTCGCGGTCTTTCCAGGCCGACCAGAGGCCCGCGAAGCCGAACGGCGCGCCGCCACGCAACCGCAGCAGATGGGGTTGTTTGCCGCCGTCGACCTTCTGCCACTCGAAGAAGCCGTCCGCCGGAATGAGGCAGCGGCGCCGCTTGAACGCGTCGCGGAAGGAGGGCTTCTCTGCGAGCGTCTCGGCGCGTGCGTTGATCAGGCGATGGCCGATCGCGCGCTCCTTCGCCCAGTGCGGCACGAGCCCCCATTGCGCGAACGCGAGCTCGCGCGCGCCCGAATCGGACAGGCGAACGATCGGCACGGCCTGAGTGGGCGCGATGTTGTAGCGCGCCGCGAGCTCGAGTGGCGTGGGTAGCGCGAAGAGCTCCGCCAGCACGTCGCCGGGAGCCGTGAGCACGTAGCGTCCGCACATGACGAAATCCCCAGGACGGTCTTGGCGACCGGCTGCTACTTGAACTGGACCAAGATGCGGAGCTCCTCGGCCCGTTCCCAGACACCCGGAGTCAACTTGATCTTGATCTTGTCCTCGGCATCCGTCGTGCTCGCGCCGATGAGGAGCGTTTTGCGCCCGCTGGCGATGCGCTCGTCCGCGGCGTCGAGCAGATGGAGCTCGACGTCGATGCGCATCCGGCTGCCCCGCGTGTTGCTTGCCTGCACGATCCAGGTCACCTCTTTCGCGCCGGCGTCGGGTGGCTCCTCGAGCCGTACGGTCCGGACCTGGCCGGTCCAGGCCATCGTCTGGTAGACGAGGCCGGACAGCTTCACCGGCTTGATGTCCTCCGGGATCGGGATGGCGGCGGCCACCTGTTTCATCGTGCTCGCCGTGGCGGCGGTCGCGATCAGCGCCGACGCCGCGACCAAGCGGACGAGCCTCCGCTGGTATGCGAGATCCATGGCTTGGAACCTCCGTCGCGAGGATACGCGCGCGCTCGGCGCTTGTCGAATCGTTCGTGACTGGGGGTGGATCGACGCTGTCAGGCCTTCGCGACGGACGGCGAAGTTCGGTTGGAGGTCGAGACGGCTTCTAGTGAAAGGGTGGGTGGGCTGCTGCGGCGCTTCGCGGCGGGCTGATCGGCGCGGTTGCAGCCTGAGAAGGCTCGCAATGATGGAAGGGGCAGGGGGGGGAGCCGCCGTGGTGCCTCGCGGCGGGCTGGGCCGCGCGGCCGAAGGTCGCGACGGACCTCGCTGAAAGATCGGGGTGGGCGGTGCTGCTGGTGGCGCGGATCGGATCGCCGGGCTCGGGCGCGAAGTTGTTCGGATCGGGCCATCGTCTCTTCAATGGAGCTTCTGTTCTCTGAGTGTGCCCGGGCAAAGCGGGGTTTCTTGCGAGCTCTCTCTTTGGTGGAGGGTCGGTCCTGTAGGCGGTGAGATTGCGTCTGTGGCGGAGGTCGGAGAAGCTGGGGGCGATGGTGTATCTCGGGTCGAGGACGATGGCGCCGAAGATGGCGCTGGTGGTGGGGCTCGTGGCGGGAGCGCTGGCGGCGCAGACGCCGGTTAGCCTGGGATCGGTCTCGACCTACGGCACCTTCCATGCGGCGGGTGTCGTCGCGACGGTGGCGGGGGATTCCGACCTCGATGCTTCGGCAGCGCTCGAATGGCGCCGCCTGGGCGAATCGTCGTTTCGCCTCGGCCACCCGCTGGTGCGGGTCGACGCGACCCACTTCGTCGGCAGCCTCTTCTTCCTCGATCCGGGCGCGACCTGGGACGTGCGCGTGAGCCTCGCCGATCCGGATGGGGTGACCGGGCCCTCTATCGCCCTTTCCTCCGTCGCCACGCGCTGGCCGGTGCTCCCCGAACCGACGCTCCGCGTCCTCTACGTGGCGCCCTGGGGCGACGACGGCAATCCCGGGACGGATCCGGGAGCGCCGCTCGCGACGATTCAGGGCGCGGCGGACCTCGCGCAAGCGGGCGATCTCGTTTCGATCGCCGCCGGCATCTACCGCGAAGAGGTGACCGTGCCGGTGTCGGGCACGGCGGACCAGCCGATCGTCTTCCGGGGCGAGACGGGGGCGACTCTCGACGGCGCCGATGGCGCGATCGCCGCGGGCGTCGCCTGGAGCGGCCCGGCGAGCGGCGTCTATTCGATCGCTCCCGGTTTCGCGACCGGTCATGTCACGACCGAGCTCGGGCGGCTCTTCCGCTACGACGGCTTGGTGGATCTCCAGACGCTGCCCGCCGGGCCCCCTGGCGGCTTCTGGTTCGATGGCACGACGCTTCGCGTCAAGCTCTCGGACGGCTCTTCGCCGGAGACGCACACGATGCACGTCGCCCGATTCGAGAACGGCTTCTACCTGAACGGCAGGAGCCAAGTCCGGATCGAGAATCTCGAGATCCGCCACTACGGCGCCGGCGACTACGGCAAGGGGGTCTACCTGCGCTTCAGCTCGGACTGCGCGGTGCGCGGCAGCGCGATCCACGAGATCGGCGCCGCGGGCGTCTGGATCAAGGGGGGCGAGCGCCATCTGATCGAGGGCAACGCCTTGACCGACACGTCGATCCCGGGCTGGGACTGGGATTGGACCAAGGGGTCGAGCGCCGAGAACAACGGCGTCGTCCTGACCGACGATGTCGGCCGCGGACACGTCGTCCGCCGCAACGTCTTCCAGGGCACCTTCAACGGCATCGGCCCCTGCGGCTCGAGCGAGCCCCCCGACGGCGGCTTCACGAGCGAAATCGATGTCTACGAGAACCTCTTTCTCGACCTGAACGACGACGCGCTAGAACCCGAGGGGTACTGCTCGAACGTGCGGATGTGGGGCAACCACGTCGAGGACGTCCACATGGCCTTCGCGGTCGCGCCCGCCGCGCCCGGGCCGACCTGGATCGTCCGCAACGTCGCGTTCGACTTCGGCTCGACGCGCACCAGCCAGGTCGACGGCTATCTCGCCTCGGCGCTCAAGATCAACAGCGGCTACGCGACGCCGATCGGCCCGCTCTTCCTCTACCAGAACACATTGCTGACCACGGCGCCGGCGACCGCCGCGATGACCCTGCTCAACCCGGGAGCGAGCACCTATCTGGTCGCCCGCAACAACGTCTTCGCCGGCACGGCCGAGGCGCTCTACAAGGTCAATCCGATCGCGCTCGACTGGGATTCCGATCTCTTGCACCGCTCGACCGCCGGCCGACTCGTCTACTGGCAGGGGGCGAGCTATCCGGATCTCGTCACCTTCCAGACCGGAACGGGGCAGGAGCCAGCCGGGCTCTCGTCCCCGCCCGCGCTGGTCGCACCCGGCGCCGGCGATTTCACCCCGCTCCCGGCGAGCCCGCTGGTCGACGCCGGGGTCGAGCTCGCCGGGATCAACGACCGCCGCGCCGCCCCCGACCCGCCCGACCTCGGCGCCGTCGAGCGCTCCCTGCTCTTCCGCGACGGCTTCGAAGAGGGGAGCTTCATCTACTGGTCGGCCGCCACGCTCTGAGAGGCGCCTGCCCCGGCCGTCGAGGCTTCGCAAGCGCAAGAGAAAAAGCGGCGAATAGGGGACGCCAGACTCGCCTGATCGCTCGAGGCGAAGCGCCTCGATGCAGTCTGACCGCCCCTTCCATGGGAGCTTCTGGCGGCGATCGCGGCTGCAGTGCGAGGCTCGCGAAGCGCCGGATGGTGAACCCGGCGGGATTTCATCTGGCAAGGCCCTTCAATTCCGGGCGAGGCAGCGCAACGGTTCCGGTCACATTCCCAATCGATGGATCAGCAGGGCTGCGCGCCTGGTCAGCGCCGGCAGCTCGGTGAGATCGATCCACTCGCCCGGGGCGTGCTCCTTGCCGCCGAGGGCGCCCAAGCCGTCGAGCGCTGCCGAGACCTGCTCGGCGACGAAGGAGACGTCGCCGGCGCCCCGCTCGAGCGGATCGTGCTCGACGATTGGCCCGTTGCCGAGGTCGCGGCTGACCTCGTCGAGACGAGCGAGCAAGCGACGGTTCCCTTCGGTCGGTGCCATCGCCGGCATGCCGTCGACGAAGGTGAGAACCGCCGAGGTTCGCGGCAGGTTGCGACCGACGATCTCGAGCATCCTCGAGCGGGCGCGCTCGCGCTGCTCGACCGCGAGGAAGCGCAGGTCGCCCTGCACCACGACGCGATTCGGCACGACGTTGGTCTTGCCGGTCGCGCTGCCCGAGAAGGTGGCGGGGTCATGGTCGACCTCGGTGCCACCGACGATCAGGCTCGGGTTGTAGGTGAGGTAGGGCTCGCGCAGCTCGTCGTGGAAAGCCGAGAGGATTCTGGCAGCCTCGAAGATCGCCCCGCTGCCCCGCTCGTTGCCGAAGATCTGCGAAGAGTGCCCCTGCGACCCTTCGACCTCGAGACGCCACGAGCTGAAGCCGCGGCGGCCGGTGACCGCGACGCCCGGCACGTACCCTTCGAAGGCGAGAGCGACGTCGCTCTCGCGGGCGGCGTCGAGCAGCGCCGCGCGGCTGACCGAGTAGGGCTTGCCGGTCTCCTCCTCGTCGCCGGTCAGAAAGACGATCACCTGGCGCCCGGCGAGGGCGCCGGCCTCGTGCAGCGCGCGCAGGGCCTCGACGATCACCAGGTTGCCGCCCTTCATGTCCGAGACGCCGCTGCCGTAGGCGCGATCGCCCTCCCGCCGGTAGGGCTCGCCGGCGAGGACCGTGTCGAGGTGGCCGATCAGCAGCAGCCGCGCGCCGCGATCCCCCGCGCGCACGGCGATCAGATGGCCGGCCTTGTGCATCTCGGGCGGCATCGCCTCCCAGCGCGTGCGAAACCCGAGCGCCTCGAGCTCGGCGGCGTAGATCGCGCCGACAGCGCGCACGCCCGCCAGGTTCTCGGTGGCGCTCGCCTGGTCGACAGTGTGGGCCAGGAGCTCGATCGCCCGCTCGCGGTTCGCCTCGACCCGCGCGACGATGGCGCTCTCGACCGCGGAGAGCTCCGCCGCTCCCGCCGGCGGTGGAGCGGTCACGGGGAGGGCCGCCAGCGGCAACAAGAGCAGGATGGTGCGCGCGGTCACGGTTCGCATGGCGCGCCAAAAGTACCATCAGGGATCCTCGCCCGGTCGGCCGCTCGACCAAGCCCCGAGCGCGAGCCGGTGTCGGGCGGCGCTGGCGCTGAGAGCCGGGTCGCCGGTTCGATCGCTGCTCTTCCATAGAAGGGGGAGAATCGTCGCGGCGGCGCTCTCGCGTCAGCGCCTCGGCGATGTCCCCCCGGAGCCATATCTGCCGGTATTCGCCCTCGTTCGCCGGACCAGGCTCGTGGCACGGCTGGCCGCAGGAGTCCTCGGGCGGCCAAGGAGGGTTTCAGCGGATCGTCGCGGTGGGTTTGATAGTTTCCGAGCATGGCGCCCGCGTGCATCGGAGAGACGGAATCGTCGGCCTCGGTAAGCCTCCGCGGGGTAAGCCGATGAAGCCCGAGAAGCTGATCCGACTGACCCCCGGCAAGCGGGTCCTCTTCCTGACCAAGGATCCGGAGCTGATCCGCCGCCAGCTGCGCGGCGAGCTCGACCTGCGGATGGCCGATCTGCGGGTCGAGGACCTGCTCGACGACATCAACACCGACGTCATGACCCCGGCCTGGGTCTGCTTCGACTGGGCAGCCCGCGGAGATCGCCCGCAACGCGTACGCCGGCCTGATCGTCGACGGCGAGCGGCTGTTCGAGCGCGACGCCCTCACGAACGGCGACTTCGAGGTCATCGTCTCCGGTCAGCGCAAGGGCGTCGGGTCGCTCGCGCGAGACCGCGGCCCAGGCGGAGAAGTGGACGCGGCATCCGGATCGCGATCGCCGCCTCGTTCGCGCCGATTCACGCCCGCAACAACCTCAACCTCGGCACGCTGATGGGCGACCACGCGATGCTCGAGCGGCTGCAGGAGGGCGAGGGCATCGCGCTCGAGGAGTTCCAGGCCGGCCACGACCCGATCACCCGGCTGGTCATCGAGCGGGGAGGCCTGTTTCCCTTCGCGCAAGGCGCTCGCGGCGGGCGAGATCGAGCTGCCGCAGCCGCGACACGCCGCGCGCGGCCGATGACGATGGCGGAGAAGATCCTGGCGCGCCACGTCGTCGGTGCGACGGCGGCGGCGGCTGCGTGAAGCCGGGCGACGCCGTCGTGGTGTGGGTCGACGGCGGCTACTCCCACGAATTCACGACGGCGCAGGTCCACGCCTTTCTCGTCGCAGGAGTACGGCGACGACTACGCGATCGAGCAGCCCGAGCGCTTCGCGGTCTTCGAGGACCATCTGATCTACGCCGACGAGGTCGAGCGCATGCGCCGGTTCCTGCCGAAGATCGAGATCCTGCGCGAGATGCAGCGGCAGTTCCAGCGCCACACCGGCGTGCGCGACTTCTCGGCTCGAGGACGGCGTCTCGCCCGGCATCTGCCACGAGCTGGCGCGCACGCACATGGTCGAGCCGGGCGACTTCATCCAGGCGACCGACAGCCACACCTGCATGGGCGGCGCCAACAACGCGCTGACCTGGGGAGTCGGCGCCACCGAGTACGCGGCGCTGGTTCACTCCGGCTTCACCCAGGTCGAGGTGCCCGAGTCGATCCGCTTCGAGCTCGTCGGCGAGCTTCGGCGACGAACGTCACCGCCAAGGACCTGATGCTCCACATCCTGCTCCGCTTCGCCAAGCCGCAGGCGACGCTCAACCGGGTGATGGAGTTCACCGGCCCCGGTGTCTCGACGCTGTCGATGGACGAGCGCGCGACGCTCGCCAACATGGCCACCGAGTGCACGGCGCGCGAGCGGCATCGTCGCGGCCGACGAGGAGACCTTCCGCTGGCTCGCCGACCTGGCGCCCGGGCGCCGACCTCGAGGCGACTGCGGGCGCGCGCGGTCGAGCCGGACGCCGGCGCGGAGTACGCCGGCGGCGTGCACACGCATCGACCTCGGCGCGATCCGGCCGATGGTCGCCCATCCGGGCGATCCCGACCGCGGCATCGCCTCCGATCCGACCAACGGCGCGCTGGTCGAGGACGATCGGCGAGGTGCCGATCGACATCGCCTACGGCGGCAGCTGCACCGCCGGCAAGATCGACGACCTGCTCTTCTACCACCAGGTCGCGAAGGAAGCGGTCGACGCCGGCCTGCGGGTGGCGCCGGGCGTCGAGTTCATCATCCAGTGCGGCTCGCTCGAGGTCGAACGATTACGCGCGCGAGCACGGCTTCTTCGAGACCTTCGAGCGCGCCGGCGTGCGCCTGATCCGCCCCGGGCTGCGGCGCCTGCATCGGCTGCGGCCCGGGTGTCTCGGAGACCTCCGAACAGGTGACGGTCTCGGCGATCAACCGCAACTACAAGGGCCGGAGCGGTCCCGGCAAGCTCTGGCTGGCGAGCCCGCTGACCGTCGCCGCCTCGGCCTTCACCGGCCGCATCACCGCCTACACGCCGGGGATGTTCGCGCCACGACCGCGTGGCCGGTTGAGCGTCGTGCGCAGGCTGTGAAGTGCTTTCGCGGTCTCGTTGCGCGCTCGGAGGTTAGCGTTCGTCAGGAGGATTCCGAGAATGATGCGATCGATCTGCGCGTCCGTCGCGCTCTGCGTCGTGGCCGCGTCGGTGCCGGTCGCGGCGGTCTCGAGCGTCGCCGCGCCGTCGCGCGCGACCGGCCTGCTACAACGTGAGCTGCGCCACGACGTGCTCGCCCACACCTCCGGCGGGCTCGACAACCCTGATCATCCGGCTTCCCGGCGGCGCGAGAGACCCCGATCGCCTTCGTCGATCCGGCGACGGTCTGGCGCACCGCCTGGTCGCCACCCAGCAGGGGATGATCCTGGTCTGGGACGGGGTGACCCAGAGCCTGCTGGCGCACGCCCTTCCTCGACCTGCGCGACGATGCCGGCCTGGTCCGATGTCACGACGACGGCAGCGAGCGGGGCTTGCTCGCGCTGGTGGTCGACCCGGACTACGCGACGACCGGCCACTTCTACGTCTACTACACGCGCAGCCGGGACGGCGACAGCGTGACGTCGACGCCGCTACGAGCGGTCGGTCGGTAATCCGGACGTCGCCGATCCCGCCTCCGCGACGACGCATCCTGCGCATCGACCACTCCCGGCCAGCAACCACAACGGCGGCCATCTGCTGTTCGGCCCCGACGGCTTCCTCTACATCTCGACCGGCGACGGCGGCGGCAGCTGCGACGGCGGTCAGGGCACCAGTGGCGATGGCCAGCGATCGGACACGCTTGCTCGGCAAGGTCCTGCGCATCGACGTGCGCGGTGTCGATCCGCGCCGGCCGCCGGACGAGTGTGGCCTCGACCCGAAGCTACACCGTGCCCTCGACCAACCCGTACGTCGGACCAGAGCCGGCCTGCAACGAGGTCTGGGTCCTCGGGCTGCGCAATCCCTTCCGCATGAGCTTCGACCGGGCGACCGGCGACCTCTACATCGGCGACGTCGGACAGAACAAGTGGGAGGAGATCAACCGTCAGAGCGGCCTGCGACGCCAGCGCCGGTCTCAACTTCGGCTGGGTCTGCCGCGAGGCTTGCGAGACTGCGGGCAACGACGAGTCGGGCTGCGCTCCGCCGGCTGCCCGGTCGGACCCGGCGACGCCGTGCGAGTTCCCGCCCGGGCGAGCGGCTTCTGGGATCCGATCCTCTGCCATCACAACGGCGGCTGGGCTCTCGATCATGGGCGGCTACCGCTATCGTGGCGAGCTCGCGTGCCGTCGATCGCGGGCCAGTACCTCTACGGCGACGCCTTCTGCGGTCAGATCTGGGCGACCACGACGCTCGACCCGGCGAATCCGGCGGCGATCGCCGCGTCCTGCTGGCGAGAATCGGTCTCGGTCGGGAACCTACGGCTTCGCCGAGGACCACCTGGGTGAGCTCTACATCGTGCTCGGCGGCGCGCACGCATCGTTGCATCCACAACGGCTCCGACGGCTGCTTCTGGGCGGGCTTCCGCGGTCTCTTCGAGGACGACTTCGAGTCGCAGGGCACCAGCCACTGGAGCAGCTCCGTACCCTGAGCGAGCGGGCGCTCAGAGCCGCCAGCGGGCGGAGACCGACCAGACCTGGGCGCGGGCGGCGTAGGTCGAGCGGATCGCGGGGTCTTCCTCCTGTCCCGAGGCGGAGAGCGAGTCGAAGTCGTGGAATGAGTAGCCGAGGTCGAAGGAGAGCCTCTCGTCGAGGTCGTAGGTCGCGCCGATCGCGTAGACGATCGCGTCGCCCCGCGCCGCGCCCGGCTCGCTCGCCGCGCCGCCGGCCGGTGAGGGTTCGAGCGCCAGGCCGCCGCCGAGCTTCCAGCCCGAGTCGCTGAGGTCCCCCTCGACACCGAGTCGGATCGAGAGCGTGTCGTCCCAGCGGTCGCGCCGGTCGATCGCGAAGCCGGGACCGACGACGTCCTGCTCGTGAGAAGCGCGAAAGCGCGCGGCCGACCAGCGCGCCATCGCCACGTCGAGCTCGAGCCGGAGGTGCGCGAAAGGCGCGTACCAGGCGCCCGCGGTCAGCGTGGCGGGGAGCTCTTCCGCCAGCTCGGATCGGCCCGTGCGGAACCGGGAGCGCGCCGCGCCCTGGACGTCCTCGGGCAGCGCGCCGAGATCGCGCACCAGATAGGTGAGATCGCCGCTGCCGTTGACCTCCACCGCGCTCGACCAGGTGGCGCCGAAACCCCACCCCTCACCGAGGTAGTGCATCGCGAGGTCGAATCCGAGACCGTCGGCGGAGGCTTCTGCGAGCCGATCGACCTCGAATGCCGTGGGTCCCGCGGCTCCCGTCTCGTCCGCTCGGCGCGTGTCGCCGTAGCCGAGCGTCCCCGTCAAGTAGCGCAGCCCGCCGCCGACGCTCCAGCGTGGGTCGAGGGCGTAGGCGGCGATGGCGCGAACGGCGAACAGCGTGGCCTCGCTCCGGCGCGCCGTGAAGCGGCCGGCATAGAGGGCGTTGTCCCAGTCGGTCAGCCGCCAGAGCGGAGCGTCGATGCCGCCGCCGAGCGCCCACGAAGCGCCCGCGGGGCGCCACGTGGCGTAGAGCGCGGGCGGAAACTGGATCGTGTGCGTGGCCGAGTAGGTGCCGCTCGAGCTCGCGTGGCCGTCGGTCGGCGCCTCGAAGTCGAGGCCGGCCAGGAGCTCGAAGCCCTCGAGCCGAACGATGGCCGCCGGGTTGTAGGCCACCGCGGCCGGATCGTCCGCCCGCGCGACGAAGGCGCCGGCCTGGCCGGTCGCCCGCCCGCCACGCTGAGGCCGGCCGAAGAGGTCGGCGCCAGCCGCTCCGGGCAGCAAGAGGGCGATCCAGAGAGTGAGGTGGAGCGGGGCTGGCAAGCGCATGTGAATCTCCATGAGCAGGGATCGCGAGGTCGGCGGCGAGAGTCTATACGCGGGCACCGGCGCCGCCGTTGTACCGCCATCGCCGCGCTGTTAGAGTGCCTTCGATACCGCATGATCGTCGAAAAACGCCGGATCGGCGACCACACGCTGTTGCGCGTCGAAGGGGTGATCAAACTGGGCGAGAGCGCCAGGTTCCTCGCCCAGACTCTCGAACGTGCTCTGGCTGACGACGCGGGACACGTGCTCCTCGATCTCGAGAAGATCAACTACATGGACTCGACCGGGATCGGCGAGCTGGTCGGCTACCTCGGCCGGTTCCGCGAGAAGGAGCGCCGCTTGGTACTGGTGCACCCCTCTCAACGCATCCTCAAGTTGCTCGAGGTGGCGCAGCTCGAGGATCTCTTCCCGACTTACGACGACGTGGAGACCGCACTCGCCGCCGAGTGCGGCTGATCCGAGGCTCGCCCGCCTCGCGGTCGTCAGGCGCGACGAGGCGATCGAGTCGTCTTCGCTGCACAAGGAGTCGACATGACCGTCCGCACGACCGCCGAGAAGCGATGGGAACCGAATGGTGTCCTCGCGCCCGGCTTCGGTCAGTCCGATTGACCTGGAGCGGCCTCGCATGATTCGGATCGCGCTGCTCACGGGAGGCTCCACCTCGGAGCGCGACGTCGCGCTCTCGGGCGCCGCTCAGGTGGCGCCTGCGTTGCGTTCGCTCGGCCATGAAGTCGTCGTCGTCGACACTGTCGAAGGTCCGCTCGAAGCCGAGCGGGAGGCGGCGATCTTCGCCGCGGCCGCGGTCCGTCCGGAGCCGCCGCCCCGCGAGCGGCTGGCGCGTTTCCGGCGCCGCGAGGACCTTCCCCGCCTCGCCGGCGAACGGGTGGTGGCGCGCGCCGATCTCGTCTTCCTGGTCCTTCATGGGGAACAGGGCGAGGGGGGCGCGGTCCAGGGCCTACTCGATCTGGTGGGCGTGCGCTACACGGGCAGCGGTCTGCTGGCAAGCGCGCTCGCCATGGAGAAGGCCGCCTCGAAGCGGCTGCTGCGCGACGCCGGTCTGCCCCAGGCGGATTGGGTCGAATGGCCCGCGCCTGACGGCGCCATCGCAGGACTCGGTCTGCCCCTCGTGGTCAAGCCGTCCGTCGGCGGCTCCTCGGTCGGCGTGTCGCTGGTGCGCGATCGGGCGGTCCTCCCTCGAGCGGTCGAGATCGCGTCCGCGGAGTGCGAACGGATTCTGATCGAGGCCTCGCTGCCGGGTCGCGAGTTCACCGTCGGTGTCCTCGGCGAACGCGCGCTGGGCGTCGGCGAGATCTTTCCGGCCCACGACTTCTTCGATTACGAGTGCAAGTACACGCCGGGCATGTGCCGCGAGGTCTTCCCTGCGGAGATCGACGAGGCTCTCGCGCGCCAGATGCGCGATCTCGCCCTGGCGACCCACCGCCTCCTCGCCCTGCGCGACTTCTCGCGGATCGACTTCAAGCTCGATGCCGCGGGCACTCCAGCCGTGCTGGAAGCCAACACCTTGCCCGGCATGACCGCGACCTCGCTGCTGCCGCAATCGGCGGCGGTCGCCGGCCTCGACTTCGCCACGCTGTGCGACGAGATCTGTCGCTTGGCCCTGGAGCGCTGAACCTTGAGCCGGTGGCGCTGGCTCTCGAGCGTCCTCGTGCCGATTCTCGGCATCGGCTGGTCCGCTCCCGCCGTCACTCAGGCAGAGCCGGAGGCTACGGGAGCCCAGCACGCGAGCGGTGGAGAGGTGGCCGAGCCGGAGCGGCGCGCCGAAGCGATCTTCGAAGCGGTGACGGTGGTCGGCGCCAAGATGGAGCAGCGTGTCGGTGAGATCGCGGGCACGGCGACCGTGATCGAACGCGAAGAGCTCGATCGCCGCCAGGCGCAAATCTTGGAGGACTTGGTTCGCTACGAGCCGTCGATCTCGGTGACCGGTGGGGCGGGACGATTCGGATCGAACGGCTTCCGGATCCGCGGCGTCGGGGGGAACCGGGTGGCGATAGAGGTCGACGGCGTGCCCGTGCCGGACGGCTTCGCGGTTGGCAGCTTCGCCGACGCCGGACGCGATCTGGTCGAGCCCGAGCTCCTCCGCACGGTGGAGATCCTGCGGGGTCCAGCTTCGGCGTTGCACGGCAGCGACGCGCTGGGCGGCGTCGTCGTGCTGACCACGCGCGAGCCCGCCGACTATGTGAGCGCGGCTGGCGACGTCGCCGGCGGGCTGCGGCTTCATTTCGACGGGAGAGACGAAGGCAAGCGGGCAAGCGGGCTCGTGGCGGCGGCGGGAGAGCGCTGGCGAGCCGTCGCCATGGCGACGTTCCGCAGCGGGCACGAGCTCGACAACGAGGGCGAGGTGGCGCCCGATCCGGCCGAGACGCGACGCGGCACTGCCTATCTACGCATCGAGCGCTCCCTCGGCGCGGGTCTCGTCAGCGTGACTGGCGATCGCGAAGAGAGCCGAGTTGAAACCGAGGTTCGCCATCTGGTGGCGGGGCCGGCGCAGTTCGCCACCACCGAGCGGCTCCTGGGCGACGACCGGCGCGAACGGACGCGCATCGCGGCGACTCTCCTCGCCGGCGATGGGTCGGGCGGAATCGACGAGGCGACGACGCGCGTCTATTGGACCGAGTACTCGACGGACCAGCAGACGGTGCAGTGGCGGCGTCCCGATCCTCGCACCCCCCATCCGACCCGTCGCGACCGTCGCTTCGATCTCGGCGAGCAGCTGGCGGGCGCAGAGTGGACGGCGATCTCGCGAGCCTCGACCGGTGCCGCCGCGCACCGGATCGCCTGGGGCGCCGAGCTGAACGCTGCTCGACTCAGCGAGCGCCGCGACGGGCGGGAGACCAACCTGGTGACCGGCGCGATCACGCCGGTGATCCTCGGCGAGGTGCTGCCGGTCCGGGACCTGCCGATCTCGGAGCTCGTCACCCTGGGCCTCTACGTCGCCGACGACATCGCGCTAGGAGATGGGCGCTGGCGCCTGCAACCGGCGCTGCGCTACGACCGCATCGCGATGAGCCCACGACCCGACGCGCTCTACCGCGAGGATTTTCCCGACACGCCGGTGGTGTCGAGCGATGTGGGCGCGCTCACGCCCAAGATCGGCCTGACGCGCGATCTCGGCCGTGGCCACGGGGTCTACGTGCAGTACGCCGAGGGTTTCAGGGCGCCGCCGGCGTACGACGTCAACGTCGGCTTGAGGATCCCGCTGTTCGACTACGAGGCCATTCCCAACCCCGACCTCCGGCCGGAGCGGAGCCGTGGCGTCGAGATCGGATGGCGGCACGCCGGTCCGCGCCTGGGCGTGCAGGCCGCGCTGTTCGAGAATCGCTACGAGGACCTGATCGAATCGCGAGTGAACCTGGGGCGCGATCCCGAGACCGGGGTGACACGATTCCAATCCCTCAACCGCGACCGCGCCGCGATCCGAGGCGCCGAAGCGCGCGTGCGGATCGAGCTCGGCCAGATCGCGCCGGCGGCGCGCGGGTGGTCGATCGACGCGGGCTTCGCCTGGACCGCGGGAGAGGACACCCGGCGCGATGAGCCGCTCAACAGCATCGATCCGCCCCGGGCGACGCTCGGGCTCGCGTGGAGGTCGGTCGGGGGCGAGTGGTGGGCGAGCGCCGTCGGCAGTTGGGTGGGCGACAAGGCTGGAGCAGTCGACGACTCCGTCGCCGACCTCTTCGCGCCGCCCGGCTACGAGCTTCTCGATCTCTACTGCCGGTGGCGGCCGAGCGCGGGCTGGGCGGTCGACTTGGCCGTGATCAACGCCTTCGACAGGAAGTACTGGTCGTACGCCAGGGCGGGTGGGCTCCTGGCCGACGATCCGCACCTCGACTTCCACACCGCGCCCGGACGCGGTCTCCTGGTCGGAGTCTCCCTGGAGTTCTAGTCGACCTCAGTAGATGTCGTGGACGGTGTTGTAGACGTTGAATTTTCCGGTCGGCGTCACCAGCCTCGGGTCCTTGATGACCGCCTTGAGCGTCAGCGTTCGGTCGTCGACGATGACCAGCGCGGACTCTTCCTCTTTGCCGCTCCAGACCGAGAACCAGACCTCGGTTCCCGACTTGTCGAACTCGGGCTGTACCACCCTCATGGCGCCTGGTTTCAGGCCGGCCCACTCGGCGATTGGCAGCACCGTGTAGCCGGCGTCGAAGTTCTGGATGTCGAAGACGGCGACCGACTGCGAGAGCGCCGAGTCGGGGTTCAATGGGGTGTCGACGTAGAGATGATGCGACTTCGGGTGCGTCTTGATGAAGAGGGAACCTCCGCCCTGGCCCTTGAGCACCTGGACCGGCTTCCAGGCGTGCTCGGGATGCACATCTGGGTCGGTGCCCACCACCGTGACGTTTTCGTTGCCGAGGGCGGAAGTCGCCCAGACCGGCCCATAGACGGGGTGGATGAAATTGGCGCCGCGGCCCGGGTGGGGGATCTTCTCGGCGTCGACCAGGGCGACCATTCGGCGCTCCTTGGAGTCGACGACCGCGAGCTTGTTCGATTGGTTGGCGGCGGTGATGAAGTAGCGCTTGGTCGAATCCCAGCCGCCGTCGTGCAGGAAGCGGGCGGCGTCGAGCGTGGTGATGCTCAAGTTCTCGAGGTCGGAATAGTTGACCAGCAGGATGCGCCCGGTCTCCTTGACGTTGACGATGAAGTCGGGGTGCTGGTGGCTCGCGACGATCGCGGCGACCCGCGGCTCGGGGTGGTACTCCTGCGTGTCGACGGTCACGCCGCGGGTGGAGACGATCTTGATCGGCTCGAGTGTCGGACCGTCCATCAGGACGAATTGCGGCGGCCAGTAGGCGCCGGCGATCGCCAGCTTGTCCTCGAAGCCGACGTACTTCGAGGTCTCGACCGACCGCGCCTCTAAACCGATCTTGACCTCGGCGACGAGCGCGGGCGGATCCATCCAGAGGTCGATCAGGCTGATCTTGGCGTCGCGGCCGATCGTGTACATGTAGCGGCCCGAGTGCGACGGGCGCGAGATGTGGACGGCATAGCCGGTCCGGACGATCGCCACGATCGCCTTGCTATCGCCATCGATGATCGCCACTTCGCCCGCGTCGCGCAGCGTGACCGCGAAGAAGTTCTCGATGTTGCGGTCGTGCAGCGGGTGGTCCGGCCGCTCGGAAACCGGCACCAGGACTCTCCAGCTCTCTCGCATCTGGGGCATGCCCCACTCGGGCGGCGCCGGCGGATCGTGCTGGAGAAAGCGCGCCAGGATGTTGATGTCGGTGACGGAGATCTCCCCGGAGCTGCCCCAATTGGGCATGCCGGCGGGAGAGCCGTAGTTGATCAGCGCCTCGAGGTACTGGGTTCCCTTGGCCCGAGTGAGGTCGGGGGTCAACGGCTTGCCGGTGGCGCCCTTGCGCAACACGCCGTGGCAGCCCGCACAGCGTTCGAAGAAGATCTTGGTGGCGCGCCCGAACTCCTCTTTCGAGATCGGCGGTGCGTCGGGATTGACCAGCATCTCGACGCCCTCGGCTCCGGCGACCGAGGGCGCGCCCTGGTAGGTCATCTCGGCTTCCTTGGTGCCGGGGTGACGCTCGCCCTGGGCCTGGTCCGTCGACACCCCGAGAGACGCGCGGATCGCGCCGACCTCGTGGGCGGCGATCATTCCTCCCGGATTGTCCCAGCTGTTATAGACGAAGGAGATGATTTGCGCGATGTGCTCGTCCGAGAGGTGGCTCATCGCCGGCATCACGTTGTTGTACTCGACGTCGTTGACGACGAGCTTGCCGGTGAGTCCCTTGAGGATCGTGGCGAGCACGGTCTCCTTGTCGTTGCCCGCGATGAAATCGGAACCGGCGAGGGGCGGGAAGATGCCCTTCATCCCCTGGCCCTCCGCCTGATGGCACGGGGAGCAGGTCGCGAGGAAGAGGGCGCGACCCTCCTCGAGCCCCTGTTCGGGCGGACGTTCGTTGACGACATCGTCGGCGACCGCCGCGATCGATCCGATCGCGAGGCCCGCCAGGAGCAGCAGATGAGGGCTCTTCATGAGGGTGTCGTGCCTCCGGTCAAGGTCCAGGGGGCCGGGTTGCCCCAGCGATTCCTATCCCCACCTTAGAAGCGTAGCGCGATCCGGGGGATGACGATGGTCATGTCGGGCGCAGGTGCCCGGAGCGAGGCCGAGGTCGCGCCAACGGCTCGCCCGGACGCGACGAGGGCGGCCCTGGGGCCGCCCTCGGAGTCCTGCACCGGGCCGCAAGCGGCGTCAGGGGATGAACTGTGCCTGGAAGTTCGAGAACTTCCAGTTGTAGGTGTGCGCTTCGGGCCCCTCCGGCGCGATCTGGGTCCCGAACTCGATGAACATCGAGCTCGTGTTGATCTTGTTGAGCGGGTTGCTGTAGGTCGCCTGGACGCGCGTGCTGCCGCCCTGGGTGATCCTGTAGTGCACGGTCTTGGCGATCGTGTCGAACTCGTAGCGCACGTGGTAGCTGGTGTTGGTCTGCATGCCCGGTGACTGATTCTGGCGGATCTCGGTACCCGCGTTGACCTCGAGCCGCGTCAGGTTGCGCGTCCCGAGAGCGTTGATGTACCCCATCATGTCGGCCCACTGATTGCCGTTGTTCAGCCAGAAGACGCAGTGGAAGCCGTTCGCGTTGCCCGAATCCCACCCGGCGGTCCGGACGTCGAAGTCGAGAATCGCCTTGCGGAAGACCTTGGAGCCAGCGAAGGGCATATTGAAACGCCAGTTCGTGTTGTTGGGGCTGCAGTTCAGGAACTGTCCCGGCAGCTTGAATACCGTCGCGTTGCCAGCCGGCGGAGGTGGCGGGGGGTCGTCGTCGCCGCCACCACCGGCCGGCTTCGGTCAGGGTCGAGTCCTCGGGCGTCAGCGATGGCTCCACCAGCTGCTTGCCGCCGGTCCGGTTGTCGTAGATGGACAGGTAGGGCCAGAACGGCTGATCGCAGGAGATGCGGAGCCGGGCGCCTTCAGGGACGAAGGTGAGGGGGAGCAGCGTGAAGACATCCTCGTACTGGACCTGCGAGAGCGGCGGCATCGGGAGGTTGATGTTCTGGACGATGAGCAGGCCGTCGGCGTGCCGCACGTCGAGCGTGCAGTTCATCGTCGAATGGCCCAGATTGACGAGGCCGAAGTTCGAGAAGCGGTTGTCGTCGGCGCGCTCGAAGCCCTGGAGCCAGGCGGTGCCGCCCGCCGGCAGAATGTTGCTCGAGCCGAGCACCGGGAGCTCGGCAGGCTCCGGCCGTCGGCGAAGCCGGTGACCTCGCTGACCAGTCGGGCGCTCACCACCAGGCCCGGCGAGCCCTCGATCTCCAGCATGCCGACGGCGCCTTGCGGCACGAGGTCACCGAACCGAACGCTTTCGCCGGGAGCGACGAAGTATGAAGGCGGCTCGCCTTCGCGCACCGTGCCATCGGCCAGGGCCGGGATGAAGGTGGCGAAGAACCCAGCGAGATCGCTGTCCGACGGGTTGGTCACCCACAACTCGGTGCGGCTTGTGACGTCCCCGTCCGTCGTGTTGACGGCGATCGGCACGTAGAGCATTCCTGCGAAGGCCGGGGCGACCAGCGCGGCGCCGAGGAGGACGGGGATCACTGTGTGTAGACGTCGCGTCAAGGAGAGTACCTCCAGTCGGTTGCGATGAGAATTCTGCTCCGGTTTATGGCCGCGGCACATGGCCGAAGTCGCAGCATTCTAGCGTCGATCCCCTTCACGCGGCAAGCGGTGCGGGTTCGACCGCCGGCTCGGGTCGGATATCCTCCCGCCCGGTGACCGACATTCGCGTACGCATCGCCCACAGCCCCGACTCCGACGACGCGTTCATGTTCTATGCGCTGACGCAGGGAATCCTCGATACCTCGGGTCTCACGATCGAGCACGTCCTCGCCGACATCGAGACCTTGAATCGCGCAGCGCTCGACGGGACCTACGAGATCTCCGCGCTCTCTTTTCACGGTTACGCCCACCTCGCCGACCGCTACACGCTGATGCCTTCGGGCGCGAGCTTCGGCGATGGCTACGGGCCGGTCGTGGTCGCCCGCTCGCCGGTCACCCGTGCGGAGCTCGCGGGCTGCCGCGTGGCCATACCCGGCGATTGGACCACCGCGGCGCTCGTCTTCCGGCTCTGGCAGCCGGCAGCGGAAACGACCGTGGTTCCTTTCGATCGCATCTTCGAGGCGGTCGAGGCGGGCGAGGTCGATGCCGGCGTAGTGATCCACGAGGGACAGCTCACCTTTGCCGACCGCGGCCTGGCGGCGGTCGTCGACTTCGGCGCATGGTGGCGCGGCGAAACCGGCGGCCCTCTGCCGCTCGGCGGGAACGGCATCCGCCGCAACATCGACACGGCGCTCAAGCGCCGGCTCTGTCGGCTGCTCTCCGAGAGCATCGGCTACGCGCTCGATCACCGAGACGAAGCGCTCGCCTTCGCGATCCGCTACGCACGCGATCTCGAGCAGGATCCGATTCGTTCCGATCGCTTCGTCGCCATGTACGTCAACGACTGGACGCGCGGGTACGGCGTAGCGGGTCGCGCCGCCGTGCAGGCTCTACTCGACCGCGGACATGCCGCCGGAATCCTGCCGAATCGCGTCGTCGCGCAGTTCGAGTCTGCCGGCTAGCTAGCAGCCGGTCGGCGGATCGAAGCGAAACGGCTCGGGGAAGAGCTCGCCCAGGCGGAAATCGCGGTGGCGGCCGGCGAGATCGACCAGCCGGATCTCGAGCTCCGGCCCGCAGAACTCGGCGAGAGTCTCCCGGCAGAGACCGCAAGGGGGCGCCGGCGGGTCGGCATCCGTCAAGACGAGCAGGGCGCTGAAGCGCCGCTGGCCGCCACCTACGGCCGCCGCGACGGCGGCCCGCTCGGCGCACAGGGCCAGGCCGAAGCTCCGATTCTCGACATTGGTCCCCGCGAACAGCTCGCCGTCCTCGGCGCGCAGGGCCGCGCCGACCCGAAACCGGCTGTAGGGGGCGTAGGCGCGAGCACGCGCAGCGCGCGCCGCGACGAGGAGCGGTTCCCAGTCCACGACCTGGCAAAATAGCACGGCCAAAGCCGATGGTCGCCTGCCGCTCCTCTGTGAGAACCTGGACGCGAGCGCCACGTAGTTGCATGTAACAGATCGCGAGATCGCGGAGATTCGTCTGCCGATGGCCAAGTACCGAACCGTCCTGCTCTGGACCGCGTTGCTCGCCGCAGGTGTGGCCCTGACCGCCTGGGGCTATCCGCGCGCGGTGCCGTTCTTCCCGGACCACTGGGTGGTCTCTCGTGGCGAGGCCGAGGGAATCGCGCTCGAGCGTCTGCGCGACCTCGGGGATCTTCCAGAGCGCCCGTACGTCGTCACCAGGATGGACGATGACTTCGCTCTCGAGCGGCGCCTGCTGCTCGCATTGCGCCACGGCTCCGCCGACGAGCTGAAGGCGAGCGAGGCGGCGGAACAGGTGCTCTTCTGGGAAGTGACGGTCTACGCGCCGGCGGCACGCCCTGGCGACTGGACTCATCAGGCGAGAATCGCCTTCGACGGCGAGGTGCTGGCGCTGAGGCGGGGTTTTCAGGACGACGCGCCAGGGGGAGAGATCGGGGACGACGACGCGCTCGCGCAGGCGAACGCGTTCCTCGCCGAGCAAGGGCTCGACCTCGGGGCGCTCGAGGAGCCGGAGTTGCGCCGCGTCGACCGCGACAAGCGGACCGACCGCGTGTTCCGCTATCGCTGGCGTGAACGAGTCCTCGACGACGCGGTCCGCTACGGCGTCGCGGTGACCTTCGCTGGCGACCGCCTGGCGGGCTTCGCCCCCTGGCGCGACGATCCGGGTCAGGAGGAGTTGTTCGCCTGGTGCAGCCGGCGACCCTGATCGGCAACCTCAACTTCTTCTCGACCTTCCTCGTGCTACCGCTGGTCGCGCTGTTCTTCCTCCGCCGCTACCACGAAGGAGAGGTCGGCGTGCGGCGCGGTCTCCAGATCTTCTCGCTCGCCGCGCTGCTCGGTCTCGTCGTGCTGATCTTCACCGCGCGGCCCTCGACGCAGGGGCAATTCTGGGCGTCGCTGACCCGCCAGCAGATGACGCTGGTTGTGGGGCGCCCAGATGATCGTGCTCTTCTTCCTGCCGCATGGCGATCGCCTCGCTGCCTCTCCTGGTCGGTGGGCGAGTCGCTCTGCCGCGAGCGCTGGGGCGCGAAGCTCGCGGCCTTCGACGCGCTCTTCCAGCGGCAGCTGGAAGAATCGGACCGTGGCGGTTTGCCTCGTTGCGTGGCTATGCCGCCGGCTTTGCATCGCCGGCGGATCGTCGCCAGTCTGGTGCCGCTGGGCCGCTTCGGCGGACGCCTGGGTGTCGATCCCTTCCAGTTCGGTCCGTTCTGGAATCACGCGCGCTGGCCGAGCCTCTCGCTCATCCTTTCCTGGTCGATCTTCAGTCTCTACACGACGCTCGTTCGGCCGGCTCTTCCTGTTTCCCTGGCTGGCACGCGCAGCTCGGCCTCGGATCGCCGGCGCGACGATCGCGCGCTCGCGACCAGCTTCGCTCTTCTTCTCGCCGATCGATCGTTCTGCCGATCTCGCTGGACGATCTCCGATCTGGATCCTGAACAGCCTGGCGACGGTGGTCGCTCTTCCTCACGCTTCGACCTGCTGACGCCGATGCTGGCGCGTTCACCTCGTCGGCGGTGCTGTCGATCTTCCCGTTTCGTCTTCGCCGACCGATCCGCAGTCGCAGCTGCACGGGTGGATCGGAGTGCTCGCGGGCGCCGTCCCGCTCGCTGCTGACCGCCCGCTACCTGGTGTCGGAGCAGGTCTTCGTCTATCGCTACGAGGACATTCCGCCCCACGTCCGGCGCATCGCCCAGCGCGAGCGCCAGCGGGTCGAGCTCGAGACGGCGCGCAACATCCAGAGCTCGATCCTGCCGCAGCTGCCGTCGCAGCTCTGCGGAGTCGAGCTCTCGCACGTCTACCTGCCGGCGACCGAGGTGGGCGGCGACTTCTACGACGTCCTGGCGCTCGAAGACGGTCGGCTGGCGGTCGCGGTCGGCGACGTCGCCGGCCACGGCGTGTCGTCGGGGCTGGTGATGTCGATGGCGAAGTCGGCGCTCGCCGTTCAGGTCACCTTCGACCCGGAGGTCGCGGCGGTCTTCGCGACGCTCAACCGAATGGTCTACCAGAGCGCCGGAAGCGCCTGCTCGCGACGCTTTGCTACGCGCTGATCGACCCGGTGCGGAGCGAGATGCGCTTCGCCAGCGCCGGCCACCTCTTCCCCTACCGGATCTCACGGCTACGGGCAAGGTCGAGAGCCTCGAATCGGTGGCCTACCCGCTCGGCGTCCGGCGAGTCGCTCGACATCGACTCGCACACCGCCGAGCTCGAGTCCGGCGACATCATCTTCCTGTGCAGCGACGGCGTCGTCGAGGCGCGCGCGGAGGGCTCCGACGAGCATGTTCGGCTTCGACCGGCTCGAGCAGGTGCTCTCGCGGAGTCCGGCACGGCGCGACGGGGCGCGACGCGTCGCTGCGCGACTCGAGGCCTTCTCGCCGGCGCCTCGAGACGATCTCACCCAGGCGTGCCGATGCGCGAGGACGACCTGACGGTCCTCGTCTTGCGCATGCCCTGACCTTTGGGGTGGCCGTTGGGCTGCCGACTGGCGGTGGGACCGAATCGTGCCGAGCCAGTCCGAGCAGTTTCCCGAAGGAGCCAACTTGAAGATCCACGAGTATCAGGCGAAGGAGATCCTGCGCCGCTACGGTGTCGCGACGCCGCGCGGGAAGGTGATCGACGATCCGGCCGAGGCCGGGGCGATCTGCGAGGAGATGGGCGGGCGCGTGTGTCGTCAAGGCGCAGATCCACGCCGGCGGGCGCGGCAAGGGCGGCGGCGTCAAGCTCGGCCAGCGAGCCCGGACGAGGCGACGGAGCTCGCGCGAGCAAGATCCTCGGCATGCAGCTCGTCACGCACCAGACCGGCCCGGAGGGCCAGAAGGTGCGCAAGGTCCTGCTCGAAGAGGCGGCCGACATCGCGCAGGAGCTCTACGTCGCGGTCACGCTCGACCGGCCAGTCGGGTAAGCCGGTGGTCATCGCCTCGGCCGTCGGCGGCATGGACATCGAGGAGGTCGCCGCCAAGGACCCGAAGGCGATCCATCGCGAAGCCGTTCGATCCGCTGCTCGGGCTGCTGCCGTTCCAGGCGCGCCGGATCGCGCGCGGCGCTGGGGCTCTCCGGCGACGTCGCGGCGCGCGCCGGCAAGCTGGTTCGGCGCGCTGGTCACGGCCTATCTCGACACCGACGCCTCGCTGGCCGAGATCAACCCGCTGATGGTCACCGGCGCAGGGCGAGGTGATGGCGCTCGACGCCAAGATGAACTTCGACGACAACGCCCTCTTCCGCCACAAGGACATCGTCGCGATGCGCGACCTCGCCGAAGAGAACCCGCTCGAGGTCGAAGCCTCGAAGTTCAATCTCAACTACATCAAGCTCGACGGCGAGATCGGCTGCATGGTCAACGGCGCCGGCCTGGCGATGGCGACGATGGACATCATCAAGCTCGACGGTTCGGAGCCGGCCAACTTCCTCGACGTCGGCGGCTCGGCGTCGCAGGAAGCGGTCGCCAACGCCTTCCGCATCCTGATCTCGGATCCCGGACGTCAAGGCGGTGCTGATCAACATCTTCGGCGGCATCGCGCGCACCGACCGGATCGCGAGCGGCGTCGTCGACGCGCTGCGCGGCCTCGGCGGCGTCACGATCCCGGTGGTCGTCCGGCTCGAGGGGACCAACGTCGAGCAGGGGCGGAGGATCCTGCGCGAGAGCGAGTTCGACTTCCTGGTCGCCGAGACGATGGCCGACGCGGCGAAGAAGGTCGTCGCCGTCGTGCAGGGAGGTGCGTGATGGCGATCTGGCTCGACAAGGAGACGCGCCTCGTCGTTCAGGGGATCACCGGCAAGGAGGGCAAGTTCCACGCCCTCGGCTGCCGCGACTACGGCACGCAGGTCGTCGCTGGCGTCACGCCCGGGCAAGGGCGGCGAGACGGTCGAGGGGATTCCGGTCTTCGATTCGGTCGAGCAGGCGCGCGCGGCGACCGGCGCCAACGCTTCGATGGTCTTCGTGCCGCCGCCGTTCGCGGCCGACGCGATCATGGAGGCGGCCGACGCCGGCATCGAGCTCGTCGTCGCGATCACCGAGGGGATCCCGGTCGCCGACATGCTGCGCGTCAAGGCCTTCCTGGCGGCAGCCGAAGGCCCGGCTGATCGGACCGAACTGCCCCGGCATCATCACCCCCGGGCAGGCGAAGATCGGCATCATGCCGGGCCACATCCACCGGCCGGGCAGGGTCGGCGTGGTCTCGCGCTCCGGCACGCTCACCTACGAGGCGGTCTGGCAGCTCACCGGCCTCGGGTCTCGGCCAGTCGACCTGCGTCGGCATCGGCGGCGATCCGATCAACGGCACGAACTTCCTCGACGTCCTGCAGGCGTTCCGGAAGGACAGGCGACACCGAGGCGGTCATCCTGATCGGCGAGATCGGCGGCAACGCCGAGGAGGACGCCGCGGCCTGGATCCAGGCGAACTTCGACCGGCCGGTGGTCGGCTTCATCGCCGGCCGCACGGCGCCGCCCGGGCCGCCGGATGGGCCACGCCGGAGCGATCGTCGCCGGCGGCAAGGGCACCGCCGCCGCCAAGATGGAGGCGATGACCGCCGCCGGCATCCACGTCTGCGAGTCGCCGGCCGACCTCGGCGCGACGGTCGCCCGGGCGCTCGGCGGCCACTAGGAATCGCGGCAGTCGGCTTCGAGCGCTCTGAGGTCGATCCGGCAGCGAGCCTCGCGCGGCTTCGTACCGCGGCGGATTGCAGGGAACGCTAGAATCGAGACCCAACATGGAGAGCTTCAGCGCTCGCCTTCGCAATCGATTCTGGGTGTCGTCGACGGCCTTGGCCTTCGGGTTGGCGCTCCTCCTTTCAATCGTGGTCGTTTCGACGGCCAGCGGCAGGCAGCGTGTCCAGTTGTTGAAGGACCTCGCGCCGACGGTTTTCGATATCGCTTCGGGCGACGTGGAGCTACTGGTGCCCTTGGGCGACCACATGATTGTCGGGAACAGGATCCCGATGGTCGGCGGAATCTGGAGCTTCGACCTCGATGATTCATCGGCAGACCTTCTAATCGGTCGGCAGAGCTCGTCGGTATTCGGAGGCTGGGGAGGCCTTGCGACGAACGGTCGACGGTTGCTGCTCGAAGAGAGCGAGCTCGAGACAAAGAGGATCTGGAGCACGGACGGCACACGGACCGGTACGTTCGTCCTGTTCGAGAGCGGCGGTTTCCCGAGTTGGATCCGTCTGGTTCCGTTCGGTGAGGAGTTCGCGTTCGATGGACGGATGATCTTCGTCGGACTTGCCGAGGACGGCACCCAGCAGATCTGGTCGACCGACGGCACGCTCGAAGGGACGAGCCAGCTGTCTTTCGTCGCGCCCTCGTCCGAGCCGCAGTCTTGGGACCCGCGCGTCGTCGCGCTCGAAGACCGTCTGGCATTGTTTCGCTTGAATGGTTCTGGCTTCGAAGTCTGGTTCACCGATGGCACTGTGGGGGGTACATGCCGCGCCGGGGAGATCGGAGGTTCGCCCCGGCCCATTGACGCGTGGAGCGCTGGATCGCGCCTTTACTTCTCGGCGACGACGCCCGAGGTACACGACGGGCTCTACGTGAGCGACTGCTCGGGAGAGGGAACACGTCGAATAGACACCCCGGGTGTTTGGGTCGCCTGGCCGGTCAAGCGCGGCGCGAGCGACATCGCCTACTTCGTCGCGTCGTCGTTCGCCACCGGACAAGATCTTTGGCGGACGGACGGAACGCAGCTCGGTACGTACCCGATCACGGCATTCAATGCGCCGGAACCGTTCCCGCACATCGAAATCGGATTCCTTGCGATGCCAGCGGGCGTGCTGTTCCAAGCGCTGTCGAGCGACCTTCAGAGAATCGGGTACTGGTTCTCCTCCGCGGATGAGCCCGGCGCAACGGAGATCGCCGGGATCGAGCTTCCCCATGGACCAGGCCTCGAATTCGAAGACCTCGCGCTCTTCCTTGGCGAGGACGGCCGAGCGCTTTTTCAGGCGTGGTCCCCGTCCACGGGCAACGAGCTCTGGGTCTCGGACGGCGCGAGCGAAGGAGCGCGGGCGATCAGTGACATCGGACCGGGCGCTGCAGACGGGAATATCCGAAGGCTCGAGGAGGCCCGGAAGAGGGTCATCTTCGAGGCGTGGACGCCAGATCGTGGCCGAGAAATCTGGGTCAGCGAGTCGGGTTCCGAGTCCGTTCGCAGGCTGTCCGAGTTCGCCAACATCGAGCCGTTCGCGCTTCCGAGCCTCTCCGCGAGTGTGAAGAGGTTCATCCATCGCGACTCGGTTTGGATCGTCGCGTCCGAAGCTTCGGACCGAGCGCAGGCTTGGAGCTGCCCCTTGGACGGCGGGGGGCAGGCGAGGTTGACGCGCCTGGGGCGCTCGAGCACGAGCTCGTGGCCCATGTGGTTCGGCGGGTCCCGGTCGAGATTCGGTTTCGACATCTGCACCCCGTACGGCCTGCAGTTCTGGACGTCCGATGGGACCAGCATCGGCACAATCCGGCAACCGGTACCCAGCGCGCCTTGCCTTCCTGGGTTCCTCCGGGCCCGCTATTGGAGGGAGCCCCTGGGAGTCGGCGGTCTGCTCGCGGAATGGCCTTACGGAGGAGCCACCCAGATCTTCCAGATCGATGAATCGAGCGAGATTCGCCCTCTCACGAAGTTCGATTCCGGTTGGTGTTGCCGCGGAGCGCGAGCCGACAGGAAGCTCATCTACGGCCGGAATACGGGTGACTCGGTCGAGCTCTGGCGGTCGTCCGTCGTCAGCGGAGAAACCGAGCAGATCTCGGTTCTGGATCAGCCGGCGGGCGCGGACCAATGCTCGGCGCTGACTGTCGAGAGTCGAGTTGGGTTGATTCTGGCGAGCCGGCAGGACGAGCCGTCGGAGATCTGGCGTACCGACGGAACTCAGGAAGGGACTTGGGCGCTCGGCGTGGACAGCTCGGGACTCGTCGTCCCGGCGGCGGCGTGGTCTCCGGTGGCCTTCGGCGGCGGATTCGTCTTCGTCGCGACAGACGACCTCGGAGTAGGCCTGTTCCGCTACTTGCCGGGTGCGGATCTCATCGAGCGATTGTCGCCTCCGGAATTCGAAGTCTCCTCGAGCGTCGCCTATCCACCAGCTCTGCTAGGACGGTTTCTGGCCTACGTGACGGAGGTATCAGGTCAGTACTCGATCGTCCTCTTGAGCTCCGACTCCGAGCAGGCCAAGCTGATCCGGCTGCCGGGTGAACCTTCAGTAACGGCTTCGAGAGCGGGATGGAAGTCGAACGGAATGCAACTGCTCCTTTCGTTGGAGGTCCCTGGACTGGGCGTCGAGCCCTGGATCTCGGACGGGACGGTCGGTGGAACCCACCTCCTGGCCGACATCAATCCCGGCGCCTTCTCTTCTCGGCCGACCGAAATGACACAGACCTCGGCGGCCTTCCTCTTCTCGGCGTTCGAGCCGACACGGGGCCGAGAGCTCTGGCTGGCCGATCGAATGGCGAACGAGACTTACTTGTTCGCGGACATCGCGCCGGGCGGCGCTTCCTCCGATCCTTGGGGCCTCTATTCAGTCGGGGACGGCGCGGTCTTCATGGCCTTCCGCGAGGTCTTGGGATTCGAGCTCTGGTTCGCGGACCTCCGCGTGGACCCGGGGTCCCTCTTCTCCGACGATTTCGAATCGGGTGGTGTTTGGAATTGGGGTCTGTGAGAGGTTCGCGAGCCGAGTCGCCTTCCGTCGCGGCCCGCCAACATCAAGCCAGGCGATTTTTCCTCCACTACTTGCGGTTTTGCGCTGACCGCTCGAGGCATCTGCTCTTCAGCCTTCCATCACCTCTTCGGAAGAGAGCTCTGGCGCTCAGGGCTCTCCTTGCCGGGTCGGTGCAGCTTCCAGCAGGGCGTTTCAGAAGGACGGCGACACCGAGGCGGTGATCATGATCGGCGAGATCGGCGGCGACGCCGAGGAGAACGCCGCGGTCTGGATCCAGGCCAACCTCGACCGGCCGGTGGTCGGCTTCATCGCGGGCCGCACCGCACCGCCGGGCCGCCGCATGGGCCACGCCGGCGCGATCGTCTCGGGCGGCAAGGGGACGGCCGCCGCCAAGATGGAGGCGATGACCGCTGCCGGCATCCACGTCTGCGAATCCCCAGCCGATCTCGGCGCGACGGTCGCCAAGGCGCTCGGTCGCGGCTGATCGGAGCAACGAAGCGGGGGAGGCGCCCGGCCGTCACCGGTTCCACATGCCGGCCTCGGCCCTTCGACTATGCTCGGCTCGATGACCGGGAACGGGCAGCAGGGATGGCTCTGCCTCTTGGGCGGTGGCGAGTTCTCGTTCGGGGAGACGGCGGCGGCCGATCGGGCGTGGCTGGAGAAGACGCCATCGGGCACGATCGGATTCGTGCCGGCGGCCTCCGGCAGCGTCGACTACGGACGGCATTTCGCCGAATACATGGATCGCGACTTTCGCCGGCAGGTCGAGACGATTCCGATCTACCGGGACCGCGACGCACGCCGCGGCAAGAACCTCGAACGGCTCGGCGACGCCGCGGCGGTCTACCTGAGCGGCGGTGTCGCCGACCACCTCGTCGAAGCGCTGGCCGGCTCGGCGGTGGTCGAGGCGCTCCGGGTCAAGATCGCCGGCGGCGGCGTAGTCGTGGCGATCGCCGCGGCCGCCCAGGCGTGCGGCGCGAGCTACCGGAGCGTGGTGGGCGGCAGGCCCGAGCCCGGCCTCGGCCTGCTCCCGGGCGCCGTCATCGAGCCCAACTTCGACCCCGCCCATGATCGCCGATTGCGCCAGCTGATGGAGGCCTCGGGGGACTTGCGCGGCATCGGCCTGCCCGCCGGCAGCGCGCTCCTGCTCGGCCCGGACGGCACATTCGAGGCGGTCGGAGCCATCCTGACCCTCGCCGCCCCAGACAGCGATCTCGTGCCGATGACCGGCGAAGAGATCGAGGTCGAAGAGCCCGGCGGGTAGGATCCGGTCAGCTGCCTGGCCACCGCGCCCGCAGGCTCGGGTTGGAGGAGGCGACAATGAACAGACGTTGGATTCCCTTGCTCACCCTCGCGATCGGAGGTTTCATGTTCTTTGGGCTCATCGGAGCGGCGGCGGAGCTGACGGTCGGCGCGGCCGCGCCCGACATCACCGCGACCGATCAGAACGGCGACGCCGTGCGCTTCGCCGACGTCTACGCCCAGGGTTGGACGGTGGTCTATTTCTACCCGAAGGCGGACACGCCGGGATGCACCAAGCAGGCGTGCAGCCTGCGCGACGCCTACACTCTGCTGACGGAGAAGGGCGTGCACGTCATCGGCGTCTCGACCGACGACGTCGAGGCGCAGAAGAAGTTCGAGCAGAAGTACAGGTTGCCTTTTACGCTGATCGCCGACAGCGACAAGAAGGTGCTCGACGCGTTCGGCGTGCCGCACAAGCTCGGCTTCGCCTCGCGCCAGGCCTTCCTCGTGCGCGACGGCAAGATCGTCTGGCGCGACCTCTCGGCCTCGACCCAGCAACAGGCCGCGGATGTGCTGGCGGCGATCGAGGAGCTCGAGAGCAAGAGCTGACGCGATCGCCTGGCCGATCCTGAGCGCTCGGTGATTCGTGCGCTGGACCTTCCTTTTTCCTTTTCCTGTTTTTCTCTGCGTGACCGTCATCGACACGGCGCTTGGCGACTACCCTTCGTGGCAATTCGGTCGTACGAAAAGCTCCATAGAAGGGGGGAGGGGGGTTCCGAGCCTCTGCCGCTTGGCGACGCGGCTTGTGGTTGCTCGAGCGGGAGAGCCCGGATCTCATTTGCCTCCGTGCGGAGTCCCATGACCAAGAAAAGCAGTGTTCGTTCAGAACGAGCCGGGCGCGACGACGACCGTTGGGGGGCCGGGCCGGCGCTCGATGCGTAGACGACGGGGGGTCCCCGTGCCCTGATTCCCTCCGATCATCACGGGGTTCCTCGCGAGCAGCGAGTGCCGGCCCGGCCCCCCGAACCGAAGACCTGAGGCCGGCTCGGTCCAGCCGCAAGGAGCGTCGTGCCCTGGATGCCGTGATAGCGTTTCAGAGCGCCGCGGTGGGCGCGTCGGTGGCGCCACCGCGGTTTCCGGAAGACAACCCGCTTCGCCGCACGGACGCACCTGTCATGCGTCGCCGCTGCGGAGGATCGAGTCAACGCTTCGAACCCACTCGCCGTTCAGGAGATCCGTGTCATGGAGACGACGCTCGCCATCTTCAAGCCCGACACTGTCGCTGCCGGCAACGCCGGCAAGGTCCTCGCTCGTCTCGAGAGCGCCGGATTCAAGATCCGCGGACTGCGCGTCCTGCACCTGACTCGCACCCAGGCCGAGGCCTTCTACGCCGTCCATCGCGAGCGCCCCTTCTTCGGCTCGCTGGTCGAGTTCATGACCGAGGGTCCGGTCGTGCCGGTCGCGCTCGTGCGCGAGAACGCCGTCGCCTACCTGCGTGAGGTGATGGGCGCGACCGACGTCGCCAAGGCGGCCGACGGCACGGTGCGCAAGCTCTACGGCACTTCGATCGAGCGCAACGCCATCCATGGCTCCGACTCGGCGGAGAACGCGGCCACGGAGCTGGCCTTCTTCTTCACCCAGGCAGACCTGATCGCGGCGCGCTAGCTACCCCAAGAGATGACGCTACAATCGGCGGATCCAGGAGGTCCAAGGAGGGGAGCATGTACCGACCCTTGAATGCGGCGCCGGCATCGTCTCTCTCGGTGGAACGACGGGGCGCCGTCGTCGGCAAGTTCTGCCGCAGCTGCAAGAACATCTATCCGGCGTTGCGAGCTCGTCACGCCGGCAAGCCGGCGTTCGGCAAGGACCACGTCTCGTCGACCTGCGCCTACGAAGGGCGAGCGTTCGAGGCGGACTCCGAGTGGTGGGAGGCGGCGGTGGTCGTCCTCGATCCGGCACCAGCCCCGCAGCCGCAACCCGCTGCCTGACCCGTCGCAGCCGGCCCCGACGGCTTCCGGGTCGGGCTCGGATCGCCTTCGGAGCTCGAACGGACAGCGACGGCGCCGCGACAGGCGCTGTCAGTCGCGAAGCGCCCGCTCGAATTCCCGAGCGACCGCTTCGACCTCCGCCCTCGAGGTCAGGTGCCAGCCGCAGTGAAATCGATCCCGCAGCAGCTGATTGACTCGTTCGAGCGGCAACCTGGCGACGGCGACGAGCAGGACGTGCCACTCGGCGGCGAGCTCGCCGAGCTCGTCGAGCTCGGCGTCAGCGGCGTAGTGGAATGCCGCCTGGGCGGCCGAACCGTGGACCGGGATCAGATCCTCGTGCAAGTACGAAGTGAGGAAGAGCGCCAGCCGCGGCAGGTCGCGCGGGTCGAGGCGCTCCTCCAGCTCAGCGGCCGTCGGTCGGTCGGTCATCGGTCGTCCTCGAGCGGATAGGCCGTGAGCACGTAGTACCCGTCGCCCCGACCGAGATCGAAGGCTCGTGCCGCAGCCTCGAGCGCAACTCCTCGTCGCTCTTGGCGACATGCCGAGAGAGGGTGTGTCCGCCCGCCGCCTCGTCCATCTCCAGCCGAAGAGCCTCGACCGCGCTCGCGGCCGCCGGGTCGGTGCCGGCGGCGTGCTCCGGCCGGTTCGCCAGCCAGAGCGCCAGCGACGCTGCGACAAAGAGAGTCGCGACGAGCAGCGAGCCCGCGTGGTGCCGAGTGAATCCTGGGCGCGACATCGGACGATCCTATGACCGGTAGAGTCGAGCCCCGTGGCCGGGGGGCGGAATAGGCTGAAGCCACCGGCGTACCAGTGCCCAGGAGGTAGCCATGAGACATCCGATCGCCGTCGTCATCGCCGCCTTGGTGGTATCGACCACCGTCGCCCTGCTTCCCCGAGCCGGTTTCGCTGACGAGGCGGCCCAGGCGGAGGCCACGGCGGCGGCCGAGAGTTGGCTCGCGCGAGTCGACGCCGGCGCGTACGCGGCGAGCTGGGACGAAGCCGCGCCGCTCTTCCAGGGCGCCGTCGAGCGCGACAAGTGGAGCTCCACCCTCGAGGCGGTCCGCGGGCCGCTGGGCAAGCTCGTCGCGCGGACGCTGAAGTCGGCGCAGTACAGCAAGACGCTTCCGGGGGCGCCCGATGGCGAGTACGTCGTGCTCCAGTTCGACGCCTCGTTCGAGCACAAAAAGAGCGCGGTCGAGACGGTGACGCCGATGAAGGCCGCCGACGGCGCTTGGCGCGTCTCCGGCTACTACATCAGGTAGCGGAGCGGACGGCGTCCGGCCCGGGTCGGGCGAGCAGCCCGAGCCGGCGCAGGCGCTCGAGGTGGGCGACGATCTGGCGCTCGGCGAGCGGACGGATCGCCGGCGGCACGTCCGGGTAGACCGCAAGCAGCATCTCGTTCGCCTCCCGGGCGCCGGCGCGCCACTGCTCGAGCACCTGCGCCTCACGCGCGAGGCGGTGTTCGAGGTATTCGCTGAGCTTGCCGTCGACGTCGAGGATCGCCGCGCCATGGGAAGGAAAGAGCGTGCGGAAGCCGCGGCCGCGCATCCGCTCGAGCGAAGCGAGGTAGTCGTCCATATTGCCTTCCGGGGGCGCGATGACGATGGTGCCGAAGCCCGCCACCAGGTCACCGCCGATCAGATCGCCCGCCCCCTCGACTTCCAGCGCGAGGTGCCCGCGCGCGTGGCCTGGCGTGTGGTGGAGCAGGAGGCGCATGGCGGGCTTGCCGGCGAGCTCGATGCGTTCGCCGCCTGCGAGGTCCCGGTCGACCCGGATGCCCCGTGGCGCGAGCCGCTCGCGCGTCGCTGAGTGCGCCCAGATCGGCAGGCCGAGGCGTCGAGCCATCTCCGCCGCGCCATCGACGTGATCAGGGTGGTGGTGCGTCAACAGGATCGCGATCGGCCGCCGCTCGAGCCGTCCCGCTGCGTCGGCGAGAGCGGCTTCGAGCCTGTCGTTCTCACCTGCCAGGGCGGAGCCGGGATCGACGAGCAGCGCCTGCCCGGTGCCGAGCAGGAAGGCGTTCGTGTAAGAGGCGGGCGGCAGCGTTGCGGTCGCGAGCGGAAGAAGCAGGATGCCCGGGCGCAGCTCGATCCGGCGCAGGGGCCCGAGATTCGCTTCCGAGCTGTCGAGCAGGCGCGGCAAGCCGGCCTCGGGCCCGAGCTCCGCGAGGACTCGCAGGATGTGCACGATCGGTGGCGCGGCCATGGCCGCGCCGGAAGCGATCCGTTCCAGCGCGCGGCCGGGCGCGATCCACTCGCCGATCTCGCTCTCGGGCGGCCGCACGGAAGGCTCGCCGTCGCCCGGTTGCCACGCGCACAGGAAGAACCGGTTGTCGAAGCGCGTCGGGGTGAATGGGGGCGTCAACCAGCGACCGGCGAAGACGAGGCGTGCGGCGTCGAGAGTCTCGCGGCGCGCCAGCAGCCCCGCCGCGAAGCTCTCGGCGCCGTCCAGGCAGGCCGTGCGAAACTCCTGCAGTCTGCGGTGGGGCGTGGCGGCGCCGAGCAGCAGGCCGGTCTCCTCGAAGAGCTCGCGCAGCGCTCCCGCGGCGATGCCGGGAGCGAGGTCGGTGGTGGCGGGCAGCTCTTCGAGATCCGGGAGTCCCGGCGTACGGGCTGCCGGGCTCGCGTGCCGAGGAGCTCCACGCACTTGCAGCTCCGCGTCCGATCGGTCGATCGCGCCGCCGGGGAAGGCATGCCAGCCGCCCATGAAGGGGAGCTCGCGACCACGCTGGATCCAGTAGACCTCGAACGACGTGGCGCTCCGGCGCCAGAGCACGATGGCCGCCGAGGCGCGCGGCGGGCGTTGTCGCGGCGGCACGCCTCCCGCGGCGGCGAGGACCCGCTCGTAGAGCCCTTCGGCTTCGTTCACGAGTGGGCGGCCAGGGCGTACTTCTTCTCTCCCGCCTCGACGCGAGTCTTCAGCCTGTTGCCCGGTGGCGGCAGGGGGCAGGTCGCATAGGGCGAAAAGACGCAGGGCGGGTTGTAGGCGCGGTTGAAGTCGACCACGACCTTGCCGTCCACCGGTGGGTCCGTGTAGAGGAAGCGCCCGCCGCCGTAGGTCTCCTTGCCGGTGGTCTGGTCACCGAAGACGAGAAAGAGGCGGCCGTCGCCGGTGTCGTCGAGCGCCAACAAGCGGTGCGTGCCTCCACCCAGCTCGAAGACGACGTGCCCGGGCGCGCGCGTCGGTTCCATGTAGCCGAGCGCGTTGGGCACCTCGACCTCGTTGTCGTGCGCCGCCGGCTCGAATCGCGCCTCGACCCGCCACTTGGGGTCGACCCGGAAGTGCTCGATGCCGGCGAAGCGCTTGCGCGCCGCCGCCTCACTGTCCTTGATCCGGACCGCCAGCTTGCCGTTGCGTTCGATGACATAGAAGCTGATCGAACCATGGGCGAGGACGGTCGCCTCGCCCTCGCGGTCCGAGCGCAGGCGCAGGGTCGAGACCGGCACGCCGCTGGCAACGACAGTGGCGCCGGGATCTGACGTGAACGTCGTGTCACCCGTCTCGACCCGGATCGTTCCGAGACGCGCTGGCGCGCTCGCGGGCAGCCGCACTTCGCTGTCGGCAGCGGCGCCGACGCGGTTGTCCCCAGGCTGGAGCCAGGCGAGCCCGACCAGGGTCAGCCAGCCGGTCGCGCTCTGCAATCGCTCGATCCGCCCGGCGCGCCAAGCCTCGATCCCGTCGTAATAATCGCGTTCGATCTCGGCGGCGGCGAGCGCTCCGGCGAGAAGCGGTGTTGCGAGGAAGACGAGCATGGTCTTGCGAGCGCGGCGGTACGGCATCGAATGGACCTCCGGAGGGCTAGGGCTGACGGTTGAGCCGCTTGTCGTAGTCGGCGAAGCGAACCCGGTAGTCGCCAGGAACGATCTCGTGGGGATCGCGATAGCGGTTGACGTAGCCGATGACGCTCGGTCGGGGGTCGCCACGCCGTTTCTCGGCCGCGAGAAAGTCGTCTTCGAACCAGTCGAAGATCTTCGACAGCGTGACGCTGCGCCGCGCGTCGTCGACGCGGCAGTTGCGTGGGTCGCCGACGAGCTCGCGCATGGCGGCGTCGAGCTCGACATCGAGAGAGGGGCCGAGGAAGGCGCGCCGCGGCAGTCGCGGGCAGCCGAGCGAGGCACAGTTGAGCGCGGAATGAACGCGCGGATCGCGGAAGCGGTCACGCACGACGTCGTCCTCGAGGCGCTTCAGGCTGTAACTGACGCCGCCCAGCTCGTGACCTGCGGCGTTGAAGAAGCCGAGGCCGAAGAAACCGTCGCCCCAGACGCTCTCGGTCTCCGGTCCGCGCGCCAAGACGCCCGCGAAGACGAGCGCATTGTAGGCATTGATCCAATAGGCGAGACGGTCGGATTCGGCCGGGAAGAGATCGGGCGCGAGGTCCGGGCTGATGCTCGCGAGCGAGTCGATGTAGCTGTCGAAGCTCGCCCGATCCCGCGCCAACGCGACGTAGTCGACTCGACCGCTCTCGTCGACGAATCGTTCGAGCACCGCGGTCCAGGCGTCGTGGGAGAAGTGCTCCGCGGCCGCCACTGGTGCCGCGCTGGAGAGCAGGAGGAGGCCCGCGAAAGCGAGCCGGAATCCGAGATTCATCATGGTCGGCGGGCCTCCGGAGGAGCGTCGCGGCGCCGCTCGCGACGCCTGGCGCCATCGGAGCCTCGGTTAGACTAACGCAGGTCGAATCGCAGTCATTCCTCGACGAGATCGGAGCTCCACCGGTGCCCTCCGAGATCCGGCGCCTCGCGCGCGCCTGCTCAGGGGTCGGGCGCGACCGCGGCCCTGTCGATCGGCGCGGTGGGCACGGGGGCTGGCGGACGCAGTCGGGGGAGGTAGGCGGGCACGGCGCGGCGGTAGGCGCGGTAGGGCGCGCCGAGGTCGCGATCGAGGTCGCGCTCCTCGAGAAGCGCACCGAGCAGCGTGTAGCCGGTGAAGACGAGGGCAAGCAAGGCGCGGCCCTGGCTGGCGTCTGGGATCGCCCAGAGCGACACGAGGGTGCCGGTGTAGAGCGGGTGCCGGATCCGACGGTAGATCCCGCGCGCGACCAGTCTGCGGCGCTGGTAGCCGACCCCGCGCGAGCTCGCCCAGGCCTGCGCGAGGCCGAAGAGGTGAGCGTTGCCGGTGGTCCAGAAAGCGACCGCGACGAGCGCCCAGCCGCCGACGTGGAGCGCCCAGAGCAGCTCGCGCAGGTGCGGCGTCGTGACGCTCCAGGCGACGATCGGCAGCGGCTGCCAGAAGAGCATCAGCGCGGTGATCTGAAGGCCGGCGACGAGCGAGTAGCAGCTCCGCTCGAGGGCGGCCGGGACGATTCGCTCGAGCGCGCGCTTGGCGCTACGGCGCGCGAGCAGGCTGTGGACGAACCCGAAGGAGAGCAGTAGCGCGAGATCTACCGCGAGCGCCGTCGCGAACGGGCCGGCCGGTCCCGAGTCGATCGTCTTCGGCAGGAAGAGGTTCACCTGCCAGCCGACGAACCAGACCATCGAGCGCAAAGCGACGACGTAAGCGATCACCCCGAACGCGAGGTGCAGGGGCCGCTCGAGCTTGAGCACCTCGCGATTCTGTCAGGTGCCCGCGCGTCAGGCCCGCTTCGTCGGCTTGGCCTCCTTCGGCTTTGGCTCGATGGTCGCCGCGGTCCGCTCGAGCGCCCGGCCCGGCGCCTCGCGCCCGTGCAGCCAGGCCGTGTCCATCGGGTAGACCAACGGATCGTAGATCACGAAGTAGAGGTGCCAGACGACGATGGCGAGGCTGGCGAGCACCGCCTCGTAGAAGTGGACCACCGTCGCGACGTCGCTGGCCCATTTCGGCAGGTTGGCGAGCGACCAGTTCTCGAACCAGAGGATGAAGCCCGAAACGGCCATCACCACCGAGCCCCAGACCAGCGCGAGGTACTCCGCCTTCTCCGCGTAGCCGAGCGCCGGCGCGCGCGGCATCTCCGGCCGCTTGCCCAGGAACCAGCGGATCTTCTCGCGCAGCTCGTGGAGGTCTTCGAAGCCGGGCATCATGCCGCGGATGCAGGCGCGCGCCCGCCGATCGACCGCGAGATGCACCGCGTGGAAGGCGAACGCCGCGAGCATGACGATCGCCGCGATCCGGTGCACCCAGCCACGAAACGCGAGGCCGCTCTCGAAGTGGAGCAGCGGCTGGGCGAACCAGCTCTCCGGGTACTTGAGGGCGAAGCCGGTCCAGACCAGCACGCCGAAGCTCGAGAGCATCATCCAGTGCGCGATGCGGAAGGGCAGCGAGAGCCGGAGGCGCCGCTCGGAACGCGGCACCACGAGGCGGGGCATGGGCGACAGCGCCTTGCGCCGGAGGTCGAGGATGTTGTGGAGCGCCATGCCGCCGATGGTCAGCCAGATCAGCCAGAGATAGGCGCTGCGCACCCAATACACCACCGGATGTGCCGTGTCCCTGTCCTTGGGCAGCATGTGCACGGCGCCGATCGCGAAGTTCCTGCCCGCGCCCGGATGGCAAGAACCGCAGGTCTCCGCCAATCTCTCGGGGGAGACGTGCGACCGCGGATCGCTCGAGGGGAGAATGTCGTGGACGCCATGGCAGGAGGCGCAGTTGGCGACCGACAGACGACCGGAGCGGCCGGCGAGGCCGTGGAAGCTGTCCTCGAAGGCGGTGACGGCATTCGCCTTGAGGCCGAACTTCTCCGTGACCCGCAGGTCGCCATGGCAACGGCCGCAGGTCATCAGCGGCACATTGGTGGCGAAGACCGGCGAGCCCTTGTCGGCCGGCCCGAGGATCCGGTGCTCGCCATGGCAGTCGGTGCAGATCGGCGACTCCTGGATTCCCTCGGCGGCGGCGACGCCATGAACCGAGTTGGCGAAGACCTTGGCGATCTCGCCGTGGCACTGCGAACAGGTCTCGGGCACGTTGCGGCGAGCGACCCTCGACCCCGGTTCGCCGGCGGGCAGGATGTCGTGGCTGCCATGACAGTCGCTGCAGGTCGCGGCATGCTCGCCCCGTTCGACGCCGCGCGCATGGACGCTCGCGGCGTAAGCCTGGATCGGCTGGACGAGCTTGACGCCCGCCTGCACGGAGAGCTCGGGGTCGGCGTGGCAGGCGCCGCAGGTCTGCGCCAGCCGATGCGGGTTGATCGGCGAGCCGGGGAGCTGCGCCGAGACGAGCGCGTGGACCGGACCGTGGCAGGAGGCGCAGTCTGGTCGCTTGTGGCCGCCGTTCCTCGCGGCGTGGGCGCTCGTGGCGAGGGCCGCGACGGCGTCGCCATGGCAATCCTCGCAGCGCACCACGGCCGAGGCCGCGTCGAGCGCGTGGGGGTAGTCCTCCTTGCCGGCATGGCAATCGGCGCAGGCGATGCCCGCGACGCCGTGCACGGTTTCGTCCCAGGTGGCGGCGTCGACGGCGAGCGCCTCGTCGCCGATGTCGTCGGCCGAGCCGTGGCAGGAGAGACAGGTCTCTTGCGCCCGAGCGGGCGCGGCCAGATAGAGCAGCGCGACGGTCGCGATCACAACCAGGGCGCCGAAGGGAAATCTGCGAGAGAGCTTCATTGGTTCCTCCCTACCGGCGCCGCCAGTACCGTGCGGCGCCGGTCCTCGGGATGCTACCTGTAGGCGAAGAGCATCGCGTAGAGGATCAGCGCGATGAGCGTCAGCCCGACTCCCAGCGCCGCGAAGCCGAAGGCCTTGAAGGCCTTCTCGGCGGACCGGGGCATCGGGGCGACCAGGTGCTCCTCGAGCTCGCCGCTACGCACCATCTCCTCGTACTCCGCCGGTTTGTCGTGCTTGAGCTCCTCGAGGGTCATGCGGCCGGTGAAGATGACCGGATCCATCGGGAACTTGTCCGGGCGGAAGTGGGTGTTGAAGAAGTGGATGGTGAAGATGAAGCCGACGGCGAGCAGCGCCTCGTCGCTGTGGACGATGGTCGCGACGTTGATCGACCAGCCCGGCAGGATGCGGGTCAGGATCTCCGGGAACCAGAGCACGAATCCGGTCGAGCCGATCACCAGCACGCCCCAGAAGACCGCGAAGTAGTCGAACTTCTCCCAGTAGGTGTAGCGGCCGTAGGCGGGTCGCGGGCCGATGCCGAAGAACCACTTGATCGAAGCGATCGCGTCCTTGAGGTCGCGCGGCTGGAAGAGGATCGAATCGGATCCGGTCAGCACCTGCTTCCAGCTGCGGCCGCTTTCGCGTTTCTTGCGGAAGACGTCCCAGACGTGGACGGCGAAGACGCCGAGCAGCATGATCGCGGCGAAACGGTGCATC
The DNA here is from genome assembly GCA_963700315.1 of uncultured Acidobacteriota bacterium. Classification (GTDB taxonomy): domain Bacteria; phylum Acidobacteriota; class Thermoanaerobaculia; order Multivoradales; family JAGPDF01; genus JACTMI01. Next base: position 739,742 of record CAVOXC010000003.1, on the reverse strand, counting down.
ACCGCCATCGTGGGCTGGCCGCCGAGGAGGCGCGAGATCATCTGCGCCCAGCCGGCGTAGGAGAACTTGATCGCCATGCCGGTGAGAGCGAGGGTGAAGAAGGAGAGCAGCATCAACAGGTGCAGCATGCGCTGGAAGCGGTTGAAGCGGCGGTAGAGCTTGGCCTCGCCATCGGTTCGCGCTATCGCCTTGATGTGCCGCCATTGGTCGCGGGTCAGCCAGAGGCGCACCAGCCAGGCGAACGTGTGGAGCAGCGCGAAGGCGAGCGTGCCGACGAGCAGCGTCGTCATGAAGACGAACGACCAGTAGAGCCAGGGGTAGCGGGTGCGATCGTGGTGGGTGGCGTGGGTGAGGTAGCCGGCGAAGCGCCGATTCGAACCCTCGTGACACTGGCCGCAGGTGGTGACCACGTTGGCGCGCGACAGCGTCGAGCGCGGATTCGAGGTCGGCAGGATGTTGTGGCTGCCGTGGCAGTCGGAGCACTTGGCGGCGCCCTCAGTGCCGAGCCGCGTCACCTTGCCGTGGAAGGTGTCGAAGAAGGTCTCGGTCTCCTGTTCGTGGCAGTGCCCGCACTGCTCGAGAATCTGGGTCCGGAAACCCGGCGCGTCGTGGCGACGGATCGAATGAGAGCTGTGGCAGTCCTCGCACACCGGCAGTTGCTTGCCGTTCTTCGATTCGCCGGTCGAGTGAATGCTGGTGGCGAAGGTCTCGGCGATGCCGTGATGGCAGGCGCCGCAGGTGTTGGCCAGGTTGGCGCGATTCACCGTCGAGGCGGGATCGGCGGGCGGCAGCTCGCCGTGCGACGAGTGGCAGTTGACGCAGGTCGCGGTGACGATCAGGCCGCTCTGGGTCAGGCCACGGCCGTGAATCGAATCCGCGTAGCTCGAGACGATGTCGGGTATGTCGGACCGGATCCGGATCGCCGCCTTCTCGCCGGCGCGGTGGCAGCGCGCGCAGAGCGTCGGCACGTTGCGCGCGAAGGTCGGCGACGTCGGCGACGTCTTCTTCTGGGTCGCGTGGTGCGAGTGGCAGTCGAGGCAGACCGGGGCGTCGGAGTCGCCCTTGGCCGACAGCTGGCCGTGGATCGAGAGCTGGTGCTGATCGACCTGCGCCTCGTGGCAAACGCTGCAGTCGACTCGCGACTGGATCGTGTCGCACGGCCGATCGTGCGCGGGCGTCACTTCACTGTGACACTGGACGCAGGTCTTCTCGGCGTGAGCCGACAGGGCGTGAGCCGATTCGTCGACGAAGAGAGAAGTTCGCTCGCCGTCGCGCGTCCATGGCGAGATCGGGTTTGGCGTGACAGGAGAGGCAGTCGCGATTCGCCATGCCGGCGTCGTAGAAGACCTTGCGGATCTTGTGCGGCTGGTGGCAGTCGATGCAGGCCGGGATCAGGTGTGGCCGCTGCTCCCACAGCTCGCCGTTGATCACCTTGCGGTGAACCCGCTCGATCTGGCCGTGGCACTGCATGCAGGTGCCGGCGAGGTTCTTGGCGTTGATGGTCGATCGCGGGTCGGTGTGCGGCAGGATCTCGTGCGCGCTGTGGCACGAGGTGCAGACCGCGGTGACCGTGAGCCCCTTCTCGAAGAGCCCGACGCCGTGGATCGAGTCGACGTAGTTCTCGAGGATCGACTCCTGCGGGATGTCGCGGAAGCGCGACACCGGCGTCCCCTCGCGGTGGCACTGGCCGCAGAGCAGCGGCACGTTCATCACCGCGACCGGTGACTCCGGCTCGGCGTGCGGTCAGGATGCGATGCGCGCCATGGCAGGTGACGCAGGTCGGCGCCAGCGCGTCGCCGCGAGCGGCGGCCTGGCCGTGCAGGCTGGCGTGCTGCTGCGCGACGACGGTCGCGTGGCAGCTCTCGCAGCCGTTCAGCGCGTCGGCGGCGCGCCTCAGGGTGTGCGGCTGCATGGCAGCTCGCGCAGGCGACGGGCTCTCCTCGCCCCGCCGTGGACGCCGGCGGCGATCTGCGGCGGCGCTGCGTCGTGGCAGCTCGCGCAGTCGACCGGCGCGACGTCGTCGCCGTGACCGTCGCCCAGGTCGACGAGATCCGCGTGACAGTCGACGCACGCGAGATCGCCATGGCGCGAGGCCGCGTAGCGCTCGCCGTCGACGAACGCGGAGACCTCGCGGCCGTCCGCGCACCGCGGTGAGAGTGTCGTCGGAGTGGCAGCCGAGACAGTCCTCGGTGGTCTGCGCTCGGGAGGCGCCGACGCGAGCGCGGCGGCGAGCAGCGCCAGCGCCAGGACCCGGCTCGAGGACCGGCCGACGTGCGGATGGAGGCGGGGCCTTCGGCGGGCATGGTCTTCCTCAGGGCGCCAGAGTCGCCAGGATCTCGGGTTGCGCCTCTTCCTCCGCGAGCAGCGAGTGACAGGTATCGCAGTCCTGCGCGATGGCGCGGCCCTCGGGGCTCGTGTGCGAGTCGTCGTGGCAGCGGAAGCAGCCGGGCGACTGCGTGTGGCCGATGTGGTTCGGGATAGGTGTTCCAGCCGACCTTCATCTGCGGGAAAGACGTTCGAGCGCCAGGACTCGATCGAGGCGTCGGCGGCCGTCCTCGATCTCGTCGGCGCGGGCGGCGGCGACGTCCGGGATACTGCTCCCGGTAGAAGCCGACCAGGCCGGCACGGATCGCCTCTCCGGCGGCCGCCTTGTCGGCGTAGTCGCCCTGGATCAGCCGCAGCCCCTCGCGGCGGACGAAGGGCAGGTCCTTGGCGATGCGGCCGACCGCCATCGCCTGATCGACTTCGTGCTCGGGCGGCCGGAAGGTGTGGCTCGGCCGGTTGTGGCAGTCGACGCAGTCCATCGTCCGCCAGAGTCGCCACCGGCGGCTTGCGACGCCTCCTCGTCGCCGTCCGTGTAGTAGCGGATGACCGTGCCGTCGCTGCTCGGTCAGCTCGACCTCGTGGATCGATTCGCGGCTCTCGTCGGAGCGGTAGCGGATCGGAGTGCGCCGGGTCGACGTGCCAGTGGATGCCGTCCGATGCGCGCCCGGCGATGCCGCCGACCCGCAGCAACAGCACGGTCTTCGTCTCGGTGTTGGCCTCGTCCTCGCGGTACTTGCGTGATCACGCGCGAGCGGTCGCCGACGAACTTCGTGCGGCCAGTGGCACTGCTCGCAGGTCTCGCGCGCCGGGCGCAGGCTGTGCACCGGCGTCGGGATCGGCGTCGGGTAGAGATCGAGCGTCGACCGAGACCACCTGCCAGGAGCCGGAGAGCTTCGACTTGACGAACCAGCCGGCGCCGGGGCCGATGTGGCAGTCGACGCAGCGCGTACTGGCGTGCGGCGCCGCGCAGGAAGGCGGTGTGCTCCGGCTCCATCACCGAGTGGCAGGTCTCGCCGCAGAAGGAGGTCGTGTCCATCACCTCGACGCCCTTGTAGCTCGCGACCGCGACGATCACGATGTTGATCGCGGTGAGGGCGACGAAGACGAGGAAGCGGCGCGCGTGCGCTCCTGGTTCAGGTCGATGATCGGCAGCGGCTTGCCGCGGCCGTGGCGCTTCCGCGCGCGCCGCAGGCCGATCGGGATCAGCACCAGCCCGACCACGAAGAGCGCCGGCACGATCAGGTAGGCGAGGATGCCGGCGTAGGGGTGACCGTGGAAGCCGAGCAGGTCGAGCGTGAAGAAGGTCGCGAAGAGGATCGCCGTCGCCGTGGTGATGGCGGCGCCGACGAGGCTCAGTGGGTGCCGGGTGAGCGCGGCGACGAAGGCCCTCACCGCCGCTGCTCCGAAGCCGTTGCCGTGACCGTTGGCGTCGGTCGCTCGCGAGTCGCCAAGCCGCGGTCGCGGCCATTCTCGGCGTTGGTCATCGTGCCCCCCCTGGGCGATTTCGGGCGCAGTATCGTGCCCGAGTCGGCCGAAGTCTAGAGGCTCGGCGGATTCCCGCAACCCTCCATGAGGGTGGGGTCGGCCGCTTCTCGCTGGATCGTCGGTGGCGCCGCGGGCCGACGCGCGAGCGAACGATAGAGCGCTCGACGGAGCCGCCGTCGGTCGGCGACTCGATGACGGGGTCGAGCGGGCGAGTCGCACCGCCTGAGCAAACTTCGTGCCCACGCGCCGGGAATGCTCTTCCTGCCCGCCGGGGTGGCCTGTCTTTCTGCCAGTTCCTAAGAATCGCCTCGAATGATCCCTGGCAACGGAGAGACGAGCGCCGTTCCGAACCTCGACTCTCTGTGCCGGCGAATCGGAAGGGGGGACTCAATGAAGCTGAGAATCGGAAGCCTGGTGGCGGCCGCGGCGCTCCTGCGATCTGGGGCGTCTCTACGGCCAGCGCTCAGAGTGACTCGGCGCCGAGTACGTCGGCAGCGAGACTTGCGCTGGGTGCCATGAAGAGGTGGTCGACGGTCTGGCCAAGACGGTGCACGGCTCGATGGCGTTCGACCGCCTGACCGCCCATGGTTGCGAAGCCTGTCACGGCCCGGGCTCGGTGCACGCCGACGACCCGGATGTGGTCGAGAACCAGCCGACGATGTCGGGCATGAGCGCCGCGGAGATCTCGGCAGTCTGCACCGACTGTCACTCGGGCGGCAAGCAGTTCTTCTGGCAGAGTCAGCGTCCACGCGACTCGCAACGTCGCCTGCACCGACTGCCACTCGGTGCACGCGGCCAAGTCCGCGAAGTTCGAGCTCGCGGTCCACGAACTCCATGAACACGTGCCTGGAGTGCCACAAGAGCATCCGTGCCGACATGTGGAAGAACTCGCACCACCCGATCCGGGAGGGCAAGATCGGCTGCGCCGACTGCCACAACCCGCACGGCACGCAGACGGCGAAGATGCTCAACGAGATCTCGGTCAACGAGCAGTGCTACACCTGCCACGCCGAGAAGCGCGGGCCGTTCCTCTGGGAGCACGCGCCGGTGCGCGAGAGCTGCCTGAACTGCCACACGCCGCACGGCTCGAACCACATCAAGCTGCAGAAGACCTCGGTGCCGTATATCTGCCAGCAGTGCCACTCGAATACCCGGCATCCCGGCACGCTGTACGACAACCGGAGCTTCCCGACGCTCGAGAACGAGACCACGGGGAGCAACCGCGCCTTCAACCGCGCCTGCCTCGACTGCCACTCCGCGATCCACGGCAGCAACCACCCGTCCAGCCCCTTCCTGGGCCGCTAGGAGGACCGCCATGCGCGCGCAACTTCGAATTGCCAAGACGCTCGCCGCGGCTCTGCTCGCGGTCGTGGCCCAGTCCGCCGCGGCCGGTGCGGACTCCGGCTTCAGCCTCAACCTCGACCGCCTCGACATCGGCATCTACACCGTCGACATCGACACCGACTCCGCGAAGTTCAATGAGTACCGCGACTGGACCAGCGGCTTCACCATTCCCGAAGCTCGTGATCACGGGTGGGGACAAGGAGACCGGTCGCTATCTCGACTTCCGGTCGAGCTGGGTCGGCCGGCGCGACGCCCAGCTACAACTTCGAGTACGGCGTCTGCCGGTCGCTGGGGCGTCGAGGTCGACTACAACAAGATCCCGCACCGCTTCGGCAACAACGGCAGGTCGGTCCAGACCGAGACCTCGCCCGGCGTCTGGCAGATCTCGGACACGACACAGGCCGCCTTCCAAGCGGCGATCGAGATCCAGCGCGGCGACCAACGGCGCCAGCAGCGTCAACTTCGGCTTTCTCAACGACCTCGTCCAGCCCTTCCTCGCGGCCGCCGCGCCGATCGATCTCGGGCTGCAGCGCGACCGGACCCACGCGATCGTCGACATCGGCAAGCATGGGCCGGCTCGCCTGGACCGCGGACTACAAGCACGAGAACCGCTACGGCAACCGGCCGTACGGCTCGGCATTCGGCTTCAACAACGTGACGGAGACCGCGGAGCCGATCGACTACGACACCGACGACGCCACCCTGATGGGCGAGTGGAAGGGGACGAACGCGGTTCTCACCTTCGGTTACAAGTACTCGACCTTCAAGAACGCCGTCGACGTGATCATCTGGGACAACCCGTTCCGCTTCGTCGATTCGGGCGGGGGCGCGGCCTACCTGAGCCCGAGTGGCTCCTCGATCGATGGCTCGTCACGAGCCCTGGCGGATCTCGCTCCCGAGAACGAAGCTTCCTGGCTGTTCGCCAACGGCAAGGCCCGCGCCGGCTCCTGGAACTTCTCGGCCGCCCTCTCCTTCGGCACGATGAAGCAGAACGATCCGCTCCAGGCCTACACGGTCAACACCGGGATCGACGGCGAGAACTTCGACGGCAGCCACTTCGACCCGACGGTGGTCGGCAACCTGCCGACGCGCAATGCCGACAACCAAGTGGACGTCCTCAACTTCACCGCCAACGCCAACAGCCGGCTCGGCGAATCGTTCGACCTGGGGTTCCGCGTCCGCTACTACGACTACGACAACAGCTCGGCGCGGATCTCCTTCCCGGGCTACGTCCGCTACGACGCGGTCTGGGAGGAGATTCCGCGTATCACGGTGCCGTACTCCTACACGATCGAGAGCTACTACGGCGGAGCTCGGCTGGACCTTCGGCACGCACAGCCGCCTCGGCCTCTCCTACACGCTGGAGAGCTGGGACCGGAAATTCCGCGAGATCGAGTCGAGCGACGAAGACATCGTCAAGCTGACCTACGACACCAAGCTCGGCATCGTCGACCTGCGCGCCGCCTACGAGATGGGCGACCGCACCATCGGCGAGTACCTCACCGAGGCGCAGGAGGACAGCTTCCTCCATCCCGAGGGGATCAACAACCAGCCCGGGCTGCGCAAGTTCGACGAGGCCGCCCGCGATTACGACATGTTCTACGTCCAGGCGACGATGATGCTGGGCGACAGCTCGGACCTGATGCTGAGTGCCAACTCGCGCAAGGACGACTACGGCGAGAGCGAGTTCGGCCTGCTCTCCGACGAGATCCTCCAGTACAACGCCGAGTACAGCGTCTCGCTCGGCGGCGGCGGCCACTTCTTCATCTTCTACAACCGGAGCGAGCGCGAGGTCTTCCAGCGCGCGCGCCAGTCCGGTGGGTCGCTGTCGACCAGTGCGCTCGACACCTGGGAGATCACCTTCAACGAGGACAACGACACCGCGGGCCTGGGCTGGAACCGTCAGGCCGGCAGCTGGGACGTCGGCATCCAGGGCACCTGGAACCGTTCCGACGGCGCCGGCGACTTCTTCACGCTCCCGGGCGGCAGCCCGTCGAGCGCCGAAGACATCTCGGACTACGAGGACATCGAGATCCTGTCCGCGAAGGTCAAGGTCGACTACAAGCTGACCGAGCACCTCTCGGCCGGCCTCGACTACCGCTACGAGGACTACACGCTGTCGAGCTTCATCACCCGCAACCTGCAGTACTACCTGCCGGGGGCGCTCCTGCTCAACGCCAACAACGGCGACTACACGGCCCACATCATCGGCCTGCGCTTCAAGATGAGTCTCTGATCCACGAAGGTCCGCATCGCGCGGACCCGCGTGACAAACGGACCGCCGGTGCCCTCGGGGGCCGGCGGTCCTCTCCTTTTCTGGATCCTCGCGGATGCGCGCAGTCGGGGCGCGGCGCGATTCGCGGCTCGACGGGGAGAGCGTAGCGAAGGCTCTCCATTCAAGGGACGGTACGGAAGTCGCCGAGGCGCTGCGCGTCGGGCCACTCCGATGGGGTCACTTTCCGTCGCCGGAGCAGCCGTCGTGGGCTTTCTTGGATGAGGGGCTCGAGGCAGGAGCGAGCCCCGGCACAGCCCGTCAGGCGACCGGTCGACGGAGCCCCCCCTAGATGCCGCTTCTGGAAGGGTGGATCCGATCGGAAGGAGGATCGCCAGTCGATGAGGAGCGAGGCCTCCCTGCGCGACGCGGCGGATAGGTAGAGCGTGCCAGGCTCTTGCCGACCGGTGCGGGGCCCGTTTTCTGAGAGAATCGTGGCGAGGGAGGTTCTCGTGTTCCGAAGAGTGCTGGTACCGGTCGACCTGACGCCGAAGAACCGGCTGGCGGTCGAGGGCGCGCGCCGGGTCCTCGGCGATGATGGCGAGCTGATCCTGGTGCACGTGGTCGAGACCCTGGTCGACGAGACGCCCGAGGTCGAGGCCTTCTATCGGCTGCTCGAGAACAAGGCGCGCGAGGAGCTGAGCGGGCTCCTGGATCTCGCCCGGAGTCTCGGGGCTGCGGCCCGTTCCGAGATCCTGCTCGGCCATCGCGCCGAGGAGATCGTGCGCGCGGCGGAGCGAGAGCAAGCGGATCTCATCGTGCTGGCTTCACACCGGCTGGATCCGGAGCGGCCGCTGGCGGAGGGGCTGACGATGTCCTACCGCGTCGCGCTGTTCGCGCCCTGCCCCGTCCTGTTGATGAAGTGAGGGCCGCGAGGATCAGATCTTCAACCATTCGATTCAAATTCCCGGAGGAATGGCATGACTTTGAAGCGGATCGATGAGGTCGCCGCCGAGCTCGGGCTCGGCACCGAGGACTGGGAGCCGTTCGGGCGCCAGGTCGCCAAGGTGTCGCCGCGGGTGCTCGAGCGACCGCGACGCACGGCCCGGCAAGGGGCGTCTGGTCCTGGTCTCCGCGATCACGCCGACGCCCGCCGGCGAAGGCAAGACCACGACGTCGATCGGGCTGGCGCAGGGGCTACGCCGCCTCGATCACTCGGCGGCGCTGGCGCTGCGCGAGCCCTCGCTCGGACCCTGCCTGGGCGTCAAGGGGGGGGCGATCGGCGGCGGCGCGTCGCGATCCAGCCGGCCGAGCGGATCAACCTGCACTTCACCGGCGACTTCCACGCCATCACGACCGCCAACAACCTGCTCGCGGCGATGGTCGACAACCACCTCTACTTCGGCAACGAGCTCGGCATCGATCCGCGGCGCATCCTCTGGCGGCGCTGCCTCGACATGAACGACCGGGCGCTGCGCCACGCGGTGATCGGCCTCGGCGGCCACAAGCAGGGCGTGCCGCGCGAGACCGGCTTCGACATCACCGCGGCGTCGGAAGTGATGGCGATCCTCTGCCTGGCCGCGAACGGCGAGGACTTGCGCGCGCGCATCGACCGGACGCTGATCGGTTTCACCTACGACGGCGAGCCGGTCACCGCGCGCGACCTGGGGGTCTCGGGCGCGATGGTGGCGCTGCTCGCCGACGCCCTGAAACCGAATCTGGTCCAATCGGTCGAAGGGGTGCCGGCGTTCGTCCATGGCGGACCGTTCGCCAACATCGCGCATGGCTGCAACAGCGTGCTGGCGACCCGGATGGCGCTGCATGTCGCCGATTGGGCGGTCACCGAGGCGGGGTTCGCCTTCGACCTCGGTGCCGAGAAGTTCTTCGACATCAAGTGTCGGGAGGCGGGGCTCGACACCGCCGCCGTGGTGCTGGTGGCGACGATCCGCGCGCTCAAGTACCACGGCGGGATCAACCTCGACCAGCTCGAGACGGCGGATCCGACGCGTCGAAACGGGCCTACCCAACCTCGAGAAGCACATCGAGAACATCATGCATTTCGGCGAGCAGCCGATCGTGGCGCTCAATCGCTTCGGCGCCGACACCGACGAAGAGATCGAGGTCGTGCGCGCGCGCTGCGAGGAGCTCGGCATACCCTTCGCGGTGTCCGATCATTTCGCGCGCGGCGGCGAAGGCGCGCTCGAGCTCGCCCAGGCCGTCATCGACTTCGCCGAGCACGAGCACGAACCGTTCCATCCGCTCTACGAGCTCGACGCGACGATGCCGGAGAAGATCTTCCAGGTGGCGAGCAAGATGTACGGCGCGCGCAAGGTGATCTTGACCAAGGAGGCGGAGCGCGACCTCGAAGACATCCGCCGGCTCGGTTTCGAGAAGCTGCCGATCTGCATCGCCAAGACCCAGAACTCGCTCTCCGACGACCCGAAGCTGCGCGGTCGGCCGCTCGACTTCGAAGTCACCGTGCGCGAGCTCCGGATCAACGCCGGCGCCGGATTCGTCGTGGTGCTGACCGGCGACATCCTGCGCATGCCCGGACTGCCGAGAATGCCGCTCGCCGAGTCGCTCGATCTCGTCGATGGCGAGATCGTCGGACTGCTGTAGGGCCGGGAGAGGAGGCCCGGCGCCCTGACCGCACGCGCCGGGAGCGAGAGCTCTCGCCGCGCGGCAGTCCGCTACCGATGGGGAGGTTCTACGTGCGCGGGGCGGCGTCCGCCGCGGGCTCCTTCAGCGCCGCCAGCTCTTCGTCCATGGGCGGGAAGATCCGCGTCAGGACCCAGAGGATGACGAAGGGGAGCGCCATCAGGAGCAGCGCCGGCAGCAGCCCCTCCTTGGTCGCGAACTGCATCTTGTATGTGGTGTAACCGAGGAAGCTCTTGGAGAAGAGCTGTCCGCCGATGACCACGTTCCAGCGCATGGCGAAGATGCCGACGAGTGTCAATAGCGCGGCGAGCGCATAGATGCCCTTGCGTGCCTTCTCGGTCAGGCTCACCAGCTGAGTGAGCCCGAGCAGGAGGAGGGGTGCGAGGGTGCCGAGGATGATCTGCAGGATCACCTGCGACCCGTAGAGCCGGGTCTCCACCATGAAGTTGAGGGTCTTGAGCGACTCGTCGGCCTCGTAGTTGCGGTGGACGAGGTCGAGCATCTCGAGCCCGAAATCGACAAGGAAGGCGTAAAAGAGGAACTTGCCCATGCTGTCGAGGCAAGCCATGTTGAGCTTGATGCCTTGCAGGATGCAGTAGACGATGTAGATCAGCAGGACCGCTGCGATACCCGAGACGATTGCCGAGAAAAGAAAGACGATCGGCATCAACGGGGTCGACCACCAGGGGTTCGCCTTGATCGACCCAAAGATGAAGCCGACATAGCCGTGGAGCAGGAACGCGGACGGGATGCCGACCACGGTGATGAAACGCCCGATCCTGTCGTCGAGCTCCAGCGCCCTCGGGCTGATGTTGTAGGAGCCCAGGGTCATCAGCCGGTAGAGCATTCGCCTCCAGCCACTCTCCTTCTGTGCCCTCTCGACGATGAAGGAGCGGTACTCGAGCCATATCTCGATCACCAGCACGGCCAGCAGGTACCAGAGATAGATGAAGCCGAACATGGCCATCGCCGAGGTCTTGTGCGGCGTCAGAAACATCTCGATCGAGCGCTCGGGGTGGCCGAGGTGGAGTTGGAGGGGCAGCGGTGCCACGATCAGGAAGGCGAGCGCCGTCAGCAGGGCCAGCCGATAGGTCGGCCGCACCGACTCGAGGTTGAACACCCGCTCGAGCGAGGCCAGGATGAAGGCGCCGGCCACCAGTCCGGTGATGTAGGGGTAGAGGACGATCAGGATGCTCCACTGGAGCTCCAGCTCGTTCGGGTACATGAAGCCTTCGACACCGGGCATGAAGTGCATGGCCGCGCTCCCGTCAACGCACCGCGCCGTCGAGGCCGTTGTAGTAGACCTTGGCCCCGGTCGCCATGCTCGGTTTGAGAACCTGGACCTTGTGGGTGCGCAGGAGCTCGTGGATTGGATCGTCCGGGTTCTTCAAGTCGCCGAGCAGGCGTGCCTTGGTCGGGCAGATCTCGCTGCAGGCGGTCGTCAGGCCTTTGGTAATGCGGTGATAGCAGAGCGAGCACTTGTCGACGGTCTCGGTGCGCGGGTCGATGTAGCGGCAGCCGTAGGGGCAGGCCTGGACGCAATAGCGGCAGCCGATGCAGTAGTCCGTATCGACCAGGACCACGCCGTCCGGGCTCTCGAAGGTAGCTCCGACCGGGCAGACTTGCACGCAGGGCGAATGGGCGCAGTGGTTGCAGAGCTTGGGCACGAAGAAGCTCTTGGCGCCCTCCTTCGGATAGATCTCGGTGAAACCATCGTGCCCGCCGTTGGGCGAGTCGACGCGCGGCCGGTCCTCGGCTTCGAGCGCGGTCACGTCCCTGGGCGGGATGTTGTATCTCTCGACCCAGGTACGGAAGAAGAAGGGCTCGTCGAGGACGTCGTTCTCTTTCTTGCAGGCCTTGACGCAGAGGCCGCAGCCGATGCACTTTTCGACGTCGATGAGCATCGCCCACCAGTGACGGGTGACGTCGTAGCCGGGGGCCCGGTCCGGGTGGCCCTCCTCGATGAAGGGCCAGGCCTCGGCGGCGGCTCCCGTGAGCACCAGGAACGCCGTGGCGTCGGCGAGGAACTTGCGGCGATCGACGGTCATCGCGCTCTCCCTACTCACATGGATGGTGAGTGCTGGTCGTGACAGTCGGTACAGGCGTTACCCTCGGCATGGGTCTTCGCAGCGACCTGAGGATGGCTGGTCGGGCGCGCCTGGTTGTTCTCGTGGCAGAGGACGCAGGTGACGGAGACGTCGTGCGGTAGCTCGGCGAGGCTCGCCTCGGGGTCCGCCGCGTGACCGGCGAGCGCGCCGTGGCAGGACTCGCAGGAGAGGCCGGCGTGGCCGTCGCCCGAGAGGGCATCGTCGACCTCGCCGTGGCACTCCGCGCAAGCCGCCCGGCCGGCGAAGACGATCGGGTGCGCCGCGTTGTCGTCGAGGGCCCCGGGCCGGAAGAAGCCGAGGCTGCCGAACCCGGGCGGAACCAGCAAAGCGCGGATCAGCAGGAAGAGCAGCGTGCCGGCGGCGAAAAGCAGCATCATGCGGAGGAGGTGCTCGGAGTCCTTGAAAACCTCGCGCATCGTTCGGCTCCTCCTGCAAGATTTCTCCGCAGCCTAGAGAGGTGCCGAAACGCCGTCAAAGGTCCGGGAGGTAGGAGCGCGGCCTACCCGCGTGGGCGGCCCGGCATTCCGATCGAGCCCGATAGGTGAAAGAGAAAGGGCCCCGCCGCAGCGGGGCCCTCGGGGGTGGGGCGGGGCGCCGACCGCGCGCCCCGCTCGCGGGATCGGGATCAGAACCGGAGGCGCAGGCCGAAGCGGACGCTCCGGGGCGCGGTGAACTGGGTGCCCCGTTGCAGGAAATCGGGGTTGGTGGCCGTCGCGCGCGCGTCGTCGAGCTGGCCGACGGGATCGAGCGTGGCGCCGTCGTGCTCGAGAGCAGCCGCCCGCGCCGCACAGGCCATCGGGGATGCCGGCGCAGAACGGCTGGTTGTCCAGGTTGTAGCGCTGGTCGAGATTGATGGTCGACTGGCGATCGAGGACGTTGAAGACGTCGACGAGCAACTGCAGCTCCATGTCGCCGATCTCGATCGGGTAGCCGATATGAACGTCGGCCTCGTAGTCGCTCGAGTTGCGGCCGAGCGAGCCACGCGGCGTCAGGTAGTACTCCCAGTTCGAATAGCCGAACGAGTAGCCGTAGGCGGTCAGCGGCGTGCCGGTGCGCCAGTACGTCGATAGACCCAGGGTCAGTCCCTTGGCCCAGCTCTCCTCGAACGTGTAGCTGCCGTTGATCTTCACGGTGTGCTCGCGGTCGTTCGACAGCTTGCCGTCGGCGTTGATGAAGAAGTCGGCGTAGTCGAACGCCGAGTTGATGTTCGGGTCGAGCTGGCCGGTCGAGGCCTGGAAGACGCCGTCGTAGTTGCCTTCGAGCTTGGACCAGAGGTAGCTGGCGTAGAGCTGCCAGTTGTTGCTGTAGCGCTTGCGCAAGTTGAGCTCGACGCCGGTGTAGGTGCGAGTCGCCTTTGAGCCCGGTACCGCGGAGTAGTCGTAGAAGAAGATCGTCTTGCCCAGCCCCTCGCCCGGGTTCGAGATCGCGTAGACGCCGTTGGCGGCGTCGACCAGGAAGTCCTCGACCACGCGGCCGAGGTCGCGGTAGGTGTACTGCGCGCCGATCGCGAGGTTGGGGGCGATCTCGTACTCGTAGCCGACCAGAATCTCGTCGATGTACTGGCCCTTGAGACCCGGATCGACCGGCGTGGCGCCGCCGAGCAGAGCCGAGCGGAAGCCGACGACCGAGGTATCGAGTCGGGGCCCGGTCGGCCGGATTCGGAGCTGTAGTTGTAGCAGAAGCAGATCGCTTCGTCACCGAACGCGCGGACGTTGATGTCGAGCGGGATCGACTCGTAGTAGCGGCCGAACGAGCCGAACAGCTTCGAGCGGCCGTTCGACTGCGGATCCCAGACGAACTGGAAGCGCGGCGAGTAGTTGTCGTCGATCTTCACCGCGCTCTCGACCCATCGAGTTGCCGATGTCCTGGACCTCCCAACGGAAGCCGGCGTTGAAAGTCAGATTCGACAACGGCTTCCACGAGGCCTGGGCGTAGGCCGCGGTGTTGGTGGTCTCGGGCTCGACGTGGAGCGGCTCGTTGGGCACCCAGGTCGACGGGTCGCTGCGGTCGAAGCCGGGCGCCGAGACGTCGACGTAGTAGCGGTGCCGATAGGCCAGCGGACCGCCCGGCTCGACCCGGTTGTTGAAGATGTAGATGCGCTGTCCGGCGCCGCCGTTGAAGCGGTCGGTGACGACCTTGACGTCCTCGCGGTCGGCGCCGACCTTGAGCTCGAGGCTGCTGCCGAAGTACTTCGAGACGTCGGCCTTCAGCACCTCGCGCGTGTTCTCCTGGTTCTCGTGGTAGCCGAAGCCGCCGGCGGTCGGATAGGGCGTCGAGCCCGTCCGGTCGATGTACTGCGGGATCAGCGTGCCCGGGCCGGAGAACTTGCTGGTGTCCTCGTGATGACCGGCGAGCGCCTCGAAGATCCAGGAGCTGCCGGCGACGCCGTCGTAGCGCAGCAAGAAGTCGTCGCTGCCGGTGTCCTGCTGACCGGTGAAGGTATCGATGTTGCCCGAGATCGGGAAGACGGCGCCCTTGACCGTGCCGGGGTCGCCGATGATCGAGAAGGCGAAGCTGTGGTTGTTGAGCGGCCGCCAGGTCAGCTTGGCGGAGTAGAGGTCGGTCGTGGTGTCGGTGTCGAACGAGCTGCCGGCGCCGGGCGGCGTCGGGAAGCCGGAGACGGCTGCGATCGAGCGGATGACGTCGGTGCGGTCGGTGCGCTCCTGCCGGTCGTAGGCGCCGAAGAACCAGAGACGGTCCTTGATGAAGGAGCCGCCCAGCGAGAAGCCGTAGTCGTACTGGGTGTCGAGCTGGCCGATCGCGGCCTGGGTCTCGCGGGGTCTTGGCGGCGGTCGAGTTGTCGCTCCTGCGACTCGTAGAAGGCGAAGACGTTGCCCTCGAACGTGTTGCCGCCCGACTTGGTGATCGCGTTGATCAGGCCGCCGGTGAGGCGTCCGTACTCGGCGGGCAGGCCGCCGGTCTTGACCTCGACCTCCTGGATGAAGTCGAAGTTGAGGGTCTTGCCCTCGGTGCCGAGGCGGCCGCCGGTGGTGTTCAGGCCCTCGATCACGTACTGGTTCTCGGCGCCGGTCGAGCCGTAGAAGCTGGTGCCGGAGGCGTCCCTGGCGGCGCCGGTGGCGATCTGAGCGACCGCGTAGAAGTCGCGCGCGAGCGGCAACCGGTCGAAGGTCTCCGAGGAGACCGAGACGCCCGATGTGGCGCTCGAGGTGTCGACCACCGGCGCCTCGCCGAGCACGGTCAGACCTCGCCGGCGAACGCCGAGGTCATGGCGATCTCGAGCCGGACGGTGCGGTCGATGCCGACCTTGACGTCGCGCTGCTCGACGCTGTTGAAGCCGTCGAGCTGGGCGGTCACCAGATAGATCCCGGCAGGCAGGTTGACCAGCCGGAAGTTGCCCTGTCGGTCGGAGGTGGTGCGGCTCTCGCCGGGCAGCGAGGGCCCGGTCGCGACCACCGCGACGCCGGGGAGCGCCGCGCCGGCGTCGTCGCGGATGCGGCCCTCGATTCGCCCGGTGGTCTGGGCGACGAGGGACGTCGCGAACGTCGCCGCCAGCGCGAACAGCGAACCTGCTCTAGTCCATGTCATCCGAGTGTTCTCCTTCTTCTTCGTCCGTTTCGTTGCGCTCCGCCGGGCTCGAGCGGTTCATCCCGTGACCGGAGGCGATGATCCGGGACAGCGCAAGCTTCGTACCGGTTCCGGACCGATTCGCGTCGATTTCGATCTAAGCCGTGCGAAGAGAGGGATTATGAGCGGAGATTGGTGAGTCCGGTCCGGAGCCTCGTCGGAGCGTTCGTCGATACGTCGCGATGGTGCAGGTCTCACCAGTTGGAGCGCTTGCCGTGAACCGTCCCGAGGCGCGGGGCGAACCGGCGGCTGCGGCGAGCGGACGGCGCGCGGGCGTGCGCTGGTAGAATCGCGCGACGTGAGCGCGCCGGAATCGATCGAGCCGCAGAATCCTCGCCCGCGCCGAGCATCTCGATCTCCCGCAAGAACATCTCGAAAGAGGCCCTCAAGGTCCTCTACCGGCTCGCCGACGGGGGCCATCGCGCCTACCTGGTCGGGGGCAGCGTGCGCGACCTCATGCTCGGTCGCCGAGCCGAAGGACTTCGACGTGGCGACCGACGCTCGCCCCAACGAGGTGCGCAAGCTCTTTCGCAACGCCCGAGTCATCGGCCGCCGCTTTCGCCTCGCGCACGTCATCTTTCGCGACGAGATCATCGAAGTGTCGACCTTCCGGCGCGAGCCCGATCCCGCCGAGCAGCGCAGCGACGATCCGAACGACCTGCTGATCACCAGCGACAACGCCTTCGGCACGCCGGAGGAGGACGCGCGTCGGCGCGACTTCACCGTCAACGCGCTCTTCTACGACATCTCGGACTTCTCGGTGATCGACTACCTCGGCGGTGTCGAGGACCTCGAGCGCAAGACGATTCGAACCATCGGCGATCCGCGCGTGCGCTTCCGCGAGGATCCGGTGCGGATGATGCGCGCCTGCGAAATGGCGGGCCGGCTCGGCTTCGGCATCGGCGCCGAGACGCAGTCGGCGATCCAGGAGCTCGCCAGCGAGATCGCGCGGGCCGCGCCGGCGCGGTTCGACCGAGGAGCTGCTCGATCTGCTGCGCTGCGGCCGGGCGGGAGCGGCTCTGCAGTGGATGCTCGAGCTCGGGCTGCTCGAGTCGATGCTGCCGGAGGCCTACGCCATGATCACGGCCGGCGAGCGTGGGCTCGGCGACTTCGGCGGGATGCTGCCGACGCTCGATCGCAAGATGGCGGCGGGACGGGTCGTGGGCGAGGGCGGACTGCTCGCCACGCTGTTGCTTCCCTCGCGTGCTGCTCCGGCGCTTCGACATCGAAGCGCTCGGTCAGCGCGCGCTGCGCCGGGCCGAGCTCAAGGCGCTGAGCGAGGAGGTCGCTCACCCCTTTCGCGGAGCGCTTCGGGCTCTCCAAGGAGCGGACGCGCCGGACCACCGAGGCGCTCGTCGGCTTCCACCGGCTGTGCGAGTCGCGCAGCGCCGCCGAACGGGTGCGGGTCGCCTCGTCGCCCTGGTTCGCGGACGCGCTCTGGCTGTTCGAGCTGCTCGCCGAGTCGACCGGCGAAGGTTTCCAGGAGCTCGCGCAGTGGCAGGCCGCGGCGCGCCGGCGCCCGGTGCTCGCCTCGGCCGGCGAGGGCGGCCCGGCCGATCGCACCGAGGCGGCAGCTCCCGCGCCTGACGCGCCGTCGCCGCCGCCGCCGCCGCGCTAGCCTGCCGCACGGCTCCGGCGGCTCCTCTCGGCTTTCCCTCACACCCGAGTTCGTCGTGCACGCCTGGCGACCGAGCGACGGTGCCGGTCGCTCGCTGCGAAGGCTGCAGAGAAGGGGGGAGCCTGGGGGTGATCGCTCTCGACCGAGGAAGGGCGTCCTGATGATTCGCGGTTGCATCGAAACGTCGGGCCCGTCGAACCAGTACAGGAGGTGTCGCGATGCGCCCGAGGCGCCCGCCCCGATCTGCAGCCTTCGCAACGTGGATCTGAACCCGAGGCGTCGCAAGCGTCGAGCGCGAGCCTTCACTTCCTATCTGCGGCCTTCGCGAAGCGACCTGAGCTCGACGTGGATCGCGAGGGGCGACCGTCCCGGGGTGGAAGGGGATTGTTCGTGGATTCACAAGCGCTGTTTCGGGCGATAGGATGCGCGGGAAGGAGACCTGGATGAAAGGAGTCGCGAGCCTCTTCCAGTCGACCGTCGGCAAGAAGGCCGTCATGGCGGTGACCGGACTGCTCCTCTTCGGCTTCGTCTTCGTTCACATGGTGGGCAACCTCAAGGTGTACATGGGCGCCGCCAAGTTGAACGCCTACGGAGAGTTCCTGCGCGAGGTCGGCGCGCCGATCTTCCCTCACGGTCAGCTGCTCTGGATCGCCCGGCTCGTCCTGCTCGCCGCGGTCGGGCTGCACATCTGGGCGGCGACCATCGCTCACCTTGCAGAGCTGGGCGGCGCGGCCGGTCCGCTACCAGGCGCGACATGCGGTGCAGTCCACCTACGCGTCGCGGACGATGCGTTGGGGCGGCGTGATCGTGCTCTCCTTCGTGCTCTATCACCTGGCGGATCTGACCCTCGGCTGGGCCAATCCTTCGTTCGAACCCGGCAAGCCGTTCGAGAACCTCGTCGCCAGCTTCTCGAATCCTCTGGTCGCCGGCCTCTACGTGGTCGCCAACGTGCTGCTCGGCCTTCACCTCTTCCACGGCCTCTGGAGTCATGTTCCAGTCGCTCGGGTGGAATCATCCTCGAAGTTCAATTCGTGGCGGCGCGGCTTCGCGACCGCCTTCGCCTGGATCGTGACGCTCGCCAACGTCTCGTTCCCGATCTCCGTGCTGATGGGATGGGTGCACTGATGACCGCGACGACCGCAGCCGCCGCCGAGATCCGGCTCGACGCTCGCATTCCCGGAAGGGCCGATCGAGCAGAAGTGGCAGAACTGCAAGTTCCGGACGAAGCTGGT
This sequence comes from uncultured Acidobacteriota bacterium, assembly GCA_963700315.1. GTDB lineage: Bacteria > Acidobacteriota > Thermoanaerobaculia > Multivoradales > JAGPDF01 > JACTMI01. Next base: position 721,175 of record CAVOXC010000003.1, on the reverse strand, counting down.
CAACCCCGCCAACAAGAGGAGGTTCTCCGTCATCGTCGTCGGCTCCGGGTCTGGCCGGCGCCTCGGCCGCGGCGTCGCTCGCCGAGCTCGGCTACGAGGTGCACTGCTTCTGCTTCCAGGATTCTCCCGCGTCGCGCGCACTCGATTGCGGCGCAGGGCGGCATCAACGCCGCCAAGAACTACCAGAACGACGGCGACAGCGTGTACCGGCTCTTCTACGACACGGTCAAGGGGGGCGATTTCCGCGCCCGCGAGGCGAACGTCTATCGCCTGGCCGAGATCAGCTCGAGCATCATCGATCAGTGCGTGGCGCAGGGCGTGCCGTTCGCCCGCGAGTACGGCGGCACGCTCGCCAACCGGTCGTTCGGCGGCGCCCAGGTGTCGCGTACGTTCTACGCGCGCGGCCAGACCGGACAGCAGCTGTTGCTGGGGGCCTACCAGGCCCTGTCGCGTCAGATCGCGGCGGGCAAGGTGCGCATGCATCCGCGCACCGAGATGCTCGATCTGGTCGTCGACGAGGGACGGGCGCACGGCATCATCGTGCGCGACCTCGTTACCGGTTCGATTCGCCGCCACGCGGCGCACGCGGTCGTCCTGGCGACCGGCGGCTACGGCAACGTCTTCTATCTCTCGACCAACGCCAAGGGCTCCAACGCCACCGCGATCTGGCGCGCCCACCGTCGCGGCGCGCTCTTCGCGAACCCCTGCTACACGCAGATTCACCCGACCTGCATCCCGGTCTCGGGCGAGTATCAGTCGAAGCTGACCCTGATGTCGGAGTCGCTGCGCAACGACGGCCGGATCTGGGTGCCGAAGAAGAAGGGAGACACCCGCGCCGCGCATCAGATCCCCGAGGCCGAGCGCGACTACTATCTCGAGGTCAAGTATCCGAGCTTCGGTAACCTGGTGCCGCGCGATGTCGCCTCGCGCAACGCCAAGGCTGTTTGCGACGAGGGGCGGGGCGTCGGACCCGGTGGGCTCGGAGTCTATCTCGACTTCTCGGACGCCATCCGGCGCCTCGGCCGGGAGACGATCGAGGAGCGCTACGGCAATCTGTTCGAGATGTACGAGCGGATCACCGGCGAGGACCCGTACACGCTGCCGATGCGCATCTATCCGGCGGTCCACTACACGATGGGCGGCCTCTGGGTCGACTACCACCTGATGTCGACCATCCCGGGAATGTTCGTGCTGGGCGAGGCCAACTTCTCCGACCACGGCGCGAATCGTCTCGGCGCCTCGGCGCTGATGCAGGGGCTCGCCGACGGTTACTTCGTCGTGCCGGCGACGATCAGCGGTTACCTCGCCGGTCACATGGGAGAGGCGATCGCCAACGATTCCGAGGCCTTCCTGGCGGCCGAGCGGGAGGTGCGCGAGCGCACGGAGAAGCTTCTCTCGATCCGCGGCAAGCGCACCGTCGACTCCTTCCATCGGGAGCTCGGCCGGCTGCTCTGGGAGGAGTGCGGCATGGCGCGCGAAGACGCCGGCCTGCGTCGCGCGCTCGCCGCGATTCCCGGAGCTGCGCGAGGAGTTCTGGCGCGACGTCAACGTCCTCGGTGACGGGATGAGCCTGAACCAGTCGCTCGAGAAGGCGGGTCGGGTCGCGGACTTCTTCGAGCTCGGCGAGCTGATGTGCCGCGACGCGCTCCATCGCACCGAGTCCTGTGGCGGGCACTTCCGCGCGGAGAGCCAGACCGAAGAAGGCGAGGCGAAGCGCGACGACGAGAACTTCTCCTATGTCGCCGCCTGGCAGTGGCGTGGCGAAGGCGTCGACCCGGCGCTCGCTGAAGGAGCCGCTCGAGTTCGAGCACGTCCAATCCTCGCAGCGGAGCTACAAGTGACGGAGCGCAGAACGATGAAGATCAAGCTCCACGTCTGGCGTCAGGCCGGTCCGCGGGCCAAGGGACGGCTGGCGACCTACGAGGCCTCCGACGTCAGCGCCGACATGTCCTTCCTCGAGATGCTCGACGTGGTCAACGAGGGTCTGATCGGACAGGGCGAGGAGCCGATCGCCTTCGATCACGATTGCCGCGAAGGAATCTGCGGCGCCTGCGGCTTCATGATCAACGGCGTCGCCCACGGCGGCCAGAAGGGCTCGACCGTCTGCCAGCTCCACATGCGCCATTTCGAGGACGGCGACGATCTGGTGCTCGAGCCGTGGCGGGCCAAGGCCTTTCCGGTGCTGCGCGACCTGATCGTCGACCGGGGCGCCCTCGACCGGGTCATCCAGGCCGGCGGCTACGTCTCCGTCAACACCGGCTCCGCGCCGGACGGCAATGCCGTCGCGGTAGCCGAAGGACGACGCCGAGGTCGCCATGGACGCCGCCCAGTGCATCGGCTGCGGCGCCTGCGTGGCGCAGTGCCCGAACGGTGCGGCGCAACTGTTCACCGCGGCGAAGGCCTCGCACCTGGCGCTCCTGCCGCAGGGGCAGCCCGAGCGCTGGAGCCGGGTCGCCGACATGGTCGCTCGCATCGACGAGGAGGCCTTCGGCAACTGCACCAACTACGGCGAGTGCGAGGCGGTCTGTCCGAAGGGCATCTCGATCGACTTCATCGCCATGATGAACAAGGACTGGCTGAAGTCCGCGCTGCGCGCGAGGCGCGCCACCCACGGCGCCGGCTGACGGGCGCTCGCCGCGCCAGCTCGGAGAACGTGCGGGCGAGCTGGGCTTGCGCTCCTGGCGGTTTTGTGAGACAGTCCGCACGACCGGATCGGACCTGCAACGACGCACTCTTCCCCCCGCTTCCCCTCTGAATCAAGCAATCTCTCGAACGATCGTCTTTTCGGGCTCGAATCTCGAGTCCGTGGTTCGCGTCTGGCGACGCCGGACGCGGTTTCATCAACCCGCAGTCGCAGTTAGGAGCAGTTCATGAGCGAGCAGGGCACTGTCAAGTGGTTCAACAACGAGAAGGGCTTCGGCTTCATTACCCGTGAGAGCGGGCCGGACGTGTTCGTCCACCACACCGCAATCCTCGCGGAGGGCTACCGCAGCCTGAACGAGGGAGACCGCGTCTCCTTCGAGGTGGTGCAGGGCCAGAAGGGCCTGCAGGCGCGCAACGTCGTCCGTATCTAGGCCGAATACCTCCTTTTCGTATCCCTTTCTCAGTCCCTGCCCCGCTCGCCTCGCGCCAGCGGGGCTTTTGTTTTCTCACGCGCCGCCACGCGGAGCGGGACGTCAGCCGATCGGGAGCCGGGCAGGAGCCGGAGCGGCATTCGGTCCGGTCTCGGCGCCCATCCCGAAGTCGAGGCGGTTCGGACGCTGAAGAAGCTCCAGCCACGGGGTGTGGGGTCGGCGCGATGGCCTGACGCACGGCGCCTCGACGTGCCCGACCCCATCCCTCTATGGAGGGCCTTCGCGACGGCTCCGCCGGTGCAACGAGGTCGGGGAGCGCGAGTCGCGCGCCAATCGGTGAAGAGCTCGTGCTCTCGGGAGGCCTCGTAGGCTCCTGGGAGCGCTCGGCCTCGTTGGCGAGCGTGTCGGGGATCGGCTTGCCGGATCGACCAGAGTCCACGAAGAGCTTCCCCGCACCTACGGGCGAACGTCCACTGCCCGCTTGTATGTGAATGTAATGTAACTTACACTACGACGCCGTGGCCGCCGAGACTCCACCTACCCCCTGCGGCCCCTGCCAGGAGGACGAAGCTCTGTCCGAGCGCGGACGGGCGCGCCGGCAGGCGATCCTCGCCGCGGCGCGCGAGATCTTCCTCGAGAAGGGGTATGCCGCTGCGACGCTCGCCGAGGTCGTCGCGCGCTCCGGCGGATCGCTGTCGACGCTCTACGGGCTGTTCGGCAACAAGCGCGGGCTGTTCGAGGCGATCCTGCGGGATTTCGCCGACGAAATCCTCGCTCCGCTCTGCGTGGAAGGGGTATCGGATGATCCCGAGCGCGGCCTGACAGCCGTCGGACGGCGGTATCTGGCGGCCGTGCTCGAACCGAAGGCCGTCGCCTGGTGGCGTACAGTCTGTGCCGAGGCGGCCAACGTTCCGGAGCTCTCCGAGGTGCTCCTGGGTGAGGCGGGAGGGCCGGTTCAGGCCGCGCTCGCCGCCTATCTCGGTCGACTGGACCGCGCGGGCCGACTCGACATACGCGATCCCGGCATCGCCGCCGGCCAATTTCTCGACCTCGTGCGCGGTCCCTTGCGCCGGCAGTCGCTCGCTTCTGGTGGTCGCAGGTGCGGCCGCAGAGATCGATCGGCAGGTGGCGCGCGTCGTACAGGTCTTTCTCTACGGTTATCACGCAGAACCGGGAGAGCACACGCACGCCCCGCGATTTCGAGCTCACGACGGAGGCATCCTTGAACCGACTCTCGACTCTCCCGTCTCGCACCGCTCGCGGCGGTGCTCTCCTTCGCCGCCGCCTGCACGGGCGGTCCGGCGGCGCCGCCCCCGCAGCCCCCTCCCGAGGTGACGGTGATCACCCTCGAGCGCACGGACTTCGAGATGCCGTTCGAGGTCCCTGGACGGCTGCAGGGCTCCCGCGAAGTCGAGGTGCGCGCGCGCGTCAAGGGCATCCTGGAAGCATGGCTCTACCGCGAAGGCGAGCCGGTCCGGCAGGGTCAGGTTCTATTCCGGATCGATTCGGCTCCTTATGCGCTGGCGGTCGATCTCGCCTCGGCGGCAGTGGCGCAAGCCGAGGCCCGCTTGGCACGCACCGAACGCGACGTCGCCCGGCTCGGCCCGCTCGCAGAACGCGAAGCGGTCTCGCGGCGAGAGTACGACGACGCCCTCTCTGAGCGTGATCTGGCTCGGGCGGTGCGCGAGAGCGCGCGCGCCTCACTGCGTTCGGCGGAGCTCGAGCTCGGTTATACGCGGGTTACGGCGCCGGTTTCGGGCGTCTCGGGACGGGCGCTGAAGTCCCAGGGGAGCCTGGTCGACGACGGTGAGAACTCGCTACTGACCACGATCTCGCGGCTCGATCCGATCTGGGCTCTATTCACGGTGTCGGACCGCGATCTCGCGCGCTTCGAGCGGGAGCTCACGCGCGCCGGCGCACGGCTCGAGGACCTCGAAGTGGAGCTCGTGCTGGCGAACGGCGCGATCCATCCGCAGCGCGGCCGGATGAACTTCTCCGGCTCGCGAATCGCTCCGTCGACAGGATCGGTGGAGTTGCGCGCGGAGTTCGCCAACTCCGACGGCGCCCTGCTGCCCGGGCTGTTCGTGCGCGTGAAGCTGCGCGGCGTCGAGCGCCGGGGCGCGCTGCTCGTGCCACAGCGCGCGGTGCTCCAGAGCGGATCGGGCCATGCCGTCTACGTCGTCGACGCCGAGAGCAAGGCCGAGCTGCGGCCCGTCGAGCTCGGCGAGTGGAGCGATGACCGCTGGCTCGTCGAGTCGGGCCTCGCGGCCGGTGAGCGCGTGGTGGTCGACGGCGGGCTCAGGGTGCGTCCTGGCGCCGAGGTGCGGATCGGGACGCCGGCGGCGGTAGGGGGCGGGACTTGATCTCCCACTTCTTCATTCGCCGGCCGGTCCTCGCGACCGTCATCTCGCTGTTGGTGCTGCTCGCGGGCGCGGCGGCGATCGCGGTTCTGCCGATCGCGCAGTATCCAGAGATCGCTCCGCCGCAGGTAACGGTCGAGGCGTTCTACCCGGGCGCCAGCGCCGAGACGTTACAGCTCACCGTGGCGGCGCCGATCGAGGAGCAGATCAACGGCGTCGAAGGCATGCTCTACCTCTCGTCGGTCAACTCTTCGAACGGCACGCTCTCGATTACCGTCACGTTCGAGACCGGCACCGACCCTGATCAGGCCGAGACCAACGTCGCCAATCGCGTGCGGCTCGCCGAGCCGCGGCTGCCGGAAGAAGTTCGGCGCAACGGCCTAACGATTCAGAAGCGTTCGTCGAGCTTCCTGCTCATCGCGGCGATTCAGTCGCCCGACGGACGGTACGACCCGCTCTACCTGTCCAACTACGCCACGCTCAACGTGCTCGAGGACGTCAAACGCGTGCCTGGCGTCGGGCAGGCGGTCCTCTTCGGCGCCAAGGATTACTCGATGCGCATCTGGCTCCGGCCCGACCGGCTGGCGCAGTACCGCCTGACGCCGGGCGACGTGGCGCGCGCGGTGCGCGAGCAGAACGCTCAGTTCGCGGTCGGTCGCATCGGTCAGCAGCCTGCGCCACCGGACTCCCAGCTCTCCTTTACGGTTACCGGCCCCTCTCGATTCACCGAACCCGAGCAATTCGAGCGGATCGTCCTGCGCGCCGAGATGGACGGCGCCCTGGTCCGTTTGTCGGACGTCGCACGCGTCGAGCTGGGCGCCCGCGACTACGACACCGTCTCCAACGTCAACGGCCAGCCGGCGATCATTCTCGCGGTGTTCCTGCAGCCGGGCGCCAACGCCTTGGGCACCGCCGACGTCGTGATGGCCAGCCTCGACGAAGCGGCCAGGCGCTTTCCGGACGGCGTGAGCTACTCGATCCCGTACGACTCGACTCGCTTCGTCCGGGTGTCGATCGAGGAGGTGGTCAAGACGCTGCTCGAGGCGATGGCGCTCGTCTTTCTGGTCGTCTGGGTCTTTCTCGGCTCGTTCCGCGCCACGGTGATCCCGTTGCTCGCGGTACCGGTCTCTTTGGTGGGCGCCTTCGCGGGGATGTGGCTCTTCGGCTTCAGCATCAACACGCTGACGCTGTTCGGCCTGGTGCTCGCGATCGGCATCGTGGTCGACGACGCCATCGTCGTGCTCGAGAACGTCGAGCGGATACAGCGCGAGCGGAAGGTGTCGCCGCGGGAGGCGGCCTTTCAGGCGATGACGGAGGTCACCGGTCCGGTGATCGCGATCGTCCTGGTCCTGGTCGCGGTCTTCGTGCCGGTCGCCTTCTTCGGCGGCTTGGCGGGTGAGCTCTACCGGCAGTTCGCGCTGACCATTGCGATCTCCGTGGCGATCTCTGGCCTGGTGGCGCTGACTCTGACGCCGGCTCTCTGCGCGCTCTTGTTGCGCGAGGAGCACACCGCCCCGCACGGGATTCTCGGCAAGTTCGACCATTGGTTCGGGCGCGTCGTCGAACGGTTCGGCCGGCAGGTCGAGTGGCTCGTACGCCACCGTCGATTCGCTATCGCTCTGTTCGGTGTCGGGCTGCTGGTCACGTTCGGACTGCTCCGAACGGTGCCGGGCGGGTTGGTGCCGAACGAGGATCAGGGCTACTTCATCGGAGCTGCGCTCTTGCCCGACGGCGCGTCGCTCGAACGGACCAAGGCGGTTGCTGACCAGGTCAAGGAGATGGTCCTCCAGGATCCCGCGATCGAACGCATCGTCGCGATCGTCGGCTTCGACTTCGTCGGCGGCGGCAGCAAGGCGAACGCCGCGACCTTCTTCGTGATTCTGAAGCCTTGGGCCGAACGGCAGTCGACCCTCGAACAGGTGCTCGGCGGTTTCTATGGACGCACTTCGGCAATCCGCGAGGCCTTCGTGTTCGGCTTCAGCCCGCCGCCGATTCAGGGTCTCGGCACGACCGGCGGCTTCGAGTTCTACGTGCAGAACCGGGGCGAAGGCGGCACCGCGCGGCTATCGGAAGTCGCCTTCGACTTCCTCGAGAAGGCCGACAAGCTGCCCGAGCTCGCCGGCGTGCGCACGCTCTTCCGGCCCGACGTGCCGCAGCTCCAGGTCGAAGTCGACCGTGAACGGGCCAAGTCCGCCGGGGTCGGGATCGACGAAGTCTACGCGGCGCTCCAGAGCACTTTCGGCACGCTCTACGTCAACGACTTCACCCGCAGCGGCCGCGCCTTCCGGGTGCAGCTCCAGGCCGAGCAGTCGTTTCGGTCGGATCCGGCGGACCTCGGCAACATCTACGTCCGCACGGAGTCGGGAGAGATGATGCCGCTCTCGGCGATCGTCTCGGTGCGGCCGACCGTCGGTCCCGACGTGATCGAGCGCTTCAACGGCTTCCCGGCGGTCAAGTTGCTCGGCGCCGCGGCGCCCGGGCGCAGCTCCGGCGAAGCGATCACGGCGATGGAGGCTCTCGCCGCCCGCGAGCTGCCCGCCGATTTCGGCTTTGGTTGGAGTGGCTCGGCGTTCCAGGAGAAGAGCACCGGAGGTTCTTCGGCGGTCGTCTTCCTCTTTTCGATCCTCGTCGTCTTCCTGATCCTCGCCGGCCAGTACGAGAGCTGGAAGCTGCCGATCGCCGTTCTGCTCACCGTGCCCATCGCGGTGATGGGGGCGCTGGCAGCCATCTGGATCCGCGGTCTCGCCAACGACGTCTACTTCCAGATCGGCCTGGTGACCCTGATCGGGCTGGCGTCGAAGAATGCGATCCTGATCGTCGAGTTCGCCACCCAGCGGCGAGCGGCGGGGGTGTCGCACGAGGCGGCGGCGGCGCAGGCCGCGCGGCTCCGATTCCGGCCCATCGTGATGACTTCGCTCGCCTTCGTGCTCGGAGTCTTCCCCTTGGTGGTCTCCTCCGGCGCCGGCGCCGCGAGCCGGCACTCGATCGGCACGGGCGTCTTCGGCGGCATGATGGCTGCGACGTTTCTCGCCATCTTCTGGATTCCGGTCTTCTACGTCGTGATCGCGCGGCTCGGGGAGCGTCGGCGTGAACGAGCGCCCGCTTTCGAGCCGGCCGTCGAAGAGGTCTTGTCGTGAAGCGCCGGGCGACTGCGCTTCCGCTCGCCGTGGCGTTGGTCGCCGGCGGCTGCTCGCTCGCGCCGGTGCCGGAGGTGCCCCCGATCCAGCCGTCTCCGGAGTGGCGCGCGGAGGCCGTCGGCGGCGCCGCGACGCTCGCGGTGGATTGGTGGCGGGATTTCGACGATTCGACGCTCGATCTTCTGATCGCCGAGGCGCTCGAACAGAATCGTGACCTGCGGCAGGCCGTCGCCCGCCTCGACGAGGCACGCGCGATGGCGCGATTCGCGGGCGCCGAACGGCTGCCCGCGGTGGATCTCGACGGCTCTACGGCGCGCTCTCGTCAGTCGAGTCGAACCAGCTTCTTGCCCCCCGGGGTCGACCCGATCTCGGAGAGCCATCGGCTCGCGGCCTCGGTCTCGTTCGAGCTCGACCTGTTCGGGCGCGTGCGCAACCAGGCGACGGCGGCGCTCGAGGATCTGCTGAGCGCGGAGCACACGCGCGATGCGGTGCGCCTGGCCGTGGCCGCCGACGTCGCTTCGGGCTATTTCGACCTGCTCGCGCTCGATCGCCAGGTCGCCGTTACTCGCGAAACCATCGTGGCGCGCCGCCGGACGGAGGAGCTCATCCGCTTGCGCTTCGAAGGGGGGCTCTCTTCCCGGCTCGACTTGGAGCGGGCGCGCGGCGAGCGGGCGGCAGCCGAGGCCGCGCTCCCCGAGCTCGGGCAGACCCGGCACGCCCTCGAGAATCGGCTCTCGATCCTGCTCGGGCGCCTCCCCGGGGAGGTCGGACGCGACCGGGTCCTCGAATCGCTCGCGAGCCCGGCAGTGCCGCCGGGGCTGACCTCCGAGCTGCTCCTGCGCCGCCCTGACGTCGCCGCCGCCGAGGCTCGCCTCGCCGCCGCCGCGGCGCGGATCGGCGTCGCACGTGCGGCGCTCTTTCCGTCGATCCGCCTCACCGGCTACTACGGTCGGGAGAGCAGCGATCTGTCCGAACTGTTTGCCTCCGGAGCTTCGATCTGGCGGCTCGCGGCCGGGCTGTTGCAGCCGATCTTCGACGGCGGTCGCAACCGCGCCTTGGTCGCCGCGGCGCAAGCCCGCCAAGAGCAGGCGGTGATCGGCTACCTGCAAGCGGCGGAGGGCGCTTTTCGCGAAGTCGAGGATGCGCTCTACGCCGTTGGAGCGCGACGAGACCGCCGGAGCGCGCTCGCGGAGCAGGTCGAGGCACTCACCGCGGCCCAGGCGCTCGCCAGCGATCGCTATGCCGAAGGGGAGGCGTCCTACCTGGAGGTGCTCGATCTCGAACGTTCCCGGCTCGCCGCCGAGTTGCAGTTGGCGGGTGCGCGCCGTGACGAGCTAGGTGCGGCGGTGGCTCTCTACCGAGCGCTCGGCGGGGGTTGGCGAGGCGCCGTCGGCGGTGGTGTCGGACCGGTCGGGGGGGAGGGCTGAGCGGATCCGGACGCGTCCTGGGAACCGAACCGCATCGCTTGGGTGTCGGGGCGGAGGCGACCGTCGTGGAGGCGATAGACGCTGTCGAAACCAGAGATCATGCGTTCGTCGTGGGTCACGGTGACGACTGCGGCGTCGCGCTCGCGGGTGATCCGCCGCAGCAGCTCGATCGCCTGCAAGCCGCGCTCGGTATCGAGCGCCGCGGTCGGCTCGTCGGCGAGGACGAGCCGGGGCGAGTTGATCAGAGCGCGGGCGATCGCCACGCGCTGTTGCTCACCGCCGGAGAGGTTCGCCGGCAGATCGTGCGCGCGATGGCCGACGCCGAGCTCTCCGAGCAGATCGATTGCCTGCCGACGCGCCGGACCTGGGGCACCGCCACCGAGCTCGAGGATCAGGGAGACGTTGTCTCGCGCCGAGAGAAAGGGAATCAGGTTCTGGTGCTGAAAGACGAATCCGATGTTCTCGCGGCGGAAGCGGCGCACGTCGATCAGCGTTTGGCCGTCGCGGTAGATCGTCTCACCCAGCATGGCGATCTCGCCCGTGGTGGGCTCGAGGATGAGGCTAATCGAGAAGAGAAGCGTCGACTTGCCCGAGCCACTCGGTCCGAGGAGCGCCACGAGCTCGCCCGCCGCGACGGAAAGATCGACGTCCTCGAGCGCGTGCACCGCCAGCGCTCCCTCGCCGTAGACCTTGGAAAGACCAGAGACGTTCAGAACCTCCACCGCTTCATCCTCCGAGCGCCAGCGACGGCGGAGTTCGTAGCGAGTGGACGATCCCGGCCGCGCTCGCCACGATGCCGCCGGCGAGGAGGACGAGGAATGTGATCGTCGTGTCGCTGGGTAGCAGCACGAGGGTGCGCGGGAAACGATCCTGAGCCGCTGCGATCAGCGCATAGCCGACCCCGAAGCTCCCCAGCGTCAGCAAGAGAGACTGCTCGAGGATCAGACGGACGATGACGCGATTCGGAGCGCCAATCAGCTTGAGCGTCGCGATCGAGCGCATCTTCTCCATGGTCAGGATGTAGACCAAGAGCGAGATGACGACGATCGAAACGATCAGCAGAAGGGCGCGGAAGAGCCCGAGCACCGCGCTCATTCGCAGCAGACGGCCGCGCAGCATGAGGTCGCGCTCCTCGTCGGTGGTGTAGGCGTCGAGATAGAGCCAGCGCGCGACGTGCTCCTGGATCGCGACGACATCGGCGCCCGGCTCGAGGCGGGCGAGCACGGCGCTCACCGTGGCGCTGCCGCCGTCGAGCAGTGGCAGGAGACGGCTCGCGTCGGCAGAGGGAAAACCGGCGCTTTCGAGCGCCCGGAGGTTGGCCGCCCGTTTGCGCTCCAGGGCGCGGTTGTCCTCCTGATACAGGACCTCCTGAGCGTCGGCGAGGGAGAGATAGACGAGCGGATTGCCGCCCGAGTCGACCGCACCGCGGGTCACGCCGACGACGGTGAAGTCGTGGACTCCCAGGTGCACGACTTCGCCCAGGGCGAGGTTGAGCTTGCGGTCAGCGACCATCTCGAATCGGGGCCGCTCGAGGGTCCGTCCGGCTGCGAGTCGGCCCGGGCCGCCCAAGCCGCCGAAGAGATCGTAGCCAATGACGGTGAACTGCTGGCTTCGCCCGCCGACCTCGCGCTGCACGGAGTAGACGATGTATGGACTCGCCCTCACCACGCCGGGGACCGCGGCGATTCGCTTCCAAGCGTCCTGGGGGATGCGCGAAGGCTCGTTGAACGGCCCGCCGCGACCCCGCTCCACGACCCAGAGATCGCTGTCGGTGTGGTCGATCAACCAGACGCCGTCGTGGATGTTACCGCGGTAGATACCGTTCATGGTGAGGACGATCGCGAGGAGGAGACCGACGCCGGCGGTGGTGGCGACGAACTTCCCGACGTGGCGCTGGAAGTCCTTGAGCGCGAGGTCCACGTCAACGCTCCGCCACCAGCCGCACCCTGGCCCCAGCGGTGAGCCGCTTCGGATCGAGGATCACGAGCTCTCCCGCCGCCAGCTCGTCTTCGATCGCCGCCCACTCGGTGCTGCGCCGGCCGACACGGACCGGTACAAAAACCGCGCGGCGGTCGCGTGCGACGAATACGCCCGACTCCCCTGTGGTGGTGACGAGCGCAGACGTCGGAACGGCTAGCCCCGCGACGCGGCTCACCTCGATCGCGACCTCCGCCTCTTCGTCGAGCGTCAGCCGTTCCAGATCGGGAGTGAACGAGACGTCGACCTCGAGCTCGCGCGCCACCGGATCGGCGCGGCGTGAGAGCCGGGCCACCGTTCCCACTCCCTGCCAGCCGGAGCGCAGGTGTAGCCGCGCCGGCTGCCCCAGCGCGAGTCGCCCGATGAGACTCTCGTCGATCCAGGCCGCGACCCAGACGGTCGTGGGATCGAGTAGCTCGATCACGGTTCCGCCAGGCAGGACGGCCACGCCGGGGTCGATCCGGCGCGCCGTCACCAGCCCAGCGAAGGGAGCGACGATCCTCGAGTAGGAGGCCTCGATCTCGGCGACCTCCAGCTCATGGCGTGCCCGCGCCAGCTCGGAGCGGCTCGACGAGAGGCTGGCGCGAGCGCTGACGTTGGCCGCCTCCGCTGCGTTCAGTCCAGTCTCGGCCTCGTCGGCGACGGCTTCCGGCACCACTCCCTCACGTGCCAGAGAGCGCTGCCGTATCGCCGTTCGGCGCGCCAGCTCGAGCGCCGAGGCGGTGCGATCGCTCTCCGCTTCGGCGGCAGCCAGCGCATGCCCGGACGACTCGGCCGCGGAGCGCGCCGCCGCCAGGCGGGCACGGAGGGCCGAATCCTCCAGACGGGCGAGGAGCGCTCCGGCTGCGACGTGATCCCCGACGTCGACGAGGACCTCTGAAACGACACCGCTGATCCGTGCGCCCACCGTGGCGACGATCCGCGCATCGACGACTCCCGGCCCACGCACCTCCTCCACCACCTCTTGGACGCCCACCGCGGCGACGACGACAGGTGCGGCGGAGCGTTGACGGGCCCACCACGCCGCCGCGGCGAGCAGAGCCAGGGCGACGCTGGTTGCAGCGATACGGCGACGGCTCATCGACGGCACCATACGAGCCGGGGGAATCGATGTCGATCAGCCTCTGGGGCGTTGGTCATGGCTTCACCGATAGCTGTGTTAGGGGGTGGGCGGTTGGCCCGTGCGACGGACCTGGGATGAGAAGTAGGCCGCCGGGCGCGGGCTTCGAGGGCGCGGTGGTGGGCCGTGCGTCTTCAGACATGAGTACGTTCCCCCCTATTGGTTGAGAGGCACGGGAGACCAGAGAGGTTCCCACTCCATCGAGCGTTCGGCCGGTCGAGCTCCTCGAGCGGGCTCGACTCGAGTGCGTCCCGAGGGTGCCGACGACGCAATCGGCGTCGGGCTGGCGAGTCCCCGCGCCTGTTCTCTCTCGACGAGCAGCTGACGGCGCACCCTGATCGCCGAGCTCCAGCGCGCAACCGGTCGACGGTTGCCGCCCTGCTCCTCCGAGTAGCTTGATTCGAGGTCGCTCAGGCGCTCCACGGCGCCAGGTGCTGCGCTCGAGTCTCTGCCGCCCGCCGGCCTGCGCGCGACGCGACTGGGCGTGCTCCTCGGTCTCGGCGCGCTCACGGCGAGGCGGGAACCACGGCGTCCCCTCGTGCCTCTCATCGAGCGTAGGCAACCGTCGGGCAGAGCCCGCTCTTTCCGAACTGGCGAAATGCGGGTGACCCGGCAAGACTCTCGAGAGGAGCACACGATGACCTTCGAGCTCAGAACCCTGCCGCTGGCAGCCGTCGTAGCAGCTCTAGTCTGCGCCGCCCCCGTCGTCGCCCAGGGAGGCGGACAGACGGCCGGCCAACAAGGCAGCCACCAGCAACAGATGTCCCATCAGGCGGCGCAGCAGCAGATGTCGCAGCAGCAGCAGCTGGCGCAGATGGACCAGACGATGCAGCGCCTCCATCAACTCGAACAGCAAGCCACCCAGCTTTCCCAGAGCATGGCCCAGCGGGCAGGCCAGGCCGGCACTGGTCAGCTCGGCGCCCGCGACCAGTCCATGATGCGGCTCTGCGACTCGGTGGCGACCCTCGCCGGCGACATGACCAAGACGATGGACCGCATTCACCAGAACCTGCAGGATCCGACTCTGCTCCAGGATCGCGACATGCAGAAGGACATGGACCGGCTGCGTCTGCACGTGGAGGACATGGCGGTACCCTTGGAGGACGCCCTCAAGACGATGGGACGAATCCAGGATCGACTGCACCAGCCCGCTAGCGGCAACTGACGATCGAAGGGGCCTGCCATGACCAGACTGCGCACGGCCCTCCGCGCCCTGTCCGCGGCGGCTCTCGCCGCCGTGGCCGGGGTGGCGGTGGCACAGGAGCCGGCGATCACTTACATCGGCTCTCTCCAGTACGCCTCGGGGAACTACACGCTCAGTGAAACGACGAGCAGCTCCCTGCTGTTCAATGGGCTCTCCTATCGCAGGGGAAGGTGGAGGCTCTCAGCCAGCATTCCCCTGATCCATCAGGATTCGCCCTTCGTCACCTACTCCGGCGGGATGCCGGTGCCTGCGGGCCGGCGGCAAGCAGTGGAGACGGACGACGGCACGGATGGCGGCGTGGGTGGCATACACGGATCGGGCTCCGGGAGGGGCGGAACCGTCGTCGTGCCGGATCCCGGCACCCTGGACTTCAACAAGAGCGGAGTTGGAGACCCCCTCTTCCGCGCCGACTTCGCGATTTCGGAAGGTCGCGCCGACGGCCCGGATTTCGGTGTCTACCTCGCTGCCAAGCCGCCGCTCGCCGACGAGGACAGCGGCTTCGGCTCCGGGGAGTGGGACTACGGGGCCGGGATCACTGTGTCGAAGCGGGCCGGCCAGAATTTTCTTGTCGCCGACCTCGGCTACTGGGTTTACGGCGACCTGCCTGACCTGGAGCTGATGGACCCTCTTGCCTTCAGCTTCGGGCTGGGTCGCTCCCTGCCGGGCGGCCGCTACTCGGTCCTGGGATCCGTCTGGGGCTCCACGGAGACGGTGGATGGCGTCGACGGGCCGGTGCAGGTCGGGGTGACCGGCAGCCGGCTGATGGACTCCGGCAGAAGCCTCAACGTGACGCTCTCCGCTGGTCTGACGGAATCCGCCCCGGACTACTCTCTGTCGCTCGGCTGGCGTCTGGGGCTCTAGTTGAGGTGCGCGCACCGTAGGTGCACTGGGGCGCTACACGGGACGGTCGAAAAGCCCGCAGCCCGGAGATCTCGACCGTCCATCTCGCTCCTCCAGGTATCTCCTCGATGTTGAAGAGCCTGAGGGGGGTCGACGGTCTCTGGTTCAAGCTGGGGGTCGCCAGCGGCCTTCTGCTGGCGCTGGTTTCGGTCGTCGTGGCGGTTGCCACCTATCGGTTCGTGGCCGGGCACTTGGCACTCGACCATCTGACTCGGGAAGCGGGACGGTTCGCGGCGGTCCTCGAGTACCGTAGCCGGGAAGAGGGTGTCGAGACTCCGGCGCAGCTCACAGTACTGCTAGAGGAGGTGCTGGGCCCGGACGAAGACAAGGTCGCCTGGCTACGGATCCTCGACCGGCATGGCGCCACCCTCGCTGAAACCGATGACAACAGGCGCGGAACCTTCGATCGACAGGACCTTCGAGACGTGCTCGAGCTGCGTCGGAGGAATGTCATCAAGACGATCTCGACACCGCGAGGGAAGGCGCTGGCCGCGATCCTCCCGTTTCGCTTTCAGCTGCGCTCCGAATTCGGCGGCCTGTCACCGGGGGAAGGCCCCGCCAGACCAGGCCGATTCAAGCTGGTCGAGGTGGCGCTGTACTTCCGTGGGGCCTCCGAGGCCTTCAGTCCCTTGAAGCGGAATCTCGCGGTGGGCATCGCGGCACCGATCGCTCTCCTGGGAGCACTAGTGTTTCTGATCCTTCGATTCCCTGCCTACCTGCGAGGTCGCGAGCTCGAGCACCAGCTGGCTCTGGCGCACCGGGTGCAGAAGGAGCTTCTTCCGGCCGAGACTCCCGGCTCCGACCACCTGGAAGTGGCCTCGGAGTTCCTGCCGTTCTGGGGCGTGGGCGGCGACTACTTCGACGTTTTCACATTGGACTCGAAGCGGACTTTCGTCGTGCTGGGCGACGTCTCCGGAAAGGGCCTGCCAGCGGCGGTGATCATGGGGCTGCTGCACGGCGCCGTGCGCTCAGCGGTGCGCTCCTGGGACGGCTCCAACCACGACGTGCTGGCCGGGGAGCTCAACCGGCTCCTCTGCGCGAACACGGCCTCGAATCGCTTCGTGACGTTCTTCTGGGCCTGTTACGAGGGTGAACGAGGACGCCTGCGCTACATCAACGCGGGTCACAATCCGCCGCTGCTCGTGCGGCGGTCCGCTCATGACCCTCCCTCGATCGAGGAGCTCGCCACCGGCGGGCCGGTCCTCGGGTTGTTGCCCGGGGCCACCTACGAGAAGGGGGACACGGAGCTGCGCCCCGGGGATCTGCTCGTGCTGTTCTCGGACGGCGTCGTCGAGGCCGCGAGCTCCGATGGGGTGGAGTTCGGGCAGCAGCGGATCGAGGATGCGCTTCGCGAACATGCTGATCTTCTCCCAGGAAGGCTAAAAGAGGAGATCCTGCGGCGATTGACGCTCTTTCGTGGAAGCGAGCCACTGCACGACGATCTGACGCTGCTCATCGTCAGAGCAGGTCCGAGTCGGTCGGCAGACGGACAGGAGTAGGTGCGACCTATGTGACGAGCCGGCCGCGGCTCAGTCCTCGCGCTCGAGGAGCTCCCCAACACGCTGCGCCAGCTCGGCGCGGGTGAACGGCTTCTGGAGGAATCCGTTGCGGCGAGAGAGTGACAGGCCCTCTGTCGGCAGCGGGGAGCATTCGGCGTAGCCGGAAAAGAACAGAACGGGCAGATTCGGCCGTTTCGGGCGGAGCTTCGCGGCGAGCTCCACGCCGCCGATCCGAGGCATCACGACATCGGTCAACAGCAGGTCGATCGAGAGATTCTCCCTGGTGCTGATGAGCTCGAGCGCTTCGACGCCATCCGCGGCGGTGGTGACGCGAGAACCCAGCTCCCGCAGGATGCGCGGCGACAGGAGATCGAACCGCGCGCCCGCGCCGAGCCGGCTGTCGACTCGGATCTCGCCACCGCTCTGTCGCACGATGCCGTAGGCGGTCGAGCGGCCGAGCCCGGTTCCCCTGCCGACAGGCTTGGTCGTGAAGAAGGGCTCGAACAGCAGGGTGACGTGGCTCTCCTCAATGCCTGTACCGGTGTCCTCGACGCTCACGGCCACGTGCGGTCCGGCGGAGCACGAGGCTCCGCTCGAGACCACCCCGGGCGCGCGGGGCGGGTGCCGGCGCGAACCGGTCATTCGGGCTGCGCCGGAGGATCCAGGGTCGTCTCCTCCTTGCCAGCGCTCTCCAGAGGCGAGCGGCGGGCCAACCGCCGCAACGCCCTCTTCTCGAGGTGGCGGAACCAGGAGGAGAAGAGCTTGCGCCTGAAGGGCGTCAGCCGCTTGCGGTTCCAGGCGTCGCCCGCGCGTTTCACCACCTCCGCTTGCGTGGGGTAGGGGTGAATCGTCGCCGCCAGCCGATCGAGGCCGATGCCGTGCTGGAGCGCGGCGACAAGCTCGGCGATCGTTTCGCCGGCATGTTCGGAGACCAGCGTCGCGCCGAGGATCTCGCCCTTGCCTTTGCGGTGATGGACTCGTAGAAACCCCTGCGTGGACCCTTCGACGATGGCCCGGTCATTCTCTTCGAGCGGGACGGTAATGGTCTCGAACGGAGTGCCGCGGCGTCGGAGCTCGTCTTCGTAGCGTCCGACGTGAGCGACCTCGGGGTCGGTGAAGGTGCACCACGGAATGACGAGGTCGCTCGCCCGCTGCTTGCCGCCGAAGAAGGCGTTGCGCAGGACGATCCGTGCCATCGCGTCCGCGGCGTGGGTGAACTTGAATCGGGAGCAGATGTCGCCGGCGGCGAAGACCGCCGGGTTGGTGGTGCGGAGGCGATCGTCGACAGTGACTCCTTCGGCATCGTGGGCGATCCCCGCGACCTCGAGGCCGAGGCCCTCGAGGTTGGGACGGCGGCCGGTTGCGACCAGGATGTCGTCGACCGCCAGCCGGTGCTCGGTACCTTCGATCTCGAAATAGAGCGCCTTGAGGCGCGACCCGCGCTCCACCCGGCGGAGCGTGGCGCCGCCGATCACGCGCACGCCGTCGGCCTCGAGGGCGCTCCGGACGACGGCGGCGGCGTCCGGGTCCTCTCGTGGCAGGAGGTGGCGGTCGCGCAGCAACATCGTCACCTGCGAGCCGAAGCGGGCAAAGCCCTGGGCGAGCTCGCAGCCGATGGGGCCGCCGCCCACGACCGCCAGGCGGCCGGGCAGCGTCTGGAGCGAGAAGACGTTCTCGTTGGTGAGATAGCCCGCCGCTTCGAGTCCCGGGAGCGGTGGCACGGCGGGACGTCCGCCGGTTGCGACCAGCGCGCGGTGAAAGCGTAGCGTCGTGCCATCGATTGCGATCGCGTCAGGTCCCGTGAAACTACCGTGGCCGAGAAAGACGTCGACGCCGAGCTCGCGAAAGCGAGCCGCCGAGTCGTTGGCGCTGATCGCCGCCCGCTTGGCGCGGAGCCGTTTCATCGCCGCCCCGAAGTCGGCGACCTCGATCTGCACGCGCACGCCGTACTCGCTCCCGTCGGCGATTTGTCGCCAAGCGCGCGCGGCGCGAATCAGCGCTTTCGAGGGCACGCAGCCGACATTGAGGCAATCACCCCCCATCAGGTGTCGCTCGATCAAGGCGACGCGGCCGCCAAGACCTGCGGCGCCGGCCGCGGCGACGAGGCCAGCGGTCCCGGCGCCGATCACCACGAGGTGATAGACGGGCGCCGGCTCCGGATTGGTCCACGCGAGCGGGTGGACATTGTCGACGAGCGTCTGGTTGTGCTCATCGAACGGTGTGATCAGCACCTGTTCCGCCATCCTCTACCTCCGCGAGAGCGCGCCGCGCGGCGCGCGTGACCAGGGCCGTGACCCAGATGGTGGCGACCAACCCGGCGCCGAGCAGGGCGAGGCCCGCCGGCCCGGTCTCGACTCGCTCCCCGGCGCTCAACGCGGCCAAGCTGCCCAGGCCCTTGCCCAGGTAGACGTAGAGAAAAGTGCCCGGGAGCATGCCGATCGATGCCAGGAAGTAGTCGAGGAAGCTGACCCGAGTCAGCCCCAGAGCATAGTTGAGCAGATTGAATGGGAAGAGCGGGGAGAGGCGCAGCAGGAAGACCACCTTCCGGCCCTCGGCGGCGACGGCCCGGTCGATCGCGCCGAATCGTGGGTTGCGAGCGACCCGACGCTCGACGCTCGACCTGGCGACGTAACGGGCGACCAGAAAGGCGAGCGTCGCGCCCGTGGTCGCGGCGGCGAGGACGAGCGCGGTTCCCTGCCAGAGCCCGAAGACCGCACCGGCGGCGAGCGTGAGGAGCGAGCCGGGGACGAAGGCAAGGGTCGCGAGGACGTATCCGGCGAAAAAGGCCGCCGGACCCCAGAAACCGAGGGACTCGACCCAGGCGGAGAAGCGGGGAACGTAGCCGCCGGCATACCGGCCGAGCCAGATCACGGCGGCGAGGGCTGCGATGCCCGCCAACAGAGTCCCGAAGGCGCGCAGCCTGCCGTGACGGCTGTCTTCGTTCGACTCGAGAGAGCTCATCGACTGGTCCACCCGTTCGGCGGCTGCGTCTAGATGGTGCCGGCGCGCGGGGCACGGCAAGGCTGAGCCCGGGAAGGCCTGAAGTAGTGTACCGGTCCGGGGGCCCCAGAAGAAGTGGTTCGACGCGATGATCGAGAGCGCTCCGACGAGATGCTCGCGGTGGCGGCTCGGAAGGGCTCCCAGGACGCATTCCGGGAGCTCGTCGAGCGCTACCAGAGGCCGGTCTTCGGGCTGATCGTGCGCATCGTCCGCCGCGCCGAAACTGCCGAGGACCTGGCTCAAGAGGCCTTTCTGAAGGCCTATCGCGCGCTCGCTCGATTCGACCCGGAGCGCAAGTTCTCGAGCTGGCTCTTCAAGATCGCCCACAACACGGCGCTCGACGCGCTGCGGCGAGGGGGCAGCGAGCCCCTCTCCCTCGACGCTCCAATCGGGGATCAGGAGGAAGCACCCGACCCGCCGGCCGATCCCTCCGCCGAGAACCCCTTCGAACGGGCCGCCGGCCGCGACCTCGGCCGCGCCTTGGAAGCGGCGATCCGGGAGATCCGCCCGGAGTACCGCGAGATCCTGCTGCTCCGGTTCGTCGAAGAGCTCTCCTACGAGGAGATCGCCGAGGTCTTGGGCATCCCCCTGGGGACGGTCAAGATCCACATCTACAGGGCGCGGCGCGACCTCGCCCGGGCCATGCGCGAGCTCGGCTGGGACCCGGGCGAGCTCGGCGGAAAGGTCCGTCGATGACGAAACAAGCCGGTTGCGGCCGCGTAGGGCGGATCGAGGACAACGAACCGTGAACGCCACCGACCGAAACGCCTGGACCCGCTTTCTCGAAGCCGACCGCGCCGGCCGGGCTGACGAGGCGGAGCGGGCGCTGTTCGAGGCATTCGAAGCGCTCGCCCGGCCGGAACCGCGGCCGGGATTCGCGGCTCGCATCCTGGCCCAGGTGGTTCGCCCCTCCTGGTTCGCTCGGACCTGGGTGCGCGCGGCGCTCGCCGCGGCTGCGGTCTGCGCTGCCGCCTCGATCGTCCTCGTTCCGCCGCTCGCGGCGCCGCTCGCGGCAGCTGTCGGGCCGGGCGGCGTTCTCCACCTGCTCGCCGACGCTTTCACCGGCCTCGCCGTCCGGATCGGACGGGGAGCCCAAACCTGGCGCACCTTCGCCACCGTCTCCGACGCGCTCGCCGCGGCGGCGTCGCGGCCGCAGGTCGCCCTCCTGCTGTTCGCCCAGTTCGCGCTCGCCGCGCTCTCCTTGCACCGTCTCGCGGCGCTCGCCAGGTCCCGGAGGTACGTTCCCCATGTTTCGTCCTAGAGAGTCTCGTCGCTCGTCGTCGCGCGTCGCCCTGGCGGCGCTGCTCCTCTGCGCGGGCTTCGCGCTCGCGCCGGCGGCCTGGGCACGTCCTGGTGAGGCCCCGGCCGCTCCGGTCGCACCGGCCGCCGTCACCGCCGAAGCCGAGCCGGGTCCGGGCGCTCGCGTGCTCGCCCGCTTCCGTGCCGACGCCCTGCGTGACGGTGTGCTGCTGCGACCGCTCGAGGAAAGCTCGGCGATTCGCTCGATCGAGCTCGTCGACGACGGCGAGGTGTTGGTCAATGGCAAGGAGTTCGACGAGGCCGAGCTGGAGAGCTTCTTGGGGCCCGACGGCGCGCTCATCGCCGAATTGGCGCGCATGGGCGCCGGCGAGCGCCGGCAGTTCCTCGGTCTCTCGTCGCCCGAGTACCGGGCCGACGACCCGGAGGACGACGTCGAATTCACTGTCGCCGTCGGCGCGCCCAAGGTCAGAACGAGGGTCTCGCGCGAGGATCGGGTCTCGGTCGGCCGCTCGATCCGGGTCGAGGCGGGGGAGACCGCGCGCGACGTCATCTGCGTCGGCTGCTCGATCGAGCTTGCGGGCGAGGCGTTCGGCGACGCCGTGGCGGTCGGGGGACACCTCGAGATCACCGGCACGGTCCACGGCGATGCGGTCGCGGTGGCTGGCAGCATCGACGTCGGCGGGGACGCCATGATCCAGGGCGATGCCGTCGCCGTCGGTGGGTCGCTCGACGTCGAGCCGGGCGGTCAGGTGATCGGGCAGCGTTCCTCGGTCGGCTTCGGCGAAGGCTGGTACGGCGGCTGGGGCAACGACTGGGAGCCGTTCGGGGTCTTCTCGAGCCTCCACGGCACCTTCTGGTCGATCTTCCGCGCCGGCCTGCTCGCCCTGCTGGTCGGGCTCTGCGTCCTGGTCGCTCGGCCCTCGGTCGAGGCGAGCGCGTGGCGGGTCGAGCGCGAGCCCTGGAAGGCGCTCTTCGCGGGCCTACTGACCCAGCTCCTGTTCTTCCCCGTTCTCCTGCTCGTCACCCTCATTCTGGCGGTTTCGATCATCGGTATTCCGCTGCTGATTCTGGTGCCGGTCGCGATCCTCGTCCTGATCTTCGGCAACCTGGTCGGCTTCGCGGGCGTCGCGATCGTCGCGGGTCGCGCGCTCGAACGCCGCTTCGGCGCTTCGCTATCCGGCCCTTTCCTGGTGGCGGTGGTCGGCGTCATCGCGATCCAGATGATCTCGATCGTCGGGCGATTGATCGGGCTCCCCGGCGGCGTGGTGGGGTTCATCGGCTTGACGATCCTCGCTCTCGGGTTCTGCGTGAAGTACGTTGCCTGGACCCTCGGCCTCGGCTCGATGACGCTGGTCGCGCTCGGCCGCGAGTGGCGACAGCCGCCGCCGGTCGGCGAAACGGGCCGCCGGCCGCCGACGCCCGCGAGCGGTGGTGCGGACGACTTCGTGGCGGCGGACGAGACCGAGCGAGAATGAGACTCGAGCCGCTCCCGACTTGACCGGCGTGCTCCGCGCGGGTTAGAACCGCGCGGAGCACGCTGAGCGATGACCACCAAGGCGACCCCGCAAGAGACGCCGAAGAGGGCTGAAGTACGTGGCAGGGCGGCGCTGGCCGCTCGCGCCGCCGGGATCGTCGTCCTCACCGCCCTCGGCTTCAAGCTCCTCTCCGACTTCTCCTCGCAGTTCTCGGAGGCGTGGGGTGCCTCTTACCTCTTCCCTCCGGCCGGACTCTCGCTCGCGGTCGGAGCGGCTTTCGGCCTCTGGGGCGTGCTCGGCGTGATGGCGGGCGTCTTTCTCTCGCCCTGGGGCGCGGCGACCACACCCTGGACGCTGGCGCTCTTCGCCCTGGTCAACGCGCTGACGGCGGCGATTCCGGCGTGGACCCTGCGCCATCCCCATGGCCGCACCTCCCAGCGCCTGCTGCGGGCCGGACTCTACGGGCTCGCCTTGAACAACCTGGCCTCCGCGATCGCGGGCACCGCGACGCTCGTCGCGCTCGGCCGGCTCTCGACACGCTTCGAGCCACTCGTCGGCAACCTGCTCACCTGGTGGAGCAGCGACGCCGTAGCCGGCCTGCTGCTCGGTTTTCCGCTGCTGCTGCTCCTCGCGCCGGGGGTCCTGCTCGACGATGACTTCTTGCGGCTCGAGCGGGCCTGGCGCGGGGATCCCCGCCGCTTGCTCGCCTGCGCCGGTTTGCTGCTGCTCGCGATCTTGGCGATCTGGGCGCTCGGACTGGTCGGCTGGAAGTATCCGCAATGGGGAGCGGTCGTGCTCGTCGCGCCGATCGCTCTGGCGGCGTTTCAGGGCGGGCTGGGCGGCGCGATCTGGGCCTGCCTGCCGGCGAGCCTCGCCTACCTCGGCCTGGCTGTCCTGCCGTCGCTGCTCGAGGACACCGTGCCGCCGCACGAGATCGTGGCGCCGGCGTACGCGGTGATGGTCTTCTTCAGCGTCTTCGGCATCGTCGGCGGCTACCTCGCCGGCCGCAACCGCCAGCTCCTCGAGCGCGTGAGCAGTCAGCAACGCCAACTCGAGCGCGACTTCGAGCGCACGGTGCGTTCGCTCGCGGCGGCGATCGAAGCCAAGGACCGGTCGACGGTCGGTCACGTCCAGCGTGTCGCGAACCTCGCAGTGCGCGTCGGCGAGGAGCTCGCCCTGGACGACGTGGAGTTGACCCGGTTGCGTTACGCAGCGCTGCTGCATGACGTCGGCAAGATCGGAGTGCCCGAGACCGTGCTCAACAAGCCGGGCCCTCTGGACGCGCGCGAGACCGAGTTGATGCAGCAGCACGTCGAGATCGGTTTGCGTATCCTGGGCTCGATCGAGGTCCTGCGCGACGTTCTGCCCTTGGTCGAATACCACCAGGAGCGTTGGGACGGGCGGCGCGTCGGCGTTCGCTATCCAGGCTACTTTGGCTTGGCGGGGGAGGCGATTCCGCTCGGTGCCCGCATCCTCGCGGTGGTCGATGCCTTCGACGCCATGACCAACGATCGCCCCTACCGGAGCGCGCACGATCTCGAGGCGGCGCTGTGCGAGCTCGAGCGGGAGGCCGGCGCGCAGTTCGACCCGCGCGTCGTCGAGGTTCTCTGCGCGATCGTGCGAGCGGAGGGCGCGAATCCGCGCTCCAAACGGTTCCGGTCGGAATCCCCATCGTCCGACGCGATCCGAATCGCCGCCGCGGGTGTGGTCGAGAATCTCGGCGGCGGCTGAACGGGCGCTTGGCGTCGTAGACTTCTGCCGCGATGGCGGGAGCGCACAAGGAGAGCCAGGCGGAGCGAGCCGAGAAGCTGCGCGAAGCGATTCGCGGGCATGAGGAGCTCTACTACCGCGCCAACGCGCCGGTGATCTCCGACCGGGCATTCGATGAGCTGATGGCCGAGCTCGTCACGCTCGAATCGGAGCATCCGGAGCTCGCGACTGCCGACAGCCCGACCCGGCGTGTGGGCGGGGCCCCGGTCGAGGGCTTCGAGCCGGTCGAGCACGATCCGCCGATGCAATCGCTCGACAACACCTACTCGCAAGAGGAGCTGGATGAGTGGGTGGAGCGGTTGCGCCGGTTGGAGCCAGGGGCCGAGCTCGCCTTGGTCGCGGAGCTCAAGGTCGACGGCGTCTCGATCTCGCTGCTCTACGAGAACGGCGTGCTCGCCCGCGGCGCGACTCGCGGCAACGGACGGGTCGGCGACGACGTCACGGTGAATCTCCGGACGGTGCGCAACTTGCCCCTGAAGCTCGCCGACGGAACGCCGCCGAGACTGCTGGTACGAGGTGAGATCTACATGCCCCGCTCGTCCTTCCGCCGCATCAACGAAGAGCGCGAGGCGGCGGGCGAGCCGCTCTTCGTCAACCCACGCAACGCGACCGCCGGTACGCTGCGCATGCTCGACAGCCGCGTCGTGGCGTCGCGCCGTCTGGCCGCGGCGCTCTATCAGGTGTCCGCGGGCGCGGCGAGCATTGCGACCCATGCCGAGACTCTGGAAGCGCTCGCCGCCTGGGGTTTCCCGGTCGAGCAGGGGTGGCGCCGGTGCGCCGATGTGGAAGGCGTGGCGGCTTTCATCGACGAGTGGCGCGAGCGTCGTCATGATCTCGACTTCGAGACCGACGGCGTCGTGGTCAAGGTCGACGACCTCGCTCTGCGCGAGCGGCTCGGCTCGACTGCGAAAGCGCCACGCTGGGCTGTCGCCTACAAGTACGCGGCGGAGCGAGCGGAGACCGTCGTCGCGGGGATCCGGGTGCAGGTCGGCCGGAGCGGGGTCCTGACGCCGGTCGCCGAGCTCGAGCCGGTCTTCGTCGGCGGCACCACGGTGCAGCGCGCGACGCTTCACAACTACGAGGACCTCGCGCGCAAGGACGTGCGGGTGGGCGACACGGTCTTCGTGGAGAAGGGGGGCGATGTCATTCCCAAGGTGGTCGAGGTGCTGCTCGACAAGCGGCCCGAAGGATCGCGGCCCTTCGCGCTGCCGGAGCGCTGCCCGCGTTGTGGGGAGCCGGTGGCGCGTCGCGACGACGAGGTCGCGCTGCGCTGCGTCAACCCAGTCTGTCCGGCCGTGGTCGCGGAGTCGATCCGCCACTTCGTCGGCAGGAACGCGATGGATATCGAGGGGCTGGGCGATGAGCGAATCGCTCAGCTGCTCGAGGAGCAACTGATCGCTGACGTTCCGGACCTCTACCGGCTGCCCCGTGAGCGACTGATCGAGCTCGAGGGGTGGGGGGAGAGGTCCGCCGAGAAGTTGCACGCGAGCCTCGCAGCGAGCAAGCGCCGTGACCTCCACCGTCTGCTCTTCGCGCTCGGCATCCGCTTCGTCGGCGAGCGGGTCGCCAAGCTCCTCGCCGGGCGCTTCGGCTCGCTCGCGGCGCTCGGCGCGGCAGCGGAAGAGGAGTTGCTCGAGGTGCCCGAAATCGGCCCCAGGGTCGCCGCCAGCGTCCGCGCCTTCTTCGCGGACCCGCGCCAGCGCGGTCGGCTCGAAGCGCTCACGGCCGCGGGTATCGAGCCGCCGGAGATCGTGGTGCCGGCGCCGGCCGCGGTCACGCCCGTCAAGGGCAAGAGATTCGTGCTGACCGGAACGCTACCGACCCTGACCCGTGAGGAGGCGGCGGCGCGGCTCGAACGGGCCGGCGCGCGCGTCGCCGCGTCGGTCTCGAGCAAGACGGATTTCCTCGTCGCCGGCGAGAAGGCGGGAGGCAAGCTCGACAAGGCCCGGGAGTTGGGTGTCGAGATCCTCGACGAGAGCGGCTTGCTCGAGCTTCTCGGCGAGCTCTGAGGAGACGTATTGACCTTCAGCGCAATGGCGGTTGGCCTGACGAGAGGCGCGCTCGCGCGCGTCGTCGCCCTCGCGCTGGCCTGCGCCGGTGGACTCGCCGGCTGCGCGGCGGTCCGACCGACGCCGGCCGCCTCGGCGCCGGCCCTCGAGGCGAGCGCCACGGCGGCCCCGAGCGGATTCACCATCCTGACCATCAACGACACCTACAAGATCGAAGGGTTGGAGGCGGGTCGGGTCGGCGGCATGGCGCGAGTGCGCGCGCTGCGCAAGATGCTCGAAGACGAGGGGCGGCCGGTGCTCGTTCTCCACGCCGGCGATCTGCTCTTTCCGTCGGTGGCGAGCAAATACCTGGACGGTGCGGCGATGATCGACGTCCTCGGCCACCTCGACGGCTCGGACGGCTTCGACCCCCACCTGATCGCCACCTTCGGCAATCACGAGTTCGACCAGCGCGACCCGCAGGTGTTGCTCGACCGCCTGGCCGAGTCCCGATTCCGCTGGGTGTCCTCGAACGTGCGCTTCCGTACCGATCCCAACAGCGCGCCCCGGTCGCTCTCCACCCGCTTCGATCATGTGCTGAAGACTGTGACGCTCGAGCTCGGCGGCGTCCGAGTCGGCGTCTTCGGGCTCACCCTCGACGACGTCTCGCGCGACTGGCTCACGATCGACTATCGGGACCAGGAGGCGCGCGGCCGCGCGGTGCGCGCGGCGCTCGACGCGCTCGACGCGGCCGGCGCGGAGATGATCATCGCGCTCACTCACCAGGAGCTCGGCGAGGACGAACGGCTCGCTCGCGACTTCCCGGAGATCGATTGGATCGTCGGTGGCCACGAGCACGTCTATCTCACGCGGCGAGTGAACGACACCTGGATCACGAAAGCCGATGCCGATGCGAAGAGCGCGGTGGTCATCGACGTCCGGCGGGAGGAGGGGCACCCGGTTGGGCGGCAGCGCAAATTCGATCTGGCTGGCGGCGAGATCCCTCCCGATCCCGAGATCCAGGGCCTGGTGGCGCGCTGGCTGGTTCGGCTCGAACGGGTCGTGGAGGAACGGACCGGTTTGCGCCTGCTCGACGTCGTGGCGACGACGGAGCACGCGCTCGAGGGCGTGGAACCGGCGATCCGTGGCCGGGAGACCGCTCTCGGCAACCTCCTCACGGACGTCTTGCGCGAACGGCTCGGGACCGACATCGCCTTCATCAACGGCGGCGCCATCCGGGTCAACGACGACGTGCCCGCCGGCGGCGATTTGCGAATCTACGAGCTGGAGGGAATCTTCTATTACGACAACCGGCCGGTCGCCTTCGGGCTGAAAGGCGCGGAGTTGCTGGAGCTGCTGCGCAAGTCAGTGTCGGAGACGACGATCGGTCACGGCCGCTTCCTGCAGGTCTCCGGCTTGCGCTTTCGCTACACCGCCCGGAGCACGGCGGCGGGGGAGGCAACCCGGGTCGATGCGAAGGACGTCGAGGTCCGCGACCGCTCGAGTGGGAAGCTGGAGCCGCTCGACCTCGACCGTACTTACTCGGTGGCGAGCCTGGACTACCTCTGGCAGTACGGCTTCCGAGACGGGTATCCTCTTTTCTCCGCAGGTGCGGGCGGCACGAGCCCGCCGCGCCTCGCCCGCCCGGAGCTCTCCTGGCGCGGGATCACCGAGGAGGCGATCGGCGCTCTGCCCGGTCGCCGGATTCGAACGGACATCGAGGGCCGCATCGTGCGGATCGTCGAAACGCTCGCAGGAGAGACGAGGAAGGAGAAGCGATGACCAGATGGCTCGATCGGGCCGCCGTCACGACGGCTCTTCTCTTGGGTGGGATGACCGCAAGTTGTAGTCCGAAGGGGGAGCCGCCAGTGGCGCCCGAACTGGCCGGAGTCGCGATTGTCGGCGACATCGAAGCGCGGCTGGCCCAATTCGCCAGAGTCGAAGTCGCCGCCGACGTCGGCGCGCTCTCCGCCGAAGATCGCCAGGCGCTCGCCGAGATCGTCGAAGCCGCCAAGGTGATCGACGACTTGTTTCGCGTTCAGCAGGGGCCGCACGTCGCGCATCTCGCGGCCGAGCTCGAGACCGCCGAGGGGCCGCGGGTCGCCGCGGCCCGTGAGTACTTCCGGATCATGCAGGGCCCCTGGGATCGGCTCGCGGGCGACGAGCCCTTCGTCGGCGCCATGGCGAAGCCGGCAGGAGCGGGCTTCTATCCGGAGGACCTCACCAAGGCCGAGCTCGAGAGCTGGATCGCCGCGCACCCCGGCGAGGAAAAGGCCCTCCGGTCCGACTTCACCGTGATCCGACGCGAGGGCGGCGGGCTCGTCGCGCAGCCGTTTTCGGTCGCCTACGCCGAGCCGCTCGGGCGCGCCGCGGCGCACTTGCGTGCCGCCGCCGCCCACACTGAGAACGACTCGCTGCGCCGCTTCCTCGAGACGCGCGCGGCGGCGTTCGAGTCGAACGATTACGTCGAGAGCGACATCGCCTGGATGGATCTCGATGCGGCGCTGGAGCCGACCATCGGCCCCTACGAGAACTATGAGGACAAGCTGATGGGCTACAAGGCCTCGTTCGAGGCCTATGTCGCGGTGGCCCTGCCGGCCGAGTCGGAGGCGCTCGCGCGCTACAAGCAGCGTCTGCCCTGGCTCGAGCGCAACCTGCCGATTCCGGACGAGCACAAGAACTTCAAGCGCGGCACCGAGAGCCCGATCAAGGTGGTCGATGTGGTCTATGCAGCGGGCGACGCGAACTCAGGCGTCAAGGCGATCGCCTACAACCTGCCCAACCTCGAAGTGGTGCGCGAACAGAAGGGGTCGAAGAAGGTCCTGATGAGAAACATCATCAAGGCCAAGTACGACGCCATGCTGGTGCCGATAGCCCGGCGCGTGCTGACCGAGGCGGATGCCGCCAAGGTGGGATTCGAGGCCTTCTTCGAGGAAGTCCTCCACCACGAGCTGTCGCACGGCCTCGGTCCGGGAACCATCGTCAAGGCGGGCAAGGCGACCGATGTCCGCACGGAGCTGCAGGAGCTCTACTCGACGCTCGAGGAGGCGAAGTCGGACGTCATGGGCGTCTACAACATCCTCGCGCTGATCGCGGACGGCGAGATGGCGCCGGAGCTGCGGGGGTCGCTCGATCCGACCTACGTCGCCGGGCTCTTCCGCTCCGCCCGCTTCGGTGTCCACGAGGCGCACGGGCAGGGAGTCATCTCGCAGTTCAATTACTTGCAGCGGAAGGGCGCGCTGGCGCTCGATGCCGAGGGTCGCTACGCGACGGTGCCGGACAAGTTCCCGGGAGCGCTCCGCGACCTGCTCCACGAGATGCTCATGCTCCAGGCGGCGGGGGACTATGAGGGGACCCGGGCGTTCCTCGAAGAGTATGGCCATCCGTCGCCGGAGATGCTCGCGGCCATCGAGCGGCTGGTCGACCTTCCGGTCGATCTCGACCTGTCCTTTCCGCGGGCCGAGGAGTAAGCGGGTCGAATGAACCCGGGCTTCGCGCTCTCGCTCGACTCGGAGCCAGGAGCCCGAACCGGCCGGGAGCGACGCGTCGCTACCCCGTGGGGTCGGATGCAGGTCGACGGCCCGGTGTAACCTCAGGGAGTTTCTCCTGAATCGGGATCCAGGATCCCAGCTCGCGGAGGCCGCGATGACGAGTCCATCGCCTCAACCGGTTCCCCCCACCCTGGAGCGCCGCAGGCTCCTCAACACGATCCTCGGCACGAGCGTGCTCGGCTGGCTCGGGACGATCGTCTACCCGGTACTGCGCTACCTGAGCCCGCTCGAGGATGCGGCGAGCGCCGACGAGGCGGTGCTGTCGGACAAGTCGGTGCAGGACGTCACCGAAGCGGGCTTTGCGATCATCCCGCTCGGCGCCGAGCGGGTGATCGTATTCCAGGATCCCCGCGGCAAGATTCGGGCGCTCTCGGCCAAGTGCACCCACGAAGGATGCACGGTCCAGTACAAGCGCGACGAGTCGGTGATCTGGTGCGCCTGCCACAACGGGCGCTTCGATCTCGATGGCCGAGTCCTCTCCGGCCCGCCCCCCCGGCCGCTACCCGCGTTCAACACGAGCGGCAGCCCGGACACCAAGATCGTGGTCTTGCGGACCTGAAGCCCGGAGGGCGCCATGTCCATCCCAGTCGATCGCCCCGATACTCCGTCCCTGCCCAGCGACCGCGGAGCGCTCTGGAACTGGCTCGACGACCGCTTCGATCTCGCCGCCCTCGAGAGATTCGCCCGCCACAAAGAGGTGCCGGTCGGCCATCACTCGCTGTTCTGGTACTTCCTCGGCGGGCTGACGCTCTTCTTCTTCTTCGTCCAGATCGTCAGCGGGATTCTTCTGCTCATGTACTACGAGGCAGGGGAGTCGACCTCGTACGAGAGCCTGCACCACATCGTCACCAAGGTCCCGTTCGGCTGGCTGGTGCGCTCGATTCACTGCTGGTCGGCGCACTTGATGATCGTCTCGCTGATGCTGCACATGTGGAGCGTCTTCTTTCTGCGCGCCTACCGCAAGCCGCGCGAGCTGACCTGGCTGACCGGCATCGCCCTGTTCGGTATCGCGCTCGGCTTCGGGTTCTCCGGATACCTGCTGCCCTGGAACGAGCTCGCGTTCTTCGCCACGGCGGTCGGCACCGACTCGGTCAAGTCGGTGCCCTTGATCGGGGACTGGCTGCTCCGCGTGCTGCGGGGAGGCGACGAGATTTCGATCCGGACGCTCTATCGCTTCTATGCGATCCACGTCTGCGTCCTGCCGATCGCCACCTTCGCGGTGGTGGGTGTCCACCTCGCGTTCATCCAGAAGCAGGGCATGGCGCCGCCCGTTCCGGCCGCCGGGGAGGAGGACCCGAAGCCGCCTCGCGGCATGCCCTTCTTCCCGGATTTCGCCTTGCGCGACCTGCTGATCTGGGTCCTCGCCATCAACCTGCTCGCGCTGCTGGCGGTCCTGCTCCCCTACGGTCCCGGCATCCCGGGCTTCGAATGGGAGCTCGGCCTCAAGGCCGACCCGCTCATGCCCGCTTATCCGGGCATCAAGCCGGAGTGGTACTTCCTCTGGATGTACCAGATGCTCAAGGAGTTCCCGCCGCACATCCTGGGCATGGAGGGACCCCAGGCCTGCATGGCGCTCGCGACGCTGCTCCTCGCGGTCTGGACGCTCGTGCCGTTCCTCGACCGGTCGGCCGCGAAGAATCGGCCCGGTCCCGCCTTCACGGATTTCGGAGTCGGAGTGATCTACTTTCTCGCCTTTCTCATGCTCAAAGCCTGGGACGTGGGCGTTCAGGTCCCACACGGCGTCGATCCGGCGGCGGATCCCGCCAACGCTCTGGCGATCGCGCGAACCGCCGCGCTGTGGGTCACCGGCCTCGCCGTCGCCGTCAGCCTGCTGCGCGCGCTGGCGTGGCGGCACCGCTACTTCTGGATCGGGTCTCTGGCCGTTTTCCAGGCCTTGTTGCACGGCTTTGCGGGCCTCTCCTATCTTGCGGCCGGGGGCGTCTGCGCCGTCCTGCTCGCCATGGTGCTCTTCATCACCTGGCGCGGCTCCCGCGCCGTCGCGGCGGCCGCGCTCATGCTGATCGGGCTGTTCACGGCTTCGCCCGCGCCCGCCGCCGAGGAGACGGTGGCGTCGACGGGCTCGCTGTCGGAAGCGAGCTGGCCTGCCGACTTCCGAGAGCTCTTCGCGGCCGAACGGAACGGTCTGCAGGTGGTCTCGGTGCGGGGACAGGCCCACTTCCGCGGTCTGCCCAGCTACGCCCAGGAGCTCTTCTTCCAGGCCATGGACAAGGGTCTGATGGACTCGCCCGAGCAACTCGCGGCGCTCCTCGACCTCGAGGTTCCGGACGAACGCATCGAGCTCCTGCTCAAGGACAACTGCGTGCTCTGCCACACCAACCCGAACTGGCAGGGCGAGGAGACGCTCTTCACCATCGGGGCGGCGGGCGCTCCGAGCTCGCACCTCGATCTGCGCGAGGTGTTGGCCGACGTGCACCTGAGGCGAGGCCTCTCCTGCGCGGGCTGTCACGGCGGCAGCCCGAGCGACGAGGAGATGTCCGACGAGATCTACGAGCGTTGGCCGGATCGGGAGGCGCGGCAGGCGAGCCGAGCCTGGATCCCGGTCTTCTGCACCGACGCGTGCCACAGTCGCCCGGAGGTGATGCGCAGGTTCAACCCCGAGCTGCCGGTCGACCAGATGCTGAAGTACCGCGAGAGCCGTCACGGGGTAGCGCTGCTCACGCTCGGCAGGAACAAGGCGGCGCAGTGCGTATCGTGCCATGGCGTCCATGGCATCCGACGGCCGGACAGCCCGCAATCGAGCGTCTTTCCGATCAATGTGCCGGCGACCTGCGGTCGGTGCCACGCCGATCCGAAGTACATGCAGGGCGTCAAGCTCGACGACGAGCGGACGCCGATGCCAACCGATCAGCTCGAGGAGTATCGTCAGAGCGTTCACGGCCAGGCCCTCTACGAGAAGCACGACCTGGGCGCGCCGGTCTGCAACGACTGCCATGGCAACCACGCCGCGATGCCGCCGGCGGTGGCCGCGGTCTCCCAGGTCTGTCGCAACTGCCATGTCAACAACGGCAGTCTCTTCGACGGCAGTCCGCACAAGGCGGCTTTCGAAGAGCACGGCTGGCCGGAGTGCGAGCAGTGTCATGGCAACCACAACATTCCGCGGCCCACGACCGCGATGCTCGGGACCGGTCCGGCAAGCGTCTGCAAGGACTGTCACGACAAGTACGGCAAGCCGGAGTGCAACGAGGCGGCGCAGTATTTCCAGGACCGGATCCTCGCTCTCGAGGCGGGGCGCAGGTCGGTCGAGACCGCGCTCGAATCTGCGGAGCGCGACGGACTCGATCTCTCGGACGTCCGGTTCGAGCTCGCGAACGTGAACGACGCCATCGTCAACTCCCGCTCGAAGATCCACGCCTTCAACCGGACGGAGTTCGACAAGGCCTCGAGCCGCGGTTTCGACCTCGTCCAGGCCGCCGAGGTGAGGATCGGCTCGGCCCTGGAGAGTTATCGTTTCCGCAAGATCGGCCTCGCCATCTCGACCCTGGTGGTCACTCTCTTCGCCGCGGTGCTCTACCTCAAGATCCGCCAGATCGACAGGGTGGACCGCGACGCCGACCGCCGGGAGTAGAGCGGAAAAGCGAAGCCCTCACTCGTAGTGCAGCGCCTCGATCGGCTCGAGACCGGCGGCGCGGCGGGCCGGCCAGAGACCGAAGAAGAGGCCGACAGCAGCCGAGAAGACAAAGGCGAGAAGCGCGGCCTTCGGCGTGACCGCGACGTTCCAGCCCGCCACGCGGGCGAGCGCCCAGGAGGCGCCGAGGCCGGCCACGAGGCCGAGCGTGCCGCCGAGGACGCACAGCGTCATCGCCTCGATCAGGAACTGCCGGAGAATATCCGCCCGCCTCGCGCCGAGGGCCATGCGCAAGCCGATCTCGCGCGTGCGCTCGGTGACCGAAACCAGCATGATGTTCATGATGCCGATGCCGCCGACGACGAGCGAGATCGCGGCGATCCCGGCGAGCAGGAACGACATGGTGCGCGAGGTCTCCTGGACCGTGGCGAGCAGCGAGGACTGATCGCGCACGTTGAAGTCGGCGTTCTGCCCCGGGCGGATCTTGTGCTCGCGGCGCAACACGCGATCGAGCTCGACGGTAATCGCGAGCATCGAGTCCGGCGATGGCGTCTGGACCGAGATCGACCGGAGCCGGTCGCTGCCAAAGAGCCGGAACTGGGCGGTGGCGAGCGGGACGTAGAGGTTCTCGTCCGGGTTCGAGAAACCGGCTGCGCCCTTCTCCTCGAGCGCGCCGATGACCTCGAACGGCACGCCGCGCAGGAGGATCGTCTCGCCCACGAGCGCCGCGCTCGACGGCAGTCCGAGCGAGGAGCCGACCAGGCCGCCGAGCACGACCACGCGCCGCCGCCCCAGCTCTTCGCGGCTGGTGAAGAGGCGACCGGCGGCGAGCCGGAAGGCGTTCATCGGGAAGTAGCTCTCCCAGGTGCCGACCACCGAGAGGTTGGCGTTCGCAGCCAGGCGCTCGACCTGCATCCGCTCCTCCATCTCGGGCGCGATGCCGACGCCGGCAAGGGCGGGGGAGGCGGCCACCGCCTCGGCGTCGTCGACCGTGAGCCGGGCCTGGCCGCGCGAGAGGCCGCCGTGAAAAGCCTGCCCGGGCCGGATCGTCAGCACGTTGGCGCCGAGCGAGGAGAGCCGCTGCTGGATCGATCGCTGCGCGCCCTCGCCGAGGGCGACCATGGTGATCACCGCGCCGATGCCGATGATGATGCCGAGCGCGGTCAGCAGCGAACGCAACTTGTTCGCCGCGATCGCGGCGAAGGCGACGCGGAAGAGGTCGAGGAGCGGCACGTCAGCGCCCCCGCGGCGAGCCGGCGCCCGGAGCGCCGGAGAAGCTGCTCGCCCGCTCGCGCACGCGCTGCTCGAGCGCCTGCTGTTGCTGGAGGATCTGGGCGACGGTCACCAGCACGACACGATCTCCTGCCGCGATCCCCTCGCTGACCTCGGTGTACTCCCAGTCGGAGAGCCCGAAGAGCACGCGGCGTGGCTCCGGCCCGTTCACGCCCGCGACGAAGAGCAGACCCGCTTGCGGTCCGGATGAAGCCGCCTGGCGGGCGGTGCCGCGCGCCGGCTCCGGGCCCGCCGCCTCCGCCGCCCATGAGCTGCCGGCACTGGCGCAGTTTGGCGCGGTCCGCCTCGGCGAGCGATTCGAAGCCACCGCCGCCGCGGAGCTTGTGCACGCAGCGCCTGGCACTCCGCTTCGAGCCCGCTGGCGGCCGTCGCCGAGCCTTCGCCTGCGGCCGGAGCGCCGCCGCGCAGCGCCGCGCGCGCCAGCTCGACCGGCACGCCGACCGCCTCGGCGGCGGCTTCGACGTCGCGCGCGCCGACCACCGCGCCGTTCGGCACCACCAGCACGCTGTCGCGGCGAGCGATCTGCAAGGTGATCTCGGCCGACATGCCGGGTAGCAAGCAGCCGCTCGGAGTTGTCGATGCGGACGAGCACTGGGAATTGGGTGACGTTCTGGTCGACCACCGCCTGCTGGCTCGATCTTCTCGACTTCGCCCCGAAACGTGCGGCCCCGGTAAGACTCGACCGAGAGACGGACCGGCTGCCCCGGGTGGATGCGGCCGATGTCGGTCTCGTCGATGTTGGCGCGAACTCGCATCGCGGCAAGGTCGGCCATGCGGAAGAGGGTGGTGCCGCCGGAGACGTTGGCGGTCGCCGAGGCGATGATCTGACCCGGCTCGACCTGGCGCTCGAGGATCGTGCCCGCGATCGGCGCGCGGATCGCGACGTCGCCTCGACGCTCACGGGCGAGCTCGAGGTTGGTCTCGGCACGGATCACCGCCGAGTCGGCCGACGCCGCGGCATCCTCCGCGGCGTCGAGCTCCTGTTGGGCGACCACGCCATCGGCCAGCAGCTGGCGCAGCCGCTCGACCTGGGCGGCGGCGATGCGCGCGCGGACGAGTGCCGATGCGAGGTCGGCTTCGGCCTGGTCGAGAGCGTTCTGGACATCCCGGGGGTCGATCTCCACCAGCAGCGTCGCGGCCGGGACGAGATCGCCGGTTTCGGCGAGCACCCGCCGCACCTCGCCCGAGGCGCGCGACTTGACCTCGACCACGCGAATCGGCTCGACCTGCCCGCTCGCCTCGACCACGACCTCGAGGTCGCGCCGGTCGACGGTCGCGGTGGTCGGAGCCGCCGGCGCCGCGGTCTCGCTCCTGTGGAGGTCGGAGGGCATAGCTACCCGCCGCGACGACTACGAGGGCGATCGCGCCCCATCGAAAGATCGATTTCACCTCGCGACTCCTCTGGCTCGCCCGCCGCCGCCGCCGCGTCTCGAGCTCCGGCAACCGGGCAAGCCTAGCCTGCCCCGGCACTCGTGGCTCACCCTGGCAGACGGGCCCCGAGCCGCGAGCGCGCGGTGGCGGGCCGTCAGCGGCGTAGGGGCAGACTCTCCCCACCCCAGCAACCCGCTCCCCCGGCCCTTCCTGCGCGCCGGCCGGCAAGCGCGTAGACTCGCCGCCCGAGCGGCGCCTCGCGCGCCGCCCTTGATCCGAGGAGAATGCCATGAAACGCATCCGAGCACTCGCCGCCGTCGCCGCGCTGCTCGCGCTCGGCCTCGCGGCACGGCCGGCTGGCGGCGATGCCGATCCGGCGGCGCCGGGCGCCGACGCGGCCGCGATCGGGACCCGAGGGTGCGCACTTCCAGATCGGCGAGGAACTGGCGAAGAGCGTGACGCTTGTCACCGGCGTGCCGATCTCGCCGCTGCTGGGCGTCTCCGCGCTCGGCGCCCTGCGCTACTTCCGCACGCCCGCGGCGCTGCGGCCGGCTCTGCCCTGGTATGCGCGCCCCTGGTTCTGGGGGAGCGGCTTCGCGCTCGTCTTCCTCTTCACCGCGAACACGACGATCGGCGCCGCGGTGCCGGGCCTGAAGAAGCCGATGGACTTCGTCGAAGAGCACGAGAACAAGCTCTCGGCGCTGCTCGCAGCGCCGATCGTGCTGCTCGAGGGCAAGCGCCTGCTCGAGCGATCGGGCCTGTTCGCAGGCCTGTCGGACGCCGCGGGACCTCGATTCGGCGAGGCGGGCGTGGCGCTGGCGGGCGGTGTCGACGGCGCCGTGCGTCTGCTCGTCGAGCTCGGCCTCGGCACGCTCTCGGTCTTCTGCTTCGTCACTGTCTTTCTCGCCTTTCACGTCATCCAGGTGCTGATCGCGCTCTCGCCCTCGGCGCTTCTCGACATGGTCCTGCGCGCCTTCCGCGTCGGCATGCTCGCGCTTGTCGCGCTGGCGGCCGGCCTGCATCCTTACCTCGGCGCGGCGATCGGGCTGACGCTGCTGCTCATCTCCTGGCTGATCGCCGGCTGGTCGTTCCGCCTGTCGGTCTTCGGCAGCGTGCTCTCGTGGGATTTCCTGGCCGGTCGGGTGGGTCGGGCGGATCCGACGCGAGACCGCTTGCGGGTCTTCTCGGGCAAAGGAATCCAGGGAGTGCCGGTACGCTCCTATGGCGAGCTCGAGATCGCAGCGAGCGGTGCGCGGCGATTCCGCTGGCGCCCCTGGCTCCTCCTGCCGGAGCGCCGGGTCGAAATCGAGAGCGGGACTCGGCTCGGCCTGCGGCGCGGCGCCGTCTCGCCGACCCTCTACCGTGCCGCCGTCGTACGCGAGACGGTCATCGGCCGCTTTCCGGCCAGGTTCCGAGGTCTCGAGGAGGGGCTCGCCGCGCGCCTCGGCGTGGTCGAGGTGACGGACGGCCGCATCGTGCGCGGCTTCAAGGCCGCTTGGCGCGCGCTCAAGGACCTCGTCACCGGTTCGGACGGCGCCTCGGAAACCACGGGGTAGCGCCTGGCCGCATCGAGCGCCGCGCGCCTCTGGATCTGGCTGGACGGCGGAGAGAGTCGGGGCTGTGAGTCGCTCCCCACCGGCCAAGCCCGCCAAGCGGTTGCGCTCGCTCGCACGTAGGTCCCGTTACAATGCTCGCCACGACGGGCGGAGGTCGGGGCTCGAACGGAAAGAGGAGGCCGGATGCCGGAAACGACGATGAGACGACTCGGTGCCGCAGCCAGCGCGTTGCTCCTCGCGCTCGCCTGCAGCGCCAACCGCCCGCGGCAGGTTCAGGCACCGGTCGCCGTGGCGCCGACCCTCACCGCCGCGGACGGCTCCGAGATCGCCCCAGAGGTCGAGAATCTCGAGAGCGAGACCGCTCCGGAAGAGCCTGGCGCGATCGAGCTCGAGCCCGACGCGGAGCTGGCCGACGACCTGGCGGGGGTGGTCGAAGAGCCCGGCGCCGATCCCGAGACGCTCCTCCACGAATCCCTCGACGCCTACGAATCCGCCACCGCCTTCTGGGAGCAGGGCGCCCTCGACGATGCCATCGCCGCGCTCGACAGCGCCTTCGAGCTCATGGCCCAGGTGCCGTCGAATGGCGACGCGCTGCTCGCGCAGGACAAGGAGAATCTGCGCCAGCTCATCTCGCGCCGCATCGTCGAGATCTACGCCTCGCGCCAGACCGCGGTGGGGGATCCCGACCGCTCGATTCCGCTGGTGGTCAACGAGGACGTCGAGCGCGAGATCGCGAGCTTTCAGGGTCGGGAGCGGGAGTTCTTCCTCGAATCCTACCGCCGCTCCGGGCTCTACCGCCCGATGATCGTCGAGCAGCTGCGCGAAGCTGGGCTACCGGAGCAGCTGAGCTGGCTGCCCCTGGTCGAGAGCGGCTTCAAGGACCGGGCGCTGTCGCGCGCGCGCGCGCTCGGACTCTGGCAGTTCATCGCCTCGACCGGCTACCGCTACGGGCTGGATCGCTCCGACTGGGTCGACGAGCGGATGGATCCTGAGAAGTCGACCGCCGCGGCGATCGACTACCTGACCGCGCTCCACAATCTCTTCGGCGACTGGATGACCGCGCTCGCGGCCTACAACTGCGGCGAGCACTCCGTGCTGAAGCAGATCCAGCGGCAGTCGGTCTCCTACTTCGACCAGTTCTGGGATCTCTACGCGCGCCTGCCCAGAGAAACACGCCGCTACGTGCCGCGCTTCCTCGCAGTGCTCGCGATCCTCGACGATCCCGCCAAGCACGGCTTCGAGCTGCCGGAGCCGCTCGCG
This sequence comes from uncultured Acidobacteriota bacterium, assembly GCA_963700315.1. Classification (GTDB taxonomy): domain Bacteria; phylum Acidobacteriota; class Thermoanaerobaculia; order Multivoradales; family JAGPDF01; genus JACTMI01. Next base: position 682,367 of record CAVOXC010000003.1, on the reverse strand, counting down.
CCGGTGGAGTTCGAGACCGTCGAGATCGCCCGCGCGGCGAAGCTCGAGTCGCTCGACGCGGCGCTCGGGCTCGACAAGGGCACGCTCGCGAGGCTCAATCCCGAGCTGCGCCGAAACGCCACGTCGAACGCGGCCTACGCCCTCAAGGTCCCCCTCGGCGCCGGTTCGACCGTTGTCGCGAGCCTCGACACGCTGCCCAAGTGGGAGCCGCCGAGAGTCACCACGACGGTGCACCGCGTGCGCAGCGGCGAAACGCTCTCGGGCATCGCCTCGAAGTACCGGACGAGCGTGGGCGAGTTGATGGCGCTCAACAACCTGCGCAGCGCCCACCGGATCTCGCCCGGGCAGCAGTTGCGCGTGCCCGGACGCGGCGACTCGATCGAGCGGACGGCGATTCTGCCCGGTCAGTCGATCGCGCACAGGGTTCGGCCCGGCGACAGTCTCTGGCTGCTGGCGTCGCGCTTCGGCACGACGGTCGAGCAGATCCGCGCGGACAACCGCTTGTCGGGCAACCTCCTCCGTCCCGGCCAGGTGCTGACGCTGCGCGGTGGTGCCGCGGCCGCCACGAGCTCGAGCGGCGCCTACGTCGTCCGGCGGGGCGACACCCTCGGCTCCATCGCCCAGAGCCACGGCGTCGCGCTCGGGCGCCTGCTCGACGTCAACCGTCTGAGTCCGCGCAGCACGATCTATCCGGGTCAGGAGCTGGTGATTCCCAATTGACTCGCTGCGCTCGTTCTGCCTGAGCGCTGATTGCTCCGTTGGGTGTCTCCGGTGGCGGGGCGGTGAGCGCTCCCTCTTCTGGTGAGGAACCGGCCCTCGGATGGGCGGGTCTGCTCGGGCCTGCGCTTCGCCCGCCCAACGAGCATGGTGTCACTTCGTTCGTTTCGCTTGTGGGGCGGGCTACGGGCTTCCTCCCCAGAAGAGGGAACGCTCCCCGCGTCTCGTCCGTGCCGGGGAGCTACAGCAGCTCCGAGGTCTGCCTCCTTGCTTCTTCTACGCACCTTGCAGCCGGGTCCGGGGCCGGTGTTCGATGCGCAGACGACGGGGGGCCCCCACGCCTTGATTCTTCAGATCACTATGGGGTTCCTCGCAAGCAGCGAATACCGGACGTGGACCCGGCCGGCTCGAGAGACTCCCGACGAACGCCTCGCCAAGACCTCGACTACTTGCCCTTGCCGTGGATCCAGGTCCCCCAGAGCACGCCCAACGCGATTTCTTCCGGCAACCGCATGCCGTTCTGCTTGAGCGCCAGCGCGATCGACCCGCGGTGGTGCGACTCGTGGGAGACGAGGTAGGCGAGCCAGCGCACGGGGCTCTTGCCGTGCATGCGGATCTTCGCTTCGCCCCGGAGCGCGAGCTCGAGATGGCGCTCGACGGCCCTGCCGGAGTCGACGTAGGCTCTCTTGAGCGCCGCGCGGGTCGGTTCTGCCATCGTGACGACCTCTCCCTTGCTCGGCCGCTTGCCGGTCTCGAAGTAGCGCAGCCAACCGAGCCGCACCTTCCAGCAGTGAACGAGCTGCGCCACCACCGTTCGCCCGCGCGAATCGAGCGGCACCGCGGCGAAACCCCGCGCCGGAATCTCGGCGATCAGGCCGAGCTGAATCGCGTTGTGGGAGCGCCAAGCCCAGAGGATCTGCTCGAGGATCGCTTCGCCGTCCGTCGCCATGGTCGCCATTCTAAGCAGTCGGCAACTCGAGGCGAACGAAACCCCTCCGTAGTTCGTTCTCCCAGTAGGTAGACTGCGTCGAGAGCCGCAGCGAGAGCGAACGCGCCCCGGCGTGGATCCGGGGCAGGGGAGGGAGCGAATGCCGTACCGGCGCGCCTACCTCGGCGACTTCGAGAGGTCGCAGAGAGACCACCCGAATTGGCCGGTGGTGATGAGCGAGGGGGACTCCTGGTTCTCCTACGCGGACGCGATTGGCCAGCTCGACGACCCGCGGGATACCGGGCAGCCGAAGGACCAGCGGGCGTGGGCGCTGCTGCGCCTCGAGAAGGCTGGCGACGAGATCCTGACCATCCTGTCGGGGGCTCAACGCTCGAAGCTGCGCGGCTACTTCGGTCGTTGGCAGCTCGCTGCGCTGCTCTTCTCGGGCGGCGGCAACGACATCATCGGCGCCGACTTCCAGCCGCTGCTGCGCGACTTCACGCCGGGCGCCCTGGCGCAGGATCTGATCTCGTTCTCCCGCTTCGAGCGGCGGTTGCGCCAGATCCAGGACTGCTACCGGGAGCTGCTCGATCTGTTGACCGACGCCGGCCAACAGGCGAGAGTCTTCGTCAACTCCTACGACTACGTCGTGCCTTCGAAGACCGGCGGCGCCTACGTCGGACCGTTCAAGGTCTCCGGCCCCTGGCTCCAGCCCGCCCTCGAAGACCGCCAGATCCCCAAGGCGCTCTGGCCCGACCTGATCCGCCTGCTGATCGACGCCTTCGTGACCGCTGTCGACCAGGTGGCCGCCGAGCCGCGCGGCGCCGGCCGCCTGATCCGCGTCGAGACCCGCAACGTCGTCGCCGGCGACTGGAAGGACGAGATCCACCCGAATCGCCAGGGCTCGATCCGGGTCGCGAAGAAGTTCGAGGCCGCGCTGCGCTCCGCGGGCGTGATCGCCTAGGCCCCGGGTCACCGGTCCGTTCCCGATCCAGCTGTCGAGCTATCGGGTGGCCTTCTCCGGCGCAGGTCGTGCTCTCACGCGCCCCTTCGAGGCGCGGCTCGAGAGCGCTGCCTTGCCCCTTGCGGCCAGTAGGTAGAAGGCGGGGACGACGAGGAGCGAGAGGGCGGTCGAGACGATCAGGCCGCCGATGACGGCGATGGCCATGGGGGCGCGGGTCTCGCTGCCGGCGCCGAGGCCGAGAGCGGCGGGGACGGCGGCCATCATGGTCGCGGTCGAGGTCATCAGGATCGGGCGCAGCCGCACCGGGCCGGCGCGCAGAATGGCGGCGGCGACTCCGCGACCGCGCTCGCGCAACTGGTTGGCGTAGTCGACCAGGATGATCGAGTTCTTCTTGACGATGCCCATCAGCAGCAGCAGGCCGATCATCGAGAAAATGTTCAGGCTGCGACCGGCGAGCCAGAGCGCGAGCGCCGCGCCGGCGACGGAGAGCGGCAGGATCGTCAGCACCGTCACCGGGTGCAGGAAGCTGTTGAACTGCGAGGCGAGGATCATGTACGCGACGACGATGCCGAGGAATAGCGCGAAGAGCAGGGAAGACATCGACTCGCGGAAGGCGACGCTCGCGCCGCCCAGCACGAGCCGCGCCCCCATCGGCACCTGAGTCGACAGCCGCTCGACCTCGGCCAGAACCTGGTCTTGCGAGTAGCCGGGCGCGACGTTGGCGTAGACGTTGATCGCACGCTCCCGGTCGAGGCGGGTGATCTGCTGGAGCGCCGGGCGCTCCTCGGTGGTCACCACGGTCGACAGCGGCACCAGCTCGCCCGAAGCGGTGCGGATGCGCAGGCGGGAAACATCCTCGGGTCGCGACCGCTGGTTCGCCAGGAGGCGCAGGCGCACGTCGAAGCGTCGCCCGCCGTCGCTGTACTTGCCGATGCGCAACCCGCCGACGAGAGCGTTCAACGTCGTCGCGACCTCCTCGATCGCGATCCCGAGGTCCGCGGCGCGGGCACGGTCGGGGAGGACTCGCAGCTCCGGTTGGCCGAGCTGGTAGTCGGTATCGAGGTCGACGACCATGCCGCTCTGGCGCAGCTCGGCCATCACGTCCTGGGTGGTGTCGATCAGCTGGTTCCAATCGGAGCCGCGTACGGAGAACTCGATCGGAAAACCTCGGCGCGCGGTGAAGCCCTGTTGCGAGAGGTCCTGCACGACCGCGCGCAGGCCGGGGTAGGAGTTGAGCTCATTGCGCACCACCTGCATGAAGCCGAGATGGTCGAGCTGGCGCTGCTCCGGCGGCACCATCGTCACGAACAGGATGCCCGAGTTCACCGCGCCGCCGCCGAAACCGCCGGCGACGGCGTACATCCGCGCGATCTCCGGGCGCGAGAGCATGAAGTCCTCGGCGCGGCGGACGTAGCGATCGGTCTCGCCGAGGTCCGAGCCGACGGCGGTCTGCAGCCGGATCATCATGCGCGATTGGTCCTGCGACGGGACCATCTCCTTCGGCATCGCCCGGAAGAGGAGGATCGATCCGGCGAACACCGCGGCGCCGCCGAGGACGACCAGCACCGGTCGCCGGAGCGCCCAGGGCAGGATGCGCGAGTAGAGTCGTTCCAGCGCGCCGAAGCCGCGGTCGACCGCGTGGCCGAGGCGACTGCGCCGCTGGCGCGAGACGTCGAGCAGTTGCGAGAGGCGCGCCGGGGCGAGCGTGATCGCTTCCAGGTAGGAGAGCAACACCGCGCAGCAGAGGGCGATGCCGAATTGCAGGAAGTACTTGCCGACGATGCCCTCCATGAAGACCACCGGGATGAAGATCGCGCAGACGGCGAGCGTCGCGGCGAGGGCGGCGAAGGTGATCTCCTTGGTCCCTTCGCGCGCGGCGCGCACGCGGTCCTTGCCCATCTCGGCGTGGCGGTGGACGTTCTCGAGCACCATGATCGCATCGTCGACGACGATGCCGACCGCTAGTCCGAGCGCGAGCAGGGTGAACGTGTTCAGGGTGAAACCGAGGAAGTAGATCACCGCGACAGTGCCCAGGAGCGACATCGGAATCGCGAGGACGACGTTGAGGGTCGACGAGATCGAGCCGAGGAAGATCCAGCAGACGAGCGCGGTCAACAGAATGGCGAGCAGGACCTCGATCTCGATCTCGCGGACGGACTCCTCGATGAACTGGGTGGAGTCGAAGTTGATGCCGAGGTTCATGCCGGCGGGAAGCGTCGTGGCGAGCTCGGTGACCGCGGCGCGGATCTGGCGCGCCACGGCGACGGCGTTGGCGCCCCGCTGCTTCTTGATGCCGAGCCCCTGCGCCGGCTCGCCGTTGACGCGCGAGTAGCGGCGAATGTCCTCGAATCCGTCCTCGACCAGGGCGACGTCGGAGAGGTAGACGGGAGTGCCGCCGTCGTTGCGCACGACGATGCGGCGCAACGTGTCGAGGTCGACCGCTTCGCCGAGGACGCGGACGTTGACCTCGCGGCCCGGAACCTCGATGCGGCCGGCGGGGAGCTCGACATGCTGGCGCTGCAGGGCGCCGATGACGTCGGTGACGGTGAGGTTCTTGGCGTCGAGGGCGGCGGCGTCGGCCCAGATGCGGACGTTCCGCTCGATCGAGCCGCCGATGATGATCTCGCCGACGCCCGGCACCGTCTGCAGCCGCTCCTTGATCCGGTAGCGGGCGAGGTCGGCCAGGACCTGCTGTGGAAAGGGGCCGGAGAGGGCCACCCACATGATCGGCTGGTCCTCGGGATTGGACTTCGAGATCACCGGCGGATCGATGTCGCGGGGCAGCCGGCGCTGCTGCTGCTGGACCTTGGTGGAGACGTCCTGCAGCGCGAGATCGACGTTTCTCGAGATGTCGAGCTCGATGGTGACCGAGCCGCTGCCCTGTCTCGAAGTGGAGGTCAGGCTCTTGACGCCCTCGACCTGAATCAGTGCCTCTTCGAGCGGCTGGATGACGTCGTTCTCGATCACCTCGGGGGCGGCGCCCTCCCAGGAAACCGAGACGTTGATCGTCGGGAAGTCGACGTCGGGCATCGACGAGATGCCGATGCGCGACGCCGCGACGACGCCGAAGAGGACGGTGCCCGCCATCAGCATCCAGGCGAAGACCGGTTTCTTGATGCAGACCTCGGTGATGTTCACGCCGCCTCCGGGCGCCCCCTCCGGCGCTTCAGCGGCGACTCTAGCAGCGCGGCACGGCCGCGTTGGCCCGAGGGGTCGCTCCGCTCGATCTGCCTGATGCTGGTTCCTCTGTTCGGCGTCTCCGGTGCCCGCCGGTTCCGGGTCCGGTATTCGCTGCTTGCGAGGAACCCCATAGTGATCTGCGCAGTCAGGGCGTGGGGACCCCCCGTCGTCTGCGCATCGAACACCGGCCCCGGACCCGGCTGCGAGGTGGGAGAGAAAGCTCCCAGGCAAGCGTCAGAGCTTGTATTGGTCCCTGGCACGAACGAGACGCGGGGAGCGATCCCTCTTGTGGGGAGAAGGTCGATCAGAAGCGACCCCCAGCCTCGACGATCGGACTCTCCGATCCCTTGCTTGGGCGGGCCGATCGCAACCCCGAGCCGGCAGGCGATCCGAAGCCCGCTTCCTCCTCACAAGAGGGATCGCTCACCGCACCCACTCCGGAGACGCCCAACAGAGGAACCAGCGCTCAGCTCGTTCGTTCGAAGCGAGGCGGAGCGCCAGGCTCGGCGGGGGTGCCGAGCCCGGCTGAGGGTCAGTAGCGTGAACTGGTCAGCTGGAAGTCCGCGGCGGCCCAGATCTCGTTCAGGCGGTCGCGGACGACACGAGCCTCGGCGTCTCTGCCCTGGGCGTCGAGCGCCTGGGCGAGACCGAAGAGCGACCAGCCGTTGTCCGGCAGCTTCGCCAGGTCCTCGCGGTAGGCCTTCTCGGCTTCGCCGGGACGGCCCGCTTCGAGCAGCACGGCGCCGAGGATCTCGCGCACCGGGACGTACCAATCGGGCGGCTCCTGGTAGATGAGGGCGTCCTCGTGCTCGAGGGCCTCCCGCAGCGAAGCGACGGCCTCGTCGGTGCGGCCCGCGGCCGCGGCGATCTCGCCCGCGAGGACGTTTCGAGCGAGCGTCAGCACCTCGTCGTAGCCGTTGAAGCCACCGATCCTCCACTCCCCGAGCGCGGGGTCGGCGACGATCGCGTCGAGCGCCGCGAGCTCGGCCGGGGCGGCGCCGGGCTGTCCGGTGCGCAAGAGCGCGAGCCCGCGAGCGTAGTGGCGGATGGCGCGCGAGTAGAGCAGGTCGCGATTGGGCTCGGGCTCGGCGAGGATCTCCTCCCACTTGCCGAAGCGCGCCCAGGCGAAGAGCGGCGACGCGCCGTAGTGCTGGAGGTGCGCCCAGTCCTGCGACGAGTGCAGATGGACGACGTCGGGGCGGCTGACCTGGGCGCGCACCTTCTCGGCGGCCTCGATCGCCTCCGCGCTCATCCCCGCGAAGGCGGCGGCGACCCAGCGGAAGTGGCTGTTGTGGGGGTAGTAGCCGAGCGGGTAGATGCCCTGGGCGCGGCAGGTGGTGATGTAGGCCTCGTCAGCGGCCTCGGCGCGCCGGTTGGCGGCGACCGCGTCGGCGTAGCGACCGATACGAATGTAGGTGTGTCCGGGCATGTGGACGAGGTGGCCGGCCGCGGGCACCAGGAAGCGGAGGCGATCCGCGCTGGCCTCGGCGCGCCGCGGATCGGGCGACGCTTCGGTCGCGTGGATGTAGAGGTGGAGCGCCAGCGGGTGGTCCGGATCGCGCGCGAGCACCGACTCGAGCGTCTCGAGCAGCTCGGGCGTAAACGGGCGCGGCGCGCCGTCGGCCTCCCAGTAGTGCCACGGGTTCTTGTCCATCACCGCCTCGGCGAAGAGAGCGGCGGCGTCGAGGTCGTCGGGGTAGCGGCTCTTGACGTCGCGCATCGCGTCGGCCCAAGCGGCGTCGAGCCCCGACCGATCGCCGCCCGGCTCGGCCTCGTAACGGTGGGCGAGCGCGGCGACGTAGTCCTGCTCGCGCGGCGTCGTTTGCGGAGCGAGTCGCACGGCGTCGCGGCTGGCGCGCCAGGCCTCGGGCACGTCGCCGGGATCCATGGGCATGTTGATGTTCGGTCCGAGCACGAGCGCCAAGCCCCAGTGGCACATGGCGCACTCGGGATCGAGTGCGATCGCTTCGCGGAACGAACGCGCCGCCTCGGCGTGGTTGAACGCGAAGCCGAGCACGATCCCCTGGTCGAAGTAGCGCTGAGCTCTCTCGGACCGGGTGGTGATCGGCATGTGGTGGTCGCCGAGGCCGTCGAACAGCGGCGCGCGAACAGCCTGGACCGCGGGAGCCGCCGGCGCCGTGGGCGAGACGGCAGTCGGAGCCTTGCTGGTCGCGCAGCCGAGCGCGGCGAGTAAGACCAGAGCGACGGCGCCGCTGGAGATGTCTCGATGCAACATGATGTCCTCCTTTCGTCCGCGGGGCTCGACTCGAGAGCCCGAGTCCGAAGGACGCCGGCACCGAGATCTTCGCCGGCCGCGGAGTGGGGCGGCGAGGGACTTCGGAAGGCGTCTGGACCTGACGAGAGTATAGGTCCACTCGGCTTCTCGACGGGAAGATCGCCTTGGCGGTCGTGCCTGCCGGTGCGCGTCGCGGCTGGGCTCGCGCCGCGACAGCGGGCATGGATGGGGTGGTGGGCCGGCGTGGGCCGAAGACCGATCGGCATCGTTCGGCCACGGAGCGCCGCCAGAGCCAGTCGCAGCATCCCTTCAACAGCAAGCTCTTTCGGTCTTCCGCTTGGCCCGAGTGGCCGCCCGCGAAGCGCCACGACCGCCGCCCTCTCCAGCCCCTAAACAGCGAGCTTTCGCGGCGCTCGCCTCGGCCCGATCGAGCGCCCGCGAAGCGCCGGAGGCGCCCTACGGCCGAGGCGGTTCGGATGGCGCGGACGCTTCGACCACCACCGGCGCGCCGTCGCGCAGCGCTTCGGCGCCGCGGACGACGAGCTGCTCGCCGACGGCGAGGCCGGAGCGCACCTCGACCCGGCCGTCCGCCGTGCGTAGGCCGAGCTCGAGCACCCGCTCGCGCGCCACGTCCGCCTCGACGACGAAGGCGAGGAAGCCCCGATCGCTCGGGCGGATCGCGGTCTGCGGGATGACCGGGGCCTCGGCTGCCGTGCCGACCGGGATCTCGATCTCGGCGAAGGCGCCGGGACGCAGCTCCGAGCGCGACGAGTCTTCGATGCGCGCCGTGATCGCGACCATGCGGTCGCGCGGGTCGGCGGCGGCGCCGACCAGGGAGATCGTCGCCGAGTAGGTCTCGCCCCGGGCGCCGCGAAGTTGAAAGCGGGCGCGCTGTCCCGGTGCGAGCGGCGCGACCTCGGTTTCCGGCACCTGGAAGCGGAGCAGCAAGGGCTCGCGGCGCAGCAGCGTCGCGATCACCGCGCCGGGCTGAACGTAGCGGCCGGTCTCGACCGAACGGGTCTGCACGACGCCGGCGGTGGGGGAGCGGACGAAGGCGTCGCGGGCATTGAGCTCGGCCAGGGCCAGCGCGGTCCTGCGCTCGTCGGACTCGGCCGTCGCCGCGGCGAGCTGGGTGCGCCAGGCGTCGACCTCCTCGGCGCGAACCAGGTCGGGATTCTTGGCGTTGACACTCTCGCGGCGCGCGAGGCCGGCGCGCGCCTCGTCGACTCCCGCCTCGGCCCGGGCCAAGACCGCCCGCGCGGCGTCGACAGCGAGGCGGTAGCGTTCGGTATCGATCTCGGCGAGCACCGTCGAGGGCTCGACGCGGTCCCCCTCCTGGAAGCGGACCCGCTCGATGACGCCGGCGACGCGCGCGGTGACCGCCACCTGCTCGAACGCCTCGACCGAGCCGACCGCCTGGATCGTGTACTCGACCTGGCGCGACTCGACCGGCGCGAGCTCGACCGGGAAACGGACCGCCGCGCGGCCACCAGGACCGGGGCCGCCGGGTCCAGCGGGCTCGGAGCCGCCGCAGGCGGCGAGCAGGAAGAGGGCGGCGAGGGCGAAGGCCGGGGAGACGCGGGGCTTCTGGGCGGTCAGGTTCATGACGACGGGGTCTCCGGGGCGGCGGTGGGCGCAAGCGGCTCACCGCCGATGGCGCGCTCGAGCGCGAGCCGCGCGATGGCGCGCACGAAGCCCTGGCGAGCGAGGTCGGCGTCGGCCTCGAACTCCGAGACCTGCGCGTCGGCCTGCTCGAGGGCGCTGGCGAGACCCGCGCGGTAGCGCTCGCGAACCTCCTCGGCGTTCTGGCGTGCGGCGGCCAAACGGATCTCGGCCTGGGTGAAGGCGGCGTCGGCGGCGGCGAGCACTGTGGCGGATTGCTCGACCTCGAGCGCGACCTGGCGTGCCGCTCGCTTCAGGTCGAGCGCGGCCTCGCGGGCCTCGGCGTCCCGCTGGTCGGCGAGCGCCCCGCGGTTGCCGCCGTCGAAGAGCTGCCAGGTCAGCGTCAGGCCGACGTTCCAGTCCTCGTCGTTGCCCGACAGGCCCGACTCGTTGGTGACCCGGTAGAGGCCGCGCAGGTCGAGCGTGGGGACGAGGCCGAGGCGTGGCGCGATCGCGCTCTGGCGCGCCGCCTCGGCGCGTTCGGCGAGGGCGACGAGGCCGCGCCGCGTCGCCAGCGCCCGTGCCACCAGCGCCTCGCGCGTCTCGGCGATCGCAGGGAGCGGCTCGGGCTCGGCGAGCGGCCCGTCCGCATCTGCTGCGATCAGGAAGCCGAGAGAGAGACGAGTGGCGTCGACGTCGCGCGCTGCGCGCGTCGCTTCGAGCCGGGCGGTGGCGAGCTCGAGATCGGCGCGCGTGAAGTCGTTGCGGTTGGCGAGACCGGCGTCGAGCCGCAGGCGTGCCTCCGCGACGGTCGCCGCCGCGACACGCACCCGGCGTTCGGCCGCCCCCAGGAGACGCTCGGCGGAGAGCACTGTGTAGAAGATGTCGGCGACTTCGAAGGCGAGAGACCGCTCGAGCTCGGCGGACTCGAGTCGCTGCGCCTCGAGCGAGCGATTGGCGGCGCGAATCAGCGGCAGTGCCCGCAAGTCGAACAGGGTCGTGTCGACGAGCGCCTGGCTGCCCAGCGCGTCGAGCGCCTGGATCGTGACCTCCAAGTCGTCGACGGTGCGGGTCACCGCGCGGGCGCGGCGGGTATAGGTGCCGGACAGGGTCAGCGACGGCACCAGCAGCGAGACCGCCTGGCGCCGGAGCGCCTCGGCCCGCTCGATGCGTGCCGCCGCGACCTCGGGCACCTCGTTACCGGTGCGCGCGAGCTCGATCGCCGCGCCGAGCGTCAGCGGGCCGCCGCCCGCCTCGGCGTGGCCGCCGCTCGCGAGCAGCGCGCCGGCGAGCAGCAGGAGGGGAACGGTTCGTTGCGCTGGCGCGCCGGGGCTACGTATCGGCATCGTCTCGAGGGGTTTCACATCGCGCGGGTGGGCACGACGGTTCGCCGCGGGCGAGAATAGCCGCGCGGCGGGAGCCGAGTCAAAACAGCGGCGGCCGGCGCCGGTCCGATTGGTCGGTCGTCGCCGCGCCCGCCCGCGGGGAGAGGGTGGCGGCCACCCCGTCGCAGGTTGCCGATTCGACCGAAATCGCGTATTCCGGAGACCAGATATAGGAGGAATGCCATGGTGGCCATTCGTACGATCCTCTGTCCGGTCGACTTTTCCCCCGCGACCGAGCGTCAGGTCGGGCTCGCGGTGGATCTCTGCCGGCTCGTCGGCGCGCGGCTGGTGATCCACCACAACCTCGAGGAGGCGCCGAGCGCCGTGGGCGTCTCCTGGATGTGGGCGCACGACCACCCCGATCGCGTGACCGAACAGGACGATGGCACGAGGTTGCAACGGCTCCTCGACGGGCTGCCCGCAGGGATCGCAGCCGAGGGCAAGATCACCCACGGCCTCGCCGCGACCGCGGTGCTCCGGGTGCGCGCGGCGGTGAACGCGGACCTCCTGCTGCTCTCGACGCATGGCAGCGGCAGCGCCGATCACACCTCGATCACCCGGCAGATCCTCGACCGGGTCGACTGTCCGGTCCTGGCGCTGCACGAGCCCTGTGTCGACTGCGAGGACTTGCGCTTCGACGCCGCCGTGGCGAAGACCCCGCAGGTCCTGCTGGTGCCGACCGATCTGACCAAGGAGGCCGCGGGCGCGCTCCAGTTCGCCTTCGCCCTCGCGCGCCTGCTCCCGTTCGAGCTTCATCTTCTGCACGTGGTGGAGACCACGGCGAAGAGCGAGCCGCCGACGCCGGCCCGAATCGAGGGGATTCGCCACCTGCTGCTCGACCTCATCCCGGACGAGCTGACCGGCCGCGCGGACGTCCACGTCGCGACCGGCGCCCCCGCCTCGACCATCGCCAAGACCGCCGAGGAGCTCCACGCGGTCTGCATCGTCATGGGCGGTCACGCCCGCGGCCCGCTCCGCCGCTGGTTGACCCACGACAACTCCGGCGACGTCCTCCACCAGGCCCGCTGCCCGGTCTGGTTCGTCCCCGGCGGCATCGCCGCGTAGCCCGGCGCCACCCGCCGCATCCCACCGCGACCCGCCGGCAGCCCCGCCCCGCCCCTACAATGCTCGAGGCTTCAATGTTCTCAACGGCGTCGTCCCCATCCCCTCCTCCCTCGGGTGCACCCTGTCCCGCACCCCCGAGGGGTGCCGTCGAATCAGCAAAAAGGCGGCATGGAGAAGGATGATGGTGGAGTTCGATTCAGACTCTGTCGATGGCGCCGTCGTTGGCGTCGCCCGCGGTCAACTCACCTTGGAGGACATGCACGAAGCCGTCGTCTCCGCCTGGAGACTCGTTGAAGGACCACGTATCCGCCTGCTCTGGGACTTGCGTGATGCCCAATTCGATCTCTCACCAAACGAGGTTCGGGAGTTGGCTCGGTTTATCAAGCATCAGTCCCCTCCCGGCGACATCCGGACAGTATTCGTAGTCGCCCGGGACCTCGAGTTCGGTCTGGTGAGGATGTTCGAGGCCTTCCGCGAAACCGCAGGCGCACGGACCGCCGTCTTTCGGGACAAGGAGCAGGCACTCGCGTGGCTTGCGATTGATGCCGTCTAGCAACCAGTTGCAGCGGACGGCACTCCGCGCCGCCGGTCTCGAACGCGACGGGGGAGAGGCGGCGCAATGAAGGGTCCGGAGTCGAGTCTCCAGAGGGTGGAGCAATGAGCCCGGTCGGGGAGAGGTCGTGCTTCCCGAGCTGAAGCGAGGGCGCGTTCTCCTCCTCGCGGCGGGAGCTGCTCCGCGCCGACCTCGCGCCCCGCGTCGGCTATCCGCCGAACCGGACGATCGTCGACCTCCAATTCTCGGCCGATGGAGAATCGCTCGGGTATCGGGTGTGCACGCGATACGGCACGGAGTGCGGCGAGCCGACGACGAGAGCCGTGGCCGCCGGTCGAGGCTGACGCGGACGCGAGGCCGGTCCCGATCGCGAGGACGGGTCCCGCCGGCTGCCGTGGCCGGTCCCCGGAACGGATCGTCGCAGCCGGCCCGCCGTGGCGGTGCAGGCGCGGAGGAATCTCCCATCGAATCACCGATCTGGAGGCAAGAATGCAAACAAGAGCGATCGCAGCCGCCGTCACCGTCGTCACCCTGGTTTTCGGATGCGGCGCTTCGCCGAAGGCCCAGCTCGAGGCCAACAAAGCGCTGGCCCGGGATTTCACGGAATTCACCAACGCGGCCGACTGGGATGCGCTCGCGGGGATCGTCGCCGCGGACTTCACCCGGCACAGCGCGGCGACCGCCGGCCCTCCGGTCACGTCGCGTGACCAGTTCATCGAGCTGCAGAAGGGCTTTCTCGAGAGCTTCCCCGACCAGCGCGTGACGCTGCGGCAGCTGGTCGCGGAGGGCGACCGGGTCGCGGTCCTGGCGACGTACGCCGGCACGCAGACCGGGCCGCTCGGTGACCTTCCCGCGACCGGAGAGTCGGTGGAGGCCCCGTTCTTGGCGATCTTTCGCATCGAGTCGGGCCGCATCGCCGAGCTCTGGGTGGAGTGGGACAACCTGGCGATGCTCACGCAGCTCGGCCTCTTCCCGCCGCCCGCGCCGCCTCAAGCCGACGGCGAGTGACGCGACCGCCGTCGCGACGGGCCGAGAGTCCCGGCCGCCCTCGCCCGATAGAAGGGAGGCGACCGGACTCAAGCTGGCCCGGGAGCAGCCCCACCACAGCTTCGGCAAGGACCTCGTCGGTCAGGTCTGGCGCTCGAGCTCGCGCCGACGTCGGCACGAACCTAGAATGGCCGCGAACTCCATCTCCTCGATCGAAAGGAGCCTTTGCATGGCCCGCTCTCTCGCCGCGAAGATCGCAGCCGCGAACTCGGAGCTGATCGTGAACGGCGACCTCGCTGCGATCGGCGAGTTCTTCACGAAGTGCTACGTCGCCCACCTCACGGGTCGCGGCCTGAAGGGGCACGCCGGGATCCGCAGGTTCCTCGCGTCGCTCCGGCGCGCCTTCCCGAAACTCCAGGTCGAGGTCGAGATTCTCGCGGTGGAGAAGACGCGCGTCGCCTGGCAGCGGACGCTCAGGGGCACGCACCGGGAGGAGTACGGTGGCTTCCCCCCGACCGGCCGCCGAGTCGTCTGGCGCGACATGCTCACGAGCCGCTTCGAAGACGGCCTCATCGCGGAAGAGTGGGCGATCTCGGACCTCGCCGAGCAGCTCCTCCGAGCGCGGAAACGCTGAAGCGTCGCAGGCGACGAACGAGGATCCAGCACGATTCATCGCTCGAGCTCGTCGGGCGCCAGGTGGAGGTCGAGAGCGCCCGCCGGGAGGGCGTGCAGGCCCACAAGCGCCCGGAGCGCGAGTCGCCCCCGACAGCCCTCGCGCCCGCACCTCCCCGGGACTCCGTCCCGCTGCACCCGCCGGCACATCGACTGACAGAGCCTGACACTTCTCAACGCCCCACCCCGGCCCTACAATGTCCGAGGCTTCAATGTCTTCAACGGCGTCGTCCCCACCACCTCCTCCTCCGGGTGCACGTCATCCCGCACCCAACAACGTCCTGCACCCCCGACGGGTGCCGACGAATCAGTAGCCAGGTGACCAGGGCGACACCTATGGACACCCCGACCAAACGATGGCGACGTAGCTACGAGCGATTCGATCGGAGGCTGGGATTCCTGGTCGGGGCGATCGTCGGCTTCGTTCTTCTGTTCTTCACTGTCGCGGCCGACGCTTCAAGCTCGCGCGACGCAGTCGTCGCCGGTGCGCTTGGCGCGGTCGCGTTCGGCCTGATGTGCGCGCTCTTCGGCGACAAAGCTCTCTGGACGTTGGCAAAGTGGCTCTCGTGAGACGCGCCACCGTAGTTGGCCAATACGTCGTCACCGAAGTGCTGCGGTGCGTGCTCTTTTCGTTCCTCGTCGCGTGGGTGCTCATCTCGACTGCGCTGGGCGTGAAGATCACCATCGGCTCCGCGTCGCTGGTGGAATCGAAGCTCGTGTCGCTCGCGCTGCTCCCGCTCCGCTCACTCTTCTATGGCGCGGTGGGGACCTACGTCGTAGCCGGTCCGGTTCTGGTCCTGGGGCTTCTGCTGGCCTGCTTCTCTCTGGCCGGGCAGTTCACGGCACTTAGCCGTCGCCAAGTCGCGACGCTCGGGGCGCTGGTCGCGGCCCCGGGCGGTGCCGCCCTGGCGGTGTGGGGGAACGAGCTCGCACGACTCGACTACTGGCCGTGGATGTTCGCGATCGTCTCCGGTACCCTCGCTGCGGCAGCGGCGACTTTCTACCTGCTCGTTCACGGCGGTCGAGGACCGGCCGCGGGTGTGCGACGAGACGGCCAAACCCTCGTCGCATCGGACGGCGGGCTGGCCTTCGCCCAGGTCCGTGCCGCTCAAGACTCGAAGTCCGCTAGCCGCCGAGGATCTCGTTGAGCCCTTCGACGACACGAGCGAGCTCTTCTGGGGAGATCCGCGCCAACCCCTTGCCGAGCCGCCGGGTGGAGAGGGCTCTAATCTGGCCCATCTTCACCCAGTAGCGCTTCGGCAGCCGTGCGGAGCGCAACTCCAGCGTGAGTGGAAACCCCGCGGAAGGCTCCGCAGAGGTCATCGCGAGCGCGATCACGGTTCCAGAACGATGGTTGAAGACATCCTCGCTGACCACCAGCACGGGCCGAGTGCCGGCTTGCTCGTGGCCTCGGGAAGGATCGAGATCGGCCCAAACGATGTCGCCCCTCAGTATGCGGGCCACGCCCGCTCCGACCCCAGCCAGCTCTCGGCTTCCGCCTCCTCTCTCTCAGGGTCCAGCTTCGCGCACTCCGCGGCGAGGCGCGTCCGCTTCAGCCGGGCCAGCTTGTCGCGTACGGCTTCTTGAATCAGTTGACTGCGGCTCGCTGCGACGCCACGGGCGACGAGCTCGTCGAGCTCTTCGAGATCGCCAGGGTCGATCGAGATCGCGATCTTGGCGGTCGCCATGGCGAGACAGTAATACCAGCGGTAGTACCGCAACAAACGGTGCTTCGACGGCAAACCCATCGTTCGAGCGGACGGGCCTCGACCGCTTCGCCCCGCTTCGCTCGGCCGTCGCCGAGCGGCACGCCGGTCAACCCCATATCCGTCAGCCGGACCGGAGCGGGAATGCGACGAAGTGAATGGCTTCTAACGGCAGTGGCGGTGCTGGCGTGGGCGGGTTGCGCGAGGCACCAGGAACCGCCGGTTCATCTAGGTGCGGGAGGGATTCATGATCACCACAATCGTCGAGTTCCAGTTGCCCGAGCCGATCTCCGTGGCGCAGGCGAAGGAGAGGTTCCTCGGCACCGCGCCGAAGTACCAAGACGTTCCTGGGCTGATTCGGAAGTACTACTTCCTCTCCGAAGACGGAGCCACGGCTGGCGGCACCTACCTGTGGGCGTCGCGCGGAGACGCGGGGCGCGTTTACACCGAAGAGTGGAAGACGTTCGTTCGCGGCAAGTACGGAACCGATCCGAGCCTCACCTATCTGGAGTGTCCCGTGGTTGTCGACAACCTCACGAATCAGATCCTCTCGGACGAATAGGGCCCGCGAATCGCTCCGATCCCTCCGCGACCTGCGGTTGCGTTCGGATTGACTCGGAGGTCCAATGGGTGG
The DNA here is from genome assembly GCA_963700315.1 of uncultured Acidobacteriota bacterium. GTDB lineage: Bacteria > Acidobacteriota > Thermoanaerobaculia > Multivoradales > JAGPDF01 > JACTMI01. The sequence goes on along the minus strand of CAVOXC010000003.1, from coordinate 665,738 downwards.
AGGGCCGACAATGACCCGACGAGAGAAGCTCCTCGGTTCGATACTTCTGGTGACCGCTGCCGCCGCGGCATGGTCGACGCAGGGCTTCCCATTCGGTGGATCTCGAGCCGCGCCGGTTCCCTTCAGCCTCGACGCAGCGCACGCTTGCCCGCCGGGATTCGAGCCGAGCTACGACGATCGTCGGCTTGCCGAAGTACCTCCGGGCGAGATCCGCCCGGCGGCTTTGAGTCCGCGGGAACAGTGCGTGTCCCTGGCGAGCTCCACGCCCCGGTGAAACTCCAGCCCAGCGGGCCTCATGAGGACCGGCGGCTGAACGCGGCGGATCCGGCCGCCCGCCCGCCCCCACGGGTCGGCAGCCGGTAGGAGCGAGACGGTAGGATTCGCGGGCCCGTTCGGGAGGGGGCCCGCGAGATGAAGATCCCGACACCGTCGTTCGCGCTCGCCGCAATGGGCGTTTTCTGCGCTCTCGTGTCCACCGGTCCGGTCGCCGCCCAGCATCCGGGTGGGACCGGCACGCTCCACGATCCGCGCGAGGCGCATCTCGCCGACGTCGTGCAGCTCACCCATGGCGGCGAGAACGCCGAGGCCTATTGGTCGCCCGACGGCGAGCGGTTGAGCTTCCAGTCGACGCGGCCCCCCTACGCCTGCGACCAGATCTTCACCATGTCGTCGCGGCAGCCGGAGGAGCCTCGGTTGGTCTCGACCGGGAAGGGCCGGACCACCTGCGCCTACTACACCTTCCCGGCGGGCGAGCGCGTGATCTTCGCCTCGACCCACGAGTCGAGGCCGGAGTGCCCGCCGCCGCCCGACATGAGCCAGGGCTACGTCTGGCCGATCGAGCCCGGCTACGAGATCTACAGCGCCCGAGCCGGACGGCTCCGAGCTCGTCAAGCTGACCGATTCGCCCGGCTACGACGCCGAGGCGACCCTCTGTCCGCTCGACGGCCGGATCCTCTTCACCTCGACCCGCGACGGCGACCTCGAGCTCTACGTCATGAACGCCGACGGCGGCGAGGTCAAGCGGCTGACCGACCAGCCCGGCTACGACGGTGGCGGCTTCTTCTCCGCGGACTGCTCGAGAATCGTCTGGCGTGCCTCGCGGCCGGAGGGCAAGGCGCTCGAGGAGTACCGCAACCTGCTCGCGCAGGATCTCGTGCGTCCGAGCCGGCTCGAGATCTGGGTCGCCGACGCCGACGGAGGCAACGCCCGCCAGGTGACGCGGCTCGGCGTCGCGTCGTTCGCGCCCTACTTCTTCCCGAGCGGCGAGCGCATCCTCTTCTCCTCCAACTACGGCGATGCCAAGGGGCGGGAGTTCGACATCTGGGCGATCGACGCGGACGGCACCGATCTCGAGCGGATCACCTACAGTCCGGGCTTCGACGGCTTTCCGATCTTCTCGCCCGACGGCAAGCGCCTCGCCTTCGGCTCCAATCGCAACCAGGGCAAACCGGGCGAGACCGACGTCTATGTCGCGACCTGGGTCGACGCCCCGATCGCGGCGCTACCCGACCGCGCCGAGGACCGCTACGCCGCCGACGTCACCTGGCTCGCCGCCGACGAGCGCGAGGGGCGCGGGCCGGGCAGCGCCGGCCTGGCCGCGGCGGCGGACTACATCGAAGCGCGCTTCCGCGACCTGGGGCTCGCGCCGGCGGGCGAAAAGGGCACCTACCGGCAGGGTTTCGAGATCGTCACCGAGCTCTCGTCCGGGCCGGACAGCGCGCTCACGATCGACGGTGACGACGTGGCCGCCGACGCCTTCGTCCCACTCGCCTTCTCGACCCCGGGCGCCGCCGCGGCCGAGGTGGTCTTCGCGAGTTGGGGCATCACCGCCCCGGAGCTGGAGCACGACGACTACGCCGGCGTCGACGCCGCGGGCAAGATCGTGTTGATTCGGCGCTTCGTGCCCAAGGGGGATACCTTCGCGGAAGCGCGCGACGAGCAGCGCTACAGTGATCTTCGTTACAAGGCCTTCAACGCCCGCGAGCATGGCGCGATCGGCATGCTCGTGGTCGACCTGCCGCCGGCGGATGCCGAAGGCGAGGTGGAGGAGGAGGCGCCGCTGCCGAAGCTCTCCGTCGATCAACAGGGCGACGCCGGCCTGCCCGCGGCGGCGGTCGTGCGCGAGCTGGGTGAGCGCCTGGCGGCCGGCGCTCACCGCGCCGAGCTCGCCGTCGAGCTGGTGCGGACCACCGCGGCGGCGGCGAACGTCGTCGCCCGGCTCGAGCCCGGCCGGCCGGCGGCCGACGCCCGTCCGGTCCTGATCGGCGCCCACTACGATCATCTCGGCCATGGCGGCGCGAATTCGATGGCCCCCGACAGCGAGGAGATTCACAACGGCGCCGACGACAATGCCTCGGGCACCGCGGCCCTGCTCGAAGCGGCGCGGATCCTCGCCGGGCGCCGCGCCGAGCTCGAGCGTCCGGTGATCTTCGCGGCATTCTCGGGAGAGGAGCGGGGCTTGCTCGGTTCGACCGCCTACACGCGGCAGCCGCCGGCGGGCGTCGAGCTCGACTCGCTGCGCGCCATGGTCAACATGGACATGGTGGGCCGCCTGCGCGAGGGCGCGCTGGCGATCCTCGGCACCGATTCGGCGGCGGAGTGGAAGGGCCTCGTCGGCGAGATCTGTGGCGCGCGCGGGCTCACCTGTACCGGGGCGGGCGACGGCTACGGGCCCTCGGATCAGACGCCCTTCTACGCGGCGGGCGTCCCGGTGGTGCATCTGTTCACCGGCGCCCACGACGACTACCACAAGCCCGGCGACGACGCCGACAAGATCTCTGCGACCGGCGGGGCGATCGCGGCCGAAGTGGCCGCGGAGCTGGCCCTCGTCGTTGCCGACAGGCCGGAGCCGCTGACCTATCAGGCGAGCGCCGGGCCACCGCCGGCCCGCGGCGACAAGCGCTCCTGGGGTGCTTCGCTCGGCACGATTCCCGACTACGCCGCGGCCGACACCGGCGAGCCCGGCGTCGCGATCGGCGGCGTGCGGCCCGGCGGTCCCGCCGAGAAGGCTGGCATCCGTCGCGGCGACAGGCTGGTCGGCCTCTCCGGCCGGGAGATCCGCGACATCAACGACTTCATGTTCGTGCTGCGCGCCGCCAAGCCGGGCGAGCTGACCCGGGCGGTCGTGGTGCGCGACGGCGAGCGCATCGAGCTCGAAGTGGTCTACGGCGAATCGCGCCGGAGGATGTGAGCCGGCGGGTGGGGCTCGCCGGCCACCTCTGGACGGTCGGGCCGGCGCTCGTCGCGCGGGTGCGGCCGCCGCGCGAGCGGGTCGCCGAAGCCTGGCGGCTGGTCGTCCGGGACGAGCGCGTCGGCGCCGTCGCGCTCTCGGGCAAGCTGCGGCGGGCCGGCGACGGCGCGCGCGCCGCGGTGCTCGTGCACGGGCTCGGCGGCTCGGCCGAGAGCTCCTACCTGGCGCCGATGGTCGAACGGCTCGAGGCGGCCGGCTGGACGACCCTGCGGATCAATCTGCGTGGCGCCGACCGCTCCGGCGCCGACCTCTACCACGCCGGCCTGACTGTCGATCTTCCTCGCATTCTCGAGACGCCGCCGTTCGCCGCGGCTCGGCGCATCGCGCTCGTCGGCTTCTCTCTCGGCGGCCACGTCGCCCTGCGCTTCGCGACCGAGAGCACGGAGCCGCGCTTCGTGGCCGTGGTGGCGATCTGCGCACCGCTCGATCTCGACCGGGGCGCGACGGCGCTCGACACGACGCCCTGGTCGATCTACCGCTCGTATCTGCTCGAGGGCCTGAACGAGGTCTACGCGGAGGTCGCCGCACGCCGACAGGTGCCGGTGCCGGTCGAGCGGCTGCTGCGCGCGCGGACGATCCGCGAGTGGGACGGGCTCGCGGTCGCCCCCCGGTTCGGCTTCGATTCCGCCGAGGACTACTACGCCAAGGCGAGCGTGGCGCCCCGCTTGGGGCAGCTCGGGAGACCCGCGCTGCTTCTCTACAGCTCGGCCGATCCGATGGTGCCCTGGCCGACGATCGCGCCGGCGCTCGACCGGCTACCGCCCTCGGCGCGCGTGGTGCTGACGCCGCGCGGCGGCCACGTCGGCTTCCCGCGCGGTCTCGATCTCGGCTTGAGCGCAGCGCCGGGTCTCCAGGCCCAGGTCGTCGGCTGGCTCGAATCGGTTGCCTGAGACGACGCGGAACCGGTGGCGGCCTCAGTGGCCGCGACGGATGGTGACGTCGCCCGAGCCGGTATCGATCAGCCCCTGGCCGTCGGCTGCGCCGATCTCGGCGACGACCTCTCCCTTCCATTTCCGCACACGCGCCTCGTCGAGGTCGATCTCGATGTCGCCCGAACCGGTGTCGACGGTCAGCCGGACCGAGGGCGCTCCGCCGGTGACGGTGAGCACCACGTCGCCCGAGCCGGTGTCGACCTTGAGGTTGCGCACGGCGGCGAAGTCGCCGGCGAGCCGGATGTTGCCGGAGCCGGTGTCGGCGTGGAGGCGGTCGCCGAGCTCGAGGTTGCGGCCCGAGATGTCTCCAGAACCGGTGTCGAGGTCGAGCGCACCGGTGACGGACTCCATTTCGACGTCGCCGGAGCCGGTGTCGGCGCTGACGAGCTGGGCCTGGACCCGGTCGAGGCGGATGTCGCCCGAGCCGGTGTCGCCGGTGACGTCCCCAACGTGGTCCGCGACCAGGATGTTGCCCGAGCCGGTGTCGAGGTCGAGCGCGCCGGCGCCGTCGCGCACGGCGATGTCACCACTGTTGGTGTCGAGGACCTGCGGGCCTTCGAGCCGGTTCGAGGCGATCGATCCCACGGCGTTGCGCGCCTTGACGCGGAGCCCCGAGGGCACCTCGACGCGGAAGTCGGCCCAGAGCGTCGGCGTGCCGGACGACGAGCGGCCGGTCACGGTGACCCTGCGGCCGAGGTAGTCGAAACTGCTGCCGGTCGACAGGAACCAGCCCCAGTCCGAGTGATCTCCGGAGTCTCGGTCCGACATCGGGTAGTGGTAGCGGCGCCAGGTCTCGGTGGGGTAGCGGGCGACCACGCGGAGGCGGCCTCCGGACTCGTCGAACTCGACCTCGAGCGCCTGGAGGAGCTCCTCGGCGCTCTTGCCGGCGCTCGCCTCGGCGTGGACGGTCGCGACGATGCGCAGGGCCGAGCCCTGGGATCGGACGAGCTCCATGCCGCCGGCGAGATTCTCGATCTCGAAGCTGGCGGGGGGTGTGGCGAAGCTCCTGTCGACGGTCCTCTCGGCGCCGGCCGCCAGGGCCGGGACGGCGAGAAGGAGCACTGCGAACAGGGCGAAAACGGCGCGGCCGGCGGGATTGGGCATACGGACCTCCTCTGTCCTTTTCTCCTCCTACTCGGAATTCGGCTCGGGGTTTCGGCCCGCTCGCTTCGCTCGCTGTCGCCCCGAACGACCTTGCCGTCACCCGAACGCTCCCGCCGTCACCCCGAACGCCACCGCCGTCACCCTGAACGCCCCCGCTGTCACCCTGACCCCCTCCGATGTCATCCTGAACGAAGTGAAGGATCTTGCGCCCTCGCCTGAAGAAGCGCCGACAGCGACTCCACGCCCGCCACGCAAGGTCCTTCGCTTCGCTCAGGACGACATCGAACGAAGAACGGGGGCAGGTACGAATCTCCTGAGCTCCCCCTAAGGAAACCAAGCACCGCTCTCCCCCAACTCGTACCCGTCCCCTTGGTCCAGGACGACAGCGAGTTTCTGCCGACCGCTGACGAGCCGGCTGCTAAGCTCCAAGGCCATGTCGCGCCTCGGCGTCCCCTGGCGGCTGGTCGTCCCCAACCTGGTGACGGGAGCCAATATCGCGATCGGGTTCTGCTCGATCCTGGCGTCGGCCTCCGGCCGCTTCGATCTCGCGGTCCGCCTGCTCGTGATCGCGGTGTTCTGCGACATGTTCGACGGCCAGCTGGCGCGGCGGCTCGGCGCCACCAGCCGCTTCGGCCAGGAGATGGACAGCCTCTCGGACGCGCTCTCCTTCGGCGCCGCGCCCGCCTTTCTCGTCTACCAGGCGTCGCTCGTCGAGCTCGGCCCCTGGGGCGTGGCGATCGCGGTGCTCTACCTGATGGGGGGCGTCCTGCGCCTCGCCCGCTTCAACGTCACCTCAGACGTCCACGTCAAGGCGAAGAAGACTTTGGGCGTGCCGATTCCGATCGCCGCGGGCTACGCCATGGCCGTGGCGCTGATGCGCGACCGGATGCCGGCGGAGGCCGCGGCGGCGGTGGTCCTGGCGATGGCCCTGCTGATGGTCTCGCGCGTCCGCTTGCCGCAGCTGAAGGGGAGCGCCCTGGTCACCGCGACGCTCCTCGTCGGCCTCTGCAACTACCTCGCGGTCGTCGCCTGGCCCAACTGGACCACCGTCATCTGGTGGAACCTCTGGAACGTCGTGATCCTCGTCGCCGCCTGGTTCTCAGAGCGGCGGGAGCGCCCGACCCAGGCCGAAGCGGTCTAGCCTCGACCATCGGCCGAATCGCCGCGGCCAGCTGACCTTCCGGTCGCCTGCGGGTTTCTCTTGATCGGGAGGCCCGTGACCGAAGCCTTGATGGAGCTCCAGCCCCTTTCTCGCGACGCCGCCCCGCCGGCCTTCGCGGCGTGCGCGGAGACCGACCGCGCGCTCGCGAGGATCGGCGAGGAGCTGCGCCGGGAGGTCGAGGCGATCACGCACGAGCTGCCGCCCGAGACGCGCGCCATGGCCTTCGACAACCTCGGCACGATCGACCGCTCCCGATGTCACCCTGAGCGCAGCGAAGGGTCTTGCGCCGTCGCCTGAAGACGCGCCGACAGAGGTTTCTCGCCCGCCACGCAAGGTCCTTCGCTTCGCTCAGGACGACAGGGAGGGGGCGCGAGACCGATCGCTTCACTCTGGACGACAAGGAGCGGGCGCGAGGCCCACCGAGGCGGTCCTCGACCCCCGCGGCGAGGGTCAGAGCAGGTCGGGGTGGAGGATCCTCGCGAGGGTCTCGACGCCGTCGACCAGGCGGGGGCCCGGACGGCTGAAGCAGCCGTTGGCGTCGACTGCGGCGACGCGCCGTTCGCGCACGGCGCGGAGCGACTCCCACGCGGGAGTACCGGCGCGCTTGGCGAGCTCGCCGCGGGCGCCGGCTGTGTCGAAGCCGCAGGGCATGGCGACGATCCAGTCGGGATCGGCCGCGGCGATCTCCTCCCAGCTCGCGCGCCGCGAGCGCTCGCCGGGGGCGATCTCGAACGGATCGCGGCCGCCGGCGATCGCGACCATCTGTGGCACCCAGTGGCCGCCGAGGAAGGGCGGATCGAGCCATTCGAGCGCGACCAGGGTCGGCCGCGGGCGACCGCGCACGGCGGCCTCGATCCGTTCCAGGCGCCCGCGCAGCGAATCGACGAGCGCCTCCGCTTCGTCCTTGCGTCCGATGCGCGCGCCGACGTGCAGCACATCCGCGAGCACGTCCTCGAGCCGCACCGGATCGAGCGAGACGATCTCGGGGCAGCGCGCGAGCGGGGCGACGGCGCCCTCGACCTGTTCGGTCGAGACCGCGCAGACCGGGCAGAGCTCCTGGGTGAAGAGCAGATCGGGGTCGAGCGCGGCGAGGCGCGCCTCGTCCAGGGTATAGAGGCTCGCGCCGGAGGCGAGCTGCGCCGAGACCGCGGCGTCGACCTGGGCGGCGGCGAGCGACGGCGCGAGGGCGCTCGCGGTGAGGATCGGCAGCGCGCGCGCCGCCGGCGGGAAATCGCACTCGTGCGAGACGCCGACCACCTCGTCGCCCGCGCCCAGCGCGAACAGGATCTCGGTCGCGTTGGGGACGAGCGAGACGATCCTCAAGGGCTCTCGGCCTCGACCCAGTCGGCCGCCGCGCCGACGGCGATCTCGCCGTCGTCGAGCACCTCGCCGTAGGCGCCGGCGCGCCAGTCGGGGGTGAGCGCCGCCTGCAGCCGCGGGTGCCCCTCGTTCATCCGATGGCAGGGGCGGGTCTCGCCGAAGATGCGTACGCGCACGCCGCCCAGTGCCACCACGCGGTCGCGGCTCTCCCTGTAGTCGACGCCCTCGGTGAGGACGTTGGCGCGCCGTGCGGCGTGCGGCACCTCGGCGCCGATCTCCGCTTCGGCGTCGCGCCAGCGCGCGGCGTCGATCAAGGTCACCTGCCGCCGCCCGCCCTGATCGGCGTTGCCCTCGAGCCCGACGCCGGCGCAGGCGCTCGCCCGCTCGACCGGGTCCATCGGTCCCCGCTTCATCCGCTTGATCCAGATCGCCTCGATGCGTCCCATGGCGCCATCCTAGCCGAGCCGAACGCGGACACTCAGCGGGCCGGACCAGGCGGCTTCGGAGGCGTGGAGCAGCTGGATTGCCCCCGCTCGGAGCGGGGCGTACACTGGCACCATGAGCCTGCTCGAGCGCATCACGATCGACCCTCAGATCCGGAGTGGCAAGCCGTGCATTCGCGGCACGCGAATCACCGTGGGCGACTTGCTCGAGTACCTGGCTGGCGGGATGACCGAGGAGGAGATCCTCCGGGACTTCCCGAGCCTGGAGCGCGACGACCTGCGCGCGGCCCTCGCTTTCGCGGCCGCGCGCGAGCGCCGCCTGGCGGAGTCGCCGGCGGCGTGAGGCTCCTGTTCGACGAGAACCTGAGTCCCCGGCTCGCCTCGCTGCTCTCGTCGGACTTCCCCGGCAGCCAACATGTCGAATTGTTGGGCCTCGACGCTCGACCCGACCGCGAGATCTGGGAGCTCGCGCGGACCGAGGGCTGGGTCCTCGTGAGCAAGGACGACGACTTCCAGCAGTTGGCGCTTCTGTTCGGCGCCCCGCCAAAAGTCGTGCGCCTGCTCGTCGGGAATGCCGGCACCGCTCGCGTTGCGGAGGTGCTTCGCGCTGCGCGAACGAGTCTGGAGCGATTCGTCGACGATCCAGAGGACGCGCTCCTCGTCCTCGGTGGGGAAGGACCGCTCGCGTAGCCGGTGCCGAGGCTCGACCCGCTGCGAGCGGCGGTCATCGGGGGCGGTCCCCGTCGGTCGTGAGCAGCTCTCCTTCATGAACAGACGCTCGTTTCATTCCTGGGTCGCGCTGCTGTCGCGGAGCCGCGCGAGGGGAGCTCGCGCCGATTCGGACGTTCGTGGAAGCCGACTGTGGAAGAGGTCCGGGCCGGGTGTCTGGGCGCATCGCGCACGGAGCTCGTGGCTCTCCGGGCGTCGCGGATGCTTGCTGTTGAAGGGAGGTCCGGGCCGGGTGCTCGGGCGCTTCGCGTACGGAGCTCGTGGCTCTTTGGGTGTCGCGAAGGCTTGCTGTTGAAGGGAGGGTTGGGCCGGGTGGCTCGGCGCTTCGCGGACTGCGCTCGTGGCGATTCGGACGCAGCGGAAGCTTGCTGTTGAAGGGTGGGCCATGCATTCGTCGCGGCGCTGCGCGGGCGAGACTCGACGGCCGGGTCACCGCGCGCGCCGTGCCGTCTCGCCGGTCTTCGCTCGAAATCGCCCTGGCGAAGGGCTCGAGGGTGAAGCGCCGGCTTGGACCGACCCACCCCTTCTATGGAGCTTTCTCGAGGAGTGATCCGCCGGTACGTTCCACGGCAGCCGCCGGTGGTTCGGGTTGGAGAGAGTGGGGATCGTGGCGAGCCTCTAGAATGGCGCTCGATGAGTGATTCTCCGCAGCTTTCCCATCCCGAAAACCGCCTCGCTCGCGAGAGCTCGCCCTATCTGTTGCTGCACGCGCACAACCCTGTCGACTGGTACGCCTGGGGACCCGAGGCGATCGAGAAGGCTCGGCGTGAGGACAAGCCGATCTTTCTCTCGGTCGGCTATTCGACCTGCTATTGGTGCCACGTCATGGAGCGCGAGTCGTTCTCGGACCCGGCGATCGCGGCCGAGATGAACGCCGCGTTCGTCAACATCAAGGTCGACCGGGAGGAGCGCCCCGACCTCGACGAGATCTACATGCTGGCGACCCAGATCCTCTCCGAGCAGGGGGGCTGGCCCAACTCGGTCTTCTTGACGCCGAAGCTCGAGCCCTTCTTCGCCGGCACCTACTTCCCGCCCGAGGAGCGCTACGGCCGCCCCGGCTTCCCGACCATCGTCCGCTCGATGGTGCACGCCTGGACCGAGCGGCGCGCCGACGTCGAGACCCAGGCCGCCGAGCTCGCCGGAGCGATCCGCCGCCACCTCGACGAGGCGCCGCCCTGGGCGGGGGATCTTCCGGGCGGCGAGCTCGCGCTGCAGGCGCTCGCCGCGCTGCGCCAGCGCTTCGACGGTACTTGGGGCGGGTTCGGCGCGGCGCCGAAGTTCCCGACGCCGGCCAATCTCTGGTTGCTCGCCGAGCTCGCGGGCGCCCGGCCTGAGGCGGCGCTGATGCTCGAGTCGACCCTCGACGCCATGGCGCGCGGCGGGATCTTCGATCAGCTCGCCGGCGGCTTCCACCGCTACTCGACCGATCGCGAGTGGCGCGTACCGCACTTCGAGAAGATGCTCTACGACAACGGCTTGCTGCTCGAGAGCTACGCGCGTGAGCACGCACGGACGGGGAGCGGCGAGGCGGCGCGCGTCGCGCTCGCGACCGCTGCATTCCTCGGCCGCGAGATGACCGACCCGGACGGCGGCTTCTGGTCGGCGATCGACGCCGAGACCGACGGCGACGAGGGCGCCTACTACGTCTGGACGCGCGACGAGCTCGACGAGATCCTCGGCGCCGAGGACGCGCAGTTCCTGGCGCCGGTCCTCGGCTTCGCCGGCGACCCGTTCTTCGAAGGGGAGCGCTACGTCCTCCATCTGCCGCGGCCGCTCGAGGTGATGGCGCGCGAGCGGCGGACCCCGGTCGAGCGGCTGCTCGGGGAGATCGCGCCGCTCTCCGCCAAGATCCTCGAGGCCCGCTCGCGGCGCCAGCGCCCGGCGACCGACGACAAGATCCTGGCCGATTGGAACGGCACCGCGATCGCCGGCATGGCGGTCGCCGGGAGCGCGCTCGGCCGGCCGGAGCTGGTCGAGCGCGCGGCGCGCGCCGCCGAATTCGTGCTGGCGACGCTGCGAGGTCCGGAGGGCGAGCTGCTCCATGCCTGGCGGCGAGGACGCGGCACGGTGCCCGCGTTTCTCTCCGACTACGCCTTTCTCGTTCACGGGCTGCTGCGTCTGCACGAGGCGACCGGCGCGCGCCGTTGGCTCGAGGCGGCGGAGCGGCTCGCCGACGAGCAGGAGAGACGGCTCGCCGCGCCGGCCGGCGGCTGGTTCAACGCCGCCGAGTCGCCCGATCTCCTGGTGCGCGGCAAGGAGATCTTCGACGGCGCGATGCCGGCCGCCAACGCGGTCGCGAGCCTCGACCACCTCGAGCTCGCGGCGGCGACCGGCGCGGCGCGCTTCGCCGAGCGCGCCGAGCGGGCGCTCGCCGCGTTCGCTCCGATCGCCTCGACCCATGTCGACGGCGCGCGCGCCTTCTCGATCGCGCTGGCGCGGGCGGCGGCAACGCGCGGCGCGGCTGCGGCGTCGGCTGGGCGGGGCGGAGGGGCGCACCCGGCCTTGGGTGTGCTCGTCGACGAGGCGGGGGCGGGAGTTCGAGTGACGGTCCGAACCAAGACTTCCATAGAAGGGGGTTGGTTCGCCTTCGAGCTGGGGCTGGTAGTGCAGGAGGGCTGGCACCTTGCGCCGCTCGGCGATTCGGATGGAGCGGCGCTGGCGCTGGAGGGCGTGGGCGTCGAGCTTGCCGGGCTCGAGATTCCGGAGCCGCTCGCGCTGGCGCTCGACGGCTCGCCCCTCGGGCTCGAGGGGGAGATCGGCGTGCGCGGGCGTTGGCGCTCTCGAGGGCGAGCGGGAGCCCAAGCTGCGGCTCCGCTTCCAGGCGTGCGGCGAGGGGCGCTGCCTGCCCGAGGCGGCGACCGAGGTCGCGCTCCCGCCGGCAGTTCGAGAAGGCTCGGAAGGATGAGAGAGTTGAGCAGGTTGAGAAGGTTGAGAAGGTTGAGAAGGTTGAGAAGGTTGAGAAGGTTGAGAAGGATGAGATCGGTGGAGGGCGCGCGGGGATGACGGCACTCTCGATCGCGACCTGGCTGGTGCGGCTCGCCGGCCTCTACCTGGCCTGCGGCTTCCTGTTCGCTGTCGCCTTCCTCTTCGTCACCCGCGGCGTCGATCGGCTCGACCCCGGGGCCCGGACGGGCACCTGGGGCTTCCGCTTGGCGGTGCTGCCGGGCGTCGTCGCGCTCTGGCCGCTCTTCGCTCGCCGCTGGCGCGCCGGGCGCGCGGCACCGCCGGTCGAGAGCAACGCCCATCGTCGCGCCGCGGCGGGGAGCGACTGATGCTCGCGACGCACCGCCGGATCCACCGCACGCTCTGGCTGCTGCTCGCGCCGGCGCTGCTCGCGTTGCTGATCGCGGCGCTCGCCGCGCGGCCGGAGTGGCCCGAGCGGCCGCTCACCGGCGCGGCGGCCGAGCACGCCGGGGCGGACGACATGGCGCCGGCGCCGGGAGCGCGGCCGTGAGCCACGGCTACCAGGCGGTCGGCTGGTCGCCCTTCAAGCGGCGCTACGACCTCACGATGCTGGCTCTGCTCGTCGGCTACCTCGCGCTCTTCGCCGCCGCGACACTCTGGCTCCGCCCCGAGATCACCGCCGAGACGCTCTTGATCCGCGGCTTCGCCACCGCGGCGCTGCTCCTGCTCCACGTCATCCTCGCGCTCGGTCCGCTCGCCCGGCTCGACCGCCGCTTCCTGCCGCTGCTGTACAACCGCCGGCACCTGGGCGTCACCATGTTCGTGTGCGCGCTCGCGCACGGCGCGCTCTCGCTCGTTCAGTTCCACTCGCTCGGCGACTTGAACCCCTTCGTTTCGCTGTTCGTCTCGAACACAAGGGTCGAGAGCCTCGCGCAGTTCCCCTTCCAGCAGCTCGGCTTCGCCGCGCTCGCGATCCTCTTCCTGATGGCCGCGACGAGCCACGACTTCTGGCTGGCGCAGTTGACCGCGCCGGTCTGGAAGGCGCTGCACATGGCGGTCTATCTCGCCTACGCGCTCGTCGTCGCGCACGTCGCGCTCGGCGCGCTCCAGGACGAGCGCTCGCCGCTCCTGGCGGGTGCGCTCGGGTTGGGCGTCGTGGCAATCGCCGGGCTCCACGTCGCCGCGGGATGGCGGGAGGCCTGGGTCGATAGGGCGCGGACGGTGGCGGGAGCGACGGGCTTCGTCGAGGTCTGCGGCGTCGACGAGATCGCCGAGAAGCGCGCGAAGGTCGTGGCACTCGGCGGCGAGCGGGTCGCGGTCTTCCGCTACGACGGCAAGATCTCGGCGCTTTCGAACGTCTGCCAGCACCAGAACGGCCCGCTGGGCGAGGGCAGGATCATCGACGGCTGCGTCACCTGTCCCTGGCACGGCTTCCAGTACCTGCCGGCGACGGGAGCCGCGCCGCCGCCGTTCACCGAGAGAGTGCCGACCTTCCGCGTGCGCATCGTCGACCGCCGGGTCTGGGTCGACCCGCGGCCGCTGCCGCCCGGCACGCCGGTGGCGTCTGCGACCTTCGCAGGGCGCGGAGGCGAGGCATGAGCGGCCAGCGGGGCCGGAGAGCGGACGAGGAGTTCTTCGTCGGCTACCTCGAGCTGCCGCCGGAGCTCGCCCGCTTCCTCCGGCGCACGGTGGTCGCGCTCGCCGTCACGGCGATCGCAGTCGCCGCTCTCGTCGCGGCGGGGCAGGGGCCATTGGGCGCGGGCACCTACGAGTTCGGCATCGATCGCGAGCTTCGAGGCGTGCTCCGCGCCGCGCCGCTGGCGGCGCTCTGGGTCGCCGCGCGCACCGCGGACGGCGATCCGGCGATCGAGGTCGTACCGCTGGTGGGCGACGGCAAGCACGGCCCGCCGGCCGCGGTGCGCGCCCTCGCCGACAGCGAGGTAAACCTCACCGGCCGCTGGATCCGCCGCGGCGGCGTGCGTCTGTTCGAAGTCTCGCGCGCCGAAGCGCTCGCTGGAGCGGCCGACGCGTCGTCGCCGCCGGCGCCACTCGGTCGCGCCACGCTCGCGGGCGAGATCGTCGACTCGAAGTGCTACCTCGGCGTGATGAAGCCCGGGCAGGGCAAGTCGCACAAGGACTGCGCGATCCGCTGCATCTCGGGCGGCTCGCCGGCGGCGCTGGTGGCGCGCGACGGCGCGGGGCTGGCGTTGGTGGTGCTGCTCGTCTCGGAGTCGGGCCGCCCGCTCGGCCCGGAGCTGCTCGACCTGGTCGCGGAGCCGGTCGTGGTCGAGGGCGAGCTCCTGCGCCTGGGCGATCTCACGCTCTTCGCGACCTCGCGCGACGCCGTGAAGCGGCTCGCGGAGGGCGGTTGAGGCTCTTCCGCCAGGCCCGAGCCGTCGTCCGGCTGGCGCTCGCGGGGCTCTTCACGCTGCCCTGCTATCTCGCCGCGCTCTTCGGCTCGCTGGTGCTCTCGCCTTGGCCGCGGCAGCGTGCCCGCTGGCGCGGCGCGGCGTTCCAGGCGTTCAGCCGTTCGCTCTGCTGGGCGCTCGCGGTGAAAGTGACGCGAGCGGGGCCGCCGCCGCGGCCGCCCTTCCTGCTGGTCTCGAACCACCTCTCCTACCTCGACATCATCGTGCTCGGCTCGCAGCTCCCCTGCGTCTTCGTCGCCAAGGCGGAGATCGATCGCTGGCCGGCCTTCGGCGCCATGTGCCGATCGGTCGAGACGATCTTCATCGACAGGAAGGCGCGCCGCGCGCTGCACAGAGTGCTCGAGCAGATCGAGCGGACGCTCGCGGCGGGGCAGGCGATCGTGATCTTCCCGGAGGGGACTTCAGGCGCCGGCGACGCAGTGCTGCCCTTCCGCTCGCCGCTCCTGGAGCTCGCCGTCAAGCTCGAGCGCCCGGTCCACTGGGCCGCCCTCGGCTACCGCGTGAAACAGGACGCCGCGCCGGTCCACCTCACGATCCACTGGTGGGGCGACATGCCCTTGGGCCCCCACCTCTGGACCCTGGCGCAACTCCCCGGCATCGAGGCCCAGGTCGTGCTCGGCTCCGAGCCGGTGATCGAACCCGACCGCAAACGCCTCTCCGAATCCCTCCACCGCCAGGTCTCGGCAGCGTTCGCGCCGATGGCCACCGTCGCGCCCGCCGAAGTAGCCCGCCTCAGGGCGCTCAAGGAGACCGATCCCGCAGCGCTGCCGCCGATCCTGCGTCCGAGCTCGCGCGCGTCCTGAGACGAGTCGAGAGGAGCGAAGCCGCGCAGCTCCGCGGTCTGCAGAGAGGCCGGGTCGACGGGCTCGAGCGCCATCTTGGGCGTGACCGTCGAGCGGCCATGGCCGCGTCCGTTTCGTCTCTGCGCTGGTCAAATCGTCGGTAACTGGGATAGACAGGCGCGCGTGACCGGTGACTCGCGCGAGCTGCGGTCGTTTCTCGAGAGCCTGGCCGCTCCGCGCACCGATCGCCGCTACGCCGACGACTTCGACCTCGCCGCCCTGGGGCGGCTGGGCGAGGTCGAGCGCGAGCGGGCCGAGCGCCTCCTGCTCGCGCGGCTGGAGCGCGATCCTAGCGACGCGCGGGTGCCGGGGGCGCTCGCCATCGTCGGTCGCGCCGCGGCCGTCGCGCCGCTCGACGCCGCTCTGCCGGGCGCCACGGGCTGGCTTCGGTTCCGCATCGCCTCGGCGCTCGCGGAACTGGATGCCGAGTTCGATCCGCAGCCTTGCTGGCTCGAGCTCCTGGCCTGCGAGGACAGCGGCGCTCGCGCCGGAGCGGCCCTCGCGCTCGCGGCGGCTCCGGGAGCGGCCGTTCAGGAGGCCCTGCTCGAGGCCCTGTTCGACGCGGAGACCGCGGTGCGCGCCTGCGCCTTCGGCGCGCTCGTGCGCCGGTATCGCCTCGAGGACCTCGAGACGGCGAAGCATGGCCCGCTGCGCGCGATCAGCACTCGGCTGATCTCCAGCCTCGAGGCGGTCGCGCGACCGGCGGCGGACGAAGCGCGAGCGCTGTTTCGCGCCCTCGAGGCGGGCCGGATGCCCCGCGACCTCGGTCTGGCCGAGTCTCCGTCGCAGAGCGAGTCGGAGGTCCTCGATCGCTTCGTCGCGGCCCTGGGGCCGGGCGCGGCCGACCTCGACCTCGACGCTTTGAGTCGTCTCGAAGGTCCCGCGCGCCACTGGGTCGAGAGCCTGCTCTTGGGCCGGCTGGATCAGGGGGAGGAGCGCGTGCTCGAGGCGGCCGCGCGGCTCTGCCCGGCGGCCGCCGTCGAGGCGGTCCGCGCGGCGCGCCGCCAGGACCGGGGGCCATTCCGCGACTTCGCCCGCGGCGCGCGCATGGCGGTGGCGCTCGAGCGCATGGCCGGCGACGGCTCGGGCCGCTCTTGGCTCGAAGATCTCCTGCGGGAGGGCGCAGGCGAACCGGCGCGCCGCGCCCTGGCGGCGCTCGAGTCGGCATCCGAACCGGGGAGCCGGCCCGGCGCCCGGGAGGAGATCGAGGAATGACTCGTGGCGGAAGTCGAGCCGCTGCCATCCGCTCGGCAACTCGATCTTCCTGAGTCACTTCCCAGGCGGCTGGTACCTCTTCGCCGCTTCCGGCACTTCTCCCGGGCCGCGTCCAGCTGCGCCGAGTCAGCGCTCTTTCGCCGGCTTCGCGTCGGGTTCCAGCCGGAGCCGCCCCTCGCGCTCGAGCCGCGCTCGATCGAGGGCGAGCAGGAGCTCCTCCTGTTCCGGGTCGCGCGGGCGGCGGCCCGGAGGCCTTCCCGGCCGCTCTCCGGCGACGATCTCGACCCATCGCTCGCGGCGGAGCTTGCGCACTTCGGCCTGGAATTCGTCGTAGGAGATCACCGGCCGAGCTCTCGCTCGAGGGCCGAGAGCTCGGCGCTCTCCTCTTGCACCGGAGCGGTCTTGAGCCGCAGGTACTCCCAGTCCATCCGTTCGGCGTAGAGGAGCGCCAGCCTCCGCGCCCACCGTCGATCCTCGTCGCTTCGCCAATGAACGGCGGCGCGCAGCCGATCGATCAGCAGGTCCTCGACTCCAATCACGACGACAGGCAGGCCGTCGACCTCCACGATCGTTCGCGGCGCCGTCTCTCCGGGCAGGCCGCCGGGCGCTGGAGCCTCGAACAGAAGGTCCAGGTCTTCGCGCAACCAGAATCGTCCCTTCTTCGAGAATCCGAGGTCGGCGAAGGCACGATCGACCTCCGGAGTGAGCGCCAGCGCCAGGTCGACATCGCCGGTGGCGTAGCCTCCCGCGGTGTAGAACTCGAGCGCCGCCCCGCCGACCAGGATCGGTTCGAGGCCATCTTCCGCCAAGCGGTCCGCGACCAGCGCCAGCGCCGCCAGCCGCCGCCGCGCCGGGTTGGCCTCGCCGCCCAAGGCGTCCAAGCGAGCTCGTCGTGCGGTCGCGTCCATCGCTGTCAGTTTATCCGGCCGCGGTCGGGGAGGGCGGGCGTCCAGTGGCCTCCTCCATGTGCTTCCTCGATCGCGAGCGCGGCGCGAAGACCGACGCTCTCGGCGGAAGTGCGAGGGACTCTTCCTTCAGCGGACGCGCAACGTGCCCTTCATCGTCGGGTGGAAGGCACAGGTGTACTCGAAGGTCCCCTCGGTGTCGGCCTCGAAGGTCCAGGATTCGCCCGCCGGAATGGCGCTGGAGTCGAAGCGGCTGCTCTTCTCGGTCACGGTGTGCGGGTAGAAGTCCTGGTTGGCCCACACGATGGTATCCCCTGCGCTCACCGTGAGGGTCTCGGGAGTGAAGGCGTTGCCTTCGATCGTCACCGCATGCCGCTGCGGGGCGGGCGGCTCGTCGGCCGCGGCGGCGCGGCCCATCCCGCAGAGGATGAGCCCCGCCGTTCCAGCGGCGAACGCGAGTCGTCTGCTGGCGATCGATGCCATCGCGGTCAGTCATTGCCCAGGGATGATTGGAGCTGTCGCGCGTGCTCGAGATGCGCGTCGAAAGCCGGCCGTACCTTCACCAGAAGCGCCTTGAGCTCGGCGTTGGAGGCGCCCGGGATCAGGGTGCCCTCGATCGCATCGATCACCTGCTGGTGGTAGGCGACCTCGTGCGCGACGTACTCCCTGTCGAAGGCGGCGCCGCGAAGATTCCGGAGACGGGCCAGGTTGGCATCGCCTGCCTGCTGCAGGCTCGCGCTGGTTGGGTTCTCCTTCGGTGTCACCTTCAGCCGGGTGACGAGCGCGGTCGCCGCCTCGTTGACGCCTGTGTGGTCCGTGACCATCCGTTGCGCGAAAGCCACGACGGAAGAGTTGGTCGACATGGCCGCCGCGAGTTTGCCGGCTTCGATGTCGACCTGGTTGGCGGTCACGACGATCGCGGCAATCTGAGCGTCATCGATCTGGGCGAAGGCAGGTGCGCCGAGCAAGATCAGGGACGCGCAGGCGACGACGAGGGTGGGTGTCTTCAAGGGAGCTCCTCTCCGTTGTGCCGGGGACCGAAATGGGCACCGGTGCGTTTCTAAATACTATATTAGCAATTTTAGAAATGACGGCAATCCCTGTCAAGCGCGATAGTCAATGAAGTGGGTTTTGGAGTGTGCTTGCCAAGCGGCCTTGGACTCTAGGCGCAGGGTGGGCTATTTTAGAGGCCTGCCCGTGGCTGAGCTCTCGAGCCGCGCGCGATCACGACCAGTCATGACCGATCGACCGAAGCGCTCGCCCGACACCGGAACCACCGAGCTCGAGCAGCAGCTCGGCGGTCTGGCGGCGCTGGGCGACCGTCTGCGACGGGCCCTCTACCTGCACGTCGCCGTCGCCGAGGAGGTCGGTCGCGACGAAGCGGCGAAAGCGGTCGGAGTGTCACGCAGCGTCGCCGGCTTCCATCTCGATCGCCTGGTCGCCGAAGGGCTGCTCGAGGCCTCCTTCCGCCGCCTTTCCGGGCGCGCGGGCCCGGGTGCCGGCCGGCCGGCCAAGCTCTACCGCCGCTCCGAACAGCAGTTCGAGGTCACGCTGCCGCCGCGGCGCTACGAGCTGGCCGCGCGGCTGCTCGCCGAGGCGGTGGATCACAGTCTCGCGTCGGAAGCGCGCGCCGCGCTGACGGTGAGCTCTCGTGCTCGAGGCGAACAGATCGGTGTCGAGGCGCGGGCGCTCGCGGGACCTCGCGCCGGCCGGCGTCGCCTGTTCGCGGCGCTCGAAGGGGTACTCACCGCGCAAGGGTACGAGCCCGAGATCGTGGGCCGCGAGTTGCGGTTGCGGAACTGTCCGTTCCACGCGCTGGTGGACGCGCACACGCAGCTTGTCTGCGGCATGAACCTCGACCTGCTCTTAGGGGTGGTTGCCGGGCTGGCGCTGTCGGGAGCGAAGCCCGTGCTCGCCCCGCGCCCCGGCCTCTGCTGCGTCTGCCTGCTGCTCGACGGCAAGTGACGCTGCGCCGGGCGAGTCCGCGGCGCTCGGGAGCGAGCGACGGCGCGGTTCGACGGCTCGGGGGGCGTCCGCAGTGGACGCCGGCCCGGTGGCTGTCGTAGGTTGAGTTGCATCGATGAGGAGATGCCGCCATGCGCTCGACTCCTGCTGTTCATCCCCTCGCCTGCGCCGCAACCCTGGCCATCGTCGTTTCTGCCGGCGCCTCGGTTGGCGCTCCGGCGGAAACCGCGCCGGCGCCCGAGCCACGGGTCACGAGGGTCTTCTATCTCGACGAGATGGAGACGCGGGAGGCTCTGATGCAGCTCCGCATACAGGTGCGGATTCGGAGTGCAGCGGTGATCCAGGAACCGAAGGTCCTGGTCGTGTCCGACGTCGCCGAGCAGGTCGAGCAGGCCGAGAGCGTCCTGCGGCTGCGGGACGCCGGCGTCCGCGCCTCCGACCCGCACGGGCCTCTGGACTTCGACGACATCGCCTCGGGCACCAGCGCGACCCGGGTCTTCCGGCTCGAGAAGGGCGATGCTCCTACCGTGATCACGCTCCTCCGTACGATCTACCAGGTGCGGGAGGTCGAGGAGCTCGAGGATGGGGACGTTTCGGCGCACGCGGGAGCGCCCGTTCTGGACGCGATCGAGGCGCTGCTGCGAGAGCTCGACTTGCTTGTCGAACCTGGTGAGGTAGCCGGGAACCCTTAGCCGGAGAGACAGCGCCGCGACCGTGCGGCCGGAGGTCGGCTCCTGCGCCTGCGGGCCAAGTCGGGGCGCACCCGTCGGATGGCACCGGGTGTGCCGATGGACAGTCTGCTACCGCGCCGTCAATCGCCCTCGGTTCAGCGGGTCCCACGCCGCCGAGCTCGACGATCTCGGCCGGGACACGGGCACCGCCGTAGAATCCGGCCATGGACTTCGCGGCCGCCCTCGAACGGATCCAGGGTTTCTTCTCGCGCGGCGGGTTCGAGATGGCCGTGGTGGGTGGCGTCGGCCTCGCGGCTTATGGGCTCGCGCGCACCACGCTGGACCTCGATCTCGTCACCCGGCTGGAAGCTCAGGAGCCCGTCGTCGCCTTCATGGAAGAGCTCGGCTACGCGACGCTCCACCGCTCGCGCGGCTACTCCAACCACTTGCACGCGGAGCCGCGCCTGGGGCGGGTCGACTTCGTCTATGTCGAGGGGGAGACCGCGGATCGTCTCTTCGCCGCCGCGCGCTCGCTGCCCGGTCCCGGAGGGGTCGACCTTGCGGTCGCCGCTCCGGAGCACCTGATCGCGATGAAGCTCCAGGCGATCACCAACGATCCCGAGCGCGCGTCGCGGGATCTCGAAGACATCCGCTTCCTACTGCGCCTTCCTGGCGTCGATCTTGCGCAAGTGCGAGACTACGTGGAACGCCATGGCCTCCAAGACCGATTCGCGACGCTCTTCGCCGATTCCTGAGCCGCTCGACCTCGCGACGGGGCTTCCCACCACGCCGGCAGACATCAGAGCGCTGCGCGAGCTGCGCGAGCGCTTGGAGTCGGGTCTGCTCGAGCGGATCAACGACCTCTCCGCGACGCGCCAATTCCCCAACCTGAGCCAGCGCCGCGGCACGTGCGCCGGCTGCGCGCCCTTCACGCTCTGAGCGCCTCGCTCCTCCCGAATCACGTCGCCTACTTCGCGCCGGCGCAGCGTTCGTAGTCCGGGATGCCGAGGCCGAGGACGATGTCGCGGCGGACGTGCCAGGCGCCGTCGAGGTCGCGGGTGGGCGTCGCGAGGCCGGAGCCGCCGCGGGCGGTGGCGGCGCGGGCGCGGTCGCGCGCGCCGAGACGGGGGTCATCGTCGAAGAGGAGGTCGCCGAGGTAGTAGGTGCAGCGGCCCGGCTCGATGACGTGCAGGTGGATGTGCTGCGGGATCCCCGTTCCCGGGTAGCCGCCGGGGCGGATCGTGTCGAAGGTGAAGCGCCCGCTCTCGTCACTCACGGCCCAGCCGCGGTAGCGGCCGTGGCGCACGCCCTCCGGGTGGCGCGGGTAGATGCCGCCGGCGTCGGTCTGGTAGGCGTAGACGACGATCCCGGCGTGCGCCGCGCCGGAGCGGTCGCTGACAGTTCCCGCGACGACGAGCCGCTCGCCCTCGGCGTCCTCTGGCGCGATCCGCGCCCGTGCGCCGATCGTCTCGGGCCTGTCCGCGAAAACCCACTCGCACCCCTCGCACGGGCCGCCGACGATGGGCTCGCGCGCGTCGCCGGTGATTCGGGCGCCCGCATCGCCCGCGACCGGCCCGCAGGCGAGCGCCGTGGCGAAGAGCGCGGTGGCCGCGAGGCTCGGGCGGATCGCGCGGCTCGCGCGTCGGGGGCGCGCCGTCGGCGCCGGAGCGGTTCTCTTCGCCTGGATCTTGGTCATGGCCGGAGTATAGGGCTCATGGGGCTCATGCGGCCCGTGGGGCTCGGGCTCGGGCGACTTCGGTTCGTCTCGGCGCTGTGCATCCCAGCCGGAGTAAGCTGCCGGAAGGCCAGCACTTTCATGCGACTGGGCCGTCGGAGGATGGCTGGACGATCGTGGCGATCCACAAGTCGAAGGAGAGCTGGGAACAGTTCCGCGACGGCATCCTGATGCCTCGAGTGCAGCAGGGAATCGAAGGCGGATTCAGCGGCCCGCCCGGGGTGGAGTGATGCGAGCACGGCGACAAGAGCGGTTCGGTTGGATCGGCGGCTGGCTCGGCGGATTCCTCTGGGTCCTGATCCTGACCTCGGTCGCTACATGGACGAGAGCCGTAGGTATCGGCTCGTGATCTTCGGCACCCTCGAGGAGGGGTTGCGGGCGGCGAGGCGGATCGTCGACGACTACCTGAGCTCCGCGCACGAGCCCGGAATGATCGCGGCGCAGCTCCACGGGAGCTCCAAGATGTTCGGCGAGGATCCGTTCATCCGCACCTCCGATCCTGCCGCCGGCTCCTTCTCGACATGGACCTACGCCGGGGAGCGGTGCGACCAGATCTGCGCGCCGCCGGTCGACCCGCAACCCGTCGACTCCACGACCGAGTGAGCGCGATGGAGGTCGAGATTCGCCCCGAGTCAGCCGCCGATCTCCAGGCGATCGAGGCCGTGACGGTCGCCGCCTTCCTGCACGCGCCGCACACGAGCCATACCGAGCAGTTCATCATCGCCGCGCTGCGCAGGGCCGGAGAGCTCACGCTCTCGCTGGTCGCGGACGCGCGCGGAACAGTGATCGGCCACGTCGCGGTCTCCCCCGTCACCATCTCGGACGGGACGTCCGGTTGGTTCGGTCTCGGACCCGTCGCCGTGACCCCAGAGCACCAGCGGCGGGGCGTGGGCTCGCGCCTCGTGCGCGAAGCGCTGCGCCTCCTTCGAGCGCGTCGCGCCGCCGGCTGTGTCCTGCTCGGGGAGCCCGGGTACTACGGTCGCTTCGGCTTTCGCGCCGAGCCTGGCCTCGTGCTTCCGGAGGTCCCGCCGGAGTACTTCCAGGCCCTCTCGTTCGGCGCGCCACTGCCAGGCGGCGTGGTCTCGTACTCCGACGCATTCGGCGCGCAGGAGTAGCCGCTTGTCCGCAGCGCGGGGATCGAGCGCCGGTCGGCATGTCGGCAGAGCGGCGTCGAGGCTCGTCGGGGACGTAGAATTCGTCGTCATGATTCAGAACGCGCTATCTGTTCTCGCCTTCCTGGTCGCAGTCGCGGCACTAGTCGGGTCTTGCCGAGCCATCATCTCTTCGCGGCGGATCCAATGCTGATCGCGATTCGAGTCGGTGCGGCCCTGCCCATGCTCTGGGCACGCGAGACTCTTGGTCTCTGCAGTTTTCACGCCGCCGCGAGCACGTCGGCGGGGAGTTTCGTCCCCTTCGTTTTCTAGGCGCTTTTCGCTCGGCGCCCAGCAGCTCATCGGCAGCCGGAGACCAACGCCCCGGGGCTTGCTGGTCCGATGGAGCCCAAGTGGAGAATCAGCGTGGGAAGGAAGCAGAGGCGATGAGGCTGCTCGACGCCATTGGACGGACGAGGATGCTGCCGCTCCGCAAGCTCGTCCCGGAGGGGAGCGCGCGGATCCTGATCAAGCTCGAGTACGAGAATCCGACCGGGAGCATGAAGGACCGCATGGCGCTCGCGATGGTCGAGGCGGCGGAAGCGGATGGGCGGCTGCGGCCGGGCGGATCGGTGGTCGAGTACACGGGGGGGAGCACCGGCGTCTCGCTCGCCTTCGTCTGCGCCGCCAAGGGAATCCCGCTTCGGATCGTGACCTCGGAAGCCGCCAGCAGGGAGAAGCGCGATCACATGGCGGCGTTGGGCGCCCGCCTCACCCTCGTCCCCGCGCCGACCGGCGGCACGACCAAGGCGCTGACGCTCGAGATGATCGAGACGGCGCGGCGGCTCGCCGCCGCGCCCGGGAGCTACTGGACGGATCAGCTGAACAACACCGACCCGCTCGCGTGCTACGACCGGATGGGCGAGGAGATCTGGCAGCAGGCTGCGGGCCGGGTCGACGCCTTCGTCCAGAGCGTCGGCACCGGCGGCTCCCTGCGCGGAATTGCGACGCGCCTCCGGGCGCACGACGAGACCGTGCGCGTCGTCGCGGTCGAGCCCGCGGAGTCGGCCGTGTTGTCGGGTAGGGCGAGCGGATCGCACGGGATCGAAGGCACCGGCGCCGGGTTCGTCGTGCCGATGTGGTCCGACTCGCTCGCCGACGAGATCGAGACGGTATCGACCGAGGAGGCGATGGCGACCGCCCGCCGGCTCGCCCGCGAAGAGGGCCTCTTCGCCGGCACTTCCACCGGAGCCAACCTCGCCGTGGCGCTGCGCATCGCCGAGCGGCTGGGGCCGGAGCGCACCGTGGTCGCGATCGCCGTCGATTCCGGCATGAAGTACCTGAGCACGGAGCTCTACGCTCAGCCCTGAAGCCGAGCGGTCGCGGGCTCAGCGGCGGCGAGGCTCGTCGTCGAGCGGGCCGCCGGGGCGGTGGGTCGGCTCGTCGTCGCCGGCCAGCCGCGCGGCGCGGTGGACGAGAGCGGCGAGGGCGGCGACGTCACGGTCGCGGGGGAAGTCGCGGTCGAGGTGGTGGGCCTCGGTGGCGAGGGCGGACCAGGTCGTGTCCTTCGCCCAGTAGCTCTTCTTCAAGCGCTCCGCCAGCTCGGCGGCGACGGCCGCCAGCCGCAAGTCGCGGCTGCCGCGGTCGAAGCTGCGGCCGAGATCGCGGACGCGAAGGCTCTGCTCGGCTTCGATCACCCGCTTCGCCTCGACGCTCTGCCAGCGCAACCGGAGCGTCGCCAGGCGGTCGTTCGGGCGCGTGCCGGGCGCGAGGCGGATCTCGTAGAGAGCGGTGGCCGCATGGCCGACGCCGAGCTCGCCGGCGTCGACAGCGTCGTTGCGGAAGTCGCGGTCGGCGACGTCGCGGTTCTCGTAGCCGAGCAGGCGCCAGCGCTCGACGCTCTTCGGGTCGAACTCGACCTGCACCTTGGCGTCCTTGGCCACCGTCTGGAGCATCCCGGTCAGGTTCTCGACGAAGACCCGGCGCGCCTCCTCGAGCGAGTCGACGTAGTGGTAGGCGCCGTCTCCCTGGTCGGCCAGCTGCTCCATCAGGGCGTCGTTGTAGTTGCCCATGCCGAAGCCGACCGTGGTCAGCTCGATGCCGCGCCGCGCCGCGTCGCCGATCCGGGCGAGGATCGACTCGGGGCCGGTCGCGCCGACGTTGGCGACGCCGTCCGAGCAGAGGATGACGCGGTTGATCGCGCCCGGCCGGTAGGACTCGGCGGCGAGGTCGTAGCCGAGGCGCAGCCCCTCCTCGGCATTGGTCGATCCTTCGGAGACCAGCCGGCCGATGGCATCGCGGATCGCTTGGTGATCGCGGGTGTGGCCGAGCAGCACGCGGCCGCGCGAGCCGTAGACGACGAGCGCGACGCGGTCGTCGGAGCCGAGCTCATCGAGCATCAGGCCGAGCGCGCGTTGCACCAGGCCGAGCCGGTTCTCCCGATTCATCGAGCCGGAGACGTCGACCACGAAGGTCAACAGCGCGCTCTTGCGCTCCGCGGGAGTAGATCTCGCGCGCCTTGACCGCGAAGCGGACCAGGCGGTAGCGGTCGCCCGAAGTGACAGGAACGAACGGGGAGGGCGCGCCCTCGGCGGCCAGGGTGAACTCGCCGCGCCGGGGCGCCGGGTCGTCGTAGCGCTGGGCGTTGACGAACTCCTCGACGCGGATCGCCTCGACCGGCGGCAGCGCCCCGCGCTCGAGGTAGGAGCGAGCGAGCGTGTAGGAGCCGGTGTCGACGTCGAGCGCGAAGGTCGAGAGGCGGTCCTCCGCGGTGTCGACGAAGGGGTTGGTCCCGGCCGGCCGGAAGAACATGTCACCCACCGGCTGATCATTCGGCTCCGCCGCGCCACCGGTCGACGGGGGCGCGCTCGCGCCTTTCGCCTGCTCCAGCCGCGCGATCTTGTCCGCCTCCGTGGCGGCGAGGCTGTTGGCGAGTCCGCGCGGACTGGCGAGCGCCTCCTGAGCTGTCACGTTGCGGTCGGTCGCCGCGCTTGTGCCGACGCTCGGCGCTGGCGCGGTGACCGTCAACGACTCCTCGTAGGTCTTCTTCTTCTCGTCGCCGGCATGACTGCCGCTGGAGTCCGCGAGGGCATTTCGCCCAACCGCCTGAGCCTGCCGTGGCTCGGTCTGGCCGCGATCGCGAGTAGCGACTCGCTCGGGCGCCGGGGCGGCCTTGGGGGCGACGATCAGCTCGGCAGCGACGGCCGGCTCGTCGGTGCCCGCGAGATAGCCCTCGCGCAGGCCAGACGCGCGAGCCGAATCGTGCCTCGGGTCCGAGCCCCGCGCTTCGAGATCGAGGGGGCCGACAGCGCGCTCGTTCCCGACGGGGGCTTTTTCCAAGTAGGGGGAGTCGGTTTCGACCTTCTCGCCGGCGGTCAACGCATTGCGCCGCGGCGATCCCCGAGCGACCCCTTCACTGGAGCCTTTGCTTGCGGACGTGGGCCCGACCTCGACGGCGCGCTTCGCCTGGAATTCGCCCGCCGGCTCGAGGGTGGCTGGCTGGAATCGAATCTCCTGGTTCGGATGCTCGAGCTCGGCGCAGCCTTGCCGAGCGCTCCTCGAGCGTGCGCCAGGCGAGCGTGACGCCGAGGGTGACGACGGCGATCGAGGCGGCCATGCGGAAAAGCGGCGTCCGGTGCCAGGGGCGGCGCGGCGGTGGCGCATCGCCGCTCTCGTTGGCGGCGGTCAGGTGCTTCGGGATGTCGGCATGGATCCGGTCGAGCAGGTCGCTCGGCGGCGGCGAAGTCGGAACGTCGCGCAGCTCCTGTTCGAGCTCGCGGCGGTGAATGCGGTCGAGGCGGTTCATCGGGAGTTCTCCTGGTCCGGTTGCAGGCTGGCGGCGATCCGTCGGAACGCCTTCGCCATCCGCTTGCGGACGGCGACCGGCGTGATCCCTTCAACCGCCGCGATCTCGCGCACCGGGGTATCGGCCCAGTAGTGCGCCGAGATGGGGTAGCGGAGGGTCTCGGGGAGCGCGGCGACGGCGCGGCGGAGCTGCTCGCTCCGCTCGCGCCGTGCCGCTGCGACCTCGGGGGAGGGACCGGGGTCGGGAACCGCGGCCTCTCGCGCCGGCTCGATCGGCAGGACGAGCCGCGGTCGGCGCAGCTGCTTGAGATGGGTCGTGAAGGCGATGCGGAAGAGCCAGGTCGAGAAGCGGCTGTCGCCGCGGAAGCTGGCGAGCGACTGCCAGGCCTTGCGGTAGGTCTCCTGGACCAGGTCGGCGGCGCGGTCGGAGTCGCCGGTCATCCGGCAGCAGGAGGCGAAGAGCTGCTGATAGCTCTCCGTCGCCAGCCGCTCGGCGGCGTCGCGTGCGCCGGCCCGGGCGTTGGCGACCAGTTCTTTCTCGCCGTCGGCTGGTGCGGTGCCGGGGTCCATCTCGGGAGGCTCTCGTCGCATCGCGGGTTGCGCGGACGGTGTCGTCATGCCCACTTGGACCCTCGACCGGCCCGAGAGCAAACCGCGCGCGGCCGAATGCTACTGGTCTGGGGCCGACAAGGCGATCGGCGAGCCGCTGACGCGAAGGGACGAAGTGCCCACGCCATCGCTCCCTTGGCAGAGAAGGGGGTGGCTCGAGGGCGCTGGGGCGCGGGCGCGATGGGCGGTCGTGCCGAATGCGTCATCCGTTCTGGGAAGAGCGAACGAGAAAGGAATCCCTCGGCGCTCGGGCGCCAGCCCACAGCATGGTTCGAGCCCACCCCTTCTCTGCAGGGCTTTCTCGAGGTTGCTACCTGGCGCGGCGCAGCCTACCCGGGCGAGACCGAGCCAACTCTGGTTCTGCGCTATTGCGACTTCGACTGTTTCGCCGCCGGCTTCATGTACTTCCAGTTGCGCGGCTTCCCCTCGGCGAGCCACTCGAGCGTGGTGGCGAGGCGTTTGGCGCGGGTCGCCGGGGTCTTCGCCTCGGTGATCCATTCGAGATACTCGCGCCGCTGGCTGGGCGGGAAGGCTGAGAACGTCTCGCGCGCCCTGGCGTTCTTCTTCAGGGCGGCGACGAGGTCGGCAGGTATGCGGATCGCGCGCTTCGGATGCCTGAGCTTCGGCAGATTCTTGACGCCGCTGGCGTTGAGCGCCGCGCCCTTGCGCACCAATGTCGCGATCGTCCGAGCGGAAGGCAGGTCGGAGAGCGTGGTGATCCGTCCGTACTGGCCCATCGCCTCTTGCTTCTTGGCTGCCGCCTCGACCAGCTCGCCGTGCCAAAAGCCGAAGGCGCAATGCCCCTTGAACGCCGCCATGTGGCAGACGATGCCGTGGTGCTCGAACGTCGGCATGCCCCACTTGATCGTCTCCTCGATTCTCGGGAACGCCCGATGCACCAGCGCGCGCAGGTGTTCCAGGATCGGCCGGGCGAACTCGGCCGACCTCGCGATGTAGGCGTCGACGCGGGGGTCTCTCGTGCCCATGGCGCTCGGATCTCCTCGAACGGAAATCCTACCGCTTTGGCGTGTGGGCGCCGCGTCGGGGCCCGGTCAAGGGTGCCCGTCATGTGCGCCTTCGAGCGGCACCGGAATGGTCGCGTGGGCGCCGGGTCTGCCCTCGCCCATGCGCTCGGCCGTCGCCTGGCGCCGCTCCTCGGGCGGTGGCAGCCCGTGGCAGGAGCGCCAGAGCAGCAGGTCATAGCCGATCTTCATCGCCGCGCCGAGAACGAGCGGCAGGTAGAGGTCCCCGGCGCTCATCAGGAGCCCCGCGACGACGGGGGCGATGGCCCAGCCGGCGACGCGCACGAGGTTGGTGACCCCCGAGGCGAAAGTGCGCTCCTCGGGCGCCACGACCGCGAGCACGTAGGAGGTGCGGGTCGGCACGTCCATCTCGACCAGCCCCTCGCGCAGCAGGAAGAGCGCCGCCGCGACCGGGAAGCTCGGAGCGAAAGCGACGGTGACCAGGAGCAGGCTCGACGGGATGTGGGTGAAGACCATCGTGTTGACGAGGCCGAAGCGCTCGGCGAGCCGCGCGGCGGCGAGATGGGAGAGCGCGTTCAGGACGCGCGCGCCGAAGAAGAGCAGGCCGAGCGCCGCCTCCTCGGCACCGAAGCGCTCGAAGAAGAAGTAGGAGAGCAGCGCGGTGGTGAGGAAGCCCCCGGCCAGGCTGTCGACCGCGAAGAGCGCCGAGAGGCGAAAGACCGTGCTGCGACCGGCCGGTGTCGGCCGCGCGCGCGAGGTCCCGAGCGGTGGCTCGAGGGCCCGCCGGCGCGCGCGTAGAGCGCGAGCGCGACGACGGCGAGCAGCGCCGTCGCGCCGAGCGTCGTGCCGGTCGCTCGCGCAGCGGGCCACTCGGCGCGGACCAGCAGCGACGGGATTCCGGCGGCGAGCGCGCCGAGGCCGTGGCCGACGTCCTGGAGCATCGTGTAGACCGCGAGGACGCGCGTTCGCCGCTCGTCGCTCGTGGTCGCCGGCAGCGCCGCTTGCTCGAGCACGAGCGCCGCGCCGCGGTCCCGCCCCATGCCGTTGAGCATGCCGACGAAGGCGAAGATCCCGAGCGCGAGCGGGCCGTCGGCCAGGACGAAACCGAGCGTGCCCGCGGCGCCGAGAGCGGTGGTGCCGATGAGAAAGCGGTAGCGGCCGATGCGGTCGCCGTGGGTGGTGGCGAGCAGCGTCGCGAAGGCGGCGCCCGCCAGCCCCGCGCTCACCACCGCGCCGATTTCTTGCGGACCGAGCCCGACGCGAGCGAGGTGAACGCCGATCAGAATGCCGGTCGCGCCGACGCCGACAGCGCGGAGAAACGCGGTCAGGTAGAGAACCGTGCGAGTGGACATCTGGGGTCGGTCGCCCCGCGCGCTGGCGGCGTCAGTCGCCGGCGAGTCGCTGCGGCCCGTAGGCCTTGCGACCGCCGCGCTGGAGCTGGCGATCCTCGACGCGCGAATCGATGAGGACCCGCGCCATGTCGACAGCACGCACGGCGAGCTCGCGCGCGGCGTCGTGGAGCGGCTTCGAGTCGCGCACGGCGGCGACGTTGCGCTCCATGTCCTCGGCGTCCCAGCCGCGCGAGTGAGCGATGTAGGGGTACTGCGGGAAGACGCAGCCGACCTCGGCGAAGAAGCCGAGCATCTGGCCGGCGACCGCCTGGACGTTGTCCTGGCCGCCGGTGACGATGAAGGCCGCGACCTTGTTCTTGAGCAGGATGCGGTTGGCGAGCGTGATCTGGTTCTGGATGCAGTTCATCCGCTCGACCATCTTGTAATAGAGCGCCGAGGCGGCGCCCCAGCGGATCGGAGTCGCGACCAGGATCACGTCGCCCCAGTGGACGATCGCCTCGTAGACCCGGTCGAGCTGGTCGTCCGGGTCCATCTGGGTGATCGAACAGGGCCAGGTGCAGGCGCGCGCGCTCTTCGAGTAGTAGCCCTCGCAGGAACGGAACTCCAGGTCGTCGAGGCGAATCAGGCGGCGCTCGCAGTCGAGCGCCTCGACGCCGTGGGCGAGCGCGATCTCGAGCAGAGCATCGGAGGTCGAGTAGCGGGGCAGATCGCGGTTCATCGCGGTCGTCGAGATGCCGACGATGCGCAGTGGTCCGGCTTCCCGCTCGGGCCGCCGCGCCAGCGGATGGGTCTCGTGCGGCTTCTTGCTGCGCTTCGTCGCCGGCTCGGCGGCGACCAGCACGCGGCCGCCGTCGACCCTCACGTCGTGGCGAGGAACGCGGTCCTCCGCGAAACCCGGCTCGCCCTCGCCGGTGACGCAGTGGAACTTCCAGCCATGCCAAGGGCAGACCACGAAGTCGCCGTCGAGCGCCCCTTCGCCCAGCGGCCCGCCGACGTGATTGCAGACGCCCGAGATCGCCGAAAAACCACCGTCCTTGCGGACCAGCGCCACCTTCGAGCGTCCGACCCGGACCTCGCGCACCGCGGGGCCATCGGAGAGCTCCACCGCCGTGCCGACATCCACCCAGCTCGTCTCGGTCATCGCCGGACCTCCACGGATTCGAATGCCGGCCGATGATGACAGGAAAGATCTGCTTCTCCGAGAAAAGCCTCGGTGGCGCTGCGCGTTCTGCTTTCTGGCCGGGCGGGTGTTGCGAAGGCGGCAGTGAAGGGGTGCCCGGGTTTCGTCCTGGCGCTTCGCGTTCTCTCGTCCGGTCGGGCTGCCTCGTTGCGACCTGCCGGGGGGGAGGCGCCCCAGGCGCGACGATTCGACCGCGGCGGCAGGTCCGGCGGTCGAACGAGCGGTGCGATTGCCGCGCGGAGGCGAGGGCGCGATCCTGGCGGGGTGGTTCGGGTCCGCCACTCCGGCTTGCCCTGGGACCCCATAAATACCGCTTTCACAAGCGCTTGGACAAGCGGAACAAAGACCCTTGGCCGCCGGCGCGGACCCTTCGCCGGCGCCGCGGTTGGGTCGCGTCGGTGTCACCGGCTCGTCGATTCGAGGGAGCGGAATCGGCTAGGATTCCGAGGCACCTTTCCGCCCAGGGGAGGCCCACGATGTCGACTCCAGTAGAGCAGACGCTGCCCGAGCTCGTGGCGGAGCGCCCCGAGCTCGGCGCCTATCCGCCGGCGACCGCGGCGATTCCGGCGCGGGAGCTGGTCGAGGGGAGCTACTCGGTACGTTTCGCGCGCACCCTCGACGAGCTCGACGAGTTGCTCCGGCTGCGGTTCCGCGTGTTCAATCTCGAGCTCGCCGAGGGGCTCGAGGAGTCGTTTCAGACCGGTCGCGACATCGACAGGTTCGACGCCCAGTGTCACCATCTGATCGTGGTGCATCGCCCGAGCGGGCGGATCATCGGCACCTATCGGATCCAGACCACGCAGATGGCCGACGCGGCCGGCGGCTTCTATACCGCCAGCGAGTTCGACCTGTCCCGGCTACCGCGCGCGATCCTCGACGAGGCGGTCGAAGTGGGCCGGGCCTGCATCGAGCGCGAGCATCGCTTGAAGCCGGTGCTCTTTCTGCTCTGGAAGGGCCTGGCGCGCTACATGGAGCACAATCGGCGGCGCTGGCTGCTCGGTCCCTGTTCGCTCACCAGCCAGGACCCATGGGACGGCAAGCGGGCGCTCGATCTGCTCCAGCGCCGCGACAGGATTCGCACCGACCTCTGGGTGGGTGCGCAACCGGGTTACGAGTGCGTCTGGGAGGGTGAAGATCCCGCACCCGAGAAGAGCGCGGGACTGGAGCTACCGCCGCTCTTCGAGATCTACCTGCGCTACGCGGGGCGCGTGGTCGGGCCGCCGGTGATCGACCGCGACTTCAAGACCATCGACTTTTTCGTGCTGTTCGACGTCGAGGACCTGTCGGACCGGGCGCGGCGGCTCTTTTTCGGCTGACCACGCCCGAGATCACTCGTCGTCGGGCGTGCCCGCCTCCCGGTCGACAGTCACTTCGAGGCGGATCGGCGTCTCGACGCCCTTGGTGTGAACCACCAGCCTGTGGTCGCCCGGCTTCGAGAGCGTGCCGATCCAGCGGATCATTCCGGTCTCCTCCGACGTACCGGCGAGCGCCGTCTCGGCGCCCGGCTCGTAGATCGAGAGGCGCGCCTCACCGCTCTTCGAGGAGACGCCGATCGAGATCATGGCGCCCGCGGGCGGCGTGAAGAGGATCAGAGCCCGCCGGTCCGCGGCGACCGCGCCCATCGCCATGCCCTTCTTCTCTCCGGCGGGAATCTCGAGGCGCAGCGGCGCGGGAGCGAGGCGCGCCTCGCTCGAGGCGTCGGACTGCAAGCTCACCGGCGCGGCGAAGGTCGGCTCGTCGGCGCGCGCGGAGACCATGAGCGCGACCGTCGTCAGGAGCGTGATAGCCGACACGAGCATCGAGAGGCGTGGCGCGGCGGGCAGGCGCATGGGAATCTCCACTAGGCTTCGCGGACGCCGGGAATCGTAGCAGAGGCGCGCCTGCGCTCGACCAGGAGGCCGAACAGATCGCGCAGGCGGGTGGGCACGGCGCCCCGCTCGACATTCTCGCGCGCGATCTCGAAGGCCAGGCGCCACTGCGTGAAGAGCGTGCGCCACGCGGCCAGGAGGCTCGCTCCCGGCTCGTAGATGTGAGTCGCTTCCGAGGTCACGCCGTTGAGCTCGATCACTTGCAGGTCGCGCCCCTCGGCGAGCGCCTGGGCCGAGGGGCAGCGCAAGTCGAAGCGGCCGAAGTAGAAGCCGGGGAAGGACCCGGCGATCGCGTCCATGGCGACTGCGAGCTGCGGCGTCGACAGGGCGTGTCCGTCGTGGAAGACCGTGCCGCGGCAGTGATTGCCGATGTCGGTCAACTCGATCCGCTCGCCGGCGCTCGGCACCAGGTCGAGGCGGTCGGCGTTGCGTTCGAGATAGAGCGGCGCCATGCAGACGGCACGGTCGTCGGCGAGGACGAGGTGCTCGAGCGTGCTCACGCCGTCGCCGGTCACCGCCGGAAAGCTCTTTGCGGTAATCGAGAAAACCGCGCCCGCGGCTGCCGATGGCCGGCGGTAGTAGAAGACGCCGTACTCCTCACCGGAGGCGTACTGCTGAACGAGGACGACTGGCGGCGCCGAGTGCAGCCAGCGCTCGACGCCAGCGGGATCCCGCAGGATCGCGACGCCGGCGCCGCGCTCGCCGATGTCCGGCTTGCCGACGAAGGGGTAGTCGAGGCCGAGCCGGTGGCGCGCCGCCTCGACCACGCCCAAGCGCTCCAGCGGGTCCTCCGGCAGGTCGAGCCGCTCGAATGGAGGAACGACCTCGGCCGGGAGCTTGCCGAGGATCTCGCTCTTCGACTCGAGCACGAAACCTCCGGCTGGGATGCCCGGATTGGCCGCGGTGAAGAGGGCGAGATCGCGGTGGCGTATCCCCAGGCGAATCCAGTTGAGAAGCACCGGTAGGTTGAACAGCCAGACCGGCCAGAATTCCCAGCGGGTCGAGCGCCGCCACCTGGAGAGCAGGAGCCTGCGCCCGCGCCAGGTGAGCGCCGGCACCAGCACCTTGACCACCAACAGCGCGAGCGCCGCGGAGATGACCACGGCCGAGAGCGCCCAAGCCTCGTAGCGCTCGAACCAGGTGGCGATGGCGCCGCCGGTCATCCAGCTCAGCCCGACCAGCAACGGAGTCCAGACCGCGGAGGCGACGGCCAGCGCGATGGCGATCGGCCGCACCGGCGCCCGCAACACCCCCGCCGCCAGGTAAAGCGGGAGCCGGCTACCGGGAATGAAACGTGAGAGCACGACCATGCGCACGCCCCGCGCCTCGAACCAGCGCTCGGCCCGGTCGAGGGCAGCCGGAGAGACCACCCAGGAGAGCGGCGCCCGCTCGACGGCGTGCCGGCCGAGCGATCTGCCGGCCACGACCAGGAGCATGTCGCCGACGAAGATTCCGATCGTGCACGCAGCGGCGGCGGGGACGAAAGTCAGCGTTCCCTTGGCGACCAGCAGGCCCGCCGCGATGCAGGCCAGGTCCTCGGCGAGGAAGGTCGCGAGCGCAAGGCCGAGCAAGACGAGCCACGCGCCGCTCCCGGCGTCGGCGAGCGGCAGCAGCCCGCCGAGCGCATCGAGCGGAGCCGGGTCGGGGGCAATCGGCAATAGGGACACTCGGCTTCAACCGCGCGAGTAGGCGCGGGTCAGGTCGAGGGATACCTCGACCGCGCGCGCGCCTTGGCAAGGAGGACCGGGCCGGTAGGCGAGACGGGCGCGAGCTTCGTCGAGCTCGATCTCGATCATCGAGACGGTCGCGGTGTCCTCCCGGTGCATGCAGATCGAGAAGGCGTGCGGCGTCGGCTCGTGACTGCGGTGAAGCTCGCGGTGGTGCCGTGGGCCCCACGCCGTCCCGATGCGTTCGCGCCACTGCTGCCAGGTCGCTTCCCGCTGCCGCCGCGCCGCTTCGTCGCCCAGGCCCGAGGAGCAGAGCACGCCGGCCGAGGGATCGGTCGCGCGGCAGTCGAGCCGCTCACCGTCCCAGGCGGCGATGGTTCCGGCGGCCGGTTGCGACCAGAGGGCGAGGAGGGTGAAGGGGGGGTAGGAGCCGAGATCCTGGCGGCCCAGCGCCTGGGCGAAGTCGGCGGGGCCGCTGGCGCCGGCGAGCGCGGGCGGCAGCTCGCCGCGGCTCTGGATTACTCCGGCGGGTCGCGATCCGCCGCTGCGATTGAGCAGCGCCAGAGCGAGGCCGCGCTCGCTCGCGAGAATCCAGGTTCCGCCCGAGCGACCATCCAGCGGGGCGAGGAAGCGGACGCCCGCGGCGACGGCGAGCCGCGGTGGCAGGGCCGGCTCCCGCTGCCGCTCCTCGTCCCGGTTGAAGAAGAGGTGGAGCCGCCCCGGGCTCCTCAGCCAGGTCGCTGTGCACACTGGGCCTGGCTCTGCCAGTGCTTGAGCGTCGAAGGGGCCACGCCGAAGTCGGGGCCGGGATCGATGCCGCGCTGAGCTAGCAGGAGGCCGATCAGGGCGTAGTGGTGCACGGTGTGGCTGAGCAGGAACTGCAGCTCGCGGCGCAGCGTCGACCGGCTCCACTGCTCGGGCTCCGCGCCGGAGCCGCACTCGAGCCGGACCTCGGCGACCGCCTCCAGATCCGCGCCGTCGAGGGTCGTCAGCCCGCCCATGAGCTCGCGGATTCGCTCCAGGGCCTCGTTCGGGTCGGCCTCGAGAGCGCGCTCGCGGGCGCGGGCGTCGTAGTTGATCCGCCCGGTCTCGACACCCGCTAGGAAGCTCGAGTAGTGCTCGAGGACGTGGCGAAAGTGCGGGCCGACAGGCTTCGCTCCGGGCTGTTCGGGCCCGCCGAAGACCTCCGGCGGGAGCTCGCCGACGAGCTCGTGGCCCCGCTCGAGCAGTCGCAGATTGGTCTTGAGGACGCCGGGGGTTTCGTTCTGGGTCTGGGACATGGGAGATCGGCGCGGCCGTCGCCGTCGGCGAATGATGACGTGTCCGCCGGCGCGCGGTCAAGCGCGCTGGGCTATTCTAGGGGATGAGATGCGACGACCTCCCGTACGGTTTCGACTTCGACTCGACTTCCAGCACGTGGTGCTTCTTCTCGGATCGGTTCTGGCGCTCGCCGGAGCCGCGCAGGCGGCGGAGAGCCCGGTCGTCCGCCGGGTGAAGCTCGATTCGATCGTTCACCCGGTCGCCGCCGAGTTCCTGGCGGACGAGCTCGCCGACGCCGACGCCGCCGACGCGGCCGCCCTGCTGGTGGAGCTCAACACGCCCGGCGGCCTGCTCGATTCGACGCGCCGGATGAGCGAGGTGATGTTGGCGGCGCGGACGCCGGTGATCGTCTGGGTGGCGCCCGAAGGTGCCCGGGCCGCCTCGGCCGGCTTCTTTCTGCTGCTCTCCGCAGATTTCGCCGCGATGGCGCCGTCGACCAACACCGGCGCCGCGCACCCCGTAGGCGGGGCAGGAGAGACGATCGAAGGGGTGCTGGGCGAGAAGGTCGAGCAGGATGCCGCCGCGACGATCCGGGCGCTCGCGGCGCGCCGCGGGCGCAATGTCGAGCGAGCCGAAGCGGCGGTCAAGGAGAGCCTCTCCTTCACCGCGGACGAGGCGCTCGAGGCCGGACTGATCGATCTGATCGCGCCCGACGTCGGCGCCCTGCTCGCCGGCCTCGACGGGCGGACGTTCGAGAAGCCGGCGGGTACCGAGCGGACGCTCGCGGTCGCCGGCGCCGTGATCGTCGACCGGCCGATGCACGCCTTCCGGCGCCTGCTGTCGATCCTGATCCATCCGAACATCGCCTATCTCCTGATGACGATCGGGTTTCTCGGCCTCTACTTCGAGCTCTCGCACCCCGGCGCGATCCTGCCGGGAGTGGTCGGCGGAATCTGTCTCCTGCTCGGTCTCTACGCAATGTCGGTGCTGCCCGTCGACTACGCCGGCGTCGGCCTGATCCTGCTCGCGCTCATGCTCTTCATCGCGGAGGTGAAGGTGACAAGCTACGGCATGCTGACCGTGGGCGGGATCGTGTCGCTCCTGCTCGGCTCGCTGATGCTGTTCGATTCTCCGGAGCCCGCGCTGCGGGTGAGCTTGGGGCTGGTCGTCTCCGTGTCGGTGGCGTTCGGAGCGGTCGCGGTGCTGCTCGCGACCCTCGCGCTGCGCGCGCAGGGACGGCGTCCGAGCACCGGATCCGAGGGCCTGATCGGCGCGCGCGCCCGGACGGTCTCGGCGCTCGGCCCGAAGGGCAAGGTCTTCGTCCAGGGCGAGTGGTGGAACGCCGTCGCCGAGTCCGACGTTCCGGCCGGCGCCGAAGTCGAAGTCGTTTCCGTCGAAGGCATGACCCTGCACGTCCGAACCACGAGCCCAGATTGAGCTCGAGAAGGGAGTGGCCGCGATGAATCCCCTAACCGCACTGCCGGTCCTACTGATCTTCGGCGTCTTTCTCATCACCCGGTGGCTCAGAGTGCTCAACGAGTACGAGCGCGGCGGTGATCTTCCGGCTCGGCCGGCTGCTGCCGGAGCCCAAGGGCCCCGGCATCTTCCTGCTGCTCTGGCCGATCGACAAGATGACCAAGATCTCGCTGCGCACCGTCGTTCTCGACGTGCCGCCGCAGGACGTCATCACCCGCGACAACGTCTCGGTCAAGGTCAATGCCGTGATCTACTTCCGCGTCGTCGATCCGGCCAAGGCCGTCGTCTCGGTCGAGAACTTCCTCTACGCGACGAGCCAGCTCGCGCAGACGACCCTGCGCTCGGTGCTCGGCCAGGCCGAGCTCGACGAGCTGCTCTCGGAGCGCGAGCAGCTCAACGAGAGGCTCCAAGAGATCATCGACCAGCACACCGACCCCTGGGGGATCAAGGTGTCGATGGTCGAGGTCAAGCACGTCGACCTGCCGCAGGAGATGCAGCGGGCGATGGCTCGCCAGGCGGAAGCGGAGCGCGAGAAGCGTGCGAAGATCATCCACGCCGATGGCGAGCTCCAGGCTTCGAAGAGCCTCGCCGCCGCCGCGGAGAACTTCACGACCAATTCGGTGACGCTCCAGCTCCGGTACCTGCAGACGCTCACCGAGATCGCGACGGAGAAGAACTCGACGATCGTCTTCCCGCTGCCGATCGACATGTTGAGGGGCTTCTTCCAGCAGAACAACCCGTAGCATCGAGGAGGAAGCGTGGAGTCGAGCGAGTCGCGCGAGCCGAGCTACTACGAGGTCGCGCTCACCAACCGGCAGGTTCTGATCGCCTTCGTGGCGCTCTTGGTCTGCCTGGCGGCGGCGTTTTTCTCGGGCGTCTGGATCGGCCAGGGGGCGCCGGGCGAGCGCGGTGCCTCGACCGTCGAAGCGCGCGCGACGCCCGCGCCGGATCCCGAGATCGATCAGCTCTCGTTCTTCTCGGGACGTGAGGCGGGAGCGCGCGCGAGCGCGACGCCGGCGCTGCCCCCGACCCAGACGCCCGAGCCGACGCGCGCGCCCGCCATCGTCGTGCCGGTGCCCGCCGCGACGCCGACGAGCACGCCGGCGCCCGCGCCGACCGCCGCGCCGACCGCCGCGCCGACGCGCGCGCCGACGCCAGCGCCCACTCGCGCCGCGGTGGCCGAAGCGCCGAGCGCCGTTTTCGTCCAGGTCTACTCCTCCTCGAACGGAGCCCGGGCGCGGGAGATCGCCGCCGAGCTGCGCAAAGCCGGGTTCCCCGTCGTGCTCGCCGAGGCGCTGGCCGGGGGCGGGACCACGTTCCGGGTCCGGGTCGGGCCCTACCCGAGTCGGGACCAGGCCGAGCAGGCGGCGGTGAAGCTACGCCGCCAGCACCGTCTCGACACCTGGGTCACCGAGGCGCCCTGATTCGAGCGGCCGCCCCCGCGCGCCACTCGGGACGCCGCGGCCCTCTACCATGATCGAGCGAACGCGCCGGCTCCGCGAGCTCGGCCTCGCCGTCGCCGGGGGTGCGGCCTGGGGGCTCTGTCACGCCGCGCGTCCGCTGCCCGGCCTGGCGCTGGTGGCGCTCGCGCCTCTCTTCCTGCTGCTCGGCTCGCGCCGGCCGGGTCGCCGCGCCTTTCTCTTCGGCCTTGTCTCCTGGTGCGTCGCGATCCCCTGGATCGTGCCGACGATGACCACCTACGGCGGGCTGGACGGGTGGCTCGCGGGGCTCGGACTGCTGCTGCTGGCGAGCTACCTGGGCGCTTACACGGCGATCTTCGGTTGGCTCGGCGGACCCCTGTTCCGGTCCGGCGATCCGCTCTCGCTCGCGGCCCTGCCGGCGCTCTGGGTCGCGCTCGAGTGGTTGCGGGCGCACCTGATCTCGGGCTTTCCATGGGCCTTGGCGGCGCACGCCTGGGCCGACTTGCCGGGGGCGCTGCCCCTTGCTGCTTGGGTGGGGGCCTACGGCGTTTCCGCGCTCGCCCTGGTGCCGTCGCTCGGGCTCGCGCGCTCCCTGCTCGCTCGCAGCTGGGCGCCCTGGGTGGCCAGCTTGCTCGCGGTCGCCGCCCTGCTGCCGGTCGCGGCGCGCTGGGGGGGCGGCAGTGAGAGCCCGGCCGCCCCGATCCAGGCCGTCGTGGTGCAGCCGAACACGCCGAACCGCCCCTTTTTCGACGCCGCGGAGAACGAGCGCGATTACCGCCGGCTGATCGCACTGACAGAGCCGGTTTGCCGCCCCGAAGTCCTCGTCCTCTGGCCGGAGAGCGCCGCTTGGCCGCGCGCCTACCCGCAGTATCCAGGACTTGTCGAGGACCTCGACCGGCTCGCCGCCGGCGGGTGCGGAATCCTGCTCAATACTCCCTACGAAGCGGGGGAGCGGACCTTCAACTCAGTGCTCCTGGTCGGACCCGACGGCTCGGTCGAGCGTGCCGACAAGCGCCATCTCGTCCCCTTCGGCGAGTACGTGCCGCTGCGCTCGTGGCTCCCCTTCCTGGGCACGATCGCGCGCATGGCGGGGGATTTCTCGGCCGCCGACTCGATCTCGCTGCTCGATTGGCGCGGCGCGCGGCTGGGCGCGGCGGTCTGCTACGAGGTGGTCTTTCCGGGCGAGGTCGCCGAGCTCGTGCGCGCCGGCGCGACGGCGCTCGTCACCGTCACCAACGACGCCTGGTATGGCGCCAGCTCGGCGCCCTGGCAGCACCTGCGCGCCGCTCGCTTCCGCGCGGCGGAGAATCGGCGTTGGCTGCTGCGCGCCGCGATCACCGGCGTCTCGGCGCGGATCGCGCCCGACGGCTCGGTCTGGGACCAGCTCGGCGTCGGGGCGGAAGGGACGCTCATCGCGGACTTTCAGCCGCGCACCGATCTGACGCCCTATACCCGCGCTCCCTGGCTGGTGCCGCTGCTCTGCACTCTGTTCGCAGCGATGGCTCTGGCCCGGCTCGCGCTGCGACGCAGGACGACCGCGATCCCGAAGTAACCCAGCGGCAAGTCAGGTTCTTTCTTTTCATTTCATTTCTTTTCTCTTCTATTCTTTTCTTCACTCTCTTCTTCCGCGGCGCTTCGCGGTGGGCGACGACGCCGCGTCGATCGCTCTGCTTCCAATGAAGGGGGGTCTGGTGAGGCGCCGAGTCGCTTCGCGTTGGGCAGCGGTGCCGTCTCGACCGCTCTCTTTCCAGTGAGGAGGAGTCGGGTGGGGCGTCTCGGCGCTTCGCGGTCGGCCGTAGCGCCACCTCCTGCGCTCGCCTTCCAGTGACGGGGAGTCGGCTCGGTCGGCCTGCCGCTTCGCGTTGGTGTCCCTCACCTCGTTCGCGTCCGAGACGCCCTATGGGCCGCGGCGCGCGCCGGGGCGAGGCGTTGGAGTGGATGAGCAAGCTCGCGGAAGGGGTGCTCGGCGGGTGTGTCGCCTCGACGGTCGGCCTTCGCCGGACCCGGTGCCCGCCCCGACCCCTTCTATGGAGCTTTCTCGAACGCTGTTTGCCCTCGAGCTCGTGCGCCCGGCGATTCGATGCCTCACGAGCCATTGCGAGGTTCGAGCGGACCTCGGGGCTGCGCGAGATGCGGTATCGTCGCGACGTTCGGGTGGCGGGCGGTGAGCGCTCCGCGCCCGAGGCGACCGAGGAGCTCCGATCATGTACGCATCCGACGCCCAGGACCGACTTGCCGAGCTCGGCGAGAAGCTCGCCCAGCTCCGGGGGTATCTTTGAGGACGCCGGGGTCGAAGCGGAGCTGAGCGACATCGACCGGCAGATGGAGATGCCCGGCTTCTGGGACCGCCCCACGGAGTCTGCGGGGTTGATGCAGAAGCGGCGCGCGGTCGAGCGCAAGGTCGAAACACTCAAGAAGCTGCGCGCGGACGCCGACGAGCTCGCCACCTGGCAGGAGCTGCTGGGCGATGACGGCGAGGCCGACGCCGACGCGGTGTCCTTCTTGGTGCGGCTCGGCCCCGAGCTGGACAAGCTCGACCTCGCGATCAAGCTCTCGGGGCCCGACGACGACAAGAACGCCATCCTCTCGATCAACTCGGGCGCGGGCGGCACCGAGAGCCAGGACTGGGCCGAGATGCTGCTGCGCATGTATGTGCGCTGGGCGGAACGCAACGGTTTCGTTGTCGAGCTGTTCGACCGCCAGGACGGCGAGGAGGCGGGGATCAAGAACGCGACCTTCGCCGCGCGCGGTTCGCACGCCTACGGTCTTCTCCACGGCGAGGCCGGCGTGCACCGGCTGGTCCGCATCAGCCCCTACGATGCGCAGGCGCGACGGCATACGTCGTTCGCGTCCGTCGACGTCCTGCCCGAGATCGACGACGACATCGAGATCGACATCGAGGACAAGGACCTCAGGATCGATGTCTACCGGGCGTCGGGCGCGGGCGGACAGCATGTCAACCGGACCGAGTCGGCGGTGCGGATCACCCATTTGCCGACAGGCATCGTCGCCCAGTGCCAGAACGAGCGAAGCCAGCACAAGAACAAGGCGACCGCGATGAAGGTCCTGCGCGGCCGGCTCTACGATCGCGAGCTGCGCATCCGCGAGGCGGAGCAGGCGAAGAAGGAGGGGGAGAAGAAGGACATCGGCTGGGGCTCGCAGATCCGTTCTTACGTCCTTCAGCCCTATCGCATGGTCAAGGACCACCGCACCGGCGAGACCGTCGGCGATACGGACTCTGTGCTCGACGGCGAGATCGACCCCTTTCTCGAAGCGTTCCTCAAGGGCAAGCTCGCCGCGCCGGGCGCCGGCGCCGAGCTGCCATAGTCGCTCGACGAGCCCTCGAGCAGGCGACGCCAGGTTGGCGGCCCCGGCGCGCCGACGGTGAACGATCGGCCGGGCGCGAGCCTCGGCAGCTCTCTCTGCTCGGGAGCCGCGAATAGAATCGGCCCGAACCGATGCTTCGTCTCGACTACCTCTCGCCCCTGCCCCCCGTTCGCTCGGGGATCTCCGACTACAGCGTGGACCTGCTGCCGCACCTGGCAGCGCTCGCCGACGTCCGTGTCATGCGGCTGCCGGACCTGCCGATCGCGCCCGAGCTCGAGGCGCTCTGGCGGCCTGTCGACGCCGAGCAGACGGGACTGGGGGGGCGGATTCCGCTCTACCACATGGGCAACAATCGCTATCACGCTGGAATCGCCGCGCTCGCCGTCGAGCGGCCGGGGGTGATGATGCTGCACGATCTCGTGCTCCACCATTTCCTGCTCGACCGCACCGTCGGCGCGGGCGAATGGGAGCCGTACCGGGCGGCGCTCGCAACGGACCATGGTTGGATCGGTGAAGCGGCGGCGCGCCCGGTGCGGTGGGGCGCCTTCGGCAGGTCGGCGCAGTTCTTCCTGCCCGCCAACCGGGCGCTGCTGCGCCGGCAGCGAGGGGTCCTCGTCCATGGGCGATGGGCGGCGGACGTGCTCGCCGAGGAGGACGCGGATCTCGCGGTTCGAACGGTGCCGATGGGTATCCCGCTGCCGCCCGCAGCGACCCGGGAGCTCGGTCGCTCGTTCCGCGCCGCGCGCGGGATTCCTGTCGACGCGCCGCTGGTCGGCTCGTTCGGCTTCCAGACGCCGATCAAGCGGACCGACGTGGCGATCCGGGCGCTCGCCGCGCCCGAGCTCGCACCGGTCCATCTGCTCGTCGCCGGAGAGCTGTCGCCCTACGCCAACTACGAAACGCTGGCGGCCGAGCTCGGCGTCGCCGAACGCCTGCACGTGACCGGCTTCCTCCCCTTCGAGGAGCTCGACGCGGCGATCGTCGCGACCGATCTCTGCCTCAACCTGCGCTATCCGACCGCCGGCGAGACCTCGGCGTCGCTGTTGCGCATCCTCGCGGTGGGGCGGCCGGTGCTGGTTTCCCAGTACGCGGAGCTCGGCGAGCTGCCCGCGGAGATCGCGCTGCCGATCCCGCTCGGCGAGGGTGAGGACGAGGCGCTCGTCGCGACGCTCGCGGCGCTCCTGCTCGGATCGCACGAAGAGCTCGATCGCCGCGGCAAGGGTGCCCGCCGCTTCGTCGCGGAGCGCCACGCCCCGGAGCTGGCGGCGCGCGCAATGGTCGCCGCGGTGACGGAGTTGGCGTCGCGCGAGCCTCCGGGCGACGCTCGGGCTCATCCGGGTCCGCGCAGCTCCGCGATCCACGTCCGGCTGCCGGGGCGCATCGATGTCGTCGGCGCGGACGACTTGGCGCCGGGGGAGCGCCGCGAGCTCGAGGTCAGGGTCGCGAACACCGGGAGCTGCCGCTGGCTGGCGAGCCACGAGCGACCGGGCGGGGTGATCTTCGAGGTTCAGCTCTACGACGATTCGGGCCGCGATCTCTGGCAGGGGCGGCCCTGGTTGGTGCTTCCGGGGCCGCTGGCGCCGGGGGAGTCTCGCCGCTTCCGGCTGCCCCTGCGCCGTCCTCTGGGTCGGGCCCGTCTCCTGATCAAGCCGACCGTTCATCTCGCCGAGGGTCACCGCCCGCTCGGCGATTGGGAATGGGATCGATGGCTCTGAGCCGTTCCACCGCGGTCGCCGGCGCGCTGGTCGCGGCGGTCGTCGCCGCTTCCTTCGGAGGTTGGCGCCCGCGCGCGCCGGAGCCGGGCGGGGAGACGACCCTCTGGCTCGCGGCCAACAGCCTGGCGCACGATCGCGATCTCGCTTTCGGTACCGTCGACGCCGGCCGTTTCGCGACGGCATTCGGTCGCGAGCCGTCGGGCATCTGGCGCAGCGGGGAGCTGCTCGATCCGCCGGCGTTGCCGGCGCTGGTGGCGACCGCCGGGGCCTGGCTCGCGCCCCGCCGCGGTCCCTTCGTCGCCCAGGGTC
Source organism: uncultured Acidobacteriota bacterium (assembly GCA_963700315.1). Lineage (GTDB taxonomy): Bacteria > Acidobacteriota > Thermoanaerobaculia > Multivoradales > JAGPDF01 > JACTMI01. The sequence goes on along the minus strand of CAVOXC010000003.1, from coordinate 622,070 downwards.
TGCTCTTCGCCCTCGCGGCGTTCGCCATCGCCTGGGGCGTGCGCGCCCGAATGGGCGGTGCGGCCGGGCTCTTCGTGGCAGTGGCCCTCTTCGGCTCGGCGGCTTTCACCTTCGCCCTGCACCTGATTCCGGAGACGCTCGGATTGGCCGCGGTGGCGGTCGGCGGCGCGGCGGTCTGGGGTCGCAGCGCGGGGCGGGTGACCGCGCCGGACGAGGTCTACCGGGGCGACTTGCCGGGAGGAGAGGGTCTGCTGCGGTGGTTGGTTGCCGGGCTGGGCTTCGGCACCGCAGCCACGCTCTCTCCGGCCTACGTCGTGCTCGCGGCACCTGCCGTTGCCGGGTTGCCGTCGCGGCGCCGTGTCGCCGCCGCCGCGCTCTTCGCCGCCGGCTGGCTGCCGCCCCTGCTGGCCGCGCTGGCGGTCTCGGGGGCACCTTGGGAGCCGCTGCAGCCGATCGTCGACCTCCCTCTGCTCGGCTGGAATCTCGTCTATCTGGCCATTGGGCGCCATGTCGGAGTCGCGCTCTACTTCCTGCCGCTCGCGATTGCGTTCGCCGCGCCCAATGCGGAGGAGGGGCGGCGCTGGATCGCGCCGGCCGCGCTCGTCGCCGTGCTCTTGCTGCTCTCGACTGCGCCTTTCGACTTCGCCGGCGAGGGGAGGTTCTGGGGCAACGCGGCGTTCTTGCCGATCTTCGCTCTCTGCCTGTTCGCGGCCGGCCGGCGACCCGGGCGCGGATCGATCGTGGCGATTCTCCTCGTCGCGTCGCCCTGGTTGGTGCCGCTCTGGCTGGCGCCGCGGTCGGGCGTGCCATCGGGCCTCGGCACCACTGTGCGCGGGTACCTGGAGAGCGCGCGCCGACTCGCGCCGTTCGAGACCACGTTGCGCGTACTGCCCGAGGACGCCGGCGTCGAGCGCGCGGGCGTCGCGCTGCGCTCGACCGGCTGGGAGGTCTTCGCCGCGGCGGAGGGGCGCGGCTTGGTATTCCTCGGTCGCCGCGGCGGCGTCGCGGTCTACTCGGGGCGTGCGCTCTCCTCGGTTCGCCTCGAGTTCGGGAGCGAGGCGCCGTCGACGCTCGAGATCGTCGGCGGCGAGGTCGGCAACACCACATTCCGCCCCTCGGGCGAGGTCGCCTTCGACGTCGCCGTGGGCGCGCCGGCGCGACGCCACCCGGTCTGGTGGAGCGCGGCGCCGGTCTCGGTCTATTTCCTGGAGCTGAAGCTCGGCGCGCCGCCTTCGGCGCCGTTGCGCTTCGATCTGGCGCTGGCGCGACCAGCGGCGCCAGCGCCGACACTGACGGAACCGGAGAGCGGACAGTGAACGCTCCGGGCGACAGCTGGATCGTCGAGGCGCGACGCCGGCTCGAGAGCCCGCCGGCTCGCCGGCTCCCGTCGGCCGAGGGCCGCGACGCCGCGGTCCTGGTCCCGCTGTTCGTCGCAGGGGGCGAGCTCTGGGCGCTACTGACCCGGCGCGCCGAGACGCTGCCCCACCATCGCGGTCAGATCGCCTTCCCCGGCGGCGGCCGTGAGACCGGGGAGGATCCCTGGACCGCCGCGCTGCGGGAGAGCGCGGAGGAGATCGGCCTGCTCCCGCAGGGCGTGTTGAGGCTGGGCGAGCTCGACGAAGTGGCGACGCCGAGCGGCTTCCGCATCGTGCCGTGCGTCGGCGCGATCCCTGCGACATTCCGGGCGGAAGCCGAACCCCGAGGAGATCGACGAGGTCTTCGCGGCTCCGGTGTCGGCGCTCGCGCACCCGAACCTGGTCGAGGATCGCGAGGTCCGCATCAACGGCAAGCGCCGCAACCTCAGGATCTACCATGTCGGCCGCCACAAGATCTGGGGCGTGACCGCCAGGATTCTGCAGAACCTCCTCGCCCGGCTCGGCCTCGAAGGCGCAGAGCTCTACGAGATCTGAGCACGAGCTAGAGTAGCCGTCGAGGTGCCACCCTTGCCCGGGCTTCCATCACGCATCGCGGCGATCGCGTCTGTCGCCGGTCTCTGCCTCGGTTCGGCGAGCCTCTGGGGTCAGGATCCGGTCGCCGGCAGTTTCTCCGACCGGATCGGAGCGGTCGGTCGCTGGGGCTCGTGAGCGGCGACGAGGGGGAGGCGCAGGCGAGCGCGCCGGGGGCGCCGCGAGGGCTCGGGCGCCGGGGACTGGCGCTCGGGCTGCTGCTGCTCGGCACACCGCTCCTGGCGTTGGTCTCGCCCTGGACCGAAGCGCTCGGCGCGACGACCGGCGTGGTCTGCGTCTGGCTGGCCGCGCGCTCCGACTTCTGGACCTGGCCGGTCGGCATCGCCAACAACCTGCTCTATCTCGTGGTCTTCTGGGAGAGTCGGCTCTACGCCGACTCTCTGCTTCAGGTCGTCTATGTGGCGATCTCGATCTATGGCATCTGGCGGTGGCGGTCGGGCCGAGGCGAAGCCGCAGTGCGACCGGTGGAGCGTGCCCGGCGAGGCGAGAGGGTCCTTGTCGCTCTCGCGGTTATCTTGCTGACGGTGGTCTTCGCCCTGGTGCTGACGCACTGGTCGGACAGCGATGTCCCCTGGGCTGACGGCTTGACGACGGCGATGTCGCTCGGGGCGCAGTGGCTGATGAGCCGTCGGATGCTCGAGAACTGGAAAGTGTGGATTGCCGCCGATCTGATCTACGTTCCGCTCTATCTCTACAAGGGTCTGCAAGTCACTGCCGGCCTCTACGCGGTCTTCCTGGCGATCTGCATCTCCGGATTGATCGAGTGGCGACGGGAGCTGGTGGCTCGCGAGGCGGGTCGGAGCGACGCTATAGGAGAGCGCGCCCGCTGAGCGCCCAGGCCGCGCGGCTCGCGCGCGATCTGCGTGCTAGGCTCCGCTCCCGCCATGACGGAGAACTCCTCGCCGAGCGGCGAGCGATCGATCGAAGAGCACTCGCATGCCCCCATCGTCCACGGTCCGCGCGACCTTGCGCGACTGGGGTTGGGTGCCCTGGGCGTGGTCTACGGCGACATCGGTACGTCCCCGCTCTACGCGCTCAAGGAGTGCTTCGCGGCCGGGCACGGCGTCGCGCCGAGCGTGGCGAACGTCCTCGGCATCCTGTCTCTCGTCTTCTGGTCGCTGACCCTCGTCATCACGGTCAAGTACGTCGGCTTCGTGCTGCGCGCCGACAACCACGGGGACGGCGGCATTCTCGCCCTGCTCGCGCTCGTCACGGAGCAACGGAGCCACCCGCGCAAGGGCGAGTCCGGGCGCAAGCGGCTGCTGATCCTGGTTGGCCTCGGCCTGATCGGCTTCTCGCTGCTGCTCGGCGAAGGGATGATCACGCCAGCCATCTCGGTGCTCGGCGCGCTCGAGGGGCTCGACGTCGCCACACCGGTCTTCCGCCCCTTCATCGTGCCGCTGGCGGTGGCGATTCTGATCGGGCTCTTTCTCTTGCAGAAGCGCGGTACCGCCGGCATCGGCGCGTTGTTCGGTCCCGCGATGGCGGTCTGGTTCGTTTCGATCGCGGCGCTCGGGTTGCCCTCGATCGTCGCCGAGCCGCGCGTCCTCGCTGCCCTCGACCCGCGCCACGCGGCGAGCTTCTTTCTCGCCAATGGCCTCCACGGTTTCCTCATCCTCGGAGCGGTCGTGCTCTGCGTGACCGGCGGCGAAGCGCTCTACGCCGACCTCGGCCACTTCGGCAGCAAGCCGATTCGTTTCGCCTGGCTGACGGTGGTCTTTCCGGCGTTGCTGATCAACTACTTCGGCCAGGGCGCTCTGCTGCTGCGTCGGCCCGGCCAGGTGGTCGCGAACCCATTCTTCGAGCTCGCCCCGCCGGCACTGCTCTATCCGCTCGTGGTGCTCGCCACCTTCGCGGCCATCATCGCTTCGCAGGCGCTGATCTCGGGCGCCTACTCGCTGGCACAGCAAGCGATGCAGCTCGGCTACCTGCCGCGCCTGACCATCGTCCATACCTCCCAGGAAGCGAGCGGGCAGATCTACGTTCCCGAGATCAACCGCCTGCTCGCGATCGCCTGCGTGCTGCTGGTGGTTTCCTTCCGCACCTCGAGCAGCCTGGCGGCGGCCTACGGTATTTCGGTCATGGGCACGATGATGTGCACGTCGATCCTGCTCGGCCGGCTCGTGCGCCGGCGCTGGGGCTGGGCCGCGCCCCCGGCCGTCGCGCTGGTGGCCATCTTCCTCGCGATCGAGATCCCGTTCTTCGCCGCGAATCTGCCGAAGATCGCTCACGGCGGGTGGTTCCCGATCGCAGTGGGCAGCGTCTTCTTCGCGGTGGCGACGACCTGGAAACGCGGGCGCCAGCTCGTGCAGGAGAAGATCCTCGCCGGCGCTCTGCCGCTCGAGACCTTCATCGCCGACATCGAGAAGCGCAAACCGACGCGCGTCACCGGGACGGCGGTCGTGCTCTCCTCGATGCTCGACATCACGCCGCCGGTCCTGCTCCATCACTTCAAGCACAACCGCGTACTCCACGAGCGGGTGGTGATCGTCACCGCGCTCACGGAAGGGATTCCAGAGGTCTCAAAGCAAGAGCGGATCGAGTTCGCCGATCTCGGCCAGGGCTTCTGGCGCGTGGTCGCGCACTACGGCTTCATGGAGAGTCCGAGCGTGCCGGAGATCCTGCGTGCGTGCGCTCCCTTCGGCCTCGAGGTCAAGGCGAGCGCTGCGAGCTACGTGCTCGGGCGGGAGACCATTCTCGCCTCCGGACGCTCGGGCATGGCGAAGTGGCGCAAGAGCCTGTTCATCTACCTCTCGCGCAACGCCCGTCCGGCCAACGCCTTCTTCGGCATCCCGCCCAACCGGGTCGTCGAGCTGGGCGCCCAGATCGAGCTCTAGCTCGGCGCCGCTCCCGGCGTTAGACGCTCCGACCGTTCCGATCGTCCCGCCGGGTTGTCTCACTCCTCTCTCTCAAGGGATGGCTCGATCTATGCCGACCTCCGCGAACTGATCCTGGCGGTGGCGCTGCCGACCCGCGCCGAGGTGCCGATCGGCACGCTGTCGCGGGTCGGGCTAGTTCCCCTGACCGCGCTCGCCGATCCCGCTGGCGCCACCACCGCGATCGAGCCGGAGGCGGACGAGATCAAGTTCGCGCCCGCCGAGCTGCTCTTCGAGGACGAGGATCTCTTCGAGTGGGAGCTGGACTGACCCGGCACCTGGCCGGACCCTCCGGGTAGCCGGGGGGTGGCTGGGGGTGGCTGGGGGGGGCGCCCGGGAGAATCTGTTCCATTCCCGGGCGAGAAGTGTCTTATTCTCCGGGTGGCCCGATCGGCCGCCCGGGGGAGGGGAGATGACCGGCGCCATTCGACGCAGCCTGGCGGCTGCAGCAGCGACCGCGGTCGGCGTGCTTTTCGCGCCCGCCGCCCACTCACAACCGATGCCGATTCTGGTCGTGGTCGAGTCGCTCGAGGCCGACCCGACCGACGCGGACGTCCTCATCGTCGTCCGGACCACGGCAGCGGGCGCCGTGGAAAGCGGCTCGCTCGTCCTCGAGGCGGTCGACAAGGACGGTGGCGGCGCCTTCGCGTTCGCGTCGGTGGTCGACGCGATGGCCTTCTCGACGGCGGGCGATGCTGTGGCCGCTGCGGTGCTCGACGTTCCGAGCCAGCGGATCGACGTCTCGTTCAGTTCGGCGACCGGAACAATCAATGAGGCGTTCGGACCGCTGGTCGCGGTGCGACTGGCGCTCCAGCCTGGCCTGGCCGAGAACGAGCGCTTCGACATCCGGGTGGTGCCGGGCCTGACGGTGCTCACGACCCCGACCCTCGAGACCCTCGACACGCTGGCGGACCGGGGTCGATTGCGTTTGCGCGCGCCCGATCCGGGCGTTGCCGACATCGGCCCGCTCGGCGGTGAGGTGGTGCCGGGAGAGGTCGCGGTCTTCGGCGCGGCGACTGGCCACCCATTCGCGATCGGCTCGGGAACGATCGAGATCCTCTTCGACGCGACGATTGCCGACGGCGCCCCCGACCTGATCATCGATCCGCGCTACGGATCGGCGACGATCGACTCGATCGACGTCTCGGTGCCCGGGCGCGTGCTCGCGGCCTTCACCTCTCCCGCCGGCGATCTCAACCAGGAGGTCTACGGCATGGTCTTCGCCGTCGCGCTGACGACCAGCGCGGCCGTCCCGGTCGGCTTCCTGGCGAATCTCGAGCTCGGACCCGCGACGGCGCTTTTCGCTCCGAACAACGACCCGTTGCTGGTCGAAGGCGGGGACGTCGACGTGGTCGACTTCATCCTCCCGGAGCTCGTGCTCCGGGCTGGATTCGAAGAGGGCGACGTCCTCGAGTTCACCGAGGCGCATTGAGCCGTCGGTCCGCGCCGCGCCCGCGCGTCGCGAACGGAAGAGACCTGCGCCCGGAGCGGGTCTGCGTCCTCTACTGAATGACCTGGGCACGCCGGTTGGGCTGGAACTTCGACCCACTGGCCTCCACTCAGGTGCCAGGCGCTTGGAGCTATTGAGAATGGGGTATCATTATGGCGCCCGGCGGTTAGACGGGCCCGACCCCCGATGCGCTCGTCGACCTCTCGATTCGCCCTTGGCCTCTTGGCGGCGCTGAAGCTCGCGGCTCCGGCGGCTGCGGCCCGGCCGCTGGTCGTCGTGAGCGTCGCGCCGATGGAGCAGCTGGTCCGGCGGCTGGCGGGCGAGGGCGTCGAGGTTCGTAGCCTCGTTCCCGCAGGGGCCGACGTCGAGAGCTACTCGCCCTCGCCCCGGCAGATGGCGGAGCTCGCCCGCGCCGCGCTGGTCTTCGAGGTCGGCCACCCCGCGATGCTGCTCGAGCGGCGGCAGCTGCACCCCTTCCTGGAGGCGCACCCCGAGGTCGGCACGGTCCGGCTGCGGGACTTCGCGGATCCGAAACTCGACCGCGGCGATCCCCATCTCTGGGTCTCGCCACGCCTGATGCGCGCCGCCGCCGCCGAGCTCGCGGCACGACTCGCCGCGCTGCTGCCCGCCGCGGCTGAGGAGATTCGCGCCCGCGCCCGCGCCTTGGACGGCGAGATCGCCTCGCTCGACGCGGAGCTGGCCGGGCGCCTCGCCGGGCCGACGGCGAGGAGCTTCTTGATCTTTCACCCGGCGCTCGGCCCGCTCGCGACCGACTACGGGCTGGAGCAGGTGGCGATCGAGCGGGACGGCAAGGAACCGAGTCCGGCGCACCTCGTTCGCACCGTGGCGTGGGCGCGCGGCGAGGGAGTGCGCGTGGTCCTGGTGCAACGGGGGCTGCCGACCCGTGCCGCCGAGGCGATCGCCATGGAAATCGGCGGCCGCACGCTCGAGATTGCCCCCCTCGATCCGGATTGGATGGCGGGTCTGCGGCGCATCGGCGCCGCGCTCGAGGTCGCTCTCGCCCGTGACTGAGCGCGCGCTGATCCGCGCCGAGGGCGTCGGTTACCGCTACGGCGCCGACGTCGCTCTCGCCGGAGTCGATCTCGAGATTTTCGCGGGCGATCGTCTCGTTGTTCTCGGCCCCAACGGCGGCGGCAAGACGACTCTGGTGCGCCTCCTACTCGGCCTGCTGCGTCCGGCGACGGGGCGGGTGGAATGGCGCCGTCCGCCGCAGGAGCGACGGCTCGCCTACGTGCCGCAGTTTCCCGCTTTCGACCGGGGATTCCCGATCCAGCTCGAGGAGATGGTGGGCCAGGGCCTGCTCGGCCGTTGGCGGCGAGCGCTCGCGACCGACCGGGCGGCGATCGACGCCGCGCTCGAGGAGAGCGGGCTCCGGCACCTGCGTGGCGCCTACCTCTCGGAGCTCTCCGGTGGCGAGACCAAGCGGGCGCTGGTGGCGCGCGCTCTCATCTCGGAGCCCGAGGTGCTCTTTCTCGACGAGCCGACCGCCTCGCTCGACGAAGCTTCGCGACGCGCTTTCTGGACCCGGATCGCGGCGCTGCCGCGGGAGACCGCGATCGTTCTGGTGACGCACGATCTCGCGCCGGGCACGCTCGAGCCGACCCGGGCGCTTCTGGTCGACCGCATGCTCGCGCCGATCGACGCCGACGGCCTGCATCAGCATCCGCTCTTGTGCAGCCATGGACATGACTGACCTCGGCGCGTTGCTCGAGCTCGATTTCTTCCGCCACGCGCTCCTCGCGGGGACTTTGGCCAGTCTGCTGTGCGGAGTGGTCGGCACCTTCGTGGTGCTGAGGCGCCTGGTCGCTCTGGGCGGCGGTATCGCGCACGCCGCATTCGGTGGGCTCGGAGTCGCCTTCTGGGCAGGCATCGAGCCGCGCGTCGGCGCGCTCGGCGTGGCGGCGCTCGCGGCGGTCGGACTCGGCTTCCTCGACGGCGAGCACGCCCGGCGCCAGGACGCGGCGATCGGGGTCCTCTGGGCGGTCGGCATGGCCATCGGGCTCGTCTTCCTGCACTGGACGCCAGGCTTCGCGCCCGACCTGCTCGGCTATCTGTTCGGCGACATCTTGATGGTCGGCCGCACCGACCTGCTGCTGGCCGCGGGCGCCGACATCGTGGTGGTGACGCTTTTTCTGCTCTTCCGCCGGGGTGTCGTGGCGGTCGCCTTCGACGAGGAGGCCGCGAAAATCCAGGGCGTGCCGGTGCGCCTCTACTCGATCGGCCTCCTGCTGACGATCGCGCTCTCCGTCGTCGTGCTGCTGCAGCTCGTCGGCATCGTGCTGGTGATCGCCTTGCTCACCCTTCCACCGCTCATCGCTCGACGCCTCGTTCGCTCGCTCGGACGCCACGCTCGTCGTCGCGGTTCTGGTCTGCTGGGCTAGTGACGACCGGTGGTCTCTTTCTCGCCTATCGCTTCGATCTCCCGGCCGGCCCCGCCATGGTCCTCTTCGGTGCCGCCCTGCTCGCCCTCGCCCAGGCCGTGCGTCCTCGGACCGTGCGCCCCGCTGCTTCGCCGGCGGTCCGCTAGAGACTCGGCCTCAGCACCATCGCCGCGATGGCCAGGCGGCCCCGGTCGGCGCTGGTCTTCCAGAAGAGCGCTGCCACGGCGTTGCTGAAGAAGGCGACGACGCCGAGCAAGTGGAGCAGGAGTAGCGAACGGTAGAGCATCGAGTCACCCTCACCGCGCCGCGACGTAGCGCAGCAAGAGCAGACCCACGACGGCGGGCAGCAACCATCGCGACAGCAGGAGGTCGCCGAACCGGACCCAGAGAGCATTGAGCCGGGCGGTGAGACCGACGAAGAGGGGCAGCGTCCGTTCCGCCAGGCCGAGGCGCACGACCAGGACGAGGTGGCGGGCCACGGCGCGCGCGGAGAGCTTGGGCGAGAAGCGCACGAGCGCCGGCACCGCCGCGACGTCGATGTTGTCGTCGTTCCAGAAATCGGTTCGAACCGAACCCGGGAAGACCGAGGAGACGGCCACGCCGGAGCCGAAGAGCTCGCGGCGCAGGGCCTCCGAGAGACCCGCGACGGCGAACTTCGACGCCGAGAAGCCGCTCGTGACCGGCAGCGCGAACTTGCCCGATCCGGCGGCGACGTTCACGATCGAGCCCTTTCGCCGCTCGCGCATCCCGGGCAGCAGAGCGCGGATCCAATGGAACGTCCCCCAGTAGTTGATCTCCATCATGTTCCGATGCTCCGCGTCGCTGATGGCGGCGAACGGCCGCCAGATTCCCAGCCCCGCGGCGTTGACCAGGATGTCGACGGCCCGAGCTCGGCCGCGGCCGCGACCGCCGCGCGGCGACCGCACCGGCGTCGGCGACGTCGCAAGGCACGACCGCGACTCGGGCGCCGAGCGAGCGCGCTGCGCGCGCCACCTCCTCCAGCAGGTCGCGCCGCCGCGCCACGAGTGCCACCGCGGCGCCACGGCGAGCGCAGGCGAGCGCCACCTCGCGACCGATGCCGCTCGAAGCTCCCGTCACGACTGCGACGCTGTTGCGGATTCTCATGGCTGCGATCTCCCGAGGCGCGGCGTCGAGTGCCGTCGCCGAGGGTCAATCTCTCAGCTGCGATCAAGTGCCGCATCTGCCGATGGTCACATTCGCGCAGCATGACTTTCGACACCCGCTCGACGGCGCCGTTCTCCCTATACTGGGGCGATGATCGCGGCCTGGACTCCCCGGCACCTGCGCAGGCTGGGCCTGGCGACCGCGCTGCTCGCGGCCCTGCCGGTCGCGCCGTCGAGCGCCGCCGGCTGGCCGCTGGCCGCTTGGCTCGCCAGCCTCGCACTCTTCCTGCTGCTCTTCTGGAGCACGGCCGGCGAGGCTTGCGCGAGCTGGGCACCTGCCAAGCGATCGGCCGCTCTCGTCGCCATGATCGTCGTCGCGCTGGCCTTGGTCGCGCTCGGAGACGGCACCCTCGCCGCGGCCTATCCGGTGCTCGTCGCGGCGCTCGCCGGAAGCTTGCTGACCGCGCGCCCGGCCCTCTACCTTGTCGTCGTCCAGAGTCTCTTTCTCTTCATCGCGTTCGCGGCCTCGGGGCTCGCCGGCGGCGACGCCGCGCTGCTCGCCCTCGTCTTCGGCGGGCTCCAGCTCTTCGTCGTGCACACGGCCCAGGTCGCCCGGGCCGAGAGCGCAGCGCGGCTCGAGCTCGAGGAGACGCACGGTCGGCTCCAGGCGGCGCAGGAGCGTCTCGCCGCCACCAGCCGCGACGCCGAGAGAGTGCGGATCGCGCGCGATCTTCACGACGTCATGGGGCACCATCTGACCGCGCTCAGCCTCACGCTCGAAGCCGCCTCGCACGCTCCCAGCGCGGCGCGGGACGAACATGTGGCGCAGGCCCTGGTGCTGACCAAGAGGCTGCTTCGTGACGTCCGGCAGGTGGTGTCAACGTTGCGCGAGGCGACTCCGGACCTACTGGACGGGCTGCGCCAGCTCGCCGCCGAAGCCCGGCGACCGCGGGTTCTCTTGACGTTGGGAGACTCCCTGCCGGAGACGAGCGGCGCGCACGCGCAGGCGTTGCTGCGCTGCGCTCAGGAGGCCGTGACCAACGCAGCGCGCCACGGCGACGCCGAGCATCTCTGGCTCGATCTCTCCGTCCTCGATGCGGGCCTGTTGCTGAGCGCGCGGGACGACGGGCGGACCGGCCCGGGCGCGGTCGATGCCGGGCACGGACTGCGCGGCGTCGAGGAGCGCGTCGGGGAGCTCGGCGGGCGGGTCCGCTGGGAGCGAACGGAGGCGGGAGGCTTCGCGCTCGAGGCCTGGCTCCCAGCGGCGGGAGCGCGTCGATGATTCGCGTCTGCCTGGTCGAAGACCAGCATCTCGTGCGGCGCGGCATCCGCACGCTGCTGGATCTGGTGGACGACATCGAGGTCGTAGGCGAGGCCGCCGACGGCGACGAGGCGCTCGCGGTCCTCACCGCGGCTGCCCCCGACGTCGTTCTCCTCGACCTGCGGTTGCCGGGAAAGGACGGGATCGCTGTCCTCGAGGAGCTCCGGGCGCGCGGGACTCTGCCCCCCACCATCATTCTCACCACCTTCGACGACGAGGGAGCGGTGTTGGCCGCGATCCGCGCCGGCGCGCGTGGCTTCTTGCTCAAGGACGTTTCCCTCGAGCGGCTGGCGGAGGGGATCCGAGCCGTGGCGAGAGGCGAGTCGGTCATCCAGCCGGCGCTCACCGAGCGGTTGGTGGCAGCCGCTCGCGGCATGGGTTGGCGCTTTCCCAGCCTGGAACCGCCCGATCCGCTGACCGAGCGCGAGGTCGAAGTGCTGCGCCTGATGACCGGCGGCTACAGCAATCGTGAGATCGCCGAGGCCCTGACCCTGGCGGAGGGCACGGTGAAGAACCACATTTCCGCGATTCTCTCGAAGCTGGGCGTTCGCGACCGGACTCGCGCCGTGCTCAAGGCCCTCGAGCTCGGTCTGATCTGAAGGCGTCGCGTGATCGCGTCGGCGACCTCGAAGCAGAGCTGCCCGCTCCTTCCGGGTCTCGCTCGGGCCGTGCGCCCAAGGACCGTGCGCGGCGCCGCCGAGGCACCGCGCTAGGCAGGGTGGAGCGATCCGTCAGCCCCGCGCGCAGGTCGCGCAGCGGCCGATGAGGGTGATGTCGTGGCTCTCGAGGCGGAAGCCGGTGGGGAGGAGGGCGCGCAGGTCGGGAGGACAGGCGTCGACTTCGTAGACGCGGTCGCAGCTTCTGCAGCGAAAGTGGTGGTGGTGGTGTTTGCCGGCGATCTCGTACCGGTTGGGCGCACCGGGCAGCGGCACCTCCTCGAGCCAGCCCTCTTCCACCAACTGACGAATGTTGCGGTAGACCGTGGCGATGCCGAGCCCCGGCACCTCGAGCCGCGCAGCGGCGAGGGTCTCGACCGGCGAGAGCGGCCGGTCGGCCCGCTCGAAAGCGAGGCGGATGGCGTCGCGCTGCGCGGTGCGGCGATTGAGGAGCGGCCCTGCCATGCCGAGACTCTATCGAAGCCGGCACGAGCTGCCGGTAGACTGCCGAGGTCGCTGAAGAGACGGGAGAACGATGCGCTTCATCGAATCGCATGCTCGAACGACGGCACTGTTGTTGATTCTGTGGACGGTACCCGGTGGCGTGGCAGCTCTCGTGCCGCTCGCCGCCGCCTCGGCCGCGGCGACGGGTCCGCAGCGCGTCGCCGGTCTCGAGTGGATCGGCGAGGCGGAGATCCCGGCCGGGACCACCGTCGCCGGTGACCCTGTCGGCGGGCTCTCGGGCCTCGCATGGAACGAAGAGGACAGCACCTTCTGGGCGATTTCGGACGACCGGAGCGAGCTCGCTCCGGCGCGCGTCGTGCGGCTCCGGGTCGACCTCGCGGATGGCCGACTCGATTCGGGGGATGTCGAGGTCGTTGGCCAGGTGAGGCTCTCGGGGCCCGACGGTCAACCGTTCGCCCGCCGCGGCCTCGACCCCGAGGGAATCGCGATCGTGGGCGACCGCCTCTACTTCTCCTCCGAGGGCGACTCGAACGATCGGGTGCCGCCGTTCATCGCGGCGGCCGGGCTCGACGGGCGGGTCCGCCGCTTCCTCGATGTTCCCGCGGCCTATCTGCCGGAGCAGGGACACCACGGGATCCGGCTCAATCTCGGATTCGAGAGCCTGTCGGTCTCACCCGACGGGCGCTATCTCTACTCCGCCGTCGAGAACGCGCTCGTGCAGGACGGTCCTCGTGGCGACGTCGGTGTGCCGAGCCTGGCGCGCATTCTGCGTCTTCCACTCGACCGCGAAGGCCCCGCCGAGGAGATCGCCTACCTCGTCGAGGGTGTGCGCGTCACGCCGCGTGAGCCGACCGCGTTTCGCCTCAATGGTCTCGACGACCTGATCGCCCTCGCCGACGGCGAGCTGCTCGTGCTCGAGCGGCAGTACGTCGAAGGCATCGGCAACGAGGCGCGTCTCTACCGGACGCGCTGGGAGAGCGGCGGCGACGCGACCGGACGCGCCTCCCTCGCCGGTGGAGCGGTCGCCCCCGCCGAGAAGGAGCTGCTCGTCGACTTCGCCGGACTCGGCATCCGAATCGACAACCTGGAGGGCATGGCGCTCGGTCCACGCCTTCCGGACGGACGGCGCGTGTTGCTCTTCGTCTCGGACGACAACTTCAATCCGGAATGGCAGCGGACGCAGCTGCTCGCTTTCGCCGTCGACGAGACCCCAGTTGCGATCGCCGACGTCCAAGGCGCCGCGCATCGCTCGCCGCTCGAGGGACACTGGGTCTTCGATCTCGAGGGCGTCGTGACGGCTGTCGTCGATACCCGCTCGCAGCGTGGTTTCTGGCTCGAGTCGGCGCGACCGGACGGGGACGAAGCCACGTCGGAAGGAATCTTCGCGGAGTGGGACGGAGCGTCGACGCTCCAGCCGGGCGAACGGCTCCGCCTGCACGGGCGAGTCCTCGAGTCGGAGGCCGGGCGCGGCCAGTTGACGGTGACCCAGGTCCGAGTGGAAGCGCTCATCCGGCTCGCGGAGCGAGCGGAGTTGCCATTGCCGCGCCGGCTTCACGACGACTTCCGGATCCCATTCGAGATCGACGACGACGGCCTCACGCGCTTCGAACCGGAGCGCGACGCGATCGATCGCTGGGAGAGCCTCGAGGGCATGCGGGTCGAGCTGCCGGGCGGCGCGGTCATCGGTCCGACCGCGCGCTACGGTGAGCTCGTCCTGCTTCCCGACGGCGGCGAGCGGGTGCGTCGCACGGCGGTCGGGGGCGCGCTGCTCGAGCCGGCCGGACCGCCGCGCGAACGCTTCGCGCTGTCAGGGCGCATCTCGAGGATCCCCGACCTCGATGTCGGGTCCGTGCTGACCGGGCCGGCTCGCGGCGTCGTCCACTACGACTTCTCGAGCTACAAGGTCGTGCTGACCGAGCCGCTCGTCGCCGCCGCGCCGGAGCGCTCGCCCTGCGACGCCAGGACTCGCTTGGTTCAGGAGGCCGGCCGACTCACGGTCGCGACCTTCAACGTCTACAACCTCTCCGCCGCGGCGCCCCAGGGGCGCTTCGACGCCCTCGGCGCGGCGATCGTCGAGCGGCTCGGCGCGCCGGCGCTCGTTGCCCTCCAAGAGATCCAGGACGACAGCGGTCCGGCGGACGACGGTGTCGTCACCTCCGCGCTGACGCTGACCCGGCTCGAGCGGTCGATCGCCGCCCACGGCGGACCTCGCTACGAGCCGGTCTGGATCGACCCGGAGGCGAATCGGGAAGGCGGGCAGCCGGGAGCCAACATCCGGGTCGCGCTGCTGTTCGATCCGCTCCGGGCGCGGCTCATCCGGCGGGGCGATCCTGGCGCGCTCGACGCGGCGAAAGTGGTCTCGCGCGGCGGTGTGCCCGAGCTCTCGATCAGCCCGGGGCGGATCTCTCCAGCGTCGAGCGCCTTCTCGCTGGGCGAAGGAGAGGGAGTTCGCCGCTCGCTCGCGGTCGAGCTCGAGATCGACGGTGAGCCGCTCTTCCTCGCGGTCAACCACTGGTCGTCGAAGTGGGACGACGACCGCGACTTCGGCGCCCACCAGCCGCCGCGCAAGCCGACGGAGGCGAAACGGCTGGCGCAGGCCGAGATGGTTCGCGCCTGGGCAGACGAGATCCTGGCGCTCGACGCCGCCGCCAGGATCGTGATCCTCGGTGACCTCAACGAGCCGCAGTGGGCGCCCGGCGTCTCGCGGCTCGCCGAGCCGCCGCTCGAGAATCTGGTCTCGAGGGTCCCCGAGCAGCTCCGCTACAGCTTCAACTTCGAAGGCGCGAGCCAGCTGATCGATCACGTCATCGTCTCGCCGGCGCTCGCCGCCCGCGCCGAGATCGAGATCCCCCACATCGACAGCGATTGCGCGGAAGTCCGCCGCGTCAGCGACCACGATCCGATCGTCGTCCGCTTCCGGATGCGCTAGGCGAGCGACGTCACCAGGGCTCTGGGGCCAGGAGCGGCTACTCTGCCCTGGTCTGAGGCGCTGCGCGACCAGGGTCGAGACGGCTCCGAAGCCGAGGAAGCTCCAGTGATGGGGCGGATCGGGCCTCGGCTGGCGCCGCTTCGCGGGCGTCGTTGCGGGTCAGGGCGGGCCCGACCGGAGCGTTCCCCGCGAAGCGGCGGAAGACTTCGACGGAGCACCCCCGTTGATGGAGCTTCTTCTGCAACGGTGACGGAGATCGGGGTGCGTCTGGCCAGGCGACGATGGTCTGTGGCCGGTCGATCCAGTCGGGCCGCATGGCTCGCCGAGTCCTCGGGCCGAGATCTCCGGAGATCACTTCGGGGGAGCTAAAACGCCAGTCCGCTCCAGGCGCTGGCGTCGCCGAGCTCGAAATCGTCGGAGAAGAGGCAGCCGGGGCAGCGCTCGTAGGCGCCGAGATCGAACCCGTCGCCCTGCGGACGCGGGAAGCGGTCGGCGTCTCGCGGAGGCGCTTGCGTCGGACTGCCGGCGTCGATCGCCGCCGATCCGGATTTGAGCCGAAGGTCGAACGGCGGCGCCTCGAACAGCGCCGCGGCATCCTGGATCTCGACGTTGTGGTCCTCGACGAGTCCCGGTGCCGGCGATCGAGTAGTCGGTCGCCAGGTTGTTGCGCACGAGCACGTCCTGGCTCGGCGTCCCGTTGTGAGCTGTTGAGCATGATCCAGGGCGGGCCCGGGCGAAACGGCGTTGAGGTCGATCACGCTGTTGTTGACGATTCTGCCGCCGATCGCCCCGTACAGGCTGATGCCGTGCCAGTGGTCGGTGATCACGACGTTGTTCTCGACCACCCAGTCGACGAACAGGCCGTCGAAGCAGCCGATGCCCTGCAGCGTCGCGTGGAGCGGATGGTCCGGGTCCTCGTTGTTGAGGATGACGTTGCCGCGCAGCACGACGTCGCGCACTTCGCCGGTGCCGACGCCTCCCGGCCCCACCGACCAGCTCTGGAAACCGTCGTCGTGATTGCCGTCGGCGGGGGCGCCGACCAGCGCGTTCTTGATCGACGTTGTACTCGAACCAGCCGCCGTCACCCAGCCCGCGCAGGCCGTCGGCCGAGAAGCCGTCGACGACGTTGAAGCGGATACGGGCGTCCCTGCCGCTTACCGAGATGCCGAAGCGGACGTTGCGCACGCGGTTGTCGCGCACGACGATGCGATCGCCGTCGATGCGAAAGCCGCTCGAGGCGACGTTCACCCATTCGTTCGCTCCCCACGCCGAAGCGTCGTCGACGGTGAAGACGTCGCAGCCGTTCGATCTCGATGTCCCAGGACGGGCCGTGCCAGCCATGATTCTCGACGAAGACGATCGTGCCCTGCGCGAGCGGCCCGGGCGCGTGGGAGGGGCTGATCGACACGCCGCGAACGACCCAGTTCTGGGCCGCGGAGAGCAGCACCCGGCTCAGTTGCGGAATCTGCCCCGGCTCGGCCGCGACGGTGATCGTCGCCGCGTTGTAGGCCCCGCGCACGAAAAGCTCGCCGTGGTAGCCGCCGCGCAGCCAGATCGTGTCGCCGGCCTGGACCGGCGCTCCCGGATTCACCGCGATCAGATTCGATCCAGGCTGGTAGGGGAGCGACTCCCAGTGTCGGGTCTCGATCAGATTTGCCTCGACGACCTCCTGCAGCGTCCGCCACGGATTCATGGCGCTGCCGTCGCCGGCCGGCGAGCCGTTGGCCGGATCGACGTAGAAGTCGGCGGCGGCGGCCGGCGCGGCGACGGCCGTGGCGAGAACGAGGGTCGCGAGGCGACGCATCCACGAGAAAGCTAGGAGCGCCGGCGGGAGAGGTCAAGGGAGCGCTTCACCGAGCCGACGGCGGCCCTCGCGGTGGCGCTCGCCTTTCGAATCGATCGGCACCGAGCAAGTCGATTCCGATCGGCCCCGAGGCGCTGTGCGGCCGGGCTGTTGGCGTGGATCGAAAGGAAGAGGAAGCTGCAGTGAAGGGGTGGGTCGGGCCGCGCGCAGCGGCGCTTCGCGATCCGCCCAGGGGCACATCGGAGTCGCCGGTAGCTGTGGGATGCCGAATCGATCGCGGCGTCGCCCGCGGAGCGGCGCGACGATCGGCCGGCTCCCCCTTTTATGGAGCTTCTCGCGCCGAGCTCGTGCAGAATCTCGACCTCGCCGCCCCGGCTCGACACTGGCCTCGCGAACCTAGAGAAAAAGTAGCCCGGCGGCGGCGCCGCCGAGAACGAGCCAGGCGGAGTTGACCCGGAAGCGCAGCAGCAGGAGCGCGGCGCCGGCGGTGAGCGCGATCGTTGCCGGGCCGGTCAGCGCGCCGAGCGCCAGGCGGAGCGCGACCACGGCCATGAGACCGAGCGAAGCGACGTTGACGCCATCGAGAATCGCGGCGGTCGGGCGGGAGGCGCGCAGGCGCTCGATCCAGGGCGCGGAGAGCGCGACGAAGAGGAATGCGGGCAGGAAGATCCCTGCCGTCGCGGCGGCGGCGCCGCTCGGGCCACAGAGAATCCAGCCGATGAACGTGGCGGTGGTGAAGACGGGACCGGGCGTGATCTGGCCGACGGCGACCGCGTCGAGCAGTTGCGCTTCGGTGAGCCAGCCGAGCCGCTCGACCAGATCGGCCCGCAGAAAGGCCAGCAGGACGTAGCCGCTGCCGAAGATCACCGCCCCGATCTTGGCGAAGACGAGGAAGAGCGTCGCCGGCGTCGGAATGCCCGCAACGGCGAGCGCGGTGGGCAGCGCGGGCAGCAGGGGAGCGATCAAGGCCCTGCCCCGTTTACGACCCGAGGTGCCGAGGGCGACGAGTGCGCAGAGCGTCGCGGTGCCGCCGAGCACGGCGAGCTCGTGGACGCCCAGCGCATTGGCCGTGGCGGCGGCGGCGCCGAGGAGAGCGAGCGACCAGGTCTTGGCGGCGGCGCGGCCGAGCCCCCAGAGCGCCTGCGCGATGACCGCGAGGACGACCGGCTTGACGCCGGCGAGCAGTCCTTCGGCGGCCGGCAGGGCGCCCCAGGTCGCATAGGCCCAGGCGAGCAGGGCGACGATGCCGAAGGCAGGCGCGATGAAACAGGCCCCGGCGACCAGGAGCCCGGGCCAGCCGGCACGCTCGCGGCCGAGATGGATGGCGAGCTCGGTCGAGTTGGGTCCGGGGATCAGGTTGGTCGCGCCGACGAGGTCGAGGAAGCGCTCTCGCGAGATCCAGCCGCGCCGGCGCACCACCTCGTCCTCCATCATCGCGACGTGCGCCGCGGGTCCGCCGAAGCCGATCGCGCCGAGCTTCGAGAAGAGGCGGGCGAGCTCGGCCAGGCGGGCTCGAGGAGTGTCGGGAGTGTCAACCTCGGGCATCGGGCGAAGGCTATCGCGCAGCGCGAGTCGGGCGCGCGTTGACAGCCGGCGCGTGCGATCCGTATCGTGCTCGGAGCTCTCTCGGAGGAGATTCGGCATGCGCTGGAATCCGCATCGCCTCTCCCTCGCGCTCGCCGTCGCAGCGCTCTCGATCTCGTGCAATTCGCGCCCGCAGGCGGCCGGGGCAAGACCCTGCCGGTCGCGGCGTTTCCTCCCAATGCGTGGGGCCTTTTCGACTTCCACGGCAACGTCTGGGAGTGGTGCACGGACGAGCCCTGTCCCTATCCTGAGGGCATGGAAACCGATCCGGTCCGCGCCTGTGGCAGCGAGCTCAAGCTGATTCGCGGCGGCTCTTGGCATTTCGGTGCAGACAGCGCCCGCTGCGCGCTGCGCTACACCCACTCTCCCGGCGACAGCGGTCCCAGCCTCGGGTTCCGGGCGGTGAGGGAGGAGCGTTCGGGCGGCTGAGCCGCGCGCTAGCGCGATGGCGCCGGGATTTCGACCGGGATCTCGTCGGGATCTGCGGGCGCGATGGTGAACCCGGTCAAGCCGTAGGACGCCGAAACGAGCGGATTGACAGGTTGAAGAAGCAGAAGGGCAGGTAGGCGAAGGTCGCGACGCCCAGGGTCTGCGCCATGAAGGCGCCGCAGGTGTTCCAGGGCACCAGCGCCGAGGTCAGCGTGCCGGCGTCCTCGAGCGCGCGTGACAGGTTCTTCGGATGGAGCCCGCGGCGCGCGTACTCGGCGCGGAACATCCGGCCCGGCAGCACGATCGCGATGTACTGGTCGGAGGCGAGGATGTTCATGCCGAGCGCGGTGCCGAGCGTCGCGACGATGAGCGAGCCGGTGCCGCGCACGACCGAGAGGATGCTCTCCGCGATGCGCGCCAGCATGCCGGTGGTCTCGAGCACGGCGCCGAACATCATCGCCGAGAGGATCAACCAGACGGTGTTCAGCATGCTCGACATGCCGCCGCGCGACAGCAGCTCGTCGAGCGCGGTATTGCCCGACTCGAGATGGAAGCCGTCGAACAGAGCGATCCAGAAGCCCTTGAGCAGAGCGACCCAGCGGGGCAGCTCGGCGTCGCCGACGAACCGAAGCACGGCCTGCTGCTGGAACAGGATGGCGAACACGCCGCCGACGAGCGCGCCGATCAGCAGGGCGGGGAAGGCAGGAATCTTGCGGATCACCAGGAACAGGACCAGGACCGCGGGCAGTAGCATCCAGGGGGTGATCGAGAAGCTCGCATCGAGCGCGCCGAGGATCTCGTTCAAGTTCTGGGTCTGTTCGGGTCGGCGGCCGAACCAGCCGACCAAGGCGAAGCCCACGATGGCGAGCAAGATGCTCGGAATCGTCGTCCACATCATGTGGCGGATGTGGGTGAACAGGTCGGTGCCGGCCATCGCCGGGGCGAGGTTGGTGGTGTCGGAGAGCGGCGACATCTTGTCGCCGAAGTAGGCGCCGGAGATGATCGCGCCCGCAGTCACGCCGAGGTGGAGGTCCTGGGCCGTGGCGATGCCCACGAGCGCGATGCCGATGGTCGACGCGGTGGTCCAGGACGACCCGGTGGCGAGCGAGACCAGACAGCAGATCACGCAGGCCGCAGCGTAGAAGATGCTGGGGGAGAGGACCTGGAGCCCGTAGTAGATCATCGTCGGCACCACGCCCGCGAGGATCCAGGTGCCGATCAACGAGCCGACGACGAGCAGGATCAGCACCGCTCCCATCGACAGCGAAATGCCGTGAACGACCCCGTGCTCGAGCTCCTTCCAGCTGTACCCGAGACGCAGGCCGAGGACGATCGCGACACCCGCGGCGAGCATCAGGGCGATCTGGTTGGGCCCGCTCGAGGAGCCGTCGCCGAAGAGATAGACCGAGGCAGCGAGCAGGCCGATCAGGACCACGACTGGAATCAGCGATGTGGTCAGGCTCGGCGCCTTCTTCTGGTGGGACATGAGCGGCGGATGCTAGCACGCGCGGTCGCCCCCGAAGTTCGCTGCGGCTTGCGGTTAGGATCCCAGCTGGAGACCCGAATCCGATGCCGCTGCCGCTCGATCCGAGGACCCGCGGTTGAGCCTCGCTCTGCTCGCGATCGCGTTTCTCGCGCTGCTCGGCGTGGCCTATCGGAGCTACGGCGGTTGGATCGCGCGCCGCTTCGATCTCGACGACGGGCGGCCGACACCGGCGCACGCGCTCGCGGACGGCGTCGACTACGTGCCGACCCGGCGTGGCTACCTGTTCGCTCAGCACTTCTCGGCGATTGCGGCGGCCGGGCCGATTGCCGGACCGATCTTGGCCTGTCAGGCGTTCGGCTGGGGCCCCTGTCTGGCATGGATCGCCTTCGGCGTCGTGCTGATCGGTTCGGTTCACGACTTCTCGGCGCTCGCCGCCTCGGTCCGACACGGCGGGCTATCGATCGCGGAGATCACGCGGGGAGCGCTCGGTGCGCGTGCCGGGCGGGCGATCATGGCGTTCATCTGGATCGCGCTCGTCTACGTCATCGTCGCGTTTGCCGACATCACCGCGGGGACCTTCGTGGTCGGCACCGAGGAGTTGCGCGCCGGCAGCGTTTCTTTCCACGCCGGCGGCGCGGTGGCGGCGGCGAGCGTGCTCTATCTCGGGCTCTCGATCCTGCTCGGGCTGGTCGAGCGCTTCCTGGCGCCGCCGCTCTGGCTGGCGACTGTGATCTTCGTGCCGGCGACGTTCGGAGTCTGTTGGCTCGGCACGGAGCTCTCCACTTGGCTCGTGGTCGGGCACCACACCTGGGCGATTCTGATCCTGGTCTACTGCGCCGCCGCCTCGCTGCTGCCGGTCTGGGCCCTGCTGCAGCCGCGCGGGTACCTGGGCGGCTACGTTCTCTACACGGCGCTCGGGCTCGGCGCGGTCGGTGTGCTGTTCGGCGGCTACGAGATCCAGCAGCCGATGTTCAAGACCTGGGACGCGGGTGGCATGGCCGGCGGCCTCTTCCCCTTCCTCTTCGTTACGATCGCCTGCGGCGCCTGCTCGGGCTTCCATGGGCTGGTCTGCTCGGGGACGACGGCGAAACAGATCGATCGCGAGAGCGACTGCCGCGCGGTGGGCTACGGCGCCATGCTCTGCGAGGGGTTCGTCGCGCTGATCGCTCTCGTCACGATCATGATCGTGGCACCGGGAGCGAGCGAGGGGTTGTCGCCCGGCACGATCTACGGCAACGGCGTGGGCGGCTTCCTCACGCTGCTGATCGGCAAGGAGCGGCTGGCGTTCGCGGTGACGTTCGGCGCGATGGCGTTCTCGACCTTCGTCTTCGACACGCTCGACGTCTCGACGCGGCTGGGGCGTTACCTGGTGCAGGAGCTGTTCGGCTGGCAGGGCCGGCTGGGCGCGGCGGCCGGTACGGTTCTGACCGTCGCTCCGGCGATCTACTTCGTGCTGGCGGGCGAGCGTGGCGCCTGGACGAAGTTCTGGACGCTCTTCGGCGCCTCCAATCAGCTGCTGGCCGCGCTCACGCTCATGGTGCTGACGGTTTGGTTGCGACGGCAGGGGAAGGGGGCGCTCTTTACCTTGCTGCCGATGCTCTTCGTGGTCGTGATCACGGTCTGGGCGCTCGGGACGCTCGTCGTCGGCAACTTCCGCGTGGCGGCCGGGCTCGATCTCGCCTTCTGGAACGGCCTCGCGGCGGCGGCGCTGCTCGCGCTCGCGGCCTATCTGTTCGCTGTCGCGCTCCGGGACTGGCGGCGGCCCGTCGTTTCGTGAGGCCCGTCGCCGCGCCTCAGCGTTGGCGTTGATTCGATTCCAGCGCACCGCGAGCGCGCAGGAAAGCCTCCTGCGTCTCGAGCAGTCCCGTCGCGCCCTCGAGCCGGATGCGCTCGACTCGAGCCTCGAGCCTCGAGCCATCCTCCCGCTCGGTGAAGAACCGCGTCGCGGAGAGTTGCGTCCGCGAGAGGTCCGCGCCGGAGAGGTTGGCGCCCGAGAAGTCGGTGCCCTCGAGATCGGCGCCGACGAGCGTCGCGCCGGCGAGATTCGCCTCGCGCAGGTCGGAGAGCGAGAGGTTCGCTCCGGTCAGGTCGCAACTCGCGAGCTCGGCATCACGCAGATCGCAGCTCTTGAGCTGGAGCCGCGACAGGTCGCGGCTGGTCGGACGGAATCCGCGGAGGTCGAGGCCGAGCAGCACCTTGCGCGGGCCGCGCCAGAGTCCGTACGAGCCGGCGGCGAGAAAGCGAGCGAGCTCGGCGGGATCGATCGATCCGGTCGAGAAGCGTTGATTGCCGGCCCAGGGATCTCCGACGTCGTGGTAGCTCGATTCCCGCTCCCAGTAGCCGCGGCGGTCCTCGGTCAGGAGCTCGATCCGACGGAGCCATTTGATCGACTTGTAGAAGTAGCGCGATGGCGTCACGGTGCGTAGCGGGAAACCGTGCTCGAGCGTGAGCGGCACGCCGTCGACAGCGTGGACCAGCCACGTGTCTTCGAGCGCGACGTCGAGTGGCAGCGAGGTGTCGTGGAATCGGGGCGAATAAGCCTCGAATCGGACGAAGCGGGCAGCGGGCAGCGGCCTGGCCCGCGCGAGCAGCTCCGCCAGCGGCTGGCCGGTGAAGCGGGAGCCGAACCGGCTCCAGCCGGTCACGCAGTGAATGTCCGCGACCTGTTCGCGCTGCGGCAGCTTCTGGTAGTCACTCCAGGAGAAGGCGAGGGGGGTTTCGACCCGCCCGCCGATCTCCAGGCGCCAGGTGCCGAGGTCGAGCGCCTCGGGCGCCGGCATCCGTTCGCCGACGACAGGGAACTTGCGGGTCAGGACCTGCCCCGGGGGGAGCCGCTGGTCGCCCATCGCCGGCCCGCTCAGGCGCCCGCGAGTCGGTGTGCGGATCGGAGCTCCAGTGTCACGGCGTCGCCATCACGATTCGGCGCACATTACTCCATTCGGCTGGAGCTCCGAGCTCGCACGGCTCGGTAGCTCAGCGGCTCAGATGAGGCTGCGGCCGCGGGCCGGCACCGTCAGCACGGCACAAGGCGCGAGCCGGGCGAGCCGTTCCGCGAAGCTACCGAGCAGGATCCGATCGAGGCCCGTGTGTCCCTGGCTGCCTTGGACGATCAGATCGACCGAGCCCGCTTCGAGATGCTCGACGAGAGCGAGGGCGCCGCGCCCCTTGAGGATCGTGGTTGCGCCCTCGATGCCAGCGAGCTCGCGCGCGCGCACCTCGGCGAGCTTGTCGGCGAGCCGGGGCTCGAGATCCTCGTAGAAAGCTTCAGCCCACCCGCCGACGAGCGGCGTCGGCGCCATCGGGATCTCGGGCGCTTCGAGCACGTGCACGAGGTCGAGGCGGGCGCCCGCCGTTCGCGCGAGCGCTGCGGCGTGTGCGAGGGAGCGGTCGGAGGAGGGCGAGAAGTCGTGAGCGGCGGCGAGGTGCTCGAGCTTCGAGAGGGGCCGGGCGCCGGCGCCGGAGCGCAGGGTGAGGGCCGGGCAGGGCGCATGCCGCAGCACTTCGGCGGCGACGCTGCCCAGAAGCAGGTGCGCGGCCCCCTTGCGGCCGTGCGTGCCGAGGACGATCAGGTCCGCGGGCTCCTCCGCGGCGCGCTCGAGAATCCGCCGGGCGGCATCGACGCCCCGGTCGACCACCTCGCGCAGCCGCAGCGGCCGTTCGTGGCGCGACTCGACAAGGCGTCCGAGCTCGGAGGTGGCGAGCGCATGGAGCGACTCGAACAGCTCCTCGGGCTGCGGGAAGTGCGCCTCGGGGATGTGGAGGTCGGCCTCGCGGAAAACGAGCACGTGCTGCATGAGCAGCTCGGCGTCGAACAGCTCCGCGGCGAACAGCGCCGCTCCGAGCGCGCGGCGGCTCGCGTCGGAGAAGTCGGTCGGGAAGAGGATCTTGTCGGCGTGCATGGCGCCTCCTTCCAGGGTCCCCCGAGACATCCTCGCAGATCCGGGTCGAACGCGAGGCCACCCGCGCGGGCAGGCGACGGCGTGGCGGTCGCGTCCGGCGCGCCCTGCTAGGCTGCGGCGGTTGTCTTCGAACGCCCTCTCCGAACGCCGTGCCGAGTCGGCTCTGAACCCCCGCGCGGTCTCCCGTCGAGCCTGTCGAAACGCCCGGCTGCGCGGCCTGCGCTCGCTGGCGAGCCGGGAGCGCGCCGGTGCGTGACCCCGGCCGCATCCTGATACTCGGCGCCGGTCCGACCGGTCTCGGCGCCGCGAGCCGTCTCGAGCAAGCGGGACACGCGGACTGGCTCCTGCTCGAGGCTTCGGCGGGACCGGGCGGACTCGCCGCGAGCTTTCTCGATCCTGCCGGATTTACCTGGGATCTCGGCGGGCACGTGCAGTTCAGCCACTACGCGCGCTACGACAGCGCGCTCGACCGGGCGCTCGGCGCGGAGTGGCTCTGGCACGAGCGCGAATCCTCGGTCTGGATCTGCGGCGGGTTCGTGCCCTATCCCTTTCAGAACAACCTGCACCGGCTGCCGGAGTCCGAGCGCCGGCGCTGCCTCGCCGGGCTGGAGCGCGCGGCGGCGCGCCGGAGTCCTCGGCGCGCCGCGAGCTTCGGCGAATGGATCGACGAGACCTTTGGCGAGGGGATCGCCGAGCTCTTCCTGCGCCCGTACAACGAGAAGGTCTGGGGCTATCCGCCCGAACGCCTCGACACCCGTTGGATGGGGGACCGGGTGGCGGTGCCTGACCTCGATCGCGTTCGCGCCAGCCTCGCCACCGGGCGCGACGAGGTGGACTGGGGTCCCAATCGCCGCTTCAGGTTTCCGCTGCGCGGCGGCACGGGAGCGATCTGGCGCGCGGTGGCGGGCGGGCTGCCCGCCGCGCGGCTCCGCTACGGCGCCCGGGTCGTCGAGATCGACCTCCCCGCGCGCACGCTGCGACTCGCCGACGGCGAGCGACTCGGCTACGACGCGCTGGTGAGCGCCGCGCCGCTCGACGAGCTGGTGGCGATGTCGACCGGGCTCGATCCGCCGGCCGTTCGCGCGGCCACTCGCCTGGTCCACAGTGCCGTGCACATCGTCGGCATCGGGATGTCGGGAGAGCGTCCCACGGAGCTGGCGCGCAAGTGTTGGATCTACTTCCCGGAGCGGTCGAGCCCCTACTTCCGCGTCACGGTCTTTTCGAACTACTCGCCTCACCACGTGCCGCGCTCGGACTGCTGGTCGTTGATGGCCGAGGTCACCGAGACGCGCCATCGTCCGATCGTGGCGGCGACGCTCGTCGACGAGGTCTTGGCGGCCTTGCGGCGCGACGGCATGGTGCCGGACGGGGCGGCCGTCGAGAGCCGTTGGCATCGGCGCGAGCGGCACGGCTATCCGACGCCCTTCCTCGGCCGCGACGAGGTGCTCGCCGCCCTGTTGCCGCGATTCGAGGCGCACAGCGTGCTGTCGCGCGGGCGTTTTGGCGCCTGGAAGTACGAGGTCTCCAATCAGGATCACGCTTACATGCAAGGGGTCGAGGCGGTCGAGCGCCTGCTTGGCGTCGGCGACGAGCCCACCATCGAACGGCCCGACTGGGTCAACTCGGGTGCGCTCGCCGCCACCGCGGCGACCATCTCGCCAGGCTGACCACGCCTCCGCACCGAGACGCGCGGGCTCAGTCGTTCGGGTCGGGACGGAGGTCGAGGATCGCGTCGCGGACCCCGACCCGGACGCGGCCGTCGGCGCCGACGGCGAGCGCACCGGGGCTCGCGTACGGGTCCAATCGCACGACCCCGCTCGGGCGCAGGTCGACGCTCCAGACCACCAGAGCGTCGCCGGCGGGGACGCTCGCGACGACGCGGCCGTCGTCGAGGACGGCAACCCCAGGACGGTCCTCCCGGTCCCAGAGGGGAGCTTCGAGCCGCGTGACCAGGCGCCAATCACGATCGACGGCGACGAGCTGTCGCCGTCCAGGGTCGGCCACCCAGACCGTCTGGCGCCCGTCGTCCCAGGCGAGACCGGACGGCAGGCCCAGGGGCAACCGCTCGAGCCGGCTCTCGCCGGCCAGCTCGCCCAGCGCGTCGAACCGCCGCAGTTGGCGCGAGGCCGGATCCGCCTCGTAGCGGCTGCCATCGGACGCGCTCGCCGAGCCGAGCGCCGGCCGGCCCGGGTCGTCGAGCGCCGCGTCGACCCTGCCCAGCTCGGGCCAGTCGAGCCAGGTCAGAGGCAGGGTCGGCGTGGCGCCGAGAACGAGCGGAGGCAGGTAGAACGCCGCCGCCTTGCGCAGGGGCCAGGGGGCGAGGTCGGCGCCGAGCCGCTCCCTGAAGAAGAAGAACGCGACACCTCGGCGCCAGGCGGCGGCGTCGGCGGCCGCCGCGAGGGCGCGAGCGGCGGTCCAGCTCCGGTAGGTCTCGAGCGGCCAGCGAACGAGATCGAGGGGGAGGCGATCCCGGGTGAAGGCGAGGCGGGCGCGCAGCGCCCGGTCGGCCTCGGGACCGGCGAGGATCGCGCCGGAGCCGAGCTCGAGGAGTTCCGCCTCGCCGGTGAAGGTGTGCTGCCGCGGCCAGCTCCGCAGTGGCCACGCGAGCGGCCAGGTAATCTCCGAGTCGATGGCGAGTTCGAGCGCGTGCTCGCCGGCGAGCAGGCGGCTGCGCCGCTCGAGCTCGGCGATGGCGGGTGGCGTCTCCGGCGTGCCGTGAGCGTAGACGAGCAGCTCGACCGCCGACTCGTCGTGAAGGAAACCGGCGAGGAGCGCGGTGCGCGCGGTCAGAATCGCGGCGGCCGCGGTCGCCGTGAGCGCCGCCGCGCGCGCCGATTTCCTCCAGCCGGCGCGACGGCCCTGCCGTGCTCCCCAAACCGCGAGCGTCAGTAGCGCCCCGGCGAGCAGCGTGGCGCGCATCTCGAAGCGCGGACCGTCCGGGGCGTGAGCCGCCAAACCGGCCGCGAGCAGCGTCGCGGCCGCCGCGAGCGTGCCGGAGAGCGCCAGTCGAGCGGCCGCGCCCCGATCGAGCTGCCGCGACCAGCGCCCGAGGTTCCAGGCCGCGAGCAGGATCGCCGGCAGCGCGAGATGGACGAGCAGCCAGGGCATTTTCTCGCCGGCGAGCGAGAGGGCGGCCCAGCTCGCGATGCACCAGCCGGCGAGCAGCAGCGCGAAAGCATCCGCGTCGCTCGATCGGCGCCGGGCGGTGCGCCAGAGCGCCGCGAGCCCGGCGGCGATCGCGAGCAGCCAGGGGAGCGGCTCATAGAGCAGGCCGAGCATGCCGTAGTAGTAGCCGGGCTGTCCGCCGCGGGCGACGTCGTGCTGGGCCAACCAGTAGCCGAGCGAGCCGCCGATGCCGCTCGCGAGGCCGTGACGCAGCTCGGTGCCGAGGCTGGTGAAGAGCGCGAGCAGGAGGCACCAGGCGAGAGCGAAGCTCTTGGGCAGCTCTCGCGCCGCGGCGGGCCAGCTGTGCCGGAGCCGAAACCAGACGCCCGCGAGCGCCACCGCCGCCGAGGGCAACGCCCAGGCGAGCGTGACGGCCGCAGCGCCCGGAGCGTCGTAGTCGGGCGCGCCGGCTCCGGTGGCCCAGAGCGCGGCGCCGGCGACGAACGGGGAGACCAGCGCGAGCTGGAAGAGCGCGAGATCGACGAGGCGTCGCGCCGCTTCGCCCCGCCGCAGCGCCGCTTCGACCAATAGCAGGGCGCCGAAGATCGCGCCGACGAGAAAGGCGACCTCCTTGGCGGCGAAGCAGAGCGCCACCCAGAGCGCCAGACGCCGCAGGGCGCGCTCGCCGGTGGGCGCGCGGGCATCGAGCAGGGCGCGCAACCAGAGCAGCGTGAATAGCGCGACATAGATGTCGTTGCGCAGGTACCGGCTGAAGAAAGAGATCGAGGGCGAGACGACCAGCAGCGCGCCGGCGATGAGCGCGCCCCGGCGGCCGAGCTCGCGGCGAAAGAGCCAGGCCGCGGCGACGAGCGCGATGCCGGCGAGGGCGACCGGCAGGCGTGCGGCGGCGTCGGAGTCCCCCGCGGCGAGGAAGACGAGCGCTCCGACGTGGAAGAGCAGAGGCCCGTGCAGCATCGGGTCGTGCCGGTATTCGGCGAGCTCGGCGTAGCGGTAGGAGTAGTAGGCATGCAGGCTCTCGTCATGGCTCATCGCTCGCTCGCCCAGGGCGGGCAGTCGCCAGAGCGCCGCGACAGCGATCAGAGCGAGCCAGGCGAGACGCTCCCGCCGCGACGAGGTCATGGCGGCACCCGCGCCAGGATGCGCACCTCGCCGCGCTCGAAACGAACCTCGGCGATCGCCTCGAGCGCGTCGAGTGAGGCCGGCGAGATGCGGTATCTGCGCCGCTCCGCCGGGCCGAGGTAGATCCAATCGATTGCGAACCGGTCGAGCGCAGCGATCTTCTCTGTCGCGAGCGGGCTCTCGTAGACGATCGCCGCGGTCGGCTCGCGGCCTTGGGCGAGCCGCGGGAACTCTCCGCCGCGCCATTGCGCTTCATGCCCTTCCCAGCCGAGAAGAGTCGGTCGCGCCGCGAAGACGCTCACGCGCAGCGCGCTCGAGTCGTAGCTCGGCGCGGGCGCTTGCAGCACGGTGGCGCCGCGTGGCACGTTGTCGCGGATCCAGGCCAGCACTGCCGCTTCGTCCGGAGCCTCGGCGCCGAGCGCTGTCGAAGCGTCCAAGCTGAGGCCGGTCGGCGCGGCGAGCAGCCGATCGGCGGCGACCGTCGCCGGGAAGAGGGCGCTGGCCAGGATCGGCGCGAGGGCGACCGCCGCGGCCGTGCGGCGGCGGCCGGCAAGCGCCGCGGCGGTGCCGGCGATCGCCGCGAGAAAGAGTAGTGGCCAGGCAGAAGAGTGCGCCTTGAACAGCGTGTTGAGGCGGGTCGCGTGGCCGTCGCGCAGGTAGAGGACCTCGGGGACGAGGACGAGGAGCAAGCCGACCGCGGCAAGCGCGAGCCCGGCCCGGCGCGCGCCATCTCCGGACACGCCGCTCCGCTCGCCGCGAGATGCCAGAGCGATGGCGAGCGCCGCGGCGGCTCCGAGCACGAACGGGACCAGGAGGCCCGCGACGCCCCGAGTCGAGAGCGCGCCGGCGAAGCCGGTCGGGAGCGCTTCGAGCGGAAGCCGGAGGGCGCCCCCCGCCGAATCGGGTTCCGCCCAGGGCGCGAGGGCGGCGGTCGCGAGGGCGGCCGCCAGACCGTAGGTCGTGGTGACCGCCAGAAGCCGGAGAGAAGGGCCGCGGCCGGTGGGCAGCCGATTCGCGAGGAGCAGCGCGACGCCCGGAACGATCGGTAGCCAGAGCGCCACGAGCGCGCCCGCGGAGCTCGGCTTCCCGAGGTGGACGACGAGAGCGCTGGGCGCGCCCTGGACCAGCAGGAGATGGGGCAGAGCCAAGACCGCGCCGCCGAGCAGCACGGCGCTCACCGCCAGGACGCCGAGGCGCCAGCGATGGCGAGACGAAGTCGCCATGGCCCCCGCGCCGGCCACCGCGGCGATCGCCGGTAGCGTCCAGGTGTTGGTGGCGATCGCGGCTCCGCCGAGGGCGGCCGCAAGCAGCGCGACCGGGCCGGCTCTGGGCCGGCGAGCGAGCGTGAGCGCGAGCGCGGCGGCGAGCAGGAGAAGTGGCAGGGCGAGCAGGTGCGCATGCAAGTCGCCGATCAGGAAGGTGAACGCGGGTGACTCGTGGATCAGCTCCGCCGGGCCGCCGGGTGCGTCGCTGTCGACCAGAGTGCGGCTCGAAGCCCACCACCACCAAGGGTCGCCAACCCGGCCGGCGAGGAGCCCGGGAAGTCGGACGAGGGCGTCCCGAACTGCGGCGAGGCCGGACACCGCGACCAGCGAAGAGCCCGCGAGCGCGAGCGCGAGGGCGGTGCGCCGGCGGCGCTGCAGCAGGGGCCGGGCGAGCGCCAGGGCGACGCCGGCGGCGCCCGAGGCCACCAGCGCTCCCCACAGCGCCAAGCCGATGTTGTAAGCGAAATCGGGCGCTACGCCGGCGAGCCGCGCGGGCGCGGCGACCGCCGCGTGTCCGAGCGTGTAGTAGCCAAGCGGTACGTTCGCGAGCCAAGGGTCGGCTGGCGGCCACCCGGGCGACTGCTGGATCGCGCCGAGCAGCATGCGGTCCATCGGCTGCTCGGTGTGGTGAATTCCCGGGTCCGCGGCGCGCAGCAGAAGGCCGCCCGCGAAGGCGACGAGGAAGAGGATCTCGAGCGCGATCAGCTCGCTGCGGCGCGCCGTGAGCACGCGTCGCAGCGACGGCAGCGGCGAAGGCGACGCCGCGAGGAGAGCCGCGGCGGCCGTCGCGAGCAGAAGCAGCGCCACGCCGGTTCTGCCGGCGGTGGGGAGCTCGGCGAAGAGGCCCGAGGCCGCCAGCCAGAGCTCGACGAGCGCCAGCGCGAAGAGCCCGGCGCTCTTGGCGAGCGCGAAGCCACGATCGGGCAGCGTGGGCAGCGCGCGCGCCAGGAGAGGCCAGGCGACGAGGCCCGCGACCTCGACCACGAGCAGATAGCGCAACGCCTCCGGCACGGCCCGCGAGCGTAGCGCAAGGTCAGCCGGGAGGGGAGCTTCTTCTCGCGAGTGCCGCCACAGCGCGGCGCAAGCGCCGGTGCGCGTCGAATCGGTGAACGAATTCGCTCTCCCGCCGCCCCCCCTTGGCCCGGACGACGGCGAGCAGGTCGCGGCGCTCTTCGGCGCTCCAGCGTTCGAGTCCGGGCAGCAGCAGGACGAGGGGCGCCCAGCGCTCGAAGGCCAGCCTCTCCCCCCGGTTCCAGCCCCGTCGCGGCGCCGCGCCGAGTCGCTGGGCGGCCGCTGCCGCCGCCGCCTCGACACCGCGCGCGGGCGCGCGCGCGAAACGGCGTGTCACCAGGTCGGAGATCGCGAGACCCACGCCGGAGAAGGGGAGCTCGCCGATCACGTCCTGACGCTCCCGGCCGCTCGAGAGGTAGACATTGTGGCGTGCGAGTCGGCGCAGTGTCGCCGCCGATGAGCGATGGCGCGGCTTCTTTTCCATCCGAGCGAGCTCGCGGCGCATGAGCTCGAGCGTCTCTTCGTCGCGAGGGCGAAAGCCGAGCTTCTGGTAGAACCACCAGGCACCCGATTCGATCGCCTCTTCGTTCTCGTCGCCCAGTTGGTAAGGAAAAATGGTGAAGGCGTCGGCATGGAACAGGTGGCGCACGGTCGCGAGCACGCGCGCATAGACTCGTGCGGCTTCGCCGCCGCGGAAGCTCGCGAAGACGTTGTAGGCGATCTCGGCGGAGCCGAAGAGCGCGCTATTGAGGACGTAGCCGATCGGCACCCGGTTCTTCAGAGTCAGGAAGCCGTAGACGGCCTCGAGCATCAGACGGCGTTCTGGTTGAACGCCGATCGCCGCGAAGGCGAGCCCGTCCTCCCACTCGATCAGCCGGACATCGTCCTCGCTACCGTAGGCGAACGCGTCGAGATCTCGGGCGCGGCTCACCATGGCGCCACGCGCGAGATCGATCATCTCGCGGCCTTGACGGCGGGAGAGCGCGCGCACAGCGCAGGGCCGCTTGTCGAGCTCCGACAGTAGATCGGGGCGGGTGCGGACCAGCAGCTCGCGCTGGAGATGGCGCGGTCCGGCCGGCGCCAACTCAGAGCCCCGGACCGGTGCGCCCGGAACCGGGCGAAGCGTGAGCTCGAGGTCGAGGTCCTCGTAGGTCCGCTCGAAGTCGAAGCCGTTGGCATAGCGCTCGGCGAGACTGCGCACGAGGAAAGTCGCGGCGGTCTCGTCCGGAGCCTTCATCCGTTCGAGCCAGTCGCGGACGCCGAGCGGCGCCTCGTCGAGCGCGGGTGTTTCGGCATAGTGGCCGATCAGCGGCAGGAGTCGCTCGAGGCGCGCTTCGTCCGCTACGCTCTCCCACTCGAGATCGAGAGCAGCGGGGCAGCGCTCCGCGATCCAGCGCGCGGTCGGCGCGAAGAACGGATAGGAAGTGTCGGTGCCGGCGATGCCGCTGTTGCGCAGAGCGTCGGCGTGGCGCCGGAGATCGTGTCGGCGCCCGAAGCGGGCGAGGGTGACGTCGACCAGCTTTCTCGTCTTGACGTCGTCTGGATACGCGCGCGCGAAGCAGAGCGCCTCGTGGAATCGCTCGACGTCGCGGGCGGAGCGCAGCGACGAGCGATCCAAGCGCTCGATCAAATGGCGGCGCGCGCGTGCCGCCTCCGGTCCGAAGGTGGTCTTGAGCTGCTCGAGGCGGTCCAGTGGAGTGGGCACGCCCCGATTCTACGGGCCTCGCTTCAGGAAGCGTGCAGCTTGAGGATTCTCATCGGCAACGGGGCCAAGCTCTCGTAGGTGAGCTTGCCGTCCGGGGAGATCTCGAGCTTGGCGGCCGGATAGAGATCACCGAGGCCGAAGCCGTCGGCGTCGAGCGTCGCGTCGATCACCACGTAGGGGTAGTCGACAGTGCGCGAGCCGCTGAAGATCTCGCGCACCTGCAGATCTCGCGGTACCACCAAGAGCAGCCGCCGCAGGCCGTCGTCCCGGGTCTCCTGGACGATGGCGATCGGCCGGCCGAGCCCGTTGGCGATGCTGAAGCTGCCGAGATCGCGGTCGCCGAGGGCGCTCAAGAGCGCGCGCTCGCCCTTTTTGTGGGCGAGCACGGCGTATCCCGCCAGCTCGACATCGGGCGTCGTCGCGGTCAGACGGATGTCCAATGCGCCCGCGTCGAAACCGGCAATGAGCGCGGGCGTGTCGACGACGTAGCCGTCGAGTCGAGTGAATTCCTGCGCCGCGGCGCAGGTCGCCGTCAGCGCGAGAACGAGCGCGGTGGCTGCGAATATTTCCAGCTTGCGGAGGGATCGGTGCATTCTCATCTCCTCGGGTCTCCTGCGGTTTCCTTCTCCGCCAAGCTCAATTGCAAGCCCTGGACCAGACCCCCGAAGTCGCTCCAACCGATGGTCGGGCCCCAGGGGGTCTTTCGGCGTGCAGGATCTACCGCCCAGTCCGGCGTCTGGCGGTCGCCGCTCTCGAGGGCCCTCAACTCGTCCGCGACCCGCTTGCCGCCAGTCCCGAGCTCCTCGCCTGGAACGCGCATCGAGGTCGCCATGAGGCCGCTGCCGCGGGCGGCACGCCGGCGCTCCTGCCCTTCGTCGCTCCACTCTTGCATCTGCGAGGCGGCAAACCGACCGAGCGCCAACGTCGCGAGCGCGAGGCCGAGTAGGACCAGGAGGATCGTGGCCGGCGTTGCGCCTCGTCTCCTCAGTCCGCGATGGCCTCGACAGGGCGGGGCGTTTCGATGGCCACGACGAGTTGTTCGCCTTCGCCATCGACGCCGACGCGAACCACCGAGCCCTCCGGAGCCTCGCCGCCGATGAGCGCGCGGCCGATCCGGCTCTCGAGCTGGCGCTGCAGGAAGCGCTTGAGCGGCCGGGCGCCGTAGACCGGGTCGTAGCCCTGATCGGCGATGAGGGTCCGGGCCGCGGCGGACAGCTCGAGCCGCACGCCGCGCTCCGCGAGCCGGCGCGCGAGGTCGGCCGCCAGCAGCTCGACGATCTTCTCGATCTCCGCCAGCGTGAGTGGCGTGAACAACACGATGTCGTCCAGCCGGTTCAGCAGCTCGGGTCGGAATTGCACCCGCAGCTCGCGCAGGACCGCCGCGCGGGCGCCTTCGGTGAGCTCGCCGCGCGCCGTGATCCCCTCGAGCAGATGCGACGAGCCGACGTTGGACGTGAGGATGACCACGGTGTTCTTGAAATCGACAGTGCGGCCCTGAGCGTCGGTGAGCCGTCCGTCGTCGAGCAGCTGGAGCAGCACGTTGAAGACGTCGTGGTGCGCCTTCTCGACCTCGTCGAAGAGAATCACGCAATAGGGTTTCCGCCTCACTGCCTCGGTCAGCTGACCCCCTTCGTCGTAGCCGACGTAGCCGGGCGGCGCGCCGATCAGGCGTGAGACCGCGTGCTTCTCCATGTACTCCGACATGTCGACGCGGATCAGGTTCTCCTCGCTGTCGAAGAGCGCCTCCGCGAGCGTCTTGGCGAGCTCGGTCTTGCCGACGCCGGTGGGGCCGAGGAAGAGGAATGACCCGATCGGGCGGCGCGGGTCCTTGATGCCCGACCGCGCGCGGATCACGGCGTCGGCGACGGCGCTCACGGCCTCGTCTTGGCCGATCACCCGCCGGTGCAGGACCTCATCGAGACGAAGCAGCTTCTCGCGCTCGCCCTCGACCAGGCGCGTGACCGGGATGCCGGTCCACTTCGAGACGATTTCCGCGATCTCCTGGTCGGTCACCTCCTCGCGCAACAGGCGCCGAGCGCTCTCGGCGCCCACGGCGAAGCGCGCCTCGGCCTGGCTCACCTTGCTCTCCAGTGAGGGGATGAGGCCGTGACGGAGCTCGGCGGCGCGGTTCAGGTCATAGGCCCGCTCCGCTTCCTCGACCTGCATCCGGGCCTTCTCGAGCTCTTCGCGCATTCGGCGAACGTCCGCGATCGCGGCGCGCTCGCTCTCCCACTGCCCCTTCAGTGAAAGCTGTTCGTCTCGCAGGTTGGCGAGGTCGCGCTGGATCTCCTTCAGGCGCTCCTTGGAGGCCTTGTCCTTCTCGTTCTTGAGCGCGGCCTCCTCGATCTCGAGCCGGAGCACCTTGCGCGTGACTTCGTCGAGCTCTTGCGGCATCGAGTCGATCTCGGTGCGGATCATCGCCGAGGCCTCGTCGACAAGGTCGATCGCCTTGTCGGGGAGGAAGCGGTCCGAGATGTACCGATTGGATAGCGTCGCGGCGGCGACCAGCGCGGCGTCGAGGATCTTGACGCCGTGGTGGACCTCGAAACGCTCCTTCAGGCCGCGCAGGATCGACACCGTGTCCTCGACCGATGGGGCGTCGACCAACACCGGCTGGAAGCGGCGCTCGAGCGCCGCGTCCTTCTCGACGTGTTGGCGATACTCGTCGAGAGTCGTGGCGCCGATGCAGTGCAGCTCGCCGCGGGCGAGCATCGGCTTGAGCAAGTTGCCGGCGTCGGTCGATCCCTCGGTCTTGCCGGCGCCGACGATGGTGTGCAGCTCGTCGATGAAGAGAAGCACCCGCCCGTCGCTGCGCTTGACCTCATTGAGCACGGCTTTCAGCCGTTCCTCGAACTCGCCGCGGTATTTGGCGCCGGCGAGAAGGGTCCCCATGTCGAGCGAGAAAATCGACCG
Organism: uncultured Acidobacteriota bacterium; assembly: GCA_963700315.1. Lineage (GTDB taxonomy): Bacteria > Acidobacteriota > Thermoanaerobaculia > Multivoradales > JAGPDF01 > JACTMI01. The sequence goes on along the minus strand of CAVOXC010000003.1, from coordinate 586,539 downwards.
GTCCTTCAGCCACTCGGGGACGTCGCCTTTGACGATGCGCTGCGCCAGGCCCTCGACGATCGCGGTCTTGCCGACCCCAGGCTCGCCGATCAGCACCGGGTTGTTCTTCGCCTTGCGAGACAGGATGCGCACGACGCGGCGGATTTCGTCGTCGCGGCCGATCACCGGGTCGAGCTTGCCCCGCCGCGCCTCGGCCACCAGGTCGATGCCGTACTTCTCGAGCGCTTCGTACGTCGCTTCCGGGTCGGCCGAGGTGACCCGCTGGTTGCCGCGGACCGCGGAGAGCGCGCCGAGAAAGCGGTCGCGGTCCAGGCCGAACTGCCGGAGCAGCGCGCCAGCCGCTCCGGCAGGCTGCTCCTCGAGCATGGCGAGCACGAGGTGCTCGACCGAGACGTATTCGTCCTTGAGGCGCTTCGCTTCCTTTTCCGCCCTCACGAGCAGCTGTTGCAGTCGCGCGGTCACGTAGACCTTGCCGGGCTCCGCGCCTCCTGCCGAGACCGCGGGGCGGCGCCGCAGCTCGGCGGCGACCGCGGCGCCGAACGCCTCGACCGGCACATCGAGCCGCGCCAACAGTCGGGGCACCAGACCGCCGTCGGCAGCCAGCAGGGCGCCGAGCAAATGCTCGACATCGACCTGCTGGTGACCCTGCTCGACCGCGAGGCTCTGCGCCGCCGCCACGGCTTCCTGCGATTTCTGGGTCAGTCGATTGAGGTCCATCGTTTTCTCCTCTCGGCGCTCGCGGCGATCGATCTCGAGCGCCTCCTCAGTGGCGGGCGCGGAACTGCGAAGTGTCGCGCAGCTCCTGAAACAGCTCGCGCTCGCGCCCGCTGAGGGTCTCCGGCACGACGATTCGAATCTCGGCCATCAGATCGCCCGGACCGCCATCGCCGGCGCCGGGGAAGCCCCGGCCGCGAACGCGAATGCGCCGCCCCGAGGAGGTTCCGGCGGGGATTCGAATGCGCACCTGGCCATCGAGCGTCGCGACTTCGGCCTCGCCGCCGAGCGCCGCCTCCCAGGGCGTGACTTCGAGTGCGACGTGCAGGTCGCGTCCTTCGAGCTGGAACTTCGAATGGGGCGCAATCTCGATCCGCAGCATGAGATCGCCTGGCGGGCCTCCGGAGTGTCCGGCCTCGCCCTGGCCCGGCACGCGCACGGTCTGCCCCGGTCGGATCCCTTTCGGGAGATTCACCCGCAACCTCTTGGTCTCCCTAGATGGGGTTTCGTACTGAAACTCGCGCAGCCCGCCGCGGGCGGCATCCTCGAGAGTCAAGCGCATGCCGAGCTCGCGATTGGCGCCGGGCCGGGCCCAGCCGCCGCGTCCTTCATTGCTCCAGGTTGCCCATCCGCCACGCTGTTTCGCCGCCTCGCCGAAGAGCGCCTCGAAGAACTGCGAGAAGCCGGAAGCGCCCTGTCCGAAGGGAATCCCGCCGAGATCGACGTGAATCTGCTCGAAGCCCGGCGGCGGTCCGCCCGAGGCGCCGCGCGCCTTCCACGCTTGGCCGTACTGATCGTACTTGTCGCGTTTCGTCGGGTCCTTCAGGACCTCGTACGCCTCGGCGATCTCCTTGAAGCGGGTCTCGGCAGAGGCGTCTTTGTTGACGTCCGGGTGGTACTTGCGGGCGAGCTTCCGGTAGGCCTTCTGGACCTCTTCCGGTTTCGCGTCTCGCGCGACTCCGAGGATCTTGTAGTAGTCCTTGAATTCCAAACGCTCGCCCTCCGGTTGGCCCAGAGCGGGGCCTGACTCGCTTCCGGCAAACCTGAGCGCGAGTCTGTCATATTTTCAAACCACAACGAGGCCTCGAGGCATTCCCGGAGCGCCCAGTTTTCGGAGACTGGCTCTCGACCGCGTTCCCGAGGCCTATGGCTGCCGCCGGCCCGATCGCAACCCGGTACGTGGAGGAATCTCGTCTCTCGATCGGTCTCGTGCGGCTGCGCTTTCCGAACTGGAGCCGACTCTGGCCTGCAAGAAGGCGGCATAGAAGGGAGGGGATCCCGCGAAGCTGCCGGTCGCGAAGCGCCTCGGTGCGCTCGGACCCGCGCTTTCAATGGGGCCATTTCGCCAGGTCCGGAGTTCTCGGGCGCGTATCGCGCAGCGCCGGAGCCGCTCGAATCGAGCGGGTATTTCTGCTTGGAGGAGACAGAGCGAGGGCGCGCCGGAGCGCGCCCTGGGGTGCCGAAGCGGAGGTCGGGCCGCTGCTGCGGCCAGTTGGGCTCAGGGTGGGGCGAGCTCGAATTTCTCGTAGTTCTTGTTGATGAAGTCCTTCCATTTCTCGGGGACTTCCTCGGCGGGGAAGATGGCCTGGACCGGACAGGCGTCGATGCAGAGACCGCAGTCGATGCACTCCTCCGGATGGATGTAGAGCATCTCCCATTCCTCGCTCTTGCCATAGATACAGTCGACCGGGCAGACGTCGACGCAGGCGGTGTCTTTCACGCCGATGCAGGGCTCGGTGATGATGTGAGTCATTCCCCGTCCTTTCTCTGTCCGCCGAGAGTGCCGGACGCGCCGGCATTGTAGCGGCTCTCGCCCGGACCCTCAACGGGTTCGGCTCGCCGGGGCGACCATGGCGCCGGTCGGCCATGGCTGCGGGGGTCGACCGCCGCGGCTGCGCGATCCACGGCATGGGATCTTGCACGCCGATTCGACCTCTCGCGGCGCTTCGCGAGTCACGTCACCTGGACCCAGTTGTCGCGAAAGCGTTCCAATGAAGGGGGCTGGGGCACGCCGAGGCGCAGCGCGTGCAGCGCTCTCGCCCGGACCACAGTCCCCTATCTGGAGCTTTCACGACGTTTCGGCCCACTCTGCGTCGCGCTCGGCGCGGCGGCGAGGGGAGACTCGGATTGGAGTCGGAGGAGGGCAGCGATTCTCGCTCCCAGTCTCTTTCGCTCGGGTTTCCCCAGGAGTCGGCCACCGTAGCGGCTCGGATCGGCGCCCGACGGGCTTGCCGCAGTCCGGCATGGACCGCTGCCGCGACGCGGCGAAGCGGGGGGTTGACGCCGATGCCGCACTGCGGTATAAACCACTTGACTCTGCCGCGTTGCGGCATGAACAGGGAAGTGAGGAGAGCATGCCCCGTCTGATCAAGCGTTACGAGAGCCGCAAGCTCTACGATACCGAGGAGAGCCGCTACGTCTCGCTCGACGAGCTCGCGGAGTGGATTCGCGGTGGCGCCGATGTCCAGGTCGTCGACAACGGCTCGGGCGCTGACGTCACGGCGCAGACACTGACGCAGATCATCTTGGACGAGGGACGGCGGGGCACTTCGTTGCTGCCGACCGAGCTGCTGCACGACCTCGTTCGCGCGGGGCAGAGAGCAGTCGAGAGCGGCGTCGAGCAGGTTCAGCACCGCGTCGACCGCTTCATGCAGGCTTCGATCGATCGGCTGGGTCCGGTGCGGCAGGCGCGAGAAGAGATGGATCGCCTGCGCAATCGCCTCGAAGAGCTCGAATCCTCGCTCTCTCGCCTCGAAGAGACGGAATCGGACAAGAGAATCCAGTCGCGCCCGCGCAGGCGGCCGGCTGGCTACAAGACGGCATCGCGCCCGGTGCGGCGCAAGAAGGGAGATTCCTGATGAACAGCATTGAGATTCCCAAGGGCCTCACCGAGGTCGCAGACTCGCTCGAGAAGATAGGAGGCGAGGCAGTCTCCGCCGGCCGTCAGGTCTGGCTTGCCGGCCTCGGCGTCGTGGCGGCGCTCGAGGAGGGCGTGACCGGTACTTTCGACACCCTGGTCGCGAAGGGGCGCAAGTCGAGCTTCGCACCGGTCGAGGAGGCGGAGAAGGTGCTCGCCACGGCTCGCCGCAAGGCCTCTCGTCTCGAGTCGAAGGTAGAGAAGACCGTGGTTTCGCAGGTCGGCACCGTTCTGGGCCGGTTGGGCGTTCCCACTCGCCGCGAGGTCCAGGAGCTGTCTCGGCGGGTCGAAACGCTCGCCCAGATCCTGCGCTGACGGCCCGGAGCCTGGAAGCCTGGCACTACACCCAACGACGCACTTTAGGAGCCATCATGGCCAAGAAGAAAATCGACGTGAAGAAGATTCAGAAGAATGTGAAGGACTCGGCGAATCGGATCTGGCTCGCCGGCCTGGGCGCCCTGTCCACGGCGGAGAAGGAGGGGAGCAAGGCGTTCAAGGATCTCGTCAAGAAGGGCGAGGCGTACGAGAAGAAGGCGCGCGTTCAGCTCAAGGACCTGCGTGGCTCGGTCGAGTCCGCCGCCGGCAAGGCCAAGGACTCCGCGGTTTCCGCCTGGGACAGAGTCGAAGACGCGTGGGACGATCGGGTCGCGGGAACCCTGCGCCGTGTCGGCGTGCCGAGCAAGGAGGAGATCTCCAGGCTGACCCAGCGCGTCGAGGAGCTCACCGCGCTGGTCGAGGGCAAGTCGAAGTCGAAGCGCGCGCGCAAGGCTCCCGCGGGACGCAAGCGTGCCGCCAAGTCGACGAAGGCGCGCAAGGCTCCGGCCAAGCGCAAGGCGCCAGCGTCTCGCAAGGCCTCCTGACGCGGCCATGGCGCCGGCCGGAGCCAGAGCCCGGCGACGGTCCCGAGTGGGCCTCGCTCTTGCCGGCGGAGGGCCGGAGGGCGCGATCTACGAGATCGGCGCTCTCCGCGCCCTCGACGAAGCGATCGAGGGATTCGATTTCAACGACCTCGATATCTACGTCGGCGTCTCGGCCGGCGCGTTCATCGCGGCGAACCTCGCCAACCAGTTGACGACCGGCCAGATGTGCCGGGCGATCGTCAAGCCCGAGCCGGGCGAGCACCCCTTCGTACCGGAGATCTTCTTTACTCCAGCAGTCGGCGAGCTGGTCCGGCGCGGGATGTCGGTCCCGCGCCTCCTCGTCGAGGCTGTGGGGGAATTCCTGGGCAACCCGCGCGACCTGACCCTGCTCGACTCGATCGCGCGCTTGGCGCAGGCGCTGCCGATTGCCATTTTCGACAACGAGCCGATCCGCCAGTATCTGCGCGGCATCTACTCGATCAAAGGGCGCACCGACGATTTCCGCCAGCTCGACGCGTCGCTCTACGTCATCGCCTCGGAGCTCGACTCGGGCCGGGCCGTCCGCTTCGGCGAGGTCGGTTGGGACCACGTGCCGATCTCGCGGGCGGTGCAGGCGTCGACCGCGCTGCCCGGCCTCTACCCGCCGGTGGTGATCGACGACGGCTACTACGTCGATGGCGTGCTGCTCAAGACCGTCCATGCATCGGTCGCTCTGGACCGTGGCGCGGAGCTGGTGATCTGCATCAACCCGCTGGTACCGGTCGACCTCACGGCGAGCGCGGCGCTGGGTGGCATGACGGAGCAACAGCTGGTCCAGTGCGGACTGCCGACCATCCTCTCGCAGGCTTTCCGGACTCTGATCCACTCCCGCATGACGGTCGGTATGGCGGCGTACAAGACACGCTATCCGGACGCCGACGTGCTCTTGATCGAACCCTCGCGCGACGACTACAGGATGTTCTTCACCAACATCTTCAGGTTCTCGGCGCGACGCGCCGTCGCGACGCACGCCTATCAGGCCACTCGGCGCGATCTGCTCGAGCGGTTCGACGAGGTCGACCGCGTGCTGCGGCGTCATGGTGCCCGCTTGCGCCGGGAGGTGCTCGAGGACCGGAGCCGGAACCTCTGGCGCGGCATCGGGCTGTCGGAGCTCAGCGATCACGGCTCCGAGCACGAGACGCTCGCCCGCCTCGACACGGCCCTCGATCGGCTGGGGGCTCTGGTCGGCTCCGACGACCCCGGCGCCCATTGATCCCACGATCCGGCTAGACTGGGGGCGCCTTGTCCGCTCCTGCGTCGGATCCCGTCCTGGTTCCGCAGCCACTCCGGTCCGGAGAAACGGGCAGACCGCTCTCCGCGGTCGACATCGCCTGGCTGCGGATGGACGATCCGACGAATCTGATGCACATCCACGGCGTTCTCGCGCTCGACGGGTCGGTCTCTCGCGAGGAGCTCGCCCAGCGGCTGGGCGCGCGGATGGTCCCGATTCCCCGCTTCCATCAACGCGTCGGGAGCGACGGCGGACGTCTGGTCTGGGTCGACGACGCCGAGTTCGATCTCTACCGCCACGTCACCGAGGAACAGCTGCCCGCGCCGGGCGGCGACCGGGAGCTCGCCCAGGCGATCGCCGCGCACCTCGAGCGCCCCTTCGACCGCCGGTATCCGCTCTGGGAGTTTCGCCTGTTTCGAGGGCATCGGGACGGCGCCGTGGTCTTCGCCCGGATCCACCACGCGATCGGCGACGGCGTCGCGATGATGTTCGTTCTGCTCGCACAGACCGATCTGGCCCAGGATGGACCGCCCACGGTGTCGACCGGCGGGAGCACGGCGTCCGCGGTGCTCAATCCCTTCCTCGAGATCCTGCAGCGCCCACGGCTGGGCATCGAGGCGGCACGCCACCTCGCCGAGCAGGTGATGCCCGAGACGATGCGGCTGATGGCGGCTCCTGCCGAGGCGCTCGCACGGCTCAACCCCGTGCTCAAGGGCGCCGGCATGACTATCGCGCTGGGTCGGCTCGTCGGCTTGCCGAGCGATCCGAAGTCGCCGTTCAAGGGCAAATTGCAGCGAGCCAAGCGGGTCGCATGGTCCGAGAACGTCTCGCTCGACGAGGTCAAGACGATCGGCAAGGCGCTGGGCGGCACTGTCAACGACGTGCTCAACTCCGCGATGACCGGCGGCCTGCGCCGCTACCTCGCGCGCGACGGTGAACTACCCGAGAGCTTTGCGTTTCGCTGCGCCATGCCGGTCTCGCTGCGACCGCTCGAGGAGATGGCCGATCTCGGCAACCGCTTCGGACTCTGCTTTCTGTCGTTGCCAGTGGGTATCCGCGATTCCGAGCGCCGTCTGGCCGAGCTGCGCCGGCGCACTGCCGCGCTCAAGCGTTCGGCCGAGCCGGTCGTCGCCTACACGATCTTGCGCGCGATCGGCATCCTCCCGGAAGCAGTCCACCGCGCGGTGGTGAAGATCTTCGCCACCAAAGCGACAGCGGTCTTCACCAACGTGCCGGGACCGCGGGCGACGCTGTACTTCGGGAAGCGCGCCATCCGCGACATCTTCGTTTGGGTGCCGCAGGCGGCGCGACTCGGCCTGGGCGTCTCGATTCTGAGCTACGACGGCAGGGTCCGCCTGGGCGTCGGCACGGACGCTGGTCTAGTGCCCGATCCCGAGCGGATTCTGGACGGCTTCGCCGCCGAGCTCGACGAGCTGGCGACGCGCGCCGCGCGGGTCTGAGCCTCAGCGCCTGCGGGCGACCAGATCGATCTCGACCCGCGCGCCCTTGGGCAGGGCCGCCACGGCGACGGTCGAGCGAGCCGGTTTGTGCCCGGCGAACGCCTCGGTATAGATGTCGTTGAGCACCGGAAAGTCCGCCATGTCGGCGAGGTAGACGGTCGCCTTCAGCACGTCGTGAAACCCGCAGCCGCTGGCTTCGAGCACGGCGCCCAGATTGTCTGGAAGACTCGCCGGGCCTCGGCTGCGAAACCCCCCGCGACGATCTCGCCGGTCGCGGGGTCGATTGCGATCTGCCCGGAGGTGAGCACGAGATCTCCGGACGACACCGCCTGCGAGTAGGGTCCGATTGCGGCCGGAGCCTGGTCGGAATGGTGGACGTGGATCTCCACGTCGGGCCTCGTCGACTCGTTCATTCAGGGATCCTCGTCGGTGAACTCGACCACCCCGACATAGGGGAGATTGCGGTACTGCTCGTCGTAGTCGAGCCCGTAGCCGACCACGAACTCCTTGCCGATACGGAAGCCGCAGTAGTCGATCTCGATGTCGACCTCGCGTGCCTCGTGCTTGTCGAGCAGCGCGCACAGCTTGACGCTGGCCGCGCCGCGGAAGCGGAACAGATCGAGGATGGTCTTGAGCGTCCAGCCGGTGTCGACGATGTCCTCGACCAGCAGAACGTCTCGGCCGCGCACCGAGAGGTCGATGTCGCGCTTGATGCGCACCTCGCCGGCGGTGGTTCCGGCGCCGTAGCTCGAAGTCTGGAAGAAGTCGACCCGCACCGGCGCCGACAGTCGGCGAACCAGGTCGGTGAAGAAGAAGACCGAGCCCTTGAGAACGCCGATCACGACCAGCGACGGAGCTCGCCGCGTAGTCGCGGTCGATCCGCGTGGCGAGCTCGCCGACACGCCGCGCGATCTCGCCGCGCCGATCAGCGGGCGAACGCGGTGGCTCGGCTTTTCCTCTCCCATGCCTTAGTATCCTCGCATTCAGCGAATGGCCACTGACGTGACCGAGCCCGAGACTTCCACGCTGCACCGACGCTATGTCGACCTGGCCGGTCGATTCAAGGCGGCGTGGACATTCCACCAGTTCCTGGAGGGAGTCCGGAAGTTCTTCTCGGAGACCGAGATCGGCGAGGCGCCGGTCGATTTCCAGGAAGTTCACGCCATGCTCAAGCAGGTGGCGGACGGCCTGACCGGTCCCGCGTCGGACCGGGTCGCGCTGCAGATCGAGCAGGCCGGGCAGGGGCTCGACCAGATCATCGTGACGCTCGCGGCTGCCGACGAACGAATTACGACCTCGCTCGTGCGCCAGTTCTTCGAGCGGGTCAAGAACTTCGACGATCAGGTGCTGACGCAGATGGTCCGCTTCTACCTTGCGCTGGCGGCCGAGACGGGGCTCGCGGGGGACCGCTTGGACAAGGTCGACTACCTGGTGACCAAGCTCTCCGAAGAGGCGCTGCCGACCGGCGACCTGGTCCTGCGCGATCCGACCCGGCTGCGCGAGATCTACGCCGGCTTGTGGGCGGCGCTCGAGGGGCTGGAGCCCGAGCCGCGTTGGATCGACGAACGGCGCACCGAGCTGGCCGAGATCCGGCACGAGATCGGCGCGGTCGGCGCCCTGGGCGAGCTCAGTCAGAACCGGCTCGTCGTCCAGTACCGAGAGCTCAAGCAGACGCTCGGCCGCTTCCTGATGCACCCGGACCTGCTGAATGCCGTGGTCGAGACCAATCTGACGCTCAAGAACAAGGTCCGCAAGCACTTTCATCTCGAGGAACAGCGCATTCTCTCCGAGTCTCAACGGATCTTCGAGCTGGAGGGGCAGGTGCTTTCCGACACGGAGCTCGACCAGGATCTCTCCGAATTTCGGCGCTCCTTCGAAGAGTTCGAAAAGAAGCAGCGCACGGCCAACGTCAAGCTCGAGGATCTCGCCTTCCTGCGCCGGCAGGTCGAAGGGTCTGATGCCGCGCTTGACGCGACCGACGGTCGAGGTCGGCCCGGGCGAGCCGCGCCGGGAGACGGCCCACAGCGCGTCCCTGCCACCGGCGGCGCCGTCGACGGGCCAGGCGCTCGGGTCGCACTACGAGGAGATTCTCGAGAGCCTCGGCGGGACCGACAATCAAGCCCCGCCGAAGACCGTCGCTCTGGCGCGCGAGATCTACCACCTGCGCTTGGAGCCACGAGAGGTGATGGCTTTCCGGCGACTGCACGTCGCCCCCGAAGGCGAAGAGGAGCACGAGCGATTCCTGCTCGAGGCGGCTGCGCTGCGGCTGCGCATCAATCAGGAGGCGGCGGAGATCACCGACTTGTTGGACGAGAGCTCCGTGACCAAGGATGCTCCGGTCTTCGCGCGAGCGCGCCAGACCACCAAGGTCGCCGACGCCTATGTGCAGCGTTTCGGCGCCTACGTCGACAGCGCCGTTCAGGACGGCGCCTTCGGCGAGGCGCAGCAGCTGCAGCTCCTGCGCATGCGGCTGATCCGCGACTACAGTGGCCTCTGGCTCCTGGTCAACCGCCCGTCGAGCTGAGCGTCGGTCGAGCGCCGGGTGGGCGACGGCAACGAGCGTCGAGACCATCGGTGCTCTGGCGATTCACTGTTGGTGGAGCCTCGGATCGGCGAGTAGGGCAGCGAGCAGGTCTCGGACGCGGCCGGCGGCGGCGCTGCCAGCCGCGAGAACCTCGTCGTGGGTGAGCGGCTGCGGGGTCACGCCGGCTCCCGGGTTCGCCACGAGCGAGAGCGCGAGGCAGCGCAGTCCCATGTGGCGAGCGGCGATGACCTCGAGCACCGTGGACATCCCGACGAGGTCGGCGCCCATCGCACGGAGCATTCTGACTTCGGCGGCCGACTCGTAGGAGGGACCCAGCAGGCCCGCGTAAACGCCTTCCGCGAGCGGCTGTCCGAGCCGATCGGCATGCTCGTGCGCGAGCGCGCGAAGCGCGGGGGAGTAGGCGTCGAGCATGTCCGGGAAGCGCGGGCCCCAGGCCGCCGGCGGCTCGCCGAGAAGTGGGGAGCGTCCGGTGAGGTTGAGCTGATCGGTCACGGCGGCGAGCGTGCCCGCGGGCCACTCCAGCCGGACGCCTCCGGAGGCGTTGGTGAGAACGATCGTGTGGACGCCGAGCGTTGCCGCCAACCGGACGGGGAAGACGACCTCGCCGGCTTCATAGCCCTGGTAGGCGTGCAGGCGGCCACGGTAATAGAGGACGTGGCGTCCCGGCAGGGGCTCGACCAGCTCCAGCTGGTGGCCATGTCCGGGCACCGTCCGCACCGGAACGGGGAGCCAGTCGCCGAGCGGCTCGGGCCCCGCCACCGGCTGGCCCAGGTCGACGGCGAGGCCGGACCCGGCCACCAGCGCGACGCCGGGCGCCGGCCGGCCGAGCGCTCGCCAGCGCTCGGCCGCCGCTTCGAGCTCATCTTCGTAGTGGCGCATGGCTCGCGATCTTAGCCCGGGGGGTCCGGCCCCCGGTCGCCCGGCCCGCGGCTGCGGCCGCCGGTTCAGCTATTCTTGCGATTCGATGTCGGAGCTCGACGAGCAGATCGCCAATCGGAGAGCCAAGCTCGCGCGCTTGCGCGGGCGGGGCGTCGAGCCCTTTCCGATCCGCGCACCCTACGACCTCGAACCGGCCGCGGTGCAGCGCCTGCATGGCGAGCGCAGCGCCGAGCAGCTGGCGACCGAGCAGCTCCGATTGAGGGTCCCCGGCCGTGTCCGAGCGGTCCGCGAGCAGGGCAAGGTCGCCTTCATCGACCTCCACGACGGCGCCGGGAAGCTCCAGCTCTTCGTGCGGCGCAAGCTTCTCGACGCGGCTTCGATCGAGCTTCTCGAGGATCTCGACCTCGGCGACTACCTCCTGGCGGAAGGAGAGCTGATGCGCACCCGGGCGGGCGAGCTCTCCCTGGCGCCGGAGCGACTCGTCCTGCTCGCCAAGGCGCTGCGGCCACTGCCGGAAAAGTGGCACGGGCTCACCGACACCGAGGCGCGCTACCGCCAGCGCTATCTCGACCTGATCGCCAACGAGGAGTCGCGGCGTACCTTCGAGATCCGCGCCCGCCTGGTCGCGGGCATCCGCTCGTTCCTCGACTCGCGCGGCTTCCTCGAAGTCGAGACGCCGATGATGCAGGCGATTCCCGGCGGCGCCGTCGCCCGCCCCTTCGTGACCCACCACAACGCGCTCGATCTCGAGCTCTATCTGCGCGTCGCGCCCGAGCTCTACCTCAAGCGCCTGCTGGTCGGCGGCCTGCACCGCGTCTACGAGATCAACCGCAACTTCCGCAACGAAGGGGTCTCGACGCAGCACAACCCCGAGTTCACCATGCTCGAGTTCTACTGGGCGTACGCCGACTACGAGCAGCTCATGGACCTGACCGAAGAGATGCTCGTCGGGCTCGCAAACGACGTCCTGAAAAGCGCAAGGCTCTCATTTAGGGGAAAGGAACTGAACCTCGCGCCTCCCTGGCCGAGGCTCACGATGGCGGCAGCGCTGGAACGCTTCGCGGGCGTTGCTCTCGACCAGTCCGCGACGGCGGCAGGGCTGGTGTCGACCTGCGCGGCGCGCGAGCTTGCGATCCCCGCCGAGATCCTCGCCGCGCCGTCCCCGGAACCCTTCTATGGAAAGCTTTTGGTTTTGGCCTTCGAGGCGCTTTGCGAGGAGCACCTGGACGGACCGGTCTTCATCATCGACCACCCCGTCGAGATCTCGCCGCTGTCGAAGCAGAAGCCGGAGGACCCGCGCTTCACCGAACGCTTCGAGCTCTACCTCGGCGGCATGGAGATCGCGAACGCCTTCTCCGAGCTGAACGATCCGGATGTCCAGGCCGAACGCTTCCGGCAGCAGCTCGTCGCGCGCGCTGCCGGTGACGCGGAAGCCCATCGGTTCGACGCCGACTACGTGCGCGCGCTCGAGCACGGCATGCCGCCGGCCGGCGGGGAGGGGATCGGAATCGACAGGCTGACCATGATCTTCGCCGATCGCGCCTCGATTCGCGACGTCATCCTCTTCCCGCTCCTGCGGCCGGAAGCGCCGGCGCCCGCCGCCGGCGGCACGGACGAGCCGCCCGGGCCCTCTTGAGCGGAACCGGCCTGCCGTTCGCCCTGAGCTTGGCGCTGCGCTGGTTGCGTAGCACCCGCAAGGACGCCTTCACGAGCTTTCTCTCATTGGTGGCGGCCGGCGGTATCGGCCTCGGTGTCGCGGCGCTCGTGCTCGCGTTGGCGGCCCTCGACGGCATGCAGAAGAAACTGCGCGACGAGATCCTGTCGCGCACCCCCTCGCTCGAAATCTCGCTGCCCGCCGGCATCGATCGTTTCGAGGTCGAGCGTCGCCTTGCCCGCGAGCCCGAAGTCGTCACGGTGCAAACGGTAGTGCGTGGCCGTGGTTGGGTGGTCGCCGGTGGGAGCGCGCTGCCGGTCGAGCTCTACGGCCACGCGGGTGCGGTGCCGGCCTCTTTTCCCGACGCGGCGGGGTCGCCGCCGGGCCTCTATCTCGCGGACGCGACCGCCGCCCGGCTCGGTCTCGAGCGCGGCGAGATCGTGACCCTGGCCTCGCCTCGCCCGACTCTGACGCCCTTCGGGCCGCAGCCGCGAACTCTGAGCATGCGTCTCGCCGGCACCTATCGCGCCGCTCGCACCGACGAAATCGCCCAGGCGGCGCTACCGATCGAGCGGGCCGAGATCCTCCTCGGCACCGACCGCGCCCGCGTCCTCCAGATTTCGACGGCGGGGCTCGACGAGGCGCTCGGCCTCGCCGCGCGGCTCTCGCCACGAGCTGCCGGAGGGTGCCCGCATTGCGACCTGGCGTGACCTCAATCGACCGCTCTTCTTCGCGCTGCGATTGGAGCGCACGGTGCTCTTTTTCGCCGTCACGCTGGTGGTCGCGGTCGCCGCCTTCGCGCTCTTCTCCGATCTCTCCCTGGTGGCGGCGACGAAACGGCGTGAGCTCGGCGTTCTGGCCGCTCTCGGCGCAGACGCCGGCACGATTCGCGCGGCGTTCCTCTGGCTCGGCCTGCTGATCGGCGGCTTGGGCACCGGGCTGGGCGCCGCTTTCGGCGCGCTCACTGCCGAGCTCCTCGATCGCACCCACGCGCTCTCGCTGCCAGCGGGTGTGTTGCTTTTCGACTATTTGCCGTTCGAAGTCGGCACGGCGGACGTCCTCATCGTCGTCGCGACGGCGCTCGGCCTGTCCGGCCTCTGTTCGGCCCTGGCGGCGGACCGCGTGGCGCGGCTCGACCCCGTCATGGCGCTGCGCCGGTGAGCGTCGCCGTCGTCGGCCGCGGCCTGGTCAAGAGCTACCGCGACGGCGAGCGCGTCGTCGAGGTGCTGCGCGGCATCGATCTCGACATCGAGCCAGGCGAGCTGGTCGCGGTGGTCGGTCCGTCCGGATCGGGCAAGTCCACCCTGCTGCACCTGCTCGGCGGGCTGGATCGCGCCGATGCCGGCACCCTCGACGTCGGGGGCCGTCGACTCGACCACCTGGCGGCGAAGGAGATGGCGCGCTATCGGAATCGAACCGTCGGCTTCGTCTTCCAGTTCTCGCAGCTCCTCGCCGACTTCACCGCGCTCGAAAACGTCGCGTTGCCCGGGCGGATCGCCGGGCGACCGCCGGCTGAAGTCGGGCAAAGGGCGCTCGAGCTGCTCGACGAAGTGGGCCTCGCGGACCGCCGCGACCACTACCCGGGTCAGCTCTCGGGCGGCGAGCAGCAACGGGTCGCGCTCTGTCGCGCCCTGGTTCTCGCGCCGGCCTTGGTGCTGGCGGACGAGCCCACCGGGAACCTGGATCCGGCGGCGGGGGACGGCGTCTTCCGTCTGCTCCTAGAGCTGCAGCGTCGCCACGGCACGACCGCCGTGGTGGTCACGCACAATCCCGAGCTGGCCCGCCGCTGTGGTAGGATTTCTCAGCTCGAGAGCGGGGTTCTCCACGTCGGAACCCTCTGATTTTCCGGGACTTCGACAGGGGAGCGGCGTCGACGACGGACCCGGAGGCCGCGCCCGGCGGGGACGCGAAAGTGTTCGAGAAGTTCAACGAGAAGGCACGCCGCGCGCTCTTCTTCGCGCGCTACGAGGCATCCAAGCTCGGTAGCCGCGTGATCGAATCCGAGCACGTGTTGCTCGGCATCCTGCGCGAAGGCGAAGAGACCGTCGCCGAGCTCTTCCGCCGTTTCCACGTCAAGCCAGAGGATGTGCGCCGGGAGATCGAGGGCGAGCGCGTCTTCGTCGAGCGGATCAGTTCGACCGCCGAGCTGCCGCTCTCCGAAGAAGCGAAGAAAGTCCTCGCCTACGCCGCCCACGAAGCCGAGTCGATGCTCCACCCGTCGGTCGGATCCGAACATCTGTTGGTGGGGATCCTGCGCGTCGAGGGGTGCCTCGCGATGCGCATCCTGACCCAGCAGGGTTTCGACGTCTACACGCTGCGCGAAGAGGTGCTGTCGATCGCCAAGGAGCGCGAGGCCTCGCAGCAGAAGAAGGAGCTGCCCTTTCTTTCGGAGTACAGCCGCGACCTGACCGCGCTGGCCCAGCAGGACGGCTTCGATCCGCTGGTCGGGCGGGAGCGCGAAGTCGAGCGCATCATCGAGATCCTCTCGCGCCGCACCAAGAACAACCCGATCCTGTTGGGCGAGCCCGGTGTCGGCAAGACGGCGATCGTCGAGGGTCTGGCGCAGCGCATCATCGAAGGCCTGGTGCCGATCTTTCTCGCCTCGAAGCGGGTGCTGGCGATCGACCTGTCGTTGATCGTCGCCGGCACCAAGTACCGTGGCCAGTTCGAGGAGCGTCTGAAGGGAATCCTGAAGGAGCTGCGTGAGAACAAGGACTTGATCGTCTTCGTCGACGAGATCCACTCGTTGATCGGCGCGGGCTCCGCGGAAGGGTCGCTCGATGCCGCCAACATCCTCAAGCCGGCACTCTCGCGCGGCGAGATCGCCTGCATCGGCGCCACGACCTTGAAGGAGTACCGCAAGTTCATCGAGAAGGATCGATCGCTGCTGCGGCGATTCCAGGCGATCAACGTGGCGCCGCCGACGGCCGAAGAGACGATGGAAATCCTCGCCGGCATCAAGGAGCGTTACGAGACCTTCCACAAGGTGCGCTACGGCGATGAGGCGCTGAAGACCGCAATCTATCAGTCATCCCGCTACATCGCGGACCGCTTCCAGCCCGACAAGGCGATCGACGTCATCGACGAGGCCGGTGCCAAGGTCAAGCTGCGCAAGGTCCGCGATACCCAGAACCTGCGAAAGATCGAGTCGGAGATTCGACAGGTCGTCCAGGAGATGAAGAAAGCGATCTCCGACAAGGACTTCGAAGCGGCGGTCTACTTGCGCGAAAAGGAGATCGAGCTGCGCGAGGACCTCGAACGAATGGCGGCGAGCACCTCCGAGGAGACCGAGATGGAGGTGACGGCGCGCGACATCGAGGAGGTCATCTCCTCGTGGACCGGCATCCCGGTGTCGGCTCTGGCGAAGGACGAGGCGGAGAAACTACTGCACATGGAGGACACGCTCAGGCGGCGTGTGGTCGGCCAAGACCCCGCGATCAGCGCGATGTCGCGGGCGATCCGCCGCTCGCGACTGGGCGTCGCCAACCCGCGACGGCCGATGGGTTCGTTCATCTTTCTCGGTCCGTCCGGCGTGGGCAAGACCGAGGTCGCCCGGCGGCTCGCCGAGTTCCTCTTCGGCTCGCAGCAGGCGATGATCCGGTTCGACATGAGCGAGTACATGGAGAAGCATGCCGTCTCCAAGATGCTCGGATCTCCGCCCGGATACGTGGGTCACGAGGAGGGCGGGCAGCTCACCGAGCGGGTCCGCCGCCAGCCCTACTCGCTGATCCTCTTCGACGAGATCGAGAAGGCGCATCCGGATGTCGCCAATCTGCTGCTCCAGATCCTCGAAGACGGCATGTTGACCGACGCTTACGGCAACCAGGTCGATTTCTGTAACACCCTGGTCTTGATGACCTCGAACCTGGGGTCGAAGCTCGTGCTGCGCGGCGGCCGGATGGGGTTCGGCGGCGGCGACCAAGAGGAGGCGTTCCGCCGAATCGAGGAGGAGATCCTCGCCGAGCTCAGGCGCTCGTTCTCGCCCGAGTTCATCAATCGCGTCGACGAGGTCATCGTCTTCAACCCGCTCGGCCCTGAGCAGCTGTCGGAGATCGTCGACATCCTGTTGGCGGAGGTCAACGAGACCCTCGCGCAGCGTAAGCTCTCGGTCCGGGTCTCGCCGGCCGCCAAAGAATGGCTCCTGGCGCGGGCCGGGGTCGATGCGTCGACCGGGGCTCGTCCGCTGCGCCGGACGATCCAGCGCCATCTACAGGACACGATCTCCGAGGCGCTGATCCGCGCCGAGGGCGACGACATCGAAGGATTCGAAGCGGACGTGGAGGGGGACGCGATCACCTTGCGGGTCCTCAAGCGGGAGCTAGAACCGAGCCAGGCGTAAAGCCGGAGGGTCCCCTCGGTCTCCGGGCCGGGTACCTCTTTTGCATCGCGGGTCCGCGGACGGCACCGGCCCGGGAGGGGAAGCGTTTGAGACGACGGAACGGCAGCTTGCGAATCGTGCGCGTGGCGGCACTCTGCCTGGCGCTCTGGTCTCCGGCCGCGGCGCTCTCGGCCGAGGTGGTCCGGGAGATCGAGTTCCGCGGCCTGCAGGGCCTTGCCGAGGAGACTCTGCGCTTCTATCTGGGGCTGGAGGTGGGGAAGGAGCTCGACGAGGCGCAACTCACCGCGAATCTTCACGCGCTCTGGGAGCGCCGGCTGGTCGACGACGTGCGCATCGAGCAGGAAGCCGTCGCCGACGGCGTCAAATTGATCGTCACCGTGGTCGAGCGACCGATCCTGCGGTCGGTCGACTACAAGGGGCTCAAGCGCCTCTCGCGTACCGACATCTCGGAACGCATCGCCAAGGACCAGATCGACGTCCGCGAGGGCGATCCGCTCAATCTCGGCGAGCTCAAGCGGCTCGAGGCCGCGATCGAAGAGATGTACCGGGACAAGGGCTACCGCTTCGCCGAGGCGGCGTATCAGCTCGAGGAGATCTCGGCGACCGAGCGCCGGGCTCTGTTCTCGATCGACGAGGCCGAGAAGGTGCGAATCGGCGACATCGACTTCCAGGGCAACGACGTGCTGGGCGACATGCGCCTGCGCTGGAAGATGAAGAAGACCAAGGAGACCAACCTCCTCTGGCGCATGCTCAAGAAGGACATCTACAATCCCGCGACCCTCCAGGAGGACCTGCAGAAGATCAAGGAGTCCTACCGGTCGCTCGGCTACAAGGACGTCATCGTCGAAGATCCGACGCTGTCGACGACCGGCAAGGGGGGCAAGCGGCGGCTGAAGCTCGAGATCCCCGTCGACGAGGGCGAGCGCTGGAAGCTGGGCGAGATCACCATCGAGGGCAATGAGGTGTTCTCCGACCAGGCGCTGCTCCGGCAGTACAAGCGCCCGCGCGGCGGCTGGCTGCGGTCGAAGACGATCGAAGAGGGCACCGAGGCGGTCGACGAGGCCTACCGCAACTTCGGCCACATCTTCGCCAAAGTCTCGACCGAGCTGCGCGAGCGCGGCGACCAGATCGCCGACTTGGTCGTCAAGGTGGAAGAGGGCGATCAGTACAAGGTCGGCACGCTCGAGTTCGAGGGCAATACCCGCACGCGCGACAAGGTGCTGCGGCGCGAGTTTCGTGTCCAGGAAGGGACGCTGCTCAACATGGGCGCGATCAAGAGCAGCCTCTTCAAGGTCAACCAGCTCGGTTACTTCAAGCTCAACGAGGACGACCCCATCCTGTTCGAGAACTTCGACAGCGAGGAGAAGACCGTCGATTTGCTGGTGCAGGGCCAGGAGGCCGATCGCACCGAGCTCCAGGTTGGCGGCGGCTGGAGCGAGATCGATGGCTTCTTCGGCCAGCTGTCGGTGCGCACCCAGAACTTCCTCGGCCGCGGCGAGTCGGTCGGCGCGTCGTTCCAGACCGGGCGCTACCGGGAGGAATTCGACGTCTCCTACTTCGTGCCCTGGTTCCTCGACCGGCCACAATCGATCGGGCTGCAGCTGTTCAAGAGCAACCTCGACTATACCTACTTCAACAACCAGCGGGTGCTGCGCAAGAGCGAGGGCGGCGTGTTGACCTACGGTCGCTCCCTCGGCTACTTCGGCTCGGTGAGCTTGAGCTTGAACCGCTCCGACTTGATCGACAGCCGATCCACCTTCGGTCTCGACGGGAATCTGGTCGAGCAGCGATTCGAGCTGACCAACTTCTCGCTGCGCCCGGCCTATCTGTTCGACAGCCGGGACAGCCGCGTCGAGCCGACGATCGGCAAGAAGCTCAGCGTGTCGCTCGAGTACGCCGGTGGATTCCTGGGTGGCGACAACTACTTCTGGCGTCCCGAGATCGGCGCCTCCTGGTTCCTACCGGTGACCCAGGTTCCGCTCAAGACCGTCTTCGCCATGAACGTCGAGGCGGGGTACGTCAAACCCTTCGCGGGGCGTGGGCTCAGTTTCCTCGAGCAGTACTACCTCGGCGGCGAGACCAGCATTCGTGGCTTCAACTTCCGTTCGATCTGGGTTCGCTGCAAGGGCGGCGAGCCCTATCCCGGGCGTACCGAGCCTTGCCAGCCGGATGAGACGCTGATCGACGACTTCGGCTTCCCGGTCGGAGGGCGAGAGTTTTCTCCAGGTCAACCTGGAGTACCATCTGCTGGTTGGCGGTCCGTTCCGCATCGTCGCCTTCCTCGATGGCGGCAACGTCTACGGCGGGGATCAGGGGTACGATATTGGACGGTTGCGTTGGACGGCGGGCGCGGAGATGCGGATTTTCGTCCCGGTCTTCGGCGCGCCGCTTCGCTTCATCTACGCCACGAACTTGGAGGAGTTGCCCGATGACCGGTTCGAGGGCTTCCAATTCAGCATCGGAGCTACGTTCTAGAACGAGAGGAGCGAGGAACATGCAGGAGGGTCGTGAGAGGGGACTGCGCGCCGCGATCGGCGCGCTGCTGTTGGGGAGCGCGCTGATTGTCGGTCTCGGTGCCGCGCCGGCGCAGGCACAGGCACAGGGCGTCAAGGTGGCGGTCATCGACGTCCAGCGCCTGGTCACGGACTCGATCGCCGGCAAGCAGGCGCTGGCGAGACTGAAGCAGCTGCAGGACGACAAGATCGCCGAGGGCAAGGCGAAGCAGGACGAAATCGAGCAGCTGCGCAAGAGGCTCAACGAGGGCCGACTCTCGCTCGCCGACGACAAGATCTCGGAGCTCGAAAAGCAGCTGGAGGAGAAGATCACCGCCTTCCGTCGATTCCAGGAAGACGCCGAGCGTGAGCTCAACAAGAGTCGCGACGGCTCGTTCGCCGACATCGAGAAGCGGGTCTCCCCGCTGATCGAGCAGGTCGGCCGCGAGGGCGGCTACACGTTGATCTTCAACAAGTTCCAGAGCGGGCTGGTCTACGCGATCGAGACCGCCGACATCACCGACCAGATCGTACAGCGTTTCGACGCGGCGGCCGCTCAGGCCAAGGGGCAATAGCCGCTTGGCCTGGACGCTCGGTCGGCTCGCCGAGCGCGTCGGCGGCGAGGTCGCCGGGAACCCGCAGCGCGTGATCGAGGGCATCCAGACCCTCGCCGCGGCCGGATCCGGCGATCTCTCCTTTCTGACCGGTCCGAAGTACGTCGACGCTGCCCGCGCCAGCGCGGCCGGTGCGATTCTGGTCGGCGAGCGCCGAACGGATCTGGGCTGTGACCAGCTCGTGGTCCCCGACCCGGCGCTCGCGCTCGCTCGACTACTCGCGGATTTCTATCCCGAGGCGAGCCGATCGGCCGGAACGCACCCGACCGCCGTGGTCGGATCCGGCTGCGTCATCGCTCCCACCGCGCATCTCGGTGCCTATGTGGTTCTCGGCGAAGGCGTCGTTGTCGGCGCACACGCGGTGATTCACCCTCACGTCGTCGTGGGCGATGGCTGCAGCATCGGCGAAGCCGTCGTATTGCACCCGCACGCGGTGCTCTATCGGCGAACGCGCCTGGGTCCACGCACCGTCGTTCACGCCGGCGCCGTGCTCGGCGCGGACGGCTTCGGTTACGCCACCGAGGGCGCCGGCTACCGCAAGATCCCGCAGGTCGGTGACGTCGTGCTCGGAGCGGATGTCGAGATCGGCGCCAATTCGGCCGTCGACCGGGCGCTGCTCGGCTCGACCGAGATCGGCGCTGGTGCCAAGATCGACAACCTCGTGCAGGTCGGACACAATGTTCGGATCGGACGTGGAGCGATCCTCTGCGGTCAGGCGGGCATCGCGGGCAGCGCTCGCCTTGGAGACGGCGTCGTCGTCGGCGGGCAGGCCGGAGTAGGCGGGCATCTCGAGCTCGGCGACGGGGTGCGGGTGGCGTCCAAGTCCGCGGTCTACGAGTCGATTGCTGCCGGCGCGACCGTGGCCGGGATCCCGGCGGTTCCGATCGGTGTCTGGCGGCGCCAGCAATCGCTCGTCCGCCGGCTCGCTGAGATCTGGCGGCGGTTGCGGCGCCTGGAACGGAGCAGCCCGGAGTCCGGAGCAGAGGGAGAAAGCTGAGCATGGCGCAGGGACCCTGGGACGTTCGCTGGATCCAGACGATCTTGCCGCATCGCTACCCGATGCTGCTTGTCGATCGGGTGCTCGAGATCGAGCCGAAGAAGCGAATCGTCGCGATCAAGAACTTCACCATCAACGAGGAGTTCTTCCAGGGGCACTTCCCTGGTTTTCCGATCGTGCCCGGAGTTCTCCTGGTCGAGGCGATGGCGCAGGTCGGCGGCATTCTCGTGCTCCAGGACGATCCCGACCGAGCCGACAAACTCCTGATTTTCATGGCGATCGAGCGGGCCCGCTTCCGGCGGCCGATCGTGCCGGGAGACCAGGTCCGATTCGAAGTCGACGTGTTGCGCCTCAAGGCTGCGCACTGCAAGCTCGCGGCCAAAGCGTTCGTCGGAGACAAGCTGCACGCGGAGGCCGAGCTGCTCTCGACCTTCGCGCGGCGCCAGGGAGAGGGGAGCAACGCCGAGTGAGCGCGCGCGTGCACCCGTCGGCGGTGGTCGATTCGAGGGCGCGGCTTGGCGATCAGGTCGTGGTCGGACCCGGCGCCGTGGTCGGTGCCGAGGTCGAAATCGGCGACGGCACGGAGATCGGCGCGCATGTCTATCTCGAGGGCCCCGCGCGTATCGGCAGCGAGAACCGGATCTTTCCGCACGCCTGCCTCGGGGCGGAGCCGCAGGATCTCAAATACGCTGGCGAGCCAGTGTCGCTGGAGATCGGCGATCGCAACGTGGTACGGGAGTTCGTCACCGTGCACAGAGGCACCGGCAAGGGCGGTGGCGTCACCCGGATTGGCGACGACAACCTCTTCATGGTCTATAGCCACGTCGCGCACGACTGCCAGGTCGGCGATCGCACGGTCTTCGCCAACTGCGCGACGCTGGCGGGTCACGTCGAGATCGGAGACGACGCGGTGATTGGCGCTTTCGCCGCGGTGCAACCGTTCGGCCGGGTCGGCCGCCACGGCTATGTCGGTGGCTTCACCCGTCTGCTGTCGGACGCGCTGCCCTTCGTCAAGACGGTCGGCATGCGGCCTGCGGTGCTCGGAGTCAACCGTATCGGTCTCCAGCGCAAGGGCTTCGACGCCGACAGGGTGAAGGCGCTGGTGCGCGCCAATCGGATCCTGCTCCGCTCCGGGCTCAACACCTCGCAGGCGCTGGCGCGGCTCGAGGAGGAGTTTCCCGCCAACGCCGACGTCGCCTACCTGGTCGACTTCGTCCGCGGCGCGCGCCGTGGCGTGGTCAAGACGCTGCCGTCGTCCCGGGGCGAGGAAGACTTCACGGATGAGTGACCTCCGGGTCGGGGTTTTCGGATTCGGGGCGCTCGGCCGGCACCACACGAGAATCCTCGGCGACCTCGCGGGAGTCGAGCGCGTCGGCGTGCACGATCCGCGCTCGGAGGCGGCGTGCGCCGCGACCGATGAGTTGGGCGCGAAGACGTTCGAGCGATTCGAGGAGCTGGCCGACGGCATCGACGCCGCCGTGATCGCCGCGCCGACGAGCGAGCACGCCCGGCTCGCCGAGACACTGCTCGCCCGATCCGTGCACGTCTTGGTCGAGAAGCCGATTGCGTCGAGCCTCGCCGAAGCCGACCGGATGATCGAGGCAGCGGATCGCGCAGGCCGGGTCCTCGCGGTCGGCCACGTCGAGTTTCACAATCCGGCGGTTGCCGTGCTGCTCGAGGTGGAAGGTACGCCGGGCTTCGTCGAGGTCCAGCGCCTTGGCGTCTTTTCGCCGCGCAGCCTCGACGTCGACGTCGTCCTCGACCTGATGATCCACGATTTGCAGATTCTGCAAGCGCTCGATCCGGCGCCGGTGGTCGAGGTACGAGCCACCGGCATCCCGGTGTTGTCGAATCGGATCGATATCGCCAACGCCAGAATCGAGCTCGAATCGGGACTCGTGGCCAATCTGACCACCTCGCGCGTCTCTTCCGAGCGGGTGCGCAAGCTTCGGGCCTTCTACGCCGATCGCTATGCCTCGCTCGACTACCAGGCCCAGGAGCTCAAGGGCTTCCACCTCGACGAGAGCCAGGGCGACCGCCGCATCTTGCCCGACGACTGGCCGGTCGAACGCGCCGAGCCCCTGCGCCGCGAGCTCGAGGCTTTCGTCGCTGCCTGCCGCGGCGAGTCCAACCGCTCGGTCGGCGGCGCGGCGGCCCGCCGCGCTCTGGAGACAGCCCTCGCGGTGGCGGCGGCGGCGGGCGGCGAGCGGGCGCCGGCGTGTTAATCTAACAAGGTACGGCGGCTCCAGCGGCGCGGCCGGAACCCCCCAAAAGCAAGTCTGCGGAGGCGAGCGATGAGCGAGGTTCGGATTGGTGTGGTCGGCGGCAGCGGCCTGTACGAGATGGGCGGGCTCGAGGTGCGCGAGGAGCGGCGGATCGAGACGCCCTGGGGCGAGCCCTCGGACGCCTTCGTGATCGGCGAGCTCGACGGCCGATCGGTGGCGTTCCTCGCCCGGCACGGGCGCGGCCATCGCCTGCTGCCGACGGAGCTGAACTTCCGCGCCAACCTCTACGGCTTCAAGAAGCTGGGCGTCGAGTTCCTGATCTCGGTCTCGGCGGTCGGCTCGATGAAGCTCGAGTACACACCCGGACACATCGTTCTGCCCGACCAGTTCTTCGACCGGACCCGGCACCGCCCGGACACGTTCTTCGGCGACGGCTTGGTCGCCCACGTCTCGATCGCCCACCCGGTCTCCGAGACGCTCGCGCGCGTGCTCTTCTCGGCGGCCGAGGACGAGGGCGCGACGGTCCATTTCGGCGGCACCTACCTCTACATGGAGGGACCGCAATTCTCGACTCGGGCCGAGTCGATGATCTACCGGCAGTGGGGCGTCGACGTGATCGGCATGACCAACCTCCAGGAGGCGAAGCTCGCGCGCGAGGCGGAGATCGCGTACGCCTCGCTCGCCATGGTCACCGACTACGATTGCTGGCACGAGGAGGCGGAGGACGTCACCGGCGAAGGGGTGATGGAGGTGCTGCGCCGCAATGTCTCGCTCGCCCAGCGCGTGGTCCGGCGGGCCATCGGCGCCATTGACGAGTCGGTCGAGAACGACTGCGCCGACGCGCTGCGCATGTCGCTGATCACCGACCCGAACCTCGTGCCGGCCGAGACGCTGGCCAAGCTCGAGCCGCTCGTCGGCAAGTACCTCGACCGCTCGGGCGCCAAGCTCGCCTGGAAGCGGTGAGCGGACCGACGCACGAGAATACGGCAAGAGCCAGTCCGATTCAGGGTCTCTTCTCTCACCAGCAGGCGGCGTTTCGGCGCTTCGCGTTTGACGCTGTCGTCGGGTCGAGCCTCGAAGAGGCGGCAGTGAAGGGGGTGCCGGGCGAGGCGAGGCGCCTGGCGATGCTCGTCTCGCCACGATCTCGCTCGCGATCGCAAGGCACCCGATGGACGCTGACTCGGCGGCAAGCCCGGCAGCGCGATCAGGTCGTGCGGGGCTCGTGCCGTCACGTACGCGCATCGCGTAGCGCCGCGGCACCCGTTCCGGCGACCCCTTCACTGGAAGATCGGCGTTCGAGTCGGCACCCGGGCGTATCTTCGGCTGCAGACTGCGTGAGGAGGGGCCGAACTTCCGGTGCTCCTGCCCTGGCCGCCCGGTCAGGCTCGGCGCGGTCCTGCGGACGCGGCAGGGGTTTCCGGTCGGCGGCAACTGTGGAATCGTTCGGCGGCGAGGTGGGCCTTTGACGCGGATTCTGGTGACCAACGACGACGGTGTCTACTCGGAAGGCCTCCGGCTGCTGGCGCGCGAGCTCGAGGCGCTGGGCGAGGTCTGGGTGGTGGCGCCCGACCGCGAACAGAGCGCCAGCGGCCACAGCCTCACCCTCTCCCGGCCGCTGCGCATCCAGAAGCTCGCCGAGCGCTCCTATTCCGTCGACGGCACGCCGACCGACTGCGTCAACCTCGCCGTGCTCTGGCTGCTCAAGGACTCTCCCCCCGATCTCGTGGTCTCCGGCATCAACTTCGGCACCAACGTCGGCGACGACGTGACCTACTCGGGCACGGTCTCGGCTACTTTCGAGGCGTCGTTGCTCGGCATTCCGTCGCTCGCCTTCAGCCAGGAGGTGGCCGAGGGTTTCTCCTTCGAGCGGTCGGCCGCGCTGGCGGCGCGCTTCGTCGAGACGGTGCTGGCCGAGCCGGTGCCGAGCGACCTGCTGCTCAACGTCAACTTCCCGGCCGGCGAGATACAAGGATTGCGTTTCACGCGACTTGGGCAAGCGGGTCTATCGCCAGTCGGTCGTCGAGAAAGTGGATCCGCGCGGGCGCAAGTACTACTGGATCGCCGGCACTCCGGAGTGGCAGGAGGACGAAGGCACCGACCACGAGTCGGTGCAGCTCGGCTACGTGTCGCTGACCCCCCTGCATCTCGATCTGACCGACTACCGGGGGCTCGAGGCCTACTCGGGGTTGGCGAAGCGGCTCGCCGAACGGGCCGGGGGCGCCGCGATGGAGGACCCGGTTGCTCGGTGACACCGTGCTGCGCGAGCGCATGGTGCGTGAGCTCGTGGAAGCGCGCGGGGTCCATGACGCCCGCGTGCTCGCGGCGATGCGCGAGGTGCCGCGCCACCTGTTCGTCCGGAACTTGCTGATGACCCAGGCCTACAGCGATCACGCCCTGCCCATCGGCGAGGCGCAGACGATCTCGCAACCCTACGTGGTGGCGCGCATGACCGAGCTACTGGATGTCGGGTCGGAGCACAAAGTCCTCGAGATCGGCACGGGATCCGGCTACCAGACGGCGATCCTGGCGCGGCTCGCGCGCTGGGTCTACAGCCTCGAGCGGCTACCGGACCTCGCCCACCAGGCGATCCGACGGATGCGGCAACTGGGCGTCCTGAACGTCAAGATCCAGGCGTTCGACGGCACTGTCGGCTGGAGCGAGGTGGCTCCCTTCGACCGCATCCTGGTCACCGCGGGAGCGCCCAGCGCGCCGAAGCCGCTGCTCGATCAGCTGGCGCCGCGGGGCAAACTGCTGATTCCGGAAGGGGATCGCCACCGGCAGCGGCTGGTTCTCTACGAGAAGATCGCCAGCCGGGTCCGTCGTCTCGAAGGGGAGGAGGTCGCCTTCGTTCCGCTGGTCGGCCGCCACGGTTGGGACGCCCCGGCTGGAGGCGGCGAGTGATCGCTCGCCGGTACGAAGCCACTGGCAGGGTGCAGGAGGTCGGCGAGAGCCCCGCCGATTCGCCATCGGCACCTGGATTCCACGTCGCCTGACGCAGGAGGGTTGGTTTGGACGATCTCAAGAGCTATATCCGCGAAGTGCCCGACTTCCCCAAGCCTGGGATCAACTTCTACGACATCACGACCCTGCTCAAGGACCCCCATTCCTTGCGCATGACCGTCGATCGATTTGCCTGGATGTTCACGCGCCGGCCGCCGGTCGACAAGGTGGTCGGCATCGAGTCGCGCGGCTTCATGTTCGGGCCGTCACTCGCGTACTCGCTCAACGCCGGATTCGTGCCGGTGCGCAAGCCCGGCAAGCTCCCGGCGGCGGTCGTGACGCAGTCCTACGATCTCGAGTACGGTCGGGATCGGATCGAGATGCACGCGGACGCAGTCAGCGCCGGCGAAAGGGTGCTGATCGTCGACGACGTGATCGCCACCGGCGGAACCGCTCTCGCGACGGCGCAGATGGTCCAGTCGCTCGGCGCCGAGGTCATCGCGCTCGGATTCATCATCGAGCTGACCTTTCTGCCCGGCCGCGACAGGCTCGCCGGATTCGAGGTCGAATCGTTGATCCGCTACTGACGAACGCGGGGCTGGGGCCGGCCGGGGCTGATAGAATTTCGGGCCGGGCGGCTGTAGCTCAGCAGGATAGAGCAGGAGCTTCCTAAGCTCTTGGTCGGGGGTTCGAATCCTCCCAGCCGCACCAACTGCCATTTCAAGCGCGCGAGCGAAGACGGAGAATCGAGGACGATGGCCGACCACCTGAAACGAGAAGATCTGAAGCGCAACGAGCTCGGCGAGGCCATCGGGGCTGGGATCCACTACGCCGAAGGCCACAAGCGGATGCTGCTGCTCGCGATCGGCGGCGCCGTGGCGCTCGCTCTGGCGGTCTGGGGCTACTTCGCCTTCACCGGGAGCCGGCGCGACGCCGCCAACGAGCTGCTGGGCCGGGCCCTGCGCGTTGCGCAGGCCGAGATCGTGCCGGGCGGCGCCCAGCCCGCGGACGCCTACGCACCGACCTTCTCGAGCGCGTTCGCCCGGGACGCTCGCGCCGCGGAGCTCTTTGCCGAGCTCGACGAGCGCTACGGCTCGAGCTCGGTCGGGCGCGTGGCCAAGCTCTTCCTCGCCGATGCCGCGCTCGCCGCCGGCGACTCCGCCAAGGCGCGCAGTCTCTGGGAGGAGTACCTCGCCGTCGACGATCGCAGCCCGGTCGCGCTCTCCGCCTACGTCAATCTCTTCGAGCTCGATCGCGCGGAAGGGCGGAGCGAGCAGCTCGTCGAGAGGCTGCGCGGCATGCTCGAGGATCCGGCGCGCGCGCTGCCGGCCGACCTGCTCCTCTACCAGCTGGCGCTGACCTACGAGAAGCTCGGGCGGTCGGGCGACGCCGCCGCCAGCTACCGCCGGATCATCGACGAGCACCCGCAGTCGCCCTACTACGCGACCGCGCAGCAGCACTCCGCCGGCGTGCCGGCCGGAGGCCCCACCTGAGGGACCCCTACAGGATCCTCGCCGACCTGCGTGCCGGCCGGGAGCTCGCGCCCGCGGACGTCGCGGCGGTCGCGCGCGGCGCCGCCGACGGGAGCTGGAGCGACGCCCAGCTCGGCGCGTTCCTGATGGGTGCGGTGATCCGCGACCTCGACGAAGAGCAGACCCTGGAGCTCACCCGCGCCATGCTCTACTCCGGCGAGCGCTGGGAGCTCGGTGGCGCGATCGGCAAGGTCGGCGACAAGCATTCGACCGGGGGCGTCGGCGACAAGACCTCGCTCCTGCTCGCGCCGCTCGCCGCGGCGGCGGGGCTGCCGATGGCGATGCTCACCGGCCGCGGTCTCGGCCACACCGGCGGCACGGCGGACAAGCTGGAGGCGATTCCGGGCTTCGAGCAGGAGCTCTCGCGCGAGCGCGCGCTCGAGCTGCTCGGCGACTGCGGTATCGCCCTCGGCGTCGCCACCGCCGGCATCGCGCCGGCCGACCGCAAGCTCTACGCCCTGCGCGATCGCACCGCCACGGTCGACTCGCTGCCGCTGATGGTGGCTTCGATCCTGTCGAAGAAGCTCGCGACCGGCGCCTCGGCGATCGTCTTCGACGTCAAGGTTGGCGATGCCGCCTTCCTGCCGGAGCTCGACCGCGCGCTCGAGCTCGCGGCGCGGCTGGTCGGCATCACGCGCGACCTTGGCGTCGCTGCCTCGGCGCTGCTCTCGGACATGGATCAGCCGCTCGGCGACTGGGTCGGCCACGCCGCGGAGATCCGCGAGGTGCTCGACTGTCTGGAAGGGCGCGGACCCGCGGAGACGGTGGAGCTCACGATCGCGCTCGCTCTCGAGCTCTCCGAGTTGCTCGACCTGGGGTGGAGCGACGAGTCGCTGCGCACTCTGCTCGGCTCCGGCGCGGCCCGCGAGCGCTTCGTCCGCTGGGCGCTGGCGCAGGGCGCCGAAGCGTCGTTCTTCGACGCGCCCGAGTTGCCGCTCGCGCCGGTCGAGCGGGTCCTCGCCGCAGAGCGGAGCGGGGTGGTCGCGCGCGTCGAGACCCGCCGCCTCGGACTGCTCCTCGCCGAGGCGGGCGCTGCGCGCCGATCCATCGGCGCCAGGATCGATTTGGGAGTCTCGCTGCGCTACTCGACCCGCCTCGGCCGCAAGGTCGAAGCGGGAGAGGAGCTCGCCCGCCTCTACCTGCGCCGCGCCGACCCCGCCCTCACCGCCCGCTTCGCCTCCTGCTTCCACGTCGAAGACGTCGGCCTCGCCGCCCCCCTCCTGCACGGCCGCCTCGGCAGCTGAGGGCGCGGTGCGCCCTCGGCACGCTAGACCGATTTCTTGCCGAAGTTGGCGGCGAGGATGGCGAGGTCGGAGCCGTCGATCAGGGTGTCGCCGTTGAGGTCGGCGCGGGGATCGTAGCGGGCGTCGCCGCGGCGGGAGCCGAAGGCGAGGCCCATGCGCACGAGATCAGCGCCGTCGACGCGGCCGCTCCTGTCGATGTCGCCGGGCAGGAACGTCGAGCCCGCGACGACGAACTCCGAGAGGGTGCGGTCGATCTCGTTGGGCGGGGAGGCGAGGTCGCGCGAGCGCACGCCGAGCCGGGTCAGACCGGCGAGCGGCGTCGGCGACTTGTAGCGGAGCCGCAGCCGCCGGTCGTCGCCCGAGAAGGTGCCGCCGACCGCTTGGCCGTCGAGCAGGAGCGAGGTCGCGGGGCGATCGATGCCGGCGCCGAGATCGAACAGCACGACTTGGAGCTGCTGGTCCGCGGCGACGTCGTCCGCCCCGTCGACAGGAATGATGAAAGCGGGGACCGGCCCGACGGTGTCGCGCCCGAGCAGAACGTCCCCGATCACCTCGGTCAGCAGGTCGTAGCCCTCGCCGTTGGGGTGGAACGGATCGGAGTAGATCTCGCGCAGGTCGCCCGGGCGCTGCGAGAAGACCTCGAAGGGATCGGCGAAGGGGGCCGCCAGCTCGTAGCCGGTCTGGCGAATGTACCAGCCGAGGTACTCGGTCTCGCGGATGGTCGCGGGTGTCGATACCCCCACGGTCCGCGGTACCACGGTGGCGAGAACCACCGTGCCGAAGCCGCGGCCGCGCGCCTTGCGCACCATCGCGTCGAGGTTGGCGGCGATGGTCTCGGCGGAGATGGCGGCGGAGACGTCGTTCGTCCCTTCCATCAGAACGATGGTGTCGGCCGCCACGCCCGTGAGGCCCGAGAGGCGAGAGAGCCCCTCCGCGGTCGTTTCGCCGGCCAGGCCCTCGTTCTCGACGACGGCGGGGATCCCCTCACCGTTGAGCAGCGCCTGCAATCGGGCGGGGTAGCCGCCCTGACCGGTCTCGTCGCCGAGCCCCTCGGTGACAGAGTCGCCGAAGGCGACGTAGCGGGTCGATTGAGCGTCGGCGCCTGCCGCGGCGAGCAGCGCCAGCGCCGCCGCGACGGCGGCGATTCTCATCGCCAGCGCGCTTCCCGTTCGGAGTCGGCCCAGCGCAGCAGCAGTCGGTCGCCCTGGCGCTCGACGCGCGGCGCCTCCCGCTCATCGCCGGCGAGGAAGGCGGTGCGCCGGGCGGTGCCGGACCGACTCAGCTCGGCGACGCTCCAGCCGCGTGGGTGGGCGTTGCGGTAGATGAGCAGCGGTGCTCCTGCTCTCGGCTCGAAGGTCGGGAAGACCGAGCCGGCGGGCCCCAGGGCATGGGCCGGCCGGAAGCGCTCGCCGTCGAAACGGGCGACGTAGACGCGGTACTGATCGCCGTCGAAGCCGCTCCAGGCGACCAGCGCCCCCTCGTCGACAGCGATCACCGCCGGCGTGATGTCGGGCAGGGCGTCGTCGGCGTCGACGCGCGCCGGGCGGCTCCAAGCCCCGGCGGTCGAGCGCAAGGCATAGAGGATCTCGTCGTCCGCGCCGTCGAACGCCGCCCAGACCAGCAGCAGCCGCCCGTCGGCGAGCGCCGTGCCGGCGAGCGCGAGCTGGCTCCCCGGGCCGATCGGCGCGACTTCCTCGACGGCGCCCCAGCCCTCGCCCTCCTGCAAGTGGCGCGGCGCGAAGCGCACCGCATGGCGTTCGGGGGCGTCCCCTTCGAGCCAGGCGAGGCCGGCGAAGTCTCCACCGCGGAGCAGCGGGAGCGGTTCGGCGCGGCGCGCGGCGACGCGGGCGCCGGGCGCCGCGAGGTCGATCGCGTGCCCCGCCGATTCCAGCCGGAGCCAGATCTCGCTGCCGGTCGCGGTCTCGGCGAGGCCCCAGGAGAGCGTGCCGGCGCGGAGCGAAGAAGAGCCGGATTCCACGGCCCCGGCCGGGAGGGGTGCCAGAGCCAGCGCGAGCGCGAGCGCCGGGAGGAGTTGCGGGACGGAGCGGGTCTGAGCAGGCATGGAGGAACGAAGATCGTACGGAGCGCGACGCGACCCTGTCAAACCGGGCGGCGCCCGGGCGGCTGATTGCTATCATCCGCCATCGTGCGCGCCGCCGTGGTCGCGGTCGGGACGGAGCTGCTCTCGACCGACCGTCTCGACACCAACTCTCTGCGTATCGCCGAGCTGCTCGAGCGCTACGGCGTCGAGCTCGTTGCCAAATCGGTCGCCGGCGACGACGAGTCGGCGATCGCGGCCGAGATTCTGCGCCGCCTCGAGACGGCGGAGCTGGTCCTCGTCAGCGGCGGCCTCGGCCCGACCGCGGATGACGTCACCCGTGAGGCGGCGGCCGCCGGGCTGGGGCGGCGCCTGGTCGAGGATCCGGACGTCTGGGCGGCGATCGTGGAGCGCTTCGCCGCCTTCGGGCGGGTGCCTGCCGAGAACAATCGGCGGCAGGCTCTCGTGCTCGAGGGCGCGCGGGTGCTCGACAACCCACGCGGCACGGCGCCCGGCCAACTCTGCGAGCTCGAAGCGGGCGCTGCCCTGATCCTCCTGCCGGGCGTGCCGGTCGAGCTCGATGGCCTGCTCGCTCGCCACGTCGAGCCCTGGCTCGCCGCTCGTTCGGCAGGAGTGACGGTCGAGTACGCGACCTTGAAGACCGCGATGCGGCCCGAATCGGACGTCGACCGCGACCTCGAGCCCGCCTACGCCGAGTTCGGTCGAGCGTCGATCACGGTGTTGGCGGCACCGGGGGAGGTGCGCGTCCGACTCGTGGCGCGCGGCGGCGGGCCCGAACGGCTCGAACGCTTGGAGACGATGCGTCGGCGTGTGCGTGAGCTGCTGGGCGACGCGATCTTCACCGAGGAGGCCGCCGCGACGCTCGAGTCGGTGGTCGCCGCCCTGCTCGGAACGCGCGGACTGACCCTCGCCACGGCGGAATCGTGCACCGGTGGCCTGCTCGCCGAGCGGCTGACCCGCGTGCCTGGCAGCAGCGCCTATTTTCCCGGCGGCGTGGTGGCCTACTCCGACGAGGTCAAGATCCGCGAGCTCGACGTCGAGCCGGAGCTGATCGCTCGGCATGGCGCGGTCTCGGCGCCGGTCGCGCTGGCGCTGGCCGCTGGTGCGCGGCGGCGGTTCGGCACCGACCTCGGCATTGGCGTCACCGGGATCGCCGGGCCGGCGGGAGGCAGCGACGAGAAGCCGGTGGGCACCGTGCACGTCGCTCTGCACGGACCGGGCGAGCGAGTGGGGCAGCGCCGCTGGCGCTTGCCGGGAGAGCGCGAGCGTGTGCGCTGGTTCGCGTCGCAGGCGGCGCTCGAGATGATCCGTCGCCGGCTGCTGGACATCGAGCGGGCGGAGGATGGCGCATGAGACTCTTCATCGCCGTCGAGCTTCCCGACGCGCCGCGCGAGGAGATCGTCCGCCGCGTGACCAGGCTCGTGCCGGACTTCCCGCCGGCGCGCTGGGCCCGCGGTGCAGGGCTCCATGTGACGCTGGCCTTCCTCGGGGAGGTCGAGGCGGAGCGGGCGCGGCCGTTGGTCGCGGCGATCGAGCGGGCGGTGGCGTCGCTCGCGAGCTTCCCGGCGCACACCGCCGGCGGCGGCGCCTTTCCGCCGCGCGGGCGCGCGCGCGTGCTCTGGCTCGGCCTCGAGCCGGAACAGCCGTTGCGCCAACTCGCGGCAGCCGCGCGCGCCGCGGTCGGCGATTGCGGCCTCGCGTGCGACGACAAGCCCTTCCGGGCGCACCTGACCCTCGCCCGTTGCCGTCCGCCCTGGACGCGGAGCGAACGCGAAAGGGCGGTCGAGGAGGTCGCTGCCTGGCCGGCGCTCGGTTTCGAGATCGACCGGGTCGTCCTCGTCGAGAGCCAGCTCGAGGCGAGCGGCGCTCGTCATACGCGCCTCGCCGAAGCCTCGCTCGGAGCCGCGGCATGACCCGCACGATCGCGCTCCTGCTGGGGGCATATCTGCTCGGATCGGTCTCGTTTTCGCTGATCGCGGTCTGGGCGCTCGAGCGCGTCGATCTGCGGACGCTCGGCAGCGGCAACGCCGGAGCGACCAACGTGCTGCGCGACGACGGGGCGTTGGCCGGCTCTCGTCGTGCTGCTGCTCGACATCGCCAAGGGCCTCCTGCCGGTGCGCCTGGCGCGCTCGCTGGATCTGCCGATCGTGCTGGTGGCGGCCACGGCGCTGGCGGTCGTGCTCGGCCATGTCTATCCGATCTACTTCGGCTTCCGCGGCGGCAAAGGGGTCGCGACCGGCTTCGGCGCCTTCCTCGGGCTCTTTCCGCTCGCCGCCGGCGTCGGACTCGCTGGTCTTCGGCGGCGCGGTCGCGCTGACGCGCTATGTTTCCGTCGGCTCGGTGCTCGGGACGGTCGTCGCCCCACTGCTCGCATGGCTGTTCGCGCGGGCCGGCTGGACGGCTTCGTCGCCGCCGCCGCTTTCGCGCTCGCGGTCGCCTGCGCCGCGCTCGTGCTGGCTGAAGCACTTCCCGAACCTGCGGCGCCTGGCGACCGGCCAGGAGCGCACGGCTCGGTCGAGAGAGGAGGGAATGATGCCGATCGGCGTCCTGGGAGCCGGCTCGTTCGGCACGGCGCTGGCGATCCACGCGGTGCGCTCGGGACACGCGGTGCGCCTCTGGGTCGCGCCGTCCCGAGGCCGCCGTGCGTCTTCGGCGCGAGCGCGAGAATGGGATCTATCTGTCCGGGGTCGCCCTTCCCCGAGGGTCTCGAGGTAGTCGAGGAGCTCGGGGCCCTGGCGAATGCCGACCCGCTCGTCGTCGCGATGCCCTCGCACGGCTATCGGGAGGTGCTCGGCCGGTATCTCGCCGCACGCGGCTCGACGGCGCCGCTGACAGTGGTCTCGGCGACCAAGGGAATCGAGTCCGAGACGCCTCGCCCGCATGAGCCGCGTCTCCGCGGAAGAGGCCGACCGCGCTGGGCGTCGCTTGCCGCTTCGCCGTGCTGTCCGGACCCGACCTTCGCCGCCGAGATCGCGCGGGCCGCGCCGTCCGCGGCGGTCATCGCCTGCGCCGACGAGGAGGTCGCGGCCGTCCTCCGGCACGCGCTCGCGAGCCCGACGCTGCGCCTCTATTCCTCGGCGGATGTGGTCGGCGTGGAGCTCGCCGGGACCGCGAAGAACGTCATTGCGATCGCCGCGGGCGTGGTCTCCGGCCTCGGCCTGGGGCACAACACGCTCGCTGCCCTGATCACCCGCGGGTTGCACGAGATGACGCGCCTGGTGGTGGCCTGTGGCGGCGACGGCCGAGACTCTGCGTGGTCTCGCCGGCCTCGGCGACCTGGTGCTCACTTGCACCGGCGGCCTGTCGCGCAACCGGCGAACCGGTCTCGAGCTCGCCCAGGGCAAGTCGATGGAGGCGATCTGTCTCGGGCACGACCGAAGTCGCCGAAGGGGTCCGCAACTCGAGAGTGATCGCGCGGCTCGCCGCCCAAGCCGGTGTCGAGATGCCGATCATCGAGCAGATGGTCGAGGTGATGTACGAAGGCAAGAGCGCGCGACACGCGCTCCACGAGCTGATGACCCGCGACCTCAAGCGCGAAGCGGAGCTCTGAGTGAAGGTGGAGCTCTGAGTGGAGGTGGAGCTCGGAGCGAGCGTGGAGCTCCCAGTGGAGGCGGAGCTCTGAGCCGGGACTCGCTGGCGCGAGTCGAGCGCGACGTCGTCGCCTGCGAGCGCTGCCCGCGCCTGCGCAACTGGTGCCTGCAGGTGGCGCGCGAGAAGGTGCGACGCTTCGCCACCGAGGAGTACTGGGGACGCCCGGTGCCCGGCTTCGGCGATCCGCACGCCCGTCTCCTGATCGTCGGCCTGGCACCCGCGGCCCATGGCGCCAACCGCACCGGCCGCCTCTTCACCGGCGACCGCTCCGGCGACTTCCTGTTCGCGGCGCTCCATCGCGCCGGCATCGCCAACCAGGCCGAGTCGCTCTACCGCGGCGACGGTCTCGAGCTCGAGGGCGCCTGGATCTCGCCGCTGGTGCGTTGCGCGCCGCCGGCCAACAGGCCGAGCCGGGCAGAGATCGCGGTCTGCCGCGGCTTCCTCGTCCGCGAGCTCGCGCTGCTCGACCGGCGTCCGGGTCGTGCTCGCCTTGGGGGCCATCGGCTGGCGCGGCTTCCTCGACCTGGCGCGCGAGCGGGGAGAGCTCGCCGGTCCCCTGCCGCGCTTCGGGCACGGCGCCGAAGCCGAGATCGGCCGCCTCCGCCTCTTCGGCTGCCTATCACCCGTCCCAGCAGAACACTTTCACCGGCCGGTTGACGCCGGCAATGCTCGACGGCGTGCTGGCGCGGGCGCTCGAGCTCGCCTGACCGGCCCACCGCGGAGGTCCGCGGCGCTCGCCGTGGCGATAGACTCACGCCCTCCATGGCGGCGCACCAGCTCGTCCTGATCCTCGATTTCGGCAGCCAGTTCACCCAGCTGATCGCTCGGCGGGTGCGCGAGAACCGCGTCTACTGCGAGGTCCACCCCTTCGATCTGCCGGTCGAGGAGATCCGGCGGCGGGCACCCATCGGCGTCGTCCTCTCGGGTGGGCCGCAGAGCGTCTACGACGCCGACGCGGCCCGAGTGAGCGCCGAGCTGCTCGAGCTCGGAGTCCCGCTGCTCGGCATCTGCTACGGCATGCAGGCGCTGGCTCACGCTCTGGGTGGCTCGCGTCGAGGCGGCCGCGCGCCGCGAGTACGGCCGCGCCGAGGTCGAGGTCGTCATGGCGGGCACGCTCTTCGCCGGGCTCGAGCCGCGGCAGACGGTCTGGATGAGCCACGGCGACCACGTCACCGCGGCGCCTGCCGGCTTCGCCGTGACGGCGCGCACCGCGAACGCGGACGTGGTCGGATTCGAGGACGCGGGACGCGTCGGCTGTTCGGCATCCAATTCCACCCCGAGGTCTCGCACACCGTCGCGGGCGCGGCGATCGCTCCACAACTTCCTCTACCGGGCGTGTGGCGCCCGCGGCGATTGGACGATGGCCGGCTACCTCGGAGGAGGCGGCGGCGACGATCCGCGAGCGAACGGGCGGCGACCGCGTGCTCTGCGGCATCTCGGGCGGCGTCGACTCCGCGGTCACCGCGGCGCTCCTGAAGCGCGCGATCGGCGACCGGTTGATCGCCGTCTTCGTCGACACCGGGCTGCTGCGCCAGGGGGAGCGACGGCAGGTGGAGTCGAGCCTCACCGAAGGGCTCGGGCATCCCGATCGTCACCGCCGACGCCGCGGTCGACTTCCACGCGGCGCTCGCCGGCGTCGAGGAGCCCGAGGCGAAGCGCAAGATCGATCGGACGGGTCTTCATCGAGGTCTTCGAGCGCGAGGCGGCGAAGCTCGCGGGCATTCGCTTCCTGGCGCAGGGGACGCTCTACCCGGACGTCATCGAGTCGACCTCGGTCAAGGGGCCGTCGGCGGTGATCAAGTCGCACCACAACGTCGGCGGCCTGCCGGAGCGGCTCGGCTTCGAGCTGGTCGAGCCGCTGCGCTGGCTGTTCAAGGACGAGGTGCGCCAGCTCGGCCGCGAGCTCGGACTGCCCGAGGAGTTCATCGGGCGCCACCCCTTCCCGGGCCCCGGGCTCGCCGTGCGCATTCTCGGCGCGGTCGACGCAGGAGCGCGTGGCGCTCCTGCAGAGAGGCCGACGCGATCTTTCTCGAGGAGCTGCGCGAGTCGGGCTGGTACGAGCGCGTCGCGCAGGCCTTCGCCGTGCTGCTGCCGGTCAAGTCGGTCGGGGTCATGGGCGACTTCCGGACCTACGAGAACGTCGTCGCGCTGCGCGCCGTCGAGACCCACGACTTCATGACCGCGGACTGGAGCCACCTGCCCTACGAGCTGCTCGGGCGGGCGGCGAATCGCATCGTCAACGAGGTGCGCGGGGTCAACCGCGTCGTCTACGACGTCACCTCCAAGCCGCCCGCGACGATCGAATGGGAGTGAGAGCGATGAACCGCAGCCAACGCCGGACCCGCGCTTCCCGGTCGACGGTCTCTCCCTCGACTTGGAGCGCTTCGAAGCGGTCGTGCGAGGTGGCTGCTCCGGTCTTTCTCGACGGCTCCGCGCGGGCGCGGATCGCCGCGGCGCGCGCCGAGATCGAGCGGGCGATCGAGAGCGGCGAGGCGATCTACGGCGTCAACACCGGCTTCGGCAACCTCGCCAACGTCGGATCGGCCGCGACGACCTCGAGACGCTTGCAGGAGCGGTTGGTGCTGTCGCACGCCGCGGGCGTGGGCGAGCCGCTCGCCGAGGAGGAGGTGCGCGGCATGCTCCTGCTGCGCGCCAATACGCTGGCGCGCGGTCACTCGGGCGTGCGCGAGGTCGTGGTCGAGCGGCTCCTCGAGCTGCTCGTCGCCGGCGTCCACCCGGTCGTGCCGTCGCGCGGCTCGGTCGGCGCCTCGGGCGACCTCGCGCCGCTCGCGCACCTCGCCCTCGCGATGTCATCGGCCGGGGCGAGGCGCGGCTCGGCGGCGAGCGCTGTCGGCCGGACGTCGCGCTGGCGCGGGCCGGGCCTCGCGCCGCTGCGGCTGGCGGCGCGCGAAGGGCTCGGCCTGATCAACGGCACGCAGGCGATGACCGCGCTGCTCGCGCTCGCGGCGCTCGACGCCCGCGGCTGGTGCCGGATCGCCGACCTGGTCGGAGCACTTTCGACCGAGGCCCTGCGCGGCGCCGACACGGCCTTCGACCCGCGCATCCACGCCGTGCGCCCGCTACGCCGGACAGCGCGTCGCGGCGGCGAACCTCTGGCAGCTGATGCAGGGATCGGAGATCCGCGAATCGCACCGCCAGGGGGACGTCCGCGTCCAGGATCCCTACTCGATCCGTTGCATGCCGCAGGTGCACGGGGCGGTGCGCGACGTCCTCGCCGACGTCGAGGCCAAGCTCGTGGTCGAGATGAATGCGGCGACCGACAATCCGCTGGTGTTCGCGCGCGACGGCGCGACGCTGTCGGGCGGCAACTTCCACGGCGCGCCGATGGCGATGGCCGCCGACTTCCTGGCGATCGCCATCGCCGAGCTCGCCTCGATCTCCGAGCGGCGCACCGAGAAGCTCACCAACGAGGTCGTTCTCGGGCCTGCCGCCCTTCCTGGTCGAGGACGCGGGGTTGAACTCGGGCTTCATGATGGCCCAGGTCACGGCGGCGGCGCTGGTGTCGGAGAACAAGACGCTCGCGCACCCGGCCTCTGTCGACTCGATTCCGACCTCGGCCGACAAGGAGGACCATGTCTCGATGGGGATGTGGGCCGCGCTCAAGTGCCGGCGCGTGGTGGCGAATGCGCGCCAGGTGCTGGCGATCGAGTTGCTCGCCGCCGCGCAAGGGATCGACCTGCTGCGGCCGCTCG
Source organism: uncultured Acidobacteriota bacterium (assembly GCA_963700315.1). Lineage (GTDB taxonomy): Bacteria > Acidobacteriota > Thermoanaerobaculia > Multivoradales > JAGPDF01 > JACTMI01. The sequence goes on along the minus strand of CAVOXC010000003.1, from coordinate 548,494 downwards.
AGACCAGCGAGCCACTCGAGCGCGCTGCACGCCCTGGTGCGCGCGCACGTGCCGAAGTGGACCGAGGACCGCGAGATGGGACGCGATCTCGAGCTCGCCGCCGCGGAGCTGCTCGGCCCGGCGTTGGCGCTCGAGCTTCGTTCGCTCGGCTGAGCCCGACGCCTCTGGCGGAAGCGGCGCTGGGGTGTTAGCTTCCCGGCGGATCTACTCGAGAGACGAATCGTGGCGAACGATGACGAGCTCGCACCGCTGTTCCAGTCGCTCCTCCAAGTCGAGGTGGCGGCCGCGACCCATCCTGGCAAGGTGCGCAAGAACAACGAGGACCACTTTCTGGTGGGCCGGCTCGGGCGCTCGCTCGATCTGCTGGAGTACGAATCTGCCCGAGGGCGATCTGCCCCCACGCTACGAGGAATCGGGGTGGTTCTTCGTCGTCGCCGACGGCATGGGTGGGGCGGAGGCGGGGGAGGTGGCGAGCCGGATCGCGATCGAGGCTGGCCTGTTCCACCATCTCGCCCGGCCGACCTGGTTCCTCGAAGGCGATTCGAACGCCGCCGACAGGGTGCTGGAGCGGATGCGCGACCTGATCGATCGCGTTCAGGACGACGTCCTGCGGGTCGCTCGCAGCGACCGCAGCCTCGCCGGCATGGGCACCACGCTCACCGCCGCCTACGCGACCGGATCGAACCTCTTCCTCGCGCACGTCGGCGACTCGCGCGCCTACCTCTTCCGGCGCGGCCGGTTCATCCAGCTGACCCGCGATCAGACGCTGGTGCAGCAGCTCGTCGACCAGGGCAGCATCGGTCCCGAGGCCGCCGCCAAACACCCCCTTCGCCACGTGCTCGCCCACGCGATCGGCACGGAGAATGGCGTGCCGCTGGCGGCTGAGCTGCAGCACCTGACGCTCGGCGACGGCGACCGCATCCTGCTCTGCAGCGACGGCGTGACCGACGCTGTCGACGATGCCGGCCTGGCCGAAGTGCTCGGTCGGGCCGCCTCATCGCGCGAGCGCTTGCGACGCGCTGATCGAGGCGGCTCTGGCGAACGGCGGTCCGGACAACACCACTGCGATCGTCGCCGACGTCCGGCTCGAGGGCGGCGAGAGCGAGACGCAGGCGTTCAGCCGCTGAGGAGCCAGGGACGGTGCCGCCGCGCATCCCGCTCGAGGAGATCGAGCTCGAGTTCCTCCGGTCTTCGGGTCCCGGCGGGCAGAACGTCAACAAAGTCGAAACCGCCGTGAGACTCCGCTTCGACGCGCGCGCGAGCCTGTCGCTGCCGGAGGAGGTACGCGAGCGCCTGATCCGTTTGGCCGGGTCGCGCGCCACCCAGGAGGGCGTGATCCTGCTTCTCGGTCGACGTCATCGGACCCGCGAGCGCAACCGTCAGGACGTCCTGGCGCGCTTCGAGGCCCTGATCGAGCGTGCCTTCCGCGCTCCGCTTCGACGCCGGCCGACGCGACCGGGACGGGCAGCCAAGGAGCGCCGGCTCGCCGCCAAGCGCCGCGCCGCGGAGCGTAAACAGGGCCGATCGCGGTCGGGCGAGAGCGACTGACAGCGATTCGGGACCGGAGCCCGCAGGGCGGCGGTGAGGCGGACGCCCAACCCCGGGGCGAGTTTCCCGTACCATGCGGTGGGAGTGCTCCGTGAGCGCAACCAAGACGTCGCGACCATCCGCCACCGAGCGCTTTCGGCGTCTCGAACGCTTCGTCCGTGACTACACCAGCGGACTCGACTCGGCCGGAGTGCGTCGGCTGCTCGATCGCGAGCGCAAGGACGCCTGGCGCGTGCTCGAGCGGGAGAGTGGCGCCGGCGACGAGCCGACGAAGGGGCTGCGCCGCTACTGGCATCGCGCCAAGGTCCTCTTCCTGGGCGTCTCCTACCGCCTCAGCCCCGCGCGCCGGCTGCTCTTCGCGGTCGCCCTGGCCGCGGCGCTCCTCTCGCTCGGCGACAATCGCTTCGGCTTTCCGCCCGGCGAGTCGTTCGAGGCCGTGGTCGACGTCTCGCTCTTCTGGTCGATGATCGCGATCGTCGCCCTGCTCTACCTGTTCATCGTCGAGCTCGTCGACCGCGCGCAGGTGCGCGACGAGCTCGAGGTAGCGCGCCGGTCCAGCGCGACCTGATTCCGTCCCAATGCCTCGTCATCCCCGGATGGAGCTTCTGTCACTCCTTGCGGACGGCGGTCGAGGTCGGCGGCGACGCCTACGACTTCGTCGAGCTGCCGGGCGGCGACCTCGCGATCGTGGCCGCCGACGCGTCGGGGCACGGCATGGCGGCCGGCCTGGTCATGGCGGTTTCCGTGGCGACCTGGCGCTCGGCGATCGAGATCGATCCCGAACCGGCGCCGGTCACCGTCGGCGGTGCATCGCGCCCTGCGTCGCGCCGGAGGGCGACGCGGCTTCCTCACGCTCTTCTACGGCCGACTGGAGGTCGCCACCGGCGAGCTGCGCTGGGCCTGCTCGGGCCACCCCTTTCCGATCGTTCGGCGAGCGATGGGCGGGCTCGAGGAGCTCGGTGACGGGGCGCTGCCGCTCGGTCTCGCGGGAGACGGCGCAGTCCGTCAGTCGGCGCGGTCCACCTGGCGCCGGGAGACTTGCTGGTCGCCTACACCGACGGGTCTGGTCGAGACGCTGGGCCGGGACGGCTCGGCGTTCGGCCACGATCGGCTGCGCGTCGGCGATCGCCTCCGGCGGAATCGCCGATCGAGGTCCACGACCGGATCCTCGAGGCCTTTCGCGTCCACCTCGGCGACGAGACGCTGACCGACGACCTCTCGCTCGTCGTCGTCCGGCGAGACGTCACGGCTGCCGCCGGCGCCGGGCGCGTAGAATCCGCGCATGAGCGCTCTCTCACGGCTTCGCCCCGCACCGTGCGCGCGCCGCGCGGGACCGAGATCTCCTGTCGCGGCTGGCAACAGGAGGCCGCCCTGCGGATGCTGATGAACAACCTCGACTCCGGACGTCGCGGAGCGGCCGGAGGACCTCGTCGTCTACGGCGGCTCGGGCAAGGCGGCGCGCGACTGGAGCCTGCTTCGAGGCGATCGTTGCGACGCTGCGCCGGCTGGGTGACGACGAGACCCTGCTCGTCCAGTCGGGCAAGCCGGTCGCGGTCTTCAAGACCCATCCCGGCGCGCCGCGCGTCCTGATCGCCAACTCCAATCTCGTGCCCAAGTGGGCGACCATCGACGAGTTTCGCCGACTCGAGGGCCTGGGCCTGACGATGTACGGCCAGATGACCGCCGGGTCGTGGATCTACATCGGCACGCAGGGAATCCTGCAGGGTACCTTCGAAACGCTCGGCGGAGTGTGGGCGCCAGCACTTCGGCGGCTCGCTCGCGGGCCGGCTCACCGTCACCGCGGGCCTGGGTGGCATGGGCGGGGCGCAGCCGCTCGCGGTGACCATGAACGGCGGCACCTGCCTGGTTGCCGAAGTCGACAGGTCGCGCATCGAGAAGCGCCTCGAGACTCGTTACCTCGACGAGGTCGCGGCCTCGCTCGAAGAGGGAATCCGTCGGGCACTGGCCGCGCGGGAGGCGCGGGAGGCGATCTCGATCGCCGTCGAGACCAACGCTGTCGATCTGCTCGAAGCCCTGGTGGCCGGAGCCATCGTCCCCGACATCGTCACGGACCAGACCTCGGCTCACGACAACCTGAACGGCTACGTTCCGCACGGCATCAGCTTCGAGGCGGCGCTCGCCTTGAGGCACGACGCCCCGCAGGAGTATGCGCGCCGGGCGATGGCCTCCATGGCGGCGCACGTGCGCGCCATGCTCGACCTCCAGGGCCGGGGCGCGATCACCTTCGACTATGGCAACAACCTACGCGGCCAGGCCGCCGAGGTCGGGGTCGACGACGCTTTCGAGATCGGCGGGTTCGTGCCGCTGTTCATTCGGCCGCTCTTCTGCCTCGGCAAGGGGCCGTTCCGGTGGGCGGTGCTCTCGGGCGATCCGGCCGACCTCGAGGCGACCGACGAAGCGATTCTCGATGCGTTTCCCGAGGACGAGGCGCTCCAGCGCTGGATCCGCATGGCGCAACGGCGCGTCGCCTGCCAGGGTCTGCCGGCGCGGATCTGCTGGCTCGGATACGGCGAGCGGGCGAAGGCCGGGCGGGTCCTCAACGACCTTGTCGCCGCGGGGACGGTGAGCGCGCCGATCGTGATCGGGCGCGATCACCTCGATTGCGGCTCGGTCGCCTCGCCCTACCGGGAGACCGAGGGCATGCGTGACGGCTCCGACGCCATCGCGGACTGGCCGATCCTCAACGCTCTGCTCAACGCCGTCAACGGCGCGACCTGGGTCTCGGTCCACCATGGCGGCGGCGTCGGCATCGGCAACTCGATCCATGCCGGCATGGTGATCGTCGCCGACGGCACGCAGGAGACCGCCCGGCGGTTGGAGCGCGTGCTGACGGGGGATCCGGGGATGGGCGTCGCACGACACGCCGACGCCGGCTATGCCGAGGCGCTCGCCTGCGCGGGCGAGCGGGGCGTCGATCTGCCGATGCCCGGCCGGTAACCGATCTCTCCCCGGCAGAGCGATTGCACCTCCGGCAAGCTGCGATGCGCCGACCGGACCGATCCCCCGCGCTCGAGCTCGCGCTGCTGGTCGCGCTCGCGGCGCTACCGGCGTTCGCGGGAGCGCTGGTGGCGACGGTCGGTCTGGGCCTGCTGGTGGTCGCGTGGTGGGCCTCGGGCCCCTTACCGAAGCGGGAGCGCGTGGTGGGCGCGCTCGGTTTCGGCGCCGCCCTCGCGCTCGCGTCGTGGGGCGCCTGGCTCGAGCGCGCGCCGGCGCCGAGTCCCGCCCAGCTCACGACGGCGCTCGAGAGCTCGACGGCGGACTACTGGCGCGCCCTGCGTGGCGAGGCCGCCGCGACCGCTGAGAAGCTGCCCTCGACGCCCCTCGATGCGGATCGCCTGCGCGAGGCGTTCGCGACCCTCGATCGTTCGGCGACGGCCTCGATCTCGTCGCGCCGCACCTATCTGCTGATCGATCCGGCCGGGGAGGCCGCCGCCTGGGGCGGCGCCGGTCTGCTCCACGAGCTCGAATCGGCGGCCCTGCTGCCCGGAGGCGTCGGCTTCGTTCAGAGCGCGAGCTCGGCGACCCTGTACGCCGTTGGTCGGCTGTCTGGACCCGACGGCGAGCGGTGGCGGCTGGTGGCGGCGGAGAGTCGCGGCCGCGAAGCCGGGCCGCCCGGGTTGGAAGGCGCCTCGGCGCGACTCGCGGAGCGCGGCTGGTGGCTCGAAACGACGGCTGGCGGGTCGGAGGATCCGGCCGTCCGTCTCGACGCGTCGCCCCGTCAGCGAGCGTCCGAGCAGGCGGCCGCGCTTGTCGCTGGAGCCACCGCGGCAGTGGCCGGCACCGTCTTGATCCTCTCGATCCTGCGGGCGTTCGGACTCGCGCTGCTGGCGGGAACTGTCGTGCCGCGGCGTTTCTCCACCGGAACGGTTGCAGCCGCCGCCGTCGTCGGGTTGGTGGCCGCCGCGAGCGCGGCGGGCGCTTCTGTCGAGGCCTCGAGCGCGCTCGCTTGCGGCCTGGCGATGCTCACGGTGGGGTGGCACGTCGGCAAGCGATCCGAAGCGGGGCCGCTCCGTGCCGGGTTCGGCGGGCTCGCCGCGCCACTTCTGTTCGGTGCCGCTCTGCTCTGGCACGGCGAGCCGCTCGGCCTTCGTCTGTTCGGCTCCGCCGGTGAAGTCGCCCTGAGGCTGGCCCTGCTCGCGGCGGCGGCCGGCTTGGCGATGGCGGGCGCCACCGGTCGGCGGCGCCCCGCGGGCGACCTCGCGCTGCTCGCGGCGGTCGCCGCCGCCGTCCTCTCCGCGGCGACTGCGGACCATGCGCCCATTTCACAGGCGCTCGGGATCGCTGCCGGCGTCCTGGCGGCGCTCGGGCTCAACCCGCGGCGACTGCGGGAGCCTGCGGCGATCGCCGCGGCCGCACTGGTTGCGGCGCTGGTGGCCGGCGCCGCCTGGACCGCCGGCACCCGGCACCGGGACCGCGACGTGGCCGCGAGCCTGGTCGCCGCGCTGCTGCCGCCTGCCGACGAGGTCGTCGACAAGCTGGCGCGAGAGGTCGAAACGCCGGTCGCGCCGGGCGCGGGGGGCGCCGCCTCTCTGGCGGCGCCCATCTCGGATCGGAGCGACCTGGCGTTCTCGGTCTGGCGCGGCTCGCCGCTCGCTCGCGTCGACCTGCTCTCGGCGGTCGTGGTCGGCGCCCCCGGTTCGGTCATGTCGACGTTCTCCTACGGACTACCGCTCTCGGAGCAGGGCGGACTGGATGAGGAACCGATGCGCTGGATCGACTCGGTCCCGCTGGCCTGGCGAGATCGCCTGCGCTCGGGCGAAGTGGTGAGAGCTGACGGCGAGCGGGTTCGATGGTGGCTCGTGCCCCGGCCCGGTTTCGGACTGGCGCCCGCACCGCTGGTCGAGCTCGCCGCCGGCCTCTTGCGCGGCGGTCCGGCGTCGAGCCGGCTCGATGGACTGCCCGACGATGCGATCTGGGTCGCCTATGACCGAGACGGGCATGTCGCCGCGTCGCCGTGGAAGGAAGGAACACCCGCGCTCGCGTTGCTGCGTTCGCTCTCTGAGCAAGACGCCAAGAGAGTCTCGACGCCGGCCGGCCGGGCGCATTTCACGCTGGCCAGTGGCGAGGACGCCGCCGTCGCGCTCTTCTTGCAGCCGCTGCCTCCGCACTTGGCGCTCGAGCGTGCCGCGCTGGTGGCGGTGGGCGGATTGGGCGTTGCGGCTCTGCTTGCCGCTCTGACCTTTGCCGCCGGGCTACCCCGTTCGGCGGTCCGGAATCTGGTGAGCCGGACGGTCCGTTCCTACTCTAAGCGATTGGTCCTCGTCCTGACCGTTCTCCTGTTGGTGCCGATGGCCCTGCTCTACGCGCTCCTGTCGGAGTCGTTGGGTCGGCGCATCGAAACAGAGCAGCGGGCGGCCGCCGAGGCGGCGCTCGCTTCCGTCCAGCGCATCCTCGGCGAGTACGTCCTGTCGCTCGAGCCGGGCTTCGGCGTCGGCACGGCGATCGACGACGAGCTCCTGGTCTGGCTTTCGCGGGTTGTGCGGCACGAGGTCCATCTCTACTGGGGGAGCGAGGTCTACGCATCGAGCAAGCGGGATCTCTTCGCCTCGGGCCTCCTGCCACGGCGCGTGCCCGGAGCCATCTGGGAGCGCATCGCGCTCGCCGGCGATTCGCTCGCCGCGCGCACCTCGACGGCGGCGGGCGCGGAGTTCGTGGAGCTCTACGCGCCGCTCGAAGTACCGGGGCGGCCGGCTGCCCGCTCCCGCTTGCTGCTCGGCATGCCTCTGTTGGCGCAGCAGGACGAGGCGCTTGCCGAGACCGCGCGCATCCGGCGGCGGGCGCTGCTCGCGACGCTCGCGCTCTTTCTCGCCCTGGCGGCGACGGCTCGGCGCCTCGCCGGACGCTTCACCCGGCCGATCGAGCAGATGGTCGAGGGGACCCGGCGCATCGCTGCGGGTGCGTCACGCCTCGACGCGCGACCCAACGAGCTCGAGCTCGAGGCGTTGGCGACCGCGATCGACAAGATGGCCGCCGGCATCGCCGAGGGGCGCGAGCGATTGCTCGCGGAAAAGCAGCTGGTCGAGACGATCGTCGACCATGTCACCGCTGGAGTCGTCTGCCTGGACCGCGCCGGGCGGGTGCTTCTGGGCAACCGCGTGGCGCGCGAGATGTTGTCGGTCGAGCCCGGCATGCGGCTGCTCGAGCGCGTCGCCGCCGACGAGCGGCTCGCGCCGGTTGCGCGCTTCCTGGAACTGGGCGAGGACGCCGCCGATCACGCCATGGTGCGTCTCGGCGCCGCCGGCACGGAGCGTGACTGGGCCCTCGTCCGCGTGCCGCTCGAGGGTCCAGGAGAACCAGCGGCGCTCCTCGTGGTCGAAGACGTGACGGAGGTCCTGAAGGGCCAGCGTCTCGAGGCCTGGGCCTCGATGGCACGAATCATCGCGCACGAGATCAAGAACCCGCTGACGCCGATCCGGCTCTCGACCGAGCACCTGCGCGAGGCCTGGTCGCGCGATCGCGGGCATTTCGAGACCGTCTTCGACCGCTGCACCGAGAACATCCTGCGCCAGGTCGAGGAGCTGCGCGTGATCGCCTCCGAGTTCTCCACCTACAGCCACATTCCGCGCATCGATCCTCAGCCGGGCGATCTCGCCCAGACCGCGCGCGAGATCGTCGAGGCCTATCGAGCGGCGCCGCCGCCCGGCGTCACCGTCCACTTCTCGGCGGAGACCGATCCGCTGCCGGCTCGCTTCGACGCCCGTCTGCTCGGCCGAGCGCTGCGCAATCTGCTCGAGAACGCGCTGCGGGCCTCCGCGCATCGGGGCAGCGTCGAGGTGCGCGTCTACTGCGAAGACGGTCGGGCGGCGGTCGCCGTGGCCGATCGCGGGCCCGGCGTGCCGGCCGAACAGTTGGCGCGGATCTTCGAGCCTTACTTCTCGACTCACACGGGGGGCACCGGGCTCGGCCTGCCGATCGCGCGACGGATCGCGGAGGAGCACGGGGGCACGCTCACCGCGAGCAATCGCGCTACCGGTGGGCTCGAAGCCGTGATAGCAATTCCGCTGGGATGAGCAAGTCGATTTCGGGACGCGTCGCCGTCGCCGTGACCGGGCTGGTCGCCGGCTTGCTGGTCGCCGGCTGTTTCGGCGACTCGCGCCCCGAGCGCGGAGCGGGCTCGGCGCTCTGGCTCGCCCCGGAGTCCGCGCCCGCGGACGCGCTCCGGCTCGCCCGCCTCGAGGCGCTGGGGATCAAGAATCTCTTCATTGCGGCGGCGCGTCTCGAGTGGAGCGGAACCACGCCGCGACTCGAGCGCCGCGCCCTCGTCGCACCAGCGCGCCGATTGCCCGCGACCCTCGTCGTCTCCGGCGAGTGGTCCGCGGGCGAGGTCGACCCCGAGGCGACCGCGGAGCGTCTCGCGGGCGAGATCGCGACGCTGGAGGCCCAGGCCGAACGGACCGGACTGCTGGTCGTCGGCATCCACTTCGACCTGCGTCTGCCGCGGCGGCTGGAAGACTATGCCCGGGCGCTCGAGAAGCTGCGTCGTCGGCTCGATGGGCGCCTCCTCATCTCGATCGATCTCGATCGCCGGGGTCTCGATCGGCAGGGAATCGGAGAGCTTGCCAAGGCCGCCGACTTCGTCGTCTGCTTCCTCTACGGACAGCGTCCCGCTGAAGTGGAGGATCCGCAGGCCTGGGATCTGCGATCTGTCGAGGCCAACGTCCGGAAGCTCGAGAGCCTCGGCGCCGAGTACCTGCTCGGCGCCGCGGTGGTGGGTGCCGCCCAGTGGCTCGGGCCCGCGGGACGAATCAAGGAGTCTTCGTCCGCGCCGAGCCTGCGGTCGCTCGTCGACAACCGATCCCTGGAGCTCGTCCCCGGTTTTTCGCTTCAGGGCATCGACCGCCAGGTCTTCGAGTTCACGGCCCGTGCGCCGCTTGTCGTCGGCTCCTGGCGGCTTGCCAAGGGCGACCGGATCCGGGTCGTCAAGACCGCGACGCCGATCCTCGAAGAGCTGCTTCGCCGGGCCGGCGCCTGGGCGGCGCCGCACCGGCTCGGGGAGCTATTCCACCGGGCCCCAGGGCAAGGCGAAGGTATGGCTCTGGAGCTGCGCAGCCTCGAAGCCGCTCTGTCGCCCGAGCCGGCCGCGCCGAGGCTCGAGCTGGAGGTCCAGCGCACGCTTCGCTCCGAGGGCGCTTGGCGGATCCGTGTTCGGCTGATCAACCGCGGTGCCGAGCCAACCGACCTCGCCTTCTTCGACAGCAACTTCGTCGAGCTCCGCGTCGGGGCGGGCAGAATCGGCGATGTCGAGTTAGGTGCTTTCCACCGCTACGAGCTCCTGCACGACGGCCGGGAGAAGGGTACGATGCGGGCGTTGCGCGACGCGGACACCGCTCGGCTGTACGCTCCGATGGTGGAAGGGGGCGAGGTCGTCGAGTCCGGGGAGATCGAGATCGTGCTGCGGGGCGAAGCCACCTCGCTGACGCTCTCCGCGAGCTTCTTGCTCCCGGAGGGGCGCATGCTCGAGATCGAGCCGGTCGAATGGTCGTTCGCCGAGACACCTTGATCTGGAGGACGGGAACTTGAACGACGCTCTCCGCGCTCGCGCGCGGCATTGGCTCGCTCCCGCGCGCGATCTGCTCGCGGGGCTCGATCTGGCGCTCGCCGGACGGACGGCGGCACTCGTGGCCGTTTTCGCGGGCCTGGCGGTCGGCTGGTGGATCTACGTGCCGATCCACGAGTTGGGGCATGTCGCCGGCTGCATCGCGGCCGGCGGCAGTGTCGACCGCCTCGACCTCGATCCCATCTACGGTGCGGCGTTGCTCGAGCGCGTCTTCCCCTTCGTGCATTCCGGGAGCGACTACGCCGGCAGACTCTCCGGCTTCGACACGCGGGGCAGCGACTGGATCTATCTCGCGACGGATCTCGCGCCCTTCCTGCTCGCGTTGTTTCCGGGTCTCTGGGCGCTGCGGCGAGCGGCGCGCCGGGGCAATGCCCTTCTTTTCGGGATGGCGCTGCCGTTCGCCTACGCACCCTGGCTCTCGCTCAGCGGTGACGCCTACGAGATCGGGTCGCTGCTGGTGGTTCAGCTGCCCGCTTGGCTGCCGCTGCGCGGCCTGCTGCTCGGCGACGACCTCTTTCTGCGCTTCCAGGCACTCTCCGCGGTGGCCGGCCCGGCCCCCTGGGGTGGTTTCCTGGCCGCGGCCGCTCTCGGGTTGTTCTGGGCGTTTGCGACGACCGCGCTCGCCAGCCTCCTCGCGACGAAGCTCGGCGAGCCGCCGCTCGAGCTCGCGCCGACCCGTCGGCCCGCGGCGTAGCTGGAGGGAGACTCGAAGATGTTTCGTGAGCGAAGTGTCGTCTCGATCGCCGTCCTGGCGCTTGGCCTGGGGTGTGCCGCCACGACCGCGCCGAAGACCCCGCCCGAACCACCGACACCCAGCGCGCTGGCGCGCCGTTCGCCGGAGCTGGAAGCCAAGATCGCGGGACTCGAGCCGCGGCCGGGTCTCTTCGATCTCGTTCCCGATCCGGTCGGCGGCAAGCTCTACGTCGTGCTGCCGCGGCCGGACGCCAACGGCAGCCTGGGCGAGTATCTCTACGTCGAGGGGATCCGGACCGGCCTCGGCTCGAACCCGGTCGGTCTGGACCGCGGCAGCGTCGGGGCGAGCGAGGTCGTCGAGTTGCGTCGCCTCGGTGGCCGCGTCCTGATCGAGGCCAAGAACCTTCGCTACCGGGCGCTTTCGAGCGATGTCGAGGAGGTCGCGGCCGTGCGGGAGTCTTTCGCGACCTCCGTGATCTGGGCGGGGGAGGTGCTCGCGGAGGGGGCCGATGGCCGGTTGCTCGTCGACTGGAGCGGGTTCCTGCTGCGCGACTCCCACCAGGTCGCCACCCGGCTCGCGGACGCGGGGCAGGGCAGCTTCGCGCTCGACCGCGAGCGCAGCGCCATCGATTTCGACGGGTGTCTCGCCTTTCCGGAGAATGTCGAGCTCGAGGCGCTGCTCACCTTCGCCGGCGCCCGCCCCGGTGGCGAGGTGCGGTCGACGACGCCGGTCCCCGAGGCGGTGACGCTGATCGCGCATCAATCGCTGCTCCGGCTCCCCGAACCCGGCTACCTGCCGCGCGTCCACGACCCGCGCATGGGATCCCTCGCGATCAACTTCGCCGACTACGCGACGCCGCTCGAGCGCCCGGTGGAGCGGCGCTGGATCGTCCGCCATCGTTTGCAGAAGGCCGATCCCACCGCCGCGAGCTCCGTGCCACTCCGGCCGATCGTCTACTACGTCGACCGCGGCACGCCCGAGCCGGTCCGCAGCGCGCTCCTCGAGGGCGCCTTCTGGTGGGCGCGGGCTTTCACCGCCGCTGGGTTCGAAGCGGCCTTCAGCGTCGAGCTGCTGCCGGCGGGAGCCCACCCCTTGGATGCGCGCTACAACGTGATCCAGTGGGTGCATCGGGCGACCCGCGGCTGGTCCTACGGCGGCGGCATCGTCGATCCGCGCACCGGGGAGCGGATCAAGGGACACGTCACGCTCGGGTCGCTGCGCGTTCGCCAGGATCGACTGCTGTTCGAAGGGCTCCTGGGTACCGGCGCCACCGGCCGAGGTGGACCCGAACGATCCTGTCGAGCTGGCGCTCGCGCGGATCCGCCAGCTGGCTGCCCACGAGGTCGGCCATGCCCTCGGTTTCGGCCACAACTTCGCGGCGTCATCGTTCGGGCGCGCCTCGGTGATGGACTATCCGGCCCCGCTGCTGAAGCTTGCCGCGGACGGCTCGATCGACGCCGCCGGTGCTTACGCCGTCGGGGTGGGCGAGTGGGACGTCGCGGCAGCGCGATGGGCCTACGGCCAGCCGCCAACGGGCGCGGACGAGCGCGCGGCGCTCGATCAGATCGTCGCGGAGACCCTGCGACGCGGCCTGTTCTTCCTGACCGAGGGGGACGCCCGGCCGGTCGTCGACCTCGATGCCGCGGGCGAGCCTCTGGGACAACGGCGCGGATCCCGTCGCCGCCCTCGAGGACGTGCTGCGCATCCGGCAGCGCGCGCTGGCTCGGTTCGGCGAGCGCAACATCGCGCCGGGCCAGCCGCGAGCCGCGCTCGAGGAGGTCCTGGCGACGATCTACTTCTACGCCCGCTTTCAGCTGGTGGCGGCCGCCAAGGCGCTCGGTGGGCTCGAGTACCGTCATGCGCTCGCCGGCGACGGCCAGCCGCCGGCGCGCGCCGTTCCGGCGGAGAGCCAACGGCGTGCGCTGGGGCTGTTGCTCGACGCCGTGGAGCCCGCGGCGCTCGATCTGCCCGAGAGCGCTCTGCGCATCCTCCTGCCCCGGCCTCCGGAGTGGGCTCAGGGGCGCGAGCAGTTCGCTTCTCGAACGGCGCCGGCCTTCGATGCGATGGGCGCCGCCGCGACCGCCGCTGATCTCGCCTTCTCGGCGCTGCTCGACCCGGCGCGGGCGGCGCGGCTGGTCGATCAGAATCGTCGGGATCCGCTGCTGCCGTCGCTCGAGGAGGTGATCGAGACGGCGACCAGCAGGGTCTTCGCCGACCCCGAGCTGCTGCCGTCTCGTCAGCGCGAGATCGCCCGGGTGGTCCAGAGAACGCTCGCGGATCGGTTGATGACGCTCTCCGCGTCGTCCGCAGCGGCGCCCTGGGTTCGTTCGCGGGTCGACGTCGCGCTCGCCGACCTGCTTCAGGGCCTCGACAGGCTGGAGCCGATCGACGCCGCCGAGAGGGCTCACGCGACGGCTCTCGCCGCCGACCTCGGCCGGTATCTCGCGCGCTCCCAGCCGCCGGCGGCGCCGGTGCGCGCGGCGGAGCCCGCGCCCCCGGGCGAGCCGATCGGCTCCGCGCTGGGGCAGGCGCTCTTCGCCGGCTGCTCGCTCGACGAGGATGGCGGATGACGGCCCGATCCGGCGGCCGCGCTCTCGGCCGTCGCGCTCCTCGTCGTGCCCGCCCTCGGATCGCCCGCGCGGCTGGCCGCCGGGGCGCCGAAGCTGGCTGTCCGGGTGATCCGGGTGCTTCCCCACGACCCGGCGGCGTTCACCCAGGGCCTGGTCTTCGATCGCGGCAAGCTGTACGAGAGCACCGGTCTGCTCGGCACCTCCAGCCTGCGCGAGGTGGACCTCGAGACCGGCAGGGTGATGCGCGAGGTCGCGCTCGCCGAGCGATCAGTTCGGCGAGGGGCTCGCGCTCGCCGGAGATCGGCTGGTGCAGTTGACCTGGCTGAACGGTATCGCCAACGTGTGGGGCCTCGCCGACTTCGCTGTCCGCGGCAGGTTCGCCTACAGGGGCGAAGGGTGGGGGCTCGCTTTCGACGGCAAGCGCTTCATCCAGAGCGACGGCGGCGACAGCCTCCAGTTCCGCGATGCGGACGAGCTTCGAGCCGATCGGCAGCGTCACGGTTCGGCGCGACGGCACGCCGGTCGCCTACCTCAACGAGCTCGAGGCGGCGGGCGGCATCGTCTACGCCAACGTCTGGATCTCCGACGAGGTGGTCGCGATCGATCCCACCGACGGCCGCGTCGTCGCGAGCTACGACGCCTCCGGCCTGCTCGCGCCCGAGGAGGCCGCGCGCGCGGACGTCCTCAACGGCATCGCCCACGACCCGGCAACTGGCCACTTCTACCTGACCGGCAAGCACTGGCCCATGCTGTTCGAAGTCGAGCTCCCGGCCCCGGGCGCCCGTTAGTCTGCGATCACGCGAGGGTCAGGGCCTCGAGCTCGAGCAGGTCGGCGAGCAGGACGATGCGGCGGGCGAGGGAGGGGAGGCTGACCCACTCTTCGCGGGTGTGCATGCCGCCGCCGACCGGGCCGAGGCCGTCGAGCACCGGGATCTTGGCGGGGTCGGGCAGGAAGTTGGGGAAGGAGACGCCGCCCCGCTCCGCTTCGAGCTCGAGCGTCCAGCCCCGGCGGCGGGCTGCCGCGATCGCCGTTTGCGCCGCCGCGCGGCCCGGGCCGGTGGGCTCGACCGGCGCGATCGTCTGTCCGCGCACGAACTCGATCGTGACGCCGTCGCGGTCGGCGATCTCGCTCGCGTTGTGGCGCAGGGCGGCGTCGATTCGCTCGGCGTCGGCCGCGCGCAGGAACCTCGCCTCGCCCTCGATCGAGGCGCGATCGGCGACGACGTTCAAGAGGCGCCCCGAGCCGGGCAGATCGCTCTTGCCGGCGAGGTCGTCGACGAAGCCGGAATCGCCCGCGACGAGTCGTGCGACGTTGATCGTCGGCCCGGCGCCGGCGGTCGAGAGGTCCGCAGCGGCGGCGGTCCAGCGCGCGGCCGCCGCGGTCGCGGAGCGACCCTCCCAGAAGGCGAGCCCGGAATGCGCCGCGCGGCCGCGCACCGCGACGGACCAGTCGAAGAGCCCGCGTCGTCCGATCACCAGCGTTTCGCCGTCGCCGCGGGCCGCGCCGGGCTCGAGCACCCAGAGCGCACGGGCGCGAGCTCGCCGCGTTCCGCGGTGAGCGCGCGCGAGAGCGCGCCGCCGACCTCCTCGTCGGGGACCGCCACCAGCTCGAGCGGGGGCGGTTCGATGCCCGCGCGCGGCGACGAGATCGAGGGCTCCGGCGAAGGCCGCGAAGCCGCCTTTCATGTCGATGGCGCCGGTGGCCACCAGGCGCTCCGCCGATCGCGCTGGAGCTCGCGCCGGCAGCACGGTGTCGAGGTGGCCGATGAGCAGGAGCGGCGCCCGGCTCTCGCCATGGCGAGCCGTGAGGATCGGCAGCTCTGCCGCTTCGGGTCGGGGCCTGCGGTGCTCGATCGCGATCCGGAGCCCGCGCTGCTCGAGCTCGGCGCCGAGCTGCCGCGCGAGCGCGCTCCAATCCGGCGACGTCGTCGGAAGGGCGAGGCTGATGGCGGCGAGGTGCTCGAGCAGAGCCAGGGAGCGCTCGAAGAGGGCGGGATCGAGCTCGAGCGCGGGATCGATCGGCATCGAGAAGGCAGTCTATCCGGCCCCGTCGCCTTGTCTCCGCCGCGTGCCCCCCATACACTCCGGCAGTTGTCTGGAAGGGGAGGTGGCATGACCGAGAAGCAGTGGCACGTCGCGATTCGAGGCCAGCAGGAGGGTCCGCTCGCCGAGGCGGAGGTGGTCGCCCGCGTGCGCTCGGGCCGGCTCGGCCGTGACGCTCACGTCTTCGCCGCGGGACAGGCGGGCTGGGAGCCGATCGCCGGCGTCGACCCCTTTCGCGCGGCATTCGTGAACGCGTCGGCCGCTGCCGCGCCGCCGCCGCCGGCCTTCGGCGCCGCCCACGAGATCGACTACGAGATCGGCGGCGCCGAGATGCAGTACGTCGAGATCACGCTCGATCCGGGTGAAGCGTGCGTCGCCGAGGCGGGCGGCTTCTTCTACATGGAGCCGGACATCGAGATGGAGACGATCTTCGGCGACGGCTCGAGCGGCGGCGCCGGTCAGGCGTGCTCGGCAAGCTGCTCCAGGCGGGAAAGCGCGTGCTCACCGGCGAGTCGCTCTTCCTCACCGTGTTCACCAATCGCGGATCGAGCCGTCGCAAGGTCGCCTTCGCCGCGCCCTACCCGGGCCGGATCGTTTCCTTCGACCTGCGCGCGATGGGCGGCCGGGTCTTCTGTCAGAAGGACGCGTTCCTCTGCGCGGCGCGTGGCGTCGCGATCGGTATCGCCTTCCAGAAGAGGCTGGGCGCGGGCCTGTTCGGCGGCGAGGGGTTCATCCTGCAGAAGCTCGAGGGCGACGGGCTGGCCTTCGTCCACGCCTGCGGCACGATTCTCGAGCGAGAGCTGGCGGCGGGGGAGACCCTGCGCGTCGATACGGGCTGCCTGGTCGCATTCGCGCAGAGCGTGTCAGTACGACGTGCAGATGGTACCGGGCGTCAAGACGTTCCTGTTCGGCGGCGAGGGGCTCTTCTTCGCGGCGATGACGGGACCGGGCAGAGTCTGGCTCCAGACCCTGCCTTTCGGACGGCTCGCTTCGCGCGTCGTGCAAGCCTCCGGGATCACCGGCCGCGGCCGGCGCGAGGAGGGGTCGCTGCTCGGTCCGCTCGGCAACTTGCTCGACGGAGACGGTTGAACGTGCGCCGAACCGCCGATTTTCTTCCTCGCCGCTCTCGCCGGCGCGGCGCCGCTCCTGGCGCAGGCGGCGCCTGTCGCCGAGGCGCTCGTCGCAGGCCAGGGAGCCACCTCGGAGCGGGTCGAGTCGGCGCTCGCCGCCGTCTATCCGGCGCTCGTCAATATCACCGCGGTCAGCCGGCAGTTCTCCGACGGCCGAGCGGTCCGCTTTCCGACCGCGGGCAGCGGGGTCATCGTCTCCGCTCAGGGGCACGTTCTCACCAACTATCACGTCGCGGGCGACACCACTCGGATTCGATGCACGCTCACCAGCGGCGAAGTGCTCGACGCCGACGTGGTGGCGCACGACCCGCTGACCGATCTCTCGGTGCTCCGAAGCTGCGACCTGCCGCCGGCGCCGCCGAGCTCCCGCCGCTCTCCCCGGCCCGGCTCGACGAGACGGTGGAGCTCTCCGTCGGCGATCCGGTGCTGGCGATGGGCAACCCCTTCGCGCTCTCGTCGTCGGTCACCCTCGGCATCGTCTCGAACCCCAAGCGCGTCTTCACCGACTTCGCCGGCAGCGAGATGAGCGAAATGGATCTCGGCGCGGGCGAGACCACCGGGCTGTTCACGCAATGGATCCAGCACGATGCGTTGATCCTGCCCGGCAACTCGGGCGGCCCGCTGGTCGATCTCGACGGGCGCGTCGTCGGTATCAACGAGCTCGGCGGTGGCGGCATCGGCTTCGCGATTCCGGCTCGAGTGGCCGGCGACGTGCTGCGCCGCGCCATCGCCGATGGCGAGGTGCGGCGAGGCGATCTCGGCTTCTTGGTGCTGCCGGTGTCGAAGACCGGGCGCACCGAGGGCGCTCTGGTCTCGGCCGTGTCGCCGCGGGGCCCGGCGGCAGCAGGCGGGGCTGCTGCCTGGCGACATCCTGCTGCGGCTCGGCGACGAGTCGGTCGCGGTCCTGTTCTTCGAGCAGGTTCCCGACCTCTATCGCCGGGCGGCGGAGCTGCCGATCGGGCGGAGCGTCGAGCTCGCGGTCGAGCGTGCCGGCGCACCGCTGACGCTGCGCGCGACCGTGACCGAGCTCGAGCCCGCGCGCGGCGAGGAGCGCGAGATGAGGCGGCTCGGCATCTCGGCCCAGGAGATCACCGGACCGATGGTGCTCGCGCGGGAGCTGCGTGCGCACGACGGGGTGCTGGTAACCGGCATCCGGCCCGGGCAGCCGGCCGCAGGCGCGCGCCCGCAGATCGCCCCGGGCGACGTCCTGGTCGCGCTCGACGGCGAGCCGGTGAGCTCCCTCGGCGATCTCGATCGGGCGCTGGCCTCGGCGCCGGGACCGGAGCTGCTGCTCGAGCTCTGGCGCGGCGACGAGCGACTCCTTTCGATCGCCCGCCTGCCGGCAGGGCGCAACGGCCGCTCGGGGGGCGAGCTGCCCAAAGCCTGGCTGGGGGTCCGCACGCAGGTCGTGACCGCCGAGCTCGCCGAGGCGCTGAAATTGACGGGGACCGCAGGATTCCGTATCACTGAGGTCTACCCCTGGACGGAAGCTGCGCGCGCCGGGCTCGCTGTCGGCGATCTCGTCGTCGCGATCGACGGCGTGCCGCTCGAAGCGAGCCGGCCGCAGGACGCCGAAGAGCTTCGCCGCACCGTGGAGGAGCGCCCGATCGGCGCGCTCGCGAGTTTCGGGCTGTTGCGCGGCGGCGGCCCGGTCGACATCGATGTCCGGCTCGAGGCACAGCCCGCTGGCGCCGATCAGGCGCGGCGCAGTCGCCAGGAGGAGTTCGAGTTCGCGGTGCGCGAGCTGCTCTTTCTCGACCGCATCGAAGAGAACTGGGAGCTCGACGAGCAGGGCGTCGTCGTCACCGACGTGGTCAGCGGCGGCTGGGCCCACATGGCGGGCTTGCGCACGAAAGACCTGATCGTTCGCGTCGACTCGACGCCAGTCACCGATGTCGCGTCGTTCGAGGCGGCGCTCGCTCGCACGCTTGCCGATCGTCCGGCGGTGGTCGCCTTGTTCCTGCGCAGGGGCGCGCGGACGCACTTCGTCTTTCTCGAGCCCGAATGGGCCGAGCTCGACCCCGAAAGGAGCCGGTGATGCCACGCCTTGCCACCGCGGCCCTCGCCGTGTTCCTCCTCGCGCTCGCCGTCGCGCGGCCCGCGGCCGCGCGACGATGCCTCGCAGTATCGCGAGCTGCTCGAGCGCGTCGCGCCGTCGATTGTCGGCATCGAGGTCGTGATCAAGACCGAGTTCGATTTCGGCGGCTCGGTGCAGAACCAGGAGGCCACGCTCGATGCGCGCGGCGCCGTGGTCGACCCGAGCGGCCTGATCCTGGTTTGGAACTCTCAGATCTCCGCCTCGCGCCTGGTCGAGGCGGCGGCACGGATGGGTGGCGGCGAAGGCCTGCAGCTCAAGATCACGCCGATCGATTTCAAGGTCTCGGTCGCAGGGCACGACCGGGAGTACCGGGCGTTCCTGGTCGGACAGGACTCGGATCTCGATATCGCCTTCCTGCAGGTCGAGGAGCCGCTCGCTCGGCCGCTACGCGCGATCGACTTCGAGAGCGCGGGCCGCGCGCGCCTCGGCGAGACGGTCGTCGGTGTCTCGCGGCTGTCTCCGAGCTTTGATCGCGCGCCGTTCTTCGAAACCGGCCGCATCGCGGGCGAAGTCGAGAAGCCGCGGCGGGCGTGGGTTCTCGATGCGTCGCCGGCGCTGCTGGGTCTGCCCGTCTTCAACCTCCGCGGCGAGCCAGTCGGCGTGGTCGCCACGATTCTCTCCAGTGTCGCGGAGACGAATCCGTCGGGCGCGGGCATGATCGGGCTCTTCTCGTTCGGTCGCGGCGGCGTCGAGAGCGGACCGCTCGGCCTCTTCCTGCTGCCCGCGGAGCGCGTGCGCGGCGTCGTCCAGGAAGCGAGGAAGCGGGCGGGCGCGCTCCTCGCGGAGCGCAACGAAGCGAAACAGGAACCCTAGAGCGGAAGATCAGCCGTCGTCGCGGACGGGGGCGGGTTCGATCTTGAGCATCCGCGCCCAGGCCACACGCAGGCTGTCCGGCAGGTCGAGGCGCGGGAAGAGCTCGCACGCCTGCTCGCGGGTGACGAAGGTCCAGATGTCGTCCCAGTCGGCGTAGCGCAGCAGGTGCGACACCGCCCACGCTTTGCGCTCGAGAGTGCCCTCGGCGAGCAGGTGCTTGAGTTGCGCCGGGGTCATCGGCTGCTCTGGGAAGAAATAGAGCGATTCGCCGTGCTGAAGGTCGGGGAGATCGGTTCCGGAAGCCTGCATCTCGCGATCAGTATAGCGGCTGCCGGGGATCGCGCAAGCCGCTTGACCGGTTCCGGCGGCACCGGTTAGATTGCGGTGCCTGGTAGCGACGCGCGGGCATAACTCAGCTGGTAGAGTGCAAGCTTCCCAAGCTTGATGTCGCGGGTTCGAATCCCGTTGCCCGCTCCACTCTCGATACTCCGCGGCGGCCCCATGGCCGCCGCTTCGATTTGGGCCCGGAGGCCACGATGTCCCTGTTCAAGCGAGATCTGAACACCGCGCCCGCAGCGGCGGCTGCCGTCGCCACCGGGGAGCGCGCTCGCGCTGTGACGCGGATCGCGGCGGGT
Source organism: uncultured Acidobacteriota bacterium (assembly GCA_963700315.1). Classification (GTDB taxonomy): domain Bacteria; phylum Acidobacteriota; class Thermoanaerobaculia; order Multivoradales; family JAGPDF01; genus JACTMI01. Next base: position 528,385 of record CAVOXC010000003.1, on the reverse strand, counting down.
ACTCGCCTCGAGGGTGTGGTGAGTGGCGCCACGGACCTGCTGATCGAGGGCGAGATCGAGGGAGAGGTGCGGGTCGAGGGGAGTGTCACGGTTGCGCCGGCAGGACGGGTCGTGGGTCTCATCGCGGCGCGCATCGTTCACGTCGCCGGCGCGATCGAAGGCGACGTGAACGGACGCGAGCGCATCGAGCTCGCGCCGACCGCGCGCGTGGCCGGCGACGTCGCGGCGCCCAGAGTCGTGATCGCCGAAGGTGCGTTCCTCAAGGGCTCGGTCGAGATGCGACAGAGCGCGGACCCGGAACACCCCGGACCGAGCGGCCGCGCCTGAGATCGTTCGGCTCAGTCGTTCGGCGGCGTTCCGCCGAGGGCGATCCAGAGCGCCCTGAGATCCGCCGGCGCTCTGGCCAGGAAACGCAGGCGCTCACCGGTGCGCGGATGGTCGAGCTCGAGACGCCAGGCATGGAGCGCCGGACGGGGGAAGCGGTCGAGCTCCAGGCGCTGTTCTGCCGTGATACCACGCGGACCGGCACCGCCGTAGACCGGATCCCCGACCAGCGGCAAGCCGAAGTGCTTCATGTGAACGCGGATCTGGTGGGTCCTCCCGGTGTGTAGCTCCAGCTCCAGGAGGGTCGCGGCCGGCGTCTTGCCGAGCACCCGAAAGCTCGTATGGGCCGGCTTGCCTGCGACGCGCACGGCCATTCTCTTGCGGTCGGTCGGATGCCGCGCGATCGGCGCCTCGATCTGGCCACGGTCGCCGCGGGGCCGGCCGCGCACCACGGCGAGATAGCGCTTGTCGACCTGGCGCTCGGCGAAAGCGCGGGCGAGCGCGCGATGCGCCACGGCGGTCCGCGCCACCACCAGCGCCCCGCTGGTCTCCCGGTCGAGGCGATGGACGATGCCCGGCCGACCGGGGCCACCGACCCCCTCGATCTCCGGGTAGCGGGCGACCAGGCGGTGCACCAGGGTGCCTTCGCGCCGGCCGGCGCCCGGGTGGACCACGAGCCCAGCGGGCTTGTCGAGCACGACGAGATCGGCGTCTTCGAACAGCACTTCGAGCTCCCCCGGCTCTGGCCGGACGCGCGGGTCGTCTGCGGCGGGCGGCCGCCAGACCACCCGCGCGCCCGGCCGGAGGGTTTCGCCGGCTTTGGCCGGAAGGCGATCGTCGATCTCGACGCGGCCGGCGCGGATCCAGGCCTGGATCCGGCTGCGCGGCTCGCCAGCGTGAAGAGCGAGGGCACGGTCGAGACGCTCGCCCGAGTGCTCCTCCCCGACCACCCAGGCGCGGGCGGCGGGCGGGCGCGAGCCCGCTGAGCTCATCCCGGGTCGGCCGGGGCGGCGCGGGAGCGCGGAGCGCGCAGCGAGTCGAGCACCAAAAGCACGAGGCCGATGGAGATAGAGCTGTCGGCGACGTTGAAGTCTGGCCAGCGGTAGGAGCCGAGGTAGACGCCGACGAAGTCGGTCACGGCGCCCGCCGCGAGGCGGTCCAGCAGGTTGCCGACGGCGCCGCCCAGGACCAGCGCGAGGGCGACGAGGAGGACCCTGTCGGCATGCTCGGCGCGGCGGAAGTAGACCGTCACGATGGCGATCGCGGCGACGCCGAGCGCGGCGAGCAGCCATGCCCCGCCGGCCGCTCCTTGGTCGGCGAAGAGGCCGAAGGCGACCCCCGGGTTGCGCAAATGGGAGAGGTGCAGCAGTCCGGGCAGGATCTCCTGCGAGGCGCCGAGCGGCAGGTGGCGCTCGACCAGCCACTTGGTCCACTGGTCGAGTCCGAGGATGGCGAGAGACAGCAGCAGAAAGCGACCCTTGCCGGCGAATCCCGCTGGGCTCGTTGCTCCGCTCACGCAGCTCCCCCGCCCTCGAGGATCACCATTGCCGCCGCCGTGCGCAGGTCGTGGGTGATCGACAGGTGGCAGCGACGGACTCCCATCGCCACCGCCCGCTCTGCCGCGGCACCGTGCAGCCGGAGCGAGGGCGCTCCGGACGGGCTGCGCACGACCTCGATCTGGCGGAAGCCGACGCCACCCGCCCAGCCGGTGCCGAGCGCCTTCATCGCCGCCTCCTTGGCCGCGAACAGGCCCGCCAGATGGGCGACTCGCGCGGTCCCGGTGAGCGTCTTCGGCTCGCCGTCGAGACAGATTCTGGCGATCGCCCGCTCGCCCTGGCGCTCCAGCAGGCGCGCCATCCGAGCGAGGTCGACCAGATCCAACCCGAGTCCGACGATCTGCGTCAAGAGGGCTCCCGCTGCGGCGCCAACCCGGCGTACGGCCGCGTCACGGCCGCGCTGCCTCCGCTTCGTCGCCGCGCCGGTGGGTGAGCAGGTCGATATCGTGCAAAGCCCAGAGGAGATGGACGACGCCGAAGCTCGCGATCAGGCCCCGGTACCAGGTCGCGAGAACAATGGCCCGCAACGTGCCCCAGGGCAGCACGGCGCCGAGCCGGTCCCAACTCCCAGTCCAGGGCGAGAGCAGGAGAAAGAGCCCGGCTTCGACGCAATAGACGACGAAAAGGACGCGGAGTAGGGGGTCGGCGCGCACGGGGCGCCCGGCATCCTACTCCAGCCTGAGCCGGGGCGCCCGCGTGCCGTCAGCGGTGACCGTCGCCATCTCCCTTCGGGGGCGAAGTCTGCTTGCCGCTCGAACCGCTCGAACCGCTCGAGCCGCGAGCGGAGCGGCTGCCGCTCGACGGCGAGGAGCGGGGCGCGGCCGAGGCCTTGGGCGCGCTGGAGCGAGCGGGCGGGGACGAAGTTCTGGGCGAGCTCGAGCGAGCCGGTGGCGGCGACGAGGCCTGCGGCGGCGGAGCCGACTTCGGCGCCGGCGCGGTTCGCGCCGTGGGCGGAGCCGGGCGCGCTGAGGCCGGGGGCGGCGCGTAGCGTGGCGAGCTCGAGGGTGGCGTGGAGCGGGCCGATCCCGTCGGGGGCGCGGCGCGCGGCGAAGCCGTGGGCGGCACATAGCGTGGCGAGCTCGACGGCGGCGCGGAGCGAGGCGTTCCCGCCGGGGGCATGTAGCGTGGCGCGTTCGGGGCGGCCGGCTCGGCCACGCCGCGCGGCGCGGGCGCCGCCGAGCGACTCGAGGGCCCGCCAGCCGATGGCGGCGGCGCCGGCTCCGAGCGCCGGACGCCTCCGATCACCCGCTGCACGGGCTCCTGCCGTGTGGCGCCGCGCCCGGTCGAGGCGGGCGGTGTCGCCGGCTCGCGCGCGATGCCGGATTTCCAGCCTTGCCGCGGCGGGGTCGGATTCGCCGGGTCGAGCCGGGGCCGGGCAGCGGGCGACTTCGGCTCGGGAGCCGCGACGGCTCTGCTGCCGGCAACCGGCTCGGGAGCCTTGACCCGCGTGGCAGCTGCAGGCTCGCGCCCCAGGCGCGGCGTGTCGGCGAGAGCAGCCGCGGCGCGCCGGCCTCCGCTCGGCGCAGCGGCCGGATCGGTGTCGACTCGACCGGGCTTGGCGCTGCTGCGCCAACCCGGCTCGGGCTCGCCCTTCTGGACCTGCCGTGGGTCGAGGCCGAGCGGCGTCTCCGACCGGGCCGGCTCGCCGTGGGCGCCGACGGCCTCGGCCACGCGCGGTGGCAGCTCGCGCTTGCGAGCGACGAAATCCGTCACGTCGACGAGCGGCTCGCCGCCATTGCCTCTGCGGGCGGCCAACGTCTGGGCGATCTCGGCGGGCTTGCCCAGCCGTTCCCGGGTCAGGCCACGCGTGTCGGTGGTGACGATGCCGCGCGCCGGTCCGCCCGGCTCCAGCCGCTCGAGCTCGCGACCGCTGCGCTGGTGGCGCCGCCAGTCGCGCTGGCGCAGGCACCAGGTCGGAGCGAAATGCCAGTCGGAGTAGGCGCCCCAGCCTCCACCCGCCCAGCCGTAGACGCCGAAGTGGAAACCGCGACCGAAACCGGCGTGGCGGTAGTAGTTCGTGTAGTAGCCGATCGGAACCCAGCCGACCCAATTGTCGCTCCAGTGCCAGTAGACCCAGGCGGGCGAGTAGACACGGCCGGGTCGCCAGCACCATCCGAACGAAGCGTCGACGAACCACGAGCCGTAGTGATAGGGGACCCAGCCCCAGGGCTCGTACGATACCCAGGTGAGCCCGCTGGGAGTGGGAGACCAACGGCCGTTCCAGTAGGGACGCCACCCCGTGGCGACGCGCGGGCGCCAGGCCCAGGACGCGTCGACGTAGACCCAGTCGCCGTGGCTGGCGAGCGGCGCCGCCGCGTAGGCGAGGTTGGGGTCGACATGGACCACGGTCGTCCGGGCGACTTGGGCGCGCTCGTAGAGGTCGCGGCCCCAACGCTCCAGGGCGTCTTCGGCGGGCGCCGAGCGGATCTCGACCCGTCCGTAACGGTCGGCCAAGAGCGTCGCCGCTTCGCCGGCGCGAACGATGGTCGAGCCCCGGTCGCTGACGAGCTCGGCGTAGCCTTCGCGCACGACGACTTCCGTCCAGCCGCCCTGGTCCGCGGTCACGCGGTACCTGCCCGGCTGCTGAACGTAGAGGGTGGCTCCGGCGGCCCGGACCTCGGGCAGCTGGTCGCCCAGAGCGTCCTCGCCCACTTGCAGGACGATCTCGCCTGCCTCGAGGTCGAGCGTCGTGACGCGGTCGTCACGGTCCCCGGAGAAGGCGATTCGGGCGAGGGTCAGGCTCGCTCCACCGCCGAGACGGAGCAGGGTGCGATCGGCGAGCACCGCCTCGGCGCGCGAGCCACGAGGCAGGCGCAGCTGATCGCCGGTGAGCAGTGGTTGGTTGACGTCGGCGCCTTCGCTGGCAGGACTGGCGCCGACCGAGGAGATGGTGACGGTGCCCTCGACCTCACGCAGATAGGAGTAGCTCTCGCGCGGGTCGAGATCCTCCGCCGTGGCGGCCGGAGCGGCGAGCAGCGTGGCCAGTCCGACGGCCATCATCGCGGCCTCTGTGCTTGGTTTCCTGGATCTCATGGCTGGCACCTCCATTTCCCTTCGCCGACTGGGTAGAGCAATCCCCGTTCCAGCCCTGGTGCGCGTCGCGCCGCCTCGGAACGTCCAGGATCGAGAACAGTGCCGTCTCGCAGAGGGGGCAGCGCGGCCCCGATCCTCGACAGGGTCTGCTGCTCGGCTGTTAGCCTCGCGCCGAAGAGAGGAGAATCGGAGCGAAGATGAAGCTCTTCGGCAGGTCGGGCGGCTCGGCGAAGCAGTCGGGGCCATCGATCGAGGACCTCGTCGTGCTCGAGCGCTACGAGGAGGCGATCGAGCTGCTCGAGGCTCGAATCAAGACCAACCCTCGCGATCTCCATTCCAATCTCCGGTTGGCGGAAGTCTACGCCCAGGCGGGAAAGGGCCCCAAGGCGCTCGACCGCTATCTCTTCGTCGCCGACTCCTACTCCGAGGATGGTTTCTACGACAAGGCGCTGGCGCTGCTCGCCAAGCTCTCCAGGCTCGCGCCCGCCGACGACACGCTGACCGCCAAGATCCAGTGGCTGCAGCGCATGAAGAACCTCGAGCACAGCCGAGCGGGAGTGATCGAGGGTCTGCTGCAGGGCGACATGAAAAGGAGCCCGCTCGAACGGACGTCGCCGGTCGAAGCGCAGAGGGTCTGGCAGGGTCTGGCCAAGTCCAAGCTGGTCCAGTACCTGCCCCCCGACCAGCTCCGTCGGTTGTTCCGCGCCGTGGCGATCCAGGACTGGGACGAGGGCGAGCTGCTGGCGGAGCGCGGCAGCGAGATCGAGCGCATGTTCGTGGTGGCGAGCGGCACCGTCGAGGCATTCGTCATGCCGCCGGAGACCGGCGGCAAGCTGCAGATCCGCACCTTCTCGGACGGCGACATGTTCGGTGAGCGCGCCCTGCTCGAGCACAAGCCGTGGCCCGCTTCGTACCGGGTCATCCAACGCGCGCGCGTGCTGCGGATCGATCGCGCCGGGCTCGAGCAGGCCCTGGCCGGCAATCCCGATCCACGCGCCCTGCTCGAGGCGTTGCGGCAGCAACGCGCCGACGCGGACGTGGCGGCTGCGGCGGCAAAGCTGCTAGCGTCAGACGGCTGATGCCGGTACGGCCCATCCTCTTCTATCCCGATCCGATCTTGCGCCGGCGCTGCCCCGAGGTCGACGGCTTCGGCGCGGAGCTCGAGGCGCTGGTGCGCGATCTCGCCGACACGATGTACGACGCGCCCGGAGTAGGGCTCGCGGCGCCGCAGATCGGCGTCGAAGCGCGTGTCGCGGTCGTGCATGTCGCGCCCGGGCAGCCGACTTCGCGCCTCCAGGTGCTCGTCAACCCGAAGCTCGTCGACTCGAGCGGGCGGGAGAACGACAGCGAGGGCTGCCTGTCCATCCCGGGCCTCGCGGAGCGCGTGGACCGTCCGGCGCGAATCCGCGTCGAGGCTCGGGACGCCGCGGGCGAGCGGGTAGAGCTCGCGGCGGAGGGCCTCCTCGCGCGCGCCATCTGCCACGAGATCGATCACTTGGATGGCATCCTGTTCATCGATCGCCTGACTGGCTTGCGCAGGGAGGTGGCGATGCGCCGCTTGCGCAAGCTGCCGCTGCTGCGCGGCATCGCATGAGGCCGGCGCTCGCAGCCTCGGTGCTCGTCGTCGTGGCGATCTCCGCCTGCGGCGGTGGCGGCGGCGGCGGGGGGGCACACCGACCGTTCCGCTACCGCAGTTGACCTACACGCCCGCGAGCTCCGGCGGCGCGGGCTCGCTCGCGCTCGCGACCGCGGCAGGCTCGAGCTCTTCGACCCTGCGGCTCGATCTCGTGGCGACCGGCGTCGTCGATCTCTTCGGCGCCTCGTTCGACCTCGTCTATCCGACCCAGCCGGTGGCGTACGTCGCGGCGACCGAAGGCGCGTTCCTATCGTCGAGCGGCGCGGTGGCCACGACCTTTCAGGTGCTGGAGACCGAGCCCGGTCGGCTGCTCGTCGGCGTGTCCAGACTCGGCGCCGTCGCCGGCGCCACGGGCACCGGGACTCTGCTCACGCTCGAATTCAGCGCCGTCGCCGCGGGCTCGGGCGCGATCTCGTTCGAAGCCGCACGGGCATTCGCATCCGATGGCGACGAGATCGCCGCGACGATCTTCGTCGGAGGGACCGTCGCGTACACGCCATGAAGCCGATCGAGATCCGCTTCTTCAACACCCTGGGCCGCCGGCTCGAGCGCTTCGAACCCCTGGTCGCCGATCGGGTCGGTCTCTATACCTGCGGGCCGACGGTCTACGACTACGCCCACATCGGCAATCTGCGCACCTTCCTGTTCGAGGACCTGCTCAAGCGCGCGCTGACCTTTCTGGGATTCCGTGTCCAGCACGTGATGAACCTCACCGACATCGACGACAAGACGATCTCCGGCGCGGCCAAGCAGGGCGTGACCCTGGACGAGTTCACCGAGCCGTACATCGAGGCGTTCTTCGCTGACCTCGCCGCCCTCAACGTCGTGCCGGCGGATCACTATCCGCGCGCGACCCACCACCTCGCCGACATGATCGAGATCATCTCGGCGCTGATCGAGCGCGGCCACGCCTACGAGAGCGAGGGTTCGGTCTGGTTCAGGATCGGCTCGGATCCAGGCTACGGCAAGCTGTCGGGCGCCCGCGCCGATCAGGCGCGGGTGGGCGAACGTGTGGCGAGCGACGAGTACGCGACGGAGGACGTGCGCGATTTCGTGCTCTGGAAGGGCGCCAAGCCGGGAGAGCCTTCGTGGGACTCGCCCTGGGGACCAGGCCGGCCCGGTTGGCACATCGAGTGCTCGGCGATGAGCTCGATCTTCCTGGGTGAGACCTTCGATATCCACTGCGGTGGCGTCGACAACATCTTTCCCCACCACGAGAACGAGATCGCGCAGAGCGAGTGCGCCAACGGCAGGCCGTTCGTGCGCTTCTGGCTGCACTCGGAGCACCTGATCGTCGACGGCAAGAAGATGTCGAAGTCGCTCGGCAACTTCTACACGCTGCGCGACTTGCGGGAGCGAGGGGAGTCGTCGCGAGCGCTGCGGTACCTGCTGATCTCGGTGCACTACCGGCAGAAGTTGAACTTCACGTTCGAGGGATTGCGCGCCGCGACGAGCGCTCTGCGACGGGTCGACGAGATGCGCTTCCGGTTGCGGCACGCCGCGGCGCAGGGCTCCGAGTCGAAGAAAGTGCGAGCGCGGGTGGCGGAGTTCTTGGCGAGCTTTCGCGCCGGCCTCGCGGATGACCTCAACATCTCGTTCGCGCTGGCCGCGCTGTTCGACTTCGTGCGCGACGTCAACAGATCCATAGAAGCCGGTGACGTGGGCGAGGGCGACGCCGAGCGGGTGGAGACGGCGCTGGCCCAGGTGGATTCGGTGCTCGGCGTGCTCGAGCCGAGCCTGGGCGCGGCAGCCAGTGGCGCGAGCGAGACCGGAGCGGCCGAGATCGACGAGGCCGAGATCGAGGCGCGCATCGCCGAACGCGGCGAAGCCCGCAAGCGACGGGACTTCGCCGGCGCCGACGCGGTGCGCGACGAGCTCGCCGCCCGCGGGATCGTGCTCGAGGACACGCCGCAGGGGACGCGCTGGAAGCGTTCGGGCTGAGATGCGCTTCCGCCGCCTCGGTACTTTCGACCGGCTGCCTCACGACCGCGCGCGCGGTGCGGCGGCGGAGGACGCGGCGGAGGCACACCTGCGCCGACTGGGAATGAAGATCGTCGCGCGCAACGTCGCGACGCGCGCCGGCGAGCTCGACCTGGTGGCCCTCGACGGCGAGACCCTCTGTTTCGTCGAGATCAAGGCCCGCACCCGATCCGACTACGGCCTGGCCATCGAAGCGGTCGGGCGTCGCAAACAGGAACGGATCGCGCGTGCCGCAGCGCTCTTTCTCGCGCAGAACCGTTCCCGGCGCGCCTGCCGCTTCGACGTCCTCGGTCTCGACCGCGCCGAGGACGGGACCTGGACCATCACCTACCTGCGCGACGCTTTCCAGTTGCCGTAGAGAAACAACTCCTGTTCGATTCGACCGCGTCCGGCGCTTCGCGATCCTCTCTTCGCCGGCGGGATCGTCGCGAATGCTCCCCTTGGATGGAAAGGTGTGGACCGCGTCGAGACGCTTCGCGCGCTGCCTCCTGCCGACTCATTCGGCGCGAAAGCTCCCCAGGGAAGGGGAGGGTGGGTTGGTGCCGAGGCGCTTCGCGCGCTGCCTCCTGCCGACTCATTCGTCGCGAAGGCTCCCCAGGGAAGGGGAGGGTCGGTTGGTGCCGAGGCGCTTCGCGTGCTTCCTCCTGGCAACTCATTTGTCGCGAAGACTCCTCAGGGAAGGGGAGGGTCGGTAGATGCCGAGGCGCTACGCGACGCGTCTCGCGCTGGACGAAATGTCGCGAAAGCGCCAGGTATGGAGAGGACTGGGTCACCTCGAGGCGATTCACTTCAGGCGTGTCGCCGGAATCTGTCCCCCTTGATTGGAGCTTTCGCACCGTGCGAACCGACTCGAAGGGTGTATCGGCGGGAGTTTTTCCCTTCTATCTGGAGCTTTCGCTGCGTCCGAACCGACTCGAACGTGTTTCTTCGCACGTCGGTTGTTGTGGCGGTGACAGGCGGCGCGAGCGGCTGCGGCTCCGCTCACTGCGGTGGCGGGCGGAGGTCGCTAGAATGCCGGCTTCGATGAGAGCTCTCCTCGTAACGCGCTGTGCTCTCGGACTCCTGCTCGCGGCCCTGCCGGGCTGGGCCGGGGCGGCGAGCTGGCAGCCGCTCGCCTGTTTCGAGCTGGCGGCCGACGCGGCGCTGCCGCTGCCGGCCCGAGTCGAGGAGCGGGTCGGACCCGCCGCGGTCCGCATCGAGGCGGGCCGAGTCGCGGTGCTCTGCTTCGACGCGTCGTCGCGGACCGCGGCCGAGATCGGCGCGCGTCTCGCCGCCACCGGCGTGGACTTCGGCAGGAGCTGGGCCGGGGTCGAGCGCGGCCGCCTTGTCGTCGTGCGTGGGATTCGTCGCCGGCAGGCCGAGGAGCTCGGTAGAGTCCTCGCCGGCGCCGGACGGAGTGCCGTGATCGAGCTCGCGCCCGAGCGCTCCCTCGACGGTCCTTTTCTCGCCTTTCACACCCCCGAGGCCGGCTTCGACCAGCCGGTGCGACTGCGCGATGCCGTCGAGCCGGTGGCGGATTTCGTCCTGCTCGCTCGCTTCGAAGCCCCTACGGCGGTCGGGCCGGTGACACCGGCGCTCGACGCTCTGGTGGGGGAGATCGATCCGGACCGTTGGCTCGCCGCGGCGACCACGCTCGCCGGCTGGAATCGATGGACCCGCGGTGCGCAGGTGCTCTCGGCGCGCGACTGGCTCGCGGCGCGATTCGGCGAGCTGCGCGGAGCCGAAGTCTGGACCGAGAGCTTTCCGGTGACGACGTCGACGGGCTGGAATGTCTTCGCGCGGATCGCCGGCACTGTCGAGCCGGGGAGCTGGTACCTTGTCGGCGGCCACTACGATTCGACCTCCGAGAACCCCGCTGTCGCCGCGCCGGGTGCCGAGGACAACGCGAGCGGCTGCGCCGGCGTGCTCGAGATCGCGCGGGCGGTCGCCGCGACACCGGCGCCACGAACGCTGCTCTTCGCCTGCTACGCGGGGGAGGAGCAGGGCCTCTACGGCAGCGCCGATCACGCTTCGGACCTGATCGCGAGCGGCGGCGACGCCGGCTTCGGCGGCGCGCTGATCTTCGACATGATCGGCTACGACGGCGACTCGACGCTCGACGTGTTGCTCGAAACGGGAGCGATCGGCCAACCGCTGATCGATCTTTTCTCGGTGGCGTCGGCCGACTACGCCGGTCTCGTCGTCTCCTCTTCGCTCAATCCCTTCGGCTCCGATCACGTGCCCTATCTCCAACGGGGCCTGCCGGCGTTGCTCGCGATCGAGAACGACTGGGACAGCTATCCCGCCTACCACAGCACGAACGACCTGCCCGCCAATCTCTCGAAGCCGATGGGGGGTGGGATCGTGAGGATGGGGGCAGCGGGCATCGGCCGCCTCGCCGGGCTCGCCACACCGCCCGGTCTGCTGTTTCGCGACGGCTTCGAACGGGGCGATGCGACGGCCTGGTTGGAGGGCGTCGAACCTTGACACTGCGACGGCGCGCTCGGTATCTTTGCCGTTCCCTGAGCGGGAATAGCTCAGTGGTAGAGCACAACCTTGCCAAGGTTGGGGTCGCGGGTTCAAGTCCCGTTTCCCGCTCCAAATTTTGTTAGACTTCGAGGGCCGCTGGAAGGCGGCCCTCGTCCTTTCAGGGCGACGTAGCCAAGTGGTAAGGCAAGGGTCTGCAAAACCCTCATTCGTCGGTTCGATTCCGACCGTCGCCTCCAACGCCTCCCGCCGCATCGGCCGCAAGGAATCCCGCTCTTGAGTTGGGTCACAGTCGTCCCGGGCCTCGTCGTCTCGGCGGTGACCCTCTACCTCGTGGGGCGCGCGGCGCTCGGCTCGCGGCACATGCTCCATCTCGCCGAGGTGGCGCCGCTCGAGCCGGACGACTGTCCGACGCTCTTGATCGTGCTGGCGGCGCGCGACGAGGAGCACGGTCTCGAGCGCGGGCTGCGCTCGCTGTTGGCACAAGACGTCGCGAGACTCCGCGTGGTGGCCGTCGACGATCGCTCGACCGACCGGACCACCGAGATCCTCGTCGGCCTGTCCAGGGAGGACTCTCGACTCGAGACGATCCGCGTCGAGGAGCTGCCCGCCGGCTGGCTCGGCAAGAACCACGCGCTCGCGTGTGGCGCCGCCGACGCGTTCGAGGAGCTGATCCTCTTCACCGATGCCGACGTCGTGCTGGAGCCCTCCGCGCTCCGGCGCGCCTGCCGCATCTTGCGCGAGCGCGAGCTCGACCACCTGACCGCCGGCCCGCAGGTCGAGGCGCCGGGCGCCGGCATCGCTGTCTTCGTCGGCGCCTTCACGACCCTGTTCGGTCTCTGGCTCACCCCCTGGCGCGCGGCGCGCGCGGACCGTGCGGAGGCGATGGGGGTCGGCGCCTTCAACCTCGTGCGGCGCGAGGTCTACGAAGCGGTGGGCGGCTTCGCGGCGATCCGCAATCGCCCCGACGACGATCTCCAGCTCGGCCGCCGGATCAAGGGCGCGGGCTACCGGCAGGAGCTCGCCGGCGGCCGGGGGATGGTCCGTGTCGAGTGGTACCGCTCGCTCGGCGAGGCGGCGCGCGGCCTGGAGAAGAACGCCTTCGCGGGCCTCGACTATCGGGTGACCCGGGCGGTCGCGGCCGTCGCCGCGCTGATCGGCCTGCACGTCGTGCCGTTCGTGGTCGCGCCGCTCGTCGACGGCAGGCCGGCGGCGCTGTTCGGCGTGGCCGCGCTGCTCCAGGTCGTGGCGGCGCTGGCGGCGAGCCGCGAGACCGGCGTGCCGGCTTGGACGGCGTTGCTCTTCCCGCTCGGCGCGCTGCTTCTCGCCGCCGTGGTCGCACGCTCCGTCATCCTCACCCTCGCCCGCGGCGGCATCCGCTGGCGCGGCACCTTCTATTCGTTGGCGGAGCTGCGTCGCCCGGTGGACGGCGGAGGCTAGAATCCCGATCGCACCCACCACGCCGGAGTGGCGGAACCGGTAGACGCAGCGGACTTAAAATCCGCGGCCCCGAAAGGGGCGTGGGGGTTCGAATCCCTCCTCCGGCACCACGTAGAAGCGACCACTGCCGAAAGCGACGGGTTCTCGATCTGAGGAGCGTGGCACGTTCGGCGCGGCCTCGTGCGGGTCCGAGAGAGCCGCTACCGTCTGCTCAGGGCTCGGTGAAAGGAACTCGTGCGGCCGGGAAGTTGAAGTACAACCACCAGCCCCAGACGCCGTCATGGAAGTCCCGGTCGTCGGTCGGGCTACAGTTCGCAGCTCCGCCCGGAAACAGGCTGGAGAGGGGCTGGCCGCCCACCACCGGGAAGGTGGGGGGAAAGAAGATCGCGTCGGCGTCCGCCTCGGCCAGGAAGCCTCGGAGAAGCCCGGCGTCGAACTCCGTTGGCGGGTCGCCGAGGGAATGAGCCGAGAACTGGAGGTCGCTCAGGGGGATGTTCATCCCAAACAGAGGGAGAGTCATGTCTCGCGCCGCTGCGAGGAAGCAGGGCGCACCCGGGATCTCGATGGCTGGCAGGTAGCCGTTGGATGTGCCGGGCACGACATCCAGGCAGACTCCGCCGCTCGGCACCCCTTCGTAGAGGAAGGTCGACGGCGGGTTGACTGAAACCAGCGCGCAGTCCGTCGATTCGACGGGCGCCGTGCACAGCGCGAGGCCGAAGTCGAGGCGTAGACCCGACGCGGCGCCATCGTAAGGCCGGAAACCAGCCAGGAAGGAAGCGTCGAGGAAGCCGTCGAGGTCGGAGTCGGTTTCGATCGAGGCCTGAAGCAGCTCGTTGAACGCGTAGGGCAAGAGGGGGAAGTCATCGGTCACGTCGCGGCAGAAGAACGGCGGCCCCAGGTCGACCAACACGTGAGGATCGCGGAGGTCGAGGTCAGAGAACCGGAAAGCGTCCGCCGGAGCGTAGATCTCGCCCACGCGCGCCGACCAGGCGAAGGTGTTCCCGGTTTCGAAGTCATCGGCGAAGACTCCGGTTTGCGCGTTTGCGCGAGCGGAGAGCAGGATTGCGATGACTAGCGTTGCGGTGAAGGCGGCTGGCCTCACGACAACCCTCCTTCCAGAACCCCGTCCCTCTCGATCGTGCGAGATCGGCCCGCCCGCGATCCAAGACCCGCAACCCTCGCGGGCGTGCAGGATCGAGTCCTGCCTCCGGCAACTGGTGGCGCGGGCGCGGCTAGGCGAGCCGGGCGGCGGTGTGGGTCGGGCGGCCGCGGAGTTGGGCGACGAGCTTCTCGACCAGCGTGCGCTCGAGCGCCTCGCGGCGGGCGGCGGCGGCGATGAGCTGCAGGGTCGCGAGCGCTTCGCGACCGATGCCGAGGCCGCGGAAGACCGGCAGCAGCGCCTCGGCGTTGCTGCGCACTTCGTCGGTCTTGCCGAGGGCGAGCAGCACGGCGGTCAGCTCGAGCGTCGCGAGCGCGGCGTCGTATTCGAAGCCGGCGGCGTTCCAGACGCCCACCACCTCGCGGTAGAGGCGCTCCGCTTCGACATAGTCGCCCCTGAGCGCCGCGATGTGCGCCGCGAGCCACTCGACTCGGGCCGGATCGTAAGGGTTGTCCAGCTCGTCGGCGAGCCGTCGAAGCTCCGGCAGCAGAGCTCCGCGCTGCGTCGACTCGACCCGCGTCGGCGAGAAAACGCGCCAGGTTCTGGTGGGCGGACGACCGCGCCGCGGCTCGAGGTCGCCGCGCAGGTCGGGCAAGGCGCGGTGGATCTCCCGGATCGACGCGTCGAGCGGCTCGCCGAGGTGGTAGAGCTGGAGCGCGATCCGGATCCGCGCCTTGGCGGCTTCGTGCGGCTGGCCGATCTCGGCGTAGATTCGCCGCGCGCGCCGGGCATGCCGGAGCGCCTCGCGAAAGCGCGACTGGTCGCTGCGCAGATTCGCCGCGACGGTTTCGTAGCGGGCGTCGAGAAGTGGATCGGAGGTGCCGCGTTCGCGCGCTGCGCGCGCGCGAGACGAGCGCCTCGTCGGCCGCGACGATCTCGGTGGCACGGACGTGGCCGTCGGCGATCGCCGTCCAGGCGACTGCCTCGAGGTCGGCCGCGAGCCGCCCGCGCGCGCCGAAGCTGCGCGGCGCGAGCGCCAGCAGCAGTCGACCGAGCAGCTGGGCCCGCTGCGGATCGAGCGGGAGCTTCGCGGTGAGCGAGATCGGCGAGCGCGAAGAGCACCGCCGAATCGGGCGTCGGGGGTGCTGTTGGCGGCGACCAGCAGTCCGCGGCGGCTTGCCATCTCCGCGAGCCGTTGCGCTTCCGCCCGAATCTCCACCGCCGAACGGGTCGCGGATGCCCCCACCTCCGCGAGCGCGGCGGCGAGGGCGGCCTCGAGCGCGTCGTCGAGCTCGCCGGCCGCAGCGGTCGCAGTGGCGACCCCCTGCCGCGCCGTCGACTGGCGCGTCTCCATAGCCGCGTTCCCGATCCAGGTCCGCACGATCTCGAGTCGTCGCTCCGGCGGGCTCGCCGGGTCGAGCAGCTCGACCTCGACATCGTCGATCGGGGTCTCAGCCATGAGCGACCTCCTGAGTGGCGGGCAGCGGGCCACCATCGAGGAGATGGCGGCCCGCACGTGTGAGCTTTTGCGCGAGCAAGGCAACGCAGCGACGCTCCGCGGAGCGGGCGCTCTCGAGGCTCGTGTAGCCGAGCTGATCGGCGACCTCGCCGCGCTCGCAGCCCAGGCGATAGCGCAGGACGAGCATCGTGCGGCAGGGCTCACGAATGCTCTCGATCACCACCAGCACCTCCGACAGCAGCGTCTGCTGCGTCGTCGATTCTTCGGTCGGGGTCGCCAGGACATCGAGCAAGGTCGAGTCGACGGCGTCGTAGAGGCGCTGGACGGAGCCGCGCCGGAAATTCAGACACTCCCGACGCAGCGCTCCGATCAGCCAGCCCGCTGGATCGTCGATCGAGGCGAACTTGCGCAGAAAGCTGATGTAGACCTCCTGCAGCACGTCCTTCGCGTCCTCCTCGCGAATGCGGTACCGATTGAGCACGCGGACCAGGGTTGGCTTCACCTCTGCGAGCGCGCTCTCGAGCGCGCGGGCAGCAGCGGGGGCCGGTGGGTTCGAGGTCAGCATCGCCCGTGAACGGGCGATTCTACCTCTCGTCCGTCGCTCGACGGAAGAGTCCGATTCGGTCGCTGCGATCACTCAGCAGGTGCTTCTGGTCGTGGCGGGGTCCGGGGTCGGGTCGGAGCGGGGCCTTCCGGCGCGCCGTGAGCCGTCGCCGGTCGGATCCGCCGGGCACTATGTCGCCGCGCGCCTCGTCGGTGTGGGAGGTAAGAACCCCCAGGAACCAATCCCAGACCGAGCTGATCCCGATCCGCACGGCACCCGGCTCGCCCTCTCCGGGACGGACGGCCAGCGCAGGGGCGGCGAGGGTCGACGAAGCCGATGAGGGCGGCGAGCAGGACGGCGGGGATGCGGTTCTTGTGGCGCATGGTCGTCTCCGGAGCCGGGTCGCGAGGGGGCGGGAGAGCCACCTCCGCTCGGTCTGTTCACTAATGAGGCGACTTGAGGGGGCCAAAACAGGTCAAAAAAGATTTCTGCACCGGTTTCGCCCCGCCGTGCAGCATCCTTTATGGAGGGTGTCGCATTCGGGCTCGTTGTGCCAGCGGGTGGTCCGCTCTGCCTGTCGGCGCCGGCGAGCCGGGAATCGAGGTCGGCGGGCCCGTCGCCATCCTCCGCGGCGCCCGAGCGATGCCGCGCAGGACTGCTTGTCGACGAGGGGGGTAGGTGCTGGAGAGAGTCCAACAGAGTGGCCGGCTTCGCAGCGACGCTCGACGGGCGCGCCTGCTGCGGGTCGGCCTGAGCCCGAACGAGCGTCGCGAGGTGGACGAGCTCCTGGCCGGGTGCCGGGTCGCTCTCGAGGTCGAGGACTTCCAGAGCGCTCCGGCGACGACGGCGCGCGCCGCGGGCTTGCGCCTCGACGGCCAGATCGTCTTGATTCTGGCCAGCGCTCGCCTCGGGGTTCTGGCGTTGCTCGACCTGGTCTCGGCGTTCGGACCCTGGGCCAAGGCGAGGCCCCCGCTGACCCTGCTGGCCGAGATCGGCGACGGCCTGGTGGTCGAAGCGGTGCGGGCGGCCTGCCGGGTCGACTGGCTCTTCTCGTACGACCTGACCCGCGAGACCCTCTCACGCGCGATGGAGCTCTCCTACGAGCGCGCGGGCCGAGTTCAGCTGGAGGAGGATCTCTCGCGCACCCTCGAGATCTCCTGGCGAGATCTGGCCGCGGTGCTCGCTCGCATCGACGAAGGCGTGCTGTTCATCGACCCCCAGCTCAGGGTGGAGCGCGCCAGCCGTCGTGCGGCCGAGCTGTTGGGCCGGAGCCAGCGACAGCTGATCGGCCTCCCCTTCACTGCCCTCGGCTGGGCCGAACCGGCAAGGGCGCGCAGCGATCTGTCCCTGGGGGAGGTCGACGATGCGGCGCTGATGGAGCTCGAGGACGGCGAGGGTCAGATCCGCCGCCTGCGCGTGCGCGTCTACCGCTTGGCCGAGGATGGTGATTCGGGAGGAGTGCGGAGAATGGTGGTGCTCTCCGAGCCTGGCGCCCAGGCGGCGCCGCCCGACGACCCGCTCACCGCGCGGCTGACCCTCGCGGTCGCTCACGACCTCGGCAACGTCCTGACTCCCGTGCTGGGACATGCCGAGTGGTTGGTCGCGCGGCTGGGCGAGGACGATCCGGCGAGTCGCTGGGCCGGCGAGATCGTCCGGTCGGCCGAGCTCGCCGTCGAGCTCGTGCGTTCGCTTCACGCGGCTCACGGACGACCGGGCAGCGCGCCGGAATCCTGTCTTGCCGACCAGTTGGTCGGCCGGCTCGGTCCACTGCTGAGCGCCCTGGTGGGCAGCAGGGTGCGGTTGGAGCTGTCGCTCGGGGCCCCGAACGGGCGGATCCTTGCCCGGCCCGCGGATCTCGCCCGCGTGCTGCTCAATCTCGTCGCCAACGCGCGAGACGCCATCGCGGGGGATGGCTCGATCGCCGTCGTGACCGCGCCGGGGGAGGCGGGTGAGTGGATCGTCGAAGTCTTCGACACCGGGGCCGGCATCGCGCCCGAGGAGGTCGCCCGGATCTTTCAGGCAGGCTATTCGACGAAGGGCTCGAACGGCCTGGGGCTCGCGATCGTACGGGGGCTCCTCGATGAGGCCGGGGCGGCGATCTCGGTAGCGTCCTCAGCCGGGCAGGGTACGCAGATTCGTGTGGTCTGGCCTGGCGAGAGTCTGCGACCCGCGGGCACTCCTACTCTCGGCTGAGCAGCTCCCCTGGAGCTTCGGCGGCCGCTCTCCGCTTACCCGGCGGCTCCGATCCGAGCGCGTCCACCTCGATCGAGATCGGCGCGGGTGCCGAGATGAAACGGTGAACGGTGCACTGCTCGGCCGCGCGCTGGATGGCTGTCCGGTAGCGCTCGGGGAACCCGGGCGGCAGGCCGATGCGGATCGTGATCCGTTCGAGAGCGCCCGCCGGGCCCGACTGGGTTTGGAGTCGTGCGGTCAGGCCGGCGGTCGGCAGGTCCCGATTGCGGCAGAAGCTCAGCGCGTAGTAGCCAGCGCAAGTGGCGAGCGCAGCAAGGAAGAGAGTGAACGGGGTCGGCGCGAGATTCTCGCCCCCGTGTACGGCGCCCTGATCGGTGGCGATGCGGTGCGAGCCCGCGCGAGCGTCGACGCGCAGCCCGCCTGGAAACTCGAGGTCGATCTCCATCAGCCCCGTACTCCCGGGCGGGCTTCGTCGGGACCATCGTGGCTGGGGATCACCAGGACATTGGTGGCGGCCTGCCGCAGCACCGTCGAGGCGACGCTGCCGAGGATCCAGCGCTCGAGGCCGCCCCGGCCATGGGTGCCGAGCAGGATCAGGTCGGCCGGCCGGCGCTCCGCTTCCTCGAGGATCGCTTCGCGCGCGTCGCCGACCTTCAAGCAGCGCTCGAACGTTTGCGCTGCCTGGGGTGCGGCGCGCCGCGCCAGCTGATCGAGCTCCTCGCAGGCGAACGCCTTCAAGCGGTCGGGGCGGAAGTGGAGCGAGCTCTCGAGCTCCAGAGGGTGGAGCGCGAACAACAGCTCGATCGAGCAGGGCCCGCCGGCAAGGCGCTCGACCAGCCGCACGCCGAGCGTGAGCGCCCGCTCCGAGGCCTGCGACAGGTCAACGGCCGCCAGAACCGTCGCCGGCGGCAACCGATCGCCTCGCTTGACGATCAGAACCGGCACGTCGTGCCGCCGCAGCAGCCGGTCGGCCGTCGTGCCGAGCTCGGGGCGGCGGGGCGGCCCGACGACGATCAGCCCCGCGCCACGCTCCTGGGCGAGGCGCGCCAGCACCATGTCGGGTGGTCCCGGCGCGGTCTCGACCTCGGGGATGAGCCCCCCGCTCGACAATCTGGTGGCCTGCGCGTGGAGAGCAGCGCGAATCTCACCGGATCGTGTCGCGAAATCGGCCGGGCCGGGCACGAGTCCGCCGCCGGGCGCGCCGAAGAGCAGCGGCGCCGGGTTCTCGGCGTAGACGAGAATCGCGGGGCCATCGAGCGCGCGGGCGACCCTCAGCCCCGCCGCGACGACGGGGTCGCTCTCGAGCTCCAGGTGCGATCCGACGATGACGGGACGGCCTCGGCGAGATGGCATGTCTCAGGATGGCCTCGCCGGGGAGCGGGAAGGAACACCCCGACGGGCGGGGCAGGGCGGTGCCGCCGGGCGATGTCAGCTCGGCAGTGTGTCGACGATCCGGTTGCGCAGAGCGAACGCCACGACCTGCGCCCGGTTGTTCACGTGCAGCTTGTCGAGGATATTGCGAACGTGGAATTTGACGGTGTTCTCGGACACCCCGAGGTGCTGCGCGAGCTTGCGATTCGAGGTGACGCCGTCGACCAGGCAGCGCAACACGTCGAGCTCGCGCTCGGTCAGCGCGTCCGGATCCTCTTTCTCTCGCGACGGCTTCGCCAGCTCGCGCATCAGCTTGCGCGCGAGCGACGGAGTGATCGCCGGCTCACCGCGGGCGACGCCCTCGAGGTGGTCGAAGAAGTCGTTCGCCTCGAGGTCCTTGAGCAGATAGCCCTGCGCGCCCGACTTGATCGCCTCGAACAGGTTCTGGTCGTCGTCGGAGGCGGTGAGCACGACCACCTTGACATCCGGAATCTCGGCGGCGATCAGTTTCGTCGCCGACAATCCGTCGAGCTCCGGCATCGAGAGATCCATCAGGACGACGTCGGGCCGCAGGCGGCGGGCGAGCTCGACGGCTTGTCGGCCGTTCTTGGCTTCACCGACGACTTCGAAGCCACGGGCCTCCAGCAGACTGCGCAAACTGTCCCGAAACAGGGCATGGTCGTCGGCGATCAGGAGTCTCACAGCTCCGGTTTCTATCAGACTGTGGGCCGGTGGGAGAAATCGAGCCGAACCCGGGTCCCGGCGCCGAGGGTGCTCTCGATGCTCAGCACGGCTCCGATCGACTGCGCCCGTTCGCGCATGGTGGCCAGACCGAACCGCGGAGCGCCTTGCCGGTGGGGCCGGTCCGGATCGAAGCCGCAGCCGTCGTCTTCGACCTCCAGTCGGAGCAGCTCGTCGCGGCGGGAGAGGCGGACCTCGACGCGCTGGGCGCGGGAGTGTTTGCGGACGTTGGCCAGGGCCTCCTGCGCGATGCGGACGATCTGCAGCTCGCGCTCCGGCTGGAGCGTCAAACCCGGCTCGGCCTCGAGGCCAGCGGCGATCCCAGTCTGGTCTTGCCACTGGCCGAGGTAGTCCGCGAGCGCCTCGTCGAGCGGCTGGCCCGTGCGCCCGGCGGCGCGCAGGGCGAGGATGCCCTCGCGGACCTCGCCGTAGACGTCGCGGGCGGCGGCCGAGAGCTGTTCGAGTTGGGCCGACGCGTCCTCGGTGCGGCCGGATTTCAGGTATTCGCGGACCGCCTGCGCCTTGGTGCCGACATAGGCGAGCACCTGCGCCAGCCCATCGTGCATCTCGTGGGCGAGCCGGAGCCGCTCCTCGGCGACGGCCAGGTCGCGTTGCTTGCGGTGGAGCCGTGCGGTCTCGATCGCCAGTGACGCCTGGGTGGCGAAGCGCTCGAGGGTCTCCTCGTCGCTCGGGTCGAACTCGTCGCTGCCGATCTTCTCGGCGAGGTAGAGGTTGCCGCGGAAGCGTCCGTGCCCTTGGACGGGTACGGCGAGCAAGCTGCGCATGTGCGGATGGTTGGGCGGGAAGCCGCCCGCACGGGGGTCGGTGCCGAGATCCTGCAGCCTGAGCCGCTCGCCCTGCCCGAGCACCACGCCGAGAAGCCCCGTGCCGACCGGGGGGTCGCCGATCATGCTTCGTCTCTCGGCGCTCAAGCCCGAGGTCACGAAGGCCTGAATCCTGTCGTCCAAGCCGACCACGGAGACCGCGCCGTAGCGCGCGTCGATCAGCGTCCGCGCGCTATCGACCACCTTCTGTAGGACGGTTTCGAGATCGAGCTCGCCCGCCAAGTCGTCGGCCGCGCGCTGGAGCGCGACGAGCTCGGCGTTGCGGGCTTCCAAGTTGCGCTGAGTCCGCTCCAGGAAGGAGAGCACGAACCCGAGCAGCGTCACGACTCCCGCCGCGATCAGGCCGTTCATCAGGAGACGGCCGCCGGTCCGGGTCAGATCCTCGTAGAAGGCGCTACGGGCCGCGTCGACAATGGCGACGAAGACGACGATACCGAGGATCGCGATCCATTTGATGCGCGTGAAGCTCATTGCCGGCCGGCGAGACTAACAGACGCCGGACGGCCCCGGCTCCGGCTCAGCGTCGAAAGGTCCGGATCCCCAAGAGCGAGTAGAGGGGGCACCAGCCGGCGAGCCCGGTCAGCAGCGGATACCACCCGAAGATCCGGGCCGAGGCACCCCAGAGGCCCGGGAGGAGGTCGGAGAAGCCGAACAGGAGCACGGTCACGCCGACGGCGATCCGCAGGGAGCGGTCCATGGTCCCTTCGTTGAGTGCCATACCAACCATGTGGAAACCTCCGGGTCGGAGCGTAGGAATCCTCCCGAGTCTCAGGAAGACCCCGCAGACCGGGACGGCCGCCTGCCCGATCGGGTAGGCTTCGCTCCGTGCTCGACCTGCTCCAGGCGCCGAAGGCGCTGCCGCACAGCGAAGAGTCCGAGCGCGCCGTGCTCGCCGCCGTCCTGCTCGACCCTCGGCTGCTGCCGACGGTGTCGGGCCGCTTGCAGCCCGAGGACTTCTTTGCCGACCGCCATCGCCGCCTCTACGCGGCGATGCTCGAGCTGCAAGAAGACAACGCGCCCATCGATCTGCGCACGCTGCAGGCGAAGCTCGAGCATCGCGGCCAACTGGAGAGCGCGGGCGGAATCGGGTACATGGCCGGTCTCGATGTCGACCTGCCCGATCTCGGGCGTTTCGAGTCGTACGTCGAGATCGTCAAGGAGCGCTCGGTTCGCCGGCGGCTGATCGATGTCTGCCGCGACATCACGCGCGATTGCCTGGACGGCGGCCTGGATGCGCAAGAGGCGCTGGGCAAGGCCGAACAGGCGGTTCTCGAGCTCGGTGAGCAGGCGATCCGGCGCGGCTTCGTGTCGTTGTCTCTGGTCCTCGAGGAGACGCTCGAGATGCTCGAAGATGGCCCAGGCAAGGGCTTGATGGGGCTGCCCACGGGCTTTCAGGACCTGGACCGGTTGATCCATGGCATGGGGAAGGGCGCGTTGATCATCATTGCCGGTCGACCCGGTATGGGCAAGACCAGCTTGGCCCTCAACATCGCCCAGCATCTGGCGCTGCGCGAGCGCAAGGCCGTCGGCGTTTTCTCGCTCGAGATGGGGCAGCAGGAGCTCGCGCTACGCATACTCTGCTCGCGCGCCGAGATCCATTTCTCGAGACTGCGCCAGGGCCACCTCTCGCAGCAGCAATGGACCAAGGTCATCCAAACCATGAACGAGATCGGGAAAGCGCCGGTCTTTATCGACGACTCGGCCTCGCCGACCATCTTGGAAGTCGCCTCCAAGGCGCGCCGGCTCAAGGCGGAGAAAGGGCTCGACCTGCTGATCGTCGACTATCTCCAGCTGATGCAGGCAGGCGGCCGGTACGAGAACCGCAACCTCGAGATCGCGGCGATCACGCGGGCGATGAAACAGCTCGCCAAGGAGCTCGAGATCCCGGTCATGATGCTCTCGCAGCTGTCCAGAATGCCGGAGCGGCGGGGCAGCGATCACCGGCCGCAGCTCGCGGATTTGCGCGAGTCGGGCGCGATCGAGCAGGATGCCGATCTGGTCGCCTTCGTCTATCGCGACGAGATCTACAACGAGGAGGCGCCCAAGGGCGAAGCCGAGGTGATCGTCGCCAAGAACCGCAATGGCGCGACCGGTACGGTGCCTCTCGTGTTCATCGGCGAGACCACTACCTTCCACAGCCGCGCGGCGGGAAGCTACGAGGAACCGCTTGGCTGAAACTGGAGCGCCGGCGCTTCGTCGCGCCCGCGTCGAGATCGATCTCGGAGCGCTCGAACGGAACTTCGACCGACTCGCGCGCTTGTCCGCTCCAGCGCGCGTGCTCGCCGTCGTCAAGGCGGATGCCTACGGCCACGGCGCGGTCGAGGTCGCGCGTTGTCTCGAGCCGCGCGGCGTCGCGGGCTTCGCTGTGGCGCTCGCCGAAGAGGGTATCGCCCTGCGCGGCGCGGGCATTCGTGCCCCGATTCTGGTGCTTTCGCCGTTGCCGCCCGATGCCTGCCCGTTCCTGCGCCGATACGCGCTGACCCCGGCGATCTCCGGCTTCGAGCAGCTGGCGGTGCTCGAGGCTTTCGCCGCCGCGGCGCGCTGGACCGTCGGAGTGCACCTGAAGTTCGATACCGGTATGTCGCGGCTGGGGCTGCCCTGGCAGCAGGCCGCCAGCGCGCTCGAGCGGGTGCGCCGGAATCCGGTGCTGCGCCTGGAGGGCGTCATGTCGCATCTCGCTGAGGCGGAAATGCCGGAGAGCCCCGCCAATCGCGAGCAAGAGAAGCGCTTCGCGAGCGTCCTCGCGTGCCTCCGCGACGACGAGCGGGAGCGCGTTCAGATCCACCTGGCCAACAGCGCGTCGGCGCTCCACGACACGACCCTCCGCCACGACCTGGTGCGCTCCGGCTTGGCTCTCTACGGCATCGATCCGGCGCGACCGCGGTTGCCGGCGGACCTCGAGCCGATTGCGACGATCGTCGCCGAGATCGTGCAGATCAAGGAGCTCGCCGCCGGCAGCCGTGTCGGCTACGGTGGGCGCTGGGTGGCCGAACGCCCGAGCCGGATCGCGGTGGTGCCGGTGGGGTACGCCGACGGCTACTCGTGGCGGCTGGGCAACCGGGCGGAGGCGCTGGTCGGGGGCGGGCGCGCTCGGGTCGCGGGAGCAGTCAGCATGGACCTGCTGGCGCTCGATATCACCGGGCTCGACGCGCAGGTGGGCGATGAAGTCGTGCTCGTGGGCCGACGGGGTGCCGAGACGATACGAGTCGCAGAGCTCGCCGCCGCCGCCGACACCGTTCCCTACGAGTTGCTCTGCCTGCTCGGGCTGCGCCTGCCGCGGATCACCGTCCGTTCGACAGGCTCGATAGCGACCGGCGACGCTCTCGAAACCGTGGCGGTGCAATGAGGTTTCCGGCGCCGGTCGAGACCTTCCTGGCGGAGGTCGGCAGGTTCTTCGAGATCCTCTGGCGCGTCGCGCTCTGGACGCCGAGGCCGCCCTACGACGTTCGCGAGCTGCTGCGCCAGATGGTGCGCGTCGGCGTCGACTCGGTGCCGGTGGTGCTCTTGACCGCGCTCTTCACCGGCGCCGTGATGGCGCTGCAGACGTTCGCCACGCTGAAGCGATTCAACGCCGAGAGCTTCGTCGGTTCACTCGTCGCTCTGTCGATGGTGCGAGAGCTCTCGCCGGTCATCGCCTCGCTGCTGATCGCCGGTCGCTGCGGCTCGGCGATGGGCGCTCAGCTCGGCACCATGCGCGTGACCGAGCAGATCGACGCTCTCGAGGTGTTCGCCACCGACCCGGTCCACTACCTCATCGTGCCCCGGGTCTGGGCGACGGTGTTGACGCTACCGCTGTTGATCGTCGTCGGCGACGCGATCGGCATCCTCGGCGGATACCTGATCTCGGTCGTCTATTTCGGCGCCAATCCGGTCACTTATATGGAGAACACCTTCCGCTACATGGACTTCGCGGACGTCTCCTCGGGCCTGATCAAGGCTGCCGTTTTTGGCCTGATCATCGCGGTGGTGGGCTGTCAGAAGGGCTACTTCACCAGCGGCGGCGCAGAGGGCGTCGGGCGGTCGACCACGCGCGCCGTGGTGCTCGCCTCGATCGCGATCCTGATCTCCGACTTCTTCCTCACCAAAGTCCTCTTCTAGGCGTTCGTGGTGACTCCCGGTCCGGTCAAGATTCGCCTCGAACAGGTTTCGAAGGCATTTGGCGAGAAGGTCGTGCTCGATCAGCTCGATCTCGACGTCACGACGGGAGATACGCTGGTCATCCTCGGGGGATCCGGGACCGGCAAGAGCGTCCTGCTCAAGCACGTGATCGGGCTGCTACGTCCCAATTCGGGCCGGGTCGTGGTCGACGGCGTCGATCTCGATACGCTCGACGAGCGCGCGATCACCACGTTCCGCCGGCGCTTCGGCATGGCGTTTCAGGAGGGGGCGCTGTTCGACTCGATGAACGTATGGGAGAACGTCGCGTTTCCCCTGCGTCGAGCCAAGCGGGCGCAACCGGAGATCGAGGCCCGGGTGGCGGAGTGCCTCGGGAGCGTCCACCTCGAGGGCGCCGAGCGCAAGCTGCCGTCGGAGCTCTCGGGCGGAATGCGCCGACGCGTCGGGTTCGCTCGCGCCATCGCGCTCGAACCCGAGATCCTCCTCTTCGACGAGCCGACCACGGGTCTCGATCCGGTGATCAAAGCGGTGATCGACGAGCTGATCGTCGAGCTCCAGGACGGGCTCGGATCGACCGCACTAGTGATTACCCATGATCTCGACAGTGCTTTTCGCATCGCCGACCGAATCGCCTTTCTCCATCGCGGACGGATCGTCGCCAACGCGCCTCCCGACGAGTTCCGCGCGCTCGACGATCCCCGCGTCCAGCAGTTCATCCAGGGTCTGGCGACCGGCCCGTTGACCGACTGATTCGACGAGGAGAGCTCCATGCCCCAATCCGTGAAGGTCGGGATCTTCATGACAGCGTCGCTCCTGATCCTCGCCTGGCTGATACTCGCGGTCGAAGACTGGCGCCTGTTCGGCCCCAGAGGCACTCGCATCGAGGCGGAGTTCGATTCGGTGGTCGGACTCGACGACAAGGCGGCGGTGCGGCTGGCGGGAGTGCGGGTCGGCCGGGTCGACGGGATCCGGCTCGCCGGGCGGCGCGCCCGCGTCTCGTTGCTGCTGGACCAGCCGGTGCCTCTGGTGGAGGGAACAGTGGCCTCGATCGCCAATCAGGGCCTGCTGGGAGACAAGTTCGTCGAGATCCTGCCGGGTCCGGATGGAGCGCCGGCGTTGCCCGCGGACGCGGTCCTGCCGGGGCGCACCCCCGTCTCTTTCGATCAGGCGATGGAAAAGATCGAGGAAATCGGCGGCTCGATCCAGACGGCGCTCAGCGGCTTCTCGAGCGCGGACGGTGGCGGCTTCGGTGGCCTCGTGGCGAGCATCCAGGCGACCGCCGACGAGTTGCGAGCCGTGATCGCCGAGAATCGCGCGCAGTTTGGCGGCACGGTGCGGAACTTCGAGAAGTTCAGCGCCAACCTGGCGGAAGAGCTGCCGAAGCTCACCGCCCAGATCGAGCGTGTGCTCGGCCAGGTCGACTCGGTGGTGACCGAGAATCGTGAGGATCTGCGCGGCTCGATGTCGAACATCCGGGAGGTCTCGGAGAAGATACGGGCCTCGGTCGACAACCTGAACGAGATCACCGGCAAGATCGCCCGTGGCGAGGGAACGATCGGCAAGCTCGTCAACTCCGACGAGGCGCACGACGAGCTGATGAGCGCGCTCAATAGCGTCGAATCCGGTGTCGACGCGCTCGGCGACACGCTCGGCCGGGTCAAGCAGCTCCAGCTCGACCTGGGACTCGACAGCGTCTATCTATCCGATCTCGAGGACTCCCGAACGGCCTTTCGCGTCGACATCCTGCCGCGGGGAGCGGAGAGCTCCAATGTCTACCGGCTGGACCTGGTCTCCGATCCGCGGGGCAGGATCTACGAGAAGACCACGACCGAGAGGGTCACCCTCCCGGACGGATCGACCGAGACTACGACCATCGACCGACTGACGACCGATCAACGGCGCAACAACTGGTCGGCGCTCTTCGGCTTTCCCTTCGACGAACGGCGCGGGACCATCTGGGCCGGCGTGATCGAGAACAGCGGTGGCATCGAGGTCGAGTACGGTCTCGTGCGCGAGAAGCTCTGGCTCGCGATGGAGGCCTTCGACTTCGGCCGTGAGCGCGATCTCGACCCCCACCTGCGGCTCACCACCACTTGGCGCTTTCACAGGAACCTGTTCGTCAAGGCGGGGTGGGACGACTTCCTGGTCGACGAGTACAGGAGCCCCTTCATCGGCGGCGGCGTGCGTTGGACCGACGATGACGTGAAGTACCTGCTGGGGTCGGCGCCCAGCTTCTGAGGTCGCGCACGATGGCCGCTCCGAGGACCGTTTACGCTTGCCAGTCGTGCGGCTTCCAGTCGTCGAAGTGGCTCGGGCGTTGCCCGGACTGCGAGGCGTGGTCGAGCTTCGTCGAGGAGACCGTCGAGGCACGGCCGCGCGTAGGCGGGGGCAGGACGGGCGCCGTCGCCGCGACTCTGGTGCCGCTGAGCGAAGTCGAGCAGGAGGGGGTGACCCGTTCGCCGTCGGGCCTGCCCGCTCTCGACCGTGTTCTCGGCGGCGGGGTCGTCGCGGGCGGCGCCGTGCTCCTCGCCGGGGAACCCGGCATCGGCAAGTCGACGCTGCTGCTTCAGATCGCGGACAGGTTGGCGCGGGCGAGGAAGCGCGTCGTCTACGCCAGCGCGGAGGAGTCGCCCAGGCAGCTGCGCCTGCGCGCCGAACGTCTCGGAGTCGTCGAGAGCGGTGTTCTGGCGGTGGGCGAGACGCGCCTCGAGGCGCTGCTCGCCGCTGTCGACGCCGATCCGCCGGCGGCCCTGCTGGTGGACTCGATCCAAGCGCTGCGCAGCGATGAGCTCGAGAGCCCGCCGGGCTCGATCGGGCAGGTGCGCCACTGCGCCAACCGACTGGTGGCCGTCGCCAAGCGTGGCGACATCGCGCTCTTCCTGGTCGGCCACGTGACCAAGGAGGGAGCGATCGCCGGTCCGAAGTCCCTGGAGCACCTCGTCGACACGGTGCTCGCCTTCGAGGGCGAGCGCGAATCGGAGTATCGGATCCTGCGCGCCACCAAGAATCGCTTCGGTCCGACCGGCGAGATCGCCATGTTCGAGATGCGCGAATCGGGCCTGGAGCCTGTCGCCGATCCCTCGGGTGTCTTGCTCGCGCGCCGCCGGGACGGCGCGCCCGGCTCGGCGGTGTTGCCGACCCTCTCAGGTTCGCGTCCGCTGCTCGTCGAGTCCCAGGCCCTCGTGGTGCCAACCGCTTTCCCGTCGCCGCGCCGCATGAGCGTCGGCCTCGATCCCAACCGCGTGATCCTCCTGGTCGCGGTGCTCGAGCGTTTCGCGCGCATCGGATTGGCCGACCGCGACGTTTTTCTCAACGTCGTCGGCGGCCTCGCGTTGCGCGAGCCCGCGGCGGATCTCGCCGTCGCCGCGGCTCTGATCTCGGCCGCCCGGGGAGTGGCCCTGCCCGAGCGTGCGGTCTTTTTTGGCGAGGTCGGACTGCTGGGCGAGGTGCGACCGGTCGGCCAGACCGAAGCCCGGCTGCGCGAGGCCGCGGCGCACGGCTTCGACACGGCCTATCTGCCCCAAGGCGGTGGCGCGACGCGAACGGGGCTACGCCGGGTCGAGGTCGCCACCATCGACGAGCTCGCCGCCGCGATCGGCGGCTGAGGCCTCGCGCTCAGCGCAGCGTGCCCGGCCAGATCAGGTCGGGCGGCGGATAGGCCGGCATACCGAAGACGTAGCCTTGCGCGAAATCGACGCCCACGTCGATCACCGCGGCGAGCTCTTCTTCGGTCTCGACCCCTTCGGCGATGACCTGGGCTTCCATCTCGTGGCAGAGGGAAACGATGGAGCCGAGCAGCCGGAATTGGCGGCTGCCTGCGGCGACTCCGGCGATCAGATCGCGGTCGAGCTTGACGAAGTCGGGTTGGAGATCAGAGATGTACTTGATGTTGGAGAACCCGGCGCCGAGATCGTCGATCGCGAGCAGGACGCCTTTCCGGCGGATCTCCGCCAGGACCGAGTGGCATTGCGAGAAGTACTTGATGGGCACCGATTCGGTGATCTCGACGGTCACGCCGTAGCGGTGGCGGAAGAGCGGATCATCCGGGCGGACGAGCCAGCCGAAATCGAACTCGTGCGGATCGACGTTGAGGAAGAGCGAATATCCCGTGCAATTGCGGATCGCCTGGTCGCGATGGAGCCTGCCGAGCTCGGCGACGCGCCCGGCCTGCACGGCGGCTTCGAACATCTCGGGCGTGCTGGTGAACACCTTGTTGGAGCGGCGCGCCAACGCTTCGTAGGCGTGGAGCCGGCGGCGGCGTACCTCGACGATCGGCTGGAAGACGATGCCGACATCTTTTCGATCGACGACGTCGTGGATGGCACGGATACGCTCGGCTGGCTGCATCTGCTCCATGCCCGCGGTTCTCACAGCTCGGGCTGCCGCTCAGTGAGGCGGACGAAGGCCTCGGTGTAGCGAGCGCGAGTGCCAGAGACCACCTGCTCGGGGAGCTCGGGCGGAGGCGAGTCGTGGTCCCACCCCGAAGCGTCCAGCCAGTTGCGCACGTACTGCTTGTCGAAGCTCGCGGGCTCCGCGCCGGGCCGCCAGCTCGCCGCGTCCCAGTAGCGCGAGGAGTCGGGTGTCAGCGCCTCGTCGATCAAGACGATCCTTCCGTCGATCCATCCGAACTCGAACTTGGTGTCGGCGAGGATCAGGCCTCGTTGCTCGGCGTGCCCCGCGGCGCTGGTGTAGAGCTCGAGGGTCAGGTCGCGCAAGCGGCTGGCGACTTCGACGCCGAGGGCTGTCGCGACCTGCTCGAACGGCACGTTCTCGTCATGTCCACTCTCGGCCTTGGTTGCCGGGGTGAAGATGGGCTGTTGCAGCCGGCTCGCTCGTTCGAGCCCGGGCGGCAGCGGCAGACCGCAGGCCGTGCCCCGCTGCTGATACTCCTTGAAGGCGCTGCCGGCAAGGAAGCCGCGCGCGACGCACTCGAAGGGGATCACCCGTGCCTTCCTGGCCAGGATCGAGCGCCCAGCGAGCAAGGACGCATGGGGCGCCGCCGCTGGCGGGAAGTCTTCGACCGCGGTCGCGAGCAGGTGGTTGGGTACGATCGCGCCGGTTCGCTCGAACCAGAAGTTCGCGAGTTGGGTGAGGATCCGCCCTTTCCCCGCAATCGGGGGCGAGAGGATGTGGTCATACGCGGAGAGTCGGTCCGTGGCGACGATCAGCAGGGAATCGCCGAGGTCGTAGACATCCCTGACCTTGCCTCGCCGCGGTTCGCCGAGACCCGCGAGCCGCGTCGCGCCGATCGACTCCGTCGAGCTTCCAGTCGCCATTCCATCTGCCTCCGATGCGAGGTCAGCCGTCTCGCAATCCCGCGCTGAATTCCCGCTCGATCAGTTCCGTCAGATCTGAGGAGCGTAGTTCCATGAGCGTGTTGTCGCCCCAAACCGTAGCATCTACGATCTCATAGACCGGCAGGCGGTCCAGGCCCTTGAGCTGCGCCACTCCGAGCTTGCGAATGCCGATGAGAAGGCTCGAGCTACCGCCCTCGATTTTCACCGCGACGTAGGTGCGATGGCTGTCGACCAGCCTGAAGATCCGCGTGAACGGCTTCTCCAGTGCCAGGCGCGAGACGAAGTCCCAGGTCGCGACGATGCCCTCGTTGACCAGCGAGCCATTGTGATTGATGTAGGCAAAAAAGCTCCGCGCCTCTTCGCCCTTGTCGATGACGTCCACATTGGTCTGCGTCATCGGCGCGAAGAATCGATTGACCGTGGATTCGGGGTACCCCTGCGTGATCAGGAGAGTCTTGATCTCCTCGATCTCGCGCGTGCCCTTGCCGGTGGTCAACCGGCTCAGCTCGACTACGCCGTGGCCGAAGAACTCGTAGCGCTCGCTCTCGGCTTGGGCGCCGATTTGAATGGGCAGTAGGCGGTACTGGCCGTGATTGAGCGCGATGCGGAGTCCCTTGGAGAACGGGAAGCCGCGTTCGAGCGCCTCACGGTAGGCGCGTTGAATCAGGATCGCGAGCAGCAGGAGGTGGCGTGCCTCGCGACTCGAGTAGAAAGCGCCGTCGCCAAGGTACTTTTCGAGGTTGGCCCGATTCTGGCTGGCGATGCGGTTCACGCGTCGCTGAAAGCGGAACATCATGCGAAAGGAGCGATCCTGCTCGAGCTGCCCCGAACGCCTGAGCCGCATCACCGTCTCGGTGAACTCGGAGATGTCGTAGATCAGGCCGAAGCGGGAGACCAGGGGGTCGACCACCCAGGGCGCCATGAAGTCGAGCGGACGGGTGGCGGCCGACAGCGCCCGGACGGTATTTGCCGCCGGACTCCGCGAGCCCATTCGATCGCGGCCGACCAGAGTCTCGCCCCTGCGCTCGACCTGCAACATCGAGCGGCGCAGCGAGTGCATGAGCTCGAATTCCTTGAGCTTGATCAGCAGGTGCTCCCAAACCTGTACTTGCTCGAGCGAGAGCAGTTGCGCCGGGTCGTAACGTGGCCGCCGGGCCAGGAAGCTCAGGTAGCCCGACCGGTTGAGGTGCAGCCGGGGGTCCTCGAGCTTGTCGAATCCGAGCAACGTGGCCACCGCGGCGAGCTTGGGATCGCTCCTGACCTCGGCGCCGTACCACTCGACCGCGCGCATGAGCCGGGTCCGGAAGTCCCGGCCGTCGAGATGCAGGCAACCGCTGAAGTAGCTGCCGAGCTCGGCGAGATTGGGGCTGACGTGGTCTTCGGTGAAGATCAGCACGTTGTCCCGCATGCGCGAGACGAGACTCGGGAACAGCTGCTCCTCGACCTCCTCGGTATCGCGCGAGAGGCGATTGACCAGGTCGTACGTCAGATTGAGCACCCGATCCATGACCTTGTGGTAGATGCGGTACTTCAGCTCGTCGCCGTGGTCCCGCCCGTAGGTCAGGTCCCGGCGCAGCATCCGTTTCGAGGTCTCCTTGAACACCCGGGCCATCGCCCAGGAGTGCCAGAGCCAGAAGACCGTCGGAAAGTTGCGGCCGTAGCTCGCGGTCGTGACGTTCTCCGCGGCGCGGGAGAGCAGCTGCCGATAGCGCTCCCAGGTGCCCTGAAACGCGCTCGAGTCGAACGAAGCGCGTTGATGGACCGCGAGCTCGACTTCCTCCTCCTGAATGATGTAGGACTCGAGCGCCTGCTCGAGCGAGGAGAGCTCCGGGGTGGCGAGGATGGGGAAGCCGAGGATCGGCGTCGAGGCCTCGTCCTCGAGATAGATCCGCTGTGGATTCGGGACCGAGCGCTCGAAATCGGGGATCAACCGCCGTAGCTCTTCCGGGGACTTGACCAGGAAGTTGAACGGACCGGTCAGGAGCTGGATCAGTGGGACCATCTTCGGGCAGCCGCCTTCGACACGAGGTGGCGAGCGGTGAGACTACAACGAGCCGGCGCAGGCACGAAGGATCGGCGGCCAAGGCGCTGATAGGATGATCGACACGGCGTACCGCTGCCCCAGATCCCATGGCCCTGCTCCAGAACTCGCCCGCCCGCGACGCGCCGACGGCTTCCGCCGCGACCAAAGAGCTGGATCTCACGGTGCTGGTGCCCGTTCTGGATGAGGCCGGCTCGGTCGAGGAGCTGGCGCACCGGGTCGCGGAAGTGGTCACGGCGCTCGCCATCTCGTTCGAGATCGTCTTCGTCGACGACGGCTCGCGCGACGGCACGGCGGACCGGGTGCGCGCGGCGCGGGACCGCGATCCGCGCGTCAAGCTCGTTCGATTGCGGCGCAATTTCGGCAAGGCGGCGGCGTTGACCGCCGGATTCGACAGGTCGCTCGGGCGGCTCGTGGTCACCATCGACGGAGATCTTCAAGACGAGCCCGAGGAGATCCCGCGGCTGCTCGAGGCGCTCGAGTCCGGGCCCTTCGACCTGGTATCCGGATGGAAACGCAATCGCCGCGATCCGCTCACGAAGACGCTGCCATCGCGCCTCTTCAACTGGACGACGCGCCGGCTGGCCCGGGTCGACCTGCACGACTTCAATTGCGGCTTCAAGGCCTATCGCCGCGAGGTCCTGGAGGAGGTGCCGATCTATGGCGAGCTGCACCGCTACATCCCGGTCCTCGCGAGCCGCCGGGGTTTTCGCGTCGGCGAGGTGCCGGTACGCCATCACCCACGCCAGAGTGGCGTGTCGAAGTACGGCTGGGATCGCCTCTACAAAGGCCTGCTCGACCTGCTCACGGTGCTCTTCATCACCAAGTACACGCGCCGGCCCCTTCATCTGTTCGGCCTGATCGGGATGTTCGCCTTCGGCGCCGGATTCGCCATCAACGCCTGGCTCGCCTTCCTCTGGTTTCGCGGCGAGTCGCTGTCCAACCGCCCGCTGCTGATCTTCGGCGTGCTGCTCATGGTGGTGGGGCTCCAGGTCCTGACGACCGGCTTGCTCGCGGAGATGACGACGCACAAGACTTTCCGCCGCACGGACAGCTACTCGGTTCGGGAGATCCTCGATTAGCCAGGCGCCGCTCCGGGTCCTGTTCCTGACCCAGACCTATCCGCGCTTCGCGCACGACAGCTGCGCGCCGTTCATTCGCGACCTGGCACGCGGCCTGGTGCGCGGCGGCGATCGCGTCAAAGTCCTGACGCCGAGCGGGCCGCAGGTGCCCGACCGATGGCACGAACAGGGCGTCGAGGTTGCGAGCTTTCGCTACGCGCCCCGGCGCTTCGAGACCCTGGGCTACGGCCGCAGCCTGCACGCCGACGAACGCCTTCGGGCGAGCGCGGGAGTGGTCGCGCCGCTCTATCTGCTCGCGGCACGCCGCGCGCTGGCGCGTGAGCTCGCCACCGGCACCTGGGATCTGCTCCACGCGCACTGGATCATTCCGAACGGGCTCGCGGCGGCGGCGGTCGCTCGACGCATCCCGCTCGTGGTCGGCCTGCACGGCAGCGACGTCTTCATGGCCGAGAAAGCGCCGATGCGACGCCTCACGGCCTCGGTGCTGCGGCGCACCCGGCGACTCACCGCCTGTTCCCCCGAGCTCGCCCGCCGCATCGAGGCGCTCGGCTTCGACGGTGCCCGATCGCACGTCATTCCCTACGGCGTCGACATCGAGCTCTTCCGACCCGATCCGCAACGGCGCGTCGCAGAACGCCGGCGCCTCGGCATTCCGGAGCATGCGCCGGTGGTCCTCGGGGTCGGGCGCATGGCGACCAAGAAGGGTTTTCACCTTCTGGTCGGCGCGCTCGCCGAGCTCTTCGCCGCCGCTCCCGAAGCACGAATCATCCTGGCCGGTGGTGGCGACCGGCTCGAGGAGCTGCGCCACCAGGCGTCGCGTTGGGGGGATCGGGTCTCCTTCGCGGGGGCGGTGCTGCACGACACGCTTCCCGATCTCTACCGTGCCGCGGATCTCTTCGTGTTGCCTGCGGTGCACGACGCCAAGGGGAACGTCGACGGATTGCCGAACGTGATCCTCGAGGCCATGGCCTCCGGACTGCCGGTGGTCGCTAGCGCGATCTCCGGGATCCCGCTGGCGGTCTCACCCGGGGTCCATGGCCTGTTGGTCGAAGAAGGGGATGGCCCCGCTCTGGCGCGGGCGATCGCGGCGCTCGTCAACGATCCCCAGCGCCGCGCGTCGATGGGAGTGGCGGCGCGCCGCCGGGCCGAGGCCGACCTGACCTGGGACGCCGTGGCGGCTCGCTACCGCGAGGCCTACGTCGCGGCCCTCAGTTGAGCATGAGCTGGATTTGGAGCGACGTACCCTTGCGCAAGACTTCCAGCTGGACCTGAGACTTCGAGACGAGCGCCGTCATCAGCGTGTCGATCGAATCGACCGGCTTGCCGTCGACCCGGAGCAGCAGATCGCCGACCTTGAGGCCCGCCTTGGCGGCGCGACTGCCGGTGCCGACGTTGTCGACGCGCAGTCCCCGAATGCCCAGTGTCGGCGTGTCGAACGGCACCATGCGGGCGCCGAGCAGCGCGCGCGGATCGCTGGCAGCCCCTTTGCCCCCACCCGTCTGCGCGCTCAGTCGACTCTCGATCTGCGCCAACTGGCTTGCCGCCTCGGTCGCCGCGGGATCGATCGCGAGAGCTTGGCGATAGGCCTCGGCCGCCGCCGACAAGTCCCGAGCTGCAAGGCGGATCGCGCCCAAGCTGATCAGCACGTCGACCTGCTCGGGCGCGATCTCGCCGGCGCGCTCGATCGCCTCACGGGCGCCGGCGAGATCTCCACCTGCCTGGCGGGCCAGCCCGAGCAGGCGCCAACCGTCGGCCTTCTCGGGGCGCCAGCGAGTCGCCTGAGTGGCCGCCGCCTCGGCTGCCGCGGGCTCGCGGTTGTCGAGCATCGTCTGGGCGAGCAGTAGGGCGGCGGGCTGAGCGTTGCCGTTGCGATCGCCGGGATCGAGGTTGATCGCCTTGCGGAAGGACTCGGCGGCAGCGGCAATATTGCCGAGGCCGCGCTGGGCGCGTCCGTTTTGGATCCAGAGCGACGGGCTCTCCGGCCGCGCCTGAGTCGCCGAGACCAGGAGCGAGAGGGCCTCGAGCCACTCCTTGCGCGCGAGGTGAAAGTCCGCGAGTTGGCTCTGCAGCTCGACGTTGCCCGGATCGAGCCGCTGGGCGCGTCGCAACGCCTCGATCGCCTGCGCGGTCTGGCCGAGCCGGTCGCGGGTCTGGCCCAGCAGGAACCAGCTCTGAGCGCTCTCGGGGTCGAGCTTGACGGCTTCCGCCAGCGCGCCCTCGGCGTCGGCGAACTGGCCGCGCCGCAGGTAGATCGCGGCCGAGTTCTCGAGGGCCGCGGCCTTGAGAACCGGCGAAACCCCGGTCGGATTGCCCCGCTCGAGGGCGAGAACGCGCTCGAATCCGGCGAGCGCGGCGTCTTCGGAGCCGATTCTCGACTCGACCAGCGCGAGGTTCAGAAGGCCTGCGGGATCGCTGGGTGCGAGCCGCAACCCCTCTTCGAGCAGCGGCCTCGCCTCGCCCCAACGAGATGTAGCGACGGCCGCGGCGCCGCGCGCCAGCCGATCCGCTCCTTCGCGGGCGCGTCGCTCCGTGGCGGAACGCAGGGCGTTCTGGTAGATCGCGACGTAGTCGGGTGAGTAGAGATCAGTTTGAAACGGCGTCGCCGGCTCGGCGAAAAGAGCAGCCTCGAGATCGCTGCCGGCGGTCGACGCGTCTCCCAGTTGGTAGGCGAGCCAGGATGAGAGCACGAGCAGCCGCGCGCGCTCAGCCGGCTCCCCGTGCTCGAGCGCGAGTTGCTTGTAGAGCGACGCGGCGAGGCGCAAGTTGCCGTCGGCGTAAGCCTGCTCGGCCTCGATCTCGGCGGGGGAACGCTCGTCGACGGGCGGCGGTGGATCGAGCTCTTCCTCCTGAACCACGCCTGCAGGCGCCTGGAGCGCCGGCAGGGCCGACGGCGCGCCGGTGGCGAAGAGAGCGAGAAGCAGGAACGGCAGTAGCGTGGGGGAGGGCTCGGATCGCACGCGCCGAGTCTACCCGAGTCGGTTCAGCCACCGATCGGCCGGTTGGTCTCCTGAGTTTCCTTCCGGCCGTCGAGGTCGAAGGTGAGCACCGTCTCCTGATTGCTGCGGATGGTCAAGTTGCGTCGCACCGGCGGGTCGCCCGAGGGCGCGTTCGCCGGGAAGATCTCGACCAGGTGCTCGCCGGCGCCGAGCCACTTGCCGCGCACTGGAGCGTTGCCGACCATCTCGCCATCGACCCTGACCGCCCCGGCGCGGGTGCCGAGGTGCTGTTGCACGGTCAACTTGCCTGGCCGTTCGATCGGGACCTCGACCCGCTCGCTCGAACCCGCGGCGACCGTCACGCGGCGGCGGCCCGAGAGCTTGTACTCGGCGGTCTCGAGCGAGAAGACCACCTCGTGGCTGCCCGGCGTGACCTCGACGGAGCGATCCTGGTCGAGGCGGATCCGCTGGTCGCCGACCTGCGCGACGATGCTGGAGCTCCACGCTGGCGCGAATTGCAGCCGCCCGAACCTCGGCGGCTCGGGCTTCGCCGGGGCTGGCGCCGCGGGTTCGGGACGCGCCGCCGCGGTCTGCTGCGCCGTCGCCGACCTGATCGGCGCGGCCTGCGGCGGAGTCTCCGGGACCGGCGTGCCTGCCGCCGCCGGTCGGGGATTCGCCGGCTGCCGGGACAGGATCACCGTCGGCTCGGGCGGCTCGCTTCGCGCGAACGTGAGGCCCAGGACCAGCAACACCGCCGCGACTGCCGCGGCGGCGGCAACACCGATCCAGCGCTTGCCTTTGCCGCCCTCCCAGCGCATCGAAGCCATGGCGCGGCTTTGCGGCCGCGGCGTGCCTTGGGGATACGAGAGCTCGATGTCGCCCGCGTCGGCGTTGCCGGGGAAACTGCCGGACGGCCTGGCGCGCGTCGGCTCGTCGCTCGAGGGAAGTGTGTGGGTGCGCGTGGCGTCGGTCGCCGAGTCCTGCATCGGCCGGCGGGCGAGCCGCTCGAGCGCCCGCACCAACTCGGTGGTGGTCTGGAATCGTCGCGCGGGGTCCTTCTCGAGACAGCGCTCGATGATCGCGACCAGATCGGCCGGGCAATTGGGCATCGCCTGTGTGATCGGCGGTGTCGGCTCGTTGAGGATCTTGTAGAAAACCGTCGAGATCTCGCGTTCGTGGAACGGACGAACGTAGGTGATCATCTCGTAGGCCAGGATGCCGAACGAGAAGATGTCCGTCCGAGCGTCGACGTCGCCCCCCTTGATCTGCTCCGGAGCGAGGTAGGAGGCGGTACCGAGGGTGATGCCCGCCGCGGTGAGATTGCTCTCCTGGTGCGCCAGCTTGGCGATGCCGAAGTCGAGGATCTTGGCCGTCGAGTCCTCGAGGATGCGGATGTTCGCCGGCTTGATGTCGCGGTGGACGATGCCCCGCTCGTGCGCGTACTCGAGACCGCGGGAGATCTGCACCAGCCAGAGAATTCGCTCCTTGAGCGAGATCTCCTCGCGCCGCTTGATCTTCTTGTCGAGGTCTTCGCCGGAGAGGTACTCCTGCACGAGGTAGGGCACCTCGCCGTGGAAACCGAACTCGAAAACGGTGACCACGTTTCGGTGCTGCAGGCTGCCGCAGATCTCCGCTTCGCGTACGAAACGCTTACGCGTTTCCGCGTCTTCCGTGCTGCAAGTCTTGATCGCGACGTGGCGCTTGATCATCGGATCGAGCGCCCTGTAGACAACGCCGAAACCGCCGACGCCGATCTTCTCGATGATTTGATATTTGCCGAGCTGCTCCATGCGGGATTCCCATGTGATCGTAACACGAGCGGAAGCCGCTCGCCCCTCAAGGCACGCCCGTGGGGCCCCCTTCGAAGTGGGCTGAGAGGTGCTGCCACAGTGCAGCGGCGACCGCGGGCGCCAGCGGTCTCGCATTCGCCGCTGGGCCGGCGACCTCGAGCCGGACGATCCCCGCTCGGCGCACGGGCGAGGGGCCCGGGAGCTCGCTCGCCGCGATGTCCGGCGCGGGCGGCAGGACCACCAGCAGCGGCGTGGCGGCGGCGTCGGCGTGGGCGGCCAGATCGCCCGCTGCTGCACCGAGCGCGGCGATCGCCGAGAAGCGGGAGGCTCGAGTCGACAGGGCGATGGCGACGGCGGCCGGCCGCGGTCCCTCGGCGACGAGCGCGGTCCGCCCACGGGCGAGGGGCACGCGTGCCGCCAACCGGTCGGCCGCCCGCTCGAGCAGGTCGGTTGAATCGGCCGCGCCGCGACGTCGGAAGTCGCGTCCGAAGCCGTCGCTGCCGGGCAGCCGGAGCCGCAGGACGGCGACGCCGCGCTGGGCCAGGAACTGCAGCACCGGCTCGAACTCGAACCAGAGCGCCGGTCCCTGGTCGCGATCGATCCAGACGACCGCTCCCACTGGTCGCGCGTGCGCGGCGGTTCGAGGCAGCCAGAGCTCCGCGGGCACGGGCCCGTCTGGCGCCGCCAGCTCGACCGGTTCGGGCTCGACCAGATCGGCCGGATCGATGCGCGGTCCGAGGCCGTAGAAGACCGGCCGCACGTCGTCGCCCGTAGCGGTTCGCCAGAGGTCGCGCGGGTGGCGGGCCGAAGCGACGGCGAAGAGCCATCCCTCTTCGCCGTCGGGCCAGGCCTCCACCGCCCGGGACCCCGCGGGGGCCGGCAACACGCGCTCGGCGCCAGCCTCGAGCAGCAGGAGCTCGGCCCGCCCCGCGCAGCTCGAGGAGATCGCGAGCGCGCCGTCGGCGCGCACGTGCGCGGCGACGGCGGTGCAACCGGGCGGAGACAGGAGTGTACGCCCGCCGGTGTCGAGATCGAGCCACTCGAGGCGGGCCAGCTCGTAGCGATCGTCCGAGATCAGTAGCAGGCGCGCGCCATCGCGCGAGAAGGCGATCGGTGCGAAATTGCCTGGCCGGTCCTCGGGGAGCAGGAGTCGCGTTGTGGCGGTGGCCGGTTCGTGGAGGAAGAGCAGGGCGCCGTCGTCGCCGCTCTGCCGAACCAGCGCGAAGCGAGCGCCGTCGGCGCTAGCGACCCGCGCTTCGAGACCGGCAGGAAAGGCCGGCCGATCTTGCCAGCCGCCGAGCGCGTCGATCCAGATCAGGCGATCGCCCGCTCCGCGCGTCGAGGCGGCGAACCAGGCGCCCCCCAAACCCGCGCCGAGATACCGCAGATCGATGTCGCGCGCGCCCCCGAGCGCGCGGCTCGAGGGTCCGGGCCCGAGCAACGAGAGAGCGCTTCCAGCGTCGATGAGGGCGCTGTCGGAGCCGAGCTGGGCGAGCACCCGAGAGGGCCTGGGGAGCTCGGGCCGCAGCGCGGGGCGATCGAGCCAGATCGCGCTCGCGCCGGCGGACGATCGGCGTGTTCCGAACCGAGGCGCCAAGCCGTCGCTGGTCGCCGCCGGAGTTACGGCATAGCTCTCGAGAAACGCGGAGAGGGGATCGTGCCGGGGCGGTGGGGTGGCGGGCTCGGCCGGGCGGGTTGATCGGCCGCGACAGGCGGCGGCGAGCAGCAGGCCGGCGCCGAGCAGGGCGGCCCATCGGTATACTGCGCGCATGTCGGATCGAAAATATCAGCAGCGCGGCTACATGCAGTCGGATGAACGCGAGCGCCGGGACCAGCGGCCGGCACAGGGACCTCGCCCACCGCGCGATCCGAGTGACGCGCCGCGCGGTCGGGGCCTCGGCGGGCCGACGACGACAGTCTTTCGCTGCGCGCCTTGCGGCGCGGCCCAGCCGGTCGCCGCGGCGGCGGCGGCGGACGGAGCCTGCGCCGGCTGCGGCGCCGATCTGCACACCTGCACGAACTGTCTCTCATTCGACTCGGCGGCGTCGAATCAGTGCCGGGTCGCCGGCATCGAGAGGATCGCGCGCAAGGATCGGCGCAACGCCTGTCCCTCGTTCGAGCCGAGGCTGCGCCAGGAATCGACCGCCGAGACCGCGCCGGCGAAGCCGTCCGGCCCCGACGCCGCGCGCGCCGCCTTCGACGCGCTGTTCAAGAGCTAGCCGAGATTCATACCGGGCGGGCGACGCCGGAGGCGAGCTCGCGGCGGAGGACCTCGCGCAGCAGCTCGCCGTCTTCGTCGGTCAGATCGAGGTATTCGACCGCGACTTCGAACAGGTCGCGCCCGGGCACCAGCACCCGCGAGCTGACGACGCGGGCCTGACACATCAGGGTCCGCTCGGGCAGGCGC
Organism: uncultured Acidobacteriota bacterium; assembly: GCA_963700315.1. Classification (GTDB taxonomy): domain Bacteria; phylum Acidobacteriota; class Thermoanaerobaculia; order Multivoradales; family JAGPDF01; genus JACTMI01. The sequence goes on along the minus strand of CAVOXC010000003.1, from coordinate 488,029 downwards.
AGCTCGACGTGACAGACGGCGCCTGGCTCGAGCAGCAGGCGGGTCTCGACGGCCATGCCATGCAGGTTGATCGCCCGGACTTCGAAGTCGGCGGTCGTGCTGACGGCGACCGAGCTCTCCTCGATCCGGAAACGGCCGAAGATCCGAGTCTCGAGCGTCACGATCGCGTGCGACTCGAGGAAGGAGAGCAGGTCGCGCGCGCCGTCGGCAAGCACGCCCGAGAACTCGATGCCGGCACGGTAGACGGGAAGGGTCTCGCCGTTCTCGGCAGCCCGGGTACCCTGCAGGAAACACCAGACGACTCGCCCTTCCAAGTGGAGCAGCTCAGCGCCCTTGGCGATGCGCAGTGAGATCCGATGATGGGGCGAGAGCCGCGAATGGGTCTCGATCGCCATTCCGGCGACGCTGATGTCGAGGATGTGGCCATCGAGCGAAACGACCAGGCTGCCATGGGTATCGGGCAGCGCCACCCGGCGGCTCCGCCGTCGGTCGGCCTCGGCAGCGTCGGTCATGGCCCGGTCACCTCAGCCACCAATATACGACATCTCGATCCGTTCGCCCGAGCCGCCGCGGCCCGGCGCACGCTCCTCGGAATAGCGGTCGGCGCGCGCCGTCCAGACCCCGGCGATGGCGCGGGCCAGCGCCCCATCGTCCGCGCCGTCGCGCAGCACGCGGCGCAGATCCGTGCCCACCCGCGCAAACAGGCAAGTGAACAGCCGGCCGTCGGCGGAGAGCCGCACCCGCGTGCAATCGCCGCAGAACGGTTGCGTGACCGACGCGATGAGGCCGATCTCGCCGCCCGAGGCGAGGCGGAAACGGCGCGCCACCTCGCCCCGATAGGCGGGCGCCAGCGGTTCGAGCGCGAGCTCCGCCGCCAGCTTCGCGAGAATCTCGGCCGCCGGCACGACCTCGTCCATGCGCCAGTGATTCGTCGCGCCGACATCCATGTACTCGATGTAGCGCACGGCGTGTCCGCTCTCGGCGAAGCGGCGGGCGAGCGGCACGATCTGAGATTCGTTGAGCCCGCGGCGAACCACGACATTGATCTTCACCGGCGGGAAGCCGGCGGCGTGCGCCGCATCGATGCCCGCGAGGACTCTGTCGACAGAGAAGTCGACGTCGTTCATGGCTCGAAAGATGTCGTCATCGAGCGCGTCGAGCGAGACCGTGAGCCGGTCGAGGCCGGCCGCGCGCAAGCGCTCGGCATGCGGCGCGAGCAGGCTGGCGTTGGTGGTGAGGGCGAGGTCGACCGGTCGGGGCGCGAGCGCCGCGACGAGCTTGTGGAGATCGCGCCGCAGCAGCGGCTCGCCACCGGTCAGGCGGATCTTCGTGACGCCGAGCCCGGCGAAGACGCCGGCGAGGCGGTCGATCTCCTCGAAGGTCAGGATCTCGGCGTGAGGTAAGAACGGGTGGTCGGGACCGAAGTGACTGCGCGGCATGCAGTACGGACAGCGGAAGTTGCAGCGGTCGGTGACCGAGATCCGCAGGTCGCGCAGCGGCCGGCCGAGCCGGTCGGATGGCGCGAGCGCCGAGGTGCTGCCCTCGCGGTCAGCCGGCACGGTAGACGAATTCCGGGTAGAGCAGGTTGAGCGCGAGCGTGTGCAGCGGGTCGAACAGCGCGCCGAAGATCTTCCAGGCGACCAGCAGGCCCGCGAGCGAGAGCATCGGCTGCCGCATCATCGCCAGGTAGGAGCTGGCCCAGCGCGCGGGCAGGATCAGCGGCAGGGCGCCGCTGCCGTCGAGCGGAGGCAGCGGGAGGAGGTTGAAGACCCCCAGCACGAGATTGAGCGTGAAGAGGACGCTGACGACAGTGCCGGCGCCGGTCGCGAATCCGGGAGCGGCGGCGACGACCCGCGAGAAGGTGGCGGCGGCCGGCGCCTCGAACACTCCAGCCGCGATGCCGGCGCGTACCGCCAAGGCGGCGACGAGGACCAACGCGAAATTGGCGGCCGGCCCGGCCAGCGCCATCCACCCGGCGCGCCGAGGATGACGATCGGCCCATTCGGGATCGTAGGGCGCGCTCGCCCAGCCCATCATCCACTGGCGTGTGAAGGCGAAGGTGAGCAGCGGCACGACGACGGTCCCGATGACTTCGCGCCGCACATGGGGGATCGGGTCGAGCGACACCTGCCCGCCCTGATAGGCGGTCGGATCGCCGAGACGCAGCGCCGCCCAGGCGTGTGCCGCCTCGTGGCAGCATGTCGAGAAAAGGAAGACGACGTACCACGCCGCCCCCAGGATCAAGAGCTCCATGCCCGCCACTCCCATGCCGCGATTCCTAGCACAAAGCCGGCGGCGGGTGTGGCGATCCCGCTCGCGGGCGACTCAGTCCCGCTCCAGGTAGGTGTAGCCCGCGAGGCCTTCCTCGTAGACCCGGAGCAGCTGCCGCGACTCCTCGAGCGTGATCCTCTTGGCGCGCAGCGCTTTTTCCGCGAAGCGCCGCACCTGGGCGATCAGGTCCGCCCGGTCGTAGCTGACATAGCGCAAGACATCGGACACCGTGTCGCCGGTCAGCACGTGGTCGATGTGGTACTCGCCCCCTTCGCCCAAAGAGACGTGCAGCGTGTTGGTGTCGCCGAAGAGATTGTGCAGGTCGCCGAGGATCTCCTGGTAGGCGCCGACCAGGAAGACGCCGAGGTAGTAGTCCTCGTCGCGCAACGAGTGGAGCTCGAGGACGTCCTTGACGTCTCGGCGGTCGATGAAGTGGTCGATCTTGCCGTCCGAGTCGCAGGTGATGTCGGCGAGAACGCCGCGTCGAGTCGGCTCCTCGTCGAGCCGGTGGATCGGCACGACCGGGAAGAGTTGATCGATCGCCCAGGAGTCGGGCAGCGACTGGAAGACCGAGAAGTTGCAGAAGTAGGTGTCGGAGAGGGCGCGCTCCAGCCCCTCGAGCTCCTCGGGGACCTCGGGCAGGTCCCGCACGAGCTTGAGGATCTTCATCGAGAGCGACCAGAACAGATCCTCCGCGAGGACCCGGTGCTCGAGCGTCAGGTGGTCGAGGTTGTAGAGGGAAAGGACCTCATCGCGGTAGCCGACGGCATCGTGGTACGCCTCGAGCAGGTTCTTGCGCGAGACCTCGCGATAGGTGTCGAACAGGTAGCGGATCGGTGCCGGCGTATCCTCCGCCAGCGCTTCCGGAAGCGGGCCGACCGTGAACTCGCCGACGCCCAGGATGTCGGTCACCAGCGCGGCGTGATGGGCGACCAACGCGCGGCCCGATTCCGAGACGAGCGTCGGATGCGGCACGCCGGCGGCGTCGCAGAGCTCCATGGTGCCGAACACGATGTCGTTGGCATACTCCTGAAGCGTGTAGTTCATCGACGAGCTGAAGTTCGTCTGGGAACCGTCGTAGTCGATACCGAGGCCGCCGCCGACGTCGAGGAAGCCGAGCGGCGCGCCGAGATCGTGAAGCTCGCAGTAGGTTCGGACCGCCTCGCGCAGCGCCTCTTTGACGTTGCGAATCGAGGAGACCTGGCTCCCGAGGTGGAAATGGACCAATTGCAGGCGGTCGAGCAGCCCGCGTTCGCGCAAGAACTCGATCGCCTGGACCAGACCGCGGGCGCCCAGGCCGAACTTGGAGCGGTCGCCACCCGAGGCCTCCCAGTGCCCGGCACCGCGCGCTGTCAGTCGGGCGCGAATGCCGATCGTGGGCGCGATGCCCGTGCGCTCGGCGATCTCGGCGATGAGCGGGAGCTCGGAGGACTTCTCGACCACCAGGACGACCCTGCTGCCGAGCTTCGAGCCCAGCAGCGCGGTCTCGATGTACTCCTCGTCCTTGTAGCCGTTGCAGATGATCAGGGCGTCCTGGTCATCCAACATGCCGAGCACGGCCAGCAGCTCCGGCTTCGATCCGGCCTCGAGCCCGAAGTGGTAGGGGCGCCCGGCCTCGAGCAGTTGCTCGACCACGTAGCGCTCCTGGTTGACCTTGATCGGGTAGACGCCTCGGTAAGTCGACTGGTAGCCGTACTCGGAGATCGCGCGCAGGAAAGAGTCGTTGAGCTCGCTGACGCGCGCCGAGAGGATCTGGGCGAAACGAATCAGCAACGGTGGCGCGATTCCGCGCTGGCGGACCTCGTCCACCAGCTCCTTGAGATCGGCGCTCGGTGCGCCGGGTCCACCCGGCTGCACGATCAGATGACCGCCGCCGTTGACCGAGAAGTAGCCATTGCTCCAATGGCCGATCGAGTAGAGCTCGATCGAGTCGTCGATCGACCACTTGCGGTGGGCGCCGTTCTTGGCCATTCTGGGGGGAGTCTCCTCTCGAGGGGGCCTTCGCTACGAAGGCGAAGAAACTGTAGCACCGGCCGGGGCCGGTTCGGACGAAGCTAGGGCGAGCTCTCCAGATGCACGACCTCGCCGGCGATCGGATCGATCAGTACCGCCGAAGCCGAGAAGCGGATGCCGGAGGCGAGAAAAACGGCCGTGAAGGGCTGCGGGCGATTCTCGAGCTTCCGAAACAGGTCGGTGAGATTGCGCAGGCGAACCGCGCCGACCTCCAGCTCGAACAGGGCCGAATCGACAAGGGCGCCGACGCCGTCGTAGAGGGCGAGATCGACGTAGCCGCCGTAGCCATCCAGGTTCGCGACGGCGAGGTCGACAGTTGTCGATGCGCCACCGCCGATGCCGCCGATGATCTTCTGGACTTTGGACCAGTTCGAAGCGTCGATCTCGACGACGATGTCCGAGACGGCGCCGATCGGATCGGCGGCCAGCTTCAGCGTCGCGAACGAAGTCAGGCCGCTGGTCGACGCGCCGGGAGCGACGAAGTAGGTCACGAGCAGGCTGCCACGGGCGCGCTCGAGCCCGAAGAGAGTCGATACGACACGCGCGATCTCCTGCGACGAGACGGGGTCGAGCAGGATTCTGCGCGGTGCCGGGGGATCGTCGAGCCGCACCTCCGGGAAGAGCGCAACCTCCGCGATCGCAAGCTGCGAATCGAAGTTCTGCAGCCAGAGGTCGGCCGCGACGTCGTCCAGCTCGAATCCATCGCCCTGCAGGACGAGCGGGAGCAGAGCGGAGCGGGTGGTCCAAGCCGGCGCGGCACCCTCGACCACGACCGTCGTTTCGTCTTCGGTGACGCTGCCGTCGAGCTCGTGGCCGGTCAAGCGCACCAGGTAACTGCCCGGAGCGAGGAAGAGGTGTTCCACGGTGACCGTCACCGGGTCCTGGCTCTCGGCCCAGCCCCCGTCGCCGAAATCCCACTCGAGCCGCGCGAAGCTGTTCCCCCCCTGGGCCTGGAACGTGACTAGCGAGCCGGGCTGGATGGGTGGCGGGGGCGGCACGATCTGCAGGCCGGGCGACTCGAGGATCTCCAGCATCTTTTCCAGGAATAGACCGGCCATCTCCTGATAGCCGTCGGCGTTGGGATGGCCGACCGGGTCGAACGGATCGTCGTAGTAGTAGAGGTCGAAGACGCTGTCGAGCGACAGGAACAGGCTGAACTGGTCCGCGAAGGTACGGAGCTTGTTGGCCGCGAGCACCTCGAGCGCGTCGGCGAGCGCCGCCGTCTTCTCGTTGGAAGCGTCGGTGGGAGAGTCCGGGATACGCGGAATCACGCTGGCGTGGACGACGTGCATGCCTCGCTGCTCGCCCCGCTCGGCCATTTTGTTGAGGTTGAAGCGAATCGTCTCCACCGAGATCCGGCGTGAGATGTCGTTGGTGCCCTCCATCAGAAGCAGGTACTCGCCGCCCTGATCGAGCACGTCGTCGATGCGAGCTAGCCCCTCCGGCGTCGCTTCGCCGCCGATCCCTTGGTTGACCACCGTGGCGTCGTAACCGCGCAGGCGCAGCCACCGCTGCAACCGCTCCGGGTACCCTCCGCCCCCGGGGTTGTCGCCATATCCTGCGGTGACGCTGTCGCCGAAGGCAATCGCGCGGAAGGTCTGCGCCACGGCGGGTGGGGCCGCGAGCGCGAGCGCCAGCACGAGGGTCGGAAGCCGCCACCACATGATCGGCGCATTGTAATGAATTCCAGGCGCCGCGCGGATAGACTGGCTCCGCTTTGAGCCGATCCGGTGCCCTGGTCAACGAGCAAGAGGCCGCCGCCATTCGCGCGGCCGTCCGCGTCGCCGAGTCCCAGAGCGCCGGCGAGATCGTGCCGCTCCTGGTCGACGCCGTCGATGACCATCCCGCGGCGGCCTGGAAGGCCGCGACGCTCGGTGCGCTGGCGACGGCCGCCGCCGCCGCCCTGATCCGGCCGTTGCTCCCGGGCTGGGGTACCTCGCCGCTCTGGCTGGCGTTGCCGGCGGTGCTGGGGGCCGTGCTGGGCGCGCTGACCGCCTGGGCGCTGCCCGGGTGGCGTCGCTGGCTGATCGGCCCGGCGCGGCTCGACGAACGCGTCGACGCCAGCGCCGCCGAGGCATTCCTGCGCCACGGGGTCTTCCGCACCCGCGACCGGTCCGGAATCTTGATTCTGATCGCGCTGTTCGAGCGTCGAGTGCGCATCCTCGCGGACGAGGGAATCCACGCCGCGATTCCCAGCGAGACTTGGGAGCTGGTCGCGCGCGAGGCCGCGACGACGGTGCGCACGGTCGGGGCCGGGGAGGCGCTGCGGCGAGCCGTCGAGCGTTGCGGCGAGCTGCTCGCCGAGAGCGGTCCGCGGCGGCGCACCGACGATCACGACGAGTTGCCGGACGCCCCTGTCTCCGAGCGGCGCTGACGGACGCGGCGCGCGCTCTCGCTGCGGTGCCTGCGTGTTAAGCTGCCGCGCCTCGAAACCCCCGATCCCGCTTGCGAGGAGATGCCCGTCATGAACGAGACCGCCGTTCCCCCCACGCCCCCCGCTCCCGGCGCTCCCGCACCGAAGAAGAAGGGGCTGTCGCCCCTCGCCTGGTTCGCCATCGGTTGTGGCGGATTGATCCTGCTCGGTCTCGGCAGCTGCTTCGTCATGACCGCGTTCGTCGCCAACAAGGCCAAGAAGTTCGTCGAGGACATCGAGAAAAACCCCGACGCCGCGGCGGTCAAGGCGGCCGAGATGGCCATGCGGTTGAATCCGGACGTCGAAGTCGTCGCCTCCAACCCGGAGGCGGGCACGCTGACCGTGCGCGACAAGGCCTCGGGCAAGGAGGTCACCTTCAATCTCGAGGACATCAAGTCCGGACGCCTCTCGATCGAGTCGGGGGACGAGAGAATCGGCGTCGATTTCGATGCGACCGACCACGGCACCGGCTCGATGACGATCACCTCGGATGAGGGCACGATGAGATTCGGCGGTGGCGACGGTTCGCAAGTCCCGGACTGGGTGCCGAGCTATCCGGGCGTGCGCGCGGACGCCTTCTCCAACGTCGAAGCGAACGGCGAACGCAGCGGCTCGTTCTCGATTCGCACGTCGGATTCGACCGAGGCTCTGCTCGAATTCTTCGCCACCAAGCTCGAAGCCGCCGGCTTCGAGATCGACAGAACGACTTTCGAGACCAACGGCGCGCTCGCCGGCACGATCTCGGGCCGCGCCGGGGGGCGTACGGTCAACGTGACCGTGGCGACCCAGGAGGGGGAGACCCAGGGGCTCGTGGCGTATTCGGAGAAGCGGTAGGCCGGCGGGGGACCGGTCCGCGATGTTCGGCCGCCAGACCAGCGGATCCGTCGTCTGCGTTTCGTGCGGACGACTGGTGGGTGTGCGTGACGAGCGCTGCCTGAATTGCGGACGCTGGAATCCCGCGCTCTGGGGCTACTCGCCGCTGCTGCGCAAGCTCGGCGCCGATCTCGGTTTCACCAAGCTCCTGGTCGGCGGCTGCGGTGCCCTTTTTCTGGTCTCCCTGCTGATGTCGCCCGGTGCGTTCCAGCCCAAGTCACTGTTTTCGCTCTTCTCGCCCGGCGGCGTAGCCCTTCTCGAGCTCGGGGCATCTGGGTTTATTCCGGTCTTTGTCGAGGGGCGGTGGTGGACGGTTCTCTCCGCCGGTTGGCTGCACGGTAGCTTGCTTCACATCTTCTTCAACATGATGTGGGTCCGCCAGCTGGCGCCGACTGTCGCTGAGCTCTATGGCGCTGGACGAATGATCCTCATATGGACGGCCGGCTCGATCGTCGGCTTCTTTGCGAGCTCTGCTTCGGGCCTGGTCTTCGCTGGCATCCCTTTCCTCGGGAATCGCGGAATCACGATCGGCGCCTCTGCATCAGTCTTTGCCCTGCTGGGCGCGCTTCTCGTCTACGGTCGGCGAACGGGACAGAGTGCCATGCGCCGCCAGATCTGGGGCTGGACGCTAGCTGGCTTGCTCTTCGGCTTCGTCGTGCCGGGGATCGACAACTGGGCGCATATGGGAGGTCTTGTCGCCGGCGCGGGGCTCGCGCGCCTGCTCGACCCGCTCCGGGCCGAGCGCATTGATCATGTCCTCGGGGCGCTCGTTTGCCTGGTCGCAACGGCGCTGGCGGTTGTCGCCTCGATTCTCACGCCAGTGGCGCTTCTGGCCAGATAGCTCGGGCGATGGCCGAAGAGCCGGGGAAGAAGCCGAAGATTCGCTGGGACTCGGCGCTCGCCGAGGCGAAGGCCCTGGTATGGCGCCAGCGCCGCCGGATCAGCCTCGCCTTCCTGCTGATGCTGGTCGGCCGGCTCTGCGGCCTGGTGCTGCCGGCGTCGTCGAAGTACCTGATCGACGAAGTCCTGACCGCCAAGAACGTGTCGCTGTTGTTGCCGCTCGCGCTAGCCGCCGGCGCCGCGACCCTGGTTCAGGCCGCGACCTCGTTCGGCCTCACCCAGGTGCTCGGCATCGCCGCCCAGGGACAGATCGCCGAGATGCGCAAGCGCCTGCACGCGCACGTGCTCCGGTTGCCGACGCGCTACTTCGACTCGGTCAAGAGCGGCGAGCTGATCTCGCGGGTGATGAACGACGCCGAGGGGATCCGCAACCTGGTCGGCACCGGGCTGGTGCAGCTCGCGGGCGGCTTTCTCACCGCGGCGCTCGCCTTCGGCGTGTTGCTCTGGCTCAACTGGAAGCTGACACTCGGCAACCTGCTGGTGCTCGGGGCGTTCAGCGGCGGCCTGGCTTACGCCTTCCGGCGGCTCCGGCCGATCTTCCGCGAGCGCAGCAAGATCCAGGCGGAGGTGACCGGTCGCCTGGGCGAGTCGGTGGGCGGCGTGCGGGTGGTCAAGGCCTACACGGCGGAGGGCCTCGAGCAGACCGCCTTCGGCGCTGGCATCGACCGGCTGTTCGCCAACGTTCGCAGCACCATGACCGGCGTGTCGGCGGTCACTGCCGGCTCGACGGCGCTCCTGGGCGTGGTCGGCACGGTGATGATCGCGGCGGGCGGCCGCGCCGTGATCGCGGGCGCGATGACGCTCGGCGACCTGATTATGTACGTCTTCTTCACCGGCCTGCTGGTCGCGCCGATCGCCGAGATCGCCGCGATCGGGACGCAGCTGACCGAAGCGTTCGCGGGCCTCGACAGGATCCGGGAGATTCTCGGCCAGCGCACCGAGGACGCCGATGACGCGGGCAAGGAGCCGGTCGGCGCGCTCGCGGGCGACATCGAGTTCGAGGACGTCTGTTTCGAGTACGACGAGAACGCCCCCGTGCTCCGCGGCGTCTCCTTTCGCGCTGCGGCCGGCACCACCACGGCGCTGGTGGGCTCGTCCGGGTCGGGCAAGTCGACCCTGATCGGGCTCGTTCTGGCGTTCCACGAGCCGCAGCGGGGCACCATCCGGATCGACGGACGCGATCTCGCCGGCCTCAAGCTGCGCGACTACCGCGGCCGGCTCGGCGCGGTCTTCCAGGACAACTTCCTGTTCGACGGCACGATCGCCGAGAACGTCGGCTACTCGGATCCGTCGGCGAGTCCGGAGCAGGTGCTGGAAGCGGCGCGTATCGCGCACTGTGACGAGTTCGTGTCGCGCTTCGAGAAGGGCTACGAGACCATCGTCGGCGAGCGCGGCGTCAAGCTCTCGGGCGGCCAGCGCCAGCGTGTGGCGATCGCCCGCGCGATCCTCGCCGACCCGACGATCCTCATCCTCGACGAAGCGACCTCGAGCCTCGACAGCGAGAGCGAGGCGATGATCCAGGACGGTCTCGCTCGCCTGCGCGCGGGTCGAACTACTTTCGTCATCGCCCACCGCCTCTCGACGATCCGCGCCGCGGATCAGATCCTGGTGCTGGAAGGGGGCGAGGTCGTCGAACGTGGCACCCACGCGGAGCTGCTCGCCCTGGGCGGCCGCTATCGCGACCTCCACGACCGCCAGTACCAGCTCGAGAGCGACCTCTTCGTCAACCCGGGCGAGGACTTTACGCCGGAGCCGGAGGCGGAGCAGAAGGTCAGCACCACCGTGCCGCCCGCCAACCGGCTCTGATTCAGCTATCAGCCCGGCGTCGGATCGCTTCGCACCGGCCTCCACTCTCCCGATTCGCCGGGCCGCGCCGAGATTCGGCTAGCATCTCCTCGAGACCTCCTCGATGAGTGACCTCCTTCTCGGCTGCCTCGCGACGCTCGCAGTTGGCTACCTGCTGGTCGTGCCAGCCGTCGCGCTCGCCTTGGCACTGCGCGCCCGGCGCGACGCCGCCGAGCTCCGCTCGAGGCTCGACCAACTGGTGCGGGAGAGGGCGCCTGGAGTCTCATCCGGCGGGCGGGTCATTCCGAGAGAACGCCCGACCGCTCGCGAGGCGGCCTCTGGACCGGTCACCGTCCGGGCCGGGCATCCGCTGCCTTCCAGTGAAGGGGGGGCGGGGCCGGATCTCTCTGTCGAGGGCGGCCCGATCTGGGCGACTCGCTCGTTTGCGGCGGACAGCGGAGTCTTGGCCGGCGCGGAAGAGGCCGCGCGACCGGAGTCACTCGTCCCGGGAACGGCCATGCCGAGGCGGGAGCCGTTGCCGGCGAAGCCGGGCGAAGGGCAGGAGTCGCCATCCCCATCAGTGGTCTTTTCGCAGCCTCGTTACGTCAGCGAGAGAATTCCGGCGCAGCCGGCCGCGTCTTCTGCCGGGAGATTCGGGGTAGAGGGACCTCCGATCGGTGGCGCCGGCGCTGGCAGGACTTCGCCCGCGCCGGCGCACGACACGCCTGGTCTAGAAGAGCGCCTCGGCGCGCGGCTGCCGGTCTGGCTGGGTGCCATCGCGCTGGCGCTCGCCGGCGCTTTTCTGGTGCAGTACTCGGTCGAGCGCGGTTGGCTCTCGCCGTCGGTACGGGTCGTCCTGGCTCTGCTGCTCGGCGTCGGCCTGCTGGTGGGGGGGGAGTGGGTGCGAATGCGCTCGCGCTCGATCTCAGAGGCCCTCTCGGCGGCGGGAATCGCGGTGCTCTACGCCGCGCTGCTCGCGGGCGTGCGCCTGTACGAGCTGATCTCGCCGAGCGTCGGCTTCGGCCTGCTCTCGGCGAATACCGCGGTCGCGGTACTCCTGTCGGTGCGCCGCGGACCGATCCCCGCGGTGCTCGGGCTCGTGGGCGGATTCCTGACGCCGGCCCTGGTCGAGGTCGAGGGGGGCGGCGCTGCCGGATTGTTCGGCTACCTGATCCTGCTCGACGTTGGCCTCGTCGCGGTGTCACGGCGGAGGTACTGGCCTCTCCTCTCGCTCGCGGCCTTGGCCGCCTCACTGCTTTGGGTCGTCCGCGCCAGCTCGGGGCAGGCGCCGTCCACGGGGCCGGTGCTCGGCCTCTTCGTGCTCCTGATCGCGCTGCTCTTCGCGCTCCGCGCCGGCGAGGCGTTGACGCTGCGCGCGGAAGGATGCAAGCCGCTCGCGGAGGTTCACATTTTGGCGCTCGCCACGCCGATCGCCTGCGCCCTCGCCCTTGCGGTCGTCGTCTGGCGCTCCGAATTCGGCCTGATCGAGTGGGGGTTCTTCGGCTTGCTCGGAGCGGGGTGCCTGGCCCTCGCGGCCCTGCGGGAGGAGGAGCACTTCTGGATCGCGCCGGTCGGCGCCTTCGCGACGCTCGGCCTGCTCGCGCGCTGGAGCTCGCGCCTGCCCGAGGCGGAGCGCAGCGCGCTCGTCCTGGTCACGGCGGGCGCGCTGGCGCTCTGGTCGGTCGCTCCCTACGCGCTCCTTTTTCGGGCGAAGTACGCCGCGCGGTGGGCCGCGCTCGCGGGCGGCTCGCTCGCACTCTTTCCACTCGCGGTTGCCCTCGAGGTCGAAGGCGTCGACGATCTCTTCTGGGCGGTCGGGTTCGCGGCCCTGGCAGCGGTCGCCGTGTTGGGCGTTGCGCCCGTCGCCAAGCGGCGCGGCGAACTCTCGGGCGGTGACGGCGCCCTCGGCGCGCTGGCCGCGGCCGGCGCGTTGCTCGCGAGCTTCGCGGTCGCTTTCGCTCTCGAGCGAGAGTGGCTGACCGTGGCCTTGGCCCTCGAGGTTCCGGCGCTCTGGGCGATCGCCGGCCGGCTCGAGCTGCCCATCCTGCGCCGTCTCGGTCTTCTGCTCGCGGCCATCGCCACGATCCGGCTTCTGCTCAACCCCGCGATTCTCGACTACCCGATCGGCCCGACGCCGATCTGGAATCTCCTCCTCTGGGGCTACGGCGTGCCCGCGGTGAGTCTCTTCGCCGCCTCGCGCCTGGCGCTCCGACAGGGTTGGGCACGGAGCGCCATTGCGCTCGAAGCGGGCGCCGCCGCGCTCGCCTTCGCCGGCGTCACGCTCGAGACGGTGCACGCGCTCGATCCCGCGAGGCTGTTCCACGCGTTTTCGACGCCGGGCCTCTTCGCCTCGAGCGTTCTCGTCGCCGTCTGGTTCCTGTTCGGGATCGGCTGCTTCGCCGCGGCCCGCCGCTTCGTCCTGCCGACTCTTCCCATGGCGGGAAGCATCGTCGTCGCGCTCGCTTCGTTTTTCGCCGTTCTTTGGCACTTCCTCATTCGCAATCCAACGATCATGCGTTTCTCGGTCGGCGAGTCCCCGGTGCTCAACCACCTGCTGCTCGCCTACGCGCTCCCCGCGGCTCTCATGTTGCTCGCCGCGCGTGGCTTGCCGGCTGCTGTTGACCCGAGGTTCGCCAACCTCCTACAAGCTGGCGCGCTCCTCTTCGGCTTCGCCTGGGTGACGCTCGAAGTGCGCCATCTCTTTCGTGGTGGCGATCTGGCGACGGGCGGCGCAAGCCCGGCGGAGCGCTTCGCCTATTCGGCGGCTTGGGCCGTGCTCGCGACGCTGCTTCTGGTTCTGGGCGTCGCGCGCAGGCTCCGCGGGCTCCGCCTGGCTGCGCTCTCGGTGATGCTACTCGTGGTCCTCAAGGTCTTCCTCGTCGACGCTTCCGGGCTCACCGGCCTCTATCGCGTGGCCTCATTCCTCGGCCTCGGCGCGTGCCTGCTCCTGCTCGCCTGGCTCTATCAACGCTACGTCTTTCGTCGCGAGGAAGAGAGATGAGCGCGGCCGGCAGGAGGGGGCGCTGGCTGCTCGCGGCGTTCTTCGCGGTGTGTGCGGCGCAACCTGTCATCGCCGAGGTGTACTACGAGCGGGAGATCCAGGTCGAACGGGCGGGGCATGTCGTCGTAGAGGCTGACGCGGCTCTTCTTCTGCACGGCGGCGCCCTTGCGCTCGAGCTCTTCGATCCGGACGGCCATCCCGCGCCGGCGGCGCTGTGGGAGGATCGCTCGGACGCGAGCGATTGCCCGTTCGCCCTGCTCACGGTTGTTGAGCAGGATTCAGAGTGGATCGTCCTGAATCTGACACCGGAGGAGACTAGCGGACCATTCTCGGAGGTCCGTTTTCGCCTACACCCCACCCTCGCCGGGCTCGAGAGCCGGGTGGAGGCGCGCGATCGATTTGGCAGGTGGAGAGTTCTGGCCGAGGGACTGCGATTTCGACACGGGCCCGACCCGTCTGCCTCCCAGATGCTGCTCGAGTTCCCTTCGGTCGAAGCTGACGTGTTTCGGATCTACTGGCCGGCGAGCGCTGAGATGGAAACTCCCGACGAAGCCGAACTCTGCCCCACTCGGAAGGTGGCGACACTCCCGACCTTGCCCGTCGTGCTCGCTCCGATCAGCGAGTTCGCGGGCGCTCGTCGCTTCCGCTTCCTGAATGTGCCTTGGTCGGTTCCGGTTTCCGCGCTGGTGGCCCAATTGCCGATGGGCGAAGCGACGCCAACGGCCTACCGGCTCCAGAGCGCCGAGAATGGGACCTGGGTGACAGTCGCCGCAGGCGCTTGGCCGAAGCGGGCGACCCGCCACCGCATCGAGCTGGTCGGGTACGTATTCACCGAGGGGATTGCCCGGCTGGAGCTCGAGGGCGCCGGGGCTGGAGAGATTTCGGCCGCCTGGTACCTGCTCGGACATCGCCTCCATTTCGACGCGCGAAGCTCCGGTCGGTACCGTCTCGTCTACCCTGCGATCTCGCGCGAACCCGCGGCCGACGATTTCGCTGGCATCGTTCCGGGCGATTCCGCGAAGCTCGGCCCGGAGCGTCCCTTCGAGCGGTCGACGTCGCTCTCCGCGGACGGAGCCACCGCCCCGGAAGCCACCTACGCTCTCCGCATCCCGGTGCCTCGGCCCGAACTCGTGTGGACTGGCTCGCTCGTCGCGGTCGAGCTCCCCGCGAAGCTCGGACAGTGGATCGGTGATCGGGGTGCCGGCCTCAGGGTGCTCGCCGACGGGCGGCAGATTCCTTATGAGCTGGACACGGCGCCCGAGCCGGAAACCGTAGAGCTGATCGCGCGGAGAACGCCCCGGCGCGATGCGAAGGGCTCCAGCGTGCTCGATCTCGAGCTCGAAGACCGACAGAATTGGAACTCGATGAGGTGGAGCCGAACTCTTCGGCTGAGGATGCCGGCGGAGGCGGCGCCATTTCGCCGCGACGTGTTTCTCCAGGCGGACGGGGGAATCTCGCCGAGCGCCCATGGCCGACCCTCGGACTGCGCCGCGCCACGACGGACTTCCTGCATCCAGACACTTCAGGTCGTCGGACAGGTCGGGTCGCGCGCCCGGCTGCAGTTCCGAGACGGCGATTCCGCTCCACTGTCGCGGGTCTCGGTCGAGTTGGAGAGCGCGCGCCCTCGCCTGACCTTCCTCTGGCCCGAGGGGGATTCCGTCGAGGTTGCCGCAGGAGCCGTCGGGCTCGCGGCACCCTCAGGCGACAACTTCTGGAGGCGAACGGCCTACGACTTGGCGATGGCGCCGTACCGGATCGATCTCGCGGAGCGGGCGGACCTCTCGACCGGAGCCAATGCGCCGGCTCCCGGCGAGGGGCCACCCAGCCGACGGGCGGTGACGGGCGCCCTGTTCCTCGTCGCGCTCGCGCTGGGAGTCCTGGCGCTCCGACAGCTGCCTCGCGGCGCGGAGGACGGTCGAAGGTAGGATTCGCCCATGCGCGTCCCTCGCTGGATTTCGTCGTGCTGCATGTTCGGATGCGCTTGGCTCTGGTTGTCGATGCCGGCGTCCGCCCAGGTCTGGACCGGCCCCGCGGGCCTCGAGGTCCGCGTCGACGACGAGCGCGGGCGCGCCGTCGAGGGCGCCGAGGTGGTGCTCTCCTATGGCGATCAGACCGAGCGCCCGGCGCCGGTGCTCACCGACCCGCGCGGCCGCGCGGCCATCGGCGGTCTCGCCGGGGGTCTCTGGTCGGTGGAGGTTCGCCATCAGGGCCACATGACCTTTCGGGCGACCTTCTTACTCGTAGCGGACAAGAAGCCGACGATCGAGAGCGCGGCGCAGCACAACGTTCCGGGCGCAGTGGCGCCGATGCGTGTCCGCCTCGATCGAGCCAAGAGCGCGCCACCGGCTCGCCCGATGATTCAGAGTGTCGCGCCGCCCCCCTCAGAGCCAGTACCGACGCCGACCCCTGCGCCGCCGCCGCCGCGCAGCATCGCGACGCCAGCACCGCCCCCCCCATCACAGCCAGTACCGACGCCGACCCCTGCGCCGCCGCCGCCGCGCAGCACCGCGACGCCAGCACCGCCCCCCCCATCAGAGCCCGTTGCGACGCCGACCCCTGCGCCGCCGCCGCCGCGCAGCGCCGCGACGCCAGCACCGCCCCCGCCATCAGAGCCCGTCGCGACGCCGACCCCTGCGCCGCCGCCGCCGCGCAGTGCCGCGACGCCAGCACCGCCCCCCCCATCAGAGCCCGTTGCGACGCTGGCCCCAGCACCACCACCACCGCGCAGCGCCTCGACGCCGGCGCCACCACCGCCAGCGCCGTCTGCGCCCCTGGTGCCGCCGGCGCAGATGCCGCCGGTCCAGCGCACCTGCTACGAGTGCAGCCCGGGCGAGCAGGCGCTCTTCACGGAGGTGCGGCTGTCGACGAGCGGGGGCTGTGGCGAAGAGCTGCGGTCGCTTCTCGCGGGAGCCGCTCGAGCAGAAGTCGAGAGCTTCTTGGGCCGTCCGCTGCCCGCGGGCTGTTCCGTGCTCCGGGTCGACGTGCCCAAGGGCATGCGCTACCTGGGTTTCCGCTACGAGGCTGGAGCTCCGGGCGCGCGTTCGGCGGACTGTTTTCCCGACCGCCCATGCAGCGCCGGCGGATGCCGATTCGTCGGCGATCCGATCCTCAGGCGGGATGGCGAGTCGACGACAGTGCTCGTGATCTTCGAGGTCGACGGTCCGGAGCCGCGCACCGGCGGCCTCTCCGTCTACTATTCGGCCGCGCGCCGGCGCTGACCCGCGGCGCGCTCGACCTCGACCCGCGCGTCGTTGAAGCAGGCGCCGCCGCCCAGGTCGGCGAGCGTGTCCGGGGCCAGCGCGTTGGCGGTCGAGCCGTTCGCGCTGTTGTGGCTCCAGAGCCCCTTGGGGAGCTCGACGACGCCTGGACGCATCGCCGGCGAGAGCCGCGCGGGGCAGATCACCTCACCGAGCTCGTTCCAGATTCGTACCAGGTCGCCGTTCGCGATCGCGCGCGCCTCGGCGTCGTCGGGGTGGATCTCGAGCGGCACCGGTCCCGGGCGCAGGTGCCCGAACGTCGAGGAGATGGTTCGGTTCGTCGCGGGCGAGACCAGGGCGAGCGGAAACCGCTCGTCCTTCGTCTCGGGACGGTAGGCGTAGAGGCCTCCGGGCGCCTCCTGATCGAGCGACTCGGGAACCAGGTGAGCTCTGCCGTCCGCTGTCTTCGGCAGGACGTCGACGAACTGCACGGGACGGGCGCCGGCAGCGGGCAACGCGTAGCCCTGGCTGCGGATCTCCGCGCGCACTCTGGCGCCGCAGCCGGTCGAGTCGAGGATCCGTTCGACCGCTTCGGTCTCGGATGGGATCTCGTCCCGGCGCGCGACGCCGCAGCGAACCGCGAGCTCGGCGAAGACCTGGTAGTTGGCGCGCGCCTCCCCGGGCGGATCGGCCGCGGGCGCGGTGACGTGGAGGACGTAGGCACCGTAGCCGCGTGACACCTCGTGGTGCTCGAGGAAGCTCGTCGCCGGCAAGACTACGTCGGCGTAACGCGCGGTGTCGGTCATCACCTGGTCGAAAACCACCGTGAACAGATCCTCCCGCTCCAAGCCACGCCGGACCAGCGCTTGATTCGGCGCCGTCGCGAGCGCGTTCGAGTTGTAGACGAAGAGGGCCTGCACGGGTGGCTCGGCGCCGAGCAGCGCGGCGCCGAGGCGGTTCATGTTGATCGAGCGAGTCGGCGCTGGCGTGCCCCAGATCGGCTCGGTGTCGAAGCGCCAGGCGGCTGAATTCGACAGAGTGTAGCCGCCGCCGCGCGCGCCGAACTTGCCGGCGATCGCGGGCAGGGCGAGGATGGCGGCGACCGCCGAGCCGCCGTTACGGTTGCGCTCGACGCCCCAGCCGCAGCGGATCACCGCCGGCGAAGCGTCGGCGTAGAGGTCGACGAAACGGCTCAGGTCCGCGGCGGGCACTGCGGCGACGGCCGCGGCGCGCTCGATCGTCCAGGGCTCCGCGCGCCGGCGGAGCTCGTCGGCGCCGGTGGCGTGACGCTCGAGGAAATCGAGGTCGGCGCGTCCGCTCGAGAAGAGCTCGCGGATCGCGGCGAGCGCGAGGACGAGGTCGGTCCCCGGGCGGGGCGCCAGGTGGAGATCCGCCTGTGCCGCGAGCGGAATCCGTCGCGGATCGACGACGACCAGTCGGGCACCGGCCGCGCGGGCGGCACCCACGATCGGCAGGAGGTGGATGCCGGTCGCGGACGGATTGCAGCCCCAGATCACGATCAGCTTCGCGTCGACGTAGTCGGGCAGCGCGACCCCCTCCATCTTGCCGTAGAGGCCGGTCGCGGCGCGGCCGGTGGGCGCGGCGCAGATGGTGCGCGCGAGCTGGGACGCGCCCAGGCGGCCGAACAGCAGGGCATCGGTCGAGCCGTCCGAGAGCAGTCCGTTGGAGCCGCCGTAGGCGTAGGGAAGGATCGCCTCGCCGCCGTAACGGTCGCGGACCTCGACGAGTCGAGCCGCGATGCGGTCGAGCGCCTCGTCCCAGCCGATCGGAGTGAACGTCCCCGCGCCTTTCGCGCCGGCGCGGGCGAGCGGCGTCCGCAGCCGGTCGGGCCCGCGCAGGTGGCGCGGCAGCGTGCGCACCTTGGAGCAGATGAATCCCGCGGTCAGCTCGTTGCGGTCGGTGGCGCCGGCGATCCTGGTCACCCGCCCGGCCTCGACGGTGACCTCGAGGCTGCAGGCGTCGGGGCAGTCGAGCGGGCAGGCCGCCCGGACGATGTTCGCGGGCGCGCTCAAGTCGGCGTCGCCTCCGCGTCCTCGTCGGCGGCACGGATGAGCTCGGTCATGCGGGCGAAGAAGGGCGCGAGGTCGTCGTGCTCGGGCAGGGTGATCTCGTAGAGACCCGGGCGCACGCGCCGGACGTCGCCGGAGCCGTCCCGGACCAGGGCGACGCGCAGCGCCTCGCGCGACAGTCCGGCGGCATCGGTCGATTCGAAGAGCTTCTCCATGGTCGCCTGATCGAGCGCGCGCAGCGGGCGGGTCTCCATCATGTCGGGTCTCCGGGTTCCTCGAGAAAGAAGTCGGCGATGAGCGGTTGGCCGGGTTCGACGGCGTAGCGTTCGAGATCGGTGACGCCGGCGCGGGCGAGCACGTCGTCATCGACGAAGAACTCGCCGGTCGTCTCGCGCGACGGGCGGGTGAGGATCCAGTGGGCGGCGTCCGCCACGATCTCGGGCTTCCGCGTCTGCTTGCGCGCGACCAGGCCGCCCAGCATGGCGATCGCCGCGGTGTCGATCACCGAGCGCGGCCAGAGGGCATTGACGGCGATGCCCTGGGCGCGCAGCTCGTCGGCCATGCCCAGGACGCACAGCGACATGCCGAACTTCGCCATGGTGTAGGCGACGTGCGGCGCGAACCACTTGGCCCGCATCGAGAGCGGCGGCGAGAGGTTGAGGATGTGAGGATTCGGCGCGCGCTCGAGGTGTGGGATGCAGAGCTTCGAACAGAGAAACGTGCCGCGCAGATTGACCCCGAACATCAGGTCGAAGCGCTTCATCTCGGTGGCGACGGTGCCGGTGAGCGAGATCGCCGACGCGTTGTTGACGCAGACGTCGATGGCGCCGAAGCGCTCGACGGTCGCGGCGACCGCCGCCGCGACCTGCGCTTCCGAGCGGATGTCGGTGGCGATGGCCAGGGCCCGTCCGCCGGCGGCCTCGATCTGCTCAGCGGCGGTGAAGATGGTTCCCGGCAGCTTCGGATGAGGCTCGGTCGTCTTGGCGACGACCGCGACGTTGGCGCCGTCGCGCGCGGCCCGCAGCGCGATCGCGAGACCGATGCCGCGCGAAGCGCCGGTGACGAAGAGGGTCTTGCCGGCGAGGGTCGACATGGCGAGATCTTAGACCGGGTCGCCGTGCCAAGCGCGGGCCGGCTTGGCGCCGAGGTTCAGCGGCGGCGCGCCAGGCGCCGCTCGAGCTGCGCCCGGTGCAGGTCGGCCGGCTGCAGCTCGGCGATCGATTCGAACCAGCCGCCTTCGGAGTCCTGCGACGGCTGTCCCTCGATCGCCCCGACGACGGTCATCGCGGGCCAGGCGGGAAGCGTCGCGCCGAGGACTTTGGGGCCGATGCCCCAGAAGGTCTCACGCGCCGCGGTGACGTGGCCGCTCCTGGTCTTGCTCGTCTTCCAGATCCGCTTCGAGCGCCACGATTCGCCGACCTGGATATCGGTGTAGAGGTTGTCGAACGGAGCCCGACGGTGGTGGTCGAAGTTGAGGTCGGTCCCTGATCCGCCGGAGTAGACGTTGCCGTTGCCGAGCAGCGCGTTGGACAGGTCGTGCTGCGAGACCGCGTCGACGCGGAAGTCGGTCACGAGCGTGTCGTGCGAGCCGCGCACCGAGAGCCCGTAGTGCCCGCCGCGGCCCCGGACGACGAGGCCGGTGCCGGTCATGTTGCGCGCGAAGTGGAAATGGATGCCGTTGTCGAAGTTGACGATCTCGACGTCGCGTACCCAGGAGTTCCAGAGCTCCTGCAGGAAGATCGCGTTGTACCCCGGCTCCTGGTGGTGCCCCGGGTACTCGACGAGCGGGAACTCGATCGTCAGCCCTTCGATGCCGATCTCCTCGAGCGTCGGCTCGAAGCTGCGTAGCTCGGGCCGCCACTCGGGACGGACGTCGACCCGCAGCGGCCGGTCGAAACGCACGCGCTCCCCGTCGCGCGCGACGACGCGCAGCAGCCTGTCGACGAGGCGGTTGCCCGGATGCTCGACCTGGCAGCGTCCTCGAAACTCGCGGCCGGCATGGAGGTGGAGAGTGAGCGAACCCGCCTCGTCGTCGAGCTGGAGGAGTCGGACGAGCTGGCCCGGCGCGAAGCTGGCGGGATTCGAGACCACGAGCTCGGTCTCGCCGCGCCGGGCCGGCGCGACCACGGCGCTCAAGCGTTCGCCCGCGCCGAATCCTCCCTCGGCCCAGAGAAAGCCGCCCCCCCAGCTCCACCCGCACGGTCCGCCGTGCGGTCCCTTGCCGAGCACGTCGCAGAGTGTGCGCTCGATGTCGATCACGGTCTGCCCGATGCCGGCGCCGCGCAGCACGACGCCGCTGCGCTCGAGTCGTAACACGTCGCTCAGCCGGAAGCGTCCTGCGGGGATCTCGATCGCGCCGGCGGATGTCGCTGCCAGCGCAGCGCGAAATGCGGCAGTGTCGTCCGCCACACCGTCGCCGATCGCTCCGAAGTCGCGCACGTTGGCCGTGGCTGGAACCTCGGGCAGCGGCTGTTCGCCGAAGTGGTAGCCGGCGAAGGAGTAGTCGGTGACGGGTCCGGCGGGGTCGAAGCGCTCGCCGGCCTCCCCCCAGAGCGCCGAGCGGCCGGCGGGCGGCGCCGCCGGCTCGGTCCGGCAGCCCGCGAGCGAGGAGGCGATCGCGAGCGCGAGGACGAGGCTCGCCACCTCGCGCCGTTCTACGGGGTTCCGCTCTCGCTCCATCGCCATCGTTCTGTCGAAGATAGCTCATGCGCCCGCGAGGCCCGGCTGGGCAACGAGGCGCGGTCTCGATAGCCTCTGGACGAGGAGGACGAGGATCATGCCGGCGAAGCATGGCGACAATCCGATCGGTCCGGGCCTGCTCGCGTTCTTGCGCGAGCTCGACGCGAACAACCACCGGGACTGGTTCGAAAGAAACAGGGACCGCTACGAGCGGGAGGTGCGCGAGCCGGCGCTCGAGCTGATCCGGCGGATGGCGCCGCGGCTCGAGAGAATCTCGCGCTATCTCGTGGCGAGCGATCGCAAGGTCGGGGGCTCGCTGATGCGCATCCACCGCGACGTCCGCTTCGGCCGGGACAAGAGCCCCTACAAGACCAATCTCGGGGTCCAGTTTCGCCACGTCGCGGGCAAGGATGTCCACGCCCCCGGCTTCTACTTCCACGTCGACCCGGTGTCGGTCTTTCTCGGCGCCGGCATGTGGCACCCGGAGCCAGCGGCCCTGGCGGACATCCGCGAGGCGATCGTGGCGAGCCCGAAAGGGTACCGCACGGCCACCGCCGCGCCGGCGTTCGAGGAGGGATTCGAGCTCGAAGGCGAGAGCTTGAAGCGGGCGCCCAAGGGCTTCGATCCGGAGCACCCCCTGGCCGCTGCCTTGCGCCGGAAGGACCACATCGCCGTGCTCCATCTGACGAAGACCGATGTGACGCGGCCCGACCTCCTCGACTACCTCGCGGACCGGTTCGCGGCGACGAAGCCCTACATGGCGTTTCTCACCAAGGCGGTGGGGCTGCCGTTCTAGCGCGTCGCGGCGAGCGGTCGGCACCGCGGCGCTGCCCTGTGCCGTCGTTCGATTCAGGCGTCTTTCGTCTCCCGCAGCATGACCAGGAGCATGCGGGCGGGGGCGCGGGCCTCCAGGGCATGGGGGACGCCGGCAGGCATGCGGACCAGTGTGCCGGGAGTCGCCCGCACCGAGGCGCCGCCGATGGTGAGAGCGAGCTCCCCCTCGAGCACCATCACCAGCGCATCGTAGGGCGACGTGTGTTCGGTGAGCCCCTGGCCGGAGTCGAAGGCGAAGAGAGTGAGGTTGCCGCCGGCAGTCTTCGCCAACACTCGGCTCGCGATGCCCTGCTCGGTGGGGGTGACAAGAGACCTGAGCTCGAGTACTTGGGCGGCTGGAATCGTCATGCCCAGAGGATAGCCGACCGAATCGAAACGGCGACAGCATCGCCTGCTAGGGTCCGCCCGTGGAATTGTGCGACGGCTCCCCCTGGACCACTCCCGAGACTGTCGCGGGCTTCGTCGAAGCGGAGCCGAATGGCGTCCTGATGCGGTTCGCCGAGACGGAGTTGCGACGGCGCGGGACCGGCCGGGCGCTCGATATCGGGTGCGGCGCGGGACGCAACGCCCTGCCGCTGGCGCGGCACGGCTGGAGGGTCGACGGCACCGACCTCTCCTGGCCGATGCTCCGCGCCGCCGCCCGGCGGGCGCGCTCCGAGGGCCTCGCGGAGCGCGTTCGACTCACGCTCGCGCCGATGGATCGCTTGCCGATAGCGAGCGCGAGCGCCGACCTGGTGGTCGCCCATGGCATCTGGAACCTGGCGAGATCGTCGGCGGAGATGCGCGCGGCGATGGCCGAAGCCGCGCGCGTCGCCAAACCGGGCGCGGCGCTCTTCGTCTTCACTTTTTCCCGCAACACGCTGGCCCCCGACGCGGCGCCAGTTGCCGGCGAGACCTTCGTCTTCACCCAGTTCTCCGGCGCGCCGCAGTGCTTCCTGACCGAGGCCGAGCTGGTCGAGGAGCTCGACGCCAGGGGCTTCGTACCCGACCCGGCCGTTGCCCTGACCGAATACAACCGCCCCGGTCCCGATAGCCTCACCCGAGGTCGAGTCCCGGTGATCTACGAGGCCGCCTTCCGCCGCCGCTGAGCTTGCCTCTTGGAGTCCAGTCCGACGCGCGCCCGCGCCGCGCAGGCGCGACCGGATCGCCCCGGCTCGCCAGGCAACGGGGCTCCGCTCCCGGCGGCCCGCGATCGCGGCGCTGCGCGACGGTCGGTTCGCCGGCGCGAAGGTAGCGAAAAGGCTCCATAGAAGGGTGGGACTGGGAAGCCGCTGAGGCGCTCCGCGAGGGGCGACCGTGCCTGCCCGAGCCCCTCTATGGAGCTCTCTCAGAGGATCGAATCAGCTCGGAATCAGATCGGTCGGCACCGGACGGGCGCTCGGCAGGCAGGCCTCGCCTGGATCGGCTGATTCAGCGTTCGAGAAAGCCCTCAGAGGCGTGTGCGGGTACCGTCGGCGGGGCCTGTCGCTCGGCGTCGCGCCGCTCTCCTGTCCCGAAGAACCCCTTGGGAAGAAGGTGGGAAGAGGTCGCCTCTGCCATCGGAATGGCCTGTCGCAAGGCGCAGCGGCGTCCTCTGCGCCCCTTCAATGCCTGCTTTCGGGGTCCAGGCTGGAGCGGACCGCTCTGCGCGAAGCGCCGTTTGGCGGCGGACAGAGGAAACTCAAGGGATTCCACGAGGTGGCGTGCTTTTGAAACTTCTCCTTGGTGGGTCCCGTTGTATCGAGGGGAGGAGTTCGACATGAGCTCGAGGAGGATTCGTACAGTGGTGCTGGTCCTCTCCGCGTTCGCCGCGACAGCGGCCTGGGCGGAGGGTTTCCGGCTGGAGAAGCGGTTCGAGCTGGCGGCGGGGGGCAGTCTCTCGCTGCGGGCCGAAGCGGGAGACGTGGTGGTGCGCGGCGGCGACGGGAGCGCGGCGGTGGTGACCATCACCTCGGACCGCAGCGACTTCGAGGCGACCTACGCCGTGCGCTTCGACGACCGAAAGAGCGGCCGGCTCGAAGTGGTGATCGAGCGCAAGAACCGCGGGATAGCGAGCTGGTTCGGCGGGTTCCGCGGCCATACCGAGGTCGCGGTCACGCTGCCCAGGGACGCCTCCGCCCAAGTCGAGGGCTCGGGCGGCGCGGTCGAGGTCTCGAACCTCGTCGGCGCGGTGAGCGTGAAGAGCTCCGGGGGTGGAGTCCGCCTGGCCGACATCGGCGGCGCCGCGGTCCTGTCGAGCAGCGGCGGATCCGTCGTCGCGGAGCGGATCGGGGGCGCCCTGAGCGCCCAGAGCTCGGGCGGTGGCGTCGAGGTGCGGCAGATCGCCAGCACCGTCCGCCTCGCCTCGAGCGGCGGCTCGGTCGAAGCCGAGGAGATCGCCGGCGATCTCGACGCGTCGAGCAGCGGCGGCGGCGTCCGGATCCGCGAAGCCCACGGCGCGGTGGTCGCCGAGAGCTCCGGCGGGCCCGTGAAGGTCGGTTTCGCCGCCGGCAACGCCCGCGGCGGCCGACTCGAGTCATCGGGCGGTGGCCTGACCGTGACCGTCGACCCGTCCGTGGGGCTCGAAATCGACGCAGTATCCTCGGGCGGCAGCGTCGAGTGCGACCTGCCGGTCACCGTCCGCGGCAAGATCAGACGCGACAGCCTGCAGGGCGGGCTCAACGGCGGCGGTGCCCTCCTCAAGCTGCGCACCAGCGGCGGCGGCATCACCATCGCCGGGCGCTAGAACGCCGCGCCCCCGGGCGGCCCTCGCCAGCCGCTGCGGCGCAGCGACGCGTGTGCGAGGCAGGGCGGCCCGGTGTCCAGCCGGTCGGACAGGTGGCGGACCTCTCGCTCCGTTCTAAGCTCCGGCGGTGAGCCTCGAGATGTTTGATGCCGTCGTCCGCGCCTGGTTCGAGGCGCGGTACGGCGCGCCGACGGAGATCCAGCGGCTCGCCTGGCCGGTGATCCAGTCGGGGGCGCACACGCTGGTGATCGCGCCGACCGGGAGCGGCAAGACGCTCACCGGCTTCCTCTGGCCGCTCGACCGGCTGCTGACGGGTGCCTGGGAGGGGGGCGGAGTGCGTGTCCTCTACGTCTCCCCCTTGAAGGCGCTCAACGCCGACATCGAGCGGAATCTCGAAGAGCCGTTGGCGGGGATCGCGGCGGCGCTCGAGGCGGCGGGAGCGGAGCCGCGGGCGGTGCGGCTGGGCGTGCGCAGCGGCGATACGCCGCCGGCCGAGCGCCAGCGGATGCTCCGGCGGCCGCCCGAGATCCTGATCACGACGCCCGAGAGCCTGAACCTGCTGCTGCTCGGCAAGCGGGCGGAGACCCTCTTCCGCGGCCTGCGCCTCGTGATCCTCGACGAGATCCACGCGATCGCCGGCAGCAAGCGCGGCACGCACCTGATCACCGCGGTCGAGCGGCTGACCCGCATCGCCGGCGAGTTCCAGCGGGTCGCGATCTCGGCGACGGTGCATCCGGCCGAGCGCATCGCCCGCTTCGTCGGCGGCTCCCGGCTCGAGCGCGGCGCGGGTGGCGAGCCGCGCTACGTCCGGCGCGAGGTCGAGATCGTCCAGTCGCGCGCGCGCAAGCGCTACGAGATCGGCGTCCGCCACGTCGGGTCGCTCGATGACGACGAGCTGGCCGCGTCGCCCGACGCCCTCTGGCTCCGGCTCGCCGACGAGCTGCGCGCGCGGATCGGCGAGGTGCGCTCGAGCCTGGTCTTCACCAACAGCCGGCGTCTCGCCGAGAAGCTCACCCGGCTCATCAACGACGCCGCCGGCCGCGAGCTCGCCTGGTCCCACCACGGGTCGCTGTCGAAGGAGCTCCGGAGCACCGTCGAGAGGCGATTGAAGCGGGGCGAGCTGCCGGCGCTGGTCGCCACCAGCTCGCTCGAGCTCGGCATCGATGTCGGCGCGCTCGACCGCGTCCTGCTCGCGCAAGCGCCACGGTCGTTCGCATCGGCAGCGCAGCGCATCGGACGCTCCGGCCACCAGGTCGGGGAGGTGAGCCGCGCGATCTTCTACCCGACCCACGCACGCGACATCGTCGACTGCGCGGTCGTCGCGCGCGCAGTGCTCGACGGCGTGCTCGAGCCGATCGCTCCAGTCGCAGCGCCGCTCGACCTGCTGGCGCAGACCCTGCTCGGCCTGCTCGCCCACGAGCGCTGGTCGCTCGACGATCTCTACGCCTTCGTGCGCACCGCCGATCCCTACCGCGACCTCTCGCGCCGGCAGTTCGATCTCGTCGTCGAGATGCTTGCCGGGCGCTACGAAGAGGCGCGGGTCGCCGAGCTCAAGCCGAGAATCGCGCTCGACCGGCTGACCGGAACGGCCCAGGCTCGGCCCGGGATCGCGCGCCTGCTCGCCCAGTCCGGGGGAACCATCCCCGACCGGGGCTATTTCCAGATCCGGCTCGAAGAGTCGAACGCCAGGCTGGGCGAGCTCGACGAGGAATTCGTCTGGGAGCGCTCGGTCGGCGACAGTTTCGTCCTGGGCGCCCAGGCCTGGAGGATCCGGCGCATCACCGCCAACGAGGTCTTCGTCGCGCCGGCGCGCGGCGGGGCCTCGCTCGCCCCCTTCTGGCGCGCCGACGCCAGGGATCGCGGCAGCTTCGCCTCCGAGCGGGTGGCCCGCTTCCTCGAGTCGGCCAACGGACGGCTCGCGGATCCGACGTTTCGGGCCGAGCTCGAAAGCGACTACGTGCTCGAGCCCCGGGCCGCCGAGACGCTCCTCGCCGATCTCGCGGCGGCGCGCGAGGCGCTGGGCGGGACGCTGCCGCACCGCCACCAGATCGTCATCGAGGAGTGTGAAGAGCGGCGCGATCCGTCGCGGCGGGCCGTGATCATCTACACCTTCTGGGGCGGCAGTGTGAATCGGCCGCTGGCGCTCGCGCTGGCCGGCGTCTGGGAGGAGCAGGAAGGCGAGCCGATCGAAGCGCACGCGGACGACGACGCGATTCTCCTGGTGCTCCCGGAGGGAGCGGACCCCAAAGCGCTGCTGCTCGCTGTCGAACCGGAGCGCTTCGAGTCGCTGCTGCGCTCCCGGCTCGAGTCTTCCGGTTTCTTCGGCGCCCACTTTCGTCAGAACGCGCAGCGGGCGCTGCTGCTGCCGCGTGCCGGGCCGGCCAAGCGCACGCCGCTCTGGCGCTCGCGCCAGAACGCCAAGCGGCTGCTCGAAGCGGTATCGAAGTTCGACGACTTCCCGCTGCTCGCCGAGACCTGGAGAACCTGCCTGCGCGACGAGTTCGAGCTCGACGTGCTGCGGCGGCGCCTGGCCGAGGTCGCGAGCGGCGAGATCCGCGTCGCCCACATTCGAACCCCGCGCCCGTCGCCGCTCGCGGCGAACCTGGTCTGGCGGCGCACCAACGAGCTGATGTACGAGGACGATGTCCCCGCGGCGCGGCGGGGGAGCGCGCTCGCGGACGACCTGGTGCGCGAGATCGCGCTCTCCGGCGACCGACCGCGGATCGCGCCGGAGCTGATCGAGAGGTTCCGCGAGAAGGCGCAGCGGCTCCTTCCCGACTATCCGCCGACGACGGCGCTCGAGCTCGTCGAGTGGATCAAGGAGCGGCTCTGGATGCCGCCGGCCGAGTGGACGGAGCTGCTCGCGGCGATAGAGCGGGATCGTGCGGGGCTCGCAGCGGAGCTCGCGCGCGAGGTCGCATCGCAACTCGTCGCGCTCGAGCTCGGCTCGACCGGCGTCGCCGCGCGCGACACCCTGCTCGCCGCGCGCGGCCCGGGGTCCTGGCTCGGCGCCGCGGACCGCGCTTCGATGTCCTTTCTTCTCTCCGGCGCCGATTCGGGCTGGGGAGCCCTGCCGGGGGCCGGGGGCGGCGCGGCGAACGTTGCCAAGGACCGTTTAGGGGAGGGTGAACTGGGCGCGGTGCCGCTGCGCGGTCGGGCCGTCGACGCCACTCCGGCGCAGCCGGCCGCAGGGGCGGGCCAAGCACCCCCATCTATGGAGCTTCTGGGCTCTGATGCGGCGCCTGAGTTGGTTCCGGCGCAGGCGGCCACAGGGACCGGCCAACCGCCCGCATTCATGGCGTCTTTTCGAAGCGATGGAGGGACGCTGGCGCCTGATCCGGCAGAGCCGGCCGCGGCGCTCGCCGACTTTCTCTCGGATTGGCTCCGTTTCTTTGGCGCGGTGCGCGTTGGGTGGCTGAGCGAAACCCTCGGCGTCGGCCGCTCTGAGCTCGATGCGGCGATCGCGCGGCTCGCGGTCGCCGAGCGCGTGGTCGCTGGCGAGCTCGTCGAAGGCGTCGAGGGGCCCTGGGTGGCGACGCTCGCCAGCTTCGAGACTCTGCTGCGCTGGCGACGGGCCGAGGCGCGGTCGGAGCTCGTGGCGCTGCCGATCGCCGCGCTGCCGCTCTTCCTGGCGGAGCATCAAGGGCTGACGGGATCGGAGTCCGGTGTCGCAGGATTGCAGCGTGCTTTCGATCGGCTGTTCGGATTCGGCGCGCCGGTCGCGTCGTGGGAAGGAGAGATTCTGCCGGCGCGGCTCCCCGGCTACCAAGCGGGTTGGCTCGACGCGCTCTTCGAAGAGCATCGGCTGCGCTGGGTCGGCGTCGGTCGCGAGCGTGCGGCGTTCGCGCTCGAGGACGAGCTCGCCCTGGTGGCGACCCGTCGCGAGGCTGGAGAGCTCGACCTGGACGGGGAGTCGCCGGAGGGGTATCGCTACGCGGCGCTCGAGCAGCGCCTGCTCGCGCTGCTCGCGCAGCACTCGCGCGGGCTCGAGCTCGGGGAGGTCGCGGCCGCGCTCGAGTCGTCCTGGGCGACCGCGCAGAGCGTTCTCTGGGCCCTGGCGTGGCGTGGGCGGGTGGCGAACGAGACGATGCGCGCGCTGCGCTCGGGAGCGCTCGCGCGCTTCGAGCCCGAGCCGGCCCCGGCGGACGCGGCGCCGGGCAGACGAGGGGCGCGCACGCTTCGCCGTTGGACGCCGACGCGCGCGCCGGCCGGTCGTTGGCGCCTGGTCGAAACCGCCGGCGCCGGCGACGCCGTGGCCGAGGAGAATGTCGCTCGCGAGCGCGCGCGGCTGGTGCTCGACCGCTACGGCGTCGTCTTCCGCGAGCTGCTCGCCCAGGAGACCCAGGCCTTCTCCTGGGCGAGGATCGCGCGGGCGCTGCGGACGCTCGAGCTCTCCGGCGAGATCGTTTCGGGGCATTTCTTCGCGGGCGTGCTCGGGCTCCAGTTCGCCACGCCCGAGGCGGTGCGGAGGCTGCGCGCCGGGCTGGCGGCGGGCGCGCTCTGGTGGGTCAACGCGCTCGACCCGGCGTCCCCTTGCGGGCTCGACCTGCCAGAGCTCAAGGGCCAGCTACCACGCCGCGTGCCCGGTTCGCACCTGGTGTACCGGGGGAGTGAGCTGCTGTTGGTTTCGCGCGCCTCGGGCCGCGAGTTGGAGATCGCGAGCGCGCCCGACGACCCGGCGACCGGCGAGCTGCTGGCGCCGTTGCGCTCGGCGCTGACGCGCGCCTTCGATCCGGTCAGAGCGATCGACATCGAGACGATCAACGGCGAGCCCGCGGGGCGCAGCCCCTACCTCGCGGCTTTCGCCGATTTCTCGGTGACGCGCGAAGGGGGCGGCGTGCGGCTGCGGCGTCGCTACGACCGTCATGGGTGATGGGGGGCACGGGGGCGGGCGATCCGCACTTGCGGCCGAGCGAAGAGGTTCACAGGTGTCGCGGGCCGGCATTGGTAGAGTCGGGCGCACGCCGCTCGAAGCGGCCCTACCGAGGAAGGACTCGATGAGAAAGAGCCTGATCGCCCTCTCGCTGGCGGCGCTTGCCGCTACCGTCGCGACACCCGCCGAGGCGGGGGAGCACCGACTCGGCTTCGGCTTCCACTGGTGGAAGACCGTCGACGATCTCAAGGATCAGGGCTTCAACGACATCGAGAGCGACGGCGTGTCTCAGATCTTCTCGTACCAGTACCTGCCGGGCGGCCTCATCAAGTTCGAGGCGGACGTCGAGTACTTCGACAAGGGGTTCGGCGGCGCCTCCGAGAGTGCGTTCTCACCGCAAGTCTTCGTCTTGGTGGGCGGCTTCGTCTACGGCGGCGTCGGCATCGGCATCACCCGGTCGAGCTCCTTCGCGAACGATTGGTCCGACCCCTACTACGCGGCACGCGCCGGCCTCGACCTGCTGCTGTTGCCCAAGATCCATCTCGACCTCAACGCCAACTACAGGTTCGACGCTTGGAAAGAGCTCGGCAGCGTCGACACCGAGACATTGACCCTGGGCGCGATCGCCCGGTTCTCGTTCTGAGGAGGCAAGGCATGGCATTGCGCAAGGCAAACGCGGTTTGGAACGGCGGACTGACCGACGGCGACGGGACGGTTCGTCTCGGCAGCGGGGCGTTCGAGGGCAGGTACTCCTTCGCCAGCCGCTTCGAGGAGGGGACCGGCACCAACCCCGAAGAGCTGATCGGCGCGGCGCACGCGGGCTGCTTCTCGATGGCCTTCGCGGCCGGGCTCGGCAAGGCGGGCTTCGCTCCGAAGCGCGTCGCGACCGAGGCGCGGGTGCACCTGACGAAGGGGGACGCGGGCTTTCAGATCTCGAAGATCGAGCTCGTTTGCGAGGCGGAAGCGCCGGGCATCGACGAGGCGGACTTTCAGAAGCACGCCGCCGATGCCAAGGCGAACTGCCCGGTCTCGAAAGCGCTCGCCAGCGTCGAGATCGTGCTCAGCGCGAAGCTCGTCTAACTGCGGTTTTGGCTCGGTCCGAGGGGCCGGTGGAGCGCTTGGCGCGGCACGGGCCCTTCTTCCCTGTCCCCGTCTTCCAACGAAGGATCCAGCACGTTCGACGAACGAACGGAGCGCTGCGCGAGCGGGCCTACTCGATCTTGACGCGGACCCGTGAATCGTCGTCGCGGACGTCGATCTTGAGGTCGGCGAGTCCCAGCATGATGCGCTCGCCGAGGTCGCCCTCGGGAGCGGTCCCGCCCATCAGGCAATCGGCGGTCTCCCAGGGCATCTCGACCGTCGCGCGCTCACCGTCCCGGCCGAACGTCTCGAGCTTGAGGTTGCCGCGCGAACGGCGGGCGAGCACCCGGTCGCCGTCGTCACGGTCCCGGTATTCGAAGACGGCCCCCTCGCCCCGAGCGCGCAGGCTGTCCATCATCTTGCGCACGTCGCGATCTTGTGAGCGCTCGCAGTCGATCTCGGCGGCGGCGAGGAGCGCTCCCAACCAGCTGCTGCCGATCTGGAGGTGAAGCGTCTCCTCGCCGTCCTGCTCGATGTCGACCTCGAGTCTCGTCTTGGTGTCGTCGTCCGCGGCCGCCGGCGCCGCGGGAGCGGCGAGGACAGCCAGGCAGATCAGAGCCAGCGGTGCGGCGAATGGTCGCATGGTTCCAGCCTCCTCGACCAGACCCTACGCCGGAGCGGTCGCCAGAGTTTCGGGTCGGGACGGACCCGCTCCTCTCCCCGTAGACTGGGAGCATGAAGCGGGTCCTCACCCTGGCCGTGGCGGCCATTGCCGCGTGGGCGCTCTGGTCGTGGTGGCGCGGCGACGAGCGCCGGATCGCCTCCCGGTGGGAGGGGGCGCTCGAGGCCTTCGAGAAGAGCGGGCCGGAGGATCAGCTGACGGCTCTCGCCAAGGTCCGCGCCATCGTGGCGCTCTTCGCGCCGGGCTTCTCGATCTCCGCGCGGCCCTATGAGGAGACGATTGCCGACACGCAGCAGCTCGCCGCCATCGTCCACCGCTACCGCGACAGGGCGCGACGGATCGTCGTCTCGGACGCCGACCGCGACATCGAGCTCTTCGAGAACCGGACGGCCGAGCTGAGCGCGGTCGTCCAGATCGATGGCGAGGAGAGCGGCGGACCGGGTCGCGAGCGCTTCCGGGTGCGCGTCGCCTGGCGCGAGGACGAGGGGGTCTGGCGCATCCAGGAGCTCGAGATCGTCGAGGTCCTGGCGGATCGCGGGCTCCTCTTCTGAGGCCGCGGCCCGGGCTCTGACGGCCCACGAGGCATCGAGAGCGGCCATGGCGAACAGGGCGATGACGAAGAGGGCGCCCAGGACGAGCGGAGGCGGTTCCAGCGGCGGGCACTCTGGCGGCGCCGGTCGCGCGCCGGGGGGGAGGGGAAGGTGAGGCGGTGGGACCGCGCGGCGGCGCCGCGAGCCGCTCTCTGGAGCATCCTGATCGGCCTCCTCGTGCTCGGCCTCAAGCTCTTCGCGGCCTGGTGGACCGATTCGGTGGCGCTCTTTTCCGATGCGCTCGAATCGACAGTCAACGTCGTCGCGGCGTCGACGCTCTGGCTGGCGCTCAAGGTGGCGGCCCGGCCCCCGGACGACAACCATCCCTTCGGCCACGCCAAGGCCGAGCACTTCTCGGCCGGGCTCGAGGGCACCCTGGTCGTCTTCGCCGCGGTCGCCATCGGCTGGCGGGCCGTCGTGCGCTTCGGCGCGACGCCGCGCCTGCCCGAGCTCGGTCTCGGGCTCGCGCTCGGCGTCCTGGCGACGGCGATCAACCTCGCGCTCGCCCTCTACCTCGAGCGTGCCGGGCGGCGCTTGCGCTCGCCCGCGCTGCTTGCCGACGCCCTCCACGTGCGCAGCGACGTCTTTACCTCGCTCGGCGTTTTCGCCGGCTTCGGCCTCGCCTGGGCGACCGGCTACTGGGCGCTCGATGCCCTCCTCGCGCTCGGGGTCGCGCTGCACATCCTCTGGGCGGGGGTGAGAGCGATGCGCGAATCGATCGGCGGCCTGATGGACGAGGGGATCGCCCGTGAGGAGCTGGCGGCGATCGAGCGCGTCCTCGCCGCCGAAGGGCCACCCGTCCTCGAGCACCACGACCTGCGCACGCGCAAGGCGGGGTGGCGCACCTTCGTCGAGCTCCACCTGGTGGTCGACGGCTCGACCACGGTCGCCGCGTCCCACCGGATCTGCGACCGTGTCGAGGCCGAGATCGAGCGCGCGATTCCCGACGCCGCCGTCACCATCCACGTCGAGCCCGAGGACGAGGCCAAAGGCGAAGCCGGCGTCGCGCCGGAACAGGAACCGCCGGACGCTATTGCCTGACGCAAGTCGTTCAGAGCTCGCGAGCGCCGCCAAGAAAGCCCTCATTTATGGGGGAGCTCGCCCGTTCGTGGCGCTGGCCGCGACGTCAGATCTCTTCGCGCAGCGCCCCGAGGCTGAGCCGCCGCTCCCCTAAACAGCAAGCCTTCGCGCCGTTGGCCCGACCGTCACGCTTCTTCGCGCAGCGCCCCGACGAGTGACCTTGGGGTTTGAGAGAGAGGGAGAAACCGGACGACAGGCAGTTGTTTCGGCCAGTGGGCGCAGGAGCTACTCGAAGACGTCGAAGAGAGGAAGGGTCTCCGCCACGGGGCGCGCGGGCTCGCGCACGAGCGTCGCGGCGACCAGGCGCAGGGAGGAGGCGGCCGGCAGCTGGAGCGGGCCGCCGACGCCGTCGAGACGGAGCGGCACTGCGAAGAGCATGCCCCGTTCGGCGGCCAAGTTGCGGCCGCGCCGATCGTGGAGATGGGTCGCGTACCAGGCGAGCGGCGCGCGGCGTGACCAACCGCGCCGGGTCCGGCGGCCGCTGAGGCCGCCGAAGAGCAGCCGATCGGGCGCGGCGAGCGGGTGGCGCCAGGAGGGGAAATGGGCGGCGAGCGTTCGTGCGCCGAGCGTGAAGCGGGCGTCGACAGGCAGCTCGCTCGCCGAGGCGCCGAGCCACCAGAGCTCGGCGAAGCCCGCGGGGAGCTCGATAGTGCCGCCACCTGCGTCGCTCACGCCGCCGCCGCCGTGCACGGCGGCGAGATCGAACGGGACCGGGCCGTCCTCGAGGAGGAGCGGTGTGAGCTCCAGCGGAAAGGAGCGGCCGGCATCGTCGAAACCGCCGGCCGCGACTTCGCCGTCGCGCGAGAAACCCCGCCGGGTGCCGCGCAACTCGAGGGGCCGGTGCCCGACAGCGTGACGACAGTGCGGCGGATCGAGCTCGATCGCGAGCGTGCGCAGCGACCAGGGGCGCAGCTCGACGTCGACGCGGAACGGCTCCGCTTCGTCGATTCGTGCCGGGAGATCGCCCGAGCGGGCCGGATCACGGGGCCGCTCGGTCGCGTCGAGCTCCTCGACCGTCCGCGCCCGCTCGGCGAGCTCGACGCCCAGGGTCGTGCGCGCGCCCGCCGTCTCGCGCAGCCGCAGCAGGAGACGCTGCGAGCCCTCGGCGCGCTTGACGGCGAGCAGCGAGGCGGCATGTGCGCCGAGGTCGACCAGAGTGCTCCGCCGCGGTCCCCGCTCGGCAGCGCTCGAATCGGATTCGGCGGCGAACGCCAGCGGCGGCGTGGACCAGGCCTCGGCGAGGCGGTTCGCTGCGCCCGCCGGTCGCTGCGCGGGCAGCGGGGCCAGTGCCCAGCGCACGCGATGGCGCCCGAAGTCCTGCGTGGCCTGGTGCGGGAAGCGGCGTAGGGTCGCCGGAGAGTGGATCAAGGTGAGCCGCAGCGTGCCCGCGTCGGGATGGCTGCGACCGGCGCGTTGGTCGCAGAGCAGGGCGAGGCCAGGCCCGCCCGACTCGTCCGTGACCGCGCTCCAGCGATAGGCCGGCACCTCGTAGAGGTATTCGGACGCGACGGGCCGCTCGACCGCGCCGACACCCAGGTCGCAGAGGAAGGTCGGGCTCGAGGCGGTCGTCGGC
The DNA here is from genome assembly GCA_963700315.1 of uncultured Acidobacteriota bacterium. GTDB lineage: Bacteria > Acidobacteriota > Thermoanaerobaculia > Multivoradales > JAGPDF01 > JACTMI01. The sequence continues at coordinate 453,451 of CAVOXC010000003.1, read as the reverse complement.
AGGGAGGCCACGAGCAGCGCGCCGCGCGTCCGCCAGTCGATCTCGGTCTCGACTTCGAGCCAGGGCGAGCCGGCGGCGAGCCGCCAGGTCTCGATGAAGCGGGAACCGAGCGCCTCGCGCTCGATCCGGATCGCCGCGCGCAGCGGACCGGTCTCGACGATCTGGATCGCTCGGGGCGCGCCGGCCCGTGCGCGCGCGGGCGCCGAATGGTCCTCCCAGGCGATCTCCCAGGCGGGGTACTTGCGCGGATGGTCGGGGAGGAGCTCGAGCCGAACCGGCGCGGAGAGGAGAGGCCGGCCGGGGCGGGCGGCGTCATCGTCGCCGGCGGCGGCGCGCTCGATCAGAACGGCGAGGTCGCCCGCCCTGTCGAAACGGGCCTCGAGATCCGCGCCGACCAGGCGGAGTCCGCCGTCGGTCACCTGGGGCGCGTGCGCCGGCGAGATCGGGTCGAGGCGCTCCTCGGTGAGAAAGAGCAGCTCGGCACCCGCGCCACGGGTCTCGAGCGCGACGAGCAGACGTGGCGCAGCCGCGGTCGGGGCGACGATCTGAAACGGCAGCGGTCTCCCTTCGGCATCGAGCACCGAGCCGATCGACTCCGCGCTACCCGGGGCGATTCCGATCTCGACCAGGGTCGAGCGCGCGCCGGCATGGGGCTCGAGAACCAGCACCGGGCGGCCCGGGCCGGAGCGGTCGAGCGCACGCGCGACCTGGCCCATCGAATCGAGGAGCAACTCGGCGAAGTCGTTGGCGGCGAGCGCCTCGTCGCCGTAGGAGAGTCGGTAGGCGGCGGGGATCGCCGTGCCGGTGAGATCGTCGTGCATCTGGCGCACGAGAAAACGGGTCCAGGCGCGCTCGAAGCGGGCGGCCGGATAGCCGCGGCCGAGTCGCCAGGCGAGCGTCGCGGCGGTCTCGGCGGCGCGCGCGAGCCGCTCGTTGACGCGATTCCACCCCTTCATGCCACCGTTGGCGCTGTAGCAGCCGGTGCCGTGCCGGCGTAGCAGCAGGTCGCCGGCGTGGCGGGGCAACGCGGCGCGCTCGGCCGCGGTCGTCGCGGCGTAGATCCGGTCGGAGGGACCGACGGCAACTTGCAGGGGCGCGGCCGGACGACCTCCCGCTGCGAGCCGGGCCACGGCCTTCGGGGCGAGCGCGCCCCCCTTGTCGCCGACGCCGAAGTACGCCATCAGCCGGAGCGGACGTCCCGCGGCCTCGAGGCGGTCGAACGCCGCGATCCACTCCGGATCGTCGCCGGGCCAACAGCGCGGCGGCTTGCCGTACTCGCCCGGGTCGAGCGCGGCCGCGAGCTCCGAGCCGTCGGGTCCGATCCAGATGCCGTAGGCGAAGGGGACGCCGAACGCGGCACGGATCTCGGCGCCCTTGCGCAGCTTCTGAGTCGAGAAGCCGTCGAGCCCGGCGTGGACCGCGAGCGTCGGCAGCGAAGCCGGGAAGCCGAAGCAATCGGGCAGCAGCAGCTCTCGCGGCACGACGCCGAGCCGTCGCTCGAGCCAGCTCGAGCCGTACAGCAGGTGGCGCAGGATCGACTCCGGGGCGGGCAGGTTGGCGTCGAAGGCGTCGAGCGGCGCCCCGGCGACGTGCCAGCGTCCTTCACGTACGCGTGCCGCGACTCGCGCGAAACGCTCCGGGTCGTGCTCGGCGAGCAATTGATAGCGATAGGCGCCCTCGAAGGAGACGACATAGCCGGGAGCGCTGTCGAACAGCGCCTCGTTGGCGTCGACGGTGGCGGGCAGGAAGCGCTCGATCGTCTCGCGCTCGGTCCAGCGCCACTGCGTGTCGAGGTGCGAGAGCAGCACGACGTGAAGCGTCCTGGGTGCCACCGGCAGGGCGGGGCGGGCTCGGTCGTTCCGGGCGTCGAAGCTCACGGGAACGGCGATTCTAGCGGTCGCGCTGATACACTGGAGTTTGTGAGCGTACACCCCGACGATCGCGGATTCGCGCATCCGCACGCGCTGGTGACGACCGAGTGGCTGGCCGCACGCCTCGAGGATCCGGGCCTCAGGATCGTCGAGTCCAACGAGGATCCGCTGGTCTACCCGTCGGGTCACATACCTGGCGCCGTCGAGATCGACTGGACGCGCGATCTCAACGATCCTGTGCGTCGCGACTACCTCGACCGCGAAGGCTTTCAACGGCTGATGCGCGGTCGCGGCGTCGAGCGCGACACCACCATCGTGCTCTACGGTGACAAGAACAACTGGTGGGCCTGCTACGCCTTCTGGATCTTCCAGCTCTTTGGTCACACCCGCGCCAAGATCCTCGACGGCGGCCGGTTGAAGTGGCAGCACGAGGGCCGGCCGCTGGTGCGCGACGTCCCGAGCTACCCGGAGAGCGGCTATCTCGCGCCCGAGCGAAACGACTCGCGCATCCGCGCCTTCCGCGGGCAGATTCTCGAGCAGGTGAGCGCGGGCCGGCCGTTGGTCGACGTGCGCAGTCCCGAGGAATTCTCCGGCGAGCGGTTGCACATGCCCGACTACCCCAACGAGGGCGCCCTGCGCGGCGGCCACATCCCCGGGGCGAAGAACGTACCCTGGGCACGGGCGGTCGACCCGGAGACGGGAGAGTTCAAGACCGCGGCGGAGCTCGTCAAGCTGTACAGCGAGGAGCAAGGGCTCTCCCGCGACGACGAGATCGTCGCCTATTGCAGGATCGGCGAGCGCAGCTCGCACACCTGGTTCGTGCTGACCTATCTGCTCGGTTTCCCGAATGTGCGCAACTACGACGGCAGCTGGACCGAGTGGGGAAACCTGGTCGGAGCGCCGGTTGAGCGCTGAGGCGAGGGCCCCGGAACCGCTCGAGGAGACCGTCTCCCTGCTCGAAGGGCTCGAGCGCTCCGAGCGCATCGATGCTCTGATCGGAATCTCCGAGCGTTTTCGCGAGGTGCCGGAGCGGGTCGCCCACCGCCCCTTCCCGGCCGATCACCGCGTGCCGGCCTGCGAGTCGGAGGCGTACGTCTGGAGCGAGGCTGTCGCCGATGGCACGCTTCGCTTCCATTTCGCCGTGGAAAATCCGCAAGGGGTCTCGGCGAAAGCGCTGGCGGCGCTGCTTGCCGAGGGGCTGTCGGGCGCCGAAGTCGAACGGGTGGCCGAGGTGCCGATCGAGATCGTCGAGAGAGTATTCGGCCGTGAGCTGTCGATGGGCAAGTCGATGGGTCTCGCGGCCATGGTGCAGTTCGTTCGCCGAGAGGCTCGCCGTCATCTCGCGGAGGTCGCCGCGCGGCGCTGAGCGCTGCTCGGTCTCGATTTCGAGGGAGGGGGGACTCGATGCGCTGCTTCCACGCAGTATCGCCAACCGGGCGGCTGATCGGGTCGCTGACCGGGCTGCTGGCCGGGCTCGCGCTCGTGGCGACGCCCGCCGTCGCCGATCGAGACAGCGCGCTCGCGGCGTTCGACCGGGGCGATCTCGCCGCCGCCCGCGCGGAGCTGCGGGCCGAAGAGGGCCACGCGGCCTTCTATCTCGCGCTCGCCTCGGAAGGAGAGGACCGGGCGGCCGCGCTCGCGCGCGCCGGGACGCTGGCGGCGGGCGGCGGCGGGTGGCTCGAGCCTGCGCTCGCCGCTATCGCGGCGATGGACGGCGAGCGCTTCGACGAGGCCGCGGCGGCCCTCCGCGCAGCGACCGCGGCGGCGCCGTCCGACCCACGGCTCTGGAAGCTGCTGGGCGACATGCTCGAGCGCGGGAACAAGCCGCGTGATGCCCTGCAGGCTTACGAACGCGCGGTTGGGCTGGCGCCGGCCTACTCGGCCGCGCTCCTCGGCGTGGGCGACCTCCGGCTCGCCGCGGGGGAGTTCGGGCCGGCCTTCAATGCGTTCAACCATGCTGTGGGCGAAGATGGACAGCCCGTCGCAGGATTGCTCGGCAAGGCGGCCGCCAGCCTCTACCTGGGGGACCGGCAGGGCGCCGTCGAGGATCTCGACCGCGCCGCCCAGATCGCCGAGCCCGGTCCCGACCGCGGTCGGGCGCTGATGGGCACCCTCTACGTCCGCACGCTGGAGCGGCGGCTCCCGGTAGGGCTCGATCGCGCCGAGCAGGCGATCGCCATGTGGACCGACCTCGGCCGCGCCGACATGGCGGCGGCGGCGGCCAACGCCGCCGGGCGCGTGCTGCTCGAAACCGGGGATCCGAGCGCGGCCGAGACCTGGTACGAGCGCGCCGCCCAGATCATCGCGAGCTCTTCGCTGCCGGTCGAGGAGCGGGCCGATCTGGAAGGTCCGCGAGCTCCACGGCAAGGCGCGCTGCGCGGCGGCGCGGCGCGAGCGCACGCGCGCCAACGATCTCGCCATTCAGGCGCTGCAGGCGATGGACGCGGACCGCGCCAATGCCGACCACTATGCGTGGATCGGGCCGTACTTGACGGGCTATCTGCGCTATCTGGGAGCGCGACTACGCCGCCGCGCTCGACTCGCTGCTGGCCTCCGACACGGATCGCGTCTACATCCAGTACTTGATCGGCGAGTGCTACGCGCGTCGGCGTAGCCGGGACGAGGCGCGCTCCTGGTACCGGCGTGCACTCGCGGGCTCGGTGGGCCTCGATCCGGAGTCGGTGATCGTTCGCCCGCTCGCCGAGGCGTGGCTCGCCCAGAACCCGTGAGGCGGCGCGCCGCGTGAGCGATCCGGCCGGCGCGACGCCCGTGTCCGAGTCGCAGCCGCGCCGGCGGAGCGGCGCGCTGGCGGTCGGCGCCGGCATCCTGCTGTCACGGTTGGCTGGTTTCCTGCGCGCCAGCGCGACCGGCGCGCTGTTCGGCGTCGGTCCGCATGCCGACGTTCTGCAGACGGCGCTACGCGCTCCCAACGTGCTGCAGAACCTGCTCGGAGAACAGTCGCTCTCGGCGTCTTTCATCCCGGTCTACAGCCGCCTGCTGGCGGAAGGGCGGCGGGAGACCGCCGCGCGTTTCGCCGGAGCGATCTTCGGCTTGCTCGCCGCGGCGGCGGGATCGATCGCCCTGCTCGGCGTCGTCGCCGCGAGGCCGCTGGTCGCGATCTTCGCCCCGGGCTTCCTGCAGGACGCGGCGCGGGTGGCGGCGGGCGAGCTCGGCGTCGACCGCTTCGAGCTCGCGGTCCGGGCGGTGCGCTGGATCTTCCCGATGACCGCCTTTCTCGTGCTCTCGGCCTGGGCATTGGGCGTCCTCAACAGCCATCGCCGTTTCTTTCTTTCCTATGTCGCGCCGGTGGTCTGGAACAGCGCGATTCTCGCCGCGCTCGTCGCCGCGACTTCGGGTTCCTTTGCATCGCCTGGTAGCGTCGCCGCGTCGAATCGGTTGTTGTTCGCCGCGTGCGCCGGCGCGCTCGCCGGCGGAGTGCTACAGCTGGCGGTCCAGCTGCCGCCGGTGATCCGCGAGCTCGGCGGCCTGCGGCCGACGCTCTCGACGGCGACGGAGGGAGTGCGCGAAGCGCTGGCCGCCTTCGGTCCCGCGCTGGTGGGACGTGGCGTGGTTCAGCTCTCGTCCTATCTCGATCTGCTGCTCGCCTCGCTGCTGGCGGCAGGGGCGGTCTCGGCGCTGGGCTACGCGCAGCTGCTCTATCTCCTGCCGGTGAGCCTGTTCGGGCTCTCCATCGCGGCCGCCGCGCTGCCCGAGCTCGCGCGCCGCCGCGGTTCGGGCGCGGAGCTCGCCCACGAGGCCGCGGATTCGTTGGCTCGATCCGGGTTCCTCAACCTACCGGCGGCGGTTGCGTACCTCACCCTGGGCCTGCCGATCGTCGCAGGGCTCTATCGGCTCTTCGGCGGCGGCTTCGGCACGGAGGAGACCTGGTTGGTCTACCTGACGCTAGCGGCCTACTCGCTCGGTCTGCCCGCATCGACGGGGTCGCGCGTGCTGCAGTCGACGTTCTACGCGCTGGGCGACACCGCGACGCCGGCGCGGGTCGCACTGCTGCGGGTCGGCGCTGGGACCGCGGTCGCCCTGCCGGCGATGTTCCTGCTCGACGGGCTGCCGGTCGCGAGCCTGCCGGTGCTCGCGGGCGCCGATTCCCGCTTGCGTCTGGGGGCCCTCGGGCTCGCTCTGGGGGCTTCGCTCGGGGCCTGGCTCGAGCGTACGGCGCTGCGCCGGGCGATCAGGAAGCACCTACCGGAGCTGTCCTGGCCGCGTGAGCGGTTGCGCCGGTCGTTCCTCGCCGCGCTTGCCGGAGCTCCACCCGGAATGGCGGCGGCGTGGGGGCTCGCCCGGCTCGGCCTGCATCCGACTCTTGTCGCGATCGGCGCCGCCGCCGGCTTCGGAGCGGGTTTCCTGGCGGCGGCGCTGGCATTGAAGTTGCCCGAGCTCGTCGACGTGATGGAGCGGCTCAGACGTCGAGGGATCCGTTGAGCGCTCGGCGACCGCTAGCAACTCGCTTCGTTTTCTTGACTTGCGCGGTTCTCGTGGCGGGCGCGTGCACGTCCGGCGGGCTGCGTTCCTCGCTCGAGGCGAACCTCCGGCTTCAAATCCGTGAACGGGGACTCGATCCCGCGGCGATCGAGCTGCCCTATCGATTGAACGCCGAGATGCGCGAGTGGGCGATCGCCAATGCCGCCTCGGGCGGCTCGCCCGAGGAGCGGCTGGAGCGACTGGTCCAGGCGCTGCTGCACCGGGAAGGACAGGTTCTGCGCTACGAGAGCGGTCACACCGCGACCGCCCAGGAGGTTTGGGAGACCGGGCGCGCGAACTGCCTCGCCTTCACCCATCTCTACGTGGGCATGGCGCGCGAGGTCGGTCTGCCGGTCTACTACCTGCGGGTCGGCGACATTCAGAGCTTCGAGAAGGACGGCAATCTGGTGATCGTCTCCGAGCACATCACGGCGGCGTGGGGCACGGCGTCCAACCGCCGCGTGCTCGACTTCTCCGACCGGCCCGTGACGGCCTACCACGCGGTGAGCCCCATCTCGGATCTGACGGCGGTGGCGCTCTACTACTCGAATCGGGGCGCGGAGCGGATCCGCGACGGCGATTCGCGCGGCGCGTTCGAGTTGCTCGAGACCGCGACCCGCCTCGATCCGGAGCTATCGGACGCCTGGGTGAACTACGGCGTGGCGGTACGGCGCCTGGGGCGGACCGCCGCCGCGGAAGCGGCCTTCCGGCGCGCCCTCGAGCTCGACCCTCACGAGGCTTCCGCGTTTCAGAATCTCGCGGCGCTGCTGAAGCTCCTGGGCCGGCATGCGGAGGCGGCCGACCTGCTTGCCGTGGCCGACCGATCGCGCAACCGCAACCCTTTTACCTACCTGGCGCTCGGCGACCTCTCGCTCGCCCAGGGCCGGCTGGAAGAGGCTGGGCGCTACTACCGGCGCGCCGTTCGCCTCGATCCGCAGCAGGCGGAGCCACTGGCGGCACTCGGTCAGTGGGCGCTCGCGGTGGGGCGGGAGCGCGAGGCTCGCGGGCTGCTCAAGAGGGCCGAGCGGGCCGATCCGGAGAACGATCGAGTGGCTGAGTTGGCGCGTCTGCTCCGTCCGCAGTCGCCGGGGTGAGCCTCGCTCGCCACTGGCGGCGCACTTCATAGAGGCCGAGCGCGACCGCGGTCGAGAGGTTGAGCGACCGCACGGCGGGATCGGCGATCGGGATGCCGACGGTGCGCTCCCGGTAGCGCTCGCGCAGCTCGGCCGGCAGGCCGTCGCTCTCCCGGCCGAAGACGAGCACCGCGGGACTTGTGTAACCGACCTCCCAATAGCTACGTACTGCTTCCTTGGAGAAGAACCAGGGCTCGCCGAGCTCCGGAAGACGCTCCTCGAGCGCCGTCCAGGAAGGCCAGAGCGTCGGTGCGACACGGTCCCAGTAGTCGAGGCCGGCGCGCCGCACTTGCCGTTCGGCCAGAGAGAAGCCGAGGGGGTGGACGAGGTGCAGCCGGGCACCCGCGGCGAGGCAGCTACGACCGGCGTTGCCGGTGTTCCAGTGGATCTCGGGCGAGACGAGGACGACGTGCAAGGTGTTCGAAACCTGATCCGCGACCGGGCGTAGGGAGTCACGAAGGGCCGATTCCGAGGAGGCGTTCATGGGCAAGCCGTTGAAGGTAGTGGTCGGAACGCTGGCGGTAGGCGCCGCGGTCGCGATCTTCCTCTATAGCCGCAACGCCGCGGCCAAGCAGGACGAGATGAAGACCGTCGAGGTCGTGCGCGGCACGATCATCGACAAGGCGCTCGCGGTCGGGCAGATCGTCCCGGATCAGGAGATCCAGGTCAAGTCTCAGATCTCGGGGATCGTCGCGCGCTGCTTCGTCGAGGTGGGCGACCGGGTCGAGCATGGACAGCCGCTCTTCTCGATCACTCCGGACCCGACGCCGCTCGAGCTCGCCGAGGCCGAGCGCGGAGTCGAGCTCGGCCAGGTCGGCTACGACAAGGCGCAGCAGGACCTCGAACGGACCCGGACGCTGTTCTCCGGCGGCATCCTCCCGCGCGACCAGTTCGACTCGCGGCAGAAGGACTTCGACCATGCGCGCATCAGCCTCGAGCAGGTCAAGGACCGGCTCGCTCTGCTCAAGGAGGGGCGGATCGAACGGCGGCCTGGAACCTCGGGCGTCGACTCGGTGATCCGCGCCTCGGCCTCGGGGACGGTGCTCGAGCGCAGGGTCAATCCGGGCGATCCGGTGGTCCCGCTCACGACTTTCCAGGAGGGTACCGTGCTGCTCACCCTCGCCGACATGTCGACCCTCGAGTTCAAGGGCACCGTCGACGAGATCGACGTCGGCAAGATGGCCGAGGGGATGCCGGTGCGCATCCAGGTCGGCGCGCTGCCGGGGCGGATGGTGGCGGGCGTGCTCACCCGCATCGCTCCCAAGGCGCGCGAGAAGGAGGGGGCGACGGTGTTCGACGTCGAGGCCGCGGTCCAGACCGAGGGCGAGCGAGATCGTGCTGCGCGCCGGTTACTCGGCCAACGCCGACGTGATCATCCAGGAGAAGAGCGAAGTGCTGCTGGTGCCCGAGCGGCTGGTGACGATGGAGGACAGCAAGGCCTTCGTCGAGTTGCCCGGAGAAAAGCCCGACGCCGAGCCGGTGAAGCGCGAGATCGAGGTCGGGCTCTCCGACGGTCTCAACCTCGAGGTCCTCGCGGGCCTCGTCGAGGGCGACAAGGTCGTCCAGCGGCCGTCGCGCGAGGTCGAGTGACGCGATGATCTCGCTGCGCAACTCGTTGCGGCAGTTCGTCCGCGACGTCCGCTCGCAGAAGCTGCGGCTCTTCCTGACGGTCTTCGGAATCGTCTGGGGGACGGCGTCGGTGACGCTGCTGCTCGCCTTCGGCGAGGGTCTCCACAAGCAGGTGATGGTGAGCCAGAAGGGCCTCGGCGACGCCATCGTGATCGCCTGGCCGTCCCGCACCTCGAAACCGTGGCAGGGACTGCCGCGCGGCCGCCCGGTGCAGCTGACCGACGAGGACGTGGTCCGCCTGGGCGCCGAGATCGAGGCGATCGATGCGATCAGCGAGGAGTACATGCAGGACGTCCGCATCGGCTGGGAGCAAGAAGACGTTGTCGATCGAGATCTCGGGCGTCAATGTCGCGTACGGCACGATGCGCAACCTGATCCCGGTCGAGGGCGGGCGCTTCCTCGATCAACGCGACCTCGACGAGCGGCGCCGGGTGATCTTCCTGGGCGACCAACTCAAGAAGGATCTCTTCGGCGAGGAAACCGCGGCCGTCGGGCGGAGCGGGTGCGGGTCGACGGCGTGCCTTTCCTCGTGGTCGGTGTCATGAAGGCGAAGGACCAGGACTCCTCGTACAGCGGGCGCGACAAGGACAAGGCGGTCGATGCCGGCGCCGACCCTCAAATCGATCTACGGTCCGAGGTACGTCGACAACTTCATCCTCCAGGTGCTCGATCCCGACCGAGGTCGAGAACGTCAAGAAGAGCGTGCTCGAGATCGCTGCGCGCAAGCATCGCTTCGACCCGACCGACGAAGAGGCGATCCAGATGTGGGACACGACGGAGGGAGTGAAGTTCCTCAACACATTCTTCGTGACCTTTCGCACCTTCCTCGGCGTGGTGGGCGCGCTGACGCTCGTGGTCGGCGGTATCGGCGTGTCGAACATCATGAACGTCGCGGTCGAGGAGCGCACCAAGGAGATCGGCGTCAAGATGGCGCTGGGCGCCAAGCGCCGCTGGATCCTCAACCAGTTCCTGATCGAGACCCTGATGCTGACGACCGGCGGCGGCGTGATCGGCTTCCTCATCTCCTGGGGGATCTGCGCGGCTTTCCCGTCGTTTGGGCTCGCCGAGTACGTCGGCGACCCGGTGATCTCACCGCAGGTCGCGGCAATCACGACGGCGATTCTGGGCGGCATCGGCGTCGTGGCCGGCTACTTCCCGGCGCGCGCCGCGGCGTCGCTGCGGCCGGTCGAAGCGCTGAGGATGTAGCCCATGTTGCGCGTCGGCCTGATCTTCAAGCTTTTTCGCCGTAGCGCCCAGATCCAGCGCAAGCGGATGGCGATGACCGTCGCGGCAATCGCCTGGGGAACGCTCTCGATCGTCCTGCTGCTGTCGTTCGGCGAGGGGATGAAGCGCTCCTTCAGCAAGGGTTCGAAGGGACTGGGCGAGGGCATCGTCGTGATCTGGGCGAACGCCACCTCGAAGGCCTTCGAGGGTTTCCCGCAGGGACGCAATCTCCGCTTTCACCCCGACGACGTCGCGCTGGTCCGTGCCAACATCCCCGAGATCGCCTCGGCTTCGGGCGAGATGCGTCGCTGGGGCAACAGCGTCAGCCATGGACGCAAGTCTCTGACCAAGCCGGTGATCGGCGCCGAGCCCGAGTACGGCGAGCTGCGCAACCAGATTCCGGTCGAGGGCGGCCGCTTCCTGAATCGCCGCGACGAGGTCGAGAAGCGTCGCGTCGCCTTCCTCGGCGACGACCTCGAGGAGGAGCTCTTCGGCGACGAGGAAGCCGTCGGCGCGAAGATCCTGATCAACCAGGTGCCTTTCACCGTGGTCGGCGTGATGAAGAGCAAGATCCAGATGGGCATGTACGGCGGACCCGACGCCAACAACGTCGTCATTCCCCTGTCGACCTTCCGTTCGCTCTTCGGTCGCGTCTATCTCTCGGACATCGTGGTCAGGGCGAGCGAGCCGCACCAGACCGAGTACATGAAGCAGCGCCTCTACGAGGTGCTCGGCGGCAAGCGCCGTTTCGACCCGACGGACGAGCGGGCGCTCCAGATGTGGGACACCGTCGAGTCGCAGTCGATCACGATCAACATCTCGATCGGTATCCAGATCTTCCTCGGCGTGATCGGTGGGCTGACCCTCCTGATCGGCGGCGTCGGCGTCGCCAACATCATGTACGCGGTGGTCAAGCACCGCACCAAGGAGATCGGCGTGCAGATGGCGCTGGGCGCGCGACGCTCCTACGTCCTGGGCCCGCTGGTGCTCGAATCGCTGGCGCTCACCGCCCTCGGCGGCGCGATCGGCGTCGGCGTCGGCTACGGGCTGGTGCGCCTGCTCGCCTTTCTGCAGTCGAAGGCCAACAGCGACGCGCTCGAGTTCATGGGCGCGCCGACTTTCTCTCCCGCCATCGCGGCCACGACCGTGCTGCTGCTCGGCATGATCGGTTTCCTGGCGGGGTACTTTCCTTCGCGGCGCGCGGTGGCGATCCAGCCGGCCGAGGCGCTGCGTTACGAGTGAGGCGAGGTCGAGCGATGCTCTTTTCCCCCAAGAACGGCAGGAAGGCGACCGGCGGCAACGGCGAGATCATCGCCATGCGCGGGCTCCGGAAGGTCTACGACACGGGAGCGATCCAGGTCGAGGCGCTGCGCGGTGTCGAGCTCACGGTCTACCGGGGAGATTTCGTCTCGATCGTCGGACCGTCGGGGTCGGGCAAGTCGACCCTGCTCAACATCGTCGGCTGTCTGGACATCGCGACGGAGGGTTCGTATCTGCTCGACGGCGAGGAAGTGGCGGGGCTCGATCTCGATCAGCTGGCCGACATCCGGAATCGCAAGGTCGGATTCGTCTTCCAGAGCTTCAACCTGCTGCCGCACATCACGGCGTACGAGAACGTCGAGATGCCGCTGCTGTTCAAGGGCACCGGAGCGCGCGAGCGCAAGGAGCGCGTCGAGCAGCTGTTCGAGCAGGTCGCTCTCGCCGACCGGATGCACCACCGTCCGGTCGAGCTCTCGGGTGGCCAGATGCAGCGCGTCGCGATCGCCCGCGCGCTCGCCTGCGAGCCGGCCCTGCTGCTCGCCGACGAGCCGACCGGGAACCTCGACACCTCCTCGGGCCAGGACATCCTCGGGCTCTTCGAGGAGCTGGCGGTCAAGGGGCACACGCTGGTGCTGATCACCCACGACATGGCGCTCGCCAAGCGGACGAAGCGGCTGGTGCGGCTTCAAGATGGGCGCATCGTCGAGGATCGGCCGACCTCCGAGGCCGCCTGAGGGCTTTCATCGCCTGGTCGTTGATTCATCTGTCGGGCGTCTCTGGAGTGGGGGCGGTGTACGTGGGTCCCTTGCCTACGGAACCGCCGTCCGCCTGGAGTCTCTTGGAGCGGCCGGCTGCGTTCGGTCTCGCGGCCCAGGCCTGCAACGCTCGCATCGTTCGAGTATGCGAGCCCTCAAGCTTCCTCCGGCAAGGGACCCACGCACACCGCGTCTCGTTCCTGCCAAGGAAGAACACAGGCTCCCCGTGCCTTGTCAGCGTGAACGCCTCCTACTTGTCATCCTGAACGCCTGCCCCTGTCATCCTGAACGAAGTGAAGGATCTTGCGCCGTCGCCTGAAGAAGCGCTGACGGCGGTTCCCCTCCCATCACGCAAGGTCCTTCGCTGCGCTCAGGACGACATGGATGGCGGTCGGAGCTGGTGTCCCTGCCTGGCTCGAACGAGACGCGGGGAGCGTTCCCTCTTCTGGGGAGGAAGCTCGTAGCCCGCCCCACAAGCGAAACGAACGAAGTGCCAACTTGCTTGTTGGGCGGGCGAAGCGCAGGCCCGAGCAGGCCCGCCCACCCGAGGGCCGGTTCCTCCCCAGAAGAGGGAACGCTCACCGCCCCGCCGCCAGAGACGCCCAAGAACCGAAGTGCCGAGCAGCCCAGCCGGAGCGCCGACCATGGCTCCTCTGGAAGGCCCGAACGGATCGGCTAAGCTGACCGCGTGAGTCCAGCAACCGACGAAGGAGACCGAGGCATGTCGAGCCTGCGAATCGGGTACCGGTTGGCACGAACGGCGCTCGTCGTCGCCGCGCTGATGCTGGCGGCGGGCTGCGCGACCAACCCGGCGACGGGGAAGAGCCAGCTCAACTTCTACAGCGAGGCCCAGGAGATCGCGATGGGCCGGGAGGCCGATCAGCAGATCTCCGCCGAGCTGGGGCTGGTCGACGATCCCGCCCTGCAATCGTACGTCTCCGGGCTCGGCAAGCGACTCGCCGCGAAGTCGGAGCGGCCGAACCTACCTTGGTCTTTCAAGGTTGTCGACGACCCGGTGGTCAACGCCTTCGCGCTCCCCGGCGGTTTCATCTACGTGACCCGCGGCATCCTCGCGCACATGAGCTCGGAGGCCGAGCTCGCCTCCGTGCTCGGCCACGAGATCGGCCACGTCACGGCGCAACACTCTGTCAACCAGCTGTCGAAGCAGCAGGTTGCCATGGGCGGGTTGCTGGTCGGGATGATCGCCGTTCCGGAGCTCGGTCGAGCGGGCGATCTCGCCGGCTCCGGGCTCGGTCTCCTCTTCCTCAAATACGGTCGCGACGACGAGCGCCAGGCCGACGACCTGGGATTGCGCTACATGGTCGGCAGCGGCTTCGAGACCCGCGAGATGCCGAAGATGTTCCGTGTCCTCGAGGCGGTCGGCGAGATTGCCGGCGCCGGCCGGATTCCCAGCTGGCTCTCGACGCATCCGGATCCGGGACTGCGTCGGGAGCGCGCGACGCGACTGATCTCCGAGCGCGGCTATCCGCCGGGCGAGGTCGGCGCCGAGCGGCTGCTGCGCACCACCGACGGAATGCTCTTCGGCGCCGACCCGCGTCAGGGGTATTTCGAGGGGCGTTCGTTCTATCACCCGGAGCTCGCGTTCCGGCTCGAGTACCCGGAGGGGTGGAAGGCGGCGAACGAGCGGTCGAAGGTCCCGGCGGTGCATCCCGACAAGATCGCCCTGGTCGAGCTCTCGCTGGCGACGGAGAGCAGCGCCGCGGCGGCCGCCAGCGCCTTCCTCGGCCAGGAGGGGCTCACTCCCGGTCGGACCTCGAGTCTCCGAGTCAACGGCCTCGTCGGCGTCGCGGCGCCGTTCGAGGTGCCGCGCGAGGGCGGTCAGCCGCTCGACGGGCGTGCCGTTTTCGTCGAGCTCGACGGCAAGGTCTTCCAGCTCCTCGGCCTGGCCGTCGGTGACCGGTCGGCGCAGGTCCGCGACGAGGTTTCCGGCTTCCTCGGCAGCTTCGCGCGACTGACCGACCGGTCGAAGCTCGACGTCCGGCCCCAGCGCATCGAGCTGGTGAAACTGCCGCGGGCGATGAGCTTCGAGGAGTTTCTCCGGCGCTACCCCTCGGAGGCCGATGCCCGGGTACTCGCTCTGATCAATGGTGTCGAGGATCCGTCGGCGACGCAACCCGTCGGCAAGCTCCTGAAGCGGATCGAGGGCGTGCGCCACGGCAGCTGAGAGAGCTCGTCCGGCGCCGCGGAGTGGCGCGCCGGCGCTGGGCTAGCATTGCGAAGATTGCGAAGATTGCGAAGATTGCGAAGATGGATCCCGTGATGCACCCGGAGCGCATTGGCCGGTACCGCGTGCTGGGAGAGCTCGGCCGCGGCGCGATGGGCCAGGTCTATATCGCCTACGACCCCAACGTCGAACGGCGCGTCGCCCTCAAGGTGATGTCGCCGGCGGCGGGCGAGGACCCGGAGGACGAAGCGGAGCTGCGGCACCGCTTCCTGTTGGAAGCCCGTGCCGCCGGGCGGCTCGCCCATCCCGGCATCGTCGCCGTGCACGATGCGGACACCGATCCCGCCTCCGGTCTGCCTTTCATCGCGATGGAGCTGGTCGAAGGCGAATCGCTCGAGTCGCTGCTGCGCCGCGAGGGCCGGCTCGGCGCCTTGGTCGCGGTCGACCTGGCGGCGCGGATGGCGCGCGCCCTCGGCTACGCCCACGGCAAGGGGATCGTCCATCGCGACGTCAAGCCGGCGAACATCCTGCTCGCTGCGGACGGCGGAGCGAAGATCGCCGACTTCGGCATCGCCAAGCTCGGCGGCCTGGGCGTGACCCGCGCCGGCCGAGTGCTCGGCAGCCCCTATTTCATGTCGCCCGAGCAGGTGCAGGGTCTCGCGATCGACGGTCGCTCTGATCTCTTCTCGCTCGGAGCGGTGCTCTACCGCGCCGTGACCGGAGAGCTTCCCTTTCCGGGCGAGGTCCTCGTCACCGTCGCCTACAAGGTGGTGCAGGTCGACGCCCGGCCGGTCGATCCGGCCCTCGGCTTTCCTGCCTCGCTCTCCGATCTGCTCGCTCGGTCGATGGCGAAGGACCCGCTCCGGCGCTTCGCCTCGGCCGAGGAGATGGCCGTGGCGCTCGAGTCGATCGGCAAGCAACTGCTCGAGGCTCGAGGCTTCGTGGGGGCGACGCCGTCCCAGCGGTCGCTCACGGGGATCGTCACCACGGTTCCGGTGCGCACGACGCCCTTCGACCGTGGCGAGACGTTGGTGCTGGACGGCGACGGCACGGCGCCGCCCTTGCCGCCCAGCGCGAGCCGAGAGACGTCGCCGGGCGCGCGCCAGCGTCCGAGGCGGCGCCGATGGATCCTCGCCGCCGGATTGCTGCTCGCGGTAGCCGCGACCTCGGCGTGGCTCGCGCGGTCCTGGGCGCCGACGCCGGAGGAGACTCCTCCGGCCACGTCCCGGGCCTCGAGTCCCGAGGTCCTGGTCGAGCCGCCTGGGGCCGACGAGGTACCGAATCCCGAGGCCGACCGAGATTCGGGCCGCATTCCCGACCCGGAGCGCGCCGCGCCGCTCGCGCCGCTACCGACCGGGGCGGCCGCCACGCCGGTGCCGTTGCCCACCGAGCCTCAGGAGGAGCGTGAGGTGCCGGCGAACAGGGCCGACTCGATTCTTCATTTCGCCTACCGCAACCGGCTCGGCTCGGCGACGATGTCGATCCTGGTCGACGGGCGGACGGTCTGGAGCAAGGAGATCGAAGCGCCGCCGAACCCGCTGGCGCGGGCTTTCGGCGACGAGATGCTCGAGACCGTCCCGGTGCCGTCGGGCGAGCGGACCGTCGAGGTCCGCGTCCGGGGCCGATCGATGAACGTCGACGCCAGCGCGAAGATTCAGGGACGCTTCGAGCCGCGCGGCCGGCGGTGGCTGCGGATCACATTGAATCCGTACGCCGAGAAGGTCAAGCTCGCCTGGACCGGCGAATGAACCAGCTCAACTGTCCTCACTGCGGCTTCACGCTCGAGGCGCCACCGGACGCTTTCGAGGGGGGCGCGCGGATTCGTTGCGGCAGCTGCGGCCGAGACGTCCTCCTGCGCGCCGGAGAGGATCTGGTCGGCACCGCGGTGATCGACCCCGAGGCGACCTCCGACGTCTCCCGCCCACGACGGAGGGGCGCGAAGAATGGCTTCTCGACGATGTTCCAGCCGAGGATCCTGCTCGACGACCGCGAACGAACGCTCGACCGGCCCGCGCCCGGAGAGACGCAGGGTCTCGACCAACCGGACGAACGGCCCGAGCTGCCGCCGCCGAGCCGGCGGGCCTACCTGCTTCGGGTCGGTGCGCGGCGCGGGTCGGAGCGCCTGGCGATCCCCTCGGCCCAGACCGTGCTCGGGCGCGAGGCCGCCGACGTCGACCTGGGCGACCCGGCCGTCTCGGTTCGCCACTTTCAGATCGAGTCGATCGGGGAGGAGTTCTTCGTGCGCGACCTGGCGAGCCGCAACGGCACCTACCTCAACGGCCAGAAGATCCGCTACGCCGAGCTCCGGCCCGGTGACGAGCTCCGCGCGGGGCGCACGGTCTTCGTCTTCCGCACCGAAGACGACGGCCTCGGCGGAGCCGGCTGAACGCCTGGAGCGAGGCGTCGCCGCGCACGTCGGGCGTCGCGGCGTCCGCCGCGGGCCCCTGAAGGCGGGATAGGGGACCGGCTGCGAGCCCGAGGGCCCGTGGCCAGTCCCCGCTCTGTTCCGAGCCAGGGCAGGAAGGACTGTGCCCGACGCCGGCGCAGCCCACGGTGTCGTCGACACCGTCCACGCAGCCCGCCGCATCGCACTCTGCACAGTTGACAGAGATCTTCGTGTCGTAGTTGGCGATGGTGCAAGTCGAGGCGGTCATCGTGTTGCCGGTGCCGATCACCTCGCACCAGACGCCCGGGCTGGCGATCCCGGTGCCGCAGAAGGGCTGCTCGGAATCGATGGTCGGGCTCGTCACGACGGGTCGATCTGCGCTGTCGCAGTCCACTCCTCGGGCCTGGCGGAGGTCACCGGGGCCGAGCGGCGGAACGCTCCGGTGCCCTCACGCCTGCCAGAGGCCGTGGTGGATATCGCCCTGAATGTAGATGGCGAAGGTGCCGTGGCCGGGAAGCTCCAGGGGCGGGTGCGCGATCTCGCAGCCCGCTGCGGCGGCCGCCGTGGCCGCCGCCTCGACGTCGTCCACCGAGAAGTAGGGCCTCACCACCGGCACCTCCGCCTCGTGCAGCGGCGCGCGCACCCCGATCCGTCCGCCGTCGGCCAGGGTTGCCGTGCGGGCGTTGCCCAGCCCCGCCTGTGGCTCGCTGAAGCTCGCGCCGTGCAGCTTCTGGTAGATCGCGCAGACGGCGTCGACGTCGGGGGTGACGATCTCTAGATAGTCGATCTTCATGGTGCCTCCTTGGTTCGCGTGAGCTGACCGTCGCGCTCGCCGCGCTGCCGGCGCGCGCGATGAGCGGCGCGGCGCCCGGCCGGCCGTGAGTCGCCGGTCGGGCCAGTCCAGGGGTCGGGCGAGGGGTCGCCCATTTCCGAAAAACGACCATCCCTCGCGAAGTTGGCGAACCTCGCGCCGTCGAACCGAACCACGCCGCCCGAGGTGCCGAGCCAGAGGTTGCCGCGCCGGTCCTGGAAGATGCTTCGGATGGACTGGCTGATCTGAGCCGGGAGCTTCTCGCGCTCCGTGGCCTCGGCGGGTTCGCCAGGGAGCCGGGTGACTTCGGAATCCTCCGGATGACTTGACTCGATCGAGGCGGTGCCGGCCGGATCGACCAACGGTCTGCCGGAACCGGCCGATGCCAGGCTGGCCGCGTTCGCGACCGGCAGGACAAGGCGCAACTCCAGTTGCCCGCCTCGCGAACGAGGAGCTCCATGCCGGTGGCCGCGCGGTAGTGGATCGAGCACGCCGCCATCCTCTCACCGGCGCCGCCTGCGCGCTCGCGGGCATCGGCGGACGCGTCTCATTCGCGCTATCGTCGGCGGACTCCATGACGCTTCCCGCAGGATTCCGTCTCGGTTCCTACGAGATCGTCTCGCCGCTCGGCGCCGGCGGCATGGGCGAGGTCTACCGCGCGACCGACACGCGGCTCAAGCGCGACGTCGCGCTCAAGGTCCTCCCCGCGGGATTCACCGCGGACGGCGATCGCCTCGCCCGCCTCGAGCGCGAAGCGCAGCTCCTCGCCCAGCTCCACCACCCCAACATCGCCTCGATCTTCGGCCTCGAAGAGAGCGAGGGAACGAGGGCCCTCGTCATGGAGCTGGCAGAAGGCCCGACCCTGGCGGAGCGATTGGAATCGGGGCCTTTCCCCCTAGATGAGTCTTTGCTCGTGTCCCGCCAGATCGCCGACGCTCTCGAAGCCGCTCACGAGAAGGGCATCATCCACAGAGATCTGAAACCACAGAACATAAAAGCCTCCATAGAAGGGCAAGTCAAAGTCCTCGACTTCGGCCTCGCGAAGGCGATGGAGCCGGTGGGGGCGGCTTCGGGCGCCGGGGGCGGTTCGCAGCTCGCGCACTCGCCGACGCTGACGCTCGGCGCGACAGTGCAGGGGATGATCCTCGGCACCGCGGCCTACATGGCGCCCGAGCAGGCCAAGGGGTTCGCCGTCGACAAGCGGGTCGACATCTGGGCCTTCGGCGTGGTGCTCTACGAGATGCTCGTCGGCGGCACGCTCTTCGTCGGCGACAGCGTCGGCGACACCCTGGCCGCGGTGATCCGTGCCGAGATCGATCTCGGCAAACTCCCGCCCGAGACGCCGCCGGCGATCCGGCGCCTGCTGCGCCGCTGCCTCGAGCGCAACGCGAAGAACCGCCTGCACGACATCGCCGACGCGCGCCTCGTGATCGAAGACGTGCTCGCGGGACGGAGCGACGAGCCCGCGGCCGGCTCGGCGGTGGCAAACCGTCCGGCGGGTCGGCCCCGTCGACACGTACCGGCCCTCGCCGCGGTCGCCCTCTCCGCCCTCGCTCTCGGCTATGCCGCCGGGCGCCTCGGGCCGACTTCGCCTTCCGGCCCCGCGGCAGAGGAGGTTGTCGTCGCGCAGGCGCTGCCGAACGGCCTGCGCGTCGCCCAGACGGATCTTCTCGAGCTCGCGATCTCCCCCGACGGCCGGCGCCAGGCGGTGACGGTCGAATCCGCACCCGGCATGACGCAGATCCTCCTGCGCGATCTGGCGGAGCCCGAGCCGCGTCTGCTGCCGGGGACCGAGGGCGGGCACGGTCCCTTCTTCTCCCCCGAGGGCGGCGACGTCGGCTACTTCGTCGGGACGGACCTTCGCCGCGTCTCGACCCAGGGTGGACCGTCGCTGCGCCTCGGCGGCGGCGCGGCCGGGATCTTCGCGACGCGCGGCGCCGCCTGGAGCCGAGACGGCTTCATCTACTTTCCGAGGTCCACCGCGGCGCCGCTCATGCGCGTCTCCGAGAACGGTGGCGAGGCCGAGGAAGTCACCGAGCTCGACGCGGCGGGCGACGAGCGGACCCACCGTTGGCCGTACGCCTTGCCGGACGGCGGCGCAGTGCTCTTCACCAGCGACACCTCGGCGACCACCGAGTACTACGACGACGCCCGCATCGAGGCGGTGCGCCCCGCGACCGGAGAGCGCAAGGTGCTGATCGCGGGCGCGAGCATGGCCCGCTTCCTGCCGCCGGACCGGCTCGTCTTCGCGCGCGGCGGCATGCTCTTCGCGCAGCCGTTCGACCCCGTCCGCCTCGAGGTCTCCGGCAAGCCCGTCGCGCTCGGCCAGCCGGTGCGAACGCAGGTCGCATCCGGGGCCGCGCTCTTCGCACTGGCGGAGAACGGTACGCTCGTCTGGGTCTCCGGTAGCAGCCTCGAGGCGAACCGCGAGGCGGTCTGGATCTCGCCCGACGGCACCGAGGAGCCGGTTGCCGACCTGCCGCCCGGCGCCTACACGCAGATCGCCCTCGCGCCCGACGGGCGGCGCGCAGTCTTCGGGATCTCGGCGCCGCCCGACCTCGGGCTCTCGCTGGTCGACCTCGAGCGCGCGACAGTGACCCGCTTGACCTTCGAGGGGACCGCGCTCACCCCGGTCTGGTCGCCCGATGGGCGGCGCGTCGCCTACTCGGGGCTCCTGCCCGGCGATACCGTGCCCGACGTCTACTGGAAGCGCGCCGACGGCAGTGGCGAAGCCGAGAAACTGGTGCACGTCGGCGACGCCGTGGGACCGAGCTCGTTCTCACCCGACGGCAAGCAACTCGTCTTGATCCGCCGCGACCCGGACGGCGACGGGTTGGGAAGCGCCTGGCTCGCGCCGGTCGACGGCTCGAGCGAGCCGCGTTCCCTCGAGCTCTCGCGCAGCTCGAGCTCGTTTCAGGCGGTCGTCTCGCCCGACGGCCGCTGGATCGCCTACGCCTCGCTCGAGAGCGGTCGCGTCGAGGTCTACGTCCGCCCCTTCCCGGCGGGCGAGGGGAAGTGGCAGGTGTCGACCGAAGGGGGGAGCGAGCCGCGCTGGTCGGCGGCGGGCGACGCGATCTACTTCCGCTTCGGCGGGTCCATCCTGCGCGCTCCGTTCGACGTCTCCGGGGGCGTCCGCCTCGGCGCGGCGGAGCGGGTCGGTTCCACCGTCTTCAGCGGCACGCTCGCCGCGAGCTACGACGTCGCCGCCGATGGCCGCATTCTCACGTTCCGCTACGTCGGCGGCCGCTCCGAGATCCACCAGGTGAACCTCGCCCTCGGCTGGGGTGCCAAGGTCGCGCGCCTGACCTCCGGAAGGCGCTGAGCGCGCACCCGCGCCGCGGCGGCGACTCCGCGCGCGGCTCTCGGATCAGCTCGGCAGGGCCGCGACGTGCTCGACCATGCGCCGGCGCATCGCTTCGTCGGGCAGGCGGCCGACCGCCGCTCCCAGGTTGTCGATCATGTGCTCGACGCTCCGGGTCGCGGGCGTCGCCGCGGTGACCGCCGGGTGGGCGACGACGAACTTGAGGAAGAACTGCGCCCAGCTGTGGGCGTCGAGCTCCGCCGCCCAGGCCGGCAGCTCGTGCCCCTTCACCCGCTCCCAGAGCCGCGTGCGACCGAAGGGGAGATAGACCAGCACGCCGATCCCGCGCTCCTGGGCGAGCGGCAGGATCTCCGCCTCGACCGCGCGGTTGTCGACAGCGTAGTCGACGCCGATGAAGTCGAGCGGCTCCGCGCGCATCACCCGAGCGAGCTCCTCGTACCGTTCGGGCGAGGTCGTCGTGACGCCGAGGTAGCGGACGCGCCCGGCTGCCTTGAGCTCCTTCAGGATGCCGAGCTGCGTCGGGACGTCGCCCAGGTTGTGGACCTGGACGAGGTCGATCACCGGGGTCGCGAGGCGCGCGAACGAGGTCTCGAGCTGCGCGCGGGCCGCCGCCGGATCGGCTGCGCCGCCGCCGCGCCCGGCGACGTTGACCTTGGTCGCCCAGAACAGGCGGTCGGTGAGGCCGAGCTCTGCCGCGAAACTCCCCAGGACCTCCTCCGAGGCGCCGTAGGCCGGGGCGGTGTCGATCACGCTGTCGCCGTGCCCGACCAGGGCGCGCAGCACCTCGCGCAGGCCTTCGCGCTCCTCGCCGCGCGCGGCCCGGGCGAAGCTCGCGGAGGTGCCGAGACCGACCACCGGCAACCGCTCGCCGCTCGAAGGGATCAGCCGGGTGATGCGCGCCGCCTCTGCCGCGGCGCGCGCCCAGCGCGGCGCCAGCGCCATCGCCGCGCCGGCGGCGAGGTTCAGTTTGAGGTATTCGCGTCGGGTCCACATGGCGGCCTCCTTGGTTGTGACACCGATCCTAGCCGCAAAGGGCGAAGGTGCCAGGGGCAAAGGGGCAAAGGTGCCGGCGACAGGCGCGCTTGCTGGTAGCGTGCGCAAGCGCGAAGCCCATCTCGGCTCGACACCAAGCAAGCCACGGAGGAACCATGTACGCAAAGCCCTCGCTCGTGCACGCTCGGCCGCTGGCAGCCGCGCTCACGGCGCTCTCGCTCGCTGCGGCGCCGCTCGCCGCCTCGGACCTGGGCGCCATCCGCCGCGAGGTCGCGGCGCGCCACGACGAAGCGGTCCAGCGGCTGCAGGAATGGATCGCCTTGCCGTCGATCGCCGCGGAGGACTTGAACTTCCCCGCGGGCGCCGAGTACATGGCGAACCTCGCGCGCGACGCCGGCTTCCAGCAGGTCGCGATCCTTCCGACCGACGGCAAGCCGGGCGTCTTCGCGACGCTCGACGCCCACGCCGCCGGTACGCCGCGCTGCGTCGGCCTCTACTTCATGTACGACGTCAAGCAGTTCGATCCGGCCGAGTGGAGCTCGCCACCGCTCGAGGCGCGGCTGGTCGAGAGGCCCGGTCTCGGCAAGGTGATGATGGGCCGCGGCGCCGTCAACCAGAAGGGGCCGGAGTCGGCGCTGCTCGCGGCGCTGCACGCGATCCGCGGCGCCGGCGCGACGCTGCCGGTGAACCTCGTCCTGGTCGCGGAGGGGGAGGAGGAGATCGGCTCGCCCCATATCGGCCAGCTCGTGCGCCGGCCCGAGGTCGAGGCCGCGCTGCGGAGCTGCGTGGGCGTCTTCATGCCCTCGGCGATGCAGGATCTCGACGGCGTGGTGTCGGTGAGCCTGGGCGCCAAGGGCGTGGTCGAGCTGGAGCTGGTGGCGAGCGGAGAGACATGGGGGCGCGGGCCGGCGAGAGACGTCCATTCGTCGCTCAAGGCGATGGTCGACAGCCCGGCGTGGCGTCTGGTCAAGGCGCTCGACACGCTGGTCTCGGCCGACGGCAATACGATCGCCATCGACGACTATCCGCAGCCGCGGCCGATCACGACCGGGGAGCGGGCGATGATCGCCGAAGCCGCGCGCCGGCGCGACGAGGCGCGCGCCCTGCAGCAGTATTCGATCCGGCACTGGATCGACGATCTCCCCTGGCCGCAGGCGCTCGAGCGGCTGGTGTCGCAGCCGACGGTGAACATCGAGGGGCTGGTGGGGGGCTACACCGGCCCGGGCGGCAAGACCGTGCTGCCGCACCGCGCGGTGGCGAAGCTCGACCTCCGTCTGGTCCCGGACATGACCTTCGACGGCGCGGTGGCGGCGCTGCGCGCCCACCTCGCGCGCCGCGGCTTCGGCGACATCGAGGTGAATGTGACCGGCGGCTACGACCCGACGAGCACACCGGCCGACGCTCCACTCATCCAGGCCCAGCTGAACGTCCTGCGCCGCGCCGGCATCGATCCGCTGCTCTGGCCGCGCAACGCCGGCTCCTACCCGGGCTACGTCTTCACCAACGAGCCGCTAAACCTCGCCTCCGGCCACTTCGGCCTCGGCCACGGCAGCGGCGCCCACGCCCCCGACGAGTACTACCTGATCGAGTCCACGAACCCCAACCTCGCCGGGCTACGACGGCGCCGTGATGTCGTTCGTCGAATACCTCTACGAGCTGGCGGGGGAGTAGAGTCGGGCGCCGCAGCGGACGTCGTTCCCTCCGGGGGCCTACCGCCTTCGTTCGGGATCCGTCGCCGCGCCCGTCGTATCGTTCGATGTGACGGAGACGTTCGGCTCGAAGCGCTCGAGCGGGGAGAGGATCGATGACGAAGGTGGCGTGCTGGATCATGGCGACGGCAGGCGCTATCGCGCTTCTCGTGGCACCCCTGTTCGCGGCGGAAGGCGATGCCGCGGGCGGAAAGGACTACCCGGGCCTCGGCCGCTTCGCGGGCAGCGTCATCACCGGTTATGACGCGAGGGACTTCGACGGAACCGTCATCGAAGCGAAGGCGTTCAAGACCGGCAAGCCGGTCGACCAGCGACGCCCCGAGGGCAAGGTCGTCCGCATCGCTTACCGAACCTCCGGCGGAGCGTCGATCCTCGAGGTCTTCCGCAACTACACGAAGAAGGCGGCCGCGGCGGGGTTCGAGACCCTGCTCGACTGCGAGACGAAAGCGTGCGGCGGGCTCGATTTCGCCAATGCGCTCGACACCCTGCCGCTGCCGCAGATGTGGCTCGACGGCTTCAACTTCAGGTACTACGCCGCGCGCAAGCCGGCCGGCGCCGCGGGCGCGGAGACTCTCGTCAGCGTCGCGACGAGCCAAAACAACGACGACGTCTACACGCAGGTGACCGTCGTCGAGCTCGGTGCCATCGAAGACAAGATGGTGGACGCGGCGGAGATGGCGAAGGGCCTCGCCGAAGCGGGCCATGTCGCGCTCTACGGCATCTATTTCGACACCGACAAGGCGGAGGTCCGGGCCGACTCGGCGCCGACGCTCGCCGAGATCGCCAAGCTCCTGAAGTCGAGCCCCGCGCTCGGGACCGTCTACATCGTCGGCCACACCGACAGCCAGGGCGCCTTCGACCACAACATGGATCTCTCCAGGCGCCGAGCCGCCGCGATCGCCGCCGAGCTCTCGTCGCAGCACGGCGTCGACGCGGCGAGGTTGAAGACGGCGGGCGTCGGCTTCCTCGCGCCGGTCGCCACCAACGCGACCGAAGCCGGCCGCGCGCTCAACCGCCGCACCGAGCTCGTCCTGCCGTAGCCGAGGCCGAGGTCCGAGCTCGAGACCTCTGGCATCCATCAGATCAGGATCTCCGGACACCCCTTCGAGCAGACTCTGCGAGCCGATCGAGCCCCTTCCGCCATCTCCTCGGCGACAAACGCGCGCAAGCTCAGGGAGCGGGAGCGGCGGTGCATTCGCTCGCCTTGCGGCGCACCAGCGCCTCGAGGCCGTCGGCGTCGGAGCTCTCCGGCCGCTCGAGCGCGAAGCAGCCCGGCCGCCCGCCGAGGTCGAGGTCGCGGACGGCCATCCCCCAGAGCGGAACCGGATCGCTGTAGGTCACCTTGCTCGTGATCACCTGTTCGGGCATCCGGAGACCGGGGATGGAGAAACGGGCTTCGCTACCCTGGATCGTCCCGACCCGCTCGGATCCGGGAAACTCCGCGAGCGCCAAGACCACGGCTCCGACACCCGGCTTGGCCAGCACGACGAGCTCGCCGCGCGCCGCGAGGCAGGCGAACCCGTTCTCGCCATCGCCGAGATCGAGGAGCTCGGGCGCGGCCGGCGCCTGAGCGCCAGCGCACACCGCCCAGAGGCAGATCGCCGCGCCGATCGTGCCGGGTCTCGACGAGACCGTCTGGGAGTTTCGCCCCACGCGCGGCATTCCATCACGTCCTCGGATCCCGGGGTGCGCCGCCCCTCGGGGTCTCAGGGCGGAGGCTGGCCGATACAGATCTGCCGGCAGGCCTCGAAGACCTGACTGCAGGTCGCCGCCGGAATCCCGGCCGTCGAGTTGCAGAGGGCGCGCGCGGCATCGCAGTAGGCCTGACACTTCGCGACGTCCATCGGCTCCGGCTGCGGTCCGCACTCGGCGAAGCTCCACGCTCCGATGCGCGTCGACCAGGAGCCACCGCTGTTGTATTCGCCGGTGAACCAGAAGGTGCAGTCATCGACCGGATCGACGTTCAACGAGCTGTAGTCGCCGTAGCGCTGGCTCGCGTTGGCGGCGGTGCCCGCGATGAGCGTCTGCTCCCCCTGCGGCAAGGTCCCCAGGCTGTCGCCCGCGAGCCGCCCGGCGTAGCGGATGCCGGGAAAGACGCTGCCGCCGACGACGTTGTAGGCCAGCGCGATGTTGCCGCCGCCGTCCATCGCGATGCTCGCCATGAAGCGGTTCGTGTCATCGGGCGAGTAGGTGCCCTGCTGAAACAGCGCCCAGCCGCCGGCGCCCGACTTGCGCAGCTCGTACCAGCGGATGCCGCCGCGGTCGGTGCCGTCGACGTCGGTGACCAGGTTGCCGACCAGGGTCTCGTGAGCGCCGAAGTTCCGGTACTGGAATCGGCGCATCACGACCTCGCGTAGCGGATCGAGCCTGGTGCTCGAGCCGGGCTGCGGGAAGCAGGAGAAGGAGGTGAAGCCGCAGAGCCCCGAATCGAACTCCGCGAGCGCGATCCTCGTCGGGCCGGTGAACGTCGAGTTCGCCGGGGTGGCGAAATCGGCCTGGAACGCGAAGAGCTCGAGGAAGTCGTGCGCCGGATCGTGCGTAGCGGCATCGTGTCGCTCGTCGTCGCGGTGGCGGACGAAGTAGGCGGGCGCGCCCGGCGGGGGCGCCTGCGCGCCGTCGTGATCTCCCGGGGTCAAGGCCTGGAAGCCGAAACCCGAGAGGCTGGGCGCGGTGAAGCGCAGGAGCCCGGCCGGCGCGCCGACGAGCATCTTGGCGCGCTCCATGGCGTAGACGGCCGGGTCGGGATTCTCGTTGCTGGTCACATAGTAGGCGTCAGGCCAGGCCCCGTACTTCGGATAGTCGGGAAAGTCGGGGGCCTGGAAGCTGTAGTTGAACCACCCTCCGGTGACCGGGTCGGCGGTCTGGGAGACGTAGACGCAGAGACGATTGCCGGCGTTCGAGAACTCGCTCAGCAACCAGCGGTCGGCGAGCTGGTCGTAGAGAACGATCGGGTCGCCGAGGCCGGTGGCGCACTCTCCCGAACCGAGCGTGTCGAGCGTCGTCGGCCCCGCGACGACCGTGCCGTCCGACTTGTCGTAGATCGTGAACGAGGCGCCGCTGTTGCTGTTGACCATCTGAATGTAGTGCAGCGGCCCGACGTCGCCGACAGTGTCGGGCGGGTTGACGCCGCTGAAGCCGTGGCCGTCGAAGTTGCGCAGCGCCGCCGAGAAGGTCCGCAGGTTGGGGGCCCTGGGCGCACGTTCCTGTGTCTCGAGCAGGGCATCCGGCCCCTGCCCCGGCGAACGTGGGGTATCCCGGTTCAGCATGTCGCCAGGGCGAGGGTAGAACCGTCGCGGAATCTCCCGAATCGGCTCGCCGACCCGCCACTCCAAGGCCCGCGGCATCCGTCGCAGGTCCGTCTTGATCGCAAACGGCGTCGAGATCTCCACCAGCCGGGCGCCGCGAACGACCACCGGCTCCGCGGTCCTGCTCTGCGCCAGCACCAGCTCCGGCTGCCCAGCCAGGACGACCAGCAACGCGACCCAGCCCGCGGCTTCCCATCGGCTCCGCATCCGCTTCGGAATTGTCATCGTTCCGCCCTCCTCCCGCCCGGCGACCCAACTCTTTTTGGACCCGTACCCTGAAGAACGAACGAAGCCGCCAAACCGTACAGTTCGCTCCGCGTTTCCGTAGGTGACCGCCCCGGCCCAACTCCAGGCAACGTAGACCCAACCCCGGGCCGAGCAGAGAAAGCCGAGCCAGGAGGGCAGCGCACGGGTGCACGCGCTCTTCTGCTGGTCGCACTGTTGCTTGCGCTCCTCCCGCTCATCGGTACAGCGCTGGTAGCGTTGCTCCGCCTCCTCGAGGCACCTCCGATACCCCGCGCCGGGGGTACGAGATGCGACCTTGGGCTTTCGTCTTCTCGATTGGCCTGACAAACTGGGTAGACCCCACACGCGCGACGGAGGGTTCTCCCGCAGGTCGATCTGCGGGATCGCCGAGCGCTGGACGAACCGATCGAAGACTTGGAGACGGTGACGTGGACTTTCAAGTAGACAGCCGGAACCACAGGACCCAGGAGGTGCGAGTCGGGCAGGGCGATCAGGAGGCGTGACGTTTCGAAAGGTCAACTTCCTCATCCACAACCTCCAGGGCCGAATCGGCGGAGTCGACTACCAGCTGAAGCGCGCAGCGCCCTGGAACGGTTTTCGCTACCAGCTCTGTCTGGGCAACCAGGTGCTGGCGAGCGCGATGCGGCACAGGCGGATGCACGCTTTCGAGCCCGAGCGCCCGCTGATCCGCCACAATCTCGTGGAGTTCCAGCTCGACGTATCCGGCCGGACGCTGAACCTGACGCCCGAGGACCGCCACGGCATTGCCTACCGGCTCGATGAGTCGGGTGACCAGAGAGGTCGCCTCGCGATGCGCTCCTTGGAGGCCCAGATGGGCGGCGAGTGGGAGGCGGACCTCGCTCCCCCCGACGGTTGGTCGGTGCCCCTGGCGGCGTTCGTGGCGTGGCTCGCCCGCGAGAGCCGTTTCCGCATGTCGAGCTGACTCGGCGTCCAGTCCCCGTCGAGCAAACCTGTGCGCCCGCCGCGCGTCAAGTAGCGCGTGCCGAGGCTGGCCAGGTTCGGAGCGACACCTTCAGTCACCCACGGGCAATCGATGCGGTCTGACGGAACTGGCGTCCGAGGCGCGCGTTGGGAGCGAGGCGGAAGTGGCCGGTGCGTTCGAAGCCGAAGAGCACGTCTTCTTCCGCGGCGCCCGACCCGATGTTGTGGATGACGAGAGGATTCTTGCCGGCTCGGCGGTCGGACACGATGCCGATATGGGGCACGCCAGAGGGGAGCTTCCAAGTCACCAAGTCGCCCGGAAGGTACGACTCTGGGTCATCGCTCACCGAAAGTGCGGCACCGAGTCGGCGGAGGAACGTGGCGAGATTGGGAACACGACGATGGTCGATGTTCTTGTCGGGCGCGGCAAGGCCCCACAGATTCGGATACTCGCGCCAGGCTCTCTTCATGTCTTCGTGGACTGCCACCTGAAGGTCCAGCCCGAGCTGCCGATAGGCACGGATCACGACGTCCGTGCAGACGCCGCGGTCTCGAGGAACGTCGCCTCCAGGGTACGCCAACTCGCGATAGGAGGGGTCGTACCTCAACGTCACACCGATCTGGGCCCTGGCTGCGGCGACCAACTTCAGCGCGGCCTCGTCCGCCAAGGCCATCGCGGGATTCAGGAGCAGGAGACAGAAGAGGGCGACCCTTGCCATTCGAGATGAGCGCCTGACTACGGATTCGACGGCGGCCGTCGGGCGCGCAGGATGTTTCTTGGGCGCGGGATAGCGGGCACCCGGGGGGGGAAGAGGCGGGGACGACGCCGTTGAAGACATTGAAGCCAGCGCCATTGTAGGGCGGGCTTGGCGCGATGAGAAGTGTCGGTTTCAAACCGACAGCGTGCGGGGCGGGTGAGGGGCTGGTGAAGCGGGCTCATGGTCGGGCGCGCGTGTGGGCTCAGAGCACGCGCTTGTGGCGATGCAGGATCGAGTCGGCGAAGACGAGCTCGTCCAATTGGCCGGAAGAGGTGCCACCCGAGTCGCGTTCCGGGTCGGAGTAGACTGCCTGCCCGGGAAGGAGCCCCCATGAGCAATTCCGCTTTCCTCCGTTCGTTGCTCGTGCAGGAGCGTGCGCTCTTCGGCAAGGTCGTCGGCGCGGTGGTCGAGAGCGGTCTCGATCACCGGCCGGATCCGAAGTCGCGCTCGGCGCGCGAGCTCGTCTCGCACATCATCGGGCACGGCTTCGACCTCGCCGAGCTGGCCGAGGATGGGGTCGTGCATCACCGCAACCGAATGCCGTTCGACTCGCTCGCCGAGGCGACGAAGTTGCTGGACGAATCGTTCGCGGCGGCGATCGACAAGCTCGGCGCGACCGACGCGGCGCGCTGGGGCGAGCCGGCGAAGTTCTTCGTCGGCGAGCACGAGGTGATGCAGGCGCCGCGGCAGCAGATCGCGTGGATCCTCTTTCTCGACGCCATCCACCACCGCGGCCAGCTCACCACCCACCTGCGGGCGATGGGCAGCAAGGTGCCATCGCTCTACGGCCCCTCGGCGGACGACCCGGGACCGTCCCACTGACCGGCGCGGGCCGGCCCGCGCTGAAAACAGGTGCCGAGTCGCGGGGACGGTCGTCTCTCTGTCTGGGGAGAGACCGACACCGAGTCCTGGTAGCGCTCTCGGCTCAGCGTTCAACCCAGTGGTGAGCGGGCAGGCGCAGCGCCGGATAGCGCTCCTGAAGCGCGCGGATCTCCTCCCGATAGGCCTCGAGCGGCTGGGGGCCGAGCACGCGCTCGCGCTCGCGGTGGCGCAGCTTCGCCTCGCGGATCTCGAAGGTGTAGATCGACTTCAGCAGCTCGTAGGCGCGCTCGGGCGGCGTGTCGGGACGGGGCACGAGGCCGTGTCGCGCGAGCTCCTCGAGCACCTCCGGGCGATAGCGAGCCATCGCGCCATCGTGCCACGGACGGGCGTCCGAGGCGCGCCATTGGACCGGCGGGCGGGCGGCGGAGCCGGGGGCAAGGCGCCACCCGAGTCTCTCGCGACGAATCGGCACCTTTTTGCAGCACCTTTTTGCACCTTTTTACCGGCACCTTCTTACCTTTCTTGCGCGGACCGCGCACCCCGGCTGGCACCTTCGGCGAGGCTTCACGCAGGGAGGGAGACGGGGGGCCTGGCGCGCGCTTTGCGAGTCGGATCGGCGAGGGAGGGGTCCACCATGGCTACCCGCCGCCTGCTTCCGATCGCCGCCGGCCTCGTCGCTGTCAGCCTCATGGCTTGCTCCGAGGGGTCTCCCACCGCGCCCGAGCCGCAGCCGCTGGTCTCGGTCTCGCTGGGCTTGAGCGCCGACAGCATCCGCCCCGAAGAAGGGCTCGGGATCGGGATCGAGGTCACCAACGTCGGCGCCCAATCCGTCACCTTGAGCTTTCCGGACGCCTGCCAATTCAATTACGTGATTCGGCAGGGCGGCGAGGTCGTCTGGTCCCACGAGGCCCGGATGCTCTGTGCCGCGCAGCTGACCTCCCTGACCCTTCCACCGGGCGGATCGTGGCGCTACCCGGTCGTCACCTGGGACCAGTCCCGAATCGACGGCAGGCCCAGTGGCCCCGGCAGCTACGAGGTGGTGGGGGAGCTGCGCACTTCGGATCGTCGACCTCAGAGCGCGCCGGTCGCGTTCGTGATCCGTCCCTGAGCCTGTCCCGCCGGTCCGCCACTGGCGCTGCGGCAGGTTTGCGACAGGTGCCACCTAGTCAAACCGGTGTCACGGTTCGAGCCTGGAGTCTAGCCGAGGCCGGCCTCGTCGCTGGCGCGCTCGAGGAGCTCGGCGAGCTCGATCGCGATTCGCTCCTCGGGGTAGCTCACCATCATCCTCAGTTGCTCGGGTCGGGCACCCCAGTCCGCGGTGACCGCGGCGTCGAAGTCGCCTTGGATGTCGCGCGCCCGATGCAACCGGACTCCTTTCAAGACCAGAGCGCGGCTCGGATCCTTCGAGAACTGGTAGTAGGTCTCGACTCTGGAGGAGAGCAACGCGACGGCGGGCAGCAGGGTCCCGATCGAAGAGACCAGCCGCCGCGCGCTCAGTAGCACGCGCAGATCGTCCGCCAGCGCTCCGGACTGGATCCGGACGTCGACGCCGCGAGATCGCAGGGTCTCCTCGGCCGCGGCGATCGTCGGGTTTCGCCGGTCCTCGAAGACGAGCCAGACGCGCTTCGCCCGCTCTCGTTCGTACGCAGCCAGGTAGTAGGCGAGCGGCGGCTGCGCGTAGCACCGATTCAACTCCACCGGGTCGAAGACGTCCCCGCTGCGGAAGTGCAGCACGAGGTCGTCGCCGCCGACGCGGGGATCCGGCCGGAGCAGGTCGCTCGAAACCAGCGGACGGACGAAGTCCCGAATCATCCGCCACTCGACCTCGGCGTCGAGCGGCGGCGTGAGCGCCCGAACGTGCAGGAAGTAGCCCGACAGCGTCAGGTCGGGTCTTCGTCGCGCCGCGCTCCAGCTCAGCTCGAGGCCGTCGGGCGGTTCGCCCCGGTAGAGCTCGTGCCGTGCGGGGAGGCAGACGTGGCGAATTCCCCATCGCTCGGCCAGGGCGAAGACGTGCACGAGCTGACGGATCGAGTTGCCGAAGCGCAGCCACTCCGCGATATCGAGCTGGCGTAGTGACGCCCGAGGTCGGAGGAGGTAGCGTGCCGGATGGAGGACGCGATAGGTGCCGCCGGTCCGGCTGCCGGGAAACACCGGTTCGCGGCCCTGAAGGACTTCGAGGTTCCAGCCATACCGAGCCGCCAGCCGACGTTCGACGAACCGAGTGATCGCGCCCGCGCCGGAGCGAACGGTCCCTCGCGGATAGATCGGAATCGCATCCGGATCCTGGATCATCGCGCCCGTTCCGTTCCCTCTGGAGCCATCGCCCTCTCGCCTTTGACCGGTTCCGCATCCGTATCGATCGGTGACGGCACGGTTGAGAGCGCTGAAGACCTCATCCAGCATGCCAGGCCCCATGCCTTCGCCTGTCTCGCGCCAGCCGAGCGCTGCGCCCTGAGTGTGCCGCTCGAGGCGGCAATCTACTCTGTGTCGCCTTCGCGGAGGAAGTTACGGTCTCCGAGACATGAGAGACCTCACTTCGAACGCCCTCGCCGCGCTGCTCCTGGCGAGCTTCACGGCCGCCCCCGCCCTGCGCGCGGCGGACGGCGACCTCGATGCGACGTCCGGCGGCGGCAAGGTCCGTGTCCTCTGGGGGAACGACGCCGCGACCGCGACGGAGCTCGAGGTGCTCGCTGACGGTAAGCTCCGAGAAGGGGAGAAGGGAGAAGGTGCCAGCCGCTTGGCAACTTCAGAATAGTCAGTCACTTCGCATCCGGCTGGTACCTGGTCCCGGGGCCCGCACCCTCGGCGAATCGGCTGGCACCCCTCCGCGCATCCGGGGCGGCAGAGCGACCATGGTTCTCGTCTTTCCAGGAGTCCGATTCCCCGCGGCGGGGGTACGAGATGCGACCTTGGGCTTTCGTCGTCTCGATTGGCCTGACACACTAGGAAGACCCCACACGCGCGACGGAGGGATTCCCGGCAGGTCGATCTGTGGGGTCGCCGTGCGCTCGACGAACCGATCGAAGACTTGGAGACCGTGACGTGGACTTTCAAGTAGACAGCCGGAACCACAGGACCCAGGAGGTGCGAGTCGGGCAGGGCGATCAGGAGGTCGTGACGTTTCGAAAGGTCAACTTCCTCATCCACAACCTCCAGGGCCGAATCGGCGGAGTCGACTACCAGCTGAAGCGCGCAGCGCCCTGGAACGGTTTTCGCTACCAGCTCTGTCTGGGCAACCAGGTGCTGGCGAGCGCGACGCGGCACAGGCGGATGCACGCTTTCGAGCCCGAGCGCCCGCTGATCCGCCACAATCTCGTGGAGTTCCAGCTCGACGTATCCGGCCGGACGCTGAACCTGACGCCCGAGGACCGCCACGGCATTGCCTACCGGCTCGATGAGTCGGGTGACCAGAGAGGTCGCCTCGCGATGCGCTCCTTGGAGGCCCAGATGGGCGGCGAGTGGGAGGCGGACCTCAATCCCCCCGACGGATGGTCGGTGCCCCTGGCGGCGTTCGTGGCGTGGCTCGCCCGCGAGAGCCGTTGCCGCATGTCGAGCTGACTCGTGCGGAGTGGGCGTGGGGCATGGGCAGCGCGCCCCTCATTCTCATGCCCGCCTTCCCTCTACTGGCCCTGTTGGTCGCGCCGCGGCGGTCTCCCGCGCTCGCCGAGCCTGAATGGCTTCGAGCCTGCGCCTCGGTGAGGTAGGCAGGTATCGCGGGTCCTCTAGGTTCAGGACTTCACTCCCGACGAATCGCGGCAAGTCGGTTGGCACCCGTCGCAGCTATCGGGGCACGGGAGTGACCTGGAGACGGGGGGCGTCACTCGGGAGGTGGAGCGATGCGCTGCCAGATCTGTGGGAAGGAGCACCCTCACGTCCCCTGGATTCTGCGCGAGGAGGCGCCGCGCGAGCACGCCTCGTAGCTCCTTCCCGGAACGCGAATCGCGAGGCGGCTGGCAGCTTCCAGCTCATCAGATGCCGCCGAAGCCTCCTGTCGAATAGCCGCGGATTCTCGTCGGCTTGGCCGAATTCGAGCGGGTCGCGGAGCTGCGGCGAAGAGCCACGCGGTCCGGCCACGGCGCGCATTCCTGGCTGTTCTTCGAAGAAGCGAGACCCGCAGGGAGCTCGCCGCGGCTAGCATGGCGGGGGCACCCTGTCGACCGAGGCGCTCCTCAGCCCTTCGGCGGCCCCGCGAACCAGTTGAGCAATATCGTCATGGAGGTCGGACGGTACTTCTCACCGGTCAGGACGAGGAAGCGCTGGCCGTCGCCGGTGACGTCGTAGCGGTCGTTCCAGCCGAGGGTCGAGGGCCGGAAGAGCACCGTCGGCACGCCGGTGGTCAGCCCGTCGCCGGCGGGCTCGATCGACACCGCCATCATCTCGTCGGCGCGGGTGAGGTAGAAGAGCTCGCGGCCATCCCCGCGCCAGCGCGGCTGGAAGCCACCGCCCGGAGACACGCGGATCCGCCGGCCGGAGGCGAGCTGGACGAGGTAGATCTCCTGCCGGCCGCTCTCGTCGCTGGCGTAGGCCACCCAGGATCCGTCAGGAGAGAGCCGTGCATTGATCTCGTCCACCCCTTTCGCGGAGTCGACGATCCGCCTGGGGTGGCCGGGGTTCTCGAGGTCCTCGAGCCACAGATCGTACGTCGGATCGTCGGCGGAATTGGCGCCATAAAGGAGCCACTTGCCATCGCGTGAGAGGCCATAGGGCATGGTGTAGTGGTCGCCGCCCTTGACCAGGAGCGTGACTTCGCCGGTGCCGTCGGCGCTCACCCGGACGATGTCGCTCCTGCCCGGCTCGGTCTGGAGGCTAAAGAGAATCGAGCGGCCGTCGGGCGACCAGATCTGCCGCCAGGTGATGGCGGACTTGTGAACGCTGATCGCGATGCCGCGACGCAGCTCGTAGTTGCGGATCTCTTGCACTCCGTCGCGCGCGTACTCGAGCGCCACGTGGCTGCCATCGGGCGAGATCGCCGGCGACTCCAGGAACCCTGGCTCGCCGACCGTGCCGAGCACCTTCCCGCTGCGGTCGTACCAGGTGGCCGTGTGCTGGCGCTGGGGCCCGCGCTCGATTCCCGCCAGAATCCGCCGGTCGGCGCTGGTCCACGCCCACTGGAACTCGATCGGCAGCGCGTGCTCCTCGGGGGGTCCGAGCGCGAGGGTCTGCGGATCGAGCGACCGCAGCACGACCCGCGGCGGGTCCATAGGGTAGAGGGCCAACCGGCCGTCGCTCACGTCCCAGGAGCCCGGGGGCGCTCGCACCAGCAGCCGCTTGCCCGGTTCTCCCGGCGTCTGCACGTAGACGCCCGCATCGTCTTGGCGGCCACCGCCCGGCCTCATGAGGACGTCGAAGAGCAGCCGCCCATCGGGGAGCCAGCTCGGGTCAGCATGCGCCGCCTCGCCCGGTTCGAGCGTGGTCACCGGGCTGGCCTTTCCGCCACGATCCGAGACGGCGTAGAGCGGCGCGTCCCACGACGGGGTGAAGACGATGCTGCCGTTCGCCCCCCAGTCGATGCCGGGAAACCAGCTCCCACTGTCCGTGATCTCCTGGGGGCCGGAGTGGCCGTCGGCCGGCACCTTGAGGAGGCGCGAGCGGATGAAGAAGCCGACCCACTCGCCTTCCGGCGACCAGAACGGGTCGTGGGCTTCAGCGGTCCCGTCGAGCTTCGCCAGTCGACCGGTCGCGACCGAGCGCACCCACAGGCTCGGCTCCCCGCGCTCGTCGATGACGCGCAGCAGCAGGTTCCGGCCATCGCGGGAGACCAGCACCCGATCCAGCCAGGTCGCCTCGGGCGCCGGGATCGTGAACATCATCGGTTGCGGCGGCGGGGCGGGAGCGGGCGCGAGCTTGCGGGTCGCGAAGACGGCACCGGCGACGGCCAGGACGAGCGCCGCGATCCAGCCGAGCCGCTCGCGGGTCCGCCGCCGCAGGCTGACCGCCGGGGCGAGGCCGGCACGCGATCCGGCTTCGGAGATCCACGCGAGCTGCGCGGCGACGTCACGCGCCGACTGCCAGCGGTCGTCGGGATCTTTCTCCAGACATTTGCGGACGACGTGATCAAGAGCGGGTGGAGACATCGCGACGACGCTCGAGATCGGCTCCGGCTGCGACGCCACGATCGCCGCGATCAGGCTCGTCCTCGTGCCGCCCTGGAAGGCGCGGCGGCCGGTGGCCATCTCGTAGAGGAGGGCGCCGAGAGCGAAGATGTCGGTCCGCGCGTCGGCCTCGATCCCTTCGAGCTGCTCGGGCGCCATGTACTGGAAGGTGCCGAGGATCGTGCCCTCCGCGGTGAGCGGCTTCTCCTCGGTGGGCAGTCCGGCCAGTCCGGTGATCGGCGCCGACCTCCCGGAGCTCGCCTTGGCGAGACCGAAGTCGAGCAGCTTGGCCCCCGCCTTGGTGAGCACCACGTTGCCCGGCTTGAGATCGCGGTGCACGATCCCGCGCTGGTGCGCGGCGTCGAGCGCCGACGCGATCTGCGCGCCGAGCTTCAGGACGTCGGGGAGGGGAAGGGCGCCCTTCTTCAGTCGATCGGCGAGCGATTCGCCTTCGAGCAGCTCCATGACCAGGTAGTGGAGGCCGCCCTCGGTGCCGACGTCGTACAGGGTGCAGACGTGCGGATGGCTCAACTGGGAGATGGCCCGCCCCTCGCGCTCGAAGCGCTCGAGGAACTGCGCGTCGAGCGCCAGCCCGGGTGGCAGCACCTTGATCGCCACGGCGCGGTCGAGCCGAGTGTCGCGGGCGCGCCAGACCTCGCCCATGCCGCCGGCGCCGATCGACGCTACGATCTCGTACGGACCGAGACGGCTACCAGGTTCTACGGCCACTTCCTATCGTCCATGGACGGACCGAGCATACGTCACGGAATGAGGGTGGCAACACGAGGCGTGCGCTCCCTCGCCGGGGCTTCGGGGGTTGGAGTGTCGAGGTCGGAGTGGGGGAGTAGACTGCGTCCAGCTGCGCCACAGTTCAGCAGAGTCCAGCAAGGCCTCTGGCCTTCGCTGCCATCTCCATTGACCTCTCGAGGAGACGATCCATGACCAAGATCAGGTACTTCGTTTTCGCCGCGGCAGCCGCTCTCGCTGTCGGGGCTTGCGCCGGAGATGCGCCGGCGAACGATGCGAACGCCGCTAGCACGGCTGCAAGGACCGCTCAGGCCGCCCCTACGAACGATGCGCTCGTAGCGCTCGAAAAAGGCGCCTTCGAGGCCTGGAAGACCAGGGACGCGAGCTTCTGGGACGGATTCCTTGCGGACGAGTTCGTCGGCTATGGATCCTCGGGCAGGATCGAGAAAGCAGCCGCGACCAGGGAATACACCGGCGCGGATTGCGAGATCGAGAGCTACGCTCTGTCCGACGAGCAGATGAGGCCGCTCGGTAAGGATGCGGCTCTGCTCACGTACAAGACGACCGTCGACGGCACCTGCGGCGGACAACGGCTCCCGGCCAATAGTTGGGCGGCGTCCATCTACGTCCGCGCCGACGCTACATGGAAAGGAGCCTTTCACGCCGCAGCTTCGATCGTCGATCCGGGAGCGACTCCCGCGATAGCGGCCGTCAGCGAGGAAGCTCCCGAAAAGGACGAGGCGAAACCCGCCGCTCCGGACGCCGGCACCGATGCGCTAGTGGCGGCCGAAAAGGCCCTGTGGGAAGCCTGGAAAGATCACGACGCCGAGAGGATCGAGGAGCTGACGACCGAGGAGATCTCCTTCATCAATATCTTCGGCACCTACTTCGCCACCAAGGCCGATGCGATCGAGGACTGGACCGGGCCCGGATGCGAGGTCCAGAGCGTCAGCGTCACGGACGGCGTGGCCACGATGCTCTCGCCGACAGTGGCCATCCTGCGACACACCAGCAGTGCCGATGGCACCTGCTTCGGCCAAGAGGTCGGATCGGTCTGGGGCACGTCGGTCTACGTCAAGGACGGCGATGCCTGGAAATGGGCCTTCGGAATCAATCTACCCGCACCCCGGGAGGGCAGCTAGCCAGGGGGGAGGAGGCGCCACCCGAGTTGCGGGAGCCGGACGAAGCTCCCGGACCCGATTCGCCGAAGATCAGCTCGCCTCCCGGGCGACACGGATCGGCCGATGCCTTCTCGGTCGCCTCCGAGCGGCTGCCGCCGCAAGTCGGCTTGCACCTCACCGCAGATTCGACACCGCATGTCTGGATACGATGTGATCGCTGCAGTCTCCCCGGAGCCGCACATGACCGTTCGAAAGCGCCTGCCCGACGAGAAGCCGGATCTCGACTGGATCCTCCTCTTTGCGGCCTGGATGGTCGCCCTCCTCGCTACCGCGGGCAGCCTGTTCTTCAGCTACGTCATGGAGCTCGCTCCGTGCGTGCTGTGCTGGTACCAGAGGATCTTTCTCTTTCCACTGGTCGTCGTCCT
Source organism: uncultured Acidobacteriota bacterium (assembly GCA_963700315.1). GTDB lineage: Bacteria > Acidobacteriota > Thermoanaerobaculia > Multivoradales > JAGPDF01 > JACTMI01. The sequence goes on along the minus strand of CAVOXC010000003.1, from coordinate 415,236 downwards.
CGCCAGGGGGCTCTTCCCGTTCGATCGCGGCGCGGTGAAGTTTGCGCTGCCGCTCGCAGCTCTGGGCTGGATCGTCGCGGCCTTCCATAACCTCGTCTACATCGGCATCGTTCCGGAGAGCCTGCAGCCCTGCGCCAAAGGCGTGTCGTGCAAAGAGGAGTACCTGAATCTGTTCGGTCTGTTCTCGATCCCGGCGCTCTCGTTGCTCGCCTTCACGACCCTGGCAGGCATCCTGATTGCGCTCGACAGGAGAGGTTCCAAATGAGACGCCTGATCTTCGCCGGTTCCTGCATCGTCGTGGTGGTCGGTTTCCTCTTCGCTGCTTCGTGGTTCAAGGGCCGGCGCGCCGAGCAGCTCGGCTTCATGGCGCAAGAGGATGCGTCGACCTTCGTCCGGCCCCACTCGGCCGTGCTCGGGGCCGCGGAGGCCAAGGTCTTCATCGTCGAGTTCACCGACCCCGCGTGCGAGACCTGCGCGGTCTTCTCGCCGATCCTCAAGCGCTTCATGGAAACCTACCCGGGCAAGATTCGTCTCGTCCTCCGCTACGCCCCGTTTCACGAGGGCTCGGGCGGAGCGGTGCGTGTCCTCGAAGCGGCGAGGATGCAGGGCAAGTTCTGGGAGACACTCGATCTCCTGTACCGCAACCAGAACGTCTGGACACAACACCACCAGGTCTTCCTGGACCGGGTCTGGCAACTCCTGCCGCAGGCCGGGCTCGACCTCCAACGCCTCGAGATGGACATGGCCCACCCGCGCATCACCGCCGTCATCGAGCAGGACCTCGCCGACGCCCAAGCCCTGGGCGTGCGCAAGACACCGGGCTTCTTCGTCAACGGCAAGCCGCTCGAGCCGTTCGGCGAGAAGCCGCTCGCGGCCCTGATCGCGGCCGAAGTCCGCGCGCAGTATCCGGAATAGGCGACAACGGAGCAGGCTGGCGCCGACCTCGGCCTGTTCCGCGAGCTTCACGATGAATCGGTCGGGCCCGCCCTGCCGCCTCGCGGGACGGGGCGGGGCGAGGCGGGGCGGCGAGGCGCGATGCAGGTGAATGCGATCGGAGGGGCAGGCGAAGGCGTGCAGCTCGACCGGGTCGAGCCTGGCGGCGCGAGCGAGGGCTCCAAGCGTCGAGTCGCGCAGGATCGGCGTGGGTCGGAGCTGGGCCGGAGCAAGAGCCGGCCCTGCACCGTGCGCCAGGTGACCTCGATCAACGCGCCGGGCGGGATGAAGCGCAGGCCACGGGACATACCTGCCTAGGACGGAATCTGCTGCCACCGACTCGCGCCAATCGGCTGAAGATCTTCTGAGGGCTTCTGCTTCGGTCGAGGGTTTACTCTCGGCTGACCGGGCACGCTCCGGCTCGGTCTGCGCCAGCAGCCGACGGTCGTTGCGATTTCGCCGGCTGGAGAGCAGCCTATGTCCGGCATATGCCAGGGACTGGCCGAGGTACGGCCAGGGAACGGAGGGCGCATGAACCCGGAACGTCAGGTTCGACTGTTCAGGAACGGCCGCAACCAAGCGCTGCGTATTCCGCGGGACATGGAGCTGCCGGGCAAGGTGGCGACGCTCCGCAAGGAGGGGTCCCGACTGGTCATCGAGCCGATTCCCGGGCCGTCGCTGCTCGCGCTGCTCGCGACCCTGAAGCCGCTGATCCAGGAGCTCCCGGCGATCGAACGGCCGGCCGCGGAGCCGGTGGACCTCTGACATGTCGCAGTCGTACCTGCTCGACACCAGCGTGCTCTCCCACCTGATCCGCCAACCTCAAGGGTCGGTCGCCGAGGGGATCGCCAGGGTGGGGGAGGCCAACGTGCTGACGAGCGTCATCGTGGCGTGCGAGCTGCGTTACGGCGCGGCCAAGCGAGGCAGCAGGCGGCTGACGAAGCGGGTCGAGGCGGTGCTGGGAGCGCTGACGATCCGGCCGCTCGAATCGGAGGTCGAACGGGTCTACGCCTCGCTTCGCGTGGCGCTCGAGAAGCGCGGCGAGCCGATCGGCGCGCACGACCTGCTGATCGCGGCGCACGCCCGCGCGCTCGGCGCCGTCTGCGTCACCGACAACGTGGCGGAGCTCCGGCGCGTGCCCGCGCTAAAGGTCGAGAACTGGGTGAGGTGAGCGCGAGGGCCCGGTCGCCGTTCATCGGATGACCGCGGTCGAGTGGTCGCCGCCCCTGTCGTCCTCTTTGCGCAGTGGTTCTGAAGTCCGGCACCTTTCCGCTGAGAGTCGAGCCGGAGGTCGGCAGTTCGAGAGCGTGCAGGTCGGTTGGCACGTTTCCGGTTCACCGCTGCGCCGCGGCGTCCCAACGGCAGTCGCCGATGAGCTCGAAGTCGACCACGAAGAGACAAGTCGATCGAAGGGGCATGGACGAAATGAAGCTCGACGACGACGGGTGGGTCGGCGGCGCTTCAAGCGCGACGTCGGCCTGCCGGCCAGAGCCGTAACGGGCAGTGCTCGGCGGCGAGGAGAAAGTCTCTGTCGGTCGTGAGCAGAGTCGCCTCGTAGCGGATGCAGAGCTGCGCGAGGAGGGCGTCGATCGTACCGAGCTGGACACCGGCTCTGCGGCAGTGGTTGCGCAGCTCCGCCGCCGCGACATGGTCGTCGCGGTCGGGCTGCAGCAGGGCGAGAGCGGCGAAGCGTTCGAGAATCCGCGCTCGCGCCTGCGGACCGGTGAATCCCTGGAGGAGCTCCTGCACGACGAGACCGGTCGTGACTACCTCTGCCGAACCCAACAGCGCCTCGCGGAGCGCCACGACTTCGGGCTCGCTGCCTTCGGCGTCGCGGCGGAGCGCCAGCGACCAGACGCTGGTGTCGACCAGGAGGGTCACTTGCGACGCGTGCGCTCGGCTTTGTAGTCGAACGACGCATCCCAGTCGAGCTTGCCGAACAGCTCGGCCACTCGCCGCTGCTCGCGACGCGCGATGAACTCCTCGAGCGCCCGCGTCACGGCCGCCTTCTTGGTGCGCTCCCCGCTGACCGCGAGGGCCTTCTCGAGCAGCTCCGGATCGATCGCCAGGTTCGTTGCCATGTGTAGCCCCTTGTGCGGCATTCTACACACGCAAGCCGGCCCTCGCCAGACGTCTTTTCCATCCGAAGCGCGAGGGCCCGGTCGCCGTTCATCGGATGGCCGCGGTCCAGTGGTCGCCGCCCTTGTCGTCCTCTTCGCGCTGAAGTCCGGCTGGCACCTTTCCGGGCGATGCCCTGCCCGACGTGCGGCTGAACTCGATCCAGTCGATGCTCGGGGAGTACGGCGCCGGCTCGTCGGCCCTGCAGGCGGTGACCGCATGCATCGCGATCCGCCGCGGCGAGATCCCGCCGACCATCAGCCATGCCCGCCTCGACGCGGCGATCCCGCCGCTGCGCGTGGTGACGCGCCGCGAGCCGGTGGCGCCGGACCGCGTTCTGGTCCACGCCATCGGCCTCGGCGGCTTCTACTATTCGGTGGCGGGTTTCGAGGAGCCCGAAGTCGAGGAGTGGCAAGATCTGCCGGCGGCCCAGACCGGCCAAGGGAGGGAGGTCTGGAGCGTCAAGGGTCACCCTCGCTGCCGCCCCACCGACCGCTTCCGCGAGCCCCTCTCCCCCTGGCGCCCCCGCCGCGACCGCGAGGGTTGACGGCAGCGTCCCCACAGAACCCGCGACGCCGCGCGAGCAGCGAGCGGGCCGCGCATCGGCGCGCCGAGCCTTGACGGACCCTCGTTACACGAGTAACGTGGAATCGCGATGATCCAGTCGTTCCTGGACCAGACGACAGCGGATCTGTTCGCGGAGCGCGCGACCCGCGCCGCCCGGCGCATCCCGAAGGAGCTCTGGCCGGTGGCGTGTCGCAAGCTCAAGTGGCTGGACGTAGCGCAGCGGCTGTCGGATCTCGCGAGCCCTCCCGGGAACCGGCTGGCGGCTCTCCGGGGCGACTGGCGAGGGCGGCACAGCATTCGGATCAACGACCAGTACCGGCTGACGTTCCGGTGGGAAGGGAATCATGCCTACGAAGTCTGCTGCGAGGACTATCACTCGTGATCCAGCTCTCCTCGGGCCGGCGATCCACCCCGGAGAGATGCTGCGCGAGGAGTTCCTGGCGCCGCTCGGCCTGACCCAGGTCGAGGTCGCCGCCGAGCTCGGGATCTCGGTCAACCGCCTGAACGAGCTCGTCCTCGGCAAGCGCGGCGTCACGGCCGACACGGCGCTCCGCCTCGCCCGGCGATTCGGCACGACGGCTCGGCTCTGGCTACACCTCCAGGCGGACTGGGACCTCCACCAGGCGCTCCGCAAGGGCTCGGCCGCGTAGTACGGCGACCCTGCGTCCCAAAGGGATCCCAGTACCTGGGTTCGACAAGTCCTGACCAGTCTGGCGGGCTTCCAACCACGGCCTCGAGTCCCCGTTGGATTGCGACGAGCGCACGGACCTCGCGGACCTTGCGGATCACCCCGCAGGCTCCGTACCCTCTCTTGCGAATCGGGTCGCGCTGGTCCGGCCCGGAAGGCTACCCCTCCGGGGCTGGCTCCTTCTTGCGCGCTCCGGTCACCTTGCCGGGGGAGGGGCGCATGAGGTTTGGCGCATCCTTGAGGTGACAGAACTCGCGCTTCACCTCGTAGGTGTAGGCGAGACAGCGCTCGTTCTCCTTGCAGAGCGCGAGGCAGGCTTCGGCGGTGGGGGCCGGTTGGGAGGAGAAGGTGTGGCCGAGCTGGTCGTAGCCTTCGCGCACGGTGAAGCCGTCGATCTGCTGCGGCTCGGCGCCGAGAGTCCTGGGCGCATCTGCGGCGAAAGCGACGCCGGCCGCCATCACGACGGCGAGCGCGAGCATTCCGGTCCTCGCGGAGCGAAGGCTGGAGAGTTGGAGCGTCATGGTGATCTCCTGAGTCCGTGGGGCGCCGTGGATCGGTTCCCGTCGCCACTCTAGGACTCAATGCCGCACTGCGGCACCGCCCCGCCGGACGGGCCGAAGCCCCCGGGCCCCACCCGGGCCGCCGGCCCGGTAGAGGCACCCCGAGAGCCTCCGATACAGGTCCGAAGCGACTCCAAGATCCCTGTTCGCAGAGACTTGGAGCAGCGCTCACAAGTCGGCTGGCGCCTCTGTGCGCGAGTCTTCTCGCCCGGCGCGGCAGGCGTCAGCGCCGGCGTGCGGCGAGGGCGAAGGCGTCGAAGTACTTCTGCAGGGATCCGGCGGTGGACCCGTACCGGTTCTCGCCGGAGAGGAAGTCCGCGACGACCTCGCGCGCCCGGGCGATCTCCCGCAGCCGGGCCACCGAACGGCGGTGGCGCGGATCGTCGAGGGTGAGGTCGAGGAGCTCGAGCGCCCGGTGAAAGGCCTTCTCGAAGAGGGCGGGATGGCCGGCCGACCAGCGCACCGCGCGGCCGAACTCGCTGCCCACGTTCCCGAGCTGCTCGGCGAGCGAGAGCTCGAACCAGCGCCCGGCCGCGAGGTCGCGGTGCTCCGCGTTCATCGCCGCGTCAGCTCGGCGACGAGCGCCGCGATCGCCGCGCGCGTGACCGGGTCGTCGACGCCCCGCGACCGGTTACCGAACGACGGCCGCAGGTTGATCATCGAGTCGAGCTCGAGCCACTCGTCGCCGGGAAGGTCCGGATAGAGATTGATTCCCCACAGATCGCTCTGCTCGGAGCCCTCCGCGAGCAGCTCGGCCTCCTGGTCCGCGTGGAGGTCGGCGTCGAGAAGGAGGATGCCGCGCCGCAGGTCGACGACACCCTTGATCATCTCGCCGAAGCGCCCGCGCGCGAGCTCGCGCAGCTCTGCCATCTCGATGGGCTCGCTCTCGGTCACGCGTCGCATGGTCGTCGAACCGACATTCTATCCAGGCGGAGGGGCGCCGGCCGAGTTGCTGGGCCTCCACCAGGCGGTGCACTTTCCAGTTCGCCCGCCGGACGCGGCCGGACGCAGTCCGGCGCGGCCTGAGCCAGCGGCGGCTCCGCGCTCAGTCGCCGCCGGCGAGAAGCGGCAGGTAGTCGGGGCGCTCGGAGATCGTGTTGTGGGTGGCGCTGGGCACGATGGCGAGCGACGCCACACCCGGGCGGAAGTGGTCGAGGAGCGACTCGGCGAGGCGCCGCGGCACGATCTCGTCGCGCCCGGCGACGATCAGCTGGGTGGGCGCCGTGACCTTTGGCGCGTCCCGCCAGGCGTCGTAGCGATCTAGCAGCAGCCTACGCACCGGAAAGATCGGGTAGTGGTGCGCGCCGACATTGGCGAGGCTGTCGAAGGGCGTCACGAGGACGAGGCGGGAGACCGGGCGGCGGCTCGCCACGTGCGTGGCGACGGCCGCGCCGAGGCTGCGGCCGACCACGACGACCTCCGGGTAAACCGCGTGCACGCGGTCGAAGAGCGCCAGCGCGTCGGCGTCGAGGGCCTCCTCCGAGGGCTCCCCCGTGCTCCGGCCGTAGCCGCGGTAGTGGAGCGCGAAGAGGGCGCGCTCGGGGAAGGCCCGGTCGAGCTCCGGCAGGGTCCAGGCGACCGCTTCGGCGTTGCCGCCGAAGTAGATCGCCGCGCGCTGGCCCTGACGCGGCAGGACGGAGACCGCGAGCCGTGCGTCCGGCACCGCCAGCGTCTCGATCTCGCCGGCCCGCGCCTCCCAGCGCGGCGGCAGGTAGATCATCGAGCGCTGCGTGAAGTAGAGCAGGAGGCAGAGCCCGACGTAGACCGCCGAAGCCGTCGCCACCAGGCTCACGATCGCGCGTCGCATCCGGCCACCGGGAAGCCCCCCTCGCGCCCAGTGTACCCGCCGCGCGCTCTCGCTACGACTCCTTCTTGCGCGCGCCGGTCACCTTTGAGCTGCGGCGGCGCGCGCGAGCCAGGCGGCGAGCAGGCCGTAAGTCGCGAGCGTGATCGGCAGGTAGAGCGCACGATTCGCGTCCGCGAGCGCCGCGACGCCGGCATGCATCTGGAGGACCCGGAGCAGCGCCCGCACGGCGTTGGCCGCGAGCGCCACGGCGAGCGCGCGGTCGAGCGGGGCGCGCGCGCGGCCGAGCGCCGCCGCGAACGCGACCGACGCGATCCCGTGCGCGAGCAGCAGAGGGAAGTAGAGCGCCGACACGGCCTCGTCGAGCAGCGCGAAGCGTCCACCGATCGCCGCGCGCTCGAGCGCGTCGCCGCTCGCGAGCCAGGCCGCCGCCCAGCCGCTGCCGGCGAACAGCTCGACCGAGCGGTAGAGCGCCTCGAAGCCGGAGAAGAGCGTGCCGAACGCGACGCCGACGAGGGACGCTCCCGGCGCGATCCGGAACCGCGCCGCCGCGAGCGCGGCGTAGGCGATCGGCACGAGCGCGAGCGACACCAGGACGACCGCCTGCCGCGCCCGCTCGACCGGCAGCAACCGCCGCGCCATCTCCGCCGCGAAGTCGGGAGCCTCGGGCAGCGCCGCGGCGAAGACCCAACGCTGGAAGATCTGCGCCGCGACGTAGAGCGTCGCCACCGCCGCCCCGGCGACGAGGAGCGAGGCGGAAGCACGAATCGGCGCAGGCGCGTTCATTCCCAGGACTCGAGACGACTACGCGCGAGCCGGCGGCAAGGTTCTCGCGGGCCTGGGTCCGCACCTGCCCGGCGCAGGCGTCGATTCCCTTTTCCCGAAGATCGTCCAGCTTCGCGCCGCGCCCGCCCGGCGCTGCGCCTCGAGCGATCGGCCGCTCGTCACTTGGAACGCTATGGGTTACACTCGGCTCTGTGATCCGACGGTTCCGGCACAAGGGGCTGGAGAGGTTCTTCAGCAGCGGCGCTCGGACCGGGATCCGGCCGGATCACGCGAAGCGGCTGCGCCTGGTGCTCGCGACCCTCAACGCGGCGACCGGACCGGGCGACATGGCGTTGCCGGGATTGAAGCTGCATCCGCTCCGAGGCGACCGCAAGGGCTACTGGGCGGTCTCGGTGAGCGGCAACTGGCGGATGACGTTCACCTTCGCCGGCGAGGACGCCGACGAAGTCGATTACGAGGACTACCACTGAGGACGAGCCATGAAGATGCACGATCCCCCGCACCCCGGCGAGATCCTCCGCGCGCTCTGCCTGGAGCCGCTCGGCTTGACGGTGACCGATGCCGCGGCCGCGCTCGGCGTGAGCCGGAAGACGCTCTCGGCGATCCTCAACCGCCGCGCCGGAATCAGTCCGGAGATGGCGGTACGCCTGTCGATCGCCTTCGCCACCAGCGCCGAGAGCTGGATGAACCAGCAGACCCAGTACGACCTCGCGCGCGTCGAGCGCAAGCGCAAGCGCCTGAAAGTGACGCGCCTCGCGGCCTGACGCCGCCACGCCGCGAGCTCGCCAGGTACCGGAGCCGGCCTCTGACCGATCGATCCGTCCTTGGCAGCCGCCACGAGGCCACGAGCGCCGGGCGCGGGCGGGAGAGCCGACGCCCGCGCGGGACCGTAGTGACCGGTTTGGCGCCGTCGTTCGTTTACTGGGTTAGTGAGGCGGCCAGTCGAAGGAGCGCCCAGCGAGCGGTGGGCAGTGCCCCGCCACGAGATGGTGCCGTCGGGCGCCGCGGAGGCTCGATGGCTCCTTTCGCCCGAGGATCAAGCGCCTGTGGGCACCGCGGCGGACGGGAGAGCGTCGAATTGCTCACCGAGTCATCCGTGCCGTCGCGGCGTGAAGAGTCCCGCACGCCGAGACTCCGTTTCGTGGCTCACCGGGAGCGCTTGGAAGGGCCGTTCTCCGGCCGGGGCGGGCTCCAGCGTCGAGGCTGTTCAGGCGGCCGAGAAGGCTCCATCTAAGGGGGATCGGGCTTGCCGCAGCGCTCAAAGCGCAGCGCCTCGAGGCGTCCGACTCATCTCTTCAACAGCAGGTCTTCTCAGCGGCCTCCCGTTCGAGGCGAGAACCGCGATGCGCCGCATTCACTGGGAATCGGGCTGGCCGCGGCGCTCACCGCGCAGCGCCTCGAAGTGCTCCGACCCTTCCCCTTCAACAGAAAGCCTCCTCGACGTCCGCCCGTACGAGGCGAGGACCGCGACGCGCCGCATCTGCGGGGAATCGAGCAGGCCGCGGCGCTCATCGCGCAGCGCCTCGAGGAGCTCCGATCCTCCCCTTCAACAGAGAGCTTCCTCGACGGTCTCCCATGCGAGGCGAGGATCGCGTTGCGCCCCACCTCCACGAACCGGGGAAGACTCTCTTCCTCGTCGACTCTCCGTGCGCTGGCTCGCTCGTCGACGTGGTGCCGTCGAGGCCGGCGGCGGCGCCCAGCGGAGCTGTGAGCGCGGCATGACCCAGCGGCCGAACGCTGCGGCATGGGGGCTATCTCGCTTCGTGGCCGCAGGTGCAGCGGCGATTCCGGCAGGGGAGTACAATAGAAACCGTCTCTCGGTCCTCCGGGTCCGAAGACGAGCGGGGAGGAATCCCCGCGTGGCATCGTCGGCGTTCGCGCTGGTGAGAGCCAGATCGGCTGTAGAGCCGAAACGAAGTCGAAGCTGCCAATTGGCAGTTTTGCACCCTCCAATGCTCGTTCAGCGGAGGGATCCTTTTCGGAACTCGGGATGCAAGTAGTCCTGCAGTTCCCGTTCGCGGACTTCCGTCCTTTCCTCGCCGTCGAGACGGCGCGCCTCGATCATCCTCGTTGGCCCTTCCCGGCCCCCGGGCGGGAGTTCGTGCGCCAGAGCGGCGTGGTGCGCCAGCGCCGGCGCGGCGGCCTTTCGCAGTGGAGCGGCGAGGAGTTCTACAGCCAGGCGGCGCGCGCCGTGCGCTTCCGCGAGGATCCTCGTCGTGTCGTGGTCAGCGGCGTGCCGCTGCTGGGCAACCGCGGCGTCTCGCGGCGGTTCCACGTCCTCGAGGCGCTCGCCCGCTTCGAGCTCGCGCTCGAGGCGCAGGTGCCGGCGAGCGCGGCACCGCCTCATCTCTTCAGCGCCCTGTTCGGGCTGCGCGTCGGCGTTCCCGGCGATGACGGCGGGGTGCGAGGCACGCGCCTCGGCGACGCGGCGCCAGCCCTCGCTCATCACTACCTGCGTGCCACGACCCGCCGCCAGGACGGGGTACGTGCTCCTGTCGAGAGATGGTGGCTCGAGCCGGGCCAGCCGCTTTGCGTCGTGGCGCATCGGCAGGGCGAGCTGCGCTACGACTCGCTCTCGCTCCGCCCCGCGCGGCCGGTCGAGTGCACCGGCGGAAAGGTCCGCTTCGCCTGGTTCGAGGAGCGCCGGCGGCTGTTCGGGGCCTGGTTCGTCGAGTGCCAGAACCCGGCGGCGGACACGACCCGCAAGCTGCGCCTGCACCTGCTGCGCTTGCACGCCGAGCGCGAGTGCCTGAAGCGGGTTCTCGCGGCCCTCGGCACGCGCTTGCAGTTCGTCGCCGGCTCGGACGCCTCCGACCGGCTCGAGGAGCACCTCGACGCCGCCCTCCGCCTGCTCGACCGCAAGACGCGTTTCGGGATCGAGCAGTCGCCGCTGCTCGACGCGGTCCGCGATTCGTTCGCCCTCGCTCAGCCGGGCGAGACGGGTGTGCTCACCACCGAGCTCGAGAAGGCCAGGAAGCGCGTCGCGCGCAAGACCGAGCGGTTCCTGCTCGGGCGGGTGAACCAGGCGAGCGTCGTCAACATCGTCCACGGCACGCAGACCATCGGGAGGATCGACATGCGCTCCATCAATTTCGGCGACAACGTCACGGTGACCGGCGACTTCAACGTCGTCGTCGCCGACCAGATCGAGAACAGCTTCAATCGCGTCGCGGCGTCGGATGTGAAGCAGGAGCTCAAGGACGCCCTCCAGCAGCTGGCGATCGAGTCGGCCAAGGTCGCCAAGGCGCTACCCGCGGAGAGGGCCGAGGAGGTGGCGCGCGACCTCGACACGCTGACCAAGGAAGCCACTGCCACCCAGCCGCGCCGCAGGTGGTACGAGGTTTCCGCGGAGGGGCTTCTGGACGCCGCCAAGGCGGTCGGCGAGGCGGCGAAGCCGCTCGTCGAGACGGTGAAGCTCGTGCTGGCGCTGCTGGCGTGAGCGACTCCGTCTTATTCGGGGGGATGGCCACGTGGGGTGGGCTCCAACCGCGACGCTTTCGAGCGCGCTGTCAGTCTGTGGCGTAGCACGAACTCGCTGACGGATCGCCCCAGCAAGATCAAGGTGCATTCCGAGCACAGCCTGATTCCGCCTTTCCTCCTCGGACTCAAAGATGAGGTCGAATCTGGCGGAATCCCATCGAACACGAGCGACCGGCAGTCGAAATGCGAGCTGAGATTCTAGTGCCTGAAGCTGCGAGCGCATCCTCCCGACCAACTCGCTGTCTGGCTCGAACGTTAGCTGCGCCATGGAGCCGTCGTTGGGCATGTTGAAGCTCGTAGAAACGCGATCTGGGGACACCGGTGCAGCGAGAACAACGTGGGAAAGGGAACCTGAGGAGTCGGCCTCGAACGTGTACTGGAAGTCTCCGACGGTTACTTGTACGGGTCCTTCGAGCTCGACTTGCCCCTCTACGCTGCACTTCATACTCAGTTTCAACTGGTGCGCTCCCCTTCTTGCCTGAGTCTGAACTGTAACGCTAGTACCAGAGACGGGGGCGGTACTCGGCCGGTGAAGTGTCTCCCAGATGTTGAACACCTCTTCTACCGCACCCGCTTCCGTCGGTTCCTGATGTAGTCCGCAAACACGAATTCGCCCAGGTGGTCCGGTGAGGCGAAGTACGCCCTGCCGCGGTTGACCTTGGTGAGGCGTTCGACGAACTGCTGCAGGTAGGGGTCGGTGGCGATCATGAAGGTGGTGACGACGACGCGTTCTCGGCGGCAGAGGTCGGCTTCCTCGAGGGTGCGGTTGACGATCTTCATGTCGAGGCCCATCGGGTTCTTGTAGACCTTGCCGCCCTCGGTGATCGCCGAGGGCTTGCCGTCGGTGATCAGGAAGACCTGCTTGTTCGGCTGCTTCTGGCGGGCGAGGATCTGGCGGGAGAGCTGGAGGGCCTCGCGCGTGTTCGTGTGGTAGGGGCCGGCCTGGACGTAGGGGATCTCGCCGAGCGAGATTCGCTCCGCGCGGTCGCCGAAGAGGATCACCGAGAGGTGGTCCTTCGGGTACTTCGTCGTGATCAGCTCGGTGAGCGCGAGGGCGACCGTCTTCGCCGGCGTGATCCGGTCCTCGCCGTAGAGGATCATCGAGTGGCTGACGTCGATCGCGACCACCGTCGCGCAACTCGTCAGCGGCTCCGTCTCCTGGACCTCGAGATCCTCTTCCGCGAGCGCGAGCTCGCCGTGCGTGCGCTTGAGCGCGTTGTGCAGCGAGCGGACCGTGTCGATCCGGTGCGGCTCGTCGCCGAAGGCGTAGGGGCGGGTCTCCGGGAGCGGCTCGTAGCCCTCACCCGAGGCCGAGACCGGGTGGTAGCCGCGTCCCCCCTTCTTGAGCGACGAGAAGATCTCCTCGAAGGCGCTGCGCCGCACGCGGCGCTCGCCGGAGGAGGAGAGGACGAGGCTGCCGTCCTCGTCGCGCTCGAGCAGGTTCTGCTCCTCGAGCTGCTGGAAGAAGGCCTCGAGGTCGATCGACGGGTCGAGGTAGCCCTGCTCCTGCAGATAGCGCAACCACTCCATCGCCTGCTCGGGATCGCCGCCGGCCGAGAGCAGGAGCTGGTTGAAGATCCGCGTCAGATCCATCTCCGCCATCAGCCGGCGGAGGAGATCGGGGTCGAGATAGAGGTAGCGGTGGCGCATCTGACCTGACTCTACGTGAACCACGGCGGCCGTGGCCGCATTCCCTCGCGCCCCTCGGGCCGAGCCGCGCCGAGGTTCCGCGCGTCGCTGGTACGACCGCGTGTGCCCTGCGTCTATCCGAGTGTCGGAAGCGGTTTCGAGCGGTGCCAGGCCGGGCGGGCGAGGTGGGCGGCCAGGACATCGGCAGCTGAAAGGAGACGCCATGAACCATCGAAGGCGGGTGAAGGTCGATTGCGGTCCCTCCGTCCAGGGCTGCGCGTTCTCGAGCTGGGTCCTCCTGCTCGTGGCGATGGCGTTCGCGCCGGCGGCCGTGGCGGAGGAGCCGTGCGCGCGGCCGATCTGCCGGGATGGCTACCACTACAACGGCGAGCGCTGCCAGAGCGAGCCCGCGCCCATCACCGGGGCGCTCAGCCACTACTACCCGGAGGAGCCGCTCTGCGCCGCGGGCTGGCGCGTCGAGGGACCCGACTGCGTCAAGAACGTCTGTTGCGACAGGGCCGCCTGCCGGGACGACGAGCGCTATCGCGACGGCTACTGCCACCGTGGACCGACCTTCTTCGGCTGGCGCTCGCACCACCGTGCGACCTGCGACGAGGGCTGGGTCCTCGACGAGCGGCGCGGGACCTGTCACCTGATCGACTGTGGAGACGACCCGCCGCCGCCGGCGCGAGCGGCCGGGCGAGACGACGGCCCGCCGCCCGCGCGTCGTGGCGATGGCAGGCAGCCACCACCCCCTGCCCGGGCGGCCGGGCGGGACGATCCGCTGCCGCGACAGCGCCCGACCGCAGAGCCGCCGGAGCCGCCTGTCGTCGACCCGGTCGAGGTGACGCGGCTGCTGCCGGTCCCGTGCGTCGAACGGGGCGGCCGGGTGACGATCGAGGGCGTGCGCTTCGGTCGCCGGCAGGGCGATCGGCAGGCGCTCCTGGGCGGCCACGGCATCAGCGTCACGCTGCGCGTCACGCGGTGGTCCGACACCCGCATCAGCGCGATCCTCCCCGACGCCGATCGGATCGAGCGCGGCCAGTGGTACTACGTCGGGATCCAGAACGGGGAGAGCCACTGGATCAGCAACCTGTCGAGGACCCTCACGATCTGCGGTGGGCTCGAGTGACGTCGCCATGCGTGGCGCACGAATCCGCGCCGCCCGGTTGCCGCTCGCCCCGCCGGCGCTACTGCTGGCCCGGTGCGCTGCCGCAGGCTGCTCGGATCGATGACGGGCCGATGCCTCGAGGACCCCATGCCGAAAGGAGTGGTTCCCATGAGCAATGAACAGACAGTTGCGAAGTCGCGCCAGACGCTCTTGCGCGCCCTCGGCGCAGCGCTGCTGATCGGTGCGCTCCTCGATGTGGCGCCGGCGCTCGGTGACGAGCAGTCCATGAAGTGCTACAGCGACGGCTTCGACCGGGACGGCGACGGCTACGCCGGCCTCAACGCCGAGGACGCCAGGACGGCGTACAGAGAGATCACCTGGAATGGCAGCTTGCGTCTCAACTGCCCTTCCGGTTACGTGCGCATGGTCGGGGATTGCAACGACCGCGACGGCGAGGTTCACGCGAATCGTTCCGAGGTCGCTCTCAACGGCCGGGATGACGACTGCGACGGCGTCATCGACGAGCCCACCTTCTCGCCGGCCCGCAGGAACAGCTCGTCCGCGATCTGGTTCGACGTCGCGCTCAACTCCCAGGACCTCCGCGATCACGACGCGTCGCTGTTCGCCGAGGTGGTCTACGCCAGACTCGCGGAGTCGAGCACCCTCCAGAGAACCAGCAAGCTCGCCGTCCACCCCGCGGATCGCCGACCTACCGTGCAAGTCGCTGTCTCCGGTCTCCTGCCCGCGACCGTCTACCGCGCCCAGGTCAACTTCTTCACCCGCGAGGGGCATGGCGCTTTCGAGCCCATCGGCCCGACCCTCGCCGCCGACGACTGGTACTACACGATGACCGACGGGAACGATCCCGAGTCGCGCACCCGGGCCGCGATCGTCCAGCGGGGATTCCTGGAGCTCGAGGAGTCGCGCGCGGGCAGGGTCGGCTATCGCGGCACCGTCAAGGTCGATGGGACGCGGTACGGGGCGGACCGCAACGAGGCGTGGTGTACCGAGTTCTACGCCTGGGTGGCCAAGGTCAAGGTGCGCGGTATCGCGGGGCGCGACATCTGGAGCGAGATGATCGACTACTTCCGGGACGCGCACAGCTATCTTCCCGCGGCCGACCTTGCCACCCGCGCCCTGGTCGCGGACTACGTCGTCATGGATACGGACGGCGACGGCAAGAAGAACCACAGCGGCATGTTCCTCGCCTACGAGAGCGCCGAGAACCGCGCCTGGACCCTCGAGGGCAACGCCGGCAACGGGGTGCGAGTGAAGACTCGGAAGCCCGAGATCAGGGGCATCGGGCATCTCACCCTGGCGCTGCTCCAGAATATCGAAAACCCGCCGCCGCCCGCGGTGGGAGTCGGCATCCCCGCCGAGTGCAAGGCGATTTCCGACCGGATCGGCGATCTCGAAGCCGACATCGGGCGGGTGCAGTCTCGGCTCGCCGGGGCGAGCCCGCCGATGAAGGCCGATCTCATGTCTCGGATCGAGGAGCTGAATGCCCGCATCGATGCCGTCAAACGCGAGTATCGACAGTGCCTCGACGCCGCGCGACGGGCGCGCTAGCCCGGGGCAACCATGACGGACGCTAGGGCTGCAGGTCACGACATGGGTCCACCGGTGGCGGCCGAAGCCACCGGAAATGTCTGCTCGAAAGGAAGAGTCGCGATGGCAGAGAAACGGAGCCTCGGACGCGTGAGCCGCTGGGCATTCGCGGCCGGCGCAGGGGTCTGTCTCCACTTGGCGTCGGTCCAGGTGGCCTGGGCCGATAGCTGCAAGCCCGCCTCCGACGAGGTCGCCCTCTACACCGAGAGCGACTTCAGGGGCTCGTGCGTCGTCAAGGGCGTCGGCACGCACCAGCGCATCACCCTGCCGGCCCAGGATGTCCGAGGCAACCAGGTGCCGAGCTTCGCTTCGCTCAAGGTCGGCGCCCGGGTCGAGGTTCTGGCCTGCGCGGAACCGAAGCTCTCGGGGGGCTGCATCGTGGTCACCCAGAATCTGGGCAATCTCGCGAAGCGGAAGATCCGTTCCGTGGCCTCGATCGTGGTCGGCGCCGCCGACCGGCGAGTGCGCTGTCGACCGGACGCCGCGAAGGCCACCGTCTGGGAATTCGAGCACTTCTTCGGCACCTGTCAGATCTTCGGTCAGGGCGCCTATTCCTACTCCACGCGGCCCCTTCTGACAGGATCGCTCGAGGTCGGCGCCGACGCGAGAGCCATCGTCTGCGCGAGCAGCATCTTCGAGAGCCCCTGCCGCGAGTTCCGGCCGGGCGCCCACGAATCCTGGAGCTACGCGACGGGCGGTCGCCTGGTGCGCGCCATCGAGGTGCGGCCCCCCGGCTTCGGCTGTCACACCGGCGACTTCCAGGTGACCCTGTACGAGTACGCGAACTTCTCGGGACGCTGTCGAGATTTCAGCAGCGGCGACTACTCGGCCGAGGAGACCTGGGGCTGGGCGGGCCGCAAGCTCCACTCGATTCGGCTGGGCGACGAGGTCCTCTACACCCTCTGCTGGGAGAACGCCCAGGGGCGACGACAGTGCTTGAGCGCTCAGCGGGAGGAGGTCGCCGAGGGATTGCCGGAGTTCAGCCTGGAGCGGCCGCCGACGCTCACCGTCGAGCTGCGCCACCCCCGCTCACGCGAGGAGGAGCCAGAGGACGAGCCGGAGCCACCCCCGGATGACAGAACGACCACGGTCTGGCTCGCGGCGCACTCGCCCTTTCAGGGGTTTCCGTGGTGGGGTGCCAGGTACCCGAGTCGGGGAGATTCCGACTCGACCCTGACCCGGGTCGCCAACCCCCGCAACTCCGTCTGGCTGGGGTTTCTCAAGCCGGGCCATGGCTCGGACGAATGCGGAGACCGCGACGCTTACGTCCTCCTGTCGCCCGGCGACACCATGACGAATCGCCAGATGATCGACGCATTCGGCTCGGCGAACCCCGAGCTGCCGATCGACTTCGTCGCTTGCTCCGGAGCGGTCGGTCAGGCCGCCGGCGGGGGAGGCCTCCGGTTCCCGGCGCTGCCGCTCAACATCTCCTACGCGGAGGGGAGGTAATCCGGGCTAGTTGATGTCGCCGCGGCCGCGGCCGCGGCGGGCGGGGCGGAGGAGCTGGAACTTCAGCATCTCCTTGTAGGAGACGGTCGAGTCGAGGTCCTGGCGTGCGAGCTTCAGCGACTGGTGGAGGCCCTCGAGCGCGAGCTCGGCCCAGAAGGCGGCCTCCTCCGGGCTCTTGGCGCGCTTCACCGGGTCGAGGTCGTAGAGGCCGGGGACGCTCTTCAACTCCGCCTCGTAGTCGGCGAACGGCATCTCGTCCGAGACGTTGACCGCGTTGCCGGCGGCGAACCAGGCGAGGATGCCGGCGTACGGATGTCGTGCGCGCCCTCGGTCTCGATCTCCTTGCTCTCCTTGCCCGGCTCGGGGAAGTGCTCGCGGAAGACCTTCGAGACCGCCTGGCCGATGAGCTTGCGCGCCACCACCTCGGCGCCCTCCTGCTCGCCCTCGTAGACCATCTCGACCTTGCCGGTGATCGCCGGCAGCGCCGGCTGCAGGTCGCAGATGCGCGCGGCGCACCGGCCGGCTCGCCGGTCGCGAGCGCGCGCCGCTCGAGGTTCGAGACCAGCGATCTCGAGCGCGGCGATCGTCAGACGCGCGCCGAGACGCCGGAGCTCTGGTCGACGAGCTCGCTCTCGCGCGCGGCGATGCGCGATCTCCTCGACCAGCTCGCGCACGCACTCGGGAACCACGACCGTGCTCGACGTCGCGCTCGGTCCACGCCTCCTGCGCGGTGATCCGCGCCGCGAGCCTCGGCGCGTCGACGCGGGTAGTGGGTGAGGATCTGCGAGGCGATGCGGTCCTTGCAGCGGCGTGATGATGTTGCCGCGGTTGGTGTAGTCCTCGGGGTTGGCCGAGAAGACCATCAGGATGTCGAGCGGGAGCCGCACCGGGAAGCCGCGGATCTGGAGGTCCCGCTCCTCGAGGATGTTCAGCAGGCCGACCTGGATGCGCGGCGCGAGGTCGGGCAGCTCGTTGATGGCGAAGATGCCGCGGTTGGTGCGCGGGATGATGCCGAAGTGGATGACCTCCGCGTCGGCGTAGCGTCAGCCTGCGCGTCGCCGCCTTGATCGGGTCGATGTCGCCGATGCAGGTCGGCGATCGTGACGTCGGGCGTCGCCAGCTTCTCGTGGTAGCGCGCCTCGCGCGGCAGCCAGTCGATCGGCGCGTCGTCGCCCGGCTCGGCGACCAGGCGCTGGCCCGCAGGTCGAGACCGGGCGCGAGCGGGTCGTCGTTGAGCTCGCTGCCGGCGAGCGCCGGGATCTCCTCGTCGAGGAGGTCACGAGCAGCGCGCAGGATGCGCGTCTTCGCCTGGCCGCGCAGGCCGAGCAGGATGAAGTCGTGGCCGGGCGAGGAGGGCGTTCACGATCGCGGGGATGACCGTCCGCTCGTAGCCGAGGATGCCGGGGAAGAGCGGCTCGCCGCGCGGCGAGCTTGGTCATCAGGTTGGCGCGGATCTCGTCGCGGACCGAGCGCGGGCGGTAGCCGCCGGCGCGCAGCTCGCCGAGCGTGCGCGGGCGGCGGCTCACTCGCGGACCTCCTGGATCGCGGGCTGGGTCGGGTAGGCGCCCGTCGCTTCGGCCTGCGCCGCGGCGAGCTGCTCCTGCGCCTCGAGCCAGCGCTCGGCGTCGATCGCCGCCTTGCAGCCCGAGCCGGCGGCGGTCACCGCCTGGCGGTAGCTGGGGTCGGCGACGTCGCCGGCGGCGAAGACGCCCGGGACCGCGGTGCGCGTGCGTCGGCTCCTCGACCACCAGGTAGCCGACGTCGTTCATCGGCAGCTTGCCGCGGAAGAGCTGGGTGTTCGGCTCGTGGCCGATCGCGACGAACAGGCCCTGGGTCGCGAAGCTCGCGCTCCTCGCCGGTCTTGGTGTCGCGCAGCCGGAGCGCCGAGACGCCGCCCTCCTCGGGTGCCGATGACCTCGATCACGTCCGCGTTCCAGACGAACTCGATCTTCGGGTTCTTGCAGCGCGCGCTCCTGCATGATCTTCGAGGCGCGCAGCTCGTCGCGGCGATGGATCACCGTGACCTTCGAGCGAAGCGGGTGAGGTAGGTCGCCTCCTCCATCGCGGTGTCGCCGCCGCCGACCACCGCGACCTCCTTCTGCTTGAAGAAGAAGCCGTCGCAGGTGGCGCAGGCCGAGACGCCGTAGCCCATCAGCGCGCTCTCGGACTCGAGGCCCAGCAGCTTCGCCGTGGCGCCGGTCGCGATGATCAGCGCGTCGGCGGTGTAGGGCTTGCCGTCCGCGGTCAGACCGGAACGGGCGGACGTCGAGATCGACCGCGTCGACCGTCTCGAACTTGACCGTCGTGCCGAAGCGCTTCGCCTGCTCGCGCATCTGCTCGATCAGCTCGGGGCCGAGGATGCCCTCGGGGAATCCCGGGTAGTTCTCGACGTCGGTGGTGATGGTCAGCTGCCCGCCCGGCTGGCTCCCCTCGAAGACGATCGGGGCGAGGTTGGCGCGGGAGGCGTAGAGCGCGGCGGTCAGCCCGGCCGGGCCGGAGCCGAGGATGGCGACGCGATAGTGCGGGGTGACGGGGTTCTCCGAGCTCGACATGCGCGGCGGGTTCTCCGTTCGTTGGTAAGCGGTGCGCGGCGGCGGTGCGGACGGACGAGCGTCCACCGACCGCAAGGCAGTATAACAACGCGACATGGCGGCCCATTCCGAGGCGTCAGCCGCTCTCGAAGGCCGACCGCCTCGCGCCTGCTTCCTTCGGCAAGACTCCTTTTGCCAAGAAGGTGACGATTGCCGGATCGCCGAGCTGTTCCGGCGCGGTGGCGACGCGCTCGCCGCGAATGCGGCAGTGAAGGGGGATGGAGGCGCCAGAGCGATCCCGGCTGACGGGCGGCGCCGGCGTGGCCCCGAGCGTCCGGTCGCTTCTCGCGGATGAAGCGAGACGAGGCGAGCTCGAGCGAGACCACCCGCGCGATGCGGTGCGGATGCTGCGGCGCGAGTGATGCAGCGGCGAGGAGGGCGCGGACTCCAGGATCGGATGTCATCCTGAACGAAGTGAAGGATCTCGCGCCGGCGGCTGAAGATGCGAGGACGGTGGTTGTTCGCCCCTCACGCCAGGTCCTTCGCTGCGCTCAGGACGACATGGAGGGGGGACCTGGATGGGTCCTTGTAGATCCCTTCGACCGAGTCGCGCAGCGCCTCGAGGAGGAATCACCACCCCCTATCTGCTCGATCTCGCCCTAGTACGGCATCGGCGTATCGAACCCGCGCAGCGCCCGGACGAAAGCCCACTACCCCCTAAATGCCAGCTTTCTGCCCCGCCCGGCATCGGCACGGCGGACTCCCGCAGCGCCCGAACGACGTCAGGCCGGGAACCGGACCGCTCTCCCGTGGTTCTTCTAGAATGGAGAGCGAAAGAAGAGGAGCTCCATTCATGGCAAAGAACACGAAGTCGTCCCAGAAGACCGATCCGCGCGGTCGGAAGCTCGGCAGCGCCAAGCTGATCGCCGCGTTGAACCAGCAGGTCGGCAACGAGATGCACGCCTCGCTGCAGTATGTGTCGATCGCATCCCACTTCGACCGGGAGAGCCTGCCGCGGCTGGCTCAGTTCTTTCATTCCCAGGCGGACGAAGAGCGCGCCCACGCGATGAAATTCGTCCATTTCGTCTCCGACCTCGGTGGCGTCCTGAGGATCCCCGCGATCTCCTCGCCGCGCGCCGAATTCGGCGGCGCCGCGGAGGCGGTCGCGCTCTCGCTCCAGTGGGAGCACACGGTGACCGGTCAGATCTACGATCTTGTCGATATCGCCCAGGCCGACCGCAACTACATCGCGATCCGTTTCCTCGACTGGTTCGTCAGCGAGCAGCTCGAGGAGATGAACACGATGGAGACGCTGCTCTCGCTGGTCGAGCGCGCGGGCGAGGACAATCTCCTGCTGGTGGAGGAGTACCTCGGCGACAACGCCCTCGCCGCTCTCGGCGGCGGCGAGCCCGCCGCCGGCTGAGGCGGGTCGCGGCCTGAGATCTGTTAGAAGCGCGGGCGACGTCAGCAGACGGCGCCGGCCGCGAGGACTCGCTCGGCCAGACCGATCGCGTTGAGCGCGCCGCCGCGGACCAGATTGTCCATCGCGGCCCAGATCCAGAATGCGCCGGGCGGGCCGGCGGGCCGGACCGCGCCGAGCAGCAACCGCTCCTCGTTGGCCGCGCTGACCGGGCCGAGGCGCCGCGCGTCCTTGAACGCCGAGATCTCGCCCGAGCGCGCGATCCGCTTGCGCACCTCGGCGCTTTCGGCCGCCGCGCCGAGCTCGACGTGGAGCGAGATGGCCATCGAGTGGAACACCCCCCCTTGGACGACCTCGATGGCGAGCGGGTAGTCGGCGCCGAGCGCCGCCGCGGCGAGCTCGGCGGCGGCCGCACCGTCGCGGCTGGGCATCAGGTTGAAGGCGATCTGCCCCGGAAAGACCTTGCCCTTGTTGGCCCGGGCGAAAGCGAGGATGCCGCGGGTCTGCTCGAGGAGCTCGTCCAGGCCCGGCTCGCCCTCGACCGATACCGGTTGCACCACCGTGGCGACGGCCGACTTCGGCGCGAAGGGCGCGAGCTGGCCGAGCAGCAGGACTACGGCCACCGACGCCGGGTGTGGGCTGACCAGCCGCTCGGCGCCGAGGATCGCCTCGTCGCGCACCCCCGCGACCGCGGGCAGCCCGTCCGCGGCGGTCGCTCCGTTCGACAGCAGGACCGCGGGAGTTCCCTTCGGCAGCAACTGGAGCGCCGCGCGATCGCGCTCGATCGGACCGCAGAAGAAGGCCAGGTCGACGCCGTCGAAGCTCTCGGCGTCGAGGCGGCCGACAAGTGCCGCGGCGCCGGCGACGTCGGCGAGGGTGCCGATCTCCTCTTCGTCGGAGGAGAGCAGGCGGAGCTCGCGACAGAGCTCGGGACGGGCGTCGAGCCGCTCGCGCAGCTCCTTGGCGACGAAGGAGGTGGCGTGGACGAGCGCGAGAGATCTCATGAGGAAGCTCCTTCGGCCCGCGTGGGCCTCGAGGCGAGCCGGTTCCAGAGCCAGTGGAGCGGCCCCGAAGCGGCATAGAGCACCGCGACCACGGGCAGGAAGGCGGCCGGTTCGAGCGCGAGCAGCACGAGGAGCGCCGCGATCGGCAGCGCCACCCGGTAGCTGCGCGGACGCCGCAGGTCGATGGCCTTGCCGCTCCAATAGCGGAAGGTGGAGACCATCAGGACGCCGAGGGCCACCAGGCCGGCAGTCACCAGACCGATCAACCAGGGGCGCCAGTCGGGGTCGGGCGCGATCAGGAAGAACGACGCCACGGCGCCGGCGGCGGCGGGGCAGGGGAGGCCCACGAACCAGCGCGAATCGACCCGGCCGGTCTGGACGTTGAAGCGAGCGAGGCGCGTGGCGGTCGAGACGACGAAGAACAGCGGCACCAGCCAGCCGATCCGGCGCAGCTCCTCGAGCCCCCAGAGATAGGAAGCGAGAGCGGGCGCCACGCCGAAAGTGACGACGTCGGCGAGCGAGTCGAACTCCCGGCCGAAGTCGCTCTCGGTATGGGTCATGCGCGCGATCCTGCCGTCGAGCGAGTCGACGACGACTGCGATGAGGATGCAGGCGCCGGCGGCTGGAAAGCGGTCGCGCAGGGCGAGGATCACCGCGAAGAAACCGAGAAAGATGTTGCCGACAGTGAAGGCGCTCGGCAGCAGGAAGGCGCCCTGGCGCAAGCGGGCGCCGACACGCCCGTGGTGGTTGCGGCGCTGCCTCACCGGCCGGTGGCGCTCGCGGCGCTCGCCGCGGCGGGCTCGGCCATCGGTGTCTCGCCGTTTCGGACGCGAGCGCCGACCTCGACCAGGACGCGGTAGGAGTCGGGGACGAACAGGTCGACCCGCGAGCCGAACTTGATCACGCCGAGAGGGTCGCCGCGCTGGCGCGACTCGCCGGTCGACAGGTAGGAGACCACCCGCCGCGCCAGCAGTCCGGCGAGTTGCCGGACGCCGACGCGGTCGCCGTTCTGCCGCAGGAACACTTGCGTGTGCGCTTCGTTCCGCTCACCGACGTCGGGCCGGAACGCCGCGAGCTTCTCGCCGCGTCGCAGCTCCGAGTGGACGACCTCGCCCGCGACCGGACAGCGCTGGACATGGACGTCGAACACGCTGAGGAAGGTGACGATCCGGTGGTAGCGGCCGGGTCCGATCTCGGCGTCCTCGACGGTCTTGATCTCGGTGATCTTGCCGTCGGCCGCCGCGAGCACGATCGCTTCGGGACCGTCGAAGCGGCGGGCCGGGTCGCGGAAGAAGAGGAGGACCAGGGTGCCGGCGGCGAGGGCGGCGATGCCCCAGCGCGGCTGCTCGATGTAGGCGAGGAATACCGCTGCGAGGACGAACGGCAACACGAAGGGCCATGCCTCGCGGGCGAAGGTCATGTCGGTACAGCGACCTGCGGGCGCGTGGCGCTCAGGCCGAGACGCGGCTTTCGCGCGCGTCGCGCAAGATCGCCTCCATCCGGTCTTTGAGCGTCAGCTTGCGCACTTTGAGACGTTTTTCCTCGACTTCGTCCTCCTGAGAGGCCAGCGACCTCTGCGCGAGCTCGGAGAGCCGCGACTCACATTCCTGATGCTCGTGGTGGAGCTTCCGGAAGTCCTCGTGCGATTCCAGGAGTTCGTCCTTCAGGGCGTCGAGATCCTGCATGGTCGCGCTCTCCTCTCGAAAAAGGGGACCGGTCTGGGACGAGGATAGCACCCGCTTTCGACCCCCTCAACCGGCGGCCACGGGGGGTGGAACGAGGTCGAGACGGTAGAGGCGGGCCTCCTCGCCGTCGGAGTAGTAGCCGCGCCGGCGGCCGGCGGCGAGGAACCCGGCTCGCTCGTAGAGCCGGCGAGCGGAGACGTTGCCGGCGCGGACCTCGAGAAAGCAGGCGGAGTCGCCGGCCTCCCTCAACCACCGCAGTCCCGCGCGCAGCAGTTGCGTGCCGAAGCCGAGCCCGCGCGCCCGCGGGATGGTGCCGATCCGCAGCAACTCGGCCTCGCCGCCCGCGCGCTGGAACAGGGCGTAGCCGGTCGCCCCGCTCTCGCTCTCGGCCAGGAGCACGAGCGCGCTCGGCGCGCCGAGGTGCGGTTCGATCGCGGTCGCGCCCCAGGCGTCGGCGAAGGCCTCGCGCTCGATCCG
This sequence comes from uncultured Acidobacteriota bacterium, assembly GCA_963700315.1. GTDB lineage: Bacteria > Acidobacteriota > Thermoanaerobaculia > Multivoradales > JAGPDF01 > JACTMI01. Next base: position 391,386 of record CAVOXC010000003.1, on the reverse strand, counting down.
CTCGATCCGCGTCAGGTCGCCCGCGTTGGCGAGTCGGATCGAACCGGGTTCGCCGGTCACGTCGAACCGCGCGAGACGTTGGGCGCGGCGAGGTAGATCGGCCGCAGCGGGGCGGTGCCGTCGAAGCTCCAGCGATCGAGCGAGGCGGCCGTGGCGACGGCCGGTGCCAGGGCGCTGGGCACCTCGCGTTGCGCGTCCGGTATCCGCTCGTAGGCCAGGGCGTCGAGACCGAACCCGACGACGAGCGCGACTCCGCGTTCCGGCGGCATGGTCGGCTCCAGGCGGCGGGGTGCTTCGAGGGGTCGCACCGCCCAGGGCCCCGCCGGGGCGAAGCGTTGCACGAACCAGGCGCCACGCAGGGCGTCGATCGCGGCGAGGATCGGCTCGCGCCCGGCGCCGCAGGTGAGCGCGAGCGCCTCGAGGGTCGACACCGCGACTGCGGGGGCCGCGGTGCCGAGTCGCAGGCCGAGCGCGGTGGCGAGCGTCACGCGCGTCCCGGTGAAGCTGCCGGGCCCGGCGACGGCGGCGATTCCCGCCAATTCGCGGGCGGCGATGCCGGCGGCGCGGAGCGCCTCGTCGACAAGCGCGAGCAACACGTGTCGACGAGCGCGTCGCTTCGACTCGCCGCGCGGCAAGCAGCTCGCCGCCGACGGCGACGGCGGCGCTCGCGACCGGCGAAACGCCGTCGAGCGCGAGCACGGGGCGAGCGGAGGCGCGGCGGCTCACCGGTGCAGTCTAGCGAGCCGAGCTTCGGGGCGTGCCGGCAGCGGCGCCGATTCGGCGCTCAGCGCGGCTGTGACCAGTAGCCGATCAGCTTGTAGACGAGCTTCGCGGCGACGAAATCGGAGGCGGGCTGGCCGCCGATCGGCGCCAGCTCGACGACGTCGGCGGCGACGACGCGCTTGGTCTCGAACAGCCGGCGCAGCAGGCGGAGGGTGGGCCACCAGGCGCCGCCGCCCGGCTCGGGCGTGCCGGTCGCGGGCACCAGCGCCGGATCGAAGTAGTCGATGTCGAAGGTCAGGTAGACCGACTCCGGCAGCCTCGCCAGGAGCTCTTCGAAGCGCCCTTCGAGACCGTCGAGCGTGCTCGCCCAGACGATCGGCAGGCCCTGCTCGCGAGCGAGCGCGGCTTCCGGACCGGAGAGGGAGCGAATGCCGATGGGCAGAGCGGGGAGGCCATCCTCGAGGACGCGGCGCATCACGCTGGCATGGCTGTAGGGCGTTCCTTCGTACTCTGCGCGCAGATCGGCGTGGGCATCGAACTGAACGACGCCGATCTCGCCGAAGATCCGGCGGGCGGCACGCACCGGGGCGATGGTCAAGCTGTGCTCCCCGCCGAGCGTGACGAGGAACTTCCCGGACGCCATGTGGCGCACGCACTCCGCTTCGAGCTCGGCCAGCGCCTCGGCCATGCCGAAGCTCTCCGGTAGAAACGGGTCGGCGGTGGCGATGCCGACCTCGCAGGTCTCGCGGCCGAGCTCCTCGTCCCAGGTCTCCATCGATTGCGAGGCGCGCAGGATCGCCGCGGGGCCCTGCGAGGCTCCCTTGCCGTAGGAGGTGGTGCGCTCGAAGGGCACCGGCAGAACGACGACCCGGCTGGTCGCGTAGCTCGAGAGCTCGGGGGGGAGGAGGGCGAAGTTGGTCGGCAAGGTAGGCATGGCGGGCGTTTTCTAGCAGCGTCGCGGCATCGGGTCAAACCGTTTGCCTCGAGCTCGAGGCCGGACCGAGGCCGACCGCGTCGGCGTGAGGGCTAGGGTATGCGAGCTCCACGGCAAGGCGCGTTGCGCGGCGGCGCGGTGGGAGCGCGCGCCAACGATCTCGCCATGCAGGCGCTGCAGGCGCTGGACGCGGACCGCGCATTTGAAGGCTGTGACCAGTCTCTTCGTTGCGGGTCTCGCATCGGCCGAGCTCAGGCGCGGAGAACCCTCACCTTCGGCAGCCTCCCGGCGGCGCTCTCGAACGTCCAGACGGAATCGGCGCTCGCGGCGTAGCTCGCGGCGATCAGGCGGTCGATGAAGCCGGGCTTCGCCGCCGCCAGGTTCGGCGTGGCCAGCACGGCTTCGACGATTCGAGCGCGGACCGGGCTCGCGGCGAAGAAGGCGCGGAGCACCGCGAGCGACTGCGCTTTCGAGAGCCGGTAGTGGTGTTGCAGTGCGAAGTACGCCCCGGCGACGACGAGGTCGGACGCCAGGAGCTCGGCGCCCGCCCCGACGGCATCGAGGATCGCCGCGGTGGCGACGCGGGTCTGGTCTCGTGGCTCGCCGACCAGCAGCCGGACCAGCACCGTCGTGTCGAGGCCGATTCTCACCGGCGCGGCGATCGCTTCTTCGTCCTGGGACGTGACCTCGCGCTCGCAGCCGCGGCGGGACCGGGCTCGGCGACCTCCTCCGCCCAACCGCCTTCGATGCTCGCTCGAATCGCCGGCCACGCGTGCGGCGCCTCGGGCGCGACCAGCTTGCGGGCGAGGCCAACCCATTCTGGGAGCTCACTCTCGCTCGCGGCAGCAGGCACGCGCTGCAACTCCCCACCCGGTGACGCCAACCGGCCCTCGACATACATCCGGAAAAGCTCTGAGGTGATCTCGCGTACCGCCCGGCCCTCGAGCGCGCTCCTGGCCTTGACCTGCCGGTAGAGCTCCTCCGGAACGTCGATCGTCGCTTTCATGGTTAGCATGTTAACAAGCTAGCTGTATCGAATCAAGGTGTATCCCGGCTGCCCACCACGCGAACCAGGGTGGACGAGCTAGAAGGAAGCCCAGCGCCGGGACCTGGAGGGCGTTCGCATCCACCGGCGCGAAGATCGCTATCTCCTGCAAGCTGCGCTGCCGCACCCCTGCTCACTTGAGTGTCCGGACCGAGCCGGCGCGGCGATGAACGAAGGGGGCCGGGCCGGTGCTCGATGCGCAGACGACGGGGGGTCCCCACGCCCTGATTGCTCCGATCAATTGGGGTTCCTCGCAAGCAGCGAGTATCGGACTGGCCCCCGCACGCCGACCGGTTCGTGCTCGGTTTCGAGCGCTGGCCGTCCCGCTTACCGTTGGCGGGCGAGGGCGCCGACGAAGAGCTCGACGTCGTAGACGAGCGTGACTTGGCCGTCGGTCTGGTGCCGCTCGAAGAGAGCGTCGAGCGCGGTCTCCATCGGCGCTCGGCTCGGGTGGCCGTCAGGCGGTGTGTAGGAGGAGGAGAAGACGCGGGCGCGCAGGCTCTCCTGGCCCAGGCGCTGCAGGTTCTCGAACCGGTGCGTTGCGTAGGGCCCGCCGAAGAAACGGGCGAGCTCCGGCGGGCCGATGCGCCGGTGGTCGACCTCCCGGTAGTCGATCGCCCAGGTCCGGAGCATCTCCTCGTAGCCCGCCAGGAAGGGATTGCCGCGCGCGCGGCGGACGTTCCAGAGCAACGCGACCTCGCCGTCGGGGCGGAGGATGCGCGCGATCTCGGCGCGGGCGGCGGGGGCATCGAACCAGTGGAACGCCTGCGCGGCGAGCACGAGGTCGACGCTCGCGTCGTCGAGGCCCGTCGCTTCGGCGCTGCCGGCGATGGAGCGAAAGCCGGGACGCGAGCCGAGCGACCGCTCCGCCGCCGCGCGCATCTCGGCATTGGGCTCGACCGCGTCGACGGCATATCCCCGGTCGAGGCAGAGGCGGGTGGAGATCCCGGTGCCCGAGCCGAGATCGGCGACGCGCGCGCCGGGCGCGAGCGCGCCGGACTGCTCGAGCGCCAGGACGACCTCGTCGGGATACCCCGGCCGCGCCCGCTCGTAGTCGGCGACGCGATCCGAGAAGCGCTCCTCGACCGGCATTCTGGATTCACTCAAAGATCCTCCTTCTCCTCGTCTTCGTTGCGGCTCGCCGGCGATCCTTGCGGTCCGGCCGCCCTGGCAAAAGACCAGTTATGGGGGAGGGGGGTAGGTCGTCGCGGCGCTTCGCGTTGGGGTGTCGAGGCGAGCCGAGGGTTTTGCCCTGCGGCTCGCCGGGGCGCGGAGCGATCAGGAGCGCCGATCCGGCGGGAGGTGGCTCGGGCAGGGCGCGACGCGGCGCGCGCGTCGCCGCCGCCATGGACCGCGAGGCGAAGAGCCTGTCCCGCTGTCTCCTTAATGCCGCTTTCTCGACGCAGAACGCGGCGACAAGCTCTTCGACCCGCCGACCCGGCCCGAACACGACCCTCGCCTCGACGCTCGCTTTCAGCGATTGCGGCCGTACTTCTCGTGGCTCGAGACCCAATCGAGGGAGGAGATCGCGCTCGCGAGCGAGATCTCGCCGGCCAGAGCGACGGCCGCGATGATCTCGGCGAGCTTGCGGACCTTGCCGCGCCCGGTGCAGCCGAGCAGCTCGAGGCTCTCGCTCTGCGTCGGCAGGGCGGTGCCGCCGCCGTGGGTCGCGACGATCAGCGACGGAATGGTGAGCGACATGTAGAGCGAGCGGTCGGGCAGGAGCTCGGTGTAGGCGATGCCGGCCGAGGACTCCGCGACGTTGGCGACGTCCTGGCCGGTGGCGATGAACATCGCGGTGATGCCGTTCGGAGAGTGGGCGCCGTTGTTGTTGGCGCCGGAGAGGATCGAGCCGATGTTGGCGACGCCCGCATGGTAGTTGACCTGCTCGGGCTCGACCCGCATGTGCTGAACGAGGATGTCCCGGGGGATGGTCGCTTCGGCCACCACCCGCTTGCCTCGGGTCCGCATGATGTTGACCTGCGACGCCTTCTTGTCGGTCGCGAGGTTCGACTCGAGGTAGAACTTGCGGCACCGGTCGGCGACCCAGGCCTGCTCCAGGATCCATGAACAGGCGGCGAACGTGGCGCGCCCGACCATGTTCTGCCCGGCGGCGTCGCCGGTCGAGTAGTTGAAGCGCAGGTAGGCGAACTTCGAGGCGAGGAAGGTGTCGATGTAGAGGAGCTTGGCGACCGATGAGGTCGACTCCGCGTGCTCGCGCACCGCCGCCATGTTCTTGTCGATCCAGATCTGGAAATCACGCGCCTCGCGCGCCGAGTCGAACACGAAGACGGGCGCTCGCTGCATCGCGTCGCCGATCACCGTGCAAGTCACCCCACCGGAGAGGTTCATGACCTTCATGCCGCGGCTGTACGACGCCACCAGCGTTCCCTCGGTCGTCGCGAGCGGAATCAGGAAGTCGCCCTGGGCGTGCTCGCCATTGACGCGCAGCGGGCCGGCGAGACCGATCGGCACCTGGGCGACGCCGATGAAGTTCTCGACGTTGCCGCGGGTCAGCGCCGGATCGTAGGAAGACCTGCCGATGTGTTCGGTCGTGGCGCCGGTCTGCTCCTCGAGGAATCTCCTGCGCCTGTCCGCCCACTCGCGGGTATGGTCGTTCTCCTTGTGGTACGGGATCTGGATGCGCTGTACGGTCACCTCGGCGATGGCGTCGTTGACCTTGAACTCGAGGGTGCCGAAGGGTTTGGCCTCGAAAGCGAAAGCGATCTCGTGGTTGCCTTTGTCGAGCCGCGGGTGGCCCTCGAGGTGCAGCAAGACCGTCCGGCGCAGCGGCAGGTCGAGCGGTTGGGTGGTCGAGACCTGGGCGGCTTCCTGGCGGACGCCGTCGGGCAGCTCGAGCCGGATGCGGTCGACTGGGAACTCGACGCCGTTGACCGCGACGCGCCGGATACCTGTCAGCGTCGCGTCGCTCAGCCGGTTCTTGAGGGCGAAACGGATGCCCTGCTGGGTGTTCTCGAGGCTGCTGAAGGTGTAGAGCTGCTTGAGTAGCAGCGACGGAATCTTGAACAGCATGCTGGCCTCCTCGGTTCCTGGCGCGATCGTGCGAGCTTACCCCGCGAGGGTCTGTCGGCCAACGAAGCGCGGGCGCTGGCGCGATACCATTCGGCCGGTGGCACCGATCGTCGCGGAATCCGAGAGGCCGGCTGTCGACGGGCAGTCGGCGCGGCGGCTGGTCTCGGGCTTGCGCCAGCGGCACGAGCGGCGTCGACGGCTCTTCCCCCGGGCGTTGCTGCTGGGTCTTCTGGTCGGGCTCGTCGCCTCGTTCTTCCGCGCCGGGGTAGAGCGCGCCGAGGAGCTGCGCAGCGAGACGATCGAAACGCTGCGGCCGCAGGGGAGCGCGGGGTTCCTGCTGCTCGTCGCCGTGTGCGCCCTGCTCGCCGCGTCGGCGGTGTTCCTGGTGCGACGATTCGAGCCCACCGCCGCGGGCAGCGGGATTCCTCATCTCAAAGCCGTGTTGCATCGGCTCCGGCCGCTCGCCGGGTTCCGGCTGATCGGCGTGAAGTTCTTCGGTGGTCTCGCGGCGATCGCGTCGGGCCTCGCGCTCGGCCGTGAGGGCCCGACGATTCAGATGGGCGGAGCGCTGGGGCGAGTGGTGTCGCGCTGGTTGCCATCCTCGTCCCACGAGCGCCAGGTGATGGTCGCGGCGGGTGCGGGGAGCGGGCTCGCCGCCGCGTTCAACGCGCCGCTCGCGGGCGTGATCTTCGTGCTCGAGGAGATCCAGAAGAATTTCGCTCCCGGCGTCTTCTCGGCGACCTTCCTGGCGTGCGTGACCGCCGACGCGGTCAGCCGGCTGCTCTTCGGCCAGAGTCCCGTGTTCCGCACCGCCGCCATCGCGCAGCCGCCGGTCGAGGCACTGCCGTTCTTCGTGCTGCTCGGCGTGCTCGCCGGGCTGTTGGGAGTCGCCTTCAACCGGGGCCTGCTCGCGACCCTCAACCTCGCCGCCCGGATTCCGGAACCTCTGCGCGTGCCGGCGGCCGGCGCGGTCGGCGCGGCGGTGGCGGCGACCGCTTGGTTCATGCCCACCCTGGTCGGCGGCGGCGGCGCGCTGGTCCACCAGGCCCTCGCCGGGTCAGGGCTGGATGTCGCTGCTGGTCTTGACCCTCGCCGCGCGCTTCCTGCTCACCCTCGGCAGCTACGCGACGGGCGCGCCGGGCGGGATCTTCGCGCCGCTGCTCGTGCTCGGCGCCCAGGGCGGCCTGATCGCCGGTCTTGCCGCGGCGGCGGTGGCGCCGGCAATGGCGGGCGAGCCGCGCGCCTGGGCGGTGGCGGGGATGGCGGGCCTCTTCGCCGCGACCGTGCGGGCGCCGCTGACCGGCATCGTGTTGATGCTCGAGATGACCGACAGCTACGTGCTGATGCTGCCGCTGCTCGCCGCCAGCTTCGCCGCGCAATGGACGGCCGACCTGGTCGGACAGCCACCGATCTACGATTCGCTACTGGAGCGCGAGCTCGCCGCCTCGGGTGAGATCGAACGGCCGGAGGGCGCCCTGATGCTCGAGCTCGACGTCCTGCCCGACGCGCCGTTCGTCGGCAGGCGGGTGGCCGAGCTCGGCCTCGCCCAGGGTCTCCTGATCGTCTCTCTGGAGCGTCGGGGCGCGCATCATGTCGTCACCGGCGAAACCGTGCTGCAAACCGGTGACCGAATGACCGTCGTGGTCTCTCCTGCCGCGGCGGATGGCATCGGTGCCATGCGCGTGGGGCTCGGCATGGAGGAGGCCGGATAGGAAGAGAAGCCGAGGACGACTCGCGTGCTAGCATCCGGCGGTTTTTCCCGCGGAGGTCCTGGATGGCGAACGTCGTGGTGGTGGGCATGCAGTGGGGGGACGAGGGGAAGGGGAAGATCGTCGACCTGCTCTGTCCCGCTTTCGACGCCGTGGTGCGCTACCAGGGTGGGCACAATGCCGGGCACACGGTCAAGTTCGGCGACCGTCACTTCGCGCTCCGCTTGATTCCGTCGGGGATTCTCCATCCGGATCAGCTCTGCGTCATGGGCAACGGCATGGTGATCGCGCCCGAGGCGTTCTTCGAGGAGATCGAGCAGCTCCACGCCGCCGGAGTCGAGACGAAAGGGCGCCTGTTCGTTTCGAATCGAGCCCAGGCCCTGCTGCCGATGCACGTGGCGTTGGACCAGGCGCGCGAGCGCGCCGCGGGCAAGGACAAGGTCGGCACGACGGGCCGCGGCATCGGTCCGGCCTACGAGATGAAGATCTCGCGCTTCGGCGTTCGCCTCGCCGAGCTCGCCTCGCCCCGACTCGAGGACCGTCTGCGCGCCCAGCTGGTTCGGCTCGAACCCGAGCTCGCCGCGCTCGGCGCCGAGCCGCCCGGGCATACCGGCCCCTCTCGCGGACCGCTGCCGCGCCTGGGCCGAGCAGCTGGAGCCCTACCTCGCGGACACCGAGCACCTGTTGCACGGCTGGCTCGCGGCGGGCAAGTCGCTGCTGTTCGAAGGCGCGCAAGGATCCCTGCTCGACGTCGACCACGGGACCTACCCTTACGTCACCAGCTCCAACCCGACGGCGGGCGGAGCGGCCACCGGCACCGGCGTGCCACCCACCGCGATCGGCGGCGTGCTCGGCATCGTCAAGGCCTACACGACGAGAGTCGGCGGCGGTCCGTTCCCCGGCGAGCTCGTCGGCCCGGAAGGGGAGTTCCTGCGCAAGCGCGGCAACGAGTTCGGCACTGTCACCGGCCGCCCTCGCCGCTGCGGTTGGTTCGACACCGTCGCGGTGCGCTACGCCGTTCGACTCAACGGCACCAAGCTCCTCGCGCTCACCAAGCTCGACGTGCTCGACGGCATCGACGAGATCCCCGTCTGCGTGGGCTACCGCTATCGGGGCGACGTCCTGACCGATCTGCCCTCTTGCCTCGAGACGCTGGAGGAGGCCGAACCGGTCTATCGCACGCTCCCCGGCTGGAAGTCCGATACCGCTGGGCTGCTCGACTACGCGAAGCTGCCGGCGGCGGCGCGCACCTACATCGAGCTGATCGAAGCGGAGGTGGGCGCCGAGGTCGCGCTCGTCTCGACGGGTCCACGCCGGGAGGAGACCATCCTGCGCGACAGCGCCGAGCTCGAGGCGTGGACCGGCGGCCGCCGCCACGACGTCCTCGCCCAGCGCGGCGCCTGACCCGAGCCACCGCGCTCGTCCCAGAAGCGCTCTGTTCAAGGGGGAGGGGTACCAACCACTGCGGCGCTTCGCGGCAGGAAGGAGAGTTGGATGAGCCAGTCCCTTTCATTGCCGCTTCCTGGAGGCTCCTCGAGCCGCTGCGATTCTCGAGAGAGCTTTCTGTTGAAGGGGCGGCGCAGCGATCGATCGAGGCGCTTCGCGGCAGGCGCATGCGGTCGATTGCTAACCCCCTTCATTGCCGCTTTCTGGAGGCTCCTCGAGCCGCCGGGGCCATCGAGCAAGCGCTCTGTCGAAGGGGGACTCTGACTCGTCGTGGCGCCTCGCGGCAGGCGCATGCGGTCGACTGCTAACCCCCTTCATTGCAGCTTTCTGGAGGCTCCTCGAGCCGCCGGGGCCGTCGAGAAAGCGCTCTGTTGAAGGGCCAGGGCATCCAGCGATCGAGGCGCTTCGCGGCAGGCGCATGCGGTTGATTGCACGTCCCTTCTCTGCCGCTTTCTGGAGGCTCCTCGAGCCGCCGGGGCCGTCGAGAAAGCGCTCTGTTGAAGGGGCAGGGTATCCAGCGATCGAGGCGCTTCGCGGCAGGCGCATGCGGTCGACTGCTAACCCCCTTCATTGCCGCTTTCTGGAGGCTCCTCGAGCCGCCGGGGCCGTCGAGAAAGCGCTCTGTTGAAGGGGCAGGGCATCCAGCGATCGAGGCGCTTCGCGGGAGGCGCATGCGGTCGAATGCCCACCCCCTTCACTGCAGCTTTTTGAGAGCTCCTCGCGCCGTTGCGGCTCTCGGTAGGGCATTCCGTTGTGCGGGTTCGACCTCGAATCGACGCGGAGCGCTGCGGTGGGTTGAACTGTGGAGCTGCGGTGTTGGGTAGAGGGTCAGCGCGAGGGAGCTTGCCGGGCGCGGTGCGAGTCGCGCCGGGGAGAGCTCTGGTGGTGAGTGGGTCGGACGGGAGTGGAACTTGGTTAGAATGCGCGGCGGGGCGGGCCCTTAGCTCAGTCGGTAGAGCAGCTGGCTTTTAACCAGACGGTCGGGGGTTCGATCCCCTCAGGGCCCACCACAACGAACGACGCCCTCGTCGTCTAGCCTGGTCTAGGACACTGCCCTTTCAAGGCAGCGACACGGGTTCAAATCCCGTCGAGGGTACCAGCCTCGCTTCGCTCTGCTTCGCCCAGGCGGGATTCGGACACTGCACCCCCGCCCTTCCTCTCCGTGTTCAAATCCCGTCGAGGGTACCAGCCTCGCTTCGCTCTACTTCGCCCAGGCGGGTTTCGGACACTGCACCCCCGCCCTTCCTCTCCGTGTTCAAATCCCGTCGAGGGTACCAGCCTCGCTTCGCTCTACTTCGCCCAGGCGCGGGAAGTCGGCAGCGATGTCTCGAGATGTCCGGGCCGCGGGGCTCCGGCCCGCACGGCGCCAGATCGCCGTCGAGAACCGCCTCAGCCTCCGCCGGAGCAGATGACGCCCGACTCGGCGGGCCGCAGGTCGACCTGGTAGAGATCGGCTCGGTTGCCACGCGCATCGTACGCGCTGGCGACGAGCGCGGAGAACTCGCTGACCGTGAGGGTCACGAGCAAGTTGGGCTGCACGCGCCCGGCCGGCGGATGCGGGGTCACGGTCAGGACGTCGGTGGCTCGGGCTTCGTCCCGGGTCACCGACACGTCGATGCTCGCCGGCGCCGCGGAAACCTCCGAGATCCGGCCCGGGAAGACAGTCAGAGTCAGCGTTCGCACGCCGCTCTCGTCGGCGGCGGCGAGACTTACGTTGGCCGGAAACGAGCGGACCTCGGCGCAGGCACCCATGCCCGCGGCAACGGCGTCGGTGGTGCTGAAGGAGGGAGTGCCGACGGCGTTCAAGGCCGTGAGAGTGATCCGCGGCGGGTCGCGGTCGGCGCCTCTCGGCGCGATCACGGGCGCGCAGGCTGCCGCCAGACCCGCGGCCACGACGACGCTGGCGATTCCGGCTCTCCTCATCTCCATGCCCTCTCCTTTCGCGCGCTCAACGACGGCTCATCACCATGATCGTGCCGAACGGGCTCGCCGGCATGTCGAGCAGCGCCATCCGTCCATCCACCACCCGCATCCGGCCGTCGAGAACGCGCACGACGATCAGGTAGACGCGCCCGGGCTGGAGGTCGGAGAATTCCGCGACTCTCGCACCGCGCACGTAGTCGGTGCCCGGGTGGCTGGTGTCGATCGCGACCCATTGGTTGCGCTCGTCCGCCCGGTCGAACACCTCCACGCGCACGCTTCCGAAGTCCGTCGCCGGCGAGTAGTTGGTGCGCAGATCGATGTACAGGTCGGCGCCGAGGCAGGGCGCCGCCAGCAACAGCGCGACGATCATCCCGAGCGCGGTCTTCATCGGGTCTCCTCTCTCGAAAGGCGAATGCCGGCTGAGTATAGACCTCAACTCGCGGCTGAAGGCATCGAGGTACCCTCAAAAGGTGTGGAAATGAGTTGAAGGCGGCGTAGCCTCTCGATCGCATTCAAACGCCGGGTTGGAAGCCTGGCACCGAGAGGAGACACCGCCATGAGGGAGAAGATCACCGAAGGGAAGTTCGGGTCAACGGAGTTTTTCGAGGAGCTCGAGAGCCATGCACGGGGCGAGATTCAGCGCTGGATGCAGCGGCTTCTCGAGGAGGAAGTGACGAGCGTGCTGGGTAGGGTGAAGGGCGAGCGGAAATCTTCGGTGGACAGCGCGCCTGGTTACCGGAACGGCTTCGGCAAGGTGCGGCGCTTTTCGATGAGTAGCGGAACGATCGAATTGAGCAGACCGCGGTTGCGTGGTCTCGAGGAGCGCTTCGAGAGCCGGATTCTGCCGCTGTTTCGCCGACGGACGAAGGAGGTCGGGGAGCTCCTGCCACAGCTCTACTTGCACGGATTGTCGCAAGGCGACTTCGAGCTCGCGCTGCGTGGGCTTCTGGGCGAAGGCGCGCCGCTGTCGGGCTCTTCGATCGAGCGGCTGCGCGGCAAGTGGCAAGCCGAGCACGAAGCGTGGCGGAAGCGATCTCTTACGGGGGTCGAGCCAGTGTACCTGTGGGCTGACGGGGTCTACGTCAAGGCGGGTTTGGAGAAAGAGAAAGCCGCGCTGCTGGTGGTGATCGCCGGACTTCGCGACGGCCGCAAGGTCCTGCTGTCAGTCGAGCCTGGGTATCGCGAATCGCAAGAGTCATGGTCGAGCTTGCTGCGGAGCCTGAGAGCTCGCGGTCTTCGAATGCCGAAACTCGTCGTCGCCGACGGTCACCTCGGGATCTGGTCGGCGCTGGGCGAGATCTATCCGGAAGTCGAGCAGCAGCGCTGCTGGAATCACAAGATCGTCAACGTGCTCGACCGGTTGCCGAAGAAGCGGCAAGCCGAGGCCCGGGTGCTGCTCTGCGCGATTCCCTACTCCGAAACGCTGGAAGAGGCCGAGAAGAAGCGGGATGCCTTCATCGGGCAGTTCGGCAAGGCCTACCCTGACGCGGCGAGAATCCTGCGTGCCGACTGGGAGCGCATGGTGACCTTCTATGGCTTTCCGAAGGAGCACTGGAAGCACCTTCGCACGACCAACATCGTCGAGTCGCCTTTTGCTGCCGTTCGCCTACGAACGACGGCGGCGAAACGCTTCAAGAAGGTCGCCAGCGCGACCGCGCTGATCTGGCGCGTCCTGCTCGTCGCCGAACGATCATTTCGCAGGCTCGATCATCCGCAGCTGCTCGCGGAGGTCGCCGAAGGAGCGAAGTATCAGGATGGAAAGCGTGTCGTCGAGAAGATCAACACGAGCGATCAAGAGGCTGCCGCCTGATGCCGTTTACACACCTATTGACGTGACCTCAAGGCATCCGCTCGCGAGGTCAAGCGCCGAGCGACCGCCGAGTGACTTCGCTCGCTAGCAGGCAGCCCCGGGGGGCACAGTGAGGCGCAGCGCTGTGCCCCCTGCCGAATAGGGGGTCGCGCCGCAGTCGGGGCAGAGCAGCGGGTCGATTCGCGACGCCGACTCGGGGGGTGCGGCCGAAGGCTGCGCGCCAGGGGAGAGGGTTGAATCCCAGTCTCATGACAGAATCCCGTCAGTTCAAGCATCGTCGTCTTCTGCACTGCCGCCCAGTCTGCCCTCGCTGAATTGGAGCGGCAGGAGAGGGAATGCAGTGACTCGGGGTTGAGGCGCGTCCGGTTTGCTCCAACGGAAGGGGACCGTCGCGATGTCCCAAGAAACTCGCACTACCCCAGCTCGCCGGATCTTCGCGGCGACGTTCGCCGTCAGCGCTCTGGCGCTGCTGGCTGCGGGCTACAAGTACACTCGCGTCGAGGCGGAACGGCTCCGCGAGGAGCAACGCGCGGTCATCGCCGCCATCGGCGGCCTGAAGTTCGAGCAGATTCAGCACTGGCGGACCGAGCGCCGATCCGACGCTCGACGGGCGGCGCATGGGCCCTACCTGATGCAGGATCTTGCGCTGTTCCTGCGTGATCCCGGCGGTCAGGACCATCTCGCCACTCTGCGAAAGCACCTGGAGGTCGAACGGATGGAGGGCGTCTATGCCGTCGTCCTCCTGCTGGCACCGGACGGACAGATCCTGATCTCGACTGACGACTCTCCCCCTCCGGTGGATCCGGCGACGCAGCGGGCAGTCGAGGCGGCCCTCGCCAGTCGGGAGGCCGTCCTGTCCGACTTCTTCCGCGCGCCCGATGGCAGCGTCGCGATCGACGTGGCCGCAGCGGTGGGGAACGCCGAGGGGCGGCCGCTGGCCGTCGTGGTCCTGCGCAGCCATGCAGCAACCTACCTGTATCCGCTGATCCAGTCCTGGCCCACCCCCAGCGGCAGCGCCGAGACCCTGCTGGTCCAGCGGGAGGGCGAGGAGGTCGTGTTCCTGAACGACCTGCGGCATCGGTCCGAGAGTGCGCTGTCGTTGCGCCTGCCGATGACCCGGACCGATGTTCCGGCCGTGCAGGCGGCGCTTGGCCGGCAAGGCGCGTTCGAGGGCCGCGACTACCGCGACGTCGAGGTGATGGCCGACCTGCGCTCCCTTCCCGGGTCGCCCTGGTTCCTGGTGGCCAAGGTGGATAGGGAAGAGATCCTGGCCGAGGCGCGTCGCCGCGCCATTTTGATCGCACTCTTCGTCGGGGCGTTCGTCCTCCTGGTCGGGACGGTGACCGCCTACGCGTACCGGCGGCGGCAGGTCGGCCTCCTCCGGGATCTCTACGATTCGGAGCTCACGGCGCAAGCGAAGCTGCGGGACGCGGAAGGACGCTATCGCCGATTGTTCGAGCAATCGCCGTACGGCGTTCTCCTGGTCGATGCCGAAACAGGAAGGGTCATCGAGGCCAATGAGAGAGCGGCCGAACAATTGGGCTACAGCCGTGAAGAGTTCGCCGCGCTGCAGATCTCCGACTGGGAAGCGGCGGAGAAGCCCGAGGAAACAGCCGAACGCATGCAAGCCATCCTGCGCCATGGAAGTGACGATTTCGACACCCTGCACCGCACCAAGAGCGGCGAGATCCGAAACGTGCACATCTGGACGAAGACACTGCGGGTGGGTGATCGCGCTTGCTTCTACGCGATCTTTCAGGATGTCACCGAGCGCAAGCGGGCGGAGGCGGAACTGCAATCCGCGCGCGAGTTGCTGGAGGCCATCCGCCAGGCGCAGGCGAGTTTCCTGGCCAGTGCCAATACTCGCGGTACGTTCGAGCAGCTGCTGCAGACCCTGTTGGCGGTGACCGGCAGCGAATACGGCTTCATCGGCGAGGTGCTGCGCCAGCCCGATGGCACGCCGTTTCTGAAAACGCACGCGATTACCAACATCGCTTGGACTCCGCACTGGCTGGAGTTCTACGAGAAGAACGCGCCGCAAGGCCTCGAGTTCTACAATCTCCAGACCCTCTTCGGCGCGGTGATCACCAGCGGCCGGCCGGTCATCGCCAATGATCCGGCCACCGACCCGCGGCGCGGCGGCCTGCCCCCCGATCATCCGGGGATGAGGGCGTTTCTCGGGCTGCCCTTCTTCAACGCGGACGAGCTGGTCGGTATGGTGGGCATCGCCAACCGCCAGGGCGGCTATGACCAAGCGCTGGTCGACCGACTGGCCCCGTTTCTCTCGACTTGCGCCAGTTTGATCGCGGCCGTCCGCCTCGACCGACAACGGCAGCGCGCGGAGGCGGAGCTGCGCCTGCAGGGCGCAGCCCTCAACGTCGCGGCCGACACCATCATCATCACCGACCGCGACGGCACGATCGAGTATGTGAACCCGGCCTTCACGGCGCTCACCGGCTACGGCGCCGAAGAAGCCCGGAGCAGGAGCCCGAGGGACCTGCTCGAGTCCGGTGTCCACGATCAAGCGTTCTACGAGCAGCTGTGGGACACCCTTCTGGCCGGACAGGTCTGGCAGGGTGAGATCACGAATCGCCGCAAGGATGGGAGTCGATATCCCCAGGAGCTCACCATCACTCCGGTGCCGGACGCCTGTGGCGAGATCGCGCACTTCATTGCGATCGGGCGGGATCTCACGGAACCGAAGCGGCTGGAGGCTCAGTACCTGCAGGCCCAGAAGATGGAGAGCGTGGGGCGGCTTGCCGGGGGCATCGCCCACGACTTCAACAACCTGCTCACCGTGATCAACGGCCGGGCCGAGCTCGTCTCGACGGGCCTGGCCGAGGGCGACCCGCTGCGCGCCGACGTGGCAGAGATTCACCAGGCCGGAGAGCGGGCAACCGCCCTGACCCGGCAGTTGCTGGCCTTCAGCCGCAAGCAGGTCCTGAAGCCGGAAGTCCTGAATTTGAGCACGCTTGTCGGCAACCTGCAGAGCATGCACCAGCGCCTGCTCGGCGAAGACATCGCTCTGGTGGTCGTGCCGGCGCACGAGGTGGGCTGCGTCAGGGCAGATCCCGGCCAGCTCGAGCAGGTGATCCTGAACCTGTCCGTCAATGCCCGGGACGCCATGCCGACCGGCGGCACGCTGAGGATCGAGACGCGGAACGTCGAGCTCGACGAGGCGTTCGCCGCACGGCAGCCGTCCCTGGTGCCGGGCCCCCACGTGATGGTGACGGTCAGCGATACGGGCGTCGGGATGGACGAAGCGACCCGTCTGCGGATCTTCGAGCCCTTCTTCACCACCAAGGAAGCGGGCAAAGGCACGGGACTCGGCCTGGCCACGGCCTACGGCATCGTCACCCAGAGCGGCGGCGCCATCTGGGTGGACAGCGAGCCCGGGAGGGGAACCACCTTCACGATCTGCCTGCCGCGGGTCGAAGAGGTGGCGCAGACGGCCCAGCCCGCGCGGGTGCGCACGGTGGCACCTGGCACGGAGACCATCCTCCTGGTCGAGGACGAGGCGGCGGTTCTCCGCCTGGCCGAACGCATCCTGCGGGCGGCCGGCTACACGGTGCTGGCGGCCAGCACCAGCGAGGAGGGGCTGCTCGAGCTGGAGCGTCACGCTGGACCCGTGCATCTGCTGCTGACCGACCTGGTCATGCCGCAGATTGGCGGGTGGGAGTTGGCCTGCCGCGCAGGGAAGCTGCGGCCTGGCCTCACGGTGCTCTACATGTCGGGCTACGGCGAGGGCCGCGCTTTCCAGGAGGTGCTGGAAGCCGGAGCGCCACTGCTCAGGAAGCCGTTTTCCGCGGAGTCGCTGGCGCGCGCCGTGCGCGAGGTGCTGGACGCGCGGGCGGAGCGGTCGTGAGTCGCGCTCACGACCGCTCCGGCTCGGCGTCGCTCGCCAGACGCGGTGGGCCGCTCTACTTCCTGGTGATCGCGGCGGGAGCGGTGTTCGCGGTCGAGATCGTGGTCATGCTGCTCTTGCCGTGGCTGCCACCCTTCTCGCCATCGGCAACAGCGCTGCTCGATGCAGCGTTGTTGACGCTGCTGCTCTCGCCGGTCCTCTATGGGATCCTGTTTCGCCCACTGGCCCGCGAGCTGCGCGAGCGGAGATTGGCGGAGGAGGCCGGCCGCTCGCTGCTGCGGCAGGCGGCCCACAGCGAGCGCCTGCTGGTGGCCCTCAGCCAAGCCGCCCAGGCCGTGCAGCGCGCCCGCACGCCCGAAGAGGTCCACCGTGCGGTTGGCGACGAGGTGGTCCGGCTGGGCCACCACGCCATGGTCTTCACCCTGGCCGCGGACCGGGAGCACCTGGAGCTTTCCCACCTGACGTTCGAGTCCGCCCTGCTCCGGTCCGCCGAGAAGCTGGTCGGCGTCTCGGCGCAGGGCTACCGTTTCCCGCTGGCGCCGGGCGGCTTCTACCAACGGATCCTCGCGGAGCAGAGGAGTGTCTTCTCCGCGCGGATCGTCGACCACTTGGCCGAGGTCCTGCCCGGGCCGGCGCGCCCCCTGGTCAGCAGGATCGCGGCCCTGCTCGGGCTCGAGCAGAGCATCCTCGCTCCGCTCGAGATTGGTGGCGAGATTCGCGGCCTGCTGGCGGTCGCCGGCACCGGCTTGACCGAGGCCGACCTGCCGGCCGTGACCACCTTCGCCAACCAGACGTCGATCGCCCTGGAGAATGTGCGGATGTACCAGGACGCGCGGCAGCAATCCGAGCGCCTCGCCGCCCTCAACGAGATCGCCCGCGCGGCGGCCAGCAGCCTCGAGATCGAGACCGCCTTCCCCCTCATCACAGGCGGGCTCGAGCGTCTGCTCCACTTCGACCGGGCGAGTCTGGCCCTGCTGGACGGGGCGGGCGAGACGATGACTGCCTTCGTCCTGCGCACCGAGACCGCTCCCAGCGAGCTGGAGCGTACGGTCCAGGTGCCGGTCGCACCTTTCGTTCTGGAGGTTCGCCGTACAAGTCGCGGAATCGTGCGCCAAGGCCTGGCGGAGAGTGACCATCCATTCGACCGGGCGCTGGTGCGGGAGGGAATCCGCTGCGCTCTGGCGGCGCCGCTCCTCTCGAGGGGCCAGGTCATCGGGACCTGCAACCTGGGCAGCCGGGAGCCGGAAGCCTACGGCGAGGAGCAGCTCTCCCTGTTGCAGGCGGTGGCCAACCAGATCGCTCCCGTCCTGGAGAACACCCGCCTTCTTGCAGCAGTGCGGGAGAGCGAGGCGCGGTACCGCGCCCTGTTCGGGCAGGCGGCAGCGTCCATCGCGGTCACTGACCCGGAGACCGGACGCTTCGTGGACTTCAACGATAGCGCCCACGAGAACCTGGGGTATACGCGGGAGGAGTTCGCGGAGCTGGCGATAGCCGACATCGAGGTCGTCCAGCCCGCCGAGGATGTCGCACAACACATCGAGAAAGTGCTGCGGGGGGAGGTCGACGTCTTCGAGACGCAGTACCGGAGAAAAGACGGGGGGGTTCAGAACGTTCTCGTGAGCGCCAAAGTCGTGGCCATTGGCGGGAAACCGTCTATCCAGGGGATGTGGCAAGACATCTCCCAGCAGAAGCGGCTGGTCCGGGAGCTCGAGGACGCGCTGGCCAAGGTCCGGACCCTGCGCGGCCTGCTTCCGATCTGCGCGCACTGCAAGAAGATTCGCGATGACAAAGGGTACTGGAGCCAGATCGAGAGCTACATCCACCTTCACTCCGACGCCGAATTCAGCCACGGCATCTGCCCCGAGTGCCTCCAGGAGCACTTCCCTGACCTCTCGAACGAGGAAACGGAAGCTCCGGAATGATCGCCTCCCGGGTCGGGAGACCCCCTTCGTTCATGTCAGGGGCCGGCTCAGGCGATGTCGACAGGCTGTCACGAGGCGAGCGCGTCCGCCCGTGAGTGCTCATCAGGTTGTCAACACGAATGGCAGGTGGCAGCCGTCCGAGTGAAGCAGGAGGTCGGTGGAGATCGTGGTCGCCCATCCGCGCCAGCCATAGTAGCCCCGCTCAGCGACAGCAACGCCAATCCCCCTCGAGTCTTCGACAGTCGCGCCGACTCCGATTTCGGCGCACTCGAACCCAACCGCGTCAACAACGCACTGGATCCCGATGTTTGTCTAGTCGGCCTCACTTCGCACTACTTCGCCCAGGCGGGAATCGGACACTGCACCCCTGCCCGGCGACCGACCGACCACGGGCGCCGCACCATCGATCCGACCGCTCAGGGATCGACCAACTCTTCGTTCGGGCGCCGCGGTGTCCGCAGCTTGCCGAGGAAGAGGATCAGCTCCGCGCGCTCCTGCTCTCCGAGCGCGACGAATTGGTCGCGCGCGTCCTGCGCCTCGCCACCGTGCAGCTCGATGGCGTCCTCGAGCGTCGTGGCGCGACCATCGTGGAGGTAGGGACTCGTATCCGCGATCCCCCAGAGACGGGCCGTGGTGAACTCGTCGTTGGCGATCTCTCCGCGCTCGAACGTCTCCGCCAGACCGCTGCCCATCTTGTGGCGCTTGAGGTCCGCGAACAGCGGCACGCGAACGCCGTGCCCGGGCACCGGCTCGAAGCCAACCCCCTTCAAGCTGATCCGCGCGTAGACGTTCTCGTTGGGGCGGTTCGCAACCTCGGGGAAGGCGAGCGGAATCCGGCGCTCCCGGGTGTCGAGGAAGGGCCGGTGGCAGTCGGCGCAACCGATCGCCTGAAAGCTCTGGAAACCCCGCTGCGCCGCCGGCCCGAGCGGCTGCATCCGCGGCGGCGGATTGGTGACGTCGAAGACGTGGAGCGCCGTCATCTCGTCGATCGAGATCTCGTCGGCGACGCCGTCGCGGTCCTCGTCGATGCCCGCTCCGACGACCTCGACCGGCTGGATGCCGAAATGGAACTGCATCGCGCCGCGGTCGAAGTCGCGCATCGAGAAGTTCTCCCCCTTGCGGCCGAACGGCCGCACCACCAGGATCTCCTCGGGTGTCTTGCCGGCGTGATTCTCGGGGCCGATCCCCTCGACGTCGAGCATGACTTTGCCGGCGGCGTCGAGGGTGGTGATCGAGCCGAAGTCGACGCCATGGGTCAAGAGCTGCGTCACGGTTCCAGGCGGCGAGCTGCGGGCGACAGAGAGCAGGTTCTGGAGGTCCTCGGTCATCTCTTTCCCGAGCAGCTCGACGCCGCCGCCGCCGAAGAGAAACGGCGGGTTGGCGAACCGCCCGTTGAAGTCGGCCACCCCCTCGAACGCCATCGGCAGCTCGGGGACGTGGCCGGACTGATAGACGACGCGACCGTCGAAGGTGTCGCCGACGTCGATCACGCTCGGCATGATGATCGCGTTCTGCACCATGCCGCCGACGCCACCGAGCCCAAGGGTGGGCGGCCGCGTCCGGTTGCTGACGATGGTGTGGCACTCGTTGCAGCTCTGCGCGTCGAGGCCGTTGACCCGGAGCACCTGCCCGTTGCCCTGAAGAGTCGGCCGGTGGCCGAAGACGAGCGTGTCGTTGCCGCCCGGATCATCGAACTCGGTGGGATCGAAGGGTCCGTCGCCGAGGCCGTCGGCCTTCTCGAACGGCGTCGTGAAGACGAGCATTCCGAGCCTCCGCAACTCGAACAGCGGCGACGGGTGGTCCGTCTGTTGCCCTTCGCCCTCGTGCGCGATCGCCGCGGCGACCCTGCCGGTGAGCTCCTGGGCCGGCGCAGGAGCGACGGCGACCAGCAGCGCGGCCAAGCCGCTACAGCATCGAGTCCAACGATTCGCTTTTCTCATGGCTTCTCCCCAGTAGCTTGCTGCCCGCCTGTCGGGCGAAACGCTCTGCCGCCCAAGGCGCTTCTCGAGCCTCTTCGAGCTCGATCTGCGCCGATTGCGTCCCTCGTCCTGTCAACAGTCGATTGGGTTTCGGTGTCGACCACCTTAGGACGTTCCTCTCCCGCGCGCGATGTCCTCTCTCACAGAACCGAGACGGAGTCTTCCACTGGCTCGGTCCGGTCGCGCCTCCGTTCGAACCGAGCCCGGTCGAGAGGGCACTGCCATGAGGAGGCGTGGGGGAAGCGTGGCGGCGGGTCGCGGCGAGCCAGCCGGTTCGGCGGACGTTGAGGAAGCTCTCCCGTGAAAGAGGGGGCCTGGGGAGGCCCCGGCGCTTCGCGGTTGGATCTTCCGTCCGGGCCTCGTGCCGTGGCCGGCGGCGGTCAGACGATGCCGCCGGCGAGCTCCGACTGCTCCTCGTCCGTGTAGAGCCTGGAGCGGGTGAGAAACCGAAGTCCCTCGGGGCCTTCCAGCGAGAACATGCCGCCGCGGCCGGGGACGACATCGATGATGAGCTGGGTGTGCTGCCAGTAGGCGAACTGGGCACGGCTCATGTAGAACGGAGAGCCGCCGATCTCGCCCAGGCAGACGTCGGCATCGCCGACCAGAAACTCGCCCAGCGGATAGCACATCGGCGCGCTGCCGTCGCAGCAGCCGCCGGACTGGTGGAACATCAGCGCGCCGTGCTTCGCCTTGAGGGACTCGATCAGTTGCTCTGCCTTCTCGGTGGCGACGACTCGTTCGGCCATGATCGACCTCCGCAAGAAACTGCGGGCGACCGCAGCGGCGCGGTCGCCCGGCCAGAAGGAAGAGGCTCGGCTCAGAAGAAGCCGAGGGCCTTGGGGCTGTAGCTGACCAGCAGGTTCTTGGTCTGCTGGTAGTGGTCGAGCATCATCTTGTGATTCTCGCGGCCGATGCCCGACTGCTTGTAGCCGCCGAAGGCCGCATGCGCCGGATAGACGTGGTAGCAGTTGGTCCACACCCGCCCGGCCTTGATCGCCCGGCCCATGCGGTAGGCGGTGTTGCCATTGCGGCTCCAAACGCCGGCGCCGAGGCCGTAGAGAGTGTCGTTGGCGATCGCCAGCGCGTCCGCCTCGTCGTTGAACGTGGTCACCGAGACCACCGGGCCGAAGATCTCCTCCTGGAAGATGCGCATCTTGTTGTTGCCCTTGAACACCGTCGGCTGCACGTAGTAGCCGCCGGCGAGCTCGCCCGGAAGCTCGGCGCGGGCGCCGCCGATCAGGCACTGCGCGCCTTCCTGCTTGCCGATGTCGAGGTAGGAGAGGATCTTCTCGATCTGCTCCTGCGACGCCTGCGCGCCGATCATGGTCCCGGTATCGAGCGGATTGCCCACCTTGATGGCCTGCACGCGCTTCAGGGCGCGCTCCATGAACTCGTCGTAGATCGACTCCTGGATCAATGCGCGGCTGGGGCAGGTGCAGACCTCGCCCTGGTTGAAGGCGAACAGCACGAAGCCCTCGATCGCCTTGTCGAGGAAGTCGTCATCGGCGGCGGCGACGTCGGCGAAGAAGATGTTGGGCGACTTGCCGCCCAGCTCGAGCGTGACCGGGATGATGTTCTGGCTGGCGTACTGCATGATCAGCCGCCCGGTGGTGGTCTCGCCGGTGAAGGCGATCTTGGCGATGCGCCGGTTCGAGGCCAGCGGCTTGCCCGCCTCGAGGCCGAAGCCGTTGACGACGTTGAGCACGCCCGGCGGCAGCAGGTCGGCGATGAGCTCCATCAGCACCATGATGCTGGCCGGCGTCTGTTCGGCGGGCTTCAACACCACGCAGTTTCCGGCGGCCAGGGCAGGGGCCAGCTTCCAGGTGGCCATCAGGATCGGGAAGTTCCAGGGGATGATCTGGCCGACGACGCCGAGCGGCTCGTGGAAGTGGTAGGCCACCGTGTTCTCGTCGATCTCGCCGAGGCTGCCTTCCTGAGCGCGGATGCAGCCCGCGAAGTAGCGGAAGTGGTCGACGGCGAGCGGGATGTCGGCGGCCAACGTCTCGCGGATCGGCTTGCCGTTGTCCACGGTCTCGGCGTAGGCCAGCGTTTCGAGGTTGGCTTCGATGCGGTCGGCGATCTTGTTCAGGATGATGGCGCGCTCGCTGACCGAGGTGCGGCCCCACGCCTCGGCGGCGGCGTGGGCGGCGTCGAGCGCGAGCTCGATGTCCTCGCCGGTGGAGCGGGCGATCTGGCAGAAGGGCTTGCCGGTGATCGGCGTGACGTTGTCGAAGTACTGGCCCTTGACCGGCGGTGTCCACTCGCCGCCGATGAAGTTGTCGTACCTGGCTTGGAATTGGACTTTCGCGCCGGGGGCGCCGGGCTGGGCATAGATCATGAGTGCCTCCTCGTAGGGTCGTTGGCATGGTGACGGAAATGCCTCATCGTCGCAAGCCTCGCGGCCGGTCGCTGCGACGGTCTGCTCGGGGAATCGGAGATGGCTGGGTCGAACGGGGTCGGGAGCTTGGCCTGGACTCGCGATCCTGTTCCGCCTCACTCGGTGTCCGGTTCGAGGTCGAGAGCGGTCGGCGTGGACGAAAGCGGCACCGATGAGGGAGGCTGAATCGTCGAGGTCGCCTGACGCACGGCGCCTCGACGCGCTGGAGCTCCTCCCCTGCAATAGGCAGTGCAGTAGGCAGATTTCGCCACGCTCGTCGAGCCGCAACGAGAATCGCGGCGTTCTCTTTCCACTCGACCTCGTGACGGGCGGATTTGGCAGGGTGAAATCGGCCTGAGCTCAGTCCGCCGGATCGGTCACGAAAACCGGGGAGTTGGCCGAGGTTTGATCCCCAACCGTCGGGTGCCGAACCCGGCGCCCGAGTCGATCGCGGTGAGCGCCATGGCGTGAGCGATTCGGCGGCTGCGAACAGGCTCAGTTGCGGAGCGCCGTGCGTCGCCACGATCCTTCGAGGATCCGCCGGCGGGCGGCCTCGGCGCCGCCGAAGTCGTTCAGCGTGAGGTCACCAGCCCGCTCCCGATCGGAGCGGCTCTCGGTAGGGCTGGCGGCGAGGACGCTCTCGAACCCGCGGCGCGCAAGGAGCGACTGCGCCTCCGGGCTCCAGAGGAACCGAACGAACGCCTCGACCAGCGGCCGCTGGCTCTCGGCCACGTTCGCGCTCGCCAGGACGACGACGGGTTCGGGGAGGATCGAGATCGTCGGGCGAACGATCTCGCCGGCGAGCGCCCCCAGATTCCTCGCGTTCTCGAGATCCTGCTGGTAGGTGGGCAGGACGTCGCCGACGCCGGTCGCGAAGAGGCGCAGCGCGTCGCGCGCCGAGCGGGGGCTCGCGACCGTGTTCTCTCGGAGCCGGACGAGCGCCTGCTCGGCGGCGCTGTCGCTCGAGGTCCGCGAGCGCTCGTCTCCATAGACGCCGAGCACGACCCACTGACCTGCGCCCGAGCTCTCCGGGTCGGCGTGGACGACCGCGACGCCCGGTCGCAGAAGGTCGGACAACTCGGAGATGCCGAGCGGATTGCCGTGCCGCACAAGAAAGGCGAGTCGTGTCCGGGCCAGGACTCCCCGGTGGGGGAGCTGCTCCCAAGAGCGCCAGGGGACCGTCGGGCTCAGGCGATGGGCATCCATCTCCGAAGCGAGAATCTCGAGCTCCACCGGGACCTTGCGCAGAATCTGCTGCGTGATCGCCCCGGAGCCGGCGAAGGTGGCTGCCAGCTCGACGGTCTCCGCGCTGTCGCGGCGCCATTGGTCCTGAAAGAGCGGAAAGAGGTCCTCGCGGATGGCCTCTTCCAGGACGCTGTAGGCGTAGAGAACGAGGATGCGGGGGGGCGGGGGTGCGACGGGCTCGCGCGACAGGCGCCAGAAGAGGACGGCGGCCACTGCGATCAGCGCCAAGACGATTGCGGCGCCGAGCTTGCGCTGGTGACGTGGCAAGCGCGATCCGGTCGCCGTCTGGCGCCGACCCTCGTCGACAATACCGCTTTGGGTCACCTCGTCATTTCGCATCGTTGCCGCTCCGCAAGGATGGAGTGTCTCGACGCGGCTTCCTGCCGCCCGACAATCTAACCGAAGCGCGGGCCGCTGGCGCCACCCTCCGGGAGGGCTTGGGGCGGGGTCTGGTCGGCCGTCGCGGATGGCGCGGGATCGTCGGAATTCCCGCGAGCGCCGAGCTCTTCGACCTCGACGCCGCGCCGGGCGAAGGTCCGCTGGCGCAGCCACCAGACGCCGAGCAGGTCGAGGGCCGGGCGCCAGAGGAAGGTGACGAAGCCGTAGCTCGAGCGACCCGCGAGGCGGGGCCGGTGCCGGACGGGGTGCTCGGCGAGCCGGAAGCCGCCGGCGCGGGCGAGCGCCGGCATGAAGGAGTAGAGGGTCTTCAGCGGCAGAAGCGTGTCGACGACCTCGGCGCGAAAGGCTTTGAGGGCGCAGCCGCTGTCTTGCATCCTGTCGTCGAGCAGGCGGCCGCGAATCGAGTTGGCGAGCCGCGACATGGCACGGCGGAGCCAGCTGTCGCGTCGGCCGGCGCGGATGCCGACCACCATGTCGGCGCTGCCGAGCAACTCGAGCAGGGCCGGGATGTCCGCCGGGTCGTTCTGGCCGTCCCCGTCCATCGTGATCAGGACCTTGCCGCGGGCGCGCCGGAGTCCGGCGTCGAGCGCGGCGGCCTGGCCGCGGTTCTGCGGCAAGCGCAGGTGGCGCAGCTCCGGCCGCCGGCGCGCGGCCGCGGCGAGCAGCTCCCCGGTGCCGTCCCGGCTGCCATCGTCGACCATGAGCAGCTCCCACGAGGCGCCCAGCGCCTCCATCGTCGCCTCGATCTCCGCGACCAGCGCCGACGCGTTGCCGGACTCGTTGAAGAACGGCACGACGACGGAGTAGTTCGGCCCGTCCGGAGCTCGACGCTCGCTCATTCGACGCTCCTCTCGGTCGCGAGCCCGGTCCCGTTGGGCTCGGCGCGCACTGCGCTCGGCTCCTCGCAGCCTCCGTAGACCCTGTAGCGAGCGGTCGCGAAGATCGGGCGGCGTCCGAGCGTCTCGAGATCGTCGGTGGGTCGTTTCATGGCGCTGGTCGACGAGGAAGAGGCGGGGCGTCGCGCAGTCGAGCAGGACCTCGGCGAGCCAGGCGGGGGAGCGCAGGGTCGGCGCGATGTCGACGAGGCTCTCGTAGCGTCGCAGCAGGTAATTGCTCCGCAGTGGATCGCCGTCGGCGGAGGCGAGCGCGAGCGGCCGCCCGAGGTAGAAGGCAAGCGACGGTGGCATGACTTCGATGCCCACGACTTCGATGTCCGCAGGGTGCTCCGCTGCGATCGCCCGAGCCAGCGACCGGGTCGAGCGATCCTCGCCGAGCTCCGCGGTGAGCGGCGCGCTCAGCACGATCAGGGCGACGACGGGGAGCGTGAACGCCAGGAGCACGAGCCGCGGAGACCGCCTCCCCAGCCACGCCAAGCACGCCGGAAGCGAGCCAGGCGGAGCCCATGCCGAACAGGACCTGCGTGAGCGTGCGCGCATCGAAGCGGTCGAGCTGGCGCAGGACCGTCGGGCGCCGCGCCCGCCCGACCGCCAGCAACAGCATCCCGAGCGCCGCCCAGACGAGCGCGCCGGCGCGTACGCCCGGCAGCGGCTGGCCGGAGCCGCGGCGGCTCCAGATCCAGACCGCCAGCAGGGCGAGCGCCGGCAGGATCGGCAGGATGTAGTGAGGGCGCTTCGAATGCAGGAACGAGAAGAGCAGGAATGGGATGACGAACCAGGAGAGCAGGAAACAGGACAGTGGGCTCACGCCGTCGCCAGGCCTCGCGCAGGTCGCGCCAGCCGGCGAGCGGAACGAGCGACCAGGGGAGCGCGCCGAGCAGCAGGAACGGCAGGTAGTACCAGACGGGCGCGTCCCGGTTGAGCTCGTCGCCCGAGAGGCGGCTCGAGCGTCTCGGTGAACAGGACGTAGCGCAGGAATTTCGGGTCGCGCTCGAGGACGGCCCAGACCCAGGGCGCGACCAGCAGCAGCAGGACGAGGGGCGCGCCGCGGCGCCAGAGCCGGGCGAAACGCCGGCGCCAGAGCGCCCAGGGCGCCGCGGCCGCGAGCGGCACCAGGAGCGCCACGGGACCCTTGGTGAGGACGCCGAGAGCCATCGCCGCCCACGCCAGGTGGGCCCAAGGAACTCGGGACTCGTGCGGCTCCGTCTCTACCGCGCGGTGGAACGCCAGGATCGCCGCGGTGATCCAGAGCGTCAGCATGGCGTCGAAGATGACGATCTGGGAGTAGGCGAGAACGAGCGGAGAGGTCGCGAGCGCGAGCGCGCTGTACGGGCCTGCCGGCCCGCCGAGCCAGCGCCCGGCAAAGGCGCCGACGAGAAGAAGCGTGGCGAGAGTGCAGAGCAGCGCGGGCAGCCGCGTGGCGGCCTCGGTGGCACCGAACCAGAGGATCGAGAGACCGCCCGTGGCGTAGTAGAGGAAGGGCTTGTCGAGGAAGGGCAAGTCGTTGAGGTGGGGTATGAAGAAGTCGCCCGAATGCGCCATCTCGCGCATCACTTCGGCGTTGCGCCCCTCGTCGGGATCGAACAGCAGCCGGCTCTGGAGCTGGTACGAAGCCGCGATGAGCAGCAGGAGGCCGATCAGGCCGAGCATCAACCGGGCGCTCGACCTGCGTGACCCGGCCGGCCAATCGGCCTGATCGGGACGGTCCAACGAGACATCGGCGTGCGGCAGGAAACCCTCCCATCCCTGCGCAGAAGCGCGAATCGGATCGTCCGAGCGACGTGCAGCTGCTGGAGCGAAGTATAGAAGGTGCGCGTCGTCGCCCGCAGCAGCGCTGAGGGATGCCCTCAGGGCAGCCAGGCGTAGCCGAGCTTGACGAAGAGAGCGCGGTCGGTCCGCAGCCTGTCGATCTGATCGGTGCCGAGCTGGGTGTCGGAGTAGCCGAGGTAGAAGACCGTCTGCGGGTTCAAGCGATAGGAATAGAGGAATTGGCTGAAGATCCTCTCTCTCTTTGAATCGACCGCCTCGACGTAGAGGTCCGGATCGCGCTCGAGGTCGCGGTACTGCACGATGGCGCGAACGAAGCTGCGCAGCGTGAACTGCCAGACCAGCCGGAGCTCGGTGAGGCGGGCCGTGAAGAGGCGCCCCTCCTCGACGTCCAGGCGTTGGTACCTGTGCTCCAGCTCCGCTCGCAGGTGGCGTCCCGGCTCCCAGGTGAGCCCGGGCGCGAACGTCAGCTGATCGGCCGGCCTGAGGTGCTGGAGGTCGACGTCGTCGCCGACGTTCCAGGAGAGATGAAGCTCGAGCGAGCCGCTCGGACGCACCCCCGCCCGCCCTTCGACGTAGCGCTCCTCGAAGCGCAACCCGCCCAGGGTTCTCGCTCGGTCCGCCGCCTGGACGAAGAGGGTCGACTCGCGCCGGCCGCGAAAGATGAGCCAGACCTCGTCGAGGCGCTCGAGTGGCTCCCCCGCCTGGTCGTCGGTGCGCGCGCTGTCGACACCCAGGCTGAAGCGGATCCAGCGGGCGTCGGGCGCGGCCCACCAGGTGCGTTCGGCGAGCAACTTGCCGTAGCGCCGGTCGACCTGGGGGAGGAAGCCGAGGTCCGCGCGGAAGTCGCGTCCGACATCCTCGTAGGCCGCCGACAGGCGCCAGTCGCGCGAGTCGTGGTTGTAGGAGAAGAACAGCGCGTGGTCCTCGAGCTCGCCGGCGGGCTGGTCGAGCTCCGCGACGATCTCGGCCGGATACTCGGTGCGCGAGCCCAGCAGCTGAAACCGCAGCGAGTCGACGACGCCGACGCGGATCAGGCCGTCGACGCCGGCTACCTGGTTCGAGTAGTCCCCGCCCGCTCTCGAGGTCGCGACCAAGCCGAGCGCCGAGTTGGCGCCGACGTCGCGGCGGTAGCGCACGACGGCGTCGGTCGACGCGACATCGAGGTCGGCGAGCTGCGACCGCTGGCTGCCCGGGATCAGGATCGAGGTGCGTGCGTCCTCGGCGAGAAAGGCGCCGAAGGCGCTCCGGCCCTTCTTGCCGGTGACCTTGGCGCCCCAATCCGGATCGGCGACATTGCGAGTGAAGACGGTTTGGAACGGTGTCGTGAAGAAGTCCGCTCCTTCGAGGAAGAAGGGGCGGCGCTCCGGGAAGAAGATCGCGAACTGCCGGTTGACGTCGAGCTCCAGCGCATCGGCTTCGACCTGCGAGAAGTCCGGGTTGAGCGCTCCCGAGAGGATGACGTCGGGCGTGATCCCCCAGGTCGCCGTCAACCCGGCTGCGATCTCGACGTCCCCCGCCTCGAGCTCTCCCGCTGCGACATCGTCGCGCCTGTCGATCCGTTCGACGGTGAGGGTCGGATCGAGCTCGAGATGGCGGCCGGGAGTGATCCCGTCGAAGCCGGAGATGGTCGAGAGCTGGCAGACGCTGCAGTCGCGGTTGCGGTCGAATACCTCGCTCGCGAGCTCGTAGCGATCGCGGCGCGGGTAGATCCGCAGAAAGCCGATGCCCCAGCGCTGCTCCTCGCCCCCGGTGGGGAAGCGCAAGGAAGAGAAGGGAATGGCGATCTCCACCTCGTACCCGCCTGGCGTGATCCTGCCGGCCGACTCCCAGATCGCGTCCCACGATTCGTCTTCGCTGCCCTCGCCCTGCCGTCTGGCGGCGAGGTCGTCCCGGAACAGGTCCATCTGGACGCCGAGCGGATTGACGTAGAACTCGAAGGCGCGCCGCCGGTCGAAGAAGGGGTCGAGCCGGACGCCGACGAAGTCGCCGTCGAAGGCCTGGTCACGGTCGGTGAAACGCGCGCGGATGGCGGCCGGGTCGGGATCCTCGGCGCGGCAGCCGACGTAGAGTCGCTTGCTGTCGTGGACGAGGAGGCATGTCGTCGCGACTGGCGCAGGGGTATTCTCGCCCGGCTGAACCTGGTAGGTGAGCGGAATCGCCACCGCGCGCTCCCAGGCGGGCTCGTCGAGGGCTCCGTCGACCCGGACCTCGGCCGTCGTGCCGGGCGCCCGGAGAGTCTCGGGCGGCGCCGGCTCCGCGCTCGCGGCGGCCGATGCCGCGAGCAAGAGGAGCGTGAGAGTCGCGATCCCGACGCTCCCGCCCGAGCGGCTCACAGGACCTGCTTTCCCGGCGCGCACGCCGCGAAAGCTAACATCTCGAGACCTCGACCGGCCCGGCGGCGGCCGGGCAGCGGCGATCTGCCCCCGTCTCGCCATCCGCAGTAGGCTTGCGGCGTGAGCATTCGCGTCGGACACATCGCGCTGGGACGCAGCTCCGAGAGCGAGGCGGACCGCTTCTTCGTCGAACTGCTCGGCTGCGAACGGACGCGCGCCCGCGACCTGCCGCCGGAGCTCGGAGGCCTCTTCTTCCGGCGCGCCGGGCCCTGCCGGATGATCGACTACGAGCGAGAGGACCTCCGCTTCGAAGTCTTCGTGCCCGAACGGCCCGCGTCGCGCCGGACGGCTACGGCCATGTCTGCCTCGTGGTCGGCGACCGGCGGGACCTCGGTCGCGCGCAGCGCCGCGGCCGGGGTGGCGGTGCTGCGCATCGAGCGCGACGGGCGCGAGATCGTGTTCCTGCGCGATGCGGACGGCAATCTCTACGAGATCCAGCAGGCGCGGTAGCGCCAGGATCGGACTGGAGCAGGAGGAACGGATGGCCGATCTCGATGGTGCCGGCGAGAGCCGGACCTTTCACGTGGGCGTTCCGCAGCGGGACGCCGGCTTCTTTCTCAAGGGCATGGGGCAGTACGACTGGGGCCTCAAGAACCGGATGGCGCGGATCTTCGATCCGCGCTCGGGCCGGACGGTGATGCTCGCGTTCGACCACGGCTATTTCCAGGGCCCGACCACCGGGCTCGAGCGGATCGACCTGTCGATCGTTCCCCTGGTGCCGCACGCGGACACGCTGATGCTGACCCGCGGCGTGCTGCGCAGCCTGATTCGCACCGGCCGGCGCGCCGGCGGTCGTGCTGCGCGCCTCGGGCGGGCCGAGCGTCCTGAAGGAGCTGTCGAACGAGGAGATCGCCCTCGACATCGAGGAGGCGATCCGCCTCAACGCGGCGGCGCTCGCCGTCCAGGTGTTCGTGGGTGGCGAGCACGAGACGAAGTCGATCCACAACCT
The DNA here is from genome assembly GCA_963700315.1 of uncultured Acidobacteriota bacterium. Taxonomy (GTDB): domain Bacteria; phylum Acidobacteriota; class Thermoanaerobaculia; order Multivoradales; family JAGPDF01; genus JACTMI01. The sequence continues at coordinate 360,968 of CAVOXC010000003.1, read as the reverse complement.
GACCCGTCTGGTCGATCAGGGCAACCGCTACGGCATTCCCGTCCTCGCGGTGACCGCGGTCGGCCGGGACCTGGTGCGCGACGCCAAGTACTTCCGCCTCGCGACGCGGATCTGCGCCGAGCTCGGCGCCCACTACGTCAAGACCTACTTCGTCGCCGAAGGCTTCGACACGGTGACCTCCTGCTGCCCGGTGCCGATCGTCATCGCCGGCGGCAAGAAGCTCGCCGAGCTCGATGCCCTGAAGATGGCGGCGGCGGCGATCGCGCAAGGGGCGAGCGGTGTCGACATGGGCCGCAACATCTTCCAGGCCGAAGCGCCCGAGGCGATGATCCGCGCCGTACGCGCGGTCGTCCACGACGGCGCTCCGGCCGAGGCGGCGCACGCGCTCTATCTCGACCTCCGCGCCGAGCGAGGCGCGGGTTGAGTCACGCGGGCCGGCCGTTTCCCGGTCGCCGGCCGGCGCTGGCGCCCGCGCTCGGCCTGGCGTCGCTCGTCCTGCTGGCGGCCGCCGCGGCGGTCGCCCAACAGACGTCGCCGCCGGTGGTGACGGAGAGCATCGTCGTCGTCGCTCGCGCGATCTCGTTCGACGCAGTCGACGCCAGAGGACGCCCGGTCGAGGCCGTTTCGCCGGCCGACCTCGAGCTGCTCGAGGACGGCGTGCCGCGGACCATCCTCGAGGTGCGCCGGCGCGAACGGCTCGGCGCGCCGACGGCAACCGGGGCCGGCGCAGATCGCGGTGGGGCCGTCGGCCCGGAGCCGATTCCCCAGGGCGTGCTGGTCGTCGCTCGACCCCAACTTGGTCGACAACTTCGCCTGGAAGGACTCGATTCGCTCGTTGCGCAAGGCCGCGGCCGCCCTGGCGGCGGTCGGTCCCGTCGAGGTGACGGCGGTCGGCGTCCGCGGCTTCGAGGGGATCGACTGCGGCCAGGAGCCGGAGCGGATTCTCGACGCCGTCGACAAGATCGAGCAACGGGTCAAGCCACTCGATCTCTTCTACCGGAACCGGGAGCGCTTCCTGCGCGAGGCGCGCAGATGATCTCGCCGGAGACCGGCGGCATCTACATGCCGCGGATGCGCGAGGAGATCCTCGCCTGGTTCGACACGGCCACCCGCGAGCTGGTCGAGACCGAGGTGCGGATGCTCCGCGATGCTCAGGCGCGTCTCGCCCCGGCGCTGGCGGCGAAGCCACGCCCGCTGGTCCTGGTCTGGATCGGTGGCGGCGATCCGGAGACCGGCGAGTTCGTCCGCCAGTTCTTCAACGACGCCTGGTCGAACGAGGTCTCGGACGCTTTCCGGGTCACCGAGATCGCCGCGGGCGCCGCACGGAGCGGGCGTCTCGCGCTCGAGCGCCAGTGGCAGGCGTGGGCTGCCGACGGCGTGCGGGTGGTCTCCTGGGCGCCCGAGCGGCCGCTGGTGCCCGATCTCGCCTCGGCAAGCTACCGGCGCCCGAGCTCGGGACGGCTGGAGAGCCTCGCGAGCGATCCGATCGGCCTGTTCGACGATGCCGCCAGGACGACCGGCGGCGCGCTGGTGCGCGCGGGCGGTGAGCTTCCAGCGGCGCTCGAGTCGGTGCGCGGGCGCTATGTTCTGGTCTATCAGAGCGACCGCGCGGAGCCGGGGTGGCGGCGGATCGAGCTGCGGCCGAAGCGGGAAACGTGGACGGTCCGGGCGCCGAAGAGCCTGCCGATCTTCGACGCCGGCGAGGACCGGCCGCCGGAGCTTCCGGTCGAGCTTCTGGTGGGAGTCGCCGCGGGCCCGCGGCCCGGCACCGAAGCGGTGCGGCTCGCGACCCAGGTCGACGTCCAGGTCCTGCTCGAGCGCTACCCGCCCGAGACGCCGTTGGTCCTGGAGCTCAAGCTCTATGTCGCCCTGCCGAGCGGCACGCGCGTCTCCCGCGACGCGCGGGTGGCCCTGGAGTCGATTCCGCTCGCCGGCGTCGTCCGCCACGAGCTCGAGCTGACGGTGCCGGCCGGAGCGGACGGCTACCGCGTCGAGGTGCTGGAGGTCACGACGGGCGCGCGCGGCGCGTCGCGTCCTGCACAGCGCGCCGTCGTCCCGGTAGAGTAGCTTTTCGGTGAGACCGATCGAACCCATGGACTTCGCGTGACCCTCGAGATCGCCGTTCTGTTCGCCGTCCTGGCGGCGATGGTCCTGCTCTTTCTGACCGAGAAGCTGCCGGTCGACCTGACGGCATTCCTCGGCCTGACTGTTCTCCTGCTCGCGGGCTACGTCACGCCGGCCGAGGCCTTCACCGGATTCTCGTCGCCCGCGGTGATCACGATGCTGTCGATCTTCGTGGTGAGCGGCGCGCTGCTCCAGACCGGCGTCGCCGATGTCATGGCGCGGCGCCTCCACACCCTGGTCGGGACGCGCGAGGTCGCGCTCGTCGTCACGATCTCGCTGCTCGCGGGATTGCTCTCCGCGTTCATGAACAACATCGCCGCGACCGCGGTGCTGATGCCAGCCGTCGCGAGCCTGGCGGCGCGCGCGCGGCTCTCACCATCGCGCCTCTTCATGCCGCTCGCCTTCGGCGCGATCCTCGGCGGAACGACCACCCTGGTCGGAACGCCGCCGAATATCCTGGTCGGAGATCTGCTGGCGGAACGAGGACTGCCGACCTTCGATCTCTTCGATTTCGCCCCGGTCGGCCTCGCCCTCCTCGCCGTCGGCACGCTCTACATGGCGACGATCGGACGGCGCTTGCTGCCGACGCGCGCGACTGGCGACGAGCGCCGGAGCGGCGGCGGCGACCTCGCCGAGCTCTATCAGGTCCGCGACAAGCTGTTCGTCCTCGAGATCTCGCGTGAATCGGGCTTGGCGGGCCGAGAGCTCGGCGCAACCGGGCTCGGCAAGGCCCTCGGCGTCAAGGTCCTGGCGCTCCAGAGGGGCGAGCAGCCGCGCTGGGTGCCACGCGCCGAAACCCAGCTCCAAGCGGGGGATCGCCTGCTTCTGCAAGGACGGCGCGAGGCGGTGGAGGAGCTCTCGGCGCTCCAAGGTCTGGAAGCCGCGAGCGTCGGGCTGGGAGATCTGCCGCGACCGGAGCGCGGAGTGGTCGGGGTCCGGCTCGGCTTGGTGGCCGGAGGCGAGATGGTCGACCACTCGCTGCGAGAGCTCGCTCTCGGCGAGAAGCTCGGCCTGGTCGTGCTGGCGATCCGCCGCGACGACATGCTGCTGCGCGAGAGTCTCGCCGAGCGCGTGTTGCTGATCGACGACGAGCTGCTCGCGCTCGTCCCGCGCACTCGAATCGCAGCGCTGCGAGCCGATCCTGGAGTGCGGATCGAGGGGCAGGGTTTCGAGGCGCTCGCCCCGCTGCGCGACGAGCTCTTCTTGCTGCGCCTCACGGCCGGATCGCCGCTCGAGGGCGAGACGCTGCGCAGCGGCCGGGTCGGCGAACGGCTCGGCCTGACCGTCGCGGCGATCCTGCGCGACGGCGCTCTCATCCTGGCCTCTCCGGCGCCGGAGATGCCGCTGCGCCCGGGCGACCGGCTGTTGGTCGTGGGCGAGCCGGCGCGGGTCGCCGCATCGCGGAATCTCGGCGAGATCCGCCTCGAGCCCGCGACCTCCGAGGCGCTCGAGGGGCGCGACGTCGCCCTGATCGAGGTCGCCGTCGCGCCTCGTTCGACTTGCGTCGGCAAGACCCTCCGGCAGCTCGGCTTCCGCGACCGCTACGGCATGGTGGTGGTCTCGATCTGGCGCGCGGGCCGGCCGATCCATGGCGACCTCGCGGACATCCGGTTGCGGCTCGGTGATGCGTTGCTGCTCGAGGGGCGAAAGCGGCGGGTCGAGCAGCTGGCGCGCGATCCGGACTGGGTCGTCCTGACGCCGCTCGCTCGACCGCCGCTGCGGCTGGCGCGCGCCCCATACGCGATCGCCGGCTTGCTCCTGATGATCGGCATGGTGGTGAGCGGATTCCAGCCGATCCACGTCGCCGCGTTCGCCTCGGCGAGCCTGGTGCTGCTGTCCGGGGCGCTCACCATGCCCGAGGCCTACCGCGCCATCGAATGGCGCGCGATCTTCCTGGTGGCGGCGGTGCTGCCGGTCGGAGCCGCGATGGAGCGAACCGGCGCCGCCGCGCTGCTCGCCGAAGGAGTCGTCGGCTTCGCGGCATCGCTCGGCCCGTACGCGCTGCTCGCGGCGTTGGTCGTCCTCGCGAGCTTGCTCTCCCAAGGACTCGACGGCGCCCCGGCGGTCGTCCTGCTCACTCCGGTCGTCCTCGAGGCCGCCGAGAGATTGTCGCTCGATCCGATGCCGCTGATGATGGGGATCGCGATGGCCGCCTCGGCCGCCTTCATGACCCCGTTCAGCCACAAGGCGAACCTGCTGGTCATGGGCGCCGGCGGCTACCGGGCGATGGACTACCTGCGGGTCGGCACGCCGCTGACGCTCCTCGTCCTGCTCCTGATCGTGCTGCTCGTGCCGCTCTTCTTCCCGTTCGCGGCCACTTGACCGGCAGAGCGTGGCCCGAGACTCGGTCTCGAGGTCGAGGCTCCGGTGGCTCGGCTAGTCTCGTTTGCGCGGCTTGCGCGGCTTGCGCGGCTTGCGAGCGGCTCGCAAGAGGGTCTGTTCCGTCAAGATCGCCCGCATCGGCACGTCGCGCCGTGTCGTCGGGAGCCGATCCACAAGCTGCAGATCCAGCGCCAGGCCGATGGCGGGGAAGGGCCGGCCGCGCAGGAAGCGGTCGAAGTAGCCGCTACCCTGGCCGAGCCGGTAGCCGCGGCGATCGAAGGCGAGGCCGAGCACGAGCACGGCGTCGATGGTCCCGTCGATCTCTTCCTCGGGCAGCTCCGGCAGATGGGCGGGTGGCTGCTTGAGGCCGAACGGCAGCGTCACCAGCTCGCACGGATAGGCGTGGAGATGGAGCTTGCCGTCGGTGCGATCGGCGCGCGGGACGTAGAGCTCCCGGCCGCGGCCGAGCAGCATCGCGGCCAGGCGCCAGGTGTCGACCTCGTCGCCGAAGGAGAGGCAGGTGAGGATGCCGCGCGCGCTCGCGAGCTCGGGCAGCTCGAGGACCCGGGCGGCGATGGTCTCGGCGCTCGCGGCGCGCGCCTCGACGTCGGCCGCTGCGATCCGCCGCCTGAAGTCGTGGCGCAGCGTCTCTTTCTCCGTGGCGACGCGGCTCTTTCGGGGAGGGCGCGTCACGGGGGTCAACCCGAGCCGCCGATCGTGGGGACGAAGGGCCAGAAATAGGGGAGTAGCAGCGTCGCCAGGATCCAGAACAGCAGGTTGAGCGGTGCGCCGAACCGCACGAAGTCCATGAAGCGATAGCTGCCCGGGCCGTAGACCATGAGGTTGGTCTGGTAGCCGATCGGCGTCATGAACGATGCGGAGGCGGCGAAGCAGACCGCGAAGATGAACGAGCGGGGCTCGACTCCCAGGTCGCGCGCGATCGTGATCGCGACCGGGGTGAGGACGAGGGCCGCGGCGTTGTTGGTGACGGCCGAGGTGAACAGCGTCGTAATCAGGTACAGGACCGAGAGCGCCACGACCGGCGCGATCTCCGGCGGCAACAGGCGCCCGGGCGCCAGAGTCAACTGCGCCAGCGCCTCGGCGAGGCCGGTGCGATACATCGCTTCGCCCACCGGGATGAACGCGGCGATGAACAGGACGACCGACCAGTCGACGGCGCGGAAGCTCTCGCGGGGGGTGATGACCGCCAGGGCGAGGAGCAGCGCGAGGGCGAGCAGCACGCCGGTCAAGAGCTCGGCCGCGCCGGTGGCGGCGGTGAGCATGATTCCCGGGATCACCACCAACGGCAGCCACCAGAAGCGACGGCGGTGCACGCGCAGATCGACCTCCGAGAGCACCACGAGATCCTCGCTCTCGCGCAGCTCCTCGATCTGGGTCCGTGCGGTCACCATCAGCAGGGTGTCCGAGAAGCGCAGCGGCGTGTGCGCGAGCTTCTGGCGCAGTGTTTCGCCGTGCCGCCGCACCGCCAGAACGAAAGCGCGGTAGTGGCGCCGGAAGTCGACTTCCTTGAGCGTGCGCCCGATCAGGCTGCTGTTGGGCGGGATCAACGCCTCGACGACGACCTGCTCTCCGGTCGCGAGCTCTTCGTCCGTGAGCTTCACGTCGGTCAGCAGCGCGCCGCCCAGCTCGGAGCGAATCCGCATCAGATCGGGCATGGCGCCGCGGACGATCAGGATGTCGTCGGGATCGAGCGCGAGCGTGCGCAGGCTCTCGCTGAAGCGCTCCTCGCCGCGCAGGACTGCGAGCACGGTCACGTCGAATTGGCGGGAGAGATCGAGCTCGCGAACGGTCTGGCCGGCGAGCTTGGAGCCGGCCGGAACGCGAACCTCGGTGAGGTAGGAGGAGAGCTCGTACTTCCGCGTGAGCGGACCGACCGGGACCCTATCGGCGAGCGCGCGCGGGGCGAGCAGGAGCGTGTAGAGGAGACCGACGACGAGCAGCAGACTGCCGAAGCGAGTGAACTCGAACATCCCGATCGGCCGCAGCCCCGCGGACGACGCGACCGAATCGACGAGCAGGTTGGTCGAGGTGCCGATGAGCGTGAGCGTGCCGCCGAGGATCGAGGCGTAGGAGAGCGGGATCAGGATCTTGCTCGGCGAGATCGCGAAGCGGCGCGCGAGATCGATGGCGAGTGGCAGGAAGATCGCGACGACCGCGGTGTTGTTGAGGAAACCGGACAGCGGCGCGACCAGCATGAGCAGCGACGCGACGCCGAGCCAGGGGCGTTTGGCGAAGCGCCGGCTGATCCGATCGGCGACGAGCTCGAGCAGCCCGGTCTTGACCAGCGCGTGGCTCAGCACGAACAGGCCCGCGATCGCGACGACGCCCCGATTCGAGAGGCCGGCGACCGCCTCGTCGAGAGTCACCAGGCCGGTCACGACCAGCGCGGAGAGCAGGCAGAGACCGACCACCTCGACCGGCAGCAGCTCGAAGACGAAGCAGGCCAGGGCGGCGATCAGGAGCGCCAGCAGGAGCAGAGCGTCGAGTCCCACGATTGCCTGCCATCATAGCGAGACGATCCGGCCGGCGCGCGGCCGCGCGCGGCGGCGGGCTTCCGGGTAGGCTTCGCCGCGAGTGACGCGCGAGAAACCGGTCGGCCCGTCAGCGGACCACGAGCCACGCGGGCGGATCGCGGCGGCGAGCCTCGTGGCCGAGGGCCGGTCCGCGGATCTGATCCTGGTCCTGCTGGTCGTCGCTCTGCGCCTGGTCCTGGCCTACGATCCGCTCGACGACGCCTTCCTGCTCCTCGCCGTGGTGCGCAACCTGCTCGGCGGCGGCGGGCCCCATCTGGCCTTCGGCGGCGGCGACGCCGCGCTGTCGACCCTGGCTTGGCCCGCCCTGGTCGCCCTCCCGGCGGCCCTCGGCGTAGCGCTGCCTCAGGCGCTCGCGGCGGCGGGAGTCGCCGCGGAGGTGGTGGCGGCGCTGCTCGTGCGCCGACTCGCGCTCGCGCTGTCCGGCTCTCCGCTGGCCGCCCTCTTCGCCGCCACGGCGTTCGCGACGCAGCCGGTCTACCTGCTGGCGACGCTCGGGGGCATGGAGACCTCTCTCTACTGCGCCGCGCTCGCGCTCGCGGCCTGGGCCTCGCTCAGGGAGCGGGACGCGCTATTCGCTCTGGCGGTCGGCCTGATTGCGTGGACCCGGGTCGAAGGCCTTGGCCTCGCTCTCCTGCTCCTCTTCGTCGACGCGCGCCGGCGCTCGAGCGCTACGGAGCGGCGGTCGCTCGGTCCGCTCCTCGCCGGCGCGGCGCTCGCGCTCGCGGCGCCGCTCGCCCACCGGCTCCTCTTCGGCGAGTGGCTGCCGGCCACGCTGGCGGCCAAGGCGGCTGTGGACGAGGCATCGGTCGCCGGCGCCGCGCGGGTGGGCCTCGAGATGTTGCGGGCGCCGCTCGGCCTGTCGGCCTATTGGCTCGTCGTCCCGAGCGTCCACGCTCTCTTCGCGCTCTGCGCCCTGGTCGGGCTGGCGCGTCTCGTCCGCGATCGCGAGCTCTGGTGGCGGGCCGCGCCGGCCGTCGTCCCGGGCCTCGGACACGCGGCGCTCTTCATCGTCTCCGGCCGTGCCTACGCCACCAACTTCCCCTGGTACTTCGCGCCGCCCCTGGTCGCGGTCGCCGTGTTGACGGCGATCGGTGCCGCGCCCTGGGCGTCGAAGATCGAGCGCAGGAGGGGCCGGTCGCGCCCGTTTCTGCTGCCGCTGATCGCGGCCTGCTGCGCCTTGGCGGCGGCACCGTCGCTCTTTTCCGGTTTCGCGCGGGTCCGCGAGTCGTTCACGGCGCATCGTGAGCGAGCGTACGCGGCCGCCACGATCTGGTTGACCGACCGCGGCGACGCCGGCTCGCTGGCGAGCAACGAGGTGGGCACGCTCGCCTATTTCGCGGCGCCGGGCACGACGATCGTCGATCTGTTCGGAATATCGCGCTCACGCGCGACGCGAGGGCTGCCCTGGCTCGAGCTGATCGACAGAGAGCGTCCCGCGGCGATCGTCAGCCGTATCGATTTCCGCTACCGCCGCGTGCTCGAAGTGGAGCGGCCCGATCGCTACGTCTGGGCTCGCTTCGGCGCGCTCGACCTCGGCCTCGAGCCGGCGCTGGCCGAACGGCTCGAGCCCCTCAGCGCCGACCTCCGCAGGCTCTTCTTCACGATCGATCTGTGGCGGCAACCGCGGGCCGCGGCAGACGTTGCGTCGAGCTCAGTCGCCGCTCCGTAGGACCGGTTGGCCGTGGCCGTCGAGCGTGAAGAGGAGGATCCGGCCCGGAGCCAGCTCGACCTCGGCATCGAAGTCGATCCGCGGGAGCTGGTCGAGCTCGGCACGCTCTGCGTCGGCCAGCGTCGCGGGCGGCTCGGGCACGAAGGAGAGAGCTAAGCGGTGCCGGCCGGGCTCTGTCGGTAGGGTCGCCTCGACCGCGAGCGGGCGGGTCCGCCGCAGCCCGCCCGGCTGGACCCGCCGATCGAGCCGCAGCATGCCGTCGATCGTCACTCGGAGTCGGTAGTCGAGCGCGGTTTCGGTGCAGGTTTCGGGCGGACGCATGTGGACGGGTAGCTGGCCGACCTCGGCCGCGGTCGGAGCGCGGCAGATCTGGATGCGACCGTGAGCGGTTCGCAAGGCGATCCGCAGCGCGGACTCCGCCGAGGCCTCGCCGAGCGGCAGGCGGGCGAGCAACGCGACCCCGACGAAGAGGCCGACGGTCACGGCGAAGCGCAGGGCGAGTCGCGTGACGCCGGGCCGAGGCTCAGGCATGGATCGACTCCTCCTCGGCTTCGCTCGCGCAGGCCGCGACCAGGTCGAAGTCCTCCTGGCGCTCGATCGCGATCGACTCGAGGCGCGCCCCGAGCGCGGCAATCCCCTTCCGGGCGGCGCCGAGCTCGGAGCGTGAGAAGGCGCCGATCGCCACGCGGCGACGGTCGACCCGTTCCTGGAGCTCGGCTTCGCGTCCGTCGTAGACCCTCGCCGCGAGCCACTTCGGCCCCTCGCGGTAGAGACAGTCGCGAGCCGGACAGGTCAGCAGAAAGACGCCACCGATGCCGTGGCGTAGCGCCGCTTCGATCGTCGAGGTATGGATCGACCCGGCGCAGCCGACCGCGCGGACGTGGACGCCGGGAGCGGCGAGTCGCTCGGGCCGCGCCGCCAGGCCGTTGCCGCAGCCGAGAACCAGGACGTCGCGGCCGGTCGCCCGAAGGTCTCCGAGCAGAGCACGAGCCTCGGCGAGCTGCTCGCGTCCGGTCACGCCGGCGGGACCGACCCCCATCGGCGCGCACGATGCGGCGCAGATGCCGCAGCCGACGCAGCGCGTCGGATCGACGCGAGCGACGAAATCGGAGCGCGCCAGGCCCGCCGTGCGCGGCACCATGGCGATCGCCTCGTAGGGGCAATCGTGGAAACAGGACTCGCACCCGGTGCAGTGGTCCGGATCGACTCGCGAGGGCCGAATGCGCCGGTGCGGCCGCCAGAGCAGCGGGGCGGAGACGAGGAGCGCGAAGAGGCCGATCCAGAGCGAGAGGTGGATCACCACGGGCACGCGCCGGGCGATCGGGATCCAGAAGGCGTAGAGCAGGTCGAGCGGGACGCGCCCCGGCAAGTCGAAGGGATCGGCTGCGGGGGCGAGGCCGGCCGGGACGATCGCGGCCGCTAGCGCCAGCGCCGCGAGCGCCGCCCGGAGGATCGGCCTCGGTGGCAGCCAGGCGGGCCGCGCGATGCGCGAGACGTGCAGCCAGAGCACGGCGGCGACGCCGAGCGGCAGCGCGACGTGCAGGAAGAGGTTCATGAAGAAGAAGGAAGAGGGGATCTCGGTGGCGCCGTCGAAGGAGTGCGAAAGCGGTTGCGAGAGGATCGGTGCGAGGTCGACCAGGCGCGCGCCCTGGCTCGCGATCTCGAGCGCCTGGACGTCCCAGACCATGACCAGGCCGGTCCAGCCGCAGAGCAGGAGCGCGCCCAGGAGCAGCACTCCAGTCGCCCAGGCGAGGAAGCGTGGTCCGTACGTGTGCCCCTGGATCAGCTTGCGCAGGACGTGGATCAGCAGAGCGACCATTGCGAGCTCGGCGCTCAGCCGGTGTAGAGCGCGCACCCAGGAGCCGAGGAAGAGCGCGTTCTCGATGCGCTCTACCGAGGCATGGGGCGCCGAGATCGAGTAGAAGAGGAAGAGGTAGAGACCGCTCGCGATCGAAACCCCGAGGAAGAGGGTCGCGAGGTTACCGCTCTGGTAGAGGGGGTTCCAGCGCGAGCCGTAGATGCGGTCGAACAGGCGATCGGCGGGCGCGAGCAGAGCGCGCACGGCGCGGCCCCCGGCGGGAGGCAGCGCCGGACCGAAGTGAGCTGCCGACTCGGGGCTTGCGGGCGCGGAGCTGCTCTGGGTCACGCCGCCTCCCGCTCGAGGCGGGCGACGGCGTCGACGAGCCAGCTCGCCGGTGGGTTGAGAAAGCGGAAAGCGACCCGGCCTTGGGCGTCGAGCACGAAGACGAGCCCGGGGTGGGTGATCTCGCCGGTCGCCTCGTCGCGCACCGCGCCGAGGCCGTAGGCTTCGTGGATCGCGAGGACCTCGGCGATCTCGCCCGAGAGCATGTGCGCACCCGGAATCTCGTCGAGGCGCCAGGCCTCGGCGAGCGAGGGGAGGGAAGAAGGCGTGTCGCGCCACGGATCGAGCGTCACGACGAGCGCGGAGGTGCGCGCTCCGAGGCGCTCCGCGGCGCCGCGCACGGCGTAGACGAGCCCGGGACAGACGGTGCGGCAGTGGGCGTAGGCGAAGGTCAGGATCACCGGGCGGCCGGTCGTCGCCGCCGGCTCGAGCCGCGTGCCGCTCTGGTCGACCAGAGCGATGGGTGGCGCCGCCTCGGCCGTGCGTGGGTAGTTGTCGGGGAGGCGATCCCCCTCCGCCGCCGCGAGAGTCACCGGGCCCGCGGTCGCCCGTTCGACCGCGACGACTCGCTCGGCGAGCCAGGCGCCGCCGAGCAGCGGCGGCAGCAGGAGCAACCCGAGCACGAAGAGGCCGGGGACCGTCCCGGAGAGGCGCCGTCGCCCAGGCGAGCAGGTCACGGCCCCAGACCGTCGCCAGAAACGCGAGTAGCGAGGCGGGCCCGAGCGCGAGCAGCATCCAACCCCAGGTGTCGGGCAGGCCGCCCGGCGGGGAGCCGAAGCAGACTGCGCGCGCCCGGTCGAGCCATTCGGGCGGCGCCGGTAGCGGCGCGAAAGCGAGCGCCCACCAGAGCAGCGTGCCGCCGAGCCAGCCCAGAAAGGCGAAGGCGGCGAAGCGTGACGGGCGCAGCGGCGCTGGCAGTGTCGCGATCATGCTCGACTGCTCCCGGTCAGCCCATCTTCCAGAGCATGGAGAGGATCTTCCAGTTGGTGAAGTAGTAGAGGATGAAGACCGCGAGGAAGACGAAGACGAGAACCACCGTGCCCGGAGCTCCCTTGGTATGCGCCGTCGCCGAGACCTCCTCGGCGTGCTGTTGCGGCGGCAGGCGCAAGATCCCCTGAGGAATGCCGGGCTCGTTCGTTCCCAGGTTCGCGAGATCGACGCTCTGGCCGAAGAAGACCGACTTGACGGCGATCGCGATGAAGAGGAGAACGGCGATTGCGGCGAGCGTGCCGCCGATGCCGACGGCCGCCATCAGCAGGTCGACCACGGGAGGGAACTCGAGCGTGAAGGGTGCTCCCGGGAAGGTGATGTCGGCGTGGCGCCGTGGCACTCCGAAGCTGCCGGCGAACGTCATGCCCATCGAGAGCAACGCGATGCCGGCGCCGAAGAGGTAGGGCTGCCAGCGCGCCACGCCCCAGAAAGCGACCCGCTTACGGAAGATCAGCGGGATCACGTAGTAGGTCAGCGCCATGAACGCCAGCGCCGTGCCGCCGACGACGGTGACGTGGAAGTGGCCGGGCACGCGCAGCGTGTTGTGAGCGATGATGTTGATCTGCTCGGTGCCCTGGGTGACGCCCGTGATCCCGCCCATGAAGCCGAAGATCACCAGCGAGAGGAAGGTGCCGGAGAACCCGGGGTCGGACCAGGGCGCGCGGCGCAGCCACTCGAACTTGCCGCGCACGAAGCCGCTCAGTCGCATGCCGATCTCCATGCCGGCCGGCACGGTGAAGCCGTGGATCATGGAGGCGAGCACCGCGAGGTACATCGCGTAGCTGGTGTTCCAGACCTTCCAGGCCGGGCCCATGCCCGGGTCGACGAGCAAGTGGTGGGCCGAGGCCATCGAGATGAACAGCACGTAGAGGACGAAGGCCCAGCGCGAGACCTTCTGGTTGACGCACCACCGCCCCGATGGTCAGCGCGCCCATCAGGTACCAGACCGAGACCATGGCGGCGACGTTGATCTGCTGCGAGGAGTGGCCGAGTCCCCAGAAGATCAGGCGGTAGACCTGCGGGTCGACGTGCATGAGGTCGAGCGACCAGAGGAAGGTCGGGATGTAGATCGCCGCGCCGTGGAGCAGCGTGATCACCGCGATGATCGCCGCGGTCAACGCGCCGAAGGTCACCAGCGGCACCGAGCCCTCGTAACTCTTCTCGCGCTTGGCGATGACCAGCGCGGCGAAGAAGAGGCAGACCGCGATGAGCGCGCCGACCGCGAAGAGGATGATGCCGAGGTAGTAGAGCGGGTGCGCCTTGAGCGGGACGTACGAGGTGAACAGCACGTCGGCGCGGCCCCAGAGCACCACGAAGTCGACCAGCAGGGCGCCGGCGAGCATCAAGCCGAAGCCGGTCCAGGCGGTCTTGGGCGCCGGCTGCCGCGCGTTGAGCAGGATCGGTCCGGCGAAGTAGAGGATCGCCATCTCGAAGAAGATCATGAAGAAGATCAGCATGTTGAGGCCGTGCAGCGTCAGCATCCGGTAGTACCAGACCGGCGCGAGCAGGTGGACCGCCTGCCAGCGCGTCAGCGCCAGCAGCAGCGCGGCGACGGCGCCGACCAGGAAGAAGACGATCCCGACCACGGCGTTCCAGCGCACCAGGCGCTCGGTGTCGCGATTGACCACGAGCCCGGTGACCGGGCAGGTGCGCGCGAGGGCGCGCCAGAGCAGGCTGGCGCCGCGCGGGGCGGCGGCGCCGGGCAGAGCGGCGTCGGCGGTGGTCATCGCGGGGCCTCCGGAGAGAGTGCGGCGGTGCTGGCTCGTGGGTTTGACGAGGATCCTGCCGAGCATCTGATGATGGCCGATGCCGCAGAACTCATTGCAGATGATGCGGTACTCGCCCGGCTGATTCGGCGTGATGCGCAGGCCGTAGTCGTACCCCGGAATCACCTGGATGTTGATGTTCGCCGGGTAGAGACCGAAGCCGTGGTTGACGTCGAGGGCGGAGAGGTGGAGCGTGTAGGTCGCTCCCTCTTCGAGCTGGAGCGCCGGGAACCAACGCCACATCTGCCCGATCAGGTAGACGTCGGCGCCCGGAGGCGGCGCCACCAGAGGCATGCCGTTCTCCTCGCCGATCTTGTAGTCCTCGACGAAACGAAAGAGCCGAGCGACGAATGCGGCGGGTTCCACCCGGGTCCGGATGCCCGAGGGGTTCTGGCCGCCCTTCAGGTGCCAGAAGGGCATCATGGCGAACAGCACCAGACACCAGCAGAACGCGATGGCGATCCAGAGGCGCTCCTGGCGGCCAGCGGGCTGCCACCAGTTGCCGCGCGGGGAGACGACGCCGGATTCGAATCTCATGTCCGTCTCCTCAAGGGAGCTGCCCGGCGGGAAGGGCCAGGATCTCGAACAGGCCCCAGAGCGTGTAGAACGCGAGCACCACCACGAGGCCCGCGGTGAGCAGGAGAAACGGCCGGTCGAAGAGCCGCTGGCCGAGCGGCGGTGGTCCGTCCTGGTCCGACTGGGTCTTCATCGCGTCCCCCTTTCGCTGTTCCGACTGGGCCGGTGCGCTTTGAGGACACTCTAGAAACCAGGACGGAATCGGTCCTATGACGGCCGTCAGGTGCCCGGGCGCCGACCTGAGGTGGCGGCGAGGACGCCAGGGGGTCGAGGACGGGTAGAGTTGGGGCCATGGCAGAGGCGTCGCGGTTGCAGTTGGTGGAGCTGGTTCGAAGCTCGATTCTCGGCGACGATCAGGCGATCGAGGGGCCGTGGGGGGCGCGCCGCGTCACCTACGCCGACTACACCGCCTCCGGTCGCGCGCTCGCCTTCATCGAGGATTTTCTGCGCAGCGAAGTTCTGCCGCGCTACGCCAACACCCACACCGAGGCGTCCGGCACCGGGCTCCAGACGTCCGCCTTTCGGGAGGAGGCGCGCGCGATCGTCAAACGGGTGGTCGGCGGCGGCGAGGACGACGTCGTGCTCTTCTGCGGCTCGGGAGCGACCGGCGCGATCGCCAAGCTCGTCGACGTGCTGAACCTCCGCCTGCCCGCCGACCTCGATGCCCGTCACGGCTTCTCGGCGCAGATTGCGCCGCAGGATCGGCCGGTGGTCTTCATCGGCCCCTACGAGCACCATTCGAACGAGCTGCCCTGGCGCGAGTCGATCGCCGACGTCGTGACGATCGCCGAGGACGCCGACGGGCGCATCGACGCCGAGCACCTGCGCCGCGAGCTCGAGCGCCACCGCGATCGGACGCTCAAGATCGGCAGCTTCTCGGCCGCCTCGAACGTCACCGGAATCCTCTCCGACACGCTCGGCATCACCAGCCAGCTGCACGAAGCGGGCGCGCTCTCGTTCTGGGACTTTGCCGCCGCGGCGCCCTACGTCGAGATCGAGATGAACCCGTCGCAACGCGACCCGTCGCTGACCGGCGCCGACCAGGACGCGGTCTTTCTGTCGCCGCACAAGTTCGCCGGCGGCCCGGGCACGCCCGGCGTCCTGGTGGCCAAGCGCGCCCTGTTCCGCAACCGCGTGCCGACGGTGCCCGGCGGCGGCACCGTCGCCTACGTCAACGCGCTCGAGCACGACTACCTGCCCGACGTCCAGCACCGGGAGGAGGGGGGTACGCCCGCCATCCTCGAGTCGATCCGCGCCGGCCTCGTCTTCCAGCTCAAGGAGAGCGTCGGCTGCGAGACGATCGGTGCGCTCGAGAGCAGCTTCGTCAAGCGCGCGCTCGAGCGCTGGCGGCGGCATCCGAACCTGCGTCTGCTCGGCAGCCTCTCGGCGTCGCGTCTGTCGATCGTCTCGTTCCTGGTCCGTCACGGCGAGGGCTATCTCCACCACAACTTCGTCGTGTCGTTGCTCAACGACCTCTTCGGCATCCAGGCGCGTGGCGGTTGCTCCTGCGCCGGTCCTTACGGTCACCGACTGCTCGGTATCGATCTCGATACGTCGCACCGCTTCGAGCGTGGAATCCTCGCCGGCTGCGAGGGGATCAAACCGGGCTGGACGCGCATCGGCTTCAACTACTTCATCTCGGAAGCGGTGTTCGAGTTTCTTGTCGCCGCCGTCGAGCGGATCGCCGAGTCGGGCTGGAAACTGCTGCCGCAGTATCGCTTCGAGCCCGAATCCGGACGGTGGCGGCACCGGCAGAGGCCGGTCGTGCCCGCGAGCCGGCTCGCCGACATCCGCTACGAAGGCGGCCGCATGCGCTACCTGACGCGGCACCTGATCGAACCGGAATCAGCCCTCGGCGGTTACCTGGAGGAGGCCGACAGGATCTTCGCGGAGGCGGCGCGCTGCGCCGAGGTCCCGCTCGAAGAGCTGCCGGCCGAGATGGAGGAGCTGCGCTGGTTCCCGCTGCCGCACGAGATCGCGCGAGAGCTCGTCGGCGCCGCGGGCCCGCGCACCCACCGCACGCTCGGCGACTGACCCGCTACCAGCCCTTCCGCTCGCGCAGGCTGGTGATGTGAGCGACGTGGTGCGTGCCGTGCCAGACGTAGAGAGCGAGGTTGACGTCGATCGAGATCGTCTTGCCCATCTCCGGATGGTGGAATCTCCTGTCGAAGTGCTCCGGTGCGAGGGCACGGAGCACATAGCTCCAGCGCGAGTGGACGGCATCGATCAGCGAGAGCGAGGCCGCGATCGGCGCGCTGCGGGCGTCCGGCAGCTCGGCCCAGCGCGCCTGATCGTAGGGTCGAATCGTCGGCGTCTCCTCGGTCAGCGCCAGCTTGTGGCGGATCAGGGCGTTCATATGGCTGTCGGCCATATGGTGCACTAGCTGACGAACCGTCCAACCGCCCTCCCGGTAGGGGGTGTCGAGCTGCGAGTCGTCGAGGCCGACGACAGCGTTGCGCAGGTCGAGCGGCAGCGACTCGATGCGATAGAGGTGCTCGTTCCGCAACTCGGGGCTGATCGTGGCGGGTGCGTGGAACGGTCCGATGGGGTACCGGGGATCACTCATGCCCCCTTTCTATCGTGAATCGACCCGTTTCCCCGAATGTGCGCAGTCTTCACTCGTCGCGGCGCTGCGCGAATCGAGGATTCTGCAGGGCCGAACGACCAGGAATCGGGCAGATATGGAGCGGGTGGCTGATCGGCTCGTCGCGGCGCTGCGCGAATCGAGGTTTCTGCCGAGCTGAACCACCAGGAAGCGGGCAGTTACGGAGGAGGTGGGTGATCGACGTGGCGCTGCGCGGATCCGGGTTTCTGCCGAGCCGAACCACCAGGAAGCGGGCAGTTATGGAGGAGGTGGGTGATCGGCGTGGCGCTGCGCGGCTTGCGATGTCGCAGTGGCCTGAGCCCAGAGACTGCACTGGTGTCGCGAACGGGGGAGCATCGGGCGACTTCGCTGCCCCGGGTAGTCGCGGTCGGGTGAAGGCGTCGAACGAGTCGACGCGCAGCGGCGTCGCGCTCCTCTGGCCTCCCCCTTCGATGGAGAGCGAGCGAGGAAGCGGGCGAGAGCGCGGCCGGGCGCAGCCCGCCGGGACGGAGAATCGCCCCCTCTCAAGGAACGAAAAGCGGGGGCGCTTGCGGCAGAGGGGTCTCTCGCCAGTCGCCGATCGTGAGCTCGCGGGCGGCGAACTGCCAGACGACGACGCGGACGCCGTCGAGGCGGTGCGGGTCGCGCTCGAGCTCGCGCGCCAGCGCGGCGCGGGTCGCTGACGCGCCCCCGGCGTTCTCGAGAATGCGGTCGACCGGCAGGCCGAGGTGAAAGGAGAGCCGCTCCGCGAGCCCGGCGCTCGCGCCGAAACCGAGCTCCGGCTGGGAGTAGATCGCGGCGAAGCTGTCGCCCAACAGGAGCACCGGCGCGCCTCTCGTCGGGCGCCAGGGGCCGCCCGCGGCGGATCGAACGGCGCGTAGCTCCACCGCTTGCTTGGCATAGAAGGGAAGTGCCGCGGGCAGTCCGAGCAGCTTCTCGCTGTCCCCGCCGCCTTCGACGACAAGCTGCGCTTCCTCGAGCTGCTCCGGTTGGCCCGCGGGAAGGCTGGCGAGCGCGCGGAGTCGCATCGCCAGCTCGCGCGCGACCATGTCCATCGCTTCGGGTCGCCAGTGGGTGTCGCGGGCGAGGTATGCGGGAGCACTCTGGACGCGCGACGCGAGCAGCGCGCTGGGATCGAGGAGATGTGGCGCCTCACGCGACGCGGCGAGACTCTCCCGGAAGCTCCGATCGCGCGGGCTGGCGAGCGGGCGCTCGACCGCACCGAGCGCAAAGCCCTCCGGCTGGATCGAGGGTTTGGCGGGGACCGGCAAGACCAGGAGAGGGATGCCGCGCTGCGCCAGCTCCTGGGCGAAGGCGAGCGCCCCTGCGAGCGGGTCGCCCGCGCCGAGCGCCGCGAGGCCGCCGCGAACGGTCAGATGGTCGAAGTCGGCGCGGTAGACGAGAGACCCATCGCGGCCGACATAGGCTTCCTCGTTGCCGTAGCCGAGCGCCGCGGTGAGCGCGAGCTGGCCCCAGGGGCGGATCGCTCGCGCCAGCGTCGATTCCTCGTCGAAGCGGTCTTCGATCTCCCGGGCCACCGCGAGCAACCTCGCGTTGAAGGCCCGGAGGCCGGTGGCGCTCCCGGAGATGCTCGAGGGCAGCGGTCCGGTGAGGCGCGATTCGCCGCGGGCGAGCGCGCCGACCTCCAGGGCCAAAGCGAAGAGGAGCAGGGCCGCGGGCAGCGCGACCAGCGTCCACGCCACGCCACGACCGACGCGAGTGGCGGCGATCTCGGCGCGCGCTTCCGCCTCGCGCGACGAGGGATCGATGGGAGCCGGGAGCGGGGTCATGGGCGGATCTGGATTCTTCCGAGCTCTCAGTGCGATCAGAAGATGAAGTAGATGAACGGGTTGAACTTCTGAGTGGCGAGCGCCACGATGGCGACGACGAAGAGCGTCGAGCGCCGCTGCGGCGCGCGCCGGCGAGAGCTCGCGGGTCCAGGTCCAGGCGGGCCTGCCGGCCCAGGTGACGAGCGCGGCGAGCGCGAACGAGAGCACGAGATAGGGACTGCCGAGCAGCCCCGCGAGCAGCGGCGCCGCCGCAGGCGAATCGACGAAGCCGCAGAGCCTGCCGAAGTAGTCGGCCGTCGCGCCGAAGTCCGCAGCGCGGAAAGGCACCCAGGCGAGCGTGGTGACCAGGAAGACCAGAGCCGTTCGCGCCGCGTCGGAGAGCCGCGCCCCAGAGTCGCTCGACCCCGACCCGACGCTCGAGCGCGAGCAGCGCGCCATGGATCCCGCCCCAGAGCACGAAGTTCCAGGAGGCGCCGTGCCAGAGCCCGCCGAGCAGCATCACCATCGCGAGGTTGACGTAGGTTCGGCGCGGTCCCTTGCGGTTGCCGCCGAGCGGCACGTAGAGATAGTCGCGCAGCCAGGTCGACAGCGAGAGATGCCAACGCCGCCAGAACTCTGTGAACGACCGGGACCGGTACGGCGAGTCGAAGTTCTTGGGGAAGACGAAGCCGAGGACCAAGCCCAGGCCGATCGCCATGTCGGAGTAGCCGGAGAAGTCGAAGTAGATCTGGAAGGAGTAGGCGGTGAGTCCGTACCAGGCCTCGGCGACGCTGGAGCCCGCGGCGTCGAAGACGCTGTCGGCGATCTTGCCGCAGGGGTTGGCGAGCAGCACCTTCTTGGCCAGGCCGACGGCGAAGAACGCGGCGCCCCGGGCGGCGAGGGTCGAGGCCAGGCCGGCGCTCGCGCAGCTGATCGGCGACCTCGGAGAAGCGGACGATCGGCCCGGCCACCAGTTGCGGGAACATCGAGACGAAGCAGGCGAAGTCGGTGAAGCTGCGCATCGCCGCCGCGCGGCCGCGGTAGAGATCGATCGAGTAGCTCATCGACTGGAAGGTGTAGAAGCTGATGCCGAGCGGCAGGGTCACCTCGAGCGCGAAGCGGAGCGCCGAACCATCGATCCCCAGCGCGTGCGCGAGCGCGTTCCAGCTGCCGACCGCGAAGTCGAAGTACTTGAAGAAGCCGAGCAGCGAGAGATTGGTCGCGATCGAGACGCCCACGGCCCAGCGCTGGCGCCGGGTTCGCGGGCCGTCGGGGTCGAGCGGCGGCGGGTCGGGACCCCAGGGCGTGGCGCCGGCGAGCACGAGCCCGCAAACCCAATCGACCAGGGTGGAGAAGAGCAGCAGGAGGCAGAAAGCCGGGTTGGACCAGCCGTAGAAGAGGTAGGAGACCAGCGTGAGGACGAGGTTGCGGGCGCGCGCCGGCGCCGCGAAGTAGACGGCGAGCGCCGCCGGCAGGAAGCCGAAGAGAAAGAGGTAGGAGCTGAAGACCACGGCTGGAGTGGGCCTCTAGCCGCCGCTCCAGGAGACGTCGAAGCCGAGGGGCGGCGCGCCCTCGGCGGGCGGCGGCAGCGTGTCGGAGAGCACGACGCTCTCGAGCTGGGACTGTGCCGCATGGGGCTCGAGCCGGAGGCGGCGCACGGTCCCGGCCGGCTCGGCGCTCTCGGCGGTCGGTCGTCCGTCGAGCAGCATCCAGCGCGCGACCCGGATGCGCCCGGCGACTTCGACGCCGGCGAGCGTGCGCACCACCTCCCACTCCTCCGTGGCGAGCGCGCTCCGATACGGAGAGATCTCGTCGAGGGTCGGGATCCGCGAGCGCGTGACCAGGCGCGCTTCGACAGCGGCGAACGGCACGGACGGCGCGGAGTCGAACGCCGACAGCGCGCGTTCGGCGCCGGCGCGGACCTGCGCCGGCGTGAGCTCGCGCGCATGCAGCGCGACGTGGGAGAGCGCGCCGCGGAAGCGCTCGTCGCTGCCGGCCTCCGCGCCGAAGAGGAGCGTGCCCTCTTTCCAATGAAAGAAGTCGCCCGGCTGCGTGATGCCGCGAATCTCCCGTCCATCCTCGAACAGGGCGAGCCTGCCGGGGGAGAACGTGAACGCGACGTGGCGCGGTCGGTCGCCGCCTCCGACCGCGCCGAGAGGGATCGGCTCGCCGCCGGCCGGGCCGGTCTCGGCGGTGCGTAGCACGAGCTCCAGACGATCGCCCCGGGTGGCGACGACGAAGCTGCGCCGCCCGGGCCGGGCCGTCAGCGCGACGGCCGGACCGCGGCTCCTGTCGCTCCGCGCGTCCGGCTCGATCAGGGCTTCGAAGGTCATGGTGTTCGATCCGCGCAGCGCGGCGAGGACGCGAGCGGAGGTTGCCGCGTCGGCCTCGAAGTAGCCGCCGCCGAAGCTCATCCGGCCCTGGCGGTCGAAGGCCGCGCGTCCGCGCGGCTCGAGCACGTCGCTCGCCGCGTCGGCGGCGATCCGGTTGGCGGCCGTCGCGTTCTCCCAGGCGAACGCGAGGTCGTCGCGCGCGGCCGGCCAGCCGGCCGGCGCCGGCGCCGGCGTCGCCCGCGGCGCGACAGGGCGCGCGCGGCGCGGCGGCGGCTCGGCGCGAAACGGCGCCGGAAAGCGGTCGACCGCCGGGTCCGTCGAGATCCGAATCGCCCGGCCCAGCGGCAGCAGCGACTCCGGATCGACCTCGACCACGAGCACGTCGTAGTCGGAGCGGAAGTGGTCGTGCTCGTCGTCGGACCCGGCGAACGCGAGCAGCGAGCCGTCCGGCGAGAGCATGGGGAAGTAGACGTAGCCGCGGTCTTTCGGCAGGCGTGGGTCGCCCTTCGCGATCAGCGTGTAGCTCCGGCGCGTCGCGAGGTCGATGGCATCGATCGGCCCACCCGCGCCCGCCGCCCAGAAACCGAGCCGACCGGTCGGGTCGAAGTAGGGCTGGCACCCTCCGAGCGGCGTCGCCGCCCGCACCTTCCCGGTCTCGCCATCGATCGCCGAGAAAGTCGTCGTGCCGCCGGTCGCCCAGTGGCCGGTCGCATCGACCAGCCGCCCCTCGGCGTCCCCGGTCGGACCGAGCAGCGGGCGGCGGCGGCCGGAGGAGAGGTCCAGGTGCACCGTGGCGCCCGTCTCGTCGATGAAGACGAGCTCGTCGGGGCTCCACCAGACCGCCGCGCGATGCTCTCCGTAGTGCCTGGCTGGGGCGATCTCCCGGTCGAGGGCACCGTCGACGAGGATCAGGTGGAGCTCGCCGCGCGTCGAGGGCGGCAGGTACTTGCGGCTCGCCATGGGCAGCGAAAGATAGACGAGGCGCTGGCCGTCCGGGGAGACGTGGGCGCAGCAGTGGTCGCGCCCGGACTCCTCGGGCGAGAGTTGCACGGCCGGTCCGCCTTCGAGGGCGCGCTTCCAGATGCGGAAAGCGCCGCTCCGGTTCGACTCCCAGACGACGAAGCCGGGACCCCAGGCGGCGGGCGCCCGCTCGCCCTCGCGCTGCGCGCGCGCCCGCTCTCCGGCGTCCGCGGCGCCACCGCACCCGAGGGCGACGAGCGCGAGGGCGGAGAGTGCCAGACGGCGGAGCGGGGCGGAGGCGAGGAGGCCGGCAGCCATGCGACCGATCGTAGCAACGTCGCGGGGAGAGGGCCGGATCCTGACGAAAGTCGGAGGTCCGAGCCCGCCGCTCTCGGTAAGATGCCGCGGTGACCGACGAGCTCAGGCTGCTCTGCGTCTTGGCGCACCCCGACGACGAGTCGCTCGGCGTCGGCGGGATCCTGGCGAAATATGGCACCGAAGGGGTGGCGACGCACCTTGTCACGGCGACCCTGGGCGAACGCGGCCGAATCGGTGGCGAGCGGCCTGGCGCCGCGATCGCCGGGCCGATCCGGCGCCGGGAGCTCGAACGGGCGGCCGCACGGCTCGGTGTGCGCGAGCTCTCCTTGCTCGGATACCACGACGGCGATCTCGATCGCGTGGACAGCCTGGAGGCGGTCGCGAAGATCGCCGCTCACGTTCGGCGTATCCGCCCCCAGGTCGTGGTGACCTTCGCGGCGGACGGCTCCTACGGTCACGTCGATCACATCGCGATCTCGCAGCTGACCGGCGCCGCCCTGGTCGCGGCGGCGGATCCGGATCTCTCCGCGCCTGCGGGCGTCGAGCTGCCGGCCCGGACGCACGCCGTCTCCAAGCTCTATTGGATGGCGTGGAGCGAGTCGACCTGGGCGGCCTATCAGCACGCCTTCGGCAAGCTGGTGTTCAAGGCCGACGGCGTCGCTCGGCAAGCCGTGCCCTGGACCGACTGGTCGATCACCACGACCATCGACACGCGCGCCCATTGGCAGACCGTCTGGTCCGCCGTGCAGTGTCACGAATCGCAGCTCGCCGGGTACGAAGCGCTCGCCGAGCTGCCGGAGGAGCATCACTTGGGACTCTGGGGAAAACAGACTTTCTATCGTGTGTGGAGCCTCGTCAACGGCGGCCGCGAAACCGAAACCGATCTCTTCGCGGGTCTTCGGGACGCTCCCGCGGCGCGGGTTCGACGATGAGCAAGGTCAGCTCCGGTCGGCGCGAGGCGGCGCTCGAGATCGACCCCGCCGAGTTTCGGCGCCTCGGACACCGGCTGGTCGATCGGATCGCGGCCTTCCTCGAGGAGCTGCCCGAGCTGCCGGTGACGCGCGACGAGGCCCCGGCGTCGGTGGCGCAGAGAGTCGAGGGGTCGCTGCCCGAGACCGGTGACGATCCCGGCGCGCTGCTCGACGAAGCGGCCGACCTGCTGCTCGGGCATTCGCTGTTCAACGGCCACCCCCGCTTCGGCGGCTACATCACCTCCTCGGCGGCGCCGATCGGCGCGCTCGCCGACCTGCTCGCGAGCACTGTCAACCCCAACGTCGGCGGTTGGCGTCTGTCGCCGATGGCGACGGAGATCGAGCGGACCACGGTCCGTTGGATCGCCGAGCTGCTCGGCTATCCGCCGAGCGCGGGCGGCCTGCTGGTGAGCGGCGGCAACCAGGCCAACTTCGTCTGCTTCTGGGCGGCGCGCGCCGCGCGGGCGACCTGGGACGTGCGGAAAGAGGGGGCCACCGCCGCACCAGCGACGCCGTTCGCCGTCTATGCCTCGGCGGAGACGCACACCTGGATCCAGAAGGCGGCGGACCTGTCGGGTCTGGGCACCGACGCCGTGCGCTGGATTGCCGTCGACTCCGGCCAGCGCCTGCGCGTCGACGAGCTCGAGCGCGCCCTCGACCGGGACAGCGCCGCGGGCGTGCGACCACTGCTGGTGGTCGGCACCGCGGGGTCGGTCGCGACCGGCGCGATCGACCCGCTGCTCGAGATCGCCGCGCTCTGTCGGAACCGGGGGATCTGGTTCCACGTCGACGGCGCCTATGGCGGTTTCGCCGCGGCGTTGCCCGACGCCGATCCGGCGCTCGCCGCGATCGCCGGGGCCGACTCCGTCGCCGTCGATCCTCACAAGTGGCTCTACGCGCCGCTCGAGGCGGGCTGCGCGCTGGTGCGCGACCCCGCCCACCTGCTGGGCGCCTTCTCTTACCGGCCGAGCTACTACCAGCTCGAGGAGGAGGCGACGAACTACTTCGAGTACGGCCCGCAGAACTCGCGCGGCTTCCGCGCGCTCAAGGTCTGGTTGGCGTTGCGCCAGGCGGGACGGCAGGGTTACCGGCAGATGATCGGCGACGACATCGCGCTCGCCCGGGCGCTCCACGAGCGCGTCGCCGCTGCGCCCGAGCTCGAGCCGCTCACCTGCAGCCTCTCGATCACGACGTTTCGCTTCGTCCCCGAGGATCTGCGCCCGTCGGCGAACGAGCCGGCGACGGCGGAGTATCTCAACCGGCTCAACGAGGCTCTGACCGACCGGATCGAGCGCTGCGGCGAGTGGTTCGTCTCGAACGCCGTCGTCGACGGCAGGTACGCGCTGCGCTGCTGCATCGTCAACTTCCGCACCCAGCTCGCCGACATCGAGGCGCTGCCCGAGATCGTCGTGCGCCACGGCCGCGAGCTCGACCGCGGACTGCGCGATGCCTAGCGTCGCGCGCGGCGCCCGACGCCCCGGCCGCGGGGTTCCGCGACGGCGCGGATCCGCTTAGACTCGCCGGGATTCATGGCGGCCCAGGCCTGCACCACCCACGCCGACCGCATCGCGGTCTTCCATTGCGACGGTTGCGGCGCGTCGCTCTGCCCCGATTGCGTCGATCAGAGCCACGCGCTCTTTCTCTGCCGGCTGTGCGGGGAGCGGGCGCTGCCGATCGGTGGTGTCGGCCCGGCGACGGTCAAGGAGCACGTCAAGCGCCAGCGCCTCTCCCGGGGTTACGGCCTGGGTCAGGCGTTCTTCTACCCCTTCCGCGGGCTCGGCCTCTATCTCTTTCTGGCCACGCTGGTCTCGATGGCGTTCATCGAGTTCGCCAAGCTCGGTTTCGGTTGCCTGCCGATCCTGCTGGCTCTCGCGTTCTGGGCGCTGATGGTGGGCCTGCAGTTCAAGATCGTCGACACGACCGCGCAGGGGGACGACGAGCTTCCCGATTGGCCGAACTACCTCTCGCTCGGGGAGATGTTTCCGGACGTGCTCGCCTACATCGGCATCGCGGTTCTCCAGTTCGCCCCGCTCGTCGCCTATTTCTACGCGACCGGACCCGAGCGCCTGTTCTCCGCGGAACCGAGCGCCATCTACTGGATCGGGTTCGCCACCTTCGGCTGGATGGGGGGCGCGGTGGCGTTGGTGGCGCTCGCCGCGGCGGGGCGTTTCGGCGCGGGCGCCGCGCTGCGCCTCGACCTCCACCTGCGCGCCTTCGTCGCCAGCGGCCGCGACGCGCTCGTCATCGCGAACCTGGTCTTCGCGCTCGGCATCGCGGTCTGGCTGGTGCGCGCGGCGCTCACCGCCCTGCCGCTCCTCGGCGCCGCCGCCAGCGGAGCCATCGGCGCCTACTGGATCTTCACCAGCGCCCACCTCGCCGGCCTGTTGATCCGGCGCAACACCGAAGTCTTCGAATCCCTCTACGACTAAACCGCCCGCCACACCGCTCGCCCGCAATCCCCCGCCCGCGCGGATTCCACGACAAAACCCGTCGCCTTTCCCACTCCCAACCCACGGCTCTACAATCGAGCAAACTCAAGCCCCTCCAGCACTGACAGGATCTGACAGCAGAATGTGCGACCCTCTTACCACGACGTCGTCACACCAAATGGCATCCCAACATCAGTCGCAGAAACCTAAAGAAGCCTAGTTATGCGGCACCATAGAAGGGCTTGTTTGTTTGTGTTGAGTTCAGGGAAGCGTTTCGATGAGGCGATCGTCACCCCCACCCGGCCCCGGCTCCGGTAGGCGCTGGCCACGGCTTTGTCGGCCGGCAGCGCTACGCGGTGTTGCGCGGCAGCGTCCCGTTCGCTCTCCGCCCACGGGCGCCTTCGGCCTGGGCGGCTTCGGTCCTACCCGGCCGGCCACGTGTGGGCGTAGGCTCCGGTCAGTGCAAGCCTCGAGGCTAGGTCCATCTCACCGAGCGGCCGGTTGCGCATGTGCCTTCGGCGTGCTTGGTGGTGTCCCGCATAACACCTATCAGGCCTCCGTCTGTCAAGGCTCGTAGCTTCTCCGTGACGAGGGTCGACGTCTCGTCGCGCTCGTTCGGAGCGGTCTCGGATCTCATCGTCGCTGACTTGGCTTCGCGGTTCGGTTGGGCGACTACCGTCGTCGCTGCACCCAACACCTATCGAGGCTCGACGCGCACCGCAAGGTGCGCGGCCGCGGGGTTTTCCCGCGGCGTCCCAGAAGCTCGTTCGTGCCCTCGTTCCGTCCGATCGATTCGTGGAGCTCGGAGTCTCCGTTGGTAGCGGGCTCGGAGGAGGGGCAGCGTCGCGTGAGAGCGAGAAGATGAAAGGGAGGAAGCGCCGGCGTCTCTTCAATTCGGCGAGCTGTCCGGCCGTGGGGCTCCTGGACCGTTCGTTGGGCTCGACTCGTCCCAGGGCTCTGGGCCTCGTGCGGTCCTGTTGGAGCTCGGGTCGACGTCGACTCTGCTTAGGCGATGAGCTCGCCGGCGCTCCTCCTGAATCGATCAGGCCTCGCGATAGAACCTTTCCGCGTCGAACGGCTGCTGGCGCTTCTGCATATGAAAGACCGTGCGCCCGAGCTTGTGCGCGAGGACGGAAAGAGCCTTCGCTTTGCCGAATCGGGCGACGAGCCGGGAATGGAGCTTCTGCGCGCGCGGGTTGTTGCGCAGCAAAAGGACCGCGGCTTCCGAGAAGGCCCACTTCAGATGCACGTTGCCCTGCTTGCGCCCGCGCGAGCCACCGAGCTTGCCGGCGGACTCGGTCCGCGGAGCGACCAGCCTGGAGTACGAGGCGAACTGCTGCACGGTGTCGAAGCGATCGAAGTCGGGGACCTCGTAGAAGATCGTCATCCCGAGAATCTCACCGATGCCGGGCACCGACCGCAGGCGATAGAAGGCGGCGAGGTCATCGCCCTTGGCGCAGGCGACGAGCTCGCGCTCGAGATCGCCGACCAGGCCATCGATGGCGTCGAGCAGACGGCAGTCGGCGCCGATCGACGAGCGGCTCGAGCCCTCGGGAAAACGCTCCGGGAAATCCGCTGCGATTCGGCGCGTGATCGAGGCGCTTCTTGAGCGGCTCGAGATTGGCCAGAGCCTCGGACACCTTGAGATGGGTGAGGAGCTCAAAGCGGAAGCGGACGAAGTGGAGTCGCCGGCGCAGCAGATCGCGGGTGGCGCGAAAGCGCCGCGGGTAGACATAGGCGCTGGGAAAGTTTCCGCCCTTGCAGCAGCTGAGCGATCTTCCACGAGTCGAGCTTGTCGCTCTTGGTCTTCAAGCCATGAATCGAGCGCATGCCGAGCGCGTGGCCGAGAGCGAACGGGATTCCTTCCGTCTCGCAAAGGTCGGCGAGCCAGTACCAGGCGAAGAGGCACTCGCAGCCGACGATGAGGTCGCCGCCGCGAAATGGCGCCAAGGCGTCGAGCAGGGCATCCGGTCGGCAGGGCAGATTCCGGTGCAGGACGGTCTGGCCGGCGCGATCGAGCACGCACAAGTACATCGTCCGGGCGTGCAGATCGACGCCACAACTGAACTCATGGCAACGGGAGTAAACTCGCATGCAGTGCCTCCTCTGGAAGGGTGTTGGTCCACCTCGAAAGCTACCGCGTGGGTAGCCCCAGAGGAGGCCTGCATGAGCTTCATCTCGTTCGATCGGACGCGTTCGGCGCCCGCGACCCGCTTCGCGGGGCGGCAATCCTGCCGCGCCGCTCAACTCCAGATCCGTGAGGCCGTTAGAAGCAGCGTCGTTCTGAAAGGGAGCCCCATGAGCAAGTCAAAGCGTGTCCTGATCTGGGATCTGCCGACGAGGATCTTCCACTGGCTGCTTGCCGGAGGCTTCCTTGTCGCCGCGTTGCTGGCCCTGGCGGTGGACGAGGACAGTCCACTCTTCGCCTATCACGCGATATTGGGCCTGATCATTGCCTTCATGATCGTCTTGCGGGTCTTCTGGGGTTTCGTCGGGACGCGCTACGCGCGGCTCTCCTCGTTTGCCTTTGGGCCGCGTGCCGTAATTGAGTACATGAGAGGCGTGCTGCTTCGCAGCGGAGTGCGCCATATTGGACACAACCCCGGATCGGCGTGGGCGATTTTTGTCATTCTTGGCCTTGCGATCGGTCTAGCGATTACGGGCATGATGTTTGGTCGGGCTGAAGAGGTCGAGGAACTTCATAGCGTCCTCGCATACGCCATGATCGCAGTTGTCGCCACGCATATTCTAGGTGTAGTTCTTCACACGGTCCGCCACCGCGAGAACATCGTGGCAAGCATGATTCATGGTCGGAAAGAAGTTGACGCGCAAGAGGGCATCGCATCATCGCACCGAGTTGTGGCCCTCGTGTTCGTCATCTTGACCGGCGCCTGGGCTATGGGATTGTTCGCGAATCACAACGCTGCTACGCAGACCACACGCTTACCACTCATCGGGGTCTCCGTGCAGGTTGGAGAGCTAGAGGGTGACGACAAGCCCGACGGGCGGGAACCGGACCATGACGATGACTGACTCATTCGAGCCGGGTGGGGCGGACGGCCCAACACCTATCAGGCCGTTGCATGTCAAGGGGCGTAGTTCTTCCGTGACGAGGGTCGTGTCTCGTCGCGCTCGTTGGAGCGGTCTCGGATCTCATCGTCGCTGACTTGGCTTCGCGGTTCGGTGTATGGCGACTTGCGTCGCTGCACCCAACACCTATCGAGGCTCGACCCGCGTGCTTCGGCGCGGGGCCGCGGGGTTTTCCCGCGGCGTCCCAGAAGCTCGTTCGTGCCCTCGTTCCGTCCGATCGATTGGTGGACCTCGGAGGATCCGTTGGTAGCGGGCTCGGGGGAGGGGCAGCGTCGGT
Organism: uncultured Acidobacteriota bacterium; assembly: GCA_963700315.1. Lineage (GTDB taxonomy): Bacteria > Acidobacteriota > Thermoanaerobaculia > Multivoradales > JAGPDF01 > JACTMI01. The sequence continues at coordinate 332,092 of CAVOXC010000003.1, read as the reverse complement.
AAGAAGCGAAAGTAGGTGCAGGGAGGCAGCGCCGGCGTCCCTTCAATTCGGCGAGTTGTCTCTGCCCCGCGTCGATCGGACCTGTCGTGGCGTCGTCTCGAATCTCTCGTCGCGCTCGTGGGTGGGGGTTGGGTTTCCTGTTCCTTGGCAGCTTCTGGGCAGCCTTCGCGGTGGCGCGGGCGTGCGAGCTAGGCAGCTCTCCTCGAACCGACCAAGCGATGTGATCTGGCTTGCTGGCGGCAGCGACGATGAGTCGCAGGCCGCGAGCCGCACTGTCGAAGCGGGAAGCTGTGTGAGGAAGAGCGAAGGTGCGCCTTTGCCTTAGAGGCAATGGCGGGGTAGGTCAATAGGCCGGGCTGACGTTCGGGTCGTCCGGATCGGAACCGGGCTCGGCGTACGGGACGTAGTCGTCCTCTTCCCCGTAGCCCGGCTCGTCGTAGCCCGAAGGCTCGTCGAGGGCCGAGTCGGCGCCCCAGGGGCCCAAGCTCGCGACGACCTTGTCGTGCACGGCGTAGAGCGCCAGGCCGCAGAGGAGCCAGAGCGCGAAGGTGACGGCGACGGCCGGCACGATCGACTGCGGGCGCGCGGTGGGTCGTGGCCCCGCGGCGCCCGTGGCGCCCGCATCGAAGTCGTCGCGCTCGCGCCCTCTTCGCGCCGGCAGAGCACGCAGCCGCTCGTCCGCTCGGGATCGAATCTCAGGCCATGCTTGTCGCAGACGACCGTCGCCATGGCTCTCTCTCGCGTCGCCGCCGGCTCAGAGGCCGGTGACCCGCACGACCTCTTCGAACGTCGTGGTGCCTTCGGCGAGCTTGCGCAGCGCCGACTGCCGCAGCGTGCGCATGCCGTTCTTGACCGCCTCGCGCTTGATCTCCGGCGCGTCCTTGCCGAGCACGATCAGCTCCTTGACGCCCTCGTCGAGCGGCAGGATCTCGAAGATGCCGGTGCGGCCGAAGTAGCCGGTGCCGCGGCACTCGTGGCAGCCCTGGCCCTCCTTGACCCGGATCTTCTTGCCCGCCGGCACCGCCAGCCGCAGCGTGTGGGCCTCGTCCGCGCTGAGCGAGCGCTCGCCGACGCAGTGCGAGCAGATCATCCGCACCAGGCGCTGGGCCATCGAGCCGATCAGCGTCGAGGAGATCAGGAAGCGCTCGACGCCGAGATCGATGAGGCGGCCGATCGAAGTCGAAGCGTCGTTGGTGTGCAGGGTGGAGAAGACCAGGTGGCCGGTGAGCGCGGCCTGAATCGCGTACTGCGCGGTCTCGGCATCGCGAATCTCGCCGACCATGATGACGTCGGGATCCTGGCGCAGGATGTGGCGCAGCGCGCTCGCGAAATCGATGCCGATCTTCGGCTGGACGCCGGTCTGGTTGAACTCCTCGATCACCATCTCGATCGGATCCTCGATCGTGGTGATGTTGATGTCGCGGTTGGCGATCGACTTCATGGCGGAGTAGAGGGTGGTGGTCTTGCCCGAGCCGGTCGGGCCGGTCACCAGGATGATGCCGTGCGGCCGAGTGATGAACTCGTTGAACAGCAGCAACTCCTCCGGGTAGAAGCCGAGAGCCGAGAGGTCCTGGGTGAGCACCTCGGGATCGAAGATGCGCAGCACGCACTTCTCGCCGAAGGCCACCGGCAGGGTCGAGACGCGCAGCTCGACCTCGCGCCCGGCGCGGGTGGCTTTGATCCGTCCGTCCTGAGGCCGGCGTTTCTCGGCGATGTCCAGGCGGGACATCGTCTTGACGCGCGAGACGATCGCGGCGTGGACGATCTTCGGAATGGTCTGGATGTCGTGCAACACGCCGTCGATGCGGAAGCGGATCAGGCTCCAGTCGCGCTTCGGCTCGACGTGGATGTCGCTCGCCCGGGTGTCGAAGGAGTGCTGGAGCATGAACTCGACCGCGTTGACGATGTGCTGATCGCTCGACTCGATCTCGGCCTCGTTCTTCATCCGAACGAGCTGCTCGAGGTTGCCGAGGTCGATGCCGGCCCGAAGGTCCTTCTCCGCGCGCTTGACCGAGTGGCGCAGGCCGTAGAACTCGGTGATCGCCCGCAGCACGTCGGGCTCGGAGGCGACCGTCAGCTCGAGCTCGCGGCCGGCGATGCGCCGGAAGGCGTCGATCCCCTCGATGTCGAACGGGTTGGCGCAGGCCACCCGCAGCTTGCCGTTCGACATCGCCAGCGGAATCATGCGGTGGCGCCGCGCGAACGGGCGCGAGATGCGCGATTCGATCAGGTCGGCGTCGAGCTGCAACGTGTCGATCCGCACGTGCTCGAGGCCGGCGTCGGCGGCGATCGCCCGCGCGATGGCGCTCTCGTCGACAGCCGCTCCGGTCTCCTTGAGGTTCGGGAAGCGGTAGCTCGCGATCAGGTCGTAGGCGACCGCTTTCTGCTCGTAGCTCGACGCCGTGCGCATCCGCTGCGGCAGCCTGCGCGCCTCCTTCTTGACCTCCTCGGCCTGGTCCGAGGAAATCAAGCCCTGCCGCAGGAGCACGTCCGCGACGAAGATCGGGGAGAGCGACATCCAGCGAATTCTACCCGAGCCGAGCGTCCCGGGGTGTGGCGCACGGCGTTGATAGATTGCGGCCGCCATGGTCGCCGACAGCGCTCTCCAGGGGCTCGCCGCCGCCGTCGCCGCGGCCATCGGCTGGGCGCTCTACGACCTCGCCCGCAGGACGCTCACCGACCGCATGTCGGCGTGGGCGCTGGTGGTCTGTGTGACGGTGGGGGCAATGCCGCTGCTGGTGGCCTGGACGCTCTGGGTCGGGGTATCGATGCCCGGCCCCGGCTACCTCGCGCCGGCGCTCGCCTCGGTCGCGCTCAACGTCGCCGCCAACTTCGGCTATTTCCGGGCGTTCCAGCTCTCGCCGATCTCGGTCACCCTGCCGATGCTCTCCTTCACGCCGCTCTTCGCTTCGTTGCTCGGCGCGCTCTTCCTGGGCGAGGTGATCACCACGCGCGCCGCTCTCGGCGCGCTGCTGGTGGTGGCGGGTGGCCTCGCGCTGGGGGTGCGGGGGCGGGAGTTCCGAATCGAGGCCGGCAGCCTGGTGATGCTGGGCGTCTCGTTCCTCTGGTCGGCGACGCTCCTGCTCGACAAGCGGGCGATCGGCGTCGCGGCGCCGGAGCTCCACGCGCTGGTGCTCAACGCCGGAGTGGCCGTCGGCGGCCTGCTGGCGCTCGCCTGCTCGCGGCGGCTGGGCGACCTCGGCGCGGCGCGCGGTCATGGAACGCGCATCCTCGCCGCGGTCTCCGTCGGCGCCGCGGCGCTGACCCTCCAACTGGTGGCGATGATGGTCACGCCGGTCGGTGTGGTCGAGACGATCAAGCGGGGGATCGGCGGGCTCTCGGCGGTAGCCGCCGGACGCCTCGTCTACGGCGAGGCGCTGACCCCCCGCAAGCTCGGCGCGGTCGTCGCGATGGCGGTGGGTGTTGCGCTGATCGTGATCTGAGCGGGTCGTCGGCGGCACGGTAGGATCGAGCGCGAGCGGCGCGGCTCGGCATCTCGCGCCGGCACGAACGCACTTCCGGAGGAGGAGACATGTCGGCCAAGAGCTCGTGGCGAGCGGCCCTCGCGCTGCTCCCAGTTGTCTGGTTGCCGGGGTCGCCGGCGGCGGCGGCCGAGCCGCCGCACCCGTTCGACGTGCACGATCTCATCGCCATGGAGCGGATCTCCGATCCACAGGCCGCCCCGGCCGGGGACCGTATCGCCTTCACTCTGCGCACGACCGATCTCGAGGCGAACAGGGGACGGACCGACCTCTGGTCGATCGCCGCCAACGGCGAGGGCCTGCGGCGGCTGACCGACGATCCGGCCGCCGACAGCAACGGCAGGTGGGCGCCGGACGGTCAGGTCCTCTACTTCCTGTCGACCCGCAGCGGCTCTTCGCAGGTCTGGAAGCTGGCGGTCGACGGCGACGGGGCGCCGGTCCAGGTCACCGACCTGCCGCTCGACGTCGCCGCCCTGTCGGTTTCGCCCGACGGGTCGCGCCTCGCCTTCTCGCTCGAGGTCTTTCCGGACTGCCGCGATCTCGCTTGCACCAAGAGCCGCCTCCAGCAGCGCGAGGAGTCGCCGGTCCAGGCGCGGGTCTACGAGCAGCTGCTCTTCCGTCACTGGGACGCGTGGAGCGACGGCCGGCGTGCCCATCTCTTCGCGCTGCCGGTCGCGGGAGGCGAGCCGGTCGACCTGATGGCGGGCCTCGATGCCGACGTGCCGTCCAAGCCGTTCGGGGGCGGGGAGGAGATCACCTTCACGCCGGATGCTGGCGCGCTCGTCTTCGCGGCCCGCGTCGCCGGTCGGGAGGAGGCCTGGTCGACCAACTTCGACCTCTACGCCGTCCCGGTCGACGGTTCGACGCCGCCCCGGCGCCTGACCGTCAATCCCGCCTGGGACACCCAGCCGGCCTTCTCGCCCGACGGCCGCACGCTCGCCTACCTGGCGATGGCGCGGCCGGGCTACGAGGCCGACCGCTTCCGCATCGTGCTGCGGGATGGGCTCGACGGCGCGGAGCGCGTCCTGGCGGAGAGCTGGGACCGCTCTCCCGGCGAGATCGCCTGGTCGCGCGACGGCAAGACGATCTACGCCACCGCCGCGGACGTCGGCCAGGTCTCGCTCTTCGCGATCGACGTCGCGAGCGGTGCGGTCCGTTCGCTGGTTTCGTCCGGTACCAATCGCTCGCCGATCCAGCTCGCCGCCGGCCGGATCGGCTTCGCCGGGATCATCTCGAGGGGCCCGTCGAGCTCTGGTCGGTCGATCCCGACGGTGGCGACCCGCTGCGGTTGACCCGGATCAACGACGAGCGCATCGCCGCCGTGAAGCTCGGCGAGCCGGAGCAGATGAGCTTCCGTGGCGCCGGCGGCGACACCGTCTTCGCCTACCTCGTGCGCCCTGTCGATTTCGACGCCGAGAAGAAATACCCGGTCGCTTTCCTGATCCATGGCGGGCCGCAGGGCTCGTCCTCGAACAACTTCCACTATCGCTGGAATCCGCAGGTCTACGCCGGGCGCGGCTACGCGGTGGTGATGGTCGACTTCCACGGCTCGACCGGCTACGGGCAGGAGTTCACGGACGCGATCCGGGGCGACTGGGGGGGCAAGCCGCTCGAAGACCTGCGGCTCGGCCTGGCGGCGGCGCTCGGCGCCTACCCCTGGCTGGACGGCGACCGCGTCTGCGCGCTGGGCGCTTCGTACGGGGGCTGGATGGTCAACTGGATCGCCGGCCAGTGGCCCGATCGCTTCCGCTGCCTGGTCGACCACGACGGCTTCATCGACTCGAGGCACTCTTGGTTCGTGACGGAGGAGCTCTGGTTCCCCGAGTGGGAGTTCCTCGGCACGCCCTGGGAGAGTCCCGAGGTCTACGCCAAGTGGAATCCGATCGACCACGTCGACAAGTGGCGAACGCCGATGCTCGTCGTTCACGGCGCGAAGGATTTCCGCGTCGTCGAGACCGACGGTTTCGCCACCTTCACGGCGCTGCAGCGGCGCGGCGTGCCGTCGAAGCTGCTCTACTTTCCGGACGAGAACCACTGGGTGCTGAAGCCGCGGAACTCGATCCTCTGGCACGAAACCGTGCTCGACTGGATCGACCGCTGGACCAAGGGCGCGCCGCCGGAGTAGCGCTCCGGCCCGACGTCGCCTGATCGCCGGCGGCGGCGCCGGTCAGTCGCGATAGAGCGGGTCGAGCACGGCGGCGTGGCGCAGGAAGAGACGGCCGACCAGGTGCGCGCCCAGGAAGAGGGCGTAGATCGACACCACGGCCGAGGCCAGCGCGCCCACGAGCGGCACGAACGAGAGCGCGAACGCCGCGAGCCGTGAGCCGGCGAAGAGCGCCGCGAGCAGCAGGGCGGTTGCAGCCGCGTCCCACCCCGCCGGCCCGAGCAGGGCCTCGACGTGCAAATCGGCGCGCAACACGAGCCAGGTCGAGTCATGGACGGCGACCGCGCCGAGGGCGAAGACGCCGAGCAGCAGGCCGACGGCGAGCGCCGTGAAGAGCGTCACGAGGCAGAAGCCCCGAGAGTGCGTCCGGAGGTAGGGCTCGAGGCCGCAGCCGGTCGCGCGCAGCGTGAGCCAGGCCGGAGCCGCCGAGAGCAGCAGGACCCCGAAGCCGCGGCCGATCTCCGCGACGCGCGCGAACGGCTCCGAGGCGTCGGGCCAGTCGGGCAGCTGGTCCTCGCCGTCGGCGGTGGTGCGCACGACCGCGAAGAGCAAGCCGGGCAGGATGAGCAGCAGCAGGGCGCGGAGCACGAGGTCGGCGAGACCGGAAAGAAAGATTCCGGCGCCCAGCCAGACCGCGAGCGCCGGCAGCGTGTACAAGCCGAGGCCGCGGAACGGGTAGAGCAGCGCGTCGCCGAAACCGTAGCGGCGCCCCAACCGCCGGGCGCGAACGAGCGCCGGCGCCGTAGCCGGCGCGCCCGCGACGAGGGGTGCGGCCTGCTCGCGGCAGAGCCGGCAGAAGAGCAGCCGGTGTCCCTCCTCGATGCAGTCCGCGCAGAGCAGGGCACGGCAACCGCCGCAGCGATACTCCGCGCGCCGCTCGGCGTGCGTCGTACAGGAGGGCATGGGCGGGTGTCAGGCTCCGTGGCTGAGAAAAGGGCGCGACCGAACCGCGGCCGCGCCCTGGAGACTATCCCGCGATCTCGTCAGACCGTCATGGGCAGGGGAAGCCGTCGCCCGCGCCCGTGGCCCCGATCGTCTGCGGGTACGACCCCAGCGGGTTGGTGTAGTGCCGCGTGATGTCGGTCGTGGTGTCGGTGATCGCGACGTCGTACGCCTGATTGGTCAGGCCCGAGACGAAGACCCAGTAGGCGTTGAACGGCGGGACGCAGGCGTCGACCATCTTGACCCCCATCTCGAAATTGGCCGGATCGAAGAAATACCAGAACGACGACTGGTCCGACGCGGCGCGCTGGCCGCCGAAGCTCATGACCTGAGCGGCTCCGGACCCCTCGATCGTCGTCCAGGTCACCTCGACCTGGAAGCGCCCGCCGAGGTGGCAGGCGGAGTCGGCGTCGTCGGCGCAGACCCCTTCGCTCGTGACCGCGCCCACGATGGCGTCGCCGAGCGGATCGGACGGCGCCGTTGCCAGGACGTTGCGCACCTGCTCGGGCGTCGGCGAGAACGAGCGCAGACCAGCGCTCGGCGTGCAGTCGAAGCCGCCGACGCCGTCGGTGAGCCCCTGCGTCTGCGGGTACTGCCCGAGCGGGTTCCTGACGGGACGGGCCTGTCCGGTGAAGGTGTCGAAGAGGGTGATCGTGTACTCGACGTTGGTGAGACCCGAGGCGAAGATCCAGAAGCTGTCGTTGAACGAGCAGGCGTCGACCATCTTCACGCCCATCTCGAAGTTGGCCGGGTCGAAGAACCAGAAGAAGACCGACTGATCCGACTCCGCCCGCTGGCCGCCGAAGGTCATGACCTGACCCGCGCCGTCGGCGCTGCCGGTGTCGTAGCCGACCTCGACCTGGAAGCGCCCGCCGAGCAGGCAGCCGGTGTCGTTGTCCGGCGTGCAGGCGAGATCGGGACCGCCGGTGACGAGGCTCTTCAGCGTGAGCCCGCTCGACCGCGCGACGAAGACCGCCGGGATCGTGATCGAAGGGTCAACGCCGGCCATCGAAACCAGGTCCTCCGGTGTTCCCGACGACGGACTGGCCTGGTTGTAGACGATGACGCCGGTGGCCCCGGCGTTCTGGGCGTTCTTGACCTTGTCGACAAAGGCGCAGTCGCCCCGTTCGATCAGCGCGATCTGCCCGGGGATGGCGGAAATCGGACTGCAGGCGCGCTGCGGGTTGGTGATGGCGAGCAGTCCTGTCGGCGTCGCGGCGCCGGGCCCGAACGTCGGCGCACCGAACTGCGCCGCGACCGCCAGAAAGTCGGGGATGCCATCTGGGAAGGGGACCGAGACGACGTTGCCCACGGCCCAATCCGGTCCGTCGGCGACCACGTTGGGGCCGTCGAGCACGACGAACGGCCCGTTCTCCATCGAGTTGGCGCGCTGGGTCTTCGACATGTCCTCCCAGCGCATCATCACGTCGTTGTCGTAGAGGAAATGATCGTAGATACCGACGTTCGGGTCGAAGGCGTGCGCGCCCTTCGAGGCGCCCGAACGGCTGACGAAGCTGGTGAAGCCCAGGCCGTGGCCGCCCTCGTGGAGCAGCGTGTTGGCCACGTCGAAGAGGTTGCCGGTGGCCTGGCCGTCGTTGCCGTAGTAGTAGCCGGTGCCGGGACCGGCGCAGGCGTCGTCGATGTTCTCGTTGAGGAAGATGAGCAGGTCGTAGTCCGGTCCCGGGTTGTCGGGATCGCATTCGTCGCCGTAGTCGCCGAAGATCGCCTTGCCGAGCGCTCCGGGATAGGCGAATTCGTCGTCCGTCAGCACGCAGTAGGGCGTGGCGGCCGCCAGGACGGCGCCCTGGACGGGATCGCAGAAGAAGTCCTCGGTCGAGACGCCGACGCGGACCGTCTCCTGATTGTCGAGCAGCGCGCCCCAGGTGCCGAGGATGAAGTCGATGGTGTTCCTGCGCTGCTGCCCCAGGGTCGTGCCCGGGTTGGCGCCGACCGGAGCGACCGGCGACGGATCGTTGAACCCCTCGGCGGGTCCGTCGAGGACGATGACGTCGAAAGCGGTCGTGCCCGGCAGGTAGCCGATGTCGGCGAAGAGCGAGGTGGTCAGGTCGATCTGCTGGAAGCCGAGCAGCGAGGAGAGGGCGGGCTGCATCAGCAGCGGTATGCCGACGTTGTTCCAGTGCGAGATCGACGAGCCGGTGACGACGGGATCGGGCGCGTAGACCTGGACGCGGCCGGCACTGTCCACGCCCGCCGCGGCGAGACCGATCTTGACGATGGCGTCGGCGCTCGCGAGCGCCGGAACGAAGGCGAGAGCAAGCGTGGCGGCGCCGAGACGACGGGGAAGCCGGTGGGTTGTCATCGCCGGTTACTCCGTCGCCTGGCGGACGCCCTGGGCGCCGCTGCCGTCGAGCTCGCCGAGCAGGAAGAGCGCGTACTGCTCCGGGCTGTCGACGCAGCGGGTGGAGAAGGTGCCGTCGGCGTTCTTGCGGGTCACCATCGTCTGCAACCCCTCGCCGCCCAGCTTGCCGACCCGACGGCCCTCGGCCGTCTCGCCGGAGAGCTGGGCCTTGCCGCGCGAGGCGATCCAGACCTGGAACTCCTCGACGGCTCGGCGCTGATCGACGGTCATGCGCTCCTCGAGCGCCACCAGCCGCTGCTCGGTCGTCGGCCGCTCCGGTTCATCCGCCGCCTGGGCGGGTCCGCTCGAGACCGTCCCCATCAGGAGGGCGGTGACTCCCAGAGCCGGGAGCAGTCGTCGCAGTGTCCAATTCACGTTGCCTACCTCCTTCTGTTTGGGGCGGCTGGGTGCCAAGCGCCCCGATGGGGGACCATTCGAGTGTTGCGAGGACTCTAGCAAACGGCGCCTCGCCCCGGCCGGAGGGCCCTGGCGCCGACGACCGATTCGCCTTCGAGCCCTGTCCACGACGGTTCGGAGGTCCGAAGAAGCTCCATTGCGGGGGTAGGGCCGGCGACCTCGCTCGAGGCGCAGCGCCTCGACGAGTGATTGCTGCCCCCTTCAATGGCAGGCCTTCGCTACTCATCTCCCCTGCGCGACGAGGATCGCGGAGCGCCGCGGTGATCGAACCGGTCGACCGTCGCAATGCGCGCCGCGCGCGCCCGGAGACGAAACGGGCGCGGCCGGCAAGGGCCGCGCCCCGGGTCGAGCGCAGAGGACCTCGGCTAGGACGTCATGGACAGGTGGCGAAGGCCGAGGTGTCGGTGACCGCCGGCGCCGGGTTGCCGAGCGGGTTGCTGTACTGCTTGGTTCCGCCTCGCTCAGTGTCGGTCACGGTGATGACGTAGCCGACGTTGGTGGCTCCGGCGGCGAAGACCCAGTAGGCGTTCGAGAACGAACAGGCGTCGAGCACTTTGACCATGAACTCGAGGTTCTCCGGGCCGATGAAATAGAAGATGCCGGTGTCGGCAGTGCTCTGCGCCGAGACGAAGGCGTCGTGAGGGATGCCGCCGAAGTCGGTCCAGAGCACGTTGACCCGGAAGCGGTCGTTGTTGAGGCAGATGGTCGTCGCGTTCTCGACGCAGTCGCCCGTCGTCGTCGGGTTCAAGAAGGGCTCCAGGAATTCGTAGCCCGCCTCGAAGCGCCCGTCGAGGACGTTGAACATGCCGTAGGCGCAGTCGTCGGTGTTGCCCGCCTGGCACTTGCCGAGGAGCTGGCCGACGATGATGCCGTCGTTGCGGGCGATCGGCGAGCCCGAGCTGCCGCCGGCGGTGGTTCCGAGCGTGGTGACCGAGTAGATGAACTCGTTGAGCCCGATGCCGACGCCGGTGCAGTCGAAGGCGGGCGTGTCGTCGGTGGTGTGGCGGCTGTACATCTGGGGCAGGATCGCCTCGTCCGCCGGACCGGTGCACGGGAGGCCCGGAATGCAGGCGACCGGATGGGAGAGCCGGTGGAGCTGCTGGCCATGGCCGACGTGCAGCGTCGACCAGCCGCCGAGGACGAGGCCGCCGGGGAGCCCCATCGAGTTCATCAGCACCAGCGCGACGTCGGGATCCGGCGCCGGCTTGACGACCACGATGTCGCCCCCGATCGGACCCTGCTGCAGGGTCGAACCGGTCGGCGGGCATCCGGTCGCAACGTAGCGGTACCAGGGGTCGATCGAGGACTCGACGTTCGCGAGGTTGAGGCCGTCGTAGCAGTGGGCGGCGCTGAGCATCCAGGGCTTCTGGGTCGCCGCGTCGAAGTCGTTGAGCAGGCCGCCGGAGCAGACGAAGCCGGCGCCATCCTCGAAGTACTGCTGGACGACGTAGCCGCGCGCGTCGTTGATCCCCGAGAAGTGCGTGGAGTTGTAGCAGGAGCCGAAGACCAGGCAGTCCTCGGCGCCGTCTTCCGGCGCGACGATGGGGCCGGCCAGCGCCGGCACCGCTCCCGCCGGACGAATCAGGTACTCCGAGACTTGGGCGACCTCGAGCGAGAACGGCCGGCCGCGGAAGCTCTCTGGGACCTCGATCTCGAGATGGATCCGGTCGCCCAGGACCATTGGGCTCCAGGCCGATCCCTCGGGCGTCCGGTGACTCAGGTCGAAGAAATAGGCCTGGTCGGCCGTGCCGTGGACCCAGAGCCGGGTCCCATCGGGCAGGACGAGCTTCTCGAGGCGGAGACGCAGCGCTTGGGCGTTCGCGACCTCGACCGCGGCGCCCCAGACCAGTGCCCCGCGCGGCGAGGAGGCGAGCCAACCGCCGTCCTGCGCGCGCGAGCCGAGCAGCGTCCAGTCGGCCGCGACGATGCTCGGCGTCAGGGGGCTCGCGAGATCGCGGTGGATGGCGACCTGGGTCGGCCGCTTGCCCGCCCGGTTCCATTCGCGCAGGGCCTCGAGCCGGTCGCGCGCCCCCTCCTCTGCCGCTACCATCCTGCGCGCGGGCTCGAGCGAGAGCGACTCGGCGAGCCGCATCGGCGGCATGGGTACCGCTTCGGGCGAAGCGGGCCGATAGACCTCGGCGCCGACGGAGACGGGCTCAGCTGCGGCAAGCGGCGCGGCGCAGAGTGCGACGAGCGCGGCGATGATCGTGATCTGACGGGAAACCGAGTGACTGGACAGGGTAGACCTCCTCTCGTTCGTCGCCCCCCTCGTGCGAGCGCGGCCGACGGCCGGTCGCGGTGGGGCAGTGAAGTGATTCCGGAGCTGTCCCGATCCTACGCCCGGAAAGCAGCCTGTCAACCCGGGCGAGCTGGCTCAGCGCAGGTAGCCGAGAGCGCGCAGTTGCTCGAGGGTCTCGCGATCGAGGCGCGCCGGGGCGCCGGGCGACGGCGAAGGGCTCGCCGTCAGGTCGCGCAGCCGGTCGCGCAGGGCCTTGACCCGCTCCCGGACCTCGGGCCGGCCGATGAGGTTGACCGCCTCCGCGGGATCTCCCCGCAGACTGTAATAGGCGTGGGGGTTGAAGACCCGGAAGCTGGCGCAGGGCAGGTCGGGGCCGGTGCCGGGCTGCGCCGTCGGCGTGCAGGGCGTCGTCGCCTCGAGGGTGATCCGTTGACGACCCGGCCGCCGGGGTCGCACACTGACGAACTGCAACTTGGTCTCGATCGGGCGTTCGAAGGCGACCTGGCCCTCGAGCAGCACCCGTAGCGACCGGGTGCGCAGGTGCGCTTCGATCGGAATCTGGACCAGCGAGCCCTCGACCCAGAGCTCGGCGCGATCCGCGAACCAGCGGTACTCTGCCGCGTCGACGAAGTCCGCCGAGCCGACGATCAGCTTGTCGTCGCCGGTGCGCAGGGACGCGGGCGGCACGCGGTCGAGCGTGTCGACCTGACTGACGGCGATCCGATCGTCGCGATCCGCCCGCCCGCTCATCAGTGGCACCAGGCTCGCGCCCTCCAGTTGCTTCGGCAGTGGTTGCCCGACGAGCTCCAGCAGCGTCGGCAGGATGTCGATTCCCCGCACCTGGGCAGCGATCCGAGCCCCGCCGGCGCGCGCGCCGGGCGGCCGCAGGATCAGCGGCACCCGCAGCACCTCGTCGTGCAGGCCGAAGCTGTGGTCGCCGATCCGGCCGTGCTCGCCGAGCTCCTCGCCATGGTCCGAGGTGAACAGCACCAGCGTGTCCTGGTCGCGACCGCTCGCGGCGAGAAAGTCGACGAGCCGGCCGAAGGCGTCGTCGACGGAGCGGATCTGTGCGTCGTAGGTGGCGATGATGTGGCGCAGGTCGGCGGCGTCGACGGCGACGTCGCCGTTGGCGATCTCGAGGATGAGGCGCGGGCTGGTCTCGTCCGGGAGCGGACCGTCGTAGCCGGCATCGAAGAGATCGAGGTAGCGGGGCGCGGCGGCGTATGGCGCGTGGACCTCGTAGGTGTGGAGGAACATGAAGAAGCTCGCCTCGTCGTGCTCACGCAGCCAGCGAATCGCCGAATCGACCTGAGCCGCGAAGTCGCCGGTCGAGCTCTGATAGAGCTCGAAGCCGCGGTCGAAGCCGAAAGCCGCCGCGACCTGCCCGCCGCCGTTGAAGGAGACGGTACGGTAGCCGGCGCCGCGGAACAGCTCCGCCATGGTCGTGACGTCGGGCGAGATCCCCTGCCGGTGGGCGCGCAGGGCGCCGTGTCGCACCGGCAGGAGGGAGGTGAAGATCGAGGCGTGCGAGGGCTCGGTGGAGGGGGCGTGGGCGATGGCGTTCTCGAACAGGAACGACTCGGCGGCGAAGGCGTCGAGCCGTGGCGAGGTCGGGCGAGCGTAGCCGTAGCTGCCGAGGTGGTCCGCGCGGAGGGTGTCGATGGAGATCAGGAGGACGTTGCGTCCCGCGCGGGCGGAGGTCGGCGCCGGCGCGAGGTCGGCGGACCGGGCCGCGACGAGCGCCGCGACGGTGGCCGCGGCAGCCAGAAGCGCGCCGCCGCGGGCGAGGCCGGAGGAGATGATCGCGATCTTGGAATCCACTCGAGGCGGCGACGAGTCTAGCCGAGCGGGCGCAGGTGGCGCGTCGCGGCGACCAGCCGCCGTGCCCAGAGCCTAACGCTGCGAGCGGGCGAGCGGAACATAGGCGCTCTCCGCGTAGTCGCGGATCATGCGATCGCTGGAGAAGCGGGGGGCGATGGTGGCGATCGCCTCCTTCATGCGCCGCAGCCAGGCGAGCGGCAGGCCGCGCGGGTCGCGATCGTAGAACTCCGGCACGATCTGTGTCTCCAGCAGGTGGTAGAGGGCGAGCGAGTCCTCGCGGTCCTGCGCGTCGTGGTCGTCGCCGCAGTCCTTGCCCGCGATCACCCAGCCGTTGCCGCCGGAGTGGCCCTCCGGCCACCAGCCATCCGCGATCGAGAGGTTGAGGGCGCCGTTCATTCCGGCCTTCATCCCCGATGTCCCCGAGGCTTCGAGCGGACGCCGCGGCGTGTTGAGCCAGACGTCGACCCCTTGGACCAGCATGCGGCCGACGCGCATGTCGTAGTCCTCGACGAAGAAGACCCTGCCCTCGAGCCGCTCGGACTGGGAGAGCTGGAAGATCGAGGCGATCAGGTCCTGGCCGTCGCGATCGGCCGGGTGGGCCTTGCCGGCGAGGACGATCTGGACCGGTCGTTGCTGCGAGTCGACGAGCGTCCGGAGCCGATCGAGGTCCGAGAAGAGCAGTCCTGCCCGCTTGTAGGTCGCGAAGCGCCGCGCGAAGCCGAGCGTCAGCACTTCGGGCTCGAACATCCCTTCGACCACCCGGAGCTCGTCGGGGGAGAGGCCGTGGCGCGCGAACTGCTCGCGCAGGCGGGCGCGCAGGAAACGCGCCAGTCGTCGCTTTTGAGAGATATGGGCCGCCCAGAGCTGCTCGTCGTCGCCGTCGAGGATCGCGACCTTGCCGGTCTCGCTGCCGAGCAGCTGGTACCAGCGCTCGCCGAACCAGCGGACGAACATGTCGACGAAGTCGACGCCCAACCAAGTCGGGAGATGCACGCCGTTGGTGATGGCCCGGATCTGTTCGGCCTCGGGTCGCGCCGGTGGCACGACGTGCTGCCACATGCCGCGGGCGACCTCGGCGTTGAGCTTCGAGACGCCGTTGATCCGCGCGCTCGTGCGCAGGGCGAGCGCGGTCATGTTGAAGGGGGCCTCCTCGCCATCGCCGTCGCCGTTCCTGCCGAGCGCGCGCCAGCGCTCCTCCGGCACGCCGAGGGATTCCCAGAGCGAGCCGAAGTACTTGCGGACGAGTGCGGCGTCGAAGGCTTCGTTGCCGGCGGGCACCGGCGTGTGGGTCGTGAAGACGGTCTGGCGGCGGAACGCTTCGATCGCGGCGTCGAGCTCCTGGCCGGCCTCGAGCGCGGTGCGCAGCCGCTCGAACTGGAGGAAGGCCGAATGTCCTTCGTTCATGTGCCAGACCCGGGGCTCGATGCCGAGCGCGGCGAGCGCGCGCACGCCGCCGATGCCGAGCACGAGCTCCTGGGCGAGCCGCATCTCCCGGCCGGGGGTGTAGAGCGTCGACGTGATCAACCTGTCGGCCGAGTCGTTGCGCGGCACGTCCGTGTCGAGCAAGAGGAGCGGTACCCTGCCGACCTGCGCGATCCAGACCTGGACATGGATCTCCCGGCCGGGAAACGGGACCGTGACCAGGACCTCGCGGCCGGTCGGGCCGGCCGCGGGCAGGATCGGCAGGCGGGTGAAGTCGGACTCGGGGTAGATGTGCTGCTGGCGGCCGTCGGCGTCGATGTTCTGGCGAAAGTAGCCATGGTGGTAGAGGAGCCCGACACCGACGAATGGCAGGCCGAGATCCGAAGCGCTCTTCAGGTGATCGCCCGCGAGCACGCCCAGCCCCCCGGAGTAGGTGGCGAGCGACTGATGGAGCCCGTACTCCATGCAGAAGTAGGCGAATGGCCCCCGTTCGTCGGGGAAGGTGCGCGCGAACCAGGTCTCGTCGGTCTCGGCGAGGTAGCGCCGAAAGCTGTCGACCACCTGGTGATAGGCGTCGCGGAAGCTCTCCTCCTCGAGCTTCTCGTTCCACTGGTGGCGATCGAAGTTGATCAGCAGCTCGACCGGGTTGCGGTAGCGCGCCCAGGCGCGCGGATCGATCAGGCTGAACAGCTGGCGCGCCCGGGAGTGCCAGGTCCACCAGAGGTTGTAGGCGAGATCGTAGAGGTCGGTGACCTGGCGGGGAAGATCGATGTCCGCGATATGACGGCGGGGGATCTGCCGCCAATGAGGTTCTGTCACGCTGGTTCTCACTCCTCGGGCGCTCTCGCCCACTCGGCTTCGATCTCACCGAACGGCAGGTCGAGGTCGACCCACTCCGGCCAGGCGCGGGAGCGCGGCCCCAGGTCGATCAGCTCGCGCGTCCGTCGCGCGTGCTCCTTGAAGCGCTCTTCCGCGTAGTCCCGTCCCGTGCCCATCTTCACCAGGAACGGCCAGTCCGACGCCGCGGTGAGCAGCAGCTGGTTCAGAATCGCCCGGCGCCACTTGCGGGCGCCGCCCCAGCGGACGGCGGCGAAGGCGCGGCGCTCGAGGTCCGCCAGCTCCTGCCACATCCACTCGGTCTCGGGGTTGACCCAGACCCGATGGTCGCCGCCGGCTCCCCACGAGCCCTCGGCGAAGAAAGCGCGCTGGAGTGCCGGCCGGCTGTCGAGCTCGCGCGCGGGAGTGGTCGCCTCGACGGTCGCGCCGGGGGCGGCCAGCTCCAGCACCCGCTCGAGCCAGAGCGGTCCCTCGAACCACCAGTGGCCGAAGAGCTCCATGTCGAACGGCGCGCAGGCGACGCCGCCGTCCATGCCCTCGAGCCCCGCGACCAGCTCGAGAAAATGCTCGGCCTGCTCCTCGGCGCGCTCGCGCGCCGCCTCGGGCCAGTAGACCAGCTTGTCCATCATGTCGACGTCCGCATCGGTCACCCGCCAGAGCCGGAGGCCCGACGGCCAATGGCGCTTGTGGAAGTCGAGGAAGGCGCCGTCGCCCGGGTAGCCCCCCTGCCGCGACCAGACCTGCGCGGCGCTGCGCGCATCGCGCAGGAAGGCGGCCACCGGGCTCTGCCGGATCCAATAGGGGCGCGGGTGCGGCCCCGAGGGCTCGACCACCTCCTCGGGCGCGCGGTCGCTGCCGTAGGGAAAAGCGGGATCGCCGGCACGCAGCAGGTGGGAGTCGACGACTGTCCAGCCGAGCCCCTGCTCGGCCAGGAAGTCCTCGTTGCCCGCCCGATTCTCCTCCGAGATCCCGGTGACCGGATGACGCCAGGGTCCGCCCGGTCGATAGGCGCATTCGGGCATCCAGCAGCCGCGCGGATCGACGCCGAAGCGCTCCCGGTGGGTCTCGCGGCCGGTGCGCAGGGCCAGCCGCACGAGCTTGGAGGAATGGGCGAGCGGCAGGTAGACGTGGGTTCCGGCCGAGGTCGAGAGCTCCAGCGCGCCGCGATCGGAGAGGTCGGCGAGCGCCCGGCTCAGGTTCTTGTCGAACCCCGCCCAGAGCGCCTGGAGCCGTTCGTACTCGCCGCGCCACCAGAGCGCGAGCGGATGGCGCCGCCGGTCGTCCCAGGCGGCTTTGGAGCGCTCCGCCAGGTACCGATCGACGATTCCTTCGGTGCGTGGATCGGCGAGCATCGCACCGAGCACCGGGGTCACCGAGATCGTCGCGAGGTGCTTTCTCCCGCGGTTGGCCAGCCGCCGGAAGGTGTCGATGAGCGGCAGGTAGCAGTGCGCGATCGCCTCCGCCAGCCAATCCTCGCCGTGCGGCCAGGTCCCATGTCCGAGGACCCAGGGCAGATGGGCGTGCAGCACGAAGGCGAGGCGCCGCGGCGCGCCGGCCGGACGTCGCTCGAGCGGCGGCTGGTTGGCGGGTGGCTCGACCAGCGGGCGCTGCTCGAATTGAAAGAGGATCGACTCCCGTTCGAACTCCGCTGCGTCCGCAGGCGGCCCCGGCGGGGTCGTCAGGACCGAACGCGACGGCGGCTCTGGGCGCGGTGCGCTCTTCTGCCCCGGAGCGCTGGCGACCGCGCCGGGGGCGGCAGCCACTTCTGGCCGGGTCTTCGCGACTCTGGCGCCCGGCCCGCTCTCGCGCACCCGGGCCTTCCTTGGGACCTTCGGCGCAGCGCGTTTCGGGGCTCTCTGCTTCTGTTCGCCACTCTTCCCGGCGGCCGAGCGCTTTGCGGGCTTTGGTGTCGGCTGCTTCGCGGGCGCCGCGCCGGCGCGGCGCGCCGGGCCCGGCGCAGCGGGCTGTGCGGGCGTGGGCTCCGGGGTCCGCCCCTGCCGATCTGCCGCCGCGGGGTCTTTCACCGCCGTTCGCGTTGGCGCGTGGACGGCCCGCGCCGGGCGCTTCTTGCCCCGGCGTCCAGGGCCGTTGGGTCCGGTCATGCCGTGCCGGTCCGGTCGCGGGACGATTCGCCGGCCGTGCCGTCGCGCGGTGCGGCCGCCTTCGCCGGGCGGCTCTTCTCGATTCCGAGCGGCACGAGCCGGTCGGGGTTCTTGGCGAGAGCTTTGGCGAAGCGGCGGGAGAGCGAGCGCTCCACGTTGCGCACGGCTTCGGGGGCGTTCTCGGGGATCTCGATCCAACCGCCGGCCATGGTGCCATGGCCGCCCCCCTTGCCCCTGCGGCCGATCAATCGCCGCATCAGATTGCCGGCGTCGGCGCGGCCGTTGGTGGTGCGAATCGACATGTAGAGCCGATCGCCGTACGTCCCGGTGGTGAGCGACCAGGTCTTGCCCTCCATCCGCAGCAGCAGGTCGGCGATCTCGGGCACGATGTCGGGCTGGTCCACCCGGCCCAGATGGGAGACCACCAGACTGCCGACTCCGAGCAGCGATTCGAGCGCGCTGTGCAGGGTCTTGAAGTAGGTGAACGGCAGCCTGGCGATCTGGATCTTGGCGAGGAGGCGCCGATCGAGCCGGGGCAGGAGCTTGTCGTAGGCGGCGTGGTCGGGACCGGTCGCTTCGCGTCCGAAGTCGCGGGTCTCGGAGCGAATCGCATAGACCAGGCCGGTGGCCACGGATCGCGTTGGCTGGAGCCCCGCGGCTTCCAGGTATTCGACCAGGATCGTGGCGGTCGCGCCGTAGTTGGGCCGAACGTCGGTGAAGCGGGCCGCGGCGGTCGCCTTGCGCATCGGATGGTGGTCGATGACCACGTCGGGGACCGCGCCCTTGGGGAGCTGGGAGTTGCCGGTCCAGGGTTGGCAGTCGACAAGCGCGAAGCGCTGGTACTTGCGGCGGTTGAGATGGCGCAGATGGGAGAGCTCGAGCCGGAGGCTGCGCACCATCTCGCGATTCTCGGCACGGCCGATCATGCCGCCGTAGGCGACGGTGACCTTCCGCTTGAAGTGCCGGCGCAGGATCGTCGACAGCACGGCCGTGGACGCCAGGGCGTCCGGGTCCGGATTGTCGTGGGTGAGAACCAGCCAGCGGTCGCGCGGCGAGCTGCTCTCGACCTGGGCGGCGAAGGCGGCGAAGCGCGCCTTCGTCTCGTCGCTCGTCATCGGGGCGCAATCCTAGCATCGGGGCGAGAGCCGGGCGGGTCTCTCGTCGAGCGGCCAGCGACCTCCGTTCGGTATACTGTCGAGGCCTCCGTCGGGGGCTCCATTCGTGAAATCCGTCCTCTTTCTCTCCCCGTCGTATCCCAGCGAGATGCCGCATTTCGTGCGCGGCCTGGCCGAGGTCGGCGCCCACGTCTGCGGCCTCGGCGATCAGCCCGAGGGCAGCCTGCCCGCGGCCGTTCGGCAGCGCTCTCTCGGGCTATCTGCAAGTTCGAAAGCTCTGGGACGAGGAGGCCGTGGTGGCGGAGGCGCGCGATTGGCTGGGCGCGCGGCAGCTGGACCGGATCGAGTGCCTCTGGGAGCCCGGGATGCTCCTCGCCGGGCGATTGCGCGAGGCGCTCGGTGTCCCCGGCCTCTCGGTCGCTCGCACCGTGCCGTTCCGCAACAAGGAGGAGATGAAGCGCCGGCTCGACGCCGCCGGGATCCGCACCCCGCGCCACCTCGCGGCGCGCGGCGAGCGGGCGATCCGGCAGGCCGCCGAGCGGCTCGGCTTTCCCCTGATCGTCAAGCCGATCGCCGGCGCCGGCTCCGCCGACACCCACCGGGTCCACGATGCGTCGGAGTTGCGGCGAGTCCTCGAGGCGGTCCGTCACCTCGACGAGGTCTCGGTCGAGGAGTTCGTCGACGGCGAGGAATACACTTTCGACGCCGTGTCGATCGACGGCGAGCCGGCCTACTACAACATCGCCTGGTACCGCCCGCGCCCCCTGGTCGCCCGCAGCGAGGAGTGGATCAGCCCACAGGTCGTCGCGCTCCGTCACCCGGACCAGCCCGCCCTCGCCGCCGGCGTCGAGATGGGTCGACGGGTGCTCACGGCGCTGGGATTCGAGTCGGGGTTTACCCACATGGAGTGGTACCGCAAGGCGGACGGCGAGGTGGTCTTCGGCGAGATCGGCGCGCGGCCGCCGGGGGCCCACCAGGTCGACCAGATGAACTACGCTTGCGACATCGACGTCTTTCGCGGCTGGGCGGAGGCGGTGTGCCATCGGCGGTTCACGGAGCCCACGCGCCGGCTCTACAACGTCGCGACGGTCTACAAGCGGGCCGAGGGGCAGGGGCGGATTCGCCGGATCGAAGGGCTCGAGGAGTTCCTGTCGCGACATGGCGCGAGCGTCGTCTGGAAGAACCTGTTGCCCGTCGGGTCGCCCCGCCGGAACTGGAGGCAGACCCTGGTTTCCGACGGATTCGTCGTCTTGAGGCACCCCGACCTCGAGGCGACGCTCGAGATCGCGGACGAGTTCGCGCAGCGCGTGCGGCTCCACGCCGACTGAGGAGCCGATGCCGAACGTCGTTTTCGTCGCCCCGTTCTTCTTGGACACCACGCTGCGTTTCTTGGATGCCGTCGCGGCGCTCCCCGGCGTGCGCTGCGGCCTGATCAGCCAGGACCCGGCGGAGAAGCTGCCGGCCCGGCTGCGCGGCCGGCTCTCGTCCCACCGCCGGGTCGCGGACGCCCTCGACCCGCAACGGATCGCCGACGCCACGCGGTCGATCGTAGGCGAGTGGGGGGGCGGCGCCGACCGGCTGCTCGGCGCGCTCGAACAGCTCCAGGAGCCGCTCGCCGAAGTGCGCGGCGCGCTCGGGATCCCCGGGATGCGCCTCGAGGCCGCGAAGAACTTCCGGGACAAGGCGCGGATGAAGGACGTGCTCGCCGCGCATGGCGTGCCCTGCGCACGACATGCGCGCGTGCTCGATTCGGCGAGCGCCGAGGAGTTCGCCAGCCGGATCGGCTTCCCCCTGGTCCTCAAGCCGGTCGCGGGGGCCGGCGCCAAGGCGACCTTCCGGGTCGCCAACGGGCGCGAGCTGGCCGAGGCCCTCGCGGTGATCCGCCCCGCCGTGGAGCGACCCGCCGTGCTCGAGGAATTCGTCACCGGCGAGGAGTTCTCCTTCGACGCCGTCACGATCCGCGGGCAGCTGGTCTGGCACTCGCTCACGCACTACCTTCCGGCGCCCCTGCAGGTGCTCGACAACCCATGGATCCAGTGGTGCGTGCTGCTGCCGCGGGAGATCGACGACGCCCGCTACGACGACGTCCGGCCGGTGGCGGCGAAGGCGCTCCGGGTCCTCGGCATGGATACCGGCCTGGCCCACCTGGAGTGGTTCCGGCGGCCGCAGGGGGGGGTGCTGATCTCGGAGGTCGGCGCACGGCCGGGCGGCGCGCAGATCACGTCGCTGATCTCCTGGGCGCACGACGCCGACTTCTACGAGGCGTGGGCACGCCTCGTCGTCTTCGAGCAGTTCGACCCGCCGCGGCGGGAATACGCGGCCGGTTGTGCCTACCTGCGCGGCCAGGGCAAGGGGAAGCGCATCGTCGCCGTTCACGGCTTCGAGCGGGCCCTGGCGGAGCTGGGTTCGATGGTCGTCGAAGCGCGGCGCCCGAAGCTCGGCGCGGGGACCTCGTCGAGCTACGAGGGGGACGGGTTCGTGATTCTTCGCCACCGAGAGACCGCGCTGGTCGAGGCGGGACTCCGGAAACTGATCGCCTCCGTACGAGTGGAGCTGGGATGAGCCTGACCGTTCTGATGATCTCGCCGGGCTATCCGGCGGAAATGCCGTTCTTCACCCGGGCCCTCTCGCGGGTCGGCGCCCGGGTCGTCGGTCTCGGCGACCAGCCGAGCCAGGCGCTGCCGCAGATCGCGCGGGAGCATCTCGTCCACCATCTGCAGGTCCCGTCGCTCTGGGACGAGGCGGCGGTCGTGCGCGAAGTCCGGAGCTTCTCCCGCCGCGCCCGCATCGACAGGGTCGAGTGTCTCTGGGAGCCCGGGATGATCCTTGCCGCGAAGCTGCGCGAGGCGCTCGACGTGCCGGGCCTGGGCGTCGAGCAGACGGTGCCGTTCCGTGACAAGGAGATCATGAAGCAGCGGCTCGACGCCGCCGGAATCCGGACGCCTCGGCATCATCGCGCCCTGACCGCGAATCAGGTGCGCGAGGCGGCCGAGCGGATCGGCTTTCCGGTGATCGTCAAGCCGATCGCCGGCGCCGGCTCCGCGGACACCTACCGCTGCGACACCCGCGAGGATCTCGAGCGGTCGCTGCTGCTGCTCCAGCACGTTCCCGAGGTCTCGGTCGAAGAGTTCGTCGACGGCGAGGAATTCACCTTCGACACGATCTGCGCCGAGGGCGAGCTCTACTTCGAGAACGTCTGCTGGTACCGGCCCCGCCCCCTGGTGATGCGGCTGAACGAGTGGGTGAGCCCGCAGACCGTCGCGGTCCGCAATCTCGACCAGCCCGATCTCGTCGACGGCCGGCGCATGGGGCGGGAGGTGCTGCGGGCGCTCGGTTTTCGCACCGGCTTCACCCACATGGAGTGGTACCGCAAGCACGACGGCGAGGTCGTCTTCGGCGAGATCGGCGGTCGGCCGCCGGGGGCGCGCACGGTCGACGTCATGAACTGGTGCACCGACAACGATACCTACCTCGGCTGGGCCGAGGCGGTCTGTTTCGGGCGGGTCGAGCGCACCTTCGAGCGCAAGTGGAACGTGGTGAACACCTTCAAGCGCGCGCAGGGGTGGGGGCGGATTCGCCGGATCGATGGGCTCGATCGCTTCCTCGCCGAATGCCGTCCATGGATCATCGCCTGTGAGCTCGCTGCGATCGGTGCGCCCAAGGCCGACTGGCGCAACTCGATCGTCGCCGACGGTTACCTCGCCGTGCGCCACGCCGAGCTCGGCCCCGCGCTCGAGATGGGCGACCGCGTCGCCCGCGAGATCCACCTCTACGCGGGCTGAACGCCGCGCCGCGGGGAGGCGTCTGCCGCGCTCAGCGATCGAGGAGGAGCGCCGAGCGGGTGAGAACAGAAGGTGAAAACGAACGGGCCCTCCAATCGCCACCATCCGGTCAGAGCGTCGCCATGCGCAGTATCCGTAGCGCGGAACCCGCTCCAGCCCAGGCGGGGAGTGGAGCCGTCGAGCGCGATCTCGACGCTGCGGGTGTCGACCGAGAGCCCCACGCGGCGGAGCTTCAAGGCGCTCTCCTTGGCGCTCCAGATCAGATTGGCCATCAGGGCCCGCTGCGGCGGCGCTGCCGCGTCGACGAGTGCGCCTTCGGCCACCGTGAGGAAGTCCGCGACGAACGCCGGAGTCCGTGGCTCGACCATTTCCAGATCGCAGCCCAGGGCGGCTCCGGCGGCGCCGACGACCGCCAGCGCGCGCCCGGCCCGGTGCGAGATCGACAAGCCGAGCGCGAGCGGGCGGGAGCGCCAAACGGCGTCCGGCCGGCCGTCGCCGTCGGCGAGGATCTCCAGGCGCGACCAGCTCTCCGCGCCGGGTTCGACGCCGAGCCAGGCGAGCAGGGCGCGCTTCGCGGCCCAGCGGCCCAGCCGCCAGTCGGCGCGCCGGGGCGCTGCCGGCAGTCGCGCGAGCTGCGCTCTCTCGGCCGGCCCCAGCCAGTGGTTCTCGGCGGGGAGCTCCGCCGCCTCGACGAGAAGGTAGCCCCCGCTCATCGCGAGGGGAGAGCGATCGCCACGCCGGGGCCGGCGCCTTCTCTCGCCATGCCGCGCTCGACTGCGGCGATCACCCAGGGCCGCAGTCGCGATGGCGGGATGATCTCGTGGACCGAGCCGACCGCGAGCGCCCGCGAGATGTCGTGGACGCCGTCGTACTCGAGGGAAACCTCGCCCAGCTTCTCGGATTGGACCGCTGCGAAGACCTCCGCCAGCCGCTCCTGGAGCGCGGCCTTGTCGGGAGTCGCGGGATCGGCGAGCCGCAGCTCGAGCTCGGCGACACGGGGATCCTTGCGCGTCCGCTTGGCCACTTCGCGCGCGAAGACCACGGCGGCGGCGGGAGCGCCCCCGATCACCGAGGCGTAGGTGCCTTCGAGCGCGGCGACCTGCATGTTGTCGTGCAGCGTGCTCGAGAAGACGACGAAGGCCCCGCCGTGGTAGCGCGAAATGACCACGAAGACGATGGGGCCGCGGAAGTTCACGACGGCCCGGCCGATCTCGGCGCCGTACTCGAGCTGCCAATAGCGCATCGACTCCGGGCTGCCATCGAAGCCCGAGAGATTGGCGAGCACGACCAGCGGGCGGCTGCCACTCGACGCGTTGATAGCGCGTGCGATCTTCTTGGAGGACTGCGGAAAGAGCGTGCCGCCGGTCCAGACGTTGGGTCCGAAGGCGGGCACCCAGCCGAGGCGGGGCAAGGGGCGCGACTCGAAGCCGAGCAGGGCGACCGGATGTCCGCCGACGTGGGCGTCCCAGACGACGCCGATCTCGGCGTCGCGCATCTCGCCCCAGCGCTCGAGCGTCGGGTGGTCCTGGTCGGCCACGGCGGCGAGGATCTTGCGAATCTCGAACGGCCGCTTGCGGCCCGGATTGGTGGCATTTGAGAAGACCTCGCCGACAGTGCGGAAATCGCCGCCGTGGGCGGAGTCGCAGACGTCGCGTTCGCGCGGGTCGCGGGTCGGGGCGTGGCGCGGGAAGCGCTCGCCCGGCGCGACGTAGCAGTGCTCGTAGTGGGCCAGCAGGATTCGGCTCGCGTCGGCGACGTCGCGTGCGAAGTACTGGGCCTGGCCGTTCGGGCCCATGATGCGCTGATAGCCGCCGATGCCGAGGTTGTCCTCGGCGGAGACCCCCCCGGAGAAGTCGAGCGCGCGCTTGCCGGTGAGCACCATCGCGGCGTCCGGGGTCATCACCAGGATCCCCTTGGTATGCATCAGCATCGTCGCCTCGGCGTTCCAGTAGGGCTGGGCGCCGACGTTGATGCCGACCACTACGATGTTGACCTCGTGCCCCGCTTGCGTGTGCTCGATCAGGCTGCGCAGGACGCGGGCGATCCAGTCCATGTTCTCGGTTCCGGTTTCCATCGCGATCCGGGCACCGGCCGAGAGGGCGAACCACTCGAGCGGCACGCCCAGCTCTGCGGCCAGCGCGAGAGCGGCCTGAATGCGCCGGCACTCGGGCTCGGCGAGCGCACCCATGCCGTGCGAGGCGTCGCCGAGCAGGAGGACGCGGGTCATTCCCTCGGGGTAGCGGTCGGTGAAGTTGCGCACGAGACCGACGACGACGTTGGCGCGGTTCTCGCCCCAGGGCCGGTCGACCGCAACCAACCGCCCCTGCTCGTCGAGGTCGTGCTCCACGAACTCGCCGGGCGGGAAGGCTCCCGACGCCTCCGGCGGCGGCGCCAGCAAGCGGACGATCTCGAACGGATAGGGGAGTCCGCGCCGGCGCAGGTCGATGACCCGGCGGGAATAGGGTCGAAGCGTCTTGAGCGGCTTCTCCGACGGTCGACGGAAGCGCAGCGAGGGTGCGCCCTCGCCTGGATCGGAGACCTCGAGCAGCCAATCGCCCAGCTCGCCGGTCTGCGGGTCCGGGATCCTCCCGCGCACGACGACTTTCTCGAGGCCGAGGCCGACGGTATGGGGCGCCAGGCGGTGGACGATCTCGTTGACCTCCTCCGCCGAGAGGCGAACGGCGGGCCAGAGGTCGAGCACGATGCGGTTCCAGAAGGAGCGCTCGGCCGCTGGCCGGCGAGCCTGGGCGCGGCGCAGCGCCGCGACCGACTCGAGGAAGGCCCGTTCCATCTGCGGCAGCTCGGCGACCTGGCCGCTCTCGTTGCGGACCGTGGTGAGGTCGCGGATCTCGGCGAAGGCGAAGAGACGGTCGTCCTGCGGGTCGTCGCGCCCGACCGCGCGGAAGAGCTGAACCCCGGCGGGCGCGGCCAAGCGGGTGAGCTCGAAGTTCGAGAGACGCCAGAGGCCGAGACGCTGAGCGATCATCGGATGCAGGCCGCGGGCGAGCCGGTCCTCGACGAACGCTCCCTGCGCATCCCGCCGAAAGGTGAAGTGGTCGAGCAGATCGCGCCCGCCGAGGCAGATGGCGACTCGGCGCAGGTCCGCTGGTGCCTTGGACTCGGCCAGCGCTCGCTCGATTCGTCGCGACGCGCTCTCGAGCGCCGCGGGTCCCCCGGCGGTGAGATAGATGTCGGCGGCGATCTCGAGCCCCTGTCCCGAGCAGGCGGTGGCGAGCGTGCGCAGCCGTTCGAGCGCGGCGTCGAGCTCCGGCTCGAGCGCCGCGAGCGCGAAGAGGCGAACGTCGGAGCCGTGGTGGTGGTAGTCGACGACGACGCCGTCCGCGGCGGTCGGACCGGCGCTCGTGATCCCTTCGAGGTCTCGAATCCGGTAGTAGCGGCGGACCAGAATCTCGGGAATGGCGCGACGCAGCTCGGCGCCCGCCGCCGGCCAGAGCTCTGCGAGCCATTCGTGGAGGGGCTGGGGGCAGTCGACGAGGAAGTCGATCGCAGCCGCCCGTCGATCCGCTGGAGTCTCGGCGGAGATCTGATCGATCACCAGCTTGGCGCGCTCGAGCTCGCGTTCGCGTTCGGCGAGCATCAAGGGGCGGTCGAAGAGGCGGTAGCGCGCTTCGCGCGCCAGGTCGTACAGGGCGGCTTCGCGATTTCGGCTCTCCGCGATGA
This sequence comes from uncultured Acidobacteriota bacterium, assembly GCA_963700315.1. Lineage (GTDB taxonomy): Bacteria > Acidobacteriota > Thermoanaerobaculia > Multivoradales > JAGPDF01 > JACTMI01. The sequence goes on along the minus strand of CAVOXC010000003.1, from coordinate 305,729 downwards.
GGCGGTCGACGAGCTCGCGCAGCGCGGCCGCGCCCTGGGTTGGAGTCCCGCGCTCGAGCCGGCGCTCGAGCAGCGCCAGGGCGCAGGGCGAGTGCGCTTCCAGGCGCCGATGCGCCATCGCGAGCCGAAAGAGGGCCTCCTCGAGCGCGGGTGTGCGATCGAGGCGGTCGAGGCCGAAGTGGGCCAGAGCGTGGCGCAGCTTGTCGAGGAAGCCCGCCGGCAATCCGGCGCCGCGGGCGTCGAGATCGCGAAGGTAGGTGAAGAGGTACTCCTCGACGCTGCGCCGCAAGTCGTCTTCGGGTTCGAGGTCGGGCGCCGGCCGGAAGACGGAGAGGACGTCGAGATGAGCGCGCAGCGCCATGGACTCGGCGGCCTCGAGCGCTGGATCGACTGGTACCGATGGAGTGGTGAGCCGGGCAGCGATCGTCCGCGCGTCGAGGTCGTAGCCGAGGAAGAGGCGACGCGCGTCCTCGAGAGCGGTCGCCGTGGCCGCCCGAGGCGCCGAATCCGTGGCGCTGCGGGCGAGATCCGCCAGCTGCAGCCGCTCTCGTCCGGGTGGTTGCTCCGCGGAGGGCGATCGCCCGGGCGGCTCGAGCTCGAGCAGCGCTGCGCCGCTGTGGACCTGCGAGTTGGGCCGGACGAGGAGCTTGCGCACGACGCCGCCGCGATCGGCGGTGAGCGTGGTCTCCATCTTCATCGCCTCGAGGACGAGCAGTGGCGCGCCGGCCGCGACCTCGTCTCCCTCCCGCACTCCGACGCGGGCAACGATCGCCGGCATCGGCGAGCGAACGACTGTGGCGGAATCCCCGGTGAAGCTGTGGGGCACGCCATCGATCTCGATCGAGAAGCCCCGCTCGTCTCGTCGCCGCAGCAAGCGGTGCTCGCGCTTGCCGATCCGCATGGTGCCGCGTCCGAGCCGGCCCCCACGCACCCGCACCTCGACGCGCTCCCCCTCCGCGTCGACCCGGTAGCAGCCGGGCGCGAGCTTGGCGACGCGACAGAGATAGACGACGCCGCCATGGCGCAGCTCCACGGTGAGGCCGCCTTCGAGGGTCACCTCCGGGCGGCCGCGTCGGGCCGAGGCGAGGAACCTCGATTTCGCCTCGTCCATGTGATCTTCGTAGGAGGCGACCGCCGCCGCGAGCAGCGCCTCCGCGGCGCCGCGCTGCGAGCGGTAGCGCCCGCGCCGGAGCAGAGAGGCGAGCCAGGCGGCGTCCGCGGCGCCCGAGTCGATCTCGGGACGCTCGAGCACGCCAAGCACGAACGCTTTGTCGGTGGCGCCCGCGCGCACGCCGATCTCGGTCGCGGCGACCGCCCGGCGCAGCCGCTCGAGCGCGCGGGCGCGGGTGACAGCGTGCGCCGTCAGCACGACGATCCCCGGAACGCCTTGCGTCGGGAGGCTCTCTCCCTCTTCGACCATGGGCTCGACTTGGAGCCCGGGACCTGCGGGAAAGTGCAACGTCTCGACGACGCCCCCGACGGGCCGCAGCTCCTGATCGGGGTCGAGACCGGCGATGCAGCAGGCGAGCGCGTGGCCGCGCAGCGCACCCAGTGGCAAGGCTTCACTTCCGGCGGCGAGCCGTTCGGCTTCTTCGTCGAGGTCGAGGCCGGCGACCGCCGCCGCCGCCGCCGCGCCGCTCGGCAGACCCGAGCGGCACGCGACGACCCTTGGCTCGGCGGTGCCGGCCAGATCGAGCTCGACATGAGCCCATCCGCAGGGCAGGGCCGCCGCTCGCGCGGCTTCGGCGGCTTGACGCTCGAGCTCTCGCGCTTCCTCCAACCGGAGCCAGGTGGGCGGCGACTCGACCAGGAGCCGGCAGTCGCCGAAGCGCAGCGTCGAGTCGAGCAGGCCGCCCGGGACGATCCCGCCGCGCGCCTCGATGCGAAGCAGCACGTCGACTCGCCGAACCGGCCTCGGGTCGGCACTCTCTTCGCTCACGGCTCCACCTCCGCCAGAACGCCGAGCGCCGCGATCTCTTCGGCGCTCAGTGCCTCGGGCAGGTCGATCGTCCTGTAGCCCTCGAGCTCGACCACGACGCGACCGTCGTGGTCGAGCACGGTCGCCCGAGCCGAGCCGGAGGCGTCGCGCTCGATTGCCGCGAGCCAGGGCGGGCCCTCGCGGCGGGCGCCGAAGCGGATCGCCGCGACCTCGGACGGCAACGCCATGCGCCCGGTCTGGGCGAGGTCGGCGATGCCGGCGGTCTGAAAGGCGAGCTCGATCGCCCGCGGCAGGAACCGGGTCGGCTCGGTGGCCTCTGCGGGCAGCTTGGCCGGGGACTCGCCGACCAGGCCGTCGCCGTTGCGGCGCACCCGCTCGAGCACCTGATAGGCGGGTCCATGGAAGTAGATCTTGTAGATCTCGTCGCGGCCGAGGGCGAGGCCCACCTTGGCCGCGCGGAGGATTGCCGCCGCCCGTTCCGCAGCGAAGACGGGATGTGGTGCCTCGCTTCCGGGCGCGCCGAGCAGGACCCGAGCGGAGAAATGGAGGGTCCTCTGAGGCTCCGTCTGGCCCGCTAGGAGCCGCTCCCCTTCGAGTCGGCAGTGCGCGACGATCTGTTCGCCGCTGGGCTCGAAGCGAGCGGTGATACGCGCTCGCCGCGGCTCGTCGCGGAAGAACTTGAACGGCGCCAGAAACCGGACCGCCTCGATCGCGAGGAGCGGCCGGTCGGGATAGAGCAGCCCGGCGATCTCGCCGAAGCCCTCGATTCCCATGACCCCGGGCAGGACCGGCGTGCCGCCGATCCGGTGGTGATCGAGGAAGGGCTGTTCGGCCGGATCGAGAAGGACTTCCACCACGAGACCGTGATGGAGGTCGAAGCCGAGGACGTCGCCGAGCATCGGGCCCGCCCCGGCGAGCTCGGCGTCGAACCCCGAGATGTCGAGTCCGCCGGCGGGTGAGCGGCGCTTCGAGCATCGCTCCCAAGCCGCCCGGCGATCACCACCTCGCGCGACGCGCCGCGGGCCTCGATCTCGCGACGCACCGTCGGGATGCCGATTTCGGGCGGCAGCAAGTCGATCCCGGCGGCTGCCAGCAGCTGCGGGATCGAGCCGCGGCTGGCCATGCCGATCCTCGCCCAGCCGGTCCAGTCGATGCACGATGCCGCGCGTCGCCGGGACGTCGCGCCGCGAGCTGCGCGACCGACTTGGCCAGCAGCTCGTTGGCCGCCGCGTAGTCGGTCTGTCCGGCGTTGCCGAAGCGCCCGGCGATCGAGGAGAAGAGCACCGCCGCGCCGATCGGCGTCGAACCGAGCGCGGCGAGAACGTTGAACCAGCCGTCGGCCTTGACGTCGAAGACGAGATCGAACTCCTCCTGGGGCTTGTCGGCGAGTCGCTTGCTGATCTCGATGCCGGCGGCGTGGAGCAGCACGTCGATCCGTCGACCCTCCGTCGCGCAGCGGTGCCGAGGGCGGCCGCCACGGCCTCGTCGTCGCGCAGATCGACCTGGTGGTAGTGCGCGTGGCCACCGTTGGCGGTGATCGCGGCCATCGCGGCGAGCGCCTCCGCGCGCCGCTCGATCGCCGGCGAGCTCGCGCTCGACCAGAACCGGCGTCGACCCGCTCGCCCGCGGCGCGCGAGCCGATCGAACAGCGCGCGCTTGAGCCCGTCGCGATCCGAGTGGAAGCGGGCGAGATCGGGATCGTCGGGATCGGGCTCTGGCGCCAGATCGAGCAGGTGGTAGCTGCCGCCGGTCGCGGCGAGATCGCGCAGGATCGCCGAGACGATGCTGCCGGCGGCGCCCGTCACGACGAAGACCGAGTCCGATCCGAGACGACGGTCGCGGGTCGGGCCCGGGCGCGTCCTCCTCGGCGAGCGCGAGCGAGACTCGCTTCGCGCCGCGCCAGCCGACCTCGACCACGCCGGGGTCGGTCAGCGTCTCGAAGACGAGCCGCTCGGCGACGCGGTCGTCCGGCGCGCCGACGGTTCGAAGTCGACGACCTTGACGAGGATCTCGCGGGTGCTCGCGCTGGAAGGCCTTGACCAGGCCTGAGACGGCGCCGCCGAACGCGTCGCGCCGCGCCTTCGGGGCCGGCGCCGTGGTGGCCGCCGAGCCGCGTGCCGGCGACGACGAAGGCGCCGGGACTCGAGAGCGACTCGTCGAGGGCGCGCAGCGCGACGGCGAGCAGCTTCGCGCGCACGCGCAGCGCCTCGCGCCAGCCGGCGAGCGTCGAGCCGCTCGAGCGGCGGCGCGGGATCGAGCGCGGCCAGCCAGTAGAGGCCGCGCACCGGTCCGGCCTCGCGCCAGCCGGCGATCTGCCGCTCGAGATCGGCCGCGGCCGGAGCGCCGCGCAGCGAGAGCACCTCGACGCCTCGCTCGCGCAGACGCGCGCGCCAGCGCGTTCGGCGACGCCGCCGCCGTCGGTCGCGAGCACGACGCGGTCTCCCGCCGCGAGCTCGACTCCGGTCGCCCTCGAGGCGGTCGCAGCGGCGGGCGCAGGGCGATCGTCGTCACCCGCGCGGGAAGTCGACCGGGTCCTGCACCTGGGTCGCCGGGGTCGCCGGCGGCTCCGGCGTCGCCGGCTCGGCCGCCAGGCTCGGTCTCGGCCGCGACCGACGGCGCCGTGCTCGTCGGCCGCGGCGCGCACGCTTGGAGCGGACCCACGCCGCGGTCTTCGCCAGCGTGTTGAACTCCTTCAGCTTCAGGTCGGGATCGCGCTCGATGCCGTAGCGCTCGCGCACCGCGGCGAAGATCTCCGCCTGCTTGACGGTGTCGATGCCGAGGTCGGCCTCGAGATCGAGATCGAGCTCGAGCATGTCGGCGGGATAGCCGGTCTGCGCCGAGACGATCTCGAGCAGGGCGGCGACGACCTCGTCGCCCCCGTCGAAGCGTCGGAGGCCGGCGTCGGCGGTCATCGGAGCCGCGGCGGTCGGGCGCCACGCGGCAGCGCGGCAGCGGAGCAGCCTCGCGCCCGTGATCGCGCAGCTCGGGACGGTGGGCGTAGACGAACTCGATCGTCTTGGCGAGGGTGTTGAAGTCGCGCAGCTTGAGGTCGGGATCGCGCTCGATGTCCTAGCTCTCGCGGATCGGCGGCGAACACCTCCGCCTGCTTGACGGTGTCGATGCCGAGATCGGCCTCGAGATCGAGGTCGAGCTCGAGCATGTCGGCGCGGGTAGCCGGTCTGCTCGGCGACGAGGGCGAGCACGCGCTCCCGCGACCGGGTCGGGCTCGGCGTCGGCGTCGGCGCCGTCCTCCTGGCACGGGCACCAGCTGCGATCGGCGCGGGCGCCGCGACCGGCAGCTGGACCGCGGGCTGGGCGGTCTCGATCGCCGCGACGCGCAAGGCCGGGGCGGCGTCGCGTGCGCCCTGGCTTCGCCCGGCGCTGCGGTCGCACCAGCGCGCAGAGTGCGACGAACGATCTCGAGCTCGGGCTTCGGCTCCGCGCCGGCCTGCGCGCGAGCCAGGCGCTCCAAGCTGCCTGGTCGGCGATCCGGTAGGCGTAGCCGAGCTCGTCGGGATCGCGGCGTCGGCCGTCGGGCGGCGGGACCCAACGCAGCAGCGTCATGCTGATCTGGGAGCCGAAGCCCGCGCCGAGTCGCAGCGCGTAGCGGACCGGATGACGACCGCCGCGCGACAGGTTCAGCTCGCCGAGCTCGGGATCGATCTCGCGCAGGTTCGGCACCGGGCGGCACCAGCCCGGTCTCGAGCGACTTGACCGCCACCACGTCCTCGATCCCCACGCCCATCGGGTGGCCGGTGTAGCCCTTCGTGTTGGCGATGACGATGCTGTCGGCGGACGCGCCGAAGACCGCCCGCAGGGCGTCGATCTCGGCCGGCGCGCTGCCGCCGCGCGCCGGCGTGTAGGTCTCGTGCGAGACGAAGACCATCTCGCGCGGCGATGGCGTGGCGATCGAGGCCCCAGCGCTGCTCGGCGTCGGCGATCAGCCGCTCCATGACCGCGCGAATGTGATCGACGTCGAGCCGCGAGCCGTGGAACGCGCTGTTGGCGGTGACCGTGGAGAGCACCTCGCAGATCGGCGCGATGCCGCGCTCGCGCGCCGCATCGGCGCTCTCGATCACGAGCGCCGCCGCGCCCATGCCGATGAGCAGGCCGTGGCGCCGGCGGTCGAACGGCAGCGCCGCGTCCTCGACCAGCTCGTCGGTCGCGGCGGCGCCGCTGGCGAGGAAGCCCGACGGCGAACCAGGCGAGCAGCGTGTCGGTGGTGATGTCGTCGGCGGAGATCACGACGACGCGGCGGCAGCGGCCGGCGCGCAGCCAATCGCTGGCGCCAGGCCGACCGCCTGCGTCGTCGAGGCGCAGGCGGAGTTGATCTGCGTGTTCGGTCCGCGGGCGCCGATCGCCTCGGCGAACTGGGAGTGGCCCATCGCCAGGACCTGGAACAGGAAGCGGCGATCGAAGGCGTAGGGCTCGCGCTCCAGGCTCTCCTCGAGCGCGACGGTGCGCGTGCCCAGCTCCTCGGCGAGCGCGCCCTCGGCCGCGCTCCGCGAGCTGTCGCAAGCTCGGCCAGCCGCTCGCGCCGGGCGTGGTCGCGATGGAACGCCTCGACTTGGCCGACCAACCGGTCGAAGCCGGGGAAGGCGCTCGCGAAGATGACGCCGGTCGAGTCGCGCATGTCGTCGGAGAGGCCCCAGCGGTCGCGGCAGTCGTCCGCCCGTGGTCGTCGTCTTGTAGCGCTGCACCAGCGGGATGCCGGCGTCGCGCAGGGCGTCGATGCCGGCGCCGATCGCGAGCGAAGTGACCCGGTCCCAGGCGGCGACCCGGTCGGCGGGGAAGCCGAACTCGGCGACGGGGTCGAACTCGCCGGCGCGGGCGGCGAGCTTGATCACCTCGTCCGGTGACTCGATGACCTCGAAACGCGCGCCGCCTTCGTCGCTCTTGACCAGCCGGGTGATGCGCTTGCCGACCATGTCTTGGCGCAACAGGTCGGGCACGGGGTGGATCATCCGCTCGCCGGCGAGCAGGCGGCCGATGTTGGCGTCGTCGAAGACCCGATCGGTGCCCGGCAGCCCGAGCGCGGCGCCGGTGACGACGACCGCCGGGTCGGCCTGCCCGGGCCGCGTCGCCGGTGGCGCGCCGCCGCCGCGCTGGTAGACCTCGAGGCCGCGCTCGAGGAAATCGGCGAAGAGGCGGCCGAGATCGGTCAGCGTCGAGGGATCGGTCGTCAACGCCGGCATCGCCGGTGCCGCCGCGGCACGCGCCGGCTCGGTGGCGGGCCGGGGTGGCGGCGAAGGGGAGGCGAAGATCGGATGCGACGGCGCGGCGGCGGGCCGTGCGAGGCTGTCTCGCGCGTCGCCGCGGCCGCTCGCGTAGATCCCGCAGAGGGCGGCATTGAAGGAGACAACGTCGCCCGATTTCGGATGGTTGGTGTGGAGGCCGAGGATGTCGCGGCGTGCGCCGAGGACGTCCTCGACGAAACCCTGCAGGGCGCGCCTGGGACCGACTTCGACGAAGACGCGCGCGCCCTTCTCGTGCAGCGTCTCGAGGCCGCGCACGAACTGCACCGGCTCGGCGATCTGGCGGGCGAGCAGGTCGATCATCGCCGGCACGACGTTGCCGCCCATCGGGTAGAGCTCGCCCGTCGCGTTGGAGACGATCGGGATGCGCGGCGGGCGCAGATCGAGCCGTTCGAGCATCTCGCGCAGCGGCTCGCTCGCCGCCGCCACGATCCGGGTGTGGAAGGCGTGGGAGACCGGCAGCGGCCGGCACTCGAAGCCGCGCTCGATGAGTAGAGCGGTCGCCCTCTCGACGGCGCCGGTCTCGCCGCCGACCACCGCCTGGGTCCTGGAGTTGATGTTGGCGACGACGGCGTAGCCGTCGACCTCGGTGAGCACGCTCTCGATCTCGGCGAGCGGCCCGAAGACGGCGACCATGCTGCCATTGTCGTCGACCGAGATCCGAGTCATCTCCCGCCCACGTGCCGAGACGGCCTCGAGCGCCTGTTCGAACGAGAGGCACCCCGCGGCGACCAGGGCACCGTACTCGCCGAGGCTGTGGCCCATGACGAAGTCGGGAACGACTCCGTAGGCGGCCAGCAGACGGGTCAGAGCGACATCGACGGCGAGCACCGCGGGCTGGGTGATCGCGGTCTTGCGCAGCTCCGCCTCGCAGGCCGCGACGCTCTCGGCGTCGTCGGGCGGAACGAACAGGATCTCGCTGAGGCTCTTGCCGAGGAGGGGGTAGAGAACCGCGTCGGCCTCCTCGAAGGTGCGCGCGACGATCGGTTCCCGCGCACGCAGCTCGGCGAGCATGTTGACGTACTGCGAGCCCTGGCCCGTGTAGAGGAAAGCGATCTGGGCCGGAGCGCCGGCGCCGCGGTGGATCCCCTGCGACTTGAGCGCGCGCCACATTCCGGTCTGCGGCCCGGCCGCGAGCGCCTTGATCGCTTTGGCGCCCTTCACCGCGAGCTCGCCGGCGTCGCCGTAGTCGATGACGAGGCGCAGCGGCGCCGCGAGATCGTCCGCTTGCGGCCGAGCCGCGGTCGGCGCCTGGCCGGAGCGCGCCGCGGCGGTGGCGCAGCCGAGCTTCTCGGCGAGCTCCGCCTCGGTCTCGGCGCCGACCACCAACGCGCCCCGCAGCGGTGGCTGGGCCAGGGACGGCGGCGCCGAGGAGGTCGACAGGGTCGCGCGGTGATCGCGGCTCGAGCGACCGGGCTCCCACTCCTCGAGCACGGCGTGGAAGTTGGTGCCGCCGAAGCCGAAGGCCGAGACGCAAGCGCGGCGCGGCGTGCCGTCGCTCCGCTCCCAGGGCCTCAGGTCGCCTGGAACGAAGAAGGGCGTTTTGGCGAAATCGATCGCCGGATTCGGCTGCTCGCAATGAAGCGACGGCGGGATCTCGCGATGGTGGAGCGCGAGCGTGGCCTTGAGCAGGCCGGCTGCGCCGGCGGCCCCCTTGAGGTGGCCGAAGTTCGACTTGACCGAGCCGAGGGGTACGCTGCCCGTGGCCATGCCGCGCCCGCCGAATGCGGCGACGAGGCCCTCGATCTCGACCAGATCGCCGACCTTGGTCGAGGTGCCGTGCCCTTCGATCAGACCGACGGTTGCCGGTGACTCCCCGGCGGCGGTCCAGGCTCGCTCGATGGCCAGTCGCTGGCCGACCGGGTTGGGCGCGGTGATGCCCTTGCCGCGACCGTCGGAGGCGCCGCCGATACCGAGTAGGACCGAGTAGATGCGGTCGCCGTTCCGCTCGGCGTCGGCGAGCCGCTTGAGCAGAAAAAGCGCGGCACCCTCACCCATCACGAAGCCGTCGGCGCCGTCGGCGTAGGGGCGGGTACCGGTCGCCGACAATGCTCCGATCTTGCAGAACTTGATGAAGGTCGATGCGCTCATGTTGGCGTCGATGCCGCCGGTCAGCACGGCGTCGCAATCTCCGGCGTCGAGCGCTTCGATAGCGGCGCCGATCGCCGCCAGGGCGGATGCGCAAGCCGCATCGCAGACGAAGTTGGGACCGTGGAGGTCGAAGAGATTGGCGACCCGGCCGGCGATGATGTTGGCGAGCTCGCCCGGCATGGTGTCCTCGGTGATCTCGGGAAAGCGGGTGCCGACCGCGGCGCGGTACTCCGCGGAGATCGTCTCGCGCTGCGGCCCGGACAGGGCGGCGAAGCCGGGTGTCGAGGCGAGCCCCCGGGCGAACTCCGGGAAGAGCAGGCGCGCGGCGGTGAGGTAGTGCCGATCCCCTCCCATCGCATTGCCCAGGACGACGGCGGTGCGCTCGCGGTCGAGCGGGCGCTCGGGCCAACCGAAGTCGGCCAGCGCCTGGCGGCTCGCGGCGACCGCCCACTTCTGGGTGAGATCCATCGCCTCGCCGACCTTCGGGGGAATCGGCAGTCGCCAGGCGAGCGGGTCCCAATCGAAGTCGCGGACCCATCCGCCGATCTTCGAGTAGGTGCGGTCCGGCGCGCGCGGATCGGGATCCCAGTAGGCGGCCGGATCCCAGCGCTCGAGCGGCGTCTCTGAGATCGAGTAGCGCCCCTTGCGCAGGTTCTGCCAGAACGTGGATACGTCTGGAGCGTCGGGGAGAATCGCTCCCAGACCCACGATCGCGATCGGCTGATGACGGTTTTCGGACATATCGGCACGCTCCTCGGAGCGAATCCTCGGGCTCGGTTGCTGTCGCGCTTCAGGCGACGCTCGCGGTCGTTGGGGTGTCCCGGCCGTAGAGCCGGTCGGTGATTCGGCCGAGATCGTCGATCAGGCCCGCTTGGGCCGCGAGAATCTCGGGGAGCCGCATGCGCGCGGCGAGATCGGATGCCGCTCCCGAATCGAAGCCGACGGCGCCGGTCGCCCAGCGGACGCCGCCGACGGCCACCGTGAGCGCCGACTCCCGGGCCCAGGCGCGAGCCAGCTCGGCGAGCGTCGCGGCGGGGAAGCGGCGATCGGCCTTGGGGCCGAGGCTGCCCTCGGCGGCGCGGGCGGCGCGCCGCGCGGCGCTCGCGGCGCTCTCGGCGAGGGCGATCCACTCGCCGAGACGGAACAGCAGATGCTGGTGTCGCGTCAGCCTGGCGACGCGCGCGCGCTCCGCGAACTCGGCCAGCGCGTGGAGCGCGAGGGCGGCCTCGTGGGCTCCGCAAGCCGGATGCCGCGCGGCGAGCTCCTCCATCCGCCGCGCTTCGTCGTGATAGTGCTGGCCTCGGCTCTTCAGGTGCAGCTGCCAGCGGTCGCGCGCGATGGTCATCTCGAGGATCTCGGACGTGCCTTCGTAGATCGTCGTGATGCGAACGTCGCGTTTGATCTTCTCGACCATGTATTCGCGGGTGTAGCCGTAGCCGCCGAGGGCCTGGATCGCGGCCTCGGCCGCCCGGTTGCCGGCCTCGCTGGCGAGGTACTTGGCGATCGCGCCCTCGGTGATCAGGCTCCCTTCGCCGCCGTCGATCCGCTCCGCGGTCTCCTCGATGAAGGATCGGGCCGCTTCGAGCGCGACGGCGTGCGGGGTGATCAGCTTCAGCGTGTAGCCCTGTTTCTCCGAGAGTGGCCCGCCGGCCTGGATGCGCTCGGCGGAGTAGGGGATCGCCCGATCGAGCGCGGCCCATCCGGCGCCCAGCCCGAAGGCGGCGACCATCAGTCGCGTATAGCCGAAGACCATCTGCGCCTGGACCAGGCCCTGACCTTCGACGCCGCCGATCAGGCGATCGCGCTCCACGCGCACGCCGTCGAGGGTCACCTCGGCGGTATTGCTCGAGCGGATGCCATGTTTGTCCTCCGGCCTGCCATGGCCGAGCCCGGGTGTTTCGGCGTCGATGACGAACCAGCACGGGCCGCCCGGAGCGAGTGCCAAGACGCTGTAGAGGTCGGCGAAGCCGCCGTTGGAGATCCACTGCTTGGTGCCGTCGACACGGTAGGCGACGACTTCGCCCCCCTCCTCGATCGGGCGCGCGGTCGTGCGCAGCGCGCCGAGGTCGCTGCCGGCCTCCGGCTCGGTCGCGGCGTAGGCCATCAACAGGCCCCGCTCCGCGATGGCGCCGAGCCAGCGCTGTTTCTGGTCCTCGCTGCCGCCGGCGCGGATCGGATCGCTGCCGAGAAAGGTCGCGAGCACACCGGTCGCGATGCCCAGGTCGACGCGCGCCAGCTGCTCGCAGACGCGGTAGACGTCGAAGGCGCCTCCGCCCATCCCGCCGTACTCCTCGGGCACGAAGAGGAGCTGGATGCCGAGATCGCCGCCGCACATGGCGCGCACGATCTCGACCGGGAATTCGTCGGCGTGGTCGAGGTCGAGCAGCTTGGAGTCGGGCAGGTGCTCGCGCGCGAACGCGCGCACGGCGCCCACAGCGAGATCGAGCGCCTCTCTATCGAGACCCTGGCCCATGACGGATTCCCCCTCGTTGCCACGGTAGCGCGGAGCGGCCGCTGGAGCGCCGTCCTCCCGGGTAGGCGGGCTTTCGAACGGCCGCCTACCCCAGTCGGTGGGCGGCCGATTCGATGCCGCAATGCGGCGAATCGTGGCCGGAGCGTCCCTTGGTATCTTGACGGTGCCATCGTTCGGCTGCGAACCGGATCCAGCGCTCAGCCCCGGTCCCCGAGCGGTGCGCCCAAGGAGGCCCCATGCTTCGATCCCGCCTGCTCCTGCCGCTCTTGGCGCTACCGCTTCTGGTCGCACCGGCAGCGATCGCCCAGAACGAGACCGGATCGCCGCAGAAGAGCTTTGGCGAGGTGGTGCGGGCGACCGCTGTCACCGTGACGCTCGACGTGCGCGACGCCACGGGCGCCGTGCCAGCGGAGCTCTCGGCGGGGGACTTCGTAGTGGTCGAGGACGGTCAGGAGATGCTCGTGCTCGCCGTCGAGAGAGCTGCTTCGGCCGGAGCGAACTGGCCGCCTGCCGGCGTCGGGTCCTCTGCCGTCGTTCTGGCGACAGCGCTCGCCGCTCCGGCGGAGGCGTCCGCTTCGAAGCTCGCGCCTGCCCCTCGGGAAGACTGGGCGCAGGCGCGGAACGTGCCCTGGCAAGTGGTCCTCTATTTCGACGGTCCGACGGCAACGATACCGACGATCCAAGGGGCGGCAGCCGAGCTGGCCGCGCGCGCCGGGGATCTGGCGGCTCTGGGCTCGGTCGAAGTGATCGTCGCGAACCCGTCGCCCATGCGGGTGGCCGGCCCGACCCGAGATGCCAGCGAGCTCGCAGCCGCGTTGGAGCATTTGGCCCAGGAGGGGGTCGGATCCAACGAGATCGCTCGTCTACGGCGCGAGTTCGTGGCGGCCGCGGACGCCGACAACTTGGACGAGCTGACCCGCAGCCGGCAGGATCCCACGCCGCCGCGCCAGGCTGGTACCCCCGGCGGAGGATCCCAGGGCGTCCTCGACCGCACCAACAGCGCTCGGGGCGGCGGCGCCACTACTCTCTCCGGCGCGAGCGGCCTGCAGCGGCGAATGCTGACGCGAACTTCGGCGCAGCGCGAGTTCCAGGTGCTCGCCCACCAGCGCAACCAGCTCACTGCCTGGCTCGCGCTGGTCCAGCGCCCGCGCCGGCCGCACGCCCTAGTTTTCGTCTCCGACGGCTTCGACCTCGATCCGTCGGAGTTCTACCTCTCCTATCTGCGCGACGCCACTCTCGTCTCGCAGACCCGCGCGGATCTCGAGAAGCTGAGGTCGGGCTCGGAGTTCGAGAAGATGGCGCGGGCGGTTGCTGCCTCGGGCTGGCAGGTCATGCCGATCTCGCTCGGGCTGCCGGGCGGCGAGATAGCGGGCGCGGCCGATGCTTCGGGGCGCGGCCGATTCCGCCGCTTCATGAGGGATGCCAGGAGCGAGGCACCCGGTACGGGTCTCTCGCAGTTTCTCCTGCGTGCGCCGATGGATCCGCTCAGAACGATGGCCGAAGAGAGTGGCGGTGACCTGTCACTGACGACGGACCAGATCGGCACGAACCTCGCCGGACTCGCCGAACGCGTCCGCCTGACGTACCAGGTGCCGCGGGATCCGGACGGCGCAGTGCACCAGCTCGACGTGCGGTCCCGTCGCGAGGGCTGGACGGTCCGCGCGCCGCACTCGGTATCCGCCGCGGCGCCGGACTCGATGATGGCCGCGCGCGCTCGCCACGTGCTGGGTACCGCCAACGCCCAGGGCTCGAGCCTCACGCTGGCAGCCGAGCTCGCCGTCATGACCGATCCCACCGAGCCCGACGCGGCGCTGTTCGAGCTGACCTACGACGTCGACCTGACCTCGCTGCGCAGCGAGCGCGAGTCGCTCGACGCCGGGGACTTGCGGGTCACCCTCGTCGTCGAGTTGCCGGATGGCCGCATCCTGGTCTCCCAGTCGCGGCCGACGTCGCGCGTCCTCTCCGCCGATTTCCACTACGTGGCGCGGGAGCAGCTGCGCGTGCCGAAGGGGACGCGGCGGCTCGCGGTCGCCGTCGACGACACCACCTCGGGTGCCTGGGGCGCCGCGGCAGTCGAGCCGAGAGGTTGAGCCTGCCGGCGCGGTCGAGCGCGCCTCTGCAGCGCTCGGCTCAGTGCTTGATGATCAACTTGGGATCGATGGCCCGCGCTTCGCCACCCTTCGCCCTGTAGACGACTGCGTAGCAAAACAGGCCGTCGTCCGGCCGGACGGTCGGCTCGTTCATGAAGCAGAGCGGACCGCTGCAGAGGGGATCCTCGGGAGCGCGACGGCCCCGAACGGGCTCCTTGAACCGGATCCTCAGCTGATCGAGCTGGAAGCCGCTTTTCGCGCTCCAGGTGACGCGATTCTTCATGGGATCGATGGCGATGCATTCGGGTGACACATTGCCCGCCGCGTCGATCGTGATCACGACGGGCTCCGAGCCGACAGCCTCTTCACAATGGAGTGAGTCCACGCATTCGAAACCGGTCAAGACCGGTACCGGCAATCTCGGCGTGCAACAGGCCGAGCTCGTGGTGAGCAGCGCAATCCACGCGAGCGGGGCGATCCATCGCATTCGCACCTCCTCTGCCGCCCGGGCGGACGGCTGGGGTCAGGACGCCGGGGAGGACGGGACCAGTATCGCGAATCGAGGGTGGTTTTTCAAGGCTTCGAGCTCGGGATCGCGGAGGACGCTCTCGACCGGGTAGCCGGCCCGCAGGGCGCGGTCGATGCCGTCGAGGGCCGCTTCGCGATCACCCGTCGCGAGCTCCACCAGGGCTGCTTGATAGATGAAGTAGCTATTCGAGGAGTCGATGTCGAGCGCGCCCCGCGCGTGTCGCCGGGCGCTCTCGGGCTCGCCCAGATGGGCCAGCGCCAGAGCGAGGGTCAGCAGGCGATCGGCATCGCGCGGAGTGACCTCGAGATCGGCCTCCAGCAGCTCTACGGTCCTCCGGTATGCCGCATTGGCCTCCGCAGGATCTTCGCCCGACCAGCGCAGTGCGTCGCCGAGATTGAGCCAGACCACGGCGTTGCTGGGCTGGAGGGCGGCGGCGCGGCGATAGGCCTCGGCTGCTTGGCCGTAGCGGCCGAGCATGAAGCGGCAGGTGCCGAGGTTCGACAGGGCGAACGGTGTCGGCCGGATGGCGATGGAGCGCTCGTACTCGGCGATCGCTTGCGGATGCTTGCCCATCTGCTGGAGCGCCGTTCCCAGGTTCGTGATGGCTCGGGTGTTGTCCGGAGAGATGCGGATCGCCTCCTCGAAGGAGCGGGTCGCTTCGTCGAGTCGCCCCTGGTAGAGCAGGAAGACGCCGAGGGAGTTGTGGGGCCCCCACCAGCCGGGCAGCATTCGGATGGCGCGACGGTAGGCTCTCTCCGCGGGCTCCGTTTTGCCCTGCTGATCGAGCGCTTTGGCGAGGCCGAGCTGTGCCTCGCCGGAGTTCGGCTGTGCCGCCAAGAGGCTCGCGAACTCGCGCTCGGCACTTTCCGGGTCGCCGAGCTGCAACTCGACCTGACCCAGAGTCTCCCGCACTCTTCCATTCGCCGGATCGAGCTCCACGGCGCGCTGGCTGGTCGCGATCGCGCGCTCCACCCAGCGCCGCTCCTCCGTTAGCGAGTACTTCGCGAGGTAGGCGCGAGCCAGAGCGGAGAGCACCGCCGCTGACCCGCCGAGATCCTCGAGGGTCGCGATGGCCGAGTCGACCGAAGCCGGGTTCTCGTACCGGCGCAGGTGCCCGAGCGCCTCCAGATAGCGGTCCTGATCGAAGGTCCGCGGCCCCGGCTCGGCGGCTCCGGTGACGATTCCGAGGGCGCGGGCGACGCTGCGCGCGACTTCGTCCTGGAGGTCGAGGAGTCGGGCGCCCGTGCCCTCGGCGGAGCCCGCGGCGATCTGCTCTCCCGCCGCGGCGATCAGCGTGTAGGTGGCGCGGACCCGCTCCCCCTCGAACTGCAGGGAGCCGCGCAGAATGAGCTCGGCGCCCGATCGGCGGGCCGCCGCCAGCAGGTCGGAGCCGGCGACGTCCAGCGCATCGGTGGGCAGCAGGGCCAGCGCTCGGCTCTCGCCCAGGCGGACGCTAACCGTCTCGGCGAATCCCTCTCCGACCAGTGACCCCGAGGGGGTGCCCGAGAGGTCACGGAAGGGCAGTACGACGACGCGCTGCGGCGGCGTGCCTCGGGCCGCGACATCGATCTCGCCGGGAGCGCCCGAGAGGCGGAGGAACAGACCGAATGCCAGGAGGAAAGCGGCCACTGCCCCGGCTCCGATGGCGAAGGGAAGCCAGCGCCGGCGACCCGCCACCACGAGCGGGATGGTGGAGGTGAGGGTGCCGGTCTCCGACATTCTGGCGAGGATCGACTCGAGCTCTCTCGCGATGTCCAGGGTGGAGGCATAGCGTGCATCCGGATCCTTCGCCAGGCAGCGTTCAGCGAGCCAGACCAGGGGCTGAGGCGTTCGGGGCACGAGCTCCGCGAGCGGCTCCGGTTCCTGATTGAGGATCGCGCTCAGCGTGTCGAGCGGGGTCCCGCCGCGGAACGGGCGCCGGCCCGCCAGCATCTCGTAGACGATGCCACCGAGGGCGAATTGGTCGGAACGGAAGTCGACCCGGAGTCCGCGCGCCTGTTCGGGCGACATGTAGCCTACGGTGCCCAAGACCCGGCCGGGTTGGGTCACGATCTCGAAGTCGGCGGTGGGTTCGTCGATCCCGATGGGCAGCGGCGTGATCTTGGCGAGCCCGAAATCGAGGAGCTTGACCAGACCGCGACGCGTCACCATCACGTTCTCGGGCTTCAGGTCGCGGTGCGTGATGCCCTTTTCGTGCGCAGCAGCGAGACCGTGGGCGATCTGCATCGCGACCGACACGAGGTTCTTGATCGACGGGAAGCCCTCTTCGATCAAGTCTCGGAGGCTCCGCCCCTCGACCACCTCCATCGCGATATAGGGCAGACCGTCGTGGTCGCCGATCTCGTAGATCGTGACGATGTTGGGGTGCCCGAGCATCGAAGCGGCTTGGGCCTCCTGCTCGAACCGGAGCCGGTGCTCGGAGCTCTCGCTCAGCTGGTCGGTGAGCAGCTTGATCGCGACCTCGCGCCCGAGCTTCGGGTCGCGGGCGCGGTAGAGCACTCCCATGCCGCCGCTGCCGAGCTCGCCGAGGATCTCGAAGCGGCCGACGCGGTCGCCCGTCTTCATCGGGACACTCCGGGCGGCTCCAGCCGCGAGGCGCTCGGCTGGCGCCAGCTGTTGGTCACGATGCGATCTTAGGTCGAAGCGCGCCGGTTCCGCTCGACGACGCTCGGCCGCGCGTCAGTTCTTGATGATCAGCTTGGGATCGACCGTGACGGAGCTGCCGTCGCTCCTGGTCACCGTTACTCGGTACTTGAATTCGCCCTTCTTGTGCGTCTTGAGCTTTGAGAGCTCGCAGGTCTTGCCCGAGCAGTTGGGATCGTCGATCGGCTTCTTGCTGTCGACGAGGTCGAATTCGATGATCAGATTCGCCACGTCCTCGCCGCCGGTCCAGGTCACATCGACCTTGTTCTTGACGATCTCCAGGCAGTCCGGGTCGGCCATCGCGTCGCGGTCGACGGCGACCTGCGCGCCGCCGTGACCTACCGTTACGCAAGGCACCGGGTCCTGGGCAGGAACGACCGCCGGCACACAGAAGAGAGCCAGCGCGGCTCCGACGACGACGCGAGCGACGGTCGTGAAAGGTTGGATGGCGTGGGGCATGCGGCTCTCCTTGGCGGCTCGGGGGCCGCAGTCGTTCTCAGGGTTGCGAGGAGGGCGCAGCGTATCCCAACGGCCAACAAGCCGCCATCGAAGGACGGGGCGGTTGGACGGCGGCGTTGCTGCCGACTTGCGGCGGCCAAAAGGCTGGGCGCTGTGGCGGTCGGACCGGGCGGCTAGTCTTCGTGACCTGAGTGAGCCGGTCCCAGGCGTCTCGTCTCGGCTAGGGGACGATGATCATCCTCGGGTCGACCACAACACCCTTGCCGTCGTTCGTCACCACGAGGATGCGGTATTTGAACTCGCCGTCGTCCTTGATCTTGACCTTGTCGAGAGCGCACCTCGCGTTCCAACAGTCTGGAGCGTCGGGCGATTTCTTTGCGTTCGCTTGGGCCGGCTCGAACTGGATGACTAGTTGATCGACTTTCGCGTCGCCGGTCCACACCACTTCCTTGATCTTCTTTCTTCCTACGATGATGCACTCGAATCCAGGTTGCCCGTCCGCTAGAACATAGATCTCGACATTCTCCTTGTTCGTGGCGTCGAGAGTGTTCTGGAGTGTGCATGCGACCATGGGCTGCGGCACCTGCGGCACCTGCGGCATCTGCGGCTCGGCGGCATGGGCGACGGCGCCCGTCAGGACGAGGAACGCCCCCGTCAGAATCGTGTGGCCTCTCGACATGTTGCCCTCCTTTGCGGCCAGAGATGGCCGCGGCTGTTGCTAGGGAATCGAAAGTACTCTGAGCAGTCGAGGATCGGATCGCATGCCGGCGAGCTCGGGGTCGCGCCGGATCAGGTCGACCGGGTAGCCATGCGTCACGGCTATCTCGACGAGTTGCAGCGCGCCGTCGATGTCTCCGGTAGCCAGGCGAACGAGGGCGATGTCGCGGAGTACGAAAGGACTCTCGGGGGCGATCTCGAGAGCGAGGGAGGCGTGATGCATGGCCTCGTCTCTCTTGCCGATTCGCGCCAGGGCGAGAGCGAGGCTGCACAGCGTGTCCTCGTTCCTGGGCGCGAGCTCGAGGTCGGCGGTCAGCAGCTCGATCGCACTCCGGTAGGCCGCGCGTGCTTCGCCATCCGCAAGACCGATCGCGTCGGCGCGCGCCCAGCGGAGCGCGTCTCCGAGGTTGAGCCAGAGCACGCCCTTCTTCGGCTGCATCGCGACCGCCCGGCGGTAGGCGGCGGCCGCCGCCGCGAAAGCGCCCGATTCGAATTGCAGCGTCCCGAGGTTGGACAGGGTTTCTGACGTCGGGCGAATCGCGATCGAGCGCTCGTACTCCTGAACCGCCTCCTCGTAGCGGCCGAGGTAGTGATAGGAGATCGCGAGGTTGTCGATCGCCCGGGTGTTGTCAGGGGAGAGCCGGATCGCCTCGCGGAGGCTCTGGGCCGCCTCCTCGAATCGCCCGTGGCGGAGGAAGAAGACGCCAAGATGGCTGTGAGTCGACCACCAGCCGGGTTGGAGCTCGACCGCTCGACGATAGGCGACCTCCGCGAGCCTGTCCTCCTGTTTCGCATCGAGCGCCTGCGCCAGCCCCAACTGCGCCTCGACCGAGGCCGGCTGGGCCGCCAGCGCCCGCTCGAATTCGCGTTCTGCCGCCTCGGGGCGGCCGACGAGAAGCTCGACTCTTCCTTGGGTTTCGCGGACGCGTCCCAGTGCCGGGCCGAGCCCGACGGCTCGGCGGCTGCTGGCGATCGCGCGCTCGCCCCAGATCGGATCCCCGGTGATCGTGCGTTTCTCCAGATAGGCGCGGGCGAGGGCGCTGGTGACCGCTCCGGATTCGGGCAATCCCTCGAGGATCTCGATCGCGGCCTCGACGGAGGCGAGGTTTTCATAGCGGCGGAGGTGGCCCAACGCCTCGAGGAAACGATCTTGATCAAGTCCAGGAGAAGGCGCGGTCGAGCTGGCGCGGGCGACGCTCAAGCCGAGGGCGAGCGCAGCGCGCCCTGCCACTTCGTCCTGCAGCTCGAGCAGGTGGCCGGCCGTTCCTTCCGACGAAGCCGCGAGGATCTGTCGGCCGTTCGCCGCGATCAGAGAATAGGTGGCCCGGACGCGGTCCCCTTCGAACTGGAGCGAGCCGCTGAGCACGATCTCGGCTCCCAGGGCGAGAGCCTGCTGCAGCGACTCCGCAGCGGCTGCTTGGAGCGCCTGGGTGGGCAGTGCCGCCAGCGCCCCGGTCTCGCTCAAGCGGGCGCTGACGGTTTCCGCGAAGCCCTCGCCGACGAGCTCGCCCCTGTCGGTGCCGGTGAGGTCCCGAAACGGCAAGACGGCGATGCGCTGGGTCTTCGCCTGGGTGGCTATTCCTGGGCCGCGCGGGGGAATGTCCTTGCCACCCGCCAGGAGCGCCACGAGGGTCACCCCGACAGCCACGATGGCCAAGCCGCCAGCGGCGAGGAGCCAGCTTCGGCGCGCGTCCACTGCTGTCCTGGGGTGAGTCCAGGCGGTGACCGTGCCGGCCTCGCCGATGTGATCCCGGATCGAATCGAGCTCCTGGGCGAGGTCCAGCGTCGCGGCGTAGCGCTCCTCCGGGTTCTTGGCGAGGCAGCGAGCGACGACCCAGCGCAGCGGCTCGGGGGCGCGAGGGTTGACCCCCGCGAGGTCTGGCGGCTCTTCGCGCAGGACCGCCGTGAGGGCGTCGAGGGGCGTGGCGCCACGAAATGGGCGATAGCCGGTGAGCATTTCGTAGAGAATCGAGCCAAGCGAGAACTGGTCGGAGCGATAGTCGACCCGCAGGCCACGAGCCTGCTCCGGCGACATATAGCCGACGGTTCCGAGCACCCGTCCCGGTTGGGTCGCGATCTGGTAGTCGGCGGTGGTCTGGCTCTCGTCGATAGGCTCCTGAATCAACTTGGCCAGACCGAAGTCCAGGATCTTGACCAGGCCGTGTGCGGTCACCATCACGTTCTCGGGCTTCAGGTCGCGGTGCGTGATCCCTCGCTCGTGCGCCGCTGCCAGACCGTGCGCCATCTGCGCGGCCACGGCGGCCAGGTTGCGCATGGTCGGAAAGCCCTCGTTCATGACGGCGCGCAGGGTGCGGCCTGCGACCAACTCCATCGCGATGAAGGGGAGACCGCCGTGGTCGCCGATCTCGTAGATGGTGACGATGTTGGGGTGACCCAGCAGCGACGCGGCGTGCGCCTCCTGCTCGAAACGGAGCCGATGTTCGGAGCTCGTGCTCAGCCGATCGGACAGCAGCTTGATCGCTACCTCGCGACCGAGCTTCGGATCTCGAGCGCGCAGGAGGACACCCATGCCGCCACTGCCGAGCTCATCGAGGATCTCGTAGCGTCCGATGCGCGCGTCCGATTTCATGGCTAGAGCCGAGACGGCCCAGGCTGGCTGAGGCTGGAGAGGCACCCGCTGTGGGCGATCCCTGATTCTAGGCCAAGAAGGGCACCGGCCGCGAGGGCGTCAGGCGCCGACGCCGGCGGCGGCGCCATGGCACTTCTTGTACTTCTTGCCCGAGCCGCAGGGGCAGGGGTCGTTGCGGCCGACCTTGGCCTCGACCCGGACCGGCATGCCCGAGCTCGGCGGCTGTGCCGCCGGGTTCTGGCCGATCTGCGGCGCTCCGAAGGTCGGCCGCGCCGCCGCTGCGCCGGCGGGAGAGTTGGAGAAGACCGGTCGCGGCGCCGAGCGCTCTCGCCGCGCCCGCTCGGCCGCGAGCTGATCCTCCGAGGCTGGCTCGAGCCGAAAGAGCGTCTTGATGACGGTGTCCTCGACCCGCTCCTTGAGCTCCTGGAACAGGCTGTAGGACTCCTTCTTGTACTCCTGCAGGGGGTCCCGCTGCCCGTAGCCGCGCAGCCCGATCCCTTCCTTCAGATGATCGAGCGCCAGCAGGTGGTCCTTCCAGGCGAGGTCGACGTAGCGGAGCATGACGTCGCGCTCGAGCATCCGCATCAGCTCGGAGCCGAGGCGGGCCTCCTTCTCTTCGTACTTGCCCGTGACGCGGGACCAGACCGCCTCGCGCACCTCCCCCTCGCCCATCTGGTCGAGCTTCACGTTCTCGGCGTGGAGATCGATGTCGAAGTAAGCGATGACGTCCCTGTTGAGATCGGCGAGAGTCCAGTCCACCGGCTCGACCTTCTCGGGGCAGTGGGTCGATACCAGGTAGCCGACGAGGTCCTCGGCGACGTTGAGGAGGTAGTCCTTGCCGTCCGTGCCGTCGAAGATGTTGCGGCGAAGCTGATAGATCGCCTCGCGCTGCTTGTTCATCACGTCGTCGTACTCGAGCAGGTGCTTGCGGGTCTCGAAGTTGCGGCCCTCGACCTGCTTCTGCGCTCGCTCGATGGCACGCGAGACCATGCCCGCCTCGATCGCTTCCCCTTCCTGCATGCCCAGACGGGTCATCAAGCCCTGGACCCGGTCGGATCCGAAGATCCGCATCAGGTCGTCCTCGAGCGAGAGGAAGAATCGCGAGGAGCCGGGGTCGCCCTGGCGGCCGGCGCGGCCGCGCAGCTGGTTGTCGATGCGGCGCGACTCGTGCCGCTCGGTGCCGATCATGTGCAACCCACCGGCGGCCAGCACGTCCTCGTGATCCTGGACGCAGGCCTACGCGGTAGCGGGCGAGCGCCTCCTGGTAGGCCTCGGCCTCGGTCTCGGGGTCGGCCTCCGAGCGCGCCAGCCCTTCGGGGTTGCCGCCGAGGACGATGTCGGTGCCGCGGCCGGCCATGTTCGTGGCGATGGTCACGGCGCCCTTGCGGCCGGCCTGGGCGACGATCGAGGCCTCGCGCTCGTGATACTTGGCGTTGAGCACGACGTGCGGGACGCCCTTGCGCTTGAGCATGCCCGACAGCGTCTCGCTCTTCTCGATCGAGAGAGTGCCGACGAGAGTCGGCTGGCCGCGTTGGTGGCAGTCCTCGATCTCCTCGACCACGGCGACCCACTTCTCGCGCGCCGTGCGGTAGACGAGGTCCGCTCGGTCGTCGCGGATCATCGGCTGGTTGGTCGGAACCACCACGACGTCGAGCTTGTAGATGTGCTCGAACTCGGCGGATTCGGTTACCGCCGTGCCGGTCATGCCGGCGAGCTTGTCGTACATGCGGAAGAAGTTCTGGAAGGTGATCGTCGCGAGCGTCTGGTTCTCGCGCTCGATCTTGACCCCCTCCTTCGCCTCGACCGCCTGGTGGAGGCCGTCGGACCAGCGCCGGCCGGGCATCATGCGGCCGGTGAACTCGTCGACGATCACGACCTGGCCGTCCTTGATCAGGTACTCGACGTCGCGGTGGTACAGGTGGTGCGCGCGCAGCGCCTGGTTGATGCCGTGCAGCAGCTCCATGTTCTCGATGTCGTAGAGGTTGTCGATGCCGAGCAGCTTCTCGACCCGTCCGACGCCCTCGTCGGTCAAGCGTCACCGTGTGCGATTTCTCGTCGACCAGGAAGTCGCCGGTCGTGTACTTGGAGCCGTCCTTCTCCTCGATCTCCTCGCCGCGCTCCAGCTTGGGAACGATCTTGTCGAGCTGGTAGTACTTGTCGACCGACTCCTCGGACGGGCCCGAGATGATCAGCGGCGTGCGCGCCTCGTCGATCAGGATCGAGTCGACCTCGTCGACGATGGCGAAGTAGTGGCCGTGCTGGACCATCGCCGACAGGTCGAACTTCATGTTGTCGCGCAGGTAGTCGAAGCCGAACTCGTTGTTGGTCCCGTAGGTGACGTCGGAGTGGTAGGCCTGGCGCCGCTCGGCATCGGTCAGGCCGTGCTGGATGACGCCGACCGACATGCCGAGGAAGCGGTAGACCTGACCCATCCAATCCGCGTCGCGCCGGGCGAGGTAGTCGTTGACCGTGACGACGTGCGAGCCCTTGCCGGGCAGGGCGTTCAGATAGACGGGCAGCGTGGCGACCAGCGTCTTGCCCTCGCCGGTCCGCATCTCGGCGATCTTGCCCTGGTGCAGGACCATGCCGCCGACGAGCTGGACGTCGTAGTGCCGCATTCCCGAGCGCGCGCGGGCGGCCTCGCGGACCACCGCGAAGGCCGGGACCAGGAGGTCGTCGAGGAGAGCTGCCCGCTGCGAGCTGGGCGCGGAATTCCGCGGTCTTGCCGCTGCAGCGCCTCGTCCGAGAGCGCCTTGATCTGCGGCTCGAGCGCGTTGATCTCGGCGACTCTGGGCTGCAGCTTCTTGACGTCGCGCTCGTGCTTGCTGCCGAAGACCTTGGAAACGACGGTGTTGAGCATTCAGGCTCTTCTCTCGAAGATGGGGAGCGGCGCGACGGCGCCGCGCGAGGGTTGAAGTCTACCAAACCCGCCGGTTATCGACTCCGGGCGGCGATCGAGAGCGTCGACGGAGCGCCGTACGAGTCGAAACCCGTGACGATCGAGAAGTCGAGCGGACCGGAGTGGCCTGCCGAGCGAACCTCGGAATTCTGCTGCGCGACCGCCGGAGATCGGCAAACCAATGCGAAAGCGCCGGTTATGGGTGGGTTGGTCTCACCTCGAGCGCCTGCCGGGGGTCCGCCCAGAGAGGGCACACGGGTGCGAAGGCTGCAGGTATGGAAAAGGCGCTACCGGGCCCCGCTGGCCTGCCGCCATACCGACCTGGGCGTGCCAACCCGCCGAGGCCTCGAGCGAATCGGGCCGAGCCGACCCAGGATTCGCGACGAACGGACGATGGAGCTCGACCTAACCGCCAGGCTTGGCCACGTGAGCGCCGAAGCGGCTGCCGGGCCTTCCCTATCTGGGGCGGAGGACGCTGGCCGACGCGGGTCGAGCCATCGCTTCAGCGTCGAGGCGCCGGCCCATCTCCGGGGAGAAGAACAGAAAGGTAGGAGTGGACAGGTGAGGCGCTCAGCGGCGCGCTTGCGGGCCGTCGAGCATGTAGGCCAGAGGATTGACCGACTTACCGTCGATCTGGACCTCGTAGTGCAGATGGTAGCCGGTCGCCCGTCCTGTGTTGCCGACCAGGCCGACGATCTGCCCCCGTTCGATCCGCTGCCCGGGGGTGACTTCGACCCGGGAGAGGTGGCCGTAAACCGACACGACGCCGTAGCCGTGAGCGACGAAGACCGCGCGTCCCAGCCCGCCACTCCGTTCGCTTCGAGTCACGATGCCCGCCGCGGTGGCCTTGACCGGCTTGCCGGGCGGCGCCGTGATGTCGATCCCGGAGTGGAACGCTCGTTGGCCGGTGAGTGGGTCGGGGCGGTAGCCGAAGCCGCTCGAGATCAGGCCGCGGACCGGGGCGATGGCCGGAGTCGAGGAGATCAGCCGGAGGTTCTCGCCGAGGCGGCTCTCGATCCCGTTCAGAGCCCGCGCGATCGAGCCGGTGCGGTTCTCGAGGTCGACGAGCGCGATCTCGGCGGCGGGCTCAGGCAGCCGAACTTGGCCGCCGATGCCGCCTTCGGTGCCTGCCCCGGAGGTGCTCAACCCGGCGACGATGGCGAGCTGCCGGGTGCGGTCCTCCGAGTCGGTGAGCCGAGCCTGGAGCGATTGCAGGCGATCTTCGAAGCCGCCGTTGGTCTGCCGCAGGCTCTCGTTCTCGAGCTCGAGCTGGGCGAGCTCGGCGCTGTCGACCCGCGCCGTCAGGAACAGCGAGAGGGAGAGGGCGGAGACCACCCCCAACAGCGCCAAGAGCGCCACGCCGCCGAGAATCTGCGCAGTGGTGAGCCGCCACTTGCGCAGCTGAGACCCTTCATTGCGGACGAAGATGACCGTGTGGTGCTTCGGCATACCCTCTCTCGTTTGCTGCGGACCAATGGGCGAAGCGGGAGAACGGCAGACCTACAGGCCGACAAGTTGGACTGCTGAATTCTAGTGATCGAGGGTCCAAAGTCAACCCATCCGGGCGGGTAGGGGCCCCGATGGCTCACGGCCGCAACCGGCGATCGAGGCTCCGGTACTGGATCGCCTCAGCCAGGTGCGGCGCCGCGATGGCGTCGACGGCGGCGAGATCGGCGATGGTGCGTGCCACCTTGAGAACGCGGTGGAAGGCCCGCGCCGAGAGCCCGAGCCGCTCGAAAGCGCTCTCCACGAGCTTGCGGGCCGGCTCGTCGAGCGCGCAGTGCCGTGTCACGCCGCGCGCCGAGAGGCTGGCGTTGAGCGGGGCGGGGTGCCCCGCCTCGAATCGGCGACGCTGGTGCGCCCGAGCCGCGGCGACCCGCTCGCGCACCGTCGCTGACGATTCGGCCGTTCCGTCCCGCAGCTCGCGCACCGAGAGGGCGGGGACCTCGACGTGGAGGTCGATCCGGTCGAGCAGCGGACCCGAGATCCGCGACCGGTAGCGCTCGACCGCCGGCAGCGGGCAGCGGCAGGCGTGCCGGGTATCGCCCAGATGGCCGCAGGGGCAGGGATTCATCGCGGCGATGAGCGCGAATCGAGCGGGGAACTGCAGCGCCGCGCGGGCGCGCACCACCGTCACCGTGCCCTCCTCCAGGGGTTGGCGCAGCGCCTCGAGGGCGTCCCGGCGAAACTCGGCGAGCTCGTCGAGAAAGAGCACGCCGCCGTGGGCGAGGCTGACCTCGCCGGGGCGCGGCAGGCTGCCGCCGCCGACCAGGCCGGCGGTCGAGACGCCGGGGTGGGGCGCGCGGAAGGGACGGGTCACGAGCAACCCGGCTGGCGGCTGTTCGGCCACCAGCGAGTGAATCTTGGTCACTGCGATCGCCTCGTCGGCACCGAGCGGCGGCAGCAGGCCCGGGAGCGCCCGGGCGAGCATCGTCTTGCCGGCGCCAGGAGGGCCGACCAGCACCAGGTTGTGGCCCCCGGCGGCGGCGACCTCGAGCGCCCGCTTGGCGAGCTCCTGGCCGCGGATGTCGGCGAAGTCGACGGCGGGTCCGGCGGCGTCGCGGGCCGCGACCGGGCGCGCCGGCGGCAGCGGACGCTCACCCAGCAGGTGTTCCAGCGCGTCGGTGAGCGAGCCGACCCCGATTACCGGCAGCGCGTCGGTCGCCGCCGCCTCGCCGGCATTGACGAAGGGCAGGATCAGCTCCCGTCGCCCGAGCCGCCCGCCCAGATCGGCGATCGCGAGCCCGCCGCGGACCGGGCGAACGGCGCCATCTAGGCCGAGCTCGCCGCAGAGGATGCGGCCGTCGAGCGCGGTCTCCGGCAGGGCGCCATGGGCGGCGAGCAGGGCGACGGCGATGGCGAGATCGAGGTGGTTGCCCTCCTTGCGCAGGTCGGCCGGAGCCAGGTTGACAGTGACCGCGCGCGGCGGCAGATCGAAACCGCAGTTGCGCAAGGCGCTGCGCACTCGTTCGCGGCTCTCGCGCACGGAGGCGTCGGGAAGACCGACGATCTGAATCTGCGGCAGGCCGTTCTGGACGTCGACCTCGACCTCGACGGGCCGGGCCTCGATCCCCCACGGCGTGGCGGCGAGCGAACGGGCGAGCATCACCGGTAGAGAGTCGGAAGCGTACACGCTCCAACTGTCGCGCCGCCGTTTCTTCTGGCTTGTTTACCGCCCGAACGTCATTCGCCGCGGTCCGGCGAGCCGGTCTGAATCACTCCCTCGATCGCGACTCTCTGCCGACTCTCGGGGGCATGTCGAAGAAGAGCGGCGAACCTGTGCGAAGACGAACAGTGATGGGTTGGATAGGACGAGCGCGGAGGCCTGTCGATCGGGTGCGGTGGTGATTGCATTCCTCCCCGAGAGGGGCTGCCGATTCCATCCGCTGCCGCTCTGTTCAACTCACGGATCACACGAATTCAGGTCATTCCACGCAGCAACGTCATCCTGAACGACGCCCCGACGTCATCCGGAACGACACCTCGACGTCATGCTGAACGACGCCCCCATGTCATCCTGAACGAAGTGAAGGATCTTGCGCCCTCGCCTGAAGAAGCGCCGACAGCGAAATCTCGCCCACCACGCAAGGTCCTTCGCTTCGTTCAGGACGACATGAGGGGATCGGGGCGAGCCTCGAGTCCGCCCGCGCCAGCGCCACAGCGCAGTTCCCACGACCCCTTCACAGGATTGCGAGGGTCGGCGCTGGCACGTGGGCCCGGGCCCGTCGCCTCAGCGCCGCGGCGCGCCGTTTCAGCCGGTGCCTCTCAGATCGCGCGGCGGACTTCGGTGAGCTCTTGCTGCCAGACCGGCACGCCGCAGTAGCGGGAGCCTTCGGGGCAGGGGGGCTTGACGCCCGCCTGCGCGCGCTGGCTGCACGGGGGCAGCAACCAGCGGCCGAGGCGCGGGTGGACGGCGGCGATCTGCTCGGCCTCGTCGAGGCTCGCCCGCCAGATCTCCTCCTGCGCGTTCAGGCAGAGCCGCATGGTGTGCTTGTGGTGCAGGTGGAGCAGATCGGCCGACTCGGTGAATCGGATCGCGACGGCGTTCGGCAACAGGTAGTGGGCGGTTTCCGCTCCGACGCCGAGCCGCGCCAGACGGCGCATTCCCTCCCAGGCGCGCTCACAGCTCTCGTGGAAGAAGCGGCCGCACGCCTCGTCGTGCGCGAGCAGCGCCGGCTCGATGACGTCCGGGTCGCCGTTGACCTGGGCGGCGAGGATCGGGCGGGAGGCGGGCGTCATGCGGTGGCGCTGGTCCTGGCTGTCGGCAGTGTGCGAGAGCCGCTTGCGGAAGGTGTAGTGAGCGTGGCCGAGGCAGCGCGCGAGCTTCGAGTGGGTGGTGAGGTTCAAGGCCTCGCCGAGGTAGCGGTTGCGAGCCGGGTCGAGCAGCGCGAGCAGAGCCTCGTCGTCGGAGAGCTCCGCCGCGGAGGCGCCGAGCACCTCGCGCACCGACTCGGCGACGGTGCTCTCCGCAGCGATCTTCCAGTCGGCCAGACGCGAGACCCGCCCCTCGAGGCTCGCGTCGAAGCGGCGCCGGAAACCGGGCGCCGGACCGTTGCGCCCGAGCGCCGCGAAGCACGCGTACTCCGGAGTCTCGGCCAGCGGGATCGGGTCCTCGAGCACGCGCGCGTAGTCGGGGTCGACGGCGAGCACCGCCTCGATCATCTGGCCGACCACTTCTCGCTGTTCGGCCGGCGCGTCATACAGGGCGACGAGCCGACGGTAGCGGAAGAGAGTGATTGCCGAGATCGTGTGGTAAAGGTAAGCGAACGTCGCCACCGGCAGCAGGTAGCGGGCGATCTCCTGCGCCTTCTTGCCGATCTCCTTCGCCCAGCGCTCCGGTTGGTGCCGGCGCGCCGGGAAGCGCTCGTAGAACGCCGCGCCCGCGACCGGCACGAGCCGGCGGGAGAGCTCCTCGTAGTCGGCGACCATCCGGTCCGCGGCCTCCCGGTAGACCGCGAGCGCCTCGCCGTCGAGCTCCGGGACCGCGTAGCTTCCCGACCGTACGGTCACGTAGCGCTGGGAGACCTGCTCCGAGTTGTAGAACGGATGCGCGTGGAGGAAGCTCCAGATCAGCTGGCGGCTGACATTCGACAAAGCGAACTGGAAGTGGACGTGCTGGAACGTCGTGTGGTGGCCGGCGCCGTAGATGTCGGTCGCCAGCCGGTCGCGGCGGTCTCGCCGCTTGGCTGCAGCTTCCGGCTCGAGCCCGTCACCCGCGACCTCTTCGGGCGTGATGATCCCCTGCGCGGAGTAGCAGGTCCGCGCCGCGGCCACGGCGTTGTCGAAGCCGCGCTCGAAACGGCGGACAAGACGGACCTCGGGAGGCGCGGAGAGGAAGCTCGACGACGACATCTTGGGCTCTGGCGGAGGGAGGATACAACAGGTTGCGGTTCCCTCGGGTCGGGTTCGAGGCGAACCGCGATGTTAGTCTGGTCGCCCCGAAGCGGCGTCGCGGGCCGCGGACCCGTGGAATACCGACACGAGCGAGGAGTAAGAAACGCCATGAGCAAAGCCATCGGATGCGGACTCGCCCTGGTCGCCGTTCTGGCGATCCTGGGCATGATGCTGTACGGCCAGTACAACGGCCTGGTCACCCAGGAAGAGAACGTCAGCCGCGCCTGGAGCGACGTCGAGAACGTCTACCAGCGTCGCGCCGACCTGATTCCGAATCTGGTCGCGACGGTAAAGGGCTCGTCCGAGTTCGAGCAGGAGACGCTGCAGAACGTGATCGAGGCGAGAAGCCGCGTCGGGCAGATCTCCGGCCAGGCCGCCGAGCAGATCCTCAACGACCCGCAGAAGTTCCAGCAGTTCCAGCAAGCGCAGGACGGTCTCTCGTCGGCGCTGTCGCGGCTGCTCGTGGTGGTCGAGCGCTATCCCGATCTGAAATCGACCCAGGCCTATCAGGACCTGATGGTGCAGCTCGAGGGGACGGAGAACCGGATCTCGGTCGAGCGGCGGAAGTTCAACGAGGCCGCGCAGGGCTTCAACACGATGCTGAAGAAGTTCCCGACGAACCTGTTCGCGCGAATCCTCGGTTGGCACTTCGAGGCCCGCCCCTACTTCCAATCGGCCGCCGGCGCCGACACGGCCCCGAAGGTCGAGTTCTAGGCCGGGGTGCCGTGACGGCGCCTCGCGGTGGGCTTCGCCGCGGCTCGCGCGCGACCGGGCTCGCCCTGGCGCTGGCTCTCGCCGCGGCGCTGGGGCTGTCGTCGCTCGGTGCTGCCGAGCTGCCGCCGACGCCCGCCCGCTGGGTCAACGACCGGGCCGGCGTGCTCTCGCCGGCCGCGGCAAGCGCGATCGATGGGAAGCTCGAAGCCTTCGAGCAGGAGCAGGGCTCCCAGGTCGTCATCGCGATCTTCGAGCGCCTGCCGGAAGGCGAGGCGCTCGAGGACTACACCCAGCGCGTCGCCGAAGCTTGGAAGGTCGGCCGTGGCAAGGAGGACGACGGCGTCGTCCTCTTCGTCTTCGTCGCCGACCGGGCGCTCCGGATCGAGGTCGGCTACGGTCTCGAGGGCACGCTCACCGATCTCGAGTCGAAGCAGATCCTCGACCGCGCCCTGACGCCGCGCCTGCGCGCAGGCGACTGGGACGGTGGCATCGCCGCGGCAGCCGGCGCCATTGTCGAGGCGATCCGCGGCGAGTACGCGCCGAGTCCGGCGCGCGGGCTTCGCTCGGGAAAGGGCGACTCCCGCGTCGTCTTCTTCATCGTCCTGATGATCGCGCTCTTCATCACGATCAACGCTCGTCGCGCGCACCGCGGCGGCGGCTTCCGCGGTGGCGGCCGCTGGGGGGGGGCGGCTTCGGCGGCGGCGGCTTCGGCGGCGGGGGTTTCGGCGGCGGGGGCGGTTTTTCGGGCGGCGGCGGCAGTTTCGGCGGCGGCGGCGCCTCCGGGAGGTGGTGACGGCAAAGTGCTTCTGCTGAAGAATCTCCTGTTCACTGTCTTGGTTTCGGGCTCCGTCGCGATCCACGTTCCCTACGCTCTCTCGTCCGAGGGCTCGCGGTCGTCTGGCTAACGCGGGCGCCCGCTCCGGTACCAGCCGTCGACTGCAGCAATCCGCCATCGGCCACTGCTAGCATCGCGGCCAGATCACCCAGTCCACCCGAATGCGACGGACCAACAGAGGCCTCCCGTTCCTGCTCGCGGTCCTCTGGCTGCTGAGTCTCTTCTTTCCCGTCCTGGCGGCCGGTCGCCTGCTCGCCAATCGCGATGTCGCCACCCTTCACCTCCCCTTGCGGACCTCGTTCCGGGAGCTGGCGGCCTCCGGCCTGCCGGTCTGGAATCCCTGGTCTCACGGCGGTCAACCCATCCTCTCCAATCCCATCTACGGCTCCTTCTATCCGCCGAACTGGCTGGTGCTGCCGCTGCCGCCTGCCCAGGCGCTCACCGCGCTGGCGGTCCTCCACGCCGCGATCGGCTTGGCTGGGGCGTTCTTTCTTGCCCGTCGGCTCGGTTGCGGAAGAGGCACCGCGATGCTCGCCGGCGTCGCTTTCGCCGGGAGTGGCGCCTTTCTGTCCCTGTTGAGCGCGTTCAACCTCTACTGCGGGATCGTCTGGCTCCCCTGGGTGCTCGCTTGGGGAGACGAGGCACTGAGGGCGAGCCCGGGAGCGCCCTGGCGACGGCCGGCCATCCTGGGTGGAGGAGCGCTGGGCCTTGCGGTCCTGGGCGATCCGGTCACGGCGATGATGAGCGCTCTTGGGCTCGCGGCGCTGGCCACCGCCCGAGCTTTCCGGCAGCCGGCGTCGGGCGCGCGGGCGCTCGCGCTTCTGGCGATCGCCGGCGGGCTCGGCGCCGTGCAGATCCTCCCGACGCTCGACAGACTGGCCGACTCGCCTCGGCGCCACCAGACCATCGCCTCCTCCGCCGACTGGTCGTTGCCACCGCTGCGTCTGGTCGAACCCGTGCTCCCTCGTCTCTTCGGAGATCCGGCACGCAAGGCGGAGGGGTTGTTCTTCGGCTGGAGCGTCAACGATGGTCACTACCCCTTGGTCGAATCGCTGTATCCCGGTTTGTTGCTCTCGGTGCTCGGACTCTGGGCCCTGGGCAGCGGTGGCATCCCGCGGCGGGGCGCCTGGCTGCTGGCTTTCGGCGCCAGTTGGTACCTGGCGCTGGGTCGGCACAGCATCGGCAGCGCCTGGCTCTGGCCGGCCTTGCCACCGTTGGCGGTGGTGCGCTTCCCGGAGAAATTCGCCGTCCTTGCCCTGTTCGTCCTCGGGCTCGCCGGTGTTCTGGGGTGGCAGCGGCTACTCACCGAGCGCCGAAGCGGGCGACCAGAGGCCGCGCGCTTGGCCCTCGCGCTGGCCGCGGCGGTCCTGGCGCTGGCGGTTTCAGTCGCGCTGCTCCTGCAGTTCGCCCCGACCCGGGCCGCTGGCTTCATCGCCGCCAACTCGGACCCGATGCTGCGCGGCCTGGCTCCGACCGCCGGCCTCCCTTATCTCCGTGGCGCGAGTTGGTGGACGGCTGCGACCGCGGCCGCGGTCGCCGGCTTGCTGGCGCTCTGCCGATTCAGCCGATTGCGCGAACCCTGGCTCCACGCGCTGGCACTGCTGCTGTTGACCACCGATCTCTGGAGCCAGGGCCATCGGCTGGTGAGGTCCGCACCAGCCGCGATCCTCGAAGCACCACCCGAGATCGTGGCCGGGCTGCTGCCCGCCAAGAGCCGCATTTATGTGCAGTCCCCGGGGCTGGATGCGCTCGACCTCGTGTCCGCCCGCGGCGGCCCGGATACCGCGCGGTTGCGCAACCAGGTGGCAACGCTCCAGGACTACGCGGGGCAACTCTGGCGCATTCCGGGCGTCTTCGAGCCCGACTTCGAGCTGATGCTCACGCGCTGGGGGCAGCGCGCGCAAGATCAGTTCCAAGCCGAATGGCCCCTGCCGCAAAGGGGCTACCGATACCTCGGTCTCTGGAACGTCGGCGACGCGTTGGTGCGTCGTACCCTGGCCGAGCAGCAGGCGGATCTGCGGCTGCCGAACGCCCTGGAGGAAGCGGGTAGCCTGGCGCTGCGCCACGTGGTCAATCCCTTCGTGCTGCCGCCCTTTCACTTCGTGCCCAGAGTGACGATCCACGCCACCTGGGCCGAGGCCAGGGACGCCGCGCAGACGGTGGAGTGGAAGGTCGCACAGGACGAGCAGTGCGCCGGCGGTACGGCCAGGACGATCACCTACGCCCAGCCCCCTCGGACGCTGGCGTTAGACGACCGGGCAGGGAGGATCCGCCTCGACTATCGAGCGGAGGAGGGGGGATTCCTGGTCGCGGCGCAGACGTTCGACCGGGGTTGGCGGGCAACGCTGGATGAGGAGACGCCTCTGGAGGTTCACCCCACCGCCGCCTGCCAGCTCGGTATCGCGCTGCCAGCCGGCACGCACAGCCTGCTCCTCGAGTACCATGAGCGGCTTCTCGGGATCGGCGCTGCGATCACCCTGTTGACTCTGCTCGCCTGTGCCGGCGTTCTCTTCCTCCCGCGCCGCACGCTGGCCGAACGGACTTAGCGCCAGTTGCCGGCTGGGCCTCTTCCGCTTCGCGGCGGCGCCGGCTAGCCGGGTCCTGCGCGCGGAGTAGGAGGGCCCACCAGCACCAGGTCGACACGCCGGCCATGCACGAGATCGAGGCCTTCGATTCTCGCCCAGACCGCGTGGGCTGCAGCTTTGCTCGCGGGCAGCAGCGCGAGGCCCTCGGGGTGGTCTTCGAGCCAACCTGCCACGGCCTCGACCTCGAGCCGGACGACCGGTCGGCGGGCGAGTAGCGGCAGGCTCGCCTCGCCCCAAGCGGCGTCGGCGAGCGGGCGCTCGCCCTCGGGATCGGCGGCCGCCACCGCCGCCGCGAGTCGCACCGCCGTCCAGGGCGCGGACCAGCGCGGCAAGACGAGACCCAGAGTCACGACCGCGCACGCCCAAGCGACAAGCGCCCAGGCCAGCCCGGAGAGCGGCCGGGTCTTCGCACTCGACGCCGCAACTGCGAGGAGAGCGAGCAACGCGAGGGCGGCCCCGGCAGCCAGTCCCACGGATTCCGTTGCGACCCACACGAGCGCCGCCGACCCCGCCGGAATCACGAGCGTGGGCAGAACCTGCCAGGTCCGAATCGGCCAGTTGAGTCCCGCTGGCCACGCCACCGGTCGACGGGCGACCAGCCGCAGGAGCCACCTTGCCGACAGCAGCAGCAGCGGCAGATGGAGCGGCAGCGGGTAGTGCGGCAGCTTCGTGGCGGCGAGCTCGAAGCCGAGCCAGGCGGGTAGCGCCCAGGACAGCAAGAAGAGAGAGCTCGGTGAGGCTCTCCGCGTACCGCTCGGTCGCGCCCTGCGCCAACTCCAGGCGAGGGCGCCGAACAGGCCGAGCGAGCCGGGCCAGAGCAACGCTGGGGCGAGCAGGGCATGCAGGCCCGGAGGCGCGAAATGGCCATCGACCCCGGCGAGGATGCGGCCGATCGTCTCGTGGTACGCAGTCGTCGCGAGTGCCGATCCACCGACCGCCCTGCCCTGCGCCCAGGCAAGAAGAGCCACAACGCACACGACCGAACCCAGTCCGAGCGCCGGGCGCAGGCGCGCCAGCCAACGCCAGCGCCGCCCGGCCGGTTCTCCGAACGCGAGTCCGAGCACGGTCGCGACCGCGATCCAGGGCGTGATCGGTCCCTTGGCGAGCACGGCGGCGAGCAGAGCCGACCAGAAGCCGACGACCACCCACGGCGGCGCCGGATTTCCGCTCCGCGCCGCACGCCAGACGCGAGCGAGCGCCAGGAGGCAGAGCGTCGAGGGGAGTAGCAGGATCAGATCGGCGCGCGCTTGGCGCACCTGCGCGACGACCAGGGGCGAGAGGCCGAGCAGGAGCGCGGCGAGCCACGCGGCGCGCGGGTCGACGAGCCTGCCACCGTCGCGCCAGAGGACGAGCACCGTGGCGAGCGCGGCGAGGAGCGAGGGCAGGCGCCCCATCCAGGGCGCATCGCGCGCCGGTTCGCCGCGGGTCGAAACGGCGATCGTCGCGGCCTGCAGCCAGGTCGCGAGCGGCGGCTTCTCGAGCCGAGGGCGGTCGTCCAATCGCGGTACGAGCCAGTCGCCGGAGGCCACCATGTTACGAGCGGCGAGAAGGAATCGGCTCTCGTCGCGATCGAGCGCCGGCAGCGCCGCGAAGCCCGGCAGCCAGACCGTCAGGCAGACCGCCGCGAGGCCGAGGCCTGCCAGCGGATGCTTCGCGTCTGCCGCGCGGATGCGGTATCTCGGCTGCGCCGTGCCTGGTGAGAGCGCTGGCATTGGTCAGGCAACGAGCCGCTGCAAGGCGTTGAGGACCTCGGCGGCGGGAATCTCGGCCAGGATCCCGGCGTGGCGCGCACAGCGCCGGCGATGGCAGGGGGCGCAAGGCGGCCGCCGGCGCACCACGACGGACGCGGCGGAGAAGGGTCCGTTGCGCTCTGGCTCGGTGGGGCCGTAAAGGCCGACCACTCTTGCTCCGGCGGCGCAGGCGAGGTGCAAGGGGCCGGTGTCGGCGGCGATCAGCGCGGCCGAATGGCGCGCCAACGCCGCCAGCTCGAGCAGATCGGTGGCGTGCCCGGTGACCGCGGCGCCCGCCGATCGGGCGACCACTTCCGCCGCCAGCGCCTGCTCGCCGGGTCCCCAGGAGACGAGCGGTGCCCACCCTCGGCCGGCGAGCGCGCGCGCCAACTCGGCCCAGCGCTCGGCCGGCCAGAGCTTGCTCTCCCACCCGCCGCCCGGGTGCAGGACGACGACCTCGGCCCAGCGCCGCGTCGCGAGCGCCGCGGGCCGACGCAGCTCGACGCCGTCCAGAGACGGCAATGGGAAGTCGCGCCTTCTCAGCTCGTGGATGCCGAGGGCCGAGAGCAACGCGAGGTTTCGATCGATCACGTGCGCCGCTTCGAGCGGCGGCGTCACGGTCTCTCCGAGCAGCGTCGCCGACGCCGCTTCGCGGCGGGCAGCGCGCGCGAGGCCGATGCGGCGACCGGCGCGCGCCATGCGGCACCAGAGCGCCGACTTCCAGAGCCCCTGGACGTCGAGCGCGACGTCGAAACAGTGCCCGCGCAGCGCGGCGAGCGCGCGGGTGGCGTTGCCCGGACGGAAGGAGCGTGGCGACGGCACGACGAGTACCTGCGCGACCGCCGGGTTGCCGGCGAGCAGCGCGACCCCGGCCGGTTCGGTGAGCCAGCTGACGCTCCAGCCGGCGCTGCTGAGCGTGGCCGCGAGCGGCAGGGTGTGGACGATGTCGCCGACCGCGGAGAGACGAACCACCAAGGCTCGGCGTGGGCGAGCGGAGATCGGTGGAGCCGTTGGGACCATGCGCCGCTTCAACCCGAATCCGGTGGGTCGAGCGCCGCTGGCGTCGCCAGAGTAGCCAGCCCGAGCGCAAGCAGCAGCGCGGTGAGCGCGAGCGGTGCGGCCAGGGGCAGCACCGCGCCGCCGAGCAGCAGCGCGCTCCCGCCGAGCGCCAGCGCCGGGCAGGCGACCAGGGCGGCGAGGCCGACCCAGGTGTCCCGCGTCTCGCCGGCACGCGCGCAGACTGCCAGCGCGAGCAGCGCCAGCAGTCCGCCCGCGACTGCGGTCTGCCAGAGCGGCGAAGCCTTGGCGAGCGGCGCCAACGCCGGCGCTGCGAGCGCGGCAACGAGCAGCAGGAGGCGAACGCCGCGCGCGCCGGCGGTGTGGCCGGGAACACCGGTTCGTCGAGCGATCCGGACGGTGACGCCAAGCGCGAGGAGCGCTCCGCGAGCCGCGACGTAGGCGGCCACGAGCTCCCAGACGAGAGCGACTCGCGACCAGCCGGCGGTGCCGCGGCCCCAGAGCAGGGCGAGCCCGGCGACATCGGCTCCAGCCCAGAACGCGAGAGCCTTCTGCCTCCTGAAGAGCAGGAGCAGAGCCGACGCGAGGGCGTGCTGACGCCGCCGCGTCCACCACCAGGCGAGTGCCTGGGCGACGACGACCAGCGCGACGAGCGGCCCATGGCGCCGGGTGTACGAAACCGGCAGCGTCAAGAGCGCGTTCGCCAGCGCGAGACCGGCAGCCGCCGCGAGGGCGGCGATGAGCGCGACCGCGCCCAGCGCGGGGGAGGCGCTCCGTCCGCTCATAGCGCGAGGGAGAGGCCGCCGTCGGCGACCAGGACCTGGCCGCAGAGGCCCTGGGCCAACGGCGACAGCAGCAGCAGCACGAGGTCGGCGACCTCCTCGGCGGTCACCAACCGGCCAGCGGGGGTGCGGGCGGCCGAGCGGGCCAGCAGCTCTTCGGCATGGGGATGGACGTCGATCGAGGTGCCCGCGACGGGGCCCGCCGCGACGGCGTTGACGCGGATCCCGCGCGGGGCGAGCTCGACGGCGAGCGAGCGCACGAGCGCCTCGAGCGCCGCCTTGGCGATGCCGAGCGCGCCATAGGCGGGCACCACTCGCCGGGAGCCGAGGCTCGACAGCGCCACGATGCGCCCGCCGTCGGCCATGGCCGGCGCGAGCTGCTGGGTGCAGAGCAGGAAGGCGCGCGCGCCGACGTCCAAGGTCAGGTCCCACTGCGCGGGTCGGACCTCCATCAGCGGCTTGAACGAGCCGAGGGCGGCGCAGTGGACGAGGCCGTCCAGCCGCGGCTCGCGCGCGAGGATCGCCGCACAGACTCGGCGGGCCTCTACCGGTTCGACCAGGTTGCCCGCGTGGAGGTTGATCTCGCCGCCGGCGGCGGCGATCTCCGCGGCGAGGCTTTCGGCGCTCGCGCGGTCGGCGCGATACCAGGCGTCGACCCGCGCGCCGCGCTCGACCAGCGCACGGCTGATCGCGGCGCCCAGCCCACGCGTGCCGCCGGTGACCACGTAGCGACGGCCAGCGAGGTCGAGGTCCTGGTGGCTCATCCCGCGGGCTCCGGCAGCGACAGGGAGATCGCCGCCGCGACCAGACAGGCCGTGACGAGGACGAGCGGCCTGCCGAGAGCGAGCGGCTCGGCGCCTGGCGCGGCGACCTCCAAGCTCAGGGGCAGGAAGCGCACGACCAGAGCGAGCGCGCCCGCTCCCGCCGCGGCGCCGAGCCAGGTGGCGGCCGTCTTGCGCGCCACGGCCAGCGCGCGCTGCACGCGAAAGAGCGTGGCGAAGAACGCGCCGAGCCAAAGCAGCAGGACGAGCAGCCGCGTCGCGCGCGGTGGCCAGCCGGGCGCGAGGAGCGACGGTAGTTCTTCGAGCCAGGGGGCGATTCGATTCGAAATCGCCAGGAGGAGCAGGAGAGCGAGTGTCAGGGCGGCGGCGGGCGCTGTGACCAGAGCCCCGGAGGACCGGGCCGCGGCGGCGAAGAGGGCGGCGGCGCCGAGGGCGAGCAGCGCGGCCGCAGCGGAGAGCATTCGGGCTCCGCCGCCGAGCTCGGCAGCACCCAGGCTCGCGGCCGCCAGGCTCCAGGGGATCCAGATTCGCGGCCAGCGGCAGGAGCGCAGGAGACGCGCGAGCGCGGCGCCGAGACCGAGTGGCGCGGCGAGGCTCTCGAGCGCCAGCGCCTGAGCGGCCGGAACCAGGGTGGCCGTCCAGAGCGCGGCGGCGGTGAGGCTGATGCGCTTGAGGACCAGCAGCTCGACGACCAGCAGGCCGGGCGCCCAGATCGCCGCGAGCAGAGCCCAGGAGAGCAGCAGGCTGCGCATTCTCGACGGCAACGGCGCGACCGGCCGCTGGCTCGCCGGTGGCGACGCGATCATCGTCTCAGCGCCCGCGGCCGCGGGCCGGCGTGTCCAGCGCATCCGGCGCGCCACGCTCTGCCGTCGACAGGTCGAGTCGCGCGCGCAGCTCGGCGCATTCGCCGCGCAGCCGCCGCAGCTCGCGATAGAGCTCCGGCAGGCGCGCGAGCAGCCCGTAGACGCGGCGCGCCTGCGGCGCGGGCAGGGCCGGGTAGCCGATCCACTCGCCGCCGGTGAGATGTCCGATCACGCCCGACTGCGCGCCGACGCGTGTGTCCGCATCGAGCACCGCGTGGTCGGCGACGCCGACCTGGCCGGACAACAGGCTGCGGGCGCCGATCTCGACGCTGCCAGAGATGCCGACTTGCGCGACGATGCAACAGTCCTCGCCGAGCTCGCTGTTGTGGCCGATCTGCACCAGATTGTCGATCTTGGTGCCGCGGCGCACGCGGGTGGCGCCGAAAGTGGCGCGGTCGATGGCGCAGTGGGTGCCGATCTCGACGTCGTCTTCGATCTCGACCCAGCCGACCTGAGGAATGCGCCGCTGCCGCCCCTGTTGGTCGCGGTGGTAGCCGAATCCGGGGCGGCCGATGACCGTGGCGGCGTGAATCTCGACCCGCGCGCCGAGCCGCGTACCCGGATAGAGCACGACGTGAGGATGCAGCACGGAGCCGGCGCCGATCGTCGTGCCGCGGCCGATCACCGCATGAGCGTGGATCTCGACGCCGGCCGCGAGCACGGCGTCCGCTTCGATTCGTGCGCCGGCGGCCACCCAGACGCTCGGATCGAGCGTCGCGCTCGCGGCGACGAAAGCGCCGGGCTCGATGCCGGCGCTGCGCGGCGGGTGGGGGTGGAAGAGCTCGAGCAGCTCGATCAGCGCCAGGCGCGGCGCGGCAACGCGCACCACCGGTCGGTGGTCGAGCGCGAGCCCGGGCGCGGCGACGAAGGCGGCGGCGGAGGAGGCTAGGGCCGCCGCCGCATTCGCGGCGCCGAGCACGACGGCGATCTGACGGGTGCCGGCTAGCGCGATCGAGTCGACCCCCTCGACCTCGCGGCGGGAGTCGCCTTCGACTTCGCCACCCAGGCGCTCGGCGAGCTGCGCGAGGGTGAAGACGTCCGGGGCCATCAGTGACTCCACGACGGGGCGAGCTCCCGTTGCGGCGGCGCGGTCGCGCCGGCGGTCACAGGCCAAGGACGGCGCTCGGCGTGTGCGATCAAGCAGTCGGCCACCCGATCGATCGTACCCTCGCGGGCGAGCAGCGGCCGGATCCGCTCCAGCGCTTCGTGCATCGCAGCGCGCCGTCTCGAGTCGCCGAGCAGCGACCAAGCCTCCGCGGCGAGCCGCTCGGCGGAGGCGCGGCCCTGGCGCAGCTCGGGCACGACCTCCGTGCCGAGCAGCAGGTTCGGCAGGCCGACCGATTCGACGTCGACGAGACCCAGGGCGCGGATCAGCCCGACCGCGGCCATGGTGACGGCCGACAAGCGGTAGAGGAGCACCATCGGCACGCCGAGCAGCGTCGCCTCGAGCGAAGCGGTGCCGGAGGCCATCAGCGCGAGATCGGCGGCGGCGAGCGCGCACTGGCTGTCGCCGACGAGCGCCACGCGGTTCGAGACCGGATACCGGCCGAGCAGTGCTTCGATCTCGGGGGCGAACCGGGACTCGGCGAGTGGCAGCACGAAACGGAGCAGAGGGTCGTGCGCGAGCAGTCGGGCCGCCGCCTCGACCAGGATCGGTCCCAGCTCGCGCACCTCGACCGTGCGGCTCCCCGGCAGCAAGGCCACGACTCGATCGTTTCCCGCGAACCCGAGGCTCGCGCGCGCCGCCGTACGCGCTTCGGCGTCGAGGCGGGGCAGACGGTCGCACAGGTAGTGTCCGACGAAGTGGGCGCGCGCGCCACGCGCCCGATAGGTCGAGTCCTCTTCCGGGAAGCTGGTCAGAACGGCGTCGTAGCTCCGGCCGATCGGGCCGGCGAGCGACCGCCAGAGCCAGACTTGCGGCGGAAAGAAGCAGACCGCGCGCACGCCCGAGCGCCGGAGCCAGCGTCCGAGCAGGCAGTTGAAGAGATCGTTGCCGATCAGCAGCGCGGCCTGGGGCCGCCGCCGCGCGACCTCGCGCCGCAGGTCGCGAAAGGCCCCGGCCAGAGCCGGAAGCGCCGAGAAGGTCTCGGTGAAGCCGACGCAACCGAGGTGGTTGGTCTCGCGTACGATATCCACGCCGGCGGCGGCGAGCCGACGACCGCCGATGCCGAAGAGCTCGGCCGCAGGTGCGCGGCGGCGCACGACCGCCGCGACAAGGGCTCCGGCGATGTCGCCGGACACTTCGCCCGTGCTGATCAGGATGCGCACCGGCAACGGACCGGGTGCGACTCGCTGCGTCGCTGCCCTAGACCCCCGCCGCGAGGCCGCGACGCCGCATCAGCCGGAGGCCGACGAGCAGCAGTAGCGCGGCGAGCGCGGCGAGGCCCAGACCCGACAGGGTCGGAACCTGCAGCAACGTGCTGGCGATCTGCAGCTTGGGACCCCAGTAGAACTCCGGATCCGCGATGCCGTCGCCGTCGAGGTCGCCGATGATGGCGGCGTCGTTGTCGAGGTCGCGCGCGACGGGAAGCCAGACCTGATCGTACATCTCGTTGTTGCAGTACCAGCCGAAGAACTGCAGGACTCCGAGGTTGTACATCGGATCGGCCGCGGCCGGATCGAACAGCGTCACGTACTCCGGGAAGCCGTCCTGGTTGCGGTCGGCGCTCCTCAGATCGAGCTCGGCCGCGACCGGCATGCCGCCCTTGGTCCCCTGCACCATCAGCCGCTCATACTGGTGGTTGCCGTCGGAGTCGACCATCATCGCCATGCCGACATTCCCGCCGGCCTGCCCGGATTCGGCGAAGGCAGCGCCGATCGGGCGCGGATGCATCGCGTCGGACGTGTCGAACTGGTCGATCATCACCTCGTCCGGAACGCGGCCGAAGCCGTCGAAGGGCATGCCGTTCTGGCTCGCGGCCGCCTGGAGCGGGAGGGAGAATCCGCCGTTGCAGTTGATCATGACCTCGAGGAAGCCCTGGCCACCGGTCGGCGGCGCGACGAAGGCGATCGTGACCGGCACGTCGCCGTTGCCGTCCGGCATGCCGTCCATCGTCAGCAGCGCCGGATTGGTGGGGCTCAGCATGCCGCTCGGCTGCGGCGCCTGGGCCCCGGCCAGGGTCGCCGACAGCAAGATCATCGAACTCGCTACGACTAGATTCGCGCTCTTTCTCATGTCGCAATCACCTCGCGGATTGATCTTCGATACTAGCAGCGCCCGTCAAGGAGGTCGAGATGGCGCGCGCGCCGTTTCTTCTCGCCCCCGGTGGCGCCGGGTCGGCGAAGGCCCGCCGCAGATCGTGTCGCCGGTAGCTCTCGCTGCTACCGTCCGGGCGCTCGCGCCAGCGCCAGTGGATCCATCGCCACTGGCTCGGGTAGCGGCGGATCCAGCCCTCCAGGGTCGCGGTGACGCGCAGCGTCAGGTCCTGGACCGCCGCCTCGCCGGCGAGCTCCGCCGCAGGCTCGACCTCGGCGAGCAGGAAGAGCCGCCCGCCGCTCGCCTCGTCGCGCACCAGGGCGCCCGCGACCAGCTGCGCTCCGGTCATCAGGGCGAGCAACGCCGCGCTGCGATGGGTCGAGGCCGGGCGGCCGAAGAACTCGACGAAGGCGCCCCGGCGGCCGGCGTTCTCGTCGAGCAGCAGTGCGATGCTGTCGCCGGCGCGCAGGCGCGCCACCGCGGTGGCGGTCGCGCCGCGTTTTTCGATCCACTGTCCGGGCCGCTCGAGACGCACGCGCTTCACTAGGGCGTCGAGAAAGGGATTGTCCACCCGGCGCGCGATCGCCGCGCCGCGCTCGCCGAAGCGCCGTGCCACGACGGCGGCGGTCAGCTCCCAGCTGCCGAGGTGCGCCATGACGAAGACCTTGGGCCGTGGATCGGCGAGCAGCTGGTCGGTGAATGCGGGATCCTCGAGCCGGTAGAGCGAGTCGAGCACGACGTCGCGCCGGCGGAAGCACTGCAGGCCGTCGGCGATCGACTCGCCGAGATGGGCGAAGACCTCGGAGGTGAACCGGCGTGCCGCAGCGCGATCGAGGCCGAGCGCCCGGCGCAGGTTGATCATCGCCACCCGCCGCGCGGCCGGCCACCCCAGCCCGGCGCAGCGGCCGTAGAATCGTCCGAGCCGAGCGGCGAGCGACCAAGGCAGCGCCCAGAGCGGCAGCGCGATCAGCACGACCGGCAGGGTGAGCAGAAGATCGCGGGCGAGGACCAGGGCACGCACCAGATGGGCACCGGCGCCGTGCGCCCGGCTGCCGAGCTCGCTGTCGTCCACCGCGCTCACCTCCGAGCCACCATGCCCAGCCCTCTCGCGCCCGCCCGTCGCCGACCCTACCGCCCGTGGCGCGGCAAGCTGTTGCCGCTTCTCATCCGCGGCTATCTCGCTCTGGTCTGGCGCACGAGTCGGATCGCGACGGTCGGCCTCTCCGAGGCGGAGCTCCGCCGCCGTTGCCCCGGACCCTACATCGGCGCGTTCTGGCACGACCGCATGCTCTGGCCGGCCTGGGCCTTCCGCGGTCCGGACTACGCCGTGCTGGTGAGCGACCACGCCGACGGCGAGCTGATCGCGCGCGCAATCGGCGGCCTCGGCACCCGCGTCGTCTTCGGCAGTAGCGTGCGCGGCGGCACCGTCGGCCTGCGCGCCGCCGCGCGCCTGCTCGGCGCGGGGGTGAGCGTCGCCGTCACGCCGGATGGGCCGCTCGGACCGCCGCGCGTCGCCAAGGCTGGCATCGTCGCCCTGGCCAGCCTGACCGGCGCGCCGATCGTGCCGATGGCCTACGCCGCCCGACCCGTCCTCGTTTTCTCCTCCTGGGACCGCTTCCGCGTGCCGTTGCCGGTCGGCCGCGCCTGGACTGCCTTGGGCGATCCGCTGGCGGTGCCCGCCGATCTCGACGGCGCGGCCCTGGAGCCCTATCGCGTCGCGCTCGAGGCCGCCCTCGCGGGGCTCACCGACGAAGTCGACCGTCACGCCGGCCGCGGGCGGTCCGGGACGCACGCTTAGGAGCTCCAGCGCCTCAGGATCAGGCTCGCGCACTGGCCGCCGAAGCCGAAAGAATTCGACAGCGCGACCTCGAAGCGCGCCGGCCGCGCGACGTGCGCGACGTAGTCGAGGTCGCAGTCAGGGTCGCGCTCGTCGAGGTTGAGGGTCGGGTGGAGACGCTGCTCGTGGAGCATGCCGATGGTCGCGATCGCCTCGACCGCGCCGGCGGCGACGGTCAAGTGGCCGAGCATC
Source organism: uncultured Acidobacteriota bacterium (assembly GCA_963700315.1). Lineage (GTDB taxonomy): Bacteria > Acidobacteriota > Thermoanaerobaculia > Multivoradales > JAGPDF01 > JACTMI01. The sequence continues at coordinate 262,117 of CAVOXC010000003.1, read as the reverse complement.
GACTTTGTCGACGACACCGGAAGTCGCGTCGCCGTCGCACCGAAGACGCTGTGGATGGCGAGCGTTTCGAGGCGGTCGTTGGCCGGCGTCGAGGTGCCGTGCGCGTTGAGGTACCCCACCGCCGCGGGCTCGACGCCGGCGTCCGCGAGCGCCCGGCGCATGGCGAGCGCCGCGCCGAGCCCATCGGGGTGAGGGTCGGTCACCCGGTAGGCGTCGCAGGCCGAGCCGAAACCGGCGACTTCGGCGTAGATCGGCGCGCCGCGCCGCTCGGCCGCCGCGAGCTCCTCGAGCACCAGCGCACCGGCGCCCTCGCCCATGACGAATCCGTCGCGGCCGGCGGCGAAGGGGCGCGACGCCCGCGCCGGGTCGTCGTTGCGGGTCGACAGGACGCGTAAGAGGCAGAAGGAGGCGAGCCCGAGCGGCGCCAGCTGCGAGTCGCTCGCCACCGCGACGACGGCGTCGGCGAGGCCGAGGCGGATCCAGCGTGTGGCGTCGCCGATCGCCTGCGTGCCCGCGGCGCACGCGGTGTCGACCGAGAGCAGCGGGCCGGCGAGGGCGAGCTCGCTCGCCAGTCGCGCTGCGAGGTTGCCGGCACTGCGGCGCTCGGCGGCGCGCGGACCGAGCTCGGTGGCGAGCGCGGCGACGAAGCGGTCGGCGTCGAAGCCGGACTCGGTGGCGGCCGCGGCGCAGGGCGCGAAGACCTCACGGTGCGCGAACGAGCCCAGCCCCGCAGCCAACGCCAGCCCTTGCCGCGCGTCGCCCCCGCGCCGCGCGAGATGCGCGAGGCCCGCGTCGTCGAGCGCGGCGCTCGCGGCGGCCATGGCGAAGCGTTCGATGCGACTCGCCTGGTCCCAGAGCTCGACGGCGATCCGCTCCGGCCGCATCGCGTCGGCGCACTCGGCGGCGATCCGGGTTGGATAGCCGGCAACGTCGAAGCGCCGGATCGGTCCGACCGCCGAACGGCCGCCGGCGAGCCCTTGCCAGAGCTCGTCGACCCGATGGCCGAGCGGCGAGACTACGCCCAATCCGGTCACGACGACGCGCCGGCGAAGGCTCATGCCGGCGCCGCCTCCGCGGCCACCGCGAGACGCCGTTCCAGGTGGTCGACGATGGTGTCGATGGTCAGCAGGCGCGGCAGGTCGGCGGCGGTGATGCCCTTCGAGAAACGCTGCCACGCGAAGTCGGGTTGGCGACCCCGGACCATCGCGACGGCGGCCGGAGTCAGCCGGCCATTCTCGACCCAGCGCAGATCGGTCGGGTCGAAGCTGCCGCGCCAGAGCTCTTCGTCAGTGAATTTGAGAGCGAAGGCGGTCTCGATCCGGAACTGCAGGTCGAGAAAGTCGATCGACTCGGCGCCGAGGTCGTCGATCAGCGAGTGGTGCGGTAAGACTTCGGCGGCGTCGCGATCGAGCGCGTCAGCGACCAGGGTGACGATCCGCTGGCGCAGCTCCTCCCGTGTCGGTTTCATCTGCACTCCTCCATCAAGATCGGGCAGACGCCGCCAGGGCAAGAGCGGCGCATTGGCCGAGCGTCCCGACCGAGAGCGCGAGGCCCGCAGTCGCCGCCTCGGCTCGCTCGCCCATGCGATCCGACAGATCAGCGAGCAACAGAGCGGCGTCGATCGGTCCGGCGGCGGCGAGAGCGTGGCCGAGGCGCTGCTTGACTTCGATTCGGGCCGGCGCGCGTGCGCCGCCCGCCGCCGCCGCGGCGAGCAGTGTCTCGAGGGCGTCGCGTTCCTGATTCTCCCAGGGATGGCCCGGGCAGCCGGCGGAGGCGACCGCCGCGAGCTCCGCCGCCTCCCAGCCCGCAGCCGCGAGCGCACCTGTCGCAGCGCGCAGGATCGCCCCGGGCACGCCATCGGCCACCGCCGCGGCCGAGGCGTAGCCGCAGATCTCGCCGAGCTCGCGCGCGCCGCGCCGCCGCGCCCGCTCACGCTCTTCGAGCACCCAGACCGCGGCACCCTCGGCAGCCGCGAACGGCGGCATGCCGGCGGGGGGGCGGAGGGTCGCCAGGCAACCGAGGTCGAAGGGGTCGAGCGGTGCTTCGGCGCCCCCGGCGAGAGCCAGCTCTCGTTCCCCGGAGGCGACGGCGAGGTAGGCCTCGCCGAGCGCCTGCGCGCCGGCGATCCAGTCGCCGGTGAGGGTGTGATTGGGGCCGTTCGAAGCGAGCTGGATGCCGACGTGCGCGCCCACCATGTTGGGCAGGTTGATCAGCAGCCAGAGCGGATTCAGCCCGCCGAGGATGCGCTCGGCGAAGAAGCGCAGGTCGTCGACAGCGCGCTCCGGCGCCGTCGTGCCCAGCGCGCGTGCAAGCTCCTCGATCTGCAAGTCGGAGGCGCTGCAGCCGAGGACGATCGCCCACTCGTCGCGCGCTCTCTCTTCGGTCAGCCCGGCGTCCGCCACCGCCAGCGCCGCGGCGGCGACCGCCAGCTGCGTCTTGCGGTCCGTCAACTTGATCGCCTTCGGCTGGCGAAAGAAGGGGCGGGCCTCGAAGCCGTCGATCGCTGCTACGCGCAGGGCGGAGCTTCCCGCCACCGGCCGGCTCGCCGCGACTTCGCCGTCGGCCAGTCGGGTGAGGATCTCGCGGCGGCTCGCGCCGAGGGGAGTCACGAGGCCGAGCCCGGTGACGACCACTCTCCGGCGCTGGGATTCGATCGGAGCGGGGTCTGGCACTTGCTTTGACGAGAGGTTCCGATCGGCCGGCGGAGCCCTGCGCAGGCAGGGTTCCGCGCTCGGTCCGGCGAGTGTCCGAGTATATTCCGCTCCGGCGTGTTGCTTCTATACGACGGGCTGGTCACTCTCGCGGTCTGGCTTCTGCTGGTGCCACTCGAGCTCGCGGCCGTCGCGCTCGGCAGATCGACGCTCGGCCGGCTCGTCGCCCGGCTCGGTCGGCCGCCACGCTCGCGCCCGAGCAGCGGGCGGCTGCTCGTCGTGCACGCGGTGTCGGTGGGTGAGATGGCCGCGGCGGCGGCGTTGATCCGTCACTGGGCCGAGCGTCACCCGGAGGATCGCCTGGTGCTGACCGCTGGCAACCGCGACGGGCTCGCGGCGGGCGAGCGGCTGGCGGCGGAGGTGCCGGCGGTGGTCGCCGTGACGCCGCTGCCCTGGGACCGTCGACGCGCGCTGCGGCGTTGGCTCCAGGCCCTCGCCCCGGATCTCCTGGTGTTGGTCGAGAGCGAGATCTGGCCGCGGCTCTATCTCGGTTGCCGGGAGCTCGGCATCCCGCTCGCTGTCGCCAGCGCGCGGATCTACCCGGGCGACGTCGCGCGTTACCGGTTGCTGCCCGCCTTCTTCCGAGAAGTGCTCGCGGCAACCGATTGGATTGGCACCCAGAGCGGTCCCGAGCGGACGCGTTGGATTGCGATCGGCGCCCCATCGGAGCGCATCGAGGTCGCCGGCAACCTCAAGTACGACACGCTGGTGCCGGTGCCGTCCGGGAGCGCTCCGGGCAAGTCACTCGGAGCTGTCTGGGTCGTCGCGGCCAGCACCCACCCCGGAGAGGAGCGATGGCTGCTCCGAGCGCTGGCGGGGCTTCCGGCCGACGTCGGAGCGCCGCAGCTCGTCCTGGCACCGCGGCGCCCGCGGCGGGCGCGGGCGCTCGTCCGCGCGGCGCGCCGCGCCGGGTTCAGAGCAGAGACGCTCACCGAGATGGAGCGCGGCGCGGGACCTGGAGCCGAGCCTGCGCGCGTCATCGTCGTCGACCGCTTCGGCTGGCTGCCGGCGGCGATCGCGGTGGCCGACGTGGTGGTGGTCGGCGGCACCCTCGGGCGTCACGGCGGCCACAACCCGCTCGAGGCGGCGCGTGCCGGCCGCGCCCTCATCGTCGGACCTCACTGCGAGAACTTCGCGGACGTGATCGCGCACCTGCGGGCGCGCGGAGCGCTGCGCGAGCTCGTCGAGCCGGCGGACCTGACGGCGGCGTTGGCCGCTCTCCTGCGCGACCCGGAAGAGCGCGAGCGGTTGGGCGCGCGTGCCGTGGCCACTGTCGCGGAGGGGAGCTGCGTCGAGCGGTACGCCCGACAGCTCGAGGCGACGCTGGCTGGGCGCTCGCGCGCAGCGTCGGGTGAGGAGCTCAATGCGCCGGCCGCGGCTCAGCGGTCGGGGGCTTCGTCGGCGCTCGGAGTGGGCGCCGACCAGACCGCCTCCCAGCGCCGCGCGTGGCGCAGGAAGAAGTAGGTCGCCGCCAGGCCCGCCAGGACGACGCCACGCACGCCGTCGCGCCAGCCGGACTGGAGAAGCAGGCGCTGCACGAAGACGGCGGGTGGCTCGCACAGCAGGCCGAGCAGCGAGGGCGAGCGACCCGCCGCAGCGACGCCCCGCGCATGCACCGCCGCGTAGCGGTCCTGCTTGGCGAGATGGTGGCCGAGGTCGGCGTAGGGGCGATGGCAGAGCGGACCGGCGAGGCGCGCGACGCCGCCGGCGCAGATCAGATGGGGGTGCGGGTCGACGCCGCCCCAGCGCGCCGCGCCGCGCCGAACCAGCCTGAGCTTCCACTCCGACCAGCCGCCATGGCGTACCCAGGCGCCGAAGACGAAGGCGCGGCGCTCGACCTCCCAGCCGCTCACCTCCGGCCGGGCGCCGGCGAGCATCGACTCGACCGCGACGCGCAGCGCGGGTGACAACCACTCGTCGGCGTCGAGCGCCAGGATCCAGTCACCCCGCGCCTGGTCGAGCGCGAACTGATACTGGGCGACATGACCCGGGAACTCGCGGGAGGCGACTTCGGCGCCGACAGCGCGCGCGATCTCGATCGTGCGATCGGTCGAGCCGGAGTCGACGACGACGAGCTGATCCGCGAGGTCGGCGACCGACGCGAGACAGCGCGGCAGGTTCCGCTCTTCGTCGCGGGTCAGAATGGCGATCGACAGCGTCGCGCGCCGCGACGGGGTGGACAGGAGCTCGGGGCCGCTCACGAGGCGCCGGGTCGCAATTGAGCCCAGGTCGAGCGCGCCCAATCGGTCAGCTGATCGGCGACACCCGGCGTGCGCGGCAGCGGAAAGCCGCGGTAGGCGAGCCGTGCCTCGGCGACCACGCGCCGTCCGACCCGCGCCCGGCCGCGCGCCACGAAGTCGGACTCGCCGACAGTCTCGAGCTCGGCTTCGAGCAGGACCTCCTGGCCGGGCAGCACGAGCTGGCGGAACTTGGCGTGCTGCACCATCACCAGCAGGACGAGTCGGGAGAACTCGAGGTGGTGGAGGATCAGCCAGCCGCCGGTCTGCCCCATCGCTTCGGTCAGCAGCACGCCCGGGACGACCGGAAAGCCGGGAAAGTGGTCGGCCAGATAGTCGTCGTCGGGCGAGAAGACCTTGCGCGCCAGCGCCCGGCGCCCGGGCTCGAGCTCGAGGATTTCGTCGAGAAGGACGAAGCGCATGGCGGCGACGGATCCGGTCGGGCGTGACTCAGGCCGGACCAGGCTCCTCGGGGCGAGCCGCCCCTCGCCGCCGCGCTCCGGTCGCGGCGGCGCGGGCGTGCCCGGCGAGCGAGCGCGCGACCCGCCACCAATGGCGCGGCGCCGCCGCGAGCAGGGCGAGACCCGCGCGTGGTCGCACCGCGAGCAGCGCGAGCGCACGGCCGAGGCGGCGACCGGTGCCCGCTACCTGTCGGCTCTGATCGCGCAGCCAGCGCCGAGCCGTCCAGACTTCGACGAGCACTTCGCGCGCGCCCAGCGCACGGTAGGCGCTCCAGCGCTTGTGGCCGTCCGCGACCCAGAAGCGGCCGGCGAGCGGCAGCACGGCGATCGGCGGAAACCGTGCCCCGGCGAGCATCGCGGCGCGATAGGCGGCGATCCGCTCCGGCGCGTGGGGGACCGCGAGTGGATCGATGACCCGGCCGACCGGCACGAGCCGGACCGGCAACTCGGCGTGTGCCGGGTCGAAGCAGTCGGAGAGGTCGACCGCGCCGACGGCGTCGGGGCGGAACCCTCCGGCGGCGAACGAGGATCCGAGATCGAGTGGAGCAGAGAATCGCATCGGCGCGGGTCGGCGAGTCCGCAGCGTAGGAGGCGGTCCGGACCCTGTCAAGGCATCTCGGTCGGCACTTCGACCTGGGAAGCGAAGAGCTGACGGAAAGAAGGACAGCTCGCCAGGAGCGACCGCGGCGCGCCATCGCCGACGCGCCGACCGCGCTCGAGCACCACCACGCGCGGCAGCCGGCGCACTGTCGAGAAGCGGTGGGCCATGACCAGGACCGTGCGCTCGGCCAGCCAGGGCGCCAGCCGCTCGAAGATCGCCTCCTCGGTCTCGCTGTCGACCGCGCTGGTCGCCTCGTCGAGCACCAGCAGGGCGGGCGAGCGCAGAAACACGCGGCCGAGGGCGATGCGCTGGCGCTCGCCTCCCGAAAGCGATCGCCCCGCCTCGGTGAGGTCGCTCGCCAAACCGCGCGGCAGCGCGCGCAGGAGACCCTCGAGCCCGACCGTCTCGGCCGCCTTGCGCACCCGGGCGTCGGAGACGGCGCCGGCGCCGTAGCGGAGGTTCTCGGCGAGCGTACCGCGAAAGAGGAAAGGCTCTTGGAAGACGACACCGACGCGGCGCCGCAACCCGCTGAGGTCGACCTCGGTGAGATCGACGCCGTCGACGCGGAGCTGCCCCGCTCGGGGAGCGAGGTAGCCGAGCACGAGCTTCGCCAGCGTCGACTTGCCGCCGCCGCTCGCGGCCACGAGCGCGGCGGTCTCGCCGGCCGCGAGGCGGAACGAAAGCCCGTCGAGCACCGGCTCGTCCGGCCGATAGGCGAAGCTGAGGTGCTCGACTTCGAGCTCGCCGCGCGCAGGCTCGGGGAGTGGCCGGCGTCCGCCGCGGCGGTTCTCGCTCGGCAGGTCGATCAATTCGAAGATCCGCGCCGCCGCCGCGAGCGTGCGCTGCCAACGCCCCTGGACGTCCGAGAGCCGGCGCAGCGGTTCGATCGCCTGCGCCGCGTAGAGCGCGAAGACAAGCAGGTCACCGGGCGAGCGCGCGCCGGCGATCACCTGCCGGCTGCCGTACCAGATCGCGGCGAGCAGGCCGAGCGCGGTCGCGAACCAGACCGCGGTGACCAGGGCCGTCGACCACCACTCGGCCGCGAGCGCGCGCGCGACGTAGCGTGCGCCGGCAGCGCCGAGGCGATCGACCTCCTCCGGCTCGGTTTGGTACGCCTTGATCGTCGGCAGGCCCTGGAGCTGCTCGCCGGCGATCGCGGTCGCCTCGCCGAGCTCCTCCTGCGCCAGCCGCGACCAGCGACGAATGCGGCGGCCGAGCAGAGCGAAGAGCAGCGCGGCGATCGGCACCGCGACGCCGACCGCGAGGGTGAGCCGGGCATCGAGCACGAACATCATGACCAGCGCGCCGCAGGTCACCGCCATGCCGCCGAGCAGCCGGCGCAGCAGGTCCTCGACGAAGCCGGAGAGCGCGTTGGGATCGTTGAACAGCCGCGATAGCCACTCGCCCGCGCCCCTCGCCTGAATGGTGCCGACCTCGGCTGCGAGGAGCGCGGCGCCCGCCTCGTCGCGCAGCTCTTGGACCAGGCGCTTCTCGAAAACCGCGAGCAGATAGCGGGAGAGGAATACAGCCACCAGCAGGAGCGCGACCATCGCCGCCGCCAGGCCGAGCACGAGCCGGAGCGCCGCGGGGTCGGCGCCGCCGAGCAGCGTGTCCGACCAGAGCTTGATCGACCAGGTGAGCGCGAGCTGGCAGAGCGCCGCCACCAGCACGGCGAGGCCGGCGACGGCGAGCCGGGGCAGGTGGCGGAGCAGCCGCGCGAGCAGCCGGCGGGCAGTGGGGTCGAGGCCGCGCACGGATCGATAGGCTGCGGCCGTCGTTCAGTCGGCGTGACGCAGTGCGAGCACGGCGTGGGTGCCGCCGAAACCGAAGCTGTTCGAGAGCACGAGCCCGAGTCGCGCGGGTCGCGTCGTGGTCACGACCGGCAGATCGGCGAGCTGCGGATCGCGCGGCTCGCTGTTGGCCGACGGTGCGATGAAGCCACCCTCGAGCATGAGCAGGCAGTGGATCACCTCCTGCGCGCCTGCGGCGCCGAGCGAGTGGCCGCCGAGAGACTTTGTCGACGAGATCGGCGGCAGGCGTTCGCCGAACACACGGCGCAGCGCCGCCGCCTCGGCGAGGTCGCCCGCCAGGGTCGCGGTGGCGTGGGCGTTGACGTAGTCGACAGCGGCGGGTGCCGCGGCGGCGTCGGCGAGCGCGAGCGTCATGCACTCGGCGGCGCGCGTGCCGGAGGGCTCGGGCAGCACGAGGTCGAAGCCGTCGGAGTTGGCGCCGAATCCGGCGATCTCGGCGCGCACCCGAGCGCCGCGGCGGCGCGCCCGCTCGAGACTCTCGACGACCACAACGCCAGCCCCACTCGCGAGGACCACGCCGTCGCGGTCCGCGGCGAACGGGCGCGAGGCGAGCTCGGGACGATCGTTGAAGTGGGTGGCGAGCGCCGTGCGCAGCGCCGCGAACGCGGCCGCCACCAGCTCGTCGATCTCTTCGCCGCCGCCGGCGAGCACGACGTCGAGCGTCCCGGCGCGCACCAACTCGGCGGCGTGGCCGATGGCGTGCGCCGACGTGGCGCAGGCCGAGGACAGCGAGTAGCTGCGGCCGCCGATGCCGAAGCGCTGGACGAGCGCCGCGCTCGCCGAGCTCGACATCGACTGGACCAGAGAGTACGGATTGACGCGTCGGGCGCGGCCGGCGTGGACCTCGACGCCGCCCCGGTAGACCGCGCCGGTGCTGCCGATGCCGGTGCCGACGATGCAGCCGGTGCGTGGCGAGGCGAGCTCGTCTCGGGTCAAGCCAGCGTCGGCGATCGCTTGCGCGGCGGCGAGCGTGCAATAGAGAGCGGCATTCGACATCGCGAGCAGCTCGCGGCGCGGGATCCGCACCGCGGCGGCGAGCTCGGCCGCGCCGTGGACGACCCCGGCGACCTGGCAGCGCAAACCGAGCTCCGACCATGCGGGAACGGCTTCGATCCTCGGCGCGCCGGCGCGTAGGGTGGCCTCGACTTCGGCGATCGCGTTGCCGAGGCTCGAAACGACTCCGGCACCGGTGATCACGGCGCGGTGCAAGGGGTCGGGGCTCCCGTCGGGCCTAGGGATGGACCGCCCGATCGGCTTCGCGCGCTGCGACCTTCGCTTCGATCAGGCGAACCAGGTCCGCGAGCGTGCCCAGACCGACGACTTCCTCGTCGGAGATCTCGACGTCGAACTCCTCTTCGAGGGTCATCAACAGGCTCACCGCGTCGAGCGAAGAGAGGCCGAGGTCCTCGCGCAGACTCGCCTCCGGACCGAGGCGAGCGAGGTCCACGCCCTCCTCGACGAGGGGCCCGAGGTGCCTGTCGATGGTCTCGCGAACGGGAGTCGGCATGAGATTGGGCAGAGGTGAAACGGTCGAGCGGGATGATACCTCAGGCTCTACGGGCACGAGCTCGACGAAGGCGAGCCGCGCCAGGATCTCGCGCGTCGCTGCGCCGTGGCTCGCGCCTCTCCCGGTCGACTGAGCTAGCCTCGGGTCCATGGTGACCGATCTTCGCGCGCTGCTCGGAAAGACCGACATCTATCTCATCGACCAGGTGCTACGCGGGAGGATCGGGCCGGGGATGCGGATCTTCGACGCCGGCTGCGGCAGCGGCAGGAACCTCGTCTATTTCTTGCGCGCGGGCTACGACGTCGCCGGCGTCGATGCCGACCCTGGCGCCGTCGACGCTGCGCGCCGACTCGCCGCCGAGCTCGCACCGCGGCTGCCGGCCGAGAGCTTTCGACAGGAGGCGCTCGAGAGCCACAGCTTCCCGCGGCCCTGTGCCGAGGTGGTGGTGAGCAGCGCCGTCCTGCACTTCGCGCGCGACCACGCCCACTTCCGCGCCATGCTCGACGCGACGTGGACGGCGCTCGCGCCCGGCGGCCTCTTCTTCTGCCGTCTGGCCTCCACCCTCGGCATGCCCGATCGTTTCCGGCCTCTCGGCGACGGCCGCTTCGCGCTACCCGACGGCAGCGAGCGCTACCTGGTGGACGAGCCGGCGCTGAGAGCGCTCACGGCCGAGCTCGGCGGCGAGCTCCTCGATCCGCTCAAGACCACCCTCGTCCAGGACCGACGCGCGATGACCACCTGGGTGCTGCGCAAGGAAACGGCGGTCGAGGGAAATGCCCTCGCGCCGGATTGCGCCAGTCGGCCCCAGGGCTGAGCCCTCCGGCCGCTGGACCGAAAAGGGGAAGCGCTGGCGCGCGAGTGCGAGGGAATAACGAGAAGTGCTGCCGAGTAGGTGCAGTATCGAGTGGCAGGCGGAAGACCCATCCGGGGCAGGGCACAACGACGGCTCTTCGAGGAGAACGGGAATGCTGAGATTCGGGATCGCGACGATGGGATTGGTGTTGATGGCGGCCGGAGCGCCGTCGCCCGCTGCGGGGCAGGGGCGGCCGGATCCAGCCGCTCTGATCGCGGCCCAACGCGAGGCGATGAGCCGGCTCGCCTTCATGGACGGGGAGTGGAGAGGATCCGCCTGGACTCTGCTGCCCTCGGGCGAGAAGCACGACATCACCCAGACCGAACGGATCGGCCCGTTCCTCGACGGCGCGGTCAAGGTCATCGAGGGGCGCGGCTACGAGGCGGACGGCAGCGTCGGTTTCCATGCCCTGGCGATCGTCTCCTACGATCCAGGCACTCAGGTCTTCAAGATGCGCTCCTACGCGCAGGGTCACGCCGGAGACTTCGTCCTCACCCCCACGGCCGATGGCTTCCAGTGGGAGATCCCCGCCGGGCCGATGACGATCCGCTACACCGCGGTCATCAAGGAGCGCACCTGGAGCGAGGTCGGCGACCGGATCCTGCCCGACAAGGAGCCCATCCGTTTCTTCGAGATGAGCCTGACCCGCCTGGGCGACTCCGGTTGGCCGGCCGCCGGCGCGGTCGCTCCGAAATAGCAGCGGCTTCAAGGCAGCGTGTAGATGATCTGAACCGCCTGGGTCTGCAGGTCGCCGAGAGCCACGATGGCGCCGCCGCCGGTCGCGCAGACGTCAAGGTAGTACCAGCGCTGGGAGTTGTTGATCACGTGACTCGCACTCAGATCGGTGAGAATGTGCCACCCGGTCGAGGCGGAGGTCGAGGCGGTCGCCAGCACGCTGGCGGCGCCGCTGGAGCTCATCAGTTTCCCGCGCAGGGTGAGCGTCAGCCCGCGGTCGGTCCGTCGGTCGTAGACGTTGGCGATGAACCCGTTCACCGTCACGCCGTCCGGCAGCTCGACCGGCGCGATGGCACAAAAGTCCAAGTAGTAGTCCGAAGAGTCGGGCTGCTCGAACGTGCCGAGATCGGGATTGATCAACCAGGTCGTCCCCCCGGGGGGATCGCTCGGCCCGTCCATCCCATGCCTGAATTGGGGCCCTGACACCAGCTTCCAGCGCAGATTCGAGGGCGGGATCCCCCAGGCGTTCGTGTTTCCGGATTCGAAGTCGTCGGCGAAGATCGGATCCAAGTAGTCGATCGTCACCGCAAAGATGCGATGAGAGGCGGAGTCGAGACAGTTGACTCGCGTGCTCAAGTAGTACGTGTAGAGGGCGTCGATTGGGTCGTTGAGAGATCCAGGTGGCGTTCGCTTCTTGCACCGAGGCCGACACCCCGGACGTATCGACGAAGGCGACCGACGCCGCGCCGACGCTGTTCCCCCGCCGCTTGCGCAGGAGATCCAGTGAGAAATTGGTGACGTCGTTGTCGAGATAGCGCACCCGCATATTGGTGAAGATCGCCCCGTCCGGCAGGTCGAGACCGGCCACCAGGCAGGTGCCGTCGAGGCCTCCGTGCCCGACGACCGAGCCGTCGGCCACCTCGAAGAACTGCCCACTGCCGTCTTCGGTGTGAAAGTCGGCGCCGCTCAGCACGAGTCGGGCGGCGAGGAGAGGCGAAGCCGGCAGGACCGCTGCCAGCGCCAGCAGTAGAAACGAGGGGAGGCGCAGCTTCATGATCGTCCTCTCAGCGGTTGTAGATGATGTAGAGCCCGTGCAACTCGGGGCCCGGAAAGGGGTTCGGGCAGACGAAGGCGTAATAGACGTAATTGTCGTTGTCGATCACGCCGTTGCTGATCGTGGCATCGAGCACGAATCGAATCCCCGCGCCGTCCGTGGATGTCACCGAGCCCATGATCTGGGCGAGGGCCGTCGAAGTGATCGACTTGCGCCGGATGTCCGCTGCGTACCAGCCCGAGCCGACATCGACGAACCACATGACGAGACCGGTGACCGTGGCGCCCTGCGGCAGGTGGAGCGGCGCGTACATGCAGCCCCAGAATCCGCCCTCAGTTATGAACAACCCCTGGTCGAAAACGAAAGAAATTCTCGGGCCCGGAGGAGTCGAGGCTGCGCAGGCTCCCCGGCGAGATCGCGTAAGACTCGGTCACCAGGGTTGCAGAACCCAGATCGAAGATCTCGCGGAAGACGGCCTCGGCCTGGTCCGGGGGGAGACGGGAGAGAATCTCGTTGACCCCGGCGTCGATCTCCGACTCGTCGACCGCACGGGCGGCCGCGGATCCGAAACACGCCAACATCGCGCAGAGGGCCACGCTCGCGGCGGCGCGAAGCCGCCACGACCGTCGGGGCGGTGAAGTGAGGAGCGGTCGGCGTCGCACAGTCATCGGATCCTCCCGGGGCGGCCGCGGTGGTTTTGGCGATCGAACCTCTCGAGTAGGTCGGTACGTTCGAAAGGTCGGGAGTCGGGCCCCTACTCTCGATTACGTAGGGCGCCGGCGAATCACGCAAGCGCGGCGCTCCGGCCGCAGCGCGAGACCGTACCGGCCGGGGATCCGAGCGCCTGGTAGTAGAGTGCTGCTCAATCCGGCGACGATGTCCGACCTGCTTCGGCGCACCGACACCACCCAGCTCCTGATCTCGGCACGCGAGGGGAGCGAGGCCTCCCGTGTGGCCCTCTTCGAGCGCCTCTACGAGCCGCTGCGCGAGCTGGCCCGGCGCCAACTCCGGCGCGGCGCGGGCGGCGCGATCGACACCACCGAGCTGGTGCACGAGGCCTACCTCAAGCTCTGTGATCCGGCGCACCTGACCGCCCACGACCGCGTCCACTTCATGGCGCTCTCGGCGCGCGTCATGCGTCAGATCCTGGTCGACCACTTCCGCGCCCGCTCGGCCGGCAAGCGCGGCGGCCGGCTGGCGCCGCTGCCGCTCGACGAGGGCGCGATCCCCGTCGACGACCGCGGTGAGCTGGTGCTCGTCCTCGATCAGGCGCTCGAGCGCTTGCGGCGGCTGAGCGCGCGCGCGGAGCGCGTGGTCGAGCTCAAGTTCTTCGGCGGCATGACCGAGCCCGAGATCGCCACCGCGCTCGAAGTCTCGGTGCGCACCGTCAACGGCGAGTGGCGCAAGGCGCGCGCCTGGCTGGCGCGCGAGCTGGCGGCGGTTTGAGCGACGACGCGAGCGGCGGCGGGCGGCCGCCGCTCGCGCCGGAGCGCTGGCGCGAGGTCGAGGCGCTGTTCGAGCGAGCGCTCGAGCTCGATCCGGCCGGACGCTCGGCGCTGCTCGACCGCGGGTGCGGCGGCGATCGGGAGCTTCGCGCCGAGGTCGAGGAGCTGCTGGCCGCCGACGCGGGCGCCTTCGCCCTGCTCGATCAGGACGCGGTTGCGTTCGCCGCGCCCGCCTGGCGCGATGCCGACGAGGGCGCGGATGCCGACGAGGGGCCGATGCCGGCGCCGAGGGGGAACGGGCCGGGCCGTACCGGCTGCTGCGCGAGATCGGCCGCGGCGGCTCCAGCCGCGTCTTCGCCGCCGAGCGGGTCGACGATCATCTGCATCGCCGCGTGGCGCTCAAGCGCTTCGTCGCCGGGGGCTGGCTGCGCAACGAGCTGCGTGACCGGTTCCGCGCCGAGGGCAGGGCCCTCGCCAGGCTCTCCCATCCGCACATCGCGCAGGTCTACGACGCGGGCGTCGACGCAGTCGGCGATCCGTACCTGGCCATCGAGCTGATCGACGGCGCACCGATCACCGAGTTCTGCGTCGCCCGCGGGCTCGACCTCGAGCGCCGCCTCGAGCTCCTGCTCGAGGTCTGCGCGGCGGTGCGGCACGCCCACCAGCACCTCATCGTCCATCGCGACCTGAAGCCGTCGAACATCCTGGTCGACCGCGCAGGGCGGGTGAAGCTGCTCGACTTCGGCATCGCCAAGCTGCTCGATCCGGCCCTGAGCGATCCCGCTGCGCCGCCGGCCGCCACCCGCGCCGGGCTCCTGCCGATGACCCCCGAGTACGCGGCGCCCGAGCAGGTGCGCGGCGAGACGATTACCACCGCGACCGACGTCTACGCGCTCGGCCTGTTGCTCTTCGAGCTGCTGACCGGCCGCCGCGCGCGCCGGATCGGCGGGCGCGCTCCGGCGGAGATCGAACGCGCGATCTGTGACGTCGAGCTGGTGCGGCCGTCGACCGCGATCGTCGCGCCGATTCCCGACGGCGCCGTTTCCGGGACGGCGATGTCGAAGAGCGACCTCCGGCGGCTACGCCGACGGCTCGCCGGTGACCTCGACACCGTGGTGCTCAAGGCGGCCGCACTGAATCCAGCCGAGCGCTACTCCTCTGTCGATGCGCTGGCGGAAGACCTCGCGCGCCACCTCGCCGGCCGCCCGATCGCCGCCCGGCCGCCGCGGCTCGCCTACCGGTTGCAGAAGTTCGTGCGCCGGCACCGACTCGGCGTGGTGGTGGGCGCCGTCGCGCTGGCCGCCGCGATCGGCTTCGGTTTCGTCATCATCGCCGGTCAGCGCGAGGCGGAGCGGCAGCGCGACCTGGCGCGGCTCGAGTCGGAAAAGGCCGGGGAGATCACCGAGCTCCTGCTCGGCCTGTTCGAGGCGAGCGATCCGAGCGAGACCCTGGGGGAGGAGACCACTGCGCGCCAGCTGCTGGAACGCGGCGCCGCGCGCGTCGAAGAGATGGCGAGTCGCCCCGCGGTCCAGCAGCGGATGCTCGACGTGCTCGGCACCGTCTTCGGCCACCTCGGTAACCACCAGCGGGCGGAGGAGATGCTGCGGCGTGCGCTCGAGCTCGCCGCCGCCGGTGGCCGGGACCGCGATCTCGAGGCGGCTGCGATCGTCGATCACCTGGCCGCGGTGCGCCTGCAGCAGGGCGCCTACGCCGACGCCGAAGCGCTCTTCGGCGACGCGCTCGCGATCCGCGCAAGAGCGGCTCGGCGGGGAGCATCCCGACGTCGCCTCGAGTCTCAGCAACCTGGCCGTGGCGCTCAAGGAGCGGGGGGAGCCAGGCGCCGCCGAACCGTTGCTGCGGCGCTCGCTTGCGATTCTCGAGTCGTGCGACGAGGGGTGTGGCTTTCAGGCGGCCGAGACCGCGCTCAATCTCGGCGTGCTGCTCCACGACCTCGGACGCTACGACGAGTCGGAACCGATGCTGCGCATGCGGCGCGCGAGAGCTTCGTGCGGCGCGAGGGTCCGATCCACCCACGCATCGCCGACGCGAGCAACGCGCTGGCCAACCTGCTCTCTCGGCTCGGCCGCTTCGACGAGGCGGAGCCGCTCCTGCGCGAGGCCCTCGATCAGCGCCTCAAGATCTACGGCGCCGACCACCCGGCGGTGGCGCAGAGCCGGAACGATCTCGCGGTGCTGCTCGAGAACCGCGGAGCCTTCGAGCAGGCGGCGCCGGTGTACCGCGAGGCGCTCGCGAGCTACGAGCGTCTGCTCGGCCCCGAGCACCTGGCGGTCGCGATCGCGGCCTCGAACCTGGCCGGAGTGGAGTGGCTACGCGGTCGGTTCGACGAGGCCGAGGCGCTCTACCGCCGCAGCCTCGCGGTGGTGGAACGCCAGCTCGGTCCGGTAAACCGCTACGCGCCGCGCCGGCTCGCCGGGATCGGCATGGCGCAGCACGGACGGGGCGAGCTCGCGGCGGCCGAGGGCTCTTACCGGCGCGCGCTGGCGATGGCGAGCGAGCTGGAAGGCGCGACGCATCCGAGCCGGGCGTTCGCCCAGGTCGAGCTCGGCCGGCTGCTGGTCGAGGTGGGCAGGGCCGACGAGGCGGAGCCGCTCCTGCGCGCCGCGCACGAAATCTACCTCTCGACCCTGGGCGTACATCACGCGCGCAGCGCGCGCGCCGCGATCTGGCTCGGCGCCGCGCTCGCCGCGCGCGGCGAGCGGAGCCGCCGGCACGCGGCTGCTCGAAGCGGCGCTCGCGGTGCAGCGGGAGCTCCTCCCTCCCGCCCATCCGCACCTCGAAGAGACCGAGCGCACTCTCGCCGCCCTCGGCGACGCCGTCCCTCGACGATAGAATCGCGCCGCCGGTTCGTTTCCGGAGTCGCAGCTCGATCGAGAGGAGTAGCGTCATGAGAACGAGTCCTAGCGTGCGCACCTCGACTCTCTGCCTGGTGGCGCTCGCGCTACCCGGGCTCGCCGCCGGGCAGGTCGAGCCGGCGGTCCCGGCCGCTCCGGCCGGGAGCTATCCGGACTACCCGAGCGAGACGCCGGCCGAGCTCGCGCCCGCCACCGACGGCTGGGACTACGAGCGCCGCGTGGCCGAGATCCCGATGCGCGACGGCGTCAAGTTGCACACCGTGATCCTGATTCCGGAAGGCGCCCAGGGCGCGCCGATGCTGCTGACGCGAACCCCCTACGATGCCGACTCGATGACCGAGCGCACGGCGAGCGCGCACCTCGCGACGGCGATCCACGGCTATGACCACCCGACCGACGTGGTGGTCGCCGGGGGCTACATCCGCGTCGTGCAGGACGTGCGCGGCAAATACGGCTCCGAGGGTGACTACGTGATGAACCGCCCATTGTCGGGACCGCAGAACCCGACGCCGGTCGACCACTCGACCGATACCTGGGACACGATCGACTGGCTGGTCGGAAACGTCCCCGAGTCGAACGGTCGCGTCGGCATTCTCGGCATCTCCTACGACGGCTTCCTGCCGCTGATGGCGCTGGTCCATCCCCATCCGGCGCTGAAGGTCGCCGTGCCGATGAACCCGATGGTCGACGGCTGGCGCGGCGACGACTGGTTCCACAACGGCGCCTTCCGCCAGCTCTTCATGAACTACATCTTCGAGCAGGAGGCGACGCGGAAGAACGACGTGAAGTGGTATTCGACCCATTACGACGACTACGATGAGTTCCTCGCGGCAGGCTCGGCGGGGGAGCTCGGGCGCCGGCGCGGGATGGAGCAGGTCGGCTTCTGGCGCAAGATCCTCGCCCACCAGAGCTACGACGCCTTCTGGCGCGACCAGGCGGTCGACCGCGTGCTCGCCGCGGAGCCGCTCGAGGTGCCGGTGATGCTCGTCCATGGTCTCTGGGATCAGGAGGACATCTACGGCGCGCCCGCCGTCTACGACGCCATCGAGCCCAAGGACGTCGCCAATGACAAGGTCTTCCTCGTGCTCGGCCCCTGGCGCCACGGCCAGCAGATCGGAGACGGGATCTCGTTGGGGGCGATCCGCTTCGACTCCGACACCGCGCTTACGTTCCGCCGCGACATCCTGGCCCCGTTCCTTGCCCAGTATCTGAAGGAGGGTGCGCCCAACGCCGATGTCGCGCCCGTGACCGCGTTCGAGACCGGGAGCAACACCTGGCGCCGGTTGCCCGCGTGGCCGATGGGGTGCGCCGCGGGGTGCGAGATCCGGCCGACCGCGCTCTACCTGCGACCGGGTCTCGAGGTCGGTTTCCAACCGCCGGCCGACGCTGGCGCACCTTTTGACGAGTACGTCTCCGACCCGGCCAAACCGGTGCCCTTTATTCCGCGCCCAATCAAGGCTGAGGGCGACACTTGGCGCGAGTGGCTGGTCACCGACCAGCGCGAATCCTCGGGGCGTACCGACGTGCTCGCATTCACCTCGGAGATCCTCTCTGAGCCGCTCCAGATCAGCGGCCGCCCGGTCGCGCACCTGATCGCCGCGACCAGCGGCAGCGACTCCGACTGGGTGGTCAAGCTGATCGACGTCTACCCGGATGAGGTCGCCGCGCAGCCGGAGATGGGCGGCTACCAGCTGATGGTCGCCGCCGACATCTTCCGCGGTCGCTACCGCGAGAGCCTGGAGACGCCGAAGCCGATCACGCCGGACCAGCCGCTCGAATACCGCTTCGAGCTGCCTACGGCGAACCACGTCTTCAAGCCCGGCCACCGGATCATGGTGCAGATCCAGTCGAGCTGGTTCCCGCTCTACGACCGCAACCCCCAGACCTTCGTGGCGAGCATCTTCTGGGCGCGGCCGGAGGACTACCGCAAGGCCACCCAGCGCATCTACCACGCCCCCGGCTACGCCAGCGCGATCGAGCTGCCGCTGGTCGTCGAGCGCTAGCGCGTCGATTCCGACGAGTCGGAGCTCCGTCGAAGCGCCTTCGGTCGATCCCGCGGGCGCTGCGCGGGAGAGCTCGTGCCGAACCGCTCGCTGGAGGAAGAGGGCATTCAGGGGGAGGCTCTGCGACGTCGCGCCGCTGCGCAGAGAGCGCGAGCGCGGAGTCCTCGACCCTTCATTGCCGCTTCTACGAAAGTGATGGTGGTCCTCTCGAGCCTGTCGACTGCTGCCCCGCCGAGGTGCCAGCCGCGTGCGTGGCGATTCGCGCGCAGGATCGTGCCGCTCCGTTCGTTTGCGGAAGCCGGCATTGAAGGGGAGGCACTGCTGTGTCGGGGCGCTGCGCGGAGGACGCGAGCGTGAACCCCCGGTCCCTTCTATGGCACTTTTGGAGAGGTCGCCGAGGCGTCTCGAGCCTCTCGCAGGCAACTCCCTTCGAGTGCTCTATCCTGCCAGGTGGCTGGCTCCGCCTCGGCACCAGCTCGGCCCAGGAGGGACCTCCTGTCGCGATCTATCGTTGCCGCAAGAGGGCGTCGACGTTCGGCAGCTGTACGAATCGGGAGAAGGTCCCCGCGTCCGCCATTTCCTTGGCGGCTTGCAGGAATCCAGCCCAAGCGGTGCGCGCGAGCGTGCCGCCCACGCTGATCCGTCGCACTCCCAGGCTCGCCGCCATCGCGACCGTCATGAACGGGGCGTTGATCAGCAGATTCACCGGTTTGGGCGACACCGCGGCGAGGATCGCAACCACTTGCTCGGCGGTTTCGATGCGCGGAGCGTAGAGGCAATCGGCGCCGGCCTGCGCGTAGGCGCGGAGCCTGCGAACCGTCTCGTCGATGTCGGGGCGGCCGCACACGAACCCCTCGGAGCGACCGGTGAGAACGATGCCGGTGCCGCTCTCGTCGATCGCCCGACGCGCGGATCGAACGCGTTCCACCGCCAGATCGAAGTCGTAGAGCGGCCGTGCCTCGTCGCCGCTGGAGTCCTCGATGGACAGTCCGGCGATGCCAGTGGCCGCGGCGAGCTTCACGTTCGCGGCGACTTGTCTTGGATCGACCGCGAAGCCGCCCTCGAAATCCGCGTTCACCGGCACCTTCACGGCGGCCGCGACGACACGGAGGTGCTCGAGCGCCTGAGCCAGCGTGACTTGGTTGTCCGCGCGACCCAACGTCCAGGCGAAACCGGCGCTGGTCGTCGCCAGCGCCCTGAAGCCGAGCTGTTCGAGAGCCCGCGCGCTCCCCGCGTCCCACGGGTTGGGCATCACGAAGCAACCGGTCGAGTGGAGGCGGTGGAAGGCAGCGGCTCGATCGTCATGCGTTGTCATGCCAGCACCTCGAGATCGAGCATACGACCTTCATGAGCGCTCGGGTGGCTGCATTTGACCGGCGGGAACGGGTCTGGTCGAATGCCCGCAGTGAAGGTCACGTTCCTGAAGGCCCCGATCGGCGGCATCATCGGGCTCGAGATGATCACCTTCGTCGAGCCGCTGGGACTCGAGTGCGTGGCCGGGGGCGTCGAGCTCGAAGGCCACCAGTGCCAGATCGTCGATCTGCGCATCGACGGCCTCGAACGCGGCTTGGCCAAGGCCCGCCGGTTCGGGCCCGACATCGTGGGTGTGCAGTGCAATTTCACGACGGAACGATTCCGCTTGCTCCGCCTCGCCCGGCGAGTCAAGCAGGAGCTGCCCGACGCGTTGCTCGTCGTCGGTGGGCACGATGCTTCGCGGGATCCCAACTGGTTCCTTCACCCGGCGATCGACGTGGTGGCGGTAGGCGACGGCGAGGAGGTCATGCCGGCGCTGGTGAGCGCCCACGAACGGGGCGAGGACCTGGCACGGGTTCCGGGCTTGGTGCTCAACCGGCCGAGCGGACCGGTGGCGACCGGGCACGCGCCGGCGCGCGCCAACATCGACGAGCTGCCGCTCCCCGCGCGCCACCTGATCTCGGAGTACGCTGGCGAGTACTACATCAGCTTTCGTCGCCCGCTGGCCCTGCTGGAGACCGCGCGCGGTTGTCCATTCAAGTGCAACTTCTGCTCGGTTTGGAAGTTCCACGAGAGCACCTTCCGCGAAAAGTCCCCCGAGCGGGTGGTCCGGGAGCTCGCCCTGATCCAGGCGCCCAATGTCTTCATTACCGACGACATCTTCTGGATGAACGTCCGACGGGGCGGCGAGCTGGCCGAGGCAATCAAGGCCTCCGGCATTCGCAAGCACTACACGATGCAGACCCGCTCGGACATCATCACCCGCTTTCCGGAGCTCATCGCGACCTGGAGAGAGTGCGGCAAGATGACGATCTTCCTCGGTCTCGAGAAGATAGACGACGCCGGTCTCTCGTCGATCAACAAGAAGAACTCCGTCGCCAACAACGACAGGGCGATCGAGATCCTCCAGGACCTCGGCGTTGGCTATACGCCCAACTTCATCGTCGATCCGAGTTGGGAGCGCGAGGACTTCGACAAGCTCAAGCGCTGGATCGATCGCACCGGCGCCTACAACAGCGGCTTCTCGGTGTTGACCCCCCTGCCTGGAACGGACTTGTGGGACGAGGTCGAGGACGACGTGATCACCCAGGACTGGGAGCTCTTCGACATCACCCACTCGGTGCTGCCCACCCGGCTGCCGCTCGAGGAGTTCTACCGAGAGCTCGGCGGCCTGTGGCAGCACACCATGGACGTGCGCTACGCCGCCCACGGTCGGCTGAAGGTCCACCTCGGCCTGCTCGCCGCGCTAGCGAGCCGCCGAGTGACCTTCGGGGCCCTGCGCAAGGGAATGCGCATGGGCACCGTTCTCAGTCGTCCGAAGACCTTCCTGCGCGCTCACCAGGACAGCCCGGAGCGGCTGGACGCGATGGCCAAGATCCTCTCCGAGTTGCGCCCTCGGCCGACGACGCTGGCGACGACTTCCTGATCGCCCAGAAGCAGGAGCTCTGGCGGGGTCCCGGCCAGGGAAGGGCGAGGATGCGCCCGGATCGCACGTCGTCCCACGCCGCAGAGCCAGCCGCGTGGCGACTGCCGCGTGGCGATTCGCGCGCAGGATCGTGCCGCTCCGCTCGTTCGCGAAAGCCGGCATTGAAGGGGAGGCTCTGCTCTGTCGCGGCGCTGCGCGGAGGACGCGAGCGGCGATGCCCTGTCCCCTTCATGGTGCCTGTGAGGGTCTTCGCCGAATCGAGCGGGTCCGGCGCGGCGCGATCCTCCTTGCGAGGTGGCAACCGTCGCGAAAGCCTGCTACTAAAGGGAAAGGGCGGAGCGCGTCGAGGCGCTGCGCGGTAGGCCCCCTGCCCGGCCCGACATCCAGTAAATGGAGCTTTCTCGAGGACCCGAACCGCCTCGATCCAAGCGGGTGCCAGCCGCGTCTCGAGCTTCGCGTGCTCCTCGGATTGCGGCATGGGGAGCAATCACGATCCAATCAGGTGCCAGGCGCTTCTCGAGCGTCGCATGCACCACGGGTTACGGCAGGGGGAGCGGTCTTTCCCGGGGGTGCCAGAGCGCGGTGGCGAGGTACTTGAGGTACCAGAGTCCCGGCCAGTAGCTGGCCCGATCCCGCCGGGCGAGGAACTTGGCCAGGTCGATAGTGGTTGGTGTGTCCTGGCACGGGAGTCTCGATCGAACACCGCATTGCCGCGAATGTGGGAAACGATCGACTTGGCAACGTGCGCATAGGCCCAAGGGGTCGAGGTGGTGGTCTCGAGCACGCCCTGGGCGAGGAAGAAGAGATTCGGTGCGTCGAGCGAAAGAAACAGCGACCCGCAGCGTCGCGCGAGCTCCTCGAGCCCGGTGATGCGGGACAAGGACTCCTGCTCGAAATAGCTCAGATCCACCGCGTAGCCGGTCCCCCACAGGATCAGGTCGGCCTCGGTGGACTGCCCGTCCGAGAGCCGCACCGTCTTGCCTTCGATCCGCGAGATCTCGCCGCGGTGCCTTTCGATCCGGGCGAAATCCTTGATCATGCCGCGACGGCCAGGGATGAGCTGGTGGCGGCGGAGGTCGAAATCGTAGTCCGGCGCGATGTCCTGGATGCCCGCCTTCTCGATAGCGCGAGCGTAGGTCTTCGTTGATCGCGCGATTGAGTTTTGACGAGCGGGACGCCGAGCATCTGCTGCTTGGCGAGAAACCGTATGTCGGTGCCGAAGTACTTCGGTTTCGTCGTCGGGCGCATCCATTTCAGCGAGCGGTAGACCCACACGACCCTGCGGGCATCGTGCTCGAAGCAGAGATCGAGCAGGTCGTAGGCCGATGCGCCGCCACCGACGACGACCACCTCCCGCCCCGAGACCTCGGCGGGATCCATGAGCGTCGAGGAGTGGTACTCGCGAACCGTGGACTGGATCCGCTCCGGCTGCGGAATCACCGCGCGGTTATGCCCACCTGTCGCAGCGACCAGGAAGCGAGAGCGGTAGGTCTGGTCGCCGGCGGCGACCTCCCAACCGTCCGCCGTGGGCCGGGCGGAGGTGACGTTGGAGTCGAACCGAATCGAGGGCGCCAGATCGAAGTGATCGACCCAGGCCTGGATATTGGCGAGGATGCTGGCCTGATCTTCACCGTCGATGGGCAGATTCCCGAGCGTCCAGTCCTCCTTGCGGAACTGGATGTCCTGCCAGGCAGGGAGATCGCGCCAGATCCCACCCACGCCCTTCTTGCGCTCGAGCAGCACCGCGTTCAGGCCGGCGGCCTTGGCGTACTTGAGACAGATGACGCCGCCGATGCCGCCGCCGATGATGATCAGATCCAATCGGTCCGGGTCGCTCACGCCAGATCCCCCAGGGCTTTGTATCGAATCGCTGCAATACCGGTCAGGGTCGGGTCAGGGCCGAGCTCTCGATCGCCTGAACGTCCATGCGTCTTGACCCCTCCGGCATCATGCCTGATATCTGGCAGTCGTTCCACCGGTCTCGAGAGAGCAGAGGGTTGCCAGCTGGTGTTCACCCTGTCGGCACGTGCTCGGAGCCACGCAGGGTGGTCTCGCGCCCAATGGGCGGAGAGATCGGGAGGTCGACGAGGATCCAGCGGGTGGTGCCGAACATCACCTCCGATCGTCTCGGGGAGAGCCGCGACGTCTACACGGCGCTGTTCGGCTTCGAGGTCGCGATGGATATGGATTGGATCGTGACCATGACCGTCGAGGTGGCGGGCGTCGACGAGGTTCATGCCGCGGCCGTGTCGCGCGGTGATCCGGTCGTCAGTCCCCTGACCGACGAAGCGTGGGGCGTCCGGCGGTTCCACCTGAGAGATCCGAACGGCGTCGCCAGCGACGTCATGCGCCACCGCCGAGGATCAGGAACCCGATCGGAAGGAAGGGTGACCAGGAGTCGCTTCGCGAGTGTCGGTGCGCCGCCTCCGCCGCGCACGAAAACAGGCTCGGAAGGAGGAGCCTTGGGGTCGCCGCGACGCTTCGCGATCATCGGTCCAGCCAGCCTGCAACCCTTCTATGCCAGTTGTCGCGTGCAGCGGGTGCGTCGCAATCTGTGGCGTAGGCCGTTGGTTCCGCAGAGCTACAGGTGAGTAGCGTGCGTCGGGGCGGCGAGCCGCTCGATCGCGGTATCGAGCTGGGAATCGCTGACGTAGGGCGCGGGGCCAAGACGGAGTCGGCGGCCGCGATGGTCGCAGGCGATGCCTGCGCTCGCGAGCGCCTGGCGCTGCTCGCCGGCGATTCACCGACTCCAGTGACAGGAAGCCCCCCAGGGACTCGGGTGCCTGGGCGCGAGTCCGGTGGATCCCGGCGGGGGGCAAGCGCTGCGCGTCGAAGGTCTCGGCGAGCCGGCGCACCTGCCGCAGGTAGTTGGCCCGCAGGCGCTCGGGCGTGAGGCCCTTCTCGACGAAGTAGTCCGCGACCCGCGCCGCGCGGTAGTGGCTGGTGGGGTCGTAGGTGGAGCCGGCGAAGCGAGCGGTGGGGGAGTCGGGGTAGGCGACGCGGGTGGGGTCGGGTCGGGTCTCGAGGAGCTCGAATTCGGCGAACCAGCCCGTGACGGTCGGGCGCATCGTGGCCGCTCGCGGCGGCAATCGCAGGAAGCAGCTGCCTTCGCCCCACTGCAGGTACTTGTAGCCGCCGCCCACCACCCAGGCGTTGGCGAGTCCGAACGTCGCGAGCGGGTAGGGGAGACAGCCGGTGGCGTGGTAGGCGTCGATCAGGAGCTCGGCGCCGTGGCGCTCGCAGGCGGCGGCGGCGGTCGCCAGGTTGGGGACGATGCGGCTCGTTTCGTAGAGGACCGCCGAGACCAGCACCGCGGCGGTCTTCTCGTTGGTGGCGCGCGCGAGGCGCTCGGCGAGCGAGTCGAGCGGGTCGACAGCGATCCGCTCGAGCGCGAGGCCCGCCTCGGCGAGGCGCGCGAGCTGGCGGCGGAGGGTGTGGAACTCCCCGTCCGTCGTGACCAGCTTCGGCCGCCTTCTCAGGTCGAGCGCCGAGAGGAAGCGGGTGACGAGCTCGTGGGTGTTCTGGCCGAGCGCGACCTCGCCCCCCGGGTCGTCGTGCCACAGCCGCACCGCCTCGCGCACCCGCTCCGCTTTGAGGAACGCGCGCTCCCACTTGGTGTCGACATGCTCCGCCGCATCGTCGTAGGCCTCGAGCAGCGCTGCGCGCGCCACGTCCGGCCAGGCCTGGTGCGAGTGGCCGGTCAGGAGGATGCGCTCGGTGACGCGGAAGCGCGAGTAGTCCGGGGCGAGCGGGTTCGGCGTCCCGGCGAGGTCGAGGAGGTCGGGTGTGGGTTGGCTCACAGCTCGGTGCGGATCGCCCAGAGGTCGGGGAAGAGGGGTTCCGAGAGCGTCGACTGGAGGTACCGCACGCCCGCCGAGCCGCCGGTGCCGCGCTTGTTGCCGATCGTTCGCTCGACCATCTTGACGTGGCGATAGCGCCACTCCTGGACTCCTTCGTCGAGGTCGACCAGCCGCTCGCAGATCTGGGCGATGTGCGGGTGGCTGCGGTAGATCTCGATCAGGGCGGGGCGCAGCTCGGCGCAGGAAGGGTTCGACTGAGAGAGGTCGCGCTCGAGCAGGTGCGCGGGCACAGCGAAGCCGTGGCGCGTCAAGAAGACCAAGAAGCCGTCCCAAAGCGAGGGCTCGGCGAGGCGCCGTTCGAGGACGCGCGTGCCCCGGCGTCCCCTCGTGGTGGACGAGCATCTTCCGGTCACGGCGGCCGAGCACGATCTCGAGCTCGCGAAACTGCGGCGACTGGAAGCCCGAGGCAGCCTCCAAGAGGCTGCGGAACGACAGGAACGAGACGGGGCTCATCGTCTCCAGGATGTCGATCTGCGCGACCTGGACCTTGAGGATGGTGAGGACCCGCTTCAACGTGGCGTAGACCGCCGGCAGCTCGTCGCGCTCGAGGCGGTCGCGCAGATGGTCGAGCTCGTGCAGCATCTGCTTGAACCAGAGCTCGTAGACCTGGTGGATGACGATGAAGAGCATCTCGTCGTGCTCCGGCCCGCCGGACTTGGGGCGCTGGCAGGCGAGCAGCTCGTCGAGCTTCAGGTAGTTCGAGTAAGTGAGCGGCAAGGGACCCTCCGCGGTCGAGCGTACCGACGGCGCGCCCGGGCGGTCAATGCGCGCTTGGGGGGGGCTAGCCGATCGGCACGATGCGGTCGAGCTCGAGCAGCCAGAGCTCCCGCCGCGGCGGGGCGTCGAGACCCAGGGCGCCTTGCACCGCCTCGCCGTAGAGCGTGAGTTGGGGGGCGTAGTGCTCGACCAGCGCCGCGGCGCCCTCTTCGTCGACTCCGTCGCTCTTGAAATCGGCGACCACCGGCGCGCCGGTCTCGGGGTCGCGGTAGACCAGGTCGATCGCGCCGGTCGCGCCGTCGAGCGGACCCTCTTCGCGCGCCGTGGGCTCCGCCAGCAGGAGCGGCAGCTCGCGCGCCACGACGTGGGGACGGAGCGCTTCGAGGTGGGCAAGCAGGCGGCTCCCGGCGAGGCGCTCGAGTCGCGCCTCGAAGCGGGCGAGCGCCGCGTCGCTCGCGGTCGGCAGGGCGCGCTCGAAGGCGGCCCGGGCCGCGCCGCGCCAGCGCTCGGGCGCTGCCGTCGCGAGCGGGGCGAGCTCGAGCGCGAGGTGGAGGGCGGTGCCGCGCGCGAGGGCCTCCTGGCGCACGGCGTCCACGAGCTCGGGGAAGCGCGGGCTCGAGGCCGGGTCTTCGTCGTCGAGCCAGGGAGCCTCGAGCTCGGCGATCTCGGTGATGGAAGCGAGACGGCGGCGCGACTGCCGGCGCTCGGCGCGCTCACGCTCCTGCGCGCGTAGCGCCAGCGTTGCGTCGGCGTCGGATGCAGTGGCTGCCCTGGTCCTTGCCGTCATTCGGGTCTCGGCGGCGGTGGTTGACGGCACCGGCAGAATGCGCCAGAGGACACCGTGGTCGTCGCTCACGCTCGAATCGCCCGCGGCCGCGAGCTCGTCGCGCCACTGGGGCGCGGCGGGAACGCGGCCGCCGAAGAGCTCGGCGAGCGTTCCCGCCCGCTCGGGAGTTGCCCTGGCGCCGTCGGCCGGTAGCGCGCCGACCAGGACGAGGCGGCGCACCGCGCGGGTCATGCCGACATAGAGCAAGCGCACCTGCTCGGCGCCACGGATCCGCTCGTCGAGGTCGCGGGCGGGCGCGAAACCGGGCGTCGGCGCGCCGAACAGCCGGTACTCCCAGCGTCCGGCGACCCGTTCCGCGGCCTGCGCGGGCGCGGTGCGGTGCGCGCCGGTGCCCTGGTGCAGGCCGACCAGGTAGACCTCTTCGAACTCCAGCCCCTTGGCGGTGTGGAGCGTCATGACTCGGACCGCGTTGTCCGCCGACTCGAGCGGCCGCCCTTCGGCAGCGTCTGCGCCCTCGGCGACAGTGCGCCGCAGATCGCCAAGGACTCGGTGCGGCGCCTCGCCCGCCTCGAGCCGCTCGCCCAGATCGCGGAAGAAGCGGTCGAGGTTGGCGAGGCGGTGGGCGCCCTGCCAGCGCGCGGCGGCGGCGAGCTCGGGAGCGAAGGCGGCGCGCAAGCGGTCGACCCAGAGGAGGGCGTCCTCCTGGTCGAACGCGGCGCGGCGCTCGAGCAGGGCGGCGAGCGCCGCGCGCAGCGAGTCGGGCCAGGAGGCGACCCGCTCGAGGCCGGCGACCGGAGCGGGGATGGTGGCGAGCGCGCTGTCGACGATGGCGTCGAGCTCGGCGCAGGGTCTCGGCATCAGCGTCGGTCGCGTGCGACAGCCGCTCGGGCAGGCCGGCGCGCCAGAGCGGGACGAGCGCGGCGTCGGGCACGCCGACGAACGGGGAGCGCAGCAGCGTCGCGAGCGCGATCAGGTCGGCCGGGTCGAGCACGGCGCGGACGAGCGCCGCGGCGTCGACGGTCTCGCGGCGACGGAAGTAGCTACGGTCCTTCTCGACAGCGAAGGCGACGCCGCGCTCGCGCAGCGCCTCGAGGTAGCTCTCGAGGTGGGTCTTGCCGCGCAACAGAATCGCCGCGTCCTTGGGTCGCAGGGCGCGGGCGGCGATTCGTGCGGCGAGATCCGCCGCCACCGCCGCCGCCTCGCGCCGCGCCGACTCCGCCGCGCCCAGCCGCTTCTTGCCGGCACCGAGCTCTTGCTCGGTCGGCCAGCTGAGCCAGTATTCGATCGCCGCCGGCTCGTCGCGCCGCTTGCCGCGGGCGAGGAGCGGCTCGAAGCGCGCCGTGGTCTCGCCCTCCCTGGTCATGATCGGCGCGATCACGCGCTCGACCTCTTCGAGCACGCCGGCGGTCGACCGGAAGTTGGCGGTGAGCGGTTCGCCGCGGCCGGTGCCCAAGGCGGCCGCGACGAACTCCCGGTAGACGCTCAGGCGCGCTCGGCGCCAGCCGTAGATCGACTGCTTGGGGTCGCCGACCAGGAAGAGGCCGGGGCGCTCCGCCGCGGGGCCCGCGAGCGCGAGGCTGCGGACGATCACCGCCTGCAGCTCGTCGGTGTCCTGGAACTCGTCGACGAGCAGCTGGCGGATGCCGTGGCGCAGGCTCGCCGCCACTCGCGGGCGCTCGAGCAGGCGAACCGCGAGGCGCAGTAAATCGGAGAATGTCACTCGACCACGAGCGCGCATGCGCCGCTCGACCTCGGCGGCGACCGGCGCGACCACGGCGCGTGCGGCGTCGAGCAGCTCGACGTCGATCGAAAGCACGTGCGCGAGCTCGCCCGCGAAGGCCTGTGCCGCGGCGGCGACGCTTTCGACGTCCGCGAAGATTGCCACCTCGCCCTGCGCGAACGCGCCTCGGCGCCACTTCGCGAGCTTGTCGACGGCGCTCTTCGAGAGGGTCTGGTCGAGCCGATCGCGCAGGTCCTGGAGTGCGGCGCGATCCGCGACCGGCGCGGCGAGGAGCTCCACCAACAGCGCGAGCTCGGAGCGGAGAGTCGCGGCGCCGGAGAGCTTCTGCGGCATATCCAGGCCAGCGAAGTGCCCAAGTAGGCAGGCGGCGTTCGCGGCGAGGGGAGCGATCGCCGTCGCGATCGATTCGCGAGTGAACGGCTCGCGCTCGAGCTCCGCCGCTTCGACGCCGAAGCCGAGGAGGTCGCGCACCGCCGTGGCGATCTCGCGCGGTCCGATGCCGACGGCCGCGAGGTGCTCGAGCGCCGGGTCGCCGGCGCGGTAGCGGGGCGGCAGCAGCTCGGTCAGGGTCTCGTGAAGCACCTCGCCGAGCGCGACCTCATCGGCGTCGTCGACCGCGAGCGCCGGGTGGAGGTGGAGCTCGAGCGCGTGGGCGCGCAGCAGCCCGAAGGCGAAGGAGTGGATGGTCTGGACCCGCAGCCGATCGACGGCGGCGAGCAGAGCTCTGGCGCGCCGCGCCCGCTCTTGTCGCTCGGCCGGAAAGGCCTCGGGCGCGAGCCAGCCCGGCGGCCAGGACTCGCCATGCGGGTCGGCGCGCTCGTCCGCCATCGCCGCCAACTCGCGCTGAAAGCGGTCGGCCATCTCCGCTGCCGCGGCGTCGGTGAAGGTGATCGCGACGACCCGCTCGAGCACCGCGCCGGCGACGTCGTCGTCGCCGGAGGCGCCCCGACCGATCGCAGCCTGCGTTTCCTCCTGGATTTGCTCCGCCGCCGTGAGGTCCCACCCGACGCCCACCGTCCAGGCGAGCAGGCGCGCGACGAGCGCGGTCGTCTTGCCGGTGCCGGCGCCGGCCTCGAGCACCACGGGGGCGTCGAAGCAGGTCTGTGCGCGCCGCCGCGCCGCCGCGTCGAGCTCGAGCGGGGTAGCGGTCATGGCGTCTCACCTCTCGGCAGCGGATCGGCGGCGAGCACCAGCTCGGCTTCCGCGCGGTCGGCGGCGGACGTACTCTCGGGTCCGCGCGTGCGCCGGTCCTCGGTCCATTCGCGCAGCCGGCGGCGCGCGCCGCTGTCGCCTTGCAGGCAGGCCTCGGCGACCTGGCAGTAGCGGCAGCCGGGTCCCGATTCGAAGCCGCTGGGATCGACCAGGCGGGGGGGCAGGCGCCCCTCGTCGAGCGCGGCGGCGGCGCGCCGCGCCGCGGTGGCGAGCGCCTCGAGCTCCGCCCGTGCGCTTTCGTCGAGCGCGGCGAACCGAGTCATTGGAGGATCCTCGTCGTCGGCGCCGAGTGCGAGGAAGCGGCCGCGCGCCGGGGCGCCGGCGAGCGCACCGACGTAGGCGATCGGTTGCAGCAGGGCGCCGCGGCGGAGCTCGTCGAGCCACTTGGCGCCGCCGACGCGCCGCTTGAGCGCCGGCGGGCGCCAGGACTTGTAGTCGGTCAGCACGACAGCGTCGCCGTCTCGATCGACGCGGTCCGCGCGGAAGGCGAGGGTGAGCGCCGCGCCCCAGGGCGCGAGATCGACGGCGCCGTCGACCTCGACGCCGAGGACGCGTGGCGGACCCTCCCGCCAATCGACCGCCGCCGCCTGGGCGCCCTGAACCAGCGCGCGCGCCAGCAGCGCCTCGAAGCCCCAGATCGCCAGCCCCTCCTCTTCGAGGAGCCGCAGGGCGACTTCGCGCGCCGCGGCCGCGAGCGCTGCCTCGCCGGGGAAGGGGATCTCCCGGCCTGGCGCCTCGAGCAGGTCGTGGAGCGCCGGCGGCCCCTCTCGGTCGGGCGCCCCGAAGAGGCGCTCGAGCAGACGGTGGACGCCGACGCCGACCAGCCGCGGCTCGAGCGGCGCCGGCAGGTCGAGGTCGGGGTCGGCCAGGGGCTCGAGCCCGAGGCCCCGCTCGAGCAGCGTTTTCCAGCCGCAGAGATGCAGGCCCTCGACCTGGGTGACCCAGAGCGGGTCGCGGCGCACGGCACCCGGTCCGACGCGCCCGAGAAAGGGCCCGAGTGCGCGCCAGATCTTTCTTCCCGCTGCGGTTCGCCGATCGGGGTCGAGCTCGGCCACCGTCTCGGCGCGGGCGCGCGCGAGGCGGCGGTCGGATGCGGCGGTCGCGGCGGCGCCGCGGGCTTCGGCGAAGGCGGCGGCGAGCCCGACGGCCCA
This sequence comes from uncultured Acidobacteriota bacterium, assembly GCA_963700315.1. Taxonomy (GTDB): domain Bacteria; phylum Acidobacteriota; class Thermoanaerobaculia; order Multivoradales; family JAGPDF01; genus JACTMI01. The sequence continues at coordinate 231,519 of CAVOXC010000003.1, read as the reverse complement.
GCTCTCGCGCGCGCCCGCGAGGCCGGCGCGAAGCGCCCGGTCGCGGAGCGATGGCGCGTCCTCGGGCGGCTCCCCGGCCGCGGGCGAGACCGGGTGGCGCCAGCGCTCGCGCAGCGCGCGGGTCGCTTCGTCGCGCCACGAGAGGCGGTCGAGCAAGGGCGAGACGAGGCGGGGGGTGGCGTCGTCCGAACGGCAGGGGAAGGAGAGGGTCACGTGCGGTGCGGCACTCGTCAGCTGGTCGAACAGGAAGCGCTCCTCGAATGGTCTCTCCCGCTTGACAGGGAGATCGGGGAGGAGCTCCCGCAACGCTCGGCGCGCCGAGTCCGGGAAGAGCGGATCCTCGACCGCCGCGCGGGGGAAGACGCCGCGGTTGAGCCCGACGACGAAGAGCCGCGCGAAGGTCCGCGAGCGCGCGGCGGTGACTGAGAGCACCTGGACGCCGCCGCCGCGTCCGCCGGGCGCGACCCGTTCGATCCCCTCCGCGGCGCGCGCCAGTAGCTCGGCGATTTCGTCGCGGCCGAGCTCGAAGCGCGGCGGCAGGTCGGCCGAGAGTCGCCCCAACGCACCGGCAAGCCAGGGTGCGGCGGCGCCCGCCACGGGGAGGACGGCGTGGGCGAGGGCGCCCAGGGCCGCGAAGTGCACCGAGGCGGTCGCGCGCTCGGGGAGGTTGGCGACTGCGCGCGCGAGCCTGCGGCAGTCCGACAGGAAGCGGGCGAGCGGCTGGCGCGCTAGGCGGCGGGAGCGAGGGCGGCTGGTTTCGTCGGTGACCTCCGATGCTTCGGCGGTGGCCGCGCTCCAGAGGCCGCGCACCGGCAGCGCGAGCGAATCGGCGCGGCCGAGCCGGGCGCCGAGATCGACGCGGGCGAGCTCGTCGAGGGTCGTGGCGCCGAGGGCGCGGGCGGCGAGGCGCAGCTCGGCCGGAGGCGCCAGCTCGTCGAGGCCGGGCGCGAGCAGATCGAGCACGAGATCCGTCCGTGTGTTGCCCCGCTCGTCGAGCAGGCGAACGACGGCGAGCGCGGCGCGGAGCTCCGGCGGCGCCGGCGCGGCGCCGTCCAGGGTGAAGGGGATGGCGGCTCCGGCGAGAGCGCGGCGGAGCGGCGCGAGGTAGGGGCCGAGGTCGCGCACGACGATCGCGATCTGCTCCGGCGCCACGCCTTCAGTGATCGCCGCGCGAGTTCGGCGCGCGACCTCGCGTGCCTCCGCGGTCTCGCCGCTCGCCGAGAAGGCGTCGAGCTCGACCGGCGGGGCCGCCTCGATCCGCTCGGGGCGGCGACCGCCGCCGATCTTCTCGCGTAGCGCCCGGCCGAACGGCTCGTCGGCGAAGACGCGCGGAGATCCCGTCGCGGTCGCGGGCAGGTCGCAGCAGAGCGTGGTCGGAGCGTGGCGAGCAAGGACCTCGAGCAGTCCGGTGATCGCTCCGGTCGCGTCGGCGAAGCCGTGGAGAAAGGTCTCGCGCGCCGGCGGGACGGCGTCGGGGCGATCGCGGACCGCTTCGGCGGCGTGGCGGTAGAGGGCTGCGCCGGCAGCGAGCCCGAGCTCTTCGAGAGCGGCCGCGGTCCCGGTGGCGACGCGGACGACCGCGGCGGCGCGCGCGCGCTCGCCGCCGCCGAGCGGGGTCTCCGCGTCGGCGAGCCGCTCGAGCAGACCGGCGGCGTGCGCCGGATCGAGGCCGGCGTCGAGGAGGTCGCGGACGGTGCCGACGAGCGGCGCGAAGCCCCCTTCGAGCGGCGCCAACGGGCGGGCGAGCGGCGGTTGAGCGAGCGCCGCGCGGCGCACCAGGACCGGCAGCAGCGCGGCGCCACGGGGCGGCGGCGCGCCGGCCCGCTCGACGATCGAGAGCGCCATGCGCCGCAGGGTCAGGACTTCGAGGCCGAGCCAGGCGCGGCGGCGGTGAGCGAGGTGGGCCAGGAGATGGAGGCGCAGCGCCCCCGACGGCACGAGGACGCGAACCGGCGCGGCCAGGCGTTCGAGCGCGCCTGCGCCGGCGGGGAGCGCACGCTCGAGCGCCGCGACCAGCGCCTCTTCGATCGCCAGCGGACCGGCGCCGGCGAGAAGGCGCGGACCCGCGTCTCCGGTCGGGTGCTCCGTCGCCGAAGCGGAGGGCGAGGGAGTTTCGGTCGCGTCGGGCACGGTCGGCGGCTTATCGTTGGCGTCGCAGCGGAACGCTCAGAAGGACTGGAAGGATCGGATCGATCAGAATGATCGGCACGATAGGGGAGGGTCCGGTGGCGGTCAAGCGGAAAGGGGGAATGCGCACCACGGTCGGCGCTCTGGTCGCAGAGCGGCTAGCGGAGGTCGCCGCGCGCGCAGGCCTCTCGGCGGCGGCGCTGCGCGTCGCCGTGGGTCGCCGCGTGGTGGCGAGCGCCGATTGGGGGGCGCGCCGTCTCGCGCGACCGCATCCGGTCGGGCCGAACGACCTCTTCGACGCCGCATCGCTCACCAAGCCGTTCGTCGCTACGCTTGCTCTGCGCCTCGACGCCAGCGGCACGTTGCCGCTCGACCTGCCGATCGGCGACCTGCTCCCTTCGGCGCGCCTGGCGCTGGCGCGCGAGCGGTTGGAGTCGCTGCTGCGCCATCGTGCGAGGCTGGTGGCTTGGTATCCGTTGGAGAAGCTGCAGTTAGGGGAGGGCGTTGTCGGTGGCGAGCCCGGTCGGCGGACGGAGGCTCTGCTCGACTGGCTCGGCCGGCGGGCGCCGCTCGGCGCTGCGCCGGGGACCTACAGCGATCTCGGCTTCCTATTCTGGGGTCTGCTTGCGGAGCGGGCGACCGGCCGATCGCTCGCCCGGCTGCTGCGTGGCGAGGTGACGGCGCCGCTCGGTGTCGCGAGCGATGTCACGGATCGGCCGTCGGCGTCGCGCTCGGTCGACTGCGCGCTCGACGGGGGGCGCGAGGCGGCGCTCGCCGCGGCGCTCGGCGTGCGGTTGCGTCGTCCCGACGCGGTCCACCGCGGTGCGCCACAAGACGGCAACGCCCGATTTGTGGGGCGGCTGTGCGGGCACGCTGGCCTCTTCGTCACGGCCGATGCGCTGCTCGCGCTCGGATGGGAGTGGCTGCGGCCGAGGCTCCTGCTCACTCCCGAGCAGGTGGCGCGCGCTCTCGGCGGGCCACGCGGGCCCTTCGCCCTCGGCTGGGCGCGGCGGCGCCGGAGCGGCTCGTCCGGGCTCGCGCTCTCCGGTTCGTCGTTCGGCCACACCGGTTTCACCGGCGGTTCGCTCTGGATCGATCCCGAGCGGAAGCTTCGCGTGGTGCTCCTCTCCCACCGCCGTTCGACCGCGCTCGACCTCAACCCGCTGCGGCGCGAGCTCCATCGCTGGGCGGTGCGCGAGCTGGCCGCGCTCGGCGCGCGCTGATCGCCGCGCGAGTGCGATAGCCTCGATGCAGTGGGGCGGCGACGCCCCGTTGCGAGAAACGAACGTAGGGCCCGCCGCGGCGAGCCCTTGAACCAGTGCAGTAACAACGGAAGGGATCCCGGCATGGAGATTCGCGACCTCGTCCTCCTCGACGGCGTGCGGACGCCGATGGCTGAGTTCAATGGACCCTTCGCCGGTGTCTCGGCGATCGAGCTCGGCGCTCACGCGGCGCGGGCGCTGTTCGAGCGGACCGGCGTCGATCCGGCGACCGTCGACCACGCCATCGTCGGCAACGCGATGCAGACCTCGGCGGACGCCATCTACGGCGCCCGCCACGTCGCGCTGAAGGCGGGCGTACCGAAGGAGGTTCCGGCGCTGACGGTGAACCGGCTGTGCGGCTCGGGCATCCAGTCGATCGTCTCGGCGCGCGCACATGATCCTCGCTGGGCGAAGCGACGACCTGCCTGGTCGGCGGCATGGAGAACATGTCGCAGGCCCCGCTACGTCGTGCGCGGCGCGCGCAAGGGGCTTGCGGCTCGGGCATGCGGAGTTCGAGGACTCGCTGATGGCGTCGCTGCTCGACACCTACTGCGGCTGCTTCATGGCGCAGACCTCGAACAACCTGGCGCGCGACTACGGCATCTCGCGCGAGGAGCAGGACGCCTTCGCGGCCGGCAGCCAAGCCAAGGCGCTGGCGGCGATCGAGGCGGGTCGTCTCGCCGAGGAGATCGTCCCGGTCACGGTGGGCGAGGGCAAGCGGGCGGTCACCGTCGAGCGCGACGAGCACCCGCGGCCCGGCACCACGGTCGAGGCGCTGGCGAAGCTGCTCGACCGTCTTCGGCAAGGAGAGCTTCGTCACCGGCGGCAACGCCTCGGGCATCGTCGACGGCGCGGCGATGATGTTGCTGACCACGGCGCGAGCGGGCCGCCGAGCTGGGTAAGAAACCGCTCGGCCGGATCCTCTCCTGGGCCGTTGTCGGTGTCGATCCGTCGCGCATGGGCATCGGCCCGGCGCCGGCGATCCGCGCCGCGCTCGGCAAGGCCGAGATGACGCTCGGCGATCTCGATCTGATCGAAGATCAACGAGGCCTTTGCCGGCCAGATCCTGGCGGTGGTCCGCGAGATGAAACTCGACGAAGCGAAGCTGCAACGTCAACGGTGGCGCGATCGCGCTCGGCCACCCCCTGGGCGCGACCGGAACCCGAATCACCCTCACTCTGCTCAAGGAGCTGCGGCGACGCGGCGGCGGCCGCGGCGTGGCCTCCGCCTGCATCGGCGGCGGTCAGGGCATCGCGATCGTGGTGGAGGCGGCATGATCGATCTCACGGGCCTGCACGTGCTTGTCACCGGCGGGTCGCGCGGCATCGGCGCGGCGACCTGCAAGCTCTTCGCAAAGGCGGGGGCGACGGTGCTGATCCACTACCGCGAGCGCGAGGACGAGGCGGCGCGCGTGCTCGACGAGCTCTACTCGCACTCGTCGCGCGAGCATCGGCGGTTCCCCTGCGACTTCCTGGAGCCCTCGGAGATCCAGGAGCTCTTCCAGTTCGTCGGGAGCGAGTGGGGCAAGCTCGACTGCCTGGTCAACAACGCCGGCGTCTGGCTGCACAATCCGATGTCGCAGTTCAACGAGGAGACGTTCATCGCCTCGCTGCGCATCAACCTGCGCGGTCCGTTCCACTGCATGGCGCACGCCTTGCCCTATCTTCGGCTCTCGAAGCAGGCGAGCGTGATCAACCTCGCCTCGACCGCCGGCCAGCGGGGCGAGGCCTTCTACAGCCCCTACGCGGCGTCGAAAGGCGCGATCATCTCGGCGACCAAAGCCTGGTCGACAGAGCTCGCGCCGGAGATCCGGGTGAACGCCGTCTCGCCAGGTTGGGTCGACACGGAGATGTCGTCCGCCGCGCTGCGCGACGACCGGTCGATGCACGACGAGATCGTGGCGCAGATCCCGCTGCGCCGCGTGGCGAGCGCCGAAGACATCGCCGGACCGATCGTCTTCCTCGCCTCACCCCTCGCCCGCCACATCACCGGCGCGATCCTGAACGTCAACGGCGGCGCCGTGCTGGCCGGGTAGACCAGGTGTCGCGCCCCGACCGGCCGAGCGGCGCCGCTCTCGGCCGGCGGCCGCCACGCGGTCCGACCGGATCACTGAGGCCGAAGCTGGCGAAAGCTCTCCAGTGAAAAGGTGGGCCCGGAGTCGCCGCGGCGCTGCCGCGAAGCGCCGGAGCGCCAGGCCCGACCGCCCCGTTCACTGGAGGCTTCTGCAGACCCGCGCCGGGTCGCCGGCGCCGCAGTTGGCGAAAGCGCTCCAGAGAAGGGGTGGGCCGAGAATCGCCACGGCGCTGCCGCGAAGCGCTTCGGCGCTTTGACCGCCCTCGGGCCTTTACCGAGAGCCCATTCGGCTGCCTCGACTCGCTTGGCTCAATTCCACTCCTTCTGCAACTCCTCGACGATCCGCCAGGTCCCTGTTGTGATGCGTGAGCGCTCCAAATCGGGAAAGTAGCGATGCATGGATCGCGGCGGGACTGTCGCGCTCACCGTGCGGCCGTCATCGGTCTCGACCGTGATTCGCCAAGCGGCAGAATCCTCCAGTCCGCTCAGCGCCAGTCGAACTGTTGAATCCTGCGTGTCTTCGCCTGTGAGTTGTGCGGCGCCAGCGGTCTCGAGGAGTGTCTCGTACTCTCGAAAACGAGCTTCTTCGAGTTGGATCCGACGCTGTTCGATTCGAGCGCCAGATGGACGTCTCTTCGTGATGACCAGGACTCGATCGTCAGTGAGTTCGTACTTCGTATAGGCAGTGATGAGACCACCTCCAACGTCTTCGAGGCGAACCACGAGACGCGCACTGTCATCCGCGCAGCAGGTGATCGGCAGAAGGACTGCCAAGAAACTCGCGATTCCAAAAGCGCGTGGTGCAGTTGCTCCTGGCATGGGCTTGCTCCCTTCTGGTCTCACCCGGCGTGGGTGGGCGTGATGGGTGTCAGTGCCCCTCCTCGGTACTTTTTCGTGGCCCCCGCAAGGCCGACTGCGAGACCAGTACACAAGGAGGCGTCGCGAATCGGCCAAACCGGTGCAAGATCTTGGGTCGGAGATCCTCTCACGTGCTCCCGCAGCAGCCCGGCTCGCCAGGCCTAGCCACTCCTTTCACCTGGGGCCTTCGCAGGGCTCCGCCGGACCGCCGTTATTTCAGCCGGCGAAAGCGCCCCATAGAAGTGGGGGGCTAAGAACCGCCTTGCCGCCGCCGCGAAGCGCCGGAGCGCCAGGCCCGACCGCCCTCTTCACTGGAGGCTTCTGCAGGACCTCGCCGGGTCGCCGGCGCCGCAATTGGCGAAAGCGCTCCAGTGAAGGGCCGGGCCGAGAACCGCCAAGGCGCCCGCGCCATCGGAGTGGCGCTAGCGCATGAATAGTCGGCTGCTCCGCGGTGACCTGGGCGGGGCAGTCGCGAGGATCAGTCGGTCTTCGCTCTTGGTGCGCTGACTGCCACGAAATGGAGCTTGTTGGCTGAGAAACGCATGGAGAGACCCTTCGCTTGGTAGTAGAGCCCACGAAAGCCGAAGCCGATGTCTCTCTCGGCGCCCTCTCCACCTTCTCGCACCCGGCACCCCTGAATGGTGCCGGGCAGAGAGTCGCGGCTACCGGTCTCCAGCGCTCTCCGTGCTCTTCTTGGCGAGCTCTGCGACCGGGCGCCAAGCGGGATCGAGATCGGTCCAAGCGACGCTCCAGATTCCATCGGAAGCGCGAGCGGCTGCCAGGAGTAGGCCGTCCGAGGTCGCCGCCAAGGTGCGTAGGATCTCGGGGCGCTCGACGGCGATGCGCGCCCTCGAGACCTCCCCCGTAGCCCCGTCGACGCGATCGACGGCATAGCCCACCCCCGGCAGAGATACGAGGGCATAGGCGTCCCCCTGCCATGCGGCGAGGCCCCGAACGACCGCGTCGGGGACGGCAACCACCGTCGTCACGCGCTCCGGTTGGATGCCTTTTGCTGCGAGCGCGGCGTCCAGCTCCTGTTGCTGCTCGCTCGTCGCCTTCGGAGGCTCGGAGCGCGCCGGGTCATGGACCCGGACGAGCTCGCGTCCGGAAGGGGAGAGCTTCCGGATGTCGTACGTGAGCTCGCTGGCGACCCAGATCCGGTCCCGAGTATCGGACGCCAGAATCGCGCTGGTTCGCATCGGCAGGTCTGCAACGTCCGCTGCAGAAGGGTCGGGCGCTGCCGTTCGGAGCAGCGGTGCCCAGTCGGAGCCATCGAGGCGCCAGAGGAAGGGGGGCTCATCGCGGTCCTCCTCGGGCAGATAGCGGAGCCACTCCTCGGCGAGCACCGCCCCGATCACTGGATCGGAGCCGCTGAACCCGAGCACCTCGGGCGGCAGGGGAACCTGGGGGAGCGGCACCCCCTTCTCGTCGTCGAAGAGAAGGACGCGGCCGGACTCGGCCCGAAGTAGCCAACTGTCGCCGTCGGGCGAGAGCGCGGGCACGAACGGCCGGGCAGGTCCGTCGTCGCTCGCGAGCGACCGGGTGGGGCGGAGTGTCCGAGTCCCGGCGAGCTCGAAGACCTCCAGCTCGTCGGTGATCACCAGGGCGCGCCCATTGAGGTCCGCGCGGATCGCCTGAAAGCCCCTGCCGGGCACGGCGACCGGTAGCTTGCGCAGCGCCACCGGTTCGGCGTTCGGCGGCGTCGCCGCGGTCGAGGCGCCTGCGATCAGCGCTAGCAGAGCCCAGGTTACGTTTCGTCGCATCTGGGCCATGCGATCAACACTGATAGAAGACGCGACCGGTGACTCGGCCGGTCGCGTCGTTGATGTAGGTACAGGTGCCGGAGCAGGAGCAGCAGTCGCTAACTTCGATGCAGTAGTAGCTAGCCTGCGCTGGTTGCTGAGAGCCGAGGAACGCTGCGAGGAAGATCAGCCCGATTAGCATGGACCGCAGTTTCATGCGCCAACCTCCCTACCTAAGGTGCCTTCTATTCGAGCGGTTTCCAGCGCCCTCCGGCCAATCCGGGCAGTACGCAGGTTCCGCCAGCGGCTCTCGTAGTTGGCACGCCCGCACCAGTAGACAATCGCGTGTGGTTCTTGGCAAGCCCCGTCGCTCCAGCCGACTGCGAGCTTGCTACACAAGGAGGCGTCGCGACTGGGAGGTCACGTCAATAGGTGTGTAAACGGCATCAGGCGGCGGCCTCTCGGTCGCTGGTGTTGATCTTCTCGACGACACGCACTCCATCCTGGTACTTGGCGCCCTCGGCGACCTCCGCGAGCAGCTGCGGATGATCGAGTCTGCGAAACGACCGTTCGGCAACGAGTAGGACGCGCCAGATCAGCGCGGTCGCGTTGGCGACCTTCTTGAAGCGCTTCGCCGCCGTCGTTCGTAGGCGCACGGCAGCGAAGGGCGACTCGACGATGTTGGTCGTGCGCAGGTGCTTCCAGTGCTCTTTCGGAAAGCCATAGAAGGTCACCATCCGCTCCCAGTCGGCACCTAGGATTCTCGCCGCGTCGGGGTAGGCCTTGCCAAACTGCCCGATGAAGGCATCTCGCTTCTTCTCGGCTTCTTCCAGCGTTTCGCAGTAGGGAATCGCGCAGAGCAGCACCCGGGCCTCGGCTTGCCGCTTCTTCGGCAAGCGGTCGAGCACGTTGACGATCTTGTGATTCCAGCAGCGCTGCTGCTCGACTTCCGGAAAGATCTCACCGAGCGCCGACCAGATCCCGAGGTGACCGTCGGCGACGACGAGCTTCGGCATTCGAAGACCGCGGGCCTTCAGGCTCCGCAGCAAACTCGACCACGACTCTTGCGATTCGCGATACCCAGGCTCGACCGCGAGCAAGACCTTGCGGCCGTCGCGAAGACCGGCGATCACCACCAGGAGCGCGGCTTTCTCTTTCTCCAAACCCGCCTTGACGTAAACCCCGTCGGCCCACAGGTACACGGGCTCGACCCCCGTAAGAGATCGCTTCCGCCACGCTTCGTGCTCGGCTTGCCACTTGCCGCGCAGCCGCTCGATCGAAGAGCCAGACAGCGGCGCACCATCGCCCAAGAGCCCACGCAACGCGAGCTCGAAGTCGCCTTGCGACAATCCGTGCAAGTAGAGCTGAGGCAGGAGCTCTCCGACTTCCTTCGTGCGCCGGCGAAACAGCGGCAGAATCCGGCTCTCGAAGCGCTCCTCCAGGCCACGCAGCCGCGGCCTCCTCACCTCGATCGTCCCGCTGCTCATCGAGAAACGCCGCACCTTGCCGAAGCCGTTCCGGTAGCCAGGCGCGCTGTCTACCGAAGACTTGCGCCCGCCCTTGACCCTGCCCAAGACGCTCGTCACTTCCTCCTCGAGAAGCCGCTGCATCCAGAGCTGGATCTCGCCCCGCGCATGGCTCTCGAGCTCCTCGAAGAACTCCGTTGACCCGAACTTCCCTTCGGTGATCTTCTCTCTCATGGCGGTGTCTCCTCTCGGTGCCAGGCTTCCAACCCGGCGTTTGAACGCGATCGAGAGGCTACGCCGCCTTCAACTCATTTCCACACCTTTTGAGGGTACCTCGCGACTGGGCGAAACTGGTGCAAGAACCTTCGGAGCTACACAGGATCGAGTGGGTCAGGGGCTCATGGCGAGCCCGGAGGGCGTCGTCCGGGGAATCGACGTTCCGCTGGCGAACAGGCTAGCTTCAAGGCGGTTCGAGCCCAGGAGAATGCCCCACCTACGGGGATGTCTGCCTGGCCGGTACGCAGATCGCGATGCGCCCCGGCGTCCTACGACCCACTCCTTCAATGGACCGCCTTCCCAGCTTCGCCTGCTTGAATCGAGTATCGCGAGGCGCCCGAAGGTCCTCTCGCCGTCCCCTTCCATGTAGCGATTTCGCGGCAGCCACCCGTTCGAAACGACGATCGCCGTGCGTCAGACCCACACCAACCGGTGAAGGCCCTTGAGCGAGAGCTGCCGCCACCGCTGTCACAGCTGCCCGGACTCGAGGGCAGCGAGGCTCGCGACGTAGTCGGGGTCTTCGTAGCGGCTGGGCAGGAAGGCGGCGGCCCAGTCGGGGATCGTCTCGCCGAGGATCTGCGCGGCGAGCAGCTCGCCGGCGGCCGGGGCGGCCATGATGCCGAAGCCGGAGAGGGCGCCGAGGATCCAGGCGCCTTCGATCTCCGGGGAGAGCGGGCCGACGAGCGGGCGGTTTTCCGGCGTCTTCGAGTAGTAGCCGCCGTCGACGTAGGGGCGGCGCCCCCGCTCGGCATAGACAGCGAACTCCGGCACGATGCGCGCGACGCCGCGGATCACCACCGGCAGGTGGAGCGGGTCGATCTCGAAAGGGTAGAGAGGCGCTGGCCGCTGCTCGACGTGGTAGTTCCAGAGCAGGATCGCCGAACGGCTGCCGGGACCCCCTTCGGGGCGAAAGTGGACGCCAGCCGGGATGTCGACCAGGAGCGCGGCGGTCGCCGGATCCTCCGCCAGGCCGGCGCGCTCCTCGGCGGTCCAATCGATCCGCACCGGGTCGTTCCAGATCACCAGCGGCGCCTCGCGCGGCAGGATGCCGAGCTCGTCGTCGAAGAAGACCTTGAGGTGCAGCTCGTGACGGAGCGGCAGCTCGACCCCGAGTTGCCCGGCCACGTCGGCGACGAACGGGCCCGCGGCGTCGACGAAGCACTCCGTCGCGATCCGCTCCAGCCGGCCGCCGCGCTCGATGCGCACCGCGGCCACCCGCCCGCCGGCGGTTTCGACGCCGACGACGCGGCCTTCGATCAGCCGCGCGCCCGCCGCGCGGGCCTGCTCGAGCCAGACCATGCCCAGCTGCTGCGCGGAGAGCCAGCCGCAGCGGCGCGCGTGGAGACCCGCGACGGCGTCGCCGCGGTACCAGGGGAAATAGCGGCGGAGGCTCTCGCCGTCACGGAAGAGATCGGCGCCGCCGGGCCCCGCTTCGGCACGGTTCCAGCGCGGCGCGATCCAGGAGCCCTGTCCCCCTTCATGGACCCGCAGCTCGCCCGCGCCGGCGGACGAGCTCGCGTACGCACCCTCCTCGAGCGCGGCGGCGCCGCGCGCGTCCGCAGTCAGGTAGAGGTAACCGTTGCGGTTGAGCGCGATGGCGTCGTCGGTCGCCGCCGAGATCTCGTCGAGCAGCTCGATCGTCCGATTGGTGAGAGCGATCATCGGCCGGTCGGGCCACCAATTGCGATAGCACTCGGTCGACTTGTCGCTGGTGAGGGTGAGCGGGGGGCGCTCGTCGACGATCAAGAGGTCCGCGCGACCACGCCGGTGGGCGAGATGCCAGGCCGCGGCGAGCCCGCCGATCCCCGCGCCGCAGATCACGACGGCCGCGCTCGCCGGGGTCGCTAGATCCTGGGCCACAGGCGCTGAAGCCCTCGGCTGGCCTCGACGTGCGCGAGCAGCTCGATCATGGAGTCGCCGCCGAACTTCTCCAGGCAGGCGTCCGCCAGAACGAGCGCGAGCATCGACTCGGCGATCACCGCGGCGGCGGGCAGCGCGGTGACGTCGCTGCGCTCGTACTGCGCAGCGTGCGGCTCGAGGGTGTCGAGATCGACCGACGGGAGCCCCTCGCGCAACGTCGCGATCGGCTTCTTGTAGAGGGTGACGACGACGTCCTCACCGTTGGTGACGCCCCCTTCGAGCCCACCGGCGCGATTGGTCGCCCGCACGAAGCCGAGTTGGGCGCTGTGGGAGATGGCGTCGTGCGCCGAACTGCCGTGGTCGCGGGCGGCGGCGATCGCCGCGCCGAGCTCGACCGCCTTGACCGCGGGCACCGAGAGGATCGCCTGGGCGATCCGCCCGTCGAGCTTCTCGCTCCACTGCACGTGCGAGCCGAGCCCGACCGGGACGCCGTGGGCGATCACCGTCGCGGAGCCGCCGAGGGTGTCGCCCGCGGCCTTGGCCCGATCGACGAGCGCGACCATCTCGGCCTCGAGCGTGGCATCGACGGCGCGCAACGGCGAGGCGTCGTCGACGCCCAGGAGCTCCTCCCAGCTCGGGATCGGCGCGTCGGCGCCGAGCGGGCCGAGCGAGCGGACGCCGCTGCGGATCTCCACGCCGAGCTCGGCGAGGAGCATCTTGGCGAAGGCGCCGGCCGCCACGCGGGCCGCGCTCTCGCGCGCGGATGCGCGCTCGAGGATGTCGCGCAGGTCGTGGCGGAGGTACTTGATGCCGCCGGCGAGGTCGGCGTGCCCGGGCCGGGGGCTCTTGAGCCGGCGTAGCTCGGCGAAGGCGGGGTCGATCGCGGCGGGGTCCGCGGCCATGGCGCGGGTCCAGTTCGTCGCGTCCCGGTTCTCGATCCAGAGCGCGAGCGGGGAGCCGAGCGTCGCGCCGGCGCGCACGCCGCCGCGGATCTCGGCGTGGTCTCGCTCGATCTGCATGCGGCGGCCGCGGCCGTGGCCATGCTGACGCCGCGCGAGATCGCGCGCGAGCAACTCGAGATCGACGGCGAGCCCCGCCGGCAGTCCCTCGAGGATCGCGGTGAGCCCGGGTCCGTGACTCTCGCCAGCGGTGGTCAGGCGAAGGCGCCGCAGCATCTGCGGGACGCTATCAGCAATCCCGGGGGTCGCCGGGGCGCCTCAGGCGCGGGCGCGGGACGGCAGAAACTCGCGGAAGGGCGCCTCGAGCTCGGCGGGGAAGCGGGTCGGGCGCCGGGAGCTGGCAGCGACCCAGATGTGCTCGGTCGAGCCGGTGGCCACCAGGTCGTCGCCGCGCGAGACCCTGTAGGCGAAGGTGACACCGCGGCTGCCGACCCGCTCCACCCAGCAGGACGCGAGGACCCGCTCGCCGTAGCGGGCGGCGAGGCGATAGGAAACCTGCACTCCGGTGACGAGCAGGAGCAGCCCACGCTTTTCGATCTCGGCGTAGTGGAAGCCAGCCGCCAGGCAGAGGCGGGTGCGCGCCAGCTCGAACCAGACCAGGTAGTTGGCGTGGTGCACCACGCCCATCTGGTCGGTCTCGGCGTAGCGGACCTCGATCTCGATGTCGGCGTGGCGGGGCGGCAGAGCGTGGCTCACGGGACCGGGATGGTACACGCTTCAGAACGTCCCAGTAATGGAGGAGGTGGGTTCGACCGCTGCGGCTGCCGCGCAGCGCCTCGACGTCCTCCGGCCCGCCCCTTCAATGGTCGCCTTCTCCGGCGCTCTCCACTTCGCAGCGGCGATCGCGCAGCGCCGCATCGGCCGCTTGCGCCGAACGGCGTGCGATATGCTCCCGGGCTCCGCGTCGTGGAGCGCGGGAGATTCCAGCGCATGCCGATCTACTTCTATCGAGGCCGGTTGCCCCGGCTCGGAGCGCGCGTCTTTCTCGCCCCCTCGGCTGAGCTCGCCGGGGAGGTCGAGGTCGGCGACGACAGCTCCTTCTGGTTCCACACCGCCGCTCGCGGCGACGTGAACAGGATCCGGATCGGAGACCGAACCAATGTTCAGGACGGCGCCATTCTGCACGTGACGCACGAGCGGTTTCCGCTCGAGATCGGCTCGGACGTCGTGATCGGGCACGCCTGCATGATCCATGGCTGCACGCTCGAGGACGGCTCCCTGATCGGCATCGGCGCGCGCGTGCTCGATGGAGCGGTGATCGAGCGGGGCGCCCAGGTGGGCGCGGGCGCCGTGGTCCCGCCGGGCTTCAAGGTGCCCGCGGGTCATCTCGCGCTGGGCGTGCCGGCGCGGATCGCGCGTCCGTTGAGCGAGGCCGAGCGCGCGGCGATCGGTGAAATCGCCGCCCGCTACGTCGGAGTCAAGAACGACTACCTGGCCGAGCTCGGACCCGGCTACTGACGATCGGACGAAGATGGCCAAGCGATTCTCGGCACCCAAGGGCACCCGCGATCTGCTGCCGCCGGAGACGGCGCTCTGGGCGCACGTCGAGGCGACCGCCCGCCGCGTCTTTTCCCTCTACGGCTACCGTGAGATTCGCACGCCGCTGTTCGAGGAGACCGAGCTCTTCGCCCGCGGCGTCGGCGCGACGACCGACATCGTCGGCAAGGAGATGTACAGCTTTCAGGACAAGGGCGGCCGCTCGCTCACCCTCCGTCCGGAATCGACCGCCGCGGTCTGCCGCGCCTACGTCGAACATGGCATGCAGCAGTGGCCGCAGCCCGTGCGGCTTTTCTACATCGGCCCGCAATTTCGCTACGAGCGTCCGCAGAAAGGGAGATACCGCCAGTTCCACCAGATCGGTGCGGAGGTGCTCGGCGGACCGCGCAGCGATTCGGACGCGGAGGTTCTGCTCCTGTTGGTCCACTTCCTGCGGGAGCTCGGCTTCGACGATCTGAAGATCCTCCTCAACACCGTGGGCGATGCCGCATCGCGCACCGCCTTCCGCGAGGCGCTGCGCGACCACCTCCTGCCCCTGCGCGAACAGCTCGGCGAGGACAGTCGCCGGCGGCTGGAGCAGAACCCGCTGCGCATTCTCGACTCGAAGAGCCCCGCGGAGCAGGCCCTCCTCGCCGGAGCGCCCAGGCTCGAGAGCTTCCTGACCGCAACCAGCCGGGAGCACTTCAAGAGGGTTCAACGCTCTCTGAGCAAGGCCGGCGTCGACTTCGAGGTCACGCCGCGCCTGGTTCGCGGCCTCGATTACTACACGGACACCGTGTTCGAGATCGTCGCGGAAGGCCTCGGCGCCCAGAACGCGATCTGCGGCGGCGGCGGCTACGAGGGGCTGGTCGAAGAGCTCGGCGGCCCGGCCACCTACGGGTTCGGATTTGCGATCGGCGAAGACCGCCTGATCGATATCCTCCCCGACGAGACGCGACAACGCGCCCAACCGGTTCCGGTCATCGTGCGATCCGTCGCCTGGGCGGAGCGAATGCCGACCTTTGCCTTCGAGAACTACGAGCTGCCGCTGGGGCTCGTGGAGCTCCTGCGGCAAGCCGGCATCCCGGCCCTCGGCTACGAGTGGAAGGAGTCGAAGAGGGCCTTCGGCATGGCCGAGCATCTGGGCGCGCGTTACGTCGTCCTGGTCGGCGAGGACGAGGTCTCCGCCGACGGGGAACGGATCGAGGCGACCGTTCTGCGCGACACCAGCACGCGACAGGACGAGCGCCTGACCGTGCCCGAGCTTCTCGACAAGCTGCGCAAGGCGGGACGCGAGGGCTAGCCCGATGCCGACTTTCGACATGCCGCAGGCCGGTCTGCCGAGCCGCGCGACGACCGGTTCAGCCCTTCGCCTGTCGATCGAGCTCGTTCCGCCGCTTAGGTCCCGAAGGCCCATTGATGGGGCAGCCGAGTCGTCGTCGAGGCGCTTCGCGTCGGTCCTACGTGCCCCATGCACACTGTTTCCGAGGTCCCGCTCGATTTGGCCCGGAGCAGGGTCGGGTCCGGTTCGCTCGGGTGGCGAGGGCGCATTCGCTTCGTCGTGCGCTCCGCAGCGGCGCCGGTACGGCCCTTGGGTCGTCGCGACGCCCGCCGTCAGCCGCACCTGTCCGCCCGGCACCTCCTTCACTGCCCGCTTTCTCCACCGTGCGGGTCGGCGGCAGGGTGAATTGGACAGGCCGCAGCGCCGGGCGAGGGAGACTAGAGCTTCGAATGCTGTCGATCGACGAGGCGGCGGATCTGTACTCGAGATGGAGATGGGAAAGGTGAGTTCATGAAACGTACTAGCGCGGGCACGCTGACCCGCGAGGACGTCGGCAGGAGAGTCAAGCTGCAGGCCTGGGTGGCGCGCCGCCGCGATCATGGTGGCGTGCTCTTTCTCGATCTACGGGATCGCGGCGGCGTCGCCCAAGTCGTCGCGCGTCCGGAGGAGTCCGCCGAGGCCTTCACCGCGCTCGAGGCGGTGCGCTCCGAGTGGGTGGTCGAGGTCGAGGGGCGCGTCGAGGCGCGGACGCCGGAGATGGTCAATCCGAAGATGGCGACTGGCGAGGTCGAAGTCGTGGCTGAGCGCGCGGAAGTGCTCGCGCGCGCCGAGGCCTTGCCGTTCGGAATCGAAACACGCGACGACGTGTCGGAGGACCTTCGCCTCAAGTACCGCTACCTGGACCTGCGCCGCCCCGAGCTCCAGCGCAATCTGGTCCTGCGTCACCAGATCACCCAGGCGACACGGCGCTACTTCGACGAGCAGGGCTTCCTCGAGATCGAGACGCCGATCCTCACCAAGTCGACCCCGGAGGGCGCGCGCGACTACCTCGTACCGTCGCGCGTTCACGCGGGCGAGTTCTACGCGCTGCCGCAGTCGCCGCAGCTGTTCAAGCAGATCCTCATGGTCGCGGGATTCGAGCGCTACGTGCAGATCGCCCGCTGTTTCCGCGACGAGGATCTGCGCGCCGACCGCCAGCCCGAGTTCACGCAGATCGACCTCGAGCTGTCGTTCCCGACCGAGGAGGAGATCTTCGAGTTGATCGAAGGCCTCTTCGCGCGCATCTTCCCGATCGTCGGCGTCGAGCCGAAGACGCCCTTTCGCCGCATGACCTACGCGGATGCGATGGCCCGCTACGGCGTGGATCGCCCCGACCTGCGCTTCGGTGTGGAGATCCGCGACGTCACCGGTCGCGCCGGAGAGACGGCGTTCCGCGCCTTCCAGGAGGCCGCCGAAGGGGGCGGCGCCGTGCGCGCCCTGGTGGTTCCCGGCGGCGCTGCGACGACGCGCTCGCAAACCGACCTGTGGGCCGAGGCGGCGCGCAAGCACGGCCTGCCCGGGCTCTTGACCTTCCGCCGCCAGGAGGGTGGGTTTCTCTTCCAGGTCAAGAACGTGCTGACCGATGCGGAGATGGCGGGGCTGGCCGACGCGTTCGAGATGGCGGAGGGGGACCTCGCGGTTCTTGCCGCCGGCGAGCCGGAGCGGATCTCGATCGCGCTCGGGGCGCTGCGCACGGAGTTGGCGAGGCAACGCTCCTGGATCCCCGAGAACCGCTGGGAGTTCCTCTGGGTCACCGACTTCCCACTGCTCGAGTTCCATCCGGAGGATCGGCGCTGGTACTCGAAGCATCACCCGTTCACGAGCCCCGATCCGCGTGATCTCGATCGCCTCGAGAGCGATCCTGGCGCGGTGCGCGCCCGCGCCTACGACGTCGTTCTGAACGGCCTCGAGTTGGGCGGCGGGTCGATCCGTATTCACGACCCGGAGGTTCAAGGGCGCGTCTTCCGGACCCTCGGCGTCGGCGAGGAGGAAGCGCGGACCCGGTTCGGATTCCTGCTCGAGGCGCTCAAGCTCGGCGCGCCGCCGCACGGCGGCCTGGCGCTCGGGCTCGACCGGATCGTGATGTTGATGGCCGGCGCATCGTCGCTGCGCGAGGTCATTGCCTTTCCAAAGACCGCTTCGGCGACTTGCCTGATGACCGAGGCGCCGTCTGCCGTCGACGCGAGACAGCTCGCCGAGCTGTCGATCGCGGTGCGCCGCAAGTGAGTGTCGCGGCGGTCGAGCGCTTCGAGCTCCGCCACGGGCGCGGTCGCACGCGCCACTGGGCCGGGCTCGGCGCGCTCGATGCGGCTCGTGTCGAGCTGGCCACCGACCTCGCCGGCCGGACGCTCTTCGTGGTCTCGAGCGCGCCGATTCGCGCTCTCCACGGTCCGGCGCTCGAACGCTTCGGCGGGCTCGGGGCGGCGCTCCATCAACTCGAGGTCCCCGACGGCGAGCCGGGCAAGTCGCTCGAAGTCGCGGCTGACCTCTGGCGGCGCCTCGCGTCGCTCGGTGGCAAACGCGACAGCTGCCTGCTCGCTTTCGGCGGCGGTAGCGTCGGCGATCTCGCCGGATTCGTCGCGGGAGCTTTCCTGCGCGGCATCGACTTCGTCCAGATCCCGACCACGCTGCTGGCCCAGGTCGACGCTTCGGTCGGCGGCAAGACCGCGATCGATCTGCCCGAAGCGAAGAACGCGGTGGGACTCTTCCACCAGCCGCTCGCCGTCGTCGCGGAGGCCGGATTCCTCGAGACCTTGCCGCCGGCGGAGATCCGCTCCGGTTTGGTCGAGGCGATCAAGACCGGCGCGCTGCTCGATCCCGACCTGCTCGATCGGATCGAGCGGGAG
The DNA here is from genome assembly GCA_963700315.1 of uncultured Acidobacteriota bacterium. Lineage (GTDB taxonomy): Bacteria > Acidobacteriota > Thermoanaerobaculia > Multivoradales > JAGPDF01 > JACTMI01. Next base: position 213,253 of record CAVOXC010000003.1, on the reverse strand, counting down.
CTCGAGCGCTTGCGCGCGGGCGAAGCAGCGGCGCTCGGACCGGTGGCCGCGGCCTCGGCGCGGGCCAAGGCGCGACTGGTCGAGCGCGACCTCGAGGAGGCGGGGGAGCGCGAGCTGCTCAACCTGGGTCACACTCTCGGCCATGCGCTCGAGGCCGCGGCAGGCTACGGGCGGATCCGGCACGGCGACGCGGTCGCCCACGGCATCCGTTTCGCGCTTCGGCTCGCGGCCGGCAGGGAGCTCGAGCCCACCTTCGGAGCGCGCCTCGCGGCGTTGTTCGAGGCGCTCGCGATTCCGCCCCTGCCGCGGCTCGGCGTCGCGGATCTGATGGTCCGGATGTCGAGAGACAAGAAGGCGCGAGAGACCGGCCTCCGCTTCGTGCTGCCCCTGGCTCCCGGGCGCGCGACGCGGGGCGTGGTCGTGCCGGCCGACGAAGTCGAGCGCGAGCTCGGCCGCTATCTCGACGTCGCCGCGGTCGAATGACCCTATAATCGGCCGCTCAGGGCGCGCTCGGCGCGCCCACGAGCTCATGACGCCGCTTCCACGCTTCTCCCGTCGCTTCGGACTACGACAGGTCATCTTCCTGCTGTTGCTCTGCGCCGGCGCGATCCCTCTCGCGATCTCGAACTTCGTTCTGATCCGGCAGAACCGCGAGCTGCTCGAAACGGAGGAAAAGGCCTACCTGACCGAGTCGGCCCTGTCGCTCTCCCGCGAGGTCAACGACTTCCTCGTCGGCGTCGAGCGTCAGCTGCACCAACTCGGCGCCGGCCTGCTCTCGCTGCCGGGGGAAGGACAGGTCGAGGAGCGCCTGCGCGAGCACTGGGTCGGCTCCTACCTTCAGCGTTTCGGTGTCGCCAACAGCAACATCCTCGCGCTGAGGGTGCTCGATATCTCGGGAGCCGGACCTCGATTCGCGCCGCCCGACCTCGATGAGAGCCTGTCGGATGCATTTGACGCGGCGTTCGAGGCCGTGCGCTCGAAGGGCCGACCCGAGATCCAGTTCGCCGTGGTGCCGCCCGCCAACGAGCCGGCTGCCGTCTTCGCCGTTCCGATCGCCGGGGACGACGGGAGCACGGTGTTGGTGGTCGAGGCGCTGTCGCGCCTCCGCCTGATGGAGGTCGTGTTCGAGCGCGAGGCGCGCGGCCGCGTCGGCGTCTTCCTGGTCGAACGGGACGGCCGGCTGCTCTGGTCGGAGGGCGCGGATCAGCGCACGCGCGGCTCGCTCGCCCGCTCGAACCTGGTGCGGGACTTCGCGCGCAAGCCGCTGCATCTGACCGCCGAATACCGCGTCGAGACCGCTCAGGGCTCGGTGGCAATGCTCGGCCAGGTCGCTCCGGTCGAGGCGAGCGGCTGGGGCGTGGTCGTCCACAAGCCGGTCGCCACGGCTTTCGAGGCGGCGCGCAAGATGGTCCTCTCGACAGTCCTCGCGTCGCTGTTGCTACTCCTCCTGGCGGCGCTGCTCGCCCTGGTCGTTTCGCGTTGGCTCGGCCAGCCGATCCGGACGATGATCCAGACCACGCACAACATCGCCAGCGGCGACTTCGGCCGCCGGCTCGAAGAGAACCGCGTCGTCGCCGAGCTCGCCGATCTGGCGGTTGATTTCAACCGGATGAGCGGCACCGTCGAAGACCATGTTCGGAAATTGCGCGCCTCCGCCCAGCGCAATCGCAACCTGTTCATCAGCTCCATCCGCGCCTTCGCCGCCGCGATCGACGCCAAGGACCCCTACACGCGAGGCCACTCGGAGCGGGTCGCGGAGCTGTCACGCTCGATCGCGCGCCATCTGGGCCAGAGCGAGGAGATTCAGCAACGGCTCTGGATCGGCGCGCTGTTGCACGACGTCGGCAAGATCGGCATCGAGGACGGCGTGCTGCGCAAGGGGGGTGTGCTCTCGAGCGAGGAGTTCGAGCAGATGAAGCGCCACCCGACGATCGGAGCCGACATCCTGCAGCCGATCGTCGAGCTGCGTGAGATGCTGCCAGCGATCCGCTGGCACCACGAGAACTGGAACGGACGAGGCTATCCGGACGGACTGCGCGGCGAGGACATTCCGCTGATGGCGCGAATCGTCGCGATCGCCGACTGCTACGACGCGATCACGACCGATCGTCCTTATCAGAAGGGCTACGAGCCCCGGTACGCCAGTGAAGTGATCACCAAGCTCGCCGGCTCGCGCTTCGACGCGAAAATCGTGACCGCCTTCTTGCGCGCTTTCGAGGTCGGCGACTTGGTGGTGGAACCGAGCGACGGGACGATCGTCGCGCAGCTGGAGGCCGAGCTGCCCGCGGCGGCCAATACCTGACCCGGAGGCGCGCCATGCCCTTTCAGTACATCCTCGCCAATCTGCTCTCGCGCATCGAAGACGCCGTGGGCGTCCTCTTCTTGGACGACAGTGGCGAGACCGTCGACCTCGCCTGTGCTGCGGCGAGCCCCTACCAGATGCGCATCGTCGGCGCGTACGCGGGAATCTACCTGCGCCAGATGGCCGAGTTCCTGCGCAGCTCGGGCCAGGGCGAGCCACGCTGGCTCCACGTCGAGAAGGAGGATCTCCATCTCTACGCGGCGCCGCTGCCGGACGGCTACTACGTCGTCCTGGTGCAGCGAGCGCCAGCGCTGACCGGCCGTGCGCGCCGGTTGCTCGAGGACGCACGCGACCACCTCGCGCAAGAGCTCTTCGCTGGCACCTGATGGTCCTGGGTGACGGCATGTGGGGCAAGCTCCGCGCCGGACTGGCACGGACGCAGGAGAGGCTCACAGAGCGCGTCGGGACCCTGCTCGATCGCCCGGCGACGCTCGACGAGGCGACCCTCGTGGCGCTCGAGGAAGCTCTGATCGGGGCCGACCTGGGGGTCGCCACCACTACCGTCCTGCTCGATCGGCTCCGGTCACGCATCCGCCGGTCCGATCTCGAGCGCTCGGGCCGGCTGCGCGATCTGCTCACCGATGAGATTGCCGCGCTGCTCTCCGAGGCTCGGGCGCCGGCCGCCGTCGCCGGCCCACGGATCACGTTGGTGGTGGGCGTCAACGGCGCCGGCAAGACCACCTCGATCGCCAAGCTCGCCCGTCGCGAGGTCCGGGAAGGCAGGAAGGTTTTGCTCGCCGCGGCCGACACCTTCAGGGCCGCGGCGATCGAGCAGCTCGCGGTCTGGGGCGAGCGGCTCGGCGTCGGCGTGATCCGGCAGGCCGCCGGATCCGATCCGGCCGCTGTCGTGTTCGACGCGCTGCAGGCGGCGCGTGCGCGCGGTGCCGATCATCTGATCGTCGACACCGCGGGGAGGCTTCACAACAAGGAGAACCTGATGGCGGAGCTCGCCAAGATCCGCCGTGTGGTGGAGCGGGAGGGAGAGGGGTTTCATCTGTCGACTCTGCTGGTCCTCGACGGCACGACCGGACAGAACGCCTTGGCTCAGGCGCGCGCCTTTCTCGCCGTCGCGGAGGTCGACGGCGTCTTGCTGGCGAAGCTCGACGGGACGGCCAAGGGGGGCATGGTCGTCGCCGTGGCGAAAGAGCTCGAGCTGCCGGTCCTCTACCTCGGAGTGGGGGAGACGGCCGACGACCTCGTCGACTTCGATGCGCGGGAGTTCGCCGCTGCGCTCCTCGCCTGAGCCGCGCGATCCGTTGCGCCGGGCCCTCGCGCTCGCCGCACGTGGACGAGCCACGGTCGCGCCGAACCCTTGCGTCGGCGCGGTCCTGACCCGTGACGGCCGAATCGTCGGGGCGGGCTTCCATCGCCGCGCCGGGGAGGCGCACGCCGAAGCGCTCGCGTTGCGCCAGGCGGGCGACGCGGCTCGGGGCGCAACGCTCTACGTCACGCTCGAGCCCTGCGCCCACCATGGGCGCACGCCCCCGTGTACCGACGCGGTGATCGCGGCGGGGGTGGCACGGGTCGTCGCCTGCCACCGGGATCCGGACCCGCGAACCGGCGGGCGTGGCTTCGCGGCGCTCGCCGCCGCGGGCGTGGAGCTCGCCGTCGGCGGGCACGCGATGGCCGCCATCGATCTCAATCTCCCCTACCTCGTCCGTACCCTGCTCGGACGCCCGGCGGTGACGCTGAAATGGGCGGCGAGCCTCGATGGCAAGATCGCGACGGTGGGCGGAGAGAGCCGCTGGATCACCGGCGAGGGCGCACGCCGGGCGAGCCTCGGGTTGCGCGAGGAGCACGACGCGATCCTCATCGGCATCGGCACCGCGCTCGCCGACGATCCGCGGCTGACCCGTCGACTCGGCCGCGCGGACGGACCGATTCTGCGGGTCGTGCTCGACCGCGGCGCGCGGTTGCCGGCGGGGGCCCGGATGTTCGTCGAGCCGGGCCCGGTCGTCGTATACACTGAATCGCGGGACGACGGACGGTGCGAAAGGCTGCGTACGGCCGGCGCCGAAGTGGTCCGGCTCGACGCTGTCGATCCCGCGTCGGTTCTCGACGAACTGGGGCGCCGAGGCGCGGCCAGCGTCCTCGTCGAGGGAGGCGCGGCCGTGCTGGGTGCCTTTGTTGACGCCGGACTCTGGGATCGCGCCGAGGTCTTCGTCGCTCCTCGTGTCGTCGGCGGCGAAAGAGCGCCGTCGGCGATCGCCGGGCGCGGTTTGGTCCCGCTTGCGAACGCCGCCGCGCTCGACCGCGTCGAGGTTCGCCGACGGGGACCGGACCTCTGGATCCGAGGAACGAACCGAGCATGTTTACAGGACTTGTCATCGAAAGTGGGCGCCTGAGCGAGGATCCCCGGCCCTCGGGACAGGGGGGCCAGCGTTTCTCGATCGCCCATTCGGAGGCGCTCGGCGCGCGCCTCGGCCCCGGCGCCAGCCTCGCCGTCGCGGGGGTGTGCCTGACCGTGATCGAGGCGAGCGCCGTCGCCAGCGTGGTCGAGCTTTCGCGCGAGACGCTGGCACGCACCCGCCTCGGCCGGCTGCGCGCCGGGGATGCCGTCAACCTCGAGCCCGCGCTGCGCTTCGGAGACCCCATGGGCGGCCACTGGGTGCAGGGGCACGTCGACGGCCTGGTTCGGCTCCTGCGCCGATCCGATCTCGAGCGCCACTCCGAGTTCGAGATCGAGATGCCTCGTGGCCTGGCCGCCTGCGTCGTCGAGAAGGGGTCGGTCGCTCTCGACGGCGTCAGCCTGACCGTCGCGGGGTTGTTCGCCGCCTCGTTCACGGTCGCGCTGATTCCGCACACGCTCCAGGTGACGACGCTCGGTGCTGCGCGACCGGGCGAGCCGCTTCACTTCGAGGCCGACATCCTCGCCAAATATGTCGAGCGAGCCCTCGCGGTGCGCGCGCCGTTTCTCGAGCCACACGGCGCTTGAGCTGGCGGGAGACGCCCCCCCGCCCGAGTGGGCTCTGGGTCCGCTGGATCCCGAGGCGCATGCCGCCCGCACCCTGGCCGCGACTCGACCTGGGCTCGCGGCGGGTGGTCTGGCCGAGCGCCCCGGACGATCGGCCGATCTCCCGGGGCGGGCCGGAGCTCCCTCCGCGCGCCGATTTCGCGTACTGCCCGGCAGCGACCGCCAGCCCGGACGCGCTGGAGCGACAGGTCGCCGTACTCGCCGAAGCAGGGTGTCCGGCGCTCGTCCACGTCGGCGCGGGGGACCGGGTCGACGGCCTGCCCGCGGGCTCCATCGTCGTCTGGGACCTGTTCGACGCGCTGCTGGGCGGCGGCGGCCCCGGGCTCGCTGGTCTCGACCCGGCTCCGTTGACCGGCGCGAAGCTCTGGATCGCAGTCCCCCTGCTGCCCGGTCTCTTGGTCGACGAAGCGGACCTGCTCTCGACGCTCGAGAGCCTCCGGCGGTTCCAGCCCGAAGCGGTTGTGGGAATCGCGCCCGACCTCGCTCCTGTCGACCGCCGCCGGCTCTCCGAGGTACTCGGGGAAGATCGCTACGAGGAGGTCTTCCATGGCCAGGCGCTCTCTGAGCGCTCCTTCGCGGCGGCGGCGCGGGGCGTGGGGCTCGACTGGCGTCCGCCGCGCCCGCCGCTGGTAGGCCAAGCGCCGAGGCTGGCGCGCAATCGTGAGCTCGCAGCGGTCCTGGCCGAGGCGGGTGAGCTCTGGCTCCGGCTCGGCCGCGAGGAGCCGGAAGGCTTCGCGCTCGCGGCGGCCGCGCACCACGTCGACGAAGTCTCGCTCGACATCATGGCGCTGGCGCGCGAGGGCAACCTCGAGGTCCTCGGTTGGCTCTCGCCCGTCGCCCGCGCCGCGGTCGCCGAGTTGGCCGTCGGCGGCCGCAGCTCGCTGCTCGCGGAGCTTGCAGCGGCCTGGTCCACGCCGCCCGAGGGCCCGCTCGGATGAGCGCGCTGCAGCCGAGCCTGGGGCTCTATCTCCACGTGCCGTTCTGCCGCACGCGGTGCCGCTACTGCGACTTCTATCGGGTGGGCGAGAACCGTGCGCGCATGGACCGCTTCCTGCTGGCGCTGGGCGAGGAGATCGAGGGGTGGCGAGGGCAGCTCGCGGGGCGCCGGGTCGAGACCGTCTTCTTCGGCGGGGGTACGCCCTCCCTGCTCGCGCCGGCGGAGATCGCGGACGTCCTCGCGCGGCTCGGCGGAGTCTTCTCCTTCGATTCCGGTGTCGAGATCACCGCCGAAGCGAATCCTTCCGACCTGTCGCAGGGGTGGCTCGACGGCTTGCGCGCCGTCGGTGTCGATCGGCTTTCGATCGGCATCCAATCGTTCGTCGACCGGGAGCTGCGCCTGCTCGGTCGCCGGCACGATGGAGCGGCCGCCGCTGAGGTCGTCTCGCGGGCGCGGCGTGCGGGATTCGAGAATCTCTCACTCGATCTGATGATCGGAATTCCGGCACAAACCGACGGCAGCTTCGCCACCAGCGTCGAGCGCGCCATCGCCCTCGAACCGGACCACATGAGTCTCTACCTGCTCGAGGTCCACGATGGATCTGAGCTCGACTACCTGCGGCGCAAGCGGCCCGGTTTGTTCGCCGGCGAGGAGACCCAGCGACGCCGCTACCTGGCGATGCGCGACCGCCTGCGAGCCGCCGGGTACCGCCACTACGAGATCTCGAACTTCGCCCTTCCGGATCGCGAGTGCCGGCACAACTTGCGCTATTGGCGTTGTCAGGACTGGCTCGGACTGGGTCCTGCGGCCCACTCCTACGTCGATGGCCGACGCTTCCGCCACTTGCCCGATCTCGACGGCTGGATCCGTTCTCCGCTCGAGGTCGAAGAGTTGCCGGCCGACCCGGCGGCCGAACGCGTCTTCCTGGGCCTGAGGCTCGAGGAGGGGATCGCGCCCGGTCTGCTCCAGGAGGCGGGAGTCGCGCCGGAGGAGATCGCGCGCCGGATCGCCCGCCTCGCGCCTTTCCTCGAGTGGCGGGACGGACGCCTCGCGCTGACACCCGAGGGCTACCTGCTGTCGAATCCCGTCCTCGCGGAGCTACTGCGCTAGCTGGCGCCGCTCGGCCTCTCGCCGCTGGAGGGCGGCGAGCTCCTCGAGCTGCCGCCGCGCCGCATCGAACGCGGCGTCGATGGCGGCTTCCAGGCTGGGCTCCTTGCGCCGGGTGACCAAGAGCGGATCCGCGCCCGGCACGCGGAGGTCGAGCGCCACGGCGTAGGGTCCGCCGTTGCGGTGTCGCGCGCCTGGACCCTCGACGACGACCGAGCAGCCGATCAGCCTCGGATAGAAGCGCTCGAGGCGTTTGGCACGAGCCTCGATCACCTGCTTGAGGACTTCTGGAAGCTCGACGCCGCGGCTGGTGAGGGAGAGGGGTCGCTCCACGTTGGTCTCCTTTCCTCCGAGAGCTCTCTTCGCTCCCGGGTCCGAGCCGAGCCTAGCGCCATCGAGCCCCTTTGGGGCCACCCGCAGGGACTGGCGACGCGGGGCTATGATGGCCGCAATGGAGCCGATCGATCTTCGCTCCGACACGGTGACCCGCCCCACTTCGGCGATGCGCCGCGCGATGGCCGAGGCCGAAGTCGGAGATGACGTCTACCGCGAAGATCCGACGGTCCGCGCGCTCGAGGAGGAAGCGGCCGCGGCGCTCGGACTGCCCGCGGCTCTGTTCACGCCCTCGGGCATCATGGGCAACCAGATCGCGCTCCGCCTGCTGGCGCCCCGCGGGACCGAGCTGCTCTGCGATCAACGCGCACACGTGCTCCTGTTCGAGATGGGGGCGATGGCGGCCCTCTCTGGAATCCAGCCGCGACCGCTGGCGAGCGACGACGGGCTGCCGCCGCCGCAGGCGTTCCGGGCGGCCATCGTGCCTCGCGGCACCTATCGGGTCGGCACCGGCGCCTTGGCTGTCGAGAACACGCACAATGTCGCCGGTGGCCGGGTCTTCTCGCGGGAGCGCATCGAAGCGGTGCTCGCGGTCGCACGCGAAGCAGGCCTGCCGGTGCATCTCGACGGCGCGCGCATCTGGAACGCGGCCGTCGCGCTCGGGACGACGCCGGCGGTGCTCGCGGCGGGCTTCGACAGTGTCATGTTCTGCCTGTCGAAGGGGCTCGGCGCGCCGGTCGGCTCTCTCCTGTGCGGCACTCGCGAGCTTGTCGCCGAGGCGAGGGAGGTGCGCCGCCTCCTCGGCGGTGCGATGCGCCAGGTGGGCGTCTTGGCCGCGGCGGGGCGCGTCGCCCTGGCTGAGGGCCCGCTCGAGATCCCGCGCGACCACGACAACGCGCGCCGGCTCGCCGCGGCGATCGCGGAAGTGCCCTGGCTCGAGATCGACACCGGCGCGGTCGAAAGCAACATCTTGATGTTCCGCGTGCGCTGGGCGCCGGAAGCAGAGTCGCCGGCTGCTCGGTGGTGCGCTCGGGCGCGCGAGCGCGGACTGCTCGCCCACCCTTTCGACGCTGATCACGTGCGACTGGTCACCCACCGTGATCTCACCGACAGCGCGATCGCGCGCGCTTGCGACCTGCTGCGCCTCGGCCCGTGAGTCGCGGCGTGGTGCCGCGCTAGACTCGATCGCCATGCCCGCCGCGGCCGAGCTCACGCCGATGCTCCGGCACTACATGGAGCTCAAGGCGCTTCATCCCGACGCTCTTCTCTTCTACCGGATGGGCGACTTCTTCGAGCTCTTCTTCGACGACGCGCGGCGCGCCGCCGAGCTGCTCGAGCTGACGCTCACCGCCCGCCAGAAAGGCACCGACAACGAAGCGCCGATGTGCGGCGTGCCGCACCACGCGCTCGAGGGCTACCTCGGCCGCCTGCTCAGGCTCGGTCTCAAGGTCGCAATCTGCGACCAGGTCGAGGATCCGGCCAAGGCCAGAGGCTTGGTCCGGCGCGAGATCACTCGAATCCTCACGCCGGGAACGCTCGCCGAGGCCGGGTTGCTCGAGGGCAAGGAAGACAATTTCCTCGCGGCGCTCGTCTTCGCCGGCGGTGCCGGTGCGGGCGCGTTCCTCGACGTCTCGACCGGAGCGTTCTACGTCCGGCGGTTCGCCGATGCCGACGAAGCCGTGGCCGAGCTCGAGCTCGCATGTCCCCGCGAGCTCCTGGCGGATCGTGAGGGGAGCCCGCCCGCCATCGTCGCCTGGGCCGAGCGCGAGGGAGTCCTGCTGACGCCGGTCGGCGGCCGGCGCCTCTCGCCGAGGTCCGCCGCCGACAAGATCGCGCGCCGGCTCGGCGTGGCGACGCTACGCGGCTTCGGTCTCGAGGAGGGTGAACCGGCAACGCTCGCCGCCGCGGCGGCTCTCGCGTACGCACAGGAGAATCAGCTCTCGGACCTCGAGCACGTCCGCAACCTCGAGCTCCGCACCGAGTCCGACCGCATGGTGGTCGACGCCACCACCCTCGCCAATCTCGAGGTCTTGCGCCCGCAGCGCGAGGGAGCTCGCTCATCGACTCTGATCGCGCTCGTCGACCGGACGGCAACGGCGCCCGGCGGGCGCCTCCTGCGCGATTGGTTGCGGCGACCGCTCGTAGATCCGGCCGCCATTGCCGAACGCCAGGACGCCGTCGCCGCGCTGCTCACCGAGCGCAACCGCCTCGCGCTCGTGCGCGAGCAGCTCGCGGCGGTACCGGACCTCGAACGGCTGGCCGGCAGAGCTTCGCTCGGTACGCTAGCGCCGCGCGAAGCGGCGGCGCTGCGCGACGGTTTGGCCGCAGCCGATCGCCTGCTCGACGCGATCGACGGACTCGGTTCCCGGCTGCTCGCCGAGGCCGTGGCGACGGAGCGCGTGGGCGACCTCGCGCGGCGCCTCGCCGCCGAGCTCGCACCCGAACCGACAGCGAAGGTCGAGGAGGGTGGCGTGATCGCCGAGGGCGTCGACCCCGATCTCGACGAGGCGAGATCGCTCGCGCGCGACAGCAAGAAACACATCCTGGCGCTCGAGGCGCGCGAGCGCGCACGCACGGCAATCGGGTCGCTCAAGATCCGCTACAATCGCGTCTTCGGATACTCGATCGAGGTCAGCCGCGCCAATTCCGGCAAGGTGCCCGCCGATTACGTTCGGCGCCAGACCCTGGTCAACGCCGAGCGCTACGTCACCCCCGAGTTGCAGGAGCTCGAGGAGCGAATCCTGCGCGCCGAGGAGCGCCAGCGCGAAATCGAGAGAAACCTCTACGAGAAGCTGCGGTCGGCCGCGGGCGCCGCCGCCGAGCGGCTCGCACGTCTCGGTCGCGCAGTCGCCCGGGTCGATGTCGTTTCTGGCTGGGCCGAGCTGGCGCTCGCTACCGGCTGGGTTCGCCCCGAAGTCCTGCCGCCCGGGAGCGGTTTGAGAATCGTCGAGGGACGTCACCCGGTGGTCGAGCGCGCGCTGGGCCGCGACTTCGTGCCCAACGACTGCGAGCTCTCGCCGGACGGCGAGCAGATCGTGCTGTTGACCGGCCCCAACATGGGCGGCAAGTCGACCTATCTCCGGCAGGTGGCGCTCATCGTGCTGCTTGCGCAGGCGGGCTGCTGGGTGCCCGCTCGCTCGGCGTCGCTGGGCGCGATCGATCGCGTCTTCTCGCGGGTCGGAGCCTCCGACGATCTCGCGCGCGGCGAGTCGACCTTCATGGTCGAGATGATCGAGACGGCGAACATCCTCCGGTTCGCGACGGAGCGAAGCCTGGTGATTCTCGACGAGGTAGGCCGCGGTACGGCAACGTTCGATGGGCTCTCGCTCGCCTGGGCGATCGTCGAGCACCTGCACGAGCGGCGGCGAGCGCTCACGCTCTTCGCCACGCACTACCATGAGCTGACCGAGCTCGCCGAGCTGCTGCCGCGGGTGGTCAATCGCACGATGGCCGTCAAGGAGTGGGAGGACCGGATCGTGTTTCTGCGGCGGGTCCATCCCGGCTGCGCGGACAAGTCGTACGGCATCCATGTGGCTCGGCTGGCCGGGCTGCCGGAGGAGGTCGTCGCTCGCGCCGAGCAGGTCCTGGCGCGACTCGAGGCGCAGGAATACGACCCTTCGGGGCGGCCGCGGTTGGCGGAAGGCGCGCGCTACGAGCGGGAGCGGGCGCCGCAGATGGCGCTCTTCACTCCGCCCGAGCAGGTCGTGGCGAAGCTGCTCCTGGAGACGGAGGTCGACCGGCTGACGCCGCTCGCGGCGCTCAACCTGCTCGCGACGCTGAAGGAGCGGCTGGGAGGATGATCGGCGGCTCGGTGCTCTTCCTGGGCTTCGAAGGAGTGCGCCTGTCTGCCGAGGAACGCCGGATCTTGGCTCGCGTCGAACCGGCCGGTCTGGTCCTGTTCGCGCGCAATGTCGGCACCGCCGGGCAGCTCGCCGAGCTCCTGCGGGAGCTGCGGGACCTGCTGCCGGGGGCGATCGTCGCCGTCGACGCCGAGGGCGGCCGGGTCGACAGGCTGCGTGGCGTCGTCGGACCGGCGCCTTCGGCCGCGGATCTCGCTCGACGCCCTCCCGCCACCGCCAGGCGCGCGGGCCGCTGGGTCGGCTCGGCTCTCGCTCGGTTCGGCTTCGACCTCGACCTCGCCCCAGTCGTCGACCTCGACCATGGTCGCCAGGGCAACGCGCTCGATGGTCGCTGCCTGGGCCACGATCCGCGCCGCGTCACCGCGCGTGCCTCGGCGTTCCTGTCTGGATTGCACGATGCTGGTGTCGGCGGATGCCTGAAACACTTTCCCGGCCTGGGCGCTGCCGACCTGGACACGCACACCGAGCCGGCCCGCATAGCGCTCGGCGAGCGTGAGCTCGCTCCTGGTCTCGAGCCCTTCCGCCGCCTCGCGGCCGCCGCCGAATGCGCGCTCGTCGGGCATGCGATCTATCCCGCGCTCGATCCTCTCCGGCGCCCCGCCTCGCTGTCGCCGGTCATCGCCTCGGGACGCCTTCGTGGCGCGACGGGCCTGCGCCGGGCCCTGCTGTCGGACGACTTGGAGATGGGAGCGCTCGCGCCTTGGGGAGATTTGCCGGAGCTGGGCGCGCTCGCCCTCACGGCCGGATGCGACGCGCTGCTCTTCTGCCGGCGGATCGAGGTGGCGCCGGAGATCGCTCGGCGGCTGGGAGCCCCGTCGCTGCGCGCGCGACTCGGGCAGGCGGCGAGTCGGCTCGACAGACTCCGCAGGGATCTGTCGAGGCTCCGCCGCCGCGCGCCGTCGCCACCTGCCATCGATGTCGTGGCCTCCCGGCTGCGCCGGTTAGCCGTCGGCATCGCCCGGGCCTGATTCGGCGGCTCAGAAGGGGATGTCGTCGTCGCCCGGCATGTCGTGCGAATCTTCGCCGCGATCCGAGCCTCCTGAGCCACTCGAGCCTCCTGAGCCACCCGAGCCACCCGAGCCACCCGAGCCACCCGAGCCGCCGTCCTCGCTCGGACCGGAGCCCTTGGAGTCGAGGAATTTCAGGTTCTCGCACACGATCTCGGTGCGGTACTGCTTCTTGCCCTCGCGATCCTCCCAGGAGCGGGTCTGGATCCGGCCCTCGACGAAGATCTTGCTGCCCTTGTGGAGGTACTGGTCGGCGAGCTCGGCGAGACGGGCGAAACAGACGACCGAGTGCCACTCGGTCTGGTCGCTCCAGTTGCCGTCGCGGTCCTTGGTTCGCCGCGAGGTCGCGACGCGGAGGTTGGCCACCGGCTGGCCGCTGTGGGTTCGGCGGACTTCCGGGTCCGCGCCGAGATTACCGATCAGCATCACCTTGTTCACCATGTTTTGCGTCTCCTCCGGATGGGGTGGGAAGGTATCATAGGGGTCGGACCTGCCCGCTTGAGCTCAGAGTCGGAAAAACGTGCGTCTGATCTTGCAACGAGTTTCTCGCGCCGCCGTCGAAGTGGACGGGGAGCGCCTCGGCCAGATCGCGCTCGGTCTCCTGGTCCTCGCCGGTATCGAGCCGGGTGATGGTCGGCCCGAGGTCGAGCAGGCGGCGGCCAAGATCCGCCACCTCCGTATCTTCGAGGATGGCGAAGATCGAATGAACCTCGATGTCGTCCAAGCCGGCGGCGAGGTCCTTCTCGTCTCTCAGTTCACGCTCCTGGCGTCGACCGACAGGGGCCGCAGGCCGTCGTTCGAGCGCGCGGCGCGCCCGGAGCTCGCGCGGCCCCTCGTCGCAGCGCTGGCCGAAGCGTTGCGAGCGCTCGGGTTGACCGTCGTGACCGGACGCTTCGGTGCCCGCATGCGAGTCGATCTCGTCAATGAAGGGCCGGTCACGATTCCGCTCTACATCGCGCCGGCAGAGAGCGAAGGAACCGGCTAGAACCCGACCGGCAACTCGCGGATCGGCACCGGCATGAAGCAGAGTGCGAAGAGCAGAAGCCCAGCGAGCGCAAGGCCGCGCCGGAATGGGTCGAGCGGCGTCGATTCGTCCTGAACTGGAGGATGACGAACTCCGAGGATCCCGATCACGGCGCACCAGAGCCACCAGCCAGGCCAGAACAGGCCCGAAAGGGCGAGCATGCCCCAGAGAGGCCAAGCGAGCTTCCACTGAAGTCGCCCGACGACCGCGTAGAGGACGTGGCCCCCGTCGAGCTGGCTGAGAGGGAGGAGGTTCAGCATCGTCGCGAACAGGCCGACCCAGCCGGCGAGCAGCAGAGGGTGCGGGTTGAGCACGGCGCCCTCCGGCAGTTGTCCGTGGAAGAGTCGAGAGAGTCCGACGACGAGCAGGCTCCGACCGGGTAGGAAGAGCAGCAGGCCGCTCCGCTGCGCCCGCTGCCGGCGCTGCCGCAGGGACCGACCGGAACCGACGCCGCGACGCCGTAGATGAGCACCGGCCAGAGGGCCGCGAACCCCGCGATCGGCCCGGAGATGCCGACATCCAGCAGCTCCCGGCGCGAGCGGATGGCTCCACGGATCCGGATGAAGGCCCCGAACGTGCCGAGACCGATCGGTGCCGGGATGAAATATGGAGGCGTCGCCGGCAGGCGGTAGCGACGGCAGACGGCGTAGTGCCCGAGCTCGTGGCAGAGCAGGATCAACAAAGTCGGAATCGCGAAGAACAGGCCCCAGGAACGGAGCACTGGATCGAGCCAGACTCGGGCCACCGTCTCGGGCAACAGAAGGGGCGACGAGATCGGTCACGACATCCGTTCGACTGCCGAGAAAGAAGACGCCGCCGAGCGTGGTGGTGGTGAAGAGCGAGAGCGCTCCGAGCAGGCAAGCGAGCGGTACGGAGCCCACTCGGGCCGCGCGTGCGCGCAGGCCGGGGGGCGGAAGCGGGGGCAGCAGCTCGGGTTGCAGGAGAGAGGCGCCGGACCGCGGAGCGGTCAGAGGTTCTTGAGCTCTTTGCCCGGCTTGAATCGAACGGTGCGTCCGGGCGTGATGGCGACCTCCACGCCGGTCTTCGGATTGCGGCCGACGCCCTTCTTGCGATCGCGGACCTGGAACACACCGAAGCCGCGCAGCTCGATGCGCTTGCCAGCGCAGAGCGCTGCCTTCATCGAGTCGATGATCGTGTCGACCGCCGTGACGGCCTTGTTGCGAGGTATGTTCGAAAGCTCCGCCACGCGAGCGACGATGTCCGCCTTGATCATCTTGTCTCCGTCGGTCTCGAGACCAGCATAGTCAGCGCCCGCGCGGGCTGTCAACGCAGTCCCATCGAATCGTGGCCGGAAGGGCTTCGCTCGGCCCTTTCGCCTCTATCCACCCGCGCGCGCGAACGATACCGAGTCGCATCCGCCTCAGCTTCTTGCGAGCTTGGTCCTGAGGATACAGAGCTCGAGAGCGATGGCCGCCTTGGCCGTCAAGCGCTGCAGGTCGGAGATGGACCCCGGGTCGAAGACCGTGCCGGAGGGCTCCAGGTAGAGGATCCCCACGGTCCGATCACGAACGCGGACCGGGAGCAGGAGGACGTCCGTCGCCGGGTTGTCGGCCGGTCGCAGGGCGAGCAGGCCGGCGTCGGCCTTGAGCTCCGAGAGCGGGCCCCGATGCAGCGGTGCGCCATGGAGCAGCGAATGGAAGAGAGAGGGGCGATTGCGGGGCGAACGGAACGTGCGCAGGCGCTCGGGATCGCAGCCCGGGCCGCAGAGCCAACCGGCGATCTCGCTGCGGAGGACCTTGAACAGCATGGCGTGCCGGCCGCGCGTGCGCGCGAAGTCGATCAGAGTCGTTCCGACATCGTCGCGATCGACAGGATTGAGCAGACGGGTTTCTGCTTGCTCGAGCGTCGGCGGCGGGGCCATCGACGACCACCGCGATCTCGCCGGTCGGTTCGTCCTCGTCGGCGGTCGGAATGACGACTGCGGCAGTAGCAGCGATCGGCGTTTCGGGGAGTTTGGCGGAGCCCAGGGGGAGAGCGGGTTCGCTCGCCGCTGCCGCCGCTTCCGGTCGATCGGATTGTGCAGCCGGAGGCCTGTCCGTGGACTTTGGTGCGGCGGGGCCCGGCAGATCGAGTCGCGGCAGCTCGAGCCCGGCGGTGCTCTGGAAGGAAGGGATGAAGTCGGTTCCGGTCGAGGCCTTGCGGTCCGCCGCCGCATCGCGAAGGGCCGCCGGGGCGCCAGGCGAATCGTCGCGCGGCGGGTCCGCGCGCCAGAGGAAGCGATTGCGATTCAGACGGTCGATCAGCTTGGTGACGCGAGGCGAGGAGGGTTCGCCGTAATACCGCTCGAGCGCCTCGTAGAGGCGCGCCTCGGTGGTCACGTAAAGGTGGACGCGCCGGCCGGTGACGAAGGAGAGCTCGTCCATGACCGCCAGGTCGGTGGCGTCGAGCACTGCGATGCGCGCCTGGGTGCCGCTGGCCTTGAACGGCACGGCGACCAGCCGTCGAGCGACCTTGTTCGGGACGAGCTGCAGCACGACGTCGGGAACGCCTCGGAGATCGTCGGCACCGGCGGCGCCGGCGCCGTGTTGCTCGGCGAGCGCCTGGAGGAGAGTGTCCTCGGAGAGGGCGTCGATCTCGAGCAGACAGGTCCCCACCTTGCCGCCGACCACCTTCTGGTTGCGCAGCGCCCGGAGTAGCTGTTCGCGCGTGATGTCGCCGCGCCGCTCGAGCAGTTCGCCGAGGCGCGGCCTGTCCCGCCGCATGTTCGTTCTCTCCCATCGCCCGAAGCCCCGACCACGACGGCACGAAACAGCCCGAGGCAACAGGGGCGCGGGGCGAATCGACGTTATGATGACGGCATGCGACCGCGCTGGCAAGCACTCGTCCTGGTTTCGACGCTGCTGGGGGGCGCCGCGACGATCGCACCCGCGACCGAGAGCGCGGCCTACTGGTTCGCCCTGGGGCAGCTGCTGTCGGCCGAGGGGCAGGTCGACGAAGCGCTGGACGCCTTCGGCCGCGCGGTGGCGGCCGCGCCCGACGAGCCGGTCGTGCGGATCGAACGGGCCGAACTGCTCTTGCGTCTCGGCAGGCTCGAGCTCGCGGCGGTCGACGCGGCGGAGGCGCAGCGACTCGCTCCGGACGAGCCCGACGCGTTGCGGCTGCGAGGTCGTATCGAGATGTTGCGCGCCGAGCGGAATCCGGCCGCCTTTCGTGCCGCGATCGAAGTATTCGAGCGGCTGGTCGAGGTCGATGGGCAGGACGTCGAGGCGTTGGCTTCGCTCGGCCAGCTGCGTTTGGCCGAGGGCAACCCCGCGCTCGCGATCGACCCGCTCGCGGAAGCGTTGCGGCTCCGGCCGGGTCAACCGACGCTCGAAGCCCTGTTGTCGCGAGCTCTCGCGGCCGCCGGACGCGCAGCGGAGGCCGAGGGGCACCAGCGGACCCTGCTCGAAGCGCATCCGCGGCAGCTCGGGCCGCGGCTCGAGCTCGTCGACGAATTGGCCCGTCAGGGACGCAGCGCCGAGGCGGTCGATCTGTTGCGGGGGGCTCCGAAGGATCAGCAGGAGATCGCCGAGGTGCGACGGCGGCTGGCGCATCAGCTCTATCTCGCCGGAGAGCTCGGCGCGGCGCGCGTAACGGCGCTGGATCTCGTCGCGAGCGATCCCGGATTCGGCGGCGGACGTGTTCTGCTCGGTTTGATCGATCTGGCCACCGGTGAGTTCGACGCCGCCGCGAGGTGGCTCGAGCCGATCGCGACGGCGGCACCAGAGAACGAGCAGATCGGCGATCTCTATCTGCGCGCGGTGGAAGGACTGGGCCGGGTCGAGGATGCGCTCTCGCTGTTGGAGCGCCGGGAGGCCGCTCTGCGCTCCGTCGGCAAGAGCGAGGACGCCGATCGGGCGAGACTGGAGCGGGCGCTGGTGCTGGTCCGGGCGGCGCGGTGGGATCAGCTCGGCGAGCTCGCGGAGGAGCTTCGGCTCGAGGCGGACCCGCGGCTGCAGGAGCAGGGCACCCTCCTCCGGGCCGAGAGCCTGGCGGCGGTCGGGGAGGCGCAGCGAGCGCTGGCGCTGCTCGATGGCGCGGACGCCGAGCATCCGAATCTGCTGGTCCGCCGGATCGAGCTGCTATTCGACGCCGGACGAAAGCAAGAGGCCGAGCAAGGGCTAACGGACCTGCGTTCGGAGGTCGCGGATGGCGAGCTGCGCGCCGTGGAGCTCCTGCAGCGGCGCGGCGACTTCGAGCGGTCCGTGCCGATCCTCGAGGCGCTTCGAAGGCGCGACGAGGGCTCGATCGCGATTGCCTACCGGCTCGGTTCCGCCTACGAGCGGCTCGGACAGATCCCCGAAGCCGTAGAGCTGCTGCGAGAGATCGTCGATCGCGCGCCGGATTTCGCTCCGGCACTCAACTACCTCGGCTATCTCTGGATCGATCGGGACGAGAACCTGGATGAAGCGATCGAGATGGTGCGCAGGGCAGTGCGCCTCGATCCGGACAACGGCGCCTACGTCGATTCCCTCGGTTGGGGCTACTTCCGCCGTGGGCGAATTCTCAGAGGCGGTGACGCTGCTCGAGCGGGCCGGGCGCCTCGTTGGCGACGATCCGACCGTGCTCGAGCATCTCGGCGATGCCCGGCTCGCGGCCGGGGATCCGAACGGGGCGCGCGACGCCTACCAGCGTGCCGTGGCGAGCGGAGCGGCAGCCGCGTCGGCCGCCGAGAAACTGGACCGCCTCGGGGGCGACTCCTGAAGTCGCGTCAGCGGGCGCTACTCTCCGTCGCGCTGCTCTCCTGCTCCTGCCTCTCGATCGGTTGCCGCAGCGCGCCTCGCGCCGGGGCTGGTGCGGGCGCGGCGCTCGCCGGCGTCGCGGTTGGAGCTGCCGGCGAGCAGCACCTGTTCCGCGTGGAGGTCGTGCGCAAGGGCGCGCTCGACCCGAGTTTCAGGCTGGTACTCCGGCTCGGCCGGCCCGATCGCTTCGAGCTGGCCGCGACCGATCCGTTCGGCCGGGGGCTCTGGCGGGTGGGCGTCGATGGCGCCATGGGCAGTTTCGTCGACGATCGCGAGCGCTGGTCCTGCCACTTCGATCCACGGCGTCCAGACGCCTTGCCCCGCCTCGATTGGGGTCTCGCAGCATTCGACCTGCCGCCGGTGCTGCTCGGACGGCTGCCGCTCTCTGCCGAGCTTGCCGACCGAGCGTCCGGGTCGGGAGACGTGGCCGTCGAGGATGGGCTCGGCCGCCGCTGGCGCGTCGAGATGGACGGCGAAGGGGTCGTCGAGCTGGGCCCTCGACAGCCCTGCCGGGACGGTCAGCTACCGTCGAGAGGTGCGCGGGGCGACTCTCTCCGACGAGGGAGCCGGGATGAGGGTGCGGTGGCGCGAGCTCGCTGCCGAGAGTCTGGCGGAGCCTCTGCCGCCGCTCGCCGCGGCGCGCCCCGACGAGGCCGAGTGCGGCGATGCCGACGTTTCGTAGCTTCGCCAAGGTCAATCTCCACCTGGAGGTCGTTCGTCCTCGCCCGGACGGTTTCCATGAGCTCCGCACGATCTTCTCCACCATCGACCTCGCGGATGAGATCGAGATCGAGCCGGCGAGCGCCGGCATCGCGCTCGAGATCGAGGGATCGAGCTTGCCCGTCGATGGCACCAATCTCGTGCAGCGGGCCGCGGTCGCTTTCCTCGCGGAATGGGGAAGGCTCGACGGGGTCCGGTTGAAGCTGCGGAAGAGGACTCCGATCGGCGCCGGGCTCGGTGGCGGCAGCTCGAACGCAGCCACGACACTGCTCGGTATGGCTCGTGTCGCCGGATTCTCACCGCCGGCCGAGGAGCTCGCGAGGGTCGCCGCCGCGCTCGGCGCGGACGTGCCCTTCTTTCTGGTGGGCGGGACGGGCGCTCGGCCTGGAGCGAGGCGACGCCATCCGGCCGCTGCCGGATCTCGCGGCGCAGCTCGAGCTCTGGCTAGCAGTGCCGCCTTTCGCGCTCTCGACCGCGGCCGTCTTCGCTGGATCTGGCGACTGACCGCGATCGGCGAGCGGACACGAGGATCGCGGCGGCGATCGCCGGCGGGATCCCGATCTCGATCGAGGAGGCGGTAGGGGAGAACGACCTGGAATCGGCGGCGTTCGCCCTCCGCCCCGAGCTCGAGGCGGTATATAATCATTTGGTTCGCTCGCGAGCGCGGGTCGCGCGGATGTCGGGCAGCGGCTCGGCGATGTTCGCGATCTTCGACGACCCCGATCCTCGCTCGCGCGGCCGGGGTCGGGTTGCCGCCCGGTACCGCTTGGTTCCCTGTGCGCACCCTCGGTCGTGCCGAGTGGCACTGCGCGAGCGGATTCGGGGTTCCCGAGGAGGGGGACTGAAGTGGAGATCACCGAGGTTCGCGTCTTTCCGGTACAAGAGGAGAAGCTGAAGGCTTTCGTGTCGATCGTTCTCGACCGCTGCTTCATGGTCAACGACATCAAGGTGATTCAGGGCAAGGACTCGCTGTTCATCAGCATGCCGAGCCGCAAGAAGCGCAACGGTGAGTTCAAGGACGTGGCCCACCCATTGAACAACGAGACGCGGCGATGGGTCGAAGACCGGATTCTGGCCGAGTACCGCGCGGTTCTCGACGGCAGCGGAAGCGCCGCCGAGGCGCCGCGGCGCGAGCCGGCTGAGGCGGCGGCCGAAGCCGGCGAAGCCCGAGCGGTGCCGGAAGCCGTGAAGAGACGGAAGCTCCGTCGCTCGAAGAGGTCGAGCGGCGGCATCTCAACGATTCCTTCTGGGGAGTCGGCTAGGACAGACCGCCGGATCCTAGGCGGCGGCACGCTGGGGCGTCGCCAAGCGGTAAGGCACGAGACTTTGGATCTCGCATTCGGAGGTTCGAATCCTCCCGCCCCAACCATGCCGCCTCGGCGCAGGCGACGGACCCGTGCAGGCGGTTGCGGAGATACGCGAGATGAAGGGGACGCAGGCGATGCACGGCGAGATCAAGATCTTCTGGCGGACGCGCGCATCCTTCGCTGACGCACGACATCTGTGACTACCTGAACGTCACTCAGGGCAACTCGACTGCGTTCAATTTCTCGGATGGCGAGACCTTCTGCCAGATCGACGAGAACGTGCGCGGCTCCGACGTCTTCATCGTTCAGCCGACCTGCCAGCCCGGTCAACGAGAACCTGATGGAGCTGCTGATCCTGCTCGACGCCTTCAAGCGCTCCTCGGCGTCGCGAGTCACCGCGGTGCTGCCCTACTACGGCTATGCCCGCCAGGACAAGAAGGACCAGCCGCGGGTGCCGATCACCGCGAAGCTGGTGGCCGATCTGATCTCGGGCGCCGGCGCCGATCGCGTGCTCACGCATGGATCTGCACGCATCGCAGATCCAGGGCTTCTTCGACGTGCCGGTCGACCACCTGTTCGCGGCGCCGGTCCTGCTCGACGCCATCCGCGAGCTGGAGATCCCGGACCTCGTCATCGTCTCGCCCGACGCCGGCGGCGTCGAGCGGGCGCGCGCCATCGCCAAGCGGCTCGCGGCGGGCCTGGCGATCGTCGACAAGCGGCGCACCGCGCCCAACGTCGCCGAGGTCATGAACGTCATCGGCGACGTCGCCGGCAAGAGCGTGCTCATCCTCGACGACATCATCGACACGGCAGGGACGCTGATCAAGACCGTCGACGCGCTCGCGCGCCCAGGGCGCCAGCAGGATCCTCGCCGCGGGCGTCCACGGCGTCCTCTCCGGCCCGGCGCTGCAGCGCATCGAGCAGTCGAAGCTCGAGCTGGTCCTGATCACCAACACCACGCCGGTCGAACAGAAGCTCCAGAAGTGCTCGAAGCTCAAGGCGCTCTCCGTCGCCCCGCTGCTCGGCGAGGCGATTCGGCGCATCCACGAGAACAGCTCGGTCTCGCTCGCTGTTCGTCTGACCGAGGAAGAGAAGGATCGACCCATGCAAGAATCACCATCGAAGTTCAGCGGCGCGAGCAGACCGGCAAGAGCGCCAATCGGCGCTTGCGAGCGCGAGGATCTGATTCCGGCCGTCGTCTACGGCGGCGGCAAGGAGTCGATCGCCGTCCAGGTCGCGAGGAAGATGCTGCTCGACCTGTTCAAGGAGGGTGGGCACGACAACCGGATCTTCCTGCTCAAGCTCGCCGGCACGGACCAGAGCGCGGCACGCCATGGTGCGCGACCTGCAGATCGATCCGACGACCCACGAGGTCAAGCACCTCGACTTCCAGCGGATGCTGATGGACCAGCTCGTCCGGGTGCGGGTTCAGGTCGAGCTCGTCGGCGAATCCCGAGCGGCGTCAAGACCGAGGGCGGTATCCTCGACTTCGTGACCCGCGAGCTCGAGATCGAGTGCCTGCCGGGCGCCATTCCGCAGGAGATCGTGGTCGACGTCGCCGGACTTCACATCGGAGACCACGTCGAGGCCAAGGACCTGCAGTTGCCGGGCGACGTGACCTACATCGGCGCTCCGGAAGCGGTCATCGCCGCGGTCTCGCACGCCCGCGTCGAGGTGGTGGAAACGACCGAGGTCGCCGCCGCGGACGAGGCCGCCGAGCCAGAAGTGATCAAGCGGGGCAAGGAGGAGGAGGAGGGGGAAGGGGAGGACTGAGTCTGGCCTCCCGGCTGATCGCTGGACTTGGCAATCCCGGGCTCATCCTACGTCGACACGCGGCACAACCTGGGATTCCGGGTGATCGAGCGCCTCGAACGAGAGCTCGAGGCGACGCCCTGGCGCGAGGAGTGCCGTGCGCCCTGGCGGGCCGCGGCGATCTGCTCCTCTGCCGGCCGCAGACCTTCATGAACCGGAGCGGCTGGGCGCTGCGGTGCCTCGCCGAGCGCCACCAGATCGAGCCGTCCGTCGATCCTCGTGCTCTACGACGAGATCGCCCTGCCGCTTGGGCGCTTGCGCGCGCGCTCCGAGCGGAGGCCCCGGGGGGCATCGAGGCATGGAGTCGGTGATCGAGAATCTGCGGACCGAGGAGATCCCGAGGCTGCGGCTGGGAGTCGGGCCGGCCGATCCCGAGTGAGCCGCCCCGGACCTGTCGGAGTTCGTGCTGTCGCCGTTCGCCGAGACCGAACGAGGACTCTGCCGCCGAGCTGGTCGAGCGGGCGGCAGCAGCCGCGCGGCTCTGGGTCGAAGAGGGCATCGAGACCGGTGATGAACCGGTTCAACGGCTGAGCGGGACCTGGGCTCTTGCCCAGACGCTGGTACGCACAGTAGAATTCACGGTTCCACGGCGGGCGTGCCCGCCAAAGTGTCTCGACCGGGACGCTTCCACCTCTCTGTTCCGCCCGATGCGAGCGGGACCGAACGGCCATAGGGAGGCCAGATGAGAACCTATGAGTTGGCGATTCTCGCCGATCCGCGATCTGACGGACGACGAGACGATCGCTCTGACCGAAGAGTACAAGCAGCTCATCACCAGCCGCGGCGGCGAAGTCGTGCGCGAAGAGAGCTGGGGCAAGCGCAAGCTCGCCTATCCGATCAACAAGGTCACCGAAGGTCGCTACGTCTTCCTCTTTCTCCAGATGGAGCCGAAGATGGCGGCGCTGATCCCCGAGGTCGAGCTCCGGCTCAACCAGAACGACAAGATCCTGCGTTACCTGACGGTGCGCACCGACCTTGACCTCAAGCGCGCGATCAATCGGGCCAGGCCTGGGCAGGTGATCCCCGGTCAGGCGCCACCGAGAGGCAGAGCTGCGCCGAGCCGAGAACGGTGGCGCCGAGGACCGATGGCGCCGAGAAGACCAGCGTCGTCAACGAGATCGAGGAGGAGTCCTGATGGCTGGGCCGCGGGGAGGAGGTCGCGGGCGGAAGGGGCCGGTGAAGGGCGGTGGCAAGAAGCGCACCTTCTTCCGCCGTCGCAAGATCTGTCGCTTCACCGCCGAGCACATCGAGTACGTCGACTACAAGGACGTGAAGCTGCTGCAGCAGTACATCCTCGAGCGGGCCAAGATCCTGCCGCGCAGGATCTCGGGCAACAGCGCCCGTCACCAGCGCATGGTCCAGACCGCGATCAAGCGGGCTCGTCACCTGGCGCTGATTCCGTTCTCGACGGACTGACGAGGGCGCCACGATGAAGATCATCCTCATGAGCGACTTGCGTCACCGCGGCCGGCGCGGGCGAGGTCGTCGAAGTCCGGCCGGGCTATGCCCGCAACTTTCTCTTCCCGCAGGGCCTGGCGCGCGAGGCGACGCCGGGCAACCTCAAGCGTTTCGAGCAGGAGCGCAAGAAGATCGACGAGAAGCACGCGATCGAGCGCAACGCGGCGGCGGAAGTGGCTGCGGCGATCGCCGGGATGCGCGTCACGCTGCGCAAGCGCGCGATGGAGACCGGCGCGCTCTACGGTTCGGTCACGGCGACCGACGTCGTCGACGCGCTCGCCGCTCAAGGGCTCGAGATCGATCGCCGTCAGATCGATCTCGCGGGTGGCATCAAGAATCTGGGTGACCACCTCGTACGTATCGACCTCCACTCCGAGGTGATCGCCGAGCTGGCCGTCACGGTCGAGGCCGAAGAGTAGGGTCGTGGCGCCGGAGCCGCCGGGTGGCCGCGGAGCGGAAGCGGGCGCCATGACGCCAGCCGTTTCGGTCGAGCAATTCCTCGGCGAGCCGACCCGCGATCTGACGCACTGGCGATGGCTGTGGGACGGGGACCACAAGTTCCCGCTCCGCAGCCATCGCGGTGTCTTCGGCCGCCTCGTCGTTCTCCTGAAGAGGCTGCTGCGGCCTCTCGTCAAGACGCCACAGAACGACCTCTGGGAGCGCCAGCGCGTCTTCAATCTGATTCTGCTCGAGTACCTCCAGCGCGCCGAGGACGTCGGCACGGTCGTTCGCGACGTTCACGCCCGCCGCATCGATCATCTCGAGGCGGTCTGGCGCGACGGCCTGGTCGAGGTGATGGGGCACAACGACGCGCTGTTCACCCGCGTCGATCAGAAGCTCGACCATCTGCGCCGAGAGAGCCGGATCGTCTGGGCGAAGCTCGGCGCGGCGATCGCGCGCGCGGAGACCGGCGGCCTGCCAGAGATCCGGCAGGGCGCACGCCGAGCAGGTCTACCTCGGCTCTGGAGCACCGTTTCCGCGGCACCGAGGAGGAGATCGCCGAGCAGGATCTCGCGCTTCCTGCCCTGGCTCGAGGGGCGCGGCGAGGTCCTGGATCTCGGTTGTGGCCGCGGCGAAGCTCTGGAGCTCCTCGCCGGGCGCGGGATTCCGGCGCGCGGCGTCGACTCCAGCGCCTCGATGGTCGAAGAGTGCCGGAGCAAGGGACTGGCGGCGGCGAGCGGGCGACCTGTTCGAAGCTCTGGCGGCGGCGGCGCCCGAAGCGCTCGGAGCGGTCGTCTCCTTCCACGTCATCGAGCATCTGCCTGCCGAGTCTCTCGATCGGCTCGTGCGGCTGGCCTGGGCGCGTTCTGCGCCCGGTGGCGTTCTGATTCTGGAGACGCCGAATCCGCTCTCCGTCCTGGTGGCGGCGCGCAACTTCTGGCTCGACCCGACCCACCGGCGCCCGGTTCATCCGGAGAGCCTGAAGCTCTCGTTCGAGCAGGCCGGCTTCGATCCCGTGGAGCGGCTCGACCTGCGGCCGTTCCCCGAGCGCGAGCGCCTGCCCGAGATCGCGATCGACAAGCTGCCGGAGGATGCCCGCGCGGTCGGGCATCAACTCAACGAGTTGCGCGACCGGCTCGACGAGCTGCTCTTCGGCTTCCAGGACTACGCGATGGTCGGGGTCAAGCCGGGGGAAGCGACCGCGGCCTCAGCGCGGACGTTCCTCACGCGCCGCCGTCTCCTCTTCCTCCCGATTGATCAGCGCCCAGGCGGCCTCGTCGTCCGGCATTTTCTCGCCCGGCTTGGGCGCGTAGAAGACGCGCTGCTGAGGCCAGGGCAGCTGCAAGATCCGCTCCCACCGTGAT
The DNA here is from genome assembly GCA_963700315.1 of uncultured Acidobacteriota bacterium. GTDB lineage: Bacteria > Acidobacteriota > Thermoanaerobaculia > Multivoradales > JAGPDF01 > JACTMI01. Next base: position 187,805 of record CAVOXC010000003.1, on the reverse strand, counting down.
TCCCAGGGCCGGTCGGGACCGGTGCCGGTCGAGGAAGGCCTCCTCGATCACCGACTGCGCCCCGGCGCCACGGCGAGGCCGCTCAGGTACTCGATGGGACGCATCTCGACGCCCGCCGGGACGGAGAAGGATTCGCCGCTCTTGAGCCAGCCCTCGGCGAGGCCGGACTCGACGATCGAGCGGAAGATCGGCAGCGCGGCCTCCGCTCCGGTCATGGCTCGCCCGATGGTGCGCTTCTGGTCGTAGCCGACCCAGACGAGAATGGTGTAACGGGGCGTGAAGCCGACGAACCAGGCGTCGGTGTAGTCGTTGGTGGTGCCGGTCTTGCCGGCGAGGGCGAGCGGCAGAGCGGCGATCGAGGCGGCGGTGCCGCGGTCGACCACGCCCTCGAGCATGGAGGTGAGCACGTAGGCCGACGGCCGGCTCCATCGCCTTGCGTGCTTCGAGCTGATGGCCCTCGAGCAGGGTGCCGTCCCGGCCCCTCACCTCCTCGATCAGGTAGGGCTGGACGTAGACGCCCTGGTTGGCGATCGTGGCGTAGGCGGCGGCGAGCTCGATCGGCAACAGGTCGGCGGCGCCGAGAGCGAGGCTGGGGTAGGGAAGGAGTTCCGACGTGACGCCGCAGCGCTTGGCGAAGTCGACGACGCTGCCGGCGCCGACGAGGTCCATCAACTTGACCGCGGTGACGTTGACCGAGCGCTCGAGGGCGCGCCGCAGCGTCAGGATGCCGTAGTAACTTCCGGTAGTAGTTGCGCGGAGCGTAGGTCGGCAGCCCGTCGGCGCCGAGAAACAGCGCCGGCCCGTCGAACAGGGTGTCGGCGGGCGTGAAGCCGTTCTCGAGCGCCGCGCCGATAGACGAAAGGCTTGAACGCCGAGCCGACCTGCCGCTTCGCCTGGGTCGCGCGGTCGAACTTGTTGCGGTGGAAGTCCCAGCCGCCGACCAGTGCCCGCACCGCTCCCGAGGAGGACTCGAGGACGATCACGGCGCCCTCGAGCTCGGGCTCCTGCTCGAGGACCCAGTCCGGCTTGCCCTGCTTTCGAGTCGTCCGGGCCGGAACCAGGCGATGTCGCCCGCGCGCAGCAGCTCGGCCGGCCGCCGCCTCCCGGTCCAGGCGATCGGCGCTCGCGCCGATCTCGATCTCCCGATCGGAGAGGCGCACGCGCGCGCCGTCCCCTTTGCTTCGAGCACCAGGCCGGGCGACCAGGACTCGGGCACCGGATTGCGGCCGACTTGCCGTTCGAGCGTATCGCCCTCGAGGTCGAGTGCTCGCGCCGCGCGCGATCGGGCCGCGCCAGCCCTTGCGGTGATCGAGTCGCAGCAGCCCGTGGCGCAGGCCGCTTCGGCTGCCTTCTGAACGACCGCAGTCGAGCGTGCTGGCCACCTGCAGACCGTCGCCGTAGAGGCGGTCGGTGCCGAATCGACGTTCTCGAGCTGCTGGCGCACCTCCTCCGCGAAGTAGAGCGCCGGCTCGGTTTCCGCGCGGTGGCGCTCGACCACCTCGAGCGGCGCGGCGCGCGCCGTCCGGTAGGCATCGTCGTCGATGTAGCCCTCCTCGCGCATGCGCCGGAGCACGTAGTCCCGCCGTGCGACCACCTTGTCGGGAGAGCGGTAGGGGCTGAACTCGCTCGGACGTTGCACGATTCCGGCGAGTGTCGCGGCCTCCGGGAGGCTCAGCTCCCGGACACCGTGGCCGAAGTAGTAGCGTGAGGCCGCTTCCATGCCGTAGTTGCCGTGCCCGAGGAAGAAGATGTTGCAGTAGAGCGTGAGGATCTGCTGCTTGGAGAGCGTCTTCTCGAGCTCGACGGCGAGAAAGGCCTCCTCGATCTTCCGCTTCCAGGTCTTCTGGCGCGTCAGGAAGAGCTGCCGTGCGAGCTGCATCGTGATCGTCGAAGCGCCCTGCGCGTGGCGGCCGCGGCGCAGGTTGACCAGCATCGAGCGCAGCACTCCGAGCGCGTCGATGCCGCCGTGGCGGAAGAAGTCCGCGTCCTCGGCCGCGATGACGGCGCGCTGCAGCAGCGTTGGCAGCTCGCCTTCCTGGAGCAGAACCCGGCGCTCGCGGGCATAGGTGGCGAAGACTTGGCCGTCGCGGTCGCGCAGCTGGGTGATCAGGCCTGGCCGGTATTCCGAGAGCGACTCGACCCGGGGCATGTGAATCGCGGCCGCGACGCCGACGCCGAGTGCGGCGCCCAGCGCCGCGGCAGCCGCCAGCGGCAGCAGCCAGCGCGCCCAGCGTTGGGCTTGGCGGGAGCGACTGCGGGGCGCGGGTGGCGCTGGGGAGGGGCCGCGTGGCGGCACCGAGGCGGACGGCACGAACGGATTATAAGCTCGCGCGGCAGGAGGAGCCGAGCATGAACGATGCAGTGTCGCCGATTCAGACCCCGCCGCCGAAGCCGTTCTCCGCCGAGCCGGCGGCGACGCCAGGAGGCTGCGGCAAGCCACTGCTGATCGGCTGCGGCGTGCTCGCGATCCTGCTCGGAATCGCGGCGGTGTTCTTCGTCGTCAAGGCCAAGTCGTTGCTGGCGTATGCCCTCGACAAGCTGCAGGCGGAGGTCGTCAGTCACCTACCGGAGGATGTCGGCGACGCCGAGCGCCGGCGCCTCGAGGCGGCATTCGACGCGACGCTGGCCAAGATCAAGTCGCGGTCAGATCGATGCGGAAGCGCTGCAGAAGCTGCAGGCGAAGCTCGTCGGCGCAGCCGAGAGCGCGTCCCGGCGAGAAGCTGACTCGAGCAGAGGTCGTGGCGTTGACTCGGGCGCTGGAGACCTTCGCGGGCGTCGAGCGCGAGGAGGAGCCGGCCGAGGAGGATGGAGCCGGCCCGGCCGATCGTCCCGACGCGGGACCGCCCGACACCAGAGGCGACCCGGCGGCAGCGCAGCCGGTAGCGGCATGACGCCGGCCGGCGCGTCCGGCCGCTTCCGTCTGGTCTCCCGCTTCGAGCCGCAGGGCGATCAGCCCGAGGCGATCCGTCAGCTCGAGGCAGGACTCGAGCGCGGTGACCGGGAGCAGGTGCTGCTCGGCGTCACCGGCTCGGGCAAGACCTTCACGATCGCCAAGGTGGTCGAGCGGCGATCAACCGGCCGACGCTGGTGCTGTCGCACAACAAGACGCTGGCCGCTCAGCTCTTCCAGGAGTTTCGCAGCTTCTTTCCCGACAACGCCGTCGAGTACTTCGTCTCCTACTACGACTACTACCAGCCCGAGGCCTACGTGCCCGCAGTCCGACACCTACATCGAGAAGGAAACCAGCATCAACGAGGAGATCGACCGCCTGCGCCTGCGCGCGACCAAGGTGCTGTTCGAGCGCCGCGACGTGCTGATCGTGGCCTCGGTCTCCTGCATCTACGGCCTGGGTTCGCCGGAGGCGTTCTTCGGCATGCTGCTGTTCTTCGAGCGCGGCGCGTCCGGCGGCATGGACCGCGCGCTGGCGCGGCTCGTCGAGATGCAGTACCAGCGCACGCCGCTCGATCTGTTCCACGGCAGCTTCCGGGCTCGCGGCGACGTCCTCGAGATCCTGCCGGCCTACGAGGAGCGTGGCATTCGGATCGAGTACTTCGGCGACGAGATCGAGCGCATCGCCCGCTTCGACCCGCTGCGCGGCGACGTGCTCGAGGAGCTCGAAAGCGTCGCCGTCTTTCCCAAGACCCACTACGTGACGCCGACGCGATCGGCTCGCAGCGCGCCATCGTCACCATCGAGCAGGAGCTGCGCGAGCGGCTCGGCCGTGCTCGAGGCCGAGGGCAAGCTGCTCGAGCGCCAGCGCCTCGAGCAGCGCACCCGGTTCGACCTCGAGATGCTCAAGGAGCTCGGCTACTGCCACGGCATCGAGAACTACTCGCGGCACCTCTCGGGACGCGAGCCGGGAGCACCGCCGCCGACCCTGCTCGACTACCTCCCGGAGGACTTCCTGCTGATCGTCGACGAGAGCCATCAGACCATGCCGCAGGTGCGCGGCATGTACCACGGCGATCGCTCGCGCAAGCAGACGCTGGTCGACTTCGGTTTCCGCCTGCCGTCGGCGCTCGACAACCGCCCGCTGACTTTCGAGGAGTTCGACGCCAGGGTCGAAGCAGCGCATCTACGTTTCGGCGACGCCGGCGCCTGGGAGCTCGAGCGCGGCGGTGGCGTCGTCGTCGAGCAGCTGATCCGGCCGACCGGCCTGCTCGACCCGGAGATCGAGATCCGGCCGGCGCGCGGCCAGGTCGACGACCTGCTGGCGCGGGTTCGCGACGTGGTGGCGCGGCGGCGAGCGCGTGCTGGTCACCACGCTGACCAAGCGCATGGCCGAGGAGCTGACGCAGTACCTCGGCGAGTGCGGCGTCCGCGTGCGCTACCTGCACAGCGACATCGAGACGCTCGAGCGCATCGAGATCGTCACGGCGTTGCGCCGCGGCGAGTTCGACGTCCTGGTCGGAATCAACCTGCTGCGCGAGGGTCTCGACCTGCCGGAGGTCTCGCTGGTGGCGATCCTCGACGCCGACAAAGAGGGCTTCCTGCGCAGCGAGACCTCGCTGATCCAGACCGCCGGGCGCGCGGCGCGCAATCTGAATGGCCGGGTCGTGCTCTACGCCGACCGCGAGACCGACTCGATCCGGCGCACGCTCGACGAGACCGCGCGGCGGCGCGAACGTCAGGAGGCCTACAACCGAGGAGCACGGCATCGAGCCGAGCACGATTCTGAAGGACATCCACAGTCCCCTGGTCGCGCTGTCAGCGCTCGACTACCCGAAGGAGATTCGGCCCGCAGCTGCTCGAGGTCGCGGAGCGCGACGACCTGCCGCTCGCCGAGCGCATCGCCGGGTGGAAAAGGAGATGAGAGACGGCGGCCAAGCGCCTCGAGTTCGAGGAGGCCGCCGATGCTGCGCGACCGGCTGCGGGAGCTCCGCGAGCTGCAGATCTTCGCCGGCTGATGGCCGAGCGCATCAGATGGCAAGGCGGCGCGACCAGCGCGAGACCGACACCGACGGACCGGACTCCGGAGCGGATCGCCGCGCTGCCCGACCACCCGGCATCTACTTCTTCCTGCGACGCGACGGGGAGCGACGCTCTACGTCGGCAAGGCGAAGTCGCTGCGCAAGCGGGTCCCGAGCTATCTCGGCGCGGACCTCGAGCCCCGCCTGCGCGCCATGGTCGAGGAGGCGGTCGATCGGTCGAGTTCGTGGCGACGGCGACCGAGGCCGGCGGCCTGCTGCTCGAGAACAACTGGATCAAGCGCCACCGGCCGCGCTACAACGTCCTGCTGCGGGACGACAAGACCTATCCCTACCTCAAGCTGACGCGCGAGCCCTGGCCGCGTCTGGTCTTCACCCGGCGCATCCGTCGACGACGGTGCCGACTACTTCGGTCCCTACCTGCCGGGCGGCTTGGCGCGGCGGGCGATCGAAGCTGGTCCAGAAGCTCTTCGGCATTCGCGTCTGCTCGGATCGAGATCGACGGCGGGCTGCCGCGGCCCTGCCTCTACCACGACATGAAGCGCTGCCTGGGGCCGTGCGTCGCCGGGCTGACCTCGGCCGCCGACTACGGCGAGGCGGTCGAAGGGGCGCGGCTCTTCCTCGGCGGCAAGATCGAGCCGCTCTGCCCGCGCCTGCGCCCCGAGATGCGCGGCGGCGGCGGAGACGCTCGAATTCGAGCGCGCCGCCCGGCTGCGCGACCTGATGCCGAGATCGAGACGCAAGGCGACGCGGTCGCCACTCTCCTCGGTCGCACGAGGAGGACATCGATCTCTTCGGTGTTGCGGTGCACGGTCGACCAGGCGGCGGTCTCGATCCTCGTCATGCGCGGCGGGCAGGTGCTCGACCGGCGCGAGCTCTTCTGGGAGGGCGAGCAGTCGCCGGCGCGCCGCAGTCGATCCTCGCCGAGCTGCTGCCCCAGATCTACGACCGGACGACCTTTCTGCCCAAGGAGATTCACCTGCCGGTCGACGGTCGACGGCGACGAGGCGCTCGCCGACATGGCTCGTCGGAGCGCAAGGGGGAGCGCGTCTACCTGCGCTATCCCGGTCCGCGGCCCCAAGGCCGAGCGACTGCGGATCGCGGCGCAGGACGCCGAGTTCGCCTTTCGGCCGACGATTCCGTCTGGCGATCCGGCGCGCGACGAGAGCCCGCGAGCGCTGGCCGACACCTCGATCTCGCGGAGCCGCCGCGATGGATCGAAGGCTTCGACATCTCGAACCGCCAGGGCATCGAGACCGTCGCCTCGATGGTCGTCTGGCGCGACGGCCGCATCCGCAAGGGCGAGCTACCGCAGCTTCAACATCCGCGGCTTCGACGGTCAGGACGATTTCCGCTCGATCGAGCGAGGCCGTCGAACGACGCTATCGCCGGCTGCGCGACGAGTCGGGAGTGCTCCCGACCTGGTGCTGATCGACGGCGGACGCGGTCAGCTCAACGCGGCGCTCGCCGCGCTCGCCGGCTCGGGCTCGAGGAGGTCGCCGGTCGTCGCGCTGGCCAAGCGCGAGGAGGAGCTCTACCTGCCCGGGGCGCCGGAACCGCTGCGCCTGCCGCGGTCGGACGCTGGGCTGCGGCTGCTGCAGATGCTTCGCGACGAGACCCATCGCTTCGCCCTGGTCTCGGCACCGGCGGCGCCGCGACCGCCGAAGCCTGCGCTGCGCAGCCGGCTCGACGAGATCCCTGGCGTCGGCCCGGTGCGGCGCAAGCGCCTTCTGCTCGAGCGCTACGGCACCTGGCGAGCTGATGAGCGTGGCGCCGGTCGAGGAGATCCAGCGAAGTGCTGGGAGCAGCGCTCGGCGGGCCGCGGTGCGTCGGCCGCTGCATGCCGACCCGCAGCGGCGAGCCTCCGAGATCGATCTAGACTTCGACTCCGATGCACCGGCCAGCCACCGAGTCGCGGGGGACCTGTCGGAGCGCAGTCGATCCTCGAGGTGCTGCAGGACCTGCACGCTCGCGCAGGTCACCGGCGTGCTCGAGGTCGACGCCGGAGAGCACAGCGCCGCCTCTTCCTGCGCGCCGGCAGCCTCTACCTCGCCGGGCGCGCATCCGCTGGCCCGGCGCTTGGCGCAGGAGCTCGTGCCGTCTCTGCCGACCGGTCGAACTTCGCCGCCGCCGCCGCGGCGCGGCACGCGCTGTCTGCGACCTGGTCGAGCGGATGGCGCGGGTGATCGGCGAGTGGCGCACCGGCCGACTTCCGCTTCGATCGAGGCTCCGCGGCGCTCACCAGGACCTGGTCGGTCCGCTTGCCGACCCGCCGCCTCCTGATGATCGGCGTCGACGCTCGGCCGGCGACGCGGACGGTCTGCTCGAGAAGCTGGGAGGCGAGCGCGCGCACCTCCTGCCTGGTGTCCGCGAGCGACATCCGAGGACCCGAGCGATCTGCTCGGCGTCGGTCCCGAGGAGCACGTTCCTGCTCGAACGGTTGCGCCAGCCGATGACCGCTCGGCGAGATCGTCGCCGAAAGCCCGGTCTGCGCGCGAGAGCACGCTGCAGACGCTGGCGCAGCTCCTGGCGGTGCGGACGGTCCGCGTCGCTCGAGCGCGCCGACCGGTCGAGAGGACGCGCGCCGGGCCGAGGACCGCGCTCCTCCAGAGCGCCTCGCGAACCGATTCGAACGCATCGCTGGAGGAGGAGCCGCTCGAGGTCGACGAGACCGAGCATCCGAGCCTCGCGTGGCGGAGCTCCTGGCTCGCTCGGCGGCGATGAACTTCTACGAGCTGCTCGAGGTCGACCCGTCGTCCACGGTCGAGGCCGTGCAGGCGAAGTACGAAGCGCTCGCGCGCCAGGTTCACCCCGCCAACGAGGCTGCCTACGGCCTGACGGGCCTCGAGGCGATGCTCTGCGCTGCTGTTCGAGCGTGCCACGCAGGCGTTACCTCGTGCTCTGGCGATCCCGAGCGCCGGCGGCAGTACAACCGAGCCAGGCGATCGATCTCTCCCCGCGAGGTCACCGGCGCGGAGCGTGAGGTCGAGTCGAAGGAGTTGGCGCGGACGTACTTCGAGCAGGCGCTCAGCCGACTGGTCGCGCGCGGCGACTTTCACTTCGGCGATCGAGCTGCTGCAGCAGGCGGCGCAGCTCGACCGACGGTCGGAGTACCTGCTCGCGCTGGCGCCGCGTCCAGCTCACGCAACCCGAAGTGGCGGAACCGTGCGCTCGACTCCTGCCGGGCGGCCCTCGAGCTCGATCCCAACAACGCCGAAGTTCGCTTCGAGATGGGCGAGTCCTGCACGAGGCAGGGGCGATCTCGGAAGGGCGCGTGCGCAGTTCACCGCCGCGCTGCGCGAGCGATCCGGGTCACCCGCAGGCCGGCGCCAAGCTGCGAGAACCTCTGCGGCCGCGAGCGCTGGCGCCCGAAGATCGCCGCCCGGTGGCGGGCTGTTCGGCCGATCTTCCGGCGCCGCTGACAGCTGCTCCGGCGCGGTGCTATCATGACCGACGGTCGAAGAGCCCGGCGCGGTCGCTCCACGTTCGCGTGGAGAGGAAAGTCCGGACTCCAACGGGTGGCATGCTCGCCAACGGCGAGGCGCAGTGACGCGACGGAAAGTGCAACAGAAAACAGACCGCCCGCGCCTTCGGGCGAGGTAAGGGTGAAACGGTGCGGTAAGAGCGCACCGCCCGGCCGGTGACGGTCCGGGGCACGGCAAACCCCATGCGGAGCAAGACCAAATAGGGGGATGGCAGTGCGGGCCGCCCGTCCCGCCCGTTCCGGTTCGCCGGGAGCGACTTCCCCGGGTAGGTCGCTCGAGGCCGGCGGCAACGCCGGTCCCAGAGGAATGACCGTGACCGGCATCGCGCGTTGCCGGCACAGAACTCGGCTTATCGGGCTCTTCGACCCTTTTCGATCTCATGCCCGCCGATGCTGCCGCCTCCCGATCCGATCCCGGCGACCGCGTCGGTATCGCGGCGCTCTCCGGCCCCGTCGACCCGAGCGCCTGGCGAGCGGCATCGCCGAGCTCTCCGCGGCTCGGATTCGATGCCGGTGCCGGCGAGCAACCTCGCTGCTCGAGCGATCGGCCTCTTCGCCGGTGACGACACGCGAGCGCGCGCGCGGCCTTCCACGAGCTCGCCGACGATCCCACGCTCTGCCGCCATCTTCTTCGCGCGCGGCGGGCACGGCCTGCTGCGCGTCCTGCCGCTGCTCGACTGGGACCGGCTCGCCGCGATCCCGCGCGCCTACGTCGGCTACTCCGATCTCACACCCTTCCTGCTGCAACGTCGTCGAGCGCCTGGGCTGGGTCGCCTTTCACGGTCCGATGGTCGCGGCGGAGATGGCGCGCGGCCTCGCGCGACGAAGAGCAGTCCGCGCCTGCTGGCGGCGCTCGCTGGCGAGGTCCGCGCATGAGCTCGGCCGAAGGCGCCGGCGGTGGCGCGGACGCGGGCGAAGCCGCGAGCGGTCCTCTGCTCGGCGGCTGTCTCAGCCTTCTTGACGGCGTCGCTCGGCACTCCCTTCGCCACGCCGCTCGACGGGGCCGTGCTGTTCTGGGAGGACGTCGACGAACCGCTCTACCGGATCGACCGGATGTTGACCCAGTTGCACCTGTCCGGTAGTCTGCGCGCGATTCGCGCCATGGTTCTCGGGCCGCGTGTTCGCCGCAGCGACGAAGGTCTGGAAGCGCCGAGCGACGTGCCGCGCGCATGGCGGAACATGCGCCCGACGTGCCGCTGCTCTGGGGCGCTGCCGGCGGGGCACGCGACCCCGAACCTCACGCTGCCGCTCGGGTGCTACCGGCCGGATCGACACGGAGAGCTCGCTCCTCGTCATCGACCACCCGCAGGGCTAGGAGCGAGATCCGCCATGGCGACCACGAACAAGCCGGTCTTCAAGACCACGAGCAAGAAGCCGATCCTCCCGAACTACACCGTCGAGTTCGAGGACGGCGAATTCATCTTCAACGAGGGCGACCTCGGCACGGAGATGTACATCATCCACGACGGGCGAGATCGAGATCCTGAAGAAGATTCACGGCAGAGCAGCAGTCAGCTCGCGGTGCTCGAGAAGGGCGACTTCTTCGGCGAGATGTCGATCCTCGAGGACCTGCCCGCGGACCGCCGCGGCGCGGGCGCTCACCGACGTCAAGCTGCTGCTGATCAACGGCGCCACCTTCGACCAGATGCTGCGCACGCAATCCGGAGATCGCGGTGCGGATGATGCGCAAGCTCTCGCGCCGGCTGCGCGAGACCGATCGCCTGCTTGCGCGAGGCGCTCGGGGTCGGCGCCGAGTCGCGGTCGATGCGACGATGCCGGCGGTCCGTCACCGCCGAGGCCGAGGTCGCGCCGCGGCCCGCAGTGGCTCGTGCACGACAAGTCGGGAATGGAGTTCTTCCTCTCGCGCGGCCCGGAGACGATGATCGGCCGCCGCGATCCGGTCACCGGCATCGACCCCGACATCGACCTCACGCCGGTCGACACCCAGCGCTCGATCAGCCGCCGTCACGCCAAGATCTACCGCCGGGGCAGCCAAGTTCTTCGTCGCCGAAGAGATCGGCACCATGAACGGCACCTTCGTCAACGGCACCCGCCTCGAAACCGGCGTCCCGACCGAGATCAACTACGGCGACGAGGTCCGCTGCGGCCTCGTCATCCTCCAGTTCCGCGCCGAGTGAGCCTCTCCGCGGGGACGCGGAGCGCGCCTGACCGGTCGACTCCGGTCCGGTTCTTGCGCGGGGTCGGCCCCGAGCGCGCCCGTCGTCTCGCCGCGGTGGGGTTCGAAACCGCCGACGACCTGCTGGTCCACCTGCCGCTGCGCTACGAAGACCGCCGGCGGGTGGTCCCGCCCGCAGAGGTCACCGGTCCGGGATCGTGGACCCTCGCCGCCGAGATCGAGGAAGCGCGCGCCATCCGCACTCGCCGTCGCGATTTCGTGATCGTCCGTGCGCGCGCCGTCTCGGCTGGCGCGGCGCTGCCGGTCGTCTGGTTCAATCAGCCCTACCTGCTCGCAAGGCTGGAAGCGGGCGGCCGATTCTTGCTCCACGGCGTGGTTCGGGCGGCCGAGGCGGGCTCGCTCGAGCTTGTCAACCCGAGCGGCACGGCCCTCGAGGCCGAAGGGCGCTTCTGGCCGGATCGTGCCGATCTACCCGAGTCTCGCCGGGCTGGGGCCTGCGCTCTCTGCGCGGTTGGTGGCCTCCGCGGTCGACACCCTCGAAGTCGACCCTCCTCCGGAGATCCTGCCGGACGCTCTGCGGCATCGCTACGGTCTGCCGAGCTCGCCAAGGCGCTGTCGATCCTCGCACCGGCCGTCGGCCGACGCCGATCTCGAAGCTCTGGCGACCGGCGCTTCGCCGGAACGCCTGCGACTCGCCTACGGCGAGCTGCTCGAGTTCCAGCTCGAGCTCGCGCAGCTGCGCGCTCGGCAGGTCGCGGAGCCGAGAAGCGTCACCGCTACCGGATCGACGACGACGTACGCGCAGCGCGGCGCGGGCCATGCTGCCGTTCGCGCTCACCGGTGCGCAGAAGCGGGTGCTGAGAGGAGATCGTCGACGACCTGCGACGGCCGCAGCCGATGCTCCGCCTGCTGCAGGGCGACGTCGGCAGCGGCAAGACGATCGTCGCCGCGACCTCGCCCTGCTGGTGGCGATCGAGAGCGGCTTGCAGGCCGCCTTCATGGCGCCGACCGAGCTCCTCGCCGAGCAGCAGCTTCGCCAACCTCGGTCGGCTCCTCGGGGAGCGTTGCCGCGTCGCTCTGCTGACCGGTTCAGCGGGCGGCTCCGACGCGGCCCGGGCGCTCTCGCCGACGGGTCGGATGCGACCTCGCCGTCGGGACCCACGCGCTCATCCAGCGTGGCGTCGCTTTCCAACGGCTCGGCTTGGCCGATCATCGACGAGCAGCACCGCTTCGGCGTCGAGCAACGCCGGCTGCTGCAGGGCAAGGGCGATCGCCCGACGTGCTGGTGATGACCGCGACGCCGATTCCGCGCTCCCTCACGCTGACCGTCTACGGCGATCTCGACGATCTCGCGGATCGACGAGATGCCCCCCGGACGCGGCAACCGGTGGCGACCGAAGTCGTGCCGGCAGCGAACGCAAGGACGATCTATCGGCGACTGCGCGCCGGCCTCGCGGCGGGGGCGCAGGCCTACGTCGTCGTGCCGCTGATCGAGGAGAGCGACGAGATCACCGCCGCGTCGCTCGCGGCGCTCGGCGCCAAGGTGCGCGAGCTACCTCGGCCGACTTCTCCGAGCGCGGTGCTGCACGGGAAGCTCCCGGCGGTGGAGCGCGAGAGGATCATGGCAGGAGTTCGCCGCGGGCAGGATCGAGGTCCTGATCGCCACGACCGTGATCGAGGTCGGCGTCGACGTGCCGACGCCACCTGGATGGTCATCGAGAGCGCCGAGCGCTTCGGCCTCGCCCAGCTGCACCAGCTGCGCGGTCGCGTCGGGCGGGGCGAGCGAGCGTCGCACCTGTCTGGCCATTCACGGACGGCTCTCGGAGGAGGGCGAGCGAGCGGCTCGACGTCTTCGCCTCGACCCGCGACGGCTTCGCCATCGCCGAGGCCGACCTCGCGATCCGCGGCCCGGGCGACCTGCTCGGCACCCGGCAGTCCGGTGTGCCGCGGCTTGCGCGTCGCCGATCTCGTCGCCCATCGGGACCTGGATCGAGCGGGCGCGCCAGGATGCGCGCGAGATCGTCGGTCGCGCTTCGACGAGCCCGTCGCCGTTTGCGCGGCGCTCGAGGCCAGCGTGCGGCGCGCTTCCGCGACCGCTGGCGAGGCCTTCGACGGGGGGCTCGATCGTGCGCGTCCTCCTCGTCGCCAACACCCTGCCGCCGCACGACCTCTCGGGCGTCGGCGAACAGGTCCTGCAGCTCGCCGCGGGTCTGCGCGATACGCGGCCACGACGTCGGGTTCTCGGCCGCGGCGGCGAGGGCGCGCGCGGGCCGAAGATCCTCTTCCCGCTGACCATCCTCGCTCCCTGCCCGCGCGCCGATGCGCGACTTTCGGACCCGACGTCGTGCAGCTGCACGAGTCGGATGGCGGCGCTCGCCGTTCTCGCGCTGCGTTCGCGGCGCGACGAGATCGCCCTGATCGTGGCGCTGCTGCAGGTCAGCTACGTCGAGGAGCGACGCGCCGTGCGCCCGCTCGTCCTCGCCGGTCGGCGATCCTCGGCGAGCCGGGCGCGGTCGAGCGGCGGTTCCGTTGCGCTCAAGGCGCCGCTGCAGATCCTGCTCGGCCGCTGGACGGCGCGCGCGCCGATCTCGTGCTCGCGCCGAGCTCGCCACCGCCGCGGAGCTGCGGCGCGACTACGGCGTGCGCGAGATCGGAGTGCTTCCCAACGTCTCGGGCGGCTCTGGCAGTCGAGCCGTAAGCGAGGCGGAGCGCCGCGGTAGCCGCCGGCGATGGGCCGCTCCTGTTCGTCGGTCGGCTGCGGATTCGCAAGGGCGTCGAGGTGCTGCTCGAGGCGCTCGCGCGGCTGCGCCTCCGCGGGCGCGTGTCGCGCGCCTTGCGGTCGCCGGCGACGGCGAGCACCGGACGGCGATCGAGCGCGCTGCGGTGCGTTTCGGACTGCGTCCGCGATCAGGTCGCTTCCTGGGTCGCGGCCGCCGCGGACCGGTCCGAGATCCGCTGGCTCTCGAGCGCTCCGCGGCCCTGGTCGTGCCCTCGATCTACGAAGGCATGCCCTTGGTCGTTCTCGAGGCGATGGTGGCCGGCGTCCCGGTGGTCGCGAGCCGGGTGAGCGGCATCCCGGAGGTCGTCCTCGACCCGCGAGACCGGCTGGCTGGTGCCGAGCGAGGATCCAGCCGCGCTCGCGGCAGCGCTCGCCGAGCTGCTGGGCGATCCTCCGGCGAGCGGCGCCGGCGCGGGCGAGCGCGGGCGCCGGCGGGTCGAAGAGCGGTATCGTCCCGAAGCGCGCCGCCGCAAATCTGGGAGCGGGCGATCGACGCCGCTCGGGAGGTGCCGGATGAATCGGTGTGCGAAGATCAGTGCATCACGATCGGCTGGGCCTGCGTCGTTCTTCTGGGCGTGGTCTGGGCACAGGGCTTCGGTCGTCGGCAGGACGCAGCGTCGCTTCGCTCTGCACACGCAGCTCGGCGCTGCCTGGCGACGTTGCTCTGCGTCCTGCCGGCCTCGTCTGGATCGCCGCCTACGTCCTGGCGTGCCGGCGCGCGGCGCGGCTGCCTGCCCGGAGTCACGCCCGGCGACGCCGCCGCGATCGCGAGCAGCGTGCGCTGGCGTCGCGCCGACGTCGAGCCTCGCGGCTCTGGCCACGGTGGCTCGTTCGCTCTCGCCGGGCGCGATTCTTCGGCGGGCGGGCGAGTCCAGTGCTGCACGCCGGAGCGCCGGCGACGTCGCTGTCCGCTGCTGCTCGTCGCGCTGGTCGTCGCGGCGCGCGGGCTGACTCGCCATCAGCGGCTGGTGGAGCGCTTGGATGGGGCCAGCTCGCGTGCGTAGGCTCCAGCGGCTCGAAGCGCCCCGCCCGATCGCGCCCTCGGCGCCGGCCGCGCGGTCGTCTCCCCCGGTCGTACAGCTGGCGGTCCGGAAGCGGCGCCGGCGAAGTGACGCGGAACCTGAAGGAGTTCGGTGTCGGACTCCAAGATCGTGCTTTCGGGAATGCGCTCGACCGGGAAGCTCCATCTCGGTCACTACTTCGGCACGCTGCGCAACTGGGTGGAGCTGCAGGAGCAGCCACCGCTGCTATCTTCTTCGCCGCCGACTGGCACGCGCTGACCAGCGACTATGCGGACCCCTCGCGAGATCACGGCGAGACACCATCGAGGCGGTCGCCGACTGGATCGCGGCGGGCATCGATCCCGAGCGGTCGGTGGTCTTCGTGCAGTCGATGGTGCCGGAGCACGCCGAGCTGCACCTCATCCTGTCGATGATCACGCCGCTCGGCTGGCTCGAGCGCGTGCCGACCTACAAGGAGCAGATCCGCGAGATCGACAACCAGGAACTGGACACCTACGGCTTCCTCGGCTATCCGGTCCTGCAGACCTCGGACATCATCCTCTACCGGGCGCACTTCGTTCCGGTGGGCGAGGATCAGGCGAGCCACCTCGAGCTGTCGCGCGAGATCACTCGGCGCTTCAATACGCTCTATGGCGAGGTCTTTCCCGGAGCCGCAGGCGCTGTTCACGCCGACGCCGAGGGTTCCGGGCCTCGACGGCCGCAAGATGTCCAAGTCCTACGACAACGCGATCAACCTCTCGGACGCGCCGGACGAGATCCGCCGCAAGTGCATGAGGATGTTCACCGATCCGACCCGGATTCGGCGCAGAGCGATCCGGGACACCCGCTGAGCTGCAACCTGTTCGAGTTCCATCGACTGCTCTCGCCGCCGGAGACCGCCCTCGCGCGTGGCGCGCGAATGCCGCGCCGCGACGATCGGCTGCGTCGACGACAAGAAGCTGCTGGCGGAGCAGATCATCGACTTGCTCGAGCCGATTCGCCGCCGGCGCGAGGAGTTGCTGCGCGAACCCGGCGAGCTGCTGGCGCTGCTGCGAGACGGTTCGGCAAGCGCGCGAACGCGCCCAGGAGACGCTCGCGCTGGTGCGCGGGGCGCTCGGGCTCGACTACGACCAGCTGCTGTCGAGGGCGCTCGCAGTGAGCACGGCGCCGCCGGTGGCCCGACTGCTGCCCGAGGCCTGGCGCGTCCACCTGCCGGTCTTCGAGGGGCCGCTCGACCTGCTGCTGCACCTGATCCGAGTCAACGAGGTCGAGATCACCGACATCCCGGTGGCGACCATCTGCGACCAGTTCCACGAGTACCTCCGCCTGATGGAGGAGCTCGATCTCGACATCGCCGCCGAGTACATCTACGAGGCGGCGCTCCTGATCCAGCTCAAGTCGAGCTGCTGCTGCCGAGGCCGAGCGCAGCGCGAAGGCGAGCCGGAGCGACGAAGACCCGCGCCAGGAGCTGGTGCAGCGACTGCTCGAGTACCGCCGGATCAAGGAGGCGGCGACGCAGATGGCCGAGGTCGACCGCATGCGCCTGGGAATCTGGACGCGGCGCAAGCAGGCCTGGCGACAGACGGCGAGGAGCGAGGAGGTCGATCTCGACGAGGTCTCGCTCTTCGATCTGCTCTCCGCTTTTCGCGGCGTGCTCGACCGCTACGATCGGGAGCACCCCGAGCCGATCCTGCTGCCGGCGAGAGGCTTCCCGGTGCGCGGACAGTTCGATCGCCTGCTCGCGATGCGCTCGAGGCCGGCACGTCCGTTCGATTTCTCGAGGACCTGCGTACGCGAAGCTGCCGAGCCGAGGCGATCGCGGCCTTTCTCGCCGTGCTGGAGCTCGCTCGGCTCAATCTGGTGCGGCTGCACCAGACGGCGGCGGCGACATCGTCCTCTATCGGACGACGCGCGAGCTCGGCGAGCAGGACCTGGAGGCGTCGAGGGATGACCCGTCGACCGGAGCTCGAAGCCGCCCTCGAGGCGATCCTCTTCGTCACCAGCGAGCCGATCTCGGAGAACGTCTGCTCGGCCTCTTCGACGAGAGCGAGCGCGACGAGGACGCGTGGCGCCTCGCGCTGCTGCGCGAGCGCTATCAGTCCGAGCGGAAGGGCGGGGGATCTGTTCTCGAGGAGGTCGCCGGCGGGCTGCGAATCGTGACCGCGCCCGATCAGCATCCCTATCTGCGGCGGTTCTTCGACGCCGCCGGCGGGCAACAAGCTCTCGATGGCCGCGCTCGAGACGCTCGCGATCATCGCCTACCGCCAGCCGGTGACGGCGCCGGAGATCCAGGAGCTGCGCGGCAAGAGCCCCAGGCGTGCTCAAGGAACCTGCTCGAGCGCCGCCTGATCCGGATCGCGGGACGCAAGGAGGTGGTGGGCCGGCCGTTCCTCTACGCCACGACGCGTGAGTTCCTGATGCACTTCGGACTGCGTGATCTCGGCGAGTTGCCGCCACTCGAGGAGTTCGAGGAGACGTTCGGCACCGGCGACGAACGACGCTGGTCGCCGCGGACGGCTCGGCCGGAGAAACGCCCGGCGGAGGAGGAAGCGGCCCGGGACGCGGAGGCGGCGGAGCTCGATGAGCGCGAACTCTCGGCAGCGGATCGAACGTGGACGCCGAAGCCAGGGTGTCGAGGAGATCGTGAGCGAAGAGCGGGTGCAGAAGATCCTGGCGCGAGCCGGCGTCGCGGCGCGGCGCAAGGCCGAGGACCTGATGCGCGACGGCCGGGTGACGGTCAACGGCGAGGTCGCCGACGCTGGGCGACAAGGCCGATCCGGCCCGCGACTCGATCAAGGTCGACGACAAGCCGAGTCCAGTGCCGCGACCTAGCAGCGCTACCTGCTGCTCAACAAGCCGAAGGGCTATCTGACCGCGGTCTCCGATCCGAAGGGCCGGCCGACGGTCCTCGAGCTGGTCCCGGAGCCACTGCGCAAGGCGCTGATACCGGTCGGGCGCCTCGACTATCAGACCGAGGGTCTGCTGCTGCTCACCGACGACGGCGAGTTCGCACAGCGCTCTGGCGCATCCGCGCTACGGCTGCCGCAAGACCTACGAGGTGAAGGTGAAGGGGATCCCCGACGATGCCGCAGCTCGACCGGCTGCGCGAGGGCATCGTGCTCGAGGGGCGGCGCACCGCGCCCTGCCGCATCGAGCCGTGCGACGGACGGGCACCGGCAGCCGCGACGAGAGGGCGGCAACAGCTGGTTCGCGGTCGAGCTCTCGGAAGGGCGGACGCGGCAGATCCGCGAGATGTTCTTTCGGATCGGGCATCCGGTGCAGAAGCTGCGCCGGGTGGCGATCGGCCCGCTCACGCGATACCACGCTTGCGCCCGGGCGACTTGCGCGAGCTGACCGAGCGCGGAGCTCCAAGTCCTGCGGCGGGCGACTGCCCGGCCGCAGCCCAAGCCCGAGCGAGCGGCGGGCCGGGGCCCGAGCTCGTCCGTACCCGCGCGCCACGCGCCCGGCAAAGGACCGCCCAGCGAGCGGGCGCCCCGACACGCGCCCGACGAAAGCTCGTCCAGCGAACGAGCGCTCCAACCGGCGCCGCCCGAAGCGGTGACCTCGCCGCGCCTGGTCGTCGCCATCGACGGCCCAGCCGGCGTCGGCAAGAGCACCGTCGCGCGCCTCGTCGCCGGCGCAGCTTGGCGTGCCCTACCTCGACACCGGCGCGATGTACCGCGCGCTCGCGCTCTGGACCCTCGGGCAAGGGCTCGATCCAGAGCTGCCGGAGACGGCGCGCCTGGCCGCGCAGGCCGCGCACGCCCTCTCGGTGCGCGTCGAGCCCGGCGGGCGAACCGAGATCCTGCTCGAAGGCGCTCCGGTCGAGCCACGTATCCGCAGCGCCGAGGTGGCGCTCGCGACGTCACGCCTTGCGGTCCATCCCGAGGTTCGCTCTGCGCTGGTCGCCTTGCAACGGGAGCTCGCGGCGCGAGCATGGCGGCGTGCTCGAGGGGCGCGACATCGGGACCCGCGTGGTGCCGGAGACGCCGTTCAAGTTCTTCCTCGACGCCGCCCCGGAGATTCGCGCCGAGCGGCGCTGGTCCGAGCTCGCGGCGGTGGGTGACCCGAGCGTCAGCCGGGCAGAGATCGCCGATCAGCTCGCCGAGCGCGACGAGCGCGATCGCAACCGCGCCGCCTCGCCCCTGATTCCGGCGCCGGACGCAGAACGGATCGACACCGGAGCTGCCAGCGCGGCCGAGCTCGTCGACGCGCATCGTCGCGCGAGTCCGGTCCGGACTGGGCGCGCTAGCTCGTTTCCGGCCTTGGCGGCGCCGGTCAGAGCGGCCGCGCGAGGGCGCGGCGCACGGCGAGCTCCCAATGGCGCGGGCCCAGAGCCTGAATCGACTGGATCCGCTCCTCGGCCATTCGCTCGCCGGCCCGGGCGGGCGGGATCCCGTCGCGTTCGGCGATCTGATAAGCGTGCAAGACGTTGTCGTAGATCCCGCGCGCCATGCGCATCGCGCGATCCTGGTTGTAGCCGATCAGCTCGTTGAAGACGTTGATCAGGCCGCCGGCGTTGATCACGAAATCGGGCGCGTAGAGGATGCCGCGCCGATGCAGCTCGGTGCCGTGCGCGCTCCTCGTGCAGCTGATTGTTGGCGCCGCCCGCGACCGCGTCGGCACTTGAGGCGCGGGAGTCGTGCTGTCGTTGATCACGCCGCCGAGCGCGCACGGCGCGAAGATGTCGCAGTCGACGTCGTAGATCTCGTCCGGGGGCACGATCTCCACGCCAGCCGCGGCGGCGGCCGCGGCGGCTCGCGTCGCGTCGATGTCGCAGCCGATGACCTTGGCGCCCTCCTCGCTCAGGTAGCCGGCGAGATAGCCGCCGACGCTGCCGAGACCCTGGACGGCGACCGAGCGGCCGGCGAGCGAGTCAGCGCCCCAGAGCCGGTGTGCCGTGGCGCGCATGCCCTGAAGGACGCCGAACGCGGTCACCGGCGAAGGATCGCCGCCGCCGCCGTTTTCGGGGGACACTCCAGTAACCCAACGGGTCTCCATGCGCGATCCAGTCCATGTCGCATGGTGTCGGTGCCGACGTCCTCGGCGGTGATGTAGTAGCCGCCCAGGGAGTCGACGACAGCGACCGAAGGCGCGCATCAGCGCTTCGGTCTTGTCCTTCTTGGGATCGCCGATGATGCACGGCCTTGCCGCCGCCGAGGTTGATTCCCGTGGCCGCTGCCTTGTAGGTCATGCCGCGCGACAGCCGCAAGGCGTCTGTCACGGCCTCGTCGAAGGAGGCGTAGGGCCACATCCTCGCGCCGCCGAGGCCAGGCCCGAGCTGACGGTCGAGTGAATGCGCGATGATCGCCCGCAGGCCGACCTCGGGATTGCTGCAAACGAGCACGCGCTCGTGGCCCATCGTGGCGAGATCGTGAAAGAGGTCCATGCGCGCTCCAGGGGTTGGGCGGGGTCCCAGCTACCGGTCGAGAAACCGCGAGAGTCTACCGTAGCGCCGGCCGTTCGGCCGCGAGGCGCGCATAGGATCGCGGTGTGAACGCCGCCGCACGCACCCATCGGATCCGCGAGCTGGTCCGCCGAGAGCCCTTCGATGCCTTCGGGATCGCGCACTTGGCGCCGGCGGCGACCGGCGCGGCATTCCGTCGCTGGCTCGACCGTGGCGACCAGGCCGGCATGGGCTGGCTCGCGCGCCGAATCGAACGCCGACTGGATCCGCGCGAGAACCTGCCTGGAGCCCGGAGCGCGATCGTTGTGGCTTGGCGCTACGCTCCGCTGGAAACGGAGCAAGGGGAGGGCGAGAGCGATCTCTGGTCGCGGGTCGCCCGCTACGCGCGTGGCGAGGACTACCACGGTTTTCTTCTCGAGCGGCTGGAACGCACTGGAGGTCGTATCGCCGCACGAGTTTCCGGGCACGGTCTTCCGCGCCTACGTCGATACCGGACCGATCCTCGAACGGGAGTTGGCGGTCCGGGCCGGCCTGGGCGCCATCGGCAAGAACACCTGCCTCCTGTCACCGGAGCAGGGCTCCTGGCTGCTCCTGGGCGAGCTACTGCTCAGTCTCGACCTCGAGCCCGATCCACCGATCTCCGACCTCTGCGGCGAGTGCACCCGCTGCCTCGACGCCTGCCCCACCGGCGCCCTCCCAGCGCCCTTTCGGCTCGACGCCTCGCGCTGCATCAGCTACTGGACCATCGAGCATCGGGGCGAGATCCCCGTCGAGCTGCGCCCGCGGATGGGAGAGTGGGTGTTCGGTTGCGACATCTGCCAGGAGGTCTGTCCGTGGAACGAGCGCCCGCCGCCGCTGCCCGGCCGGTCCGAAGCGAGGGCGGGTCCCCAAGTGCGAGCGCTCGATCTGCTGAGTCTCCTCGCCATGCCGAGGAGGAGATGGAGCGGCGCTTGCGCGGCTCGCCGCTCCTGCGTCCGAAGGCCGCGGGCCTAAAGCGCAACGTGGCCGTGGCGCTCGGCGAACTCGGGCGGGCCGATGCGATTCCGGCGCTGGTCGGCGCGCTCGGGCGCCGCTCGCCGGTCGTCCGAGGGCAGGCGGCCTGGGCTCTCGGCCGGATCGGAGGAGTCGACGCGAGGCGTGCCCTGGAGCGTGCGCCTTGGTGGCGGAGGCGGACGCGCGGGTGCGCGCGGAGATCGTTGCTTCGCTCGATACCGTCGATTGACAACAAGTTGCGATTCTGCCTAGACTTGCGGTTCTCGAACCGTCTACTGAACGAGTATCGAGCCCCCCCCCCAGGGTGCCAGGCTCCGGCCTGAGAAAAAGCCACAAGGAGGAAGTCCGGCTTATGGTTTCAACTGAGAAAGAGCGCACGAGCCTCGACGAGGCAGCGAGCGGCGAGGACCAGAAGGCCTACGACCAGTTCGTCGCGCTCTACGACGAGAGCCTGCGCAATCTGACCGAGGGAGAGATCGTCCGAGGCAAAGTGATGAGCGTGGGCGAGTCTTCGGTGATCGTCGACGTCGGCTACAAGTCTGAAGGCCTGATTCCCGCTCGACGAGTTCGAGGACGTCGAAGGCAGCATCACCGTCAAGGAGGGCGACGAGGTCGAGGTGCTGCTCGAGAAGACCGAGGATGTCGAAGGCCACATCCTGCTCTCCTATTCGAAGGCGGCGCGGATGCGGATCTGGACGGACGTCGAGAAGAGCTTCAAGGAGGGCCGGATCATCAAGGGTCGGGTCATCGATCGGATCAAGGGCGGACTGACCGTCGACGTCGGCGTCCGCGCCTTCCTGCCGGGCAGCCTCGCCGACATCAAGCCGGTCAAGAACCTCGAAGCGCTCAGAGGCAGAGAGCTCGAGTTCAAGGTCATCAGCCTCGACCGGCGGCGCAACAACATCGTCCTGTCGCGCAAGGCCGTCCTCGAGAAGGAGTACGAGAAGAAGAAGGCGCGAGACCCTCGAGAAGCTCGAGGAGGGCGTGCACCTGAAGGGCGTGGTCAAGAACATCACCGACTACGGCGTCTTCGTCGACCTCGGCGGCATCGACGGGTTGCTGCACATCACCGACATCTCCTGGGGGCGGGTCAATCACCCCTCGGAGCATTTCGCCATCGGCGACGAGGTCGAGGTCGTCGTGCTCAAGTTCGATCGCGAGACCGAGCGGGTATCGCTCGGCTACAAGCAGAAGCGGCGAAGATCCGTGGATTCTGGTCGACAAGAAGTTCCCCGTCGGCTCGCGGGTCCACGGCAAGGTCGTTTCAGCTGGTCGACTACGGCGCCTTCGTCGAGCTCGAGGAAGGGGTCGAGGGCCTGATCCACGTCAGCGAGATGTCCTGGACGAAGAAGGTGGTCAACCCGTCGAAGCTGCTCGTCGTCGGCCAAGAGATCGACGCCATCGTGACCGAGCTCGACCTCAACCAGCGGCGCATTCAGCCTCTCCTTGCGGCAGACCGAGCGCAATCCCTGGGAGGATCTGTCCCAGCACTTCCCGGTCGGCTCGATCATCGAAGGCAAGGTGCGGAATCTCACCGAGTTCGGTGCCTTCGTCGAGATCACCGAGGAGATCGACGGGCTGGTCCACGTCTCCGACATGAGCTGGACCAAGCGGATCAAGCACCCGAGCGAAGTCCTCAAGAAGGGCGACACGGTCCGCGCGAGGATCACCAACATCGACGTCGAGAACCAGCGGGTGTCGCTGTCGATCAAGGAGTTCCTGCCCAACGAGTGGCAGGACTTCGTCGAGAACAATCGGGTCGGCGACGTCGATTACCGGCCGGGTCGTCAACGTCACGGACTTCGGCCTCTTCATCGACATCTACGACGGGCTGGAAGGACTCGCGCACATCAGCGAGATCGATTTCGGCGCCGGCAAGCTCTCCGACGTTCCATCACTCGGGCGAGTGGGTTCGGGCGCGCATCTTGCGGATCGAAGAGGACGACCAGCAAGGTCGGGCTCACGATCTGCGGGGTGTCACGCAGCCGACCGAGGAGGAGATCGCCGAGCTCGATGCCGCGGCCCGCAAGAGCGAGGAAGAGGCTGCCGCCGTCATTGCCGCGGCCGAAGCCGAGCACGCGGCGGTGTCCGAAGCGGAGGAGGAAGCGGACTCGATTGCGGAAGCCGAAGTCGGAGAACCGGCCTGATCATCCGGTACGGGGGCGCCGCGCCGAGAGGGCCGGCGCCCCTATTGCGCTGCTTTATTCTCGAGGGGTTGTGACGTGGCGATGAGCGACGGCTTGACGAAGGCCGAACTGGTCGAGGAGGTGGCGAAAGCCACCCAAGTGACCAAGAAACAAGCGGAAGAGATCGTCAATACGGTTTTCCAGACGATCGTCGAGTCGCTTCGGTCGGGCAAGAAGATCGAGCTGCGTGGGTTTGGGAGTTTCCGCATTCGTAGTCGGGGCGCCAGGATCGGTCGCAATCCCAAGACCGGGGAGCGTGTCGAAGTTCCGCCCGAAGAGGATTCCCTACTTCAAGCCGGGCAAGGAGCTCAAGGAGCAGCTCAACCGGAATTCGGCGTGAGGCTCTTCGAGTGACCGAAGCCGCGCGCGCAAGCCTCCCCTGGAAGACGCTCCTGCTCTGCCTCCTCGGTCTGGTTCGTGCCAACCGCTGGTCACGTCGCGCTCGGCCGGCGGGGCCGGGCGCTGATCTTCGCTCTGCTGCTCGCGACTCGGAATCGGGGTCGGTTACGGCCTCGACGGCAACCTCCATCGCGTTGTGGCCGGTCAGCCGTTGTCCATCCTGGCGACGCTGGGGGCGATGGGAATGGGTGCCCCCTATTTCCTGCTGCGCTGGGGCCTCGGGTATTCCGGTTCGCCGGAGGCGGCCGGCTTCGAATACGGTGCCGTCTTCCTGCTCTCGGCCGGGCTCATGAACCTGCTGCTCGTGCTCGACGTCTGGGACATCGCGAGCGGGCGCAAGGCGTAGGGACGTGAGGCACCTCGCTCTCATGACGCTGTACGCAGCCATGCTCGGTCTCTTTTTTTCGACGCTCTGGCGCCGGGAGCGCAAGGCCCAGGTTCGGCTCTTCCTGCAGATCTTCGGCAGCCTGATGATCGGCGCGATCGCACTGGGTTGGCTGCTCTACTTCCTTCCCTCGGGGCCGCCGGCTCCGATCCCATGACGCAGAGCGAGCTGCTCGTGGTCGCTGGCGAGGCCTCGGGCGATTTGCACGGTGCTCGACTCCTCGCCGCCCTGACTCGTCGTCGCCCAGGATTGCGAGCGTTCGGCCTCGGGAGCCAGGAGTTGGCCGCCGCCGGCCTCGATCTCATCGGCGACAGCCGGGAGATTTCGGTCGTCGGTCTGGTCGAGGTGGCGGGGGTGTTTCAACGCGCTCGCGAGTTGTTTCGCGAGGTTCTGTCGGAAGTCGAACGCCGGCGGCCCCGCGTCGCCGTGCTCGTCGATTTTCCGGATTTCAATCTGCGGCTGGCCCGCGAGCTCTCCTGGGCTGGCGTGCCGGTCGTCTACTACGTGAGCCCGCAGATCTGGGCCTGGCGCCGCGGTAGGGTCCGAACGATCGCGGACACTGTCGCGCGGATGCTCGTGCTCTTTCCCTTCGAGGTTCCTTTCTACCGGAAGCATGGGGTTTCCGTGGTTCACGTCGGCCACCCGCTGGTCGACGAGGTCCCCGACCTGGCGCAAGCTTGGGACGCCGCCGGGCCGCTGCCGCCCGACCGGCTGCGCATCGCCTTGCTTCCAGGTTCGCGTCGCAGCGAAGTCGACGCGCTGCTCTCGACGATGGCCAAGGGGGTCGATCAGCTGGCGGCACGGCTGCCCATCGAGCCGCGCTGGATTCAGGCTCCATCGCTGCGGGAGGATGAGCTGGCGGAGCGGCTGGCGGCATTGGGCCAGGGCGGAGAGGTCGTTCGTGGCGATCGCTTCGAGGTGATCGCCGACAGCCATCTCGCCATTTGCGCTTCCGGCACGGCGACGCTGGAAGTGGGCCTGCTGAGAACGCCGATGGTCGTGCTCTACAGATTGTCGCCGATGACCTTTCGAGCCGCGAGACTCCTGGTCAGAGTTCCGCATGTTTCCCTCGCCAATCTCGTCCTCGGACGCCGCGTCGTTCCCGAGCTCCTGCAGCGCGAAGCCCGGCCGGAGCGCATCGCGGAGGTCGTGGACAGTCTGCTGCGCGACCGGACCAGGATCGACGCGATGCGCTCCGAATTGGCCTGCTTGCGCAGCGCGCTCGGCGCGCCCGGAGCGTCGGAGCGGGCGGCGGTCGAGGTTCTCGACGTGCTCGATCGAAGTGGCCGAGCCGCGTGAAGCTGGTCGCCTTCATCGCGCGCTACGTTCGCCGCTACTGGGCGTGGGCGCTGCTTGCGGTGGCGGCGACGGCGGTTTACGCGGTCACGACCGTTCTGCTCCTGCAACTGATCCAGGCGATCTTCGGTGAAGTCTTGCAGCGGCCTGATGCCCTCGGACAGCACGGACTCGCTGCGGCGGTGGATGGCCAAACCGCAGCTCCGGCCGGCACGGACGCTGCCGCCACTGCGGCCCAGGCCAAGAAATTCCTCCACGCACTGCTGAGCGATGGCTATGAACAGCTCAAGGATTTCTTCGGCGTCGATGCGAAGGGCGTCGTCTATTTCGTGCCGATTCTGTTCGTGGTCGTCTTCGTCCTGAGGAGCCTCTCCGATTTCCTCAACGGCTACGCGTTTCAGCGCCTCGGCTTCGGCGCGACCAACGACCTGCGCAACGACCTCTACGTGCGGACGCTCGAGCAGACGAGCCGTTTTCACGCCGAGCACCCCTCGGGCGAGCTGGTCAGCAGGGTGGTGCACGACGTCGGCGTGCTGCAGGGAGCGATCTCCACCCGCCTGGTCGACATCGTTCAGCAATCGGCCACGCTGATTCTGCTTTTGGTTCTGCTCTTCTCGATCCACTTCCGGCTCGCCTTCTTCTGCCTGGTCGCGGCGCCGGCAGTGCTCTATCCGATTGTCCGCTTCTCGAAGGGGATGCGGCGGACCAGCCATCGGGCCCAGGAGCGCACGGCCGATCTCGCCAATCTGGTGTCGGAGTCGGCTCGCGGCCATCGCGTGGTGAAAGCGTTCGGAATGGAGCCGTTCGAGCGCGAGCGCTTTCGTGAAGCCACGCGCAGGCATCTGCGCGCGAACCTCCAGGGGCAGCTGATCGCCAACGTCTCGAGCCCGGTGATCGAGTCGCTCGGCGTGCTGGGCGCGGGCCTCTTCCTCGTTTTCGCCGGACGCGCGATCCGGTCCGGCACGATGGACTCGGCGACGTTGGTGATGTTCCTGTTCAACCTCTACCTGCTCTACGATCCGGTACGAAAGCTCAACAAGGCCAACCTCGTGATGCAGCAGTCGTTGGCTGCCGCGCAGCGGTTGCGCCACCTGATGGGCTTGCCCGTGGAGATCGTCGATCGTCCGGGCGCTCGCAGGATCGAGGAGTTCCGGACGGCGATCCGCTTCGAGGCAGTCCGCTTCGCCTACGACCACAAGGAGGTTCTGCGCGGCGTCGACCTTGAAGTGCGCCGAGGCGAGCTGGTCGCGTTCGTTGGACCCTCGGGCGGTGGCAAGACGACCTTGACCTCGCTGCTTCCTCGGTTCTTCGATCCGACCGACGGTCGCGTGACGCTCGACGGGATCGACGTCCGGGACTTGACACTCGAGAATCTGCGCGCCCAGATCGGCCTGGTCACCCAGGACACCGTGCTCTTCAACGACACGGTGCGCAACAACATCGCCTATGGACGCGCGGACCTCCCGTTGCAACGGGTCGTCGCGGCGGCCGAGGCCGCGCTGGTCGACGAGTTCGTGCGCGAGATGCAGGACGGCTACGAGACCTTCGTCGGCGAGGGCGGCCTGCGGCTCTCGGGAGGACAGAGACAGCGGCTGGCGATCGCTCGCGCGCTGCTCAAGGACGCTCCGATCCTGATTCTCGACGAGGCGACCTCGCAACTCGACTCTGAGTCCGAATCCCTCGTGCAGGTCGCGTTGGGAAACCTGATGCGAGGCCGCACGACGCTGGTCGTCGCTCACCGTCTGTCGACCGTAGCTCGTGCTGATCGCATCTACGTGATCGAGGCTGGCAGGGTGGTCGAGCAGGGGAGCCACGATCAGCTGCTGCGCCAGGACGGCGTGTACCAGCGGCTCTACCGTCTGCAGTTCCGGGACTGAGCGTGGACGAGGGCCGCGGGCTGCGCAGCGTCCCCGGTCGCCGGGAGCGGTGGCTGAGCTACCCGGCGGCTGGCTTCATTCGCGTGCTCCGAGCGACGGTCAGAGTGCGCTTCGAAGGGGAGGCCACGATCCGCGCCTGGGAGCGTTCGAGGCGACATTTCATTCTGGCGTTCTGGCATCGTCACCTGCTGCTGATGCGCTACGCTTACCGCGGAGACCTGATGACTGTGCTGATCAGTCGCAGCCGGGATGGCGAGCTGATCGGCCAGACGATGAACCGGCTCGGTATCGCCTCGGCGCGCGGATCGAGCTCTCGAGGTGCGGTGGCTGGCCTGCGTGAGCTGCTGCGCGCCGCCCGCTCGGGTTCGGACCTCGGGATCACTCCTGATGGACCCCGCGGACCGACTGAACGGGTTCAGGCGGGCGTCGTGGTGGCCGCGGCGCTCACGGGACTGCCGGTCGTGCCCGTCGCCATCGAAGCGACTCGAGCGCGCGTGCTAGCCAGCTGGGACCGGTTCCTCGTGCCCTTGCCGGGCGGGCGGGTCCAGATCGTCTACGGCCGACCGCTCGAGGTGCCGCGCGATGGGCGCCCGGAGGAGTGGGCGCCCCGAGTCGAAGCGGCGTTGCAGGAGGTCGGTGAAAGGGCGCGACGAGCGGTCGCGCCCCGAGGAGGTGGCGAATGAGGAGCATGACCGGGTTCGGGCGGGCGGGCGGCGAGATCCGCGGGCGGCGCGTTACGGCCACCGTCCAGACGGTCAACCACAGGAATCTGGATCTGGTCATCCGGCTTCCGGAGTCGCTGCGGGGCAGCGAGGCCGAGGTTCGCGAGAGACTCACTGGGGGGATATCGCGTGGGCGCTGCGAGGTGATCGTCGCAATCTCCGAGAGCGGCGCGGCAGTGCGCTCCAAGCTGGATCCCGATGCGGTCCGGGCCTGGCTCGAGATCGCGCGACCGCTGCTCGATGCCGGCCTGGTCGAGCCGCATCTCACGCTCGGAGATCTGATGCGCGCGGGTAGCGCGGTCGGCACGACCTCGGATAGCGAGGACGTTCTGACGGACCTGCCGGCGATCCTGGAGCTCGTTTCGGAGGCGGCGACTCAGGCCGTCGGGGCGCGCGACTTCGAGGGCGAGAGACTTACGCGGGTGCTCGCCGACCGACTGGTGGAGCTCGACCGGAGCGTCGACGAGCTGGAGGGTCGGCGCGGCGAAGCGGTGGCGCGGGCAGCTTCGGCGCTCAGGTCCAGAGTGGCCGAGCTCGCGGGGCAGGCGGGAATTTCCGAGGACCGGCTCGCCCAGGAAGTCGCGATCCTGGCCGATCGCCTCGACGTTCGTGAGGAGCTCGATCGCCTGCGTGCGCACGTCGAGCAGTTCCGAGCCGTCGCCGCGGAGCCGGAATCCCTGGGAAGGCGTCTCGATTTCTTGGTCCAGGAGATGCTCCGGGAGCTCAATACGTTGGGCGCCAAGTGCCGGGACGCCGAGATGACGCGGCACGCCCTCGACGCCAAGGTGATCTGCGAGCAACTGCGCGAGCAGATTCAGAACGTGGAGTGACGCCGAGATGAGCGATGCCCCCGGCGAGATGTTTCTGCTGTCGGCACCCTCCGGCGCCGGCAAGACGACCCTCATCCGCGCGGTGCTGTCGGGAGCACTCGCTCGCCTCGACCGCCTCGAGTTCTCGATCAGCCACACGACGCGCCGTGCTCGCGCTGGTGAGACCGACGGCCACGACTACCATTTCGTCGATACGCCGACCTTCCAGAGAATGATCGCGGACGACCGGTTTCTCGAGTGGGCGGAGGTTCACGGCAACTACTACGGCACGTCGGCCGAGTCGGTTCTGCCGCAACTCGAACGGGGCCTCGACATGGTCGTCGACCTCGACGTTCAGGGCGCCGAGCGGCTGATGGCGAGATTTCCCGCCGCGCACTCGGTCTTCATCATGCCGCCGAGCTACGAAGATCTCGAGCGCAGGCTGCGTGGGCGAAGCTCCGACGACCCCGCGGACATCGCTCGCCGATTGGCTGTATCTCTTTGGGAAATCAGACGTTTCGATCGGTATCAGTATGTTATTATCAACGATGACGCAGAGCGGGCGAGCTGGGCCCTGGCTTCCATCGTGATCGAGAAGCGCCAACGGCGCGAACGCGTGCGCGCGAGCGCCGAGCGAGTGCTCGCCGACTTTCAGCGCGCTCAAGAGGCGCGACGGGTACCCTGAAACGAATCGCACGACGCCGTATCCGCCGGCGGCGACAAGGAGTCTCGATGTACCGCATCCCCGAGAGAATCGACAGCACGTTTCGCTTCGTCCTGCTGGCCGCCCGAAGAGCCGAGCAGCTCATGCGCGGCGGGCGCCCCAAGATCGAGGTTCCGCAGACCAAACCGAGCCGCATCGCGTTGGCGGAAGTGAGCCACGACGTACTCGAGTGGGACTACGGCCCGGCGCCTGAACCGGAGTTGCCGGAGGCCGAGATGTTAGCGGAGGAGGAGACCGCCTGAGTCGGCGCGGCCGGGTTCTGCTCGGAGTTTCCGGGGGAATTGCCGCGTACAAGGCGCCCGAGTTGGTACGGCGCCTACGCGACCGGGAGTTCGAAGTCCGCTGCGCGTTGACCCGGTCCGCGGCCTCCTTCGTCAGTCCGCTGGCGCTCGAGGTCGTGAGCGGAGCGCGCGTTCATCGCGAGGAGTGGCTCGAGCCGAACGGCAGCGGTGAAGAGCTGCACATCGCCGCGGCGGCTTGGGCCGACGTGCTCTGCCTGGCACCCGCGACAGCGCACCTGCTCGGCCGCCTCGCTCTCGGTCTCGCCGACGACTTCGTCACCACGACCGCTCTGGCCTATGCCGGACCGGTGGTTGTCGCACCCGCCATGCACGCCGCGATGTGGGTGCACCCAGCGGTGCGCGGGCACAGTGAGACCTTGCGGTCGCGCGGGGTTCGTTTCGTCGGTCCGGTCGAGGGCCCGCTCGCCTCACGCGAGGTCGCCATGGGTCGCATGGCGGAGATTCCGGAAATCGTGACGGCCGTCGAAGCGGCCGCTCGCTTGGGCGATCTCGCCGGCATGACCGTCCTGGTGACTGCCGGCCCGACGCAGGAGCCGATCGATCCCGTCCGCTTCCTCGGCAACCGCTCGAGCGGCAAGATGGGTTTCGCGCTCGCGGCCGAAGCGGCCCGGCGCGGCGCACGGACGCTGTTGGTGGCGGGCCCGGTCGCGCTGCCGACGCCGCCTGGCGCCGAGCGGATCGATGTCGCGACCGCTCTCGAGATGGAGGCCGAGGTCCGCCGCCAGGCGCCGACGGCAGATCTCATCGTCATGTCGGCTGCCGTCGCGGATTTCCGACCGGCCTTGGTCGAGAGCCGCAAGATCAAGAAGGAGGAGGGCATCCCCGCGATCGAGCTGATGCGCAACCCGGACATCCTGAGCCAGCTGCCGGAGTGGGCGCCGCGAGCGCTCCGGGTCGGTTTCGCCGCGGAGACCGAGGATCTGGAAGCGGAAGGCCGGCGCAAGCTCGAGACGAAAGGGGCTCACCTCCTGATCGCCAACGATGTCTCGCGCTCCGACATCGGCTTCGGTAGCGACGCGAACGAGGTCACGGTGTTCCGGCGCAGCCGCGAGCCGGTTCGGTTCGGGCTCCGCCCCAAGTCCGAGCTGGCGCGGGATCTGCTCGATCTCTTCATCACCGAGCTCGCGAGCCTGAGACGTGAATCGGCACCCCTCGCTCGCTGACGCTCTCGGCTATCTCGCCGACATCGGATATGACGAGGTGTATCGCCGCCGGGAGGGGCCTGGATTCGGGACAATCGAAACCTCGAAGGAGGGGAGGGCGTCCCTCGTCGTGGCGGCCTCCGCGGACTCTGGAGAGAGCGTCGACGGTCTCTTCGAGCGGTTGTCTCGAGAGGTCGCGGAGTGCAGGCGGTGCCGGCTCTGCGAAGGGCGGCAACGGGCGGTCTTTGGCACCGGCGATCCGCGCGCCGATCTGATGTTCATCGGCGAAGGCCCCGGAGCCGAGGAGGATCGGCAGGGCCTGCCCTTCGTCGGTCGGGCTGGAGATCTGCTGAATCGGATCATCGAAGCGATCGAGCTCGAGCGGCGCGAGGTCTACATCGCCAATATCGTCAAGTGCCGGCCACCCGGGAACCGGGATCCGCAGCCGGACGAAGTCGCGGCCTGTCGCGGCTACCTGGAGGCTCAGATCGACGCGATTCGCCCCAGAGTCATGGTCGCGCTGGGTCGAGTCGCGGCGCAGACCCTGTTGGGCAACAAGACGCCGATCGGCAGGATGCGCGGGCAGTGGTTCGAGGTCCGCGGCGTGCCGACGATGGTCACCTACCATCCTGCCGCCCTGCTGCGCAATCCGAACCTGAAGCGCCCGACCTGGGAGGACATGCAGCAAGTCCGGGATCGGCTGCGCGCAGGGCGAAGCGCTGCCGAACCGGACTAGGAGTCGAGATGGCAGAACTCGCGAAACTCAGCCCGGCCGGCCGGGAGCCAATCGAGTGGACCGCGATGGCGGCCTTCGAGAATCGGGAGCCGAGTGGGCGAAGCTCGCCTCCGGTTCGGGTTGCCGCCGGCGAGCTCGCCGAGCGTTCTGGCTGGCGTGCGGCGCAGGACCAGGTCGCCGAGACCACGGTCGCTGGAGGAGCTCTTCAGCTCTCTGGCCTCGGCCCGCGCGCGGAGTTCGATGGCGCCAAGCTCGATCGCTGGCTCGGCCGCGCCCTCGAATCCGCGCGCTCGGCCGGCGCTGGGAGGGCTCGGGTGCTGCTGCCCGACCACGCGGCCGCGCGTGGTGAAGCGGCTTGCGAACGCATCGCCCGCGTGGCGCTGCTCGCCGGCTACCGATTCGAGCGGCTCCGGTCCGGGGCCGCCAAGGAGCGCTTGGAGGCGATCGAGCTGGCCCCCGCTCCGGGCCGAGAGCCAGGCTTCGCTCGCCATCTGGAGCGAGGCGCGGCAGTCGCGGCGGGCGTCGCGCTCGCCCGCGACCTCAGCAATACTCCGCCGAACGAGGCGAATCCGGAGTGGATGGTGGCCGAGGCGCGCAAGCTCGTGCGCAGGATCGGAGGTCGCATTCGCGTGCTCGGCCCCGCGGAGCTCGCCCGTCGCGGCATGGGCGGGCTGCTCGCGGTCGGAAGCGGATCGGCGAATCCGCCCCGCTTGGTACGAATCGAGCTGGGCAGAGGACCTCGCACGGTCGCTCTGGTCGGCAAGGGCGTGACCTTCGACACCGGCGGGATCTCGATCAAGCCCGCCGCGCAGATGGAGGAGATGAAGTGGGACAAATGCGGTGCCTGCGCTGTTCTCGGCATCGCCGAGGCCTTCGCGCGCATCGACTTGCCGCTCCGCTTGCGTCTCTACCTACCGCTCGCGGAGAACATGCCGGACGGCGCCGCCTACCGGCCGGGCGACATCGTTCGCTGCGCCAACGGCAAGACGGTCGAGATCGTCAACACCGACGCCGAGGGGCGGATGATCCTCGCAGACGCCTTGAGCTGGGCCTCCTCGGAGCGGCCCGACCACTTGCTCGAGTTCTCGACGCTGACCGGCGCCTGCGTCGTCGCCCTCGGTCAGACCGGAGCCGGCCTTTTCTCGCCAGACGACGATCTCGCCGGCGAGCTCTTGGTAGCGGCCGAGGAGGCCGGCGAACGCCTCTGGCGGCTGCCGCTCTGGCCGGAGTTCCTCGAGGAGATGCGCGGCACGCACTCTGATCTGAAGAACTCTGGCGGGCGTTGGGGCGGCGCCTCGACCGCGGCGGCGTTCCTGTCGCAGTTCATCGAGCCGGTGGCGCGCTGGGCGCATCTCGACATCGCCGGACCGGCCTATGTCGGGTCGGACGGCGCGCGCAAGCGGGGAGCGACCGGCTATGGCGTGGCGCTGACGCTGCGGTGGCTACGCCGCCTGGCGAGCCGGCGCGGCCGCTGAGCGCGGGTCCGACAGCATGGCGGGCCTGCTCGAGATTCGCGACCTCGAGATCGCTTATCCGGCCGGTCAGCGGGCGCTGGATTTCGGTCGTCCGCGGCGTCTCGCTCGATGTCGAGCGATCGGAGATCGTCGGCCTGGTCGGGGAGTCGGGGTCGGGCAAGACCCTGACTGCGCTGGCGACGCTCGGCCTGGTGCCGCCCCCGGGCCGCGTGCGCGCCGGGTCGATCCGCTTCGAGGGGCGCGACCTGTCGGCGGTCTCGAAGGCGGAGCTGCGCGGAGTCCGCGGGAGGAGGCATCGGCCTCGTCTTCCAGGAGCCGGCGGCCGCGCTGACACCGGTGCTGACCCTCGGCGCTCAGCTTGTCGAAGCGGTGCGAGCGCACCGGAGAGTCTCTGCCGGCAGTGGCCCGCAGCGACCGCGGTCGAGCTGCTGCGGTCCGTCTCGCTGCCGGAACCAGAGCGGCGCCTCGACGAGTTTCCGCACCAGCTATCGGGTGGGCAGCAAGCAGCGGGCGATCCTCGCGCTGGCGCTGGCGGGCCGGCCACGGTTGCTACTCGCCGACGAGCCGACGGCCTCCCTCGACGTCACTCTTCAGGCGCCGTGTCCTGGATGCGATCGTCGCGCTGCGCGCCGAGCTCGGGCTCGCCGTACTCCTCATCAGTCACGACCTGGCGCTGATCGCCGAGCGATGCGACCGGGTCTATGTCCTCTACGCCGGCGAGGTCGTCGAGACGGGACCAGCGAGCGGGCTCTTCACCTCTCCGTCTCACCCCTACACCCGTGCCCTGCTCGCGGCCATTCCGCGGCTCGGAGAGCGGCCCGCACGCGGTCGCCTGGCGGCGATCGCGGGCCAGGTGCCGGAGCCGGGCCGGCGCCCGCCAGGCTGCGCCTTCCATCCGCGCTGCGAAGAGCGGATCGAGGGCTGCGACCGGGAAACGCCCCCTTTGCTCGAGCTCGGAGGACGGCGCGAGGTCCGCTGCGTCCGCAGAGGAGTGAGCGGGGAGGCGGCTTCGTGAGCCTGCTCGAGGTACGCGCGCTGCGCGCGAGCTATCCGCTTCGCTCTCGGGGGACGGGCCGGACGCTCGGGCGGATCACGGTGGTCGACGGCGTCGATCTCGATGTCGAAGCGGGACGCACCCTAGCCCTGGTCGGCGAGTCAGGGAGCGGCAAGACGACCATCGCCCGGTCGATCCTGCGCCTGATCGAGCCCGACGCGGGCTCGGTGCGGCTCGGCGGCGAGGAGCTGCTCGGACTGCCGGCCGCCGAGATGAGGATGCGGCGTCGCGAGCTGCAGATGGTCTTCCAGGACCCCTGGGGCTCCTTCAACCCGCGCTTGCGCGTGGCGGACGCGCTGTTCGAGCCGCTGCGAATCCACGGAATCGCGGCTCGAGGCGAGAAGTCCGCGCGCGTGACCCAGCTGTTGCGGGAGGTCGGTCTGGCCGAGGATGCGGCGGAGCGTTATCCCCACGAGTTCTCCGGTGGCCAGCGTCAGCGCATCGGCATCGCCCGGGCGCTGGCGACCCAACCGGCTGTGTTGATCGCCGACGAGCCGGTCTCTGCGCTCGACTTGTCGGTTCGGGGGCAGATCCTCAACCTGCTTTCGGAACGGCAGGCCGAGCGTGGCCTCGCGCTGCTGCTGATCGCTCACGATCTTGTGCTCGTGGGGCAGGTCGCGGACCGCATCGCGGTTCTCTACGATGGGCGGATCGTCGAGGAGGGCTCCCGGGATGCCGTTCTGGAATCGCCGCGGCACCCCCACACGCGCGCCCTGCTCGCGGCCGTCCCTGGTGTTCCGATCCAGCCGAACGAAGAGGAGGCGACGGCGGCGGGTGAGGGCCTGCCCGCGGGCCCAGCCGACCTCCCGGGCTGTCCCTACCGGGGTCGCTGCTCGTGGGCGCGCGAGAGCTGCCACCGCGAGCTCCCTCCGCTCCAGCTTCGGGCCCCAGGTCATCGCGTCGCCTGTTTCGTCGATCCGCCGGCCGAGCCGCTGCGTTCGACCGAGAGCGGAACTTTTGCCGGCGAGCGACGTAGAGATGGAAGAGGTTGAGGCCTTTCTACCCAAGAGGATACGCGGAATGATCGAAATCAGATCCGAAAGGGCGCGGCGCGCCGCCGCGCTTTGTCTAGCGGTTGTCGTACCCGTGCTGCTCGCCGCTCCGCCTGCGCTCGCGCAGGAAGCAGGAGGAGTCGAGGTCTCTTCCCAGCTGCTCGACGCTCCCGACGCTCCCGAGCTACGGGTGACCGGAGACGAAATCCGACTGACCCTCGAGGAGGCCGTCGCGGTCGCGGTGGAGCGCAATCTCGGCCTGAGAGTCCAGCGCTACGATCGTCAGGTCGCGCGGCTCGGGATTCAGCAGGCGATGGGCGTCTACGACGTCGGGCTGACCAGCTCGACCTTTGCTTCCGAGAGCGAGAGCCCGGCGGCGTCGAACCTGGACGGCGCGGACGTTCAGAAGACGAACACCCGAGGCCTGAACTTCGGGTTCTCCCAGCTGTTGCCGAGCGGCGGTATCGGGTCGATAGCGTGGGACAATAGCCGCTTCGAGACCAACTCGCAGTTCTCGATCCTCAATCCCTCCTTCAATTCGGGCCTCGACTTCACGATCGAACAGCCGCTGTTGCGCGGGTTCGGCCGGCGCTCGACCGAGTACTCGATCGAAATCGCCAAGAACTCGGACGAGATCTCTCGCGAGCTCTTCGTCCAGCAGGTGATCGAGACCGTTCGCCAGGTCCAGAGCAACTACTGGCTGCTCGTCGGTACGCGTTACGCCTTGCGCGTCGCGGAGGAGAGCCTGGCGCTCGCGCAAGAGCTCCACGTCAACAACAAGACTCGCGTGGAAGTGGGTACGCTCGCGCCACTCGAGCTCGTCCAGAGCGAGGCGGGCATCGCCACCCGGGAAGAGGAGATCATCCGCGCGCGTGCGGCGATTGGTGACGCCGAAGATGCGCTGCGAGCGCTGCTCAACATGCCGCCGGGCCAGCTCTGGTCGAAACGAATCGTGCCGGAGACCGAAGAGCAGGTCGAGCCCGGGACCTTCGACGTCGACAGCTCGATCGAGAGCGCTCTCGCCGCCCGGAGCGAGTTGGCTGCTCCAGAAGACCTCGATCCAGGGACTGCAGCTCGACGCGGTCTTCTACCGCCAGGAGACCAAGCCGCGCCTCGACCTCCGCGCAACCTACGGCTTCAACGGCGTCGGCGGCGACGTGCTGATCCGGGATCAGGACGGCAACGTGATCGACATGGCCGGTGGCGGTTGGGACGACGCGCTGCGGCAGATCAGTGACGCCGACTTCCCCGGTTGGTCCGTCGGCGTGCAATTCAGCTACCCGCTGCAGAACCGGCAGGCCAAGGCGCGCGCCGCGATCGCCGACGTCGCCCTCGACCGCGGCCATCTCGATCTCGAGAGCCTCGAGCAGCAGATCGCGACCGAGGTGCGCACTACGGTGCGAGCGCTCAACACGGCCGGGCAGCAGATCGACGTCGGCCCGCGTTTCGGTGAGGCTCGAGGAGAGGAACCTCGACGCCGAGCGGAAGAAGTACGAGAATGGTCTGTCGACGAGCTTCCAGATTCTCCAGGTCCAGGAGGATCTGACTGCGGCGCGGTATCGTCTGGTCTCGGCGGCCACCGGGTACCGCATCGCTCTGGTCGGCTACCAGCGCGCGATTGGGGCTCTGTTGGACCGGGCAGGCATCCAGGTCGCCGACTGAGAACGGAGGGAGAGAGCATGAGCGAGGACCTGCAACCTGGTGGGACCGACGCAGGCCGCGGGGGTGGCTCGGAAGTCGATCACCTCATCGGTGCCCTCAGCTCGCCGGCGGAGGCGTTCTCGTCGATCGCGCGCCGCCCGACCTGGCTGCTGGCTCTACTCGTCCTCGTGGCGCTCAGCGCCGCGGCGGTCTGGTCGCTCTATTCGAAGGTCGATGCGTCCGAATTCCTCGCCTATCTCGAGGCCCAGGGGCGCCCGCTGCCGCCGAGCGTCTCGGGAGAGCAGATTCTCGGCTGGACGAGGGTCTCGTCGGTGGTTGGAGCGGCGGTCGTCGTGCCGCTGCTCTACCTCGCGGTGGCCGGGATCTTCCTCATGCTCTTTCGGATGAGCGGGAGCGCGCTCGACTTCAAGCGGAGTCTCTCGGTGACCGTTCATGGCCTGCTGCCGTTCGGCATCGCGGCGGTGATCGGAATCGGTTTGGCCACCTTTCGTGAGCAGGTCGCGATGCGCGAGGTGGAGTCGGGGGGGCTGGTGCCATCGAGTCTCGCCGTGTTGCTCGGCGACGAAGCGGGCTCGGTCATTCGGGCCCTGGCCTCGAGCGTCGACCTGTTCTCCATCTGGTGCATCATGCTGCTAGCTCTCGGTTTCTCGACGGTCGCGAAAGTGAGCCGGGGCAAGTCCTATCTGATGGTCGGCCTGGTTTGGGGGCTCGGCGTTCTCATCAAGGTCGGCCTGGCCTCGCTCCGGTAGCGCACGAGGGGCTCTCAAGGGGACTCTGGGGATGTCGATCATCTCGTTGCGGGACGTTCGGAAGATCTACGACATGGGCGCCGAGCAGGTTCGGGCGCTCGACGGCGTCGACGTGGAGATCGAGCGCGGTGAATACGTGGCGATCATGGGGCCGTCCGGGAGCGGTAAGTCGACTCTGATGAATCTGATCGGCTGCCTGGACACGCCGACCTCGGGCAGCTACATCCTCAACGGCACGGCGGTGGAGATGCTCACCGACCATGAGCTGGCGGCGGTTCGTAACAAGGAGATCGGCTTCGTCTTTCAGACCTTCAACCTCCTGGCGCGAACCGACGCGCTGCAGAACGTCGAGCTGCCACTGGTCTACGCCGGCATGCCGCGGCGCGAGCGGCGCGAGCGGGCCGCGCTGGCGCTCGAGCGTGTCGGTCTCGCCGATCGTTCCCATCACCAGCCCAACGAGCTGTCCGGCGGTCAGCGGCAGCGCGTGGCGGTGGCTCGGGCCCTGGTCAATGATCCTTCGATCCTGCTCGCCGACGAGCCGACTGGGAACCTCGATACCGCCACCTCTGCCGAGATCATGGAGCTCTTCGACGAGCTCCACCAGCAGGGCAACACGGTCCTGCTCGTGACGCACGAACAGGAGATCGCCGCCCATGCGCACCGCCGAATCCTGCTGCGCGACGGGAAAGTGGTGAGCGACGACCGGGTCGAGGCGGCGACGCCGGCCTGAATCGCGGGGAGCGGGCGGGCGGGCGCAATCGCCGCCGGAGCGGGAGCTGCTGGTGCCGGAGACAGGAGTCGAACCTGCACGCCCTTGCGGACGGGGGATTTTGAGTCCCCTGCGTCTGCCATTCCGCCACTCCGGCCGGGCGGCATGCTATCCGAGGGCTCTGCCGGTTCGTTCCGCCGCATTTTCGCCAATCCGTCCTCTTCCAAGGACAGTGACATGGGTGGGACCTCCTTGACGGAGGGCCCCGATTCGGGTATCCTTCACTCAGCGGTGGTCAACGTCGCAACCATCTGCTAATCAGCAAGTTAGGTGAATGGAGCCCGGCACGTGACATTCAAGGTCGGTCAGAAGGTCGTCTACCCAAACCACGGGGTCACCATTGTCGAGGAGATTGCTCCGAGCCACATCGATGGCACGGATCGGACCTGCTACCACCTGCGCTTGCTCTCGAGCAACTCGAAGGTGATGGTCCCGAAGGACAATCTCGATCTTGTCGGCCTGCGGCCCCTCTGCGAGCCGCGAGAGATCAAGAATCTCTTCAACATTCTCGAGGACGGCAACGTCGAGGCGCACAAGGACTGGAAGGGCCGGTACAAGCAGAACGTCGAGAAGATGAAGACCGGCCGGATCACCGAAGTCGCCGAGGTGCTGAAGAACCTCCGCTTCGTCAGCCAGAAGAAGAGCCTCTCCTTCCGCGAGAAGAAGATGTACGAGCGCGCCAAGCACTTCATCGTCAGCGAGGTCGCGCACGTGCGTGGGATGACCGAGCGCGACGCCGAGGTACAGATCGAGAAGGCGCTGACCTCGAGCATCGAGAAGCGTCACAAGACCGCGGTGGCGGGGGGCTGAGCCCCCGCCGGTAGTGCCGCGAGCCTCCGACGCTCGGAAGAAAGCCCGACGGAAGTGACTCGAGACAACGTTCTCTTTATGGTGATCGGCGTGCTCGCCGGCTTTCTGGGGGGGTACATGCTCCAGGAGTCGATGGCCGCCGTTCAGCCCGCGCGCCTCGC
Source organism: uncultured Acidobacteriota bacterium (assembly GCA_963700315.1). Taxonomy (GTDB): domain Bacteria; phylum Acidobacteriota; class Thermoanaerobaculia; order Multivoradales; family JAGPDF01; genus JACTMI01. Next base: position 148,826 of record CAVOXC010000003.1, on the reverse strand, counting down.
AGCGGCTCCTGCGGACGGATTCCACGGCGTGGGCACGACCCCGACGGCGCCGGGCGCCGATTCCAATGTGGCCGCTGCCGCTGAGATCGAGCGGCTCCGACTGGCGCTCGAAGAGAATCCGAACGACATTCCGGCCCTGCTCGCGCTGGCCAATCTGAATTTCGATATCCAGCGTTGGGACCGGGCTCGCGAGCTCTATACACGGTATCTTGCTCTAGAGCCGAACGATGCCGATGCGATCACGGACCTGGGCATCTGCCTCCGTGCGGCCGGCGAGTTTCAGGCGGCGCTCGAGAACTTCGCCCGGGCCCAGCAGCTGGCTCCGGATCACTGGCAGTCTCTCTACAACGAGGTGGTCGTTCGGGCCTTCGACCTGGGCGAACAGGCTTCGGCGCTGGCGGTCCTCCAGCGGCTCGAGGCGATGGCCCCGGGCAACCCCGACATCCAGCGCCTGGCGACGGAAGTTCGCAGCCGACAGGGCTCTGGCTAGTGGCTCCGGCGCCCCCTCGGCCGGTGCGAACCGCCGAGGTCGCCGTTCCCCTCCCCCTCAAGAAGCCGCTCTTCTATTCGCTGCCCGAGCCGCTGGCGGTCTGGGCGCGGCCCGGACTCCGCGTTCGTGTGCCGCTAGGTCGACGCAGCGTGATCGGCGTGCTCTGGTCTCTGGATCGCGAGCCGCCCGAGGGCGTCGCGCTCCGGCCAGTTTCCGCGCTCCTCGACCTCGAGCCGCTCCTGCCCCAGGATCTTCTCGATCTGGCGCGGTTCACAGCCGAGTACTATCTCGCCCCGATCGGCGAAGTCCTGGCAGCGATGATCCCGCAAGAGCTGAAGCCCTGGGGGGATCGCCGGATCTGGCTGACTTCGGCCGGCGCTCTCGCGCCTCCTCGGGACGACCTCGATCGGGGCCTGCGGGACCTGCTCCTTGCGCGCGGGCGGTTGCGTTTGGCCGAGATCCGGGCCGAGTTGCCGGTCCCCGAGCTGCCCCAGCGGATTGCGGAGTTGGAGCAGCAGGGTCGGTTGGCGACCGCGGCCGGCTCGGGTTCCGGCTCGCGCTATCGTACCGCCTACGAGCTGGCTCCCGGCGGCCGGGAGGAGCTGCTGGCTCGCTGTGGACGCTCGCGCGCGGGGCGCGAGGTGGTCGAGATGCTGTCGCGCCTGGAGCGGCCGGCCAGCGCTGAAGAGCTTCGACTCGAGGGCGCGAGCGCCGCCGTGCTGCGACGGCTCGCGAGTCTCGGAGTCCTGCGCAAGTACAGCGAGCCGGAGAGACTCTCCCTCGGTCGACATCTGCTCGGTGCCGGTGCCGCCGCTCCTTTCACTCTCCGCGCCGACCAAGTCGGCGCCGTCCAGCGGATTGGGGCAGCGTTGGACCTCGGGCAGTTCAGTCGTTTCCTGCTGCACGGCGTGACCGGCTCTGGCAAGACCGAGGTCTACCTCCGCGCGGCTGAGCGAGCGCTGGAGCTGGGACGCTCGGCGATCCTCCTGGTGCCCGAGATCGCTCTGGTGCCGGCGCTTGCCCGCGCGGCGGCCGAACGCTTCGGCGACCGGCTCGCCTTGCTTCATTCTTCGCTCGGTGCGGCCGAGCGGCAGCAGGAGTGGGAACGCCTGCGGGCCGGCGAGGCTCGTATCGTGGTCGGTCCCCGCTCGGCGCTCTTCGCGCCCGTGCGCGAGCTCGGGCTGGTGGTCGTCGACGAAGAGCAGGATCAGGCTTACAAGCAGGAGAGCGTGCCCCGGTATCACGGCCGAGACCTCGCGCTGGTGCAGGTGCCGGGCGGCGGGCGCAGTGGCGGTGTTGGTCTCCGCGACCCCGAGCCTCGAAGCGCGGCGCGCGGCGGATCTCGGCACGCTCGATCGGCTCGTCCTGACCGAGCGCGCGGGGGCGGGCCGCCTGCCGGAAGGAATCCTCGTGGACCTGCGCAACGAGCGCACCGTGCCGCGGCCCGGCGAGATCGTCTTCTCCGAGAGGCTGCTCGCGGAGCTCGAACGAACGCTCGCGGAGGGGGACCAGGCGATCCTCCTCCGCAATCGGCGCGGCTACTCGCCGACGCTCCTCTGCCGGGCGTGCGGGGAGGACTTTCGCTGCGAGGACTGCGGCCTGCCGCGCACTTTTCATCGACGGGACCGCCGCCTGCTCTGCCACTGGTGTGGCTCGTCGCTGCCAACTCCTGCGCGCTGCCCGAACTGCGCGGCGGAGGCGCTCGACCCGATCGGAGCCGGAACCGAGCGCATCGAGGAGGAGGTTCGAGCGCGCTTTCCGGATGCGCGGGTGGACGTTCTGGACCGCGACGCGGCGCGCAAGGTGGGCGGCGCCGCCGCCATCCTCGAGCGCTTCCGAAGGGGTGAGACGCGACTTCCTGGTCGGCACGCAAATGCTCTCGAAGGGGCACCACTTCCCCAGGGTTGCGACGACGGCGGTCCTGTCCGCCGACGCGCTGCTCGGGTTTCCGGATTTTCGCGCGGTGGAGAAGACCTATGGCCTCCTGACGCAGATCGCCGGGAGGGCGGGCCGCGGCGAGCGGCCCGGCCGGGTCGTGATCCAGACCTGGCTGCCCGACCACTACGCGATTCAGGCGGCGCTGGCACACGACGACGAGGCCTTTCGCGCGCCCGAGATGCAGTTCCGCCGGACTTTCGCGTATCCCCCATATCACGCGCATGGCCCTGATCGGCGCCGAGGACCGCGAGCGCGAGCGGGCGCGCGAGCGGCTCGCGGAGAGTTGCACGCCGGCTCTCGGGGCACGCGCTCGCCGGCGAGCTGCGGATCTCGGGGCCGGCTCCGGCGCCACTGGAGCGTCTACGTGGGCGTTGGCGCTTCCAGCTGTTGGTGCGCTCCGCGCGCGGAGCGGCGGTCCGGCAAGCTCTGGCCGAGGCCCTGGCCGTCGAGGCCGCGCCGGATCTGGTCGTCGACATCGATCCCTATCAGCTGCTCTGAAGGGTGGTCCTCGCCTCGATTGACGCCTTTCGCCGCCCTCTGCTACGTTGCTTCGCCCGTGATCGCCAACGACACCCACTTCGAAGAGCCACTGAACGTCCTGCGCCGCCGCCTGGAGGAGCTCGAGGGCTATCCCGAAGGGAGCGGGCACGATCGCGAGATCCGGCAGGTGCGCGACGAGCTCAAGCGCCGGACGGCGGAGATCTATGGCTCGCTGACCCGCTGGCAGAAGGCGCTCGTCGCCCGGCATTCCGGGCGCCCGTACACCCTCGACTATGTGGCGGCGCTGATGGAGGACTGGGTAGAGATTCACGGTGATCGGCCTGTTCGCCGACGATCCGGCCATCGTCACCGGCCTGGCCCGATTCCGCGGTCGGACGGTGGCGGTGATCGGGCATCAGAAGGGCCGCGGGACCAAAGAGCGGATCCGCCGCAACTTCGGCCAGCCCCGACCCGATGGCTATCGCAAGGCATTGCGGGTCATGCGGCTGGCCGAGCGCTTCGGGCACCCGGTGGTCACCTTTGTCGACACCGCGGGCGCCTATCCGGGCCTCGACGCCGAGGAGCGCGGGCAGGCCGAGGCGATCGCTCGCAACCTGGTCGAAATGGCTGGCCTGCGGGTGCCGATCGTGGTCGTGATCACCGGCGAAGGGGGCAGCGGTGGAGCGCTCGCCCTCGGCGTTGGCGATCGCGTGCTCATCCTCGAATACGGTGTCTACTCGGTGATCTCCCCGGAAGGGTGCGCGGCGATTCTCTGGAAGGATCAGGAGCGTAAGGCACAAGCGGCGGAAGCGATGCGGATGACCGCGCCGGATCTGCTGGCACTCGGGATCGTCGATCAGATCGTCGCCGAGCCACTGGGCGGCGCGCACGTTGACCCCGCGGGAGCAGCCCGGCGAGTGGGGGAGGCTCTCGCCCGCTCGCTCGACGAGCTCGAGCGCAAGCCGGTCGAGCGGATGCTCGAGGAGCGCTATCGACGGTTCCGCAAGCTCGGCGTCCACGAAGAAGACTAGGTGGCGAGACCTCCGGCGATCTGGGAACGGGTCGTCCCACCCGAAGGTGCCGTGCAGGCGCTGGTCGAAGCCGGGCACGATCTCGGACTTTCGCGGCTCCTCGCGGCGCGCGGTGTCGAGACCCCAGCCGCGGCGGAGGCCTTTCTCTCTCCCGCTCTCGCTCAGCTCCACGATCCGGGCGCGCTCGGCGGACTCGATCGGGCGGTCGATCGGATCGTCGCGGCGCATCGCGCCGGCGAGAAGGTCGCGATCGTGGGCGACTACGACGCCGATGGCGTCACGGCGACCGCGCTGTTGGCGGCCACCCTGCGCTCCGTTGGTCTCGCGGTCGAGACGCTGATACCGCGGCGCGACCAGGAAGGCTACGGCTTCCAGCCCGTGCACGTCGAGCGCGCCCGCGCTGCGGCCTGCTCGCTCGTGATCACCGTCGATTGCGGCATCAGCAGCTTCGAGGGTGCGCAGGAGGCTGCCCGCTCGGGTCTCGACCTGATCGTGACCGATCACCACCTGCCTGGCTCCGAGCTGCCCGCGGCGGTCGCGGTAGTGAATCCGAAGATCGAGGGAAGCGCCTACCCCTTCGCCGAGCTCACCGGCTCGGGCCTCGCGTTCAAGCTCGCCGGTGCCGTGCTGACCCGGCTCGGTGTCGAGGTGCCGATGGCGGCGTTGCTCCGGATCGCCTGCATCGGCACGATCGCGGACGTCGCGCCGCTCGTCGACGAGAATCGCGTCATCGCCGCTCTCGGCCTCGAGGCGCTGGCGCGTCCCCGCTCCGCGGGTCTGCGAGCGCTGATCGAGCGGTCGGGGACTCGGCCGCCGGTGCGCGCAGCCGATGTCGGCTTTCGGCTCGGACCGCGGCTGAACGCCGCCGGGCAGGCTCGGCTCCGCGGATGACGCCCTCGACCTGCTGCTCGAGCGTGACCCCCAACGCGCCCGATCGCTCGCAGAGCGGCTCGAGCGGGCGAATATCGAGCGACAGGGAATCGAAAAGGGGATACTCGACGAGGCGCGCCGACAGATCCGGCGGCGGGATCCGATCGCTCCGATCATCGCTGCCTGGAGCTCTGACTGGCACCGGGGGGTGGTCGGCATCGCCGCAGGCCGCCTGGCTCGGGAGCTGCACCGGCCGGTCTTGTTGCTCGCGGACGACGGCGATGTCGCAGTCGGGTCCGGGCGCAGCGTCGAGGGCATCTCGTTGCACGAGTTTCTCCTGCCTTGGGCCGATCGGTTCGAGCGATTCGGCGGTCACGATCTCGCCGTCGGCTTGACCGTGGCGAGCGACCGGCTCACGGAGCTGCGTGACGAATGGGAGGCGGCGGCCGCCGAGTGGCCTCCGGAGCGGCTCGTTCCGCGCGTGCGCTACGAGCTCGAGCTGGCCTCGGAAGAGCTCGACGACGAGCTCTGGACCTCCCTGCGCAGACTCGAGCCCTATGGCGCGGGCAATCCCGAGCCACTCATCCGGGTCGGGCCGCTCCGCTCCGTCGGGGCGCCTCGGTGGTTCGGCACCGGCCACGTCTCCGTCTGGGTCGCGGCGGCCAGGAGCGAGCTCGAGCTCGTGGCCTGGAATTGGGCGGACCGCAGCCCCGACTGGAGCAGCGAGTTCGAAGTCCTCGGACACCTCGACAGAGACCGTCGCAGCGGGCGGCCCACGCTTCGGGTCGTCGAGGCCCGGGCGACTGGCCGGGGTGGTCCGCACTAGAATCGTTAGATGAGCGCCGCCACTCCGCGACCGCCCTTCGCCCGCCTGAGGCGCGCGTTGCTGGCCACGTTCACAGTCACTGTCGGCGGGATCTCCCTGCTCTACTGGATCGGTCGGCAGGACACCCCCGCGGTGACGCCGGGGGCGTCCGAACCGGACGGGGCGGACTCTGGCGGCGTGGTGGGCGACGATTCTGGCACGCTCATCGCGAGCGAAGGGTTCGAGTTCGAGCAGAAGGTCGCAGGGAGACCGGTTTTCAGAATAACCGGCGATCGCTTTCGCGCCGCCAGCGACGACCGGGTGGAACTGACCGGCGTGGTGCTCGAGCTCTACCGCGACGGCGAGCCGTACCAGGTCGTGGCACGGCGAGCCGATTGGAATCCCGCGACGCAGGAAGCGACGCTCGAAGGCGAGGTGGTTGTTTCCGGCGGCGACGGCTTCTCGGTTTCGACCGATCGGCTCGAGCTGGGCGAGCAGGGGAACCGAGTTCGTTCGGCGGGTCCCGTCCGGATCCGGCAGGGTGACGCCCTGGCAGGCGAGGCTCGCGGGCTGGTGCTCGACTTCACGACGGATCTCTACGAGCTCCTCGGTCCGACCCGGCTCACGAGTAGCGCCGAGGAGGGCGGCAGCTCGATCGAGCTCGAGGCCGCACGAATCAAGGTCGATCGGCGGCACCGGGAGATTCGTGCCGAGCAGAACGTGGTGTTGACGCGAGGCCGTGATCGCGTCACGGCCGAGCAGCTCACGCTCTACCTCGCACCCGACGAGCGGACTCCGCGCTCGATCAGCGCGCGCTGGTCGGTGTCCGGGTCGTTGTACGGCGCCGTAGGCGACGGCTCCGATGCGGTGCCCGTGAGCTTTCGGGCACATGAGGTCACCATCGACTTCCAGGGCAGGCCGGCTCGGCCGGCCCGGGTGTCGCTCGAAGCGGATCGCGGCGGGCACGTCGTGCTTCTTTCTCCGACCGAGGACGGCCGGATTCGCGAGATCGCCGCGCGCTATGTCGTGGCCGCTCTGACCGACGGCAAGTTGGCCACCGCACAGGGATTTCAGCCGGTCTTCTTCTCGGAGTACCCCGAAGGTCGGCCGGACCTGCCTTGGCGTACCGCCCAGGCCGATCAGACCGAGGCGGAGTTCGACGATCGTGGTCGCCTCGCCCGGCTGACCTTGATCGGCCGGGTCTCTTTCCGGGAGGACCGACTCGAGGGACGGGGTGAGCGCGGCTTCGTCGATCTCGAGCTGGGCCGCGCCGAGCTCTTCGGCCGCGCGGTTCGGTTGGTAAGCGAGAGGGGAGAGATCGTCGCTCCCCATATCTCCTGGAACCGGTCGACGGGGCTGACGACCGCGGCTGGCGGCGTACAGGCCCAACTCGAGCCCGAAGCCGCTTCGCTCGTCGTTGGCGCCGGCGGGGGCGCCGGCGGCCCGGTTCGCGTCGACGCCGAGGAGGCCTTCTTCCAGGAGTCGCCGCGCGGCTTCCTGTTTCGCGGCCAGGTGCAGGCCTGGCAAGGGGAGAGCGTGCTCTTCGCGGACCAGCTGCGCGGCGAAGAGGCCGAGGAGCGACTCTCCGCGGGGGGCGGCGTGCGGTCGCTGCTGCGCGCGTCCCGACCCGGCGCGACCGCGATGTCGGACATCGAGATTACGGCCTCGACGCTCGCCTATCGCCGCCGCGACGGGGTCCTGACTTGGGCTGGAGACGTCAAAATGAACCAGGACAACCGCATCCTCACCGCGAGCGAGCTCGTCGCCGATCTCGACGGGCACAACGAGATCGTGCGCCTCACCGCGCGCGATCCGGTGCGCCTCGAGGAGCGCACAGCGGGCCGGGTCATCCTGGCGCAAGAGGCCGTCTACGACGTGCGGGCCGGCAAGACGATCTTCTCCGGCTCGCCGGTCGAGCTGTCTGAAGGCCAGGGAACGAAGATTCGCGGCCGGCGGCTGGAGTACGACCACCAGAGCGGCGCCGCCCGCGTGCTCCCGGAGGCCAGATGAGCGACGACATTCGGCTGGTCGCCCGCGACTTGCGCAAGGTCTATCGCGGCCGGGCGGTGGTGGAGAACGTCTCGATCGAAGTCGGTGCCGGGCGAAGTCGTCGGCCTGCTCGGCCCCAACGGCGCCGGCAAGACGACGACCTTCTACATGGTCGTCGGCCTGGCGCCGCCGGACGGCGGCAAGGTCTATGCTGGGCGACGAGGAGATCACCGATCTGCCGATGTACCTGCGCGCGCAGCGCGGCATCAGCTACCTGCCGCAGGAGCCGTCGGTCTTCCGCAAGCTGATCGTCGGAGGACAATCTGCGGGCCATTTTCGAGACCCTCGACCTCACGCACGCCGAGCAGGAACGGCGAATCGACCGCCTGATCGAGGACTTCCGGCTGCAGAAGCGTCCGCAAGAGCATGGGATACATGCTCTCGGGCGGCGAGCGCCGCCGCGTGGAGATCGCCCGGGCGCTCGTGCTCTAGCCCGTCGTTCATCCTGCTCGACGAGCCGTTCGCCGGCATCGATCCGATCGCCGTGCTCGATATTCAAGGTATCATCCGACACCTGAGAGAGATGGGAATCGGCATCCTGATCACCGACCACAACGTGCAGCGAGACTCTGAAGATCACCGACCGCGCCTACATCATCAACAACGGCGGCATCCTGCGCGCCGGGACCACCCGCAGAGCTCTCCTCCGATCCGCAGGTTCGCAAGATCTACCTCGGCGAGCAGTTCGAACTCTAGGTCGAAACCCCTACCTCCTCGGCATGGCTCTCGAACAGAAACTCTCCCTCAAGCTCTCCCAGCGGCTGGTGATGACGCCGTCGCTGCAGCAGGCGATCAAGCTGCTGCAGATGACCCGGCTGGAGCTCGAGAGCGACCGTCGCGCAGGAGCTCGAGATCAATCCGGTTCTCGAGGAGGTCGAGAAGAGGCGACGGAGGAGGAGGAGCGGGTCGCCGTCGAGCGAGCCGCGCGAAGCGGTGCCCGAGGAGCGTCCGACGCCGGAGCTGATTGCCGAGCGCCAGCGGCTCGAGCAGGTGGCGTTCGAGAGCCTATCTCGACGACGCGTCGGGAGAGCGACGGCGGCAGCTACGGCGAATCGGAGAATCGCGAGGCGCCACCGCTCGAGAACACACTGACGCGCGAGCCTGATCTCTACGACCATCTGCTCTGGCAGATCCACATGTCCGACTTCCCGCCGCACGAGCGCGAGATCGCCGAGCTCGATCGTCGGCAACCTGAACCCGGACGGCTTCCTCGTCGCGTCGGTCGAGGAGATCCGTCGACTGGCTCGCGAGCGACGGCGCGCGAGCAGCCGCTGGCGATGGAGAGAGGTCACACGCCGTTCTCGAGCGCGTCCGGCGACTCGATCCTCCGGGCATCGCCTGCGCGACCTGCGGGAGAGCCTGCTGCTGCAGCTCGAGCTGCGCGGGGAGCCCGAGGACTCGCTCGACGCGGCGAGTCCTCGCGGACCATTGGGATCGCGTTCCTGCGCCGCCAGTATGCGGCGATCGCGCGCGCGTCTTGGGCGTTCCGCTCGCCGAGCTCGAGCCGGTCGATCGAGGACATCCGCCGCTGCAGACCCGGCCGGGACGGAAGTTCACCAACGACCGCACGCACTACATCGAGCCCGACGTCCACGTCGATCAAGGTGGGCGACGAATACGTGATCCAGCTCAACGACGACGGCCTGCCGCGGCTGCGGATCTCGCGGTCCTACCGGCAGCATGCTGCAAGAGCATGCGTCAGGAGGGCCGGCAGAACGAGGCGCAGCAGTTCATCTCCGAGAAGATGCGCTCGGCGCTCTGGCTGATCAAGAGCCTCGACCAACGCCAGCGGACGATCTACAAGGTGGCGCGACCTCGATCGTCCGCCAGCAGCGCGACTTCCTCGACCACGGCACTCGACTACCTCCGGCCCGATGGTCCTGCGCGATGTCGCCGAGGACATCGGCATGCACGAGTCGACGGTCTCGCGAGTGGTGTCGAACAAGTACATGCACACGCCGCGCGGCCTCTTTCCGCTCAAGTTCTTCTTCCACAGCGGAATCGACCGGGACTACGGCGAGGACATCTCGTCGCTGACGGTCAAGCGCAAGATCAAGCAGCTGATCGAGATCGGAGGATACGCGGCATCCGCTCTCGGACAGCGAGCTGATGCGTATCCTCAACCGCGAGGGAATCCAGATCGCGCGCCGGACGGTGGCGAAGTACCGCGACGAGCTGAACGTGCCTTCCTCGGCCGACCGCCGGAGGATCTTCTAGTGGCGCCTCGGACGTTCTTCTCCGTCACGTTTCCGGAGAAAGGAGACCCATGAACATCGAGTTCGTCGGCCGGCACGTGGAGCTCACGGACCGCATCCGCTCGTTCGCTACGGAACGGCTCGACCAAGGCCGGCCGGTTCCTGGTCGAACCAGTCGAAGTGCAGGTCACCCTCGACAACGAGAAGAACCGCAAGATCGCGGAGCTCCATGTCTCCCATCGTAATGGCGCGCTGCACGCGCGCGAAGAGAACCACGACATTTTCGAAGCGATGCAGATCGCCGCCGGAGCGATCGAGAAGCAGGCCCGCCGGGCGAGGAAGCGCAGCGTGGACCGGCGGCGGCGCGCCGGGCGGCAGGCGGCGGAGCGGCGCCATTGGCCGATCGATGTCCTGGCGCCCGAAAGCGTGGAGTCCGGCGCGGCGCCGCGAGTCGTGAGAACCTCGCAAATCGAGATCAAGCCGATGACGCTCGAAGAGGCGGCCATTGCTCTGCAGGCGTCGCGCCGAGGGTTCGTCGTGTATCGGGACGCCGACTCCGAGCAAGTCAACGTGCTTTACAGACGCAAGGACGAGAACTACGGCCTCATTTCTCCGGAACTCTGATCTCTTGGTTCGCGACGCCGTGTCGACGCTTGCGGAGGAGACCTCGCTCGATCTCCTGTTCCCCGACCTCGACGCCGAGCGGAACAGCGCCGTGGTGGAAGAGCTCGCCGACCGCATCGCGCGCGCATTGCCTGCGCTCTCGGCTCGAGAGCTCGCCCGTGGCTTCGCGGAGCGCGAGGCGCTCGGCTCGACCGCGCTGGGTGGTGGTTTGGCCGTTCCGCACTGCAAGGTCGAGGGCATTCGACGCGCCTATCTCGCGGTCGGTCTCAGCCGGCAAGGGATCGACTTCGGTGCCGCCGATGGTGCTCCTGTGCATGTATTCTTCGCGGTGCTGTCGCCGCTGCGGTCGCCAGCCTCCCACCTGCGTTTGCTGGCTGCGATCTCGCGCTGGGCGAAGCACCCAGGAAGAATCGATGCCCTGCGACGCTCTCGAGATCGTGAGAGCCTGATGCTCGAGCTCGAGGCTGCGGCGTGAAGAGTCGGAATCCACGCCGCGGTGGCGATGGCGCAAGCCACGTCGAAGTGAGCGAGCTCCTGGGCGCGGAGCTGGTCGACCTCAAGCTCACGGTCCTCTCGGGCGAGGATCACCTCGACCGGCAAATCACCCATCCACGCGTCCAGAAGCCCGGTCTCGCCTTCGCGGGCTATGTCGAGTACATCAAGGGGGGGCGCGTTCAGATCGTCGGCGAGAGCGAGCTCGAGTACCTGCGCACGGTCGACGCGGTCGAACGGCGAGCGCGCTTCCGAGCCATTGCCGCGCTGGAGATTCCCGTAGTCGTGATAACCAAGGGCCTGCAGCCTCTCGAAGACATGCTCGAGGCCTTTGGCGCCGGCAGCGATCCCCGTGCTCTCGGCGAACGCGCTGTCGTCCGTGGTCATCAAGAGATTGAGCTACTTTCTCGAGGATCACCTGGTGCCCTCGACGCGGGTCCACGGCGTCCTGCTCGACATCTACGGGTTGGGTGTTCTGATCATCGGATCGAGCGGCGTCGGCAAGAGCGAGGCGGCGCTCGACCTGATCACGCGCGGGCACAGCCTGGTTGCGGACGACCGGGTATCGATCAAGCGATACCCCAACGGCGAGCTGATCGGCTACAGCGAGGAGCCGATTCGCCATCACATGGAGCTGCGCGGTCTCGGAATCATCAACGTCAAGGATCTTTTCGGCCTCGCCGCGGTACGCGAGCGCAAGTCGGTCGAGCTCGTGGTGGAGCTCGAGCATTGGGAGGAAGGCAAGGCCTACGATCGTCTCGGCCTCGACGAGACGGTATTCACGATCCTGGAGACGCCTTGTCCGTACATCCGCATGCCGGTGGCGCTTGGACGAAACGTCGCCAATCTCGTCGAGATCGCTGCGCGCAACCACGTGCTCAAGATCCAGGGCACTCACTCGGCGCGAGAGTTCGCGCGCAAGCTCGAGGAACAGCTCGAGCAGGATCGAGAGGGCCGGGAGCAATGAGCGATTCGGCTCCGCCCCCTTTCGCGCCTGCGCACGTTCGCGAGGGTTCGCTCGGGCGAACCCGCCTTGTGGTCGTCACCGGACTCTCCGGCTCGGGCAAGAGCACGGTGGCAAAGTGCTTCGAGGACCTTGGCTACTACTGCGTCGACAATCTACCGTTGCCGCTGCTGGCGAGTTTCTTGTCGGAGCCTCTGGCCTTCGTCGGCGGGCACGATCGCATCGCGGTGGTCGCCGACGTGCGCGCTCGCGGCTTCGCTGCGGCGGCGCCGAAGCTGCTCGCGAGCGTCGATCGCGCTCGAGTGGCGCCGACGCTTGATCTTCCTCGAGGCCTCGGACGAGGCCCTGATCCGGCGGTTTTCCGAGACCAGGCGCCCGCATCCGTTGGCGGGCGACGGCTCCGCTCGCCGAGGCGGTGGGGCGCGAGAGGGAGGTCCTTGCGGAAATTCGAGGCGCCGCTGATCTGGTTCTCGATACGAGCGGCTGGTCGATTCACGACGTGCGTGCATCGATCTACCGCGAGTTCGGCGGGGTACCTGGGCTCGAGCCCACGATGACGGTGTCGATGATGAGCTTCGGATTCAAGTACGGGACGCCGGCGGGAGCGGACCTGCTCTTCGATGTACGTTTCCTGCCCAATCCGCACTTCGTCGTCGGAGTTGCAACCACTGTCCGGCAAGGACAAGGAAGTGCTCGACTTCCTCGAAGGGCAACCGGATTTTCTCGAGCTTCTCGAACGCATCGCCGATCTGCTCGGTTTCCTGTTGCCGCGATACCGTAAGGAGAACCGGAGCTACCTGACGATAGCGGTCGGTTGCACCGGCGGGCGGCATCGTTCCGTGGCACTCGCCGAGCGGCTCGGGAGCGGTCTCGCCGAGCAGGGCTGGGGCGTGCGGGTAGCGCATCGCGATCTGTCGAGGGACCAGAGATGATCGGGGTTCTGATCGTCACTCATGGCGGTCTCGCAGACGAGCTCTTGTCGGCGGCGCGAGTCATCGCCGGAGGCGAGTGCGAGAACGGCATCCGGGCGCTTTCGCTCGACTGGAGAATCGGTCCGAGCGAGGCTCGCGAACAGATCGCCGCGGCGTTGGCGCTCACGGACCAGGGAGACGGGGTGATCGTGCTGACCGACATGTTCGGCGACACGCCGTCGCGAGCCGCGCTCGAGTTGTGTCAGAAGCGGCGGCTCGAGGTCGTCTCGGGCGTCAATCTACCAATGGTCGTTCGCCTGGCCTGTAGTGGTGCCTCGGGTTCATCGCTCGAGGAAGCGGCGCGGGCCATCGCGGCGAAGGGTCGCAGCAGCATCCGCATCGCCAGCGAGGGCAATGGCAAAGCCGCGCGGGAGGAGGACCGCGGTGGTTGAGCGAGAGATCGAGATCGTCAACCGACTCGGTCTGCATGCGCGCGCCGCGGCCAAGCTGGTGCATCTGACCGGCGGCTTCAAGAGCAGCATTCAGTTGATCTCCGACGAGGAAGAGGTCGATGCCAAGAGCATTCTCGGCATCCTCCTGCTCGCGGCCGGACAGGGCAGTCTTCTGGTTCTGCGCTGCGACGGCGACGACGAGGCGGAGGCGCTCGCCGCTGTCAGCGGCCTGTTCGCACAGCGATTCGGAGAGGGGGGGTGATGGGGCGGGAGCCGATGCAGACCCTGAAGGGCTATGGCGTCTCGGAAGGTATCGCAATCGGCCGGGCCGTCGTCGTGGCCAAGCACGCCGTCGAGATCTTCCGGATTCCGATTCCCGAGGAGGACATCGCGAAAGAGGTCGCACGTCTGCGCGCGGCGTGTGCCGAAGTGCACGACCAGATCGAGCGCACGCGACTGGGGGCCGGCCGCCTCTTCGGTCAGGAGCTCGCCTCGATCTTCGACGCGCACAGTCTCCTGCTCCAGGACCCGACCTTTCTCGGTGCGATCGAACGCCGAATCGAAAGGGACCGGATCAACGCCGAGTGGGCAGTGCACGAGACCGCCCTCGAGCTCGCGCGCAGGTTCTCCGCGATCGACGACGAATACTTGCGAGAGCGGGGCCAGGACCTCGAGGACGTGGCGCGTCAGCTCCTGCGCGTGCTGCAGGGGATCTCCGTTCACGAGATCTCCGAAGTAACGGGCGACGTCATCCTGGTCGCGGACGACCTAGTGCCGTCGGAAGCGATTCGCCTGGGCCGCGCCAACGTCGTCGGATTCGCGATCGAGGCCGGTGGCAGGACGTCGCACACCTCGATCATCGCGCGGTCGCTCGGGATACCGGCGGTCACGGCCCTGCCGGAGATCACCGATCTGGTCACGGACGAAGATCCACTGATCGTCGACGGTCGCAGCGGCATCGTCATCCTGCATCCGACGCCGGAAGTGCTCGCGCACCACATCGCCGAGCGGTCCGCACTGGCCCAGGCCGATGCGAGTGCCGAAGTTGAGGAGGGGGTGCCGGCGACTACGGCGGACGGCGTATCGATCGAGTTGCTCGCCAACATCGACCTGCCCGAGGAGATCTCCCAACTCGCGCGCTACGGCGCGCGCGGCATCGGTCTCTATCGCAGCGAGTTCCTCTACATGGAGACCGACCCCCACCTGCCGACCGAAGAGGATCACCTCCGCATCTACCGGCAGCTGATCGAAGCGGCGCACCCACACCCGGCGACGATCCGCACCTACGACCTCGGTGGCCGGAAGCTGGCGCGGGAGATGATGGAGAGCAAAGAGGACAATCCGGTGCTCGGGCTCCGCGGCATCCGGCTGACACTTGCCCGCCCGCAGATCTTCCGCACACAGTTGCGAGGTCTGCTTCGAGCGGGAGTCGGCGGCGACCTCTGGATCATGGCGCCGATGGTCTCCAGGGTGGAGGAGCTGCGGTTGTTGAGATCGGCGCTCGAGGAGGCCGCGTCGGAGCTCGACCGGGAGGGGATCGAACACGCGAGGGACTACAAGGTCGGCATCATGGTCGAGGTTCCAGCGGCGGCGATCGTCGCGGACCTGTTCGCGCGCGAGTGCGATTTCTTCTCGATCGGCACCAACGACCTGATTCAGTACACGCTGGCGGTCGACCGCAACAATCGCGAAGTGGCGGGTCTCTACAATCCGCTTCATCCCGCGATTCTCCGCATGCTACGCTCGATCCTCGCCAGCGCGGAAGTGACCGGAATCCCGGTCAGTCTGTGTGGAGAAATGGCCTCGGATACCAGCTGCGTACCGGTTCTGATCGGCCTCGGGCTGCGCCGCTTTTCGATCCACCCCCGGTCGGTGCCCCGGCTGCGGAAGATGATCCAGGGGCTCGACTCTCGGCGGCTCGAACGCATCGCCGACCTCTGCTGCAATCTGGCGTCGGCAACCGAGATCGAGGCGTTGTTGTCAGCCGAGCAGCCGGGGCTGTCCGGCATTCGGCAGGAGACTGCATGAAGCGCTCCGTCCGCCGCGTTGACAAGCCCTGGGGCCACGAGTTGATCGTCGCCCACACCGACCGTTACGTCGGCAAGGTCCTTCACATCGAGCCCGGCCAGGCGTTGTCCCTCCAGTATCACAAGCGCAAGGACGAGACGTTCTTCGTGGCTCGCGGAGAGATCGAGCTTCAGGTCGAGGAAGCGGGCGAACTGCGCTCGCAGCGCCTGCAGGAGGGGGAGGCGTACCACGTCCTGCCCGACACTCGGCATCGCATGATCGCCGGTGCGGCCGGATGCGATCTCTTCGAGGTCTCGACGCCCGAGTTGGACGATGTCGTTCGCCTCGAGGATCGCTATGGCCGCGCTTGATCGGGCCCGCCGCGCGCGCCCGGCGTGGTTGCTTGCGGGCGCGCTGGCCGTGACACTGACCGGTTGCTCTTCGGGATCGCGCACCGAGCCGGAGCCTCTGCCCCCGGCGACGGCGACCCGCCATCGTCCGGAGCCGTCCGCCGTCGCCGCACAGCCGACACCCACGCCGCCGCCCCTACCGCAGAAGCCGGCGAGCACCACGATCGTCATCGAGAGCGCCGAGCAGCCCGCCGAAGTGGAGCCGAGCCTGGTCGAGGCGGCTCGCACGGAGCGTGAGCGCCGCACCGCGATCACCCAGCCCGTCGTCAAGCTCGACAACAAGAACCTCGGAGCCTTCGCGGCGGACCAGAAACTGACGGTCGCTCACCCGGAAAATATGGAGGGCGAGGACACGCCGGCGCGAGCCGCCGAGACCGAACCGGCCCGCGCGGGTAGCGGCGAAGACGAGCGGTACTGGCGCGATGGGGCGCGCGCACTCCGCGAGCGTTGGGCGTTCGCTGTGGAGGAGGTCGGTCGTCTCGAGCTGGAGTCGGCCGACCTGCGCCGCCAGTTCTATGCGGAGGACGATCCCTACGTCAGGGACGAGCAGGTCAAGCCGGAGTGGGACCGAGTGCTCAACGAACTCGATCGCGCTCGGCGTGAGGCGGCCACCGTGCCTCGGGCTCTCGAGGACTTCGTCGAGTCGGGACGTCGCGCCGGTGCTCTACCGGGCTGGCTCCGGGACGGGATGGAGCTCGAGCCGGAGGACTTGCCCGAGACCGAGGGCTCGAAGCTCGGGCCGGCCGAGCCACGCGAGCCGGTCGTCGTCGAGCGGGAGCCCGACGACCCATGAGCCGGCCGCGTCGTTTCTTCGTCGAAACCTGGGGCTGTCAGATGAACGAAGTCGACAGTCTGCGGATGGCGGGGCAGCTCATGCAGCAAGGGATCTTGCCGACCCGCCGAGTCGCCGAGGCGGACATCGTGTTGCTCAATTCCTGCAGCGTTCGTGAGAAAGCCGAGCAGAAGGTGTACTCGCGACTCGGCGAGTATCGGCTCCTCAAGCGTACGCGACCGCATCTGACGATCGGCCTGTGCGGCTGTGTCGCGCAGCAGGAGGGGCAGCGGGCGCTCGACCGCGTGCCAGAGCTCGACTTCGTCCTGGGTCCGGCCCGCGTCGGAGAGCTGCGCGAGATCCTCGCCCGCCGGCGGGGTGGCGAGCGGTTGGTTGCCACCGGTTTCCCGGAGATGCGCAACTTCGAGCTCGACACGATTTCTCGCGACGGCGAGCACAAGGGCATGGTGACGGCGATCGAGGGCTGCGACAAGCGTTGCACGTTCTGCATCGTGCCTTCGACTCGCGGGCCGGAACGTTGTCGGCCAATGGCCGAGATTCTGGTCGAAGTCCGCCACCTGCTCGACTTCGGATTCGTCGAGATCGAGCTTCTCGGGCAGACTGTCAATCATTGGCGTGAGCCGGGCGGAACGGAGGACTTTGCCGACCTTCTGGATCGGGTCGCGGGTCTGCCCGGGCTGCGGCGCCTCCGATTCCTCACTTCCTATCCGCGCGACTTCACGCCGCGCATGGTGGATCGGTTCCGTCGCCACGATGTTCTTTGCGACTACCTACACTTGCCGGTTCAGTCCGGCAGCGATCGAACGCTGCGGCGCATGGGCCGAGGCTATTCCGCCGGCGAGTACTTGGCGCTCGTCGATTCGATCCGCCGGGTCCGGCCGTCGATCGCGCTCTCGAGCGACTTCATCGTGGGCTTCCCTGGAGAGACCGACAAGGACTTCGACGCGACGCTCAGACTGATCGAGTCCGTTCGATTCGCGTCGGTCTTCGCCTTCTGCTACTCGAGACGACCCGGGACCGCGGCGCTCCGGCTCGACGGCGAGGTTCCGGCGCGCGAGGCATCCGAGCGCCTTCAGCGCCTGCTCTCGCTTCAGAACCGGATCCAAGCGGAGCTCAACGCCGAGCTCGTCGGCCGGAAGCTGGAGGTACTGGTCACGGGGTGGGGCAGGGAAGCCGGCTTCCAGACCGGTCGTACGAGCTGTCACCGCATCGTTCATTTCGACGCCGGCGGGCGTCCTGCCGCGCTCGGTGCGATGACGCAGGTGCTCGTCACGGAGGCGATGGGTCACAGCTTGCGCGGCCGAGCCGCGGACGGAGCCTTGCTACCGCCTCGTCCTGCCGGAACAGCGGCCGGCAGCCAGCGCGCTGGCTCGAGCGGACGCCTCGCGGTTCTGCAGCCAAACCGCTGATCCTCCTCGGCTCGAAAGGGCGTGGGGTGCGCCTCTCTTGACCTTGCTCGACCCCCCCCGCACAATGGCCTCATGAGCGACCCCGGCGAACAGTGGATCGAGATGCAGCTCAAGGGGCTGATCCTCGATCCCACCAGCGATGTTCCGGTCGTGATCCTGCGCCAAGAGGGCGGATCGGTTTTCTTGCCGATCTGGATCGGCGTCTTCGAGGCCAACGCCATCGCTCTCGCTGTCGAAGGGATCCAGACGCCGCGGCCGATGACCCACGACCTGTTGCGCTCCGTGTTGGAGTCTCTGGGAAGCCGCCTCGAGCGGGTCGAGATCCACGCCCTGATCGAGGGCACTTTCCACGCTCGGTTGCGCTTGATTCGCGGCGGCCGCGAAGGGCTCGAGCCAGAAGGTGCGGCGGACATCGTCGACTCTCGTCCCAGTGACGCGATCGCCCTGGCGTTGCGCGCCGGGGCGCCGATCTGGATCGCCCAGTCCGTATTGGACGGCGCGATGTCGACGCAGCAAGCTTCCGAGCTGGCGGCGGATGACGACGAGAAGCTTCGCGAATGGCTCGAGAACGCTCGGCCCGAAGACCTCGGCAAGTACCGAATGTAACCGGGTCGGGTCTCCGAACGGACGATCAGCGCTACTCCTGGCGCTCCTGGACGGGATTCACCGGCCAGTCTGCATTCCTCACCGACCTCCTACTGCGCCGTCGCCTCTGACCGCGTCTGCGACTGCGACTGCTCGCGATTCAACCCGGTTAGAAATGCCGGCTACCGGCTAGAGGAGGTTGGTGTCGAAACCTGTACCGGAACGGGGGAATATTCTTCCCGATGCCGCCGCGCCGCGTAGAAGTCCCTCTGGTAGCTGAGCGGCTCCGCGACCGTTGCGCCTGACTTCGCTGTTCGCGGGTCATGTTGGGCGTTCCGTTCCTTGGAGCTTTTCTGGGTCGTCCGAGTGCCTTCTCGCCGTTCTTCCCGAGCGACCGTCTGCCTGTCGTCCTGAGCGCAGCGAAGGACCTGTGGAGGGAGGCGTCCGGGGGAGGTAGCAGCTCGGCGGAGGGATCCAGCCGAGCCGGAGAAGCCGTTGGCCCCGGCACCGTTCTCAATTGGTGTACGTCCGATAAGATAGATTATGTAAACTCATAACCTGCAGCGATCCGACAACCACACTTCTGAACGGTCTGGCTGCGGGAGGCCCCCAATCGGCAACCGCACGCTTTCAGGGTCGGTCGCCTCGACTGGAGCGGCCGGCGCGCAGGTGTCCGAGGCGCCGTCAGGGTCGCTGCGCCCGCTAGTCAGCGGAGCCGCGAATCTCTTCGAGGATCTGTTCGAGCGCGCGGATCAAGTCGTCGCGGTCGACAGTGGACTGGCGGAAGCTGAGATTCAGAGCAAAAGTCCGGTCCGGTGCCCGGAACTTGAAGACATAGGGCTTTCTTCGTGCCCCGCGCGAGTCGCCCCGCGCGCCCGAGCGCTTGTTGCGCCGCAGGTCATCGCGCGTCAGGCCCCGGGTTCCGATCGACTCGAGGAGAGCGCGCATCTGCTCTGGGGATTTCACCTTCGCGACCTCGAGCAGGGTCGATCGGCTCTCGATACCTAGCGCCTGCGCCTCTTTGCGCAGCTCTGCCGGAATGCGCAGGAGGGATAGCGCCTCGGCGATCGCGCTTCGAGACCTACCCACGGCCTGGCCGATCTGCTCTTGCGTGTACCCGTGGAGCTCACCGAGCGCTTGGTAGCCTTCCGCTTCTTCGAATGCGGTCAGGTCCTTGCGCTGGAGGTTCTCGATCAGCGCAATCTCGAGCGCCTCCTTCTCGGAAACGTCCATCTCGATCACCGGAACTTCGAAAAGGCCGGCCTCCAGCGCCGCCCGAAAGCGACGTTCGCCAGAGATGATCGCGTACCTTGGCGGGCTCAGCCGCGTGGCGTGGGCCTCGCCGCTCGGGCTCCTGGCCACGGCGACCGCTCGAACCAGGAGCGGCTCGAGAACGCCTTTGTCCCGGATCGAATCGACGAGGTCGCTCAGGTCTCCGAGCTCCTTGCGAGGCTGCGCGGGATCCGGGTCGATCGCGGAGAGCGGGACCATCTTCCCCACCGGAGTCTCGTGGCGATGGGCCAGCTCTTCGACGAAATGCGGCGAGTGGCGCATCTTGACCCTCAGCGGCAGGCCGCGCTTGGCGGCTGGGGCTTCAGACACGGCTGAGCACCTCCTCGGAGAGCTTGTAGTACTCGTAGGCCCCGCTCGATCGGGGCGCGAAGGTGAAGATCGACTCCTTGTAGGCCGGACTCTCCTCCAAGCGGACGCTCTTCGTGATCATGGTCTCGAAAAGCTTCTCGCCGAAAACCCGCCGAATCTGGTCGACGATGTCGCGGGAGAGCAGTGTCCGCTTGTCGTGCAGGGTGATCACCGCCCCGAGAATCTGGAGCGCGGGGTTGGCGCGCTGTTTGATCTTGTCGATCGTCTCGAGGAGGTCGTCCGTCCCCTCCAGGGCGAAGTAACTCGACTGGATTGGGATCAGGACATGGCTCGAGGCAACCAGGGCGTTGACGGTGATGATGCCCAGCGTCGGGGGCGTATCGAGGACGATGAAATCGTAGTCGGCGTGGACCTGATCGATTGCATCCTTGAGGCGGTAGTGACTATCGATCTCTCCCAACAGCTTGGATTCGATCTTCGCGAGAGAGATCGATGAGGGCGCCACCGCGAGACTCGGGACCTTCTCCGCCAATCGGATGACCTGCGCTAGAGAGATCGCCGGGTCGGCGAGGACATCGTAGACGGAGCGCTCGAGACTGTGGATGTCGAGAAACGACATCGAGCTGTTGGCCTGCGGGTCGAGGTCGACCAGTAGCGTTCGCAGCCCTTTGGAGGCGAGAGCCGCCGAGAGATTGATGGCAGTGGTGGTCTTCCCCACCCCGCCCTTCTGATTCGCGATCGCCAAGATCATCGAGAGCGCGAGTGTATGGAACCGCTTGACGCCGGTCAAGGCACCTCGCAACCGCGGCTCCGGAGTCCGTGTCGGCGCGCCGACAATCCATCTAAACTACTGCAAATAGGTTAGTTTGTTGCTGAGCCGCGCGGCGGGTCAGCGCCTCCGGGAGCGATCCACTCGGCGCCCAGGTCGTCATCTTCGAAGAGCTGAAGCCAGCGCAGCGACAGGCGCTCTGGGAGCACCGGTTGGAGTCGGTCGCGGATCCAGAGCGCCAGGCGCTCGGAGCTCGGAATCGCTCGCCCGGGAGCGAACTCCTCCACCGCCTCATTGATGTGCCGGTGGTCGAGCGGATCGAGAACCGCCTTCGTCACCAGGGCGTCCAGCTCGCCGAGATCGATGACGAATCCCGTCGCAGGATCGGGCTCGCCCGCGACAGAAATCGCTAGCCGATAGTTGTGACCATGCCCAGGCGGGATGGAGCACTTACCGAATCGTGCCCGGTTCTCCTCATCGCTCCAATCGGGGCGCCGGTAGAGATGGCTCGAGCTGAAGCGGTAGCGCCGAATCAGGGCCACAGGCACGAGAGCTCTCCGGTTCTCGATCGGCACAGGTTCCCGGCGAAACTCAAGTCTCCTCCCGTTCCGGAGCGCGCGATGGCACGCCGCGCCAGAGCTGCGAACCACCGGTGATCTCGAGCGCGGAACCCGTCGCATAGTCGCACTCGGCGAGGAACCGGACCGCTTGGGCGACATGCTCTGGCCGGCCCAGACGGCGGAGGAGGGTACGCGACCGGATCGCTTCGCGCTCCGGCTCCGGCGTGCCATCGGGCAGGAGGACTGGGCCCGGCACCACGGCGTTCACTCGGTAGTGGGGAGCGAGCGACTTGGCGAGTGCGCGAACCAGCGCCAGCAGGCCGGCCTTGGCGACACTGTGGGCCAGGTAAGCGGGCCAGAGCTCGAGCGCGGCCGCGTCGGCAATGGCGATCAGATCGCCGCCATCCTCGCCGCGCCGTCTGGCCATCCCGCGAGCCAGCAGGAAGAAGGCTCGGAGATTCAGCGACTGGATCGCGTCCCATTCCTCGACGCTCGTCTCCAGCAGAGGTCGGCGAACGAAGCTCGCGGCGGCGTGGACGATCAGATCGGGGTGCCGGCTGCCGGCTGCGGCGAAGGCGGCGTCGAGAGCACGGTCCGCGCCATCCGGTTCGGAGAGATCGGCCTGGATGACGGCCGTCCGGCCCGGCAGTGACCGGGCTAGGGCCTCGGCGCCGCTCGTCGATCGCCAGGCATGGATCACCACATCCGCACCGTGGGCCGCGAGGTCGCGGACGATCGCGGCACCGAGGCGCCGCGCTCCGCCGGTGACGAGCGCCAGGCGACCCGAGATCGGGGTGGGCAAGGCGACCGTATAATCCTGCTCCCTCATGCGTCGTCTCGATCGGTACGTACTGTCAGAGATTCTCGGGCCCTTGGGCCTGGGTCTCATAGTGTACACGTCGATCCTCTTGGTTCAGACGTTCTTCCACTTCGCGGAGACGATCATCCGAAGGGGAGTGCCGGCCGCGACGGTGGGCCAGCTGTTGCTCTTCTCGCTGCCCAACATCGTCGTGCTCACGCTGCCGATGTCCCTGTTGTTGGGCGTTCTTCTCGGAATCGGCCGGCTCGCTTCCGACAGTGAGCTCATCGCGATTCGCGCCAGCGGCGCGAGCGTCTACAGTTTGCTGCGTCCGATCCTGGCCCTCTCGCTGCTCATAGCGTTGGTGAGCGGCGTGGTCATGCAGTTGGCGATGCCCTCGGGCAACGCCGCTGTCTCCCGGCTGATGCTCGAGATCGCCACGAAGACCGTCGGACAACAGCTCGAGCCGGGCGTCTTCTACTCCGAGTTTCGTGGCAAGACGCTGTTCGTCTTCGAGATCGGCCCTGACGGCCTCTGGCATGGGGTATTCCTCGCCGACTCGATTCCGACCGAGCGCAACAGCGTGCTGGTCGCCCGCACCGGGCGCCTCTCCACCGATTCAAGCGGCGAGCGGCTGCTCCTGCGCCTCGACGATGCGGTCGAGCACAACTACGATTTCTCCCATCCCGAGAGCTACGAAACGCGCCGGCACGAGGTCTTCAGGACCGTGCTGAAAGACCGCTTCGCCAGCGAGGAGCGCGCCCGAATCTCGCGGCGCAAGAACGTCCGTTCGCTGACCTTCGTCGAGTACCGGGAGCTCGCGCGGGATCCGACGGCGACTCCCGAGGAGCGGAATCTAGGCCGGATCGGGATGCACAAGATGTACTCGATTCCGGCGGCTTGCTTGGTGCTGGGCCTGCTCGCGCTGCCGCTCGGATTCACCAACCGCCGAGGCGGCAAGTCGACCGGTTTTGCGTTGTCGATCGGAATCGTCGTCGCCTATCACGTGATGATCACGCAGGGAGAGGACGCGGCGACCTTTGGACGTCTCTCCCCGGCGCTTGCGATGTGGCTGCCCAACCTCGTGCTGGGCGGTATCGGCGTGGGCTTGCTCGTCCTGCGGGACCGCGACCGGTCGATCCTCCCGGCGGCGCTACGCCGTGGGACCGGCTGGCGTCCAGGGATCGAGCGAATCGTCCGCCGAATCAAGGCAGCTGGTTCCGATCGCCGACGGCTCGTGCGCGGTGCGGCGTTTCCAGTGCGGGGCTTCTCGACGCGGACCTCCCGCGAAGCCGCTGGAGCGAGCTCGGGCTTGATCGTGCTGCGCCTGCCGCGGCCACGACTCCGCTTCCCCAACCGCCTCGATCGATATGTTCTCGCTCGCGCGACAGCCATCTTCCTACTAGTGCTCGCTTCTGCGATCGGCATCTCCGTCGTCGCGGACCTCACCGAGAACATCGACGACATCTTGCGCAATCAGCCGGACATGAGCACGATCCTCCGGTACTTCAAGTATCGGACTCTGCAGCTTGCGTACGACTCACTGCCGATCTGTGCGCTGGTGACCACGCTGGTCGTCTTCGGCTTGATCTCCCGCACGAACGAGATCATCGCTGCCCGCGCGCTCGGCATCAGCCTCTTTCGCATCGCCCTGCCCGCGGTCTTCGGCGCGGCGCTCCTCGCGGGCCTCGCGGCCTACCTGCAGGCGCAGATTCTGCCGCTCTCGAATCAGAAGGTCGCCGAGGCGAAGGACCGTATCAAGGGCCGGGTCGCAAGAAGTCTGATCCGCGGGCCCGACAAGCAGTGGTTGTTCGGCCAGGGAAGGTACCTCTACAATTTCCTCGCGTACGAAGCCGCCGAATCACGCCTCGAGCGCCTCCAGGTCTTCGAGTTCGACGACCGGAGGAGGCTCAGTGCGCGCCTACTTGCGGATTCCGCGCAGTACACCACCAGCGGCTGGGTCGTCGAAAGTGGTTGGGCGCGGACTTTCAACGAGCGGGCGCAGCTCAAGTACCAACCGCTCGACCGGCCGGTACGCGTCGACCTGCCGGAGGAGCCCGCCTACTTTCAGGCGGAAGAGCCACGGCCGATTCAAATGACCTATGGTCAATTACGACGTCACGTGACGAACCTGCGAAAATCCGGCCAGCACCGCCCTGAGCTCGAAGTGGCATTGCAGCACAAGCTCGCCTACCCGTTCGGCACGGTCGTGATGGCGATCGTGGCCCTTCCTTTCGCCTTCCGCCTCGAGCGCCGCGGGGCGCTCTATGGCCTCGGGATCGCGATTGTGCTCGGCATGGTCTTCATGGCGGTCTTTGCGCTCTTCAAGACGCTCGGCGATGTGGGGGTGTTTCCAGCCGTAGTGGCCGTCTGGAGCCCTGCCGTCCTGTTCATCCTGCTGGCGAGCTATCTCTTCCTGGGGGTTCGGAGCTGAGAGGCGTGCGCCGAGTGTGGCGGTGCGGTCAGAATCGAGTCAGGTCGCGGCCGAAGAGGCGTGCCTTGAGCCAGTCGAAGAGGACCTTGACCTTGTTGGGCAGGCTGACCAGCTTGGTGATGTAGACCGAGCGCCAGAAGAACCAGGCGCCGCGTCCGGTCCACTTGACGCGCGGCAGGTCGGCCAAGGCCTTGCCGCCACCGACATAGGCGAGCATGCCGAATGCGCGGAACCTGAAGGGTTTCGGCACCCGCCCGCGCTCGATCGCTTCGAGCACTTGGACCAGGTGCATCCCCTGCTGCTGGGCCACTTGCGCCGTCGCTGGCAAGGGCGGCTCGCCCATCGCGGCACAATCTCCCAACGCCCAGAGGCCTTCACGGTCGACGACCCGGAATCGCTCGTCGACGCGCAGACGTCCCCTGGCGTCGGTCACCACGCCGAGGCTCGCGACGAATTCCGGCGGTCGCGTGCCGGCCGCCCAGACCACCAGCCCGCAGTCGATCGCGGTACCGTCGCGCAGCTCGATCCGCTTCGCAGTCACGGCCAGGACCGGAGCGTCGAGTCGAAGCTCGATTCCTTCTCTGGCGAAATGGCTGATCGTGTAGTCACAGAGCGCGCCGTCGAAGCTCGAGAGGATGCGGGATCCGGCTTCGACAAGCACGACGCGCGCTCGCGGCGCGAGCTCGCGGTAGGTTCGCGCGAGCTCGCCTGCGACCAGGTCGTGGATCTCCGCGGCGACCTCGACGCCGGTCGGTCCGCCGCCGCAGACGACGAAAGTCAGGTCGCGGCGGATCTGGTCGTCACCGCGGTCAGGGAGGCCGGCACGAGCGAACTGCTCTAGCAGCCTGGTTCGAATACGCCGGGCGTCCTGAAGCTCGGCGAGAAAGAGCGCGTGCTCACGCACGCCCGGAACGCCGAAGTCGGACGCTTCAGCGCCAACGGCGACGACGAGATGGTCAAACGGCAGAGTAAAGCTCTCCGACCCGATGGCGCCGACGCCGAGCAGTTGCCGGCGATTCCAATCGACGGCCACGGCCCGTCCTTCGACGACACGGACACCCTTCAGACGCCGGCGCGCTGCTTCGGCGATCGAGCGGAACTCGACGCTTCCGGTAACCGCCGAAGGTAGCAACGGCGTGAACAGGAAGTAGTTGCGCGGTGAGACCAGGGTGAGGTCGAACCGCTTCGGCGACAGGCGTCGCAGGAACGAGTAGCCGGCGAAGCCGCAGCCGAGCACCACCACCCGCGCCCGTTCCGGAGGGGGGGCTGGGCGGCGGGCAGTCACTCTCGTGGCCGGCCCAGCAGGTCGCGAGCCCGTTCGACCCGCGCGGCGAAGTGTGCGCGGATCGACTCTACGGACGAGGTATTGAGCACCTGCCGCGCCTCGGCGCCGGCCTTGCGCGCGACGGCCACGCCCCAGTCGACGTCCCGCAGTCCAGCCACGGAGTGCGCATCCGGGTGGATCGAGGTCGCACAGCCGCGCGCCAGCCAGCCGCGCAGCGGTCGCCAATCGAGATCCAGACGGTGCGGGTTGGCATTGAGCTCGACGATCACGCCGTTCGCTTGTGCCGCGTCGAGCACGGTGTCGAGATCGAAGTCGTAGGCCTCTCGTGCCAGCAGCAGTCGCCCAGTGGGGTGGCCGAGAAACGTGACGCAGGGGTGCGAGACCGCGCGTACGAGACGCTGCGTCATTTCTACCGCCGGGATTCCGAACCGGCTGTGCACGGAAGCGACGACGTAGTCGAATCCGAGCAACAGCTCGTCGTCGAAATCGAGCGCGCCATCAACGAGGATGTCGCATTCCGTTCCCTTGAACAGAACGGGCGCTGTCCCCCGCTCATTCCACTCGTCGATCTCCCGCCACTGGGCTCGGACCTGGTCGGGCGTCAGCCCGCCGGCATAGGTCGCGACCCGAGAGTGGTCGGCGATGCCAAGGTAGCTCCAACCTTGCGCGGCCGCGCCCGCGGCCATCTCTTCGAGCGACGCCCGGCCGTCGCTCCAGGTCGTGTGCACGTGAAAGGTGCCGCGGAGCTCCGACCGCTCGAGCAGCTTCGGCAGCCGCCCCGCCGCGGCGAGGTCGATCTCGTCGAGGCCTTCACGCAGCTCGGGGGGGATCCAGGGCAGCTCGAGCTGGCGATAGAGCTCTTGCTCCGAGGTGCAGTCGAGGCGCTCATCGCCGCGGAAGACACCGTACTCGTTGACCGTCAGGCCAGCGCGCTTGGCGCGGCCGCGAACCAGCACGTTGTGCTCCTTGCTACCGGTAAAGTGATGGAGCGCACTGGCGAATTCTTCGACCTCCACCATGCGGAGGTCAGCCTGAAAGCCCCCAGAGAGCCTGACGCTGACTGTGGTCGAACCCGACGCCACGATCTTCTCGACGGCAGGCGCGCCGGCGAAGTGCGCCGCGACTGCATCGCGCTCGGCCTTGGCGACCGCACAGACCAGATCGAGATCGCCGATCGTCTCGCGCCGTCGGCGCACGCTTCCGGCGATCTCCACCGCCGAGACCGCCGAGTGGGTGCGGAGGTGCGCCGCCAGTCGCTCGGCGGTTGGCTGCGCCGCCGAGACCAAGTGTCTCTCCTGAAAGCGCTGTAGCGTCGCGAGGCTCTCGAGAATGCTCGCCTGGCTCTTCTTGCCGAAACCGGGCAGGGCCGCGACCCGGTCGTCCCGGCAGGCCTGCTCGAGCTCGGCGACAGAGCCGATTCCGAGCTCCCGGTGCAGCGTGCGGATCTTCTTCGGCCCGAGGCCGCCGATCCGAAACAGATCCAGCAGGCCGGCCGGGTACCTGGAAGCGAGATCGGTGCGCAGCTGAAGACTGCCGGTCTGGAGGATCTCGGCGATGGTGGCTACGAGCCCCGGTCCGACCCCGCGAACTTCGCCGAGCGTTCCGGCTTCGAGCAGCTCCTCCGGCTCCTCGACGAGCCCCTCGACCGCCCGCGAGGCATTCTCGTAGGCCCTGACTCGAAAGGGATTGGCCCCCTCGAGCTCGAGCAACGTCGCCACCTCGCGGAGGAGCCGGACGACGATCTCGCGCTGCACGATGTCCGCCCCGGTCGCCCAGCGATCCTCAAGGACCGGGGCTCAGCCGGCCAGCGCCGGAACGGCGCCGGCGAGACCGGCCGCCGTTCGAAGCTCCGCGGCCCGCGCGGTCTCTTCCCAGCTGAAGCCGGGTTCCTCGCGTCCGAAGTGGCCATAGGCGGCGGTCGCTCGGTAGATCGGGCGCCGCAGGTCGAGGTAGTCGATGATGCCCTTCGGGGTGAGCGGGAAGAACTCGCGGACGAGCGCCTCCAACCGTCCCTCGAGGATCTCGCTCGTGCCGAACGAGTCGACGCGCACCGAAACCGGCTCGGCGACGCCGATCGCGTAGGCGAGCTGAACCTCGACCCGATCGGCGAGGCCGGCCGCGACCAGGTTCTTCGCGATATGACGAGCCATGTAGGTTGCCGATCGGTCGACCTTGGTCGGATCCTTGCCGGAGAAGGCGCCGCCGCCGTGGCGGCCGTAGCCGCCGTAGGTGTCGACGATGATCTTGCGGCCGGTCAGGCCCGAATCGCCGTGCGGCCCGCCGACCACGAACTTGCCGGTCGGATTGACGTGCAGGATGGTCTGTTCGTCCAACAGAACCGCGGGGATGATCGGTCGAACGATCGCCTCCAGGACCTGAGCCTCGATCTCGTCGTGGCCGATCGAGTCGGCGTGTTGGGTCGAAACCACCACGGTGTGGACACGGCGCGGCTTGCCGTCCGAGTACTCCACCGTGACCTGGCTCTTGCCGTCCGGGCGGAGCCAGAGCAGCTCGCGAGAGTGCCTCGCCTCGGCCAATCTCCGGGTCAGGCCATGGGCGAGCATGATGGCGAGCGGCATGAGCTGAGGCGTTTCGCGGCAGGCGAAGCCGAACATCAGACCCTGGTCTCCGGCGCCGCCGGTATCCACGCCCATGGCGATGTCGAGCGACTGCTTGCCGATCGCGTTGACCACTGCGCAACCTTCGCAGTCGAAGCCTAGGCCCGGCTCGGTGTAGCCGATGTCGCGGATGGTGTCTCGCGCGACGCGCAGGAAGTCGAATGAGCCGCCGCTGGTGATCTCGCCGGCAAGCAGAACCAATCCGGTCGCGACCAGGGTCTCGCAAGCGACCCGGCCCAGCGGATCGCTCCGCAGGACCTCGTCCAAGACGGCGTCGGAGATCTGATCGCAGATCTTGTCGGGATGGCCCTCGGTGACCGACTCCGAAGTAAAGAGCTCCGCTTCGCGTGAGACCATGCCGTGATTCCTCGCTTGGGACTGGAAGAAAAACCCGACGGTCGCGGGTGCGCCCCGACCTCGCCGGCCGGCGAAGTTTAGCAGATGATCCTCTACCGACCGGCCTCTGGCCGCCCTTCGAGGATCCCGTAAAACAGGGTCGAAAGAGCATGCTGAGTCGCGCTCGCCACCGCCTCCCGGCGCCCCTCGAGGCCGCCGGTCAAGGACGCGATGATGCCTCCCGCGCGCCGGGTCCCCGGGATGGTCGCGGGCAAGCTCCGGCCCGAGAGGCCGTCCACGAGGGCGTCTGGAAACTGAATCGAGCCGCTCGAGCCGTAGGCGATGCCGGCGACTCCCGCGACGACGATCCAGTAGCGGACGAACCAATGGGCCCGTCCACCGGTCTCGACCACATGCACGCAGGGCTCGCCCGCGACATAGAAGTGGTAGGTCCCCGGGAGGCGCGCTTCCAGGGCGAGCGCGGCCTTGCGGGCGTGGTCGATCGCCTCCGTATCGGAGGGCCAGAGGCCAGAGGCGAACGAGCTCGATTCCTGGGGCACCACCGCGACCGGCGCGGGGCGATCGAGGCCGTCGTGGAAGAAATGGCGGAACGCGTCGCGCACGCCGAACAGGGTGTCCGCCCCTGTGCCCGACACGCAGACCTCGATCCCGCGTTGGAACTGTCCGAGGAAGTCCTTAAGATGCGCCGTCATGATCCGAAGTCGGAAGAACCAGACGGTGAAGACTATTCGCCGGCTGCGCCGAAGGCAAGGCGACCACGCTCTGCTCGAAGGCCCACACCTCGTCGGCGAGGCGATCGCGCTGGGCCTCGTGCTCGATCTCGTGGTCGCGACGCCCCGCTTCTCCGGCAGTCCCGAAGGCGCGCGGCTGCTGGCCACCGCACCGGTGCCCTGCTTCGAGATCGAGGACGAGATCCTGGCCTTTTCGAGCGATGCCGACAGCCCGCAGGGCGTTCTTGCCGTCGCGAGCCTGCCTCGCGCGGGAGCCAGCGCACTGCCACTTCTAGCGGGGGGCGTCTACTTGTTTCTCGACGGCGTGCAAGAGCCGGGCAACCTGGGTGCGATCGCGCGCGCCGCCGAGGCCTTCGGTTGCACCGCGCTCGCCTGCGCTCCCGGCTGCGCGCACCCCAATCACCCGCGCGCTTTGCGGGCTTCGGCCGGTAGCCTGTTGCGCCTCGCGGTCGCCGTCGAAGCCCAGATCTCAGACCTCGAGAGCCGGCTCGCTGGGCTCGATCCCCGGTGGGTCGGGCTGGCGGCGCATGGCGGTGAGACCCCCGGGTCTGGAATGGACGATAGGGCCACGGTCTTGGTCCTCGGCTCGGAAGGCGGAGGCATCTCCCCCGCCGTCGAGGCGCGTCTCGAGGCACGGTGGACGCTGCCGTTGGAGCCGCCAGTCGAGTCGCTCAACGTGGCGGTCGCGGCCGGCGTCGTCCTCTTCGCCCTCCGCCGAGCGCGCTCGAGCCGCGTGTAGCATGCACCCGTGAGGGCTTGCCTCCCAGCTCGTCTAGGGGCCGGTCGCCGCCCCGAGGTCGGCATGGCTCTGGGGCTCGTGCTACTGCTTCTGGCCTGCCGCTCCGACGTGCCGGAGGTGTCTCAGCCGGCGGACCCTGCGCTGCTCGCCGCTTTGCCCGCGCGGCCGAGCCTGCTGCTGGTGACCGTCGATACCCTGCGCGCCGACCATCTCTCGGTGTGGGGCTACCGGCGCGAGACCTCGCCGGCTATCGACGAGCTCGCTCGCCAAGGGGTCCGTCTCGCGCAGGCGCAAGTGCAGTGGCCGAAGACAGGACCGTCCTTCGCGTCGATGATGACGTCCACCTATCCCAAGGACAACGGCATTGTGCGGCAGGTGGGGATTCCGATTCCCTGCACCTTTCGGATGCTCGCCGAAGAGCTCTCGGCGCTCGGCTATCAGACAGAGGCCGTCGTGGCCAACGGCGCGGTGGGTCGAGAGTTCTTCTTCGACCAGGGATTCGACGGCTACTTCGAGACCTGGAAGATCGCCGAAGAGCTCAGCGGCAGACGCGCGAGCGAATCCCATCCGGATCGGAATCGCGCCGAGCGCGTCACCGATGTGGCGCTCGCGGCGGCGCGTCGCCTCGACGCCGCGCGTCCCTACTTCCTCTGGGTTCATTACCTCGATCCGCACGCCCCGTACGCGCCACCGTCCGGTCACGGCGACCGCTTTCAGGGCGACGAGCACTTCGATTCCGCCGCCCGCGTCGCGATCGACCGGAGGCGCACCCACCGAGAGATCGGAGCGATCGGCAGGCACGACGCGGTCGAGCGCAGACGGGACGTCGCCTTCTACGTCGCGCGTTACGACGCGGAGATCCGCTACACCGACGGCGAGATCGGACGCCTGCTCGGGGGTCTAGGCGCTCTCGGTCTCGACCGCGATCGGGTGACGGTCTTCACGTCGGACCATGGCGAGTCACTCGGGGAGCACGCCTACTACTTCGGACATGGCCGACTCCCCTTTCAAACCTGCCTGCACGTGCCGTTCATCGTGCACTGGCCGGGTGTCCTCGAGCCCGGAATCGACGAGGAGCCGGTGGAGCTCGTCGACCTGGCTCCGACGCTGCTCGCTCTGGCCGGCAAGGAGCTTCCCGAGGGTCGCTGGGCACAGGGCCGCTCGCTGGTGCCGCGGCTGCTGGGGCGGCCCGAGAGCGAGGGTCGGGCATTCTCCGAGGCGGGCTACGGCCGCGACGGGCAATGGCTTCGGACGGTGCGGGACCGGCGCTTCAAGCTGGTCTACGCGCCACTGGAGAGGGACCAGAACCTGATCGGCGGCGTCGGCACAGAATTCACGCTCTTCGATCTCGCGCGTGACCCAGGTGAGACGCTCAACGTCGCGGACGAGCGTCCGGAAGAGCTGGAGCGCCTCAAAAGCGCGCTCTGGCGCTGGGCCCGCGAGCCCCGATTCGAGGCTGCGGTCGACGCGGCCGCCTGTGGCGACCCACGCGCCGTCGACCACCAGACCGAGGAGCTGCTGCGCTCTCTCGGCTACCTCTGAACGGCCGGCGCGGCTAGCCCGCGATCTCGCGAATCGCCGCGGTGAGAGCGGGGACCACTTCGTGCAGATCGCCGACGACACCGTAGTGCGCGACCTTGAAGATCGGGGCGCCGGCGTCCTTGTTGATCGCCACGATCACCGCCGAGCCCTTCATGCCGACCAGGTGCTGGATCGCTCCGGAGATCCCCAGCGCCAAGTAGAGCTTGGGCGCGACGGTCTGCCCCGACGAACCGATCTGGCGATCGCGCGGCAACCAGCCGGCGTCGATCGCCGGCCGGCTCGCGGCGAGCTCGGCTCGGAGCAGGGCCGCGAGCTCCTCGATCGGCGCCATCTTGTCCGCGCCGCCGACGCCGCGGCCCACAGCGACGATGATCTCCGACTTCGTGAGGTCGATCTGATCGCTTGCGGCCTGCTCGATGCCGAGTACCTCCCTGCCCAACGTCGCCTGATCGAGCTCGACGCCGAGCGGACGGATCTCCGCCTGTCCAGCGCGACGCGAATCCGCCGAGAAAGCGCCGGACTGCAAGGAGACCAGCACCGGGCCCTCGCCCCGAGCGCGTACGCGGGCGTGCAGCTTTCCGGTGAGGATCGGGCGCTGCCAAACTGGTCCGTCCGGACCGTTCTCGAATGCGACGGCCTCGGGAATCAGCGCTCCTCCCACCAGCTGCGCCAGGCGGGGGACGTACTCCACCGACTGATAGGTGTGGGGAAAGAGCACGAAATCGGGCTTCTCCGAGGCGATCGCGGCCGCGAGCGTGGCGACGTATCCCCCGGGTGTATACCCGGCGAGCAGTGAGTGGTCGGCCACCCGCACGGATTCGAGATCGCTCGCTGCGACTTCGCCGGCCAGCGCGCCAACCCGCTCGCCCAACAAGACGGCCGTGGCCGCGCCGCCCAGCTCTCCCGCCAACTGCTGCGCCGCCGCGACGCTTTCCCAAGCCATCCTGTGGATCTTGCCGTCGCGCTGTTGCAGAACCGCCCAGATCTGAGCCGTCATCCGATCACCCTCGCTTCCTTGTGGAGCTTCTCGACCAGCGCCTTCGCGGCCGTGCTCGCATCGCCCTCCAGGATCTGCGCTTCGACGCCGCTCTCGGGGAACCCGACCGAGAGGACCTCCATCCGGGCCGCGGCCGCGCCGGTCCCTTCGGCACCGAGGCCGAGCTCCGTGGGCGTCAGGGGCGCGATCTCCTTCTTCTTAGCCGCCATGATCCCCTTGAGAGACGCGTAGCGCGGATGGTTGATCCCCGCCTGGATCTCGAGCACAGCGGGCAGCGCGACGCGGAAGATCTCGTTCATTCCACTCTCCATCTCGCGTGTGACTTTGAGGGTCTCGCCACCCTCCTCGGTCTCGACGCCCATCACCAGCCAGGCGTGCGGCCAGCCCAGGTGCCCAGCGATGACGGTGCCGGTCGCACCGAAGCCTTGGTCGTCCGACTGGGAGCCGGTCAGCACCAAGTCGAAGCTCTCCCGCGCGATCGCGGCGGCGAGCGCGCGGCCGGTCGCCATGGCGTCTCCGCCCTGGAACGCCGGGTCGCCCAGATGGACAGCTCGAGCCGCGCCGAGCGCGAGGGCCTTGCGCAACGCCTCGCGCACCCGGTCCGGTCCCAAGCTGAAGGCCACGACCTCGCCGCCGCTCGTCTCGGCAAGGCGCAGCCCCTCCTCCAAGGCGTACTCGTCACTCTCATTGATGACGAACGGAACATCCTCCTCGTCGATCCACTTTCCGTCGGGCGCGACCCTCAGCCGTGCCTCGGTATCCGGGACCTGCTTGACACAGACGGCGATCTTCATTGGGCGCTTCTCCTTCCAAACCCTCAAGCTATCGTCGGGCCCGGTGCGGAGTCAACGCGCCGGGCGCCGTCGCGTGGACAGCCGCGCGAGACGCGTGCTACGTTTCCTCGATCTCGGAATCCGCCCACCTATGACTCCAGCCCTCTTCTTGCTCGCCATCGTCCAACAGGATCCCGGCGCCCTCGGCCTCTCGGACGCGTTCGCGCGCGCGGGACCGATGGCGGCCTTCGTCCTCGGCATTCTCATTTTCTTCTCGGTCGTCTCGTGGGCCATCTTCCTCTGGAAGGTCCTGATCTACCGCCGCGCGCGGGGCCACTCCCGGCGGTTCTTGGAGGTCTTTCGCGCCAGCAAGCGCTTCAGCGAGGTCAGCGCGGCGACGGCCCGGCTCGCAGCCAGCCCCCTGGTCGGTGTGTTTCAGGCCGGCTACGCCGAGATCGACGGGCAGATCCGGTCGAACGCCGACCCCTCGGGCGGCTTGACCACCAAGTATGAGATTCGGTCCATGGCCGGCGTGGAGCGGACCCTCCACCGGGCCGTGGCGACCGAGCTCCACCTGCTCGCGCGCGGCAGCTCCTTCCTGGCGACGACCGCGGCGGCAGCTCCGTTCATCGGTCTGTTCGGCACGGTTTGGGGCATCATGCGCGCCTTCGAGGACATCGGCCGCACCGGCTCGACCTCTCTTGTCGCCGTCGCGCCTGGAATCGCCGAAGCGCTGATCAACACCGCCGCCGGCCTCGCCGCCGCCATCCCCGCCCTGGTCGGGTACAACTGGCTGGGCGGCGAGCTGAAGCGTTCTCGGACCCAGCTCGAGGACTTCACCCTCGAGTTCCTCAATCTGTCTGAGCGGAATTTCACCTGATGGCGATGCGGGTCGGCAGCCACGGCGAAGACGAGGAGATCCTCTCCGAGATCAACATCACGCCCCTCGTCGACGTCATGTTGGTGCTGCTGATCATCTTCATGATCACCGCGCCGATGCTGCATCAGGGGATCGAAGTGGCGCTGCCGAGGTCCGCGGCGCAGACTCTCCCCACGCGGGCGCAGGATCCGCTGATCCTCACGATCAACCGCGATGGGCTCGTCTACGTCAAGGACCAACCGGTCCACCCGACCAAGCTGGTCGAGGTGCTGACGCCGATGCTGCGCGGCCAGCAGGACCAGATGGTCTTTCTGAAGGGGGATCGTGACGTCGCCTACGGTCGCGTCGTGGAGGTCCTGGACTCGCTCCGCCAGGGCGGGATCGTCCAGGTCGGCATGGTCACCGACCGCGACGACGCACCGGGTCGCCGGTGACAGCGGTGTCGGCCATAGTCTCGAACATCCTGGAGCGACGCCGCGCTGAAGCTGGCCGCAAGGGGCTCGGGCGCTCGCTCGGCGTCGCGGCCGGACTCCATCTCTTGGTGGTCACTCTGGCCTGGGCGCTGCCGCGCCTTACCGCCGCGCCGCCCAAGCCGATCGAATACGTCGCCGTGCAGATCGTGCCCGCGGCCCGCCTCGGCGTCGCGAATCCGAAGCCGCGACCGCCGCAGCCCAAGGCCGAGCGCAAGAGCGAGCCGGCTCCGATGCGCGAGCCCGAAGTGAAGGCGCCGACTCTTCCCGACCCGAAGTCGAGGAAGCCCGAGCCCAAGAGGCCTCAGGCGCGGCCGGACGAGCCCGAGCCGGCCGCCCCGGCCGCGGCGAGCGCGGACTCCCGGCCGGAGGTCCAGGGTTCGCCGACCGGCAACGTGGCCGGGCTCGCCTTCGGCGCGGCAGTGGCGGGACTGGACAACCCCAACTTCACCTACGGCTACTACGTGGATCAGATGCTCGCGCTGATCTCGAGGAACTGGGTCCGGCCGCCGGTGGGCTCGGGAGTCGAGGCCATGGTGCACTATCGAATTCAGCGGGATGGCGGGATTACCGAGCTGCGGATCGTGACGTCCTCGGGGATCAACTCCTTCGATCTCGCCGCCCTGCGTGCCGTGCAGTCCTCTTCGCCGCTGCCCCCGCTCCCCCGTGGTTTTCGGGATAGCTCGCTCGGCGTGAATCTAATCGTTCGCTGAAGGAGACCAACGGCGATGCGTTCGTTCTGTTCTCGCGGCCTGAGCGCCATCTTGATTCTCGTCACAGCCTTCGGCGCCCGCGCCCAGCAGCCGGCCCCGGCCAGCGGCGAGCCAGCGACCCAAGGGCGCGACATTACCGTCGTCCTGGCCGAGGGCAACCAGCTGCCCGTCGTCCAGCTCGCGTTTCCGTCGGTTCCGAATCTCGCCTCTCTGGCGGGTACCGCCGGCAATGCGGCACGCGAGCTCGAGGCGACTTTGCGCGCGGACCTCGTCCGGACGGCGATCTTCGAGATCCTGGGGCCGGAAGAGCTCGCGGTGCTCGATCTGAAGGGAAACCTCGAGCACGACGCGGATCAGTATCGATCGCTCGGCGCCGCCATGTTGCTGCAGTCCGAGGTCAAGCTCGAGGGAGACCGGCTCGTCCTCGAGGGTCGGCTGGTCGATCTCGCCAGCCGGCAGACCATCGTCGGCAAGCGCTACCGCGGGACCTACGAGCTCTCCAGACGAATCGCACACACTTTCGCCGACGAGATCGTGCTCTTCCTGACGTCGAAGCGCGGCATCGCCCTGACCTCGATCGCGTTCGTCTCGGACCGTGACGCCACCAAAGAGATCTACCTGATGGACTACGACGGCCACGATCAACGCAAGGTCTCCGGGCACAAGTCCATCTCCATGAGCCCTTCGTGGAGCGGGCTCGGGGAGACGCTTGCCTATGTCTCCTACTTCGGCGGCGGCGGCCCGGCGCTCTATCTCGCCGACGTCGCTTCGGGGCGCAAGACTCCGCTGGTCACTGAGGGGTCGCTCAACGTCTCGCCGTCATTTTCTCCCGACGGACGCCGGGTGGTGTTCGCCCGGGCGCTCGGTGCCAATATCGAAATCTTCGTTTGCCAGCGGGACGGTAGCGGCGTCCGGCGTCTTACCAATTCCCCGGGGATCGACACCAACCCCGCCTGGAGTCCGAACGGACAAGAGGTCGCCTTTACCTCGAGCCGGGCCGGATCCCCGCAGATCTACGTCATGGACGCGGAGGGCGCGAACGTGCGCCGGGTCACGTTTCAGGGCGAGTACAACGACGGCGCGAGCTGGAGCGCGGACGGCACGCGAATCGCGTTCGCCACCCGCATCGACAGGAACCGGTTCGACATCGCGGTGCTCGATCTGGTCACGCTGGCGGCCCAGAAGCTCACCGACGGACCGGGCAGCAACGAAACCCCGAGCTTCTCGCCGGATGGGCGCCGGATCGCTTTCGCGGGAGCTCGCCGAGGCTCGACCCAGGTCTACGTCATCGACTCCCGCGCCGGCGGTGCCGTCGAGCAACTGACCTTCCAGGGCAGCAATACGGGCCCCGACTGGTCCCCTTACCCCCATTGACGGCAGAATGACGGTTGTCCTCAGGGCCTTGGATTTGCTACATTTGCACCGATATTTCCGGGGTCCTGTCCACCACGGGATACCGAACTTGCGCAAGGAGAACGTGATGACCCGTCGCCCGCTCGCCTGGATCGCCGTCGCAGCCGCCCTCACTCTCTTCGCCGCGGCCTGCGCCAAGAAGACGCCGCCGCCGCAGCCGGACCTCGGCGGCAGCACCGTCTCGAAACCCTCGGCACCGGCGGAGGACGTCTCCGCGAAGCCGCGACCGGAGGTCTCCGACAAGACGGAAGACCCGCTCGCTGGCGACATCGCCGCGGTCAATGAGTACCTCCAGAAGAACGGGCTCCTGGGCGATGTCTACTTCGAGTTCGACAAGGCGGACCTCAGCGAGGACTCGCGAGCGCGTCTCGCGCGCAATGCCGAATGGCTCCGGAGCAATCCGCAGTTCGCCGTGACGATCGAGGGGCATTGCGACGAGCGCGGCACCAACGAGTACAACCTCGCACTGGGGGAGCGCCGCGCCTCCGCCGCTCGCGACTACGTTGGATCGTTGGGCGTCGCGCCGACGCGGCTGCGCACGATCAGCTACGGCGAGGAGCGAGCGAAGTGCAGCGAGTCGAGCGAGAGCTGCTGGTCGCTCAATCGTCGCGCCTCGTTCCTGGTGACCGGCCGCACCAACGTCGGTTGAGCTGATCCAGCGGATGCCGTCACGCGCGCCCTTCGGGGTTCTCTTGGCCGCCGGGCTCACGCTCGGCGGCTGCGTCTCCAGTTCGGACATCGAAGGCCTGCACGCGCAGCTCACCGAGCTGCAGCGGCAGGTTCTTCAGCTCCAGATGACGGGCTCGAGCAAGCAGGAGGTGCAGGCGCTCCAGGAGACGATCAAGCGCCAGACCGATGACCTGCTGCGCGCGGAAGCGGACATGCGCGTCGATCTCGGCAACCTGTCCGCACAGATCGCCGAGCTTCAGGGCAAGCTCGACGACACGAACTATCGATTGGGCCAGGTTTCCCAGCAGATCGCGGCGACGAGTCAGGATCTCAAAGCCGTGAGGAGCGCCACCGCTCCGCCGGTGGCCGGCCCTTTCCCCGTGCCCGGCGCCGGCGCGGCCGACCCAGAGACGCTCTACCAGACCGCATACTCCGACTATCTGCGCGGCAACTACGATCTCGCTCTGCTCGGCTTCCGCCAGTATCTCGAGTCGTTTCCGGAAACGGATCTCGCCGACAACGCGTCCTACTGGATCGGCGAGTGTTTCTATCGACAGCAGAAGTACGCCGAGGCGATCACCGAGTACGACAAGGTCCTCGAGCGCTATCCGCGCAGCGACAAGACCGCGAGCGCCTTGCTCAAGAAGGGGTACGCGCAGCTCGAGCTGGGCCAACGCCGGGACGGCGTGACGCAGCTCGAGCGCGTGATCAAGATCTTTCCCTCCTCCGACGAGGCCAACCTGGCGCGACAGCGACTCCAGGGGCTCGGCGTTGATTCCGAGCCCCGGCGCTAGTAGAATGCATTGATCGGCAACGGCCGGGCGCTCTGGCCGGTCTCCCTCGAGAGGAAGCTCCAATGGCGAATACCAAGTCGGCGAAGAAGCGTGCCGAGAAGTCTCAGGCGCAGCGCGAAACGAACCGGGCGCTGAAGTCCCGGATGAGGAGCGCGGTCAAGAAGCTACGCAAGGCGGTCGAAGCGGGCGACGCGGCGACGGCCGAGGGCCTTCTGCCCGAGACGACCGCGATTCTCGACGCGACATCCCAGAAGGGCGTGATTCACAAGAACACCGCGGCACGGACGAAGTCGAGGCTGGTCGCGGCGACGCGCCGCGTCGCCAACCCAACCTGATCTCCTCCCCCTGGGGCCGCAGTCGCGGCCGGCCGCTCCGGTTCCACCAGGCTCCCGTCTTCACCGGGGGCCTTTCTGTTGCCCGGTCGCCGGTATCAGAACCCCTCGAGCAGATCGGTGACCATGGTCTCGGCGAACCTCTTGGCGGCGGCCTCGATCGCCGGCGTCTCCCGATCGAAGTAACCGAGCTCCGATGCCTCCAGCTGGTAGCTGTCGCGAAACTGATAGCGGTCGTTTCCCCACAGGACAGTTTCGGGCTCGAGTTGCCTGAAGCTCATCTTGGCGTTGATCACGATCTCGTACTCGGTGGCCCGGCCGTCCTCATCGAACGAGACCGGGAGCACCGCGAACGAGACGACGGTGCCCGAGATCTCGGCATCCGCGCCGGCCTCCGCCGCCGTCACCTCGAAGCGCCGCCGCGTGACCAGCTCGTCGGCGAGCGCGCGGGTCAGAATCTGATCGACCTGGACGCGCGGGGTCGCGTTCTCGAGCGGCTTGAGGTACACGCGGCGGATCTCGGTCGGGATGTTGCTGGCGCGCCCGACCAAACTGTATCCGCAGCCCGCCGTCAGCGCGATGAGTGCGAGTCCAAGAGATATACGAGCCGATCGGATCAAGTTGCCTCCTTGCGCGTCACCAGGTTGACGAGACGTCCGGGTACGAAAACCGCCTTGGCGATCTCGCGACCGCCTACGTGCTCCTGGACCTTCTCGCTTTCGAGCACCGCCTCCCGCACTTCGCGCTCGCCCCAATCTGCGTCGATCTCGATGCGGTCGCGCAGTTTGCCGTCGATCTGGACGACGATCAGGATGCGGTCGCGCCGGAGCTTGGTCTCGTCGGCCTCTGGCCAATCGGTGTCGAGCAGATTGGTGACGTGGCTGCGCCGCTCCCAGAGCTCCTCGGTAACGTGCGGCGCGATGGGATGCAGGAGCTGGACGAGCGTGTCGAGCGTGGCCTCGCAGCAGAGCCGGGACGCGGTCTTGCCCTCGACCGCCTTGACCAGGGCGTTGAGCAGCTCCATGAGTGCCGCAACCGCCGTATTGAACTTGAAACGTTCGAAGTCCCGCGTGACCCTGGCGATGGTGGCATGCCTGGCGCGCTCGAGGTCGGCATCGGCGGGTGCGGTGGGAGGCACTTCGCCTACCTTTTCCGCCACCCTCCAGAGGCGCTGCAGGAAGCGATAGGCACCGGTCACCGCTTCGTCGTTCCACTCGACCTCGTCCTCTGGCGGGCCCAGGAAGAGGGTGTAGACACGCTCCGTGTCGGCGCCCATCTCGTCGATCAACGCATCGGGCGAAACCGTGTTGCCCCTGGACTTGGACATCTTCTCGATGCGCCCGGTCCGTTCGGCATAGCGAGTGATCATGCCCTGATTGAAGAGGTTCGGGAACGGCTCTTCGAAGGGTACCCAACCGAAGTCGTGAAGCACCCGACAGACAAAGCGCGCGTAGAGCAGATGGAGAATCGCGTGCTCGATGCCGCCGACGTACTGATCGACTGGTGCCCACCGCGCCACGATTTCCCGATCGAAGATCTGGCTCGAATCTCTCGGCGAAAGGTACCGAAGGTAGTACCAGGAGCTGTCGACGAACGTGTCCATGGTGTCGGTCTCGCGACGAGCTGGTCCGCCGCACCTCGGGCACGCCGTGTGAACGAAGGCCTCGCAGCGCTCGAGCGGATTGCCCTCGCGGCCGGAGAACTCGACGTCGTAGGGCAACTCGACCGGAAGCGCCTGGTCGGGAACCGGTACGATCCCGCAAGGCTCGCAATACACCACCGGAATCGGCGTTCCCCAATAGCGTTGGCGCGAGATCAGCCAGTCACGCAGACGGTAGGTGACCTTGGCCCGGCCGGCGCCTTGC
Organism: uncultured Acidobacteriota bacterium; assembly: GCA_963700315.1. Lineage (GTDB taxonomy): Bacteria > Acidobacteriota > Thermoanaerobaculia > Multivoradales > JAGPDF01 > JACTMI01. Next base: position 107,979 of record CAVOXC010000003.1, on the reverse strand, counting down.
CGCTCGAGCCAGTCGATGAAGCGGCGGATCGTAGCGGGACCGTCGGTCAGGCCGTCGAACTCGCCACAACCGCGGATCTCACCTTCGTGCAGGATCGGCGTGTCGAGCGCCTCGGCATTCGCGTCGCGGTCGGTCGGGTGGTAAACGAGACGGACTTGCAGCCCTTCCTGCCGGGCGAAGGCGAGATCGCGGGCGTCGTGCGCGGGTACGGCCATGATCGCCCCCGAACCGTAGTCGGGCAGTACGTAGTCGGCGATCCAAATCGGGATCTTCTCACTGGTGGCTGGATTGAGAGCGTGAGCGCCGAGGGCTCGTCCCACCTTGGCCGAGCCCTCGCCTTCCCGCTCGATGCGCGGCTTGCTGCGCACCTCTTCGATCCAGCTCTCTAGGGCGGCGCGCTGCGGGTGCGCGGCGATCAGCTCGGCGACTCGCGGGTGCTCGGGCGCCAGCACCAGAAAGGTCGCGCCGTGCAGGGTGTCGGGGCGCGTGGTAAAGACCACCAGCGGCTCGCCACCGCCGTCCACTTCGAATACGATCTCCGCACCCTCCGACCGGCCGATCCAGTTCCGCTGCATCGCCAGGACTCGCTCAGGCCACCCCTTGAGCTGGTCGAGGCCGGCGAGAAGGCGGTCGGCGTAGTCTGTGATTCGCAGGAACCATTGCTCCAAATCGCGCTGGACGACTTCGGTACCGCACCGCTCGCAGGCGCCGTCGATCACCTGCTCGTTGGCAAGGACCGTCCGGCAGCTGGGGCACCAGTTCACCGGAGCCCGTCGCTTGTACGCGATGCCCTGCTCGAGCATGCGCAAGAACAACCACTGGTTCCAGCGGTAGTACTCGGGCTGGCACGAGGTCACCTCTTTCGACCAGTCGTAGAGGATTCCCCACCGCCGAAACTGTTTCTTCATGACCTTGATGTTGGCGAGGGTCCAGTCGCGCGGGTGAACGCCACGCTGAATCGCCGCGTTCTCGGCGGGAAGGCCAAAGGAATCCCAGCCCATTGGATTGAGCGCTCGGCGGCCGTTCATTCGAAGGTAGCGATAGAGCGCGTCGCCGAGGATGTAGTTGCGCCCGTGGCCCACGTGGAGTCGGTCGCCCGAAGGGTACGGGAACATCATCAGCATGTAGTACTTGTCGCGTGCGCTACGTAGATCGACCTCCGCCACGCGCTGCTTGTCCCACCGTTCCTGCCACTTCACCTCGATCGCCCGATGGTCGTACGCGCTGCTCATCTCCCCCGCTCGCTCTCTTGCCGGCTCGAGGCCGGTCGAGGAATGCTCATCTGCGCCAGGATCCGGTCCCGAATCGTGATGTTCTTCCAGGCCGCGAGCCGGCCGGCCTCGCGCACGCGAATCTCGTAGCGTCCCGGCTCGAGCCCGAGGAAGGTACCTTTTCCGGCGGGCAGCTGGAGGATCCGATGAACGCCGCTGCCGACCAGTTCCGCCTCCGCGTCGAGCCCGGACTCGAGCTCGACGGCCAGGGCCGCCGCTACTCTTGCGTCGTTGTTCGCGCGCAGACGCAGCGACACCGCCGACGTTCCGGGGGCGAGGTCCACGGCAACCGTGCGGTCGTTCCGCTCGATGACCAGCCCGCTGCCGGGCACTGGAACCGACAGCTTGTCGCTGGAGATACGGAGATAGGTCGCGTCGACGAAGCCGTGACTGGAGAGGGGATCGCTGAAAACCCAACCGCGGTCCGGATAGTGGATCTCGATCCAGCGATGGAAGCCGGCGCCACCAGCTACGGGGCGGCCTTCGGCCACATAGCCTGCGACCTCGCGAGCCTCGATTCTCACGGCGCCCAGGAGCGCGACGGTCAGCCGCGCATAGCCCGTGCAGAAAGCCGTGCGCCGATCCAGCACCGCAGAAGCCTCCTGGGACTCCGATCGATCGAGGTGATAGCGGACATTGCCGGCGACCCAGGCGAGCAGGCGGGCCGCGGCCTCGTGCTGCGTCCGGCTCCCCCAGGTCACTGCGCCGGCCAGACGCTCGATCGGACTCGGCTCGGCCGCCAAGCGCGGATGAAAGGGCGCCGTGCTGCGAATCGGAGAGAGGTCGACTTCGACGCGCGCGACGCCTTCCTCGATACGCAGCAGCTCGTATCCCAGATTTCGGTACGGAGCCACGTCGACACCAGGCGGCAGGAGAACCCTCGCGCTGTCCGTGCCCGCCACGATGACGCCCGCAGCGGCGTGAACGGGCGACACGAACAGTGCCAGCACGCAGGCGGAGGCGAGCGCCAGGGGCTTCACTTGAGGCTCCCGGGGAAGGAGTGCGCCTTGAGCAGGCCGTCCAGCAGGCCGTTGACGAAGCGCGCCGAGTTCTCCGAGCCGAAGCGCTTGGCCAGCTCGACCGCCTCGTCGAGAACGACGAGCTTCGGCACGTCTGGCTCGTGGACAAGCTCGAAGACCGCCAGGCGAAGGATGTTGCGGTCGACGGCGGGCATTCGTTCCAAGCGCCAGTGGTCGGCCTGGAGGCTCAGTAGCTGGTCGATCTCCTGGAGATGCACGATCGTCCCTTCGACCAGCCGCCCGGCGTAGGGGAGGGCGTCCTCGGCCTCATGGAGCAAGCCCGCCGGAAACGCATGCGTGCCCGCGGCGCCGTCTCGCTCGGCCAGGAAGTCCTGAATGTCGAAACTGGCGCGGACCGCCGCGACCGGGCTCGCGCCGAGGTCGTGCTGATAGAGCATCTGAACCGCCATCTCCCTGGCGAGCCTCCGTTTGCCCACCGCTCCGCTCCGAGATCGGTCTGCCGCGCCCGAGTCGGCCTTGGCGCCTCGATCGACCGGCTGCGCGCTCAGCTTCCGCTCCGTGCGAACAGGTCGGCCATCTCCAACGCCGCGAGCGCGGCCTCCTCTCCCTTGTTCCCGGCCGCGCCACCCGCGCGATCGAGTGCCTGCGCGAGGGTATCGCAGGTGAGGACGCCGAAGCTCACGGGCCGGCCGCTCGCGGCCGCGACCTGCGCCGCGCCGCGACTGCACTCCGTGGCGACGAACTCGAAGTGAGGCGTCTCACCCCGAATCACCGCGCCGAGCGCCACCAGCGCGTCGTAGTCGCCCCGGCGCGCCAGCAGCCCGAGCGCCTGCGGGATCTCCCAGGCCCCCGGCACCCGAACGAGCTCGATGTCCTCGCGCTTGACGCCGTGGCGCTCGAGCGCCGCCACCGCGCCCGCCACCAAGCGGTCGACAACGTCGGAGTTGAAGCGAGAGGCCACGATAGCGAAGCTCCGCCCGGTGCCGTCGACGGGGCTCTCGGTAGCTCGTAGATTGCTCATTTGGAAGCTCTTGCGGGCTGGTGAGTATAGGGACCGCGGGAAAAGCGAGTCAAGGCGACCGGCCCGCGCTCAGTCTCCCGAGGGTCGGCCTCCCAGGAAGCGACCGTCGGCCGGGGCGACCGCGACCTTGGTCAAGACGTCGACCACGAGATTGGTGATTGCCGCGAGCGCCCATCCCGCCTCGCGACGGCGGCAGCGCTGGTCACAGATTTCCTCGCGGCGGCTGGAGGCGAATCTCTTCTACGGCCACGTCCGATCCGGCGTCGAGCGCCCAGAGCACCGCCCGGGCGACTTCCGCGGCGGGGATCATCGCTCGGCGGTCCCACTCCCCTGGCACGGAGTCCCAAAGCGGGCTCCCGGTGGCGCCTGGGGTGATCGCGCAGATTCGCACGCCGCTCCCTCGCGTCTCCTCGCGCAGGGCCTCGACCAGACCGAGCAGCCCCCACTTGCTCGCGCAATAGGCCGACCAGCCGGGAAAAGCGCGCCGCGCCGCGACCGAGAGCAGCGGCAAGAGATGGCCACGATTCCTCCCGAGCATCGCGGGAAGGACCGCGCGGAAGAGATGCGCCGCGCCGAGCAAGTTGGTCTCGATCGTTTCGCGCAGCGCGTCGAGTTCGAGCTCGACGAAGGGCGCGATCCGCGCGACACCCGCCGCCGGCACCGCTACGTCGATCGGACCGAGTCGATTCTCGGCCTCGCGAAGCGCCGCCTCGACGGCGGCGCCGTCGCGAACGTCGGCGGCCAGCGCCAAGCCCCTGGCGCCCGACGCCCGGAGCACCTGCTCGAGGGGCTCCACGCGCCGGCCGAGGAGAGCCAAAGCGTAACCGCGCCGGCCGAGGGCCTCCGCCAGCGCGGCGCCGATGCCGGACCCCGCGCCGCTGATCACTGCGGTGCCGAGCCGCTGGTCCATTCGCGCTGGGTCTCTATTTCGAGGGGGTGAATTGGTCGGGACGCCGAGATTTGAACTCGGGACCCCCTGAACCCCATTCAGGTACGCTACCAGGCTGCGCCACGTCCCGACCGGATACTGACTAACGCCGCTTCGAATCGAGGAGGGCGAGGAGCGCGTGGGCCTCTTCGAGCGCCTCGGCGATTCCTCGTTCGAGAGTTTCTATCCGCTCCCGCGCCGCACTGTCAAGCGCCTCACCGGAGGGCGCGGAGCCTGCTGCCGCGGCCGGCGCCTCTCGCTCCTGCTCGTCGGTGGCGGGTTCGTCGAAGAGCCGCTGCTCCGGCAGTCCCGGCTCGGCTTCGAGCTTCTTTTTGGCACCCGCGATGGTGTAGCCCTCTTCATAGAGCAGGCGCTTGATGCGCCCGAGCAGATCCACTTCCGCGCGGGTGTAGCCGCGGGAGCTGGCCCGGCCGTCGCCACCTTCCTGCAGCGAGGAAAACTCCGTCTCCCAGTAGCGGAGCACATAGGGCTGGAGGTCGAGCAGCTTGCAGACCTCGGCGAGCTTGTGGACGCGCTTCGTCATCGGCAGGCGAAGATCCTAAGCTCCGGCGCGCCTCAAGTCGAGCGACGGCGGATGACGAGGCGGATGGGGACGCCGCGCAGCCCCAGGGACTCTCGGAGCCGGTTCTCGAGGTAGCGACGGTAGCTGTGCTCGCGCGGCAGCGAACGGTTGGCGAAGAGCATGAAGGTCGGCGGCAGCGCCGAGACCTGTGTCGCGTAGAGGAGTTTCCAGAGCCGTCCGGCGAGAACCGGTGGCGAGTGGCGGGCGATCGCCGTCTCGAGGAGGCGGTTGAGCTCGCCGGTTGTGATCCCGGTCGCGAGCGCCGCACGGGCGGCGTCGATGTGGCCAAAGACCTTCTCGACCCCCCTGCCGGTCGTGGCCGAGAGATTCACCCGCGGCGGGTCGGCGATCGCGTCGACGAGTCGCGACCAGGTGCCATCGAGCCGCAGCCGGCCCTCGTCGTCGAGCAGATCCCACTTGTTGACGGCCACGACCGCGGCTTTTCCGGCATCCCAGATCTCCTTGGCGACGGCGAGGTCGCCCGCGGTGACCCCCGCCGGCGCCTCGACTACCAGCAGGGCGATGTCGCAGCGCTCGATCTGGCGCTTGGCGAGGAGCACCGCGAGATCCTCCGGCGTCCCGGAGACCTTGCTGCGCCTGCGCATGCCGGCCGTGTCGATCAGGCGGTAGGCGCGCCCGTCACGCTCGATCTCGGTATCGATGGGATCGCGTGTCGTTCCTGGAACGGGTGATACGAGCGTCCGCTCTTCGCCCAGTATCTTGTTCAAGATGGAGGACTTGCCGACGTTCGGCCGACCCACGATGGCAACCGCCGTCACGCTGTCGGAGAGCGACTCGCGCGCTCCGCCGCCTTCGTCCGGGAGCTCCCGCTCCACTCGATCCATCAGATCCCCGATGCCGAGCGCGTGCTCGGCGGAGAGCGTCACCGGCTCGCCCAGGCCGAGCGAGTAGAACTCGCCGAATCCTTCGCGGGCGGCGCGCGTGTCCGACTTGTTGACGGCGAGGACGATCGGAACGCGGCTCTTGACGAGCTCGTCGCGCACCCGCTCGTCCGCGGTGGTGAGTCCCTCCCTGCCGTCGACGACCAGGATCAGCAGGTCGCTCGCCCGGACGGCGAGGAGGACCTGCTCGTTGATTCCGAGGGGATCGTCGCCGAGCACGAGACCGCCGGTGTCGACCCAGTCGACCGGCCGGCCGGCGACAAGATCGGCCCGGCCGACCACGCGATCGCGCGTGACGCCCGGCTGATTGTGGACGATCGCCTGGCGCCGGCCCAGGATCCGATTGAACAACGTCGACTTGCCGACGTTGGGGCGGCCCACGATAGCCACCGTGGGCGTTCGGCGCCCGGTCAGGGTTCGTTCGTCTGCTTCAGGATGCGCGACAGGATCCGCCATTTGCCCTCCTCCCGGATCAGGCTGTAGACGACCCGGTTCTCTTGCTCAGGCGACTCGGAGAGCACGGCCTCGGACCCCAAGGCCACCACCTGGAGGCGCCAGGTCTCAACCGTCTGGACCGTCGCGGCGGTCGACTTGAAGAGATCGAGCGACTCGATCGCCTGCAGGAGGAGCACCACCCGGAGCGCTTTGCCCTCTGCGGCGAGGCTCTCGATCTGGGCGCCGACACGCGCCACCTCACGCTCGGTGGCGGCTTCGGCCAGAGGCCTGGCGTCTGCGCTCCGATAGGCCTCGGAGAGGCGCCCAGCGTAGTCGGCGAGCAACTTCTCGATGGCTGGCCGCTCGGCCGCGACGAGGTCAGCCGAGGGGCCGCAGGCGAGACAGAGGAGCGCGATCGAGGTAAGGAAGAGACGAGCGCAACACACGCCGAAACTCTACCAAAACCGTGACTTGTCCGTTCGACGAGAGAGATCGCGGTTGACTCGCCAGGGAGCACGAACCTAGAATCCTCGCCGCGCGAAAGTGGCGGAATTGGTAGACGCGCAAGCCTCAGGAGCTTGTGGTCGCAAGGCCGTGGGGGTTCGAGTCCCCCCTTTCGCACCAAACTCTCCCCCACCGCGCTCAGCGACGGACCAGGAGCAGCGTCGCTCGCCCGAACGGGCCCTCCGAGTCCGCGGCGTGCGCCGCCACCCGCACGACCGGACCGAATTGCGCCTCGAGCTGCAACGTGATCGTGACCGTGGCTCCCGCCGCGGGCTCTCTGTCGATTCTCAGCTTCTCGACGCCGGCGAGCACCCTGCTTTCCGCGCCTCCGTCCGCGGCGGGCTCCTCCAGCACCAGCGCGGCGGCCTGCGCCATCGTTTCGATCCAGAGGCCGGCTCCGCGCGACACCGCGCCCCGGCTCCAGAAGTCGTTGGCGGAGAGCAGAACCCGCGCGGTCCCACCGGCGTCGCGGTCGACGAGTTGAAATGGAAAGCGGTGCGGAAGCCGCACGCGGGGCTCAGGCGGGTTGTGCGGTCGCTCGTTTGGTCGCGACGAACTGAGCCAGCTGTTCGATCGACGCCAGGGCCTCGGTGCCGACCTCTTCATTCTCGATCCGCACCCCGAACTCCTGTTCGATGCCGATCACGAGCTCGAGCGCGTCGATGGAGTCGAGTCCAAGGCCCTCGGGCCCGAAGAGCGGCTCCAGGTCACCGATCGAATCGGCGGTTCTTTCGAGCTTCAGGCGCTCGACCAGAATCGTCTTGAGTCGTGGTTTGAGATCTTCTGGACCCGTCATGGCGGCGACATGCTACAACGACTGCCGCCCCTCAGACCATGACCAGACCGCCATCCACCGCGAGAGTTTGACCGGTGACGTAAGAGGCGGCTTCGGAGGCGAGAAAGCCGATCGCCGCGGCCACTTCCTCGGGGCGGCCGACTCGCCCCATCGGTACGCCTTTCAGGTATTCCTCGAGCTTCGACTGCGGCAACTGAGCGAGCATCTCCGTGTCGACGAAACCGGGGGCGACGCAGTTGACGGTCACGCCATACGACGCGACCTCGCGGGCCAGGGCCTTCGAGAAGGCGATCAGCCCCCCTTTCGCGGCGCTGTAGTGGGTCTGGCCGACCTGACCGATCCGCCCGCTGGCGCTGGCGACGCCGATCACCCGCCCCCAGCGTTGGGCGAGCATGCCGCGCACGACCTCGCGGGTCACTCGGTATGCGCTGGACAGATTGACATCGAGGATCTCGTCCCAGTCCTCCGGAGCCAGGAAGGCCAGGAGCGCGTCGCGAATCGCCCCGGCGTTGAGCACTAGAATCTCGACCGGACCGATGCCTTCCGCGACCCGCCGCAGGCTCGTGGCCACGGCGATCCGGTCGCGCAGGTCGAGCTCGAGGGCATGACCGCCGAGCTCCGCCGCGAGATCTTCCGTCTCGCGCCGCCGCTGCAGATAGGTGAGGACGACACGCCGGCCTTGAGCGGCGAGCACTCTCGCCGTTGCCGCGCCGATGCCCCCGCTCGCACCGGTGATCAGAGCCACCCGCCCCATTTGCGAGACGCTGGGATCCAATGGCGTCACGATGGCGCCGTAGCGGGGACGAAGGCCGGCGCGGTCAGAGTTCGCCCGGCCATCGCGTCGCTGTCGAGGCTGCCGCGGAGGCAGAGTTGGTGCAGGGCTCCGATCGGCTCAAATCGCACACCGGCGAAACTCCACTGGAAACGGTCGCGAAAACCGAGGCGCCCGGCTTCGTGGAGAAACCGACCGAGACCGGTGAGGATGCCAGGTACGGGACGATCGACAACCTCCCATGGGTGCACGACTACGACTGGCGCCAGCCCCCCCTTCTGCGCGCGCGCGAGCGCCGTGCGCAGCCAGGTCGGTCGAGCAAGCCGCCCGCACCACCCGCCGGCCGGCAGACGCAGTGGCCCGGCCCAGACCAGTGGCGGAAACTCGAGCAGCGACAGGCCGTCTGGCCAGAGGAATCGCGTTGGCCCGGTGGGGTTGTCCGGGCTGCCCGACCCGATCGCACGCACGAGCGAGCTGTCGTAGGCGAAGCCGCACTCGACCACGGTACGAAACCTCGGGTTTGCAGGCGACCGCAGCGACCACTCGGGCGCCCGGAAGCCGAGGATCGGCTGGCCGGTCAGGTCCTCCAGCTTGGATTTGGCGCGCAAGAGGTCGGCGCGAAAGGTCGGCTCCGGGCGACTGTTCGCGCGCAGGTGCAGGTCGCCGTGGCACGCGATCTCGTGCCCCCGAGCCGCCGCTTCACGAATCCTGTGCGGACATCGATCCGCGACCTCGCCGAGGACGAACAGCGTCGCCCGCGCCGGCAACGATTCGAGCAGGTCGAGCAGGGCCGGAATCAGGTGGTCGAGCTCGTTCATCAGCGGCGGTCGCCGATCTGGCTGCACGTACTCCTCGATGCAACAGTTGTGGTACCACTCCTCGACGTCGACGGTGAGCGCCGCGGGAAAAGATCCTGCCACCGGCAGGGCGCGCGGGGGGTCAGGAGGTTTCGTCGAAGACCTTGTAGTAGACCGAGGCACAGGCAATGCGAAAGGTGTCGAGAAATGGCCGGAAATGGCTTCCGGCGTCATTATAGATAGTGCGGACCTGGACGTGTTGGATGCTCGCCCCCAACCGCGACGCCTTGATCAGCATCTCCGACTCCACCGCAAAGCCTGCAGAGGAGAGCCGCATCCGGTGCGCCAGCCCGGCGGCGAGGAGCCGGTACCCGGATTGGGAGTCGAAGAGCTCCCTCCCGGTCATCCACGAGAGGATTCGTGAACCGATGTAGTTGGTCCAGAAACGCGCGGGCGGAATGCTGCGCGCGTCGTCGAGCCGTGCGCCGATGATCAGATCGGGCGATTCCTGGTCCCAGACCCTCAAGAAAGCGGGGATGTCCTCCGGGTCGTGCTGGCCGTCGGCGTCGAGCAGCAGCAGCGCCAGAGGCTCCCCCGTGAGGGCCAGGCGGATGCCATGCCTCAGCGCCGCTCCCTTGCCTCGATTCTCGGGCAGTTCCTCGACCTGGGCGCCGGCATCTCTGGCGATCTGAGCGGTCCGGTCCGAGCTACCGTCGCTCACCACGACGGCTCGTTCGAGGAACCGGAGCGCGCCCGAGACGACTCCACCGACCGTCGACTCGCAGTCATAGGCGGGCAACACCGCCACGATGTCGGATCTGCGGGCCAAGAGGTGGCGCGTTATAGCACACTGGCGGGCGCGGCCTCTTGTCTGCCCGCCGGGGCTTGTGACACTCTTCACGAGTGCCGGAGACGTTTCTGCCGATACTGGTCGCCCTGGCCGTCGCCTTCGCACTCGGAGGCGTCATGCTCGGCCTCTCTTGGATCGCCGGAAAGCGAACCGGAGGGCGCATCAAGCTGTCGACCTACGAGTCCGGCCTGCCCCTCCTCGACCGGTCCCGCAAACGGCTGTCGATCGCTTTTTTCCTGATCGCCATCGATTTCGTCGTCTTCGACGTGGAAGCGGCGTTCTTGTATCCCTGGGTCGTGGTCCTGCGCGAGGGCGGCTGGCCGCTATTCTGGGCAGTCATGGCCTTCGTTGCCCTGATCCTGGTCGGGTACGCCTACGTGTGGAGGAAGGGCGGTCTCGACCTGGCTACGCGCATCACGCGTGCCTCTGCGAGGGTCGCTCCATGAGCATCGAAGACGACGGACGTCTTCCCAAGGAGATCGTCGAGCGCATCGACGCGCTGCGCTCTCGCTATCCAACCGAGGAGGCGCTCCTGCTGCCGGCGCTCCATCTGGTTCAGCGCCACTCCGGAGGCTGGTTGCCAGAGGAAGCGATCGAGCAGGTGGCGGAGCTCCTCCACCTGGCGGTCGCCAAGGTCGCCGGGGTCGTGTCGTTCTACGACATGTTCCACGAGCATCCGGTCGGTCGGCACCGAATTCGCCTTTGTACCAACCTCTCCTGCCAGCTGCGTGGCGCCGAGGAGCTTCTCGGCTTGCTCACCAAGGAGCTCGAGGTCGGTGAGGGCGAGGTGACGCCGGACGGCCGTTGCTCCTTCGTTCAATTCGAGTGTCTCGGCTCCTGCGACACCGCGCCGATGGCGATGGTCGACGACGAGTACCAAGAGAACCTGACACCGGCTCGCTTGCGCCGGATCGTCCAGGAGCTGGATTGATGGCATTCGAGCGAGTTCTCACGCGCAACATCGGCCGTCCCGAAGCCCTTACCGTCAAGGGCTATCGAGAGAGCGGCGGCTACGACGCGTTGGCGCGCGCCCTGAGGCTTCAGCCCGAGGAGGTCATCGAGGAAGTCAAGAAGTCCGGACTGCGGGGCCGGGGCGGCGCGGGTTTCCCTTGCGGTCTCAAATGGAGTTTCGTGCCTCGAGGCTCGGATCGACCGAAGTACATCGTCTGCAATGCCGACGAGTCGGAGCCGGGCACTTTCAAAGACCGGCTGTTGATGGAGAAGGACCCACATCAGCTGCTCGAAGGGTGCGTCATCGCGGGCTGGGCCGTCGGCGCCAGCACCACCTATATCTACATACGCGGCGAGTACACGCGGGCGGCCGCCGTTCTCGAGGACGCGATCCGCGACGCCTACGACCACGGTGTGCTCGGCGAGAGCGTTCTCGGGTCTGGGTTCCGGCACGACGTCTACGTCCATCGTGGCGCCGGGGCCTACATCTGCGGCGAAGAGACGGGGATGCTCGAGTCGCTCGAGGGCAAACGTGGGCATCCGCGAGTCAAACCGCCCTTCCCCGCCGTGGTCGGAGCGTTTGGTTGCCCGACGGTCATCAACAACGTCGAGACGCTCTGCTGCGTGACCCACATTCTCCTGCGTGGCGCCGATTGGTTCCAGGGCATCGGTACCGACGAGCGGAACACGGGCCCGAAGCTCTACGCGGTATCCGGGCACGTCGAGCGCCCTGGCACCTACGAGTACCCGATCGGCGTGCCGTTCCAGGAGCTTCTCGACGGCTGCGGCGGCATGTACAAGGGCCGAGAGCTCAAGGCCATCATCCCGGGTGGAGCTTCGGCCGCGATGCTGACGGCGGCGGAGCGGACGATCCCGCTGGATTTCGACTCGCTGGCAGAAGTCGGCTCAATGCTCGGATCCGCCGCCGTAATCGTGATGGATGAGACGACCTGTGTGGTACGCGCGACGCTTCGCCTCGCCAGGTTCTTCGCGCACGAGTCCTGCGGGCAGTGCACGCCCTGCCGCGAGGGCACCAACTGGATGCGAATCATCTTGCAACGGATCGAGAGCGGGATGGGCTCGGAGCGCGATCTCGACCTGCTCGCTCACGTCGTGCCGAACGTCGGCGGAATCTCGCTCTGCGCCCTCGGCGACGCCGCCCAGGGCCCGGTCAAGTCTCTGATCGCGAAGTTCGGCGACGAAATCCGCGAGAACTTGAAGAAAGGCCGTTATCCGCTGCCGAGAACGCCGTTCTTCGACCTCGGAGCCGCCGCCTGATGCCGACCGTCACGATCGATGACCGCGCTGTCGAGGTGCCGGCCGGGACGAATCTGGTCGAAGCGGCCGCCAAGGTCGGCGTGCAGATCCCTCACTACTGCTACCACCCGCGCCTTTCGATCGTCGGTCAGTGCCGCATGTGCATGGTCGAGATCGAGGGCATGCCCAAGCTGCAGGCCGCTTGCTCGACGCCGGTGATGAAGGACGGCATGGTTGTTCGATCCAGCTCGCCCATGGCGGCGGAAGCGCAGCGGGCGATCATGGAGTTCCTGCTCATCAACCATCCGCTCGACTGTCCGATCTGCGATCAGGCCGGTGAGTGCGGGTTGCAGGATTACTCCTACAAGCATGGCCAGGCGTTCTCCCGATTCCGCTTCGAGGAGAAGCGAACGTACCCGGAGAAGGAACGGATTCCTCTGGGTCCGACCGTTCTGCTCAACATGAATCGGTGTATTCAGTGCACGCGCTGCGTTCGATTCACCGAGGAGATCAGCAAGACCGGCGAGCTCGGCTTCTTCGAGCGCGGCTCGCACGCGGAGATCGGCACCTTCCCGGGCAAGCCACTCGACAATCCCCTGTCGACCAACGTCGTCGACATCTGCCCGGTCGGCGCGCTCACCTCGACGCGATTCCGGTTTGCCGAGCGCGTCTGGTACCTCGACAAGAGGCCGTCGATCTGCACCGGCTGCGACGTCGGTTGCAATGTCACCGTGGAGCACCGCCGTGGCTCGATCAAGCGCCTCAAACCGCGATTCAATCCGGAGGTCAACGACTACTGGATGTGCGACTTCGGGCGGGCGACGCACGAGCGCGTCAGCGAGATCCCGCGCCTGGTGACCCCGCGCGTGAGGCGGGCCGCTGCCCAGCCCGCTGGTTGGCGCGAAGCCCTGGACGCGCTGTTCCAGGCGCTCCGCTCGAAGCGCGGCGACGGCGTGATCGCCTTTCTGGGATCGGGGTTCCTCTCCACCGAGGAGGCCTTCTTGTTGAGCCGGGTCGCGGACCTGGTCGACAGCCCACATCGCGCCGTCTGGGTCGACAGCGGTCCCGCGCGCGCCATTCCCAACTTGCATGGCGGGATCGTCGGACACGACGCTGCGCCGAATCGCCGCGGAGCGGAGCTCGCGGGTCTGGTACCTGGTCCGGACGGCCTCGACGCGGAGGCCCTGTTGCTCGAGGGTGGCGCGCGCTCGTGTTCGGTCCTGGTCGTTGCCGATTCCGATTTCGGCAAGGCCGCGCATGATCCGAAGATCGTCGAGAGACTGCGCGAAGCGAGCTTCCTAGCCGTGCTGGGCTGGGCGGACACCCCACTCGCCCGCGCCGCCGACGTTGCACTGCCGGTCGCGACGCACGCCGAGCGCGACGGTACGTTCGTCAACGTGGAGCATCGATTGCAACGCTTCGATCGGGCCTTTCCGGCACCTTCGCAATCGCGCTCCGGCGTCGAGGTCCTTGCCGACCTGCTCTCGAGGTTCGATCCGAAGTGGGGCTCGGTCACGGTGGCCACCGCGTTCGATCTGATGACGGAGGAGATCGACGCGCTGGACGGGCTGCGTTGGTCGGCCATTCCGCCCACCGGCGTCGCCCTGCGCAACGACCCGAGGACGGAGAGGGCGTCATGACTCCGGAGCTCGTCGCGGCCCTCGCCAAGATGGGCTTGTGGCTCGTTTTTCTGATCAGTGTCGCCCCGTCGATGCTCTGGTTCGAGCGTCGTATCCCCGCCTTCATGCAGGATCGGCTCGGTCCCAACCGCGTCGGCCCGCTCGGTGTTCTCCAAGGCATCGCCGACGCCGCGAAGTTCATCTTCAAGGAGGACATCGAGCCGGCGACTTCCGATCGTGGCCTCTACCTGCTCGCGCCCGTGCTCGCGCTGGTGCCCTGCCTCACCGCCTACGTGGTCATTCCCTTCGGACCGCAGATCGAGGTCGCGGGCCGCAGCATGGCGTCGGTGGTGATCGACTCGGACAGCGGCATCTTCGTCTTTCTCGCTCTCGCGAGCCTGGGTGTTTACGCTCTGGTGCTCGCTGGCTGGGCGTCGAACAACAAGTGGTCGCTGATCGGAGCGATTCGCGCATCGGCCCAGATGATCAGCTACGAGCTCGCGCTGACCCTCGCCGTCGTCGCGGCGCTCATCCCGGCCGGGTCCCTGAACCTCTCGCGAGTCGTCGAGTATCAGATCGGCGAGAGGCTCTTCGGCGTCCTGCCCGCCTGGGGAGTCTTCGTCCAACCGCTCGGTTTCCTGGTCTTCCTGGTCGCAATGTTCGCGGAAACCAATCGCCTACCGTTCGATCTTGCCGAAGCCGAGTCGGAGCTCGTCGCCGGCTACCACACCGAGTACGGCTCGATCCGCTTCGCGCTCTTCTTCATGGGCGAGTACATGGCGATGGCGGTGCTCTCGGCGCTGGCCGCGACGCTCTACTTCGGCGGGTGGTCCCTGCCGGGGCTCGACTTGACCCAATTCTCCGGCGTCGTGCCGGCACTTCTCGGTTTCGCGATCCTCGCCACGAAAGTGGCTCTCTTCATGTTCTTCTTCGTTTGGGTGCGCTGGACCTTTCCGCGCTTTCGCTACGATCAATTGATGCGGCTGGGCTGGAAGGTGTTGCTACCCCTCGCGCTCGTCAACCTGGTGTTCATGGCCGCCCTCGCCGTCGGAGGGAAGATCTGATGGAGCTCGTGGCTTTCGCGATCTTCGCGCTGGCGGCTGTGGTCTCCGCGATCGTCGTCGTTACCCACCGCAGTCCGATTCACTCGACCCTCAGCCTCGTGATCACGCTGGTCTCGACGGCCGCGCTGTTCCTGATGCTGGGATCACCTTTCCTCGCAGCGCTCCAGATCCTCCTCTATACCGGCGCCATCCTGGTCCTCTTCTTGTTCGTCATCATGCTCTTGAATGTGCAGCGCGAGCGCAGCGGCACCGCCGCTCGCTCGCCAGTGCAGACGTGGAGCGCATTGGTCGCGGCCTTCGTGCTCGCTGGCGCGGTCTGCCGCCTGATCTTCGACGCGCACGGCGACACCATCGCCGGTCCCTTGACCGAGCAGTTCGTGGCGTTGCGCGGCACCGCCCAGCTGATTTTCTCCGACTACTTGCTGCCGTTCGAGATGATCGGGCTCCTGCTGCTCGTGGCCGTGGTCGTGGCCAGTTGGGTCGCGCACCGTCCCAGGTCGGAGCGCGAGGAGGAATCGCGTTGAGCGTTCCGATCTCCTGGTACTTGCTGCTCGCGGCGGCTCTCTTCGCGATCGGCGTTGTCGGGGCGCTCACCCGCCGCAACGGCATTGCGATCTTCCTGTCGATCGAGCTCATGCTCAACGCCGCGAACCTGACGCTCGCCGCGTATTCCCGTCTATTGGGAGATCGCGCCGGCCAGATAGTGGTGTTCTTCGTGCTCGCCGTGGCGGCCGCCGAAGCCGCGGTCGGCCTTGCTCTCTTCATCGCGATCTTCCGCTTGCGTCGGACCATCGACGTCAACCGGATCAACCTCCTGCGCTGGTGAGCTGATGAGCGCCCTGGGCCTGTTCTGGCTGATTCCCCTGCTTCCCTTGGCCGGCGCCGCGGTCAATGGCCTGCTGGTGCGCAATCGGCACAAGCGCCTCGCGACCCTGGTCGGCCTGGCCGCCCCGGGCGCCTCTCTGCTGCTGACGCTGGGCGTCCTCTGGCAATACCTCGGAGGCTACGCCGGCGAGGTCTTCCGCCATGCGGTGTACTCCTGGACCGTCGGCGAGCTCTCCATCGACGTCGCGTTCCAGCTCGATCCGCTTTCGGCCGTGATGACCTTCGTCGTCACCTTCGTGGGCTTTCTGATCCATGTCTACTCGGTCGGTTACATGGGCCACGAGGAGGGGTATCGGCGATACTTCTCCTACCTCAACCTGTTCATGGGTGCCATGCTGCTGTTGGTTCTCGGCAGCAACTACCTCGTCATGTTCGTCGGCTGGGAAGGCGTGGGGCTCTGCTCCTACCTACTGATCGGCTTCTACTTCGATCAGGACTTCCCGCCCAAGGCCGGGCGCAAGGCGTTCGTCGTCAATCGAATCGGCGACTTCGCCTTTCTGGTCGGCCTGTTCGCGCTGTTCGCGAGCTTCGGCACGCTGGAATTCGGCGAGCTCGCCGACAAGGTGATGGCCAACCCCGATCTGGCGCGCGCGCCCTACATCTTCGGCCTGTCGGTGGCTGGATTCATCACGCTGTGCATGTTCATCGGCGCCATGGGCAAGAGCGCGCAGCTTCCGCTCCATGTCTGGCTGCCCGACGCCATGGCGGGTCCGACTCCGGTCTCGGCGCTGATCCACGCCGCTACCATGGTCACGGCGGGCGTCTACATGGTGGTACGGACCAACGTCCTCTACCAACTGGCGCCCGAGATCTCACTCTTCGTGGCGGTTGTCGGCGCCGCGACCGCGATTTTCGCCGCCACGATCGGCCTCGCACAAAACGACATCAAGAAAGTCCTCGCTTACTCCACCGTGTCGCAGCTGGGTTACATGTTCCTGGCGGCCGGAGTCGGGGCCTATGTCGCCGCGATCTTCCATCTGGCGACCCACGCGTTCTTCAAGGCGCTGCTCTTCCTCGGCTCCGGTTCGGTGATCCACGCCATGGGCGGCGAACAGGACATGCAGAAGATGGGTGGATTGCGCAAGCACCTGCCCGTGACGTACAGGACCTATCTGATCGCGACGCTGGCGATCGCCGGCATTCCGCCGCTCGCCGGATTCTTCTCGAAGGACGAGATCTTGGCGGGCGCTTTCGCGAGCCACCACCGGGCGATTTGGGCGGTCGGGTGGATCACGGCCGGCTTGACCGCGTGCTACATGTTCCGGTCGGTCTATCTGACCTTTTTCGGCGGTTTCCGCGGCACGGCCGAGCAGAAGCATCATCTGCACGAGTCGCCAGCGGTCATGACCGCGCCACTGGTGATCCTCGCGATCGGCGCGATCGGCGCGGGCTGGGTCGGCATTCCGTCTGGCTTGTGGGAGATGGTCGGTCTCGAGGACAACAACCTCCTCCACCATTTTCTTGCACCGGTGATCTTCACGTTGCCGGGAGTCGCTGTAGGTCATCACCTCAGCCATGGCACCGAGATCACTCTGATGTTGGTGTCGGTGGCCATCGCGCTACTCGGCTGGTTCGTCGCGCGCAGGCTCTGGGGCGGTGATCGAGGAGTTGGCGCGGATCGTGCCTTCGCGACGCGTCTCCCGGGAGTCCACCGGCTCTTTGCCAACAAGTACTTCGTCGATGAGATCTACGATCTGCTGGTGATTCGGCCGATCGCCGCCGTTGCGCGCGTGTGTTGGAAAGTGGTCGACACGCTTCTCATCGACGGCGCCCTCCACGTCGGCGCCTTTCTCACCGAGCTGGTGGGGGACCTCGGGCGATTCTCCACGACCGGCAACGTGCGCAACTACGCGCTCTACTTCTTCGCCGGCGTGCTCTTGCTCTTCTGGTGGATGATCTTCTGATGGGAACGGGGTTCTTCGACCTATTGCTCGGCGACTCGATCACCCGGTTCGTCTTCTTTCCGGCCATCGCCGGTCTGCCGCTCCTCTTCTTGCGCGCGGGCTCGAACTCTGTCGCGAAGATCTACGCCCTGACGGTCTCGCTGGTCGAGCTGGCTCTGATCGCCATCTTTGCCGCCGGGCATTGGAATCCGGCTGGGATGGTGGCGCGTGACACCGTCTTGCCCTGGCTCGACCTGCCGCCACTCTCGGTGGTCTACGAGGTCGGCATCGATGGCATCTCCCTGCCGCTGGTGCTGCTGACCGGCCTCTTGCTGCCGATCGTCATGCTCGGCTCGTGGCGCGGAATCGAGAGGCACTGGGGCGGCTACGCCTTCTCGATGCTGCTGTTGACGACCGGGATCCTGGGCGCGCTCGTCGCGCTCGATCTCTTCGTCTTCTATGTGTTCTGGGAAGTGATGCTGATCCCGATGTATCTGATCATCGGGATCTGGGGCGGAGACCGCAGGGTCTACGCGGCGGTCAAGTTCTTTCTGTTCACGATGGCCGGCAGTCTGCTCATGTTGCTGGGCATCCTCTGGATGGGATGGACCTACGGCCAGCTGACGGGAGTTTGGAGCTTCCGCTACGAGGATCTGCTCCGGCTCGAGCTGCCGGTCGAACAACAGCTCTGGCTGTTCGGAGCCTTCGCCCTGGCGTTCGCGATCAAAGTCCCGATGTTCCCGTTTCACACCTGGTTGCCGGACGCGCACGTCGAGGCGCCGACCGGAGGCTCGGTGATCCTCGCCGGCATCCTGTTGAAGCTCGGCACGTACGGCTTCCTCCGCTTCGCCCTGCCGCTCTTTCCTCATGCCGCGGACCGCCTCACGCCATGGCTGCTCGGCCTGGCCCTGGTCGGGATCATCTACGGCGCGCTGGTCGCCTGGGTACAGGTCGACATGAAGAAGCTGGTGGCGTACTCCTCCATCGCCCACCTCGGTTTCGTCATGCTCGGCATCTTCGCTTGCGATCTGATCGCATGGCAGGGCGCGCTGCTGCAGATGGTCAATCATGGCCTGTCGACCGGGGCGCTCTTCCTGCTCGTCGGCATGCTCTACGAGCGCCGTCACACCAAGAAGTTCGAGGAGTTCGGCGGACTGGCCAAAGTGATGCCCTGGTTCGCGACCGTCCTCGTCTTCTCGACCCTCGCCTCGGTGGGGTTGCCGGCGCTCAATGGCTTCGTCGGAGAGTTTCTGATTCTTCTCGGCACCTTCAAGGCCGGCTGGCGGTGGTTCGCCTCGCTGGCGACCTTCGGTGTGATTCTCGCCGCCGTCTATCTGCTCAAGATGCTCCAGGAGACGCTCTGGGGGCCGGTCACGCGGAAGGAAAACGAGAGGCTACCGGATCTCGGGTGGCGGGAGGTGATCACTCTGGCGCCGCTCTGCGTCTTCATGCTCTGGATCGGCATCGCGCCGAAACCGTTCCTCGAGACGAGCCGTCCAGCCCTCAGCGCGGTCCTCGCTGACTACCGTGCGCGGCTCGCCGAGCCGGCCGTCCCGAGACCCGAATTGCTGCCCGAGCGGGCTGGAGACGCAGGTCCGGCATTCGTCGCGCGCATGGCGAATGGAGAGACCTCGCGATGACGCCCGATCTGATGGTCCGCGCGCAGGACTTCGCGTCGATCGCGCCGGAGATTGCGCTCACCGTCGCCGGGTGCGTGCTCTTGCTGCTCGAGGCTTTTGCACCGTCGCTTCGCAAGACTTTCCACTGGCTCGGCCTGGCGGCCGTTGGCTACGCCTCTTGGCTGGTGGCGGCGCTGCCCTCGGGGTCGAGCTTCTCCGGGCTGATCGAGGCGACGCCGATCACCGCGCTCTTCGCGCAGGCAGTTCTGCTGGCCACCGCGCTGGGCCTGCTCGTCGCTCCCGGCTACCTGGCACGCGAGCGGCTCCTAGCGGGCGAATACCCCGCACTGCTGCTCTGGTGCGCCGCGGGCTTGTTGCTCCTCGTCCGCGGCGTCGAGCTCCTTACCCTCTTCGTCGCTCTGGAGCTGCTCTCGCTCTGCCTCTATGGGCTCGCTGGATTCCATCGGAGGATCGCCACTTCGGCGGAGGCCGCGCTCAAGTACTTCCTGATGGGCGCGTTCGTCAGCGCCTTCCTGGTCTACGGCATCGCGCTCGTGTACGGCGAGACCGGCAGCACGAAAGTCGATGGCATTGCCGACGCGCTCGCGCGTGGGCAAGGCTCGCCGGGCCTGCTGCTGCTCGGATTCCTGCTGCTCGTCTGCGGCTTCGCTTTCAAGCTGAGCCTGGTCCCCTTCCACGCCTGGTCGCCAGACGTCTATCAGGGCGCCCCATCGCCCTTTGTCGCGTTCCTTTCGGTCGCGCCGAAGGTGGCGAGCGCCGCGGTGTTGGTGCGGATCGTGATTCTCGTCGCAGCCAGCCCGATCGGCGCCAAGTGGCCCGATCTAATGGCGCTATTCGCGGTGGCGTCGATGCTCGTCGGCAACCTGTTCGCCCTGGTGCAGCGCGACATCAAGCGGATGCTCGCCTACTCCGGTATCGCTCACATGGGCTACCTGATGATCCCTTTGGCCGCGCCCGGCATCGACTCCTGGCGCCCCGTCGTCGTCTACCTGGTGGCCTACGTCCTGATGAACGCGGGTGCGTTCGCCATCGTCTCGATGCTGTACGGCAAGCCTGGAGAGCAGCACGCGATCTCGTCGCTGGCGGGCTGGGGTTACCGCTTCCCACTTCTTGCGGGCTGTCTCACGGTCTGCATGGTCTCGCTGGCGGGAATACCGCCGACCGCTGGCTTTCTCGGCAAGTACTTCGTCTTCCTGCACGCGATCGAGAATGGCCGGTTGGGGCTCGCCCTGGTCGGCATCGCGGCCAGCCTGATTGGCGTCGCCTTCTATCTGCGGGTCGTCTACATGCTCTACATGAAGCCCGAAGTCGTCGCACCGGCGAACCTCGCGATCGATTTCGGCGGACGGCTGGGGGCGGCGGTGGCCGCCGGCGGATCCATACTCCTCGGTATCTGGCCGCAGCGATTCCTGGGCTGGATCGCGGCCTCGATCGAGAGATCGTAGAGCGAAGGTCGGCTCCGGCGCCCGCGATGCCCCGGGACAGGAAGCCTCTGGTCACCGCCGACGTCTCTCCTCTGACGGTCAATCGGCTCTCGATCTACCTGCGCTCTCTGCGCAGTTTGGAGGAAGAGGGCATCTCTCGCATCTCCTCCGAGAGACTGGCGCGGCGATTTCATCTCTCGTCCGCGCAGATCCGCAAGGACCTCGCCCACTTCGGCGAGTTCGGGGTGCGCGGCGTCGGCTACGACGTCCATGATCTCGCCGAGCGGCTCGCCGCCCTGCTGGGGCTCGACCGCGTCCACCGGGTTGGGATCGTCGGGATGGGCAACATCGGCACGGCGCTCGCGCGCTCGCCGGCCTTCAATACCGGCAGCTTCATCGTCGTCGCTGGCTTCGACAAGGATCCGGCCCGGTGCGGCCAGCGGGTCGCTGCGATCCTGGTCCGGCCCACCGCCGAGCTGGTCACCGCGCTTCGTGACGCGGCAGTGAGTATCGGCGTGATCGCGGTGCCGGCGGCGGCAGCCACCTGGGCGCACGGACAGCTCGCGGCGGCCGGCGTGCGGGCCATCCTCAATTTCTCCCCGGTCGCGCTCCCTTCGGCGCCTGCCTGCAGGGTCAAGAACGTCGACCTGCGGGTGCATCTCGAGGAGCTCGCGTTCTTCCTCGAGGTGCCGTGAGCGGCAACGAGCGTATAATGCCGCCAGCGGGAGGTGTCGCAATGATCTGTTCCATTCGTTCGCGTCGCGCCGCGTCGGGCTTCACGCTCGTCGAGCTACTTGTCGTGATCGCCCTGATGGGCATCCTGGCGTTGATCGGGTTGCCCTGGATGTTCGGGACGTTGAACCGCGCCAAGTTGGTCGGCGCAGCCAGGGAGACGGCAACGATCATGCAGCTCGCCCGCATGGAAGCGGTCAAGTACAGCGTGCCGACACAGGTCCTGTACGACGGTGCGAACGGGTTCTTCACCGCCTTCGCCGACCTCGATCGCAACGGCACGTTCGATGCCGGCACCGATCGCGTGATCGTCGGACAGTACCGCCTCCCCAAAGGAATATTCCTCTGGGGCCCGACGGACGCGAACGCCGAGCTGACCAATGCCATTGCCGATTGGGACGACAACGCCGTTTGTACCGATGCGCTCAACGGGCCGATCTTCAGGCCCGACGGTTCGACCAACTGCAGAGGCGCCTTTCGGTTCAGAGACACCAACGGGAACTACCTTGAGGTGCGGGTCCTGTTCCCCGCGACGGCGAAGTTGTCGATCCGGAAGTGGTTTGGCGGAGGCGATCCCGACGACAACTGGTTCGAGAACGGTGAAGCGAACAATCGCTGGGAGTGGCGATAGCGCCTCAAGCGCAGGCGTAGAGCAGGAGCACGGACCCACCGTAGCGCCGCTGATCGTAGCGGACTAGCCCCTCGACATCCGCAGGTAGCGGTGACCCCGCCGCCCTCTCCAGAGCAAAGTGGCTTCGCGGACCGAGCAGCCGACGGACTTCTGCCAAGAAGTCCGGGGGCAAACTCCAGGTGTAGGGCGGGTCGGCGAAGGCGAGATCGAACGGCTGGCCCGACTTCGCGAGACGAAGGACCGCAGCCGGCACGGCCTCGCAAATCAACTCGTACGCTCCGCGCGACAGTCCGGTTCGATCCAGGTTGCGCAGGAGCACTCGAGCAGCGCGCCGATTGGACTCGACGAAGACGGCATGTTCGGCGCCGCGACTCAGAGCCTCGAGACCGACGGCCCCGCTGCCGGCGAATAGGTCGAGGAAGCGGGCTCCGTCGACTCTGTCCACCCAGATCGAGAACAGTGCTTCGCGCACGCGTGTCTCGGTCGGACGCGCCCCCGGCGGAACTTGTAGCGCTCGCCCCTTGAGGCCTCCCGCGGAGATGCGCAACCTGGATCGGCTCACGGGCCGCGCCGCCGCTCGACGCGCCGCACGAACTCCACGGGTAGATCTTCGAGCCGGAGATAGAGGGTGAGCGGCAGGCGGACGCCGACCAGCTCGACGCCCGCGCCGTCGACGGTCAGGCCGACCACCTCGAAGAGCTCTCCGTCCGCTCGCTCGAGACGATCGCCCGGCCGTGGCCGGTAGCTCGCGGGTATCTCCCGCGGCCGGTCTTGGCCCGTGGCGGCGCGCTCGGCGAGATCGGACACGATGCCGATGACGCGCGCAATCGCCAGGCTGTGTGAGCCGTAGCGGCCGTACTCGAAGTGTCGGGGAGGAGCCGAGCCGGGAGCCAGAACGAGCTTGCAGCTCTCGACCCACGGGCCGTCGACAGTGGTCTCCCGGGCATCGGTCTCGGAAAGGTCGAGGCCTGCGAGGACGCTCTCGATCGCCTCGACATCTTCTCGCACGATCTCCGCGAGGCGGAGGTTCTCGCTACCGCGGAGACCCTCTCGGACTCGGATCGTGCCGTTGGCGAAGAGCGTGACCTCACGGCGTCCGATCGACGATCGGCAGTCTTCTCGTAGCAGCTCGACCGAGCGCAGATCGCGCCCCGGCTCGGGTGGCGGGTCGCCGAACTGCAGGGCCGCCGCCAGCAGCACGACCCTTGTCGCGATCACCGGGTGGCTCCGCCGGCTGCCCGAAGCGCTACCGCCAGCTCCTCGTCGACTCCGATGCGATCGTCGAGGCAGGCGCGCCGGGCAGCCCGCAAGCCGGCGCCGATCTGCGGACCCTGGGGCACGCCCGCAGCCAGGAGATCGGCGGCGCCGATCGAAAGAGAGCGCTCGCGCAGGTCTCGGCGCCAGCGCTCGACCCACAGCGCCGCCCGGGCCCCTCCGCTGGCCGCAACCGCCGCGACCTCTACGACGCCAAGCGCCTCGAGCAGCTCCGTGGCTCGGTGCGGAGCGGGGTCACCGTCCAGCGCCGCGGACACAGTGGCGATTCGCTCCGGGGCTTCGACCAGGCGATCCCTGAAAAGGGCCGGCAGGGCCAAGCGCCGCGCGAGCGCCAATCGAGCCAGGCGGGGCAGGCCCAAGCCGATGGCGACGACAAAGAGCTCCGCCGCGACCCCGCTCGGGCGATTGCCCTCGATGCCGGCGCGACCGACTTCCTCGGCCCGCCTCGCGGCGGTTTCCAGGTCGAGCCGGTCGGGACCCAGCTGGTCGACCGCGCCAAGCTCCCGGAGACGGTCGAGCGCGGCAGGCACGGTCTCCGGGCGCTCCAGCGCGCGGCGCAGCCCGGACCAGAGGCGAGCCCCGCTGAGTCGGCCCAAGAGGCCACGCCGCACCGCCGCTTCCGCGCGCAGCCGCGATGGCTCCGGCATCGTGAATCCGAATCGGAGCTCGAAGCCGATTCCGCGCAGAATCCGCGTTGGATCGTCTTCGAACGAGCGGTCGTGAAGGACGGCGAGCGCGCCGCGCTCGAGATCCGCGCTGCCGCCGCAGGGATCGAGCAGCTCGAAGGACCTCCGCGGGTCTCCGAGGAGCCGCAGGGCCAGGGCGTTGATCGTGAAGTCGCGGCGCCGCAGATCCTCGAGCAGGGGTGCCGGTTCGACCAGTGGCAGAGCGGCCGGCTCCGGGTAGCGCTCGCGCCGCGCGCGCGCGAGGTCGAGCCGACCTCCAGCGTACGCCACGCTGGCCGTACCGAAGCGCGCATGAAGGGTCACGACTCCGGACAGGGCGCTCGCGAGCCGGCGCGCGAGGGGCTCCGGATCGACCTCGACGACCAGATCGAGATCGGGATGCTCGCGACCGAGAAGGAGATCGCGAACTCCCCCACCGACCCATGCGACATCGACTCCGGCGTCATCGGCACAGCGCTGGACGAGGTCCAACGTTTGACGCCCGGGGCCGGCCATCCGGTCCAGCCGGTCGCCGATTCGCCGATGCATTCCGCTCGTGGTTGCCTCCGGCGTGGTCAAGGATCCGGCCTCTCCGGTCAGATGCCCTGCCTGGTAACGGTCCCGGCGCCGACGAGCTCTTCGATCGCGAGGATCAGAACCGGCGAGAACGTGACCTTGAAGCGCCCTTCCGGACTGATGTTCACCGTCGAAGTGGCCAGTCGGACCGAGATCTCGAGCGGAAAGTCGCCCGGGTGCTCGGTCACCAGATCACGGAGCTTGAGCAGCTCGCCACGCGAAAGCTCGCGGGCGATCTCGACTCGGACCGAGGTCACGAGCTTCGCGGCGGCTCGATCGAGCGGCACGATCTCCTCGGCTGTCAGCTCTTGCTCGGCGCCACGCTCTCGTACTTGGCCTCGAACCAAGACGACCGCCTCGTCGAGCAGCAGCGGTTCGAACCGCTGGAGTTGGTCCGCGAAGAGGGTGACGTTGATGCCGCCGTCGAGGTCCTCGAGCACGAGCCGTCCCATTACCCTGCCGGCGTTCGGACCGCTCTTGATCTTCGCGCGCTTGAGTCGGGTGACCAGCCCGCCGACCGTGGCCGCCCCGGAATAGCCGTCGCGTAGCGTGGCCGTTGTGTGCGTGACCAGCCGGCGCAAGAGGGGCTCGATTTCGGTGAGTGGATTGCCGGTGAGATAGAAACCCAGAGCCTCCTTCTCCGCTCGCAACCGGTCCATCTCGGGCCAAGGCGCGACTCTCCCGTCCGGCTCCGGATCTCGGGCGCCGGCTCCGCCGAAGAGGGTCCCCTGTCCTTCTTCGATCTCGCGTCGGCGGCGCTGCGCGGAATCGGTCATGCGGTCGATCGAGGCCGCCATCGCGGCACGATGGAAGCCGAACCGGTCGCAGGCGCCGGACTTGATCAGTGCTTCGAACACCTTCTGATTGATCGCTTTGGGATCGACCTCGGCAACGAGCTGCCCCAAGCCGCGAAAGCCGCCGACGCGCTGGCGCGCCTCGAGCAGCGCTGCCACCGCCGCCTCACCGAGTCCCTTGACGCCGCCAAGCCCGAAGCGGATCCGACCGCTCTCGGCGGTAAAGGCCCACTCGCTCTCGTTGACGTCGGGTGGCAGAACCTGGATGCCCATCTCTCGACACTCCTGAACGTACTTCACGATCTCGTCCGTCGACGAGATCTCGCTCGTCAACATGGCGGCCATGAAGGCCACCGGATGGTGCGCTTTCAGGAAGGCGGTCTTGTAAGCGAGGTAGGCGTAGGCGACGCTGTGGCTCTTGTTGAAGCCGTAGCCTGCGAAGGGCTCGATGTACTCCCAGAGCTCTTGGGCCTTCTTGCGCGGTACTCCCCGGGTCTCGGCGCCCGATAGGAACTGCTCTTTCTGCTCGGCCATGACCTCGGCCTTCTTCTTGCCCATCGCCTTGCGCAGGACATCAGCCTCGCCCATGGTGAATCCGGCAACGGTGACGGCAATCTGCATCACCTGCTCCTGGTACGCGATGACGCCATAGGTCTCGCGCAGGATCGGCTCGGTCTCCGGCAGGATGTAGTGAACGCGCTTGCGCCCGGTCTTGCGTTCGATGAACTCGTCGACCATGCCGACCGATAGCGCGCCCGGGCGATAGAGGGCGTTGAAGGCGCAGAGGTCTTCGAACTTCGATGGCTGCGCTCGACGCAGCATGTCCTTCATGCCGCTCGACTCGAACTGGAAGATGCCGTTGGTGCGTCCCGCACTGAAGAGCTCGAAGACGGCGGAGTCGTCCAAGCGAACCGAATCGAGGTCGAGGGGGATGCCCTGCCGCTCGAGCGCCTTGAGCGTGTCGTCCACCACTGTTACCGTCTTCAGGCCGAGGAAGTCCATCTTCAGCAGGCCGAGGCGCTCGACGACTTTCATGTCCCACTGGGTCGTCACTTCGTCGCGGTTGGTCTTGTAGAGCGGCACCAGCTCATCGATCGCCCGGGGCGCGATCACTACTCCGGCGGCGTGAACCGAGGCGTGACGAGTCAGGCCCTCGAGGCGGCAGCCGACCTCGACGATCTTGCCCACCTCGGGATCGTCGGCGATTTCGGCCGCGAGGCTGTCGTTGCTCCTGGCCGCCTCCGCCAGGGACCGTGTCATGTCCGGAATCAGCTTGGCGACCCGGTCGACCTTGGCGAATGGCAGACCCATGACCCGACCGACATCGCGCAGCACGCCCTTGGCGGCCAGCGTGCCGAACGTGATGATCTGGGCGACGCGGTCCCGCCCATACTTCTCGTTGACGTACTGGATCACTTCGCCCCGTCGTCGCATGCAGAAGTCGATGTCGATGTCGGGCATACTGACCCGCTCGGGGTTCAGGAATCGCTCGAACAGCAGGTCGTAGCGCAAGGGATCGATATCCGTGATGCGCAACGCGTAGGCCACCAGCGAACCGGCGGCGGAGCCGCGGCCCGGGCCCACCGGAATGCCATTCTCCCGGGCGTGTCGGATGAAGTCCCAGACGATCAGAAAGTAGCCGGGGAACCCCATTCTGGTGACGACGCCGATCTCGTAGTCGAGTCGCTCCCGGTAGGCTGCGGCGTCGAAGCGATGATCGCTCGTGCCTCTGCGCTCGTTCTCCGCGAGCCGCTGCTCGAGCCCTTGGCGGGCCGTCTTGGCGAGGTAGCTGTCGAGCGTCTCGCCCGCCGGCACCGGAAAGTCGGGGAGGTGAAACCCGTCGGTGCGCAGGTCCACGCGGCATCGTTCTGCGATCTCGACGGAGGTCTCGATCGCCGCGCCATCGCGTGGGAACACCTTCTCGAGCTCCGCCCCGCTCTTCAGGTAGAACTCTTCGGAGGCGTAGCGCAGCCGATCGGGATCCGCGAGCATGCGCTGGGTCCCGATGCACAGCAGCACGTCGTGGGCGAAGGCATCCTCCCGGCGCAGATAGTGACAGTCGTTGGTCACCACCAGCTTGAGGCCGAGCTTGATCGAAAGGCGGCGCAGAACGTCATTGGCCGCTCGCTGTTCCGGAATGCCGTGGTCCTGGAGCTCCAGATAGAAGTTCTCCGGACCGAAGATCTCCGCGTAGGTGCGGGCCCTGCGCTCGGCCTCGTCCTCGCGGCGCCCGAGGATGCTCTCGTTGATCTCCCCCTTGAGGCATGCGGACAGGCCGATCAGGCCGTCGGCATGCCGGCGCAGCAGGTCGTGATCGATCCGTGGCTTGTAGTAGAAGCCGTCCAGGTACGAGCGCGTGGTCAGCTTGATCAGATTGCGGAAACCGGTATCGTTGCGGGCGAGCAGCACCAGATGGTTGCTCGACGACCGCTTGGGGTCGCGCTCGGTATGGCCGCCCCGCGCGACGTAGGCCTCCATCCCGAGAATCGGCTGAATGCCCGCCCTCTGGGCGCGGTCGTAGAATTCGATCGCACCGAACAAATTGCCGTGGTCGGTCAGCGCCAGCGCCGGCATCCCGGCGGCGGCGGCGGCCCCGATCACGTCGTCCAGCCGATTGGCGCCGTCGAGGAGGCTGTACTGGCTATGGAGGTGGAGATGGACGAATCCGGGCATGCTTGGCGCGCTCGCGAGCCCCCCTACCTTACGCTAGCGCCGGCCTCGGTGTGACCCGGACGCCGCTCTTCTGGCTTCATTTCATGGCTGCCATGGTGTTGGTGAGACGGATGTAGTCGATGCCCGAGAGCAGCGTCAATGTCGCGACCAGATAGACGGCGATCGTCGACACGAGCTCCAGCCCGGGCACGAGGCCGGAAAGGAGCACCAGGATGATGGTGGCGACCTGAACCGCGGTGTTGATCTTGCTGATCGGGCTGGGAGGAAACTGGCTGATGCCCGAGGCGAGGTACAGAATCACGGCCACGACCACGATGACTACGTCGCGTGTGATGACCAGCGCGCTCACCCAGGCTGGAATGACGAAGCCACGATGCAGGTCCGGGATGGCCAGTACGACGTACGACGTCACCAGCAGCAGCTTGTCGGCGGCGGGGTCGAGATAGGCGCCCAGGACCGAGCGCTGATTCCAGAAACGGGCAATGAAGCCATCCAGGGCGTCGGTGACGCCCGCGACGACGAAGACCGCGAGCGCCCGACCTGGCCGCCCGTCGAGCACGGAGACGACGAACAGCGGGATCAATCCCATGCGCAGCAGCGACAGGAGATTCGGCAGAGTGAGGTTCACCGCTGCTCCGAGCGCTCGGTCGTGCGCCGGATCAGCTCCAGCGCTTCCGAGCCCGAGATCGGGCCGCCGGCGAGACAATCCGCGGGGCTCTGCACGAGCGTGCAGGTGACGGCGCGTTGGCAGATGGCCTCCGGGCCGCTCAAACCGCTCGGCGCCGAGCTCGTGCAGGGGTCGCCGGCCGGCGCGCGCGCGAGTACGCGCAGGAGCGCAGCGAGCAGGTCCGAGCGCCGGACGGCGCGCTCCGGGTGGAAAGTGTGCTGGGTGTCGTCGACCGCGAGCAGGCCGAGATTGACGACCCGAACGATCTCTTCGCGCGCCGGATGATCGAGGATGTCCGAAGCGATGCGTGCCTCGCCACCTCTTGCAGTGCGAACCTGAGGCAGGAGCCAGTAGAGCAATACCGCGGCGTCGGACCGTCTGATCTGCGGAGAGCTCGCGATCCTTCGCACCGACTCGGGAGAATTGATGACCCGCCAACGAAACTGGGCGCGACGCAGGTGCTCGGCGAGCACTGCGTTTCCGGGTGCGTCCGTGGCCAGAGCTTGAACGATCGCCAACCCGGCCGGGGCGTCTCCCAGCTGCATCTCGAGATCGGCGCGCCGCAGCCGCATCTCGACGCTGCCTTCGCGACCGGGGGCGAGCCGTCGCAACAACTCGAGCTCCCGAGCCCGATCGTCAGTGGCCCGGGCCAGCTCGAGATCCAGCTCCAGAGTCCGCCGAGCCTGGGGGCGCAGGAACCGGAGGTCCGCTAGCGCGGCCTCAGCGTCGAGGTATCGTGCCCTGGCGGCGGCCTCTTCGACCCTGGCGGAAAGGACCTCGACGGCGCGAGGTTCGAGTCTCCGCAGGGACTGGATGACGCTCTCGGAGCTGGACTGGACATGGGCGAGCGCAATGGCGGCACCGGCGACGTCGCCCTCCTCTTCGAGCACCCTGGCGACGATGAGGTCGCCCGCGGGGCCGCGCGCCGGCCCAAGCGTTCGTACGGCCTCCAAGGCGGTCGAGAGCTCGCCCGCGACGAGATGTGCCTGTGCCAGCGCGACGCGCGCAGGAACCCATTCGGGCCGAGCCGCAAGCAAGGCTGAGAGCGAGGTCTTCACCGTCGCCGTGTCGCCGGTTTGCAAGAGCCGGGCATGAGCCTGACGCACGGTGTCGACTGCCGCATCTTGTCGATCACTGCCCGCGGTCGGGTCGGGCAGGAACGCAGCCAACTCCGGCGCAGGCGGCGTGTATTGGCTGGTCGGCGCGGGTGCGCTCGCGCAGCCGGAAAGGGTTGCCACGACGACCGCGACCGCGATGCCCCTGGCGGCCCTCTTCATCGGGGCCGGGGCCTCAGACCTCCGCAGAGGCGATGCTCGCGATGGCGTGTTTGTAGACGAGGATCTCGCGACCCGCCATCTCCACAACCACGGCGAATCGGTCGAAGCGCCGAATCCTGCCCTCGAGCTGTTTGCCGGTAACGAGCTCGAAGGTCATCGCGCGACCGTCCTTGAGGCTCTGGAAGAGGTACCCATCCTGGATGTTGATGCTCGGCTTGTTCATCCGTTCCCCCACCGTCGGTCCCCTTGGAGCCAGCGAGCGATCGCCCTTACCTGCCGGTCGACGCCTCGGGCATCGCGCCAGACCACGCCGGCCTCGCGCCGAAACCAGGTCTCCTGTCGCTTGGCGTACCGGCGCGTCGCCTTCACGATCTCCGCCACCGCGGCGTCGAAGCTCAGCTCCCCACCCAGATGACGCACCCACTGGGAGTAGCCGATCGCTTGGAATGCCGGGCACGTCGGCTCGAATCCGGCTCGCTGAAGACCGCGTACTTCGTCGAGCCACCCATCCGCGACCATCCGCTCGACGCGCGACTTAATGCGATCGTACAGAACCCCCCGCGGTAGCGTCAATCCGATCCTCCTCATGCCAGGGCGCGGGTTGGGCGGCGCGGGGGACCGCGCCAGCCAGAACGAGAGCGGACGCCCCGTCGTCTTCTGTACCTCGAGCGCCCGTAGGGTTCTCTGGGTGTCGTTCGGCTTCAGCCGAACGGCGCTCGGCGGGTCCAGCCGCTCGAGCTCGGCACGTAGTGCCGGCAGACCCTCCCGCCCCAACCGCTCCGCCAAGGCGCGACGAATCCCCGGATCGACGGCCGGCAGGTCGGCAAGCCCTCTGAACAGCGCATGCAGATAGAGCCCGCTGCCGCCGACGACGAGCGCGGCTCGACCGCGGGCGGCGATGTCGTCGAGAGCGGCCCCGGCCAGGCGGGCGAATTCCCCGGCCGAATAGCCCTCCTCGGGAGAGAGGATGTCGACAAGGTGATGGCTTACGGCCGCGCGATCGCCGTGCGAGGGCTTGGCGGTGCCGATGTCCAGGCCTCGATAGACTTGGAGCGCGTCGGCATTGACGATCTCGGCTCCGATGTGCGCCGCGATCTGGAGCGCGAGCGCACTCTTGCCCGTCGCAGTTGCACCCAGGATAACGAGCACCGTCGCCATGCGACGGAGTCTAGCGGCGAGACGCGTTCGTGGCGCGCCGCGGCGATCCGGGCAGAGCGATCGACAGGGACCTGCCGAGGCCCCAGCTCACGGAGATCTCGCCGTCTCTGTCGGTGCGGAGCACCGGGATACCCTGTTCGGCCAGGCGGGCGAGTGTTCGAGGCGTCGGGTGACCATAGGGATTGCGGCTCCCCGCGGAGATCAGCGCGAGCCTTGGCCGCGCCGCCCGCAGCAGCTGCTCGGAACTCGAGGTCGACGAGCCGTGGTGAGCGACTTTCAACAGGTCGACGCGCGGGAACCTACCGATCGCCGGCGCAATCGCCCGCTCTCCGGCCGCATCGAGATCGCCAGTCAAGAGGAGGCGGCGTCCTCCGGCGCGCACGTCGAGAACCAGCGAAACCGCGTTGTCGGTCGAGCCCGGGACCAGATCCGGATGGAGGACGTTGACGTCGAAGGGACCCAGCTGCCGCCGCTGCCCCCGGACCAACCACCGGACCGGCCCCGCCCCGGTGAGCGCGGCCGTGCACTGATTGCTGCCCAGCTTGGCGGGCACCCAGATCTCCTGGATCGGAATCCAGCCGATCAGATCCGCCAGCCCGCCGCAGTGGTCCCGGTCCGCGTGGGTGAGGACGAGAGCGTCGACCTGGGTGATGCCACGTCGCGCCAGGGCTGGAAGCAGGACCGATGTCGCCATGTCGCGTCCGCGGGCGCCGCCACCATCGATCAGGACGACCGCTCCGGCAGCGCGCAGCAGCATCGCGTCACCCTGCCCCACGTCGAGCAGGGTGAGCTCGTACGGCTCCGGGGCAGGGCGGCCGTGGCCAGCCGCCGCGGCGAGCGGCAGAGCGAGGACCGCGGCTCGACGAAACTTCCCGGATACGGCGAGGCCCCAGAAGAACAGGGCCAGCAGCAAACCGGAGACCAGCCCCCGGGGTACCGGAAGTGACCAGAGTATCGAGGGCGGCAAGTGAGGCAGACTCGCGAAGGGAAGCGCGGCGACGTCGAGAAGTGGCAGGAACCAACTCATCGTGCTGGGACCGGAGAGGACTCCGGCCAGGCCGCACGCCAGTCCGCCGACGAGACCGAGCGCCGAGGCGGGTACGAACAGCAGATTGAGCAAGGGCGCGGCGAGCGGCACCCGGCCGAAGGCCGCCACCGCGAATGGGGTCGCGGCGATCTGCGCACCGAGTGACGCCGCCAGCGCCGTCATCAGAGGCCGTGGACGTTCGGGCAGCCGCCTCGCGATTCTGGGGGCCAAGCCCAGAAGGCCGGCGGTCGCGGCGACCGAGAGCCGAAAGCCCACGTCGTCGAGCACTCCCGGATGCCAGATCACCATGCCGACGGCGACGAGAGTGAGGGCGTTCAAGGACGAGGGCGATCTGCGACAGAAAAGTGCCGCGGCGGCCGCCAGTGCCATCCCGGTAGCTCGCACCAGAGAAGGTTCGGGTCCGACCAGAGCGAGATAGACCGTGGCGGCGAGCGCGCTGTTGGCCACACCTACGGGTCTCGGCAACGGCGCGCTGGCGAGCAGGACGGCCCCGGCGACCAGGGCCACGTTGAATCCCGAGACGGCGATCAAGTGCGCCAGTCCGGTTCGTTTCAGTCCCCGCTGCCAGCTCTCCGGAAGCGCTTGCGCATCACCCAGAACCAGCGCGCGGGCGAGAGAGATGGCGGGTCGGCGATCCTCGCCGCCGGCCGTCCAGAGCCGGTCCAACCGATTCCGCAGAAGGGCAATCCAGCGCAGCGCCGCCGGCGGCTCCGCCACTTCGATCAGGAACGGCGCGGCCTTCACCCGTAGCGACCAGCGACCGGCGGGCGAGCGATAGGCGTTGTCGTAGCCGGGGGTCCTGGCGAGTGGCCCCCGGGCCCGGACCCGGGCTCCGAGGGGTGGGGCGTGGATTCCCGGAGCGAGATCGAGGCGCAGCTCCCAACTGCCCAAAGCGACTTCGAGTCCACGGCGAAGCCTCTCGGCACAAAGCGAGATCGAAGCCCCGCCCTCGGCATAGCGACGCGGGTGGCCACAGATCGTGCCCTGCGCGAGGACGATCCGGGCCGGGTCCTGGAAGGGTACTTCTGCGCTCTGCCGAGCCGGCACCGCCGCCGCCAGGCCGAGCCCCAAAGCCAACACCGCCCGGCCCGAGGCGCCGCCAGCCGCCACCCCGAGCAGCGCCAGGCCGACCCCCGCTCCGACCGAAGGCAGCAGCGGGAGATACCAGGCAGCTGCCGCGCCGAGTGCCACCGCCACCGCCGGCAGGAGCGCCGGCGGCAATGTCGCATCGCTCGCCATGCCCGCCTTAGTCGCTCTTCGAGGAGATGCAACTAGCGGCTTCGGCGGGTGTCGTCAGTCGGAATCAGGCTCCTGTGCCTCGGGCGCGAAGAGCGAGAGCACGGCCAGGTGCCAGCGCCGGCGCAGCGCCTGGTCGCGCAGGCGCGCGCGCGCCGCCGTCCGTTCGCTGGCTGAGAGACGGCCAGCGTGCGCTGCGAGCGTTCGAATGACCTCGTGGTCGAGCTCTGCCGATGCCGCGGCGGAGAGCGTGGCCGCGAGCGCCGAGAGAAGATCCCGGTCGAGCTCGGCGAGCTCGGGCTCGACCTCGGCGACAGTGCCGGAGAGCGCCACGATGGCTTCTGCGAAGTGCTCTCGGCGCGGCAGCTCGGCCGGCAGGCTCGCCGCCAGCCGCGCGAGCCGATCCTTCACGAGCAGGGGCTGCGCCGCGAATCGTCGTGCGCCACCGGAACGCACTTCGAGCTCCTGGTCCCAGGCGGCGGCTACGGCGGCCCGGAAATAGCGAAGGCTGGAGATTCCCCGCTTCGACCGCCGCTGCCGCAGGCGCTCGAAGAGCGTCTCGAGAGTCTCGATCACCAGCTCGAGAGGCACTCCCGACCGGCGCCATTCCCGCGCCATCTGCCAGTCGGCGGCGGCGAGCAGCGTACCGCTGCCGCGCAGCCGCAGAAACGACTCCTCGATCGCCCGGAAGTACGCCTGATCTTCGGCCGTGCCGTCGTCTTCAGCGTCGGTTGAGCGCATGAATCAGCTGCAGACCCGTGAGGGTCAGCCTGGGCTCCACCCGATCGAGGTGGGCCGATCCGGCCGCTATCATCTCGGCCTGACCGCCGGTCGCGACGATCTCTTGCAGGCCTTGGATCTCGGCCTTGAGACGGCCGAGGATGCCGTCGACCAAGCCGACGTAGCCGTAGTAGATCCCCGCCTGCATCGCCGCCGCCGTGTTGCGTCCGATCAGCCCGTCGGGTGGGCGGACGTCCACCCTGTAGAGCCGGGAGGCCTGGGAGAAGAGCGCCTCGGCGGAAATCAGGACGCCGGGGCAGATGATCCCGCCCGCGTACTCTCCTTTGGCGTTGACGATGTCGAAGGTGGTCGCCGTGCCGAAATCGACGACCACGACCGGGGCGCCGCACAGCTCTCGCGCGGCGACGGCATTGACGATGCGGTCGGCGCCGACCTCGGAGGGATTGTCGTAGCGGATCGGCATACCGGTCCGCACCCCCGGCTCGACGAAGAGCGGACGGCGGCCGAAGAAGGCTTCTCCCAACCGCACCAGGGTCGGATGAAGCGGGGGCACGACCGAGCAGACGATGACGTCGGCGACGCTCTCCGTGCCGATCTCGGCTCGGTTCAGGAGCGTGACCAGAGTCGCGCCATACTCGTCGGAGGTCCTCTCGACGTCGGTCGAGAGCCTGAAGTTCTCGATCAGCTCGGCGCCCCGGTAGACGCCGAACACGGTGTTCGTGTTGCCGACGTCGATCGCCAGCAGCAGCTCTGCCTTCGAATCGCGAGCGCTCACGAGAACACCTCTCCTGAAGTCAGCGTTCGAACCTCGTCCGCTGTTTCGATCCGAATCCTGCCGAGGTCGTCGAAGCCCGCGAAATGCCCGATCACGCGCTCGCCGGTGCCGATCTCGCATTCGATCCGCTCCCCCGGCTCATGGACAGTGAGTGCCCGATAGCGCTCGAGCCAGCCGCGCTCTGCGGTGAGATGGGTCCAGAGCGCCTCGAAGATCCCAGCGACCACTTCGGCGAGCGGAGGAGTGTCGCCGCCCGCGGCGGTGAGGGAAACCGCCTTCGGTTCGGGCAGCTCTTCGCTGCGGTGGCCGTGATTGACACCGACGCCGACAATCGCCCAGCCGACGCCGGAAGGCCCGGCGATGGCGTCCACCAGAAGGCCCCCGAGCTTGCGGCCGTCGCATACGAGGTCGTTGGGCCACTTGACGCGGCAGCTGCCGCCGAGCCAGCCGTTGAGAGTCTCCGCCAGCGCCACGGCAGCCCGCAACGGCAGCGCCTGCAGTGCGTCGGAGCCCGACACCGGCAACGCCAGAGAGCCCCAGACGCCGAGTCCCGTGCCACTCGACCAGCTGCGCCCGCGGCGACCGCGCCCGGCGGTCTGCCCCAAGGCGAGGACGGCAAAGGCGCCCGGGACCTCGTCGTCGGCGAAGTGTCGATCGAGCAGGCGGCGCGCGAACGTCTGGGTGGATTCGAGCTCGTCGGCCACGATCAGGCTCGGCAAGGCACCCAAGCGGTCAGACAGAGCCGTCGCGAGCCCTCTCACCGTGGCGCCACGGATCGGTGTCGGTTCGGAGGTCACTTCGCCACCGTCACCTCGAGAGCTTCGCGCAGGCGCGCTCGCCTGACCGAGAGCTCTTCCTCGGCCTGACGCGCGCCAGCGACGACCGCCGCGGGCGCCTTCTCCAGGAACGAGGGGTTCTCGAGGCGAGCGCGGGCTCGCTCGAGCGCAGACTCGACCTCTGCGATCTGCGCCCTCAGGCGCTCGGGGTCGGCGCGTTCGGCCCGGCTGGCGAAGACCGGAGTGAGCACGAGGTTGCCCATTGCGTGCTTGTTCGCCGCGGCGGCCGGCGGTGTCTCCCGCCGCACACGCGCTACGCCGCAGAGGGCGCTGAGCAGGGCCGCGGTTTCCGGCGCCGCGAGGTAGCGGGCGCTGGACTCGCCGCCCTCCTCGCGCTCGACGAAGAGATCGGCCGGCACGCGGGGCCCGACCTTGAGCTCCGCGCGATCGTTGCGAACCGCGGCGACGGTACGACGCAGGAGCTCGATCGACTCTCGATCCTCTGGCGAGAGACTCCACGTCGGCTCCGGTCCCGGATAGGGCGCCAGGCAGATCGTCTCCTCGTGGATGGCTTCGCGCCCGGGCAGTCGTTGCCAAAGCTCCTCGGTGAGGAAGGGCATCACCGGGTGCAGGAGCCGAAGGGCGCGATCGAGAACGGTGAGCGCCACCTCCCCCACTTCGGGCCTCGCGCTCGCCGGCTCCAGGCCGGGCTTCGCCATCTCGATGTACCAATCGCAGAAGTCGCTCCAGAAGAAGTGATAAAGCTCCGAGCAGGCGAGATCGAAACGGAACTCCTCGAGGCGCGCGGTGACTTGCTCGGCCGTCTCGGCGAGCCGCGCCAGGATCCAACGCTCGGGCAGGCCCAGGCCGTCCACCTCGAGCTCGGTCCGAACCCGCGCGTCGCCCGCACGCGAGAGCGCGAATCGCGTCGCGTTCCAGATCTTGTTGCCGAATGCCCGATAGCCCGCCATGCGGTCCGCGTCGAGCGGGATGTCGCGACCCGGGCTGTCGAGCAGCGCCAGGGTGAAGCGAACGGCGTCGGCGCCATATTGGTCAATGAGCTCCTCTGGATCGAGCACGTTGCCCTTGGTTTTCGACATCTTCTGGCCCTCGGCATCGCGAACCAGTCCGGTCAGATGGACCTTGGCGAACGGCGCGCGGCCGGTGAAATGCAAGCCGGTCATCACCATCCGCGCCACCCAGAAGAAGAGGATGTCGAACCCCGTCACCAGGACCGAGGTCGGATAGAACGTTCCGAGGTCGGCGGTCTCGTCGGGCCAACCGAGCGTCGAGAAGGGCCAGAGCGCCGAAGAAAACCAAGTGTCGAGAACGTCGGGATCCTGCGTCAGCTCGGTCGTGCCCGCTGCCGCCTCCGCTTCCTCGCGGCTGAGCGCGACGTGGCAGCGGCCTGCCGGGTCATACCAAGCAGGAATCTGATGACCCCACCAGAGCTGCCGCGAGATGCACCAGGGTCGGATGTTCGAGAGCCAGTGCTCCCAGGTCTTGTCCCACGAAGCGGGCACCAGCTCCAGGCGGCCGTCTCTCACCGCCGCGAGAGCCTCGCCGGCCATGGACGTGACGTCACAGAACCACTGCGTCGACACCAGCGGCTGCACCCGAACGCCGCTACGCTGGCAGTAGCCCACGTTGTGGGTATAGGGCTCCTCGCGCACCAGGAAGCCCCCCTCGCGCAGGCGCGCCAGGAGCTTCTCGCGAGCCTCCTCGACCGTCAGGCCGGCGAACTCCGCGCCTGCGTCTTCGGTCATGCGGCCGAGTCGGTTGATCACCTGGATGCCGGGGAGGCCGTGGCGCCGGCCGATCTCGAAGTCCGCGGGATCATGAGCGGGGGTCACCTTGACCAGACCGCTGCCGAACTCGCGCTCCACCACCTCGTCAGCGACGAAGGGAATGGGCCGCCCGGCGATCGGAACGATCGCGCGCAGCCCGCGCAGGTGCCGGAAGCGCTCGTCTTCCGGGTGGTATGCGATCGCGGTGTCGCCGAGCATGGTCTCGGGCCGCGAGGTGGCGACCACGATCCGCTCCGCTGAGCCTTCGATCGGATAGGCGATGTGCCAGAGGCGATCCTCGACCGCCCGCATCTCGACTTCCAGGTCCGAGATCGCGGTGTCGAGCCCTGTCGACCAGTTCACGATGTACTCGCCGCGGTAGATCAATCCTTCGGCGTGAAGTCGGACGAAGGCCTCCCGGACAGCGCGGGAGAGACCCTCGTCGAGCGTGAAGCGCTCTCGGGTCCAGTCGCAAGAGGCGCCCAATCGATCGAGTTGTCGGCGGATGTTGCCGTGGTACCGCTTCTTCCACTGCCACATCCGCTCGACGAAGCGATCGCGTCCGAGATCGTGGCGCGTCAGTCCTTCGCCGGCGAGATCTCGCTCCACCATCAGTTGCGTGGCGATACCGGCGTGGTCCGTCCCAGGCAGCCAGAGCGCGTTGCGCCCTTGCATCCGGCGCCAGCGGGTCAGGACGTCCTGGAGCGTGGACTGCAGCGCATGGCCCATGTGCAGCTTCCCCGTGACATTGGGGGGCGGGATCATCACGCAGTAGGCCGGCCGATCGGAGGCGGCGGGACAGACGAAGTACTCGCCGTCGGCCCAGGCGCGCTGCCAGCGCTCCTCGAAGGCCTTGGGTTCGAAGCTCTTCTCCATCTCGGTCATCGCGGTCTCCGGCGTTCTGGCGCTGCCACGCCGACACGCCGGCTCGGACCGGCGAGCCGGCCGGGCCGAGCGCCAGGCGCAGCCCCTTCCTACTCTACCGAGGACTCGAGCTCGCGGATGCGAGCCTTGAGCAGCACTTCGGCCAGGTCGGGAACGACCTCCCACGCGACCTCGCGGACGACCTTGTCGCCGATCAGCTCGGCGATGCGCCGCGCGATCCGCTCGACGTCGTCGTCGGACAGCGACCCGTTCACTCCGGGCGCGGCCGAGCCCGCGACGGCAGGGCGGGAGTCCTCCGGTTGCGCCGCCACGATCGGCTCCAGGCTGGGCAGCGGCTCGAACTCCGGCGCAGCTTCGAGGTCCGGCAACGCCGCGGCCCCGGCGCTCGAGTCGAATGGCTGCGCCGTGCTCTCTAGATCGCTCTCGCCGTCGACCTCGACGCTCCAAGAGGAGGCGCCGTCGGGCTCGTCCTCGACCGGGATCGACCAGTCCAAACCGGAGGCGCTCGTCGCCGCGACCTTGCTGGTCTCCGCCGTGCCTGGCCCGCCTTCCGGCACGGCAGCGGCCGACACGGCCGGAGCCGGCCCGCTCGGAGCCGACGGGGCTTCGATCATCTCGCGCACGCGTCGCAGCAGCTCCTGAGAATCGAAGGGTTTCTTCAGATGCGCCGCGGCGCCCACGCTCTGCGCGCGATCGGCGTCGAAGACCTCGAAAGTCCCGGCGAGCAGGAGCACGGGCGTGCCTGGCCGGTTTGTCCGCACCCAGTCGGCGACCTCGTAGCCATCGGCTCCCGGCATGTGTACATCGGCGATGACGATGTCGGGCGAGACCTCCGCCAGCCGCTCGATCGCCTCGGTGCCGGTGCCGACCGAGACGACGCGAAAGTCCTCGTCCATGAAGGTCAGCTCGACCACCTTCTGGATGGTCACGCTGTCGTCCGCCAGCAGGATCGTCCTCGTCATCTCACCTCCGACTGCGGAGTCGGTCGTCGCGGCGCAGCTCTCAAGCCGCGCGCAGCCTTCGGTTCAAGTAAGCCACGATGTCGCCGGTCGGCGTGCCAGGAAGGAAGATCTCGTCGATGCCGGCCGATTTCAGATTCGG
Source organism: uncultured Acidobacteriota bacterium (assembly GCA_963700315.1). GTDB lineage: Bacteria > Acidobacteriota > Thermoanaerobaculia > Multivoradales > JAGPDF01 > JACTMI01. Next base: position 68,620 of record CAVOXC010000003.1, on the reverse strand, counting down.
GATGTCACGCTGCGGGATGATGCCACCGGCGAACACCAGGATATCGGTGCCTCCGGAGTCACTCAGGAGCCGCGCGATTTCCGGCAGTAGCCGGTTGTGGGCGCCCGAGAGGATGGACAGACCGACGGCGTCGACATCCTCTTGAATCGCCGCCACCGCGACCTGCTCCGGCGTCTGTCGCAATCCAGTGTAGATGACCTCGAAGCCGGCGTCTCGCAGCGCGCGAGCCACCACCTTGGCGCCCCTGTCGTGGCCGTCGAGGCCGGGCTTGGCGATCAGAATGCGCAGTCCCGGTGCACTCATCTGCTTGATTCTAACAGAGCAATCGGGCTCAAAGTGCGCCGCGCCAATAGGCGAGATCGGTCCCTGGCGGGCGGTGCCCGAGCTGCCGGAGTTGACAGGCGACCTGACCGCGGTGGTAGCTCGAGTGGTTGACGACGTGAAGCAGGACGTGGCGGTAGGGGGCGGTGTGGGTCTCGCCGCGCGAGTTCGTCCAGGTGAAGTCCTCGGCCAGCTGGGTTTCGCCGAGCGAGGCGAGAAAGAACTCGAGCTGGGGCCAGAAGTCCTCGAAGCTCGCCGCAATCAGCGCCAGGCTCGGGAAGTCCTCGATGCCGGGCAAGCGCCGCAGCGGCACGCCGAGGAAGCGCGACAACCACAGCTGTTCGGAGCCGAGAATGTGGGCGAGTGTGCCGAGAACGGAGCCATGGCTCGAACCGGTCTCGCGCACGAGATGCTCTTCGGGCAACTCGGACAGAGCGCGCAGGACATGGCGGTCCGCCCAGATCATGTAGGCGAGCAGACCGCGAACTGTGTGAACGAGCGAGGACATCGTCTCCTCAGAAGACCGCGGGTTCTTCCCACGTGCCGTAGACGTCACGCAGCGCGTCCGAGATCTCTCCCACCGTGCAGTACGCCTTGACGCAATCGAGGATCAGGGGCATGGTGTTGGCCTCGCCGGCGGCGCCACGCTTCAGGGCGTCGAGGCTGCCGCCCACAGCGCCGGCATCTCGGCGGCTCTTGACGCCTTCGATCGCCGCGACCTGGACGTCGGCGAACGAGTCGTCGATGTAGAGCGTGTCGACCGGGGACTCGTCCTCGAGCTGAAAAGAATTGAGCCCAACGATCTGCTTCTCCTGGCGCTCGACTGCGCGCTGGTGCGCGAAGGCCGCGTCCATGATCTCGCGCTGGGGGAATCCCGCCTCGATCGCTTCGACCATTCCGCCCAGCTCGTCGATGCGCCGGAAGTAGTCGATCGAGCCGTCGATCATCCTGCGCGTCAAGTCCTCGATGAACCAGGAGCCGCCCAGAGGGTCGATCGTGTTGATCACGCCTGATTCGTGCGCGATGATCTGCTGGGTCCGCAAGGCGATCCGCGCGTTCTCCTCCGTGGGCAACGCGAGCGTCTCGTCGAGCGCGTTGGTGTGGAGCGATTGCGTGCCGCCCAGAACTGCGGCGAGAGCTTGAATGGTGGTCCGGACGACGTTGTTGATCGGTTGCTGGGCGGTGAGCGAGCAGCCGGCGGTTTGAGTGTGGAATCGCAGCATCCAGGAGCGGGGATTCTTGGCGCCATAGCGCTCCCGCATGACGCGTGCCCAGATCGCCCGGGCCGCCCGGAACTTGGCGACCTCCTCGAAGAAATCGTTGTGACTGTTGAAGAAGAACGAGAGCCGAGGCGCGAAGTCGTCGATCTCGAGCCCGGCGCGCACGCCGTATTCGACGTATTCCATGCCGTCGCGCAACGTGAATGCGAGCTCTTGGAGCGCTGTCGATCCCGCCTCGCGGATATGGTAGCCGGAGATCGAGATCGTGTTCCAACGTGGCACCCGCTCGCCGGCGAAGGCGAACTGGTCGGTGATCAGGCGCATCGAGGGCCGCGGCGGGTAGATGTACTCCTTCTGCGCGATGTACTCCTTCAAGATGTCGTTCTGGAGAGTCCCGGAGACGTCGCGAGCGATGTTCACGCCCTGCTTTTCCGCGACGGCGAGGTACATCGCGAAGAGAATCGGCGCCGTCGAGTTGATGGTCATCGACGTCGTGACCTCACCCAGTGGGATCCCCGCGAACAGCACCTCCATGTCGGCCAGAGAGTCGATGGCGACTCCGCACTTGCCCACCTCCCCCGCCGCCATGGGGTGGTCCGAGTCGTAGCCGTACAACGTCGGTAGATGGAAAGCCACCGAAAGACCGGTCTGTCCCTGTTCGAGGAGGTACTTGAACCGCTGGTTCGTGTCGCTCGCGGACCCGAAGCCGGCGAACTGGCGCATCGTCCAGAGCTTGCCCCGGTAGCCGGTGGGATGTATGCCGCGGGTATAGGGAAACTCGCCCGGCACCCCGATCTCGTCGACCGGATCGGCCGTCACCTGGTCGGCGGTGACCAGCTGCGGGATCGCCATGCCAGAGACCGTGGTGAAATCTTCCTTCCACTCGGGCCGAGCTGCGACCGCGCGCGCTCGCGTCTCTTCCCAGCGCCCGCGCGCCGCGCGCGATCGCCGTTCGACCTCTTCGGCCAGCGGCGTCCGGCGCATCGCGACTTCGCGTTCGATCTTCTTGTCGACTACAGCCATTGCCAGGACTCCTCGACTCGAGAGCAGGCCTGAAGCTCGAGAATTGTCGTGCGAAGCCTATCACCGAGAACGACTTAGGCCACGCTGCCGGGCGCCTCAGGGGAGTGCGGCGGCGGCGCGGTGGCAGCCGGCGGCGGCGGTAGCCCGGCGTGCAGGCCCGCCCAGTAGCCACGGTACTTGGCGATCACCGCGCTCGAGTTGCGGCGCGGTAGCTCGCGGACCAGCGCCGCCGGGAGTGCCACGGTCAGCCAGAAGAGCCAGGAGAGCCAACCGCCGAGGCCCGCATACTTGCGCACGAAGATCGCCGTCGAGCGGCCCGTGCGAAAAGTCCGCGCCGCCCGATAGCCGCCCGTCGTCGGCGAGACCATGTGCCAGAGGCGCGCCCGCGGCACGTACCAGCAGCGCAGTCCGGTTCGCTTCATGCGCACGCACCAGTCGGCGTCCTCGACCGAGACCTGGTAGACGGGATCCCAGAGGCCCGTCGCGACCAGGGCGCCGCGACGGATCAGCATGAGGGCGCCGTTGAGGTAGTCGACCTCGCCAGGGACATCGTACTGGCCATGATCGATCTCCCCCATCCCCCGCTCTCGCGTCACCGCCTCGCGGAAGCGCAGACGTCCGCCGGCCGACCAGATCCTGTTCCGGTCGCCGTAGAAGTAGTAGCACTTCGGCCCCACGCAGCCGATGGTGAGATCTGCGCTGGCGGCCGCGACGAGCTCGCCGAGAAGATCCGGGGCGACCTCGATGTCGTTGTTCATCGGCATCAGGAAGTCGTAGCCCTCGGCGAGGCCCAGCCGGAAGCCCAGATTGAGCCCCCCCGAGATGCCGAGGTTGGTGTCGGTGCGCAGGAGCCGGACCGAAGGGAACTGCTCGGCTACGGCTTGATGCGAACCGTCGGTCGAGCCATTGTCGACGACGACGAGATCGAGCGCCGGATACTCGAGGCCGACCAGGCTCGCGAGCGTCGCGAGGGTGAGCTCCCGGCCGTTGTAATTGAGAACGATTCCGAGAACGCGAGAAGGCCGCGACTCGGGTTCCGCCGCCGTCACGACGCGAGAAGGTGACGGGCGATCACCAGGCGCTGCATCTCGCTCGTCCCTTCGTAGATGGTGGTGACGCGGACGTCCCGGTACAAGCGGGCGATTTCGTAGTCCTCGCAGTAACCGTTGCCGCCGTGGATCTGGAGCGAGTCCCAGACCGCACGATTCGCCGCCTCGGAAGCGAATGCCTTCGCCTCGGCGGCGAGCCGCCCGGCCTCACGACTCCGCTCGGGTACCGACGCCGCGTGGTGGCCCAGGGCGCGGGAGGCGGCCAGCTCGGTCGCCATGCGAGCCAGAGCGAACCGAATCGCCTGGTGCTCCGCGATCGGCACTCCGAATTGGACCCGATCCTTGGCGTAGGCGACCGCGAGCTCGAGGGCTCGACCATGAATTCCCGCCGCTTGCGCAGCGATACCGAGCCGAGAATGGTCGAGGGTCGCCAGCGCGATCTTGAACCCAGACCCGATCTCGCCGAGAACGTAATCGCTCGGTACGCGCAGACTGTCGAACAGCACCGCGGCCGTTTTCGAGGCGCGCAGGCCCAGTTTCTCCTCCTCGGCGCCGACGCGGAATCCGGGCCATTCCGCCGAGACGACGAACGCCGTGATGCCGCGCTTGCCCGCCTCCGGGTCGGTCTTGGCGAACGCCACGTACCACTTCGCGACTCCTGCGTTGGTGATCCAGGCCTTCTCGCCGTCGAGGATCCAGTCCGCACCGTCGCGACGGGCCGTGGTGCGCATCGATGCGGCATCGCTGCCGGAGCCGGGCTCGGTCAAGCAGAACCCGCCGACCGCGCCGCTGGCGAGCTCGGGCAGGACTTCTTTCTTGAGGGAATCGCTGCCGAAGCGGGAGATCGGCCAACAGCAGACCGAGTTGGAGACGCTGATCGCGACCGCGGTCGACGGGCAGATGCGCGAGAGCTCCCCGATCACCAGGCAATAGGTGAGCGGGTCCATGCCGCCGCCACCGAGCTCCTCGTCGACCAACATGCCGAGCAGACCCATTTCGCTCAACTCTGCGACGATTTCCGCTGGGTACCGGTGCGCGCGGTCTCGTTCCCTGGTGCCGGGCGCGATGCGCTCCTCCGCGAACCGCCGCACTTCCTGGCGCAGCAGCTCCTGCTCTTGGGTCAACTTGAAGTCCACTGGAGAAACACTCCTTGCCGACCCGGGTCGTCCGGTCGCCCGAGTCTCAGCCCTGCTTGAGGATCCAGTCCGCGATCACCAGCTTCTGGATCTCGCTCGTGCCCTCGTAGATCTCCGTAATACGCGCGTCTCGGAAGTACCTCTCGACGTTGTAGTCGCGCGTGTAGCCGTAGCCCCCGTGGATCTGCAGAGCCTTGTTGGTCACGCGCTGCGCCATCTCCGACGAGAACAGCTTCGCCTGCGCCGCCTCGAGGCTATAGCGCTTCTGGTTCTCCTTCGCCCAGGCAGCCTTGTAGGTCAGCAGGCGCGCGGCGTCGAGCTCCATCGCCATGTCGGCCAGATAGAACTGGATCGCCTGAAAGTCCGCGATCGGGCGGCCGAACTGCTTGCGCTCCTTGGCGTAGGCCAGTGCTGCCTCGAAGGCGGCCTGGGCGATTCCCGACGGCCTGCGCCGAGATGCCGATGCGGCCGCCGTCGAGAGTCGCCATCGCGATCTTGAAGCCGTCGCCCTCTCCGCCGAGGCGCCACGCCGCCGGCACCCGCATGCCTTCGAAGAAGAGCTGGGTCGTCCCCGAGGCCTGCACGCCGAGCTTGTACTCGTGGTGTCCGCGCGAGAACCCTGGAGTATCGGTGGGCACCAGGAACGCGCCGATGCCGCGGTGCTTCTTCTCCGGATCGACGGAAGCGAAGACGATGGCGATGTCGGCGTGGGTGCCATTCGTAATGAACACCTTGCCGCCGTCGAGCAGGTAGTCGTCGCCCTCTCGCCGGCCGGTCGTGCGCAGCGCGGCGGCATCGCTGCCGGCATCGGCCTCGGTCAGCGCGAAACAGCCGAGCTTCTGGCCGGAGGCGAGCGGAACGAGGAACTCGCGCTTCTGCTCTTCGCTGCCGTAACGCAGAATCGGATCGCAGACGAGCGAGTTGTTTACCGAGAGGATCACGCCGCTCGAAGCGCAGACTCTGCTGATCTCCTCGATCGCCAGGCAGTACCCCACCATGTCCATGCCCGCGCCGCCGTACTCCTCCGGCACGTAGACCCCGGCCAGCCCGAGCTCTCCGGCCTGCCGGAAGAAGTCGAGCGGGAACTCGCCGCTGGCGTCGATCTCCTTGGCCCGCGGCGCGACCACGTCCTCGGCGAATCGCCGGACGGTGTCGCGCAGCAGGGTTTGCTCTTCGCTCAAGTCGATATCCATGCTCAATCTCTCCGGGCTGAAGGCGCAGCGGGGCCACGGCGCGCCCTCGCGATCGTACCAGCCGAGCGCGAACGCCGAAAGGCGTCGGAGCGGCGGCCGCCGCGCCCCTTGGCGGGAATGCTCGGCTGGGAGAGAATCCCTGCCATGTCCGACATTGCCAAGCCGGTCGTCTATTCGGAGCTCGAGGTCCGCAGCCATCTGCCCTCGGGCTGGGGGATCCAGGGCCGATCACCTGGTCGCTGGAACGCGCGGGCCGGCCGGTGGGCGCTAGACGTCTACGACGGGGCCGACAACGTCTGGACGATCGAGATCCGAGCCCGGGACGTCACCAGGGCGGGCCGCCTCGAGGCGCTGCGGGACAGCATCGACACGATTCAGCGCAAAGCGCTCGGACGCAAGTCGATCCTCACCGGCTGACGCCGCCGGGATCTCCGGCCAGACCGGGCCGGCTACCCGGCTTGACGGCGGGCGGGCCGTCGGCACACAGCGGGCAGCTGTCGGCGGCATAGGTCGGGAAACCGAGCTGGAGCAGCGCGGAGAAGGGGCGGTCGAAGCCGTGAAGTCCGGCGGCGCGGTCGATGATCGATCCGATCGCCACGACCTCCGCGCCCGCCTGCTCGGCCAGAGTCGCCGTCTCGCGGGTCGACTTGCCGGTGGTCACGACGTCCTCGACGACGACGACGCGCTCGCCTGCGCGCAGGGCGAAGCCGCGGCGGAGAGCCAAGCGCTCCCCCAGCCGCTCGACGAAGCGGAAAGGCACTCCCAGCGCGGCGGCGACCTCGTGCCCGATGATCACCCCGCCCAGCGCCGGCGCCAGGACGGATTCGGGCGAATGCGCCGCGACGATGGCAGCGAGCGCCGCGCCGACCCGGCGAGCTCGCGCCGGCTCCTCGAGCAGCAGCGCGCATTGCACATAGGCCGGCGAGTGGAGTCCCGAAGAGAGCTGAAAGTGGCCACGCCGCAGCGCTCCCGATGACTCGAGCAGCGACTCGAGCTCACTCGTCTTCACTCGCGGCCCCTTTGCGCCGGATCTCGTACTGCTCCATTTTCTTGTAGAGGTTGCTGCGCGGAGTATCGATCGCGATCGCCGTCTGGGTCACATTCCAGCCGTGCCCCTCGAGCTTCTGCATCAGGAAGAGCCGCTCCGCCTGGTCCTTGAATTCGCGCAGAGTCTTGAGACCCATGAAGGCTTCCGCCAGCTCCGGTCGTCCCGACCCGGCGAGCGCGGCGACCGCCGAGGCATCGATCTCGTTGCCTGGCGCGAGGATCAAGAGCCGTTCGACCAGATTGCGCAGCTCGCGCACGTTGCCCTTCCAAGGTTGGGAACGGAGCAGGTCGATCGCATCGTTGGTGATCCGCTTCGGTCGGTAGTTGTTCGACTCGCAGAAGCGCCGGGCGAAATGTTCCACCAGCAGCGGCAGGTCGTCGAGCCGTTCCCGCAGCGGCGGCGTCCGGATGGGCACGACGTTGAGCCGATAGAAGAGATCCTCGCGGAACCTCCCTTCCCGAATCTCCAGCTCGAGATCCCGATTGGTCGCCGCGACGACCCGGACGCTCACCCGGATCACCTTCTCCGCCCCCACCGGTTCGACGTCGCCACTCTCCAGGACGCGCAGGACTTTCGCCTGGGTCCTCGCCGACATGTCGCCGACCTCGTCGAGGAAGATCGTGCCACCGTCCGCCGCGACGAACTTGCCCGTCTGTTTTCGCACCGCGCCGGTGAAACTCCCCTTCTCGTGCCCGAACAACTCGGACTCGATCAATTCCTCTGGGATCGCGGCGCAGTTCACCTGAATGAAGGACTGTCCCTTGCGCGGGGACCGATCATGGATGGCGCGGGCCACCAACTCCTTGCCAGTCCCACTCTCGCCCGCGATCAGCACGGTCGCGGTGGTCGGGGCGGCCAGCTCGATGGTCTCGCGAAGCTTGGCCATCGCGGGTGTCGAGCCGACCAGCTCCGCGCCGCCCACGGCTGCGACTGCCACCGCGGCCTGCCGATTCTCCTTGCTCAGGCGATTCGCTTCGACGGCGTTGCGCAGGGAGAGCAGCACGCGATCGCGCTCGAGAGGCTTCTCGAAAAAGTCGTAGGCACCCTGCCGCGTGGCCTCGACCGCGCTCGCGATATCGGCATGCCCACTGATCATCAGGACCGGCATCTCATAGCCGCGCTCGCGCAGCGTGCGCAGCGCGTCCAGGCCGTCCATCTCGGGCATGCGGATGTCGAGGAGGATCGCGTCAGGCGGGCGCTCGCGCGCGATTCGGAGGGCTTCGAGGCCGTCGCCAGCCTCCTCGATCCGGTATCCCTCGAACTCGAGGATCATCCGCAGGCTCTCGCGGATCGCTTCCTCGTCGTCGACGATCAGGATCGATGCACGCTGCGCCGGGGGCATGGGTCAGGGAGTCTAGCAGGGGCAGACGGGCCGGCTCGTCGGGCGAGCCGGCCTGTCATGGCGCTCCCGCGCACGCTTCTCAGGGAACGCGAACGATCGCGAAGAAGGAGACCGACCGCTCCGGATTGCGTGGATCGAAGCGTTGCAAGTAGAAGCGGACGAAGCCGCCCGGGCGGACGGCGGTCACCGCCGCCTCGAGCCGCCTGGCGCCGTCCACCGGGCTGCCGTTGACCTCGACGATGACGTCTCCCGGCGCCACGCCTTCGTCGTAGAGCGGGCTGGATGCGGCCACCTCACGCACGATGACGCCCTCGATCCCCGCCGGCAAGCCATAGCGCTCGCGTGTCCCGGGCGTGACGTCCTGATAGTCGAGGCCGAGCCACTCGAGTCCGCCCGGCTGCGACTCGGGCACCGCCTCCGTGCCATCGTCGCTGGCATCGCGCTCGGTGAGGTCGACCTTTCGAGATACCCTCTTGCCGTCGCGCAGCACGCCGAGCTCGACCTGCTTGCCCGGTCCCTGAGCTGAGACGTAGTCGATCAGGTCACGCGTCTCGCGAACCGGGCGGCCATCGACGCTGAGAACGATGTCGCCATGCTTGAGCCCCGCCTTCTCCGCCGGCGAGTCCGCGACCACGCGGGTCACGAGCGCGCCTTCTGCGTTTTCGAGGCCGAAGGCCGCCGCGCGGTCGTAGTCGAGATTCTGAATGTTGATGCCGAGGTAGCCCCGCGACACCCTGCCCTTCTCCCGCAGCTGCGGCAACACCGTCTTGAGCGTGTCGACAGGTACAGCGAAGCCGATGTTCTCCGCTCCCCAATTCATCGCGGTGGCGATGCCGATGACCTCGCCCCGCAGATTGACCAGCGGCCCGCCGGAGTTGCCACGATTGATCGCGGCGTCAGTCTGGATGAAGTTCTCGAAGGAGGAATCCTGGCTCAGGCCGATCGACCGCCCCTTGGCGCTCACGACGCCGACGGTGACGGTGTGATCCAGCGCCAGCGGGTTGCCGATTGCCATCACATAGTCACCGACCCGCAGTCGGCCGCTATCGCCCAGCGGCAGATAGGGCAACGACCTGCCCGCGTCGATCTTGAGCAATGCGAGGTCGGTGGCCGGGTCGGCACCCTTGACCTCTGCGTCGTAGAGCCTGTCGTCGAGCCGCACCCTGACTTTGGTCGCGCCTTCGATCACATGGTTGTTCGTTACGACGTAGCCATCGGCCGAGACGACGAAGCCGCTACCTCCAGCATCCTGCCGGAACTCGCGCGGCGCACCGCCGTCAGGCGCGGGAGCGCGTGGACCGAAGAAGAAGTCGAACGGCGTCTGACCGCGACCGCGAGGGCCGTGCGGCGAGGCGCGTTCGATGGTCTGCGCCTCGATCGAAGCGACCGCCGGCAAGACCCGCTCGGCCAAATCCGCGAAAGAAGGCAAGTAGGAGCTGCCGATCGCGCCGATCTCCTGTGGCGCCTCTGCCACGGAACCCGGAGCGGGCTCAGGTGCCGCCGAGCCCTGCGGGACCAGATCGAGGCCGCTGGCGAGCACCATGCCGAAGATGACGGCTCCGGCCAGCAGAGCGAGAGTCGCGATGTTGCGTCCCAGAATACGGTTCATGGCTCCAAGTTCTCCTTTTCTGTCGTCCCCTCGGGGAGGACTTCGTGCCTCATGGAGCAAGGAGCGTGCCGACAGCGGTGTCGTCCTCAGACCCACGGGCCCCGCCCCCACTTCCTTCTCGATACGCCAAACTGGCGCTCCGGGTTCGGCGGCGACGGTTTGGTCCGGCTGGCTGCTCGGCTGGGCGCCGCTTGCGTTCCCGAAGTTGCGGTGTAGAATCGCCTCGTTAGTCTGCTTGGCGTTCCGAAAGGTGGGCCGCAGCGCCCACCTTTTTGCTTGTCGGGCGGACCATGACGCCAGGAATGCCGACGACGATTCTCGCGAAAGAGTTGCGCGACGAGCTGACGGCGATCGCCCAAGCCCACGGTTGCGAGCTCCTGGAAGCAGAGTTCAAGGCGGGCACCCTGCGGCTGATCTTGGATCGTCCAGAGGGGATCCGGCTCGAGGATTGCGAGGCCGTGTCGCGAGAAGCGTCGGCCCGCCTCGACGTCGAGGACTTCGGGCGCGGACGCTACTCGCTCGAGGTCAGCTCGCCGGGCTTGGATCGCAAGCTCTACGGCCCGCTCGATTTCGAGCGCTACGTCGGCCGCAGGGTGAAGGTCCGACACTTGGACCCGGAAACGGGGACGCGTGCGACTGTGCGCGCGCGCCTCGCGGCGTTTCGTGACGACGAGGGTAGGGGCGAGATCGACTTGACGGAGACGGAAGACCGACGGGACCGGACGATTCGTCTCGAGGCGATCCAGATTGCCAGGCTGGAGGTCGAACTGTAGGTGGGAACGAAAAAAGTGGCTCAAGCACAGACGGTGGAGATCAACCTCGGCGACGTGCTTCGTCAGGTCGCCCGCGAGAAGGAAATCGACTTCGAGCGCTGGGTTGCCGCGCTCGAAGACGCGATGGCCTCCGCGGCGAAGAAGCAGCACCGCATCAAGGAGCCGGTTCGCGCCCACTGGGACGAGGCGTCCGGCAAATTCGCCGCTTGGATCGTCAAACAGGTTGTCGAAGAGGTCGAGGATCCCGCGGCCGAGTGGACGCTCGAAGAGGCGCGCGAGCAGAAGGCGGATGCCGAGATCGGTGAAGAGATCCTCATTTCGATCTCGACCGAGGGCTTGGGACGCATCGCTGCCCAGTCGGCCAAGCAGGTCCTCTACCAGCGCGTGCGTGAGGCCGAACGCGAGAAGGTCTACAACGAGTACATCGACCGGGTCGGCGAGGTCGTCAACGGCACCGTCAAGCGTTTCGAACGCGGCGACATCATCATCGACCTCGGCCGGACCGAGGCAATCGTGCCCCGGCCCGAGCAGGCCCGCCACGAGCGGTACACCCAAGGCGAGCGCATTCGCGGCGTGATCGTCGATGTGCACAAGCAGCCCAAGGGCCCGCAGATCGTCATGTCGCGCACGGACCCGCGCCTGCTGGTCAAGCTCTTCGAGATGGAAGTTCCGGAGATCTACGATGGCACCGTGGTGATCAAGGCCGCGGTTCGTGCTCCGGGCGAGCGGGCGAAAGTCGCGGTCTACAGCCGTGAGCGCGACGTCGACCCGGTCGGCGCCTGCGTCGGCATGAAGGGCTCCCGGGTCCAGGCCATCATTCGCGAGCTGCGCGGCGAGAAGATCGACATCATCGAGTACTCCGAAGATCTCGTGACCTTCGCCCAGAGCGCTCTCGCGCCCGCGAAGATCACTCGGGTGTCGGTACACCATGGTGGCGAACGCCCGCATCTCGACGTGATCGTCGAAGACGAGCAGCTGTCGCTCGCCATCGGCAAACGTGGACAGAACGTGCGCCTGGCCGCCGAGCTGATCGGTAGTCGGATCGACATCAAGAGCGAAACCGACGTCAAGGACGAGGTCGCCGACGCGCTCGCCCGGATGCTGCAGTCCGCGTTCACCCAGGAAACCGCGTCTGCCAACCTGACCGACGCGCTGGATCTCACCATCGTGCCCGGAGTCGGCGCGAAGATCGCCGCGGATTTGAGCGCGGCCGGATTCACGTCGCTGCAGACTCTGGTGGGTGCCGAGGCGGAAGACCTACAGAAGGTCGACGGTGTCGGTCCGAAGACCGCTCGGACCATTCTGGCCTGGGTTCAGGAACAGGCCGCCGCGATCGATTCTTCGTTCGAGGGCGAGGCGGAGGCCGGAGCTTCGCAGGGAGACGGCGCCGCCAGGATGAACGATCATGACTTCTTCGCCGCGCTGTCGAAGGCGCTCGGCGAATCGGAGCAGAAGGCACGCGAGGACGAGGAGTTGGTCCAGCAGGCCGAGGCCGACGCCGAGGCGGCGCCTGAAATCGCGACAGAGGACCGACCCGACTCGGCCTGAGGCCGGGTCGGACGGAAGCAGGGCGAGTCAGGAGGAAGACCGTAGGCATGGGCAAGATTCGGGTCCAAGACCTCGCTGTGATGATGGGGCTTTCGCAGCAGGATCTCGTGTTCAAGCTGCGCTCGATCGGCGTTCGCGTCGAGGGCGAAGAAGCCGGCGTCGACACCGAGATGCTGCAGGCGATCCTGCAGGGCAAGAGGATGCCGTCGCCCCGCGAGGTGATCATGGACGACGGCGAGCCTGAGCCTGCGCCGACGGCGCCGGCGTGGCGCGCCGCCGGTCCGGTCGCGCCCGCCGGTCGTCGCGGTGCGGTGAACCCGCTCCGGCCCTCGCGTCCGCGCACGATCATCCAGAAGGTCGAGCCGCGCATCAAGACGCTGCCGACGCTCGAGCGCCCCGCCTCCGAGCCGGCGGAGCTGCCGGCACCGGAGGCGCCGCCGCAACAGGCTGCCGCCCCGACGCCTGCTTCTGAGACCCCCTCCGTCGAGACGGAGACTCTACCCAAGGTTGCCGCTCGGGCCCCCGAGGCCGCCACGCCGGCCGTGGCGGCTCCGGCCAAGCCGGTGGTCGCCCCAAAGCCCGCGGCTCCGGCGCCACCGCGCCGCGGGGCCGTGCTCATCCATCGCGCCACGGAGGCCTATCGCCCGGCCCCGCCGCCGACTCGTGGCCGTCCCGGTGGCCCGCCAGGCCGCCCCGGCGCCCCGGCTGGGCGACCCGGCTATGGCGGCGCGCCAAGCCGCCCTGCGGGGACTGGATTCGGGCGGCCCGGACCTCGCCCGCCCGGCAGCCCGGGCGGCTATCGCCCGGGCCCTGGCGGAGCGCGACCGGGCGGAGGCCCACCGCCGCCCGGACTCGGGCGCGGCGACGGCCGGCGCCCGCAAGGTCCCGGATCGGATCAGAACAAGAAGAAGGGCAAGAAGGGCCGCCGCGCCCACGCTCCGGAGACCCAGTCGGCCGACGTGCGCTTGTTGCGTGGAGGATCGCTTGTCGACATCGAGGAAGTGGTCGACGCCGCATCGATTCCGACGGGATCGCTCGCCGCTCGACGTAGGCGCCGGATCGAGGCCAAGTCCGAGGAGCTCGACCGAGCGATACGGCCGACCCGTGCCACCGAGGATGGCCCGGTGGTCATCTCCGAGGGCATGACGGTCCGCGAGTTCGCCGACAAGCTGGGAGTTCGCGTCAAGGATCTGATCGCCCTTCTCTTCCGCCGCGGTACCGTCGCGAACATCAATCACGTAATCGAGCCCGAGCTCGGCGTCAAACTGGCGACCGAGTTCGGATTCGAGGCCAAAGTCATGAGCTTCGAAGAGGAAGTCCAGGCTCGTCACACTGGCGAGCAGCCCGCGACCGAAGGCGAGGCCGAGACCGGCACGACGCCGAGGGCGCCGGTCGTCACGATCATGGGGCACGTCGACCACGGCAAGACGTCTCTGCTCGACAGGATCCGCGAATCCAAGGTGGTCGATGGCGAGTTCGGCGGCATCACCCAGCACATCGGCGCCTATCACGTCGACGTCGGCGATCGGAAGATCGTCTTCCTCGACACGCCGGGTCACGAGGCCTTCACCCTGATGCGCGCTCGCGGCGCCAAGGTCACTGACGTGGTGATTCTGGTGGTGGCGGCCGACGATGGCGTCATGCCGCAGACGATCGAGGCGATCGCCCACGCCCGCGCCGCCGACGTGCCCCTGCTCGTCGCGTTGAACAAGATCGACAAATCGAATGCGAATCCGGACCGCGTCAAGCAGCAGCTCTCCGATCATGGCCTGATGGCCGAGGACTGGGGCGGCCAGACCGTGGTCGCTCCGGTCTCGGCGCAGACCGGTCAGGGCATCAACGAGATGCTGGAGATGGTCCTGCTCACCTCGGACCTGCTCGATCTCAAGGCCGATCCGGACCGCCCGGCCCAGGGCGTGGTCCTCGAAGCGAAAAAGGAGACCGGACGTGGCGTGGTTGCCACCGTCCTGGTCCAGAACGGCACCTTAAAGGTCGGCGACGTTTTCGTCTCCGGTTCGACCTGGGGACGTGTTCGCTCGATGAGCGACGACCGCGGGAAGCGAGTCAAGGAGAGCGGGCCGGCCACTGCCGTCGGGGTCACCGGATTCGACGCCACGCCGGACGCCGGCGACGCCTTCCAAGTGGTCGGCGATGAGCAGAAGGCCCGCGGTATCGGCGAGTTCCGCCAGCAGGAGCAGCGGCATCGCGACCTCGTCCCATCGACCGGCAAGCTCTCGCTCGATCAGCTCTTCAGTCAGATCGAGAAGGGCGAGATCAAGGACCTTGGCGTCGTGCTCAAGGCCGATGTCCAGGGCTCGGCCGAGGTGCTCCGCGAAGCCATCGAGAAGCTCGCGACGGACAAGGTCAAGGTCTCGGTGCTCCACAGCGGTCTCGGCGCGGTCTCGACCAACGACGTTCTTCTCGCTTCAGCCTCCAAGGCGATCATCGTCGGCTTCAACGTGCGCCCGGAGCGCAACGCCGTGGAGCTGGCCGAGAAGGAAGAGGTGGAGATCCGCCTCTACACGGTGATCTACGAGCTGCTCGACGAGATGAAGAAGGCGATGGTCGGACTGCTCGACCCCACTTTCAAAGAGGTCGCGCGCGGACGGGCGGAGGTTCGCGACATCTTCCGCGTGCCCAAAATCGGCACGATCGCGGGCTGCCACGTGGTCGAGGGCGTCGTGCCGCGAAGCGCCGGCGTGCGTCTCGTTCGCGATGGCAGGGTCGTCTTCGAGGGCAAGATCGCATCGCTCAAGAGATTCAAGGACGACGCCTCGGAGGTGCGCGCCGGATTCGACTGTGGCATCGGCCTCGAGCGCTTTCAGGACCTCAAGCCCGGCGACGTCATCGAGGCCTACGTCAACGAAGAGGTTGCGCCGACCCTCGCCTGAAGCGGCCGGCGGCCTCTCCACCCGCAGGATCGGCAAGCTGTGATCGTCGGGCTCGGCGTCCTCGAGCTCCACCTCCCTCACGCCCGGGACCTCAAGGCCAAGCGGCGCGTAGTCAAGAGCCTGATCGACCGCTTGCACTCGCGCCTTCGCGTCTCGGTAGCCGAAACGGCCTGGCACGACCTGACGCAGCGGGCGGAAGTGGGAGTCGCCGTCGTCGCGCGTGATGCCGCTGCGGCGCGGCGGATGCTCGACGAGGTTCTGCGACTTGCCGAGCGGGAGGACGAGGCGGTGATCCTCGCCTGGAACCCGCAGTTGATCGAGGAGGAGGAATGAGCCAGAGAACGCAGCGACTCGGTGACTTGGTGCGCGCAGAGCTGTCCATCTTGGTGCAGCGGGAAATGCGCGATCCACGTGTCGCGCTCGCCACGATTTCCGGGGTCGAGGTCACGGCCGACTTGCGCTACGCGCGGGTGCGCGTCTCCGCTCTCGGCGACGAGCCCAAGCGCCTGGAGGCCGTGGCCGCTCTAGAGCACGCCAAGGGCTTCCTGCGGCGCGAGCTCGCGCACCGCCTCGATCTGCGACTGACCCCCGAGCTCCGGTTCGAGCTCGATCGTGGCGCCGAGCACAGCCAACACATCTCGGACCTTCTCGACACCCTCTCCAGCGCGGACGACGATGCGAAGGCGGAGGACGACTCTTGATTCCGCAACCGCTCCTCGCCCGTCTTCGTGCCGGTACGCGGTTCCTCTTGACGAGCCACGTCAGTCCCGATGGCGATGCCATCGGATCCGAGCTGGGTTTCGCGCGGTTCCTCGCGGCGCTCGGCAAGAGCGCGCGGATCTGGAACCGGGACTCCGCTCCCGCGGTCTACGCGCCCCTGCCCGGCGCCGATCGGATCCATGTCGGCGCCGAGCCGCCCGCGGGCTTTCCTGGAGGATTCGACGCGGTGGTCGTTCTCGAGTGTCCGACGCTCGAGCGCACTGGCCTGGTGGGTTCCCTCGGTGATCTCCCCTTGATCAACATCGACCACCACCTCGGTAACCAGCACTACGGTGCGGTCAACTGGGTCGATCCCGCGGCGCCGGCGGTAAGCGTGATGGTGCACGATCTCGCGGCGGCCCTCGGCGGTCGCTTGGACGGCGACGCGGCCGATTGCCTCTATCTCGCGCTGGTGACCGACACCGGCGGCTTTCGGTTCGCCAACGCCTCGTCCCGAGCTTTCCTGGCGGCGGCGCGTCTGGTCGCGGCGGGGGCCAACGTCGAGCGCGTATCGCATTGGCTGTACGAGAGCCAACCCGAGCCGGCCATTCGCCTCCTCGGCGAGTTGCTCTCGACGCTCGAGCGCCACGATGGAGCGCGGATCGCCACCGTCTCGTTGGATCTCGCCGCGTTCGCGCGAGCCGGCGCCGGACCGGGAGATGCGGAGGGGTTGATCGACGTTCCCCGATCGATCGCCGGCGTCGAGGCAGTCGCCCTGCTGCGCGAGCTTGGCGATGGCGAATGGAAGGTCTCGTTGCGCAGCCGCGGCGCCGTCGACGTCGAGGCCGTCGCACAGGCGCGCGGTGGCGGCGGTCACCGAAATGCCGCCGGCTGCAGAGCCGAGGGGGCGCTGGCGGAGATCCGCGAAGCGATCGTCGTGGATCTCGCACGCGTCGTCGGAGCCGTTCATGACGGCTGACGGCTTGCTCCTGGTCGACAAGACCCCGGGGCCTACCTCACACGACGCGGTCCAGAGGGCGCGGCGCATTCTGAAGGAGCGGCGCATCGGGCACTGCGGCACGCTCGACCCGGATGCCACCGGCCTGCTCCTGCTGCCGGTCGGTCTCACCACGCGGTTGACGCGCTTCCTGATCCATGCTCCCAAGGTCTACGAAGGCACTGTACGTTTCGGCATCGCGACGGACACCTACGATGCATCCGGTCGAGTTCTTTCCGAAGCACCAGTCGACGACCTCACCGAGGATCGGATCGCCGCGGCCATGACTCGTTTCGTCGGGACCTTCGAGCAGAAGCTCCCGGCTTACAGCGCGCGCAAGGTCGGGGGCGTCAAGCTCTACGAGCTGGCGCGGCGCGGCGAGGAGGTGCCCGAGACGAGCAAGGAAGTGACCGTCTACGAGTTGACGATCACCGGACCCCTGGCGGGCGACCGGCTGCCCTTCCGGCTCGCCTGCGCCTCGGGCACCTATGCCCGCGCGATTGCCCACGACCTCGGCGCCGAGCTGGGTTGCGGCGGGCATCTGGCGAGCCTGCGCCGGACGGCAATCGGACCCTTTCCGGTCGAGGACGCGCTCGAGCTCGACGACATCGCCGGCCGGGTCGAGCGTGGCGAATCCCTCGGGGCTGCCTGGATCCCGATGTCCAGGGTTCCCCTGCCGTTCAGCGAGCTCACCCTCGACGCCACGCAGGAACGGCGGGTCGAGCACGGCCAGACCGTGCTCGCCAAGGGTCTCGACGCCGAAGAGGGCGACTGGGTGAAACTCGTCGACGGACGTCGCGACCTCGTCGCCGTGGCTTCGGTCTCCGAGCGATTGGGCGACGGCCGGATGACGGTCCTGCAACCTCGGGTCGTGTTTCGCTCCTGACGGCGGATATGGTACGCTTTGAGAGGATATAGAGAGAGATCAAAACGAAAGAGTACGTTCGGAGGAACTGAGTTTGGCGCAATCGATGGAACAGAGACAGGACATCATCCGGGACTACCGGGTGCACGACACGGACACCGGCTCGGCCGATGTTCAGGTGGCGTTGCTCACACAGCGGATCAACGAGCTGACGGAGCACTTCAAGACGCACACCAAGGACCACCATGGCCGCCGCGGGCTGCTCAAGCTCGTCGGGCGCCGCCGCCGCTTGCTCGACTACCTCAAGAGTCGCGACGTCGATCGCTATCGTCAGCTGATCGAGCGCCTCGGCATCCGCAAGTAACCCATCCCCGCAATCGGCGGCGTGTGCGGAGGGTGCCCGATTGGCACCTCGGTCCGCGCGTCGTCCCTGCACTCGGAAGGAATCCCACCTGATGAAAACCACGAAGTCCGTCTCGATTGGAGCCGGGACCCTCTCATTCGAGACCGGTCGGCTCGCCAAGCAGGCCGACGGCTCGATCCTGGTTCGCCTCGGCGACACCGTCGTCCTGGCGACCGCTTGCATCCAGCAGAGCACCTTTCCGCGAGACTTTCTGCCGCTTACGGTCGACTATCGCGAGTACACCTACGCCGCGGGCAGGATCCCCGGCGGCTTTTTCAAGCGTGAAGGGCGCCCGACCGAAAAGGAGACGATCACCTGTCGCCTGATCGACCGCCCGCTGCGCCCGCTCTTCCCGCCCGGTTACCGGATGGAGACGCAGGTCATCGCCTTGGTCCTCTCCGCCGATATCGAGAACGACCCGGACATCCTCGCGATCAACGGCGCCTCGGCGGCGCTGGTGCTTTCCGAGATCCCGTTCTACAACCCGATCGGCGCTGTTCGTGTCGGGCTCGTCGACGATGAGATGGTCTTCAATCCGACCAACAGCCAGCGCGACGTCGCCGACCTCGATCTCGTCGTCGTCGGCACCAAGGATGCTGTGGTGATGGTCGAGGCGAGTGCCAACCAGATCTCGGAGCAGCGCCTGCTCGAGTGCATCTGGTCGGCCCACGCCGAGATCCAGAAGGTCATCCAGGTCCAGATCGAGATGTTCCGCGAGCTCGGGCTCTCCAAGCCCGCTTGGGAGGCTGTGGAGCCCTATCCCGTAGAGCTCTATGACCAAGTCCGGGCGGAGACCTACGACGCTCTCCGGGGCGCGCTTCACACCGCCGGCAAGTTCGAGCGGAAGGACGCGGTCTCCGCGGTTCAAAAGGGCTACATCTCGAACATTCCGGAAGACGAGGCCGAGAAGCGCGCCCAGGCCAAGCGCGTTTTCGAGAAGCTCGAGGAAGAGATCCTCTACGACTCGATTCTCGACACCGGTCGTCGTTTCGACGGCCGCGCGGTCGACGAGATCCGGCCGATCGACATCGAGGTCGGCCTGCTGCCGCGCACCCACGGCTCGGCCCTGTTCACTCGCGGTGAGACGCAGGCGCTCGCCACGGTGACGCTCGGGACGCAGCGTGATGCTCAGATTCTCGAGGAGTACGAGGGCGAGACCAAGCAGAAATTCATGTTGCACTACAACTTCCCACCCTTCTCCGTCGGCGAGGTCAAGTTCATGCGCTCGCCCGGCCGGCGCGAGATCGGTCATGGTGTGCTGGCGCGGCGCTCCCTGTTGCCGGTGCTGCCGCACGAGGAGGAGTTTCCCTACACCATCCGGGTCGTCTCCGACATCCTCGAGTCGAACGGCTCGTCGTCGATGGCGACGGTCTGCGGCGGGTCGTTGGCGTTGTTCGACGCCGGCGTTCCGATGCTGGCGCCGGTCGCCGGCGTCGCCATGGGCCTGGTCAAGAAGGACGACCGCTTCGCGGTCCTCTCCGACATCGCGGGCCAGGAAGATCACTATGGCGACATGGACTTCAAGGTCGCGGGCACCCGCGAGGGCGTGACCGCCCTGCAGATGGACCTGAAGCTGACCGGTGTCACTCGCGAGATCATGGAGACCGCGCTCGCTCAGGCGCGCGCTGGCCGCCTTCATATCCTGGAGAAGATGGAGATCGCGCTGGGCAAGCCCCGGACCGAGCTCTCGACCTACGCGCCACGCCTCTACACGCTGCAGATCCCGAAGGAGAAGATCCGCGACATCATCGGACCCGGAGGCAAGACCATCCGGTCCATCGTCGAGGAGACCGGTTGCGAGATCGAGGTCGGCAACGACGGCAAGGTCATCATCGCCTCTCCGGACGGCGAGGCGGCCACTCGAGCGATCGCGATGATCGAGCGGCTGACCGAGGTTCCGGAGCTCGGCAAGGTCTACCAGGGCACGGTCCGCCGGGTCGAGTCCTACGGCTGCTTCGTCGAGATCCTCCCCGGCCAGGACGGCTTGGTGCACATCAGCGAGCTCGCTCCCTACCGCGTGCGCGAAACCTCGGACATCGTCAAGGAGGGCGACGAGCTCGAGGTCAAGGTCATCGACATCGACGAGACCGGGCGCGTCCGTCTCTCGCGCAAGGCGGTGATCGTCGAGGCGCCGGGCTACGACCCCGCGCAGTACGAGGGGATGGGAGAGCCGGTACCGGCGGGTGGCGATCGCGGCGATCGTGGTGGTGATCGCGGTCCGCGTGGCGGTCGCGGCGGCGATCGCGACCGGGGCGGACGAGGCGGTCCCTCGCGTGGCGGTCGCGGCCCGCGCCGCTGACGGCAAGCTACGATACGCGGCAGTCCCGAGGGCCGGGCTTCGCAAGGAGCCCGGCCCTTCGTCTATTCGCGCGGAGGCGAATCGTCCGCCCGGCGGAACAGGATTGCGAAGCGTTCCTGATCGCCGTTCCATTCGAGCACGTGCTCGATCGCGGCGAATCCTCCTGCGGACATCTCGGCGACCAGGTCGTCCGGTTCGATGCCATGTCCGCCCCGCTCCGGAACGCCGTCGAGCTGGCGCCACGCCGTTTGCGGAATCGTTTCGACGATCAGGAGCCGGCCACCAGGCCGCAGCGCTCGGGCGAGATCGGAGCGCATCGCCGCCGGAGCAGTGAAGTGGTGGTAGACGAGGCGGAGCAAGAGGGCATCGCAGCAGGCCTCCGGCAAGCCACTGGACTCCTGGCCGCCGTGAACGATCGTGACACTTTCGAGACCGAGAGCTTGCATCCGCTCCCGCAGTCGCGCGACGAGATCTTCCCCGACCTCCGTCGCGTACACCCGTCCACCGGGTCCGACGGCCTCGGCGAGGCCGGCAGTCCAGCTCCCCTCGCCCGCCCCGACGTCGGCGACAACGGTGCCCGGTCGCAGCCCGAGTAGAGCGGCGATCCGGCCCTGCTCCACCTGTGCGTGAGCGATCGAAACCAGGTCGGCCCAGAGCGGCAGAAGGAGCAGGACCGACCGCAGCCTGACGCGCCTCGGCAGAGCCGTCACCCGATGCTCCGCGCGGCCTCCGCCGCGGCCAGCCAACCGCGACGCAAGCGCTCCGGCCCAACGCTCGAAAGGTAGGGTTTGAGATCGAGCACGGGACTGCCGTCGAGCATGTCCACGCCCCGGACATGCAGCACGGCACCGCTGCGCCGGAGGAGCTCGACCACGGTGAGGCCGATCGGATTCGGGCGCCGCGGCGAGCGGGTGGCAAAGACTCCGTGCTCGAGGCCGTCGGTCGGATTCTTGCCGACCAGCTCGTAGCTCCCGGCGCGGTCGAAAACCCAGAGGACGAACAGATGGGAGAAGCCCTCGATATCGGCCAGGCCTGCCTCCAGCTCGGGGCGGAGCTCGATTCTCCCCTCCGCTTCGTGGCGGGTGCCGAGGCCACGGGGGATCTCGTCGGTCGAGCCGTAGCTCGTCCGGACGAACCCGATCGGCACCATGCGCAATTCGATCGGCTCGATCATGCCGCCGAGTCTGCCACGGGGCGCTCGCCCGAGCGATTTCGCCTTCGGTCGCGGACGACGGCCCCGTCGTCACCCGTGCGAGACTGGGCCCATGGAGATCCAGACCCTCGTCGACTACTGCGACCGCTTGCTCGCTTCCCCCGGAGGTCACGACTTCGGACCCAATGGCCTGCAGGTCCAAGGCGAACGGGAGATTCAGAAGATCGTCACCGGCGTCTCGGGCTGCGTCGAGCTCTTCGAGCGGGCGCGCGAGGCCGCGGCCGACGCCGTCCTCGTTCATCATGGGATCTTCTGGGAGAACCTGCCGCGCACTCTAGTCGGTCACCAGTACCGGCGAGTGGCGGCGCTCCTCGCGTCCGGGATGCATCTCATCGCCTACCACTTGCCGCTCGACCGCCACCCCGAGCTCGGCAACAACATCCTCGCGCTGAAAGGTCTTGGTCTCTTCGCCGCCGAGCCGTTCGCCGAGTACCACGGCACGCCGATCGGATTCCGGGGGCGCTACCCGGAGGGCCTGCCGGTGGCGGATCTGGTCGGGCGCTGCCGCGCGCTTTTCGGGCAGGAGCCGCTCGCTTTCCTGGCGGGTCCCGACTCGGTCGCGACGGTCGGCGTTGTCTCCGGCGGCGCACAGGGCGAGATCTACCAGGCGATCGCGGCAGGTCTCGACGCCTTCGTCACCGGTGAGGTCTCCGAATGGGTGATGCACGTCGCCCGGGAGAATCGCATCCATTTTCTGGCCTGCGGCCACCACGCCACCGAGCGCTTCGGCATCCGCGAGCTCGGCGATCACCTCGCCGGGCGCTTCGGCCTCGAGCACGAGTTCATCGACGTTCCCAACCCGGTCTGATCACCGCCGGGCGCGGCCTCACTCCTCGAGCACGGAGCGATTGCGACCGGCGTGCTTCGCCGCGTAGAGGGCTGCGTCAGCCGCCGCCAACAAGACCGCGGGAGCTTCGTCGCCGAGCGGCCTGCGCATGGCGACGCCGCAACTGACGGTGACGACGGCGGCCGCGGCGGAGGCGCGATGCGGAATGGCGAGCCGGGCCACCTGCTGCCTCAGGCGCTCGGCCAGCAGGTAGGCGCCCGCGGCGTCGGTGCCGGGCAACAGGACCGCGAACTCTTCGCCGCCGTAGCGCGCGACCGAGTCACCCGCGCGCGGCAGGTGATCGGAGAGCGTGGCCGCGACCCGGCGCAAGCACTGGTCTCCCTCCTGATGGCCGTAGGAGTCGTTGAACGCCTTGAAAGCATCGACATCGATCATGAGGAGCGAGAGCCGGGAACGTGCTCTGCCGGCTCGTCGCCACTCTTCCGCGAACAGCTCGTCGAAGCGCCGGCGATTTGGAATCGAGGTCAGCGGATCGAGGTACGAGAGCTCGATCAGGAGCGCATTGGCGCCCTCGAGTTGCCGAGTCCGCGCCGCTGCCAGCTCCTGCAGGTCGCGCTCGCGACGGCGCAGCGCCGCGGTTCTCGCGCGCCAAGACCCCGCGATCAATGCGAGGAGCGCGAGCGCGCTCCCCGATCGTGCCCAGCCGGTCCGCCAGAAGCCCGGAGCGACCTCGAAGGCGAGTCCGATCGGTCCCGAGAGATTGCCCGAGGCATCGCGACCGATCACCTCGAAGCGATAGGCACCGGGCGGGAGCGACGAGAACTCTCGCTCGATCGCCGGGGTCCAGTCGCCGAAAGCCGCCTCGACACCCTCGAGCCGCGTCCGGTATCTGGTGCGCCCCTCGCCGAAGAAGCTCAAGAGCCGATACTCGAAGCGGACCCGGCCTCGGCCGGGCGGCAAACGGGCGCCATCCTCGAACGCTCCGATTCCGGCGTAGAGGGCTCCGCCGGTCAGCAGGAGTCTCTTTAGGGTCTTGTCGAAGACTTCGTGGTCGGGGTCGAACGCCGCGGCGCCTCGCGCCGTTCCGAACCAGACTCGTCCCGAGCCGTCGGTGATCGCGGCGCCGCGATTGCCCTCGCCGCTCGGCAGGCCGTGGTAGGCCTCGAAGGTCTCCGCGGAGAAACCGCCTGCCCCTTCCGTGAGTCGCACGACGCCACGGTTGGTCGAGAAGTAAAGGCGACCGGCGGCGTCTTCGGTAAAGGCGTAGACTACGTCGCTGGGGACCCGCTGCTCGGCCAGCCCTGCCACCGGCCTCGGTAGCGCTTCGTGATCATCGAGGAAGAGCCTGTAGATGCCGCCGCCGTCGGTGCCGAGCCAGAGGACCTGCCGGCCGTCGGCGCTGCGGGTTGGGTAGAGGGCGTGGACCGTCGGATTCCTCAGCCCCGCCTCGCCCGAGTAGCGGCGCCAACCGCCGCCTGTTCTGCGGTAGAGGCCGTCCGTCGTGCCGACCCAGATCTCCGTCAGACCCGCGGCTGTGGCCGTCCTCGCCAGGGCCACCACCGACCCGCGCGGTCCGTCGGCGCCAGCCGGCGAGCGGTTCCAGACGCCGTTCGTCCATGTTGCCAGCCCCTCGCGGGTACCGACCCAGAGCGTCCTGCTGCCATCGGACCTCGTTTCGACCAGGAGCGCTTGAACGAGGTCGTTGGTCAGAGCGCCCGAAGCGGTGTCGTAGCGGCGCCAACGCGCGCCGTCCCACCGCGACAGGCCGCCGTTGCGCGTGCCGACCCAAACCTCCTCGCCTCCGCCCGGCAGGGCCAGGGTCGCGAACGCCAGCACGCTGTCGTGGCCGAGCGCGCCCGAAGCGACGCTGTGGCGGGTCCACCGGCCAGCCGCGAAGCGCAGGGCGCCCCGGCCGTCGGTGCCGAGCCAGATGGCCTCCGCACCCTCCCGAGTCTGCTCGATCGCGAGCGCGGCCACGGCGATTCGCGGCACTTCGTCGACCGGAGAGTAGGCGCGCCAGTAGCCACGCTTGACCCGGATCAGCCCCTGGTTGCGCGTGCCGAGCCAGACCGCGCGCCCCCCCTCCTCCGGTCGCGTCTCCAGCAGCTTGTACACCGCGCCCGAAGAGAGAGCGTCGCCGAGCGCCAGGCGCTCCTCTCCCTGGTCGTCCCAGCGCAGGACTCCGCCGCCGTCCGTGCCCACCCAGAGGGCGTCCGGCTCGAGGGCCGGAGCGAGATCCGTGATGAATGGGTATCGTTCGAACGCCTCGCTCGGTACCCTCTCCCACGCGCCTCCGGCCAGGCGGTGCACACCGTCTCCGTAGGTGCCCACCCAGAGCTCGATCCCGCCTTCCGGTCCGCGTCGCTGCGCCAGGCTGCTGGCGCTCGCGGCCGGGCCCGCCGTCGCCGCCTCGAACCGCTCCTCGGCATCGATCCAGCGGGCGACACCGCGGCCGGTAGCGATCCAAAGCTCCCTTGCGTCCCGCGTCCTCTTTCTCGAACAGATCCCAGATACGCTCCGCAGGGCAGGCCGGACGCGGCGCCGAAACGCTCGAACCGTCCGCCGCGCCACCGCGCGACTCCGCCATCGTGGGTACCGATCCAGAGCTCCGAGCCTCCACTCGTCGACCGTTCTAACAGCACGTTGATGCGGTTGTCCGGAAGGCCGTCGCTGTCGGGCGCGAACACCGTCCACTCGTCTCCCGCCCGGCGGACGAGGCCCGCGCTCTGGGTTCCGAACCAGAGTGCGCCGTCGGGCGTCTGGGCGATGGTGCGGACGAAGTTCGAGAGCGACCGGGTCGGCAGGTCGACGATCGTCCAGGCCGTTCCGTCGTACACGGCGGCGCCATCCTGGGTGCCGACCCAGAGCCTGCCGTCCCGTGCCACCAGAAGCGCGTGGACCGTGCTATGCGGGAGGTCGCGCGCCTCGATGAAGACGCGACGGGCCGGCTCGCCGACCTCCCAGACGCCCGGTCCAGCCGCGAGCGCGTTCGGACCGAGGCCCGACAGGCAGGCCAGACCGAGACCAGCGATTCGGCCAAGCGACCGCGATCTCGGCCTGGCGCGTATCGGAAGCATCGGGCGGAAGGGTATCGCCGAGGGTCGCGCGAGTCGAGCCTGTCTCAATCCCACCCGCTCGCCGATTCGGCCGCCTTCGCGAAGAGCCGAAAGAACGCCGCGCTGGTCGCGGCGTCGATCTGCTCGCGGGGAAGGCAGAGCTCACGGCCCAAGCGCTCCGCCACCGCGGTCACGTACGCCGGCTCGTTGCGCTCGCCGCGGTGAGGCACCGGCGCGAGGTAGGGCGAGTCGGTCTCGACCAGCATTCGGTCTCGCGGGATCGCCGAGAGCGCCGCCCGGACGTTTTCCGCCTTCGGAAAGGTGATCATGCCCGAGAGCCCGAAATAGTGTCCGCGCGGAGCGAGTGTGCGCGCCATCTCGATGCCGCCGGCGAAAGAGTGCAGATCACAAACCAGGGACGCGAGCTCCGGGCGGATCAGAATCCGGGTCATCGCGTCGTTCGAGTCGCGGTTGTGAATCACCGCGGGCAAGCCGAGATCGACGGCGAGGCGCAGCTGCGCGACGAGGACCCGTTCCTGCAGATCCCACGGCGCGTGGTCATAGTAGAAATCGAGCCCGCACTCCCCGACCGCGACCGCCCGCGGATGGCCGAGCAGGTCGCGTAGACGCGCGTCGTCTCCGTCGCGCCAGCTCGCCGCTTCGTGCGGATGGACTCCGAGCGCGCACCAGACGTTCGCTTCGGCCTCGCAGAAGCGGAGGAGCTCTTCGGCCTCGGCGATCCGGAGCGCGGGGACGAGAAAGCCCCGGACCCCGGCCTCGCGCGCGCGGTCGAGCACCGCCGCGCGCTCCGAGGCGGGAATCGACTGGAGGTGACAATGGGAGTCGACGAGCATCTCTCGGCTGTGGCCTATTCCGCGCGCCCGCTCTGAACGCGAAGTTATCGACAGAGAAGACCGCCCCGTCCGCTAGCGGACGATTCCGCCGGGAAGCGCTCCCTCGCGGTGGGGGCGCAGCAGGATCGGCTGGCCATCCGGATCGGTCGCCGCGAGGACCATCCCTTGCGATTCGACGCCCATCAGCTTGGCGGGTTTGAGGTTGGCGACGACCACGACCTGCGTCCCCACGAGCTCCTCCGGCCGATAGCACTTGGCGATACCGGCGAGGATCTGTCGCGGCGCCGGCTCGCCGAGGTCGACGGTCAGCTTGAGCAGTTTCTCCGACTTCGGGACCGCTTCGCACGCCGTGACCGAGCCGAGCCGGAGGTGGACGCTCGCGAATCGCTGGATGTCGATGAGGTCGCCGGGCTTCGCGCTCTCAGCCGGCGAAGAGGGAGCCGCCGCGCCAGGCGCGGGAGTCGTCTCGGCCATGAACTTCTCCTTGTCGATGCGCGGAAAGATCGGCTCGAGCGCCGGCAGCTCGACCCCGGTCGGCAGCGCTCCCCAAGTCAGCGCGTCGAGCGAGCCAGGCGCTTCGCCCGCACCGATCGCCGCGAGGATCCTGGGGGCCAGCTCGGGCAGGAAGGGCAACAGGCCGGTCGCCACGATCCGGACGCACTCGAGGCCGTTCCAGAGTACCCGCGAGAGCGCGTCGCTCGGGCCCTCCGTCTTGATCCGCTTCCAGGGTTCGCGCTCGACCAGGTAGGCATTGGCCTCGGCGAGCAGGCGCCAGAGGGCCCGCAGCGCCGCTTGGAACGCGAGCTCGTCCATCGCCGCGCGGTACTCGGCAACGACCGCGCGCGCGACTGGAATCAACGGATTGTCGTCGCAGGATACCGTCGGCGTCCGTCCGTCGAAGGCGCGCCGCGACAGAGTGACGAGTCGGCTCGCCGTGTTGCCGAGATCGTTGGCGAGATCGCTGTTGAAACGGTCGACGAAGGCCTCGTCCGAGAAGCTCGCGTCCTGGCCGAACACCATCTCCCGCATCAGGAAATAGCGCAGCGGATCGGCACCGAAGCGCTCGATCAGATGGTCGGGACGGACCACGTTGCCGATCGACTTCGACATCTTCTTCTCGTCGCGCAGCCACCAGCCGTGGGCCCAGACGGTCGTCGGCAGCGGCAGCCCGGCCGCCATCAGGAACGCGGGCCAGAAGACCGCGTGGAAGCGCACGATGTCCTTGCCGACGAGGTGGAGGCGGACGCCCACCGATTCCCAGTAGCGCTCGAACAGGTCGCGCTCGCCCTCGGCTGCGCCGAAGCCGAGCGCCGAGATGTAGTTGGTCAGCGCGTCGAGCCAGACCCAGACGGAGTGCCCCGGCCGCTCGGGGAAAGGCACGCCCCAGCCGAGGCCGAAGCGGCTGATCGAGAGATCCTTCAAGCCCCCTTCGACGAACGAACGGATCTCGTTGAGCCGCGTCGCCGGCCGTACGAACTCGGGATGCTCGCGGTAGAGGTCGAGCAGCGGCCCCTCGTACTTGGAGAGGCGGAAGAAGAGGTTCTCCTCGCTCTTCCACTCGGTCGGCGTGCCGTGGTCGGGACAGAGGTCGCCCGGTTGCTGGAGCTCTTTTTCGGTGTAGAACGTCTCGCAGCCGGTGCAGTACCACCCCTCGTGATTCGCGGCGTAGATGTCGCCCGCCGCGAGCATGCGCCGCAGCAGCTCCGGCACCGCTCGCTCGTGGCGCGCCTCGGTGGTCCGGATGAAGTCGTCGTGGGAGATGCCGAGGGTCGTCCAGAGCTGGTGATAGCGCGCGACCACGCGATCCGCCAGCTCGATCGGCTCGACGCCCGCCTTCTTCGCCGCCCGCTCGATCTTCTGACCATGCTCGTCCGTGCCGGTGAGAAAACGGACATCGTCCCCCACCAGGCGCCGGTAGCGGGCCAGGGTGTCCGCCACGACCGTGGTGAAGATGTGCCCGATATGGGGCAGGTCGTTGACGTAGTAGATCGGCGTGGTGACGTAGTAGGTGCCCATGGCGGAGGTGCTCCCGAACGGCGAGCCGCCGGACAAAGGAGCCGCGGAAGTCTACCAGCCGTCCGCCCCGCCGCCCACGCTGCCGGACCGCTCGCGCAGGCCGCCCGATCTCGGATCCGCAGGGCTCGTCTCGACGGGTTGGGCCGGGAAGCTCCGGCACTCGTTGCAAGAAGCTCCATGGAAGGGAAGGTCGGGATCCGTTGCGCCTCCGGAGTGACACCTCGCCGCGATCGGAATTCTCCGATTCCTCCCGCGCGCGGGCGGTCTCTCCGAGCCGAGCCCCATCGCCGCCTCGGACGAACGAGACGATCGGCGGTGCCCTTCGATCGTGCTCTCGAAACCCGGACCGGGCAAATCGCGGCATCGCGAAGCGCCGAGGCATTGCTCTCCGGTCCCTATCTGGAAATCGCTGCCTCCGCCCAGGCACCTCGCGACTCCGCGCAGCGGCGAGGCGACCGCCCCTACCCCTTCAATGGCAATCGCCAGGCTCGACCCGAGCGAGCACCTGCTCCGCGAAGCGCCCTGTGCTCAGTCCGTGGAGTTGTCGGGTTGGGCATTCCTTTGCCCAAGGAAGTCTCGGAACCGGCCGCTACTGCGTGTCGAGCTCGGCGACGTGGTAGAGGTAGTGCGCGCTGCAATAGGCGCATTCGGCTTCGATCCGGCCCGCGGGGTCGGCGAGCTCCCGCTTGTCCTCCGCGCTGAGGGTCACCAGCCGGTCGAGCAGCGTTTCGCGCGCGCAGCGGCAGCGAAAACGTACGCCGATCTCCTCTCGGACGCTACGGTCGAACCCGGCGAGGACCGACCCGATCACCCCGTCGATGCCGCCCGCCTCGAGCGCGACCGAGAAACCGCCGAGCCTGGCGAGGTTGCGCTCGAGGCCCGCGAGCTCCGCCTCGGCCGCGTTGGGCATCGCCTCGACGATCATGCCGCCGGCGGCGCGGATGCCCTGTGGACCCTCGAGCACGCCGACCAGAACCGCGGCAGGCGTCTGCTCGCTCTGGTGGAGGAAGTGCGCGAGGTCGAGGCCGATCTCTCCGGTCTGGAGCTCGACCTGGCTCTCGTAGCTCGAACCGTCCGCGAGCTCGCGCTGCACGCGCAGCGACCCCCGGCCGACCGCCGCGCCGACCGGGAGCTTGCCGGCCGGGCCGCTCGGCAGATCGACGCGCGGCTCGCCCACCAGTCCGCGCAGGTTCCCCGCGCGGTCGGACTCCGCGATCACCCGGCCGAGCGGTCCGTCCCCGGCGACGGTGACCGTGAGCCGGGCGCAGCTGCGCGCGGAGAGATGAAGCAGGAGCGTCGCACCCGCCAGCGAGCGGCCGAGCGCCGCGGCGGCGATGGGTGAGAGATCGTGGCGCCGCCGTGCCTCTTCGAGCGCCCCGGTGACATCGACCGCCGCCCAGCGCAGCGCGGTTCCGCCCGCCACGCCCAGCTCCAACTTGCCCTCGGCTGCCATCTCGTCGATCGTCCTCGCGCGCGCGCTCACGCTCTCGGCGCCGTCGCTCGTCGCCGGGCCGCGCAAGCTACCACGCGCCCCGCTCGCGCAGCGAGATCCAGCGCCCGACCGCGCCCAGGATCAGGTGGTCGACCAGCCGGATGCCGACCACCTCCCCCGCCTCCGCCATTCTGCGGGTGAAGGCGAGATCCTCCGCCGACGGGCTCGGATCGCCGCTCGGATGAGTATGAAAGAGGACGCAGCCGGCGGCGCCGTGCAGCAGCCCCTCTTTGAGGATCTGCCGCGGCTCGACCGCGGCGCGGTTGAGCGTGCCGCGATAGAGCTCACGCTCGACGAGGAGCCGATTGCGCGTGTCGAGGTAGAGCGCGCCCATGACCTCTTGATCGCGCACGCCGTAGCGCAGGGCGAGATAGCTGGCGACCGCCGCCGGGTTCGCCAGGGGCGCGCGCTCCACCGCTTCGGTGCGGGCCAGGCGGCGGCCGACCTCGGCCGCGGCCAGGAGCGTCGCGGCTTTCGCTGCACCTAGTCCCTTACGCAGCAGCGCCGGCGCCCCGTGGGCGGCGAGGCCGGCGAGCCCGCCGACGGCGCCGAGCATCTCGCGGGCGACCTCGAGCGCCGAGGCCCCGGGCCGTCCCGTGCGCAGCAGCACGGCGACCAGCTCGGCGTCACCCAGCGATCGGGCGCCGTGGGCGAGCAGCCGCTCACGCGGCCGCTCGTCCGGGGGCAGCTCGCGAATCAGCTGGGCGAGAGCCATCGCTCGAGCTCGGCCCCGAGGCGCGGGAGCACCTCCCCCGCCGCGCCCCGGAAGCTCCGCGTCGCCAGCGGCGAAAGCGGCGTCTCGTCCCGGTTCACCTCGATCAACCGCGCCCCGGCGGCGGCCGCGACCTCGATCAGGCCGGCGGCCGGATAGACCCGCGCCGAGGTTCCCGCGACGATCAGCAGAGCGCACGCCGCGGCGGCGCGATAGGCGCGCTCGAAGGCCTCGACGGGGAGCATCTCCCCGAACCAGACCACGTTCGGTCGCAGTTGCCCGCCGCAGCCGCAGCGCGGCGGCTCCCCGGGCATCTCCAACGCTCGCTCCATCTCCACTCCTTCGGCGCACCGCTCGCAGCGCGCGGTCCAGAGATCGCCGTGCAGCTCGACGACGTCACGGCTCCCCGCGCGCTGGTGCAAGCGGTCGACGTTCTGGGTCACGACGAGTAGAGACGGAAACCGCTCCTGCCAACTGGCGATGGCGCGATGCCCGGCGTTCGGCTCGGCCGCCCGGACTCTCTCGAAACGCCACCGATACCAGCGCCAAACCGCTTCAGGATGCCGGGCGAACGCCTCGGGGGTCGCCAGCTCCTCCGGCCGGAAGCGCTCCCAGAGCCCCTGCCCCTCTTCATCGCGAAAGGTCGGGATGCCGGACTCCTGCGAGATCCCGGCGCCGGTGAAGACCACGATCGAAGAAGGAGGCGCCATGGCGCCATTCTCCCCGATCGCGCGGACCCCGTGGACATCTCTGCCGGCCCGGAGCTACAATCGCCAGACAATCGAATACGGTTTCTCTCGGGGGGTTGGCGATGATCTGCAGCCGATCGCGGTTGGTGTGTTCTCTCTTCCTCATCCTGACATCCACGGGAATCGCCCAGGGCGCCGAGGCGGACGGGCCGGCGAAGCGCGCCAAGAGAGCCGAGAGGGTGGCCGATCGCCAAGCCGCCGCCGCGTCGCTGCTCTCCGAGTCGTTTGCCGCCGCGACCCCGGCCGGTTGGACCGCGGTCTCGGTGGGAGGGGGGTCGGGTTGCTCGCTCAGCTGCCCGGCGAACATTCAGGTCGACAATGACCCGGGCCTGTGCAGCGCTGACGTCGCGGCGCCGCTGCCCACGACGACGGGTAGTTGCGGTCCGGTCCTCTGCCTGCCGACCGCGCCGTCGGCGCGCGGCAGCAGGGTGTTGACCGCGCCGCTCGGGGTCAGCGACTGCTGCATCGACAATGGCACCCCCGGCTGCGACGAACCGACCTGCGAGGCGGCGGTCTGCGCCATCGACTCCTTCTGTTGCGACACCGCGTGGGACGGGATCTGCGCCGGCGAAGCGGCCAGTATCTGCACCGTCTGCGGCGGCGCGCAGACCTACCCGGTCGGCACCACGACCATCTTCTGCCAGGAGCAGCCGTCGCAAGGGGATCGCCCAGAGGGCGGCGGCTCGGATTGCTGCATCGCCAACGGCACGCCGGGCTGCGACGATGCGACCTGCCAGGCCCAGATCTGTGGAGCTGATCCGTTCTGTTGCGATACGGCATGGGACCAGACTCTGCGCCGACGCAGCCGTAGCCCAATGCGCGGTCTGCGCCGCCGGCGGCGGCGCCAGCTGTTCCTTCGACGTCACCGTCATCGATGCCGAGCCGCCGGCGCTGGGGCTGCCGGCGGACATCAACGTCGGCACGGACGCGCCGGCCTGCTCGGCTCTGGTGGGATGGGCGGTCGCCACGGGGGACAACTGTCCCGGAGTCGGGGCGCCCTCGTGCGTGCCGATGAATCCCTCGAGCTTCGGGCTCGGCACGACGCCGGTCAACTGCTCGGTGGTCGACGCGGCGGGCAACCCGACCAACGGTGCTTTCAACGTGGCGGTGGTGGATGACGACGCGCCGACGGCGACGGCGCCGGACGCCAACGTCGGCACCGACGACGGCCTGTGCAGCGCGGTCTACAACTACACGCCGGGCTACGCCGACAACTGCCCGGGCGGCTCGACGGTCTGTGTGCCGCCTTCGGGGTCGACCTTCCCGCTCGGCGGGACGCCGGTCAACTGCACCGCGACCGACGCGGCCGGCAACGCCGGCGTCGACCCCGGCACGGTGACCGTGTTCGACGACGAGCCGCCAGCGCTCATTTGCCCGGCGGATCTGTTCGTGCCGGCGCCGCCGGGGGCGCTGAGCGTCGTCGTCGACTACACGACACCAACCCCGACGGACAACTGCCCCGGGGTGGCTGCGGGCTGTGCGCCGCCGTCGGGGGATCCGTTTCCGGCGGGGACGACGACGGTCAACTGCTCGGCGACCGACGGAGCGGGCCTCTCTGCCGACTGCGATTTCGATGTCACGGTCGCCAACCAGTCGATCCAGGAGATCCCGGCCGCCTCGACCCTGGGCCTCGCGGCGCTCGCGCTGCTGCTCGCGGGCGCGGCGTTCGTAGCCCTCCGGCGACAGGCCTGAGGCGACCGGAGCCGAGGCAGGGCAACGGCCGGCTTCGCTCGCAGGGGCCGGCCACCCCGGGATCCCCGAGGTGAGCCACCGACCGCCGAGCACTTCGCCCCTCGCGACGGAGGCAGGATCGAGCTCGCCCGGCCCTGCGGATTCGGCGCTCCGCGGCAGGCGCCGCGCGACCCTCCTGCTGGCTCTCGCCATGGTTCCACTCGCCGCTGTAGCGGTCTACAGTGGTGCCCTCCGCGGCGACTTCGTCTGGGACGACTGGTTCCTCGTCGTCGAGAACCCGCGAATCCAATCGCTCGGCCATCTCGCCTCGCTCTTCACCGAGGACTACGTCTTCGTACCCGAGACCAACTTCGCTTACGGCTACTATCGTCCGCTCGCCAGCCTGAGCTTCGTCGCCGATTACCACTTCTGGGGTCTCGACCCTTTCGGCTTCCATCTCACCAACGTGCTGCTGCACGCGACCGCCTCGCTGCTCGCGGTCCTGCTCGCGGCCCGGCTCGGTCTCGGCGCCGCCGCCGCCAGCGCCTGCGGACTGCTCTTCGCGGTCCACCCGATCCACACCGAGAACGTCGCCTGGATCGCCGGCCGGACCGACCTGCTTGCCTTCGTCCTCGGCGCGGCGAGCCTGCTCGCTCACCTGCTCGCCGGCGAGCGGCGTCGGTCGCGGACCGTTCGGCGCGCGCTCGGGGCCACGTCGGTAGCTCTCTTCGCTCTCGCTCTGCTCGCCAAGGAGATGGCGGCGGTCGTCCCGCTCTGGATCGGATGCTGGGCTCTTGCTGACCTCGCGGCCAAGACGGCGGGAGGTCGGTTTCGCCGGGCGCTCCGCGCCGCGGTTCCCCACCTCGTCGTGCTCGCGCTCTACCTGCTGGTGCGCTTCGTCGCCCTCGACCTGCCGGCGCCCGGACAGCTGTCGGAGCACTCGGCAGCGAGCGCGCTCGCGACCGCGGCGCCCACCGTCGTCCGCTACATCGCCCGCATGGCCGTGCCGACCGATCTTTCCGCCTACTTGCAGAACCCTTACGTCGACGGCTGGCTCGCTCCCCGCGCGCTCGGCGCCATCGCAGCGCTGGCCCTCCTGGGCTTCGGCGTCCTACGACTCGGTCGCGTCCGGCCCCTGGCGCTTCCCCTCGGCGCCATGCTCGCGGTCTCCTTCGCTCCCCTGCTCAACATCCCGCGCATCGCCGGCCCCGCCGACATGGGCGCGCCCATGGCGGACCGCTTTGCCTACTTCCCCACCTTCCCCTTCCTCGCTCTCGCCCTTCTCGCCGTCGAGGCCGGTGTCGCGACCTCGCGCGACCCGCGGCGCCTCGGCCGGCTCGCCGCGGTCGCCACGCTCGCGCTCGCCGCCCTCTTCGCCGCCGCGACCCGCGAGCGCACCCGCGCCTGGCGCAACGATCCGACCCTCTTCGCGGCGGAAACCGCCAGAACCCCGGGTGCGCCGCTGCTCTGGACCAACCTGGCGCGCGCCCGCCTGCGCCTCGGCGACCTCGCGGGGGCGGGCGAAGCGCTCGACCGCGCCGAGGCGCTAGCCCCCGCCGCCGGCGAGGTGCTCGCGGCGCGCGCGCAGTGGTTGGTCATGAGGGCAGAGCCGGAGCGGGCGCTCCCGCTCCAGCTCCGGGTGGTGGGCGACGCCGATCGGGCGAGCGCCGCCGCGCGCAACAACCTCGCCTTCCTCTACCGCGTGACCGGCCGCCCCGAGCGGGCGCTGCCGATCCTCGAGACGCTGACGCGCGAGCTGCCCGACTACGCCGATCCCCACCTCAATCTGGGCGAGCTGTTCCGCGCGACCGGCGAGCCGGAGGCGGCGACACGCGCGCTCACAACCTATGTCGAGCTGCGCCCCGCTGACCTGCGAGGAGTCGAAGGGCTGGCCCGCTCCCTCGCCGAGCAGGCTCGCTTCGACGAGGCCGAAGCGGTCTACCTCGACGCGCTTCGCCGCTCACCCGGTGACGCCCGGCTCTGGAACAACCTCGGCTTGCTCCGATTCGAGGCCGGCGACCTGATCGCGGCACTCGCGGCGCTCGACCGGGCGCTCGCCGAGGATCCCGCTTCGCGACGAGCGCGGCTCAATTCCGCGATCGTTCTGGTGCGACTCGGGCGCGCCGGCGAGGCTCGACCCCGTCTCGAAGAGCTGGCGCGATCGTCGCCCGAAAGCGAGGAGGGACGGGCCGCCCAGGGTGAGCTGGATCGGCTCGCCGGCGGCGCAGAGAGCGCGGCGGCGCCAGACGAGAAGCCGATGCGCGAGAATCAAGCGCCGTGAGACCCCTCCACCGCGCGAGGGCCATCCTCGGCCTGCTGTTCCTGTCGGACCTGATCTCCGCGAGCGCCACGAAGCCCCGACCCGGGGCGGATAGTGTCGACTCGCGGGCGCCGCGCGCGATCGTTTTCGTGACCGTCGACACCCTGCGCGCGGACACGCTCTCTCATGCCGGCTACCCCCTTCCCACCACGCCCTTCCTCGACCGGATCGCGAGCGAAGGGATCTCCTTCTCGCGCGCCTACTCGACCAGCTCGTGGACGCCGCCGACGATGGCGTCGATCTTCACAGGGATGTATCCCTCGACCCATGGCGTCGTCTCGGGTGAGATCTCCGAGCGGCG
Source organism: uncultured Acidobacteriota bacterium (assembly GCA_963700315.1). GTDB lineage: Bacteria > Acidobacteriota > Thermoanaerobaculia > Multivoradales > JAGPDF01 > JACTMI01. Next base: position 33,033 of record CAVOXC010000003.1, on the reverse strand, counting down.
GATCCTGCGCCAGCCGATCCTGCCCGAGTCGCTGACCACGATCGCCGAAGCGGCGAAGCGAACGGGCTACACGACGCTCGGCGTCGCCTCGAACCGCCACCTGGCGAAGGAGCTCGGCTTCGCCCAGGGCTTCGATCGGTTCTACGACCCGCCGAGCTTCGAAGATGGCGCAACTGTGAACGCGGAGGCGAGGCGCCTCCTCGCCCAGGAGTTCGGCCCGGACTGGCCGACGGCCTGGCGGAGCCGCCCCCTGCTGCTCTGGCTCCACTACTTCGATCCCCACGACCCCTACGTCCCCTATCCGCCCTGGCTCGCGCGCTTCCCCTCCCAGGCGCCGAGCCGCGGTGCGCTCTCGCCCGCCCGCACGACGATGCGGGAGCTCAAGCGGCGTTTCCCGACGCCCGACGCCGACCTTGCCAGGGCGATCCGCCCCTTCTACGACGGCGAGGTCCACCGGACCGACCGCCTGATCGAGTCGCTCTGGAACGAGCTCGCGCCCGACGACGACGTTCTGTTCGTCTTCACCGCCGACCATGGTGAGGAGATCGCCGACCATGGCGGGCTCGGTCACTCGCAGAGTCTCTACGAGGAGCTGGTGCGCGCGCCGCTCCTGCTCCACTGGCCGCGGGGGCTACCCGCCGGCGTCCGGATCGAGACACCGGTCAGCCTCATCGATCTCCTGCCGACGCTTCTCGATCTGCTCGGCGCGGCGCCCGAGGCCGCTCTCCAGGGGCGGAGCCTCACGCCGCTCTGGCGCCCGGCGAGCGCGGGCGAATTGCCCACGCCCTCGCCGGCCGGCCATCCGCCGGTCTTCCTCGAGCTGCATCCGCCGAAGCCGCTCCGCCTCGCGATGGTCGAAGGTAGCTGGAAGCTGATCGTCGATCCAGCCGACCGGGACGCGGTCGAGCTCTACGACCTCGCCAGCGACCCAGGCGAGGTCAAGAACCTCGCGACCGCCGAGCGCTCTCGTGTCGCCGCCATGCAGGAGAGCCTGCGGGCATGGGTGCGCGCTCTGCCCAAGGCCGCCGACACGCGGATCCTCGAGCGCAGCGACGAGGAGCTGATCGAGCAGTTGAAGGCGCTCGGTTACCTCGACGGCTAACGTCTAGGAGGCCGGCGCGACGGGCAACGGCACGGTGCCGGCTGCGCGCAGGCTCGAGCGCTGCGTGGCGATGAGGGCGATCGAGAGAGCGCCGACGAGAGCCGCCGCGACGGCGCCGGCGGCATGCCATGGCGCCGGCGCCAGCACCCCGAGAGCAATCGCCACGCAACCCCAGCGCCCGATCTCGGCCGGCAGCACCCGGCTCCGGCGGTTGTAGAGGCCACCGACATCGAGGAAGGTCCAGACCGCGAAGAGCGCGATCGCGCGCTCCTGGCCGAGGGCGAGTCGGGGCTCGAAAAAGAGCAGGGCGATCGCGGCGCCGAGGGCGAGCAGGAACTGCACGGTCGCGTAGCCGGCGAGCCCGCGCGGCGGCGTGGCGTCGTACTTGAGCCCCTCGGTCGGAGTAGAGGAGACCGGCTCGAACGGCACGTCGGCGGGCCGCCAACCGGGCGGTTTGATGAAAATCCGCACCCGGTCGGCCCTCCGACGCGTCCGCCGGGCGACGCTCCAGAGCTCGGCGAAGTACTGGAAGTTGGCCCAGACCGGGTTCCAGGTGGCGAGCGGCCGGGTGACGCCGTAGGCGGGCTCTTCCTCTTCCTGCTGGATCGTGCCGCAGGCGAGATCGTTGATCGAGTCGTTGAGCCGGTAGAGCCGCCGCCGCTCCCGCCACTCGACCCAGAGCTCGACCCCGATCAGCAAGAAGAAGATCGGAATCGAAAGCGCAATCGCATCGAGGCCTTGCTGCGACATCGGGGGGGGATCCTAGCCGGGCGCCTGGACGCCCGGCCTGGCGCGGCCTGAGCCACCCCGGAGGGGGTTGCAAGCGGCCGCCCTAGAAGCTATCCCAGAACCTCCCGTAGGAGCAGGAGTGTGCAACTGAAGTGCAGGAAGGCTTGGAAGAGAGCAGCGGATCGTTCCCAGCGAATGCAGAGTCTGCGGAAGTTGTGAAGCCACGCGATCGTGCGTTCGACAGTCCATCGCCTCTTGTACCGACGCAGCGGGCGGCCGTCTTGCGTCTTGTTTTCTGGAAGGCGATTCGAGCGATGCGGTGCGATGAGCTCGATGCCACGCTCGGCCATCTGGGCATCCAGTCCGTCGCTGTCGTACGCCTTGTCGCCGACGATGCGCTCGGGCATCGCTTCGGGGAGCATGAATTCGAAGAGCTGCTGCACCAAGTGGCATTCGGCGTGATTCGCTGGAGCCGTGTCGACGGCGGCCGGAAGACCGTGAGCATCGACCAACACCATGATTTTCACGCCTTTGCCGACTCTCGTCAGACCGATTCCGGCGCCACCGCCCTTCGCCTTCGAGAACGTGGCATCGATGAAGCATTCGTAGAGTCGGTAGCCATCGCGTTCCTCGACGAGGCTCCCGGCCGACCGAAGAATCTCCTCGAAGAGTCCATCGGCGACCCACTTCTGAAACCATCGATGGACCGTGCTCTTCGAACCGAACCGCCGCGGCAGATCCTTCCACTTCGCGCCGTTGTCGAGGATCCAGAAAATCCCCGCGACGACCTTGCGCTTGTCCGCCGGAGGTCGCCCTCCGAAGCGACTGCGTGGTGCATCGGGAATCCGTTCACAGAGCCAATCCAACTCCTCGCGTGAGAGCTTGAGCATGACTTCGCATCGAAGCAATGACCGTGCCTGGTTTTGGGATAGCTTCTAGACACTCACGCTGCCTGCGTGGGAGGGCACTCGCCGAAGGGGAGCCTGACAGGCTCTGTCAGTCCGGCGCGAGACGAGCTCTCTTCGTTTAGGATCCTGTCGATCCATGGAGGTCTCGATGCGGCGTCGGCTTGTCTTCTCCGTCATTCTCGCCGCTGCGCCAGCGATCGCCGGCGCGGACGGCGCCCCCTACCTGGTGCAGGACACATCGCCCGGGACCGATTTCACGTCCTTCTACGGCGGGGTGAATTCATTGCGCTCGCTCGGCGACCGACTGCTCTTCGTAGGCGCCTCGGACGAGAGTCTCGGCGTGTGGAGTCTCGAGCCCGGTCGAAGATCCGCGGAGCTCCTCAGCGCCGCCGAAGGCGGATTCGCCGTCGCTTCGGCAGGTGCGGGGTTCCTTCTCTGGTCCGGCCAGGAAGAATCGGAACGGACCGTCATGATGGTCAGCGACGGCACTCCCGCCGGCACGTTCGAAGTGGCCCGCGGGCCGTACCGTTACATACCTTACGGAGTCGACCCGCGTATCTCGGCGCCGCTCGGCGGCCAGGTTTTCTACCGCGGATACGAAGCCGCGACCGGTTGGGAACCCTGGATAACGGACGGGAGCCCCGAGGGAACGCGACAGCTCGTGGACCTCGAGCTGGGACCGGGCGATTCCTCACCCTCCGGCTTTCGCGTCGTGGGAACAGGGGTCTGCTTCCGGGCCGAGACGCAGTTCGACGGCGCGTTCGTGGCCTGCAGTGACGGGACGACGGGAGGAACCCACCGAGTGACGCCGCCTGGCTTCGACCTTCCCTACGTCGACCGCTCGGCGGTGGCGGGAGGACAGAGGCTGGTGTTCGCGGCGGAGCACGAATACCCGGACAGCTCGACCGACCTCTACGCGACGTCGGGAACAGCTTCCTCTACCGTTCGCATCCTCGACCTGCCGACTGGGGGTTCGCTCTGGTCGGATCTCATCGAGCTCGACGGTCGCATCTACTTTGTTGCCGATGACGTCGTCCATGGCCAGGAGCTCTGGGTGACGGACGGAACCTCCTCCGGCACGAGGAGGGTCTCCGAGTTCGGCTACGCCTTCCCGTTCAACTCGCTCCGAGGGAGCGAGGACGTCACGACCGTCGGGCAGAACGTCGTCTTCTTCGCCACGGACGGCCTGGGACCGACGACCCTCTGGCGCTCGAACGGCAGTCCAAGCAGCACGCGGCGTGCCGCCGAAGCACGCGAAGGCTGCGACGGCCCTGCCGATGCCTTGTCGAGCGTGGGATCGAGGATCGTCTACGCCGAGCGATGCGACGGTTCCGGGTACGAGCTTCGGGCACTGGATCTCTCGAACGGGACCGTGGCGACGCTCGCCGACATCTGTCCGGGAGAGTGCGACGGGGGCCCGCGTCGACCCGTTCGAGTAGGAGCGTACACGCTCTTCGAAGCGGGCCCTTGGGACGATCGCGAGCTCTACGTCACAGACGGAACGGCCGCCGGTACCTGGAGAGTGTCCGACGTCTCTGAAGGCGGCACGGACGCGGGAGTCCTGCCTTGGCTGCCCGTGTGGCACGACGGCCGATTCTGGTTCCCGGGGAGATCACGCGACACGGGATCAGAGATCTACTCGACCGGCCTCCACCCGAGCGAGACCCGCCTGGAAACCGATCTCGTCTCGGGCGCGATCGCCTCCGCCCCTCTGCAATTCTCCCCCGTCGACGGCGGCGTCGCGTACTGGCGATGCAGCGGCTGGAGTGTTGCGCTCTCGTGGTCGAGAGGCGACGTCGATGATGTGGTCGACCTCGCGACCTTCCCAGGCGATTGCTACGAACCCGAGGCAGGGCAACCGGCCATCTCACTGAACGGACGCGCGCTCATGGTTCGACGAGCCCACGGACTGCAGCTCTGGTCGACAGACGGCACCATACCCGGGACCGTGCGCTTGCTCGATCAGGGCGGCTACAACGCCTGGAGTCCGATCGCGGAAGACCAGGGTGTCGCCTGGTGGCTGAGATTCGACTACGACCGCGTCGAGATCTGGCGAACGGACGGAACGCCCGCCGGCACCCGGATGGACTCGGCAGTCCCTCCAGGCCTGAGCGCGATTCGGGTGCCGCCCACCGCCGCGGGTGGCCTCGTCTTCTTCGTCGCCGAGGACTCGAACTACGAGGTTCGCGCCGTGGTCTACGACCCTGCGACACGACAGTTCGAAGTGCTCGCCGCTCACCTGCCCAGTTGGTATTCCATTCAGCAGGATCGACCGTTCTTCGCTCGGACCGGAAACTCGGTCTACTTTCTCGGCCTCGACTACCCCGACCGGATGCTCTGGCGATTCGACCTCGAAGCGGGGAGCCTTGCATCGGCGCTGCCGATCTTCGCGATCGACGTCTCCCTCGTCGGAGCCCACGGCTGGGCGCTGCTGCTGACCCGGGAGCCCGATTCCACGATGGTCCTCCACCGGTCCGACGGCAACGCGCTGGTTACCCTGGCGAGTCTGGGCACGATTCCGAACCACGGAGGCGACCTCGACGAGCTCGAGGCTTCGGCTCCGGTGGTCGCTGGGCGCTGGCTCCTCTTTCGCACGCGAACCCAGGAACGCGGTCTGGAGCTCTGGGCAACGGACGGAACCGCAGAAGGCACCTTCGCGGCGCCAGAAGCGTGGGTCGGACCAGGCTCGTCCGTTCCGTCGCCTCCGGTCGTCGAGGGTGAGGCGGCGTACTTCGCGGCGTCCGAACCGCTTCTCGGCCGTGAGCTGTACCGGCTGGATCTGGTCTCGGGCGCTCTGGCCCGGCTCTCGGACGTGGCGCCCGGTGCCCGCACTGCGCAGATCGCGGAGGTCGCCGTCGCAGGAGGCCGGCTCTTCTTCGGCGCCGACGACGGGCTACACGGCAACGAGCTCTGGGCGCTCAACCTCGACGAGCAGGGCTGCCTCGCGCGCCCGCACGACCTCTGCCTCAATCAGGACCGTTTCCAACTCTCGGCCTACTGGCGTGACTTCTTCGGCAATTCGGGCGACGGCGCTGCCGTGCCGCTGACATCCGACACCGGCTACTTCTGGTTCTTCGACCCAGCCAACGTCGAGGCCGTGATCAAGGTGCTCGACGCGATCGGGGTCAACCAGCGCTACTGGGTCTTCTACGGTGCGCTGTCGAACGTCGAGTATTCGATCGACGTCGTCGACACTGCGACCCGGATCAAGCGCCGCTACTACAACCCTCCTGGCCGCTACGCTTCGATCGGCGACGTCGACGCCTTCGACCCGTTCGGGCTCGCTACCCATCCGCCGTACAACGAGATCGAGGCTGCGGCGACCGACGGCCGACCGATCCTGATCGACGCCCTGTTCGTTCCACAGGCAGCGAGCGGTAGTTGCGTGCCGAGCGACCTTCGCCTCTGTCTCCAGCAGGAACGCTTCGCGGTCGAGGCGACGTGGCGGGACTTCCAGGGCAACAGCGGCGTCGGCACTGCAGTACCGCTCTCCTCCGACACCGGCTACTTCTGGTTCTTCAACAACGCCAACGTCGAGGCCGTCATCAAGGTCCTCGACGGGCGGCCGGTCAACGACAAGTTCTGGGTCTACTACGGGGCGCTATCGAACGTCGAGTACACCCTCACTGTCACCGACACCTGGACCGGTGCGGTGAAGCAGTACCTCAACCCCTCAGGACGGTTTGCTTCAGTCGGAGACAACAATGCGTTCTGATTCGTTGCGAGCTCCGGCTTGGCTCTGGCTACTCGTCACTCACCTCATTGCAATCCCACACGCGGCGGAGAGCTTTCCAGGCGAGCTCATTCATCAGGGTATCGCAGTCGACAAGGGCCCGGTCTCTGCCGGCAGCCGCGCTTTCTTCACGACCCGCGAGGGCTCGTATCCGTTTCTGAAACACCGGCTCCACGTGACCGACGGGACGTTCGATGGCACGCGGAGAATCGAAACGTTCTGTCCGACGGGTTGTGGCGTCCCCCCTCAGCTCTATGGCCTGCCGAACGGTATGGCGCTGGTCACCGAGCACCTCCCTGCGACAGGGAACAAGAGCCTTTGGGCGAGCGACGGCACGGAAGTCGGAACATCGCTTCTGCTGTTCGATCGCTACGGGATTTCGATTCTGGGAATCGTAGGAGCTCGAGCGATCGTCCACGAACGATCCTTGAGCGGAGCCTCGACTCTCTGGAGCACCAATGGTATCGACCTCGAGCCGCTGCCAAACCCGAACGGTGCCTCCTATCAGGGGATCTACCCCACTTTCCTCCGTGACGGTGACCTGGCATGGATGGTCCTCAATACCGGTAGTAGCTCAGTTGTCATTCGAACAGACGGTACTCCCGTCGGTACCGTGATCTCACCTCCTCTTCCAGACACACCCAGCCTCGCCGTTTCCCTCTCCCGGAGTCTCCTGCTGATCGGTCCACCCACCGGAGTGCCGAGCATTTCGTTCCTCGAGTTCGAGCCTTTCGTCCTCACCACGATACCGATCCCGACGACACTGACTGTGCCGTTCATCTCGTGGCCGGAGAAAACCACTTTCGGTGCGGTCTTTCTGGTGTCGGCGATCGATGGCCGTGAGCTCTGGCGAACGGACGGCACTCTGGGAGGGACCGTACGAGTCGACGTGGAGCTGCCACAGCCGGTCGATCTGCCTCCCTTTCCCCCCGCTCTCGTCGCCGAGTCGGAGGGTGCGCTCTTCTACCTCGGTGGTGACGGTACCCGCTTGGATCTCCAGTCGATTGAGTTGAGCACCGGCCACCGTCGCGTCTACGAGAGCGTCTGCGTAGGCGCCTCGACCTGTGGCCAAATTGCAGAGTTCGGCGAGCTCGTTCCAGTTGACGGCGGTCTCCTGTATTCGACTCCCGACGGGACAGGGCGCTTTCGCTGGCGCCGAACCGGCCTCGCCGGACCCCCCTCCGACCTGCCCTCGACTCCTGCGGGCGAGTCGCCGATCACGGCCCCGGACCACCTCACACAGGAGCTCGCCGGCATGGCGATCTTCCCAGCCGAGGGCGTGGGTCCGGGATTCGATCTCTGGATGACGGACGGCACGTGGACGGAACGACTCTCGGATCTTCGACTGACCGAGCTGGACTGGCTCGCGATCGAGGGTAGCCTTTCGCTAGCACTCACGAACGGCAAGCTCCTCTCCGGCACCTACGGCTCGGGCGGTGAGATCTGGGCTGCAGATCTGGCTTCGGCGGGCGCGCAGTGCAGACCATCGCCGCGCTCCGCATGCCTCCAGGAGAATCGATTTCGCGTTCGCTCCCGCTGGGCCGACTTCTCGGGTGGTGGCGGGATGGCCTTCGCGATTCCACTGACGACCGATACGGCGTACTTCTGGTTCTTCGACCCCAGCAACGTTGAAGTTGTCCTCAAGATCCTGGACGGACGCGGCGTGACAGGAGCACATTGGGTTTTCTACGGCGCGCTGTCGAATGTCGACTACAAGATCGATGTGCTCGACATGAGAACTGGGACCTCTCGCCGCTACGACAACGCCGCAGGGAACTACGCTTCTGTAGGGGATACGGCAGCGTTTCCCTCCGCTGCGGTGGCCGACCTGAGTGAGATCGAAGGATCTTCTGCTCCACATCGTTCACCGACTCCGACTCCGGTTCTGCAGAGCGATTCCTGCGATCCATCCGAGACTCGCCTCTGTCTCCAGCAAGGGCGGTTCGCGGTCGCGGCGAACTGGCGGGACTTCCAGGGCAACAGCGGCGTCGGTACGGCGGTGCCGCTCTCGGCCGACACCGGCTACTTCTGGTTCTTCAACGACGCCAACGTCGAGGCCGTCATCAAGGTCCTCGACGGGCGGCCGGTCAACGACAAGTTCTGGGTCTACTACGGGGCGCTGTCGAACGTCGAGTACACGCTGACGGTCACCGACACGCTCACCGGTGCGGTGAAGCCGTACTTCAACCCCTCCGGGCGGTTCGCGTCGGTTGGAGACAACGACGCGTTCTAGCCGGCGTCGGTCAGCGTTTCTTCGCGATCGTGATCAGGAGTGGCGGGGCGCCGAGGCGGGCGCCGGGGTCGTGGGCGTGGCGCTGCCATTCGGCGAGGTAGGCCTCGATCTCTTCGACGGTCACCAGGCCGCGCTCCGCGAGCAGCGACAGGTTGGCGTGGGTGCCCTCGATCCAGCGCCAGAGCGGCGAGCCCGGCGCGTCGACACGCCAGATCGGAATCGTCGTCATGATCTCGAAGCCCTCGCGGAGTAGGTACGACGGCGCCTTGCCGCCGACGTCGGGGTCGCCGCCGGCGCCAGTCAGAAGCTCGTGGACGGCCAGGTAGACGTTGCGGAAGTAGCGCCCTTCGGGCCAGAGGCGAATGCCGCGGAAGGCCGCATACTCCATCACGGCGAAGACGCCGCCCGGCCGCAACGCGCGGGCCGCGAGGGCGATCGCGCGATGGGCGTTGGCGACGAACATCAGGGTCCAGCGCGCGACCACGGCATCGAAGTCGGCGGCGGCGAGGTCGAGCTCGGTGACGTCGGCGACCTCGGCGCGCAACTGGCGCAGGCCGCGCTCTTCGGCCAGCCGGCGCAGGTGGGCGACGAGCGGCTCGGACAAGTCGATGCCGAGCACTTCGCCATCCTTGCCGACACGCTCCGCGAGATCGCAGGAGAGGAAGCCGGGGCCGCAGCCGAGCTCGAGGACGCGGTGACCCGCTCCGATACCGGTGGCGTCGAGCATCCTTGTCGTCTCGCCGCGCCAGACCTCGTGCTGGACGCCGAGGCGCTCGATCTCGCGCTCGGTCTGGTCGCTCAGCGGGTAGCGGTCGTCGCTGGCATTCATCGCGGTATTCGGCGGAGCCTAGCGCATTCGGCTCGCTCCGCTCCTTCTGCCTGAACGCTGATTCGGTCGTTGGGCGTTTTCGGTGGCGGGGCGGTGAGCGATCCCTCTTCTGGGGAGGAAGCGGGGTACGGATCGCCTGCCGGCTACGGGCTCTACTAGGCCCGCCCAAGCAAGTGGGAGCCACTTCGAAACGTCAAGGCTGGGGGTCGCTTCTGATTGCGTCTCCTCCCCACAAGAGGGATCACTCCCCACCTCTCGTTCGTGCCAGAGAAGGACACAAGCTCCGACGCTGACCTGGGCGCTTTCTCTCCCCCTTGCAGCCGGAGCCGGCCGGCACGGGCCCTTCGCCTGTGTAGGTCCCTGGCACGAACGAGACGCCCAACAGAGGAATCAGCACGAGTGCAGAGCGAACGGATCGAGTCGAGAGCGAGACTACGGATAGATCTTGTAGAGCATCCGCGGGTAGGGAATGGTCTCGCGCAGGTGCTCGAGCTTGCCCATCCAGGCGACGAAGCGTTCGAGCCCCATGCCGAAGCCGGCGTGTGGGCACGACCCGTACTTGCGCACGTCGAGATACCACTGGAACGCCTCGATCGGCAGGTCGTGCGACCGGATCCGCTCGAGCAGCAGGTCGTGGTCGTGGATCCTCTGGCTGCCGCCGACGATCTCGCCGTAGCCTTCGGGCGCGATCATGTCGAGGGCCAGCACGAGCTTGGCATCCTCGGGCGCCGGCTGCATGTAGAAGGCCTTGAAGGCGGCCGGGTAGCGGGTGATCATCACCGGCCGGTCGAATTCCTCGGAGAGCAGCGTCTCCTCGTCCGCGCCGAAATCGTCGCCCCACGCGATCGCGTTTCCCCTGGCGTTCAGCCGCTCGATCGCCTCGGTGTACGTGATCTTCGGGAAGGGCCCGACCACGCGCTCGAGCGGCGCGGTGTCGCGCTCGAGGACTTTCAGCTCTTCGTCGCAGCGGTCGAGGACGCGGGCGACGAGCGCGGAGACGAATTCCTCGGCGAGAGCGCACAGGCCGTCGAACTCGAGAAACGCCACCTCGGGCTCGACCATCCAGAACTCCATCAGATGACGCCGCGTCTTCGACTTCTCGGCGCGGAAGGTCGGGCCGAAGCAGTAGACCTTGCCGAAGGCGGAGATCGCCGGCTCGAGGTAGAGCTGGCCCGACTGCGAAAGGAAGGCCGGGTCGCCGAAGTAGTCGGTCGAGAAGAGCGTCGACGTCCCCTCGCAGGCGGCCGGGGTCAGGATCGGCGAGTCGATGCGGACGTAGTCGCGCGAGTGGAAGAAGTCGTGGATCCCCTGCTCGACCTCGCTGCGGATCCGGAGCGCCGCCCGCTGGCGGCTCGAGCGGATCCAGAGGTGCCGGTTCGCCATCAGGAAGGCGGTGCCGTGCTCCTTCGGCGTGATCGGGAAGTCCTCGGTCAGGTGGACGACCTGGAAGGTCGCGAGCTGGATCTCGACGCCCGACGGGGAGCGCGGATCGGCCGTCACCGTGCCGGTCAGCCGGACCGACGACTCCTGCGTCACGCGCTCGACCTCCGCCCAAGCCGCCTCCGGGAGCTCCTTCCTGGATGCCACCGCCTGGACGACGCCGGTACCGTCGCGCACCTGGAGGAAGCCGATCTTGCCGCTCGAGCGCTTGGCCTGCAGCCAGCCGGCGAGCTCGATGGTCGCGCCGACGTGCTGCTTCAATCCGCGGATGGAGATTCCTGTCGTGGTCATGGAACGGAGGATTCTACCCGCGTCGCTCGGAGCGCCGTGGCGCGGCCGCCGGCTCCCCCGGCAGGATCTCCGCGGCCGCGGCGGCGACCGCCAGCAGGCCGAGCGGATAGAGCTGCAGCAGGAGACGGTCGAGGGAGGTCTCGAGGTGCCAGGCGAGCGGCAGCGGCGTCAGCAGGTAGACCACCGGAACGACCGCCAGGCAGGTGATCGCGAGCCCCGAGAAGAAGCGCAGCGCCGGCCCGGGCGAACCGCTCCGAAGCCCGCGCAGCCCGACGCTCGCGACAAGTAGAAAGAGCCAAGCGAAGCCCCAGGGAAAGGGACCGGCGGTGGGATCGAGCCGCTCGAGCAGGGCGCCGCCGACGAGCCGCCAGCGCTCCGGCTCGAAGAGGCGCTGCCAGCTCCCAGCGCCCAGAAACGCGGTCGCGGCGAGGCCGCTGGCAGGCGCCCAGAGGAGCTTGAAGAGGGCGAGCGCACCGAGGCCCGGCAGGGCGCCCAGACCGATCCGGAAGCCGTCGCGGCGCAACGCCGCGGGACCGGCGAGGGCAAGGCAGGCGAGCGCGAGCCCGACCCAGAGCAGCCCCTCGTTCTTCGTCCAGGCGAGAAGTCCGAGCGCCGCGCCGGCGAGCTCCGGAGGCGGGCTCGCCGCCGCGCGGAGTCGCGCGCCAAGCAGGGCCGCGGCCAGGACGAGGAGGTACCCGGTCGGAACGTCGGCCTCCTGCGAGCAACCCTGGCCGACGGCGAAAGGGGTCGCGAGAAAGAGCGCGCCCGCCGCCCAGCCGACCGCACGTCCCCCCTGCCGGAGGCCGACGGCGAGGACCACTGCCGTGCCCAACAGGAAGGCGAGACCGGTCGCGCGCGGAACCTGCGGCGCCATCTCGCCCAGCGCGGCCCACTGGAAGGCAACGGCTCCGGGCAGGAGCAGGGGGTAGTTGGTTGCGTCGAGGGCCCGGGCGAGACCCTCCGGCGCCAAGAAGAGGAGCCGGGCCCGCAGGTTCCAGGTCGCCACGGCGTCGTAGGCGCCGTCCGGAACCTCGACCCAATAGGCGGCGGAGGCCCGCACCGCGAAGAGGAGCGCCAGGAGGAGCGCCGCGAATGCGATCCAGGTCGCGAAGGGCGGCCCGGCGGGCTGCGCGTCCGCGGCCGCTCGCACGGCGCGAGCCCGCAAAGAGCCGAACCACGCGGCCGCGCCGACCGCTCCGGCCGCGACAAGCATGAGGCCGGCGGCCCGAGCGCTGCCGCCGACGGCGCGCCAGCCGACGTAGAGGAGAGATGCGACACCGAAGCCCAAGGCCGGCGCGAGGGCGAGGCTCCAGCCCCAGCGTTCGACCCCGGCCGCCGAGCCGCGCAGGAGCGCCCGCGCCATGACGGCGCCGAGCACCAGGAGGGCGGCGGTCGCCGCGCCGCTCACGGCATCGCTCCGATCGCTCCGATCGCTCCAACCGCTCCGAAGGTCGCGCCCTCGCCGAGATCGACGAGGAGGTACTCGGGCTCTGCGCCGCCGGGTGAAGGCTCGCCCTCGACGCGCGCAATCACCGGTCTCGGCGCCAGGACGAGCCGCGCGCAGACGAAGCGCTCCCCCGCCCGTGCCTCGTTCGGGTCGACACGGATCGCGATCCGCGCGTCGGTGGGCGCGGCGGCGGCGAGCGCGGCGTAGTCCGGGAGCCCCTCGCACATGGCGCGCGCAGCACCGACGATGTCGGGAAGCGCGCCGGTGCCGCGCAGCCCCTGGACGATGGCCGCGAGCGCGAACAGGGATAGGAGGAGCGCGAAAGCCCTGCCGAAGCGACGGCGAGGCGGCGGCACCGCGACGGTCACGTCTCCGGCTCTCCCGGCTCGGTCTCCTCGGACCGGATCGGCTCGTCGGTCGCGAACGCTTCGAGCGCGGCGGCAGCGGCGGCCTGTTGCGCCTCCTTCTTCGACCTGCCCTCCCCCCTGCCGACGACGAGGCCGCGCAGGCTCGCCTCGACCTCGAACCGCTTGGCATGGTCGGGGCCGCTCTCGACGGCAACTCGATAGTCGGGCAACTCCCAGCCCCGCGCCTGCGCCAGCTCCTGCAGCCGCGTCTTGGCGTCGCCGCGACTCTCGGGTTCCGCCGCGATGGCGCGATCCAAGTAGGCGCCGACCACCATGCGTGCCGCGATCGCGCCGCCATCCAGGTAGACGGCGCCGAAGACCGCCTCGATCGCGTCCGCGAGCAGCGAGCGCTTGCGCCGGCCGCCGGTACGCTCTTCGCCCACGCCGAGGCGAAGCTCATCGCCGAGGCCGAGCTCCTCCGCGTAGCGGGCGAGGGGCTCGGCGCTGACGATCCAGCTCTTGAGCCGGGAGAGCTCTCCTTCCGCCTCTGCGGCGAAGGCGCGGTAGAGGCGTTCCGCGGCGAACAGGCCGAGCACCGCGTCGCCGAGGAACTCCAGCCGCTCGTAGTGCTCGCTCCGGCCGGCTTCCTGAGCGTGGGAGCGATGGGTGAGCGCGCTCGCGAGCAGGTCGGGTTCGCGGAAGCGATAGCCGAGGCGGCCTTCGAGAGCGGAGATCGAGTCGGGCACCGGCAGAGATGCTAGCGCGCCTGCGGTACTCTCGCTCCCCGTCATGTCGCCGCCACCCCGAGCGCCCGGTCGGCTCCGCTCGCTCGACGTCTTCCGCGGAGCGACCATCGCCCTGATGATCCTGGTCAACAACGCCGGGGACTGGGGCCGGACCTTCGCCCCCCTGCTCCACGCCGAGTGGCATGGCTGGACGCCGACCGACCTCGTCTTCCCCTTCTTCCTCTTCATCGTCGGCGTCGCGATCTCCTTCGCGCTCGGGCGCCGGCTCGAGAGCGCTGGCGCGGACCGGCGGGCGCTCCAGCGCAAGATCCTGCGCCGTTCGGCGATCCTGTTCGGGCTCGGGCTGCTGCTCAACTGGTTCCCGTTCTACACGGTGACCTGGGAGCGGGCACGGATTCCCGGTGTCCTGCAGCGCATCGCCATCGTCTATCTGATCGCCGCTTTCGCCTACCTCCACCTGCGTCCCCGCGGGCGAGCGCTCCTCTGCGCCGCTCTGCTCGGTGGCTACTGGTTCGCGATGAAGTGGATCCCCGTTCCCGGCTTCGGCGCCGGCGACCTCTCGGCGGCGGGCAATCTCGCATTCTGGCTCGACCACCTGCTGCTCGGCCAACACACTTGGCGGTACGCACCGGGCCCGGGCGACCCGGAAGGGCTGCTCTCGACGCTTCCCGCGATCGTCTCCGCCCTCGCCGGAGTCTTCACCGGCGCTTGGCTGCGCGGGCCGCGCACGGATCGAACCCGGCTCCTCGGGCTCCTCGGCGCGGGCATCGCGACCGGCGCGGCCGGCTTGCTGCTCGCTCCGCTCTTCCCGATCAACAAGAACCTCTGGTCGCCGACCTACGTCCTCTTCACCACGGGGGCCGCGCTGCTCGTGCTCGCGCTCTGCCACCTGGTGATCGATCTGCGCGGTTGGGCGGCGTGGGCTGAGCCGTTCCGGATCTTCGGCAGCAACTCGATTCTCGCCTTCGTCGGCAGCGGCCTGATGGCGCGCCTGCTCTGGGCGATCCGCTGGGACGGAACCGACGGCGAGTCAGTGAACCTGCAGAAGTGGCTCTATACGACGCTCTACCAGCCCAACCTCCCCGACTACTGGGCATCCCTCGCCTGGGCGCTCAGCTACGTCGCCGTCTGGCTCGCCATCCTCGTCGTGCTCGACCGTAAGAAGATCTATCTCAAAGTCTGACACCGCTCTCCGACAGTTCTAGACTCGAAGAGGAAACCGCCCGCTGCGGCGGCCTGTCGGAACCTGGGAAGCGAGAAATCGGCGCTCGAGGAAGCGGCAGTGATGGGGGTGACGGGGCGGGACGAAGCGGCGCTTCGCGACGCGGGTCGCGGCTCGGTCGCAGGCCGCGAGCTCGGCACTTGCCTCCACCTTGTCTTCGTTTCCGGGAGCGCGGCGCTCGACCCGGCGCGGCTCGGCACCTCGGCGAGACGGCGGCCCCGCGACCCATAGGTGCCGCTTTCGCGAGGTTGGCCGGCCTGAGATTCCAAGCCGACAGCCGCACCCCCGAGCCCAAGAACCGAGGAGAAGGCTTCGACCCGGCGCGGCTCCGCACTCCGGCGAGTTCGATCCCCCAAGACCCCTAGATGCCGCTTTCGCGCGCGCGGAAACAGATCCGTAGGCCGACCGGCGCGAGGTCGAGCTCGCAGGCCTGTAGAGAGAGCTCTGGAAAGCTGTTGGCAGGCGTCAGCGCGACAGCGTGGCGAGGAGCTGGCCGACGGCGAGGCCGAGGTAGGTGCCCAGCACGTTGCCGACGACGGCGAGTAAGAGACCGACGGGGGCGAGGCCCGGCTGGTAGATCTCCGCCACCACGGGCGCCGAGGAGTAGCCCCCGGTCGAGGCCTGGCTGGCGGCCCCGAGGAAGAAGGAGGGCGCCCGCATCCAGCGCAGCACCGAGAGCAGGACGAGCGCGTGCACGCCGATCACGATCACCCCGGCGACGATCCAGAGCGGCTGCGAGACCACCTTCCTCAGGTCGGCCTGTGCTCCCACGGAAGCGAGCAGAAGGTAGAAGCCGGCGTAGCCGAGGCTCGAGGCACCGGCGCCGTCGTAGCGCGCGATCGGTGTCAGGGAGAGCAGGAGGCCGACGGTGGTGACGGCGAGGATGCCCCAGGCGAAGGGCGTGAGCACGTCGCCCACGGGCGGGATGCGCCGACCGAGCGCCATGCCCGCCGCGGACACCGCCAGCGCGAGGCCGATCAGAAGCGTGGCATCGGCGACCGTGGTCGGCCGGCGATCCTGCTCGAGCCTGTCGGCGATCCTCTGTCCGATCGCCGCGACCTCTTCCCGGTTCGCGTGCAACCTGCGGTCGAGCCCGGCCTGGCGCGCCGAGAGCGCGATCAGGATCCCCATCCAGCCGTAGCCGACGACGGTATCGACGACGATGGCGATGCCCTGGGAGTCGGGCGAGAGGCCGAGCGAGGTCGCGACCGCCAGCAGGTTGGCGCTGCCGCCGGTCCAGGTTCCGACCAACGCGGCGAGCCCTTTCCAGGCCTCGGGGCCGAGCGCATCGCCCAAGAGGAGGAAGGCGACGATGGCGCCGAGGCAGATGCCGACGACAGCGGCGACCATGGCCAGGAGCGCGCGCGGGCCGAGGCGCAGGATCATCTTGAGATCGGAGGAGAGAAGGATCAGCACCAAGCTCGCCGGGAGCAGGTGGCGGGTCAGCACGCCGTAGAGCGGGCTCGCCTCCGGCAGCAGGCCCGCCGAGGTCGCGAGCATCGGCAGCGCGTAGATCCAGAAGATCGGCGGCAACCGGCGAAAGAGCGGCGCCAGCGCCGGCAGCGTCTCCAACCGGAAGACCAGAGCGACGATCGCGGCGAGCGCCGCGAGCAGGGCGAACGGTGCTTCGAGCATTCCGGCGATCCTCCCCGACCGCAGGCAGCGGGTCAACTCGAGTGGGGCGACGGCTCGGTTCCGGTTTCTCTTCTTCTCCTCTCCTCTCCAGCTCCGACCATTCCTCTCTCCGCTTCTCTGCTCTTCTCCTCTCCTCTCTCTCTTCTCTTCTCGGCCCACTTCCGTTTTCGCTGACTGTTCTCGATCTGGCTGCGCGCGACTTCCAGGAAGCGGCAGTTAGGACGTCGCTCAAGGATTCCCTGAGACGCTGGGGTTCGAAGGAGCTCGACCTTTCTTCAACCAGAGAGTGGCTCTTCACCGTCTGGAGTGGGTCGGTGGCTCATGGTGAGCTGGACGGGCGTCGCTGGAAGGGTCGATCTGCGGCAGGTAACCTGTCGGCCATCGAGGCGGTTCGGGCCCTCGAAAAAGCTCCAATTACGGGAAGCCGGGCCGGCCAGGGTGCCTACCGCGCAGCGCCTCGACGCGCTCCGCCCTCCCCTTCAATGGCAGGCTTGCGCGACGGTTGCCACCTCGAAAGGAAGATCGCGCTGCGCCCGACTTACTCGAATCGGTGAAGTCTCTGGACCCTCGCTCGATCGCGGCTGGGTGGAGACCTGCGACTCGTGCGCGCGGCGCATGTCGCGAGGCGCCTGGGCGCGGTCCAGCCCGACCCTTCTATGGACTTGCAGGTCCGATGAGGACGAGGCGAGATCCGGCGCAGCCGCCTCGGCTCTCTCGGGAGGAACAAGTAGGATGCGCGCCGTGACGCTGCGTACCTCCTGCCGAACCATCGAGCTCGAGCTCAAGACGCCCTTCCGCCTCTCGCGCGGGACCTCCTCGCTGCGCCACAACGTGATCTTCGAGATCGAGCAGGACGGCGTGATCGGTCGCGGCGAGGCGGCGCCGATTCCCCGCTACGGCGAGAGCGCCGCGTCGGCGACGGCCGCGCTCGAGAAGATGGCGCGCCAGGGCGACCTCGATCCCCGCGCTTTCGCGGAGGAGGGAGCGCGGTTGGCGATCGCCGGCCAACGCGCCGCCCAAGCGGCCCTCGACATGGCGCTCCACGACCTCGCCGCGAGACGTGCGGGTCTGCCGGTGCGCGAGCTGCTCGGCATCGGCCGGCGCGAGCTGCCGCCGACCTCCTGGACGATCGGAATCGACCCGATCCCGGAAGCCGTCGCCAAGGTGCGGGATTCGGCGGCGTTCTCCGTGCTGAAGCTGAAGATGGGCTCGGACGGAGACATGGAGCTGCTGCGTGCGGTCCGGGGCGCCACGGCGAGGCCGATTCGCGTGGACGCCAACGAGGGCTGGACAATCGAGGGCGCGACCGGCCGCCTCGAGGAGCTGCGGAGTCTCGGCGTCGAATTCATCGAGCAGCCCCTACCTGCCGACCGGCTCGCGGAGACCCGCGAGCTGCGCCAGCGCAGCCCCCTACCCTTCGTCGCCGACGAGAGCGTGCACGACGCGGCGGACGTGCCCAAGCTCGTCGGCGCGTTCGACGGAATCAACGTCAAGCTCGCCAAGTGCGGCGGCATCGCGCCAGCGCTCGCGTTGATCGCGACGGCGCGCGCCCACGGGCTCAAGGTCCTGCTCGGCTGCATGGTCGAGAGCTCGCTCGGCATCGCCGCCGCGCTCGCCATCGCCCCGCTCGTCGACTGGATCGACCTCGACGGCAACCTGCTGATCGCGGGCGACCCCTTCTGCGGCTTGGCGATCGAGAACGGCCGCCAACTCCTGCCCGCAGGTCCCGGCCTCGGTGTCGAGCCGCTCGACGCCTAGCGCGTCGCCTCCGCCATCGCCTCGCCCTGCCCTCTCCTCGTCCTTTTCTTTTCTCTTTCTTCTCCCTCAGCTTCGTTCGAAACGCTCTGATCGAGCTCGTCGAGATGGGTCGGCACTCTGAGGAAGCTCCATGGAGGGGGTCCTTGGGCCGCGATTTCGGCACGACGGAAGTCGGAGTCGAGAGGGGCGATGCAATCAATCGATCAGATCGTTCTCTCGCGAGAGCGAGCACTGCGGCGTCGGTCCGTCTCGGGAGCGCCGCGCACTCCCCTCCGACCACCTGCCAGGTCGGGTTCGAGGTCCCCAGGGCTACTTGAACGTCCTCGATGACCGAAACGACTCGTTCGATCGCGAAGCGCCCCCGAGTTACGCTCTGTTGCCCCCTTCTATGCAGCTTTCGCTATGGTCGAATGGCCACTCTGTTCGTCCGTTCGGCTCTCTCGCTGAGCACCCCGAGGGACGGATCCTCGGCGCTGGCGGAAGAGAGCGAGTGGAGGCGTCCGATATGCTTCATTCATGAATCCGTTCACTTGGAGAGAGGGCCGGCTGCATGCTGACGACGTTCCGGTCGAGGCGATCGCCGCGGCGGTCGGAACCCCGACCTACGTTTACTCCGCGACCGCCGTGCGCGCCAACTACCGCCGTCTCCACGCCCTCTTCGCGCCGCTCGGCGCCAAGCTCCAATACGCCATCAAGGCGAGCCCGAATCTGCACCTCTGCCGCCTGCTGCGCGGGCTCGGCGCCGGGATGGACGTCGTCTCGGGCGGCGAGCTCGAGCGCGCCTGGCTCGCCGGCACGCCGATGTCAGAGATCGTCTTCGCCGGCGTGGGCAAGGCCGAGGAGGAGGTGCGCGCCGCGCTCTCTGGACGCTTCAGCCCGATTCGCGACGTTGCCGCGGCGCATGGCGCGCCGGACCCCTCCGGGCGTGGTCCGGTCGGTCTCTTCAACGTCGAATCGGAGAGCGAGCTCGGGCGGCTCTCGAAGATCGCGACAGAGCTCGGCGCAACCGCGCGCTTCTGCCTGCGGGTCAACCCCAACGTCGATCCCCACACCCACGAGTACACGACGACCGGCAAGGAGGAGAACAAATTCGGCATCGACGCCGACCGGATCGCCGCCATCGTCGACCGCTGGGCGCGGCGGCCGGGCCTCGAGTTCAAGGGGTTGCACGTCCATATCGGCTCGCCCGTGCCTCGGGTCGAGCCCTACGCGGAGGCGATCGCGGTCGTCCTCGGCCTGATCGACGAGCTCGCCGCGGACGGCCACCGCGCCGAGCTTCTCAACCTGGGCGGCGGCTGGCCGATCGCCTACACCGAGGGATCGGTTCCCGCCCTCGAGGAGTACGCCGCGCGCATCGTTCCTCTGCTCGCGGGCCGGGCCGCGGCCGGGCTCCAGATCCTGCTCGAACCCGGCCGTTCGATCCTCGGCAACTCGGGACTGCTGCTGACGCGCGTCCAGCACGTCAAGAAGGGGCGCGCCAAGACCTTCGTGATCTGCGACGGCGGCATGCACGTGCTGATCCGCCCTGCGCTCTACCGCGCCTTCCACTTCGCCTGGCCGGCCGCCTGGGACGGTCCGAAGCCGCGCTGGGTCGAGGCGTCCGACCTGCCCGGCCTCGAGCGCTGCGATCTCGTCGGCCCGATCTGCGAGACCGGCGACTTCCTCGCCCGCGACCGCCTGTTGCCCCCGATGGCGCAGGACGACCTCGTCGCCATCTTCTCTGCCGGCGCCTACGGCATCTCGATGGCGTCCAACTACAACGACCATG
This sequence comes from uncultured Acidobacteriota bacterium, assembly GCA_963700315.1. GTDB lineage: Bacteria > Acidobacteriota > Thermoanaerobaculia > Multivoradales > JAGPDF01 > JACTMI01. The sequence goes on along the minus strand of CAVOXC010000003.1, from coordinate 12,845 downwards.
GCCGTCCGGCGGAGGTCCTAGTCGACGGCGAGAAGATGATCCGAATCAACGCGCGGCAACCGCTCGCGACGATTCTCGAAACGGAGCGCGCCGCGATCGAGCTGCCCGTCGGCGGGCGGCCCGTGCCGGTGTGAGGGCGTCCGCGCTCCTGGCGCTCCTCGGGCTCGCCGCTCTGGTCGCCACCGGATGCGGTGCGGCGTCGCCCGCGGCGCCCAGGGCCGAGGAGCCCCTCGCGGCGCTGCTCGCCGGCGATCCCGCGCTGGCCGAGCTTCTCCGCTCCGCGTCGGAGCACCGGCTGCAGATTCTCCTCGGCTGGATCGAAGAACGCGACGGCGAACGCCCAGTGCTCCGCTCGGCGGGGTTCCGCGCCGGCGCCGAGTACTTCTACCCGGCCAGCTCGATCAAGCTGTTCGCCGCGATCGCTGCGCTCGAGCGGCTCGAAGAGCTGCGTGTCGAGACCGGGCTCGACCTCACCGTCGACACCCCACTCGTCTATCACCCGCTCTTTCAGGGCGAGACGCTCGAAGACGCCGACACGAGCCACCTCGACGGTGGCACGATCACGCTCGGCCACGAGATCCGCAAGCTCTTCCTGGTCTCGGACAACGAAGCGTTCAACAAGCTCTTCGAGTTCGTCGGGCCGGACGGAGTGGCGCGCTCGCTCGAGCGTGCCGGACTGGGCCGGGCGCGGATCGTCCACCGGCTCGCCGAAGCGCGCTCCGCGCAGGAGAACCTCCGCTCGCCACGGATCGAGCTCAACAGCTCCGACTTTCGTTTCGAGTTGCCGGAGCGCGTCGCCGCGCCGCAACCGCCGCCCCCACCCGTAGCCGGACTGGCAGTTGGCAGCGCCTATCTCGCGGGAGCCGAGAAGCTCGACGGGCCGATGGACTTTTCGGCCAAGAACCGGATCGCTCTCGCCGATCTGCAGCGCGGTCTCTGCAAGCTCGCGCGCCCGGATGTCGACTGTGGCCCGGGCGGATCGTTCGAGCTCACCCTCCCCCACCGCGACCTCCTGCTCGAGACGATGAGCCGCTACCCGCGCGCATCCACCGACCCCGTCCTCGATCCGGTCGAGTACCCCGACCCATGGGGCAAGTTCCTCCTGCCGGGTCTCGAGCGCGTCGTCTCGCGCGCACGATTCCGCATCTACAACAAGGTCGGCAGCGCCTACGGCTTCTCGACGGAGAACTCCTGGGTTCTGGACCCCGGCACCGGACGCTCCTTCTTCCTGGCGGCGACGATCTACACCAACCGCGACGGCGTGCTCAATGACGACGAGTACGAGTACGCAACCGAGGCGCTCCCCTTCTTCGAGCGGCTCGGCGCGGCCGCCGCGCGCTGGTTCTGGCCGGGCGCAGCGACTCAGCCGAAGAAGAGGTAGCAGACCAGGACGGCCGCGACGAAGCCGCCGAGGTCGGCGGCGAGGCCGCAGGCCACCGCGTGCCGCTCGCGCCGGATGCCGACAGAGCCGAAGTAGACCGCGAGCGTGTAGAAGGTCGTCTCGGTCGACCCTTGAATGACGCTCGCCAGCCGCCCCGCGAACGAGTCCGCGCCGTGGGTCTTCATCGTTTCGAGCATCATGCCGCGCGCGCCGCTGCCGGAGAGCGGCCGCATCAACGCCGTCGGCAGCGCGTCGACCCAACGGGAATCGACGCCGGCCGCCACGGCGGCCCAACGGGCGCCGTCGAGCAGCAGGTCGAGGGCGCCGCTGGCGCGAAAGACGCCGATCGCGACCAGCATCGCGACGAGGTAGGGGATGATCCCCACCGCCACCTCGAACCCCTCCTTCGCTCCCGCCACGAACGTCTCGTAGACCGCCACGCCACGCCGCACGGCCAGCCCGAGGAAGACCAGGATCACCGCGAAGATCAGGAAGTTCGAGACGATCGACGACCGGCTCTCGAGCGTCGCCCGATCCAGGCTGCCGAAGTAGAGCACCATGCCCGCGACCAGCGCGGTCGCCCCGCCCAGGTAGGCGACAACCACCGGATCGGCGAGGCGGATCTTCTGCACCGCCGCGGTCACGAGCAGGCCGACCATGGTCGAACAGAACGTCGCGATCAACAGCGGTAGGAAGACGTCGGTCGGATCGGCCGCGCCCATCTGGGCGCGGTAGACGAAGATCGCGACCGGGATGATCGTCACCGCCGAGGTGTTGATGACCAGGAAGAGGATCTGGTCGTCGGTGGCGGTCTCCTGGTCCGGATTGAGCGCCTGAAGCTCTTTCATCGCCTTCAACCCGAGCGGCGTCGCGGCGTTGTCGAGCCCGAGCATGTTGGCTGCCATGTTCATGACGATCGAGCCCATCGCGGGGTGCCCCGCGGGGACGCCCGGGAAGAGCCGCCGCAACAGGGGACCGAAGGCCCAGGCGAGGAAATCGATCGCGCCCCCCTTCTCGCCCAGCCGCATGATGCCGAGCCAGAGGCACATCATGCCGGTGAGCCCGAGGGCGATCTCGAATCCCGTCTTCGCCATGTCGAAAGAGGCCGCGACCATCTCTGCCCAGACCGCCCCATCGCCGTCGAGGAGCGAGCGAGCCCCCGCCGCGATCAGCGCGACGAAGAAGAAGCCGGCCCAGATCTTGTTGAGCATCGCGCCGGCCGCTCAGCCCGCGAGCGCGTCGAGAACGTTCAGGACCTGCAGCGCCGCGCCGAAGGCCATGCACTCTTCGTCGACGTCGAAGCGCTCGTGATGCACGGGATGAACGATTCCCGCCGCCTCGTTGCGGACGCCGAGCGAGAAGAAGGCGCCGGGAACGTGGGAGAGATAGAAGCCGAAATCCTCGACGCCCATGTTGGGTCGCTCGAACACCACTACACGCTCCTCGCCCAGGAGGCTGGTCGCGCTCCGGCGCACGACCTCGACCATCTCGTGATCGTTGATCAGGGGATCGTAGCTCGGCTCGATGTCGACCTCGGCACGCGCGCCGAGTCCGGCGGCGACGCCCTCGGCGATCGCGCGGACACGGCCGAGGACCGTCGCGCGGATCGCCGGGTCGAGAGTGCGCACCGTTCCGACCATGCGCACGCGGCTGGCGACGATATTGCCCAGCGTTCCGCCCGCGATCGTGCCGAGCGTGACCACCGCGCTGTTGCGCGCATCGACGTTGCGCGAGACGACGGTCTGCAGCGCCGAGATCACCTGCGCGGCGACGACGATGGCGTCGACGCCGGCGGCCGGGTAGGCGCCGTGGCAGGAACGGCCCTGGATCGTGATCGTGAGGTTGTCGGAGGAGGCATTGCGTTGGCCGTAGCGCAGCCCGACCGAGCCGACCTCCATCCCGGGGTCGACGTGGAGGCCGAAGATGGCGTCGACGCGCGGATCGTCGAGGACGCCCTGCTCGACCAGCAAACGGGCGCCGCCGACGGTCTCTTCGGCGGGCTGGAAGATCAGCTTGACGGTGCCGCCGAGCTCGCGGCGGCGTGCCACGAGCAAGCGCGCCGCGCCGAGCAGGATCGTCGTATGGACGTCGTGGCCGCATGCGTGCATCTTGCCCGCGACGGTGGAGCGGTACGGCACCTCGTTGGCCTCCTCGAGCGGCAGGGCGTCGAGATCCGCGCGCAGCGCCACGACCCGGCCCGCTCCCGCCTCGCCGCGGATCGTGCCGAGGACGCCCGTGCCGGCGAGACCGCCGACATGCTCGATCGCGAGCTCCGCCAGCAGATCCCGCACTCGCCCGGACGTCCTGTGCTCCGCCAAGCCGAGCTCGGGATGGCGGTGGAGATCGCGCCGGATCTCGACCATCCAGGGCAGGATCGCGCGCGCGGCGGTGAGCACCGCCCGCGGGTCGCTCTGCCCGGCTCCCGCGGCAGCAGCCTGCGTCGACCTCCCAGATTCCGACATGCCACGCAGCGTAGCAAACGCGCGGACCGCCGGGCGGGCGAGGAAGCCGCGCTAGAGTCCGGCCCGGGAGGCGAGTCTCGTGATCAGAAGGAGTCGCCAAGAGAGCTGGGTCGCGCTGGCCTCACTCGCTCTGCTCGGACAGCTGGCAGCGGCGTGCACGCGAGATCCCGCGCCCGGACCGGGCGCCGCGGCGGATGCCGTGCGAGCCCCTGCGACGGCGGAGACGCCACGGCCGTGGATCCTGTTGCTCACGCTCGACACGACGCGGGCCGATGCCGTCGCGCCCGAAGGCGATCCGGCGACGACTCCGGCGTTGGCGGCGTTGGCGGCGCGCTCCCTGCGCTTCTCGCAGGCGTACGCCACCGCGCCGATGACCCTCCCCTCTCATGCCTCGATGCTGACCGGGCTCTATCCCGCTGGCCACGGCCTCCACGAGAACGGTCGCCGGCTGCGTGACGGTATCGCTCTCGTTCCCGAGCGCCTCCATGCCCTCGGCTACGCCACCGCCGCGTTCGTCTCCGGATACCCGCTCGAGCGTCAATTCGGGCTGGCGCGCGGCTTCGACCAGTACGACGACGATTTCTCGGGGGGTGTCGAGCGCTCGGCCGCCGCGACTGTCGACCGGGCGCTCGCCGTTCTCGACCCGGCCGAGAGCCGGCCCCTCTTTCTCTGGGTCCACCTCTACGATCCGCACGAGCCCTACGTACCGCCCGAGCCGTTTCGCTCCCGCTTCGCCGACGATCCCTATCTGGGTGAGATCGCGGCGATGGACGCCGCCCTCGGCCGATTGATCGAAGCCTTCGAGAACCGCGCCGCCTCGGCCCCGACGCGCCTTCTGGTCGCCGCCGACCATGGCGAGGGGCGTGGCGACCATGGCGAAACGCTGCACGGCAACCTGCTCTACCAAGGGGTGATGCGTGTGCCTCTCTTCCTCGCGGGGAGCGGCATCGAGCCCGGCTTGCGCGCCGATCCGGTGAGTTTGCGCCAAGTCGCTGCCACCCTGCTCTCCTGGGCCGGCGAGCCGGCCGGCAATCCTCTCACTGCCACCGCGACCGGACCGGTTCTCGGCGAGGCGATGCAGCCCTTTCTCCAGTACCGCTGGCAGCCGCAGGTGATGGCGGTCGAGGGAGCGCTCAAGGTGATCTCGGCCGGGCGGACCGAGATCTACGACCTCGCGACCGATCCGTCGGAGGTCCGCGACCTCGCCGGTTCGGTCGAGCTGCCGCGCTCGCTGCGAGCCGCGCTCCGGGAGTATCCGCTGCCGCTCGCTGGCGGCGCGGCCCCGGAAGACGCCCTGGATGCCGAACAGCGCAAGCGCCTGGCGAGTCTCGGCTACATCGCCTCCGAAGGGACGCCCCGGCTGCGCCGGAACGCTCCACGACCCGCTGACATGACAGGCCTCTACCACGACCTCGACGTCGGCTCGCGCCGCTTCGTCGAGGAGCGCTACCACGAGGCGATACCGTTGTTCGAGCGCGTCCTCGCGGCGGACCCGGGCAACTTGATGGTCGCCGTGCGGATCGGGGTCGCCGAGTCGGCTCTCGGGCGCGACCAGCAAGCGCTCGAGCACTTCGCCCGAGCGCAGCGGCTCGACCCCGAATCACTCGACGTTCGGCACTACCTGGCGATGCATCATCTGCGCTACGGCCGCGTCGAGCGAGCGGCGCCGCTGTTCGAGGCGGTCCTCGCCGGGCTGCCGGACAAGCTCCCGGCGCTGCGCGCGCTCGCCGGCATCCGGGCTCGCGAACGCCGCGGCGAGGAGGCTGCCGCGCTCTATGAGCGGGCGGCCCGGATCGCGCGCGACCCCGAGCTCGACCTCCTGTCGCTCGGCGAGCTCTACATGGCGGCGGGCGCCACGGAGCCCGCGATCGATGCCTACGAGCGCGCCCGCGCCGCCCAGGGCCCGAACTTCGATCACGACCTCGAGCTCGGCGTGCTCTATCTCGCCGGCCGGCGCTTCGAGGCGGCCCGCGGCGCGCTGGACCGGGTCCCGGCCGACCATCCGGAGGCCGCCATGGCGCTCTTCAAGCGTGCCCAGGTTGCGGTGCTCCTGGGCGAGCCGGACGCGCCCGCCCGGGTCGCGGCTGCGCGCCGACAGGCGGATGCGACCACCCGACCCCTGATCGAGAACGAGCGCCTGTTCGCGGGCCTCTGAGGTCGCTCTCGAAAAGAAAACGGCCGGCGTCGCCGCCGGCCGTTCTGCTGCCGATCCGGGTTCTACCCGCTGTTTCGACCTAGAACTGCAGTCGGACCGCCAGCTGGAACCGCTGCGGGTCGAAGTACTCCGTCGGCTCCCCGAAGGACGCACTGGCGACGACAGGCTGGATGGCATACCCGGTCTGGTTGTCGAAGACATTGAAGATGTCTGCTCTCACCTGGATCGTGAAACGGTCGCCGATCGCGAAATTCTGCGTGTAGTTGAGATCGACCTGGTAGTGATCGTCGCTGACATGCGAGCCCGCCGCCTCGGCGAAGCGGATCGTGTTGCTCGTGCTCGAGGTCAGGGCGCGGTAGACCTCGACGTCCCAGGCTTCCCAGGGCTGGCCGGACTGGTAGATCGCATAGGCGCCGACGCTCGCGTTCCAGTCGAGCAGGTAGTAGCCGAAGAGCTTGAGCTGATGCCGCCGGTCGCCGTGGAGGTTGCCGTACTTAGAGTCCCAGAGCTGGCGACCCGGGCCGTCGGCGAGGTTCGACGAGCCGATGAACGTGTTGAAGTCGTTGTCGATCGGGGCGCCGTTGGTGTTGTCCTGGTCGAAGTTGCCGTAGTAGTGGCTCCAGACGTAGGAACCCTTGACGAAAGCCTTGCTGTTTCGCCACTCGACCTCCGCCGCCACCTCGTAGTACTTGGTGAAGGCGTTGTCGAGCTCGGCGATGACGTAGGAAGAACCGCCGATGCCCTGCTGCAGGGTCGACAGGTCCGGAATGTAGAGCTCGTGTGAGATGTCGTCCGGAGCGTTGGCGAACTGCCGGGCGTTGTTGTTGGTGTCTTCCCAGAAGTTGTACGAGTAGCGGTAGCGACCGGTGAGCCGGCCGCTGAGCTGCGACGAGAACTGCCGCGAGGTGCCGATCAGGTACTCGTCGGTCGCGCGCGGGCTGAGCCCGTCCTGGAAGAACTTGCCGCTCGATGACGCCAAGACCTGAAAGTCGATCAGATTGCCCTGGGCGTCGAAGTTGGCGGTGCGGGTCGCCGCCAGGTTGCGCGCCCACGACGCCGCGCGCGGCAGCGAGCTCGCCGCCGGGTTGAAGCGCGCCCAGTTGGCGTAGACAGTGCCCTCCGAGCGTAGGCCCAGATCGCGCCCAGCCGCGGCTGGATCTGATCCTCGAAATCGACCTCGTACATTTTGTACTTGCAGGTCAGGCAGAGCTCGAAGCCCGACGGCGTGCTGGCGCCGCCGCGCAGGCCCTGACCATAGAGCGTGTCGTTCGAGAGGAGCAGGCCGACGTTGAAGGTCCAGTCGTCCCAGCGGATCGTGTCGTTGACCTCGACGCTCTGCGACTCGAACTCGGAGTGGATGTTCGGGACCTGCACGCCGAGGCCGGTGACGCCGGTCTGCAGGAGCTGGGCCTGGAAGTAGACCGGCTGGCCGCTCGACGTGATGCGCCCGCCCGGGATGTTGATGTTGCCCCAGCCGTTCGAGCGGCGGTCGAGATCCTCTTCGTCCTTGTACCACTGGTACCCGACATGGAGCTCGTGGTTGACGTTCGTCCCGAACAGCCAGTCGTAGCCGACCTGGTAGCTCTCGCGATAGAAGTCCTGCCGATTGATCTCGCTCGCTCCGCCGACCACGCCGCTGCCGACCAGCACGCCGCCGTCGAGGTAGCCGTACTGTTGGATGAACGGGGTGACGAACGCGTTGTAGGCGGTCTCGCCGGAGCGCAGCACCGGGACAGTCAGCCGACCCTGGTTCGCGAGATCCCCGATGTTGAGCGGCACGCTGCCGTCGCCGGCCGGCGAGAAGCCGAAGAGCAGGTCTGGGACTCCACCGGTCTTGTTCTCGAAGTTGGTGTACTTGAACGACGCGAAGCTGTTTCCGGAGATCGTCCAGGTGCCCTCGAGGATGGCGATCTGAAGCGACGCGCTACCTCGCCGACGCCAGCCGTCGCCGCCTCGAACGCGCCGACGCTGGCGTGATTGTCCTCGCGGTCGGAGTCGCGATAGCTGCCATTGATCAGAATGTTGCCGGTCGGCTGGAACGACAGTCGACCGAAGAGCTCGTCGCGCGTGCTGTCGAAATCCGGAATCGAGCCGTAGACGTTGGATCCGTTGTCGCGCGAGATCGTCGGCCGGTAGTACGAGGCGTAGAAGAACAGCGAATCCTTCAGGATCGGGCCGCCCAGGCTCACCGTCGTCCAGTCTTTCTTCTCGTCGGCGAGCGCATTCGGTCCTTGCTGCTCGCGGTAAACGAGTCGGGCTGGACCTGGTAGCCGACCGTGCCATGGAGCTCGTTGGTGCCCGATTTGCTGAGCGAGTTGATGGTGAATCCCGCCGAGCGATTGAAGTCGATCGCCTTGGCGCCGCCCTTGATGATCGAGACCTGATCGATGTCGTGCGAGCTCGGCTCGGCGGAGAGGGTACCGAAGAGCGGCAGGCTGACGTTGACGCCGTCGAAGAGGTAGACGTTGTCCTGGCCGGAGCCGCCGGCGCTCGGGCCGCGAATCAGGCTCTCGGTGTACTGCACGCCGGGGATCAGCTTCTGCAGGTCGCGGTACTCCTGACCGACCGGCAGCGCTTCGATGACCTCATTGCCGATCGAGGTCTTGATCTCGGCGGAGGAGGGGTCGACGAACAACGTCTCGCCGATCACCTGAATCGACTCTTCGATCGCCGTGGGCGCCATCGCGACGCTGGCCGTCGTCGTGCTGTCGAGGCGGACGACGACCTCGCGCGCCTCGGACGCCATGCCGTCCAGCGAGTAGGTGAGCCGATAGCGCCCCGGAGGGAGCACGAGGAAGCGATAGCCACCGTCGCTGGCGCTGGTGGCGAGCTGCGGCCGAGGCAGGACATCGGCTTCGGCCTGGATGGTGACGCCCGGGAGCGCACCGCCGTCCGGCGAGGTGACCTTGCCTACGATCGAGCCCGTCTGCTGTGCGAGAGCGGGGTACGCTGCGAGCGCGCCGAGCGCCACGAGCCTCAGAAACCTCTTCATGCTGCAGCCTCCTTCGAGTGTGAGGGGCCGGACCGCGGATCGCTGGTCCGGTTTGGATGAATCGTCGGCTCCGCGGACCGGCCGGATCCGGGCGGAGAGAGGGTGCTGATGGGGACCTGCGCGCATCGGCCGCAATGAAAACCTGCGCAGAAAGTAACACACGCGCGGGAGAGGCTCCAAACTCGCGACGGGCCAGCGGGCTGGGTCTCACCGCCCGGTCGAGGGCTCCCTGCCATCGACCGGGGCAGGTCCGGCAGAGGTGCTACGACGCCGAGCTCGGATCGGATGGCTGGAGGCCGCCGGAGCGCTCCTCCGCGAGCGCGCGCCGGACCCGCCCGCCGGCCGCGGCCAGCCGCCTCCTCGCCGCCTCGGGCTCGAGATCCGCGCGCGCCATGACGATCGCGGTCTTGACCTCTCCCGCCGCCGCAGCGAGGAGCTCTTCCGCTCTCTTGCGATCCACCCGGCCAGCGGCAGCGACGATTCTCGCCGCGCGGTCCAAGAGCTTGGCGGAGCCCCGGCGCAGGTCGACCATGAAGCTCTCGAAGACCTTGCCGAGCTCCACCATCGCGGCGGTCGAGATCGCATTGAGGGCCGCCTTGGTCGCCGATCCCGCCTTGAGCCGGGTCGAGCCGGTGAGGATCTCGGGCCCGGTCGCGAGCGCGATCACCAGATCCGCCGCCGCGCCGACGGCCGCCCGCGCGGCACAGGTGACCAGGACCGTACGCGCTCCGCGCGCGCGCGCGCCGGTGATGGCACCACGGACGTACGGGGTCACCGAGCTCGCCGAGATCGCGATCAGCAGGTCGCCGGATGCGAGCGCGGCGGCCGCCGTCGCGCCGTCCGGTGCGCTGTCCTCGGCGCCTTCGACGGCGCGGAAGACGGCGTCGGGACCGCCGGCGAGCGCGGCGCGGATGCTGGCGGGCTCGGTGCCGAAGGTGGGCGGGCACTCGGCGGCCTCGAGGACCCCGAGCCGGCCGCTGGTCCCTGCCCCGGCGAACAGAACGATCCCACCCGCCGCGAGCGTCTCGGCCATCCAGCCGGCCGCCTCGGCGATCGACTCGGCCTCGGCGCGCGCCAGCTCGAGACCGCGCCGATCCTCCTCGAGCAGGAGCTCGACGACCCCGCGCGCACCGAGCCGATCGAGGTCCGAGCTGTCCGGATGGCGCGCTTCGGTCGACAGCTCTTCCCAGCTCGGAGGTGGCGGCTGGAATCGGTCTCGGGTCATTTTGGCGGTGCTCCCGGCTAGGATCGTGGCAACGAAGCCTGCGGCGAAGATCCTGGATCGGAGGATACATGGCGGAGGGCCTGACTCGAGCGATGACGTGGGCGAGCGACGCGGTCTGGGGCCCGTGGACCATCGCGCTGCTCTTCGGCACCGGCGTCTTTCTCACGATCCGGTACCGATTCGTTCAGATCACCCGCCTGCGCGAGGCGCTGCGATCGCTCAAGCCCTCGGGCGCCGGCGCGGGCGAAGGAGCGCTCAGCCCGTTCCAGGCGTTCATGACCGGTCTCGCGGGCTCGGTAGGGACCGGCAACATCGCCGGCGTCGCGACGGCGATCGTTGCCGGCGGACCGGGTGCGGTCTTCTGGATCTGGTGCTACGGATTCTTCGCGACGGTGATCAAGCTGACCGAGGCCGTGCTCGCGGTGCGCTTTCGCTCCGCTCAACCCGGCAAGCTCTCCGCGGGACCGATGCACTATCTCGAACAGGGGCTCGGTCTGCGCTGGCTCGGACTGATCTACGCCCTGGTCGCCGGAATCGCGGCGTTGACGACGACGCCCTTCACGCAGCCGAATTCGATCGCGGTGGTGTTCGAGAGCGAGCTCGGGCTCCCCCGCTGGATCTGCGGCATCGCTCTCGCGCTGCTGACCTGGGCGGTGGTGATCGGTGGAGTCCGCTCGATCGGCCGCGCCGCGGAGAAGCTCGCGCCGGCGATGGTCGGTCTCTATCTGCTGGGTGGGCTCGTCGTCATCCTCGCTTTTTCGGCGCGGATTCCGGAAGTGCTGGCGCTCATCCTGCGCGAGGCGTTCTCGACCCGGGCCGCCGCCGGCGGCGCCATCGGCACCGGCATGATGCTCGCCGTCCGCTACGGCTTCGCCCGCGGCATCTACGCCAACGAGGCTGGCTATGGCACCGCCGCGGTGGCCTACGGCAGCGCGCGCTCGGCGCGCCCCGTCGAGCAGGGCGTGACCGCGATGATGGAGGTCTATATCGTCTCCTTCGTCACCTCGAGCGTCAGCGCGCTCACGATCCTCTTGAGCGGCTCCTGGCAGTCGGGGCACGACAGCACGTCTCTGGTCGCCGAGGCCGTTCGCCTCGGTCATTCCGTTCGGTGGTCTGGTCGTGATGCTCTCGGCCCTGCTCTTCGGCTACACCACCCTGATCGGCTGGGGCTACTACGGCGAGCAGTTCCTGAGCTACGTTTTCGGCGACAGGATCGTGCCCCCCTACCGCTGGCTCTACTGCGGCCTGATCGTCCTCGGCGCGACCAGCCGGGTCGATCTGGTCTGGGCCTGGGGCGACTTGATGAACGGCTTGCAGATCTTCCCCAATCTGGTCGGAGTGCTGGCGCTCTCCGGCCTCGTCGCACGGCTCCTCCGGGAGGACGCGAGCCGCGATTGAGCGCGCGCGAACGCCGGCGCGCCGACGGCGTGGCGCGACCCGCATGCTAGGCTTCGCCTTCGCTCGACAACGCCGCAACCATGCGCTACGTGATCGGAATCGACGCCGGTGGGACCAAGACCGCGGGCCTGCTCGCGGACGAAACCGGCAGGATCCTCCGCGAGGCGCGCGGTGGCGGCGCCAATCTCCGCGTGCAGGGCGAGCTCGGAGTCGAGAAGTCCCTTTTCCAGGTGATCGATGCGCTCGACGCCCCCGCGTCGGTCGACGCGCTCTGTCTCGGTATCGCCGGGGTCGCGCGCGCCGAGGAACAGACCCTCGTCCGCGACCTGCTGCGCCGTCTCGGCATCCGCCGCGCGGTGCGCATCGTCAACGACGCCCTGGTCGCCTTGGTCGCCGGCGCGCCGGCCGGCCACGGCATCGTGCTGGTGGCCGGCACCGGATCGATCGCCTATGGCGTCGACCCGTCGGGCAAGAGCGCGCGCTCGGGCGGTTGGGGCTATCTGCTCGGCGACGAAAGGCTCGGCTTTCTGGCTGGGCCACGCCGCGGTGCGCCAGGGCATCCGCGCCACCGACGGCCGGGGTCCGGCGACTTCGCTCTACGACAAGATTTGCGCCCAGCTTGAGATGAGCAAGCCCACCGACTTGGTCGAGTGGTTCTATGACCAGGAGCTCTCGCGCACGCGCGTCGCCCAGCTCGCTCGCGTCGTCGAGGAGGCGGCGGGCGAAGGGGACGAGTCGGCGCAAGACCTGCTCGATCAGGCTGCCCGCCACCTCGCTCGCGCCGCGCGCGCCGTGGAGCGCAAGCTGAGCTTCTCGGACCCCTATCCGCTCGTCCTGTCGGGCGGTGCGTTCCGCGCGCTCGAGCCTGGTGCGGAGGATCGAGGTGCGCCTCGACGACTTGCCCCAGGCGCGGATCGCCCGACTCGAGGTGGAGCCCGCGGTCGGTGCGATCACTCTGGCCCTCGAGCTGTTGCGCGCGGGCGACCGGCCCGAAGCCGGCGAGAGCGGCCGATCGGCGTGACCCGCTCGATCGTCGTCAATGCCGACGACCTCGGTCGGACCGTCGGCATCAACGAGGGGATCTTCGAAGCCCACGAGCGCGGGTTGGTCACCAGCGCGACCCTCATGGTGAGCTTTCCCGCGGCAGGCGACGCGGCCGCGGAGCTCACCCGCCACGCCCGTCTCGGCGTCGGCCTGCACGTCACCCTGACCGGTGCGACGCCGGCGCTGCC
>CAVOXC010000002.1:0-420019 GCA_963700315.1 uncultured Acidobacteriota bacterium | reverse complement strand
GACCCGGCGGCCACTCGAACCTTGTGAAAGCGTGCTGTTTAAGGAGGAAAAGGGCCGAGCTCTCGGGCGCTCCGCGGCACCCCTTGCTCCGGCTCGTGCGCCGCGAGCGCTTCGGTGCCGGATCGCGATCAGGCTTGCCTGGGCGTGACCACCGACCCGCCTCTCGCTCGGCCCACCGACCCTTCTATGCAGCTTCCTCTTTTGACATGCGCGGCCTCTGAAGCCGTTCACGTCTCGAGGGCGCGCGCCGACGGTCCACCGATCGATGGGCTTCGCGATGGCGCCGGAGCCGGCCGGGCGGTACGCTCCGCGCCATGTTCAAATCCCCTGGAAGTAGGCGTCGCGTCACCTCGATTCTCGTCCTGGCTCCGCTGGTCCTCGGATCACCTCCGCCCTCGTGGGCCGGCCGGAGCGTGAAGTCGTGGAACGAGCGGCTGCAGGCGACCGTGGCGCAGCTGCGGGAGGGGAAGTGGGCGGAGGGGAAGGTCAACGCCCAGGCGGGGCTCGAGGACCTTGGCCGTTACCTCGCGCCGGGAGCCAAGGCAGGCTCGGCGGTCGGCATGTTCCTGATGTGCCGCGCGCTCGCCGAGGCAGGGCTCGGCGAGGAGCGCGAGGCGATCTGGGACTGGCAGGTCGCACAACAGCTGGATCCTCGCCTCGAGACCTGGAACCTCACCGCCTTCGGCGGCGCGGGCGCGCTGCTCGATCGCCATCGACTGATCGCGGATCCTCCTCCTGCGGCGATCCGTCCGGGCACCGCCGAGGCCGAGGGCGTTAGCTATCCCGAGAAGACCCGCGCGCCTGCACCCCAGTACTTCGAAGGCGCGCGCTCCCTGAGGTCTCCAATCGAAGGTTGTGTTCGAGGTGGTGATCGGAACCGACGGCCTGCCCACCCGATCCGCGCCTGATCGATCGGGGCTCGATCGAGACTTTGACGTTCGCGGCGTCGGATTCCATCCGAGAGTGGCGGTTCGAGCCCGCTCGCCGCGGCGATCAGCGCGTCGCCTGGAGCATGGAAGCTGACGGTGGCGTTCTCGCTGCGGCGCTGATCGGCCCTTCGCCGTCCGTTCCCGCAGCAAGCAACTCCACCGTCGCGACGCCGAAGCGGCGGCCGGTCGTCGGCACCTCGCGGGCGTAGCGGGCGTCGAGGAGGTGGACGCGGGTGACGTCGCCCGCGTGCTCGATACGGACGAAGGGGAAGCGGGCCCAGCCGAGAAAGCCCTGGACCGACGGGTCGGCGAGCGCGGCGCGGACCTCGGGCGTGGTGGGTGGCTTCGGCTCGAGCTCCGCCTCGAGGTCGAGATCGCCGGTCGACAGCGAGAAGCGTCCGAACCGGTAGCCGTCGGGCAATGGTGCCACGACGTCGCGCGGCCGCGGGTCGACGGGAACCGGCGCCACCATGAGGCGTTCGATGGCAGCGAGACCGCGGTGGGCGAGCGCGGCGTCGACGCTCCGGCGCGCGATTCCGGCGGCGATCGCCATCCACCCAAGTAAACGAGAAGGACTCCGAGCGCGGCGGCGGCGATCGTCTCGCGGCGCCGTCGCAGCAAGTCGCGTGACAGGAAACGGGTGGCGAGCGTCGTGGCGAGCGCCGCGGTCCAGAGCATTCGCGCCCAGGCTGGTGTCGGTTGCGAGAAGAGCAAGTAGGTCGCGCTGGCGGCGGCGGCGCTCGAAGTCCGAGGGCCGGCCGCGTCGGCGCGCGCACCAGGAAGACCGCGCTGCCGAGGATGAGCCAGAACCATGGGTCGACGATGAAGAGGATGTCGCCGTAGTGCCAGCGGTTCGAGAAAGGCGAGAGGAGCCGCACGCCGTAGGTGTTGAGCAGATCGAGCAGCGGGTGGGTGAGCGCGCCGAAGTAAGCGAGGGCGAGGAGGCGGGCCAGCGGGACCGGCTCGCCGCCGGCGCGTCGCCGCCGCGTGGCGAGCGCCAGGATCGCGACCAGGACGAGCGGGAGCAGGAGGAATCCGAGCGGCCCGTGGGTCGGGCCGCGGCGAACGCGCAGCGCGGCGTCCTCACCGCCGAGGTAGGCGAGCACGTCGACGTCGGGCAGGTTCGCGGCGGCGACCAGCACGGTGGTCACGAAGGGCACGCCGCGAGCGAGCCGGGTGCGGGCGACGCGGCTCCGACCAGGGTGTGTGCGAGGGGATCCACGGGGCGAGGGTGGAGCGCCGAGATCGGCGTCAGGCTGCGCCGGACGGCGAATCGCCGCGCAGGCGTCCGTAGAGCCGGCTGTCGAGGAATCTGCCCTCTTTGAACACGCTGCGCCGCGCGGTTCCCTCG
The DNA here is from genome assembly GCA_963700315.1 of uncultured Acidobacteriota bacterium. GTDB lineage: Bacteria > Acidobacteriota > Thermoanaerobaculia > Multivoradales > JAGPDF01 > JACTMI01. The sequence goes on along the minus strand of CAVOXC010000002.1, from coordinate 417,739 downwards.
TGCCGGAAACCGCACTTCTCGAGCACGCGGGCCGAGCGCTCGTTGGTGGCGAAGACCCAGGCTTCCAACCGCTCGAAATCGAAAGTCGTGAAGGCGTAGTCGACGAAAGCAGAAACCGCTTCGGCGGCGTAGCCCTTTCCCCAGTGCGCCGTGCCCAGCCAGTAGCCGATCTCAGCGGTGAAGCGGACGACGTCCGCGTGCCGCTCGAGCCCGATGCCGCCGATCGCCCTGTCCGTCTCTCGTGGCGCGATCGCGAGGCTCTCCGCCGGCGCGCATCCGGCCTGGGTCTGGACCACCCGCGGGCCGCGTCGCGATCGTAGGGGTGGGGAAAGCGATCGCGCAGCGCCGACCAGATCTCGGCGGTCGTTGGCCTCCAGGGCCAGGGCCGCCTCATCCTCTGGCCGGAAGGGGCGCAGGATCAGTCGCTCGGTGCGAATCCGCATGGCGGGATGGTACGACGGCGCTCGATTCAGAACAGCGCCCATTCGCCCCGCTCGATCTCTTCGACGAAGTGGAGCCCGACGGGAGCCGGCCTTGGCGCGGCGTCGTCCTGCGCGCAGTCCGGTCCCGCGTCGCGACGAAGCTCGATGGCAGCGCCGACCTCGATCGCCGTGCCGTCCGCGCCTGCGCCGGCGTGCGAGAAACGGACCAGGGCCCGCTTCGTACCGCCGGCGAGGCAGACGCGGAGCGGCTCCCGGCCGTCGAGGCGGAGAGCGGTCAATTGGCCCCGACTCGTCGTCTCCGGCCAGCCGGAGTCGGAGCCGCGCGGCCGCGAGCTCGCGGGAGCGGCCGGTCGAGCTCAGCGCCGGAGTCGGCAGGGGCCTTCCGTCGCCCCCGACCCAGCGCACTTCGCGCCGAACCGTCGCGCCGGCTCCGGGCTCGGCGCCGTCGCGACGAGCCGGGACCGCCGGAGCAGGCGAGACAGTGTCGCGGCGAGCTGGGACCCCGAGCCGACGAGCCCGCCCGAGCCGGGTCGTCCCAGGTCCGCCAGCGGCAGGAGCGACAGGTCGAGCGCGGTCTCCAGGCGATCCGATCGAGGCTTCGCGCCGCTGGGCAGGGTCAGCACCGGATAGGTGATCCGCGCGTCACCGCCCGGCCCGATCGACACCGTGGCCTGGCCTCCGGGCCTCGTCTCGGGCTGAGCTTCCCCCGCCAGCCGAGGACGATCGGTACCCAGCCGGAGGCGGCGAGAGCTCGTGCCCCGCCCGCCAGAGACTCGGCCCAGCGGGGCGCGGGATTTCCATGCCGCGCCTGGGTGAGCTCGGCGAGCGTCGTTTCGTCGATCGCCCAGCCGGCGGCCAGCAGCAAGACCGCGCGCGGTCCTGCGGCGGGTCGTGCCGCCAGCGTGACGACCATCCTGTCGATTCGCTCCGCCGCGACCCGCGCGATCACCGGCGCAGGGCCGCGCGGCAACGAGGCCGCCGTCGCCACCAGAGCTTCCGAGATCGCTGCGGCGCCACGGAACTCGCCGATCAGGCGAGGCGTCGCGCCGGTCGCCGCGACGATCTCCAGGGTTCCGCCGCCGCCAGCGTATCCGCCCGCGTAGCGAGCTCGCGGGCCGCGACGGTCAGCGCCTCGCCGCCCGCGAGCAGCGGATCCATCCAGACCACGAGGTGCCAGTCCGTGGCATCTCCTTCGGGGTCGAATCGAATCGTCGGGCAGGGGCGGCCGTCCTCGTAGTAGATGAAGTCTTCGCGCGCCGCTTGCCGAGCGACTCGAGAGGGGGTAGCACGGAGCGATCGAAGCGCACGTCGACCTCACGGACGATGACCTCGCCCGCGAAGGCCTGGTCGGCGTCGGCCGGTGGCGCGAAGCCGTTCTCGGCCGGCGAGCCCGGATTCGGGCTCGTGAGGTGGGCAGCAACGCAGAGGAGCGCAAGGGCTCGCGGATTCACGATCTCGGGTCACCGCAAGGACGGTGCCGGGCCCTCGATCTGCAGGTTGGTCCGAATTGGCACGACCGGCGTGATCCGGTGGATCAGCCTCTGCCCGCGGCCAACGAGCGGAGCTTGGCGTTGTCGGGAAAGCGGGCGAGTCCGAGACGGAGTACGCGCGCGCCCGGCTCGCTGGCGGCGCCGAGCTTCAGCATCGTCGCCGCGGCCGCGTAGTAGGCGTTGGGCCGCTCGGGGTTGCGGGCGACCATCATTTCGAGCACGCGCACCGCCTCCTCGAGCCGGCCCTCGATCCGCAGCAGGATGGCGAAGCTCGATGTAGCCGAGCTCGGATTCCGGGAATTCCTCGACCTCGAGCCGGTAGGCGTCGAATGCCTCGCTGCGGCGGCCGAAAGCGTGAGCATCGCGTCGCCGCGTGCCGAGTACAAACCGAGGAAGTCGTTGCTCCCGGCGCCAAGGGCAGCCTTGCGCTGCTCGGCGCGGTCGAGCTCGGCGAGCGCTCGTTCCGGTTGCTTCGATGCGATCAAGGCGCGCGCCAGCAGGATGCGACCGCCAGCTCCGCGCCGTTGTCGATGGCGCCTTGTGCCGCGGCCTGCGCGGCGGCCGGGTCGCGGTCGGCGAGCGCGATCTCGGCGAGAACTCGGTACGCCGCATGCGCCGCGCCGGCGAGCGCGAGCTCGGCGTGCTGCTGCGCTTCGCCGAGCCGGCCGAGGTCGCGCAGAACACCCGCCGCGCCGAGCGCGGCGCGGTCGGCGCCCGATGACAACGTCATCGCTTGCTTGTAGGCGAAAAGCGAGCCTTCGAGGTCGCCGAGCAGGCGGCGGGCGTCCCCGAGCTCGAGCCAACCGTCGAATCATTCCCGGCGCCGCTTGGACCAACTGCTCGAGCGTGGGCACGGCCTGCTGGGGCAGACCGTTCTGGATCTCCGCGCGCGCCGCGCGGAAACGGCTCAACAGCTCCAGCTTCGACTTGGGATCGACCGGTGGGCCTGCGGTCTTGGCGACTCCGCCGAGGTAGCCGAGGGCTGCGAGGCGTCGGGCCGTCTCGGTGTCCTCGGCGGTGGGTGTGTCGGGAGCCACGGCGTTCTGCTTGGCGATCTCGCGGAGCGCATGAAAGCGGCGACGCTCGGTGTCGCGGAGGTTGCGCGTCGCGCCGGGGTCCGCCGCAAGATCGTAGAGCTCGGGATCCGGCCCGTCGATCAGCTGGAAGGGGTACTCGATCACCGAGATCAGCTCGCTCCAACCGTAGTGGAGGCGAGCGTAGTTGGACTCCGCGACGAGTGGGCGGTCGACCGCTGCCGCTGCGCTCAGCTCCTGGAGCGCCACGCCCTCGAGCCGGGGATCGGCCGGCAATCCTGCCGCCGCGAGCAGCGTCGGCGCCACGTCGATCGTCTGCGCCGGCGTCGACACGCGCTGGCCGGCCCGAGCGCCACCGGGCAGCTTGAGAATCATCGGGACCTGCAGGGTCTCCCGGTAGAGCAGCATGCCGTGCTCGTCCTCGCCATGGTCGCCGAGTCCCTCGCCGTGGTCGGAGAGCAGGAGCACCAGCGACCGGCCATAGAGCCCCAGCCGCTTCAGCTCGGCCAAGAGCTCGCCGACAAGCGCGTCGGCCGTCGCGATCTCGCCGTCGTAGGCATCGGCGTAGCGGCTGGCGAAGGGGGGTTCCGGTTGATAGGGGGCATGCGGTTCGTAGAGGTGGACGAACAGGAAGAACGGATCCGATCCGCGTGTGCGGAGCCATTCGATCGCCTTGCCCACGGCGATCCGCCCGGTCGCTGGGCGCCGGAGAGGTCGGAGCTGGTCCCGAGATCGATGTCGGCGTCGTAGCTCTCGAAACCCGCGGCGATGCCTGTCTCCGGCCGCAGGACGAAAGTGGACGCGAAACCCGCCGTGCGGTAGCCGCCGGCGCGCAGTGTCTCGGGTGTCCAGGGGTGGCGGGAGGCGTCGAAGTGGTAGCCGCTGTTGTCGCGCACGCCGTGCGCGGCCGGCAGCAGCCCGGAGAACATCGAGAGGTGCGAGGGCAGGGTGAGCGGTATCTGGCTGAAGGCGTGCTCGAAGAGAACGCCGTCCTTGGCGAGCGCGTCGATCGCCGGCGTCTGGACCTTTTCGTAGCCGTAGACCGGCAACCGGTCGGAGCGAAGCGTGTCGATCGAGATCACCACGATGGGAGATCGCCCGGCGGGCGGCAGGGCTCGGGATGGTGCGGCGGTGCCTACGGCCACGACGGCGAAGAGCAGGCAGCCGGCGGCCAGACGGGTTCCGTCGGCGAATCGATGAGGCGGCGTGGGCGGTCGCGTCGACATCGGCGCATCCTACCGGAGCCCTCCGTCGCGGCGCCGCGGCATGCCTTGAAGCCGAGTGCGCCTAGAGGTACCATCGCGCCAGTTTCCATGAAGATGTCGGGTTAGCTTCGTCGCAAGCCGCGGCGGAAGATGCAGGCGGGGACAGGAGATCCGAGGATGAAGCCGAACTCAGTAGTGGGGTGGATGCTCGTCGGGGCCGTGCTCGGCTCGGGGGCGACATTGGCCCAGGAGGCTCAGACCCCAGGCGCGGATGAGCCGCAGGATCGAGTCGAGGAGGTCATCGTCGTCACGGCGTCGCGAACGGAGCAGTCGCTCAACGAGGCGCCCGCGGCGATCACGGTGCTCGACGCGCGGACGATCGAGTCGATTCCCGCGGATGACTATGGCGACCTGCTGCGCAACGTCCCCGGTCTCAACGTCTCGCAGACGAGCGCCCGCGACATCAACATGACCGGCCCGCGGCGCGACCAACACGCTCTCGACCTCGACAGCTGGTGCTGCTCGACGGGCGCTCGATCTACCTCGACTTCTTCGGCTTCGTGATGTGGGACTTCCTGCCGGTCAATCCGGGCGAGATCAAGCAGATCGAGGCGGTGCGCGGCCCGGGCAGCGCCGTCTGGGGCGCCAACGCGATGAGCGGCGTGGTCAACCTCATCACCAAGCGGCCGAAGGAGATGGTCGGCACGACGCTGCTCCTGGGCGCCGGCGAGCTCGGCACCGCGCTACGGCAGCGTCAGTCACGCCGGCGTCTCCGGCGAGCTTCGGCTACAAGGTCTCGGCTGGCTACTACGAGCAGGACCCCTACGATCGCCCCACCGGATTGGTGCCGGGCTCGAACCCGCCGACCGTCTATCCCCCCTTCGAGAACTCGGGCACGCAGCAGCCGAAGGGTCGACCTCCGGTTCGACTGGGATCTCGACGAGGCCACCTTCGCCTCGTTCGGCGCGGGCTACGCGGGCACCGACGGCATCATCCACACCGGCATCGGTCCGTTCGACATCGACAAGAGCTCCAACCTTTCCTACGCCAAGGCGACCTACAACAAGCTCGCCCTCAACATCGGGTTGTTCGCGAACTTCCTCGACGCCGACTCGATCAACCTGCTCGACGCGCGGCGTCGACGGTCAGCCCCTCGGCTTCGCCTTCGGCACCGACACCTACAACCTCGACGTGGCGAACACCTCCGTCGCCGGCAGCCGCAACATCCTCACCTACGGCGGCAACTACAGGACCAGCAGCTTCGACCTCGAGATCGCGCCCCAGGGCGAGGACAAGGACGAGTGGGGCGTCTTCCTGCAGGACGAGATCCTGCTCGGCGACAAGGTGCGCTGGCTGATCGGTGGCCGCTACGACGACATCGATCCGCTCAAGGACGGAGTGTTCACGCCGCGCACGAGCCTGCTGATCTCCCCCGTGCCCCGGCACACCTTCCGCCTTTCCTACAACGAGGCCTTCCGCACGCCGTCCGCGATCAACAACTACCTCGACGTCACCATCCTCAACCAGGTCGGTCCGCTGCTGATCCCCGCGGTCGCCGACGGCAATGTCGATCTCGTCGAGGAGCACCTCACCGCCTACGAGGTGGGCTACGTCGGCACCTTCGACAACGGCTTGACGCTGACGCTGGCGGCCTATCGCAACGAGACCGAGGACACGATCGACTTCTACGTCCAGAGGACCTACGGTCCGACCAACCTGCCCCCGGGCGTGCCGTCGCAGGTGCTCCCCTGCTTCTTCGTTCCGCCGGGATCGGTGCCGGCCTGTCCTCTCGGCGGTCTCGCCGGAGTCGTCCCGTCGAGCTTCAGCTATCGCAACATCGGCGAGCAGACCGACCAGGGCTTCGAGCTCTCCTTGAACCAGCGTATCGGCACCGACTGGTCCTGGTTCCTGAACGCGTCGTGGCAGGACAATCCAGAATTCAAAGGCCTCGACGCGGCTGACGCGAATAGCCAGAACCTGCCGCCGGAGTGGCGCGGCAACTTCGGGCTCTCCTACGACGCCGGCTCCTGGTTCTGGAGCACCAACGTCAACTACCAGGACAAGGCGTTCTGGGCGGACGTGCTCAACGTCCGTGGCTATACCGATGCCTTCACGCAGGTCAATGCGGCGATCGGCGTGCGCCTGCTCGACGAGCGGCTCACGCTCCAGATCATCGGCTCCAATCTCTTCGACGAGGACGTGATGCAGCACATCTTCGGCGACATCATCAGCCGCAAGGTAACGGGTCAGGTCGGCTTCCGGTTCTGAGCCGAGCAGCGCTACGCGTCAGGGGAGCCGGGGTCGAGAGGCCCCGGCTCTTTTCTTGCGCGACGCGTCCGAGGCCGATTCCTCGATGGGGACAGCTCTCGAGATCGGACTCGCGACGCAGGAAACGGGCAGTGAAGGAAATGCCGAGTCAGCGAGCTCGGCTGCCGCGAGGCGACTCGGCGACTCCGCACGTCTCTCCTTCAATGCAGGCTTTCGTGGCGCGAGTGGTTGCGAGGCGAATCCTCCGCGGCGTCGGGTGGATGCAGTTCGACAGCAGCCCTTGTCGGTTTTCGCAGACATCGTCGAGGAGCCCGATCCAGGTCATCGCGGCGCTCGGGGGCAGATCCGGACCCACCTTGCAAGGCCGGTGAGAAGTGCCGGCTAGAGTGCCGCTCGCGGCAAAGCTCTCGTTCACGCTCTGGATGGTGATCTGGGTGCCGGTCTATTGGACCCAGAACGGCCCTTCGAACTTTCTCTGGATCTGCGATTTCGCCAACTTCGTGACGCTCGTGGCGATCTGGTCGGAAAGCGCGCTGCTGGTCTCGTCGCAACTCGCCGGCGTCTTTGTCATCCAGCTCGTCTGGGCGGTCGACTTTCTCGGCCGGCTGCTGTTCGGCGCCCATCCGGTCGGCGGCACCGAGTACATGTTCGACGCGGCGTCGCCCTGGTGGCTGCGGATGCTCTCGCTCTTTCACTTCTGGATGGTGCCGCTGCTCGTCTGGCTGATGCGCCGGGTCGGCCACGACCGGCGCGGCGTCCGCCTCGAGACGCTCGTCGCGCTCGTCCTCTTCCCGCTCGGCCAGCAGCTCGGCACGCCGGAGCAGAATCTCAACTGGATGTGGTTCCCCTTCGGCGTCGAGCAGACCCTCCTGCCGCCCCTCCTCTTCGCCTTCGCGGCGGTCCCGATCGCCACGATCCTCCTCTTCCTTCCCGGCGACCTCCTCGCCCGCCGCCTCTTCGCCCCGACCCACCTTCGGCGCGAACCCGTCCCGGGAATCGACGCCGGCTGAGTAACCTTCGCGTCAACGGACCGCATGCCCAGAGCGAAGAGGTGTTACCCATCATGCCGGTCTAGACGGTTACCCATCCTCCCGGCCGGTCAGTCGACAACCTTCACCTCGATCGAAGAGCCATCGGGAAGGTCAGCCAGCTGCGAATGCAGGTATCCCGTGACGGAGACGTGTTCTTGCGCGGAGACGGCCACCCTGTTCTCGCCATCGAAGTCGCCGCCGAGAATTGGAAGTACTTTGTAGCCAAAGCACTGGCCAGCGCCCGGAGAATTGCCAGACGCGATTAGATTCTCGACGACATCCTTCAGAAGCCATTCACCACGTCTGGCATCGTCGGCCCAGGCTCGATCGAATTCGAGTTCGCTTTCAGCGACCTGCTGGCTTTCGCCGCTACCTGTATCGAGCCAGAACGTTCGACCTGCTTCGTTCCGCAAGAAGACGTCGCCTGAAAGCGTAAGGAAAAGGGGCGTCATGTCGCGGCCGACGAGCCATTCCCATGAAACGAGTGCATCGGTAAGGTCGGCTTCTTTCACGTTGGCCAGGTAGCTGCGGTCAAGTAGCGGCATAACGGATCTGAGCTAACCGGTGCGCCACGGCGCCCGCCGCGCGCAGCGCAGCCGCCGGCGCGGAACGCATCCGCTCGAACGACTTGAAGCTCATGCAGGCCTCCTCTGGGGCTACCCACGCGGTAGCTTTCGAGGTGGACCAACACCCTTCCAGAGGAGGCACTGCATGCGAGTTTACTCCCGTTGCCATGAGTTCAGTTGTGGCGTCGATCTGCACGCCCGGACGATGTACGTCTGCGTCCTCGATCGCGACGGCCAGGCGGTGCTGCACCGCAATCTCCCTTGCCGACCGGATGCCCTGCTCGACGCCTTGGCGCCATTTCGCGGCGGCGACCTCATCGTCGGCTGCGAGTGCCTCTTCGCCTGGTACTGGCTCGCCGACTTGTGTGAAGAGGAGGGGATCGAGTTCGTCCTCGGTCACGCCCTCGGCATGCGCTCGGTTTACGGCCTGAAGACCAAGAGCGACAAGCTCGACTCCTGGAAAATCGCCCAGCTCCTGCGCGGTGGAAACTTCCCACTCGCCTACGTCTACCCGCGACGCTTTCGCGCCACCCGCGATCTGCTGCGCCGGCGGCTCCACTTCGTCCGCTTCCGCTCCGAGCTCCTCACCCATCTCAAGATGTCCGAGGCCCAGGCCAATCTCGAGCCGCTCAAGAAGCGCCTCGATCACGCGCCGAATCGCAGCGGATTTCCGGAGCGTTTTCCCGAGGGATCGAGCCGCTCGTCGATCGGCGCCGACTGCCGTCTGCTCGACGCCATCGATGGCCTGGTCGGCGATCTCGAGCGCGAGCTCGTCGCCTGTGCCAAGGGAGATGATCTCGCCGCCTTCTATCGTCTGCGCTCCGTGCCCGGCATCGGCGAGATTCTCGGGATGACGATCTTCTACGAGGTCCCCGACTTCGATCGCTTCGACACCGTGCAGCAGTTCGCCTCGTACTCGCGACTGGTCGCTCCCAGGAGCGAGTCCGCCGGCAAGCTCGGAGGATCCCGCGGGCAGGAAGCAAGGCAACGTGCATCTGAAGTGGGCCTTCTCCGAGGCCGCGGTCCTTCTCTTGCGCAACAATCCGCGGGCGCAGAAACTGCACTCGCGGCTCGTCGCCCGCTTCGGCAAGGCGAAGGCGCTCTCGGTCCTCGCGCACAAGCTCGGACGCGCGGTCTTTCACATGCAGAAGAGAAAGCAGCCGTTCGACGCCGAGAAGTTCTATCGCGAAGCCTGATCGATTCGGGAGGAGCGCCGGCGAGCTCATCGTCTAAGGAGAGTCGCAGTCGATCCGAGCTTCCATCTGAACCGCACGAGGCCCATCGCCCTGGGACGAAGTCGAGCCCCGAGTACGGTTCCGAAGCCCCACGGTCGGACAGCTCGCCGAATTGAAGAGACGCCGGCGCTTCCTCCCTTTCATCTTCTCGCTCTCACGCGACGCTGCCCCTCCTCCGAGCCCGCTACCAACGGAGACTCCGAGCTCCACGAATCGATCGGACGGAACGAGGGTACAAATGAGCTTCTGGGACGCCGCGGGAGAACCCCGCGGCCGCGCACCCGAAAGTGCGTGTCGAGCCTCGATAGGTGTTGGGTGCAGCGACGAATCGTCGCCAAACCAAACCGCGAAGCCAAGTCAGCGACGATGGAAAACGAGAACGTCCTAACGGACGCGACGAGCGCTGAAGCTCGTCACAGAGAAGCTACGGGCCTTGACAGACGGAGGCCTGATAGGGGTTAGATCCTATGAGGGACGTGCCTGGCACACTTGTCCGATCGGTTCGATGACGAAAGGAGAGAGCCATGCCGAAGGCAACGTCCCGAAGTGAGTATAAGCCCGGCGTCCCGACGCTGTATCTGGCCTTGGAGCTCGGTCGGGCACAATGGAAGCTGGGCTTCTCGACGCGGCTCGGAGAGCGACCCCGCTTGCGCACGATCTCCGGCGGTAACCTGCTCGAGTTGTCGAGCGAGGTCGCTTTGGCGAAGAAGCTCTTCGGACTGGGTCGAGACTGCCGCGTCTTGTCGTGCTACGAAGCGGGCCGCGACGGATTCTGGCTGCATCGAGCCCTGATCGAAGCGGGCGTCGAGAGCCTGGTGGTCGACTCCTCTTCGATCGAAGTCAATCGGCGTCAACGCAAGGCGAAGACCGACGCGCTCGATGCCCGCAAGTTGCTCGATCTGCTGATTCGTTTCGACCTCGGGAGCCACCACGTGTGGAGCGTCGTGCGCGTTCCGACGCCTGAGCAGGAAGACGCTCGCCACCTCCATCGCGAGCTGCGCACGCTCAAGACCGACCAGACGCGCCTGCGCAATCGGATCCGCGGCCTGCTGTTCGGCCAGGGGATTCGCGTCGGAGCGATCTCGGGACGGCTCGGTCTCGACCGGTTGCGCTGCTGGGATGGCACGCCGTTACTGCCCGGCCTGCGGCGGCGATTGGTCGCCGAGCTCGAGCACCTGACAAGCGTTCACCGGCGCATCCTCGACCTCGAGGCCGCGCGACGAGCTTTGCTCGCGACCTCGAGCGAGCGCTGCCTTGCACAGACCGCGAAACTGATGCGCCTGCGCGGGCTCGGCCACAACGCCTCGTGGCTGTTCGCCCATGAGCTCTTCGGCTGGCGTGATCTGCGCAATCGACGGCAGGTTGGAGGACTGGCCGGTCTGGTCCCGACGCCCCATGCGAGCGGCGACTCGACGCGCGAGCGCGGCATCAGCAAGGCGGGCATTCGCAGCGTCCGGCACATGGCGATCGAGATCGCCTGGCGCTGGACCTTTTTCCAACCGCGCAGCGCGCTGACGCGCTGGTATCAGAAGCGGTTCGGCAAGGGCGGGCCGCGGCTGCGCCGCATCGGCATCGTCGCGCTGGCGCGCAAGCTGCTCGTCGCGCTCTGGCGCTATCTCGAATTCGACGAAGTACCGCAGGGCGCCAAGTTGAAGCCGGTCTGATCGCACTGCGACCACGAAACAACGAACGAACGGATTCAGAGATGGATGGATGAAGTGATCGACTGGTGGAGCCGCCCGTGAATTGCCGCCGGGTTTCCTCGGGGAACCTTGGGTTAGATGGGGTGGGCTTCCCTTGGGCTTCCAACGCACTGCAACTCGCAGCGCAAAAAGCATCGGGTGACGGGCTTCGTGCCCGCACGGATAGAAGGTCGCCGCGGGGCATGACCCCGCGCAGCATCGGAAGCCGCCAGCACGATCCGGAGCATCTCGAAAGGAGGATCAGAGGACGAAAAGACCACTGACCCCGATCATCTACTTGACAGGAGGTCCCTCATAGAAGGCGACCCATCACCAACGCTTCCACCAGGGTCTTTCTGCTGCACCGAGATTCGGTAGCCTTCTGCTGCAGGGATTGCGGCTGTTCGCGTAGCACCGGGTCGCTTGCAGGTTCATTGACAAGGAAGTGAGTCTCTTTGCTCGGATCTGGGTAGCTGATCCCGAGCTGGCGCATGAAGTCTACGCGTACCCAGTGATCATCGAGGCAGAACTCGTCGGACGGAAACGCCTTCTCACCCTCAGCCAGCCGAGGCGTGAACATGCACTCGCAGCTCTTCTCGGAAAGACAGCTTGATGGCCGAAGGCCGGATGCCCGTGAAGATCGTTGTGGCTCACGCTAAGAGCGTAGCATCGGCAGCGATCGCTGCCCGCGCCGCCTAACGGATCTGGAGCTGAGCGGCGCGGCACGATTGCCGACCCGGCGAAGCCGGACCGCGGGCGCCCAACGCGTCCGCTCGAGCGACTTGAAGCTCATGCAGGCCTCCTCTGGGGCTACCCACGCGGTAGCTTTGAGGATGGCTAACAACCCTTCCAAAGGAGGCACTGCATGCGAGTTTACTCTCGGTCTCACGAGTTCACCTGCGGCATCGATCTGCACGCGCGGACGATGTACCTCTGCGTCCTCGATCGCGACGGCCAGGCGGTGCTGCACCGCAATCTCCCCTGCCGACCGGAGGCCCTGCTCGACGCCTTGGCGCCGTTTCGCGGCGGCGACCTCATCGTCGGCTGCGAGTGCCTCTTCGCCTGGTACTGGCTCGCCGACCTCTGCGAAGAGGAGGGCATCCCGTTCGTCCTCGGTCACGCCCTCGGCATGCGCTCGATCTACGGCCTGAAGACCAAGAGCGACAAGCTCGACTCCTGGAAGATCGCCCAGCTCCTGCGCGGTGGAAACTTCCCACTCGCCTACGTCTACCCGCGACGCTTTCGAGCCACGCGCGATCTCCTGCGCCGGCGACTCCACTTCGTCCGCTTCCGCTCGGAGCTCCTGACCCATCTCAAGATGTCCGAGGCCCAGGCCAATCTCGAGCCGCTCAAGAAGCGCCTCGATCACGCCCCGAATCGCAGCGGCTTTCCCGGAGCGCTTTCCCGAAGGCTCGAGCCGCTCGTCGATCATCGCCGACTGCCGGCTGCTCGACGCCATCGATGACCTGGTCGGCGATCTCGAGCGCGAGCTCGTCGCCTGCGCCAAGGGCGACGACCTCGCCGCCTTCTATCGCCTGCGCTCGGTGCCCGGCATCGGCGAGATCCTCGGCATGACGATCTTCTACGAGGTCCCCGACTTCGATCGCTTCGACACCGTGCAGCAGTTCGCCTCGTACTCCCGGCTCGTCGCTCCGCGGACCGAGTCTGCCGGCAAGCTCGGCGGCTCGCGCGGGCGCAAGCAGGGCAACGTGCACCTGAAGTGGGCCTTCTCCGAGGCCGCCGTCCTTCTGCTGCGCAACAATCCGCGCGCGCAGAAGCTGCACTCGCGACTCGTCGCCCGCTTCGGCAAGGCGAAGGCGCTCTCGGTCCTCGCGCACAAGCTCGGGCGCGCGGTCTTTCACATGCAGAAGAGAAAGCAGCCGTTCGACGCCGAGAGGTTCTATCGCGAGGCCTGATCGATTCGGGAGGAGCGTCGGCGAGCTCATCGTCTAAGGAGAGTCGCAGTCGATCCGAGCTCCACATGAACCGCACGAGGCCCATAGCCCTGGGACGAAGTCGAGCCCGCGAACGGTCCAGGAGCCCCAAGGTCGGACAGCTCGCCGAATTGAAGAGACGCCGGCGCTTCCTCCCTTTCATCCTCTCGCCTCTCACCGACGCTGCCCCTCCTCCGAGCCCGCTACCAACGGAGACTCCGAGGTCCACGAATCGATCGGACGGAACGAGGGTACAAATGAGCTTCTGGGACGCCGCGGGAAAACCCCGCGGCCGCGCACCCGAAAGTGCGCGTCGAGCCTCGATAGGTGTTGGGTGCAGCGACGAAAAGTCGCCAGACACCAAACCGCGAAGCCAAGTCAGCGACGATGGAGAAGCGAGAACGTCCGAACGGACGCGACGAGCGTCGACGCTCGTCACAGAGAAGCTACGCGCCTTGACAGACGGAGGCCTGATAGGGGTTAACATCCCGCCGCTCCCTGTGGCGGCCTGCAAGCCACACTGCACAAGCTGACCATGAAGCAGTATAGGCAGCCATGGTGGAAGCAAGAACTGGTTCACTTAGAAAGCGCTCTTGAGCGCCCCGCCGGAACCGAGATAGCCCCGCGCTCGAGGATGCCGAAGGGCTCCAGTGCAAGCCCAAGCGCCGCCCCAAGGGCTAGACGTAGTCGCCTCGAGCGAACAGAAGCGAATTCAGGGATGACGTAACCAAGAAGAATCCCCGCTGGCAGCACAAACCACAAAGCGAGGTAGACAAAGCCGAACGACACGATAAGCGCGGCCATCAAATCCCAGCGACCAGGAACGAAGAGAAGCGTGCCGACTGCGAACACGTAGGCAGCGACTAGGGCAACCGCCGCGCCTCGAACCAGGTTCGTCAGAAAGCCAAGGAGCCGCATATTGATGCCCGGGATGTCCTAACTAGGTTTCTGCGACCGATGTTGGGATGCCGTTTGGTGTGACATTGCGTTGATAAGAGGGTCGCACATTCTGCTGTCAGGCTCTGTCATCTGCGAGATCTGCTGGGTTTGAGGTCGCTGCGGGGGTCGTGAGGGGTTCGGCGAATGCGGCGGATGCTGTCGTCGAATCCTGCGTTTCCGGGTTCGAGTGCTCGGGTTGCGCGCGGGCGGGCTCGGGTGGGGCCGTGAGTCCGGTCGTGGGGGTCGAGGTCGGGGCCGGGGCGAGGTGGGCGACGATCTCGATCTCGGCGGACCAGAGGGCGAGGCGGAGGGTGGATCTGCCGAGCATCAGGAGCTGCTGGAGGAGGGCGACGACGAGGATGCCGGAGATCGTCGTGACCGGCACCAGCCACTCGAGCAGCGAGTAGAGGCCGAGCAGCAGCAGGAAGGCGAGCGCGAGGAGGGCCCAGGTGCCGAGCACGCGGAGCGGGTGGCGGAGGACGAGGCCGAGGGAGCTCGCGAGGAGTCGGGGCGTCCGGCGGGGCGGGTCGTCGCGGACGAGACCGACTCGAGCGATGTCGAGCGCGAGGAGGACGATCAAGACCAGGAGGCCGGCGAGGGCGAGGCCGCCGAGGCGGAGCCAGGTGCCGGCGATCTCGTGGTCGTTCTCGGCCATGCGTTTCGAGAGCGCGAGGAATGGCATCGCGCCCAGCCGCCGCGAAGATCATCGCGCACGGCGCGGCGATGAGCGCCGAGCTTGAGCATCCGCCGGCGAAGTGACCCGCGCCGCGGGCGAAGCGGTGGAGGAGCGGGCGTTCGTCGGTGGTCGTGAGGACCTCGAGGACGCCGCCCGCGAGGAGCGCGTTGAGCAGGAGCGCGAGGACGGCGGCCGCCATGAGCGCGGGGCCGAACGAGGCGAAGAGCTCGCCGCCCGCGCGCAGCACCTGGACGAAGAGATCGAGCGACGGGCGCCCGAGCAGAGCGTCCGCCGCCGGGCGTGGGCGGTGATGCGCGCGAGACCGGCGGCGAAGGGCGCGGCGACCAGCGTGGCGAGCGCCAGGTGCGTGGCCCAGAGGATGCGCGCGAGCGGGAGGCTCTTGCGGGCGTGACGGAGGCCGGCGAGCGTGAGGCTCACGGGCCCGCGGGCTTGGTCGTCCGGGCGCTCATCTCAGAGCCCCACCGTGGCGAGCGCCTGCTGGATCCAGAAGAGCAGCCGGAGCGACGAGCGGAGCGCCGGCGCGCGTCCGACTCGACGCGCGGCCGATTGTTGAGGCGGCTCGGCATCGAGCGCGTAGACGTTGTCGGGATCGACCGCGACCTCCAGCAGCTTCGCGCGGTCCGACGACCTCCCAGCGCGCCCAAGGCTCGGCGCCGTCCCACGTTCGCCGCTCCGGCTCAGCGCCCTCGTAGCGCAGCTCCACCGTCACCGGCAGCCGCACCTCGCCCTGGTGGCGCAGGTCGATCACCGATTTCCATCGGTAGTCTCGTCGCCGTCCTCCTCGTCCTCGGTCGCCGCCGACCGCTCCCCGGCGTCCGCGCTCTGCTCCCCGAGCCTGCGTCCTGCTCGTCCGCATCCGTCGCGACCTCGTCCCCGGCCGCCGCGGTGACTACGTAGCTCTCGGGGACGTCGGCCGGGTGGCCGCGCGGCTTCTTCACCCGTTCTGACGAAACCCGCACCACCGCAGGGTCGAAAACGCCCGGCATCTCGACGACCTGGCGGAAGAAGTCGCCGAGCTCACGCCCCGAGACCTCCTCGACCACGGCGTAGAAGTCGTCGCTCGACGGATGGCGGAAGCGCCAGCGCTCCGCGTAGGTGCGCATGGCGCGGGCGAACGTCGCCTCGCCGAGCATGCCGCGCAACGTCAGGAGGGTCAGTCGTTGGCTTCGCGTACGAGTAGAAGCCCCACTGGCGGGGCGAGAAGCGCCAGGAGAAGGTGCGCATCGCGTCGTAGCGGCGCTCGCGCGAGTTGAAGGCGAGTTCGCCGGCGAAGGCGCCGCCCGCGACGAAGGGGTTGTCGAGGAAGGCGCTCGGACCGTAGGCCGCCATCGCGAGGTTCTCGGCGTAGGCGGTGAATCCCTCGTCGAACCATGACTCCTCGAACTCGTTCGAGCCGACGAGCCCTTGCCACCACTGGTGGCCGATCTCGTGGAGCGTCACGGCTTCGACCATGCGGAGGCGCGTGAACGGCCAGTGACCGCGCAGGTAGTTCGTGCCGCCGGTGAAGAAGGTCGGGTACTCCATGCCGCCGGCGCCGTGGCCGGTCGCGGGCGGGTCGACGACGGTGATCGTCGCGTAGGGGTAGCGCCCCCAGGCGAGGCCGAAGGTCTTGAGCGCGAGCTTGGTCGCCGCGAGGTAGCGTGCCTCCTGCGCGCGGTGCTCGGGCTGGAGCAGCAGGTGGATCTCGACGTCCGAGAGCTCGAGCTCGGCGAGCGAGCGGTCGAGCCGGCGCGCGGCCTCCTTGTACTCCTCGAGCGAGACGTCGTTGGTGCCCGAGAAGGTCTCGACGATCTCCGAGTAGCTCGGGTCGGCGGTCCAGGCGAAGTCGTGGACGTCCTGCTGCGCGTAGACGTGCGTCGCCGTGCCATCGGCGTTCTCGCGCGTCTCGATCCGCGCGCCGGTGGCGCCGACGACGAAGCGCTCGGGCAGGGTGATCTCGACCCGGTAGCCGCCGAAGTCGGCGTAGAACTCGGAGTCGGCGTGGAACTGGTGGCAGTTCCAGCCGCCCGTCTCCCGCCCGCGCATCCCCGCCGGCTCGTAGACGCCGAGCTTGGGGAACCACTGGCCGGCGAGGAAGAAGTCGTTCGCCGCCCAGCCGGTGCGGGCGTAGACCTCGGGGAGCGTCGCCTCGAACTCGATCTCGACCACGATCTCGCCGCCGCGGCGGACCGGTTTCGGCAGGGCGACGCGGGCGACGGTGAGGTCCTGCTCGTTGTCGTCATCGGGGTGCTCGAAGGTCAGTGCCGGCAGCAGGTCGGTGCCGTCCTCGAGCCGCATCGCGGTGACGTCGATCCACCCCCAGCCGTCGTCGCTGGCCCGGTCGCGCCGCAAGCGGCCGCCGGACTCGCGGTACATGGTGCTGTCGCTGTTGCGGAAGGCGTTCAAGTAGAGATGGAACCAGAGGTCGGGCACGGCGTCGTTCGACGGGTTGCGCCAGACGATGCGCTCTTTGCCGGCGAGAGTCTTCGTCTCGGGGTCGAGGCGGACCTGGATGTCGTAGTCGACGACCCGTGCCGAGCGCTCGGGCAACGGCTCCGCGGTGAGGGCGGGCGCCGCCGCGACTCCGGACACGAGAGAGAGGAGAAGCAAGACCCTCCAGCGCATACGAGACCTCCAAGGGAGACGTCCTGAGACCTTGGCGAGGCTACCAGGATTGCTGTGCCTGATCCCGCATCGCCGACTGGTAGGGGCGCCTCGATGAGACTCGCCTTGGGAGTCTCATTCGCCAGCCGGTTCGGCACTCGGTGTTCGCCGCTTGCGAGGAACCCCATCTTGATCGGAGTGAATCAGGGCATGGGGACCCCCCGTCGTCTGCGCATCGAACACCGAGCGCCGACCCGGCTGCAGGCCTTGGCACACCTGGCCCTGGCGCAGAAGTTTCAGAGCCGGCCCGCCGGCAGAACGATCTCCACGCGGCCCGACGGGACTGGGGAGGGCTTTCCCCCATCCGGTAGAGATTCCGGCACGACCGGACTGTGGACCGGCGAACCGAGGTGGCTCAGCCTCCGCCGCCGTCGCGGCAGGCCTCGTAGTCCTCGCAGGCCTCGGGCTCGCGCGCGCAGAAGTCGAGAATGTCCTCTTCCTTATCGCGCAGCCGGTTCTTCTGCTCGTTCATCCGGTCGGCGATCGGCCCGAGCTCCTCGATCAGCCGGAGGTAGGCGTAAGCGCCATCGAGCACGCCGTCGAGCGTCGGCGCGCCGCACCCTTGCAGCCGGTCGCGCAGCTGCTGCGGCTCCGCGCCGCCGAGGTTGTTGGCGCCAAGGGAGTACATGTCCCAGAGATTCTCGATCGGCAACCACTCATTGCCGACCGTGCTGGTCGGCAGGAGCCAACTCGGGTTGCCCGAGGCGATCCTCTCGAGCTGGCCGGCGTAGTTGACGAACGCGGTGAACCCCGTCGGCTGGCCGGGGACGAGGCCCGCGGTGCCGAGGCCGATCAGGATCTGCGCGACGTCCCAGAGATTGCAGTCGCGCATGGCGTGCTCGAAGTCGCCGGCCCACTGGTCGGCCTGCCGCTGGATGCGGTCGACCTCGGCGGTGGACCGCAGGAGCTCCGCGGCGAGCGAGCGCCACTGGTCGAGCTTCAGGTCGAGCTGCGCGCGGTCGGGCGCGGTTTCGTCGCAGTCGCTCGGTTTGTCTTGCGGTGGCGGGTCACCCGTGCCGGGGAGCGGAGGCGGCGGTGGACAGGCGATCCCTTCGCGGCAGATGCTCCAGGCGACCTCCGTCTGCGGGCAGCAGCCGGTGCAGGGGCCGACGTGCGTGCCGCGCAGGATGCCGTCGCCTTCGACCAGTCGAACCTCCCGGTCGGAGCAGTTGGCGGTGCCGTAGGACGGGATCCAGCCGAGGACTGCCGAGACGAAGTCGGTGCGCGAGGCGGAGCCGTTCGAGCAGGAGATCTCGAAGCCGTCGTCGCCCTCTGGAGCGATGCCGACGATGTAGAGGGCACTACCGGTCGCGATGTCCACGCCGGCGACGGAAGCGAAGTCTCGATCGACGGTCTTGCGCCAGACGCCGCCGCTCAGACGGCTGTCCCGGCTCACACCGTCGGTCACCGCTGACCGCGCCCTGCCCGCTGCAGCTGCCCCAACGGCCCCCGGACGAGAAGGTGTTGGTCACTTGCGAGCCTTCCGACGCGAAGCGCAGGTGGGTGCCGCACCGTCCGGTAGTCGGCCGTCCGCTCGCGTCGGCGTCGATGCAGGGCAACGGGACGCGGTACTCCCTGATCCGGACGTCGACGCTGTAGGTCCACTCGGAGAACGTATCGTCGACGCTGCCGAAGTTGCGGCCGGTGATCGTGCCGGTCCAGAGCGCGCCGCGCTCGCCGAGGCCGGGGTCGTCGCCGCTCGGGGGCCGGGGGGTCGGGCTCGGTGTCGGCGCTGGCGCCGGTGTCGGCACGGGGGGCGGCGCCGGCGTCGGTTGCGGTGTCGGCGCCGGCGTCGGGCCGGCGGTCGGAGCGGGTGTCGGCGAGCTGCCCGCTCCGCCGGCGCCTTCTCCCGGCCGCGAGCCGCCGGGGAGCGCGAAGCGGACCCAGGAGACCCCGGCGCGATCGTGCGCGCCCGCTTCGGTCGCGACGACGCCGAGCGAGATGCCGACGATCGTCGAGATCCTCACGGTTCCGCCGGCCAGGTGGACCTCGTCGCTCGCCCACTGGATGGGCGCGGGCGGCGGCGTGGTCAGGTCGCCGAAGGCGATCCAGGCGATCGATGCGCGGGGCACTGTCGTCCCCGAGAAGCCGCAGGTGGAGCCGACGCAGGCTTGGAGCGCGCCCGCGCGACTCGTACCGTCGCGCAGGGCGAGGAGGTCGGCGCCGGCGATCGCCGCGACCAGGGAGCCGGCGCCCGCGCAGAGCGCGATGCTGCGACAAGCAAGGCCAAGGCGACTGGGCATCGGGGCCCCCACTCAGATGGTGAGGTGGGCGATTCTAGGCGCAAACGCCCGCGGGCGTCGCGGCGGAGAGTCAGGCGCGGGAAGCGGCCGCGCGTTGGAGCGTGCGCTCGACGTAGACCGGCGTCACCTGGCCGCGCCAGCGGGGGTCGAAGTCGGTGTTGTCCATCGGTGTGGCGGCCGGTCGGGTCTTCGCCGCCGCGGCGCGGATCGTCTCGTCGGAGAGGGGCTTGCCGATGAGCTCGGCGGCGGCGGCGGTGGCGGCGGAGGGGAAGGAGGCGACCGAACCGAGGACGATGCGGGCGTCGCGGACGATCTCGCCCTCCATCCAGAGCGCGACGGCGACCGCGAGGACGCCGAAGTCGATCGAGCCACGGCGGCGCAGCTTGAAGAAGGCCGAGCGGCACGAGGCGGCGTCGGACGCTCCGGGGAGGACGACGCGGGTGACGATCTCCTCGGGACGCTTGGTCAGGTAGTCGATGCCGTCGTCGCGGTAGAGCGTCGCGACCGGGATCTCTCGCTCGCCGTCGGTCGCGGCGAGGACCACCCGTGCGCCGAGGGCGACCAGCATCGGCGCCGAGTCGGCGGACTGCACGGCCCAGCAGCGCGGCGACGACGGGGCGACCCAGCAGATCTTCCCGTCGGCCTTCATGCAGTAGCCGATCGACTGGCGCCACTCTTCGTTCTGGTCGTAGTAGGTGCAGCGCGTGTCGAGGCAGACGTTGCCGCCGATCGTCCCCATGTTGCGGAGCAGCGGCGAGCTGATCCAGGCGACTGCCTCGGCGAACGCGGGGTAGCGCGCGCGAACGACGGGGTGGCGCTCGACGTCGGTGAGCGTCTCCATCGCGCCCAAGGTCAGATCGCCGTTGGCGTGGATGCCGCGCAGCGCCTCGATGCCGGCGAGCGAGACGACCTGTTCGGCCTTCTGGTGCCGGCGCTTCAGGTTGGGCCAGAGGTCGGTGCCGCCGGCGACGGCTCTCGCGGCTGGGCCCTCCTCGGCGAGGATCCTCGCGGCCTCGGCGAGGGTCTTGGGTTGATGCAGCTCGAACGGCGGCAGTCTCAGCATTGATTGGAGTCCTGGCTGAATCGGTGATCGGGTGTCTCCGGTGGCGATGCGTGGAGCGTTCCCTTCTCTGCGGAGGAACCGGCCCTCGTGTGGGCGGGTCTGCTCGGGCCTGCGCTCCGCCCGCCCGAGAAGCTTGCTGGCGCTCGCTTCGCATTGCCTGGGGGGCGGGCTACGAAGCTTCCTCCACAGAGAAGGGAACGCTCCACGCGTTTCGTTCGTGCCAGGGAGACCCACAAGCTCCAGCCACGCCGCTCGTCGTCCTGAGCGCAGCGAAGGACCTTGCGTGAGGCGGGAAGAACCACTGTCTTCGCTTCTTCAGCCGAGGACGCAAGATCCTTCACTTCGTTCAGGATGACAGGGGTTGGCGTTCTCGTCGACGCGGGCGGGCGTTCACGTTGACAGCGGCAGGCGTTCGCGGCGACAGCGTCGGGCGTCCTGGGCGACAGGGCACGGGGAGCTTCTGTATCGCCCTGGCACGAACGAGACGCGGTGTGCGTGGGTCCCTTGCCGGAGGAAGCTTGAGGGCTCGCCTGCTCAGAGCGGCGAGCGCCTGAGAGTGGGCCGCGAGACCGAACGCAGCCGGCCGCTCCATGAGTCTCCAGGCGGACGGCGGTTCCGCAGGCAAGGGACCCACGTACACCGCCCCGCCACCAGAGACTCCCGACGATTGAATGAGCAGCTACGAGCATCGCTAGCCTCAATCGCCCTTCTTCCCTTCGAGCTTGGTGGTCAACGACTCGACCCCCTTCGCCTCGAGCGCCTTCTCCCGCTCCTGCATCGTGCCGGCCTGTGACGACCGCCCCATGGCGAGCCGAAACTCCGCCTCGTTCGAGGCCTTGCCATCGCCCCCTTCCCACGGCGTCGGCACCTTCAACGTGAAGCCGAAGTCGACCTCGGGAAACGAGGTCGGTCCGAAGCGCGCCTCCTTGCCCCTGGCCTTCGCGTCGAGGGCCCTCAGGACGTGGTGCGGATGGATCGGCACCTGGTCGATGCGCACGCCGACAGCGTCGAAGATCGCGTTGGCGCAGGCGGGCGGGATCGGCAGCAGCGGCCCCTGGCCGACCTCCTTGGCGCCGAACGGCCCGGCCGGGTCGGGGTCCTCGATCAGGTAGGTCGTGACCGGCGGCATCTCCTCGAAAGTCAGGCTCTTGTATTCGAGCAGCGACGGGAACTTGTGGACGAGCGCGCCCGAGCGCGACTTGGGCAGGCGGCGGAACGCCGACTCCTCCATCATCGCCTCGCCCAAACCCATGTAGACCGACCCCTCGACCTGCCCCATCACCAGCACCGGGTTGATCGACTTGCCGATGTCGTGCGCGATCCAGACCTGGACCGGTCGCCACACCCCGGTCGCCGTGTCGACTTCGACCTCGACCACCGCGGCCGAGTAGGAGTAGGTCGGCGAGGGTCCGACGCCGGCGCCGCGGTACTTGCCGGGGGAGCGGGGCGGGATGTAGCTGCCGGAGGTGACCAGCGTGCCGGTGCGCGCCTCGGCGGCGATCACCGCCTCCTCCCACTCGAGCCCGCGCCCCGGGTCGGCGGCGTCGAAGACGCGGCGGTCGGCGAAGACCAGGCGCGCCGCGGGGAGGTCGAGCTGCTGGGCAACCGCGCGCGCGATCGTCTCGCGGGCGCGCTCCGCCGCCTCGCGCGCCGCCTGGCCCATCATCAGCGTCACCCGCGAGGAGTACGAGCCGAGGTCGACCGGCGTGAACGCGGTGTCGGCGACGTGCAGGCGGATGTCGTCGAGCCCGACGCCCAGGACCTCGGCGACGATCGCCGCGAGCACCGAGTCCGAGCCCTGGCCGATCTCGGTCTCGCCGCAGAAGACCGCGACGCCGCCGCCGCGATCGAGGTGGATCGCGACCCCCGACTGCGGCATGTGATTCCAATAGATCGGCAGCCCGGCGCCGCAGAGGTAGGAGCCGCAGGCGAGGCCGAGACCCTTGCCTGCGGGGAGGTTGCCCCAGCGCTCCCGGTAGCCGGAGCCGGCGACGACCGCCTCGACGCACTTGGCGAGGCCGATGGTGCCGAGCTTCGAGCCAGTTGGCGGTGACGGTGTCGGGCGCCTCGACGATCCGCAGGCGCAGGTCGGCGGGGTTGATGCCGAGATCGACAGCGATCTTGTCGAGCTGCACCTCGAAGCCGAAGCGGGGCTGCGGCGTGCCGTGCCCGCGCTTGGGCCCGCAGGCGGGCTTGTTGGTGAAGGCGCGGATCGACTCGAACTTGTAGTGGGGGAGCCTGTAGGTGACGGTCTGGAGCGCGCCGGTGTAGTAGGTCGAGGCGACGCCGTAGCTGCCGAAGGCGCCGCCGTCGAGGGTGGTCTGGAGCGTCTGCGCGGTGAGCGTGCCGTCGTTCTTGACACCGGTCTTCATCCGCATCGCCACCGGGTGGCGGCCGCGGTGGCAGTAGAAGACCTCCTCGCGGGTGAGCGCGATCTTCGCCGGGCGGCCGAGCTGCAACGCCATGGCGGCGCAGACGATCTCGTGGCCGAAGGGGTCGCTCTTGCCGCCGAAGCCGCCGCCGTTGGGGGTCGCGACGACGCGAATGCGCGACGACGGCAGGCCGAGCACCTTGGCGAGGGCGCGGTGGAGGTAGTGCGGCGTCTGGGTCGACGAGTAGACCGTCAATCGCCCCTCGTCCTCGGGCACGGCGATCGTCGCGTGCTGCTCCATCGGCAGATGGGTGTTGCCGTCGTAGAAGAAGAGGTCGTCGTAGATCCGGTCGGCCGCGGCGAAGCCCGCCTCGACGTCGCCGAACTCCATCGAGACGACCTTGTGCAGGTTGCCGCGGTCGGCGTAGGCGTGGAGCTGCGGCTCAGCGGTGGCGATCGCCTCTTCGACCGAGGCGATCGTCGGCAGCGGCTCGTAGTCGATCTCGACGGCGAGCGCCGCAGCGTGCGCAGCGTCCTCGGAGAGTGCCGCGATCGCGACGACAGGGTCGCCGACGTGGCGGACCACTTCGACCGCCAGGGGGTGCTCGTCCTGCGAGACCGGGAGGATGCCGAAGGTGGTCGGCAGGTCGGCGCCGGTGAGAATGCCGACGACACCGGGCAGCGCGCGCGCCTGCTCGAGCCCGATCGCGCGAATGCGCGCGTGCGGCAGCGTCGAGCGGACGAGCTTGACGAAGACCTGGCGTGGAAAAGCGAGGTCGTCAGCGAAGCGGGTCTGGCCGGTTACTTTGGCGTGGCCGTCGACGCGCCGGAAGGGCGTGCCGACGATGCGGAGCTCGCGCTCCTCGCGCGCCGGAAGCGCCGCGGCGTCGCGGACGGGATCGCTCATCGTGCGCCTTCGGCGGCGGGTGCCGACAGCGGCGCGAAACCGTCGGCGCGGTGGACCTCCCGCCCTTCGAAAAGGGTCCAGAGGACGACGACCTCGGAGAGCTCGGGCGCCGGAGTCGCGTAGGGGTCGCGGTCGAGGACGACGAGATCGGCCGACTTGCCGACCTCGATCGAGCCGGTCGCGCGCTCGCGAAAGGCCGCGCGCGCGCCGCCGATCGTGTAGGCGGCGAGCATCGTCGCGAGGTCGAGGCGCTCGTCCGGGTTCCAGGCGGCGCCCGCAACGCTCTCGGCGGGACCGCGACGGGTCAGCGCGACCTCGATCGCGGGCCAGGGGTTCATCGAGGAGACCGACCAGTCGCTGCCGGCGGCGAGCGGCGCGCCAGCGCGTTGAAGCGAGCCGAACGGGTAGAGCCAGCGCGAGCGCGCGGGGCCGAGGAAGGGCTCGGTCAGGTCGCGGATGTAGGGGTCGGCGTAGGCCCAGAGGGTCTGCAGGTCCGCCGTCACGCCGAGCGCGCGGAAGCGCGGAATCTCCGCCGGGTCGATCAGCTGGACGTGGGCGAGCAGCGGCCGGCGGTCGCGCGGCGGGTTGGCGCGCTGCGCCGCCTCGAGCGCGTCGAGCGACTCGCGGATGGCGCGGTCGCCGATAGCATGAATGTGAATCTGAAAGCGCTCGCGATCGAGCGCGACGACAGTCTCGCGCAGCCGCTCGGCGCTCCAGTTCGGGATGCCGGAGCCGGGGCGGCCGACGTAGGGCTCGAGCAGCGCCGCGGTGCCGCCTTCGATCACGCCGTCGGCGAAGAGCTTGACCGCGGTGACGGCGACGTGCGGGCCGTGCGGCGCGGCCCGGCGGGCGACGAGCTCGGCGAGAGCTTCGGGCCCGTCCTCGGGTCCGAGGTGCTGGGCGACGGTGACGTGGAGGCCGAGCTCGCCGGCGCGGTCGAGCGCGTCGTAGGCGGCGAGGGTCGCGGGCCCCGCGCTCGCCTCGTGCAGAGCGGTGATGCCGAAGCGGTGCGCCATCGCGACGGCGAGGCGCAGCCCCTGCAGCCGCTCTTCGTCCGTCACCGGCGGCACCAGACGGCCGACGAGGCTGGCGGCGCTCTCGCGCAGCGTGCCGACCGGCGCGCCGTCGGGCTCCCGCTCGATCCGTCCCCCTTCGGGGTCGGGCGTCGTCGCGTCGATCCCCGCGAGCGCGAGCGCCTTCGAGTTGACCCAGGCTGAATGGCCGTCCGCGGAAGTGAGGAAGGCGGGCTTGTCCGGCAGGATCGCGTCGAGCGTGCGGCGGTCGGCGACGCCGCCGGGGAGCAGGGTGAGGTCCCAGCCGCCGCCGGTGAGCCAGGGGCGCTCGCCCAGCCGCTCGACGCAGCCGCGCAGCCGCACCACGAGCTCGGGCAGGTCGGCGGAGCCGTTCAAGTCGCAGAGCAGCAGCTCGACGCCGCCCGAGACCGGGTGGACGTGGCTGTCGTGGAAACCCGGGAGGACGGTACGCCCCTCGAGATCGACGACGCGGGTGGCCGGGCCGATGAAAGGGGCGAGGCCGTCTTCGGCGCCAACGTAGGCGATGCGGCCGTTGCGAAGCGCCAGCGCCGCCGACAGGCTGCGGGCGGCATCCATCGTCTCGAGGCGGGCGTTGGTCAGCACGAGGTCGGCGGGGGCTTCGGCGGGTTGTCTGCCCGCTTCTCCGGCGGATTCCTCGGCGAGCTCTCCGGCGAGTTCTTCGGCGGCATGGAGCCCGGCGGTCGCCAGCAGCGCGGCGAGAAGGGTCGCGGCACCGAGAGGGAACTTCCGCCGGCGCCGTGCGTAGTGATCATCGGGAGGGACCGCGATGGCCACGTTCCTGCTCTGGCTGCTGCTCTTCATCGTCTGCTGGCCTCTGGCGCTCTTGGCGCTGGTGCTGTATCCGCTGGTCTGGCTGCTGTTGCTGCCGTTCCGGCTGCTTGGAATCGCGTTCGAGGGGGTCTTCGCGTTTCTCAAGGCGATCCTCTTCCTGCCGGCGCGGCTGCTCGGCGCGCGCGTCTGAGGCGGCCGCACTCTCATCCTCGCGGCTCCCCGCCAGGCACCGGCGACGCCGTACAGGCTCTCGCGCTCCGGTGTCCACTGCTCGCCGCGCAGCATCGCCGCGGCGCCCTCGACGGCCTCGAGGATCTTCTGGTACCCGGTGCAGCGGCAGAGGTTGCCGGCGAGCGCGGCGCGAATCTCGTCGCGCGTCGGCGCCGCGTTGTCGGCGATCAGCGCCTTGGCGGCCATCAGGATCCCCGGCGTGCAGTAGCCGCACTGCGCGGCGCCGAGGTCGGCGAAGGTCGGTCTGTAGCGGGTGGAGCTCGTTGCCGAGCTGGAG
Source organism: uncultured Acidobacteriota bacterium (assembly GCA_963700315.1). GTDB lineage: Bacteria > Acidobacteriota > Thermoanaerobaculia > Multivoradales > JAGPDF01 > JACTMI01. The sequence continues at coordinate 391,654 of CAVOXC010000002.1, read as the reverse complement.
CCCCTCGACGGTCTCGATCTTCCGCCCTTCCATCTCCGCCGCGAGCGCCAGGCAGGAGAGCACGGGCCGGCCGTCGACGAGCACCGTGCAGGTGCCGCACTCGCCGAGCTCGCAGCCATGCTTGGTGCCGGGGAGGCCGAGCTCCTCGCGCAGCACCTCGAGCAGGGTGTGATGAGCGGGGAAGGCGACCGTTCGTCGGCTCGCCGTTGACCTCGAGGGTGCGGACTACGCTCGGCGAGCTCATCGCGTCTCCTTCGTGGACCGGCGCCGCGCGCGAGGCCGTCGACCAGCAGGGTCGCGAACTCGCGGCCGACCTCGGCCGCGCTCTTCCGTCCACCCGTCTCGAACCACTTGACCGTCCAGTTGAGCGCGCCGAGCAGCGCGAGCGCCGCGAGCGACGGGTCGACCGCGCGGAAGACGCCCGCGGCGATCCCTTCCTCGATGCGCCCGCGGATGATTCGCTCGTACCGTTTGCGGCGGGCGAGCAGCGGCGCACGGCGCGCGGTGGGCACCGCGTCGATCTCGAGGTGCGCCAGCGAGCCGGGGGTCGCTTCGTTGAGCACCTCGACGTGCGCGGCGATCAGGTCGCGCAGCTTCGCGTCCGCTGCCTCTGCGCGCTGTTCGCGATCGCGCGCCGCGCGGCGCAGCAGCTCGTCGAGCGTGGCCTCCTGGCAGTAAGCGAGGAGGTCCTGCTTCGAGGGGAAGTAGTAGTAGAGGTTCCCCGCCGTCATGCCGAGCGCCGCGGCGATGTCGCGCATGCCGGTCGCGTGCAGCCCTTTCGCCGCGAAATAGCCCGGAGGCCGCGGCGAGGATCTCGCGGCGGCGCTCGCCGGCAGCGGGCCCGCTGGCTTCTTGGCGCTGGGCTGTCGCGATTTGAACCACGGTTCAAATTCTGTCGCGTCGGGTACCTGGCGTCAAGGGGGCAGGCTCGCTCCGCTCAGGACGACACCGAGGAGTCGCTCGGGCCGATATCGAGGAAACGCTCGGGACGGCCGGGGTGTTCAGCCGCCGTCGACGAGCGCCCGCACCGTCTCGGCGTAAGTCTCGGCGTCGCGCACGCCGACCTGGATCAGCTCTTCGATGTAGTCGGGCTGGAAGAGCAGCAGGCTCAGGAAGTCGGGGCTCTTGGTCTCGCGGGTGCCGAGACCGCGCGTCGCGAAGCGAAAAGGGCGGGGGAGCCGCGCCTCGTGGTGGGCGGCGAGGCGGCCGAGGTCCTCGGACGGCCGGACCACCTCGGTCTCGATAACGCGGAAGCCGAGCTCTTCGGCGCCGCCCGGGCAGGCGCGGCAGAGCGCGTTGATGCGCCCGAGCCGTCGGCGTCCTGGTCGAAGAGATCGAGAAAGACGGCCGAGAGCAGCTGTCCGGCGATCTGCGCCGGCGGCGGGTAGCCGCGAATCGCGCTGTCGACGCGCTCCTCGGCACTCTTTCGGTGCCGGGTCGACAGCGCGAGGATCCGTTCCGCGCCGAGCTTGAGCGCGGGGGACATCGGCGCGGTGAGCCGGATGCCGCCGTCACCGTGCCAGCCGCCCGTCGAGATGAATCGCGGGAAAGAGGATCGGCAGTGCCGCCGAGGCCATGACGTGGGCGACCGCGAGGCGCGTCGGCTGGGCGCCGCGTTGGCCGCGCTGCCAGGCCGTGGCCTCTCGTCCCTGCACCCAGGTGACGGTGCGGCCGGTGCCGTACTCGAGCGACGTCACGCCGACGGCGTAGAAGCTTGCCGGCAGCGACGTTCTGCCGGATGCCGTCGATGCCGCCGCGGCCGTCGTCGGGTAGGTGGCCGCGCAGGAAGCTCCAGAGCGGCTCGGTGTCGAGCAGCGCGCGCACGCGTCGTCCCGGTCACCCGCTTCGAGCCGCGCCCGCCCGAGACCAGGCGGCGTCCCCAGCGCCAGAAGTAGCCGGTGAGCGACGACGTGTCGGTGCGGAAGACTCTCTCGATCGTCAGCTCGCGCCAGAGCTCGACCAGCGCCGCCGTCGCCTCGGCGAAGGTGCCGCGGTGGGCGGCGAGGAAGGCGACGTTGATCGCGCCCGCGGAGACTCCGGTGAAGATGGTCGGCGCGAAGTCCGGGAGTCGCTGGGCGAGGCCGGCGAGCACGCCCGCCTGGTAGGCGGACCGCGCGCCGCCGCCGGACAGAACGAGCGCGCAGTGCGACGTGGCGGGCGAGTTCGCCCATCGCTCGTCTCGATCGCCCTGTCGCTTCAGTCGTCGCGCTCGTAGCCGAGCGCGTCTGGCGCCCGATCGGCCTCGCCGGCGAAGCGCACCACGACGGCGCGAATCGGTTCGCCGGCAGCGAGCGCCGGGCGAAGCGCCAGGCGAGATCGGCAGAGCCTGACGCGCGGCCGCGCGGCCGAACGACAGCAGTCGCGGCTCGCCGCGCGCGGGCCGCGAGCAGCGGCGTCAGCTCGCGCTCGAGCCGCGCCAGCTGCTCGTCGCCGTCGAAGCGGAACCAGTCCGAGGCGATCCGCCGCTCGATGCCGTCGGTGTGGATCGCCGGCGGCAGCGAGGGCCGCAGTGCCGGGGCGTCGACGTGAGCACGCCCCCCTCGAGCCGCACCCGCCACTCGCCGTCGAGCGACACGTGCCAGCGCCAGGTGACCGGCACGCGCAGGCCGACGGTGGTCCGGCCGAGTGGCACCAGATCCCAGAAGCGCGCGGCGCTCGTCGGTCCGCTCGATCGTCTCGACGGTCTCCGCGGTCGCGAGCTCGAGCACGACGCTCGCCGTGGGCCTCGGGCAGGGAGGAGACGAAGGTCTCGGTGACGTCCGCGGTGAGAAAGCCCTTCGCGGCGGCGGCGAGCTCGCGGGCCGTGCGCGCCGGGGCGTCGGCGACGGCGGCGCCCGGCACGAGGAAGCGGTCGAGGGTCGCCCAGAAGCCCCAGACCAGCAGAGCGCCGGCGACGAGCGCGACGGCGATCCAGAAGCGGGCGGAGGAGGGTCGGGTGGACGACGCGGTCATACTCCGATCCTACGGGAAGGGGGCGCGGCACGCGCGCGGCGATGTGGGAGGATTCCGCTCGGGCCCGACCGGAGGTCGATGTCGGTGCGTGGACGATTCCTGCGGCAGAGACGTTCCGAGACCGAGGAGGCGTCGCGATGTCACCTGGTGGCCCGACATGAGTTTCAACCAGTCGCTCGGTTTCCGCCTGTCGGGCGACGGTTCGACGGTGCTGCTCGAAGCCACCGATCGCCACGAGGTGGTGCCCGGCACGATCCACTTCGCGGTGCTCGCGACCCTCGCCGAGGTCGCCGCCGCCCAGGCGGCCGTCGGCGTCGGTCGTGCCGACGCACCTGTCGCTGCAGCTGGTCAAGCGCGCCCAGACCGGCAAGCTCGAGGCGCGCGGGCGGGTGCTGCGCGCCGGCCGCACGCTGATCTTCGCCGAAGGAGAGGTCTTCCAGCTCGGCGCGTTGGTGGCCAAGGCGACGGTCACCTTCGCCCGGGTCTGAGCGGCCCGAACGGCGCGCTCCGTGAGTCGCCACCTGCGGGCCCACACCGCCGACCTGCGCGCCGAGCTCGCGGCGCCGGACGAGGTCGCGCTCTACGACGAGGCCGTGGCCCTGGTCCGCGAGCTGCTGGTCGGCGATTCGCCGGTCGAGAGGCTCGGGAGATCCGGCACATCGAGCCGTCCGGAGAAGACGATGCCGAGCGCTTCTTCCGCTTCGTCCGGGAGGTGCTCTATCTCGCCGACGCCGAGTCGTTCCTGCCCGCCGCGATCGCGGCCGGGAGCCGGTTTGCCCTCCGCGGCGAGCGCTTCGATGCCGAGCGCCACGTCACCGAACGTCAGATCAAGGCGTTGACACGACATCGCTACAGCTATCGGGCTGGCGCGGGCGGACTTCGCGCCGAGCTGGTCTTCGATCTCTGAGGCAAGGTGGATGAGAGCGCCCTCCAGGCTCGAGCGGATCGACGATTGGCGCTGGCGTCTGCCGCGTCGCGGCGAGATGCGCACCGACGGTCTGGTCTACGCCTCCGCCGCGCAGGTCGACGACCTCGAGAACGACCAGGCGCTGGAACAGGTCGCCAACGTCGCCTGCCTGCCGGGCATCGTCGGCCCGTCGATCGCGATGCCCGACATCCACTGGGGCTACGGCTTTCCGATCGGCGGGGTCGCGGCCTTCGACGCCACAGGAGGGAGTGATCTCGCCCGGCGGCGTCGGCTACGACATCAACTGCGGCGTCCGCCTGCTCGCGGTGCCGCTCTCGGTGGCCGACGTCCGGCCGCGCCTGCGCGAGCTCGCCGAGGAGCTCTTCGAGAGCGTGCCCTCGGGCGTCGGCTCCGCTCGATCGGACCTCCAGCTCGCCGACCGCGAGCTCGACCGTATCCTGCGCGGCGGCGCCGAGCGGGCGGTCGAGATCGGTTTCGGGCGGCGCCGAGGACCTGGCGCGCGATCGAGGCCGGAGGGCGGCTGCCGGAGGCCGAGCCGAAGAGCGTTTCGCGACGGGCGCGCGAGCGCGGCCGCAACCAGCTCGGCACGCTCGGGTTCCGGGCAATCACTTCGTCGAGGTGCAGTGGATCGACGAGGTCGACCACGCCACGCTGGGCGCCGCGCTCGGGCTCGAGGCGGGGGGCGTCACCGTGCTGATCCACACCGGCTCGCGCGGCCTCGGCCACCAGGTCTGCGACGATCACCTCGACGACATGCTGGCCGCCGCCACGCGCTACGCGATCGACCTGCCCGATCCGCAGCTCTGCTGCGCGCCGCTCGCGTAGCGCCGAGGCGCGCGCTATTGGGGCGCGATGAACGCGGCGGCGAACTTCGCCTTCGCCAACCGGCAGCTGATCACGCACCACGTCCGGCGCGCCTTCGACAAGCTCTTCGGCGCCGAGGTCGGAGGCCGCGGATCGCGCTCGTCTACGACGTCGCGCACAACATCGCCAAGATGGAGAGCCACGAGGTCGGTGGACGGCCGAGGACGGCTCTGCGTCCACCGCAAGGGCGCCACGCGCGCCTTCCCGCCGGGCCACGCGGAGCTCGCGCCGAGGTTTCGCGAGTGCGGTCAGCCGGTGCTGGTGCCGGGCGACATGGGGCGCTACAGCTATGTCCTCGCGGGCTCGCCGGGCGCGGCGGCGAGACCTTCGGCTCCTGCTGCCACGGCGCCGGGCGGCGCCTGTCGCGGCACGCGGCGAAGCAGGCGGCGCGGTCGCGCGACGTGCGCCGCGAGCTGGAGGAGCAGGGCATCGTCGTCCGCGCCGCGAGCCGGGCGACGGTCGACGAGGAGATGCCGGAGGCCTACAAGGACGTCGCGGCCGTGGTCGACGTGGTCGAGCACGCGGGCCTCGCCCGCAAGGTCGCGCGCCTGCGGCCGCTGGCGGTGGTGAAGGGGTGAGCGGACCGGTCTCGATTCTGGGCGTGCTGGCGCTGCTCGTGATCGTGATCGTCGCGGGTACGATGATCCCCTTCGAGGAGGCTGGCAATGTCCGATCCGAAGCTCGAGCTGCTGCGCCACACGCTGGCGACCGTCGCCTACCGGGGCGGCAAGGCGCTGCGCGGGGTCTCCGCCGAGGCCGCGACCTTTCGCGCCGGTCCCACCACGCGGACGCCGCTCGAGATCCTCGCCCACGTCAACGACCTGTTCGACTGGGCACTGTCGATGGCCGACGGCGCGCCGCGCTGGCGCGACTCGGTCGGGGAGAGCTGGGAGGCCGAGGCCGAGCGGTTCCACGGCGGGCTCGGTGCGCTCGACGCTCGGCTCGCCAGCGGCCGCGAGCTGGCCACCGCGCCGGAGCGGATCTTCCAGGGTCCGATCGCCGACGCGCTGAACCATGTCGGCCAGATCGCCATGCTGCGACGGCTCGCCGGCGCGCCGGTCCGCGGCGAGAACTACTTCAAGGCCGAGATCGTCGCCGGCCGCACCGGAACCGACCAGGCGGCGCCGCGCCGCGAATTCGACTGAGACGGCACGCCGGCGCGCGCCAGGATCGAGCGGGGAGGAATGCCGATGGACTTCGAACCGACTGCCCGTACGCAAGAGCTGCGCGCGCGCGTGCACAGCTTTGTCCGCGACCGGATTCTTCCGGTCGAGCAGGAGCGGATGCGCGAGCTGGCGGCGCGCGGATCCGAGCCCGACTGGCGGCGCTGGGAGCTCGTGCCGGAGATCGAGGCGCTGAAAGAAGAGGCCCGTGCGGAGGGGCTGTGGAACCTCTTCCTGCCGGACCCGGAGCTCGGCGCCGGGCTCGCCACGGTCGAGTACGCGCCGCTCGCCGAGGAGATGGGTTGGAGCTTTTTCGCGCCCGAGGTCTTCAACTGCAACGCGCCCGACACCGGCAACATGGAGGTGCTCTGGAAGTATGGCTCGGAGGAGCAGAAGGAGCGCTGGCTGCGCCCCCTGCTCGAGGGACGGATGCGCTCGGCCTTCTGCATGACCGAGCCCGACGTTGCCTCCTCGGACGCGACCAACCTGCGCGCCTCGGCGCGCCTCGATGGCGACGAGGTCGTGCTCGACGGCGTCAAGTGGTGGGTCACCGGCCTCGGGCACCCGCGCTGCGAGATCGGCATCTTCCTCGGGCAGACCGACCCCGACGCCGAGCGCCACCGGCGTCATTCGATGGTCCTGGTGCCGCTCGACGCACCGGGGGTGACGATCCGGCGCATGCTTCCCGTCTTCGGCGAGTACGACGCGCCGTACGGCCACGGCGAGATCGCCTTCGCGGGCGTCCGCGTGCCGCGCGCCAACCTGATCGCGGGGCCGGGGCGGGGCTTCGAGATCGCCCAGGGGCGGCTGGGCCCGGGCCGGATCCACCACTGCATGCGCGCGATCGGCGCCGCGGAGCGGGCGCTCGAGCTCCTGGTCGACCGGGCGCTGCGGCGCGAGGCCTTCGGCCGAGGCTGGCCGACCTCGGCGGCAACCGCGAGCGCATCGCGGAGCTGCGCATCGCCATCGACCAGGCGCGCCTGCTCACGCTCTACGCGGCCTGGCGACTCGACCGGGTCGGGGCGCGCGCCGCGCGCGCCGAGATCGCCGCGATCAAGGTCGTGGCGCCCGACGTGCTCCAGCGCGTGGTCGACGAGGCGATCCAGATCCACGGCGGCGCGGGTCTCGCCGCCGATCTGCCGCTCGCGGCGCTGTTCGGGATGGCGCGCGCGCTGCGTCTGGCGGACGGACCGGACGAGGTCCATCGCGCGGTGATCGGCAAGCTCGAGCTCGCGAAGCGGCAGGCCGGCGGCGCGGCAGATTCGTGACTCCTGGCCGGAGCGGGAAGACGAGTAGCTCGGCCGAGGAGCTCGACGCGCTCGCCGTCCACCTCTGGCTGGAGGCGAGGGTTTCGGACCTCGGACCCGAACCCCCGAAGGTCACGCAGTACCCGGGCGGCGCCTCGAACTGGACCTATCGGCTCGAGTATCCGGGTCACGATCTGGTGTTGCGCCGCCCGCCGACGGGCACCAAGGCGAAGTCCGCGCACGACATGGGACGCGAGGTTCGCGTCCAGCAGCGCTCTGCGCCCGGCCTACCCGTACGTCCCGGAGATTGTCGCCCTCTGCGACGACGAGTCGGTGCTGGGATGCGAGTTCTACGTGATGCGGCGACTCGACGGCATCGTGCCGCGCCCGCGGTCCTCACTGGGGCTCGATGAGCACGGGGCGCGCCGCCTCGGCCTCGCGCTGGTCGAGCGACTGGCCGAGCTGCACGCCGTCGACGTCGACGCCGTCGGGCTGCGGGACCTCGGCCGTGGCCCCGGCTACGCGCGGCGACAGATCGAAGGCTGGAGCGACCGCTACCGGCGCGCCCGCACCTGGAACGTGCCGCGCTTCGAACGCGTCATGCGCTGGCTCGCGCAACGGACGCCGGACGACGTCGCGACCTGCGTGATCCACAACGACTTCCGCCTCGACAACGTCGTGCTCGACCGCGGCGACCCGACCCGCATCGTCGGCGTCCTCGACTGGGAGATGGCGACGGTGGGCGATCCGCTCATGGACCTCGGAGCCAGCCTCGCCTACTGGGTCGAGGCGGGCGACGACAGGATCGCGCGCGCCACGCGGCGCCAGCCCACCGACCTACCCGGCATGCTCACGCGCCGCGAAGTGGTCGGCCGCTATCTCGAGCGGACCCGGCTGTCGATCGGGGACTGGACGTTCTACGAGGTCTACGGGCTATTCCGGCTGGCCGTGATCGCGCAGCAGATCTACTACCGCTACCACCTCGGTCAGTCGCGCAACCCGGCGTTTCGACGCCTCTGGTTCCTGGTGCGCTATCTCGACTGGCGCTGCCGGCGGGCGATTCGCCGCGCGGAGGGCTGAGCGATGCCGCCTCAGTTCCAGCCGCCGATGCCACCGCTCTCGAAGCCGTCGCGGAAGATGCCGTCGAAGGCGAAGTGGTAGTAGCTCCACCAAAGGTTCTCGCCGACGACGTCGTAGTTGGTCGCGGAGAGGTGGATGCAATCGGTCCCCAGCAGCATCGCCGGGATCGGGCTGGGCAGGGAGAGGTCGCCGGGCGGCAGCAGAGTGCCGGGCGGGATCGGCGGGTTGTAGCCGGGGAAACCGTAAAGAAACTGCATGAGGCCCCAGTGGCCGACGACCTCGACCCGCGGACGGCCCACCGGGAGCTCCTCCAGCAACGTGATCATCCCGACGATCGCAGTATTCAGCGTGGTGGTGTCGGGCTCGCCCATCCCGTCGTACAGAGGGCAGCAGTAGACGAAGCAGAGGAGCGCGTTCAGTGACTCGACGAAGTTCGGATAGTCGTAGGCGCTGACGACGACGCGCAGATCGGGATCGAGGCCGAGCACATAGTCGACTACGGTGGCGACGTCCGAGGCGATCGACACGAACAGCGCGCCTTCGTCGGGGATGCCGACGTACCAACCGCCGTCGGGCTGGCCCGCGAGGAAGTCGTTGCCGCCGAGGGTGATCTGAACGATGTCGATGGTCGGGTTGGCGGCCAGCTCGTCGGCGATCAGCTGGAGCATCGCCGGGTCGACCCACTCGCGCGCCTCCGATCCGGAGAGCGCGGTGACGTCGCCTCGCTCTTCGATCTCGGGATGCCCGTGCGCCGCGAAGGCGTCGCGCAGCGAGCGCGCGTCCCACATGAATTCGGCCCAGCTGTCCCCGACGACGAGAACGCGCGGGGTCTGGCCGCACAGGGTCGCGGGGGCCGCTGGCCGCGACGAGGAGCGCGATCAGCACGCGGCGCGCGCCGGGCGAGAGGATCATGAGCGGGTCTTCCTGGAGCTGGACATGCGTGACCCGAGTCTACCTCTGGGCGCGGGCCCGCTCCTCGTCGTCGATTCGTCGGAGGTGCCAGGTCGTTCGCTTCGCTCAGGACGGCAGGGGGAGGTGGTGCAGGACCTGCCGGTCGACGTCGGCTCGACCCGCGATGGAACGAACGGAGTACGCGGAGGCGGTCAGTGGGCGTTGTGCCGGAGCCCGTGCCGGATTGTCATCCAGAGGATCTTGAAGTCGAGGCCGAGCGACCAATTCTCGACGTAGTAGAGGTCGTACTCGAGCCGCTTGCGGATCGACGTGTTGCCGCGCCAGCCGTGCACCTGCGCCCAACCGGTGATCCCGGCCTTGACGCGGTGGCGGAGCATGTACTGCGGCAGGCGCTGCTTGAACTCCCGGACGAAGGCGGGGCGCTCGGGGCGGGGACCGACGAGCGACATGTCGCCGACGAAGACGTTCCAGAGCTGGGGCAGCTCGTCGATCGACCAGCGCCGGATGAAGGAGCCGATGCCGGTGCGCCGCGGGTCGTCCTCGACGGCCCAGACCGGACCTGTCGACGCTTCGGCGTTGACGCGCATCGAGCGAAATTTCCAGATGCGGAACATCTGGCCGTCGAGGCCCATGCGTTCCTGGCTATAGAGGATCGGACCGCGGTCTTCGATCCAGATCGCGAGCGCGAGCAAGGGATAGAACGGTGCGAGCACGAGCAGGCCGGCGCCCGAGAGCGCGATGTCGACGACGCGCTTGATCAGGCTGTTCCAGCCTTCGAGCGGCACCTGGGTCAGATTGATGACCGGCGTGCCGTCGAGGTCTTCGAGCGTCGCCTGGATCGCCGCGTACTGCAGAATGTCCGGGACGAGCTTGACCTCGACGCATTCGCTACCGACGGTCTGCAGGACCCGCATCATCTTCTTGTGCGCTTCGAGCGGCAGAGCCACGAACACCTGTTCGATGGTGCGCTCGGCGAGCACGCGCTCGACGTCCTTGAGCGTTCCGAGCACGGGCACGCCGTGGAAGCTCCGCCCCGATTTGCCCGGATCGTCATCGAGGAAACCGACGACCTCGAGGCCGATGTCCCGGTGCGCCAGCAGCTTCTGGGTGATCTCGAGCCCGAGCTTGCCGGCGCCGACGACCAGGATGCGCTGGAGCTTTCCAGCGTGGAGCCTGGCGCTGATCAACAGCGCGCGCACGCCAACGCGCGCGGCGACGACGACGATGACGTCGAGCAGCGCGAAGAGCGCGAGGAAGGCGCGGCTGTAGGTGAACGGCTCGAGGCTACCCGGCTCGCGCAGCGGCCGGTACCAGGTCCAGAGGCCGGAGAGCAGCACCGTCGCGAGCACGACGGCGAGCAGCACGGTGACGGCTTCGTCGACCCGGCTGCGGTTGCTCCGGGTCTGGTAGAGGCCGTGGAAATAGAAGACGACGGGGAAGAGGATGAGGACGACCGGCAACAACTCCAAGTAGCGTCCGAACTCGGGCGCGTTCTTGGTGAGCGGTACGACCTCGATCTCGAATCGCAAGAACCACGCCGCGAGGAATGCGACGAGCGTGGCGATGCCGTCGCCAGCGAGACAAACCAGCGCCGCGATGCGGTACCGTTGACGAATCAAGCTAGGAGTCCCTCCGCTTCCGGCCAGTAGGAGATAAGCAGCTCCTTCAGCCTGCGGGCAAAACGAGGGATGGAGAAGGTCTCCGCCCGCCCTCGAAGATTCATCGAATTGAACTGCATCCTACGCGCTTTGTCAATCGCGGCGCCGATCCCCTCCGCCGAGGAGTCCGCGAAGAGAACGCCCTGCTGGCCGTCCACGACGATGTCGAGGACCCCCCCCGCGCCGAGCGCCACGACCGGAGCGCCGCAGGCGAGCGCCTCCACCGTGGCGATCCCGAAGTCCTCGATACCGGGCTGGAGAAGGCAGGTCGCGGTCCGGTAGAGCTCCCGCAGCTCGCCGGCGTCGACGCGGCCGAGCAGGCGCGTCGACGGCCCGGCAAGTCGCTCCAGGCGCGCGCGCTCGGGCCCTTCGCCGACCACCGCCAGGGGGATGCCGAGCCGTTCGCAGGCTTGGATCGCTCGATCCACTTTTTTGTATGGAGCCAGCGCCGCGACCAGGACCACCGGACCGGTGCGGGGCCCCTCCCGAGGCGTGTAGAACTCCGTATCTACTGGAGGTGGAAGGACTTCTGCCGTTCGGCCATAGTGGTCGCGGATCCGGCCGGCGACGAAGCTGGAGTTGGCGAGGTAGCGGTGCACCCGCGGCGCTGTCGACACGTCCCAGCGGCGCAGCCGGCGCAGGATCGCGGCCCGGAGGAGTCCCAAGGGCCCCCGCGCCCTGCCGAAGTAGGCCTCCTCCTGGTCCCAGGCGTAGCGCATGGGGGTGTGGCAGTAGCAGACATGGATCGCCCCGGGTCCGGGCCGGGCGCCCTTGGCAACGCAGTGGCTGGTCGACAGGACCAGCTTGTGGTCGGCGACGGGCAGGTCCTCGATCGCCGCCGGGAAGAGCGGCAGGTAGTAGCGGTACCAGGGGTCGATACCGGGGGCGCGCTGGAGGTAGCTCGACACGATCGGATGCGACTCGATCTCGGGCGAGACCGAGCCGGGGAAGTGGAAGAGGGTGTAGATCGGCGCGCCCGGAAAGAGCTTGGCCATCTCGGCGAGGACGTTCTCGCCGCCCCGTTGGCCCGTCAGCCAATCGTGGACGAGGGCGACCGGGTGGCTCACCGGCGCTCCCCGGTCGCGGCGCCCGTCTCGGCCAGGACGTCCCGGTAGAGCACGAGGGTCTTCAGCGCGGCGTCGTCCCAGCGATAGCGCTCCGCGCGCTCCCGGCCGCGAGCCGCCATGCGCTGACGCCGGGCGGGGGAGTCGAGCAGGCGGACGATCCCCGACGCGATCGAATCGGGATCGAGCGGATCGACCCGCTCGGCGGCATCTCCGGCCACTTCGAGATGCACCGGCCGGTCGGCCACGAGAACCGGAGCTCCGCACGCCATCGCCTCGGCGATCGGCAGGCCGAATCCTTCGGCGAGCGTCGGGAAGAGCAGGGCGAGCGCGCCTTGGTAGAGCGCCCGCAAGCAGCCGTCGTCGACAAAGCCGAGGGCACGAACATGCCCGGCCAGGCCGAGGGCCTCGATCTCGCGGCGCAGTCGCGGCAGGCGCTCTTTCCGTGCTCCGGCGAGGACCAGGAGCGGCAGCTCCGGACGCTCTCTGCCGAGCCGGGAATAGGCGCTCAGCAGACGACCCAAGTTCTTGTGCGGCTTGGGGTTGCCGACGAAGAGAAAGAACCCGGGGAGGAGCCCGAGCCGAGCCAGCGCGGCGTTCCGCTCCGCCGGCTCGAGCGGCGCGCGCAAGGTCTCGTCGACCCCGTTCGGAATGACCACGACCCGGCTCGCCTCGGCGCCCAGCTCGACCACGACGTCGCGCCGCACGGCCTCGGTCGGGGTGATGGTCCAACGGGCGCGGCGGACGGCGCGCGGCAGCATCTTGCGAGCGTAGAGCAGGGCGAGCGGGCCGGGCAAGAACTCCGGGTGGGCGAGGTGGATGAGGTCGTGAACCGTGACGATCGCCGGGCAGGGAAGCGCCAGCGGCAAGACGTAGTGCGGGGCGTGGAGCAGCGCCGCGCCGGTCTCTCGGGCTCGGCGCGAGATCGCGACGAGCTCGCGCGCCGAGTAGTTGGGCGTATCGTCTTCGAGCCACTCGAGGGCCGCGGGCAAGAGCTCCCGCGCCGCGGCCGGAGCGAGTGCCACGAGCCGCGGCGCCTCCGCGTTGGCGGCCAGCGCGCCCAGAAGACCGCGGATGTAGGTCCCGATGCCGTAGTCGCTCGCCTTGCGGGCGTCGAACAGGATCGGGCGGCTCATTGCGACTCCGCGAGCACGCGGTCGAACAGGTCGGCGAGTCGGCTCGCGGCGATCCGCCAGGAGAAGAGGCGTGAGCGCTCGAGGCCGAGCCGGCCGAGCTCGGCGGCGCGCTCGGGGGTATCGAGCAGCTCGGCGATGGCGCCGGCGAGATCTTCCGGGTCGTCGGCATCGAATTGGAGCCCGGCCGCGCCGACGATCTCGGGGAGGCTCGATCGCGTCGAGACGATCACCGCCACGCCGCAGGCCATCGCCTCGGCCGGCGGCAGGCCGAAACCCTCGTAGTAGGAGGGATAGACGAAGAGCGAGGCGGCCTGCATGGTGGCGACGAGGTCGGGCCGGTCGAGCCGCCCGAGGCGGCGGACGCCGAGCTCCGCCATCGCCTCGACGCGTCGCTCGAGACCGCGGCTCTTCCAGCCGTAGGGCCCGGCGAGCAGGAGCGCGGGCAGGTCGTCGCGTGCCCGCGCGAGCGTGCTCCAGGCGTCGAGGAGCGTCTCGAGGTTCTTGCGCGGTTCGAGCGTGCCCGCGTAGAGCACATAGCCGCCGGGCGCGCCGAGCCGGGCTCGCGTCGCGGCGACCTCCGCCGGCGGCGCGGGCCGGAACTCGGCGTCGACGCCGTTCCAGATCACTTCCGTCTTGGCCGCGGCGGCGGGCCAGGCGGCGACGATCTCGTCTGCCGTCGACCGGGAGACGGCGACGATCGCGCTCGCCCGCTCGATGGTCCGCTCCAGGAAGGGGATCAAGCTCCAGCGGACCTTGGCCGGGAGCGTCTCGGGGACGTGGAGCGCCGCGAGGTCGTGGATCGTCACCACCGCCGGCAGCGGACAGCGCCGTGGCAGGGTGAGCAGCGGCGACCAGAAGAGATCGAGGTCGCCGCGCGCCAGCCGGCGGGCAAGCATCAGCTGCTGCCAGATCACACCGAGTGGCGCCGGCTGGACCTCGACCGGGATGCCGAGGCGCTCGAGCGGTGCCGGGTCGTCGAGCCGCCGGTGGACGAGCCCCACCGGGCGCGCGCGCCCCTGCGCCACGAGCTCCGCGAGCAGCGACAGCGTGTGGATCCCGATGCCGGTCGGGCGATGGACCAGGGCGCGCAGATCGACGCCGAGGCGCGGCGGGGAGGATCGGAGATTCTCGGGCACGAAGAGGGGCGACCGCCCGGCAGAGTCTACGACAGGGCGCGTTGCGCCCCGGCGCGGGGCCCGCGCCCTGCTAGAGTCGCAGCGCCCCGGCCCCATGAGCGAGTCCGACTTCCCCCCCGAGAGCCCGGCCGAAGGCGGCCTCGAGCTCGAAGCCGAACGCCAGCGCACCGCCGCGGCGCTCGCTGGCCTGCGCGCGGCGGTCCGGCAGCGCCAGGCCGAGCTCGCCGGCACGCGCGGTGGTGGCGGCGACGAGCTGGCGCTGGCGCTGCTCGAGCTCGCGCAACGGGAGTTCGTGCAGGAGCCCACGCCGATCTCGCCGCGGCCGGTCTACGGTGGCCTGATCGTGCTCGTCCGCAAGCTCGCCTGGCACCTCGGCATCAAGTGGCACGCGCGCGCCGTCTGGGCTCAGCAGAATGGCTTCAATCAAGTTGCGAGCCGGCTCCTGCGCGAGCTCGTCGAACGGGAGCGGGAGAACCGCCGCAGGATGGCCGCGCTCGAGGCGCGAATCGCGGAGCTCGAGCGCAGCAGTGGCCAGAGCGACGGCGAGACCGGCGGGAGCGGCGAGGATTGAGCCTCTCGATAGCGATCTGTGCCGCGCACATCCCGTTCGTGCGCGGTGGCGCCGAGGTGCTCTACGAATCGCTGGCCGCGGAGCTCGAGCGGCGCGGTCACGACGCCGAGATCGTCTCGATCCCGTTCAACTGGCGGACCCGCTCGTCATTGCTGCGCAGCGCTCTGGCGTGGCGGATGGTCGATCTCGAAGAGGTCGCGGGCCGCAAGATCGATCTGGTCGTGGCGACCCGTTTTCCCTCCTACCTGGTTCGTCACCCACGCAAGGTGGTCTGGCTCATCCATCAGTTCCGGCAGGTCTACGAGCTGGAGGGATCGCGCTTCAGCGATTTCGGCGATCGACCGGGTGACGAGCGGGTGGCCGCGATGATCCGGGCGATGGACCAGCGCTCGCTGGGCGAGGCGCGCGCCCGCTTCGCGATCTCGAAGAACGTCGCGGCGCGGCTACGCCGATTCAACGACCTCGATGCCGAGCCGCTCTACCCACCGCCGCTTCTGGGCGAAAGCTACCGGAGCGGGAGCTACGGCGACACGGTGGTCACGGTCGGACGGCTCGATCCGATGAAGCGCTGCGACCGTCTCGTGCGCGCGATCGCGGCGGCGTCGACGCCGATTCGAGCGGTGATCGCGGGCAGCGGGCCGGAGGCCGAGCCGCTCGCGCGCCTCGCCACCGAGCTGGGCGTGGCGGACCGCGTCGAGCTGCCCGGCCGGATCGACGACGAGCGCCTGCTCGAGCTCTACGAAAGCGCGCTCGCGGTCTACTACGCGCCGTTCGACGAGGACTACGGCTATGTCACCATCGAGGCCTTCCGCTCGGAGCGCCCGGTGGTGACGGCGGCCGATTCGGGGGGCGTCCTCGAGTTCGTCGAGGACGGAGTCACCGGCCTGGTCGCGCCCGAGGCGTCGCCGCGTGAGCTCGCCAACCGTCTCGACTCCCTCTTCCGCGACCGGGAGCTCGCCGCCCGGCTCGGGCGGGCCGGTCGCGCGCGCGTCGAGTCGATCGGCTGGGACGTCGTCGTCGACGCGCTCCTGGGCGGCTGAGGAGGCGACGATGCGACTGGCCCTCGCGAGCCCACTGCCGCCCTCGACGTCGGGCATCGCGGACTATGCCGCCGAGCTGGCGGTGCCGCTCGCCGCGCTCTGCGAGCTGACCCTCTACCACGAGGGGAGCGTGGCCCCGGCCGAGCCGCCGGGGGGAGCCCTCTGCCGGCCGCTCGCCGAGCTGCGGGGCGCGCTCGACGCCGGGCGGCACGACGCCGTCGTCTATCAACTCGGCAACAGTGCCGCCCATCACGAGGGGATCTACCGGCTGCTGCTCGAGCGGCCGGGAGTCGTCGTTCTGCACGAGTACATGCTGCACCATCTGGTGCGCGAGCTGACGCTGGTGCGCGGCGACCACGCGGCCTATGTCGAGGAGATGCGCTATGCCTCCGGCCGCAGCGGCGATCTGGCCGCGCGCCGCCTGCTCGACACCCACTATCCGATCGACGTCTGGTCGTATCCACTGTTCGAGCGCCTGGTCGACCGGAGCCTCGGCGTCGTGGTCCACAGCGAGTTCGCGCGGCGGCGAGTGCTGGCCAGCCGGCCGCTTGCGACGGTCGGCGTGGCGCCTTTTCCCGTCGACCTCGAGGCGCTGCGCCCGCCCGACGCCGCCGAGCGCGAGCGGGCGCGTCGCGCGCTCGGGCTCGTGCCGGCCGCTCCGCTCCTCGCGACCTTCGGCTTCGTGACGCCCCAGAAGCATCTCGAGCCCGCGCTCGCCGCCTTCGCCCGCTTCCGGCGCGAGCGCCCCGGCGCGCGCTTCGCCGTGGTCGGCGAGGTCTCGCGGCACTACGACCTCGACGAGGTCTTGGCGCGGCGGGGGAGCGACGGCGTCACGGTCACCGGTCGGGTGCGGCTCGAGACGCTTCACGACTGGATGGTCGCCTGCGATCTCGCCGTCAATCTCCGCCACCCGACCGGCGGCGAGACCTCGGCGACGCTCATGCGCCTGCTGGCGCTCGGACGCCCCTGCGTGGTGACCGACTCCGGCGCCTTCACCGAGCTGCCGGCGGGGGCGGCGGCGCGGGTCGGCGTGGGTCCGGAGGAGGAGGAGCACCTCACCACCCTCTACCGGCGGCTGACCGACGACTCCGAGCTCGCCGCTGCGCTGGGACGAGCGGCCCGCCGCCACGTCGCATCGCACCACTCCCTGCGGCGCTCCGCGCAGATCCTGTTCGAGCTCGTCGCGGCGATGGCCGCCGGGGCCCGCTCGGTCGAGCCGGTCGCGCCGCCGCTGGCGCCTTGGGACCCCATCGACCCTTGGACCGGCCTCCTTGCTGGCCTGGGGGCCGACCTCGCGGACCTCGGGATCGGCGAAGGGGAGCCGGAGACGCTGCGCGACATCGCGGCGCGTCTGGTCGAGCTCGGGCTCGACCGGAGCGCGGTTTGACCGCCCCCCGCCGCCGAGCGCTCGTCCTGGCCGGCCTGGCGCTCGTCGCGCTCACCGTCCACTATCAGGTCTGGTACGCGGCGCGCGCGCGCGCCGGCGCTCCGCGCCTCGAAGAGGCCCGACAGCTGCTCGCCGACCCCGCTTGGGACCTCGTGGTCTGGAACCCGTATCCCCATCAGAATCTGGGCGCGCTCGAGCAGCGCGTCGGCGACGTCCAGGCTTGGACGACGCTGCTCGCCCGCAGCGCCGACAAGCCGCCTCCGCGCATCCCGCGATTCGGCCCCTGGGGCACGCCTCCGGCGAGCGAATGGGTGGTGGCGATCCGCGCCGGGGGCTCGCTGCGTGCCGTGGCGCGGATCTACCCTGTTGTCGCCTGGGTCGCCCGCGCCGCGGGAGCCTTGGCCGGCAACCCTTGGCTCGCCGGTGGCGAGGTGCAGCTCGGCCCGGGACGCCTGGGCAGAGTCGAGTGGCATGGCCTCACCTGGTCGCTGGAGAGCTCGGATGCGCCGGTTTCGACACCGAGCAGCATGGCTGGAGATCTGCCTCCGGCGCTCGCCTGGATCCGCCTGGGAAGCCCTCCACGTCCTTTGCCGAGCGGGCTCTGGGCCCTTCGGGCCGAGGGGAAAGGGGTGATCGCCGAGCTTGGAGCGATCGCGACGCCCCCCGTCGCCGGACCGACCGCCCGGTCCGGCGGCCAGCGGATGGAGCCGCCTGCGGCATGGCTCGCCGAGGCCGAGCCGGGTCCCGTCGGCGGTCCCTCGGCCCTCCTGTTCTGGGAAGAGGGTGGAGCGGTCGAGGGCCTACCGAGCGCCGCGTTGCTCGGCGCGGGCGCGGCGCGCCCCTACGCGCTGCCCGGCCTGTCGCTCGCCCGGCTGGCCGGGCTGGGAGGCGATCGGACCGAGATCGACGGGATTCGGGTGAGCGCTCTCGAGGCGTCGGGTCTCGGCCGGGGCGTGGCGGCGGTGCCCTGGTTGCGGGCGACGCTGCCGGGCCCCGGAAACGGCGCGTGGCGCTCCTTCGCCGCCGGCGTCGAAGCCCGGCGGGCGATGCGGATCTTCTGGCGCGCGGCCCGGCACCTCGAGGTCCTGCCGGTGCTCGGGCCGCGCGAGGCGCGGCGCCTGGACGCCATTGCGAACCTGCTGGCGCCCTGGACCGACTGCGGCGAGCTGGTGCTCGAGGTCTGGCGCGATCCCGACGCCGCCCGCGTGGTGCTCTGCACGACGCGCGCGCCCCAGCCGGCGTCCGGAGGCGAGTAGAGAGAGGATGCCGGCCGAGCTGGGGATCGATCCGGGTCGCGTTGACGGGTCGGGTGAGAAGCGATAGCCTTCCGCGGCCCTTCCGGGAGGGCTCGAACGATGAAGATCCGTCTGGATTCAGCCCGTTTCGAGCCCTATCGCTGGCAAGAGACGCTCGAGCTCGACACCGCCGTCCTCGGTCTGTCCGACGGCGTCGATTTGACCTCTGTGGAGGTGGCGGGCATGCTGTCGCATGTACCGCCCGACTTCCTTCTCTCGGCGCGTCTCGCCTATCGCCAGACGGCGCCGTGCGATCGCTGCCTCGCCGCTGTCGAAGAGGCGGTCGAGAGCGAGATCGATCTGGTGGTGGTGGAGCGGTCGCCTCGCGCTGCGCCACGACCCGAGGAGGAGCGGCTCGAGCAAGAGGACCTGGGGGTGCTCGAGGTCGTCGGCGCCGTGCTCGACACCGCGCCGCTGGTGCTCGAGCAGGTGCAGCTCGGATTGCCGGTGCACCCCCTCTGCCGGGAGGACTGCGCCGGGCTCTGTGTGAGCTGCGGCAAGAATCTGAACGAAGGGCCGTGCGCCTGCGAGCGTCCAGCCGATCCCCGCTGGGCCGAATTGGCGGCCTGGAGCGACAGGAAGAGCGGTCGCGGTAGCGACTGAAGTCCGGAAACCGAGGGAACTACGATGCCGAATCCAAAGCACCGCCACTCGAAGGCCCGCCGGGACAAGCGGCGAGCGCACGACGCGCTCTCGACCCCCGGCACCTCGATTTGCCCGACCTGCGGCGAGACCAAGCTGCCGCACCGTGTCTGCCCCAGCTGTGGCAGCTATAAGGGGCGCGAGGTCATCGAAGTCAAGTCGAACGCCTGATCCTGTCGATTCGCAACCGAATCCGGTGACGACGGCGCCCGCGCCTTCCCGCTCTCTGCGCGTCGCCGTCGACGCCATGGGCGGGGACTTCGCGCCACGCGCGGCGGTTCACGGCGCCTGGCTCGCGGCCACGGAGGACGGCATCTCGATCCTGCTGGTCGGACGGCGCGAGCGTCTGGAGCTCGAGCTCTCCCGCTTTCGTCCGGCGGCGCGTCGGATCGAGATCCTCCATGCCGACGACGTCGTCAGCATGGAGGAGAGCGCGACCGCCGTCCGCCGCAGGCCCAAGGCGTCGCTCTCGATTTGCGCGCGGGCGGTGCGCGACGGGCGTGCCCAGGCGATGGTCACGGCCGGCCACACCGGCGCTGCGATGGTCGCCGCCAAGCTACTGCTGGGGAGCGCACCGGGCGTCGATCGGCCGGCGCTCGCGGCGGTCTTCCCCAACCGCAGGGGCCGGACCGTGGTCCTCGACGTCGGCGCCAACGTCGACTCGAAGCCCGAGCACCTCCGGCAGTTCGCGGTGATGGGGCACCTCTATGCGCAGGAGGTGATCGGCACTACGCGGCCGCGCATCGGCCTGTTGTCGATCGGCGAGGAGGAGGAGAAGGGGAGCGATCTCACCCGCGGCGCCTTCGCCGCGCTCTCGGCCTCGGGCTTGAATTTCATCGGCAACGTCGAGGGCCGGGACGTCTTCAACGGCAACGCCGACGTCGTGGTTTGCGACGGCTTCGTCGGCAATGTCCTGCTGAAATCGGCGGAGGCGATGGCGGAGCTGATCGTCGGCATGATGCGCGAGGAGATCGTCCGCAGCTCGCGCACCCGCTTCGGCGGGTGGTTGGCGCGGCCGGCGTTCGCGAACTTCGCGCGCCGGACCGACTACGCGGAGTATGGCGCCGTGCCTCTGCTCGGCGTCCAGGGCGGCTGTTTCATCGGGCATGGCCGATCCAACGCCAAGGCGATGCGCAGCGCCATTCGGAGCGCCGCCGAGTTCTGCGAAGCCGACCTGCACCTCAAGATCAGCGACAAGATCGCGGAGGTGCACGCCGAGGAGGCGCGGCTCACGGCGGTCCGCGTGACGGCCGCCGCCGAGGTCGCGCCGTCGTAGCGTCGGCGGAACCGGCCTCGCGCGGGCCTGGGACAGCGACGAAGAGGGGGTAGCGCAGGCATGAAGACAGCGTTCGTCTTCCCGGGACAGGGATCGCAGAAAGTGGGCATGGGGCTGGCGTGGCTCGAGCGCTTCGCCGCCGCGCGCGCCGCCTTCGAAGAGGCGTCGGCTGCGATCGGGGTCGACCTCGCACAGCTCTGCCGCGAGGGACCGGACGAAGTGCTGCAGCTCACCGCGAACACCCAGCCGGCGCTGCTCGCGGTGTCGAGCGCCATCGCCCGTGTGCTGGCCGAGCGCGGCCACCGAGCCGACGCCGGCGCCGGGCACAGTCTGGGCGAGTACTCGGCGCACGTCGCGGCGGGTACGCTCACGCTCAGCGATGCGACGCGGCTGGTCCGCGAGCGCGGCCGCCTGATGCAGGCAGCGGTTCCCGTCGGCGTCGGCGCGATGGCCGCCATCCTGGGTCTCTCGCCCGATGCGGTGGCGGAGGTGGTCGCAGCTGCAGCGCAGGGCGAGGTGTGCGCGGTGGCGAACTACAACTCGCCGGAGCAGACGGTGATCGCCGGCGCGCGCGGGGCGGTCGAGCGAGCGCTCGTCGCGGCCAAGCAGCGCGGCGCCAAGCGCGCGATTCCGCTGCCGGTCTCGGCGCCGTTTCACTGTGCCTTGATGCGGCCCGCGCGCGCGGGACTGACCCCGGCGCTGGCGGCGGCGACGTTCGCCGCTCCACGCTGGCCGGTCGTGGTCAACATCGACGCGTCGACAGTGCGAACAGGCGCCGCGGCGCGCGACGCGTTGGTGCGCCAGATCGACGGACCGGTCCGTTGGGTCGAGTCGGTGCGCCGGCTGGTCGAGGTACATGGCGTCGGCCGTTTCGTCGAGTTGGGGCCCGGCAGCGTGCTCTCCGGCTTGATCCGGCGTATCGCGCCGGAGGCCGAGACGATCGCTCTCGCCGAGCCGGAAGCGCTCGAGAGGCTGACCGCGTGATGGAGGGTCGGGGGATGTTCCGATTGGATGGCAAGACCGCCCTGATCACCGGCGCCTCGCAGGGAATCGGCGCGGCGATCGCCCGCACGCTCGCGGCGCAGGGGGCACGTGTGGTGCTGGCGGCGCGCAACGAGGCCAAGCTGGGCGAGCTGGCGGCGGAGATCGCAGCCGCGGGCGGCGTCGCGGCGCCGCTGCGGCTCGACCTCGCCCAGGCCAGCGAGGTCGCGCAGCGGCTCCAGGCTCTGCCCGAAGGCTCGACCGAGGTCGACATTCTCGTCAACAATGCCGGGATCACGGCCGACAACCTACTGCTGCGGATGAGCCAGGAGCAGTGGGACTCGGTCCTCGCGACCAACCTGACCGGGGCCTTCGCGGTGACGCGCCAGCTCGCCCGCGGCATGATGAAGCGCCGCTGGGGGCGGATCGTCACGGTCTCGTCGATCGTGGGCTTGATGGGCAACGCCGGTCAGGCCAACTACGCGGCCGCCAAGGCGGGCCTCATCGGCTTCACCAAGTCGGTGGCGAAAGAGCTCGCGAGCCGCGGCATCACCGCCAATGTCGTCGCCCCTGGGTTCGTCGAAACGGCGATGACCGCCGGTTTGCCGGAGGAGGCGAGGCGAAAGATGACCGAAGGGATCGCTTGCGGGCGTCTGGGCACGCCCGGCGACGTCGCCGCGGCCGTCTGCTATCTCGCCAGCGAGGAGGCGAGCTATGTCACGGGACAGGTGCTCAATGTTTCGGGCGGGCTTTACGTCTGACGCCTCTGTGTTGGACTCCCGTCCGCCGACTGTGCTAGAAACGCGGGGCCGGAAACGGCATCCCCATCGAGGAGGAGACCCGAATGTCTTCGGTTGCTGAGAAGGTTAAGAGCATTATCGTGGAGCAGCTGGGCGTCGAGGCTGACGAGGTCACTTCGGAGGCGAGCTTCACGGACGACCTCGGCGCGGATTCGCTCGACATCGTGGAGCTGGTAATGGCGTTCGAGGAGGAATTCGGCATCGAGATTCCGGACGAGGACGCCGAGAAGATCGGCCGCGTCAACGAGGCCATCGCCTACATCGAGCAGCACGCCGCCGACAAGAACTGACGCGCCGGCCCGCCCGGCGCTCCACCCCAGACGACAGCATGACTCGAACTGATCGACGGCGCGTCGTCGTTACCGGTGTGGGGCTGGTGTCCCCGATCGGTGTCGGCACGGCAGCGACGTGGGACGCGCTCCTGGCCGGCGCGAGCGGCGTCGGGCCGATCACGAAGTTCGACACGGCACGGTTCCCGTCGAAGATCGCCGGCGAGGTCAAGGGATTCGATCCCGAACAGTGGATGGAGAAAAAGGAAGTCAAGAAGTCCGACGCCTTCATCCACTTCGCTCTGGCCGCCAGTCAGATGGCGGTCGACGACGCCGGCCTCGAGATCGACGAGACCAACGCCGATCGGGTGGGCGTGGTGATCGGCTCGGGCATCGGCGGCTTCCCGATGATCGAGCGCACCCACTCGATCCTGCTCGAGCGCGGGCCCGAACGTATCTCCCCCTTCTTCATTCCTGGGGTCATCGTCAACCTGGCCGCCGGGCTCGTATCGATCCGCTTCGGCGCGCGCGGGCCCAACTCGGCGCCCGCGACCGCTTGCACGACCGGCCTCCATGCCGTCGGCGATGCCTTTCGACTGATCGCTCACGGTTACGCCGACGCTGTCATTTGTGGCGGCGCCGAAGCGGCGATCACGCCGATCGCGGTCGGCGGTTTCTCGGTCATGCGCGCGCTCTCCCTCCGCAATGACGAGCCGGAGCGAGCTTCTCGGCCTTGGGACAAGGACCGCGATGGCTTCGTCATGGGCGAGGGCGCCGGCATCCTCGTGCTCGAGGAGCTCGAAGCCGCCAAGAAGCGGGGCGCGCCGGTCTACGCCGAGATCGCCGGCTACGGCATGAGCGGCGACGCCCACCACATCTCGGCGCCCCATCCGGAGGGTCGCGGCGCGATCACGGTGATGCGTGCGGCGTTGGCCGACGCCGAGCTAGCGCTCGATTCCGTCGACTATGTCAACGCTCACGGCACCTCGACACCGCTCGGCGATCTCGCCGAGGTCAAGGCGCTCCAAGCCGTCTTCGGTGATCATGCCCGCGCGCTCGCCGTCTCCTCGACCAAGTCGTCGACGGGGCACCTGCTCGGCGCCGCGGGGGGGCTCGAGTGCGGCATCCTCGCCCTCGCGGTCAAACATCAGGTGATGCCGGCGACGATCAATCTCGATGATCCGGGAGAGGGGTGTGACCTCGACTTCGTGCCCAACGAAGCGCGCCCGGCGAGAATCGACGTCGCCCTCACCAACTCCTTCGGCTTCGGCGGCACCAACGGCGCGCTGATCATGCGCCGGATCTGACTCTCCTGACCTGATCTCCTGGCGCGGCGTGGCGCCGCGCCCTGGCCCATCACTCCAGAGTCTGCGCGAGCACCTCGCGCTTGCGCGTGTCGCGGAAGGCCTGGATGCGCGCGGCGAGCGCGTGGTCACCGAGGGCGAGGATGGCCGCGGCGAGCAGCGCGGCGTTGGCGGCGCCGGCCTTGCCGATCGCCAGGGTGCCGACGGGGATGCCCTTGGGCATCTGGACCATCGCGAGCAGGGCGTCGAGGCCTTGGAGCGCCGAGGAGTCGATCGGCACGCCGAGCACGGGCAGGAGCGTCTTGGCGGCGAGCACGCCGGCCAGATGAGCGGCGCCGCCGGCGCCGGCGATGAGCACGCGAATGCCGCGCGCGGAGGCTTCCGCCGAGTAGGCGAGCGCTTCATCCGGCGTGCGATGCGCCGACAGGACCCGTGCCTCGTAGAGGATGCCGAGATCGCGGCAGACGTTCGCGGCTTCGGACATGACCCCCCAGTCGTTCTTGCTTCCCATCACGATCCCGATCTTCGGGCTGTCGCTCATCGGCCGTTTCCTCGTTCGTGGTTCGTTTTCGGGGCACCCCGGCGGCGCCGATCCGGGTGGCATGCTTCCACAGAAGGGGCCACGGATCGACCCCGAAGCGGCGCGGGGCTCAGAGCGGGGGCAGCGGCTCGTCGCTCGAGGCGAGGCGCAGGACGAGCCGCTCGGTACGGATGCCGCGCGAGCCCTTGACCAGGACGACCTCGTCTGCGTTCACGAGGCCGGGGCTCGCCGCGGCGGCGGCGTCGGAGTCGGCGTAGGCGATCCACGCCGCACGCGGCGCGCGGCGGCTCGCCGCGGCCGTCAGCTCCGGACCGATCAAGATGAGCTGGCGAGGCGCGACCCGGTCGGCCGCTTCGAGCAGGGCGTCGTGGGCGGGTTCGGCGAGGTCGCCGAGCTCCAGCATGTCGCCGAGAACGACCGCGAGGCTGGCACCCCGTTCGTCGGCGGTTTCGCGCGCGGCGGCAAGCGCGGCGGCGGCCGACCGCGGATTGGAGTTGTAGGTATCGTCGATCAAGAGCTCGCCGCGAGCGCCCCGCACGGGGCGCAGGCGGCCAGGCGGCGCCTCGACGCCGCCGACGGCGACGATCGCCCGGTCGATCTCCTCGCCCGTCGCCGGTCGTCCGAGCAGGGCGAGCGCGCCGGCGAACGCGGCCGCGACGTTGGCGGCGACGGCTGGGCCGAGCAGGCGGACGGCCACTTCCCGCTCGAGGGGCTCGCTCGCCAGCGCGGCGGCGAAGCGCAGGCGCAGCCGGGCGCCACCGCCTGGCGAGGTCGCGCGGCTGAGGATGCGGAGGTCGGCATCGTCGCTCCAGCCGAAGGTCCGGCGCGCGGCACGGCTGCGGCTCAGCCGGTCGAGCAGAAGCGGCTCGTCGGCCGACGTCACCGCGACCCGGGTGGCGGCAACGAGCAGGGCGCCCTCCTCGTCGGCGATCGTCTCGAGGCCGCCCAGATTCTGCGAATGCTCAATGCCGACGTTGAGCACGAGGCCGACTTCGGGCTCGACGATGCGGCCCAGCGCCTCGATCTCGCCCGGCTCGCTGGTGCCGAACTCGACGACGATGGCGCGGTGGACCGGTTCGAGCGAGAGCAGGGTGAGCGGCACGCCGATCCGGTTGTTGAGGTTGCCCGCCGTGACCAGGATCTCGCCGAAGAGCGCTCGCGCCACGGCGGCGGCGAGCGTCTTGGTCGTCGTCTTGCCCGCGGCTCCGCCGACGGCGAGCTTGGGTACGGTGCGCCCCGCGGTCTCACGCGCGACGAAGGCGTGGGCCAGCCGTCCGAGCGCGATCAGGGTGTCGTCGACCTCGATGCGGGGACCGGTCGAGCGCCGGCCCGCGGCGACCAGCGGCAGGGCTCCGCGGTCGCCGGCACCGGCGGCGAAGCGGTGACCATCGTGGCTGGCGCCGGTGAGCGCGACGAACAGCGAGCCGGGTACGAGGCACCGGCTGTCGGTGCCGACCCCGACCAGGACGAGGTCGGCGCGGACGCCGATCAGCCGCCCCGCGGTCGCAGCGGCGATTTCGCCGGCGGTGAAGCGGGCGCGGTTGTCGGGGAGCGGAGTGGCCAAGGGTCGGTGATTGGCGGGCGGCGAGCCGCCGAGCCATCCTACCGCCGGAACGCGCCGCCGCGGTCCGCCCAACGCCGGCTCATCCGGGTCCGCCGATCGCCGGCGGCAGGTCGAGCGGCGCGCCCGGTCCGATCGGCAGGCCGAGGAGCAGCCAGGCGGTGAAGAGCACGCTCCAGCCGAGCAGGAAGACGAGGGAGTAGGGCAGCATCGTCGAGATCACCGTTCCCATGCCCGCCTTGGGCTCGTAGCGCTGGACGAAGGCGATGATGAGAGCGAAGTAGCTCATCATCGGCGAGATGATGTTCGACACGCTGTCGCCGATGCGGTACGCGCATTGGGTCAGCTCGGGCGAGGTGCCGAGCAGCATCAGCATCGGCACGAAGACCGGCGCCATCACCGCCCACTTGGCCGAGGCGCTGCCCATCGCGAGGTTGACGATCGCCGCCAGCACGATAAAGGCGAGGAGCATGGGGATGCGCGGCAGGCCGGAGGAGCTCAGCAGCTCGGCGCCCTCGACCGCGAAGATCAGCCCGAGCTTGGTCCAGTTGAAGTAGGCCACGAACTGGGCCGCGAAGAAGACCAGGACGAGATAGCCGCCGAGCGTCGCCATCGCCTTCGACATCCCGTCGACGACGTCGGAGTCGTTGCGGATCGTGCCCGCTCCGATGCCGTAGGCGATGCCGACGAGCAACCCGCCCAGGAAGATGAAGGTCACGATGCCCCCGAGCACGGGCGAGTGCAGGATGCCGCCGCTCTCGAGGTCGCGCAGGAACCCGTGGGTGGGCACGATGCCGGCCAGCACGATACCGAGAAAGAGCAGCGAGGCGACTCCCGCGAACCGCAGCCCGCGTCGCTCGGCGGCCGAGAGCGGCACGATCTCGTCGCTCTTTGCCTCACCCCCATAGGCGCCCCAGCGCGGTGCGACGATCTTCTCGGTCACCCACGTGCCGAGCGCCGCTACGAGGAAGGTCGAAGCCGCCATGAAGTAGTAGTTGCAGGCCGGATTGACGAGATAGCCCGGCCGCACGATGGCGGCTGCCTCCTGGGTCAGACCCGACAGCAGGGGATCGACAGTGCCCAGCACGAGGTTGGCGCTGTAGCCGCCCGAGACGCCAGCGAAGGCGGCGGCGATCCCGACCACAGGGTGCCTGCCGGCGGCGTGGAAAATCAGCCCACCGAGCGGCACCAGGAGCACGTAGCCGATCTCGCTCGCCGCGTTCGAGAGCACGCCGGCGAGCACCAGGATCAAGGTCAGAAGCCGCTGCGGCGCCGCGAGGACGAGCATCCGCAGGCCGGCGCCGAAGAGGCCGGCCGACTCGCAGACGCCGATGCCGATCAGCGCCACCAGTACGGTGCCGAGGGGCGCGAAGCCGGTGAAGTTGGTGACGGCGCCGCGCAACATCCGGTGCAGACCCTCGACCGTCATCAGCGAGACCGGCCGGACGATCTCCCCGGTTGCCGGGTGAATGATCTCGAGGCCCAATCGCGAGACCAGGCCGGAGAGCAGCACGATCGCGAGAGCAAACAGCGCGAACAGCGTGGCTGGATGCGGCAGCGCGTTGCCGACCCGCTCGACCACGCCGAGGAAGCGATCGATGGCGGAGCGGCGCGCCGGTCTGGTCCGACCGGCCGCGGAAGGCGAGGGTTCAGGAGTCGTCGGCATCCACCAAGGCTAAGGGATGATGCCTCGAGCGGCAAGCGAGTGTGGGCCCGATGGGCCGACCACGCCAGCTGGCGATACGCTCTCGACATGAGCCATCTCGCGATCGAGTCTCTGTTGTGCTCGCTCGACCGGGCCTTCGACAAGAAGTCCTGGCACGGCCCCAACCTGCTGGGCGCGCTGCGCCGCGTCACGCCGCATCAGGCGACGTTCCGGCCCGCGCCCGGGCGCCACACCATCGGCGAGCTCGTCGTCCACTGCGCCTACTGGAAGTATGCGGTTCGCCGCCGGATCACTGGGGAGAAACGCGGTTCCTTTCCGCTCGCCGGATCGAACTGGTTCGAGTCGCGGAAGCTCGACGCGGCCGCGTTCGCCGCCGATCTGGCGCTGCTCAAGCTCTGCCACCGGGAGCTGCGTGCGGCGGTCGAGGAGCTCGCAACGGCGCGCCTCTCCGAACGCGTCAAGCAGGGCGGATGGACGCTCGCCGAGACGATCGCCGGAGCCGCGGCCCACGACCTCTACCACGCCGGGCAGGTCTCTCTGCTCAAGCGGTTGGCCGAGCGAGCGAGCGCCCGAGCCTCGAAATGAACCGCGCGCTCGCGTCTGCGGACTCACCGGGCAACAGTCGGACCCACCCGGAGGAGACGCATGCGCATCCGAAAACTCGTCCTCGCCCTCGTGCTCGTACCGCTCGCAGCCACGGCGGCCGGCGCCGTCACCCACGACGTCACCGTGGGCCCAGGTTTTTCGTTCAGTCCGCCGCAGCTGACGATCCAGGTCGGCGATAGCGTCCGCTGGTCCAATGCCGGTGGCCTCCACAACGTCGTCGCGGACAACAGCTCCTTCACCAGTGGCGCACCCTCGACCAGCGGCTGGACCTTCACTCACATGTTCTCGGGCGCTGGCGCTTTCCCCTACCACTGCGAGGTGCACGGCGGGCCGGGCGGGGCCGGCATGTCGGGCACGGTGACGGTAGCAGGCGGAGGGGGCGGGGCGCCCGGATCGATCCGGTTCAGCAACGCCTCCTACTCGGTGTCCGAAGGAGCGGCCGCCGCGACGATCAACGTGCAGCGAGTCGGCGGCGACGACGGCGCCGTGACCATCCAGTACGCCACCGCCAACGGCAGTGCGCAGGCGGGCAGCGACTATTCGGCAGCGAGCGGGATGCTCTCCTGGGGCGACAACGATGATGCCAACAAGAGCTTCCAGGTCGCGATCCTCGCCGACACCGAGGACGAAGCCAACGAGACGGTCCAGCTCACGCTGTCGAGCCCGGGCGGCGGCGCCAGCCTCGGCAGCCCTGCAGCAGCGACCCTGACGATCCAGGATGACGACGCGCCTGCCGGCTCGCCAGGCAACTTGCGCTTCACCAGCGCGAGCTACACCGCGAGCGAGAGCGCCGCTTCGACCCAGGTCACGGTCGAGCGCGTCGGCGGAACCACCGGGGAGGTCTCGGCCCAGTACGCCACCGCGAACGGCGGAGCCCAGGCGGGCGCCGACTACATCGCGGCAGCGGGTACGGTCGTCTTCGGAGCGGGAGACGGCGCCGCGAAGGCGATCGATGTCGCGTTGCTCGACGACGGCGTCGAGGAGCCGGTCGAGAGCTTCACCGTCGCCCTTTCATCGCCCTCCGGCGGCGCGGGTCTCGGCAACCCCTCGGTGGCGACGGTGTCGATCACCGACGATGACTTCCCGACCGTCTGCATCGAAGACGCGACGACCCTCTGCCTGAATCAGGGTCGATTCCGCGTGCGGGTCCAGTGGACGGACTTCCAAGACCAGTCGGGCGCCGCGCAGGCGTTGCCCTACACGGCGGACAGCGGGTTCTTCTACTTCTTCGGACCGGACAACCTCGAGATACTGATCAAGGTGCTCAACGCGTGCGTGCCGCCCTTCGATCGCTATTGGGTCTACTTCGCCGTCGCGAGCAACGTCGAGTACACCATCGAGGTCGTGGATACCCAGGCGGGAGCCGCGAAGGTCTACACCAACGAAGCCGGCAACTACGCGCCCGCGACCGGTGACAACGATGCCTTCGCGACCTGTCCCTGAGCGGCGAAGTCAGCGCGGCTCGGCCGCGCACAGATCGCGGTCGAGCGCGCGGCCGAGGGCGCCGCAGGCGCTGAGCTCGGGCGGGCCCGCAGGCGCCGGACGCGCGCCGTCGATCAGCAGCTGCCGCAGCTCGGCCGGGCCGAGGTCGGGACGGCTCTCGATCAGCAACGCGGCGACGCCGGACGCCTCGGCGGCCGCGAACGAGCTGCCGGAGAAGAAGTCGTACGCGCCCTCGGGACCCGTAGTGAGCAGATCGTCCGCGGGCGCGACAAGCTCTGCGCTCGCCGGCGCTTGGCCCGTCGCGCCGAGCGCGGCGATACCGAGCACGCTCGGCAGCGAGGCCGGAAAGGCGAGGCCGGGGTCGGGGTCCGCGGCGGCGAGCGCGAGGATGCCGAGCTCCTCGGCGCGCGCCAGCATGCGGGCGAGCACGCCGTCGAAGGGCCCGCCGAGCGAGAGGTTGAGGACGCGCGAGCGGCGGGTGATGGCGAAGTCGAGGGCGCGCGCCAGGGTGTAGCTGTCGCAGGCGGCCTGGCGCGCGCCGGGAGGCTCGGGCCAGCAGGCCTTGAGAGCTTCGATCTCCGCTCCCGGCGCGACGCCGACGACACCGATGCCGTTGCCCGCGACGGCGCCGAGGACGCCAGCGACGGCGGTGCCATGGACGTCGCTGGAGAAGGTCTCCTCGCCACGGGGCACGAAACTGCGGGCGAGCGCGATGCGCCCCGCGAGGTCCGGGTGGAGCACGTCGACGCCGGTGTCGACCATGGCGATGCGGACGCCGCGTCCAGTCGCCACACGGTGCGCCGCGGCGAGCCCGAGGCTCTCGAGGGACGGCTGCAGGTGGGCGTAGGCGTCGTTCCAAGGCGAGCCGAGCGTGCGGAACGGCAGCACGGGCTGCACCGCGGAGATTCTTCTGTCCGCGGCGAGCATGTCGATCATCTCCGCCCGCCCGCGCTCGGCTGGCAGGGCGAAGACGAGGCACTGGTCCTCGAGCGAGAGCATCGGCCAGGCGTAGAGCAGCTCGAGGCCGAAGAAGCGCTCGAGCTCGGCGACCAGGGCCCGCCACCGGGCCTCGTGGGTCGAGTCGAGAACTACCATCACCTGCCGCTCGGCAGGCGGCGGGGCCGCCGCCGCGCGCCCGGTCACCACGGGCGCGGCATGGTCACCGGGGGTCACGCAGGCCGGCAGGAGGGCTGCGAGGAGGGTCAGCGCGATTCCGGCGAGCTCAGGGCGTCGGGGCATCGAGCTCCGGGCCGCTCACCGTCGGTTCGGCAAAGCGCACGCGCGGATCGGAGCGCAGCGCGGCGAGCGCCACGGCGCGCTCGACGCCCGCGCGCAGGGCGATCGAGTAGGCGCCGACCGGGGTCGGGCCGGAGACGATCTCGACTCCGGCGGCGAGCAGGATCGCCCGCATCTCGGCCTCGGTCGCCTCCGCAGCGAAGACGACGCGCAGAGCGGCGGCCGCAGGTGCGACCGCCGCTGTCGAGAGCGTCCGGAAGGGCGCCGCGGGAGCTGTTTCGCGCTGCGCCACGACCAGGCCGAGGCCGAGGACGGTCACCAGCTGCGCGGCCAGGATCCAGCGTACCGGCCGGGGCGTCCGCCGCAGCAGCGCGCTCCCGGCCCAAGGCGGCGCGGAGGCTTCGTCCCGGTCGGGCTCGATCGCGTCGGTCGCGCCGGCGTCGATCCGCTCGAACAAGCGCCCGAGCTGCGCTGGATGGGGGGAGGGTGCCGCGCGCGGCTCGGAGCGCAGCGCCGTCCGTTCGGCTTCGCAGCGCTCGAGCTCGGCGCCGCAAGCGGCGCAGCCGTCGAGATGGAGCTCGATGACCCGGCGCTCCGCGCTCGCCAGCGAGCCGTTCGCGAACCAGGGGAGTCGCTCGGCGATCTCCCGGCAGCCCGGCGGCGGCCCCGTGGCGGACCGGCTCATCCGATCTCCACGGCGGTGACGCCGAGCTCGGGAAGTCGCTCGCGCAGCTTGCGCCGGGCGTGGAACATTCGGGTCTTGACGGTGTTGACGGGACAGCCGACGATGGTGGCGATCTCCGGATAGGACAGGTCGTGAAAGTAGGTGAGCTCGACCACGGCGCGCTGTTCCGGCGAGAGGTCGGCCAGCGCCTGGTCGAGGATCTCTCTCAGCTCTTGACGCTCGAGACGGCGCGAGCCGACGGCGGGCTCCGCTGGCTCGAGCTTTCCCTCGTCGAGGAGCGCGACCTCGCGGCCGTCACGGCGTGCCAGCCGCTTGAGCGTCTTGCGGTAGGCGATGCCGAAGATCCAGGTCGAGACGCGGGAGCGGCCGCCGAAGCGACCCGCCGAGAGCCAGACCGCGAGCAGCGTGTCGTTGATGACCTCTTCGACCAGCTCGGGGCGGCGGCAGACGCGCAGCACGTAGCCGAACAGCCGCGGGTAGTAGCCGCGGTAGAGCCGCTCGAAGGCCGCCCGATCACCGTCGGCGACCCGCGCGAGCCAGTCATTGTCGTCTCGGTCCGACATCTCTAGGACAGGTGGGTTCCAGGGAACGCCGCAGCGGTTCAACCGGCGGCGACGGCCGGCGCTGAACCGTTGCCGCGCGCCTGCGGACGAACCTAGCAGATCGACCCCGGGAGAGACCATGCGCTCGATGACAGCCGCCGTACTGATCCTGATGTCGCTGGCGGTCGCGCCGGTGGCTGCGCAACCGGTGCTCGACTTCCGCGAGGAGCTGCGGGCGGACCGGCCGGAAGCCTGGGCCATGCGCTGGTACGCGGCCGCGCTCGAGCCGACCGGCTTCGGCGCCCCGGAGAGCGTGGACGCCGGCGCGGTGGAGCTCGCGGTGGAGCTCGGCTGGCTGCCCCGCCTCTCCGACTCGCAGCGTACTGTCGGATTCAACGGCACCAAGAGGGAGGACCTCAACCGGTCCCCGGTCTACGGCCGGGTCCGGGCCGCTTTCGGTCTCGGCGCTGGATTCGTTGCGCGAATCGGCTGGATTCCACCCGTCGAGCTCGACGGCCTGCGGGCGAATCTGATCTCGGTCGCGCTGGCCCGCCCGCTGCTCGAGCGCGGCCGCTTCCGGCTCGGCGCCGCTTTCGACTATCAGGCCGGCAGCATCGTAGGCGACCTCACCTGCGACGCCGCGTCGGCCGCCGCGGGCGACGATCCTCGGGTCAATCCGTTCGGTTGCGAGGCGCCGTCCAAGGACGAGGTCGAGCTCGACAGCTGGGGCGTGGAGTTGGCGGGCTCCTGGGCGCTGGGCTCCGCGCACCGCTGGCAGGTCCACTTCGCCGGAGCGGTGCGCCGGTTGCGCTCGGAGCTGCACGTCGACGCGCGCTATGCGGGCTTGATCGATCGCTCGGTGCTGGCCTACGAGGGCAGCGAGTGGTCGACGGCGGCCGGTCTGTCGCGGCGCGCGGGCGAACGGCTCCGGTTCGCGCTCGACCTGGTCTACTCGCCACTCGACGTGGTGCGCGATCCGCTGGGCCGATCCGCCGCTGAGAACGACCCGCTGGTCAACTTGCGCTTCCTGGTCGCGTGGCGGGCGCGCTGAGCCTGGTTGACGGCGTCGACGGGGGTTGAGAGGCTCCCCGGGTCAATGTCCTGGGCGCGCCGCCGGCGCGTCCGCCCGAGGGAGCCCGATGATTCGCCACCTGCTGCTCGCCACTGCCCTCCTACTGTCCGCGGCGCGCCCCGGCCCGGCCGACGATGGCCACCCGCACGGTCCCGACGTTCGCACCGCCGGCGATCCCTACGCGCGGCCGACGAGCCAAGCGCAGCCGCAACCGCCCGTCGCCCAACCGCTCCCCGGTGGGGGCGCGGTCGAGACCAGCGGCGAGGCGGCGGCGGAGCCGCAGTGGGATGTCGCCGAGCCACCTGGCGACTGGGGCTGGAGCGAGGTGCCGATCGACGTCGAGGAGGGAACCTGGCTGTCGGTCGATGTCGCTCCGGACGGCGCCGAAATCGTCTTCGATCTGCTCGGTGACCTCTACACGATCTCGATCGGCGGCGGCGAGGCGAAAGCGCTCACTTCCGGGCTCGCCTGGGACATGCAGCCGCGCTATTCCCCGGACGGCAAGCGGATCGCCTTCACCTCCGACCGCGGCGGCGGCGACAACCTCTGGGTGATCGACCGTGCCGGCGCGAATCCGACGGCCGTCACCGCCGAGGACTACCGGCTGGTCAACAGCCCTGCCTGGTCGCCCGACGGCGACTGGCTGGTCGGTCGGAAGCACTTCACCAAGTTTCGCTCGCTCGGCGCCGGCGAGCTCTGGCTCTGGCACCGCAGCGGTGGCAAGGGGCTGCAGCTCACCGAGAAGCAGAACGACCAGAAAGACGTCGGCGAACCCGCCTTCTCGCCCGACGGGCGCTACGTCTACTTCAGTCAGGACGCGACGGCCGGCAAGTCCTTCGAATACGATAAGGACTCGAACGGCCAGATCTACGTGATCAAGCGCCTCGACCGCGAGAGCGGCGAGATTGCCGACTGGGTGACCGGACCGGGGGGCGCGATTCGCCCGACGCCGTCGCCGGACGGCAGGAGCCTCGCGTTCATCCGCCGCGTCCGCTTCCGCTCGACACTCTTCGTCCAGGACCTCGCATCGGGCGAGGAGCGGGCGGTATTCAATGGCCTCGACCGCGACCTGCAGGAGACCTGGGCGATCCAGGGCGTCTACCCCGCGATGGCTTGGACGCCCGACTCCCGCAGGCTGGTGGTCTGGGGCGGCGGCGGGATCTGGCGCGTCGACGTCGCCACCGGTCTCGCCGACGAGATCCCGTTCCGCGTCTCGACCACCCGCCGCGTCGCCCGCGCGCTGCGCTACCCGGTCGCGGTCGCGCCCGAGACGTTTCGGCCGAGGATGCTCCGCTTCGTCGAGGTTTCGCCCGACGGCACGAAGGTCGTCTTCCAGACGCTGGGCAAGCTCTGGATCAAGGATCTGCCCGACGGGTCGCCGCGGCGGTTGACCAGCCAGGAGGAGCACTTCGAGTACTTCCCGGCCTTTTCACGCGACGGCCGCTCGATCGCCTACGTCGCCTTCGACGACGAATGGCTGGGCGGCGTCCGCGTCGTTGCCGTGGACGGCGGCGAGGGAGTGGAGATCACGCCCGATCCGGGGCACTATTTCGACCCCACGTTCTCGCCCGACGGCGCGACGGTGGTCTACCGCAAGGGGAAAGGCAACTGGCTGCGCGGGCGCACCTGGGGGCGCGAGCCCGGCCTCTACGCGGTCCCGGTGGGCGGTGGCACGCCGCGGCGGATCGTCGCGGAGGGTACCGCCCCCCATTTCGGCGCCTCGAACGACAGGTTCTACTTCCTGCACTACGACGACGACGATGAGGACAAGCGCTCGCTACGCTCGATCGAGCTCGACGGCTCCGACCAGCGCACCCACGTCTCGACCGCAGCGGCGACTGAGCTCAGGGTGTCGCCCGATGGACGCTGGCTCGCCTTCGTCGAGCGCTACGATGCCTGCGTGACGCCCTTCCCGGCGACAGGTAGGGCGGTCGAGCTGTCGCACGAGTCGGAGGCGTTGCCGCTCGCCTGCGTCAGCCGTGACGCCGGCGAGAATCTGCGCTGGTCAGGCGATTCGCGCGCGCTCTACTGGTCGCTGGGTCCCGAGCTGTTCACGCGCCGACTCGAGGAGGCGTTCGCCTTTCTCGATGGGGCCCCCGAGCCGCTGCCGGCGCCTCCGGTGGTGGGCGTCGATCTCTCGTTCGATGTCGGCTTTGGCCGGCCCGAAGGGGCGATCGCGCTGGTGGGCGGACGCGTCGTGACGATGCGCGGCGAAGAGGTGATCGACGATGGCGTGGTGCTGGTCGAGGGCAACCGGATCGTCGCGGTCGGCCCGCGCGGCACGGTGACCGTTCCAGCCGGGGCGCGGACGATCGAGGTTGCCGGCAAGACGGTGATTCCGGGCCTGATCGATGCGCATTGGCATGGCGCCTTCGGCTCCGATCAACTGATCCCCGAGCAGAGCTGGGTCGCGTACGCGAGCCTCGCCTACGGCGTCACGACGGTCCACGACCCCTCGAACGACACCCGGGAGGTCTTCGCGGCGGCCGAGCTGCAGCGCGCTGGCGGGATCGTCGCTCCGCGCATCTTCTCGACCGGGACGATCCTCTACGGCGCGCTCGGCGAGTATCGCGCCGAGGTCGACTCGCTCGACGACGCGCGCGCGCATCTGCGCCGGCTCAAGGCCGCCGGCGCCTTCTCGGTCAAGAGCTACAACCAACCACGGCGCGAGCAACGGCAGCAGATCCTGGCGGCGGCGCGCGAAGAGGGGATGATGGTCGTGCCCGAGGGGGGGCGCTGCTGATGCAGAACCTCACCCAGGTTGTCGACGGCCACACCAGCGTCGAGCACACGGTGCCGGTGGCCAAGGTCTATGCCGACGTGACACAGCTCTGGGGCGGCACCGAGGTCGGCTACACGCCGACGCTCGGGGTCGCCTACGGCGGGCTCGCGGGCGAGAACTACTGGTACGCGAAGAGCGACGTCTGGGCGGAGCGGCCGCTCGCCACCTTCGTGCCGCGCGAGGTGCTCGATCCCCGCGCGCGGCGGCGTACGCTCGCGCCCGACGAGGAATGGAACCACGTTCAGGAGGCGGAGATCGCCGCTGCGCTCCAGCGGGCGGGCGTGTCGGTCGCGCTCGGCGCCCACGGCCAGCGCGAGGGGCTCGCGGCGCACTGGGAGCTCGCGATGATGGTGCAGGGCGGCATGACGCCTTTCGAGGCCTTGCGCGCGGGGACGGTCGATGGCGCTCGCCTGCTCGGTCTCGACGGCGATGTCGGGTCGATCGAGCCGGGCAAGCTCGCCGACCTCGTGGTCCTCGACGGCGATCCGCTGGCCGACATCGGCGACACCAAGAAGCTCGCCTACGTCGTGGCCAACGGGCGCGTCTACGACCCCTACACGATGAACGAGATCGCGCCGGAAGAGAGAGAACGCGCTCGCTTCTGGTGGGAGCTCGCGCCGCGGCAGTGAGTCACGCCTTCGGCGTGGCTCGAGTCCCCGCGGTCAGAAAGCGGCGACGATCCCCACGCTCACATGCGACTCGCTGCGGTCGAGATCGTGTCCGGCTTCGGCGAGGATGCGGATATTGCGCGCCGCAAGGTAGCTGACCGTGAAGGAGCCGTCCTCGACCGGCACGGTGGGGTCGTCGGATTCGATCCTGTTGTACAGCGCCGCCAAGGCCCAACGGCCGTCGGCCCCTTGCGGGAAGAAGAGCAGTTCCGCGAACCCGCCACGGGTAACGTAGTCGGCCGCGTCCGCGCCGGTGAAGAAAGGATCGTCGTCGGTTCGTTCCAAGTACTGAAGATTGAGCTCCCAGCGACCACCCGGAGCGATGTGTAGGTCAGGTCCCCAATAGACGATCTCGTCGCTCGCGCCGCTCTCCGCCTTTTCCTTGCCCCAGTAGCCGAACAGGCCGACCCGCACCGGTCCGAACTCTCGGGCGAGGCGCAGGGCGAGATTCTTGTTCGAGTCGTTATCGAATTCGCCTTTGGGGATACCGTTGCCGTTGACGACCTGGAAGACCGCGTCGATGTCGCCGGGCATCGTGCCGAAGAACATCGCGCCGCGGTCGTAGGTCAGGTTGGCGCTCGCTTCGCCCACATGTGTCCGATAGATTTCGTAGTCGTTGCGCTCCAAGCGCAGCTCGCGCTTGAACAGGGGATCCGAGACTTGGAACTGGCCGAAGATCAAGTCGATGCCGCCGCCGAACAGCTTCGAGAAGTGGAAATAGGCATCCTCCAGCCCCTCGATCTCCCCCTTTTCGAGGATGAAGTAGACGTAGTAGGAGATTCTCGGGGCGATCGGTCCGCCGGAGAGAAGCTTGAAGACCCAGGGGGTCTCGAAGTCGCTCTCGGCGGCCGCGTCCTGGTGGGCGGCGAGGTGGCCCTCCATGCGCACTGCGAGCGGCACTGAACGCACCAAGTGGAGCAACGGATCGCCGGTGTCATGAGTGTCGCGGGTGGGCTCCTGCGAAGGGTCGGGCATGCGGAAGCCGTTGGCGGCGAATTCATCGCCGAACGGCTTGAGCCTTGGGAACGGGTCATGGCAGGTGCTGCACGAGACGCGGTACTTGCGCGCGAAGGCCGGGATCGCGGCCGCGGGATCCGCGGCGAGACCCAGGGTGGCGAGAAGAACGACCGTCGCGGCCGCGGCGGGAATCGAGCGAGCTCTCATAGCGACTCTCCTCAGTCGACGACGACGAGCGTCGTCTGGTGTTGGTTGATGGCGACCGGCTCCCACTCCTCGTAGGGCACGCCGAGGTGCTCGGCGACCGAGGCGACGAGGCGCGAGTACCAGATGCGCGCGGTGACGGTCACCGTCCCCGGCGGCAGGTCGTCCGGCACGGTCCAGGTGAAGGTCTCCGTGCGGGCTTCGAGCGGCGCCAGACGGTAGTCGGGGCCGAAGCTCGCGGTGTTCCATTGGGCGATCGTCATGCGTCCTTCGGGATCGAGGTAGGGGAGGCGGAAGATCCGATCGCCGGCGGGAACGGGAGCGTCGCGGCGCAGACCGGCGAAGCCGGTCGAGCCTTCGATCGTGCCGATGTCCTGGTACGCGAGCGCGGTGTCGGAGGCGATGGTGTACTCCTCGCCCGCGAAACCCTTGGGATCGACGGCCAGATGATGGGTGCGGCCCAAGGCATCGCGCGCTTCGACGTCGAGCCAGAGGAGGCGCTCCTCCGCCGAACCGGTGGGGACCTTGTGCCCGGCCTTGGCGTTGACCACTACCGCCAGCAGGCGAACGCGGTCGCCGGGCTCGACTTCGCGATCGGCGGGGTGGATCCTCACCTCGATCACGCCGGCGAGCTTGCCGGGGTCGTGGGCGCCGTGAAACAGGTGCTGTCGAACGTCGGGCAACGCCTCGCCCATGCGCGCGCTCTTGCCGGCGGCCGGAGGCATGTGACAGTCCTGGCAGACGATGCCGGCGCGGCCGTGGGGTCCCTCCAGCCACTCGAGGTGGGTCGCCTTGACCCAGGTTCCGAACGGACTCATCTCGTTGTGGCAGGTGCCGCAGAACTCGGCGCTGCGCAGAAAAGCGTTCTCGACCGTCTCGTGGTGCGGGCTTGAGCGTCCTGGACGCGGGCCCTGCTTGATCTTGCCGGGAGAGGAGATCCAGTTGAAGTTGTGGGGGATCTCTCCCTCGAATCCCACGATCGAGTGGCAGAGGTCGCAGGAGACCGACTCGTTGGCGCGGCTCCCTTCGCCCGGAGCAGGGGGCGGAACGTCCCCCGCGAGCAGCGCGATCGGTGCGTGGCAGCCGTTGCATCCGGCCCTGACGCCAGCGACTTTGGGAGCGATGTCGGCGTGCGGTAGCGCGAGCTTGAAGTACTCGATCTCGTCCCAGTGGTGGGTGTAGGCCTGCGACATCATCGCCTGCTCATGCTGGCGCGAGATATCGACATGACAAGTGGCGCAGACTTGGGGCCGCTCGAAGCGGTCGTACGGAACCGTTCCGATCGCGGCGTCCCCGGCCTTCGGCGCGTCTTGCGCGAGCGCGAGGCTCATGCCGCCAACCGCGAAGGTCATCACGATGGTCGCTCTGTTGCGCATGGAGTACCTCCTTCGATAGCGACAGATTGCCGCGATGCGGCAGCGCAGTTACCGCGCCGCGGCGTAGGGCGTCACCGCCCGCAGGGGTGGTCTCCGCGGGCTAGGATCGAGTTCGACGGAGGGAGCGAATGCCAAACGAAGGAGTCGGAGCGCGCGGTTTCGGCAGCGACAACCAGGCGGGGGCGCTGCCGGAGGTGATGGCGGCGCTCGCGGCCGCCAACGCGGGGCATGCCGTCGCTTACGGAGCCGATCCCTGGACTGCGCGGGCCATCGGGAAGCTGCGCGAGCGCTTCGGCGAGGCAACCGAGGTCGCCTTCGTCTTCGGCGGCACCGGCGCCAACGTCGTGGCGCTGGCGACCGCGCTGGCACCGCACGAGGCGGTCATCTGCGCCGAGAGCGCCCATCTCGCCGTCGACGAAGGGGGCGCTCCGGAGCGGATCGTCGGCTGCAAGCTGCTGACGCTGCCCACCGCGGACGGCAAGCTGACCGTCGAAGCGATCCGGCCGCTGCTCGCCCGGCGCGGCGACGTTCATCAGGTGCAGCCGCGGTTGCTCTCGATCAGCCAGACCACCGAGCGCGGCACGGTCTATCGGCCCGAGGAGATCGCGGCCCTCGCTCGGCTCGCGCACGCCGAAGGGCTCCTGCTCCACGTCGACGGCGCGCGGCTCGCCAACGCCGCGGCGGCGCTCGACCTGCCGCTCGAGGCCTTCGGCCGCGCGGCCGGAGTCGATCTGCTCTCCCTCGGCGGCACCAAGGCCGGACTCCTCTTCGGTGAGGCGGTGCTCGTCCTCGACCGCGAGCTCGCGCCGAGGCTCCCGTACGCACGCAAGCAGACGACGCAGCTCGCCTCGAAGATGCGGTTCGTCGCGGCGCAGTTCGAGGCGCTGCTCGAAGGCGACCTGTGGCGGCGCTCGGCGGCGCACGCCAACCGGATGGCGGCGCGGCTCGCCGAGCGCGTCGCGAACTTGCCGGGGGTCGAGCTCGAGCGTCCGCCCGAGGCGAACGCGCTCTTCGTGCGCCTGCCGCCCGAGGTGGTGCCGCCGCTCGCGGCGCGTTTCGGCTTCCAGCTCTGGGACGCCGAGCGCTCGGTGGTGCGTTGGATGACCGCCTGGGACACCGGCGAGGAGGAGATCGAGGAGCTTGTCGAGACGCTGCGCGGGGCGGTGGGCTCGTCCGGACTGCCGACCGGCTAGACTCGGCGCGTCGTCGTTCGATCTGGGGGAGGGCAGGATGGACCGCGAGGACCTCGGAGTATTGCGAGGGTTGTTGACGGAGTGCCGCGTGCTCGGGCTCGCGCTCGTCGACGGCGGCGCGCCGGTCGCGGGCCTGATGCCCTTTCTCGCCTATCCCGGGCTCGACGCGCTGCTGGTCCACGGCTCGCGCCTGGCCCGGCACACGCGGGCGCTCGCCGCGGGCGGCCTCTTCTCGGCGGTGATCCATCGTCCGGATCGGCCCGAGCACGATCCGCTGCAGCTCCACCGGTTGATGCTCGAGGGCGAGGTCTGCGCCGCCGAGAAGCGCGAGGTCCCCGAGCTGCGATCGCGCTGGACGGCGCGCTTCCCGATGGCGGCGCTGACCGTTCAGCTCGGCGACTTCGCCTTCTACCGCCTCGAGATTCGCTCCGGCCGCCTGATCGCCGGTTTCTCCCGCGCCATGGGCGTCAGCCAGAAGGCCCTGGCCGAGGCCGCCCTGCTACCGCGCTGAGCGCGGCGCCCCGCGACGCGACGCCTCCGAGCTGGCGAGAAGCCCGGAGGCGCCAACTGGTCCGGGCGGCTACTGCTTCAGCCCCGACAGGATCCCTTCGATGCGCGCCTTCTGGCCGTCCGGAGCCATCGACAGCGCCTGCTCGTAGTTGCGGATCGCCTCGTCCTTCTTGCCCTCGGCGACGAGCCCTTCGGCCAAGCTGTCGAAGACATTCCAGGACTCGGGATGGCGCTTGGCGTTCTCGCGGAAGGTGGCCACCGCGTCGGCCGCGTTGCCGGCGCCGAGCAGCTGGTAGCCGTAGTTGTTGAGCTCGGTTTCGCTCGCCGCGGGCAGGGACTCGTCGACCAGCGCCTGGGCCGCCGCCGTGTCGCCCTGGAGCGCGAGCAGCCGTGACTTGGTGTAGACGTTGGTGAAGTTCTTCTGGATGCCGATCGAACGGTCCGCCCACGCCATCGCGTCGTCCAGGTGGATGCTGTTCGAGAGCAGATAGGCGGCGGCCTGGTTCCAGGTCTGCCAGAAGAACTGCGGGAGGCCGCGGAGCTCCTTCTTGATGCTCTGGTAGACGACCTCCGGGGTGTCGACGGTCACCTTGAAGGGCACGCGGAGCTTCTCCCAGCGCAGCGACACGGTGACCGACTTCGCGGTGGGATCCTCGAAGGTGAAGGCGAGCGCCTCCTCGTCGGGCGCGGGTTCCGGCGTGACCTCGACGCGCAGCGCGTCTTCGCTGTCGTCGTAGGCGAAGCTCCCCCAGTTGCCGTCCATCCTGGAGAAGACCACGGTCCAGCTCTTCTCCTTCGGGATCATGTGCAGGCCGTAGCTGCCGGCGGCGAGCGCCCTGCCTTCGACCTCGACCGGGGTCGAGATCGCGAAGGTGGTGTTCTCGTTGGCGCCGGCCCGCCAGACCTGGCCGAGGGGCACGAGCTCGCCCCAGATCTTCCGCTCGCGCACCCGCGGCCGGTGGTAGGAGATGGCGATCTCGGTGAGGCCGACGGTCTGCTCGACCCTGGCGCCTTGGCTGGGCTGGGGGAGCGTGAGCGGCGGCGCTTGGGACTCGGCGGCGCTAGCGCCGCCGAGGCTTGCGAGGCAGAGGGCGAGCGTAGGTAGGCGTTGCCGGATCATGGTTCCTCCTGGTTCCGTTGAAATCTGAGGCTGTGACACGGTCTGGTGCCTTCTACGGGCGAGGGTCGGCGAGGTTTTGCTCGGCTCCCGGAGTTTGGGCCCGGCGGGAGCAGGCCGGGGCAGTTGGCGGCGGCCATGGTGTGACTGGGACCACCGGCGGGGTCAATCCCGAGTCGGCGCGGCCCGGTCGCGCGCGAGCGGGCGCATCTGCAGCGTGTAGAAGAGCTCGAGGTAACGATGCGCTCCCGCTCGTTCGAGGTCGGTCATGAAGCGCCAGAAACCGTAGGTTCGCGCGTACGTCATCAGACGCTCGGCGTAGAGCTCCCAGGTGTAGCGCTTGGCGACTCTCTCGATCCCGCCCGTGGAGACGCGGTTCCAGAGGTCAGGGTCGTCGGCACAGACCGCGAGAAACTCCGCGATCTTGTCGGCCGATTCCTCCCCGCGTGTGGGATCGATCTGGAATCCCGAGACGCCGTCCTCGATGATCTCGAGTGGACCCCCGAAACGGGTGGCGAAGGTCGGCAGGCCGCTCGCCATGGCCTCGATCACCGTCAGTCCGAACGCCTCGAACAGCGCGGGCTGGACGAACACTCCGTGCCGATCCGCCACGACGCGATAGAGCTCGCCGGTCTGGCTCTTCTCGAGCCGAGCGCCGAGCCAGCGCACGCTGGCGTCGAGCTCGTGCTCGTCGAACAGCGCGTGCATGGTGGCGATCTGCGCCTTCTCCTCTTCGTCCTCGCTTGCTTCCGCAGAGACCGAGCCGGCGACCACGAGCAGGTTGGCGAGCTCGCGGAGGCGGGGGTGGCGCGCGTACCACTCGACCAGTCCGGTCAGGTTCTTGATCCGGTCGAGCCGCGCCATGGTGAAGATCAGAGGGAGCCCGGGCTCGGCCAGCGCGCCTCGCGCGTCGTCGCGAGCGCCGCCGA
The DNA here is from genome assembly GCA_963700315.1 of uncultured Acidobacteriota bacterium. Taxonomy (GTDB): domain Bacteria; phylum Acidobacteriota; class Thermoanaerobaculia; order Multivoradales; family JAGPDF01; genus JACTMI01. The sequence goes on along the minus strand of CAVOXC010000002.1, from coordinate 348,861 downwards.
AGACGAGATCCTCGATCTCTTCGTGGAGCGCGCGCAGACGCCGATCCTCGTCGGAGTAGGGAAAGAAGATCCTCGTGTCCGCTCCGGGAGACACGATGTTGAAGCGGGGGTCGTGCACGTCGATGCCGTGCAGCACCCGGTAGAGGCCGGGCATCGTGAACGTCGAGTGGCTCTCGTATTGGCCCACGGTTTTCTCGGTCCCCGCGATCTCCTGGAAGGTGCTGGCGATGACGAAGTCGGCCGCGTTCATCGCGATCAGGTCGGCGGTGAATTGCGCAGAGAACCGGTATTGCTCGTCCATGCTGCGCCAGTGGAGGTCCGAGAGCAGGTACTTGGACTTCTCGAGCGCGTGCGCGATGGTGCACTGCGTCACGCCCAGGCGACGGGCGAGCAGCGTCGCGACCAGGTTGCCGTCGGAGTAGTTGCCGACGATGAGGTCGGGCCGGGAGCCGAGCTCGGCGACGACCTCGCGTTCGACATCCTCGGCGAAGCGCTCGAGCCAGGGCCAGATCTCGAAGCGCGAGATCCAGCGCGGCTGGATTCGGCCCTCCTCGTCTCGAAACGGAACGCGCAGGATCGCCGCCCGATCGGTTCCAGCGATCGGCTCCCAGCGCTCGCCGCAGGTCGTGCCGTCGGACTCGGGGATCTGGCGGGTGACCACCAGGATGCGCGGCTCGACGTCGACTCCCTGCTCGTCCAACCGCCGTCGCATCTCGCGCTCGAGGGCGCGCACCTGATCGAGGATATAGACGACCTGTCCGCCGGTGTCGGGCCGTCCCAGAACGTCGGACTGGCCGAACCAGCCATGCGGCGAGAGAATCACCACCGAGAAGATCATCGGGATGCGGGCGAGGAAGCGCTCGACGGTCTCGGGATCGGGGGCGACGAGCAGGTCGCCGAGCAGCGCGAGCGTCTCGCGCATCGCTTTCGCGGTACGGCCCCAGCCGGGCTGTAGGCCGACTGCGCGCAGCTCCGACTCGACGGCGCTCCACTCCGCGTCGTCCGGTCTCTCGGCGAGCTCCTCGAGCGCGCGGCGGATCGCGTTGCGCAGCTCGTCGACGGTACGGATCCGGTCGGAGAGAAGCAGCTGCTGTCCCATCGCCTGGTGCAGCCGGAGGAACTCGAGCAGGCGCCGATCGCCCTCGCCGCTGGCCTGGAACAAGCGGCTCGACAGCGTGCGGTTCAAGAACTCCGCACCGCGGCCGATCCAGCGCGCCTCGGTGGGGCGGGGCAGCTCGCGGGCGAAGGGCGAGAGATCGAACGTGGGCGTCCAGGTCGAACCCGGCCTGCCGAGCACGAGGCCCTCTTTGAAGATCAGATAGTTCTCGACCAGAGCGGGATCGACGAACCCATTCTCGACGTCGGCCTGAACGTGGAGCCATTGGCCGATCCTCGGGCGTAGCGCGAACAGGACGCGCTTGCCGTCGGTGGCGGCTTCCTGGGCGAGGGCGACGGCGCGCTCGAGCGGCGACCCGGCGAGCCTCGGGTCGCGCTCGGCCTCGAGCGCCATGGCTTCGGCGAGCTCGGTCTGGAGCAGAACCGGGCGGCCGACGCCGGCGAGCCGGCGCAGCAGAGGGATGGCGAGGCCGGGCTCGTCGCGCGACCAGGTCCGCAGGTCGTGGATCAGCGCCTGGCCGCGGGTGCGGATCTCCTCAATCGTCATCCTGCGCTCTCTTTCGTCGCGGCAACCTCGGCCGGGTTGTTCCAAGCGCGCGCTTCGAGGCCCTCGAGAATGCCCGCGGCGTGGGGCGCCCGCGCGAAGTAGATATTGGGCTGCTCGGCGAGGTCGGCCAACTCCTCGGCGTGGTTGCCGACGACGATCGCCGGCGTCGCGCCGAGGAGCATGTCGCGATCGTTGCCTGAGTCGCCGGCGACGACGATCGACTCCAGGTCAATGCCCCAGCGCTGCGCGATCCATCGGATCGCCTGCCCCTTGGAGCAGCGGATGGGCAGCGCATCGAGATGGCGGCCGTGCGAGAAGACTAGATTGGCGTGCAGGCCCACCTCGCGCAGGTGGCGGCGCAGCCGACCTGGATCGATGCTCTGGTCGGGATCGACGTCGAAGCTGATCTTATGGCGCCTCTGCTCCGCGGCAGGCTGCGGCTCCAGTCGATCGCCCGCCACCTCCAGGAGCCGCGCGCGAATATCTTCGGGTTGCCAGCGGTAGCCCAAATGCCGCGACCAGAGATCGTCCTCGAGCCGGTGCGGGCCATAGTGGATCTCCGCGCCCACGGCGGTGATCATCACGTCGGGCGCCGGCACGCCCCACTTGTCGAGCGCCTCGATCGCGCTCTCGAGCCGGCGGCCGGTGGCGATGCCGAGCCCCCACTGCTCTTGCTCGAGCCGATCGAGCAGGAGCGAGAGCGCCGCGCGGTCGCCGATCAAGGTGCCGTCGATGTCGGAGACCAGAATCCGGCTGCGCAGAGTCAGCGGCGCCGGGCGCGTCGCGGCTCCGGCATCGCCATGCAACTCGATGGCGAGCGCGCGCTCGAGATAGCGATTCACGTGCGCGGACCATTGGAAGTGTCGTTGCGCTCCCAGCGGTCCGTTGCGCGCCCAGCGCTCCCAGCGATCGCGATCCTCGAGAGCCTCCTCGAGCGCCTGGGCGAGCGCGCGATCGTCCAGGGGGTCGATGAGCACGCCGTGGTTGCACGCCTCGAGAATGTCGCGAGGTCCGCCGTCCGAGGTCGCGACGACCGGCAAGCCGCTCGCCGCCGCTTCGATCAGGGTCAGCCCGAAGGGCTCCGTCAGTGCCGGGTTGACGAAGAGGCCGTGCCGACGGGCCGCCAGTCGGTAGAGGTCCGGAACGTCGTCGGCGGCATGCCGCTTCGGATAGGCGACGTGGCCGTAGAGGTCGTAGCGGTCGATGGCGATCAGGAGGCGCCGTAGCTCGCGCCGAGGCTCGCGTTTCATCTCTTCGAGATCGTCGCGGGTGCCGGCGACGATGGCGAGGTTCGCGAGCGAGCGCAGGCGCGGGCTCTCGCCGAAGGCGCGCACGAGGCTCAAGAGGTTCTTGCGGGGGTCGGGCCGTGCGATGGCGAGCAGCAGCGGCTTGGCGGGGTCGCGCAGAAAACGGTCGATCTCGGCGGCGATCGCCGGCTCCGGATCGTCGGGGTGAGGTGGTCGGAATCGCGAGAGATCGGTGCCGGGCGGTATCACCGCGATTCGCTCCGGCCGGTAGTTCTCGTAGAGAGCGTACTGCTCCTCGGCTTCCTGGCGCGTGCTCGCGACCACCAGCGCGGCATGATCGAGCGCGACCTCCTCCGCTTCGATGCGCCGGGTGATCTCGAAGCGCTCCTCGACCTCCGCGCGCGTCAGCCCGTGCTCGATCAGGCGCGCGAGCTTGACCCGCCCGAGCGAGTGTCCGGTGTGGACGAGGGGCGCGCGCAGGAGGCTCTCGAGGCGGGCGCCGGCCCAGCCGGCGTCGGCGTAGTGGCTGTGCAAGATGTCGGGAAGCCGGCGCACTCGGCGCAAGTGGGCGAGCACGCGGTCGACGAAGAGATCCAGGTAGGGCCAGAGGCTCTCCTTGCGCAGGTACCGCCGGGGTCCGAAGCTGAGGCGGACGATCTTGGCTCCGGGCGCCAGGTCCTCTTCGGGACGGCCATAGTCGGCGGCGACGCGCGAGTCTTCGATCCGCCGGGTGATCAGATCGACCCGTTCCACGCGCGGATCCTCGGCCAGGGCACGCGCGAGCTCGACGACGTAGGTGGTCTGGCCGCCGGTGTCCGCGTCTCCCCCGAGCTCCAGGTCGCGGCCGCGGATCAGGCCATGCGGGCTGAGCATCACGACGTAGAGGGCTTCGCGCCTCACGAGATCCCCCATTGAAGACGGAAGGCCCCGTGCCACCCAGGGTCGTCGGGCAGGGCGCCGCGCAGAGAGCAGACGGCGGCGGCGAGCTCGGTCGCGCGCTCGAGAGCGGACGCCAGGGGCCACTCCCGCAGATGAGCGAGGATCAGAACCGCCGCGAAGGCGTCGCCCGCACCCACCGGATTCGCCTCCGCGGCCTCGGCGGCCGGGTGCGCGCCGACCGCGGTCCATTCGCTTCCTGCCTCGTAAGAGGCGGCGCCACGCTCTCCGAGCGTGACGACAAGACGCTTTGCCCCGCTGCGGGCGAGGAGGCCGCGGGCGGCGCGCGCGTTCGCGGCCTCGCACGGTTCTCCGGTCAGATCGGAGAGTGCCGCGAGCTCACTCTCGTTGACTTTGAGCCAGGCGGCGCCCCGGCAGAGCTCCAGCGCCCGCTGGAGAGGTGTCCAGGGGGACCGCAGGTTGACGTCGACGAAGATGCGGTCGGGAAGGGCGGCGCGAACCTCCATCAGCGCGGTGCGCGAAGGCACGGACCGCGCCGCCAGCACGCCGTGGTAGAGGAGAGCCGGAGCGACGCTCTGGACCGCCTCCCGGGCTACCCGAGCGTCGATCGCGTCCCAGGCGCGCGGTTCGAGGATCGTGAAGTGAGGTTCGCCGTCGGCGAGATCGACCCGAACCTCGCCGGTCGGCTGGTCAGCGTCGATCTGGACGGCCCGGGTGTCGACCCCGAAGCGCTCGAGCTCGGCCAAGGCCCGAGAGCCCGCGTCGTCGGTACCGACCCGGCTGACCAGCAATGGCCGCTCACCCAGCCGCGCGAGGTGCACCGCGACGTTGAGCGGCGCACCGCCGAGGCGTGAGACGCCACCAGGAAAGGAATCGAAGAGGATCTCTCCGAACAGGACGGGGCGGCCTGGTCTCACTCGCTGCGGTCCTTCTACTGTCGGAGATCGCGCTTCGGGCACGGGAGGATCTGCATCGCCCTCATGGTACCGGACAGGCGAAATCCGTCCAGTCGGCGTTCACCGGAGCCACCGGAGTCACCGGAGCCAGGCGATCGGCTCACCGTTCAATCCTCTGGATCGCGAGCGCACGATCCGAAGTGTGATCCAGCGATTTGAATTGAAGGTGAGCCGGTACCGCCGGGGCGGCGCGTCAGCCCTCGTCCGAGCGGACGCGGTCGAGCGACCGTGCCAGGCGGTCGACGCGCGGATCCTCTCCACCGGCCTTGCGCGCCCTGTGCAGCCAACGTTCGGCCTCGTGACGCTTCCCCTCGGCGAGGGCCGCGAGGCCCATCGCCGCCATCGGCTCGGCCCGATCGGGCTGCAGGCGCAGCGCTCGCCGGTAGAAACGCCCCGCCTCGTCGAGCCTGCCCTGGGCGAGCGCGAGATCTCCGAGCGCGAGGTAGCTGAAGGGGTTGCGGTTGTCGGCGCGGTCGGTCAAGGTGAGCAGCACCGCCGCCTCGTCGTGTCGCCCGAGCTGATCGAGCAACGAGGCGAGGTTGTTGTAGGCGATGATCGCCCGGGGATCGACCTCGAGCGCGGTCCGGTAGGAGCGCTCGGCCTCTTCCGGCCGCCCGGCGCGCCGCAGCGCGACGCCGCGGTTGACCCAGCCGTCCACCAGCTCGGGGTCGATCTGGGTCGCGAGCGTGAGATTCGCGAGCGCTTCCTCTGAGCGCCCCTGTCGCAGCTGATTGGCGCCCAAATTCGAGTAGTAGAGGGCGATCGCGGTCAGGTCGGAAATGGCTTCGGTGCTGCGGTACTCGAGCACCGGTCGGTCACTGAAGTCGAGGATGTGGCGCCGGTTCGGTGGGCCATGGGCCGCGACGACGTGCTCCGACGCGACGGCGAGGTCGCCCTGCCGCTCGTAGCTGCTCAGGTCCGAGACTCTCATGTAGTAGACACCGACGTCGAGCTCGCGGGCGAGGCCGACGAACAGATGGGTGAACGACAGGCAGTTCGCGCGTTCGCTCGTCCAGACCTCCTGAGCCGTCGCCGTGCTGCCGCGCTCGTATTCGAGGCCCTCACCGCCACGCCGCAGCAGCTGATCGAGCAGCACCTGCAGCCTCTCGTTGGGGCGGCCGATCCGAGGGACGTTCTCGATCACCCAGCGGCGCATCTCGTCGCTCGGCTCGAACGGGATCGTGATGGCGTGTGGGTCGACGCCGCGGGCCGCGAGCTGCTTGCGCGCCTTGTCCGCAGAGGTCGGGCGCAGCCCGCTCGAGGCGCACCCGCACGCCGCCACCGCGACAGCGAGAATCGCGACTGGCAGGCGTTTGCAACGGTTCGTCGAGCCCATGGTCCTTCTTTCCGCCGCGGCCGAACGGAGGTGTCCGCGCCAAGACTGATACGGGGCCGGAAGCCGCGAGTTGAGGTTGAGGGGTGCGACTCTCGTGCCAGCGGTCCGGGGAGAGAGACCGCGGCGCGGCGCGAGCCCCACCGATCGAGCCGCTCACCGTGTCGATTCGAGTCCTGACTCGAGCGAGCCCGGCGCTCAGGTGCCCTTGCGCCGGTGGTAGTGGCGACGGGCCTTGGCCCGATTGCCACAACTTGCCATCGAGCACCACCTGCGGGACCGGGAGCGGCTGCAGTCGAGAAAGAGCCACGTGCAGTCGAGGCCGTCGCACTCGCGTACCCGCGCCAGCTCGTCGGAGGTCAGGAGGTCGGCGGCCGAGCGGGCGATCGACCAGAGCGGCGAGTCGAGCGCCGCGGAATCGTGCCGCAAGACCCAGCGGGCGCCGTCGCTCGTGAGCTCGAGTCGGAGCCGTGCCAAGGCCTCCGCGAGCTCCACGCCACGATTGCCGACCTCGGAACGGTCAACCGCCTCGCTGCGCCGCGCGGCGGACCTCCCCCTGGCCGATCTGTTGGCGGCCTGCCGGCGCGACGTCGACGGTTTTCTGGCGGGCGCGCCGCGCGGCGACGACCTCAGCCTGGTCGCCGTGCGGCGCGTGACGAGCGTGCCGCCGGCAGAGGCTCTGGACGAGGTGCCGGGTGAAACGTAGCGGCGGGACCCGGGAGGCCCCGCCGCACGAAGGTCCAACAGCGAAACGACTAGGCGATCTCGATCAGAAGCGGACGACGAGCTCCAGTCCGACGATGCGCGGATCGTTGGTCATGCCGGTCAGGTTGTTGAAGTCGATGCCGTTCTGGACGATCTCCTCGTCCGTGAGGTTGCGGCCGAACAGCGCCACTTCGTACTTCGCCTCCGCGAAGGCGTAGCCGACGCGCGCGCCGATCTCGAGCGAATCGTCGCGGAACTCCTTCGACTCGTAGAGGAAGAAGTTCTTCTCGTCGTTGTAGGCCCAGTCGACGCTCGCCAGGAAGAGGCCGGAGCCGACCGGTGTGCGGTAGTCGACGATGCCGTTGAAGATGAACTTCGGCGCGTGCGGTAGCGGGTTGCCGTTGATCCTCGCCAGGCCGCCGATGATGGGATCCGTGACAGTGCAGCCGCCGCCGCAGGGGGCGACGAGAAGATTCGGATCGTCGATCTCGGTGTGGTTGTAGGAGAGGCCGAAGGTGATCAGCCAGTTGCTGTTCGGCGCGATGTCGATGTCGGCTTCGAGGCCGTAGCCGTTGGTCTTGTCGGCGTTCAGGAGCGTCGCGGTGTTGAACTCGCCGCCGACCGCGACAAGCTGTTGGCCGTCGACCTGGTAGGTGTAGGCGGCCATGTTGAGGCGTAGGCGCGCGGTCGTAGAGCTCGCTCTTGAAGCCGATCTCGGCGGACAGGATCTTCTCCTGGTCGGCCACCGAGAGACAGTTCGTGGCGGGATTGGTGCCGCCCTCGAAGTCGGCGCAGAATAGGATGCGGCCCTGGATCGAGGGCGCGCGGAAGCCGGTGCCGACCCGGCCGTAGACATTGACCGACTCGGTCGCTTTGAACGTCGCGGAAAGATCCCAAGTCACCAGGTCGGCGTCGGTCGTGGTCGTGATCGGCGCGACCGTCGGGGTCTGGAAGGTCGGATCCGGGCGCTCTGCGGAGAAGTCCTTCTCGTCGGTGGTGTAGCGCAGGCCGGCCTTGATCGTCCAGAGGTCGGTCGGCCGGAAGTCGAACGAGGTGAAGAGCGCCCAGGAGGTGGCGTCCTGCTTCTGGAAGGCGTAGCCGTCCAACGGATTGCCCGGAGCGAGGCTGTTGTAGCTGAAGCTCTCGGCGGTCAGGCTCTCGTCGAAGTAGTAGAAGCCGAAGAGCCAGTCGAAGGCGCCGCCGCTGTTGCTGGCGAGGCGGATCTCCTGGGTGATCTGGTCGAGGTCGGGGAGACCGTCCGCGCTCTCCGACGGGAAGGGGATGAATCCCGGGCCGAACGGCGGCGCGAAGGAGGCGCCGAAGCCGCCGTCGATGTCGCCGCGGCTGTACATGTCGAGGGTCTCGTAGCCGGTAACCGAGGTCAGCACGGCACCGCCGAAGTCGTACTCGAGCTTTATCACGCCGCCGTAGGCGGTGATCTCCTGCTGGTTCCTGCCGTCCTGGAACACCTCGTCCTGTTTGTAGCCGCTCACCAGGCCGTTGCTTCCCGGCTTGAGGATGTTGGCGCGGAAGATCCGCGCGGTGCCGTCGAGGTCCCAGCCGTGGAAGTTGAACAGCGCGCTGAAGTCCTCGCTGGGCTCCCAGAGAAACTGCAACCGGTATGCGTAGGTGTCGTGGCCGCCAAGGGCGTTCTTCTCGCCCGTGTGCTTGTTGTCGACCCAGTCCGACTGGGATTGATAGAGAACGGAGGCGCGCGCGGAGAGGGTCTCCGTGATGCCGCCGCCGACGGCGGCCATGACGTTGACGTTGTCGAAAGTGCCGTACGAGGCGCGCACCGCGGCGTCGAAGGCCTGGGTCGGCTTCTTGGTGTCGAACTTGACGATGCCGGCGGGGGTGTTGCGGCCGAACAGGGTGCCCTGGGGGCCGCGCAGCACTTCGGTGCGCTCCAGATCGAACAGCGGCATGCCCTTGACCACCGGGTTCTCGAGCACGACCTCGTCGACGATCATCGAGACCGGTTGCGAGGCGTTCAAGTCGAAGTCGGTGTTGCCGAGGCCGCGGATGTAGAAGCGCGGGAACGCACGGCCGAAGGAGGACTCCAGCACGAGGCTGGGCACCCGTCCGGAGAGGAACTTCACGTCCGCGCCGCCGAGCATCAACATGTCGATCTTCTCGGCGTCGAGCGCGGTGACCGACGCGGGGACGTCCTGAAGGTTCTCCTCGCGCTTCTGCGCGGTGACCACGATCTCGTCGAGCACCGTCGGCGGCTCGGCGCGCTCTTCGACGGTCGCGGTAGTCGCGGCGGGTGCGCTCTCCTGTTGGGCGAGCAGCGTGCTTCCCGGCCAGACGAGGGCCAGAGCGAGTGCTGTGGTGGCTTGGTACCGCCAGCGAGAAACGTAGTTCATAAGAACCCCCTTGTGCTTGGTCCAGGAAGAGACTGTAGCATCGGTCGCGTAGCCTGCCATCGGTCTCCCGGATCATTCGGTCGGCCTGGCGGGGGAGGGAGTCCGACGTGCTCCATGCCGTGACCCGCGAAGTGAGCCGTTCCCTGGACCGCTGCGAGCTCACGCATCTCGACCGGGCGCCGATCGACGTCGGCCGGGCCCGGGAGCAGCACCGTGGCTACGAGGCCGCCCTCGAGCGGCTGGGTTGCGCCGTCGAGCGGTTGCCGGAGGAGGCCGACCGGCCCGACGCCGTCTTTGTCGAGGACGTGGCGCTGGTGCTCGACGAGCTCGCCGTCCTGCTGCGGCCCGGCGCGCCCTCGCGCCGGCCGGAGCGCGAGAGCGTCGGCCGGGCGCTCAGGCGACACCGCGACGTCGTCGCGCTCGAGGGCCCTGGAACCGTCGACGGCGGCGACGTCCTCTGCCTGGACAGGACCCTCTTCGTCGGTCGCTCGAGCCGCAGCTCGGCCGCCGGAGTGGCAGCGCTCCGGGAGCTCGTGGCGCCGTTCGGATACGAGGTGCGCGAGGTCCAGGTGAGCGGCTGCCTCCATCTCAAGTCGGCCGTCACGCGGGTCGCCCCCGACCTCCTGCTCGTGCAGCGCGCCTGGATCGATCCCGCATCCTTCCCGGCCTGGCGCTCGCTCGACGTCGACCCCACCGAGCCACACGCCGCCAACGGCCTGCGGGTCGGCGAGATGTTGGTCTATCCGGAGGCCTTCCCGAGGACGGCCGCCCGGCTCGAGGCCGAGGGCCTGCGCCTCGAGCGCGTCGACCTCTCCGAGCTCGCCAAGGCCGAAGGCGCCGTCACCTGCTGCAGCCTGCTCTTCGAGGCCTGACCGCGAGTCGGTCCACGCCAGCGGCTGCTACGCCACCGGGTCGGGCGCGGTAGCAGGGGAGATCCGGTCCCTGGCGCAGCAGGGCCTGACCGGTCGGCGCTGCGCTACTCTTGCAGGTCATCCGAGAGCCTATTGTGAGGGACGAAACCGAGATCCTGGTCGGACGGCTGCGCTCCGGCATCGAGCGCGAGGAGAGCGCTCGGCGTCTCGACGCGTTGCTGCGGCCTCGGCTCGCCCGCTACTTCGGCGCGGTCGGCGTTCCCGCCGCGGAAATCGATGACCTGGTACAAGAGACCCTGATCCGGGTCTTTCAGCATGTGGGTGGCCTGCGAACCGAGAACCGCTTCGTTTCCTGGCTCTTCACCATCGCGCGCAATGTCGGCCGGTCGACGGGGCGGCGCAGGCAGCGCAGCGCGGCCGTGACCGTAGAGGAGGCGGCACTCGAGCAGCGAGTCGCGAACGGGTTGCCGCCACCGGATCTGGAGCGCGAGGCGAGGGAGAGGCTGGCGCGCGTCGAACGGGGGATCGCGGAGCTGCCGCCGCAGCAGCGGCGCTGCCTGGTGCTGGTGGTGCGGGACGAGCTGAGCTATCGGGAGGTCGGCGACTTGCTGGGGGTGAGCCCGTTGACGGTCCGGAACCACTTGGCCGGAGCGCGTCGCAAGCTGAGGGAGATGGTCGAGGTAGGGGAGGTGCAGCCATGAGATCGGATCGGGCGCTGGATCAGAACCTGCGCACGGTGCTCGGCAGAGGCGATCCAGGCGCCGGTTGTCCGATGGCGGAGAGTTGGATCGAGCTGCTCCAAGGGGAGCTGCCGAGCGAGCGAGCCGAGGAGCTCCGCGGCCATCTCGAGATCTGCTCGGAATGCGCCGGGGTCGCGGCGCAGGCGCGACGGTTTCTCATCGCGATGGGCGAGCTCGCCGAGCGGCCCGCGCGCGGCGCGGCCCTGCGCGGCGGGCTGGGGCTGGCCGCGGCGCTCGCCGTGCTCGCGATCGGCCTCCTGTATCTCTTCGGCGGCGAGCGCCGGACCCCCCTTGGCGCGGTCGAGCGGCTGGCGGCAGCGCTCGAGGTCGCGGCGCCACCGGCCCCGAGCGCGGCTACGGACAGAGCTGGGCTGATCTATCGCGGGACCGCCGGCGAGTCGCCAGGCGCCGCCGCTCTCGCCGGCGCGCTCGCGCCCTATCGCGAGCGGCGGTTCGCCGACGCCTGCGTCGCGCTCACCAAGCACGGCGGCGAATTCCCCGAGGACCGGGAGGCCAGGTTCCTGGCGGCCGTGGCCTGTCTCAAGGCGGGAGAGCTCGACCGTGCCGATACGCTGCTCGCCTCGCTGGCGGCGGTGGTCGGAGACCGGCAGCAGGACGCTCGGTCTCTGCTCGAGAGCCTGCGCCGCGCGCGCCGAGAGGATGACCCATGAAGCTGGGCGCGGCGCTGGGTTGCGCCCTGCTGGCGCTCGCGGCGAGCGGAGCCGGACGAGCGCCGGCCGGTCCAGCCGGCGCGGCGGGCAGCCTGCAGGGGGCGGTGGCGGAGCTGACGCGGGCGGAGGACCTGCTCGCGGTCTCGGCCGGCACTCTCGCCGTCGCCGCGGCGCAGGACGCGCTCACGGCGGCGCGTGCCGAAGGGGATCCGGCGCTCGAGGTGCGCGCGCTCGCTCTGCTCGGCGCGGCGCGCGAGGAGCGCGGCGACCGGCAGGGCGCCGAGGCGGCGTACAGCGAAGCCGAGACGCTGGCGTCGACGGCCGGCCGGCCGGACTGGCGCGCCGTGGTGCTGATCCGGCGCTCGGCGAGCGACTGGCGCCGCGCCGACTACGATCGCGCGCGCACGGGTGGCGAGCAGGCGCTCCTCCTCGCCGAGCAGGCGGGGGATCGTTCCCTGCAGGGGGAGGCGCTGCTCGCCCTAGGCCGCGCCGACGTCAAGCGCGGCGACTACGCATCGGCCCTGGCGCGCTACGGCAGGGCGCTGGCGCTGGCCGAGCTCGCCGGCGACCTGCGGCTGGAGGCGCTGGCCCACGAAGCGCTCGCTTTCGCCTACCTCGATCGCCGCCTCCACGCTTCGGCACTCGAGCACTCCGCCGCCGCGCTGGCGATCCACACTCGCCTCGAGAGCGCGGCGGGCAGGGCGCGCGTGCTCGAAGACGTTGCCGTCCTCTTCCTCTTCCAGGGCAACTTCGAGGATGCCCTGGCGGCAGCCGAGCGCTCACTGGCGATAGCGGAGTCGCCCGGCGGCGATCCGGCGTCCGTAGCGCTGGCGCGCCAGGCGCGGGCCGGTGCGCTGCGCGGCCTCGGCCACCACGACGAAGCGCGGGCCGAGCTCGAACGGGCGCTCGAGATCCGCCGACGCCTCGGCGATCCACGCGAGAGCGCCTGGCTGATCGCGCGGCTCGGCAGGTTGGCGGCCGACCTGGAGCGGCCCGCGGAGGCGCTCGCCCGATACCGCGAGGCGCTGGAGATCTGGATCGGCCTCGAGGAGTGGCGCCCCGCCGCCTGGTACCTGATCGAAGCGGCGCGCGCTAGCGAACGGCTGGAGCGGTCGGCCGAGGCGCGAGCGCTCTATCGCTCCGCGATCGAGCTCGCGGAGCGAATCGAGCTGCCCTACCGAAGCCGGGCGCTCGGCGGGCTGGCGCGGCTCGAGGCGCGCTCGGGCGACCAGGCGGCCGCCGAGCTCGACGGCGCGCGCGCCGTCGAAGCCGCTCTCGGCACCGGCAATCTCGAGATGATCTGGGTGGCGTACGACGACCTGGCCGAGGTCGAGCTGGCCTTCGGCCGCCGCGCCGAGGCGCTCGAGCACCTGCGCGCGGCGCTGGCGGCGATCGAGGCGCTGCGCGCGGAATCGGTGCCGAGCGACCGCGGCAAGCGCGCCGAGATCGAGGAGCGCCAGCGCGTCTACGGGCGGACGATCTCTCTGCTCTTCGAGCTTCAGCTCCATGAAGAAGCGCTCGAGGTCGCGGAGCGCGCCCGCGCGCGCGCGTCGCTTGATCTGTTCGCGAGCGTCGGATCGCGCGACAACGCGACGGTCGCGGCCGAGCTCGCCGCGGTCGCCGCCGCAGCGGTGCCGAGCCCGCGAGCCGCCAGCGTGCCGCCGATCGCGTCTCTCCTCGCCGAGGTGCGCAGCCGCGGGGTGACGGCGATCGAGTACTTCGTCACCGAGAGCCGCCTATTCGCCTGGGTGATCGAGCCGGAAGGGGGCGTGCACGCGGTCGCGACGCCGATGGCGCCGGGCGCCCTCGAGGCGGCGATACGGAACGCCCGCGAGCGGTCGCTGGCGAACGAGAGCGACGCCACCTCGGGGGCCGGCGCGGATCCGTTGCGCGAGCTCGACCGGATCCTGATCGAGCCGATCGCTCGGTGGTTGCCGTCCGATCCGGCGCGGACCCTCCTCGTCGTGCCGCACGAGCGGCTCTTCCTGGTGCCGTTCGCCGCGCTCCGCGATGCCGCCGGCGACTACCTCGTGGAACGGCACGCGATCGCCCATACGCCGTCGCTCGCGCTGCTCGCCTGGACCGGCAGGCCACGGCGCGGCGGCGCGTCCGAGGCGCCGGCGCTGGTGGTCGGCAATCCGACCATGCCGCGCCTGCCGGGCGGCGGCGAGGCGCTGCCGCCGCTGCCCGACGCCGAAGTCGAGGCGCGCGCGGTGGCGCGCGCGCTGCCGGGCCAGGCCATCGTGCTGGTCGGCGCGAGCGCATCCGAGCAGGAGGTGCGGCGCCGGGCGCCCTCGGCGCCGCTGATTCACCTGGCGACCCACGGCGTCCTCGACCGCGCCGACCCCGCCGAGAGCCTGGTCGCGCTCGCGCCGAGCGCCGCGCCGGCGGAGCGGGACGGGCGCTGGACTCTTGCCGAGATCGAGCAGGCGACGCTCTCGGCCGATCTGGTGACGCTGTCGGCATGCGACAGCGGCCTCGGCCGCATCTCGGGCGACGGCGTGCTCGGCCTCTCCCGCGCCTTTCTGGTCGCCGGCGCGAAGAGCGTTCTGGTCAGCCTCTGGCGCGTGGCCGAGGTGCCGACGCGCTTCCAGATGGAGAGCTTCTACCGGGCGCTCGCCGAGAACGGCGGCGACCGCGCGCGGGCGCTGCGCGAGGCTCAGCTCGCGACGCTCTCGGCGCTGCGCCAGGGCACGCTGCAGACCTCATCTGGCCGCGTCATCGCCGAATCCCCCGCCCACTGGGCCCCCTTCGTCCTGCTCGGCGAGCCGCGCTGAGCGCGGCGACTGGCCCGGCTGCGCGCCGGCGGCCGGAGCCGCGCAGATCGACGGCGCGCGGCTCCGGATCAGGGCGCAGTGCTGGACCAGCGTGAGGTGTCGCCGGTCTCGAAGCCGTCGCCCCAGAGTCGGAAGTAGAGGAGGTAGATCTCGATCTGCTCGTCGATCTCCTGGTCGGCTCGATAGACCGCCCCACCGCCGTCGGGTAGGAGCTCGAAGTCGTTGCAGTCGCCGTTCGCCTGGAGCTGGCCGTAGAGCCAGTCGGTGCCCGCGGGGTCGGGAGCTCCGGCGAGCGGGTAGGTCCAGATGCGAACAACGCTGTCGACGAGCGTCTTGTTGCCCAGCACGGCGACGGTCGAGGAGTCGGGCAGGATCTCGAAGTAGGAAGGAGAGTTGTAGGCGGAGTACCAAATCTGCTCATCAGAGCCGGCCGGACCGTCGAGCGGAGCGCGATGTCCGGTCGGCAAGCCGTCGAGCTCCTGGTCGGCCGTGTAGACGGCCCAGGTCGAATCGGGGCTGATGCCGAAGCTGTCGACATCGCCATTTGCGCCGAGCGGTCCGTTCAGCCTGAATCCGGCGGCCGCCGGTCCCCCGAGCGGCACGCTGTAGAGCTCGAAGACTCCATCGGTCTGCTGATCGGCCCAGTAAACCACCCGACTGCTGTCAGGGCTGATCGCGAGATCGAGGACGTCTCCGCCAGCGACGAGGGCGCCGTTGAGCTTGACTCCGGCGGCGGCAGGTCCTGCAATCGGCACGCTGTAGATCTCGTATACGGTGTCAGTCTGCTGATCGGCGGAATAGACGACCCGACTGCTGTCGGGGCTGATGTCGCTTGGAGAGTTGCCAAATAGGGGGGTGGCGACATCTCCGCCGGCGACGAGGGCGCCGTTGAGCTTGACTCCGGCGGCGGCAGGCCCTGCAATCGGTACGCTGTAGAGCTCGACGACATCGTCGGTCTGCTGATCGGCACGATAGATGACCCGACTGCTGTCGGGACTGATCGCGAGATTGACGACGTCTCCGCCAGCAATGAGGGCGCCATTGAGCTTGACTCCAGCGGCGGCAGGCCCTGCGATCGGCACGCTGTAGAGCTCGAGGACTTCGTCGGTCTGCTGATCGGCCCGGTACACGACCCGAGCACTGTCTGGACTGATGGCGAACTCTTGGTGAACGTGACCGCCGGCGACGAGAGTGCCATTGAGCTTGACTCCAGCGGCGGCCGGTCCCGCGATCGGCACGCTGTAGAGCTCAGTCACCGTCGCCGATCTGCTGATCGGCCTGGTACACGACCCGGGCACTGTCTGGGCTGATAGCGAGGCCGCCAATAGCAGCGCCGGCGGCGAAGGTGCCGTTGAGCTTGACGCTGGCAGCGGCCGGCCCACCGATCGGCACACTGTAGAGCTCGAAGACCCCTAGAGCTTCCTGCTCCGAGAGGAAGACGACGCGTGTGCTGTCCGGGCTGATGATGAAGTAGGGGATCCAGCTGTTGGCCGGCAGGGTGCCAGTCAGCCTGACGGGCGAGCCCGACGGCAGACGCACGCTCCAGATCTCGAACGCCTCATTCGTTTCGGCATCTTGAATGTAGACGACCCAATCGCCGTTGGGGCTCGCCCGACGTGAATAGGCGTCCGAGAACGCTTGCCCCTGGCTCAGCCGGAACCACTCGGCGCTGGCGGGAGCGGTGGTGAGAGCGATCGTCATCGAGGCGAAGCAGAGCAACGAGCAGCGATCGGCACGGGTCGTCATGGCGGGCCCCTCCGGAGCTCGAGGCACGGCACACCCCGCACCTGCCTCTCCGCTTGGAGAGACTCCTCCCGAGGCGATGTGTACCAGCCCCCCACGAAGACCGATCGAGACGCGGTCGCGGACCACCGGCCGGTGGTGACGAACCGCCACGGCGGCCGCCGCCCCCCGCACGGGTGGCGTTTCGCGTGGTTGGTTCGCTTAGAGTTCGCGGAGTCCCCGCCGCCCTGAGGCGTGCTCGGCGCGGCGGCGGATGCGCGGAAGGGGAGGGCGCTTGGCCGGAGCGGTTTCAGCGCGAGGGTGGTTCCGAACGGCGCAGGCGCGGATCGCCTTCGGGGCGATCGCGGCGATCGGCGTCCACCTGGTGGTCCGCTGGGGATTTCCGCAGGCGCCCGCCGTCGGCCGGTTCGCCGCGCGAGACCTGCCGCTGCTGCTCGCTCTGCTCGGCGGCGGCGTGCCGCTGGTCTGGGCTCTGCTCCGCCAGGCGTGGCGCCGGGAGTTCGGCTCGGATCTCCTGGCCGGGATCTCGATCGTCACCGCGATGCTGCTCGACGAGTACCTCGCCGGCACCCTCGTCGTCCTCATGCTCTCCGGCGGTCAGGCGCTCGAGGCCTACGCCGTCCGCAGCGCTTCGTCCGTGCTCGAGGCGCTGGCGCGCCGGATGCCGTCGGTCGCCCACCGGCAGCAGGACAGCCGGGTGGTCGACATCGCGCTCGACGAGATCGCGGTCGGCGACCTGCTCGAGGTCTTTCCGCACGAGATCTGCCCGATCGACGGCGTCGTCGTCGAGGGGCATGGCGTCATGGACGAGGCCTACCTGACCGGCGAGCCGTACCGCCTCGCCAAGACGCCCGGATCCGACGGTGCTCTCCGGCGCGATCAACGGCGAGATCGGTGCTCGCGGTGCGAGCGACCAAGCTCGCCGTCGACTCGCGCTACGCGAAGATCCTCGAAGTGATGCGGGCATCGGAGCAGAAGCGGCCGAGACTGCGCCGGCTCGGCGATCAACTCGGCGCGGTCTACACGCCGCTCGCGGTGGCGATCGCCCTGGCCGCCTGGCTCGTGACCGGCGAAGCGGTCCGCTTTCTCGCGGTCCTGGTCGTGGCCACCCCCTGTCCGCTGCTGATCGCGATTCCGGTCGCGATCATCGGCTCGATCTCGCTGTCGGCCCGGCGAGGGATCATCGTCAAGGACCCCGCGGTCCTGGAACGGATCGACACCTGCCGCATCGCCATCTTCGACAAGACGGGAACGCTCACCTACGGCGAGCCGCAGGTGACCGAGATCGTCACGCTGCCCGGCTTCGACGAGCAAGAAGTGATCGCCGTCGCCGCCAGCCTCGAGCGCTACTCGCGCCACCCGCTCGCCGCAGCGGTGCTCGCCGCCGGACGTGAGCGCGAGGTTGCGGTGCGGGAGGCGAGCGAGATCTCGGAACGGCCGGGCGAGGGGCTGCGCGGAGTGGTCGGCGGGCGCCGCGTGGAGATCACCAGCCGCACCCAGATCGAGGTGGCGGACCCGGCCGCGGTGGCGCTCCTGCCAGCGCCGGAAGGCGGGATGGAGTGCGTCGTGCGGATGGACGGGCAACTCGCGGGCTTCTTCCGCTTTCGCGATACACCCCGAGAGGAGGGGGCCAGCTTCATCCGGCACCTGAAGCCGCGCCACCGCTTCGAGCGCGTCCTCCTGGTCTCCGGCGATCGCGAGTCGGAGGTGCGTCACCTCGCCGAGCACGTCGGAATCGAGGAGGTGCACTTTTCCCAGACGCCGGAGCAGAAGCTCGAGCTGGTGCGGCGGGAGACCGCAAGGGCGCCGACGCTGTTCCTGGGCGACGGCATCAACGACGCGCCGGCGCTGTCGGCGGCGACGGTGGGCATCGCCTTCGGTCAGAGCAGCGACATCACCTCCGAGGCGGCCGGGGCGGTGGTGCTCGACAGCTCGCTCCAGCGCGCCGACGAATTCCTGCACATCAGCCGCAGGATGCGCCGGATCGCCCTGCAGAGCGCGGTCGGCGGCATGGCGCTCTCGGTCGTGGGCATGGGCTTCGCCGCTGGCGGTTGGCTCGCGCCGGTGGCCGGAGCGCTCGCCCAGGAGGTCATCGACGTGGCTGCGGTTCTGAATGCGCTGCGGGCCGCCTGGCCCCCGCGCGAGCTCTCCGACTACAGCTAGAGTGAAGCGGGAGAGCGGGGGTGGACGGGGGGTCTCGTTCGGACCCGTCCCACGGGAGAGCTGCAGCCCCCCGCCCACCCCGACAACGACTTCCCAGACCCGAGATCCGTTCGGAACGCCAGAAGCGCGGCCGACGGAGGATGCCCGCCGTCCAATCTGACGGCGGAAGCCAATGAGCCGATCAGAGCGGCAATCCCAGCCCGTCCGTTGCACCGGAGCAGGCTCCTGGATCGACGCTCCTGAATAGATGCGTCGCGAACGGGGCAAAGCGGTGCATTTTTCTTTGCCCTCCGCCGATTCGAGTGAGTCCGGCGCGTCTGGGATGCTTCCGTCGCTCGAATCGGCTCGACCTCGGCATGGGCGTCAAAGCGAGGCTGGACGCTGTCCCGAGTCCAGGCCGGCACGCAATGAGCCATCGATCCACACCAAACGGTGAGGAGCCTGCTCGTGACGGACCTACGACGGACCGAATCGGAGGGCGGCCGCCCCCGGAGGTCCGGCCGGGCCGAGGCCCGGTCGCGAGCCCCTGCTCAGAGCGGATCGCCGCAGTACTTGCAGAAGCTGGCGTCGGCGTCGTGACCCTCGGCGCCGCAGCCAGGACAGCTCCTGGTCGTCGTCGGCTTGCGCCGGGCTGCGATCAGCTCGGTGGTGACGATTCCTGTCGGCACCGCGAGGATGGCGTAGCCGATGAGCATGATGATCGAGGCGACGACGCGGCCGATCGGCGTCTGAGGCGCCAGATCGCCGTAGCCGACCGTGGTCAGGGTGACGATCGACCAGTAGATCGCCAGCGGGATCGAGTCGAATCCGTTCTCTTCGCCTTCGACCAGGTAGATCGCCGAGCCGAGCAAGAGGACGAGCACCAGGACAACGCCGAGAAAGAGCAGGATCTTCCGCCGGCTGGCCACGATCGCGGCGCGCAGCGTGGCGGCCTCGTCGAGAAACTCCGCCAGTTTGAGGATACGGAAGACGCGCAGCAGTCGGAGCGCGCGCAGGACGATGAGCGTCTGGGCCCCGGGCAGGACGAGCGCGAGGTACGTTGGGAGCACCGCGATCAGATCGACGACGCCGAAGTAGCTGCGTGCCCAGCGGACCGGGCGCGCCACCGACAGGAGACGGAGGATGTACTCGATCGAGAAGATCGCTGTGAAGCCCCACTCGGCTCTGCGAAATAGCGGGCCGTACGCCTGGCGCCACGACGGAACGCTCTCGGCGAGCACCACGCCGACGCTGCCCAGGATCAGCACCAGCAACAGGAGATCGAAGCCGCGGCCGGTCGGCGTGTCGGCCTCGAAGATGACCTCGTGCATGCGCCGCCGCCACTCGGGCGCGGGCGCTTCTTCGAACGCTCTCCGGGCAGCCATTGCGCCATTCTCCCACTGCGCCGATGTCGCGGGTCCGGCTCCGCCGGGCGCAACCCTTCGGCCGCCCGCGGCGTTCACCGGCCGCCGCGGCAGTATCGCGCTGCACGTGCCTCCCGACGAGGCCGGCAGAGCGCGCTCGCCGGCGTCGTCGACCCGCCGGTCGTGCTGCGCCTTCCACCCGACGCCATCGCATGCTGAGCCGCACGCCCGCGGGGCGCCGTGCTAGCTTCGCCGGCGGCGATCCCGAGGGAGGGCGAAGCCATGGGCGAATCGATCGAACCGCGGCCGATCGCGCTCGAGCGCGTGCGCGCCGGGCGCTCGGCGGAGGCGCTCCGGCAGGGATTCCTCGACAACCTCTTCTTCGTGCAGGGGCGCTTGCGCGAGGCGGCGACCCCCAACGACCTCTACATGGCGCTCGCCTACACGGTGCGCGATCGCCTGCTCGCCCGGTCGCACAAGAGCGGCCGAACCTACCTCACCCGACAGAGTCGGACGGTGATCTACCTCTCCGCCGAATACCTGCTCGGACCTCATCTCGGCAACAACCTGCTCGCGCTCGGCTTGGTCGACGCCGCGCGCGAGGCGCTGGGAGACCTCGGTCTCGAGCTCGATGCCCTGCTCGAGGTCGAGGAGGAGCCCGGCCTGGGCAACGGCGGCCTCGGCCGCCTGGCCGCTTGCTTCCTCGACTCGCTCTCGACGCTGGGCGTTCCGACCATCGGCTACGGCATCCGCTATGAGTTCGGGATCTTCGACCAGGAGATCCGCGACGGCTGGCAGGTCGAAGTGACGGATCCCTGGCTGCGCTTCGGCAATCCCTGGGAGATTCGCCGGCCCGAGATCTCCTTCGAAGTCGGATTCGGCGGCGAGGTCGAGGGCTATCGGGACGCCGACGGTCGCGAGCGGCGTCGCTGGCGGCCGGCGCGCCGGGTCCGGGGCGTCGCCTACGACACTTCGATCGCCGGCCATGGCGTCGGCAACGCCAGCCTGCTCCGGCTCTGGCGGGCCGAGGCCTGCAAGAGCTTCGATCTCGCTGCGTTCAATGTCGGCGACTTCTACGGCGCGGTGGAGGAGCAGGCCCAGTCGGAGTCGCTGACCAAGGTCCTCTATCCGAGCGACGAGAGCGAGGCGGGCCGGCAGCTGCGCTTCGAGCAACAGTATTTCTTCGTGGCTTGCTCGCTGCGCGATCTGTTCCGGATCTTCGACATGCGAGCCGAGGAACTGTCCAGATTCGCGGAGAAGTTCGCGGTGCAACTCAACGATACGCATCCGGCGCTCGCCGTCGCCGAGCTGATGCGCTTGTTCGTCGACGAGCGGGGACTGGACTGGGACGAGGCCTGGACGATCACCCGCAGCGCTCTCGCCTACACCAACCACACGCTGCTGCCCGAGGCACTGGAGCGTTGGCCGGTCGAGATGTTCGAGCGGCTACTGCCGCGTCACCTGGAGATCGTCTACGAGGTCAACCGCCGATTCTTGGCGGAGGTTCGCGCCGCATTCCCGGGGGATGCCGCGCGCGAACGCCGGATGTCGCTGATCGACGAAGAGGGAGGCCGATCCGTTCGCATGGCCCACCTGGCGACCGTCGCGGCCCACACCGTCAACGGCGTCGCGCGTTTGCACGGCGAGCTGCTGCGCCGGGAGACGCTCGCGGACTTCGCCGAGATGTGGCCGGAGCGATTCACCGCGGTGACCAACGGAGTGACGCCGAGGCGTTTCCTTGCGCTCGCCAACCCGCGGCTCGCGGCGCTGATCGACGCCGCGATCGGCGCGGAGTGGCGACGCGACCTGAATGCTCTGAGCGCCCTCGAGCCGCTCGCGGCGGACGCCGGCTTTCGCGAGCAGTGGCGACGGGTCAAGCGGGACGGCAAGGCTGCGCTCGCGCTCGATCTGGAGCGAAAGGGCCAGGTGTCGCTGGACGTCACGGCCCTGCTCGACGTCCAGGTCAAGCGCATCCACGAATACAAGCGGCAGCAGCTCGCCGCTCTTCACGCGCTCTGGCTCTGGCGCCGCCTCCGGCGCGGGGAGGGCCACGACGTCGCGCCGCGCACGCTGCTCTTCGCCGGCAAGGCGGCGCCCGGCTATCGGATGGCCAAGCTCATCATCAAGCTGATCCATTCGGTGGCCGAGGCGATTGCCGCGGATCCGGCCGCGCGCGATCGGCTGCGCGTCGTCTTCGTTCCGGACTACAACGTCAAGAACGCCCTGCCGATCTTCGCCGCGGCCGAGCTCTCCGAGCAGATCTCGACCGCCGGCAAGGAGGCCTCCGGCACCGGCAACATGAAGCTGATGATGAACGGCGCGCTGACCCTCGGGACGCTCGACGGCGCCAACATCGAGATCCAGGAGCGGGCCGGCGCCGAGCATTTCTTCCTCTTCGGCAAGACCGTCGAAGAATCGGCAGCGCTCCGCGCGGGGGGCTATCGACCGCGCGACCTGCTCGACGCCGATTCGGAGCTCGCCGAGCTTCTCGACCTGCTCGTATCGGGCGAAGTCTCGCACGGCGACCGGGAGCTGTTCCGGCCGCTTGTCGAAGAGCTGGCCGAGCGGGACCGGTGGCTCGTGCTGGCCGACTTCGCCAGCTACGCGACCGCGCAGGCGGCGGCCGGCCGGCACTACCTGGACAGAGAATCGTGGACGGCGAGCTCGATCCTCAATTCCGCGCGCAGCGGCTTCTTCTCTTCGGACCGCGCGATCTCCGAATACTGTGAGCGGATCTGGAGGGTCGACGCGGTGCCCGTCGACGAATGATGGACGCGCTCAGACGACGAGACGCCCGGTGGCGAAGCGGACAGCATGGCCGGCGACTCGGGCCTCGACGGTGAGACCTGCGCGCACGACCGCGGTCACCTCGAGCTGGCTCGGCCGGCCCATCTCGTAGCCCTGTTCCACAACCCAGTGGTGCTCGCCGTCGGCGAGGCCCCGGCCGAGCAGGCCGGCGAAGGCCGCGGCCGCGGAGCCGGTGGCGGGATCTTCGGGGACGGCGAAGCTCGGTGCGAACATTCGCGCGCGCAGGTCGTGGCCCGGCTCCTCGGCCTCGCGAGCCCAGAAGAAGACGGCTTCCGCCGCGCTGCCCGCGACCCCTTCGCGCCAGGCGCGGGCGTCGAGGCTGGCGCGGGCGAGGCTCGCGCGCTCGCGCACCTCGACGAAAGTGAACGGGAAGCCACTCGACCAGATCTCCGGCTGGCGCCCGGGCGCGAGGTCGGCGGCCGAGAGCGCGGCCATCCGGGCGAGCGCCTCGGGCGACGCCGCTCCGTCGAGCCGTCGCGGCGCTGCCGCGGCGGTGAGCTCGGCGCGCAGGCTGCCGTCCGCCGCCGGCGCGAGCGTGACCCGAACCGGGCCGACCCCCTCTTCGAGGACGATCTCGCCGCGGCCCGCTGCGAGCTCGACGGCGCCCGCTTCGGCCAGCGCGAGCGCGGTCCCGATCGTCGGGTGACCGGCGAAGGGAATCTCCCGCGCTGGAGTGAAGATGCGGACTCGCCGGGTGTGGCGCGGGTCTTCGGGGGGAGCAGGAAGACGCTCTCCGAGTAGCCGAACTCGCGGGTGATCGCCTGCATCTCGTCGGTCGAGAGGCCGCGAGCGTCGAAGATCACGGCGAGCGGGTTGCCGCCGAAGCGCACTCGAGTGAAGACATCGAGCGTTACGAAGATGTACTCCTTCACGGCGCGGCTCCCTTCACTGGGAGCGGCGGCGCGGCCCGTCGGAAGCGGCCGCAGATCCACTCGGTCTCACAGGTTTTCTTCGCGGGCTTTTCGTCGAAGCCAGCGAGCGCGGCGCTCCGCGGTCCTTGGGCTGGTTCGGAAATCGCTGCGAAAACTGTCCATAGAGGGGGGAGTTGCGGGCACGTCGCGGCGCTGCGCGTTCGGCGAGCTCGCCGGCCCGACGTTTCCATAGGTGCCGCCTTTTTCAGCGCTTGCCGCCTCTCGACCTCGTTCTGGCCGCCGAGCGGAGACGAACCGGGGTTGCAGGTCCAGGTCCGCCGACGAAGCACCCTCGAATCAGTTGACTTGGATACGGTGCTCTCTCGATCGGCGCCGCTGGCGATGGCAAGGCGTGTTGCGGCGAACGGTGGCGCAGCGATGATCGTGCGGTTCGGGAGGGTCCGCATGACCCGATCCTACGACCGGGCCGGCCACTCATCCAGCGGCAGCCGGCCCGGACGCCTTGGCTCGAGCCTACGGGCAGGTGGCGAAGGCGTTGGTGTCGGTGATCGCGGGCGCCGACACCCCTAGCGCGTTGGGGTATTGCTTCAGGGTATCCGTTTCGGTGTCGAGGACGTTGATGATGAACTCGACGTTGGTGGTCGCGGCGTAGAAGACCCAGAAGCGATTGTTGAAGCTGCAGGCGTCGATGACCTTGATCAACACCTCCCAGTTGTTCGGCGCGAAGAACCACATGACGCCCGAGTCGGCTGATCCCATCGGCACGAAGGTGCCGAAGCCGGTGTTCAAGGCGAAGTCGCGCCAGGTCGCCCAGATCTGGAAGCGCCCCTGCTGGAGCGCGTGGATCCGGCCGTCGTAGACCGCCTGCGAGCCGCTCGCCGGCAGCACGCGGTCCGCGACGTCGCAGGAGATGTTGACGTGATAGCTGCCCTGATCGTCGTTGGCGAAGCCGGTGACGACGACGTACCAGTTGCTGACGAAGCTGAGCGCCACCTGCTCGATCGCCGAGGTGCCGATGCCCAGGCCGCCGTCCCCGCTCGAGAAATCGTCGTCGACCGCGATCAGGTTGGTGAGCGGCGAGGCGGGGTTGAAGGAGCTCTGATACAGGGCGATGTAGCCGTCGAACGTGCCGCCCTCCTGGATCGAGTAGATCGAGCAGGTCGAGTTGACGTTGGGGTAGAAGCCGACGACGTCGTAGCGGACGTTGGTGGCGAAATCGCTCAGCGACGCGAGGCCGGATGGCCGGTTGAAGGTTGGTTTGTTCTCCGTGGTGCCGTAGAAGGAAATGGCGCCGTCGGCGATGAGCGGCGCGGCGGCTAGGGCCCCGGCGAGGCCCAGGGCGAAGAGGCGAGTGCGCATGGCGAGCTCCTCCGCTCGATTTGAGGAGATCCGATGCGAGCTCGCGAGCGGTTTCGAGGCCCGAACGGATTTGGGGCTGGCAGCATCTTTACCACGAGTCTGTGGCCCGGTGCGCCACCCGCCCGGACTGCTTCGGGCCGCGAGCGTGGAGGCGACCCACCGACAACCGCGGCTCGAGGAAACGGCAGTCCCTCCTTCGGATCCGGGTCGCGCGGCTGGCGGCGGGCTAGCTGGCGAACAGCTCGAGGATCTCGGCCATGCGGTCTCTGGCGGCGTGGTAGCCGATCTCCATGCAGCGCTTCATCGCCTTGGTGTCGAAGGGTCCGTACTCCGCGAGCTCGCTCGGGCAGAGGACCAGATCGCACTGGTCGAAGCGCTTTCGGGAGGCTTCGTACATGCCGATCTCGAGGGCACGCTGGGAGACGGCGAGGCGCGAGTCGAGCGCCTCGCGATCGATCTCGCGCAGCGGGCTCACGTAGACGCCGAGCCGGAACCGGCAGCTCTCGGCCAACGGACCGACGGGGAAGTTGTCGAGGATGCCGCCATCGGCGAGGAAGCGGCCGTCGATCTCGGTCGGCGTGAAGACAAGCGGAACCGAAGAGGAGGCGAGGATGGGCCGGATCAGCGGGCCCGAGTCGAAGACGATCTTGCGCGCCGCGACGAGATCGGTTGCGGTGACGTAGAGCGTCCGGTCGAGCGCCTCGAAGGAGTCGTCGGGGAAGTACTCGCTCAAGTCCTCGATCACCTTCTCGGTGTCGAAGAAGCCCGGCTTGGCCAGGGTCAGCTTGGAGAGGCGGAAGGGGCTCTTCTCGACGAAGAACTCGAGCGTCTCCTCGGCCGTGTGGCTCGCCGCGTAGAAGGCCCCGACGATCGCTCCCGCGCTCGTGCCCGAGACGCAGTCCGGCTCGATGCCCTCCTCGGCAAGCGCCTTCAAGACGCCGACGTGGGCGAGGCCCCGGATCCCCCCTCCCGACAACACCAAACCGATTTCATGCTTCGGCATTCGCCGCACCCCGCGACGATCAAGCTACCACCGCGGCGCCCTCGCCCGATGGGTCTGGACGCCTCGGCGCGCGTCGCCCGTCACCGACGGTTTCGGCGACCGGCAGTGGAGTTGGTGAGTGGGTCGTACGAAAGCTACTGGCGCACCGTCGGGGATTGGACGGCTCGGCTGCGCTTCGGAGCAGGAGAGGCCGAGGTCGGTCCGTACCTTGCGAAGGCCGGCAGAGATGGGGGTGCCAGGGGGCACGAGATCGCCTACCAGACAGCTCCTTCGTGCCGCCTCGACCGCTCGCCGCTTTGGCCTGGATCCGCGTCGTCTGAGGTCGACTGCGACACCGGGTCGGGGCAGAGGTCGTGGGAGGTCAGAGGCGGCACGAATGCCCGACGCGAAGCGCCGAGACGGCCGAGTGTCGACCCCTTCTATAGAGGGTTCCAGAGGCGTTCGTTTGGGCGCGCCGGTTCTCGTAGAGCGATGGGGAGGGTTGTGGTCGAGCTGTGCGCCCTGCGTGTGCTACCTACCTGGCTCTTTCTCGAGGTTCGGGTTGCCGTCGACGAACTTGCAGTCGAAGCGGAACCTGTCGATCTTCCAGTCGGCGCCGGAGCGGATCAAGTGGAGGTCGTAGCTGCCGACGAAGACTCGGGTGTCGTGGCCGCTCGCGACGGGCCTGAAGTGCCAGGCGAGGCCGTAGCAGAAGGCGTCGGCGCCGTCGCCGTCGACGCGGACGCGGTAGTTGCCCGCCTGATGATGCACGGCCTGGATCGGCTCGAGCCCGGTCGACCAGCCGGCGACGATGGCGTCGGCGGGCAGGGCGACCGCTTCGCCGCCGGCGAGGCTGGTCATGTCGAAGTGCACGCTGTCGGCGAAGCGGTCGCGCACGGCCGCCCAGTCCTTGCGGTCGGTGGCGAGAAAGAGGAGGGTGATCGAGTCGATCACCGCCTCGCGGTCGAGGAGGTCGCGCAGCGCCTGGCTCATGTGGATCTCATGCTACCGCGCGGGCCCGGCGCAACGAGCGATGGCACTCGTCAGACCGCCGGCTCCGCGGCGAGGAAGGAACGGCAGCGACCGCGGGCGGAGTCGTCGCCTTCTTCCGGGAAGCGCGCGCAGGCGGCCTGAACCTGCTCGCGCAACGCATCGACAACCTCGGCTCGCTCCGGGTCGCCGACGCTCCACTCGTCGAGCGCAGCAGCCGAGGCCTTCGAGGCGGCTCCAGTTGCCGCCGGCGAAGGCGTCGGGGCTGGCCAGCAGCTCCTGCGAGGATCGCCTTGCCGTCGTCGCGGACGGCGTCGCGCGAGTCGGGCGTGTGCTGAAGAACCCGGCGCAGGTAGCTCGAGCCCCAGCGAAATGGCGTCATGGCGGCGCCCGAACCTGCCGCGCGCGCGCCCTGCCAGGCCTCGCGGTAGCGGGCGACAGCGGTCTCGCCGTTGCCCGCCTTGGCCTCGAGGCTGCCGAGCCAGGACATGTAGTAGTAGGGCGCGGTCGTCTCCGCGAGCTTGTCGGCGAGCAGCGTGCGCGCCTCGTCGGCGAGGCCGGCGTCCTCGAGCAGGCCGGCCATCGTGCTCATCACCGCCTGCATCTCGTTCTCGTCGCGGACTGCGCCGCCCGCCCAGCGCACCCGCTCGCGGACGCGCTGCTGCAGCTCGGCCGGGCGGCGTCGCTTCGTCTCCGGCGTCCAGGTTCGCGAGCTCGAGCTGAGGGAGTAACGCGGTCAAGCGGTCGTCGATCGAGAAGCTCTCGTCCGCCTCGATCGCGCGCGCGGCCACGATCCATGCCGCCACCAGCTCTTGCCGCGCCACGTCCGACTCGGGGGCGAGGCGCGCCACGACGTCCGCGGCGCCATAGAGCACGAGATCGAGATTGGTCGCGCGCAGCGTCGGTTCGGCGAGGAGGCGGCGCAGCTCGGCGCCGAGCTCCGCGCGACGCGCGGCGTCGAGCAGAGCCGGCTCGCGTTCGCCGCCGAGCGACTGCAGGTAGAGCGACAGGAAGCGGGTTTTCTCGATCGGTCGATCGTCCGGCGTCTCGCGCCAGAGGCGCTCGAACAGCGCGAGCTCGCGCGCCTCGTCGAGCTTCGAGGTCGCGATCCTGACCGAAGGAGTAGAAGGCGAGCAGGTTGAGCTCCGCCGCGGGGAGCGACGCCGGGCCATCCTCTTCGGCGGCGGCGAGCACCGTCTGGGATCGGCCGCGTGGCGTCGAGCGCGCGCTGGAGCACCTCGGCGTACTGGTCGAACGGCAGCAGCGAGGCGATGCGCGTCACCTCGCGCCCGTCGGCGTCGAAGACGATGACCGTAGGGTAGCCGAAGGTGCCGAGCTTCTCGCCCCAGATCTGCGCCCGCTCGGTGTCGCCGTCGAGATAGACCGCGACAGTCTCGGCGAGCCGCGCGCGGAACTCGGGACGGGTGAAGAGGCGCGTGCGCAGCGCATGGCAGGGCGGGCACCAGACCGCGCCCCAGTAGAGGAAGACTGGCCGACGCTCGCTCTTGGCGAGCGCGAAGGCCGCTTCGACGCTGCCGTCGAACCAGGGGAGATCGACCTGCGCGTCGGCGGCCGGCGTCGTCGATCGCCGAGCTCGGCGCCGAAGACGTTCGTGGCGCCGCAGCCCGGGACGAGCGGAGCGCGAGCGCCAGCGGATGAGCGCATGGCCGCCGAGTCGGAAACTGGCGGCGATGCTCGGGCTCCGCTTGGGTGAGCTCCGAGGTCCCGGACGCGTCGTCTCGGCGATGCGATTATCGGCGCTGCGCTCAGGCCACTTCGTCGCCGGTCGGAGGCAGGTCGCGGCGCAGGTGGACGGCGAGCAGGCGGCAGGCGTCGGTCACGGTGAAGATGCCGACCACGCGCTCGTGCCGGATCACCAGCACGGAACCGAGCCGCTCGCTCGCCATGTGGAGCAGCACGTTGTCGAGCGGCTCGTCGAGATCGACGGTGTAGGCCGGAAAGCGACAGACCTCGCCGACCGAGGTGACTCTGGCTGCGTGTTCCGAGATCGCCTCGACCCGCTCGACATCCCGCAGCGTCAGGATTCCGGTGAGATGCTCGTCGTCGATCACCGGCAGGTGACGGATGCCGTTCTGGGTCATCGACCGCCGGGCGGCGGCGATCGTGTCTCCGGTCCGCACGGAGTGGGGAAACGGGGTCATGACCGACTTGATGGTGGGAATTCGGGCCATGGCGGATTCTCCCTCGGGACCGAGTCTCGCGCCGCTCGTCGCCGGACGCAAGCTCGGCTCGCAACTCGCGGGCCACGATCCGCAAGGAAACCGATCTGCCGCTCACCGCGCCCGCCGACGGGCTCGATTCCCTGTCGAGCCGAGGGGGCTAGGATGCAGGGTATGTGGAGCTCTTCTTCGCGGGTCTACCCGGCTGTCGGGCTGGCCCTCGCGCTGGGCGTGGCCGCTGCGGCCGCGGGAGCCGAAAAACGCACCGGGCCGGCGGCGACGCCTGCCGGTCCCTATGCTCTGGTGCTCGGCACCGCGCAGGATGCCGGTGTGCCCCAGATCGCGGCGGACGGTCCGCAGGACCGCGCCGCCCGTCGGGACCCCTCTCGCCGTCGTCTCGTCGCATCGCTGCTGATCGTCGATCCCGCCGTGGGCGGCCGCTGGTTGATCGACGCGACGCCCGATCTCGCCGAGCAGGTGGCGCGCGCCGAGGGTCACCCGGCGAATCGCGTCGTCGCGCCGGGGCGTCCGCCGCTGTTCGACGCGATCTTTCTCACCCACGCTCACAGCGGCCACTACACCGGCCTGCTGGAGCTCGGCCGCGAGGCGTACGCTGCGGATGGGCAGCGCGTGGTCGCCTCCGGCCGCATGGCGAAATGGCTCGAGAGCAACGCGCCCTGGGAGCTCCTGATGCGGCTGGGTCACGTCCGTCTCGAGCGCTTCGAGTCGGGCCGCCCGCTCCGGCTCTCGGAGCGACTGACGCTCGAGCCGATTCCCGTGCCCCATCGCGCCGAGTACACCGACACCCTGGCCTTCCGCGTCGCCGGGCCGGCGCATTCGCTCCTCTGGCTGCCGGACATCGACAAGTGGGAGCTCTGGGACAGGCGGCTCGAAGGGGTCCTCGCGAGCGTCGACCGCGCCTTCCTCGACGGCTCCTTCTTCGGACCTGGAGAGGTGCCCGGACGAGCCATGACGGAGATTCCCCATCCCTTCATGGTCGAGACGCTCGCACGCCTCGCGCCGCTGCCGGAGAGCGAACGGCGCAAAGTCGTCTTCGTCCACCTCAACCACAGCAACCCGGCGCTCGATCCCGCGAGCCCGGAGCGTGCCGAGCTGGAGCGGGCGGGCATGCGCATCGCCGAGGAGGTGGAGCGCTACGACCTGTGATCGGTCCCGCCGGTCTCAATCGTCGTAGTAGCCCTGGCGCGTGCGCAGCTCGACGCCGGGAGCCGCGATCTCGACGTCCACGGCGTGCCAGGCGCCATCGTGCCGAGAGAGGCTGGGATAGTAGCCGAGCACGTACTGGTTGCGTAGCTCTTCGAGGACCTCGCGGAACACGCGTTCGGCCTCGTCCACGCGAGGCAGGTCGAAGATGCGCCCGCCACTCAGCTCGACCAGCTGGGCGAGCCCCGAGAGCTCCCGATCGTGCTCCGCGAAATCGCGCCAAACGGAGCGGTGCCGCACCTCGACGCCGACAGCGCCCAGCCGGATCCAATAGAGCAGCGCCGGGCTGCGCCCGATGACCGGCTCGAGATGCCGGGTCGCGAGCAGGCTGTCGACGTCGATGCCGTCCGAGAGCAGCACGACGACACGGCGTCCCTGTCGCGCCTCGAGCTCGCGCAGGGCGAGGTAGAGATGGTCTTGGATCGCCGTGCCGCCGCGCGCCACGGCGCCATCCAGCCCGGCCAAAAGGGCCTCGGGCTCGTGGCCGAACGGCGTGCGCCGGATCACCTGGTCGGAGACCATCAGCACCTTCGCCTCGTCCAGTGGCGCCATCGCTTCGACGAAAGCGCGCACGCCGGCGAGCGCGGCGGCGATCGGTGCCCCGCGCATCGACAGCGATGAGTCGAGCAGGAGCACGGCGGTCAGGGGCACGTCGCCTCGCTCGAAGGTCACCAGCCGCTGCGCGAGCCGGTCGTCGAGCACTCGAAAGGACTCGCGCGCGAGGTCGAGCGCCGGGTCGCCGCGCCGGGTTGCCGTGACGTAGAGCTGAAGCAGCGGCAGCTCGACGGTGGCGTCGACCCGGATCGCCGGCAGCGTGAGCTCGGCTTCGTCGGTCGCACCGTCGGCCGCGCGGGCCACGGCGCGCAGGGTGCGGGCGCGGTTCTCCTGGCCGACGTCGACAGTGAAGCGGTGCGGCGGCGCCTCGAGCGTGCCGACCAGGCGGCCATCGAGATAGAGATCGACCGTCGCACTGTCGCGGCCGCGCACCTCGACCAAGACCTCGATCCGGCCGAACACGGCCCGCCCCGCGGGCGGCTCGACGATGCCGATGTCGAAAGTGGCAGAGGCCCCGGGACCGGCGAGCAGGATCGCGAGAAGCGCCGCCGTGCCAGCTGATCGCCACCCGTCGAGGCACCTCGGAGCGGAGCTCAACGGGACAGGTCCTGTGCGAGCGCGGCGGCCAGTGCGTCCAGGCCGAGCAGCCCGGCGGTCTCGACCTCGGCGCGCCCGGCGGCCAGAGCGAGTCGCGGCGGCTCGGCGTAGAGCTTGCGCGGCGCGACGGCGAAGGCACGGTCCGCGGCCGCGGCGCGCTCGACGGCGGCGCGCGAGGTCGCGCGATCGTCGGCTCGTTCCGCGGCGTATGCGAGCGCCACCCAGAGCGAAGGTTCTGCCGGCCAGCGCGCGACCAGCGGCTCGAGCCGCCGCGCGGCGCTGGTGAACTCGCCCTGATCGAGGAGCTGGCGCGTGCGCTCTTGCGCGGCCACCACGCCGACCCAATCGGCGACGGGCTCCGCGATCAGACGGTCGAGATCCGCCGCGGCCCGGCGGCGCTCGCCGCGGAGGTCCTTCAAGCGCGCGTTGCGCAGCCGGGCCTCGCGATCCGCCGGCGCGATCGCGAGCGCCCGGTCGATCGCTCCAGCGGCGCGATCGAGCTCGGCCGCGCGCTCGTGCAGCGTCGCCAGAGCGACCCAGACGCTCGCGCGGTCCGGGATCAGCTCCGCGGAGCGCCGCACCAGCTCGGCGGCCCGGCTCGGCGCGCCGATCTCGATCAGCTCGAGGGCCACGCTCTCGAGGGCGGTCGCCGCGAGTCGCCGCTCGGCCGCGTCGGCCGCGCCGGCGGCGAGTCGAATCAGCAGTCCTTCGGCGATCGCCTCGGCGCGGCGCGCGAGGCCGATCCGGCCGGAGCCGAGATGGCTGCGCAACAGGTCCCGGTAGAACAGAGCGAGGGGGAGCAACGAGGCGTGACTCCGCTGGGCGACCCGGTCGAGCAGCGGCTTCTCCGCGAGCTCGATCCTGCCCATGCCCTGGCGCTGATCGGCGTCGACGACGGCGGCTTCCAGCGCCTGGTGGGCGGCGACCGCGCTCTCACGATCCCCGCCGGCGTAGCGGCGCCAGGAAGCGAGGATCCCCTCCGCGACGAGGCGTTGCCGCCGGGCCTCGAGCGCAGGGCGAACCGACGGCAGGGTCGACGGTGCGGCGTCGAGTCGCGCGCTCGCGACATCCACCCTGGCGAGCTGGTGCCACGCGGCGCCCCGCGGGTTCGGCCGGAGAATGACGCGGCGCGGCAGGGAGACGAGCCCGGTGTCGCCCGCTTCGATCCGGAGATCGTGCAAACCGCTGTGGTCCGGCAGGTCGAGCTCGAGCGTGGTGATCTCGATACCGGCGCTCGGCGTCGACGCGCCGACGAGGCGCGGCGTGATCGGCGCGCTCTCGTCGCCCCGTCCGTCGGTGAGTCGAACCGCGGTCCGCCGCAGCTCGCCGCCACCGGCCCAGACCGCCACGCGCGCCGTCGTCCCCGCGGCCAGAACCGGGAGTGCCGAAGGCGGGCCGCCGGCTGCGGCGATCGCCTCGAGCTCGGTCGCGCCGAGGGTTGGCGAGCGCGCGTCGAGCCAGGGTCGCGCGTCGGGAAAGGTCGCCGCGAGGTAGGCCGCCCCTTCGGTCCGAGGCGTCGGCAGGAGCAGGCGAATCGCGCGCAGCGAGAAGGCGCCGGTCTGGCGCTCCTGCACGTGGAGCCGCAGCTCGTAGTCGCCCGGCGCGACCTCGAGACGGGCCAGCCAGCGCAGCCCGTCGCGCTCGAGCGACTCGCCCCACCGAGCGAGATCGACCGCGACCCCCTCGGAGATCGACGCCACCACCCGCCGGCCAGGAGCGACGGCGTAGACATGGATCTCGAGGCCAAGGCGTCCGCCCGGATGGCCGAATAGCAGCGAGCGCCCGTCGAGCTCGAGCACGACGAGCACCGGGACCCGGTCGGCGCCGTAGCTGAGCGGCAGCGCGGTCGCCGCCACTCGCAGCGGACCGCCCTCGCCGCCACGCGCCAGCAGCGCCGCGGTCGGCGCGGGAGGAGCGCCGATCGAGCGGACCATCAATCCATCCTGCGCGCGGAGCGGCATGATGGTCAGGACCGCGGTCGCGATGCCGGCGGCCAGCGCGAAACCCAGCGAGCGGTCTCGGATCATCGAGCCCGGGGCATGTCGATCGGTGTCACCAGGGTGCTGTGGGTGCCCGCCAGCTCGTCCTGCACGGCGACGCCGAGGCGATAGCTGCCGGGATCGAGCGGCAGCTGGATCTCGTAGGAGACCGAGCTCGCCACGGCTCGGGACAGGTCCTCGTTCGGGATCTCGAAGTCGAGGCGCCGCGGCTCGAAGCGGAGGAAGCCGCCGTCGGGCGTTGCGAGCGCGAAGTGGAAGACCAGCTTGCCGAGATGTTTCGCACCGTCGGGCAGGAGCACGATCTCGCGCAGCGGCACAGCGATCCGAACCGGCACGACGCGGCCCCGCCGGCCTTCGGCGTCGCGGGGCGGACCCGGCTCGATCAGGGCGCCCGCCGGCTTTCGAGTCTCCGGCCGGATCAGCACCGCGACGGCGGCGGCTTCGGCGCGTTCCTCGGCGCTGCGCTCGACCACGGCATTGCGGTGCCTCACCTGGGCGCCCTCGCGACGGACCCGGACCTCGAGCTGGCGCAGCCCGCCGCGTGGTTCGCCCTGCGGATGGTAGCCGAGCGAGTAGTAGAGCCCGAGATCGCGTCGCACGGCATCGAGCCGCTCCGCCAACTTGCTGTTGCCGGTGAAAATGCGCCCGCCGGTCTCGGCGGCGAAGGCGGAGAGCGAGGAGGCCGCGCCGGCGGCTCCGCCGGCGCTCGACACGGCGCCGAACGTGGTCGGGCTCGAGGGGTTGTCGGCGCTGATATCGAGGCCTCGGCTCGCCCCCGCGAAGATGGTGTGGACAGTGACTCGGCTGCGGTTGACCGACTGGAGCAGGCGCAGATAGTCGAGCGAGAGCTGAGAGGCCCGCAGGCCGGAGCCGACGGTGACCGAATCGGTCGCGGGACCCTCGAACCTCGTCGTCCAGAGCTCCGCGAGCGCGTCGCCCGGATCGAGGTCGTAGCCACCGCCCGCGAAGAGCAGGACGACTCTCCCCTCGATGCCATCGATCCATTCGAGCAGATCCTGGAAGCCTCCGATCGCACGGGTCGTGGCGCGCCCCTCCTCGTCGGAGTTGAGAGCCACCTCCTCGCGCAACGAGCGGGCCATCTCTTCGGTGAGCGTCGTCGCCGCGGTGCCGTCGGCCGGTTCCCCGCCCACCGAAGCGGCGCCGACGACCTGGATCTCGCGCTCCAGCTGGGCCGAGCGGGCGCGGGTGAGCGCCGAGGGTCCCACCTCCTTCTGCAGATCGGCGAGCGCCGAGCTCATCGCTCGCCCGTCGGTGGAGAGCTGGCTGACGACGCGGAGGCGTTGACCGTCCCAGGTCGAGATCATCGCCAGCTCGTCGGGCTTGCGAGCCCCTTCCAGAAACTCCCGCGTCTCGCGCAGTACCTGGTTGCGCGGCCCGACGTCGAGCCTGGATTGATCGACGTAGACGACCCAAGTGACGGGCGGCGGTTGTAGCGGCGTCGTCGTTCCCACTCCCGCGAGCGCGGCCAGCGCCGACTCCGCGGCGGTGGGATCGGCCGGGGCATAGCTCTCGTCGTAGGCGGCGAAGTTCGAGATCTCGACCGGCTCGCCGTTCTCGAAGAGCTCGAAGTCCTCGCGCGCGAGGCCGCGCCAGCGATTCCCGGTCGCGTCGAGCACGACGACGTCGACGCTCAACACCCGCACCTCGACCTGGTCGAGGAACGAGGCGAGGCCGCCCTCCTGCGCCGCGGCGGGCGCCGTGAACTGCGTCAGCGCGAGCGCGGCTGCTAGCGATGGCTCGAGAATCGGACTCCGTCGATGGCGCATCATGATCCAGGATTGTAGGCGACCGCTCGCTTCTCGTGGTGGGTTCCGACCGGCGATCGGCCGGTTTCACTCCGCGGGCGAGCCCCAGGACTGCCCGCGGCGCCTCATCGGCCCGCCGCTTCGGCGCCGGCGAACGGTAGAGTCGGCCGACCCGGGCGATGCAACTGGAGGCCACGGACAATGCCCCGATTTCACGCGACCGCCGCGCATCTCGCCGCCATCTCGCCCTCGCTCTACTCGACGCTTGCCGGACGGCTCGAGCGCTTCGACGGCGAAACCTATCCGCTCCACGTCGGCGATACCTGGATGGAGCCCGCCGCCGGGTGCCGGATGGAGGACCTCGCCGTCGCGGACCACCCCGGAATGCACCGCTATGCCCCGGTGCACGGCCTACCGGCGCTCGTCGACGCCATCGTCGAGCTCGAACGCGAGAAGACCGGGCTGCCGCTCGAGCGGGAGAGCGTACTGGTTACGGCGGGGGCCACGGGAGCTCTCGGCGCGGTCGCGGGTGCGCTGCTCGACGCCGGCGACGAAGTGCTGATCCTCGCCCCGTATTGGCCGCTCATCTCCGGCATCGTGCGCGCGTTCCATGGCGTTCCGGTCGCCGTGCCGATTCTCGCGGGAGAGTGCGCGAGCGCCGAGGAGGCGGTCGCCGCGGTCGCCCGGCGAGCTGGGTCGCGTACCGTCGCGCTCTATCTGTCGACGCCCAACAATCCGAGTGGGAGGCTCCTGCCGCGCGCCTGGATCGAGGCGTTGATCGGCTGGGCCAGGAGCCGCGACCTGTGGATCTGGAGCGACGAGGTCTACGAGGAGCTGGTCTACTCCGGCCAGCACGTTCGAGCGCTGCCGCTCGCGCCGGAGCGAACGTTCCTGGCGCAGACGTTCTCGAAGAGCTTCGGCATGGCGGGCAATCGGTGTGGCTACGTCGTCGGCCCGCGGGAGGTCATGGTCGAGCTGCGCAAGGTGGCCACGCACACTTTCTACTCGACGCCGACGGCGGCGCAACTCGCGGTCGTGCGCGCGCTCGCCGGACCCGGCTTCGAATGGGCCAGCGCCGCCCGCGACCAATACCTCGAGACGGCCCGGAGCGCCGCTCGGCGGCTCGGTCTGCCGCTGCCCGAGGGCTCTACGTTCCTCTTTTTCGATGTGGCCGAGGCACTCGACGATCGGGGCCTCGGCGGCCTGCTCGAGGACTGCCTCGCGGCCGGTCTGTTGGTGGCCCCCGGTCCGAGCTTCGGCCCCTATCCGACGCACGTGCGTCTCTGCTACACGGCAGTCGAGCCAGAGCGCGCACTGCGCGGCGTCGAGTGGCTGGCGCGACGGCTTGGGCGTTGAGTCCGGCCAGCAGCCGCCACCATCCGCGAGGCCGGCAGCCCCGCCCGCGCGGGCGGTGACGCCGCGGCGGTAGACGGATACCTTGGGAGAGTTCATCGGATCCGGCAGGGAGCCCGTGGGCTCGCGCGGCCACCGCGGGATGGGCGATCGCGGGCGCGCCGACGCTGCGCGGGGCCAGGGAGCGGCGATGAGCGAGCGGCAGCCTGGAGGGTCGGCATGAGCGAAGAGCAGCTGGCTCGGATCGAACGTCGGATCGCCGCCCTGGAGAAGCGGCTCACCGTCCTCGAGCGGCAGGGAGCTGGGCCGCTCGAGGCCAGTGAGCTCGAGGCCGGTGAGATCGAAGGCGAGGCGAAGCGGGGCACGGCCTTCGCCGCGGTGGGAGAGTCGGGCACGTGGCTGAGCCTGGCGGGTCGTTCGTTCCTGATTCTCGGCGGCGCGTTCTTGATTCGCGCTGTCACCGAGGCCGGGGTGATGCCGACTCCCGTCGGCATCCTGGTCGGAGTCCTCTACGCCGTGGTCTGGCTGGTACTGGCCGATCGCGCGGGCAGTCGGGGCCGCGCCGGAGAGGCGACGACGCTCGCCGCCCTCTCGGCGCTCGTCGGTTATCCGCTGGCCTGGGAGGCGGCGGCGAGGTTCGGCGTCCTGCCGGCCCCGGGCGCCGTCGCGCTTGTCGTCGCGCTGTCGATCGCGCTGCTCGTGGTGGCGGAGCGCCGAGATCTGCGGTTCGCGACTTGGTTCGGGTCGCTGGCTGCTCTGGTGGCCCTCGCGGCGCTCATCGTCTCGACGCACGCGCTGCTCGTGGCGGGAATCGGGTTGCTGGCGTTGGGTGTCGCGACGGCCTGGTTGGGCTACGGCCGGCGGGGGTGGCGGGGCCTGCGCTGGCCGATGGCGCTGGCGGCCGACCTGGCGATTCTGCTCGCCATTGTGCTGGTGACGCGCGAGGGTGGGCCGCCGCCGGGGTATCCGGACCTTTCCCTTGCCGGCGTCTGGGTGCTCGCGGTCGCGCTCGCGGCGAGCTATCTGGGGCTCTTCACCCTGCGCACACTGTTGCGCCGGCAGGACATCGCTCTCTTCGCGGCCCTCCAGGGATTCGTCGCAGCATGGATCGGCTTCGGTGGTGCCGCGCGCGTGGCGCGCGTCGCCGAACGTGGCCTGTCGGCGACCGGCGTGGCCGCGACGCTGGTCGCGATCGCGACGTACGCGGCGGCCTTCACGCTGCTCGAACGGGGCCCGGAGCTGCGTCGGAGCTTCCGCTTCACCACGTCGCTCGCCCTGCTCTTGTTGGTATGGGGAACCACGCTCTTCGCGCAGGGGCGGGCGCTCGCCATCGGCTGGAGCCTGCTCGCCATCGTGGCGGCGGCGATTTCGATGCGATTCGGGCGCTCCAGCCTGGCGGTGCACGCCGCCCTCCTGGGACTTGCCTCCGGTGTCGTCTCGGGCCTCCTCGGCGCTCTCGCCGCCGCCTTCGCCGGACCCCCGGAGGCGTTGGCGGAGCTGGCGCCGCGCGCTCTGATTCCTGCCCTGCTCGCCTCTGTGCTGGCCTACGCGCTGATCTGGCGCGGCGGCGAAACGGAGCGATGGGCCCGGCGCGTCGCGGCGATCCTGTCCGCCGCGGTGGCGATCGTCTGCATGGCCGTCTTCGTCGTCGGGGGTCTCGCGGCGCCGCTCGGCTTGGCCTCGAGCGCCGAGGCGCTCGCCCTGGCGCGGACGAGCGTGCTGGCCATCGCGGCGGTCGTGCTGGCCCTGTCGCGGCGCTTCGGTCCGTTCGCGCCGCTCGCCGGGTTTCCGCTCGCCGCGCTCGTCCTAGCGGGTGGAGAGCTGGCATTCGGCCTCGTCCGCGTCGGTCGCCCGGCGTCGCTGTTCGCGGGTTTCGCGCTCTTCGGGTTGGCGTTGCTCGCCGTCGCGCGCTTGGGCCGCCGGCGCCTCCCCGGCTCGGGCGACCCGGCTGCCAGCTGAACCATCGCGCGCGGGATCTCTCGGCGATACCGGGCCCGCCTCGGAGCGCGGGTGCCCTTCGGGCTCGCAGGTCTGATCGGGCTGATCGTCACCCTCCATCTGCACAACGCGCTCGGCTGGCCGCGAAGATGGACCCTCCCGAATCGGGCATCGCTCCGCCGGCTCTGCCCGCAGTCGCGGGCCGAGCCGCGCGGCGATTCAGCCGCGCTCTCCCGTCCGCAGCGGGCGGAGCGCATGGAGCAGGGGACCGGGCTGTCCGTAGAGGAAGCCCTGCGCCAGGCGGGCGCCGAGATCGAGGCAGGCGAGGGCTTCGTCTCGGCTCTCGACGCCCTCGGCGATGACCTCCATTCCGACCTCTTGAGCCGCCGCGACCAGGGCGCCGAGCAGTCGCCGCTTGGCGCGTGGAGCCGTGTCGATCCGGCGCACCAGGGTCGCGTCGAGCTTCAGGAAGTCCGCTGGCGCCTCGGACATCTCCTCGATGCGCGCCATGCCGGCGCCGAAGTCGTCGTAGGCGAGGCCGACACCCGCGGCGCGCAGGCGGCTGGCGAGCGCTCTGAGCTCTTCGATCGGGGCCGCGAAGTGCTCGCTGATCTCGAGCACCAATCGGAGGTCGCGAGATTCCGCCGCCAGATTCGCGATCTCTTCGAGGAACTCGTCGGCGACGAGCTCATCGGGGTGGGCGTTCAGGAAGAGAGGCAGGTCCAAGCGAGCGCTGCGCGCCGCGGCGACGGCCTGGCGCCGGAATGCGGCCGCGAGCTCGAGCTCGGCGTTGATCTTCGCCGCGATCTCGAAGAGGCGGGCGGGCTCGCGGGGCAGTCCTGCCAGGGCACCGCGGCCGAGCGCTTCGACGGCGACGATCTCGAGCTCTTCGAGCCCGACGATCGGCTGGAAGGCCGAAACCACGGAGCCGCTCTCGAGCAGCCGAACCAGGCCGTCGGCGCTCGAGAGCAGATCGCTGAAATCGAGCGAGACGCGGGTAGTCGCCGGAGCGGCGAGCTGGGCTCCCTCGCTCAGGCTCGCGCGGCGAACGCGGAACTCCTGCGAGGCGAAGTGGAGGATGTCGCCGTCGGCGAGCGCAACCGGCTCGCTCACGGGTTGGCGATTGACGAAGGTGCCATTGGTGCTGCCGAGGTCGCGCACCGCGAGCCGGCTCGCCTCGATCTCGAGGATCGCATGGGTGCTCGAGACCTCGGGCGTCTTGAGCGTGAGCTCCAGGCCGGGGGAGCGACCGATCCGAAACGGCAGCGGCGCCACCGGTATCCGGGTCAGTCGCCGCGACTCCAGGTCGACGAACTCGAGGATCCAGAGGTCGCCCGCGGCAGAAGTCCGTGGCGGTTGCGCTTCGCTCGGCTGCACGGCATGAATCTACAACGACCGCGCGACAACGAGGCTGCGGTCGGGGCCTGCAGCGCGACTTCGGGCATGGGCGCTTCTACGTCTCCGCACTCCGGAGGTTGCGGTGGGTCAGGGCAGCGGGCGGCGATGGGCGGCGACGGGAATGGCGCGGCGGACTGCCTCGACTCTGCGCAGATCGAGCTCGGCGAGGGCCACGCCGGTTCCGTCGGGGACCTGGGCCAGGACCTGTCCCCAGGGATCGACGATCATCGATTGGCCGTGGCTCTCCTTGAGGCCGCCGTCGTCATGCCGGCCGTACTGCGCGGGTGCGAGCACGAAACACTGGGTCTCGATGGCGCGCGCGCGAACGAGGGTCGGCCAATGCGCCCTGCCCGTGGTCGCGGTGAACGCCGAAGGGACCGCGAGGATCTGAGCGCCGAGCTCGACCAGGCGGCGGTAGAGCTCGCCGAAGCGCAGGTCGTAGCAGATCGAGAGGCCGAGCCGGCCGTAGCGCGTGCCGACGACAACGATCTCGGAGCCGGGCAGCACCGTGCTCGACTCCCGGAACGAGACGCGATCCGGCACTTCGACGTCGAACAGGTGGAGCTTGCGGTAGATGGCCAACCGCTCGCCGTCGGGACCGAACAGGACGCTCGTGTTGTAGCAACGTGCCGGATCGCCGCTCGCCTCGTTGAACGAACCGAGCAGGAGATAGATGCCGAGCTCCTCGGCCAGCGCGGAGAAGCGGGCGCAGGTCGGACCGTCGACCGCTTCGGCGCGCCGCACCTTCTCCTCGTGTGGCCCGAGGAAGCTGGTGTTCTCCGGCGTCGCGACCAGCACCGCGCCGCGGGCGGCGGCGACACGGACGAACTCCTCGGCGCGCTCGAGGTTGGCTTCGGAGTCCGAGGTGGAGGTCAGCTGAACGACGGCGGCGAGATGGATCACCGCAGGAGTCTATCGAGCACTCGTCCAACCGAGATCGTGGCGATCCACTGCGGTTGGTCGAGGCGCCGCACTGCAGAAGAGCGGAACCGACGAAGGAGACCACCGCTTCGGGGCGCTTGCCGTCCGCGCGAGGAAAGCCTCCTCCCGTGGCAGCGGCGCAGGCAGCTAGCGCCAAGAGGTGGGAGGGGGTTGTCGGCAGCGGAACCCGAAGCGGGGTCCCTTCATCGCAAGTCCAAGATTAGCCGGGGTGGAACCTTCCGCGCCAGCCCTGGCAAGTGACGATTGCGTGGCCGCTGCCGCTCGGCAGGTCCCGATTTGGGAGAATAGTCGGTTCCCAGTCCATTCTGTCGCCTGGAATAGTCGTCATACTGGCTCCGTTCCCACCAGGAGGCCGGTCCCCAAGGTCATATTGCCAGTGTTTGTCCACTTCACGATCCATGGGGAGGTGAGGTTTCGATCAGCCGGCGACGCGCTCCAGACTCGGCGCAGGGCCACGCCCACCTCGCGGGCTACCTCCTCCAGGGCGGGGATTCCAAGGACACTCATGGCCGCCTCCGGATTCATCGCGCGCACAATCGTCCGCCCGTTCTCGACCGCGACCGCGACGTTGCACGGCAGCAGCACCGACACCTGCGGCGCGACCTTCAGCGCACGGTGCGCCGACGGTGGGTGGCAGGCGCCCAGGATCAGGTTCTTGTCGACATCGACGCCGAGTTTCTCCTTGAGCTTCGCTTGGATGTCGATCTCGGTGAGGACGCCGAAGCCTGCGGCGGCGAGCTCCTCGCGGCAGCGAGCCACCGCGGTGTCGAAGGAGAGATCGGTCAGGGCTTCGAACGCGATGCCGGTGTCTCGCATGATGTCGGGTCCTTCGCTGTGGATGGTGGTTTGGCGGAACGATCGTTGCCGCAGGCCCGGCGCCCGGCCGGGTCGGGGACACTTCAGGTGGGCACGCCGAGACGGGGCAGGAGCCAATTGCTGTAGCAGGATCCAGACCGCGAGGAAAGCGAGGAACAGCAGCAGGTCGCTCATCCGCGCCGATTCGCTTCCTGGCCGAGTCGCACGACCTCGCGCTCCTCGTCGGCCCGCCGCTCGATGGCGAAGCAGACGGTGCGGCAGATCTCGAAAGCCGCCGGATCGATGACCCGGTAGTAGACGTTGGTGCCCTCCCGCCTCGAGGCCAGGACACCCGAGCGGCGCAGCAGCGCC
Source organism: uncultured Acidobacteriota bacterium (assembly GCA_963700315.1). Classification (GTDB taxonomy): domain Bacteria; phylum Acidobacteriota; class Thermoanaerobaculia; order Multivoradales; family JAGPDF01; genus JACTMI01. The sequence goes on along the minus strand of CAVOXC010000002.1, from coordinate 307,254 downwards.
AGGTGCTTCGAGACGTTGGCCTGGCTGCCGCCGACCCGCGCCAAGACGTCGCCGACGCAGAGCTCCTCGTCTTCGAGGGTATGGAGGATCTTCAGTCGGGTCGGATCGGAGAGCGCTTTCAGTCGATCCGCGATGCGCGAGAAAAGCTGGTCGGCGGCGTCGGAGCCTCACAGCAACTCCTCGACTTCCCACGAAACCATCTTCAGCCGCTCGCCGCAGTCCGCGCAGAAGGCGTGGAGCTTCTCGGCCAGACCAGAGAGCGCGGCGTCGCCGAGGATGGAGAAGACCACGGCGGAGGTCCGCGGGAAGGCGCGCGACCCCATGCGGGGACCGCTCTTGCCCCGTCCCGAGGCGCGCGAGAGCTCGGTGAATCCGGTGATACCGGCCTCCTCCAGGACCACTTCGAGCTCCTCCTTGCGCGCGTCGTCGACCACCAGCATGACCATTTTCAAGGCGTCACCCCCGCAGCTCCGAGCCTGCGCAGGATCGCCATCATGGGACACCACCCCGTGAAGGAAGACTGAACGAGGTTCAAGCCGACGAAGGCCGTGAAGAGGAACCAGCCCGGGTGGACGAACCACCCGAGAGCCAGAGACGCGAGGACGAACGCTCCGGCGATGCCACGCAGTGCGGAATCGACAGTCATGAATCACCTCCGGTCTCTCCGTCGGCGGCTCGACACGACGGCCGCTACGCCGACGGTGGAGACGTACATGTAGTAGAGAAGCGGAATGACCACCAGCGTCAGCGCCGTCGAGACGACGACGCCGGAGATCAGGGCGACGGCGAGCCCCTGGAAGATGGGGTCGAGCAGGATGACGCCGCCGCCCACGACGAGGGCGGCGGCGGTCAGCGCGATCGGCCGGAACCGGACGGCCGCGGCCTTGATCACCGCCGTCTCGAGCGGCTCGCCGGCCGCGAGCTCGAGGTTGACGAAGTCGACCAGCAGGATCGAGTTGCGCACGATGATGCCGGCGAGCGCGATGAAGCCGATCATCGAGGTCGCCGTGAAGAAGACGCCGCCGATCGCATGCGCCGGAAGGATGCCGATCAGGGTGAGCGGGATCGGCGCCATGATGATCATCGGTGTCACGAAGGAACGGAACCAGCCGACGACCAAGCAGGTAGATCAGCACCAGCACGGCGCCGAAGGCGACGCCCATGTCGCGAAAGACGTCGTGGGTGATCTGCCACTCGCCGTCCCACTGCACCACTGTGCGGGTGCCGTCTTCGGGCCGCCCGGAGAAGAGCACATCGATCTGCCGTCCCGCTCCGTCGGTGAGGGCCTCCACGCGCTCGCCCATATCGAGCATGGCGTAGACCGGCGACTCGGCCGCTCCCGCCACCTCGCCGACGACGTAGGTCACGGGACGGAGGTTCTTGTGGTAGACGAAGGGACGGCGCGTCGTCTGACGTGGCGCCACGAGCTCGGCGAGCGACACGAGCTGCCCTTGCGCACCATGGACCTGGACTGCCAGAAGGTCCTCGGCGGAGGAGCGCTGCGCCCGGTCGAGACGCAGGACCACGGGCACCGGCTCGCGCGCGCTGGGGTCATGGAGCCGCGCGGCGTCCGCGCCGGCGAGCGCCACCCGCAGAGTGCGCGCAACCACCTCGGGCGAGACGCCGACGCGGGCCGCTTTCTCGCGGTCGACGGCGAGCTCGATCTTGGGTCCCGGGCCCTCGACGTACCAATCGATGTCGACCACGCCGGGCGTCGATTCGAAGATCTCCCGGACCCGCTCGGCGACTGCGAGGCGCTCCTCGGCGGAGGGCGCGTAGACCTCGGCGACGAGCGTCGAGAGCACCGGTGGACCGGGCGGAACCTCGGTGACCTTGACGTTGGCGCCATGGCGCGCCGCGATCGGGGCGAGCAGCGGCCGCAACTCCCTGGCGAAGGGGTGGCTCTCGCGGTCACGATCCTGTTTCGGCATCAGATTGATCTGGAGATCCGCCACCAGCGGGCCGGAGCGGAGGAAGTAGTGCCGGACGAGCCCGTTGAAGTTGAAGGGCGCCGAGGTACCGACGTAGGTCTCGACGTCGGTCACTTCGGGCAGCTCGCGCACCGCCGACGCCAGCTCGCGCGCGACCGCGGCGGTGCGCTCGAGCGTCGTCCCTTCGGGCATGTCCACGACGACCTGGAGCTCGCTCTTGTTGTCGTGGGGCAGCATCTTGACAACCGCCAGACGGAGCGGAAAGAGCGCGGTCGAGGCGAGCAGCAGAACCACGATCCCGCCCAGCACCGCCCAGCGCTTGAATCGACTCGCGATCAGGGGCGCGAAGAGCTTCTGGTAGAGGCGATGGAGCCGGCCCTCCTCCGGAGTCTCCTGCCCCGGTCGAGCCTCGCCGCCGGCGGTCATCGCCTCGGCGTGCTTGCGAAAGAGCCGGTAGGTGAGCCAGGGCGAAACGACGAACGCGACGATCAACGAGAACAGCATCGCGGCCGAGGCATTGATCGGAATCGGCCGCATATAGGGCCCCATCAGGCCGGAGACGAAGGCGAGCGGCAGCAGCGCGCCGATCACGGTGAAGGTGGCGAGGATGGTCGGGTTGCCGACCTCGTCGGTCGCGTACACCGTGGCGTGGCGCGGATTGGTCCAACCCAGCTGGTAGTGGCGATGGATGTTCTCGACCACGACGATGGCGTCGTCGACCAGGATGCCGATGGCGAAGATCAGCGCGAACAGCGTGACTCGATTCAGCGTGTAGCCGAAGAGATAGGACGACACCAGGGTGAGCGCCAGCGTCACCGGCACCGCGACCAGGACGACGACGGCCTCGCGGCGACCGAGGGCGATGGCCATCAAGAGGACCACCGAAAGAGTGGCGAGGGCGAGATGCTTCATCAGCTCGGACGACTTCTCGTCGGCCGTGAAGCCATAGTCGCGCGTCTTGGTGACGTGCACGTCGGCCGGCAGCACCGGGCCGGCGAGCCGGGCGAGCAGACCGTCGAGCTCCTCGACCAGGACGACGGCATTGGTCCCGGGCTTCTTGGCGATTGCCAGGGTCACCGCCGGGACATCGAGGCCGGCGGGCAGGTCCTTGTGGGCGCCGGCGGCGCCGGCGGTCAGCCAAACGTAGTGGTCGGGCTCGTCCGGGCCATCGCTGACGGTCGCGACGTCGCGCAGGTAGACGGGCAATCCGCCTTGGACGGCGACGACGGCGGCGCCGACCTCCGCGACGGATCGGAAGAGGCTGCCGACCTCGACCTCGGTCTCGACGTCGCCGGATGCGAAAGCGCCCGCCGGGAGCTTCCAGTCGAGCCCCGCCAGCGCTCGATGGACCTGGAGGATCGAGACATGGTGGGCGGCCAGCCGCTCCCGGTCCAAGCGCACGACCACCGCGCGACGCACGCCTCCGAGCACATGAACCTGGGCCACGCGCGGATGCCGGACGAGCTCGGCCCGCAGCTCCAGGGCGACCCGTCGCAGCTCGAGCGGCGAGGCCTCGGCCGACCAGATCGTGTAGGCGACCGCCGGAACGTCGTCGATGCCGCGCGGCACCACCAGCGGCGGCGCCGCCCCCGCGGGCAGGTCCGCGGCCTGCTCGGCGAGCTTGGTGTGAACGGCGAGCGCGGCGCGGTCCGGATCGGTGCCGACCAGATAGCGGACGATGATCATGCCGCCGGAGGGCTGCGACGTCGAGTAGACGTGCTCGACGCCGGGGATCTCGAACAGCGCCTTCTCGAGCGGCGAGATCAGGCGGCGTTCGACCTCGTCGGCGTCGGCGCCGGGCAGCTCGACGAAGACGTCGACCATCGGCACCTTGATCTGAGGCTCCTCCTCGCGTGGAGTCACGATGACTGCGAAGCCGCCGAGCAGGAGCGAGGCGACGACAAGCAGCGGAGTCAGCTTCGAGTCGAGGAAGGCGCGTGCGACCTTGCCCGCGAAACCGAGAGGCCTGCGCGTCTGGCGCAGTCGCAGCGCATCGCGCCTGGTCTTGTCCGAGAGACCGGACCGGGTCGACGACTCGTCGGTCATGAGCCCCCTCCCACTTCGAGCAGGCGAGTCCCCGCCGGCGGCGCGCCGGTGAGCCCGAGTGCGATGCTCTCGCCGCCGCCGAGGCCGGACAAGATCTCGACTCGCCCGTCACCGTGGCTTTCGCCCTTCGTGACCACGCGGGTCTGAGCGACTCCCTGCTCGTCGCGGATCACCACCAGCGTCAAGCCGCCGCTTTCGATGAGCGCCTCGGCGGGAACCAGGACGGCGCTGCGCGGACCGCTCGTCAGGTAGGCGCGACCGGCGGAGCCGGCAGGCGCCTCGATGCGTGGGATGTCGATCTTCACCGTGTAGGCGTGGGTCATCGGATCGGGACCGGGCGAGACTTCGGCGATCCGACCCGAGATCCGGTCGAGCTCCGGTTGGGCGTCGAGCGATGTCTCGAGCGTCCCGCCGGGCCGGAGCTCCGCGGCCCGGGCCAGCGACTCGGGCACCGCCACGACCAGGCGGCGGCCCGTTAGGGACTCGAGCAGGACCAGTGGGCGGCCGGGCGCGGCGAGGTCGCCGACCTCGGCCAGGCGCGCCGAGACTCGACCGGCGAAGGGAGCGACGACCTTCGATTCCCTGGCGACTGCCTGCGCGGCATCGACTGCGCCGCCGGCCTGCTGCACCGCGCCCGAGGCTTGTGCGAACTGCATGCGCGCCATATCGAGCTCCAGCTCGGAGGCCGCGTCACGCTCGGCGAGCGCCCGGAAGCGCTCGAAGTTGCGCTCGGCGAGCGTCAGCGCGGCCTCTGCTTGCGCGAGGGCGCCCGCGGCCTGCGCCACCTGACCCTGGGCCGATGTGGGGTCGATCGAGATCAACAGCTGGCCAGCGCGTACGGTGTCGCCGAGCTCGACGTGGACGGCGCCGACCAGGGCCATCACGCGCGAGGACACGGCACTCGTCTTCGCCGCGGCGACGGTACCGGCGAGCTCGGTCGTGCGCATCGAGTCGACCCTCTCGGCGCGGGCCAGGGGAGCGGAGATCGAGCCGGGCTCGGCCGCGTCCGGCGGACCGGAGCGGCCGCCGCAGCCGGCGAGCGGGAGGAGCGTCGTCAGGGCGAGTGCGAGTGTCGCGGGTATCTTCACGATCATTGGGCCTCAGGAAGCGGAGTCGAAGGGGAGAGCGCCGCCTCGGGGGGGAGCCCCGCGGCGAGAGCGAGTCGGAAGTAGGCGAGCCAGCCTTCGGCGCGTGCGACCAACTCGCGCATCTCGGCCTCGCGTCGCGCGGTCGTGGCGTCGAGGACATCGAGCGTCTTGACGACGCCGGAGCGGAATCTCTCCTCGACGATTCGAAGCGCCTCTTTGGAGGCGTCCAGAGCCGCCGCAGCGGTCGCCTGGCGTTGGTTCGCGACGCGCGATACCTCCCACGCCTGCTTGGCCTCGAGGCGGACACCTTCGGCGAAACGCTCGACATCGGCGCGCCCCGCTTCGGCGTCGGCGCGGGCGGCGGCCATCGCCGCACGCTTCCTGCCGCCGTCGAACAGATCGATGCTGGCGAGCGCAACGATCATGGTCGAATTGCCATGGCTGCCGAAGATCTGGTCGTCGACGAGATCGTAGCGGGCGACGACGCCAAGGCGTGGCAGCAGGCCGGCGCGCAGCGCCGCGGCCTCGAGCTCGCCGGCGGCGAGGCGCTTTTGGGCGCTCGCGAGATCAGGGCGATTCGACGCGGCCTCGATCCACGGTGTGCGGCGTCGTCCGCGATGGCCGGCGGTGTAGCCAGCGTAGCGAGCACATAGGTCGCGGTGAGGGAGTCGCGCAGGCGGTAGGCGAGATTCGCCTCGGCGACGCGGGCATTGCCGCGCGCCTCCAACAGCAAGTCGTCGACGCGTGCGAGCTCGACCTGGGCGCGCAGCAGCTCGGAGCGCACGACCATGCCCTGGTCGGAGTAGGCGCGTGCGAGCTCGACGTGCGCCGCGACGGTCTCCCGCGAAGCGCTCAGCAGGTCGGCCGCCTCGCGGGCCTGAGCGAGGCGGATCCACGCTTCGGCGGCCTCGACCGCCGCACGGTCGCCGGTGCGTCCGGCGTCCGCTCCGGCGGCAGCGGCCACGAGCCGAGCCTGCTCGACGCGGGTGGAGATTTCGCCGCCGGTATAGATCGGCACCTCGACCTCGAGGCGGGTGATCGCGGTCTCGAGCGGATCGGGATCGTTGGGGTCTCCCAGGACGAAGTCGTCGAAGGAGAAGCGCTGCTGGTTGAGCAGGAGTCCGAACACGTCGGCGGGCGAGTCGGTGCGGAGCCACTGCTCGCTGATCCGCACTCTCGGCAGCCGGTGGCCGCGCGCCTCGTCGGCGCGTGCGTCGGCGGCCACTCGACGCGCATCGGCGGCGATGACCTCACGCCCTTCGGTGCGGGCGCGGGCCATCGCTGTGGCCAGGTCGAGCGGTTGCGCCGAAGCCGCCGCGGCCGCGAGGGAGAGGAGGGCGGGAAGAAGGGGAGTTAGCTTTATAACCATACATCGATATGGTGCAACGAATCCGCGAATCTGTCAACCCCCGCAAGACCAGGAGCTTCCATCTCGACTTCAGCCCGAGCGGCGGTGGCGCCGGCGCCGCGGAGGCGCCTGCAGCGGATTCGCCGGCCAGGCGTGTTTCGGGTAGCGGCCGGCAAGCTCTTTTCTCACCTCTGGGTAGGTGTTTGCCCAGAAGCTGGCAAGATCCTGGGTGACCTGTTGCGGTCGGCCGCTGGGCGCGAGCAGGTGAAGCAGGAGGGGGATGCGGTCGCCGGCGAGGCGAGGCGTCTCGGCGAGGCCGAAGAGCTCTTGAATCCTGGCCGCCAACACCGGTCGGTCCGGCGCCGAGTAGTCGACGCGGATGCGGCTGCCCGAGGGGAGCTCGATGCGCTCCGGGGCATCGCGCTCGAGCGCGGCACGCTGGCTCCGGTCGAGGCCTCCCAGGACGAGCTCGTTCCAGGCGAGCTTCCGGAGCTCGGCGTAGGACCGCTTGCCGCTGGCGAGGCTCGGAATCAGGGCGCGGACCTGCGTGTCGAAGCGGGGCATCTCGAGGTTCGGGCGGACGCGAGCGAGGAACTCCAGGCGCTGGCGCAGGCCGGCCAGCTCCGGGCGGTCGAGGGCGAGCGCCCGTTCGAGGTCGGCCGCGGCGCGCTCGGCGAGGAGCGCGGCCGCGCCTTCGGAATCGTCGATCGGGATCTCTTTCTCCTCCAGCACGAGGTCTTCCAGGCGGACGACCGCGCGAGCGGCCACCCGCTCGTTCGCGTCGTCCCAGTGGAGCTCGCGGCTCGAGCGCAGCAGCTCGACGGGAAGCCACTCGCGCTCGACCGTGGAAGCGGCGCGGACCAGTCCTTCGGCGCGCTCGCCGCCGCGGCCGGCATCGAGCACGACGGCGACGAACAGCTCGCCCGCGCGCACGGCGCTCTCGCGCCCGAGCCGAACGCCACGGCCGCCGACCATCACCGCCCGGTCCGAGCCGGGTTGCCGCCGTCGACAGAGGCGGTCGAGGTAGGCCGCGGCGAGCACGCGCAACAGCGGCTCCTCTCTTCTTTCCCTGGTCGCGATCGAGGCTCGCTTCCGCTCGGCACCGCCCAGGGGTGGTCGGAGCTCTCTGCTCAGCTAGGGGGGGTGAGGCTCGATCCGTGCCGACGGCTCGCCTTGGCTCGGTGGTTCTCGCGGTCGGCCGCTGCCCCCCCTGCGCTCGCTGTCGTTCGGGAGGAGGGATCGGCGACTGCGACTCCTCGTTGGAGTCTCCATCGCTCTGACGGCGCAGGGTGTCGAGGAACTGGTCCCTCAGACGGAACAGCGTCGACGTTGCCGCTCTTGGTGCCGAGCGAAGCGAGTCGAGGCGATCGAGCAGGTCGGAGCGCGAGCCCGCGCGGTGGTCGCGACGGTCGGAGCGAGCGGGGTCGCGTTCGGAGAGGATGGCGGCGAGGAGGGCCGCGTCTTCGGCGACGCCCAACTTCTCGCCTTCGAGCACCAAGCGGCCGAGGCGTGGCGGCAGGGGAAGCGCCACGAGTCGCCGGCCGAGCGGGGTGATCCCGCTTGAGTCGATCGCGCCCAGTTTCGCGAGCTCGGCCGTGGCGCGCTCGAGTCGCGCCGCATCCGGAGCTTCGTACCAGGCGAAGGCACGGGGATCCCGCTCGCCCCAGGCCGCGAGGGCGAGCACGGCGCCGGCAAGATCGACGCGGCGCACTTCGGGCAGCTCGTGCGGGCGCAGGGCGAGATCGTCGGCGGCGTTCCAGAGCCGGAGGCAGAGTCCCGGACCCTGACGCCCGGCGCGGCCCGCGCGTTGGTCGGCCGAGGAGCGTGCGATGCGCACTGTCTCCAGCCGATCGAGACCGGTAGTGGGATCGAAACGGAGCTGACGAGCGAGCCCGCTGTCGACCACCGCCGTGACCCCTTCCACCGTGACCGAGGTCTCGGCGACGTTGGTCGCCAGGACGACGCGCCGCCGAGGGCCCGAGCGCAGCGCCGCGTCCTGGGCCTCGATCGGCAGGTCGCCGAAGAGAGGGCAGAGGCGGAGGCCGGATTCCACGCAGAGGGCGCCGAGCGCTTCTTCGGCACGGCGGATCTCGCCCAGACCGGGCAGGAAGACCAACAGGTCGCCCGCCGTTTCGGTGAGCGCGCGCCGGACCGCCGAGGTGACCTGGACGGCGAGCGGGCGATCGTCCGGCCGGTCGAGGAGACGGGTCTCGACTGGATGGAGTCGGCCTGCGCTCCTCACCACGGGAGCGGCGCCGAGAAAAGCCGACAGCGGGCCCGCTTCGAGGGTTGCCGACATCACGAGGAGTCGGAGATCTGGGCGCGCCTCGAGCTGCACCTGCCGCGCCAGCGCGAAAGCGAGGTCGGCGGCGAGAGCGCGCTCGTGAAACTCGTCGAAGATCACGGCGCCGACGCCCGCGAGGAATGGGTCGCGCTGGAGCCAGCGGAGCAGGATGCCCTCGGTCGCGAAGACAATGCGCGTGTCGGCCCGGAAGAGCCGCTCGAAGCGGATCCACCAGCCGACCTCCACTCCCAAATGCCACCGGCGCTCGGCGGCGATGCGGCGGGCCGCCGCGCGCGCCGCCACGCGCCGGGGCTCGAGAACGAGGATGCGCCCCGCCGTCGCCGCGGCGACCGCGGGGGAACGCGCGTGGTCTTGCCCGCGCCCGGCGGCGCCTCGAGGATCGCCGCACCGTGAGCGCCGAGAGCGTCGACGAGCGGCGCGAGCGTCTCATCGACGGGCAGCGGCAGTAGCACGCCCCGATCCTATCGACGGCCCGCCTGGTTGCGCATTCGACGGCGGACCGGTAGCTTCGCGCGGTGATTCGCCGAGTCGGTACGAGCATTCTCTGCTGTTTCTCCCTAGCGGTCGGTGGCGTGGCGGTCACCGGATCGTTCGTCAACTGGGAGTCGTCCCACGTCCATCCCCTGGAGCTGACGCCGGACGGCGGACTGCTGCTCGCGGTCAACACCGCCGACGCGCGACTCGAGATCCTCGCGCCCCACCCGCTCGGCCTCGCTCGACGCGGTTCGGTGCCGGTCGGTCTCGATCCCGTTTCGGTCCGGGCGCGGACGCCGACCGAAGCCTGGGTGGTCAACGCGATCTCGGATTCGGTCTCGATCGTCGATCTCGCGACCCACCACGTCGTCCGGACTCTGCCGGTGTGCGACGATCCGGCGGACGTGGTCTTCGCGGGAGTCCCGGCGCGGGCCTTCGTCTCCTGCTCCTCGACCAACCGGATTGAGGTCTACGACGCCGCCAGCCCCGCTGGGCCCATCGCCGAGGTTGCGATCGCCGCGGAGGAGCCGCGGGCACTCGCAGCCTCGCCGGATGGCGCGCGGGTCTACGCGGCAATCTTCGAGTCGGGCAACGGGACGACGATCCTCTCCGGCGGCCGCCTCTTCCAGTTCCTCTTCCCGCCCGGCTCTTCGCCGCCCAACGTCGTGAGTGCCGCGTCGGGCCGTACGGAGGGACCAACCCGCCGCCCAACTGGCAGGGCGCTTTCGAGCCGCCGATCCGGCCGGAGTACCTGCCAGGCGGCACGGATGTAGCTCCCCGGGCCGGTTTGATCGTCCGAAAGTCGTCGGCGGGCACCTGGCTCGACGACGTCGGAACGGATTGGACGACCTGGGTGAGTGGGCCGCAGGCGTCGGCATCGGGGCGGGTGGCCGACTGGACCCTTCCCGACAGAGACGTCGCCATCATCGACGCCAGCTCGTTGGCTGTCTCGTATGCGCGTGGTCTCATGAACATCGTCATGGCGATCGGCGTTCGGCCGGGCGATGGTCAGGTGACGGTAGTCGGAACGGATGCCGTGAACGAGATCCGTTTCGAGCCGAATCTCAAGGGGCGATTCGTGCGCGTCGAGCTCGCCCGCTTCGCGCCGGAGCTGCCCGCTGCTGCGCAGATCATCGACCTCAACGCGGGCCATCTGGACTACAGCGACAGCCAGATCGCGGCACAGTCGGATCCCGCGACAGCAAGTCAAGCGCTTCGCGACCGGTCCATCGGTGACCCGCGCGCCATCGCCTGGCGCGGCGACGGTACGCGCGGGTATGTCGCGGGCATGGGATCGAACAACGTCGTGGTGATCGGGCCGGCTGGAGAACGCCTCGCGCCGCTCGACGATTCGTCGTCGGCGGCCATCGGCGTCGGGCCGGGTCCGACCGGGCTCGTCCTCGATTCGGCGAGCGCTCGCCTCTACGTTCTCGAGCGCTTCGGCGCCGCGGTCTCGTGGATCGATCTGGCGACGGAGCAGGTCGTCGGCCGGAGGTACTTTCACGACGCGACTCCGGAGCCGGTGCGGGCCGGACGGCGCTTTCTCTACGACACGCGCTCGACCTCGGGTCTCGGTCATGTCTCGTGCGCCTCCTGCCACGTCGACGCCCGCATGGACCGCCTGGCCTGGGACCTCGGGGATCCGAGCGGCGACGTGGTTGCCCTCGACCCGGCCGTCCACAATCTGGCGATGGGGGGATTCATCATCCACCCACCGCTTCATTTCGGCCCCTTTCACCCGATGAAGGGTCCGATGGTCAGCCAGACCCTGGTCGACATCATCGGCAAGGAGCCGCTTCATTGGCGCGGCGATCGGGCGGGCATCGAAGCCTTCAATGGCGCCTTCGAGAGCCTGCTCGGCGACGACGTGATGCTGTCCCCGACCGAGATGCAGCAGCTCAAGGGATTCTTGGCGACGCTGACCTTTCCGCCCAGTCCCGCATCGCAACCTCGACAACTCGCTGCGTACCTCGTTGCCGCTGCCCGGCCATGTGGCGAGCGGGAGATTCGCCCTGGCCGCGGGAACGCCGCTCCCGCCCGGCAATGCGACGCACGGGCTCGAGTCCTACCGGCCGCCGCGCCAGATGCTGTTCGAGTTCGCCTGCTCGACCTGCCACACGTTGCCCACCGGAATGAGTGCGCCGGTGACGCTGTCGGGCAGCGAGTTCGTGCCCTTGCCGGCGGGCCCGAACGGCGAGAATCGGTCCGCTCTCGTCTCTGTCGACGCTCGAACTAATCGCGCGCTCAAGGTGCCGCAGCTGCGCAACCTCGCGGACAGGGTCGGCATGGAGCTGAAGTCGACCGAGAGTCTCGCCGGATTCGGGTTCACCCAGGACGGCTCGATTCCCTCGCTCTCGATGTTCATGAACTCCTTCGACACCCAGAGCGATCAGGAGGTCGCCGACCTCATCGCCTTCGTGCTGTCGATTCCGGGCTCGGAGCTCCCCGGAGGCTCCAGCGACGCTGCTTTCCTGGAACCGCCAGGCCCCTCCTCGCAGGACACGCATGCCGCGGTGGGCGCGCAGATCACCTTCGACCCCGGCAACTTCGACGACCCCGGGCTCCTCGCGCGGCTGGAGCTGCTCGCCGACTTGGCGGAGGAATCGAAGATCGGCTTGATCGCCAAGGGGCGTCTCTCGGGGTTGGTGCGTGGCTATCGCTTCGCGGGATCGGGCGTCCTCGAATCGGACCGGAGCGGCGAAACGACGACGCTGGGGGCGCTGCGCGGCGGCGTGGTGGCGGGCGGCGAGGTGACGTTCACGGCCGTGCCTGCCGGGAACGAAGAGCGGCTCGGGGTGGATCGCGATGGCGATGGCTTCCCGGACCGTGATGAGCTCGACCAATGCGCGGATCCAGCGAATGCGGGCAGCGTCCCAGTGCCAGGGTGCATCTTCCTTGACGATCTCGAGAGCGGCGACGCCTCGAGGTGGGCGCAGCCGCCCGGTGGGTGAGCGCCGGGCTCAGCCCGGGAAGCGCGAGCGATCGAGCCCGGGGATGACGCGTAGGGCGTTGCCGTAGTAGAGCTTGCGCAGAACGCCGTCGGGCAGATCGAGGCCGTAGATCTTCCAGAACGCGTGGCGGCGTCGGTAGTAGGGGAAATAGTCGTCCGCGGTCTCGAGCACGCGGAAGTAATAGGGAAACTCTTCCGGAGCGAAGCTGTCCTTGCCGAACATCACGCGATCCTGGTAGCGCACGAACCAGTCGCGCGCGAAGCGGGGTTGGCGGCCGATCTCGGCGAGCACGGCGCCGATCTCGGTCTGGACGTTCGGCAGCTCGTCGAGCAGGCGGCCGAGCTGCGCGAGGTCGTTGCCCAGCCAGCCCAGATGGGCGTCGATGAAGGTCGTTCCCGGATGGCGGCGGAAGAGGGCGTGCTGCTCGGCGATCAGCTGCTCCCACGGCACGTTGGTCGCCGGATCGCGAACGCGGCTTGGGATCTCGATCAGCTCGTAGAGGCGCTCGTTGTCGTTGTTCTTCGGTTGCCAGAATTGGGCCGGGTCGGCGGTGTGGATCAGCACGGGGACGCCGAGGCGGCCGCACGCCGCCCAGATCGGGTCGAGGCGGGGGTCGTCGACCGCGATCCGCTCGCCCGCCGCGTCCCGGCTGTCCATGCCCAGGCTCTTGTAGACCTTGAGGCCACGTGCGCCGGCGCGGATGTCGGCCTCGAGCTCGGCGACGACGGCGCCCGGCCAGTCGGGCGTGCCGACGCGCGACCAATCGACGTTGGTGAAGTGAACGATCCGGCCGGGAGCGACCCGTTCCGTGAGCGCGACGAGGTCGCGGAAGTAGCCTGGATCGTTCAAGCCGTAGCGGCGGGCGGCCGTCCGGCCCGTCGACCCGGCGGAAGCCGCGGCCGGACAGGTTGACCATGACGCCCATGTTCATCGCGTCCATCGCCGCCACGACCTCGGCGACGCCGGCCTCGTCCAGGTCGAACTGATGGCTGTGGACGTCGACAAACGGATACTTCGCCCGCGCCACCGGATGCGCCGGGACGACCAGCGTCGACGGCGGGTCGTACGCCATGAAGGAAGTTGTCGCCGGATCGGCCGGAGGAGCGGCGTCGGCGGCGTCGGAGCCGGGAGCGGCGGCGGCGACACCAACGAGTGCCAGGGCGGGAGCGAGCAGCAAGAGTAGGCGTCGCATGGCTCGATCCTACCCTCTGCGCAGCGCCCACCGCTGCCGGTCGAGGGACATGGGCGAGGGTGCCGGATGCTATTCTCCGTGGGTCCGTACGATGGTCGTTTGCAGGTCGGGGGAAGGTCGGGATGAAACCCAGGACCGCTCTCGTCCTCCTCGCACTGGTCGCGCTGGTCCTGCTGATCTGGCGGCCTGGCCGGGGACCGAGGCAGATGGAGATCGGTGTCACCAGCAGCTTGGCGGGCCGCTGGACGACTTCCGACTCGCGCTACGCGGACAGATTCCTCGAGATCGGGCCCGACGAAATCACGATCGGTCAGGGCGCGGACGGCGAGGCTCGGTATCCGCTGCGCGGGGTCTTCCTCGAGACCAAGAAGGACGGCTCCGCGGTGTACGTTCTGCGCTACCAGATCGACGACCGGGGCGACGCCACCGCCGATCTGCGCCTGGTCATGGCAGGGGAGGCGCTCCGGATCGAGAATCAGACTTCGATCACATGGTCGCGGAGCCCGTGAACGAACCGGCGACGAGGGCGCGCTGCCGCCGCGGTCGTGATTCGGCGGCGGGATGGAGCCTGGTCGAGCTGTTGGTCACGATCGCGCTCATCGGCATCATCGCCGCGATCTTGGTGCCGCTCTTCCTCCAGATCCTCGACCGCATGAAAATCCGTCGCGCCATCGTCGACATGCGCCAGATCGAGTTCGAGATCGGGCTCTACGACGATCTTCACGAGGGGCTTCCTCCGACCATCGACGACCTGCCCGAGCGCGCGCGTCTCGATCCCTGGGGCCGACCCTATGTGTACTTCCGGTTCGGCGGTCCCGGTTGGAAGGGCACAGCGCGCAAAGACCGCTTCCTGGTTCCGATCAATACTCTCTATGACCTCTACAGCGTCGGCCCCGACGGCGAGAGCAGGCCCCCGCTCCAGAATCCGAAGAGCCACGACGACGTGATTCGCGCCAACGATGGCCAGTTCTACGGTCTCGGGCGCGATTTCTGAAGCGATGGACGCCGACGGCAGAGCGCCGCGGAGACGATCCCAGTGGACGCTCGGGCGCCGGCTCCGGATCCTGCTGCTCGGCATTGCGCCAGTGCCGTTGGGTCTCCTGCTGCTGATCTCGACCTACCAGTACGAGTCGAAGTTGCGTACCGCCGCCGACCTCCGTCTCGCGGCAAGGGCCAAGGACTCGGGGCTCGAGGTCTACCGGCGGCTGATCGACTTGGACCTGGATCTTCGCTGGGTGATTCGGGAAGCCGAGATCCACCCCGGCCTGAACCTCGACGGCGATCTCTGGCCCGACCGGTTTCGTCGCTTGCTCTGGGCCCCCGATGGGCAGAGTCCGCCCACCGCGGCGTCGATTGTGCTTCCGCCCCGGGCGCTGTGGCCCGAGCGGCTGCGCTCGCGCGCGACGACCCTGGTCGAGGCGCTCGCCTCGAGCAGCGAGCCGTCGCTCTGGCTGGTGGTACCGGATGGCCGTCCGGAAGGCGGTGCGGTGTGGGGCGAGGTCGAGCTCCACTGGCTCTGGACGACCGGAGCCCTTCCGGCGGAAGGGGGAATTCGCTGGCTGCTGCTCGGCGCCGAGGGGCGCGAGACGCTCGCCTTCGCCCCCAGCCCGGCGCCCGAGCTCGAAGCGCGGGTCCGGGGGATCGCTCGCGAGGGGATCGGCGGGGTCGAATGGAAGGCTGGCGACGGCAAGCGGTGGCGCGCGCGCTTCGTGACGATTCCCTTGGGCCACGACTTCGGACACCCCGGGCTGGTCGCGGCGGTCAGCGAGATCGACACCGTTGCTGACGAAGCCGCACTGTTGCGCCGGACCTCCTGGTTGGTCGCGATCGGCTCGTTGCTGTTCACCGGCATCTTGCTCAGCCGTAAGCTGGAGGGTCAGCTCCTGCCGCTGTCCGAGCTGCTGGAGGGAACGCGACGGCTGGCGGCGGGAGAGCTCTCCGCGCGGGTCGAGGTCGCGGGAGCGTCCGATCTCGAGCAGCTCGGCACCGGCTTCAATCAGATGGCGGAGGAGCTCGACCGGACCTTCCATCTGCTGCAGGCGGGCAACGAAGTCGCCGTCGCCGCGCTCGCCTCGACGCCGGTCGCCGAGCGCGTCGTCAACGCCTTCGTCGACAGGATCTCGGCCGTCGCGCCGCCCACGGTGGAGCTCGTGGTGATTCTCTCGGATCGCCGAGGAGTCAGCGAGGTCATTCGGCGCAGCCGACGGGCCGATGAGGGAATCGGCCGGAGCTCGAGCGAGACCGCTCTGACCCTGCCGTCCGCCGTGGCGGCGACCGAGGAGTGGGTGCCCATCGAGCGGAGCTTCGTGACGCTGTCGGACGGCCGCTCCCATCCGCCCTCGCTCTGGCGGTCGATCCGACGTGGAAGCAGAATCTTCGGGGCGATCGGGCTAGTCGGATTCACCGGGACCGAGGCCGAGAGGCGGTTCGTGGCAGCGCTCGAGGGCCCCAGCACTCAGCTCGGGTTGGCGATTTCCCGCGTGCATCTGATCGACGATCTGGATCGCGCGAACTGGGGCGCGCTGACGGCTCTCGCTCGCGCTGTCGACGCCAAGTCGCCCTGGACGCGGGGCCACTCGGAGCGCGTCACCGGCATCGCTGTGGCGATCGGCCAGCAGCTCGCTCTGTCCGAGTACGCCCTCCGGACCCTGCGTCGCGGCGCCCTCCTGCACGACGTCGGCAAGATCGGAGTTCCGAGCAGCGTCCTGGACAAGCAGGAGCGCCTGACGCCTGAGGAGATGGAGATGCTCCGGTCGCATGTCGAGAAGGGCGTGCGCATCCTCGAACCGATGGAGGGTTTCCTGGACGTGCTCCCGATCGTCTGGCAGCACCACGAGAGGCTGGACGGTAGCGGCTATCCGCGCGCCCTGAAGGGCGACGAGATCGATCCTCTGGCGGCGCTCGTCGCCGTCGCCGACGTCTTCGAGGCGCTGTCCGCCTCCAGGCCTTACCGGCCGGCCCGCGATTCGGAATTCGGCATGGAGTACCTGCGCGAAGGAAGTGGAATCGCCTTCGACCGCGCTTGCGTCGACGCACTCGAGAGCGCGCGCCGCGACACGGAGCGCTGGCCCTATCCCGAGCTCGCGCCCACGGCGATCCGCACACCGGCTCGCGGCCTACCGAGGCCGGACCTCGACGACTCGCGGTGGGCGAGCTCCCCCGCGGCCGGCGCAGAGGGAACGGACGTCGCGGCGCGGCCTGGCTCGGGCCAGCGGCGCTAGATCGGACCCTTCCCGGCGCCGGTACGACCCTGCCGCAGGCGGTGATATCGTCGCGGATCGCGGCGCGCTTCCGTCCGCCCGCGATCCCAATCGTCAACCCAGAAGAAGGTGTGACTCATGAGCCGCCTCGAGCGACGAGACGACGTACGCAACATCGCCATCATCGCCCACGTCGACCACGGCAAGACCACGCTGGTCGACGCCATGCTCTGGCAGAGCGGCATCTTCCGCGAGAACGAGAGCGTCGCCGAGCGGGTCATGGACTCGATCGACCTCGAGCGCGAGAAGGGCATCACGATCATGGCCAAGAACACCGCGATCCACTACCAGGGGACGCGGATCAACATCGTCGACACGCCCGGCCACGCCGACTTCGGCGGCGAGGTCGAGCGCACGCTCAAGATGGTCGACGGCGTGCTGCTGCTGGTCGACGCCACGCGAGGGGCCGCTGCCGCAGACCCGCTTCGTGCTGCGCAAGGCGCTCGAGGCGGGGCTGCCGCCGATCGTCGTGATCAACAAGATCGACCGCCCCGACGCGCGCGTGCAGGAGGTGCTGAACGAGGTCTACGACCTGTTCATCGACCTCGACGCGACGAGACGAGCAGCTCGACTTCCCGGTGCTCTACTGCAACGCGCGCAAGGGGCTCTGCCGGACCGATCGCCGGACGGGCCGGACAGCACTCCTCGCGCCGCTGTTCGACCAGATCCTCGCGCACCGTGCCGGCGCCGGCGCTACGACCCGGAGATGCCGCTGCAGCTGCTGATCACCAGCCTCGACTACGACGACTACGTCGGGCCGCCTCGCCATCGGCCGCATCTTCAACGGCGAGATCCGGCGCGGCGCAGGAGGTGGCGCGCATCGAGAACGACGGCGTCGTGGTCCAGGCCAAGGTCACGGTGCTCTACGGCTTCGACGGGCTGCAAGCGGTCCGAGATCGAGCGCGCCGGGCCCGGGCGACATCGTGGCGGTCGCCGGCTTCGACGAGCGTCGGCATCGGCGAGACGCTGTCCGACCTCGAGCGACCCGCTGGCGCTGCCGCCGATCCGCGTCGACGAGCCGACGATCGCCATGGTCTTCTCGATCAACACTTCGCCGATCGTCGGGGCGCGAGGGCAACTACGTCACCTCGCGCAAGCTCCAGGAACGGCTCGAGCGCGAGGTCCTGACCAACGTCGCGATCCGGGTCGAGGAGGGCGACACGCCCGACGCCTTCCAGGTCTCCGGGCGCGGCGAGCTGCAGCTCGCGATCCTGATCGAGATGATGCGCCGCGAGGGCTACGAGCTGGCGGTCGGCAAGCCCGAGGTGATCACCCGGACGATCGACGGGCAGCTCCACGAGCCGATGGAGCAGCTCGTCGTCGACTGCCCCGAGGAGTTCATCGGCGTCGTCACCCAGAAGGTCGGCGCGCGCCGGGGCCGGATGATGAAGATGGTCAACCACGGCATCGGGCGCGTGCGCATGGAGTTCCGCATGCCCGTCGCGCGGTCTGATCGGCTTCCGCACCGAGTTCCTGACCGACACCCGCGGCACCGGCCTCATGAACCACCTGTTCGACGGCTGGGAGCCGTGGCAGGGCGAGATCGCCCACCGGCCGACCGGCGCCCTGGTCGCCGACCGCGCGGGCAGGGCGACCGCCTACGCCATCGAGCACCTGCAGCCGCGCGGCGAGCTCTTCGTCGCGCCCGGCGACGAGGTCTACGAGGGCATGATCGTCGGCGAGAACGCGCGCGAGAACGACCTCGACGTCAACATCACCAAGGAGAAGAAGCTGACCAACATGCGCGCCTCCGGCTCCGACGACACCGTGCATCTGGTGCCGCCGCGCCTGATGAACCTCGAGCAGGCGCTCGAGTTCATCCGGGAGGACGAGCTGGTCGAGGTCACGCCCAAGGCCTTCCGCCTGCGCAAGCGGATCCTGCAAGCCAACCAGCGCAAGTAGGCGGCGGTTCGCACCGCGCGGCTTGCCTCGTCGCGCGCGAGCCGGGTAGCGTGCGATCGGCGATGGCGACCTGGGCGATCGGAGATGTGCACGGCTGCTTCCGCACGCTGCGGAAACTGCTGAAGCGAATCGGTTTCGAACCCGAAACGGACCATTTGTGGATGACCGGCGACCTGGTCAACCGGGGACCCGGCTCGCTCGAGACCCTCGAGTGGGCGCGCGATCTCGAGGAGAGAGTCACCGTCGTTCTCGGCAACCACGATCTGCACCTGCTCGCAGTCGGCTGCGGCGTCGCCGCGGAACGATCCCGCGACACGCTGCGCGGCGTACTCAAGCACAAGCGCCGGGACGAGCTGCTCGATTGGCTGCGTCGGCGCCCGCTGATCGCGCGCCGGGACCGACAGCTCATGGTTCACGCCGGGTTGTTGCCGGAGTGGACGGCTGCGGGCGCCGAGCGCGTCGCGCGCTCTCTCGAGGATCTCCTGGCGGGCGAAGGGGCCGGCACGCTTCTCGGCGCCTACAGGAGCAAGGTGGGCGAGAAGGAGAGCTTCGAGCTGCGGGCACTGCGCGCGATGACGATGCTACGGACCGTCGGGCCGGATGGACATCCTTTCAAGGAGTTCAGCGGACCGCCCGAGGAGGCGCCGGAGGGCTGCGTGCCCTGGTTCGACCTGCCGGAGCGGCGCAGCGGCGAGGTGACCGTGGTCTGCGGACATTGGGCCGCGCTCGGTCTGAGGGTGCGCTCCGACCTCGTCGCGCTCGACTCCGGCTGTGCCTGGGGTGGCCGGCTCTCGGCGGTCTGCCTGGACGACGGCCGGATCGAGCAAGTGTCGAACTCCGAATGAACCCCCGGATCGATGGAGCGTTCGACCGGGCGAGGTTGCCGCGACTCTCGCCGTCAGCCTTCTGTCCGGAGCCGATGCCCACCGCGATCGCTTCGAGGGGCTCTCGGGTTCGATCTGCGGGGACCTGGAGCTCGCTTCGATGATGGAATACGCGCCATGAGCAGCGGATCCGGGTCGGCGCGGGTGGTCCGGGCTCGGGTGGCGCTGCGGGAGCGTGTCGATGCGGATTGAATCGAGGTCGAGCTGCGCGTCCGCAACCGAGTCGTGGCGCCGGCGGCCGATCTCGGCTCCGACTCCCGAGATCCGAGAGACGGCGAGTGACTGAGTTCGATCCCAGACTCCGAGATGCGCTCGACGAGCTCGGCGGGTACCTGGCGGACCAGTTGGCGCCTCTGCTGGTCGCGGACTCGGTCGAGCTGCTCCTCGACTACGCGCCCGAACTGACCGGCGAGCAGCTCCGGCTCTGGGCGGTCTATCAGTACCAGATTGGCGGCGGGCAGACGACGCTGGCGGATTTGCTCTTCCATTCGCTCAAGAAGATCCAGCAGCTCGAGGAGCTCGAGATCGTTCGGGACGAGCGCTTCGTGCCATTCCTCGGAGGCGTCGCGCAAGCGATGATCGAGCGGTGCGCGCCAGAGGATCAGGCTCGGCTCGCCGAGATGGTCGGGCACTTGCGGGAGACCGTACGTCAGACTGGCCCGAGGGTCGATCACCTCCATCTGGCGACGGTGCGGCCAGTCGCGCAACCGGTGGCGAGAGCGCCGGCGGCAGCCGGCGCCGCGCCCGCCCTGTCGAGCGCCGAGCTTCGTGACGTACGCCGATTCTCGTTGCTCCTCGAGCGCGCGCTCGGCGGGAATGTCACGGGCGATGTCGCCGAACAGTTGATGGTCCTGGCCGCTTCTGGCGCCAGGAGCTCCCAGGAGCTGGACGCGAGGCTGCAGCAGATGCGGTCGGCAGGAATCGGGCCGGCCGTGGAGCGAGACCTCGTGCGCTCCCTCGTCGGCTCGGTTCCCGACTGGGCATTGACGACAGGCTCGGGTGTTCGTGCTCCGGAGTCCCATTCCCTCGAGGCGGTTCGGCGTGCCGTGCAACTGGCGGGAGACGGAGCCCGCTCGGGGGAACGCTGGAAGGAGCTGCTGCGGGTCGCGGCCGAGGAATTCAATCGAGGGGCGATGGGCCGAGCAGTGACCCTGGTCGATCTCGCGGATCGCATGGTGCGCGACGGCGAGGTCGAGTCGCGCTTCGCCGAAATCGCCAAGGCGAAAGCGCACGAGGCTTACGACACCATGGCCCTGCTGCAATCCACGACGGAACCTGGACGGCTGCCGACCTTGCGCCGGCTGCTCGAGTTCCACCCCGGGTGGGCGGTCCGCGAGCTGCTCGACGAGCTCGTGTTTCAACCGGATCAGAAACGCCGGCGCCTGGTGCTGGCGCTGCTCGAGATCTGGGGCGCCGATGCCCGGCAGGCCGTGATCGACCGGCTGGCGACGAGTCTCGCCGACGCGGGGCGCGATCCGAACCTCTGGTGGTTTCAGCGCAATCTGGTCTACCTGCTGCACCGGATCCCCCGGCCCGCGTCGGCCGATGTCCGGGCGGAGATCGACCTCATTGCTCCATTCACTCTGCTCGCCGTGGCGCCTTCGTTTCAGAAGGAGGCCTTCACCCTCCTCGCCCAGACGCGGGAGGAGCATGCTGCCGCCCTCCTCGCCCGCCGATTGACCGAGGCAGAGCGTGCGCTCGAATCGGCCGTGCCGCCGCCCCATCCGGTGCCCGAAGTCTGGAAGATCATGAACGCTCTGGCGGTCGCGCTGGCGCGCAGTGGCTCGTCTTTCGCGCGCCGGGCCCTGGTCGAGCACGCCCTGGCTCGGCGCGCGAGGTCCGGAGAGACCCTGGCCCGCCTGCGCGAGCTGGGGCGGTTCGACCTGAGCGCCGACGCCGCCACGCTCGACCGGCTGGTCGGGGCCCTGCGCGAGCTTGTGCCCCGCCGAGTGTTGGGATTCGTGGTCGGCCGGCATCTCGACGAGGCGACCAACGTGGCGCGAGCGCTGGTCTCCACCCGGGCTCCCGAGGTTCGTCGACTGCTCGCCGAGTTCGTGGAACGCTTCCCGGATCGCGAGACCGCGTCTGCCGCCGAGGCCGGGGCGGAGCCCGACCCGGCGCTCGCGGAAATCGGACCGAGCCCGCCCTCCTCGGTGCAGAAGGATCCGAGCCGGACCTCTCTCTCAGGTGATCTGGAAGTCTTTGGCCTGCCCGGCTTGTTGCAGAGCCTGCAACAGTCGGCGAGCTCCGGGCGGCTCCTGCTGCGCGACGGAGAGGGGCAGGACATCGCGACGGTGGACCTATGGCGCGGCCGCGTCGCGGACTGCCGGCGAGGACGCCTCAGCGGCTCAGAGGCATTCTTCCAGCTCTTCGAAGAGGCCCTGGCGAGGAGCTTCGAGTTCTCGCGAGCGACGGTGGAGGGCGCCCAGCCGGCGGAGCTCTCGGAGGTCATGGGACTCCTGATGGAGGCGATGCGCCGCTACGACGAGCTGCAGCGGGTCGGCACTCTCGTGCCGGACCACGCCTACCTTCATGCCGGAACCGAGAGACCGACGGTGCCGACGAACGAGTCGGACGGAGAGATGGTGCGCCAGATCTGGGCGCGGGTCCGTTCCGGCACCACGACGAGGGACTGCGAAGAGTCCGTGGCAGCAGACTCCTTCCGCGTCCGCACGTTGCTCGCACACTGGCTCGAGGAGGGTGCGCTGATCGCCGACGTCGACCAGCGCTGAAGATTCCGGAGGCACGCGGTAGGGGGAATGTGTGCCAGAATGGCACGCCATGGCCGTCGAACCGCAGGTCTTGATCATCGATGACGAGACCGGCTCGCGCGAGTCGATGGCGATCGCCATCGAGAAGGCGGGCGTCGCGGTCAGAACCTTCGACGACGCCCGCAAGGCGCTCGAGTTTCTCGAAGAGAACGCCTCGCCTCGCCTCGCGGTTTGCGATCTGCGCATGCCTGGCCTGGACGGTCTCGGATTCCTCCAGGAGATTCGCAGCCGCGGAATCGATCTGGCGGTGCTGCTGGTCACCGGCTTCGGCTCGATCGAATCGGCGGTCGAGGCGATGCGCGTCGGCGCGGATGACTACCTGACCAAGCCGATCGATCTCTACGAGCTGCGCAAGAGAGTCGCCACGCACCTCGACAAGCGCCGGCTGGCGGAGCGGGTCGAAGAGCTGCAGGGAGAGCTCGACAAGAGGTACGGCTTCGAGTCGATCATCGGCCACTCGGGCTCGATGGAGTCGCTGTTCGAGCAGATGCGGCTGGTCGCTCCGACCAAGTCGAGCGTGTTGATCTTCGGCGAGAGCGGGACGGGCAAGGAGCTCGTCGCCCACGCCCTGCATCGCGCGAGCCCGCGGCGAGAGGAGCGCTTTCTCGCGATCAACTGTGGCGCCATACCCAGCGACATTCTGGAGAGCGAGCTGTTCGGCCACGAGCGGGGCTCGTTCACCGGGGCGATCGGCAGGAAGATCGGCAAGTTCGAGCTCGCCCACCGGGGCACGCTGTTTCTGGACGAGATCTCAGAGCTCTATCCGGAGCTTCAGGTCAAGCTCCTGCGAGTGCTCGAGGAGCGCCGGATCATGCGCGTGGGCGGATCCGAGCTGATCGACGTCGATTTCCGGCTCATCACCGCGACCAACAAGGATCTCGAGAAGGAGATCGCCACGGGCCGCTTTCGTGAGGATCTGTTCTATCGACTCAAGGTGGTCAGGCTCCAGATCCCGCCGTTGCGCGATCGGCAGGAGGACATCCCTCTGATCGCCGAGCATTACCTGCGAATGTTCTGCAAGGAGCATGGCCGCGGCGTCAAGCGCCTGAACCGCGAGGCGGTCGTCGCGCTCCAGACCTATTCCTGGCCGGGCAACGTCCGCGAGCTGAAGAACGCGATGGAGTCCATCGTCGTCTTCCACCGCGGCGAGACGGTCGAGCCGGCGGACATGCCTTCCGAGATTCGGGCCGTGACTGGCGTGGAGGCGCGACCGGCGGCGCAGGCGCGCGGCGCGGCGGCGCCGCCGCCGGTGGCGGCCGGGCCGAAGACGATGGCGGATATCGAACGTGACGCGATCCTGGCGGCGCTCGAGACCACGGGAGGGCGCCGCGTGGAGGCGGCGCGCCGGCTCGAGATCGGTTTGCGCACCTTGCAGCGCAAGCTCAAGGAATACAAAGACCAGGGCTACCTGGAGGAGTGAGGCCGATGGAGACTCCGGCAGACGTTCTCGTCTATTTCGATCAGATCGCCGGCGAGCCGAAGCGGGCGCGGCTGCTCGCGATCAGCCCGTGCGGCTTCTACGAGGTCAACCTCAGCACCGCGTCGGGAGTCCGCAGGACCCTCCTGCCCATTCAGAAGACGATTCTGGTCGCGCCGGAGGCCGAGGAGGAGCCCGCCGAGGTGCTCGAGGTCGAGCGCTGAGCGCCGGGCCGGGAGCCGTGTGGTGATCCGCCTCTCGGTCAATCTGAACAAAGTCGCGACGCTGCGCAACGCCCGCGGCGGCGACCGTCCCCGCGTCCGCCACGCCGCCGAGGTCGCGATCGCCGCGGGGTGTCATGGCATCACCGTGCACCCGCGTCCCGACGAGCGCCACATCCGTCGCGCGGATGTCCTCGACCTCGCCGATTGGCTGCCCGTCGAGCTCAACATCGAGGGGTATCCCTCGGCGGCTTGGATCGAGCTCGTGGAGAGCGTGCGGCCGGCCCAGGCGACCCTCGTGCCGGATCCTCCCGACGTGCTGACCTCCAATTCCGGTTGGAACCTGGAGCAGGTCGACCGCGCCTGGCTCGCGGCGATCATCGGTCGTCTGAAGCGCGCGGGGTCGCGGGTCTCGCTCTTTCTCGATCCCGATCCAGCCGGGGTCGCCGGCGCGGTCGCCGTGGGCGCGGACCGCATCGAGCTCTACACCGAAGCCTATGCCCGCGCCTTTCCCACGCCGCGCCGCGACGAGGTCTTCGCCTGCTATCGGAGGACGGCGGAGGCGGCGGTGGCGAGTGGCCTCGGGGTCAACGCCGGCCACGATCTCGACCTCGACAACCTGCCCTTTCTCGCCAGGCGCCTGCCCGGCCTGCTCGAGGTCTCGATCGGCCACGCGCTGATCTCGGACGCCCTCGATCTGGGGCTCGCCGCCACCGTGCGCGCCTACCTCGCGGCGCTCGCCGGCGCGGCCTGAGCGCGCGCCGAGATCAGGCCGCGCCGACTTCGGTCTGGATCGCTGCCGCCAGCTCGGCGGCCATCGCGGCGATGGTCTCGGCGTCGGGCCCCTCGATCATGATGCGGGCGAGCGGTTCGGTGCCGCTGTAGCGAAGGACCAGGCGTCCCTCGCGCCCCAGTCTGGCCTCGACGTCGCGGGCGACTCGGGCGACCGCATCGAGCGACTCGAGCGGGACTTTGGCGCGCACGCGGACGTTCTCGAGAATCTGGGGCAAGCGCTCGAATCCGGCGAGCAGCTCGGAGGCCGGTCGACCGGCACGGGCGACGATCGCGGAGAGGACCGCGGCGCTCAGCAGGCCGTCTCCCGTGGTCGACAGGGCGAGATCGACCAGGTGCCCCGACTGCTCGCCACCCAGGCGCAGCCCCCGGCCGCGCAAGGTGGCCACGACTTCGCGGTCGCCGACGTCGCAGCGGACGATCGCGATGCCGCTCGGCGCGAGCGCGCGCTCGAGCCCGAGATTGCTCATCGTGGTCGCGACGACGGCCGGCGGTGCGAGCTCGCCGCGGGCGGCGAGCGCGCGCGCCCAGAGAAAGAGCATGGCGTCGCCGTCGCGGAGCTGGCCCCGGTCGTCGATCATCAGCGCGCGGTCCGCGTCGCCGTCGAGCGAGAAGCCGAGGTCGAAGCCGCCGGCCGCCATGGTCGCGACCAGCTGCTCCGGGTGGGTCGATCCGCAGCCGAGATTGATATTCGCTCCGTCCGGTGCGTCGGCGAAGGTCGCGACCGTGGCGCCGAGGCCCTCGAACAGTTGTCGCGCGAGCGGTGTCGCGGCGCCGTTGGCGAGATCCAGGGCGATGCGCAGATCGGCCAGGGGCCGTCCGGGCAGAGCGGACCTGAGGGCGGCGAGATAGAGCTCCGCGGCGCCGGGTTCGGCCGGGGGCGTGAGCGCGTCGCCCGGCACCGGCGGCGTCGCCGCGAGCTCCTGCTCGAGCTCGAGCTCGGCGCCGTCGCTCCACTTGAAGCCGTCTGCTCCGACCAGTTTGAGGCCGTTGTCCTGCGCCGGATTGTGACTGGCGGAGATGGCGACTGCGGCCGCGGCACCACGAAGTGGGACCAGGCGTGCGAGGGCCGGTGTGGTCAGGACTCCGAGGTTCGCGATCGCGGCGCCGCCGCTGGCGAGCCCGGTCGCGAGCCAGGATGAGAGGGCTTCCCGGGAGCCGCGGGTGTCGCCTGCGATCAGGACCAGCGGCTGCGCCTGCGAGCGCCGCAGTCGCGCCGCCAGCGCCGCACCGATTCTGCGCACCGTCGCTTCTGTCAGCGGCTCGTCGCCGAAGCGCGCGCGGATGCCGTCGGTGCCGAAGAGCCGCCGGCTCATCCGCCGCCCGGTGCCGGTGTCGGCGCCGGCGTGGCGGCAGGCGAGACGCCCGCGTCGCCGCCGTCGCCGGCCCGGTCTTCTTCGCCGGCGCGGGGCAGGCCGGGGGTATCCATTTGGATGCCGACGATGACCACCGCGGGCTCGAGGACGCGGATGAGCGGATCGGGAGGCACGATCGGCACCCGCTCCTGGAAGCTGAAGGCGTGGCCATCGAGCGAGACCGGGCTGGTCGTGACGGAATCGAGACGACGGAGCAGGGTCTGAGGCCCGGCAACGGTCGCCATCGACGGGTTCACCGTGGGCGTGTGTGGCACGGCTCCCGCCGCGGGCTCACCGACGATCCGCGCCAGCACCGGGACCTGCCGTGTCGCTTCTCGGTCGATCAGCAAGCGCAACGTGTTCGGTTCGATCGAAACGACCGAGACGTCGTCCGGACGCAAGACGTTCTCCTCGCTCAGGTTGATGTCCACTTGACCCGAACTGACACCGGTAAGGTCAGCCACGACGTCTACGACGTAGGGCGCCAGGTTGCGGATCCGCCGGTCGGGACCGCGCAGCCGCACCTTCACTGTCTGAATCGGATCGAGCAGGATCAGACCGCGGGCAGAGTTGTAGGTCACCGCCGCGTCGACGAGCTTCTCCGAGGTCCTCTCCCGCTTGCCCCCCGAGGCGAAGAACCAGACGATGATCGCGGTGAAGACCGCCAGAACTCGGAGGCCCCAGAGGCTGCCGCGCTCGGTCATGCCGCGGGCTCCTTCTTGGCGGTCTCGGTCTCGGCAGCGAGCAGCGCGTGCAAGCGCGCGCGCAGTGCCTTGCCGTCGGCGATCGACTCCAGCTCGCCGTCGATCGCGAGGGAGAGGCGACCGGTCTCCTCGGACACGACGAGCGCAATGGCGTCGGTCTCTTCGCTGATGCCGAGCGCGGCGCGATGCCGCGAGCCGACCTCCTTGGAGAGATCGGAGTCCGTCGAGAGGGGGAGAAAGCAGGCGGCGGCCGCGATGCGCTCCCCTTGGAGGATGACCGCGCCGTCGTGCAGCGGCGTGTCCGGCGTGAAGATGTTGAGCAGGAGGTCGTAGGAGAGCAGGGCGTCGAGCTGGATCCCCGCCTCGGCGTAGTTGCGCAGCCCTTCGCGGCGCTCGAAGACCACCAGCGCGCCGAATCGCCGGGAGGCGAGCGCGGTGGCCGCGAGCACGACGTCGGCATGCGCCGTCTCGAGGCTCCGGCTACTCGCTCGTCCGAAGTAGGGGCCTCTGCCGAAATTCGCGAGCGCGCGGCGGATCTCGTGCTGGAACAGGACGATCACGGCGAACGGCAGGAAGATGAGGAACTTCTCGACGATGGTCTCGAGCGTGACCAGCTTGCCGAGCTGCGCCAGGTAGTAAACCCCGGCGACCAGAAACATGCCGGTGACCATCTGAACCGCGCGCGTGCCCCGGATCAGCAGCAGCAGGTTGTAGAAGAGAATCGCGACCACGAGGATGTCGACGAAGTCGTGCCAGGTCACCAGCTCGAAGAGCTCGCGCAGGCTCACCACGAGGTCACCTCGGCAAGCCGGTCGAACACGTCGAGGAACTGCCGGGTCGCCGCGACGTCGTGCACGCGGAGTATGGCGGCGCCGTGCTCGGCCGCGCGCGCCGCCGCGGCAAGGCTGCCGGGAAGACGCGCATCGACGTCGGCCCGGGTCAGAGCGCCGAGGAAGGCCTTGCGCGAGGCGCCGACGAGCACCGGGTTGCCCAGGTCGACGAGGGTGCCCAGGCCGGCGAGCAGATCCGCGTTCTGCTCGGCGGTCTTGCCGAAACCGATGCCGGGATCGAGCACGATCTGTCGCGCGGGAATACCCGACGCGATCGCGCGGTCGCGCAGCCGCGCGAGCTCGACCCGCACCTCGGCGACGACATCTCGGAAGGAGATCGCTCTCTGCATCGTCGCGAGCTCGCCGCGCGAGTGCATGAGGATGATCGGGCAGCGCGCTGCCGCGACGAGCGCGGCCATGGCCGGATCGCCGAGACCAGAGATGTCGTTGACGAGATCGGCGCCTGCGGCGAGGGCGGCGCTCGCGACCTCGGCCTTGCGGGTGTCGACGGAGATCAGAGCGTCGGTCTGTGGGCGCAGCCGCTCGAGGACGGGCAGAAGGCGCGCCAGCTCTTGCGCGGCGGTCACCGCCGCGGCGCCGGCGCCATAGACGCCGCCGCCCGGTCGCGTCGACTCGGCGCCGAGGTCGATCCAGTCGGCGCCCTCCTCGAGCAGTCGCAGGGCGTGTCGAACGGCGAGTCCAGGGTCGAGAAAGTGGCCGCCGTCGCTGAAGGAATCCGGCGTGATGTTGACGACGCCGGCGATCCGGGGCCGGCCCGGCCACAGGTCGAGCTTGCGCCCCCGAGGGAGCTCGAGGGTGTGAGTCGGAATCGTTCCCAGGCTCGTCGCTGCGTCGGCCACCGGCGAGAGTCTAGCCGACGTGGGCCGCTTCAGGCCGGGCTCGGATGGGTCGAGAGGTCCGGGCCGACCGGTGCGGCCGTGGGTTCGGTCGCCGGCGTCGCGCCGATGGCGGGCGCCGGCGAGCCGGGGTCGCGGGGCGGAGCGGGCGGTGGCCCCAGCTTGAAGCCGGTCATCTCGTGGATGATGCGGTAGACCTCCGCGCCCTCGAGCGCTTCGTGCTCGAGCAGCTCCGCCGCGAGCCGATCGAGGACCGCGCGCCGCTGCTCGAGGATCTCCCGAGCGGCCCGGTGTCCGCCCTCGACGATACGGTGGACTTCCTCGTCGATGCGCTGCGCCGTCTCGTCGCTGTACGAGACACGCTGGGCGAAGTCGCGACCGAGGAAGACGGGCTCGTCTCCGCCCGAGAACGAGAGCGGGCCCAGCTCCGACATGCCCCACTCGCAAACCATGCGGCGGGCCATCGCGGTGGCGCGCTCGATATCGTTGCCGGCACCCGTGGTGATGTCCTTCTGGGTCAGCTCCTCGGCGACGCGGCCGCCCATCAGAATCGCGACCTGATTCGCGACGAAGCCCTTGCTGTAGGTGTATTTGTCCTCGGTCGGCAACTGCATCGTGACGCCCAGCGCGCGGCCGCGCGGAATGATGGTGACCTTGTGGAGCGGGTCGTGGCCGGGCAAGAACGCCGCGACCAGCGCATGCCCCGCCTCGTGAAACGCGGTGACGATCTTCTCCTGCTCGGTCATCACCAGGGTCTTGCGCTCGGCGCCCATGAGCACCTTGTCCTTGGCGAACTCGAAGTCGGTCATCTCGACTTTCTTCTTGTTGCGCCGGGCCGCGAGCAGGGCCGCCTCGTTGACCAGGTTGGCGAGGTCGGCGCCCGCGAAACCGGGCGTACCGCGCGCGATGACCTCCAGGTCCACGTCGTCGTCGATGGGCACGTTCTTGACGTGCACCTCGAGGATGCCCTTGCGCCCGTTGATGTCGGGGCGATCGACGACGATGCGCCGGTCGAAGCGGCCAGGGCGCAACAGCGCGGGGTCGAGAACGTCGGGGCGATTGGTCGCGGCGATCAGGATGACGCCCTCGTTGGTCTCGAAGCCGTCCATCTCGACCAGGAGCTGGTTCAAGGTCTGTTCGCGCTCGTCGTGGCCGCCGCCGAGCCCGGCGCCGCGGTGGCGGCCGACGGCGTCGATCTCGTCGATGAAGACGATGCAGGGCGCATTCTTCTTGCCCTGCTCGAACAGATCGCGGACACGGCTCGCCCCGACACCGACGAACATCTCGACGAAGTCGGAGCCGGAGATCGAGAAGAAGGGAACGTTGGCCTCGCCGGCGATGGCGCGGGCGAGGAGGGTCTTGCCCGTGCCCGGGGGGCCCATCAAGCAGGACGCCCTTGGGGATCCTGCCGCCGAGCTTCTGGAACTTCTGCGGATCCTTCAAGAAATCGACGATCTCGGAGAGCTCGTCCTTGGCTTCCTCGATGCCCGCGACGTCCTTGAAAGTGACTTTCTTCGACGACGACGAGAGTAGCTTCGCCTTCGACTTGCCGAACGACAGCGCCTTGTTGCCGCCCGATTGCATCTGGCGCATGAAGAAGATCCAGAGCCCGATCAGGAGCAGGACGGGCGCCCAGCCCACCAGGATCGCGAAGAGAGGATTGTCCTTGGGGGGTTCGGCCTTGACCTCGACCTGCTTGTCGAGCAAGCCGGCGACGAAGGCGGGATCGGGCTCGAACGGGAGCTCGACGTGGAACGTCTCACCCTCGACGTAGCGGCCCCCCTCCTTGAATTCGCCGGTCACCGACTTGTCGCGGATGGTCACGGTCTTGATCTGACCGCGCTCGAGCTGCGTGTTGAACTCGTTGAGGTTGAGGTCGTGGCGTTCGGACCGGCCGGCCTGGAAGGTGTTCCAGAGCAGGATGACCACGATGAAGATCACCATCCAGAGCAGCAGAGTTCGCAGCGTCGAATTCAAGTCGTCTCCCCTTCGCTCGATCCAACCTCTAGCCCGGCGGCGGCATTCCCGCTTCAGTGCGCTGGCGAAAGCGGCTCGAGCTCGGCCAACCAGGCTTCGGATGCGCCTCGGAGCCGGAAGGCCTCGTCGATCGTCACCCCGGGTACCCAGACGATGCGCCCGCCGGCCAGCAGGAGCGGCAAGCGTGACCGTCGCTCCCGGGGCACTTTCCTGTCGATCAGGAGCTGCTTGAGCTTGCGCTCGCCCGCGCTCCCGAGCGGCCGGATCCGGTCCCCCGGACGGCGAGTCCGAACCTCGGCGGTCGAAATGCCGGCCGGCAGGTCGAATGCGGCCCGGTCGGGGCGTCCCTCGAACATCCAGGGCTCCACCCCGACCCGGGAAATCCGCATCCGGAGACCGAGCTCGTGGAGCTCGATCTCGCCCGGTAACGAAACAGTATACGAGACCGGGGCCGCGCGGGATTCCCGCGGTCGCACTTCGATGCGCGCCGTCCCGCCCACCAGGAGCCGATCGTCGAGCCGCAGCTCGAAGCGGTGGCCGCGCTCGAGCGCCTCGAGCGCGGCGCGGAGGCGGATCGGTCCGGGGGGCGGGACCTGGCCGGCGCGGCGCAGCAGAGCGGCGAGAGCCAACGGGCGCAGCGGCGGCGGTAGGGCGACGACCTCGAACCGGTCGAGCGCGGGGATGCCGGCGGGGGAGACGCACGTGGGCGCCCGCCGCGCGATCGTTCTCTCGAGCGCTGCGAGAGCGCCAAGAGCGGCTCGCGGCAGCGCTGCCAGAGCGCTCCGGAGCCCCGGGGAGTCGGCCTCGAGCGCCGGCAAGACGTGGTGTCGCAGCCGGTTGCGCGGGACCGTCGGGTCGCGATTGGATGGGTCCTCGACGGGTGGGGGAACATGCGCGGCGAGGGACGCCCGCAGGCAAGAGGCGTCCAGGTCGAGCAGCGGACGCAGCAGCGCGCCGCGCACGCGGGCGACGCCACCGAGGCCCGCGATCGTCGTGCCGGCCGCCATGCGCAGGAGCAGGGTCTCGATCTGATCGTCCGCGTGGTGCGCGGTGAGGATCCTCGTCGCCCCCAGCGCGTCGCGACGGGCTCTCCAATGCCGCGTAGCGGCAGCGGCGCGCGGCCGCCTCGGGGCTCTCGCGCCGTCGGCGTGCGGCCGCGACATCGAGCTTGACCAGCTCGAACGGAACCCCGATCGCGTCGGCGATCTCGCGCGCCCGCTCGGCCCGGTCGCCCGAGCCAGGGTCGAGGCCGTGATCGACATGGACGGCGGTGACAGCGACGCCTCGGGCGCGTGCCCGCGGCGCCAGCCCGGCGAGCAGCGCGGTCGAGTCGGGTCCGCCGGAGAAGGCCACGATCCAATGCTCGCCCGGCGCAGCGGCGAGGTCGAGGGCCCGTTCCAGGGCGTGGTCGAGGAGTTTCAACCGAGGATGGGGTGGTGGCGGTGAAGGGACTTGAACCCTTGACCTAGCGATTATGAGTCGCTCGCTCTAACCGCTGAGCTACACCGCCGAGATGAGCCGTCCAGGAATCGGGCGAGCCACCTCGCGGCGACTCGCCCGATACGGAAATCCTACATCAGCGCGCCGGGTCAGCCGCGCGCCGCGGTCAGCCGCACGGCGACCCGGTCCCAGCGGACGATGTTCCACCAGGCCTTGAGGTAGTCGGCCCGGCGATTCTGATAGTTCAGGTAGTAAGCGTGCTCCCAGACGTCGACGCCGAGGATCGGGGTCTTGCCCTCCATCAGCGGGCTGTCCTGGTTGGGACGCGCGATCACTTCGAGCTTGCCGTCGGCAAGCACGAGCCAGCCCCAGCCGGAGCCGAATTGGCCCATCGCCGCGGCGTTGAGCTTCTCCTGGAGGCCCGAGAGGCCACCGAAGCTGCTATCGATGGCGCTGGCGAGGTCTCCCCGGGGCGCCCCTCCGCCGGGTCCCATCACGTCCCAGAAGAGGGAGTGGTTGGCGTGACCGCCACCGTGATTGCGGATCGCGGTCTTGATCCCTTCGGGAACGGCGGAGAAACCACGCAGAAGATCCTCCACGCTCTTGCCGGCGAGATCGGGCGCCTGCTCGAGCGCCTTGTTCAAGTTGGTGACATAGGCCTGGTGGTGCTTGCCGTGGTGAATCTCCATGGTCCGTGCGTCGATGTGCGGCTCGAGTGCGTCGAAGGTGTAGCCGAGCTTTGGAAGTTCGTGCATAGAGTTCGGGCTCCTTTCTCTTTCCCCATCGATTGTTTCAACGGGGACCCGGAGTGTCCAGTGCCGAGGCGACGACGCAGGTCAAGGGTGCGGCCTCGAGTGCCGGCTCGATCGTCCGAAGTCTTCGAAGGAAGCTCCTCGACGGTTCACACTCTGGCGGAAGCTCCCAGTGAAGGGGTCGGCAGAACTGGCGTCGGGGCCTCGCGATCGACCGGGATGGCGATTGCGGTCCGAGGCGTTCTTTGAATGACGAGCCTCGGAGCGGGCAGAGAGCGGCGCCACACCAGCGCCGTGCCGGAGTCCCCGAGCCACCCCTCCTCTCTGGAGAGCTGGCTCGCATGGCGGGCGAGGTGCACCGTCGCGCCAGCGCCAGAGCGCTCCCCGAATTGACCCCTTCATTGGCAACGAACCTCGAAGCGAGCTTGGAGATCCGCCGCGCCGGCGCCGCGGCGTTGCCCGAGCCTCCCCCTGCAGAGGAGACGAACCCAGAATCGGGCGAGGTGGATCGCCGCGTCAGCGCCGAAGCGCTTTCTTGAGCCACTCCCTTCACTGGAAAGCGAGTCTTGGAGTGGGCGCCGTACGATGCCCTGCCCGCGCCGGCGGTGCGGGGGAGCGCTCGAAGCAGCCGAGGCGGGCGGCGGCTCACGTGCCGCGTTGACTTGATGGCGCCCGCTCGCTAGGATCCTTCGGCTCGGGCGAGGGAGGTTAGCTCAGCGGTAGAGCACCTGCCTTACACGCAGGGGGTCGAAGGTTCGAATCCCTCACCTCCCACCGAAACTGGGGAGGTCACCCGAGCGGTGCGCGGCCCCGACGGCTCGCGGTTTCCGCGGAATCGGCGGTTTCAGCAGGATCAGTTACTTGGCAGCGTTACCAGCGGGGTCGTAGTTCAGTTGGTTAGAACGCCGGCCTGTCACGCCGGAGGTCGCGGGTTCGAGTCCCGTCGGCCCCGCCAGTCACGCTAGCGAATCCAGATCCCGACGGGATCGAGCAGGGGAAGGACCAGAACATGCGCGACAAGATCAAGCTCGTCTCCTCGGCCGACACCGGCTACTTCTACACGACAACCAAGAACAAGAAGACCTCGAGCGAGAAGTTGCGCCTCAAGAAGTACGATCCAAAGGTGCGCAAGCACGTCGAGTTCGTGGAGGAGAAGCTGCGCTGACAGCGGGGCCCGCAGGGTCTCGCGTCGAGAGAGGTCCCGGGCAGCCGGGACCTTTTTGTTTCTAGGGAGCTGAAGGCGATGTCGGATCTGCTCATTCGCGGCGGCACGTTGCTGACGCTCGACGCCTCGGCACGTGTCTTCGAGGGGGTCGACCTGCTGGCCCGTGCCGGCCGCATCGTCGCAATCGGCCCCGCCCTCCAACCGCCTGCGGGCGCCCGAGTCCTCGATGCGCGGGGACGGCTGGTCCTACCCGGTCTCGTCCAGGGTCACGTCCACCTCGGCCAGACCATCTTTCGCGGCCTCGCCGAGGATCGCCGCTTGCTGGCCTGGCTGCGGGAGCGGATCTGGCCGCTCGAGGCCGCGCACGACGAGGAGTCGGCCTACTGGTCCGGGATGCTGGGCGCGGCGGAGTGCCTGCTCGGAGGCACGACCACGGTCCAGGACATCGGCATCGGTCCGGAAGCGGACGGCTTGCTCACCGCGATCGCCGAATCGGGCCTGCGGGCGGTCGCGGGGAAGTGTCTGATGGACACCGGCGAGCAGCTGCCGGCGCGGCTCGCCGAGTCGACCGACCGCTGCCTCGAGGAGACGTCGGCGCTGGCCGACAAGTTCCACGGCGCCGGCGGTGGTCGCCTGAGCTACGTGCTCAACCCGCGGTTCGTTCTCTCCTGTTCGGACGCTCTGCTCGCGGGTGTCGTCGAGCTCGCCGGGCGGCGCGGGCTGCCGGTCCATACCCACGCTCTCGAGCAGCGCGACGAGACCGCGCAGGTCCGGCGCCTCAAGGGAGGGCGAGACGAGATCGACTTCTTCGGCGACCTCGGCCTGCTCGATCGGGATCTACGCATCGCTCACGGCGTCTGGCTGGCGCGCCGCCACTATCCGCGGCTCGCGCAGAGGCGTTTCTCCCTGGTGCATTGCCCCGGGTCGAACCTCAAGCTCGGTTCCGGGATCGCCAGGATCTGCCGCGTCCGCGCGGCAGGCATCCCGGTCGGGATCGGGTGCGATGGCCCACCCTGCAACAACCGTCTCGACGCTTTCGAGGAGGTTCGCTTGGCCGCGCGGCTGCAGTCGGTGCGCGAGGGTCCGGGCGCCCTGCCGGCCGTCGATGCCTTGCGGCTCGCCACCTCCGAAGGCGCGCGAGCGCTGGCGCTCGGGGCCGAGATCGGCTCGCTCGAGATCGGCAAGGCTGCGGATCTGGTCGTGCTCGATCTCGACCGACCCGAGCTTGCGCTGGCGCCGAGCGTCGATCTCCACGCGGCGGTCGTCTACGGCGCGACCGCCGCATCGGTTCGCCATGTCGCGGTCGGCGGTGTCGTGGCGGTCGAGGATGGCCGATTGGTTGGTCTCGACCTGGCGAGGATCCGCCGTGAGGCGCGCCGGGCTGCGGCGCGGGTCGAGCGCCGTTCCGGCATCTGAGGCCCGAGGCCTGGACGAGCCGCGGTCAACCTGATATCCTGGGGATGTTCCGACGGGGCCGAGCCTCCTGGCTCGGCCTTTGCCGTCTCGGGCTCCGTCCCCTCCGCTCCCTCGAACCGAGGAGCGGAGAATGCCCCACCAAGAAGAGATCGCCCCCGAAGCCCGTGTCCTGCGCGACTGCGCGCGGGTCGCGGACGAGCAAGTCTGGACCCTATTCCTCGCCGCGCATGGTCCCAAGCTGCGTCGGGAAGTCCGCGGCGCGCTGGTGCGCGCCGGCGTCCTGCCCGCGCGCGAACGCTGCGAGGATCTCGAGCAGGAAGTGCTCTGCCGGCTCCTCGAGCGCGACCGTCGGGCCCTGGCGAATTTCCGCGGCCGGACGGCGGCGGAAGCCGGCGCCTATCTGCGGCAGATCGCGTCACGGGTAGTCGCCGACGAGCTGCGGGCCGCCGCTTCGACGAGCCGGCGTCCCGCCCGCCCCGGTCGACTCGTCGAGTTGCCGGACGAGGGGTCCGCCGAGCTTCGCGACCGGCGCGGCTGCCCCGAGTCGCGCGCACTGGCGCGGGAGCAGGGGCGGATCTTTCTCGCACGCTGCCGGAAACTGATGGGCGCGCGAGCGACGCCGGCTCGGTTGCGGGTGGTCTCGCTGGCATTCCTGCTCGGTCTGCCGAGCGAAGCGATCGCGCACCGGATGGGCGCGGGCTGGAGCCGAGCGGCGATCGACTCCCTGCTGCACCGCCTGCGCAAGAAGCTCGAACGCGCTGGCGCGTCGGCGCCGGCGCGCCGTGGGGGGCCGGTCTCCAGGCGGACGCGCGCGAGCTAGACTCGCCGGGTGAAGCTCTACAGCAACCCCGTCTGCCTCTCGCACTTGGCGCCGCCCGGATACCCGGAGCGTCCGGAGCGCCTCGAAGGGGTGCTCCAGGCGCTCCGTCAGCTGCCGGGAATCGAGGAGGCCGCTGCGGCGATGCCCGAGGGTCTGGAGCTGGCCATCCTCGCGGTTCACGACGAGGCCTACATCACTCGATTCCATCGCGCGGTCGAGCGTGGCGATGGCTTGCTCGACAGCGCCGACAACCCGATCTCGAGCCAGAGCTTCGCCGCGGCCATGGCCGCGGCCGCCGCCGCTGTCGCCGCCGTCGACGCGGTGTGCGGTGGCGAGACCGCCCGCGCCCTGGCGGCGGTTCGGCCGCCCGGCCATCATGCCGAGCGCGACCGGGCGATGGGTTTCTGCTTCTTCAACCAGGCGGCGATCGCCGCCGTGCGGGCGCTGACTCGGCACGGTCTCGGCCGTATCGCCATCGTCGACTTCGACGTCCACCACGGCAACGGCACCCAGCACCTGTTCGAGGAGAGCGGCGAGGTCTTCTACGCCAGCCTCCACCAGTGGCCCTTCTATCCCGGTACCGGCGCCGCCGGTGAACGGGGGCGCGGCCCCGGCGTGGGCGCCACGCTCAACCTGCCCCTCCCCGCCGGCACCGGCGACGAGGGCTATGCCGATGCGTTTCGCGATTCTCTGCTGCCGGCCCTGCGCAGTTTCGCGCCCGATCTCCTGATCGTCTCCGCCGGCTTCGACGCCTGGCGAGGCGACCCGCTCGGCGGCATGCGCGTCACGGCAGAGGGATTCGCCGAGTGGGGCGCCCGGTTGCGCGAGGTCGCGGAGGAGGCCTGTGGCGGGCGAGTGGTTTCCGTCCTGGAAGGTGGGTACGACCTCGAGGCACTGCCCAACCTGGTGGGCACCTACTCGCGCAATATGCTGTAATCACTTGACTTTCGCGAGAGCCTTGGTCACACTCCGAACGTCTTTAGACGGAGGAGATACCGATGCGGCTAGACAAGAGCTGGGTAGTGGGCTTCGTTCTGTGCGCCGTAGCGTCGGCTCCGAGCTTGGCGGCGACGCCTTTCGGTAACTTCGAAGGGCTCCCGCGTGGGCAGAACGCGGGCAGCGGGATGATGCCGCTGACGGGCTGGGCGCTCGACGACGATGGCATCGAGCGCGTGGAGATCTTCGTCGACGGCTTCGTGGTCGGCATCGCCGACACGCTGCACAATCGGCCGGACGTCCAGAACCTCTACCCGGGCTACCCCGATTCCGCCGCGGCGGGATTCGGATTTCAGCTCGATTCGACGCAGTTCCTGAACGATCTCCATACCGTGAGCGCACGGGTCACGAGCAACTCGGGCGAGCAAGTGTTCCTGAATCCGCTGCAGCTCGAGATCTACAACACGACCCACAACCTGGCGCCTTTCGGCGCGATCCGCTTCCCGAATCCGAGCGCCGAGCTCTACGGCGATTGCGACCTCGACGATCCGACGCCCCGTTACAGCGTGATCGAGGGGTGGGCACTCGATCTGGGGATCGAGCAGGGGGACACCGGCGTCAAGTACGTCGAGCTCCTGATCAACGGCTCGCTCTGGGCCAACAGCCACACCGACTGCCGATTCAGTGCGGTCGAGGGCGGGTACGTCAACTGCTACGGCCTGCCCAGCCTCGACATCGAGGACCTGTTCCCGACCGTCTCGAACTCACCGCACGCCGGCTGGCGGTTCGTCCTGGACGTCGGCTATCTGCTGAACATCGGCTACTCGATCGGCTTCCACGAGCTGACGATCCGGGTCGGCGACGTGTACGGCACGGTCGCCAACGTCGCCGAAATCCCGGTCATCTTCACTTGCTCCGAGTTCACCGGCAACGAGGGTTCCTTCGGGTTCATCGACAATCCCGAGAACGGCGAGCTGACGAGTGGCGTGACCGATGTTTCAGGCTGGGCGCTCGACCGCGAGGGTGTCGCCGTCATCCAGGTCTACCTCGACGGTGAGATGCAGGGTACGGCCACCTACGGGCTGTTTCGCGGCGACGTGCTGACCCACTATCCCGGGTATCCCGACAGCGCGGCGGCGGGCTGGACCTATGCGCTCGACACCACCGTGACCTCGGACGGCCCCCACCACATTCAGGTCCAGGCGATCGACGACCTGGGCGCCTATTCGATTCTGGGCGAGCGGACCTTCTTCGTTCGCAACGAGTAGAAGCCTGGGCTAGCGCTCGGGTCACGAGCTGGGGCCGGTCGGCGGGAGTCGACCGGCCTCGTTTCTTTTTCGTCCCAATGCCAGGGGGCTCGCTCCGCTCGGACTTGGTTCGTGCTGATTCGGGTGTTGGGTGTCTCTGGTGGCTTGGCGTGGAGCCTTCCCTTCTCTGCGCGGGAACCGGCCCTCGAGTGGGCGGGTCTGCTCGGGCCTGCGCTCCGCCCGCCCGCGAAGCTTGCTGGCGCTCGCTTTGCAGTGCCTGGGGGGCGGGCTACGACGCTTCCTGCGCAGAGAAGGGAACGCTCCACGCGTCTCGTTCGTGCCAGGGCGGGACACAGGCTCCCGGCGCCTTGCCGGCGTGAGCGCCTTCACTTGTCATCCGGAACGTCTGCCCCTGTCATCCTGAACGAAGTGAAGGATCTTGCGCTCTCGGCTGAAGAAGCGAGGAGGGCGGTTCCTCGCCGCTCACGCAAGGTCCTTCGCTGCGCTCAGGACGACATGGATGGAGGTTGGAGCCTCTTCGAGCGAAGCGAGCGCCCAGGAAGAGCGTCGCGCGAGCTCTCGGCGCCCTGACGCGGGGCAGCGAGCGCGGAGCCGGCGGTCAGTCGCGCCGGGTGGTCGGCGGGATCTCCGCGTGGACTTCGGGAGCGCGGCCCAGCCGGTTGCGCTCGGCCAGCAGCTCCGCGGCGCGCGGGAAGAGCCCCAGTGCCGCCTGGATCTGGGCGTCGCCCGGGGAGAGCGCCTGATGCGCGGCCTCGATGCCGAACTTCGAGCTCAGCACCTCGGCGCGAATCTGTCGCAGCGCGTACTGTCGGTGCTCCGGCGCGGCGAAGCCCTGCTCGACGTCTTCGGCGGAGTCGATCCCCTTGTCCACGAGGTACCGGCCGAATTCGGCGAAGACTTCGTCGCCGGGCCGCCAATCGCGATCGAGACCGGCATGGACGTTCGAGTACTCGACCGCGAAGCGGAAGTAGGCCGACCGGGTGAGCAGGAACTGGAGAAACGGGGCGACTTCCGCCGGTTCGACCTCGACGTCCGGGGCGATGCCGCCGCCGCCATAGACCTTGCGTCCTAGATCCGTCGAGAAGATCTCCGCGGGCTCCCGCTCGGGTCTTGGCGCCTCGCTCGTGGCGTCGGCATCCGGGTCGGAGCGCGCGTAGTAGTCGAAGAAGGAGCTGTAGTCGCGCTGGATGAGACGTCCGGAGGGCGTGTAGTAGCGCGCCGTGGTCAGCGCCAGGCCGGCTCCGTAAGAGAGGTTGTAGACGGTCTGGACGAGCCCCTTGCCCCAGGTCGGAGTGCCGATGACCAAGCCGACATCGTGATCCTGGATCGATCCCGAGAGGATCTCCGCCGCGGATGCGGTGCCGCCGTTGACGAGCACCACGACCGGCAGGTCGACCGTGCGCTGAGTGCCCGCGGCCTTGAAGCCCTGAACGCTGTCGCGGACGCGGCCCCGTGTCTCGACGATGGACGACCCCAGGGGGAGGAACTGCTCGGCGACCGCGACCGCCTGATCGAGCAGGCCGCCGCCATTGTTGCGCAGGTCGAGTAGCAGGCGCTGCATCCCCTCGCCGCGGAGCTTGTCGAGCGCTCGCGTGACCTCGTCGCCGGTCGCGCGGCTGAAGTCCGAGATGGCGATGTAGCCGGTGCCGGGCTCGATCATGTAGGCGTAGCGTACCGTCGTCTGTGGGATCTCGGCGCGCGTCACGGTGAGCTCGAGCGGCTCGGTGAAGCCGGCCCGCAGGATGGTGATGCCGACCTGCGTGTCCTTCGGTCCCTTGAGACGGGACACGGCCTCGTCGAGCGAGAGTTTCTCGGTCGGCTCGCCTTCGATGCGATGGATGATGTCGCCCGCGCGAATGCCGAGCCGGGACGCTGGCGTGCCGTCGATCGGGGAGATCACCGTCAAGCGGCCGGCGCGCATGCCGACCAGGATCCCGAGGCCGTAGAAGCTCGCCTGTTGCTTCTCGCGCATGGACGAGAAGGCTTCGGGCGAGAGAAAGTTGGTGTGCGGATCGAGCGAGCGAAGCATCCCCTGAATCGAAGCGAAGACCAGGTCCTTGTACGTGACCTCGCCGCCATAGCGGGCGCGCGCGGTCTCGATGAGGCCGGTGTAGACGCGCAGATTGTCGCGAGCGTCGCTGGAGACGGCGAGCAGCCGGTCACCGAGAAGCGCGCCGAGAATCGGGCCGGCGACGAGGAGCGCGAGGGCGAGAAAGCGCCAGCGAGGTCTCATGAGGCGGCAAGATAGCACGCAGCGTGCCGGCGCCGACCGCGCGGCGCTTGACTCCGGTGGAGTGGAAGTCGATGATTCCGAGCGAGGTCGTCGATGTTCGGACCACTGGGATTCCAGGAAGTTCTCTTCATTCTCGTGCTGGCCCTACTCATCTTCGGGCCCAGGCGCCTGCCGGAGATCGGCCGGACGATCGGCAAGGGAATGGCGCAGTTCCGCAAGGCTTCGAACGATCTCAAGCGGTCGATCGAGAGCGAGATCTCGCTCGAGGAGGAGGGCTCGGCGCGGCGTCCGGCGCCTTTCGCACCGCCGCGCACGAGCGCTTCGCGCCATGTCGAGTCCGCCGCGCCGGCGCCGCCGGCGGCCGCGGAGGAAGAGCCGGCGGATCCCGCGCCGCCGGCCGAGCCGCGCACCGAGTCGCGCACCGAGTCGGGCTGACCATCGGATCATGACCGCCGTTCCCGAGCCCCGACGGGGCGTCGCTGCCCCGGAGCCGGCAGCGGCCGAGCTCCCGCGCATGTCGCTTCTCGATCATCTCGAGGAGCTGCGCCGGCGCCTGGTGCGCTCGATTCTGGCGCTGGTGGCCGGAATGGCACTCTGTCTCTCCTGGGCGCCCGAGATCTGTCGCTGGCTCGCCCTGCCGATCCAGCAGTTCCTGCCCGAGGGGAGCAAGCTCGCCTTCCTGGGCGTCACCGATCCCTTCCTGCTCTATTTCAAGACCGCTCTGCTGGCCGGGGCATTCCTCGTCTGTCCGGTGATCCTCTGGGAGGTCTGGCGCTTCATCTCCCCCGGCCTCTACGCGCGGGAGCGCCTCTGGGCCGGGCCGTTCGTCGTTCTCGGCTGGCTCTTCTTCGTGAGCGGCGGGGCGTTCGCCTACTGGATCGCCTTCCCGCGCGCGGTTCAGTTCTTGATGGAGATCGCCGGCCCCGAGCTGATGCCGGTGATCACCGTCGAGCGCTACTACGGCTTCCTACTGACCATCGTGCTGGGCCTCGGATTGATGTTCGAGCTGCCGATTCTGCTGGTGCTGCTCGCGAAGATCGGCCTGGTCACGCCGCGGTTCCTGCTCAAGAACTTCAGGTGGGCGGTGCTGATCATCTTCGTCATCTCGGCGGTGATCACTCCGACCTCCGACATCGTCAATCTCTCCATCTTCGCCCTCCCTTCGATCGCCCTCTATGTCCTCGGTATCGGGGGCGCCTGGCTGGTCGCGCCGCGAGCCGGATCCGCGGCTGGCTGAGGCCGTCCCGGCAGCGGCAGGGAGTCGAACGGCCGGGCGGTCTCGCCGGTGGGACGGCGGCGCCAGCGGCGATGCAGCCAGACCCACTGCTCGGGCATGCGTCGAATCTGGGCTTCGATCCGCTCCGTCATCGCCGCGGTGGCGGCGGTGACATCGGCGGAGAAGGCGAGCGGCGCCTCGACGCGCGCGCGATGGCCGCCGCCCCCCTCGCGCTCGATGAAGGTCGGGAGCACGGTCGCGTCGAAGCGCAGCGCGAGCTCGGCTGCGCCCGAAGGAGTCCACGCCGCGCGCCCGAAGAATGGCACGAAGACCCCTTCGACTCGGGTGTCCTGGTCGATCAGAATGCCCAGGGCTCCGCACGACCGGAGCTGAGCCAGCAGGGCGCGCGCCGCGCCGGGTGTGCCCCGAACGATCGTGGGCGAACCGAAGCGGGCCCGAAATGCCAGCAGCCGCTCTTGCAGCGCGTTCTCCTCGATCTCCCGGGCGACCACCGACATGCCGAGACCGCGGCGGTTGAGGCCAGCGGCGAGCAGCTCCCAATTGCCGCAGTGGCCGGTCACGATCAGGATGGGACGCCGGGCCGTGCGCGCGGCCTCGACGTGCTCCCAGCCGTCGAACCGGACGTGCCGATCGAGCTCCTCGTCCGGTTGACCGGCCAACCAGAGGCACTCGCCGAGCATCGTGCCGAGATGACGGAAAGAGGCTCGTGCGATCGTGGCCCGGTCCGGCTCTGCGGTCCCGGGGAAGGCGATTCTCACGTGGTCGAGCGCGCGCGCGCGGTCGCGACGCGAAAGGGCCCAGGCCAGCCGGCCGATACCGGCGCCTGTCGCTTGGGCGTCCGCCCAGCTCATTCTGGCGATCGAGAGCTCGAGCAGGGCTGCCAGGCGGTCGAGCACCGCGGAGCGCAGCGGGCGGCGAGGCGGCGCCTGGCTCAGCCGCGACCATCGTCGCCGTCGCCGCGGCCGAATGCTCGCAGCAGCGGGCTCCAGGCGCCACGGGCGACCAGGATCCGCTCGACGAGCTCGCGCACGGCGCCGCGGCCGCCACCAGCCGCGGTGACGAAGTCGACGACGTCGCGCACCTGCGGAACCGCGTCGGCGGGCGCGGCGGATAGGCCGCAGACGCCCAGAACCGGGAGGTCGGGCAGGTCGTCGCCGAGGTAGGCGACGTCGGTGGCCGCGATGCCGTGACGCGCCAGCATGTCGCGGAAGGCCGGCCCCTTGTCCTCGCGGCCGAGCATCACCTCGTCGATTCCGAGCTCACGGGCGCGGAGCTCGATGATCACGCTCTGCCGAGCCGTCAGGATCCCGATCTCGAGCCCGGCGCGCCGCGCCAGCTTGATCGCGAGGCCGTCGCGGACGTGGAAGCTCTTGAACAACTCGCCGTCGGCGGAGACATGAATCAAGCCGTCGGTCAGCACGCCATCGACGTCGAGCAAGAGCCAGCGGAGCCCCTGGGACTTGCGGTCGAGCTCGGGCGTCCAGCTTCGATTGGCAGCGAAGGCGGCGTTCACGGTGTCGTGCTCAGAAGAGCTCGAGGCCCCAGAGATCGTGGAGGTGGACGATGCCCTCGAGGCCGCCGTCGCCGCCGGTGACGAAGAGCGAGGTGATCCGGTGGTCTTCCATCACCTTGAGCGCCGCCGAGGCGAGCTCGGTGCCGGCGATCGTCTTCGGTCGCGCTTGCATGCAGTCGACGAGCGGTGCGCCGGAGCAGCGACTCGTCGCGCTCGAGCAGCCGGCGCAGGTCGCCGTCGGAGATGCAGCCGAGCAGCCGGCCGTCCGTCGTCGACGACCGCCGTGATGCCCAGGCGCTTGCGCGACATCTCGTAGATCGCCTCGCGCATCGGCGTCGCGGCCGCGACGGCGGGGAGATCGTCGCCGCCATGCATGAGTTGCTCGACCCGCAGGAGCCGCTTGCCGAGCCGGCCGCCGGGATGGAGGAGGGCGAAGTCCTCGGGGGTGAAACCGCGCGCTTCGAGCAGCGCCATCGCCAGGGCGTCGGCGAGGGCGAGCGTGGCGGTGGTCGAGGCGGTCGGCGCGAGATTGAGGGGGCAGGCCTCCTTGTCGATCGCCGCGGGGAGATGGACGTCGGCCACGCGCGCCAGCGGGCTGTCGCCATTGCCGGTGATCATGATCAGAGGCACGCCCAGGCGCTTGAGCGTCTCGACCAGGCGGAGCAATTCCGCGGTCGATCCCGAGAACGACGCCGCGAGGAC
The DNA here is from genome assembly GCA_963700315.1 of uncultured Acidobacteriota bacterium. Lineage (GTDB taxonomy): Bacteria > Acidobacteriota > Thermoanaerobaculia > Multivoradales > JAGPDF01 > JACTMI01. The sequence continues at coordinate 263,467 of CAVOXC010000002.1, read as the reverse complement.
GACATCGCCCCGGACGATCATGCCCAGATCGCCGTGGATGGCCTCGGCCGGATGGAGGAAGAAGGAGGGCGTTCCGGTCGAAGCGAGCGTCGCCGCGGCTTTCTTCATCACGATCCCGCTCTTGCCCATGCCGGAGCAGACCACGCGGCCCTCGGCCGTGCGGATGATCTCGACCGCCCGGTCGAACCGCTCGTCGAGTTGCGCGACCAGTCCGCGGACGGCGGTGGCCTCGATCTCGAGCACCAGACGGGCGACCTCGCGCGGCGATCTCATGACGGCAGAAGAGTATAGCCGCGCTGGGCCGTGCTGGCCCGGCGCGGCCGGTCACGCGCCGGGAAGCGCTCCGCGGATGGCGAGGAGCGAGGCGAGCAGACGCTCGGCGCGCTCGGGTGGGAGCTGGGTCTCGCGGTCGGAGAGCGCGGAGGCCGGGTCGGGATGGACCTCCAGAAAGACGCCGTCGGCGCCCGCGGCGACCGCCGCCCGCGCCAGCGGTTCGGCGAACTCGCGCTGGCCGCCGGTGCCGTCGGCGGCGGCGCCGGGCAGCTGGAGCGAGTGGGTGACGTCGTAGATGGCGGGGATACCGTCGCGCCGTAGCCAGGCGAACGACCGCATGTCGACGACGAGATTGTGGTACCCGAACGAGACCCCCCGCTCGGTCACCGTGATCCGTTCGTTGCCCGTCGAACGCGCCTTTTCGACGACGCGGCGCATGTCGTCGGGCGCCATGAACTGCCCTTTCTTGATGTTGACGGCGCGGCCGGTGCGGGCCGCTGCGAGCACCAGATCGGTCTGCCGGCAAAGGAAAGCGGGAATCTGGAGAACGTCGCAGACCCGCGCCGCCGCCTCGCACTGCGCGGGCTCGTGCACGTCGGTGAGCAGCGACAGGTCGGTCTCCTGCCGGACTCGAACCAGGATGCGCAGGCCGGCTTCGAGCCCGGGGCCGCGGAAGCTCGCGATCGAGCTCCGATTCGCCTTGTCGAACGAGGCCTTGAAGACGATCGGGTGGGCCGAGGCTTCGGGCCATCGCGGCCACGGCCCGCGCCGCTTCGAGGGCGCCCGCCTCGGATCTCGATGACGCAGGGCCCGGCGATGGCGGCGAGCGGGGCGTCGTCGCCGACGAAGATGCCCGGCGCGAGCTCCACCCGCGGCGCGCTCAAGAGGTCGACTCCTCCACCAGCGCATGCTCCGGTCGCGCGGCGCCCTGGCGCCGCCGCCTTCTCCGCGAGCGCCGCGCCGATGTAGGAGACGAAGAGCGGATGGGGCTCGGTCGGCTTCGACTTGTACTCGGGGTGGAACTGGCAGCCGAGGAACCAGGGGTGGTCGGCGAGCTCGACCATCTCGACGAACTTGCCGTCGGGGGAGAGCCCGGAGACCACGAGGCCGTGCTCCTTGAGCTGCGCCAGGTACTTCTGATTGACCTCGTAGCGGTGGCGATGGCGCTCGGAGATCGACGGCTTCGCCGTAGATGCGGCGCGCCAGAGTGCCCGCCGTGAGGTCGCACGGGTAGGCGCCGAGCCGCATCGTGCCGCCCATCTCCTCGACGCCGAGCAGGTCGCGCAGCTTGTAGATCACCGGATGCGGCGGCGTCGGGATCGAACTCGGTCGAGGTCGCCTTCTCGATGCCGCAGACGTTGCGCGCGAACTCGATCGCCATGCACTGCATGCCGAGGCAGATGCCGAAGAAGGGGACCTTGTGCTCGCGGGCGTAGCGGATCGCGCGGATCTTGCCCTCGGTGCCGCGCGGGCCGAAGCCGATCGGCACCAGCAGCCCGTCGACATCGAAGACCTCACGCGGCCAGGTGCCCGACTCGATCTCCTCGGCCGAGATGAAGACCAGATCCACCTTGCAGTCGTTGGCGATGCCGCCGTGGAGCAGCGCCTCGTTGAGGCTCTTGTAGGCGTCGGGGAGCTCGACGTACTTGCCGACGATGCCGATCCGCACCGCGTTCTTGGGGTTCTTGATCTTCGACGACCAGCGCTTCCCACCGGCCGAGGTCGCGCTCGTAGTGGGGCAGGTTGAGCTGGTCGAGCAGCGTCTCGTCGAGCCCCTCGCGCGCGAACAGCAGCGGGCACTTCGTAGATCGTCGAGACGTCGCGCGCCGCGATCACCTGTTCGGGCGCGACGTTGCAGAAGAGCGCGATCTTGCGCCGCAGCTCCTCGGGCATCGGCCGGTCGACGCGGCAGAGGAGCATGTCGGGCTGGATGCCGATGGCGCGCAGCTCCCGCACCGAGTGCTGCGTCGGCTTCGTCTTGAGCTCGTCGGCGGCGGCGATGTAGGGGACGAGGGTCAGGTGGACGTTGACCGCGTTGTTGCGGCCGAGCTCGAGGCGGAACTGCCGGATCGCCTCCAGAAACGGCAGCGACTCGATGTCGCCGACGGTGCCGCCGATCTCGACGATGACGACGTCGTGGCCGCCGGCGACCCGGCGCATCGCCGCCTTGATCTCGTCGGTGACGTGGGGAATGACCTGGACCGTCTTGCCCAGGTAGTCGCCGCGGCGCTCCTTGGTGATGACCGCCTCGTAGATCCGCCCGGTCGTGTAGTTGTGGAGCTTGCGACGTCGAGCTGTGGGTGAATCGCTCGTAGTGGCCGAGATCGAGATCGGTCTCGGCGCCGTCGTCGGTGACGAAGACCTCGCCGTGCTGGTAGGGCGACATCGTGCCGGGATCGACGTTGACGTACGGGTCGAACTTCATGACGGTGACCTTGAAGCCCCGCGCCTCGAGCAGCGCGCCGATCGAAGCGGCGGCCACGCCCTTGCCGAGAGACGAGACCACGCCGCCGGTCACGAAGATGTACTTGGTCGTCATCCTGGATCTCCGCCTTGGAGTGTCGCCGTCATTCGCCGTTCCATCGCCGCGGCGTCCGCTACGGTGTCGACGCCCCAGGAGGGGCGGGCGCCGGTGAGCACGCGAATCGCAATACCACTCTCGAGAGCTCGCAGCTGTTCGAGCGACTCGGAACGTTCGAGCGGCGTCGGCTCGAGGCGAGCGAGCTCGAGCAGCGCCTGACGCTGATAGCCGTAGATGCCGAGGTGGCGCAGCGGCGCCGCGCCTCCCGGCAAACGGGGGAAGGGAATCGGAGCGCGGCTGAAATAGAGGGCGTAGCCCCGGCGGTCGAGCACCACCTTGACGACGCTCGGAGTGTCGAGATCGCCCGGCTCGGCGGCCGCAGCGAGCGTGACGACGGGATCCTCGGGGTGGCTCGCGAGGTGGGAAGCGATGCGCGAGATGCCGTCGGGATCGATCATCGGTTCATCGCCTTGGACATTCACGACGCCGTCGCAGTCCCACGATCGAGCCGCCCAGGCGATGCGATCGGTGCCGCTGGCGCAGTCCGTGGGAGACATCTCGACCTCGCCGCCGAAGCCTTCGACGACCCGGGCGATCCGTGCGTCGTCGGTCAGCACGACCACTCGCTCCAGTCCCGCTGCAGCGGTCGCCCGGCGCCAGACGTGCTCGACCATGGAGCGGCCGGCGAGCGGCAGGAGCGCCTTGCCCGGCAGGCGGATCGAGGCATAGCGCGCGGGGATAGCCGCCACGATGCGTCGCGGACGGGCGATGGTCGAGACTTCCGAGGGGGGCACGACTCAATCTACTCTGCCGCCTCGGAACGAGTCAACGACTCGGCCGCATGCTAGTTTTCCGCCGGCGTGACGATGACGGAACTACCTTGGACAACGAGTGTTCGCTGGGCGATCGCGGTTCTGGCGATGCTCGCGCTGGCGGTCGTGGTCGAGCGCCAGGACTGGGCCGGCGCGCTCCGGGCGGCCGGCCAGCCGGAGCACGATTGGTACTGGATCGCCGGCGATCCGAGGGATGCCCGGCCCGTCTCCTTCTTCGCAGTGCGGAGCTTCGAGCTGCCGGAGCGGCCCGATCGGGCGTGGATCGAAACGCTCGGCGACGAGGAGTACATCTTGACGCTCAACGGCCACAGAATCGGTTCGAATCGGTATCGGGCGGGCGCTCGCCTCGATCGCTACGAAGTGGCGAGGTGGCTCACGCACGGTGCCAATCGGGTCGTGCTCGAGCTGCGCTCGGCGACCGCGGCCGGAGGCTTCACTCTGCGGGTCATCGACGGCGGCGGCGCGGATCTGCTCGTCGACGCGCCACCCTGGGGCGTGCATCGCAGATACTTTCGTGCCCTGTTCGCAGGCCGCTCCGCGCCGCCCGAGTCGGCGCCGGTGCTCCTGGGAAGGTCCCCGGTCGGAAGGTGGGGCATGCCCGCGCCGGGACCGCCTCGGCCCCTGTTCGAGGACCTCTTGGCCGCGCCTCGGGTCGTTCCGGCAGTCCGTTTCCGGCGCGCCGACGAGGGCTGGCACCGTCTGCGCACGAAAGGGCGGCGCCGGGAGAGCTTGGGGCGTATGGTCGAATTCGACTTCGGCGCTCCGGTCACCGGCTACCTCCAGCTCGAGGTGCGCGGTCGGGATGCGGCGACGGGCCTCCTGCGGTTTTCGCTCGAGCCGCAGTCGGCCGAGCCCGGGCCGATCCAGGCTCTAGCCACCTCGATTCCGGTGCGTGGCCTCTGGCAGGACGCCGTGGTGCGGAGGTTTCGCTATGTCGACGTGCTCGGCCTGGATGGCGTGACCGGGGTCGGCGTGCTACCGCTTGTCGATGAGGCGATCGACCTGCTGGGCGGACCGGAGCGGCCCGCAGGACTTCTGGGCATCCCGCCGCCGCCGCTACGAGCGCCGGTGGAGGACGTAGTCCGGCGCGAGCTCGAGGGCGAAGCGGGCCTCGCTCTCGGGAAAGGCCGCTAGAGCCGCCTTCGCTTCCGCCGCGTAGGCCTCGGCGCGTTCGGCCGTCTCTTCGAGCGTGCCTTCGCGCCGAACGATCTCGAGCAGCTCCTCGGGTTGGACCCGTTCGAACGCCCGGTCCTCCAGCACCCAGGCGATTCTCGTGCGCTCCTTTGCGCCGAGGCGCGGCAGCGCCAGCAGCAGCGGCAGCGTGAGCTTGCCCTCGCGCAGGTCGGAGAGCACCGGCTTGCCGAGCTCGTCCTCGCTCGCGGTGTAGTCGAGCAGATCGTCGACGAGCTGGAAGCAGAGGCCGAGGGCGCGCCCGAAGCGCTCGAGCGCCGCGAAGGCCTCGGGCCGCTCGGGGCGCATCAACGCCGGTAGCGCCGCCGCCGCGGCGAAGAGCCGCGCGGTCTTGCGATCGAGGATCGCGAGGTACTCGTCACGGCCGAGGTCCAGGGCACCCAGCCGCTCGAGCGCCAGCAGCTCGCCCTCGGTCATGCCGAGCGTGGCGTCGCAGAGCGTGTCGACGATCTTCAGGTTGTCGTGCACCAGCGCCATCTTCATGGCGGTGGTGTAGAGCCAGTCGCCGAGCAGGACAGTCAGGTTGGAACCCCAGACGGAGTGAAGGGTGCGCTGCCCGCGGCGCAGCTGGGCATGATCGATGATGTCGTCGTGGATCAGCGTCGCGGTGTGGATCATCTCGACGACCGCGGCGTAGGTCACTTCCTCGTCGGAGTCCCGCTCGAGCATTCTGGCGGCGAGCAGCAGCAGCGCGGGGCGCATTCGCTTGCCCCCGCCCCGGAAGATGTACTCGCCGGCGCGTGCGATGAACGGCACGTCGGAGCCGAGGCGCGCCCGCAGCAACTCCTCGGTCGCCGCGAGCTTGGGCGCGACGAGCTCGAGGATCCGCGCCGCCGATCCTTCGTTGGCGGCACGAGCGGCAGCGCGCGGCCGATGACTCACGGCCGCTCCTCGGCGAGCGGTCCCGAGGCCTCAGCGGTAGTTGGTGAAGTGGAGCGGAACATCCAGGTCGAGTGCGCGGAGGGCGGTGATCGCCTCCTGCAAGAGGTCCTTCGACTTACCCGAAACGCGCACGGAATCGCCTTGGATCGCCGACTGCACACGGATCTTCGTCTTCTTGAGCTCGGCGACGATGCGTTTCGCCGTGTCGGTGGGAATGCCGTTCTGGAATGCGATGCGCTGGCGCACGCGCCCTCCCGAAGACGGCTCGATCTTGCCCGGTCGGAGCGACTTGAGGTGGATTCCCCGCTTGAAGAGCTTCGACTCGACGACCTCGCGCGCCTGACCGATCGTGAACTCGTCCGCGGACTCCAGGACGAGCTCCTGGCCTTCCAGCGTGAGCTGGGCATGAACCCTCTTCAGGTCGTAGCGGTTGCCGATCTCGCGCTCGGCCTGGCCGAACGCGTTGCGAACCTCCTGGAAGTCGATCTCGGAGACGATGTCGAACGAGTGGTCGGGCATCGGAAGTCGTGGTCGTGAAACGCGCGGAGATCCTATCAACCCGGGACGGCAACGCGCCAGCGGAGCGCGCTTCGGTTGCGACGGTTCAGGGCTCCGCCCAGTCCAGGCCGGGCGGAGGAGTGAAAGCATCGGGATCCTCGAGGGCAGCGAAGCCCGAGAAGCGAAAGCTCGTGACGTTGCCCTCGCGGTCCCGGTAGTCGAGGCCGACCACCCTCGCCCGAGCGGGATCCAGGGTCAAGTCGACAGCGAGCAGCGGCGCCTCCGGATCGAACGGCTCGAGGGCCAGGTCGAGGCGACCCTCCGAGGTCGGGTGGGCGAGGGCTCGGTAGCGCTCCTTGAGCCCGGCGATCGGTAGCAGCAGAAGATCGAGCCCCATCTCGTGGCGCGCCTCGATGGTGGCACGCTGCCCGCGCGGTTCTCCTTCGACCCAGGAGTGCGCGCTCGCTCCGCAGACCAGGAACGACTTGCGATAGGGCTCGACGTAGTCCCAGCGCAGGCAGTCCGGTAGCGCGATCGCGATGCGACCGGATTCGACGTCGCCGCTGCGGAACCCCGCGGGGGTGAAGGTCTGGACGAAGTCGGCCGCGAGACCTCCCGCCGCCGCCATCTGCCGGCGCACGCCATCGAGCAGGGACCAAGGGTCGTCGGTCGCGTTGGCCGCCGGAGTGGCCGTGGCGATCAGAGCGAGGGCGAGGAGCAGTCGATGGCTCAAACGCTCAGTGCCGGAAGTGGCGGCGCCCGGTCAGGAGCAGCGCGATATCGCGTTCGTCGGCCGCCGCGACGATCTCGGCGTCGCGGACGCTGCCGCCGGGGTGGATCACGGCGGTGACGCCAGCGTCGGCCAGCACGTCGAGCCCGTCGCGGAACGGGAAGAAGGCATCGGAGGCCGCGACGGCGCCCTCGGTCGGCAGCAGCGCCTTCTGGATCGCCAGACGACAGGAATCGACCCGGCTCATCTGGCCGGCGCCGATGCCGATGGTGCCGTCGGTGCCCGCGATCACGATGGCGTTCGACTTGACGTAACGCGCGACCGACCAGGCGAAATCGAGCGCGGCGCGCTCGTCGTCGCTCGGCGGGCGCCGCGTCGGGCAGGTCCAGGTCGCCGGCTCGTCGGCTCGGCCGTCGGGCTCCTGCGCGAGAAAGCCGCCGTCGACGGCGCGCAGCTCGACGGCGCCGGGCTCGGGTGCGTAGGGCGGGGCGACGAGCACACGCAGGTTCTTCTTCTCGGCGAAGACGAGAGAGCGCTTCCTCCTCGATGCCAGGCGCGATCAGGACCTCGACGAACAGGCTCGGCCATGGCGCGAGCGAGCTCGGCGTCGACCGGCCGGTTGACCGCCACGATCGATCCGAAGGCCGAAACCGGATCGCACTCGAGAGCGCGCCGGTAGGCCGCGACCGGGTCGGCGCCACGGCCGACGCCGCACGGGTTGTTGTGCTTGACGATCGCGACCGAGGGCGCGCCGAACAGCGCGACGAGCTTGCGCGCCGCGTCGGCGTCGAGCAGGTTGTTCCAGGAGAGCTCCTTGCCCTGGAGCTGGCGGAAGCCGCCGAAGAGGCCGGGTCCGTCGACGAGCGAGTAGACCGCCGCGCTCTGGTGCGGATTCTCGCCGTAGCGCGGAATCAGCTCCCGCTCCAGGCTGACCGCGAGACTCTCGGGGAAGGTGTCGTCCGCGGGTGTCTCGCCGGCGAGCCACTGGGCGATCGCGGCGTCGTAGGCGGCGGTGTGGGCGAACGCCTTGCGGGCCAGCTCCTGACTCCGCCCGGGTGGCACGACGCCGCCATGCTCGCGCAGGAGATCGAGCAGCTCTGGGTACTCGTCCGGATCGATGACGACGGTGACCCCGGCGTGGTTCTTGGCGGCGGCGCGAACCATGGCCGGCCCGCCGATGTCGATCTGCTCGACGATCTCCTCGTAGCTTGCACCCGGCGTCGACGCGGTGCGCTCGAAGGGATAGAGATTGACGACGACCAGATCGATGCGGCCGATCCCTTCGCGCTCGAGCGTCGCCATGTGCTCGGCGCGGCGCCGGTCGGCGAGGATGCCGCCGTGGATGCGCGGGTGCAGCGTCTTGACGCGGCCGTCGAGGATCTCGGCGCTGCCGGTGACGTCGGCGACGGCGCGCACCTCGAGCCCGGCCTCGGTCAGGTGGCGGAGCGTGCCCCCGGTGGAGACGAGCTCGATGCCGAGCGCGGCGAGGCCGCGGGCGAGGTCGACGAGTCCGGTCTTGTCGGAGACGGAGAGCAGGGCGCGGCGAACGGCGGGCATGTGGAGCTCCTCGGTTCGCTCCCCCGAGTTCCGGGGCACGCTCAATCGGACGCGCCGGCGACGTTGGTGCGGGCGGCGGCGAGCCGGACCTCCACCGGCTGCCGCGGCGCGTGCGCCGCGACGTAGCGCACGAGGCGCGCGACGTCCGAGACGGCGTGACTGTATCCGAGCGACGCGGCGGCGAAGGCGGTCGAGCGGTCGTCGAAGCGCTCGCGCCCGACGGCCCAGTCGATGCGGCGGTACTCCCGGCCGATGGCGGGGTAGAGCCGGCGGCCGCGCACCAGGGCGTCCTGGATCAGCCGCTCGACGCCGGCGCGGTTCGCGATCCCGCGATTGGCGCCATAGGAGACCAACGCGAAGCGCGGGCGGGCCGACTCCGCGTAGATGCGCGAAGTCGGCGAAGAATCGCCGTTCGGCGGGATCGCCGGCCGATGCATTGAGCGGGAAGTTGGCGTCCGCCGCGTAGTGCGACAGGCGACCGAGCTGGCGGGCGACCTCGCTCCAGGAGCGTCCGGATGCGACCGCGGCGACGGCGGCCGCGGTCTCGGCGAGCACCACCTCGTCGAGCCGTCCCCGGCCGTTGCCGTCCTTCAAGTGACGCATCGGATCCCGTTCCGAGAAGGGCTCGAGCGCGCCGGCCATCAGATCCTCGGCGTGGCGGCGCAGCTGCGCGTTCCACGGCGACGGCGCGAAGCGCGCCGCCTCGAGCGCGATCGCCCGCTGCGTCGCCGGCGACCAGGCGGCGGCCGGTGCCGCCGCCACGAGCAACGCGATCGCGAGAAGAGTCGGCGCGAGACGGCGAAGGGGGGCGGGGATCGCGTTCAAAGTGTCGAGGCTCCTCGTCGAAGCCGTGGAATTCTACCAGCGCCGAGCTCCGAACGGTTCTCGGACGCAAGAGGATGGCCGCTGTTGACGCGACCGGCGACCTACTGCTAGAAATCGCTCCCTTGCAGGTGCTCCTCGGGGCCAGGTAGCTCAGTTGGTAGAGCATGCGACTGAAAATCGCAGTGTCGGCGGTTCAATTCCGTCCCTGGCCACCATCCTCCATCTCGCACGCCGTCTCGACGCGAAGCGTTGGTCGGCCGGGACGACCCGTGCGTGCGAGGCGCTCACTCGCCGGAGCGGCGGCGCTCAGGCGGGCAGGACCATGCGGTCGAGCAGTTTCATCGCCGCGGGCGAGGCGGGCGCGTTGGTCAGGATCTTCTGGATCCTGTCGATCGCCTTCACGTGGTCGCCGATGCTCTGGTAGAGCACGACCTCGCCGTAGAGGTTCTCGGCCAGCACGTTGAGCCGGGTCCGCACTTCAGCCGTATGTTCCCCCGCCGGAAACCGGGAGAGGTAGGCGGCGCCGGAGGCGATGTCGCCGTAGGTCTTGGCGAGCTGGCCGAGTCGCGACTTGGCGAGTTGCTGGAGCTCCAGGTCCCGGTCCTGACCGGCGAGCTCGGCGAGCGCCGTGAGCTGGTTGAGCCCCGGCGCCAGATTGCGCAGGCCGCGTTGGGCGCGACGCGCGGCCTCGCTCTCCGGCGCGCTCTCCCAGGAGCGCAGGAAGAGGGCGACGGCGTCGGCCTGCCGCGCGCTCCGTGCGTAGGCCTCGCCCAGGGCGAGCGCGACCTCGGCGGTCTCTGCCGCCTCCGGCCAGTTGCTGAGGAAGGTCTCGAGAAAGGGCGTCTCCCAGATGCCGCGCTTCCAGACGTCGACGGCTCTCGGGTAGTAGAGGTCGCGCTGCTCGACCAGCCCGCGGCGCTCGGCCGCCAGCCGCTGGAGCAGCGGCGTCTCGGGCTCGAGCAGGCGGACTTCTTCGATCTCGGCGTCGTAGTCGGCGAGCAGCTCGCCATAGTCGCGCGCCAGCGGTTGGAGAGCGAGCTCCCGGTCCCGTTTGGCGTGAATCCGCGCCAGAGCCGGAGCCGCTCGGCTTCGACTCCGAACGGCCAGGCGTTGAGCGCCGCGAGCTCCACCAGCTCGCCGGCGCTCATGGGCGGCGCTGCTCGTTCCTGGGGCGCCGCCCGCGGTCGGCTGCCTTCGCGCGGCGCGCGAGCCAGGTCGCCGCGCGCCTCGGCCTGCAGGCCGGCGCCGTAGGCGAGCAGCGTCTGCTGGGTCTGGCTGCGGAATTCGCGGGGATCCTTCTCCTCACCGCGCGCGAGCCCCTCGGCGCGGATCTTGGCCGCGGCGACGCGCTGATCGAAGAACGGGTGAGTTCGCCAGTAGCCGTACTCCTTCGAGCGTCGGGCAGCCGGGAGCCGAGCGCGGTCATCAGCTGGACGGTGCCGTCGGGCGCGAAGCCGGCGGCGGCCGCCCAGCGCTGTCCCTCCTCGTCGGCTTCGTCCTCGAACTCGCGGCTGTAGTTGCGCAGGAGCAGCTCGGACAGGATCAGGCTGGCGGCGTAGGTGCCGTAGATCAGATCGCCGCTGCCCGCTGTCGCTGCGCTCGATGCCGTAGGGGTCGGGGACCTCGCCGGGCGCGGGCCCGCTGCGATCGGCGCCGACCATGACGCCGACCATCAAGGCCTGGGTGAGCACGTTCGAGCAGCGTGGCTCGCCGCTGCATGCGGACGCCGTGGCGCTGCACGACGTGGGCGATCTCGTGGCCGAGCAGCGCCGCCAGCTCGTCGTCGGTGAGCCCGAGCGAGAGCATGCCGCGGGTGACGAAGACCTGCCCGCCGGCAGCGCGAAGGCGTTCGGCTCCGGCATGTCGATCAGGTAGAAGGAGATCGGGAAGCCGGTGTAGCCCGACTCGGCGGCGACCCGGTAGCCGATCGAGGCCACCCGATGCAGCTCCTCCGGATTGTCCCAGGTGCCATAGACGCGCAGCGCCTCGACGGCGGCTTCCAGGCTCTTGCCGAACAGATCGGTGTCGAGCGGCGTCTGGCCGACCAGCGGCGACGACAGCAGCGCGGCGAGCAGGAACGCGAGGGGGCGACGGACGAATCGGCGCACGGCGAAAACTGTAGCAGGACGCGTGCCGGGGAGAGCACGCTCGGGCCGCACGTCCGGTACACTTTCGCGATGAGCGAGCTCGTCAGCGAGGTGGCGACCCGACTCGGGTCGGTGCGGCAGACCCGGCCGGCGAGTCTCATGAAGGGCATGATCGATCGGAAAGTGGGCGTGGCCCGGCGCGAGGCCGCCGGCTGAAGCCGGAGTCGTCGCGGGTCTTGCTCGTCGCGCTCGGCGGCCGGGCGGCCGCGGCTCCGGAGCAGCCATTCCTCTTCTATCGAGGCGAGCGGGGGCAATTCCACTGGTGGTCCAGTCAGCGCTCGGTCGAGCTGCTCGGCGGAGGCCCTGGCGCGGTCGGTGGTGTGGGCGAGCCGGCGCTCGCGCGCTGGCTCGGTGAGGTCTCCGCTCGGGTCGAGCCGCGGCTCGCGGCCGAGTTGGCGAGCTCGCTCGGCCCTCCGGCCGGCGACCGGGACCTTTGGATCGCGACCAGCGCCGAGCCCGGGGCGCTCGATGGCGCGATGGTCACGATCCTGGCCGGGACGGCTGGGGCCGTGCTCTGGGAGCCGGGGCCGGCGCTTCGGCCCGAGCTCTTCGCGTGGGCCCGGCCGACACTGCTCACCGGCAGCGCCGCGGAGATCGACGAGCTTCTCGGCGGCTTCGTCCGCGCTCGCCCCGCGCTTGGCGCGCCGTCGCTGGATCCGGCGTCGGCTGCGGCGGCTGCGCGCGGTGGTGGTGACCGGCGGCGACGCGGAGCCGGTCGCGACCGCGCTCGCCGAATGGACGGCGCCGGGAGGCCCGCGCATCCTTCCGTTTCCCGAGGGGCGGTGGTAGAACAGCCGGGGGAGCCGAGGAGGTTCAATGTCGGATTCAGGGGGAGTCGGAGAGCAGAATCTGCCGCCGGAGCGTCCGGCGGAGGGAGCCACCGCCGCCGAGGAGTTTCGGGAGCGGGCCGACACGGTTCGGCCCGACATCGGTGCGGAGGGCTTTCCCGCGATCCTGAAGGTATCCCGGCAGAGGCTCAAGGGGCCCAACGGCAGAGTGGCGATTCTCGCCGGGGCGCGGACGCCGTTCGCCAAGGCGGGATCGGATCTGCGCGAGCTCGACGCCATCGACCTCGCCGGCATCGCGGCCGCCGAGGCGGTGGCCCGCTCGGGCGTCGACCCCGCCGCGATCGACGTCGCGATCTTCGGCGTCGTCGTGCCCCCGCTGCACGGCCCGAATCTGGGGCGTGAGGTCGTCTTCCGCGCCGCGCTGCCCGACTGCGATCCCGGGCACCACGGTCAATCTCGCCTGCGCCTCGTCGAACCGGGCGATCACCTCCGGCGCCGAGTCGATCCTGCTCGGGCGAAGCCGAGATCGTGCTCGCCGGCGGCGCCGAGTCGCTCAGCAACGTGCCGCTGGCCTTTTCTCGGGCGGCAGCTCAGAAGTTCGTGGCGCTCAGCCAAGGCACGCTGCCCTCGGCGCCCGGCTCGCCGATTCTGGCGTCGTTCCGGCCGCGCCACTTCGCGCCGGTGCCGCCCGCGATCGCCGAGTACTCGACCGGCATGACGATGGGGCAGGCGTGCGAGAAGATGGCGAAGGAGAACGACGTCTCGCGCCGGGCGCAGGACGAGATCGCGCTGCTCTCTCACCGCGCGCCGCCGCCGCCGAGGCCGCGGGGCGCTTCACCGGCCAGCTCGTCCCGGTCTTCCCGCCGCCCCGGTACGACCGCGCGATCGACCGAGCGACAACGGCATCCGCGCCGACACCACGCTCGAGGCGCTCGCCGCGCTGAAGCCGGTCTTCGACCGGCGCTACGGCACGCTCACCGCGGGCAACTCGTCGCCGATCACCGACGGCGGCTCGGCGGTGGTGCTCGCGAGCGACAAGATCGCCAAGGCGCTCGGGCGCAAGCCGCTCGGCTTCGTGCGCTCCTACGCCTACTTCGCGGTTCCGCCCGGCGGGCCAGCTGCTGCAGGGGCCCGCCTTCGCCGTGCCGCTGGCGCTCGAGCGCGCCGGCCTCAAGCTCTCCGACATCGACTTGGTCGAGATGCACGAGGCGTTCGCGGCCCAGGTGCTCTCGAACCTGAAGGCGTTCGCCTCCAGCGGTTCGCCAACAGGGCGCTCGGGCGCGGCGAGCCGGTCGGCGAGGTCGACCTCGAGCGCTGGAACGTCAACGGCGGCTCGATCGCCCTGGGGCACCCGTTCGGCGCGACCGGCGCCCGCGTGACGATGCAGCTGCTCCATGAGTTGAACCGGCGCCAGCTCCAGCACGGCCTGATCTCCGTCTGTGCGGCGGGCGGACACGGGCTCGCCATGGTCGTGGAGCGGGAGTGAGCCCGCCGGTCCGCCTGGAGGTCGAGGGTTCCCGGGCGGTCGTCACCTTCGATTCGCCCGGGCGCAGCGTCAACACTCTCGGCACCGAGGCGATCCACGAGCTCGAGCGTCTGCTCGACACGCTCGAGTCGAGCCGCCGGCTCGACGGCGCCGTCCTGCGCTCCGCCAAGCCCGCGAATTTTCTCTCCGGCGCGGACCTCGACGAGCTCGACCGGGTCGAGAGCGAGGCGCAGGCGCGCGCCTGGATCGAGCGGGGACAGGTGCTGCTGCGGCGGCTCGAGGCGCTGCCTTTCCCGACGGTCGCGGCGATACACGGGGCGGCGGTGGGCGGCGGGCTCGAGATCGCGCTCGCCTGCACCTACAGGATCGCGAGTGACGATCCCTCGACCCGGCTGGGCCTCCCCGAGGTCCGGCTCGGGCTCTGCCCGGGCCTGGGTGGCACCTGGCGCTTGCCGCGCCGCGTGGGTCTCGAGCGCGGGCTCGACCTGCTGCTCACCGGCCGCCGTCTGGCCGCGGCCGCGGCGTTCGCCGCGGGACTCGTCGACGAGGTGGTCCCGGCGCCGGTCGTGGCAGGGGCGGCGGAGAGGTGGCTCGGCGAGCGGCCCCAGGCGCGCCGAGGCGGCTCGCTCGGCCGCCGCCTCGCGTTGGGGAATCCCTTGGGCCGTGCCTTCGTCTTCGCCGCCGCCGAGCGCGCCGTGCGCCGCAACGGCGGCGACCGGCTCGAGGCTCCGCGCGAGATCCTGGGCGCCGCGCGTGCGGGCGCGAGCCGCGGCGGACGGGCAGCGGAACGCAAGGAGGCCGCGGCGTTCGCGCGGCTCGCCGGCGCGGAGTCGACGCGCGGCCTCATCGCGATCCACCGGGCCGCCCTCGCGGCTCGCCCCCGGCGCGGCGACGCGCCGGTCGCTCCATGGCGCATCGGCGTCCTGGGCTCCGGCTTGATGGGCCGGGGCATCGCTGTCGCCGCCGCGCGCGCCGGCCACGTCGTGCGTCTCCACGACAGCGACGGTTCGGCGCTCGGTCGTGCCCTCGCCGAGGGCGCTCGCGCTTTCGCCGCGGCCCGACGCCGCGGGCGCTGGCAACCGCACGCGGAGCGCGCCGCGTTGGCGCGGCTGCAACCGTCGCTCGAGCCGACCGGTTTCGCCGCGTGCCGCCTGGTGGTCGAGGCGATCGTCGAGGATCTGGAGGAAAAGCGGGCGCTGCTCGCCCGCATCGCCACCGCGCTACCGGCGAGCGCGATCCTCGCGTCGAACACATCGACGCTGCCGATCGCCGATCTGGCCGCCGGCCTGCCGGCGGCCGAGCAGAGTCCTGGGTCTCCACTTCTTCTCTCCCGTCGCCAAGATGCCTCTGGTCGAGGTGGTGCGGCATCCCGGCAGCGCGGACGAGGCGATCGAACGCGCGCTGTCGCTTCGTCGGCTCGCTGGGCAAGACACCGGTCGTCGTCGCCGATGGGCCCGGTTTCTACACGACGCGAATCCTCGCGCCGTACCTTGCGGAGGGTGCCGGACAGGTCGCGGCGGGCGTGCCGATCGTCGAAGTCGACGCCGCGGGCCGAGGCCGCCGGGTTTCGCGTGGGTCCCGCTCACCCTGGTCGACGAGGTGGGGCTCGACGTCGCGGCCAAGGCAGCGACCACGCTGGCAGCCGCCTTCCCGGACCGGATGCCGTCGGCGGCGCCTTTCGAGCGGCTGGTGGCGGCGGGGCGGCGCGGGCGCAAGAGCGGCCTCGGTTTCTACGACTACCGCAATGCCGTCAAGCGAGCGGATCCGAGCGTTCGGGCGCTGCTCGCAGGCGAGGCGCCGCCGGTCGCGACGACCGACCGCGAAGAGCTCGCCGACAGGCTGCTGTTCGCCATGGTGGCCGAGGCGGTGCGCTGTCTCGAAGCGGGCATCATCGCGAGCCCGGCGGAGGGCGACCTCGCGGCGGTGCTCGGCCTGGGCTTTCCGCCGGCGCTCGGCGGCCCCTTCCGCTGGCTCGACCGGCTCGGCGCTGCGGCCGCCCGCGACCGTTTGGCGCGCTGGCGCGAGCGGACGGGCTCCGCCCTGTTCGAGCCGCCGGCGCGCCTGGTCGAGCTCGCCGCCCGCTCCGGCCGATTCCACCGCTAGCAGCTCAGGTTGCGGCGGCGGCCGGATCGGGTGGATGCGATTCCCTCGGCCGCTGCCGCAAGACGCGCTCGCCCGCGCGGCAGCGCGCGCGGAACTCGGCGCTCTCGAATCGAGCTACCAGGGTTTCCGACATGGGGAAGATCATGGTCATCGGGCGAAAGGCGATCTTCTCTCCGGTGACCGCATCGGCGAGTCCGCCCTCCTCGGCGAGACGCGCCGCCTCGGGTCGTGGGACTCCCTCGAGGGCGCGGCTGATGGAGCGGAGCAGGGCCTCGTCGTCCGGATCCAGGCAGCGCAACTCGCCATGTGCGGACGCGGCGGGGTGGTAGCGAGAGGCCACCATCACGATGCCGTCGAGCTTGAGCCGGTCGCACACCAGGACCAGCGCCGCGATCGTCTCGCGCAACATGCCGAGTCCGGGATGCACCTGGCCGGGGAGCGCGGGCCGATCGTCGGTGAAGATCCCGCGCGGATTCTGCAGCAGCAGCCATTCGACGCGTAGGAGTTGGAGGCCGAGAACCGTCGAGCGGTCGATCGCGCAGCGCAGCTCGACCAGCAACTCGCGCCGGTCGGGAGCCCCGAAAACCCGCAGCGTGTGCCCGGAGGGGTTGGCCAGGTCGATCTCGAGGGTTGGCCGTTCATAACCGAGCTGACGCAGTCGCTCGAGGTAGCCGAGGCGCTCGAGCGCCAGCTCGATACCGGCGACGGTGTAGTAGCCGAGGAAGCGCGTCTCCGGCGCGTGCACGCCGAGCGCCGTCAGGTCTTCGGCGGAGAAGAGAGGATCCTCCTCGCGTCTGCCGGTGAGGCGCGCCGGCGGCAGCTTGAGCGCGAGGCCGCGGAAACGATCGAGGACCAGCTCTGCCGTCGAAGGGGGCTCGATCCGGTGCCCGGCCAGACGGAGGGCGATCAGACGCGCCGGGTAGCGCCAGGCGTCGTCGCCATAGCCGCCCGCGAGCAGATAGACGCGCGCGACGTGGCGGCGGCGCAGCTCGCGCAGGACGAGCTCGTCCCGCTCGAGGATCCCGCTCGCGGTCATTCTCCAGTCGCCCAGAGCATCGTCGCGTGCCACGTCGGCGCCGGCGAGGTAGAAGGCCAGAGCGGGCCGGAAGCGGTCGAGGAGCGGCGGTAGCGTGTCTCTCCAGCGTGGCGATCAGGCGCTCGTCCTCGACGCCGGAGCCGAGGGCGATGGAGGTCGACTCGATCGCCGGCGCCTCGTCCCACGGCGCGCTGTGGATGGAAAGGGTATGGACCGCTTCGTCGCTGGCGAAGAGGGCGCGCGTCCCATCGCCGTCGTGAAGATCGAGGTCGATCACGATCGCCGCGTCCGGCGAAGCCACCGGCGCGTAGCGCGGCGACCGTGATCGCGACGTCGTTGTAGAGGCAGAAGCCGGCCCCCCGGTCGCGCGTGGGCGTGGTGCAGACCGCCGCCCAGGTGGATCGCGAGTCCGCCGGTCGAGAGCGCCAGCTTGGCGGCCTGGAGCGTCCCGCCGACCATCGATCGCTGGGCCTCGAGCAAGCGCTGTTCGCTGCGGTCGGGGAGCCGCATGCCGACCGCCTTGGTCAGCGCTCCGGGCCGCTCCAAGGTCTCGAGATAGCTGTCGTCGTGGACGAGGCGCAGCTGGGCGAGAGTGGCGGGACGCGGGCGCTGCAGCCGCGCTGGCGACGCAACAGCCCCTCGCCGTGGAGGAAGGCGAGGACTCTCGAGGCGCGATGGGGATCGTGCAGCCGGCCGGGCAGGTGGACCTGCGCGTCGGGTACCACGAGATCGACGTTCGGCCGGCGGAGCGCGAGCGCGAGCCGCCGGAACCACCGCGTGGGAGCGCCGCTCGGCATGCCGACAGATCCTGGGCTGCGCGGGTACGCCTGGCGTCAAGCTCGCTCGGTATCGGCGGCGTGAAGCTCGACCCAGGTCGCGCCTCGACCCCCCTGGTGCTCGGGGAGGTCGCCGAAGCCGGCGACGCGCGGATCGCGCGCGAGGAGCGCTCGGACCGCGGCGCGTTGCACGCCGATGCCGCGGCCGTGGATCAGACGGACCTGCGCGTAGCCGGCGTCAGCCGCGGCGTCGAGATAGTCGCGGACGATCTCGGCGACGTCGCGCGGGCGGAAGCCGTGAAGATCGAGCACGTCGGAGAGCGGAATCTCGATCGGCTCGTCGCGGTCCGGTCCGTCGCTCCGTCCCTCGCCTGGACACCGGTCCGCCGCGTCTCAGTCGAACAGCTTGAGAAAGACCAGATAGACGGCGACGCCGTCGTCGGGTCCCGCGACCGGCGTGCCGACGTCGATCGAGATCAGGGTCTCCCAGGGCCCATGAAGACGCCCTGGAGGCCGACGCCGGCGAGCAGCTCGCGGTCGAGGCCGGAGACCGGTCGGTCGCCCAGGCGGCGTCGCCGACGGCGTCGAGCCGCAGCAGATTGCCGAGCTCGAAGCCGTACGTCAGGTGCGCGGCCAGGGCCTCCTCCGCCCGCACCTTGCCGATCTGGTAGCCGTGCACCCGGTTGCCGCCGAAGAACCCGAACTGGTACTTCGAGAAGCGGTCGAGATCCTGACCGTCCGCCCAGTCGATCTCGAGCCCGAGCTTGCGGAAGCCCGAGAAGTACCAGTTCTTGCTGGCGGAGACCTCCCAGGTCAGGTAGTCCTTCTGGCTCGGGTCGAACTCCTCGTTGCCGGGCAGCCCCCAGAACTCCCACTGCGAGCGGCGGTGCCAGGCGCCGCGCAGGTTCAGGCGATAGCCGGAGCGCGCGAACTGCACGCCGACGCCGAGGCTCTGCGTCAGGTTGTCCTGCGGCAGGCACGAAGTCGTCGGCGGTCGAATCCGCGCGGTCGTACTGTTCCACGCGAGCCGATAGTTGCTCGAGAGCTTCAACGAAGCTGCCGAGCGGGAAGCCGAGGTTGAAGCTGACCGCTCGCCGGCAGCTCGCGCACCTCCTCTCCGACCTGCTCGTGCCTCGGCGCGATAGAGCTGATCCGAAGTCTTGATCGCGAGCCCGAAGACGTCGACGCCGAGATCGAGCTTGGTGCCGAGGAATCGCGGATCGGCGTAGTTGACGATGCCCAGAACGCCGCCGAAGAACGCGTTGAGCTGACGCTCGTCGCCGCGGAAGTCGAGATCGACGTAGTTGACGCCGGCGAGCGGCAGCGGATAGTCGAGCGAGTCGTCGTAGAAGACGCCGCCGAGCAGGAAGAGCTTGCCAGTGTCGTAGCCCTCCTTGACCACCCGTTCGCCGCCGTTCTCGTCCGGCACCAGATAGCGCAGCCCGGCCTCGGTGTCGCGGACCATGGTCGTGTCGGAGGCGAGCACCGCCTCGCGGCGCGAGTCGAACTCCGGGACCGTTCAGCACCAGATCGGTCAGGCAGCACCTCCTTCTCGACCACCGTCGCGGTGTTGAACGCGGAGAGCAGCTGTTGGCCGACCGTGCGCAGCGGCAGGACGAAGCTGCCGGCGACCAGGGCGCGCGGGCGCCGCCGGCGTCGACCGGCGTGTAGTCCATCGTCTCCTCGTTCGAGAGCACCTCGCCCGTGAGCCCGAGCTGGACGGCGCGCGTCCGCACGCGTGCGTAGATCGCGCGGTCGACCCAGACGCGGCCCCGGTAGAGCGTCTGACCGTCGACGGGCACGTCGGGCTCGAAGTCGACCATCCAGCAGTCCCGGCCGTCGACGACGCTCGGTGCCGACGAGCTCGTAGCGGTACTCCTTCGAGAAGAGGATCTCGAGCGGCATCGCCGCGGCCTTCTCGGGTTGGATCAGCGGGATCTCGGGAATCGTCTTGCCGCGCCACTTGACGCCGTTGAGGTAGAAGCTCTGCCACGCCCAGTCGAACGGCTCGCCCTGGCGCACGAAGACCTCTCCCTTCGAACGTCGCCTCGACCGCCGGACCCCAGAGGCCGCCTGGAAGCGCAGGGTCGTCGAGTTGACCGCCTGATAGTGCCGCAGCCGGCGGCTCTGGCCGTCCTCGAAGGCCTGCAGCCGGCGCAGGACCTCCTCGACGGGCATCGCGCCGGTCGGTCGCGACGGTGACCTCTTCGGCGACGCCCTCGAGCTCCTCGATCGACGCCCGCTCGACCCGCAGCACCTCGACCGCCGCCGGGTCGGCGATCGGCACCACGAGCGCGTCGGCCGTTCTGCGCGCGGATGAGAGCGGCACCTCCTCGCGCGGCGCGGCACGAACGCGCACGGGGTTCTTCAGCTGGGGGTCGGGGAAGCGCAGGGTGATCTCGTCGCTGCCGGGAGCGGCGGCCGCAATGACGCGCAGACCGAGGTCGCTGCCACGCACGAAGCTCCAGGCCTCGGCGGCTCCGGTCGGCGTGGTCGACCGATCGAGCGACAGCTCGCCGCGAAATTCGTTCGGCCAGCAGCACCAGCGGCATCAGGTCCGCGGGATCGAACTCGGCGGCGCCGGAAGAGGGTGGCGCCGAAGCCGGCGGCGCTGGCCCGGGCCGCCTCGGCCAGCAGGGCGGCCGCAGGAGTGGGCAAGCGGCACGCCGTCGAGCACGGCCTGGCTCCCCGGATCGGCCACCGCGACCGCCTCGAGGGCGCGCCGCAGGGTCTCCGGCGCGGCGGGAGCGAAGGTGACGCCATCGAGGTAGGCGGCGGTTTCCTCGCCATAGAGCTCCTCGAGCCACGCCGGATCGGCGGCGCAGTGGTCCAGCGAAGACCTCCGCGTCGGGGTCGACGCCGGAGATCGCGACGGCGGCTCGCTTGACGAGGAAGGCGTACTCTCGAGCGGACGGCGGTGTCGCGCCGCTCCCCCGCGGGGTCCAGACGATCTGGTAGTGGACCCTCTTGGGGCGGCGTCGAGGCGAGCGCCACGACCGCCTCGAGCTCCTCGCTCGAGGGGGCCGACATGATCGAGCAGCGGGCTCTCGGTCTCGAATCGGAGCTGGAGCCAGGGAGAAGCCCCGGCAGCCGCCAGAGCGTGCGCGGCGGCCGGGGTCGCCGTGCCGTCGAGCGCGGCGTCCCAGGCGACGTAGAGCGTGGCGTCCGGCGCCAGTCGGGGCGCGGCGGCGAGCGGGCCCAGGGTCGGCGTACGGATCGGCGACGCACGAGGCCCGCGCAGGGATTGCAGGGCGGCGCGGCGGCGGCGAGCGTGGCGGGTGCGAAGAGCAGAGTCGTGGCGAGCGTCAGTCTTCGTAGCGTCATTTCGGGGTTTGGCCTCCGTGGTCCTTTTGCCGGACCGAGAGTGCAGGTAACATACCAGCGCGCCCATGGAATTCTCCGGACGCCTCACCTCTTTCCCGATCGGCGACATTCTCCAGTGGGCGCACAACGACCGGCGCAACGGCGCCCTGGTCGTTCGGCGCGCCAGCTGCGAGAAGCGCCTCTACTTCCGCGACGGCGACATCGTCGCGGCACTCTCTGACGACGCCGCCGAGTTCTTCGGCCAACACCTCCTGGTCCACGGGCTGATCCGCGAGGAGGCTCTGATCCGCGCGCTCACGCACTGCCAGGCCAAGGGCGTGCTGCTCGGTCGCGCGCTCGAGCAACTCGGCATCCTCTCCGGCAGCAGGTGCGCGACGCGCTCCGGCGCCACGTCGAGGACCAGGTGTGCGAGGTCTTCCTCTGGCACAGCGGCATCTTCTACTTCGCGGCCGAGATGCCACAGGTCGAGCAGATGCTTCCCGAGCCGCTGCCCGCGGTCGCCCTGGCCATGGAGGGGAGCCGTTGGGCCGACGTCCACCAGCAGATCCGCAAGCTCTTCGTTCACGATGGCGTCGAAGTCGCTCGCGGCCGCGTGGTTCCCGACGATCCGGCCCCGCTCGAGCTCAGGATCCTCTCGGCGCTCGATGTCCGAATGTCGATCGGCGAGCTCTACAACGAAGTCCGGGGCTCGCACTTCCGTTTTCTCGAGGCCACGTACCGGCTGGCGGCGACCGCGGCCATCGACATCGTGGCGGTCGGCGAACACGCCGACTCCGGCTCGACCGAGCTGCGGCTCGCCGATCTGCTGATCGAACAGGTCACCGAAGAGCAGGCGGTCTTCCTGCGCCACCATCTCGCGATCCCGTACGACGCGATCGAGAGGTGCGTCCCGATCTGGGTCGCGCGGCAGGGCCAGGAAGCGTCGGACGCCTTCGACGACGACTCGGGAGAGCTCGACTCGGCGATCGACGGGGAGACCGACCTGCAGACCCTGCTCTCGGAGCTGTCGGGAGAGGAGCGCGGGCGTCGGATGGATCGCATCGTGCTGCACTTGCGGCAGAGGCACTTGGCGCTGCTGCCGGCGCGGCTCTCGGAACTGGAGCAAGCGGGCGGAGCGAGCGCCGCCGACGATCCGAACCGCTGGTGGCGCCGGCTGCTGCCGCAGCGCGCCGGCGACTGATGCGGTCGAGGTCGGCGCGCAGGCCACTGAGCTAGCTCCAGTCTGGGCCGCTCGATCGGCTCGCCCAGTTGCGAAGGCGGCGTTTCCGGAGGACCGGACGCCGCCTTTTTCATGGACTCGGATCCTCGATTGAGCCGGCAGCCCTGCCGGAGTCCGAATTGGCAGCCGGTTCGACGCTCGAGAAAGCGGGCGGAGAAGGGGGCGGCGGTTCCCCGAGAGCGCCTGCCGGAATGCGCTCCGCCCGTGGGCTCGTTCGCGTCTTCGCGGTTCAAGCAAGAAACCCGCTACCGAGGCTGCGACTCGCGATCGGCTCGAGCTTCGAGAAAACTGGCAGAGAAGGGCTGGCGGACCTGCGCTTGCGGCGACCGCGAAGCGCCGCGACGTCGGCTCCCGCCCCCCCTTCTATGGGCGGTTCAATTCGGGCTGGAACCCGCCGAAGGGCTCGCTCCAGCCTCCTTGGTCCGCGCAGATGGAGCTCGCCTCCCGGTCAGGGCTCGGCTATGCGAGCGCGCCCTGCGCCCGTCGCCGGTGGAGAGCTCGCGCGAGGCCCAGCCCGACGATTGCGAGCAGGAGAGCTCCGGCGGCCCAAGGCGACCAGCCGGGCCAGACGCGAATCGCCGCCGTCGCGCGGACCGAGCCGCTCTTGACGACGATCTCGTGGACGCCCGCTGTCAGCCGGAGTGACTCGGCCCGGAGGAGGGTGACGTCACCGGTCGTCTCGAAGCGGCCGATGCTGGCGCCGTCGACGCCGAGCTGGACGGCGAGGCGACGGCCGGCGAGCGAGCCGCTCTGCCTGACCTCGACGACCAGCGCAGAGCCGGAGAAGAGCGGTTCGTCGGATCTCGATCGCGAGCGGCTGCGGCTGCCGAGGCGGCGAGAGCCCCGCTCGACGTGAGAGCCCGAGCAGCAGTCCGCGATCGCGGCCCAGCCGCGCGGTCGAACGTGCGGCGGCCTGCCGCGCCGGCCCGCGCTCACTTCGTCGCGACCGCCTCTTCCGCCGAGTCGGGCGCCGGCAGGTGGAGCGCCTCGCGCAGCTTGCCTTCCATCTCGTCGGCGAGCTCGGGGTTGTCGCGCAGGAACTGCTTGGCGTTCTCGCGCCCCTGGCCGAGGCGGACGTCGCCGTAGGAGAACCAGGCGCCGCTCTTGTCCACCAGCTTGTGCTCGACGCCGAGGTCGATCAGCTCGCCGGTCCGCGAGATCCCTTCGCCGTAGAGGATGTCGAACTCGGCCTGGCGGAAGGGCGCGGCGACCTTGTTCTTGACCACCTTGACCTTGACCCGGCTGCCGATGACGTCGTCGCCCTCCTTGATCGCGCCGATGCGCCGGATGTCGATGCGCACCGAGGAGTAGAACTTCAGCGCGCGGCCGCCGGTGGTCGTCTCGGGATTGCCGAACATCACGCCGATCTTCTCGCGGATCTGGTTGATGAAGATGAGGCAGGTCTTCGACTTGGAGACGATCGCGGTCAGCTTGCGCAGCGCCTGCGACATCAGCCGCGCCTGCAGGCCGACGTGCGAGTCGCCCATCTCGCCCTCGAGCTCGGCGCGCGGCACCAGCGCCGCCACCGAGTCGATGACCACGACGTCGACGGCGTTGGAGCGCACCAGCATCTCGGCGATCTCGAGCGCCTGCTCGCCGTTGTCGGGCTGCGAAACCAGCAGGTTGTCGATGTCGACCCCGAGCTTCCTGGCGTACTCGGCGTCGAGCGCGTGCTCGGCGTCGATGAAGGCGGCGACGCCGCCCCGCCGCTGGGCCTGCCCGATCACCGACAGCGCCAGCGTGGTCTTGCCCGACGACTCGGGGCCGAAGACCTCGACCACGCGGCCGCGCGGGAAGCCGCCGACGCCGATCGCGGCGTCGACCGCCAACGAGCCGGTCGAGATCGTCTCGAGCGTGTGTGTTTCTCGTGCGCCGAGCCGCATGATCGAACCCTTGCCGAACTGCCTCTCGATCTGCACGAGGGCCCCCTCGATCGCTTTCAACCGCTCCGCCTTCGCGTCCGCCATGCTCGCAGCTCCTGTGAAGTTTCCGTCGGTCTTACGCCGCTATACTACCCTGGGAAACGGACGCTGGAGGTGTCCCGTTTCGTCATTCAACTCTCCAAGACGAGAACCGAGCTTGCCAACTGGCGCGGCCTTCCGACTTTCAGAGCATCTGGCACCTCTCTCGGGAATCGATCTGATTCCGGAGGTGGCGCTCGCGCGCGCCTCGACCTTCCGGATCGGCGGACCGGCCGAGCTGCTGGCCGAGGTCTCGATCGAGGCGAGCCTGGCTCGCCTGGTCGCTGCTGCGCGCGAGCTCGAGCTACCGGTCCACCTGCTCGGCTTGGGGTCGAACGTGCTCTTCCCGGACGAAGGGCTGCGAGGCATCGTCGTGCGGTTGACCGGCGGTCTGCGCCGTGTGCGCATCCGCGGTGGGCGGGTTTCCGCCGGCGCCGGCGCCGCGCTCGCCCAGGTCGCCCGGCGCGCGGCCCGCGTGGGTCTGGCAGGGCTCGAGGCGCTCTCCGGCTTTCCTTCGACCGTCGGCGGGGCGGTCTACATGAACGCCGGCAGCTACGGCACGGAGATCAAGGACGTCGTGGTCTCGGTGCGCCTGGTCGAGCCGGACGGTCGCCGCCGGAGGGTCGCCATGGCCGAGCTCGAGCCGGTCTACCGGTCGACCAGGCTCCGGGGCAGCGGCTCGATCGTGACCCGGGCGCTGTTCGAGCTCGCCGCGGGCGACCCGGCGGCTCTACTCGCGCGGATCGAGGCGCTCAACGCCAAGCGCTGGGCGGCGCTGCCGTCGGGCCAGCCCAACGTCGGCTCCATCTTCAGAAATCCGCCGGGCGACCATGCCGGTCGGCTGATCGAAGCCTGCGGTCTCAAGGGCCTCGCCCTCGGGGGCGCCCAGGTCAGCCCCAAGCACGCCAACGTCATCGTCAACACCGGCGGCGCGACGGCCGCGGATGTCCTCGCCCTGATGCGTCGCGCCCGCGACGAAGTGGCCGGCCGTTTCGGCGTCGTGCTCGAGCCGGAAGTCGTCCTCGCCGGGTCGCTCGGCGCGGCCTGGCGCGAGGGTTGAGCTCTGGGCGGGGATTCAGCCCGCCAACGCGCACTGGTTCTTGCCCGCCTCGAGAGCGGCGGACTCCTCCTGGTCGAGTGAGAGCAGGCCGAGATTCGCCAGCTTGATCGTGCGGTAGGAGTCCGGAAAGCCGCCACAGCGCGCGGCGACCCAGGCGCGGAACGTCGCTTCGTCCCGCGTCGCCACCGGCAGGTTGCGACCAGGCAGCGCGCCGAAGGCGGCGCACACAGTGCGGTCGGCATTGCGCTCCGACTCGGCGCCGTAGTGCGCGGGCAGCACGCGTAGGTCCGCCGGCCACTCCCGGCGGGCGCGCTCGAGGCTCCGCCAGAGCACGCCCGTCCACTCCTCGCTCTTGTCGCCGAGGTCCGGTCGTCCGATCGATTCGACGAATACGAAGTCGCCGGTGAGCGCGATCTCGTCGCCGGCGCGCAGCGTGACGCTGCCCTCGGTGTGACCGGGGGTCGACTCGACGCGCAGCGTGAGGCCGCCGAGCTCGAGCGGATGCTCCGGCACGAGCGCCGAAGTCCGCACGCGCCCGGGCCGGCCGTCGTAGGGGGAGGTCGAGTCGGCGGGGTGGAGATAGTGCGGGACCTGCCAGCGCTCGGCCGCGGCGGCCGCGCCGGAGAGGTAGTCGGCATGGGTGTGGGTCTCGGCGATCCCCACGAGCTGCGCGCCCGATGCCTCGAGCTCCGCGATGTAGGGGGAGAGATCGCGGCCCGGGTCGACCAGCAGGGCCTTGCGGTCGTGCACGAGGAGATAGGCGAGGGCGCCCTTGGCGAGGCGGTCGAACTGGATCACGAGTTCGAACGGACCCGGGGCCTCGATGCGCCGCGGCACCGAGGCGAGCGACCAGGCGAGCATGCCGCCGGCGATCGAGAAGGCCTCGAATCCCTGCTGGCGGAGGTGCAGGGCCACCATCCGGCTCGAGACGCCGCGATCGCACACGACCGCGACCGGCGCGCTCCGGTCGAGCCCGGTCTCGTCGGCGTCGGGCAGGGCGAAGAGCCGCGCCACCGGCACGTTGCGAAAGCTGGCCGCCTCGATGTGCCCCTCGGCGGCACGGGCCGGCATGCGCACGTCGAGCACCTGGAGCGGCTCGCCGCGCTCGAGGCGCTGCGCCAACAGGTCGGCGGTGAGCTCGGGCACGCGCATCGTCGGCGGGATTCTAGCCGGTGGTGTCCCGGCCAAGAGCAACGGCCCCGAAGCGCGAGCTCCGGGGCCGTTGACGCCGCATGGGCCAGATCGCACTCGGCATACGAGCCCTCTAGCTCCAGCGGGGTCGTTACCCGGGCGTCGGCGAGGGTTTCCTCGCCGAGCGGTCGACCGGACGGCTACAATTCTTTCCCGCGGAGATGACTCGCTTCGATCGCTGGGCTCGAGCGTGAGGGACGATCCCCGGATCGTGCGCCGGTGGTTCGGACGTTTCTTTCTCTTCCTGGTGGCGGCGCAGGCGCTGGTCGCGGGCGGCGCGGCGGTCGTGCGCTCCGGGGCGGCGATGGCGTGGGCGTGGGCGGATCGGGGGCAGAGCGCCGAAGCGAGCCGGCTCCGGCACTATCCGGCCCAATACCTCCGTGCGATCGACGGAATCCGCGAGCACGTCGGCGTGAACGACTTCTATCTGATCGTCGACGCCGAGCCGGAGGAACAGGGAGCCACCTACGTCGCGAACTTCTTTCTGGCGCCGCGCCGGGGCGTGGTGCTCGGGCACACGCGACTCGAGCGGGGGGACCTCATCGGCCGCCGCCTCGCCCAGCGCAAGCTCGCCGACTGGATCGTCTGGGTTCCGGCGATGCCGCGGCCGCCGGAGCTCCTCGATCGTGACGAGGCCGCCGCGCGGCTCCGCGCCCTGCCATGATCTGGACCAAGATCTGGCTCGCGCTCGCCGGCCCTCTCGCGCTCTGTCTCGCGGGGGCGGGCCTCGCTGCGTGGATTCCCGAGATTCGACGCCAACCCGCTCTGGCTCGTCTGGCTCACGCCTTCCTGCTGGGGGCGGCCGCCACGGGGGTGCTCTCCTATCTGCTCTCCTGGAGCGTCGGCGTGCCCCTCGACCGGCGGCTCTTTGTCGCCGTCGCCATGATCGGGGGCATCGCCGCGCTTGCCCGCCGCCGGGTCGCACGCAGGGAGGCGGCGATCCGGGCGCGACGCTGGCGCTGGCCGGAGCTCGTGGTGATCGGGATCCTGGCTGTGCTGACGCTCGGCCTGCTCGCGGAGTCGATCCACGATCCCGTCCTCGATTTCGACGGGCGCATGACCTGGGGAACCCAAGCGCGCTTCGTGCGGCACGATCGCTCGGTGCTGCCCGACGCACTGACCGACGAGCGGGTCTTCGTGGTTCACCCGCGCTATCCGCTGCTCCTGCCGATTCTCCAGGTGGTCGCCGTCGAGGTTCCCGCGGTCACCTGGGACGAGGGCGTCGTCCGGTTCCTCTACGCCCTCTTCCTGCCGGCGCTCGGGCTGGTTCTCCTCGGCGGTTGCCGCCCGGCGTTGGGGTCGCGGGCGGCCGCGATCGCCGTTGCCGCGATCCTCTTCGCTCCCGCGATCTCCTGGGGTCTCGAAGGAGGCGCTAGATCGAGCTACAGCGATCTGCCGCTGGCCGCTTTTCTCGGGGCGGCCTTGCTACTCGTCGGCCGCTCCAGGCTGTCACGGCCGGGCGGACTCGCGGCGGGCCTGTTGGTCGCGGCGGCGGTGCTCACCAAGCAGGAGGGCGCCATTCTCGCGGGCGCCTTGGTGGTGGGCGCCGGTTTGGGGCTCGTCGGCCGCCGCCTGCGCGCGTCGAGCGCGGGCTGGATCGCAGCCGCTTGCTACCTCGGAGCTCTCGTCTTCTGGCTCGGCTGGCGGCGGGAGATTCCCAATCGCAACGACGAGGCCTATCTGGAATCGCTGCTCGAGGTCCCGGTGCTGGAGTCGCTGCCCGACAGGGCCACCGGCATTGTTCGAGCTGTCCTGGAGTCCGTCTCGCGGCTGGACCTGTGGGGCCTGCTCGCACCCCTGCTGATCGTGGCCGCAGTCGCCCTGTCGCGCGATTGGCGGCGGACCCGCTTGGGCCGCCTCGCCCTCTTCATGCTCGCTCTCCAGATGGCCATGGTGGCAGCGGCCTATGGCAGCGCGCCCGATCTGGGCGTGGTCGGTTCGACTTTCGGGCGCTTCCTGGTGCAGGCCGCGGCGCCCCTGGCGATCCTGCTCGCGCTCTCGACCCGCGCGGCGCTGCGCCGGGCGACCGTGACGACCTGAGATCCCGGGTCGTGAGCCGATGGCGCCGGGGACGGATCCGCGCCGGTTTCCAGGCAGCGGGTCCGTGATCTAGAGTCTCGCCATCGCGCCCGCTCCTGGAGGATGTCGTCGACTCGCGCCGGCGCGCGTGGGGGTGCAATCTTGACGAAGGCGACTTCCGGGCTGAGCCGCTGGATCTTCCGCGCGGAACAGGCGGTGGCGGATCACCGCTTCCGCGTCCGCAGCGCGGGCAAGCTGCCGCCGCCCACGCGCCGCGACCCCGGCGACGCGAGCGCCCCTCTCCTGTGCAAGGCCGTCTTCGAAGAGGTCTGCGTGCTCGGCAATGGCGACGTCGTCTGCTCGTGCGCCGACTCGGTGGGCCTGCGGGTCTACGGCAACATCCGGCAGCAGCCGCTGCGCGAGATCCTCGCCGGACCGATGTACCGGGAGATCCGCGGCTGGCAGCTCGAGTCGAAGCCGGACCGCTGGTGCCCGGTGCTCGGCGAGGACTGCCCGCTGCGCGTGACGCGGGGCACGTCGCTCGACACTGTCGAGGGGCGGCTGCCGAAGATGCTGCAGCTCGAGCCGACGTCGCACTGCAACCTGAAGTGCCCGGCCTGTCCGGTGACCGAGTTCCACAACGATCCCCGCTTCGCCGCGGACCGCACCGGGATGCTCTCGCTCGACGAGATGATCGCGATCTTCGAGGCCGTGCCATCGCTCGAGAAGGTCCTCTTCTACAACTACGGCGAGGCCTTCGTACACCCCGAGGCGCTGCCGATGCTGCGCTGGATCCGCGAGCAGCGTCCGGGGATGCTGGTCCACATCAGCACGAACGGCATCGCGTTGACGCCGGCGCGCACCCGCGAGGTCGTGGCCGGGCGGCTGGTCGACCGGCTCCTCTTCGCGATCGACGGCGCCCGCGCCGAGAGCTACGCCAAGTACCGGGTCGGCGGCAAGCTCGAGCGCGCGTTGGGCGCGATGCGCGAGATGGTGGCGGAGACCGAGCGGCAGGGCGTCCGCAGCCAGTTCGAGATCTGGTGGCAGTACATCCTGTTCGAATGGAACGACTCCGACGAGGAGATCGCCGAGGCGCGCCAGATCGCCGCGGAGATCGGCGTGCCGATCGAGTGGGTGGTGACGCACACCAAGGGAGCCTCGAAGCGGTTCCTTCCGGATAGCCAGGCCCTCGCTGAGCTGGTCGGCGGCGAACGTGCCTTCCGGGCGCTCAGCTGCGACCTCAAGGGCGCCGAGATCGTCCGCGCCGGCGGCTATGAAGCGGTGCGCCACCGCGCCGCGCTCCGGCCGGCCACGGCGGCGATCCGTGGCCGGCCCGAAGAGCTGGTCCTGATTCCGGTCCACGTCCGCCACGAGGGTCTTCTCCCTTGGGGTGGCGACAACGGGGCCGCGCCACACCGGATGGGCGGACGGCTGCTCGATCGCGAAGGGCGGATGCTGAGCGAGCTCTGGGGGGCCACCTTGCCGGCGGGACTGGCGCCCGGCGCGGAGATCACGCTCTTCCTCGAGCTCGTGCTGCCGGTCGCGCCCGGCGCCTACCACCTCCTGCTCGACATCGTCGAGGAGAGGGTGTGCTGGTTCTCGGAGCGGGGGTCAACGCCGGCGGTAGTGTCCCTCGAGGTGGGCGTGGAGTCGACAACCGGACCCCGCCCTGCGCAGCTCGTCGCGCCCGCCCTCGCGCTCCTCCGTGAGGCGAATCTCGGCGACTACCTCTGGGGCGTGGAGCAGAAGCTCACCGCCGGAGTGGCCGTCGAGGACGTCATCTTCGCTCTCCGGGGCGGCGGGACACTGCCGCTGCCGACGGAGCTCTCGCTCCGGGCCCGCCTGGGTAGCGCCTTCTCAGCCTGACTCGCGCCCAGGGTCGAGAGGAGACCGGGCGTCGTGACACCCGGCTGCGCTAGAAAGCGTCCCCGTCGATGGCGCCGCAGAAGTTGCCGGCGGCGTTCTGGTAGACGTTGGTGACTCCGGTGGTGGTGTCGGTGACGCGGAGCGCGTACTCGAAGTCGGAGAGCGAGCCGTAGATCACCAGGATGCGGTCACCGAAGTCGAGCGTCTTGATCAGGATCTCGAGGTTCGACGGTTGGGTGAAGGAGAAGGCGCCGGTCAGGTTCGAGAGGCGTCGGGCCGCGCCGAAACCGGTCGCTCCCGAGTACTGGTTGCGCCAGGTGACCTCGATCGCGAAGCGGTCGTTGAGCAGGCAAAGGGTGTCGCCGTCCTGCCGACAGCTGGCGGCGGCCTCGGTCGAGACCGCCTGCGCGGTGCCGGCGAGAGTGCCGCCCGGCGGTGTCACCGTGGCGAAGGCCGTGTGATCGATGGCGCCGCAGTCGCCCGCCGTGTTGGCGTAGGTCTTGGTCACACCGGACAGGGTGTCGACCACTGTCATCTCGAACTCGAAGTTGGTGAGCTGGCTGTAGAAGACCTTGATCTCGCTGCCGAAGTCGAGGATCTTGACGATGAGCTCGATGTTGTTCTTGTCCGTGAAGTAGAAGAAGCCGGCGAGGTCGGTGTCGGCGAGGGCGCCGCCCGAGCCGGAGTCGCCGTTGAATTGGTTGCGCCAGGTCACCGACACCTGGAATCGGCCCTTGAGCAGACAGAGATGGCCGGCCGGGCAGCTGCCGCTGCCGCCGCTCGGGGGCTTGGCGTAGAGGCCGCGAATGCCCGCGTAGTCGTCGCTCTCGAGGCGCGCGCCGCGTCGATCGTCGTGCGCGCGGTAGTACATGAGCGCCTGCTTCAGGGTCTGATTGGTCTCGAACTCGTTTTCACTCGAGTGGCCGAGCCCGAGGGTGTGACCGATCTCGTGCCCCGAGACCTCCTGCATCATCAGATTGGCATCGGGTGAGCGGGCGAGCCGGCACTCGATACCGTCGTTCATGACGATGTCGCCGCCCTGGATCCGAATGTAGGTCTTGCCGTTGAATTTGCCGGTGACAGCGGGGTCCGACCAGGGGCCGCCGATCGCCAGCGTGCCGCCCTGGCTGCAGTCGAACGAGCCCTCGATGTCGCTGTTCGGATCGTTCCAGAGGATGACGTTCTGGTTGTCGTAACGCTGAAATCCCGCCTGGGCCGAGGTCGTGCCGCCGTAGACGAGCCGGAGCGGCGTCTGCGGCTCGTTGTTCCAGGCGACGAGGGCCGACTGGAAGTCGGCGAAGCCGCCGCCGTTGAGCCCGGGTTGCCCCGCCTCGTTGGCCTTCCAGAGCACCGAGCCGCCGCCGTCGAATTCGAACCAGCGGTAGTTGCGGCCCCCCTCTTCGAAGTAGGTGAACTCCTCGGTCACCGAGTTGAGCGTTCCGGGCACCGGGCGAAAGAGATAGTCGCGGCCGCGGCGGAGCCCCTGGCCGCGGTCGGCGATCCAGTCGGTGAACTTGTCGAAGTCGCGCATGCGCCGCGGGCGACTCGGCGCGGGGGCCGACAGATCGGTGACCTCGGAGAGATCCCGCACCGCGACGGCGCGCTCGGCGATCCGGCGCCAGTGGAACGCCCCTTGGAGAAACTGCACGATCCGGCGCGCCCCGTCGGCGCGCTCGGCACCGAGGAAGAGCAGGGCGCGCTCGCCGACCTGGAACTCGGGCGCGCCGAAGAGCTTGAGCTCGAGACCCTCGGCATTGGTTCCGCCCGGAACGCGAACGACGACGCTGCTCGAGGCCAGCTCCCCCTTGAGGACGCGCTCGACCTGGAAGAGGTAGTCGATGGCCGGCAGCTCGCCGATCTGCGGCACGACAGCCATCACCTCGGCGGCGACGACGAGGTCCGACTGGTCGACCAGGGCGGCATCGCGCAGGGGCACGATCAGGGTCGCGGCGGCGGGCAGCGGCGCGAGCAGGAGGATGCCGGCGGCGACGGCGACGAGCTGATGGTTGCGACGCTGAAGCATGAGATGCACCTCGATCGGTTTCCGCGGGCGGACGGCGGCCCCCTGCGAGAACGTAAACCGCCCGCAACCGGCTGTCAATTCCATATTTGCACGGTAGCGACGGAATCGCTCCGGCCGCGCTGTCGACAGTCGCGAGGGGGGCGGTTAGAGTTCGCGCGCCATGGCACGCACGCTCTCGATCGTGATCCCCGCCTACAACGAGCGCGGGACGGTGCAGGAATTGCTGCGCCGGGTCGCGGGAGCCGCGCTGCCGGAGGGGCTGGAACGGGAGATCGTCGTGGTCGACGACTGCTCGACGGATGGCACGCGCGAGCTCCTGCGCGAGCTGGCGGCACGCGGTGCGTACCCGTTCCGGCTGATCGAACAGCCTGTCAACAGCGGCAAGGGCGCGGCGCTGCGCCGCGGCTTTGCCGCGGCGACCGGAGAGCTCGTGCTGATCCAGGACGCCGATCTCGAGTACGACCCACGCGACTACCCGGGGCTCCTGCAGCCGATCCTCGAGGACGAGGCCGACGTGGTATTCGGGTCTCGCTTCCTCGGCGGGCCCCACCGGGTCCTCTTCTTCTGGCACTACGTCGCCAACCGGGGACTGACCATGCTCTCCAACATGTTCTCCGATCTCAACCTCTCGGACATGGAGACCTGCTACAAGGTCTTCCGCCGGAGCCTGCTCGACGGCATCACCCTGCGGTCGAACCGCTTCGGGATCGAGCCCGAGCTCACGGCCAAGTTCGCCCGGGGCAGGCTCGCATCTACGAGGTGCCGATCTCCTACCATGGACGCACTTACGCGGAGGGCAAGAAGATCGGCTGGCGGGACGGTTTCGCGGCGATCTGGGCGATCCTCCGCTACAATCTGGCCGACTAGAGACCATGCCGAAGACCTTCGAGGCACTCCGACCGATGACGGGCGCGCTCCTGGCGGCCGCCGCGATCGCCACGCTGGCTTGCGGCGGTGATCCCGTCACTCGGGTCGAGCGGCAGCGCGCCCGCTACAGCGCGAGTCTGGGCGGATTCGTCGTCCGGGAGTATCCGAGCACCGAGGAGCAGCCGGGCAAGCAGGAGATTCTTCTCGACGTGCTCGTCCGCTTCGACGGACGGGAGCCCCTCGCGGGGATCACCTTGGACGTGTCGATGGCCGACGGCGCCGGTCGCGAGAAAGCGGGTCGTACGCTCTGGGTCGACGTCTCCGGCCTCGAGCGCGGGGCCGGCCGCCAGGTCTCCCTGGTCGTCGACGATCTGCCCTACCAGGCGGGAGACGGATTCTGGGTGGAGGTCCGGTCGCCGGTACCGGAGGCCGAGCGGGGCAGCTATCGCGAGCTCGTGGAGGCTCGATGAGCCGCCGCCTCAACCCCAGCGCCCTCACGACCGTAGACGGGTAGGCATGGGCTCGGAGCTGGCCATCTCGAACGCCGTCGTCGCGACCACTTCACCTCGGGCGATCGCCCGGCTCGAAGCCAACGTCGCGCGGGTCTTCCGTGGCAAGGCCGAGACGGCCCGCCTCGCTGTCGTCGCGCTGCTCGCGCGCGGGCACATGCTGATCGAGGATGTCCCCGGCGTCGGCAAGACGACGCTCGCCCAGGCGCTCGCCCGTTCGATCGGGCTCGATTTCCAGCGGATCCAGTTCACCAGCGACCTTCTCCCCTCCGACATTCTGGGGGTCTCGATCTGGAATCGCCGGAGCGAGACCTTCGAGTTCGTTCCCGGTCCGATCTTCGCCGGCGTCGTTCTCGCCGACGAGATCAACCGCGCGACGCCCAAGACGCAGTCGGCGCTGCTCGAGGCGATGAGTGAAGGCAAGGTGACCGTCGAGCGGCGCCGGTACGACCTCCCGGATCCCTTCCTCGTCCTCGCGACCCAGAATCCGCACGAGTACCTGGGCACTTTCCCTCTGCCGGAGTCCCAGCTCGATCGATTCGAAATGCACCTGCGGCTCGGCTATCCGCCCGGCAGACGATGAACGGTCGCTGCTTCTCGGCGGCGGGGTCGAAGCCGAGCTCTCGCGGCTGCAGGTGGTGCTCGCAGCCGACGAGCTGCGGGTCCTGCAACTCCAGGTCACCCAGGTCCACCTCGGCGACAAGGTCGTCGACTACGTTCTGGCGCTGGCGGCGCGGACGCGCCAGGGCGAGGAATTCCAGCTCGGCGTTTCGACTCGCGGTGCGCTCGGCCTCTGCCGTGCCGCGAAGGCGATGGCCTTCGCCGAGGGCCGTGACTATGTCGTGCCGGACGACGTGCAGCGACTGGCGGTCCCGGTGCTGGCCCACCGGGTCGTCCTGCGCCGCGGCAGCACGGGGCTGGAGGCTTCGCGCCGCGCCGTCGAGCAGGTCGTCGCCGCGACGCCGGTTCCGGTCTAGAGGTTGCCACGGTCCGGGCTTCGAACCGGAGATCGACCCATCCGATGCAGATTCCGTTCACCCTGGGTCGGTTCGCTGGTCGGGCCGCGCTCCGGGCCGGACCAGCGCCTGCTCGACCGGGTGCGGCGGTCCTGGCGTTTGCGCGGGACGCCGGAGGGGATCCGCATCACCAAGGTGGGCCTCTGGTTCGTCCTGCTCACGATCGTCGTGGCGATCGCCGCGACCAACACGGGCAACAACTCGCTCTATCTGGTGCTCTCGAGCATGCTCTCCCTGCTCGCTGTCTCCGGCCTGGCCTCGCGCTGGAACGTCCGGCGGCTCGAGATCGTGGCGACGCCCCCCGTCGATGTCTATGCCCGCCGTCCGTTCACGCTCGCGTTCGCCGCGCGGAATCGGTCGCCGCGACTGCCGCGCTGGCTGCTGCTCTTCTCGGTCGCGCCCGGTGGTCCGGTCCGGCTGATTCCCTACCTGCCGGCGGGCGCGACCGCTCGCGGGGCGCTCGATCTCCTGATGCCCCGCCGCGGCCTGCAGAAGATCGAATCGGCGCACCTGTCGTCGCTCTTTCCGCTCGGCCTCTTCCGCAAGGGGATGCGCTATCCGCTGGGGCTCCGGCTGCTGGTCTACCCGGAGATCTTTCCGGCGGGAAGCGTCGAGCTCGATCCGTCGGGCGTCACGGGTGATCTCTCCGCGCCGCGCCCGGGCTGGGGCCACGAGCTCCACTCCTTGCGCCAGTTCCAGCAGGGCGACGATCCCCGCAACATCCACTGGAAGAAGACGGCGCAGACCGGCGGTCTGGTCTTTCAGGAGCGTGAGGCGGAGGAGAACTTCAGGCTCACGATCCTCTTCGACAACGGCGTCGGTCGACTCGCCGGGGCCGCCGAGCAGGAGAGGTTCGAACAGCTGGTCTCGGAGGCCGCTACGGTCGCGGTCGATCATCTCGACCGTGGCTTCGACGTCGAGTTGGTCACGCGCGAGCGCAGGTTGCCGTTCGGCTCGGGCGGCCGGCAGCGCCGGGACCTGCTCGAGACGCTCGCGCTCGTCGAGCCCGCGCCGCGCCGACGGCAGCCGCTGCTGGCCGGGGACCCGGGCGCACGCCAGCTCCGGTTGACGATTCCGCGGGCGGCGTCGTGACTTTCGCGCGCGAGAAGCGCCTGCTGCTCGGTGCCGTCGCGCTGCTCGCGCCGCTGCCGCTGCCGCTCACCGACGCCCTCGAGTGGTTGGTGCTGGGCGCCTACCTGGTCGCCGTCGCCGCTTTCCTGCGCCGTGCCTACCTCGGCGCGGAGCGCTGGCTCGGCAACCGGGCCCTCAACCTCCTCGGCCTGGCCTATCTGCCGTTGATGGTCGTCGACTTCGCCTCGATCGGGCAGACCCAGGTGGTCCGTCCGATCCTCCACCTGACGCTGTTCGGCGTGGCGGCCAAGCTCTGGTCGCTCTCGCGCGAACGCGACAAGTGGCAGGCGTGGATCGGGATCTTCTTCGTCTTTCTCGCCGCGATGGCGACGAGCGTCCACCCCTCGGTGCTGCTCGTACCTGATCGGCTTCCTCGGCCTGACCGTCGGTCTGCTGGTGCGCTTCGTCTACCTGCACGTCCTGTCGAGCTTCGGGCATCGGGAGACCGAGGCGCCGGAGCTGCCGCTCGGCCGGTTCGTCGCCGCCGTCGCTCGCGGCGACGCTGCTGATCGCGGTGCCGCTGTTCGTCGTGCTGCCCCGCGTGCGCGGGCCCTACCTGATGGCGGGCGGTCCGGCTGGCGGGCCGTCGCGATTCGCCCACGGCCGGTTTTTCCGACGAGATGAGCCTCGATCTGATCGGCAGGATCCGTGGCAACCCGGAAATCGCGCTGCGCATCGAGCTGGCGGGACGGCATCCGGCGCCGGGAGCGCTGCGGCTCAAGGCAGCGACCTACGAGCTCTGGGAGGGTCGCCGCTGGCGCCGCACGGAGGGGCGCACGACGTTGCGCAAGAACGGCCTGGAGGACGTCTTCCGGCTCGAAGAGGGCGCCTACCTCCGGCAGTGCGCGCATCCGCCTCGAGCCGCTGCGGGCGAGCTCTCTGCCGGTCCCGATCGACACCGTCGCGATCGACGCCGAGCTCCCGGCGCTCCGCATCGACCGGGGCGGGGCTGTCTTCCTGCAGGGTATTCCGGGCGAGGCGATCGAGTACACCGCGCGGCTTTCGGCGGTGCCCGTCGTCCGCCGCGGCCGATCCGGCGGAGGAGGGCGATCGCTCGCTCGACCCTGCGGGGGTGACGGAGCCGATTCGGCGGCTCGCCGCGCAATGGGCGGGCGTGGGCAGCGAAGCCGAGCGCGCCGGACGGATCGAGCAGCGCCTCCAGGAAGACTACGGCTACACGCTCGAATTCATCGGCCGGGGCGGCGAGGAGCCGTTGGAGCACTTCCTGCTCGAGGCCAAACGGGGGCACTGCGAGTACTTCGCCTCGGCGATGGTTCTGCTGCTGCGCGCCCAGGGGATCCCGGCGAGGCTCGTCACCGGTTTCTACGGTGCCGAGCAGAGCTACTGGGAGGAGGGCTGGATCGTTCGCCAGTCCAACGCCCACGCGTGGGTCGAGGCCTTCCTGCCGGTCGCGGGCTGGACGACGTTCGATCCGACGCCGCCCGAGGGACGCCCGACCGGCGCGCAGGCGGGGCTGCTGCTGTCGATGCGACAGGCGTACGAGTCGGTGGTGTTGCGGTGGGACCGCTACGTCCTCTCCTACGACTTCTACGACCAGGTCGGCGTCGCGTCGGAGTTGCGCCGAATCTGGGATCAGCTCACGCGCGCCTGGCGCGGGCGCGCCCCGGTTGCGAAGCCCGCGGCGGCCGTGGCCGGAGAGCCGCCGCCGGGCGACGCGGTTGCCCGCGCCACCCCGCCTTGGCTGCCGCGCGCGGTGACCGCATTCGCCCTGTCGGCGGCGCTCGCCGGCGCGCTGCTCTGGCGCCGGCGGACCGCCTGGACGCTGCAACGGGCCTATCTCCACCTGCGCGCGGCCTGCGCGGGAGCCGGCATGGTCATCCCCGACTCGCTCCCGCCGCTCGCCTTCGCGGCGACGGCGCGCCGGCGCGCGCCCGCCGCCGCCGCGGCGATCGATCGCCTGGTGCTCGCCTACGTCGAGAGCGCTTTCGGCGGCCGGCCGGACGACGGCGCGCGGCTGGAGCGTTCGCGGGTCGATCTCGCCGCGGCGGAGCGGGCGCTGCGCGACCT
The DNA here is from genome assembly GCA_963700315.1 of uncultured Acidobacteriota bacterium. Classification (GTDB taxonomy): domain Bacteria; phylum Acidobacteriota; class Thermoanaerobaculia; order Multivoradales; family JAGPDF01; genus JACTMI01. The sequence continues at coordinate 225,607 of CAVOXC010000002.1, read as the reverse complement.
GCGGCGCCGGCGCAGCCACCGCGTATAGACTGCGGTCGAACCAAAATCCACTACCCGAGAGACAACGATGAGCGCGATCGACACCATCCAGTCCCTGCTCGGCGACGAGGCCGACAGCCTGCTCGCCCACACCTGCGCCGGCATCGCCAAGGCGCGCATCCAGATTCCCGGTCCGGACCAGGTCGCGACCTCGTTCGGCGCCTCGGACCGTCACCCTCAGGTCCTGGTCAACCTGCAGCGCATTCACTCGACTGGCCGCCTGGCCGGCACCGGGTACCTCTCGATCCTGCCGGTGGACCAGGGCATCGAACACTCGGCCGCGGCCTCCTTCGCGCCGAACCCGGACTACTTCGATCCGGCCAGAATCGTCGAGCTGGCGATGGCCGGTGGTTGCAACGCGGTCGCCAGCACGCTCGGCGGCCTCGGCCAGGTCGCCCGCAAGTACGGTCACCGCATTCCATTCGTAGTGAAGATCAATCACAACCAGCTGCTCTCCTACCCCAACGAATTCCGCCAGACGATGTTCGCCCGCGTCGAGCAGTGTTGGGACATGGGCGCGGCGGCGGTCGGGGCCACGATCTACTTCGGCTCCGACGACTCCGATCGCGAGATCGAGGAGGTCGGCGAGGCCTTCGCGCTCGCGCACGACCTCGGGCTGGCGACCATTCTCTGGTGCTACCTGCGCAATCCGGAGTTCAAGCAGGGCGGCGTCGATCACCACACGGCGGCGGACCTGACGGCGCAGGCCAACCACCTCGGCGTCACCCTCGGCGCGGACGTGATCAAGCAGAAGCTGCCGACCCACAATGGCGGCTACAACGCGTTCAAGGGCTACGGCAAGACCAGCAAGCGGGTCTACGGCGAGCTGGTGGCGGATCATCCTGTCGACTTCGTCCGGTGGCAGGTCGCCAACTGCTACATGGGCCGGATCGGGCTGATCAACTCGGGTGGCGCCTCGTCGGGCGCGAGCGATCTCGCCGAGGCCGTGCGCACGGCGGTCATCAACAAGCGGGGTGGCGGCATGGGCCTGATCTCGGGACGCAAGGCGTTTCAACGGCCGATGGCCGAGGGCGTCGGGTTGCTCAACGCCATCCAGGACGTCTATCTCTGCCCCGAGGTCACGGTCGCATGAGCGATCGCGTCGCTCGAACCCGCCTGCCCGTCGCGTCGGCCGCGGTTCTCGCCTTGGCGCTGCTGGCGTCTCTCGCGGCGGCGGCCGGCGCGGAGCCGACGGCGCCTGCCACCGCGAGCCGGGAGGCCTTGATCGAGCAAGTGCGCCAGAGCGAGATCGCCTTCGCGGCGACCGTGGCCGCGCGCGACAAGATGCGTTTCGCCGCGATGATCGCCGCCGACGCCGTCTTCGTCGGCTCGAACGGCGCGACCCGTGGCCGCGACGCCATCGTGGCGGCCTGGGCGCCCTTCTTCGAGCCGAGCGCGCCGACGTTCGAATGGCATCCCGGAGATCGTCGAGCTCACCGAAGACGGCTCCCTCGGCTTCACCCGCGGCCCCTGGACGCTCGCGCGGCAAGGACGCCGAGGGCAATCCGATGGAGCAGCACGGGTGTCTTCAACTCCGTCTGGCGCAGGCAGCCGCGGCGGCGACTGGCTGGTCACCTTCGACGCCGGCTGCTCCCCCTGCCCGACCTGTGACTGAGCCGGGCGGCGCGGCGCCGGGCGCCGGACGTCCGATCGAGAGCGATCGGCCACCGATGAAGCTCGGCCGGCTCACGCCTGCATCTCCTCTCGGACGGCGAGTTCCGCCTCGACGGCGGCGCCATGTTCGGCGTCGTGCCGAAATCGCTCTGGAATCGGGTCAAGTGGTGCGACGAGCTGAATCGGATCCGGATGGGCACCAACTGCCTGCTGGTCGAGGCCGGGGGCGAGCGGGTCCTGATCGACACCGGCATCGGCGACAAGCTCGACGCCCAAGCTCCGTTCGATCTACGCCCTGGAAGAGAGGCGCGACGGCGCCTGCCTGACCACCTGCGGGCTGCCGGCTGCCCGCCCGAGTCGGTGACGCGGGTGCTGCTCACCCACCTGCACTTCGACCATTGCGGCTGGAACACCCGCCGCGACGGCGACCGGCTGGTGCCGACCTTTCCCAACGCGCGCTACTCGATCGAGCGCTCCGAGCTCGAGCACGCACGCGCCCCGAGCGAACGCGACGGCGCGAGCTACCTGCCGGACAACTGGGAGCCGCTGCTCGAGGCGGGCGTCGTCGACCTCTTCGACGACGAGTGCGAGGTCGTCCCTGGAGTGCGCGCGGTCAAGGCCCCCGGCCACAATGCCGACATGTGCATCGTGACGCTCGACGGCGGGGGAGCGGAGCGCGCGGTCTTCTGGGCCGATCTCGTGCCGCACGCGGTGCACGTGCCGTTTTCCTGGATCATGGGTTTCGACGCGTTTCCGATGCTCACGCTCGAGTCGAAGCGCCGGTGGATCCCCCGCGCCGCGGCCGAGGGCTGGCTCTGCTTCTTCGAGCACGACGCCGACACTCCGATCGGGCGCATCGTCGAAGAGAAGCCCGGGCGCTTTCGCGCCGAGCCGATCGCCAGCGACTGAGCAGGCGCTGGTCTCGTTCTGGTTGAGCGCTGATCCGCTTGTTGGGCCGAGCCACCGGAGACGCCCAGCTGCCGAATCAGCACGAACCAAGCGCGAGCGGAGCGAGCCGGAGCAGCGGGAAGCGGCGAAGCCCGCGCGCCAGCCGTGTCGAGGAGGCGACGGGATAAGATCGAAGCGGTTCGCCGGGCCGCGCTAGCGGCCGGGCCGCGACGACAACGAGACGGAGAGACGAGAATGTCGACGGAAGTCGTGATGCCGCAGATGGGCGAATCGATCGCCGAGGGCACGATCACCAAGTGGCTGGTGAAGGTCGGTGACAGGGTGGAGCGGGACCAGCCGCTCTTCGAGATCTCGACGGACAAGGTAGATGCCGAGATTCCGAGCCCCGCGGCCGGCGTTCTGCTCGAGATCCGCCGTCAGGAAGGCGAGACTGTCCCGGTCAACGAGGTCGTCGGCATGCTCGGGGTCGAGGGTGAGAAGCCCGGAGCTGCGCCCCCGCCGAAACCGGCGAAGCGGGTGCCGGCCGAGAGCGCGCCCGCGATTGCGTCGACGAGCGAGCCTGCGCCACCGGCCGCTCCGGATCGCGCGACGGTCTCCGCGGGAAGCTCGACGCCCGCCCGTGCCCAGCCGGCTGGGGAGTTCGACTACGACCTGGTCATCGTCGGCAGCGGCCCCGGCGGCTACGTCGCCGCCATCCGGGCGCGGTCAGCTCGGGCTCAAGGTCGCCTGCGTCGAGAAGGATCCGAAGTTCGGCGGCACCTGCACCCACCGTGGTTGCATCCCGACCAAGGCTCTACTGCACTCCGCCGAGGTGCTCGACCAGATTCGCAAGGCCGGGGACTTCGGCATCGGCGTCTCCGCGCCCAGCCTCGACATCGCCAAGGTGCACGAGCACAAGCGCGGCATCGTCGCGAAGAGCGCGGCCGGCATCGAGACCCTGTTCAAGAAGAACAAGGTCGCGGGCATCAAGGGGCACGGTCGCCTGACCGGTCCGCACGCCGTCGAGGTCGAAGCGGAGGACGGGAGCAAGAAGTCGCTCTCGGCGCGCTACGTGATGATCGCCACCGGATCGGTGCCGCGAGAGATCGGCGTCGCTCCGACCGACGGCGAGAAGATCGTCAACTCCGACCACCTGCTCGAGCTCGAGCGGGTGCCCGGCTCGATCGTGGTGCTCGGCGCCGGCGCGGTCGGCACCGAGTTCGCTTCGGTCTTTCGCTCCTTCGGTTCCGAGGTCACCCTGGTCGAAATGCTGCCGCGAATCCTGCCGATCGAGGACGAGGAGGTCTCGAAAGAGGCCGAGCGGCAGCTGAAGAAGCGGGGCATCAAGATCCTGACCGGAACCAAGCTGGCCGGCGCCGAGGCGACCGACGCCGGGGTCAAGGTGCGCGTCGAGAAGGGGAGCAAGGAGAGCGAGCTCGAGGCCGAGATCCTGCTCGTCGCGATCGGCCGCGCGCCGGTCTCCGGCGATGTCGGGCTCGACGCTGTGGGTATCGAGCCGCAACGCGGCTACATTCCCGTCAACGCCGTCATGCAGACCAGCGTACCGAACATCTACGCGATCGGCGACGTCGTCGACACGCCCTGGCTCGCCCACATCGCCTCGGCCGAGGGCATCCTCGCGGTCGAGCACATGGCGGGGGAGCAGGCGCGGCCGCTGAACTACGATCGCACACCCTCGTGCACTTACTGCGAGCCCGAGGTCGGCAGCGTCGGCCTGACCGAGACCAAGGCCAAGGAGCGCGGCTATGACGTGGCGGTCGGCAAGTTCAGCTTCATGGCGAGCGGCAAGGCGCGCATCCTCGGCAAGGCGCAGGGGTTCGTCAAGATCGTTCGCGACACCAAGTACGACGAGGTCCTCGGCGTCCACATCGTCGGACCCGCACGCGACCGACCTGATCGCCGAGGCGTGCGTCGCGCTCCAGCTGGAGGCCACAGCCGAGGAGCTGTTCCGAGCCATCCACGCCCACCCGACGCTGTCCGAGGCGATCATGGAGGCAGCGCACGCCTCGCATGGCGCGGCGATTCACTCGTGATGCGGCGAGGCGCTCGAACCGGCGATTCCGTGCCTCCGGGGCTTTCCACGAGACGGCAATGAGCGGTTCGCACGTACCTCCCGGTGGCGAATCGACGCCGAAGGGCTCTGACCAGGGCGATCGGGCGGCTCGGGACGCAGGGACAGGCGCAGAGCGCCCGACGGTGTCCGCTTCCGCGGCGGCGCCTCTAGAGCTTGCCCACCTGCTCGCGCGCTACCGAATCCTGTTCGAGCGCAATCCGCAGCCGATGTGGGTTTTCGATCCTCGAACACTCGCATTCCTCGACGTCAACGCCGCCGCCGTCACCCAATACGGGTACTCGCGCGAGGAGTTCCTCGCGATGACGCTTGCGCGACATCCGACCCGAGAGCGAGATCGAGCGGCTCGAGGAGGACCTCGCCGTGGAGCCGGCGGGCTTCGCGGCGGCCGAGGTCTGGATTCATCGCAAAAGGATCGGCGAGCTGTTCCACGTCGAGGTCTCGGCCCACGGGCTCGTGCTCGGAGGTCAGGAGGTTCGGCTGGTCGCGGTGCACGACGTCAGCGCGCACGTGAGCACCGAGGCCGCGCTGGAGGAGTCCCGCCGGCGGTTTCAGGAGCTCGTCGAGAACCTCAGTGAGGTCGTGCTCGAGGTGAACACCGACGCCACGATCACCTACATCAGCCCGGTCGTCGAGTCGCTCCTCGGCTGGCGGCCCGAACAGCTAGTGGGTCAGAGCATCCTCGAGCTGGTGGCGCCCGAGTTCCACGAGCTCATCGTCGCGAGAGTCGGGGAGGTCCTCACCACCGGCGAGAGCCGGCTCGTGGACTACCAGGTCGTGACCAGTGCGGGAGGGCGCGCTTGGGCGCGCAGCCAGAGCCGGCCGATTCGGCGCGGCGGCGAGATCGTCGGCTTCCACGCGGCGGTGGCCGACGTCACCGCGCTCAAGGAGACGGAGGAGAGACTTCGCGGGACCCAGGAGCAGCTGCTCGAATCCCAGAAGATGGAGGCCGTCGGACGTCTCGCGGGGGGCATCGCCCACGACTTCAACAATCTGCTCACCGTGATCCGCGGCCACGCCGAGCTCGCGCGCGAGACGCTCGAGGACGCGAGCCTGGACACCTCGTCGACCGACGAGATCCTGACCGCGGCGACCCGCGCGGCGGAGCTGACCCGGCAGATGCTGGCCTTCGGACGACGACAGGTGCTACGTCCGGAAGCCATCGACCTGAACGACGTCGTGCGGGAGATCGAGCGCATGCTGAAGCGGACGTTGAGGGCGGACATCGGGCTCGAGACCGACCTCGATCCGGCGCTCGACCTCGTCTTCGTCGACGCCTGGCAGGTGCACCAGGTGTTGCTCAGCCTGGCGGTCAACTCGCAGGACGCCATGCCGCGCGGCGGTCGGCTCTGGATCCGCACGACCGCCACGACGCTCGACGGTCCGCGCGCCTCCCGTCTCGGGCTCGCTCCCGGGCGCTACGTCGAGCTCGCGGTGGTCGACGACGGCTGCGGCATCCCGAAGGACCTCCAGGATCGAGTGTTCGAGCCCTTCTTCACCACCAAGGAGGTTGGCCAGGGTTCCGGCCTGGGTCTCTCGACCGTCTACGGCATCCTGCGCCAGAGCGGCGGCGCGGTCGACCTCGAGAGCGAGGAGGGCAAGGGCACGACGCTCCGCCTCTTCCTTCCTCGCGCCGTGGACCGCGAGGTGGCGGTGGACGGCTCCGCGCCGAGTGTGCAGCTCGCCGGGCGGACGGTGCTGGTGGTCGAGGACGACGTTGCGGTGCGCCAGGTCATTGCGCAGAGCCTCGCCGCCGCGGGCATGACGGTGTTCGAGGCTGGCGATGCGGCGTCGGCGCGCGTGCTCGCGTCGGGAAACCTGATCCGGCGCCTCGACCTGATCCTGTCCGACTACGCTCTGCCCGGCGGTTCGGGCGTCGAGCTGGCCGAGGCGCTACTCGAGCGCTGGCCCGGCGTCGCGGTCTTGATCACCACCGCTCACGCGGTGGCGGACCTCGGAACGGATGCCGACGTCTTTCCGCTGATCGAGAAGCCGTTCACGGCGCGGCGGCTGCACGAGAGCGTCCGCTCCGCCCTGGCGCCACGCTGAGATCGGCGCGGCGCGCCTCCCGGGTCACGATAGAGTATCCATTCCCCGATGACCTCGAAGAGCTCCCCGCTCGGCCCGCTCCACCCAACCACCGATGCTCCGCGCCGACGCTTGGCGCCGACCTCCCTTGCCCGCGACAGCCAGCTCGAGATCTACAGGTTGCTGCAGCTCAACCGCCGCGTCGAGGACCGCCTGACCAACCTCTACCGGCAGGGCAAAGTGGTCGGCGGCCTCTACTCCTCGCGTGGCCAGGAGGCGGTCTCGGTCGGCTCGGCCTTCGCGCTCGGGCCCGACGACGTGCTGGCGCCGCTCATCCGTAATCTGGGCGCATTGCTCGTCCGCGGCGTCGCGCCGCGAGAGGTGTTCACCCAGTATATGGCCCGGGGTACCAGCCCCACTGGCGGCAAGGACTGCAATCTTCACTTCGGCGATCTCTCTCGTCGCCTCGTCTCGCCGATCTCCATGCTCGGCGCGCTGATTCCCGTGATGGCGGGAGTCGCCTTGGCGGCGCGCTACAAAGGAGAGGACTTCGTCGCGCTCACCTATATCGGCGACGGCGGCACCTCGACCGGCGATTTCCATGAAGGGATGAATCTGGCGGCGGTGCTCGAAGTGCCGCTGGTGGTGGTCGCCGAACACAACGGCTATGCCTACTCGACGCCGACGTCGGGGCAGATGAAGATCAAGGACCTGGCACAACGTGCTGTCGCCTACGGGATACCGACGCGAATCGTCGACGGCAACGACGTGCTCGCCGTCTACGAGGCGACCCGGCGCGCCGTTGCGGAAGCGCGCGGCGGCGGCGGTCCCCGCATGCTCGAGGTCAAGACCTTCCGGATGAAGGGGCACGCCGAGCACGACGACGCCGGCTACGTGCCGCGCGAGCAGCTGGAGTCCTGGCGCGAGCAGGACCCGATCGAGCGTTTCGAGCATCATCTCCTGGCCGACGGTCTGGCCCAGCGCGGGGAGCTCGAGGCGATCCTCACGGCGATCGACAGCCGCCTCGACGAGGATGTCGAGTTCGCGCTCGCCTCGCCCTTCCCGCCGCCCGAGCGAGCGCTCGAGGGCGTCTACGCGGAGGACGAGGCTTGAGCGAGATCACTTTCCTCGAGGCCATCCAGCGCGCGCTCATCGATGAGATGCGCGCGGACGATCGCGTCTTCCTGATCGGCGAGGATGTCGGACGTTACGGCGGCGCCTTCAGGGTGACGGCGGGGCTGCTCGATGAGTTCGGCGCCCGGCGCGTGATCGACACGCCGATCTCCGAGTCGGGATTCACCGGCGCCGCGATCGGCGCCGCGATGATGGGGCTGCGGCCGATCGTCGAGTTCCAGTTCATCGACTTCATCGCGAACGCGTTCGACATGGTGGTCAATTTCGCCGGCACGAACCACTTCCGATGGGGGCAGCGAGTGCCGATGGTGATGCGCGGGCCGTCGGGCGGGAGGGTGAGCGGCTCGGCCTTTCACAGCGGCAACCCGGAGGCCTACTTCCATCGTGCGCCGGGCCTGAAGATCGTCTATCCGTCCAGCGTGGAGGACGCCTACGGTCTGCTGCGCGCCGCGATCCGAGATCCCAATCCGGTGCTCTTCTTCGAGCACAAGTACCTCTACCGGCGCATCAAGGGGACGCTGCCCGAGGGTCTGGAGACCCTGCCGCTCGGCAAGGCGCGCATCGCGCGCGCGGGGCGCGACCTGACCATCGTCGCCTGGGCGGCGATGGTTCACGTCGCCCTCGAAGCCGCCGAGACGCTCGCGACCGAGGGGATCGAGATCGAGGTGATCGATTTGCGCACGATCAAGCCGATGGACGAGGCGGCGATCCTCGCTTCGGTGGCGAAGACCAGCCGCGCCCTGGTCCTCACCGAGGAGCCGGTCACCGGCAGCGTCGCCGGCGACGTCGCGGCGCGGATCGCCGAGCGGGCGTTCTGGCATCTCGACGCCCCGGTCGCGCGAGTCGGGAGCCACGACACCCCGGTGCCCTACAGCCCGCCGCTCGAGGACCACTACCTGCCGAACGCCGGGAAAGTGGTCGCGCGCGCTCGCGAGCTGCTCTCGGCCTGACGACGGCGGAGCCCGCCCGCAGGGCGCGATAGGATCGCAGGGCGTCGCCGTGGATCGGCGCCGGGCCGGACGCCCACGACAACGAGACGGAGAGACGAGAATGGCGACGGAAGTCGTGATGCCGCAGATGGGCGAGTCGATCGCCGAGGGGACCATCACCAAGTGGCTGGTCAAGGTCGGCGAGAAGGTGGATCGGGACCAGCCGCTGTTCGAGATCTCGACCGACAAGGTCGATGCCGAGATCCCGAGCCCCGCGGCCGGCGTCCTGCTCGAGATCCGCCGCCAGGAGGGCGAGACGGTCCCGGTCAACGAAGTCGTCGGCGTGCTCGGCGCGGCGGGGGAATCGGCGGCGGACGCCAAGCCGGCGGCCCCTCCTCAGCAGGGCATCGTGGCCGCCGAGGATGGCGTCGCGGCGGCGCGCGCCGGAGACGAAAAGACCGGCGAAGGTGGCGAGGAGGCTTCGGTCGGCCCTGTGGCGCCGGTCGGCGAGCCCGCCGGCGCGCTGTCCGCGCCGACGCCCGCAGCCGCTCCGGGAAGCCTGGAGGAGCGCGTGCGCCAGCTCTCGAGTCCGCTCGTCCGCACCATTGCCAAGAAGGAAGGAGTCGATCTCTCCCAGCTCTCCGGCACCGGAGTGCATGGCCGCGTCACCAAGTCGGACATCCTCGAGTATCTGGACCGGCGCCAGGCGGGAGACCTGCCGGCGGCAGCCGCCGTTGCTCGGGCAGCTCGAGCCGACGGCGGCTTCCACGTTCCTGCCTACACCGAGGGCGAGAACGTGGTCATCGAACCGATGTCGAAGATCCGGCAGATCACCGCCGCGCACATGCGCTACTCGAAGGACACCTCGGCGCACGTGACCACCGTATTCCACATGGACTTCACTCGCATTCATCGCGCGCGCGAACGGGCGAAGCGGGGGTTCCAGGAGGCGAACGGCACCAAGCTCTCCTACATGCCGTTCATCTTCAAGGCGGTCGCCGAAGGCCTGAAGAGCAATCCCAAGCTCAACGCGGCGATCGATGGCACCAACGTGGTGTTCAAGAAGGACATCAACCTCGGCATGGCGGTCGCGCTCGATCGCGGGCTGCTCGTGCCGGTGATTCGCGCCGCCGATACGCTCAGCCTGGTCGGTCTGGCCAAGGCGGCCAACGACCTCGCTGACCGCGCGCGGAACAAGAAGCTCTCGCCCGACGAGCTGCGCGGTGGGACCTTCACCATCACCAATCCCGGCGTCTTCGGGTCGCTGTTCGGCACGCCGATCATCAATCAGCCACAGGTGGCCATCCTTGGCATCGGCACGATCGAGAAGCGCCCGGTGGTGAGGAGCGACGCCGACGGCAGCGACACGATCGCGATCCGGGTCATGTCCTACTTCGGCATCACCTACGACCATCGCCTGGTCGACGGCGCCGACGCCGATCACTTCATGAACGACGTCAAGCGTTCGCTCGAGACCGGTCCCTGGCCGGAGCTCGATTCCTACTCCTGACCGGGAGCGTCGCGGAGACCCTCGAGCTCGAGAGCGGGAGCCGACCGGATGCTGCAGCGCGATCCCACGATGCCTCGCCTGCCTCGTCCGCTCGACCCGGTCGAGTGCCGCGTGCTCGGCGCCTTGCTCGAGAAGGAGCAGGCGACCCCCGAGTACTACCCGATGACGATCAACGCTCTGGTCGCGGCCTGCAATCAGAAGAACAACCGCGACCCGGTGCTCGGGCTCTCGGAACGAGAGGTCGACGCGGCGCTGCGACGCCTGTTCGAGGACGTGCTGGTCTGGCGCGCCGAGGGTGCGCGCTCGTTGCGCTGGTCGCACAACCTCGACCAGCGCTGGCGTCTCACGCCTCCCTCCAAGGCGGTGATGACGCTCCTGTTGTTGCGCGGACCGCAGACGCCGGGAGAGCTGCGTGGCCGCGGCCAGCGCCTCTACCCGTTCGATCGGCCGGCCGAGGTCGAGGCGGTGCTCGCCGACCTCGCCGCGGGCGAGGAGCCGTTGGTGGCCGAGCTCGAGCGCGAGCCTGGACAGAAGGAGCGGCGGTGGACCGCATCGGGTCGGCGTCGAGTCGCGCGTCCGCCGTGGCGCCAATGGCGAACCGCGGCGCGTCACCACCACGACGGACCGCGCCGTTCGAGGTCCTCGAAGAGCGCGTCGCCGCGCTCGAGCGCGAGCTCGCCGAGCTCAAGCGGCGGCTGGACGACTGATTCCGGAGCGCCTCCCGGCTCTCAGGAAAGCACTCTCCCGGACCGGAGCCGACCGATGCGGCGCGACGCGATATCGACGCCGCAGCTCCGAGCGATAGCAGGGATCAGTGAATGGATTGGGCAGCGGCGTCGAGGCGCTGCGCGTGGTTCGCTCCGTGGATTCGAATCGACGAGAAAGCTGGCAGTGAAGGGGCGGTTGGGCAGCGTCGAGGCGCTGCGCGTGGTTCGCTCCGTGGATTCGAATCGGCGAGAAAGCTGGCAGTGAAGGGGCGGTTGGGAAGCGTCCCGGCGCGGCGCGGGGTCTGTTGTCGCCGTTCCCGCCGCCGCGGCGTCGGCGCAATCGCCGTCCGCGCAACGGCTGGGCGTCGGCTCTGCTCCTCCCGTTGATCGACGGGTCTTCGCGGCGACTCCCTGGCACGGCCGGAGTCGCGCAGCGCCGGGGCGCTGGCGGCCTCTCCCCTAGCCGAGAAGCCTCTCAACGAATCCCCTGCACGGCGGGAATCGCGTAGCGCCGGGACGCTGGCCGCTTCTCCCCCTAACTGGAGAGATTTCGCAACAGGTCAGCTGGCGCGGCGAAAACCGCGAAGCGCCACCGGGCGCCGACTCATGATCTGAGCATGAAGATCGCTTCGTCTCACCAATCGAGCAGCCAGGCGAAGATCAGCGGCGCGACGATGGTCGCGTCGGATTCGATGATGTGTTTCGGCGTCGGCACGTCGAGCTTGCCCCAGGTGATCTTCTCGTTGGGCACCGCGCCCGAGTAGGAGCCGTAGCTCGTCGTCGAGTCGCTGATCTGGCAGAAGTAGGACCAGAACGGGATGTCGTGGATCTCCATGTCCTGGTAGAGCATCGGCACGACGCAGATCGGGAAATCGCCGGCGATGCCGCCGCCGATCTGGAAGAAGCCGATCGGGCTCTGCGCCGACTCGGCGCGGTACCAGTCGGCGAGGAAGGTCATGTACTCGATGCCGCTCTTGACCGTGCCGACGTTGCGGATCGTGCCTTTGAGCAGGTGACCGGCATAGATGTTGCCGAGGGTCGAGTCCTCCCAGCCCGGCACGACCATCGGCAGATTGCGCTCCGCGGCGGCGATCAGCCAGCTGTCCTTCGGGTCGATCTGGTAGTGCTCCGAGAGCTTGCCGGAGAGCAGGACTCGGTAGAGGAACTCGTGAGGGAGCCAGTCGTTCACCCGCGGCGTCGGCGGACTTCCACTCCTCGAGCACCGCCCGCTCCATGCGGCGCATCGCCTCCTCCTCCGGAATGCAGGTGTCGGTGACCCGGTTGAGGTGGCGGTCGAGCAGCTCGCGTTCCTGGAGCGGGGTCAGATCGCGGTAGTTCGGCACCATCACGTAGTGATCGTGCGCCACCAGGTTGAAGACGTCCTCCTCCAGATTGGCGCCCGTGCAGCTGATGGCGTGGACCTTGCCGCAGCGGATCATCTCCGCGAGCGACAGGCCGAGCTCGGCGGTCGACATGGCTCCGGCGAGCGTCACCATCATCTTGCCACCGTCCGCGAGCAGCTTCTCGTAGTCCTCGGCGGCGCGCAGCAGCGCCGCCGCGTTGAAGTGTCGGAAGTGATGGCGAATGAACGAGCGAATCGCGCCGTCCGGCATGCCGAGCCCTCCTTCGAGCTGCAGGGGAGTCGATCCGCGCGCGGTTCGCGCGACCGCGACTGCGGCATTCTACGGGATGCGCTCTAGAATCGAGAGATGGCCGAAGCCGGCAGGAAGCTCGTGTGTCATTGGCTCGGGCGCCTCGCCTACGGCCCCGCCCTCGCCCGGCAGATCGAGATCCGAGAGGATCTGCGCCGGAGCGAGGGTGCGGAGCATCTGCTCCTGCTCGAACATCCGCACGTCTTCACCCTGGGGCGCAACGCTTCCCGCGCCGACGTTCTCTGGAACAACGAGGAATTGGCGCGACGCGGAATCGAGGTCCACGAGACCGATCGGGGCGGCCAGGTCACCTACCATGGTCCGGGCCAGCTCGTCGGCTACCCGATCCTCGACCTCGCTCCGGATCGCCGTGACGTGCGCCGCTACGTCCGCGAGCTCTCCGCGGTGCTGATCGAGACGCTCGCCGAGCTCGGCGTCGTCGCGACGGCGGGTGAAGGGGAGCGCATCGGTCTCTGGTGCGGTGATCGCGGTGATCGCGGTGATCGCGGTGATCGGAAGATCGCCTCGATCGGAATTCACCTGTCGCGGTGGATCACCACCCACGGTTTCGCTCTGAATGTCGACCCTGACCTATCGCTGTTCACTGGTATCGTGGCTTGCGGCCAGCCCCTGGCGCGGACCACCTCGATCGCGCGCGAGGCGGGGCACGCGCCTCGGCCCGAAGCGGTCGCGGCGCTCCTGGCCGATCGCTTCGCGCGGCGATTCGAGCGAGTGCCGGAGCTCCGAGGTTTTCCCGCGAGCGCCGCGGCCGACGCCAGGCTCTCCCAGATCACCCCCGACCTGGCGAAGTCCCCGTAGAGTAGCGACTCGGGGCTCGCGGGTTTCCTCCGTCTCGATGGCCAGGGAGCGATGCGTTGACAGTCGAGCTCGAAATCGGACTGACTTGCTGCATCGTCGCGGTGACCGACGAGGAGCCGCGCGTGCTGCTGGCGGAGACCAGCGGCGAGCTCGCTCTGCCGTCCGGTCCGCTCGACCCGGAACGGGATCGGACCTTCGAGCTGGCGCTGCGGCGCTGGGTCAGGGAACAGACTGGGCTCGAGCTCGGCTACGTCGAGCAGCTCTACACCTTCGGCAACCGGCACCGGGATCCGCGGGAGCGCTCGGGCGGACCGCGGGTGGTCGCGATCGCTTACCTCGGCGCTCGTTCGCGAGGCGCCGCCGGCGAGCTCGAGCGGCGCGCGGTGGGTCGACGGCTACGATCTGCTGCCCTGGGAGGACTGGCGCGCCGGCCGGCCCGCGGTCCTCGATGCCGAGATCCACGGCGCGCTCGAGCGCTGGCTGGCCGCGGCGCACGGCGGTGACGCCCGCCGCGGTTGCCGCGAGCGCGCGGATATCGCGTTCGGGCTGGGCGGCGCGCCCTGGGACGGCGAGCGCGTGCTCGACCGCTTCGAGCTGCTCTACGAGGCCGGCTTGATCGCCGAGGCGGAGCGCGCGGAGGGCTCGGGCCCTTCGAGCCGCCGGGGCGGCGCCGGCCTCGGCGTCGCGCTGGCGCTCGACCACCGGCGGATACTGGCGAGCGCGCTGGGTCGGCTGCGCGGCAAGTTGCGTTATCGTCCCGTCGTCTTCGAGCTGCTGCCGGCGTCGTTCACGTTGCTCCAGGCCCAGCGGTTGGTCGAGGCGCTCGCGGGCGTGCCGTTGCACAAACAGAATTTCCGGCGCCTCGTCGAAGCGGGTGGCCTGGTGGAGCGAACCGGTGAGAAGAACCTCCACACCGGCGGCCGCCCCGCCGAGCTCTTCCGATTCCGGCGCGAAGTGTTGCGGGAACGGCCCGCCCCGGGCGTCGGCCTGCCCGGTGCGCGGACGCACGGCTGAGCGATGCGCTACCCGAGCGAGATCTACCGCCCGTCGACAGCGCTGCTCACGGATCTCTACCAGCTGACGATGGCGCATGGCCATTGGCAGCGCGGCCTCGAACCCGAGCAGGAAGCGATCTACCATCTCTCCTTTCGCCGGCTGCCCTTCGGCGGCGGATTCGCCGTCGCCTGCGGGCTCGACGCGGTTCTCGACTATTTGCGCCATCTCCGCTTCGAAGCCGAGGACCTCGAGCTACCTCGCCACGCTTCTGGGCACGACCGGTAGTCCGCTGTTCGAGCCGGCGTTCCTCGATCGGCTCGGCCGCTTTCGGTTCCGCTGCGACGTGGACGCCGTGCCCGAGGGGACGGTGGTCTTCGCTCAGGAGCCGCTGCTGCGCGTCGTCGGACCGATCCTCGACGCTCAGATCGTCGAGACCGCGCTGCTCACTCTGGTCAACTATCCGACGCTGGTCGCGACCAAGGCGGCGCGGCTTCGGCTGGCGGCCGGGGGCGCGCCGGTGGTGGAATTCGGCCTGCGGCGCGCGCAAGGACCGGACGGAGCGCTCACCGCCGCCCGAGCGGCGGCGATCGGTGGTTGCGAGGGGACCTCCAATCTGCTGGCGGGGCGGACCTTCGGACTGCCGGTGCGCGGCACCCACGCGCATTCCTGGGTGCTCGCGTTCGAGTCCGAGCTCGAGGCCTTCCGCGCGTACGCCGACGCCCAGCCGGGCAACTGCGTCCTCCTGGTCGACACGTTCGACTCGCTCGAAGGCGTCCGGCGGGCGGTGCGGGTGGGCCGCGAGCTCGCCGCGAAAGGCGCCCGGCTGGCTGGGATTCGCCTCGACTCCGGCGACCTGGCCTGGCTCTCGGTTCAGGCTCGGCGCATGCTCGACGAGGCGGGTCTCACCGACGCGGAGATCTTCGCCAGCAATGATCTCGACGAGCATCTGATCGAGAGCCTGCGCCAACAGGGAGCGCGGATCGATGTCTGGTGCGTGGGGACGCGCTTGGTGACGGCCCACGACGATCCCGCGCTGGGTGGCGTCTACAAGCTCGCGGCCGTGCGGCGGGGCGGGGGCCCCTGGCAGCCGCGGATCAAGCTCTCCGAGCAGGCGATCAAGACCACGACGCCGGGCAAGCTCCAGGTGCGCCGCTACTCGGACGACCGGGAGTTCGTGGCCGACATGATCTTCGACGAGACAGCGGGGATCGCCAGCCCTCCCGAGATCGTCGATCCGGCCGATCCAACGCGTCGGCGTACCCTCTCGACCAAGATGGGGACGGAGGATCTGCTGCAGCGCGTGGTCGCGGCGGGGGAGGTGGTCGCGGAGTCGCCTTCGATCGAACAGTTGCGGCAGCGGGTCGAGCAGCAGGTCGGCCGCCTGCACCCCGGCGTCCGCCGCTTCCTCAACCCGCACACCTATCCCGTGGGTCTGGAGCGCAGTCTGCACGATGAGAAGACCGCTCTCACCCTGGCGGCTCGCGCCGCCTCGAGCGGAGACGCCGGCGATGCCTGAGCTGCCGATACCCGCCCACTACCGTCCCGAGCACGCGGAGATCTGGGGCTACGCGCCGGATCCACCGGCATTGCAGGAGGCGGCGAGAGACTGGCGGCGGCGGCACGGGCTCGCGCCGCCGGGCACGGGAGAGCCGCGCATCACGTTGTTGCTTGTCGATCTGCAAAGGGACTTCTGCTTTCCCGCGGGGTCGCTCTTCGTCGGCGGGCGCAGCGGCCGCGGCGCGCTCGACGACAGCGATCGAATCGTCCGTTTCGTCTATCGCAACCTCCATCGTCTCGCCTCCATCGTCTGCACGCTCGACACCCATCGCCCCTTTCAGATCTTCTTCCCGGAGTTCTGGGTGGATGGCGCCGGCGCACCGCTCGTGGCGCACCGGGAGATCAGCGCGGACGAGATCGCTGCAGGGGCCGTTCGGCCGAGTCCGGAGATGGCCGCGCTGCACGCCGCCGGGGACCGTGCCTGGCTCGAGCGGCAGGTGCTCGATTACTGCCGTCGACTGGAGGCGTCGGGCCGCCACCGTCTCTACCTCTGGCCTCCGCACTGTCTGGCCGGCGGCGACGGCCATGCCCTCGTCGGCGTGGTCCAGGAGGCGCGGCTCTTCCACGGCCTCTGCCGGTCGGTCGCGTCGCCACTGGTGCGCAAAGGGGAGGCGGCGCTCACCGAGTATTACTCCGCGCTCGCGCCGGAAGTCGAGACCTCCCATGACGGCGTTGCGCTCGCTCCCTCGGCGCGCCAGTTGGTCGAGGATCTCCTGAGCGCGGACGCTCTCGTCGTGGCGGGCCAGGCGGCGAGCCATTGCGTCGGCAGCACTCTCCGCGACTTGATCGACGAGGCGGTGCGGCGCGACCCGCGCGGGGCCGAGCGAATCTGGATTCTCGAGGACGCGACCTCGGCGGTCGCGGTGCCCGATCCAGACCGGCCTGGCGCCTGGCTCGCCGATTTCACCGAGGCGACCGAGGCGGCGTTCGCCCGATTCGTAGCAGCAGGAGCCCGGCGTCTGCGCTGCTCCGATCCGCTGCCGGGAATCTAACGACTCGGCGGTGCGGCGAGGCGCGCGGGATCCTCTTGACACGACTTATGCTCAGTTTTAGTATAAAGCTCGACGCGACACCTCGCGCCCCCCGGGAGAGCTTCCCGCGGGAACACCTGAGGGGAGGATCGACGAGATGTCGACCGCCGCACCAGCGCTTCGATACACACCCGACGTCGCCGTCGAGACCGCGGCCCTGCGGCTGCGCTTGGGGCGCTCGATGCCCGATCTCGAGTGGCCGGTCCACGCCCCCTACATCGCGGCGATTCGGCGCTTGGCGCGCGAGCGGCGCGCGCTGATCCTCGCGCACAACTACCAGACGCCGGAGATCTTCCACGGCGTCGCCGACTATGTCGGCGACTCGCTCGGGCTCGCCCAACGTGCCGCCGCGTCGGACGCCGAGAGGATCGTCCAGTGTGGCGTTCACTTCATGGCGGAGACCTCGAAGATCCTCGCGCCCGACAAGCGCGTGCTGATTCCCGATGCTGAGGCCGGGTGTTCCCTCGCGGCCTCGATCACGGCAGCCGACGTGAGGCGGCTCAAGCAGCGCCACCCCGGCGTGCCGGTGGTGACCTACGTCAACACCGCCGCGGAGGTGAAGGCGGAGGCGGACATCTGCTGCACCTCGGCCAACGCCGTCGAAGTGGTCGAGTCGCTGGCCAGCGAGCGGGTGATCTTCCTGCCGGACGAGTATCTGGGCCGCTACGTCGCGTCGAAGACGCGGGTCGAGCTGATCCTCTGGAAAGGACACTGCGAGGTTCACGAGCGGTTTACCGGCGAGCAGGTGCGCTCGCTGCGGCGACTCGATCCGGGACTGCACGTGCTGGCCCATCCGGAATGCCCGCCGGAGGTGCTCGCCGAGGCCGACTACGTCGGGTCGACGGCGGGGATGATCGGAGAGGTCGAGCGAGCGGGCGCGCGCCGGGTCGCGATGATCACGGAATGCTCGATGAGCGACAACGTCGCGGCGGCGCACCCCGAGGTCGAATTCGTGCGCCCCTGCAATCTCTGCCCGCACATGAAGCGGATCACGTTGCCCAAGATCCTGCGCAGCTTGCAGACCGACAGCTACGAGGTAGTGGTCGACCCGGAGGTGGCGCGGCGTGCGCGGCGGTCCGTCGAACGGATGCTGGAGGTGGGGCGGGGCCGGGTCGGATGAGCGCGAACAGAGTTCTACACGCCGACGCCATCGTAATCGGAACCGGCATCGCCGGTCTCGCCGCCGCGCTCGGTCTGGCCCCGCGCCGCGTGCACCTGTTGACCAAGGCGGCGGTCGGCACCGGCTCCTCGAGCGACTGGGCCCAGGGCGGCGTCGCCGCGGCGGTCGGTGGCGACGACTCCGCGGCGCTTCACGCGGCGGACACCATCGCCGCCGGCGCGGGCCTGGTCGAGGCCGAGATGGCGGAACTGCTCGCGCGCGACGGTGTGGTCGCGATCCGCCGCCTGATCGAGCTCGGCGCGGCCTTCGACCGCGACGCCGAGGGTGCGCTCGCGCTGGGGCGCGAAGCCGCGCACCGCCGCCGTCGAATTCTCCACGCGGCCGGCGACCGAACCGGCGCCGAGCTGGTTCGCGCGCTCGCCCGCCAGGTCGAACGACGGCCGTCCCTGGTCTGTTTCGAACGGCGCTTCGTCGCGCGCCTGCTGATCGAGGACGGCCGGGTGGCGGGGGTCGAGGCGATCGGACCGGGACGGGTGCGCGAGCTCCACTTCGCGCCGCGGGTCATCGTCGCGACCGGCGGCTGCGGGCAGATCTATCTCGCGACCACCAACCCGCGGGAAGCGACCGGAGACGGGCTCGCGCTCGCCGCGCAAGCGGGCGCGCGCCTGGTCGATCTCGAGTTCGTCCAATTCCATCCGACGGCCCTTGCGGACGGGAAACTCGACCCCCGACCGCTGCTGACCGAGGCGCTGCGGGGTGAAGGTTCGATCCTGATCGACGATCGCGGCGAACGCTTCATGCCCGGCGAGCACGAGGCGGCGGAGCTGGCGCCGCGGGATGTCGTCGCACGGGCGATCTGGCGGCGGCTGACAGCGGGACGCGCCGTCTTCCTCGACGCCAGGCGCGCGGTCGGAGAACGGTTTCCCCAGCGCTTCCCCGCGGTTTTCGACATCTGCCGATCGGCCGGCTTCGATCCCCGGTCCGAGCCCATCCCGGTCGCCCCCGCCGCGCACTATCACATGGGTGGCATTGCCGTGGACGAATGGGGACGCTCCAGCGTGTCCGGCCTCTGGGCCTGCGGCGAGGTCGCTTCCACCGGGGTTCACGGCGCCAACCGTCTGGCCTCGAACTCTCTGCTCGAGGCACTTGTCTTCGGCGCCCGCGTCGCCGAGAGCGCGGGCGCATCCGAGGCTCCGGCGACGGCGCCCGCGGCTCTGCGCGAAGAGTCCGGCGAGGACCTCGAGCCGCGCGAGACGGCACCGGAGATCCGGCACGCCGTGCGTCGGCTCACCTGGGAACACGCTGGCCTCGTCCGGCGCGCCGAGGGCCTCACCGGTGCCCTCGAGCGGCTGCGGGAGCTCTATGTCGGCCTGCCGCCAGGTGCCAGCGAGGCGCGCTCGTTGGTCGTCGGCGCCTGGCTGGTCACGGCGTCGGCGCTCGAGCGCCGGGAGAGCCGAGGCGCCCATTGTCGGAGCGACTTCCCGACGGAGGACGGGGCCCTGCGGCGGCGCATGACGGTGCTGCCACGAGTCGGAGCGCGGGGTCTCGAGCTTCGCTTCGACGCCGCGGTCGCGCCCGCCGGGAACCGGCGGGACCTGCTGGCGGCGGTGGCGTCTTGAGCATCCCCCGGCTCTATCCCGTCCAGTACGAGGAGCTGGTGGCCGCGGCGTTGCGCGAGGATCTCGGCCGCGCCGGCGACCTGACCTCGGATGCCGTCCTGGAGCCTTCGGCGCGGGCACGCGGCGAAGTCCTGGCCCGCCGGCAGGGCACCCTCGCGGGCCTCGGAATCGCCCTGGCCTGCTTCCGCCGCCTCGACCCGGATGTGGCGATCGAGCCGTTGGCCGCCGACGGCGATCACGTTGCGGCGGGCGCCGTGCTGGCCCGCGTCGCCGGCGCCGCGGGCGCGCTGCTGGCGGCCGAGCGGACCGCTCTCAACTTCCTGGGCCACCTCTCGGGCGTGGCGACGGCGACCGCCGCCTACGTCGAACGGCTGCGCGGTACGCGCGCCCGCGTCGTCTGCACGCGCAAGACCACGCCCGGGCTGCGTACGCTCGAGAAATACGCTGTCCGTTGTGGCGGCGGCGCCAACCACCGATTCGGGCTCGACGACGCGGTGCTGATCAAAGACAACCACCTGATCGTCGCCGGGGGCGTGCGCGCCGCCGTGGAGCACGCTCGGAGTCACGTCGGGCACCTGGTCAGGATCGAGGTCGAGGTCGGCAACCTGAGCGAGCTCGACGAGGCGCTCGCGCTGGGCGTCGAGGCGATCCTCCTCGACAACTTCGACCTGGGCGAGCTCCGGACGGCGGTCGGGCGGGTCGCGGGGCGCGCGATCACCGAGGCGTCGGGTGGCATCACGCTGGATAACGCACGCGCCATCGCCGAGACCGGTGTCGATCTGCTCTCGGTCGGAGCCCTGACCCACTCGAGCGCCGTTCTCGACGTTGCGCTCGATTTCCTGGTCTGAGCCGCGAGGTCAGATCCGAGCGTGCTCCTGCTCGATCTTCTCGGTGGGGATCGAGGCGAGCACGTCCTCGCTGCCGGGCGAGCGTGTCCGGCGATGCGCCCGGAGTTTGGGCGCGGCGCCGGCGGTCACTCCTTTTGCCCGCGGCGGGATCTTCGCCAATCGCGCCGAGGCCTCCGCGCGCACCTGACGCAGACGCTCGGGATCGGCGCCGAGCGCGGCCGCCTGCTCCTGGCGGCGCCGAAACTCCGCTTCGGACAGCAGGCGGCCGAACGAGCGGAGGGGAGCCAGCGCGAAACCGTGGCGACGGTAGACCTTGTAGATCTCCTTGACCCGCGGTGGCGAGATGTCGCGGCCGAGCGTGTAGCACTCGAAGCGGCCGTCCATGGCGAGCAGCGCCGCTTCGGCGAGGCAGGCGTAGGCGACTCCCGGCGGCAGCCCGACGTCGTAGCCTAGATCGATGGGGCCCGGGATCTCGACCTCGCCGGTGTCGATCACCAACACGTCGGGGCGCAGCGCGGCCTCCTCCGGACTGATGTCGGAAGGGAGCGCGACGTCGCAGAGGACCGCACCCGGCTTGCAGCGGCTGATGTCGACCACGCGCTGTCCGAATGCGGAGGTCGCGGTGATCACCAGGTCGCAAGCGCCGATCGTGGCGTCGCTGGTGAGCGCGGTCTCGACGCGGCAGCCGGGTGTCTCCGCCTCGATCAGCGCCTTGAGGTCGCGCAGCCGGTCGGGTTCGATCGAGACCAGGACGATGTCCCGAATGGCGCTCGCGATCAGCCGGGAACAGACCGAGCCGATCGCTCCCGTGGCGCCGACGACCATGGCTCGGCCCGCGGAGATGTCGTCGCCGTGCAGGCGCCGTGCCGCGGCCTTGGAGGTCTCCAGCGTCGCCGCGACCGTCAGGCTGTTGCCGCTGGTGACGGGGATGGGGGAGCGGGCCGCGACCGTCACACCGGCGTCGCCCACCACCTTGGTGAAGGCGCCGAGACCGATCAGGCCGGCGCCGTGCCGATGCGCATCGCGGGCCGCCGCCACCAGGCGGCGGTAGGTGAACTCCGGGGGGCGTTGGAGGATCTGCCGCGGCGTTGCTCCCAGGCTGTAGAGGAGCCCTTCGATGCGCTGCCCGGTCTCGGGCGAGCGGCCGCCACGGATGGTGCCGACCCGCATCGGTTGCATGCGTGCAGCAAATGCCTCGACCAGCCGGTCGGGCAGCAAGCGCGTCCAGCGGTAGCTCGGGTGACGATGGATGTGACCGAGCGTGAGCGGATGGATGACAAACGCGAAGCGATGGATCGGCTGCTCGCCCGAATCCATCCGTCCCGGACGCGGTGCGGGTTCTGGGGCCTCGTCTGCGCGCACGTCGACTTCTACGATGCGCTCCTCGCGCCCTGCGGTCAACCGCCTTTGGCGCGGGTCGAGCCGGTTCGTATCCTCCCCCGAGGGGCGGGGCCCCGGCGCTGGCCGGCCCCTACAATCGGAGAGGGTCGCGGTCGGCGATCGACCCCCGGAGGGGCTCGAATGGTCGCTGGAATCGGCATCGATCTGTTCGAGGTCGCGCGCATGGAAGAGGAGCTCCGGCGTGGGGGGGACGCCTTCGCGGCGAGCCTCTTCACGCCCGAGGAGATCGCTTTCTGCACGGCCCAGCGGCGACCCGCGCTCTGTTTCGCGGCCTGTTTCGCGGCGAAGGAGGCGGTTGCCAAGGCGCTGGCCCTCGACGGCTCGGCCGGGACCCCCTGGCGTTCGATCGAGATCGGCCAGGACGATGCTGGCGAGCCGACGGTGAGGCTGCACGGCGCGGTCGCGGCGCACGCCGCGCAGGCGGGAGTCCGGAGCGTTCGGGTCGCCATCGATCCGGGCTCCGAGCTCGTTGCCGCCAGTGCCATCGCCCAAACCTGAGACGGAGCAGGTGAGGTTCCGCCATGAAAAGAGCTCTCGAGACGCCTGCCACCACCGGGACTGTCGACTGGTCCGCCGCCGAGCGAGAGCTCGGCTTGCTCCGCGGGGCGCCGCGGAACATCGGATGGCAGTTGGCCGATCGGATCTGCGCGGCGGGACGGGGGGGCATCCCGCCCTGCTCTGGCAGGGGCATGACGGCACGGGGCGCCGCTTCGACTTCGACGACCTCAGGCGACGATCCAACACGATCGCAGCTTTCTTTGCCGAGTTGGGAATCGCCCCGGGCGATCGGGTCTGCCTATTTCTCGATCGAGTCCCCGAGCTCTACTTCGCGTTCGTCGGCCTCTTGAAGCTCGGCGCGATCGTTCAACCGCTCTTCTCGGCGTTCGGCGAGGATTCCCTGCAGACCCGGCTCGAGGACGCCGGCACCCGCGCGATCCTGACCCAGCGCAAACACCTCGGCAAGGTGAGACGAGCGCGCACGCGCCTGCCGGCGCTGGAGCGGGTGGTCGTCGTCGACGCCGCCGGGGTCGAGCTGCGCCCGGGCGAGGTCGCTCTCGACCTCGAACGCGAGCGCCCGGTCGAGGACTTCGCCAGCCACCGTGCCGGTCCGGAGACGCCGTCGATCCTCCACTACACCTCGGGGACGACCGGCAAGCCGAAGGGCGCGCTGCACGTTCATGGCTCGCTGCCCGCCCAGTTCCAGACCGCCCGGCTCGCTCTCGATCTTCGCCCCGATGACGTCTACTGGTGCAACGCCGATCCGGGCTGGGTGACCGGCACCTCGTACGGGATCATCGGCCCCTGGTCCAATGGCGTGACGCAGGTCGTGCTCGACGCCGGCTTCAACGCCGAGCGCTGGTACGGCTTGATCGAGGCGTATCGAGTCTCGGTCTGGTACTCGGCGCCGACGGCCATCCGGCTGCTGATGCGAGAGGGCGTCGAGCTCGCCCGGGGCTTCGATCTCCGGTCGCTGCGGCACCTGGCGAGCGTCGGCGAGCCGCTCAACCCGGAGGCCGTGATCTGGTCTCGCGAGGCCTTGGGGCGCCCCTTCCACGATACCTACTGGCAGACCGAGACGGGCTGTATCGTGATTGCCAATCTGCCCGGAGCCACCATCAAGCCGGGCTCGATGGGACGGCCTCTGCCTGGTCTCGAGGCCGCGGTGCTGGAACCGGTCCGACTCGAGCCGCTCTCGCGGCCGGGAGCGGTCGGCCAGCTGGCGCTCCGCCCCGGTTGGCCCTCGATGCTCCGCGGGTACTGGGGCAATCGGCCGGCCTTCGAGGCGAAATTCCGCAACGGCTGGTACCTGACGGGTGATCGTGCCGCGATCGACGGCGACGGCGACTTCTGGTTCGTCGGCCGCGACGACGACGTGATCAATACGGGCGGACATCTGGTCGGTCCGTTCGAGATCGAGTCGGCGCTGCTCGAGCACCCGGCCGTCGCCGAGTCGGCGGCGGTGGGCAAGCCCGACGCCGTGAACATGGAAGTGGTCAAGGCCTTTGTCGTGCTCAAAGCCGGTTTCTCGGAGTCCGCCGATCTCGAGCTCGAGATCATGAACACCCTGCGGCGAAAGCTCTCGCCGCTCGCCATGCCTCAGGAGATCGAGTTCGCGCCTGCGCTGCCCAAGACCCGGAGCGGCAAGATCGTCCGCCGCATCCTGCGCTCGCGAGAGTGGGGAGAGCCGGAGGGCGACGTCTCGAGCCTGATGGAGGAATAGGAGGCAACATGGATGCACTTGCCGCTGCCATTCTCGACTACGTGCGCAAGGAGTACCTCGAGGAGGACGACGACCGCGAGGTCGACATCGACACGCCCTTGATCACCGGCGGCATCGTCGACTCGTTCTCGATGGTCTCCCTCAAGCGCTTCCTCGAAAGGAAGAACGAAATCGAAATTCCCGACACCGAGGCGACGCCGGCCGCGTTCGACAGCGTCCGCTCGATCGTGCGGCTGGTCGAGCGGCTGGTCGCCCGCAAGGTGGCGGTCTGAGCGGCGCCGGGGCGCAAGGAGCGAGCACGATGGCCTACGAACCGAGAGTGAGAGACCGCTTCCGCCAGGAGCTCGAGGAGATCCGGACGGCGGGGCTCTTCAAGCAGGAGCGCTACCTGCTGGGGCCGCAGGGCACGGAGATCGACGTCGAGTTCCCGGTCGGGGCTCCGCCACGTCGCGTGATCAACCTGTGTGCCAACAACTACCTGGGCCTCGCCGGCCACCCGCGAGTCGTGTCGGCGGCCCATGCCGGTCTGGACAGTCATGGCTACGGCATGGCCTCGGTCCGCTTCATCTGCGGGACCCAGGATCTCCATCGACGGCTGGAGCGTCGCTTGACCGCGCTGCTGGGCACCGAGGACACCCTGCTGTTTCCCTCCTGCATGGACGCCAATGCCGGCGTCTTCGAGGCGCTGTTCGGTGAGCGGGATGTTCTCATCGCGGACCGGCTGGTCCATGCCTCGATCGTCGACGGCATGCGCCTGTCGAAGGCCCAGCTCGACACCTTCAAGCATTCCGACATGGGGCATCTCGAGGGGAAGCTGGCCGAGCACCTCGGCAAGCGGACCCGCCTGATCGTCACGGACGGGGTCTTCTCGATGGATGGCGACTTGGCGATGCTGGACGACATCGTCGAGCTCGCGGAGAAGTACGACGCGATGGTGCTTGTCGACGATTCGCACGCCACCGGCTTCATCGGCGCGCGCGGTCGCGGCACGCACGAAGCCAAGGGCGTGCTGGGCCGGATCGACTTGATCACGACGACTCTGGGCAAGGCTCTCGGCGGCGCCTCCGGAGGCTGCGTTTCGGGGCGCGCCGAGCTGGTCGAGATGTGCCGGCAGCGCGCTCGCCCCTATCTCTTCTCGAACTCGGTGCCGCCGGTGATCGTCGCCGCGGCGCTGGAAGTGCTCGACCTGATCGAGGAGTCGACCGCGCGGCGCGATCGGCTGGAGGAGAACGCGCGAACCTGGCGCCGGATGCTCGTCGCTGCCGGATTCGACGTCAAGTCGGGCGAGAGCCCGATCGTGCCGGTGATGCTCTACAACGCGCAGCTCGCGCAGGAGATGGCGCGCGACCTGTTCGAACGAGGCATCTACGTCGTGGGCTTCTTCTTCCCGGTGGTCCCCAAGGGTCAGGCGCGCATCCGCACCCAACTCTCCGCGGCGCACGACGGGCGGCATCTGGAGGAAGCGTTGGCGGCCTTCGTCGAGGTCGGCCGGCGCCGCGGCGTGCTGGGACTCAAGAAGAAGGAGATCGTCGAGCGCTTCGGCGCCTGAGAGGAGAAGAGCGCAATGTACGTTCGGGACAGCCCGCTGCCGCTCGCCGTCGAGGAGGATCTCGACCGCTCGACCGCAGGGCCAGGGGAGGTTTGGCCGGAGCTTGCGACCGAGCTCGAAGCGCGCGGCTGGAAAGTGCGCGCACGCCGGGTCTGGGCGGTCGAAGCGCACCGCGCCGGCGAGTGCGAGGAGGCGCTGGCGCCGACCCGGGACGAGGCGTACCGGCGCTTGAGCGAGCTCGCACGGTTGCTGGACGCACCGCACATGCCTTGATCCGTCGCCGCCTCGGCCCGTGCCTGGTTCGACTCGGTGGCCACGCGCGCGGGTCGGGCGGGGAGGATCTCCTCGCGCGGTGGGCGAATCAGCTGGACGCTTGGCGAAGAGTGGCGGCCGGACGCCATATAGAATCGCCGGCCATGGGCGACGGTCTGGTTCGGATCGGACAGCATCGCGGCGTCGAGGGCGTGCAGCGCGTGGAGCGCGAGCCGCGCCCAGATTGGCTCCGGATCAGGCTGTCGACGCCGGCGCGTTACCACGAGGTGCGCAAGCTCGTCGACCGGCTCTCGCTCAACACCGTCTGCACCGAAGCCCGCTGTCCCAATATCTACGAGTGCTGGGGTGAGCACGGCACGGCCACGCTCATGATCTTGGGCGATGTCTGCACGCGGCGGTGCGGCTTCTGCGCCGTGACCTCCGGCCGGCCGCCCTCGGCGCCCGACCCCGACGAGCCCGAACACGTCGCCGAGGCGGTCACCGCGATGGGGCTCGCCCACGTGGTGGTGACCTCGGTCGACCGCGACGACCTGCCCGACGGCGGCGCGCGGCACTGGGCGGGCGTGATCACCGCGATCCACCGCGCCGCGCCGGCGTGCTCGGTGGAAGTTCTCACTCCAGATTTTCGCGACGTGCCGGACGCTCTCGACATCGTGTTGGGGGCGCGGCCAGAGATCTTCAGTCACAACGTCGAAACGGTGCCGTCGATCTATCGCAGGGCGCGGCCGGGCAGCCTCTACGCGCGGAGCCTGGCGCTGCTCGCCGAGGCGGCCCGCCGCCGCGACGCGGGGGAGTTCGCCGGGCGGGTCAAGACATCGATCATGCTGGGCTTGGGCGAGACGGGCGACGAAGCGCGGGCGACGATCCAGGACATCCGCGCCTCCGGAGTCGAGGTGCTGGCGATCGGCCAGTACCTCCAGCCGAGCCATCTGCATCTGCCAGTCGATCGTTTCGCCTCGCCCGCCGAGTTCGCCGCCCTGCGCGACCATGCGCTGGCGCTCGGCTTCACCCACTGCGAAGCGGGCCCGCTGGTGCGCTCTTCCTACCATGCCCACGAGCATGTCGGCCGCCCCCTGCGTTCGCCGGCCGCGGTCGGCTGAGGCGATTTCAGGGCTCAGGCTGCGGCGATTGGCACCGCGGCCCGGCGCGCGGTCGCGACCAGCCCGAGGCCGCTTGCGATCAGAACGAATCCGGCCGCCTGGTGCCAACCTGGCCTCTCGCCGAGCAGCAGCATCGCGCCAGCCGTGGTCAGCAGCGGCTGCAGCGTGACGAAAGCGGCGACCACGGCCGGTGACGTGCGCCGGACCGTCCAGGTGTTGAGGGCAAAGGCGAACGCCGTCGGGACCAGGCCGATCCAGAGGACCCCGCCGAGGGCTAGCGCGGACAGCGACTGCCACGGAACCGCGGCGAGCGAGGGGGCGGCGACGAGGGTCGTCGCAAGACCGCCGAAGAGGAAACTCCAGGCGATCAGCGTCCGCCAGGGAATGCGCAGGAGCAGCGGACGCTGGCCGACAAGGAAGAGCGAGAAGCAGAGGCAGTTGGCGAGAATCAGGAGATTGCCGATCGAGCCGCGATTGGAGAAGTCGAGCGCCGTGGGATCGAGCAGCGCGACCGCGCCCGCGGCGGCGCACAGGATGCCGGCGAGCTTGCGGCCGGTCACCCGCTCGACGCCCAAGAGGCCCGCGACCGCTGCGGTGAAGACGGGGATCGAGGGCATGAGCACGCCGGCGGAGGTCGCCGTCGTGAACGACAACCCGAGCAGGAAGAGCACCTGATTGGCGAAGATGCCGAGGCCGCCGAGGAGCGCTAGTCGCGGCCAGTCAGCTCGAGCCGGCACCAATCGGTCGTGGCGCCACGCCAGGACGAGCAGGATCGGGGTCGCGATCAAGACGCGCGTCCCGGCGAGCGCGAGGGGCGGCAGCTCGGCGAGCACGATCTTGCCGACCACATGCAGCGAAGAGAAGCAGACCTGGACCAGCAGCAGGGCGCCGAGCACCCTCGGCGCCGGCGCAGGTGCGGCGGGCGGGTTGGCAGGGCGCGCGACGACAGGCTCGTTCACCGCAGGATCCTAGCCCGGCCGGAGGTTGCCGGTTTCGCTCGCTTTACGCTTCACCGGGCCCGCCGATACAATCACCAGTCGTGAGCGAGCCTGAGATCGTCGTTCGTTCCTTGACCGAGCTCGATCTGGGCGACATTGTCCGGATCGGCGAGAAGACGCGCAACCGGTATGAGCCCGACCTCTGGGAGGACCGGGTGTCGTTCTACCTGCGCCGTGACCCGGACGGGTCGGTGGTCGCCGAGCTCGACGGCGACGTCGTCGGGTTCATGCTGGGCGACATTCGCTCCGGCGAGTTCGGGCTCGAAGAAGAATCCGGCTGGATCGAGGTGCTCGGGGTCGACCCCGAGCACGGCGGGCACGGAGTCGGCAGCGCGCTCGGAGCGGAGATGCTCGAGCGCTTCCGCGCCAGGGGTGTCAAGCGCGTGCGGACGTTGGTCGATGGCTCGATGCCCGAAATCGCGGCGTTCTTCGAGAAACTGGGCTTCGAGCCGGCGAGCCTGACGCCTTACGTCAAGCAGCTCTGAGGAGGGGCTGGCGAGAGATGGCCGAGACGACCACGACCGAGCTGCCGAAGCGATTCCACGACGCCGTCGTCCGCTGGCAGGAGACCTTCCTGCCTGACTACGACTACCTGCTCGGCAACTGGGACCATTTCTTCCCGCGCGACCAGAAGTTCCGCCTCTGTGCCTACCGCGAGTGCGGCATGCCCTGCTCGATCGAGTGCGGCGAGGACGCGGGCAAGGCGAAGCACCAGAAAGTCGGCGACATGAAGCCAGAGGTCGCCCACCAGCTCGCCGCGCAGATCCGTGCCCAGGCGTCGACGGAATTCGGCTCGATTCAACAACACCAGCTGACCCTCGCCCGCGCCCAGGACGAGCAGGAGCAGGCGATGGTCCTGCGCATGATGGCCGAGGAGCTACGACACGGCTACCAGATGCTCCACCTCCTGGTGGCGGACGACTGGCAACCGGTCACCGGCGCGAGCAGCGAACAGATGATCGAGGAGATCCTGTCGATGCGCACGGGCTCCCATGTGCTGGGAGCCTTCAACATCGACTTCGAGTCGTTCGTCGACAACATCGTCTTCTGCGCGCTGATCGACCGCGTGGGCAAGTACCAGCTGTCGATGCAGAAGATCTCGGCGTACTCGCCGATGGCCGAGTCGATGCCCCAGATGCTGCGCGAGGAGGCGTACCATCTCGCGACTGGCGTCGTGCCGTTGCGGCGGTGGGTGGTCAAGGCCGCCCAGGGCTCGCCCATGATCGGCATGGATGTCATCCAGAAGCACTTCAACAAATGGGTGCCGCGCGCGTTCGAGATGTTTGGTGACGAGCGCGGGGGCTCGACCAACGTCAAGTGGGGCTTGAAGCCGATGAAGAATCGGGTGGCCCAGGAGCAGTACCGCATGGAGATCGGCAAGGTCGTGCACGACCTCAACATGCGGTACCTGCGAGCGCGTCTGCCCGAGCTCACTCTCGCCGAAGCGGAGCCAGCGCTCTCGCGGCTCGAGCAGGATGGCGGGCCGCTTCAGGGCGTGCGCGCGGAGGATTTGCTCAGGGTGCCGCACCTCGAGTTCTTCCGCCGGCGTGGCGAGCCGGCGTTCAAGATGACCGGTCTCGACGGTGAAGCGTTCGAACGGGTCGACGACTATCTGGCGCACCTGGCGCGCGTGCTGCCCGACGGCTACCGGGCGACGCGCGACTTCCGGGACTTCGTCGAGGCGATGACCGCCGTGGCCGGCGGCGACAAGACGGCCGAGGAGGCGCAGCGCCAGATGCCGGAGCTGCGGCGGGTGGGCGGCGTCTGCCCGTGCTCGAGAGCGGTGCGCTGGGTGGCCGACGAAGGTGTCGAGCTGCCTACGCCGACCGTGGACTGATTCATCCCGAGCCGCGTCCATGGGCGTTTTCCATTGGCTGGTGGTCCGCGGCCTGCCCCTCGTGCCGAAGGCGATCGTGGGGCGGGTGGCCAAGCGCTATGTCGCCGGCGAGAGCCTGGAGAGCGCCCTGGAGACGATTCGCGATCTCAATCGCCAAGGGGCGATGGCGACGCTCGATCTGCTCGGCGAAGAGGTCTCGGAGCGGGAGCGGGCTGTCGCCGCCACCGCGGAGTACGAGCGCATGCTCGCGGCCATCGCCGGGACTGGAGTCGATTCCAACGTCTCGATCAAGCTGACCTCGCTCGGTCTCAAGATCGACCCGGCATTCTGCCGCGACAACGTCGAGCGGATTCTCGCCACGGCGCGCAACCACGGCAACTTCGTGCGGATCGACATGGAGGACGCGACCACGACCGACGCGACGCTCGCCATCTATCGCGAGCTGCATCCGCGCTACGGCGGCGTCGGCGTCGTCTTTCAGGCTTACATGAGGCGCACGCTCGCCGATGTCTCCCAGCTCCCGGCCGCGGGGGCGAACGTGCGGCTGTGCAAGGGCATCTACCTCGAGACGCGGGCGGTCGCCTTTCGCGCCTACGAGACGGTCCGGATGAACTTCCTTCAAGCGCTCGAGAAGCTGCTGGCTCGAGGCGCGTACGTGGGCATCGCCACGCATGACGAGCACCTGGTTTGCGGGGCGCTCGGTCTGATCGACAGGCTCAAGGTCCCCCGCGAGCGCTACGAGTTCCAGATGTTGCTCGGCGTCGAGCCGGAGCTGCGTCGGATCCTGCTCGCCCAGGGCCATCGCTTGCGCGTCTACGTGCCCTACGGCGCCGACTGGTACGCCTACTCGACGCGCCGGCTGCGCGAGAATCCGGAGATCGCGCGCCACGTCGTTCGCGCCTTTCTCGCGCGTGGGTGACCGGCGGCCCTGCCGGCAGTGCTATGCTGCGCGGAAATATTGCGGAGACCCTAGGTGAAACGCCCGGGTAGCGACACGCGGGATCCATCGACCGACAGCCTCTCCCTGCGTGAGATCACGGCGGCGAACCGAACGGATCAGCTCCTGACGATTTCCGAGGGGTCCGAGGCGCAGGTCGCGCCTGCCGCCGACTTCGAGGCGGATGCGATCCTCATCGCCCATCCCGAGAACCGCCGGCTGGGTACCCGTTTCCGGCTGACTCCGGGTGGAGCCCTTGACATCGGCCGGTCGCCTTCGGCGCAGGTCTCCCTGCCCGAAGTTCCGTCGCTGTCGCGGAGCCACGCCCGGCTGCGCTTCACGGGAAACCGCGTTACCCTGGAGGACCTGGGCAGCCGCAACGGCACCTATCTCAACGATCGGGCCGTACGCGGCCCGGTGGAGCTCGAGAGCGGCGACCGGTTCCAGGTCGGCTCGGTCCATTTCAAGTTCCTGCACGAGCGCGACGTCGAGCACGCGTATCACGAGGCGATCCATCAGATGGTCATCCGGGATGGATTGACCGAGATCTTCAACCGCCGAAAGTTCCAGGAGGAAGGCGCGCGCGAGCTCGCTCGCGCGCAGCGGCACGGGCGCCCACTCAGCGTCGTGATGTTCGACATCGACCATTTCAAAGACGTCAACGACACGCATGGACATCTCTGTGGCGACGCCGTGCTCAAGCAGCTCGCGGCGAGAGTCGGCGCCTTGTTGCGCCCGGAGCAGGTCTTCGCCCGCTTGGGAGGTGAGGAGTTCGGGATCGTCTGTCCGGAGACACAGCTGAGCGGGGGGGTCGCCCTCGCCCAGAAGCTCCAGGAGATGTTCGCCTCGACGCCGTACGAGATCGGCAAGAACCCGATCGAGGTGACCTGCTCGTTCGGGGTCGCCGATGTGTCGCCCGAGATGCGGTCGTTCGACGATCTGATGGCCGCCGCCGATCGCGCGCTCTACCGGGCGAAGAACCAGGGGCGCAATCGCGTCGAGCCCGAGCTGGCGTCGCCGACTTCCGGAACGGAGAGCCCCGGATAGAATGCGCCGGTGTCGCGCGCGCCCAGGTTCTACGACTGCTCCAACTGCCCCGCGCACTGCTGCAGCTACGACTACATCGAGGTGACGGCCAGGGACCTCGCGCGCCTGGCGCAGCACTTCGAGGTTTCCGAGAAGAAGGCGCGCAAACGATTCACCAAGAAGAACCCGGACGAGCCCGGCAAACGCGTGATGCGCCACAAGAAGGACTTCCATTTCGGCAGTGCCTGCCAATTCCTCGACGAGAAGAGCCGGCAGTGCACCATTTACGAAGCGCGCCCGGCCGTCTGCCGCGCCTATCCGGGCACGCCGCGGTGCGGTTTCTATGACTTCCTGATGGCGGAGAGACGCTCGCAGGACGACCCGGAATTCGTTCCGGATTTCACTCGCGGGTGATCCGCGAAGCCGCGGAGCGGTCGACTTGCTGCGCAGTCTTCACGTCAAGAACTTCGCGGTGCTCGCCGGTGGCGACGTCGAGCTGGGACCCGGTTTCAACGTACTGACCGGAGAAACCGGCGCCGGCAAGTCTCTGGTGGTCGATTCGCTCGGCCTGCTGGCCGGTAACCGCGCAACCGCCGACCTGATCCGCGAGGGGGCCGACACTCTCTCGGTGTCCGGCGTCTTCGACCTGCCTGCGCCGCTGCGTGCTCGTCTCGAACAGGCGGGGATCTCGATCGAGGACGAGGAGCTGGTGATCCGCCGCGAGATCGGGCGGGAGGGGCGCAATCGGGTCTTTCTCAACGACCAGCCGACGACCTTGCGCCTGCTCCAGGAAGCCGCTGCGGACCTGCTGCGGATCCATGGCCAGCGCGACGAGCTCGGGTTGCTCGACGGCGAGCTGCAGCGGGTCTGGCTCGACCGCTCGGGTGGGCCCGAAGCGGATCGCCTCACGATGGTGACGAGGGCCGCATACGAAGAGTGGCGCGGCCTGGCGGAGCGTCTCGCACGGCTCGCCGGCAACGAGAGGCTGCGCGCGGAGCGCATCGAGCTGCTGCGCTTCCATGCCCGGGAGATCGACGACGCGCGGCTCGCGGCCGGCGAAGAGGAGGAGCTGCGCCGTGATCGCGACGGCCTGCGTTACCGCGAGGCGATCGTCGCGGCGCTCGCCGGCGCGCAGAGTGGCCTGTTCGAGGCGGACGGCTCCGCCTCCGAGCTGGTCGCGGCGGCGCGGGACGGCCTGGCGGCGGTCGCCGCCTGGGAGCAGCTCGCCGAGCGTTGCCTCGGCGAGCTCGACGAGATCCGCGCTCGCCTCGAGGAGATCGGACGAGACGTTGGCGAGCGCCTGGGCGATTTCGAGACCGAACCGGGTCGCTTGGACGAGATCGAGGCCCGGCTGGCGCAGCTCGAGCGTTTGTTTCGCAAGCATGGCGCGACTTCGCACGAAGTCCTGGCGCGCCGCTCGGCGATCCGCCTCGAGCTCGAGGAGCTCGAAACTGGAGAGGCGGGCCGGACCGCGCTGGAGCGTGAGGCGACCGCGGCGCTCGAGCGCTACCGCTCGCAGGCGCGCGCGCTCTCGACGGCGCGTGTGGGCTGGGGGCGGGAGCTCTCCCGGCGCTTGCGTGACGAGATCGCGGACCTCGGACTCGCCAAGGCGAAGCTGGAGGTCGCGCTCGAACGGGAGCCCGACGTCGCGTCGGCGCTCGCTGTCGATGGCCGTGGCGTTGCCTTCGGCCCCCACGGCTACGACCGCGTGGTCTTCCTCTTTCAGCCGAACGAGGGCGAACCGCTCTTGCCGCTGTCGAGGGTGGCCTCGGGCGGCGAGCTCGCACGGGTTTCGCTGGCGCTGCAGCTCGCGGCTCGCGGCGAGGAGTCGGGCGCCGCGCCGACGCTCGTTTTCGACGAGGCGGACGCCGGCCTGGGCGGCGCGCAGGGAGCCGCGTTGGGGCGCAAGCTCCGCCGCCTGGCGCGGTCGGGACAGATTCTGGCGGTCACCCACTTGCCGCAGGTGGCGAGCTTCGGCGAGCTCCATCATCGCGTGCTGAAGCGGGTGCGGCAGGGCCGGACGTTCGCCGAGGTCGCGACGCTCTCCGGACCGGCCAGGGTCGAGGAGGTCGCCCGAATGCTGGCTGGGGAGCGCGTCACCGCGACCTCGAGGCGCCACGCAACGGAGATGTTGGCGGCAGGAGGCGGAGCCTGAGTCGAGGGGCCATCGACGTTCCGGCGCCGCGCTGGCCTCTCGGCGGGGACCTCGCCCGCTTGGTGGGCACGCTGGATCGAGGCGGTGTTCTCGGCATTCCCACCGAATCGAGCTACGGGCTGGGCGTCGACCCGCGCTCGACTTCGGGGGTCGAGGCGATCTACGCGCTCAAAGGGCGGGAGCGGGGCAAACCGTTGCCCGTCGTAGCAGCAGACGTCGGCCAACTCCTCGCGCTCGGCGTGCCTGAAGATGCGCCTGGACTCGACTGGGCGCGCTCGCGCTGGCCGGCCGCGCTTTCTCTCATTGTCCCGCTCGCCGAGCCACTTCCGGCCTGCGGCGACGGCAGCACGCTCGCGGTCCGGGTACCCGCGCACGACCCTCTGTTGCGGTTGCTCGTTGCGCTCGGCCACCCGCTCACTGCGACGAGCGCGAACCCGAGCGGCGCGGAGCCGTACTTGAGTGCGGACGAGGTCGCCGCCTGGCTCGCGGGCCGGGACGCGATCGTCGTCGATGGTGGCCGCCTGGCGGGCGGGCCGGCTTCGACGCTGGTACGGTTCGGGGCGGCGGGGCTGGAAGTCCTGCGGCCGGGGAGGTTCGCGATTCGATGAGATCCATGACGCGATTGGCGCGGGCAAGCCGCGCCACGGCGCTTGCAGCGGCGGTTCTCATCGGGCCCCTGCGCGCGAGCGCTCCGGCGCAAGCCGAGCAGATGCCGGCGATGCCTCTCGAGGAGCTGCGCGCCGGTCAGCGCGGCTACGGCCTCTCGGTCTTTCGCGGCAGCGAGCCCGAACGCTTCGAGGTCGAGATCCTCGGCAAGTTGCGGGAGATCCAACCCGGCAGCGATCTGGTCCTCGCTCGCTTGACCGGCGCCGGGCTCGAGCGCAGCGGCGTCATCGCCGGCATGAGCGGCAGCCCGATCTGGGTCGAAGACAAGCTGGTCGGGGCCGTGGCCTTCGCCTGGGCCTTCGCGCACGAGGCGATCGCCGGGGTGACGCCGATCGGCGCCATGCGCCAGATCGAAACTGCGGTTCCCTGGGGCGTCTCGGGCGCGGCGCCGATGGCGACTCTGGCGGAAATCGCCGCGCGCAGCCTCCCGGAGTCCCTGCTCGCCGACGCGGTCGCGGCCCTGGCCGGCGCAGCGCCGGCCGAGGGGCGGCCGGCGCTGCTCTGGGCGGCCTCCGGATTCTCCGCGCGAACGCTCGGCCGCCTGACCCCGGCGCTGCCCTCGTTGGTCGCCGCCGGCAGCGCGGGCGGCGATGGCGGCGAGATCGACGCCGACCTCCAGCCGGGCGATGCCGTGGCCGAGGTCTGGATCGATGGCGACCTGCGCCTGGCGGCCACTGGGACCGTCACCGACCGCGACGGCGACAAGATCCTGGCATTCGGTCATCCGGTGACGGGTCTCGGCGAGGTCGAGCTGCCGATGGCCTCGGCCGAGGTCGTCGCGGTCCTGTCGAGCGCGCTCTCTTCGTTCAAGCTCGCCAACGTCGGTCCGACTGTCGGCGCGTTCGTGCGCGACCACTCGTCTGGAGCGCTGGGCTTCATCGGCCGGCCGGCCGCCACGGTGCCGCTCGTTCTCAGCATCGCCGGACCGCGGCCACGACGGTTCGATCTGCAGCTCGGCCGAGTGCCATCGATGCTGCCCACCCTCGCGGCGATCGGAGTTCTCGGCGCGCTCGACGTGGCGGCGCCGGTGGCGGGAACCGAGGGAATGGACCTGCGACTCCGCTTCGACCTCGGAGCGGACGGGTCGCTCGAGCTCGCTCAGACCTTCGATGGATCGGGGGCGCCGGTGCAGGCGGTGCTCTACCTCCTGGCGGTCGCAGATTTCCTGGTGAACACGGACCTCGCCCGTGTCGACCTCAAGGGCATCGAGGTCGCTGTCGTGCCCTTCGCGGAGGCGCGCACCGCCACACTGATCGGCCTGCACGCCGAGCGGGCGCAGCTCGCACCGGGCGACCAGGTCAGGCTCTTCGTCGACTTGAGGAGATACCGCGGGGAGGTCGAGCGCCGGCAGGTCGAATTCCACCTCCCGCTCGATCTGCCGAGCGGCCGGTACACCCTCTTGGTGGGCGACGGTGCCAGCGCCGATGCCGCGCGGCTGGCGATCGCGCCGGCGTCGCCGGTGCGGCTGGAGCAGGCTCTCGCGCTGCTGCGATCGCTCGGATCCTCCCGCACGCTCACGGTGCTCGGCGTTCTGCCGGGCAAGGGCCTCGCGGTCGGGGGCGAGGTACTGCCCCGTCTCCCTGGATCTCTGCGCTCGATCTGGGGCGCTTCGGGCGCCCGCGCCGCGCGCTCGCTGGCGCTCGCCGTGGCGCAGCAGGAGCGGTTCGACCAACCGATGCCGCTCGCCGGACTGCTGCGGCTCGACTTGGATGTGCGCCGTCCGGAGCCGATGGCGGCGGCCGAGGGGACGCCCGGGGAGTCTGCGGGTGCGCCCGGGATGAAGCCTGGTGGGGCCGGCCGAGCCGCGCCCGTCGGGCCGCGCGAGCAGCCGAAATCGAATGCCGACAAGGAGGGTCGATGAGCCGATACGCAGCATGCCTGCTTGGACTGCTCGCAGCGGTCGCCGCGCGGGCGGCACCGGTGCGCGTGATCCAGACGCAGACGCCGTCCGCGTTTCTGGCGGGTACGCTCGATGGCGTTTCTGTCGACGAGCGCGGCGTGCTGGCTCTGGCGGACCGCTCGGAACGCGTCGCTACGCTCGAGGAGCCGTTTGCCTTCTCGGTCGCGCCGCTGCCGGACGGCTGGGCGGTCGGAACCGGCGATGCCGGTCGCGTTCTCGCTGTCGATCGAAGTGGCGGCGTGCGCGTGCTGTTCGAGACGGAGGAGTCGTACGTCTTCGCGCTCTGGGCCGATCCGGACGGCACGCTTTTCGCCGGGACCTCGCCGGGTGGGCGGATCTACAGGATCTCGGGAGACGGCAAGCTGCGCGAGCCCTTCGCCGACACCGGCGAGACTTACATCTGGGCGCTGGCGCGCGGCGGGGACGGAGCGCTCTGGGCGGCGACCGGAACGGAAGGCCGGCTCTACAGATTCGACGCGACGGGCAAGGCCGAAGTGGTCTTCGACAGCGAGGAGACGCACCTGCGCAGCCTCCTGCCGCTGCCGGGGGGAGATCTCCTGGTCGGCACGGCGAGCTCTGGTTTGCTCCTGCGCTGGCGGGCCGCCGACCGATCGGTCCGCACGCTCTACGACTCCTCTCTCGCCGAGGTAGTGGCGCTCGCCGCGGGTAGCGACGGCACCGCCTACGCCGCGGTTCTCGCCTCCGAAGCGAGCTTTCTGGACCTGGCGCCCGCCGCCAAGAGCCCGAAGAGCCCCGAGAAGAGCGGCGAGGCCAAAGCGGCGGAAGACGAGCTCCAGCCTGTGGTCACCGTGGAGATGGGCGCGGAGGTAGCGAGTGGATCTCGGTCCGCAGGCTCCCGCTCGCCGCGCAGCGAGCTGGTGCGCGTGCTGCCCTCCGGCGCCGTCGAATCCTTCTGGGAATCCGCCGAGGACACTGTCTTCTCCCTGCTCTGGAGCACCGGACGGCTCTGGGTCGGCACCGGCGTCGACGGCAAGCTCTACTCCTTTCGCGATGGCCGGGCGGTGGTGGAGAAGGACCTCGAAGAGCGGCAGCTCGTCGCCCTCCTGCCGGGCGAGAGCGGACCGGTTCTGCTCAGCACGAACGCCTCGGCGCTCTGGCGCTTCGTCGGCGGCACGGAGAGGCAGGGCCGCTACACGAGCGCGACGCTCGATGCCGGGCAGGTCGCACGTTTCGGTGTCTTCCGGTGGGCGGGCGAGCAGCCGCAGGGCGCCTCCGCGCGGTTTTCTTTTCGAACCGGGTTCAGCTCCGAGGCGGATCGCACCTGGTCGGCCTGGAGCCCAGCCCGCGCAGGGCGCGAGCTCCAGCTCGGTTCCTTGGAGCGCGGACGGTACATCCAGTGGCGGGCCGAGCTCGAGGGGAGCGCCGGCGGGGCGCCGACCATCACCGCTGCGGAGGTCTCGTACCGGCAGGTGAATCTGCGCCCCCGGATCGAACGCTTCGCGGCGCTCGATCCGGGTCAGGTGTTGGTCGCCGCGGGGTTCAATGCGTCGGATCAGGTCTATGAGCCCGCGAACCCGAATCGTGACGGCATCTTCACCCGGCTCGAGCCGTCGGGCGGGCGCGACGACGGGCGGCTCAAGCCGCTGTGGCGGAAGGGTTTCCGCACGCTGCGCTGGAAGGCGACGGATCCCAACCAGGACGAGCTCGACTACACGCTCGAGGTGCGTCCGGACGGACGGGAGGATCCGTGGCTCGAAATCGTCCGCAATCTCGGGGAGGATCACTACGGCTTCGATGCCACTGTGCTACCGGACGGGCGCTACCGCTTCCGGTTGTCGGCTTCCGACGCCAAGGGCAACGTTCCGGGCGATGAGCTCCAGAGCCAGGAAGAGAGCGAGCCGGTGGTCGTCGATCACACGCCGCCGCGGCTCGAGCGGGCCGAGCGGATCGGCCGCGGCGCGCGGCTGCGGGTATACGATTCGTGGAGTCCGTTGCGCGAGGCCTCGGTCTCCATCGACGGCGGCGCCTGGAAGCCCCTGGCCCCGGCCGACGGGTTGCTCGACGGACAGAGAGAGGAGCTGGCGCTGGCGGAGATCCCCGAGCAGGCCCGATTCGTGGTGGTGCGTGTCGCGGACGCCGCGTTCAACTACGTGGCGTTCGACCTGCTGTCGGAGCTCGGAGCGGAATGAGCGCGCGGATCGCCGTCTACCCAGGTTCGTTCGACCCGATCCACAACGGGCATCTCGACATCATCGCGCGCTGCCGGCCGATCTTCGACGAGGTGGTGGTCGCGGTGCTGCGCAACGAAGAGAAGCAACCGCTGTTCTCCGTCGAGGAGCGGGTGGAGATGGTCGAGGAGCTGGCGGGCGACGATGGCTTCTGCCGCGTGGAGAGCTTCTCCGGCTTGTTGGTCGAGTTCATGGACCGCGTCGGGGCGCGGACCATCGTGCGTGGCCTGCGCGCCGTTTCGGACTTCGAGTATGAATTCCAGATGGCGTTGATGAACCGCCGCCTGTCGCCTCGGGTGGAGACGGTCTTCATGATGCCTCGCGAGGACTACAGCTACCTGTCGAGCCGGCTGGTCAAGGAGGTCTTCGGCTTCGGCGGTGACCTCGCCGGCCTGGTCCCGCCGACGGTGCTCGACCGCCTCGGGGACCGGCTGGGCCGGCGGGAGCCGGAGGCTTGAGTCTGCTCTCCTTTCTCGTGGCCCTGCCCAAGGCCGAGCTGCACGTCCATCTCGAGGGCGCAATGCCGCCGGCGACCCTGCTCGCGCTCGCCCGTCGGCATCGCGTGCAGCTTCCGGCGGACACTGTGGAAGGCCTGCGCGAGTGGTTCCGGTTCCGGGATTTCGATCATTTCGTCGACATCTACGTCACTTGCTCTTCGGTGCTCCGCCGCCCCGAGGACTTCCAGTGGCTGATCTCCGATTTCGCCGCCGAGCAGGAGCGCCAGGGCATTCGCTACTCGGAGGTTCACTTCACCATCGGCACCCACTGGCTCAGCGGCCTCGCCATCGACGAGATCCTGGACGCGGTGGCGGAGGCGATCCGCGACGAGGAGCGCATTCGTGGCTGCAAGATCCGCCTCATTCCCGACATCGTGCGCGATGTCGGCGCGAAGACCGCCGACCCCACTCTCGATTGGGCTCTCGAGGCGTACCGGCGGGGCATCGCGGTGGCGCTCGGACTGACAGGACGCGAGGCGATCTGCCCGAGCGAACCGTTTGCCGACCACTTCGCGGCGGCGGCGGCGGCGGGCCTGCACTGCGTAGCTCACGCGGGCGAGCACGCCGGTCCGGCCTCGGTCGAGTCGGTGCTCGGCTCGTGCCGGGCGGAACGGATCGGACATGGAGTCCGTGCGATCGAGGATCCGGAGCTGGTGCGCCGCCTCGCGCGCGCCCGGACGCCGCTCGAGGTCTGCCCGACCTCGAATCTGAAGCTCGGTCTCGCGCCCGACCTCGCCCATCACCCCTTCGATCGGTTGCGCGCCGCAGGCTGCGAGCTCTCGGTCAACACCGACGACCCGGCGCTGTTCACAACGGACCTGCCCACGGAGTTCTTGAATCTCGCGGGTACGTTCGGCTACGACGCCGAGACCCTGGTCGAGCTCGCCGTCGCCGGCGTTCGCCACTCCTTCCTGCCGGAAGCGGAGAAGCACGCGCTCGAAGCGGAAGTGCGCGCGGAGGCGACCCGCCTGGCCCCGATCCACCTCGGCCGGGAGCTCGCGTCCCCGCCGAGCGCCTGACCCGGCGCCGGCTCGCCCTCGGCGAAAGGGACTATTCCAGATTCGGTTCTTTCGGACCGCGGCGCTGCGCGGAGCTCGTCGAGATCCGGCGGATGCCTCAAGAAGGCTGCATGGAAGGGGAAGGCCGGCGGTCGTCGTGGCGCTGCGCGGAGGGTGCCTCGGCCTGGCCGGCGCTCGAGCGAGCTTCGAAGGAGAGGGGGGACCGAAACCAGAGCCGTGAGCCTCGACAACGCGAGGATCCGACGCGTGTCGAGGGCGCTGCTCGGCAGGCGTCTCGGCGGGTCGAGCCCCTCTTTAGGTGCCGCTTTCTCTACGGTTCGCCTCGAGCAGAGCGAGAGCGCTCGAGAAACGAGGGTCCGAGCCTTGCCGTGATGAGCCGCAGGGCCGGGTTCGTCGATCCCGTGAGGCTAAGGCGCGAGGTCGGCAACGGCCCGAAGGCGCGCGGCCTCGAACTCGTCACCAGGATTCCAGGACGGCAGTGCGTCGGCGTTCGCGATGTCGAGACCGCAGGCGTAGGCGAGCTCGGTGTCCTCGGCCAGGCCGGAGAGATCCCAATCGTCGCCGATCTCGTCGCAGGGCTGGTGATAGCAGGTTGATTCGTACTGCTGTTGCGCGCGCAGCCCGAAATCGGGGTCTTTGCCGACGTACTCCGTGCCGCCGTCGATGTAGAGGGCGGGGACGCCGATCTTGGCAAAGTTGAACTGGTCCGACCGATAGAAGAAGCCGCGATCCGGATGCTGGTCGCCCTTCACGACCCTTCCCTGCGTGGCCGCCCGCCGCTCGATCACTGCGTCGAGGCTCGATTTGCCGTAGCCAACATAGGTGACGTCGCGCGTCCGTCCGAAGACGTTGCCGGCGTCGAGATTGATGTTGGCCGCGATCCGGCCTGGTCGGAAGGTCGGGTGAGCGGCGTAGTGGGCGGAGCCGAGCAGGCCCTGCTCCTCGGCCGCGACGAAGGCGAACAAGATCGAGCGGCGGGGCGCCTCCGGGCGGCGCGCGAAGGCCTCGGCGATGGCGAGCAGCTGCGCGCACCCGGTCGCGTTGTCGACGGCGCCATTGCGGATGCGATCGCCGTGCTCATCGGGCTCGCCGACGCCGAGATGATCGTGATGCGCGGTGTAGATGACGACCTCGCGCGCGAGCGTCGGATCCGCGCCCGGCAACAGGCCGAGCACGTTGGCCGTCTCGATGCGGCGCAGCCGGTTCGAGAGCGCGATCCCAGTGCGGATACCCAGGGGCACGGGGCGGAACTCCTTGGAGCGGGCGCTCGCGACGAGCGCGTCGAGGTCCAGGCCGGCCGAAGCCATGAGCCGCCGGGTCGCCTCTTCGGTCGTCCACGCCGCGACCCCGATCCGCGGCTCGCCTCGCGCCGGCAGCTCGAACTGCTCCCCCGTCCAAGACGACTGCACGACCTGCCAAGGGTAGCCCGCGGAGGGCGTGGTGTGGACGATGATGGCGCCCGCCGCGCCTTGCCGCGCGGCACTCTCGTACTTGTAGGTCCAGCGGCCGTAGTAAAGACGACGCTCACCGGCGAACAGGCTCTGGTCCCAGTCGGGATCGCTGTTCAGGATGAGCAGGACCTTGCCCGCCAGGTCGGCCCCCTTGAAGTCGTCCCAGCCATGTTCCGGCGCGACGATGCCGTAGCCGACGAAAACCAGCTCGGCGTCGTCGATGCGGACCTCGGGCGACTGGACGCCGCTGGCAGCGATGAAGTCCCGCGAGAGCGCGAGCTCGGTCTTCGCGCCTGCCGCCCGGAAGGTCCAGAGCGCCGGCGGCGTGGCCTCGATGCCGACCATTTCGAAGCGCTGCTGAAAGCCGCCGTCTGTCGCCCCGGGCCGGTAACCGAGGCGGCGCAACTCCGTCTCGAGATAGAGACGAGCGAGCTCGTCGCCGCGGCTTCCGGGCGCGCGCCCTTCCAGCCCATCGGCGGCGAGGAATCGAACCGAGGCCTCGAGCGAGCGGGCGAGGGCGGTCGATTCCGCCGCTCCGGCGGCGGCGGCAGTGGCCGCCACGAGCGCCGCCACCAGGGCCGTCGCGCTTCGGTGGCTTCGTTCGAAGATGCTCGACATCGATTCTGTCCTCTCTGAATAGCGAATCGCGGCAATCTACCATCGGCGCTTCGATCCGCCGCCGATGCTTGCTCCCGAGGGGTCATGGGGGCTAGCGTGTCGAATCGTGCGGTTCGAAACCGAGCTGACAGACGCTCTTTACGTGACCTGGTCGGTGCCCTCGTCGGCGCTGCCTCAGCTGCCGGCCGCGCTCACGCTCGATACCGTGTCGCGCGAGGGCGGCTCGTTCGGATTCGTCACCCTCGTCCTGTTCCGGCAGTCCGGGCTCCGGCGCCCGCGCATTCCCTGGCTGCGCCTGAGCTTTCCGCAATGCAACCTGCGAGTTCCGGTGCGCGATACCGAGCGTTGCGCCTCGATCCTCCTGATTCGCGAGCTGGTTCCCGCTTGGGTGGTGCCGATCGCGCGCGCGATCGCCAAGCAGCCGGTCTCCGCCGGGCTGTTGCGCTTTCCGGAGCAGCCCGGCGCGGATCTGGCGCGTTGGCACGTCCAGGCGGGGCGCGCGCTG
Organism: uncultured Acidobacteriota bacterium; assembly: GCA_963700315.1. Taxonomy (GTDB): domain Bacteria; phylum Acidobacteriota; class Thermoanaerobaculia; order Multivoradales; family JAGPDF01; genus JACTMI01. Next base: position 182,682 of record CAVOXC010000002.1, on the reverse strand, counting down.
ACTCTGGAGGTGCGTGCGGGAGATCCCGCGGGCGGACTGACGGGCTGGGAGGAGCGTGTCCGCTTCCTGCGCGACCGGCGCCGCGCCTACGTTCTGCGCGCAGGTGTGTTGCGCCGTACGGAGGCGACCCACGAGGGTGGGGCCGCGGTGCCGGTTTCGGTACGGGTCGAGTCGGCCGACTGGCTCGCGGGAGAGCTGCCCGCGGTCCCGGCCGCGAGCTGGGCGGCGCCCGTGTGCGGCTTCCTGGTGCCCTCCTCGCAGCTCGCGTTCGAGCTGCAACCGGCGCTGCCCGACCGGCCGCCGGCCCGACTGCCGGCGCCGAGCATGCCCGGCTGAACGCGGCGGGGGGAGCGCGACCCGCGTGCTACGATCGCGCCCCGCATGAGCGCGACGGATTTCCTGCTCCAGAGGCCCCAGCGAATCGCCGTCCTGCCCGGGGACGGTATCGGCAAAGACGTCACCCGGGAGGCCGTGAAGGCGCTCGAGGCCTGCGCCGAGCGGTGGTCGCTGCCGCTCGAGTTGGTCTCCTTCCCGTACGACGCGGACTACTACCTCGAAACCGGAATCGCCATGCCGCCCGGGCAGATGGAGGAGTTCCGCGACCGCTTCGCGGCGATCTTCATCGGCGCGTACGGAGATCCGCGGGTACCGGACATGCGCCACGCCGCCGAGATCCTGCTCGGCATCCGCTTCCAACTCGACCTGTTCATCAACTTCCGTCCGTGCACGCTCTACGATCGTAGGCTCTGTCCGCTCGCGGGCCGGACGGAGGCCGACATCGATTTCATCGTCTTCCGGGAGAACACGGAAGGTGCCTATGTCGGCATGGGCGGCAACTTCAAGAAGGGCACGCCCGACGAGGTCGCCGTCCAGGAGGAGATCCACACCCACAAGGGCGTCGATCGGATCGTGCGGGCGACCTTCGAGTGGGCGCGCGCGCATGGGCGACGCAAGGTCCTGATGAGCGACAAGTCGAACGTCATGCGCTTCGGCCACGATCTCTGGCAGCGGGTCTTCTTCGCGGTCGCCGCCGAGTATCCGGAGATCGAGGCGTCCCACCTCTTCGTCGACGCCCTGTGCATGCAGCTGATCAAGGCACCCCAGCAGTTCGACGTGATCGTGACCAACAACATGTTCGGCGACATCGTGACGGACCTCGGCGCGGCGCTGCAGGGGGGATTGGGCGTCGCGGCGTCGGCGAACCGGCATCCCGGACGGGTCTCGATGTACGAGCCGGTCCACGGCTCGGCGCCGAAATACGCGGGCACCGGTCGGGCCAATCCGATGGGCGCCGTGCTCTCGGCGTCGCTCATGCTCGCGGATCTCGGACATACCGAGGCGGCGGCCGAATTGGAAAGCGCCGTCGCCGGGCTCATCCGTGCCGGCGAAACGACGGTCGATCTGGGCGGCTCGCTCACCACTTCCGAGGTCGGCGACCGCATCGCGCGCAGGGTCGCGAGCGGCGCTCCGGTCGCCCGCTGAGCGCGGAGCGGGTCGGGCGGTCATGATTCTCGAGTCCCTCACGGTCGGACCGCTCGAGGAGAACTGCTACCTGATCGGCGTGGCGCCCCGGTGTGCGGTCGTCGATCCCGGGGCGGAGTCCGATCGGATCTTCGCCTTGGTCGAACAGCGCGGTCTCGCGGTCGAGTCCGTCGTCCTCACCCACGGCCACGTAGATCACATCGCGCACGTACCGCACGTCTGCGAGCGCTACGGCGTCGGCCTCGTGGTCCATCGCGCCGACCTGCCCTACCTCGAGCGTCCGCAGTGGCCAGAGCTCGAAGCGATGTTGGGTGCGCGCCCCTGTCCGACTCCCACCGGCTGGCTGGAGGAGGGCGTTCGCCACCAGGTCGCCGGCCTCTCGCTCGACGTCCTCCATACTCCCGGGCACACGCCAGGGGGCGTCTGCCTGATCGACCGGGAGAGCCGGCAAGTCCTGGTGGGCGACACGATCTTCAACCGAGGCGTCGGCCGGACCGATCTGCCCGGAGGCGACTGGGACACGTTGAAACGATCGATCCGGCAGAAGCTCTTCGGCCTCGAAGGAGATTGGGAGCTCTTTCCCGGCCATGGTCCAGCGACCGACCTCGCTTCCGAGCGGCTCGAGAATCCGTTCGTCGGCGCCGGCGCGCGGTTCGCTCCCTGATGGGCGCGCCCTACAGACGGCTGCTCGAGATCCGGACGCCCGGTCGCGGCCTACACGAGATCACGCGCGAGGTGGGCGTCGCAGTCGCGGCCTCCGGGATCTCGTCAGGACTCTGTAACCTCTTTGTCCGCCACACTTCGGCGAGCCTGTTGATCCAGGAGAACGCCGATCCGTCGGCGCGGCGCGACCTCGAGAGCTGGTTCGAACGAGCAGCGCCGGATGGCGATCCGCTCTGGACCCACCGCGCGGAAGGACCGGACGACATGCCTTCGCACGTGCGCGCCGCGCTCACCGCAGTCTCCCTGACACTGCCGGTCGAGGCGGGCGCCCTCGCCCTCGGCACCTGGCAGGGGATCTATCTGTTCGAGCACCGCCTCGCTCCGCACCGCCGCAGCGTGACGTTGACGGTGCTTGGCGCGTAGGAGCTCCGGGTCTCGAGTCGGAGCTTCGGTCAGGCTGCGAGCCAGGTACGGCCATGGCGAAAGCGATCCAATGAAGGGAAGGCATGGCAGCTGCCTCGCCGCGAAGCGAGACCGGTCGGACGGAGGCGAGGGTTGCCGATGCGCGCTGGGGATGGAAGCGAATGGCGATCGGAAGACGGCTCGCAGGCGAGCCCGACGCCGACAGAGCGATAGGTGAGAGCGTCGCGCCGATCGCGAAGCGCCCGAACGCAGCCCGATCGCCCCCTAACTGCCGCTGCTTCTGGATTGGAGCCGAGCTGGGCGTTTGGGCGGAGCAGCTCGAGGTGGCGCCGGGAGCCGAGGTGGCCCGGCGTCAGCGCGCGCGGGCGGCTGTTCTGGCGCGGGAAGCTAGACTGATTCAAATGGCGGTCCGAGACGAGAAGAGCGCAGGGACGCGGGCGGCGACGCCGGCCTGGCGGCGGTCGCTCGAGCTCTGGCTCGAGATGCTCGCCGTCGAGCGCGGCCTCTCGCCGCGGACCGTCGAGGCGTATCGCGGGGATCTGGTCCGGCTCGGGACGTGGCTCGAGAAGGAGCGCGGCGTCGAGCTCGAACACGCTGGCGGGCGCGCGCTTGCCGAGCATTTGCAGTGGCTGCACCGACGCGAGATCTCCTCTCGCTCGGCCGCCCGGGCGCTCGCCTCGATGCGCGGTTTCTTCGGCTGGCTGGTCGAGGAGGGCGAGCGCGCGGACGACCCGACCGAGCACCTCGAGGCGCCGCGTCGGTTTCTGCGGCTGCCCAAAGTGCTCGACGAGGAGGAGGTCGAGCGGCTGCTCGCCGCTCCCAACCTGGACAGACCGGAAGGCGTGCGGAATCGGGCGATGCTCGAGCTGCTCTACGCCACCGGACTGCGCGTCTCGGAGCTGGTTGGTCTCGGGCTCGGGCAGCTCCGGCTCGACGGCGGCTTTCTCGTCGCCTTCGGCAAGGGGTCCAAGGAGCGCGTGGTGCCGGTGGGGGAGGCGGCGGAGCGCTGGGTTCGACGCTACTTGCTGGAGGTCCGTCCAGCCTGGGCGCGGGGGCGGCACGAGGCCGTGTTCGTGACCCGACGGGGAGGCGCGATGACTCGCCAGGGCTTCTGGAAGCTGCTCAAAGCGCACGGCCGCTCGGCGGGGATCGAGCGCCCGCTCTCCCCGCACATCCTGCGCCACAGCTTCGCGACGCACCTGCTCGAGCACGGCGCGGATCTACGCGCCGTCCAGACCATGCTCGGACACGCCGACATCTCGACCACCGAGATCTACACCCACATTCACCGAGAGAGGCTGCGCGCTGTCTACGATCGCTATCACCCGCGGGCGTGAGCCGAGGGGGTGGGGCGCGTCGGGCGGTGTCGCCCGGCTCGGGCTCGCGTCGGCTCTCCTCGCCGCCTCGTTGGCAGTCTCGATGCCGGCGCGCGCCGAGCTCGTGATCCTCACCGACGGCTCGTTCTTCAAGGTTCAGGCGTTCGACGCAACCGACGGTGAGGCGGTGTTGACGCTCGAGAGCGGCGGTCGCTTGCGGCTGCCGCTCGAGAGGATCGAGCGGGTCGTCGATGACGAGATCGCGCCGGAGCCCGAGCGCGCCGCGGCGGAGATCGAGCAGGGAGCGGCAGGCTTCGTGGTTCGATTCGACGAGGCTCAGCGCCGCCCCGCGACTTCCTGGGGAGATCTCATCTACGACGCGGCGCGCAAACACGAGATGAACCCTGAGCTCGTGGTGGCGGTCGTTCGGGCCGAGTCTGCATTCGATGCGCGCGCCGTCTCGAACAAAGGGGCGCGTGGCTTGATGCAGCTGATGCCGGCGACCGGTAGGCGTTTCGGGTTGCGCACGGCCGAGCTCTACGATCCGGCCAAGAACGTCGATGCCGGCGTGCGCTACCTGCGCTGGCTCGCCGATCGCTTCGACGACGATCTCGCGCGCATCCTGGCCGGCTACAACGCCGGAGAGGGCGCCGTCGAGCGCTACGGTGGCGTGCCCCCCTACCGGGAGACCCAGCGCTACATCCGGCGGATCTACTCGTTCCTCGGGTTGGAGGAGTCGCTCCCGCGATAGCGCATGACGACGAGGGTGCGGTCGTCCTCGGCGGCCGCGCCACCGGTGTGGGCGCGGATGGCGGCAAGCAGGCGGTCGCGGACCAGCACGGCGTTGGTCGGCGGGCCGGCGAGGTGCTCGCGGACGCGGTCGTAGCCGAAGAGCTCGCCGCGCGGCGAGCGGGCCTCGATCAGTCCGTCGGAGAGCCAGACCAGGGCATCGCCCGGCGCGATCGAGCGCGAGCCGCGCCCGGGCGCGCCCGGCAGCCCGCCGAGCGGCGGGCCGGGCAGCACGATCTCCTCGACAGCGCCGCCGGAGCGCACCAGGTAGGTGGGCGGATGCCCCGCGTTGGCGAGCTCGAGCTCGCCCGACAGAGGGTCGAACAGCGCGAGCGTGGCGGTGACGAATCCGCGCTCCCCGGGTCGCCCCTTGAGCAGGCGATTGAGCCGGGCGAAGATCTCCTCGGGCGGGTCGCCGTCCTCGATCAACAGGGTGAGGGCCGACTTGACCATCGCCATGCGCAGCCCGGCGGCGAGGCCATGTCCGGCGACATCGGCGACCACGATCGCGATCGCGGAGCTGCCGCTGGGCAGGATGTCGTAGTAGTCCCCGCCGATCGCGGCGCTGGGCTCGAAGTGGGTCGAAATCTCCACCTCGGGGCGCGGCGCGATCTCGCGCGGCAGCAGATCCTGCTGGACCGTGCGCGCGAGCGCCAGCTCCTTGTCGAGGGCTTCCTTCTGGACGGCGGTGGCGACGAGCTCCTGCAGATGCTCTGCCATGCCGTTGAACGACCTCTGGAGCGCCCCGAGCTGGTCCTGCCGCTTGACCGGAATGCGCACCGAGAAGTCGCCCTGGGTGATGGCGTCGGTGGCGCGCGAAAGCCGGTTCACCGCGCGCGAGAGGCCATAGATCATGAAGACGGCGAGCGCGGCGGCCGCGGCGTAGATCTCGAGCATGAGAACGCCGAAGCCGATCAGAGCGAGAGATGTCGAGGAGTCCGCCGATTCCGACTCCGACAGCAGGCTGCGCGCGAGCGAGCGCGGGCTCGCAGCGAGCGAGATCGACACCGAGTCGGCGACCTCCGACCCGTCCGCGAGCGCACGCAGGCGGGGCGAGCGCGCCATCCAGAGCAGCAGCGGCCGGTCCCAGAGCGACGGCGGCTGCACGGCGGGCGGGCAGACGCGGTAGAACTCCGCCAGTTCTTCGGGCGTCCGCCGAACCCAGAGTCCCCGCAGCAAGATGGCGCGCTCGCCGAGCTGGATGCGCGTGACCTGCAGCTCACGCGGATCGTCGGAGCGGTAGAGCTGCGCCCAGAATCGGCCGCGCTCACGCAAGGCTTGGGCGACGTCCCCGCCATACCAGACGAGGACGCCCCGTTCCCCGTCGCTCGCCGCCGCCGCGATCGCGATCGAGCCGTCGGCGAGCGCAAGAAAGGGGCGCCGGCGCTCCTCGAGATCCTCCTGGCTCTTCGACGATGCTTCCTCGAGCCAGAGGGGCCAAGAGATCGGCGCCTCGTCCGCACCACCGGTTCGCCGGCCCCGCCAGTACTCGGCGAAGCGGAGCGGGCCCTCCGCCGCGCGAACCGAGCCCTCGCCGTGGTCGGCCTCCTCCAGGAGGCGGCCGTGGGCCATCGCGTCGAGGTCGTGCCGCAGCGCTTCCACGGAATCGCGGTAGAGGTGGCCGAGGAGCAGGTCTCCGAGCAGGTAAGCGGTGAACCCAGCGAGGATCGCCATCAGAAGAATCGGCAGGAGGCCGAGGACGACGTAGGAGAACGCCAGGCGCCGCCCGACGCTCCAGAAGAAGCGGCGCCAGACCACGCGGAACAGCCAGACGCAGGCCAGCAGCAGCAAGCAGGCGAGCGCCAGGCCCCACAGGGTGCCGAGCAGCGCGCCTCCGACGATCGTGTCCAGCACCGAGACGACGACGAACAGGACCGCCGCCAGCTGAATCAGCCGGGCAAGGCGGCTCCGAGGCTTCGGTGCTTGCGAGGGCAAGGGCTAGGATCCTCGATTGAGCACTACGTCGGCCGCCGCCGGATGTTCCGACGCCGACCGCGGGCTCGGCCGCTGCTCTGAATTCGGCTAGGATTCGGACGCGGTCCGACGCGGCCGAACAGGGTTCCCGCAGGATCCGGAGAGGGGAAAGCCAGTGTCCCGACTACCACGCTCGCAAGAGTATCTGAAGACAGGTTTCACGGCCGAGGCGGCGAGCGCCGCCAAGTTCCGCGCCGCGGCACGCCGGGCCGAGGCCGCCGGCAAGCCCCGGCTCGGCCAGGCTTGGCTCGAGCTCGCCGTGGAGAAGGATGCCCTGGCGATTCGCCAGCTCGAGGCCGTGGGGCAAGTGCGAGCGGCGGGCGAGGACCTCGCTGCGGCGCTGGCGGAAGAGCGCTACGAGAACGAGTCGCTCTACCCCCAGATGAAGCGGGGGGTCGACACCGAGACCGCCGCTGTCTTCGACGCGGTCGTGGCGAAGCAGCTGGAGCACTTGGCCCGACTGGAATCGCTGCTCGACGCCATCTCCAGGTCCGAGGGAGATCTCGCCAGCTGAACGCCCGCGCCGGCTCCTGACGAGGCCTCCGCGCCATCGCGCCAGCGCACCATCCGCAGCGCTTTGGGGGCGCGTAATTCATGCAGTAGGATCCATTGCGGAGGCGCGATGCAAGAGATTCAAGGCGAATCCTGGCTGACCACGAAGCTAGAGCCCTTCATCGACTGGGCGCAGAAGAACTCGTTCTGGCCGCTGCCGTTCGGCACTGCCTGCTGCGCGATCGAGTTCATGAGCACCGTGTCATCGCACTACGACATGGCCCGTTTCGGCTACGAGGTGGTGCGATTCTCGCCTCGCCAGAGCGATCTGCTGATCGTCGCTGGCACGATCACCGACAAGATGGCCCCGGTCCTGAAGCGGATCTACGACCAGATTCCCGAGCCCAAGTGGGTCGTGTCCATGGGAGCGTGCGCCTGTTCCGGTGGTTTCTACCGCGCCTACCACGTCATGCAGGGGATCGACGAGATCATCCCAGTCGACGTCTACGTCCCGGGCTGCCCGCCGTCGCCAGAGGGGTTGATGTACGGCATCCTGCAGATCAAGGAGAAGATCGATCGCGATCGCAAGGCGGGTCGTGTCCGCAGGAAGGGAAAGGCCTCAGATGCCGCCTGAGGCAGCGGTCGCCGTCGAACCCGCCCTGGCGGTCGCGGAGCGATTCCCCGAGGGCGCCGTCGCTCCCCAAGAAGGGCCGGGCGCTCCAACCGATCAGGCGACCTGGATCGTGCGGCGCGAAGTCTTGCGCGATCTCTGTCGCGTGCTGCGCGACGACCCCACGACCCGGTTCGACATGCTGCTCGACGTCTGCGGCGCCGATTACCCCGAGCGCGAGGAGCGCTTCGAGGCGGTCTATCACCTCTATTCGATGCCGCGCGGCGAGCGGCTGCGCCTCAAGGTGCCGATCGCCGAGAGCGATGCCACGATACCCTCGCTGGTGTCGGTCTGGAAGGCCGCGGACTGGTTCGAGCGCGAGGTCTACGACATGTTCGGCGTGGTGTTCGAGGACCACCCGAACCTGCGGCGGATCCTGACCCACGACGCCTTTCAGGGACACGCGCTGCGCAAGGACTACGATGCCGCCCGGCGCTGGATCCTGACCGAGGACAAGATCTACATGCCGAAGCTCAAGGCGCCGCCGGAGCGGGCGGACTCGATGTTCGAGCGGATGACGATCAACATCGGCCCCTCGCACCCGGCGATGCACGGCACCTTCCGCTTCGTCGCCATGGTCGACGGCGAGGAGATCGTCGCCTCCGAAGTCGAGATCGGCTACCTCCACCGCTGCATGGAGAAGATGTCGGAAACGCACACCTGGCAACAGGTGATTCCGTACACCGATCGGCTCAACTACTGCTCGTCATTCATCAACAATGTCGCCTACTGCCGAACGGTCGAGAAGCTCCTCGGCATCGAGGCGCCACCGAAGGCGGTCTGGGCGCGCACGATTCTCTCGGAGTTTTCGCGCATCATGGATCACTGCGTCGCCAATGGCTCGACCCTCGTGGATACCGGCGCGCTGACGAACTTCTGGTACTTCTTCCAGCCGCGCGAGGAGATCTACGGGCTGCTCGAGTCCGTCTGCGGCGCCCGGCTGACCGTCTCGGCGTGCCGCATCGGCGGCTTGCTCGCCGATTTGCCGCCCGATTTCATCGCCCACTGCAAGCGACTTCTCGAGTTCATTCCGCCGCTGATCGACGACGTCGAGAAGCTTGTCGACAAGAATCGAATCTGGATGGACCGGTCGGTCGGCATCGGCGCTATCTCCGGCGAAGACGCGGTGAATTGGGGCTGGACCGGTCCTTGCCTGCGCGCCGCGGGTGTCGCTTACGACGTGCGCAAGGCCCATCCGTACGACCTCTACGACACCGTCGACTGGGAGGTGCCGGTGCTCTTCGGCGGCGACGTCTACGACCGCTTCCGCCTCCGCATGCTCGAGATCCGGCAGTCCCTCAACATCGTCCGCCAGCTGGTCGAGCGCGGCATGCCGGAGGGGCGCTGGATCGTCGACGACCCGCACATCGCCCTGCCGCCGAAGGACGCCTGTTACAACCAGATGGAGTCGATGATCTATCACTTCAAACTGATCATGGACGGCATCCAGGTCCCGCCGGGCGAGACCTATCTGATGACCGAAGGCGCGAACGGCGAGCTCGGCTTCTACATCGTTTCCGACGGCTCCGGCAAGCCGTACCGCCTGCACGTGCGGGCGCCTTGCTTCCCGATCTTCTCGACCTTCTCCGAGCTGATGCAGGGGCACTCACTCGCCGATGTGATCGCCACGCTCGGGGGCCTGAACGTGATCGCCGGCGAGCTGGAGCGCTGAGATGGCCGTGAGAAACAGGCTGGACGTTCGCAGCGAAGCGCTCGATCTGCCTGGCGTGAAGCAGCATCCGAAGCAGCTGCGGCCACGTCGGATGAGCTTTAGCGAGCGGCTCTACCTGCCGCTGCTGGGCGGCCTGATCGTGACCATGCGGCACTTTATTCTGAACATCTTTCGACTGCGCAAGTCGGTGACCATTCAGTACCCGGAGCAGCGGCGGGAGTATTCCCACCGCTATCGCGGTCACCACATCCTGACCACTCGCCCCGACGGCTCGGTGCGTTGTGTCGCCTGCTTCCTCTGCGCCACGGCTTGCCCGGCCGATTGCATCCACATCGAGGCCGCCGAGCAGCCCGACGTCAACATCGAGAAGTATCCGGTGGTCTACGAGATCGACATGCTGCGCTGCGTCTTTTGCGGTTACTGCGTCGACGCTTGCCCGGAAGAGGCGATCATCATGTCGAACAACTACGACATGGCGTTCTACAGCCGCTCGCAGTCGGTCGTCGGCAAGGCCGACCTGATGAAGCCCTTCACCCTCGACGCCGGTAGGCTCGGCTACCGCCCCGACTATCCGGAGGAGGCGGAGAGGCGGGCCCAGATGCGCCACGAGGCGTTCGACCTGGTGAGCGCCGCGCGGGCGAAGAGCGAAGAGGAACCGAAGGTCGCCGGCGGCTGACCCGCTGCCGCCGCCGAGCCCACGGTTCGGGGCGCGGCCTCAGCCGAGCGTGCGGCGGATCTCAGCCTCGAGCGCTCCCGGCTCGAGCTCGGCGAGCTCGTAGGTCACTTTCACCATCGGCTTGCCGGGTTGGAGCACCCGCCGCAGGTCGATGGGCGTCCCCTCGACCACGACGTCGGCAGGTGTCGCGTGGATCGTCGCCTCGAGATCGCGGATCTGAGCGTCGCCGTAACCCATCGCCGGCAGGATGCCGGCCGCGTTGGGGTACTTCGCGTAGGTTTCGATCAGCGATCCGACCGCGTAGGGCCGGGGATCGACGATCTCCGCGGCGCCGGCGTCGCGGGCGGCGAACCAGCCGGCGCCAACGCTCATGCCGCCGTGGGTCAGAGTCGGTCCGTCCTCGATCACGAGCGCGCGCCGGCCGCGGATCGCCTCCGGGTCGGCCGCCCGAATCTCGGAGGCACAGCGCATCAATCGTGCTCCCGGATTGATGCGCCGGCAGGTGGCTTCGACCGCGGCGATCTTGTCCTCCTCCGCAGTGTTGACCTTGTTGACGATGACCACGTCGGCCATCAGGACGTTGGTCTCGCCCGGATAGTAGGAGACCTCGTGACCTGGCCGGTGAGGATCGACCAGGACGATGTGGAGGTCGGGCCGGTAGAAAGGCGTGTCGTTGTTGCCGCCGTCCCAGAGGATGACGTCGGCCTCTTTCTCGGCCTCGCGCAGGATCTTCTCGTAGTCGACCCCGGCGAAGACGACGAAACCGCTGTCGATGTGCGGCTCATACTCTTCGCGCTCTTCGATCGTGCAGTCATGGCGATCGAGGTCCTCGTAGCTCGCGAAGCGCTGGCAGACCTGGCGCGCCAGGTCGCCGTAGGGCATCGGGTGGCGGATAGCGACGACCCGCTTGCCCATCGCCTTGAGTATTCGCGAGATGTAGCGGGTCGTCTGTGACTTGCCGACCCCGGTGCGCACCGCGGTGATCGCGATCACCGGCCGCGTCGAAGCGACCATCGAACCGGTGGCCGAGGCGAGCGAGAAGTGGGCGCCCCAAGCGTTGACTTGCGCGGCCCGCGCCATCACGTAAGCGTACGAGACGTCGGAGTACGAGAACCAGACCTCGTCGATCGCCTTGTCGCGAATCAGGCTCTCGAGCTCCTCCTCGGCGTGAATCGGGATGCCGTCGGGGTAGTGGTCGCCGGCGAGCGCCGCTGGGTAACGCCGGCCTTCGATATCGGGAATCTGGGCCGCCGTGAACGCGACCACTTCGCAGTCCGCGCGGTCCCTGAAGAGAACATTGAAATTATGGAAATCGCGCCCCGCGGCGCCCATGATCACGATCCGTCTAGCCGCCATCGTTTCTCCTTCGGTCATCCGAGGGCAGCCTATCGCGAGGCCGACCGGCTGCCCCCGCGCGGAAGGGCGGGGGCAGCCGCCGTGAGCTCAGATCGCGAAGCGGTTCCGGCTGGCGTACACGGTCATCGAATCGGCGCGAACGAAGCCTGCCAGGCCCAGGCCCAAGCGCTCGGCGAGATCGACGGCGGCGTCGGTGGGCGCGCCGACGGAAACGAGCGCGGCCAGTCGCGAGCGGGCAGCCTTCGCGACCATCTCGAGACTGGCGCGACCCGAGAGGAAGCCGGCGAGCCCCTGCGTTTCGAGCCCACCGCGCATCGCTTTGCCGATCGCCTTGTCGAAGGCGGCGTGCCGGCCGACGTCCTCGGCGACGACCCGGATCTCGCCCGTCGCGTCGAACAGCGCCGCCGCGTGCGAGCCGCCCGTCGCGCGGAAGAGGGGCTGATGGTCGCGGAGCCGCTCCGCCGCATCGTGGAACGCACGAACGGGCAGAGGCGAGCCGGTCGGAACCGGCGCCAGGGCGGCGAGATAGGGGAGGGCGTCCTCGCGGCCGCACATGCCGCAGGAGGCGTAGAGGACGAGATTCCGGCGCGCCGCGGGCGGCTCGGTCGGAGCCCGGCGGAGCCGCACACGGACAGCATCGCCGCCCTCACAGAGCTCGGCGAGCTCGACCTCGCCGAGGGCGTCGATCCATCCCTCCGCGCGCAGAAAGCCCAGGGCGAGCTCGACTTCCTCCCCGGGCGTGCACATGAGGGTGAAGGACTCGCCGTCGACCAGGCGGATCGCGAGCAGGCGCTCGCGCGCGAGCTCGCGCGTTTCACTCGCGGCGGCGCTGCCCGCGCGCACGACCGTGACGGGGCGAGAGACGCCGGAAGGCGCTCGGGAGGGGCCGAGGTCGGGCGGCTGGTCGGGGATCCGGGGCATGGCGGGAACTTCGCGCCAGTGTAGAGAAGGCGGGCGCGGGCGGCAACCCGGCGAGTTGGAACGGGCGGTCAGGTTTCGAGCGCGAGGGCGAAGCGCAGGGCGCGCGCGACGCGGTCCAGCTTCTCTTGCGGTAGCTTGGTCAGGCGCTCCTGGAGCACGCCTCTCGGCAGCGTCGAGACGCGGTCGAGATTGACCGCGCAGAGCTGCGGCAGGCCCTCCTCGGGGCCGAGCTCGACTTCGACTTGGATCCCGCGCACCCGGGTGGTGACCGGCGCCACGGTGACCATGCGTCGAACCAAGTAGGCCTCGTCGCGCGACAGCAAGAGCACCGGTCGCTTCGTTCCATCCGGTAGCAGGGCCCACCAGACCTCTCCGCGCCTCACTCCCAGCTCTCCGTGGCGATCGCGTCGAGGCCGGCGCCGCCGATCGTCTCGACCTCGCCGGGCGCCTCTGGTTCGGCTGCATAGGAATCGAGATAGCGCCGCACCGCTTCGCGGTGTTCTTCCTCCTCGAGCGAGGAGATCGCGGCCCGGCGCAGGAACTCACTGCGGGTCTCGCCCGTTCCCCGGCAATAGCGATCGATACGGCGCAGGAGGGAGGAGGCGAGGCTGATCGAGATCTTCGCCACCGGCGGCATGCCGGCAGAGTATGACCATGGTAGTACCGTGTCAATACCTGTTGCCAGACTTCGGTCGGAGAGCTATCCTGACCCCGCCGCAAGACGCAGAGACTCGACGGGGTCCGGGAGGGTCTCCGGTTCAGCGAAAGGGGGATCTCCAATGCAGGACTCTCAGCCGACCCGGTACCGAGCGATCGGATTGCAGAACGTCGCCAAGCAGCCCCAGTGGCGGCACCTCGAACGCGCGCAGCGGCGGGCGGTCGATGTCGTCTCGCGCGTGCTCCCCTTCCGAACCAACGAGTACGTGATGTCAGAGCTTGATCGACTGGAGCCGGATTCCCGAGGATCCGATCTTCCAGCTCACCTTTCCGCAGCGGGGGATGCTCGAGCCGGAGCAGTTCGCCTGCATCGCCGAGCTGGTCGACCGCGGGGCGCCGAAGGCGGAGATCGACGCCGAAGCCAACCGGGTCCGCTTCGAGCTCAATCCGCATCCGGCCGGGCAGATGACCCACAATGTACCCGAGCTCGACGGTCGCCGCCTGTCGGGAATCCAGCACAAGTATCGCGAAACCGTCCTCTTTTTCCCCGGTCAGGGACAGACCTGCCACGCCTATTGCACGTACTGCTTCCGCTGGGCTCAGTTCGTCGGCCTCCAGGACATGAAGTTCGAGGCGCGCGAGACCGACGATCTGCAGGCCTACCTCCGAGCGCACCCGGAGGTGACCGACGTGCTCGTCACCGGCGGCGACCCGATGATCATGAAGACCAAGGCGCTGCGTCGCTACCTGGAGCCGTTGCTCGCGCCCGAATTCCAGCACGTGCGCAGTATCCGAATCGGCACCAAGTCGCTGGCCTACTGGCCGCAGCGTTTCGTCACCGACGGCGACGCCGACGAGCTGCTCGCCCTGTTCGAGGAGATCATCCGAGCCGGCCGACATCTCGCCTTCATGGCGCACTGGTCCCACCCGCGGGAGATCGGTACGGAGATGGCCCGCCGGGCGATCGGACGCGTGCGCGCGACCGGCGCCGAGATTCGCATGCAGGCGCCATTGGTGCGTCGCGTCAACGACGACGCCGCAGCTTGGGCTTCGATGTGGCGGGCGGGAGTGCGGCTCGGCATGATTCCCTATTACATGTTCGTCGAGCGCAACACCGGACCGAAGAACTACTTCGAAGTGCCGCTCGCGCGCGCTCATGGGATCTTTTCCGACGCCTATCGTCAGGTCTCGGGGCTGGCGCGCACGGTTCGGGGCCCTTCGATGTCGGCTTTCCCCGGCAAGGTTCGGGTCGCCGGCAGTCGCGGAGGTGGGCGGCCAGCGGGTGTTCGTTCTCGAGCTGCTGCAGGCGCGCGACCCGCAGCTGGTCGGACGACCGTTCTTCGCCAGATTCGATCCGCGCGCGGTCTGGTTCTCGGATCTCGATCCGGTCTTCGAGAGCGATGAGCCCTTCTTCCTTCGGCCCGACGCGCTCCCCGCGTGCGCCGACGACTCCTCCGAAGCGCTCCTGGTCGTGGCCTGAGAGCATGGACGATAGCGATCGCATCTCGCCGAAGCTGCGCAAGTTCCGCCCTTCGGCGACCCTTCTGCTCAAGGCCGTAGCGAACGAGCGCCGGCGAGAGGGCCAGCCGGTCTTCGATTTTGGTCTCGGCGAAACCAAAGGCAGCCTCGCTGCGCACGTTCGCGAGGCGTTTCTCAAGGCGGTCTCGACCGAGCAGACGATGTACGCGGATCCAGCAGGCATCCCGGAGCTGCGCGCAGCGGTATTGAGCTGGTTGGGGCTCGAGCGCTCGGGCTACGACATCGGCAACGTCATCATCACCAACGGCGCCAAGCAGAGCCTGTTCAACATTTTTCTGGCGCTGTGCAGTCCTGCCGACTGCGTGCTCTTCGACGCCGCGCCCTGGGTCTCCTACCAGCCGCTCGCCGCGGCGTCCTATGCCTTTCCGGTGATGGTCATACCGCGAGCCGGGGCATCGAATCGACTGAAGGTGACCGCGGACGATCTTCGCCGCAATCTCGATCTGCGTCCGCACTCCAAGCTGTTCTTGCTCAACAACCCGGTGAACCCGACCGGCCAGCTCTACAGCGGCGACGAGGTCGATGCGCTGCTCTCCGTCTGCGTCGAGAGGCGAGTGTTCTTCGTGCTGGATCGCCTCTACTGGAAGCTCGTCTTCGATGGCCGTGGGTTCCCCGAGCCTCGGGTCGACGACGAGACCCGCCCCTGGTTGATTCAGGTCGACGGGATGTCGAAGAACTTCCGGCGCGCCGGCGGCCTGCGGATCGGCTGGAGCGTCGCGCCCACCGATGTCGCGCGCGCGATGTCCAACCTCCAGAGCCACTACACTTCGGGCCCGTCGACGCCCGCCCAGCACGCCTCGCTCGCCGCGATCGCCCGCCCCTATCAGGATGGCCTGCGAGACGAGCTCGAGTCCAACCGGAGTCTTCTGGTGCGCCTGGCGCCGCCTCCCCCGCGCGTCGTCGTCTGGCCGACCCCGGCCTCGTTCTACTCGTTCTGGGACGTCACCGGATGCTTTGGCCTCTCGACTCCGGACGGGCGGCGGATTCGCTCCGCGGACGACGTCGCGGCGTGGCTCGCGCACTCGACGGGCGTGATCACGGCCTCCGGTACCGCCTTCGAGCAGGAGGGCTACCTGCGACTCTCCTTCGCCGTTGCGCCGGACGAGCTCCAGGAGGGAATGGCGGCGGCACGCCACGCGATCGAAGCGCTCGCGTGACGTCGCGCGGCGCGAGCCGCCCCGTTTCGTCTGCCGTTGCGATAGAAAGGAGCCGTGCGAGAGTTCCGCTGGATCCGCGTCGGTCTCCTGGCCGGAGCCCTCTTCCTGATGGCGGGCGGCATCGCCTGTAGCCTGCTTGGTCCCGATTTCTCGCCGGCGATCGCCACCGAGTCGATGCGGCGCGGGGGGATCGAGAGCCACCGGATCGCTTGGCAGCCCGAGGGTGGAGCGCCCGATCTCGGTGCACTACGTGACGGTCGGGAGCGGACTCGGCGCGGATCCTGTTCATCCACGGCTCGCCCGGAACCTGGGAGGCCTACAAGACCTTCCTCGAGGACCCCGTGCTGCGCGCCTCGGCGCGTCTCATCGCCCTTGATCGCCCCGGCTTCGGCGGCAGCGGGCGGGGACGGCCCCAGCCTTCGCTCGCGCTGCAGGCCGCCGCCGCCGCGACAGTGCTCGACGCGGAGCCAGGTCCACCCGGCCGTCGTGGTCGGGCACAGCCTGGGCGGCCCGATCGCGGCACGCCTGGCGGTCGATCGGCCCGACCTGGTCGGAGCGTTGGTGCTGGTCGCGCCCTCGATCGATCCCGCGCTCGAGCGGCATCGTTGGTACAACGTGGCGGGCTCCTGGCGCGTTGGTCCAGCTCTTCCTGTCCGGAGACATGATCACCTCGAATCGGGAGCTCTGGCCCCTGCGCCGAGAGCTCGAGACCCTGGCTCCGAAGCTCGCGGGAGTCGCCGTGCCGGCGATCGTGATCCAGGGTGACGAAGACGATCTGGTGCCGCCGGCCAACGCCGATTTCGCCCGGCGGGCCCTGGCGAACGTCGCCGTGGAGGTGCAGCGGGTTCCCACCGAGGGCCACTTCCTCCTCTGGACCGAGCCCGGCTTGACTCGCGCAGCGCTCCTCCAGTGCCTCGGGCGAATTGCCGCCAGCGAGCGGGAGAGCGCCCAGTGACGAAGGGTGGCGCCGGTGGTGAAACGTCGCTCGGTCGGCTGCTCTCGAGCCTCGAGCCGCGGCTCGATGGCGGCGTCTACAGTTTCTCCCGAATGGCCGTTCTCCCCGCCGGCGGCCTGCCGGACGACGCCGTCGTGGCGATCCGGGAGGACGAGGGCTGGACCCTGGTGTCGCGCGAATCCGCGGACGTCGGAGTCGTTCGGCAACCTGGAGCTCGTTGGGCCCGGATCCTTCTGTCAGTTCACTCCGACCTGACGGCCGTCGGTCTGCTGGCCGCGGTCTCGACGCGGCTCGCCGCGGAGCGGATCCCCGTCAATGCCATGGCGGGGTGGTTCCACGACCACCTGTTCGTCCCCTGGGAACGGCGCTTCGAAGCCCTCGCCGCGCTCTCCGCCTTGCAGGCGGAGGCAGTCGCGCAGTCCTCGTCGTAGCAGCGATCGAGCGCTCTGCTACGATTTCGACGGGCCGATTCGAGCCAGCGCGGAGGATCATGAGTCTCCCCATCGTCGATTCTGAAGAAGAGCCGTCCCGACAAGTAGAAAGCGAGCGTCTGGACGACGTCGTGATTCGCTTCGCTGGAGACTCCGGCGACGGCATGCAGGTGACCGGCTCCCAGTTCACCAACACCTCGGCGCTACTCGGCAACGACCTCGCGACGTTTCCCGACTTCCCAGCGGAGATTCGCGCTCCCGCCGGCACACTGCCGGGGGTTTCCGCGTTTCAAGTACGGATCGCGGACTACGACATCCACACCCCGGGGGATGCGCCGGACGTGCTCGTGGCGATGAACCCGGCGGCGCTCAAGGTCAATCTCTCGGACCTCAGGCCGAACGGGATCCTGATCGCCAATACCGATGAGTTCGTCGACCGCAATCTGAAGAAGGCGGGCTACGACGCCAATCCGCTCGAAGATGGCAGCACGGCCGGATTCAGGCTTTTTCCGGTTCCGCTCGCGACACTGACGCGGCGGGCGCTCGACGGCACCGGCCTCGACGCCAAAGGCATCGAGCGCTGCAAGAACTTCTTCGCCCTGGGGATGGTCTACTGGCTCTTCTCCCGGCCGATCGAGCCGACGTTGCGCTACCTCCAGAAGAAATTCGGCGCCCGCCCGGAGATCGTGGACGCCAACGCGCGGGCGATGCAGGCCGGGTGGAACTTCTGCGATATCACCCAGGTCTTTCAGACCAGGTACGAGGTCCACCCGGCGCGGCTCGCTCCGGGCGAATACCGCAACGTGACCGGCAGCACCGCGCTCGCGCTCGGCCTGGTGGCGGCATCCCGTCGCTCTGGCTTGCCGCTGTTTCAAGGCGCCTATCCGATCACGCCCGCCTCCGAGCTGCTCCATGAATTGGCGCAGTTCAAGAACTTCGGAGTCACGACCTTCCAGGCCGAGGACGAGATCGCGGCGATCTGCTCCGCGATCGGCGCGGCCTTCGGCGGTGCGCTCGCGGTCACGTCGACATCGGGTCCGGGACTGGCGCTGAAGAGCGAGGCGCTGAACCTGGCCGTCATGGTCGAATTGCCGCTGGTGGTCGTGGATATCCAGCGCGGCGGCCCGTCGACCGGCCTGCCGACCAAGACGGAGCAGGCGGATCTACTCTTCGCGCTCTTTGGCCGGAACAACGATTCACCGGTGCCGGTTCTGGCCGCGTCGTCGCCGGCCGACTGCTTCGAACGAGCGATCGAGGCCTGTCGGATCGCGGTGCGCTACATGACGCCGGTCCTGCTGCTCTCCGACGGCTACCTCGCCAACGGCTCGGAGCCCTGGCGCTTGCCAGAGGTCGAAGACCTACCGGATTTTCCTGTCGAGTTCGCGAGCCGACCCGAGGGCTTCGCTCCCTACCGGCGCGACCCGACGACCCTCGCCCGGCCGTGGGCTCTGCCCGGTACGGCCGGACTGGAGCACCGGATCGGCGGCCTCGAGAAGGCGGAGGTCAGCGGCAACGTCTCCTACGATCCGGCCAACCACGAGCTCATGGTGCGGACCCGAGCGGAGAAAGTGGCGCGGATCGCCTCCGACATCCCCGAGCTCGAGATCCATGGCGACGCCGAGGGGGGCGCGTTGCTCGTTCTCGGTTGGGGGTCGACCGCCGGCGCGATCACCGGCGCTGTCAACCTCGCCCGGCGGGAGGGCTTGCCGGTCTCGCGCGCCCATCTGCACCACCTGAATCCGTTTCCGCGAAATCTCGGCGAGGTCCTGGGCCGCTTCGAACAGGTGCTGATCCCCGAGATGAACATGGGGCAGCTCGCCTTCTTGATCCAAGGGCGTTTCTTGAAACCGGTGATCTCCTTTCCGAAGGTCCAGGGCAAGCCCTTTTTCCGCAACGAGGTGCTCGTCAGAATCCGCGAGATCCTCGGAGGCTCCCGATGAGCGAGGCCGCGACGCTGACCAAGAAGGACTTCCAATCCGACCAGGACGTGCGCTGGTGTCCGGGTTGCGGCGACTACGCGATCCTCTCGGCGGTGCAGTCGGTCTTTCCCGAGCTCGGCATCGCCCGCGAGCGGTTCGTGGTCGTGTCGGGAATCGGTTGCTCGTCCCGCTTCCCCTACTACCTGAACACCTTCGGATTCCACACCATCCATGGGCGTGCGCCAGCGGTGGCAACCGGCTTGAAGGTGGCGCGGCCCGATCTCGAGGTCTGGATCGCGACCGGCGACGGCGACGCGTTGTCGATCGGCGGCAATCATCTGATTCACTGCTTGCGCCGCAACGTCGGCGTCAAGATCCTGATGTTCAACAACAGGATCTATGGTTTGACCAAAGGGCAGTACTCGCCGACGTCGGAGGTCGGCAAGCGGACCAAGTCGAGCCCGGTCGGCTCGGTCGACTATCCGTTCAATGCGATCTCTGTAGCGATCGGCTCCGGCGCCACCTTCGTCGCGCGCTCGGTCGACGTCTTCCAGCCCCACCTCAAGGAGACGCTGCGCGCGGCGGCGGCGCACTCCGGGCACCGCCTTCGTCGAGATCTATCAGAACTGCAACATCTTCAACGATCGGGCTTTCGCTCATCTGACCGACAGAGACGTGCGCGATGACGCGCTCGTCCATCTGGAGACCGGCAAGCCTCTCGTCTTCGGCAAAGAACGGGACCGGGGCATCCGGCTGCGCGGCACCGAGCTCGAAGTCATCCGTTTCGCCGACGGTTTCGGACCCGAGGATTGCCTGGTCTGGGACGAGACGCGCAACAACCCGGCGCTCGCCTTCATGGTGGCGCAGATGGGACGCCCCGATTTCCCGACGCCGATCGGCGTGCTCCGTCGAGTCGAGAAGGGGACCTTCGAAGCCGGCGTGGTCGGACAGGTCGAGCAGGAGACGGAGCGGCGGGGCGTCGGCAACCTCGAGCAGCTGCTGCGCTCGGGGGAGCATTGGACCGTCCACGAAGACGGGTCCGTCTCCTGAGCGGCGAGATCGGCCTCGGCCCGCGCGTTCGGCGCGGAGCAGTCGAGTTCGCACTCCACGCCGACGCTCGATCGAGCGTCACCGTCGACTGCTTCGAGCCCGGGGGGCGGAGCCCTTCGCGGTCGCTGGAGCTCGAGCTGGACGACCGGGCGCCCGCGCCCTTTCGAATCTGGCGCGGCAGCGCCGCCGATCTTCCCGAGAAGTTCGAGTACGTCGTGCGGGTCGATCACGGCCCGCCACTACTCGACCCCTATGCTCCCTGCCTCGCCGGTGGTGAGGTCTGGGGCCGGAGCGACGACGCGCTCGCCCCGGGGGTCGGGCGCCGTTATCGCGGGCTCTTCCTGCCGACCGCGCCGCGCGGCGGACTCGAGGCGGTAGCGCGTCCGCGCGTCGACCTCAGTGAGCGTGTGATCTACGAGCTTCACGTTCGTGGCTTCACCCGGCATCCCAGCGCCGGCGTCGCTCAGCCCGGAACGTTCGCTGGACTTGTCGAGAAGATCCCCTATTTGCAGGAGCTCGGCATCACTACGGTCGAGCTGTTGCCTGTCTTCGAGTTTGATGAGACGGAGAACCCACGGCGGGATCCGCGCAGTGGCGAGCGCCGCCTGAACTTCTGGGGGTACAGCCCGGTTTCGTTCTTCGCGCCGAAGGCGGCGTATGCGGTGTCCGAGGAGCCCGGCGCGGCGGTGGCCGAGCTCCAGCGGCTAGTCGACGAGCTGCACCGAGCCGAGCTCGAGGTCGTTCTCGACGTGGTGTTCAACCACACGGCAGAGGGCGCCGGCGCAACTGGCGACCCCCTGCACGGCTGGCGGGGCCTCGATGCTTCGGCCTACTACATCGCCGCGCCCGGTAGCAGCGCCGCCCTCGATTTGACCGGCTGCGGCAACACCGTCAATACCAATCACCCGGTCACTTCTCGGCTCATCCTCGACGCGCTACGCGAGTGGGTCCGCGTCTATGGTGTCGATGGCTTCCGGTTCGACCTCGCGGCGATCTTCTTTCGCGGCTCACGGGGCGAGCCACTCGTGCGGTCGCCGCTGGCGGAGGCGATCGCCGAGGATCCCGAGCTGCGCGACCTGCTGCTGATCGCCGAGCCCTGGGATGCCACCGGGTTCCGGCCCTCCGCCGGTTTCCCCGCCCCTTGGCACGAATGGGACGGCGAGTTCCGCGACGAACTACGGCGGCATGTCGGAGGTCTGGCTCGGGGCCCGGCGCAGTTGGCGAGCCGGCTCGCTGGGCTCGGGCCGGGCGCCGGGCGCACGCCACCCGGACGAGCGATCCGCTTCGCCGCCTGCCACGATGGCCGGCCGCTCGAGGACGTCGTTGCCTACGAGAGCAAGCACAACGAGGGAAATGGCGAGGGGAATCGTGACGGCTGGAACGGCGAGGTCGCGTGGAACGGCGGCATCGAAGGACCGACGACGGATCCCGCTCTGCTCGCCCGCCGCGAAGACGAAGTGCTCGCTCTGCTCACGCTGCTCGCATCGGCGCCGGGCACTCTGCAGCTGACGGCGGGTGACGAGCGCGGCCGTTCGCAGCGCGGCAACACCAACGCCTGGTGCCGAGACGACGAGATCGGCTGGGTCGTCTGGACGCCCCACGAAGTCGCCGAGAAGCGCCGGCGCTTCGTCGCCAGGATGATTCAGGCACGGCGCGCAATGGGACTCGGAGCCTGTCCCGAGTCTTCTGCGATTCTCGGCCCGTGGCGTGAACCGGGAGCCGCTGGCATCGAGGGCGAATCGGTCTTCGCGCTGCTGCGCCGCGAGGCTGGGGGCAGCTTGCGACTGGTGGCGTCGAATCCGACCGACGAGCCGGTGACACTGCCGCTGCCTGCCGTTCCAGTCGGGGCGCGCTGGTCGATCCGATTCCATTCCGGTTGCCTGCCGGCACCCGCGCTGCCGCCGGAGCGCGACGCGAGCACTCTCGAGCTGCCCGCGAGAGCGGTAGCGCTGCTCGCTACGGAATCGGTGTCTCCGCCCTGACTCCTGGCCGCGAGTCGTGGCACCGTTGCGCTCGCTCGCAACGGCAGAGGCGAGGTCGAGAGACTTCCGCCGACTGCGCAGACGGCAGTTATGGGGGGTAGGGAGGAACGGCGCGATCGCCGCACGCGCAGCGCCTCGACGTGGCCAGCCCCCCTTCCAGGCACTGTTCTCGCGGCGATCTTCACCGCCAGAGGACGACCGCAGAGCGCCGCAGCCAGGCGAGCAGATGGCGAGGTTCTTGCCCGGTGACCACAGGTCACATAAGCTCGCACGGTGACGGTCCTGCGCGCGCGAGCCGCCGAAGAGAAAGAGGGGCGCCGGCGGCAGCTTCGCGCAGCCGCGGCGGCCCGGCTCGACCAGGCCGGATACGCCGCGACGACGATGGCCGAGATCGCCCGACGGGCCGGGGTTGCGAAGGGCACGACGTACCTCTACTACCGATCCAAGGAGGACCTCTTCCTGGAGCTCCTCCTCGGGTCCCTGGCCGAGTGGCGGGATGTCGCGCTTCACGAGTTGAGCGTCCAGCCGGCCGCGGCGCCGGAATCGGACGCAGCCCTCCTCGCCCGCACGCTCGCGGACCGTCCCCGCCTCGTCCGCCTCCTGGCCCTCCGGCATCCGGTGCTCGAACAGGGGGCGACCGAAGCAGCGGTCGTCCGCTTCAGGAGCAGGATGGTTGACCTGCTTGCGCCGCTCGCCTCGACGCTTGAGGCTCGCCGCCGAGATCTCTTCGCCGGCGACGGCACCGGACTGCTGAGACGACTGCTCGCTCTTGCCGCCGGGCTCGCCGATTTGCTCGCTGGCGAGGCGGGGAGCTCCTCCCGCTCGGCCGCCGCCGCCGCGCCCGCCCGTCCCTTCGAAGCCGAGCTCGCGGCTTGCCTGACCGCCCTGGACCGAAACCGGAGTCGAGGCGATGGCGCTGCGCGAACGGGCTAGCCCAAGAGGGGATAGCGGCCGCGCGCGCGCCCGGTTGCCGCGACTGCGCGGAGAATCGAGAGAGCGTTCCAGTGAAGGGGGAGCAGCGGAGTACCGCGACGCCGAGCGCCACACCTCGGCGCTCGTTCGAGATCGCCCTTATGTGCACGCAGTCGTGCGTTGTCGCCAGACTTCTTCCGTGGTTCGTACCCCACGGGTCCGCGAACTAGAATGACCTGAGCTCGAGAGGGGTATTGCGGATGACCATGTTTCCGGTGAAGCCCGAGATCGCCGCGCGCTCGCACATTCCGTCGCTCGAGGAGTACCGACGGCTCTACCGCCTTTCGCTCGACGACCCGGAGGGGTTCTGGCGCAAGCAAGCGGAGATCCTCACCTGGTTCCATCCGCCCTCCTCGATCCTCGACTTCGACATGAAGGAAGTCGACTTCTCCTGGTACGGCGGGGGCCGGTTGAACGCCTGCTTCAACTGCGTCGACCGCCATCTCGCCACCCAGCCCGACAAGGTGGCGATCATCTGGGCGGGCGACGAGCCCGGCGAGTACCGGACGATCACCTACGCCGAGCTCAAGCACCAGGTCGCGCGCGTCGCCAACGTGCTGCTCGCGCACGGCGTGCGGCGCGGCGACCGGGTCTGCATCTACCTGCCGATGATCCCAGAGCTCGCCTACGCGATGCTGGCGTGCGCGCGCATCGGCGCGGTGCACTCGGTGGTGTTCGCCGGATTCTCGGCCGAGTCGCTGCGCGGACGGATCCTCGACGCCGGTGCGCGCATGGTCATCACTGCCAACGAGGGGCTGCGCGGCGGCAAGAAGATCCCGCTCAAGGCGACCGTCGACCGGGCGATCGAGGGCCTGAGCAGCATCGACACGGTTCTCGTGGCCCGACGGACCGACGCCGAAGTGGAGATGGTCCAGGGGCGCGACCTCTGGCTCGAGGACGAGACCAGCCGGCAGCGCTCGACCTGTCCGGTCGAGTGGATGCATTCGGAGTCGCCACTGTTCACCCTCTACACCTCGGGCTCGACCGGCAAGCCCAAGGGCGTGCTGCACACGACCGGCGGCTACATGGTCTACGCGGCGATGACCCACAAGCTCGTCTTCGACTATCACCCGGGAGACGTCTTCTTCTGCGCCGCCGACATCGGCTGGATCACCGGACACAGCTACATCATCTACGGACCGCTCGCCAACGGTGCGACCACCGTGATGTTCGAGTCGATTCCGACCTACCCGGACGCCGGGCGCTACTGGCGCATCGTCGACGATCTCGGGGTCGACATCTTCTACACGGCGCCGACGGCACTGCGCGCGATCGCCCGCGAGGGCGACGACTGGGTCAAGAAGTACAGCCGGAAGAGCTTGAAGGTGCTGGGCACGGTCGGCGAGCCGATCAACCCGGAGATCTGGAAGTGGTACCACGACGTCGTCGGCGAGGGGCGCTGCGCGGTCGTCGACACCTGGTGGCAGACCGAGACCGGCGGCATCCTGATCACGCCGCTGCCCGGTGCGATTCCGACCAAGCCGGGCTCGGCGACGCTGCCGTTCTTCGGCATCGACCCGGTGCTCGTCGACGACGACGGCGTCGAGCTCGAGGGCAACGGCGTCTCCGGCAACCTCTGCCTGCGTCGCTCGTGGCCCGGCCAGGCGCGAACGATCTACGGCGACCACTCGCGCTTCCGCGAGACCTACTTCACCCGCTTCGAGGGGCTCTACTTCACCGGCGACGGCTGCCGGCGCGACGAGGACGGCTACTACTGGATCACCGGCCGCGTCGACGACGTGCTCAACGTCTCCGGCCATCGCCTGGGCACCGCCGAGGTCGAGAGCGCGCTGGTGGCCCATGCCGCGGTCGCCGAGGCCGCCGTGGTCGGCTTCCCGCACGACATCAAGGGCACGGGCATCTTCGCCTTCGTCATCGTGACGCCGGAGTACGAGTCGTACGACCCGGACGAGCTCGCCGGCATGCTCAAGGAGCAAGTGCGCCAGGTGATCGGCCCGATCGCGACGCCGGACCGGATCGTCGTGGCGCCCGGGCTGCCCAAGACCCGGTCGGGCAAGATCATGCGCCGCATCCTGCGCAAGATCGCCGAGGGCAACGATCCACGACCTGGGCGACGTCACCACCCTGGCCGACCCCTCGGTCGTCGAGAAGCTGGTCCAGGTCCGTCGCGGGGCTAGCCGCTCAGGCGGCGAGGACCTTGACGGTCCGGCCGACGGTGTCGAGCATGTGGCGGAGCTGGTCGTAGTCGGGGTGCTTCATGCGGATCCAGGCGTTCGCCATGTAGCCGGCCTCGACGCCGGCGGTGGGGGAGCCGGGCGGCGGCAGGTGGGAGTCGATGATCCACTCGCCGAACTCGCGCTCGATCTCGTCGATGCCCTCGTAGCCGGTGATCCGGCCGTCGCGGGTCGGGCGCAGGTTGATCATGCCGCCGGCGAACCGGCGCGACAGGTGCTGGCCCGGGCGGCCGTGGACGATCGCCATCGCCCACTCGCGGTAGATGTCGATGTCGTTGGCGGCGGCGTAGAGGTCCCAGACGCCGACGCCCGGCGGGCGGCAGCCGATCTCGGAGAAGCGCAGCCCCTTGGGGCCGAAGAACCACTCCATGTGGGTCGCCGAGGTGCCGATGCCGAGCGCCTCGATCACCTTCTGGCCCATCGCCCGGACCTCGGCGTAGCTCGGCGCGTCGACCCGGTTGGTGGTCACGATCTGCGGCGAGATCCAGCGCGTGCGCATCGCCTCGAGCACGCCGGGGTAGTAGTGGGAGATGAAGTCGTGGACGACCCTGCCGTCGATCGTCAGGGTGTCGTAGAAGCCCTCGTGGCCCTCGATGAACTCCTCGACCGCGA
This sequence comes from uncultured Acidobacteriota bacterium, assembly GCA_963700315.1. GTDB lineage: Bacteria > Acidobacteriota > Thermoanaerobaculia > Multivoradales > JAGPDF01 > JACTMI01. Next base: position 156,779 of record CAVOXC010000002.1, on the reverse strand, counting down.
CCGAGGCGCCGCGGTCGAGCCCGTGCGCGATGATCGCGCTCTCGAGCTCCCGTTCGTTGTCGACGCGTTGCGGTGCCGGAGGCGCCCGCCGCGCTGCGCGGCTTGAGGATGAGCGGGTAGCCGACCTCGGCCGCGAACATGCGCAGCTCCTGCGGCGCCGAGACGCCGGTCGAACGCGGCCGTCGGCACGCCGGCCTCGCGCAGCGCCTCCTTCATCGCCGGCTTGTCGCGGCACAGGTAGGCGGTGCGCACCGTGGTCCCCGGGATCATCGCCGCCTCGCGCACCTTGGCGGCCGGCAGGATGTGGGCCTCGACGGTGGCCTCGAGCCGGTCCACCCACTCGCGGTGCTGGACGCGCCGCACGGCGGTCGATCAGCGCGCCCTCGTCGACGACCGAGCGGACCTGCTCGTAGCCGTGGAGCCAGCCCTTGAGCTCGCCGTCGAGCGCTTCGAGCGGCGCCTCGCCGATCCCGGTCACTCGCGCTCCGACCGCGTGGAGGGCGCGGACGAACTGGCGCTGATTGAAGGGGAACGTCGGTTCGACGAAGAGGACGTGCATGGCGCGCCTCCTCGCGGCGTTGTCCGGAATTCTAACCGTATAGGATCTTACGGAATGCCGGTCGTCGCCCTGCTCGGTCCGCAACGATTCACGCCCACGCTCGGCGAGGCCGTCCGCGCGCTGGGCATCACCGGCCGTCTGGCGTCGGTCACCGCCGGGCTGGCAGGAGCGGGAGGCCGAGGACCTGGAGCTGCACGAGCACCTGGGCGAGCGCACGATCAACCTCCAGCTCTACGCGCGTGGCGAAGACGTGGCGGAGACGCGACTCCGATCTCTTCCGCGCCCACCGTGAGCGCCAAGAGCGGCTCAAGGAGCTCCAGGGGCTCTATCGCATCCGGCTCGCGGGCGCGCTCGACGCTCTCCGGCAGCTCGACCGCGCGGCGGCTTCGGCCGATCTGGTGCGGCGGGAGCACGAGGCCGCGCTGGAGGAGCTCCGCCGGACTCGATCAGCGGCACCTCGAGAGCGTCACCGCGATCGACGACGCGTTCGAGCGGACCGCACCGACCCGGCGAACGGCCCGTCGTCGTTCGCCATCGTCGGGCGATCGCGAGCCTGCTCGATCGCACCGAGGGCGTGGCGATCGCCGGCGGCCACGTCGCGATCCTGCTCAACCGGTTGCGCATGTTCGGGCTCGACCGCGAGCTCGAGCGCCGACGCGCTGTTCGCCTGGTCGGCCGGGGCGATGGCGATCTCCGAGCGCGTGATCCTCTTCCACGACGCCCCGCCGCAGGGGAGCGGTAGCGCCGGAGGTGCTGCAGCGCGGCCTGGGGTTGGTGTCGGGGCATCGTGCCGTTGCCGCATGCGCGCCGGCGTCTCGCGCTCGACGACGCCGGCACGGGTGGCTCGCTTCGCGGACCGCTTCGCGCCGGCGCTCGCACTGGTCATGGACGACGGTTGCAGGCTCGAGGTCCATCCCGACGGCTGGCGCAGCGACTGGCGGCCTCTGGAGCTCTCGTCCGCTGGCGCGGTGCTCCCGCTCGATGCCGCATGAGCGTCGCGATCCGCGAACTGCTCGAGGCGGGCGAGCTCTCGACCGAGACGATCGACGCATTCCTCGCCGACCGCAAGGTGCCGATCGTCGAGGGTACGACGGTGACCTTCCTCTATCGCGGCCGCGCCGACGCCGTGCACCTTCAGCATTGGATCTTCGGCCTGCCGGCTGCGGTGCCCTTCCAGCGGGTAGACGGCACCGACCTCTGGTACCTGGTGCAGGAGATTCCCGCCCGCTCCCGCGTCGAGTACAAGCTCGAGGTCCAGGAAGGCGATCTCTCCCGCCTGATTCGCGACCCGCTGAATCCGCTGCTCGCGCACGATCCGTTCGGCGCCAACTCCGTCTGCCAGGGCGCCGGCTACGAGGCGCCGGAGTGGGCCGAGACGCGACCCGGAGGCGCGCGCCGGGCTCGATCGAGACGATCCGAGATCGACTCGGCTGCGCTGGGGCGCCGTGACGAGGTGCGCGTGTACACGCCGGCGCGCTTCCGGTCGACCCGGCGGTACCCGCTGCTCGTCGTGCACGACGGCCTCGACTACCTGCGCTTCTCCTCGCTCCAGACGGTGCTCGACAACCTGATCCACCGCAACGAGGTGGCGCCGATGATCGTCGCCCTGACCCAGTCGCGCGACCGCCTGCGCGAGTACGCCGCCGACGAGAGCCACTCGCAGCTTCCTCGCCGAAGAGCTGCTGCCGCGACTCGAGGCGGACCTATCCGCTCGCGCCGGGCGCCGCGAACCGCGGGCCTGATGGGCGCGAGCTTCGGCGCCGTGGCCGCGTTCGCCACGGCGCGTCGCCATCCGGAGCGCTTCGGCCGCCTGCTGCTGCAGTCGGGCTCGTTCGCCTTCACCGACATCGGGCCGTCGCGGCGTGGTCCCGCCTTCGAGCCGGTGGTCGAGTTCGTCAACGCCTTCCGCGAGGATCCCGATCCGCCTGGCCGAGCGCGTCTTCGTCAGCTGCGGCGTCTACGAATCGCTGATCTACGAGAACCGCTCGCTGGTGCCGATCCTGCAGAAGCTCGGCATGCAGGTGCGCTACGTCGAGTCGCACGACGGCCACAACTGGGAGAACTGGCGGGATCGCCTGCGCGAGGGGCTGTCGTACCTCTATCCCGGCCCGCTCTGGATGATTTACGAGTAGCTTTGAGCTAGATTTGCCGCCGATTCCGACAGGGGGTGGAGAGATGGCTGAAGTCGTTCGGAAGATCGGGCTCTCGCTGGGCGCCGACCTGTGCTGGCCGATCTGCTTCGAGGAGATCGTCGGGCAAGCTCGATCTGGCGATGCCGATCGACGGCGACACGGTGCGAGTCGAGGTCGAACGGGTCTCGATCGAGCCCTTCGACCTGCGCCAGCCGGTGCAAGTACGACGTCGTGCTCGACCGGCTCGACGCACTGGTACCACACCAGTCGCGAGTGGATCAAGAAGGCGGTCGTGATGGACGACCTCTACGTCTTCAACAACCCCTGGTCGATCCAGTCGAACGAGAAGCACACCAGCTACTGCGCGATGATGCGGCTGGGCCTGCCGATCCCGGACACCTGGCTGCTGCCGCCGAAGGAGTACGAGCCGTCGGCCGACCTGCAGGTCACCCTCGAGCGCTACGCCAAGTTCTTCGATCTCGGCAAGATCGGCGAGCGGGTCGGCTATCCGCACTTCATCAAGCCCTACGACGGCGGCGCCTGGGTCGGCGTCGCCAAGATCGCCAATCGCGACGAGCTGGCCCAGGCCTACGACGCCTCGGGCAAGCGCATCATGCACCTGCAGGCCGCGGTCGATCCGTTCGACGTCTTCGTGCGAACGCTCGGCGTCGGACCGCAGATCCACGTCATGAGCTACGACCCCGCCGCGCCGCTGCACGACCGCTACAAGGTCGCCTTCGACTTCGTCAGCGCCGAGGAGTGGCAGTCGCTGGCGAACCTCTGCCTGACGATCAACGCCTTCTTCGGCTGGGACTTCAACAGCTGCGAGACCCTGCGCAAGGACGGTGTCTTCTATCCGATCGACTTCGCCAACGCCTGTCCGGACTCCCAGGTCACGTCTCTGCACTACCACTTCCCCTGGCTGGTCAAGGCGAAGGTGAAGTGGGCCATCTTCGTCGCGGCGACCCGGCGCAAGCCGATGCGCTGGAATCTCGACTGGGCACCCTTCTTCGAGATCGCCGACGGCGAGGAGCCCTTCGCGGAGAAGCTCAAGCGCTACGCGCGGCTGGCGCACGAGCGCTTCGACAGCGACCGGTTCGTCGAGTTCTGCGCCGAGCACCTGCCGCACGTCGACGAAGTCACCTGGGAGTTCTTCGGCACGCCGCGCGCCAAAGAGGCCGTGCGCAAGAAGGTCGAAGCGCTCTTCCCGGCCCGCGAGGTCGAGCAGTTCACCGAACACTTCTGGGGCCTGATCCAGTTCTGGCGCAAGACCGAGGGCGAGTTCGTCGCGAAAGGGCCGGCCGGGGCGGAGGCGTGAATCCGGCGCGAGCGGAGGTCTGGCGCTCCGCGGCGCTCGGCCGCGACACCGGGGTCGCCGTCTGGGGCGTTCGCGGCACGCCGGTGGTGCTCTTCCCGACGGCGGGCGGCGACGCGCGCGAGGTCGAGCGCTATGGCCTCGTCGGCGCGCTCGAGCCGCTGGTCGAAGCGGGTTGGCTCCGGGTGATCTCGTGCGACAGCGTTCCTGGGCGCGCCCTGATGACCGAATCGGACCTGACCCCCGAGCGCTTCGCCGAGTTGCTCTATCGTTTCGACGTCTTCGTCTATCACGAGCTCGTCCCCTGGATCCGTGCGCTCGATGGCGACGCGGGCGAGGACCTGGTCGCGGCTGGCGCCTCGCTCGGCGCGCTGTTCGCTCTCGTTGCCCTCTGCCGGCATCCCGACGTCTTCCGTGAGGCGATCTGTCTGTCCGGCAAGTACGATCTCGAGGACTACTTCGAAGGGGCGGAGCCGCCACTCGACTTTCACTACGCCTCGCCCTTGCACTTCTTGCCCTATCTCGAGGATGCCGACCACCTCGCGCTCCTGCGCCGGCGCTTCGTCCGCCTGGTCTGCGGGCGCGGAAGGGCGGAGCGTCCCGGACTACGCGTATCGAGTCGCGAGCGTGCTGGGGCGGAAGGGCGTGCCGAATCGCGTCGATGCCTGGGGCCCCGACTGGCATCACGACTGGGCGAGCTGGCGCGCTACGCTGCCGCTCTATCTGGGCGAGCACGTCGCCGGTCGCACCATGATTCCGGCGAGCGAGGCATGAGTGCGTGAGCGTGCGGACCGGCAGCGGCTCGGCGATGACGCGGCGACGCGGTGACGCAGTGACGGGCTGGGTGACGACGGCGTGAAGCTCGAGGCCCTCGAGGCGGATTCTTGAGCGCGACGGAGCCACGGCCGACTCTGCTCGCCGACGTCGGCGGCACGCATGCCCGTTTCGCGCTCTGCCGGGGCGGCGCGGGACCCTTGCGCAGCCGCGTGCTCCCGGCCGTCGAGTACGGCGATTTCGAGTCCGCGGCGCGTGCCTATCTCGGACGCGAGCGGCTCGCGCCCGAGGAGCTCGGAGCGGCGGTCGCGGCGGTCGCCGCGCCCGTCCATGGCGACGTCGTCGCGCTGACCAATCTGGGCTGGCGCTTCTCGATCGAGGCGACCCGCCGCGCGCTCGGGCTCGACCGCTTCCTCGTGATGAACGACTTCGCGGCGTTGGCGCTGTCGCTGCCGGAGCTCGCGGGCGACGACCTGGAGACGATCGCCGCGGGGGAGCCGGCGCCCGCCCGCCCGCTCGCCGTGATCGGACCGGGCACGGGCCTGGGCGTCGGTGGCCTGCTGCCGCGTCCCGGACGGGGGCTGGACGGCGGTGGAGAGCGAAGGGGGGCATCGCGACCTCGCCGCGACGAACGAGCGGGAGTGGCGGGTGGTCGAGCGCTTGCGCGAGCGCTTCGGGCACTCGTCGGCGGAGCGCGCGGTATCGGGCCCGGGGCTCGCGGCGATCGACGCCGCGCTGCGCGAGATCGAGGGCGAGCCGCTGGCGCATCTGGCCCCGGAGGAGGTCTCGGCGCGCGCTCGCGGCGGCTCGGATCCGCGTTCCGTCGAGGCGAGCCAGCTGTTCTCTGGTTGGCTCGGCGCCGTCGCTGGCGACCTCGCGCTGACGCTGGGCGCGCGCGGCGGCGTCTTTCTCGCGGGCGGCGCGCTCGCGGGTCTCGGCCAGGCGTTCGACCGGACGCTGTTCGTCGAGCGCTTCCGCGCCAAGGGGCGCTTCCGCGAGTACCTGACGCCCATCCCGATCCATCGCATCGCCCGCGTCGACGCCTCCCTCATCGGCCTCGCCCGCGCGCTGCGCGCCTGAGCGAGCTCGCGACAAGCCCTCTACAGGAGTGCGGCACCGGTTCGAGCGGGACCGACGCGTCGCGGTCCTCGTTGCGAAGCAAAGACCGTCGCGAAAGCTCTCCAGAGAAGGGGAGGATCGGAACCCGCCGAGGCGCTACGCGCCGGCCGAGATCGCCGGTTCCACCCCCCTGAATGGAGCTTTCGCAGCGCTGGAAGGAGCATCAAGTCGGAGCAGCGTGAAGCGGCATCCTCGGGCAGTTCTTCCCAGAACCGAGGCTATTCGGCAGCGGTCTCCGGCTCCAGAACGCTTTCGGCTTCGGTTCCAGGTTCGGAGGGCTCCTCGAGCGCTAACCGGCGCTCGGCGCCTTCGGTGAGGCGGCGGAGGCGGTCGACGGTGGCGTCGTCGAAGGCGCCTTCGGGCAGGCGCCAGCCCCAGTTGCCGCCGGCGATGCCGGGGACGTTCATCCGCGCTTCGGCGCCGAGGCCGAGGATGTCCTGGGCGGGCGCGATGGCGATCTCCGCGACCGAGGTCCAGACGGCGCGGACCATCCCCCAGGCGGCGTCGTCCGGAGCGCAACCGAGGTAGTCCAACGCGCGCCGCCGCTCGTCGTCGTTGGCGGCCTCGTACCAGCCGCGCGCCGTCTGGTTGTCGTGGGTGCCGGTGTAGTAGGCGGTGGTGGGCTCGACCCGGTGCGGGAGATGGTCCTCCGAGCCGGTGTGGAAACCGAACTGCAGCACCCTCATGCCGAAGAGGCCGAGCTCGCGCCGCAGCGCGTGGACCTCCGCGGTGATCTGGCCGAGGTCTTCGGCGAGGAGCGGTAGCTCGCCGAGCTCGGCGGTCAGGGCGTCGAACAGCGCGCGGCCCGGGCCCTCGACCCAGCGCCCAGCGCGCGCGGTCTCGGCGCCGCCAGCGACCTCCCAGTAGGCCTGAAAGCCGCGGAAGTGATCGAGCCGGAGTCGATCGACCTGCGCCAGATTCGCGCGGACGCGCTCGACCCACCAGGCGAAGCAAGCCTCGCGCTGCTCGCGCCAGCGGTAGATCGGATTGCCCCAGAGCTGCCCGTCGGCGGCGTAGTAGTCGGGCGGCACGCCGGCCATCCGCGTCGGCCGGCCGGACTCGTCGAGCTCGAAGAGGTCGGGGTGCGCCCAGACGTCGGCGGCGTCGGTGGCGACGTAGATCGGCAGGTCGCCGAGCAGGGCGATGCCGCGCGCCGTGGCGTCGGCGCGCAGTCGGTCGAGCTGGCGGGCGAAGCAGAACTGCACGAAGCGGTGAAAACGGATCTCGGTCGCCAGCGCCTCGCGGGCCGTGGCGAGTGCTCGAGGATCGCGGTGCCGCAGCGGCACCGCCCAGGTCGTCCAGGACGATCGGTCATGACGCTCGCGCAGCGCGGCGAAGAGGGTCCAGTCCTCGAGCCAGCGCGCGATCTCGGGCCGGGCGGCCCAGCCGACGAGCTCCTCGTCGAGCCGCGCGAGCTGCGCGCGACGGCCAGCCTCGAACCGCTCGAAGGCCTGGCGGATCAGCGCACGCCGCGCCGCCCCCGACGGCTCGAACTCGATCCTCGGCGTCGCGGGCAGGCGCGCCCGTTCGAGCTCCTCGGCGGAGAGCAGGTTCTCTTCGGCGAGCCGCTCGGGAGAGACCAGGCGCGGGTTGCCGGCGAAGGCCGAGAGCGCGCCGTAGGGGGAATCTCCCAGCGCCGTCGGGCCGAGCGGCAGGACCTGCCAGAGGGTCTGCCCGGCCGCTCGCAGCCGGTCGAGCCAGGCGATCGCGCCCGGTCCGAAGTCGCCACTGCCGAAGGGTCCCGGCAACGAGGTGACGTGAAGCAGGATTCCACTCTGGCGTGGCACGTCCAGCATGCTATCCGGCCTGGCGCGAAACGCCGTCACGCGGCCAGATCCGGGCCGGCGGCAATACAGCGGTGGGAGATGCGACGCATCCCGGACTCGTATGGTTAGGGCGCGCTGCGAAAGTCGCTGCGAAAAGCCAACGTCGCGAAAGCTCTCCATTGAAGGGGTAGGTCGGCGCGCGTCGAGGCGCTGCGCGACCGGCGCCCCGTCCGGCCCGAGTTTCCCTAGTTGGAGTCTTCTGCAGAGCTCGAATCGGCGCGACCTCCGCTGGGTCGCCCAGTGGTGACCGGGTTCTACTGGGAAGCCCGGCCTGTGCCCCCACGAAGATCGTCCCAATTCAATCGGTGAAGAAGCGGAGACGCGAGCTAGGATCGGCGCAGCGTGCCGTCGTCATCTCACCCGTTTCCCCGGCTGCGCTGGCTCGGTCCGGCCTGGCTGGCGATCTACCTGCCCTCCTACGCGCTCGCCTACGGCTGGGCCAATTTTCTCTTTCTGTGCAATCTGGGAGTGCTGATCACCGCCCTGGCGCTCTGGACGGGCAGCGCGCGCTGGCTCTCGGCCCAGGCGCTCTCCGCATTGCCGATCGGGGCCGTCTGGGCCGTCGACTACATCGCCGGGATCGCCGTCGGTCACTCACCCTTCGGATTCACCGCCTACATGTGGGAAGCGCGCTATCCGCTCTTCACCCGCGCGCTGTCGCTCTACCACGTCGCCTGGCCGCTCCTGCTCCTCTTCCTCCTGAGCAGGACCGGCTACGACCGGCGCGGTTGGCGGCTCCAGGCCCTGGTCGCCGCCATCGTGATTCCGCTGTCCCGGCTCGTCACCGATCCGGCCGAGAACGTGAATTTCGCCTTCGCGGCGCCGCTGTTCGGCCGCCAGCTCGGCTCGCCCGCCCTGCACCTGGCGATCCTCATCGTCGCGACGACGGTGGGACTCTACGGACCCGTGCACCGACTGCTCGACCGGGTCTTCGGTCAGAAGCGTCGGATCGAACGAGAGCGACGAACCCGCCAGCCGCGCGAGCTCGAGCTCGTCGACTCCGAGTCATCGGAAGGCAGTTCGTGACCCTTCCAGAGCCCGCAGCCTTCGGCCTCATCGCGACGCGAGGCGCGCGTAGAGCTCCTCGTAGGGGCGAACCTGGCGCTCCCAGGAGAAGTCGCGCGCCATGCCGTTCAGCATGAGTTTCTTCCAGGCTCCCGGATCCTCGAAAACGCGCAGCGCGGTGTCGAGCGCCCAGCGCAGGCCCTCGGGGGTGAAATGGTCGAAGGGGAAGCCGGTGCCCGCCTCGGCGACCGGGTTCCACGGCTCGACGGTGTCGGCGAGGCCGCCGGTGCGGCGCACCACCGGCGGCGTGCCATAGCGCAGGCTGTACATCTGGTTCAGGCCGCAGGGCTCGTAGCGGGAGGGCATCAGGAAGAGATCGGCGCCGGCCTCGATCCAGTGCGCCAACTCTTCGTTGTAGCCGCGAAAATACCAGGCCTTGCCTGGAAACGAGACCTGCAGCCAGGCGAGAAACGACTCGTAGCGCTCCTCGCCGCTACCCAGCGCGACGAAACGAAGATTCCGGTGGCTGAGGAGCTCGGGTAGCGTGTCGAACAGCAGGTCGAGGCCCTTCTGGGCGGTCAAGCGCGTCACGATGCCCACCACCGGAGTCTCCTTGCGGTAGGGCAGATCGATCTTCTTGAGCAGCGCCTGCTTCATCCGGGTCTTGCCGGCGAGGCTCTTGGCCGAGTACTTGTGCGGGAGGTACGGATCGTGGGCTGGATCCCACTCGCCGTAGTCGACGCCGTTGACGATGCCGACCAGGCGGTCGGACCGGCTGCGCAGCAGCGGATCGAGGCCGAAACCGTGCTCCACGGTCTGGATCTCGCGGGCATAGGTGCGCGACACCGTCGTCAGGTAGTCGGCATGGAGCAGGCCGGTCTTGAGAAAGCTCACGCGCCCGAGCGCGAGATCCTCACGCTGGAGCAGGTGGCTGTGCGCCGCGAGTCCGAGGTCGCCGAGCACGTGCGCTCCGAAAACGCCCTGATAGCCCAGGTTGTGGAGCGTCAAGACCGTGCGGGTGCGGGCGAAGATCCGGTCCCAGGAGTAGAGGCTGCGCAGATAGAGCGGCACGAGGGCGGTGTGCCAGTCGTGGACGTGGAAGACATCCGGCCCCCAGCCCATGCGCTGGCAGCACTCGATCGTGGCGCGGGAGAGCAGAGCGAAGCGCAGGTATTCGTCCCAGTCGCCGGAATAGATCCCTTCGTGGTGGTAGAGGGCGGGGCAGTGGACGAAATAGACGTCGACCGCCGATTGCGGCAGCTTGGTCGTGAACACCGAGTAGGTGAAGCGTCGCTCGCCCAGATGGAGCTCTTGATCGCGCAGGAATCCGACCGCGACGAAGGGATGGTCGAGCTTCGCGATCCGTTGGTAGAACGGCAGGAAGATCCGGACATCGTGCCCGTTGGCGGCGAGCGCGCGCGACAGCCCCGCGACCACGTCGCCGAGCCCGCCGGTCTTGGCGAACGGCGAGACCTCGGCCGCCGCCTGGCAGATTCTGAGCCCCATCAGATGACGGTGCCCGGGGGGAGCACCGTGTTCTTGGGAATGACGATGATGCCGCCGCGGATCGAGTAGTTCTCGGCTTCCTCTTCGAGCACGCCCTTCTCGTTGATGAGCTCGCAGCCGTCGCCGATGCGGGCATTGAAGTCGATGATGGCGTTGCGGATGACGCAGTCGCGGCCGATGCCGAGCGGGATCTTGTTGCGGTCCCGCTCCTCGAGGCTCTCGAAGTGATTCGCGCCCATGATGATCGAACGCTCGAGCACCGCACCCTTCTGGACCACGGCGCGGATGCCGACGATCGAGTCGGACAGTTGCGCGCCGGTGATGATCGAGCCCTCGCAGAGGATCGAGCGCGAAACGCGGCACTCGTTGATTTTGGTCCCGGGCAGGAAGCGCGGATGGGTGTAGATCCGGTAGTCGGGGTCGTAGAGGTTGAGCGGTGGCAGGGGCAGGGTCAGGTCGAGGTTGGCCTCGTGAAAGCTGCGAATCGTGCCGATGTCGGTCCAGTAGCCCGAGTAGGGGAAGGCGAAGACCCGGTAGTCGGCGAGGGCGGCGGGGATGACCTCCTTGCCGAAATCGGCGTAGAGCGTGCCGTCGAGCATCTCGCGCAACACCGTGGGCTGGAAGGAATAGATGCCCATCGAGGCGAGGAAGCTGCCTGGGGGCGCGTCGAATCCGAGGGCGTCGCGGGTCGACTCGTCGAGCGCCACGGCGTCGAGCGCCGCTTCGGTCGAGGGCTTCTCGACGAATTCCTCGACGCGGCCGGAACGGTCGAGCCGGAGGATGCCGAAGGCCCGCGCCTCCTCGCGGGTGACCGGCTTGACCGCGATGGTGATGTCGGCCTTGCACTCCCGGTGGCTCTCCACGAAGGCGGCGAGATCCATCAGATAGAGCTGATCCCCCGAGAGGATGACCACCTCGGAAGGGTCGGCGTCGTCGATCAAGCGCGTGAGATTCTGGCGCACGGCATCCGCGGTGCCTTGGTACCACTCCCGGCTCGAGATGTTCTGCTCGGCCGCCAGGATATTGACGAAGCCGCCACGAAAGACGTCGAAGCGGTAGGTCTGCGCGATATGGCGGTGCAGACTCTCGGAGTTGTACTGGGTGAGCACGTAGACGCGTGCGATGCCGGCGTGCAGCGAGTTCGAGATCGGGATGTCGATCAGGCGGAACTTGCCGCCGACAGGCACGGCGGGCTTGGCGCGATAGCGGGTGAGCGGCGAGAGCCGCGCTCCCTGTCCGCCGCCGAGTATCGCCGTGACCACGCGCTTCATCGCACTGGACCTCCGTTGCTCTCTACGCTCCTGTCGCCAGGGCACGAGCCCGCGAATTCTAGCCCGCTCAGAAAACCTCCAGCCGCGCGGCGCCCGCGACGGCTTCGCCGATGACGGCCGCGCGATGGCCGCTGGCGACGAGGCGTTCGACCAGGGCGTGGGCGCGGTCGGCAGCGAGAGCCAGCAGGAGGCCCCCGGAGGTCTGGGGATCGACGAGGAGCTCGATCTGTTCCGCGCTCAGCGGCCTGGAGCGGTCGAGGTGAGGCTCGATCGCGAGGTGGTTGGCGCGCGTGCAGCCGGTCGAGACGCCAGCGGCAATGAGGTCGTAGCAGCGGTCGTGCACGGGGAGCGCTGCGAAGCGAACCCGCAGCCGGACGCCGGAGGCCCGCGCGAGGTTCCAGGCATGGCCGGCGAGCCCGAAGCCGGTCACGTCGGTGGCCGCCGTCGCTCCAGCCTCGAGCGCCAGCGCGGCAGCCTCCGCGTTCGTCCGCTCCATCTCGGCCAGCGCGGCTTCGAGACCCGCCGCGTCGAGCCTGCCGGCCTTGAAGGCGTTGATCAGAACGCCCGTGCCGAGCGGCTTGGTGAGGACGATGGCCTGCCCGGGCTCGACGCCGCGGTGGGTCAGGAGCCGGGCGGGATCCGCTTCGCCGATCACCGCGAGGCCGAACTTGAGCTCGGGGTCACGCACCGTGTGTCCGCCGAGCAGCGCCGCTCCGGCTTCGCCGAGGGTTCGCGCCGCCCCCTCCAGGATCGCGGCGAGGACCTCGGCTGGAGCTCCCTCGGGAAAGGCGCAGAGGTTCAGGGCGAAGAGTGGGCGGCCGCCCATCGCCCAGACGTCCGAGAGAGAGTTCGCCGCGGCGACGCGGCCGAATCGAATCGGGTCGTCGCAGACCGGCGGAATGAAGTCGACGGTGGCGACGAGCGCCCGATCGGCGTAGCGGAAGACTCCGGCGTCGTCGCCGTCGGCGGCGCTGACCAAGACCTCCCCCGACCCCGCGGCGAGGCGGGTCACGTTTGCCAGCAGCGAATGAAGGTCCCCCGGACCGACCTTCGCCGCTCAGCCGCCGGTCGTGGCGGCCTGGGAGAGGCGGAACTTCCGCCGAAACCAACTCATTGCGCGATTCTACGCGCGAGTGGCGGCCGATCGGATATCGCGGACGATCTTGAGGTGATGGTGCGTGTGGACCGCGAGGAATCGCAGCGTCTGCGCCGGGTCGAGGCCTCCGAAGTAGGGGTGGGGGAGGATCGGCCGCCTGTCGGCGAGAAGCTCGCTCTGGACCGCCAGCCCGGCCAGCCGCGAGCGCAGCTCGGCGAGGCGGGCGCGCAGCTCCGCGGCGCTCGCGCCGCTCGGCAGGACGGATCGAGGCGACTTGCCCACGCCGCGCGGCAACCAACCCAGCCCCAACAGGATCCGGCCGGTGAGGTTGATGCCCTGGCGTAAGGGCTCCGCGCCAGCCGCGAGACGAGCGAGCCCGCCCGCGAGCACCTGCGTCATATGGTCCAGCTGCTCCCCGATCGACCAGGCGGACACTCGCTCGACACGCAGACCCACCGCACCCGAGTCGAGCAGCTCCTCGATCTCGGCGAGCTGTGCGGAGAGGCGGTCGAAGGCGTCCGTGGCGGGGGTTCCGATGCTCGAGTGGGGAGATTGGAGCCGACGGTCGGGATTGAACCGACGACCTGCTGATTACGAATCAGCTGCTCTACCGCTGAGCTACGTCGGCCTGCGGCAAGGCGGGGATTCTAGTCGACCGCCGGAGCCCGCGTCCACCGCGGCTCAGCCGGAGCGCGGGATGACGTAGAAGAGAATCGCGAAGTAATGGAACACGCTGCCGGCGAGAACGCAGAGGTGCCAGAGGAAGTGGTGGAAGCGCAGCCGCTTCCAGCCGAAGAAGACCAAGCCTGCGGTGTAACAAATGCCGCCCGCCGCGAGGAGAGCGATGCCGCCCGCCGCGACCGCGGCGGCGAGCGGCCGGGCGGCGAGAACCACCGCCCACCCCAGCGCGAGGTAGAGAACGATCGAGAAGATCCGCGCGCGCCCCGTCGCCACCGCCTTGAACACGATGCCGCCTGCGGCGCCGCCCCAGACCAGCGCGAAGAGCCCCCATCCCCACGGGCCGCGCAACGAGATCAGGGCAAAGGGCGTGTAGGTGCCGGCGATCAGCAGGTAGATCGCCGCGTGATCGAGAATCCGCAGCACGCGTTTCGCGCGGGGTCGCGAAACCGCGTGGTAGAGGGTCGACGCGGTGTAGAGGAGGACGAGAGTCGTCCCGTAGACCGCCGCCGAGACGACGTGCCAGGCATCTCCGCGCAGCGCCGCCGAGGAGACGAGAAGGGCGAATCCCGCGACCGCCAGCACGATGCCGATGCCGTGGCTGACGCCATGGGCGAGCTCTTCGGCCGGTGAGAAGCTCGGCGGATCGACGCCTGGCGCCATGGCACCGCAGCCTATCGCGGCACCCGAGGTCGTGAGTGCGATGAGCGCCGGTGGCGTGGGGCGGTCAGGGGCGGGCGGCGCCATTCGGCATCGCCCGGCGGTAGACTTCGCCGTCATGTCGCCTTCCCACGACCTCTCGGCTCTGCGCCAGGCGATCGAGGCGCTCGACGCGCGCTTGCTCGATCTCCTGTCCGAGCGGATGGGCTTGGTCGAGCGCGTCGCGACGGCCAAGCTCGACGCCGCCTGGCCCTTCCGGGACGGGTCGCGCGAGGAGCGTTTGCTGCTCCATCTGCGCGAGCTCGCGGCCGAGCGCGGGCTCGATCCGCACGAGGTCGAGAGGCTCTATCGGGTCGTGCTCGACATGTCGGTGGCGCGCCAGCAAGCTCACATGCACGCTCTCGACAGCGTGCCGCTGCGCGTGACCTACCAGGGGACCGAAGGAAGCTACAGCCACCTGGCGGCGCAGCGCCGCTACGCCGGGCGTCCCGGCGGCGTCCTGCTCTCCGGCCACGAGACCTTTCGCGGCGCCGCCGAGGCGGTGGTCGCCGGCAGCGCCGATCTCTCGTTGCTGCCGATCGAGAACACCACCGCCGGCAGCATCAACGAGACCTACGACCTGCTGTCCGAAGAGGGTTTGGTGATCACCGGCGAGGTGGTCGAAGGGATCGAGCACTGCCTGCTCGCCCTCCCGGGCGCGCGGGTCGAGTCGATCCGCCGGGTGCTCTCCCATCCCCAGGCGTTGCGCCAGTGCGAGGGGTTCCTGCGCGCGCACCCCGGCATCGAAGCGGTCACGGACTTCGACACGGCCGGCGCGGCGAGCCGGGTCCGCGCGGCCGGCGATCCGGCGCAGGCCGCCATCGCCAGCGCGTCGGCCGCCGATACCTACGGGCTCGAGATCCTCGCCCGGGGGATCCAGAGCGAGGCGGGCAATGCCACGCGCTTCGTCGAAGTGGCGCGCTCGGCGGTGCCGCTGCCACCTGGAGCACGAACCAAGACGTCGTTGCTGCTGGCTCTGGCGGATCGTCCTGGGGCGCTCGGAGAGGTGCTCGGGCACTTCTCCCGCCGCGGCCTCAACCTGACCAAGCTCGAATCGCGCCCGATTCCCGACAGCCCCTTTCGCTACCGCTTCTACCTCGACGTCGAGGGGCACGCGTCGAGCGAACCGTTCCGCGCGGCGCTCGA
Organism: uncultured Acidobacteriota bacterium; assembly: GCA_963700315.1. GTDB lineage: Bacteria > Acidobacteriota > Thermoanaerobaculia > Multivoradales > JAGPDF01 > JACTMI01. The sequence continues at coordinate 141,653 of CAVOXC010000002.1, read as the reverse complement.
TGCGATCGGCCCGCTGGTCGCCACGCTTCGGATTCTCGGAACGTATCCAGTCGCCGGGAGCTGAGCGGCGCTCGGCATCGTTCGCGTGGCCTCTCGGGTCAGGCGGTCGCGGCCTGGGGCTGGACCTCTTCGAGCACGACGCTGACCAGCTTGGAGACGCCGCGCTCTTCCATGGTGACGCCGTAGAGGGTGCCGCAGACCTGCATCGTCAGCTTGTTGTGGGTGATGACGATGCACTGGGTCTCGCGCGCCAGCTCCTGCAACATGCCGACGTAGCGCAGGGTGTTGACGTCGTCGAGCGGAGCGTCGACCTCGTCGAGGATGCAGAAGGGCGACGGCTTGATCCGGAACAGCGCGAAGAGCAGCGCGATCGCGGTGAGCGCCTTCTCGCCGCCCGACATCAGCATCAGGTTCTGCAGCCGCTTGCCGGGGGGGCGCGCGACGATCTCGATGCCGCTCTCGAGGGGATCCTCCTCATCCATCAAGCGCATCTCGGCCTCGCCGCCGCGGAATAGATCGACGAAGGTCCGGGCGAACTGCTCGTTGACCTGGGCGAACGTCTCGCGGAAGCGCACGCTCGAGGTCTCGTTGATCTCGCGGATGGTCTGGCGCAGCGAATCGACGGACTGCGCGACGTCGGCACGCTGAGCGGTCAGGAACGCGTGGCGCTCCTCTTCGGCGCCGTACTCCTCGGCGGCGAGCACGTTGACGGGGCCCATGGCCTCGATCTGCTGTTTCAGGCGCGCGAGGTCGGCCGCGAGCTCGTCGAGATCCGCCGGCGCTGCGCCCGCGATCTCCGGCGGCGTCAGGCCGCACTTCTCTGCGAGCTCGGTGGTGAGGTGGTCGGCGTCGTGCTCCAGGCCCGCGCGCTCGACGCGCTCCTCTTCGACGCGGGCACGCGCCGCGTCCCGGTCGAGGCGGAGCTGGGTCACGGCGCCGTCACGGTCACGGACATCGCGGCGCGCGGTGTCGACGCCCTCTTGGCTCGCGCGCACCGTCTCCTCGCCGCCGGCACGGGACTCGAGGGCGGCCTGGAGCTCGCTGTCGGCGCGGGTCATCGCCTCTTCGAGCTCGAGGCGGCGCGCGCGCAGCTGGGCCGTCTCGTCATTCCACGCGGCGTCCTGGCGGCGCGCCGCCTCGAGCTCTCGGTTCAAGCGCTCCGCCTGCTGTTCGAGCGAGCGCAGCCGTTCGGCCAGCACCTCGAGCTGTCCGCGTCGCCCGGCACCCAAGGCGCGAGTCGATTCGCGCTCGCGCCGGATCTCCTCGCTCTCTGCGCGCAGGCGGTCGAAGGTCGCTTCGCGCTCCGCGTGCGCCGCCTCGAGGCGAGCCAGCTCGGCCCCGGAATCCTGATGACGGTTGGCGAGGCGAGAGAGCTCGGAGGCGAGGGCTCCCTGTTCGCGGCGCAGGGTCTCCTCGCTCGCGGCCAGACGCCGGTGGCGCTGCGCGGCATCCTCCCGGCGGGCGCGCGTCGCGGCCTGCTCCTGGCGCAGGGCGGTGGCGCGCTCCTGCAGTCGATGGATGGTCTGGGCAGCTTCGGCGCGGGTCGCGACCAGCGACTCGATCTCGGTTCGCGCCGCGGCGATCCGGTCGTCGAGAGTCGCCAGCCGTTCCGCCAGCTCGCTCTGCTCGGTCGAACGGGCGAGCAAGCCCGGTACCGCCTCGTCGCCTTCGAGATGGAGGAGCCCGCCTTGCATCCAGAGACGGTCGCGGGTGAGGAAGGCGACCCCCGGCCAGGTGGCGGCCAAGCGCTCCGCAGCGCCGGCGTCGTCGACAAGGTAGGCCGGCGGCAAGGCGTGCGCGACGGCGTCCGGGAGGGCGAGGGCCTCGCCGAGCGAAGCGACGATTGCAGGATCTTGCGGACGGGGCCAGGCCGCCGGCCGCTCGCTGGCGAGCGGACGCAGCAGGGTGGCGGCGCTGCGCCCTCCGGTGGCGAGGCGGGCCGCGAGCGCCAGCGAGGCTTCGTTCTCCGGCAGGAGGATCGCGTCGAGAAGACCGCCGAGGAAGAGGTCGAGGCTCGTCTCCCAGCCGCGGAGCGCCCGCACCGTGTCGCGGAGCCGGCGCGGCGCGTCGAGACCGGCTGCGCGGAGGCGGCTGGCGAGCTCTTCGGCGGCGACGTGCCCACCTTCGTCGAGCTCGGTGAGGAAGCGCAGGCGCTCGCGGCCCGCGGTCCGCTCGGTCTCGAGCGCCCGGAGCCGCTCGCTCGCCTCGGCTTCGCGCGCCAGCAGACCGTCGAGACGGACGCGCGCGACCTCGAGGTCGGCGTCGCGTTCGGCCAGCTCCTGCGCGAGCTCCTCCAATCGCCGTTCGGAGACTTCCAAGCTCGTCGCGGCCTCGCTCAGCTCTTCGCTGCGCAGCGCGAGCTCCTCGAAGAGGTGGCTCTGCCGGTAGGTTCCCTTCTCGCTCTCGATCTGCTCGCGGTGGAGGCGCGCGCGCAGGGCGTCGAGCTCGCCCAGCGAGGCGAGCAGCTCCTGACGGGCGCGCTCGAGGGCGCCCTCGGCGTCCGCCGCGGCCGACTCGACGGCGCGCAACCGGGCGCCGTCGGCGTCGACCTCCGCCGCCGCGCGATCGTGCTCGGTCACGAGCTGGGCGCGACGGGATTCGATCTCGGCGAGCGCCCCGGCGCGCTGCGCGCCCTCCTCGTCGCGCCGCTCGGCGAGCGACGCGCCCGACTCGAGTCGAGAGTCGATCTCCGCGATGGTGCGCCGCGCTCCGGCCAGCAGCTGCTGGCGTCCCTCGATGGTGGCGCCGAGCTCGGCCTGGCGGCGAACCAGATCGGAGAGCTCCTCGGCGAGCTGCTCGGCGCTTTCGCGTGCCCGCGCGAGCTCGGCCTCGGCCGCATGGACGGCCGCGGCCCGCTCGGTCTCCGACGTCTGCGCCGCGCCCAGCGCGATCCGCCGAGCCGAGATCTCCGCGGCGAGCCGCGACCAGCGCCCGAGCAGCACCGTGCGCTGCAGGGCCTCGAGCTCGCCTTTGCGCTCCTGCCAGCGCCGAGCGGCGCCAGCCTGGCGCTTGAGCGAACGGAGGTTGCGCTCGACTTCCGACAGGATGTCGTCGAGCCGCATCAGGTTGGCGCTGGCCTCCTCGAGCTTGACCTCCGCGACGCGCTTGCGCGCCTTGTAACGGGTGATCCCGGCGGCCTCCTCGATCAGCTTGCGCCGCTCCTGTGGCTTGCCCGAGAGAATCAGCCCGATCTTGCCCTGCTCGATCACCGAATAGGCCCGAATGCCGAGGCCGGTGTCCATCAGGAGGTCCTTGATCTCCTTCAGGCGCACGATCTTGCCGTTGATCCGGTACTGGCTCTCGCCGGTGCGAAAGACCCGGCGCGAGATGGTGATGCGGCCGTCGTCGCTACCGTTGAAGCCTGGATCGGCGAGAAAAGTGAGGGAGACCTCGCCCAGGCCGAGTGGGCGGCGCTTCTCGGCGCCGTTGAAGATCACGTCCTCCATGGTGTCGCCGCGCATCGACTTGGCGCTCTGTTCGCCCAGCACCCAGGTGATGGCGTCCGCCAGGTTGGACTTGCCGCAGCCGTTGGGGCCGACGATGCCCGTCACGCCGCCGGCGAAGCGCAGCTCCACCGGGTCGACGAACGACTTGAATCCGGACAACTCCAGGCGGTCGAGTTTCAGCATGCGTGGTTCCTCGGCTCGAGAGGAAGGCAAGGTAGCAGATCGCGAGGCGAACATACAAGATCTTGTGCCACAGACCGGTTCCTGCTACCACATCTTGCATCCTGAAGCCGCGGCTCCAGTCGTGATCCGGACCCTGCGACCGAGGACCCCGGAGGGCTGTGCCCTTCCGCGTTCCCGCCGCGGCGGACCGGACCCTGCGACTGGAGGGACGGCTCATCCGTCGCCCAGGCGCTGGCGCGGTCGCGCGACGAGCCAGCGCCCACCGGTGCGATTCCTGGAGAGCTGAGATGGCGGATGCCTGCGCGACCTCCTACAATCTTGATGTGCCATGGACCCCGATAGGGAGCATAGTCGGACTTCTGCGCAACTCGAGGGTGCGGCTGCTCCAACTCGCATCCATCCCCGAGCGCTTCCTGAGCCGGCGAGTGCGGGAGCTGGAACTACCCCCCGTTTGGCTAAGGCGGCACGCCGGGCCGCTGTCCGCGTTCGAGTCCTCCGCCAGTGAGGCTGTCAACCAGCTCGAGAAGCTCCACCTGCTGCGCGACGGCGTGTCTGTTCTCGACATCGGCTGCGGCCCAGGTAGCATGGCGCTCGCGCTCAGGCCCCTCCTGGGAGAGCGTGGGTGCTACGTCGGCGTCGACGTTCATGGGCCTTCCGTGGATTGGTGCACGCAGGCTCTTGAATCAGATCCTCGGTTCACGTTCCATTGGCTCGCGGACGCGAGGTCTCCCTACTCCAGGCCCTCGAACGCTCGGCCAATCCACTCGATCGCCGCTCTCGGGGAGTTTGATCTCATTCTTGCGAAGTCGCTTGCAACGCATCTACTTCCGCTCGAACTCGCTAGGCTGCTCGTCAAAGTAGCGGCAGCGCTCTCATCCAGCGGGAGCCTTGTTCTTACGGCCTTTGTTTTCGAGACCGCTGCCGGAATCGATGTGCCGCTCTTTCCCTATCGGTCTTCCAGAGGCCATGTCCGATGGCGTTTGCGGTGGCATCCCAGAGCGGCGGTCGCCTATGACCAATCGTTTCTCAGGGCTCTTCTTGCTCGCTCCGGCCTCTCGGAAACTGTCTTCATACCTGGGTTCTATCCCGGAACCTCGAGTGAGCTTCTTGGTCAGGACTCCTTGATCGCGCAACGCTCGCCACGAGCCCGGCGAGGGCCGCGAGAGCGAAGGCCGCGAGGCGGGGAACGGTCTTCGTCGGCGATTGACGGTAGGAGAGGGCTGGAGGTCGAGGCTTCAGGCGGCGGGGTTCCTCGAATCGTGACGCCGTGCCGCTATTCTCGGATCGAATCGCTGGTGACGTGGTGCGGCGTTAGCCGCCAGGCGGAGCAAGTCATCGGAGGAGGTCGAAACGATGGAAATAAAAAGATGCCGCTACTGGATCATCATCGACGATTTCAAGACGGGCGCTCGCCCGGTCGTCCACATACTGGTCCGCGAGATTCGCTGGTCTACCGGATGGGGCGGGACGAGAGCGAAAGGGAAGCACGAGGTCGCGAGGATCGGTCCTTACAACACCAAGCAGGAGCTGGTGAGCTTCTACTACCCCAATAAGAGTTCGCTTCACGGCGGCGAGGACGCTCGAACGATCGACCAGGCGACGGACGGCAACTGCGAGGATCAAGCGTGAATGCCGGAGCCGGCCCGCCGTGAAAACTTCTCCTCGTCGACCTCCTCGACCCTCAGGGCTAGCTTCGCCCCTTCGGCCTTTAGAGCCGGCGCGACACCCATGAAGAGAAAGTAGGCATTGAAGGCCTGCCCACCGGGTGACTCCGTCTTCCGGTTGACGACGAAGCCGGCGCCCGCGGGATTGACCCAGATCGGATGAACGGTCCAGTGGGGGTTGCCGGTGCTGGCGACGACGTTGGGCGTTGTCCCGAACGTGAAGCCCTCGAAGGTGACGGTCAACAGGAAGTTGATCGCGCCCGGATAGGGGCCGCCACTGAACGGTCGGTCGGTGCTGGCGACCAGCGTGACGCCCCCGGTCGCGGGGTTGGGAGCCACGAGAAACGAGTCAGGCATGTCGGTCGATCTCCTTTGGGTAGGCTTTTCGCAGGGTCTCGTTGAGAGCCTCGGCGCTCGCCACCGCCCGCCAAGTCATTCCTTCGGCAAGTCGATCGAGGGGTTTCGGCCGCGCGTCCTCGGCATCCCGGTAGGTCCGGGCTTTGGCCCAGAACCGCTCTGCGTCAATGTTTGCACCTTCCGTATGTAGCACGGTCTCGGAGCGAGGCGCCACAAGAGTATGACTCGCACGAGGCAATCGGCGGCTGCCACTCTCGATGCGTCTGAGGCAGAAGAAATATCTCCTGCGGGCGCTCCCAGGAAGAGCGACCGCGAGCGGGGAGCCTGGTGGCGAAGCGTTGCTCGTCGCGTTCGGCTCGGGTCCCGGGGTCAAGGGTCTTCGGCGCGGTAGACGATGCGGCCGCCGACGATGGTGGCGACGGCGGCGCCGCGCAGGCGCCAGCCTTCGAACGGGGTGTTCGTTCCCTTCGAGCGGAAGCGCGCGGCATGGACGTCGACCTCGCGCTCGAGATCGATCAGGGTGACGTCGCCGACGCTGCCGGGCGCGAGGCTGCCTCCGGGCAGACCGAGGCAGCGCGCCGGACCAAAGGTCAGCAGCTCGATCAGCCGGGAGACCGAGACGATGCCGCGTCCGACCAGGCGATCCAGGCAGAGCGAGAGGCTGGTCTCCAGCCCGACGATGCCGAAGGGCGCGAGCTGGAACTCCAGGCGCTTCTCGTCGGCGGTGTGTGGCGCGTGATCCGAGGCGATGGCGTCGATGGTGCCGTCGGCGAGCCCTTCGTGCAAGGCGTCGATGTCTCGCTGCGAGCGCAGCGGGGGATTCATCTTCCAATGGGCGTGGAACACGGAGTCGAGCACGGTCTGGTCGGCGAGCACGAGATGGTGCGGCGTGACCTCGCAGGTCACGGGCAAGCCGCGCGCTTTCGCCTCGCGCACCAGGCGCAGGCTGCGCGCTGTCGACAGGTGCGCGACATGGTAGCGGCCGCCGGTCGCCTCGAGCAGGAGCAGGTCGCGCCCGACCATGACGTCCTCCGCGAGGCCGGGAATCCCCGGCATGCCGCAGCAGACCGAGGCTTCGCCCTCGTGCATCACGCCGTCGCCCGACAGGTCGAGGTCCTGGGCATGCTGCACGATCGGCTTGTCGAAATGCCTCGCGTACTCGAGCGCGCGCCGCATCAGCTCGGCGTTGAAGACCGGCCGTCCGTCGTCCGAGAAGGCGACGCAGCCCGCGGCCGAGAGCTCGCCCAGAGGCGCCAGAGAATCTCCCTCGAGACCGCGGCTGATCGCACCGATGGGGTAGACGCGGGCCAGACCCGCGCGCTCGGCGGCGGCGCGAATCGCCTGCGTCACCAGCTTCGAATCGTTGACTGGGGCCGTGTTCGCCATGCAGGCGACCGCGGTGAAACCGCCGGCGACAGCGGCGGCGGCGCCGGTGGCGACGGTTTCCTTGCCCTCCTGCCCGGGCTCGCGTAAGTGGACGTGGATGTCGATCAGGCCGGGGACGACGAGCATGCCGGTCGCGTCCAGGACTTCGCCGTGCGGCGGCTCCTCGATGCGTTCCTCGACGCGAGCCACCTGGCCGTGTTCGATCATCAGGTCGCGCCGAGCGTCGAGGCCTTGGCTCGGGTCGACCAACCGGCCGCCGCGCACGAGCAGCTTCATCGGCTTCCTCCGCGCGCCGCCGCGAGCAGATAGAGCACCGCCATGCGCACCGCCACGCCCTGACCGACCTGGTCGAGAATGACCGAGCGCGGGCCGTCGGCGACGTCGCTCGCGATCTCGACGCCGCGGTTCATCGGGCCGGGGTGCAACACGATGGCATCCGGCTTGGCGAGGGCGAGGCGCTGCAGCGTCAATCCGAACAGCCTCGCGTACTCGCCGAGGCTGGGAAACAGAAAGCGGCTCTGCCGCTCGAGCTGGAGGCGCAGCATCATCACCACGTCGGCACCGCGAATCGCCGGTTCCAGCTCGTAGTGCACCTCGACTCCGAGCGCGGCGATCTCGGCCGGGACCATCGTCCGCGGCCCGGCGACACGAACGCGCGCGCCGAGGCGAGTGAGCAGGTGGATGTTCGAGCGGGTGACGCGGCTGTGGGCGATGTCGCCGACCATGGCGACGGTCAGGCCCGCGATGCCGCCCTTGTGGCGGCGGATCGTCATCGCGTCGAGCAACGCCTGGGTCGGGTGTTCGTGCGAGCCGTCACCGGCGTTGATGACGCTCGCCTTGAGCTCACGGGCCAGCATCGCGGGCACGCCGACGTTGCGGTGACGGACCACGACGAAGTCCGGAAACATCGAGGCGATGTTCTTCGCCGCGTCGGTGAGCGTCTCGCCTTTCGACTGCGACGAGCTATCGGTCGAGAAGTTGACGATGTCGGCAGAGAGTCGTTGGGCGGCGATCTCGAACGAGACGCGGGTCCGGGTCGACGGTTCGAAGAAGAGATTGACCACCGTCTTGCCGCGCAACGTCGGCACTTTCTTGACCGGGCGCTCGGCAACCTCGGCGAAAGACTCCGCCGTGGCGAGGATGCGGTGGATCTCGGTGTCGGAGAGCTCGGCGATGCCGAGCAGGTCTTTCTTGGTCCAGATCGGTTCGGTCATGCCTCGTTCGCGCGGTCCAGGATCTGGACCATGTCGGATCCGTCGGTCGACGCGAACGAGACTTTGATCACCTCGCTCGCCGAGGTCGGGACCTTGCGGCCGACGACGTCGGCCTGAATCGGCAGCTCGCGCCAGCCGCGATCGACCAGGACGGCGAGCTTGACGGCGCGCGGGCGGCCGAAGTCGAGGAGCGCGTCGAGCGCGGCTCGGATCGTGCGGCCAGTGTAGAGCACGTCGTCGCACAGGACCAGCACGCGATCCTGGATCGGCTCCGGGAAATGGCTCTCCTTGACCACCGGCTTGGGCGCGACCAGGGAGAGGTCGTCGCGGTAGAGCGTGATGTCGAGCGTGCCGAGGGGAGGCCGGCGCCCTTCCGAGCGCTCGATCTCGTCCGCCAGCGCCTCGGCGAGCGGCACGCCGCGAGTGCGGATGCCGATCAGCATCAACTCCTCGATGCCGCGCTGTGCTTCCGCGATCTCCCCGGCCATCCGACGAACGATCCGATGGATCTGCTCAGCGTCGAGGATCGTGGCCTTGGGCAGGAGATTCACGGTATCGGGAACGCGGGAGCGCTCGGCGGAGATGCTAAGGGCCCGGTCGATCCGGTGTCAATCCGAACCGGCACCTGGCGCAGGCGGCCCGCAACCTGGCGGCGTCGCGGACTGGACGTTCGGCGGCCCCTCCTCTAGGATCGGCCGACTCTTCGACTGCGACCGAGACCGATGACCAACCAGACCCCCTCCACTGAGTCCTTCCTTCGTCGCTACCGGCAGGAGCTCGGCTTTCTGCTGCTCTTCGTGCTGATCCTGGGCGCGGGTTTCACCCTCATCGCTTGGAATCCGGTCAACGACCATGTCATCGAGCCATTCACCGCTGGCATCGCGCGGCTCAGCGGATTCACTCTCAACGCGATCGGCCAGGCGACGACCATGGAGGGCTCTGTCATTCGCGGCCCGCGCTTCGCGGTCAACATCCAGAATGGCTGCAACGGCGTCGAGGCGATGATCATCTACTTCGCTGCGGTTCTCGCCTTTCCGGCGCCTTGGAAATCGCGGCTGTTCGGGCTGGTGTTCGGGTTCGTGGCCATCCAGTTGGTCAACTTGATCCGGGTCGTCGCGCTCTATCTCACCGGGGTCTACCTGCCCAAGCTGTTCGACAGCTCGCACACCGTCGTCTGGCAGACGATCGTGATCCTCGCGGGCGTGCTGCTCTGGATTCTCTGGGCCAATCGCTTCGTGCCGGCCCCCGCCCGGGCCGAGGCGGCCGAGGAGCGCTGAGACCGCGCAGGAGACCCGATGGCGCGCCACCAGCCCACGCGTTCCGAGCAGAGAGCCGGTGGAGCTTCCCGGCCGGCGGCTGACGACCGGCGCAGCTGGGTGTCCCGTCTCGTCCGCAATCTGCTGTTGCTGGTCGCGCCGGTGACCGTCGTCTGGTTGCTGCTCACACCTTTCTACAACCCTTTCCTGACCGCAGCTACCGAACGGCTGATCCATTTCACCGAGAGCCCGAACGTCACGAGACTGCACTATCTCGACCATTTCGCGCAGGTGATCCGGCTCGACCATGGGGCGGAGAAGGGCCACCTCTACCGGATTCGGGTCACCGACCTGCACTTCAACCTGATCCTGACCGGGGCGCTGTTCCTCGCGGTGCCCGGGACCGGCGGCAAGAAGCGCTGGGAGAACCTCGGATGGGCGCTGCTCGTTTCGGTGTTCTTCCACCTGATCCTCTTCTTCTTCTTCGTCAAGTTCGTCTACGCCACCCAACTCGGCTCCTGGAGCTCTCAGCACTACGGCACGTTCGGTCAGAACTTCTGGGGGTTGGGCAAGCACCTGCTCGACCTGCCGTTCAAGTTCGCGCTGCCGCTGATCCTCTGGTCGGCGTTCTATGTCCGCGAGCTGCTCGGCCGGCTCCGCCCCGCTGTCTGAGTCTCATCCGATTCGCTGGACCCGGCGGTGAGAGAATCCCTGCCATGACGCCTATCGATCCGGAAGCGATCGAGGCACGCGAGCTCCTCGCGACGGCGGAGGCCGCGGCCGCCGCCGGCGCAGAGGTGCTGCAGAGCTACTTCCGCAGCGGGCGGCTGGTGGTTTCGACCAAGGCAGCCAACGACTTCGTCACCCAGGCCGACCGGGAGAGCGAGGCGGCCCTGGTGGCCGAGATCCTCCGGCGTCATCCGCACCACGCCATCCTCGCCGAGGAGGGTACGGTCCACCAGAGCGCCAGCGCCGAGATCGAATGGGTGATCGATCCGCTCGACGGAACGACCAACTTCCTCCAGGGCTTGCCGGTATGGGCGGTCTCGATCGCCTGCCGCCGGCAGGGTCGGTGGCTGGCCGGGGTCGTGCTCGATCCCCATGGCGAGAATCTGTTCTCCGCCTCGCGCGGCGGCGGAGCGCGTTGGAATGGCCGAGAGATGCGCGTCTCGGATCGTGGCGGGATCGAGGGCAGCTTTCTCGCTACGGGCTACCCATTTCGCGCGCTTCCGGCTCTCGACGTCTACCTCGAGTTGTTCCGCAGAGTCCTGCTGCGCGCCCGTGCGGTCCGCCGTTGCGGAGCCGCGGCGCTCGATCTGGCCTATGCGGCGGCCGGGGTCTACGACGGTTTCTTCGAGCTCAGGCTCTCGATTTGGGATATCGCCGCTGGAGCGCTGCTCATCGAGGAGGCCGGGGGCGTGCTGACCGACCTCGACGGCGGCGCCGGCTGGGTGACCTCGGGCAACGTCCTGGCGGGCGCGCCCGGGGTCCACGCCGAGTTGCTAGCGGTGGCGCGGGCGGTCGCCGGCGAGGAGCGGATCGATCGACTCGTCCCACGCTGAGCCGGGATCCGGCTCGAGCCCGGTCCCCGCCGCGGGTGAGCGCGACCCCGTGGTTCTGGCGGTCCATTTCCATCCGCGCGCGGGCCGCGGCAGGAGCCGGTCGCTGCGCCTGGACCGGAGGGGCGTGCGCGTTGCCTGGGCGGTCCTGGCGATCTACGTCACGATCGTCGCCTCCGGCCTGGTGCTGTCGCCCGTGGCGGTCGGCAGCCTCCTACGGCACAAGGAGTACGGTGTCCAAGTCTCGCGCAGGGTCCAGCTGGGGGACCGACTGCAGTCGCTGGTGGAGCGTCTCGACGCGCTGAGTCTGGAGGGTTCGAGGCTCGCGGCCCGGCTCGGCCGAATTCAGAACGCCTACGAGATCGACGATCCGGGCGGGATCCGCGGGAGCGCCGACTGCCGAGGCCCAAACCGCTAGCCAGGCACCGCGCGACTCGATCTTCGACGCCACGGTGAGGCGCGGTCTGGAGCTGGAGGCAGGTCTCGAGTCGGAGCTTGGCCGGATCGAGGAGCGCCTCGCGCGGATCTCAGCTGTTCGAGCGGACAGATCCGCAGAGGAGCCGTACGACGCCCGCGCGCAACCCCCTGGGCGGCGAGGAGTTCGTTCGCACCAGCGGCTTCGGACGGCGCCGCAACCCTTACACCCAGGAGCTCGATTTCCACACCGGGCTCGATCTGGCGGCGCCCATGGGAACGCCGATCGTCGCGGCCGCGGACGGCATCGTCACGTACGCCGCCATGGTTCCGACCGATCGACGCACCGACTGGTGGCGGCTGGGCCGGGTGGTCGCGATCCGCCACGGCTCCATCTTCGTCACCCTCTACGGGCACTGCGAGCGGATTCTGGTGCGCGACGGCCAGCGTGTCCGCGGCGGCGAAAAGATCGGGACCGTCGGAGATAGCGGGTGGTCGCTGGGGCCACATCTGCACTTCGAGGTGAGACGCCTGGCCGGAGGCGCCGAATGGGAGCCTGTCGATCCCGGCAGGTATCTCTTCGACTGGGCCTCGACGCCCGGCGATTCCGAGGAGAGCGCGTCGCGAAGTCGCGAAGAGCTCCCGATCGACGTGACGCCCCTGCTGGGCACGTTCAGCCGCTGAGACCGCCGCGAGCTGGAATCGCGGCCACCGTCCTATAATCCGCGGCAAGGTCGATGGAACGCAGGTCGGATGTCCGGTTTCCCCGGCGCTTCGAAGTCCGCTTCTGGCGCCGCGGGGAGAGCGAGGCCCACACGGGCTTCACGACCAACGTGTCGCGGTCCGGGCTCTTCCTGGGCACCGCGCACTCGCTGCGGTTGGGCGAGCGCATTCGCCTGGAGCTCATGGACGCGGACCGGGGCTTCATCGCCGAGGGTCGTATCGCGCGGGTACACCGGGTCGCCTTGGCGCTGCGGCACGTCGAGCAGCCCGGCATCGGGGTCCGGTTCCTGCAGCCCGAGGAGCTCGTGGCCGAGTTGGTGCCGGCGGCGCGAGCGACGTCGGGCGGTCGCCGTGGGCCAGGAGGAGAGGGTGCCACCGGGCGGCGCGGCGCCGATGGCGAAGCCGCGGCGTCCGAGGCCGCGCCGGAGCTCTCCGCAGCAGGGGCCGCCGAGTCGGCGAACGGCGGCGCTTTGGCGGACGGGCTGGCGGGCCTCGAGCTGATTCCTGTCGATTTTGTCGACTCGAGCTCCTTTCTCTCCGTCTATCACCGCGACATCTCCGCGGGCGGACTCTTCCTCTCCACCGCGTCTCCGGCCGAGCTGCAACAGGTGGTGGTGGTCGAGCTGCGAATCCCGGCAATCGAGTCGGGGCCCCTACAGTTCAAGGCGCGCGTCGTCCACCGCATCGATCCGACCGGGGCGGTGGGGCGGGGACGGAACCTGCTCGCTGGCATGGGCGTTCAGTTCGTCGAGCCCGAGCGCGTCATCGCGGAGCTGCAGCCGGTTCTCGAAGCCCTGCGCCGCTGACGCCGGTCCGCTAGAATCATGGAGAACGGGTGGCGGCCCGCCCGGGCCGCCACCTCCTCAATCGATCCACCCGGAGGACACGATGCCCTATAGCCCCCTGCTGGTCCGGCCGATGCGCGAGGAGCTCGTCGCAGCCGGTTTCGAAGAGCTCCAGGCGCCGTCCGACGTCGAGCGATTCCTCGGCGAATCGAGCGGAACCTCGCTGCTGGTGATCAACTCCGTCTGCGGCTGCGCCGCCGGCATGGCGCGCCCCGGTGTCCGGCTCGCGCTCCAGAGCGGGCCCCGACCCGACCGGCTGGGGACCGTCTTCGCCGGCCAGGATGTCGAGGCGACCGCATCCGCGCGCGCCCACTTCAGCGACATTCCGCCCTCCTCGCCGTCGATGGCTCTGTTCAAGGATGGTCAGCTCGTCTGGTTCTTGCCGCGGCATCGGATCGAGGGGCGGGACGCCCTGGACGTGGCGGCGGATCTGCGCGAGTCCTTCGCCGCGCACTGTGTCGCCACGCCGGTCGCCTGAGGCTTCGGTGGGGACGTTTCACCAAGGGAAGCACGATCTGCACGGCATCACCGTGCTGATCGAAACCGACTCGGGAGAGCTCTGGGTGGGCCGCTGCGACGACATCGTCGGCGGCGAGGTCCGGCTTCGCGACGCCGACGTCTTGGCTCGCGGCGGTGAAGAGCCGGCGCGGGCGGACTGGCTCGAGCGAGCACGGCGCCACGGTGTCTGGCCCCGCCATCGCCGGGTGGCGCTCGCCGAAGCGAGCGTTCTCTCGCTGCGCCCTCTGGGTCAAGCCTGACGCCGTGCGTCCGCTGATCGCTCTCGGCGCGCTCGAATGCGCGATCGCCGTGGCGCTTGGCGCATTCGGCGCCCACGCGCTCGCGGATCGGCTCGACGACAGTGCGCTCGAGCTCTGGCAGACCTCCGCGCGCTACTTGATGTACTCCGGTCTCGGTGCACTGCTCGCCGCGGCCCTCGCGCCGCGCTTGGCGCCCGTGGCGGCGGCTGGCATCGCGGCCGCGCTGCTGGTGGCCGGTGGCGCCCTGTTCTCGGGCACCGTGGCGGCACTGGCTCTGGGTGGCCCGCGCTGGCTGGGGGCGGTGACGCCCCTGGGCGGCCTGGCGATGATTCTCGGGTTTCTGGCGCTCGCCTGGTCGCTCTGGCGCGGCGCCGGCGGACCTTCATGATTCCAGCTCGTTCAGGAGATTCCATGTACAACGGCATCGTCAAAGTTCCCCCGCCCGTCAACGACCCCATCCGCTCGTACCTGCCCGGCTCCGCCGAGCGGGATTCGCTCAAGCGCCGGCTCGACGAGATGCTCTCCGAGCAGGTCGAGATCCCGCTCGTCATCGGCGGCAAGGAGGTGCGCACGGGCAAGCTCGGTCGCGCGGTCTGTCCGCACGACCACGGTCATGTTCTCGCGACCTACCATCAGGCGGGTCCGGCCGAGATCGACGCGGCGGTGGCAGCCGCGGGCAGGGCCTGGAAGGAGTGGTCCGAGACCCCCTGGGAGGCACGGGTCGCCGTCTTTCTCAAGGCCGCCGAGCTGCTGGTCGGGCCCTGGCGTGACACGCTCAACGCTTCGACCATGCTCGGGCAGTCGAAGAACGTCTTCCAGGCCGAGATCGACGCGGCTTGCGAGATCGTCGACTTCTGGCGATTCAATCCGCACTACCTGCGCCAGCTCTACGAGCAGCAGCCCATCTCGCCCGCGGGGATCTGGGACTACGTCGAGCTGCGCGCGCTCGAAGGCTTCGTCTTCGCGGTGACGCCGTTCAACTTCACGTCGATCGCGGCGAACCTGCCCACCGCGCCCGCCCTGACCGGCAACACCGTGCTCTGGAAGCCGGCCTCGACCTCGATGCTCTCGAGCTACTACCTGATGAAGCTGCTCGAGGCCGCCGGCCTGCCGCCCGGCGTCGTCAACTTCGTTCCCGGCAAGGGGAGCCAGGTCGGCCCGGGCGTCTTCGGCCATCGCGAGCTCGCCGGGCTCCATTTCACCGGGTCGACGGAGACGTTTCAAACGATGTGGTCGACGATCGCGGCCAACTTGCCGAAGTACAAGTCCTATCCGCGCATCGTCGGCGAGACCGGCGGCAAGGACTTCATCTTCGCGCACCCGTCGGCGGATGCGCGAGCGCTCGTCGTCGCGATGGTGCGCGGAGCCTTCGAATACCAGGGGCAGAAATGCTCCGCGGCCTCGCGCGCCTACCTGCCCAAGTCGCTCTGGTCCGCACTCCGCGAGCCGCTCGTGGCCGAGATCGAGGCGCTCGCCATGGGCTCGCCACTCGACTTCCGCAACTTCATGTGCGCGGTGATCGACGAGGCTTCCTTCGACAAGACGATGGAGTACATCGACTTCGCGAAGGCCTCGCCGGACGCCGAGATCCTGATCGGCGGCGAGGGCGACAAGTCCGAGGGCTACTTCGTTCGGCCGACCGTCGTGGTGACGACCGATCCCCGGTTCAAGCTGATGCAGGAGGAGATCTTCGCGCCGGTCCTGACCCTCTACGTCTACGACGACGGCGACCTCGACGGCGCGCTCGAGCTCTGCGACACGACCAGCCCGTACGCCCTCACCGGGGCGATCTTCGCCCAGGATCGCGGCGCGATCGTCAAGATGACCCGGGCGCTTCGACATGCCGCCGGCAACTTCTACATCAACGACAAGCCGACGGGAGCGGTCGTCGGACAGCAGCCTTTCGGCGGCGGGCGCGCGTCGGGCACCAACGACAAGGCGGGCTCGGCGGTCAACTTGTTGCGGTGGGTCTCCCAGCGCACGCTCAAGGAGAACTTCGTGCCGCCGACGGTCGTGGCCTACCCTCACCAAGCGGCCGAGTGAGCCGGGGCCGCACGCTCTACCTCCCGGACTCGACGCTCTCGGTCGACAGGTCGCAGGGCCGCCGCAGGTCGCGGGGCCGGCGAGCGCCGGTCCGTCAGTCGAGGTTCCGCTGATGTGGAAGCTCCTCCTCCGAGGCCTCCTGGCCGCGAGTTGTGTAACGGCGCTCGCCACTCCGGCAGCGGCTCTGGAGGCTCGGCTGCTGCTGCCCGATGGCGCGCCCGCCGCGGGTTGGGTCGTCTCCGTGGTGGGCCGCGCCCTGTCGGTGCCCACCGGCCGCGAGGGCTCCTTCCGCTTGGATCCGCCGCCGCCGCTGCCGTTTCAGATCGTCGCGCGCGCCCCCGATGGATGGCTCGCGCCGGCCATCGTCGTCGACACGCTGCCGGCAGCGGGCCCCCTGGAGGTTCGGATGATCGAGGCGGTGCGCGACAGCGTCACGGTCGTCTCGGGAGTCGCCCCGGGGCTCGACCTGCTGCCCGCCGGCGCGGCGACAGTGATCTCGGTGGAAGCGCTGGAGCAGCGCCCGCCGCAGCGGCTCTTTCAGGCTCTCGACGCCGTGGCCGGCGCATCCAAGCTGGGCGACGGAGCCGACTCTGTGCCGGTTCTGCGCGGCCTCGCGCGCGGCCGGACCTTGATCCTGGTCGACGGCGCCCGGGTCACCGCCGAGCGGCGCGCCGGACCCTCGGCCACATTTCTCGACCCCAGCAGCCTGGCCGCGGTCGAGGTCGTCCGCGGACCCGGTTCCGTCGCCTACGGCTCGGACGCCTTCGGAGGCGTTCTCAACGCCGTCACCCGGGATCCCGAGTCCGGACCTTTCGCGCTGCGCTGGTCGGTGGAGGGCGCGAGCGGGGGGCAGCCGCTCGTCGCGGGTAGCCTGGTCGCATCCTTCGAGCTCGGCGCCGGCTCGATGCTCGTCGACCTCCACGGCGCCGACGCCGGTGACGGAGAGTCGGGAGGGGGGAACGAGCTCTTCAACTCCGGCTTTTCGGCGATGGGGGGAGGGGTGCGCTTCCTGGCGCCTCTCGGACCTGGCCGGCTGCGCGCGAGCGTCATGGCGGAACGGGTCGACGATTTGGGCAAGGCGGCGCGCGACTCGCGCCAGATCCGCGGTTTCTACCCGAGAGAGGACTCCGATCGCTTCCAGCTGTCCTGGCTGGGCACGCCGGGAGGGGGCTGGGACGACCTCGACGCGGCGCTCTTCTACGGCACCTACCAGGTGGTGCTCGAGCGCGACCGCGCGCCGACGGAGAGCTCCAATCGGCGGATCGACAGGTCTGATACCGACGCCGACGACGCGTCGCTGCGCGTGGTCGGTGGACGGAAGCTCGCCGGCGGACGGCTTCAGCTCGGCCTCGACGTCCACGGTCGTGCGGGAATGACCGCGATCGCCGAGAGGGTGAGCTTCGGCGCCGACGGCACCACGGTGACCGCAACGAGCCATGAGCTCGCGGTCGAAGAGGCGTCGCAGTGGACCGGCGGTCTGTTCGCGATCTGGTCGAGGCCGATCGGCGAGCGGACCTCGCTCGGCCTCGGGCTGCGCGGCGATCGGATCCAGACCGAGAATCGTGGCGGGTATTTCGGCGACCGCAGCGAGAGCGCTGCACCGCTCGGGGGCAGCCTCGCCGTGACCGTGACGCCGGCCGCGGGCTGGTCGGCGACGGCCCAATTGGCGCGGGGCTTCCGTTCCCCGACGCTGTCGGACCGCTACTTCCGGGGACCCTCGGGGCGCGGCTTCGTCACCGGCAATCCCGAGCTCGAGCCGGAGTCGAGCCTGCAGTGGGACCTCGCCGTGAGGCGGAGCACCGCCGGTCGCGCGCTCGCCTGCTACCTCTACCGCTACGAGATCGGCGATCTGATCGAGCGCTACCGGACCGGCGACGACTTCTTCTTCCGCAACCGGGGCGAGGCGGTCGTCGAAGGCGTCGAGCTCGAGGCTCAGGTGGAGCTGAGCAGCGACTGGAAGCTCCAAGCCGGCGCCGCCTGGACGAGGTCTCGCGGCGGCGACGGCGCCGCCATCGACGACGCTCCGGCACCCAACGGCTTCGCCGGGGTGAGCTGGTCGCACGGACGGCTCTATGCGTGGGGGCGTGCCACGCTCTTCCTCGCGAAGGACGACCCGGGCCCGACCGAGGTGGCGAGGCCCGGCTACGAGTTGGTCGACCTCGGCGGCGGCTATCGGATGTCCGAGCGCTTCGAAGTCAGGCTCTCGGTCCGCAGCGCGACCGACCCGCGCTACTTCGGCTCGCCCGACGAGTCGGCGGATCGCTCGCCGGGCCGGACCCTGGCACTCGGCATCTCCGGCAAGTTCTGAACCGTCCCTCGATTCCCGGTCACGCGGGGGCGATTGGCGCGGGCGCCTCCTCGTCGTCCGGGATCCTGCGCCAGCCGCCCAGGGCGAGGCGGGCCTCGGCGTCTCGGCGCGCCTCCGTGAACAGCGCGACAGCGAGCCGGTCGCCCTGGCGCGGCTTCGAATCGACGTCGTACGGGGTCGCGTTGCCGTCGCGAAAGAGCACGAGCGGCAGGTAGGAGGCGGGGACTCCGCTGCCCTCGTCGCGCGGCAGCGTGGGCTCCTTCGCTGCGGCGAGCCAGCTCTCCACGACGGCCAGGCGCCGCTCGAGGCGCAGCGACCAGAGCTCGATGGCGCGTTCACCGTCGAAGAGGATCCGCGCGCCGAGAGGTTTCAGCATCTCGGGCCGGATCGCGTCGTGATCGCGCCGGAGCGCCACCCAGATCAGGGCGTCGCGCGCGAACTCGCGCACCCTGCCGGCGAACAGGTAGTTGACCTCTTCGTTCGGGCTCACCGCCAGGAAGCCCCGCCGCTCTTCGAGGCCGGACTCGCCGAAAGTAGTCTCGTCGAGAGCGTTGCCCGCCCAGGCGACCAGCCCTTCCTTGCGCGCTTCGCGACAGTGATCCGGGTTGGTGTCGACCAGGGTCACCGAGTCGCCGAGCAGGCGGGCGAGGGTTCGTCCGAGCGCGTTGGCGCCGAGGATGCCCCAGCCGCTGGGCGCCGGGAGGGCGACGCCCAGCGCCCGCGCGAACCATCCGCCGGACAGTCCTTGCAGCGTTACCGTCGTGGCGATCACCAGGAAGATGAGCGCACGCAGCTCGCGACCGCCTGCGATGCCGGTCTCGGCCAGGACGTCGGCGAAGTGGGAGGCGACGGCGGCGGCGACGATGCCGCGCGGAGCGAGCCAGGCGATGAAGGCGCGCTCGCGCCACTTGAGATCGGAGCCGGCGGTCGACAGTGCGACGTTGGCCGGCCGCACCACGAACATGAGCAGCAGGACGACGGTCGCGCCCGGCCAGCCGAGCGAGCGGACGTCCGCCAGACGCACGTCCGCGGCCAACAGAACGAAGAGGATGCCGATCATCAGCGTCGTCAGCTCCTCCTTGAACTCGCGCAGCGCCCGCAGCGACTGGTTGCGCAGGTTGCCGACGATGAGCCCGGCGACGATCGCGGTGAGGATGCCGCTCTCGCTCTCCATCGCGTTGCTCGCCTGGTAGAAAGCGACGAGCAGAGCGAGCGCGGTGACGTTGCGCAGACCCTCCGGCACCAGGCGCCGGACGCTGAGGGCGGCGCCGATGCCGGCGCCGGCGATCAACCCGGAGACGACGCCGAAGCCGAGCCGTCCGAACAGCCCCTCGAACGCCGACTCGATCGATGTTCCCGGGCTCGCGAGGAGCACCTCGAGGGCGACGACGGCCACCGTCGCGCCGACGGCGTCGCCGAGCAGGCCCTCGGCTTCGAGCACCGTTCCGACCCGTGGCTGAACCCGGATCCTGCGCAGAAGCGGCTGAATTACCGTGGGGCCGGTGACGATCATGAGAGTGCCGAAGAGGGTCGAGACGCCCCAGGACCAATCGAGCAACCAGCGCGCCGAGAGCGTGGCCAGGAGCGCGGTGACGGCGGCGCCGAGCGTGATCAGGCGCCGAATCGGCTGGGCCTGGCGCAGGAGCCGGCGCAGATCCAGGGCGAGGCCGCCTTCGAACAGGATGATGGCGACAGCGAAGGAGACGAACGCGGCGAGCCCGGGGCCGAGAGATCCCGGGAGGAGCCAGCCGAGACCGTCCGGTCCGGCGGCGACGCCCAGGCCGAGCAGCACGACGATGCCCGGCACGCGCAGATGGCGCGCCAGCAGCTGTCCGATGATCCCTAGGCCGAAGGCGAGGCCGAGGGCCAGCGAAGGCGATCCGAACGCGCCGTGACTCAGGAGTGTCCCTCCGGAGCCCGCGCGCTCCCCTGATCCCTCGGGAGATCCGGGAAGATCTTGCCGGGATTCAGGATGCCGAGCGGATCGAACGCCGCCTTGAGCCGCCGCGAGATCTCGACCTCGGCCGGCCCCAGCGCCAGGTGGAGGAAGCGTCGCTGCACCCAGCCGACGCCATGCTCGCCGGTGATCTTGCCGCCGAGCGCGATCACCGCGCGGAACAGCTCCTCTTCGGCGGCGTCGCGGCGTTCGCGCCACTCCGCCTCCGCCAGCTCGCCGCGCAGCAGGTTGACGTGCAGGTTGCCATCGCCGGCGTGGCCGTAGCAGATCGCGGTCAGGCCCTGGCGCGCGGCGGCCTCGCGCGCGGCGAGCACGAGCTCGACCAGCTTCGAGCGCGGCACGACGGTGTCCGCCTCCTTGTAGGGGGAGATCCCCTTGACGGCCTCGCCGACCTTGCGGCGGACCTGCCAGAGGCGGCGTTGGCCCGCGGCGTCGTCGGCGACGATGGCCTCGCCTCCGCCGGCTGCGCGCGCGACCGCCTCGATGCCCGTCGCGACTTCGAGCAACGGCTCCGTCGCCTCGCCGTGGAGCTCGAGCAGGAGCATGGCGGCCTTGCCGACGAGCGGCGCGGGCAGGGTCTCGGCGCGGCCGACCGCTTCGAGCGCCGCCTGCTCCATCAGCTCGCAGGCGGCGACGTCGAAGCCCGAGGAAAGAATGCGCTCGACCGCGGCTGCCGCGTCTTCGAGCCGCGAGAAGGGGAGGATCAGCGTGAGAACCGCCCGCGGCCGGGCGACGAGCGCGAGGGTCGCGGCGGTCAGGACCGCGAGCGTGCCCTCGGAGCCGATCAGGAGCTGGGTGAGCGCGTAGCCGGTGGCGTCCTTGCGGTTGCGGCCGCCGGTCTGGAGCAGGCGCCCGTCGGCGAGCACGGCCTCCAGACCGAGGACCCAGCGGCGTGTCGTGCCGTAGCGCAGTGACCTGGGCCCCGCGGCGTCCTCGGCGAGGTTGCCGCCGATCTGGCAGCTTTCCCGGCTCGACGGGTCGGGCGGATAGAACAGGCCGCGGCGCCTCGACGGCCGCCTGGAGCGCTGCGGTGGTCACGCCCGCCTCGACCTCGGCGACGAGGTCGCGCTCGTCGATCGAGCGGATTCGATCGAGCCGCTCGAGCGAGAGCACGATGCCGCCGCGGACGGCGAGGGCGCCGCCCGAGAGGCCGGTCCCGGCGCCGCGGGGGACGACCGCCAGACGCTCCCGGTGGGCGAGGCGAAGCACGGCGCAGACACCCTCGACGCTCGCCGGGCGCACGACGACGTCGGGCGGAAAGACCAGGTCCTCGGTCTCGTCGTGCGAGTAGGGCTCGATCCGTTCGGGATCGACGAGTACCGCGTCCGCGCCGACCTCGGCGCGCAGGGTCTCGACGTGCCGAGGCTCGACGCGGGAGAGCGCCGGCGCCTCGTGCGGTGACCCGCCGAGCGGGCCGGCGCTGCCGGGATCGGTCGGCGGGCTCATCCTGTGAGCAGCTCGAGCAGCAGGGTCGCGGTGCCGAGGAAAGCGAGGAAACCGCTGACGTCGGTCGCGGTCGTGACGAAGATCGAGCTGCCGAGGGCGGGGTCGAGCTTGAATCGATTGAGCGCCAGGGGCACCGTCGCGCCGGCGAGGCCGGCGACGGTGAGGTTGATCGTCTCCGCGATGAAGAGCACGCAGGGAGAGGATCGGGTTGCGCTCCCAGAGGAAGGCGACGAGCCCGAGCACCAGGCCGGTTCCCAGGCCGTTCATCAGGCCGACCAGGGTCTGGCGGAGCACGATGCCGCCGCTGCGGCGGAAGTCGAGCTGGCCGAGGGCCAGGCCGCGCACGACGACGGTGAGGGTCTGGGTGCCGGCGTTGCCCCCCATGCCGGCGACGATCGGCATGAAGATCGCGAGGATCACGTACTTGGCGATGGTCTCCTGGAAGAGGCTGACGACGCCTGCGGCCAGGAAGGCCGTGCCGAGGTTGATCATCAGCCAGGGCAGGCGCAGGCGCACCGATCGCACCGGCGTGGTCGCCAGGCCGTCCTGGACGTCGAGATTGGCCAGCCGGTAGAGATCCTCGGTCGCTTGCGCCTCGACGACGTCGAGGACGTCGTCGACGGTGATCGCACCGGCCAGCAAGCCGTCTTCGTCGACCACCGGCATCATCAGCAGGTCGTAGCGCCCGAAGTGGCGAGCGACCTCCTCCTCCGGCGTGTCGACGCGAATCGCGACGACCTCCGGGGACATGATCTCGCGCAGTTTGCGTTCGGGCGCCGCCGAGACGAGCTGCCAGAGACCGGCGATGCCGAGCAGGTGCCCGCGCTCGTCGACAACGTAGAGGTAGAAGAGGCGCCGGCCTTCGGCGAGGCGGCGGACGCGGTCGAGGGTCTCCTCGACGCTCTCGTCGGCGAAGAAGCGCGGCACGTCGGGGTCCATCAGGCCGCCGGCCGTGGCCGGTCCGTAGCGCATCAAGTTGCGTAGGTGAACGGCGTGCGCCGGAGCCATGAGGGCGAGGAGCCGCTCGACCCGCTCCGGATCGAGCGATTCGAGCAGGTCGACCGCGTCGTCCGAGCTCATGCGGCGGAGGATCAGGGTCAGCCGGTCGTCGGAGAAGCGGTCGACCACGGCGGCGAGCGGCTCGGGATCGAGGTCGCGCAGAGTGCGGGCCGCGAGCCTCATCTCGAACAGCACCTCGAACAGCGCGCTCTGCTCGGCCGGCGTCAGCATCGGCACGAGCGGTGCGATGTCGGCCGGATGAAGACGGGCGAGCAGCCGGCGCGCCGGCCGGTCGTTGGGCCGGCGCAACAGGCGCAGGATGAGCCGCTGGCGCTGGCCTCGCGGCAGCAGGTCGGCGCGGCGCGCGACGAGGGGAACGGGCATCGGCCCGATGTTAGGATGATTCTCGATGATTCAGGAGCTTTTCCGCATTGGGCCCATCGCGATAAGCCCATTCGGCGTGATGCTCGTCGCGGCTTTCGGCGTCGGCT
This sequence comes from uncultured Acidobacteriota bacterium, assembly GCA_963700315.1. Classification (GTDB taxonomy): domain Bacteria; phylum Acidobacteriota; class Thermoanaerobaculia; order Multivoradales; family JAGPDF01; genus JACTMI01. The sequence continues at coordinate 118,604 of CAVOXC010000002.1, read as the reverse complement.
ATTGGCGCCTCGCCTGGGGTTTCGACAGGCTCGGAATCGGCAACGCCGAGGACGCCAGCTCGGTCGTGTTCGCGGCGGGCGCCGGCGGCATTCTCGGCGCCAAGATCTACTATGCGATCCTTCACGGCGACTGGCACCTGCTGCTCGAGCGCTCCGGCCTGGTCTGGTACGGGGGCTTCCTGCTCGGGGCGGCGGCGGTGCTCTGGACACTGCGCCGCCGCCGGTTGCCGCTCTGGCCGACGCTCGACGCCGCGGCGCCAGGGCTCGCTCTGGGCTACGGGGTCGGCCGCCTCGGCTGCTTCTTGGTCGGCGACGACTACGGACGTCCGACCACGCTGCCCTGGGGCGTCGAGTTCGCCAACGGCCTGCCGCCGACGACGGCTTTCTACCTACGCACGGAGTTCGGCGTGGACGTGCCGGCGAGCGTTCCCGACCATCAGCTGCTCGCCGTTCACCCGACTCAGATCTACGAGACACTGGCCGCCCTCGTCATCTTCGCGGTGGCAACCTGGCTCCTCTCCCGGCGGGCGCCGACCGGCCGGACGATACTGGCCGTGCTCGGCCTGATGTCGCTCGAGCGCTTCGCGGTCGAGGTGCTGCGTGCCAAGGACGATCGGTTCCTCGGTCCGCTGACGATCGCTCAGGTCATCTCCCTCGCCTTGATCGTGCTGGTGCTCGGGCTCTGGTGGCGGACTCGGCCGAGTGGAGCGACGGACGGGGCTCTCACCGTCGCGGAGGCACGGCGCTGAGCGCGGAAGATCGCCCCACCCCGCTCGATCTCCTGGTCGTCGGCGCCGGTCCCACGGGCATCGCGATCGGCGCCGCGGCCGCTGCCGCCGGCCTCTCCTGCCAGCTGGTCGAGCGCGGTCCGCTCGTCGCTTCGCTGGTCGGCTACCCCGTCGATATGACCTTCTTCACGACTCGGGACAAGCTCGAGATCGCTGGGATTCCGTTCGCCGTGCCCGAGGACAAGCCGAATCGCAGACAGGCGATCGCCTACTACCAGGCCGTTGCGGATTGCCACGACCTCGAGATCGCGCTCTTCGAGAACGTCGTGGCGGTCGAGCGCGAGGGCGAGCTCTTCCAAGTCCGGTCCGAAGGCCGCGCCGGCGTCGTGACCCGGTGGGCGCGAGCCGTCGCTTTCGCCATCGGCTATTTCACCAATCCGCTGCGGCTCGGCGTGCCCGGCGAGGACCAGCCGTGGGTGCGCTCCCGCTATCGTGAGCCCTGGGAGCACCATGGCGAAGACGTCGCGGTCATCGGCGCCGGCAACTCGGGCGCGGAGGTCGCGCTCGAGCTCTGGCGCCACGGCGCCAGGGTCACCTTGATCCACCGGGGCGACGCGCCCAAGGCGACGATCAAGTACTGGGTGCGGCCCGACCTGGAGAACCGCATCGAGGAGGGTTCCATCCGAGCCCTGCTCGGCGCCCGGGTGCTCCGTTTCGGCGAGCGCGTGATCGAGGTCGCGGTCGGCTCCGGCATCGAGGTCGTTTCGGCGGCGGCGGCCTACGTCTTGATCGGTTACGAGCCCGAGACCGGACTCATGGAGCGAGCGGGGGTGCGGATCGACAGCGAGACCAAGGTGCCCGAGTTCGATCCGCAGTGCTTCGAGACCAACGTGCCCGGCCTCTATGTCGCAGGCACCATTCAGGCGGGTCGTGAGACCCACCGGATCTTCATCGAGAACTCGCGTGACCACGGCGATCGGATCGCCGAGCACTTGGCGGACCGGCTGCAGCGGTCGGGGGTCTCCGCCCGAGGGACGTGAAGGGGAGCGGCCCAACCCTTGCACTCCTCACGACCAGAGGAGTCCGGGGGCCGGCCTCTCTTTGGAGTCGAAAGGCCTCCGGTGACCAGGAGCCGAATATGACCATGCGCGAAGACGTCTCTGGAATCCTCTGCGCCGTCCTGGTGGCGAGCGTCGCCCTGCCCGCCGCCGCACAGGAGCCGACGCCCCCGGTCTTCGGCGAGACGGTCGAGGTTCGGGTGGTCAACCTCGAAGTGGTGGTGACCGACCGCGACGGCCTGCCGATCACCGGCCTCGCGGTGGCCGATTTCCGGCTCCGGATCGATGGCGAGGAGACGCCGATTCGCTTTTTCACCGAGGTGCGGGGGGGCGACGCGGTCGCGTCGGAAGGAGTCCCGGCGCCCGCAGCGACGATCGAGGGAATTCCCGATCTCGTTCCCGGCTCCCCGGTCGGCACCTCCTATCTCGTCTTCGTCGACGACTTCTTTTCGATCGCGCGGGATCGCAACCAGGTGCTCAAGGGGATCGGCGCCGAGCTGTCCCGATTGACTTCGGAAGACCGGATGGCGATCGTCTCCTTCGACGGCAATCGACTCGATCTCCTGACCAGTTGGACGAGCTCGACGCCGCAGCTCGAGCGGGCGCTGCGCGCTGCCGAGTCTCGCCCTGCCTTCGGGCTGCAGCGCCGCTCCGAGAAGCGGAGCTTGGCGACCGATCAGCGACTCCGGCGCGACTCGGGTCTGTTGAGTGGACGCGGCACCCTCAACGGCCAGCTCGAGATCACGGAGCGCTACTACGCCGAAGTGTTGCAGCAACAGCTCGGTAACGCCGTGTCGGCGGCAGCAGCGGCGCTACGCGGTTTCGCCAATCCCCCCGGGCGCAAAGTGCTGATCCTCCTGTCCGGGGGCTGGCCGTTCGATCCGGCTGAATACGCCGCCAACGACTTCGGGCGACTGATCGTCGAGCCGGGCCTGCAGCGGGGCCGGCCGCTCCTGGCGCCGCTGGTCGACACCGCCAACCAGCTCGGGTACACGATCTACGCCGTCGACGTTCCCGGGCTCGAGAACGAGGCCTTCGGCGACGCGGAGCTCTCGGACCCGCCCGTGCTCGAGACCGGCACGGCCGCATTCCTGCGGGAGTCGAACACCCAGTGGTCGATCCAGTTCCTCTCCCGGGAGACCGGCGGGCAGGTGATGCTGAATTCGCGCCGTCTCGAGGTGCTACGCCGTGCGGCCGCCGACACGCGGACCTACTACTGGATCGGGTTCGTCCCCGACTGGCAGGGCGACGATGTTCGCCACGACGTCGACCTGGAGGTTCTGCGTCAAGGTCTCAAGGTGCGGGCCCGGAGCGGGTATCTCGACAGCTCGCGCTCGCGCGAAGTCTCGATGGCCGTCGAGAGCGTGTTGTTGTTCGGCAGCGGGCCGGACGTCAAGCCTCTGCCGGTCAGAGTCGGCGAGCCGAAGCGCAAGTCGACATCGGTGATGACCGTCGACTTCGAGCTCGCAATCTCGCTCGACGGTTTGACGCTGCTGCCCGTCGACGGCGGCTTCGCCACAGAGCTCGAGCTGCGCGTCGCCGCGCTCGACGATCGCGGCGGTCGCTCCGACATTCCGGTCGTGCCGGTCCGCCTGGAGATGCCGAGCAAACCGCCCGCGGGTCAGTTCGTGAGCTATCGCACCACCCTCGAGCTGCGGCGCGTCCGCAACCAGGTGGTGATCGCGTTGTACGATCCGGTCAGCGGCGTGATCCATTCGGCGTCTGTAGCGATCACGCCCTGAAACGGGAGTCAGGAGAGAGACATTGAGAGCCGTTCGTAGTTGGATACTCGCGCTGGCGTCCGCCGCCGTCGTCGCGCTCGCCGCGTTCTCGCAGCAGGGGGCCGAGCCGCCCGCCGATGCCTCGTCGCCGGACGACCCGGCCGCGGACGTCGGCCGGCCGAGCGCCGGACCGGAGTTCTTCGAGTCGATCGACGTCAACCTGGTCAACGTCGACGTCTACGTCACCGACAAGAAGGGCAACCGGATCACTGGCCTGACCCGTGACGACTTCGAGCTGTTCGAGGACAAGAAGCCAGTGCTGATCACCAACTTCTACGCCGTCGAGGAGGGCAGCGCCGTGGTGCCTGCACCCGCCGACGCTGAGCCCGCCAGCCGCTGCCCCCGTCGAGAAGCTCCGGGGCGTGCCGCTCGACGTCGAGATCCCGGAGGATCAGCGGCTCCACCTGGTCGTCTACGTCGACAACTTCAACATCAAAGTGTTCGACCGCAATCGTGTCTTCGCCGGCCTGCGCGACTTCCTGCGCAACAAGCTGACGCACGGCGATCGCGTCATGTTGGTCACCTACGATCGGGAGACGCATCTCCGCAGGCCCTTCACCACGGACCCGACCACGATCGCCTCCGCGCTGTTCGAGATCGAGAAGATCTCGGCAATGGGCAACAGTGCCGAGCGGGACCGCCAGGAGATCCTCCGCGAGATCAACGACTCGGAGGACCCGAGCTACGCGACGCTGCGCGCGCGCCAGTACGCGGAGTCGGTCTTCAACGATCTCACCTTCAGCCTCAACGCGATCAAGGAGACGGCCTCCTCGCTCGCCGGTCTGCCTGGGCGCAAGGCCGTGCTCTACGTCTCGAGCGGCCTGCCGCTGGTGGCGGCGGAGGACGTCTTTCACGCCATTCAGGACAAGTGGGCGAGCGCCACCAGCGCGATCATGGAGTCTCGCCAGTATGACGCCACGCGCCGGTATCAGGAGATCCTGGCGCAGGCCAACGCCAATCGGATCACCTTCTACACGATCGACGCCGGTGGCCTGCGCGTCTCGACCTCGATCTCGGCAGAGAACGCGCGACCGAATGCCAGCGGTTTCGTCGATTCCGTCTATTTCTCGAACCTCCAGGGCTCCCTGCAGTTGATGGCCGAGCGGACCGGCGGCAAGGCGATCTACAACACCAACGACCCGACCAAGGGTCTGGATCTGATCGCCGACGATTTTCGCAACTACTATTCGCTCGGATACTCGCCGGCGCACAGCGGTGACGGCCGCTACCACGACATCCAGATCAAGATGAAGCGCAAGGACCTGGTGGCGCGCCACCGCGACGGCTACCGCGACAAGACGGTCGAGGCGCGGATGTCCGACGGCGTGTTCTCGTCGCTCTTCTTCGACGTCGAGAACAACCCGCTCGCCGTGGTGATCGACCGGGGACGGGCGACGCCCCGCGACGATGGCCACTACCTGGTTCCGATCGAGGTGCGGATCCCGCTCGGCAAGCTGACGCTCGTGCCGCAGGGGGAGGGCCACACCGGGCGCGTACGCCTCTTCGTGGCCGCGATGGACACCAAGGGCGGCATCTCGGAGGTCCAGGAGGTTCCGATCCCGATCGAGATCCCGGCCGGCGAGCTCGAGCAGGCGCGCGGGCAGAACTACGTCTATCAGGTGCAGTTGTTGATGAGAAAGGGCGCGCAGAAGCTCGCGGTGGGCGTGCGCGATGAGCTCGCCGCTGTCTCTTCCTTCACCGTCCGCACGATGAACATCGGCGCCGGATGAGCGGGGAACCGCGGAGCTGGACCGGCACGATCCGCGAGCTCGGCCTCGCGGCCGGCGACTTGCTGCGCGCCGAGCTCACGGCGATCGCGGACGAGCTGGGAGCGTCCGCCCGCGCGCTTCTGTCGTCGCTCCTGATCGCCGCCGTGGGCGGCGCGTTCGCTTTCTGGGCGCTCGGCCTGTTCGTCGACCTCGCGATCGAGTTGCTCGCGCTCGTTCTGCCGCGCTGGGGCGCGGTCGGTGTCGTTCTCGCCAGCTTCGTCCTGGTGGCGGCCGTTCTGCTCGGCTGGGCGCGCATCAAGCTGCGGCGCCTCGAGACCCCCGCCCGGACCGTCCGGCGTCGCGTCATGGCGAGTCGGCGCTGGTGGTCGGAGAGCATCGCTTCACTCGACGAGGATGGCGAAGGGGAGGAAGGGCCTTGAGCCAGGACCTGGAACGCAGCCGGCGCCGCTTCGAGCGGACTCTCGCCGACGTTCAGGATTCGATCGAGCGCGAGATCGGCTGGGCGCCGCGGGCGTTGGCCTGGGTGGTCCCGCTGGTTGGCGTCGCGGCGGGAATCGCGCTCGGCATCGCCGTGCGCCGGGCGCTACCGCGCGGAGGACGGAAGCGCCGGCTCCCCGCCGGCGACTAGGAGGTCACTGCGCCGGCGCTGGGCGCTTGAAGACCATCGCGATGTTGTCGGTCGCGCCGGTCTTGAAGTTCACGGATGTGATCGTCACCAGCTCCCAGCCTTCGACCCCGAGCCGGTCGAGCTCGACCGCCGCGTGCGGGTCGAGCTTGTAGCCCTCGCTCCGGATGTTGATGATCTTGTACTGCCATTGGGTCACGGGGTCCTCCCGCGCATGGTCCTCGGCCCCGGGCCTGCCGATGCGGCACCCGCCGGTCGTCCGGAAGCTCGCTGCGGCGATTGTAGCCGAAGGCTAGAATCGCACCCGGTGACGGCTCGAGCGCTCCTTCTGTTCACGAAACCGGCGGTCCCGGGGCGGGTGAAGACCCGCTTGATCGGCCCGCTCTCCGCCGCGCAGGCCGCGCGGTTGCACCGCGCCTTTCTCGACGACCTGATCGACCGTTTCCGTCGTGGTCCGGCCGACCTGAGGGTGTTCTGGAGCCTCGAGCCGGGCGAGCCGGTGCCGCGGGAGCCGGCGTTCGGGCATCGTCAGGTGGGTGACGACCTGGGCGATCGGCTCATCCATGCGATCGCCTCTGCGGCCGACGCGGAGTCTGTGGCGGTCATCGGCAGCGACCATCCCGATCTCCGCGCCGAACGGGTCGCGCGGGCTTTCGAGGAGCTGGATCGAGGCGCCGACGTGGTCTTCGGACCGGCCACCGACGGCGGCTACTACCTGGTCGCGGTCCGGCCTGCCGAGCTGCGGGCGGAGATGTTCCGAGGCATCCCCTGGAGCACCGACGCTGTTCTCGCCGTGTCGGTCGCCCACTGCGAGGAGCTCGGTCTCGCGGTGGCCGAGCTCGAACCGGGAGACGACGTCGATCGCCCGGAGGACCTCACGCGGCTGGTGGAGCGCCTGGCGCGCGAACCCACGCTGGCGCCGCGGACGTGGACCGAGCTCGAGCGGCTCGGTCTGACGCTTCAGGTGCGGAGGGTGGGATGAGAGTCTTGACCGCGGCGGAGTCGCGCGACCTCGATCGGCGGGCGATCGAAGAGCTGGGGATGCCGGGACCGGTGCTGATGGAGAACGCCGCGCTCGCCGTGGTCGAGGCGCTGACCTCGGCGTTCCCGGAGCAAGCTCGTGTTGCCGTGATCTGTGGCCCAGGCAACAACGGCGGGGATGGCCTCGCCGTCGCTCGTCACCTCGCGACGCGCGGTTTCGAAGTGGCGCTCGGCCTCGATCGGTTCGGCCGGGAGCTTTCGGCGGACTGCGCCCTGCAGCTGGAGATCTGCCGGCGGATCGGCCTCGAGGTCCGGGAGCTCGAAGCGGGCGCGGCGGATGGCGACTTCGGGGACGCGCCGCTGCTTGTCGACGCGCTCTTTGGGACCGGACTGTCCCGTCCTCTGGACGGGGCGGCGGCCGAGCGCGTGGAATCGTTGGCGCGGGGGCGAGCGGTGCGCGTGGCGATCGACCTGCCGAGCGGCCTCGACGCCGATCGCGCGCGCCCGAACGGGCCGGTGCTGCCGGCGCGTTACACGGTAACCTTCGTGGCCCTCAAGGCGGCGCACGTGTTGCCGCCGGCGGCCGATCTCTGCGGCGAGCTCGTGGTCGCCGACCTCGGCTTCCCGGCGCCGCTCGCGGGAGGCCCGGGCGCCCTTCATCTCCTCGTTGGCGAGGAGGTCGCCGCCTGGTTGCCACCGCGCTCGGCCGGCGCGCACAAGGGGCACTTCGGCCATCTGCTGCTGGTGGCGGGCTCTCGGGCGCTGCCGGGCGCTGCGATCCTCGCCGCGCGGGCCGCCGTGAGGGGTGGCGCCGGCCTGGTGACCGTGGCCGCCCCCGCGGAGCTGGGAGCCGCGCTCGCGGCTGCCTCTCCCGAGTCGATGCAGCTGCCGTTGCCGACCACGGCGGTGGGTGGAGCGGCGGCCGGAGCGTTCGAGGTGCTGCGGCGCGGCTGCCTCGCTGCGGTCGGCGGTGGCGCTGGGACCCGGGCTGGGACGCGATCCCGAGACCCTCGACCTGGTCGAACGCTTCGTGCTCGGACTCGATCGCCCGCTCGTTCTGGATGCCGATGGCCTGGCGCCGTTCGAAGGTGCGCTCGAGCGGCTGGCGCAGCGCTCCGCGCCGACGGTCTTGACGCCTCATCCCGGTGAGCTCGCCCGGCTCTTGGGCTCGACGGTCGAGGCGATCGAGGCCGATCGGCTCGGGTCGGCGCGCGAAGCGGCGGCGCGTTCGAGGGCCGTCGTGGTCCTCAAAGGGCGCCGCACGCTGATCGCGGCGCCGGATGGCGAGGCCTGGGTCAACGCCACAGGCGGCCCGGAGCTCGCGTCCGGTGGCAGCGGCGACGTCCTCACTGGGCTTCTGGCAGCGCGCCTGGCCCAGGGCGACGAACCGGCGATCGCCGCGGCGCTCGCGGTACACTTGCATGGTCTGGCCGGCGACATGGTCGCAGAGCGGCGGGGCGGTCCAGCGATTCCGGCCGGCGAGCTGGCCGAGGCCATCCCTGCGGCCTGCCAGCGGCTGTCGATGGCATGAGGACCTGGCGCTCCGAGAGCGAGGCGGAGACCCGGCGGATCGGGCGGACTCTCGCCGCCGAGCTGCTCCCGAACCGGGCGCTGCTCCTGACCGGAGACCTGGGCGCCGGCAAGACCGTTCTAGTGGCCGGGCGTCGCCGCGGGGCTCGGCATCGACCCGCGAGAGATTCAGTCGCCGACCTTCACGCTGATGCGTGAGCACGTCGGCGCGGCCTGTCGGCTCCGGCACTTCGATCTCTACCGGCTCGAGCCGGAAGAGGTGCTGGCCGTCGGGCTTCGAGGAGGTCCTGCTGGGGCCCGGCGTCAAGGCGGTCGAGTGGGCGGAGCGGCTGCCCTTCGATGTGCCGGGTGCACTGCGAGTACGACTGACCAAGAGCGGCGACCGGTGCGAGTTGGCCGAAGTCGCCAACGAAATCTGAGATCGAACGGAGATTAGAGATGGCGATTCGGAGAATCGGTGTTCTCGGCTGCGGCTTGATGGGCTCGGGCATTGCGGAGGTAGCGGCAAAGACGGGCTTCGAAGTGGTGGTTCGCGAGGTCGGCCAGGAGCTTCTGGACAAGGGCATGAAGCGGCTGCTCGGATCGCTCGACAAGGCGGTGGCGAAAGGCAAGCTCGAGGCGAACGCCCGCGACGAGGCCCTGGCTCGCGTCACTGGCGCCACCGAGCTTTCGGCGTTGGCCGATTGCGACCTCGTGATCGAAGCGATCGTCGAGAACCTCGACGAGAAGAAGAAGACCTTCGCGGCGCTCGACACCATCGTGAAGCCCGGAGCGACTCTTCGCTTCCAACACGTCGTCGCTCACGATCACGCAGCTCGCGATGGCGACCCAGCGTCCGGAGCGGCTGATCGGTCTGCACTTCTTCAACCCGGTGCCGGTGATGAAGTTGGTCGAGGTCGTGCGCACGCTGCTGACGGACGACGGCGTCGTCACCGAGGCCATGGAGTGGTGCCGCGCGGTCGGTAAGTCGCCAGTCGCCTGCAAGGACAACTCCGGGTTCATCGTCAACCGTCTGCTGGTTCCCTACATGCTCGATTCGATTCGGGCGCTCGAAGAGGGTGTCGGCTCGATCGAGGACATCGACGAGGCGATGAAGCTCGGCTGCGGCTATCCGATGGGGCCGTTCACGCTGACCGACTTCGTCGGGCTCGACACCACCTACTACATCGCGAACATCATGTTCGAGGAGTACCGCGAGAAGCGCTTCGCCCCGCCGCCGCTGCTCAAGCAGATGGTCCAGGCGGGACGGTTCGGACGCAAGAGCGGGCGCGGGTTCTACGACTACTCCGCGAAATAGAGCTCGGCTCGCTGCGCTCGTTCAGCGTTCGTGCTGATTCGTTGGTTGGGCGTCTCGTTCCTGCCGGGGAGCTACACAAGCTCCAACCTCCCCCCATGTCGTCCTGAGCGCAGCGAAGGACTCTGCGTGAGCGGCGAGGAAGCGCCGTCCTCGCTTCTTCAGCCGCGGGCGCAAGATCCTTCACTTCGTTCAGGATGACAGGGGCAGACGTTCCGGCTGACAAGAGAAGGCGCTCACGCTGGCAAGGCACCGGGAGCCTGAATCCCGCCCTGGCACGAACGAGACGCGTGGAGCGTTCCCTTCTCTGCGGAGGGAGCTTCGTAGCCCGCCCACCAGCCGGAACGGTGCGAGCGCCACTTCCCTCGTCGGGCGGGCGGAGCGCAGGCCCGAGCAGACCCGCCCTCCCGAGGGCCGGTTCCTGCGCAGAGAAGGGAACGCTCCACGCCAAGCCACCAGAGACGCCCAACAACCGAACCAGCACGAACCAAGTACGAGCGGAGCGAGCGCCCCGGGCGAGGGAGTGCACTCTGGTAGACTCTCTGATGCCTTGAGACCGGCCCCTCTCCCTGCCCCTTCAGCACCGCACGAATGACGGAGCTCACCCTCGCCGAGGAGGGGATCGACCTGCTCTTCGGCACCCGCGACGAGAACCTCAAGCGAATCGAGGCGGCCTTCGGCGTGCAGCTGGCCGCGCGCGGCAATCAGGTCTCCATCGAGGGCGAAGAGCTGGCGGCGATGACCGCGCGAACGCTCGTCGAGCAACTCTCGAAGCTCCTCGAGAAGGGGTATCGACTGCGCGCCGAGGACGTCAACACGGCGATCCGGGTGATCTCCGAGGATCCCGCCACCTCGCTCGTCGATTTCTTCCTCGCCGAGGGGCAGATGTCCTCGGTGCGGCGCTTGATCTCGCCACGCAGCCTGCATCAGCAGTGGTACGTCAAGGCGATGATGGAGCACGACATGGTCTTCTCGATCGGTCCCGCCGGCACCGGCAAGACCTACCTCGCCGTGGCGATGGCGGCTGCGGAACTGGTCGAGAAGAGAGTCAAGCGGCTGGTGCTCGCGCGCCCGGCGGTCGAGGCTGGCGAGAAGCTCGGCTTCCTGCCCGGCGATCTGGCCGAGAAGGTCAACCCCTATCTACGGCCGCTCTACGACGCCCTGTACGACATTCTCGGCTACGACAAGGTCGGCCGCATGCTCGAGCGCGGGATGATCGAGGTCGCGCCTCTCGCGTTCATGCGGGGTCGGACCTTGAACGACGCCTTCGTCATCCTCGACGAGGCGCAAAACACGACGACAGAGCAGATGAAGATGTTCCTGACCCGCATCGGCTTTCATTCGAAGGCGGTGATCACCGGCGACGTCACGCAGATCGACCTGCCCAAGAGCATCCAGTCGGGACTCAAAGAGGCGGCGGCGGTTCTCGCCGGGGTCGAGGGTATCAAGTTCATCCACTTCGACGAACGGGATGTCGTACGTCACCCGCTGGTCCAGAAGATCGTCTCCGCCTACGAGCGCTTCCAGCCCCAGACCGAGCAAGCGCCGTGAGCGGCGCCCAGGCGCCCTCGTCCGGACCTCCCCCTCCCGTGGTGGCGATCGCCGGCTCGGGTCGCTTCAGCAGGGCCGCCGATGCGGCGCTCGCCGGCTGGGCCGAGGCCTTGGCCGCCGAGCTCGCGCCCGAACATCGGACCTTCGCGATTCGTTTCGTCGGCGACCGGACGATGCGGCGCTGGAATCGCGACTTCCGAGGCAAGGACGAGACGACGGACGTGCTGTCGTTCCCGGGTGACCAGACGCCCGAGGGCCTGCACTTGGGCGACGTCGCGATCTGCGTCCCGCAGGCCGAGCGGCAGGCGAGAGAGCACGGCCACGCGCTCGGTCGCGAGCTGCGCCTCCTGGTGCTGCACGGGATGTTGCATTGCCTCGGCTACGACCACGAGACCGACCAGGGTGAGATGGAGCGGCTCGAACGCCGGCTCCGCCGCCGACACCTCCGAGATGCCTGACGGCCGAAGTAGCTTCGCGCTCTGGGCGGCGGTGCTCATCCTGCCGCTGATGCCTTTGCTCTCGCTGATGACGGCGCTGCTCGAGCGCTCGGGACCGATCCGCATGCGCCACTGGGTGGAGGAGACCGGGGGCCGGCTGCGGACCCTCTACGAGGTCCCCGCGCGCTTCGAGGTGTTTCGCTACCTGCTCAACGTCTGCGCCAAGCTCGCGCCGCTCGCGCTCTTCGTCGCGCTCGGCGCCGCGGGAGCGAATGCCGGCCTGCATGTCTCGTACGGATTGGCGCTGACCTTCGTCGCGTTCGCGGTCGCCGGCACGGAGCTCGCCAGCCGGAGCCTGGTCGGGCGCGATCCGGAGTCGGCGCTGCGGCGAACCACCGGCCTCTACCGAATCGCCTTGGGTGTGCTCACGCCGTTGATCTATCTGCTCGCGCCGCTCGCGCGACGGAGAGTGACCGAGTTGCCCGGCGCCGAAACGGGAGCGCCGGAGGAGGAGGCTTCCGAAGAGGAGGTCGAGGCCTTCATCGATGTCGGCACGCGCGAGGGCATCCTGGAACCGTCTGACCGGGACATGGTCTGGGGCGTGGTCGATTTCCGTGACACCCAGGTGCGCAGCGTGATGACCCCGCGCGTCGACGTCGTGGCGGCGCCGGCCGAATCGACGCTGGAAGAGCTCGCGGACCTCTTCGCGAGCTCTTCTCACTCGCGAATTCCGCTCTTTCGCGGGTCGATCGACCAGATCGTCGGCGTGCTGCATATCCGCGACCTGCTCTCGGCCCTGCGCGCGCCCGCTCCTCAGCCGTCGCCCGCGTCGGTCGCTCAGCCGCCGGTGCTGGTGCCCGAGACGAAGATGCTCGGTGATCTGCTCGAGGTGCTGCAGGAACGCCGGCAGCAGATGGCGGTGGTGATCAACGAGTGGGGAGGAACCGAGGGCTTGGTGACCGTGGAGGACCTACTCGAGGAGATCGTCGGCGAGATCTCGGACGAGCACGACGAGGTCGAGCCCGAGAATCGACTGCTCGACGACGGCAGCGTCATGCTCGATGGCCGGGCCGAGCTCGACACTCTCGACGATTTCTTCGGCTACCGGCCGAGCGAGACCCAGATCGAGACGGTCGGCGGCTTCGTGACGATGATCTTCGGCCGAGTCCCGGAGGACGGTGAGACTCTCGCCTACGGCGGCCTCGAGTTCGATATCGAGCGCGCGGACGAGCGGCGCATCCTCTCGGTGCGCGTGCGCCGCCAGGCGAGCGCGGGGGACTGAGCATGGCGCGCTTCGGATCCGTCGCTCTGGTCGGACGACCCAACGCCGGTAAGTCGACGTTGCTCAACCGTCTGCTCGACGAGAAGGTGGCGATCGTGTCGGACAAGCCACAGACCACGCGCCAGCGCATCGTCGGGATTCTCACCACCGCCGAGGGGCAGATCGTCTTTTTCGACACGCCAGGCGTGCACAAGCCGCTGCATCGGCTCAACCGGCGGATGATGCAGGAAGCGACCGAGGCGCTCGCGCAGGCCGACGTCGTTTGCCTGATGCGTGACGCCGCCGAGCCCTTCGGCTCCGGCGAGGCGTTCCTCCTCGACCTTGTCGCGCGAGCGCGGCAGCCGAAAGTCGCCGTGCTCAACAAGATCGATCTCGTCGCGAAGCCCGCGCTCCTGCCCGAGCTCCAGCGCTACGGCAAGGGCGACGTTTTCGCCGCGATCGTCCCCCTCTCGGCGGCGACCGGCGACGGCTGTGACCGGCTGCTCGCGGAGCTCTGGCGACTCCTGCCGGAGGGGGAGCCGGGCTACGACGCGGATCTGCTGACGACCCACTCCGAGCGCTTTCTGGTCACCGAGCGCATTCGCGAGAAGATGCTCGCGGCGACCCGGGACGAGATGCCTTTCACCACGGCGGTATTGCTCGAGCGTTGGGAGGATCCCGGCGCGCCGCGCGCCCTTCGGCTCTACGTCGCTCTCCTGGTCGAACGCGATTCGCAGAAGGGCATCCTGGTCGGCAAGGGGGGCGCGACAATCCGCGCCATCGGCACCGCGGCACGGCTGGATCTCGAGCAGTTCCTCGAGCGCAAGGTCTTTCTCGACCTGCACGTCCGCTGCGAGCCGGGCTGGCGCGAGAACCCGCGCCTGCTCGTCGAGCTCGATCGCGACGCCCACGGGGCACTGGGCGGCTTGGACGATTCGGCGGATAGCTAGCCGTCGAGCCCGTTCGCCGCGACCAGCGCGCGCAGCAGCGCGATGTTGTCGCGGTGGCCTGTGAAGCTGGCCTCGACCCGGCCGCGGATCGGGTAGCCGAGCAGATAGAGGTCGCCGATCACGTCTAGGATCTTGTGCCGGACGAACTCGTCCGGGAAGCGCAGCTCGGTGTTGAGCACTTCGTCCTCGCCGACCAGGATGAAGTTGTCGAGCCGCCCGCCCGAGCCGAGCCCGAGCTCGTTCAGCATCTTCAGGTCGCGCATGAAACCGAAGGTGCGGGCCGGCGCGATCTCTTCGCAATAGGCGCTGAAGGTGCCGAGCTCGAACTCGAAGTACTGCTCACCGATCGGCGGCGGATAGCGTAGCTGGTAGGCGACCGCGAAGCCGTCGTGGGGCTCGATCGAGAGGCGTTTCTCGCCCGACCCGACCGCGTAGACGCGGTCGACGACGAATTCGAGCCGCGCCTCACTCTGATCCTCGACGCCGATCTCCTCGAGCGTCCGGCAGAACTCGATCGACGAGCCGTCGAGGACGGGAACCTCGCCGTGGACTTTGATCAGCAAGTTGGTCACCCCCGCGGCGTGGAGCGCCGAGAGAATGTGCTCTACCGTCTTGACCGAGGAGCCGCCGCCCTGGAGCGTTGTCGCGTACTCCGTGTCGCCTACCGCCGAAACGTACGCGGGTATCGACTGGCCGGTCGGCAGAGAGTGGAAGTGGATGCCGCTGCCCGGAGGGAGCGGTTGCAGCACGAGCCCGGTCCTGCCGCCCGAATGCAGGCCGAGACCGTAGAGCACCGTCGAGTGCCGGATCGTGCGCTGCGGCTGAATTGAGGGCCGCAGGTTGCGCAGTAGCGGCGGTGGCAGGCGGCGCGGATCGGCCGGCGGCAGCGGCGAGCCCGGCACGCCGCCCTGGTTGCGCGAAGCGAGGGCGCCGCGCGCCGCGGTCACGACTTGCTCGTAGGAGACCGGTTTCTCCAGGTACTCGAAGGCCCCCATCTTGATCGCGCGGACGGCGGTCGTGGTGGTGCCGTGGCCCGAGATCATCACGACGGCGGCCGTCGGGTCCAGCTCGCGCAGCTCTTGCAGCGTTTCGAGCCCGTCTCGGTCGGGAAGCCAGACGTCGAGAAAGACGATGTCCGGCCCAGTGCGGCGGTAGAGCTCGATGGCCTCCTGGCCCGATTGGGTCGCGACCGTCTCGAATCCCTGGTCGGCGAGGACGCCCGCCAGGGTCGTGAGGATTCCTGCTTCGTCGTCGCAGAGGAGCGCAAGAGGCATCGACAAGCAGTCTATCCGTTCGCCTGCCGCCGAGCGCCGTGCTAGCTTCGCCAACCGTGGAGCCACCGACCGAGACGCCCCGCCGCGCCGAGCTGCTGGCCGAGACGCTGGAGCGCTACCTCGAACGGGGCGCGCGAGCCAACGTTTCGAAGCTGTTGGGCCGAGCGCGGCCGGAGGATGTCGCGCCCTTGCTCGCGGCGCTCGAGCTCGAGCGCCAGCTCGAGGTCTTCCAGATCCTGACCGAGGAGTATCCCGACGCCGCCGGCGAGGTCTTGACCGCGCTCGAGCCCTCGGCCCGGCTGGCGCTGCTCGAGCGCCTCCCGCCCGAGCAGACCGCCGCGATTCTCGGGCGGATCCCTGTCGACGACGCGGTCTTCGTGGTCGAGTCCCTGCCGGAATCGCTCCAGGAGAGCGTGCTCGAGCTAGTCGATCTCAAGGACTTGGCCGACGTCCAGCACCAGCTCGCCTATCCCGAGAGCAGCGCGGGGCGCTTGATGGACACCGAGTTCTTTGCCCTGCCGGAGAGCGAGTCGGTGCGCGCGGCCATCGCGGCGATCCAGGACCAGAGCGACGTCGAGATGATCTTCTATCTCTACGTCATCGATCGCGACGGCCACCTGGTCGGCGTCACGTCGCTGCGCCAGGTGCTCTTGTCGAAGCCCGATCGGCTGCTCTCCGAGATCATGCAGCGCTCGGTCATCAAGGCGCCGCTCGACGCCGATCAGGTCCTGGTCGCCGATCTCGCCGCGCGCTACGACCTGCTGGCGATTCCGGTGGTGGACGACCAGAACCGCATGGTCGGTATCGTGACGGTGGACGACATCATCGACGTCGTCCAGGAGGAGGCGACGGACGATCTCTTCAAGGTCGCCGGCACTTCCGAAGACGAGCTCCTGTACGAGGAGCGGACGCTCAAGGTGGCGGGCCTGCGCCTGCGCTCGCTGCTCGGCAGCCTGGTCGGCCTCTTGGTGACCGGATGGCTGCTCTGGACGTTCCAGGCGCGCTACCAGGAAGCGCTCTTTCTGCTCGCCTTCGTGCCGGTCATCATGGGTCTCGGCGGCTCGATCGGCAGTCAAGCCTCGGCGGTTGCCCTGCGCGCCCTGGCGACCGGCCGCCTGGCGGGGGAGGATGGCGGACTGCTCGAGTTCCTCGGACGGCAGGTGCGCGTGGGCGCGATCCTGGGGCTGTCCTGTGGGATTCTCGCCGGCGGCGCGGCGCTCGCTTTCAAGCAGAACATCTACTGGGGCTTGGTCGTCGCCGGCGGCGTGATGATCGCGATCCTGCTGGCATCGATCGTGGGCGCCACCGGGCCGGTGCTGTTCCAGAAGATCGGTCTCGACCCGGCGGTGGCGGCGGGGCCGATGATCGCGATCGTCGCCGACATCCTGGGCATCCTCGTCTACTTCGGCTTCGCCCACGTCCTGCTCAGCCACCTGCGATCCTGATCGCGCGGCGCGCAGGCAATCCGCCGCGCGCGGGTTGCACGGGTCGGAGGACGAACCGATGACCATCCCGAAACCGCTCGCCCGACTCGCCCTGGTCACCACCCTCGCCGCCGCCCTCGTCGGCTGCGTCGTCCACGCCCGCCCGGCCCCGCGCCTCGGCCCTACGGTCGTCATCGCCAAAGGTCACGTCCACACCGACCGCTGCGGCCACTTCTCCCACCAGGGCCACTGGTACCTCGCGCAGGGCCACGTCCACGGCCGTCACTGCGGCCACCACCTGAGAGGCGGCGTCTGGGTCCTCGTGCGCTGACAGAAACCGCGGCCCCACTGGCCGCACCCGCGACGCAATCGCCTGTCAGGATTTGACACTTCCGATGCCGCTTCTCCTACAATCAGCACGGCTTCAATGTCTTCAACGGCGTCGTCCGCACATCTTCCAACCCGGAGTGCCAGGAATCGCGCAGCCGACAACGCCGAGCGCCCCGAAGGAGCGCAGTCGAGACAAGAGCCAGGCGAGAGAAGGAACATCCGCTGTTGAGCAGAATCCGCAGAGCAAGGGGACGCGACGCCGCGGCGCTGGCTGATCTCGCAGAACGTACGTTTCGCGAGGCCTTTGGAGATCTGAATACGCCGGAGGACGTGGATCTGCATTGTCTCTCGACTTTCGGTGAAGGCATTCAGGCTCGCGAGATCGCCGCTGTCGAGATGAGCACTCTCGTATGCGAACAGAGCGGCGCGCTCATCGCCTACGGGCAGCTCGGCTGGGGCGAGGCGCCCGCGTGCGTTCTCGGGAGCAACCCAGCGGAGATTCGTCGTCTCTACGTCGACCAGCAATGGCACGGCAAGGGCATCGCTCAGGCCCTCATGACGGCGCTGCTCGACAGAGCCGCGGCCGGCGGATCCGGCGTCGCCTGGCTCGGAGTGTGGGAGCGCAACCCGCGCGCCATCGCGTTCTACTCCAAGTGTGGGTTCGTCGAAGCCGGTGATCACACGTTCGTCCTCGGCCGCGACCCGCAACGCGATCTCGTCCTCACCAAGAGCCTGCTGTGACGGAGGCCGGCCTTCAATCGGATAGCCCTAGCGACGATTCCGGTGGCGCAACGGGTCGCGCCTCGCGCCCCGCGGATGCGACCCAGAAGAGAGGCTTCCTCTCGGATCGCGGCTCAGCTCTACGTTCAGTCGTTTCGAGCGTTCGAAAGGCTCCATAGAAGGGGGGACCGGACCGGCCAGCGGGCCCCGCGCGTGGCGCCTCGACGGTTCGAGGCTGTTCCTTTATTCGAAGCGTGTTCGCGAGGATTCCCACGGCAAAGCGTCGATCGCTGTGCGCCGGGATCTCTGGAATCGGCGCTGGGCCGGGACCGCGCGCGCTGCTAGCCTCTCGGCGTGGGGTATCACCAGGACGAAGCGTTGTTGCTCTCGATCTCCGATCTGCAGGAGGCGGATCGGATCGTCGAGTTTCTGACCCGGGAGCAGGGGAAACGGCGCGGCGTGGCGCGGGGAGCGAAGCGGCGCTTCAGCCGGTTTGCGGGGGCGTTGCAGCCGCTCGCCAAGGCGCGGGTGGAGTGGTTCGAGAAAGAGGGGAGGGAGCTGGTCCGGATCTCGAGCGTCGAGCTCCTGCGGGCCCCCAAGCGGCTCGGGGCGGACCTCGACTCGATCCTCCTCGCCGCCTGCCTCGCTGAGCAGATGGCGGTCTTCGCCCAGGAGGCCGAGCCGGCCGAGAAGTACTTCCGCCTGCTCGACACCACCGTCGAAGCCCTCGAAGGGGGCGCCGACCGGGCGCTCGCCGCTCGCTACTACGAAGCCTGGATCCTCCGGTTGGCGGGCCTCTTTCCCCTTTCGGACGCCTGCCCGCAGTGCGGCGAGCCGCTCGAGCGGGGGGCCGCGTTGCCGGCCAGCGGCGAGATGCTGCTGTGCCGACGCTGCGCGGGAACGGGCGCGCTCGCGGTGTCGGCGGCGGCCGTTTCCTTTCTGCGGCGCATTTCGCGAGAGAATCTGGCGCGGATGGCGGTGGATCCACCGGACGCAGCGACGCTCGCCGAGGTCGAAGCGGTCGCGGGGCGGGTGCGCCGCCACTTCCTCGGCCACGAGCTGAAGAGCTACCTGGTGTTGGGCAAGACCATGACGCGTCTCGCGGGCGGGCCGACGGGAAGAGAGGGACGATGAAGAGCTTTCAGGAGTTGATCCTCGCGCTATCGAAGTTCTGGGCCGATGCGGGGTGCGTGCTGCAGCAGCCCTACGATCTCGAAGTCGGCGCCGGGACCATGCATCCCGATACGTTCCTCCGGGTTCTGGGGCCCGAGCCGTGGAGCGTGGCCTATGTCCAGCCCTCCCGGCGGCCGGCCGATGGACGCTACGGCGACAATCCGTTCCGGCTCTACAAGCACACTCAATTCCAGGTCATCTTGAAGCCCGCCCCGCTCGACGTGCAGGCGCTCTACGTCCGCAGTCTCGAGGCCATGGGCATCGACCTCGCGGTGCACGACCTGCGCTTCGAAGAGGACAACTGGGAGGCCCCGACGCTCGGAGCGTGGGGAGTGGGTTGGCAGGTGATGCTCGATGGCATGGAGATCACCCAGTTCACCTACTTCCAGCAGGCGGGCGGGTTCGAGCTCGCGCCGATCTCCTGCGAGCTCACCTACGGCCTCGAGCGCATCACGATGTTCCTCGGCCTCGAGCGCTCGATCTACGACATCGAGTGGGTGCCGGGGGGCCTCGACTACGGCCAGGTGCGCTGGCAGGACGAGAGGGAATTCTCGAAGTACAACTTCGAGGTCGCCGACGTCGACTTTCTGCGCTCGCAGTTCGACGGCTACGAGAAAGAGTCACGGAGCTGCCTCGCGGCCGGGATCGTGCTGCCGGCCTACGAGTGTGCGCTCAAGTGTTCGCACCTGTTCAACCTTCTCGACGCCCGCGGCGCAGTATCGGTGACCGAGCGGGTGGGGCTGATGAAGCGCGTCCGCGATCTCGCCATCGGCTGCGCGCGCGAGTATCTCGAGAGCCGTGAGCGCCTCGGCTTCCCGCTGCTGCGGGCAGCGGCGAGCGCGAGCGACGGAGCGTCGGAGGTGGCGGGTGACTGATCGGGCCGCACCAACGTCGGATTTCCTGCTCGAGGTTCGAGCAGAAGAGATCCCCGCGCGGATGCTCCAACCCGCGATCGACGAGCTGCAATCGGCGACGTTGGCCGAGCTGGTGCGTCGCGGCCTCACACCGGACGCCATTGACACTGGCTTCACCTGCCGGAGGCTGTGGCTGGTCGTGCGCGGCCTGCCTGGCAAGGAGCCCGACCGCGAAGTCGTCGAGATCGGCCCGCCCGCAGCGGTCGCCTTCGGACCCGACGGGCAGCTCACCGCCGCCGGGCAGGGCTTCGCCAAGAAGGTTGGAGTCTCTCCCGAGTCCCTTAGAAGAAGAGTCTTCTCGAAGTCCGAGACCCACTTTACCGATATCGTGATGGGCCAGAAGACGAGTCGACCGGTCCAGGTCAAGGCCGACGGCGAGAGGATCTTCGCCGTTCGGTCCCACCAAGGGAGCGAGACCGCAGCCGTATTGGCTGAGCTGATTCCGCAGTACCTCGAGCGGCTCAACTGGGCCAAGTCGATGCGCTGGAGCTCCGGAGCCGGGCCCTGGGTGCGACCGATCCACGGCATCGTGGCGGTGCTCTCCGGCGAGGTCGTCCCCTTCGAGCTCTTCGGCGTGGCGTCGGGACGGACGACCTGCGGACATCCGATCCTCTCGCCGGAGCCCTTCCCAGTGTCGGGGGCCGAGGACTACTTCGCGCTGCTCGCCGAGCGCGGCATCGTGCCGTCGTCGTCGGCTCGCATGGAGGCGCTCCGACAGGGGATGGCGGCGCGGGCGGCGGCGGCCGGCGGCGTCCTCGTCGACGACTTGCCGCTGCTCGCGAAGCTCGCCGCCATCTGCGAGGTCCCCGGCGTCATGGAGGGCTCGTTCGCCGCAGAGCTCGCGGAGCTGCCGCGCGAGGTGCTGACCGCCTCGCTGCGCGATCACCAGAGCGCGCTGACCGCGGAGCGCGACGGCAAGCTGTTGCCCCTCTTCCTGACCGTGATGGACCGGCCGGACGATCCCGCCGGACGGGTGCGTGCCGGCAACGAGTGGGTCGTCGCCGCCCGTCTCGCCGACGCCAGGTTCTTCTGGCAGAAGGATCGTTCGCGCCCGCTCGCGGAGCGCGCCGACGCCCTCGCCGCGCTGACGTTCCAGGAGCGGCTGGGCAGCTATGCGGACAAGAGCGTGCGGCTCGCGGCGCTCGCAGCCGAGATCGCCAGGGCGATGGGCCTCGACCGCGAGCTCGACGCGGCGGTGCGCGCAGCGGAGCTCGCCAAGGTCGACCTCGCGACCGAGATGGTGCGGGAGTTCACCTCGCTGCAAGGGGTGATCGGCGGCCTCTACGCGCGCGCCGACGGTGAACCGGATGCGGTCTGGCAGGCGGTCTACGATCAGTACCTGCCGAGCGGTGCGGAGGATGCGCTGCCGCGTGGCGAGGCCGGGCGAATCGTCGCCCTGGCCGACCGGATCGATACGCTCGCCGGATTCTTCGGCCTTGGCCCCAAGCTGTGGCCCTCGGGCAGCAAAGACCCCTTCGGCCTGCGGCGGGCGGCGCTCGGGATCGTTCGGATCTGCCTCGAACCAGGGTTCGACCTCGATATCGCGTCTCTGCTACAGCGGGCGGCGGAGGGCTATCCCGCGGGAGCGCTTGCTCATTGGAACGAGGCGCTGCGGGTTGCCGCGCAGAGCGAAGACGGGCCTGTCGGCGGGCCGCTGATCGACTTCCTGCTCGACCGGCTCGATTTCTTGCTCGCGCGGGAGGGCCTGGCGCACGACGAGATCGCCGCGGCACTGGGTGCCCGCGGCGCCGGACTGCACTTCGGCGCGATCGCGGCGCGCGCGCGGGCGATTCGCGCAGTCCGCGGCGAGAAGGAATTCCTCGCGGTGACCCTCGCGGCGAAGCGCATCGCCAACATCCTCAAAGCGGAGCCGAGTGGCGGTGTCGATCCGGAAGCCTTGATCGAGCCGGCCGAGCGAGCCCTGCACGCGGCCACGACGACGTTTCGGCAGGAAGTGGAGCGGGCGCTGGCGGCGGGCGCTTTCGAGGCCGGTCTGCGCGCGGTGCAATCACTCGCGGCGCCGCTCGACCGATTCTTCGACGACGTCCTGGTCATGGACCCCGACCCGCGGCTGCGCGACAACCGCCTCTCCCTGCTCGGCGGGATCCGGGTTCTGATCTCGCGCCTCGCCGATCTCTCCGCGCTGGTGGTCGAGAAAACCGAGTACCGCTGAACGGCCTCCGAGCAGCTGGATTGCCAGGGGTTCCGGGCGTACGTCCGAGGGCCTCCACGGTATAGTTTTTCGCAAGCCCATGCCGGACCTCTCTTCGCGATCGACCGAGGGCGATTCGTTGACGCGCATGCGTACGCAACCGCTGTCGATTCCGGCCGCGGAGATCGACCGCCCCGTGGTGCTCGTCCTCCTGGCGATTTGCGCCCTCGCCTCGCTGGCGGGCGTCCTGATCAACGGCGCTGCCAGGCGGCCGGAGCTCGTCCTGGCGGCGGTCGCGCTGCCCCTCTTGGCGGTCCTGCTCTGGCGGCTTCCGCGGTCCATCCGGATCGCCAAGCAGGGCCTGCTGATCGTCGGTATCGCCGCCGTTCATGGGCGCGTCTTCTACGCGCTCTATCGAGGTCTGGTCGAGGGCGATCTCGAATCGAAACTGCCCCCCCTCGGGCCCTGGTTGATCCTCCTTTCCGGTCTCTCGATCGTGCTCTCCCGCGATCGCGGCGGGACCCAGTTGGCGGTCGCGCTCTGGGCGACGACGACAGCGGCCGTCGTGGCGTTTCTCGCCTGGAATCGTTGGCCGCTACCGAGTCGGCTGCGGCTCGAGCTGGTCAACCAATTCGTCCTGGCGCATCTGGCCTTCCTGTTCGTGATGATCTTCTGGTCGCGCTTGCGCTCGGAGCTTCGAACCTCACGCAACGAAATGGCGGCTCTGTCGAGCCTGGCGCGAACCGACGCGCTGACCGAGGTCGGGAACCGGCGGGCCGGCCAGGAGCTGCTCACCCGCATGGTCGAGCACTGCGTGTCGCGCAACGCTCCGCTCGGAGTCGTCCTGTTCGACCTGGATCGCTTCAAGGCCATCAACGACCGTCATGGTCATCCGGCCGGCGATCGAGTGATCCAGCAGGCGGCGCGCGTCACCGAACAGGTCTTGCGTCCTTGGGACTACATCTGCCGGTGGGGGGAGAGGAGTTCCTGGTGGTGGCGCAAGGCGCCGACCTCGAGATGGCAGAGCGGGTGGGAGAGCGGCTTCGAGCGGCGTTCGAGCGGGGCCGATTCCCGCCTGTCGAGCAGGTGACCATCAGCGCGGGGGTCGCTGCGCTCGCAGCCGGGGACGACGTTGCTTCGCTGATCGGTCGAGCCGATGCCGCGCTCTACGCGGCCAAGCTCGCGGGACGCAACTGTATTCGTGTCGGCGATGGTGGTCCGCACGCCGAATCGCGCCGCGCCTCCGCTCTCGCGCGCGATTCCGGCGTTTGACCTCGAGTGCGCGCTCGGCGCGCTGCCGGCAACCACAGCGCGGGCGGGTTGGTAGAAGGTGGGGAGGGCGTCTTACCACCCCAGGGAGTGGCCGGAGCACCCAACCGCGGACGGTACACTGCGCGGGTTCGAACGCACGGTTCGGATGGCAGTGAGGGAGGCTCTGATGACGGGCAAGTGGGTCTACGGATTCGATGAGCTGGCGGCGGCGCAAGAAGCGGTCGGCGGAAGCTGGGATGCTGTGCGATCGCTGCTGGGCGGCAAGGGGGCGAATCTCGCCGATATGACGCGGATCGGCGTGCCGGTGCCGCCGGGTTTCACGGTCACGACCGAGGCCTGCAACGCCTACCTGGCGGCGGGGGAGCGTTTTCCCGAGGACCTCTGGGAGCAGGAGCGTGCCGCGCTCGAGCGCCTCGAGCAGGAGACCGGCAAACGCTTCGGGGACCCGACCAACCCACTGCTCGTCTCTTGCCGCTCGGGCGCCAAGTTCTCGATGCCGGGGATGATGGACACCGTGCTCAACATCGGCATGAACGACGAGGTGGCCGCCGGCATGGTCGAGCTCACGGGCGATCCCCGCTTCGTCTACGACAGCTACCGCCGCTTGGTGCAGATGTTCGGGTCGGTCGTGCTCGATCTCGCCGACGAGCCGTTCGAGGAGGTGTTGACCGCAGCGCGCGCCAAGGCCGGCGTCGAGAGCGACTCCGATCTCGGCGCCGAGGATTGGCGGCGCGTCACCGCCGAGTTCCAGGAAATCGTCCGCCGCGGAGCCGGCCGCGGGTTCCCGCAGGACCCGATCGAGCAGATCCGGCTCGCCACCGAGGCTGTGTTCAGGAGCTGGAACGGCAGGCGCGCGAAGGACTACCGCAACGCCGCCAAGATCCGCCACGATCTCGGCACCGCGGTCAACATCTGCACCATGGTTTTCGGCAACCTCGGCAACGACTCGGCGACCGGCGTCGCGATGACCCGCAGCGGCGCGACCGGAGAGAACCAGCTCGAAGGGGACTACCTGACCAACGCCCAGGGCGAGGACGTGGTCGCCGGCATTCGCCAAACCAAACCGATCGAGCGGTTGCAGGAGGAGATGCCGGCGGCCTACGCCGAGTTCGAGACGATTTGTCGCAAGCTCGAGCAGCATTATCGCGAGATGCAGGATGTCGAATTCACCGTCGAGCGCAACAAGCTCTGGATGCTGCAGACGCGCGACGCCAAGCGGACCGCGCAGGCCGCCGTGCGCATCGCCGTCGAGATGGCCGAAGAGGGGTTGATCACGCGCCGGCAGGCGGTGCTGCGGATCACGCCGGATCAGGTCGATTTCTTCCTCCATCCCCAGTTTGCCGCCGCTGCGGTGGTCGCGGCGGTCGCGGCGGGCGACCGGCTGGCGACGGGCCTGAACGTCTCGCCCGGTGCCGCGGTGGGCGAGATCGCGCTCGACGCGGACACCGCCGAGCGCTGGGCCAAGGAAGAGGGGCGGGCCGTGATCATGGTGCGCCCCGAGACCAAGCCCGACGACGTCCACGGCATGCTCGCGGCGAAGGGGATCCTGACCAGCCGGGGCGGGCGCACGAGCCACGCGGCGCTGGTCGCGCGGCAGTTCGGTAAGCCGGCTGTGGTCGGCGTCGCCGCGCTCGAGATCGACCTGGAGAAACGCGAGATCCGAGTTGCCGACAGGGTCTTCGGCGAGGGCGAACGGCTCTCGATCGACGGCACCGAGGGGCACGTCTACGTCGGCGAGCTCGACACGGTGGTGCCGGACATCCAGGATGCCTGGCTGTCGAAGCTGCTCGCCTGGGCCGACGACGAACGCCGCCTGCAGGTCTGGGCGAACGCCGACTACCCTGTCGACGCGCGCCGGGCGCGCGCGTACGGCGCGCAGGGCATCGGGCTCTGCCGCACCGAGCACATGTTCTTCGAGTCGGTGCGCTTGCCGCACGTTCAGCGGATGATCCTGCACAAGGACGATGCGGAGATCGTCGACGAGTGCCTGGCGCAGCTGCTGCCATTTCAACGCGCCGACTTCGATGGCCTGTTCCGGGCGATGGACGGGTTGCCTGTGATCGTCCGCCTGATCGACCCGCCGCTGCATGAGTTCCTGCCCGCGCACGGGGACCTGGAGCGGGAGATCGGCACGTTGGAATCAGCCGGCGCGCCACCGGCGGAAGTCGGGAGGAAGAGGTCGGTTCTCGCCGCGGTCGAGCGGCTGCACGAGGCCAACCCCATGCTCGGCTTGCGCGGCGTCCGCCTGGGCATCCATCTCGCCGCTCTGACGCGGATGCAGGTCCGGGCGATCTTCGAAGCTGCTTGCACGTGCGCCAAGGATGGCGTCGACGTTCATCCCGAGATCATGATCCCGCTCGCTGGCCACTGGCGGGAGCTCGAGGTCCAGCAAGCGGCGCTCGAGGCCGAGGGCAAGAAGGTGATGGCGGAGCAGGGGGTCGAGGTCGCGTACAAGTTCGGCACGATGATCGAGGTCCCGCGCGCCGCGCTCACTGCCGATCAGCTCGCGCGCTTTGCGCAGTTCTTCTCGTTCGGCACCAACGATCTGACCCAGACGACGTTCGCCATCTCGCGCGACGATGCCGAGAAGGGCTTCCTCATGGAGTACCTCGCGCGCGGCATCCTGCCCGAGAACCCGTTCGCGTCGATCGACGAAGAGGGGGTCGGCAAGCTGATGTCGATGGGCGTCGAGCTCGGCCGCGGCGAGCGGCCAGGCATGGAGATCGGCATCTGCGGCGAGCATGGCGGCGACCCGAAGTCGATCGCCTTCTGCCATTCGATCGGGCTGAACTATGTTTCTTGCTCGCCTTTCCGCGTCCCCATCGCCCGCCTCGCCGCGGCGCAGGCGGCGCTCCGGGAGAAGGGCGTGACGGCAAAGTAGCGACGAGCGTTGCCTGATGGATCACGGGCTGTTTGTCTTTGTTTCTTGATCTCTCCATCGAGGCGGCTGCGCCGATCGCGCGGCGGCGGCAGCTCGAGCGTCGCTTGGCAGTGATGGGGGAGGGGGGCGCACGCCTCGGCGCTTCGCGGGCGACGCCGGGACGGTTTCACGTTATCGCGCTCCCGGCCGGCATCGTCGCGACGCCGCCGCGCAGCGCCACGCAGTTCGCCCCTCCGTCCCCTCTCTATGCACGCTTTCTCGACGTCTGAGCGGCCCCGAGGCAACTCGGCAGTCGCCACGGCTGGACCAAGAGAACGATAGAGAGAAGAAAGAGGACTGGTTCGGCGACCTAGGAGCTCGCTGGGGCCGGGCGTGTGCCGGGGCCGCCGCGGCGGAGCAGGAGGAGGTTGCGGAAGTAGAGGAAGGGCAGGAAGCAGAAGGAGAGGATGACCGGCAGCTTGTCGAGGTGCAGCGAGTAGATGACGGCGATGGCGCTGCCCCAGAACGAGAGGTGCCAGAAGATCGGTGGAACGACCACCGCCTTCTTCTTCTCCGAGTAGAGCCACTGGATGACGAACCGGGAGCTGAAGATGGCGTTGCCGAGCAGGCCGAAGAGCGTCCAGAGGTAGGAGTCGGTGTAGAGCCAGGGCAGGGCGCCGCCGAGGAAGGGCTGCAGAAGGCCGGAAGAATCGCTCATGGCGTGATTCTGCCCGATCGGGAGCCGGTGTCCGAGCCTCGTGCGGCGCAGGACGCTCTCGGTGGGCCGGTCGACGCTAGAGTGGCGCCGTGTCCCGCCAGGCCGATCGTCTCGACGCCCTCGTCTTCCTGGTGCTGACGCTGGTCTGGGGGACCACGTGGGCGGCGATTCGCGTCGCGCTCGCCGGCATCCCGCCGCTGACCGGCGTGGCCGTCCGGTTCGCCCTCGCCGGTGCGATGCTCTGGGCCCTCGCGCGGCATCGCGGCGTCGCGCTCGGGCAGTCGGCGCGCGAGCGGCGGCTCTGGCTCCTGACCGCCGCCACGACCTTCGCGGGCTCCTACGGCCTAGTCTACTGGGCGGAGCAGTGGGTTCCCTCGGGCCTCGCGGCACTGCTGTTCGCCACCTACCCGCTCTGGGCGGCGGTCGGCGCGCGACTGTCCGGCCTCGAGAGCGGGGGCGGCGCGCTCCGCCTCTCCGGGCTCTTGCTCGGTTTCGCCGGGGTCGCAGTGCTCTTCTCCGAGGACCTGGAGGGGCTCGCCGGCAGCGGCGTACGCCGCGCTGCGGCGATCCTCTTGATCGCGCCCATCCTCTCGGCGGTCGGGTCGGTCGCGGTCAAACGCTGGGGGCGCGGCATTTCGGCGATCTCGCTCGGGGCCGTCCCCATGCTCCTGACCGGAGTCGCGATGGCCCTCGCCGCGGCCGCCCTGGAGCGTGGCCGGACCCTCTCATGGGCGTGGGCGCCCTGGGGGGCGACCCTTTACCTGGCGCTGTTCGGTTCGGCGCTCACCTTTACTCTCTACTTCTGGCTGCTGGCGCGACGGAGCGTGGTCGGCGTCGGCTTGATCGCCTACACGGTACCGGTGGTCGCGGTCCTCGTCGGCCACCTCGCGTTGAACGAGCCCTTCACCCCGCGACTGGCGATCGGAGCGCTGCTTGTGCTCGGCGGCGTGGCGCTCGCGCTGCGGACCCGCCGAGCCTCCAGCCCGCCCGCCCTCGGAGTGGCAGGGGCGACCTGATCGGACCCGCCTTCCCCCGCCGGGGGGGCTGCACCCACCCGCTGCCTTTCTTGCCGCTTTGCGGTAAAATCATGCCGCAGTGCGGAAAGCGCTCGATTTCGCGCCCGACCGCTATCATCGATGAGGGCCGCGAGCGCCCTCGGAAGGAGCCCGAATGAGCGAGACGCCCAAGACCCAAGTCAGCGAGGTGGAGGCGCGCAAGGTCGCCGAGGCCTCCCGCGAAACCGAGTGGAAGAGCCCGAGCTTCCTGAAGGAGCTCTTCCTCGGCAGTTTCAGACTCGATCTGGTCCACCCCTACCCTCTCGTCGAGCAGGAGCGGCAAGAATTCACCGCCTTCATCCAGGCGTTCCGCGAGTTCCTCAAGACCGAGGTCGACTCTCTGACCATCGACGAGACCGGCGAGTACCCGCAGCACGTGCTCGATGGCCTGCGCAAGCTCGGCGCATTCGGCCTCAAGATCCCGAAGGAGTACGGCGGCCTGGGCTTCAACATGGTCGAGTACTCCAAGGTGATGGAGCTGCTCGGCACCGTCGACGGCAACATCGAGGCGCTGCTCTCGGCGCACCAGTCGATCGGCGTGCCGACGCCGTTGCTCTACTTCGGCACCGAAGCACAGAAGCGCAAGTTCTTGCCGCGCTGCGCGGCGGGAGAAGTCTCCGGCTTCGCGCTGACAGAGCCCGACGTCGGCTCCGATCCGGCGCGGCTCGCCACCACTGCCGAGCTCTCGGCCGACGGCACCCACTACCTGATCAACGGCACCAAGCTCTGGTGCACCAACGGCACGATCGCGGATCTACTCGTGGTCATGGCGCGCCATCCCAAGACCAAGAAGATCTCGGCCTTCGTGGTCGAAACCGCGTCACCGGGCGTCGAGGTGACGCATCGTTGCCGGTTCATGGGACTCAAGGCCCTGTCCAATGCCGTCATGACGTTCAAGGACGTCGTGGTTCCTGTCGAGAATCGGATCGGCGGCGAGGGCAAGGGGCTGAAGATCGCTCTCACCACCCTCAACACCGGCCGGCTCGCCATCCCCGCGGGCGCCGTGGGCTCGGCCAAGCTGTGCCTGGAGATCTCGCGGCGATTCGCCGCCGAGCGCGTGCAGTGGGGAAGGCCGGTGGGCAAGCACGAAGCGGTCTCGCACATGCTCGCCGACATGGCGACGGTGACCTTCGCCATGGAGGCGATGACCGAGCTCTCCTGCCAGATGGCGGACCGCGGCGGCTACGACATCCGCCTCGAGGCCGCGGCGGCCAAGCTCTGGACCACCGAGCGCGGCTGGGAGATCGTCGACGACATGATGCAGATCCGGGGCGGTCGCGGCTACGAGACGGCGCGCTCGCTCGCCGCCCGCGGCGAGGATCCGATCCCGGTCGAGAACATCTTCCGCGACTTTCGGATCAACCGGATCTTCGAGGGCTCGTCGGAGATCATGCATCTGTTCATGGCGCGCGAGGCCGTCGACAAGCATCTGCAGATCGCCGGCGACCTGATCGACCCCGAGCAGGGGGCGGGAGCGAAGCTCGCGGCCTTCTCTCGCGCAGCCGCCTTCTACGCCTGGTGGTACCCGACGCGCTGGCTCGGCTGGGGACGCTGGCCGCGCTACGCCTCGTTCGGCGCGCTCGCCAAGCACCTTCGCTTCGTCGAGCGCACCAGTCGCAAGCTCGCCCGCCAGGTCTTCCACGGCATGACCGTCTATCAAGGCAAGCTGCAGCACAAGCAGGGCTTCCTGTTCCGGCTCGTCGACGTCGCCGACGAGCTCTTCGGCATGACCGCCGCGATCTCGCGGGCCGACGCGCTGCGCCGGGCGCGCAAGCCGGAGACGGCGCGGGCGACCGAGCTCGCCGACCTGTTCTGCCGTGATTCGCGCCACAGGATCACGAAGCTCTTCCGCGACCTCTGGCGCAACGACGACGCGCGCAAGTACCGGACCGGCGTCGCGGTCACGGACGGCAAGCACGAGTGGCTCCGTGAAGGGACGCTCTCGGTCTACGACCACCTTCGGGCCCCTGCCGGCCAGGTCGAGGCGCGGGACCGGGGCGTCCCGGAGGTCGCGTCGGCGCCGAGATGAAGGCGGTCCTGCCGCCGGACGCCGCGTCGCCGCACTCCGCGCCCCGCTTGGGGGATTGGCCCGATCCAGTCCCCGGGCGGGGCGAAGTGCTGCTCGCGGTGCGCGCGACGGCCCTCAATCGCGCCGACCTCCTCCAACTGCGCGGCCACTACGATCCGCCCGCTGGCGAGAGCCAGATTCCTGGTCTCGAGGCGGCCGGAGAGGTCCTCGCGGTGGGCGCGGGTGTCGCCGCTTGGCGGCCTGGCGATCGTGCCATGGTGCTGCTTGCTGGCGGTGGCCAGGCCGAGCGAGTCGTCGCGCCGGCGGGCCAGCTGATGAGGATCCCGGAGCGGCTCTCATTCGTCGAAGCCGCCGCGGTGCCAGAGGCCGCGATCACCGCCTGGGTCAATCTCGTCGAAGAGGGGAGCCTGCGCGCTGGCGAGAGCGTCCTGCTGACGGGCGCCACCTCCGGAGTCGGTACCCTCGTGCTCCAAATCGCCCGTGAGCTCGGCGCTCGGGTCGTCGCCGCGGGTCGGGAGGGCGAGCGCCTCGCCGCGCTCGAGCCGCTCGGAGCGGCCGCTTGGGTGCTCCTCGACGACAACCTGACCGACAGCGTCCGCCGGGCGACGGGCGGCAAGGGCGCCGACCTCGCGCTCGACCTCGTTGGCGGCCCCTGGCTGCCGCTGGTGCTCGCGAGCCTGGCGCCGCGTGGCCGCTGCGTGCTGATCGGGCTGGTCGCCGGCAGGCGAGCGGAGCTCGATCTCGGGCTCCTCCTCGGGCGTCGGCTGCGGCTGACCGGCTCGGTGCTCCGCAGCCGCCCGCGCGAGGAGAAGGCGCGGCTGGTCGCCGCGTTCTCGGCCTTCGGGCTGCCCCGGTTCGAAGCGGGCGCGCTGCGGCCGGTGATCGCCGCGGTCCATCCCTTCGAGGAGATCGCGACCGCCTACGCTGACCTCGAGCGGGGAGGGCAGACCGGCAAGCTGGTGGTCGAGCTGACAGCTCGCTAGCCGCCCGCGGCTGCCCCGGTAGCCTCGACCCCGAGTAGGGCATCGATCGATCTCTGAGCGACCGAGTGGTAGCCGGGCCGCGCTGCGGCGAAGACGCGGCGGGCCCAGACGAGGTTGTCCGCATCCGCGGCGAGAGCGCCGTAGAGGACGTCCAGGAACTTCTTGCGGCCGACATGGCTGAGGAAGGACTCGAGCGCGGGATAGACCGGTGCGTACCTGGCTCGAACGGCGCGCGCGGCCCAGGCCGAGAAGATCTCGGCGTTGCCGGTCGCGGTGAAGCGGCAGGCCTGGTCGAGCGCGCCGAGGCGGGGGCCGTCGAGGTCCTGGGGCAACCCGGCGAGGAAGTGGAGCCACTGCTGGGTCACCCAGCCCTTGGTTGCGAGCTCTGCCGGGGCGGTGCCGCGCCGCCAGCGCGCGAGCTCGCGGTCGACGCGTTCGAGCGCCGCGGAGGCGAGCGGCGCCTCGTCGGCGGGGAGCCCCGGACCGTAGATCCAGGCTCCGATGTCGACCTTGCGGGCGATCTCCGGGTGGGCTCCGAGCAAGTTGGCCCGGAGGTCCGCGACGAAGCGCTCTGTCGTCATCGATGCGAAGGCGTGGCGCTCGAAATAGTCGCGCAGGAAGCCGTCCCAGAGCTCCCGGCCGGCGGCGCGCTCGAGCGTCCGGAGAAAGAGGAAACCCTTGTTGTAGTCGATCTCGGAGACCGAGTCGTCGGGATCGCGCCCGGTGAGGTCGCCGTAGAGCCAGCTCGCCCGCCCGCCGCCGCCGGTGGCGGCGAGATAGCGTGCGACCTCGGCCCGGTCGAGGCTCGCCTGCATCTCCGCCACCGGGGCGCCATAGACCGCCTCCATGATCCGGTTCTCGAAGTAGGTGGTGAAGCTCTCGTTCAACCAGAAGTCGTTCCAGGTCGCGTTGGTGACGAGGTTGCCCGACCAGGAGTGGGCCAGCTCGTGCGCGACCAGACCGACCAGCGATCGATCGCCGGCCAAGATCGTCGGCGTGGCGAAGGTCAATCGCGGGTTCTCCATGCCGCCGTAGGGAAAGCTCGGCGGCAGGATCAGCAGGTCATAGCGCCCCCAGCGATAGGGGCCGTAGAGCTCTTCCGCGGCAGCCATCATGGCCTCGGTGTCGGCGAGCTCCCAGGCGGCCCGCTCGACCACCTCCGGCTCGGCGTAGACTCCGCTGCGTGGACCGAGCGGGCGAAACTCGAGGTCGCCGACGGCGAGCGCGAGCAGGTAGGAGGGGATCGGCCGGGTCATCTGGAAGGAGTAGACGCCGTCCCTGGCGCGTCGGGTCGGGTTCTCGGCGCTCATCAGCGCCAGCAGCCCGGCGGGCACGCGGATCTGAGCGGTGTAGGTGGCACGGACCGAGGGCGTGTCCTGGCAGGGGATCCAAGTGCGGGCGAGGATCGCCTGGGATTGCGAAAAAAGAAAGGGAGACCGGCCGCCCGCCGTCTGGCGGGGCTCGAGCCAGAGCAGCGCTGCGGCTTCGGGACGCGTTCGATAGGCGAGGATGACCCGGCGGGTCGCTGGGCCGAGCGGGATCGCGAGCGGGCGGCCGAGCAGCGGGTCTGGTTCGCCGAGCTCGAACCGGACCGCGCCGCCATCATCCGTCCGCACCGAGAGGATCTCGAGGTCTCGAGTGTCGAGAACGAGCCGGTCGGCGCCGGTGCGCCGTTCGAGCGTGAGCTCGACCGTGCCGGCGAGCGTGCGGGTCGCGAAGTCGACGACGAGATCGAGGTCGAGATGCGAGACCGCGACCTC
Source organism: uncultured Acidobacteriota bacterium (assembly GCA_963700315.1). Taxonomy (GTDB): domain Bacteria; phylum Acidobacteriota; class Thermoanaerobaculia; order Multivoradales; family JAGPDF01; genus JACTMI01. The sequence goes on along the minus strand of CAVOXC010000002.1, from coordinate 86,014 downwards.
GTCCGGCCGGGCGTAGGAGTGCGGATCGAGCCTTTGTGAAGCGGCCAGGAGCTGGGACGCGAGAGAAAGGGACAACGCCACCGAGGCCAAGGCTCTCGTCATGGTTTCGATCCTCCTGGGGATCGCGCGAACGCGCATTGCCGGGCGGGCAGCGCGGAGATAAGCTCTCCGATCCATGCCCAAGCGGATTATACCGGTCGCCTCGGGCAAGGGCGGCGTGGGCAAGACGACCTTCGCGGTCAACTTCGCGCTCGCTCTTTCGCGTCGTGCGCCAACTGTCCTGGTCGACCTCGACACGGGCACCTCGTCGGTGCGTTCGACGCTCACGACCCACGTCGCGCGCGACCTCTACCACTTCAAGAAGAAGGGCGCGGATCTCGCCGAGTGCATCACGCCCTTGGACCAGCGGCTCGACCGCGCTGGACGCTTCAGCAGCTTCGGCTTCGTCGCCGGGCCGAGGCACTTTCTCGACGAGATCGCCAACCCGGACCCCGCCTTCCGGCGCAAGCTCGCGGTCGCGATCAACTCCCTGCCGGCGGACTACGTGGTTCTGGATCTGCGCGCCGGCCTCGACGCCAACGTGCTCGACTTCCTGCCCTACACCAACTCGGGCGTGCTTGTCTTCACGCCGCATTTGCCGCAGGCGTCGCTCGCCGCGTCCGATATCGTCAAGGCCGTGCTCTTCCGCACGCTCCGGCTGATCTTCCGGCGCGACTCCGACGTCTTCCACCTGCCGGGCTTCGACGAGGGGCACGACCTGATCCACGAGCTCTTCAATCGGGCCGAGGACGTCTACGACGAGACGGTGCCGAACCTCGATTTCGTGCTCAAGGACCTGCGGGATGTCTTCGGCGATCAGCCCCTACTGCAGGCGATCGAGTGGGTGATTCAGGACTTCCGCGTCCACTACGTGCTCAACCTCTTCGACGGCGTCGAGGAGAGCCACGAAGCGGCGATCGTGCCCTTCGTCGAGAACTTGAGCGAGAACGTCTCGGCGGGTATCGATCTGACCCAACTCGGCTGGATCGTCTCCGACCCGAAAGTGCACCGCGCCAATTGCACGGGGCGTCCGATCCTGCTCGACGGTGCCACCGACGCGCCTAGGCAGAAACCGCTGGCTCCCGCGCACGATCCGGTCATGGCGGAGCTCGAGGCGCTGCGCTCCTCCTACCTCGGAATCGACAGAAAGAAGGCGACCAAGCTCGCCGGCCCGCGATTCGCTCGGGAGCCGCAAGCGGTCGACGCGCTCCTCGGCGAGCAACTCGAAACGCTCAAGGCGATGTTCTCGGACCGCAAGCGCGACAGCGTGCAGCAGAACTTCAGCTACACCGTGTTTCGAGCGCTCAACCTGATGCAGCCGCCGCGGCTTCCCACCGAATTCGGCATGACTCAGCTCGCGCCGCCGGAGCAGCTGGTGCGCTGGCTGCTCCGGCGGCTGCAGACTGCGACTCAGCCGACCGCCTGAAGCCTCGTGCGGCGCGAAGCCGGCTGCGCCTTTGCTAGAGTGCCCCTTCTATGATCTCCGCGGCCGCGAAGCGACGAATCGGCATGATCAGCCTGGGATGCGCCAAGAATCTGGTGGATTCCGAGATCATGCTGGGCGAGCTGGCCCGTCGGGGGCACGACATCACGCCGGAGATGGACCGCGCCGACACCGTGATCGTCAACACCTGCGCCTTCGTCGAGGACGCCAGGCGCGAGTCGATCGATGCCATCCTCGAAGTCGCCGCGCGCAAGCGCGACGACGCCGAACGGGGCGGCGGGGGCGTGCGCCGACTCCTGGTCGCCGGCTGCATGGTCAATCGCTACGGCGAGGAGCTCGCGCGCGAGATCCCGGAGATCGACGGCTTCGTCGGACTCGATCAGCTGCGACAGGTCGGCGAGCTGGTCCAGCTCGGAGGCGGTCCGCCGCCGCCGTCGCCCTCCCATCTCGTGTTCGATCACACCGCGCCCCGCCTGCTGACCACCCGCGGCCACGCCTACCTCAAGGTCGCGGAGGGGTGCGACAACCCGTGCACCTTCTGCGCGATTCCGATCTGGCGCGGCCAGTTCCGCAGCCGGACGCCGGAGAGCCTGGTGGCCGAGGCCCGCCGGCTGGAGGCCCAGGGCGCCGTCGAGCTCTGTTTGATCGCGCAGGACACCACCCGCTACGGCGAGGATCTTGGTGCGGGCAAGCATGGGCTGGTGCGCTTGGTGGAGCGGCTCCTCGCGGCGACGACTTTTCCTTGGATCCGCTTCCTCTACGCTTACCCGACCACCCTCGACGAAGAGCTCTTCCGGCTGATGGGTGCCGAGCCCAGGTTCGCCTCGTACGTCGATCTGCCGCTCCAGCACAGCCATCCGAAGATGCTCCGAGCGATGCGTCGCGGCGGCCGCGCCGAGCGCTATCTGCGGATCCTCGAACGAGCGCGCGAGCTCGCGCCCGACATTTTCCTCCGCTCGACCTTCATCGTCGGCTTTCCGGGCGAGACCGACGAGCACTTCGAGCATCTCCTCGACTTCGTCGAACGGGCCGACCTCGACCATCTCGGCGCCTTCGCCTACAGCTCGGAGGAGGGGACACCGGCCGCGGGTCTGCCGGGAGCAGTCGCTCCGAGCGTTGCCAAGCGGCGCTACCGCCGGCTGCTCGAACGGCAGCGGCCGGTATCGCTCGAGCGGCGGCGGGCCCTGGTCGGCAGGACGCTCCAAGTCCTGGTCGAGGGCGCCTGCGACGAGAGCGAGCACCTCCTGCAGGGGCGGCATCATGGCATGGCGCCAGAGATCGACGGGCGCATCCTGATCAACGACGGCACGGCGCCAGCGGGCTCGTTCGCCGACGTCGAGATCACCGACGCGTTCGCGGCCGATCTCGTCGGTCGCGTGGTCGGACCGGCGAGCGCCGCCGGCGTCGTTCCGGCCGCCTGACCTCTTGATGCTCGTCGTCGCCGATCTGCTGCGCTCGACCGATCATCCCCGTGGCTGCGTGGCGACGATCGGCAACTACGACGGCCTTCACCTCGGCCAGCGGGCCGTGCTCGAACGGGTGCTGGCGCGTGGCGTCGCGCTCGGAGCCCCCACCGCTCTGGTCACTTTCGAACCGCACCCGCTGGCGATCCTCGCGCCTGCGGAGGCGCCGCCGCGAATCCTCACGACCCGCCAGCGCGAACGCGTGCTCCGGGAGCTGGGACTCGACGTGCTGCTCACGCTGCCTTTCACTCGCGATCTCGCCGCGCTGTCGGCGCAGGACTTCGTGCGCGACGTGCTGGTCGGCCGCCTGGGCATTCGGGAGATCCACGTCGGCTCCCGTTTCGCCTTCGGGCGGGGCCGTGCGGGCGACCTCGCTCTGCTGCGCCGGATGGGCGCCGAGCTCGGGTTCGCGGCGCACGGAGTCGAGGAAGTCGCGGCGGGAAGCGGAGTGGTGTCCGCCACGCGTATCCGGCGGGCCCTGGTGGAAGGGAGGGTCGAAGAGGCCGCCGATCTGCTCGGACGGCCCTTCTCGCTCGAGGGCGTGGTCGTGCGCGGCGACAGGATGGGCAAACGGCTTGGCTGGCCGACGATCAACGTCGTGCCGGAGGGCGCGCTCGAGCCGCTCGAAGGGGTCTACGCCACTCGCGTCTATTTCCCGAGCTTCCCAGCGACTTTCGACGCCGCGACGAACATCGGTACCCGTCCGACCGTCTACGAGAACTACCAAAGGGTGATCGAAAGCCATATCCTCGACTTTGGGTCCGACGTCTATGGCGAGCAGGTCGAGATCTTCTTCCACCGGCGGCTGCGAGACGAGATGCTGTTCGATTCGGTGATGGCCCTGTCGAGCCAGATCCGACGGGACGTCGAGATCACGCGAGAATACTTCACGTCGATTCGGCGTTCTAACGGGGCGACGGCCTAGCTCGAGAACTCGGAAAGGAAGAACCACATGGCGAGCGACAAGATCCTAGAAGTGACGCAGGCGAACTTCGGCACCTCGGTGCTGCAGTCCGACGTTCCCGTGCTCATCGACTTCTGGGCCGCTTGGTGCGGCCCCTGCAGGATGGTCGCGCCGGTGCTCGAGGAGCTCGCTGACGAGCTCGACGGCAAGGTCCGGATCGCCAAGGTGAACGTCGACGAGAACCAGGAGCTGGCGATGCAGTATCGGGTATCGAGCATCCCGGCGTTCGTTCTGTTCAAAGGCGGCCAGGCGGTCGACCGGGCGGTCGGCGCGATGCCGAAGGCCGCCTTCAAGAGTTTTCTCGCCGAGCACCTGTGACGCCTTCGGCGCGCCACGACGAGGACCCGGCGGAGCTCGCGGCCCGACTCGAAGCGATCGGAGCCGGCGCCCTGCTCGTGGTCGGACACGGCAACGCCGAGCCCGACCTCGCGCGGTTTCTCGGCGACGCCCACCTGGGCGACGCCTTTGTCGTGCTGCCGAAGGCGGGGGCGGTCCGGCTCGGCTATTTCACTCCGATGGAACGGGACGAGGCATTGGCGACCGGGCTTGCGACGCTCTCGCCGGAGGAGCTCGACGTTCCCCGCTGGACCCGCGATGCCAGCGGCGCGGGAGAGTTCCTGGCCGCCGTTCTCGGTCAGGCGCTGCTGCGCTGCGGCGTCGCTCCGGGCGCGGTCGCGGTCGCCGGCAGCTGGCCGGCGGGCGCTCTCGTCGAGGCTGCGGCGCATCTCGCCTCGGACGGCTTTCCACTCGTTTCGGGAACCGGCATCGCGCTACATTTGCGCAAGCGCAAGCGTGCCGGGGAGATCGACGAGATCCGCCGGGTCGCCCGGGCGACCTGCGACGCCTTCCGAGGCCTGGCGCGGATCCTCGCCGGAGCCGAAATCCGCGACGGCGAGCTCTGGCACGAGGGAGAGCGGTTGCGGGTCGAGCGCCTCAAGCGCGAGGTCTCTGGGCTCTTCGCCGCTCAGGAGCTCAGTCAACCGCGCTCGAACATCCTGTCGCCCGGAGCAGAGGGGGGGGTGCCACACACTTCCGGGACACCGGAGCGAGTGCTGCGGACCGGTCAATCGCTGATCGCCGACCTCTTCCCGAAGGGGCGTCTGTTCGCCGATTGCACCCGCACCTTCTGTGTCGGTGCGGCGCCCGAGAATCTCCGCGCGGCCCACTCCGCGGTGCTCGCGGCGCTTCTGGAGTCCCACCGGGAAGCGCGTCCGGGCGCTCGCGGTTGGGATCTGCAGAAGACGACCTGCGGGATTTTCGGCAACCACGGCTACGCCACTCCGATCTCCCATCCAGGCACACTCACCGGCTATGTCCACAACCTCGGCCATGGCGTCGGCTACGAGCTGCACGAGCTGCCCAGCTTCAAGGAACAGGCGAGCGCGTCGGAGGGTCGGCTCGAGGCGGGCGACGTGGTCACGCTCGAGCCCGGACTCTATGACCCTGCGCCGGACGGGTACGGCGTGCGGCTCGAGGATCTCGTGGTGATCGGCGACGAGCGCAACGAAAACCTGACCCCGCTCCCGTACGACCTCGATCCCCGCGCCTGGGACTGACGAGCCTCTCGTTGTAGGTTGGTGCTTCTTCCTCTGTCGGGTGTCTCCGGTGGCTTGGCGTGGAGCGTTCCCTTCTCTGCGGAGGAACCGGCCCTCGGGTGGGCGGATCTGCTCGGGCCTGCGCTCCGCCCGCCCGGGAAGCTTGCTGGCGCTCGCTTCGCTTTGCCTGGGGGGCGGGCTACGAAGCTTCCTGCGCAGAGAAGGGAACGCTCCCCGCGTCTCGTTCGTGCCAGGGAGACACACAATCCCCTTCTTTCCCCGGCACGAACCTCCTCTTCTTGTCGTCCTGAGCGCAGCGAAGGACCTTGCGTGGCGGGTGGGGAATCGCTGTCGACGCTTCTTCAGGAGAGGGCGCAAGATCCTTCACTTCGTTCGGGATGACATCGGGAGGAGTTCAGGGTGACGTCGGGAGGAGGACAGGGCGACATCGTGGGGAGACTGGGCCGACATCGAGCGGGAGCTGGTGTCCCGCCCTGGCACGAACGACTGCGAGAAGGAACGAGCGAATCGAGCGAAGGTCGACCTGGCGCATCTGCCGACCGACGCGGAGAGAAGCCCGACTCCGTCCATCGTTCCCCGGGCCGCGAGCATCCGGTAGGCTGACGCCGGAGGGAAGCGCATGGATTTCGAGAAGCTCGGGCTTTTCTACCTCGGGCGCCCGTTGGACCCGAGCACGCTGGAGCGACGAGACGAGCCGCTGCTCTACGACGCGCGCGACCTGACGACCCATGCCGCCATCGTCGGCATGACCGGCAGCGGCAAGACCGGCCTCGGCATCGCGCTGCTCGAAGAGGCGGCGATCGACGGCGTGCCGGCCGTCGTGATCGACCCCAAGGGGGATCTCGTCGAATCTCGCGCTCGCCTTCCCGGACCTCTCGGCCGACGGAATTTCGCCCCTGGGTCAAGGCGGCAGACGCCGAGCGCAAGGGCCTGTCGCTCGACGCCTACGCTGCCGCCGAGGCCGCGACGTGGGAGCAAGGGCCTCGCCGGCTGGGGCCAGGACGGCGCGCGCGTCGCCCGCTTCCGCGACGCCGCGCGCGTCGCGCTCTTCACCCCGGGCAGCGACGTCGGCACGCCGGTCTCGATCCTCGCCTCTTCGCGCCGCCGCCGGCCCGCGGTGCGCGACGACGCCGAGCTGCTCGGCGACCGGGTCGAGACGACCGTCACCAGCCTGCTCGGGCTGCTCGGCATCGACGCCGACCCGCTGCGCAGCCGCGAGCACATCCTGCTCTCGACGCTTGTTCGCGCAGGCCTGGAGATCGGGCCGCAGCTACGACCTAGCCGGTCTCATCGGCGACCTGCAGAAGCCGCCGGTCGAGAAGGTCGGCGTCCTGGAGATCGAGACGTTCTTTCCGTCGCGCGACCGCTTCGAGCTCGCCATGCGGGTCAACAACCTGCTCGCGGCGCCGGGCTTCGAGGTCTGGATGCGGGGCGAGGCGCTGTCGTTCGACCGACTGCTCTACGACCGCGAGGGCAGGCCGCGCCTCGCCGTGCTCTCGATCGCCCATCTCTCGGACAGCGAGCGGATGTTCTTCGTCTCGCTGCTGCTCAACGAGGTCGTCAGCTGGATGCGCACGCAATCGGGAACCTCGAGCCTGCGCGCGCTGCTCTACATGGACGAGGTCTTCGGCTACCTGCCGCCGGTCGCCAACCCGCCTTCGAAGAAGCCGATGCTGACCCTGTTCAAGCAGGCCCGCGCCTTACGGTCTCGGCGTCGTGCGTCGCGACCCAGAACCCGGTCGACCTCGACTACAAGGCGCTCGGCAACATCGGCACCTGGTGCCTCGGCCGGCTCTCGACCGAACGCGACAAGGCGCGCGTGCTCGACGGTCTCCAGGGCGTCGCGGCGGCGGGCGATTTCGATCGGGTCGCGATGGACCGCATGCTCTCGGCGCTGCAAGCCGCGTGCCTTCCTGATGCGCAACGTGCACGACCCCGAGCCGCTGCTGTTCGAAACCCGCTGGGTGCTCTCCTACCTCGCCGGCCCGCTCGACCGGGAACGACTGCGCGGGCTGGCGGCCGAACACGCACCCGCTCTGGAGGCGGGAGGGCAGACGGCAAGCGCTGCGGCAGGGCCAGTGCATCCGGGCCTGGCACCGGTGGCGGGGATGGGCGCCGGAGCCCGGCGCGAATCGCGGCGGCCGGTGCTCGAGCCGGGCGTGCCCGAGGTCTTCTTGGAGCGCGAGCCCGGCGGCGGTGAGGTGGAGTACCGGCCCCGGCTCCTCGGCTGGGCCAACGTGCACTTCTCGAGATGCCCGCCGATCGGTCGAGGAGACGCGGAACCGGGCCCTGCTCGCGGACTTCCCGGAGATTGCAGACGTAGCATGGGCCGAAGCTGCCGAGCGCGAGCTCGATGAGTCCAAGGTCGACAGGAATCCCCGCGCGGGCGTGCCGTTCGCGGAGCTGCCCGCGGTCGCTGCGGACAAGCGGATGTACGCGAGATGGCAGAGCTCGCTGGCGGACTTCCTGTATCGGACGGAGCGGCTCGAGATCTTGCTGTGCGATCAGCTCGACCAATCGAGCCGTCCTGGGGAGGGGGAGCGAGAGTTCAGGATACGGCTCGGTGATGCGGCGAGGCTGCGGCGCGACGAGGCCGTGGCCAAGGTCCGGGAGCGATTCGGGAGCGAGCTGGCAAGGCTGGAGAAGCAGAGGGCGAGGGCGCTCGAGAGGGTCGACAAGGAGCGCGCCGAGGCCAGTCAGCAGAAGTGGGACTCCGTGCTCTCGATCGGATCGTCGATCGCGGGTGCGCTGTTCGGGCGCAGGAAGTTGTCCCAGGTCAACGTGACGCGCGCGCGATCGGCGGCTCGTTCGATCTCCCGTTCCGGAAAAGGAAGCGTCGGACATCAGGCGAGCAGAAGAGACCTTGGCCGCGCTCGAAGAGGAACGCGCCCAGCTGGACGATTCTCTCGAGAGCGCGGTGCGTGAGACGGCCGCAACCCTGGGACGTCCAAGAGCTGGAGATCCAGAAGATCCAGATCAAGCCGAGAAGAATGGACGTCGATGTCCAGCTGGTGGCTCTGGGGTGGGTTGCCGAGATCGAGGAGCGGTGATGGGTCCGGAGCGGTACCGTGTGGCTCGCGGCAGAGGAAGCTACTAGGAGTTGGCGACGTCCGACCCGGAGGCTGCTCCTTCTGGCGCTGGCGTTGCCGGCGCTGCTGATCGCGGTCACGCTGCTCTATATGGCCGGCATGAGCTGGCTGGAGGGGGAGCCGCGCACGTTCTGGGACGCGCTCACCTGGGCCTCCGGCGCCATGTCGACGACCGGCTTCGGGCCCGACACGACCTGGAGCCACCCGCTGATGGTGGTCTTCGCCGTTCTGGTCCAGTTCACCGGCGTCATCTTCGTCTTTCTGATCCTGCCGGTCTATCTCATCCCCTTCTTCGAGTCGCGCTTCGAGTGGGTGCTGCCGAGTACCGTGCCGAAGATCGAAGGGCATCTGGTGGTGGTCGGCCATGGCCCGGAGATCGAGACGCTGGTGACCGAGGCGGAGCGCGCCGGCGTGCCGGTGCTGGTGATCGAGGAGCGGGAGCGGGAGGCGCGGCGCTTGCGTCAGCGCAGCATCCGGTTGCTGTTCGGCTCGATCGACGACGGCGTGCTCGAGCGGGCCCACCTCGACGGCGCGCGCGCCCTGGTGCTCAACGCCGGCGACGACCGTGACGCCGCAGCGATCCTGAGCGCGCGGCAGCTCGGCTTCGAGGGGGAGATCGTCGCTTTGGTCGAGGAGCCACTGCACCGGCCGCCGCTGCTGCTGGCCGGCGCGTCGACAGCGTTCACTCCCCGCCATCTGCTCGCCGCGGCGCTCGCGGCGCGCGCCAGCGAACGGATCAGTCCCTCGGTCTCGGGGCTCGAAGTGGTCGGCAGGAAGCTCCGGGTGCGCGAGCTGCGGGTCGCGCCGGAGAGCGGCGCGGCCGGTCTCACCCTGCGCGAGGGCGCGATCGGGCGTGAGACGGGCGCGCTCGTGCTCGCGATCTGGCGCGCGGGTCGGCTGATGACGGAGATCGGACCGGAGACGAAGCTGTTGGCCCGCGACGTGGTTGTCGTCGCGGGCGACGAAGGGGCGCTCGCCGAGTTCGCGACACGCACCGGCGGGCCGGCGCTGCGCGGGCGCGCCGGGCGGTTCGTGGTGGGCGGCTACGGCGAGGTCGGTCGGGTCGTGGTGCAAATGCTGCGCGGCGCCGGCGAGGAGGTCTTCGTGGTGGACCGCAAGGGCGGGCCGGGCGTCGACCTGGAGGCGGACTTCCTGCAGCCGAGCGCGCTCGTGGCCTGCCGGCCGCGAGAAGCGCAAGCGGTGTTGCTGGCGCTCGATCACGATGCCTCGACGCTCTTCGCGACGGTGGTGGTGCGCGACGCGGCGCCCGAAGTGCCGATCCTCGCGCGAGTGAACCAATCGGTGAACATCGAGCGGATTCATCGCGCCGGCGCCGATTTCGCGCTCTCGATCAGCCAGGTCGCCGGCCAACTGCTCGCCTCGCGCCTGCTCGGCGAGCGGTCGGTCGAGATCGAGCCGCACCTGCGCGTGGTGCGGGTCCCCGCGCACGCGCTCGCCGGCAAGACCCTGCTCGAGACCGACCTGCGCGAGCGCTACGGCTGCGTGGCGGTCGCGGTCGAGCGCGGCGACGAGCTGCGGATCGGCCAGGAGCTCAAGCCCGACTTCCGGTTCGAGGCCGCCGACGCGCTCTTCGTCGGCGGCAGCCGCCGCGCCACCCGCAAGTGCCAGACCGACCTCGGGCGCGAAACGCCGCTCCCGGGCGGCTGAGGCGCCGGCCGGCCTTCGCCCGTGCGCCAGCCGGTCAACTGGCGCCGACGCCGCCGTACGGGACGCCGGTGAGATCGGCGATGTCGCGCTTCCAGGTCACCAGGTCGTCGCGGTCGAGCTGATCGAGGCGCGTGTGGCCACAGGCGCGAGCCAGGATCTTCATCAGCTCTACCGCGGCGCCGAAGAAGCGGGCGAGCCGCTCGGCGGCCGCGTCGACCGGCAGGCGGGCGCGCAGATGCGGTTTCTGGGTGGCGATGCCGACCGGGCAGTTGTTGGTGTGGCAGGCGCGCATGCCGAGGCAGCCGATCGCCTGGAGCGCGGAGTTCGATACCGCCACGCCGTCGGCGCCGAGCGCGAGCGCCTTGGCGAAGTCGGCCGGCGTGCGCAGGCCGCCGGTCGCGAAGAGCGTGATCTCGCCGCTCTTGCCGCTGCGATCGAAGTGACGCCGCGCGCGCGCCAGCGCCGGCAGCGTCGGCACCGAGATGTTGTCGCGAAAGAGCAGCGGCGCGGCGCCCGTGCCGCCGCCGCGGCCGTCGAGAATCACGTAGTCGACGCCGATCTCGAAGGCGGCGTCGAGATCGGACTCGATGCGCTGCGCGGAGAGCTTGAAGCCGATCGGAATCCCACCGGTGCGTGCGCGCACTTCAGCCGCGAAGCCGCGGAAGTCGTCGAGGCTCGTCCAATCCGGGAAACGCGCCGGCGAGACCGCCGGAGTTCCCGGCTCGAGTCCGCGCACCTCGGCGATCTTGCCCACCACCTTCTCGCCCGGCAGGTGGCCGCCGGTGCCCGTCTTGGCACCCTGTCCGCCCTTGAAGTGGAATGCTTGGACCCGATCGATCTTCTCCCAGGCGAAGCCGAAGCGGGCGGAGGCGAGCTCGTACAGATAGCGTGAGCAGGCTTCCTGTTCCTCGGCGAGCATGCCGCCCTCGCCCGAGCAGATCCCTGTGCCCGCGAGCTCGGCACCGCGGGCGAGGGCGACCTTCGCCTCGAACGACAGCGCGCCGAAGCTCATGTCGGAGACGAGGAGTGGAATGGCGAGTCGGAGCGGCTTCGCCGCGCGCGGGCCGACGACGAGCTCGGTCGCCACCGCGACGTCGTCGAGCTGCGGCAGCCGCGCGAGTTGCGCTGTGGTGAACTGGAGGTCGGCCCAGACCGGCAACTCGCTCCGCGCGACACCCATCGCCGCCACCGGCCCGTGACGGCCGACGCGGTCGAGACCGCGCGTGGCGAGCTCCCGGATCGAACCGACGTGCGGCTCCTCGGGGGCGCCGTGAGGGTCCTGGAAACTCCCTTGGTAGGCCGAACGGTCGTACGGCTGCGGGTGCTCGCGCTCCCAGGCGCCGATCTCGTCGGCATCGGCCAGAACAGTGCCCTCCTCGATCCAGGCGGAGAACTTGGGTAGGCGCTCGTCGTTGTTGTAGGCGGAGACGCCGGTCGCGAGCCGGTAGTCCCAGTCGTGCACGCCGCAGATCAGATCCTCACCGCGCACGAAGCCGTCGGCGAGCAGCGCGCCGCGGTGGAGGCAGCGGCCATAGAGCACAGAGACCTCGTCGTCGTAGCGCACCACCACGAGGTCGACGTTGCCGACCCGGGCGGGCACCGGCACGCGGTCGGCGAGCTCGTTCCAGAGAGCGAGGCGAGTCTTGTTCATGCAGGAGCTCCTCAGATCAGCTCGGGATCGGCGCGGACGTCGACCAGGGCGAAGCCGTCGTGCCCAATGGCGCTCGCGCCCTCGGCAGCCGGCAGGTTCTGGACCTCGTCGGGGAAGATCAGGTGCGACACGCCGCGGTACAGGATCGCGCTCTTCGCCGCGAGGTTGACGAGCCCGGCGTGCTTGGAGCCGGGGAGCACCGTCTGGCACCAGTGCGCGGCCTTGCCGTAGGCCGCGTCTAGGTCGTTGGTCCGGAGCACCCGCCGCCAGACCAAGCCACTCCCGCGCGCACCGCCTGTTTCGGCCATCACACCTCCATTGCGTTTCGCCCGAACCGTATCGGATTCGATGCCGCTCGACCAGGCGCGGTTTCGGCGCGAGGTGGCCGAGCGATGCGAAGCGGCGCTCGGCGGGGATGCTTCCTGTGCAGCGTCACGCGCTGCGAAAGCCGGCATCGAAGGGGGAGCTCCCGTCTCGTCGAGGCGCCGAGCGGCAAGCGTTCCCGGCGGCCCCGGCTTCCACTAGATGCCGCTTTCGAGGACCTCGATCGACCTCGAGCTCGAGCTTGTCGCCAAAATGAAGCGGAACGCGTTCGGAGAATACCGACCTTCCATCTCGTCGAGGCGCTGAGTATTCAGCGCACCCGCCGGCCCCGACATCCCTTAATTGCCGCTCTTGAGAACGTCGTCTCCGCCGCGAGCTCGGGCTGGCCACCGCGGCGGAGCGCTCCCCTTCAAGCCAGGAGAAGAAGCGCCAGGCCGAGGGCGGCTGGCAGGGCTTGGATGAAGAGGATCTTGCGATTCGCCGTCGCAGCGCCGTAGAGGCCCGCGACCAGCACGCAGCCGAGGAAGAAGACCTTCACGCTCGTGCCGTTCGTGCCGAGGCTCAAGCCCCAGAACAGACCGGCGGCCAGGAAACCGTTGTAGAGCCCCTGATTGGCGGCGAGGACCTTGGTCGCCGCCGCCGCTTCTCGGGACTGGCCGAAGGCCCGCAGCCCCGCCGGCTTGTCCCAGAGGAACATCTCGAGCACGAGAATGTAGACGTGGAGGATGCCGACGAGGGCGACGGCGACGTTGGCAAGAGTGGCAAGAGTAGACATGGGCTCTCTCCTCGGTCGAGACCTGCGGAATCCGACAGCGCCGCACAAAAAACTAGCATTCGCGAATGCTCTTCGAACGGGTCGAGCTCCAGGGAAAGCCGGCATTAAAGGCTAGACGGCTTCGGCGGCTCGCTTCGCGCGGCGTTCGGAGCAGCGGTGGGTGTCGCGAGGGCGAGCTCAGGGGAGCGCGGCGATCCGGCCGGCGAGCAGCTCTTGCTGGAGCCCGAGGAGTTGGGCTCGCTCCTCGTATCGCGAGCGGGCCTCGGCTTGCTCGCTCGGAGCGAGGACCGTCAGGTACTCCGCCGGCGGCTGTGCGGGGCGAAGCTCGAGCAAGCGGGTGAAGTTGAGCAACCAGGCGCGGTTGCGATCGAGCAGCCGTCCGCTCTCGTACTCGACCCGGGGCCGGTCGTCGGTGTTCGGTGGCACCCGGTCGATCCAATCGGCGAGATCGGTTTCGGTGGCGAGCAACAGCGGCACGAGGTCAGCCGGCCCGCGAATCCCGAGCGCCGCCAGGTCCGCACGGACCGCCGGCACGGCGAAGGCGCGACGGAGCGGCTCGATGCTCCAGACCGGGCCTTCGACTCTTCCCGTGACGATGGTGAAGGCGTTGAGCGAGCTCGGCTCGTACCAGACGGCGACGTGGGGGAAGACCTCGGCGAACGCCCGCAGGATGCCCGCGTAGTTGTCCGGGGTGACGTAGTACATCGGCAGCCACATCGAGGCGATGGCTCCTGGCCGCATGCGCTCGCGGATGAGGCGAAAGTACTCGAGCGAGTAGAGCGAGCCGTTGCCGGCGTAGGCCGGATGAATCGAGTCGGACAGGACGGCATCGAAGCGCTCCGCGCTCGCGAGGAGGAAATTGCGGCCGTCGTTGATCTCGACGCGGACGCGTGGGTCGGCGAGGACGCCATGGTTGATCGCGCCGAAATAGGTGTCGGAGGCCTTGATCACCTCCGGGCTGAGCTCGACCACCAGGATGCTCTCGGCCCGGCTCTGCGCGACGGCCCAGGCGGTGCCGCCGCTGCCGAAGCCGATGTGTACGATGGAGCGCACGTCGCTACCGAGCAGCAGCGGCAGATGCCCCTGCATGCGCTGAACGGCGTCGAGCTCGGGGCTGGAGCCCGCGACCGCGACGCCATTGACCGCGAGCGCGAAGTAAGGCCGAGCGTCTTTCTCCCGCCTGCGGATGGTAACCGTCGCCTGAGCGTCCTCGTGAAAGTAGACGAGGTCCTCGGGCTTGTCGCCATGGAACATCCCGGCCGCGAGCAGGACCTGGTCGGCCGGAAAGAGCCGCGTGCTCGCGAGCAGGAGCAGGGCCGACAGGCCGGCCGCGGTCGCCAAGCGCCGGCCGCCGGCTCGAGCGGCGGCGGCGAGAGCGAGCAGGGCGTTGCCGGCGCCGATCAGGAGCAGCGAGCTCTGGGTGCCGATCAGCGGGATGAGCAGGAAGCCCGTGGCCAGAGAGCCGGCGACGGCGCCCAGAGTGTTGGCGCCGTAGACATGGCCGACATCGTGGCCGAATCGGTCCATGGTGCGATGAAAGGCCCGCACGGCGAGCGGAAAGCTCATCCCCATGAGCAGGGTCGGCGGTCCGAGCAGGGGCAAGACGGCGAGCAATTGACCCGCCGTGTAGCGCCCGAAGCTCGTCGGCGCGACGAGCTCGGCCGCGCTCAAGAGCAGCAGGTCGAGCTGCTGGAAGAGCAGGACCTGCAGCGGAATCCAGAGCGCGATCCCGAGCTCGACCCAGGCCAGGGCGGCGAGCGGCGAGACCACCCGGTCGGCCCAGGAGGTGGCGAGCAAGCTGCCGAGGCCGATCCCGAGGAGAACCAGCAGCAGCATGACCGAGTAGGCGTAGACGCTCGAGCCGAGATGGAACAACAGAATGCGGGTCCACAGGACCTCGTAGCCGAGGCTCGTGGCCCCCATCGCGAAGAAGAGCCCGGGGAGCCAGGACAGGCCCGGGCTCGCCGGCTCCGGACCGCGCGCCGTCGACGCGGCGTCGATGCTCTCGCTGCGCGACCGGCGCGCAACGGCAAGGCTGCCGATCGCCGCCAGCAGGTTGAGCAGGGCGGCGATCGCGAGCGACGCGTAGAGCCCGAAGCGCCAGATCGAGTAGAACCCGGCGAACGCCGTGCCGAGCACGGCGCCGGTCGTATTGATGCCGTAGAAGAGGCTGCTCGTCGCGCCGACCTGGCTCTTGGCGCGATTCGTCGCTCGGAAGATCAGCGGCAGCGTGCCGCCCATGAGGATCGTCGGTGGCAGCAGGAAGAGCGCGGCGAGGAGGGTCCGACTGAGCGCGAAGAGCGCCGGCGCGTTGCCGAGACCGCGGTAGATCGCGATGTAGGGCGCGTTGATCCACGACAGGATCGTCGGCGAAGCGAGGGCGAAGAGGCCGATCGCGAGCTCGAGGGCGGCGTAGACCACCAGCGGTCGCGCCAGCCGATCGGCCCAACGCCCGAAGAGCAGCGCACCCACTCCGAGCCCGCCCATGAAGACCGCCAACAGCGTCGCGGCGGCCCAGGTCGTGTTGCCGAAGACGAGGCTCAAGTAGCGCAGCCAGACCACCTGATCGATCAGGGAAGCCGCGCCGGAAAGGAGAAAGACGAAAGCGAGTAGGGCCCAGGGACGGCGATCGGCGCTCAAAGTGCGCGTAGGCTACTCCAGGTACCTGGCGGCGGGGCACGCCGCCGCGCGCTCGCTCTGCCGCGGACCGCCGTAGCCGACGGGCACGCTGTTGGCGGCGCCGTGGATCCTGCGCGGTGCAGCTGTGCTTCGAATCTCGAGATCCGGTCCTCCGACGCGTCGAATGGCTCAGGGCGCCCCGTGGCGAAGACGAAGCGCGAACCTCCCGCGCATCGATCTGATCAGGAAACGACCGACCGCCCGAGATCGGTCGCCCAGGCTGCGGCCGGCTGCGGCAGGGGTGCCACCCACCTGAGTGGCTCGGCTCGCGCGGGGACCAGGCTGGCCACCGCGCGAGCACCGACCGCCGAGGTTCAGTCGGCAGGAGCCGCCGCGGGTGCGGGCGGGGGCTGATTCCACATCCAGCGCCAGTTGCGCCAGGCGCCGTCGGTCCCGCGCTTGTAGATCGCGAACCACTTGCCGCTCAGGGCAGGACCGTCGAATCCGACCGCCTCCTTCGGATCGAGGCGCCAGGTCCCCAGCGCGTGGCCGTAGTCACCGTAAACTGCGACCTCGTCGACAGTGGCCGACTGCCGCAACGTGGCGGTGTCGTAGGACTCGGCGACATCCGCCTGAACCGCTTCGCGGCCCGCTTTCGACTCGCCGTCCGGCTGCATCAGGAGGATGTCCTCGGTCATGACCGCCGCTGTCGCCGCGAAGTCGCCGGCGTTCCAATCCGCGACGAACTGCTCGACGTTGGCGCGAATCGCCGCCATGTCGGCTTCGGTCGTATCCGGCGCGGGCGGCGCGGGCGCCGGGGCCTGCGCACAGGCGGCGAGGACGAGGACCGCGCCAAGGGCGGGCCAAATCGCAATGCTTCTCATGATGTTGTTCCTTTCGCCGTCATCTTACCCGGACAGCGTTCGGCGGGGACTTGGAACCGAGGCGTGGCTCACCCCGGGCCGATCGAGTGCGCTGGCTCGCGCGAGCAGCCGTGAGGCTGCCAGCCGACCGGCGGAGGCGCGACGAGGAGGGCTCAGTCGAGCTCTTCGAGCTCCACCTGGCGGACCCTGTTGCCCATCCCGTGACTGGCGACGGCGGGGTGCTCGTCGCCGACACCCCGGACCCAGGCGACGTCCTGATTCACGCCGTTGACCTCGAGCCGGCGAATCCCCTCGACGCGCACGCGGTTGCCGTAGCCGTTGATTTCGATCCGCTCGCAGTCGCCCCAGGCGAGGATGTCGTTGTTGCTGCCGCTCACGATCAGGCTCCCGCCGTCGCAGCGGAAGGTCCTGTGCTCGCCGGCACCGGAGATCTCGACGCTCTTGTCGCGCGCGACGAGCGTGCCAGGGCGTCTGGCGGGCGGCGGGGGCGCCGCTCCCGTCTCCACCTGGGCACGCGCCGGCGCCTGCGGCGTGGAGGCCCGAGTCACGGCCGCCGCCGGCGCCGCAGTCGTAGCTGGTGCTGGGCTCGCCACAGGCGCTGGACTCGCCGCAGGTGCGGCCTCGGCGCCGGAAGCCGCGACCCGCTCGACCTGGACGACAATGTTGCCCAGGCCGTTGTCGTCGACGCGGGGCTTGCCGCCGCCGGGCACGTGCTGCCAGTCGACGCTGTGGCTGGCCCCGCTCATCTCGATCTGGGCGATGCCTTCGGCGCGCACCACGTGCCCGACGCCGGAGAGCTTCACCTTGCGGCAATCGCCGACCAGCCGGACGACGTTGCGCTCGCCGGTGACCTCGACGCGCGGGGTCTCGGAGCAGTCGATCGTGCGCTCGACGCCGGAGCCCTTGATTCGGGCCACCGGCTCCTGCGCCGCGGCAGACGTCGCCACCAACGCGGCGGCTGCGAAGATGACGAAACTCGATATCTGGCGCATCGCGTACCTCCTCTGGGTTCGTCGCACCCCCGGAGTCTGCACGACGCGGCGGCCCGGCGCGGTTACATCCCTCACACCGCACGCCGAATCAGGCCGCGCGCGCAACGCATCTAGCTGATTGCACGAGAGTTGCCAAACGGCTGGCACCTGTTTCGCACCTGTTTCGTCTCAGAACGCCTCGGTGTCCCCCTGGGAGGCGAAGAGTCCCGCGGGATTGACGTAGGTCCGCACGGCGCCGGTGGCGGTGTCGGTCACCGTCAGGATGTACTCGACGTTCGAGAGCGCTCCGTAGTAGACCCAGAACCTGTCGTTGATCGGGCGGCCGTCGAGGACCTTGAGCACGACCTCGAGGTTGCTCTCGGCGAAGAACCAGAAGCCGCCGGTGTCGGCGGTGAGCGGAAGCGCGCGGCCGACGCCCGACTGGCCGGCGAAGTCGCGCCATGTCGCCTCGACGGCGAAGCGGTCGTCGAACAGGCAGATGCGGGTCGCGCTCGGGAAGCAGATCCCCGGTGGGTCGCCGGGTGACGGAGGCGCTTCGGTGAATGGGGCACCGTTCCCCATCGAACGCGGCCAACGCTCGAGGGCAGGGAGAGCGGCGGTGTCGCCGAAACTGGCGTAGTGCCCGGCGGGATTGACGTAGGTCCGCGCGGCCTCGGTCTCGACGTCGACGATTGTGGTCGAGAACTCGACGTTCGAGAGCGAACCGAGGAAGACCCAGGTTCTGCCGTTGACCTCACTCGCGTCGAGCGCCTTGACCGCGAGCTCGAGGTTCGCCGGATCGAAGAACCAGAGGAGCCCCGAATCGCCGACGCTCTCGAGCGCCCGCGCGAGCCCCTGATTCCCCTCGAAGTCGCGCCAGCCGGTCAGCCAGCGGAAGCGGCCTCCGGAGGTGCAGAGAACGTCATCGCTCTCCGGGCAACCGCGCTCCGTCGCCGCGTCGACGTACCAGAGCTCGCGACCGTGGACGCCGTCGTCGGCGACGAAGAAAAGGCGGTCACCGACGCGCGCGAAATCGCGAGGCTCCGAGGACTCGGGCCCGGTGCGCAGGTCGAACAGCGGGCCGGTAGCCCCAGGCGTCCCGTAGCTCTCCCACAGCTCGATGCCAGCTTCGCTGCCCCAACCGAGAAAGACCAGGCGGTCTCGGAGCCACGCCGCGGCGCCCCACCAGACGTCCCAGGGCCCGTCGTCGGCTACTCGCCAGGTTCCGGCCTGGCTCCCGTCGCTGCGCCAGAGCGCGCGCTCGTGAGTGTCAGAGGTCACGGTGAAGAAGAGACCTGCCGGAGTGGCGTATACGAATCCGGGATGAGCTCCTTCCGGGGCCGAGATCTCAACCTGGCGAACCGTCGAAGCGGCACTCCCATCGGTCGACCAGAGCTCGAAGCCGTCGCCGCCGGTGTTAGAGAGCGGGAAAAAGAGACGGCCACCGAACGAAGTAAAACGGGAGTCGGCGACCTCGGACACTCCCTCCGAACGATTCTCGAATTGGAACAGCCGCCGAGTGCCGGTGCGAGTGCCGTCGGAGCGCCAGAGCGAGCGCCCCCCGTCGGAACGGGAGAGGAGCCAGGTCGATCGCTCTCCAAGCGGTTCGAACGCGAGGACCTGAGCACCTGCTCCCGAATAGGTCCGGATCTTTTCGACTGCGCTTCCGTCGTGAGGCGTCGTCCAGATCTCGAAGGCAGATTCGATCCGCAACTCGAAATAGAGATGCGCATCGTCACCGGCGAAGAGCCGCGCACCCTCAATCGGCGGTGGAAGCTGGAAGCGCCTCACCGTGCCTGCGTTCGTGCCGTCGCTCGAGAAGACCTCTCCTTCATCAGTGAAGTAGTAGCCGTGCGGCCCGACCAACGCGCCGTCGACGAAGCCTTCGGCGCTGTACACGCGGCGCCAGCCCTCGCGATCCGCGTAGCAGAGGTGCTCGGTCGAGAAGGGAATGTAGACGGTCCAGAAGAGGCCCTGTCCGTCGCGGGTCGGTTGACCACCCTGGTGGACGCCGCCGCAACCCGAGTCGGGATCGCGAGGCACGAGATGTGTTCCTTCGACCGTCCCGTCGGTCCAGAACAGATCGTGGATGAAGTAGCCGCCGGCTGCTGCTGGCGCGAACAGGAATCCCTGGTCGTTGGCGAGGAGGATCCAAGGGCTCGAGCTCCCGTCAGGATCGAGATCCTGCCAGAGGTGTGGGACGAGCTCCTGCGGTTGCGCGCGGAGCGAGCTCGTCGCGAGCAGGGCCATGGCCAAGCCGGCCGCGACTCGATACGAGTGGACTGCGAATCGATTGCATGTCATGGCGGACTCCCAGCTATCGTCGATGGTAGCGCTCGATCGACGGAGCGCACCGCCCGTCCGGGCGGGCTTTCGCGGCAAACCGCCTCGGGCGTAGCGCCACTGTCAGAACCTGACAGTCCAAGCCGCCTGGCTCGGCTCTGATTGCGAGGAAGCGGCGCTCTCCGGATCGCGCGGGACAGAGCAGTGGCCACCTGTCGAAACTGCCCGATTGGAAAGCCGCGACGAAAAGGGCGGGGTCTTCGAACCTGAGGGTCAGGGAGTCGTTGGCCTCGATGTAGAAGTTGCGCGCAGCGCCTCGACGTGTTCTGGCTTTCCCGTTCTCTGGAGCGCTGCCGCGGCGGTTCCCCGCTTGGTACAGCGGTCGCGAAACGCCACCGATTCGAGGTCGTGTCGATTCTTCTGTTGAAGAAGCTCCAGTAGAGGGGGGCGAGTCGGACTGGCGCGCTCGACGCACAGCGCCGCGAGGAGCCCCAGCCGTCCCCTTCACTGGAGCGCTTTCGCGACGGTGCCCCTTCAGGCTCGCTCGCCGGGATCCTCGACGCTTGCCCGGGAGCCAGCGGAGTCGCGAGCGACGGTGCGGCGCACTCGTCCGGGTAACTTCGAGCCGCCGAGCCAGATGCCGGGCACCACATTGGTGCTAGCTTGACCTCTTCGCTCGGGGCCACGCCGGCCGAGCGCCAGGAGGAACCGATGGACCTGCTCGCCACCTCGCTCTTTCGATGCCGCTCGCGCTGCCCTGCCGCCGTCGCCGCGGCGATCGCGCTCGTGCTCTCGGCCACCGCCGGCGCCGCCGAGGACCCCAAGCCGTTCTCGCCTTCCGACCTCGTGGCGGTGCGGGAGGTCAGCGCTCCGCAGATCTCCCCCGACGGCGCCTGGGTGGCCTACGTGGTGAAGAGCAACGACCTCGAGGAGGACCGCGCCACCAGCGATCTCTGGATGGCGAGTTGGGACGGCTCGCGTACCCTCCAACTCACTCACACGGCAGAGGTGAGCGAGAGCCAGCCGCGCTGGAGCCCGGACAACCGCTTCCTCGGCTTCGTCGCTGCGCGCGGCGACGAAGGCGCCAAGGACCAGGTCTGGTTGCTCGATCGCGCCGGCGGCGAGGCGCGGCAGCTGACCGCGCTACCCGGCGGAGTCGGCGACTTCGCCTGGAGCCCGGACGGCAAGCGGCTGGCGCTGATCGCGACCGACCCCGATCCGGAGGAGCCTGATCCAGACGCCGGCGAGAAGGAGCGGAAGAGGACGAGAGCGCCGATCGTGATCGACCGCTATCAGTTCAAGCAGGACCGGAGCGGCTACCTGCGGCACCTCCGCGACCACTTGTATCTCGTCGACGCGGAAACCGGCAAAGTTGAGCTCCTGACCCCGGGCGACTACGATGAGTTCGCTCCGGCCTGGTCTCCCGACGGCAGTCGTATCGCCTTCGTCAGCAAGCGCGACGGCGACCCCGACCGCAACGAGAACTCCGACATCTTCGTCATCGAGGCGCGTCCCGGCGCCAGCCCGCGGCAGCTCACCCACTTCGAAAGCGCGGACGCGGCCGCCGATTGGGGCGCCCCGGCTTGGAGCCCGGACGGGAGCGCGATTGCCTACCTCCAGGGCGGGCCCCGCAAGTACCGCGATTACGACCCGCCGACCCTGGCCATCATCCAGGCTGCTGGCGGCGAGCCCCGCTTGCTCGCCGCCGGTCTCGACCGCTTCGCCACCGAGGTGCGGTGGAGCGCGGATGGAGAGGGGCTGCTCTTTCTGTTGGAGGACGACCGCAGCCAGCAGCTGGCGCGCGTCCCAACAGCGGGCAGCCCGGTCGAGCGGCTGACCGCGACCGAGGCCGTCGTCCGAGCCTATGCCACCGTCGCCGAACGGACGACTCTGCTCTTGACGAAGCCCGATCATCCCGCCGAGCTGTTCGCGATGGAGGGTGACGGTACATTGCGTGCGCTCTCCGACCAGAACCGCGCCCTCTTACAGCGCGTGCGGCTCGGCGCCGTCGAGGGGATCGTGGCGACCGCTGCCGATGGCACGGATGTCCACGGCCTGCTCACCAAGCCGCCCGGCTTCGCGGCCGGCCGGCGCTACCCCCTGATCGCCTTCATCCACGGCGGCCCGGTGGCCCAGGACGGTTTCGAGTTCGACGCCATGGCCCAGGCGCTCGCCGGCGCCGGGTATCTGGTGGCGCAGCCCAACTATCGGGGCAGCTCGGGCCGGGGACGCGAGTACTCGCGGGCGCTCTGGGGGCGCTGGGGAGCTTTCGAGCCCACCGACGTCCAGGCGTTGGTCGACCGGTTGATCGCCGACGGCCTCGCCGATCCCGAGCGCCTCGGCATCGCCGGCTGGAGCTATGGCGGGATGACCACCAACTACACCATCGCCAGCACCACTCGCTTCGCCGCCGCGGTCTCCGGCGCGTCGATCTCCAACCAGATCACCGGCTACGGCACCGACCAGTACGTGCGCCAGTACGAGCTCGAGTTCGGCAAACCGTGGGAGAGGCTCGACGGCTACCTCGGCGCCTCGTACCCCTTCTTCCACGCTGACCGCATCCGAACGCCGACGCTCTTTCTCTGTGGCGAGAAGGACTTCAACGTGCCGCTCGTGAACTCCGAGCAGATGTATCAGGCGCTCCGCAGCCTCGGCGTCGAGACGCAGCTCGTGATCTACCCCGACCAGTTCCACGGCCTGCGCAAGCCGAGCTATCTGAAGGACCGGATCGAACGCTACATCGCCTGGTTCGACCGTTTCTTGAAGCCGGCTGTCCCGCGGCCGAGGGACTGAGACGGCCGGGCACGCCGAGCCTGGGCGAGGGGCCGACGAAGCACCTCTCGGCCGGCCGCTGGGCGCAGCTGGCGCGGTCTGCAAGTCGTCGGTCCTACGGCCCGGGGAGGGTTGCGTCGCGCGCCTCAAGCCCCACCGCCGCCGTTCATGGGGTTGATCCGACCCTGTCCGAGATAGCGGCGGAGCGGGCCCTAGAACGTCGATTCGCTACTCGACTGGGTACCGCCACTCGACGCGCTGGAGGGATCCATGCCTTTCGTCGAAGTCGAGCTCGACCTCGTCGGCGTCGATCGAGTTGGCGCAAACGTAGCGGAGGAATCCCCGCCCGCGCTCGGAGCTCTCGCCGAGAGCGGCCAGCACCGCCTCGCGAGTCGGCCCGACCGGAACGGCGAGGCGCGCGATCCGCCCTTCCGAAGCGTGGGCCACGACCCGTTCGAGCAACTCCTCGCCGCCCTCCGCTGGCTGCAGGTAGGTGACTTCGAGGTCGTTCCACTTCAGGCCGAAACGAAGCAGCGGGAGAAAGGTCCCGCCACCGAGCTCGTGCCGATTCTCGGTGACTTCGACCGAGACGCTCCGTGGTGTACCGAGCTTGCCGACCGCCACCTGTCGCCCGCCTCGGAACGCGGCTCTCGGAGCGTCGAGCATCCGCTCGACAGCCGCCGGACACCGACCTTCCGGGAAGGAAGAAGTGGACAGCCCGAGTGCCGAGACGAGAGAGAGCAATGCGGCCAGGGTGGACATGGCGCAACGATAGCCGCGTTTCTCCGAGTTCGGGTGGGCCCGGCGCGCTGAGTGGCTCGTTTCGAAGCGGCGAGGTCGGAAAGCGAGGCGAGCGCGGCAGGTGAGGCCGAATGCGGGGCGCCGGGAAGTCAGGCGGCGGGGCGATTCGAACGATCGAGGAAGCTCCATTTACGGGAGATCAAGTCGGCCGAAGCGCCTTTCGCGAAGCGCCTCGACGCGATCGAAGCCCCCCCTTTCAATGGCAGCTTTGCCTACGGTTCTTCGGTCGCGACCGAGCTCGCGAAGCGCCGAGAGGGCGTTTGAGAACGAGCGGGCGGGAAGGAGAGTCGTCAGGGCGGTTGCCCATGCGACACGAGCTGACCTGCTCCCCAAGACAGCGCAGTGCTGAAATGGAAGTCCTCCTGACGTGGCCCCGGTATCCGGCACGACGATTCTGGAAGTCGTGGCGACCGTCCTGCCTCTTGCGGCGCTTGCGCATCGGTCCAATCCGGCCCACGTCTTCGCGGGCCAGCTCCGCGCCGAGGGGGTGGCGCTACCGCTCGATCCAGTAGTTCGGGGCTTCCTTGGTGATGACGACGTCGTGGGCGTGGCTTTCCTTCAAGCCTGCCGCGGTGATGCGGAGGAACTGGGTCTTGGTGCGGAGGTCGTCGATGGTGGGGGCGCCGGCCAGGCCCATGCCGCTGCGCAGGCCGCCGGTGATCTGGGGGAGCATGACGTGGACGCTGCCCTTGTGCGGGACCATGCCTTCGATCCCTTCCGGCACCAGCTTCGCGAGCGGCTGGCCGCTGTCCTGGAAGTAGCGGTCGGCGCTGCCGCGGGCCATCGCCGAGAGCGAGCCCATGCCGCGGTAGGCCTTGTAGGTGCGACCCTGGTAGAGGATCGTCTCGCCCGGGCTCTCCTCGGTGCCGGCGAAGAGCGAGCCGATCATCACCGCGCCCGAGCCGGCGGCGATCGCCTTGGTGACGTCGCCCGAGAATTTCACGCCGCCGTCCGCGACCACCGGCACGTCGTGCTCCGCGGCGGCGCGGGCGCAGTCCTGAATCGCGGTGATCTGCGGGACGCCGGCGCCGGTGACGACGCGGGTCGTGCAGATCGAGCCGGGGCCGATGCCGATCTTCACCACGTCCGCGCCCCGTTCGATCGCGGCCAGAGTGGCCTCCGCGGTCGCGACGTTGCCGACCATCAGCGCCACGTCCGGATGGAGCTCGCGCAGCTTCGCGGTCGCGGCGAGCACGCCGCCGCTGTGGGCGTGCGACGAGTCGAGGACGAGGATGTCGACCTTGGCGTCGACCAGCGCCCGCGCGCGGTCGAGGTAGTCGCCGGCCGCGCCGACCGCCGCGCCCACCCGCAGGCGGCCGAGATCGTCCTTGCAGGCGAAGGGGTACTCGATCATCTTCTGGATGTCTTTGACGGTGATCAGACCTTTCAGATTCCCGCCGGTGTCGACCACCAGGAGCTTCTCGATCTTGTGCTCGTGCAGCAGCTCCTTCGCCTCGTCGAGCGTCGTCCCCTCCGGCACCGTGACCAGCCGGTCCCGAGTCATCAGGTCGGCGATGGTGCGGTCGGTGTTGCTCTCGAAACGCAGATCGCGGTTGGTGAGGATGCCGACCAGGCGGCCAGCGCCGTCGGTGACCGGCACCCCCGAGATCTTGAAGCGGGCCATCACCTCGAGCGCTTCGGCGATCTTCTGCCCGGGCCGCATCGTCACGGGATCGACGATCATTCCGGCCTCCGAGCGCTTGACCTTGTCGACCTCCTCGGCCTGCATCTCGATCGGCAGGTTCTTGTGGACGATGCCGAGACCCCCCTCCTGCGCCAGCGCGATGGCGAGGCGCGACTCGGTGACAGTGTCCATGGCGGCCGAGAGGATCGGGATATTGAGTTGGATCCTGCGGCAGAGACGGGTCGAGAGATCGACGTCGTTCGGATGGACCTCGGAGTAGCCGGGGACGATCAGGACGTCGTCGAAGGTGAGGGCTAAACGGGGGGCGTTGGCGGATTCGCTCATGGGTTCGAGGGGACGGCTGTTTCGGATCGGCCTCGGGTGGCGGGGCCTGAGAAACCCTATCAGAGGTAGGATCGACCGTTCAAACCACCGAGGAGGAATCTCATGATCCAGCTCTGCGTCCGCATCTCTCTCTGCTTGTTGGCTCTCGCCGTCGCGCCCGGCTTCGCGCAGGAGAAGGGCACGGCTCCCGCCGAAACCGCCATGACGCCCGAGCAGCAGCAGGCGATGGAAGCCTTCATGAAGGCGATGACGCCCGGCGACGCACATCGGCACCTGGCGAGCCAGGCCGGCGATTGGGACTTCGTGGGCAAGTTCTGGATGGAGCCGGGGGCGCCGCCTCAGGAGTCGAAGGGCCACTCGTCGCGCGAGATGATCCTGGGCGGGCGCGTTCTGCGCGAATCGATCACCAGCGAGATGATGGGGATGCCGTTCCAAGGGCTCGGCATGACCGGCTTCGACAACGTGACCGGCCGTTTCTGGTCGACTTGGAACGACAACATGTCGACCGGCGTGATGACGTCCGAGGGCACCTGCGACGCGGCGATGACGCGCTGCGAGTACCGGGGGAGCTACTCCGATCCGATCAGTGGCGAGAAGAAGGCGACGCGAATGGTGATCGAGGGCGCCGCGGACCGCGAGATCTTCACGGGCTTCGAGACGGGCCCGGACGGCAAGGAGATCCAGACCATGGAGATGGTCTACGCCCGGAAGAAGAAGTAGGCCGAGGGGCCGGGAGCCCGCGATGTCATCGAACCCTCCGCGCGACAAGGTCGCGCAGCGCATTGCCGCGCTGGACGTCGGCCGGCTCGCGGCCGAGCTCGTCCAGATTCCCAGCCACCCCGGCATCGAGCACCAGGAGGAACGGGTGGCCGAAGCCCTCGCCGCCTGGCTCGGGGCGCAGGGCGTTGCCGCGGAGCTCGACCTCGCCGCGCCTGGGCGGCCCAACGTGCTCGCCGGCGTGAGCGGTACGGCCGTCGGCCGGCGCCTCCTCCTCTGCGGCCACACCGACACCGTGCCGCTCAACGCCGACCGCATCGGCGTCGGATTCTCCGGCGAGATTCGCGACGGCTCGCTCCATGGCCGCGGCGCTGTCGACATGAAGGGCGCGGTCGCCGCGATGGCGGTCGCTCTCGTCGCGCTCGACGGTCTGCTGCCCGCCGGCGAGGTCGCGCTCGCCGCCGTTGTCGACGAGGAGATGGAGTCGATCGGGGCCGAGCGGCTGGTCCGCTCCGGGCTCGCCGCCGACGGTGCGGTGGTGGGGGAGCCGACCGGCAACTTCGTGGCGATCGCGCACAAGGGGCTCGAGTGGCTCGACATCCGGTTCCTCGGGCGGGCGGCCCATGGCGGAACGCCGAAGGAGGGGGTCAACGCCATCGTCGCAGCGGCGCGCTTCGTCGCGCTTGTCGAAGCGACCCTGCAACCGAGCCTGGCGGCTCGGGTTCACCCTCTGCTCGGTCCGCCCACGCTCAATTTCGGCCGGATCCGCGGCGGCGACCAACCCTCGACAGTGGCCGCGAGCTGCTTGCTCTCGGCCGACCGGCGGACGGTGCCGGGCGAGAGCCTCGAGCAGGTCGTCGCGGAGCTCGAGGCGATTCTCGCCGAGGTCGAACGGGAGATGCCGGGGATCTCGGCCTCGGTAGAGCGCAACGCCGCCGGCATGGCGACGATGGAGCACGTACCGCTCGAGACGGCGGCGGACCATCCGCTGGTCGTCGCGGCGCTTGCGGCGCGCCAGCGTCTATTGGGGTTCGCCGGCCCGCCGGTCGCCTTCCCGGCCTGGACCGACGGGGCGCTGCTGGCCGGCCCGGGCGGCGTGCCGACGATCGTCCTCGGCCCGGGCGACCTCTCTCGGGCGCACTCGCCGGTCGAGTCGGTCGAGGTCGCGGAGCTCGAGGCCGCGGCGCGCCTCTATGCCGAGATTGCCCTCGATTTCTGTGACCCCGGCAGGGAAGAACGCGCTTGAAGCTCCGCGTCCCCCACACCTGGGCGGTGCTTTTTGCCCTGGTGGCGGTGACCGCCGCGGCGACCTGGTTCCTGCCGGCGGGGGAGTACGGGCGGAAGACGGAGGGAGAGCGTGAGCTCGTCGATCCGAGTGTCTACCGCGAGCTGCCGCGGCAGCCGGCGGGGATCGGCGAGCTCTTTCTCGCCTTCCCGCGCGGGCTGGCCCAGACCGCACCGATCGTCTTCTTCATCTTCCTGATCGGTGGCGCTTTCGGCGTGCTGCAGGCGACCGGGGCGCTCGACGCGGCGATCGGCGGCGTGGTCGCCGCCGCGGGTGGGCGGGCGGTGATCGTGTTGCCGGGCCTGACGCTGCTGTTCGCTCTGGGCGGCGGCACCATCGGCATGGCGGAGGAGACGCTGCCGTTCCTGCCCGGACTGGTGCTGCTGGCGCGCCGGCTCGGCTACGACGAAGTGATCGGTGGCGCCATCGCGCTCGCCGGCGCCGGCGCCGGCTTCGCCGGGGCGTTCCTGAATCCGTTCACGGTCGGGGTGGCGCAAGGGATCGCCGGACTGCCGCCGTTCTCTGGAATCGGCTTCCGCTTCGCGGTCTGGACGACGCTGACGGCGGCGACGATGGCCTACCTCGGCTGGGCGGCGCGGAAGCACCGACTGCCCGCGGGCGCCGAGCGCGGGAGCGCGGACGGGGCGTCCGGGGACGTGGCGATCGGAGCCCGGCGGGGCGCGGTGCTGGTCGCGCTCCTGGCCGCTCTCGCGCTGGTGATGGTGGGGTCGCTGCGCTGGGGGTGGGGGCTCATGGAGCTCTCGGCGCTCTTCGTCGCGCTCGCGATCGTCGCGGGCGGCATCGGCGGGCTCGGGGCGAGCGCGACGGCCGAGAGCTTCGTCGCCGGCGCGTCGGCGCTCGCTGGTGCGGCGCTCGTGGTCGGCCTCGCGCGCGGGATCCTGGTCGTCCTCGACGGAGCGCACGCGACGGATGCGGTGCTGCACGCCCTCGCGGGGGCGGTTCAGGGGTTGCCGGCGGGAGTGACGGTGGCGGGAATCTACCTCGTCCAAGTCGTGCTCAACGTCTTCGTGCCGTCGGGGAGCGGCCAAGCGGCGCTGTCGATCCCGATCCTGGCGCCGCTCGGCGACCTGGTGGGCGTCACGCGACAGACGAGCGTGCTCGCCTACCAGTTCGGCGATGGCTTCTCGAACATCTTGACGCCGACGTCGGGCTACTTCATGGCGGGCTTGGCGCTGATCGGCGTCTCGTGGACGCGCTGGGTCCGCTTCATGGCGCCGCTCTTCGCCATCTGGTTCGTGATCGGTCTCGGCTTTCTGCTGCTCGCTCACTCGATTCGGTTGGGGCCGTTCTGAGATGCGGCCCGCTTTGCTTGATGTCACCCGGAACGCCGCCGATGTCGCCCGGGACCTTCTCTCCCTTGTCATCCTGAACAGAGAGAAGGATCTTGCGCGATCGCCTGAAGAAGCGCCGACAGCGACTCCACGCCCGCCGCGCCAGGTCCTTCGCTGCGCTCAGGACGACATAGAGAGAGCGCCAAGGACGACAGCGCGAGAAGCGGGACAGGGCGAGTGACCAGGTTCCCCGACTCGCCCGTCTTCCTGCGTCGCCTCGACCGGGAGCTCCCCATCGCGGTGTCGGCCGAGGGCAGTTGGATCGTCGGAGCCGATGGCCGGCGCTGGCTCGACGCCTCGGGCGGCGCGGTGGTCGCCAACCTCGGCCACGACCTCGACGACATCGCCGACGCCGTCGCCGCCGAGATCCGCACCCTCGGCTACGTCAACGGCACGCAGTTCACCACCCGCGCCGCGGAGGAGCTCGCCGCGAAGTTGGTGGCGCGCCTGCCGCCGGAGTTCGGCTACGTCTACTTTCTCGCGAGCGGCTCGGAGGCGATCGAGGCAGCGGTCAAGCTCGCCCGGCAGTACCAGGTCGAGCTCGGTCGGACCGAGCGTTGGAAGGTGATCTCGCGCGTGCCGTCCTACCACGGCAACACGCTCGCCGCGCTGGCGCTCTCGGGCCGGGAGCACTACCGCGCGCTCTTCGAACCGCTGATGCTGCCCTTCCCGCGCCTTCCGGCGCCCGACCCGCTGCGGCGGCCGGGCCACCCGGCGACCACGGGTGAGGCGGTCGAGGCGGAGATCGTCCGTCAGGGGCCCGACAGCGTTGCCGCTTTCCTGGCCGAGCCAGTGGGGGGCTCGTCCGCGGGCGCGGTGGTGCCGCCCCCGGAGTATTGGCCTCGGGTCGCGGCGGCCTGCCGGCGCCACGGCGTGCTCTGGATCGCCGACGAGGTGCTCTGCGGCATGGGGCGCACCGGCCGCTGGTTCGCGTTCGAGCGCTTCGGCGCGACGCCCGACCTGATCGTGCTCGGCAAGGGCCTGAACGCCGGCGCGGTGCCGCTGTCGGCGCTGGTGGTGCGGCGGGAGATCGTCGCGACCCTGGCGCGCGCGCGCGGTGCCTTCCAGCACGCGCAGACCTATTCGCACCATCCGGCGCTCTGCGCCGCCGGTCTCGCGACCGTGCGGCGACTCGAACAGGACCGGCTGGTCGAGCGCGCGGCGGCTCTCGAGTCCGCGCTCCTCGGCGCCCTGCGGCCGTTGCGCGAGCATCCTGCGGTCGCGGACGTTCGAGGCGTGGGTCTTCTCGCCGCGGTGGAGCTTGTCGCCGACCGGACGACGCTCGCGCCCTTTCCGCGCAGCGAGCGGATCGCGGAGCGGTTGGCGGAGGTGGCGTTCGATCAGGGGCTCTTGGTCTGGCCGAACGCCGGCAACGTCGACGGCATCGTGGGCGATCTCGTCGTCGTGGCGCCGCCCTTCACCGTCACCGCAGGCGAGCTTGTCGAGATCGGTGCGCGTCTCGACCGCGCCTTGCGACGTTTGCTGCCGGCGTGAAACGCTCTCACCAACGATGAGGGGGCAACCGCGAGGGTCGCTGGCGGCGCGGTCGGAAGCGATCGAAGTCCCGCTATGAGCAGCGCCGACCACGGCGGGGAGCGTATCGCCGAGGTGCTGGTACGCCATGGCGTCCCTGCGCTCTTCACGCTCTGCGGTGGCCACATCTCGCCGATCCTGGTGGCGGCCAAGGCGCTCGGGGTGCGCGTGCTCGACACGCGGCACGAGGCCGACGCGGTGTTTGCGGCCGATGCCTTCGCTCGGATCAGCGGCGGCGTCGGCGTCGCTGCGGTGACCGCCGGCCCGGGCCTCACCAACTCGATCACAGCGCTCCAAAACGCGGCGTTGGCGCAATCTCCGGTGGTCCTGCTCGGCGGGGCCACAGCGACGGTGCTCAAGGGGCGCGGATCGCTCCAGGACATCGATCAACAGGCGATCGCCGCGCCGCTCGTCAAGTGGCAGGGGAGCGCGCGGACGGTGGGCGAGCTCGCGCCGCTGCTGGAACGCGCGCTCTGGGTGGCGCGCGAGGGTGTGCCGGGGCCGGTATTCCTTGAGTGTCCTGTCGATCTGCTCTACCCGGAGGCGATCGCGCGCGAGTGGTACGGCGTCGCGCCCAAGCCGGGCGAGCGGGCGCCTGCGCTGGCCAAACGACTCGAGCGGCTCTACTTGCGCCGGCATCTGGAGCGGATCTTCGACGATCGCGGTGGCGAGGCGGCGGATGGGTCGCCGCCGCCGCCGCCCGCGCCTCCCGCGCGCGCCGCGGGCCGAGCGCGCCGAGCGCTCGAGCGCGCCGAGCGCCCGGTTCTGGTGGTCGGCAGCCAGGCGCTCGCGCTCGTCGGCGAGGTCGCCGAGCTGGTCACGGCGATCGAAGCGCTGGGCGTTCCGGTCTGGCTCTCGGGGGCGGCGCGCGGCTTGCTCGGCGCCGAGCACCCGCAACTCTTCCGCCACCGTCGCAAGGAGGCGCTGCGCGAGGCCGATCTGGTGATCCTCGCCGGCGTCCCCTGCGACTTCCGGCTCGACTACGGTCGGTCGATCCCCCGGCGCGCGCAGCTCGTCTCGGCGAATCGGAGCGCGGCCGACATGACCCTCAACCGGCGGCCTTCGATCGCCGCGCTCGGCGACGCTGCGCTCTTCCTGCGCGCGGTCGCTGACGGGTTTCGCGGTTCCGGCCGGACGGGGTGGCTCACCGAGCTGCGCAACCGGGACGTCGAGCGCGAGGCCGAGATCCGGATCCAGGCCGGCGTGGAGCACGAAGCGGGGATCAATCCGCTCCGACTGCTCGGCAACCTCGACGCGATGCTCGATGAACGGGCGCTGATCGTCGCCGATGGCGGCGACTTCGTCGGTTCCGCCGCTTACACGGTGCGGCCCCGTTCGCCGCTCTCTTGGCTCGATCCCGGCGCCTTCGGCACGCTCGGCGTCGGCGGCGGCTTCGCTCTCGGCGCCAAGGCGGCACGGCCGGACGCGGAGGTCTGGATCCTCTGGGGCGATGGCTCGGCTGCTTACAGCGTGCTCGAGATGGATGCCTTCGTCCGGCATGGCCTGCCGGTGATCGGCCTGATCGGCAACGACGCCTCCTGGGGGCAGATCGCCCGCGATCAGGTCGAGATCCTGGGCGACGAGGTCGGCACCGCGCTGGCGTCGAGCGACTACGAGCGGATCGCCGGAGCGTTCGGCGGAGTGGGGCTCTCGATCGAGCGGACCGAAGAGATTCGTCCGACGCTCGAACGCGCCCGCGCCGAAGCCGCCGCCGGACGGCCGGTGTTGATCAACGCCCGCCTCGCCCGCTCCGACTTCCGCAAGGGCTCGATCTCGCTGTAGTCGCTGGGCGGCGTTGGCGGCGCTCGCGCGTTGGCGCTGCCCGGCTCGCTCCGCTCGTAGTTGGTTCGCACCAGAGAGGGCTCCCTACCGTTTGGAGTGGGTCGGTGGCCCATCGTGAGCCCAACGGGCGTCGCTGGAGTGGTCGATCTGCAGCCGGTGACCGGTCGGACATCGAGGCGGTTCAGGCCCTCGAGAAAGCTCCATCTACGGGCAGTCGGGCCGGCCAGGGTGGCTACCGCGCAGCGCCTCGACGCGCTCCGCCCCTTCCCTGCAATGGCAGGCTTTCGCGACGGTTCCCATTCCGAAATCAAGATCGCACCGCGCCAGACCCGCTCGAATCGATGAAGACTTCTAAAGAAAAGGGCCGGCGGGTTGCCCACCGGCCCTGCTAAGGATCTGCTGCCGAGAGGCGCTAGAAGCTGTAGCGAATCCCTACGCGATAGGTACGCGGCTGGTTGACCGAGAGCGGCGTCTCGAACGCGGCGCCGGCGCGGTCCTCGACTTCGGTAACGCGCGACTCGTTGAGGACGTTGAAGACGTCGAGGAAGAGCCCGAGCTCGCCGTCGCCCGAGCCGATGGGAGTGAACCACTCGGTGCGCAGGTCGAGAGTGCTGGAGTCGTCGAGGCGGCGGCTGCCGCGCGGCTCGCCATAGAAGCGCAGCGAGCCCTGGTTGAAGTCGTAACACTCGCCTTCGACCAGGAGGCAATTCGAGCGAAGGAAGTAGGTGTCCCCAGTGTTGAACGTGTAGTTGCCCGAGAACGACAGATGCCAGTCGGGGATCTGATAGGTCCCCTGGAGCTTGATCTGGTGGGTCGGATCGTAGGTCGGCTTGCCCTCGGCGTTGACCAGCGAGTTCGGCGTGTTGAGCCAGCTGCCGGCGTTGTCCGCCCCGTAGGTGCCGCTGAAGCTCAGGTTGTCGATGTTGCCCGTGGCCTTCGAGTAGACGTAGGAGACCAGCATCTGCCAGTTGTCCCGCAATCGTTTGCTGAGGACGAGCATCACCGCTTCGTAGTCGCGGTGGAGCTCGGCGACGTTCCTGTAGGCGAGCACGTCCTCCTCCGGATTCAGATGGTCGAGGAGGGTGATCTGCTGGCCGGTCTCGCGCACGATGCCGGTGACCGGTACGAAGACCCCGTCGCGGCTCACGGTCTCGATGAAGTCCTGCTTCTCCCGGTTGATGTAAGTGAGCGACAGGGTGATGCCGCCGGGCAGCTGGCGGTCGAACCCGACGATGTACTGGTCCATGTAGGGCTGGTCGATACTCTGGTCGAGCACGGTGTTCACCGTCTCGGTCTGGCCGAACGACTCGGTGTAGCCGCTCGGATAGACCGCGCGCAGCTCGAGCGGCGTAAAGGCGCCGGGGTTGGCGTAGTAGAACTGGGTCGCGACGAACTTCTCGTAGTAGCGGCCCCAGTGCGCCTTGAGCACCGTCTTGCCGTCTTTGGTGACGTCCCAAGCGAAACCGATCCGGGGCGCGACTGCGGTGTTGTCGAAGATCTTGCCCAGGCCCGGGACTTTGCCCTGGTTGAGCTCGACGCGGACGCCGAGATTCATCGTGAAATGGGGCGTCACCTGCCAGCTGTCCTGCGCGAAGAAGGTCTGGCGCTCGATCGTGCCCTTCAGATCGTAGCTGTAGTTGTAGTACCCGAGCGCGTAGGGCACGTAGGCCGGATAGCCGTACTCGTCGAGGTCGCCATAGTCGTAGCCGTAGTAGTAGTTGTCGTAGAACCAGGCGCCGGTCGGGTAGCCGTAGCGGCTGCGCAGAGTCGAGCGCTCGAGCTCCATGCCGAACTTGAAGTCGTGGTTGCCCTTGATGAAGTCGTCGGCGTAGTGAGAGATCGAGGCCACGACCTGATTGCGGTCACGATCGGCCAAATAGTAGTAGGTCGAGTTGGTGTTGTACGTCCCGGTCAGGGCGTCGTAGCGCCCCGCGATGTCGTAGCCGCCCTGCGGATCGAGGTAGTAGTAGCCGTCGTAGCCGCCGTAGGCGACGTTGAGCACGGTGTTGGGCGTCAAGATCGAGCGCCAGGAGAGGTTCCAGACGTACTCTGGAGCGTCTTCGGTCACCGTCGCCTCGAGCGGCGTGATGGTGTCGCCGCCGCGACCGACGATGTCGTAGCGGTCCCATTCGACCCAAGTTTCGATGTTGTTCGACTCGTTCGCCTGCAGGGAGAGCTTGCCGAAGATGCGCGGGGACTCCTCCTCGCGCACCGGCCCGCCGAAGGTGTTGTTCTCGCGGAAGAACTGGCCGGAGAGGAAGAACCAGGTCTTGTCTCTGCTGATCGGTCCGCCGATCTGGAGAGTCGAGTCGATGAACTCCTCGGTGCGCGGGTTGAGATCGGCGAACTCCGACTGGCTGAACGAGTCGACCATGTCCTTGTTGCTGTAGAGGAACTCGGCCAGGCCCTTGTAGTCGTTGCCGCCCGACTTGGTGACGCTGTTGAAAACGACCCCGGTGAAGCTGCCGTACTCGGCGGGCGCGCCGAGGCCGACTAGCTGGACCTCCTCGACGATGTTGTAGTTGACGAACGACCAGGCCGTGCCGCCTTCGGGATCCGAGGTGTCGACGCCGTCGAGCTGGTAGGCGATCGCCGAGTCGGCGGCGCCGTAGGCGATGCTCTGATTGATGCCCGGCGCGAGGTTCAGCACCTCGGGCTGGAAGCGCGCCGTCGGCAAGTTCTGCAGATAGCCGCTGTCGAGCTGGGTGTTGGCCGCGGAGCTCGACGCGTCGATGATCGCCGAATCGGCGGTGACGACGAGCGTGTCGCTGATCTCGGCGACGTTCAACCGGACGTCGACGTCCTGCGTCTGGCCGACGGCGAGGGTCACCCCCTCGATCCGGACGGTCTGGAAGCCGTCGAGCTCGGCCGTGACCGAGTAGATTCCCGGCGCGACCTCGACGAAGCGGAAGCGGCCTTTGCCGTCGGACTGCGTCGTTCGCGCGCCGCCGATGAGAGACGGGCTCGATGCCTGGATCCGAGCGCCGGGAACCGCCGCCCCGGACGCGTCGGTGACAGTTCCGGTCAGCGCGGACGTCGTCTTGCTCTGAGCCCACGCGCCGGACGCCATCAGTGCCGCGACGAGCGCTCCACCCCAAACTCTCCTGCAGATGCGACTGCCCATGTCACTCCTCCCTCGGTCGGGCTTGGTGTGCCCACCGCGATCCGCCGCTCGAGCCCCCTCACGAGAGCGCAAGGGCCCTGCCAGGGCCAACAACTTGAGAAAAAACAAAGAGACAGAGCGAGACTAGCGCCAGGAAACGCGTTCGACAAGAGGAATCTGGCCCCGCGCAGTCGCGTAGGATTCGGGCGCGATGGCGGTTCGGCTCCAGCGGGATGGATTTCGTGCACTTGGGTGGATCGTCGCGGCGGCGCTCTTGCTCACCGGCTGCTGGCGCCGTGGGCCTCTCGGCGGGTTGCCGCGGGGGGTCGAGCCGTCCGAGCTCAACGTGCTGTTGGTGACGCTCGACACGACCCGCGCGGACCGTGTGGGCGTGTACGCCCGCGCGCTGGGGCGCGACGCTCCCGCGACGCCACGGCTCGACGCCCTGGCCGCTCGCGGCACCCGTTTCGACCGGGCGATCTCGGTGACGCCGCTCACGTTGCCGGCGCACGCGACGATCATGACCGGGCTGCTGCCCGGGGCGCACGGCGTACGCGACAACGGCGGATTCCGGCTCGACGAGGCGCGACGGACTCTGGCGGAGGCCTTCGCCGCGTCCGGGCGCCGCACCGGCGGCTTCGTCTCGGCTTACGTGCTCGACCACAAGTGGGGCATCGCGCAGGGTTTCGAGCGCTTTCTCGACGACTTCGACCTGTCGAACGCCAAGGACCTGAGCCTGGGTGAGATCCAACGCCCGGGCGACGAGACGGTGGCCGCGGCGATCCAATGGCTCGACGAGATCGGCGGCGAGCCCTTCTTCGCCTGGGTCCATCTCTACGACCCCCATACCCCCTACGCGCCCCCGGAGCCCTACCTCAGCCGCTACGCCGGCGATCCCTACGACGGCGAGATCGCCTGGACCGACGATCTGGTGGGTCGGCTGCTCGACCATCTCGATCGATCGGGCAAGACGGCGCGCACCCTGGTCCTGATTCTGGCGGACCATGGCGAGAGCCTCGGCGAGCATGGCGAGGCGGACCACGGCTTCTTCGTCTACGAGGCGACGACCCACGTGCCGATGATCCTGGCGGGACCCTACGCCGGGCTCGCCGGCAAGGTCGTCGCCGCTCCGGTCGGGCAGGCCGACATCGCGCCGACGCTGCTCGAGCTCGCCGGTGTCGAGGGCGGCCTCGAGCCCGGCCAGGGGCGAAGCTTCGTGCCCCTGCTGGAGGGGCGCCGGGATCCAGCCGGCTCGCCGCCGCGCGGATACAGCGAGACGTTCCTGCCGCGGCTCCATTTCGGCTGGTCGGAGTTGCGTTCGATCCACACCGAACGCTGGCAGTTCGTCGAGGCACCGCGCGCCGAGCTCTACGACCTCGTTGCCGATCCGCACGAGATCGTCTCCCAGGTCGAGCAGGAGCGCCGCACGCTGAGCGAGCTGCGCGCTGGGCTGGCGGCCCTCGAGGCGACGGTCGAGTCGTTCGCGAGCGGTTCGGTGCCGGTCGAAGAGGACGACGAGACGCTGCGCGCGCTGGCGGCGCTCGGCTACGTCGGCGGGCAGACCGTCGATCCCGGCAAGTCGTTTCGCGACCTGCCCGACCCGAAGGACCGGCTAGGGGTCTACGGCCGCATCGGCCGTGCGCGCGCGCTCGCGAAAAGCGAGGAGCCGGCCCGCGCGGTGCCGGTGCTCGAAGGGATCCTCGCCGAGGCGCCCGAGGTCGTCGACGCTTGGTTCACGCTCGGCAACGTCTACTTCCGCCTGCGTGATTGGGGGCTGGCCGAGGCGCAATACCGCAAGACGCTCGAGCTGCGCCCCGACCACGACTGGGCGACGATCGGACTCGCCGACACTTTCGTCGCGCGGGGTCTGGTCGAGGAGGCGGTGCTCGGCTACCGCCGCTACCTCGGAACCGATCCGGAGAACGCGCAAATCCGCTACCGGCTCGCCCAGGTGCTGCTCGACGCCGGTCGCGACGAAGAGGCGGCGGCGGCCTTTCGCGAGACGCTCGCGACCGAGCCGAAGACCGCGCGAGCCGAGGTCGGCCTCGCCATCGCCGCCTTCCGCGCCAAGGACTTGGGCGCGTCCCACGCCGCGCTCGACCGTGCGCTCGCGATCGACGAGAAGGCGAAGTGGGCGCACTACAACCGGGCGCTGCTGTTCGAGGACGCGGGCCGGCCCGCCGATGCCGCGTCCGAATACCGCAAGGAGATCGAGCTGCATCCGGAGGCGACGCGCGCGCTGTTCAACCTGGGCCGGTTGCTCGACCGCGGCGGTGACGCCGCCGGCGCGATGGACGCGTTTCGACGAGCGGCCGACGCGGATGAAGCCTTCACCATCGCCCGCTTCTTCCTCGCGCGCGCGCTGCTCGCGAGCGGCGACCTCGATGGCGCCGAGCGCGAAGCGCGGATTGCCCTCGAGCGCGAGCCGGAAGGTCCGTTTTCACCGCTGGGCCATTTCGTCCTCGCCGACGTCCTGAGCCGAATGGGTCGTCCTGGCGATGCCGAGCGCGAAGCCCGGGCCGGCCGCGAGCTCGCCGAGCGCGTCCCGCGCCGCGACATACCCGACGCGTGAGACTCGAATTGCAGAGCTCCTGAGTCCACCTACCCCCTGCGGACTTCGTTCGGTTCCTGTGCGATCTCGAACTGGAGAAGGACCAGTGATGGGGGAGCTGGGCGGCTCGAGGCGGGTCCAGGCGGAGTTCCCGGCGCTGCCCGCGCTCCGCTGACCTCGTGGCGATCCAGACGGACCTGGAATGTGGTCGCGAAGCTCCCGGCCGCTACTCATCGAGATGCCTGCCGTACCAGTCGAGCAGCCGCTCCAGCCGGTCGATCAGGTGGGAGGGTTGCTGCATCGAGTGCGGCTCGCCCGGGTAGACGACGAGCTCGGTCTCCTGCCCCAGTAGCTTCAGGCGCTGGTAGGCCTGGAGCACCTGGGGTAGCGGGCAGTTGCGGTCCTCTTCGTTGGCGATCAGGTAGAGCGGCGTGGTGACGTTGTCGAGATAGGTCCCGGGCGAGAGGCGCCGATAGAGCTCGGCGTTTTCGAGCGGGCTGCCGAGCTCCGTGAGATACCAGACGAACCACTGGTCCTCGCCGAACGACGAGAGATAGTCGAAGCCGAAACGTTCCGGCACGCCGACCTTGAAGCGGTCGGTGTGGCCGACGGTCCAGAGCGTCATGATGCCGCCATACGACCAGCCACCAATGCCGAGGCGGTCCGGGTCGATCCAGGGATGACCGGCGATGGCGCCGTCGAGAGCGGCCATCAAGTCCTCGTGCTCCCGACGATGCCAGTCGCCCCAGAGCGCGCGGGAGAACGCCTCGCCGTAGGAAGTCGAACCCCGGTAGTTGACGCGCAACACGCCCCAGCCGCGCGCCGGGAAGAGCTGGTTCTCCAGATCGAAATCGAAGAAGTCGCCATCGAAGACTTGCGGTCCGCCGTGGATGTAGACGACGAGCGGGTAGCGCCTTCCGGCCTCGCGCTCGAGCGGCGGATAGAGCCAGGACTCGACGCTGTCTCCCGCGCTGTTGGTCGCCGTCAGTCTCTCCGGCTCGACCAGTCGACGACCTTCGAGCCAGTCGTCGTAGAGATGGGTCAGGCGACGGGGCGGGGTGTTTGTCGACGCCGAGAAGCGGTAGAGCTCGGGCGGGTGGGTCGGCGTCGTCACCGTCGCCAGCCAATCGCCGCCGGGCAGAGGCCGCACGAGCCCGTGCACTGCGCGCCCGCCGGCGAGCTCGCGGACTTCGCGACCCGGCTCGGTCGGCACCGCGGCGATCCAGGTCGCGCCGCGCCGCTCGAAGGGGATGAGGATCTCGCGATCCTCCGCCAGCCAGATCGGCCTTGCGGCGTCCGCGCCAGCCGCGAGGGCGTCCGATGCTACCCAGGCATCGAGCGCGCCAGAGAGGTCGGTCGGGCCGCTCCCGTCCAGTGGCAGCACGGAGAGGTGATGCGGTTGGTAGTAGTCGTTCGCTCGCGCCATCGCCAGATAGGCGATGCGGTCGCCGGCGGTCGACCAGGCGGGTTGGGTGTCGGGGCCCGGTCCGCTCGGTAGCCGGCGCAGCCTGGTGCCGTCGGCGCCGACGACGAAGATATCGCTGTCGTCGGTCGCGTCGGGATCCGGCGCCCGGTTCGAGACGAAGGCGATCCAACGGCCGTCGGGTGACCAGCGCGGCGACTCGTCGTCGTAGGGACCGACAGTGATCTGAGCGATCGCGCCGCCCTCCCGCTCGACCGTCCAGAGATGCCGGCGGCGCGTGTCGAGCAGGCCGACGCCGTCGGCCTGAGCGAGCGTGCGGGTCACGAGCTTCGGCGCGTCCTCCCGCCAACCGGCGGGGCGGGAATCGCGGCGCACGACGACGAAGCGCCGGCCGTCGGGAGACCAGTCGAATTCGTCGATGCCCTGCGCGAAGCTGGCGACGGTGCGCGCGCGACCTCGAGGTTGCCGCGCGACGACGAGCTCTGTCGACTCGTCGCCGTCGACGAGCCAAGCGAGCTCGAGGCCGTCGGCGGAGAAGCGGGGCGAACGGGCGTTTCGCCCCGGAGACGACACGCGCTCGGAGGTACCGAGATCGAGGTCGATCCGCCAGATCTCGGAGGTGAAAGCGTCCTCGCCGGCGTCGGGAACGTGCAGAGTGTAGACGGCCGTAGTGGCGCCCGGGGCGACCTCGAGCTCAGCGAGCAGCGGGAGAGCGAGCACGTCGCGCGGCATCACCGGTCCGGCCTCGGCGCGGCCCGGGCGCGGCGTCGCGGCTCGCGGGCCGCTGGCGCAGGCGACGGCGAGCGGAAGAACGAAGAGTCCCAGGAGGAGCAGCCGCGTGCGAGCGCGCGAGGTCTCCGGGCGCTTCGTCCGGTCCGGCGAGAATTCCGGCGAGTGGAGGAGCATGGCGAGAATCGTAGCAACTCGCGAGCGCCGTCGCCGCGGTCCGGAATGACTCAGCCGGCGTTCGGCGAGGCTCCCAGGCGGCGACTCAGTCGGCCGCTGCCGAGCCTCTCCGCTTCGGCTCGTGCCGCGCCGAGGAGCTCCTCGGCCTCGGGCGCTCCAGCGGCCCGGGCCGCGAGCGCCGCGCCGGATCTCGCCTCGAGCGCGAGCAGCGCGAGGCCCGCTCGGTCGCAGTCCCGGGCTTGCCGCTCGAGTCGGTGTTGGGCCTCCGCGGGGCGCCCGCTCGCCATTTCGAGCTCGGCGCGTGCCATCGCCGCGAGGTGACGCAGCCGCTGCGACGGGTCGCGCTCCGCGCGCTCGAGGCCCGGGCCGGCGAGCGAGCGCGCTGTGGCCTCGTCGCCGGCCGCGATCAGCGCGCGCAGGCGCTGGATCTGCGCCTCGGCGCCATCGTCCGCCATGCCGGCGGCTTCGAAGGCGCGCGCGAGCCGCTCGAGCTCGACCGCTGCGCCGGCGGGATCCCCCGCCTGGAGGGCGACCGTCGCGAGCGCCATCTCGGAAAGCAGCTGCCAGGGTTCGTTACCGGCCTGCTCGAAAGCCCCGCGCGCTTCGCCGATCTGGGTCCGCGCCGACGCGATGTCGCCGGCTTCGGCGGCGAGCTCGCCCCTCGCCTTGAGCGCGTAACCGAGGGAGAGCGGGTTGCTCAGCTGACGAGCGATCGTGAGCTCCTCGTCGAGAGCACGCCGCGCCCCGTCGAGGTCGCCGCGCTCGAGCCGAATCTGCGCGATGTTCTGGAGCGAGACGACGATGCGCGCCTCGTCGCCGATCGCGCGGAACTCTGCGATCGCTTCCTCATGACGGGCGAGGGCGCCGGCCAGGTCGCCGCGCTCGGAAAGCATGGTGCCGACGTTCGACAGGGCGGCGGCGGCGCCGCGGCGGTCGCCGACCTCGCGCAGCTTGTCGAGCGCCGCGAGATAGAGCTCGAGCGCGCCGTCGAGGTCTCCCCGTTCCGAGGCGAGCAGGCCCTGGGCGAGCTCGGCGCGCGCCTCGCGTTGTCGGCTGCCGATCGCGCCGAAGATCGCGCGCGCCTCGGCGAAGAGCGCCGCCGCCTCGTCGAGACGGCCGCGCGAGCGCTCGAGGTTGGCGAGCGCCTGCAGCGAGACGCCGAGACTCGAGCGGTCGCCCACCGCCGCGGCGAGCCGGCGCGACTCGGTGAGCGCGGCATGGCTGGCGTCGAGCTCGCCGAGCCGGCGCAGCGCCAGCCCCTCTTCGTAACCGGCGCGGGCCAGTAGGCTGCGGGCGCCGGAGCTCGCGGCCTTGGCGGCCGCGGCGCGCGCGGCTTCGAGCTGGAGGCGGTAGTCGGAGACGCCGTCGGCGGCGCGCGCGGCGGCGAGATCGATGCGCGGATCGTCGCGCGCGGGAGCCGGCAGGCGCCGGAGCTCGGCGACAACCGTCGAGGCCTCGCCGCTGCGGTCGGCTTCGAGCAGCGCGTTGGCGAGCTCGAGGCCGCCCTCGGGATCGTCCGGGTAGAAGCGCCAGAGCGCGCGGTGGAGCTCGATGGCACGTTCCCAGTCGCGCTCGGCGAGCCGGAGGCGGGCTTCGACGCGCATCGCTTCGGCGCGCGGCAGTCCCGGCGCGCGTTGGGCGGCTTCGCGCGCGGCGCCGAGCGCGCGCTCGTCGTAGCCGAGCAGCTGCCAGGCGCGAGCGAGACCCTCCCAAGTGAGCGCGGAATCGGGCTCCTCGACGAGCGCCGCCTCGAAGCGCTCGCGCGCCGCGAGGGCGTCGCCCGCGCGCAGGCGATCGAGGCCTTCGGAGTAGAGGCGGAGCGCGTCGCCGCGCGAAGGGAGCAGAGCCCGCAGCTCGGCGCCGGCTTCCGTTCGCGCGGTGGC
This sequence comes from uncultured Acidobacteriota bacterium, assembly GCA_963700315.1. Lineage (GTDB taxonomy): Bacteria > Acidobacteriota > Thermoanaerobaculia > Multivoradales > JAGPDF01 > JACTMI01. The sequence goes on along the minus strand of CAVOXC010000002.1, from coordinate 44,207 downwards.
GCGGAGCCCCAGAGCGCCGCGCAGAGCTTCGCCGGCGCGGGCGGCGAGGTCGAACAGCTCCTGTTCGCTCCCCTCGACCGAGAGGGGGAGGTCGCCGCCACCATCGGTGCGTTGCAGCCGCAGGTCGAGCCGGATCCGGCGCTCGCCTTCCGCTCCGAGCGCGGTGTAGGCGCCGAGCAGTACGAGATCGGCTGCGAGCGCGCGGCCCAGGCGCGCCAGCGAGTCCGGGGCCAGAGCTTCGCTCGGCGCCAGCGCGAGATCGGCGCGCACACGGCTGACCGTCTCGCCCGGCACCGCGCGCAACGACCCGCCGGCCGCGAGCTCGGTCGTCAGCATCTCGCCCAGGGCGCTGCCCAACCAGGCGGTCTCGGCGCGGTCCGAGGCGTCGCGCAAGCCGAGCACCGCGAATGACGGCCGCGCCGCGGCGACCATTGCGCGGTCCGGGCTGCCGAGACCGACCGGGGGCTCGACCAGCCAGAGCATCGAGAGCGCTCCGACCAGCCCGAAGGCGGCGAGACCGGCGATCCAACGCCAAGGCCGGCGGCGCCGGGCTGCGATCTCTCCTTCGAAGGCGCGGGCGACGTCCAGCGCGCTCGGGAAGCGGGCCGCCGCCTCGCGCTCGAGACAACGGCCGACGACCGCGCGGGCACGCTCCGAGAGATCGGGCCGGAAGCTCTCGAGCGGTGTCGGCGGCTTGCGCAGGCGCCGCGCGGCCACCGAAAGGGGTGAGCCGCCCTCGAAGGGGAGGTGCCCGCTCAACATCTCGTAGAGCACGACGCCGAGCGCGTAGATGTCCGAGCGCGCGTCGGCGGTTCGCCCCTCGACCTGTTCCGGCGCCATGTAGGCAGGAGTGCCGACGACGCCGCCGGTCATGGTGAGCGAGCTCGAGTCGACCTGCGTTTCGCGGGCGAGCCCGAAGTCGGTGACGACGGCCCGCCGGGGAGCGGCGCCCTCCCCGACAAGCAAGATGTTCGAGCTCTTCAGATCGCGATGGACGATGCCAGCGCCGTGGGCGGCGGCGAGCGCCGCCGCGACCTGCCGGACGATCGGCACGGCTTCGGCCTCTTCGAAGCGCCCGCCCTCCTCGATCCGTGCCTGCAGGGTCTCGCCTTCGAGGAGCTCCATCGTGAGGAAGTGGACGGGCGCGGCGCTCCCGGGCGGAGCGTGCGATCCGAGATCGAAGATCCGACAGACGTTGGGATGGCTGACCCGCCGCGCGAGCAGGATCTCGCGCTTGAAGCGCTCGAAGGTGTGCGTGTCGTGGCGTCGCCCGAGCAGCAGCGCCTTGAGCGCGACCGACGTCGCCAGTTGATTGTCGGAGGCGGCATAGACCTCGCCCGACGCTCCGGCGCCGAGGAAGCGGTCGATCCGATAGCGACCGGCAAGCACCTCGCCGGGCTGGAACAGGGGCCCGGTCGCGGCTCCGACCTTCGGCCGCGGCAGCTCCATCGTTTCGCCCTCGGGACGCTCGTCGGTCATCGGATGCTGGAATTGTAGCGGTCGCGAGGCGCCCGCCTCTGGTCGCCCGCCGGTCAGCGCTGGAGAACGCGGGGCGCGGTGGGGCGGTCGAGCAGCGTGCGCAACCCGATCGCGGCGAGCAGCACCGCGCCGCCGGCGAGCGCCAACGCGCCCGGCCGCTCGTCATGGAGCCACCAGGTCCAGAGCGGGTTCAGCACCGGCTCGAGCAGAACGAGCAGCGAGACCTCGAGCGCCTGGAGATGGCGCAGCCCCTTGACGAAGAGCCAGTAGGCGAGACCGATCTGAATCACGCCGAGATAGAGGATCGCCGCGACGTCCCCGGCGGTCGCGTGCGCCACCGGGTCCGAGAACAGCGGCGCGCAGAGGGCGAAGGCGAGGGCGTTGCCGAGGACCGTCGCGGGCAGCGTCCGGTCGCGTCCCGGCTCGGCCAGCGAGAGCCGGCGCATGCCGATCATCATCAGCGCGTAGGCGAGGCCGGAGGCGAGCGCCACCGCGTTACCCAGAAGCGGCCGGGGGGCGGTCGCCAGGGGGTCGCGGGAGCCCCAGAAGACAAGCGCCAGGCCGAGCGCGATCGCTCCGAGAAAGGGGAGGTCGCGGCGGCGGAGCGGCTCGCGCAGCAGCCAGGGCGCGAGCAGCAGGACCCAGAGTGGCGCCGTCGACTGCAGGAAGATCGCGGCGGCGGACGTGGTCCATTTGGTCGCGGTGACGAAGCAGACGAGCGTCGCGGCGTAGGCGAAGGCCGCGGGCAGCAGGTCGAGCCGAAGGCCGCGCCGGGCGCCCGGCAGCACGAGCAGCAGGACGAGGGCGGCGACCGCCGAGCGTAGGCCGGCGACCTCGAAGCCGGTGAGCGACGTGCCCTTGATCGCGGCGCCGCCGGTCGAGAAGAGCAGCGCGGCGCCGAGAACGGCCAAGCGAGAGCGGGCGGCGTCGGGCACGATTCGGGATCATAGCCGCGCGGCGGCGGCGCGCTCTGTGATGGAATCGCGGCCCGATGTTTCCCATCCGCGACACGGTGCCGAGTCGGCACCTGCCGATCGTGACCTGGGTGCTACTGGCCGCGAACGTCCTCGTCTTCCTCTGGCAGCTGACGCTGCCCGAGGTCGGTCAGCGCCAGCTCTTCTACCTGTTCGGCGTCGTCCCCGCGCGCTACCTGCTGCCCGGTTGGGCGGCGGAGGTGGGCTTCCCGTCGCTCAGTCTCTGGCCCTTCCTGACCAGCATGTTCTTGCACGGCGGGCTACTTCACGTCGCTTCGAATGTCTGGTCGCTCTGGATCTTCGGCGACAACGTCGAGGACCGGATGGGACCGATTCGCTTTCCGGTCTTCTACGTCGTCTGCGGACTTGTCGCCGGCGTGGTGCACGCGATCACCAACCCTGCCTCGACAGTACCCACGATCGGCGCTTCCGGCGCGATCGCCGGTGTGCTCGGAGCCTATCTGCGCTGGTACCCCGGAGCGCGCGTGCTAACCCTGATCCCGATCTTCTTCTACCCGCTCTTCGTCTACTTGCCGGCCGTCGTCTACCTGGGGCTCTGGTTCGTGCTCCAGCTGTTCAGCGGCACGGCGTCGCTCGGCGCGGCGGCCGGCTCCGGGGGCGTGGCCTGGTGGGCCCACATCGGCGGATTCCTGGCTGGCATGGCGCTCTGCGGCTTCTTCCAGCGCCACGGCCGCGAGCAGATCCCCGGCCCGCCGCGCCACGCCGTCTACCGCTCGGATCCGCGCTCGGGCCGCTGGCGCCCGCCGTCGCCCCCCTCGCTCGGCCTCTGAGAACGTGCCGGCCGACTCAGCCCGCGGACAGCAAATCGGCGTAGAGCTCCGGGTCGACGTTGCCGCCCGACACGACACAGGCGACCCAGCGGCCGCGGAAACGCTCCGGCTCGGCGAGCAAGGCGCCGACGCCGAGGGCGCCGGTCGGCTCGACTTTCAGGTTGTCGTCGAGGAAGAGGCGGCGCAGCCCTTCGACGATGCGCGCCTCGGGCACCTCGATGATGCCGGCGAGGGCGTCGCGCAGGATCGCCCAGTTGTGCTTGCCCAAGGAGACCGTGCGGGCACCGTCCGCGAGGGTCGCGGGCTCGCCGTCGTTGCTGAGGAGCTCTCCGGCCGCGAGCGATCGCGCGGCGTCGTTGGCGAGCGCGGGCTCGGCGCCCCAGAGCTGGGCGCGAGCCCGCCGGTCGGCGAGGCCGACGGCGATCCCGGAAGCGAGACCGCCTCCGCCCACCGGGACGACGACATAGTCGAAGTCGCCGGCGCCGGCGATCTCTCGACCCAGAGTGGCGTTGCCGGCGATCACCAGGGGATCGTCATAGGCGCTCGCCACGTAGGCTTCGCCATCCTCGGCCGCGAGCTCTGCGACCCGCGCGGCCCGGCTCTTGGCGCGCACGTCGATCAGCTCGACGCGCGCTCCGAGCGCTCGCACCGCGTCGATCTTGACCCGGACCGAGGTCGCGGGCATCACCACCGTGCACCCCTTGCCCAGCTTCCTGCAGGCATTGGCGAGAGCCTGTCCGAAGTTGCCGGAGGAGGCGGTGATCAGGCGTGGATTGGGAACGGCATGGGCGACGCTGTACGCCGCGCGGAACTTGAAGCTGCCGGTGTGCTGGAAGGTCTCGACGATGAGCGTGACGGCACAGCCGAGGCGCTCGCCGAGCCGCGGCGCCGGCAGCGCCAGGGTCGGACGGACCACCAGCTCCAGGGGCGGCGCGGTCGAGCTCATCGGGTCGCAGACGATAGCAGAGCGGCGCCTACGAGAATCCTCCCCGCGCCTCGATAGACTGGCGCCGTGTCTCACATCCGCCTGCTCTCCGACGCGCTGATCGGCCAGATCGCCGCGGGCGAGGTGGTCGAACGGCCCGCTTCGGTGGTCAAAGAGCTCGTCGAGAACGCTATCGACGCCGACGCGAGCCGGATCGACGTCGAGCTCGAGGGGGGAGGCCGGCGCCGCGTGCGCGTGGTCGACGACGGCGCCGGCATGGACCGAGACGACGCGCTGCTCGCCTTCGACCGCCACGCGACCTCGAAGATCCTGGGATTCGACGACCTCGAGCGCATCGCGACGCTCGGCTTCCGGGGCGAGGCTCTGGCGACGATCGCGGCGGTCGCGCGCGTCGAGATGCTGACGGCGGTCCGGCCGGGCGAAGGGACACGCGTCCGCATCGAGGGCGGGCGGGTCCTTGTCGCGGAACCGGCAGCTCGCGCCAGCGGCACCACGCTCGATGTCGAGTCGCTCTTCTTCAACGTGCCGGCCCGACGGCGCTTCCTGAAGTCCCGGGAAACCGAGCTGCGCCGCTGCCTCGAGGTCGTCGAGGGCTACGCGCTCGCGCGCCCGGAGCTCGCCTTCTCGGTTCGCCACGAGGGCCGCACGCTACTCGAAGCCCACAGCGCCGCGGATGCACAGGGCGGGCTACACGAGCGCGTCACCCAGGTCTTCGGCCGCGACCTCGCCGCCGAGTTGGTCGAGATCCCCCCCCATGCCGCGGCGGAGATCGCGCCGGGCGTGTGGGGTCTGGTCGGCACGCCCGCGACGGCGCGCGGTCGGCGGATCTTCGTCTTCGTCAACCGCCGCCTGGTGCGCGATCGCGCGGTGCTCGCGACCTTCTACCGCGCCGTTCGCGAGGAGTGGCGCAGCGACGAGTTCCCCGCGCTCTTCCTCTTTCTCGATCTGCCCCCGGACCAGGTCGACGTCAACGTCCATCCGCAGAAGGCCGAGGTCCGGTTCCGCGACTCCTCGCTCACCGGCCGGCTCGGCGGCCTGTTGCGGGTCGCGCTCGGCGCGGCCCGGAGGGAGGAGGCCGCGCCTCTGCGCGCGCCGCGGGAGGAGCCGCGGCCCGGCCTGCTCGCGTGGGAGGGGCTCGGTGGCGCGGGGGATGGCGTCGACGGAGCGCGAGCCGCCGAGGTCGCCGAGCGCGCTGCGGCGGCGCACGGCGAAACAGCACGCCGCTTGGCGGTGCCGTTCTACGCGCCGCTCGAGCGCGCGCCCGTGCCGCTGTCCGGACGGAGCGGAGAGGTCCGGCCGTTCAGGCTGCTCGGGCAGTACAAGGGGTCGCTGATCCTGCTCGAAGGGCCCGACGGGCTCTACTTGATCGACCAGCACGTGGCGCACGAGCGGATCCTCTACGAGCGGCTGCGACGCGGCTTCGAGGACGAGCGGCCGTCGAGCCAGCGGTTGGTCGAGCCGCTCCTGGTGGAGCTCTCGGGGGCCGAGCGGATGCGCCTCGCCGCGCTCGAGGCGCCGCTCGGCGTGCTCGGCTTCGAGATCGCGGAGCTCTCCGGCGGCAGCCTGGCGATCGCGGCCGCGCCCGCCGATCTCGGCCCCGAGCAGGCTCGCGCCCTGCTCGTCGAGCTGGCGTCGGACCGTGCCGTGACGCCGGAGAACCTCGCCACCCGGCTGCTCGACGCGCTCGCCGCGAGTCAGGCTTGCAAGGCAGCGATCAAGATCCACCATCCGCTCTCACCCGAGAAGACCGAGGCGCTGGTCTCGGAGCTTTTCCGGGCCGAGAACCCTTACGCCTGCCCGCACGGCCGCCCGGTCGTCCTGACCATGACCGACGCCGACCTCGAGCGCCGCTTCGGGCGGCGCTAGAACCCGATGGCCGGACGCACCGCGCGCCTCCTGCCGCTCGCCGCCGCGCTCGCGCTCGTCATCGCCGTCTACCTGCCTGCCGTCTCGCCCCACGCCGGCCGCGGCGACGTCGCCAAGTTCCAGTTGGTGGGCCCCGCGCTCGGCACGCCCCACCCCACCGGCTACCCCCTCCACACGCTCCTCTCCCATGGCGCCGTGCTGGTCGCGGGCGGGCTCTCGTGGCCGGAGACCACCAACTCGCTTTCGGCGCTGCTCGTGGCGTTCGCCGCCGCGCTCGTCGGAGTGGGTGCCGCGGGCCTGGGCGCGCGACCGTCGGTCGCCCTGGCGGTGACCGTCGGGTTCGGCGCGTCGCCCGCGCTGCGGAGCGCCGCGGCGGTCGCCGAGGTCTATCCGCTCCATCTGGTCCTGGTCGCGACGGTCCTCGCCGCCCTGGTCGCGTACGTGCGCGCGGGGAGCGGGTGGGCGCTCGCCCTGGCGACGGTCGCGACCGGCGCCGCCTTCGCCCATCACGCGACCGCGGTGTGCCTGGTGCCGGCCTACCTCGTCGCGGTCCTGGGCGCGCCGCCACCGGGCCGCGCCGGCGCGCGCGTGGCCACCGTCTCGGTGGCGCTGATCTTGGCGATCGCGCCCTATGCGTACCTTGTCGAACGGAGCTACGCGGCGGACGCCCCCTATCTCGAGGCACGCGCGCACAGCTTCGCCCAGCTCGAGGATGTGGCGACCGGCGGCCCGTTCAAGGGACACGTCGGTCGCGTCGGCCCGCTGGCGCTGCTGACCCAGCGCCTCCCGTGGCTGGTTCGCACCGCCCTCGCGGGCGGCTGGCTGCTCCTGCCGGTGGGGCTGGCGGGCCTCCTCTTCACCCGGAGCCCGGGACGGCGCTCGCTCGTCTGGTTCCTGATCGCATCCTCGATCTTTCTCGCGCTCTACGACGTCCCGGATCTCGAGGCCTACCTGCTCGCCCCCTTCGTCGCGCTCGCCCTCGCGGCGGCGCCCCTGGCGGAGCGATTCGCCGCATGGGCGGAGCGACGCGCCGGTCGGTGGGCCGCGAGCGCCTTGTTGCCCGCCCTCGCCCTCGTGCCACTCGCGGCCACCGCCCCGATCGAGCCGAGGGAGACCGGGCGCGCGCGGGAATACGCGATTCGGGCCGCGCTCCTCGAGATCCCGAAAGGGGGCGCGCTCGTCGTCCTCGGCCACGAGGAGGGCCTGGCTGTCGAGCTGCTCCGTCACCAACCGCCGGGGGCGCCCGGGGTCGGCGTCCTGATCGTCCCGCGCGAGGCCCTCGAGGCGCCTTTTCTGCTCGGGCCGTTGCTGCGGCACCTCGCGGCCGAAGCGCCGCTGCGCCTGCCGCCCGACGACCGCGCGCTCGCGCCCGGCGCGCCCCTCTTCCTGTTCGATCCGACAGCCGACGAGCTGCGCCAGCTGGAGGCTCTCGGCATCCCGATGTCGAGCCGCGAGGGGAGCCCGCTGGCGCGGTTCGGTGTGCCTCGGCGCGAAAGGCCACCGCTCGCGTTCGTCGCTCGGCGTCTCGCGCCGGCGGGGCCGGTCGACATTGCCCTGCGCCGACTGCTCGAGCCCGATTTCGATCCGACCGCAACGGCGCTCGTCCGCGCCGGCAGACCGCGCGAGGCGGGAGGCGGCAGCGTGCGCACGCTCGAGACGACCCCCGATCGCATCCGCGTCTCGGCGACGGTCGCGGCGGGCGGCGGCTGGCTCGTGGTCCAGGAGAACCTACGGTCGCGCTGGACGATCCAGGTCGACGGCGTCGAGTCGCCGAGCTTCCAGGTGGACTATGGCTATCCGGCGGTCGAGCTCGGCGCAGGAGAACACGAGGTCGTGCTCGCGCGCGACACGCGCCCCTTCGCCCTCGCCCGCTGGTTCGCTTCCCCTTGGGGCTATCTGGTGCCGTGACCGTGAGCCCGCCGAGCCCGATCCTGAACAAGCCGCACTGTCATGCTGAACTCCCCCGATGTCATCCTGCGCACCTCTCCAACGTCACCCTGAATCTTCTCTCCGACGTCACCCTGAACCCTCCCCCGATGTCATCCTGAACGAAGTGAAGGATCTTGCGCCGGCGCCTGAAGAAGCGTCGACAGCGGTTCCCCGCTCGCCACGCAAGGTCCTTCGCTGCGCTCAGGACGACATGGAGGGGTCTGGTCTGAGATGCTCGGTCGTTGCCGCTCTGCCGACAGGCCCCTCGCTGGACGAGCGTCGCGAAAGCGGCAGTTATGGGGAAGGGTCAGAGCCGCTGCGGCGCTGCGCGATCCGGCTGGGAGTGCTGCCGAACGCCCCTTCAATGGTCCTTTTCTTTCTCGAAGAACCTCTCGGTTGGACGAGCGTCGCGAAAGCGGCAGTTATGGGGGAGGGTCAGAGCCGCTGCGGCGCTGCGCGATCCGGCTGGGAGTGCTGCCGCACGCCCGTTCAATGGTCCTTTTCTTTTTCGAAGAACCTCTCGGTTGGACGAGCTTCGCGAAAGCGGCAGTTATGGAGGAGAGTCAGAGCCGCTGCGGCGCTGCGCGATCCGGCTGGGAGTGCTGCCGCACGCCCCTTCGATGGTCTTTCTGCAGCGGGGAGTGATCGCGTGCGTTTTCGGTAGTTGACTGGGAGAGCGACGTGAGGATGGAACGAGCTGGCAGGGGAGGGAGAGGGCTGCTCGCGACGGCCGTTCGGGTGATCGTCTTCCTGGCGGCGCTGTCGACTCCGGTGGCGAGTCGGGCGGAGCTCGGGAGTTGGGTGATGGCGCGCGCGGAGCAGGTGGCGCCGGGGCTGCGCTACTCCGAGCTGCGGCGTGGCGAGGTGGCGCGCTCGTCCCGGATCGATGTCGTCGTCGGCTCCTCTGCGCAGCAGGCGCAGGCCGACAGCCTGGTCTGGGCCGTGGTCGAGAGGGGTTTCGAGCCGGTGGTCCTCTACGAATCGGGGCGCTACGAGATTCGCATCGCCGGTCTCGCGGACCGCGTCGAGGCGGAACGGGCTCGCGCCCTGCTTGCCGATTCGCCGCTGGGAGCCGGGGCCGAGGTCGTCGAGGGCGGGCACGATCTCGCGAGCGCGAACGGGCCCTGGGTCGTCCATCTCCTCGACGCCGATGCCGCGGCCGTCGACGTGCGCGCGGCTCACGCCCGCGACGCCGCCTTCGGGCTCGAGACGACGAGCGCGATTGCGCTGCGGCACGGTGCGCTCGCGGCGGTCAACGGCGGCTTCTATCTACCCGAGGGGGAGTTGCCCGGAGACAGCGCCGGGACGCTGGTTCTCGGCGGGCGTCTCGTCTCCGAGCCCGACCGCGGCCGGGCGACGGTGGGTTTTCTGCGGGCGGAGGGACGAGTGCAGGCACTCTTCGGCCGGCCGACCTTCTGCGGCGTCGCGACGCTCGCGAGCGGCGACCAGATCGTGATCGACGGCATCGACCGATGGCGCGGGCAGAGCGAGGCGATCCTCTACACACCGGCGTTTCATGGTTCGACGCTGACCGGGCCCGGCGGCATCGAGGCGGTCGTCGTCGGCGGGCGGGTCGTCGCCGTGCGCGCCGGCGTGGGCGGAACCACGATCCCTGAACAGGGGTACGTCCTCTCGCTCGGTCCCGCGCGCGCCGGCGAGGATGGCGTCGAGCTGCGGGTTGGCGAGAGCGTGGCGATCGAGCTGCGGCTCCGGCCGCGAGCCGGAGATCCGGCGGAGCGCTGGGAGGGCGCCGAGTCGGCGTTGAGCGCCGGGCCGCTGCTGCTGGCCGGCGGCGTTGCTGTCGCGCGGCCTGAGCTCGAAGCGATCTCACAAGTCTTCTCGCGCGCCCGCCACCCGCGCACCGCGCTCGGCGTGCGCGCCGACGGCACGCTGCTCTTCGTCGCGGTCGAGGGGCGTCAGCCGGCGCGGAGTGTCGGCATGTCGATCGCCGAGCTCGTGGAATTGCTGCTCGACCTGGGCGCCGTCGACGCGATCAACCTCGACGGCGGGGGTTCGACAGCGATGGTGATCCGCGGCGAGCTGATCTCGACTCCCAGCGACCGGGACGGCGAGCGCGCCAACGGCGATGCGCTGCTGATCCTCGCTGCGCCGTGACGCCCTGACCCGCTGTCGCGCTAGCGAGGGACCGGCGCGAGGTACTCGAAGCGGCGGCGGACGCGTTCGACCTTGCCGGTGGCGTCGAGCTCGAAGACGAAGGGCTCGCCGTCGGACATGGTGAAGGTGTGCGGCTCGCCGGTCGGGGTCAGGCGCACGAGGGCGCTGTCCGGGTCGTCGTCCGGCGGATAGTTGTGGTCGTAGACGACCAGGTCGTCGCCGAGCATGAGAACCTGGTACTCCCAACCCCAAGGATCGCTGTAGGTGCCGGCGTAGCGGGCCCAGGCCGGATCGGCCGGCTGCTTTGGGGCCGACTGGGGCGCGGTCGCCGCCGCGATGGCGTGGCCGATCAGGTCGGCGGCCTTGCGCGCGAAGAGACCCGGACTCGCATCGTCCGCGTTGCAGAGCGCCACCACCGCGAGGTCCTGGTCGGGGACGAGCAGGAGATCGGAGCGATGCCCGCCGATCCAGCCGCCATGGGAGACGACAGTGATGCCGTCGCGCCGGGAGATCGCGAAGCCGAGCCCGCGCCCGCCGCTCCAGCTCGGGTAGACGAAGTGGGGCCGGCGCATCTCCTTGCGCGTCGCGGCGGAGAGGAGCGCTGCGCCGCTCGCGGTGACGCCGGAGAGGTGAAATGCCGCGAAGCGCGCGAGGTCTTCGGCGCTGGCGACCACCGCCGCCGCGGGCGCGAGGGCGCGGGTCTCGTAGAAGTCCATGATCCGGCGGCTGCCGTCGGGGAACTTCCGAGTGTAGGCGCGCGCGAGGCCTGCGACCTGGGCCGGGCTCGGGTGCGCGCTCGAGCGGGACATGCCGAGCGGCTCGAGAATGTGACGCCCGACGTAACTGGCCCAGCCCTCGCCCGAGGCCGCCTCGACGATCTGGCCGGCCAGGGCGAGGCCGAGATTCGAGTAGCGGTAGACCTCTCCCGGCGCGTGGAGCGCGGTGAGCGTCGGCAGCGCCGCCCGAATCTGCTCGACGGTCGGAAAGTCGTGGGTGGTCCAATAGGGAAAGGGGCCCTCGCGCGGCAGCCCAGAGGTGTGCGTCAGGAGGTGCTCGAGGGTGATCGGCCCGGCGTCGGCGAAGGCGGTGCGAATCTCGAACCAGGGCAGGTGGCGGACGACCGGATCGTCGAGCCGGAGCTTGCCCGCGTCACGTAGCTCGAGGATCGCCGTCGCGGTGAAGAGCTTGGAGACCGAGCCGAGCCGAAAGGGGGTCGCAGCGGTCACCGGCGCTCCGCTCACGAGATCCGCCATGCCGAAGCCGCCGGCCCAGATCAGCTCGCCACCGTGCACGACCCCGATGGCGACACCGGGCACGCCGCGATAGGCGATCTGTTCCTCGACCCAGATCGAGTAGAGCGTGATGGCCTCGGCGACAGCGGGCGCCTGGGCGAGCTCCTTGGCGGCGACCGCCTGGGCCGGCGCCACCAAGCTCGTTCCTGCGAACGCCACGCTCGCGGCGAGCGCGGATCCCCACCGCGGCGCTCGGCGCAAATGGTTCGGTCGAGCCAGCGGGAGGCAACGGGGTCGCAACCTCATCGGATCTCTCCTCGGTAGCCTGGGCCGCGGACGACGCGCCCCGGCGTCTCGCCGGTGTGCCTGCCACCGCGAATCACAGCCGTACCGTTGACGAAGACATGGTCGACGCCGACGGCCAGTTGGTGCGGCGCCTCGAAGGTCGCGCGGTCGGCGATGGTCTCCGGGTCGAAGACGACGACGTCGGCGTAAAAGCCGGTCGCGAGCGCGCCCCGCCGGTCGAGGGCGAGGTTCTGTGCGGGAAAGGAAGTGAGCCGGCGAATCGCCTCCTCGAGCGGCACGATGCGCTCTTCGCGCACGTACTTGCCGAGGATGCGTGCGAAGCTGCCGTAGGCGCGCGGGTGGGGTCGCGAGTGCGTGAACGGCGGCTCGGGGGCGATCGAGCCGGAGTCGGAGCAGAAGGCGACCCAGGGCAGCGCCATCTTCTTGCGGACGTTCGCCTCGCTCATGGTAAACCGGACGGTGCCGATCCGGCTGTCGTCCTCGACGATCAGATCGAGCGCCGTCATTTCGGGGCTCGTGCCGCGCATCGCGGCGACTTGCGCCAGGCTCTTGCCGGTCAGGTGGCGGAGCGCCTCGTTGCGGAAATCGACGAGCACGATGTCCTCCGGCGGGATCATCTCCATCTCGAGCAGGACCTGGCCGCGGATCTCTTCGTCGCGCAGCCGGGCGACGAGTTGCTCGTGGCCCCCCTCCTGCACCCAGTCGGGCAGGACATAGGTGAGGCCGGTCGAACTCGCATGGTAGGGATAGATGTCCGCGGTGACGGCGAGTCCTTCTGCCCGCGCGCTCTCGATTCTCGCGATCGCACCGTCGAGCTTCCACCAGTTCTCCTTGCCCGCGGCCTTGAGGTGATAGACCTCGCCGCGCGCTCCGGCGGCGCGAACGATCGCGAGGAACTCGTCGAGCGACTCGAAGAGCTGGTCGCCCTCGCCGCGGATGTGCGAGATGTAGAGACCGCCCTGCTCGGCGGCGACGGTCGCCAGGGCGATCAGCTCCGCGGTCGAGGCGAAGGCGGCCGGCACGTAGGGGAGGGAGGAGCCGACACCGAGCGCCCCCTCGAGCATCGCCTGGCGCACGAGCTCGCGCATCCGATCGAGCTCGGCGGCTGTGGCGGCGCGATCCTCGTAACCGAGCTCGTGAATGCGGACGGTCTCCGCGCCGACGAACGAGGCGACATTGGTCGACACGCCCCGGCGCTCGAGGTGCTCGAGGTATTGGCCGAGTGTCGTCCAGGCGACGTCGTAGCGCAGGTCTTGCTGTCTCTCGACCAGGTAGGCGCGCATGACCGCGTTGAGCGGACCCATCGACCACCCCTCGCCGAAGACCTCGAGCGTCACGCCTTGGACGAGATCCGACAGCGATCGGCCGTCGACAAGGAGCGATTCGTCGGCCCAGCTCAGCATATTGATGAACCCGGGCGCGACCGCGCGCCCGGCGACGTCGAGCTCCTGCCGTCCGCGGGCGGAGCCGAGAACGCCGATCGCGGCAATTCGGTCGCCGTCGATGGCGATGTCGCCGACGTAAGGGGCGCCACCGCGGCCGTCGTAGATCGTGCCGCCGCGCAGGATGATGTCGTGCTCGGCGGTCCCGGCGGCGGTCGGGGCTGCGGCGGTCGGGGCTGCGGCGGGCGGGGCGCTGCGGCAGGCCGCGAGCGGTAGGAGCGCAGCCAGGAGCCAGCGCGTCGATCTCTTCGGCAGGGTCATCGCCACTCCTCGAACATGAAGACTGACGCTATCGCAGCTGCGGCGCGCCACCCGTGCGCAGCGCGGACGGTAGACTCGCCCGGCCAACGGGAGGGGGAGTCCGGGAGCATGCGCCTCGCAACCATCGATTGGGTCGTCGTCTCCGCCTTCCTGGCCTTCTCGCTGGCGGTCGGTCTCGCACTCTCGCGGCGCGCGGGGTCGAGCGCGCGGGAGTTCTTCCTGTCGGGCCGCGACATGCCCTGGTGGTTGCTCGGCGTGTCGATGGTCGCGACCACCTTCTCGACCGACACGCCGAACCTGGTCACCGACATCGTCCGCACCGGCGGCGTCGCCGGCAACTGGGTCTGGTGGGCCTTCCTGCTGACCGGCATGCTGACGACGTTCGTCTACGCGCGACTCTGGCGGCGCTCGGGGGTCGAGACCGACGTGGGGTTCTACGAGCTGCGCTACTCGGGCCGGCTCGCGCGCTTTCTGCGCGGTTTCCGAGCGGTCTACCTCGGGGCCTTCTTCAACGTCATGATCATGGCCTCGGTCACGCTCGCGGCGATCAAGATCGGCGGCGTCCTGCTCGGCGTGTCCCCCGCCAAGACGGTCCTGATCGCCGGCACGGTGACGGTCCTCTACTCGATGCTGGGCGGTCTCACCGGGGTACTGATCACCGACTTCGTCCTTTTCGTGGTGGCGATGGTGGGATCGATCGCGGCCGCCCTCTACTCGCTCGATCGACCCGAAGTCGGTGGGCTCGCCGGGCTCTTCGCGCACCCGCGGGTCGCGGAGCGTCTCGACTTCGTGCCCGATTTCTCGGACCCCGGGGTCGCGATCGGCATTTTCGTCGTCCCGCTCGCGGTGCAGTGGTGGAGCGTCTGGTACCCCGGGGCGGAGCCGGGCGGCGGCGGCTACGTGGCACAGCGGATGCTGGCCGCCCGCAGCGAAGGGCACGCGCAGGGCGCGACGCTGCTGTTCAACGTCGCCCACTACGCGCTGCGCCCCTGGCCGTGGATCCTGGTCGCGCTCTGCTCGATCGTGGTCTTTCCCGATCTCGATTCCCTGCGCGTGGCCTTTCCGACGGTCGCGGAGAGCGTCGTCGGCAACGACCTCGCCTATCCGGCGATGCTTACTTTCCTGCCCGCAGGGCTCCTGGGTCTGGTGGTCGCGTCGCTCGTGGCGGCCTACATGTCGACGATCTCGACGCACCTGAACTGGGGCGCCTCGTACCTGGTCCACGACCTCTACAGACGCTTCGTCGCTCCGGGGGCGTCCGAGGCGCAGCTCGTCAGAGTCGGACGCTGGGCGACGGTGGCGCTGATGGCCGCGGCCGGCGTTCTCTCCCTGCTGCTCTCGAACGCACTTCAGGCCTTCCAGATCCTGCTCCAGATCGGCGCCGGGACGGGCCTCCTCTTCCTGCTGCGCTGGTTCTGGTGGCGGGTCAACGCGGCGAGCGAGCTTGTCGCAATGACAGTCTCGTTTCTGGTCGCGGTCTACTTCCGATTCGCCCACGCCAATCTCTTCGGGGCGCCGCTCGAGGGGTGGCAGGAGCTCGGCGTCGGCGTCGCCGTCACCACCGCCGCCTGGATGGCGACGGCGTTCCTCGCGGCGCCGACCGACGATGCGACGCTGCGCGCGTTCTACCGCGCGACCCGTCCGGGTGGCCCCGGCTGGGAGCGCGTACGGCGCAGCGCGGCTGCGGCGGGAGAGCCGCTGCCGGGTGGCATCGCCGAGCTGCCGGCGGGCATCGCCTGCATGGCGCTCGGCTGCGTCGCCGTCTACTCGGCGCTCTTCGCCACCGGCAGCGCGCTCTACGGCCGGCGGGCGCCGGCGCTCGCGCTCGCTCTGCTCGCTCTGGCGGCGGCACTCGCCATTCGTTCGATCTGGTCACGCTCGGCGCGCCGAATCGTGGTCCTCGAGGGAGAGCCGTGAGCTCGCAGGTCCGACGACGAATCCTCGGTGCAGCCGCCCTCGCCGCGGTCATTCTCCCTGCGCTCGGTTGCCGCGGCGGAGCGCGGCCGAGCGGCCTCGACGCGGCGGCTAGCGGCGAGATCGAAGCGGCGCTGCACGGCCTCGAGCCGTCCTCTCGCCGCTGGGTCGAGGCGACTCTCGCGGCGCTCGATCTCGAAGCCAAGGCGGGCCAGATGGTGATGGTGAGGGCCTACGGACTGCCGCTCCATCCGGACTCCGCGGAGCACCGGAGCCTGGTCGAGCAGATCGAGACGCTCGGAGTGGGCGGGCTCGTGCTGTTCCGCTCCGAGCTCGGCACCGTGCCGGTTCTACTCGGCGAGCTGCAGCGCCGCGCGGCGTTGCCGCTGCTGGTCGCGGCCGACCTCGAGCGTAGCCTGGCGTTCCGCTTCGACGAGGGCACCGTGTCGCTGCCGAGCGCGATGGCGATCGGCGCCACGCGCTCGGAAGAAGCCGCTCGTTTCGCCGGCGAGCTGACCGCGCGCGAGGCGCGCGCCGTCGGCATCCACTGGATCCTCGCTCCGGTCGCCGACGTCAACAACAACCCCGGCAACCCGGTGATCAACATTCGCTCGTTCGGAGAGGAGCCCGATCTCGTCGGTCGCATGGTGAGCGCCTTCGTCACGGGGGCGCGCGCCGCGGGCGCGATGACGACGGCCAAGCACTTCCCCGGCCATGGCGACACCTCGATCGACAGTCACCTGGCCCTGCCGACGATCGGCGGGGATCGCGAGCGGCTCGACCGGGTCGAGCTCACGCCGTTTCGAGCCGCGATCGCCGCGGGCGTCGATGGCGTGATGCTCGGGCACCTCGAGGTGCCGGCGCTCGATCCCACGGGACGGCCCGCGACCCTCTCCAAGGCCATCACGACCGGACTGCTGCGCGAGCAGCTCGGCTTCGCCGGCTTGATCGTCACGGACGCGCTGGAGATGAAAGGAGTCGACGGCCTCTGGATGGGAAAGGCCGCTGTCGACGCGGTCGTCGCGGGCGCCGACGTGCTGATGCTCCCGGCGGACCCACGGGTGGCGATCCAGTCGTTGGCGCGAGCAGTGCGCGAGGGCGTTCTGACCGAGGCCCGCCTCGATCTCTCGGTCGCCCGGATCCTCGCCGCCAAAGCGCGCCTGGACCTCCATCTGCGGCGCGGTGTCGACCCCGTCCGGGCACGAGCCGAGGTCGGCCGCCCGGAAGACGTCGCGCGCGCCGGCGCGATCGCACGACGCTCGGTGACGGTGGTCCGCAACGAGGGCGCGATCCTCCCTCTGCACGTCGAAGAGCCGCTGAGGGTCCTCCACCTGGTGCTGTCGAGCGACTGGTCGAACGCCGCGATTGCCGGGATTGCCGAGCTCGAGATCGCCAGGCGTGGCGTCGAGATCGCGACGCGGCGGCTCGGCCCGGAGATTCCCGAAGCGATCGCCCGCGAGCTCCTCGCAGCCGCATCCGAACATACCCACGTCCTGGTCTCGGCGTTCGTCCGCGTCACTTCGTCGAAGGGGACGGTGGCGATGGATCCGAGCCATGCCGCGCTGCTCGAGCGGTTGGCCTCGGCGGGGGCGCCCCTCGTGGTGGTCTCCTACGGCAACCCCTACCTGCTGGAACAGTTCCCGGAGGTCGGGGCCTACGTCTGCACGTTCGGCTGGGAGACGTCGAGCCAGCGGGCGGCGGTCGAAGTGCTGCTCGGCGAAACCCCCGCGACCGGCCGACTGCCGATCTCGATCCCCGGTCTCCATCCGTCCGGACACGGCCTCGAACTGCCGGAGCGGCGCCTGGAGCTGGTGCCGGCCGGAGCGAACGGTGCCGGTCTCTCGCGCGCCGGGCTGGCCGAGGTCGATCGGCTGCTCCAAGGCTACGTCGCGAGCGGCGCGTTTCCGGGCGCCGTGGTCGCGATCGGGAGAGGGGGCGAGCTCGCGCACCTGGCGGCCTTCGGTCGGCTCGCCTACGACGACGGCGCCGCGGCGGTCACGCCCGACACCATCTACGATCTCGCCAGCCTGACCAAGGTCGTTGCGACCACGACGGTCGCGATGACCCTGGTCGACGAGGGCCGGCTCGATCTCGACGCGCCCGTGCAGAGCTTCCTGCCCCGTTTCGTCGGTCCCGGCAAAGAGGCAGTCACCGTGCGTCACCTCCTCACGCACTCGTCGGGAATCGATTGGTGGGCGCCGCTCTACCAGGAGCTGCGCGGCAAGGAGGCCTTCCTCGATCGGATCTACGGCATGGATCTCGTCTACCCGCCGGGGACGGAGACGAAGTACAGCGACCTCGGCATTCTGCTGCTCGGCGAGATTCTCGAACGAGCCGGGGGTCGCCCGCTGCCCGAGCTCGCCGCCACGCGCCTCTTCCTGCCCCTGGGCATGACCGACACCGGCTGGCGGCCGGCGCCGGAGCTGCTCTCGAGGATCGCTCCGTCCGAGCGGGACCCCTGGCGCGGCCGGATCGTCCATGGCGAGGTGCACGACGAGAACGCCGCCGCCCTGGGCGGCATCGCGCCGCACGCCGGCCTCTTCTCGACAGCGCCTGACCTCGCCCGATTCGCCCAGATGCTGCTCTGGAAAGGAGTGTACGGCCACCACCGGATCGTCCGGCGCGAGACGATCGAGCTGTTCACCCGGCCGGCCGGGCTCCCCGCGGGCTCGACGCGCGCGCTCGGCTGGGACACGAAATCGCTCGAGGGTTCGAGCGCAGGCACACTCTTCTCCGAAAAGTCGTTCGGGCACACCGGTTTCACCGGCACGTCGATCTGGATCGATCCCGAGCGCGACCTCTTCCTGATCCTTCTGACCAACCGCGTCCACCCGACCCGTGACAACCAGCAGATCCGCGACGTCCGCCCCGCCGTCGCCGACGCGGTGATCCGTGCCTTGAAGACGCCGTGAGCCTCTCGCCCCCACTCGCGCGCCGCTGTTTTCTTCTTCCTTCTCTTTTTCCTATTCTTTCCTTTTCTGAGACCGAGGGGCCTTGTGGCTGAGGTCCGAGCGAAGCGAACGGGCGAACCCTGCGAAAGCGGGCAGTTAGGGGTGTGGCTCTGCGGCGTACTTGCCGCTTCGCGACGGCCGAGTGGCGCCGTTGCCTGCTCGCCTCGAGAACAGGGAGTCGACCTCCGAAGTGGAAAGTCGCTCGACCCGAGAGGCCGCCGGGCCGACGGGGCTTGGCGCTCGATCTGTCAGAACGTGACCCGACAGGCGCCCTCGCCCATCCTGCCGCCCCCTTCACTGCCCGCTTTTCTCAGCGTCGACACCGACTCGAGTGTGTCTGCGCAATGCGGCGCGAATCGCCGCGTCCCGCCGCAGATACGAGGCTGGGCTGTGCCGGGAGTCCGATCGCGGCATCTGGGTGGAGCGATCGCGGCGGTCGGACTGGCGGCGGCGCTGACGCTCGGCTGCGCGGCGCCGTCTGGGATCGAGGAGCAGGCTGCCCCGGTCTTTCCGGTTCGGGTCGGTCTCGATCGCGTGGCGGCGGGGGAGGTGGGCGGGCTGCGCGGCAAGCGTCTCGGGCTGCTTGCGCATGGCGCTTCCGTGACGCTCGACGGCAAACACGCTGTCCAGGTCTTCCGCGAGCAGGGCCTCGACCTGGTTCGCCTGTTCGGACCGGAGCATGGCCTGCGTGGACTGGCCGCGGCCGGCGAAAAGGTCGAGGACGGCGTCGACGCGGCGACGGGCCTTCCGGTTGTGAGTCTCTACGGCGCACGATCGAAACCGGCCCCCGAGGATCTCGCCGGGCTCGATGCGCTGGTGGTCGATCTGCAGGACGCAGGCGTGCGCTTCTATACCTACTCGAGCACGATGCTGCTCTGCCTCGAGGCCGCGGCGGAAACCGGCATCGAGCTCGTCGTTCTCGACCGTCCCAACCCTCTCGGCGGCGAGCGAGTGGCGGGTCCCGAGCGCGGACCGGCCCGGCCGGAGCCGCCGAGTCTCGTCGACATGGCTCCTGGTCCGCTGATTCATGGCTTGACGATGGGCGAGATCGCGCGCTACGCCAACGCTCGGCGGGATCGGCCGGCCCGCCTCCGAGTGATCGCGATGCGCGGCTGGCGACGCGCCATGATCTGGCATGGGACTGGCCGCTCCTGGGTTCCCCCGTCGCCGAACCTTCGGAGCGCCGACGCCGCGATCGCCTACCCGGGCGTGGCCCTGCTCGAGGCGACCAACGTCTCCGAGGGGCGAGGCACCGCGACGCCCTTTCTCGTCTTCGGTGCGCCCTGGCTCGACTCCGCCCGGCTCTCGATCGAGGTGCCGGGCTTCCGCCTCGCGCCGATCCGGTTCACCCCGAGGGCCTCCGCCGCCGCACCCAGCCCGAAGCACGTGGACGTCGAGTGCGAGGGGTTCGCCGTCGCGATCGAGGATCCTGGCATCGCCGACCCCTACCGGCTGGGAGTCGCTCTGTTGCTGGCGCTGCAACGGCAGCGGGGATTCGAATGGCTTCGGGGCGGCGAGGCGCTCGACCGGCTGACCGGCTCGACCGACCTGCGGCAAGCGCTGCGGGCACTCAGCTCGCTCGAGGAGATTCTCGCGACGCGGGCCGAGGCGCCGGCGACCTGGCGAGAGGCGACCCGGCCTCTCCTGCTGTACCGGTAGCCGGGCTCCGGGCGCCGATCCGCAATCCGTGGCTCGGGCTGGCTAGCGGCCGCCGTCGCGAGCCCGGAGCTCGCGGGGAAGGAGCAAAGAGTAGAGAAGTGCGTGGACCGGGGTAGCGATCCGCGCTTCGCGTCCGAGCCGAACGACGGCGCCGGCCAGGGCTTCGAGCTCGGTGCGGCGTCCATCGCGGACGTCCCGCTGCAACGAGCTGGTGCCGTCGGGCGGCAGGCGGTCGAGGAACTCGAGGGCGCTCTCGACGCTGTCCGCTGGCAGCTCGACGCCCCGAGCGGCGGCGAGCGCGCGCACCTCGCGCATGCCATCGGCGAACAGTCCACGCGTCTCCGGCAGCCGCCGCCATTCGCCCACCGGCACCTGGACGAGGGCGCCCAACGCGGAGACGGGCGCGAAGAAGAAGAACTTCTTCCACAACTCGACGACAACGTCGTCGGAGAGGTGCACGGTCATCCCGGCGCCTCGCTCCAACGACTCGAAGAGACGCTCCGCCCGTGTCGAGACGCCGCCAGCTCGTTCCCCGAACGTCAGCGTGGGCTGGACGCCGACATGGACCACGGCGCCGGGCGCCGAGACGTAGCTGATGATCCGGCAGGTACCCGCGAGCACGCGCTCCGCGCCGACCGCGGCCGCCAGCGCGTCGGCGGCTTCGACCCCGTTTTGCACGCCGAACACCAGGGTCGCCGGGCCGAGCAGCGGACCAAGATGGGCGGCCGCGTCCGGCAGCTGCCAGGTCTTGGTTGCGACCATCACGACGTCGACAGGTCCGATCTGGGCGGCGGCGCCGGCCGCCGCGACCCTGACGGTGGCGTCACCGAGCGGGCTCACGATCGCTAGCGGCCCGCTGCTCAAGGCCTCGAGCTGGCTGCCGCGCGCGAGGAAGGCGACGTCGAGCCCGGCCTGCGCCCAGCGTCCGCCGAAATAGGCCCCCAGACCGCCGGCACCGACCACCGCGATTTTCATCGAAGCGCTCCTCCTCTCTTGCGCCGCGCCCGCTGGCGATCGACGATCGAGTCCACAGCAGGAGAGCTTACCCGGGCGTCTTTGGGCGCGCGGATGGGCTAGAGCAGGTCTCGGATCGGCAGCCACTCGAGGAGCGCGCAGGCGGCGCGGCGGCCCAGTCCAGCGCCCGGTTCGGATTCGCGGAGCTCGAGCTCGCCCTTGCTCCCGACGCCGACCCATCGGAGCCCGGCGCGGGTGCCATTCCCGGCGCGTAGCTCGAGACGCCAGCTGCGCTCCGGCGCGAACCCCTCCTCGAGCTCGGCCACGAGATCTTTCGCCAAGGCTCGAGAATCGACGAAGACGCCGATCTCGGTATTCCAGCGGATCGATCGCGGGTCCAGATTGAGCGAGCCGACGAAAGCGCGCTCCCGGTCGAACGCCGCCGCCTTCGAGTGCAAGCTGGCCCGCGAGCGAAGGGACCGACGCTCCCGGCCGACGCGGGGAAACGAACCGGGCCGGAGCTCGTGGAGCTCGACGCCGGCGGCGAGCAAGCGACGGCGTGCCGCGACGTAGCCGGCGTGCGCGGCGATGACGTCGGTGGTGGCGAGCGAGTTGGTCAGGATGCGGACCCGGACACCGCGTCGGACGAGCGCGGCGAGAAGCTCGATACCGGCATCGGGGAGGACGAGATAGGCGGTTGCGACCTCGAGCGCCTGCGCGAGCGGCCGGGTCTCCTCGGCCAAGCGGAGCGCAATCGCGCTCGGCTCCTCGGCCTCGAGCTTCTCGGGCGGGTCGGCGACGATCGCGACCGGCGCGGCGACGGCGCGCTGGAGAGCGGCGTCGAGGCCTCGGCGGGCCGCGACTTCGTCGATTCCCGACTCGGTCTCAGGGGCGAACTGCCCGAGTCGCCGCCGGAACCGGCCGAGGCGTGCCCTGCCTTTGCCCTTGACATGCGGGACGGGTACCGCCCAGCGGCTGTTCCAGTGAGCGTCGAACGCGGCCGAGGCCGCGGCGACCGCCGTCCCCGCCAGGAGCAGGTCGAGGTCCCGGAAGTTCAGGGCGGAGTCGGTCGTGTAGTAGGCGTCGGCGACATTGCGTCCGCCGAGGATCGCGCAGCCGCCGTCGGCGATCCAGGACTTGACGTGCATCCGGCGATGCAGCCGGCGAAAGTCGACGAGGAACTCGAGCAGCCGCCGCGCGAAGCCGCGGCCCGTCCGAACCTGAAAGGGGTTGAAGAAACGGACGTGGACGTTGGGGTGCCGATCGAGCGCGACGAAAGAGCGCTCCTCGCGGAAAGTCGAAGTGTCGTCGAGCAGCAGACGCACGCGCACGCCGCGATCGGCGGCGGCTAGAACGTGCGAGAGAGCCCGCCGCCCCGTCCGGTCGAGCTCCCAGATATAGGTCTGAAGATCGAGAGAGCGGCCGGCGAGGTCGACCAGAGAGATGCGGGCGGCGAGCGACTCCGGGCCGCTCGACAGGAGGGCGACGCCGGTCGCGTCAACGCCCAGGTTTCGCAGCGTGCGATCGAGGTGGCGGTCGAGCGGGCTCGCCCGGTCGGGCGAGCGCGGCAGGGCGTACTGCGCGGGGCCGCTGTAGCCACGGAAGGCGGGAATGCCCGGAATCGACGCCAATGCGGCGGCGAGCGCGCGCTTGGCCCGCAACAGTCGGCGACGAACTCCCCGCGGACCCTGTCCCAACACCTCTCGGTCTCCGTCTCCTCAGCGCCGGGCCCGAGCACTCGCGCGCGGGTCCCTGCTTCGGCGCCTCGATTCTCGCTCAAACGCTTTCGATGCGGCAGGTCCGCGGCCGAACGCGTTCGCGTCGGCAGAGCTTGGGTTCGCGGTAAAGCGAGACGGTTCTGTCGGGACGGGCTGCCCGCGCCGCCGAGGCGCCGGGCGCAGAGATCAGCCCCCGGCGGCGAGCCGGGGCGGCTCGGAGCTCGCGCTGGCGGCGCCGCGCGCGGCGAGGTCGCCGAAGCTCACCATCGAACGGCGCTCCTCGTCCCAGAGGCGGAGGCGGGCGCAGCGCAAGCTCGCGCGCAGCGTCAGGCGCGTCACGCGCTGGAGCGAGGGGTTCTCGCGGAAGCACTCGGCCAGACGGTAGTTCGGAATCTGGCTCGCCAAGTGGTGGATGTGGTGATAGCCGATGTTGCCGGTGAGCCAGTGCCCAACGGCGCCGAGGTCATAGAACGAGCTGCCGTGGGCGCCGGCACGGTAGAAGTCCCAGCCCTCCTCGCGCTCCCAGTAGGTGTCTTCGAACTGATGCTGAACGTAGAAGAGCCAGACGCCGAGCGCGCCGGCGAACAGGATGATCGGGACTTGGACCAGGATCACGGTCTTCCAGCCGAGCCCCAGGGCGAGCGCGCCGAAGACCGCGACGAGAGCGACGTTGGTCTTGAGGACGCTCTGCCACTCGCGCTTCCAGGCGAAGGGGATGTCGCACGGAAAGCGATGCTTGACCACGAACTGGTAGAACGGCCCGAACGCGAACAGCGCGATGGGGTGGCGATACAGCCGGTAGACGAATCGCCCGGCACCGGTATCGCCTGGTACTCGCGCACTGTCAGCGTTCGGATATCGCCGAACTCGCGGTCGTCGAGATTGCCGGACGTCGCGTGGTGAATCGCGTGCGTCCGCTGCCAGTAGCCATAGGGGAAGAGCGTGAAGACGCCGAGCAGGCCGCCGAGCACGTTGTTGGCGCGCCGCGACGGGAAAAACGAGCCATGGCCGCAGTCGTGCTGCAAGATGAACAGCCGAATGAAGAAGACGGCTGCGGGCACCGCGAGCAGGATCGTCAGCGGATAGGAGTGCTTGGCGGTGACGGCCATCAGCGCCCAGATCAGCGCGAAGGGCAGAGCCGTATCGAGTAGCTGCAGCGAGGCCCTGCGCCAGCTGGCTCTTCTTGTACGGGGCCAGCACCTTCCGCCAGGCAGATTCGTCGTGGGTCGCGGTCGTCATGCTCGAGAGTATGGGGTCTCGCGCTGTCGCGCGCGTCAGGGTTTTGTCAGGGAATTGTCGTTTCGGGTGGCACGAACGGGCGCGAGACCGGGCTTGAGCATAAGGGCCGATGCTGGGGCGACGCTCGACCGATAAGCTGGTGACGATGTACGTGCTCTCGCTCGCCGCGACGATCTCGCTGCTCGGCGGTCTGGGTGATCTATGTCGTGCGCTCGGGCGCCCGGCTCGCCGATCTGGGTCGCGGCGTCGGCGAGCCGGGCGAGGGGATCAACTGGCTACTGCTCACCGTCGGCTGCGTATTGCTCTTCTTCCTGATCGTCGGCTTGACCTATCAACTGGCTCAGGCGGTCGCCGCGCGGCGCTACGCGCTCAAGCAGGAGGAGTTTCTGTCCGACGTCACCCACGAGATGAAGTCACCGCTCGCCGCGATCAAGCTGCACGCTCAGACCTTGTTGCAGCAGGACGCCGACGCCACGACGAACAGCGACCGCGGCAATGGCGACTCCGAACCGGCGATGCGACGCAGATTCCTGACGCTCGATCGACGACAGGCCGATCGCATGACGGCGCTCGTCGACGCGGTGCTCGAGAGCAGCCGGTTGCTGGCACGCAAACGGGCGCTCAGCTTCAGCCCGTTCGATGTCGACGAGTTCCTCGCCCGCTATCTGCCGCGGGCCGAACCCTGGTCGAAGGGCGCGGTCGTCGAACTCCGTTGCGCGGGTCACACTCAGCGCCGACACCTGCGTGCTTGCGACCGACGGAGTCGCTGCGTCGCGTGCTCGACAACCTGATCGACAACGCCGTGCGTTTCTCGCGGCCGGGCGGCGAGGTCCGCTAGCCGTCGGGCGCGGGCGACGTGGGTCTCCGACTCGAGGTTGAGGACGACGGCGTCGGCATCCCCAAGAGAGCTCGCGAAGCATCTTCGACCGCTTCTACCAAGTCGAGACGCGAAGCGGGAGGCGCACCGGCATGGCACCGGTCTCGGGCTCTCGATCGTCTCGGGCTCGTGCGCGAGATGGGCGGCTCCGTGCGCGCTTTCTCCCAAGAGGGTCGGCCGGGCGCGCGACTGATCGTCGAGACTGCCGCTGCCGCCGAACCGCCGGGGCCAGCGTGCCCTGGCCGACGACCCGACGCCGGCCCGCGCCCCGCGTGCTGGTCGTCGAGACGAGGAGGCGATCGCCGCAGGGCCTCGGCGTTCAACCTCGAGCGCAAGGGCTACGAGGTCGACCGTGGCGCGCGACGGGCGACGGCGCGCTCGAGCGGACGGCGCCAGGGCGCACGACCTCATCGTTCTCGACATCCGCCTGCCGGAAGTCGACGGCTTCGAGGTCTGCAAGCGGCTGCGGCGCGCCGCGGAATTTCACGCCGATCCTGATGCTGACCGCCCGGGCGCAGCCCGACGACGTGATCTTCGGCCTCAAGCCGGGCGCCGACGACTACGTCGCCAAGCCCTTCGACCTCGCCGAACTGCTCGCGCGGGTCGAGGGGCTACTGCGGCGGCAGGCCTGGTCCCGCCAGACGGACAACGGTTCTCAGGCCGAAGGGCAGCGCCAGAGCTTCGGCCACTTCTGCGCATCCATTTCGACTCCTTCGAGGCGGGCACGTCGAACGGCAGAGCGCAGCTCTCTCAGAAGGAGATCGCCGTGATGCGGGTCTTTCTCTCGCGTCCGGGGCAGGTGGTGACACGTCGCGAGCTGTTGGCCGAGGCGTGGAGTTGCCGCATCACCCCAACGAGAGGGTGGTCGACAACGTCATCGTCGCTCTGCGGCAGCACTTCGAGGAGGATTCCTCGAGCCCGCGCCACATTCTGAGCGTCCGAGGCGTCGGCTACCGCTTCGTGCCCTGACCTTCGTGCGCGCAGTGGGCGCGGGCTCGAGGCCGGGCTCGCGCCCGGCAGGGTCTACTCGTCCTTCTTCTCGTCCTGTGCGCTCTTCTTCTGCTTCTTGGCCTTTCTCCTTGTCCTCTTGCCGCCCTTGTCGCCCATGCTCTTCTCCTTTGCCTGGTCGGCCAGCTGTCGTTCCCGGCGAAACGCCACCGCGCTCCCGGATCCGGTCCACCTATCCTACGGAGTCTCGCCCCGGAATGGGATGCCCCAAGAAGAGTACCGCTCGAGTCGGTGCTGGCCGGGCTCGCTCGCTCGCCATCGATTCCTCGCGAGGCCAGATCTGGCCCGCGAGCCACCCTGCGGTGAACGTGATCGTAGAGCCGACCAGGGCGTACCAGGGCCAGGCGAGCGGAGTCGCGAGTAGATCGCGGTCATCGCCGGAGACCGGCGACAAGACCCGCGAGCGCCGCCCGCTGGCCCACCCGTGGCGCGAAGCTGCCCAGGAAGAAGACGCCGAGCACGATCCCCGTGGTGAAGGCCGGCGATGCCGAGCACGCTCGAGACCACCGAGGACTCGAGCCACTGGCCACCGATACCCACGCCGATCTGAAGGGCGCCGAAGAGCGCCGTGAGCGCTCGCGTCATGCGGGCTCTCGACCCGGAGTCGCATCCGCTCCGGCCAGCGGGCGATAGAGGTCGCGGGTCGCCGCGGTCGCGCAGGAGTTCAACGAGCTCGAGAGCGTCGACATCGCCGCGGCGAAGATCGCTCCCAACGCACGCCGCCACGCCCCCGGCATCTGTCCAAGTGAAGCGGCGAAGACCCGATCGGCACGCTCGAACGGATCGCGGGCGGATGGAGCTGATAGAAGACGTAGAGGCCGACGCCGATCAGCAGGAAGAGCGCGAACTGCGCTACCACCACGAAGCCGCCCCAGGGAGCGCGCGGCGGGCGTCACGGACATCGTGGGCGCAGAGGTAGCGCTGCACCATCATCTGATCGACGCCGTGCGAGCCGAGCGTGACGAAGTCCCGCCGAACAGACCCGCCAGAGCGCGTAGGGCTCGGCCCAATCGAGCGAAAGTCGAAGACGCGGAGCTTGCCCGCCTCGCCACCGATCGCGACGAGGTTGCTCCAACCGCCTGCCCGGCAGGCGGCCGAGCAGCAGGTCGAAAGCGGAACAGCGTGCTGCCGATGTAGATCACGAACTGCACCAGGTCCGTCCAGAGGACCGCCCGCATGCCACCAAATAGGTGTAGACGACGGTGGTGACGCCGATCGTCACCACCGCCCAGGCGAGCGGTATTCCAGTCGTCCTCCTGCAGGACGATCGCGGCTAAGAGGCGTAGTCCATCCGAGCGTCCGGGTGACCACGAAGAGCGCCGACGCGACCCGCTGGGTGGCGCCGCCGAAACGCCGCGAGAGCACTTCAATATGCGGTGAAGAACTCCCGGGGAAGCAGGCCGAGGTAGCAAGAGCAGCGCGACGGCGAGCTGTCCCGATCAGGCAAGCCAGCGGGATGTCCGCAGCCACGTCATATCGCGGCTGAAGGCTCAACCCGGGGATCGAGAGAAAGGTGGACGGTGCTGGTTGAACGAGACTGATCGAGAAAAGGATCAGCCACCAGGGCAGGTGCCGTCCACCGACCATGTAATCGGAGACGGTACGCGAGCCGCTGCAATCGAGGGGCCCCAGGTGGAGAACGCCCGCGAGATAGGCGATCAGGAGCGCGAGATCGATGCCACCGACGCTCATGGTCGCTGCTCGTGGTCGAGCTCGCGGCTTCGGGCTGAGCAGGGGACCCCGCCGGTGACCGCGCAACAGGGAACAGGGCCAATTCGGTCTTCGGGGCCTCGACCATGGCGCGGCACCGCCGCCGCCTTGCTTCCGGTCGTCGCCAGGAGGATCTCACGCGCCGAGCCGAGCGTAGCGCGCCGAGACCCATCGTCACGGCGCGCAGGGAATGCAAGCGGCCGGGACGCCCAGCTGCTCCGCCATGTGCTCGGGGTGACGCAGGGGTGCGTCGTCGCGCATGCCGCTCAGCAGGTTGTAGGCGACGTGACCGTCGGCGCCGACGCGCAGGTTCGCGAGGTCGTTACGCCGCCAGCGCGAGGTCGTAGCGCCGGCACTCCGCTTCCGCTTCCGAGTCGGAGCCCCAGTGCGACCGGTCGAGACCGATGCGTCGAGGGCGTGCCTCTCCATGAACGCGCGAAGACGTCGCTGGGTAGCTCCGCGGCAGCACCAGCTCGTCGAGGTTGAACGCGCGGGCGGTGCCCAGGTCGAGCTGGCGCCTGGCGGCGGGCGAGCTCGGCGTAGGGGCCGACCACCACGGCAGGTTGGCAGGCCGAGGACGGGTTCAGCGCAAATGCCGATCGCCGCCGTCGTCAGATCGGCGGCCACCGGCCGCGGAGTCGCCAGACGTGTACTCTCATGCCGCGCCGAATCGCGCCGGGACGAGGCCGAGAGAGCGGACCGCCGCGAGCGCCTCGGGGTGGGTGAAGGACCTCGATCTCGTGTACCGCCGGTCCGCGTAGCCACTCTCGCGCCGTAGCTCGTCGTCGGGGTACCCGGGGTGACACATGATCTCCGTCACGCCTGGACCGAGGCTGGCGAGGATCTCGAGCAGAACGTCGAGGCGCGCGTCATCGCCGATGAAGCGCTCGACGAAGGCGTCGGTTGTCGCCAGGCCCTCGGCGGAGCCGCGCAGCGATGGTCTCGGAGGAGCGCCGGACCGGCAACGGCCGCGCCACGCGGACCAGGGCGTCGAGCACCACCGTGCGCATGGTGGTGACTGTCGAGATGGGTCGCAGGCGGCCGGTGAGCTCGACGAAGATCGCGAAGGCCGGCGGCGGATCCGGCGGTCACCTCAGCGGGTTCGAAGCGCTCGATCAGCTCCGGCTTGCGCGGGAAGGGCCCTCGGCGTCGACTAGACCGGGAACTTCATCGAGTGGCAGCGCCGGCGTCGCACCGGTCAGGGTGACGTGCAGGCCGACGCCGAGACGGGCGTGGCGGGTGAGCTCCGCGGCCGCGTCGCCTGCCGCGGGAAAGTTCACCATGAGGGTCGCGCTGGTGACCAACCCGCGCTCGTGGGCTTCGAGCTCCCTCGCTGACCGATGGTCCGACCGAGGTCGTCGGCAGTCGACGATCGAGCGGGTCACGCCGATCGGCCGCTCTCGCGCGCTTTGGGCGCGATTGCCCGCGCGCAACAGCTCGAGGGCCAGAGTGATCGCACCACCGTGGATCAACCTCGACAGTCGGGCGATCCGCGCCCGGGGCAAGTCGTCGAGCTCCACCTCGATCTCGCACCAGGCTCGGACAGGCGCGGAACGCACCGCCCCAGGACGCAGCGGATAGGGGTCCGAGAAGCTCAGTCGACGGCGCGCGCGGTGCGAGCGAGGTGGCGGGAAGCCTACCGAGCAGGTCTTGCGCCGAGTTGTCCCCTTGCGCCGCCGCCTCCTCCACGCGAGCCAGCTGGCGACGCGCGTGCGCGAGAGCTCCTGGTCATAGAACCACTCGACCAAGTCGGTGGGCTTGCTCTCGCAAGCTGGGCGCAAATCTTGTCGTAGAGCGAAGTCGCCGGACCCCGGCCGTCGGTGGCGCGGATGCCCTGGCGCACCGCGGCGTGGCCCAGCCAGAAAGCCGAGCCTTCGTCGCCGAGGAGCACCCCCAACCGCCCGAGCGCGCGCGCTTGCCCGACGGGTCGACGCCATAGGCGATCGATCCGGTGCCGGCCACCAGACGATGCCGTGGCCGGCCGGCCGCCGGCGACCAAGGCGACCAGGGCGTCGTTGACGATGCGCACCGCGCGGCGGATGCCGGACAGGCGGAGCAGGTCGCGGACGAGGGTCTGTTCCTCGGCGCGCGCGACCCCGGCGATACCGAGACAGGAGCGTGTCGACCGAGCGGGGGTGTCGAGCGCATCGATCACCTGGAAAGAGGGACTTCTCGACTCCGAGCTCGCCCGCACGCGGAGATCTGGCGCCGCCACCGCGCGCCTCGCGAAGCACCCGGCCGGTTTCGTCCGCGAGCAGGCCCGCGGTCTTGAGTCCGACGGTGTCGATTCCGATCACGTAGCGCATGGTCGCGGCGTTGTCGAGCGAAGGCGAAGCCTAGCATGCGGGTCGCGCTGGCCGTCGGCGCGCCGGCGTTCGCGCGCGCTCAATCGCGGCTCGGCGCGCCCCCCGGAGGAGCCGTGCGACGAGGCCGATAAGCGCCAGACACCGACCAGATTGGGGAAGATCTGCAAGCCGTGCTCCATCAAACGCCCAGGCCCATGATCTCGACCCGGCTGGTGGCGCCGAGGACGATCAGGCCGCAGTAGAGCCAGCGTGTAGGCGGGGCACGATCCTGTCGCCGAAAACGTAGCTCAGGAACTGCTCGCAGAAGTACCCAGCCGATCAGGGTGGTGTAGCCGAAGAACAGGCCGAGAGCATCACGACCAGACCACCCGAAACGGGAATGACCGAGGCGAACGCCTCGGCACCAGAGACGCTGTCGTGCCCCGACTGCCAGGAGCCGCTCAAGAGGATCGCGAGCGCGCTGACGCTCGAGGTGACGAAGGAGACGATATAGACCTCCATCATCGCGGTCACGCCGCCCCGGGGCGCGCCGAGCGCGCGCTGCCGTAGGCCACCGCGGCGGTGCCAAGAGCCAGCCTCGTTGGCGTAGATGGCCGCGGGCGAAGCCGTAGCGGACGCGCGAGCATGTCGCCGGTGCCGATGGCGCCGCCGGCGGGCCTGGCCCGGTCGAGAACGCCTCGCGCAGGATGAGCGCCAGCACTTCCGGAATCCGCGCCGAAAAAGCGAGGGATGACGAGACCACCCAGCAGATAGAGACCGACCATCGCCGGGCGCGAGCTTCTCCGCGGCGCGGCCGATCGAGCGGACTCCACCGATCACCACCGCCAGGTCAGCAGCGCGAGAGCGATGCCGCAGACCAGGGGAGCCCGAGCTCGCGCCAACACCACCGCGATCGAATTGGGCTGGCGTGAAGGCGTCGTCGTCAATGCTGCATCCGGCGACCAGGGCGCTAGATCAGTCCGAGCCAGCGCAGACCGAGCCCCTGTTCGAGATAGTGCATCGGTCCCGCGAGAGCTTGCCCGGGTCGAGCGGAGCGAAAGCGCACCGCGAGCACGGCCTCGGTCAGCTTGATCACCGTCGCGAAGAATCCGTAGCACCACCAGAAGACCGCACCCGGTCCGCCGGAGATCGCCGTCGCGACGCCGGCGAAGTTGCCGGTCCCTACCGAGTCCGTCGAGACCGGTCATGAACAGCCTGGAACGGGCTGAGCGCTCCCTCGCCGTGCCGCGCCCGAGGGCTCGAGCGATCGCAGCGCCTCGCGCAGGCGGGTGATCTGAACGTATCGGTACCGGATCGTGAGAAGACGCCGGTGCCGAAGAGCAGCGCGATGGTCCACGGGCCCCGGATGTGTCGCTCGCCCACGCCTGATCGCTCGAGTCAGGCCCTCCGCCACTACCGCCTTCCTCCGATCCAGGATCTTCGCCGCAGAAGTTTCGTCGCCACGATCCTAGCCGGAGCACCGCCAAAATGACCCGAGACCGATTCCAGCCGCCACCTCCGAGCTGGGGAAGAGCTGTCTCGACCGAAGCGCGCCATCCGGACAGCTCGGACCTCGATCGGCTCGGGCGCGCGCGGGGTCGTCGAGCTCCTGCTCGAGGAGGCAATCGGCGCGGTCTCGAGCTGGCGCGCGCCGAGGCCGAGTCGATCGCCGAGGCGGCCGGCTGGATGGCCAGACGCTCGCGGCGGGTGGGATCGTTCCGCTCGCCAGAGACCAGCCGCGGCGGCGCCGGTCCTCGAGGCCGCCAGTGCCCGCCCACCTTCGGCACCGAGCCCGCCAGCAGCCCTCCGCGCCGCGCTCGCCGGGGTGCCGACGCCGTCCTCCGCGCCGTCGAAGGCGCCGAGGAGAGCGCACCGGACGACGCGACGGCGGCCGCCGCGCTCGCATCCGGCGGACCCGCCGATCGCGATCTCCGCGAGCTCGGTGACCCCATACGCGCGTCCGTGGTGCCATCACCGGCGCGCGCGCGCGCGGAGCGCGGACCGCCCGGTCAACCGCGCCGCGCGGGCGGCCGTCGGCGCGGCGGCGGATCTGGTGATGGCGTCGCGACCGGTCCCGAGATCGGCTCACCGGCTCGACCCGGCTCAAGGCGGGATCGGCGACCAAGGCGGCCCTCAACGCGGATGTCGACCGCCGCGACGGTGGGCAAGCCTCGGCAAGGTCTTCGAGAGCTTCACGGTCGACCTGCGCCGGGGCTCCGCCAAGCTCTGGACCGCGCGGCGAGAATCGGCGCCGCCCGCTGGCCGGGCGGGATCGCAAGAGAGCGGAAGAGCCCCCCGCTGCGGCGGCGGGAGAGGTCAAGGCGCGCGACTGGCGAGCTCGGAGCCCGAGGCGGCGAGGAGGCGGCGGCCGCGGCCGGCGGGCGGGTCCGGCGCGCGCTCGCGGAGGGAGCGTCCGGCGGCCTCCGCCATCCGATCCGAGTCGGCGTCGTAGCACCTCTGCCGGACCTGCCCCGGTCGATGGCAGGGAGCCCTCGACCGGCGGTGAGACCCAGCCCGTGGCGTGTCGCGAGTTTGGAGCCTCTCCCGCGCGTGTGTCACTTTCTGCGCAGGTTTTCATCGCGGCGGATGCGCAGAGTCCCCATGAGCACCCTCTCTCCGCCCGGATCGGCCGGTCCGCGAGCCGACGATTCATCCAAACCGTGGACGCAGCGAGGCTGCGTGCCGCTGTCACACTCGAAGGAGGCTGGAGCATCAAGAGGTTTCGAGGCTCGTGGTGCCGGCGCGCTCGCAGCGTACCCCGCTCTCGCACAGCAGACGGGCTCGATCGTAGGCAAGGTCACCTCGCCGGACTGGGCGCGTGTCTCCCGGGCGTCACCATCCAGGCCGAAGTGGACGCCCTGCCTCGGCCGCAGCTCGCCACCAGCGCCAGCGACGGTGGCTATCGCTTCCTCGTGCTCCCTCCGGGGCGCTATCGGCTCACCTACTCGCTGGACGGCATGGCGCGTCCGAGGCGCGAGGTCGTTGTCCGCCTCGACCCCGACGGCCAGCGTCGCGATGGCGCCCACGGCGATCGAAGAGTCGATTCAGGTGATCGGCGAGACGTTGTTCGTCGACCCCTCCTCCGCCGAGATCAAGACCTCGATCGGCAATGAGGTCATCGAAGCGCGCGCCGGGTCGGTCAGAGCCGCGACCTGCAGAAGCCGACCCCCGGCGTGCAGTACACCGAGAGCCTGATTCGCGGGCCCACGCCGGCGGCTCCGGCCAGGCAACGTCTACCTCTTCGACGGCGTCAACGTCAGCCTGCCGCTCTTCGAGAACCCTCTCCGCCGAGCCGAGCTCGCACGACATCGATCAGGTCTCGATCATCAAGGGCGGCGCCAAGGCGATCGACTTCAATCGCTCGGCGGGATTCACCATCAACTCGCTCAGCAATCGGGCACCAACCTCCATGGCACGGTCGAGCTCCAGATCCAGCCCGACTCGTTGACCCGAGCAGCAGAGCCCGAACGCGCTCGCCGACGAGAAAAATCTGGACGACGTGGAAGTTGGGGCCCGATCCTGAAGGATTCGCTGTTCTTCTACGCCTCTCGTACTACCGGCCGACTCACGCACAACGGATCGAACGTGTACGGACGGCTCGATTCCGGATTACGACCCGCCGACCAGCTCTTCGGTCGACTGTCGTTCCAGCCGACCGGCAAGCATCCTGATCATGGCAGCTTATCGCGACTCCGACCGCGAGGACAATCACGCCAGCGTCGGCGCGTGCGAGGCGGCGACGGCTGGCGTCGGCGAGGACGCGTCGCTTCAGATCGCCATCCTCGAGGGCACCTGGACGATCTCTCTGCCGGAAACAGCTTCGCGTCGTTCAAGTACACCAACTTCGAGAACAAGACCGGTGGAGTCCCAGACCGTCGGGCTTCTCGCCGGCCGGTGACGGCAGCGTGCCGCTGAACATCGGGGATCTCGCGGACCGGTCGGCTGACTGTCCCGGTGCTGCGCTCCGGCGAGACCGCCTACAACGCGTTCGTCACCGCTTCATCCAACAGTACGGCTACCTCGACGGCGGCGTGCTGGTCGGCAGCGGCGTGGTCGGCGGAGCGAGCGAGATCAATCGGCAGGACTTCTATCGCGAGAGCTACCAGGTCGGCTACGACTGGCTGTTCGGGACGAACGTCAACCACGAGCTCCATGTCGGGTACCAGTGGTACAAGGACGAAGAGGTCATCCCCCGACCGCCGCTCGAACGGCGGCAACATCAACATCCCGGCGGGCGCATCACGTCGAGCGGCCAGCCGGTCTACTTCCAGGCCCAGCTCCTGCAGACCGGCGTCACCGGCCTCGGCGTGCAGGTCCCGAACATCCACTCCGAGTTCGAGTCGCAGAGCGTCGAGGTCAACGACACGATCCGCTGGGACGACTGGACCTTCAACGTCGGCCTGCTCCTCTCGAAGGACACGCTCTATGGTCAGGCCTGCGTGGCGCGCGCAGCACGCCGTCGGGCTTCGAGTCTGCCTGACCTGCAAGTACAAAATGTAAGAGGTCGATTTCGAAGATCAGATCCAGCGGCGCCTGGGCGCGATCTAGGCCTCGCTCCGGAGGGCACTGTCTACGCCAACGCGCGCTTCAACCCGGCGGCGAGTCCGCCGCCCGCGCGCGGCGTCGTGGGCGCGCAACCTGGCGGCGACCCGCACCGCCAGCTTCGACGCCCAGGGCAATCTGATCGACTTTCAGGTCTGGCGTCGCCATCGAGCGGCAAGTCTTCAGGACGGGGCTCAGCCCGCGACGCGACTGGAGTACCTGATCGGCACCTCCGCCGGAAGTACATCGTCGCAGCTCAGCGGCTCCACCGGTCGCTACCGCGACCTCGTACAACTTCTGGGAAGACGCCTACAGCAACGCCCGGCCAGTCGCCGCGTACGCTCCGGACGACATCTCACGAGCTCTACATTCCGGACCTGCGAACCTGCAGCAGGGCATCGCGGTTCTTCCTACGTCATCGCCGAGCTCGACAACGCCCACCAAGACTACGAGGTGGCGGCGGAGGTCGAGTGGGCGAAAAGCAGGGATGTTTTTCGTCAAGGGTTCCTATGCTGTCTCGGAGCCACTACGACGGCAACTTCTCGACCAGGACAACACCACGGCGCCCCGATCGACAACGACTTCAACACGTTCATCTCGGCTCGTCGAACCTCGCCGACGGCCCGGGTCGCCAGCTCTGGGACTCTAAGTACGGCAACCTCCACGGCGACCGGCGGCATCAGCTCAAGCTCTTCGGCTACTACCGCTGAACGTGGCGTCGGCGGCTATGCGATCACGAGTCCGCAGCCCGGCAGCTGGGACGTCGAGTCTACCGCGCCCTGACCTCGAGCACGAGCAACACGATCCGCTTCGCCGAACTGGTCCCGCATGTCAGCGACGATCACCAGGTCGATCTCAACGACACGGAAGATTTGGCGCTTGTAGTCCAGATCGACCTGGTAGTGATCGTCGCTGACATGCGAGCCCGCCGCCTCGGCGAAGCGGATCGTGTTGCTCGTGCTCGAGGTCAGGGCGCGGTAGACCTCGACGTCCCAGGCTTCCCAGGGCTGGCCGGACTGGTAGATCGCATAGGCGCCGACGCTCGCGTTCCAGTCGAGCAGGTAGTAGCCGAAGAGCTTGAGCTGATGCCGCCGGTCGCCGTGGAGGTTGCCGTACTTAGAGTCCCAGAGCTGGCGACCCGGGCCGTCGGCGAGGTTCGACGAGCCGATGAACGTGTTGAAGTCGTTGTCGATCGGGGCGCCGTTGGTGTTGTCCTGGTCGAAGTTGCCGTAGTAGTGGCTCCAGACGTAGGAACCCTTGACGAAAGCCTTGCTGTTTCGCCACTCGACCTCCGCCGCCACCTCGTAGTACTTGGTGAAGGCGTTGTCGAGCTCGGCGATGACGTAGGAAGAACCGCCGATGCCCTGCTGCAGGGTCGACAGGTCCGGAATGTAGAGCTCGTGTGAGATGTCGTCCGGAGCGTTGGCGAACTGCCGGGCGTTGTTGTTGGTGTCTTCCCAGAAGTTGTACGAGTAGCGGTAGCGACCGGTGAGCCGGCCGCTGAGCTGCGACGAGAACTGCCGCGAGGTGCCGATCAGGTACTCGTCGGTCGCGCGCGGGCTGAGCCCGTCCTGGAAGAACTTGCCGCTCGATGACGCCAAGACCTGAAAGTCGATCAGATTGCCCTGGGCGTCGAAGTTGGCGGTGCGGGTCGCCGCCAGGTTGCGCGCCCACGACGCCGCGCGCGGCAGCGAGCTCGCCGCCGGGTTGAAGCGCGCCCAGTTGGCGTAGACAGTGCCCTCCGGAGCGTAGGCCCAGATCGCGCCCAGCCGCGGCTGGATCTGATCCTCGAAATCGACCTCGTACATTTTGTACTTGCAGGTCAGGCAGAGCTCGAAGCCCGACGGCGTGCTGGCGCCGCCGCGCAGGCCCTGACCATAGAGCGTGTCGTTCGAGAGGAGCAGGCCGACGTTGAAGGTCCAGTCGTCCCAGCGGATCGTGTCGTTGACCTCGACGCTCTGCGACTCGAACTCGGAGTGGATGTTCGGGACCTGCACGCCGAGGCCGGTGACGCCGGTCTGCAGGAGCTGGGCCTGGAAGTAGACCGGCTGGCCGCTCGACGTGATGCGCCCGCCCGGGATGTTGATGTTGCCCCAGCCGTTCGAGCGGCGGTCGAGATCCTCTTCGTCCTTGTACCACTGGTACCCGACATGGAGCTCGTGGTTGACGTTCGTCCCGAACAGCCAGTCGTAGCCGACCTGGTAGCTCTCGCGATAGAAGTCCTGCCGATTGATCTCGCTCGCTCCGCCGACCACGCCGCTGCCGACCAGCACGCCGCCGTCGAGGTAGCCGTACTGTTGGATGAACGGGGTGACGAACGCGTTGTAGGCGGTCTCGCCGGAGCGCAGCACCGGGACAGTCAGCCGACCCTGGTTCGCGAGATCCCCGATGTTGAGCGGCACGCTGCCGTCGCCGGCCGGCGAGAAGCCGAAGAGCAGGTCTGGGACTCCACCGGTCTTGTTCTCGAAGTTGGTGTACTTGAACGACGCGAAGCTGTTCCCGGAGATCGTCCAGGTGCCCTCGAGGATGGCGATCTGAAGCGACGCGTCCTCGCCGACGCCAGCCGTTGCCGCCTCGAACGCGCCGACGCTGGCGTGATTGTCCTCGCGGTCGGAGTCGCGATAGCTGCCATTGATCAGGATGTTGCCGGTCGGCTGGAACGACAGTCGACCGAAGAACTCGTCGCGCGTGCTGTCGTAATCCGGAATCGATCCGTACACGTTGGATCCGTTGTCGCGCGAGATCGTCGGCCGGTAGTACGAGGCGTAGAAGAACAGCGAATCCTTCAGGATCGGGCCGCCGAGGCTCACCGTCGTCCAGTCTTTCTTCTCGTCGGCGAGCGCATTCGGGTCCTTGCTGCTCGCGGTCAACGAGTCGGGCTGGACCTGGTAGCCGACCGTGCCATGGAGCTCGTTGGTGCCCGATTTGCTGAGCGAGTTGATGGTGAATCCCGCCGAGCGATTGAAGTCGATCGCCTTGGCGCCGCCCTTGATGATCGAGACCTGATCGATGTCGTGCGAGCTCGGCTCGGCGGAGAGGGTACCGAAGAGCGGCAGGCTGACGTTGACGCCGTCGAAGAGGTAGACGTTGTCCTGGCCGGAGCCGCCGGCGCTAGGGCCGCGAATCAGGCTCTCGGTGTACTGCACGCCGGGGATCAGCTTCTGCAGGTCGCGGTACTCCTGACCGACCGGCAGCGCTTCGATGACCTCATTGCCGATCGAGGTCTTGATCTCGGCGGAGGAGGGGTCGACGAACAACGTCTCGCCGATCACCTGAATCGACTCTTCGATCGCCGTGGGCGCCATCGCGACGCTGGCCGTCGTCGTGCTGTCGAGGCGGACGACGACCTCGCGCGCCTCGGACGCCATGCCGTCCAGCGAGTAGGTGAGCCGATAGCGCCCCGGAGGGAGCACGAGGAAGCGATAGCCACCGTCGCTGGCGCTGGTGGCGAGCTGCGGCCGAGGCAGGACATCGGCTTCGGCCTGGATGGTGACGCCCGGGAGCGCACCGCCGTCCGGCGAGGTGACCTTGCCTACGATCGAGCCCGTCTGCTGTGCGAGAGCGGGGTACGCTGCGAGCGCGCCGAGCGCCACGAGCCTCAGAAACCTCTTCATGCTGCAGCCTCCTTCGAGTGTGAGGGGCCGGACCGCGGATCGCTGGTCCGGTTTGGATGAATCGTCGGCTCCGCGGACCGGCCGGATCCGGGCGGAGAGAGGGTGCTGATGGGGACCTGCGCGCATCGGCCGCAATGAAAACCTGCGCAGAAAGTAACACACGCGCGGGAGAGGCTCCAAACTCGCGACGGGCCAGCGGGCTGGGTCTCACCGCCCGGTCGAGGGCTCCCTGCCATCGACCGGGGCAGGTCCGGCAGAGGTGCTACGACGCCGAGCTCGGATCGGATGGCTGGAGGCCGCCGGAGCGCTCCTCCGCGAGCGCGCGCCGGACCCGCCCGCCGGCCGCGGCCAGCCGCCTCCTCGCCGCCTCGGGCTCGAGATCCGCGCGCGCCATGACGATCGCGGTCTTGACCTCTCCCGCCGCCGCAGCGAGGAGCTCTTCCGCTCTCTTGCGATCCACCCGGCCAGCGGCAGCGACGATTCTCGCCGCGCGGTCCAAGAGCTTGGCGGAGCCCCGGCGCAGGTCGACCATGAAGCTCTCGAAGACCTTGCCGAGCTCCACCATCGCGGCGGTCGAGATCGCATTGAGGGCCGCCTTGGTCGCCGATCCCGCCTTGAGCCGGGTCGAGCCGGTGAGGATCTCGGGCCCGGTCGCGAGCGCGATCACCAGATCCGCCGCCGCGCCGACGGCCGCCCGCGCGGCACAGGTGACCAGGACCGTACGCGCTCCGCGCGCGCGCGCGCCGGTGATGGCACCACGGACGTATGGGGTCACCGAGCTCGCGGAGATCGCGATCAGCAGGTCGCCGGATGCGAGCGCGGCGGCCGCCGTCGCGCCGTCCGGTGCGCTGTCCTCGGCGCCTTCGACGGCGCGGAAGACGGCGTCGGGACCGCCGGCGAGCGCGGCGCGGATGCTGGCGGGCTCGGTGCCGAAGGTGGGCGGGCACTCGGCGGCCTCGAGGACCCCGAGCCGGCCGCTGGTCCCTGCCCCGGCGAACAGAACGATCCCACCCGCCGCGAGCGTCTCGGCCATCCAGCCGGCCGCCTCGGCGATCGACTCGGCCTCGGCGCGCGCCAGCTCGAGACCGCGCCGATCCTCCTCGAGCAGGAGCTCGACGACCCCGCGCGCACCGAGCCGATCGAGGTCCGAGCTGTCCGGATGGCGCGCTTCGGTCGACAGCTCTTCCCAGCTCGGAGGTGGCGGCTGGAATCGGTCTCGGGTCATTTTGGCGGTGCTCCCGGCTAGGATCGTGGCAACGAAGCCTGCGGCGAAGATCCTGGATCGGAGGATACATGGCGGAGGGCCTGACTCGAGCGATGACGTGGGCGAGCGACGCGGTCTGGGGCCCGTGGACCATCGCGCTGCTCTTCGGCACCGGCGTCTTTCTCACGATCCGGTACCGATTCGTTCAGATCACCCGCCTGCGCGAGGCGCTGCGATCGCTCAAGCCCTCGGGCGCCGGCGCGGGCGAAGGAGCGCTCAGCCCGTTCCAGGCGTTCATGACCGGTCTCGCGGGCTCGGTAGGGACCGGCAACATCGCCGGCGTCGCGACGGCGATCGTTGCCGGCGGACCGGGTGCGGTCTTCTGGGGGATCCGGTCGCTCACGGATTCTTCGCGACGGTGATCAAGCTGACCGAGGCCGTGCTCGCGGTGCGCTTTCGCTCCGCTCAACCCGGAAGCTCTCCGCGGGACCGATGCACTATCTCGAACAGGGGCTCGGTCTGCGCTGGCTCGGACTGATCTACGCCCTGGTCGCCGGAATCGCGGCGTTGACCGACGACGCCCTTCACGCAGCCGAATTCGATCGCGGTGGTGTTCGAGAGCGAGCTCGGGCTCCCCCGCTGGATCTGCGGCATCGCTCTCGCGCCGCCGACCTGGGCGGTGGTGATCGGTGGAGTCCGCTCGATCGGCCGCGCCGCGGAGAAGCTCGCGCCGGCGATGGTCGGTCTCTATCTGCTGGGTGGGCTCGTCGTCATCCTCGCTTTTTCGGCGCGGATTCCGGAAGTGCTGGCGCTCATCCTGCGCGAGGCGTTCTCGACCCGGGCCGCCGCCGGCGGCGCCATCGGCACCGGCATGATGCTCGCCGTCCGCTACGGCTTCGCCCGCGGCATCTACGCCAACGAGGCTGGCTATGGCACCGCCGCGGTGGCCTACGGCAGCGCGCGCTCGGCGCGCCCCGTCGAGCAGGGCGTGACCGCGATGATGGAGGTCTATATCGTCTCCTTCGTCACCTCGAGCGTCAGCGCGCTCACGATCCTCTTGAGCGGCTCCTGGCAGTCGGGGCACGACAGCACGTCTCTGGTCGCCGAGGCGTTCGCCTCGGTCATTCCGTTCGGTGGTCTGGTCGTGATGCTCTCGGCCCTGCTCTTCGGCTACACCACCCTGATCGGCTGGGGCTACTACGGCGAGCAGTTCCTGAGCTACGTTTTCGGCGACAGGATCGTGCCCCCCTACCGCTGGCTCTACTGCGGCCTGATCGTCCTCGGCGCGACCAGCCGGGTCGGATCCGGTCCCGGGCCTGGGGCCGACTTATGAACGGCTTGCAGATCTTCCCCAATCTGGTCGGAGTGCTGGCGCTCTCCGGCCTCGTCGCACGGCTCCTCCGGGAGGACGCGAGCCGCGATTGAGCGCGCGAACGCCGCGCGCCGACGGCGTGGCGCGACCCGCACGCTAGGCTTCGCCTCCGCCGACAACGCCGCAACCATGCGCTACGTGATCGGAATCGACGCCGGTGGGACCAAGACCGCGGGCCTGCTCGCGGACGAAACCGGCAGGATCCTCCGCAGGCGCGCGGTGGCGGCGCCAATCTCCGCGTGCAGGGCGAGCTCGGAGTCGAGAAGTCCCTCTTCCAGGTGATCGATGCGCTCGACGCCCCCGCGTCGGTCGACGCGCTCTGTCTCGGTATCGCCGGGGTCGCGCGCGCCGAGGAACAGACCCTTGTCCGCGACCTGCTGCGCCGTCTCGGCATCCGCCGCGCGGTGCGCATCGTCAACGACGCCCTGGTCGCCTTGGTCGCCGGCGCGCCGGCCGCCACGGCATCGTGCTGGTGGCCGGCACCGGATCGATCGCCTATGGCGTCGACCCGTCGGGCAAGAGCGCGCGCTCGGGCGGTTGGGGCTATCTGCTCGGCGACGAAGGCTCGGCTTTCTGGCTGGGCGACGCCGCGGTGCGCCAGGGCATCCGCGCCACCGACGGCCGGGGTCCGGCGACTTCGCTCTACGACAAGATTTGCGCCCAGCTTGAGATGAGCAAGCCCACCGACTTGGTCGAGTGGTTCTATGACCAGGAGCTCTCGCGCACGCGCGTCGCCCAGCTCGCTCGCGTCGTCGAGGAGGCCGGCGGGCGAAGGGGACGAGTCGGCGCAAGACCTGCTCGATCAGGCTGCCCGCCACCTCGCTCGCGCCGCGCGCGCCGTGGAGCGCAAGCTGAGCTTCCGGACCCCTATCCGCTCGTCCTGTCCGGGCGGTGCGTTCCGCGCCTGTCCGAGCCTGGTGCGGAGGATCGAGGTGCGCCTCGACGACTTGCCCCAGGCGCGGATCGCCCGACTCGAGGTGGAGCCCGCGGTCGGTGCGATCACTCTGGCCCTCGAGCTGTTGCGCGCGGGCGACCGGCCCGAAGCCGGCGAGAGCGGCCGATCGGCGTGACCCGCTCGATCGTCGTCAATGCCGACGACCTCGGTCGGACCGTCGGCATCAACGAGGGGATCTTCGAAGCCCACGAGCGCGGGTTGGTCACCAGCGCGACCCTCATGGTGAACTTTCCCGCGGCAGGCGACGCGGCCGCGGAGCTCACCCGCCACGCCCGTCTCGGCGTCGGCCTGCACGTCACCCTGACCGGTGCGACGCCGGCGCTGCCACTCGATGAAGTTCCCAGTCTAGTCGACGCCGAGGGCCGCTTCCCGCGCAAGCCGGAGCTGATCGAGCGCTTCGAACCCGCTGAGGTGACCGCCGAGATCCGCCGCCAGCTCGCGATCTTCGTCGAGCTCACCGGCCGCCTGCCGACCCATCTCGACAGTCACCACCATGCGCACCGCGAACCGGTGGTGCTCGACGCCCTGGTCGCCGTGGCGCGGGCGCACTCGGTCGCCTGGTCCGGCGCTCCTCCGAGACCATCGCTGCGCGGCTCGCGGCCGAGGGCCTGGCGACAACCGACGCCTTCGTCGAGCGCTTCATCGGCGATGACGCGCGCCTCGACGTTCTGCTCGAGATCCTCGCCAGCCTCGGTCCAGGCGTGACGGAGATCATGTGTCACCCCGGGTACCCCGACGACGAGCTACGGCGCGAGAGTGGCTACGCGGACCGGCGGTTGCACGAGATCGAGGTCCTCACCCACCCCGAGGCGCTCGCGGCGGTCCGCGGCTCCTCGGCCTCGTCCCGGCGCGATTCGGCGCGGCATGAGAGTACACGTTCTTGCCGACTCCG
Source organism: uncultured Acidobacteriota bacterium (assembly GCA_963700315.1). Lineage (GTDB taxonomy): Bacteria > Acidobacteriota > Thermoanaerobaculia > Multivoradales > JAGPDF01 > JACTMI01. The sequence goes on along the minus strand of CAVOXC010000002.1, from coordinate 1,972 downwards.
CGGCCGTAGCGAGGGTGGCCGCCGATCTGACGACGGCGGCGATCTGGTGTTTGCGCTGAACCCGTCCTCGGCCTGCCAACCGGCCGCACGGTGGTGCCGCTCTACGCCGAGCTCGCCCGCCGCCACGCCCGGCGCCAGCTCGACCTGGGCACCGCCCGCGCGTTCAACCTCGACGAGCTGGTGCTGCCGCGGAGCCACCCAGCGACGTTTCGCGCGTTCATGGAGAGGCACGCCTTCGAGCGCATCGGTCTCGACCGGTCGCGCTGGACATCCCCGACTCGGAAGCCGACCCGGAAGCGGAGTGCCGGCGCTACGACCTCGCGCTGGCGGCGGCGGGGGGCCTCGACCTCGCGATCCTCGGCGTCGGCGCCGACGGTCACGTCGCCTACAACCTGCCTGGGCCGCCATGCGCGACGACGCACCTCGTCGAGTTGCCCGAGCGCATGGCGGAGCAGCTGGGCGTCCCGGCCTGCTCGCAGACCTGCGCGCCGTGACGATGGGTCTCGGCGCGCTACGCTCGGCTCGGCGCGTGATCCTCCTGGCGACGACCGGAAGCAAGGCGGCGGCGGTGCGCGCCATGGTCGAGGGCCCCGAAGACCCGAATTGGCCCTGTTCCCTGTTGCGCGGTCACCCGCAGCTCGATCTGCTGCTGAGCCCCGAAGCCGCGAGCTCGACCGCCGAGCAGCGACCATGAGCGTCGGTGGCATCGATCTCGCGCTCCTGATCGCCTATCTCGCGGGCGTTCTCGCCTGGGGCCTCTGGATCGGGCGCGGCTCGCGTACCGTCTCCGATTACATGGTCGGTGGACGGCACCTGCCCTGGTGGCTGATCCTTTTCGATCGTCGCGACCGAGACCAGCACCGTCACCTTTCTCTCGATCCCCGGGTTCGCCTTCAGCCGCGATATGACGTGGCTGCAGATCCCGCTGGGCTTCCTGATCGGACGCTTCGCCGTCGCGCTGCTCTTGCTACCTCAGTACTTCCGCGGGGAGTTCTTCACCGCATATGAAGTGCTCTCGCGGCGTTTCGGCGGCGCCACCCAGCGGGTCGCGTCGGCGCTCTTCGTGGTCACCCGGACGCTCGCGGATGGACTACGCCTCTTCCTGACCGCGATCGTCCTGCAGGAGATGACTGGAATACCGCTCGCCTGGGCGGTGGTGACGATCGGCGTCACCACCGTCGTCTACACCTATTTTGGTGGCATGCGGGCGGTCCTCTGGACGGACCTGGTGCAGTTCGTGATCTACATCGGCGGCGCGCTGCTCGCTTTCGACCTGCTGCTCGGCCGCCTGCCGGGCGGCTGGAGCGACCTCGTCGCGATCGGTGGCGAGGCGGAAGCCTCCGTCTCCGACTTCTCGCTCGATTGGGCCGAGCCCTACGCGCTCTGGGCGGGTCTGTTCGGCGGGATCTTCGTCACGCTCGGCTCGCACGGCGTCGATCAGATGATGGTGCAGCGCTACCTCTGCGCCCACGATGTCCGTGACGCCCGCCGCGCGCTCACCTGGGGCGGCTTCGTGGTGGTAGCGCAGTTCGCGCTCTTCCTGCTGATCGGCGTCGGCCTCTACGTCTTCTATCAGCTCCATCCGCCCGCGATTCCGTTCGAGCGTGCCGATCGGGTCTTCGCCCGCTTCATCTTGGACGAGATGCCGGTGGGCGTGGTCGGCGTGCTGTTGGGAGCGATCTTCGCCGCGGCGATGTCGACGCTCTCGAGCTCGTTGAACTCCTGCGCGACCGCGGCGACCCGCGACCTCTATCGCCCGCTGGCCGGAGCGGATGCGACTCCGGGTCGAGAGCTCCGCATGACGCGAGCGCTCACGGCGCTCTTCGGCGCCCTTCAGATCGGCGTGGGTATCGGTGGCCAGTGGCTCGAGTCCTCGGTGGTCTCGAGCGTGCTCGGCATCGCCGCCTTCACCACGGGGATCGTGCTCGGCGTCTTCTTCCTGGGCAGCTTCGCGCCACGGGTGGGCCAGCGG
>CAVOXC010000001.1:0-787580 GCA_963700315.1 uncultured Acidobacteriota bacterium | reverse complement strand
CCCCTTGAATCCGCGCGCAGCGTTCTAAACAATGACCAGAAGCCGCGGACCTCGACGGTTGGCCCTCTGAGACTCTCGCTCACGAAGTACTCTGGCCCAATATGTGCTCTGATCCGATCCCTCGCACCCTTGAGGTCCGCAATGCTCACGCGGAGACAATCACTCCTCGGCACAAGCAGAATGGACTCACCCAGATTCTGGACAACATCTGCTGGCGCAGACTCTAATCTCGCTGAGCCAATTGCGTTCACAAACGCAGCGCCGAATACGTTAAGCGTGTAGATATCCCGAAGGCCCGCCTGAAGGCCTTGTCGAATGCCGAAGTTCGTTTCAAACGAGCCCTGGCCCTCCGCAAATCCAAAGAGGAGATTCGGACGAAGCATCACAGCGAGGCATCGAACAGCGCCTACGAGAGTGCTCTCGTGCGCCTCCACGCCAGCCTCATCCACTTGCCACGTAAGGTAGAGATCGTTTTGCAGGGCACGTGCTGTCGCGGAAAGGTGCTCAATCTCTTCGAGCGATCGGTACTTCCTCCAGTTGAGTCGGCAAGTTAGCCCATCGCCGAAACTGCCAATAGACACCCCCCCCGCCTTGTAGATCGCCTCCTTCGCAGTTGCGCCTAGGTCGTCAAGCGGCAACCACTCATCGCGGTCGCGACGCGAGTCGAGAACCTTGAGCGGCCCCATAGCAAGCGATGAAAGACACTCCCCAAGGCTGTCGAGGAATGCAGCCGAGGACAGGTCCCTTGTTGAGAATGCTGAAAGCCTAAACTCCATGGAGGCCTTCCTAAGTCTAGAAGGGAATCAGGAAGAAGATGCGCGCCGTTACGTTCTGTGCCTGACCGGCGATGTGCTGCAGTTCCTGAACCACCTCGGGTGGCGGCTTCAAGAGCGTAATGTAGTTGACGCTTCCGCCGCCTCTCGCTGAAACATACTCTACAAAGCGGCGGAACTGCTCAACGCTAATGACTTCTCCAATCTTCGCATCAATGATGTGGCGTAACTGCCAGATCCAGTCCGGGTAGGCAAGGCCACGCGAAGTGTGAATCGCTTTTCGCGCGTGATCGACAGCTCCGATCAACCGCATCGGAAGCTGAAGGAACGCCTGCCAGGTTCTTCCTGCGTGAAGCGGAATGAGGCGCGGATTCAGGTTTGCTAGGCGATATGCGCCACTATTAAACGCTTGAATCGCCGGCCGCAAGAAGGTCGCGACATTGATGGCCTGAAGCCGAGCGGCAATTCGACTCGCCGCGTGCAGCAGAGGCGCGAAAGTGACCAATGCGAACGTAGCCCAGGCTTGAAGTGTCGTGAGAGTGTTGGCCACAAACGACAAGCCTTGCGGATCGACCAGCCCAAGTGGATCGGCGGCTGCGTAGAGGTACTTGTGCTGCGCAATCGGATCGACAAAGCTCCCTGAGAGCGAGTCCATGCTCGCGAAGCGCCCCGCGTTCGGGTCGAGCCACCGCGCGCGGTTGTAATAGAAGCCGGAGTTCGGGTCGAGCGGTTCGCCGGTGAAGAGGTAGGCGTTGGGGTCGTTGCCCTGGTGGTCGAGGAGGGTGCCGAAGGCCTCCAAGGTGTAGCGGTCGGTGACGTTGCCTTGCTCGTCGGTGAGGGCGCGGATGGTGCCGATGGCTTCGGGGTGGAAGTAGCGGGGGATCCAGGCGCCGGGGGTTCCTGGGTCGGGGCGGAGGGTGGCGAGGAGGTCGTCGCCGCGGAGGTGGTAGGCGGTGAGGGCGCCCGCTCCGTCGGTCTCGGCGACGACTTGGCTCAGGACGAGGGTTCTGCCCGCAGGCGCTGGTCTGGTGCCAGGGGTCGACTAGGTAGTCGACTACCTGCGGTGGCTCGCCACGGGGGTGGTGACGGTGCGGACTCTGGTGCCGTCCGCGTCGTAGGTGTGGACGACGGTCGTGCCGTCGGCGAGGACGACTCTCGTCAGGCGGTTCTCGTAGTCCCACTCGTAGGTGGCGGCGTCGGGGCCGGTCTTGGAGTTCTGGTTGCCGTTTTGGTCCCAGCCGTAGGTGACTTCGTTCTCGGTGAGGAGGCGATCGCGGTCGTCGTAGCTGTAGGCGACCGGGAGCGGGGCGCCGTCGCCCTGCGTGCGCAGCTGTTGGGTGCGATTGCCGACCGGGTCGTAGGTGAAGGCGTTGTGCCAGGCGGTCGGTGCATCCGGCGCCGTGCCGTTTCTGACGTGCTCGTCGGTCAGGCGGTAGAGCGGGTCGTACTGGTAGTGCCGCGTCGTACCGTCGTGCTCGACGATCTTGTTTCGATTGCCGGTGGGGGCGAGGGTGTAGGCGAAGGAGACGATGGTGTCGCCGATGCCGTTGACCGCGGTCAGGTCGAGGAGTCGATTCCTGCTGTCGTAGGCGTAGGAGGTTCCGACACCGTTGGGATGCGTGAGCGCGGCGCGATTGCCGTTGTCGTCGTAGTCGTGGGCGTAGACGCCGCCGTCGGGGTCGGTGACGCTGTCGAGGCGGTTGAGGTCGTCGTAGCAGTAGGTCGTCGTGAGGATCTGGCCGGCGACGTTCGCGGTGAGGGTCGTGCGATTGCCGGCGGGGTCGTGGGCGAAGCCGAGCGCGCGGCCGTCGGGATAGGTGATCGCCGTGACCCGGTCGCGCTGGTCGTAGCCGTAGCTCGTCGTGCCGCGCGCGTCGACCATCGTCGCGCGCCGGCCGGTCGGCGTGTAGGTGAAGGCGTGGAAGCTGCCGTCGGGGTAGTCGCGGCGGGTGAGGCGGCTCGCGACGTCGTAGCTGTAGCGGGTGAGCGCGCCGTCGAAGGCGATGCGGGTCTTCCTCTGGCCGGCGACGTCGTAGGTGAAACGCTCGGTCGCGCCGCCGGGAAGCATTCGCGCCGTCTGGCGGCCGAGGGCGTCGTACTCGAAGCGGGTGAGGTGGCCGTTGGCGTCGGTCTGCGAGATCCGATTGCCGAGCTCGTCGTAGCCGTAGGACGTCACGCCGCCCAAGGCGTCCGTGACCGAGGTCAGCCGGCCGAGCGCGTCGTAGCCGAACTCCGTCCGCACGCCCGCCTCGTCGATCTCCGCCGTCCGTCGTCCCAGCGGGTCGTATTCGCTGCGGCGGCTCGTGCCATCCGGAAAGACGGTGCGGACCATGCGGCCGAGGACGTCGTAGACGAAGAGCGTCGCGACGCCGCGCGGATCGGTGACGCGGGTCTGGTTGCCGGCGGCGTCGTAGGCGAAGGCGGTCGAGTGACCGAGCGCGTCGGTGACCGAGAGGCGCCGGCCGGCAACGTCGTAAGCGAAGGCCGTTTCGTGGTCGCGGGCGTCGATCGTGCGCTCGAGCCTGCCGGCGACGTCGTAGCGCTGCTCGATCTCGGCGCCGTCGGCGAAGCGGGTGCGCTGCGAGCCGGCCGGCCGGGTCGTAGAAGAGCTCCGTCCAGCGCCCGCCCCGATCGCGCACCGGGTGCGCCGTCCCTCGGCGTCGTACTCGGTGGTGTCCCAGGTGCCGTCGGGATGGTCGACGCGCACCTTCCGGCCGAGATCGTCGTACCCGAAGATCGTCTGCCGGCCGAGGGCGTCGACGGTCGCCGTGACCTGGCCGAGCGCGTCGTACGCGGTCGCGGTGACCCTGCCGTCGGGCGCGGTGGTCGAGAGCAGCCGGCCGGCGGCGTCGTATTCGAACTCGGTGACGAGCGTCTCGGTGGTGCCGTCGGATCGGGTGCGGCTGCGCGTTTCGGTCCGCCGGTTGCCGACGGAGTCGTAGGTGAACGTCGCGACGCTGCCGAGCGCGTCGGTCTCGGCGACGAGGTTGCCGCGCGAGTCGTAGGCGTAGCGGCTGAGTTGGCCGAGCGGGTCGGTCTCGGTCAGCAGGTTGCCGCGGCTGTCGTAGGTGTAGGCGGTGAGTTGGCCGGCGGGGTCGGTCGTCTGGAGGAGATTGCTCTTCGAGTCGTAGGCGTTGGGTCGAGACGCGTCCGTTCGGATCGGTCGAGGTGAGGACGTTGCCCTTGGCGTCGTAGCTGAAGGCGGAGGTGTTGCCGAGCGGATCGGTGACCGCGGTGAGGTTGTGGCTCGCGTCGTAGGCGTAGAGCGTCGGCGGCAGGTCGGCGATCGCCTCGCTAGTGAGCTGGTCGTCGCCGTCGAAGGTGCGCGCGGTCGGGACGCCCGTCTCGTCGACTTCGAGAAGGACGTTGCCGCGTGCGTCGTAGCGGAGCTCGCGCGAGGCGCCGAGGCGGTTGGTGACGATCTTCGAGCCGCTCGCCGATGCGGTGGTCGTAGAGGATCTCGTGGCCGTAGGCGTCGACGTGGCGGGTGAGCCGGTCGTCCGGACCGTACTCGTTGCGGATCGGCGTGCGGCCGAGGGGGTCGACGATCGCCTCGAGATAGTGGCCGGCGAGGTAGCCGAAGGTGGTGACGGCCCCGGCGCGGTCGGTCGCGGCGACGAGGTCGCCCGCGGCGTCGTAGCCGTAGGCGAGCTCGCCGCCGGCCGGGTCAGTGATGCTCGTCACACGCCCGTCGCCGTCGCGCTCGAAGGCGATCGAAACGCCCGAAGAATGGGCGATGCCGCCCGGCGTGAAGGTCAGCGTGTTGTCGTTGGCGTCGACGATCTTGGTGACGCCGACGCCGCGCTCGAGCTCGAACTTCCTGCCGTCGCGCGTGGTCAGCCGGACGCGCCCCGGGTGGAAGAGCTCGAAGCTCTCCGAATCGACCAGCCGCGTGTCGCCGTTGGCCCAGAAGACGGTGGTGTTGCCGAGGACCTGGAGGGTCGCGCCGGGGACGGGTCCGTCGACGAACTGGTAGCCGACGTTGGCGAAGCAGCCGCCGCCGGTGGTGGCGAGGCTCGCGAGCACCGGCCGGAAGCGGTAGATCTCGCGGTCGGAGAGACGGATCGTCGAGAGATGGGGCGCGAGCTCGAGCGCCTGCTGGCAGGGCAGGACGCCGGCGGCGATCCGCCACTGCGTGCCGGGCACGCGGTTGTGGACGAGGCTGCCCTGGCGGATCTCGAGCGTCCAGCCGAAGCCGAAGTCGCCGCGGCGCTCCTTGCGGCGGCTGTCGTAGCTGCGCAGCACCTGGATCGGCAGGCCGGCGAGCGGCACTTCGAGGTCGACGAAGGTGAGGGCGAAGTGGCCGATCTTCATCTGGCCGTCGACGACGACGTCGACCACCTGTTCGGCGGTGCGGCCGAGGGTGTCCGCGGCCGCGAGCCGGAGCTCGTAGAGGCCGTTCTCGAGCAGGGTCGGGTCGAAGGTGCCGAGCGGCTCTGCCTCGGCCGTCGTCGCCCCCGCCGCGAGCGGCACCCAGGTCGCGTCCCCTTCGGCGCGCCAGGCGAGCTCCCAGCCGGCGAGCGTGGGGGAGCGGACGGTGCCGACGACATCGATCGGCGCGGTCACTTCGTCGAGGTCGACGGGGTCGAGGATCGCGACGGTCGGGCCGTCGGTCGCGTTCGAGATCGCGAGCGTCGTCGCCGCGGTCGCGTAGATCCAGTAGCCGCGTCCGGGGCGAAGCTCCGTGAGGTCGTTGGCCCACGCGGGCACCGCCGGGTCGTAGACCTCCCAAGGATCCTCGGGATCGGACGCGTCGAAGCCGAAGACGCGGAGGTACTCCCCGGCGATCGAGGCGAGCGCGGCGGCGACCGGGCGCGGCGACGACGCGGGAAAGCCGACGAGATTCCAGCCGAGGCAGAGCGGGATCGCCGTCTCGACCGGCTCGGGGCCCGCTTCGGGGAGGGTCGCGGCGGCGCTCCCCTCGAGCCAGAAGCCGATCGCGGGCGTGATCGCGGCGAGGTCGCTCGCTCCGGGCGCCGCCGGGTCCCAGAGCTTCCAGGGATCGGCCGGATCGCAGGCCTCGAAGGCGTAGGCGCGGGTGTAGGCGCCCGCGATCGGCGCGAGCACCGCCGCCGGCGCGGGGTCGCCCGGGGTCCAGGAGATCGAGAGGAGGTTCCAGGCGGGAAGGACCGGGACCGAGACCTCGGGAGTGGCCGCACTCTCCCCGCCGCGCGCGACCGGCGACTCGGGCGCGCCGGATCGCACTTGGGAGAAGTCGGGGGGCGACGGCGGCGGCGGAACGTTCGCGAGCGGTGCGCTCGGCACGCTCGGCGACGGGCGCTCACGGATGCCGTAGGGATCCTCCGGGTCCTGGGCTCGCCCTTTCTCTGTAGCCGATCCCACTTCCTGCTCGGGCTGGGCGAGCGGGGGCGCGAAGGCCTCCGCGGGGCCCGCGGAGGCCTTCGAAGCGGCGCCGGGGTGGCTCGCTCGTTGCGAAAGCTTGCTGTTCAGGGGGGGAAGGGCCGGTGATCGCGGCGCTCCGCGGACGGGCGCCGGGGCGCTCTGGATGCTCGCTGCAAAGCTGGAGCTGCCCGGGCGGCCGTCGGTAGCCGCGGCATGCGAACTGCCCACCCCTTCATTGCCAGCCTTCTCGAACCTGGACCAGGCCCGAGCGGCGTCGGCAGCCGCGGCGACAGGCGCCGGCACCCCCACCTCGCCGAGCTGCGCGGAGATGCCGAGCCAGGCCCCTCGCGCCGCTTGCCGCGCCAGCTCCAGGCTGGTCGTTCTCCGCACCAGAGCGACGTGCGGACCGAGCGCCGGCGCGGGCTCGGAGACCTGGAATCCGAGGTCCTCGGGAACGACGGCGCCCAGACCCATCACCGGGCCCGTGGGCAGGAGGGCGAGCGCCAGCAGCAGGCGCGCCGTCGTCTTCCGGACGCTCTCGAAGCGGGAACCGATCATCAGGGCACCTGGCATCCCGAGTTGTTGTAAGAATCGAGCTGATCCTTGAGGCCGTTCGCCTCGGCGAGAGCCGCTCCGCCCGGTGCGCTGCCGGGTGGATGCTCGATCAGGAAGAGATCCGCGGCAGCGACCGTCGGCTGAATCCAGGGGTGTGAGCCGCGCGCCAAGTTGAGCTTGGTCGCGACCAGATGCCGCGCCAGCCGCGTCGAGCCGTCCGGGCCGCCGTAGCGCAAGAAGTCCATCATCGCATCGTCGTCGTACTCGACCTCACCCAGCACCATGCGGTCGACCGCCCACTTCGAACGGTGATTCTTCCAATACCCTGGCGAGCGCCGGCAGAAGTCGTCGTTGCCGATCGTGACCGCGCTCGCGGCATCGAACAGCACGGCCTCGCCCAGCTCTCCGGGCGAGAACCGGAGCTCGAAGCGCTCGTTCGGCTCGTCGACGGTGTCGCCGACGATCGGCACCGGCACGGTCGTGGCGGTCGCGCTCGGCGGCAGCGCGATCGTCCCTTCGCGCGCGAGGTAGTCGCCCGGCGCCCGCGCGCTGCCGTCCACCGTCAGATAGTCGAGCTCGATCGCGAAGTCGCTCGGACAGAGGATGTCGAGCGGCACCAGGGCATCGTGGGTACCGCTCTGCCCTTCGAGCTCGAAGAGGTCGCGGGCGGCGAGCACCGTGGTGTCGACCGGCCTCAGCTCGAGCGCGTCGAAGTACCCCCGCGCTTCGTCGCCCTGGCCGTCGACGAAGAGGCGCACGCGGATCCTCCGCGTCCCGGAAGGCGCCGTGCGCGCGTCCTCCACCGACTGCCAGGCGCCGTCGCTCCAGAGCCAGCCGGAGTCGAACGCCTCGAGCGGCGTCGAGCCGTCGCCGGCGAGGTACTCGACGGCGATCCGCAGCCGCGAAGAGGGAGCTTCGAGCTCGGTCCGAATCGCGCCCGAGAAGTCGAACCGCTGCTCTCCGGTATCGATCCGCGCCGCGAAGGCGCCGACGTTCACCGTCTGCGCGAGCTCGGAAATGCACTCCTCGTCGCCGCCGTGCTCGCCGCTCGCGGACCACGAGTCGTCGTCGTCGTCGTGGCAGCCGTCGTCGCCGCCGCCATGGCCGCCGTCGAGGGTGATCGGAGTCGCGGTCCCGTCGTCGTCGTCGTCGTCGCCGCCGTGGCAACCGTGGCCGGATCCGCCGCTGGCCGGCCAGAGATCGTCGCCGACGTCCTCACCGCCGCCGTCGTCGTGCTCGTCGTCTCCCGCGCGTCCGAGGAAGTAGGCGACACCGTCCACCGGCAGGGGATCGGCCGGCAGGCGTTGCACCGACCAGTCGCCCGCCCGCTCGGTCCAGCCCGGGATTTCGCAGCCTTGCCTCTCGGCCTCGGCATCGCCGTTCTCGAGCAGGTTCGGCCCGAGGCACTCACCGCTCGTCTCGTCGTCGTCGATGATCGTACCGGTCGCCTCGGCAACCACCAGGGTCGCCCCGGCGGCATTCGACAGCACGAGACGCAGGGTCTCGTCGCTCTCGTCGAGGAGGTCGCCGTGCACCGGCACGACCACCCAGGTCTCGATCTCGCCGGCCGGAAGCGCGAGCCGCCCGCTGACGGCGGCAAAGTCCGCGCCCTCGGTCGCGCTCTCCGCGACCGTCGCCCCATCGACCTCGACCGCATCGTAGGTCGGCGCCGAGAGGAAGAGACGGAAGACGAGCTCCACGTCGCCGGCGTCGCCCTCGACGACGGCGGCATCCTCGATCGCGAGCTCGACGAGATCGTCGTCGACGATCGTGCCGGTGCCGCTGCCGTCCGCGATCGTCGCGCCGGTCGCGCCCGAAAGCTCGAGGAAGAAGCTCTCCGCCGGCTCGTCGAGGAGGTCCTCCAGAGTCGCGACCGTGATCGTCCGGGCGGTCTCCATCGGCGCGAAGAGGATCGCACCGGAGGCCGGCGTGTAGTCGACTCCCGCGATCGCGTCGCCATCCAGGGTGGCGGCGCCGACGGTCACCGGCAGCGCGCTCGGCGCCGAGAGTTGCAGCGTGAAGGTCGCGACTTCGCCCTCTTCGGCGCTGGCGTCGCTCACCGAGAGCGCGGTCGCGTCGTCGTTCACCAACGTCGCGATCGCCTCGGTGTCGCCGAGCACGGCGTACGTCGGCGACGACAGGACGACGCGCAGGAGCTCGTCGTTCTCGACCACGAGATCGCCGAGCGCCTGCGCGACGATCTCTCCGGTCGCGCTCCCGACCGGAATCGTCAGGGTGCCCGACGCGGCGACGAAATCCTCGCCCGCGACCGCCGTCAGCCCCTCGACCACCCAGGCGACGCTCACCGCGAGGCGCGCCGGCCGGTCGAGCGTCAGCGGGAAGGCGATCGGGGTGACTCCCGAGTCCCCCTCGGGCACCGACACCCCCGCGATCGTGAGCGTCGGGTGGACGTAGACGGGGATCGCCGTCGGGTCGGCCGGAGCCGCGGTCGACGGATCGTCGGAGAGCAGCGCGTCGATCTCGTTCGAGGCGACGGAGGCCTGGTTCGCGAGGGTCTCGACCTCGGCCGGAAGCCCGGGGTCGATCAGGGTACGGAAGGTCACCTGCACGGTGGCTCCGACCTCGAGCGCGCCGATCGAGACGATCAGCGGATCGAGCCCGACGACTTCGCCGTGCGAGGTCGCGATCGAGCCGGCGACAAGGGTGGTGTGCTCCGGGAGCGGATCGGTCAGGACGACGCCGCCCGCCGCGCGGTTGCCGGCTACGGCGAGCGTGAGCCTCCAGCCGATCTCGTCGCCCGGAGTCGCGACACCGTCGCCGTCGACATCGATCAACTCGGCGATCTTGGCGATCGCGAGGGCCGCGGAGGCCACGACGGGGGTGCGGGTGGGGTCGGCGAATCCGGGCAGCGTCGGGTCGTCGGTGAGGATCGGTGGTAGCTCGACGCTCTCGACGACGCCGCTGTTGAGGATCTCGGCGATTCCTTCGGCGAGGGGCGTGTCGATGGTGACGGCGAACTGGACGACGATCGAGCTGCCGGGCCCGATGCTCGGAATCTCCGCGACGAGCGGATCCTCGCTCGTGACGAGGAGCGCTGGGCTCGCCGAGCCGGGGACGACCCGGGTGTGGACGGGGATCGGATCGGACAAGGTGACACCGGTGGCGTCGGCCACCCCGTCGTTGAAGATCTCGATCCGGTAGAGGAGATCGTCGCCGGGTCCGACCTGCCCGTCGCCGTCCCTGTCGATCGCGCTGTAGGTCTTCTCCGCGCGGAGGGCGGGTGGCGTCGCGAGGACCTGGACCTCGAGCGTGTCGCAGCCCTCGCCGCCGTCGTCGTCGACGACGCAGACCGAGACCGCGTAGGCGCCCGGCGACGCCCAGGCGTGCCAGCCCGAGACCGTGCCTGACCCGTCGTCTTCGACGATCGTGGCGGGCCCGGTGGCGCCGTCGCCCCAGGAAACCGTGGCGACGTGGCTGTCGAGCCGGCCCGGGTCGGTGAAGGTGGCGAGCGGCAGCTCCCGCGGCTCGCCGGCGACGGCGATCGCGTTCGGAGCGGCGGCAACGACCGGAGGAAGATTGACCACGATCAAGGGGAACAGGCCGCAGTCGGAGTCCCCTTCATCGTCCTCGACGCACGCGTCGACCCAGAAGTCGCCGTCATCCGGATAGGCGTGCGTACCGTTCGCCACTCCGAACCCGCTGGAGAACTCGATCGAGAGCGGGCCCGTCGCTCCGTCGTCCCAGTCGGCGAGCGCGACGTGGGTGTCGAGCCAGCCCGCGTCGGTGAAGGGAGCGCGCAGCGTCGAGGCATCTCCCCCTCGAACTGCTGCGCGGCGCCGACGACGAAGCCGCGGTACGTCACCTCCTGCTGCGAGTAGTTGTAGAAGCCGAAGTTGCCCGCGGGGAAGGTCGCCCGCGAGATCGAACTCCAGAGACCTCGTCGACCCAGATGCGCACCCGGGTCGGCGAATACTCGAAGCGGAAGCGGTAGTCGCGGGCGTAGAGTCCAACCCGAGTCGCCCGGAACGAAGCCGCGCGCGAGCTCCTCGACCCGATGGTCCGGGCCGTTGCTCGGGGTTGTCGAGATGACCCCAGAGCTCGACGGTCGTCGGGCATGCCGACCACGCGCGAGAGCGCGAGGCCGCGGCGGGCTACGTCCTTGGTCTGCCTCGCTTCCAGTCGACCAGCAGATACTCGGCGTTCGGATTCGGTGTTGTCGCCCGGCGTGTAGCCGAGCACGAAGCCGACGTAGTCGTCGTCCCAGTTGCCGGCGATCCGAAGGACTCCCTCGAGGACGTTGTCGAAGGCGGGCACCGGGCTGACGAAGACCGAGGGCTGGCTGTTGATCGAGCTGCTCGACCGAGAGCCCGTCGGCCGCGACGACCCAGTTCGGCGGAACGGGTCCGTTGCCCGTACTCCTCCTCGATCCAGTGATCCGAGATCGACGCTCCCCGGCTCGAGCACCACGGGCGCGGCGTTGGCGACTCGCCAGCGACGTCGACGGCGCAGCCCGCGATGCGACGCCGCGTCGGTGACGCAGGCCTCGATCGTGTAGTCGCCGTCCTCCAGGTAGAGGTGTTGCGCCGAGATCGCGCCGGCGGTTCCGCTCGACGGAGCGAGCGCGAGCGCCTCCGACGGTGCCGTCGCCCCAGTCGATCGTGCCGCTGTGCGTCTCGCCTGCGGTCGTGTCCTCCCAGGTCGCACCGGCGAGCGCGAGCGTCGCGCCTTCGGTGCCACCGAGCGCTCCAGGCAGCCGAACGATCGGCGTCACGCCGTCCGAGAAGCGGATCGTGGCGAGCGCCTGGTTGTCGGTGGGATCGCCGTCGAGGCCCGACGAGCCGTCGTCGGTGACGGCGGCGAGGTTGACGACGGCGCCGCCGAAGGGGGCATCCAACGCGACAGTGCAGGCGACTCGTCGCTGCGCCATGGCTCCTGGCTCGAGATCCTCCACCGACCAGGTGACGATGCCGCCGGCTTGCGAGCCGCCGTCGCTCGCGGAGACGAAAGCGACGTGCTCCGGCAGGAGATCCGTGAGCAATACGCCGGTCGCCGGAAGAGTGCCCTCGTTCTCGATCGTGAGCGTGAACTCGATCGGCTCTCCGGGTCGCGCTTCAGGGCGGTCTACGGATTTGGTCAGCGCGAGGTCGAGCGAGCGCAGGACGAGCGAAACGGAGCGATCCGCGCAAGCTTCGCCGCCGTCGTCGTCCTCGACGCAGAGGACGACGACGTACGTCCCGGGTTCGGCATAGAGGTGGGTGGCGGTGACCGTCCCGGCGCCGTCCGCTTCGTCGATCGCGGCGGGCTCCTGGGTAGCGTCGCCCCAGTCGACAGTGGCGCTGTGGCTATCGAGCACGCCGGGGTCGACGAACGAGGAGCCGGCGAGGGAGACCGAATCCTCGACGAATCCGGTCGAGGCGAGGGCCAGCGCGAGCTGGGGCGGGAGGTTGGCGATCTGTGCGGGGATCGCCGCGCAATCCTCTGCACCCTCGTCGTCGGCCACGCACAAGGAGAGTGGCGGCGTGCCGTCATCTCGGTAGACGTGGGAGGCGACGACCTCGCCGGCGCCCGATTCCTCGGTGAGCGCAGCGGACTCGATGGCGCCGTCACCCCAGAGGATCGTGCCGGTGTGAAGGTCGGCGATACCGGGGTCGGTGAAAGTCGCGCGCAGCGTCGCCGGGACTCCCTCGAAGCCCGACACCGAGACCGCGGACTCGATCGCGGTGAAGACGGCGTTCGCCTGTGAGTAGTCGTAAAGCGCCAGCCGGCCCGCGGGAAAGGTGCCGACGAGGTCGAGCTCGAGCGCGCCGTCGACCCACAGTCGCAAACGCGTGGGCGTGTGCTCGAGTCGGAAGCGATACTCGGTGTGACGCGCCCATCCGACGGCTCCCAGGTTGGTGGCGCGCGCGAGCTCGGTCACTCCGTTCGTCGTGCCGTTGGCGGCCTGGTCGACGTGGAGCCAGAGCTCGCTCTTGGCGGGCACTCCGCGAACTCGCGAGAGCGCGAGGCCCGATCGCGCGCCGTCTTGATCGTGGCGCTTCCAGTCGACGAGTAGATAGTCGGCCGAAGGCGACAGCGTGTCGCCCGGCTCGAAGCCGAGCGCGAGGCCGAGGAAGTCGTCGTCGCCCGGGTCGGCGACCCGCAGCCCGATCTCGTAGTTGCCGAAGGCGGGGAGGTCGCCGACGAAGAAGCTCGGACCGCCGTTGAGGAGCTCCGTCGCCGTTCGCCCGCCGGTCGAGATGCTCCACGCGGTCGTGCCGCCGCTGCCGAGCTCTTCGGCGATCCAGCCGTCGAAGTCGAAGCCGCCGACCTCGTGGACCTCCGGCGCGGCATTGGCGATCTGCGCCACGATGTCGAGACAGACCTCATCGGTGCCGTCGGACACGCAGACGCCGATCGAGTAGATGCCGTCGTCGGCGTACGCGTGCTCGCCGGCGAGGGCACCCGCGACGACCGCCACGGGCTCGGCCAGGCCGTCGCCCCAGTCGACCGTCGCGGCGAGCTCGTCGCCCGGATCGGTCGCGGTCACCGCCGAAAGCGAGACGGGAGAGCCCTCGACGCCGGAGAGACTCGCGGGCGCGTCGACGACCGGAGGCTCGTTGCCAATCTCGGCGGTCGTCGAGTCCTCGTCGCTCTGGCCCGAGTCGTCGGTGACGCGTAGGCGGATGGCGTAGATCCCCTCGCCGGGGGGGAGCCAGGGGACCAGGGCGCCGGAGGCGTCGTCGAAGACGCCGTCGCCGTCGAGATCCCACAGGTGGGCGACGATCGTGCCGTCGCGATCGAACGACGCCGAACCGTCGAGCGTGACGGTGGCGCCCTCCGGCGCGAAGTAGGGACCGCCGGCGTCGGCGGTGACGGTGGTCACCTGATCGACGTCGACGGCGACGTTGTTGCCTGGCGTCGGATCGGGACCGAGCGCGCCGTCGTCGGTAACGCTGGCCCGGTTGGTGATCGAGGTCACCGCGAGGGGCAGATCGGGATCGACCTGGACCGTGAGCGTGCGAACCGCCCAGGTGCCGGCGGCGAGAGAGATCTCGGGCCACTCGACGACGCCGAGGTTCTCGGTCGCCCCGTCGCTCGCCGCGACGAAGAGCGCACCCGCCGGCAGCTCGTCCGCGATGGCGACGCCGGTCGCCGTCGCGGCGAACGCGTTGTGAACGGTGATCGTGTAGGTGGTCTCGTCGCCCGCGCCGACCGAGGTCGTGCCGTCGTCGACGGTGATCCAGAGACCGAGCGCGGTCGTGTCGAAGCCGAGCGAGGCGCGGTTGTTCGTCTCGTCGCACTCCCGCTCGCGACCGCCGCCGGCGCCATCGTCGTCCGCCACCACGGTCACGACCCCCAGCGGCGGGCTGGGCATCACGAAGGTCGCCGACAGGTCGACGAAACCGCCCGGCTCGAGCCGACTCGGCACCGCCGCGACGCCGAGCAGCACGCCGCCGGCGTCGGGGTCGCCGGCGTAGAAGGCGACCGGGAGGCCCGGCGCGACGGGCAGCCGCCCGCCGTTGCCGATGCGCGCCGTGATTCCCAGCGCCGGCAGAGCCGAGAGATCGACCTCGAGCCGGCTCGAGGTCAGGTCGGGCGCCGCGTGAGGGTCGCCGCCGGGCGGCAGATTAGCGCGGAACGTGTTGTGAACCAGCCAGCCCCAGGCCGGATTGGGAGGGATTCCGCCATCGTCGTCGATCTGATCGGGCGTGTAAGCGTGCTGGTTCCAGAGACCGCGTGCCGAGACCCAGCCATCGCCGGAGTCGCCGAGCACGTAGAGGCCGAACGTCCGCTCACCAGCGGGAATCGCGACGTCGGGGGCGCGATCGGAGGTCACGACGATCTCGGCGTTGCCGTCGCGGTCGACGTCGGCGACAACAGGCTCCTCGGTCCAGGTGTTGGACGAGACCGTGAGCTCGAAGAGGACCGCGCCGTCGGCACCGCGATAGATGCGCAGCCGTCGCTCGTCCCGGTAGACGATCTCGAGGCTGCCGTCGCCGTCGAAGTCGAAGCTGGTCGAGCCGGTCAGGTTCGAGGTGTGGTCCTGGGTCGAAGCCTGCCAGAGGATCGATCCGTCGCCGTCGAAAACGACGTAGACGTCGGAGCCAGCGACGCCGATCTCCGGCTCGCCGTCGCCGTCGAAGTCGCCGATCGTGGGCGCGCCGCCCGCCTCCGGATCGGAGCCCGGCAGAGCGATCGGGCCCCAGAGGAGCGACCCGTCCGCGTCGTGAAGCCGGACGCTCCCGTGCGCGACCACGACGATCTCCGGTTGCGGATCGGCGTCGAAGTTGCGCGAAGGCCGGGTAACCGTCGGCGAGCGGGCTCTGCCAGACGATGGAGCCGTCGTGCCGGTAGACCGTATTGCCGGTCACGACCTCGAGCCGGCCGTCGAGATCGACGTCGGCGACGACCGAGATCGCGCCGCCCCGCTCGCCCGAGTTGCCGGCCGACTGGAAAGCCTGGCCGCCGCCGCCGATCCAGAGCAGGTGGCCGAAGCGGTCGAAGACGTGGGCGCCGACGACGATCTCGACGTCGCCGTCGCCGTCGAGGTCGGCGAGCGTCGGGTTGTCGCGATTCGACCGGCCGGTGGGGCTGGGGTGGGTGTGGAAGGGTTGGCTCACCCACTTGAGCGCGCCGGTGTGCTCGTAGGCGCGGACGTAGTTGACGGCGGCCGGGCCGAAGGTCGTCGATAGGATCTCCGGCTTGCCGTCGTTGTCGATGTCGCCGGCCGCGAGCCCGGAAAAGGAGAGCAGCGTCGGCGCGGTCGGGTGCGGGAAGACTCCGTCGACGTCGAAGATCTTCGCGAAAGTGTCGCCGCGAATCGCTCGCAGCACGACCTGGGGCTCGAGCAAGTAGGTCAGATCGGTCGTGACGAAGACGAGGTCGGGGACGTCGCGATCGTCGTACAGCCCGTCGCCGTTGTCGTCGGTGAGCTGAACGACGAGCGGGGTCGAGATCGAGTCCTTCGCCGCCGGCCGGTAGACGGTTCCCGCCGCGGAGGGCCAGTGGCGCTCGACGATCGGCGCGAACGCGCCGGGAGCCGGCGCGACGCCGCAGCCGCCCGAGCTGTCGCCGACGTTGTTGCTCTCGTCGAGCTCGGCGATGACCAGGTCAGGGTCCGCCATCGCGAAGATCCGGTCGCCGAGGAAGCGCACGGCGCCGGAGACGTCGACGACGGCGCTCGCCGACTCTCCGGGCGCGAGCGAGCTCTCGAGCGACCAGCCGAGAGGGGTGTCGACGCCCGCGTCGAACAGGCCGTTGCCGTCGCGATCCGAGAAGATCACCAGGACGAAGGGCGGAGCCGGCAGGGTCCCACGGTTCGCCACCGACACCTCGACCCCGCCCGAGATCTCGAGCGTCTGCGGGTCGGTCTCGGCGACCGCGGCCGAGACCCGATCGACGGCCAGGTCCGGGGCGTGCGCGACCGAGTCGGTGTCGCCGCCGGAGTTGTTCGCCGGATCGAGATCCGCGCCGTTCGAGCCGTCGTCGCCGACCGAGCCGTGGGCGTCGAGCTGAGTGACGCCGCTCTCGAGGTCGGCGGGAACGCGGACGGTGACCGCCCGCTCGAGCGAGGCGCCCGCGACGAGCGCGAAGGGCGGCCAGGCGACGACGCCCGCGGCGTGACTGCCGCCTTGGCTCGCCGAGTAGAACTCGACCGCCGGCGGCAGGTCGAGGGTGAGGAGGGCGCCGGTCGCGCCTTGGGTGCCGCCGTTCGAGACGACGGCGCGGTAGACGAGCGTATCCCCCGGGCGCGCTTCGTCACGGCCGTCGGAGAGGACGAGCGCGAGATCGGGCGCGGCTTCGAGCACGTCGAGATCGGTGGCGGTGTCGTCCGATGGATCGGGATCCGCGCCGCCGACGCCATCGTGAGCGACCGAAGCGGTGAACCCGATGGCTTCGACCCCCGCCGGAAAGGCCGAGTCGAGGAGCACCCGAAAGCCGCGGCTGGCGGCGGCCGACTCGACCAACTCGAAGAGTGGCCAGGCCAGGGTCGGTCCGGCGGCGACAGCGCCGTCGGTGGCCGAGACCAGCGCGACGCCGGCCGGCAGCTCGACTTCCAGGGAGATTCCGGTCGCGGGGCCGGGGCCGTCGTTACCGATCGAGACGACGAAGTCGAGGATCGCGCCCGCGGCGACGGTCGACTGTTCGTCGCTCAGCCCGACCCGTAGGTCCGGGCCGGAGCCGGCGGCGAGATCGAGAGCGGTGTAGCTACCCTGGGACCAGAGCGCCGTCGCGGCGGGAGCTCCGCCGACGCGAATCTCGAAGGGTTCACCTTCGATCGGTCCCTCGATTCCTGGGGTCTCGGCGCGGTCGCCAGGGATGTCGAGACCGTAGCCGGAGCCCGCTCCGACAGGGAAGGCTACTGCGCTCGCGAGCCGGGCTCCGCCCAGCCAGGCGGAGATCTCGGTGCCCGCCGGCGCCGGCGTGCCGGCGACGGTCACGGCGCCGAAGTGGCTGGATGGCAGCGGTGGGGCATCGGCCGCTCCAGCGGAAGCGGCCAGGGCGACCAACGCCGCCGCGAGGAACCGCGACGCCGCGGCGCCCCGCTCGGGGCGGTTCGGCTGATGCGCCAACGTCCGGTCCGCGGCCCTTCCCTTTCCCTGGATTCGCTCCACGACGACACCCCCCATTCTCATCCAACATCCGAGAGCAGCGCGTCCGAGAGACCCCGAGCTCGGGCCGGGCGTGTCGCTCCCCAGCCCCAGAGTCGGAAATCCTCACCCCCCAACTGTCATGCGACGCGAAACGCCGAAAGCGGTGCATTTTTTTCGGCGGCCCCGCGCCGCGGGCGGCCCGGTTCGCCCACGAAACCTCACCGCTACGGCGCGATCGGTGGCGGCGGGGTCTCCGGGACGTAGGTGGAGCGGTGGCCAGGGGGGTGGAAGGGGCCGTCGAAAACGGCCTCCTCGTGGCGGTTGAGCTTCCAGGCCTCGTAGAGCGCGACGGCGATGATCACCCAGCCCATGAAGTTCTCGAAGCCGGCGAGGAAGGGGGCGGCCAGGACGATGCCGAGGAGGATCGCGAACGCGACCAGCAGCTCTCCGAGGCCTTCAGGCGGCGCCGCGTCGAGCTCCTCGGGGGATCGGAAGGCGGCCGCTTCGAGCGCGATGGCCTCCTCGTCCGCCGGTTCGGGCAGCTTGTCGACCGCGCTGGACGCCGGAGCGGAACCGGCCTCGTTGTCACCGGCCGAGGTGAGCTCGCCGTCCGAAGCGGCGAGGCCGGGCTCGTTGACGGCGTCGATCATCAGGGGAACGTAGGAGGAAACGATCGCCGTGTAGGTTAGCGCCATGGCGAGCAGCTGGTAGCGCCAGCCGCCGCGGCGGTAGCAGCCGAGCCGTACCGCGCCGCCCACCAGGAGGCCGATCACGATCGCGATCAGGCCGAATTCCCGGTCGGTCCAGACCGCGACCGCGTACCAGACGACGGCGCCCAGGATCGCCGCGCCGGTGCCGAGCGCGGCGGCGCGGACAAAACGGCTGGCCGGCGTGCCGCGATCGCGCGCGGCGAGCGCCCGTTCCCGGCAGGCCGCGCAGACGCTCGCCTGCGCCGCTCGGTAGTAGGTGCCGCGGATCGGTTCGGCGCAGAGCGAACAGAGCGATGGTGGCTCGGCGGCGCCGTGGCTCCCGTCCCGATGGACGCTCTGTTCGCGGTTACCAATGCTTTCGGACATGACTCCCTCCCTCGAATGGAACGAAGAGCTCTTCGATCTCGTACGCGCGCCGCGACTCGGGCCCCTGCGCTCGAGAGTCGGAAATAGAGAGCCCACAACTGTCATGCGACGGATTGGGCCCGATCCGGTGCAAGAAATCTGGCCCGGTCGCCGTCGGCTCGGCGGGATCGAGCGGGGCAAGACGGCCCGCGAGGCCCGTTGCTACAGCGATCGGTCCCGGCACGAGGGCGCTCGGGTGGATGCGGGCCGTCGAAGCGGATGGGGTTGCCAGGGACCGGGTCGAGGGACGACAATGGTCGGCGATCGATTCGGAGAGAGGCCCTGCGGCAGTCGGCCGGCTCGGCCAGGAGGTCGGATATGGAAACTGTGGTCTGGGTGCGGGCTCTCGCCGGTTACCGGCTCGAGATCGAGTTCTCCGACGGCTCCCGGGGCGAGGTCGACGTCGAGCCCTTCCTGTTCGGACCGCTGCACGAGCCGCTGCGCGATCCCACCTTCTTCGAGCAGGTCTTCATCGACTCCTTCGGCGCGGTGGTCTGGCCCAACGGCGCCGACATCGCCGCCGCCGGCTTGCACCGGCGCCTGCACGCGGCGCTGATCGCGGCCTCCTAGTTTCTCTCTTCGAACGCTCTCGTCAGATCTCAGTGGGGCCTAGCCTCAAAGGCGCGGGCCATCTGGTCAGCCTGAAGCGGCATCGCCGCCGAGCCTCAGCCGCCGGCAGGGGCCGCGAGGGCACCAGGAGTCGCCGGTCCAGGCCCTATCGTCCGCTTCACGAGCTTGGGTCCGAGCTTCTCGAAGACATGATCGGCGACAGTGCGCAGGCGAAGGGCGCGCGGCGACTGGACCTTGCGGCGGAACCACTGGCGCCGCGGTGACGACGACGCCGCGGCCGACGCCGGCGACGAAGGCCTGGGCGCCGAGCACCCAGAGCCAGGACTTGCGGATGTCGCCGAACGCAAGGAGCTGGGTGGAGAGCACGAGGTCGGCGCCGGCTCGTTCTCCAAGCGACGATTCAATGGGTGCTGGGCAGCGCCTCGACGAGCTCTGCCGGCGCGAGTGTCGACCTCGCCACCAAATCCTCGCATCATCGCCGCGTAGTCCTCGCGCCGCGCTTCGAGAGCCGCGTCGATCTCGGACAGTGCGGAGCTGCAGCTGACCACTCTGCCGTGGAAGAGCCTCAGCCCGGGCGACTGGCCGCAGCTGGCGGCCGCGGGCGCTGCCGAGAGCAACAACAACGCGGCGCCGGCGGCAACGAGCGATCTCATGCGCCCCCCTGGAATGTCGTGCTCACCTGGCGCGCCTGCCCATGGAGCTCGCGCCAGGCGCTGCGCTCGGTGCCCTGTTCGCTCGAGTGAGTTGTCAGCCGACCAGCCGCACGACTTGGCCAGCCGCCACATGGGAAAGCGCAATCTGAAGCTGAGGAACCAGCGGCAGGAGATCGGCGATGTCGCTGGGCCGGGCTCGAAGGATGACGATACCCAGCCGCAGACATGAGAGGTTCTGCTGCTCGGGAAGATGGGCATCTGGAGTGACAAACACGTCGAATCGTTCGTTGGCCAGCCGGAGCAACTCACCGTTATTCTTGCCGGCCCAACCAACCTCGGGAACCGTGAGAATCTCGTGGCCCGACAGCTGCGTCTTCAACTGACGTGGAAGGGACTCGTCAAGTAGTACGCGCATGCTGCGCAATGGCCTCGCCGGCTTCTTCGAGCGCGGCCACCGCCTGTGCGCGCTGAACGGTGGGGAAGTCGTCGAGGAACTCCGAGAGCGTGTGCCCACCCTCGAGGTAGTCGATCAACGCTCGAAACGGCACTCGCGTGCCGACGAAAACGGGCGCGCCGCTCAGGATCTCTGGATCGACGTGAACCGCCGATGAGCTCGCCATCGCGCCTTGCATTCTACTCCCCCGTTGCATGGTCGGCTGACGCACCACGAGTCGAGCGGCGAATGGGCGAAGCCCATTTGTGCGCTCGAACGAAGTGTCAGGTGTCGGATTGCGGAAGCCCAAACCAGGAGCGCCATTGAAGGCTCCTCGGCGCATTGGGCTCGAGACCGGAAGTTGGCGAGCTGACGAAATGAAGCCACTGCCAGTCCTCGGCGCCAACGCAGCCAAGTTTGGACCAGCGATCAACGAAGTCCAGGAAGTTCTGGCCAAGCTGATACCCATGACCTTGGCCCTCATCGTGGCTCAGATAGACGACAGGGCCGTCTGGAGCAGCCAAATCAATTGCCAACTCGTCCCCGTTGCCAACTGCCTGAATTGAAAGCTTGTTGTGCCAGACGCCATCGTAGGGGTCATCGAGCCTGGGAAAACACTCGTTCACCCACCCACGATGCCCCTCCAACAGCTCGGGCAAGCTGTCGAGGCTGACTTCTAGTCCGCCGCAAAAGATGCCGTCAAATTCGGGAACGATCAGGTCAGTAGGAAGGTGCCAAGTGAAAAACACCTCTGAAGAATGCGCCCGAAAGAACTCAGCAAGCGAAGTCGGAAGGGGATGGCCAAGCGTGTTCTCGATGCGCACCAACTCACGAGCCGAAGAAGGGCGCGAGACCTTCAGCGGGTTCGTCTTTCCCCCACGCCGCCGACAACTCTCGAGGCTGGCTTCCCATGAGCTCTTCCAGGTGTCGAACACGCTCATCCCGACACCTAACGGATCGCGAGTTGAGCGGCGCGGCAGGATTGCTGCCCCGCGAAGCGGGTCGCGAGCGCCCAACGCGCCCGCTCGAACGAGTTGCTAGGCGACAGGCCGCTCAACGCCGAGGTCCTTGCAGATCTTGCGGGCGAGGTTCTCGTTGATTTCGGTGTGCCGCGGAACGGCCGACGACTTGCGATTGCCACGATGTACAAACACCGAGTGGTTGCCTCCTTCGCGAAGAAGCTCGCAACCTTGAGCAAGCAGATGACGGATAAGCTCGCGGCGTTTCAACCGGAGACCACAATTGGCTCGCGAATCGCCGGGCCGGAGCCCAATTCCTCTTCGGCCAGAGCGCGATTTGCCTCAAGCACCAACGCTATGGCCTCCTCGAGGTTGGCTCGCGCCTCATCGAGCGTCGCGCCCTGGGTGTTTGCCCCTGGAAGTTCCTCGACGAATCCAATATAGCCCTCGGGCACCTGTTGAAATACAGCCGTGAACTCTGCCTTCATGGTTGTCTCCCGAGAAGATGGTACAGCAGTCGTTTCACTGTCGCCTATCGAATCGCGAGTTGAGCGACGCGGCAAGATTGCCGAGCCGCGAAGCGAACCGCGCACGCCCAACGCGTCCGCTCGGACGAGTCGCGAGGCGGCATGCCAATAGCGGGCAGCCCACTCAAGAAGGGTAGAACCGCGACCGCCAGAGTGCAACGATTGCCAGGAACAGAACGAACGTGGCGAGTCCCGTGCGCGAGAAGCGGGGATCTCCGTGGCTCCGGGAGTCGGCAGAGCCTACCAGGCCGAGCCGATCCAGCGCGGATCCGCGGAGGATCCGTGGCGGTCGCTCGAGCCAAGCGCGTTCGCAGCGAAGCGGTGCGGTCGAGTCCGCTTGAAGGTGCCCGCGTGGCTCCCTGGTCCAACCCGCGAATCGGCACCTGTCCGGCCGGGTCAGACGGAGACCCGCTCGAGCCCGGGAACCTCGTCGAACCTGCGATCGAAGGTGGCGATTCTTTCGATTCCGCGCGCTTGCAGGACCGCGACGTAGCGGTGCAGGATCTCCTGCAGGACCTCGGCGGCGGTGACCAGCCGCTCGCCGGCGCCGATGGCGCGCTCGAGGATGCGGCGGGCGTCGACTTTGTGCGGATGTTCGGCGCCGACGAGATACATCGGCAGGTTGGAGTCGACGAAGATCAGCTCTAGCTCCCCGAGCCGTAGCCGCTCTCGATCTCGGCGATCATCCGGTCGACATCCGCTGTCGGAAACGCGTGCCGGCTCGCGGCGCGCACGGCGGCGAGACGGGAAAACCGGGTGGCACCTTTCCGGACCTGTCGGGTGCAGCGAGCCCCGACAGCCGAGGCCCGTCCGCTCTCGCGACGGTTCAGCCGGCACGCCTCAGCGGACGGGAGTGGCTGCGATTGCCGGCGAGAATGCCGGCGACGCTCAGGTCTTCGTCGAGCGCCGACCAGTGGATTCCCTCGCCGCCGCCCAAGAGCTCCCACTGCGCGCGCTCGGACGCCGTCCCAGCCAAGAGCCTCGGAAACCAGACAAGCGGAGCGAACACTCTTCTTCCGTCGACGAGCTCGACCATGAGCTCATCGTCGGAGACCTGCACGCTCTTCGCGAGCGCTCGAGACTCAGTGACCGAAGAACTCATTCCACGCCTCCTGGAACGCCGCCGCGTTCTCCTCGACCGTTTTGTGGATGAGGTTCAGCTCCCGCGCGCTGAACCCGACGGAACCGGCGAGCTCGACTGGAGCAAGCCAGAACTTGGCCAGCAGATCGTCGCGTTGGACATGCACATGCACCGGTTCGACGCCTTCGTTCGCGTAGAAGAAGAAGCGATAGGGGCCGATCCTGGCGATAGTCGGCGACACGTTTCGAGGATACCAAGAACCGCGCCCCATCGAAAATTTCGCAGCGGAGCTGTGCATGAGCGCTTCGGGCCTCCACGCCCACTTCGAGGCCGCGACCGCGCGGGCGCCGCTGCAGTTCCGAAGCAGTCGACGGAGGGTCCTGCGATCCGACGCTATTGCCACCTCAGTTTCAGGTGGTACCGCGTCGGAACTGGCACGCCGTCGGCGCGCGCCGGCTCGAACCTCCAACGCTTCACCGCGTTGAGCGCTGCTTTTCCGTAGTGAGCGCACTCGGGAGGGAGCTCGGAGACGACCGTCACCCCACAGACCGTGCCCTTCGTCGTGATGATGAACTCGACGTCGACGGTGGCCGGAGCCTTGCACTTCAGGGGCGGCGGCGGCGGCCCGACCGGGCGACGAACGCCCACCGGCTGCGTGATCTCGCTCGATTCGTCGACCTTCCCGAAGATCGCCTCGGGAAGCGGCTTGCCGTCCTTGCCGAGGCACTGAAGATCCGGAAGCACCAGCGGCGGCACTGTGGTGACGGTCTGTGTGGAGGGTACTTCGGCACTTCCAGCTACCGCAGCGACCAAGAGAAGAACGGGGATCATCATCATCGTGATCCTACTCGCGAAGTGGCTGGAACCTGTCCGGCACCTGTCCGGGTCAGACGGAGATCCGCTCGAGCCCGGGGCCCTCGTCGAAGCCGCGATCGAAGGTGGCGATTCTCTCAATTCCGTGCGCTTGCAGGACCGCGACGTGGACCGCGCCGCGGGCGGAGAGTCGCGGGCAGGCGAGCACGATTTCTTTGGCGCGGGCGACGGTCGCGAGGTCGATCGGAAAGACCTCGTCGACGATCGCGAGCAGCGCCTCGAACGAAGGGGAGATCGCGTCTCGACGTCCGATCGCGACGTAGCGGTGCAGGATCTCCTGCAGGACCTCGGCGGCGGTGACCAGCCGCTCGCCGGCGCCGATGGCGCGCTCGAGGATGCGGCGGGCGTCGACTTTGTGCGGATGCTCGGCGCCGACGAGATACATCGGCAGGTTCGAGTCGACGAAGATCAGCTCTAGCTCCCCGAGCCGTAACCGCTCTCGATCTCGGCGATCATCCGGTCGACATCCGCTGTCGAAAACGCGTGCCGGCTCGCCGCGCGCACGGCGGTGAGCTTGCGATCCGCCGGCGCCGCCGGCTGCTCCCGCCGCGCCTCCCGCAACGCCTGCCGCACCCACTCCGCCACCGTCTGCCGCCGCGCCCGCGCCGCACTCTGGATCTCGCGCAGCTCCTCTTCCTCGAGCAGGACCTGGAGCCGCTTGCCCACCTGCGGAAGTTGCTTGCCTCATGTAATGAGTCAACGTACCGAGCGCCCCAGTCTGCTCTCCTTCCGGACGCGCGAGAGCCAATGGCACCAGGCTAAACACTTCGAGTCAAAGAAGTTGGAGCATCGCGGAAGTTCCGCGAGAATTGGCTGGAACCTCTCCTGGGATCTTCGAAGTCGCTGTCGATACGATGGCGGCATGGGCGCCGCCCTCTCGCTGTCTCTCCTACTGCTCGCCGCGCCGGCCGCGCCGGAAACCCGGGCCCCGGCCGACTTCGATGCCGCGGTCGCGGGCCGACTCGCGCGACTGGCGCTCGCCTGCGTCCACCGGGAATACCCGAACAAGATCGCGCACGTCCTCGCGAGCGACGCCGACGCGAAACCGCCGCGCGAGCTGACGCCCGCCTTCTACGGCTGCTACGATTGGCACTCCTCGGTTCATGGTCACTGGCTGCTGGCGCGCCTGGCGCGCGCCTTCCCGGAGGCGCCGTTCGCCGCCGACGCGCGCGCGGCGCTCGGCCGGAGCCTGACGCCGGAGCGGGTCGCCGGCGAGGTCGCCTACCTGTCGGGCGAGGGCCGGGTCGCCTTCGAGCGCCCCTACGGCCTCGCCTGGCTGCTGCAGCTCGCGGCGGAGCTGCGCGAGTGGCCCGACCCCGAGGCGCGGCGTTGGTTGGAGACGCTGGCGCCGCTCGAGCGGGCCGCGGTCGAGCGGGTCGCCGAATGGCTGCCGAAGCTCGCCCATCCGATCCGCATCGGCGAGCACGACCAGACCGCCTTCGCGTTCGGCCTCGTCCTCGACTGGTCGCGCGCGGCGGGCGACGACGCGCTGCGCACGCTGCTCACCCGCCGCGTCGGCGAGCTCTACCTCGGCGACCGCGACTGCCCGCTCGGCTACGAGCCGTCGGGGCAGGACTTCCTCTCCCCCTGCCTCGCGGAGGCCGATCTCGTCCGCCGGGTGCTGCCGCCGGCCGAGTTCGCCACCTGGTTGGAGCGCTTCCTGCCGCGGATTCCCAGCGACGGAACGACGGCGTGGCTGCCTCCGGGCGTCGTGACCGACCCCGCCGACCCCAAGCTCGCCCACCTCGACGGGCTCAACCTCTCCCGCGCCTGGATGCTCGAGGGGATCGCCTCCGCCCTGCCCCCCGCCGACCGACGCCGCGCCGCGCTCGAGGCGAACGCGGCTACGCACCGCGCGGCCGGCCTCGCCGCCGTCACCGGCGAGCACTACGAGGGGGGCCACTGGCTCGGCAGCTTCGCGACCTACCTGGTCACGCGCCGCGGCCTCGCCGGCGCGAGTGACCCGCCGTAGCTTCGGGGACGGCAACCGAGTGCGGTCCTCGAGCACCCTCGGCTCCGTCGGTCGCGTCGGTACCCTAGGAGCGACCGACCCGGCCGCTCGACGCCGGCTTCTGTCGGCTCGCTCGTTCCGGTTGCGGTCTGCGAGGACTCGAACGGACGGCGGGGCTCGCGGCTCGGGCGCGAGGCTCGAAGCGCGCGAGGACCAGGGCCAGATGAGCCCATCGCAGAGCACCTCGACCCGTTCGAGTCCCTAGAAGGCGTCGAGGGCGACCGGTAGGTCGAGACGGTCGAAGTCGTGAACGGGCACCCGAAGAGGACCGACCTCGGTGTCCCAGAAGCGGCCGCGGTGTCGACCGCGACACTCTCCGGAATGAGGCCGTGCACCGGCGTCGGGCCGCTGAGGTCGAGGCGGGAGGAAAAGTGGCTGGCACCTTTCCGCACCTTTCCGCCTGTCCGGCCTGCCTCTTGCCTCGAGGGCCTTCAATGAGTGACTCTTCTTCCTTCTTCGCCTAGAATGAAGCGAGCCACGCTCATCTTGGAGGCCGCCATGCGACCAACGCTCCGCTTCGCCGTCGCCCTATTCCTGCTCGCCGTGCCGCTCGCGGCTGACAACAGCTCCTCCTCGGCCGGCACGAGCTCGCCGCCCACCGCGCCGATCGTCCGCGCGCCCGAAGGCGCGACGGCGGCGTTCGTCGCCGTCACCTGGAGCGACGACTCGGTTCACCTGCTCGACGCCAACCTCGCCGACATCTCGAGCTTCCCCGCGGGCGGCCTGGATCCGAACGGCATCGGCTACGACGGGACGCTCGTCTATCCCGGCATGTTCCTCTCGACGGAAGTGGTCGCGCTCGACCTCATGGGCATCGAGCAGTTCCGCTGGTCGGACAGCGGGCTCAGCGGACTTCAGGGGATGGCCTTCGTCGGCGACCAGCTCGCCGTGTTCGATGCCAGCGTGTCTCGAATCCACTTCTACGCGGCGACCGGCGGCGCGCCGATCCGCAGCATCTCCGCGGGCCCGGACGACGGTGGTGTCGAAGGGCTCGCCTTCGACGGCTTCAGCCTCTGGGCGCTCGGAGACGACAACATCTATGCGCTGGATCCGCAGTCGGGCGCGGTCCGAGGGTCGATTCCCAACGCCGCAGTGAACTGCCAATACACCGGCACGGGCATCGCCCTGGGCGACCCCGGCGAGCTCGTCCTCGCTTGCACCGATGGATCGTGGTACCGCGTCTCGATGCTCGACGGCGGCGTGCTCTCCTCGGGCAACAACGGCCTGGACATGTTTGGCCTCGAGGCGCTGGTCGTGCGGGCGCCCCAGGGGCCGACCCAGGCGATTCCCGCGCTCTCCCCGTGGGGCGCCGCGGCGCTCGCCGGCCTGCTCGCCACGCTTGCGCTCCTCTTCGTGCGCAGGCGCCGCGCGGCCTGAGACGCCGTCTCGCCGCCAGACTCGCGACGAGCGGCTGAAGATCTTCTGAAGGCTTCTCCTTCGAGTGAGGAGTACGCTCGCTCGTGGTCGGGAAACCAGAAAGGAGAAGCCGATGGGACTGCATTGCGGGATCGATCTTCATGCAACGAACAGCTGGCTGTGCGTGGTCGGCGGGGAGGGTCGAGCGCGGCTCGAGACGCGGGTGCCGAACCGACTCGAGGTGGTGCGCAACCGCCTCGAGCCATGCCGCGCGGAGCTCTCGGCGGTAGCGGTGGAATCGACCTTCAACTAGCGAGACGCGGCTAGGGGCGCGACGAGCGCAACCGTCGACGCCTCGATCCTGAGGAGGCGGAGAATCGGCTCGCACCTGTCCCGGCGACTGGCCCTTGCGGCGGAACCACTGGCGCCAGGGGCGCGTGCCCTCGCGGGTCCAGTGCCCGAGCACTTCGCCGTCGCTCGCCCGGATCAGCCAGAAGCGCGCGAGCACGGGATCGATGCCGCGGCTGCCGAGCTCGTCGCGGGTCCGCCTAGGGTCGATCGGCGCCGCGGGGCTAGCCGGCCGCCGCGCGCAGTTTGTCGAGGATCGTGGTCTCCGCTGTCGCGCACTCGAAGGGCCCTTTCCAACGATCTCGATCCGTGGAATCGTCGGGTCGCCGAGCTCCGAAGCGGTCACGTCGGGCCCCGAAAGCGACTGGCGTGGGGCTATCGGCGGCGACCGGCTCGCTGTACGATTCACGAACTCTAACGAAGCGCGCAGTTCGAGTTTCGCGAGCTCGCTGGTTGAGCTGTGTCGCTGGCGTCGGCGGACGCAAGGTTCGCGCCTCGGGCCGGGAGGGCATCGCCATGGAGCTGAATCCTCGGGTCGGCCTACGGCTTGATCACCTCATGAATCTGCGCAGTCGAGCCGTGTGCGCGCTGGCGCTCGGCGCGTTGCTCGCTCCGGCCTCGCCGGCCACCGCAGATGACGTCTTCCTGGATGCATTCGAGTCAGGGACGTTCTGCGCCTGGAGCTTTCCGCCGACCGGATTCGAGGTCGTCGACAACGGCCTCGACGATGATTGCGACGGCGAAACCGACGAGGCCCCCGCGAGCTGTGACAACGGCCTGCCCTCGAGCTCGAGCGATCCCCTTCAGTACGGTGCCGCGATGAACATCTGTCAGAGCACAACCGAGGCTGGTCACGAGTGGGGGATCGTGGAAAGCAGCTTCACGCTCGCCTCCGGCGCGGGCACGCCGGCGGCGGCCTCGCGGTCGATCCGGTCGGCGTTCGGTGGTGGTATCGGGCCGAGAGACGGAGTCGCAATGGCGATCCTCTCGACCGGCACGGCCGCCGCTCCCGGTCAGATCAATCCTAGCCACGTCGCCTTTCAGATCGGCCTTGACACCGGCACCTCGAGCGCCGCTCCGGCCGCTTGGCTGGCCGCCAATGGCGGGGTCTTCCCGAGCCCGGCGGGATGCCCCGCTGCGATCGACATTGCGGCCTTCAATCCGGTGATGCTGACCTTTCGAATCCGCGCGCCCGGCAACGCACGCTCCTTCGGCCTGAGCGCGGCTTTCCTGAGCTCCGAATACCCCGAGTGGGTCTGCAGTGTGTTCAACGATTTCCTCGTGCTGCTGCTCGACTCGCAGTTCGTCGGCGCGCCGGCCAACCCGGCCGACAAGAACCTGGCGATTTACCACACGCCCGGAGGGGACATTCCGGTGGGGGTGAATCTGGCTTTTGGCGACACCGGTCTTTTCACGCAGTGCCTCAATGGACCGACCGGATGCGCCTCCGGCGCGGTCCCAGCTACGACGTCCAGCTGCACGACGACCGCGGGCCTCGCCGGCACCGGCATGGACGTCGCGAATCCTCCGGGCGTTGGGGGGGAGCCCGGGTGGTGCGGCGCCAGCAATCTGTCCGGCGGCGGCACCGGTTGGCTCCAGATCCGCGGCAACGTCGTGCCGGGCGAGAATTTCACCCTGCGCATCGCGATCTGGGATACTGGCGATGGCCTTTACGATTCCATCGTGCTGCTCGACGATTTCCGTTGGTCGACGGATCCGGCCGAACCCGGGGCTACCCAGGAGTAGCCTCCTCACCGAGCTGCAGGCCCGCAACGGCAGCTGCGAATGAACGGAGTCGGCGCGCTCTAGCCCGCTGCGCTGCGAAGCTTGTCGAGAATCGCGCTCGCAGCGAAGCGGTGCGGTCGAGTCCGCTTGGAGGTGCCCGCGTGGCTCACTGGTCCAGCCCGCGAATCGGCACCTGTCCGATCGGGTCAGACGGAGATCCGCTCGAGACCGGGGACCTCGTCGAAGCCGCGATCGAAGGTGGCGATTCTCTCAATTCCGTGCGCTTGCAGGACCGCGACGTGGACCGCGTCGCGGGCGGGGAGCCGCGGGTAGGCGAGCACGATCTCTTTGGCGCGGGCGACGGTCGCGAGGTCGATCGGAAAGATCTCGTCGACGATCGCGAGCAGCGCCTCGAACGAAGGGGAGATCGCGTCGCGGCGTCCGATCGCGACGCAGCGGTGCAGGATCTCCTGCAGGACCTCGGCGTCGGTGACCAACCGCTCGCCGGCGCCGATGGCGCGCTCGAGGATGCGGCGGGCGTCGACTTTGTGAGGGTGCTCGGCGCCGACGAGATACATCGGCAGGTTGGAGTCGACGAAGATCAGCTCTCGCTCCCCGAGCCGTAGCCGCTCTCGATCTCGGCGATCATCCGGTCGACGTCCGCGGTCGGAAACGCGTGCCGGCTCGCGGCGCGCACGGCGGCGAGCTTCCGATCCGCCGGCGCCGCCGGCTGCTCCCGCCGCGCCGCCCGCAGCGCCTGCCGCACCCACTCCGCCACCGTCTGCCGCCGCGCCCGCGCCGCGCTCTGAATCTCGCGGAGCTCCTCTTCTTCGAGGAGGACCTGGAGTCGCTTACTCATGGGAGAAGGCAACTTGACTCATCATCTTGAGTCAAGAGCGCCGCCGTCCTGATCTGCCTGGCTCTCGGGAGCGCGAGAGCAGATACTGCCGATCTAAACGACTCGATTCAAAAGAGTTGGAGCCTCGCGAAAGATTCTCGAGGATCGCGTGGCGCCTTCCCACGCGCCTGAGATTGGCGAGATGTCCGGACGCTACTCAGCTGTCGGAATCTGTCAGCAGCAGCTTGCCCCGCTTTCTCCCGGCGGGCTCAGCTGGGCCTGAAGAAAATTGAACCGGTTTCTCCCTCTCGGGACGCCCCTTTCTATGAGCGCTGTGCGCCAAATCGCTCGGGAGGGCTCAGAACGTCCGTTGGTCGTCACACTCGTCTCAGACCGACTCCGCCACGCTTCCAGCAGGATCCGCGCTCGGAGCCAGCTGGAGAGAGGTCCTGTTTCGCGAATCCTGTCGAACTGGTCCAATCGACCGCGTCGGTCGTCTCATCGCCTGATGGGTTGTGTTCGCACGCTCTGGGTCGACGGTTTTGCCGCTCAACCTGAGGGTCGTCTCACGCGATCGCCAGCCAGCCTCGCGCGCAGGCCGCCCCCACTTGGATCGGTTCCGCGCGGTCCTCCTTCCCGAGCTCCGACGAACCAGAGCGTGACCACGCTTTGCCTGCCGTCAGCCAGTCTGTTGCGCCAGTTCGCAATCTGTTCGAATGTCCTGCGCAAGCAGCGCGGGCATGGTGGCGCAACAATGGACACTTCCAAGATTGCTCAGTTCCCAACGGTGATACCCCGAATCGGGAGGTTGAAGGTGAAACAGCCCTCTTGCATCGACGAGACGACCCCATGTGCCCTTCACGCGGGGGCGGACGCCTCGTCTAAACCGACTCCTCGGTCGATGATTCGTTCCGGCGTCGTATTGATCACGTTGTGTTCGCTTTCGGTCGGGCCGGCCATCTCTGCCGACGCACGGGATCTCGTATACAACCCTGACGATTCGAATCAGGTCTATTTCGTGCCTTCGGGCTTCGATGCTCCGGAGATGCTCCCGGCTGGCCTACAAGAACAGTTCCGGACCTTGGCCAGCGACCACCCTGGAGAAGGGTGCAAGCGAACCCTGCCAGTGATCCGAGACTACCTGGTCCTACCGGAAGCTGCCGACAAGGCGCGCCGGCCATCGAGCGCGCTCGAGGCCGCCAGAAACTCCACTGCAATCCTCGCAGGGCGAATCTCGGGCGTCGTCCCGGGCTTTCGCGGCTCAGAGGCGGGAGTTCTCCTCACCGTCGACATCGACAAGAGCGTCAGGAAGAGCACGCCTCTGCGCTTCAATTCCTATCGTCTGTTTCTCCCGGTCGGGGAGGCCGTCATGCAGGGCAAGCGGTACTGCGCGCTTCCCTCACCCGATTACCCCGTCGTACCGGCTGTTGGCGATGACATCTTGATCTTTCTCATCTACCTCGAGCCCCGCGCGGACTTGATCGATCTGATGTACCCGGAACAAGTCGTGTTGCGCCACGGTGATGGCTCGCGTGCCATCGCTTCCGGGCAGCTCGCTCGCGAGCTCAAGGATTCGCCCACATCGTTCGAGGACTTCTCCAGCCGCATGATGCAGGAGGCGGGGCAGTGAGCTCCGCTTCGCGCCTGCTTCGGTCGGCGAGCCTCATTGGAGGAGCGCTACTCGTCCTACCGCCGGCGACAACGGCACAATGTTCCGCCGCGCTTAGCCCAAACGACCCAAATTCGATCGACGGCTACTATGACTACATTCGACTGGTTTCCTCGGGATTCACTTCTCAACAGGTCACTCAAGCACTCACTCCAGCGCGGAATCTCTGGAACAGCAGCTCATGCAATGTGTATGACTCAAGTCGAGGCTATGGGTTCGCGCGGTTCGTATCCGATGCCTCCTCGTCGCCGAGAACAGATTGGAATGTGGGCTTGGCGGGGGCTGGGGTCCAGTCCCCGATTCAGGGAGTTTGCGGCGAGACGGACTGGAATACCCACTCCATCACGGTGTACAGGACTACAGTGCTCAATGGCGCAACGTTGAACTGCTTCACGAGCGATGAGGCCCTCAAGGACCTGATCGCGCACGAGCTTGGACATGTTCTCGGACTTGGTCACTCTTCGTGCGGACTCATGGTCGGGGTCCCCAGCCTCCCCGTCAACCTCCCTGGACCAAACGCTAACGAATGCACGCTCGCGCGAAACCTGTTTGCCACCACCGTCGAGGCGCAGTGCGATCAGATGGACGATCCCGCTAACTGTCGTAATTGCGACTACGGTCAATGCAATAGCCCACTTGTTCTGGATCTCGACGGCGACGGGTTCTTGTTCGGATCGCCCTCTGAGCTCGTGCCGTTTGACATTGATGGCGATGGACAGCTGGACTTGGTCGCGTGGGTCGCTCCGGGGCAGGGCGACGGCTTCCTCGCCCTTGATCGAAACGGTAATGGCAGAATCGACGACGGAAGTGAGCTCTTCGGGGATGCAACGCCGTTGACCGCGGGTGGAGTTGCAGGTCACGGGTTCGCAGCGCTACACGAAATCGACGCCGCAGAGAACGGAGGCAACTCTAACGACTGGGTGGATCCAGGAGATGAACTGTTCTCTGGAATCCTCGTCTGGCGGGATTCAAACCGCGATGGTTTCTCCGAGAGGAACGAACTGAGGCGGCTCCCAAGCCTCGGCATTCTCGCCCTGCGAGTGATCCCTCGGCCGAATTCGCAGCTGGATGAATGGGGCAATGAGCTCCTATTCTGGTCCGATGGAATCCGCCTACACCACGGCTCCATCACGTATTTCGAGGTGGTCGACGTCTACTTTCTCAAGTGGTAGGCGAGGGGTTCGGAGACCGCGAGGGGGACGCTCCTAGTCTGATTGCGTCGAATCGGACCCGTTCGCAAAGGACTAGAGCAATTGCGGCCTCGGCGACGCTGCGGAGGTCAAACAACGGCTTCTAGAGACCATCAGCCACGCGCCCCCGCGGTCGCCTCAGGAAGGCTCCACCCTCAGGTAGACGGAGGCTTGATATGGGTTATCCGGCACCCAGATAGTGTTGAAAGCCCTCAGTGTCGCTTGACATCTGTCACCGTGCTAAGCGGAATTGACGGCGGTGGTGGCGGAACGGCTCCTAGCCCGCCGCGGCGCGGAGGTTGGTGAGGATCTCGCTGTGGGCGCGGGCGTGGAGGTCTTTCGTTGTCGCCCAGGCGGCGTCGGCGCGGGCTAGGAGCTTTGCCTTGACGGCGGGGTCGTCGAGGCCGGGCATGTTGATGCAGACGTTTTGGTAGGCGCCGGCGGCGGCGGCTCTGGCCATTTCGGCGGCGGTGCCGGCGTCGGAGAGGGATTGGGGCATGCCGATCCTGGCGACTTCCAGGGCGAGCTCGAGGATCTCCGGGCAGGCTTCGAGCGTCGTCATCGGGACCTCGATCGTGGCGATGGTCGTCTCTAGCATCTTTGCTTTGCGGGCGGCCTTCTCTTCGACCGTGTCCTGTGGCATCCGCATCGCCGCGAGGAAAGCGTCGAAGGCTGCCGTGTCGGCGTCGACGGCGGCGAGCAGGCGGTCCTTGATTTCCTGGGCGCGAACGGCGATCGGCTCCAGCGCCTCCTTGCGGTCCTCGTAGCCGAGCTTCGAGTGCGTCAGGTTCGCGACCATCGCCGCGAGTCCCGCCGCCATCGCTCCGGCGTACGCCGCGACCGAGCCGCCGCCGGGGGCGGGGGAGTCGGCCGAGAGCTCGTCGGCGAAGGCGGAGAGGGACATGCCGACGAGCGGCGCGGGCGGCTCGAGCCGGTACTCGATCACCGACTGCCGCGGGTCGAAGGCCTTGACCTCGGAGAGGCCGAGCGAGCGGATCGCGACGTGGACGATAGCGGCCTCGGG
The DNA here is from genome assembly GCA_963700315.1 of uncultured Acidobacteriota bacterium. Taxonomy (GTDB): domain Bacteria; phylum Acidobacteriota; class Thermoanaerobaculia; order Multivoradales; family JAGPDF01; genus JACTMI01. The sequence continues at coordinate 754,002 of CAVOXC010000001.1, read as the reverse complement.
GATGCCGGTCGAGCGCCCCATGCGCCGGAGGTAGTGGCGCCCGGCGTCGAGCAGCACGTCGCGCGGCACCAGGCCGACGATCTCCGAGCCGGTGACACGGATGCCGCGCGCCCGCGCCCGCTCGTCGCAGGTGTCGAAGACGACGTGGAGCGGCGTCGAGTCGAGGTCGGTGACGTTGATCGAGACCTGCGCCGTGCCGTACTCCGGAATCGTCCAGCCGACCGCCTTGATTCCCTTCAAGAGCCCCGGATCCCAGATCTCCTGGCCGTTCTCGTCGAGCACCGGCCGGGCCCTGGCGTCGAGGCGCTTCCTCCCCTTCTCGCGGATGTCGCCGGCGATGCGCGCCGCGATCCGGCTGTCGGTCGAGTTGACGTTGACGTTGTAGGCGACCAGGAACTTGCGCGCGCCGATCGCCGTCGCGCCGCTCCTGGCGACGAAGCTCGCGGGGCCGAAATCGGGCTGCCAGGCTGGATCGGCGAGCTTCCTGGCCAGCCCTTCGTACTCGCCGGCACGCACCTCGGCGAGGTTGCGCCGCTCGGGGCGGCTGGCGGCCTCTTCGTAGAGGTAGATCGGAATCCCCAGCTCGCGGCCGGCGCGCTCGCCGAGCCGGCGCGCGAGCTCGACGCAGTCGGCCATGGTGACCCCGGCGACCGGCACGAAAGGGACGACGTCGACCGCGCCCATGCGCGAATGGGCGCCCTTGTGGGCCGCCATGTCGATCCGCTCGACGGCGGCGCGCATGAGTTGAAACGCTCCCTCGAGCACCGCCTCGGGCGCGCCGACGAAGGTGATCACGGTGCGGTTGGTCTCGGCGCCCGGATCGACGTCGAGGACCTCGACGCCCGCCACGCTGCCGGCGGCCCGGGCGACGGCTTCGTAAACCTCGGGCCGGCGGCCCTCGGAGATGTTCGGCACACATTCGACGACGCGCATGCGACTCCTCCCTCCAATCGACGAATGCTATCGGATCCACCCCCGCGTAGACGCGCCGATTCGAGCCCTCACCGAAGGCAAGTCCTTTCCCGGGAGCGGTTGACGAAGTGGCTGGCACCTGCGCGTGCAGCCTGGGAGCGAGGCATCACAGCCGGACCCACCTCGCGGCGTCGGGACGCCGGCCGCCCCTCGGGGTGGCTTTGGGGGCCCCCCGGAAGGAGTACAAAGGACTCACGAGTCCGATTCAAAAGGAGGGTGCGCATGGTGCTGGTGCGACCGTGGCCGATGGTGTTGTTGGCTCTGCTGCTCGCCGCCGTTTCGTCGTCGGCGGGTGCAGCTGGACAGGAGACCGGGGAGGCGACCGAGAGCCCGCTGGTGACCGAGTACTTCGTGGCGCCGGCCGCCGATTTCGTCACGAACAACGATACGAACTTCTTCGACCAGATGTACTTCCAGGGCGATCTCGGCTACGTCGCCGGCCGCGGCTGTGCCCACGCGCCGGCGCTGCTGCCGGACGGAGCGACGGTGTCGAGCCTGGTCGGATATCTGTGGGACAACGATGCGTCGTCGGTCGCGACGCTCTACCTCCGACGTCGCTCGGCGACGGGAGGAGGACCCGCAGACGACATGGCCTCGGTCACGACCTCTTTCGACACGGCTCAAGTCATCGCCTATCCCGACTTCTCGGTCTCCTTCCCGGTGATCGACAACTCCTCGTTCACCTACTTCTTCGCGTACTGCGACATTACGTTCCCATCGGATCAGCGCCTCTACGTGGCGCGGGTCGGGTATACGCGATGAGCGCCCTACGACGCTCGGTGCTCGGCGCGAGATGGCGGGTCCTAACCCTGCTGTTCATGGAATGCGCCCTCGTAGCTCCGGCCCTCGGTCTGGATCTCGTGGTGCCGGCCGCCGCCTTTCGGGGGCACGTCCGGAATGCGTTCGGCTTCGACTCGGCGGACGGCTTCGTCTGGTCGGGACAGGCCGGCAACCCCGGCTGTCTCGCGGCGCCGATCTATCTCCAGGATTACGACGAGATCCTGAGCTTCTCCGCGGACCTCCTCGATGACGACGTCTCGAGCGACTTCAGCATCCAGCTCTGGCGCCACAGCGTCGTCGATCCGGCCGCGAGCCCCCAGGTCGTCGCCGGGATCTCGACGAGCGGCGCGAGCGCTGCCATCCAACGACTCTTCGCACCGTCGATCCTCCTTCCGGACGTCAACACCGACAGCTACGTCTACTACCTGACCACCTCGGTATGCCTGACCGCGGACAGCTACGACCATCGCGTCTACGGGGTTCGCGTGCGCACGGCGCTCCTGTTCGCGGATGGTTTCGAGTCGGCCGACACCTCGGCCTGGGGGAGCGGACCCGGCGGCAGCACGGCCGGCTTCCAGATCCGCTCGATCCCCGGGGCGGCTTACTTTCACACCTGGGGGTCCGGCAATGTCAGCGACGGCTGGTTCGATCCCGCTGGCGGCTACCTGCGTGTCGACAGGAACGTGACCGGGGGGCAGGGCCAGTGCGTCCGGGCTCCGGTACAGCTCCCGCAGGGCGCCACCATGACACTCGTGGATGGGTCGTTCTACGACAACACGACGGCCACCAATCTCGTGGTCAACCTGTGGCGAAAGGCCTACACCAACGCGACCGCGGCGGTAGTGATCGCGAGCCTGCAGACGTCCGGGGCGAGCACCCTCATCCAGTATCCATCGGACACCGTCGACCAGCCCGTCGTCGACAACCAGACCTATAGCTATTACTTCCAGGTCTGCGACGGGACGGATCTGCCGCTGGGACACACGCTGCTGCGGATTTATGACACTCGGGTGATCTATACGCGGTGAGGCCGCGGACCGGGGCGCAGCCTTCGAGCGCGCTTGCCGTCCTCCGAGGGCCGGATCACGCGCCGGCTGGCTGGCTCTCGCCGGGACGGTCCGCGGGCGGCAAGGTCCTAGGGCCGGCGGTCGAGGGTCCTCTGCGCGATGTCGTGCCACTGTCTGTCATTGCGCAACCCGTCTGCTTCGAGTCCTTCGGCTTCTGACAGCCGTTGGTTCATGGTTCGCCGGATCGCCTCGGCCTCTCCAGGTCGGGCGAGGAGATTTCGCTGCAACGGCTCGATTCCCTCCGGTCCGGCCGTCGCCGTCCGCCACGCTGCCGGCGGCCCGGGCGACGGCTTCGTACACCTCGGGCCGGCGGCCCTCGGAGATGTTCGGCACACATTCGACGACGCGCATGCGACTCCTCCCTTCCGGTCGGAATGCTAGCGGAAGGCCGCTCTCGGCGGATTGCATTTCGATGCCGCTGGAAGCCCGGCCGGGGTAGGGGAGCCGCGCCGGCGGGAGCGGCCTCGACCAGGATCGAGGTGCTAGTCTTCTTCCTGCCGGCGTCATTTGAGATCGATGGGGCGGGTCCCGCGGCCCTCTGAGGGGGTGCGGGTCGGGGGCGGCTCCGGTCGGCGGAGAGGGCATGACTCGACGGCGAGGGAGTCTCGAGGATGGCGAGACGCTCCGCGAGTTCGTCCGGCGGTTGAGCGAAGGGATCTACATCACCAACGTCGCTGGGCGGATCGTCGACGCCAACCCCGCGCTGCTCGAGATCCTGGGGTTCCACCGCCTCGAAGAGACCACGGGCCTCGAGGTCGGCGAGCTCTGGATCGATCCGACCGAGCGCGAGCGGGAGACCCGTCTCCTGGCGGAGCAGGGCGCGGTCCGCGACTTCGAGCTGGAGCTCCGTCGCGCCGACGGCAGCCGGCGGACCGTGCTGGATAGCTGCTATCAGGTCACCGACCCGGAGACCGGCGAGAGCGTGTATCACGGCATCCTGGTCGACATCACCGAGCGCAAGGAGCTCGAGCGCCGGCTGTTCGAGACGAGCCGCCGGGATGCTCTGACCGGCTGCCTCAACCGGCGCTTCCTCGACGAGTTCGCGGCCGTCTACGAAGGCAGCGTCGCCGGCTGGGGCGCGGTGGTCGTCGACGTCGACGGCTTCAAGTCCTTCAACGATCGCCTCGGCCATGCCGTCGGCGACGAAGTGCTCCAACGCGTCGCGCGATATCTGCAGGAGCTGGTCCGCGGCGAGGACCACGTCGTGCGCCTCGGCGGCGACGAGTTCCTCGTGCTCCTCACCGGGCGCGATGCGAAGGGGACACGGGAAGTAGCCTTCCGCATTGCCGGCGATCGGGGCCTCGAGGTTCGCGTGTCGACCGGCTGGGCGGTGCGCGCGCCGGGCCAAAGCCTCGAGCGGACGATCGCCCACGCCGACCAGGACCTGATCGCGCGGCGCGCGGAAGCGCGAGGCGGCGTGCGAAGCGGGGCGAGCGGCTGATCCGCGGAGGCGGCTGGCACCTGCAGACGCTGACGCGGCAGGCCGCCGCGCTCGATCCGCCGCTGCTCCCGACACTGCCCGTGTTCTCGGCTGCTTGCCGTGGCGCCGCCGCCGGCATTCGAGAAGGCGTGCATTGATGGGGGAGGTTCCAAGGCGTCGTGGCGCTGGGGCGACAGGCCTCCGCGCTCGACTCGCCGCCCCTTCACTGCCAGTTTTCTCGGTTGCTCGCAGTTGCGCCGCCGCCGGCCTTCGACGAAGCGGCAGAGATGGCCGCCGCAGCGTCTCTAGCCGCGCGTCGGCTCGAGCATCCGGCCCGCGATCTCTTTGACGAGCTTCGCGGCGACGGCGGCGGTGACGCCGTCGAGATCGTGCCCGAGGTGGAGCTCGACGACGTCGGCGCCGACGAAAGGCGTCGGCAGGTTCTGGATCAGGCCGAGCACTTCGCGGACGGTGAGCCCGCCCGGCTCGCGATGGACGACGCCCGGCGCGCAGGCGGGGTCGAGGCCGTCGAGATCGAGCGACAGGTAGCAGGGACCGGCGAGGCGCGGCCGCACGCCGGCGGTCCAGGCGCGCATGTCGACGATCTCGACGCCGAAACGCGCCGCTTGTTCCCGCAGATGCGGCGTGAGAGTCCGGATGCCGACCTGGACGAGCCGCCCGATCGCACCCGCTTCGAGCGCTCTGGCGAACGGGCAGGCGTGCGAGAAGCGGTCGCCGTCGAATTCGTCGTAGAGGTCGGCGTGGGCGTCGACGTGAAGCACGGTGAGCTCGGGCAAGTGGCGCGCGAAGGCCAGAAGCACCGGGAAGGTCACCGAGTGGTCGCCGCCCAGCAGGATCGGACGAGCGCCGCGCGCGAGCAGGCGGTCGACCCCGGCCTCGATCTCCAGCCTCGCCGCGGCGCCGTCGTCGCCGAGCGCGAGGTCTCCCTCGTCTCGCAACGCCCCGTCGAGGACCGCGAGGCCAGATTCGCAGTAGGCGTTGCCGGCCGAGCTGAAGAGCGCCTCGCGGATCTTCGGCGGCGCTGCCGCCGCGCCGCGCGAGAAAGAAGAGCTGGCGTCATAGGGAAGGCCGAGCAGAGTCGGTGGGCCGGAGTTCGGAGCCGCGGCGGGAATCACGCCGCCGGCAGGTTCGGGTGCGCTCGGTCGGGATCGCGGTGCCATGGCGCGGAGTCGTCGGTTCTCTGTCGCGACGGCCGGGCAAAAGAGAGCCCGCCGGTCCCGAGCTTGCGGACGACGGGCTCGCTTCGGACTCTTCATAGCCACGGGTCTGGAGCCCGCGGCCGCATCCCCCCATGCTGGCGGGCGAGCACCTTGGGTGTCCGATCCCAGGTTGCCGGGCCCTCTCGGGCCGCTCGCGATGCAAAACCAGTGTGCGCCCGCCGCGAGCCGATGTCAAGCGCGCGCGGGCGACCGGTCGGAGCCGTCCCACAACGTGATCGCAAGGTGCCAGTGCGCGAGCAGTGAATAGTGACCGTACAGTCGCCAGAGCATCGGCGGCGCGAGCGCGAAGAATGCGGCGCCGAGGAGCCGCAGGCTGCGCTCGCGCGTGAAATGCCCGAGCAGGCGGAATGCGAACAGCGGCTGGAGCAGGAAGCAGAGCAGGATCCACGCGCCCTCGTACTGGAAGAGCGCGGGTAGCAGGGCGGAGATGGTGCCAGCCGATTTTCAAGTCGCTTGTTCGCAGCGGTTTAGTTTGGCTGAGAAGCCGAAAAGCGGCTGGCACCTCGCCACAGCACCTCGCCACATCTCTGCAGATGAGCCGCCGCGGGCCTCGGCGAAAGCGTGCAGTGACGGGGGAGGCCGGCAGTCGCCGTGGCGCTGGCGCGACAGGTCTCGACGCTGGGACGACCTTCCCTTCAATGCCGCTTCTTCTTTTTCTCGGGGGCCTGACGCTGCGCCGCCGCGGGCCTCGGCGAAAGCGTGCAGTGATGGGGGAGGCCGGCAGTCGCCGTGGCGCTGGCGCGGCAGGCCTCGACGCTCGACCTGCCGTCCCCTACTATGCCGCCTTTGCTTTCTCGGGGGCCGGCCGCTGCGCCGCCACGGGCCTCGGAGAAAGCGTGCAGTGAAGGGGGAGGCCGGCAGTCGCCGTGGCGCTGGCGCGGCAGGCCTCGACGCTCGACCTGCCGCCCCCTTCTATGCCGCTTTTGCTTTCTCGGGGGCTTGACGCTGCGCCGCCGCGGGCCTTGGAGAAAGCGTGCAGTCATGGGGGAGGCTGGAAGACGTCGTGGCGCTGGTGCGACAGACCTCGACGGTCGGGCCGTCGCCCCCTTCTATGCCGCTTTTTCTTTTTTCTTGTTTTGGGCGGGAATGGCGGAGCGGGGGCGGAGGCTACGCGTTGGCGGCGGCGGGCGGCTCGCCGCGCAGGAGCCGCGCGAGCAGCGCTAGCAGGACGACCACCGCTCCGGCCAGGGCGAACCAGAACCACCGTCCCGAGCGCATCGCGTCGTCTCCGGACGCGAGCGTCCGCTCCTCCGGCAGAGCGAGCTCGCTGCCCTCGACGCCGACCAGGCGCGGCCCCAGCAGCGCGAGATCGTAGCGCGGCGCAGCGAGACGGGGGTCGCCGTAGAGAAGCCGGAGCGGCACCCCGGTGCCGAAGAAGCGGATTCTCCAGGAGGGCAGCAGAAGCCGGGCCCCGGCGAGCGGCAACGGGCTGTTGTCCCCCTCCGCCACCTCGAGGCGAAGACGGTCGCCGGCGAGCGCCGGCAGGTCGATCGCGAGCTCCGGCGCTTCGCGCTCCGGATCGGCGTGGCGCCAGGCGAGATGCGCCACGGGATTCCAGCGCTCGGCACCCGTCGCCCGATCGACGGCCGCCGCCCGCACCTCGAGCTCGCGCGCGAAGACCCGCGCCGAGGTCGCGAGCACGAGGCGTGACGCCGGGAGTCCGGCGTAGGGGAGCCGGATCGCGTATCGCGAGACTGTGGCGCCGGCCGGGGCGCCTGCTCTGCCGCCACCCTCCGGCGGCGGCGCGGGCTGGATCGACAGTTGGAGCTCCAGCGGCTCGGCGCGCCGCTCGAGCAGATACGGCACCTGTCGATCGTCGCCCGTCGCCAGCCGCAGATCGGCCAGCGCGTGCGAGTGCGCCAGCACCGCGGCATCGAGCGGCAGCTGCTGCAGTCCTTCGCCGACGGTCGCGAGCGCCCGCTCGAAACGGAAAGTGCCCGTCGCCAGCGCTCCTCCGGCCGGTGGCTCTGCGATAGCCGGCGCTGCGGAGACCGCGGAGCTCGTCATCCGGGGTTCGCCCCAGCTCGCCATTGCGCTGTCCGCGGTCGCGGCGGCGCCGCGCGACGCCTCGAGGTCGTAGCGCGGCGCGGTCGCCGATGGCCTGCCGTAGCGCGCCAACAGGACGCTACCGTCCGGGCTCTCGAAGTAGATCCATGGCAGCGGACGCAGACGCGCCACCACCCCGTCGAGGCGCAGCGGCCCGCTGTCACCGTCCTCGACCGTGAGGTCGAGCCCGGTTTCGCGTGGCGGTGCGATCGCTACCGAGAGCGCCGCCGCCACATCGCCGGCGTGCGAGGAGCGCCGGAGCATCGCCACGCCGAGCGGCGCCGGCTCGACGGCACCGGCGCCACCCACGCCGAGACGCGGTTCACTGACCTGCACGCGGCGCAGGAGGTCTCCGGGGCCGACCTCGAACCGCAGCGCCGCGACCGGCAAGCCGCGGCCCGGCAGACGGAGGTGGAATCGGCTGACCCGCGGCTCGCTCGGGCGGCGCTCCACGGCGAGCCGAATCGTCGTCGTCGGCGGCGGCTCGGCGCGCTCGAGCAGGCGTGCCCGCGCCGACGCGGGCGGTGCCACCCGGCCGCTCGCGGCATCGTTCCAGGTCCAGCGCAGGTAGCGGTAGGGGCCGGCCGGAAAGTCCGCTGCCAGGAGCCGCAGCCCCTCGGCCGGAAGATCGAAGAGCGTCCCTTCGGCGACCAGGGTGACCCAGTGCCTCCGGTCGCCGCTGCCCTCCAGGCGATAGCGCTTGAGGAGCGGTGACGCGAGCCCGTCGAGGGTCAGACGATCGACATTCTCGACCTCTCCCAGATCGACTTCGAAACCGCTCTCGCGCTTCGACGCCGGAATCGCGAGGAGCGCGCCGTCGAGCGTGCGCTCCCGGGCCGCCTGCGGCAGCATCAGGAGATACGGCAACTCCTCGCCCGCGCCGTCGTAGAGCCGCAGGTCCTCGAGTCCGCCAACCGGCGGAGCCGCGGCGGAGTCGGCGGCGTAGCGAACCGGCTTGGCCCGAGTGAGGAGGTCCTCGTCGAGCGCGATCCGATTCGGCCCGCGGCCGCCCGGGTGGAGGGGACGCTCGACCGCGAAGCCGTCGCCCGCCGCGCCCGCGGGCGGAGCGAACGCGAGACCGCCGGCGACGAGAGCTGCGCTCAACCGCACGAAACGCGTGGCGTCGCGGCGGAGCATGCTACTTCTCCCGCTCCTCGAGAGCGGCGCGAAGGACGAACTTCTGCAGCACCAGCGCGACCAGCGCGAGGCTCACCGCGAGTCCGACCAGCGAACCGACGCGATAGAGGCCGCCGAGCCGCCAGGTATCGTGCAGGAAGGCCTTGACCACGGTCAGCGCGAGAAGCGCGATGGCACAGGCTCGCACCGGCTTCTGGCGCCCGACGAGGCCGGCGACGAGGAGCGCGATGGCGAAGAGCGCCCAGCCGATCGTGTAGGCGAGGTCCTCCGGCAGCCCGGCGCTGCCACCGAGGAAGCCGAAGGTAAGCGTCTCGCCGGTCGAGAAGAAGTCGGCGATCTCGATGTTGAGCAGCAGGAAGAGGAGGACCGACCCGCCGGCGGCGAGGCTCGGCGCGATCGGCAACGGCGTCCAGTCGGGGCGCTCCTCGCGCAGCCACCAGGCCGCCGCGAACATGGCGAGCGCCGCCACGAGATAGGCGTAGAGAAACCAGTTGAGGATCGGCGGCCCCTGTCGCGGGTGGTAGGCGAGGACCGCCGGGTTCAGGGCGAGGCGCACGAACGCCGCGAGCTCGAGGCCGACCGTCCACAGGACGAGGCCCGGATGCGGCACCCGGCGGTGCAGCCATGCGAGCGCCGCGCCGAGCAACGCCCAACCGAGGGTGATCCACTGCTTGTCGAGCTGCATCGGGATGGCGACGGTGATCAAGGCCAGCATCGCCCCGGCGACCAACGCCAGGCGGCCGGTCTCGTCCCTCCTCTCCCGCTGCCGCAGGTCGGCGAGGTTGGTGCCGCGCGCGAGACGCACCAGGAGCGGTACCAGGAGGAGCGCCTGGACGACGGGCAGGATGCCGATGACTTCGGCGAGCCCGCCGCGCAGCATCGCCGCGCGGGCGACGACGAAGAGGCCGGCGCCGGAGAGCACTACGGCGAGGAGAGTGCGGTTGGCCCGGCGCGTGCGCAGATCGACCCACAGCCCCTCGCCGAGGAACGGCAGCCAGACGAGCGCCGCGAAGAGCAGGCTCTGCCACCAGGGCGCCGTCGCCGCATTCGCCTCGGCGCCGCCCACCGCCCGCCCGAAGCTCGCGGCGGCACCGATCGCGGGGATGGCGGCGAGCAGCGCGAGCCCCTCCCAGTCGCGTCGAGCCCCGAGACGGAGCTCGGCGACGAGCAGAGCGAGCGCCCCCGCGACGAGCCAGGGGAATCCGGGAGCGCCGGGCGACAGGGCGACGAAGATCGCCACCGCCTGCGCGCCGAAGAGCCCTACCGCCGCCGCCAGCGCGAAGCGCTCCGTCGCCTCCTCGGGCAGAGCGAGCCGCGGCGCGAGGGCGAGCGCCCCGAGCCCGAGCGCCGCGATCCCGATCGCGGCACCGAGGGCGACCAGCGGCCAGGGTCCGCCATCGAGCGCACTCAGCCAGACTCCGACCACCGCCTGGGAGGCGGCGAGCGCCGCGAGCAGGAGCGGCCCGCGCCGCGTCTTGAGCGCGGCCAGGGCCAGCGCGACGTCGAGCAGCAGGAGCACGGCGAGCAGCGGCCAGGGCGGCTGCGACAACTCCGGCCGGCTGGCGGCGAAGAGCAGGAACGCGTGGCCCACCAGACCGACCCAGAGCGCCTCATCGGGAATGCCGCGCGCCCGCTCGCCCTGTCCGCCGGTCGCCTGGCGGGCGAGCAGGGCGGCGGTCCCGGCCACCGTCAGCACGCCGAAGCCGCCGACCGCAGCGAGCGCACCGAAGGCGTGGTTCGCGAGCGGAACCGCGCTCCACCACTTGGCGAGCACCAGCCACGACAGCACCGATCCGGCGACGGCGACGAGCGGCATCCGGCCGCCGCGCCCTTCGAGGAAGAGGCCGAGGTTGAGCAGCGCGAGCAGGAAGGTGAGCCCGGCGAGGTTGCCCGCGGCGGTCCGGCCGCTGGCGAGGAAGAAGAGAAGCAGGAGGCTCGCGAAGAGCAGCAGCGCGCCTCCCCCTTCGGGCGCGAGCCGTCGCCCGCGCCGCCGGGCAACGAACGGCACGCCGAGATAGAAGAGCGCGAAGGAGCCGTAGAGCGCGAACGCCTCGAGCCGCAGCTCCGGCGCGAGGCGGAGCGCTGACCAGACCGCCTCGCTGGCGATTCCGAAGAAGGCGGCGACGAGGTACACCGGGCCGTCCTCGAGCGCGATCGCGGCCAGCGCGGCGAGTCCGAGCAGCACGAGCAGGACGCCGAACGGCAGCGCCGGATCGGCGGTCGCCGGTTCGCGCGCGAGCAGCAGCGGAAACGCGAAGAGGAGCGCCGCGCCGGCGAGCGCGCCGAAACGCCCGAGGCCGGCGAAGGGGCGGCCGAGAGCTCGCGCGGCGAAGGGCGAGGCGAGGAAGAAGGCCGCGAAACCGGCGAGCGGGATGAGAACGAGCGGCCAGAAGCCGCTGTCATAGGAGAGGCCGAGCCAGAGACCGACCACGATCGTTGCTGAGGCGCCGCCCAGCAGGTGCAGCACCTCCGGCCCGCGATAGGTCGCGATGGCGAACAGCCCGGCGACCATCAGCGCGAGGAAACCGAAGAGGAGACCGGCGTGCGCGCCGTACGCCGGTACCGTCGCGAGAAAGGCGGCAAAGAGCAGCGGCACGCCGGCGCTCAGGTAGGTCGCGACTTCGAACAGCGCCGGCGTGCCGTCGTCCGGCGCGAGGCGCGCCTCTCCCGGCTTGCGCCGCCCGCGCTCGGCCACCAGCAGGGCGAGGAACGCCACCAGCGAGAACAGGGCGAAGATCCCGATCGCGAGCGGCAGCTTCGCCTCGGTCAGGAACTTCGCCGCCCAGCCGATCTGATAGAGCGCCGTGAGAGCCAACGCCAGTGCCTGGAGCATCGCCCAGCGTCGGCGATAGGCAACCCAGGTGAGTCCGATATTGAGCAGCATCAGGTAGCCGAAGAGTCCGATCGGACGGTCCTCGCCGGTGGCGAGAAGCGCCGGCGTCGCGAAACCGCCGAGCAGGCCGAGCAGCGCGATGAAGATCGAGTCCCGACGAATGGCGAGCAGCACCGCGACCGCCGCCACCAGCGCGAGAAGCGCGAAGGTTGCACTGGCGCCGACGAGATGCCAGAGCGCGTGCCCGGCGTAGAACGAGGCGAAGAGAATGGCGATGCCGGCGGCGGCCATGGCGTTCGCGGTGACGGCGTAGCGGCGCGCCGATTTGAGCTCACAGACCAGGAGCAGAGCGATGCCGGTCGCGATGCCCAGCGCCATGCGCACCGGCGCTCTGAGCCAGCCCTGCTCGACCGAGTAGCGGAGGAAGAAGAGTGCGGCGAGCACCAGCGCGACTCCGGCGATCCACGAGAAGAGCCGGATTCCGACGAGCGCCTCCCAGTCGAACGGCGGCTTGGCGGCCGCCGCAGCGCCGCCCCCTGATCCCGCAGCCCCGAAACTCGGCGCCTCCAAAGCGGCGGTGGCGGGCCCCGCCAAGGGCGGCGGACTCCCCACCGCGCCGGGGGAGGACTCCCTGACGTCGGGAGCCGCGGGCTGCGCTGGCGCCAACTCCGGAGGAGCGAACGTCGTCGTTCTGGCGGGGGTCGGCACCCGCACCCCCGCAGCGGCTCGGGCGGCCGGCGCGATGTCGATCGGGAGTTTCGCGGGCTGGGGCGCGGGAGTCGCAGTTTCCGGTCGCGCAGCCGGAGGGGCCGGCGGCGCCGTCGTCTGGACTCCTCCCGTGCGCAGGGCAGCGAGCTCTTTCTCCAGGGTCTGGAGCCGGCGCGCCTGCGCCTGGTTCCAGCTGTCCGCTTCCTTGGACCAGGCTTCGAAAGCCTTCATCCTCGCCGCGAGGCGAATCAACTGGAAGATGACCACTCCGCCCAGGACGAAGGTCAGAAAACCTGCCATGGATCACCCATCCCTCGAGGTTCTTGGCAAACTAGCATGGAGGCATGCCTGTTCAGGCGCCGGCTGCGCCCGCAGGGCGAGCCAGGCACCGCGCGCCGTGCGGTCACCGATCCCCACGAAGCCGAGGGTCGTCAGCGCCGGCTCACTCGGGCGCAGCTCATCCGCAAGGTCTGCGGGATCGATCCGATGCTCTGCCCCTGCTGCGGCGCGACGATGCGCTTCGCTGTGCCCCCTGCCGGCGAGGCGAGCACCGACAGCCAGGGCCTTGTCGCAGAACACCTTGCCACCGATCCCGTGCTCGCCGCGCAGGTGGAGGCGGCCCGCGGCCTCCAGCTGCGCCTGCCGCCGCCGCGGCCCCTGCCGCCGGAGGCGGAGCGCCAGGCGCTCGCCGAGACGCGTTCGCTTCTCAAGCAACGCACTTCGACGATCGCCATGGCCGTGCTCTTCACCTTGCTCCCCTTCGCATTCGTCTTCGACGAGGGGGGCGTCCGCTTTCTCTTGCTCGAAGACGAGCCGGTGATCGCTGCCGCCTGGTGGGCGACCGCCGCCGCGCTCTGGCTCTGGCACCTTCGCCGCCGCCGAACCTTGAAGAAGCGGCATTGAAGGGGGAGGCTGGGGATCGCCGTGGCGCTGGCGCGACAGGCGTCGGCGCTCGGCCCACCGTCCCTTTCACAGCCGGCCTTCTCGAGGCCACGCCAGCACGTCGAGACAGGTGCCTGCGGCAAGGTGCCAGCCTCTTGGCAAGCGACTCTCCCTAAAGGAGTTGTTGCGCAGGCGTAGGGTTCCATGGTGTCGCGGGTTGACAGCTGGATGGAGGTGGATTAGTCTATTGACCGGCCGGCCAGTTCAGCAGCGGTCGAGGGGATCGAAATGGCGAAGACGACGACAGCGACGCGGTCCCGGGATCCGGAGGCGAAGCGCATCGCGATTCTCGACGCGGCCGAGGAGGCCTTTCTCGAGAGGGGCTTCGGCGAGACCTCGACGGCCCAGATCGCGCGGCGGGCCGGCGTCACCAAGAGCCTGATCCACCATCACTTCGGCTCGAAGGAAGCGCTCTGGAACGAGGTCAAGAACCGGCGCTTCCGGGGCTACTCCGACCAGCAGATGGCGTTGCTGCGCGAACAGGAACCGACCGCCGAGCTGCTGCGCGAGTCGATGAAGATGTACTTCCGGTTCCTGCGCGCGAACCCTCAGATCGTCCGGGTCCTCGCTTGGATGTTCGTCGAGGGCAACCAGGGCGACGACTGCGCGGAGCTCGACCGGGAGCTCACCCTCGCCGGAATCGAGAAGATCCGCCAGGCCCAGGAGCGGGGCGAGCTGCGCGCCGATCTCAACCCGGGCTTCATGCTCTTCACCTTCATCGGCATGGCTCAGCACTGGTATCAGGACAAGGCGCTGATGCTCGACAAGATCGGCCTCTCCGCCGACTCCGAGGCGGTCGACGAGGCCTACCTCCAGGACGCCGTCCAGATCTTCTTCGAGGGCGTGCTCCCCCGTTGAGGGGAGGCGCGCGACCCCCTTCGAGCGGGTACCTGGATCGAAATACTGACCGGCCAGCCAGTTCATACAGTTGCACCAAGGAGATTCCAATGAACAACCGCCGCCTCCTGACCATTCTGATCGGAACCCTCGTTCCTCGGCCTCGCCGTCGTCCTCGGGGCGCGACCGGTGGCGCCGGAGACCCCCACGGCACTGGAGCGAGCGGGTCCGCGAGTCGTGCGGGCCGCGGCGGTCGAGCGGTCTGACTCGAGCCGCGAAGTTCGGCTGCCCGGCGTGACCCGAGCGGCGCGGCGCGCAACGCTCGCCTTCACGGTACCCGCCCGGGTCGCCGTGCGCCCGGTCGAGGTCGGCGATCGCGTCACGGCCGGTCAGCTGCTCGCTCGTCAGGATAGTGACGAGTACCGCCTCGCCGAGCGCAGCTCGACGGCCGCGCTGGCGGAGCTCGAGGTCCGGCTGGCGCAAGCGGAGCGCGACCAGGCGCGGGTCGTCCAGCTCGCGGCCGCGCGCGCGGCGACGACCGAAGAGCTCGAGCGGGCGCGCGCCGCGACGGAAGCGATCCGCGCGGCCTACGACGCCGCCTCGGCCCGCCTCGACGATACGCACCGCCGCGTTCAGGAGACGACGCTCACGGCTCCCTTCGCGGGGACCGTGACCGCGGTGCATCTCGAACCGGGGGAGTGGGCGGCGGCTGGCGCGGCGGTGATCGATCTCACCGGAGCCGGCGCCGTCGAAGTCCGGGTCGACGCCCCCGAATCGATTCGCGCGGCGATCGAGCTCGGCTCTCGCATCGAGATCGAGCTACCGATGATCGGCCGCGTGGTCGCTGGCCGGGTCGCCGCGGTGGCGAATGCCGCCGGTGGCGCGGGCGGCCTCTTTCCTGTCGTGATCGAGCTCGAGGCGGATCCTGGTGTCGTGGCCGGATTGGCCGCGGAGGTGGTCTTGGCGCTCAAGGAGAGGTCCGAGCTGACGGTTCCGCTGGGCGCGGTGCTCGACTCCGGGTCGAGCCGGCCCTCGGTCTTCCGGATCACCGACGGCCGCGCGTCGCGCGTGCCGATCGAGCCGGGCCGCCTGCTCGGCGACCGCCTGACGCTGCGCTCGGCAGACCTCCTCGAAGGCGATTTGGTGGTGGTGGTCGGACAGACCGCGCTGGTCGACGGCGACCCGGTCGAGGTGCGCTGATGCCCCTGCTCGAACGCCTGCTCGATCAGCGGCGCATGATCCTCACGGTCGTGGCGCTGGTCTCTCTTACCGGTCTGGCCGCGTGGCTGACGATGCGGCGTCAGGAGGATCCGCGCCTGCCCGCCTACTGGGGACAGATCGTCGTCGTCTTTCCCGGCGCCGACGCCGAGATGGTCGAGCGTCTGGTGCTCGAGCCGATCGAGGATGCGCTCGCCGAGGTCGAGGCGATCCAGACGGTCGAATCGACAGCCTACGCCGAGACGGCGGTTCTGAAGGTCGACCTCGACGAAACCACGGCCGACACCAAGAAGGCCTGGGACGATGTTCGCGAGGCGCTGGCGGTCGCCGGCGCAGAGTTCCCCGAGGGCGTCGCGGCGCCGGTGCTCAACGACTCTCTCAACATCGACCACGATGCCGTGGTGGTGGCGATCACCGGTTCGGCGGATCCGCTGGCGCTGCTCGACGCCGCGCGCACGCTGCGGCGGGGCTTGCTCGGCGTCTCCGACGTCGCGAAGGTCAGGATCCTCGGCGACCCCGGCGAGCAGGTGACGATCGATCTCGACGACACCACGGCGCGGCGCCTCGGACTGACGGCGGATGCCGTCGCCCGGCAGCTCGCCGGCCGAACCAAGATCGTGCCGGGCGGATCGCTCGGTCTCGGCGACCGCTCCGTCCGCCTGCGCCCACTCTCCGAGTTCGAGGACGTCGAGGAGATCGCCGCATCGCCGATCCTCCTACCCTCCGGCGCCACGGTGCCGCTGGGCGCGATCACCCGCGTCGGGAAGGGCCCGGCGGAGCCTGCGGGGCAGCGGATGCGCCTGGATGGCGAGATGGCGGTGGGGCTCGGCGTCGTCGCGAAGGAGCACGCGCACGCCGTGCGTTTCGGCGAGCAGGTGCGCGCCCGGATCGACGAGATCGTGCCCCGCCTGGCGCCGCTCGAGGTGCGAACCGTCACCTTCCAGCCGAAGCGGGTCTCGGCGCGGCTCGCCGAGCTCAACGATTCGCTGCTCATGGGCATCTTGATCGTCGCCGGGGTGGTGGTGCTGGCGATGGGATTGCGGCTCGGCCTGGTGGTCGCTTCGGTCGTCCCGCTGGTGACCTTCGCCGCCCTCGCGCTCTTCGCGCTCGGCGGCGGGGTGCTCCACCAGATCTCGATCGCCGCGCTCGTGCTCGCGCTCGGCATGCTCGTCGACAACGCGATCGTCGTCGCGGAGAACATCCAATGGCGGCTCGACCGCGGCGTCGCGCGGCGGCGCGCGGCGGCGGACGCCGTGCGCGAGCTCGCAGTGCCGCTCGCGGCGGCGACCGGGACGACCATCGCGGCGTTCCTGCCGATGCTTCTCGCCCAGAGCGGCACCGCCGATTTCACCCGCTCGATTCCGATCATGGTGATCCTCGCGCTCGCCATCTCCTATCTGTTCGCCGTACTGGTGACGCCGACGCTCTCCGAAATGGCGCTGCGGCCGGGCTCCGCGCGCGCCACGGCGATGACGAGCCGCCTCGCCGGCGTGCTCTCGGCGCTGGCGCTGCGCCGGACCGGTTTGGTGCTCGCCGGCGCCGCGGCCCTCGTCGCGCTGTCGCTGTTCGGCGCGGGGTTTCTCCGGCAGCAGTTCTTTCCGGCGGCCGACCGCAACGAGTTCGTCGTGGACCTCAAGCTGCCGGAGGGGAGCCACCTCGATGGCACCGACGCGACCGCGCGCCAGCTCGAGCGGCTGCTGCTCGAGCGGGAGTCGGTCGCGTCGGTCGCGAGCTTCGTCGGGCGCGGCGCGCCGCGCTTCTACTACAACATCGCCAGCGTGCCCTGGAGCCCGCACTTCGCCCAGATGATCGTGACGACGCGAGAGCCCGCGGATGTCGAGCCGACGCTCGCCTGGCTGCGCGGCGCCGCGGCGGAGCGGCTGCCGGGAATCGAGGTGATCGGCAAGCGGCTCGAACAGGGGCCGCCGGTGGGCGCGCCGGTCCAGGTGCGCGTCTTCGCCGACGAGCTCGGCGGCCTGGCCGAGGCGGTTGCGGCGGTGTCCGCGGAGCTGCGCCGGGTGCCGGGTACCGCGGACGTGCGGCACGATCTCGGCGCGGGTGAGCCGACGCTCGAGTTCCGCATCGACGACGCGGCGGCGGCGCGGCTCGGCCTCTCTCGTGCCGACGTGGCGCGCTCGCTCTACGGGCACACGCGCGGCCTGCCGGTGGGCGAGCTGCGCTCGGGCGAGGATCCCGTGTCCATCGTCGTGCGCAGCGCCGCGGGCGAACGTCTGCCGGCCGAGGCGCTGGAGGGGATGGACGTCGGCATGCCGAACGGCAGCGCCGTGGCGCTCGCCCAGGTGGCGCGGATCGAAGCGGGATGGCAACCCGCGGTGATTCACCACCGCGACCGGGCGCGCATGGCCACGGTCTCGGCGCAGATCGAGGGCGCCACGACATTCTCAGAGGTGCTGAGCGGCCTCGAGCCCCGGCTCGCGGCGCTCGACCTGCCCGCCGGTGTCCGCATCGGCTTCGGCGGCGACGCGGAGGGCTCGGGCGAGGCGAACAGCGCGATGATGCGGACCGCTGCCCATCGGCATCCTGTTGCTGCTCGCCGTGCTGATGGCCGAGTTCAACTCGTTCCGGCGGGTCGGCTTGATCCTGGTCACCGTGCCGCTCGCCGCGGCCGGGGTCGTGCCGGGCCTCCTGGTCTCGGGCCAACCGTTCGGTTTCATGTCTCTGCTCGGCGTCTTCGCGCTCGTCGGCATCGTCGTCAACAACGCGATCGTCCTGCTCGAGCTCGTCGAGCAGCAGCGGCGCGCCGGCGCAGGTGTGGAGGAGGCGCTCGAGGCGGCGATCGATCAGCGCATCCGGCCGATCCTCCTGACCTCGGCGACCACCGTCGCGGGACTGCTGCCGCTCGCCTTCTCGCAGTCGACGCTCTGGCCACCGCTCGCCTGGTCGATGATCTCGGGCCTGATCGCCTCGACCGCGTTGACGCTGGTGGTCGTCCCGGCGCTCTACCGGGTGATCTTCCGTCCCCGCGGCGAAGCTCCCGGTCTGGCGCCGGCAGCCGGATCGGCGGCGGCGGTGACAGCGGTTCTGGCGGCGCTGCTGGTCTCGGCGCCGGCGTCGGCGTCCGACCTCGACTTCATCGAAGCGCTGCGCCGGGGCGCGGAGCGACCGGCCGCGCAGGCGGCGGTGCTGCGCGCGACCGCGGTCGAGCGGCGCGGGCTGGCGGAGCGGAGAGCGAGCTATCTACCGACGCTCGGCGGCAGCTACGCGGAGTCGAATCGCGACCGCGACCTCGAGTTGCGGACGCCCATCGGCAGCTTCCAGTTCGGCGCGAGCCGCGCGGCGGCCGCCGGCTTCGAGCTGTCGCAACCGCTCTTCGATCCCGCCCGGGCGCTGCACGGCAACGCCGCGTCGAAGCTCGAAGCGGAGGCGTCGCGTTTCGCGGCGACCCGCACGCGCGATCAGTTGGTCGTCGATGCTGGCGAGGCGTACCTGAACGTCCTCGCGATCGAAGCGGACCTCGCGGCGACCGGCGCCTTCGCCGCGAGCCTCTCGGCGCGGCTCGCGGAGACCGAGGCGCGAGTCGGCGCCGGGCGGGCGCTCGACGCGGACGCGCTCAAGATCCGGCTCGCGCTCGAGTCGGCCGAGCTCGAACAGCTCGCGCTCGAGCAGGCGCTCGAGGTGGCGCGCCTCGACCTCGGTCGCGCCATTGGCGAGGAGCTGCCGGTCGAGGCCGGCGCCGCGCCCGACTGGTTCGAACGGGCGCCGCCCGATCTCGATGCGGCGACGGCGATGGCGCTCGCAGCGCGGCCGGATGTCGCGGCGCTCGAGGCGCAGGCGGCGGCGCTCGACCAGCGGCGCGCCGCGGTCGGCGCGGAGAGGATCCCGCGGCTCGACGCGCGGGTCCTCTGGAACTGGTCCGACGGCTCGCCCTACACCGAGAAGAGCTGGACCGAGGGCGCCCTGGTGCTGACGTGGAGCCCGTTCGCCGCCGGCACGCGCGCCCCGCGCGCCGCCGCCCTCGCGGCGGAGACGGACGCGGCGCGCAACAGCCTGACCGAGGCTCGCCGCGGCGTCGAGCTCGAGCTGCGCCAGGCGCGGGCACGTCTGCTCACGGCGCGCGCGGCGGTCGAGGTCAGCGCGCGCGGCGTCGAGCAGGCGTCCGAGACGGCGCGCGTCGAGCGTGAGCGCAACGCCGCCGGTCGCGCCACCACGAATGACCTGATCCAGGCCGAAGCCGAGCTGCGCGACCAGCGCACTCGCCTCGAGCTCGCCCGCCTCGAGGTCGTCCGCGCCTGGCTACGCCACTGGCTCGCTGTCGGCGACGGCGACCTCGACGGGTTGCTCGCGAGCTGATCTCGCGCCGCGGCGGGCGCGCGGGCGCACGCTGCTCTCCCGACTCGGGTCGACTCGGAGAGTCGGTTCTAGCGAGCCAGCGCCGCGGCGATGGCGAGCAGCACGTCGGGATCGAGCCCGAGGCCCCAGTGGCAGGAGCGGGCCTCGAGGTGCTCGACGTCGGCGGTGACCGTGTCGATGCAGGCCTGCCAGGCGACGATGCCGTCGCGGCGGCTGAAGATCGCCGTGACCGGCACCCGCAGCGGCATCTGGTTCGCCGCCTCGACCCGGCGCGCGACGTCGTCGAGATCCCACCCCTGGAGGCGGAAGAGGCCGGCGATCGCGGTGTGTCGGAGGCCACCGGCGACCGGGGTACCCAGAGTGACGACCCTGCCCACGAGGTCCGGGCGCAGTCGCGCCAGCTCGCGCGCGAGCAGACCGCCGAGGCTCCAACCGACAAGGTCGATCGGACGCCGGATCTCGGTCGCCAGCGCTTCGAGGCGCTCGAGCAGCCGGGCGAGCCGGCGTGGTACGTCGGGACGGTTACGGCCAAGACGCCAGGGTCGCGCGTCGAAGCGATGCGCGCGCAGGAAGCGGCGAAGCGGGCCCGTGGTCCAATCGCCCACCCCCATCCCGGGCAGGACGAGGACCGGTCCGCCGTCGCCGTCCGGTGCGGCGGCCAGCGCGGACCGCCGTCGCCAGTGGCGGAGCGGCTCGCACAGCGCAAGCAGCTGGAGAGGAATCGCGAGAAGCAGAGATGGCGCCGGGGTCGTGGCGGGCGACAGCTCGAACGAGGCGCGATCGAAGGGGCGCAGCACGGCGACGACTCTATCGGCGCCGACGCCGCGGTCGACCGCGGTCGCGCTCAGCCGGTCAGGGCGCGCGCCGCGCCGCGACCCGCGACGGCGCCGCTCGCCCAGGCCCACTGGAAGTTGAAGCCGCCGATGCGGCCGTCGACGTCGAGCAGCTCGCCGCAGAGGTGGAGACCGGGGCAGCGCCGTGATTCCATCGAGTCGAGCCGCACCTGATCGAGCGGAACGCCCCCCGCGGTCGCTTCAGCATGAACGAAGCCGCGATCGCCGGCGATCGGGACCTCGTGCGCGAGCAGCGAGCCGCAGAGCCTCCGTCGCTGCTCGCGGGTCAGCCGGAGCGTGGTGGTCGCGCCGTCGAGACCGGCTTCCGCGAGCAGCGCTGCGGCGAGGCGGTCGGGGAGCTTGCCCGAGAGCCAGGTGCCGAGCGTCCTGCGGCCGAGCGCCCGGAGCTCGCCCTCGATGCTCTCCACCGAAGCAGCCGGCAGGAAAGAGACGACGAGACGCGCACCGGCATCTCTGCGGCGGGCGGCGAGGAAGTACCGGCTGACGTCGAGCACGACCGGACCCGACAGTCCGAAGTGGGCGCAGAGCAGGTCTCCCCGGAAGGCGATCAGCCGTTTGCCGGCCGCGCTCCGGACCTCGACTCGCGCCGGTGCTGCGATACCCGAGAGCCCGGTCAGCCAATGCCCCTCGGGCACTACGAGCGGGACGAGAGCCGGCAAGACCGCGTCCGTCGGCTCGTGGCCGAGCGCGCGGGCGAGCGCGACGCCCGCGCCGTCGGACCCGCTCTTCGGCAGTGCTCGACCGCCGGCGGCGAGGACGACCCGGCGGGCGAGGAGCTCCCCCCAGTCACCCCTTAGCTGAAAGCCTTTCTCGAATGGCTCGATTGTCGCGATGCGATGCGGGAAGCGTAGCGCGACGCCCGCGGCACGAGCCGTCGCCAACAGGGCGTCGAGCACCGTGCGCGCGCGGTCGGTCACCGGGAAGAGCTTGCCGCTCGGCTCGCGCTTGAGCTCGACGCCGAGCTCGCGGAAGAACTCGATCGTCGCCGCCACCGGCAGCTGGCGCAGCACCTTGGCGATCGCGGGGCGGGTCGAACCGGCGAAATCCTCGGCGCTGACCTCGTGATGGGTGACGTTGCAGCGGCCACCGCCGGCGACGAGGATCTTGGCGCCGAGCGTTCGCGCGCCGTCGAGCAGGGCGATGCGGAGGCCGGGCGCCGCCCGCGCCGCCTGGATCGCCGCCATCAGCCCGGCGGCGCCGGCGCCGACGATCGCCAGGTCGGCGGCCTTGGTTTCGCCGGGGGTCAAGGGCGTGCCGAGTCTTTCGTCGAGGAAGCTGGCAATTATGGGTTGGTGGGGTGAGCCGCGTGGCGCTGCGCGGTTGGGGTCAACGGGTGATCCGAGCGGGAGCGAATCGCGGGACCGCTCTCGATGAGAGTCGTCAGGCGGCGCGGGCGCTCAACCTCCCCTTCAATGGAGTTTTCTGGACGTTTTTCCGAGCTCGACGTTGAACGGAGAGCGCGCCGCGCGGTCTGGGGTGCGATGGGGTTTCTGATGGCATGTTGGGTCACCGGTTCCTCCGCTCGTCTTGGTAGCGGGCGACCAGCCGCTTGGGAGCGACCTGGCACCAGGCGGCCTCGACAAGCTCGCGCAGGCGCGCAATCGAGATGCGCTCGAGCCGGACCTCGAGCGCGCCCTGTTTCGACCAGGCATTGGTGGCGAACGCGTCCGGGTCCGCGGCGAGCAGCGCTTCCTGATCGACCGCGGTCAGCTTGACGACCATCCTCTGCTCGTCCGGCCGCAGCGTCGCGAAGATCTTGCCGTGCACCCGGAAATCCGGATGCCCCTGGTGCGCTCCCTCGACGGCCTGCGCCAGCGAGAGGGCGAGCGTGCGGGCTTGGGCGATGGAGACCATGGAATCCAGGAGTGGCGTTGGCGACTGCCGGGATTCTAGCGGGGAGAGGGGGTGGAGGGAGGATCTCCGGCGGTCCCGAGGCCGCGACTGGACCCGTTCGAGATGGAGCGCTACAATGTCTCACATGGAACCTGTCGTCCGCCGCCCCGAACGCTCCGTGGTCGCACGCATCCGGGCGATCGAGGCGGGGTTGCCGGTCACCCGGCTGGAGCGCTTCCGCAAGCGCCACGGGTTGACCCAGGAGGAGCTCTTGACGGTGCTCGGCACCGGCCGGGCGACCTATCACCGGCGGCGGCGCGAGGAGCGGCTGACGCCCGCCGAATCGGAGCGCTTCCTGCGGCTCGAGCGCATCCTGCCGATGGCGGTCGAGCTCTTCGGCGGCGACGGCGCCGCTGTCGAGTGGCTGCGCCGGCCGCTCCAGGGGCTCGGCGGCCGGACGCCGCTCGAGGCGCTGCGCACCGACGTCGGCGCCGTCGAGGTCGAGGCGCGGCTCGGCCGGGCGCTCGAAGGGGTGTTCTGATCGGGTGAGCGAGCGTTTCTACCGCTCGGCGCGCAGCGGCGACCCCGAGCGGGAGTTCTCCGGCCAGGGCGCCAGCCTCTACGCCGGCCGCTGGAACTCGCGCGGCCGCCGCGCCATCTACCTCGCCTCCTCCCGTGCGCTCGCCCTGCTCGAGACGCTGGTGCACGTCGAGACCGCGCCGATCGCCTCGCCCCGCTTCTTCTTTCCCGTCGACATCCCCGAGAGCGCGATCGAAACCCTGCCGGCGGGCGAGCTGCCGAAAGGGTGGAACGCCGCCGATGTTCCGGAAGCGGCGCGCGAGCTCGGAGACCGCTGGCTCGAAACGGGTGGGAAGCTCGCCCTGCGGGTGCCGAGCGCGGTCCTGCCGCTCGAGCCCAACCTGCTCGTCAATCCACTCCACGCCGACTTCGGCACGCTGGTCGTCCACGCTGCCGAGCAGGTGGAGCTCGATCCCCGCGTCGTCCGCCTGCGCCCACTGCGGCCGCCGGCGCCGTTCCGGCCGCGCAAGCCGCGCGGCGCCTGACCGCTACCGCACCGCCTGGAATCGGCTGCGCTGGGCTCGCGGCCAGGATCAGGGGCTCGCGCCCGCCTCTTCGGACCTGAGCGCGTGGCGCTCGACCGAGCCGGTAGGCGCTCGGGAATCACGACGGCGCAGTAGGATCGAGCGCGCGCGAAGTCATCGAGAGGAGGCCGGCATGAGGAAGCTCGGAGCTCGCCGTCTTCGAACAGAGCGGCCACCTACCGCAGCTCGAGCAGGAGGACGCCTTCGTCGCGCGGTTGGCGGAGTTCCTGGCGCAGCCGGCGCGACGCTGGGCCTGCATTGCCGTCCCCCAGAGCTCCAGCTCGCCGGTTTCCGGCCGGGCGTCGACGCTCTGTTCGAGGCCCTGGCTGTCTGGTGTGGCGGGCCGAGGCGTTGCCCTGTCGAGAGCCACTCGAACGGGTGGGAGATCCCGGGTCAGGGCTGCTAGATTCGGCGCGCTCGGCTCGAATCCCTGGACCTACTCGGAGGTGCCCGATGGTGCTCTCCCTTTTCCTGCCCGGTCGCCGTCGCACCTCGAAGTCCTGCGCTCTTCTGTTGCTGGCTCTCGGCGCGGCGCCCGCCGGGGCGCAGCTGGTGATCAACGAGATCGACTACGACCAGCCGGGCACGGACGGCGCCGAGTTCGTGGAGATCAAGAACAGTGGGGCGAGCGGCGTCGGCCTCGCGGCGTACGAGCTGCGCCTGGTCAACGGCACCGGCGGCGGCGCGGCGGTGTATCAGACCATCGCGCTGCCGGCGGTGACCCTGGCGGCCGGCGGCTACTTCGTCGTCTGCGGCAACGCGGCGAACACGCCGAACTGCGATCTGGATGTCACGCCGGACACGAACCTCGTCCAGAACGGCGCTCCCGACGCGGTGGCGCTGGCGCTGTCGGGCGGCGCGGTGGTCGACACGGTCTCCTACGAAGGCGACACCGGGGCGCCGTACACCGAGGGCTCCGGCTCGGGCCTGGAGGACCCGAGCACGACCGGGTCCGACGATCTCGGCATCTCGCGCTTCCCCGACGGTGTGGACACCGACGTCAACAACGTGGATTTGTCGATGCGGTGCATCACCCCCGGGCTGGTCAACGCCGCGGCGAGCTCGGGCTGCCTGGCACCGGTGCCCGACAAGCTGGTGATCAACGAGATCGACTACGACCAGCCGGGAACCGACGCCGCGGAGTTCGTCGAGCTCAAGAACGTCGGCGGGGCCCCGCTCGCCCTGTCGGCCTACGCGCTCGAGCTCGTCAACGGCACCGGCGGCGGCGCGGCGGTGTACCAGACGATCGCGTTGCCGGCGGTGACGTTGGCCGCCGGGGACTACTACGTGATCTGCGGCAACGCCGCGACCACGCCGAACTGCGATCTGGATGTCGCGCCCGACACGAACCTCGTCCAGAACGGCGCTCCCGACGCGGTGGGGCTGCGCCGGAGCGGCGTGCTCGTCGACGCCGTCTCGTACGAAGGCGACAGCGGGGCGCCGTACACCGAGGGCTCGGGCGCGGGCCTCGAGGACCCGAGCACCACCGGCTCTGACTATCTCGGCATCTCGCGCCTTCCCGACGGCGCGGACACCGACGTCAACAACGTCGACCTCTCGACCCGGTGCATCACGCCCGGGCTGGCCAATGTGGCGGCGAACGCGAGCTGCCCGGATCCGGGGGTGGTCCCCGTCCTGGTGATCAACGAGATCGACTACGACCAGCCAGGGACCGACGCCGCCGAGTTCGTGGAGATCAAGAACATCGGCGCCGGGGCGGGCCTGCTCTCGGCCTTCGAGCTCCGCCTGATCAATGGAAGCGGTGGCGGCGCGGCGGTGTATCAGACCATCGCGCTGCCAGCGGTGACCCTGGCGGCCGGGGACTACTTCGTGGTCTGCGGCAACGCGGCGAACACGCCAAATTGCGATCTGGATGTCACGCCGGACACGAATCTCGTCCAGAACGGTTCTCCCGACGCGGTGGCGCTGGCACTGTCGGGCGGCGCGGTGGTCGACACGGTCTCCTACGAAGGCGACACCGGGGCGCCGTACACCGAGGGCTCCGGCTCGGGCCTCGAGGACCCGAGCACGACCGGGTCCGACAATCTCGGCATCTCGCGCTTCCCCGACGGCGCGGACACCGACGTCAACAACGTGGATCTGTCGACGCGGTGCATCACGCCCGGGCTGATCAACGCCGCGGCGAGCTCGGGCTGCCCGCCGCCTGCGGCCGCCGGGCTGTCGATCGACGACATCGTCGTCGCGGAGGGTGACGGCGGGCCGGTGACCGCCAGTTTCACCGTCTCGCTCTCCGCTCCGGCGGGGGCGGGCGGCGTCACCTTCGATATCGCGACCGCGGATGGCTCGGCGACTCTGGCCGACAGCGACTATGTCCAGCGCACGCTCACCGGTCAGACCATTCCCGCCGGCAGCAGCACCTTCGGCTTCGACGTGACGGTCAACGGCGACACCAACGTCGAGCCGGACGAGTCCTTCTTCGTCAATGTCACCAATGTCACCGGCGTAGCGGTCGCGGATGGCCAGGGAGTGGGCACGATCGCCAACGACGACGTCGTGCTCACGCCAATCCACGACATCCAGGGGGCGGGCGCCTCGTCGCCGCTCGTCGGCTCGGTCGTCTCGACCCGCGGCGTCGTCACCGGCGTCAAGTCGAACGGCTTCTTCCTCCAGGAGCCCGATGCCGGCGTGGACGCGAACCCCGCGACGTCGGAAGGGATCTTCGTCTTCACCGGCGCATTGCCGACGGTGGCGCTCGGCGATGCGGTCCAGGTGACCGGCACCGTCGCGGAGTTCGTCCCGAGCGCCGATCCGTTGCAGCCGCCGCTGACCGAGCTGACGCTGGCGACGGTGGTGGCGCTGAGCGCCGGCAATCCGCTGCCGGCGCCGGTACCGCTCACGACGGGCTTCCCAGATCCGGCGGGAGCCCACGACCAGCTCGAACGGGTCGAAGGAATGCGCGTGTCGGTCGGGTCGCTGACCGTCACTGGACCCACCCTCGGCTCGATCACCGAGTCGAGCGCCATGGCGACGTCCAACGGCGTCCTCTATGGCGTCGTCACGGGGAACGCTCGCCCCTTCCGCGAGGCGGGCATCCAGGCACCCGATCCGGCGCCCTCCGGCTCGATCCCGCCCATCCCACGGTTCGACTCGAACCCCGAGCGGATCCGCGTCGACAGCGACGGCCTGCTCGGCGCGGCGGCGATCGATGTCGCCGTCGGGCAGACTCTGCTCAACCTGGTCGGACCGCTCGACTACTCGTTCCGGACCTACACGATCCTGCCCGATGCGGGCGCGCCGCCGGTGGTGGGCGGCGTCCCGGCGGCACCGATGCCGGTGACTCCGGCGGCACCCGAGGAGTTGACGGTCGCCACGTTCAACCTGGAGCGCTTCTTCGACGACGTCGACGATCCGGCCATCGGCGATCCGGTGCTGACCCCGGCGGCCTTCTCGGGCCGCCTCGGCAAGGCGTCGCTCGCGATCCGCGGCTTCCTCGCCTATCCGGACATCCTCGGAGCGGTCGAGATCGAGAACCTGGCGACACTGCAAGCGTTGGCGACGAGGATCAACGCCGACGCGGTGGCCGCTGCCGACGCCGATCCCGAGTACCTCGCCTATCTGATCGAGGGCAACGATGTGGGCGGCATCGACGTCGGCTTCCTGGTCCGGACCCAACCGGTGGCGGCGGCAACGCCGCGCGTGGAGGTGGTCGCGGTGACTCAAGTGAACGCCGGAGAGCTGTTCGTCAACCCCGACTCGAGCACGGAGCTCCTCAACGACCGGCCGTCGCTGGTGCTCGAGGCGGTGATCCACCACCCGAACGGCGCGAGCTTCCCGCTCTCCGTGGTCGTCAACCACCTGCGTTCCCTCAACGGGGTCAACAGCCTCGCGGCCGGATCCAACGGCTGGGCGACCGTCGGCGAGCGGGTGCGCGCCAAGCGGCTGGCCCAGGCCGTGTCGCTCGCGAACCTGGTGCAGGGCCTGCAGACCGGGGATCCCACGCAGCACATCGCGCTCGTCGGCGACTTCAACGCCTTCGAGGTCAACGACGGGCTCGTCCATGCCATGGCGACGATCGCCGGATCGCCGCCCGCCGACGACGAGACCGCCGTACCCGGCGACGGCGTCGATCTGGTGACGCCGGACCTGGTCAACCTCGCGCTCGGCGCCCCGGCCGCGGAGCGTTATTCCTTCGTGTTCGACGGCAACGCGCAGTCGCTCGACCACGTCCTGATCAACGCCGCGCTCGACGGCGACGTCGTCGCCCGGCGGCTCGAGCACGCGCGGATCGACGCCGACTATCCCGAAACGGCGCGCAACGACTTCGCGACCGCCCTGCGCCTTTCCGATCACGATCCGCTCGTGGCCTACTTCGCGATTCCCGCTTTCCTCACCGCCGATCTGTCGATCGGCAAGAGCGACGGGCCCGATCCCGTCGTGGCCGGCAGCCAGCTGGCGTACACCCTGAGCGTCGAGAACGCCGGTCCCAACCCCGCCGAGAACGCTTCCTGGGGCGACGCTCTGCCGCCGGGAACGACCTTCGTGTCGCTCGCGGCGGCCGCCGGCTGGGCCTGCTCGACGCCGCCCGTCGGCGCCGCCGGCACCGTGACCTGCTCGATTCCGACGATGGCGGTGTCCGCTGCCAGCTTCACGCTGACAGTGGCGGTCGACGCGCTGGTACCGGCCGGCACGCTCTTGACCAACGTGGCGACTGCCAGCTCGACGACGAGCGACATCGACGTCGCCGACCTGACCGCCGCGGCGACCACGACGGTGATCTCGCCCGCCACTCTCGCCGCGACCAAGACCTTCTCGGGCGAGAACGTCCGTGGCGGAGCGATCGTCTACACCATTCTGCTGTCCAATACGGGTCCAGCGGCCCAGTCCGACAATCCCGGCGACGAGCTCGAGGACGTCCTGCCGCCGGAGCTGCAGCTGGTGTCGGCCGCGGCGAGCGGCGGCGCCGCGTCGGCCGACCCGGCCACCAACCGCGTGACCTGGAACGGGGTTCTCCTGGCGGGCGACAGCGTGATCGTGACGATCGAGGCGACCGTGGGGCTCGACGTGCCGCTCGGAGCCGTCGTGAGCAATCAGGGGAGCGTCTTCTTCGACGCGGACGGCGACGGCCTGAACGAAGCGACGGCTGCGACGGACGACCCGGCGGAGCCGGGGGCGGCGGATCCCACGGAGTTCGTCGTGCGCGCGCGAGGCATCGTCGACATCCCCACGCTCGGTACCTCGGGAGCGCTGGCGCTCGCCCTCTTGCTGGCGCTCGGCGCGGTCGCGAGCCTGCGGCGGAGATCGGCCGAGCTCGCTGGGAGGTAGAGCGAAGCGGGGCGGTTCGGCGGGCTCGCAGTGAGTCGTCGGAGCTCGCTGTGCTCGAGTAGAGTCGGCGCTTGCAACAGGTTGGGACGGAGGGCGCTTTCGTCGCGCGGTGGACGGAGCTCCTGGGGCAGCCGGCGCGGTTCTAGACGGGCGTCGCCGTACCCCAGAAGTTGAAGCTCGCCGGCTTCCAGCCGGGCAGGTAGATCGTCTCGAGCGT
This sequence comes from uncultured Acidobacteriota bacterium, assembly GCA_963700315.1. Taxonomy (GTDB): domain Bacteria; phylum Acidobacteriota; class Thermoanaerobaculia; order Multivoradales; family JAGPDF01; genus JACTMI01. Next base: position 725,200 of record CAVOXC010000001.1, on the reverse strand, counting down.
GGTGACGCGGAAGCCGCCCTGCTCGAGCAACGACGGAATCGGTCGGTTGAGGTGGCAGCCACCGCCAAACCAGCCCCAGATCGGGTCGAGGCGGTCCTGCCAGCGCCGCACCGCCGCGTCCGGCGCCGCTCCGTGCTCGCAGAAGTGGAGCCGGCCACCGGGGCGCAGCACCCGCCGGATCGCTTCGAGCGCGGTCTGGATCTCTGGAATCGTGCAGAGCGTGTAGGTCACCACCACGCTGTCGACCGAAGCGCTTTCGAGCGGCATCCGCTCGACGGCCGCCGGGATCCACTCGACCGGGATCCGCGATCCTGCGACGGCCGGTGCGGCGAGGGCCCACATCTCGCTCGAGGGCTCGAGCGCCAGCACCCGTTCGACCCGGTCCACGTCGTAATAGGGGAGATTCAGGCCGCTGCCGAAGCCGACCTCCAGCACGACGCCCGCGGCCACGGGCACCATCTTGGCGCGCTGCCGCACTTGCGGCCGGCGGCTGCAGGTGTAGTGCACGATGCGCGGCAGGACGAAGCGGTCGTAGACCTTCATCGCGTCTCGACGCGCTGAGCGGCGGGCCGGCGGAGCATGGTCCAGACGACCGGGCCGCGCGGCGCCGGTGGTGGCAGCGCGCGCAGCACCTCGAAGCCGTGGCGGCGATAGCGCGGGAGGTTGCGTAGCTGCGCCGCTTCGAGCGTCAGGACCAGGAGTGCGTCGGCAGTCGCGCCGTCCGTCGAGCTCATGCTCGGGATGCTACAGCGTGGCGCCTGAGCCGTCGCTGCCGAACGGCTTCGACGACGAATCGTTGCGACACCGTCGATCCGACGGGGCGTTCGCCGGCCCGGGTCAGCCTTCGGGAAGTTTCAACCGGCGTCGTTTGCCTGGGCCGAAGCGAAAGAGGCGGAAATGGGCGTCGAATGCGACGGCTCGCTCCAGGCCGAGACGCTCCACGAAAGCGAAGCTCGTGCAGTCGACGAAGCTGAACTCCTGGTCGCGCCAGTCGTCGACGAGTTGCCGGGCGCGCAGAAGGTCCGCCGACGAAAGACCGCCGACGATCGCGAGTCCCGCCGCGATCGCATCCCAGAATCGAAGCGCGGCGTCGTAGCCGAGACGCGCGCGCAGCAGCAGCCAGGTCTCGACCAGAACGTGGTCGGTGGTGACCCAGTCGTCGACGGCACGCCGGCGGTCGAAATGCGAGCGGGCCGCGAGGTGGTGACGGTCGGAGCGATCGGCGAGGGCGTAGAAGCCGCTGGTGTCAACGAAGATGCGCGCCACGGAATGCCTCGGCGAGGAAATCGTCGTGGCGCTCCGCGACATCGCTGGCGCCGCTCTCGGCGCAACCGACGAACGAGAAGACGCTCTCGCGAGTGAGCTCGTGCTCGGCGCCCTTGGACAGCAGCTGCCGGTCGATGAGCCGCCGGAGTTGCTCGGTCATGCTGACGCCGTCGCGCTCGGCGGCCCGCTGCAGAGCGCCGTGCTGCTCCTTGGTGAGGTAGACCTGAGTGCGCATCATTCGAGTGATGTTACGAGTGACATCGGACTGATGTCAACGGAACGAGCCGGTCTGGGCGGGTCGGAGCAAGACCATGAACTTCTCAGACGTCGCAGCCTTCGTCGGCGAGCAGGCGGCTGCGCCGCGCGAGCGCGGCCAGGTACCGGCGCAACACCTCCGAGCGGGCGTCGCAGTCGGGCTCGACCCCGACGAAGATCGAATCGCTCGCGAACGTGCGAGCCAACAGGCCGGCGACCTCTGGCCCGGAACGGATCTTGCTGTTTCGGGATCCCGAACCCACTGAGGAGACCTCCGATGGCTCGAATCGGCTCGCACATCGTTCCGACCGCCCTCTTCGTTCTCGCCCTCGCCGGCGCCCTCGGCTGCAGCTCGGCGCCGCGCGGCGTCCGGCCGGTCGACCTGTTCGGCCCCGACCGGCCGGCCTCTCGAGTCTCGGCCGACCGGCCGGAGCTGCCCGCGGGCGCCGCCACCTTCGCCCTCGAGCAGGCTCCCGGCCACGGCGTGCCGGTGGAAGCAGAGGCCCTCGTCGCCTCGCTGTTCGAGCGCCGGGGCTGGCGCCGAGCGGAGTCGACGGAGAGCGCCGACGTGCGCATCGTGCTCGGCGATGGTTCGGTCGCGCGGCGAGCGATGCCCTCGATGGGTTCGTCGGGAGGGGGCCAGCCGGTCATTCGGAGCTTCGACGGCCAGGGCGTCAGCGGATCTCCCGGCTACATCCTGAACCGGGGCAGCGGAGGCAGTCACCGGATTCCCGACTCCGATGCGTCCCTTCGGAGCGGATTCCTCCATCAGCTGAGTCTGGATCTCACTCTCGAGGGCGGCTTCGAGCCGGCCTGGAGGGCGCTCGCCTGGGCGCAGAGCTCCGTGGGTGACTACGCGAGCTCGGTGGATCGGCTGGCGGGGGCGCTGGCGGATCGGATTCCGACGCCGGAGGAGGCTTCCGCCGAACGGCTCGCCATCGATCGCCTCGGCTTCGACTTCCTCATGCTCGCGACGACGAACGTGATTCTCGAAGTCACTCCGAAGAGTGCCGCGGCACGGGCCGGCTGGCTTGCCGGCGACCGGGTCATGGAGATCGACGGTGCGAGCGTCGCCGGCTTGGGCTGGGGTCGAATCGCGGCGCGGCTGGCGGCGGCCGAGCTCGAACCGATCCGGGTCGAGCTGCTGCGCTCCGGCGAGCGCTACCTGACCTTCCTGGTTCCGGACGGCCCGCGCCGGCTGGATTGATCCGGCACGACGAGCTTCCTCCCTACGCGCCGGTACGGGCGGCGACTCGTGGCACGCGGCCAGCTCTGCGAACAGGCTGTGCCCGCAGCCGTGTTGGTCGGGGTCGCCGAGAACCTACGGACCTGGCGCCTCGGCGGATCCTCGGTCCCCGAGCACTACGCTGTCGGCGATCCCGGCGACACCAAAGAGAGACAATGCCGGCTCACCTGGTCGCGGTCGATGCGTGAGCACACGGTGTCCTGCCAACGAGAACTGAACGTTCCCTCCGCTCAGAGCCAGCCGATCTTCTTGAATTGGCGGTAGAGCAGAGCGCAGACGAGCGTCATGACGGCGAGGCTGAGCGGGTAGCCGAAGCCCCAATCGAGCTCGGGCATGTGGTGGAAGTTCATGCCGTAGACGCCGGCGAGCATCGTCGGCATTGCGATGATCGCGGCCCAGGCGGCGAGCTTCCGGGTGTCCTCGCTCTGCGAGATCGACAGCAGCGAGAGATGGGCCTCGAGCGCGGAGGCCGACATCTCGCGCAGTCCCTCGAGCATCTCGTGGATCCTCAGCGCGTGATCGTGCACGTCGCGCAGATAGACGCGGATCTCCTCGGGGATCAGCGGCCCCTCGTGGCGCTCGAGTCGGCTGCAGATGTCGACGAGCGGGGCGACCGCGCGCCGGAGATAGATCAGATCGGTGCGCAACTCGTAGAGCCGCTCCGACGTCTCCCGCTTCGAGTGGCCGTCGAAGACGTCGACCTCGATTCGCTCGAACCGGTCCTCGAGCTCCTCGAGAATCGGGAAGTAGCGGTCGACCACGAAGTCGAGAATCGAGTGCAGGACGAAAGACGGTCCGAGCGCCAGCGACTCGGGCTCGGCCTCGCAGCGCGCGCGCACGCCGACGTGCGATTTGTACGAGCCGTGACGAACCGTCACGACGTAGCGTGCTCCGACGAAGACGTGGGTCTCGCCGAACTCGAGCCGCTCGCTGCCGTCGACGAACTGCGCGGTGCGCAGCGCCAGAAAGAGCGAATCGCCATAGCGCTCGAGCTTGGGCCGCTGATGAGCGCGGTGGGCGTCCTCGATCGCCAGGTCGTGCAGGCCGAGGACGGCCTGCACCCGCCCGAGCAACTCCTCGTCCGGTTCGTAGAGACCGGCCCAGACGAACACCGCCGGGTCCGCGAGCGCGGCGGGGATCTGCTCGATCTCGAGGGAAGCGAACCGCTGGCCGTGCTTGTAGGCGACGGAGTTGACGATGCCGCGAGGAGGCTCCGCCGCGTCCGCGCCGGGCGCCGGATCCGCTGGCCGGGAGGTCATGGGGAGGATTCTAGCCGCGGCACGCGCGGCGCCCTTGCGCACCTGTTGCCTTACTCCCATTCGATCGTGCCGGGAGGCTTGGTGGTGATGTCGAGGGCGAGGCCGGAGACGCCGGGCAACGGCAGCAAACGCACGGCGAGCTCGGCGCGCACGGCCGCGGGGAGCTCGGCGGGCGTCGCCGTCATCGCGCGTTCGGAGTGGACGGGGCGGACGATCACGAGCTCGCGCCCCCGGCCGTCGATCTCCAGCGGCACGAGCACCGTCGGGCACTGCCAGATCGAGTCGTACAGTCCGAACCGGACGAGCGCGCCCATGACGATGGCGTCCGCCTCGCGCAACAGGTCGAGCCGCTCGCGGGTGACGGTCGCGCCGAGAGGGCGAATCCGCGTCGGCGCGCCCGCGCCGAGCCACCAGAGGCAGCGATTGACGTGGGGCACCGCTTCGAGCAGCGCCCCCGCGACCCGGCGCAGGCGCTCCCAGGTCGCCTCGCCAGAGATCAGCACCGGGTGCTCGTAGGAGCGCAGGTCGGCCTTGACGCCGACCGACAGGATCGGCAGCGCGTGCGCGGCGAGGCCGGTCCTCGCCGCGACCGCCGAGACCGCCGGCTCGATTGCGGCGAAGTCTGTGCGGTCGGGTTCGCCGGTCGAGCAGAGCAGGCGCACGCCGAGGCCGGGGCCGGGAAAAGGGTGGCGGAAGACCTGCTCGCGTGGCACGCCGAGCTCGAGGCCGAGCTCGCGCACCTCGACCTTGTAGAGATCCGCGAGCGGCTCGACGATGCGCCCGGCCGCGATCATCTCCGCGATCACCGGGACCCGGTTGTGGTGGGTCTTGATGGTGTCCGCGCGCCTCGTGCCACCGGTCTCGATGGTGTCGGGGTAGATCGTTCCCTGGGCGAGCAAGTGCTCCTCGATGCCGAGCCGCCTCGCTTCGCGCTCGAAAACGGCGATGAACGTGTCACCGATGACGCGTCGCTTCGCCTCCGGCTCGACCAGGCCGTCGAGCGCGGCGAGGAAGTCCCCGCTCGCGTCGACGAACTCGAGATGAGCGCCCAGCCCGAGCTCGCCGAGGGCCGCCACCACCTCGCGGCTCTCGCCCCGCCGCATCAGCCCGTTGTCGATGTGGAGCAGGTGCAGCCGTTCGGGTCCGAGCGCGAGCCCGAGCAGTTTCGCCGCGACGGTCGAGTCGACTCCGCCCGAGGCGAGGAGGAAGACGGAGCGCTCGCCGACCCGATCGCGCACGCGCTCGACTTGTTCCGCGAGGAAACGGTCCATGGTCCAGGAGGGTCGGCAGCCGCAGATGCCGAAGACGAAGTTCGCGAGCATCTCGTCGCCGTGCAGGGTGTCGTCGACCTCCGGGTGGAACTGGAAGCCATAGCGGCGCAACCGGTCGGAGCCGATGGCGGCGTAGCGATGTGGCGTCCCCTCGCCAGCGACTCGGGTGATCCCGAGCTCCTCGAAATCGGCGCCGACGGCGACCACCGAATCGTAGTGGCTCATCCAGACCGGTTCGACCGGCCCGAGGCCGGCGAAGAGCGGGTGTTCCCGCTCGAGGTGGAGCTCGGCCGGTCCCCATTGGCGTCCGCCATGGACGACCTGGCCGCCGTAGCGTTTGGCGATCTCCTGATGGCCGAAACAGAGGCCGAGGATGGGGACCGACAGATCGAAGATGCCCCGGGTGTAGTCGGAGTCCTCGCCGAAAGCGGAGAGCGAGGGGCTGCCCGACAGGAGGATGCCGCGATACTCCGCGAAGGCCTCGATCGGGTCGTCGGGCTGGCAGATCTCGGCGAGAACCTCGAGCCGGCGGATCTTGGTGGCGATCAGATGGGCGTACTGCCCGCCGAAATCGACGACGGCGATCTTGTCGTGGCGCATCCGCTCCCTCCCGGCGGCGAGAGCCTATCGACTATCGCCGGAGCGGAGCCGGTCAGTGCGCCGAATGGCTCTCGCGCTCCCGTTCGCGCATGGCGCGCCAGGCGCGGCCGATCGCGGGGCGCTCGCGCCCGAGGCGCTCGTAGAATTCGACGGCGGGGCGCCAGCGCTCGGGCGAGAGCTCGCCGTCGCCGGTCCACTTCGTTCAGAGCTTGCTCTGCCAGGATTCCTGCTCGAAGCGGTCGAGCGACAGCTCGTCGTGTCAGCGCCCCTCGCGGCGAGCGTCCTCGATCAGCGCGGAGAGCCGGTCGAGCTCCGCGGGCGTGAGTCGCTTGGCCCGGGTCTCGAGCAGCGTGGTGACGACCGCAGCGGCAGAGTCGTCGAAGAACGTGCCGACCACGTGCTCGAGCGCGGTTCGTCCCGCAGCCTCGGTCCGGACGGTCGGGTAGTAGACGTACCGGTTGCCTTCGTTGCGGTGGCGCAGGTGGCCCTTCTGCTCGAGGATGGCGAGCGTGCTCCGGACCGCCGAATAGCTGGGCGGAGAGGTCATCTGCTCGAGCACGGCCGCGGCGGTGGCGCCGCCCGAGCGGTGGACGATGTCCATGATCTCCCGTTCGCGGCGGCTGAGATTCTGAGTGGAGCGCATCGTCACCTTCAGTGCGGCTTTCTCACCATGTGCCGAAAAATTAGCACTTCTGGCGAGCGCCGTCAAGACCCCAGTGCTGCTGCTGGCGAGACCCTCGATCAGCCGGTCGTCCGACGCTCGCGCCGCAGCTGCCGGACGAGACGAAGGCCGTGCCGAACGAAGGACGCGGGCCGGAGGGATCCCCTACCGCCGTGCCGCTCGCGGAAGCGGATCGGCACCCAGTGGATACCGCGCTCGCGTTCGAGGCGGAGCGCGAGCAGTACGTTGACGAGCGCAAAGTCGGCCGGAACGCGGGCAATCGCCGGTGCGAGGGCGTCGCGGCGGACGAGCCGGTAAGGGACGTTGGCGTCGGCCACCCAGGTGCCGTGGGCGAGGAGCGCGACGACGCTCAACAGCCGCGAGATCGCCCACCGGGCCCAGCCGTCGTCGCGGCGGGCGCGGTAGCCGAAGATCGCGGCGTGCCGCTCGCGGGCACGCCAGAGCTCGGGCAGATAGCGTGGATCGCACTGGCCGTCCGAGTCGATCTGGAGAATCCAGTCGGCCCCTGCCGCCAGCGCCAGGCGATAGCCGAGGAGGCAGCTCTCGCCATGGCCGGAATTGCCTTTGCGGTGGACCTCGAGCTCAGGGTTGGCCAGCGCGAGCTGCCGCAGCAGCGCGGGGGTCCGATCCCGGCTGCCGTCGTCCACGACGGCCAGGTGGAGCTCCGTTCCGAGGCGGCGCAGCGCCGGCAGCCATTCGGCGAGAACGCGCTCGATCGATGCCTCCTCGTCGAAGACGGGCATCACGACCCACAACCTCTCCGCGCTCGCTCGTGTCATCGCGCGGCGAGTGTAGCCTCGAATCCGGGCGGGTCAGGGTGGTTCGCGGTGCCCCGCACTATTCGCCAGCCGGTAGGATCGCGCTCATGGGCGCATCGTCGTCTCCCCTGTTTTGCGGCACGGCGCTGGCCGCCCGAATCGAACATGCCGAGTCCGCAACCCTCGCAAACGGCGCCGCGGCGGGTTGCGACATCGCTCTGGTGACCACCCAGCCCGGCTCGAAGTCGCAGGAGAACGTCCAGCGCCTGGGCTTCGATCTGCTCTACACTCGGGCCGTGCTCACGCGCGAGACGCCGTAGCGGGAGCTGTGCCAGGGCCGCCCGATCGGGCGGCGGGCGCTGAACGTAGAGTCAGAAGACGGGAACCAAGTACGTGAGACCTGCGTTCGGCCCGGCCGAAGCGAAAAGGGGTACGAGATGAGCAAGAAGACCATTGCCGTGGTGGGCGCCACCGGGGCGCAGGGCAGCGGGCTGGCGCGGGCGATCCTCGCCGATCCGGAGGGCGGCTTCGCGGTCCGGGCGCTGACGCGGGATCCGGGCTCCGCAGCCGCTCGGGCGCTCGCCGCCCGGGGCGCCGAGGTCGTGGCGGTCGACATCGACGACGGCGAGAGCTTGAAAAGGGCCTTCGCGGGCGCTCACGGCGCCTACTGCGTGACTTTCTTCTGGGCGCACTTCTCGCCGGACCGGGAGCTCGCCAACGCTCGGGCGATGGCCGAGGCGGCGAAGTCCGCGGGCGTCGCCCATACGATCTGGTCGACGCTGGAGGACACGCGCCAGTGGGTGCCGCTCGACGACGATCGGATGCCGACCCTGATGGAGAAGTACAAGGTCCCGCACTACGACGCCAAGGGCGAGGCCGACCACTTCTTCGCCGACCTCGGTGTGCCGACCACCCTCCTGCTGACCTCGTTTTACTGGGACAACCTGATCCACTTCGGCAGCGGACCCAAGCGCGGGCCCGACGGCAAGCTCGCCTTCGTGCTGCCGATGGGCGACAAGAAGCTGCCGGGCATCGCCTCGGACGACATCGGCCGCTGCGCCTATGGAGTCTTCCGGGAAGGCGCCGAGCTCATCGGGCGCAAGGTCGGCATCGCGGGCGAGCACCTGACCGGCGCTCGGATGGCGGCGGCGCTGACTCGCGCGCTCGGCGAGGAGGTGGTCTACAACGCGGTGACGCCCGAAGCGTACCGTGGCTTCGGCTTCCCCGGCGCCGAGGATCTCGGCAACATGTTCCAGTTCAAGCGCGACTTCGAGGAGTACTACTGCGGCGCTCGCGACCTCGAGTTCTCCCGTGGCTTGAACCCGTCGTTGCGGACCTTCGAGCGCTGGCTCGCAGAGAACGCCGGACAGATTCCGCTCAAGTAGCGGCACCCGTCCGCGCCGCGGAGCCGGTCAGCCGGCCGGCGCCCAGTCGTTGGGCACGCGGATCAGAACCGCGTGGCTACGCGCCGCCAGCCGGCCGGCGCTCGCGAGCTCGGTCGCGACGATGACCTTTCGCTCTTTGACCTCAACGATCGTCGAGCGCAGGTGCATCTCGGCGTCGATCCGGGTCGGCTCGAGGAAATCCACTTCCAGCCGGCCGGTGACGAAGCGGGGGAGATGCCCCTCGCCCAGCTTCCCGCCTGTCGCGCGGTGCGCCGCGGCCGCGGCCGAGCCGGTGGAGTGGCAGTCGATCGCCGAGGCGATCAACCCGCCGTAAACGAAGCCGGGCAGCGCCGTGTGCTCCGGGCGAGGGCGGACGATCGCCACAGTCTCGTCGCCCGCCCAGAAGCTGCGGATGTGCAGCCCTTTCTCGTTCAGGCGCCCGCAGCCGTAGCAGTGGCTCCAGTGGTCGGGATAGAGGTCCTGGAAGGCGGGCGGCGAGTCGCTCATCTGGCGCCGAGTTTGCCACGACCGGCGCCGGCCGGTTCAGCCCTTCTCGTGCCGGCGCAGGACGACGAGGGTGAGGTCGTCGCCGAGGCTGGGCCCAGCGCCGAACTCGCGGATGCGGCGCACCAGGTCGTCCACGAGCTCTCCGGCGCCCCGGCAGAGGTCCTGACGCAGAGCTTCGGCGACGCGGTCGACACCGAACTGCTCGCCGGAGCGGCTGCGCGCCTCGACCAAACCGTCGGTGTAGAAGAGGAGGCAATCGCCGGGCTCGACCGGGGTCTCCCGCTGCTCGAAGAGCGCGTCGGGGAAGACTCCGAGCACCGGGCCGCAGTTGGCGAGCTCTTCGATCGAGCCGTCCGCGTGCACGAGCAGGGGCGGCGGATGGCCGCAGTTGGCGTAGCGGAGGCAGCCGCTCGCGGGATCGAGCACCGCGTAGGAACAGGTCACGAAGGCGCGGGGCGAGGAGGCGCCGCGCAGCAGTCGGCTGACTGCGGCGACAGTCTCGGCAAGCGTGCCCGCGGACTCGATCTGCGCGCGCAGCAACGCGCGGAAGGTCGCCATGATCAGAGCGGCGGGAATGCCCTTGCCCGCGACGTCGGCGATGACCAGGCCGAGCCGCCCGTCGGCGAGTGGGACGAAGTCGTAGTAGTCGCCGCCGAGCGCGAGGCTCGGCAGGCAGAGGCCGGCGAGGTCGTAGCCCGGAACCTCCGGCGCGTGCTGGGGGAGGAGCCCGAGCTGCACCTCCCGCGCGATGCGAATCTGGGTGTCGAGTTGCTCCTTCTCGAGCAGATGTCGGTGCAGCATCGCCTTCTCGACCGCCAGGGCGGCCGCTTCGGCGAAGAACTCGAGCCGTTCGACGTCGCTAGCGTCGAAGGCCTCGACGCGATCGCTCTCGACGTCGAGAGCGGCGAGCGTCCGGCCCTCGACGGCGATCGGCACGGCGATCTCGGAGCGGGTACCGGGGCGTCCCTCGACATAGCGCGAATCGAGCCGGACGTCGGGCACCAGAATCGACTTGCCGGTGCGAATGGCATGCCCGACGATGCCGCGTCCCGAGCTCAGCATCTCGTCGTCCTCGACCGGCCGGCTGGGGAATCCCCGCCGCGCTACGCCGGCGATCAGACCCGCGGGCCGGTCGTGCGCCGGGTAGAGGTCCTCGTTGAGCGCGAAGATACCGGCCGCGTCGTAGTCGAGAACCGAAGCCACGGCGTCGAGCAGGTGATCGAGCGTCTCCTCGAGGTCGAGCGTGCCGCGGCTGCGCCGCGCCACCTCAAGCAGCAGCTGGAGCTTGGCCTCGGCCGTCAGCTCGCGCGTCGCGCCGGTCGACGGCGCTCCAGGTCGGATGATCTCGGTCATCGTCTCCCCACCGCTTCAGGATACGAAATCGGGCAGCGACCGTTGCACGCTTGGAGCTGGAGACGCCCTGACGGGATGGCGAGCTCAGGGTCGAGGGGCGACCGACGCCTTCGGCGCCGGCCGGAGCACCTCGAGCGTGCGGTCGGGATCGTCGAGCCGGCCGGTTTGGAGGCTGGGCGGCAGGTGCCCCACGTCGCCGACCGCGAGCACGCGCAGGCCCCCTTCGGCGTCGACTCGGATCACGGTCAAGCTGGCGTGGCCGATCGACATGCCGAGCCAGGAGTCGGGAGCGACCGCGAGCGCGCGGGTGACCAGCCAGCGCGTGACGTTGCCGTGACAGACGACGAGATCGTGGCGGTCGCCGCGCGTCGACGGCGCGAAGAGCGTCGCCGCCAGCCGCTCGAGCTGCGCCGAGCAGGCGGCGAGATCCTCCGGCTTCTCCCGATCCGTGATGTCTCTGCGGCGCGTCGGCGGGGTGCACTCGGCGAGATCGGGCACGATCTCGACGCCGGCGCCATCGAGGTCCGCCGCGATGACCTCCGCGGTCTCGCGCGCCCGGGTCAGCGGGCTCGCGAGGATCTCGTCGAAGCCGAAGGGAAGCGCGCGCAGCCGCGCGGCGAGCGCCTTGGCCTGGGCGACGCCGATCGGCACCAGGCCCTTGCCGACGGCGGCGTCTCTGGGATCGGCCTCGTCGTAGGCGCCGTGGCGCACCAGGTAGAGCGTACGGACGCCTGGGGCGACCGGATCGTCCGGCGCCGCCGCGACAGCAGCGGGCAGGGCGAAGGCCAGACAGGCGAGCGCGCGCAGGGCGCGCCCGGGGCGAGCGGAACCGGTCGGCATCACGGTCTTTCCTCCAGCGGCTCGCCGCGGGCGACCTTCACCGCGCCGAACCGAGCCAGATAGCGCTTCAGTCCTTCGCCTTCTTCGCGGCGTCCGCCTTCTTCTTCGCCTTGCGCCGTTCGTTGACGACGATCGGGAGCGCCGCCGCGGCGGCGATGGCGCCGAGCGCGCCCGCGATCCACTGCGCCTTGCGCTTCGGCTCGAGCTTCTGCCAGCCCTTGTTGAGCTCGCGCACCTTGGCGCTGGTCGCCTTGGTCGCCCGGTCGAGCGATTTGCCGGCGGCCTTGGCGCTCTCGTCGGTCATCGCGGCGAGCTTGGCGCGCGCTTCGTCGGCCTTGCGGCCGAGGGCTGCGAGAGTGGCTTCCAGGCTGCCCGCGGGTGTCGCCGGGACGCTCTTCTTGGCGGTCTTCTTCAGCGCGCTCTTGCGGGTTGCGGGCCGCGCCGTCGACGGCCTCCCGGCGGGCTTCTTGCGGCTGCGGGCGGCGGGCTTGGCGGGGGCGGGGGCGGGTTTCTTGGCTTCGGTCATCGCATCCTCCTCGTGGGTTTCGTTCCCTCCATTGTAGCCAGGATCCTGTTTCGAGAGCGGTCGCGCCGCCGTGGCATGACATTCTCGTCGGCATGCGGTGTGTGGCCCGATGAGAATCGAGCGGACCGGACCGGGAGCCTTCGTGGTGGAGTTCGAGAGCGAGGAGGAGCTCGCGGCGGAGGAGCGCGCGAACCTCGCGGTCGGCGGGCTGGTCGTGGCGTCGCCGGAGCCGCTGCCGGCGCTGACGCCGGTCGCGCTCACGTTGCGGCTCGAAGGGGGTGGCGAGGCGACGCTCGAGGCTCGGGTCGTCGCCACCCTGCCAGAGGCTCTCGCGCTCCACCTCGAAGGGGATCCCGTCGAGATCCTGGCCACCCTGCGTGCCGTGCCGGCGAATGCCGGCGAGGAGGAGGGCGCCCGGACAACGCTCTGGGAGCAGCTGCGTGGGATGACGCCGCCGCAGAAGATCCTGTTGGCGCCCAAGGCGGATCGCATCACCCGCGCGCTCCTGATCCAGGAGAGCGATCCGCAGGTTCTCTTCGCGCTGCTCAAGAACCCGCGGCTCTCGATCGACGAAGTGGTGCGGGCCGCGAAGTCGTCTTTCCTCTCGTTCCAGGCGGCGGAGCTGATTCTCAAGACCAATCCCTGGTTCTCCAACCTCGACGTCCGGGTCGCGTTGGTCCACAACCCGCGGACGCCGCTGCCGTTCGCGTTGCGCATCCTCCAGACCCTGCCTGATCACGAGGTGCGGACGATCGCCAAGGGCGCTGCGACCAGCATGGCGCTCAAGCAGGCGGCGCTGCGCAAGGTCCAAGGCGCCTGAATGGTGTCGCGGGGGGGAAATACCCGCAGCGGCGGATGGTAGGGTGTTACTAGAGGAGTTCCATGGAGACATCTGGCGACGACGGCGGCCGGCACGGCAGAGTGACGCAGTTCCCGGATCTGGGCCAATCCTGGCAGCAGTACGCAGGCAAATTACCGCTGCGCGGCATCGTTCTCGCGCTGCTGGCCCTGCTGATCGTCTTCAGCTCGGTCTACACCGTCGATCCGGAAGAGATCGGCGTCGTCCTGCGGTTCGGCGAGTACGTACGCGAGGCGAACCCCGGGCTCAACTTCAAGATGCCGCTCGGCGTCGAGAGCGTGATCAAGGTGCCGGTCGAGCGGCAGCTCAAGGAGGAGTTCGGCTTCCGCACCGAGCAGCCGGGCGTGCGAACGCAATACTCCGGACGCGACTTCGACGACGAGTCGCTGATGCTCACTGGCGATCTGAATATCGCGGACGTCGAGTGGGTCGTCCAGTACCGGATCGTCAACGCCTACGACTTCCTGTTCAAGGTGAGGAACGTTCGTGAGACCTTCCGTGCCATGACCGAGGCCGTCGTTCGCGAGGCGGTCGGCGACCGCACCGTCAACGAGGTGCTCACGGTCGGCCGCCAGGAGGTCGCCAGCCTGGTCGAGCAGAACCTGCAGGTGCTGTGCGATCAGTACGAGACGGGCCTCAAGGTCGAGCAGGTCGTGCTGCAGAACGTCAACCCGCCCGACAAGGTCAAGCCGTCGTTCAACGCCGTCAACCAGGCGCAGCAGGAGCGCGAGGAACGGATCAACACGGCGCAGCGCGAGTACAACCAGGTGATCCCGCGGGCCCGCGGCGAAGCCCAGCAGACGGTCGAGCGTTCGGAGGGCTACGCGCTCGACCGGGTCAACCGGTCCGAAGGCGACGCCGCGCGTTTCGTCGCGCTCTACGGGGAGTACCGCAAGGCGCCCGAGGTCACGCGCAAACGGTTCTACCTCGAGACGCTCGCCAAAGTGCTGCCGAAGGCGGGCAAGAAGGTCGTCGTCGACAAGGACGTCAAGGGCCTGGTGCCGCTGCTCAACCTGGAGAGCCTCCGAACAGCTCCCGAGCAGGGCAAGGAGGGTGGGCGATGAAGGGGTTCGTAACCGCCGCGCTCGTCTTCGTCGCGATCCTCGGGCTCTGGAACGCCGGGTACATCGTCAACGAGGCCGAACAAGTGATCATTACCCAGTTCGGACGCCCGGTCGGCAACCCGGTCTCCGAGCCCGGCTTCCACCTCAAGGTGCCGTTCATCCAGGACGTCCACCGCTTCGAGAAGCGCTTCCTCGAGTGGGACGGCGAGGCCAACCAGCTGCCCACCCGCGACAAGCGCTTCATCTGGGTCGACATGTACGCGCGCTGGCGCATCAGTGATCCGCTCAAGTTCTTCCAGCGGTTGAAGGACGAGCGCGGCGCCCAGACCCGCCTCGACGACATCCTCGACGGCGAGACTCGCAACTCGATCGCCAATCACGATCTGGTCGAGGTGGTGCGCACGACCAACCGTACGCCGGAGCTCGACGAGTCGCAGACCGCGGAGGAGCTGGTCACGCTCGATCCCATCGCGGTCGGGCGCGTCAAGATCCAGGAGGAGATCCTCGCCAAGGCGCAAGCGCGCACGCAGGATCTCGGCATCGAGATTCTCGACGTCCGCTTGAAGCGAATCAACTACGTCGCCGAAGTCCAATCGAAGGTCTTCGACAGGATGATCGCCGAGCGCGAGCGGATCGCGGCCCGGTTCCGGTCCGAGGGCGAGGGCGAGGCGCTGCGCATCCAGGGCGAGAAGGAGCGCGAGCTCAAGCAGATCGGCTCGGAGGCCTATCGCACCGCCGAGGAGATCCGCGGCCGCGCCGACGCGCGCGCGACCGAGATCTACGCCGAGGCCTACAACAGCTCGAGCGACTCGCGGGATTTCTACGAGTTCCTGAAGACCATGGAGACCTTCGAGGCCACCGTCGATGGCGACACCATCCTCGTTTTCTCCACCGACGGCGATTTCTTCGGCTACCTGAAGCGCAGCTCCGGCTCGGGGCGCTGAGCCTTCGCCCGGCTCGCTCCGCTCGTTCTACCTGAGCGCTGATTTCGCTGTTGGGCGTCTCTGGTGGCGGAGCGGTGAGCGTTCCCTCTTCTGGGGAGGAATCGGGCTTCGGATCGCCTGCCGGCTCGGGGCTGCGCTCGGCCCGCCCAAGCAAGGGATCAGAGCTTCCGATCGTCGAGGCTGGGGGTCGCTTCGGATCGCGCTTCCTCCCCAGATGAGGGAGCGCTCCCCGCGTCTCGTTCGTGCCAGGGAACGGACACAAGCTCCGACGCTCGCCTGGGTGCTTTCTCTCTCACCTCGCAGCCGGGTTCGGGGCCGGTATTCGATGCGCAGACGACGGGGGGTCCCCACGCCCCGATTGCTCTAGATCACTATGGGGTTCCTCGCAAGCAGCGAAGGCCGGACACGGACCCGGCCGGCACACAAGACGCCCAACAAGAGAACCAGCACGACAAGATCCGGCAGGGCGACCTCAGGCGCTAGACTCGCGCCATGCACCTCGTAGTCAACCCCGCGGCGGGTGGCGGGAAGGTCGGGCGCCATTGGCCCCGGTTGCGGGAGCGCCTACGTGCCGTCGGAGTCGACGTGCCGTTCTCGTTGACGCGCGCGCCCGGGCATGCCGGCGATCTCGCCGCCGAGGCGATCGCGGCCGGCCACGACGTGGTCGTCGCGGTCGGTGGCGACGGCACGATCTGCGAAGTGCTGCAGGGGCTGCACGGCGCAGGGCGGGCCGCCGCGCTCGGCATTCTGCCGCTCGGCACGGGCAACGACGCGGCGCGCACGCTGGGCCTGCCGCTCCCGCTCGAGGACGCCGCGCAGGTGCTGCTGGCCGGAGGGCGGCGCCGGGTCGATCTGATCAGGGTTGGCGATCGCGTGGTCCTGAACGCCATCGGCATCGGCCTGCTCGGCTCGATCAACGTCAACTCGACCTCGATCAAGTGGGTCCGTGGCATGGCTGCCTACCTCGCCGCGGGCATCGGCACGCTCTTCAACTACCGCTGCCCCGAGATCGAGCTGACCAACGGCGACTTTCACTACGTCGGACGGATGACGATCCTGGCGATCCAGAACGGCGTGACCACCGGGGGCGGTTTCAGGCTCTGCCCGGCCGCCCAGCCCGACGACGGTGAGCTCGATCTGACGTTGGTGACCGAGACGGGGGTTCCGGCCCGAGTCGGAGCTCTGGTCGATTGCCTGCGCGGCACGCTCGGCCGCAAGCCGTTCACACACGAGGTCCGCTTCGCGCGTCTCGAGCTTCGTTGCACCGAGCGGCTGCCCTACCACTGGGATGGCAACCCCGACCACATCGAGCCGCCCGGAATCGACTTCGAAGTGCTGCCCGCGGCGCTCGAGGTGGTGGCGCCGCCGGCGCCGACCTGAGCCACGCGCCGGACCGTTACTCCCAGCTCAGCGCGTCGATCGGGGCGAGCTTGGAGGCCTTCATCGCCGGCCACATGCCGAAGGTGAGGCCGACGGCGGTGCAGAAGAGCAGGCCGTTGACCGCCCAGTCCATCGGCACGTGGATCGGAAAGTCGGTGAAGATGGTCACCAGGTTGCCGAGGCCGAAGCCGATCAGGACGCCGAGGATGCCGCCGAAGTTGCAGAGCAGAATCGCCTCGAGCAGGAACTGCGCGAGGATGTCACGGCGCTTGGCGCCGAGCGCCTTGCGGATACCGATCTCGCGGGTGCGCTCGGTCACCGAGACCAGCATGATGTTCATGATGCCGATGCCCGCCACGACCAGCGCGATGATTCCGACCACGAAGGCGCCGAGCTTGACGCCGAGAGTGGCCTGGTTGAATGCCTTGATCTGACTGTCGTTGGTGAAGAACGAGAAGTTGTCGTCTTCGCCCGGGCGCACGCCGCGCTCGGCACGCAGCACCGCGCGGGTCTCCTCGATCGCCTCGTCGAGCAGTTGCGGGGTGACCGCGCGCACCGTCACGTTCACCGAGCGCTCCCGATTGCCATCGTTGTCGCGCCAGCCGTAGGCGCGGATCCAGGTGCTGACCGGGATCAGGACGTAGTTGTCGAAGTTGCCCCCCATCGCCGACTTCTTCTCCTCGAAGACGCCGACCACGGTGTACTTGCGGCCGTCGACCTTGATCTCCTTGTCGATCGGGTCGATGAAGGGAAAGAACTTCTCGGCGAGCGCGTACCCGATCACCGCGACCTTGCGGCTGACATGCAGGTCCTCGTCGGTCAGGTTGCGTCCGAGCCCGACCAGGTGCGTGTTGTTCGGCGCGTACTGCGCGTCGCCGCCGACCACCCAGAGGTTCGCCTCGGTCGACTCCCCCTTGTAGCGGGCCTCGGAGCCGAAGCGCCAGAGCTCGGCGCCGACCAGATCGACGCTCGCGACCTTGGCGCGGATCGCATTGGCGTTCTCGACCGTGATCGGCGGCCGCGCCTGGATCTTCCGCCAGTCGATGTCCCGCGGTCCGAAGCCGCCCGCCGGCCACTTCTGCACCTGAAACGTCTGGGTGCCGAGCACCGAGAGCTCGCTCTCCATGGTCGATCTGGATCACCGAGATGCCGGTCATCACCGCGATGATCGAGGCGACGCCGGCGACGATGCCGACCAGGGTCAGCACCGAGCGCAGCTTGTTGGCTCGGATCGCCTCGAGCGCCATCGGCAGGGTTTCGCGCATCCTCATCTCGGGCTCTCCTCGGTCGCGCTCATTCGTAGCGCAGCGCTTCGATCGGATCGAGCCGCGAAGCACGGTAGGCGGGAACGACGCCGGCGATGACGCCGGTCAGGGTCGACACCAGCAAGGCGACCACGACGATGCCCGGAGAGATGCTCGCCGGCATCAGCGTCCTGTCGATGATCTCGGTGACGCCGATCGCGAGCAGCAGCCCGAACAGGCCGCCGATCAGGCAGATCGCCGCCGACTCGAACAGGAACTGGGTCAGGATCGCCCGCTTCTTGGCGCCGATCGCCTTGCGGATGCCGATCTCGCGAGTGCGCTCGGTGACCGAGACGAACATGATGTTCATCACCCCGACGCCGCCGACGAAGAGCGAGATCCCGGTGATCACGATGCCGATCAGCAGCACCACACCCATCACGTTGTTGAACATGTCGACCAGGGAATCCATCTTGTTGATCGAGAAGTTCTCGTCCTCGCCGGGTGCGAGCTTGCGCACCTTGCGCATCTCACCGATGACCTCGTACTCGAAGTCGGCAACGCTGGTCGCCGGCGGCGCCTTGACCGCGATGTCGATGTTGCGCTGGGCGCCGCCGAACGCCTTGGTGAACGTGGTGATCGGCACGAAGACCTGCGAGTCGAAGTTCGGGTCCGCCGAAGAAGCCGGCGCTACCCTGTTTCTCCATGACGCCGATCACCCGGAAGCTCGATGCGCCCGATTTTCATCTCTTTGTTGAGCGGGTCGACGCTCTCGAACAGGCGTTCGCGGATCTCGGAGCCGATGACGCAGACCCGGCGTTTCGCCTGCACGTCGAAGGCGGTCAGGAAGCGCCCGGCCTCGGGCACCGACGCCGAAACCAGCATCTGCTTGTCGGTGGTGCCGATGATGTCGATGTCGTCGAGCACGCGCGATGCGTACTTGATGTTGCGTTCGGTGTGGGTCGTGGGATTCACCGTGGCCGCGCGGGTGAGCCGCTGCTCGAGCTTCTCGACTTCCTTGAGGCTGACGTTGGGCCGGTTGCGGAACTCGAAGAAGTTGCCACGGATGATCCAAGGCATGCGCGAGACGTAGACGACGTCCGAGCCGAGCGCGGAGACGCTTTCGCGGAAGTTGTTGGCGAGGCCGTTGGCGGCGGTCATCGTGGTGATGACGCCCAGGACGCCGATGACGATGCCGAGCGTGGTGAGCACGCCGCGGGCGGTGTTGGCCCGGATCGCCGCGACGGCGATCCGGACGGCCTCGATCGTCTCCTGGGCGCGGCGTGGCATTTCAGGCCTCGGCGGCGACCCCGGCGCCCGCCGCGGCGAGCGCGGCCGGCGGCAGGGCGGCGGCCTGGATGCCGGCGCGGTCCTCCGCCACCGGCAAGTCGCTCTCGATCAGGCCGTCGCGCAGGCGCACGATCCGCGCCGCCCGCCGCGCCACGTCGTCCTCGTGGGTGACCAGGATGATGGTGTTGCCGCTGGCGTGGAGCTCGCCGAAGACTTCGAGGATCTCCTCACCGGTCCTCGAGTCGAGGTTGCCGGTCGGCTCGTCGGCGAGAATGATCGAAGGGTTGTTGACGAGCGCGCGGGCGATCGCGACGCGCTGCCGCTGGCCGCCCGACAGCTCGTTGGGCTTGTGCCGAATGCGGTCCGCGAGGCCGACTCGCTCGATCGCCTCCTCGGTGAGCAGGCGCCGCCGGGCCGGTGCGATGCCGCTGTAGACGAGCGGCAGCTCGACGTTGCGAAAGACGTCGGCGCGCGGGATCAGATTGAACGTCTGGAAGACGAAGCCGATCTTCTGATTGCGGATCTCGGCGAGCCTGTCGTCGTCGAGGCCGGAGACGTCGACGCCGTCGAGCAGGTAGCAGCCGGAGGTCGGCACGTCGAGGCAGCCGATGAGATTCATCAGGGTCGACTTGCCGGAGCCGGACGGTCCCATGATCGCGACGTACTCGTTGGCCTCGATCGAGAGCGAGACCCCGCGCAGGGCGTGCACGAGGATCCCTTCCATGTCGTAGGTCTTGACGATGTCGCGGAGCGCGAGAGCCACCGGTGCGACTTCAGCCGCGGTCACGAGTGGTCTCCCTCGGCGCCGGCCGTGACCTTGGAGCCGTCCTTCAAGTCGCGGCTGATCGCCCGGTAGCTGCCGACCACGACCTGTTCGCCCGCAGCGACGCCCTCGAGCAGCTCGATGTGGGTGTCGCTCTGAATCCCGGTCTTGACCTGCTTGGCATGCGCGACACCACCCTCGACCACGAAAACGACCTGGACGAAGCCATCCTTGTCGGGGGTGAAGCGCGGCTCGGCGCTCTGCTCGCCGCTCTTCTCGGCTTCGTCGCCCTTCGCCTCGACCCCCAGCTGCTCGGGCGTGCGCACCGCGACGCTCTGGATCGGCACGCCGAGCGCGCTCTCGCGCACCTCGGTGACGACGTCGGCGCTCGCGGTCATGCCGGGTCGCAGCTTCGTGCCGGGCTCGAGGATGGCGATCTTCACCTCGAATTCGGTCTTCTGGTCGGAGGTGCCCTGGGCGGCGATCTTGGCGCTGCTGGCGATCTCGGTGACCGCGCCCTCGAACGTGACACCAGGCAGCGCGTCGACCTCGATCGTCGCCTTGTCGCCGAGCGAGAGCTGGACGATGTCGTTCTCGTCAACATCGACAAGCGCCTCCATGCCGCTCAAGTTGGCGATCTCGAGGATGACGTCCTCCTGAAACTGCGAGCCGAGCGCGATCTCGCCCACCTCTTTGTTGAGCTTGGAGACGGTGCCGGACATCGGCGCGTAGATGGTGGTCTTCGACAGTGCGTCGCGCGACTGCTTGAGCGCCGCGCGGCTCTGCTCGACGCGGTCGAGGGCGGAGCGCAGGCGGGCCTTCTCGACGCCCACCGCCGAAGCGGCGGCGTCGAAATTGGCGAGCGACTCCAGGTTCTTCTGCTGGAGATCCTGCATCCGGGCGAGGTCTTTCTCGGCCTTGTCGAGATTCTCCGAGACGACGGCGGCATCGGCCTCCGAGGAACGCAAGTTCGCTTCCGAGCTCTCGACCTCGGCGAGATAGCGCTCGCGATCGAGCTCGAGCAGGAACTGCCCCTGTTCGACCCAATCGCCCTCGTTGACCGCGAGTCGCGTGATCTTGGCGCTGACGTCGGCGCTGATGTTGACCTGCGTCACCGGCTGGATGCGGCCGGTGGCGACGACGGTCTGGATGATCTCGCGCGCCTCGATCGCGGCGGTTTGGACCTCGACCAGGTCGGACTTGCCGTTGCGGGTCTTGAGGCCGATCGTGCCGACCACGAGGACCAGCGGCACGCCGGCAAAGAGGGCGATCTTGGTTTTCTTGGACATCGGTAGCGAGCTCCGTTCCGTCTTCTTGGGATGAAATCGGCGCCGAGGCGCCTCCGGTCTTGGATCTGATTCCCGGGATAGGTACGGAGCGACCCTGCTGAAGTTTCCGCACCAGCGCGCGCCGGCTGCTTGGAGAGACCTCCGGCGTCCCTGGTGCGGCCGGGCGCTCGGGACGAACCGGTCCCGCGGCGGGACGAGCGGAAGCGCGGTGCCAGCTGCCCGAGACCTCTAGAATCAGGTCATGAACCGACCGCTCCTACCCGCGCTGACCGTACTCGCCCTCTGCGCCGCGCCGGCCCTGGCCGCCGTGCCGCCGACCCCTTTCGCTGTCGTCGAGAAGACCATTCCCGAGCTCCAGGCCGCGATGGCGGCCGGACGGCTGACCTCGCACGAGCTGGTCGAGCGCTACTTGATCCGCATCGCGCTCTACGAGGACAGGCTGAATGGGGCGATCGCAATCAACCCGCGCGCGCTCGAGGAGGCCGACGCCCGCGACCGCGAGCGGGCGGAGGGAAGGGTGCGCGGCCCGCTCCACGGCATTCCGATCGCGGTCAAGGACAACACCCACACGCTCGACATGCCGACCACCGGCGGCGCGCTCGCCTTCGCCGGCTTCGTGCCCCCCTACGAGGCGACATTGGTCGCGAACCTGCGCGCCGCCGGCGCGGTGATCCTCGCCAAGACCCAGATGACCGAGCTCGCCAACTGGATCGCGACCGGAATGCCGACCAACTACAACGGGCTGAACGGCTATGGATTCAACCCCTACGACCCGCGGCGCGACCCGCGCGCCGCGACCGGCGACGGCCGCCCGGCGCTCGCCACCGGCGGCTCGAGCTCGGGCACCGGCACGGCGGCGAGCTTCTGGGCGGCCAACGTCGGCACCGAGACCTCCGGTTCGATCCTCTCGCCGGCGAGCGCCAATCTCCTCGCCGGGATCAAACCGACGGTCGGCCGGATCAGCCGTCACGGCATCATCCCGATCACCGCCGACCAGGACACCGCCGGTCCGATGGCGCGCACTGTCACCGACGCCGCGATCCTGCTCGGAGCTCTCGAGGGGAACGGTCCCGATCCGAACGACGCCGCGACCGGACGCTGCCCGGAGCCCGCGGACCACGACTACACGCGGTTTCTCGACAACGACGCCATGCGCGGAGCGCGCATCGGCATCCCGCGCGCATACTTCTACGAGGAGACGACGCCGCCGGGCGAGGAGGAGGCGGAGGGCGGGCTCGACCCCGGACGCCGGGCGCTGATGGACGAGGCGATCGCGACCCTGCGCCAGCTCGGTGCCACGATCGTCGACCCCGCCGAGATCCCGAGCGTCGTCTCGCCCGATCCCGCCGCCAACGCGCTCCTCTGGGGTGTCTGCGCCGGCCTCGACGATGCCAAAGGGCAGGACGCCGACTGCTCGGTCGTTTTCAAGTACGGCATGAAGCGCGACTTCGACGCCTGGCTCGCCTCGCTCGGACCCGGCGCACCGGTCCGAACGCTGACCGAGCTGCGCCAGTGGAACGTCGCCCACCAGAAGATGGGGGCGATCTACTATGGCCAGGCGCTGCTCGACATCTCCGACGAGATGGACGTCCGGCTCGACCGGGAGCGCTACGAAGCGGACCGCGCCAAGGACCTGCGGCTCGCGCGCGACCAGGGTCTCGACGCGGTTTTCGCCGAGCACCGGCTCGACGCCCTGCTCTTCCCGGCCAACTGGGGCGCCGGCCTCCCGGCCAAAGCGGGCTACCCGACCGTCATCGTGCCGGCGGGCTTCTTTCCCAACGACCCGAAGCCCCCCTTCCCCGCGGGCTTCGACGCCAAGCCGTCACCGATGGGAGTCAGCTTCACCGGTCTCGCCTGCAGCGAGCCCCGCCTGATCGCTCTCGCCTACGCCTTCGAGCAGGCCACCCATCACCGCGTCCCGCCACCGGAGTTTCCGTAGGCGTCTCTCAACTTCACCGTTCTCTCTTTCTTTCTATTCTTCTCTTTCCTTTTCTTTTTCTCACTTCTCGACTTCTCGTCGCCGCCCGCTTTTGCGGGCTGCCACCGCGGCTCCGCAAGCCGTCGAGAAGGCGGGCATAGAAGGGGGAGGTCGAAAACCGTCGCGGCGCTGGCGCGTCAGGCGTCCGCGCTCGACTAGCCGCCTCCTTCACTGCCGGTTTTCGCGAGTGCTCGCCGTGGCGCGATCGCCGGCCATCGAGAAGGCGTGCATTGAAGGGGTAGGGAAGGGAATCGTCGCGGCGCTGGCGCGTCAGGCCTCCGCGCTCGACCAAACGTCCCCTTCACTGCCGGTTTTCGCGAGTGCTCGCCGCGGCGCGGTCGCCGGCCTTCGAGAAAGCGTGCATTGAAGGGGTAGGGAAGGAACTGTCGCGGCGCTGGCGCGTCAGGCCTCCGCGCTCGACCCAACGTCCCCTTCACTGCCGGTTTTCGCGAGTGCTCGCCGCGGCGCGGTCGCCGGCCTTCGAGAAAGCGTGCAATTAAGGGGTAGGGAAGGAACTGTCGCGGCGCTGGCGCGTTCAGCCTCTCCGCTCCGTCCAGCCGTCCCTTAACAAGCAGCTTTTTCCGTTGGTCGGCCGGCCGCGGCGGCGGATCGCGAGCGGGAGTCCGCCGGGACCAGGCGGTGCACGGCGCCATTGGCGTGGTCGCAGAGGTAGAGCTCGCCCGCTTCGTCTTCGCCGAACGATGAAATGGAAAGGCCGGTCTCGAGCAGGGTCGCGACCTCGGCGATGCCATCGTCGCGCCGACGCTCGAGCGACCAGAGGGTGCCCTTGCAGTAGTCGGCGAAGAGGTAGGCGCCGGCGAGCGCGGGGATCGCCTTGCCCCGGTAGACGTAGCCGCCGGTCACCGAGCAGCCCTGGTCATGGCCGTACTCGTGGACCGGCAGCTCGAGGCCGGCCGGGTCGCAGCCGGTCTTGGGCGAGAAGCAGTGGCGCCCTTCCATGCTCTTCCAGCCGTAGTGGCGGCCGCCGCCGGTCTTGGGGTCCTCGACGTCGATCTCCTCCCAGGCGTACTGGCCGACGTCGCCGATCCAGAGCTCGCCGGTCGCGCGGTCGAAGCTGAAGCGCCAGGGGTTGCGCAGGCCGCGAGCCCAGATCTCGGGCCGGCCACCGCCGCGCGCGAAGGGGTTGTCGAGCGGGATCGCGTAACGCTTGCCGCTCACATCGATGCGCAGCATCTTGCCGAGGAGCGAGTCGAGGTCGCGGGCGTTGTCCCAGGGGTCGCCGGCCGAGCCGCCGTCGCCGGTGCCGATCCAGAGCATGCCGTCGGGGCCGAACAGGATGCCGCCGCCGTTGTGGTTCGACGCCGGGTCGGCCATCTCGAGGATCGTCGCGAGCGGCTCGGGTTGGGCGCGGTCGGGATCACCCGAGACCCGATAGCGGGCGATCCGTACCATCGGCCCGGGCGCCGTGTGGGCGACATAGAAGAGGCCGGAGCGCGGATAGTCGGGCGCGAAGGCGAGACCGAGGAGCCCGCGTTCGCCGCCACTCGAATCGAGCTTCGAGCCGAGGTCGAGGAAGGGCGTCGCGAGCAGACGTCCGTCGCGGACGATGCGCACGCGCCCCCCCTGCTCGACGACGAAGAGCCGTCCGCTGCCGTCGCCGGCGTGGGTGACCAGGAGCGGCCGCTCGAGGCCGCCGGCGATCGGCTCGAGCGCGACCGCGGCCGGCGGCGGCGCGCCGGTCTCCGAGCTCGAGGCGAGCGCGGCGGCCGGCAGGGCGCCCGGTCGATCGAGTCCGATCGCCGCGGCGATGCCGCCGATCGAACGCCGCAGCATTACCGCGGCGACGACGAGAAGCACGAGCGCGAGGACCAGCCGGAGTCTTTGCCAGCGCATGGACGGAGAATACGCCAGCGTCGGCCTCACGGCAGCCCGCTGGCGGCCGGCCGGTGACGGGGCGCGTGATAGCTTGCGCGGCGATTCAACCAGCAACCCTCGTCGGCCGAGTCCGCGAGCAACCGACGGAGCCCCCGCCATCGAGTCCTCCAGGTCGAGCCCCCAACCAGCGCGCCGCGACAGGCGACCCCCGGGATCGCGCGCCGACGCCGTGGCGCGATCGGTGCCGCTGCTCGTGGTCGTCGCGGGCCTGGGGATCTGGGAGCTCTCGGCGCGCACGGGGCTGATCTCGAGCCTGTTCTATCCGCCCCCGACGGCGATCGCGCGCGCGCTCGGCGAGATGGTGGCGGGGGGCGTTCTCGCCGAGAACCTCCTGGCCTCGCTCACCCGCATCCTGGTCGGCTTCGCCCTCGGTGGCGTCGTCGGTCTCCTCGTCGGACTGGCCATGGGTTGGTCGCGACCGGTGCGGCTGGCGCTCGATCCGCTGGTCGCGGCCGCCCATCCGGTGCCGCGGCTCGCCCTGCTGCCCTTGATCTTCCTGATCGTCGGCATCGGCGAAACCGCGCGCATTCTCGTCATCGCGATCGCCTGCTTCTTCCCCATGCTGATCAACGCCGTGGCGGGCGTGCGGCAGATCGAGCCGGTCTACTTCGAAGTGGCGCGCAACTTCGGCGCCCGTCCGCGCCAGGTGTTCACGCGCGTGGTGTTGCCGGGGAGCCTCCCGTCGGTGATGGCGGGAGCGCGTCTGTCACTGATCCG
The DNA here is from genome assembly GCA_963700315.1 of uncultured Acidobacteriota bacterium. Lineage (GTDB taxonomy): Bacteria > Acidobacteriota > Thermoanaerobaculia > Multivoradales > JAGPDF01 > JACTMI01. The sequence goes on along the minus strand of CAVOXC010000001.1, from coordinate 699,828 downwards.
GGCGCTCAAGACCACGCTCGGCATCGAGCTCATCACTTCCGAGAAGGGCCTCGGCCACCTGCTCTGGTTCGCCTGGGAGACCTTCCACACCGACGATCTCTACGCCGCGCTGCTCGTGATCGCTGTGCTCGGCTTCGCCATGAACGTCGGGCTCAAGCGCCTCGTCGCGCGTTTCCAGCCGGGCAGCCCGGTGGCGGCGGCTTGAGCCGCGCCCGCGCCGCGGCGGCCCTGCTCGGCCTGCTCGCGGCCGGGTGCACGGACGACGCCTCGACGACCGGAGAGCACGGCGAAGCTCTCCGGCGGATCCGCGTCCTCGCCCGATCGCATCTGAGCATGGCGCCGCTGCTGATCGCGGAAGCGGAGGGCTACTTCCACGACGAAGGGCTCGAGGTCGAGCAGTTTTCGCTCGCCTCGAGCCGCGACGGGCTCCCTGCGCTGATCCAAGGCGATCTCGAGGTGCTGACAGGGAGCCTCACCCCCGCTTTCCTCAACGCCATCGCCATGGGCGCGAGGATCCGCGTGGTCGCCGACAAGGGGCACTTCGCCCGCGACGGCTGCACCTACATGGCCTTTCTCGCCCGGCCGGAGATGGTGCGCGACGGCGTGCTACTCGCGCCGGAGGGAGGCCGCCGGTGGCGTTTCTCGGTTCAGCGCGGCTCCTTCTACGAAATGCTCGCCGAGCGCGCGCTCGCCTCGGCCGGCAGGACCTGGGACGACGTCGAGGTCTACCATCTCAGCGGGGAAGCGGAGGCTCAGGCGCTGGCGCAGCGCAGGGTCGACGTGACGAGCACCGCCGGCGTGCCGATGCAGGGCCAGATCGACGCGGGCCAAGCGGTGGCCTGGCGAGCGGCGCAAGAGCTCTTGCCCGACGGGCAGTTCTCTGTCCTGCTGTTCGGGCCGGCGCTGCTCGAGCAGGACCCCGAAGCGGGGATCCGCTTCATGACCGCCTATCTGCGCGCCGTGCGGCAGTACAATTCGGGCAAGACCGAGCGGAATCTGGAGATCCTCGCGGCGCGCACCGGCTTGGACCGACGGGCGCTCGAAGCCACCTGTTGGATTCCGATGCGCGACGACGGTCGGATCGATGCGCCGAGCGTTGCCGCGCTGCAGGGATGGTCGACTGGAAGAGGGTTGCTCGACCGCGAGCTGGCGCTCGATGAGCTTTGGGAACCCCGTTTCGTCGCGGCGGCGAGCCGCCGCCTCGAGGAGCGGGAGCAGGCAGAGATGACTGGAAACGGTGGAGAGCAACCTTGACCAATACGACCCGAAGCGTGGCGGCACGGTGGCTGACGACGATGCTGCTCCTCGCGGCCTGGACCTCGCCGGCGCCGGCCGATGACGGGCCGTCCGCGCCGAGCAAGGAGAGCGGCGAGGCGTCGCCCCACGAGCCCGTGACCACGGTCGGCGATCAGATCGTGGTGACCGCGGGCCGCGTCGAGCAGCGCGTCCGCGACGTCGCGGTCAAGGTCTCGGTGCTCGGTCGCGCCGAGATCGAACGGACGCCGGCCGCGGCGGTCGACGAGCTGCTGCGCCAGCTGCCGAGCTTCAACCTGCAACGACCCGAGTCGAGTCGGGTGCTCAATCTCTCCGGCCAGGCGGTCTCGTACCGGGGCCTCGGCGGCACCTCGGCGAGTCGGTCGCTGGTGCTCGTCGACGGCGTGCCGCTCAACGAGCCGTTCGCCGGCTGGATCAGCTGGAGCCGCGTGCCGCTCGCGACGATCGAGCGGATCGAAGTGGTGCCGGGCGGGGCCGCCGGCGCCTGGGGCAACCAGGCGCTGGGCGGGGTGATCCATCTGATCACCCGCCGGCCGGAGCCGGCGACGGTCGTGGCCGACGCCAGCTACGGCTCGCGCGACACGATCGATGCGACAGTGCTCGGTAGCCACGTGCGCGGCCCGGTGGCGGTCTCGGCGCACGCCAGCCGCTACGACACCGACGGCTTCTTCAGCATCCCGGAAGATCTTCGGGGCCCCGCCGACACCACCAACAGGTCGAAGAGCTCGGTCTTCGACGCCCGGCTCGAGCTCGTCGCCGGTGGGGGGAGCCTCTGGACCCTGCAGGGCACCTACCTCGACGAAGAGCGCGCGGGCGGCGATGCGCTCAGTACCGAGTTGCTCGAGCTCACTTCGTTGCGGGCCGGCGGCGACTTCGTCGCCCCGACCGGTGGGCATGGGCAGGCGAACCTGTTCACCCTGCTGCGCTCGGCCTCGAACACCCGCGGCTCGATCAGCGACGACCGCACGGAGGTCACCCCCCGCCGCAACCAGTTCGACAATCCGTCGACTTCCGTGGGCGCCGGCGTCTCCTGGACCTGGCCCTGGCGCCGGCAGACGCACCAAGTCGTCACCGGCGTCGACGGCCTCTGGACCGAGAGCGAGGTCAACGAAGACAGCGGTTGGTCGGACGACCGGTTCATCGAACGTATCCGCTCCGGCGGCAAGCAGTTGCTCGGTGGCGCCTTCGTCCAGGACACGATGGCGGTCGGCGATCGCCTGCGCCTGGCCGGCGGTCTTCGTCTCGACCTCTGGCGCAGCTACGGCGGCTTCTTCTTCGGCACCGACCTGACCGACGGCGAGACGCTCTACGATCATGACCTCGCCGACCGCACCAAGTGGATCGTCAGCCCGAACCTCGGAGCGCGCTACCAGGCCAGCGAGCGGCTCAGCCTGCGCGGCGCGCTATTTCAGAGCTTCCGCGCGCCGACGCCCAACGAGCTGTTCAAGTCGACGCCGTCGCAACGCTCCTACCTCGCGGCCAACAGCTCGCTCGACCCCGAGCGAATCGACCTCGGCGTCGAGCTGGGATTCGACTTCGAGCCGCGGCGAACGAGCCAGATCCGCCTGACCGGTTTCTGGAACGAGGTCGTCGATTCGATCACCGAGGTGACGGTCGGCACCGCCGGCAGCGTGCCGGCGGTCATCGAGCCCTGCGGCGAGCTGCGGGCGCGTGGCGTGTGCACCCAGCGGCGCAACATCGATCTCGTCCGGGTCCGGGGAATCGAGCTCGAAGGGGAACTGCGGCCGGCCCCGCCCTGGCGCCTCTGGGCGAGCTACACCTGGACCGAGTCGAAAGTGATCGAGTCGGCGACCGACCGGCAGATCGAGGGGCTCTGGCTGCGGCGCGTCCCCGAGCATCAGGCGGCCGTGCAGGCGAGCTACGACGCGCCACGTCTGCTCTCGGCCACGCTGCAGCTGCGCTATCAGGGCGAGCGTTTCGAGGACGACGTCAACGAGCTCGTGATCGGCGGCGCGTTCCTCGCCGACCTGCGGCTCTCCCGGCGCTTCGGCCCGGGGCTCGAGCTGCTGTTCGACGTCGAGAACCTGTTCGACGAGGAGGTCGAGGTCGCGAAAGAAGACGATTACGCCGAGCTCGGCCAACCGCGCACGCTTCGCCTCGGCGTGCGCTACCGGTGGCAGGGCGCGCGCGGAGCGACGCCGTGAGAATCCACGGGCAGGAGCTCTGGGCCGACGTCGAGGTGCGCGTCGAGCTGCTGCGCGACGCCGAGCGCATCCGCGGCGCCCTGCGCGCCGGCGCCGCCGCGCTCCGCAGCACGGTGCTCTCCGAGCACGTCCAGACATTCGAGCCGTCTGGTCTCACCGCGATCGTGGTGATCGGCGAGTCGCACCTGCTCGCTTCGACCTACGAGGAGCTCGGCCTCGTCGCGGTCAACATCCAGACCTGCACGAGCGAAATGGACCTGATCCGCGGGCTCGGCGCGGTCTGCGCCGCGCTCGAGAGCGAAGAGGTCCGCGATCTGGTCCTGATGCGCCGGCTCGACTCGCCCTTCCGGATCGTGCTCCAGGCCGAGCGCGTGGCCGTGCGCGACGGCGAGCTCGAGCTCGACGGAGCGGCGGCGGCGCGCCAGCGGCTACGGCTTCTCGGCGAGCAGCGCGATCAGGTAGCCGTGCCGGCGCACCGCCGGGAAGCGACGGTAGAGGGTGGCGAAGGGCCGGGTCAGCGCTCCGGTCGAGACGGGCGAGCCGATCGGCCGCGGGTGTGGAGCCAGAGGTCGGCCATGCGCAGCCACCCCGGCATGAACAGGATGCCCGAGTGCGCCAGGACGCGGAATCCGACCGACTCGAGCAAGCGCCGGAAGCCGCGGTGCGAGAACGCCTTTTCGAGCCCGTAGTCGTAGAGCCCGAAGCGATCGAGCAGCGCGACGAGCAGCGGGCGCAGGAACGGATCGAACAGATTGGGCACTCCGATCACGGCTCGGCCGCCCGGTTTCATGACGCGCAGAATCTCCTCGAGCGCGACGCGGTACTCGGGGAAGTGCTCGATCGTCCCCATCGAATAGACGAGATCGAAAGCACTCGTCCGCGAACGGGAGGTGCCGCACGTCCCCGGCGGCGAAGCGCGGCCGGTGTCCGGCGAGCACCCGGTGCGCGTCGCCGACCGTCGCGAGCGCGATGTCGGCGCCGACGACGCGCGCGCCGCGCTCGGCGGCCCAGAGCAGGATCTCGGTGTTCTTGGCCTCGTCCCAGAGGTCGGTCTTGAACAGGAGCTTGCCATCGAGGTCGGGCAGGAGCTCGGAGAGCAGGCTCTGCTCGCACTCCGCGTAGTACGCTGTCGACGCCGCGCCTTTGAGCGACGGGAAATCGGCGCCGACGCCGGACCAGAAGGCGCTGTAGGCGCGTGCGCTCTTCTCAGCGGATCGCAGAATTCGCAGAATGGACCCCGGGTTCGAAGCGCGGAAGATATCATCGCGCCTTCGGACGACCGAAGGAGCGGGAACCCGCGTGGAGCTGCATTGTCGTGAGCTGAGCAAGAGCTTCGGCCTGGGCGAGTCCGCCGTGCAGGCCCTCGACGGCGTCAGCTTCGACCTGGCGGAGCGGGAGGTCCTGTGCATCGTCGGACCGAGCGGCTGCGGCAAGAGCACGCTGCTCAGCATCCTCGCGGGCCTGCTCGAGCCGATTCCGGCAGCGTCGACACGGTCGGGGAGACGCGGCGAGGGTCGGCCGGTCAACGCGCTGGTCTTTCAGGAGCATGGTCTGTTCCCCTGGATGACGGTGCTCGACAATGTCGCCTTCGGGCTGCGCATGGCGGGGCTGGGGCGGCGTGAGAGCGCCGGACGCGCCGTGGAGCAGATCGTCCGGATGGGGCTCGACCGATTCGCCGCGCGCCACCCGCACGAGCTCTCGGTCGGCATGCGCCAGCGGGTCAACCTGGCGCGCGCGCTCCTCGTCGATCCCCGGATCCTCCTGATGGACGAGCCGTTCGCCGCGCTCGACGCGCAGAGCCGGCTGGTGCTCCAGGAGGAGCTGCTCGCCAACGCCGAGCGCAGCCACACATCGGTCGTCTACGTCACCCACGACATCGAGGAAGCGGTGCTGATGGGGGACCGCGTCCTCGTCCTGAGCGGCCGCCCGGGACGGATCCGCGACGAAGTCGTCGTGCCGCTGGCGCGGCCGCGCGATCTCGCGGAGCGCGGGGATCCCGCACGTCGCCGAGCTGGTGAAGAGAATCTGGGGTCAGCTCGAGACCGAGGTCAGGAAACGGCTCGAGGTGGCGCCTTAGCGGGCGGGAAGAGATCGTCATCGGCAAGCTCGAGAGCCTCCGCATGCACGCCCGCTTCGCCCTGGGCTTGCCGCGCTTCCTGCGCTACCGGGTGAGCCTGGACGAGGCCCGCGCCGAGATGCACAGGCGGCTCGCCGACCGCGACGAGAGCTTCCTGCGCTGGGTCGAGCGGGCGGTCTTCGGCCACCCGCGGAGCCCCTACCGCCCGCTCTTTGCCCACGCCGGCTGCGAGCTCGGCGATCTTCAGGAGCGCGTCCGCTCGCGCGGGCTCGAGAGTGCCCTGGCGGAGCTGCGCGACGCCGGCGTCTATGTCGGCTACGAGGAATTCAAGGGGCGCCGGCCGATGGTCCGTGGCGGGCGCGAGTTGCCGCTCTCCCCGGGCGACTTCGACAATCCCTTCCTGGTCGCCGCCTACGAGCGAACGAGCGGCGGCACCACCGGCGCCGGCACGCGGGTGATGACCGATCTCGACAACCTGCGCGCCAAGGCCGCGAGCCGCGTGTTGATCGACGAGATTCAAGGATTGCGCTCGATGCCGTTCGGCGTCTGGCGCGGCCTGCTGCCGGACAACGGGCTGGGTGCGATGCTGTCGCGGCTTCCGGACGGCAAAGTCCCCGAGAAGTGGTTCACGCCGGTGACGCGGCGCCAGCTCGCGCCGTCGCTCGAATACCGTCTCGCCACCGAGTACGTGCTCTGGACGAGTCGCCTCTGTGGGCGTGCCGATTCCCGCGTCCCGAGCCGGTGCCGATCGAGGCGGCGGCGCGGGTGGCGCGCTGGGTGGCGCGCACGATCGCGCGGAGCGGCGGCTGCCATCTGCGCGCCTACGTGAGCCTGCTCGTGCGCGTCAGCCAGGCGGCGCGCGCGGAGGGCCTCGATCTCACCGGCGCCGTCTTCGGCGGCGGCGGCGAGCCGCCGACGCCGGCCAAGGTCGGCGAGATCCTCGCCTCGGGAGCCCGCTACCTGCCCTCGTACCACGTCACCGAGCTCGGCAGGATCGGTATTCCCTGCCTCGCTCCGGTCGAGCCGAACGACCACCATTTCTGCCTCGATCATCTCGCGGTCATCCAGAATCGGCGGACGGTGCCCGGCACCGAGGTCGAGGTCGACGCCTTTCTCTTCACCACGCTGCTGCCGTCGGCGCCGAAGCTCGCGATCAACGTCGAGAGCGACGACTATGGCGTGGTCGAGCGGCGCGCTTGCGGTTGCCCCTGGCAGGCCGAGGGCCTCGACGTCCACGTGCGCGGCATCCGCAGCTTCAGCAAGCTGACCGGCGAGGGGATGACATTGATCGGCAGCGACGTCCTGCGCCTGCTCGAGGAGGTCCTCCCCGCGCGCTTCGGCGGCAGCTCGACCGACTACCAGCTGGTCGAGACGGAGGACGAGCGCGGCCTGACCCGCCTCAGCTTGCGCGTGAGCCCGAGCGTCCCGCTCGAGTCGGAGAGCGCCCTGCTCGAGGCGCTGCTCGCGGGCCTCGCCGGCGCCAGCCCCGCGGCCGACATGGCGCGGGCGACCTGGCAGGCGGCCGGGACGCTGCGGATCGAGCGCAGCGAGCCGATCTGGACCGGCCGAGGCAAGCTGATGCCGCTCCATCTGATCTCGCACCGGGCCGCGAGCGCCGGGCCCAGCAGCGAGGCCGCCGCCTCCGGTCCCGACCCGTCGCGATGAGCGACCCTCCGCCCGCTCCGCCCCCGACGCCCGCGCCGCCTCCGCTGCCCCTGCCGACCGCTCCGTCCGCTCCGGCGCGCCGGCTGCTCGGCGGCGGCGCCTTCGTCCTCGCGGCGGACACCCTGCAGCTGCCGACAGCGATTCTCCTCGCCGCCTACCTCTCCCGCCGCCTGGGCGTCGAGGGGCTCGGTCAATACCTGGTCGCGGCTTCGCTCGTCACCGCGGCCGAGCTCGTCGTGAGCGCGCTCTTCTCTCGCGCCACCGTGCAGCTGATCGCCGAGACGTCGGCCTGGGAGCCGGTCGCCGCGCTGGTGCTGCGTTGGCACGTCGCCCTCAGCTGCGGGGCGACGGCGCTCGTCTGGCTCGCTGTCGCGCCCTTCGCGGCACCGCTCGGGGTCGCCGGCCTGCGCGAGGTGCTGCTCGTCTTTTCGCTCGAGATCCCACTCTTCGGTCTCGCCCGCACGCACACCCACATCCTGGTCGGACTGGGGCGATTCCGCGAGCGCGCGGTAGCGAGCGCGACGCGCTGGATCGGACGTCTCGCCCTCGCCGTGCTGTTCGTCGAGCTCGGCTTCTCGGTCGTCGGAGCGGCGCTCGGCGCCGTCGGCTCGACCGCGCTCGAGCTCGCCGTCGCCCGCTGGTTCGTGCGGCCGCGGTGGGGCCTGCCGGCGCCGCAAGGGCTGCGCCGCCGGCTCTTCCAGTACTCGGCGCCGCTCTTCGTGCAGGGCCTCTCCCTCCAGCTCTATCACCGGCTCGGACTGCTGTTGCTGGTGCCGCTCGGCGCCACCGTCGCCGCGACGGGGGTCTACGGCGCCGCGGACAGCTTGATGCGGCTGCGCCGGATCCTCGGCCAGTCGCTGACGCCGCTGCTGCTCTCCTCGTTGGCGCAGCTGCGGCGCGACGGATCGGAGCGCGAGGCCGACGCGCTCGCGCGCAACGCCCTCCGTTTCGTCTTCTTCGCCATCCCGCCGATCGCCGCCATCGCCGGCGCCGCGCCCGCGATCATGGCCTGGCTGTTCGGCGCCGAGTTTCGGGAGGGGGGTGCGCTGCTCGCCCTGTTGATCTGGGGCGCCCCGGGGTTCCTGGTGATCTCGATCGCGACGGCGATCCTGGTGGCGGGAGGGCGGCCGGGGGCGACCGTGCGGCTGACCGGACCGATGGCACCGGTCGCTGCGGTTGGCCTGGTGCTGTTCGTGCCCGGCCATGGTGCGCTGGGCGCCGCGGCGGTGACCACCTCGATCGTGACCCTGGTCGCGCTCGCCTGCCTCGCCATGGTGCGGAGCCTCTGCGGGGTCACGCCACCGCTCGCGACCGCAGGGCGCGCGGCGGTGGCCGGTGCCGTCTCCTTTCTCGCGGCGCGGGCGCTGCCGAGCGGCGGCTTCTGGCTCGGGCTCGAGTTGCCGCTCGCGACCGCGCTCGGTTGGATGATCTTCCCGTTGCTCGGCGAGGCGAGTGGGGCAGAGCTCCGCGGCGCCGGTCGCTGGCTGCGGCGGGCGATGGGGCACGGACGGTGAGCCTCCTGCTCTGGATCACGATTCACTTCGTGGCGCTCGCCGGGCTCGCCGTCGCGACGGCCGCCCTGGGGTCGCTCCTCGTCGCGCGGCTCCGGACCGAGAACCGTGCGGAGTCGCTCGCGCTCGCGACGGCGATCGGGCTGGGCGCCGCCGGGACGCTTCTGTTCGCCCTCGGCCTCGCCGGCGGGCTGAGGCGCTGGATCCTCCTGCCGCTCGCGGCGATCGCCTGCGCCGCGGCGGCGCGGCGACTGCTCGGCAGCGGCGCCGCCGCGGCGTCGAAGGGCACGCCGCCCAAGGGGAACGAAAGCCCACGCCCGCGCCTCGCCCCGGCGCTCCTGGTCGGCGCGGCCCTGGCCCCCGCGTTCGTCTGGGGCCTCTATCCTCCGGCCGCCTTCGACGCGACGGTCTACCACCTCCCGTTCGCCCGGGCGTTCGCCGCGAGCCACCGCCTGGTCGAGACCCCGGAGCTGCTCTTCACGGTCTTTCCCCAGCTCGTCGAGGCGCTCTTCGCCGCCATGATGGTCGCGACCGGCGTCGACACGGCGGCGCATCTGGTGCAGTGGCTGGCGGTGGCCGCCACCGCGCTCCTGCTCTACGGCGCCGGCCGGCGCTTCTACTCGGCCCGCGCCGGGCTCTGGGCCGCGGCGCTCTGGCTGGCGCATCCGCTCGTCCACTACCAGGCGGCGAGCGGTTACGTCGACGCCGCCTTCGCCCTGTTCGCGCTTGTCACCGCCTACGCTTGGGAGCTCTGGCACGAGCGGGGCGAATGGGGCTGGCTCCTCCTCGCCGGCGCCGCGGCCGGGTTCGGCGCGGCGACGAAGTACCATGGCCTGCTCTGGCTCCTGCTCTTCACGCTGCTCACCCTGGTCGGCGCGCGGCGCGGCCGCCGCCTGCGCGGTGCCGCCGCGCTCCTCGCGGTCGCTTGCCTGGTCGCGGGGCCCTGGTACCTGCGCAGCTACGTGGCGACCGGCAACCCGATTCACCCCTTCCTCGCGCCGATGTTCGAGGGCGGTTCCGCGTCCAAGATCGATCGTCATCTCGGGCTCGACGACGCCGCGGCGCCGGCCGATCTTCCGCTGCTCGCCCTGCGCCGTCTGGGCGAGGTCGCCGCGCGACCCGTGGAGCTCGCCCGCTTCGCCTGGCAGGCCTCGTTCGCGCCGGCGGCCTTCGACAGGCAGGCGGCGCTCGCGCCCTGGCCGCTGCTCCTGACGCCGCTCGCGGCGGTCTTCGCGCTGCGGGATCGTCGCCTGCTGCGCTGGCTCGCCCTCGTCTTCTTGTATGCCGCTCTCTGGACGACCACGCAGCCGCGGTTCCAGTTGCCCGGCGCGGCGCTGCTCGCTCTGGCCGGAGCGGCGGGGCTCGAGCATCTGGCACGACGGGCCGGACTCGTCCGGCGCTGGCTCGGCCGGAGAGGGGTCGCGGCTCTGCTTGCCGCGGTGATGATCGCGCCGGGTCCCCTCTATGCGACCTACAAGCTCCTCGAGCTCGGCCAGCCGCCGCCGGCCTCCGCGCTCGCGCGCGAGGACTTCCTCGATCGCCGCGTCGCCGGCCACGCGGCGATCCGCTGGCTCAACGAGATGCATGGCGCGAGCTACACGCTCTACGCCGCGCGAGCGCCCGAGCTCACCTACTACGCGCGCGGACGGTTCCTCGGGCAGGCGCGCGGCCCCCACCGGATCAGCCGGATCCGGCCGCTCCTGGGCGATGCCGCGGCGCTCCACCGCGAGCTGCGCGCAATAGGGGTCGACTACCTCCTGGTCGCCGGCGAAGCGCGCCCGGCGCTGGCGCGGGACGAGTCGTTCGCGCGACTCTTCCTGCGCATCCTCGGGGACGATCGCTTCGACCTCTACGAGCTCGCGCCGCCGGCGCCGGCGGACCGCCCGGCGGGGGGGCGCGACGGTTGATTGGCGTTGCTACCTTTCCGGCCATGCCCCGAACCGCCCTCGCCGCCACGCTCTGGACGCTCGCCATTGCCGTCACCGTCGCCTCCGCCGCCTGGCAGCGGCTCTCCGGACCGACCCATCCGGCGCGCGGTAGCGTCACGCTCGACGGCGCGTCGGTCGGCTACAAGATCCCTCGCTCCGGTGTGACGGGGCACGAGATCGAAGTCGCCGTCGAGGCGCCGGAGGGGATCGAGGGGAGGGTGGTCTGGCGCCGGTATCCGACCGTGGAGGCCTGGAACGAGCTGCCGATGCGCCGCGACGGCGAGAAACTGCTGGCGTCCCTGCCGACCCAGCCCGCCGCCGGCAAGATCGAGTACCGAGTCCGCCTCGCGCGCGGCGGCGCCGAGGCCTCGTTCCCGCCCGAGCCCGCAGTCGCCCGCTATCGCGGCGAGGTGCCCGCCTGGGTGCTCGCCCCGCACATCCTCGCCATGTTCCTCGGCATGCTGTTCTCGAACCGTGCCGGTCTCGGCGCGGTGGTGGGCGCCGAGAGCGCGACCCGCCAGGGGCGCTGGGCGCTCGGGCTGATGGCACTGGGCGGCCTGCTGCTCGGCCCCGCGGTGCAGAAGTTCGCCTTCGACGCCTGGTGGACCGGCTTCCCCTACGGCACCGATCTCACCGACAACAAGACGGCGATCGCCCTCATCGCCTGGGCGCTCGCCCTCTGGACCGCCCGCAGCGGCCGGCGCGCCCGGGGCGCGATCGTCGCCGCCGCGCTCACCACCCTGATCGTCTTCGCCATTCCCCACAGTCTGTTCGGTTCGGAGCTACGGTGGGAACAGCCGGCCACGACCGCACGCCCCGGGTCCTGAAGGGTTCAGATTCAGCTTTCTCCGGTTGTGCGGCGGAGGCGCTTCGCGATCTCAGCTGCGCCAGCTTTGACCCTGAGAGAAAGGACCATAGAAGGGGAAGGTCTGTGGTCGCCGTGGCGCTTCGCGGCAGGCGATCTGGGGATTCAGTCGTCCCCTTCTCTGCCGCCTTTTCGGAGTAGCGCGCGGACGCGGCTCCCGTACTCTCAGGGGTTGTCGCGCCGCTTGTGAGCTTGGTGCGGGAGATCGGCTCCTGCCCGACCGGCGAGCGTAGAATGTCGGATCGGGTCGAGGAGACGGGACATGGTGGGCACCGATCGCATCACGCACGATCCAGGAGTTATGGGAGGGAAACCCTGCATCCGGGGTTTGCGCGTCACGGTCGGCGTGATCGTGGGTCTGGTCGCTGCAGGGAAGACCGAGAATGAGATCCTGGAGCTCTACCCCTATCTCGAAGCCGAGGACATCCCTCAGGCGCTCGCCTACGCCGCGTGGCGCGCGGAGGAGATCGACCTGCCGCTCGCGCGGCCGTGAAGCTGATCGTCGACATGAACCTCTCGCCTTCGTGGGGCGAGAAGCTGCAGGGTGCAGGGTGGGAAGCGGTGCACTGGTCCGAGATCGGCGATCCCCGAGCACCGGACAGGGAGCTGCTGGTCGCCGCCTCGGATCGCGGCGCTTGGCTGCTGACGGCAGATCTCGACTTCGGCGCCCTGATCGCGGCTCGCGGTGACCTGTGGCCGAGCGTGGTTCTGTTGCGGCTGCAGGAGCCGACTCCCGAGCATGCGCTCGACCTCGTCGTTGGCGCTCTTGAGCGCTTCCGCAGCGAGCTCGGGTCGGGAGCGCTGCTCTCGATCGACGAAAGCGGTGGCCGAATACGCTTGCTGCCGCTGCGCTGATTGCGGAACTCCGCGGAGGTGGGACGGGCGACGCTCGCGCCGATCTTCGTCTTCGCCATCCCGCACAGCCTGTTTGGCTTGAATCCGCGCAGGCCGAAAACAGTTCCGACCGCGCGTCTTTGGTCACGATGGGTCCAGCCCTAGCTTCCCCATCTTGCGCGAAAGAGACGCTTCGCGGTCTCGGCCTCGGTAGGTTCGACCCTCAAAGAAAGGACCATAGAAGGGGGAGGGCCGAGATCGCCGTGGCGCTGCGCGGCAGGCGCTATGGGAATTCAGTCGTCCCTTTCTCTGCCGCCTTTTTCGACGTTCGCGTGAGCGCGGCCCGCGCTCTTCATCGAAGAGGTCGTCGTGCCGTTGGCGAGCCGTTGGCGGGAGAGGGCTGGGTCGAGCTAGAGCCTGTCGAGGACGAGCCAGGCCGCAGCGCCCGAGGTCGCCAGCGCGCTGACAAGCGTTCGCGCGGGTTGCGGGAGCGGCGAGCCGTCGTGCGGCAGCAGCCCGAGAGCGGGATCGGCCACTCGGAAACCTGCAGCCGGTCCGGCCGGGGCGCCGGAGGCGATCGTCGCGGCGGCGGCGAGGTGGGCGCCGCCGTACTCTCCCAGTGCCCCTTTCGGAACGTGCACAGGAGGCAGCTCCTCGCCCCGCCAGGCCGCGCGGAGCGTTTGCGCTTCGAGTGCGTCGCCGCGGCGGGAGCCGGAGGCGCCGGAGACGATGCGGTCGATCGAGGCGAGCTCGATGTCTCGCCGCGCGAGGCCGGCGTGGAGGGACTCGGCGAGTCGGTCGGCGCCGGTGCCCCAGTCGTGCGAGGGAGCGGTCGGGTCGAAGGCGGCGATGCGGGCGGCGACGGCGAGCTGGGGCTGGGCGCCACGCGCCTCGGCGGTGGCGCGCGGCTCGAGCAGGATGGCGGTGGCGCCTTCGGCGGCGACGAAGCCGGTGCGGTCACGGTCGCAGGGGCGGGCGGCTTCGACGCCGTCCGCGTCCGGTCGCGCCAGGGCGTGGAAGCGGTCGAGCACGGCGTGGAGGAGCGGGGTCAGCTCGTCGACCACGAGCACCAGGGCGCGGTCGGCGCGGCGGTGCTCGAGCAGGCGGACCGCCTCGCCGAAGGCGATCAAGTCGCTCGCCTCGCGCTGCGTCACCGCGAGGCTCGGCCCCTTGGTCTTCCAGACCAGCGCGACCTGCGAAGCCGCGGCGCTCGCGACCGACTCGGTGAAGGCCGCCGGCGAGGCCTGCTCGGGACCGAGGCGGAGGATCTGGTGAAGCAGCTGCTCGGTCACCGACGAAGGGCCGAAGGCGGTGCCGACGAGGACCGCCGTGCGGGCGTGGAGCGCCGGGTCGTCGAGCCCGGCCTCGGCGAGCGCGAGGCGCGCGGCGGCGACCGAGTAGCGCGCCGGTGGGCTCATCCGGCGGGCGAGCCGCGGCGGCACCAGCGCGGAGAGATCCAGACCCGACGCGAGGTGCGCGCGGCGGGCGCCGTGCCGGCGGTGGTAGCCATCGGCACGGTCCACTTCGACCGTCGGCGCGCCGCCGGCGAGTAGGGCGTCTGCGACCGCGCCGGCGCTGAGTCCGGACGCGCCGACGGCGCCGACGCCGGTGACGACGACTTCGTCGCGCCCGCTCACGCCGCGCCCCGCGCGAGGAAGATCGCGGCGGCGTTGGCGCCGCCGAAGGCGAAGTTGGTCGAGAGCGCGGCGCGGGCGCCCGGCAGCGGCCGGGGCGCGCCGACGACGAGGTCGACCGGGGCCTGCGGGTCGAGGCTCCCCTCGCCCGGGGTCGGATGGACCGCGCCCGCCTCGAGACAGAGCAGCGTCGCCACCGCTTCGATGGCCCCGGCGGCGCCCAAGAAGTGGCCGATCGCGCCCTTGGTCGAGGTCGCGGGCAGACGGGCGACGCGTTCGCCGAAGACCTGGGCCAGCATCTTCGCTTCCGCCGCGTCGTTGGCCGGGGTGCCGGTGCCATGGAGGTTGACGAAGTCGATCGCGCCCGCGTCGAGCCCGGCATCGACGAGCGCGGCGCGGACGGCGCGCGAGATGCCGTCGCCCTCGGGATCGGGCGCGGTCATGTGGTGGGCGTCGCAGGAGGCGCCGGCGCCGGCGAGCCAGCCGACGACCTCAGCGCCCCGCCGTTCGGCGCGTTCGCGGGTCTCGAGCACGAGCACCGCGGCGCCCTCGCCGATCGACATCCCCGCGCGCTCGGCGCGGAAGGGGCGGCAAGCTCCGGGATCGACGGCGCGCAGCGAGTTGAAGCCGGCGAAGGTCAGCCGGCAGAGCGAGTCGGCGCCGCCGACCAGGGCGAGCTCGATCTCGCCGCTGCGCAGGGCGTCGAGCGCGGCGCCCAGCGCGAGCGTCGCCGAGGCGCAGGCGGCGGCGATGGTCGTGACCGGTCCGTCGACGCCGTGCCGGCGGGCCACGGCGTCGGCCGGTCCGGTCGGCTGCTGCGCGGCGAGCAGACCGAGGCGGGCCTTGCGGCCTCGCGGCCGGACGAACTCGTCGAAGAAGGTCTCGCTCTCGAGCATGCCGCCGGTCGAGCTGCCGAAGAAGAGGCCGGCGGCGGCGGAATCGATTCGATCCGACAGGTCAGCCGCGGCGAGCGCCTCGGCGGCGGCGGCGAGGGCGAAGCTGTCGGCGAGAGAGATTCGGCCGCGGCGGCCGGCAGGCGCCGCCGTGGCTGCGGGCGGCACGCCCGCGACCTCGGCGGCGAAGTGGGTGCGATAGCTCGCCGTGTCGAAACGGCCGACCTCGCGGATCGCCGTCACGCCGTCGAAGAGGCCGCGACGGAAGGGCTCGACACCCCAGCCGTAGCCGCTCACCGCGCCGAGTCCAGTGATCGCGACGCGCTCGCCGCCGCTCATGGCGCCACGGTGGCTTCCCGGCGCTCGAGCGCGGCGGCGAGCCAGCGCGCGAGCGCCGAGACGCTGGCGAAGGCCTCGCCGCCGACCTCTTCGCTCGGCACCGCGACACCGAACTCTCTCTCGATCGCCACCACGAGCTCGAGCGCGTCGACAGAGTCGAGACCGAGCTCGCCGCCGAAGAGCGGCTGGTCGTCGCCGATCGAGTCGGGCTCGAGCCCTTCCAGCTTGAGGCACTCGACCAGCAGGCGCTTGAGGCGGGGCAGGAGCGCAGCGGTGCCGGACGACGGGCTCAGGCCGGGGTCTCCCCGGGGAAGCCGGCCGCGGCGTCGCGTCGGGCGATCGGCTCGACCAGCCGGACGCGGCGCTGGACCCGCACGAAGAGGAAGAAGAGGTCGACCAGCAGGCGCGTCGCGAGTCGCGGTCGCCAGTTGCCGGCGAGCACGGTGACGACCGCCCGAAAGATCGCTGGGCGGTGGCCCCGGCTGAAAGAACAGGTCGCGGAACCAGGGCGTGTAGAAGGCGAGGACGAAGCGGCGGTAAGACCTCGAAGCGGCGTCGCTGGCGGCTGTCGAAGCGACGGAAGGCGGCCGCCGAGAAGTCCGCGTCGCGCGCCGCGCGGTCGAGGGCGCGGGCAGCCTCGATCCCCGATTCGAGGGCGATCGAGACCCCGGTCGAGAAGACCGGATCGAGGAACGACCCGGCGTCGCCCGCGAGCAGCCAGCGGTCTCCGGCGTAGCGTTTCGCTCGGTAGGAGAAATCGCGCTCGACCCGCACCGGCCACTCGAGCTGGGCGCCGGCCATCAGGGCGGCGACGGCCGCCGTCTCGGCCACGGTGCCGGCGAGCAGGCGCGCCGGGTCCCCCTTCTCGAGCTTGGCGTAGAGCGATCTCGGCAGCACCACGCCGACGCTGGTCAGGCGGTCGTCGATCGGAATCAGCCAGAACCAGCCGGCGTCGTGGCGGGCGATCAGGCGGATGTCGCCGGCGCTGCGCCCCTCGGGCCGCGGGATGCCGGAGTAGTGCCCGTAAATGGCGACGTTGGCGAGGAGCGGCTCCTGCTCGCGCAGCCCGAGCTGGCGGGCGAGCAGGCCGTTGCGTCCGGTGGCGTCGACCACGGCGCGCACCAGCAGTCGCCGCTCGTCCCCGCGCTCGCGCAGGCAGCGCAGGGCGGCGTGGTCGACGGCGAAGTCGACGCCCGCGACGCTGCACCCCTCGTTGACTTCGACCCCGGCTTCACGCGCGCGATCGAGCAGGATCTTGTCGAACTTCTCCCGGCAGACCTGGTGGGTCTGCGGGCGCGTGATCTCTTTCGAGCTGTCGAATTCGACCGGACGGCCGGCGCGGCCGTCGTGGGTCGTAAGCTGCACGCCCCACTTGACCGGAAAGCCGGCGGTCTCGATCCGCTCGGCGAGGCCGAGCTCGGCGAAGGCATCGTTGGCCGACGAGATCAGCGACTCGCCGATGTGGAAGCGGGGAAAGCGCTCCCGCTCGAGCAGCACGACCCGGTGCCCGCGGGTGGCGAGCGCAATGGCCGCCGCGCAGCCCGCGGGCCCGCCGCCAGCGACGGCGAAATCGAAGTCGAGAGTGGGTCCGTTCAACTCTTCGGGACGGCCGCGCGCGAGGAGCGCGGGCCGTAGCCGGGAAAGTATACTCGCGCCCTGCCCTTTCCCCCATCTCCCTCATGAGCGCCGCGAGCTTTCCCGATCCGATCCTCGACGCCTTCGCCGCCGTCGTGCGGCGGCGTGGCGCCGAGCCGCTGGTGGCCTCGCGCCTCAGGAGCTGGAGCGCCGTGGATCTGGCGAGCGCGGCGCTCGCGCTGGCCGAGCGCTTCGCCCAGGAGGATCTCGCGCCCGGGCGGCTGGTCGGCCTCGCGGCGCCGCCCGGCCCGGCCTTCCTGGCGGGCTATCTGGCGCTGCGGCGCCTGGCTCTGGTTCCGGTGCTGTGCGATTCGGTCGCGCCCAAGCCCGACCGTCTCGCCGCGATCGATCGCATCGGCGTCTCCCATTTTCTCTGGACCCTCCAGGGGTGGCCGGAGACGGCCGCGGCCTGGGTCGCCGCGCGGCGCGCCCCGGCGCGCGCGGTCGAGTTGCCACCCGAGACCGGCGCGGTCAAGCTCACATCGGGATCGACAGGATTCCCGCGCGGGATCGCCGTCGCCGCGGCGGCGCTACTGGCCGACGACGCTCAGCTCGCCGAATCGATGGGTCTGGTGGCGGAGGACCGGCTGCTCGCCGCGGTGCCGCTCTCGCACTCCTACGGTTTCTCGAGCCTCGCGCTCCCGGCGTTGGTTCGGGGCTCGCTGCTGGTCGTACCGGAGGACGAGATCGCCGTTCTCGCCGCTCACCGCGGGACGAGAACTCGGCGCGACCTTCTTTCCGACAGTGCCCGCGCTGCTCTCCGCCCTCGTCCGCCTCGCCAGGCCGCCAGCGTGGCCCGAGAGCATCCGCCTGACGATCTCCGCCGGGGCGCCGCTGCCGGCCGAGACCGCCAGCGCTTTTCGTCGAACGCTACCGCCGGCCGGTCCACGTCTTCTATGGCGCGAGCGAATGCGGCGGCATCGCCTACGACCGGCGCGGCGACGCCGCGGAGCGGGGCACGGTGGGGGAGCCGGTGGCCGGCGTCCAGGTCGAGATCGACGCCGAGAGCGGTCGGCTGCGCGTGCGCTCGGCGGCGGTGGCGACGAGGCTATCTGCCCGAGATGTCGGCCGAGCTCGGCGGCGGCGCCTTCCTCACCGGCGACCTCGCCGCATGGGCGGGCGGCGAGCTGCGGCTGCTCGGCCGCGCCGACGACCTGGTGATCGTGCGCGGCAAGAACGTCCACCCGCGGCGAGATCGAGGCGGTGCTCCGGCAGCTACCCGGCGTCAAGCGACGTCTGCGTCTTCGGCGTCGACGGGCCGGAAGGGCCGCGGCACGCTGCTGCGTGCCGTGGTCGCCGCGACCCGAGGGCGTGCTCGACTACCGCGGGGTCCTCGACTTCTGCCGCGCCCGGCTCGCCGAGCACAAGGTGCCGCGCAGCGTCGTCCTCGTCCCCGAGCTGCCGCGCACCGAGCGGGGCAAGCTCGACCGCGTCGCGCTCGCCGCGCTGGCGGAGCGACACGTGAGCCCGATCGGCGACGCTACGACGTCGTCGTTCTGGGCGGCGCCTTCGCGGGTGCCGCGACCGCGCTGCTGCTGCGCCGCGAGGTGCCGGAGCTCTCGGTGCTGGTGGTCGAGAAGTCGCGCTTCTTCGACGCGAAGGTGGGCGAGGCGACGACCGAGATGTCGGCGATGTTCCTGACCCGCCGGCTCGCGCTCTGGCGGCACCTCGAGCAGGAGCACCTGCCCAAGGAGGGGCTGCGCTTCTGGTTCGCCAACGACGAGGTCGAGCACCACCACCAGGCGACCGAGGCGGGCGGCTTCGTGCGCAGCGCGGTCCCTTCCTTCCAGCTCCGGCGCGACGCGCTCGACCAGCACATCCTCGACGGCGGCGGCGACGGCCGGCGCCGAGGTGGCGCGCCCGGCGCGCGTCCGCGCGGTCGAGATCGGCCGCTTCGACCACCGGGTCGAGATCGAGAGCGGCGACGAGGTCCGCACCGTCTCCTGCCGGTGGGTGATCGACGCCACCGGTCGCGCCTGCTTCCTCGGCAAGCGGCTCGGCCTCGTCGAGCGGACCGAGGGGCACCCGACCGCGTCGATGTGGTGCCGCTGGAAGAACGTGCGTCACCTCGACGACCTCGCCGCGCGCGGCCCCGCCGAGTTCGCCCAACGCAACCTCGGCTCGCGCCGCCTCGGCACCAACCACTACATGGGCCGCGGCTACTGGGTCTGGTTCATCCCGCTCGGCAACGGCGAGACCTCGATCGGCATCGTCTTCGACAAGCGGCTGGTCGGCCTCGCCGACGCGCCCGACAAGGACAGCGGCCTACGAAGACTTCCTGCGCGACCTCGTCCCGGCGCGAGAGCTGCTCGACGGCGCCGAGATGCGCGGCGAGGACTTCCGCGCCTACTCGACGCTGGCCTACCTCTGCACCCAGTACGCGGGCGAGGGGTGGGCGCTGGTCGGCGACGCCGCGGCCTTCCTCGATCCGTTCTACTCGCCCGGCCTCGACCACGCGGCCTTCTCCGGTCGAGGCGACCGTCGAGCTGATCAAGGCGAGCTCGAACGGCCACCCGCGCGACGACCTCGCGGCGCTCGTCGCGATCCACAACGCCACCTTCGTCCGCTCCTACCGCCGCTTTCTCGAAGCGGTCTACCGCGACAAGTACTTCTACATGGGCGAAGCCGACCTGCTCTCGGCGGCGTTTCTGCTCGACACCGCCCAGTACTACATCTTCGTCGTCAGCCCGGCCTATCGAATCCACGGCCGCTTCCACTGGGAGCCCGTCCTCGGCCCCAAAGCGGCCTTCTTCAACTACCACCTGATGCGCCTCTACAACCGCCGCCTGAAGAAACTCGCCGAGCTGCGCCGCGCCGTCGGCGAGGCGGGCCGCCGCAACCACGGCCGCCGCATCCAGCGCCTACTACGACCTCGGCTTCGCGCCCTACCGGATGGCGCTGCGCGGCGCTCCGGCTCTGGCTCTGGGCCGAGCTCGACGGGCTGCGGCTGCTGGTGAAGCGGCTGTTCGTGCGGAGCACCTCCGAGCCCGCGCCCGCATCCGCCACGACGCCGGCTCCGACCTCCGAGAAGGGCTGAAGCGGCTACCGATCTAGCTCGTCCGCGGCGGAGCCGATCGCGGCGACCGATTTCGGCTCTTCGTTCGTCCTCCATGTAGAGACCACCTTGCTCGGCTCGGCTGCCGTCGGGCGCGAGCGTGACTCGAGATCGTGAGGAGACGATGAGCCCGAGACCCGAAGGTTGGCCGGCCGAGTTGGATGCTGCGCTGCTGCCGGCGCCCCAGGACAACGTCGCGTTTCCCGAGGTGGCGGCGCAGCCGGCTGCATTTGGTCCGCCGTGGGCGGGGGTCTGTGTCTCGGGTGGCGGGTCGCGCTCGCTCTCGGCGGAGATGGGGGAGCTGCGCGGGCTCGCGGCGATCGGGTTGCTCTCGAAGATCGGCTGGCTGTCGACGGTCTCCGGGGGAACCTGGGGCGGGACCCTGTTCAATTGGGCGCCGGCCTCGATCGCGGACTCGACGCTGCTCGGTCCGCTCCAGCTCGACCCGTCGCGGCTGCGCTGGGACTCGGGGGGGCCGATCGACGACGTCGGGATCCTCGATCCGCACGCGATCGGCAGCGCCGCCACGCGACTGGGGATCGAGGAGATGCTCGACCAAGCGATCGACCTCTATCACGCGGGGGTGCCGGTCTCGGAGCTCTGGCCACGAGCGATCGGCGAGCTCGTGCTCTCTCCGTTCGCCCTGGGCGACGAGCCGCAGCGCTACTTCACCTGGACGCCCTGGTGGCTGGAGAACGCGGTTCTGCCGAACAACCCGAAGCTCGGCGCCGGCGACTTCTTCACGACCCGCACCGACCGTCCTTATCTCGTCACCAACTCGACGCTGTTCTATCCGCCGACGCCCCCCACGCTCGCCCGGCGGCCGGGCGTCCTGACCTCGCCTTGGGAGGTCGGCTACGAGTTCGAGACGACGCCGATGGTCGCCGGCATTCCGCCCGGATTCCCCAACGCCGGACCGCCTTCCCCCGGTGCGCCGAGCAGCTCGGATCTCGGCGGCGGCTGGGTCGACCCGTTCGTCATGGGGAGCGTCGCGCCGCAGTCGGTCTCCGCCGGCCGGCGCTTCCGCGTTCCGGCTCCCGCGAACCGTTTCCGCCTCTCCGACCTCGCCGGGCTCTCGAGCCTCGCGTTCGCCTACGACGTTCTCGATCTCGCGCACAAGCTGCACATCCACTATCTGGACAACATGGTGCCGCAGGTGACGTACTGGCCGGTGCTGAACGCCGCCAAGCTGCCGCGCAACGCGGCCCGGCCCTACCTCTTCGGCGACGGTGGCAATCTCGAGAATCAGGGGATCATGCCGCTCCTGCGCCGGCGCCTGCTGAAGGTCATCGCCTTCGTCAACACCGAGACGCAGCTCTCGGTGCAAGGGGCGAAGAGCGAGGTCGTGGTCGACTCGGACCTGCCGCCGCTCTTCGGCCTCGAGTGGAGCGCGACGAAGGGGGAGTACGTGGCGATCTCCTCATCGTCGCCCTTCCGCTTCAACCAGGTCTTCGATCGGGCGACCTTCGATGACCTGCGCTCCCAGCTCTGGGCGCGCGCCCAGGCGGGTGCGACCGCGATGGCCGTGCAGCAAGACGTCCCGGTCGCCGCGAACACCCACTACGGCGTTCCGGCCGGCCGCGTCGACATTCTCTGGGTCTACCTCCACCCGGTCGGCTGGTGGCAGAACCGCCTCCACGACACCGTCCGTGACTGGATGGAGGTCGAGTTCTGGAACTACTCGATGTTTCCCAACTACTACACCGTCGACCAGCTCCACCTGAACGAGCGCCAGGTCAATCTGCTGGCGCATCTGACGAGCTGGAACGTGGCGTCGGTCGACGGGGTGGGCGGGTTCCCTGCGAACTCGGCGGTGATGCGCGACTTCTTGGGGGCGTGACGGTCGCCCGGCTGCCCTCGCCGCGCTGGAAGGTCGAAGCGTCGGTTCCGACGAGCTTGTCGGAGGCGCAGCGCGGTCCACGCCTCGCGTCCGCTCGCTGTACAAGCAGAAGCAAAGGACCATTGCAGGGGGGGGTTGAAAGGCGTCGCGGCGCTGCGCGGCGGGCGCGCGCGATCCCCTCGCCGTCCGTTCACTGCCGGCATCCTCGAGAGTCCGTGTCGGCTCGTTCGCTGGCCGAGAAACGGGCGCCGCCTGGAGTAGGAGTCCAGGAACGCGGGCGACAACTGGCGGTTGCAGAGAGACGAACGAAGCTGCATCCGGCTGAGGCCTGAGCTCCAGCGCTCGCCTCCGCTCACGCCGCGGGCAGCGAGCACGAACAGGAAATAGGGAAACCTGGTGACGCCGCGTCGCGTCACGGCAGGCGAGATCGATCCCCAGCCCCCCCTTCACTGCGAGCTTCCTCGACGTCCAGAGCTGGCGAAGTCCGAGATCGGCGCCGCGAGAGCTTCTAGCTAAACTGTCAGAGTCGCCGCGATCCGCTCAGGGGCAGGCGGGGAGTGGGAAGGCGTTGACGTCCTGGATCGGCTGGAACGGCGTCCGTTGGGGGTTCATGGCTTCCCAGGTGAGCCCGGTCGAGCTGTCGCGCGCGGTGATCCGGGTCTCGACGTCGGTCAGGCCGCCGGCGTAGACCCAGAAGCTCTGGTTGATCCCGCAGCCGTCGAGGACCTTGATCACCATCTCCACGTTTGCCGCGTTGAAAAACCAGAAGTAGCCGGTGTCAGTCGTGAGCGGCACCGCCTTGCCCGTACCGCTCGCCCCCATGAAGGTCTCCCATTCGACCCGGATCTCGAAACGGCCACCGTTCAGGCAGAGCGTCTCCGCGCCCGGGAGGCAGGGCGAGGTGTCCACTTCGGCGACCAGCCGCCAGGCGCTGCCCGCCCCGTTCGGGGAATCCGACCAAGCGGCTGGCACCTGCGCGGAGTCGAGGGGTGGGGCTGGCGTCTTTGTAGGCAAGTTGTTGCAGACGATGAAGTTGCCGGCGTCTTGGATCGGCTGGAAGGGCGTGCCCAGGGGGTTGCCGTAGGCGTGGGTCTCGCCGCTCTCGGTGTCGGTGACGACGATTGTCGCCTGGACATTGGTCAGGCCGCCGGCGAAGACCCAGTAGTTGCCGAAGGGGGAGCAGGCCTCGAGCACCTTGAGGACGATCTCGACGTTGTCCTGGCCGAAGAACCAGAAGTAGCCGGTGTCGGCGGTGAGCTGGATCGCCTGGCCCTGGCCGGAGCTGCCGAGCGCGGTCGCCCAGGAGACCTCGACCTCGAAGCGGTCGTCGTTGAGACAGAGCGTCGTCGGTCCCGGGGCGCAGGGCTCGAGCGGTGTGCCGAAGCGCTGGCCGAAGATCCCCCAGGAGCTGCCGTCCTGGCCGAAGCTCGCCCAGGTGGCGACGAAGCGCCCGCCCGGTTGGGCGGCGATCGCGGGGGCCGCCTGGTCGCCGGCCTGCGTCGAGTTGAGCGGCAGCTCGCCACTGAGCGGGGCGCCGGCGGCGTCGTAGCGGCGCGCGCGCACTTGCCGGTCGCCCGAGGCGAGCACCGTCGCCTGCCAGGCGACGAGGAATCCGCCGCCGCTCTCGGCGTCGACAGATGGCGCCTCCTGGCGGTCGACCGATTGCGCGGTGACCTGGATCGGCGCGCCCACCTTGGCGCCGAGCGCATCGAAACGCTGCGCCATCACGATCGGCTGCGGGCCGATCTGCGAGCCCAGGGCCTGGAGGTAGCTGGTCCAGGCGACGACGTAGCCGCCGGTCGCGAGCGCGGCGACCGCGGGCGTCGTCTGGTCGTAGAGCGTCGTCGCGGGCACGACGAGGTCGCCGGTGGTCGCGTTGCCTTGGGCGTCGAAGCGGCGGGCGAAGACGCCGTAGCCCGAGCCGTCCCCCTCGTCGCTGGTCCAGGCGACGACATAGGAGCCGTCGGCGGCGAGCGCCACCGCGGGCTGCGACTGGTTGCCCGAGGTCGCCGAGTTCGCTCGGAGCTCGCCGGAGAAGGGCTGGCCGTTGACCGCGTAGCGGCGCGCCCAAACTTCGGTTTGCGTCGCCGAGGCCGGATTGGGCCCGGTCCAGACCACGACGAACTGCGAGTCGGCGGCGGCGACCCGGGGACCGATCTGATTGCCGGCGGTGGTCTGGTTGACCAGGATCTCACCTCCGGTCGAGCTGCCGAGGTGGTCGAAGAGACGCAGCACGATGCCGAAGCCGTTGCCGTCCTTGCCCTGAGAGGCCCAGACCGCCTTGTAGAGCTCGTAGCGGCTGGCGAGCGCCGGGGTGATCTGGTCTCCCGCGGTCGTGGTCGAGAGACGGAGCTCTCCCGAGACCGGTTGTCCGTCGGCGGCGAAGACGCGACCGTAGACGCCGGCGCCGCTGCCGTCCTGGTCGAAGCTCTGCCAGGCGACGAAGTAGCGCCCCTGGACGTCGCCGGCGGCGACCGCCGGCGCGATCTGCGACCCCGCGGCGGTGACGTTGATCTGGACCTCGGGGCCCAGGTAGGTGACTTGGGCCGAGACCGCCGTAGCGGCGAGGGCGGCAAGTGGCGCGAGCGCCAGGGGCAGGAAGCGGTTCATGCGTTCTCCTCGGTCGGGATTCGCCGGCCCTCGGCGTCGTACTCGTAGACGCCGCGCCCGGCCTTGCGGCCGAAGCGGCCGGATTGCACGTAGCGGCGCATCAGGTTCGACGGCCGGAACGTCTCGCCGAGCGTCGCGTGCAAATGTTCCAGGATCGACAGCCGCACGTCGAGGCCGACCAGGTCGGCCATCTCGAAGGGTCCCATCGGATGGTTCAAGCCCAGCTTGATCGCCTTGTCGATGTCTTCGGCCGAGGCGACCCCCTGCTCGAGCATGCGGAACGCCTCGTTGCCGATGAGAGCGTTGATGCGCGAGGTCGCGAAGCCGGGCGAGTCGGCGACGACGATGACCTCCTTGCCCATGCGCGTGCCGACCGCGCGCAGGACTTCGACGGTTTCGGCCGAGGTCTCGAGGCCGCGCACCAGCTCGACGAGCCTCATCAGGTGCACCGGATTGAAGAAGTGCATGCCGGCGAACCGCTCCGGGCGCCCCGAGGCCGCCGCCATCTCGGTGACCGAGAGCGCGGAGGTGTTGGTGGCGAAGAGAGCGTCGTAGCGAGCGTTGAGCGCGACGGATTCGAAGAGCTCGATCTTGAGCTGCATCGACTCGGGCGCCGCCTCGATCACCAGGTCGGCGTCCGCGACCGCGGCCCCCAGGTCGGTGTCGAGCGCGAGGCGGGTGCGCACGCCCTCGGCATCCACCGGGTCGACCTTGCCGAGCGCGACCCCCTTGCCGAGATTGCGATGGATCGCTTCCTCGGCATGCGCCAGAGCGGCGGGGTCGACGTCGAAGAGCTGCGTCTCGAAGCCGGCGAGGGCCGCGACGTGGGCGATGCCCCGCCCCATCGTGCCCGCGCCCAGAACCGCGATCCGTTCGATCGGTCGTGCCATGGCGCGCCTCAGGAGACCGGCAGTGGACCCAAGCCGGTCGAGCGTTCGATCAGCGTCGAGAGCTCGTCGGCGATGGCCAGGGTGTCGCGCGTCGCGGCGGCCGCGGCGGCTTGGAGCTCGGCGGTCGTCGCGTGCAGCTCGAGGAACTCGCGGCCGAGGCGGTGGTGGAGGCTCTCGTCGGGCTGGATGATCTCGCGATAGAGGCGCGCGGTGGTCTCGTCGCCCGCGGCCTCGCAGAACTCGATGAACTGGGCGTTGCGCACCTCGGCGATCGCCTCGCGCGCGAACGGCCCGGCGGCGATGCGCTCCACCGTGCGCTTGAGCCCCTTGGCGTGGTGGTAGAGCGGGCTGAAGCCCTCGGCGTGGGGGTCGTAGCCGGCGACATCCTCGCCCAGTTCGCCCAGGCGCTTCGAGATCAGGTGGTAGTGCTTCATCTCGTCTCCGCACTGCCGTCCGAACACCATCTTGGCGTCGATCTCGGCGGTCGTGGGCAGCCAGAAGCCGGCGAGCTCGGCGGCCTCGAGCTCGCTCTGGAGCGCGAGCCGGAGCAGCGTCGCGACCTCGAGCCGGCCCTTCGACTCCGCCTCCAGCGTCTGGCGCTCGCCGAGCTTCGAGAAGAGCGCCTGCATCTCGGTGACGAGCCCCGCGACGAACTCTCGGGCGTCCATGGTCAGATCTCCTTGGGGCGGGCGATGTCGTGCGCCCCTTCCCCCACGGTCAGCACGATCTTGCCGACGGCCTCGCGCGCGGCGAGCAGTGCTTGCGCCGCCGGCGCCTCCTCCAGAGGGCAGGTGCGGGCGACCACCGGAACGAGCGCGCCGCGCTCGAACCAGGGGAGGAGATGGGCGAGCTCGGCGTTCGAGCCCATGGTCGAGCCGAGGATCGAGAGGCTCTTGAAGAAGAGGGCGCGCAGGTTGATCGTCGCCTCGGCGGCGACGGTCGCGCCGCAGATCACGATGCGGCCGCCGCGCGCCAGGCAGCGCAGCGATTGCTCGAAGGTCTCGCCGCCGACGTGGTCGATCACGACGTCGACGCCCCGCTTGGCGGTCGCCGCGCGCACGGCTCGGGCGAAATCGACTTCGCGGTAGGGGATCGTGTCGGTCGCCCCGAGCTCGCGGGCGAGCGTGAGCTTGGCCGCGCTGCCGGCGGTGGCGAAGATGCGGCGCGCGCCCAGGAGCTTGGCGATCTGGATCGCCGCCGAGGAGACCCCGGAGGCGCCGGCGTGGATCAGCACGTCCTCGTGCATGGCGAGGCGCGCCCGGTCGACGAGCATGTGCCAGGCGGTGACGAAGACGAGCGGAATCGCCGCGGCCTCGGCGTAGGAGAGGCCGCGGGGAATCGCGAAGAGATTGCGCTGCGGAACCGCGGCGAGCTCGGCGTAGCCGCCGTCGCGGTGCTCGCCCAGAATCCCGTAGCTGGCGCAGAGCGGATCGCGGCCCGAGACGCAGTAGGGGCAGACGCCGCAGGAGACGCCGGAGCCGACGAGCACCGGCGTTCCGGGCGCGGGGCCCGCGACGCCGGGGCCGAGCGCCTCGACGTCGCCGGCGATCTCGCTGCCGGGGACGAGGGGCAGGGGAAAGCGATGGCCGGGTACGCCGTTGCGGACCCAGAGGTCGAGATGGTTGAGAGCGCAGGCGCGCACGCGCACCAGAACCTCGCCCGGCGCGGCGACCGGGTCGGCGAGCTCTCCCCACTCGAGCGCCTCGGGGCCGCCGTGGCGGGCGACGCGAAATCCGAGCATGGCCGAGAGTCTACCGTCGCTGGGCGCGGAGGTCGGCGTAGACTTCCATGGTGCGATTCGATCGATTCGACAGGGCCCTATGGCCCCTTGCTCTCCTCAGCCTGGCCGCCGGCTGTGCCGGCGCCGGGCGCGCGCCGTTGCCGCCACCGGGCGCGACCCCGCCGCGCGCGGTGGCCGAGACGGTCGAGACGGTCGAGCCGGCGCCCGCCGCCGGACTCGCGCGGCTCACCCACCTGCTCACTCTGCCGGGACTGGCGACGACCATCCTCTATACGCCGGGCGCGCTCGACCGCGCCGCGCGCGTGCAGGAGCGCGCCGAGCTGCTCGCGCTGGTCTTCCACAGGATCGACAAACGGCCGGCGCCGCTCAAGATCTGGGTCCTCGAGCGCGAGGATTGGGAGGCCGCCGGGCTCGACCGCGCCTACGGGCTGCCCGTGGTCGTCGACGCGGGCGCCTTCGCTCTGCCGGCTCTGGGCGATCCCGGTCAGGTCGAGACCGTCACCCGATTGCTCGGCGCTCCGCCACCCACCTCGGATTGGATTCCGCTGCGCGGAACGCCGGAAGAGGCGGGGGCGCTGGCGGTAGCGGACGCGATCTTCCAGATCGAAGCTGCCCGCGACTTCGGACGGCGAGTGCGGCTCATGGGCGACCGGCCCTGGGTCACCGGCGTGCTCGCGCAGCTGGCCGCGCGCATCGCCTTCGAGAAGGCCGAGCCGGGCCGGATGCCGGCGATCGCGGCCATGTTCGACAGCATCGCGGAGCATCAGGGCGGCCTCGTCTCGCGCCGATTGGACGACTACGCGGCCGGCCTGCCGCTCGAGGTCGACCTCTGGTACCAGGCGCAGCTGCTGCGCGGCGCCGACGTCCTCTGGGTGCGCGAGGGCGACAGCGGCGCCAGCCGCTTCCTCTACCGCACGATTCAGAAGGGCACGCTCGTCCCCGCCGCCGAGCTCGACCGCGCCTACCCCGGCCTCGCCACCTGGCGCGCCACCAGCTTCGCGCCCTAGAACGGCTTGACCACCATCAAGTACGCGAGGAGAACGACGCCGAGGGCGTTCAGGTCCGCGGCCATGCGCGGGCCCTTGAGCGCGGTCAGCCGCTTGAGCTCGTCGGTCGGCGCGCCGGTGGCGAGCGAGGCCTCCGCTTCGGCGAGCGTGCGGCTCATCCAGGGGCGCAGGTAGAACAGGCCGTTGGCGAGCATCAGGAGCCAGATGCCGATCGAGACGTGCACCCAAACCGGGCGAAAGCCGAAGCCGAGCGGATGGAGCAGGCCGATGCCGAGGATTCCGGCGACGATGCCGCCGGGCAGGGAGTAGACGTTCGCCAGCCGCGAGCCGATGCGCAGGCCGTGGACCCGCGACGCCAGATCGGGAGCCTTGCGGGTCACGGAGCGCACCACGGCACCGGAGAAGGCTCCTCCGGCGAGCCAGAGCGCGGCGAGCACATGCAGAAAGAGCAGCCAGGGCGTGAGCGCGAGCATAGAGGTTTCCTCCCGCGCGGATCCTATCCGGTCGACGGCGCCGGGACTGCGGCTCGCTCGGGTCGAAGGAGTCGGACTGTCGACGCGGACGGACGGCGCCGCAGACGTTAGGATGTCGCCGGACTCCATCGACAGGGAGGCGTCACGATGAAATCCGAAGAGCTCCCGACCTTCACCTGGCTCGGCCACGCTGCGGTCCGGGTGGACCTGCCCGGCGGCGAGGTCGTCGTCATCGACCCGTTCCTCACCGGGAATCCCAAGGCGCCGGCTGGCGCCGACCGGTTCGAGCGACTCGACTTGATCCTCGTCACCCACGCCCACGGTGACCACATGGCCGACGTCGTGCGTCTGGCGCAGCAGCACGGGTCGCTGGTGATCGCTCAGTACGACCTCTGCCAGTGGCTCGAGACGCAAGGGGTGAAGAGGACCTCGGGGATGAATCTCGGCGGCACCCAGGAGGCGCTCGGCCTACGCATCTCGCAGGTGCGCGCGGACCATTCGAGCGGTTTCCTGCACGCGGGCACGGTCGTCTACGGCGGCCTGGCGACGGGCTACGTCGTCCGGCTGCCGAGCGGCTACACCTTCTACCACGCGGGGGACACCGCCCTCTTCTCCGACATGTCGTTGATCGGGGAGATCTGGCGGCCAGACCTCGCGTTCCTGCCGATCGGCGACCACTTCACCATGGATCCCTATCAGGCTGCCCGCGCCTGCCGCCTGCTCAACGTGCACCGCGTGGCGCCGATCCACTGGGGCACCTTCCCGGTGCTCACCGGCACGCCCGAGGCGCTCGTGTCCGCGCTGCGCGATCATGGTTGCTCGACCGCGGTGATCGACCTCGAGCCGGGCGTCGCCTGGACGCCGGCGGGCTGAGGGCGCCGGTCGAGCCGCGCTCTTCATGGCTGGATCAAGGGGATCTGTGCCGAAACGACGGACTCTCTCTTCGATGACTCCGATGCCGCGCGGATCCGGAGCGCGGGCGCGCTTGCCGGCGCGGGCGCTCGTGGGCGGCGCGGTGGCGGGATTCTCCCTGCTCGCCGCGGGTTGTGGCGTGCCCGCGCCGCAAGGGGAGCGCGTCCGCCTGCTCGAGCTGGCGGAGAGCGCGGAAGTCGAGTTCGGCGCCGAGGAGGTGCCGGCAGAGCCCTTCGAAGAGAGCTTCCTGCCCTGTGCCTCGGGGCGTCGTCGTTGCGGGCTCGTCGCTGCCCGCCTGATTCCGAGCGAGGGGCACTCCGACACGCGGGCGGCGCTGCCCGCGCCGGGGCGGACCCGGTACCGGTTTCGAGTCATGGCGCCCCGTGGCGCCGTCGTGCGCGCCGGGTTGGGCGTCGTCGCCGCGGCGCCGGCGCCGGGCGCGTCGGTGCGCTTCGTCGTGCGCGCGGCGAGTGCCGAAGGGGGCGAGGAACCCCGCACGCTGGCCGACGAGCGGATCGAGTGGAGTGAGCTGGCGCTCTGGCGAGAGCTCGAAGTCGGCCTCGGCGATCTCGCCGGGCGCGCGCTCGTGCTCGACTTCGAGAGCGACGCCACGGCGGGCGCGATGGGCGCCTGGGCGGTGCCGGAGC
The DNA here is from genome assembly GCA_963700315.1 of uncultured Acidobacteriota bacterium. GTDB lineage: Bacteria > Acidobacteriota > Thermoanaerobaculia > Multivoradales > JAGPDF01 > JACTMI01. The sequence goes on along the minus strand of CAVOXC010000001.1, from coordinate 669,832 downwards.
TCGCCGTCGCGGGCGCCGACGAAGCGGGACCGAACGTGATCCTGCTCTCGCTCGACACCCTGCGCGCCGACCATCTGAGCGGCTACGGCTACCAGCGTCCGACCTCACCTCATCTCGACGCTCTCGCTCGCCGTGGCTACCGTTTCGAGACCGCGATCAGCCAGGCGCCCTGGACCCGCCCCTCGCACCGCTCGATGCTGACCGGGCTCTATCCCTCCTCGCACGGCGACCTGAGATCGCCGCGGCTCGCCGAGCTCTTCAGGCGCCGCGGCTTTCGGACGTTCGCGGTGACGGGGGGTGGCCAGCTCGACCCGAAGTTCGGGTTCGCTGAGGGGTTCGAGGCCTACCAGGGGCAGGAGTGGCTGCGCGAGCCCGATCAGCTCTTCCGCCGGATCGACGCGCGCCCGGAGAGCCGGTTCTTTCTCTTCCTGCATTCGTGGGAGCCGCACGACCCGTACGAGGATCTTCGCTTTGCCGAGGGATTGCCCGCGGGCCGGATCCGGGGCCGTTTCGACCACGCCCTCTGGCTGAAATGGAAGCAGCAGCTCTCCGAGGAGGAGAAGGTCTACGCGGAAGCGATGTACGACGGCGACATCGCCCGCACCGACGAGGGGATACGCGACCTGCTCGAAGGCCTCGAACGGCGCGGCTTGCTCGATCGCACGATCTTCGCCATCACCAGTGACCATGGCGAGGCGTTCTGGGAGCACGGCACCTGGCGCCACGGCATGCACCTCTACGACCACCAGGTGCACGTGCCGTTGATTCTCTGGATTCCGCCCACGGTCCGCGCGACTCTCGGCCTGCCCGATCCGGCTGGGAAAGGTGGCGCCGTGATCGCGAATCAGGTCGGGCTGATCGATCTCTATCCGACGCTCGCCGAGCTCGCCGGCGTGCCGGTCGAGCAGCAGATTCAGGGGCGCTCCCTGGTGCCGCTGCTGCGCGGCGAGGAGATGCCGCCGCGCGAGGTGCTCTCGGAGAACGTCAACGTCTCGCGAGTCGAGCGCAAGGCGCTGCGCACGGACCGGGTCAAGCTGATCCAGACGATCGCACGCGACGAGATGCGCGACTTCGGCCCCGAGCTGCTGCTGTTCGATCTGCGGCGCGATCCGGGCGAGCACGAGAACCTCGCGCCGAGGATGGCCGCCGCCGCCGAGGCGCTGCGCGCGCGGATCGCCGCGATTCGGGCGGACTCGATCGACACGCTCGAGGAGGCCGTGCCAGCCGACCTCGATCCAGAGTTGCGCCGCCAGCTCGAGGCGCTCGGTTACATGGGGAACTGAGAGCCTCGTCCGCCATCGCGGGCATCGGCGGCACCCTGCCGAGCAGCCGGGCGAGCGCGAGCGGCAGCTCGTGCCCCTCCCGACGACATCCTGTCCGTACCTTCGTCACGGTTCGCGGCGGCTTCGGATAACGTCGCGCGGTTGAGTCTCGAACTGCGACCTGGCGGAGAGCGAACGGGCGGCGGCGCGGTGGCGTGGCTGGCCGAGGTGTCGCCCGCCGGGCGCCGCGCGCTGTTCGCCGCATTCGCCGGCTGGACCCTCGACGCCGCCGACTTCGTTCTCTACCTGCTCGCGATTCCAGCGATTCGCGCGGAATTCGACCTCGACGCCGGGCGCGCCGGCCTGCTCGCCACGGTGGCGTTGCTCTCCTCGGCCGTGGGCGGCGTCTTCTTCGGCCGGCTCGCGGATCGGATCGGCCGCGCCCGCGCGCTCTCGGCGACGGTGCTGGTCTACTCGTTCGCGTCGCTCGGCAGCGCGACCGCCGGCAGCGTCTGGGAGCTGCTCGCCTGGCGGACGCTCCTCGGGCTCGGCCTCGGCGGCGAGTGGTCGGCGGGCGCCGTGCTCGTCGCCGAGAGCGTCCCGGCCGCGCACCGGGGCAAGGCGATCGGCTGGATGCAATCGGGGTGGGCCGTCGGGTACTTGATCGCGACGCTGGTCGCGGCGGCGGTGCTGCCGACGCTCGGCTGGCGCTGGCTCTTCGCCCTGGGCGTGCTACCGGCGCTGCTCGTTCTCTGGATCCGGCGCCGGGTCGAGGAGCCGCCGCTCTTCCGAGCGCGCGCGCCGCGCGCCGCGGGAGGTTTCGGCGCGATCTTCCGGCCGCCGCTCCTCGCTCGCACCGCGGTCGCCACGGCGCTCTCCTCGGCGGTGATGTTCGGCTACTGGGGGCTCTTCAGCTGGATGCCTTCGTTCTTCGCCGCGCCCGCCGCCCAGGGGGGCGCGGGCCTCGGTCTCGTCCGCTCGGTCGGCTGGCTGGTGCCGATGCAGCTCGGCGCCTTCGCCGGTTATCTCTCCTTCGGCCATGCGGCCGACCGCTTCGGGCGGCGGCGCAGCTTCGGCTTCTTCCTCGTGGCGGCGGCGGTCACGGTGATCGGCTACGGCGCGCTGGTGCGCTCGCCGGTGGCGTTGCTCTTGCTCGCGCCGCTGCTGGGCTTCTTCGGTCACGGCTATTTCAGCCTGTTCGGCGCGCTCCTGGCGGAGCTCTTCCCGACCGGCGTGCGCGGTGTCGCCCAGGGTTTCTGCTACAACGCCGGGCGCGCGATCTCGGCGGCGGCGCCGGCGACGATCGGCGCGCTCGCCGACGCCCGTGGGCTTGCCGGGGCGATCGGCGCGACCGCGGCGTTCTTCGTGGCCGGCGCGCTGCTGGTGCAGCTCGTGCCGGAGACCCGTGGCGTGGAGCTCCCGCCGTGAGTGGGGTCGAGGTTCAGCGGGTCGCCGAGCGCGCGCTGCTCGTGCGCTTTGCGGACGACCCGCTCGCGGTGGCGGTGGCGCGGGCGCAGGCGCTCGCGGCCGCGCTGGCGTCGCGCCGGCTGCCCGGAATGGGGGAGTGCGTGCTCGGCGCGGGCAACGTCCTGTTGCTCTTCGCGAGCCCGCCGCCGATGGGTTGGGACGAGTTGGGCGCGGTCGTCGAGCGGCTGGCGCGTCACCCGGCGGCGACGGCCAGCGATCCGACCCGGCGGCTCGAGGTCGAGGTCGACTATGGCGGCGAGGCGGGCCCCGACCTCGGCGCGGTGGCGCGCGCGCTCGAGCTCTCCGAACAGAGGGTGATCGAGTTGCACTCGAGCGCGCTCTACACGGTGGCTTTCGTCGGCTTCGCCCCCGGCTTCCCCTACCTGATCGGACTGCCGCGCGCGCTCGAGCTGCCGCGGCTCGACTCGCCGCGAGCGGCCGTTCCGGCGGGTTCTGTCGCCATCGCCGGGCCCTTCGCGGGCATCTATCCGTCGGCCACGCCAGGCGGCTGGCACCTGCTCGGGCGGACGGGGGTGCGGCTCTTCGACGCCGGCGCGGCGCGGCCGGCGCGGCTCGCTCCGGGCGATCGCGTCCGTTTCGTGCGGCGCGGCGAGCGCTCGCCATGATCGTCGTGCTGAGCCCCGGAGCCGCCACCACGGTCGAGGATCTGGGCCGTTCGGGCTGGCGGTCGTCGGGCGTTCCCTCCGGGGGCGCGATGGATCCCTGGGCGGCGCGCGCCGTGAATCGTCTCGTCGGCAACCCGGATGGCGCCGCGCTGCTCGAGCTCACCCTCGCCGGCCCGCGGCTCCGCTTCGAGCGCCGGGCGCGCGTCGCCTGGCTGGGTGGCGGCCTCGAGGCGGCGATCGACGGTGCTCCGGCCCGAGCGGACCGCTCGCACGACCTGCCAGCGGGCGCGACGCTCGAGCTCGGACGGACGCGGAGCGGGGCCCGGGCGTGGCTCGCGATCGCTGGCGGGATCGACGTTGCGGAGGTTCTCGGCAGCCGCTCGACGGAGCTCGCTGGGGCATTCGGCGGCCTCTCGGGCCGCCGGCTCGCGGCGGGCGACCGGCTCCCGGTCCACGCGCTCGACCTGTCGTTGCCGCCGCGGCGGCTGCGGGACGGCTATTCGGCGGGTCTCGCGGCACGGACGCTCCGGATTCTGGCTGGACCGGACGGCGACGCTTCGGAAGAGGCTCTGTGCCGAGAGGCGTGGACGGCCGGCTCGAGGTCGGATCGGCGCGGCGTCCGTTTCGAGCCGGCTGCTGGCCGGGTTCGGCCGGCAGCGGCGGGCGAGCGGCGCTCGCAGGGGACGTTGCCAGGGGCGGTGCAGGCGCCGGCGTCGGGCGAGGCGATCGTGCTCGGCCCCGACGCGCCGGTCACTGGCGGATATCCCTGGGTCGCCCAGGTCGTCGCCGCGGATCTCGGTCGGCTCGCGCACTACGCCCCGGGCGCTCGAGTCCGTTTCGAGCCCGCGACCTTCACCGCGGCGGAGGCCTGGTTGGCGGGCCGCGAGCGTGAGCTCGCGGAGGGGATCGTCGAATGAGCGAGGCTGTGCGCACGATCGATCTCAACGCCGACGCCGGCGAGGGCTTCGACTCGCTCGAGCTGTTCCGTTGGATCTCGAGCGCGAGCGTCGCCTGCGGCGGTCATGCGGGCAACGCCGCGACGATGAGCGCCGCGCTCCGGCTGGCGCGTGACTGCGGCGTCGCGGTGGGCGCCCACCCCGGCTACGAGGATCGCGAGCGCTTCGGCCGCGCCGAGGCGGGACAATCGGCTGGCACCTTGCGCGCGATGGTGCGGCGGCAGGTTGGGGCGCTGATCGAGGTCGCGGCCGGGGCGGGCGTGCGGATCGCCTACGTCAAACCGCACGGGGCCCTGTACCACCGCCTGAGCCGGGACGCCGAGGCGGCGGGCGAGGTCGTGACGGGGCTCGCCGAGCTCGATTCGGGATTCGCTATCGTCGGCTTGCTGGGCTCCGAGCTGCTCGCCGCGGCGCGCGACGCCGGGCTTGCCGCAGTTGGTGAGGGCTTCGTCGATCGGCGCTACGCGCTCGATGGCACTCTCGTTCCCCGGAGCGAGGAAGGCTCCCTGCTAGGGAGTGACGAGGCGCTCGCCCAGGCGGTGGCGCTCGCCTCGGGCGCTCCGGTCGCCGCGGCGCGGGGCGTCCCCGTTCGAGCCGGCGTCTCGACCCTCTGCCTGCACTCCGACTCGCCCGCAGCCGCCGCTCTCGCTCGCGCGGCGCGCCAGGGGCTCGAGGCGGCGGGCTTCGCGGTCGCGTCGTTCGCGCCGGCAGAGCGGGTGGCGGCGATCGCCGAGCTCCATGTCGTGGGCGCGGCGATCGTCGAGGCCGGGCGCGTGCTGCTCGCCCGGCGCGGGCCGGGCATGTCGATGCCGGGCAAGTGGGAGTTCCCGGGGGGGAAGCTCGAGCCGGGCGAGGCGCCCGAGGCGGCGCTCGCGCGCGAGGTGGCCGAGGAGCTCGCTCTCGAGATCGAGGTGGGCGCGCCGCTCGGCCGCGGTACCGGGCTCGTGGCGGGGCGGCGGATCAGGCTCGATGTGCGCTTGGCCCGCCGCTGCGGCCGTGGCGAACCCCGGCTCGGGGAGCACGACGAGCTCGGCTGGTTCGCCGCCGAGGAGCTCCGCGCGCTCGACTGGCCCGAGGCCGATCTGCCGGTCCTGCCCGCGCTGGTCCGGGCGCTCGTAGCGAGCGCCTCGGACGACTGAGGCTCGGGCGAGCCGGCTCCGCGGCCGGCGCCACGCAGCGTTCGCTCGCGGCCCGGGTCTTGACAGCTTGGCGTTTTTGGGTATGCTAAAAGTCAATTCTGCCACTGCGAATTCTTTTTACTCAGTCCGCGGTGGCTTCGAGGTTCCTGAATGTTCGATCCGCTCCTCTCTTTGCTCGCGCTGCTGGCCCTGATCGCCCTGGCCGTCCTGTTCTTCTGGCCCGGGTGGGGCCTCTCCGGGCGCTGGCTGCGCGGGATCGAGGACTCGGACCGGGTGCGGGTCGAGGATGCCCTCAAGCATCTCTGGGACTGCGAGTACCGCCAGGTGCCGGGCTCGCTCCAGAGCCTCGCGGGCGCGCTCGAGCTCTCCGGACGCCGGGCGGTGGAGCTCGTCGCCCGCCTCGAGCGCCTGGAGTTGGTACGGCGGGAGGGGGAGGCGCTGCACCTCACCTCGGCAGGACGCGGGGACGCCCTCCGGGTGGTGCGCATCCATCGCCTGTGGGAGCGCTACCTCGCCGATGAAACCGGTCTCGACGCGCGCGAATGGCACCCCCAAGCGGAGCGGCGGGAGCACCGAACCACGATCGAGCAGGCCGAGGCGCTGGCGGCGACCCTCGGTTACCCCCGCTTCGATCCGCACGGCGATCCGATTCCGATGCCGACCGGCGAAGTGCCGCCCCCACTGGGCGTGCCCTTGACGGCGGTCGAGAGTGGCGCCGACGTCGAGATCGTCCACGTCGAGGACGAGCCCGACGCCGTCTACGCTCAGCTCGTCGCCGCCCGCCTCGTGCCCGGCATGCGCGTGCGCGTTCTCGAGCGCTCGGCGCAACGCATACGGCTGGCGGCGGAGACCGAGGAGCTCGTGCTCGCTCCAGTGGTCGCCGCCAATTTGACGGTGCGCCCGCTCGCCGAGCCGGCGGCCGAGACCGCTCCGGAGCAGCTCTCGACGCTGGCGCTCGGCGAGCGCGCGCGCGTCGTCGGCATCTCGGCCGCCTGCCGGGGACCGCAGCGGCGCCGACTGCTCGATCTCGGCGTCGTGCCGGGGACGGTGATCGAAAGCGAGCTCCGTAGCGCCGGAGGCGATCCGACCGCCTATCGCATTCGCGGCGCGCTGATCGCGCTGCGCAAGGATCAGGCGGATCTCGTGCAGGTCGAGCGCGCGGCGGCGGGCGCGGCATGAGCCATCCGAGCCCGGAAGCGTGCGCCGCCTGTCCGGCGCACAACGTCGCCAATCTCGAAAAGCTGGGCGTGGAGCTCGAAGGCGCGGATTTCGTGGTCGCGCTCGCGGGCAATCCCAACACCGGCAAGAGCACGGTGTTCAACGCGCTCACCGGGCTGCGCCAGCACACAGGCAATTGGCCCGGCAAGACCGTGACCCGTGCCGAGGGCGCCTTCGCCACCGGCGGCCAGCGCTTCAAGCTCGTCGACCTGCCCGGCACCTACTCGCTCCTGTCGGCGAGCCTCGACGAAGAGGTGGCGCGCGACTTCATCCTGTTCGGCCAGCCCGACGTCACTGTCATCGTGGTCGACGCGACCTGCCTCGAGCGCAACCTCAACCTCGTGCTGCAGGTTCTCGAGATCACCGATCGGGCGGTCGTCTGCCTCAACCTGATGGACGAAGCGCGCCGACGCGGGCTCGAGGTCGACGCCCGCCGCCTCGCCCGCGACCTGGGGGTACGGGTCGTGCCGACCGCGGCGCGCTTCGACGAGGGGCTGCCCGAGCTGATGCAGGCGATCTCGGAGGTCGCCGTCGCGGGTACCGGTGGCTCGCCGCGGCGGGTGGGTGGCCAGTCGTCCTCGCTCGAGCGCGCCGTGGCGCGGCTGACGGCCGCGGTCCGCGCACTCCATCCACAACTGCCCAACGCCCAGTGGGTCGCGCTGCGCCTGCTCGACGGCGACGAACGAATCGGCGCCGCGCTCGCGAACGGCGAGATCGGCGAGCTGCAAGCCGACGCGGAGGGGCTCGCGGCGGCCGGCGTCGGCGGGGACGCGATGCCCGGTGCCGAGGCGGTGCTGGCGCTCGCCTCGAAGTTGCGCTGGCAGGTCGGTCCCGATTTCCACCAGGCGCTGATGGAGACCGTCTACACCGAGGCCGCTCGGCTCGCCGACCGGGCGGTGACGCGCTCGGGCGAGCAGCCACGCTTCGACTTCGACCGCGTGATCGACCGATTGGTGACCAGCCGTCTCTGGGGCGTGCCGCTGATGCTCGCGATGCTGACCGGGGTCTTCTGGGTGACCATCGCCGGCGCCAACGTGCCGTCCGCTCTGCTCGCGAACCTGCTCATCGACACGGTGCACCCGCTGCTCAAGCAGGGCGCGGGCGCGATCGGGCTGCCCTGGTGGCTCGCGGGGCTCTTGGTCGACGGCATGTACCTGTCGACCGCCTGGGTGGTCGCGGTCATGCTGCCGCCGATGGCGGTCTTCTTCCCGCTCTTCACCCTGCTCGAGGACCTCGGCTACCTGCCCCGCGTCGCCTTCAATCTCGACCGCGCCTTCCGCCGCGCCGGCGCGCACGGCAAGCAGGCGCTGACCATGGCGATGGGCTGGGGCTGCAACGCCGCCGGCGTGGTCGCGGCCCGCATCATCGAGAGCCCGCGCGAGCGCCTGATCGCGATCATCACCAACAACTTCGCGCTCTGCAACGGCCGCTGGCCGACCCAGATCCTGATCGCGACGATCTTCATCGGCTCGCTGGCGCCGGCGCATCTCGCCGGGCTGATCTCGGCGTTCGCAGTGGTGGCGGTCGCGGTGCTCGGCATTCTGCTCACCTTCGCGACCTCGTGGCTGCTTTCGCGCACGGTGTTGCGCGGCGAGGTCTCCGCGTTCAGCCTCGAGCTGCCGCCCTACCGGCCGCCGCGCGTGCTGCGGACGCTCTACACCTCCCTGATCGACCGGACGCTCTACGTGCTCTGGCGCGCGGTGGTCTTCGCCCTGCCGGCGGGCGCGGTGATCTGGCTGGTCTCGAACGTCCCTTGGGGCGAGGTCAGCGCCGCCGAGCGCATGATCACCGGCATGGAGCCCTTCGGCTTGCTGATCGGCCTTTCCGGCGTGATCCTGCTCGCCTACATCGTCGCGATCCCGGCCAACGAGATCGTGGTGCCGACGATTCTGATGCTGACGGTGCTCACCACGGGCGCCGCCGGCGTCGGCGGCGGCGCCGGCGTGATGTTCGAGCTCGACTCCGCCACCGACACCGCGACGCTGCTCGCCGCGGGCGGCTGGACGCTGCTGACGGCGGTCTGCCTGATGCTCTTCAGCCTGGTGCACAACCCCTGCTCGACGACGATCTACACCATCTGGAAGGAGACCCGGAGCGTCAAGTGGACGGCGGTCTCCGCGCTCCTGCCACTCGGCATGGGCTTCGTGCTCTGTTTCGTCGTGGCGCAGGCGTGGCGATTGGTCGCGGGCTGAAGGAGGGACGGGCGATGCCGACTCGGGCCGTCGAGGACTACCTGAAGTGCATTCTGGCCGAGGAGGAAGCGGCCGAAACCGGGCGCGTGTCGACCGGCCGGATCGCCCAGGCGCTCGGCCTCGCCCCGGGCACGGTGACGGCGATGCTGCAGACGCTCGCGGAGGCGGGCCAGGTCGACTATGCGCCGTACGGCGGCGTGCGGCTCGCGCCGGCGGGACGGCGGTTGGCGCTCCACGTGCTGCGCCGTCACCGCCTGATCGAGCTCTTCCTCGTCGAGGTCCTCGGATTCGACTGGAGCGAGGTGCACGAGGAGGCCGAGCGGCTGGAGCACGCCGTCAGCGACCGGCTGGTCGACCGCATCGACGAGATGCTCGGCCAGCCCGCGACCGATCCGCACGGCGACCCCATTCCCGATGCCCAGGGAGAGCTGCGTGGCGGCGAGATCGCACCGCTCGACGGCTGCGCCGTGGGGGGGCGCTTCCGGGTCGCGCGGGTGGCGGACCAGGGCTCCGAGTTCCTGCGCAGCATCGACGGTCTCGGCCTCGTGCCCGGCGCGCGCTTCCGCATCGTCTCGCGCGAGAAGGCTACGGACACCGTCGAGCTCGAGTTGCCGCGCGGACGGCGCGTCTCGCTCGGCTCGCGCGCGGCGGCGAAGCTCTGGGTCGCGCCGGCTCAGCCGAGCGGCGCGAAGCGCGCCCGCCAGTAGGCGCGGTGGCGGCTCCAGACGGAGAGGCGCGGCGGCCGGCGGGCGAGCTCGTGGGGGCGCTCTTCGATCGCGCCGACGAGCTCGAGCGACAGCGGTAGCGCGAAGACCAACGGGCGGCGGAAAGAGAGCGGGACCTCCGCGATCGCGCGCGCGCCGCGCAGCAGCAGCGGGTGCAGGCGTTGCGATTCGGCGGTCACCGCGGCGGCGACTTCGTCGTCGCTGCGATAGCGCAGCGGCTCGGCGAGCTCGTCCGCGGGCAGCGGTGACCGGCCGGCGGCGTGCGCAGCCGCGAGATCGGCGAGGCGCGCGAGCCGGAGCAGTCCGGCGCCGGCGTCGCCCGCCGCCGCGGAAGGGGGCGCGCCGAACAGCGCCTCGAGAAACGCGGTCGCGACCTCTTGGCAGCGCACCTCCGACTCGGTGGCGGTCACCGGCCGCGGCGCGGCGAGCACCCGGCGTGCGGCGGCGAAGAGGCCGTCGAGCGCGGGGCGTCCGAAGGAGCGCCGGTGGGACTCGGCGGCCAGGAGCCCGAGGAAGGCGCTCTCGGTCGGCTCGCCGGCGAGCGCGCGCGCGAGGTGGAAAGCGGCTCGGTTGAGCCGCTCGGCGCGTGCCACCGCCGGGTCGCCTTCGCGCGCCGTGTCGAGCAGCGCCAGGGTCCAGGCAAGCAGCAGCTCGAAGCGCCGGCGCTCTCGATCCGGCGCGAGCCGCAGGGCGGCCGCGAAGGGCCGCGTCGCGGTCGCGGCGGTCTCGATGGCCCGCCGCTCGAGCGCGCCCTCGCGCTCCGACCCCGTCGGCGCCAGCCAGGAGCCGAGAGCCGTCGCCGCGTCCCAGGGGAGCTCGGCGAAGAGGCTCGGCCGCTCGCTGATCGGGCCGCCGGCGCTCATGGTGGGGCGGTCGATCAGGCGAGCAGCCGCAGCAGCTCGCGCTGGGGCTCGCCGCCGGTGACTTCGGCGGCGTCGGCGCTGAGCGCGATGTTGACCTCGGTGCGGACGCCGATCTCGCCGGGAATGTAGATGCCCGGCTCGATCGAAAAGCCGGTCATGGCGATCAGCCTGCGGCTGTCGTGGGTCTCGAGGTTGTCCATGTTGGCGCCCTGACCATGGTCCTGGACGCCGATCGAGTGCCCGGTGCGGTGGATGAAGTAGTCGGCGTAGCCGGCGCGGCGGATGACCTCCCGCACCGCGTCGTCGACCTCGTAGCCACGCAGGGGCGTGCCCGGCCAGCGCGAACGGACGATCTCGATGCCGGCGTCGCGCGCGGCCGCGGTGATCGCCCAGATCTCCTGTTGCCGATCGGTCGGGGTCGCCGCCGTGACCCCGCACCAGGTGATGTCGGCGTAGATCGACCCGCTGGCTTTCTCCTTGGCCCAGAGATCGATGAGCAGGAGCTGCCCCGGCTCGATCGGCCAGCAGGTCTCGGGCGTGGGCTCGAAGTGCGGGTCGGCGGCGTGGGCGTCGACGCCGACGATCGGCGGCGCCTCGGTATGCAGGCCGGCCTGTGCCATGGCGCCGAGGATCCACTGCTGGACCTCGTGCTCGTCGATCGCCCGGCCGCTGCGCAGTCGCTCGGCGACGAGCGCGAACGCCTCCTTGGCGATGCGATGAAGATGGACGTTGGCCCGGCGGTGGGTCTCGAGCTGCTCGGGGCTCCAGACGGCGGCGAACCGCTGCGCGAGCTCGGCCGAAGTGACCAGCGTCGCGCCGAACGAAGCGAGTAGCTCGGCGGTGCCGGCGTCGAGGCGCGAGCAGCTCGGCAGCTCGTTCTTCGGGCTGTACTGCGCCGCCAGCCGCTTGCAATCGCGCGTCAGCAGCTCGAGCTGCTGGCGATGCTGCTGCCAGGTCATGTAGAGGATCTTCTCTCCCGGCAGATGGTCGAGCATCGCCGGCTCGAGGTTCGAAACGAGCTTTCTCGGTGCGCCCGAGCGGGGCACGACGTAGTAGCAGCGGCGGGTCACCAGGGCCTTGCCCGAGAGGCCGAGCAGATCGAGGCTGATCGGGTCGTTGCCCTGGAACACGGAGAAGAACCAGCCGTCGAGCTCGGCGTCGGCGAGCGCGGCCTGGATGTCTGCGATTCGTTCGGCGAGCATCGGGACCTCCCAACCCTGCATCCTATGGGAAACGGGCCGCCACCTCGCGTCGAGCTTTCCGGCCGTCTCGCGCCGGGAAGAGAGCCTGGAGGCGAAGCGAACTCCGGCGAAAGCGGCTCTTAGGGGTGGGTCGGGTTACCGGTTACGCTGCCCGCGAAGCGCGTGGCCGCATGCGCACCTCGCGATTCGCGACGGACCGGCATTCGAGGCACTACCCGACCTCGAGAAAGCCGCTCTGAAGGGAAGGTAGGTGACCGTCGACGCTGAACGCGAAGCGCCGGGACGAGCATGGGTGTCGAGCTCTTGCGGGGAGGTTGCCTGCGAGGCATCACCCGACCTCGAGAAAGCCGCTCTGAAGGGATGGTAGGTGATCGTCGACGCTGAACGCGAAGCGCCGCGACGAGCATGGGTGTCGAGCTCTTGCGGGGAGGTTGCCTGCGAGGCATCACCCGACCTCGAGAAAGCCGCTCTGAAGGGATGGTAGGTGATCGTCGACGCTGAACGCGAAGCGCCCGGGCGAGCTCGGACCTCCCCCTTCTATGGGCGCTTTCTCGGCGCCGGCCGGCGCGCGGCGCTCGTCGCGAAGCGCCGATACTTACCGGTCGCTACTCTGGCCCGAGCAGCTGCACTCGAGAGAGTCCCGCCGTCACTCGGGTCCGCAATCGGGCGGGCAGGTGGCGGTCCACAACGCGGTGTTCTGGTACTCGAAGCCGTCGAAGAAGAGCCGGTTGGCGTCGCTCGGCATGGAGGGGTCTGTGGCCGCAGCCGGCGGTCGAGTACTTGATCGCGAATCACCTGCAGCGCCGAGGGCGAGTAGTCCATGTTCCAGGCGGCTGGAGGACCGCTTGCGCGGCGCCTGCCTGGTTGGTCGCGGTGTCGGTCATCCGCAGCCCCTCGGTCATCGCAGCGTCCATCGCGTCGCGCCCGATGACGCTCCCAGCGCGCAGGGAGCAGGTCGACCAGAACTGGCCATTGCTGTGGACGTTCTGCAAGTCGGGCGGAGCAGATGGGTCGGGTAGACCCGGGTCGGTACGACCACCCAGTTCGTCACCCGCCCACCCCAGAACGGTTGTGCCCGTCCCAGGAGAAGACCCAGTGGTACTGCGGATCGCTCGGCTCCCACTGACCGGCGTAGGCGCGGCTGTAGGAGACGGCATAGTAGTCGCCGACGCCCTCCGAGAGACCCTGCTTCTGAGAGAGACCGCCGCCGGTGACCCAGTCGTGGATGCCGTGTCCGAGCTCGTGGATGACGACATCCGCGTCTTCGGCGTCGTCGACGCCCCCCTCGCCGAAGTGTAGTCGGCCCTGTCGTCGAAACGTAGGAGGAGTTGTCTTCGCCGTCTGACCGCGCGGGTCGAACTGGACGCCGCCGGCATACTGGTAGGGATCTGCGGCGACGCCGAGCGTGTCGTTGAGATAGCGCATCATCCGAATCGATGTGGTGGTAGACGTTGACCGCCTCGAAGTTGTTGCTGAACCGGGTGTCGGGGAAAACCCCGCTGCCGTTGGTCGGACAGGTGCCGGCTGGCACGTCCCAGTCGACGCAGGCGGCGTAGGGCCCCGTCAGGCTGTAGGTGCCCGTAATCTCGGTGATGTCTGGCAGGGCGACCGAGAAGGTCTGCGCGGTCAGGACGGCGTGGTCCGCGTCGGCGTTGTCGCAGTAGGGGACGGGCACGGGTGTGCAGACGGCGGGATAGGTCGCGAGCGCCGAGGAGAGCGGGTCGGGCTCGAAGACCATGCCCGTGCCGCCGGTGTAGAAGGTCGTGTCTTCGGCGCCGAGGATCGCGCCGCTCTCGGCGTCGATCAGCAGACGCCACTCCCCATCGGGCTCGCCCTGCGGGTGAAGAACGACTCTCCAAACGAAACGGACACCGTCGGGCGCGGCGTAAACCTCCGGCTCGAGCGCGAGCGTGCGGGCGCGCGCCGCGCCGAGGTGTGCGAGCGCCGCATCGAGGGCGGCACGCCGTCGACCCGGCGGCTGTTGACCGGCGCGCCGAGCGCTGCTCGGTAGCTGCTCGAAACGAACGAGACGTCTCCCTTCGGGCCGACCGCGACCGCAATCTCACCGCCGACCACGGGCAGGCCCTCGCGCATTTGACGGAAACGCACCACCGTCGACGCTTTTCCCTTCGAGATCGAAACGAAGCGGTAGGTGCTTCTCGTCGGCGGCCGCCGCCAGCCCGAGGCGCACGGCGTCGTGGGCGAGGTAGGCGCGCGCGGTGCCGACCGGATCCGCGGCGTCGCCGCGGAAGTCGACCGAGAAGAGCGTGCGCGCGGCGCCGGTCGCGGCGTCGAGCTGGCCGACGCCGGCGACCGCGACGACATCGGGCTCCGCTCGGCCAGCGACCGTGTAGGGCGAAGGCTGCGGCGGCTTCGCAGCCTGAACGAGCGCCGGCGCGGCGAGGCAGAACGCGAGCGCCCCGAACGTGAGATGTCGGGCGGTCGGGCATGGGTAACCTCCTCGAAGGAACGGGCCTACGGGGAACGAGGCATTCTACGAGCAACTGGGTCGGCCGTACACTTGCGGTCATGGATCCGCCCACGGCTCGCCCTTCCCGCGCCTGGCCGCCATCTCCCCGCAAGTGGAATGCTCGTCCCGGTAGAGACCATTCCGCGGCACTCGAAGACCTGTCGGTCCCCCGCGGAACCGGCTGCGGGCGCAGGGGGGCTAGAGTCGCCTGATGGCCGGCCTCTCCCCGCGCCGCCCGCTCGGCCTGCGCCGGATCGGTGTCTGGATTCTGCTCTGGACCGGGCTCGGTCTGTTCTTCGCTTCAGAGGCCGCAATCCGCCAGTCGCCCAGCGCGGAACGGAGCCAGGCTTGGACCGACGCGCTCACTGTCAACATCCCCTACTACCTGATCTGGGGTGTGCTCGCCCTGGTGGTGCTCCGGCTCTGCCGGCGTTGGCCGCTCGGCGGCGACCCGGCCGGCGGATTCCAGACCGGCAACTTCGTCCTGCACCTGCTGGCCTCGGTCGCGGTCGCATCGATCCACCTCTTGCTCGCCGAGGCGCTCTTCCATGCCATCCGCGGCGCGCGTGGCCAGGAGGTCGCTTTCTCGGAAGGGCTCGCCTTCTCGTTCCGCCACAATTTCCACGTCAACCTCTTGACCTACTGGGCGATCGTCGGCATGCGCCAGCTCTTCGCCTACTACCGCGGTCTGCGCGAAAAGGAGCTGGTCGCGACGCGGCTCACGGAGCAGCTGGCGCGGGCGGAGCTCGCCGCGCTCAGGATGCAGCTGCAGCCGCATTTCCTCTTCAACGCCCTCAACTCGATCTCGGAGCTTGTCTACGCCGATCCGCGGGCGGCCGACAGGATGCTGGTCCGCCTCTCCGACCTGCTGCGCAGCTCGCTCGAGACGAACGGGGCCCAGGAGATCTCGCTGGCTCAGGAGCTCGAGTTCGTCGGGCGCTACCTCGAGATCGAGCGCATGCGCTACTCGGACCGGATGCTGCTCGCGAGCCACGTCGACGAGTTCGCTCTCGACGCGGCAGTGCCCAGCTTCCTGCTCCAGCCCCTGGTCGAGAACGCCGTCGTGCACGGCGTGAGCCGCTGCGCCGGCCGCTGCCGGGTGGTGCTGCGAGCTCGCCGGGAAGATGGGGAGCTCTACCTCGAGGTCGAGAACGACCTGCCGCCCGCCTCGTCGAGAGTGCCCCCGCGGCCCGAGCGCGAGGGTGTCGGAATCCACAACACCCGCGCCCGACTCGAGCAGCTCTACGGCGACCGCGCGCGGTTGGACCTGGAGCTGCGGGCCGAGGGAATCGCGCTCGCCCGGGTGGTCTTGCCCTTCCGAGAACTCGAGGGGCTCCGGAACGTATAGGAACGGGAAACGTCCCGGGAGGCCGCATGAGCGATCGTGTGAAGGTAATGCTCGTCGACGACGAACCCCTGGCCCGCGGCAAGCTGCGGCGCCTGCTCGCCGACGAGGAGGACATCGAGATCGTCGGCGAGGCCGGGTCCGCGGAGGAGGCTCAGGAGAAGCTCGGCGAGCTCAGGCCGGACCTGCTCTTCCTCGACATCCAGATGCCGGGGCAGGACGGCTTCGCGCTGCTCGAGAGCCTGCCGCCGGATCAGCTGCCGGCGGTCGTCTTCGTCACGGCCTACGACGAGCACGCCGTGCGCGCTTTCGAAGTGAGCGCGCTCGACTACCTGCTCAAACCGTTCGATCGAGAGCGGCTGGAGCTGGCGCTCGAGCGGGCGCGCGAGGCGCTCGCGCGGCGGGAGGGCGTGGGCCTCGACGAGCAGCTGCGCTCGATGCTCCAGGAGCTACGCGGCGAGCAGCCCTTCCTCGACCGCTTCGTCGTTCGCAGCGTCGGCCGGATCGTCTTCGTTCGCGCGGCGGACGTCGACTGGATCGAAGCGGCCGGCAACTACGTTCGCCTCCGGATCGGCAAGGAGAGCCATCTGCTGCGCGAGACCATGAGCTCGCTCGAAACGCGTCTCGACCCCAAGGTCTTCGCCCGCATCCACCGCTCGACGATGGTCAACATCGACAGGATCAGGGAGCTCAATCACATCTTCCACGGCGACTACTCGGTGCTGCTCAAGGATGGAACTCGCTTGACATTGTCGCGGGGCTACCGGGAGCAGTTCGAGCGGATCGTGGGAGGAGTCGTTCCGGCTGCCCTGGAAGCGTAGCGAGGCTGCGCGCCGCGGCGCCGTCGCCGGCCGCGGTCGACGAGATGGCGGCGAGCAGACGCGGCTGGCGCCCTGGCCATCGGCGCTCGGCGGGCGTCTCGAAAGCGATGTCGGCCGCCGCGCATTCGGACGGTCGCACCGTGCGCGGCAGCACTGCGTTGCCTCTGACCCAGACCAGCTGGCTCATGATCGAGCCGTAGCACTCCGGCTCGAACCGGTCGAGCAGGCCGAGCGCATGCCCGATCTCGTGGGCGAGCGTCTCGACGATGCGATCCGTGGTGCCACAGGTGCCCAGCTCGCGCGTGGCCGGATGGATCGCGCTCCCAAAGAGGATGATCTCGTTGCCTCCGAACGAGCCGCAGCTGCGCGGCTCGGCGCGATTGAAACCGGCCTCCCAGCGCACCCACAACCGGCGGTGCGGCTCCCGGGTCGCCGCCAGGACGATCTGCGGAAACGAGCGGGCGACGTTGCAGTCGGGGTCGTTCCACATCGACGCGGCGCGCGCGACCACGGCATCGAGCCAAGGCGGCTGACCTTCGGCGAGGAGATGGATGGCACCGATGGCTTGTAGCGGCCGCTCCTTGAGGGCGACGCAGGCCGGCCCCGCCTGAGCGGAAGCGGGGAGCGCGAGGAGCGCCGCCGCGATCGCGAATCGTAGGCTCCAGTGAACAGCTCCGGTGGCGCTGGTGTCGGCCGCGGTGGCGTTCTTCATGGCGTCGACCTCCTCTGACTCACGGTTACGGGGGTCGCGGCGCGCCGTTACCGCGCTTGGGATCGACACTGCGATCGGTGGTCTCCGCCGGTCCATTCGAGGGATGCGGGTCGAGCGCGCGGCTCCGCGCGCCGCGCGGGGCGGAAGTGCCGCGACGGTGAAGTCGGCGGGACACAACGGACTCTGTGGGGACGGCGAATCCGGAAAAGCGTACGTGAGCGCGTGCTCGGAACGAGGCGTTCTTGGCGCGCATGGGGTCAGTGGAACGGCGGAGGTCTTGATCGGTCCCAGGGCGGTACGCGCCGGCGACGGCGGCCGCGCGGTCCTTCCTGGCACGAGCATCGCTCCTATTCCAGCCGAACCCCGCGGCTAGCGCGGGGAGTAGGCGCAAGAGAAAGGAGCTTGAAGATGAGACGATTGTCATTGGGCATTTTCGGTCTGCTGGTCGTGGCGCTGGTGGCCGCTCCGGCGGCGCGCGCGCAGGGCGTGCAGACCGGCGTCCTGGTTGGTGCGGTGACCTCCAACGACGGCGAGCCGTTGCCGGGAGTCACAGTCGCCGTCGGCTCGCCCGCGCTGATCGGCGAACGCAACGCAGTGACTGGGATCAACGGCGACTACATCGTCAAGGGTCTGCCTCCGGGCGCGTATGTGGTGCGCTTCACGCTCGACGGCATGCAGACCGTCGAGCGCTCGGCCACGGTGCCGCTGGGCGGCACCGCGCGCTCCGACGCCACGATGGAAGTCATGGCCGCGACCGAGACGATCGTCGTCGAGGGCGAGGCGCCCTCGGCGCTCGAAACCACGACGGTGGGCGCCAACTTCGACGCCACGCAGGTCGACAATCTCGCTGTCGATCGCAACTTCTCGGCGATCGTCGAGCTCGCCGGCGGCGTCACCGACAACACGCCGAATACCGGGCAGGTGACGATCAATGGCGGCTTCGCCTTCGACAACGTCTTCATGGTCAACGGCGTCGACATCACCGAGAACATCTTCGGCGACTTCGACAACCTGTTCATCGAGGACGCCATCGCCGAGACGCAGGTGCTGACCTCGGGAGTGTCCGCCGAGTACGGCCGCTTCTCGGGCGGTGTGGTCAACGCCATCACCAAGAGCGGAGGCAACCAGTTCTCCGGCTCCTTGCGCGCCGATCTCACCGATCCCGACTGGATGGCGGAAACGCCCTACGAGAAGGATCGTGGCATCGAGAACAGCGGCGACCTCTCCCAGGTCTACCAGGCGACGCTGGGCGGTCCGGTGCTGCGTGACCGGGTCTGGTTCTTCCTGGCCGGACAGAGCCAGGATCAGGACAACGCCTTCACCCTCGCGGTCACCGGTATCCCGTTCAACACGATCGTCGAGAACGACAGGTATCAGATGCAGCTCACCGGCAACCTGACCAACAACCACTCGGTCCAGGTGAGCTACACCGACAACAAGACGGTCCAGAGCAACGTCCGGTCGACGAGTCGCGCGATCGACACCTTCTCGCTCATCGACCGCAATTTCCCGAACAACGGCTGGTCAGTCGGCTACAACGGCGTGTTGTCCAACAGCCTATTCGGCGAGCTGCGCTACTCGGAGAAAACGTTCGGTTTCCGCGACGCCGGCGGCAGCAGCCGCGACATCCTGGAGTCGCCGATCCGCAGCCAAGGCTTCCTGTCGGGAGTCAGCTCGAACCGGAACTACAACGCGCCCTACTTCGACGCCACGGACCCGGAGGATCGCGACAACGAGCAGGTCTTCGGGGCGCTCTCCTGGTTCCTGTCGACAGAGTCGGCCGGTAGCCACGACCTCAAGCTCGGCGCCGAGCGATTCAACAACATCAGCGTCGGTGGCAACTCGCAGACGTCGACGGACTACGTCTTCTATACGGACTACCAAGCCAGCGGCGGCGTGCCCGAGGTCGGCGCGAACGGCAAGCTGATTCCGGTGTTCACTCCGGGCATCTCGGGTATCGGGCAGTGGCTGGCGACGCGAGGCGCCAAGATCGACATCACGACGGACGCTCTGTTCGTCAACGACCGGTGGAACCTGAACGCCAACTGGTCGCTGAATCTGGGTCTGCGCTACGAGAAGACCGACTCCGAGGCCAACTCGGCGGTCACGACCATCGACACCGACGCCCTCGTGCCGCGCCTCGGCGTCTCCTACGATCCTCTCGGCAACGGCAAGTACAAGCTCGACGCCACCTACGCCGAGTATGCAGGGCGCTTCAATGTCACGCAGTTCGCGCTGTCGACGCCGGTCGGCAACCCATCGTTGCTCTACGGTTACTACATCGGACCTCCCGGCGCGGGGCTCGATTTCGCGCCGGGCTTCGATCCCTCGAACTACTTCTTCTACTACGCGGCCGTACCGACGGCGAACGTCTTCACCGACCGCGGCATCTCGTCGCCGATCACCGAGGAGCTCTCGTTGTCGGCGGGCATGGAGCTGCCCAAAGGCGGCTACCTCAAGCTGACCTACGTCGACCGCGACGTGTCCAATTTCGTCGAGGACTTCATCGACACCACCACCGGAACCACTTTCGTCGAGCTCAACGGCATTCCGGCGGGCGAGTTCGAGAACCAGGTCATCCGCAACACCGACGCGCTGACCCGGAAGTACCAGGGCATCGTCCTGCAGGGGCAGTACCGAGTGCTCGAGCGCTTGACGGTGGCGGGCAGCTGGACGCACCAGATCAAGAACGAAGGCGACTACGAGGGCGAAGCGGCCAACCAGCCCGGCGTGTCGTCGAGCTTCGGCAACTTCCCGGAGCTCTTCGTCGAACGCAACAACCCCTACGGCCGGTTCGACGATTATCAGAAGGACAAGATCCGCATCTGGTCGAGCTACTCGCTCGAGCTCGGGCGGGCGGGCGCCTTGGATGTCGGCCTCGTCTACCGCTTCGACTCGCCACTGACGTACAGCCTGCGGGCCACCAACGTCTCCTACTCGGCGGTCCAGTTGGCGCGGGATCCGGGCTACCTCTCGCGCGGCAACACCCAGACGCTTTACTTCGGAGAGCGTGGCGCGGGTGAGTTCGACTCGTCCAACGTCTTCGACCTGGCGCTCAACTACCGGATTCCGGTCTGGCGCACGATCGAGCCCTGGGTGAAGTTCGAGCTGCGCAACGCGTTCAACGAGGACGCTCTGGCGACCTTCGACACCTCGGTCACCCCGGACCGCAGCGGTCCGGTCGACGCCGACGGTCTCCCGATCAACTACATCGAGGGCGCGAACTTCGGCAAGGCGATCACCGAGACGAACCACGTGACGCCGCGCGAGTACCGCCTGTCGCTCGGCATCCGGTTCTGAACGGTTGGCCGGGCGAATACCCGGGGGGTGGGCGGGGCGGCCTCAGCCGCTCCGCCCACCCCCCATTTGCTCCTGGTGCTTCTCGGGTGTCGGTGTTAGCGTCGAAACAGGTTTCTGACTCAGGAGGCTGGCCCTGCTTCGAGGAACGTCGATTCCTCTGGTCGTCGTGGCGCTGGCGCTCTCCGTCGCCTGCGCTGCACCAAAGCTGCCGGAGACTGGTCCGAGCCTCATCTTGATCACCCTCGACACGCTGCGCGCCGATCGCGTCGGAGCGTACGGATCGGAGCTCGGCGTGACGCCGGAGCTCGATCGGTTGGCCGCCCGTGGCGTTCGATTCTCGTCGGCGAGCGCGCCTGCGCCACTGACCCTGCCGTCTCACGCCACGATGTTCACGGGCCGCTATCCGCCCCGCCACGGGCTCCGCCAGAACGGCCAGGGAAGCCTGCCTGCGGACATCGACACCCTCGCGCAGAGACTCGCGACCGGTGGCTACGACACCGCTGCTTTCGTCGGCGCGTTCGTGCTCGATAGCCATTTCGGCCTCGATCGGGGATTCGGCGTCTATGA
Organism: uncultured Acidobacteriota bacterium; assembly: GCA_963700315.1. GTDB lineage: Bacteria > Acidobacteriota > Thermoanaerobaculia > Multivoradales > JAGPDF01 > JACTMI01. Next base: position 648,967 of record CAVOXC010000001.1, on the reverse strand, counting down.
CGACGACATTCCTCTCGGCGCCGGTGGCTCGGGCGGTCTCGAGGCCGAGCGGCCGGCACGGCAGGTCGTCGACCGAGCGCTCGCTTGGCTCGCCGCCCGCCCGGCGAGCGGCAAACCGATCTTCCTCTGGGTTCATCTCTACGATGCTCACGCGCCCTACGCGGCGCCGGAGCCCTTTCGGTCGCGCCATCCCGAGGCTCCTTACGACGCTGAAGTCGAGGCCGTCGACGCCGAGGTCGGCCGCCTGCTCGAGGGCGTCGGCCGAATGCTCCCGGCCGAACGGACACTGATCGCGGTCGCCGCGGATCACGGCGAGGGGCTCGGCGATCACGGTGAGGCGAAGCACGGCCTGCTGCTCTACGAGGCGGCCCTGCACGTGCCCTGGATCCTGGTCGAGCCTGGACGCCTGCCGGCGGGCTTCGTCGTCACGGTGCCGGCCACCCTCGTCGATCTCGGTCCGACGCTCGCCGGTCTCTGTGGCCAGCCTTGGGCGGCTGCAGAGCTCGACGGCAGGGATCTGAGCTCGTCGCTGCTCTCCCGGCGTCAGCCGGAGATGACCGATGTCTACGCCGAGACCGAATACCCGAGCCTCTATGGTTGGAGCCCGATCGCCGCCCTGCGTCGGGGCAGCTTCAAGTGGATCGCCGGTCCCCGACCGGAGCTCTTCGATCTCGACGCGGATCCAGCGGAGGCGCGCAATCTCTTTGCGACCGAGCGGCGGCGCGCGGCGGAGCTGGACCGTGCGCTCGAGCGCGCTCGAGCTGACACTCGGGTCGCCGAGGGACCCGAGCCCAGCGCCGAGACCCGCGCCCGGTTGGCGGCGCTCGGCTACGTCTCGGGATCCTCCGCAGGCTCGGGCCCGCGGCCCGACCCGCGCGAGCGCATCGAGATCTACGCTCGTCTCGAGGCGGCGCGCGAAGCGATGGAGGCGGGGCAGCTCGAGCTCGCCACGGCGGAGCTGGTCCGTCTGGTGCGCGCGGAGCCTGCGAACCCCGTACTGAAGGGAACGCTGGCGGAAGCGCTCCGCCGCAGGGGCGACAGCGCCGCGGCCGCAGTGGAGCACGCCCGGGCGCTGACCGACGCGCCCGACGATGCGCAGGGCTGGTACAACCTCGCCGCGGCCCTGGCGGAGGCGGGTCGGTCGCCGGACGCGACCTGGGCGGTCCGCGAATCGATCCGGCTGGACTCACGGCGGGCCGATGCCTGGAATCTGCTCGGCGTCGTGCAGTCGAGCCAGGGAGAGGTGACGGACGCGATCGACGCGTTCCGCTCCGCGCTGGAGGTCGCGCCCAACCACGCGGGAGCGGCGACCAATCTGGGACACGCTCTGCGCGAGCTGGGGCGGTTCGCAGAGGCCGACTGGTCCTACCGCAGGGCGCTCGAGTTGGCTCCCGGCAGTGCCGACGCAGAGAACGGCCTGGGCGCGCTGGAGATCGCTCGCGAGCGGCCCGAAGCCGCGCTGTCACACCTCGAGCGCGCGCTGCAGCTGGCGCCACGCCGCCATGAGATCCGACTCAACCGCGCGATTGCCCTGGACCTGCTCGGCCGCAGAGAGCTCGCGGCGGTGGCCTATCGCGAGTTCCTGGCGGCGACGGCCGGCGACGTCGAGTTCGACCAACAGCGGCGGGCGGCGAACGAGCTGCTCGGCCGCCTCGAAGCGCGGAACAGGCCCAGTGCAGAGGATCAGGCCAGGCGAAGGAGGTGAGCGACGAAGAACCTACCGCAAGACACCGAGCGCAGGTCTCGATGAATCTGTAGGTCTCAAATGCTGGCAAACCGATGGAGAAACGAAATGGTCACACGTCACAGGAGGACACTGGCCGGAGCGATCATGGCGACCGCGCTGGTCTTGCTTGCGGACGTCGTCTGGGCACAGACGGCGACCGGGATTCTCGAAGGTCGAGTGACAGACGCAGACGCCGCCGCGCTGCCCGGTGCGAGCGTGACCGCCACCAATCCGGCGACCGGGCTCGCCAGGAGCACGACAACGGAGAGTGACGGCAGGTTCCGACTCGCCGCCCTGGCGGCAGGGACCTACGACGTGGTCGTCCAGTTGTCCGCGTTCTCGACCACCACCCACACCGGAGTCGTCGTCAACGTCGCGAGCACCCGTTCGCTCGACATCGTCCTGCAGCTGGCGTCGATCGAAGAGACGATCACGGTCACCGACGACGCTCCGCTGATCAACACCGAGGCGTCGATCGGCACGGTGATCAGCCAGAAGGAGCTCGCCAACCTGCCGATGAACGGGCGCCAGTTCGCCAACGTCGCCGTTCTCGCCCCCGGCACCACGCTCGGCTACAACACCGACCCGACCAAGCCGGGTCAGCTGGTCGTGCAGCTCAACGGCGGCAGCGGCCGCAACGTCAACTACATCATCGACGGCGGCGACAACACCGACGACACCATCGGCGGCGCCCTCCAGAACTTCAACCTCGAGTCGGTGCAGGAGTTCAAGATCCAGACGATGCAGTACAAGGCCGAGTACGGTCGTTCTTCCGGCGGCGTCCTGTCGGTCGTGACCAAGACCGGCACCAACGACTTCTCCGGCGCGGTGTGGAGCTTCTATCGGGACGATTCGCTGAACTCGAAGAGCGAGACGGAGCGGCTGGCCGGCGTCGACAAGCAGTTCTACGAGCGCTGGCAATACGGCGCCTCACTGGGTGGGCCGATCGTGCGCGACCGCGCTCACTTCTTCGCCACCTACGAGAAGACCGACCGCAAGACCAACTACACCATCTTCACCGACGGCGGCTTCCCGAGCTTCGACGGCAGCGTGGTCTCCACGCCGTTCAATGACGAGCTGATCACGGCGAAGGCGACGGTCAACGTGAGCCCGAAGCAGTACCTGCAGGTTCGCTACGGCTACCAGTCGAACGACGACACCTACGGCTCGTCGCCGCTTACGGCGCCCTCCAACCTGGGCACGATCGCCAACGAGTACTCGTCGGTTCTGGTGGGCCATACCGCGCAGCTCGGCGGCACGGCGCTCAATGAGACGACGTTTCAGTACACCAAGTTCGAGAACGCCATCAGCGCCAACTCCAGCGATCCCCTGATCGCCTATCCGTCCGGCTTCTCGACGGGCCAGAACCTCAACACGCCGCAGACCACCAACCAGACGAAGTACCAGTATCGCGACGACTTCAGCTGGTCCTCGGATCTGTTCGGGCGCAGGAACGACTTCAAGGTTGGCGGCAACTACATCCACGAGCCCACCCTGGGCGGTGACTTCTCGACCGGCAAGTCGGGTCAGTACACGGCGCTCGAGGACCGCGTCGGCTCGCCGATCACGCTGATCCAGATCTACGGCGGCAACTTCCTGATCGATACGCCGGTCGACCAGTACAGCATCTACGTCCAAGACGACATCCGGCTGACCGACCAGTTCACCCTCAACGTCGGATTCCGCTACGACTACTGGGACGGTTTCGACCTCGATCAACGGTCGAATCCGCTCTATACGACCCTGCACGAGCAGCGCGACTTCACCGAGCCGTATCTGCAGGACTTCTGGAACTTCGATGGCGTGCTCGACAACGATGATGACAACTTCGCCCCGCGGATCGGCTTCTCGTGGGATCTCAAGGGCGACGGCCGGTTGGTGCTGCGCGGCGGCTACGGGACGTTCTTCGACTTCCCCTACACCAACGCCACGATCCTGTTCCCGAACGCCGCCGTGATCTCGGCCTACGGCCTGGCGTTCGAGCATTCGAATCCGGACGGCATTCAGAACGCGGACGGCTCGGTCTGGCAGCCGGGAGATCCGCTACCGCCGAATCAGACCACGCCGTCGCTGGGGGGACCCGACGAGATCGCGTCTCCGACTCTCGCGACTCCCTATTCGAATCAGGCCTCGCTCGCTCTCTCCTGGCAGGCCAACGACTGGCTGGGATTGAACTTCGAAGCGGTTTCCGTCGACTATCACGACATCCCGTTCCGCTTCCGGCCGAATGTGACGACCTCGCGCGGGGGCCCGCGCCGTTTCTCGGATCATGGCAACTTCCGCATGTGGCACGGCGGTGGCCGGGGCACCTACGACGGGGTGAACATCGGAGCCCGGATTCGCAACACCAAGTGGGAGATCCAGGGCTTCTACACCTGGTCCGAATCCGACTCGAACATCCTCGGCGGCGTCGACGAGTTCCGTTTGACGGGTGGCGACTTCCAGGCGGACACGGGCGGTTCCCGCAACCGGCGCGACCAGTCGATCAACCCGACCGATCCCTGGTGCGGCGCCTGCTTCGGACCGGTCTACCGGGACGCCACCCACCGGATCACGCTCGGCGGCATGTACGAGCTGCCCTGGGGCATGCGCATTTCCGGCATGGCGCGCTACCACTCGGCCTTCCCATACTCGGCGTACGCCCGGGATCCGGACACCGGGGCCAGTCTCGACCTCAACGGCGACGGCACGACGCTCGACCTGCGGCCCGGCGATTCGGTCAACTCCAAGCGTGGGGAGGACTTCCTGCAGATCGACTTGAGGCTGTCGAAGGACTTCCTCTTCGCGAACGGCATGGGGATCGAAATCATGGCCGAGGTTTTCAACCTGACCGACGAGAGCAACGGCGCCGTCCCAGACAGCTTCGGCGATCCTGCGACCTTCGCCGGCGACCCGGGCCAGGGCGAGCAGCAGCTGCTCCAGCTCGGCGCCCGGTTCCATTTCTGATCTCAGTCGAGACCGCTTGATCGCGGCGCCGGGAGTTTCTCCCGGCGCCGCCCTTTCCCGCGGGGGAAAAAATACGGCGGCTCTCGCCGCCGTTCCCAAGAAGGAGGTAGGGACGCCTCAGGGAGCGCCCGCCGCCTCGGATTGCAGGCTAGCCCGCGCGCAAGGGCGGCGCGAGGGAAATGGGACGAGACCGCCCTGCGGTGACGCGGACCGTCCGGGGCCGGGGAAGGGCCGATTCGTGGAATCGCCCGACCCGGCTAGAATCCGCGCGTGAGCTCCTATCCCGAGAAGGTCGGTCGTTACGAGATCCGCGGCGAGCTCGGCCGTGGCGCCATGGGCCGAGTCTTCCGCGGATTCGATCCGCAGCTCGGTCGCGAGGTCGCGATCAAGATGATCGCGACGGCGCTCGCGGGCGGAGACGGAAAAGAGAGCGACGAGATCGCGGCGCGGTTCCTGCGCGAGGCGCGCGTCGCGGCGCGGCTGCAGCATCCCGGGGTCGTGGCGGTCTTCGACGCCGGCCGCGAAGGCGACAGCCTCTACCTCGTGATGGAGCTCGTCGAAGGCGAGACCCTGGCGGAGCGGCTGTCGCGGGGAGCCTTTCCTTCGAACGAGGAGGCGCTGGAGATCGCCGCGCAATCGGCGGAGGCGCTGGCGGCGGCGCACGCCACGCAGATCGTCCACCGGGACATCAAGCCGGGCAACCTGATGATCACCCCGCGCGGACGGGTCAAGGTGGCCGATTTCGGCGTCGCCAAGGCGGTCGGTGAATCGACCGAGCTCACCCGCACCGGCATGATGGTGGGCAGTCCCGCCTACATGGCGCCCGAACAGGTGAAGGGGCATTCCCTGGATGGACGTAGCGACCTCTTCTCGCTCGGCGTCGTGCTCTTCGAGATGTTGCTCAGGCGCAAGCCCTTTCCAGCCGATACCGTCACCAGCCTCGTCTATCAGATTCTGCACGAGGACCCGATGGCCGACGCGGCGATCACCGCGTCGCTGCCCGCCGGCGTCGCCGAGTTTCTGCGCCGAGCGCTCGCCAAGGAGCCGGCAGAGAGAATCGAGGACGCCACCACCTTCGCTGCCGAGGCTCGAAGGCTCGCGGTCGAGCCGGCGTCGGCCGTGGCGCCGACCAAGGTGCTGTCGCGGCGGACGGCGACCACGGCGGTCCGGACGGCCGCCAAGACCGCCGTCGCGGCAGGCGCCGCCGATCCGAGTGGCGCCGGGGAAGAGCGGGGCAAAGGGCCGCTCTGGGCGGCGCTCGCCGGCGCCGTCGCGATCGCGGTTGCGCTCTTTCTCTGGCTCGGCCACTCGCCGGCTCCTCCCGACGTGGGCGCGCCCGCCGAGGAAGCCGTCGCCGCTCCAGCCGGCCAACCCCTGGTTCAGCCGGACGCGCCCGAGCCGGAGCGCGCGCCCGTTCTGGCGCAGCCGACCGCGCCGCCAGCCGCCCGCCGCGCGGCGCCGAGCGCGACCAAGGAGCCTCCGGAAGCGACCGCGACGGCCGCGCCAGTCCGGCTGGAGCCGGCGCCTCCCGCGCCGACGCCGGCGCCGACGCCGGAGCCCAGGCTCGCGGGCACCTTTCGGACCCGCAGCGGCGCCAAGTTCGACGTCGACCCCGAGGAGGCGCGCGTGACCGTCGCCGGCAGGTATCTCGGCATCGCGGACGATTGGGACGGCATGGGCGGCGGGAAGATCTACGTCTTTCCGGCTCCCGGGGAGTATCTTGTCCATCTCGAGCTCGAGGGCTTCCACGACGCCTGGATCAAGATCATCGTCTCGCCCGAGGCCAAACGCACAGTGATCAGCGTCGACACCGATCTCGAGGAGATCGATGACTGAGCGCGCCGTCGCCTCGATTCAGTAGATCTTCTTGCCCAACAGGCTCGCGGCGAGGCCGACGAGGGTGTTCGCGGTCCGGTTCTCGCGGTCGAGGATCGGGTTGACCTCGACCAGATCGAGGCTGGTGACCCTTGCCGAGTCGGCGAACAGCTCCATCAGCAGGTGGGCCTCGCGGAAAGTCATGCCGCCCGGCACCGGCGTGCCGACGCCGGGCGCGATCTCCGGGTCGAGCACGTCGGCGTCGAAAGAGACGTGGAGCCGATCGAACCCGCCCAGACGGTCGAGTGTCTTCTCGGCGATGCGCGGCAGCCCGAGGTGGTCGAGCTCCTTCATGGTGTAGACGGTGACGCCGGCCTCGCGCATCAGGCGTCGCTCGTCGCCGTCGAGGTCCCGGACGCCGATCAGCACGACGTCCTCGGGGCGCACCTTGGCACCGGGCCAGACCAGGTCGATCAGGCGATCGTCGCCGTAACCGCAGAGCGCCGCGAGCGGCATGCCATGGATGTTGCCGGTCGGCGACGAGTCGGGAGTGTTGAAGTCGCCGTGCGCGTCGACCCAGATCACGCCGATCCGCTCGTGTCGAGAAGCGCCGGTGACCGAACCGAGCGAGATCGAGTGATCGCCGCCGAGGATGACCGGAAAGACGTCGTCGTCGAGCGCCAGGAGCTTCGCCGCGGTCTCGGCGCAGGCGGCGCGGATCGCCTCGAGGAACCCCATGCCGCCGCCAGGGCCCGCCGACTCGATGCCGAGCTCCTCGGCGTCGGGGACATTGATGTGGCCGAGGTCGAGCACCTCGTGGCCGAGGGCTTCGAGCCGCTCCTCGAGCCGGCCGCAGCGGATTGCCGAGGGGCCCATGTCGACGCCCCGGCGCCCCTGCCCGAGGTCCATCGGAACCGAGAGAATCGCCACCTTGCGCTCGCGCATGGGTCGGGATCCTACCGTGCTAGCTTGACACCATGTCGGTCGATGAGCATCGGGCGCAGGGCGGGGAACCCCGGCTCGGCTTCGCGATCGTCACCGCGAGCGACAGCCGCAAGCGCCCGCAGGATCGCTCCGGCGCCTTGGCGTGCGAACGGCTCCTGAACGCTGGACACCGAGTCGCGAGCGTCGTCCTGGTGCCGGACGACGTCGCACGGTTGCGAGAGGCCGTCCTCGCCGCGCTGGGCGAGAAGAAAGTCGACGTCGTCGTCGTCACCGGCGGCACCGGTCTCGCCCCCCGCGACGTGACGGTGGAGGCCGTGGCGCCGCTGTTCGAGAAGACCATCGCCGGCTTCGGCGAGCTCTTCCGCCGCCTCTCCTACGATGAGATCGGCGCCGCCGCGATGCTCTCGCGCGCCACGGCGGGGCTCGCGCGGACCAAGGCGATCTTCCTGCTGCCCGGCTCGCCCGCCGCGGTCGAGCTCGCGCTCGACAAGCTGATCCTCCCGGAGATCGCGCACCTGCTCGCGCAGGCGCGGCGCTGAGGCGGCGCTGAGGCGCCGGCGCGCGATCAGTCCCGCTTGGCGCCGCCGCGGAAGATGCGGAAGACGATGAGCAACAGGACGGCGCCGAGGGTCGCGACGATCAGGCTGTAGACGTCGAAGCCACGGAAGCCGCCGAAGCCGAGCAGGGTGGCCAGGAAGCCGCCGAGAAAGGCGCCCGCGACACCCACCAGGATCGTCAGCAGGCAACCCATCTTGTCCTTGCCGGGGAGGAAGAAACGGGCGAGCGCGCCGGCGATCAGGCCGAGCACCAGCCAGAGGAATCCGTTCATCGTCGCAAAGTCGGGCATGCCTGGCTCCTCGCAGCGTTGACTCGAGCATAACGTAGCGGGCAGGAATCCAGCGGCGACAAAGGGGTTTACGCGATCCCTCGTCCGAGAGCTCGCACGGCGAGCCTTCCGTCCGGGCTTTCCGCGGCCTTCGGTCCCGCCGCCAATGGGCGATCCGCTCGGTATCGATTCCCGCCGAGCCGGCGCCTCGGACCGCGCGCGGAGTGGCCGATGACGCTCGCGAGCGCGCAGCGAAGGATTGTGGGTCCGACCGCATCCGACCGGAGAGGAAGTAGTCTAGGTACGGCGCCGGAGTTGGTTCCGAGGCGAGCCGTGGGCTTTTCGACCGAAGAAAGGCGAGCACATGTGCGGGTTGGTAGGGATCCTCGATCGGCGGGCCGCGCCCGGGGAGTTGGAGCCGATCCTTCGAAGCATGGCGGCGACGCTGACGCATCGCGGACCGGACGGTGAGGGCTATCTCGTCCGGGGCGCCTGCGGCTTCGGCTTCCGGCGGCTCGCCATCACCGACGTCGACGCACCGTCCCCGCCCTATTCGAACGAGTCGAGGAGCGTATGGAGCGTCGCCAACGCCGAGATCTACAACTGCGCCGAGTTGCGCGCGGAGTTGGTCGACCGCGGTCATCTCTTCACGACCCGCGTCGACACCGAGGTGATCTCGCACCTCTGGGAGGAGGAAGCCGCCGATCTCGTGCCGCGATTGAATGGCATGTTCGCGCTGGCGGTCTGGGACGAGAGGCGCGAGACCCTTCTGCTCGCCCGGGATCGCGCCGGCGAGAAGCCGCTGTTCTATTGGCAGGATGACCACGGGACGGTGGTTTTCGCCTCGGAGCTTGGCGCCCTGCTCGAGCATCCTCGAATCCCCCGGGCCGTCGACGTCGTCGCGCTGCGCCGTTACCTGCTCCACGACTATTTCCCGGCGCCCTCGACTCCCTTCGCCGGGATCCGCAAGTTGCCGGCGGGCCACCGGCTGCTCGCGAAACCGGAGGGAATCTCGGTCGATGCTTACTGGGACCTGGCGGCGAGCTTCGACAATCCCGCGCTGGCGCGGCGTCGGCCGGAGGATCTCGCTGAGGAGCTCGACGCGCGGATCGGCCTCGCCGTCGCGCGCCGCCGGATCGCCGACGTGCCGCTGGGCATCTTTCTCTCGGGCGGGCTCGACTCGTCGACGATTCTCGCCCATCTGGCGGAGCAGCTCGGAACCGGCGTGCCGGCCTTCGTGCTCGGTCACACCGACCCCGAGTTCGACGAGTCGCGCTGGGCGAGCGAGACGTGCCGTTGCTTCGGCGCCGAATGCCACAGGCTGGTGCTGGACGAGGCGGACCTCGCCGAGGGGCTGCGTCGGATCGGCCAGGGATTCGACGAACCGCTGGGAGATGCCTCGACGATCCCCTCGCACCTGCTCGCGCTCCATGCCCGGCGCCACGTCAAGGTAGTCCTGTCCGGCGAAGGGGCGGACGAGCTCTTCGCCGGCTATCCAACCTACCTCGGTCACAGGGTTGCGGGTTGGTACCGGCGGCTGCCGGCGCCGTTGCGCCGGGCCGTTCTCGCCGCGGCGAGGCGCGCGCCGGTGACGATGGGCAACGTCAACCTGGCCTACCTGCTGGGCCGCTTCGCCGCGGCGGCGGAGCACGGGACCATCGAGCGCCACCACCTCTGGTTCGGCAGCTTCGGGCCGGAGGCGGGCGCGGCGGTCCTGGCGCCAGCCATCTCGGAGCTGCTCCGCGAGGACGACTTCTTCGCCGCGGCGAAGGCCCGGCTCGCGGGTCGCCATTTCCCCGATGAGCTCTCGAGCCTGCTGTATTGCGATTTCACCATGTATCTGCAGGACGACCTGCTGACCAAGATCGATCGGGCGACGATGCTCGCCTCGCTCGAGGCGCGGGCACCCTTCCTCGATCACGAGCTCGCGGAGTTCGCGGCGGGCATTCCGTCGCGCATGAAGCTCAGGGGCCATCGACTCAAGGCGATCCTGCGCCGCGCCAGCCGCGGCCGGCTCCCCGGGGCCGTCCTCGCTCGGCGCAAACGCGGCTTCAACATTCCGTTTTCGCGCTGGCTGCTACACGGTTTGGGTGAGGAGCTGCGCGCGCGCTTCGCGCCGGATCGGGTCGCGGCGCGGGGGCTGCTGTCGGCTGCGGGCGTCGGCCGACTCCTCTCCGAGCACCTCGCGTCGAAGGCCGATCATCGGAAACCGCTGTTCAATCTGTTGGCCCTCGACCTCTGGTGCGACCGGATCTACGGTGAGGGGGTCCGCGTTCCCATCGCTTCCCCGGCAGGCGCACCGGCCGAGCTCGAGCGCGTGCGTTCATGACGGCGCGGCGCGCGGTCCTGCTCGGGGCAGCTCTGCTCTTTCTGTGGCAGCTCGGCGGGCACGACCTATGGGCACCCGACGAGCCCTATTTCGCCGAGGGCGCGCGCGAGATGGTGGTGGACGGCGAGTGGGCCGTACCGCACGTCAACGGCGAAGTGACGACCGACAAGCCGCCCCTGTTCTTCTGGCTGATCGCGCTCTTCTCGCTGCCTTTCGGCATGGTCACGTCGTTGACTGCGCGACTGCCGTCGGCGCTGGCGGCGCTCGGCACCCTGGCGCTGACGATGCGGCTCGGCGCGCGCTTCTTTGGCCCCAGAACGGCTGCTCTCGCCGGGGTCGTCCTCGCGACGACGTATCTCTTCTGGGAGAAAGCCCGCTGGAGCCAGACCGATGCAGTGCTCTGCTTCCTGATCTGGGTCGCTCTGTCGGCGTTCGAGGCCCACCGCGCCGGGGACGGCCGCGGTCTCCCGGCGGGCCTGCTGTTCTGGCTCGCCGCCGCGCTCGCCGTCCTGGCCAAAGGGCCGGTGGGGATGATCCTGCCTCTCGGCATCGCGCTCGTCGTGCTCGGAACCGATCGGAAGTTGGCGCACTGGCGGTCGTTCGCGCCACTCGCGGGGCCGCTCCTGTTCGCCGCGGTGATCGCCGCTTGGATCGTGCTCGCGACTGTCGGGGGCGGCGGCGAGTACTCGGTCTGGGGCGCGCTTCGAGAGCATTTCGTCGAGCGCGCCGTCCGCGGCATGCATCACAAGCAGCCGGTCTGGTACTTCTTCGAGGTCCTGCCGCCGCTGCTCCTCCCCTGGACGGCACTTCTCCCCGGCGCGCTCCTGCTTGCTTGGCGGCGGCGCGGACCGGGCGACCGGTTCCTGCTGGTCGCGGCGCTGTTCGTCATCGTCTTCTTCACGATCTCGACCGAGAAGCGGGAGCTCTACGCCCTGCCGTCGCTGCCGGCTTTCGCGCTGATGGTGGCGGCGCTTGTCGCTGCTGTGTGCGACTGGCGGGAGCCGGCGGGAGAGCCTCCTGTAGTGCCGAACCGGCGCTGGGTGACCATCTCGCAACGCCTGCTCGGCGGGCTGCTCGCGCTCGTCGCGGTCGCTCTCCCGTTCGTCGCCCGACGCGCCGAGGAGCTTCCGCGCGGATCGGTCTGGGTTCTCGCGGCGTTGCTCGGCGTCACGGGCGTCGTGACTCTCGCTGCGGCGATGCGCGGCCGTGTGCTCACCGCGGCGGTGGCGCCGGCGGCCGGCTTGGCGCTCCTCTACCTTGTCGTCGTGACGATGGTCTACCCCGCGTTCGAGTCGCGCAAATCGGGCCGGCCGCTGGCGCGACGGTTGGTCGAGCTGAGCGCGGAGTCGCGCGCCCTGGGCGTGCCGGTGATGGCCTTCGAGACCGGCAACCTGCCCAAGGCCATCGCCTTCTATTCCAACGGGCTCTACACGGTGGAGACCGAGGATCCCGGCCTGCTCGCCAGTCATCTCGAGAGGCCGGAGCCGGCCTGGGCGGTCGCCGACGGCAGCCGGCTCGACACGCTTCCGGCGGAGCTGCTCGGCCGCCTCTATGTGGTCGATCAGATGCGCCTCGCGCGCCGGCCGATTCTGCTCCTGACCAACCGCGAGCATCCGCAAGGACGCCCGCTGCTCGACGCGCGCTCCGCCGAATCCGATTGACCCGGCCAGAGCCCGGCGGTGCGGCCTCGCCGCGCATCGACCTGGCGCTCCCCAGGCGGTAGCGGACCGAGGCGCTCGTTTGCGCGGTGCTAGGCTCGCGGGCCATGTCCGGCCGCCCGAAGCTGCTGCTGATCGACGGCTATCACACCTTCTTCCGCGCTTTCTATGCGATCCGCGAGCTTGCCAACTCGAGGGGTCTGCCGACCAACGCCGTCTACGGCTTCATTCAGATCCTGCGCAAAGTCCTCACCGACGAGGCGCCGGATCTCGTCGGCGTGGCGCTCGACGTCTCGGACGAGACCGTCCGGCGCGCCAGGTACTCTGAATACAAGGCGAACCGCGCGCCCATGCCCGCGGATCTGGCCGTGCAGATTCCCTTCCTGCGGCGCGCCATCGAGGGGTTCCGCATTCCGATCCTGGAGCTCGACCCCTACGAAGCCGACGACGTCATGGGGACGCTCTCCAAGCGGGCCGCAGCGGCAGGCTACGACGTCGTCCTCGTTTCGGCCGACAAGGATCTCATGCAGCTTGTCGGCCCGCACGTGACGATGTTTCACACCGGGCGCAACAAGCGCTACGACCCCGCCCAAGTCGAGGCCGACTACGGCCTGCCGCCGGAGCGGATCGCGGACTATCTCGCGCTCGTCGGCGACGCCGTCGACAACGTGCCGGGGGTGCCCGGAATCGGCGACAAGGGAGCGCAGAAGCTCGTCGCCGAGTACGGCTCGGTCGAGGTGCTGCTCGAGCGCGCCGGCGAGGTCTCGCGCAAGGCCTATCGCGAAGGGCTCGAGAACCACCGCGAGCAGGCGCTGCTGTCGAAAGAGCTGGTGACGATCCACACCGACCTGCCGGTCGAGCTTCATCCGGAGTCGCTGCGGCTCGATCCGCCCGACACCGAAGCGCTGCGCGCGCTCTATACCGAGCTCGAGTTTCGCGGCCTGCTCGAAGAGTTGGGCGGCTCCGCGGCGGCGGCGGGCGCGGCGCTCGAAGCGACCGAGATCGTCGAACCGGCCGCGGTCGGAGCCGCCCTCGCCGCGGTCGAGGGGCGGTTCCACGTGGCGCTGGCGGGGGGGGAGGCGCCGGCCGCGGTCGCGTTCGCTGGCGCCGGTGGAGGCGCGGCGCGCTGGCTCGACCTGCGCCGCGACGGCATGCACCAGTCGGCCGGAGAGGCCTTCGGCGCCCGCTGCGGGGAGGCCGCGCGCGAGCTCGCCGGACACGATCTCAAGGAGGTGCTGCGCCTGGTGCCCGGAGGCGAGCGCTCGCGCTGCGCGCTGCGGGATCTCCAGCTCGCCTCCTATCTGCTGCGCTCGTCGGCGCATGGCCATTCGCTCGAAGAGATCGCGGCGGAGCGGCTCGGCGCCCAGCCGCGCAGCGGCCGCGAAGCGGGATTCCAGAAGGGACAGGAGCCGCCGCTGGGCGACGAGCGCCTCGGCGCCTGGGCGTGCGAACGGTTGGGCTTCGCGCTGCAGCTGGACGCACTGCTCTTCGACGAGCTCGAGACCACCGGACGACTCGCCGACATCTACAGGGAGATCGAGGCGCCGCTCCTGCCGGTGCTGGTGAGCATGGAGGAAGCGGGAATCGCTCTCGACGTGCCCTATCTCGCGGCCATGTCGAAAGAGATGGCCGCCGAGGTCGTCGGGCTGGAGGCCGCGATCCACGAGGCGGCGGGTGAGGCCTTCAACCTCAACTCGCCGCAGCAGCTGGGTGCGATTCTATTCGACAAGCTCGGCCTGCCGGTGCTCAGGAAGACCCGCAAGACCAAGAGCTGGTCGACCGACGCCGCCACGCTCGAGGAGCTGGCTCGGCGTGGCCACGAGCTGCCGCAGCAGCTGCTGCGCTACCGGGAGGTCTCGAAGCTCAAATCGACCTATGTCGACGCCCTGCCTCAACTCGTGGCGGCGGACGGCCGAGTCCATACTCGATTCCAGCAGGCGGTCGCGGCGACGGGCAGGCTCTCCTCGGTCAACCCGAACCTGCAGAACATCCCGGTCCGGACCGACCAGGGCCAGCTGATCCGCAAGGCGTTCGTGGCCGCGCCGGGCAACCTGTTGTTGGTCGTGGACTACAGCCAGATCGAGCTGCGCATCCTCGCCCACATCGCCGCGGAGCCGGCGATGATCGAGGCCTTTCGCACCGGCCAGGACATCCATCGCACCACCGCCGCCAGCGTCTTGGGCGTCGCGCCCGACCTGGTCTCCGGTGATCAGCGGCGCGCCGCGAAGACCATCAACTTCGGCCTGATCTACGGCATGAGCGCCTTCGGCCTGGGCCAGGCGCTGGGGGTCTCGACCAACGAGGCCGAGGCTTTCATGAAGGCCTATTTCGCCCGCTACGGCGGTGTCCAGGCCTACATGCAGGAGACGATGGCGATGGCCGAGCGCGACGGCCGGGTCGAGACGCTCTGGGGACGCGTGCGGCACCTGCCGGAGCTCACGAGCTCGAACTGGAACCTGCGCGAGAACGCCCGCCGCGTCGCGATCAACGCGCGCATCCAGGGTACCGCCGCGGACGTGCTCAAGCTGGCGATGATCGCTGTCGATCGCCGCCTACGGGCGGAGCACCCCGACGCCCAGGCTGCTGCTGACGGTCCACGACGAGCTCGTCCTCGAGGTGCCGGCGGCGGAGGTCGAAGCGGTGGCAGAGCTCGTCCGCGGCGAGATGGAGTCGGTCGCGCGGCTCGACGTGCCGCTGGTCGCGGAGGCGGGGTGGGGTCCCACCTGGTACGACGCCAAGGGGTGAATGGCGGGTTCGACAGCCCCCGGTCCAACTCGATAGGATCTGCCGCCGTGAATCGTCGCCCCGGCCCTCCGGCCCCCCTCGCCGCCCTTTTGCTTGCCGCCGCCCTCGGCCTCGGCGCGGCGCCGGCGTGGGCGGGAGCGGCCTACTCGTTCTATGGCACCACCGCGTCCGGACCGACCTTCGACCGCCCCACCGCCGACGGTCTCGGCCTTTCCGGCCAGGTCGTGAGCTACGGCGTCCAGCCCTTCTTCGTCGACGCCGAGGCCACCTGCGCGATCTACGGCGTCCAGGAAGGGACGTTCGACGGGATGATCTTCCTCTACGGGGGCTCCTTCGATCCGACCAAGCCTCTGATCAACCTGCGAGGGCAGAGCGACGATGCCGATCTCGGCGCCGGCTCGTCGGCGTTGGTCGGCGTCACGCTCGAGGACGACAAGAGCTACTACCTGGTGACCGCCGCCAAGAGCCCCGGCACGAGCGGCAACTTCAGCACGTTCGTCGCCTGCTCGGGCGCGACCCGGGTGCTCGCGGGGGACGGCTCGATGCCCTCCTACGATGGCCGCTATGGCGAGGTCGCCGGCGGCCGCTTCCGGATCAGCGCGACCTGGCGTGACTTCCAAGGCGGAACCGGCGACGGGAGATTCGTCCCGCTCGGCTCGCAGGACTCGGGCGTGCTCTGGTTCTTTTCGCCGTCCAATTTCGAGGTGATGATCAAGGTCCTCGACGCCTGCAGCTTCAACAACCGCTTCTGGGTCTTCTACTCGGCGGTGACCAGCGTCGAGTTCGAGATCACGGTGACCGACACCTTTACCAGCACGACGAGGCAGTACCAGAACAGCCTGGGCGTCTCGGCGCCCGCCGTCACCGACACCGACGCCTTCGAAACCTGCCCGTAGCGCGCCCGCGCGGCCCGCGGGCCGCCCGGCGCTCGCGCGGAGTAGACTAGGCCCACTGTGCTCCCGCTCAAGCGGATCGAGGGTAAGTACGAGGTCGTCCGGAAGCTCTCCGAGGGCGGCATGGGCGTGCTCTACCTGGTTCGCCACCGGCAGCTCGAAGAGCTCCGGGTGATCAAGGTCCTGCGCTCCTCGCTCGACGCCGAGCACGACCTCAAGGAGCGCTTCCTGCGCGAGGCGAAGTCGGCGATCCGGCTGCGCCACCCGAACATCGCCCAGCTCTACGACTTCTCGATCGACGAGGACGGCTCCGCTTTCATGGTCATGGAGTTCATCGACGGGGTCAACGTCGAGGACTTCTGCCGCGGCGAGGCGCTGCTCGAGCTGCCGCTGGCGCTCGAGGTCGCGCGTCAGGGGCTGCGTGCCCTGCGCTTCCTGCACTCGAAGCACTTCGTCCACCGCGACATCGCGCCCGACAACCTGATGATCACGCGCGACGCGGAGGGGCACCTGCTGGTCAAGCTGATCGATCTCGGCATCGTCAAGGTGCTTCGCGACGAGACGCAGAAGTCGATGGCCGGCGTCTATCTGGGCAAGCCGCGCTACTCCTCGCCCGAGCAGCTGATGGGCAAGGAGCTCGATGGCCGCTCCGATCTCTACTCGTTCGGCATCACTCTGTTCGAGATGCTCACTGGGCGCTTTCCGATCCCCGGCAACGACTTCGCGTCGCTGGTGACCGGCCACCTCTACCGGCCGCACCTGCCGTTCGACGAAGCGGATCCGGACGAGCGTGTGCCGCCGGCGCTACGGCGGCTGATCCAGAAATCGCTGCACAAGGACCCCAACCGGCGCTGGTCGAACGCGGCGGAGCTCTCCGACGCGATCTTGGCGCTCGACCTGCCCAAGTGGAACGACCCGGGCGGCGCTCGTCTCGCCCAGATTCTCGCGGCGTCGTCGGGGCAGGGTGCGCCGGCGGGCGGGCCCTATCGCGGCAGCACGCAGACCGACATCGACAGGCATTTCGACGAAGCGCGCGCCACGCCGCGACCCGACACGATCGAACGTCTCGCCGAGACCCCGCCTCCTCCCGCCGAGAAACCGCCCGAGCAGGGCTCGGCGTTGTCGATCGAGAGCATCCGCGCGGCGCTCGGCCGCGGCGATCTGGCGGAAGCGACGCGCCTTCTTGCCGGGGCGTCGAACGAGGAGCTGGTCCTGCCCGAGGTGCAGGCGGTGCGCCAGCAGATCGAGCGGCAGATGGCGACTCGAGAGGCGGAGCGTGGCGGCGCGCGCGATCCCGACGGCGATTCTCTCGCCTGGGCCGACTCGCAGCTGCGCAAGCTGATCGGGTCGGAGCCGCCGCCCAGGCCTCAGACCCCCGTCCCCGAGCAGGTCGCGGCGATGGCGGACGCTTCCGGGCGGATCGCCCTGGACGAACGGACGCTCGACGATCTCCGCGGCGGCATCGACGAGGCTGAGAAGTACTTACGCATGGGCGACACCCAGGCCGCGGCGCGGGTGCTCGACTCGATTCACGCGCGCACGGCGGTTTGGGACATGCCGGCCTCGCTGCAGTTGCGTTTCCGCACGCTCGAGGACGAGTCGCGGTCGCTGCGCCTGGCCGCCCACCTCGCGCGCGCGGCGCACCTGCTCGAAGCCCGGTCCGCGGTCGAGGCGGAGTACGAGCTCGAGCAGGCGAGGGCGATCGACAAGACCCATCCCGCGGTCGCCGTTCTGGCCGAGAGGATCCAGACGGTCAAGACGGACACCCACGGCTCGTACCGCCCGGTGCCGGACGGCGGCTCGGGCGTCGCCTGGTTGCAGCCCATGATCGCGGCGTATCGGTCCCTGCAGCGGGCCCTGGACGGGCCGCCGTGGTTGCTGCCCTTGCTGCTGGCCGGGCTGCTCGGCGCCGTGGCCTTCCTGGTCACGTTCGCGCTGCTCTGAGCGAGAGCGCGGTTCCTCCCGTAGAATCGCGCGTCTTGTCCGCGAGCGCCACGCCCTCCGCAGCGCCGATCCCGCCCGCCACGAGGCGAGAGATCGTCGCGTGGGCGATGTTCGACTTCGCCAACTCGAGCTACACGACGGTGGTCGTGACCTTCGCCTTCAGCCTCTACTTCACGCGGCTGGTGGCCGCCGGTCCAGCCGCCGACCTCTGGTGGGGGCGGGGCATCACCGTCTCGAACGTGATCGTGCTGCTGCTGTCACCGCTCCTCGGCGCCATCGCCGACGACTCCGGCCGGAAGAAGGCGTTCCTGTTCGGAACCTACGTTCTCTGCGTCGCGGGCACGGCGTCGCTCTGGTTCGTCCGCCCGGGCTACGTGCTCACGGCCCTGGCGCTGTTCGTCGTCTCGAACGTCGCCTTCTCCTTCGGCGAGAACTTCGCGGCGGCGTTCCTGCCCGAGATCTCCACACCGAAGAACGTCGGCCGGATTTCGGGATTCGGCTGGGGCCTCGGCTACTTCGGCGGGCTGCTCTCCCTGTTCGCCATCCTGCCGTTCGTCAAGGATGGCTTCGAGCTCACCAACCTCGACAATCTGCGCCGGGTCTGGCCGACGACGGCGGCGTTCTTTCTGGTCGCCGCGCTGCCGACATTTCTCATCCTGCGCGAGCGGGCGCCGCGGCGCAGCCACTCGCTCGCGCACTATGCCGCGAGCGGCTTCACCCGGCTGGCGACGACCATCCGCTCGGCGGCCTACTTCAAGCAGTTGGTGCGCTTCCTCGCGGTTTTCTTCCTCTTTTCGATGGGCCTGACCAGCATCATCGCCTTCGTCAGCGTCTACGCCCAGCGGACGATCGGCTTCACGATTCCGGAGCTGCTGGGGCTGTTGCTCGTGCTGCAGATCGCCTCGGCCGGCGGCGCCTTTCTCTTCGGCTCGATCCAGGATCGCATCGGCGCCCGGCGCACGATCCAGATCTCGCTCGTGCTCTGGATCGCGGTTTCCGCCGCGGTCGTCACGACCTCCGACAAGGGCGTCTTCTGGGTCACCGCGCTCTTCGCCGGGCTCGGCATCGGCTCCCTGCAGTCCGCCTCGCGCGGCCTGGTGGGCGCGTTCTCGCCGGTCACCAAGAGCGGCGAGTTCTTCGGGCTCTGGGGGCTCGCCGGCAAGGCGGCTTACGCTTGCGGCCCGCTGGCCTTCGGCTTCGTCTCGTCGCTCACCGGATCGCAGCGCACCGCGGCGCTTGTCAACGCGGCCTTCTTCGTCGCCGGCTTCGCCGGGATGTTCCTGGTCGACGAGCGCGCCGGCATCGCGGCGGCCGCAGCCTGGCGCGACGCCGCCAATGGGAGCGACGGCGATGTGGCGGCGCCGGGTTGATGCCCTGATCGGCGGCGCCAGCCGGCTGGCGCTGGCGGTCTTCTTTCGGCGCGTCGAGGTTGTTGGCCGGGACCGCATCCGCGGCGGTCCGTCGATCGTCGTCGCCAACCACGTCAACGGGCTGATCGACCCGCTCTTCGTGCTCGGTTCCCTGCGGTTGCCGGCGCGGCTGCTGGGCAAGAGCACGCTCTGGCGGATCCCGGTCCTCGCTCAGCTGCTCGACCTCGCGCGGGTGCTTCCCGTCTACCGGCGCATGGACGCCGGCGAGGACCCGACGCGGAATCTCGAGACGTTCGCCCGCTGCCGGGAAGAGCTCGCCGCCGGGGCGACGATCGCGATCTTCCCCGAAGGCATCAGCCACGACGAGCCGCAGCTGCAGCCATTGCGCACCGGCGCCGCGCGCATCGCGATCGAGACCGAGCTCGAACGGGGACCGGTGGGCGTGACGATCCTGCCGGTCGGGCTGGTCTTCGAAGCGCGGCAACGGTTTCGCTCGCGGGCGCTGGTGGTCGTCGGCGCGCCGCTCTCTCCCGCCGCCGAGGTCGAGCTGGCGCGCGGCGACGATCGGGCGGCGGTGCGAGCGCTGACCGACCGGATCGCCGCGGCCATCGCGGCGATCACCCTCAACTACCGGAGCTGGCGCGAGGCGCGCTGGATCGAGATCGGCGCCGAGATCCTCGATCGCGCAGCTGCCGGTGACGCGCGTGGACGCCGGCTCGCCGAGACCTTCGCGACCCGGCGCGCGCTGGCGGACGGTCTCGAGACACTGCGCGAGCGGTGCCCGGCCGAGATCGCCACCGCGATCCGGGCGATCCACGACTACGAGGAGCTGTTGCGCACGTTCGGCGTCACCGACACCCAGGTGGTCGCCGACTACGCGATCCGGCCGGCGCTCCGGTTCGTCGGGCGCACCATGGCGCGCATCCTCGTCGCCGCGCCGGTCGCGCTGCTGGGGACCTTGCTCAACGTCGTGCCCTACCTCCTTGTCGCCGCGATCGCGTCGCGGGTTCGGCACGAGCCCAATCAGGTCGCGACCTACAAGGTTTATCCCTCCTTGCTCCTCTATCCGGGCGCCTGGCTCGCGGCGAGCCTCGCCACGGGACGCTGGCTCGGAACCCTCTCGGGCATCGCGCTGGCTCTCGTTGCGCCGCTCGCCGGCTACGCGGCCCTGCGTTTCCACGAGCGTCGCGAGTCGCTCTGGCGCGAGACGCGGGCCTACTTGTTGTTGCGCTCGCGGCGGGGCCCGGCGGCCGAGCTGCGCGAGCGGCGCGGCGCGGTGGAGCGGAGCGTGGCGGTTCTGGTCGAGCGCTGGCGCGCGCTTCAGGCGGGATCGCCGGCGGCGAGTCGGGCGTAGTCGTCCGGCGTGTCGATGTCGACGCCGCCGGCGCGGCACTCGAAGCGCGCGACGAGGTCCCACCGCGACGCGACGAGCTCCCGCGCGCCGCGGTCGCCGTCGAGCCGGTAGAGCTCCGGCAGGGCCGCCGCCGGCAGGCAGATCGGCGGACCCCACGCGCCCGCGCCGTAGTCGCAAACCGCCCAGCCGTGCGCGGCCTCCGCCGCGGCGGCGAGAGCGCCGAGCACCTCCGCATCGACGTGAGGTTGGTCGACGAGCGCGACGAGCACGGAGCCGCTGTCGACGCCGCGGGCGCCGAGCGCCGCGGCCCCGAGCGCGAGCGAGCGCCCCATTCCTCGCCGCGTCTCGGGATGGTGGATGGCGGCGAGCGCGAGGCCATCGAGCTCGGCGGCGAGGTCCAACCGCGCTTCCGGCAGCAGGGCGACGGCCGGTGCCGCCACCGCGACGAGCGCCCGGGCGGCGCGGCGCAGGAGCGTCTCGCCGGCAAAGAGGAGCAGCTGCTTGTCGCGGCCGAAGCGCCTCGAATCGCCGGCCGCGAGCAGGATTCCGGCCCGACGATTCATCTTGCCGGTGCTGCGGGTCTCGCCGCACCGGGGCCGCGGCCGAGCGGCCGGGCGTTGCGCCGCGAGAAGTGAGCCTGGATCTCGGCGACGATCGCGAGCGCCACCTCTTCGGGACGCCGCCCGCCGAGATCGAGGCCCGCCGGCCCGGCGAGGCGGGCGTCGACAGCGGCCGCGGCACCGGGCGACAGCTTTTCGAGGTCGCCGAGAAGTCGCTGCCGC
The DNA here is from genome assembly GCA_963700315.1 of uncultured Acidobacteriota bacterium. Lineage (GTDB taxonomy): Bacteria > Acidobacteriota > Thermoanaerobaculia > Multivoradales > JAGPDF01 > JACTMI01. The sequence goes on along the minus strand of CAVOXC010000001.1, from coordinate 627,634 downwards.
CGGCTCACCGGACCGAGCAGGGCGAGGTAGCCGACCTCGGCGGCGGCGAGCTCGGCGAGGCAGGCGAGGTCGTCGAGGTAGCGATGGGTCGCCAGGACGACGGCGGTGCGCGCCGAGAGCTCGACCGCACCGGCGATGTCGCGCGGCGCGGCGCCCAGGTAGCGGGCCGTGCCGCCGAAGCGCTGCGCCGCGAGGCCGGTCGGCCGCGAATCGACGACAGTGCAGGCCCAACCGAGCTCCGCGCCGAGGCGGGCGAGCGCCGGCGCGTCCCGCTCGGAGCCGACGATCAGCAAATGGATCGGCGGCGGCAGCGACTCGACGAGCAGCGCGAGCTCGAATCCGCCGGCCGCGAGCCGCGCGGCCCGCGCCTCTCCGGTCGCGAGCCGTGCCAGCTCTCGCGCCGCGAGCGCGCGCCAGCTCGGCGTCGCGCCGGCTGCGCTCGCTGCGCCGCCGTCGAGCTCCGAGAAAGCTGCCATAGAAGGGGGTGATTCGCCGTCATGGCCCGTAGCGCCGGAGGGTTCGGAGGCGCCGCGCGCGTCGTCGGATGCCGAGGAGCTCGGGAAGCGTGGCGTCGAACGCCAGCTCACTCGGGCCGCCTCGCCGGGATCCGAGGGCGAATCGCCGCCATCGTCCGCCGCGAAGCGCCGCCGCGCTCCGCCCACCTGCGCCCCCTTCACTGGAAAGCCTCTGTCGGAGAACGCCTCGGCGTCCACCGGCGCAGCCGCCACCCCGCCGGAATCGGCGCCGGAGAAGGAAGAAAAAGAAGCATGGAGAGTGAACGAGTCGCCGATGGCGGGCGTCGCGGGCGAGTCGGCCGGCGAGAGCGCATAGAGCGTGGCGATCCGCAGCTCGTGGCGTTTCTCGAGGAGGGTCGCGAGCCGTTCGATCCAGCGCGCTCGTCCCGCGGCGTCGAGCGGTTCGACGAGCAGCGTGACGTGCCCCGAGCAGCCGGTGCCCGCGCCCCAGATCGCCTCGCCCTCCTCGGTCAGGTCGTACTCGATGGCGCGTGCGGCGCCCGATCCGACGATCGCGCGGGCCTGCGCCGCGAGATCGCGCTCGAGGCAACCGGCCGAGAGCATGCCGGTCAAGCGCCCATCGGGTTCGATCAGCAAGCGAGCGCCCTCCCGCCGGTAGCTCGAGCCCGCGACGCGGACGATGGTCGCGAGCGCGAGCGGCGCCTCCGGAGCGGCGCCGCGCAGGCGATCGAGGATCTCGTGGAGGTCGCGCACCGGGCTGAGGATAGCGGAGAGGAGCCCGCTTTCAGCGTTTGCGCAGGCGCGCGACCGTCGACTCGGCGAGGCGGCGCTGTACCGGCGGGGTGTCGGGTGGCGCCAGGCGCAGGAAGCTCTCGAAGGCACGCAACGCCAGCGCGGCGTTCCCCGTCCGGCTCGCCACCACGCCGAGGTTGTACCAAGCGTCGATCTGCCGCGGGTCGAGGTCGACCGCTCGCGACCAGGCGGCGAGCGCGCCGGGAGCGTCCTCGAGCTCGAGGAGAACGACACCGAGGGCGCTCCAGCTGTCGGCGGCCGTCGGATCGAGACGGACCGCCTGGCGATAGGCCTCGCGCGCCTTGTCGAGCCGGCCGAGCGCGACCAGCGCTTCGCCCAGATCGGCGAAGAAGCTGGCGGAGTCGGCGCTCTCGCGGCGGGCGCGGTCGAGCTCGCGCGCCCCTTCCTCCGCCCGGCGAGCGTCGCCGAGAGCCAAGCCGCGCAACGTCCGGGTCGACGGCTCGAGCTCGTCGCCCGCGCCGTCGAGCCGGTCGAGAGCCTCGTTCGCCAGCCCGCCCCGCAGCGACTCGAGCGCCAGATACCGGCGGACGCGCTGGCTCGCGGCGCCGCGCTCGAGCGCGTCGCGCATCCGCCGCTCGGCGCGCTCGACCCGTCCGGATGCCAGATCGATCCGGATGGCGAGGTCGAGCGCGCCCTCCGGCTCGGCGTTCGCGACGCTCTCGACCAGCTGCCCGGCGCGGTCGAGGCGTCCGAGTGTGAGCGCGCGCTCGGCGACCACCAGCGCGGTCGTGGGGCTTCCGCCCGAGAGGTCGAGCACCCGCTCCCACGCCTCGAGCGCCTCGGCGGTCTGGCCGAGCTCGTCGAGCGAGCGCGCGAGGAAGGCCCAGACGTCTGGCATCTCCGGGTTCTCGACGAGCACGGCGCGGAGCGGAACGATGGCGTCGGCGTACCGCCCGGTCCAGTAGGCTTCGAAACCCTCCTGGAGCGCCGCCAACACATGGCGCTGGCTCTTCGGGTCGGGAAGGTCGAGCTCGGTCGCCTGACCTCCGGCGGAGAGGTAGCCGAGAGCCGCGAGCTGCCGCGCGGTCTCTTCGTCGACGGCGTCCGGGGCTGCGAGGGGCGAGAGCAGCGCCTCGAGCGAGCGCGCGAGGCGCGCCTGTTCGCGTCGCTCCGCGGCCAGCACGTTGTTTTCCTGGGCCAGATCGTTCGTGAGGTCGAACAACTCGGGCTCGGGCCCGCGGATGAAGTACCAGCGCTCCTCGATCAGCGCCTGCAGGTCGCTCCAGCCGAAATGGAGGCGAGGGTAGAAGGTCTCCGCGTAGAGCGCGCGCGATCCCGCCCTTTCGCTCGCGCCGAAGAGGTCGCGTCCGTCGATGTCGCCGGGCAGGCTGGCGCCGGCGAGGCGCGCCAGCGTCGGCGCGAGGTCGACCAAACCGACCGGTCGCGCGACCCGCGTGCCGGCGCGCGCTCGGCCCGGGAGCTTGACCAGCAGGGGAACGTGAAGTGTCGAGCGGTAGAGGAAGATGCCGTGCTGTTCCTCGCCATGATCGCCGAGCCCCTCGCCATGGTCGGAGGTGACGACGATCGTGGCGCGCTCGTAGAGGCCGAGCCGAACCAGCTCCGCCACGATCCGTCCCACGCCCTCGTCCGCCGCCGCGACCTCGCCGTCGTAGCGGTCGGCGAGGCGAGAGCGGAAAGGCTCCGGAGGCGCGTAGGGCGCGTGCGGCTCATAGAGATGAACGAAGAGGAAGAAGGGCGCTTCGCCGTGGGCCCGGAGCCAATCGAGCGCCGGGGCGACCGTGGCGCGGGCGCCGCGCTGCGCGGCCTCGAGCGGCGCTCCAGAACGGGGAGCGGGCGGGTCGTCGAACTCGACGAAGCCGGCGGCGACGCCGGTTCCGGCGCGAAGCACGAAGCTGGAGACGAAGCCGCCGGTCGCGAGTCCGTGCGCGGCGAGGCGCGTGGCGAGGGTGGGGGTCGGGGAGTCGTCGAGGACGTAGCCGACGTTGTCGCGCACGCCGTGCCGCGTCGGCAGGGTGCCGGTCAGCATCGAGACGTGCGAAGGCAGCGTCAGCGGGTAGTGGGAGTAGGCGTTCGCGAAGAGGACGGAGTCCGCCGCGAGGGCATCGATCGCCGGTGTCGAGCCCGCGGCGTAGCCGTAGGCGGGCAGGCGGTCCGCGCGCAACGTGTCGATCGAGACCAGCACGATCGGATGGGGCGAGCCGCCGATCTCGGTCGGCCGACATCCGACCGTGGCGGCGATGAGCAGGGTGACGGCGACGAGCACGCCGAGCGAGCTCGGCGGAAACTGTCGGAGCAGGGGGTGGCCGCTCGGGCGCTGGCTCGACACGGCGTCAGGATAACCGAGCGACGTGGGCCGCTAGCGGCCCGCGGCAGCTTGGGCGAGCCTCTTGTCCGCGGCGCGAGCGCGCGCCCGGAATGAAGCCGCGCCCTCCGTGTTGCCCAGCCGCTCCATCGCCTCGGCCGCGGCGACGAACGCCAGCGGGGTCGGGTTGGCGGCGACGAGCGCCTCGAGCGTCGGTTCGATCTCGTCGAAGCGATGCTCGGCGGCGAGGAGGAATGCCAGGCGCGCGTAGGGTTCGGGGGCCATCGGAAATCGAGCGATTTCGCGCCGGAAGGCGGACTCCGCCTCGGCGTCACGGCCGAGGCGCGCGAGGATGTCGCCGTAGGTCGAATCGACAGTCGCAACCGGTGCGGCGCCCGGCCGGCGTGTGACCTCGATCGCGCGCTCGACCTCGGCGAGGGCGGCCTCGAGCCGATCTTGGGCGAGCAACGCCTGGGCGAGCAGGAGCAGCGCCGGGACCCGCGGCTGCGATGATTCGCCGGCGGCCGCGCGCGCTTCCTCCACTGCCTGCGGCCAGTCGGAACGGCGCCCGGCGACGGCGGAGAGGACGAGGTGCGCTTCCAGTGGATTGGCGACGAGGGCGCCGCGGGCTTCGGCCTCGGCGCGGTCGAGCCGGCCGATATCGAGCTCGACCTTGGCGCGCTCGATGGCGAGAGAGTCCCCGAATTGAGGGAAGCGCCGCTCGGTCTCGGCGTAGACCTCGAGCGCCTCCTCGAAACGGCCGAGCTTGCGCAGCACGCCGGCGAGCTGGTTGCGCGCGTCGATCAGGTTCGGGTTCGCGGCGAGCAAGCTGTAGCAGAGGTCGAGCGCCTCCTCGTAGCGTCCCTCCGAGGTCAGCGTGAAGCTCCTCTGAACGTCGTCGAGGATGCCCATGTGCGCCTTGGGGTCGGGCAGCGGTCCCTCGACGGCAGCGGCGCTCGTCGAGCCGAGGTAGCCGAGCGCCGCGAGCTTGGCGATCTCCTCGGCGCTCGCCGGCGCGGGTGGTTCGAAGTCGAGAGGGATCTTCGCCAGCTCGGCCGCGCGGTCGGCGTACTCGCGCCGCGCGCTCCCGCGCCGGTTCTCGAGCTCGCCCGGGTCGGCGGCGAGGTCGTAGAGCTCCGGGTCCGGACCCTCGATGGCATGCCAGTGACCGTCGATGAGCGAGCGCAGGTGGCTCCAACCGAGGTGGATCCGCGGGTAGAGGGACTCCGAGTAGATCCGGCGTGCCGAGTCGGCGTCGCCGAGGCCGAGCAGTGAGCGTCCGGCCGCTGCGGATGGGGCCTCGAGCCCGGCGATCGCCGCCACGGTCGGGAAGAGGTCGACGAGGGCCGCGGGCGCGCGCACGACCTCGCCGCCCCGCCGTCCGCCGGGGAGCCTCAAGATCAGCGGGACGTGCAGGGTGGTGCGGTAGAGCAGGATGCCGTGTTCCTTCTCGCCATGCTCGCCGAGCCCCTCGCCATGATCCGAAAAGAGGGCGACGAGGGCGCGGTCGAGATCGCCGCGCGCGGCGAGCGCGTCGAACAGGGGGTCGAGGGCGGCGTCGGCGGCGGCGATTTCGCCGTCGTAGGGGTTCGGCAGGTCCCGAAAGGCCGCCGGCGGCTCGTAGGGAAAGTGCGGCTCGAAGAGGTGGACGAAGAGAAAGTAGGGCCGCTCCGGCGGCACGCTCTCGAGCCATCGCAGCGCCGCCGCGACCGTCTCGGTGCCGGGGCGCTGGAGCGAGCCCAGCGTCGCCTGCTCGTAGACCGCCATCGCGTCGTCGTAGTGCTCGAACGCCGCACCGAGACCGGTCTCGCGGCGCAGCACGTAGGAGGAGACGAACCCGCCCGTCGTGTAGCCGGCGGCAGCCAGCGACGAGGGAATCGTAGGTTGAGCGTCCGCCTCGAAGCGGTAGCCGATGTTCGAGCGCACGCCGTCGACGGGCGGGAGCAGGCCGGTCAGCAGCGAAGAGTGCGAGGGGAAGGTCAATGGAACCTGCGCGTAGGCGTTGTCGAACCGGATCGACGAGCGCGCGAGCTCGGAAAGATGGGGGGTCCGGCCGCTGGCGTACCCCCAATCGGGAAGATGGTCCGCTCGCAACGTGTCGATCGAGATGAAGACGACCGGCGGATGCCGTTTGGGCTGCCGGCAAGCGGCGAGGCCGAGCGCGGCGAGACCGAGGGCGAGGAGGGTGGTTCGAGTGCGCGGCATCGCCAGCCGATTCTACGAGGACGTCGTGCCCCGGGCCGTCATCGACCCGCGCCCTGGGCGAGGGCCGCGAGCCCCTCGGTCGCGTCCGGGTCGTACGGAGAGAGCTCGAGAGCGCGCTCGAGCAGTCGCTTCGCCTCGTTCGGATCGCCGAGACGGAAGCGCAGAACGGCCAGTGCCTTGGTCGCCTGGAGGTGGCGCGGCTCGAGCGCGAGCGCGGCGCGCAGGTCCGTCTCCGCGGCCTCGGCGCGGCCGAGCGACAGGGCGACGACCGCGCGCTGGTAGCGGGCATCGGCCAGGTTCGGATTCGCCGCAACCGCGGCGTCGGCGGCGGCGAGAGCCTCGTCGCCGCGCCCGAGCATCGTCAGCGCTCGCGACTCGACCAGGCGCAGGTCGGCGCTGCCGGGCGCCCGAGTCAGCTCGCTCCGGACCATCGACAATGCCTCCTCGCCGCGGCCGAGGTCGAGCAGGCGCAGCGCCGCAGAGACCGTCATGAGGTCTTGCGGCTGGTCGCCGCGCGGGCCGCGGGCGTAGGCGGCCTTCGCCTCCTCGGGGCGGCCGAGCCGCTCGTACGCGCGCCCGAGGAACTGCCAGCCGAAGAGCGCGTAGGGGCTCTGCTCGAGCGTCGGCGCCAGCAACTCGATCGCGTCCTCGTAGCGCCCCTCGTTGACCGCCCGGATGCCGCGCAGGATCGGCGCCACCTTGGGGAGCTCGTCGCGCGGGTTGGCGAGCGGACCCTCGTTGGGCCGGCGCGTCGCGGTGGCGCCGCCGAGATAGCCGAGCGCGCCGAGCTTGGCGAGCGTCTCGGCGTCCTGCTCGGCGGCGGACGCCTGGAGCTCGCGGGGGAAGGGCTCGAGGAAGGCGCGTAGCGCCGCGCCCGGCCGTCTCTCGGTCGCGATGAGGTTGGTCGTCTCGCCCGGGTCGGCGTCGAGGTCGAAGAGCTCGGGCCGCGGGCTCGCGATGTAGTGGAAGCGGCCGTCGACGGCGGAGAGCAGCTCGCTCCAGCCGAAATGGATGAAGGTCGACCAGGTCTCGGAGTAGACGGGCCGCGAGCCCGGAGCCTCGCTCAGCAGCGAATGGCCGGCGAGCGACGGGCCGGGCTCGAGGCCCGCCGCCTCGAGCAGCGTCGGGGCGACGTCGACGAGCCCGACGGCCTCGCGCACGCGCTCGCCGGCCCGCGCTCCGGCGGGCAGCTTGACGACGAGCGGCACCTGGATTGCCTCGCGATAGAGCAGGAAGCCGTGCTCCTCCTCGCCATGGTCGCCGAGCCCCTCGCCATGGTCGGAGACGAGGACGATCAACGCGCGATCGTAGAGGCCGCGCTCGTCGAGCGTGGCCAGCAGCTCGCCGACGACGCGGTCCGCGGCGGCGATCTCGCCGTCGTAGCGCTTCGGGAAGCGCGGCGCGAGATCGGCCGGAGGCCGATACGGAGCGTGCGGCTCGTAGAGATGAAAGAAGAGGAATGGCCTGCCGTCGCGCCACTCGTCGAGCCAGGGCAGGAGGCGTGCCAGTGTCTCGCGCCCGGGCCGCTCCGGCGTCTCGGGCGCGTCGTAACGTTCGAAGCCGCGGGAGATCCCGGTCTCGGCGCGCAGGACGAAGGAGGAGACCGCGCCGCCGGTGGTGTAGCCGGCGCGACCCAGGCGTTCGGCGAGCGTGCTCGCCCCGTTCGCGACGAGCGGGAAGCCGACGTTGTCCCGCACGCCGTGCGTCGCGGGGAGCACTCCGGTCAGAAGCGAGGCGTGGGCAGGGAGCGTCTGCGCCGCATGAGAAAAGGCGCGCTCGAAGAGCACTCCGTCCCGCGCCAGTCGATCGATCGCGGGCGTTTCGCCACCGCCGTAGCCGTAGGCCGGCAGGTGGTCCGACCGCAGGGTGTCGATCGAGATCAGCACGATCGGCGGTGGCGCGGCCGGCACGGGCCGACAGCCCGCGGCGGCCACGAAGCCGGCGGCGGCGAGCGAGAAGGCGGCGAGAGAGGGCAGGAGCGTCCGACGCAAGGCGGCCCAGTATAGACGGCGCGCGCAAGAAAAAGCCCCCGGCAGAGGGGCCGGGGGCTGGTCTCTCCGGCGCGAGGCCGGAGAGCTGGTCAGGCCGGGATCAGAAGCGGATGCCGGCCGAGATGAAGTACTCGCGCGGCGTCTGGTAATCGGCCGCGCGCGTCGCCTTGCCGAAGTTGACGCCCTTGGTGAAGGTCGTCGGCAAGCCGAACTGATCGACCGGGCCGCTGCCGACCGGGGTGATCGAGGTGTTGTAGGTGTTCAGAGCGGTCTCATTGCTGACGTTGGTCACCGTGACCTTCACCCAAGGCTCGACCGAGCGCCAGACCGGGATCGAGTACTGCAGCGCCAGATCGAGGCTCCAGACCGACTCGTACTCACCCGAGCCCCGCTCGCCGAAGAAAAGGGTCTGCGAGGAAGGCGCCGAGATGTAGCCCGGGTTCGCCGCGCGCTGCTGCGCCGACAGCGGCCAGCGGGCACGCGAGTAGCTGAACGTGAGCGGCGAGTCGTAGCGGAAAATGCCGCCGACGTCGAGCGCGCCGGCCCGGCCGAAGTCGAGCGTGTAGTTCGACCAGATCCGGACCTTGTCCTCTTGAGTGCTGTCCAGGCGGCCGGTCGGGTAGTTGCGCGAAGCGTTGAGGATCTCCGGATAGTCGCCGAAGGTGGAATCGATGCCCGGCGATTGACCGGCCTCGCCCTCGAAGTTGCCGTCGTTCGTCAGCTCGTGGGTCCAATTGCCGCCGATCGTCCAGTTGTCCAGGATCCGGTACTGCCCCTGAAGCTGGATCGACTCGTACTTGCGCTCCGGGATGCTGCTGTTGGTGATCCGCTGCTGCTCGGTCACCACGCCGCCGAATGGCCCGACCGTCACCGGAACGACCGCCGACTGCTGATCGACGAAGCTCTCGAAGAAGTCGGTGACGTCGCGGTTGGCGTAGGTCAGCTTGAGGTAGCCGCCCTTCGGCAGCTCCATGCCGCCCGACACCGTCCACTCGCGGGTCCGCGGCGTCTTGAGGTTGGGGTCGACGTCCTTGGTCTGCAGTGGGTTGCTGAAGTAGTAGAAGATGTAGTTGTCGAGGTCGAAGCCGGGGGCGAAGTCCGTCCCGGTTCCGGGGGGGCCGACATAGTAGGCGTAGGCGAGCGATGGGTTGCCGGCGGGCGAGGCCGAGCCGAACTGGTTGGCGTTCGCCTTGCCCGCGTACTCGGCGTAGGTGGCGTCGATCTTGTACTTGCCGTCGCCCCGGACGTCGTAGCTGGCGCCGAGGCGCGGCACGATCGAGTCGCTGCCGATGGTCGGGATGCCCGACTGGGACTTCGACTTGATGTCCTCGTAGCGCACGCCGAGGTTGAACGACCAGTTGGCGTTGAGGTTCCAGCGGTCGTTGACGAAGATCGAGGTGGTCTCGATCTCGTTCCTGGCACCGCGAGTCGGGACCCAGTAGGCGAGGAAGACGTAGTACGGGTCGAAGCGCGGAATCAGGTTTCCTGCCGCGTCGAAGATCACGTCGCCGGCGTCCGTCGTGAGGTAGTCGGCGAAGAAGACCCGGCCGGTCGACGTCTGCGAGTTGCCGCCGACGCCGATGTCGGTGAAGATCTCGACACCGCCCTTGATGTCGTGCGAGCCCGCCGATTCTGTCGACAGGAAGTACGACAGCGCCCCGTACCACTGCTCATTGTCGCGGTCCTCGGGGTCGGTCGCGTCGAAGTAGGGCGCGTTGTAGGTGCCATTCTCGACGCCCGGGAAAATGGCGAGGGCGTAGAAGACCGAGTCCCGCGGATCGGTCTTGTTGTTGCCGAGGTTGACGAAGCCGAAGTGCTTCTCGGAGTAGCGCAGCTCGCCGAACAGGCTGTTGGTGAAGACGCCGTTGTAGCTGAAGACCTTGTTGTCGTTCGGGAAGCTGGTGTCGCGGCCGAGCGCGTCCTCCTCGAGCGGGCTGACCTGGCGGTTGGTCTTGTCGCTGCGGTCGCGGTCGGCGATCGAGGCCTGGAGGTTGTGGTTGGAAGCGATATTACCTGTCAGCTTGATCTCGTAGCGCTGGTCGTCGCGGGTGTTGTTGTCGACGAAGCCGCTGGCCGGGAGCGTGGTGGACGTGGCCGTCTCGGTGGTGAGCCCGGCGAGGAAGAACCAGAGGCGGTCCCTGACGACCGGGCCGCCGAGGGTGGCCGAGTAGAGCTTCGACAGGTCGCCCTCGCGCTTGGTGCCGTTCTCCTCCTCGAAGGGCGTTTCGTCGCGCCACTCGGGCCGCGAGAGGTCGTAGCGGAAGGTGCCGGTGAACTGGTTGCCGCCGCTCTTGGTGATGGCGTTGATGACGCCGCCCGAGAAGCGGCCGTACTCGGCCGAGACACCGTTGACCAGGACCTGCGTCTCCTCGATCGACTCCTCGATGAGCAGGCCGTCGGGCTGGCCAAAGAACCTGTCGGTGATGTCGACGCCGTTGATCAGGAAGACGTTGTCGTAGGCGAAGGCGCCGCCGATCGTCACCTGGCCGCCGACGGTGCCGTTGTCGCTGAGTCCGCCTGCGAGCTCGGCGACGGCGACAAGGCCGCGGCCGTTCATGGGCAGAGTGTCGATGTCTTCGGACTTGAAGTTGGCGCCGACCGTGGTGGTCTCGAGCGCGGAGGGTGCCTCGCCGGTGACGATGATCGTCTCCTCGGCCGCCGAGACCTCCATCGTCGCGTCGGAGCGGGCGATGCCGCCGAGCGGCAGGTTGGCCGCGCGCTCGACCGTCTGCATCCCCTCGAGGGAGAACTTGACGGTGTAGTTGCCGGGGGGCAGGTTCTTGAGGATGTAGTCGCCGTTGATGCCGGAGACCGCGAAGCGCTCGCCCTGCATGTTGGGCGAGCTCACGGTGACCGTGACGCCGGGAAGCGCCTCGCCGTCGTTCGAGACGACGGAGCCGGTCAGGGTCGAGGTCTGCGAGCCCTGGGCGAAGCCGGCGCTCGCGAGCGCGAAGCCGGCGACGAGGGCGAGACAGACTTTCAAAGTACGTCGAATCATTTCAATCCTCCTAGGGTCGAACTGAAGGATCCCGCGCGCACCGCGGGAAGCGATCACCGTGTCGAGGAGGCGACATTCGTGCCAGGTGGTCCCAGTTGTCCCTGTGCTGTGATGAGTCGGCAAAGAGCTGAGAGAGGGAGAGTTACGGGGTCGAATTCGAGGCCTGCGCGAGGCCTTGGAGGCGATGATGGAGCGTCATCGTCGCGCTTCGACCCATGACAACGTATCGAAGTTCAAGAGATTGAAGCGCGCTCCACGTCGAGCCCCGCCTGAGGGAGTGGGACGAATGGGATCCGGCCTTCGAACGGCGGCTCGCGCCGGCGCCGAGTCGAGTGGCAGCGACGACATCAGGAAAAAAAAAGCCCCCGGCCTGGGGGCCGGGGGCTCGGACCTCCGGCACGCGGCCGGAGAATCGGTGTTAAGCCGGGTTCAGAAGCGAATCCCGGCCGAGATGAAGTACTCGCGTGGCGTCACATGGTCCGTGGCGCTCGTCGCCTTGCCGAAGTTCGAGCCGCGAATGAACTCCGTGGGCAACCCGTTCGAGTCGCGCGGTCCGGCGTTGTTCGCGCTGACCGTCGTGTTGAAGATCTCCAGCGTGTCGTCGTTCAAGACGTTGTAGACCTCGAACTTGACCCATGGCTCGATCGACTTCCAGACCGGGATGCGGTAGCCGATCGACACGTCGAAGAGGCTGCTGGCGTTGTATTCGCCGGCGCCACGTTCGCCGAAGAAGACGCTCTGGCGCCGCGGCGGCTGAGCATAGCCCGGGTCGTTGGCGAGCAGCTGCGCCGGGATCGAGTAGCTGCTGGCGATGTAGCTGAACGTCGTCGGGGAGTTGTAACGCCAGATGCCGCCCAGGTCGAGCGTGCCGGCGCGGCCCAGGTCGAGCGAGTAGTTGGTCCAGAGCCGGACCTTCTGCTCCTGGAAGTCGTTGAGGCGCCCCGTCGGGAAGTACCTGCCGGCGGCCGGCTCGAGGATCTCCGGGTAGTCGCCGAAGCTCGAGGAGATGCCCGGGGTATTGGTGCCCTCGCCCTCGAAGTCGCCGTCGTTCTTGAGCTGATAGGTCCAGCCGAGGCCGACGCTCCAGTTGGTGAAGATGTTGTAGCGCCCCTGGAGCTGCAGGGCCTGGTAGTCGCGGGTCGGCTGGTTGCTGTTGCGGAACACGCGGTTGTCGAACTCGCCGGCGTCGATGCCGCCGACGACGACGTTGGTCGTGCCGTTCTGGACCTCGATGAAATCCTCGACGAAGTCCGAGACGCTGCGATTCGTGTAGATCAACTTGGCGTAGCCGCCCCGGGGCAGCTCCATTCCAGCAGCCAACGTGACCTCGGAGGTCACCGGCGAGGCGATGTTGTTCGCGGTGAAGACGTTGGCCGTGGGGTCGTTGGCGTAGTAGAAGATGTAGTTGTTGGAGTCGAAGCCGGGCGCGAAGTCGACGCCCTCGCCGGCGGGACCGATGTAGTAGCCATAGAGCAGACGGGGGTTGCCGACCGTGGTGTTCTCCGCGAACTGCGCCTCGCTGTACTTGCCGGCATACTGCGCGTAGGTCACGTCGAACTTGTACTTGCCGTTGCCGAGCGGGTCGTAGGACGCGCCGAGGCGCGGAACGAAGCGCGTGGTGTCCACCGTGGTGATGCCCCCGGTGGCGTCGGCGTTGACTTTCTCGTAACGGAACCCGATGTTGAAGGACCAGTTGGCGTTGAGATCCCAGCGGTCGTTGACGAACAAGGAATCCGTGACGATGTCGATATTCGCGCCGCGTTCGGCCAGCCAGAACTCGAGAGCCGAGAGGAACGGCGTGAAGACGGGGATGATCCGCCCCTGGGCGTCGTAGACGATGGCGCCGCCGACCGTCTTGTAGTCGGTGTCGAGCACGTAGTTGGTCGAGGACTGGGAGTTGCCGCCGGTCCGGGTGGAGGTGAACTGCTCGTAACCGAACTTGAGGTCGTGGCTGCCCATGGCTTCCGAGGAGAGGAAGAGGGAGAGGGCGCCGTAGATCTGTTTGTTGTTGCGGTCCTCGGGGTCGGTCGAGTCGAAGTAGGGGGCGTTGTAGTGTCCGAACTGGGTGCCGGGCAGGACGCCCTGGCTGAGAATCGGCGAGTCGAAGACATCTAGGCTGGTGCCGCCGCTGTTGCGGAAACCGAATTTCTTCTCCGAGTAGCGGACTTCGCCGAAGAGGCGGTTGGTGAAGACGCCGTTGTAGCCCGCGACCAGACCCTCGTTCGGCAGGGTTCGATCGACACGCGCCCGCGGGTCGATGGTGAACGAGAAGGTGGGGCGGTTGCTCTGGTCGGTCGCGTTGTCGATGTAGGAAGCCTGCAGCGTGTGGTTCTGGGTGATGTTGCCGGTCAGCTTGACCTCGTAGCGCTGGTTGTCGTTGAGCGGGTCGTTCTGGAAGCCGGTGACCGGCAGCGTGGTGCTGGCCGTGCTCGACTCGTCGCGTCCGGCGAGGAAGAACCAGACGCGATCGCGCAGGATCGGTCCGCCCAGGGTCGCCGTGTAGAACTTCGAGAGGTCGCCCTCGCGCTCCTGTCCGCGGTCCTTTTCGTAGGGCGTCTCATCGCGCCATTCGGGCTTGGAGTAGTCGGCGCGGAAAGAACCCGTGAACTGGTTGCCGCCGCTCTTCGTGATCGCGTTGATCACGCCGCCGGAGAAGCGGCCGTACTCGGCCGAGATGCCGGAGGTGAGGACCTGGACCTCGGCGATCGCGTCCTCGATGAAGAGGTTGTTCGGCGTGCCGAAGAGGTTGTCGTTGACGTCGACGCCGTTGACCAGGAAGACGTTGTCGTAGGCGAAGCCGCCGGAGATCGTGACCTGACCGGCGTTCGGCGTGTTGTCGGTCAAGCCCGGAGCGAACTCGGCCAAGCCGGCGAGAGTCCTGCCCAAGGGCATTCTCTGAACCTCGCCGGCCTCGAAGTTGGCGCCGACGGTGGTCGTCTCGAGCGCCGAGGGCGCCTCGCCGGTCACGACGATCGTCTCCTCGGTCGCCGACACTTCCATGACGGCTTCAGTGCGCGAGGTGCCGCCGAGAGCGAGCGTCGCGGTGCGCTCGACGGTCTGCATCCCTTCGAGCGTGAACCGCACCGTGTAGATGCCCGGCGGGAGGTTCTTGAAGATGTAGTCGCCGTTGACGCTGGAAACGGTCGTGCGCTCACCGAGGAGCGCGGGCGAGGTCACCGCAACGGTGACGCCGGGGAGTGGCTGGCCGTCGTTCGAGGTGACGGAGCCGGTCAGGGTGGCGGCCTGCGTGCCCTGGGCGAAGCCGGCGCTCGCGAGCGCGAAACCGGCGACGAGGGCGAAACAGACTCTCAAACTGCATCGAAGCATGTGCTGCCTCCTTGGGTCGAATGGAACGCTCCCGCGCGCGCCGCGGGGAAGAGAGAACTACGGTTCACAATGGCGATTCTCATGCCAGCTGGAGGCAGCCGTCCCGAGTCCGAGATCATCTGGCAAGCAATTGATTATAAATGGCTTATTTTCGCACCCGGGCGCGCTTGCCGGCCCGGCGAACCGATCGCGGAGATTTTCGCCCCAAAAAAACGGATAACTGTTCAAAACAGTGGATCGTCTGGGACGAAGAGCTCTGATCGAGGGTTGGACAACCGGTCTCGGGGGCCGGGAGGGCGCGTCGCTTCAGCTCGGGGGCGGAGGCGCCGGAGGAGCGCTCGATCGCGCCGGCAGGAGCGCGCGGTGGTCGCCGAGCCGGCGGGTCACGCCGGTCGAGTCGAGGTGCTCGAGCAGCGGGATCGCCCACTTGCGGCTGAGGCCGAAGCGCTCCTTGAAGTCCTGGACCGAGAAGCGCTCCCAGCCGCTGGCACGGAGGTCGGTGACCACGCGCTCGAACGCCGCGGCCGAGATCAGGAGCCCAGCGGGCAGCCGGACGAGCTTGCGGCGGCCCACCAGGTACTTGATGAGCCCCTCGGTCACCGCGGGCTTGGCCTCGAGACGGCGCGCTGCGTCGGCGGTTGACGGGGGATCGAGGCCGCACTGCTCGTACAGCTCGACGATCTTCGCCGCGAGCCCGGTCTCTTCGCCGGTGAGCTGGGGCACCCGGCCGGGAGGACGGACCCGGTCGCCGTCGAGCGTGAGGATGCCGCGCTTCGACAGCCATTCGAGGTGGAATGTGACGACCTCGGCGGCGCGGCCGGGCAGGAGGCGTTCGACCAGCTCGGCGCGCGAGACGCCGTCGGCGAGCCGATCCTGCGACAGCCGCTCGGCGAGGAAAGTGCGGACCCGGCGTTCGAGGTCGGCGAGGCGCGCGGGGACGAAGTAGCGGCGCAGCGCGCCTTCACCCGTCGCGACGAGCTCGCCGGCTGCGGCGCGGGGGTCGAGTCGCGCGGCGACGCTCTCGCCCCGTGAACCGAGTCGTTGTGCCAGATCGCCGGCGGTCACGCCCGCGGTACCCAGGTCGTCGATCCAGGTGTCCAGCGCCTGGTCGAGCGTCCCCGCCAGGCCTCGACGGCGCGCCGTGGCCCGCTGCGCGCGGCCGGCGCGAAAGGAGGGATCGAGCACCTCGCCGCCCCCCAGCGTCGCCGCCGGCGAGGGGCGCCGGAGAACCAGCCGATCGCCTCGAGCGGCGACGATGGGACCGGCGAGTCGGATCTCGACCAGCCCGTCGCCGCCCGGTTCGAGCCGCTCGGGGTCGAGCGGCCGCACCACCGCCATCCGGTCGGCGGCGAAGAGATGGACGCGCAGGGGCGTCCGCGCGGCGAGGGGAGTCGCGGCCTCGTCGAGCCAGTGGATGCGCGCGAGCAGGCGGCGCGCGATGCGCCAGGCTCCGGGCGTCGCCAGCTCGTCGCCGCGGCGGATCTCGTCGCGCTCGAGCCCCGCGATCTGGAGCGCGGTGCGCGTGCCGGTCGGTGCCGTCTGGCGCGGCCGGCCGTGGATCTGGATGCCACGTACCCGAGCCCGCCGCCCGGCCGGCAACAGATCGAGCTCGTCGCCGATCCGGATCGCCCCGCGCGCGAGCGTGCCGGTGACGATCAGGCCGCGACCCGCGAGCAGGAACGCGCGGTCGATCGGCAGGCGCACCGGACCGACCGGGCCGGCGCGGGGAGTGCCCGCGCCGGCCCGGGCAAAGAGCGCGTCGGCGAGCGCGTCGATGCCCTCGCCGGCGCGCGCGGAGGTGCGGAAGACCGGTGCGCCGTGCCAGGGCGTTGTTTCGAGCAGCTCCGCGACCTCGAGCTCGACCAGATCGGCGAGCTCCCGGTCGGCCGCGTCGAGCTTGGTCAGGACGACGAAGATCTCGGGGATGCCGAGGAGGCGCGCGATCGCCAGGTGCTCGACGGTTTGCGGCTCGATCCCGGCATCGGCCGCGACGACGAGGAGCAGCAGCCGGATGCCGCCGAGACCGGCGAGCGCGTTGTGGAGGAAGCGCTCGTGCCCCGGTACGTCGACGAAGCCGATCTCGACGCCGTCACGCGCCATGTGGGCGAAGCCGAGGTCGAGGGTGATCCCGCGCCGCTTCTCTTCGCTCCAGCGGTCACAGTCGATCCCGGTCAGGGCCAGGAGCAGGGCCGTCTTGCCGTGGTCCACATGGCCGGCGGTGCCCACCAGAAGGGCCGAGCCGGTCATGGGCGCGGCTGCCCCCCGGCCGGCAGCTCGACAGTGAAGACGCTGCCGCGTGGCGAGTTGTCGCCGACGCGGATGGTCCCCGAGTGATCCGAGACGATGCGGTGGACGATCGCGAGCCCCATGCCGGTGCCGCGCCCCTTGCGCGAGAAGAAGGGGAGGAAGAGCTTGTCGCGGTCCTCCGGCGCGATGCCCCGTCCGGTGTCGGCGACCGCCAGGACGAGGCGATCGCGGTGGCGCGCGGCGCGAACCTCGATCCGGCCGGGCGCCGCGGTGGCCTCGACGGCGTTGTCGAGCAGGTTGATCAAGACGCGGCGGATCTGCTCGGCGTCGACCCAGCTCTCGCCGACCTCCGACGCGGCGATCGCGACGACCTCGATGCCCGGCTTGACGTCCCGAAACAACGCGACCACCTCGGCCACCAGCCTGTCGATCGCCGTGACCGCGAGCTGGGGTCCGGTCATGCGGGCGTAGCGCGAGAACTCATCGACCAGGCCCTGCATGGTGCCGACTTCGCGGACGATGATCTCGACCGACTCATCGACAAGCCCGGAGAGATCCTCGTCGCGGCGGCGGCTACGGGCGCGCAGCCGCTCGGCGGCGAGGCGGATCGGCGTCAGCGGGTTCTTGATCTCGTGCGCGATCCGGCGCGCGGCCTCGGTCCAGGCCGCGAGCTTCTGCGCCCGGATCAGCTCGGTCAGATCTTCGAGCACGAGGATGGTGCCGGCCGGCCGGCCGCCGGCTCCCGGCAGCTCCGTTACCTTCGCTTCGAACGTCCGGCGCTCGCCGGCCAGGACCAGGCTGACCTGTGCCGGCCCGCGCGGACGCGCGCCACCGGCCGGATCGAGCAGAGCACCGAGCCGCGCGCGCTCGGGGTCGCCCCAGGCCTGCTCGACGGACTGGCCGACGAGCTCGTCCTCGCGCTGCCTCAGCATGCGCTGCGCCGCGCCGTTGGCGGCGACGAAGCGACCGTCGCCGTCGAGCGCGAGCACGCCGGCCGCCAGGTTGCCGAGAATCGCGGAGAGTCGGTCCCGTTCGCCGTCGAGCCGGGTGTTGGCCTCCATCAGCTCCCGCTGTTTGCTCTCGATCAGCGCCCGGTTGCGCGCGAGCTCCTCGGTCATCCGATTGAACGAGTCGATCACTCCCGCCATCTCGTCGTCGGCGTCGACCTCGATGCGGTGATCGAGGTCGCCGGTGGAGATCCGGCGTGTGCCCTCCGCCAGCGCTTGGATCGGCGCCATCAGGCGGCGGGCGAGGAAGAGCCCGAGCCAGGAGGAGGCGAGCAGGATGACCAGGGTGACCAGCACGAACATCAACAGGTAGCTGGCCTTGAATTGGCCCTTCTGGATCTCGAGCTGGCGGTAGGCCTGATAGGCCTCGATCAGTCGCGCCGTGCGCTCGGCGGTCTCCGGCTGGAGCAGGGTACCCACCGCGACGACGACTCGTCGCTGGCCGGGGGGTTG
Organism: uncultured Acidobacteriota bacterium; assembly: GCA_963700315.1. GTDB lineage: Bacteria > Acidobacteriota > Thermoanaerobaculia > Multivoradales > JAGPDF01 > JACTMI01. Next base: position 609,854 of record CAVOXC010000001.1, on the reverse strand, counting down.
GACTCCCGCCGCGCCGGAGAGGATCAGGCGGCTCCTGCCCCCCGCGGGGACCAGGGTCTGTTGCGCGCGTCCGTCCTCGGCGGCCTGGAGCAGGAAGGAGCGGCGAACCTCGGGAAGGTCCTCGAGACCCGAGCTCGGATCGATCACCGCCTGGACGAAGTCGGTCTCTTCGTAGAGCGCGATGAAATCGGCGTCGATCTCCTGACGCCAGGCGGTCAGCCGCCGAGCGAGCGCCTCGCGCGCCTTGGGGTCGGCGAGGTCCTGCGGTTGAATCTGCCGGGCGAGGCGGCCCGCGTCGCGCCAGTCGCGCTCGGCGATCTCCTGCTGGAATTCCTGCGCGATCGAGAAACTCTGCTCGAGCACGCCGCGCAGAGAGCCGGAGAACCAGCGATCGATCGATCCCTGGAGGAGCTCCGACGCATAGACGAAGAGCGCCAGGACCGGAATCAGCGCGAGGCCGACGTAGGTCGCCACCAACTTGGTCTTGAAACGGGCTCCGAGCACGCGGTTGCGCCGCTCGAGCCAGAGGCGGAGCAGGTTGCGCGCGAGGACGAAGAGGATGACCAGAATCAGCAACGCGTTGGCGTTGCGCAGCACGAACAGCAGGACCTGGTTGGTGACCAGCGTGGACGGCAGGTCGCGTCCGCGCTGGATCAGGTAGTAGATGAGAGTGAGCAGACCGAGCAAGGCAGCGAGCGCGGCCGCCACCCAGCGGGCATCGCGCCGCCGGCGCTCGAACTGGCTCTTCAGACCCACGTCGTCAGCCTCGAATGCGGACCTTGTTCGACTCGATCCAGCCGGTCGTCCGGCGCACCGGGATGAAGCCCAGTACCTCGCCCGGCTCGAGGACGGCGCGCGCGCGGACCAGGTAGCGCTCGTCGGGCGACGGCCGGTCCACCGTGAAGACGGGCAGCGCCTGGAATCGCGTCATGGCCGCCGCCAGCTCCGGCCGCTCGCGGACCGTGCGGCTCTCGAGCAGGCGGCCGTCGTGTTTGGTGTTGACCAGGTACTCGCCGGTGACGGCGTTGTACATTGCGACGACCTCGATCTGCGACCGCTGGAGCGAGTCGTCCCACCAGCGCTTGCGATCGCGCTGCAGATCGAGCTCGTAGACGAATCCTGTCGGCAGGCCGGAATCGATCCGGTCGGCGACTTCCGCGTCGAAGCCGTCGGCGAACTGGAAACTGATCCGGATCTGGACGCCGTCCGCCGCGATCGCAAGGTCGCGAATCGCCGGTCCGCGGGTGGCGGCGGCCAGGAGGGCCAACAGGAAGAAGGCCCGCAGGATGCCCATCGAGAAGTGGACTGTAGCACTGCGGCCGGGCGCGCCCGGCGCTCCCTGTAGACTGCCCGACCCCGGAACGGGACCATGAGCGAGACCTCCTCCGTCGTCCGCACCCTCGCGAGCAACCGCCGCGCCCGCCACGAGTACCACGTGCTCGAGCGGTTCGAGTCGGGCATCGCGCTCACCGGCACTGAAGTCAAGTCGTGCCGCACGGGGAAGATCCAGCTCCAGGAAGGGTTCGTCGAGATTCGGGGCGGCGAGGCCTGGCTCCTCGGCGTCCACATCGCCCAGTACAGTCACGGCGGTCGCGAGAACCACCTTCCCGATCGCGAGCGCAAGCTCTTGCTCGGTCGCCGCGAGATCGATCGGCTCGCCGGCCGCGTCCACGCCAAGGGCCTCACCATCGTGCCCCTGTCGGTCTACCTCAAGGGCAGCCGGATCAAGATCGAGATCGCGCTCGTCCAAGGCAAGAAGCTCCACGACAAGCGCGAGACCGAGCGCCGCCGCGAGCTCGAGCGCGAGGCCCGAGCTGCCATGCGCGGCGAAGAGCTCTAGCCGCAGAGTAGGAGTTGCCCGCCGCCGATTCGTTGACAGCCCCGACCCCCCGCCGTATCGTGCCAGGAAGTTCCGTCACGAAGTCGTGGCCGCTAGCAACGAGCGGTTCGAGGGGGTCTTGGATGATCAGAGGACGGCAACTCGCAGCCGCCTGCGCGGCGATCGTGATCGCGGCTGGAGCATCGGCGTCGGCGGCGGGCTTCGGCACCTTCGAGCAGGGTACGCTGGCGATGGGACTCGCTGGCGCGTTCACCGCGCAGGCCGACGACGGCTCGGCGCTCTTCCACAACCCGGCGGGCATCGCCTTCGCGACCGAGCGCCAGTTCCAGGTCGGCGCCACCTTCATCACCTTCAGCGAGGCCGAGTTCGATGGCGCCAACCCCTTTCCGGGCGAGGGCGTCGCCGCGGAGCGGGAGCGTCCGTTCGAGACGCCGCCGCACGTCTACTGGGTGCAGCCACTCGGACCGACCTGGCGGTTCGGCCTGGGCGTCAACTCGCCGTTCGGCCTGTCCACCGAATGGAAGAACAGGGACGAGTTTTCCGGCCGGCGGATCTCGACCAAGGCGGCCCTGAAGACGATCGACATCAACCCGACGCTCGCGGTGCAGCTGACCGAGCGCTTCGGCATCGGCGTCGGCGCGGTCGCGCGTTTCTCGAGCGTCGAGCTCAATCGCTACGTTCCGTTCGCCATCCCCATGACCTCCTCGGTGGTCGACGTCGGCAAGCTCGAGTTGAGCAGCGACTTCGACAGCGGCTACGGATTCAATCTCGGCCTGCTCCAGAAGGTGAACAACAGCTTGTCGTGGGGTTTCTCCTATCGCAGCAGGGTCAAGATCGAGTACGGCGGCGACGCCAGATTCACTCAGATCTCGACCGGTAGCGCGCCGCTCGACGGCGTCGTCGCGGCCATCATTCCGTTCGGTCAGAACATCCCGGTCGAGACCACGATCGAGTTTCCCGACATGGCGAGCTTCGGCGTCGCCATCGCGCTCTCGCCGACCATGACCCTCGAGGTCGACGCCAACTGGACCGGCTGGTCGTCGTTCGATGCGGTGCCGCTGACGCTGGTCGGCTATCCGCAGTTCTCTTCGGTGCTGCCCGAGGACTGGGACGACGTGTACAACTACCGGGCCGGCCTGCGCTGGAAGACGCGGCCCGACACCGAGTGGCGCTTCGGCTACGTCTACGACGAGACACCCCAGCCCGAAAAGGCCGCGAGCCCGCTGCTGCCGGACGAGAACCGCAACGGCTACACGATCGGCTACGGCCATGAGTTCTCGAAGCTGGCGCTCGATCTCGCGCTGATGTACCTACCCTTCGACGAGCGCGTCGTCGACAGCGAGAGCGAGGGTCAGTTCTTCGGTCGGTACAACGCCACCGCCTGGTTGCTCGGGGTCACGCTGGGCTTCTGACCGCCGCGAGAGACTCCCGACAATCGAACCAGCATTCTGCGGGACGAGCAGCGCGCCGTCTCGACGTCTCGCGACGAGGGCGAGCATTTCCGCCTCAGTACCGCCTTGTGCTAGCGTCCCGGCCCCATGGATTCGATCGTCGTCCGCGGCGCCCGCGAGCACAATCTCCGCAACCTCCATCTCGAAATCCCGCGCAACAAGCTGGTCGTCGTAACCGGCGTCTCCGGGTCCGGCAAGTCCTCTCTCGCGTTCGACACGCTCTTCGCCGAGGGTCAGCGCCGCTATGTCGAGTCGCTCTCGGCCTACGCTCGGCAGTTCCTGCCCCAGGTCGAGAAGCCGGACGTCGACTCGATCGACGGCCTCTCGCCCGCGATCTCGATCGAGCAGAAGTCCGTCTCGAAGAACCCGCGGTCGACCGTTGGCACGGTCACCGAGATTCACGACTACCTGCGTCTCCTCTACGCCTCGATCGGCGTGCCTCACTGCCCGAGCTGTGACCATGAGATCCGGCCGCAGACGGTGCAGCAGATGGTCGACAGGATCCTCGCCTGGCCCGACGGAACACGGCTTCATCTCTACGCGCCCTACGTCCGGGGCAAGAAGGGTGAATACCGCAAGCAGCTCGCCGAGATGGGCCGCCAGGGCTTCGTGCGTGCGCGCATCGACGGCGAGGTAGTCGATCTGCAGAAGGGTGTGCCGACGCTCGACAAGCAGAAGAAGCACTCGATCGACGTTCTGGTCGACCGCTTGATGATCAAGTCTGGGCTCGCCAAGCGGCTGGCCGATTCGCTCGAGACGGCGCTCAAGGTCGGTGGCGGGCTGGTGATCGTGGCGCCCGAAGGGCAGCCGGAAGAGACCCTGTCGCAGAACTTCGCCTGCGCGTCGTGCGGTACGAGCCTCTCCGAGATCACTCCGCGTCTGTTCTCCTTCAACAGCCCGTATGGCGCCTGCTCGACCTGCTCGGGACTCGGCACCTTGATGGGAGTCGATCCCGAGCGCGTGGTGGTCGACGCGGAGCGGTCGATCGACGCCGGTGCGATCGCGCTGTTTCAGCCGGGCGCGCGTTCGTGGCGCCTGCGGATGATCGAGACGCTCTCCCGTGCGATGCGTTTCTCGCTCAAGACCCCGTGGCAGCAGCTCCCCGCCAAGGCGCGCGACACCATCCTCTACGGCAGCGGCGACAAGGAGCTCTCCTTCGAGTTCCGCGGCAAGAAATCCGCCTACCAGTGGGAGGGCGCCTACGAGGGCCTGGTGCCGATGCTCGAGCGGCGCTACAAAGATACCGAGTCACAGCTCGTGCGCTCCGAGATCGAGAAGTACATGGCGGTCAAGACCTGCCCGGACTGCGACGGGCGCAGACTCCGCCCGGAGGCGTTGGCGATCACCGTCGCCGGGCTACCGATCGATCAGTTATCGAATCTCGCGGTCTCCGACTTGCGCCAGCGCGTCGCCGCGCTCGATCTCTCCGAGCGCGAGCGCGCGATCGCCGCCAAGGTCCTCCAGGAGATCTCCGATCGCCTGCGTTTCCTGGACGATGTCGGCGTCGGCTATCTGTCGCTCGACCGCTCCTCCGCGACGCTCTCCGGCGGGGAGAGCCAGCGCATCCGGCTCGCGACCCAGATCGGCTCGAAGCTGATGGGCGTCCTCTACGTGCTCGACGAGCCGTCGATCGGCCTCCATCAGAGCGACAATGCGCGGCTGGTGCGGACCCTCTTGGGCATGCGTGACCTCGGCAACTCGGTCCTTGTCGTCGAGCATGACGAGGACACGATCCGCGCCGCCGACTGGGTCCTCGACCTCGGTCCGGGCGCCGGGCGACACGGCGGCGAGCTGGTCGCGGCGGGCCCCCCCGCAGCGATCGCGGCGCACCCCGACTCGCTCACGGGCAAGTACCTGCGCGGAGAGCTCGCCGTGCCGGTGCCGAAGGAGCGGCGTGCGGGCAGTGGCAACCAGCTCGTCGTCCAGGGCGCGAAGCACAACAACCTCAAGGACCTGACCGTCGGGTTCCCGCTCGGCGCCTTCATCGTCGTGACGGGCGTCTCGGGCTCGGGCAAGTCGAGCTTGGTCAACGACATCCTGCACCGAGCGCTGGCGCGGCACTTCTATCGATCGGCGGACCGCCCAGGCGCTCACGAGCGACTAACCGGCCTCGAGCACCTGGACAAGGTGATCGCCATCGACCAGAGCCCGATCGGCCGCACGCCACGTTCCAATCCGGCGACCTATACGAACGTCTTCAATCCGATCCGCAACCTTTTCGCGATGACCCCCGAGGCGCGGGCGCGGGGCTACAAAGCGGGGCGTTTCAGCTTCAACGTCAAGGGTGGACGCTGCGAGGCGTGCGGCGGCGACGGTCAGATCAAGATCGAGATGCACTTCTTGCCCGACATCTACGTCACCTGCGAAGTCTGCGCTGGCCGGCGCTACGACCGCGAGACTCTGGCCGTGCGCTACAAGGGGCTCGACATCGCGGAGGTCCTCGACCTCACCGTCGAGCAGGCACGCGACGTCTTTCGCAACATCCCGGCGATCGACAGGATCCTCGCGACGCTCGACGAGGTCGGCCTGGGCTACGTGCATCTGGGTCAGCCCGCCACCACGCTCTCCGGCGGCGAGGCGCAGCGGGTCAAGCTCGCCACCGAGCTGTGCAAGCGCTCGACCGGACGCACCCTCTATCTGCTCGACGAGCCGACCACCGGCCTGCATTTCGACGATGTTCGCAAGCTTCTCCAGCTCCTGCACAAACTGGTCGAGAAGGGCAACACGGTGGTCGTGGTCGAACACAATCTCGACGTCATCAAGACGGCCGATTGGGTGATCGACCTGGGGCCGGAAGGGGGCGATGCCGGTGGCGACCTGATCGCCGCCGGGACACCCGAAGCCGTGGCGCGAACGCGGGGAAGCCGGACCGGCGGCTATCTCGCCCGGGCGCTCAGGCCGGCGGCAAGTCTGGTCGCTTCGTGATCTCATAGCGGCATGCCGCCCATCGGCCAGAGGGGCGTGCGCATCTCGCCGGCCCGCCGGCCGACCGTGCACGTGCGCGAGCTGACTCTCGTCAAGACCGTGACCGACCGCCTGGTCGCCAGCCTCGACTTTCGCGAGGCCCTGAGCACTCTGATCGAGGGGACCCGCGAGCTGCTCGGCGTCGATCGCGGGTCTATCCTGCTCGTCGACGAAGAGCGCAAGTTTCTGCGCATCGAGGTTGCGCACGGCATCGATGCCGAGGTGGTGGCGCGCACGCGAATCCCCATGGGCCATGGCATCGCTGGCACCGTGGCGGCCACCGGCGAGCCGATGGTCGCGCGCGACGTCCGCCAGCTGGCGCAGTGGAGCCCGGACCCCGACCGGCAGAACGAGTACGCCGACCTGTCGGCGCTCTGCGTCCCGCTGGTGCTGCGCGGCGAGGTGCTCGGGGTCATGAACTTCAACCACAAGCGGGACGGCCAGCCCTTCGACGAGGCCGATCTCGAATTCGCCCTGCTGATCGCCAACCAGGCTGCGGTGGTGCTCTGGAGCGCGCGCCTGCATCGGGAGTACCTCGCCAAGCAGGTGCTCGACCGTGAGCTCGCCATCGCGCGCTCGATTCAAGAGCGCCTGGTCCCGCAGAGCCTGCCCGATGTTGCCGGCTTCCGCTTCGCCGCCACCCAGCAGATGTGCCAGGCGGTCGGCGGCGACTACTACGATCTGCAACCCATCCACGACGGGCGTGTCGCGCTCGTGATCGGCGACGCTGCCGGGCATGGCGTTGGCTCGGCGCTGGTCGCGGCCGAGGCGCGCGCGACGCTGCGCGAGTGCCTCGCTCGTGGCGACAGCCTCACGGAGTCGCTTGCTCGCGTCAACGACCAGCTGCAGTCGGACACTTCACCCGAGATGTACATGACGATGCTGCTCGGCCTGCTCGATCCGGCGACGCGCTTTCTCGAATTCTCGACGGCCGGGCACCACATGCCGATCCTGGTGCGCGACGGCCAGGCGATCCGCGGCCAGGCGGTCGGCTCGAACATCCCGCTCGGCTTCCGCAAGGGCGTCGAGTTCCACGCGGAGTGGCCCGTTGTGCTGCGTTCCGGCGACCTGCTCCTGCTCTTCACCGACGGCATCTGGGAGGCGGAGGACGACGCTGGGCGCCGCTTCGGCTCCGCAGGCCTGATCCGCGTCCTCGAGCGCAACCACCGCCTGCCCGAGCCCGAGCTCCTCGACACCCTGATCGGCGCCGTCGCCGAGCACTGCTCCGGCCGCGACCTCGAGGACGACCTCACCCTCGTCCTCGTGCGCGCGCTCTAAGTCCTACGCGCCCGTCTCGGTCGGATCGAGGCGGAACGGGGGCGCGGCGACCGCGCCGCGGCGAGCACTCGCGAAAGCTGGCAGAGAAGGGGGCGTTTGGTCGAGCGCGGAGGCCTGGCGCGCAGCGCCGCGAAGCCTCACTTCCTCCCCCATCCATGCACGCTTTCTCGAAGGCTGGCGACCGCGCCGCGGCGAGCACTCGCGAAAGCTGGCACTCATAGAAGGCTCCGGAGTCAAGAGGCGAGTTTGTGGTGAGGCGAGCTGTGGAGCTCGCCGAGGTGTAGCGAGGGTGCTCCCGAGGGTCGTCAGAGCACGATAGTGGATCTTCTCGGCTCTGGGTGTCGGTCCGTCGAGGACGCGCACCAATTCGGTGGCGGGGAGGTTCTCGCACCCGCCTGCGTGCGCCGCGCAGCGCCGCCTGGCTCGAGCGGGCTGCGAACGCTGCGCTGATCCCGGAAAGGCCTCAGCCTGCTTCGGGTTGGCCGTACAATAGTCGCAGGATGACCGGTGCACCGTCGTTTGCCGAGAAGCGGAGGCTGCTCCAGCTCGAGACGCTCTACGACCTGGCTCTGGCGCTGCACGCGGAGCGGGACGAAGGGGATCTGCTCGAGGAGCTGCTGGGGCGGGTCTGTCTGGTGCTCGATCCCAGCGCGGCCGCCGCCGTCACCCGCGATGCCGTGGCGGGTGCGCGGGCGCTGGCGCTGGTCGGGTGGCCGGGTCCCGAGCCGACGGGCGCGGAGCTGCTGGCCGAGTCGATCTGGCGCGACCTGCTGGCCGAAGGGCAGCCGCTGGTTCGGCGTGGCGGCTCACTCGCCGGCGCGCGCTACGAGGAGCTGGTGGCGGCGCCGCTCGCCTTCCGCGGCGTTTTTCTGGGCTACGTCGTGCTGCTCGACAAGGAAGCCCGCGGCGGCGGCGCTTCCGGGTTCACCGCCGAGGACCGACGCTTCCTCGAATCGATGGGCAACCTCGCGGGCGTGGCGCTCGACAGCGCCCGCCGGGTCGAGAGCCTCGAGACCCAGCGGGAACGTCTGGCCGAGGAGAATCGGGCGTTGCGCGGCGATTTTCAGGCGCGCGTCGGCGAGCAGCGGATCATCGCGGTGGCGCCCGGGATGCGCAGGGTGCTCGATCTCGTCGAGCGCGTCGCGCCGCGGTCGGTGTCGGTTCTGGTGCGCGGCGAGAGCGGCACCGGCAAGGAGCTGATCGCGAAGCTGCTCCACCATCTCTCCGGCCGCGAGGGGCCACTGGTCGCGATCAACTGCGGTGCGATGCCCGAGTCGCTGCTCGAGAGCGAGCTTTTCGGCATCGAGGGCGGCGTGGCGACGGGCGTTCAGGCGCGTCGCGGCAAATTCGAGCTGGCCGATGGTGGGACGCTGTTCCTGGACGAGTTGGGAGACATGCCGCCGGTCCTACAAGTGAAGCTCCTGCGTGCGCTCCAGGAGCGCGAAGTCGTGCGCGTCGGCGGCGAGGAGGCGATTGCCGTCGACGTCCGCGTCGTCGCGGCGACCCACCGCCACCTCGAGCGGCTGGTCGCGGAGGGGCGCTTTCGCGAAGACCTCTACTACCGATTGAAGGGAGTCGAGCTCGAGCTGCCGGCGCTGCGCGAACGGCGCGAGGAGATCCCCCACCTGGTCCGCTTCTTCGTCGAAGACTTCTGCCGGCGTGAGGCGGTGCCGGTGCCCATGTTCTCGAAAGAAGCGCTCGGTCTGCTGCTCGACCACGACTACCCCGGCAACGTTCGGGAGCTGCAGAATCTGGTGCAGGGCGCGGTCTCGCTCGCCGATCGGCGGGTCGACGCGGAGCTGCTCCGTTCGCTGATCGGCGGAACCGGGGAGGGGGGAGGTCCCGAGCCGCTGGACCTGTCGGGCGTCGAGCACCGGCACATCGCTCGCGTCCTGCAGATGGTGCGGGGGAACAAGAGCGAGGCCGCGCGCATTCTCGGAGTCGATCGCAAGACGCTGCAAAGAAAGGGTTTTTGAGCTGTCGACGGTCGGGCCCCGACCGATGCGACATCTTGACCAGTGCGCGTCATTTTGTCTCATATGGGTCGAAGGGGCGGCGTGTCGCCCCGTTTCGGCCAGAGCGCGGGTCGACGAGGGGATCGAGCTGCGACATTGTGTCGCATGCTAATGCAGCGCCGGCCTGGGCAACCTTCGGAGTCGGGCGAATAAACTTCTTCCTTTCATGTATTTGAGTTTCAGGTGCGAGTTCTCGAACGAATTGGCAGGGAGGTTGCGACCAGAAAGCGGCGAGAGGAGAAGCCGCCATGCTCACCGCCGCCAAGTCGAGTTCCCTGCCGCGCGCGCTGCCGCTCGACAAGTTGGTGGGCATCGTCTCGATCGCGAGCTTCCTCTGGCTCCTCGCGAGCGACGCCGTCCACCCGCTCGCCATCTACCTACTGGGGCTGTTTCTCTCGTTCTGACACCGCCTCCGGCGCAGGAGCTCCGATGACCACCCGCGCCCCCATCCGGGAGGTGACGCTCATCCTGCCGATGGCACCCGACATGGAGATCGTGGCGAGCCAAGCCGCGAGCGCCATGGCGACCTTCGTCGGCATGAGTCCCGATCGCGTCGACGAAGTGCGCATGGCGGTGGTCGAAGCCTGTATCAACGCGTTCGAGCACAGTCAGTCCAGCGAAAAGAGGGTAGACATCACCTTCCGGCTGTTCGGCAATGCCCTGCCGGAGCGGTTGGAGATCCGGGTACACGACCGCGGTGTCGGCTTCGAGCCGGACCGTGTCGCGGAGCCAAATCTGGCGGAAAAGATGCAAGGCGAGCGAAAGAGGGGCTGGGGCCTTAAGATCATCCAAGGTCTGATGGACGAGGTTGAGATCCTCTCCGGCTCGCAGGGCACGACCGTCGTGATGAGCAAGTCGCGGTGAGAGAGGGGACCGGGTAGATGACGGAAGCGCTGAAACTGACGATCGATCGCCGCGACGGCCTGGCCGTGATCTACACGGAGGGGTATATCAACAACCAGGGCGGGGAGGAGATCGCACGGGTGGCCTATGAGCTGGTGGATGCCGGCTACAGGAGCCTCCTGCTCAACCTCACCGGCACCAGAATCATCAACTCGATCGGCATCTCGATCCTGATCGAGATCATCGAGAAGATGATCGAGGTCGAGGGCAAGCTCTCCTTCTGCGCGCTGACCCCGACCATCGAAAAGACCTTCCACATCATGGGCCTTGCACAGTACGCGGCGATCTTCAGCGACGAGGACAGCGCGGTCGTCGGAACCGCGGCCCCGTCGTCGTGAACCAGCCGAACAGCGCCGAGCCCGGCGCCGAGCTCGCCGAGCTGGCGCGCGCCGAGGCTCCCACCCGCCGCACGCTCGAGCGCCTCCTGGCGCTCGTCGACCGCGCTCAAGGCGGTGCCGGTGCGGCGCTCTTCGTCAAGGGCGAACGTGGTTTCCGGCGCGAGGCCACGTCCGGGGACGCGACCTTCGCGGATCATCTGAGCGAGTCGCCGGCCGGCGCTCCGATCCTGCCGTTCGCCGGAGGCTTCGTCCAGCTCCCGGCCGGTGCGCAGGCGCCGACGCTCGAGGCCGGCGCCCTGCTCCTGGCGCTCGGCTCGGCGGTGCGCGAGCAACTGCTGCGTAGCCAGCTCAAGCGCCAGGACTTCGAGGTCAAGACCCGCGGCGTCCAGCTCGAAGCGCTCTACGACGTGGGATTGGCGATCGCCGGCACACTCGATTTCGAGCGGCTGTGCGAAGAAGTTCTGATGCGCGCGGTGTCGCTGCTCGACGCGCGCCGGGGCGCGCTCTACCTCAAGTCGAACGGTCGCATGCGCCTGGATCGCGCCTTCGGCGGCGACGCGGACGACGAGATCGACCTCGACTCGGAGGAGGGGCGCGAGCTCGTCGCCGGCAATCCCCGCCCCTCCTGCTGCGCGCTGCCCGGCGCCGAGCACCTGCTCGGCGTTCCGATCGAGGCCGACGGCGTGGTCAAGGGTCTCCTGGTGGTGGGCGACAAGGAGAGTCGCACGGGCGTCGGGCCCTTTCCGGAGACCGACCGGCGAACGCTCGAGCTGCTCGCCAACCAAGCGGCCATCGCGCTCGAGAACGCCGAGCTCCACCGGCAGGCGCTCGAGGTGGAGCGTCTCGAGCACGAAATCGAGCTGGCCTCCGAGATCCAGCGACGCATCCTGCCGAAAGAGGTCCCGATCGTCGCAGGCTACGAGCTCGCCGGCTGGAACCGCCCGGCGCGCCATATCGGCGGCGACTACTTCGATTTCCTCGAGCTCGAGGGGGGCACCCGTCTCGGCCTGGTCGTCGGTGACGTCTCGGGCAAGGGCGTGCCGGCGGCGCTGCTGGTGTCGACTCTCCACTCCTCGCTGCGCCTGCTGGCGGAGCGGATCTCGATCTGTCCGGAGCTCTTCGCGCGCCTGAACAAGCACATTCTCGACTCCTCGGCGCCGAACAAGTTCATCACCCTGTTCGTCGCCGAGCTCGACCTCGAACGTGGCGAGCTCGCCTACGTCAACGCCGGCCACAACCCGGGGCTGGTGCTGCGCGCCCGCGGCGGTATCGAGCAGCTCGGCTCCGGCGGCCTGCCGCTCGGGCTGCTGCCCGGGGCGAGCTACCGGATCGAGCGGATCTCCCTCGAGCCGGGCGATCTGCTCTGCCTTTACAGCGACGGCATCACCGAGGCGGCGGCGCCCGACGACGAGGAATTCGGCCTGGACCGGCTTGCGCAGCTGCTCTCGGACCAACAGAACGATCCGATCGACGTGCTCCTGGGGAAGATCGGGAGCGCGGTCTCGCTGTTCGCGGCGGGCGCCCCACAGGCCGACGACCAGACGCTGCTGCTCTTGCGGCGTCTCTGAAGCTCTAGCCGCGCCGGGCGGCGAGGCTCCCGATGGGTGCGAGGCAGAGCGCCACCGCGCGGACGGCGCCCAGGTCTGAATCCCGCGGCATCCAGGCGACAATCTCCCGACCCGTCGCGACGACGCTCGCGAGCGCCGCGCCCAGCGCGGTCGTCCAGATCATCGGCGGCAGCGCGACGCCGAGCGACCCGTCGGCCTCGATGCGGCGGACCGACCGGACGGTCGCCCGAATGCCGAGGGCGCCTTCCGGCTCGATTGCGAGCTCTTCCAAGGCCCCGAGCCGCAGGCCGCCCGCGGTCCGCCGGCGCAGCTCCGACTCGGCCTCCGGGCCCGGCGTCACCTCGAGATGGGTCGGCCAGGCATCGTCTCCGCCGAGCCCGTGCCCGGTCGGGCGTTCGCCCGCCACGCCGGCGAGCTCGAGATCGAAGGCGGAGCCGCGGGAGCGCCCCTTCTCGACGAAGATCCGTCGGCGCTTCGGCGCTCCGTCGAGGTCGAAGGGGAGCGGAGCGCCGATCGGATGGAGGGGGTCGTCGACGAGCGTGAGCGCTTCGGAGATCGGCCAAGGCCCCGGTCCCGCCGCCGTCTGGCGCCGGATCCGCGATGCTCCGGAAAGGACGTTGCGCGCGAAAGCGTCGATCAGGACAGCCGCGGCCTCGGGTCCGAGCAGCAGTGGCAGCGACCCTGCGGGCAGCGCTTGGTCGACGCTCTCCGCCTCGAGCGAACGGGCGCGATCGAGCAGCGCCGGCGCGTCGAGCGCCCGGAGGCTCCGCGCCGTTGCCGCGGCGAAGCCCGAGCCGGGACGCCGCCCCGTACGGGCCTCGAGCGAGATCGTGGTGAGCGCGACCGCGCGGGTCGGATGGAATGTCGAGGCGATCACGAGCCTGCGTTCGGACCAGCGCAACCGGAGCGTCGCATTGCGAGCCACGAGGCCGCGCAGATAGGCCTGGGCGGCAGGGGGCTCGAGCGCGGCGATCTCCGGATCGTGCAGGCCGCCGAGCCCGGGTGTCTCGCCGGCGGTCGAAGCGAGGTCCCAGTCCGGACTCGGCGGCTGGCAGCGAGCGTCGGCGAGCGCGGCGCGCAGCGCCTGCTGGAGCTCCCCGACCTCGCCCGATTCGGCCCTCGCGACGCCGGTGCGGCCGCAGGTCCGCACGCGGATCCGCACCGTGCTCGGTCGCCCCGAGTCGAGGCGCCGCACCCGCGCGCTCTCGATCACCGACGCCCGCGTCCCCTCGGACCAGAGCACGTGGGTCTGGTCCGCCGGCGACAGCGCGACCAGGCGCTCGGCGCGGGCGGCGATCTCCTCGAGCGGCAACAGCGCGGTTTCGACCGGCATCTCGAGGATCCTAGCTTCTATTCCCCGTCGGCGTTCGGCGCCGCGGGCCGGCAGGCCCGGTGCCGGCGGCAGCCGGTGGACAGGCGTTTCCGACTCTCCTGGCGGACCTCTCGCGGCGGGGCCGAGCCGCCGCGGTCGCCTCGGCTTGGACTTTGCAGCGGTAGGCGTGGAGAATGGGCAGAGGACGCGACGGATGACATCGAATATCTCGAAGCGCACGTTCGCGCTCTCCGCCGCCGCACTCTGGATGCTCGCCATGCCGCTCGAGGGTCAGGACGACGGTCTCGCCGATCTGCGCCGGCAGATGGTGGACACGCAGATCCGCGCGCGCGGCGTGGCGGACTCGAAGGTGCTGGCCGCCATGGCCCGGGTACCGCGCCACGAGTTCGTGCCGGAGACCGTCCGCGCCCAGGCCTACGAAGACTATCCGCTGCCGATCGGCGAGAAGCAGACCATCTCGCAGCCGTACATCGTCGCCCTGATGACCTCGTTGCTCCAGCTCGAGGGAGGCGAGAAAGTGCTCGAGATCGGTACCGGTTCCGGCTATCAGGCGGCGGTGCTCTCCGAGATCGCGGGTGAGGTCTACACGATGGAGATTCTCGCGCCGCTCTCGGCCAGGGCGCAGCGGCGATTGACGGCGCTCGGCTACGCCAACATCCGCTACCGTGTCGGCGACGGCTGGCAGGGTTGGCCCGAGGCCGCTCCCTTCGACGGCATCGTCGTCACCGCCGCGCCCGAGAAGGTGCCGCAGGGTCTCATCGACCAGCTGAAGGTCGGCGGCCGCATGGTCGTGCCGGTGGGCAGCTTCTTTCAGGACCTCAAGGTGCTGACCAAGACGCCGACAGGGTACGAGACGCGCAATGTCATCCCGGTGCGCTTCGTGCCGATGACAGGTGAAGCGGAACGCCAGAATCCGCCGTCGCGCTGAGCCGACGTGCCCGAGCTCGAGCGCCCCCGTCGGTTCCGTCCACTCAGATTCCAAGGAGCTATCCGCATGAATAGGCCAGGCCTCTCTCTGTTGTTGTTCGCCCTCGCCACGAGCGCCCTCGCCCAGCAGGAGCCGAGCCGCACGATCGAGCAGAGCTTTCCGCTCGGAGAGCACCGCTCGATCGAGATCAGCCTCGCCTTCGGCTCGGTCACCGTGCTCGCCGAGCCGCGGGAGGACGTGCGCGTGCTGTTCGAGATCTACTGCGAGAAGGCGGAGCGGGACCGCGCGAAGTGCAAGCCGCACGCCGCGGATCTGGCGCTGACCTTTGCCTCCAACGGCGACGAGCTGGTACTCGGTGTCGACGGCGTCTCGCAGGCGGTCAACCGCAAGCTGCGGATCTGGCAGGAGGTACGGGTGCCGGAGAACCTGCCGATCGAGATCGATGTGCGCGACGGCAGCGTGCGGGTCGCGGGCGCGAGGGGTGACCTCGAGATCTCGCTATTCAAGGGCGACGTCGACCTGCTGCTGCCCGACGACGCGGTGCGCAAGCTCGAGCTCAAGGCCGGCGGCGAGTCGTCCGTGCGCAAGGGCGAGCTCTTGGTGCAGGGAGGCGGCACGCTCTCGGGCTCCTTGCGCTGGACCGACGCGGCGGGCGCCAGCAAGATCGAGGCGACCTCGCGATTCGGCAACGTCCGGGCCGTTCTCGAGTGATCCGCGGCGGACCGCCGCGGCGACTTCGGCCGGCGCGTCAGGCTCGCGCCCGCGGGCGGCCCAGCCGTGACTCGATCCAGGCGCCGAACAGTCGCAGCGCGCGGTCGGCGGAGCGGAACACCGGGATCCCCGACGCCGCGAGCCGATGCGCGAGCGGATCGTAGAGCGGACCGGAATCGACCACCGCGACCCAAGGTTTCGTCGTCGTCGCCCAGAGCTGGCCGAGGCGGGCGGCGATGCCGCTCGCCGCCTCGAGGTCCTCCGCATGGCCGCTAGCCGCGGGTACCGTAGCGAGCGCTCCGGTGAGGGGCACGCAGCCGACGATCGCGGCATCGACGCCGCGATCCGCGAGACAGATCCCGACCGCCGCCGCGAAGGGCTGGTCGCCCAGAATGGGTGTGAGATCGAGAGGGTTGCGCGCCGCGACGATCCCCTCGAGCCGGTGGTCGCGCAGGAGGCTCTCGAGAGCGCTCCGGGTCGGCTCTTCGAGCTCCGTGAGCCCGAGCGCTCCCAGGTTGTCGGCCATCGCGACGCACTCGAAGCCGGCGTTGGATATCGCCGCGACCGATCGGCCGCTGGGCGGGCGTGCGACGAGTCCGGTCGCGAGCCGGAGCAGGTCGTCGAAGTCGGCGAGGCTCGCCGCGACGACGACGCCGGCTTGCTCCGCGAGCGCCAGGGCGACCTCGCGATCGCCGGCGACGGCGGCGGTGTGTGAGGCGCTCGCAGCGGCCCCGGCCGCCGTTCTGCCGGCGAGGTAGAGCAGCACCTGGCGGCCAGCGCGGGTGATCCGGTCGGCCACCCGGAAGAAGCGCTCGCCGTCGCCTGGCCGGAACCCCTCGACGTAGCAGGCGAAGATCTCCAAGGCAGGATCGTCGGCGAGGTGCTCGAGATAGTCGCCGACGGTCAGGTCGATCTGATTGCCGACGGTGATGAGATACCTCGGGTTGAGCCGGGGCAGCTGGCTCGAGCGAGCGATCGCGAAGGCGCCGCTCTGTGAGATCAGCGCGACCGGGTCGGCCGCCCCCGCTCGAAACCGGAGCTTGTGTCCCGGAATGAAGAGCGTATTGGCCCGTCCGGGTACCGAGCGGACGCCGAGGCAGTTGCCGCCATTGAGCAACGGACCGCCGCCGCTCGTCGCCCGCGAGGCCGCCAGGCGGGCGCGGACGCGCGCGACGCGTTGCTCGCTGCCAGCCGTCTCGCCCAGACCGCCGGAGAGGACGATCAGGCTCTCCGCCCGCCCGCTGTCGATCGCGGCGTCGACGATCCCGGGAACCTGAGCGGCGTCGACCGCGAGGACCAGGAGATCGACCGGCGCCGGCAGCGCCGCGACCGACGGTACGCAGGGGCAGCCGTCGAGGCGCTCGAGGCCCGGCTTGACGACCCAGAGGACCTCCGAATCGAAACCGGCCTCGAGCAGATTCTGAAGGACCCGCCGGCCCGGGTTCATCCGCTCCGAGACGCCGACGACCGCCACCGAGCGCGGCGCCAGCAGACGATCGATCTTCGCCAGTGGCCGCGCCGGGTAAACGGCCCCCGCCTGGCCGAGAAGGGCAACGGCATCGAGCGCGATCAGCCCCTCGGACGTGCAGGCAACCGGGTTGAGCTCGAGCTCGGCGATCGGTTCGGGGCAGCCCTGCGCCCCGAGCCGGAGGAAGCGCGCGACGAGCTCGACGAGCGCGGCGCGCGCGAGCCGCGCCGGACGGCCGCGGTTCGGCTGGATCAGGCGCCCGGCGAAGGGGTGGCGCTCCAGGGCGGCTGAGAGCCCCTCGACGCCGCCGATCGAGGGCGACCGGATCCAAGGGGCGAAGCCGCCGCGAGCGAGGATCTCGGCGTCGAGCCCACCCGGTCCGAGCGCGACCACCGGACCGAACGCCTCGGTCCAGCGCAGCCCGACGAGGAGCTGGCCCCCGAGCGCGGCGTCGTGTGGCACCCACTCCTGAATGCAAAAGCCGTCGAGGTCGAGTCCCGCGAGCCGCGACGACATGGCGTCGATCGCGCCGGCGATGGCGTCGCGCCGCTTGTCGACGAAGGCGACGCCGCCGGCGTCGCTCTTGTGCAGGATCGTCGCGGATACCACCTTGACCACGACGCGGTCACCAGGGAGCGAATCGAGGTCGAGCTCGCTCAAATCGGCGGCGTGGTCGAGGCGCAACCACTTCGGCACGGCGACGCCGAGCGCCGCCGCGAGCTCGAGCCCTTCCAGCTCGGTCAGTCGCGCGCGCCCCGCGGCGCGCGCGGTCGCGCAGATCTCGAGGGCCGGGCCGGGCATCGTCATCGGCACCGATCCTAGGATTCCTGCGGCGCGCGGGCCCGACTCCAGCGGGTGGGGAGCGTTACGGGCCGGGTCGGCAGGTCGATTCCGGCCTCGGCGGTCTAGACTCCCGAGAGACCTGCTCTGGAGATCGGGACGCGAGGATCGCGGCGGGCTCCTTGGCGGTCGGCCCTGACAGCCGGAGGACTCGATGCCGAAGCTCCAGCGTTGCCTCGCCGCCCTGCTGCTCGTGCTCTGCGCGCTACCCGTCGCCGCGCAGAAGCTGCCCGAAGGGCCGGAACGGCGGATCCGCGAGCGCACCTACGACCTGCGGCACCTGCGCGCCGATCTCTCGATTGATCCGGCCAAGGGTCGAGTCGAGGGGCGCGCGTCGCTCACGCTGGCGCCGCTCGTTGCCCTCGCCGCGATCGAGCTCGACGCGATCGGGCTCGAGATCGCGTCGGTCGAGGTCGACGGCGTGCCGGCCCGCTTCGAGCACGCGCATGGCTCGGTGCGGATCGAGCTCGACTCGCCCGCGGCGGCGGGGCAGCCGGTCGCGCTCGCGATCGACTACGCGGCGACACCCCGGGCGGGGATGTACTTCCAGCCCGACCGGAGCGATCCGCGGCAGTTCTGGATCACCACCTACGGTGAGGGGGGCCTCGCCGCCAACTGGCTGCCGATCTTCGCGGCGCCGAACGACAAGCTGACCAGCGAGATGGTGATCAAGGTGCCCGCGCCCTACGTCGTGGTCTCGAACGGCCGCCTGGTCGAGCGCGCCGAGAACGGGGGCTCGGTGACCTGGCACTGGAGCCAGGAGCGGGAGCACTCCGACTACCTGATCGTCCTCTACATCGGCGACTACGAGCGCGGCGAGCTGCCCGCGGCGTTCGGCGAGATCCCGGTCGCCTACTGGGTGCCGCGGGGACGGCTCGACGAGGGGGCGTATGCCTTCCGCGACACGACCCGCATGGTCGAGTTCTTCTCGCGCCGCTTCGGCTACCGCTACCCCTGGTCGAAGTACGACCAGGTCGCGGTGCCCGACTATCCGATCGGCGCCATGGAGCACACCGGCGTGACCGGGCACGACGAGAGCGTGCTGCGCCGCCCCGGCGAGGCACCTGAAGAGTTCGGCTCGCCGGGATTCGACGAGGTCGGCGACGACTGGTCGGCGGCGGCGACGATCTCGCACGAGCTCGCCCACCACTGGTTCGGCGACGATCTGACCTGCACCGACCTGTCGCGCATCTGGCTCAACGAGAGCTTCGCGTCCTACCTGATGATGCTCTGGGACGAGGAGGCCGAAGGGCGCGACCGGCTGCTCTGGGACGCCGAGCTGGCGCGCCGCCACTACCGCGCCTACGTCGCGGCAGAGCACGTCATCCGCCCCCTCGAGTGGCGCCATTTCGACACGCCCAACGAGATCTACAACGAGCAGCACACCTACCTGAAGGGCGCGGCCGTGCTGCACATGCTGCGCGCCGTGCTCGGCGACGACGCCTTCTTCGGCGCGCTCCAGCACTACCTCGAGGCCCACTCCGGCGCGAACGTCGTCTCCGAGGACCTCGCCACCGCGATCCGTGAGGCGACCGGGCGGAACCTCGACTGGTTCTTCGCCGACTGGGTCACCGGCGGCGGCCACCCGCGCTTCGAGGTGAGCTACCGCTGGCGCCCCGACCGCAAGGTCGTCGACCTCGAGGTCAAGCAGACCCAGCCGCTGATCGAGGCGCAGGGGCTCTTCCGACTGCCGGTGCGAGTCCGGATCGATGCGGGTGGCGAGTCGCGCACCGAGACGCTCTGGGTGGAGAAGGACCGCGAGCGCTTCCTGATCCCGGCGGCGGCCGAGCCGGAGCTGGTCAGCTTCGACGGCGAGGGCGACCTGGTCGCCGAGATCGTCTTCACCAAGCCGCTCGACGAGCTCGCCTACCAGGCGCGCCACGACGCCCTGCCCGGCCGCCTGCGCGCGCTCGAGCAGATGGCGGATCGATTCTCCGGCTTCGAGGCGACGCGTGACGCGCTCGGCGTCGCCCTGCGTGACGATTCGTTCTGGGCGGTGCGCGCCGAGGCGGCGCGTCTGCTCGGGTCGGTGCGTTCACCGGCGGCGCTCGAGCTTGTCGAGAGCGCGCTCGCGGCGGACGACGCGCGGGTGCGCAAGGGGGGCGTGCTCGCCCTGCGCGCGATCGGGCCGGCCGCAAACGCCCGACTGCGGCGGGTCGCCGAGAGCGACCCCGACGCGACCGTCGCGGCGACCGCGCTGGTGGCGCTCGCCCATCTCGACCCCGCGCTCGAGCGCGAGCCGCTCGAGCGGCAGGCGAGCCGGGCATCCTGGTACGACGTGTCGCGACGCGGCGCGCTGGTCGCCGCCAAGCAGCTCGGCCGCGCCGACCTCGTGCCGCTCTGCCGCGCCTCGGCCGGCGCGGCGTACCACCAGGACGTCCGCCGAGCCGCGCTCGAAGCGTGGGAGGAAGCCGCGCCGGCCGATCCCGAGCTCCACGCCCGGCTGCTCGAGCTCGCCGCGGGGCCGATCCTCAAGCTTCAGCTCTTCGCGCTCGAAGCGCTCGGGCGCCTCGGCGTCGAACGGGCCGAGCCGCTGCTCGAGCGTGTCGCGGGCTGGGCCGCCGACGAGAACCTGACCGTCACGGCGCGGGAAGCCCTCGATGAGCTCGAGCGCTTGCGCGGTTCTCGCTAGCGATCGCGCGCACCCCGTCCCCCGAAGGAGCCCGTCATCGCTCGCGACGATTTCCATCCCTCCGACCTGCGGGGACTGGTCCGGCTCGCGAGCTCGGCGACCGAGGGTGTCAGCGAGATCGTGGAGACGATCCACCGCGACATCCTGCGCGGACCCCGGTCGCATCGAGGCTCGGCGCCACGTCGCACGCGGGGGCTCACCGGTCTCGTCTACAGGGCCGTGCGCGGCATCGCGCGGCTCGCCGCCGGCGGCGTGGACGCGGTGCTCGAGCGCTGGGAGTCCCGGCCGAGACCGCGGGCGTCGACCGCGCGGCGCGAGGCGTTTCTCGCCGCCCTCAACGGCGTCGTCGGCGATCACCTGGCGGCGACCGCGAATCCACTCGCCCTCCCGATGGGATGGCGGTGGCAGGGAAAGGATCTCGAGATGACGCCGCAGGCCCTCGAGCGGAGCCTCGGCGCGCCCGGCGACCGGGTGGTGGTGCTGGTTCATGGCCTCTGTCGCAACGACTTGCAATGGTCGCGGCGCGGACACGATCATGGTGTGGCGCTGGCGCGCGACCTCGGGTTGACGCCGGTCTACCTGCGCTACAACAGCGGCCTGCACGTCTCGACCAACGGCCGTGCGCTCGCCGATCGGCTGGAGGCGCTCAGCGCCGCCTGGCCATTGCCGATCGTGCAGCTCGTCCTCATCGCCCACAGCATGGGAGGCCTGGTTGCCCGCAGCGCCTGTCACTACGGCGCTCGAGCCGGACACGCCTGGACCCGACCGCTGCGCACGATCGTCTTCCTCGGCACCCCGCACCACGGCGCCCCGGCCGAGCGCGCCGGCAACCGCTTCGAGACGCTGCTCGAAGCCGCGCCCTACGCCGCGGCGCTCGGGCGGCTCGGCAAGCTGCGCAGCGCCGGCATCACCGACCTGCGCCACGGCTACCTGGTCGACGAGGATTGGCAGGAGCGCGATCGTTTCGCGCGCGCCGGCGACGCTCGTCGGCCGGTGCCGCTGCCGGTGGAAGTCGACTGCCACGCCATCGCCGCGAGCCAGGGGCGGCGGCACGGCGACCTCAAGGACAGGACCCTGGGCGATGGGCTGGTGCCGTTGGCGAGCGCCCTCGGCGAGCACGCCGATCCCGCGCTCGATCTGCAGATCCCCGCGGCCCACCGCTGGATCGCGTGGGAGAGCAGCCATTTCGAGCTGCTCGCGTCGGAGGCGGTCTACGAGCAGGTTCGCCGTCGCGTGGCGGGTGACGGGGAGCAGCCTCCGAAGCCTGTGGTCGCCCCTTCGGGCGCTTGAGGCCCGCCGCCGCCGCTACGAGAGGAGGGCGACGCCGTTCGCTGGCTCCCGCGAGGAGCGCGACGGGCCGGAAACCCCTGTAGCAGAAGCTGTTACCGCAGTGCGGCATACCCTATGCGTGAGGGTATTGACGTATAGGTCAAGCGAGACTAGCCTGGGGCCGTTCGGGAGCCAGAACGCGACCATGACCGGCCACGCCGACCCCAGCCGCCTCTTCACCATCACCGAGCTTTCGGAGGAGGTCGGCGCGACGCCGCGCGCCATCCGTTTCTACGAGAGCAAGGGGCTGCTCGCACCGCAGCGCGCCGGGCCGAACCGGGTCTACACCTACCGCGACCGCGCGCGCTTGATGATCATCTTGCGCGGCAAGCGGCTCGGCTTCTCGCTCGCGCTGGTCAAGCAGTACCTCGACCTCTACGACGCCGACTCGACGCGCAAGGTGCAGTTGCCGCACTTGCTGCGCGGCGCGCGGCAGCGCATCGCCGAGCTCGAAGCGCAACGCCAGGACCTCGAGATCACGATCGAGGAGCTCGGCGAGATCGAACAGATGACCCTCGACGCGATGCGCCGGCTCGGCGTGCCCGTGCCGGACGGCGACACCGACGGCAGCAGGATCGAACCGGAGCCCGACTCGACCGGACTCCTCACCCAGCAGGCGCCGCACCCACGACGGAGGTGGAAGCCATCATGAAGAACGTCGTCATCGCCGGCTACGTCCGGTCCCCGTTCACGCCGGCCAAGAAGGGTGAGCTCGTCAAAGTCCGGCCCGACGATTTCGCCGCCCAGACGATCCGGGCGCTGGTCGCGCGCACCGGCGTCGATCCGCAGGATCTCGAGGATCTGCTGCTGGGGTGCGCCTTCCCCGAGGGGGAGCAGGGCTTCAACGTCGCGCGCCTGGTCGGATTTCTCGCCGGTTTGCCGCAGACGGTCGCGGGCGCGACGGTCAACCGCTTCTGCGGCTCCTCGATGCAGGCGATCCACATCGCCGCCGGTGCGATCCAGATGAACGCCGGCGAGGTCTTCGTCTGCGCCGGCGTCGAATCGATGACCCGGGTGCCGATGGGCGGATTCAACCCGATGCCCAACCCGGCCCTCTATCAGAGTCATCCGCAGGCCTTCGCCGCGATGGGCGAGACCGCCGAGAATCTGGCGAAGAAGTACGGCATCTCGCGCCAGCGGCAGGAGGAGTTCGCCGTCGAGTCGCAGCGCAAGACCGCGGTGGCGATCGCGGCCGGCCGCTTCGACGACGAGATCGTGCCGATCGCCTGGAAGGGGGGAACGGTCGAGCGCGACGGCTGCCCACGGCCCGACACCACGCTCGAGGGCTTGGCGAATCTCAAGCTCGCCTTCGACGACAAGGGCACCGTCACCGCCGGCACTTCGTCGCCGGTCACCGACGGCGCCGCGGCGACCCTCGTCTGCTCCGAGGAGTACGCCGAGCGCCAGGGCCTCGAGCCGCTGGCACGCATCCGCAGCTTCGCGGTGAGCGGCTGCGCGCCCGAGATCATGGGGATCGGCCCGGTCGCCTCGAGCCGCAAGGCGCTCGAGCGCGCCGGCCTGACTCTGGATCAGATCGACGTCGTCGAGCTCAACGAGGCATTCGCCGCGCAGTCGCTCGCCTGCATCGACGAGCTCGGTCTCGACCCCGCCCGCGTCAACCTCGACGGCGGTGCCATCGCGCTCGGCCATCCGCTCGGCGCCACCGGCGCGCGCATCACCGGCAAGGCGGCGCAGCTGCTCGCAGCGCGAGGGCAAACGCTACGCCCTCGCCACCCAGTGCATCGGCGGCGGCCAGGGCATCGCCACCGTTCTCGAGGCGGTCTGATCGTGAGCGCGATCGAGAGAGTCGGTGTGCTCGGCGCCGGCGTCATGGGCGCGGGCATCGCCGCCCACGTCGCCAACGCCGGCATCCCCGTGGTGCTGCTCGACATCGTTCCCGAGGGCGCGACGGAGCGCGACGTCCTGGCGGCCGGCGCGCTCGAGAAGCTGAAGAAGGCCAAGCCGGCGGCGCTGATGTCGGCTGCGCGTGCCCGGCTCGTCACGCCGGGCAACCTCGAGGACCATCTCGGCCTGCTCGCCGACTGCGACTGGATCGTCGAGGCGGTGGTCGAACGGGTCGACATCAAGCAGCGCGTCTACCGGGCGGTCGACGCCGTCCGCAAGCCGGGCTCGATCGTCTCGACCAACACCTCGACGATTCCGCTCGCCAAGCTCGTCGACGGCCTGCCCGCGAGCTTCGCCGCCGACTTCCTGGTCACCCACTTCTTCAACCCGCCGCGCTACATGCGCCTGCTCGAGCTCGTCGCCGGCCCCGCCACCCGCCCGGAGGCGGTGGCGGCCGTGCGCGATTTCTGCGATCGCCGCCTGGGCAAGAGCGTGGTCGACTGCAAGGACACGCCCGGCTTCATCGCCAACCGCATCGGCACCTTCTGGATCGAAGCCGCGACCCGCGAGGCGATCGCTCTCGGGCTGACCGTGGAGGAGGCCGACGCTGTCGCGGGCAAGCCGTTCGGCTTTCCCAAGACCGGCGTCTTCGGCCTGATGGACCTCGTCGGCATCGACCTCGGGCCGCACATCTCCGCGTCGCTGCTCGCGACGCTGCCGGCGGACGACGCCTACCGCGCGATCCACGAGGACCGGGAGCTGGTGCGCAAGATGATCGCGGCCGGCTTGACCGGCCGCAAGGGCAAAGGGGGTTTCTACCGCCTCGACAGCTCGAGCGGCAAGAAGGTCAAGCAGTCGATCGACCTCGCCACCGGCGAGTATCGCGATCGGATCGAGCCGCGCCTGGCGAGCGTCGCCGCCGCCCGCCGTGGCGGCGTGCGGGCGCTGCTCGAGCACCCCGACCGGGGCGGGCGCTACGCCTGGTCGATGCTCGCGCCGACCCTGGCCTACGCGGCGTCGCTGGTGCCCTCGATCGCGGACGAAATCGCCGCCGTCGACGAGGCGATGCGCTGCGGCTACAGCTGGGAGCACGGTCCGTTCGAGCTGCTCGACCGGATCGGTCCCGCCTGGTTCGCCGCCCGGCTCGCCGCCGCAGGGCGGCCGGTGCCGCCGCTGCTCGCCGCGGTCGGGGAGGGGACTTTCTATCGCGTCGAGGGTGGCCGCCTCGAGCAGCTCACGCCCGCCGGCGACTACCGCGAGGTCCGCCTGCCCGAAGGGGTCTTCCGTCTCGCCGAGCTCAAACGCGCGGTTCAGCCGGTCGCCAAGAACGCCTCGGCGAGTCTCTGGGATCTCGGCGACGGCGTGCTCTGCCTCGAGTTCCACACCAAGATGAACGCCCTCGACGAGGGCGTGCTCCGGCAGATCGGCAAGGCGATCGGGCTTGCCGACAGCGGGCGCTTCCGGGCGCTGGTGATCTACAACGAGGGGAGCAACTTCTCTGTCGGGGCCAACATCGGCATCGCGCTGTTCGCCGCCAACATCGGCCTCTGGCCGGAGATCGAGGCGTCGATCGCCGCCGGCCAGGAGACCTTCAAGGCGATGAAGTACGCCCCCTTCCCGGTGGTCGGCGCGCCCGCCGGCATGGCGCTCGGCGGCGGCTGCGAGATCCTGCTGCACTGCGACGCCGTGCAGGCGCATGCCGAAACCTACATGGGCCTGGTCGAGGCGGGGGTCGGGGTGATCCCCGGCTGGGGCGGCTGCAAGGAGATGGTGACCCGCTGGCAGACCAACCCGAAACGCCCCGGCGGGCCGATGCCGGGGGTCGTCAAGGTTTTCGAGACGATCAGCACCGCTCAGGTCGCGACCTCCGCCGAGGAGGCGAAAGGCTTTCTATTCCTGCGCGAGAGCGACGGCGTAACGATGAACCGCGACCGCCTGCTCGCCGACGCCAAGGCCAAGGCGCTCGAGCTGGTTGCCGCGGGCTACCGGCCGCCGGAGCGGGTCGAGATCTCGCTGCCCGGCCCCGGCGGCCGGGCGGCGCTCGACATGGCGGTCGCCGGCTTCCGCGCCAGCGGCGCCGCGACGCCCCACGACGCCGTCGTCGCCGGCCGGCTCGCCACGGTGGTCACCGGCGGCGACACCGACCCGACCGAAACCGTCAGCGAGGACGACCTCTCCCGCCTCGAGCGCGAGGCCTTTCTCGATCTCGTCCGCACGCCGGCCACCCTCGCCCGCATCGAGCACATGCTCGAGACCGGCAAGCCGCTGAGGAACTAGAACAATGCTCACCTACAAAGCGCCGCTGCGCGATCTCCGCTTCACTTACTTCGAGCTCTTCGACGCCGCCGAGCTCACCCAACTCCCCGGCTTCGAAGAAGCGACCCCCGACCTGGTGATGGACATCGCCGCGGAGATGGGCCGCTTCGCGAGCGAGGTGCTGCAGCCACTCAACGCCGTCGGCGACCGAGACGGACTGCGCTTCGAGAACGGCGACGTGACGATGCCGGCCGGATTCGTCGAGGCCTACCGCACCTACCGCGAGGGCGGCTGGACGGCGCTCGTCGCTCGGCCCGAGTTCGGCGGCCAAGGCCTGCCCTACTACGTCGGCGACATGCTCACCGAGATCCTCTGCGCCGCCAACCTCTCGTTCTCGATGATGACGGCGCTCACCCAGGGCGCCTACGCCGCGTTCCTCCATCACGCCGACGACGAGCTCAAGGCGGCGTTCCTGCCCAAGCTCGTCGACGGCACCTGGTCCGGCACCATGTGTCTCACCGAACCGCAGGCCGGCACCGACCTGGGGCTCGTGCGGATGAAGGCCCTGCCGCAGGACGACGGCTCCTATCGACTGAGCGGCAGCAAGATCTTCATCTCGGCCGGCGAGCACGACTTGACCGAGAACATCGTCCACCTGGTGCTGGCCAGGCTGCCCGACGCGCCGTCGGGCATCCAGGGGATCAGCATGTTCGTCATCCCCAAGCTGCGCGAAGAGGCGGGCGCGCTGGTGCCGAACGGTGTCTCCTGCAGCGCCATCGAGCACAAAATGGGGATCAAGGCGTCGCCGACCTGCGTGCTCGACTTCGAGGGCTCGACCGGCTGGCTCATCGGCCAGCCGAACAAGGGCATGAAGGCGATGTTCACGATGATGAACGCGGCGAGGTTGCACGTCGGAATCCAGGGGCTGGCCCTCGCCGAAGCCTCCTACCAGGGCGCCGTCGCCTTCGCGCGCGAGCGCCTGCAAGGGCGTGCCCTGGCCGGCGCGAAACACCCCGAGCTGGAGGCCGACCCGATCCTCGTCCACCCCGACGTGCGACGCATGCTCCTGACCATGCGCGCCTTCAGCGAGGGGGCGAGGGCGCTCACCGCCTGGGCGTCGCTCGAGATCGACCACGCCGAGAGCGATCCCGATCCCGAGCGCGCCGAGATCGGCGACGACATGGCGTCGCTGCTGACGCCGATCGTCAAGGCGTTCCAGACCGACCTCGGCTTCGAGATGACCAACCTCGGCGTCCAGGTGCTCGGCGGCTACGGCTACGCGACGGACTACGGCATGGAGCAACTCGTCCGCGACTGCCGGATCACCCAGATCTACGAGGGCACCAACGGCATCCAGGCGCTCGACCTGGTCGGCCGCAAGCTCCCCGCCCACATGGGACGCTACCTGCGCCGCTTCTTCCACCCCGTCCAGCGCTTCCTCGAGGAGGAAGCGGCCGATCCGGCGATGCAGGAGTTCGTCGCGCCAGTCGCCAAGTCGTTCGAGCGGCTGCAGCGAGCGACCGCCTGGCTCGCGCAGGAGAGCCTCAGGAATCCCGACCAGGCCGGCGCCGCCGCGACCGACTACCTGCACCTGTTCGGCTATGTCTCATTGGGCTATCTCTGGGCGCGCATGGCCAAGGTCGCGCTCGCCAAACGGGGTGGCGCAGATGCCGCCTTCTACGAGGCGAAGCTCGCCACGGCCCGCTTCTACGTGCAGCGGATGCTGCCGAGGAGCGGATCCCTGTTCGCGACCATCATGGCCGGCAGCGCCGCCATCATGGAGTTCCCCGACGGCGCGTTCTGAACGGCTTGGAGGCTCCGATCACGGCTTGGGCGAGCCGGGCAGCCAGCGAATCAGCGCCGGCACCAGGACCAGTGCCGCGATCATGTTCATCACGAACAGGAAGCAGAGCAGGACTCCCATATCGGCCTGGAACTTGAGCGGCGAGATGATCCAGGTGGCGACCGCCAGGCCGAGCGTGATGCCGGTGAACAGCACGCCGTTGCCGGTGATCTCGAGCGTCTTCTGGTAGACCACCCGGACGTCGTCGTGGAGGTGGTAGAGCGATCTGAAGCGGCTGTAGATGTAGATGCCGTAGTCGACGCCGATGCCCACTCCCAGGGCCACCACCGGAAGCGTGCCGACCTTGAGGCCGATCTCGAGCATCGCCATCAGGGCATAGGCGAGCAGAGAAACGAGCGCCAGCGGGATCAGGATGCAGACCGCCGCCCGAATCGAGCGGAAGGTGATCATGCAGAGCAAGGCCACGGCGCCGAAGACCCACATCAGCATCGGGAACTGCGCGGCGCTCACCGCTTCGTTGGTCGCCGCCATGACTCCGACATTGCCGGTCGCCAGCTTGAACGACACGTCCGAGTTGGCGTGCGCGGCTTCGAACCGCTTGACCTCGGCGACGATGCGATCGATCGTGAGCGCCTTGTGGTCCGCGGTGAACAGCATCACCGGCATCACGCTGCAGTCGGAGTTGAGCAGGCCACTCGAAGTCGGCACGTAGGCGACGGACTGGGTGAGCACCGACGGGTTGCGCGAGAGCGCCCGCCACTTGAGGCTCCCCTCGTTCCACCCCGCGCCGATCGTCTTGGCGACGCCCGGCAGGTCGATGGTCGACTGCACGCCGTCGAGATTCGCCATGCGCCAGGAGAACTCGTCGATGGTGGTCATGACGCCGTAGTCGACACAACCCTCGGGCTTCGTCTCGGCGATGACGTTGAGGATGTCGACCCCGATCGAGAAGCGTGAGGTCACCATCGCGGTGTCCCGGTTGTAGCGCGATTCGGCGCGAAGCTCCGGCACGCCTCGATGCAGGTCGCCGATCTTGACCTCGGTGCTCTTCCACAGCCCGAATGCGAACAGGACCGCCGCCACGGCGACAACCGTGGCCGCGAGCCTGCCGTCGGCGACGCCGGCGAAGGGTTTCCAGAGTCTCTCCATGTGCGCCGCGCGCCGATGCAGCTTGTCGCGGTAGTCGGCGCCGTAGTCGACGTAGGAGAGCACGACCGGCAACAGAATCAGGTTGGTCAGCAGGATCATCGCGACGCCGAGGCTGGCCGCGATCGCGATCTCCTGGATCACCCGGATCTCGATCACGAGGATCGTGATGAAGCCGATGGTGTCGGTCAGGAGCGCGATGCCGCCGGGCACCAGCAGCCGGCGGAAGGCCGAGCGGGCGGCTTCCTCCCGGCTCGCGCCGTCGAAGATCGCCGCGCCGCTGGCGCTGACCATCTGGACCGCGTGGCTGACCGCGATCGCGGGTACGAGGAAGGGCACCAGGATCGACATC
This sequence comes from uncultured Acidobacteriota bacterium, assembly GCA_963700315.1. Classification (GTDB taxonomy): domain Bacteria; phylum Acidobacteriota; class Thermoanaerobaculia; order Multivoradales; family JAGPDF01; genus JACTMI01. The sequence goes on along the minus strand of CAVOXC010000001.1, from coordinate 580,853 downwards.
GGGTCGATGCCGAATCCCAGCAGGGGCAGCAGGCCGAGCTGAAAGACGACCGCGACCAGCGCGCTGGCGAGCACTGCCAACGCGAGGCGAATCGACTGAGCGTAGAGCCCGACCAACACGCCGGCGAGCAGCAACGCGACGCCGAAGAAGAGCAGAACCCTCCGGACCCCCGCCGCGATGTCGCCGACCACCTTCGCGAATCCGAGAATGTGGATCGTCACCGGCGAATCGGGAACGAACTCCGCATCGAACTGCCGGCGCACCTTCTCCTCCAGCTGCGCCGAGACCTGGAGCGGGTCGAGCTTCTCTCCGGTGGTGGGGTCGACCTCGAGCAGCGAGGCGCTGATGATCGCGCCGCTGAAGTCGTTGGCGACTAGCCGGCCGACGATGCCCGCTTTGAGGATGTTGCGGCGAACCGCCTCGAGGCCCTCCGCGGTCGGCTCGAAGTCGTCGGGGATGACGTTGCCGGCGGCGATGCCGTCCTCCACCACCTCGGTGTAGCGGACGTTGGGCGTGAACAGGGACATCACCCGGCTGCGATCGACGCCGGGCAGGAAGAAGACCTCGTCGGTCGCCCGTTTGAGCGCGTCGAAGAACTCTGGCGTGAACATGTCGCCGTCCTTCGCGATCAGCGCCACCAAGACCCGATTGGCGCCACCGAACTCCTCCTGGTACTTGAGGAACGTCGACATGTAGGGGTGTTTGAGCGGCAGCAGCTTGGTGAAGCCGGCATCGATGCGCAGCCGCGACGCCGACCAGCCCATGACGAGCGTCGCGAGGGCGAAGAGGATGAGAACCGCCACGCGGTGGCCGAAGATGAGCCGCTCGAGGAACCCTCCGAACGATTTCCGGCTCACGCCGCCGCCCGCTGCCTGTTCTTGCTCGGTCCCGCTCATGGCTCCGCTCCGATCCGGCGCACGCCCCCCTCGCCGAACAGCAGCAGAGAATCGCCGCCGCGAGCGACGAGCACCGCCGACGCACCTCTGTTGTCCGCCAGCTCCTCGCCCGCGAAGGTGCGCCCGCCATCGTCGCTCCGCAGCACCGCGCCGGCGAGCCCGACCACGACGACCCGGCCCGATTCGAGCTCGACGCCATCGGTCAATGTGGCAAGCGTTCCGGTCTCGATCTCTTGCCAGTTGTCACCGCGGTCCTCGGAGCGATAGAGGTGACCACGTAGGCCGAGGGCGAGCAGCGGACCCCCCTCGAGGGGAAGCATCCCGAAGTACGAGCCGACGTAGGGTGAATCGAGCCGGCGCCAGCTCCGCCCGGCATCGCTCGAGCGATAGAGGTTGCCGGCCTCGGCTGCGAGGAAGAGGTCGGAGCCCGCCACGGCGATCTGATTGAGATGGAAGTCGTCCTCCTCGATCCGGCTCTCTGCCCAGCTGTCGCCGCCGTCGGCGGTGGCTAGGATCACGCCGTACGCCCCCACCGCGAGGCCCCGGTTCTCGTCCGCGAACCAGACATCGAGCAGCGGGCGCTCGGCCTCGGGCTCGAACCGGATGCGCTCCCAGGTCTCGCCGCCGTCGCGCGTGCGCAGAATCGTCTCGTCGTGGCCGACCGCCCAGCCGAGCCGTTCGTCGTGCATCCAGACCGCGGTCAGAAGAGCGCGTGACGGGACCCGGGACTGGGTCCAGCTCGCGCCGTCGTCGCGCGAGCGGAGGATGTGCCCGCGCTCGCCGACGGCGACCAAGAGATCGCCGCGACGGGCCGCGTCGAGCAGCAGAGAGGAGGGCGCGAGCCGCGCCGGGATCGACCAGTCGACATCGTCCGGCGGCTGAGCTCCCACGAGACGGGGGGAGGCAGCGACTAGCAGGGCGACGACGGCGAGCCAGGCCGGGACCGCAGCGGAGAACGCGGGCCGGGCGCGCATCATCCGCGCCCGTCCCGAATGTTGCTTGCCCCGAGGGCGACCGGAGCTCGCGGCCCGGTCGCCGACGAGGAGCCGATCAACGCACGCCCTCCCGGCGCAGGGCGTCCGGCGTGAAGTCGGCCTCGGTCCGCTTGAGCGCGAATTCATGCGCCGAGCTCTCGCTGTTCAGGCCCATCACCAGGTAGCGCCCGGCCTGGAGGTCGACGTGCGACTCCGCGGCGGTCCAGATCGTCGGCACGTTGTAGAAGTTCATCGCGTGCCCCTCCGAGACCCGCCAGAGCTGGTCGCGGTTGTCGTACTGGTCGATCAGCAGGATCTGCCAGCTGTCCTCGTCGACGTAGAACGTGCGCCGCTTGTAGACGTGACGCTCGCCCGGCTTGAGCGTGGCGTCGACCACCCAGACCCGGTGCAGCTCGTAGCGCAGAAGATCCGGGTTCATGTGCAGGGGCGTCAGGATCTCCTTGTACTTGACCTTGGGATCCTGCAACCGGTAGCTGTTGTACGGGACGTAAATCTCTTTCTTGCCCACGAGCTGCCAGTCGTAGCGGTCCGGCGCGCCGTTGAACATGTCGAGCTGATCGCTGGTGCGCATGTTGTCGGCGGCAGTGCCCGGGTTGTCGTAGGCGACTTGGGGTGCCCGCCGGACGCGGCGCTGCCCCGGGTTGTAGAGCCAGGCGTCGCGCGGTTGCTTCACCTGGTTGAGCGTCTCGTGCACGAGCAGGATGCCGCCCGCCAGCCGCGCCGGCGAGATGACCTCCTGCTTGAACAGAAGGATGCGATTGCGCAGGTCCGCCTCGGTCATCCCCGGCAGGCTGTAGAGGAACATCGTCTCCTCGTCGAACTGCACGAGGGTGTACTGGCCGCCGCGGGTCGGCGCCGCTTGGGTCACCTTGCGGCCGGCGATGTCGCCCCGGTATCGCAGCGAATGGTTCCAGATCACCTCGACGCCGCTCTTCGGCAGCGGGAAGGGCTCGCCGCCGATCGCGCCGGTCACGCCGTTTCCGCCCGGGGCGAGCTCCGCCGAGGCCGCGTTGCGCGCCGTCGCCTCGTAGATCCGCTGTGGGGCCGAAGCGCTGCGATGGGTCGGGTAGACGTTCATCTTGAACGACGGGTAGGCGGCGAGCATCGCCTGGTGCCCGGCGGAGAGCTTGTCCGCGTACTCGGAGGCATTCTTGCCGTCGATCGTCATCAGCACTTTGTCGCCGGCGTAGGGGTCGACGTAGTGCTGGCCGGGAACGTAGCCGGTCGGAGGGCTGACGATGCCGCCGTCCCACGCCGGGATCGTGCCCTTGGCGTTGCCGGCCTTCTCGCCGCCGAGAGGAGTCAGCTCCTTGCCGAGCTTGGCGACCTCTTCGGGCGGCAGTCCGGCCGCGAACGCCAGGCTGGCGCCCGTGAGGATGGTGGTCAAGAGAGCGAGCGGGCAGATTCGAGTGCGCATGACGTGTCCGTCCTCAGAAGGAGTACTTGATGGAGGCCGCGACAAAGTCGCGGTCGTTGATCAGGTTGTAACGCCCGGCGCCGAGGTACTGGGTGTAGGAGAGATCCCACTCCAGGTTGATCTGGTACTGGAAACCGAAGCCGATGGTCAGCGCCTTGCGGCCCTCGATGAAGTTGCCGCCGGGGCCCGGCGACACGCCGTCGACGTCGTGGGCGAAGGAGAAGCGTGGCGACAGGTTCACCGATCCGAAGGCGTTGTTGTAGTCGAGCCGTCCGGCGATGACGTAGCCCGCGGCGGTGTCGGTCGGAAAGGCCGAGCTCGGCTCGGTGCCCGGCTGAACGCCCGCCTGCTGGTGGACCGGGTTGCCGCTGGTGTAGGTCCCCGGCGCTTCGAGGCGGAGCACCGACTGCTCCGGCAGGTCGTGCACCTTGCTCCAGGCGGCCTCGGCGACGAGCACCGCTTGGTCGGCACCCAGGGCACGGGAGAAGACCTTCGTGGCGGTCAACTGAACCTGTGTGGTGTCGAAGCGGCGATAGCCTTGGATCTCCTCCGAGAAACCGTAGCCACCGAGCTGGCCGGTGGCGGCCAGCAGGCCGCCGAGTCCGCGCAATGGCGCGAGCTGGGGCACCGCCGGCAGCAAGCGCAGCGGCGTCAGCGCGGCGTAGAGCAACTCGACGTCGTCGACCTGGAGCGGCACGTCCTGGCGGTGCGACACCTCGCCCTGGAGGGCGATGCCGCTGCGGCCGAGCTGGGCGTTGAAGCTCACGCCGTAGAGCGTGATGTCCTCGGGGTACTCGAGGAAGTACTGCGCCGTGGCGGCGTAGTTGCCCTGCGCGAGGATGCCGGCGGAGGTGCCCGTGCGCGCCATGATCACCGGCAGGCGGCTGTTGTACGACAGGTAGTAGAAGCCGAACTCGGTGCCCCCCAACCGCGGCGCGAAGATGCGGAAGGCGGCGCCGTACTGGCCGCTCTCGCCCGCCTCACGGGGGGCGCCGCGCGGCACCGCGACACCCACCGGATTGCCCGGGATGTTGAAGCCGACCGGGATCGAGTCGGGCGCGGCACCGAAGCCGAGCATGACCTTGGTGGCGCCGTCGCCCGCGAGATCGGTGGCGCTGAAGTAGCTGCCGACAGGATCGATCTTGGTCTCTTCCCAGTCGAATTGGTAGTAGACCTCGAACGAGGTGTTGTCGGACGGCTTGAGCGAGAGCAGCACCGCTCCCACCGGCAGCAGCGCGTCGCGTAGCTCCGAGCCGGGAACGCGCAGGGCGCTGACGTCGACAGGGTTGATCGCGTTGATGCCGCCCTGGATGAAGGTGCTCTCGCCCCAGTTGATGACCTGCCGGCCAGCGCGAATCTCCGCCGGCCGCGGGCCGAGGTCGAAGCGGAACCAGAGGAAGGCGTCGCGGATCTCGGCGCGGCTGCCTACCCGCTCCTTGGCGTCGTCCGAGAGCGGAGTCCGGGCGCGATCCTGATCCTGGTTTTCCTGGTCGTAGAAGGCGAAACCGCGAACGAACCCGCCGAACTGCTTGTAGCTGAACTCGAGCTCGCTCGACCACTTGATCGCGTTGCTGGCGATGCCGGTCTCGTAGTTCTGGTTGCCGTCGTCGCCGTTGACCGAGAAGGCCTCGCCACCCGCCGCGCGGCCGATGATCGCCGGATCGGGATCGTCGAGCCGGTAAAGCAGGCCGTAGGAAATGGTGTTGCCCCAGCTCCACTCGAAGTCCCCTTTCTGCCCGTCGATGGCGGCGACCGGGGAGGCAAGGAGCGAGAAGAGCGCGAGGAGCGCAAGGAGCGGCGTCGCGCGCTCGCGCCGCCTAGGAGCTACGTTCTGGACCGGCTCGTTCATGAAGTCCCCCATTGCTCGGGAAAATGCGCTGGTCCTCAAGCGGAAACCAGCGAGCAGGCAACAAGACCGCGACACGGAACCACCTAAATCTGTCGTATTCTGCCTCGGCGCGCAACCGCCGGAGCGAGATGGCGCCAATGAGTCAAGCCCTTCGGTGGGGCCTTCACCCACGCCACGACGGAAGCGCGCTTCTGACAAGAACTCCTGCCGGGCAGGCTAGCCCCGCGGGTCGCCTTCCGCGCCATCGCAGGAGGCGGGAGGGTCCCACCCCCACGGGTAGCGCCTCGGCTGGAGCTGCCGGCCGGCCCGTTTCGGCTTCGGCAGGCGCCCGGTCCGCGGCGGGCGCCCTCGGCGAGCCTGCGGAGCGGCGCGAGATCTGCTGGCGCTCGAGGGCCTCGCGAGCGAATCCGCGGGGCAGCGTACAGTCGCCGGGCAAGCGCTGCGCTGCCCGATCTGCGAGCGGGATCGTTTCTGGCAACGCAGGGCGCTGATGAACGAGCCGATGCCCGCGCGGGTCGGGCCTGGAGGAGAAACGAGATGTTCTGCTACATCTGGGAGTTTCTCGTCGCACCGGCGCAGGAGGCGGCGTTCGAGGCGGCCTACGGTGCCGAGGGCCCCTGGGTACGACTCTTCGAACGTGACCCGGAGCACATCGGCACCGAGCTGTACCGGGACGCGGCGAACCCACGGCGCTTCGTCACGATCGATCGCTGGACGTCGCGAGCGGCCTACCTGTCGTTTCGCGAGCGCGTCGGCGCGGAGCACGACGCGATCGACGTGGCGTGCGAGCGATGCACCGAGAGCGAGCGCCATCTCGGCGACTTCGAGCTCTCGAGCTGACGGCCGCCGCCCGCGGTGAGTCGAGTCATCGCTCGCGCGGTTCGATCGGAACGCTCCCTCGAGATCGTCCGCGCGCTCGAAGAAACGGGCTGAGAAGGGGGTGCCGGGCCGGTGAGAGCGGCCGACACGAGGCGTCGCTGCGTCTCTCGACCCGAGCGAAGATGAACTATCCGGCGAATCTGCCGACGCCGAAGGAGTCGAGCAAGCCCGAGGGACACCGTCACCGCGATCGCGACCGTCGGTTTCGCTTGCACGGACGAAGAGGGCGGGAGTGGGCGGGACCCGGGAGGATCGGCGCCGAAGCGTTCGGCGACGACGGCCCCCTCCGAGGCCACCTTCTGCGACCTCGTTCTGGGGAGTTGTTGGTACACCTGGAGTGGTGACCGCGCAGAGCCGTTGTCGAAGGAGTGGCGTGGCGCGGACCGGTGCTCCGGTTTGTCGCGTCGCCGTTCGATCGATAGGATGACTTGGCTTCGATCCGCGACCGGAGGAGCGCCGTAGCGGAAGTATCGTGGATCGGCCCTCGAATTCGGCTGGCAGTTGAATCCGGCGTCTCAACGCGGAGATTCCAGGTGGCCTTCGTCGCACAGCATCCGTACTTGATGGTCAGCCTCTTCCTGCTGGCCTCCTGCCTCGCCGGCGCTTGGCTGGCGCCAGCGCAGAGGCTGCCCGCGCTACTCAGTGGCTTTCTCAGCACGCCGTACGCTTTCTCCTCTCCGCTCTTCGTTCCCGAGTACTGGCAGCCGCAGCGAGTCGTCGAGCTGGTCGTGGGGCCGGAGGACCTGCTGTTCTCCTTCGCCGCCGGCGGCTTGGCTTGGCTGATCGCCGCTCGCACCGCCGACCGGCCGCCGGAGCTCGCGCTGCGCTTGGCGACAGTGACGCGACGGTATTGCCTCTGGACCTCTGGTTTTTTCGGAATGGTTCTCGGCTTGAGGGCCTGGTGCGGCATGCGCACGATGCCGGCGCTGCTGGTGAGCGGCGTTCTCGTCGGCGCGCTGTTGCTCTGGATCCGGCGCGACCTCTGGCGGCTGGCGGGGTGGGGAGGCTTGGGCTACGGACTTCTCTATACGTCGGTTCTGGCCATCGCCTTTCGAATCTGGCCCGACTTCTCCCACCACTGGAACTGGCGCAACCTGACCGGCCTCGCGTTGCTCGAGGTGCCGGTCGAGGAGTGCGCCTACGCGCTTGCCTTCGGGGCGGCGTGGACGCTCGGCATGGCCCATGCGTTCGGCGCGCTTCGGCCCGCGGCAGCGAAGCGAGAGCGCACTGAGGTCGTCTTGCAGGGCGTCGAGGGATGAGGTGACGGATCCCGTTCCGCAGGCGCGGCCCGCGCGGCCGCTCGGTCTCGCGCCAGACCAGCCACCGCCACTCCTGGTGCGCAATGCGACCGCACGGACCGAGGCGTTTGGGGACTGAAGGCAGCCGTCGAGCCCGTTTCGGGGGGCTCTGTCCGGTCGCTCGAGTGGGTCGCTCCGGGGGGGAGCCATGAGCCCTCTGGCCGAGGGCTTTCGTCGCCTGGCGAGCCTCGGCTTTCGCTCCTGGCGTTCCTGCCTGGTGATCGCCGCGGCCGTCGCTTGTACCGCACCCTGGGCGCTCCGGGATCTCCGCCTCGAGACGGATTCGGCCAGTCTGATCGGACCCGGAGATCCGGTCAGTCGTGTCTATCGCGAGTCGTTATCCCGATTCGGCGAGGCGAACCCCCTGATCGTGCAGATCCTCCCCGGATCGACAGAGCCGGGGGTGACGGACCGGTTCACCGACCGACTCGCGGACCGTCTCCGCGAGCTTCCGCAGGTGGCGGCCGTGGAGGCGAGACCGCCGGCCTTCGACCTGATGCCCTGGTCGATCGGAATGACCCGCGCGGCGCTCTTCAACTCCGAGCCGATCGTGCTGGAGCGATTCACCGAGCGCTTCGAGGCCGAAGAGATGCGCAAGCAGCTGCGCAGGACGCGGAAGCGCCTTCTGCTCTCGGACCCGGACCTTCGCAAGGTTCTGAGCTCCGACGTCCTCGACATCGGCGGCATCGTTGGGCCGTCCTACGAACAACGCCTGGGCGGCCTCCGCTTCGCCACCGGCCGGGGCTACTTCGATGCTCCGGATCAGGGCTCGCGTCTGCTGTTCGTCCAGCCCGCGGGCTCCGCCGAAGACACCGGCTACTGCGAAGACCTGGTCGAGCGGGTGCGCCGAGCCATCCAGGAGGCGCGGGCAGGTACCGCCGGAGCGGAGCTCGTCGCCGGTCGGCTGACCGGGAAGTTCGCGGTGGTCGCCCAGAGCGCGGCCGTCCTCAGGCGCGACATGCTGCGCATCAGCGCCATCGCCACTGGACTGGTGCTGGCGTTGCTGCTCGCGACCTTCCGTGGCTGGCGGGCCACCGCCATCTGCAGCTTGCCGATCGTTCTCTCCCTCCCGCCGGTTCTCTGGCTGGCACGGATCGTCTTCAGCCCCCTCAACTTCTTCGCCGTGGGGTTCATCGCGATCGTCATGGGTCTCGGCGTCGATGCGATGCTCCACTGCACGGCCCGGCTCTACCAGTACCTGGGCGGCGAGGGGAGCGAGCTCGAAGAGGCTGCCGGCCGAGCGCTGGCGGACTGCGGCCCACCGGTCTTGATCGGAACGGTGACCACCGCGGGGGCATTCCTGTGCCTCACGGTCTCCGACTATCGGGGCCTCGCCGAGTTCGGAAGGCTGACCGCCGCCGCGCTCGTGCTCTCCTTCTGCACTTCGATGATGCTCCTGCCCGCGGTGATCCGGCTCGTCCGACCGCAGCGCGGGACACCGGGCTCGGGCGCGGGGCTGCTCCTGCTCCCTCCGAGATTCTCTCTGTTCGGCTGGAACCAGCCGCGGACCGCCCTGCTGGCGAGCGCGACGCTGGTCGCGGTATCCCTCCTGATCGCGCGCGGCTTCGGCTTCGACCCCGAGTTCAAGCACCTTCTGCCCGAACGGCTCGAGGCGCTCGATGTGGCGGACGACATCTCGCGCCAGTTCGGCTCGTCGTTCCTCCTCAGCTCCGAGCTCCTGCTGGAGGCCCGAGACTTCGACCAGGGGATCGAGGCGCAACGGCGTATCGAAGCCGAGCTGAGGCCGCTGATCGCGAACGGGACCGTGGTCGGCCTGCAGTCTCCGTTGCTGTTGCGATCGAGGTCGACGTTCGCGCCGGAGCAGGAGCGCGCGCGCAAGCGAGCCGCGACCTTGCTGAGCGAGAGTCGAGCCGTTTTTCCCAGGTCCCTCTCCGACCTCGGGTTCGTTGCCTCGGCAACGCACGAGACCTACTACGATCACCTGATGCGGGCGGTCGCCGCGCCGGTCGAATTCGCGGCCGGGACACTGCCAGCTCTGCAGTCGGACCCCCGTTACCGGCGATTTCTCGCTCACGACGAGAGCGGGTCCTGGTTTCGCACGCTGGTCTGGCTGCCGGACGGAGCGTCGGGAGCCGAGGCGAGGAGAGTGGTCGCGACCACAGTGAGTGAATTCGAGGCCGGCAGCGGATCGCGACTCCGCCTCACCGGCACCCACCAGGTCTACGAGCACCTGAACGAGCTCGTCGGCGCGAATTTCGTGAGGATCAGTGGGCTGAGCGTCGTGGTCGTCGCGCTGCTGCTCCTGGCCTTCTTTCGCAGCGCGGGCGATGCGATGCTCGGCCTCGTGCCGATCGTGGCCGCGGTTCCGGTCGTCCTCGCGGCGGTCGTCGTCTCGGGGATCCCGTTTCCGCCGCTGGGTGTCGGGATGATGGCGATCGTCCTGGGAATCGGCATCGACGATGCGGTGCATCTCCTGTCGCGGCCGAGGAGCAAGGGGGAGGCCGGCCTGGGGCAGACGCTGATCGAAGTCGGCCCGATCATCACGCTGACCAGCCTGACTTCGGCGATCGGCTTCGGCGCGCTCGCCTTCGCCAGTCATCGGGTTCTGTCCTCGCTCGGAGTGGTCGTGGCGATCGGCATCGTGACCTGTTGGCTGTTCTCGATCGGGCTGCTCCCGGCGTGCTATCGGTTGCTGCGACGAGGCGGGGCCACCGTTCTGCTGTTGCTCGGGACTCTGGCCGCGGGGGTCGGAGCGGGCGCCCCGCTCCTCGCCCAGCGCCCGACAGTCGACGAGGTGCTCGAGAAGATCGAGCGAAACTACGAGTCGGTCGAGGCCGTGACCTGCCAGTTCAGTCAGCGACGGAAGATCCCCGAGCTGAGCGGCGAGATCGAAGTGGCGGGCGAGCTCACGTTCAAGGTGCCGAACCTCCTCCGGATCTCGTGGCAGGGTGACGAGAATCTCGACCTCTATGCCGACGGCGAGACCGTCTGGCTCGTGGATCACGATCTTGGCGAAGCGACTCGCTTCGAATACAGCGGCAATGGGGTTTCCGGGCGCCTCGCAGCTCTCGTTCCGCCGTTTCTCTTTCTGCCGATCGCCGACCTCCGTGAACGGTTTCAGATCGGGGTGACCGAACCCGAGGCTGCCCTGACGCGCCTCGAGTTCAAGGCGCGAAGGCCGGATGCCGAGGCGCCGTCCTCTTTCGTCCTGGACGTCGACCGCCGCGGCAGGGTGCGAGCTGTCGAAGTCGACCTGGGTGGCGGCGAACGGAGCCGGACGCTCTTTCGCGGTTGGCGGCGATCTGCGGCCACCTCGGATGACTTTTTCAGGTATCGGCCTGGTGCCGTTGCGGCGGCTGGTCCGGAGCCAACCGTCGTGCCGAAGCCATGAGCCCACCGCCCGTCAACCGTCCGCTGCTGCTCGCCTGCGAAGGGATCTCGAAGCAGTTCGGGGCGCGGCCGCTGTTCACCGGGATCTCCTTCGGCATCGCCGACGGCGACCGGATCGGGCTGGTCGGGCCGAACGGGTCGGGCAAGACGACGCTGCTGCGCCTCCTCGCCGGGCTCGAGGAGCCGGATGACGGCGGCCGGTCGCTGCGCAAAGGAGTCCGGGTCGGCTACGTCGCGCAGGATCCGGATCTCGACGGTGAAGCTTCCGCGGAAGAGGTCGTCGTCGCGGCGCTCGTCGGTCTCCCGCTCGAGCTGTTCGAGCGGCAGGCGCGCGCGGCGCGCGCGCTCGGGCGGCTCGGTTTCGTCGATCGCGAGCAGCAGGTCGCCACCCTGTCCGGCGGCTGGCAGAAGCGGCTCGCCATCGCCCGCGAGTTGGCGCGCGAGCCCGACGTGCTGCTGCTCGACGAGCCGACGAACCACCTCGACCTCGAGGGGATCCTCGAGCTCGAGGCGCTCCTCGTCAGCGCGGCGCGGGCATTCGTCGTCGTCAGCCATGACCGCTGGTTCCTGGAGCACGTCGCGCGCCGGATGCTCGAGCTCGACCGGGTCTACCCGGAAGGCCTGCTCGCCGTCGACGGGCGCTACTCCGATCTGCTGGTCCGGCGCGACGAGGTCAGGCGGCATCAGAGCGACTATCAGGAGACGCTCGCCAACCGGGCCCGGCGCGAGGTCGAGTGGCTGCGTCGCGGGCCGAAGGCGCGGACCACGAAGGCCAAGGCGCGCATCGGCAAGGCGCACCGGCTGCTCGACGAGCTCGCCGACGTGAGAGCGCGCGGCGCGGACGCCGGCGCCGTCGGCCTCGCGCTCGAGGGCTCGGGGAGAAGGACCAAGCGGCTGCTCGAAGCGCGCGGCGTCGTCAAGAGCTACGGCGGCCGCCGCGTCCTCGACGGCGTCGACCTCCGGCTCGGGCCCGGCACCCGGCTCGGCGTCCTCGGACCGAACGGCAGCGGCAAGACGACCCTGCTCGAGATCCTCGCCGGCGAGCGCGAGCCCGACGGCGGCGAGATCGAGCGCGCCGCAGCGTTGCGTACGGTTCTCTTCGAGCAGAGCCGCGAGACTCTCGACCGGCAGGTGACGCTCCGGCGGGCGCTCGCGCCCGAGGGGGACTCGGTCGTCCACCAGGGGCGCGAGGTTCACGTCGCGTCGTGGGCGAAGCGCTTCCTCTTTCGCGCCGAGCAGCTCGACACGCCGGTCGAGCGGCTCTCGGGTGGCGAGCAGGCGCGGATCCTGTTGGCCCGGCTGATGCTGAGGCCGGCGGATCTCCTCATTCTCGACGAGCCGACCAACGACCTCGACATCCCGAGCCTCGAGGTCCTCGAAGAGAGCCTGCTCGAGTTCCCGGGCGCGCTGGTGCTGGTCACCCATGACCGCTACCTGCTGGATCGCGTTGCGACGGCGATCCTGGCGCTCGACGGTGAGGGCCGGGCGACGCACTGCGCCGACCTCGCCCAATGGCAGGAACAGCGCCGGACTGCAGACGCTGCGGCGCGTGCCGACGTGGCGACGATGGCGCGCCCTGCCCTGGTCGCGCCTGCGTCGCAGCCGTCGGTGCGAAAGCTCTCCTATCGCGACCAGCGCGATTGGGAGGGGATGGAGGCGGCGATTCTCGCCGCCGAGGAAGAGCTCGACCGGCGCCGGCGCGCCGTCGAGGCGCCGGAGATCGCCTCGGACTCCGCCGCGCTCACCGAGCGCTACGGCGCCCTCGCCACCGCCCAAGCCGAGGTCGACCGCCTCTACGCCCGCTGGGCCGAGCTCGAGGCTCTGCGCGGGTAGGAGTCCGGGCGCCCGCGAAGCGCACCCTCCCACTTCGTCATCAGCGCGAACCGCCAGGTCGACGACTGCGGAGTGCACGAGCTCGGCGGGGCCGACTCGGCGAGCTTCGACGACGCCTCTGCTCTGCCGCCCAGGCTCTCGCGGCGGCGCCCGCCGCATCCCTCGGTGCCGCCCGCGAGCCCCGGACGGGGAACCGGGCGCCGCCCCCGACGCCTTTCACCTCGGTTGCATGCGCTCGCGAAACTGGTACGCTCCTCGCCAGACGACCTGGCAATCGTGCCCGCTGTGCTTGGCCTGATCTCTCCGCAGTGGGGATCGAAAGGGATGCTGGTGAACCCATCTCACGGCTCGAGGTGCGACTCGACCCATCGCAGAGCGCTTGCGCTGCTGGTTGGGGGCCTCTTCGCGCTCGTCACGACGCCCGCCGCGGGCCAACGGCCTCCCAGCCTCGCCGACACCGGCCTCTACGCCGACTTCGCGCGCAAGGTCGTGGCGCCGGGCGTTCACCCCTTCTCTCCGCAGTACCCGCTCTGGTCCGACGGCGCGGCCAAGCGGCGCTGGATCAGCCTGCCCGAGGGTGCAGCGATCGACGCCGCGGACCCCGACGCCTGGGTCTTTCCGGCCGGCACGCGGATCTGGAAGGAGTTCTCGTTCGCGCGCCGGATCGAGACGCGGTACATGGAGAGAACCGAGAGCGGGGAATGGCTCTACGCGACTTACCGGTGGGACGAGGAGGAGACCGAAGCGCTGCTCGTTTCCGAGCGCGGCGTGCGTCGAGCCTGCGAGAGCCGGCCCGGCGTGCCGTACGGCCTGCCCGGCCTCGTCGAGTGCCGCGCCTGCCACGAGAGCGGCCTGTCCCCTGTCCTCGGATTCTCCGCGCTCCAGCTCTCGAGCGACCGCGATCTCGGCGTTCCCCACGCCACCTCACCCGAGCCGGGATCGCTCGATCTCGACGTGCTCGCCGAGCGCGGCCTGATCGTCGGCCTGCCGGATTCGATCGCTGCCCACCCGCCCCGAGTCCGCGCGGCCAGCTCGACGGCGCGCACCGCCCTCGGCTATCTGCACGCCAACTGCTCGAACTGCCACAACGCGCAGAGCACGATCGCCGGGCTCGGGCTCTCGTGGACAGTTCGCGCCGATGGCACGCCCGAGGCGCTCGCCTCTGCCGTCGGCCAAACGAGCCACTACCGGCCGACCGGCAGCTCGATCTCCGAACGGATCGTAGCCGGAGCTCCCGACCAGAGCTTGCTCATCGCCCGCGTCTCGACCCGGGACCCGGCGCGGCAGATGCCACCCATGGACACGCACCTCGTCGACGAAGAGGGGCTCGCGCTCCTGAGACGCTGGATCGCCGACGAGCTCGAAGCTCTGCCCGCCCAGGCGGGCCAAACCGCCGTAGACCCGCTCACTCCGCCGAGCGCGGCTTCCCAGGAGATCGATCCATGAACAGGCACCATCTCGCAGCAACGCTGGCCGCTTTCGCTCTCGCGACCGCACTCTCGCCCCGCCCAATGCACGCGGCGGCGGTCGCCGCCGCTGACGCCGCCGAGGCGACGAAGGATCAGGCCAAGATCGACCGCGGTCGCTACCTCGTCAACTTCGGTGGCTGCAACGACTGCCATACGCCCTGGAAGATGGGGGAGAACGGGCCCGAGCCCGACATGAGCTTGATGCTCTCCGGCCATCCTCAGCAGATGGCGATGCCCCCGGCGCCCCAGCTCCCAGAGGGTCCGTGGCTAGGGACCGTCGCCGCGACCAACACCGCGTGGGCCGGCCCCTGGGGCGTGAGCTTCACCCGCAATCTGACCCCCGACGGCGAAACCGGCCTCGGCACCTGGAGCGAGCGGGAGTTCATCGACACTCTGCGCAACGGCCGCCAACGCGGCATCGGCCGTGAGCTGCAGCCGCCGATGCCGTGGCAGGCCTACGGCACGGCGACGGACGAGGATCTGAGCGCCATCTTCGCGTATCTGCGCTCGATTCCGGCGCTCGCCAACCGCGTAGCGGACAACCTGCCGCCGGTCGCCGCACCCTGACCTGAACCGGGGGTCGAGTGGGGCATCCCGCTCAGCTCTCGCGCCAGAGAGACGGTCGCTCGGCCCGGACTTCACCCGCGCGCAGCTGCAGTCGGAAGTCGCGCTCCAGGGCGTGCGGGGCGAAGGAGCTGATCTTGAGGTCGCCTTCGAGGGAAGCTGCGGGATCCGCGAGCTCTCGCAGCTTGCCGAGCAGCTCCTCCGGCCCGACGTTGATGCCTCTGAGCTCGACCCGCACCGACGAGCCCTCGCGATCGAGACGCAGGTCGCCGTCCGGATAGAGCCCTTCGAAGCCCTCGGCGAATGCGACGAGCTGCGCTCGCGCGCCGGCGGCAGCCTCGAAGCGGACCGTGCCCGAGACCCGCGCCGAAACCGGCTCGACCAGCGCCAGCGCTTCGCTCAGGGGAACCTCGGCGGTCTGGTTCCAGTCCTCGTGCGGCCACTGGATGCGGATCTCCCCCGGCTCGACCAGCAGCCGCAGCAGCACCCCGTTGCGGTCGCGCACGACGAGCGTGCCACCGCGCGCCCGCTCGCGCTCCTCGGGGGTCAACGCCTCGAGCATCGCGATCAGCTCGGCGGGCACCGCCGAGAGCGCCGGCGCGCCGCCGGGCTGGATGTGGCGGACGACGATCCGCTCCGAGCTCTCCTCGTACTCGAGCCACTCGCCCAAGAATTCGGCCAGCCGCGCGCGGCTCTCCGCTCCGAGCGCGCCGACGGCGACCTCGCCGCTGCATTCGAAAGCCGGCTGCGCGACGTTCACGCTGGCTCCACGGCCGACGCGATCTCGGCGGGGAAGTGCTCGACCTCGACCTCGAGCTGCGACGCCATCCCGGCGGCTTCCTTGGTCAGCGCGCGTCCGATCACCAGGCGCTGGATCTGGTTGGCGCCCTCGTAGATCTGGGTGATCTTGGCGTCGCGCATGTACTTCTCGATCGGATAGTCGCGGCAGTAGCCGTAGCCGCCGAACATCTGCACGGCATCGGTCGTGACGCGCATCGCCAGGTCACTGGCGAACACCTTGCACATGGCCGCGTACTTCGAGGCGCCCGCATGCCCCTCGTCGATACAGCGGGCGGCGGCGTAGACGAGCTGTCGCGCCGCCTCGATCTCGGTCGCCATGTCGGCGAGGCGGAACTGGGTCGACTGGAAGCTGAGCACCGACTGGCCGAACTGTTGGCGCTCGGAGGTGTAGCGCAGCGCCCAATCCATCGCCCCCTGCGCCAACCCCAGCGCCTGCGCCGCGACGCCGGGGCGCGCCCGGTCGAGAGTCATCATGGCGTTGGCGAAACCCTTGCCTTCGACTCCGCCGAGGAGGTGGTCGAGCGGCACCCGGCAGCCGCGGAAGTGGAGCTCGTGCACCGGCACGCAGCGGATCCCCATCAGGTCCTCGCGCTTGCCGATTTCGAATCCGGGCGTCCCCTTCTCGACCACGATCGGCGAGATGCCACGGCTGCCGCGGTCGGGTCGGGTCGAGGCGTAGACGGTATAGAGCGAGGCGGCGTTGCCGTTGGTGTTCCACTTCTTGTCGCCGTCGAGGACGTAGGCGTCGCCGTCGAGCGCCGCGCGAGTGCGCAAGCTGCCGGCGTCGGAACCGGAGGCCTTCTCGGAGAGACCGAAGGCGATCAGCTGCTCGCCCGAGGCGACCGACGGGAGCCAGCGCCGCTTCTGCTCCTCGGTGCCGCCGAGCATGATCGGAAAGCTGCCGAGCGCGTTGACGGCGTAGGCGACGCCGACGCCGCCACAGGCGCGCGAGAGCTCCTCGACCACCACGCAGAGGTCGAGAACGCCGGCGCCGTGGCCGCCGTACTCTCGCGGGATCCAGATCCCCATCAGGTCGGCTTCGCGCAGCGCCGCGATGACGCTCCAGGGGTACTCGCCCGTGCGATCCAGCGCGGCGGCCACCGGGCGGACCGCTTTGTCCGCGACCTCACGGGCGCGCTCGCGGTACTCCTGCGTTCTCTTGGGCAGCAACTCGTGCATGGTCGTCCCCCCTCCGACGGCGATTCGGTTCGAGGATTCAGGCTACAGGAGCGCAGCCCGCTCGAGCGCCACCCTCGAGGGTGGCGGTGGGCTCTCCCGCAGCCGAGGCAGCGGCCGAGGGCGGCAGCGACGGGCGGGCCAGGCGCGCCCCGCGACGAGACTGGCGCGGCCGCCGAGGGCGCTGTACGAAAGGGAGCGGATCGGGGACACTCAGGGCAGATGGGGAACCCGTTGGCCGGCCTCGACAACCCTGCGGCCGCGCTCCGAGCCGCGCAAACCCGTCGATCAGGCCCGTCCGGACGAGGCGGCGGTGCTCGCCCAGCTCGATCGGATCCGCCAGCTCGAGCGGGAGGTCAAGCGGGCGCAGGTCGGGCTGCTGGTCCGGATCAAGCGGCTGCTCGAGCCGGGCCAGCAGGAGCGGCTGAAGGCTCTCCGGGAGAGGGAGTGACCCTGCTGATCGGATACTGCCTCGCGGCCGCTCTAGGTCTGGTGCTCTGCTCCGTCGACTCCGCACGATCCGGGCAGGACTTCGCGAACCCGGAGCCGGTCGCGATCCTCGGCTACGCCGGCGACGCCATGGAGCCCTTTCTCTCGCGCGACGGCAGCGTCCTTTTCTTCAACGACTCGAACGCTCCGGGCAACGACACCCAGTTGCACTGGGCGGAGCAGGTCGATGGCACGACGTTCCTCTATCGGGGCGAGCTCACCGGTGCGAATTCGACAGCACTCGACGCCGTGGCCAGCCTCGACCGCTCTGGCAATCTCTACTTCGTGTCGACGCGGAGCTACTGGCAGACGCTCGCGACGATCCATCGCGGCGACTACTCGAACGGTGCGGTGGGTAACGTCGAGCTGGTCGAGGGTGTGGCGCTCGAGCGCCTGGGTTGGGTCAACTTCGACGCCGAGATCTCGGCCCACGGGCTCGAGCTCTACTTCGTCGACGGCTTCTTCAGCGGCGCACCGGTTCCGGACAGCGCGGACCTCGTAATCGCCCGCAAGGAGGGCGGGCAGTTCGTGCGGCGGGCGGACTCGGAGACGATCCTGGCCGAGATCAACACGCCGGCCCTCGAGTATGCGCCAGCGACCTCCGAAGACGACCTCGAGCTCTTCTTCACCCGCCTCGACGGCACGAGCCAGATCTTGCGGGCGGCTCGTCCGTGGACCGGGGCCCCATTCGGCGCTCCAGAGCCCATCGCGGCGATCACCGGCTTCGTCGAGGCCCCGACGATCTCGCCGGACGGGCTGTCGCTCTACTACCACCGCAACGACGCCGGCACCTTTCGCATCGAGCGCGTCACCCGCACGAGTCGCTGGGTCGTCTTCGCCGACGGCTTCGAGACGGGCGACTTCGACCGCTGGTCGGGGGGCTAGCTCGGTCCAGACGGCCGCCAGTCGCCTTCCTGCTGACTGCTGCGAGGTGCTGCCGCGAGGTGCCACTCATTGAAGGCTCCCCGGTCAAGGGGTAGTCCTCTGCTGGGGCGAGCCTCGGGGCTCGCCGTTGGGAGTTGCTGTCGAGCTATGCGGTTGCAGCGTCCGGATCTTCGCGTTCGAGGTGTCGCCCGGTTCGGGAGGCGCACCAGCCACTCATCAGGATCGAGGCGTCGACGGTTGCGGCTCGCCGGGCCCCTGGCAGCGTCTCGCTGCCCCAGAAGATCGTCGGTTCCAGGCCGTGTCCAGAGGGTGGTGAGGCAGTCGGTTGGCTGACCGGCCGAGCGGCCGGCTCCAGCACCTGGTGGGCTCACGGCGTGGGCGCATCCACGAAGCTCGTCGAGAAAGGATCGGAGTCGCCGCCATTCAGCCACTTGGGCTCTGAGTCCCAGCACCTGTCTGGTTGGGCGGCCCCGATCCGGATCAGGTTCGAAAGAGCAGAGAGGGGTCGTAGGTGACCCCGTCTCGGAGGATGAAGTAGCAGGCTCGGGCGAGCTTGTGGGCGAGCGCTCGGATCGCGACGATGTCGTTCGTGCGCGCTCGCTTGCGGTCGAAGAAGCGACGGGCGGCGGGCTGGAAGCGGCAGGCGAAGTGCGCCGCCTCGGAGAAGGCCCAAGAGAGATAGGGATTGCCGTTCTTGCGGTTCCCCTCTCCCTTCTTGCGCTGGTTGCTCCTGCGCGCGGTGGCGACCAGCCGGCCGTAGGAGACGTAGTTGCCGACCGAGCGGAAGCGCGAGATCTCGCCGGTCTCGAGCAGGATGGTCAGCCCGAGCGCCTTGCCGATGCCGCCGACCGTGCGCAGCCGTCGCAGCTCCGGTCGCGTGCGCGTGCCCCGCACCACCGCTCTCTCGATCTCGACGATCTTCTCGTCGAGCAGCGCCACGATCTCGAGCGAGCTCGACAAGACGAGGTTCGTCTCGCGGCTCAGGCCGAGCCGGGAGAGCTCGTCCATCGTCTGGCGCCGCAGCTCGTTGCCGACGATCCTTCGGCCAGTCTCGCGCGCCAGCACGTTCTGCAGCGTCAGCAAGCGTGCCGTGCGGTTGCGCACCAGCCGTGCCCGGTGGCGCAGCAGATCGCGCACCGAGCGTGTCTGCTTCGGGTAGATGTAGCCGGTCGGCAGGATCCTGAGCCGGAGCATCTCGGCGATCCACCGCGCGTCGTGCCGGTCGTCGCTGTACTTCAAACCCTCGTACTTCTTCATCGCCGAAGGATTCGCCAGGCGCATCGGGTAGCCCGCCTCCGCCAGCCCATCGAGCAGCCAGTACCAGTTGAAAGTCGACTCCACCGCCACCGCGGTGAGCTCCTCGCGGAACGGCTCGAGCCGGCTCCGCACCACCTCGAGCCGGTTCGGCACCCGCGTCTCGAGCCGCGCACGGCCCTCCGCGTCGATCACGCACAGCCAGCTGTTCGTTGCATGAAGATCGATCCCGCAATACAGTCCCATCGGCTTCTCCTTTCTTGGTCCCTAACCACGAGCGAGGGTACTCCTCACTCGAAGGAGAAGCCTTCAGAAGATCTTCAGCCACTTCGCAAGTTGCTCGAATGGAAAGGCTTGCCAGGAGGCTGGCACCTCGTGGCGGCAGCTGTGCGGCGCGCGCGGAGCCCGGACCAGGGAGACGGCGGCACGGCCGCGCGACGGCGCACCTGCGCGGCGACTGGCTGGCTACCTCCTGCGGCTCCTGGAAGGGCGAATCACCTGTGCTCCGACCATGGCGCCCGGAGCTTGCGCCGCTTGTGCCGAAAGGTACTTTCGTGCACGATCAGCCACACATCGAACCGGAGGTTCTCGGTGACCGTCGGCGGCCCGCACCGCAGCGGTACGGTCGGTCGGGCAGGCGCCGGTGCTGCGCCCGAAGAGGCACGACCTTGGGGGGAGAGATCGAACGGGTTCTGCGGGATTCAACGTGAACTGTGGGGAAGAGCGGCAAGGGACTGGGCGGAGCTTCAGGAGCCGAAACAGAGGTCTCTCTGCGATGCGAAGCTGGACGCCGGCTGGGTCGGGAACGGCTCCCGCGGCTGCGACATCGAGTGTGGCGGCGGCCTGGGCCCCCTGGCGTCGGCACGAGGCGGAAGGGTGAGCGACATCGAAGCGGCCGAGGCGCTGATCGAGGTGGCGCGCGATCGCGCCCCCGCGGCCCACTACCGGGTCGGAGACATGGAGAGATTGCCGTTCTCGGATCAGGCCTTCGATGCGACCCTCGCAGGCAACCCAAGGGAGAGAAGAGCGATGGACACGACAGACGCTGATGAAGTCACCCGATTCGAGTTGGAGACCTGGGCGCGGTGTGCGGAGGGCTATGTCGATACTTTCGCGGGCCTCACCTCGGAAGCGATTCCGCTCCTGCTCGACGCCGCTGCCATCGGACCCGGGAGTCATGTCCTCGATCTCGGCTCAGGGCCCGGCAATGGCGCCGAGAGGATCGCTCGGGCCGGAGCGGTGGTCACGGGCGTGGACTTCTCCCCGCAGATGGTGAAGACCGCCCAGGGCCGTCATCCTCGAATCATCTTCAGGGAGGCCAACGCCGAGCAGCTCCCCTTCGGCGACGGAGAGTTCGACGCGGTGGTAAGCAACTACGTCGTGCATCATCTCGCGCGCCCCGAGTTGGTTTTTCGTGAGATCTCCCGGGTACTCAAGCCGGGCGGCCGCTTCGCATTCGTCGTCTGGGGCGCTCCGGAGCAGCAGAGCAGTGTAGGCGCGTTCTTCGGCGCCGTCGCGGCGCACCACGACATCGCGGAGCTCCCTCATGGCCCTCTGTTCGGAGTCACGGAGTTGAGCGTCTTCGAGCCTCTGCTCACCCAAGCAGGCCTGGAGAATTGTCGACTGACCACGCACGATGTGACCTGGAGCACGGAATCGCTGAATCCGGTGCTTCAGGGCTTCTGGGACTGGGGCAACATGGCCGCGCTGCCAGCGGAAACGCAGGAGAAGATCAGAGCGACAATGCGCGAGAACGCCCAGCCCTACCAGCAGGCTGGGCGGTTTGTGCTGCCGCACACGGTCCTTCTCTGCACGGCTTCGAGGCCGTGACGGAGCCGTCCTGACTGAGCGGCGATCCGTCAGAGGCCGTCTCGATGCCGGGGACTTCATCCTCGACCTTGCTGTTGAATCGCTCAACGCTGTGGGCGATCGTTCGATGGCGGGCGGCATGGCGCGGGAGGCGGACCCAAAATTGGTGCGCGCGCTGCAGCTGTTGCGCGATGTAGAGGCGGTGGGTGCGGTCGGGAGGCGCGTCGAGGAGGACAAGGCCACCGGTTCGTCCGGTGCGCTCGTCTTCCGTCGCGACAACATGCCCGCCGACCAGCAGGGGTTCGTTCTCACCCATGCGCCGGTGCGAGCGCGAGTCTGTCGAGCTGGAGCGCCTTCGAGGGCCGACTTGCCAGGTGGCCGGCACCTGTCGGGTTCGCACCTGTTCAGTTCGGAGCAGAGGGATCGGTGCCCTGCCGCGGGGGGACGTTTCCCGCCAGCGCCTTCTGGACGAGCTCTTCGTTCGGAATCAGGCGAGCGCGGCGAGGAGCTCGTCGGCGACGGCGGGAGCCCTCTCCACGCAGGCGTTCATGCTGATGCCGAAGTACGACTGGCCGGTCAGGGAGAGTCCGGGCCAGGCGCCGAGGCGGCTTCGGATCGCCCCGAGCCGTTCACCATGGCCGACAGTGTACTGGCTGATGCCGGCGCGGTGACGGAAGATCCAGTGGCGCTCCGGCGTGGCCTGGAAGCCCATGGCGCGGGCGACCTCGGCGCTCGCGGTCGCGACGAGCTCGCCGTCGGAGAGCTCGCCGGCGCCGGGATCGTGGGCGCCGCCGATCATGGCGCGCAGCAGCACTCTCCCCGCCGGGGCGCGGCCCGGGAAGATGTTCGAATCGCAGAGACAGCCGAGGATGCGCAGCGCCTCGCCGCGCGGCACGAGAAAACCGAAGCCGTCCGGCGCGCTGCCGAGCGCCCGCGCGTCGTAGGCGAGAGCGACGACGGCGAGCGGCGCCGACGGAATCGAGCGCAGGAGCGCGGCGACGGCGTCGTCGAGCGGCGCGAGCAGCGGCGCCGCCTGTGCCGCCGGCACGGCGAGCACCACGGCGTCGGCGTCGACGCGGCTGCCGTCGCCGGTCGCGAGCGCCCAGCCGCGCGGCCCGCTCCGTTCGAGCGCCCGCACCGGTCGCGAAGTTTCGACGGCGTCACCCAGCGCCGCCGCGAGCGCTGCGACGAAACACTCGATGCCGCCGCGGAAGGAAGTCAAGGTGCCGCCGGGACTGGCCGGCCCGCCATGGCGTGCCGGCTCGCCGGCGCTCGCGCCGGTGTCGCCGAGTGCCGCCAGCCTCCGTCGGGCCCGCCTCCGCTCGCGCTGTCGCGCGATCATGGCGCGCACCAGGCCGCCGTGGACGCGCTCCATCTCCGCCATCTTCGGAAAACAGCTGGCGAGCGAGAGCCGGCGCGAGTCTCCGGCGAAGACGCCGGAGACCATCGCGTCGACGAGCACCGCCGCCGCCTCGCGGCCGATGCGCCGGCTGGCGAACTCGAAGACCGTCTCGTCGCCGCCCGGGTGCTTGCGGGCGAGCGGTTCGCCGAGCACGCGCAGACGGCCGGCGACGCTCAGGAGCGGCGACGCGAGGAAGCTCGCTGGTCCCGACGGCAGCAGATGGAGCCTGCCGTCGCGGAAGAGGAATCGACGCGCGGCGGCCGCGTCGGCGCGCACCAGATCGTTCCCGTGGCCGAGCCGCCGCACCAGATCGAGGGTCGCCGGGACGTTGTCGAGGAAGCCGTTGGGCCCCCACTCGACCCGGTAGCCATCGACGTGCTCGGTGCGCAGATTGCCGCCCAGGCGCGGCGCTGCCTCGAGCACTCTGACTTCGAGGCCGCCGCCGACCCGGTCCGCGCGCTGGCGCAGCTCGAAGGCGGTGGCCAGCCCCGCGATCCCGCCACCGACCACGACGACTCGCTTCATCGCCGCGGCGCCTAGACCGTGCGCGAGAAGACCGGCCGGTCGGAAGCGCGCTTCGCTGCGAGATAACGATCGAACGACATGCAGACGTTGCGCACGAAGAGGCGTCCCGCGGGCACGACGGTCACCGCGTCGTCGTCGAGCGTCGCGAACCCCTCGGCCACGACCTCGTCGAGACCGGCGAGCGCGCTCTCGAAGTACCCGTCGAAGTCGATGCCGAAGCGCGCTTCGACGTCGCGCTTGGCGACACGGAAGTTGCACATCAGCTGCCGGATCACGTACCGGCGGACGAGATCGTCGTCGTCGAGGAGATACCCGCGCTCGATCGGCAGCTCGCCGTCGTCGAGAGCCTGGTAGTAGCGCGACAGCTTCTTCTGATCTGGCAAAGAAGCCCCCCGTCACGTCGCCGATGCCGGAGACGCCGAAGGCGATCATCGTCGAGGCCGGCTTGACCGTGTAGCCCATGAAGTTGCGATCGAGGCGTCCCTCGCGCGCGGCGCGCGCCAGCTCGTCGTCGGGGAGCGCGAAGTGGTCCATGCCGATCGGCTCGTAG
Source organism: uncultured Acidobacteriota bacterium (assembly GCA_963700315.1). Taxonomy (GTDB): domain Bacteria; phylum Acidobacteriota; class Thermoanaerobaculia; order Multivoradales; family JAGPDF01; genus JACTMI01. The sequence goes on along the minus strand of CAVOXC010000001.1, from coordinate 557,411 downwards.
CCGGCGGCGAGCAGGCGCTCGAGCGCCGCGAGGTAGAGCGCCATCTTGGTCTCGCGCGCGGGCAGGGCAGCTTGGTCGATCCGCTTCTGGTTGGGTCGGACCCAGGGCACGTAGGCGAAGGAGTAGAGCGCGAGGCGGTCGGGACGGAGCTCGACGACGCGCTCCAGGCTCGCGCGAAAGGTCACCTCGTTCTGGTGCGGCAGGCCGTAGACGAGATCGAGGTTGATCCCCTCCGCGAAACCGAGACGGCGCGCGGTCGCCATCAGGATCTGGGTCTGCTCGAAGGTCTGGCCGCGTCCGATCGCCTCCTGCACCTCGGGAGTGAAGTCCTGGACGCCGAGGCTCAGCCGGTTGAAGCCGAGGCGGGCGAGCGTTTCGAGATGCGCCGCCGTGGTGACGCGGGGGTCGACCTCGACGGCGATCTCGGCGTCGGGGAGGAGCTCGAAGTGCGCGGTCACGAGAGCGTGGAGCTGCGCGAGCTGATCGGGGTCGAGGTAGGTCGGCGTGCCGCCGCCCCAGTGCATCTGCGCCAACACGCGTCGACGCGGCAGCTCGGCCGCGACCAGCTCGAGCTCGCGCCCGAGGTAGCCGAGGTAGCTCGCCGCGACTTCGCGCTTCGGCGTCGCGATGACGTGGCAGCCGCAGTAGGAGCAGTGCTTGGCGCAGAAGGGGATGTGGACGTAGAGGCTGAGTGGCGCCTCGGCGCCCACCGCATCGGCCGCCGCGAGCCGTTCGCGGTACTGGGCGGCGCCGACGCCGTCGTGGAATTCGACCGCGGTCGGGTAGGAGGTGTAGCGCGGCCCCGGCCGGTCGAAACGCCGGACGGTCTCGGGGTCGACCTGAAACGCGAGTGGGCTCATGAGTCCTCGCGGGCGGTGCGGGCGTGGACGTGGTCGATCAGGCGAGCGACCTGGTCGGGCTCGGCCGTCGGCTCGATGCCGTGCCCGAGGTTGAAGATGTGACCGGGCTGCGGTCCCGCCTCTGCGAGCACGCGATCGGCGAGCCGCAGGAGCTCCGCGGGAGGTGCCATCAGCGCCGCCGGGTCGAGGTTCCCCTGCACGGCGATGTCCGGTCCGAGGATGGCGCGCGCACGCGACAGGGGGAGCCGCCAGTCGATGCCGACGACATCGACCGGGAGGTCGCGCAGTTGGTCGAGCAGCGTCGAGCCCTGGTTGGGGAAGTAGAGGAGCGGCAGACCGAGCGGCGCCAAGGCCTCGAGCAGCCGCCGCACCGCGGGGAGCGCGAAGCGCGCGTAAGTATCGGGGCCGAGCAACCCCGCCCAGGAGTCGAACAGCATCAGCGCTTGGGCCCCGGCTTGCGCCTGGCCGCGCAGGTACGCCGCGGCCTGCGTGGCGAGCTTGTCGAGCAGGCGGTCGGCGGCCTCGGGCTCGGAGAAGAGGAAGCTCTTCGCGACCGAGAAGCTCTTCGAGCCGCGCCCTTCGACGAGATAGCAGAAGAGCGTGAAGGGTGCGCCGGCGAAACCGATCAGCGGCACGTCGACCGGCAGCTCGGAGCGCAGGCCGGCCACGGTCGCGAAGACGTGGCCAGCGTTCTCCGCGGGTGGGGGGAGCGTGAGCGCGGTGGCCGCCTCCGGCGTACGGATCGGTTTCGTGAAGACGGGAGCGGGGTGGAACTCGAGACCGAGCCCGAGGCCGTCGAGCGGGGTCAGGATGTCGCTGAACAGGATCGCGGCGTCGAGCGGGAAGCGGCGGATGGGCTGGAGCGTGACCTCGATCGCGAGCTCCGGCGTGCGCACCAGGGTGAGGAAGTCGTGCTGCGCGCGCAGTGCGCGGTACTCGGGGAGATAGCGGCCGGCCTGACGCATGATCCAGATCGGCGTCTGCGCCGCCGGCAGCCGCCGGCAGGCGGCGAGAAAGGGCGGCAGCTCGGGCGCCGGGCGCGGGACGGTCATCCGCTCACTCCCCCTGCAGCCAGCCGGCGACGTCCGGCGCGAAGTAGGTGAGGATCATGTCGGCACCGGCGCGCTTGATGCCGATCAAGCTCTCGAGCACGATGCGCCGCTCGTCGACCCAGCCGCGCTCCGCCGCCGCCTTGATCAGGCTGTACTCGCCCGAGACCTGGTAGGCGGCGGTCGGCAGGCGAAAGGTCTCCTTCACCCGTCGCACGATGTCGAGGTAGGGGCCGGCCGGCTTCACCATCACGATGTCGGCGCCCTCCTCGATGTCGAGCGCCACCTCGCGCAGCGCCTCTTCGGCGTTCGGTGGATCCATCTGGTAGGCGCGGCGGTCGCCGAACGCGGGCGCCGACTGCGCGGCGTCGCGGAATGGGCCGTAGAACGCCGAGGCGTACTTGGCGGCGTAGGAGACGATGGGGAGGTTCGTCAACCCCTCCGCGTCGAGCGCGGTGCGGATCGCGCCGATGCGGCCGTCCATCATGTCGCTCGGCGCCACCGCGTCGGCGCCGGCGCCGGCGTAGGCGAGGGCGGCGCGGGCGAGCAGCGGCAGCGTGGCGTCGTTGTCGACGGCGCCGTCGGGGGTCAGCAGACCGCAGTGGCCGTGGCTGGTGTACTCGCAGAGGCAGACGTCGGCCCAGACGAGCAGCTCGGGCAGCTCGCTCTTGAGCGCGCGGATGGCGCGCGGCACGATGCCGTCGACGGCGTAGCCGGAGCTCCCCTCGGGATCCTTGTGCTCCGGAATGCCGAAGAGCAGGACCGCCGGCACGCCGAGCGCATGGGCGCGCGCGGCTTCCTCGACCAGACGGTCGACCGAGAGCTGCGCGACGCCGGGCATGCTGGCAACCGGATTCGCGATCCCCTCGCCGGGCACGGCGAAGAGTGGGTAGATGAGATCGGCGGCCGAGAGCGAGGTCTCGGCGAGCATGGCGCGCCAGGTCGGGTTGGCGCGGAGTCGGCGCGGGCGATGGCGGGGAAAGGACATGGCGGAAGGTCTCCGGAAGCGAAGCTGGGCGGCGTCGACCGTCGCCGCGACGAGGCCCTGGAGATCGCTGGGAGCGGCGACCGCGTCGGGCCGGCGGCCGTGGCGTGCCAAGGCGCGGCCGGTCGTCGGACCGATGACGGCGACGGCCAGGGAGTCGAGCAGAAGGCGGAAGCGGTCGCGGCCGAGGGCGTCGGCCAGGGCGTCGACCGCGGAGGGGCTGGCGAAGGTGAGGACCTGCGCTCGGCCGCGGGCCACCGCTTCGAGCCAGCGCTCGGGCGCGAGGTCGGCCGCGACCGTGCGGTAGGCCTCGACGCGGTGGACGTGCGCTCCGAGCGCGGTCAGGCCGGCCGGCAGCGTTCCGTCGGCGCGATCGCTCGTCGGGAAGAGGACGCGCGCACCGTCGGCGTCGCCGGCGCTGCGGAATTCGGCGAGCAGCTCCTCGCCGCGGAACTGCGCCGGGACGCGATCGACGCGCCAGCCGAGATCCGCCGCGGCGCGCGCGGTCGCGGCGCCGACGGCGGCGATGCGGACGCCGCTCGGCGGTCCGGTGAGATGGGCCGCCACGGCCGCGACGGCATGGGCGCTGGTGACCACGAGCCAATCGAAGTCGTCGAGTCGCGCCACCGCGCCGGCGAGCGCCGTCGGGTCGCTGGCGGCTTCGATCGTCACCGTCGGCCAGGCGAGAACGCGCGCCCCGGCCGCGGCGAGGCGGCGCGACAAGGCGCCCCCCTCGCCTTCGTCGCGAGTGACGACGACGCCGACGCCGGCGAGCGCGCCGTTCGTCATGCGGTCGTCGCTCCGGTACGCCGGATCGCGGCGAGGATCGCCTCGCCGCCGGCCGCGAGCAGCTCCTCGGCGAGCGCGAGACCGAGCGCCGCGGCCTGCGCGACCGGGCCCGAGCGTTCGGCGGCGACCGAGGTGGAACCGTCGAGCGCGCAGACCACGCCGGCGAGAGTAAGCGTGCCGTCGTCGACGCGACCGAGCGCACCGACAGGAATCTGGCACCCCCCCTCGAGCCGGCGGAGCAGCGCCCGTTCGGCGGTCGTCGCGGCGCGGGTCTCGGCATGGTCGAGCGTGGCGATCCAGCGCAGCACCTGGTCGTCGCCCGCGCGCACCTCGACCGCGACCGCGCCCTGCGCTACCGCCGGCAGCACGCGCTCGAGCGGCAGGTACTCGGTCACGTGGCCGTCGAGGCCGAGCCGCTTGACGCCGGCCGCGGCGAGCACGATGGCGTCGAAGCTCCCCTCCTCGAGGCGGCGAATACGGGTCGGCACGTTGCCGCGCAGATCGACGAGCTCGAGCTCGGGGCGCCACCGCGCCAAGAGCGCGCGGCGGCGCAGGCTGCTGGTTCCGACACGGGCTCCGGCGGGGAGCTCGGCGAAGGGCACGCCGCGCGCGAGCAGAGCGTCGCGCGGATCCTCGCGCTCGAGCACGGCGCCGAGCGCCAAGCCGCGGGGGAGCAGGGTGGGAAGGTCCTTCAGGCTATGAACGGCCAGATCGACAGAGTCGGTCAGGAGCGCTTCCTCGATCTCCTTGGTGAAGAACGCCTTGCCTGCGACGGTCGAGAGCGGCACGTCGAGCACGCGATCCCCCTCGGTGCGAATCTCGACGATCGCGATCGGCGGCGCGCCGGCGAGAACACCGATCCTGGCCGCGACATGCCGTGCCTGCCAGAGCGCCAGATCAGAGCCACGGGTGCCGATGCGCAGCGGTCGGTTCACGAGGGCTCTCCCTTCGAGGTGAAGCGGTAGCCGATGCCGCGCACGGTGTGGAAGTAATGCGGTTCCTGCGCATCGCGCTCGAAGCGGCGACGCAGGCGGACGATGAAATTGTCGATGGTGCGCGTCGACGGGTAGAGCTCGTAACCCCAGGCCTTGTCGAGCAGCTCCTCGCGCGACACCACTTCGCCGTCCCGTTCGGCGAGCACCTTGAGGATCACCGCCTCCTTCTGCGTGAGCTGCTGCGGGTTGCCGTCCCAGGAGCGGCCGTGGAAGGTGGCGAAATCGAACTCGTTTCCGCCGAAGCAGAGCCGCGCGCTACGGCTCGTCCCCTGGGCGTACCAGTTCCAGCGCTTGAGAATGGCGCGCACCCGCGCCAGGAGCTCCTCGAGATGAAAGGGCTTGGGGAGATAGTCGTCGCCCCCCGCTTCGAGCCCGCGCAGGCGGTCGTCGATACCCCCCTTGGCGGTCAGGAAGAGGATCGGAGTCTGGATCCCTTCGCCGCGCGCGGTCTCGCAGATCGTGAAGCCGTCGAGACCCGGCAGCATGACGTCGAGGATCACGAGGTCGTGGCCGCCGCGGCGGACGAGCTCGAGCGCGGCCCGCCCTTCGCCGACGGTCGCCACCTGGTAGCCCTCGGCTTCGAGGTTCTCGGCGATCCCTTGGGCGAGGTGCTCTTCGTCTTCGACGACGAGGATCGAACGGGGCTCGCTCACGCTCCCTCCTCGGCGGCGCAGGGCCAGGCGACGGTGAAGCGGGCGCCCCGCCCCGGTCCCTCGCTGATCGCCGTGACGCGCCCCCGCTCGAGCTCGGCGAAGCGCTTGACGACATAGAGCCCCAGGCCGGTGCCGCGGCTGGTGCGGCGCAGCTCGTCGCCGGGGCGGTAGAACTTCTCGAACAGCCGCGGACCCTCGACAGGTTCGAAACCGACGCCGGTGTCGGCCACTTCGAGCTCGATGAGCTCCGCTGCCGGGCGGCCGACCAGGGTGATGGTGCCGCCGCCAGTCGCGGCGGTGGCACGCAGCGCGTTGTCGACCAGGTTGCGAACGATGGTGCGGGCGGCGGCCGGGTCGGCGGCGACGAAGAGCTCGGCGGGTACTCGCCGGTCGATCACGACGCCACGCAGGCGCGCTCGATCCTCGAACTCGTCGGCGATCTCCGTGACCACGCGCGAGAGGTCGAGGCGCTCCTTCTTGAGCTGCAAGCGACCCGCTTCCAGGCTCGCCGTGTCGAGAATCTTCGCGACCATGCTCTCGAGGCGCCGGATGTCGCCGCGCATGCGGGTGACGAGCCGATCGAGCCGCTCCCGTTCGGGGTGGCGCAGCGCGATCGTCTCGGCGGCGAGCTGCAGGCTGGCGAGGGGGCTCTTGAGCTCGTGCGTGACCGATGCGATGAAGTTCTGCTGGCGCCGCCGAAGCCGCGACTCGTCACGCAGCGTCCGGGCGATGACGGCCATGCAAGCGGCCAACACGAGCAGGAAGAAGCCGCCCTCCCAGGCGTACTGGCGGAGTCGATGCCCATGCGCCGCCGTGAGCGCGGCGAGCCCCGCACTCCCCGGTTCGACCTGGCCGGCCCGAATACGCAGGTCGGGGAAGAGACGAGCGACGCGCTCGGGATCCTCGCCCGCGGCGAGCAGGCTCGTCGCAGCACGCCGCGCAGCTTCCTGAGTGGCCTCGAAGCGTGCGATTTCTTCGTTCACCAGCTGTCGCTGGTCGATCATCCACCAGACCACCTGCGCGGCTGAGAAGACGAGGATCGCGAGGAAGGCGATCCGGAGCAGGCGCGAACGGTCGACAGGTTTCTTCATGCGGTCAGCGATCGATCGTGCGCAGAGCAGCGCCGAGCGCTCGAGCGAGGCGGTCGACGTGAGCGCCTTCGTGCGCCAGGGAGAGGAAGCCGACCTCGTACGCCGAGGGTGCCAGAGCGATGCCCTGTCCGAGCAGCGCGTGGAACAGATGCTTGTAGCGCCCGGCGACCGCTGGATCGATCGCTTCGGCGCGCCGCGGCGGATCGCCGTCTTGCAGATTCAGCCAGAAGAGCGAGCCGCAGCGCACCAGACGAGCCGGAATCGGTGCCGCGGCGAGAAGCGGCTCGAGCGAGCGCTCGAGCCGCGCGCCGAGCTCCTCGAGGCGGTGCCAGGCGGCTTCGCGCTGGAGAATGCGGAGCGTCGCGAGGCCGGCGGCCATGGCGAGCGGATTCCCGGAAAGGGTCCCGGCTTGATAGACGGGTCCGAGCGGCGCCAGGTGAGCGAGCAGCTCACGCTTGCCGCCAAAGGCACCGACGGGCATGCCGCCGCCGAGAATCTTGCCGAAGGTTGCGAGGTCGGGCTCGATGCCATAGCGCTCGGCGGCGCCACCGAGCGCGACGCGAAAACCGCTGATCACCTCGTCGAAGATGAGCAGCGCGCCGTGCGCGCGGGTCAGCTCGCGAAGCGCCAGCAGGAACTCGCGCCGCTGCAGCAGCAAGCCGTTGTTGGCGGGGATCGGCTCGATGATCACCGCGGCGATGCGGTTCCCTTCGCGGGCGAAGAGATCGCGCAGCGCCGCCTCGTCGTCGAGCGGCAGGACGCGGGTCAGCGACGCGAACGCTTCCGGCACGCCGGCGGAGTTCGGCTGGCCGAAGGTCACGAGGCCAGACCCCGCGGCGACCAGCAGATGATCGGCGTGACCGTGGTAGCAACCCGAGAACTTGACCAGGAGGTCGCGCCCGGTGGCACCGCGTGCCAAACGGATGGCGCTCATCGTCGCCTCGGTTCCGGAAGAGACGAAGCGCACCTGCTCGAGACCGGGATAGGCCGCGACCACCGCCTCGGCGAGCTCGACCTCCCCCTGGCAGGGCGCGCCGAAGGTCATGCCCCGCTGCGCGGCCGCGGTGACGGCGTCGACGACTTCCGGGTGGGCGTGGCCCAGAATCAGCGGACCCCACGAGCCGACGAAGTCGAGGTAACGGCGTCCGTCGGCATCCTCGATCTCGGCGCCCGCGCCGCGGGCGAGGAAGAGCGGCGTGCCGCCGACGGCGCGGAAGGCGCGCACGGGTGAGTTGACGCCGCCGGGGATGACGTCCTGGGCGCGTCGAAAGAGCTCGTGCGAACGCGGGCCGGCGGCGTTGGAGTCGGTCGTGGGCTTGGTGTCTGTCATGGCGCCGCTCGTCATGCTACGACCTCGGAGGTCTCCGGGTCGACGAGCGGATCGAGGGCGCCGGCGACGCGTTGGAATTCCTGGGAGAGCTCGTCGTCGCCGGCGGCGAGAAAGCTCGCCACCGCCGCCACGCCGAGGTCGTTCGCCAGCCCACGCAGACCGACCGTGGGGAGGTGGGCGAACCGGCGCGAGAGCGTATCGGCCCAGCGCCGGATCGCTTCCTCGAGCTCGGCATCGATGCGCTCACCGTGCTTGGCCAGCAGGCGCGCGACTCCCTCGCTCGCCGTCTGCTGGTAGCGCTGGCGGATCTGCGCGAGCACGGGTGCCAGAACACGCTCGGCGAGGCGGTGGCGCAGCCCTTCGAGCGCTTCGTCGACGAGCTCGCGCGCCGCCGCCGTCTCGGCGCTGCGGCGTTGGCGCTGCGAGTCGGCGGCGAGGTTGATTTCGTCCATGCCGATGCGCGGCACGCCGACCACGCGCGCGGCCTCCGGATCGACGTCGGCGGGGAGGGCGAGGTCGATCGCGAGCGGTGGCTCGCCGCTCGCCGTGCGCGCCGCCAGACGCTCGAGGCTGGGACGATCGAGCACCGCTTCGGGCGCGCCGGTGGCGGCGACGAGGCCCTCGATCTGCGGTGGGCGCTGGCGGAACTCGTCGAGCGTCATCGCCTGGGCGTTACCGAGCGTGGCGGCGAGCTCGCGGGCGTGCTCCAAGCTCCGATTGGCGATCACGAGCTCGACGCCGTGACGCGCCAGCGCCTCGCCCGCCTTGCGGGTCATCGGCGAGACGCCGACGAGCGCCACGCGGCCGGGGGTGCGGCGCACGCGCTCGAGCAAGTGGTCGACGGCGATCTCGGCGAGCGATACGCGGCCCTCGCCGAGGTGGGTATCGCGGTGTACCTGGTGGGCGACGCGCAACGACTCCTCGACGAGGCGGTCGAGCAGCGCGCCCGCGGTGCCAGCCTCGCGCGCGGTGGTCAATGCGTCGCGCAGCTGCCCCTGGATCTCGCGCTCGCCGAGCTGCGCCGAGTCGAGTCCCGAGGCGACGAGCAGCAGATGCTCGACCGCGCCCTCGCCCAACCAGCCGCGCAGCGTGCGCTCGGCCTCGCCGGCGGCGACCTCGCGCCCCAGCAGCAGGCGCAGGATCTGGCGTCGGCGATCGACCGCGCGTCGCCCTGCGCGCTCGCGATAGACGATCTCGGCGCGATTGCAGGTCGCGAGGTAGACGAGCTCGGCGACGCCGAGCTCGCGTGCCATGCGGGCGACGAGCTCCGGGCGCTGCTCGCGGGGGACGGTCAGGCGCGCCACGGCGTCGGCACCCTGCTCACGGAAGGTCAGTCCGACGAGTCCGATGCTCTCCATGGGCGATCTTCTAGCAGCGCCGGCGGCGAGGAATGTCACGGAACTGTCAGCGTGCGCCAAAACCGCCCGAGCGGGCGGGGGACTTTTTCAGGAGCGGGTAGTGGAGAGCCGCTCGGCGGCGCGTCGCGCGCTCTCTCGCGCCGTGCGCTCACGGTCAACCGGGCCGAGGCCCGAGCTCCAGCCCTCGAGCTGCCGCCCGACGAGCGCGGAGAGGAAATCGAGGTGGTCGGCGCGATCGTTGAGACAGGGGATGAAACGGAAGCGATCGCCGTCGGCGTGGAGGAAGATCTCGCGATTCAGCCCGTCGATCTCCTCGAGGGTCTCCAGGCAATCGGCCGCGAAGCCGGGGCAGACGACGTCGAGCCTGTCGACGCCGAGGCCCGGCATCGACGCGACGGTGCGATCGGTGTAGGGCTTGAGCCACTCCTCCTTGCCGAAGAGCGACTGGAAGCTCACCTTCCAGCGCCCGGGCGCGAGGCCGAGCTCCTCGGCCACCAGCCGCGCGGTTTTCTGGCAGTAGCAGAAATAGGGATCGCCCGAGTCGAAATAGCGCTGTGGCATGCCGTGAAACGACATCAGCAGCAGGTCGGGCTCGCCGTCGCGGAGCCAGAGCTCGCGGATGCTGCTCACGAGCGAGCGCACGTATCCCGGTTCGTCGTGGTAGCTCTCGACGGTGCGCAGCCCCGGAACCCAGCGCCAGCGCGCGAGCTCCGCGAAGAGGGCGTCGAAGGTCGAGGCGGTGGTCGCCGCCGAGTACTGCGGATAGAGGGGCAGCACGACGAGCCGGCGGCAATCCTGTTCGGCGAGTCTGGCCAGCGCCGACGCGATCGAGGGCTGGCCGTAGCGCATGCCGAGCTCGACCCGTACCTCGTCACCGCAGCGCACCGCGAGGCGCTCGCGGATCCCCTCGGTCTGGCGCTGCGAGATGCCGAGCAGCGGCGACCCCTCGGCGGTCCAGACCTTGCGATAGAGCTCGGCCGACAGTGCCGGCCGCCGCGGCAGCACGAAGAGATGGAGGATCGGCAACCACCTCCAGCGCGGCAGCTCGATGACCCGCGGATCCGAGAGGAACTCGCGCAGGTAAGGGCGTAGCGCCGCCGCGGTCGCGGCCTTGGGCGTGCCGAGATTCGAAACGAGCACGCCGATGCGGCTGGGACGGGCGTGATCGAAGGTGGAGTCGCGATGCCAACTCTTGAACACGCGCGGCAGTCTAGCAACGCAGGGCTCTTCCTCGGCGGCGCTGAGGAGGAGCCGCGCCGCTCCGACAGCACCCGGTCGCAGGCGTCGATCCGCCCGAGGATTCGGGGCTCGACTCGAGTGGGTGGCGCGGGCCGATGCACCCGAAAAGAAAAGGGCCGGCCCGCCCTCTGGCGGTCCGGCCCTGAATTCGTCGGCTGGGCGCGGTCTAGATGACCGCGACGCTCTCGGCCGCCGGACCCTTCTGGCCCTGGACGACTTCGAACTCGACGCGCTGTCCTTCCGCGAGGTTCTTGAAGCCGTCACCCTGGATTGCGGAGTGATGGACGAAACAGTCCTTCTCGCCATCCTCCCGGGTGATGAAGCCGAAGCCCTTCGCCTCGTTGAACCACTTGACCGTACCTTGGATACGCATATTTCACCTGCTCCCCGTAGTCTGAGCCGGCGAACCGTACCCACCTACTGGTTGTTCGTGAGAAGACCCTCACTTGGTGTTGACAGCTTGCCTCGAATTGTCGGGGGTTGCCGCGAAGTAGAAAACAGGAACGACCATCCATCTATTCCAGAGCTCGACAGGATGAGCCTCTGGCGCCGCGGCGTGCGGAGACGTTCGCGCTGTCGGCCGTCGGTCGCGCGGTGAGCGGCTCCGCCAAGCGGCGCTGACCCGCGTGGCGAGGAGAGCCTATCCGCCTACTTGCAGGTCTTGATCGAAAGCCGTCGACGTCGCCGCCAGGCGTCGGCGTTCGACCGCGTCGCGCAGGCCCTGGCTCCCATCGGCGCCGGCGGGGCCTCGAACGGCCGCGCCAGGAATCGCGAACGCCTCGCGCGGGGCGGAGCCCGAATCGAGCGACTTCGCCGCCGACAGACAGGCGCGCCGGTCGCGGTCGCGTTCTCTCTCGACGAACTGCCGCCTGGTGCGTTTCTGTTCCGATCCCCGCAGCAGCTTCGAGCGCAGCCAGTAGAGACCCACGAAGAGCATCGCCACGCCAACGGTGGCCAGGATTCCGATCAACGATTTAGCTCCTTACCCTGGATGCTCGGCATGCAGCCGAGAGAGACAGGACCTCCACAGTATGTCATGAATCGCTCCGCGTCGGGCTCGCTCGCTTGCAGCCGAGGAACGAGGAGCGGTCCGGACGGGCTTCTGACGCTCCCGTATATTGTGACAGCCGGGTCCGCGCCTTCCGCGGGCGCGTGTTGGAGGTCTCGCCCTGTCCATCCCGTTGGCCAAGCTGTTCCGCCAGGTCTCTTGGCGCCGTCGGCCAGAGGAGCTCGAGCGGCCCCTGCGCGACGAGCTCTCCAGCATCGAGCAGCTCGAGGAGCGCGCCAAGGCGCTGGCGGCGCGGTTCACCCTCGATCCCGACCCCCGCCGCGGGGGAGATCGCACCTACCGGCGGTTGGACGACAACGCCCGGTTGCTCGACCAGGCCTATCGCACGCTGGCGGGTGACGTCCATCGCGGCGAGTTCGTCACTCCCGCGACGGAGTGGATCCTCGACAACTTCTATCTCGTTGCCTCGGAGATCCGCGGCGTGCGGCAGAACCTGCCGCGCGGCTACTACCGTGAGCTGCCCAAGCTGGCCCTGCGCGAGCTCGCCGGCACCGCCCGCGTCTATGCCCTCGCGGTCGAGCTGATTCGCCACAGCGACAGCCGCCTCGACCGCTCGCAGTTGATTCGCTTCATCAACAGCTTCCAGTCGGTCGCCCCGCTCACCATCGGCGAGCTGTGGGCTTGGCCGAGCATGCTGCGGCTGGCGCTGATTGAGAATCTCCGACGGCTCGCCGCCAAGACGCTGGAGGCTCGCGCGGCGCGCCGTGCCGCCGACGCCTACGTGGAACGTATCGACGAGAGGGGCAAGGGCGAGCTGCCACCGTTGCCGCCGGTGCTGCACACCGCCTTCGTCGTGCAGCTGCTGAAGCGCATCCGCGAGTACGGCTTGCGCCTGGCGGCGATTCGCTCGGCGGTGGGCGGTCACCTCGCCACCCTGCACATGAGCCCCGAGGACGCCATCCGCGCCGAGCACCAGGGGCAGGCCGCCGCGCAGGTCTCGGTCGCCAACATCATCGCCAGCCTGCGGCTCTGTGCGACGCTCGACTGGAGCCAGTACTTCGAGGCGGTGAGCCTGGTCGAACGGGTGCTGCAGCAGGATCCGCCGGGCGTCTACGAGCGACATGGACTTCCTGAGCCGCGACCGCTACCGGCAGTCGGTGGAGGAGCTGGCTGGCAAGGGTGGCGGCCACGCGCAACTGCGAATCGCGCTGCGCGCCGTGGAGAGTGCCCGACAGGCCGCCGAGGCAGGCGCCGTGGGCGACCGTGCGGCGCATGTCGGCCATCACTTGATCGGCAAAGGACGGCGCGACCTCGAGACCGACGTCGCCTATCGCCCCCGCCTCCGGTTCCGCGTGCGCCGATTCGCCTACGCGCACGCCACCGCGCTCTACCTGGGCTCGATCGTCGGTCTGACGACGCTCGTCGCCGGCCTCGGCGTCGCGTACGCGCGGAGCTCGGGCGGATCGCTGGCGATGCAAGTCGGCGTCGCGCTGTTGCTGCTGGTGCCGGCGAGCGACTTCGCCATCGCTTGCGTGCAGCGGCTGGCGGCTTCGCTGGCGCCGCCGCGGCGCCTGCCTCGCCTCGACCTCGCCGCCGCCGTTCCCGCCGACTCCGCGCACCCTGGTCGTGGTGCCGACGCTGCTGTCGAGCGTCGGCGAGGCCGAGGAGTTGGTGGCGCACCTCGAGGTGCTCGCGCTCGGCAACCTCGATCCTCATATCCACTTCGCCCTGCTGACCGACTTCCCGGACGCACCGGTGCGGGTGCGACCCGAGGACGCCGCGATCGCTCGCCGCCGCGCGGGCGGGGATCGAGGCGCTCAACTCCGCGTCGGCGCGCTCGCCGCAGCGGCGTAGCGACCGCTTCTTCCTCTTCCACCGCGAGCGGCAGTGGAACCCGGGCGAGGGCACCTGGATGGGCTGGGAGCGCAAGCGCGGCAAGCTCGAGGAGCTCAACCGCCTGCTGCGCGGGGCGACCGACACCAGCTTCCGCGTGCGTGGTGGGCGACCCGGCGGTGCTGCCCGGCGTGCGCTACTGCATCACCCTCGACTCCGACACCCGGCTGCCGCGCGACGCCGCCAAGGCGCTCATCGGCATCATCGCCCACCCGCTCAATCGGCCGCGGCGTCGACCCGAAGCTGGGCCGCGTCACCGAGGGCTACGGCATCCTGCAGCCGCGGGTCAGCGTCACCATGGCGAGCGCCGCCGGCTCGCTCTTCGCCCGCCTCTACGCCGGCCACACCGGCGTCGACCCCTACACGACCGCGGTCTCGGACACCTATCAGGACCTCTTCGGCGAGGGGATCTTCACCGGCAAGGGGCTCTACGACGTCGATGCCTTCACCGCCGCGCTCGACGGGCGCGTGCCCGAGAACGCGCTGCTCTCGCACGACCTGTTCGAGGGCCTCTACGCCCGCACCGCGCTGGTCACCGACGTCGAGCTGGTGGACGACTACCCGGCGAGCGTGCTGGCCCACGCCCGGCGCCAGCACCGCTGGGTGCGCGGCGACTGGCAGATCCTGCGCTGGCTGTTCCCCTGGGTGCGCAACCGAGCGGGCGGGCTCGAGCGCAACCGTCTCCCGCTCATCGCGCGCTGGAAGATCCTCGACAACCTGCGCCGCAGCCTGGTGGCGCCGGCGACGACGGCGCTGCTTGCTGCTCGCCTGGACGCTGCTTGCCGGGCGCGCGCGCTGGTGTGGACGGCCGCGGTTCTCGCCGCTGCTCGCCTTCCCGCTCTATCCGCTGCTCCTCGCGACCCTCGACGGCCCCGAGCGGAAGCTGCCCTGGGGCGTCTTCCTGCGCGCGGCCGGCGACGAGCTGGCGGCGGTGCTGGCACGCGTCGGGCTGCAGGTCGTCTTCCTGGCCAACCAAGCGTGGCAGATGGTGCACGCCATCACCGTGACCCTGGTGCGTCTGGTCACCCACCGCCGGCTGCTGGAGTGGGAGACTGCCGCCACCAGCGCCGCCCGCGGCGCTCGCGGTGGCCGGACGCGGGCCGCGGCCCTTCCTGCGCGCGATGGCGGCCAGCCCGCTGCTCGCCGCCGCCGGCCTGGTCCTGGTGGCGACCGCGCGGCCGAGCGCGCTGCCGGTGGCGCTGCCGGTGCTGCTGGTCTGGCTGCTGGCGCCGCTGGCTCGCCTATCGTCCTCAGCCGCCCGGTCGCGCCGCGCGCAGCTCGAGCTCGGCGCCGAGGACCGCCGCTACCTCGAAGGCGTGGCGCGCGACGCCTGGCGCTACTTCGCCACCTTCGCCGGCGCCGACGATCACGGGCTGCCGCCCGACAACTTCCAGGAGATCCCCGAGCCGCGCATCGCCCACCGCACCTCGCCCACCAACATCGGCATGGGCCTGCTCGCCACCCTGGCCGCCCACGACCTCGGCTTCATCGCGACCGACGAGCTGATCGCGCGCACCGCCGCCACGCTCGACCACCATCGAGCGGCTCGAGCGCCACGAAGGCCACCTGCTCAACTGGTACGACACGCAGAGCCTGGCCCCGCTGCCGCCGCGCTACGTCTCGACGGTCGACAGCGGCAACCTCGCGGGCGCCCTGCTCTGCCTGGCCGAAGGGCTGCGGCGCCTCGCGGTGACCGCGGTTGCCGGCGACGGCGTGGCGCCCGATGCCGGCGAGCGGCTCGCCAGCTTGGCGGCGCGCGCCGCTGCATTCGCCGACGGCATCCGCTTCACCTTTCTCTACGATGCGCAGCGACGGCTCTTCTCGATCGGCTACCGGCTGGCCGACGGCGATCGACCGGGGCGACTCGACCCGTCCTACTACGATCTGCTCGCCTCCGAGGCGCGGCTCGCGAGCTTCATCGCGATCGCCCGCGGGGAGGTCCCGCAGACCCACTGGTTCCACCTCGGACGGCTGCTCACCAGCGTCGGCGGTTCGTCCACTCTGTTGTCGTGGAGCGCGCACCCTGTTCGAGTACCTGATGCCGCTCCTGGTCCTGCGCAGCTACCCGGACACGCTGCTCGACCAGACCTGCCGGATGGTGGTGCGAGCACAACGGCGCTACGCCGCCGATCGCGGCGTCGCCGTGGGGGATCTCGGAGTCGGCCTGCAACGTCGTCGATCACCACGAGACCTACCAGTACAAGGCCTTCGGCGTCCCCGGCCTGGGCCTCAAGCGCGGGCTCGGCGACGAGCTGGTGGTCGCCCCCTACGCCACCGCGCTTGCCGCCATGGTCGAGCCGGCCCAGGCGACCCGCAACCTGCGCCGGCTCGCGGCGCAGGGGCTGGTGGGCGAGTACGGCTTCTACGAGGCGATCGACTACACCCACCGGATCGGCGAGCGACGACGAGAGCCCCGAGCCAGCCGCTCACGGTACGGTGGTGCGCTCCTATATGGCGCACCACCAGGGGATGACGCTAGTGGCGATCGCCAACGCGCTGCTCGGCCACCCGATGGTCGAGCGTTTCCACGCCGATCCGCGCGTGTGCGCCACAGAGCTGCTGCTGCAGGAACGCGTGCCTCGGCTGGCGCCGATCACCAAGCCGCGGCCGGCCGAGGAGACCCGGACGTCGCCCCCCGCTCCGTCCGCCACCGTGCGACGCTTCCTCTCGCCGCACACTGCCGTTCTGCACGCGCAGTTCCTCGGCAACGGCAACTACACCGTGGTGATCACCAACGCCGGTGGCGGCGCCAGCTTCTGCCGTGGCCTGGCGGTGACTCGCTTCCGGCGCGACGCCACCTCCGACCCCTGCGGTCAGTCGCTCTACCTGCGCGACGTTCGCAGCGGCGCGGTCTGGAACGCGACCTATCAACCCACCGGCAAGGAGCCGGAGGACTACCGGGTTACCTTCCAGGCCGGACAAAGCGATCTTCCGCCGCCACGACGACGGGATCGCGACCCAGCTCGAGATCGCCGTCTCGACCGAGGACGACGTCGAGGTGCGCCGCCTGACGGTGACGAATCAGAGCGATCGGCCGCGCGAGATCGAGGTGACGAGCTACGCCGAGATCGTGCTCGCTCCTCCCGGCGACGATCTCGCCCATCCGGGGTTCGCCAAGCTGTTCGTGGAGAGCGAGTACCTCGCCGAGGCTTCGGCATTGCTCTTCCGGCGCCGCCAACGGTCCGCCGACGAGGCCGCGACCTGGGCGGTGCACGTGCTCGGCTTCGAGGGCAGGTCGCAGGGCCCGGTGGAGTGGGAGACCGACCGCGCGAGGTTCCTCGGACGCGGGCGAGACCCCAGTGATCCGCAGGCCCTCGACGGGCGGCCGCTCTCGGGGCACGACCGGCGCCGTGCTCGATCCGGTGGCGAGCCTGCGCCAGCGGCTGCGGCTGTCGCCCCGCAGCCGTGTGCGGCTCACCTTCGCCACCGGTGTGGTGGGCAGCCGCGACGCGGCCGTCGCCCTCGCTCACCACTACCACGACGCAGCCGCCGCCACCCGCACCTTCACACTCGCCTCGGCGTCGGGGCAGAGCGGCCGGAGCCACCTCGGCATCAGCAACGACGAGGCGGTCCTGTTCGAGCGGCTCGCCTCGCGGGTGCTCTACGCCGACAGCTCGCTGCGCGCTCCAGCGGAGGTCCTGGCGCGCAACACGCTGGGCCAGGAGGGACTCTGGCCGCAGGCGATCTCCGGCGACCTGCCGATCCTGCTGGTGCGCGTGGTCGAAGAGGACGACTTGCCGCTGGTCCACCAGGTGCTGCAAGCGCAGGAGTACTGGCGCCTCAAGGGCCTGGCGGCCGACGTCGTGCTGCTCAACGAGAACCCGATTGGCTACCTCGACGCCATGCACGCGCAGCTCGAGACCCTGCTCGACAACAGCGCTTGGCGCGCCTGGCGGCATCGGCCTGGCGGCGCCTACCTGCTGCGCGGCGAGCGCCTCTCGGAGGCCGAGCGGATCCTTCTCGCCAGCGCCGCCAGCGCCGTGCTCAGCGGCGATCGCGGCGAGCTCGCCCAACAGCTCGAACGCCTCCATCCGGAGCGGCCCGAGCTCCCGCCCGAGACGCTCGTCGCTGCCGTGCCGAACATGCTCACGGACGCCGACGACTCCGTCTTCTCGCTCGCCCTGCCGGAGCTCCGGCTCGACAATGGCATCGGCGGCTTCAGCCGTGACGGGCGGGAGTACGTCATCCACCTCGACGGCGACCAGGAGACGCCCCTGCCCTGGGCCAACGTCATTGCCAACCCCGACTTCGGCACGATCGTGACCGCCGGTGGAGCCGCCTTCACCTGGTCGGGCAACAGCCGCGAGAACCGACTCACGCCGCACGCCGGCGACCCCGTGAGCGATCCCACCGGGGAGGCGCTCTTCGTACGCGACGATGAGAGCGGCGAGACCTGGACGCCGACTCCGGGTCCGCTGCGGCGACGGCGGGACAGCGGCCGTTGCGTCATCCACCACGGTGCCGGGATGACGCGCTTCGCTCGCGTTGCGCACGGTGTGCGGAACGAGCTCGAGCTCTTTGTCGACGTCCGCGAACCGGTGAAGTTCTCGTTGATGACTCTGACCAACGAGAGCAACCGGCCGCGCCAGCTGAGCGTCTTTTCGTACAGTGAATGGGCACTGGGGCCGCCGGTCGACGGGCACCGCCTGCACGTAGTCACCGAACGCGACGAGGCGACCGGCGCGATGCTCGCCCGCAATCCCCACAATCGAGACTTCGCGAGCCATGTGGCCTTCGCCGGCACCAGCGAGCCGTTGTGCGCAGTGTGCGGGGATCGCACCGCTTTCCTGGGTCGCAACGGCTCGTTGGCGGCACCGGCTGCGCTCGGCGAGCGGCAACTTTGCGGACGTTTCGGCGCCGGCCTCGATCCCTGCGCTGTGTTGCAGGTGGCGATCGCGCTGGCGCCCGGCGAGACGCGCCGCCTGGTGTTCGTGCTCGGTCAGGGGAGGGACGCCGCCGGGGCCCGTGACCTGCTCACCCGGCATGCCACGGTCGCGGCGGCCGAGGCGGCACGCGAGGAGGTACGACAGAGCTGGGAGAGCACGCTGCAGGCGGTGCGGGTCAAGACCCCGGACGACTCGTTCGATCTGCTGATGAATGGCTGGTTGCTCTACCAAACGCTCTCCTGCCGGCTCTGGGCCCGGTCGGGGTACTCGCAGCCCGGCGGCGCCTTCGGCTTTCGCGATCAGCTGCAGGACTCGATGGCTCTTGTCGTCGCCCGCCCCGACCTGGCGCGTCAGCACTTGCTGCGCGCCGCCGGCCGCCAGTTCGTCGAGGGTGACGTCCAACACTGGTGGCATCCGCCTGCGGGCCAGGGTACGCGCACGCGCTGCTCGGACGACCTGCTCTGGCTGCCGTTCGCAGTCGCGCACTATCTGAATACGACCGGCGACGCCGGAGTGCTCGAGGAGCGGGTGCCGTTTCTCAGCGCGCCTCGGCTCGCCGAAGGCAGCGACGAGGCCTACCTGCAGCCCACGGTCGCGGCCGAGCAGGGCTCGCTCTTCGAGCACTGCCTGCGCGCCATCGACAGAGCGATCACCATCGGCGCTCACGGGCTGCCCTTGATCGGCAGCGGGGACTGGAACGACGGCATGAACCGCGTAGGACGTGAGGGACGCGGCGAGAGCAGCTGGCTGGGATTCTTCCTGCACGGCATCCTCGGCGACTTCGCCACTCTCTGCGCGGCGCGGGGCGAGGGAGCGCGCGCCAAACGCTACCGCGCGCACCGGGGGCGCCTCACCGACGCGCTCGAATTAACTTGGGATGGCGAGTGGTACCGGCGCGGCTACTACGACGATGGAACGCTGCTCGGCTCCGCGCACCGCGACGAGTGCAGGATCGACTCGCTACCGCAGAGCTGGGCGGTGCTCTCGCGCGCCGTCCCCACCCGCTTCGCCGAACGCGCGCTCGACTCGGTGCGCGCCCACCTCGTCAAGCGAGACAGCGGCGTCATCCTTCTGCTCGCTCCCGCCTTCGATCAGTCGCCGCAGGACCCCGGCTACATCCGCGGGTATCCGCCCGGAGTCCGCGAGAACGGTGGCCAGTACACCCACGCCGCGGCCTGGGTCGTGATGGCTGTCGCCGCGCAGGGCAGCGGTGACGAGGCGTTCGAGCTCTTCCACCTGCTCAATCCGATCAATCACACTCGCGCGCCGGCCGACGTCGAGCGCTACAAGGCCGAACCCTACGTTCTCGCCGGCGACGTCTACGCCCATCCGCAGCACGCCGGGCGCGGCGGCTGGAGCTGGTACACGGGCGCCGCCGGCTGGCTCTATCGGGCGGGACTCGAGAGCATCCTCGGCCTGCGTCGCCGGGGCGCGACGTTCGCCGTCGACCCTTGCATCCCCGCTTCGTGGCCCGAGTACACGATGGTCTGGCGCCACGGGCGGACGCGCTACGAGATCGCGGTCACGAACCCGCAGCGCCGCTGCCGCGGCATCGCCAGCGCCGAGCTCGACGGGGCGCGCGTCGACGCGCGCGCCATTCCGCTCGTGGACGACGGCGT
Organism: uncultured Acidobacteriota bacterium; assembly: GCA_963700315.1. Taxonomy (GTDB): domain Bacteria; phylum Acidobacteriota; class Thermoanaerobaculia; order Multivoradales; family JAGPDF01; genus JACTMI01. Next base: position 537,655 of record CAVOXC010000001.1, on the reverse strand, counting down.
CACCCACGCGGTGCGGGTGGTGCTGGGAGACGTCGAGCCGGTCGTAACGAGCGGGGCGCGCGCGAAGCGCGCAACCCGGCACCGGTAGCGTCTCCGGCGCTCGCCTGCTCTCGAAGAGGAGAGTGCCGCTTTCTAGTTCGGCATGGGTTGCCGATTCCCCCGCGGCTGGGTCCCCGATTCCCTGCGCAAGGATGCCGAGATTCCGGGCACACTCTTGCCCGGTGGGAGTCACCTGTCCGAATCATCGGTGAAACGCCGACGATCGCTAGCGTCTGGAGTCCTCCCAGACGACCTCCTCGTCGGTGCGATTCGCGAAGAAGTCGACGCAGCGCCCGTCCCCGTTGCCGGTGAGCCCGCCGTCCGGGTGGCACAGCAACGCGCCCTGCTGGTCGTAGAGATCGCTCATCACGTCGCAGCAACGCGCCGGCCGGAAGTAGACCGTCGCTCCCTGATAGCGATAGCTGAGCAGCGACGACGGCGGAGAGGTCACCGGCTGACTCTGGATCTCCGAGATCAGCGCCCCCACCCAACTGGGTTGCGGAGTTCCCGGCGGGGTCGGCGCGGTCGGCGAGGACCCACCGCAGCCCATCGTCAGCAACCCCAGAACGAGCCCCCAGACCGCCTTCGACCGAAACCACGTCCGGCTCTTCATCACGACCTCCTTGCCCTCGCGGTCCATCGATCGGAACATTCGCGCTCTCCTCGAGTGCAATCGTCGCGCCAGTCCGAAGCGCAGAAGGCGCGGCATCGGGAAAGCGATGGTGCAGATTCGTGAACTACGAATCCACGGCCTTGAAGCCTCCGCTGCGGCGGCGATAGAGGCAGACCATCGGTTGACCGACGTCGAGGGCGAGAGAGTCGTGCCGCGCTCCACCCGGCGCCCCCGCCGTCGGTTCCCGGTCAGCCGGGAGTGACCGCGGGCGCGGCCTGGCGTTCAGCCTCGAGCCGGCGCCAGCCCTCGACCGCCAGCACCCCGAGAAGGATCGAGAACCCTGTCAGTAGCAGGAGGCTCTGCTGCGAGTAGCGCTCATCGACTCCGCCCGCCTTCAGGGTGAAGTACTGGCCCACCGCGATGCTGGCGAGGACCGCGGTCACGAGACCCAGCAGTCGATCGCGCGGCTCCGGCCGCTCGCGCGAGGGGCCGTCACGCGTCCCGGCCGCGACCGCCATCGGCAGCAAGAAGACGAAGTGACAGTAGTAGTTCGAGGGATAGAAGAAGAACGGCACGAGCAGGAGGCTCAGAAGCGTCACTTGATGCAGGGGTCGCCGCGCGACACCGAGGAGTAGCAGGCTCAGCGCGAGCGTGTTGAGCCCGTAGAAGAGCGGCCTGAGCTTGCGGAAGTTCCTGACCTGCCGTCGGTCCCACTCCTCCCAGAGGTTCGCGACACGATGCCGCGCCAGGGCCCGGGTGGTGTCCGTGGGCCGGTAAGCCAAGAGGTTGCGCAGACCGACGTTGTTGGTGCTGGGGCCGACTGCGTGCATCTCGATCTTGGCGAACCAGCCCTTCCACGCGGCGTCGTACCCGAAGACACCCGAGGTGAGGAGCACGAGCCCGACCACCGCCACCGCTGCGCCGACGATCGCCCGCAGCGCCTGCGCCTGCTCGGTCGCGAGCTCGTGCATGCGCGGCAGCCGTCGCCGGTGGCGGAGCTCGCTGCCGATGGCGAGCAGCACCGGCAGCAAGAGGAACAGGGCCGCGAGCGCCGGGAAGGCGCGGATGAGGCCGCCGTAGGCCAGGAGGAATCCGCCGAGGAACGGCCGGTTCTTCTTGAGCGCACAGGCCCCGAGCCCGAGCGCCACCAGCCAGTCCTGACGCAGAGTCGAGCCCATCAAGTTGGACCCGAACTGGTAGAAGTCGGTAACGCCGAAGAGGATCACCGTGTAGAGCATCACGCGCATCCCGAACGTGCGCGCGAGCACGATGAAGAAGAAGAGCAGCAACACCGGATCGATCAGGCCGGCGGCGCCCAGGGTCCATTCGTTGGCCGGTAGGTTCCTGTAGACGAGCCAAGCCGAAAGCAGCCAGACCGGAGTCGCATTGCCGCCATGGTCCCGCATGCTGCCGAGGTAAGCGGAGCTGCCCATGGTGTCGATGAAGTACTTCATGTCCCGCTTGAACTCCTCCCAGCGTGCGGGCGTGAAACGCGCCCGGATGGCGTCGAGCTGGGAAGCGGCCTCGCTCCCGGTGATCATCTGGTAGTCGGTGAGATCGCGCAGGTCCACGTTCTCGACCGACGCCGGATCCCCCTTGCCGACGATATCGACGTACGCCGCGAGGCTGGCGAGGTAGACCCCGTCGTAGCGCAGCTCCTCGAAGTACTTCACCGTCGGGAAGTAGTTGCGCATGTCCCACGTGTGCACGATCGACGGTCGCCCCTTGGCGACGTCGACGAACTGCGCCGAGCCGAAGTGGTAGTAGCAGGCGAGCGCCAGCAGGGCGAGGAGGCCGAGCGTGACGCGGGCCACCGCCGGTCGGGGCGCGAACCGTTCGGGCAAGAAGGTCTCTTTGACCACGAGGAGACCCGCGAGCAGCGCGACCACCGCGCGCATCAGCGCCTCTTCGTCGCTGTTGGGAAAAGGGTGGATCTCGGCCAGCGCCAGGGCCGCGTGGAGGGCGGCCGCGAGCGGCACGACGGCGACGAGATCGATCCAGCGCGATCCCGTCCGCCGGTGCACGAGCAGAAACAGGGTCCCGGCGAGCGCCAGCAGCACGAGACCGTCGTGGGCGCTCTCGTACACGGACGCGCCTTCGGCCCGGACGAGATCCACGCTCGGCCACGCGGCCGGGCAGTCGGAAAAAACCGCGAGCTCGGCGACGGCATAGCGGCCGTCACCGCCGTTCGCCGAGAGGCGGAGATAGCGGGCGGTGCCCTGGAACCTGCCCTGGCGCATCCGCATGCCGGCGCCAGAGACCGGCTGAGCGTTCCACAGCACGGTAAAGGTCTTGCCGTCGGTCGACCGCGACAGAGCGTAGGTGTCGTTGTTGTCCCCCTGCACCAGGGCACAGCGGACAGACCTCTCCGCGCCGAGGTCGAAGGTGATCTGGGCCTGCGCCGAGGCCAGGCGAGAGGAGAGGCCGGTTAGCCAGAAGTCGCCCTCGACGGCCGCCAAGCCGTCGGTCAGCCGCTCGGGATGTCGGATGCCGACCGCTGCGATCTGCTTGGCGTTCTGGAGCAGGTCGCCCGCGATGGGGTGGCCCGTGGCGCCGCTGCACGCGACCAGAGACACCGCCACCCAGCCGGCGCGAGCCAACAGCAGAGCGCGAGGTCGAGGCGAGGTCGAGAGACGGCGCATCGGGCGGCATCCTAGCGGGCGCAGGCAGACGCCGCGAGTCATCCCCAGCCCATCTTTGTCGAGCTTGCCCCGAAACCCCTCGCCGCCGTGGCTTCCGGTCTCGGCCCGGTCACCGACGATCTACACGGCCTGATCGACAGCGCTGGGAGCACAACCGGCTGAAGTCGTCGCCCACGGCTGGAGCGGCGCCGTCGCACGGTCGCGCAGCGATCTCGTGGAAGCTACGGATGATCTGCAGCCGCCACTGAGCCAGGGGGCACAGCCGGGTGAGCCGGCGCAGCGTGCCTTAGGAGTCGGTTGGCACCTCTCCGCAGGTCGGGCGGTCGTCGGCGACGAGGTCGATTCGCTCGGCGCGGCCCGCGACCTCGACCTCGAGCAGCTCGAAGGTCCAGCGCCCCGCCTCTTTCGTCGCGGTGACGAAGAGCGTTCCGGTGCCCGTGGTTCCGCGGAGTGGAACCGACAGGTCGGCGTGTCCCGAGGGTCCGGTCACTTCGACCGAGCCCCCGACCCACCAGCCGGCGCGGATGGGCGCGCCGAGCGCCTCCTGTACCTCGCAATCGCCGCGCGCTCGCGCGAAGCTCTGGGCGTAGGCATCCGACGACCGCATCGCCCCGACGACCATCGTGAATATCGCCGCCACGCTCGCCACCGCCAGCACCAGCAGCGTCACGCACCCCACCGGCACGAACCACTTCCAGTTGCGCTGCCACCAGGACCGCGGCCTTTCGGGTTCCATGTTCGCCTCCTTGATCTGCGCCAGGGTAGGCCCTTCCGGACCCCCGGTCAATCGGCGGATCGCGGAGCCTGAGAGAGGTGCCAGGGTTCGACGGGGCGCCGAGCGCCTCTGGCGCACCGGGTTGGTCTAGGATGACCGAGCTCCAATCCGAGGAGGTTCCAATGCGTGCGTCTCGGTGGCCAGGTCGCCGAAGCGGAGATCACGAGTCGCCTCGGAGGGTCGACTCGCTCCGGTCTCGATTCGGTCGATTCGCTCCTCGTCCGGGCCGATGGATGCCGAGACTGCCGCGTCAGCTTTGGGCGAGGTGGCTGATGTTCGCCTGCGTCGCGACGATGCCGGGAGTCCCGCTCCGAGCGAGCGGGAGCGACGCGCTCGTGCTCGGCGCTTCGGCGGGCGGCGAACGGCGGAGCGGCGTCGTCGCCTCTTGTGACGCAGAGCGTTGCTTTCTTGATCGGACTGCGGTGGCCCTGGCGGACGTGGCGTGGCTCGGGTTGGGTGTGGGCGAGGACGCTCCGCCAACGGGCGTGCCGGCGCGCGGCGTCGTCCTAGCCGACGGGACCGTTCGACCGGGTCGCCTGCTCGGGCTGAGCTTGGGCAGCGTCCTGCTCGACACGGAGGAGCTCGATCGGACTCTGGTGCGCTGGGTGCGCGTGGCCGAGGTTCGGCCGCCGGTAGACGTCCTGGTCCGGCGCGACGGCGCGGCGCGCACGGGGGAGCTCCAAGGCTGTGCCGGCGGTCTCTGCACGATGGCCGGGCAGACGACGGCGCGCGACGACCTCGCCTGGATCGGTCTGGGCGTCGATCCGGAGCGAATCCAGAGCCCCGAGCCGCCGCAGGATCCGGCGCGCGACCTGCTGCGGCTCGCCGACGGGTCCTCTCTTGCCTCGCCGCTCGTCGGCGTCGGAGCGAACGACGTGGTGGCTGGCGTCGGGACATTCTCTCGGGGCGAGGTCGCATGGATCTATCTCGCGCCGCCCGCCGACTCGCCCGAGCCGCCGGTGGTGAACCGACGCCCACCTCCACCCGGAGCGCCTCCGGTGGAGCCGCCGCGTCCGCCTCGGCCGCCCCCTCCGGTTCCCGCGCCGCCCGGCGCGGGAGGGGCGGGCCCAGGCGAGCGCTTCGAGCGCGGCGGCCTCTGGACGGGAACGATCACCGGACGACACGTGACCCACCTCGACCCGTCGGACGATATCCACGAATGGAGCTGCCAGGCGACGGCGCGATTGCGCGAATGGATCCTGCCGATGCACGAGGGCGGCGGTTCCTTGCGGCGCATCGGCCGCATCGTCCGCCTCGCGCCCGAGGGCACGGTGATGTTCAACCGGACCTCGTGCCGGGGCGAGTACATCGCGCACTGCGGGGGCGAGGGGTCGATCGATTTGAGCTACGGCCCCGAGGAGGTGGCGCAGGCGTCGGTCCTCTATCTGAAAGACGTCGATGTCGACGCCACACCGGCGCTCGGCTTCGACGTGCCGCGAGAGGGCGGCCTCTACGTCCTCGGCATCGCAGTCGAGAACTCGCAGACCTTCTTGTGGACGATCACCAACACATTGGGCGACAGCTCGACCCACGACCACGGCTACGGCTGCTTCCTGCAGGGCAACGCGCCGCTCCTGACGGAGAACATGGACCCGCAGCGCCGGAGCCTGCAGGGTGGGCGCATGGTCGGCAGCTACTCCACGAACTGGCACTATGGCACCCTGGATGTCTCGTGGAGCCTCTGCCGCGAGGGCGACGCCTGCCCGCCGCCGGCGCCTCTGCCGCCGGCCGGCGACGAGCCCGAGCCGGAACCTTGCGGCGACCTGGCCGCGGAGCGCGCCCTGGTCGACGTGCTCTGGGACCAGCGCCAATCCTATGCCGCGGACCTCGAGGCGGAGTGGCACGCGCTCGAGCTGGCGCATGGCGAGATGCTCGACAACGTCGAGGCGTACCGGGCGGCGATCGGCGCCTGCGCCATCTGGGACATCGTGAGCGAGACGCTGGAGTCGGCGTCGGGATGGGCCGGCGAATTCACGGAGTTCGGAACCAAGGTCCTGAGCGGCGACCTCTCGGCCTTCGTCGGCGAGGAGCCGTGGAAATCGCTGGCCGAGCGGGCGTGGGATGTCTTTCCCCGCGAGTCGACCTGGGCCGGCCTCATGCGCGACCGCGTCTCGGGCTGCAGCGCTCCGATACCGCCCGATCTGCGCGCCGCCGCCCTCCGTTTCGTGGACAGTTGGGAGCGCGTCCGCGAGCTGATGCCGTCCGTGCAGGAGAAGCTCAACCGGATCCGGGACCAGGACCTGCGCTACTGGGAGAAGTGGCAACGCTTCTACCAGACCTGCCTGCGCTGGGCGGCCTGCAAAGGCCTGCCGCCCTCGAGCTGCCCGCAACCGCCAGAGCAACCGAGCGGCCCGATGCCGCCTGCCCCGCCGAGCTAGGGGAAGAGGAGAACCTCGATTCCCGTTACTCCCATCCCAAGGTCGGCGAGGACTCCTGGCGCTGTCAAGGAAGCGTTAGTGGCACTTGACGGCCGAGGTGGCGCCGGAGTGTCGCCAGCGCATGGTGAGTCCTATCGCCCCGAGCGCTTCGTTCGACGGACGGCCGGCGAAGAGGTGGAACGGCAAGCGCGCGGACTCGAGCGGTGGGTCGGGCCGCCGGGGCGGCGGCGCTAGGCGGCCGATGCGTCTCTGGGGCAGAGTCGTCAGCGGCTCGTTGATCGTCTTCGCCGCGGTCTTCGCCGTGGTCGCGGCGATGAGCCAGGAGGGAAGGGTGGTCGCGCTGGCTGTCGCGACTATTTGCCTGGCCGTCGCGACGCTTGGGGTGCCGCTCCTGGTGCGTGCCTTTGCCTCCTTCACCGGCGACGAGGGGGTGCTCGCGACGGGCCTCGAAGGCCGCGCCACGATCACCCGGCTCGTGCCGACCGGTTGGCGCTACAACCGCTTCTACCCGATCGTGCGGTTCGAGCTCGAGGTCGAGCTTGCGGACGAGCTGTTCTCGGTCGAGGTCCAGCAGACGGTCGATCCTGTGCGATTTGCGGAGCTCAGGCCTGGCACGGCGGTCGCGGTCAGGGTCGATCCCCGCGATCGCTCGCGCGTGGTTCTCGACTGGCGAGCGAGCGCTCCCCCGCCACGAGCCTGACCCCCGTCGCCTCGATCCACCAGGCGAGGACGAAGAGCCCAGGCAGCGAGAAGAGGTTGGAGTGTGCCACCAGGCGGCCAGCCGCCGTCGATTCGTAGCACCTGCAGCGACGGTTGCCAGCCGACCTACGAGTCCAGCACTTTGCGGACCTTGAGCGACAGCTTCGCCACCGTGAAGGGCTTGCCGATGAAATGGACGACATTCTCGAGCACTCCGTGGTGCAGAGCGGCGTCATCGGTATAGCCGGACGTGAAGAGGATCTTGGTTTCCGGGCGGACCTTCGCGATCCGCTTCGCCAGGTCCCGCCCACTCATCCCGGGCAGGACCAAGTCGGTCAGCATCAGATGCACGGGCCCATCGTGCTGCCCGAGCAACCGCAACGCCTCCCGCCGTCGCCGGCCGCGAGCACTCTGTAGCCGGCGGACTCCAGAATCCGCGTGGTCAATCGCAGCAGCGCATCCTGGTCCTCGACGACGAGGATGGTCTCGTTGCCTGGCACCGCCCTTACGCCGCGAGCGGGCCGGTCCTCCTGCGCCACCTCTTCCACCCGTGGCAGGTAGATCTCGACGGTGGTGCCCCTGCCGAGCTCGCTCTCGACCGAGATGCTGCCGCCGCTCTGCTGGACGATGCCGAGCACCGTGGCCATGCCGAGCCCAGTTCCTTTTCCCGGCTCCTTGGTCGTGAAAAAGGGCTCGAAGAGCCTCGTACGCGTCTCCTCGTCCATCCCCGTGCCCGTATCGCTGACCGTGAGCACGGCGTGCGGCCCGGGGGCGAGGCGCGGATGCGCTTCGACATCGGCCTCGTCGAGCGTCACGTTCCGCGTCTCGATCGTCAGCCTGCCGCCGGAGGGCATCGCGTCCCTGGCATTGACGACCAGATTCATGACCACTTGCTCGAGTTGTCCCGGATCCGCCAGGACGCTGCCCACCTCCATCGTCGGCACGACGACGAGGTCGATGTCCTCGCTGATCAGGCGCCCGAGCATGCCCTGCATGTTGGCGACCAGAGTGCTCAGATTCAGGACCTCCGGCTTCATGACCTGCTTGCGGCTGAACGCCAGCAGCTGGTGGGTCAGCGCCGCGGCCCGCTCGCCGGCTTGCCGGATCTCCCCGATCTCCTCGCGCAGCGGATCCTCTTCGCGCAAGCGGGCCGAGGCGAGCTCGGCCGTGCCGACGATGACGGTGAGCAGGTTGTTGAAGTCGTGGGCGATGCCGCCGGCGAGCTGGCCGACGGTCTCCATCTTCTGCGCTTGCAGGAACTGCGCCTCGAGCCGCTTCTCCTCGGTGAGATCCCGCTTCATCGAGATGAAGTGGGTGATCTCGCCGCGGGCGTCCTTCACCGGCGTGATCGACTGCCCTTCCTCGTACAGGCTGCCGTCCTTGCGGCGGTTGGTCACCTCTCCGCGCCAGACTTGACCGGCGAGGAGGGTGTCCCACAGCAGTTGGTAGAAGGCCCGATCGTGGACCCCCGACTTGACCAGATCCCGCGGGTTCTTGCCGATGGCCTCCTCGGCGCTGTAGCCGGTGAGCTCCGTGAAGGCGGGATTGATCCAGGCGATCGTGCCGTCGCGGTCGGTGATGACGATGGAGCTGGAGGTCGCGTTCAGCGCCGCGCTCTGCAGGCGCGTCGTTTCCTCCGCTCGCTTGCGCTCGGTGATGTCCACGAGCGTGCCGACGATTTCGGTGAGATTTCCGCTCTCGTCGGCGACCAGGCTGGCGTTTTCCAACAGCCAGACGAGGCTGCCATCGCCCTTGCGCCCCTGGGACTCGAAGTTGACGAGCGTCCCCAGGAGGTGGAGCGCGGCGAGGAATCGCCGCCGCGCCTCGGGGTTGGGGTGGAAGTCCGCGGCCGCCATCCGTAGCGCTTCCTCGCGCGAGGCATAGCCGTAGATCTTGGCGCACGCGTCGTTGCAGTCGAGGATCCTGCCGTCGAGCGCGCTGTGGTAGACGCCGGCCAAGTTGCGCTCGAACAGATCGCGGTAGCGCTTCTCGCTCCGCTTGAGGGCTCGCTTCGCCAGGACCTCCTCGGTCACGTCGCGCGCCGCGCCCCGCGCACCACCGGGACGACCACGCCCTCGTTCCGCAGCGTGTTGTTGTACTCCCAATACCTGGTCTCACCGCTGGCGGTGCGGATCCGCATCGTGCCGCGGGCCCGGCCGGTTACCCTCGATCTCGGTCAGGTACGCCTCCAGGAGGTGGCGTTCTTGGGGCGCCAGCAGGAAGGAGAGATTCTTCCCCACGACGGCTTCCACGGGTACCCGGAGAGCCGGCTCAGGCGCCTCGTTACCGAGAGCATGTTCCCTTCGAGATCGTGCGTGCAGATCAGGTCCTGGCTGTTCTCGACCAGGTCGCGGTAGCGGTCTTCGCTCCCTCGTAGAGCTTCCTCCGCCCGCTTGCGCTCGGTGATGTCGCGAACCACACTGACCACGTAGGGTCGATCGAGCTGAACATATTTGAGACTGACTTCCACGGGGAATGTGGAACCGTTCTTTCGCCGGTGGGTTCCTTCCCACAACAGATTGCCCGCTTCCCGAAGCTTCTCGACAGCGCTCTCGAACCCGGTTGAATCGAGCGTGGGATCGATATCGAAAACGGACAATGCCAGGAATTCTTCGCGCGAGTAGCCAAGGTCCGTGCAGCCCCTCTCGTTCACATCGAGGAACTGACCTGTTTCCGGATCCAGGACCTCGATCGCATCATTGGAGCGGTCGAGCAGGGCGCGAAACAGCTCGAGCGCTTGCTCGGCCCGCCTGCGCTCGATCGCCAGGCTCGCCAGGTGCGCACCCCGTTCGATGGCCGTCACTTCCGCCGGCTGCGGGGCGCGCGGCTCACGATAGTAGAGCGCGAAGGTCCCCAGCACCCTACCCTGCGCGGCGAGAATCGGCACCGACCAGCATGCCGACAGCCCGTGAGCCAGCGCCAGATCCTTGTAGTCTCGCCACAGTGGATCACTGGCGATATCCGCGACGATGATCGTCTTCCCGGTGTACGCGGCGGTGCCGCACGAGCAGGCGGCGGGCCCGATCTCCAACCCGTCGACAGCCTCGCAGTACGCGACCGGCAGGCTGGGCGCGGCACCGTGCCGGAGGTGCTTGCCGTCGGCATCCAGCAGCAACACCGAGCACGACATCCCCGGGTAGTTCGCCTCGTAGCCGAGCGCCAGGTGAGTCAGCAGCGCGGGCAGCGGCGCGCCCCCGGCCAGCAGCTCGAGCGTGCTCCGCTCGTTCTCGCGCTCTCTCTCCAGGCGATTGCGCTCGGTGATGTCGCGAGTGATACCCAAGAACGCCGCAACGCCGCCGGTCTCATCTCGCAGCGGCGCGGCCTGCGTCTCGAGCCGTCGCCGCGTGCCCCTGAGACCCGTGACTTCGAACTCCAGTCGACCGCTCTCGCCGCTCATCACGCGTTCATGAAGGGCGCCGAAGGCAGCGCGGCATTCGGGCACGACGAAATCGAGGAGGTCCGCGGCAGCACCTCGGCCAGCGACTCCGCTTCGAGCATGGCGAGGCCCGCGGCGTTCATCTCCAGGATTCGGCCGTCGCGGTCGACGACCTTGACGCACTCGGGCTCGGTCTCGATGATCGTCCTCAAGCGCCGCTCGCTCTCGCGCAACGCCCGCCGCGCCTCGTGCTCCTCATTGACGTCACGGAGGATCAACACGACGCCGGCAGCGGCGCCGCCGTCGTCGCGGATCGGCTCGGCGCAGCAGGCGATGAGCCGTTCCGTTCCGTCGCGGGCGATGACGCGCGCGGAGTGGCTGAGCTCCGCCACCGAACCTCCGCTGCGAAGCGCGTCCACGACGTCGTCCGTCGCGGCGTCGGCGAAACAGAGGACCTCCTTCAGGGGCTTGCCGCCCGCTTCCGCTGCGCTCCAGCCGGTGAGCCTCTCCGCCGCGGCGCTCATGCTGCGCACCAGACCACCGAGACACGTGGTCATGACCGCACAGCCGAGACTGGGATCGCTCCGTACTGCTGGAGAGGTCATCTCTGCCTCCGTTTCGCCGGGTGCGTTCGCCGCCCAGCGCTCCATTTCCAACGGCGCGACGTCCGCCGCACTGTCGATACGTGGGCCGCCCGCCCGATCACGAGATCGGTTGCCCGACGAATAGTGGGGACTTCATCGAGAATACGGCCGGCGGCGTCGACTTGCAAGGAGCGGATTCGGGCCGGAGCGCGTTGTCGATTCGGAGTCGCGTCGACGCTTCCTGGACGCCTCGAGCTCGGAGTACAGCTGAGCCAGAAAAGGGGTCAAGAGCCCTCGGCGGCAGGCACCATCCCGCAGCATCCCGGCGCGCACCCCATCTACCGCCGGCTCATCGTCACGGTGTAGGTCTGCGAGCCTACGGAGGTGTCCGGATGGTCGGCTGGAGGTTCAGGTCATAGTCGTTTTGACGCCTCCGTGGGTTTCGCGATCTCGTCCCGGATTCGCGGGGGGCCCTGCCGGAGAGCAGGTTGATCGTCTCGGGTCTAGCGTCTCAGGAAACGAGATAGCCCCAGACGCTGACTTTCCGCTTGATGGGCGCGCGGTTGTAGACGAACACCTCGACGAACGGTCCCATCACCGGGAACCTGGCCAGGTAGCTGCTGATGTCGTGCGGGCTGCCGTGCCAGCTGCCCTGGCCCGAGATCTCGATGAAGTTGGTGCTCTGCGGGCCGCTCAGATTCTCCTCGAGGTTGACGTAGCGGCGGGCGCCCATCGTGCCCTTGGTATCGAAGGCGAAGATCACGCCCAGGTCGACCGGCGGCTCGTCGGCCTTCTTCTGGCTGAAGCGCACGAAGAGGTTGAGGTACCGATAGCTGTCGACGCTGGTGTAGGGGGGCAGGCTGATCCCTACGCTCGGCGGCACCTCCTGATCGGTCATGAAGTGGACCACCTTGGTACAGGCAGGGTTGCAAGGACCTGGCTGCGCTCTCTTCTCGTTCGGCATGGCGTCCTCCCGTGCGTTGTGGGGCGGCTGTCGCTGCCCCCATGAGAGAGAACGAACGAAGAGTCGAATGCGGGCAGGTGAGATGCGCGGGCGGTCTCCCGCGCAGGCCGAGGCCGGTCTGTTCTCCGGGCGGTGCGATCCTCGTTTCGCGGGCGCCAGCGTTGCGAAAGCTCTCCAGAGATGGGGTGGTGTGGAGCACGTCGAGGCGCTGCGCTTCAGGCGCTCTCGCCCGCACCGACCCCCGTAAATGGAGCATTTTCAACGCCCGATCCGGCTCGACCTCGGGAGGATCGCCGCAGCGAAACCGGGCGCTCTCCCGAGTCCCGGCCAGCTTGCATTCGGCCATCGACTGACTCCAAGAGGCGAGGAGTCGTTCTTCTTGAGCTTCAAAGGAAGTTCCCGCGCGGCGAGCGTCGCTGCAACGATCGATCAGAGAACGGCGACCTCGCCGGATCGGGCTTTCCTGCTGGCCGAGTGTGCCTCGCGGCTCAGTCGTTCCGCCGCTTCCAGGAAACGTCGCTCGGTGCGTGCCATCGCGCGCTCCGCCCAATGGCGAGAGAGCAGGGCCGGCAGGGCGGCGAGCAGGCTGCCGAGTCGACCGCGGGGGCCCCGCCAGGCGGCGTGACCGGTGCGGATGGCACAGCCGCGGAAATGGAGGTCGGTGAAGAGCAGCATCAGCACGGCGCCCGTGCGCACGCCGGGCGAGCCTCGGCTGACGATCTCCCGCGCCATGCTGCGGTAGGCGGTGACCTTGCTGAGGGCGCGCAGGAGAAGCTCTTCGCGCACCCGTCGCACGATCTCGCCGCAACTCGCGGGCAGAGGGTCGGCGCCGAGGTAGGGCCTGAGGTCGGAGTGGTAGGCGACCCCGCGCGCGAGATCGCGCTCGATGTCCCGGGTGATGTTGGCGAGCTGGATCATCTCGCCGGCGGCCAGCGCGTCCCGGCGGTGGTCCGCCGACGGCTCGCGCTCTTCCGCCAGACGCAGCGCGAAGACGATCGGGTTACCCATCACATGGTGGCAGTACCGGCTGACCTGGCTCTCGTCGAGGAACGCTCCGCCCTGCCGGGCAAGGGTCTCGAGAGACCAAGCCATTCCGGCGGCCATCGACCGCACCAGCTCGGCGATCGCCGACCGCGTGCCCGCCGGCAGCGCGTCGAAGACAGCGTCGACCTGGCTGCAACGCTCGACGAGCAGCAGGTGGAGTCGGTCCCGGTCGTCGACGGCCAGCGCCGCCGGGATCGGATTCGGACGGGGCATCGGTTGGCGTCCGAAGCGGTCGCCGAAGCTGAGCAGGCGGTCCACCCGCTGCGCCCTCGGGTGGAGATCCTCGTAGGTGTCGAGCATGCGGCAGTAGAGGTAGGCGACGGCGGTCGCGAGAGCCTTGTGGCGCGGCAGCACCACGATCGAGGCGGCGAAGCTGCGGGCGGCGTGGGGCAGGACGCGCCAGAGGAATCGCTCCGGATCCGGCTCCTGGGCGAGTGACTCGAGATCGGGCCGGCGGCGCCGGGTGAACAGGCCCCGGACGAGGAGGATCAAGCGGTAGCGATCGCGGAGGCTCGGCATGGGTCGAAGCTGGCTCAGGGCGAGCGCGGCCGCCAGCGGCTCGGCCGACTCCGCTCCGGAGCCCCTTCGGCTCTCGTCTCGGTCGCGCGCGCACGTCCAGATCCGCACATGTCCACTGTGAGCCCCTGGAGTGCCTCGAGCCGCTCAGCCGCCGCGGACGGCGCGGGGCAGGAAGCGGCCAGCGCCTGGGCGGCCGACGAAGCGGCCGCGCGCGACGACGATCTGGCCGCGGGCGAGAACGATCTCGGGGGCGCCGGTCACCTGCCGCCCTTCGTAGGGGTCGTAGTCGGCCCGGCTGTGGTGGCTGGCGACGGAGATCGTCGCTGTCGCCTCGGGATCCCAGAGCACCAGGTCGGCGTCGCTCCCCACCGCGATCGCGCCTTTGCTCGGGTAGAGGCCGAAGATCCGCGCTGGCGCGGTCGAGGTGACTTCGACGAAGCGGTTCATCGACAGGCGCCCGGTGCGCACGCCGCCGTCCCAGAGCAGCACGAGGCGCGTCTCGATTCCCGGCGCGCCGTTCGGAATCCGCGAGAAGTCGCTCTCGCCGCGCGCCTTGTCGGCCAGGCGGAAGGGGCAGTGGTCGGTGGCGACGGTCTGGATGGCGCCGCCCGCGAGCCCCCGCCAGAGCGGCTGCTGCGAGCTTTCGGCGCGCAGCGGCGGGCTCATCACGTAGCGCGCGCCCGCGAACGCCGGCTCGTCGTAGCGTTCGTCGGAGAGAAAAAGGTACTGCGGGCAGGTCTCGGCGTGGATCTCGACCCCGCGCGCGCGGGCACGCTCGACCTCTTCCAGCGCTTCCGCCGAGGAGAGATGGACGATGAACACGGGCGCGTCGGCGATCTCGGCGAGCGCGGCCGAGCGGTGAACCGCCTCCGCCTCGGCGCGCGCCGGGCGAGTTTCGGCGTGGTACCTGGGGGCGGTATGGCCCGCGGCGCGGGCGCGCTCGACCAGCACCTGGATGACGTGCCCGTTCTCGGCGTGAAGACAGACCAGGCCGCCGTTCTCCCGCGCGCGCAGCAGGACGCGGAAGATGGCGCCGTCGTCGAGCATCAAGCGGTCCGGATAGGCCATGAAGAGCTTGAACGACGGCACGCCCGCCGCCACCATCGCGTCGAGCTCGTGCTCGATGCCGGGCCGAAAGTCGGAGACGATCATGTGGAAGCCGTAGTCGATGACCGCCCGCCCTGCGGCCTTGGCGTGCCAGGCGTCGAGCGCCGCGCCGAGCGATCCGCCCCGGGTCTGGGTCGCGTAGTCGACGATCGAGGTGGTGCCGCCCATCGCCGCCGCGATGGTGCCCGATTCGAAGTCGTCGGCCGAGCGGATCTCGTCGTCGAGCGCCATATCGAGGTGGGTGTGGGCGTCGATGCCGCCGGGCAGCAGGTAGCGATCCGTGGCGTCGAGCACACTGTCGACCGGCGCCGAGCGCAAGGCGCCGGGAGCCTCGATCGCGGCGATCGTCTCGCCGTCGATGAGCAAATCGCCGAGGTAGCTGGCCTCGGCGGTGACGATCGTGCCGTTCTCGATCCGCGTGCGCACGCTCAGGGTCTCTTCCGGGATTATAGGTCCGCGGCCGCGCCCGGTACTCCGCGCTGTTCTCTATACTCGCGATGTGCCGACGATCGGTTTCACCCTGAATGGCGTCGAGCGGCGACTTGAGATCGCCGCCGGCGAGACGCTGCTCGAGGTGCTGCGCGACCGCTGCGGCATCGTCTCGACCAAGGACGGCTGCGCGCCGCAGGGGCAGTGCGGCTGCTGTCTGGCGCTCGTCGACGGCAACCCCAAGACCACCTGCGCGATCGCCGCCGAGAAGGCCGACGGCGCACGAGATCCTGACCTCGGAGGGCGTTGCCGCCGAGGAGCGCGAGCTGATCGCGACGCGCCTTCGCCGCGGCGGCCGGCCTCCAGTGCGGATTCTGCATCCCCGGCTTCGCGCTGCGCGCCAAGTGGCTGCTCGACCAGCAACCCGAGACCGACCCGCGTCGAGATCGCCAAGGCGATCGACGGGCACCTCTGCCGCTGCACCGGCTACGTCAAGATCGTCGACGCGATCGAGTGGATGGCGCGCGCTCGCGCGCGGCGAGCCGCTGCCGGAGCCCTGCATGGACGGCCGCGTCGGGCAGCCGCTCGCCCGCTACGGCGCCGCCGCGCACGCGCTGGGCGACCGGCCCTACGTCGACGACCTGCAGCGCGCCCGGCATGCTCCACGGCGCGGTCGTGCTCGCCGCCGCACGCCCGGGCGCGGGTGCTGCGCGATCGACACCTCGCGCGGCCGCGCGCGCTGCCCGGCGTCGCCTGCGGTCGCTGACCGCCGCCGACGTGCCCGGGCGAGCGCTGGTACGGCCTGCTCTACGACGACTGGCCGGGCTTCGTGGCCGAGGGCGAAGAGGTGCGCTGCGTCGGCGACGTGCTGGCGGCGGTCGCCGCCGACGACGCGCCGCACCGCGCGCGCGGCGGCCGAGCTCGTCGAGGTCGAGTACGAGCCGCTGCCGGCCGCTGCTCGATCCCACTGCGGCGCTCGCGCCGGGCGCGCCGCAGGTCAACCCGAAGCACGACAACCTGCTGTCGCACATCGGTGATCCGGCGCGGCGACGCCGACGCGGCGCTCGCGGCGAGCGCCCACGTGGTCACCGGCACCTGGCGGACCCAGCGCATCGAGCACCTCTTCCTCGAGCCCGAGAGCGCGCTCGCCGAGCCGCTGCCCGACGGCCGCCTCCGCTCTGGTCAGCCAGGGCCAGGGAGTCTTCGACGACCGCCGCCAGGTGGCGAGCTTCCTCGGCGTCGAGCCGAGGAGCGCGTGTTCGTCGAGCTGGTGCCCAACGGCGGCGCCTTCGGCGGCAAGGAGGACATGTCGATCCAGGCGCAGACCGCGCTGCTGGCCAGGCTGACGCGGTCGGCCGGTGCAAGCTGACGCTGACCCGCGAGGAGTCGATCCGCATGCACCCGAAGCGACACCCGATCACGATGGACTACACGCGTCGGCTGCGACGCCGAGGGCCGGCTGACCGCGGTCCAGGCGCGCATGATCGGCGACACGCGGCGCCTACGCCTCGGTCGGCGGCAAGGTGCTCGAGCGCGCCGCCGGCCACGCCTGCGGCCCCTACCGGGTGCCGAACGTCGACGTCGAGGCGCGTCGGCCGTCTACACCAACAACCCGCCCTGCGGCGCGATGCGCGGCTTCGGCGCCAACCAGGCGCATTTCGCGATGGAGGGCTGCCTCGACCTGCTGGCGGAGAAGGCGGGCCTCGACGCGCTGGGAGATCCGCTGGCGCAACGCGGTCGAGGTCGGCGACACCTTCACCACCGGGCAGGTGCTCGAGAAGTCGGTCGGGCATCAAGCAGACGCTCGCTCGCGGTCAAGGCCGCCTACGACGCGGCGCGCGCGCGCCGGGCCGCGCGGTGGGCATCGCCTGCGGCATCAAGAACAGCGGCATCGGCAACGGCGTCCGTCGAGTGGGGCAAGGCGCGGCTGGTGGTCGAGCCGGACGGCACGATCTCGCTCTACAACGGCTACACCGAGATGGGGCAGGGGCTGCTCACGGTGCTCATCCAGTTCGCGGTCGAGGTGACCGGCCTGCCGGCCGCGACTCTTCCGGCCCAAGGTCGACTCGACCTTCGCGCTCGACTGCGGCCAGACCACCGGCTCGCGCGCGACGCTGTTCGGCGGCAGCGCGGTCGTCGCGGCGCGGCGCGAAAGCTGCGCGCCGACCTCGACGCCGGACGCACTGCTCGCCGAGCTCGTCGGGACGGTCTACGCCGGCGACGTGGTGGTCGACGACACCACCGCGCTCGGCGCGCCGGGACCAAGATCAAGACCCACACCGCGTTCGGCTACGCGACGCAGGTGTGCATCCTCGACGCGGCGGGGCGGGTCGAGCGGGTCGTCGCCGCGCACGACGTCGGGCGGGCGATCAACCCGGCGCTCTGCGAGGGACAGATCGAGGGCTCGGTCCACATGGGCCTGGGCTACGCGCTGACCGAGGAGCTCCCCTGCGCAGAACGGCATGCCGGTGACCTTCAAGCTGCGCGAGCTCGGCGTGCTGCGCGCCCGCGACATGCCGGAGGTCGAGGTGATCCTGGTCGAGGATCCCGAGCCCGAGGGGCCGTTCGGCGCCAAGGGCGTCGGCGAGATCGGCCTGGTGCCGACCGCGGCGGCGGTGGCCGGCGCGCTCGAGGCCTTCGACGGCGTGCGCCGCACGACCCTGCCGATGAAGGACTCGCCGGCGGCGCGCGCGATGTCGGTGGGCAAGATCCGCAGGTTCGAGGCGAGCGGCCCCGGGAGTCCGGCGACGTGAGCGGCGGCGGGCTGGCCAACGCCCACACCCACATCTACAGCGGGCCTGGCGCCGTTCGGGCATGCCGGCGCCGGAGCCGGCGGCCCGAGAACTTCGTCGAGATCCTCGAGCGGGTCTGGTGGCGGCTCGACCGCGCGCTCGACGCGCGACGCGCTGCGAGCCGCGGCCCGCTACTACGTCGGCGAGGCGCTGCTCGCGGGCACCACGGTGCTCGTCGACCACCACGAGTCGCCGGAGTTCATCGAGGGCTCGCTCGACGTGCTGGCCGACGCCTGCCAGGAGCTCGGCATGCGCGCGCTCCTCTGCTACGGCGCCACCGAGCGCAACGGCGGCGCGCGAGGAGGCGCGGCGCGGCCTCGCCGAGTGCCGGCGCTTCCTGGCCGACGAACCGCCGCCCGCTGGTGCGCGGCGTGCGTCGGCCTGCACGCCTCGTTCACGGTCTCCGACGACACCATCCGCGAGGCCGGCGAGCTCTGCCGCGAGCTCGGCACCGTCCTCCACGTGCACGTCGCCGAGGATGGCGCCGACGTCGAGGATGCCCGCGCGCCGCGGCTACGACGGGCCGCTCGAGCGGCTGCATGCCGCTGGGCGCGCTGCCGCCGGGCTCGATCCTGGCGCACGGCGTGCACCTCGACGCCGCGCAGGTGCGGCAGGTCGCGGCGCGGGGCTGCTGGCTGGTGCAGAACCCGCGCTCGAACCGGGGCAACCGGCGTCGGCTACCCGGCGCTCTGGCGCAGAGCGGCCGGGTCGCGCTCGGCACCGACGGTTACGCGTCGGATCTCCGCGAAGAGCTCGCGGCACTGTTCGAGGTGGGCGGCGCCCGGCGCGAGCCGCCGGCCGCGCTCGCGGCACGCCTCTGCGGCAGCCAGGAGCTGGCGCGCGCGCTCTTCCCGGACCCCGGCGCCGACGAGGCGGCCGCCCCGCCGCCCGCCACGGGCGCCGTGACCGGCTTCGTGCGCGCGACGCAGGCGGCGCGCTCGGCCCGCACGGTGGTCGGCGGACGCGTGGTGGTGCAGGCAGGGCGGCTGCTGACGGCCGACATCGAGGCGCTGCGCGCCGAGGCGCGCGAGGAGGCGCCCCGGCTCTGGCGGCGCATGAGCGAGGTTCCCGCTTGAGACGACTGGGACTGGAAACCGACGTCGTCGATCGCGAGGTCTACGACAACAGCGTGGCGCGTTTCCGCGCCGCGCGGATCGTGCTGCCGACCTTCGCCGAGCTGGCCGATCCGGCGCGCATCCCCGCCGCGGTCGAGGCCGGGCTCGCCGGCGTCGATCCCGACGCCCCCGACCCGCGCAATCTCTTCCGCGTCCACTGGCACAACGACGCCAGCCGCCGGGGGCGCGCCGCCGTGCCGGAGCACGTCGTGCTGCCGGAGTCGCTGACCGGCGTCGAGGCGCCGATCGTGGTCGCGCTCGGCGACCGCTTCCCGATGATCACCGCGCACAAGGTGCTCGCGGCCTACGGTTGCCTGGCGCCGCGCCTGGTCACCGGCCAGTTCGATCCGACCCGCCACCGCGCGCTCTGGCCGTCGACCGGCAACTACTGCCGCGGCGGTGTCGCGATCTCGCGCATCATGGGCTGCCACGGCGTCGCCATCCTGCCCGCCGGGATGAGCGCGGAGCGCTTCGAGTGGCTGGAGCGCTGGGTGGCGAGCCCGGAGGACATCATTCGCACGCCGGGCTCGGAGAGCAACGTCAAAGAGATCTACGACGCCTGCGCCGAGCTCGAGCGCGATCCGGCGAACGTCATCTTCAATCAGTTCTGCGAGTTCGGCAACTACCTGGTGCACTACCTGTGCACCGGGTCCGCGCTCGCCCGCGTGGTCGCGGCGCTCGCCGCGGCGCGCCCCGCGCTGCGGCCGTTCGCCTTCGTCTCCGCCACCGGCTCGGCGGGCACGCTCGCCGCCGGCGACTATCTCAAGCGCGAGCTTGGCACCCGCATCGTCGCGGTCGAGGCGCTCGAGTGCCCGACGCTGCTCTACAACGGCTTCGGCGAGCACAACATCCAGGGCATCGGCGACAAGCACGTGCCGTTCATCCACAACGTCATGGAGACCGACGCGGTGGCGGCGGTGTCCGACCGCGCGACCGACGCGCTCGGCCTGCTGTTCGAGCGCGAGGTCGGAAAGCGCTACCTCGTCGAACGGCGCGGCGTGCCGGTCGAAGTGGTGGCGGCGCTGCGCTCGTTCGGTTTCTCCAGCATCTGCAACGTGCTCGCCGCAATCAAGACCGCGCGATACTTCGATCTCGGCCCCGACGACGCGGTGCTCACCGTGGCGACCGACGGCGCGGAGCTCTACGCCAGCGAGTGGCCGCGCATCGAACGCCGCGACTTCCCGCGCGGCTTCGACGAGGTCGCCTGCGGCGAAGTCTTCGGCGAGCACCTGCGCGGCGTCCGCACCGACCACTACCTCGAGCTCGGTCAGCGCGAGCGCGAGCGGATCTTCAACCTCGGCTACTACACCTGGGTCGAGCAGCAGGGGGTGCCGGTCGAGGAGTTCACGCGCGCGCCGAACGGCGAGCTTCTGGGACGATCTGCGTAGCTACCTGCCGGCCTGGGACGAGCAGATCCGCGAGCTCAACGCGCGCGTCGCCGCGGCATCGTGATCGCTCCGTCCTCGTCGCTCGCCTGCGCGGGGTGCGGGGCGCCGGCGCAGCCCACTGCCGCCGACCCGGCGCCGGTCCGTTGCCCGCGAGCACGCCCGGGCGACGACGTCGATCATCTCCTCCGGCGGACCCTTGCCACCGGCGGGTTGGCCTATCCGACGGGCAACGAGCGCAACCCCTTCGTGCGCTACCGGCATCTGCTCCACTCCTGGCATCTGGCCGCCGCACGCGGCCGCCCTGGCGAGGAGTGGACGGCTCGCGTCGAAGCGCTGGACCGCGTCATCGCGGCGGTCGACGGAAAGGGCTTCGCGATCACCCCCTGCGCTCCGGCCGACGCGCTCGCCGCGCGGCTGGGGCTGGCCCCCGGCCGGCTCTGGGTGAAGGACGAGACCGGCAACGTCTCGGGTTCGCACAAGGCGCGCCACCTGATGGGGATCCTGCTCTACCTGGAAGCGTCGAGCGCGCTCGGACCCAGAACGCGGCTCGCGATCGCGAGCTGCGGCAACGCGGCGCTCGCGGCGGCGGTCGTGGCGAAGGCGGCCGGGCTGCCGCTCGACGTCTTCGTTCCCCCCTGGGCGAACGCGCACGTCGTCGCGCGGCTCCAGCAGCTCGGCGCGCGGCTCGCGGTGTGCGAGCGGGAGCCGGGCGTCGCTGGAGATCCTTGCTACCATCGCTTCCAGGATGCCGTGGCCGCTGGCGCGGTTCCGTTCTGTTGCCAGGGGCCGGACAACGGCCTGGCCATCGAAGGGGGAGCGACCCTCGTCTGGGAGTTGATCGACGCCTTGGGCGAGCGCCGGCTCGACCGCCTCTTCGTTCAGGTCGGCGGCGGCGCGCTGGCGAGCGCCTGTGCGCTCGGCTGCGCGGACGCCGTCCGCCTCGGCCGGATCGAACGGGTGCCTCGGCTCCACGCCGTGCAGACAGTTGGTGGCTTCCCCCTGGCGCGCGCCTACGATCGGCTGGTGGCGCGCCTGCTCGAGCGCTCTTCGCGGGCGCCGGTGCTCGACCCGGCGGTGCGCGAGCCGGTGGCCGACTTCCTGGCCGCGCCCGAGCGGGCGGCCTTGGTCGCCGAGGGGCTGCGCTATGCGGCACATCACCGCTCCGAGTTCATGTGGCCCTGGGAGACGGAGCCGAAGAGCGTCGCGACCGGCATCCTCGACGACGAGACCTACGACTGGCTGGCGGTGGTCGAGGCGATGCTCGCGACCGGCGGCTACCCGCTCGTCGTCGACGAGGCGACGCTGATCACCGCCAACGCCCTCGGTCGCGAGACCACCGGCAGCGACGCCGACGAGACCGCCACCGCCGGCCTCGCCGGCCTGATGCAGGCGCTCGCCGCCGGCGTCGGGATGGCGGACGACAGCGTCGCCGTCCTCTTCACCGGCGCCCGGCGCGGCTGAGCTTCTCCGGGCGCGGGCAACCGCGCCCTCAGCGTTCGAGGATCGTCCCGGCGCGGCCCTCGACGGCGTCTTCGAGCTCGTCGGGGCAGGTGATGACGGCGCGCGGGCCGCCGCGCTCGAGGAAGCGGCAGGCGGCCTCGATCTTGGGCGCCATGCTGCCGCGGCCGAACTCTCCCGCGGCGAGGTGCGCGCGGGCGTCGGCGAGCGAGAGGCGGTCGAGCGGCCGCTCGGTGGGCTTGCCGAAGTCGAGGCAGACGCGTGGCACGGTGGTCGATATGACGAGCTGGTCGGCGTCGAGCTCGACCGCGAGCAGCGACGAGGCGAGGTCCTTGTCGATCACGGCCTCGATGCCACACAGGTCGCCGGCGCTGTCGCGCACCACCGGGATGCCGCCGCCGCCGAGCGCCGTGACGATGAAGCCGGCCTCGACCAGGTCACGGATCGCCGCGAGCTCGACGATCGCCCGCGGCTCGGGGCTCGGCACCACGCGGCGCCAGCCGCGGCCGGCGTCCTCGGCGATCGCCCAGCCGCCCTCGGCCGAGCGCGCCCGCGCCGTCGCCTCGTCCATGAACGAGCCGATCGGCTTCGACGGCCGCGCGAGCTCCGGGCTCGCCGGATCGACTTCGACCAGGGTCACCAGCGAGACCGCGGTCCGGTTCATTCCCCGGCGCCGCAGCTCGTTGGCGAGCGAGAGCTGGATCATGTAGCCGATGGCGCCCTGGGTATCGGCGCCGCAGGAGTCGAGTGGCACCTCGTGCAGCTCGTGCGCGGAGAGCTCCGAGCGGCGCAGGATGAAGCCGACTTGTGGGCCGTTGCCATGGGTGATCGCCACGCGGTGGCCGGCGGCGACGATCTGGAGGACGTGGTGGCAGGTCGCGCGGGTCAGGTTCCACTGGTCGGGGACGGTTCGGTGCGCCTCGTCCGCGATCAGCGAGTTGCCGCCGATGGCGAGGACGATCAGGTCGCCGGTAGCCGGCGCCGCGCCGTTCAAATCGGCCGCCGCGGCCGCGCCCGTTCGACGGCGCCGGCGAGCGCGCCGGCAGGGTCGGCGCAGCGGGTGGCGAGGATGATCGCCGCGATCACGAACGGCTTGTGGCCGGCCTCGCGGTAAGTGTCGAGCCGCGCGCGCTCGAACACCGCCCGGCTCACCTCGCCCGCCGCGCAGGAGACGTCGGTGACGTCGGCGGGCAGGCAGTGCAAGTAGTGGGCGGCGCCGCCCCGGGTGAGCGCCATCTTGGTCTCGTCGCACTCCCAGCTCCGGTGCTGGGCGTTGGTCGCCAGCGCCTGGCGCTCGAGCTCGACGAGCGCCGAGCGCTCGCCGGCGCGCAGCAGTCGGGTGCGCTCGCGCATGACCGCCATCGGCGCCCAGCTCTTCGGGTAGACGACGTCGGCGCCGGCGAAGGCTGCCGCCATCGAGCTCGTCACCGTGAACGAGCCGCCGCTCTGCGCCGCATACTGACCCGCCGCGTCGAGCGGCTCCGCGGCCAGCTCGTAGCCCTCGGGGTGGGCGAGCACGACCTCCATGCCGAAGCGAGCCATCAGGGCGACCACCCCCTGCGGCACCGACAGCGGCTTGCCGTAGCAGGGTGAATGCGCCCAGGTCATCGCCAGGCGCTTGCCGCGCAGCGCCTCGAGGCTGCCGAAGAGGCGCACGAGGTGGGAGAGGTCGGCGAGGCTCTGGGTCGGATGGTCGAGGTCGCACTGCAGGTTGACCACCGCCGGTCGCTGCGCGAGCACGCCCGCGCGCCGGCTCTCCTCGAGCGCGGCGGCGACCTCGGCCATGTAGGCGTGGCCCTCACCGAGGTACATGTCGTCGCGGATGCCGATCACCTCGGAGAGGAAGCCGACCATCGCCGCGGTCTCGCGCACGGTCTCGCCGTGCGCGATCTGCGAAGTCGACTCCTCGAGCTCCTCGGTGCCGAGGCCGAGCAGGTTGCAGCCGGACTTGAACGCGTAGCGGGTGCGCGTCGACTTGTCGCGGAAGATCGCGAGCCCCAGGCCGGTGTCGAAGAGGCGCGCCGAGAGGCCCGCGCGGTGGATCTCCTCGAGGACCTCGGTGGCGGCGACGAGGAAGCGGAGCGTCGTTTCGCTCTCCCGCCAGGTGAGCAGGAAGTCGCGGTCGTGGAGGCCGGGCGCGAGCGCGCGCAGGCGGTCGATCTTGTCGAGAATCGGTCGGTGGTCCATGGCTCGGCCTCAGCGCGCCACGGCCGCGGTCGCCGCGACGAAGCGCTGTGCGAAGAGGGCGTAGAAGCGGGTGGCGGCGGCGAGATGCGCGATCGGCACCTGGTCGTCGGGGGTGTGGGCCCAGATCTCGTCGCCGGGGCCGAAGCCGACCGTGGGCACGCCGAACATCCCACAGCTGGCGACACCGTTGGTCGAGAAGTTCCAGCGCGAGACGCGCGGTGTCGCGCCGACCGCGTCCCGGGCCGTCGCCACCGCGGCGGCGATCGCCGGCTCGCGCTCGTCGAGCAGCCAGCTCGGGTAGTACTTCTGCGTCGGATAGACGAGGCCGGTCCAGGCGGCGACGGCGTAGTCGAGCACCGTCACCATGGCGCCGGCGGCGGCGACGCCCGGCAGGGCCTGGATCTCGGCCAGCGCGGACTCGATCGTCTCGCCCTTGGTCAGCCGGCGGTCGAGGTGGATGGTGCAGCTGTCGGCGACCGCGCAGAGGGACGGCGAAGTGGCGCGGATGTCGGAGATGGTCACCGTGCCGGGGCCGAGGAAGGGATCGGGCCGCTCGGCGAGACTCTGGTTCAACCGCTCGACGTCGGCGACGATCGGCGCCATTTTGTAGACCGCGTTGACGCCCCGTTCGGGCATCGAGCCGTGCGCCGAGCGCCCCTGCGTGCGCACCTCCATCTCCATGCGCCCGCGCTGGCCGCGGTAGACGCCGAGGTTGGTCGGCTCGGTGATGACGACGACGTCGGGCGCGAGCACACTCTCGCGCAGGATGTACTGCCAGCAGAGGCCGTCGCAGTCCTCCTCCATCACGGTGCCGGTGACCCAGAGCTGGACGCCGTCGAGCAGGCCCAGCTCCTTGGCGATCGCCGCGCCGTGGACCGCCGCGGCGAGCCCCCCTTCCTGGTCGCCGGCGCCGCGGCCGTAAATGACGCCGTCCCGCTCCTCGCCGAGGTAGGGGTCGCGCGTCCAGGTCGAGCGATCGCCGACGCCGACGGTGTCGAGGTGGCCGTCGAGCGCGATCACGGTCGGGCCACTGCCGACGCGGCCGAGGATGTTGCCCAGGCCATCGACCTTGACCTCGTCGAAGCCGAGGCGTTCCATCTCGGCGTGCACGCGTTCGACCACCGCGCGCTCGTGGCTGCTCTCGGAGGGGATCGCGATCATCTCGCGCAGGAAGCGGACGATCTCGGGAGTGCGGCGGGCCGCGAGCTCGCTGACCGCGGCCAGCGTTTCGGCCGCCTGGGCATTCGGATCCGGCATGGTGTCCTCCGCCCCGGGGGAGGGACGTCTAAAGGCAGTTCAGGTAGTTCACTTCGGACGGCGCGAGAAGGGCGCGTCCGACCATCGCCATCAGGCGGAAGTATGTCAGGTCGACCTCGTCCGCGGCCTCGCCGGCGAGCGTGGCGACCGGATCGGACTCGTCGAAGTGGAGGCGGAAGCCCTCGCCCTGGTAGACGACACGACCATCGACGATCTCGAGGCTCGAGTCGCGTCCTTGGAAGCGCCCACGCACGGCGAAGCCGCCCTCCCGCCGCTCGACCTGGAAGCCGTCGCGCGGGCGGTCGGCCTCCCAGGCCGCGGCGGTCGCGAAGAAACGGGGCTTGACGAGGTAGGGTCCGCCGTCCTCGGGGCAGAAGACGTCGCAGTTGCCACAGTCGTTGCAGAAGTCGGCGAAGTTGCCGATCTGGGCGGCCGCGGCGATCGTGAGCGCACCCTCCGCCCGCGCGCTCCAGCCCGAGCCGTCGCGGCGCACCTTGACGATCGGCACCTCGCCGGGCGGCAGCGAGTAGATGAAGTTGGCGTCGTTGGGGCAAACCGGCACGCACTTCTCGCAGTTGATGCAGTCGAAGAGCTCGAGGTGGCGGCCGATCTTGCGCGGCAGGGTGCGGTGGGCGGCCTGAGCGTAGCGCGGGTCGGCGGCCGTTCGCTCGGCGTAGTCCACGCTGTTGAGGAGCCGCGCCGCCGAGACCCAGCGCGCGAAGAGCGCGGGACCGGCCGCGGCCGCGAGGTCGCCGCCGCTCGCGAGTGCGGTGCGGCAGCGTGCGACGACCGTCGCGTCCGCCGGTCCCGCGGTGGCCCCGGCGCTCCGCTCGAGCGCGGCTTCGGCGTGGCCGAAACCGCGGATCACCAGCTCGTCGATCGAGCGCGCGCCCGCCCTCCGCATCCGCTCGGCGAGCGCGGCGAGGTAGCCGCGACCGCGGCCGTAGCCGCCCGGTTTCAACAGGTCGGTGCAGACGGTGACCGGCGCCAGCCCGAGCGCCACCGTGTCGGCGAAGTTGCCGCGGTCGATGCCGGCGGCGAAGGAGATCGGAAAGCGGTCGCCGAACTCGCGGCGGAAGCGGTCGACCAGCGCGCTCGCGAGCACGTGGAGCGGCGCCCCCGACAGGTACATCTCGCGCTCGCTCGCCGGGAAGAAGTCGCGGTGGTTCTCGACGATCAGGGTGTTGCTGAACTTGACGCCGAAGCCGAGTCCGGCCGCCGCCGCCGATTCGCCGAGGCGGCCGACGAAGTCGGACATCTGCGCCCAACTCGCGTCGCGCGCGAATGCGTCCGCCGGGACCCGGATGTCGTGGTAGCCGAGCGCCTCGTGGAGCAGCCGGTGGGTCTCGTCGGGGCCGAGCAGGATCGGGTTGAGCTTGACGATGCAGTGCAGTCGATGCCGCTCCTGCAGGTGACGGACGATGCGCTCGATCTCGTCCGGCGGACAGCCGTGGAACGTCGACAGCGTCAGGGTCGACGAGAGCGCGGTGGCGAACGGCAGGTCGCGGAGCGCTCCGAGCTCGGCCGGGATCTCCCGGCGCAGCCGCTCCACCGTCGGCGTCGCGTCGGTGAGGCCGGAGATGAACGCGGCGACCCGGTCGCCCGCGATGCCGGCGAGGTCGTAGCCGACGCTCAGATCGAACAGCGTGCGGTCGAAGCCGGGGAGGAGCGGCAGCTTGCCGCTCGCCGTGAGCAGCTCGATCAGCATCGCCGCCTTGACGTACTCCTCGCGCGACTGGTCGAGGCTGAGCTCTTGCGACCACTCGACGTTGTAGCCGACGGTCTGGACGTCGATGCAGGGGCGTGGGATGTCGAGCGTGTCGTTGACCTGCACGGTCTTCAGCTCGACGATCCGCCCCCCCGCGAGCCAGGCGAGGACGATGTTCTGGGCGAGCTGCGAGTGCGGCCCGGCCGCCGGCCCGAACGGCGACGAGGCGGCGAAGCCGTGGTGGCGGACCGCGAGGTCGAGCTCCGGATCGCCGAAATACCCCTTGGCGACCGGCAGGTCGAAGAGCGCCTGCTTCTCGTCGAGCTCCCGGAAGGCGCGCCGCACCAGCGCGCCGAAGGGGTAGGGTCGGAGCACCGCCATCAACTCACCCGCGCCGCCGGTCGTCTCATGCCCGGCAGCGTAGCGGCTCGCCTCACCGCGACGCAAGGCGCCAGGGTCGCGGAGAACGCCGCAGCGTCGCGATTAGCGCGGGCGCGCTGCGTTCCAGAGGCGCAGCTTGCCGCCGAGCCACTGGCCGCCGAAGAAAGCCACGACGAAGAGCGGCAGGGTGCGCCATTGGAACCCGAGGCCGGAAACCATACGGAGCCCGATCGCCAACGGTACGGGGGCATGCACCGCCACCAGCCAGGGCGCCGAGAGCTTGCGCACGCCGGCCCGCCAGAAGCCGAAAGGGAGGTTGAGCAGCAGGATCAGCGCGGCGACGAGCCAGATCATCGGCGGCATGGCGCCAGAGGGGTGATGGCGCCCTCCAGGCTCCAGGCGCGACGCTAGCATGGGCGCGCGTGGAGCCGCGCCGTCGGGCCGGGTCCCGCGGGAGCTCTCAATCGAGCGAGAGCTCCCGCCGGCGCCTCACCAGATCACCACGCGGTCCTCGCCGCCGCGCGCCATCGGCTGGCCCGGCTCGCAGGAGAACGCCGCGGCGAACGCCGGCAGATTCGACGGCGCGCCGATCGCACGGAACTGCGGCGGCGCGTGCGGGTCGGCGGCGACCAGGACCTTGAGCGTGTCGGGCGTCATCTGCGAGCGCCAGGCGGTGCCGTAGCTCAGGAAGAAACGCTGGTCGCGAGTCATGCCGTCGGTCATCGGATCCGGCATACCAACAGTAGCGGCCACCATCGCGTCGTAGGCGGTGGCGAGGCCGCCGAGGTCGGCGATGTTCTCGCCGAGCGTCAGCTTGCCGTTGACGTGGAGGCCCGGCAGCGCCTCGTAGGCGTCGAACTGCCGGACCAGCTTGTCGGTGCGCGCGGCGAAGCCCTCGGCGTCGGCGTCCGTCCACCAGTTCTCGAAGTTGCCGGTGGCGCCGAAGCGGCTGCCCTGGTCATCGTAGCCGTGAGTCATCTCGTGGCCGATGACGGCGCCGATCGCGCCGTAGTTCATCACCTCGTCCGCGTCGGCATCGAAGAATGGTGACTGGAGGATGGCGGCCGGAAAGACGATCTCGTTCTGGAGCGGGTTGTAGTAGGCGTTGACCGTCTGCGGCGTCATGCCCCACTCGGTCTTGTCGACGGGCTTGCCGATCTTGCCGAGCTCGAACTCGTAGTTGAACGCGGTGGCGGCGAAGACGTTGGAGATGTAGCTGTCACGGCTCGTCTCGAGGCCGGAGAAGTCGCGCCACTTGTCGGGATAGCCGATCTTGGGCGTGAAGGACGCCCACTTGGCGAGCGCCTTCTGCTTGGTCTCGTCGCTCATCCAGTCGAGCTTCCCGATCCGCGCCTTGAGCGCGGTGCCGAGGTTCGCGACCAGCGTCTCCATGCGCGCCTTGGAGTCGGCCGGGAAGGCGACCTGGACGTAGAGCTGGCCCATCGCCTCGCCCGCGTTGTCTTCGATGCTGCCGAGCACGCGCTTCCAGCGCGCCTGGATCTCCTTCTGGCCGCGCATGGTCTTGCCGTAGAACTCGTAGTTTTCCTGGACGAAGTCCTCGGAGAGGTAGGGCGAGGCGGTGTCGATCGTTTGGAAGCGCAGGTAGGCCTGCCAGTGGTCGAGCGGCTCGTCGCCGATCATCGCGTCGACTTCCTGATGGAAGGCCGGCATCGCCAGCGAGAACATCTCCGGCACCGCGACGCCCTGCGACTCGAAGAAGCGGGTCCACGGGAAGCGCGGCGTCAGCGCGTCGGCGTCGGCCGGAGAGACCGGGTTGTAGTAGAGGGAGACGTCGCGCGAGATCTCCTCGCGCGACCTCGAGGCCTTGGCCAATCGGGTCTCGAGAGCGATCACGGCCGCGGCCTGCCCGGCCGCGACGTCGGCCGCCGTGCCCGACAGCTCCAGCACTCTTGCGATGTGGGCTCGGTAGGCCTCGAGCTTCTCCCGCTTGTCTTCGTCGAAGTAGTAGCCCCGGTCCGGCAAGCCCAAGCCGCCCTGCGTGGCGTAGGCGATCTGCATCGACGAGTTCTTGAAGTCGGCCTCCGGGCCGAACCCGAACAGCACGTTGTCGCCGCGGGCGGCCGACGCGCGCAGGTAGGCGGCGAGGCCATCCGCGTCGGCGAGAGCGTCGATCTCCGCCAGCCGCTCGCGCAGCGGCGCGATGCCCTGGGCGTTGATCTTCGCCTCGTCCATGCCCGTGGCCCAGAGGTCGCCGACGATCTTCTCGATGCCGGCGGCGCCAGCGTCGGCTGCGGCCTGCTCGGCCAGCTGATGGCGGACCGCCAGCGAGCGCTCGGCCAGCATCGAACCGGGACCCCAACTGCTGCGGTCGGCCGGGATCGGGTTGGCGGCGAGCCACTTGCTGTTGACGTAGCCGCCGAAGTCGCCGCAGGCGTCCTTGCTCGAGTCGAGGTCGCTCACCGCGAAGCGCATCGTCGCCGGCAGCTGGCTCTCGTCGATCGTCAACGTGGCGTGCGTCGCCGCGCCCACGCGGGTCGCCGCGGCATCGTCGGCGGGCTTCGAGGCGCCGTTGCAGGCGGTCAGCGCGAGCGCGACGGCCAGAATGAGCGGCAGGGTCTGGGATCTCAGTGGGCTCATGCTTACATCCTCCATGGATCGGATAGCGGAGAGTGGGACGGGCGGGGAGTCGGCTTCACGGGTCGAGCGGCGGACATGGATGACCGACCGGCGAATCAATGAGTCTAGCAGCGCTCATCGCCTCCCCGTCGACCGGCTCCGGCGATCCGGGGGCTGGCGGGAGAGGTGACGCCCGTGCCGTCGCGGATCAGGCGCAAGGGCCGCGCTGGCGCGTGGGTCGTAAAGATCATCGAGTCCTGATCCTGGACGCTGTCGCGGTCGTCCGCGCAGCGAACGTCTCCCACTCTGCGGCGGGGAACGCTCCGACGAGGGCGCGACAGGGCCTCGGACTCTTCTACGCATCGAATCCCGCGGAGTTTTCGCCCACGCGAGAGGAATCGTGGAGCAGAAGGGGTTTGAACCCTCGGCCCTCACGGTGCGAATGCGGTGCATTCCCGGCCGAGCCACTGCCCCAATCCGCTATCCGCGCGCGGATCGTTCGCCGCGTCGACATCGCCTCCTCGATCCGGCGCTCGTCCTCGGTGTCGAGGAGCTTCCATGAGTGTCTCAGCGCGGGCCCCGCGACGCTTTTCGCGACGTGCGGGATTGGGCTATCGTGGCGGACGAGCTCTACCAGGTGGAGCCTGACGAGCCGGTCGCGGAGGTCTGCAGAGAGATGGACTCGAGCGAAGCGGGGCCGAGACGCGCTCGGTCGACATTCTCACCAGGTCGTTAGCAGCCCCGGGAGGAGACCCGTGCCGATGGAAGTGCGCCTGAGCCGCGAAATGCGGCTCATCGACGTGACCATGATCGGCGTCGGGGCCATGATCGGCGCCGGTATCTTCGTGCTCACCGGAATCGCCGCGGGCGTCGCCGGTCCCGCGCTGATCGTCGTCTTCCTCCTCAACGGTCTCGTCGCCCTACTGACGGCGATGGCCTACGCCGAGCTGGGCAGCGCGGTCCACGGCGCCGGCGGTGGCTATCTCTGGATCAAGGCCTCGCTCCCGGATCCCAGCGGTTTTCTGTCGGGTTGGATGGACTGGTTCGCTCACGCCGTGGCGTGTTCCCTTTACGCCCTCGGATTCGGCGCCTACTTCAAGGAGCTGCTGTCGGTGGCCGGGATCGCCGAGATCCACACGCGGGTGTTTCCCCTGGAGATCTGGCTCGCCGTCGGGGCCTGTCTGATCTTCACCGCCATCAACTACCGGGGCGCGTCCGAGACCGGGAAGGCGGGCAACGTCGTCACCCTGGGCAAGATCGCCATCATCGGCTTGTTCATCGCCGCGGGTCTCTGGGCCATGGTGAATCGTCCGGGTTGGCGGGGGTCTTTCTCTCCGTTCCTGCTCCACGGCTGGGCCGGAGTCCTCGGCGCGATGGGCCTCACGTTCATCGCTTTCGAGGGCTACGAGATCATCGCCCAAACCAGCGAGGAGGTGGACGATCCCAAGCGCAATATCCCGCGCGCCGTCTTCCTCTCGCTGCTGATCGTCATTCCAATCTACCTCCTCGTGGCGCTCGTCTCGATCGGCGCGGTGGTGCCACCGGCGGGCCTGGCGATCAGCGATTATCTCGGCGAGGCCAAGGAGATCGCGCTCGTTACGGCGGCCGACCAGTTCATGGTGGGCGGTGGAATCCTCCTCCTCGTAGGCGGGCTGCTGTCCACGGTCTCCGCTCTCAACGCCACCATTTACTCGTCCTCCCGGGTCGCCTTCGCCATGGCTCGTGACGCGAGCTTGCCCAGAATCGTCGCGCGGGTGCATGCGACCCGAGGCACTCCTCACTACGCGATCTTTTTCTCCGCGATTCTGATCATCGGCATGGCGGTGGCCCTGCCGATCGAGGACGTGGCCGCCGCCGCCAGCGTGATGTTCCTCTTGCTGTTCGCTGGTGTGAATGTCGCTCTGATCCGTCTCCGCAAGCTCCGACCGGATCTCGATCGCGGCTTCCGGGTGCCGTTCGTCCCCTGGACGCCGATTCTCGCGATCGCGGCCATGCTCGTCATCGCCATCTTCATGGCTCGCGACTACCCGCTCTCCTGGGTCGCCGCCGGAGGTTGGATCGTCGCCGGAGCGTTCTTCTACTACGGCTACGCCAGGACTCGTGAAGAGACCTTTCAGAAGCATGTGCAATGGATGGAACGTCTGGATCGCAAGGAGTATCGGGTCCTGGTCGCGCTGTCCCATCCCGAGTTCATGCCGACCCTGATGGAATTGGCCAGCGCCCTAGCGCGACAGCACGACGGATCGATCGTCGTGGCCACGGTGGTGGAAGTGCCCGAGGGCGAGTCTCTGCTCAGCGGACGCGCCGCCGCGCGCTCGCAGGAGGCTCTGCTCGACGAGGCGGTGGCCTATGCCGCAGCGCGGGGCATGACTGCCACGCCGGTCCTCAAGATCGCCCGTCGGGTCAGCTACGCGATTGCGCAGACGGCCCGTGAAGAGCAATGCAACTTCCTCCTCATGGGGCAGCCGACGGGCCATTCCTTCCTGGAGCGCTTGGTCGCCTCGGTCGTGGACCGGGTCCTGTCCCGCGCCCCCTGTCATGTCGGTGTCGTCTACGGCATGGTGGCGAAGGACTCGGTCGAGAGCGTCCTGCTGCCGGTGACGACCGGAAAGAACTCTCAGCTCGCCGCCGAGCTGGCGCCGGCCTTCGCGGCCTGGTTCGGGACGAAGACCCGGGTGGTGACGGTGGTGGAGCGCGGCACGGAGCGCCGCACCGCGGAGGGTCTCGTCAGCGCCGCCCGCGCGACCATGGCGAGAGCGGGGCTCGAAGCCGATCTCAAAGTGCTCCATCGCCGCGAGATCGGCAGAGGGCTCGCTCGCTCGGCCCGGCCGCGGGAGCTCGTCCTCATCGGTGGACCCAGCTCGGGGCCGACCGCACCCCTCATCGGCGAGACGGTCCCGGTGACGATCGCCAAGAGCGGCGCGAATCCGGTCCTCGTCGTCCGGGCGGTCGAGCAGCGCGCCGTCGGTCGATTCGAGCGGGCGTTCTTTGGCAAGCGCTAGGAGAACCACATGCAACTGGCAGGCACAGGTCCATTCGACGAGCTCGGCTCACGATTCTTCAGCTACCTCCCGACCCTCACCGCCGGACTGATCGTGCTCGCCATCGGGGTGGCGGTCGGTTGGCTCGCCAAGCGAGCCGTGATCGCTTTCCTGAAGTGGATTCGCCTCGATCGTCTGGGCGGGCCGACGTCGTGGCGCGCCGCCCTGACCAAGGGGGATGTGCGGGACGCTCTATACAACGCGGTCGGCGTAGTGTTCATGATCCTCGTCGGCCTGGTGTTTCTCGAGAACGCGTTGGAGATCTGGGGGCTCAGCGTTCTCGTCGGTGTGGTGGAGCGGTTCCTCGAGTATCTCCCCCACGTCGGGCTGGCGACAGTCATCGTCGGCATCGGCCTCTTGCTGGCCAACATCGTCGCCGACCGCGTGGAGGATGCCTTCGAGGAGGCCGGGCTCCCGAACCCGAGGCTCGGAGCCGGGATATGCAAAGCAGCGCTCCTCGCCGTGGTGGGAGCCCTCGCCTTGTGGGAGCTCGATTTCGCTCGTCAGATCGTCATGGCGGCGTTCATCATCGGCTTCGGTGCGCTCGGTGTCGCCTTCGCCCTCGCGGTCGGCATCGGCTCCGCGCAAGCGATCCGGCACGGTTGGGAGCAATTGGTTCAGGCCCGTCGCAACCAGAATCAGGACTCACACGACCCGAAGCCCTAGGTTCGCCCTGGCAAGTGGCGGTGACATGGAGCGTCCCATCGATCGCCAGGCCGAGCGTCGTGCTGACCAGGAATCTCCCTCGAGGGACGCCGAGCGCGCCCGCCGGCGAGCCCACCCGGGGAGCATCGCGGCGGACTCCGCCGGAGCCCCCGGCGGCCGATGGTCCTGACAACGAGGCCTGGCCCGAGGGCGTGGAAATGTGAAGCGGAATGGATTCGCTACCTAGCGGCCCGTTGCGGGCACTCGGATCCGAAGGAAAGAGGTGGAGCAGAAGGGGTTCGAGTCGGCACCGTCGAGGTCGGAAACGCGGCGCGTCGCCCGGCGGGGCGGCGGATCAGCGCTTCGGGCTGGAGCGCGGCGCGGAGCTGGGAGGTGTCACGTGGCTCCGGTCCGCTTCGCGGAGCCGGGCGATCGCGAAGCGCTCGCGCTCGATCTCGCCCTCGGGCAGCGTCACGAACATCTGCACTCCCACGGGCGAGATGCGGATGCCCCGCCGGGATGCCTCGTCTAGACGCCCGAGCGCTATGGCCGTGCGCAGCCCGGTCTCGGCGTCCGCCGAGGGCGCCAGATCGCGATCGGCCTGGTCGTGGGAGCGGTAATAAGTCACCGGCACTAGACGTCCTCCAGATCGTAGCGCTCTTGCAGGCGCGCGACATCGAGCTGGTCCTGGGGCCTGCCGGTGTCTCGCTTCATGCGGACCAGCGTGCGCGGGGTGACCACGGGCACCTTGGTTCCCAGGTAGTCGATCTCAGTGATCTCGAGGTCGCGATAGGAGAACATCTCGCCGATGCGTTGGGTCAGGTCGACCACGAAGTCGTAGTCGCGGACGCCGTAGCGAACCAGGCCGTAGCTCTTGAGGGCCTCCGGAGTGATCTCGTCGAGCTCCGGATCGGCGAAGACGAACTTGAGCGCCCGCACCGTCGCCCGCACGTTCTCGGGGTCGTCGTCGAGGAACAGGTCGACGTCCTTGGTCGCACGAGCGAGGCCTTGAGCCGCGACGGCCAGGCCGCCGAACAGGGCATAGCGGACCCCCTCGGCCGCCAGCGCCTGGAAGAGGCGCGCCAGGACCTCCTCGCTCATCGGCTTCAGCACGCCACCATCATACGGAATCGCGAGGGTTCGAACGGCGGCCGAGGGGCGTCGGCCTTCCCTCCAGGCGCTGCCTCCGTCCGCTCTTGGAATATCTCAGCACCGAGGCGTCCGGCGCAGGAGTTTCGAGGTCGAGCTCGGCAGGAGCTCCTGCCACTTCGTCGCTTCTCTCGCTGTCCCGCCGGCCAGTGGGCTCTCGCGGTTCGCTGCTGTAGCTCCGCGATCCGGTGCGGGGCGGCGTTCACTCGCTACCCGCGACCGCAGGGAGCCTGCGAGTATGATCCTCGCGAACAAGACGACGTCTGCGGCGACTCCCGAGGAGGGTCCACTTTGCCCGAGCGCCGACGATCAAGCCACGCGCCAGGGCTCGGCCGCCCTCCTGGCGGTCGGCCGCGGTTCGAGAATCGAACGAACACCGAGAGCAGGGCGTGAAGCTGCGCCGGGAAGTCTTCGAGGACAGGGCGAAGATCGTCCGCCTCTGCGGCGGCCTCGCGATGGGGTTCGGATTCGCTCGCTCTTCTCGGCTGGGCTCTGGGGCTTCCCTTCCTGGCCAGCCTCGGCTCGGACAGGATCCCGATGGCGCCGAGCACGGCGCTGCTGTTCGTCCTCTACGGGAGCGCAGCGATCCTCCGCGCCCGCTGGCCGCTCGGCCGCGGAGCGCATCACGTCGGCGTGGCGATCAACTCTGCGGGCGCGCTGATCGCGTCCCTGCTGTTGGTTCTGTCGTTCTTGGGAATCCGTCCGGCTGCCGAGCGCCTCGGCTTTGCAGCGGCCGGCACGCCGGGCGAAGCGCCAGTCGGGCACATGTCCCCGGTGACGGCGATCTGCTTCCTGCTGGCCAGCCTGTCGTTCCTCGCCTCGCTTCCGTCCTCCTCGAGCCGCCCGTGGCGAGCCGCAGCGGCCTGGTGGACCGCCGGCCTCTTGCTCGCGGCGAGCTTCGTGCTGCGTCCTGTCCTATCTGATTTCGCAGCCCGCTCTTCTATTCCGCGTCCTTCATCCCGCCCGCGGCGACGACCAGCATCGCCTTCGCGGCCCTGGGTACGGCCCTGCTGGCCCTCGCCGGCGGGCAGGGCCGGTTCAACGGGGAGAACGGCCGGGCCTCCCGCACGGGTGCCGCGCCCGCTCGTGCTCGTCTTCGTCCTCCTCGCCGCGGGCATCGTCAGCGTGGGCGGGCTCTATTCCCGCAGTGATGCAAGGCGCTACCGCGCCGAGGTGGAGCGCGGGCTTTCGGCCGTGGCGGAGCTGAAGACGGGCGAGCTGGCGCAGTGGCGGGCGGAGCGGCTGGGCGACGCCTCTCTCTTCCTGGGCAACACCCCCTTCTCCGCGCTGGTAAGGCGCCTGTTCGACGACCCGCAGGATGCCGAGGCGCAAGCGCAGCTTCGCACCTGGCTGACCAAGGTTCAGACGCACCAGCTGTACGACCAGATCTCCCTGCTCGACGCCGCGGGGTACCGAGCGGCTGGCGGTTCCCGAGGGGCGGGCCCCGATCTCTTCCGTGATCGCGAGGCGCGTGCCCGAGATCCTGCGGTCGGGAGGCGTGACCTTCGAGGACTTCTATCGGAACGAGCACGACGGGCGCGTCTATCTGAGCGTCCTGGTCCCCATCCTCGATGAGCGCAGCCGGGCCCTGGGCATTCGTCGCGCTCAGGATCGATCCCGAGAACTATCTCTATCCGTTCATCAATCGCTGGCCCACGTCGGCCCGGACGGCCGAGACGCTGATTGTTCGACGCGACGGGAACGCCGCGCTGTTCCTGAACGAGCTGAAGTTCCAGAAGCACACGGCGCTCACGCAGCGCATCCCCCTGGCGAACCAGGACGTGGCCGCAGTGAAGGCCGTGCTGGGCCGGGAAGGGATCGTGGAAGCCATCGACTACCGCGGCGTGCCGGTGGTCGCCGCGTTGCGGAAGGTCCCCGGCTCCCCGTGGTTCCTGGTCGCTCGCATCGACGCCGCCGAAGCGAACACGCCGCTGCGCGAGCGGTTCTTGGTGGTGATCGTTCTCGTGGGCGCCCTGCTGGCCGCCGCCGCGGCGGGGGTCGGCATCGTCTGGCGAGACCAGCGCGTTCGCGACTTCCGGGAGCGGTACCAGGCGGAACAGGAACGCGCCTGGCTGCACGATCTGGTCGCCCGGAGCCTCAACGAGGTCTACGTCTTCGACCCCGAGACGCTGCGCTTCCGCTTCGCCAACCTCGGCGCCTGCCGCAACATCGGCTACACGCAGGAGGAGCTCGCCGCGCTGACGCCCCTGGAGATCAAACCGGAGTTCACGCCGGAGACGTTCCGCGCGATGCTGGAGCCGCTCCGCACCGCCGAGCGCCCGGCGCGCGCGTTCGAGACCGTTCACCGTCGCAAGGACGGGTCCGAGTATCCGGTCGAGGTCCATCTTCAGCTCGTGGACTCGGGCGCCGGCGCCGTCTTCCTCGCGGTCACCAACGACATCACCGAACGACGGCGGGCCGAGACCCGCATCCACAAGCTGAACCGGGTCTATGCCCTGCTGAGCGAGGTCAACCAGGCGATCGTGCGCATGCGCGAGCCGCAGGCACTGTTCGCCGAGGCCTGCCGGATCGCGGTCGAGACGGGCGGCTTCCGGATGGCCTGGGTCGGCCTGGCGGACGCGAAAGCGGACAGCGTTCGGCCCTTGGCTCACGCCGGCGTGGACGACGGCTACCTGGACAAGCTGCAGCTCGCTCCCGGCGGAGGCGACGGGCCGCGTGGGTTGGAACGAGCCGCGAGCGTCCTGCGCGCGGGCCAGCGCGAGGTCTGCAACGACATCGAGCACGATCCGCGCACGGCCGCCTGGCGTGACGACGCCCTGGCCCGCGGCTACCGCGCATCCGCGCTGTTTCCCCTGACGGTGAACGGCGAGACTCTCGGCATCTTCGACCTGTATGCCGGCGAGCCGGGGTTCTTCGACGCCGAGGAGCTGCGCCTGCTCGACGAGCTGGCGATGGACCTGGCGTTCGCGCTGGAGATGGCCCGGATCGAGGATGTGGGGCGCCGACTGGGCACGGCCATCGAGCAGTCGCCGGTCTCCGTGCTGATCACGGATGCCGACGGACGGATCGAGTACGTGAACCCCGCCTTCACGCAGATCACCGGCTACGCGCCCGCGGAGGCTCTGGGCGGCAATCCACGAATGCTCAAGTCGGGCGAGCAGGAGCCGGCGCTCTATCGGGAGCTGTGGGCCACGATCGGCGCGGGCAAGAGCTGGCACGGCGAGCTCGTCAACCGGCGCAAGGACGGCAGCCTCTACACGCAAGAGCTGACCATCGCCCCGGTCCGCGACGTGGCGGGGAGGGTGGCCCACTTCGTCGCCATCAGTCAGGACGTCACCCGGCGCAAGGAAGGCGAGCTCGCGCTGCGCTTGGCGCGCTTCGCGCTGGACCATTCCGCCGACATGATCTTGTGGGTCGATCGGCAGGGGCGGCACGTTTACGCCAACGACACCGCGCTGCGGCTGCTGGGCTATTCACGCCAGGAGCTCCTCGGCAAGAGCCTGTGGCAAGTGGCGGTCGGTCTGACGCCCGAGGCGTGGCCCGCGGCCTGGGAGGCCGGCCGGCAGGAGGAGTCGGTGGTGTTCGAGGATCGCGTTCGGCGCAAGGACGGTTCGACCCTTCCGGTCGAGGTCGGCGTCACCCACCTGGTCCTCGGCGACACGGAGCTGCGGTGCTGGGTCGTCCGCGACGTCTCCGAGCGCAAGCAAGCGGATGAGGCGTTGAGGCAAACCGAGAATCAGCTGCGCACAATCGTCGAAGGTACGAAGGCGTTGCTGGTCAGCGTGGATGCCAATGGGCATTTCACTTTTGCCAATGAGGCGACGGCGGAGGCGGTTGGTCTAGCGAGCTCGTCAGAATTGATTGGTAAGCCGTACCTGCATTTCGTCCATCCTGAAGACCGCCAGCGAGTGCTCGATACCTTCCGGAATCAAGCCAACGCTCCAGCAGCCAACCAGCCTGCAGGAGTTCCGGCTCGTCGACACCGCAAGCAACGTGAAGTGGTTCAGTTTCCTGGCTAGTCTCGAGATCGAGGACGGACAGGTCGTGGGTCAGAGCGGAGTGGCGCAAGACATCACCGAACGCAAGCAGGCGGAGCGGGCGGTCAAGGAGAGTGAATCCAGGCTCCGAAGCATCGTCGACAACATTCACGACGCCCTGTACGTTGACGACGCGAACGGGAGAGTGGTTTTCGCCAACGACCAGTTCCTCTCCCTGTTCG
The DNA here is from genome assembly GCA_963700315.1 of uncultured Acidobacteriota bacterium. GTDB lineage: Bacteria > Acidobacteriota > Thermoanaerobaculia > Multivoradales > JAGPDF01 > JACTMI01. Next base: position 498,608 of record CAVOXC010000001.1, on the reverse strand, counting down.
GGGTCGAACGGGAGCAACTGCCTCATCTCGACCTCGAGGACTACATCGCGCCCGAGTGGCGCGCTACGGTGCGAGACCGCCACGAGCGGCGACTGCGGGGCGAGGCGGTGTCCAACCAGTTCGAGTACGAAGGTGTTCGGCAGGATGGCCGGCGGCTCTGGCTGGAATCGATGGTCGTGCCGCTGCTGGACGACACCGGACGAGTGGTCGGAACCCAGGCGGCCGATCGCGACATTTCCGAGCGCAAGCGGGCGGAGGAGGCGATCCTCAAGGAGAAGGCATTCTCCGAGGCGATGCTCGACAGCCTCCCCGGGATCTTCTACCTCATCGATCAGACGGGCCGCCTCCTGCGCTGGAACCACTCCTTCGAGACCGTCTCGGGGTACTCGGCCGAGGAGATCGCAGCCATGGGACCTCTCGACTTCTTCACCGGAGAGGACCGAGCGCTGATCGAGGAGAGCCTCGGGAAGGTCTTCGAGACGGGGGCCGCCGACGCTGAGGCGGCGCTGACCGCGAAGGACGGGAGACGAACCCCCTATTACCTCACGGGAATTCGCATCGTCGTGGACGGCGCACTCTGCTGCATCGGCACGGGGGTCGACGTGACAGCCCGCAAGCGCCTCGAGGCGGAGCTCCAGCAGGCGCAGAAGATCGAGGCGATCGGCCGGCTGGCGGGCGGCGTGGCGCACGACTTCAACAACATCCTGGGGGTGATTCTGGGCTACGGCGAGCTGGCGGAGGCGGAGCTCGAGCCGGGGAGTCCGGTTCGCGAGCAGGTGGCGGAGATGGTGCAGGCGGCGCAGCGCGCCGCGACGCTCACCCGCCAGCTCCAGGCGTTCAGCCGCAAGCAGATCCTGCGGCCCAGGCGGCTCGACCTCAACGAGCTGGTCGTCAACGCGCACAAGTTGCTGGACCGGCTGATCGGCGAGGACATCGCGCTCGTCGTCCGCCCGGCGCCGGAGCTCGGGACGGTGCTCGCCGATCCGGGGCAGATCGATCAGATCCTGCTCAATCTCGCCATCAACGCCCGCGACGCGATGCCCAAGGGCGGCACACTGACGCTCGAGACCGCCGACGCCGATCTGCGCGACGACGACTCTGCGACGGAGCGCCCGGCGATCAGACCGGGACGCTATGTGATGCTCGCCGTGTCGGACACCGGCGTCGGCATCGACGCCGAGACCCAGCGTCGCATCTTCGAGCCCTTCTTCACCACCAAGCCGGTGGGCCAGGGGACGGGGCTGGGCCTGGCGACGGTCTACGGCATCGTCAAGCAGAGCGACGGCTACATCTGGGTCTACAGCGAGCCGGGACTCGGCACGACGTTCAAGATCTATCTGCCCCGGGTCGACGAGCTGCCCGACGACAGCGTTCCCGGCGCGCCGACGGCGGTGGCGGTGGGCGGCAGCGAGACCATCCTGCTGGTGGAGGACAACCCGGCGCTGCGCGAGATGACCAGGCGGCACCTCGAGGCGAAGGGCTACACGGTGCTGGTGGCGGTCGACGGCGCAGCGGCGCTGGCGCTCGCCGGCGCCCAGCCGGAACCGATCGACCTGCTGCTCACGGACGTCGTGATGCCGAACTTGGGCGGCGGCGAGCTGGCCCAGCGGCTGACCGCGTCGCGTCCCGGATTGGCTGTGCTCTTCATGTCGGGCTACACGGACGGAGCGATCACGCAACAGGGCGTGCTCGCGGAGGGTGTCGCGCTGCTCGAGAAACCGTTCAGCGGCGAAAGACTCGCTCTCAGGGTGCGAGAGATGCTCGACCGAACCCGCGCCGGCTGACCTCGCTCCGGGATCGCCGGACGCGCGGCAGATCACGTTTCACGGGGGTCTGGAGCAGACCGCTGCCGAGGTCGGCTCGAGCCCCGAAGCGATGCGTGGAAGTCGACCGGATCTGCGACAGCAGGGTCAGTGGTAGCGTCTTCCAGGGCCGCTGCGAAGCGGAGACGCCTCGCCGTCTCGAAGTGGGTCTGGCGTGGCGCGATGCTGCCGTGTCGCCCATTCGGGTATGAGAAGGATCGGATGAAGCAGCTGCCGGAACCGCAGGGCAAGCCCAATGGCCGGAGAGATGAGTTGGCTGCGCTACTGGTGGCGGCGCGCTCGGTGCTGGAGAACCGTGCCTTCGCCGACGCGGCGCGAGCGGTCCTCGGGGCATGCCAGGCGATCCTCGGCGCCGAGGCCGGCCTCGTCGCCCTGCACGCGGCGGGCGGAACGGACTTCGAGATCGCCGTCCTCGAACCCGGTGGCCTCGCCCTCGACCCTGCGGACCGCCTGCCTGCGCCGCTTTGCCGCTTGTCCACTCGCGCCGCCAGGGGCCGGACCGTCTTCGCCAACCATCTGTCGCCACGCCGGCCGAAGTCGCTGCTTCCGGACCGCGGCTCGGCCCTGCAGAACGCGCTGCTCGCTCCGATGATCATTGCCGACGAGGTGCCAGGAATTCTCGGTCTGCTCAACAAGCCCGGGGGCTTCTCGACGGCCGACACCAAGCTCGCCGAGGTCTTTGCAGCGATGGCGGCCGTGGCAATGCTCGAAAGCCGCATCCGCGACGGCCTCGAGAGGAACCGCAGCACCTTGGAAGGGGATGTGCGCGAAGGCGCCGCTCAGCTGCGCCGGACGGAGGCAACGTTCAAGTCGCTGGTCGAGAACCTTCCCGACGTCGTGGCGCGTTTCGACCCCGACCTGCGGCACCTCTACGTCAGCCCGGCCATCGAGCCGATCACCGGCCGCCCCGCGCAGGACCACGTGGGCAAGACGAACCGGGAGCTGGGTCTGCCGGGGGAGCTGAGCGAAACTTGGGACGCAGCCTTGCGCAGGGCTTTCGTGAGCGGACAGCCCGAGACGCTCGAGATCGCGGTGCCGGCTCCAGAGGGGATGCGACACTTCGACTGTCGGATCGTTCCCGAACGCGGGCCCGGGGGCGCCGTAGCTTCCGTGCTGACAGTGTCCCGGGACGTGACCGAGCGTTGGCTCGCGCACGAAGCCGAGCGGCGCGCCCGCAGGATCGCCGAGACGTTGCGCGAGGCTACCGTGGCGCTGACCCGCAGCCGCGACAGCGAGACGGTGCTGGTGAACTTGCTCGACCGGCTGCGGCGGATGGTCCCTTTCGACCGTGCCGCCGTCATGGTGCTCGAGGATGCCACGCGGGTTTCGGTCCGGGCTGTTTTCGACGGCGACCGCTTCTTCCCTCTCTCGACCGAGGTCCGCTCGGAGTTCGATCCGACCGATCATCCGATCGTCCACGCCATTCTGGCGACTGGAACGGCGGTTCTCATTCCCGACGTTCACGCCCACCCCGACTGGAGGTTCCCTACCGATCGATTCTCGGAGGCGAGCTGGCTGGGCGTTCCGCTGTTCGCGCGCGGCAACGTGGCCGGCTTGTTCTCGCTGTCGAAACGCGAGCCCAGCTTCTTCAGCTCGGAGCATGTGAGCCTGGCCGAAGCGATGTCTTCGCAGGCCTCCGTTGCCGTCGAGAACGCGATTCTCTTCGAGCAGATGCAGGCCGCGACGCTGCGCATGCAGGCGCTGTCGCGCCGCCTCGTCGAAACGCAGGAGAACGAACGGCGGCACATCTCCCGGGAGCTACACGACGAAGCGGGTCAAGCCCTGGTCTCGCTACGCTACGGCCTTCGTCTGCTGGAGAGGGAGATCGACGCGGGCGGAAGCGCTGGCGGGCGGGTGGCGGATCTCGTGCAGCGGACCGACGCCGTCATCGACGGGTTGCACCGGCTGGCCGCGGACCTGAGACCGGCGAGCCTCGACCACCTGGGGTTGGAGGCGGCGCTGCGCCAGTACTTGCGGTCGGCCGGCTCCAAGTTCGACCTGACGGTCCGTTTCAAGGCGCGAGGGTTCGGGCGCGAGAGGCTCCAGGCGGTGGTGGAGACGGCCCTCTACCGGGTGGTCCAGGAGGCGATGACCAACGTCGCGCGCCACGCCCGCGCGACCCGGGTCGACGTGTTGGCGGAGCATGGGGACGGTCGGGTCATGGTGATGGTCGAGGACGACGGCGTCGGGTTCGAGCCGGAGGCGGTCGAGCGCGGGGAGCATCTCGGGCTGCTCGGGATGCGGGAACGGGCCGATGCGCTGGGTGGGACCCTGACGCTGGAGAGCGCGCCCGGGGCTGGAACGACCGTCGTGGTGGAGGTGCCGCTTGTCGATCCGCATCCTGATCGCTGACGACCACGCCGTCGTCCGCAGCGGTCTCCGGGCGCTGCTCGGATCCGACCCCGATCTGGAATTCGTCGGCGAAGCGCACGACGGGGCGGAGACGGAGCGCCAAGTCGAAGCGCTGCGCCCCGATCTGGTCCTGCTCGACGTCACCATGCCGGAGGGGAGCGGCATCGAGATCGCGAAACGGCTCAAGGAGAAGCACCCTGAGCTCATCGTGCTGTTCCTCACCATGCACGAGGACGAGGGTTTGCTGCACGAGGCGCTCCGCGCCGGTGCGGCCGGCTACGTGATCAAGCGGGCAGAGGAGGCCGAGATCCTCCAGGCAATCCATTCGGTGAGCGAGGGCGACCTGTACGTGCATCCGGCGATGACCCGGGCGCTCCTGCACCAAGCCGTCACCTCGGAGCATCGGCGCGGAGCGCCCGTGGAGCCGCTGACCCCGCGCGAGCTCGACGTCCTGCGCCTCCTCGCCCGGGGCAACACCAACCGGCAGACCGCCGACGTGCTCGGCCTTTCGGTGCGCACCGTCGAGAACCACCGCGCCAATCTGATGGGCAAGCTCGGCATCTCCAGCCGGGTCGAGCTGGTGGGCTACGCCGAGGAGCACAAGCTGCTCGACTAGCCCGGACTTCCGGCCGTGAGCGGTGCTCGGGAGGTCGCGCGAAGCGGCCATTTCCCCCAGCTTGGAACGCGAATGCCCGCCCGGGATTCCCCGAGCGGGCTCCACGCCTGCCGGCACCGGGTGGGAGCGGCTCAGGTCTAGTCGACGGAAGCGACCTTCTCGATGTTGACGACCTTGGTCACGCCCTTGACGCCCTCGACGATCGTGGTCGCCTCTTGGCGCCGGGCGTCGGCGAAGTCGGCGTTGAACTCCAGGGTGACCACGCCACTGGCGACCTCGGTGCCGATCCTGAAGCCGTCCGAGCCCAGCTTGTTGACCAACGCGAGTCGGATCTTAGTCGCGAGCACCGCGTCCTTGAGCTCGGCCTCCGCTTCGCCGGCGGCGACGCCGGCCTTGTTGGGGTCGGCCACGCTGGCTTCGAAGTGGATTTCGTTCTTCACGCTCTTCACGCCCTCGACCGACTTGGCGACCGTCTCGGCGAGCTCGCGGGTCTCGCGCTTGCCGACCGTGCCCTCGAGGGTGAGGGCCCCATCGTTCGTACCGACCTCCACGTGCAGGCTGTCGGTGCCGAGCTTCTCGAGCAGGACGAGCTTGACGCTCAGCGTGGTGGTCCAGTCCGCCACTGTGTCTTCGGCGTAGGCCGCGGTGGCCAGGGTCAGCGCTCCGCCGACCAGCACCGTCATTGCGAGGTTCTTCAGTTTCATGTCCATCTCCTTGGTTGGCAGTCGATCTCGGGGTCGAGGGTCGACGCGGCTTGGTGGGCCTCCGTCCGGTTGTGAACGGATCTCCAGGCTAGTTCCCTCGATCCCCCGGCGGAAGAGCACTTTCTACCCGACGGCAGCACCGCGCCGTAGGTAGAAACCACCCTCCGGGCTCCACCCCTGACCAATCGCCTCCCTGCGCGCGCCAGCGCGCCAGGGCGGGCGGATGTCTCTAGTCGTCGATGACGAACGTCACCATCAGGTTGACCTGATATTCCGTGATGGCTCCGTCGCGGACTCGGATCTGCTGCTCCTTGATCCACGCGCTGCGCACGTTGCGGAGCGTCTTGTTCGCCCGGGAGATTCCCTGTTCGACGGCATCCTGGAAGCTCTTGTTCGAGGTCGAGCTGATCTCGGAGACTTTGGCGATCGACATTGCATCCTCCTGATGACATAGAAATCCAAGCGCCCCGGGACGCCGCCTCGACGCGCTCGAGGTTCCGGCCGTCCGGAACGAGCTGTGCGGTTAGTTGACTGTGCGCCCTGGCTCTCAGAAGCGCCGGCGCGAGACCAGGTGAATGATCGCGACGAAGAGCGCGGCGCCGATGATCGACCAGAGAATCGGGAACGGATGCCCGCCGATGGTGACCATGAACGGCTCGGGCAGCGACAGCTTGCCGGCGACCCAGGGGCCCAGCAAGGCGCCAACGAAGCCGAGAGCGGTCGAGACGATCAGTCCACCGCGTGCGCTGCCTGCGATGGCCTTTCCGATCGCGCCGCAAATGGCGGCAATCACGAGCAGCAGCAGAAGGGACGTCAGCGACATGGACATGGTCGGCTCCCGTAGCCTTACTTCTTGCTGGCCTTGGTGGCCTTGTCGACGAGCTCCTCGGCCTTGTCGCGCGCCTTGCCGACAGCCTCCTCGACAGCGCCTTTGGCACGATCACGAATGCCGGCCCGCTCCAGCTTGCTGTTGCCGGTGACGATGCCGGTCGCTTCCTTCACTCGGCCCTTGATCTGCTTCAACTTGCCATCCACTTCGTGGTGACTCATGACGCCTCCGTGACGGATCCCGCGGATCCGGTGCATGGCCCTGCGCGACGTGCGCGGCCAGCTCCCAAACTAGTGCCCAGAGGCACGGCCGAGAAGCGCAGTTACTACCCGGGCCCTCGGCGCGGCCCGGGTAGAAGCTACGCAGCCGGGCTCGCGATGCGCCTCGACTGCGTCGGGAGGGTGGTTTCTACCTAAGTCGATGCGCCGTGCTCGGGTAGTTAGTGCGCTTCCAGGAGAGTCGTTCGGGCGCTAGGTTGGGTCCACGTTCAGGAAGAACGACGCCGGGCGCATCGCGCGCGGCACCAAGGGCGTGAAAGACGTGGACAACGAGCTTCTGGTCGGCGGGATCAGGAAGTAGGACGCTACGGGACAAACGACAAGGGAGAACGGCGATGCTCTGGACAATACTGATCATCCTGCTCGTGCTGTGGGCGCTCGGTCTGGTCACCTCCTACACCCTGGGTGGTTTCATCCACATCCTGCTGGTGGTGGCGGTGATCATCCTGGTCTTCCGGGTTCTCTCCGGACGACGTGTCCTCTGATGACGCGAGCCCGGGCCGTCCGGAACGGTGGCCGGGTCAATCGCAACACATATCGGCGGATTCGACTCGCGAGCTCCGGCGGACGGAGCGAACCCGCCGCAGCTGCGGCTGCAAGGAGGCAAGATGAGCGCAATCAAGATCGTGGCAGTCCTGTTGGTCGCGGCCGGCATCCTCGGTCTGGTCTACGGCGGCGTCACCTACACGAAGGCGACCCACGAAGCCAAGGTCGGTCCGTTCGAGATGTCGTTCCAAGACAAGGAGACTGTCAACATCCCGGTTTGGGCCGGTGTCGGCGCGATCTTGGTCGGCGGCGCGCTGCTCCTGGTCGACAGCAGGAAGAGGTAGCCGCTCGGCGGCAGAAGGGCAGGAACGTCTGATGGCGACGGTGAACCGCCAGATCCGACTCGCGGCCAGGCCGGTGGGCTTTCCCGAGGTGGCCGATTTCGAGCTCGTTTACGCGCCGCTGCCGGCGCCCGCGGCGGACGAGGTGCTGGTGCAGTCGAACTTCCTTTCTCTCGACCCCGACCTGCGGCTGCGAATGAACGACTCCGAGTCGTACGGCCGGCCGGTCGCCATCGGCGAGGTCATGGTCGGCGGAGCGGTTGGCCATGTCCTCGAGTCCGAAGACGCGAGATTCGAGACGGGCGATGCGGTCGCAGGGATGCTGGGATGGCAGGAGTACGCGGTCGAGTCCGGCAACGGCCTGACCAAGCTCGACCTGGGTCCGGCGCCGATCTCGACGGCGCTCGGCGTTCTGGGAGTGCCCGGCCTGACCGCCTACTTCGGCTTGCTGGACATTTGCGGGCCGAATGCCGGGGAGACTGTTGTCGTTTCGGGCGCCGCGGGGGCGGTGGGGATGCTGGTCGGCCAGGTCGCCAGGATCAAGGGGTGCCGGGTCGTGGGGGTGGCGGGTTCCGACGCCGAGGTTTCGTGGCTGCTCGACGAGCTCGGATTCGACGCGGCGATCAACTACAGGAACGACGATGACTTCCGCGCCGAACTCGAGGGGTGCTGTCCCGACGGCATCAATATCTATTTCGACGTCGCGGGCGGCGCGATCACCGACGCTGTGATCCAGCGACTCGCCGTCGGGGCACGCGTCGCGCTCTGTGGCCAGATCTCGCAGGACAACCTGGCGGAGGGCGAGCTCGGACCCAGGTGGCTCGGCCGCTTGATCACCCAGCGGGCGAGGATGCAGGGATTCCTGGTGTCGAGCTACACCCACCGGTTCCCCGAAGGGCTCATGCATCTCGCGAGCTGGCTCGCCGAAGGCAGGATCAGGTACCGCGAAGATGTCGCCCAGGGCATCGAGGCCGCGCCGCAGGCGTTCATCAGCATGCTGCAGGGAAGGAACCAGGGCAATCAACTGGTCCAGCTCTCCGACCAGTAGCTCGAGGCGCGGGCGAGCCCGCGTCTGCGGCGAGAGCCGCTCCCTCGGTCGAACGGCTGTGACTGCGCCGGCGCCACGGCCAAGAGCACGCGACCCCCACGTCGCGATGGCAGCGTCCGGTCACCACAGCGTCGCCGGCTATCTGCGCGGGCTGCGATGAAATGACAGGCTCAGCGATCCGAGCCACGCTTCGCGGGAGGGACGACGGCCTGCCGGGTAGTATTCTCCGCGAGCCATGCATGTTTCGCTCGCCCTTCGCCGGTTCGACAGGATCATCTCTGATCTTCCGGTGACCCTCCTCCGCGGCGAGCAGACCCGACCTGGAGTTCTTCGACAGATCAGCGTCGGAGGAGTCTTCGTCGAAATGGACGGAGCGAGCGAAGTCGGGCGTGGCGAATGCGTCTCGATTCGACTCGAGGTGGAAGGGCAGGGCGCGGCGACGGTGCAGGGGGAGGTCGTCTACACTCTCGAAGACTACGAGGTCGAGCCGGGACGCCGGTGCACCGGCCTCGGAGTTCGCTTCATCGACCTGCCTCCGGCGGTCGAAGCGATGCTCGGGATGCTGATCGAAACGGAGCGCGAGGCGGGCCGGCTCCTCTACGATTCGCAGGGCAAACGGGCTGTGGACGAGGCCTGGAAGCTGAGCCAGTTCCTGCGCAGTGTGGTCGACAACACCAGCATCCTGCTGGGCGTCTTCGACGAACACGAGAAGCTCGTGCTCTGGAATCGTTTCGGGGAGGAGATCAGCGGCTACACCTTGCAGGAGCTCGATCATCAGGAGCAGATGTGGGCGCTGCTCTTTTCGGATCCGAATCAGCGCCAGCTGATCTCCAGACAGGCTCGCAGCGTGATCGAGAGGAACACCGCCGCCGAGGATCTCGAGATGACGACCACGACCAAGAGCGGCTCCCACCGAATCGTCTCCTGGAGCCTTCGGGGACTGTACGAGGGGGAGGCCCCGATCGGACTGATCGTCACCGGCCGAGATGTCACCCTTCACCGAGAGATCGAGGCGCAGCTCCGGCAGGCGGGCAAGCTCGAAGCTCTGGGACGACTCGCGGGAGGCGTCGCCCATGATTTCAACAACATCCTGACGGCGATCATGGGCTACTGCGAGCTGTTGTCGTCAGAGGTCGACGATGACCCGAGGATCGAAGTCGCGCTCGATGGCATCATGGGCTGCGCCAAGCGGGCTGCGGGACTGACCGGGCAGCTCTTGGCCATCTGTCGCAAGCAACTGCTCAATCCGGTGCAACTCGACCTCAACGAGCTGGTGGTGGAGGCGGAGAGCATGCTGGTCAGGCTCATCGGGGAGGACGTCGAGCTGAGAACAGCTCTGGCCCCGGAGCCTTGCCGGGTCGAAGCCGACCGGACTCAGCTCCTCCAGGTCCTCCTCAATCTGGTGGTCAACGCCCGCGACGCCCTGCCCGACGGGGGAGCGATCAGAATCGAAACACAGAGAGTCGAGCTCGACGAAGACTGGGTCAGCCGACACGACGTCGGAATCGCCGGTCGCTATGCCATGGTCGCGGTCGGCGACAATGGGCAGGGAATGGACGACGAAACCGCCGCGAGGATCTTCGAGCCCTTCTTCACGACCAAGGACCCCGGCAGCGGCACCGGGCTGGGCCTTGCCACCGTCTTCGGAATTGTCAAACAGAGCAAGGGGTTCATCTGGGTCTACTCCGAGCCCGGGGAGGGTTCGACCTTCAAAGTCTTCATTCCGGAGAGGGCGGAGGCGGGGAATGTGGCGGTCACCACCAGCGTCGCCGAGGACGTCCCGCACGGCTGGGAGACCGTCCTGCTGGTGGAGGATGACGACAACGTTCGCCGCACCCTGAGCAGGGCACTCGGGTCCAGGGGCTACACCGTTCTCGAAGCGCGCGACGGGCTCGAAGCCCAGGTCATCGGCGAGCGACAGAGACCAATCCATCTCCTGCTCACCGACGTCGTTCTGCCCGGGCTCAGCGGCCCGCAGGCGGCCGCGGCGATCTGTCGCGATCATCCCGAGACCCGAGTGATCTACATGTCCGGCTTCGCGGGCCATCTGATCGCGACCGACGGGTCTCCGGCGCTCGGGCGGATCCTGATTCAGAAGCCGTTCGCGAGCTCCCACGTACTGCGCAAGCTGAGAGAGGTCCTGGACGGATAGCGCGGGCGTCGAAGCGACGGCGACCGTCCGATCGAACGGGCCCGGCTCTCTCCGACCGCCAGCTCTCGCCGCTGCGCCGAGGTTGCTTCGCGCGCGGAGCGAAGCGATACGAGCGGATCTGTCGGCCTTTCGTGGACGTCGGGGGGACTTCGCAGCAGGTGAAAGAATTGGTGGAGCAACTCACTCAAAGATCGAACACCCCTAGAGATTCGAACACCCTCTACGCTTGGCTCCGCGAGGTCGCGGCGATGCGGGAGGCCGCCTGAAATGGTGGCGTTTCGCGCCCCGAAGCTCACCGATGAAACCGTGACGGGATGGCCGCGACCAAAGTGCTTCGGAGGCGGACCGCCACCCGCCCCGAGGCTCCAGCGACACGAACGCCGGGTCCTTGACCACCACGATATTTCCGGCCTCGGCCATTCTACGGGCGAAGGCCAGGTCTTCCACGCTGGGGGACTGGTCCCCGATCGGGCGGTTGTCGACCGCAGCTTCTAGGGGCCACCCGAATTCGAGGGCGCCCGCTGGTCCTGCTGTAAGCTTTCGCACTTAACGTAAGGGCGTGCCAATGGCAAGCAATTCTCGCGTAACCATCCACATGGTGGCGAGCCTCGACGGCTTCATCGCCCGAAGGGATGGGAGCGTGGACTGGCTCGAAACCTCGGACGAATTCGAAGGCGGGGACACCATGGACCCCGAATTCGTCCAGGAGTTCTTGAAGACGATCAACTGCTACGTCATGGGCTCGCGAACCTATGAGACCGCATTGTCTTTTGAAGCCAAAGGGCTCGGTTGGACCTATGGCGACAAGCCAACCTTCGTCCTTACCAGTCGAGAGTTACCGAAGACCAGGGATACGGTCGAGTTCTACTCGGGTGATCTCTCGCAATTGGTGAATGAGCGGCTGAGACCGATCTTCCGCAGGATCTGGTTCGTCGGAGGCGGTGCAGTTTCCGGTGAGTGCCTTCGTCTCGGACTGGCCGACGAAGTTCGCTATTCGATTGTGCCCATCCTGATTGGCAACGGGATTCCGTTTTTCGAAAGGCTCGACCAGGACATCGCCCTTCACCTGGTAGAGGTCAAAGCCTACAAGAGCGGCATGGTAGCGCTTCGTCACGAGGTGCTGAAATAGGGTAACTGGTCGCCTGCGGCCATCCTGCTCTCGCTCGTCTACAGGATCGCCGAGCTGGTCGAACTGGCGAAGCTCCCGGAACGGTCAGCTACGCCAAGTGGCGGGAGTCCGGAACCGCAGTTGGAGGGGAGGTGAGGCAGGAAGCGGATCGGGGAGTCGAACGTCGAATGGAAGAAGGCAAAGATCGGAGTCGAGGTGGTCGTCGAGGCTCTCCCCGACGACGAGATCGGCCGCCGAGACCTCGAGGGCCACGGGGGCGGTCGGGCCTCGAATCAGCGCCTGGTGTAAACCATCTCCATCATCTTCACTTCGTTGCCGTCACGGCCGGGGCCGTACATCGCGAAGTCCTGCTTGTCGGGCGACGTCCATTTCGCCACGTAGCGGCTGGTCACTTGGCCGCCCTTGACGGGATCGTTGTGCGTACCGACGTAGGTGCAGCTTTGGGTCTCGTCGCACTCGCCCTCGGCGACCATGATTCCGGTGGACATGCTGTCCGTCCACGTCGACCAGTACTTGCCGGACACGTTGTCGTAGCCGCTGCGCGAGAGACCGGTGAACGGCGTGCCCATCATGTCGCCCTGGAACTCCTCGTGCATGACCCGGCCTCCCATGTGCAGGGTCCGGATCGCCACGGCCTTCGACTCCATCGGAGGCGCCGCAGGGTCCATCCAGCTCTTGACCGCGACGTCGAAGGTGCCGGCATGCTTGGCCATCAACTCGTGCTGCGGCCCGAGCGCACCGGCCTTCATGTACGCTTCCATCTCCGCCTGCTGCTCCGGTGTCATCTGCGGCATCTCGCCCTCCTGGGCGAACGCCGGCACCGCGAGCAGGGCCGCGACGATTGAGGTCCTGAAGAATGTTCTGATTCGCATGACTCTTCCTCCCGTTCGATGATGCAACACGTAGCCGATCAACACCTCTGACATCGCAAGCTTGATTTGCGTCTTGCCAGCATAGCATGGGTGGGGTGGCGACTTCGGAGACCGGAGGGGATCCGGATCCGGTCGGTTCGGTTGCCTGGCCGACGTTTGGCAGTCCGAACGCGTGGCAGTCCGAGGGCGGGCTTCGATCCCGACCGCTTTTTCTGCGCCTCCCGTACGACTGGCTCGGAGACGGATTCATGCGAGGGGGTTCCTCTTCACGATCGAATCGGCCGGGACTCCCGTCGGGTCCTCCTGTTGCCGCAGCGGTGCAATCCGGCGAGGGCTGGAAGATGATCCTCGATACCCTGGTTACTGTACTTCCGCAGGCAAGACGAGCGACAGGAGCAAACAGGGCCGTGCGAATCCGAGTCCCGTCGTGGGGTCCGGAGTCCCGGGGGAAACTTGGTGGAGCAACTCACTCGAAGTTCGAACACCCCTGGAGATGAGAACACCCTGGTTCTCTGACTTCGGGAAGTCGCGGCGAGGAGGCAGGCGGAATGAGGTCGATGCCGGCGGAGGGCCTGCCCACTGGTTCCGGCGCCCTCTCCGGGCGCGGCGCCAAAGCCGCGACCCGGCCGGGGTGATCGACTCGCGGCGCAACCCTAGCGGCGGCTGCTCGCTTGCGGTCTCCGCTCTCGCTGGAGGACTTCGCTGTGGACGAGCTTGCCGGCCAGTCCGACGACGGCGGTGAGCGCGACGCCCCAGCCGACGTCGATGGGCACGAGCAGTGCCGGCCAATCCCTGACGACAGCCCAGTTCGTCAGCTCGTAGGTGGAGTACGTGACGAGACCCAGGCCCGCGCCACGACGAAGCGCAGCGGACGGACTGCTGGAGCCGATGACCGCGTACGCGACGACGGCGACCACGTACATGGCGTAGAAGAGCGCAGCTGCCGGCCAAAGCACCTCCGTGCGCTTGAGCGGCCCGAGCAGCGAATCGTAGAGACCGCGCGCGATCACGCCGAGCCAAACCAGGTCGAGCACCAGCATCGTCGTGGCGGCCGCAGCCACCGCGAACGCGATCGGGAGGGCGGACCCCGCCCGGCTCTGACGAGTTGCGCTCACGGTCTCGCGCCCAACCCATGTTGTGACGCCACGCTTGATCGTGGACCGCCCTTCAGGTGCCGGGCCGCTAGCGCGAGGAACCGCTCGCGTGCGAAGCGGTGCTCGATGACGGGCCGCGGATAGGTTGCGCCGAGCTCGACGCCGGCGGCGCGCAGTACGGCCTCGGGGGCCTGCCACGGTCGATGAATGTGACGCGCCGGCATGCGCGCCAGCTCCGGAACCCAGCGGCGGACATAGTCGCCCTGCGGATCGAACTTCTCGCCCTGCGTGACGGGATTGAAGACGCGGAAGTAGGGCTGTGCGTCGCAGCCACAGCCGGCCGACCACTGCCAGCCCGCGTTGTTCTGCGCCCAGTCGCCGTCGGTCAGGTACTTCATGTAGTGGGCCTCGCCTCGACGGTAGTCGATGAGCAGGTGCTTGGTCAGGAAGCTCGCCGAGATCATCCGCGCCCGATTGTGGACGAAGCCCTCGCCGAGGAGTTGGCGGGAGGCGGCATCGACCACGGGATATCCGGTCCTGCCCACCACCCAGCGTCGCCAACGGGTCTCGTCATGGCGCCAAGGGAAGCCGACGAACGCGGGCCGGAACGGCTTGTCGAGCAACTCGGGCCGGTCCCACAAGGTGCTGTGGGTGAACTCGCGCCAGACGAGCTCGTTCAGGAAGGAGCGTGCGGCCGCCGTTCCGTCGAGAGCGTTCTCGAGCGCGGTCCACACCTGCCGAGCCGAGATCGTGCCGAACTTGAGGTCGGCCGAGAGTCGACTCGTGCCGGCGAGGTCCATGCGATCGCGGTGCTCTGGATAGTCGGCCGCGGCGTTCCGCAGGAACCGCCGGAGCCTCGCCTTCGCGGCTCGCTCTCCTCCGGGCAGGACGGCGGGATTGCGTTCGATGCCGAGCTCTGCGCAGGTCGGAATCGCGCATGTGCGGGCGCGGATGTCCTCCGGTACCGCTGGCAGAGCGCGTGGCGGCGGCAGCGGCTTGCCGATCATTGCCGTCTGGTGAAACACGCGGGCGAACTGGCTGAACACCGAGTACGGCTTTCCGGCTAGCGTTCGCAGGCTGCCGGGCGGCAGGAGCGTCTCGCCCTCGTGGAGCTCGAGCTTGTCGCCTAGGGCATCGTGTAGGCGCCGGTCGCGCTCGCGTGCGAAGGGTTCGACCCAGGTCTGGGCGACCACTCGATCGGCTTGCCATTCTCGGACGAGACGTGGGACGACCTCCACGCTCTTGCCCGAGACGACGAGAAGGCGTGAGCCACGCTCGGCGAGATCGGCCTCGAGCGCGCGGAGCGAGTCGAGCAGGAACTGCATTCGGTGCGGCAGCTCGCGGGCGCGGGCAGGCGCGAAGAAATAGGGATCGAGCACGAACAGGGGAACTACTTCGCCGGTTGCGAGCGCGCGCCGGAGCGGCGCATGGTCGGAGGTGCGTAGGTCCTTGCCGCGGAACCAGACGATCGTCCTCATGGTCAACCTGGGCGCACCGGCAACGAGTGCGGCCTTTCGCGGACAGCACAGGTGTCGTCGAGGCATCGCCCGGTGAGGCGGAGCCGCCTCAGACGATCAAGAGACGTGAACATGGTCCACCTTCGTGGCGGTGAAGGAGCGCCTTGCCGAGGGCCCGTCGAGCAGGCGCCGCAGGGCATCCCGCCTGAAGTCGAAGATCCGGTCGAGCGTGCGACGAACGAAGAGGACGTGCGCGACCTCGCCGAGCGGGCCGAGCGGCTCGGAATAGTCGACGACATCGCGCACCAGCGTGGAGGTTCCGCGCGCCTCGAACTCGTGGGTATGGCGCCAGAGCGCGAAGGGGCCGGACTCCTGCTCGTCGACGAAGCGCCTGCCGGGATGCCAATCGGTGATGCGGGTACGCCACCGCACGGGCACGCCAAACAGGGAGAGCTCGAAGTCGAGGTGCCTGCCGGCACTCAGCGCGATGGGCAGGGGGGTGAGAATTCGGAAGTGGAGAAAAGTCGGTGTCAGCGCCTCCAGATTCGAAACGTCGGAGAAGAAGGCGAAAACGTCCTCGATTGGCTTCGCCACGAGTTGGCCGCGCGAGATCTGGTGGAGCGTCCCATGATCGGTGTCAGACGGCTATTCCGCGACGAGCGGTCGTGACCGTCGCGAGGGCGGCGCGGCCCGGCCAGAACGATCCCGCGACGCATCTCTCGTGAAAGCCGCCATGATGGCGTACTGTATCGGTCGATTAGAACGATTTCAAGTTGTAGAAGACGACCAAATCATACTATCTCTGCTCCATGCGGGCTCCGAGAGATGCTCACCACCACCGAGGCGGCCGGGATGGCCGCCGTGGCGCCTTCCACCATCAAGCGGTGGGCCGAGCAGGGGCTACCTGCCCTATTCGCGCACGGCCGGTGGTCACCGGCGGTTCGAGCGTCTTGCCGTCGAGCGGCTGTTGCGCGAGCAGTTGCGCTCGGATTCCCTCGACGAACCACTGCTCGCTTCGTGGATCCGCTGCCTGGTGGATGGCCGGCGCCATGAAATCGACGGCGGGTTGCTCGAGGCCAGGAGTCGACTCGCGTCCTGGTGCCATGTCGCCGACGAGCTCGCCGCCGCCCTAGTCGAGATGGGCCGCAGTGGGAGCGCGGTCTCCTGACCATCGCGGAAGAGCACGTTGCCTCCGACGCTCTGGTGCGCGCGCTCGCTCGCATCGGCGATGCGCTGCCGGTTCGCCTCGATGGCCCGAGGTGTCTCCTGGCCTGCGCCGGCGAGGACGAGCACACTCTGGGTCTGTCGCTCGCCGAGCTCTGCCTGCGCGAGCACGGCTGGACGCCGCTCTGGCTCGGTCGCCGCACGCCCGTCGCCGAAGTCGATTCGCTTGGTCAGGGGCGGCGATGTGACGATGGTCGCCCTGTCCGCGTCGTCGCTGCTCGGCGACGACCAGGCGCTGCGAGCGATCGCCGACGAAGTCGGAGCGTCTGCGAGGAACGGAGACGTCGGCTCTGCTGCTCGGTGGCTCAGGCGCGTGGCCAACCCAGCCTTCCTATGGCGTTCGGGTGACCTCCTTCGCTGCGTTCCGGGACCACCTCACCGAGCAAGGGGACGGACCATGAGGGCTCCATCGCGATCGGCGACGCGCGGAGTCATTTCTCTGTGCGGACTCGTCTTCGTCGCCGGTTGCGCCCTCACCACGACGGAACGGCTGCGACTGCCGCCTCTCGAAACGGTCGCGCATGTCGAGCTTTCGCGCTATCTCGGAACCTGGTACGAGATCGCCAACTTCCCGCAGAGCTTTCAGCGCGGCTGCACCGCCACCACGGCGACTTACACGCTGCGCAGCGACGGTGACATCGACGTACTGAATCGTTGTCGCGAGGGCTCGCTCGACGGCGAGGAGAAGTCAGCCCTCGGACGCGCCCGGGTGGTCGAACACTCCGCGGGGGCGAAGCTCGAGGTGACCTTCTTCCGCCCCTTCTGGGGGGACTACTGGATCATCGACCTCGCCGAGGACTACTCGTACGCGGTCGTCGGCCACCCGGGCCGCGACTACCTCTGGATCCTCGCCCGCACGCCGACGATGACCGAGGCGACCTACCTGGGCATCGTCGCCCGCCTGCAAGCACAGGACTACGAGACCTCCCGCCTCGTTCGAACCGTGCAGATCGTCGAGTCCGGTGCCGCCGCGATCAGCGCGCGAACGGCGGAGCGGAGCCGATGAGCGCTCTCCATGCTTGAGCGCCGGATTCTCTTGACCGGCGCGACAGGATTCGTCGGTGGCGCGGTGCGACCGGCGCTCGTCGCGACGGGGTGGCGCGTGCGCTGCCTGACGCGAGATGCGGCGAGGGCGCATCGCCGTGAGCCTGAGCTCGAGTGGATCGAGGGAGACGTGGGCGATCAGGCCTCGTGTGCCGCTGCGCTCGACGGCTGCCGAGCGGCGCTCTACCTGGTGCACGGAATCGGCGAGGGAGCGGACTACCACCGCCACGAGGTCAGGGCGGCCTCGACGTTCGCCCGGGCGGCAGCCGAAGCCGGCGTCGAACGCATCGTCTATCTCGGCGGCGTCGCCCCGTCGGGCACGGGATCGGACCACCTGCGCAGTCGGCTCGACGTAGGCGAGGCCTTGCGCGCCGGCCCGGTCGAGACCGTGGAGCTGCGCGCGAGCATGATCGTCGGCGATGGCAGCTTGAGCTGGCTCATCGTCCGCGATCTGGCCGCAAGGTTGCCGGTGATGGTCCTGCCGCGGTGGCTGAAGTCACGCACGCAGCCGGTCGCGATCGATGACGTCGTGATCGCGCTGATACGGGCGCTCGATATGTCGCTCACCGCGAGCGCGTGGTTCGACATCCCCGGACCGGTCACGCTTTCCGGAAAGGAGATCCTCGAGGAGACCGCCCGCGTCATGGGGCTCGAACCGCCGCGCGCGGTCGAGGTGCCTCTCCTCTCGCCGCGCTTGTCCTCGCTGTGGGTGCGCTTCGTGACGCGCGCTAGGTGGTCGGTCGCGCGCGAGGTGGTCGTCGGCCTGACCGAGGATCTGCTTGCGAAGGACAGTCGTTTCTGGCAGCTCGCGGGACATTCGCAGCTCTGTTCGTTTGCCGAGGCGGCCAAGCTCGCCCTTACCGCGGAGGGTGGCCAGGGGCGTATCTCGGGCGCTTGGGGTGCCATCGAGCGCCTGCGGGGGGTCGGGAAACGCTCGGCATGAACGGAGATGGAAGCAGGATCGCGGCCCCGGCGGCGCGCACTCCACCGCTCGTTTTCGCCTGCATCGCAGTGTGGATCGTCGCGGCGGGGTACACGGGCGTGCTCGGCGCCTGGGTAGCCAGCGGCGGGGTTGCGGTTGGGCTCGGCATGGTCGCCCTGCTGCTCGATCGCCCAGCATCGGGATTGCTTCTTCAGCCGAACCCGCGGCTGACCCTTCTCGATGCCATCGTGGGCGGCTCGATGACCGCCGCCACGGCGAGTTTCGAGCCGACCCTGGTGGCTCATCTGGTGTGGGATGTCCTGGTGTTGGTCTCGCTGCCGCTGGACTCGATCTGAGATCGACGCGGGACAACCTTGGTCAGGGAGAAACGAAGTCCCATGAATGCACTCATCAACGTGCCTTGGTCAGCAGCCTGCTCGCGCCGTCTGCACCCTGCCTTGGCGATGCTGCGGTTTGGAACGCTGCTGGCGCTTGCCGTCGCTACAGTCTGCTGCTCCACCTTCCGCGCACCTGTGATTCCGCTGCGGACGATTGCGCTCGGAACCAAGGGCGGCGGCACCTGCCTCGCCGTTCTCTTGCCTGGCCGGTGGGGCAAGCCCGAGAGTTTTCGCAAGGCAGGGTTCGCCAAGGCAGTAGAGAAGCGCGGCTTGCGGCTCGACCTCGTCGCGGTCGACTCCCATCTTGGCTACTACCGGGATCGCTCGGTGGTCGAGCGTCTTCGTATCGACGTCGTGGAGCCGGCCCGTGCCGCTGGCTATCGGACGATCTGGATCGTAGGGACCTCTCTCGGTGGGGTCGGCGGACTGCTCTACCTTCGCGACCAGCCGGACGATCTTTCCGGAGTTCTTGCGCTGGCGCCGTTTCTCGGTGCCGACGAATTGATTCGTGAGATCGAAGCGGCCGGCGGACCGACACGCTGGACACCGCCACCGACATTGCCAACCGACGACGTCGGCCGCGAGCTCTGGAGCTGGCTCGCGCCTTGGGCCTTGAGCCGTCGGGCGACGCCTCTTCACCTGGGATGGGGAAGCGAGGACTCTCTCGCGGAGGCCAACCAGATGCTGGCGACTCTGCTGCCTCGAGAGCGTGTCTATACTGTTCGTGGTCGTCACGACTGGGGCACCTGGGCGCGCCTCTGGGAGCAGTTTCTGGATCGAACGGAGCTCTGCCGGGAGGAGCCTTGAGACGATTTGTTTGCGGGGCCATGGCGGCAGGTCTGCTGCTCGTCGGTGGCTGCATGAGCTGGACTCCGGGCTGGCGATCACCATCGCCGGTGCGCGGCGTTCAGGATGTCGGCGACGCCGAGGTTGCTCTTCAGCGTGCCGAAGCGCTTCTCGAGTCCGCGGACAGCGCCGGCAGCTTGCAGGAAGCGATGGCGGCCTACGACGAAGCGCTGCGCTCCGCGCCCGAATCTGGCGAAGCGTTGGTTGGCCTGGCTGAGGCTCACATTCTGTACGGTGCCGCATACTCTGACGCGAAGCGGGAGAAGGCGCATTCCTACATCACCGGAATCCGCTACGCCGAGCAGGCGCTGGCGTTGAATCCGGAGTTTCGGCGCCGCGTCGAGGCGGGTGAGTCGTTGGGCGAGGCCACCGCCGTGCTGGGACGAGACGACCTGCGGCCGATGCTCTTCTGGGTGACCGGCGTTTCCTACTACTACAAGGAGTGTCTGGGTGGCCTCGGGCATCTGGCGCAGTTCCGCTGGATGTTGCGCACCAGGGAAGTGATGGAGCGCATGATGGCGCTCGATCCCGCCTACGAACATGGCGCCGTGCCGTTCTCGCTCGGCATCTATTTCATCGGCCTGCCGGCGAGCGCCGGCCGGGATCTGGCGCGCTCGGCCGATCTTCTCGCCCAGGCTGTCGCCGAGTCGCCGACCTCGCTGCTCACACGCTGGGGACGCGCGAAGTACCTGCACGTCAAGACCGGGGATCGCGCGGCCTTCCGCCGCGATCTGGAGTGGGTCCTGGCGCAGGATCCCACTGCGGCCGACAGCCCCTTGCGCTGGAACGTCTACTTTCAGCGTGACGCCCGCGAGCTTCTGGCCCAGATCGAGCACTGGTTCTAGACGAGTGTCTTGGCGCGCGAACCGGCTGGATTCCTTCCGCCTCGGCTGCTCGCGGCCAGGCCCGCGCCGATGATCAGGATCGCTTTGATCATCGGTATCTTTCTCTACGGGATCCCACTCTGGAAACTGCGGTATCGCTGGCGGTCGACGGTCTACCGCAGGTCCGACTGGAAGATCAACTTCCTGCCCTGGTTCGGGCACGACATCGCCGCGTTGTTCACCAACCGCTACTTTCATACGCCCGACGAGCGGGTGATGGCGAGCCGCTTTCGCGTCTATCTTGCGGGCTATCTTGGGCTGATCGTCTTGATTCTCGCGTGGCCCTGACACGGTCGATGGACGACCACGCCGGATGGAGCGCAATGAATGTTGAATGACGTCTTTCTGACGCTTGGCGTCAGCTTGTCGATTCAGGCGGTGTTCTTCGCGTTCGCCGCCGCCCTGCGGACCGACAAGGTCACCGACTTGTCTTACGGACTCACGTTCGTGATCATCGCCGCCATCCTGCTGGTGCAGGGCGACCCCGGTGATCGGGCGCAGCTCGCGCTGGCCGTGATGGTGATGGTGTGGGGAAGCAGGTTGGCCGGGTATCTGCTGTATCGCATTCTCCGTATCGGCCGCGACCCGCGGTTCGACGGCATTCGCGAACACTTCTGGTCGTTCTTCAGGTTCTGGCTCGGGCAGGGTGTTGCGGTCTGGGTCATCATGCTCCCGGTCACGATCTGGTTCGCCGCGCCCGGGAGCTGGACGTCATGGATGTCCCTGGGCGGCAGCGTGTGGCTGATCGGGCTGATCATCGAAACCGTCGCCGACGCTCAGAAGTTCGCCGTCAAGGTCCGGTCTGGCGGCGACAAGCGCTGGATGACGACCGGTTTGTGGAAATACAGCCGGCATCCCAACTATTTCGGTGAGCTCTTGTGCTGGTGGGGCGTTTTTGTGTTCGTGGCGGGCAACTACTCCGGCTGGGCGTGGACCGGTCTCGTCGGGCCGCTTTCGATCACTTGGATCTTGCTCAAGGTGACGGGTATTCCGACGCTGGAAGCCAGCGCTGAGAAGAAATGGGGCGGCAGCCCTGCCTACCAGGCACACGTGCAACGCACGAGCCGCCTCATCCCCTGGCCGCCCAAGGGTGCCTAAGTTCCTGTCTCGGCGGCTGGCATTCCAAGTCGAGCGGATCTCCTCTTCGAAGGTACCTCTTGCGAAGCACTGGATGCTCGCCAGTCGCTGGTCGGCATCCTTTGGCCGCCGATCGTTCCGTCAAGCCGCCCGAGACGGCGTTGTTCGATGCTCTCGCCCGAGGTCTTTGGGGTCTCACGATCGGCGCTCTGTTCGCGCAGAGTGCGGTCGGCAAAACTCGGATCCAGCGCTGCACGGGTCCCGACCAAGAGAGCCTCGAACACTCTGAGCTTGTTGAAGCATCGCGGGAGGCCCCAGCAGGCCGGTTCTTCGCGGGTCGGGCTTTGAGCGTGAGTCTTCGTACGAAGATGAGAATGGAAATGGTGGAGCAGAAGGGCTTCGCTATCCAGCGGCCCGTCGAGAGCGAGCTGGACCCGGATCCCTCCGCTGACGTCCTGTTCCGAAGGAAATTGGTGGACCAAATCACTCTGAGTTCGAACACCCCTGATTATCTGGCTCCTGGAAGTCGCAGCAATGAGGCAGGCGGCATGACATCGATGTCGGTGAAGGGCCTGCCCCCGGAATCCCGTACGCCGCGGTGGTTGACAATTATGCTTAGCGCTAAGTAAAATCATAGACGATGAACGTGTCGGAGATGGCCAGAGCCCTGGGGCGGAAGGGCGGACGAGCGCGGAGCGAGAGGTTGTCCGCGACGGAGAAGAAGCGCATCGCGTCCCTGGGAGGCAAGGCGCGGCTGCGGTCGCTCCAAGCAACCCGACGCATCGTCGACAATCTGCGTTACTCCGCCGCCGTGGACGAGCTGCGCGGGCGGGCGACGAGCGTCAGGCGCCGGACGGTCTTCGCAGGTCCTCTGCCGGGGATCTATCCCGCAGGTTCGTGAAATGAACGACCCGATGGATCATCTCCGAACGGTCGGAGAGATCGTCGATGGCCTGCGCTCTCTCGGTCTCGATCCCGTGCTCGTGGGAGGCATGGCCCTGGTGGTTCTGGGGTCCCGCAGAGTAACGCGCGATTTCGATTTCGTGATCGCGCGCCCGGGGGATCGCCTCGCTGGCGCGATCGGCCTGCTCTACGATCGCGGCCTCGAGCTCGTCTCTGGATTCGACGAAACGGGAGACGTCACCTCGACGATCACGAATCGCCGCGTCGCGGTCGCTCGTTTGCGACTCGACGAGCCGGCGAGCGCGTACTTTTTCAACCCGAAGACCGGCCTTCGAGTCGATCTCCTCTTCGACTTCCCGATTCCCGCATCGAAGCTCGCCGAGCGCGCGACACATATCAAGATTCGCGCGTATCTCTTCGACGTGGCCTCCGAAGACGACCTTCTGCGCCTCAAGCAGATCGCCCGTGCGGAGCGATCCGCGCTTGGCGACGAGGTGGACATCAGGTTCCTCGAATCGCGGCGAAAGAACGTCGAGTAGAGCGGATCGCACCTTGGTGCGGCAAGCCCCGGCTGACTCGGATGCTCGTCAGCTGCCGGCAGATGTGCGCGAGCCAGGATTTCGCCAGTTCGTGTCGAGGACGATCCTCACCGAGAGGCGCGGGCCTTCGCGACGGCTCGTTCCACGTCCGCCGGCTTCATGCCCGCCTTCCGGGCCGCGCCGCGAGCCGTGCGCACGAGCTCGTCGAACTCCGCCATCGCCGGCAGCGCGATCGTCTTGAGAATCACGACGTCGCGATCTCCGACGACCACGAACTGGGTCCCCTCCTTGAGTCCGAGACGCAGACGAATCTCCTCCGGGATGACGACTTGTCCCTTGGAAGAGAGCTTGGTCGTGGCGAGTGATTCCATGCTGGTCTCCAATCTTACCAGTAAGATCATGAAGGATGTGATCCTGGCCGTCAAGCCGCGCGAGGCGGGTCTGATCGCGCGCTCGTCGACATTCTTCGGGGGCGGTCGGCGCTGCAAGAGCGTGCTGTCACGTCAACTGCTCTTGGAGCGCGCGCGTTCGCGAGCCCCGACCAGACGAGATTCGAACTCGCTGAACTCGTTGAAGCATCGCGAGTTGCCCCGGCGCGTCGCGACGCCCCGTCCAGGGCCCGAAGCGTAAGTGCTTGCAGCAGAATGAAATCGGAAATGGTGGAGCAGAAGGGACTCGAACCCTCGACCCCCACGTTGCGAACGCGGGGCTCTCCCAGCTGAGCTACTGCCGCACTTGAATCCACGCACTGCGCGCCGGCCTCGTCATCCGGGGCGACCGTCGCCGAACAAGGTAAGGCATGAAATGGCCTTTCACACTCCAGCACATCGGCGGGACCCGACGAGACTCGATCCCACTCATCTGCCCGCCGGCCGGGCTTGCTCCGGCTCGCTCTCGTCGGCCCCCGGTCGCTGGCGCATCCGCTGCGGGCGGGTTCCCGTCCAGCGTTTGAACGCGCGCGAGAACGCCGCCGGGTCGGAGAAGCCCACCAGATAGGCGGTCTCGTTCACCGAGACTCTCTGTCCTCGCAGGTAGTGCAGCGCCAGCGTGTGGCGCAGCTCATCCAGCACTCGCTCGAAGGTCACGCCCTCCGCCCGCAGTCTGCGGAACAAAGTCTGCCGACTGAGCCCCAGCTTGCCGGCGATCACCTCGATGCTGGCGTCGCCGGTGTGCAGGATCGGCATGAGCAGGCTCTCGACCCGGCCGCGGAGGGTCTTCGAACCCTCGAGGCTCGCGAGCAGCGCCTCGGCGTGCGCGCTCAGGATGCCGAAGACGTAGCTGGGTACGAGGGCGATCCGCTGCTGCAACCACGCCGCATCCATCAGGAGCGCGTTCTTCTGGCTCCCGAAGACCAGGGGCACCTGGAAGATGCGGTCGTACTCGGCGCGATACGCCGGCTCCGCGTGGGTGAAATGAGCCGCCTGCAGGAACGGCGTCTCGCGCTGTTGGCGTGACGCCGAGGCAACACGCGCGAAGAAGGCCTCGGTGAGCTCCGGGACCTCGTTGGGGTTCTTGCGGGTGTCGATCAGCCAGACGCTTCCCCGCGCGCGCTCGAGCAGATATCGATCCGGACGATCGCACTCGAGGTCGGCCATGAGCCGCCCATAGCGATTCCGCTGCGCCAGCGCGTCGGCCACGGTCTCGCAGGCGTAGCTGATCATCGAGGCGACGGAATACTCCGCGCAGTCGATCGTCTCGCCGAAGTGCAGCGCGAGTGCGGGATCGTTAGCCAGTTCCTTCGCGGCGCGGATCAACGTCACCAGTTTCGCCAGGGGAACGCGAAGGTCCTGGTCTTCGAGCGCGTGCAGATCCAGTTGGGATCGTTCCAGCAACGCACCCCTGCCGACGCCCCTGGCCGCGGCCAGATCCACCCAGGCGCGTACCGTCCCGGCAGCCACGGTGGGGCCGGAAGCGGCGGCCATCGGATTGGAACGCGGGGTCATGTGCTTGCTACCTGAGGTCATGGTCACTGGCTAGGGCATGGCTAGACTAACCGAAGCCGTTCCTTGCCCAGGGAAGCAGGTCCCACGGGTGGGAATGCTTCCGCGTCGAGAGCAGAAAGACGGAATGCGGCCGAAGGTGACGAGCCCTTGGAGGGACGATATGAACTCGATCCAAGCGACGGCGCGGCGGGCAGGGGCCCTCTACTTCCTGTTCATGATCGTGGGACTCGTCGACATGTTCGGCTTTTCCGGCTTCGTGGTTGCCGGGGACGCGACAGCCACGGCCCGCAACATCCTCGCTCGCGAGCTGACCTTTCGCATCGGCATACTGACCGACCTGGTCACTCTCCTCCTCTTCATCTTCCTGGTCGTGAGCCTGTACAATCTGCTCCAAGTCGCCGACAAGTGGCACGCCATGCTCATGGTGATCCTGGTCTCGATCGGCGTCGCCGTCGGGCTGGCCAACCTGCTCGCGAAAATCGCACCGCTGATCCTCCTGAGTGGCGCCGACTACCTGTCGGTCTTCAGCAAGCCTCAGCTGGACGCCCTGGTGCTGGGCCTTCTCAGCCTGAACAGTGAGGGCCATACCGTCGACGGGGTTTTCTGGGGCCTCTGGCTCTTTCCATTCGGCATCCTGGTCATGAAGTCGGGCTTCTTTCCGCGAGTCCTGGGCATCTTGCTGCTGGTTGCCGGCTTCGGCTACGTGACGAGCAGTGTCACGTCCATCGTCTTGCCTGCGTACAGCGACGTTGTTTCCCGGGCCGCGATGCCGCTCCTCTTCGGAGAGTTCCCGATCATCTTCTGGCTTCTCATCAAGGGGGCAAAGGTGCCGCAACCCTAGGTGCGATCTACCTGACATCGGACCGCTTTTCCTGGAGCGAACCTCGGCTGCGGCGGAGATTCCTGTCTTGTTTGGACGAATGAGCACTGCGGACGTATCGAAGTGATGCTGGACACGATCGAGGAGTCACAACGCAAGGCCGCAAGAGTCGCCGGATTCGCTTTCCTGTTCGCGATGGCGATCGTGGTCGTTGCGAACTATGGCATCAGCTTTCGCCTCAGCGTCCCGGGCAATGCCGCCGAAACCGCCCGGAACATCTTGGCGAACGAAACCCTGTTTCGTCTCAACGTCGCCTGCGACCCGATCTACGCCGCGAGCATCGTAGTACTGCTCGTGGCGCTCTACGTCGTCCTCAAGCCGGTGAATCCCACGCTGGCTTTGGTGGCGGCCTTCTGCAGGCTGGTGGTTGGCCTCATCTGGGGTGTCACCGCTCTCAACATGCTCGGCGCTCTGCGGCTCCTGGGCGACGCCGCCTACCTCCCAGTCTTCAGGGCGGATCAGTTGCAGGCCCTGGCGAGGCTGCAGCTCAGCGGGGGCTACGACGCGTACTACGTCGGTCTGCCGTTCTGGGGATTGGCCTCCACGGTTTGCAGCTATCTGTGGTTCAAGTCGAGGTATGTCCCGAAAGCATTGGCCGCCGTCGGTGTGCTCTCGTCCGCATGGTGCGTGATCTGTGCTTTCGCGTTCATCGTCTTCCCCCACTTCGACAGGGCGGTTAACGCGTACTGGTTCGACTTGCCGCTGGTCATCTTCGAAATGGCACTGGGTCTTTGGCTTCTGTTCAAGGGCTTGCGGCCATCTTGGACAGCTGGGCCCCGATCGAGCAAGCGATCGTGAGCCCTTCGGGTCGCGGCGCCGCGGCTGGATGCAAGGCGCCATCGACGAGTTCCCGGCGGTGAGGCGTGAGAGCTCGGGAGAGGCCAGCAACGACGGCCGAACCTCACGACTGCTAGAGAAACTCCTTTACAGGCTCGGGCAGTCGAAGGTCTCGACCTCCGCGGCGCTCTGAGCGGCGAGCGGCTCGAGAAGCTCTCGCAGCGACTTGGGAGCTTCAGCGGTGCTCGGCGTGTGGCGAGGTACCCTCGGGGGCCTGGTGGGCGCCGTTGGATGTGGCGTCGCCGTACAGGCGCTCGACGTAATGAGTCAGGTCGACGTAGGCCCCCACGTACTCCCGGCCTTGCGCAACGCCCCGATCGGCGTGCTCACGCGCCGCGTGGGCACGGGCGAAGCGGTCGCGGATGCCGTCTGCGGCGGCAGCCGAGACGATCCTGACCAGTTCGTCGACGGAGCCAGACGCCAGCGCCTTGTCCGACGCCTGGATCATGGCCTCGGGAGCAACATCCTTGAGACCCGTGTACGGTGCTCCTTCGCCGGCCCGATGGACCCGCACCAGAGTTTCGAAGAAGTACCGGTCGGCGAGTTGCTGGGCCTCGGGGCTCAACGCCCGAACCTCGATGGCGTGCTGGAAGGCCGCCCGCACCTCGGGTTCGTTCTCGGGTTGCAACCACTTCAGGACCGGCATGATGTCACCCCGGTCCAAGGCGATTCTGGCGTCAGCGACGACGGGACCCTGGGTGGTATCGCAGTGTGCCCGCGCGCCACTGGGGATTCCAGAAAGCGCCAGAAGGAAGGCCGCCACGGTGGCGGTCACGGTCTTGGATCGGCTCTTGGTCTGCATGGTCTTCTCCTTGGTTTGGGGGCCAGTCAGCTGGCCCCTTGCCTCACCCTCAAGGCCTGCGCTCTTGCTCGAGGCATGGTCTGCGGTTTCAAGTCACCGCTGCACCGGCACAAGCTCCGTGGTATCCGAGGTCGCGGGCCTGAAGATGCCGACGACCCCCTTCAGGCCGACGCTCAGGACGATGTTCGCGAAGAAGGCCAGGAAGGCGAGCAGGAGCAGGGAACCGGCCAGCGCCGCCAGGATCATGTAGCTGTTGAATTCCCCGTTCACGTACAGCGAACGTCGCAGCATCCCGTTCAGCCCCGCCATTCCCATGAATGCACCCATGCCGATACCACCCAGCAGGTGCGCCCAGAAGTGGAAGTTGGCGAGCTTCTCGCTGTACAGCTTCGCGCCGTTCGTCACGATCGGAAACAGGAAATAGATCACCGAGTACAAGGTCATGGTCAGCCCGACCAGGATCGCGACATGAACGTGAGGCCCGACGATCCACTGAGTGTTGTGGAGGATCCGGTTCAATCCCAGGTCCGCTTGCATGATCCCGGCCGGCACCGCGAGAGCGAAGCCGAGCAGGCCGCCCAACAGGAACTTGAGCGGAGGCGTCATCTTCAGGGGGCGCGCGCTCCAGAGCGTGGCCAACGTGATGAAGAACGCCAGACCTTGCGTGATTAGCTCGAACGCCGTCACCATTTCGCCGGAGACTACTTTGAGGATTGCCGGTTGCGCCTGATCGGACATCAAGTGATGCGACCAGACGGTCCATGAAACGACGAGTTCCACCAACAGTGCGGCGCGGGCGATGTTCTCCATGAAGAGCCGCTTCCCGGTGATGAGGGTCGCCAGCAGATACCAGGTTCCAGCGACGAAGATCAGAACGAGCCCGTCGGCGATCAGGTCCAGACCCCACCAGAACCAGTTCTTGTACAGCAGCGCGTCGATCGCGGAGTGCTCGAGATTGCGGCCGAAGAGCGCCGCGACCATGTAGACGAGGATCAGCACACCGGTGAACAGAATGATCGCGGCATTGAGCGCGACGTCAACGGTTCCCCGCGCGATAGCCGCGACGGGCAACGAGACGAGATGCGGCTCGGTCTTCCTCGCAAACAGGTTCTTCACGCCGCTCCAACCCAACGCGGAGGCGATCAGCGCTCCCGCCGATTGCCTCTCCCATCCTTCCGGCGTATAGGTGATGGTCTTGAAGATGTTGAGGACGAAGAGGACCGCCCCCACCATCACCAGTGCGATTCCGGCGATGAAGAAGGTTCCACCCCAGACGCTGAACTGTTCGAAATCGGCGGGAAGCGGCCAGTACAGCGTGTACAGCGGCGCATACTCCGAAACGAAGCCGGCCGACCAGAACGTCAGCGTCCCGATGGCGAGGAACGCGCATGTCCAGTTGGCCATCCTGATGCTCCACAGGGGCTTCTTCATCAGAAACGGCACCAAGAACAGGAAGGCGCCGAAGACGATCGAATAGGTCGAGCCGAAGATCCCGACCAACGGGTGCGCCGTCATGATGGCGAAGAACTGGCGCGGCGCCATGTCGGGTATCGGAGCCACCTCGTAGACCCGCATGATCATGCCCTCGATCACGGCGAGGCCGTAGTAGAGAAGCCCGATCACCACGAAGCGGAGGATCATCTTCTGCATCGGCGTGAGCGATGCCGGCCTGAACAGTGCCTGCTCGCCGTCGAGGAGCGTTCGGACGAAACTCATGAGCGTGTCTCTTTCTGGCTGGAGAGCCGCTTACCTTGGGCGCGCATCGTCACAAGTCACGACGACGCTGTCTTCGACCGTCATGTTCAAGCCCGCCGGACCTGAGTATTCGGTGGATCGAATCGAGTACACCCCCGGTCGATCGAACTGCCAGAGGATGTCGTTCTTGTGTCCCGGGACGACTTGCATCTGGAACAACATGGAGTTGTCCTCGCGAAACAAGCCGAAGCCGTAGGTGAGGTCGTCCGAGGTGACGATGAAGAGGGCTTTCTCC
The DNA here is from genome assembly GCA_963700315.1 of uncultured Acidobacteriota bacterium. Taxonomy (GTDB): domain Bacteria; phylum Acidobacteriota; class Thermoanaerobaculia; order Multivoradales; family JAGPDF01; genus JACTMI01. The sequence goes on along the minus strand of CAVOXC010000001.1, from coordinate 469,138 downwards.
CCGCAGTGGATCGTGAGCTGCGGGGCGGGCAAGGTGAACCGATGGGCGGCGACACGGATCTCGAAGACCCGGTCCGCTGGTATGGAGGAGCGGTTCATGTCCAGTGGCTTCCACGGAATCGTGTGGTAGGTAATGAGATGAAGCGAGACGCCCAGCACGATGAGGAACCCGACGAACGAGTAGAAGTAGACCGGCTTGACGGCGCTGCTCTCTCCGCCTCTCGTCACCTTGTAGGCGAACCAGCCCATGGTGGCGATGATGGCCAGGACGTAGAACGTGTACGCTGCCGTCTGGCCGGCGAGCACCATGCTGGAATCAACCATTGGGCCATCTCCCTCCTCGATCGGCGAACGCGCGAGCGCCGCGATCGGGCAATACGGCGGTGTGCAAACAGTCTCGCGAAACCTGGTCGTTCCCCGGAGCGCCCTGGGTCGGCAGGACGTGGGGCGACGCCTCACGATCAGGCCTTGCACCCCAGACCAATGGTTCCGCCCGGGAGGCTCGTCGAGGCCACCCCAAGAGGCGTGAAAGGACCGCCCGGCAGAGCGGGAGCTCGTGTTTCGTCTCGAGAGTGGCGCGGCGAGGTCGTGGGGACCGAAGTGACTCTGAGAAACGCCGGTTCCCAGCCGCCAGGGAATGGCCGCGGTCGAGCGGAAGGACGAATGACTGGCCCGCTCTCATGAGCGTGCTCGGACGCTCTCCACGGATCGACGGGCCGACACGGCCAGCGCCAGCCATACCGCGGTCCGCAGCGTCATGGCGATCAGCGTGCGGTTTTCGTACGCCCCCCCGGAGAGAATGTGGAGACCGAGGGCGGCAAACACGGCGGCGGTGCAGATGAGGATTCCGAACGAGAGCCGCACGGACCAGCGCGTGCGATTCCAGAGGCCGACGCCGGCGGCGACGTAGGCGAACCCGGCCAGGAAGTTGAACCAGAGCACGAACGGGACGTAGGCGCCGGCGGCGGTGCGGGCCGCAGCATCCCAGAACAGCACGGCGCCGCCTTCCTTGATCGTCATCAGGCCGAACGCGACGGCGATCAGCGACGGTATCCAGTTCCAAGCCCCGGGTCGATCTCTCCTCGATGGGTCCGGCTGCGGGTTAGCGGTTTCTGCCATCAGCGGTTCTCCTTTGCTCAAAGGCCGAGGTGGAAGCCGAAACCCAAGTACGAGACATCGTCCTGGTAGAACTGCCCCCAGGGTGCCGGACCTTCGTAGGCCTCGATCAGCAGGCTCCAACTCCTCCGCGTTCCCGGAGGGACCTCGACGGGGGAGAACTCGAGGCCGGCGCGGAGACTTCGCGCAACGGTCCAATCGTGCTCCTCGAGCGACTTCAGGTCGATCGCCCCCACCCAGCGCGCTTGCCCGATTCTCCCCACGGAGACCGTGCGCCGTGGGTGGCGGTACTCAGCGCCAGCGTGGAGAATTCCTGGAGCGAGGTCCGAGGGTTCGGGATCGAGGAGGTAGTCTCCACCACCGTACACCCGCCATGGCCCAAAGTCCCGAGCAACGAGCGCTTCGACGGCTTCGAAGCTGAGGTTGACGCGCTCGGCATTGGTGTGCAGCAGGAACTCGTCGCCCAGGTGCGAGCTTTGATGGTAGAGGTTGAAGCGACCCGACCACGCCCCGCGGCGCCAGGAAAAGGGAAAGCCGATCACGTAGTCGGCGTTCAGGAGGTCCTTTGAGTCCGTGTTCATGTCGAACTGGGCGAACACGCCGCCGGAGAGGCCGATCTGCCAGCCATCCCCATCGCGCTGGCCTTGGCGTCGGATGATTCCCCAGCGTTCGCCGAAACCGACTGCGCCCACGTCGGTGCTGCGGCTCCGGGAGGAGGTGTGCAGGTAGGTCGCGAACGTGCGGGGCTCTTTGGGATCGCCGAGGAGGGGGTGAAAGAGGTCTTCCCGCGGCAGGCCTACGAATCGCGACTGGGCCTGGGCTCCGGGGCTGGTCCCGGCGTCCTCGGCCCATGCCTCCGCTCCCTGCGTACTGTCAGATTGCTCCTGGGCAATGGCCCGCATGGGCAGGAACACCGCCAGAAGCGACAGACCCAGAATCGGGATGTTCCGCATCATGGGCTCCCGCCGACGTGTCAGTTCTCCGGTCTCTGTCTTCGGAGTTCGCCGACCGAAGTTCGTCGGGGGCCGGGGGCCGGTGCGCGCGCCGAGGTGCGGTCTCACAGAGCACCCTGGACCCGGAGCAGGAGAGCCGCTGCCTCGCGGTAGCCGAGCACCGCCGCGACGTGGGCGGAGTCGGCCTGGGTCAGCGTGCTCTCGGCGTCCAAGAGATCGTTGATCGTGCCCGCACCGGCCTGGTAGCGGGCGCGGGTGAACTTCAAGCTCTGCACGGCTTCGGTGCGGAGCTCCTCGGACTGCCGCACCGATTCAGCCGCGCTGGTGAGGCTGCTGCTGGCCGCCCATACCTCCTGCCGGATGCTGTTGACCAGTGCCTCGGCCTCGGCCTCCCGGATCTTCACCTCGATTGCGGCGCGCTCGATCCGGTGCGTCTTGGCGAAGCCGCTGAAGAGCGGCAGCCGCAGGGAGACTCCCACGGACCAGTCCCGATCCTCGGGGAGAAACTCCGAGTCCCGCGCGCCGACCGCTACCTCGGCCTGAACGCGCGGTCCGTAGGCTCCCTTGATGGCTGCCGTCTGGTGCTCGGACACGGCGACTCGCTCCCTCGCCGCCTCGAGCTCGGGTCGTCGAGCGAGCGCACGTTCGAGCGCGATCTCGGCGTCCTGAACCGCGGGATCCGGAACCGTGGTCGCCGCCGCGAGCACCGAGACGGGAAGCGAGGCCGGCAGGCCCATGGCGGAGTTGAGATCTCCGTAGGCGATCTTCATGCCCCCTTCCGCCTGCACGATGGCGAGCCGGGCGCCGGCATGCTCGACCCGAGCGCGCAGGACATCGGCCTGAGGCACGGCCCCGGCCTCCTTGAGAGTGCGCGCCAGCTCGAGATGATCGCGAGCACGTGTTTCGCGAGCGAGCGCCGCCGCCCTCGCGGCCTCCGCACGAGAGGACGCGGTAGTACGCTCGATGAACGGCGAAGACCACGTCCTGGCGTACGCGCAGTGCGTCCTGCCGGGATGCCCCGAGCCCGGCCGTGGCGGCGCTCGTCTCGGCGCGCCGCACGCCGCTGTCGTACAGCGAGTAGCCGACCCGGAATCCCCCGCTCCAGTCGTCCGTGGCGCCGAGCGTGGTGCCCTGCACGGGCAGGCCCGCGGGCAGGAAGACGTGGGTGTCGAAACGCCGGTAGCGCGCGTCGAGACCCACGTCTGGGTAGTAGGCTGCCCGCGCGATACCCAGGGACTCCGTCGCGAGGCTGATGCCCTCCTGCGCCGCGCGCAGAAGAGGGTTCTCGTCGATGGCGATCCGGACGCAAGCGTCGAGATCGAGCGGTTGCCCGGTCGCGGCGGATTGCGCGCTGGCGGGTAGTGGAGCCGCTCGCGAGGGCGAGCGCGAGGCACAACCCCGCCAGGCTGCGCGGCTCCGGGCTCAGGTTCGATCGGGTGGGCATGACGATTCTCCTCAGGCCAGGGTCTTGTGGAACTTCCGCGAGGCGAGCCAGAGGCTGGCCCCTCCCAACACGGCCAGGGCGGCCATCTGGGTCCACAAGACCTCCGGCCCGACCCCTTTCAGGAAGATTCCGCGAATGATGACCAGGTAGTAGCGCAGCGGGTTGGCGAAGGTCAGCCACTGCACCGCCACCGGCATGTTGGCGATGGGAAACATGAAACCGGAGAGCAGCACGGCGGGGAAGTAGTAGAAGAAGGCGCTCATCATCGCCTGCTGCTGAGTGCGGCTCACGGTGGAGATGAGCAGGCCGACGCCGATCGTGCTCATCAGGAAGAGCGTGGTGGCCACGAAGAGGAGCGGCAGCGAGCCGCGGATCGGCACCTCGAACCAGAACGCCGAGATCACCGAGATCAGCACGACGTCGAGGTACGCGATGAGCGCGAAGGGCACGGTCTTGCCGAGAATGAACTCCGCCTGGGAGATCGGCGTCACCATGATCTGCTCGATGGTGCCGATCTCCTTCTCCCGCACGACCGCCATCGACGAGAGCATGAGCGTGATCAGGGTGACGATCAGCGCGATCACCCCCGGAACGTAGAAGTTGCGGCTGTCGAGATTGGCGTTGAACCAGGCCCGCGTCGCGATCGCCGCGCCCGATGGGACCGCGGTCTGCCCGGTTCGCCGGGCGAGGCGCGTGACCAGCACCTCGTCGTTGTAGCGCGCGGCGATGGCGCCGGCGTAGTTGAGCACGATGCCGGCGGTGTTCGAGTCGGTGCCATCCAGGATGAGCTGGAGGGCTCCGGTGCGCCCGGCCCGTAGCGCGCTGCCGAAGCCCCGATTGAATCGCAACACGACGCGGGCGGAGCCGTCGTCGACGAGGCGCTGCGCCTCGTGCGTCGCTCGCCACGCGAGCCACCTCGCGGAAGTACCCCGAGCCGACGAAACGCGCGACGATCTCGCGGCTCTCGACGCTGTTGTCGAGGTCGAAGACCGCGGTGCGCACGTTGCGGACGTCGGTGGTCACCGCGTAGCCGAACACCAGCGCCTGAACGATGGGCATGAGGATGATCACGCCCTTCATGCGCGGGTCCCGCAGGATCTGGATGAACTCCTTGACCAGCATGTGCCAGAGGCGCTCGAACATGGCGGCTACTCCAGGTTCTTCCTGAACTTCAGAGTGGCGACGAACAACATGACGGTGCTGAACGCTGCCAGGAGAAGCGCTTCCGGAGCGAGGATCTCCAGGCCGACGCCCTTGAGGTAGATCCCCTTGAGCAACGACACGAAGTAGCGCGCCGGCACGAGGTAGGTGACGACCTGGATCGGTCGCGGCATGTTGCCGATGTCGTACATGAACCCGGAGAGCAGGAACGCGGGAAGGAACGTGAGCACCATGGCGAGCTGGCTGGCGAGGAGCTGCCCCTTGGTCACGATGCTGATGACCAGACCGAGGGCGAGGGCGCCGGTGAGGAACACCGCCGCCATGCCGAACAGCAGCGGAACGCTCCCGCGCAGCGGTACGTCGAAGACGAAGGCGCCCATCAGCACGGCGAGGAGCACGTCGAGCAGGCCGATGCCGAAGTAGGGGAGGAACTTGCCGAGGATCAGCTCGGGGCCCTTGAGCGGCGTGGAGATGACCTGCTCCATCGTGCCGGTCTCCCACTCCCGGGCGACGGTGAGCGAGGTCAGGAGCGCCGCGATGACCATCATGATCACCGCGATGAGCCCCGGGATGATGTAGTTCTTCGACTCCATGTCGGCGTTGAACCAGACGCGTGGGCGCACCTCGAGGGGCAGGGTCGAGGTCTGTCCTCCCAGCTCGGCGCAGTCGCTCCAGCACGATCTTCTGGCTCCATTGACGCACGACGTTCTCGCCGTAGCCGATGGCGAGCGCGGCGGTGTTGGAGTCGCTGCCGTCCACGAGGATCTGCACGGTCGGTGGGCGCTCGGCGCTGGTGGCCTTGCCGAGGTCGACGGGCAGGACCACCGCCATGAGCGCGTCACCGTGGTCGATGGCTTGCTCGATCTCGCCGTAGCCGCGGACGAACGCCCGCAGCGAGAAGTAGCGCGAGCCCTCGAAGCCGCTGACGAGCTCGCGGCTGGCCGGCGTCTCGCTCTGGTCCCACACCACCAGCGGCACGTCGTCGACGTCGAGCGTGAGGGCGTATCCGAACAGGACGAGCAGCAGCATGGGGATCGCGATCCCCATCGCCAGACTGCGGGGGTCGCGCAGGATGTGGACGAGCTCCTTGCGCGCCACGGCCCACAGGCGTCGAGCCTTCATCCCGCCACCTCGGCGAGGGGCTGGACCCGGCGTTCGCTGGCCTCGATGAGCGAAACGAAGACGTCCTCGAGCGACGGCGTGATGCGCTCGACTCGGTCGACCGCGAAGCCGGCGCGGGAGAGGGATTCGGTCACCTGTGGCGTCAGGTCGAGACCTTCCTCGACGACGACGTGGAGCGCGGTGCCGAACAGGGCCACCTCCCGAACGCCGGCAATGGCCTCGAGCGGCGCGAGCGCGTCCTGAGCCCGGTCGCACACGACCTCCAGGACGGTCTCCGTCATGGACGAGGCCTTGAGCTCGCCGGGCGTCCCGAGGGCGATGAGGCCGCCGCGGTAGACGAGGCCGAGCCGGTCGCAGTACTCCGCCTCCTCCATGTAGTGGGTGGTGACGAAGATCGTCACGCCCTGGTCGGACAGGCCGTAGATCAGGTCCCAGAAGGCACGGCGGCTGAGCGGGTCGACCCCGGAGGTCGGCTCGTCGAGGAAGACGATCGGGGGCTCGTGGAGAATCGCGCAGCCGAGAGCCAGGCGCTGCTTCCAGCCACCGGAGAGGAAAGCGGTGCGGGTCTGGCGATGCTGCACCAGGTCCGCCATCCTCAGGACCCACTCCTTGCGCTCGCGCTTCTTCTGCGGCGGGGAGTCGGTAGATGCCGCTGTAGAAGTTGATGTTCTCCTCGACCGTCAGATCCTCGTAGAGCGAGAACTTCTGGCTCATGTAGCCGATCTGGGACTTGATCTTCTCCGCCTCGGTCGCGACGTCGAAGCCGGCGACCGTGCCCGCTCCGGCGGTCGGCGCCAGGAGGCCGGTGAGCATCCGGATCGTCGTCGACTTGCCGGCCCCGTTCGGGCCGAGAAAGCCGAAGATCTCGCCCCGCCTGACGTCGAGGGAGATCCGATCGACGGCCACGAAGTCGCCGAAGCGCTTCTCGAGGTCGCGCAGCGAAACGGCGATGCCGTCAGTTGGCGCTGGCATGGTCGCTTCCCGCCTGCGCGTTCCCAGCACGGCCACGAAGACGTCCTCGAGGGAGGGGTCCGCTGGCCGCACGCTCTCGACCGCGATTCCCTCGCGCGCCAGAGTCGTGGTGACGATGGCGCGGGTCTCGTCGGGCTCCTGCGACACGACGTGCACCCGCTCGCCGAACAGGCTCACGGTGTGCCCGGGCAGGGCTCGCCGGAGCGCCGCCGCCGCCGGCCGCGGCCGGTCGGCACGCACCTCGAGGAGGACGCCGTCGATCAGCCGCTTCAGGCGATGCGGAGTGTCGACGGCGAGCAGGCGGCCCTGGTGCAACAGGCCCACCCGCGTGGCCCGCTCGGCCTCGTCCAGGTAGGCGGTCGAGACCACGATGGTCACGCCCTCCTTGAGGAGTTGGTAGAGGATGCGCCAGAAGTCGCGCCGCGACACCGGGTCGACGCCGTTGGTCGGCTCGTCGAGGAAGAGCACTCTCGGCGTGTGGATCAGGGCGCAGGCCAGGCCGAGCTTCTGCTTCATGCCGCCCGAGAGGTTTCCGGCGAGCCGCTTCTTGAACGGCTTCATGTTGGAGAAAGCCAGCAACTGGTCGATCTTCTCTTCGCGCCCCTGCCGTGCCACGCCATAGATGTCGGCGTAGAAGTGCAGGTTCTCCTCCACGCGGAGATCGGGGTAGAGGCCGAAGCGCTGGCTCATGTAGCCGATCTGCTCCTTGATCGCTTCGGCCTCGCGCACCGTGTCCAGGCCGAGCACGCTGGCGCGCCCGCTGGTCGGCGTCATGATCCCGGTGAGCATCCGCAGGGTGGTGGTCTTGCCGGCCCCGTCGGGTCCGACCAGGACGAAGATCTCGCCTTCGGCGATCTCCAGGGTGAGGTCGGCCACCGCGACCGTCTGGCCGAACCGCTTGGTCAGGCCGTCGAGCTCGACCGCGTTCACGACACGGCGCCCGCAGTCGTGGCCAGCTCGATCTCGGCGTCGGCAGGCATGCCCGGCTTGAGCTCGCCGGCGGGGTTGGGGACGTCGATCTTGACGCGGTAGACGAGCTTCACCCGCTCCTTTGCGGTCTGAACGATCTTGGGCGTGAACTCGGCTTCGGAGGCGAGGAAGGAGACCGTGCCCTCGTAGACCTTGCCGGGGTAGGTGTCGGTCGTCACCCGCACGCTCTGGCCCACCTTCACGCGGCCCAGGTCGGCTTCGTCGACATAGCCACGGAGCCAGACGCTTTCGAGATCGCCGAGGGTCACGACCGGTGTGCCCGCCGCGACCTGCTCGCCCGACTCGACGTGGTCGGCGAGAACGAGGCCCGAAATGGGCGCGGTCAGAGTTGCGTAGGAGAGGCGGGTCTCGGAGAGCGCCAGCGCCTCGGCCGCCTGCTTGACGCGCTGCCGGGACTGGTCGAGCTGCTCCTGGCGCGCGCCGAGAACGAGCAGGGCCAGCCGGTTCTCGGACTCGTCGACCTGGGCCAGAGCCATGCGGTGAGCGGCCTCCGCCACCTCGAACTCGCGGGCCGAGATCACCTCTTTCTGGAGCAGATCCTCCTGCCGGACATACTCCGTGCTGGCCCGAGTGGATTCGGCTCGCACGCGGGCGAGGGCGGCTCGAGCTTGGCGAATCTCCTCGGGTCGGGACCCGGCCTCCAGTTCGGCCAACTGCGATCGGGCGGCGCCCAGCTCGGCCCGGCGCAGCTCGACCTCGTGGCCGAGCTCGGTGGCGTCGAGCCGTGCCACCAGCTGGCCAGCCGCAACCGACTCGCCTTCGGAGACCGCGCGCTCGACGACGCGCCCCGGCAGCTTGAAAGACACCTCGACGTCCGAGATCTCGAAGTTCCCCGAGACCCGCAGGGCGTTTCGATCCGGCGCGGGGCGGCTGGCGAAGTAGCTCGCGAGCGCCACCCCGGCGGCGATGAGTACAAGGATCGCGAACCGTTTTCGTTTCATTCTGGGGTCTCCTTGGCCGGGGTCGCTTCGGCGTTTCGTAGTGAGTAAGTGATTACTCTTCGTTGGCCCATCAGTTCACCTCGCTTCGCACAGGGTCCGCGTCTAGCCTGGAAGGAGAAGTCGAATGTACTCGTGCGCCACGGTCCCAACAAGCCGGGCAGCGAGCCTCTCGTCGGGAAGCAGTCGATGGCTCAGAGCCACGGCCGCCGGCAATCCCAGGAGGAGCAGCGCGACCTCTTTCGGCGTGAGCATCCCGCGGTCCTCGAGCTCCCCCGCGAGAGTCTCGAGGGTACCCAGGTACGAAGACATCAGCTTTTTCATGCGCTCCCGCAGCTCGTCGTGCTCCGAGAACGAGGCCTCACTGACCAGGAGTAGGGGGAGGCTTCGCGTCTCGATCAGTGTGCGCAGATGGTGGCGCAGGATCTGCTCGAGCTTGTCTCTCGGCGGAAGGTCGAGTCTCGAAGCGATCTTCCGGATGGGTCCCAGCAGCTTTCCCTCGATACGATCCACCAGGGCGAGGAGGATTGCCTCCTTGCTCGGGAAGTGCCGGTAGAGGGCGCCCTCGGTGACGCCGACTCTCTCCGCGATCAACCGCATCCTCAACCCCGCGAAGCCGCGCTCCCGGACGAGCTCGAACGTCTGGTCGACGATCTCCTCTTTGCGCGGAGAGGGTTGAAGTGGGTGCTTTCGGCGGGGAGTCATGGTCGGCATTGGCGACGTCCAGTGAGTGAATGATCACATACTACACGATCCAGAGAATGTGTCAAGAGGGCGGCCGAAAGGAGTCCACGCCCGTGCGGCTCGGCCAAGGCGACGGGCGAGACTGCGACGGGGCGGTCTCGTTGAACGTAGTGGGCCGCCGGGGGGTGGTGCCGCGCCGTCGTCCTCGTCACGGCGCTCGGCTCGAGCCTGCCTGCGCTGGTGACCGTTCTCACTGGCACTAGCGCCCGGCCCATCCCCGAGCAGAAGTGGGGAGAGTACCCGCGTCGCCGACCGCGTCAGGTCGACCGTGGATTCGTGACGGTGTTGGTGGAGCAGAAGGGATTCGAACCCTCGACCCCCACGTTGCGAACGTGGTGCTCTCCCAGCTGAGCTACTGCCCCTTGATTCGGGTTGCACCCTCCGGGCGGCCGGGGGGAGCGCGGAGTTTATCCTCGGCTCGGAAGCGCGATCAAGTCGAGTCTTCCGGTCTCCCCACCGGCTGGGCTGCGCGCAGCGGCCCGGCCGACTCGGCCGGCTCGCTCGCCTCGGCTGCCGTCGCTTCGTCTTCCGCAGGGGCCTCGAACGGATCGGGCGGCGGGGCGTCTTCGGTCGCAGCGGCGCGTGCCCGGACCAGGGTGGAGAGGGTGTCGTCGGAGAGGGGTGCGGGCTCCGGTCGCGATTGCGCCTCGCCGGCGAGGTCGGCGAGCGTCAGGCCGGCGAGCTCGGCGCGCGCGGCGCCGACGATGCGGGTGGCGAGCGGCACCAGGTCCGCTTCCGCCTCGGCCGTCGCCTCGCTGAACGGATGGGCCTCGAGAACCCGGGTCAGCCGCAGCTCGGAGGGCGGGACGGCGAGCCGGTAGGTCGCATCGGAGCTTCGCGGCGCGATCAGGAGACCACGCTCGACCAGGGGCGCGAGCAGACGGTCGACCTCGGTCTCTTCCGTGCCCGCGCGCTCAGCCAGGGCGGACCGGGTCTTGCGTTCCTCCGGCTCTTCCCGGTCCGCCAGCGCCGCGAGCAAGACGAGCGCCCGCCAGGCGTCGTCGACGCTCGGTGCGCGCGCGGGTTTCGCTGCGTCTTCCTCTTCGGGAGTCGCCGAGACCGCGGCGACCTCCGCGCCGAGCAGCAGGATCAGCCAGGCGAGCTGGATCGAGAGGATGAAGAAGAGCGCGATCGCGAACGTGCCGTACACGGCGCGTTGGATCTCGGTCCACTCGCGGACGTAGAGCGCGAAGGCACCTTTCAGCACCTCGAGCGCGATCGTCGCCGCCAGAGCCCCGAGCGCGGCGTGCCGGAGCCGGATCCGGCCGAGCGCTGCACGCCAGTAGAAGAGGGCGAGAGCGGGGAGCGTGAGCGCTGCCGGCAGAGCTCGCAGCAGCGCCGACTCCCTCAGCGTCGAAGAGAACTGCGGGCTCCACTGGGCGAAGAGCACGAGTCCGGTCTGCGCGAGACCGATCACCAGCGGCCCCCAAAGGAAGAGCATCGAGAAGGTGACGAGACGCCGCGTGAGAGAGGGCGGGTGGTGGACCCGGAAGATCCGGAAGAGCGACTCCTGAGCCCCGAGGAAGGTGAGGACCGTGACCACCAGAAAGCCGATCACGGAGATGCCGCTGACCGAGCCGGCCTGGTCGGTGAAAATGCGCAGCGCCTCCACCACGGCTTCCTCGCGGTAAGGAAGCAATCCGGCCACGAGGTCGATGAGCTGTCCGTCGTCCTCGCGCAGCGCGCGCGCGGCGAACGACGACATGACCGCAAGCAGCGGAACGAGCGACAGAATGGTCGAGAAAGCGAGAGCCGACGAGCGCAGCAGCAACTCGTCGTCCCCGGTGCGCCGCGCGATCCGGCGGGCGGCGCTCGCGGCGCGCGCCAGGCGTTGGCTGCTCACCAGGGGTGGTGGTCGCCGGCGAGCGGCAGCGCGGGTTTGGGCAGACCCAGCTCGGCGAGCTCGGCCGCGAGCGCCTTGCGAGCCGCATCTTCGCCATGATTCAGGAAGATGCGTGCCGGCGGACCGGGCAGAGACCGGCACCACCGGACGAGATCGTGGCGGTCGCCGTGCGCGGACAGACCGTGCATCTGATGGACCTCGGCGCCGACCGGAATCCGGCGGCCGTGGATCGACACCGAGTCCACGCCCTCGACCAGCGCCCGCCCGCGGGTTCCCGCCGCCTGGTAGCCGACGAAGACGACCGAGGTCTCCGGATCGGGCAGCCGTCGCGCGAGATGGTGGACGATCCGCCCGCCGGTTGCCATGCCGCTCGATGCGACGATCACCGCGGGCTCCGCTCGGGCGTTCAGCTCCTTCGAGTCGTCGACGCTGCGACAGCGCTGGAAGCGATCTGCCGCCAGTGGATTGTCCCCGTGCGCGACGCGGTCGCGCAGCTCCTCGTCGAACTCGGGCGCGGCCTGGCGGTAGATCTCGGTTGCCCGGCTCGCCATGGGGCTGTCGAGGAAGACCCGGTCCTCGGCGAGGTCGCCGCTGTCGACGAGCTCGGAGAGATGGTAGAGCAGGTCCTGGGTTCGCCCGAGCGCGAACGCTGGGATCAGCACGAAGCCGCCGCGGTCGAAAGTCGAGTGGATGATCGTGCGGAGCGCCTCCGTGGGATCGATGTCGGCGTGGGCCCGATCGCCGTACGTCGATTCGAGCACGAGCGCCGCGGGGGACTGCTCGGGCGGCTCTGGATCGCGCAGGATCGGGACGTCATAGCGGCCGACGTCGCCCGAGAAACACCAGGTGCGCCGCTCGCCATCCGCGCCCTTGCCGGTCAGCTCGACGCTGGCGGCGCCGAGCAAGTGGCCCGCCCGGCAGAGGCGTACCGAGAGCCCTGGCGCGATCTCGTGGTTGCTGTGGAACGGCAGCGGCTCCAGGAGCTTGAGCGCCGCCTTGGCGTCGCGTTCGGTGAAGAGCGGCTTCGGCTCGGCGTGCCGGCTGTACCCCCTCTTGCGGGCGTAGCGCGCCTCTTCTTCCTGCAGCCCACCGGCGTCCTCCAGGACGAGCCGGGCCAGCGGGCGAGTCGCGCGGCTGCAGTAGACCGGTCCTTGGAATCCCTCGGCGACGAGCCGCGGCAGGCGGCCGGTATGGTCGAGGTGGGCGTGGGTGAGAACGACGGCGTCGAGCTCGGCGGGCCGGAATCCGAAGGGGAGCCAGTTGCGCGCCTCGATCTCGTCGCCGCCCTGAAACATGCCGCAGTCGACAAGGATCCGGGCGCCCGACCATTCGACCAGCGTCGAGCTGCCGGTGACGGTGCCACAGGCTCCGAGAAAGGTCACGTTTGCCAAGAGTTACCCCTCCCGGCAGCATAGCACCGGGCCTCGACGAGGTCCGGTCGCGAGAAGCCGTTCTCTCGCGCCTCCGCTGGCCCGGAGGTAAGATGGCGAAGAGATGAACGAGAGCAACCCAAGGGAGGCAGCCATGAGCGAAAAGAAACTGTCGGAGCGCGCCAAGGAGGTCGTCGACGACGCGATCGATGGCGCTCGCGACGTGATCGACGACGGCATCGAACAGGCGCGCGAGCGCTTCGAGGAGGCGGCCGAGGACCTCGAGCAGGGTGCCCGCCGGACCCGGCGCGAGCTGCGCCGCCACGCCAAGCGGGTCGGCACCGCGGCGCGCGAGAAGTACGACGTCGCGGTCGAGGGCGTGCGCTCGGGCTACCAGCGCGTGCGCACCGACGCGGAGAAGTTCTCGGGCGACGTCAACGAATACGTGCGCGAGAACCCGGGAAAGTCGGTGTTGATCGCCGCGGGGGTCGGCTTCGTGCTCGGTCTCCTGCTGCGTGGCGGCCGTGGCCGGCGCTACGAGGACTGAAGGATCCGCACCGGGACGAGCCGTGGATCCGATCGAAGATCTTCCGGACGAACTGCTCGGGCTGGCCGAAGAGGTCGAGGAGCTCTCGCTCGCTGATGAGCTGATCGACGACCTGCTGCCCCCCGAGTTCGATTGGCGGCGGGTCGTCCGCCGGTACCCGATCCCCGCCCTCGTCGTCGCCGCGGTCGGCGGCTACCTGCTCGGCAGATCGAAAGGGCCGGCGTTGGTCGATGCCTTGGGCGCCGCGGCAGGCGAGCACGTCGCCGCCAAGGTCGGCGCCTTCGCCGAAGAAGAGTTGCTCTAGTCGGGCGGCGCGGACGCCGCGTGCGCGCCCTTCTTCACGTCTCCGACCTCCACTTCGGCCCCAAGCACCTCCCCGAGCTCTCCGCGGCGGTGGCCGAGCTGGTGGTGGCCGAGCGGCCCGATGTCGTGGTCGCCTCAGGCGATTTCACCCAGCGGGCCAAACCGGCTCAGTTTCGCCAGGCGCGCGAGTTTCTCGAACGCCTAGAGGTCCCGGTCGTGTTCGCTCCCGGTAACCACGACGTGCCGCTCTGGCGCGTGTGGGAGCGCGCGCTGGCGCCGTTCGCCGCGTGGCGCCGCCACTTCTCGAACGAGCTCGTGCGCGACTACGTCGACGACGAGATCGCCGTGCTCGCGATCAACACCGCCCATTCCTGGACGACCAAGCACGGTCGCGTGACCGCTGCCGAGGCCGCCGCCCTCGAAACCCGGCTCGCGCGGGTGCCCGCGACCGCGGCGCGAATCGTCGTCGCCCACCATCCGCTCGCTCGCGTACCCGGGATCGGTGACGAGCCGCCGGCGCGCGGGGGCGACCGGCTGCTCGACGTCCTGCGGCGGCACCGGGTTCGCCTGGTCCTCTCTGGGCACCTGCACCACTCTTTTCTCGCCGCGCGCGACCCGGCGGCCGATGGGCTCCTCGCTCTCGCCCACTGCGGAACCACTTCCTCCAGCCGTGGCCGGGCCTCCGAACGGGGCGGCAACTCCTTGTTCTGGATCGAGATCGAAGGCGCAGGGGCGATCCTCGGACGGCGCCTCTGGGATCGCGCTCGCGCAGAGTTCGTCGAGGTCGAGCGGGTCGCCCTGCCCGGCGTCGAGCGCCCGGGCGCCTCCGGCTGAGCCGCCATCCACTTCGACTGCACGGTCCCCGGCGCGGGGTATCATCGCTGCGCCATGGAAGACTGGGACATCGTCGAGACGGTCGGAACCGAGGAAGAGGCTTCGCTGATCGCCGGATTCCTCGAAGCCGAGGGGATCCCGGCCAACGTCGAATCGCTGCTCTTTCACCAGGAGCCGGTGAATTTCGGCCGGCTGGGCGAAGTCCGTGTCAGGGTTCGAGGCGAGGATCTCGAGCGCGCCCGGGCTCTGCTCGAGGAGCGCGAGGACGCTCCGGCGGCGGAGCCGGAGGAGTCGGAGGGCGGGACTCCGTCCACCTGAACCGATGGCTCGACTCGCGCCCGGAAGCCGGCTCGGACGTTACGAGATCGAGCGCCTGCTCGGCGTCGGCGCGATGGGTGAGGTCTACCTCGCCGAGGACCCGCAGATCGGTCGCAAGGTCGCGATCAAGACCGTGCGAATCGAGGAGGGGCGGCCGCACGAGATCGAGGAGCGCAAGCGCAGGCTGTTGCGGGAAGCGCGCGCGGCCGGCCGGCTCCTGCACAGCAACATCGTGACGCTCTTCGATGCGGGCGAGGACCAGGGCGTCCTCTACCTCGCGTTCGAGTGGGTCGACGGGTCCGATCTTTCCGAGCGGCTGGCGGTCGGCCCGCCGCTGTCGCTGGGCGAGGCGCTGGCGATCGTGCGCCAGACCGCAGTGGGGCTCGACGCCGCCCATCGTCAAGGCGTCGTCCATCGCGACATCAAGCCGAGCAACTTGATGATCACCGCGGCGGGCGAGGTCAAGATCGCCGACTTCGGCATCGCCAAGGTCGCCGATCAGAGCGCGGACCTGACCATGACCGGTTCGGTGGTGGGCAGCCCCCACTACCTCTCGCCCGAGCAGATCCGGGGCGAAGAGCTCGACGGCCGCAGCGACATCTTCTCGCTCGGGGTCCTGCTCTACGAGATGCTCTGTCGCAAGCGGCCCTTCGAGGGGGACACTCTCACCACCCTCGTCTACAAGATCCTGCACCATGAGCCGACCGCGCTCGTCGTCGCCCGACCCGATCTCGGCCGCCGGGTCGAGGCGCTCGTGCGCCGGATGCTGCACAAGAACCGGGACGAGCGATTCTCGACCGCACGCGAGCTCGCCGACGAGATCGACGTGTGCGAGGGCGAGCTCGCCCCCGGCCGGCTCGCCGCCGACGCCCGACCCAAGACCGGCGAGCTCGAGACGACGCGCATGCTCGACGGGACGCCGGCGCTCGACCTGGCGACGGCCGCGACCCGGGTTCAAGCCCGCCCGCCCGCCTCGCCGCCGCCCCATCCGCCGCCGCCGGCGACCTCGTCGGCCGTGGCCTCGGGCTCGAGCGCGGTCGAGCGGCCGAGCCGGCTCGGCTGGATCGTCGCGGCCGGGCTCGCGGTCGTCCTGTTGGCGCTTGTCGGCTTTGTCGTCGCCCGACAGATCGCCCGACGCTCGGTGCCGGGCGCCCGCGTGGCCGAGTCGACCCCGGTGGCGGTGACGGCGACACCTCGCCCGGAGCGCACGGCAGTGTCGTCGCCGACGAGCGGCTCCCCGTTGCAGCAGCCCGAGGGCGAGCCCCCGGTGCCGGCGCCGACCCCCACTCCCGCGCCGAGCGCGCTCGCGAGCGCGACTGCGGCGACGACTCCGGTACCGAGCGCCCTGCCGACGCCGACCGCGCATCCCGTCCGGCCTACGGCCGTCCCGACCCCCGAGCCGACGCCGCCACCGACGCCGGAGCCCGAGGCGACCGACGAGCCGGCGCCGTTCATCGACCGCGAGATGGCGACCGGCATGTCGCTGTCGTTCGAGATCGAGCCGGAGGACGCGATCATCCGCGTCGGCCGGATCGTCATCGGCCGCGCTGGGGAATGGGACGCCAGCAAGCGCAAGGGGCGGGCCTACGACCTGCCGCGTCCAGGCACCCACCTGGTCCGAGTCATTACCGACGGTCGGCTGTACGTCATCCGCGTGACCGCCAGCCAGGGAAGTGCCGCGCCGACGTCGATCCGGCTCGACCTCAAGGAGGACGGCAAGCGCCGCCGCCGTCCCGGCAGGCGCTGAGCCGCATGGCGACCGCCGCGGCGCAGCCGCCGGCCCTCGCCGGCGAGATCGAGGTCAGCCGCCTCGAGAGCGGCCTGACCCTCTGCCTGGCTCGCAACCCCCAGGCGCCGCTCGTCTCGACGGCGCTCTTCTACCGCGCCGGCTGCCGGGACGAAGCTCCCGGTCTGGGCGGCCTCGCCCATTTTCTCGAGCACATGATGTTCAAGGGCTCGGCGCGCTACGGGCCGGGCGAGATCGATCGCCTGACCCAGGCGCTCGGCGGCAGCAACAACGCCTTCACCAGCCACGATCTGACCGCCTATTACTTCACCTTCGCGGCGGACCGCTGGCCGGTGGCGCTCGAGATCGAAGCGGACCGGATGAGCGCCTTGACGCTCGATCCGGAGGAGGTCGCGAGCGAGCGGAAAGTGATCATCGAAGAGATCGCGATGTATCGCGACGACCCCTGGGATGCTCTCGAGCTCGAGACCTTCGCCGCGCTCTGGGGCGAGCACCCCTACGGCCGCTCCGTGCTCGGCACACCGGGCGGGCTCGGCGCGATCGGCCGCGACGAGCTCGCGGAGTTCCACGCGCGCCACTACCGTCCGGAGCACGCGGTGCTCGTGCTCGCGGGCGACCTGAACGACGGCGCCCGCGAGCGAGCGCGCGAAGCGTTCGATTCGTCTCCGGCCCTGGGCGGCGAACGCGCGACACTGGCGCCGCCGGCCGGGCCCGGGCACGAGGTCCGGATCGAGCGTCGTCATGGCGAGGTGGCCCGCCTGCTGCTCGCGATACCGGCGCCGCCCGCCGACGCCAGCGCCCACGCCGATCTGCGGCTGCTCGCGGCGGCGCTCGGGCTGGGACGCTCGAGCCGTTTGCAGCGCGAGCTGGTGGAGGAGGGGGAGCTCTGCCTCGCCGTTGCCGTGGGACTCTCTGAAGGAACCGCCGCCTCGACCTTCACGCTCGCCGCGGAGCTGTTGCCCGGAGTCGAGCTGGGCGAGGTCGAGCAACGGATGCGCGCCGCACTTGCGGATCTCGGCTCGCGCCCGCTCGCAGACGCCGAGCTCGAGCGTGTCCGCCGGGTCTTTCAGGCCGACTGGGTCTACGGACAGGAGCGCATTCATCAGCAGGCGTTGACGGTGGGCGCCGCCCTGGCGCAATTCGATCTCGCGCAGCCCGAGCGGCTGCTCGCGCGGGCGCTCGCAGCCGCGCCCGACGAGCTCGCCGCGACCGCGAGCCGCTGGCTCGAGCTCGAGCGGGGCGGCGTGGTTGGCGTCTCTCTGCCCGAGTCGGGACCGTGAGCTCCGGATCGGCGACGAGCGCGGTGCGCGTCCGGCGCATCGAGGGCGCGCCGGTGGTCGCGGTCCGGATCGCGCTCGCCGGCGGCGCGCGCGTCGAGCCGGCGCCCGCGATCGCCCTGCTCGCCGGCCGGATGCTCGCCGAAGGGACCGTCTGTCGCGACTACCGCGCCCTCGCCCTTGCAGCCGAGTCGCGGGGAGCCAGCCTCGTCTCCTACGGAGGGTACGACTCGATCGGGATTGGCGTCGACGCGCTCGCGGCGGACTGGCGCCGCGCGCTCGAGCTCGGCGCGGAGATGCTCTTCGAGCCGTCGTTTCCCGACGATCGGTTGGAGCTCTTGGTGCGCCAGGCGGGCGCGGAGCTGGAGTCGCTCGCCGACCAGGCCGACCTTGCGACCGCCCTCGAGTTCTCAGCGCTGCTCTACGGTGAGAACGCCCGCGGGCGGCCGCTCCAAGGCAGCGCAGCGAGCCTCGCGCGCGTCGACGTCGCCGGCTGTCGGGCGTTTCATCTCGAGGCGCTGGCGCGGGGCGGTGTTGTCGTGGTGGCCGGAGCGCTCGACGAAGCAGAAGTCGGAACGGCCGCGGCAGCGCTCTTCGCGCGCCTGCCGCCGTTGGGAGCGCCGCCGCCGCCGCGGGCCGAGCCGCCGGAGCGCGCCGCGCGCCGCCGCGAAGTGTCGACCCGTGCGCGGGATCAGGCCCATCTATTCGTCGGTCAGCTCACCTTGCCGCGTCAGCACCCCGACTACGCGGCGCTCGAGCTCGCCGGCGTCGCGCTCGGGGCGGGTGCCGGGCTCACCGGCAGGATCCCGCACCGCGTGCGCGAGCAAGAGGGTCTCGCCTATGCCGCAACCGCGGAGACAGTTGGGGGCGCGGCGCGCGACCCGGGTCGGCTCGCGGCCTACGTCGGCACTTCGCGCGAGCGGGTCGACCAGGCGCAGCGGGTCGTGATCGAGGAGCTGCGCCGGTTCGCCGAGGAAGGGCCGTCCGAGCAGGAGGTCGTCGACGCGCGCGCCTACCTGCTCGGTCGCGAGCCCTTCCGCCGCGAGACCGCGCGCCAGTGGGCCGATCTCGCCGCCCACGCGGCGCTGCTCGCGCTGCCGCTCGACGACGAGTCGGCGCGCCGCGACGAGATCGGCCGATTCGATCGTGATCAGATCGCAGCGGCGCTCCGCCGTCACCTCGACCCGGATCGATTCAGCGTGACGATGGGGCTGCCATCCGGCTGAGGAGGCCGACCCGCTACGGGCAGGTCTCGGCCGGCAAGACGGTGCTCTCGTCGCACAGGTCGGCGTCCTCGAAGCCGTCGGCGAAGAGGGCCACGAAGATCACGCCGAACATCCCAGATGCGAAGTGATTGCCGCAGTAGAAAGGGTGTGTTGCCGCGTCGGGGAACTGGCAGCTGACCGAGCTGCCAGAGTTCGTCAGGGTGATCGGATTGGCGGGATCGGCCGGTGGTGGGACGCCGTCGCCGACCTCCCGTTGAGCGATTCCGGAGTGAGTGCCTCCGGCCCTGGCGTCGGTTCAGAGCGCGGGGGGTGAGGGCGACTCAGGCCGAGGCGATGCTGGTCGGGGCGCCGTCGTTGCGCTCGCCGGAGAGAATCCGCCAGCTCACGACCTTCTCGTCGATCTCGCGCAGGCGTTTGGCGATCAGGCGGCAGAGCAGGCGGAGGAAGTCGAGCGACGCCTCGGGGTCGAGGGCGAGCATCTCCTGGATCGTCCCCTGATCGAGCGCGAGCACCGCGAGCGGCCCGCCCTGGGCGCGGGCATCGGCCGAGCGCAGCTCGCCGTCGATCAGCGACATCTCGCCGAAGAAGTCACCGCGCTCGAGGATCGCCAGAGCCTCCTCCCCGGCACCGGGGATGTACTTGCTGATCAGGACCTTACCCTCGAGCACGACGTACATCTCATGCCCTTCGTCGCCCTCTTCGAACAGCGCAGCGCCGGCCTCGAAGCGCAGCTCGCGCGAGAAGGTCGCGAGCGTCATCAGCTCCTTGCCCGAGAGCCCTTGCTCCTGCAGGAAGCGGAGCTTGTCGTCCGTCGCGAGCTCGCTCGCGCGCTGCGCGGCTTCACGGCCGCGCCGCAGCCGCAGGAAGTTCTCCGGCTGTTGCTCGGCGGTGAAGAATGTGCGCAACTGCTCGTTGGTCGCCCGCAACTTGGCCGCGAGGGCGTGCCACAAACCCCAGTAGAGCTGAACCCCGAGCTCCGACCAGCCTTCGGCCAACCGGGCCAAGCCGGGGCCATCGAAGCGCAGCAGACGGGTCGGCTTGAGCACCAGGGCGTCGCCGGTCCGCACTCCACGTGAGATGAAATTGATCTCACCGAAGAGCGCTCCGGCCTTGAGCAGCGCGAGCGGAAATGTGCCGTAGGGTGTAGGGCGTTGGATCGAGATCTCGCCCTCTTCCACGGAATAGAGGTCGCTGCCCTCCGAGTTGTTCGCGAAGACGAGGGCGCCAGGCTCGAGCTCCTCTTCGTGGACGACCGAGGAGAGTTTGAAGATCTGTTCGTCGGTCAGGTGAGCCCAGACGTCGGCGCGACGCAGCCGTGAAGCGAGAGAGAGCCGGCCCTGGAGCTCCGCCGAGCTGACGGTGGCGGTCTCGTTGAGCGCCTCTGCGCCGCGGAAGCGTTCCCGGCGCCACTCCAGGCGGTCGAAGGCGACGTGCAGGTTCTCTTCGCGCTCGCGGAAGAGCACGATCACCGCCTGCCCCTGCCAGCCGAGCAGATGCCGCAGCGTGCGGATCCGGCGACGCAGGCGGATCGCTCGTTCCTCGTCGGTCGACGGCAGGAGCAGGAAGGCGTCGATGGTGGCGGCGAGACCGCTCTCGAACTGCTTGCGTTCGTACTCGACCTGTCCGAGCAGCTCGGCGGCCTCGCGGTCGAAGGGGTTGTAGAGGAGCGCGCGCCGCAGGTGCTCCGCCGCGGTGTCGTAGTCCTGGAGCCGATAGTGGATCCGTCCGGCCAGTTTGTGATTGGCGGGAGCGATCGGGTCCTTGGCGCGGGCGATCTCCAGGCACTCGAGGGCGCGAAACTCCTCGCCCTTCTCGGCGTAGAGCCAAGCCAAACCGACGAAATGCGACGCGTCGATGGTGTTGCGCCGCATCTCGTTGCGCGCCGCTTCGACCGGATTCCGTACCTCACGCCGCCGCGATTGGACCCGCTGGAGCTTGCGCAGCCGAGCGATCGCGAGCCGCGAGCCGAGGTTCTTGGGGTCGAGCCGCAGGGCGAGCTGAAAGAGCTCGAGGGCCTCGTCGAACAGTTTTCGATCGGCGAATCGCCGCGCGAGCGCGACCAGTTCCTCGAGATCGGGCGAGGCGGCTTTCGGGTCGGTCATGTCGGGCGCACGGGCTCCCCGGACGTCTTGTCAGTGTAGCATGGCGAAGCCATGGCCACCGGGAGTTTCGAGGCGAAGGAGCTCGCCGAGGAGGGAATCGCGCTCTGCAAGAAGGGCGATTGGGACCTCGGCATCCAGCTGCTGGGCCGGATCGTCGAGGACCAGGGCGTCAGCAAGGACATGCCCGGCACTGCCTATTCCTTTCTCGGCTTCGGTGTCGCCAAACGCCAACGGCGGATCCGTGACGGGCTCCGGCTCTGCGAGCATGCGGTCAAAGTCCAGTTCTACGAGCCGGACAACCACTGGAATCTGGCGCGCGTGCGGCTGCTCGCCAACGACCGGCGCGGCGCGGTGCGAGCGATCGCGCGGGGGTTGAAGCTCGATCCAAATCACCGCGGCCTGCGTGGCGTGCGCGAGGAGATCGGCGTCCGCCGGCGGCCGACGATTCCCTTTCTCTCCCGCGACAACGTCCTCAATCGCCTGCTCGGCCGAATGCGCCACGACTTCAGCAAGGAGTAGGCGGTATGACGACGTTGTAGGCTGAAGCGTCATGCCCGATTCGATAGGACACGAGTCTCGCCCGTTGCGGGTCGCCGTCGTCGGCGCCGGCCCCTCTGGCTTTTACACCGCCGCCGCGCTCCTGGCGCGCAAGGACCTCACTGTCTCGATCGATCTGATCGATCGTCTGCCCGCTCCCTTCGGCCTGGTGCGCTACGGCGTCGCCCCGGATCATCCCAAGATCAAGGAAGTCGCGCGCGTGTTCGATCGTCTCGCGCTCGACTCGCGGGTGCGCTATCTCGGCAACGTCGAGTACGGGCGCGACCTCACGCTCGCCGATCTGCTGCGGCACTACGACCAAGTCGTCTTCGCCGTCGGCGGACAGAGCGACCGCCGACTCGGTGTGCCGGGGGAGGACTTCGCGGGGAGCCATTCCTCGACGGCGTTCGTCGCTTGGTATAGCTGCCATCCCGATTTCCTCGACCTCGACGTCGATCTCGGCTGCACGGCCGCCGCGGTCGTCGGCGTGGGCAACGTCGCCATGGACGTGGGGCGGATTCTCGCGCGCAACCCGGAGGAGCTCGCGACGACCGACATCTCTGACGACGCGCTCGCGCTGTTGCGGCGGAGCGCGATCCGCGACGTCTTCGTCCTGGCGCGTCGCGGCCCCGTCCAGGCGAAGTGCTCGCCGGCGGAGCTCAAGGAGATCGCCGAGCTCGAGGACGTCGATCTCGTCGTCGATCCCGCCGAGCTCGAGCTCGACCCGGGAAGCGAGGCCGAGCTCGCCGGCGATCCGCAGGCTCAGAAGAACCTCGCCCTCTTTCGCGCGGCGGCCGAACGGGGTCGCTCCGGCGCCGAGCGACGCATCCACTTCCGTTTCCTGGTTTCGCCGGTCGAGATCGAGGGAGAAGGCGGGCGAGTCTCGGGCCTGCGGCTCGAGCGCAACCGCCTGGAGCCGCGGGGCGGTGGCCTCGCGGCGCGTAGCACCGGGGAGCACGAGACGATTCCGGTCGGCTTGGTGGTCCGCGCGGTCGGCTACCGCTCGCTGCCCCTGCCGGAATTGCCGTTCGACGACTGGCGCGGCGTGATTCCCAATCGAGCGGGACGGATCCTCGACCCCGCGAGCGACACCGTGCTGCCGCGGCTCTACGTCGCGGGCTGGATCAAGCGCGGGCCTACCGGATTGATCGGCAGCAACAAGCCCGACGGCGCCGAGACGGCGGCGAAGTTGCTGGAGGATTGCGCCGGGCTCGAACCGGCCCCGGAGCCGGCACCGGCGGCGGTCGACGCCCTGCTGGCCGAACGGGGCGCGCGTGTCGTCGACTACGCCGACTGGCAGCGGCTCGACGCTATCGAGAAACAGCGGGGCGCGACGAGCGGCCGGCCGCGCATGAAGTTGGCGCGTGTCGCCGAGATGCTCGAGGCGCTCGACTCGCGCTGAGCCGTCATTAGCCGAAGCGGCCGGTGATGTAGTCCTCGGTCTGTTGTTTCATCGGCTTCAGGAAGATCTTCTCGGTCTCGCCGTACTCGATGATCTCGCCGAGGTAGAGGAACGCCGTGTAGTCGCTGACGCGCGACGCCTGCTGCATGTTGTGGGTGACGATGACCAACGTGTAGTCGCGCTTCAGATCCTTCATCAGCTCCTCGATCTTCGCGGTGGCGATCGGATCGAGGGCCGAGCAGGGCTCGTCGAGCAGGATCACCTCGGGCTCGACGGCGATCGCACGCGCGATGCACAGGCGCTGCTGCTGGCCGCCCGACAGGCCGAGCGCCGACTCGTCGAGGCGGTCCTTGACCTCGTCCCAGATCGCAGCGCTGCGCAGGCTCCGCTCGACGATCTCGTCGAGCACGCTCTTCTTGTTGATCCCCTGGATGCGGCAGCCGTAGGCGATGTTCTCGTAGATCGACTTGGGGAAGGGGTTGGACTTCTGGAAGACCATGCCGACGCGCTTGCGCAGCGCGTTGACGTCGATGTCGGGGTCGTAGATGTTGCGTCCCTCGAAGCGGATCTCGCCCTCGATGCGGACGCTGTCGATGAGATCGTTGAGCCGGTTGATGCAGCGCAGCAGCGTCGACTTGCCGCAACCGGACGGGCCGATGAAGGCGGTGATCTTCTTCTCGCCGATCCGCAGCGAGTTGTTCTTGAGCGCCTGCTTCGCGCCGTACCAGAGGTTCACTTTGTCGATCTCGAGGATCGGCCTTTCGATCGCCGGATCGAGCGCCGGGTCAGCGGTCGAGATCGATGTCGAGCGTCCCTCCGTCCATCAGACGGCGCTCCCGGTGTACTTGCGCCGGAGGTGGTTGCGAACCGCGATCGCGACCAGGTTCATCGCGGTGACGATCAGAATCAGCAGCAACGCGGTGGCGAAGACCAGCGGCTTGGTGGCGTCGACGTTGGGGCTCTGGAAGCCGACGTCGTAGATGTGAAAGCCGAGGTGCATGAACTTGCGCTCCAGGTGGACGAAAGGGACGCGTCCATCGAGCGGCAGCGTCGGCGCGAGCTTGACCATGCCGACGATCATCAGCGGCGCCACCTCGCCAGCGGCGCGAGCCATCGCCAGGATGACCCCGGTGAGCATGCCGGGTGCGGCGGCCGGCACCACCACTTTCCATGTCGTCTCCCACTTGGTGGCGCCGAGCGCGAGTGAGCCATCGCGCACGATGCCGGGCACCGCGGCGAGCCCTTCCTCGGTCGCGACGATCACGACCGGCACGGTGAGCAGGGCGAGCGTCAGGCTCGCCCAGAGGATGCCGCCGGTGCCGTAGGTCGGCGTCGGCAGCGCCTCGGCGTAGAACCAGCGATCGATCGTGCCGCCGACCGTGTAGACGAAGAAGCCGAGGCCGAAGACGCCGAAGACGATCGACGGCACGCCGGCCAGGTTGTTGACCGCGATGCGCACCATCCGCACCAGCGCGCCCTGCTGGGCGTACTCGCGCAAGTAGATAGCGGCCATCACGCCGAGGGGCACGACCGCGATGGACATCAGAAAAACCATCATCACAGTGCCGAAGATCGCCGGGAAGACGCCGCCCTCGGTGTTCGACTCGCGCGGATCGTCGGCGACGAACTCCCAGGTGCGCGAGGCGTAGAGCCCCAGCTTCGCCAGCGGACCCATCTCGTTGGGTCGCAAGGCGCGCACGACCGCTCCGACGGCTAGGTCCTTGCGCGTGCCGTCCGCGGCCTCGACGATCAGGCGCTCGGCCTCGAGCTCCGTGCGCATTGCGAACAGGCGCTCGGCGGCGGCGTGATATTCCGCCTCGCGCCTCTCGAGCGCTGTTGTGAGCTCGGCCGTGCGGCGCTCTAGCTCGCCGGCCGGCGGCGGATCGAGCTCGAGACGCCGTTCAGCGAGACGAAGCTGCTCGATCTCGTAGTTGACGTCGCCGATCTCGCCCTGCTCGAGGTCGTGGATCCCTTCGCGCTCGGCCATCTTCTTCTCGTGCAGGGGAGCGAACGCGGCCCAGACCGCGTCGCCGCCGCGGGCGAGCACCTCGATCGCCGCGCCGCAGCTCGACCATGTAGCCATAGAAGGTGACCCCATTCCTGGCGCTCGAGCAGGATCGCGTCGGCGGGGCGGCTGCGCTCCGCGATATCGCCGTCGTCGACCCACACGAAATCGGCGCCGGTAAGGTCGCGGTTGCCGACGCGCAGCTGGACGCGCGAGATCGGCGCGCCACCCGGCACCGGAGCGGGCACGGTCTCGATCGCATGCACCTCGCCGAGCAGCGGCGGGGCGTCGCCGCGTTCGATCCGGACCAGCTCTTTCTGCCAGAAGTAGCGGCCGCCCTGGTAGCCGATGAGGAGGAGCAGGCCGAGGATCAGGAGCAGGTTGAGCGCGAGCGCGCCGCCGCACAGGGCGGTCATCGACATACCGAAGAGATCACGCTGGCGCTGGCTGGTCGGCGGGCATGGCCGTGGTCTCAGAGCTGGGCGTACTTGCGGCGCAGGCGCTGTCGCACGAGCTCGGCCGCGGTGTTGACGACGAACGTGAAGGCGAACAGCAGCAGCGCGGCCAGGAAGAGCGCCCGGTAGAGCGTGCCGCCGAACGGCGCCTCGGGGATCTCGACGGCGATGTTGGCGGAGAGCGTGCGGAAGCCGTTGAACGGGCTCCAGTCCATGATCGGCGTGTTGCCGGTCGCCATCAGCACGATCATCGTCTCGCCGACGGCGCGACCGAAGCCGATCATCACGGCCGAGAAGATGCCCGGGCTAGGCGGTCGGCAGGACCACGCGCGTCACCGTCTGCCAGCGATTGGCGCCGAGCGCCAGCGAACCGGCGATCAGATTGCGCGGGACGTTCGAGAAGGCGTCCTCGGCGATCGCGAAGATGATCGGGATGACCGCGAAGCCCATCGCGAGCCCGACCACCACCGCGTTGCGCTGGTCGTAGCGCATGCCCGTGGCGTCGTAGAGCCAGCCCTGGAAGTGGCCGTCGAAGGCGAGCCGCTCGAAGGCCGGTCCGAGGCGGGAGGCGAGCCAGAGCGCGAACGCGACGACAGCCAGGTAGAGGAAGACCTCGGCACCGGTCGGGAAGTGGCCGCGGTGGCGCAGCGGAACGCGATGCCAGCTGACGCCGGCGATCCAGACGAAGAGCGGAGCCAGCAGGAACATCAGCAGGACGGCGGGGAAGATGCGCTCGAGAATCGGCGCCAACCAGAGTCCGGCGAGGAATCCGAGCACGACCGAGGGCAGCGCCGCCATGATCTCGACGGTCGGCTTGATGATCCCGAGTAGCCGCGGGTGGAGGAACTGCGAGGCGAACATCGCGCCCAGGATCGCGAGCGGGATCGCGATCAACAGGGAATAGACGGTGCCCTTGAGCGTGCCGATGATGAGCGGGGTCAGCGAGAGCTTGGATTCGAAGTCGTCGGAACCGCCGGTCGACTGCCAGACCAAGTCGGGCTTCTCGTAGCCCTCGTACCAGACCCTGCCGAAGAACGCGCGCCACGACACCTCCGGATGGGGGTTGTCGATGGCGACGAACGCGAGCTCCTCCGGCGATGCCAGGAAGGCACCGTCCCCTTTGGGCGAGATCACCGCGGCGGTGGTCTCGCCCACCGGCGAGGCGCCCTTCCACAACGTGCGAGCGGTGGTCGAGAAGTAGAAGCCGAGCGTGCCGCCGGCGTCGCTCACCAAGAACGTCCGGTTGCGCTTGGACGGCTCGATCTGGACGATCGCGGCGTCGTGAGCGGGGAAGTCCCGGATCCTGGTCAGATGAAACGTCGTGTCGTCGGCCTGGCGAACGGGGAACCAGACCGAGATCGCGCCGCTGCGCTGGCCCACGACCAGCGAGCGGTCGCCGATCAAGAAAGTCATCGCCGTGATCGCGGAGGACCCGGCGCGGGCGCGATCGGGCGCGGCGCCGGGGCCCGCGTCGAGCTGCCACCAGTAGAGCTCGCCGCTCGCCGTGCCGCCGAACAGATTGCGGTGCTCGGTGTCGAGGAGCAGCGTCGTCAGCGCCGGCACGGCCGCGAAGGTCATTCGCTCTTCGCTGCTGTCGACTTCGCCGGTGAAAGCATTCTCGGTCGATTCGCGCCGGAGCGCGACGACGCTGCCGTCCGCGAGCTGAGCCGCCGCGGCCACGCTCTCGCGCCCGGAGAACTGCACGGCGAACGCTCCGAGCGGGCGTCGCTCGGGATCGAGCTCGATGTCGACGGGGTCCGGGAACTCCGCGTGCACGCTGCGGTTCTGGTTCTCGTCGAACTCGATCCGCCAGCTGACCGGTTGTCCGAGCACGCGCCCGTCGGTCGTGGCTGCGACGATCGACTGACCGCCGGGCGGCGAGCTCGCCGTGACGATGCTCGCTCGCGGGACCTTGCGAGGCGAGCCCCCGGTGGCCGGATCGGCGGGTGCGGCGGTCTCGCCGACGGGCGTGGACGGCAGCAACGGGCGCTCCTCGAGGACCGCGCCGTCCGTCAACCTCAGAACCCGGAGCGTGCCGCCCGGACCGAGAGTCACGGCGTGGGTTTGGTATTCGTCGACCAGGATCGCTTCGACACGAGTAGAGACCGGAACGGAACGGCCGACCGTCACCCGAGCCGGGCGCGTCAGGGGCCAGACCTCGATCAGGATAAAGACCAGGATGCCGAGGATGCTCGCGATGATCGCGAGGCCGCCGCCCGTGACCACCCAGCGGGCGGCTCGATCGGTCCAGAGCCGCCGCCGGGAAGTGCGGTCGGCGCTCCAGCGTCGGTTCACGGCACGCGCGGGAGTGGGCTGTTCGACCTTGCCTTCGAGCAGGGCCATCTGAATTCTCCTGGCGGCTCAAGAGCCACTGGCGGCGCTGCGACGGGCTCGGCGGCGGAACGCTCGTCGACGGGTCTCGTGGCGCCGACGGGGACTACTCGAGCTTGGAGCTCTCCTCGGTGACGATCGCCGCCGAGATCGGCAGGTAGCCGTCCTTGACCACGATCGCTTGCCCCTCCTTGGAGAGGACGAACTCGAGGAATTCGCGGACCAGCGGATCGAGCGGTCGATTCGGGGCTGCATTGAAGTAGACGTAGAGGTAGCGCGACAGCGGATACTTGCCGGAGAGGACGTCCGAGGCGTCCGTGCTGTAGAACTTGCCGTCCTTGCCGGCGAGCTCGACCGTCTTGACGCCGGAGGTCTGGTAACCGATGCCGCTGTAGCCGATGCCGTAGCGGTCCTCGGTGACGCCCTGAACGACCGAGGCCGAGCCCGGCTGCTCCTTCACGGAGTCCTTGTAGTCGCCCTTGGCGAGCGCGACGTCCTTGAAGAAGCCGTAGGTGCCGGACGCCGAGTTACGGCCGTAGACCGAGACCGGCTTGCCGGCCCAGTCGCCGGCGAGTCCGACGTCGCCCCAAGTCTTGACGTCCTTGTCGCCCAGTTTGCGGGTCTTCGAGAAGACACCGTCGACCTGCGCCAAGGTCATCTTCTCGATCGGGTTGTCTTTGTTGACGTAAACGCCGATGCCGTCGATGGCGACGCGAGCGACCGAGGGCTTGTAGCCGTACTTCTTTTCGAAGGCGTCGACCTCTTCGGCCTTCATCGGCCGGCTCATCGGGCCGAGCTGAGAGGTCCCGGAGATCAGCGCCGGCGGGGCGGTCGAGGAGCCCTTGCCCTCGATCTGGACGCGGACGTTGGGGTACTGCTTCTGGAAGCCCTCGGCCCAGAAGGTCATCAGGTTGTTGAGGGTGTCCGAGCCGATGGAGCTCAGGTTGCCCGAGACACCGCTGGCCTTCTGGTAGCCGGGGATAGCGGCGTCCACCTGGGCCGGCTGCGCGGCGAGCGGCGCTACGGCGACGAGCGCGAGGGCCGGGCTCATGAAGATCGACGACAGTTTCATGCGTGCTCCTCCTTGATCGGGGGCCCGAACGGGGTCGGGCGATTGACATCCGTGGCGGCGTCCACTCGCCGTGGGGCGAGATGGAAACGGCTCTTCCGGCACGGGGAGCAGTCTCCCAGCGGCGTATGTCAGGCGTTGAAAGAGACTGTTACAGCGAGGTGACAGCCAGGGTTTCGCGCCAGCAATAGCGGGAGGCCGCCCGGATGTGGCCTCGGCGGGCGGCCGAAGTGCGCTCGCTCAGACTTCGGTGGGGGTCGAATGGCGAATGTCGCGCCCCTCGACGTAGAAGATGACGTCCTCGCCGATGTTGGTGGCGTGATCGGCGATGCGCTCGTAGTTGCGGGCCACGAGCAGGAGGTGCAGCGCGCGGGTCACCGTGCGCGGGTCTTCCATCATGTAGGTCAGCAGCTCGCGAAACAGCTGCCGGTAGAGGCCGTCGACCTCGTCGTCGCGGCGGCAGACGTCGAGCGCGGCGCGGGCGTCCTTGCGCACGAAGCTGTCGAGAGCGGCGCGCACCATCTCCTGCGTGATCAGTGCGAGGCGTGGCAAGTCGATGTAGGGCTTGAGCGGCGGCTCGGTGTTGAGCACCTCGGCGGCCTCGGCGACGTTGACCGCGGAGTCACCCATCCGCTCGAGATCGTTGGCGATCTTCATGGTCGCCACCAGGAAGCGTAGATCGACGGCGGTGGGCTGCTGCAAGGCCAAGTAGCGGGAAATCTGTTCGTCGAGCTCTTTCTCCAGGCCATCGACGTCGACGTCGGTGCGCACCACCGCCTCGGCCCGCGCGGCGTCTCGCTCCATGATCGACTGCATCGCTTCTCCAATCATGCGCTCGACCAGTCCGCCCATGCGCAGCAGCGTCTGGCGGATTCTCTCGAGGTCTTGCTCGCGATGTCGTTCCATCTCGTTGGCTCCGCGGGAAGGCTAGCAGGAAAAAAAAGGGCGGGGAGACCTCGAGGACCGAAGGTCTTGCCGTCCCGAGGGAACAACTCAGAAGACGATCTGGTACTGCAACCGGAGCTCGTTGTTCTTGGTGTCGTTTGCGTCGTCCTTGACCTGGCGATAGTCGGCCTGCAGCTTGTGGTTGTGCTTGTTCCAGAAGTAGCCGAGGGCCACGCCCGTCTCGGTGCGGTCGTTGTCGGCGACGCTCTTGGAAGGGTCCCACGTTGCGTAGCGAAGCGCGATGTCGAACTTGCCGTTGACGAGATAGCCAATTTGGCCGTGCAGGCCTTGCTGATCGAACGAGGCTCCCGACTCGCGGTCGACGCTGGCGTCGAAATACTCGACGAAGGCGAAGAACCCCGCCATCTTGAACATCAGATCGCCACCGACGATGCTGCGGTCGGTGTCGTCGCCGGAAGTAGCGCCGAACTTGTCGTTCGACTCGTACTGCAGGGCGATGGCGAGGATCGGCGAGCCCTTCGAATCGAAGTCGACCTCGGAGGGTTTCTTGTCGACGCCCAGCAGGTCGTACTGGATGCGGGCGTCGAACTGGTATTTGTCGTTGTCATTGGTCGATGCGGTCTGTCCGGCGCCGTTGAAGATGCCGCCGGCCCAGTGGAACTTGCCCTTCGCGCCTACGCCGTGGATTTGGACACCGTTGTCGCGCCCCTTGGCGAACTCGTTGGAGACGATCGAGCGGTCGACGAACTCCTGCGAGCCGGAGGAGGTCAGCTCCTGGCGGCCGAAGGGCACCTTGAAGCGGCCGATCTTGAGCTGAAAGGCGTCTTTGCCACCGGTGAAGTCGTAGTTGATGTTGGCGTCCTCGAGCAGGCTCGAGCTCGCCGAGTTGATCTGCAGCTCGTAGCTCAAGTCTTTGGTGTAGACCCAGCCCTCGAACTTGGTCTTGGCGCGGCGGATGCGAAACGAGCCCTTGCCGTCGCCGCCGTCCGGGTCCTCTTGGGTGAATCGGACCTGCACGCGGTTCGAGATCTTGAGCTCGGAGCTCTCCGACTTGATCGAGGTCTTGCCGTCCTTCCAGGAGACCTCGAAGGGGAGACTGAACTCCCTGGTCTCGCGCTCGTAGCCGGGCAGGTTGTGCTTGAAGAGATAGAGGTCGACCGCGGTCTCGTTCTCGGCGACCAGGGTCTTGCCGCCCTCGGCGCGGCCGATCAGGGTGATTGACTTGCCCATCTCGCCCGACTCGGAGAAAGCCTTGTAGGCCTCGGGCGTGTTGAACACGTAGACCCGTCCATCCTTCTCCGTCTCCTGGTAGTACAAGCCCATGATCTGGGCACTGGCCGCGGTTGCGCCCGAGAGCGCGAGCAGGCAGAGGGTCGCAGCGACGATCGTCTTCATTCTCATCTCGGATGACCTCCTCACAGGTATGGGACTCGATTCGGCTCCGCGGGGCGAGCCCTCTCTCCGGAAGCGGAGACCGAGGTGCCTCGGGATCGCCGGCACGATACGAACCGGGTCCCGCGTCGGTGCGACGCGGCTGTGACAGGGGTGCAACAGCGGCCCGGGAGGCTCGGAGCGGCCTCGGGCCTGGCGGGTCAGTCGGACAGCGTCGACAGGTCTCCGGGATCCTCGCCGAGCTCGATCGCCTTCAGATAGCGGCGCACGATCTTGCCCGAGCGGGTCTTGGGCAGGCTCGTCTTGACTTCGATCTCCGCGGGGGCGGCGATCGGTCCGAGGTCCTGGCGCACGTGGTCGCGCAGGCTCGCGATCAGGCCGGAGCCCGCGTTGGTGCCCGGCTTGAGCACGACGAAGGCCTTGATCCGCTCGCCCTTGATCGGATCGGGCAGCCCGACCACCGCGCTCTCGGCGACGGCCGGATGGCGGAGCAGCGAGCTCTCGACGTCGGCCGTGCCGATGCGGTGGCCGGCGACGTTGAGCACGTCGTCGGCGCGGCCGAGAACGGCGAAGTAGCCGTCGGCATCGCGCACGGCGATATCTCCGGCGGCGTAGCAGCCGGGAATCTGCCGCCAATAGTCGGCGTAGCGCTCGGGATCGTTCCAGACCGTGCGGAGCATGTAGGGGAGCGGCCGGCGCAGCACCAGCAGTCCTCCGTGGCCGTCGGGCAGCGAGTTGCCGTCGGGATCCACGACGTCTGCCGCGACGCCGGGCAGCGGTTTGCCGACCTTGCCAGGCTTCACGTCGAAGGTGGGGAGGCTGCCCAGCATCGGCGCCGCGACCTCGGTCTGCCAGAAGTTGTCGACGACCAACCCCTGCCCCTGTCCGACGAGATGCTCCTGGGCCCAGAGATGTGCCGCCGGGTTGAGCGGCTCGCCGGCGCAGGCGAGCAGCCGGAGGCGCGAGAGGTCGAAGCGCCTGGGGACCTCGTCGCCGTGGCTCATCCACATCCGCACCGCCGTAGGCGAGGTGAACATGACGTTGATGCCGAAGCGCTCGACCAGCTCCCAGGTGACGTCCGGAGAGGGATAGTCGGGCACGCCTTCGCGGCAGAAGACGGTCGCGCCGATCGACAAGGGGCCGTAGACGATGAACGAGTGGCCGACGATCCAGCCGATGTCCGAGGTGCTCCAGTAGATGTCTCGCTCGCCGATCTGATAGTAGGCGCGGGCGAGGTAGGTGACGCCGACCATGTAGCCGCCGGTGGTGTGCACGACCCCCTTGGGCCGGCCGGTCGTGCCCGAGGTGTAGAGGATGAACAGGGGGTCCTCGCTGTCCATCGGCTCGGCGGCACAGTGGATGTCGCGCGCGTTCTGGATGTCGTAGAAGTCCTTCTCGCGCTCGCTCTCGAACGTCACTGGCGCGTCGCCGGGCCGCGAACCGCGGCGATGGACGACGACGTGCTCGATGAAGGTGAGATCACGCACCGCCTCTTCGACCGTCGGCTTGAGCGGTACTTGCTTGCCGCGCCGATAAGTGAAGTCGGAGCAGACGACGACCTTGGCCTCGGAATCCTCGATGCGCGAGCGCAGCGCCAGCGTGCCCATGCCGGCATAGACCACCGAATGGATCGCACCGATGCGCGCGCAGGCCAGCATGGCGATGATCCCCTCCGGAACCAGCGGCATGTAGAGCACGACGCGGTCGCCGCGGCGGACGTCGAGGCGCTTCAGCGCGTTCGCGAAGCGATTGGTCTCGCGATAGAGGCGATTGTAGGTATACGCCGTCTCCGCGCCGTCCTCGCCGACCCAGATCAGGGCGGCCTTGTTGCGCCGGTCGCCGTAGACGTGACGGTCGAGACAGTTGACGGTAGCGTTGAGCTTGCCGCCGACGAACCACTGGTGGTGTGGCAGGTCGAAGCGGAGGACCTCGTCCCACGGCTCGATCCAGTCGATCTCTTCGGAGCGCTCGGCCCAGAAGAGGTCAGGGTCCGCCGCGGCGTGGGCGCGCTCGACCGAGTCGTTGGCGATGTAAGCCCCCCGCGCCAGCGCGACCGCCGGCCGGATGACCACCTCGTCCTTCTGGAGCTTCTCGATGGCCGCTTGTTGCGAATGGGAGAGACTGACCTCTCCACCGTCGCGACGCGCCCCTTGGTCGCTCATTCGGGAACTCCTCCGCCACGGAATCTGGTCCGGAAAGTATCAGGGCGTATCCGCGCCGCCCTCACCCCGACGGGCGGTTTTCGGGGTTGCTGGAGTGGCGGGGGATCAGGACCCGGAAGGTGGTGCCGCGGCCGGGGTCGCTCTCGACCTCGACCCGTCCAGAGTGCGCGTGGGCGACGTGTTTGACGATCGCGAGGCCAAGCCCGGTGCCGCCCTCCTCGCGGGCGCGGCCCTTGTCGACCCGGTAGAAGCGCTCGAAGATACGCGGCAGCGCGGTGGCCGGAATGCCGATGCCGCTGTCGGCGACCTCGAGCACGGCATGGCCGTCCCTCTCCAGCACGCGCACCTGAACGGTGCCGCCGGAGCGGTTGTATTTGATCGCGTTGTCGATCAGGTTGGACACGAGCCGCAAGAGGCCGTCGGCGTCACCGCGGACGGTCCCCGGCGCGCCCGGCTCGAGATCGACGGCAACCTGCCTGGCGGCGGCGCGACCGGCCAGCAGCTCGATCCCCTCGGCCGCGGTATTCCGGAGGTCGACTGCTTCGAATGCGCGCAAGGGCTCGGCGCCTTCGAGGCGCGACAGCGTGAGCAGGTCATCGAGCAGTTCGCCCAGGCGACGGCACTGGTCGAGGATTCTGCGACTGAAGCGCATGGCGGTGTCCGGCGCGGCGACGGCGCCGTCGACGAGCGTCTCGGCGTAGCCATGAATTGCAGCGAGCGGCGTGCGGAGCTCGTGGGAGACGTTGGCCACGAAGTCTTTGCGCATCTGGTGCAACTGCTCCGACTCGGTGATGTCGCGGGCGACCACGACGACGCCCTGATCTTCGACGAGCGCTTGCGCCGCCAACGCGACGATCCGGCGCCTCGGCTCGGTCAGGGTGATCTGTTCCGCGCCCACGATGCCATGGGCGAGCGTGCGCTCGATCAGGTCGCCCAATCGCGGTTGGCGGGCGAGCGCCAGGACCTCTTCTGCGGATGCGTCCGCGGCGACCCCGAGCAGCGACCGGAAGGCCGGATTGACCAGCAGAGCGTTACCAGCCCGGTCCGCCATCAGCACGCCCTCGCCCATGCCGGCGATGGTCGAGCGCAGGTGGTTGCGCTCCGCGCCAACCGCGGCGATCTGGCGGCGCGCCTCGGTGGCGATACGGTCGAGGGCGCGGCCGAGAGTGGCGAGCTCGGGGGGGTCGGGCAGCGGAATGTCCACTTCGTATTCACCGCGCCCGAGCGCGTCGGCCGCCCCGATGAGATCGGCGAGCGGACCGAAGAGACGCCGGCCCAGCCAGGCCGCGAGGAGCGCGACGACGACCGCCGCAGCCAGCGCGGAGAGCAGCAAGGCACGCGCAATGTGTCGCGCCACGACGGTCGCCGTCGAGATTGGCACGGCGACGCGGACGATCCAGGAGAGCTCTCCCTCCGCGGGAACCAGATGCGCGGCGTACGCGGTCTCGATTCCGGTCGTGGCGCTGCGGCGAGTTGCGTTTCCGGTGCCTCGGTCGAGCGCGGCGACGACCTCGGGGCGAAGCCGGTGATTGGCCATCGCCGCCACTTCGTCACCTGTGCGCGCACTGTCGGCGAAGACTCTGCCGTCCGCGGCGATCACCGTGAGCCGAAGTGAGGTGCCGCGCACCCAGTTTCGAGCGGCATCTTGAAGGTCGATGTCGGGGACGGAGTTCGGAGCCTCGGCGGGCAGCGACAGGGCGCGCGCGGCGATGAGAACGGTGTCTTCCAGATCGCGCGCGGCAGCGCCGGAGAGAATGCTCGGCAGCTGAAAGAGGAGCAGCGCCGCCACCACCAGCAGCGCGGCGGCGGCGGGCCAGAGCGGGGCGAGACGGAGCTTCGGCGAGAAGGCGAGCGTCATGTCGTTCTGGGCGTTCCGAGGTCTCGGGCGGCGCAGTGTAGCAGCGCGTTTCTCCCCTGTTTCACTGGAGTTACCGAGTTCTCCGCAATGCCTGCGGAAAAGCCTGTCGAAAACCCCGGCCTGCCGCGCCTCGGGGCCGCGCGAACGCGGCCTCGATAGCGTTCTGCACTGTTTCTTGTGCAGCGATCGCAAGTAACTTGTTTCCAGTAGTTTGCGCGGATTTGTCAGTTGCTGCATACGCCGGTGAGCGGATTTGCGCCGGAGTTTTCCGCAGGCGATTCGCCGCGTCCTGATTTGGGCCGTTAACTCGTTGTGACAGAGAGTCTTGGAGCCGGAGCGCGAGCGCCAGCGCGAGCCCCGTGACGGACCTCGCTGCGGCGCCCCCTTCGACTTCGATCGCCGCCGCCACCTCGACGCCGGGTCGCCGTTGCCGCCCGCCCTCTAGCAGGGTCCTGCCGGAGCTCCTATAGCATCGCGCGCGGTACCGGCTCGGCGCGGCGAGCCGAAGTAGAGCTCCGGTCGTCTGTAACAAGACGGCCCTGTTCCAGTCCTAGGAGGCGATGCGCCACGGAGTTCTTGCCATCGCCCGACCGACCATGAGCCGACCGCCTGACTCGCCCCCGGACGATCGCTGGCGAAGTGCCTACGAGGAGCAGCGCCCGGCGCTGCTCGGCTTTCTGCGGCGCCAGCTGCGCGATGAGGCCTTCGCCGAGGATCTCCTTCAGGAGACTTTCGTCCGGGCGATGCGCTCGGGTCGGACGAACGAGGCACCGGAACGGCTCCGGTCCTATCTGTTCACGATCGCCCAGAACCTGGTGCGCGACCACTGGCGCCTCGATCCTCGGCGTCGGCATCTGCCGCTGCCCGAGATAGGCGACGCAGAAGGCGTGCTCGAGATCGAGGATGCACGCGTCGAATCGCCCGAAGCGGGCGCCCGGCGTCGGGCGCTGTCGCGCCGGCTCGCCGCCGCGCTCGAGGGACTGCCCGAGCGTTACCGGACCGCCTTCCGCATGGCGGCGATCGAGCAATACAGCTACCGCGAGATCGGTGCGGCGACAGGGTGGTCGCTCGACCAGGTTCGCGTCAACGTCCACCGCGCCCGGCGCCGTCTGATCGAGGAGTTGGGCGAGGCGCTGGCCTGAAGGAGAGATGCGATGACTAGCCCAGACCGAGTCTGTCGAAGCGTCGAGGAAGACCTGTCGGCGCTGCTCGATGGCGAGCTTTCACCTGCAGCCGCGGCCGCAGCGCTCGAGCACGCTTTCGGCTGCGCGTCCTGCCGGACGTTCTTTCGCGCGGCGAAGAAGTTGCAGGGAGTCGCGGACGAGCTCGCCGCGCGCCCGGCGGCGAGCACCCGCACGGCCGCTGCATCGAGCGGTTTCGGAGCTCGGTCGATGCGGCCGTTCCTGCGCGCGGCGGCGCTCGTCACGATCGGCTTGAGCGGAGGCTGGATGCTCTCGAATCTGCCCTTCCCGTCAGCCGGCGGCACGCCGAGCGCGGTGCCGACCGCGGCGCGCGCGATGACGGAGGAGCGCTTCGTGGCGCTCGCCGGCGAGTTGATGGCCGCGGAGCCGAAATACCAACGCACCATGCTCGAGGTCCTGCGGCTCGTGCCGGCCCTCGAGACCGGCGAGGGCCTCGGCGGCCCCGACGATTCCGGCTACGTCCGGGCCAGCGTCGAGCCGTCGCGCGCACGCCGCGGCGCCGTATGAGCCATCCGATCCGATGATCGAGGAGACCGTCCGATGAAACTACGATTCGCAGCTACCTGCCTGATCGCCGCCGCGGCCTGCGCGACGGCGGCTCCCGCCGCGGCGGACCAAGATCCGAGCGGTTTTCTCTACGGCACCGTCGAGACCAACTCGGGCAACCGCTACACAGGTCTCATGCGTTGGGGACGCGAGGAGGCGTTCTGGGACGACCATTTCAATGCCACCAAGGAGGACGAGCCCGCCACGGGGCGCCTACCCAAGGGCTATCAGCGCAACTCCCGTAAGGTCGAGGTCTTCGGCCTCGAGGTCGCCGGGCCGTGGGACCGGGCGTGGGCGACCCGCCAGTTCGTCGCCCGCTTCGGCGACATCGCCGAGATCCGCCCGAAGCATGGCGATCGGGTCGAGGTCCGCATGAAGAGCGGCACGGTCTACCAGCTCGACGGCGGCTCGAACGACGTCGGCGCGGACATCAAGGTGCAGGACGCTACGCTCGGCGAGGTCGAGGTCGATTGGCGGCGGATCCGCTCGATCCGCTTCGCCGGCACGCCGTCGAGCGCGCGACCCGCGGAGCAGCGGTTGCACGCCAAGGTGCGCACGAGCGTGGGCGACTTCGAGGGGTTTCTGCAATGGGACAAGGAAGAGGCGCTCACCGGCGACAAGCTCGATGGCGAAACCGACGACGGCAAGGTCTCGATCGAGATGGGCAAGATCCGCTCGATCGTGCGGCGGAGCCGTCGCTCGGTGACGCTCGAGCTTGTCGATGGGAGGCGGCTGGAGGTTTCCGGATCGAACGACGTCGACTCCTCGAATCGCGGTATCTGCGTCGAGGATGCGCGCTTCGGACGAGTCGAGATCCCGTGGGACGTGTTCGAGCGAGCGGAGCTCTCGATCGCGCCCAGTTCCGGCCGCGGTTACGACGACTATCCGCCGGGACGGCCCCTGACCGCGCGGGTGACGACGCGCGACGGACGCTCCTCTGCCGGCCGCATCGCTTTCGACCTCGACGAAACCGAGAGCTGGGAGATGCTGGATGGCGCGCAGGACGATGTCGCCTACGCCCTGCCGTTCGAGCGAATCGCGACCGTCTCGCCGGCGAGCCGCAAGCGCACCGAGGTCGTTCTGGTGGGTGGCCTCAAGCTTCGGCTCGAGGGACCGACCGACGTCTCCGACTCGAACGCTGGAGTCGCCTTCTTGGGACCCGAAAGAGCCGAGGGAGCGCCCGGCTACCTGCGCTGGGACGAGATCGACACGATCGTCTTCGACCGCTAGGGCGGGCTTCGTCACCTGCACGCCGCCCGGGCGGAGCTAGACTCGACCCTGATGGAGACCATCGAGCCGGCGGAGCGAGTGCTGTCCGGGAGCGCGGATGGTGATGAGGGCGTGGCCGAGAGCCCGACTCCGCGATTAGCGCCCGCGCCGGAGGATTCGCCCGTGGCGCCGGAAGAGAGCCCGTTCCTCAACCGGGAGCTCTCCTGGCTCGAGTTCAACCGGCGGGTTCTGCACGAGGCCGAGGACGAGAGCGTGCCGCTGCTCGAACGCCTGAAATTTCTGGCGATCTTCGGGGGCAATCTCGACGAGTTCTACATGAAGCGAGTGGGCGGGCTCAAGCTTCAGCTCGCGAGCAATCCCGGCAAGCGCTCGCCGGATGGTCGGACTCCGGGCGAGCAGCTGGGCGCGATCAACGTGGCGGTGCGCCGGCTCTACGAAGCACAACGCGAAGTGCTGCTCGATCGGGTGCTGCTCGACCTGAAGCGGCACGGCGTCGAGATCTTGCGCTACCGCGCCCTCGAGGTCGCCGAGCGGTCCTTCGTCGATCGCTTCTTCGAGCGCAGTGTGTTCCCGATCCTGACGCCGCTCGGCGTCGACACGTCGCATCCATTCCCATTCATCTCCAACCTCTCGCTCTCCCTCGCCGTCGCCGTGCGCGGTCGCGCGAGCAGCGAGGTGCGATTCGCCCGGGTCAAGGTGCCGCAGTCATTGCCGCGCTGGATCCAACTCGAAGACGGTTTACGCTTCGTGCCGATCGAGGACGTGATTGCCGAGAACCTCGCGCGCCTCTTTCCCGGCGAGGAGCTCGCCGAATCGTATGCGTTCCGGGTCACCCGCGCCGCCGACACCGAGCGCCAGGAGGAGGGCGCCGACGACTTGCTCGAGTCCGTACAGTCGGAGTTGCGCCAGCGCCGTTTCGCCGCCGTGGTCCGCCTCGAGGTCGTACCGGAAATGCCGCACTGGATGCGTTCGTTGCTCGCTGACGAGCTCGAAGTGGCGGCCGAGGACGTTTTCGCTGTGCGTGGCCCACTCGCAGCCCGCGACTTCTTTCAGCTCGCTTCGCTGCCGCTCCACGAGCTGCGCGAGAAGGAGTGGCATTCAGTGGAGCCGCCGCGCCTCGCCCCGGGTCCGGACGGCAAGGAGCCCGATCTATTCGCGATCGTCGCCGAGCGCGACCTCCTGGTCCACCATCCGTACGACTCGTTCGCGGGCTCGGTCCAGCGCTTCATTCAGCTGGCGGCGGTCGACCCGTCGGTGCTGGCGATCAAGCAGACGCTCTACCGGACATCGCGCGATTCGCCGGTGGTGCGTGCCCTGATCGAGGCGGCAGAGCGAGGCAAGCAGGTGGCGGTGCTGATCGAGCTCAAGGCGAGCTTCGACGAAGCCCGCAACATCGAATGGGCGGAGGCGCTCGAGGGCGCTGGCGCGCACGTCGCTTACGGGGTGACCGGGTACAAGACCCATGCCAAGGTCTCGCTGGTAGTGCGTCAGGAGGCGACCGGGTTGAAGACCTACACCCACATCGCCACCGGCAACTACAATACCGACACCGCCGAGCTCTACACCGACTTGGGCCTCTTCACTTGCGATCCGGTCTTGGGGGCGGATACGGCGCAGTTGTTCAATCTGCTGACTTCCGGGCATCGCGGTGAGCAGCGCTTCGAGCGGCTGTTGGTGGCGCCGGTCAACATGCGCGAAGGGATCCTCGAGCGTATCCGGCGCGAGATCGAGCTCCAGGGGTCCGGCGCCGGTGGCCGCATCGTCGCCAAGATGAACGCGCTCGAGGATCCGGAGATCGTCTCGGCGCTCTACGAGGCCTCGGCCGCCGGCGTACCGATCGATCTCGTGGTGCGTGGCGTCTGCCGACTGCGTCCGGGTCTGCCGGGCAAGAGCGACACGATCCGCGTTGTCTCGATCGTGGGTCGCTTCCTCGAGCACGCCCGCATTTTCGTCTTCGGCAACAGCGGGTCGCCCGAGTACTTCATCGGCTCGGCCGACTGGATGTCGCGCAATCTCGACTGGCGCGTGGAGGCAATGACGCCGGTCGGAGCGCCGGAGCTCCAAGCCGAGCTCCAGGCGATCCTCGACCTGCAGCTCGCCGACAACTGCAAAGCGTGGGAGCTCCAATCGGACGGAGAGTGGCGGCAGCGGCGCCCGGCACCCGGCGCGCCGCGCCGGCCGAGCCAGCAGGGACTCATGGAGCGGGCGAGTCGGCGGGCGACGAATCGGCCGGCGTGAGGGCTTCGATCAGGTT
This sequence comes from uncultured Acidobacteriota bacterium, assembly GCA_963700315.1. Lineage (GTDB taxonomy): Bacteria > Acidobacteriota > Thermoanaerobaculia > Multivoradales > JAGPDF01 > JACTMI01. The sequence continues at coordinate 428,783 of CAVOXC010000001.1, read as the reverse complement.
CCGGATCTCGCCCGCCAGGGCGGTCTGCGCCCGGGCGGTGGCACCCAGCCACTGAGCTTGGAACGAAGAGAAGATCTCCTCGCGTCGCGCCGCGATTCTGCGGGCGAGGGCGAGCAGACCGGGGCGTTCGCTGCGGCGCGCCTCGGCGCGAGCTCTGCGACCATCGGCGTCTTCGCCGGCGAGCGCGGCGTCGGCGGCTCGCCGTGCTCGCTCGCCGGCCGCCGCGGCGACGGTCTGAGCGACCTCGGCGGAGAGCACCTGGAGGTCGTGCAGCTCGCCGAGCCGATCCTGCAGCGCCTTGAGGTGGCCCACGGCCTTGCGCGCGCCGGCGAGACGCGCGGCGACCGGTTCGAGCAAGTAGCGCAAGCGTTTCGCTTCGATGCGCGCTTGGTGCCCCTGCTCCTCGTCCGCGACGCCGCCGATCTCGCCGAGCGCGTGCTTGAGCGCGGCGGCGTGGCGCTCGAGCTGACCCGAGAGCGCATCCCGAAAACTCCTCGTCCGGGCGCCTTCGGCCCGATCCAGCCGCACCTCTACGGTGTAGCAGGCGAGCCGATCGCGCAGCCGCTCGGCGAGCTCGCCGAAGTCGGCGACGACCTCCCGCTCGACGGCGCGGTAGGTGGCGTCGCGGCGCTCCTGCAGCCGGCTGGCGAGCCAGTCGACGCCGCGCCGATGTCCGGCCCGCAGCCCCGATCGCAGCGACTCGACCCAGGCGAGGCCGACCTCGGCGTCACGCCCGGGATTGGTGTCGGAGCCGATCTTCTTCAACCGGCGCAGTGGCTTCTTGCCCGGCGTGGCGCCCAGAACGTCGCGGTAGGCCCGCAGATGGCTGCGCAGGCGACGGACCGCGACCCGGAAGTCGTGCAGCGCTTCGGGATCGTCGCCGCGCACCAGCGCCCCTCGTGCCCGATCGGCGCGGTCCAACTCGCGCAGCGCGATCCGGCGCACGGCCTCTTCCGCAGGGCGATCGAGCAGATCGGCCGGGAGGCTCATCGCGGACGTCCCGTCAGCCAGCTCACTCGATCCGCCGCGACAGACCGGGCGGCACCAGCCAGTGCAGCGACGCCTGGCCCGCCGCGATCCGCCCCGGGAACTCGAGCAGAGCGCCGCCGCCCTTCTTCATCTCGAGGAAGGAGCGCTCGCTTCCGGCGAGAAGCAGTCCGGCGAGTCGCGAGAGGTTGGGCTCGTGGCCGACCAGCGCGATCGCTTCGGCCTCCCGGTGTGACTTGATCAGCGCGACGACCGCGGTGATGGCGCCGTCCGGGGCGAGCGGCGGCGCCGTGAGGAGAGTGGGCTCTCCCGGTAGCGCCGAGAAGAGAATCTGGGCGGTCTCGATGGCGCGGCGGGCCGGGCTGGTCAGCACCAGTTCGAGCTCGGGTCCGAGCCAAGCCAGCGTGTCGGCGATTCGTCGCATCCGCTTGCGTCCCTCGGCCGAGAGCGGACGGTCGAGGTCGTCCTTGCCGCCGGCGGCCCAGGCGATCCGATCCTCGGCGATAGCGTGACGCAAGAGCAACAAGCGCATGACGGCGGGGAAGCTAGCAAACGGATGTGACGGCGGCCAGTGGCCGCCCGGGCGCCCGCGCGGACGTGGTGATCAAGCGCGCAGGCGGTAACCGACGCCGATCACCGTCTCGATCCTGTCCGCCTCGGCTCCCAGCTTGCGTCGCAGCCGCCGAACGTGCGTGTCGACGGTGCGGCTGTCGACGTCCTCCGAGTAACCCCAGACGTCGGTGAGCAGGCGCGAGCGCGTCTGGACACGGCCCTGCCGCTCCAACAGCACGCGCAGCAGGCGGAATTCGGTCGCCGTGAGCGCGACGTCCTCGCCCCGCACGTGGACCCGGTGCGCGCTCGAGTCGAGTCGAATGCCGCCCGACTCCAGACCGTCGTCGCGCTCGCCATCGCTGCGCCGCCGGAGGACCGCCTTGATGCGCAGGACGACCTCGCGAGGGCTGAACGGCTTCGGGATGTAGTCGTCGGCGCCCAGCTCGAGGCCGACGATCCGGTCGACTTCTTCCCCTTTGGCGGTCAGCATCACCAGTGGAATCCGCGCCGTCGCGGGATCGCGCTTGAGCAACCTGGTGAGCTCGAGCCCGTCGAGGCCGGGCAGCATGAGGTCGAGCACGATCAGGTCGGGCGGTCGCTTGCGGATGAGGTCGAACACGACGTCCCCACGCCGTTCGATCTCCACGTCGAACTCGGCCTTCTCGAGGTTGAACTTCAGCACCTCGGCGATGTCGGGCTCGTCTTCGACGACGAGGATGCGCTTCCCCCTCATGCCGCACAGCTTACATGGACCCTTCCACAGCCTCTGCGGAAAAGGCTGCGGAAAACCGGCGTCGGGAGCGGTGCCGAGGCCCGGCTCGGCGGCGCCGCCAGCGTTTTGACCAAGATCTTGTGCAATCCGCGTAAGTGCGTGTTTTTGCCATTCTTTATGTGCAAGTTACTGAGCGCCAAGGAGTCCCGGATCGGTCGGCGGCCGAGACTTTTTCCACAGCGGTGCGTGACGGGCCGGTGACCCTGATCGCAAATCTCTGTGGAACCGGCGTTTAGCTCTCGTCGGCTTGACAGCCTCGCGGGTCGCCGCTACGGTCCGCGCAGACACTCTGGAGAGAGGAGCACAATGAGCCCGCACGCGACGATCCGGTCGTACCTGATCTTCACCGGCACCGGGCCCATTCTGGTGCTCTCGACCTATCCCGAGCTCACCGATCCGCGGTTGGTGGAGAAGCTCGCCTACAAGGGGATCACGAAGTTCATCGCCTACGAGGTTGCGCTCGAGGCCGTGCGCCAACGCTACGAGCACGCCTACCAGAACGTGGCCAGGGACCTCGACGTCGTCGAGGACATTCGCGTGCTCGACTTCAACGGCCACCAGATCATGACCAATTTCTCGCTCGAAGAGCTCGGCGAGCCGATCAAGTTCGGCGGTTGATGGTCTCGAGCAGCTCGCGAACGACCTCGAGCGGCAGGCCGACGACGTTCGACCGGCTGCCCACCAGCTCGGACACGAACCCGGCCGCGCCGCCCTGGATCGCGTAGGCGCCCGCCTTGTCGAGCGGCTCGCCGGTCGCTACGTACTCGGCGATCTCGCCGGCGGCCAGGGGACGGAAGACGACACGTGTGCGCTCCGCGCGAGCGCGCTCCCGGATCACCGCGCCGTCCCGGGTGATGGTCGCGACGCCCGTCCAGACGTCGTGAGCACGGCCGGCGAGGCGTGCCAGCATCGAGCGCGCCTCGGCCGAGCCTGACGGCTTGCCGAGGATCTCGTCGCCGAGCGCGACCACCGTGTCGGCGCCGAGCGTCACCTCACCGTCGCGCGCGGCGGCTCGTGCCTTGGCGAGGGCCAGCCGCAGCACCATCGCCTCGGGTTTCTCACCGGGTAGGGGCCGCTCGTCGGCGTCGACAGGGCGGATCTCGTACGGAAGTCCGAGCTCGGCCAAGAGGTCGCGGCGCCGCGGCGAGGCCGAAGCGAGCACCAGGCGCAGCGTCCGGCTCACGGGTAGTAGCCGCGAATCGTCCGCGCTTCCGCGCCGAGCCGCAGGATCTCCACGTCGATCTCACGGAAGGAGCCGCCGGCGCTGTGTGGCGACTGGTAGGCGATGAGGTACTGCGCGCGCAGCTCGCGCTCGATGAACGTGTAGACACGTTCGAGCTCTCTGGCGCGATCGACGTAGAACGAGCGGCCGCCGGTCTCTCGCGCGAGCTGATCCAGCGCGAAGCGGCCGTCCGGCGGATTGGTCGGCACGCCGAGGCCAATGGCGTAGATGGCGACTCCGGTTCGGCGTGCGTAGTCGAGAGTGTCCTCGAAGTCGAGCTTGCTACCGGAGTCGAAGCCGTCGGACAGCAGGACAATGGCGCGCTGGCCGCGGATGCCGCTGAAGTAGTGCAGCGCGAATGCGACCGCATCGTGGAGGTGCGTGTCGCCGCGCGCCTCGAGGCCGGCAAGCCCGCCAGCCAGCACATCGAGCCGAGAGGTGAAACGCGCTGCGAGCCGGACCTCGTCCGAGAAGATCACTACGGCGGCGCGGTCGCGCGGCGTGAGCACGCGTTCGAAGAAGACGAAAGCGGCGCGCTCGGCCTCCCAGAGCTCCTCAGCCATCGAGGAGGAAACGTCGATCAGCACGCCGGCATGGATTGGTCGGCCTTCGACGCGCTCGAATCGGCGGATCGTCATCTCCGCGCCATCCTCGCTGACGTGAACCTCGTCCGCTTCGAGGTCGTTGATCGGCCGGCCGCGACGGTCGAGCACCGTGGCGTAGATCTCGACGAGATCGACATCGAGCGCTTCGCCCGGAACGCCACCGGCCAACAGCCGCACGTCTTCGGCCGCACCTCCGCCCTCGAGGTAGGCGACCGCGCGCACCCAATCGGGGCGCGTGGCAGAGGGTGCCTGTAGCGTCAGCGACCAGGGTGACTGGAACAGGGTAGCGGCGAGGTGTTCGCCGAGGTGGAGCTCGACGCGCTCGATCCGTTCGCCCTCGGGGGCTTCGATGACGGCACGCACGGGAATCCGGTCGGTGCCGCCCGGAACGAAGGCGGGCTCGACGAGACGGAGCGTGAAGCGATGCGGCCCGCCATTGATCGTGATCTGATCGCGCGCCAGCTCGCGCCCGCGCCGGTCGAGGGCGATCGCCTCGACGCGGCGTGGCCGTGGTGCCTTGCCGAAGTCGAGCTCGACCTCGTAGGGGGGGCGTGCCTTGGTGAGCACTGCGCGCCCGTCGAGCCGAAAAGCGACGCGCGCGACGCCGTTGCCGCGGAGCTCGGCGTCGACCCGTTGGCGGCCAGTCACCAGCCTGTCGAGCGGAGCCCGCAGGCGGAGGGAGACTTCGCCCTCGCCCGCCTCGAGCGTCGGAACCTCACCTGCTCGCAGCGTCGCGTTGGCAAACGGTACCTCGAGCGCTCGCTCATCGTGGAACTCGGCCTGCGAGACCATGTCGACCAGGCGCAAGACAACGCGATAGAGGCCGGGTGTGAGCAACCGCTGGAAGCGGATCGGAATCGGCGGCGCGCCGGTCCCGGGCGTGCGCAGCGGGTCGAAGCGATAGCGAAAGGTCTCGACCAACGCGTCGCCCTGCACGACTTCTCCCTCCAGACGGTACGCGAGCGGGCCTGCCGGATTGGGAAAGAGCGTGAACGTGCCCTCCACCAGAGTGCGGCGGCCCCGGGCCGTCGGGAACTCGTAGTCGAGCGCTGCGCCGAGCGCCGACGGCGGCTCACCGGCGGCGGCATCGGTCAGGAACTCGCGCGCCCAAGCCGGATCGGGACGCGGCAGGACGCCGTGGCGCCGCACGAGCTCCTCCCAGTCCGCGGCAAGCGACAGGGCGGAGCGGAGATCCTCGGCGCGGGCGCAGCCGCTTGTCCAGCCCTGAGGTCCCGCGCTTTCCAGGAGATTCACCCCCTGAGCGGCGAGAGCGGCGGCGCCCGCGCTGGGGCGCCAGAGGCTCGCCATGCCGCCCGCTGGTGCTGCGATGAAGACCAGGGCGAACGGCTCGCGGATCCTGTCCGCCGAGTCGAACACCCAGACCGCTCCGGCCCGGAGCCGGCCCGGACAGCCGAGCTCGAGGCGCGCGCTCGGCTCGCCCGCGAGCAGCATCACGGGAGCGCGTGGATCCTCGAGCGTGCCGAACTGCTCGAGCGCTCGGGGCATTCGCTCCCGCCAGCGCGCCTCGAGCTCGTTGACCGGGGTCTCGGGAAAGGGGTCGCGTCCCGCCCAGAACCTCCGTTCGAAGGCCCTTCTGCGATAGTCCCGACCGAGCGCGAGATAGATCTCGCGCTCCTCGTCGCTGAGCAACGGCCCTGCCACTTCGAGGAAGGACGGGTCCTCCCGGGGACCGGGATCGGCATCCGCTCCCGGCACCGGCGTGGCCGAGAGAGCAAGCGCGAGCGAGGCGGTGGCGAGGGCGCGGTGTCTCATCGGATGCCGCGCATCCTATCGCTCGCCTGCTCGCATCGAGCCAGCGTCGCTGGTACAGTCTCGCGCCGGTGTCGGCCCTCTTGCTCCGTCCAGAGCGCGATCTCTATCGCGCAGCCCCCGAGTTCCGGTACCTCGCGAGCTGGCTCGAAACCGAGGCGCGCGCCGCGTTCGGCGCGCTCGAGCTGATGCCGCTCGACCCACCCGGTCTCGAAGCCGCGAGCCGCTCGGCGGTGGACGTCGTGCTGCTCGCCGAGGACGACATCCTGCTCACCCGCCGCTCGCTGCGCGCCCTGGCCGCTGCCATCGAGGGAGGGTGCGGCTGGGCCGCACCGCAGTCGCTCACGGCGGCGCGCGAGCAGCTGGCGGCGAGCGCGCCGGTCTATTCCCTGCGGGGATTCGAGAAGCTGGAGCGAGCAGTGCTGGCGGCTCGAGGCACGCCGGGCGACGGGGCGGCATGGGCGCTGCCGGTCTCGCTCTGGCGGCGCGAAGTGCTGGCGGCCACCATGGCGGAGGATCCGTCGGCTTGGCTGCGGCTCGGGCGCGCCGGCCGAGACGGGGGCGGTGGCCGGTCTCTGTCATCAGTTCATTCCTTACTACGGCGAGGAGCGGCGGGATGTTCTTCCGCTCCTGCCCGATCGTCTTGGCGAAGTGCTCGAGATCGGTTGCGGTGACGGCACGACGGGCGAGCTGCTGGAGCGGCGCTTCGGCTGCCGAGTCACCGGCGTCGAGCTCAACCCGCACGCGGCGGCGGCGGCAGCCGGGCGGATTCATCGGGTCGTCGCCGGCGATGTCGAGCAACTGGAGCTCGACGGGCGCTACGATCTAGTGCTGGCGCTCGAGCTCTTCGAGCATCTGACCGAGCAGGAGGCGTTTCTTGCGCGCATGCGACGGCTGCTCGAGCCCGATGGGACGCTCCTGCTCTCGGTGCCGAACGTCGGGCATGGCGCGGTGGTCGAGGACCTGCTCGCCGGTCGCTGGGACTACCTGCCGATCGGCTTGCTCTGCTACACGCACTATCGGTTCTTTACTCGCGCCACGCTCGAGAGCTGGCTCGAGCGCTGCGATTTCTCGCGCGTCCGGTTGGTCGCGCAACGGACCGAGGCGCCCGAACGCCTGCTCGCGGCGCTCGAGGGGAGCGGGCTCGAGATCGATCGCGACAGCCTCTCGACCCGCGGGTTCTACGTTCTCGCCCAGCCGTAGTCATTGGGCGCACGCTTCGCTCGGAGCGCGAACAACCTGTCGGCGAGCGAACCGCGGCCGAGCCCGCGTGACGACCTAGCCCTGTCGATCAGGGATAGTAGCCGCGCATCGACTTGGGCTCGAGCCCGGAGCCGGCGACCTTGAGCTCGATCGTGCGGAAGCGGTTTTCCTTCGAGGTGTTCGTCGACTGGTAGGCGATCAGGTAGCGCGAGCGTAGCTCGCGCTGGACCTCGCCGTAGATGCCCGAGAGCTCCGCGATGTCCTTCAGGAAGAAGCTGCGCCCGCCGGTCTCCTCGGCGAGCTTCTTGAGCACGCCTCGGGTCTCGAATTCCGTACGGCCGATGCCGAGGCCGATCGAGTAGATGGCGACGCCGGCGCGCCGCGCGAAGTCGAGCGTCTGGTCGATGGTGAACCGGCTGTTCTCGTCCTTGCCGTCCGACAGCAGGATGATGGCGCGTTGGCCCTTGACGCCATTGAAGTAGAAGAGCGAGAAGACCACGGCGTCGTGGAGCGAGGTGCCACGCTCCGCCTTGAGTCCGGCCAGCCCGCCGGCCAGGTCGTCGATCCGGTTGGTCAGCTTGACCGCCAAGGTCGGCCGATCGTTGAAGGGAATCAGGCCGGCGCGATCCTTCGGTTGGATCGCCTCCTGAAAGAGCTGGAGTGCCGCGGCGCGGGCTGCTTCGAGGTTGGGCTCCATCGACGCCGAGACATCGAGCAGCACCGCGACGTGGATCGGTAGGTTCTCCACCTGTTCGAAGCGCGTGATCGATTGGGGCACGCCGTCCTCGAGCACTGTGAAAGCCTCGCGGCCGAGATCCGCGACCGGCCGGTTCTGCCGATCGAGCACGGTGGCGAAGAGCTCGACGAACTGGACGTCGATCTCGTCCAGATTCTCCGGCGCGTTGACGAAGACCAGGTCTTCGGTCGAGTTGCCGTCGACCTGGAAGGCGACGGCGCGGACGTATGCGACCTGCTCGTCGGTGGGAAGCACGATCGGCTGGGTGAACGGCTCCTGATAGAGCGTTGCGACGCGCGTCTCGTTGAGGAAGAACTCGACACGGTCCAACGAGGCGCCCTCGGGCACCTCGACCAGCGCCTCGGCGCGTAGGCTCTGGCGGTAGTGCTTGCCCCGCCGCGGCTCGATCAGGCGGACCGAGAAGCGATGCGTGCTGGCGTTGACCAGAATCTCGTCCGAGGCCACCTCTTCGCCCGCGGCGTCGAAGGCGGTCGCGAGCAGATTGCGCGTGCGCGGGACCTGGCCGAGGTCGAGCTCGACGGAGTAAGGCGGCCGGTTCTTGCGCAGGACCGCCTGGCCGTCGAGCGAGAAGAGCACCTCCTCGATGTTCGGCCCGGTGGTCAGGGTGTCGAAGCGGACGAGGCCGGACTGCATCTCGCCGCGCGGTCGGACGATCTGGATCGTGGTCTCGAGCGAGGAGAGCGCGGCGTTGGCCTCGGCCAGGATGCGGGCGCTCTCCTCGATCCGGCGGCGGCGGGACATCGTCGTCGACCGTCGGCACCGAGATCGCGCGCTCGGCGCGGAAGAATTGCTGGCCGTTGAGATCCTCCAGCTTGACGATCAGCGTGTAGTCGCCGGGGCGCAGGAAGCGCTCGAAGACGAGCGGAATCGGACTCGCTCGAGATCTCGGCGACCGGCAGGTCGAACTTGTAGCGGAAGCTGTCGAAGAGCCGCCGGCCGCGCAGGACCTCGCCGTTGAGCAGGAAGTTGTAGCTGCGGGCGCCTGCGAGCTCGGCGACGCCGGCCTCGAGGAGCGGAACGGCCACGGTCGCCTGAACCACGGTGCGGGTCCGACGCCGACCGGGGTATGCGATCGTCATCTCGGCCGGCAGCTCGGTGGCGGCCTCCGGCAGGTCGGTCGAATAGGAGTTGAAGGTCGAGACCCACTCGCGCGACGGGCCCTCGATCGGCTTCTCGGCGCTGCCGACCAGGATCGAGTACTCGATCTGCCCGCGATTGAGCACCGACGCGATCGCCGCGGCGAAGTTGTCGTTGCGCAGGCAGCGATTCGCGATCTCGGCCATCAGCTCCTGGTTGGAAGCGCCGGGAAAGGGCGCCTGCAATAGGGCGTCGACACCGTCGATGGGAAACCAGAGGCGGAACTTGCCCTGCTTGAAGCGCTGGTAGAAGACCAGCACCAGGACCTCTCGCACCCGCTCGCTGGGAGGGTAGATCCAGATCTCGGTGGGCCAGAGCAGCACGCCGCACTCGTCGGCGATGCGCGCGGCGGGCGCACCGTTGAGCAGGTAGAAGCGGGCGCGCTCCTCGTCCAACGAACCGAACAACTGCTTGGCCTCGGCGACCCGCGTGCTCCACGATTCGCGCAGCTCGTTGCGCGCGGTATCGCCGTAGGGATCGCGAACCTGCCAGAACCGCTCGATGAACGCATCGCGCTGATAGTCCTTCTCGAGCGCCAGGAACGCCTCGCGTTCCGCCTTGGTGATGATCGGCGCCACTTCCTCGAGCCACAGGCGGTAGGTCTCGGGCAGATCCTTCTCCGCGATGGCGAAGGCTGGCGCGGCGAGAGCGACAAGAAACGCGGCGACAAGGAGCGCCACGACGGACCAACGGCGGACGAAGCTGTAGCGTCGCATCGGCAACGATCGTTGCAGATCCGGTGCCGGGCGGCGATCCGGATCGCTGCCCGCCGCCGCCGGACTGTAGGATCGGACGCCGATGGCCGCTTACTTCGACAACAACGCCACGACACCGCTCGACCCGCGGGTGCGCGAAGCGATGCTGCCCTGGCTGGGTGAACGCTTCGGCAACGCCTCGTCGGCCCACGCCGTGGGGCAGCGGGCCGCAGCGGCGGTCGAGGGCGCGCGCGAGGAAGTCGCCCACTTGCTGGGCGCCGCGACGCCGCTCGAGGTGGTCTTCACCGCTTCCGGAACGGAAGCGAACAACGCCGTGGTCTATGCCGCGCTCGCCCGATCGCGGGGAGCGGCGCGGTTCGTGCTGTCCGGTCTCGAGCACCCCTCGGTGCCCGCAGCGCTCGCCACGCCCTGGGCCGCCAAAGCGCGGACCGCGGTCATCGATCCCGACGCCGACGGCGTCGCTCCGGTCGGGCGTTTCGCCGAAGAGGTGCGGCCGGGAGACGCCCTCGCCGCTCTGATGCTCGCGAGCAACGAGCTCGGCACCGTGCAGCCGGTCGGCGCCATCGCCGCGCTCTGTCGCGAGCGGGGGGTGCCCCTGCTCTGCGATGCGGTCCAGGCCGCAGGCAAGATCTCGGTTGCGATTCAAAATCTTGGAGCGGATTACGTGACCCTGGGTGCCCACAAGCTCCATGGGCCCTTGGGTGCCGCAGCACTCTGGATTCGCCCCGGCGCACCTTTCGAGCCCCTGCTCGTCGGGGGCGCCCAGGAGCGGCGCCGCCGCGCCTCGACGGCCAACGTCGCGGCGATCGTCGGCTTCGGCGTGGCCTGCCAGCTCGCCCGCGAGGAGCTCGACCTGCGCCGGGCGAGTCTGGCGGCGCTGCGCGAGCGCTTCGAAGCCGGAGTGCTCCGGGACATCCCCGGAGCCCGGATTCATGGCGCGTCGGTGCCGCGGCTGCCCAGCACCTCGAGCGTCGCCTTTCCGGGCGTCGTGCAGCAGGAGCTGATGATCCGGCTCGATCTGGAGGGGTACCAGGTTTCGATCGGGTCCGCCTGCGCCTCCGGCCAGGTCGAGCCCTCCCCCGTGCTTTCGCGCATGGGCCTCGACCACGCTGCCGCGCTCGGCACGATCCGGGTCTCCTTCGGCATCTTCAATCGCGAGGAGGAGATCGATGCCTTTCTGCCGCGGCTGGCGACGGCGGTCGCGGTGTTGCGTGGCGCTTCGACCGCGGGGACGCGGGCTTGATTCCGACAGGCCAGGAAGCCGGGAATCGCCAGCCGATCGCCGTGGCGATGAGCGGCGGGCTCGACTCGTCGGTCGCCGCGTGGTTGCTCGCCCAGTCGGGTGAGCGCGTGCTCGGCCTCTCGATGCTGCTCTGGGAGGGCTCGGGACGCGCCGCCCATGGCCGCTGCTGCGGCGCTCTGGATCTCGGCGACGCGCGTCGGGTCGCGGCTCAGACCGGCTTCCCTCACCACACGCTGAGAATGGACGGGGAGTTTCGCGAACAGGTGGTCGAGCCCTTCGTCGCCGACTATCTTGCGGGCAAGACGCCGAGCCCGTGCGTCCGCTGCAACACCTGGATCAAATTCGACCTATTACTCGAGCGCGCCCGCCGGCTGGGTGCGGAGCGGCTCGCGACCGGACACTACGCGCGTGTCGTCGAGGGGCCCCACGGCCCCGAGCTGCATGCGGCGGTCGATCCGGACAAAGATCAGAGCTACTACCTGTTCGAGCTCGCGACAGAGCAGCTGCGCCGGGTCGCCTTTCCGTTGGGCGACAAGACCAAGGCGGAGGTTCGCGCTCTCGCGCGCCAGGCCGGCTTGGTGGTGGCCGAGAAGGGCGAGAGCATGGATGTCTGTTTCGTCGAGACGGGCGTGCGCGAGCTGGTCGAGAGCGAGGTCGCGGCGCGACCGCAGCGCTTCGGCATCGTGGACGTCGGCCGCCCGGCGCGCATCCTCGACCGGAGCGGTGCCGAGCTCGGCGCGGGAGCCCCCTACTACCGTTACACCGTTGGCCAGCGGCGCGGTCTCGGGGTCGCGGCAGGAGAGCGGCGCTACGTGCTCGAGGTCATGCCGGCGACGGCGACCGTCGTCGTGGGCTCGGCAGCCGAGCTCGAGGCGCCCGGCCTCGCCGGCGAGCGGTCGCATTGGATCGGTCCGCCCCCCGGTGGCGAAAGGGAGGTCACCGTCAAGATCCGTTCCCGCCATGGCGGCGTGCGGGCGCGGGTCCGTCCTCTCGACTTCGGTCGTGTCGAGCTAGACTTCGCCTCGCCACAGCGCGGGGTCGCGCCAGGGCAGGCCGCAGTGTTCTACGAGGGCACGCAGGTGCTGGGTGGGTGTTGGATCACCGGCAGGCTGTGAGCGCGCTTGGTCTGGAGCGGCTAGAGGAGGTGGTCATGAGGAGCAGGCGGCGACTCGCCGCGATGGCGCTGATCGCCACCGTTTCGCTGGCGCTCGCCGGTTGCGAGGATCTGGTGAATCTCGCCAAGAGCAAGGAAGAGCTCGCGCGCGAGCGCGTCGAGTTCATCCTGTCGACCGCCAAGAGGGCCGGCGGCACGACCAGCGACGAATTGCAGAAAGCGATCTGTCTCTGGTGGAACGACAAGATCTACATCGGTGACCTGGGCGAGTTCGAACAGGCGATGGAGGGCTTCGAGGCCTGGCAGCAAGAAGCGGGCATCTACCCGAAGCCGCGGAGCTACGAGATCCTCGAGATTCGACCCGAGCAGGAGGGCTCTTCGACCATGCTCGTTCTGACCAAGATCAATGGCAGTTTCCGCTGGCTGGTGGTGCCGCCCAAGGACACCATCTCCTGGGCCGAGGCGGAGTGACGAAGTGCGCCGACGCGGGTTGTTTCGCTACTCCCTCGCGCTCTCGGTGCTCTCGGCGCTTGTCTTGCCGCCGGCAGGCGCACAGGCGAATGAGCAGTGGCGCGAATGGAACCGGCCGGTCGAGCCGTTCCGGATCTTCGGACCGCTCTACTACGTCGGCGCGAGCGACATCACCGCGTTCGCCGTCGCGACGTCCGAAGGGATCATCCTGCTCGACGGCGGTTTCCCGGAGACGGCGTCCCAGATCATTCGGAATCTCGAGGCGCTCGGCCTCGGCATCGGCGCGGTCAAGGTCCTGCTCAACAGCCATGCCCACTTCGACCACGCGGGCGGCCTCGCCGAGCTCAAGGCGAGGAGCGGTGCGCAGTTGGTCGCGAGCGAAGAAGATGCGCTGCTGCTCGCAGCCGGAGGCAAGGGCGACTTCGCGTGGGGCGACGCACTGCCCTATCCGCCGGTCCAGGTCGACCGGAAGATTCGCGACCTCGAGAGCGTCACGCTCGGCGGCGTGACCCTCACCGCCCAGGTCACCGCAGGCCACACCAAGGGGTGCACGACCTGGACGGCCAGCTTCGAAGCAGGCGGGACACGGCGCGAGGCGGTCTTCGTCTGCTCGGCCACGGTGCCCGACCCGGAGAGCTACAAGCTCGCCGGCAATCCCGCCTATCCGGCCATCGCCACGGATTACGAAGCGACCTTCGCCCGGCTGCGCGGCCTGCCGTGCGACCTCTTCCTCGCTTCGCACGGCGGGTTCTTCGACCTCGCCGGCAAGTCCGCGCGGCTCCGCATGGGGGCGCAGATGACCAATCCCTTCGTCGACCCGGAGGGCTACCGGGCCTACGTCGAGCGGTCGGAGCTGCGTTTCCGGAAGGCCTTGGCCGAAGCGCGGTCGGCCGCCGGCGGCTCGTCCGCGGCACCGACGACGAGCACGAACTCACCGAGCAGCGACGGACGCGCGCCGAGCTCGGCCTCGAGCTCCGACAGCCGACCGTAGATCAGCTCCTCGTGCAGCTTGGTGAGCTCCCGGCCCGCCATGGCGTGGCGGTCGCCGAGCTCGGCCCGCGCATCGGCGAGGCTCGCGAGCAGGCGGTGCGGCGATTCGAAGACGACCAGGGTATGGCCCAGGGCGCCGAGCTTGCGGAAGAAAGTGCGCCGCTTGCCAGGTTTCGGCGGTGGAAATCCGGTGAAGGTGAAGGGGTAGGGGGGCAGACCGGAGGCGACGAGCGCAGCCAGGATCGCCGACGGACCCGGAATCGGCTCGACGCGGTGACCCGCCGCGAGGGCGGCGCGCACCAGCGGAAAGCCGGGATCGGAGAGCAGCGGGGTGCCCGCGTCGGAGACGACGGCGACGGTGCGTCCCGCGTCGAGCGCCGCCAGCAGGCGCGGCAGACGCGCCCGCTCGTTGTGCTCGTGAAGCGAGATCGTCGGTTTGGTCAATCCGAGGTGTCGGAGCAGGCGGCCGGTGCGCCGAGTGTCCTCGCAGGCCACGAGGTCGGCTCGGTCGAGAGCGCTCGCGGCGCGCGGCGAAAGGTCCTCGAGGTTGCCGATCGGTGTCGCGACGAGCAGGAGCACTCCGGGCATCGTGGGCATCCTATGTCGCCGCTGTTGCGGCGAGGCGTCGCTCCAGTGTCTGGACGGAGGGGAGTCGGCCCGGGCGCCCGTAGGCTCGAACGGACGAATCGAAGTAGCCCCGGACCTCGTGCCTCGGGGCTGGATTCGGTGTTCGAAAAACGGTGGCGGCCAGCCGATGCGATGATTAGGGTGGAGCACATGATCGCCGCCATGGAACCGAACGCCACTCTCCCGCCGCGTGTCGAGATGGAGCGCGCCTGTGCCGAGCGCGACGCCTCCTACGATGGGCTCTTCTACCTCGCGGTCAAGACCACCGGCATCTTCTGCCGTCCCTCCTGTCCGGCGCGCAAGCCGCGTCCCGAGAACGTCCTCTACTTCTCCTCGCCGAAACAGGCGTTGTTCTCCGGTTTCCGGCCCTGCCTGCGTTGCCGGCCGCTCGAGGCCAGCGGCGCGCGGACCGACTGGGCGGCGGCGTTGATCGAAGAGGTCGAACGCGATCCGGCGGTGCGACTCGACGACGGCGAGCTGCGCCGGCGCGGGCTCGAGCCGGCGCGGGTGCGGCGCCATTTCCAGCGCGAGTTCGGCATGACTTTCCACGCCTTCCGGAGGGCCCGGCGCCTGGGTGGAGCGCTCGACGCGATTCGCCGGGGCGAGCGCGCGGAGAACGCCGGCTGGGACGCCGGCTTCGAGTCGGCGAGCGGTTTCCGGGCCGCCTTCGAGCAGCAGTTCGGCACCGCGCCGGGTGGCGCCGCCGGCGCGGATTGCGTCAGGCTCGCCTGGCTCGAGAGCCCGGTCGGGCCGTTGCTCGCGGGCGCCACCGACGCGGCGTGGCGTTGCTCGAGTTCACCGACCGGCGCGCGCTGGAGAAGCAGCTCGCGACGCTGCGCCGGCGGCTCGGGCGGGCGCTGGTACCGGGGGAACACCCGCTCCTCGACCAGCTCCGCGCCGAGCTCGGCGAGTATTTCGCAGGAGAGCGCCGGGTCCTGGCGCCGCCGCTCGATCTCGCGGGCACGCCTTTCGAGCTCGAGGTCTGGAACGAGCTGCTACGGATTCCCTACGGCGAAACATGCTCCTACGAACAACTGGCGCTCGCGGTCGGTCGCCGTGGCGGGCAGCGCGCGGTCGGCGCCGCCAACGGCCGCAACCGGATCGCGATCGTGGTGCCCTGCCACCGGGTGGTCAACAAGAGCGGCGAGCTCGGCGGCTACGGCGGCGGCCTCTGGCGCAAGCGCCACCTCCTCGACCTCGAGCAGCGCCACTCGGGCCTCTTCGGCGCCGCCGGTAAGGAGCCTGCGCGGTAGAACCCCCGAGCGAAGCCCGAGATCCCACCGACGGCCGCCGCCATCGGTCGGCTGCGCTCTGTTGGCTGACGTCGATTCTCGAGACCGCGCGCGTCGATTCGCGGCCGCCATCAAGCCAAGCCCGGGCGCGATGGGCTCGCCCCAGTCACCGTCGGTGAACCTCCTGTAGTCCGCGACTGCTCGGGCGTCCTCGCCGACTCGCCGATCATCTTGCCGATCTCGAGCACCGCTCGTTTCGCCGCCATGCGCGCCGAGTCTGAACTCGGGTAGCCGAGCGACCGAGCGAGGACCTCATAGGAGAGTCCAAGGTCGAGCCGCCCGACGACGAGCAATTGCGCCCGCTCGGGAAGCCGACACCGAGCCTCGAGGAAGGCTGCCCGAGCCTCCAAGTCCAGGACTTCTGCGAGCGGTGTGTTGGGAGGGCAGGCCCTGGCCTCGAGCGCCGGGTCGGCCCGCGCCCTGAGCGCCGCTCCCCGGATCTCATCGACGACTCGGTTCCGGATCGAGGCGCGAAGGTACCCGAGCACGCCCCGCGCCCCGACGGAGGAGAGAGTCTCTTCGCGGGCCAAGGCTCCGGCGACAGCGCACTGCACGAGATCCTCGGTATCGCAGCCGCGCCTTGCCCAACGCGGCAGTCGGCCGCGCGCCCAACGGACGAGCCGTGGCGACAAACACGCGAGAAGGTCTCGAAGAGCGCCGCGATCGCCGGACCTCTCGACCGGGGAACGGCCTATCGAACCGCGCTCGTTGGCGCGATCGAGCGCGCCAGCGGCGCAGCTGGAACCGAGACGGTCTCCGACCGGTGACGCCTGACGGGCGTCGCATTCTCTCCGCATCTCGACGCTCTCGATTCTCGACGGCGCTCGGTTGAGCCCACTCGCAGCGCCCGTAGCGATGCGGCGGGGCTCGTCCCCTCGGTAGCTTGGCCATCGAACCGAAGCTCGATCCCACCCCGCTGGGGAGGTGACGGGGTGCCAGCGGGCGGGCATGCGAGCACCGGCAGGTGGGATCGACGAGCGGCGCGTTCGAATCGCGAGGCTCCTCCGTCTACACAAGTGCAGGAAGAACGATCTTCGAGCGACCGACGCCGCTTGGGCGCCGGCCGACATGACGAGGAGGAGACCATGATGACGACTGGGGAGTGTGGATCATCAAAGACCGAGACCCGCGAAGCTCGATGCGGCCGGCTCGTTGACGAGTCGAAGCGTCGCTCGCGATTCCAACGGCCACCGACTACGTGGGGGCGCTGCGCAGGGTGGTTCCTTGCCGCGCTGACTCTCGGCCCGGGCATGACCCTGGGCGCCATCGACACCGTGAGCATCAACTGCGACTCATATGTGGGAACGAACAAAAAGTTCGAATGTCGGGTGGTCTACGTAACGGAGTCTGGAGCCCAGGGAGGCCTCGCTGGCTACCGGGACGTGAGAATCAAGGCCACATTCGTCAATGGCGCAGAAACTCGCACGACGTATGCGGCATGGGATGGCGAAACCGCCGATGGCATGCGTGTCGAGTACGTCTTTCGAATGTCCTTTCCCACACCAAGTGGCTGGGTTTGGTCACTCCATTGCGAGTCGGGGCCTTGTTCGGGGGTCAATGCGGCGACCGGAAACGTAGGCGTGCTTGGGTCAGGTCCGCCAAACCTACTGTACGTGCACGGATTGCCTTCGCCGCAGGAGTATTCGTGGCAGGACTCCCTGACAGGGCAGACGCGCCATTGGGTTGGCCTCGTTCACGGCCGGAGCCCTGGTTCACGGACTTTCCCGTGGATTGGGGACAGTGCTTGGGCCGCGCCGATTCGCACCACGCCGACGAATCCGACCTGGATCGACTACCTCGAGGACCGCGCCGAGAAGGGGTTCACGGTCATCCACCTGGGCCCGGCGCCCTACTGGGCCTTCCCCGAAGGGGACAACGAAGCGGAGGCCTTCGAGAACGACGAGAGCTGGAACTGCACGCCGAACAGGGACGAAGAGGTCGAGCCGAAGGACTGCTCGCGACCCAGGCTCTCGTTCTGGCGCAACTTCGAAGGGCTCGTGAAGAGCATCAACGACCACGGAATGGTCGCGTTCGTCGCCGGTGTCATGGAGCCGACGGGGAGCCGCCGCCAGAGCGACCCCGACGATCCCGGCGCGCCCGATTGGGTGGACCCGGTCACCGGTGAGCAGGACGTCGATCACGAGGACAACTACGACGAGGATCGCTATCCGAGGATCGCTCGGGCACGGACCTTCGCCCGGTTCCTAGCTGCGCGCCTCGCCGGCAACATGGTGGTCCTGTCCCCTTCGTTCGACAGCAGGCCGTTCCAGCAGGCGCACAACGGGGAGACGGTCGAGCAGCTCATGAAGGCGGTCGGATCCGAGATCGCCGCCGCGACGCCCCACTTGCCCGTCACCAACCACTTCGGCCAGAACGCGGGCGCGACGGAGATGATGAGGATCCAGAGCGAATCCTGGCTCGACTTCCAGATGCTCCAGAGCGGCGCCTGGCTCGGCAAGGGCGAGGGCGAGCAGCTCGGCTGGGTCTTGGGAACGGCGAGAACGAAGCCGCCGGCGATCCTCGCGCTGCAGCCGCGACGCGGCGCCCTGAATGCCGAAGCGACCTACGACGAGGGGGAGCCGCTGGTCAACGAGGGAGGTCGCACCTACCATCGCAACGCCTATCGGGCGCGGGAGGCCATGTACCTCACGTGGCTCAACGGTTCGTTCGGCCACAGCCTCGGAGTCGGAGGCGTCTGGGACTGGAACGTCTGCAGTCTCCCGCTCGGTCAGCAGCCGGTTCATTGCGACAAGTACCGGAATCGCAACAACAACTGGGACCAGGTCACCGACATGCTGAATGGCGACCCGGGTGCCCGCGCTCTCTCATCGGCCGCGATGGGATTCTGGGGTGAGCAGCTGCGAAGCGTCGGACCCGCAGACGGCGCGCCCTTCCTCACTCCCTTCGAGCAGTCGCGCATCATCGCAGACCTGAACCCGGGAGAGCCCGACCTTTGCGAGCATCCCGGCGAGCCGTTTCAGATGGCGCTCGGTCGAGACCCGGAGACCCTGGTCTTCTACATGCCGCAGAACAGGGTGCTCTGTCTCGATCCCACGAACCTGGTCGCCGGTCCAGGTGGGCTTACCTGGGTTGATCCAAGGACCGGCTCCGATATCTCCTCGAGCGGTCCCATTCTCAGATGTCCGAACTGGCCGGCCCCTCCGTGCACGATCGATCTCGTCTGGTGCCAGAATCCCCCACAGGGAGACACCTGCTACTGGTGCAACGCCAGCTCACCGCCGACGCTATGTGCCTTCGAGAATCCCCTCCATGGCGAGGCTCTGGGAAACGAGGACGTCCTCTTGAAGGTCTCCGCGCAGCTGCCTGGCTACGCTGAGGGCTGGGCAGGTGCCTCGGCCAAGTTCCTGCGCGCCTGGGCGGGACGCAGCGAGCCCGAAGGGCCGTGGGGCATCGATGGCGAGATCCTGAAGCTGGACGGCTCGGGAGGTTCCACGACGTTTGCGATCAGCGATGGAGCCCAGGAAAGATTCCCGATTCACCCACAGGTCGGCGCGGATGGAAAAGGAACCTACCTGGTCGCCTGGCAGGACGATTCCGACGGCGATGGAGACTCGGAGATTCACGCTCGCTTCGTCGGATCGGATGGGCCGGTGGGCGCCGAGGTCATCGTTTCCGAGGGCGGAGGCGGACTCGTCAGCGACGACGTGGCGGCTACCACCGCGATGGATGCCGCGGGCAAGGCCCTGGTGGCTTGGACGGCTCGCGGGTACGATGAGGGCATGTCGCCTTCGATGCTCCGGGTGGCAGCGTTCGACGGAAAGTTCTGGAAGTCGCCAATGACGCTCCTGACGGGGACGGAGATTGCTCGCTGGAATCCGCGCTTGGCCGCGAGGGCGGACGGGCGCTTCGCGCTCGCTTGGGTCGAGCGGGTGGGAGAGGAGGGCGACCCGTCGGTCCAGCTCCAGTGGCTCGATGGAGCGGGAAGGGAGCTGACCTCGCCGGTTCAAGTGAACGAGCTGCCTGCCGAGATACTTCGTTTGGCTCGTGCCTGGATTGGGACCGACGGTGACGTGCGAATCGAATGGGAGACCTTGGGCCATCCCGATGGCGATGGTCGGTTCGTCCGGATTTTCTTGACGACGGGCTCTCCCAAGACGGACGAGACCCGGCTCTTCTTCACGGTCTCTGACCCTCCGGTCGAGTCGCCGGAGGACCCGGAAGGCGAGCCGATCTGGGAGTAGTGAGAGTGACCGTCAGGGCAATCCTGCGAGTTTGGGTCGGGGCGCTACTGGCGGGCGCCCCGGCGCTCCTCGGCCAGTGGTCGACGTCGCCGATGCGTGTCGTCGACCTCGATTCCGGGGCCGAGGCCTTTATCAACCGCAACGCCTGCGCAATCGATCAGGAGGGCCGATTCGCCGTGGTCTACAACGACCCCGTACTGGTGGGCGAGGACCTATACAGCATCGAGGTCACCGCTCGGTTCTACGGCGAGGATGGCACCCCGGTCGATCCGAACCTGGTGTTGAACGGCCCGCAGGTGTGGTGCTGCCCGAACGAGGGGGCGATCGCCTTCACGCGCGCGGGCCGCGGGCTCGCGGTCTGGTATGCTCCCGGTGAGCCAGGAGTGCCGTTGGGATCCCCTTACGGTCGGTGGGTCGATGCGGGTGGGCTGTTGAGTGGGCCCGCCGATTCCCTGCTGACCGCGACGACGCCACTGTTCGGTGCCGCTCGTGCCGAAGCTGTCGCCGCACGGGCCGACAGTACCTTCGCCGTTGCGTGGCGAGATCTTGGTAACCCCCAAGCCGAATACCGGGTGCGGGCCGGTTCGTACTCTACCGAGGGCGTGGCGGAGGCGGACCCGTTCGTGGTGACCGATCACATGCGGGCGATCGAGTACGGCCTTCATCCCAAGGTCAGTGTGGCTGGGCTGCCGGCGGGGCGGCTGGTCGTCGCCTGGAGCGACTTCGAGTCGGACGGTTCGGGGGACGGAGTGCTCGCGCGGATCTTCGAGCGCGACGGCACGCCGGTGACGGCCGAGCTCCAGGTCAACTCCTACACGAGCGGCCATCAGTCCTTCCCCGACGTCGCGGCCGACGCGGCCGGGAACTTCGTGGTCGTCTGGGACAGCGTGGGGCAGGACGGGTCGGGGCTCGGGGTCTATGGGCAGCGCTTCGACCCATCGGGAGCCAAGGTCGGCCCCGAGTTTCAGGTCAGCTCCGACGCCTACTCCGCGCAGCTCGACGCCGACGTCTCGGTCGACCACGCCGGCAACTTCGTCGTCGCCTTCGCGAGCACGAACGAGCCGGCCGGTTACTTCTACGAGCTCTGGGGGCGCGGCTACGGCGCCGACGGCGAGCCGCGCGGCGAACTCTTCTGGATCTCCCCCGGCCTCACGGGCGACTACGAGCGCCCCCACGTCGCGCTCTCGGATGCCGGGGTGCTCGTCGTGTCGGGCACCGCTTGGCTCTACGACTACGAACGCACCGAGGCGGTGGTGCGGCAGTTCGCGCTTCCATGCGTTTCGGACGCGACGACGCTCTGCCTCGGGGGAGGGCGCTTCCTCGTGCGCGCCTTCTACGACACGGCGATCGGGCTCACCGGCGCGGCGCGGGCGCTGCCATTGACCGCGGACAGCGGCGGCTTCTGGTTCTTCTCGGCGGAGAACTTCGAGCTGCTGGTCAAGGTGCTCGACGGCTGTGGCATCAACGGCAACTACTGGATCTACGCGGCGGGGCTGACCGACGTCGAGGTCGACCTGATCGTCACCGACACCTGGACCGGGCGCGTGCGCGTCTACGCGAACCCCCTCGCCACCCCCTTCCAGCCACTCCAGCGGGTGAACGACCTCGCGACCTGCGCGGCGCCCGATCCGACGCCCGGCGATTCGAGCGGCTGGGCCGGCGGAGGGGCCCCTGTTCAGGCCACCGCGGTCAACATCCCTCCGGCGACGGGGTCTTCGTCGGTCGCAGCCGATCGGCTGCCGCTCGAGGCGTCACCTGGAGCTGGTGACCGGGTCAGCCTCCGGCCGGAGCGCTCTCCAGCATCGAGCCGGTTCGGGCGGTCGAGGAAGCTCCATCTACGGGGGATCGGGCAAGCCGAAGCGCCCACCCCGCAGCGCCTCGAGGCGCTCCGACCCTTCGTCTTCGACAGAGAGCTTCCTCGGCGGCCTCCCCTTCGCAGCGAGGATCGCGATGCGCCGGATCCACTCGACTCGGTCCAGGGCTCATTCAGGGAACCGGCGATCCGCGCCGGCGCCGCTGCGGGGCGTGCCGAGAGCGGGCCGGGCGAGGCGGGGCCCGCGGCGACCGGGGAGAGCGGCTGCGTCGACGACGCGACGCACCTCTGCCTCACGGGCGAGCGCTTTCGCGTCAGCGCGACCTGGCGCGACTTCGAAGGGCACCAGGGGGCGGCGACGGCGATACCCGTCGGCGCCGACAGTGGGCTCTTCTGGTTCTTCGGGCCCGAGAACGTCGAGCTCGCGGTCAAGGTCCTCGACGGCTGCGCGATCGACGACCACTTCTGGGTCTACGCGGCCGGGTTGACCAACGTCGAGGTCGAGATCCTCGTCGAGGACACCGCGAGCAGCGAGACCTGGAGTTTCACCAACCCGAGAGGTCAGCCTTTCCCGCCGGTCCTCGACAGCGCCGCCCTCGCTGTCTGCCCCTGAGGAGCCGGGCGTTCCATCGCGCAGGCCCCGACCTCCCGGTTCAGTCGCGGGGGATCTCGCGGTCGAGGTTGACGGCGCTGCCGGAGAGGCGGGCGATCAGCATCATGCGGCGCTTGAAGCGGTTCGCCTTCTCGAGGGCGACGATGCGCTCGACCGTCGGCGCCGGGTAGCCGAGCTCGACGACCTCGTCGGGCAGGAACCCCTGGTCGAAGAGCAGGAAGAGCACCTCGTCGGCGGTGCCGTAGTCGAAGCCCAGGTCCCCCTCGTCGGTCTGGTCGGGCCAGAGGTCGGCGGTCGCCGCCTTGGCGACCACCCCCTCGGGGATCCCGAGGTGCGCCGCGAGCTGCCAGACCTGGGACTTGTAGAGATCGCCGATCGGGTTGAGCGACGAGGCGTTGTCGCCGAAGACAGTGGAATAGCCGAGGAGCAGCTCGGTCTTGTTCGAGGTGCCGAGAACCAACGCGCCGAACCGCTTCGAGAGGTCGAACAGGATCGACATCCGCTCGCGCGCCATCTTGTTGCCGCGCCGCACGGCGTCGGCGTCCGGTTCGTTGGCGTCGAAATAGGTGTCGAGCTGGGGCGTGATGTCGATCTCGCGCAGCGCCAGCCCGAAGGCGGCGGCGGTGGCGCCGGCGTCCTTCCTGCGATTCGGCGCTCGAGAGGCGATGTGGCAGGTAGATCGCGTGCACGCGATCCACGCCGAGCGCCCGCGCGGCGAAGGCGGCGGCGAGCGCCGAATCGACGCCGCCGGAGAGGCCGACCACGACGCCGGTGGCGCGCGCGCTGGCGACGCCGTCCGCGATGAAGTGGGCGAGCGTGGCGGTGGCGAGCTCGGGGTGGAGTATGAGCCGTGCGCCGACTTCGTCGCGGTTCATCGTGGGCCCTCGATGTCGTGGCGCTCGGCGGCCAGGATCGGTAGCCGCCAGCGCATCCTGTCGACTTCGCGCAGATCGAGATCCGCGACCAGCAGGTGCTCGTCGAGATAGGGACCGCGGGCGAGCACCTCGCCGCCCGGACGGACGATGTGGCTGCCGCCGGTGTAGAACGTCCCTTCCTCCCAGCCGACCCGGCCACAGTAGAGGACCCACGAGGTGTTGAGCAGCGCCGAGGCGCGGGTCAGCGACTCCCAGGCTTCCTGCGAGGCCGGCATCGGGTCGGGCCCGAGCCGGCCCGGCGCCGCGGAGATCACCGCCACGAGCTTGGCGCCCGCCCGCGCGAGTTTCTCGGCCGGATCGGAGTGCCAGAAGTCCTCGCAGACCAGGATGCCGATCGGGTGGCCGTCGACGTGGCAGAGATCGAGGCGGCTGCCCTGGTCGAAGAACCGCCCTTCTTGAAAGATGCCATAGGTCGGCAGGTAGAGCTTGCGATGGACGTGGGCGATCTTGCCCGCCGGCGAGCAGCAGGGCGCTATTGAAGAGAAAGCCGCGGTCGTCCTCCTCGACGCAGCCGACCACCACCGCCATGCCGTCGGCGGCGGCCGCGAGGCGCGCAATGCGCTCCGAGCGACTTGGGCGCAGAGCGACTCGCGGCGTCAGGTGGAGGAGACGGTAGCCGGTCAGCGAGAGCTCGGGGAAGAGCAGCAGTTCGACCCCTTGGGCGCGGGCCTCGGCGATCCACTCGAGATGACGTTCGAGGTTCTCGTCGACCTCGCCGAGGCGGGAGTCGATCTGGGCGAGGCCGACTCGGATGCGGGAGCGCCGCTCGGGCATGGTGAACGAGAATGCTAGCATCCCGGTGTCGGTTCTTCCGCGATGCTGCGGCTTCTCGCCCTCTTTCTCGCTCTCGCCCTCGTGCCGGTGTCGGTCGATGCCGCCGAGCGGGACCTCGTCCTGGTCGATCGGGTCGTCGCGCTCGTCGACGAGGAGCCGATCCTGCTTTCGGATCTCGAGCGGGTGATCGGTCTCGGACTGGTGGTGCGACAGCCCGAGGAGAGCGACGACTCTCTGCGCCGCCGAACGCTCGACCGGCTGATCGAGCTTGCACTGCGCCAGAACGAGCTCGGCCGCTTCGGTTTCGAACAGCTGCCGGTCGAGGAGATCGACCTGCAGTTCGACGCCGTCCGAGGTCGCTTCGAATCGGCGCAAGCGTTCCAGGCGGAGCTCGAACGGCTGGGCTTGGACGACCAGGGGGTACGCCAACTGATCGCGCGACAGCTTGCGACCCTGTCCTTCGTCGAGGAGCGCCTCGGCCCCCGGGTTTTCGTCGGAATCGATGAGATCCGCCGCTACTACGAGGAGACGTTGGTGCCAGAGCTCGCGGTGGCGGGGCGGCCCGCGCCGCCGATCGAGGAGGTGCGTGAGTCGATCCGGGCGGTGCTTCGCGAGCAGAAGCTCGACGAGGAGATCGTTCGCTGGACCGCCGAGCTGAGGCGTGCGGCGGACATCGTGGACCTGCTCGACGCGCCGGACCGAGCGTTGCCACCGATAGTCGACTCCTGGAGCGAGCCGTCCGAGCCCTGATGAGAGGTCAGCTGGAGAGGCGCGCCACCCGCAGCGCGAGCGGCCAGGAGACGGTCTTCGACTCCGTCGGCTCGCCCCAGAGCGGCGCGATCTCGACGACGAACGGGGGCACCGGGTCGATCCCCAGCGCTTTCCTGTAACGATCCACGGCCGACCAGCTCGACAGGTAGCCCTGGAGGCCGGCGAGAGACCAAGTCGCGGCCATGGTGAATCGAGGCGCCGCGATCTCGGGGAAGGGGAATTCGAAGTCGCGGTAGCCGGCGTCGAGCAACTCGCGACCCGGCGGCCAGTAGGCGCCAACCGTTGCGCTGAAGAACTGCCCGATCGCCGCATCGAGATCCTCGACGCCGGTGCGCAGCATGAGGTAGCCCCAGATCGCGAGGACTGCACCCGGCCTCGCGACCCGCTCGACCTCCGCGAAGAAGCGCGGCAAGTCGAGCCAGTGCGCGGCCTGGGCGACCGTGACCAGATCGACAGAACCCGCAGCGATTCCGCTCGCCTCCCCGGGCGCCTCGCGATAGGCGATGCGCGGATGCGCGGGCGCTCGAGCGAGCTGGGTCGGTGAGACGTCGGTGGCCTCGACTCGTTCGAAGCGGCGAGCGAGCTCGAGCGCGGCCTGCCCGTTGCCGGTCGCGCAGTCCCAGGCGGCTCGGCGCCCTGGCGACTGCTCGCCGAGCCAGTCGTAGAGCGCTGGCGGATAGCGCGGGCGATGCCGCGCGTACGCCTCGGCGAGGTCGGAGAAGTGGTCTCCGGGCGCTTCGATCATTGCGCCGCCATCGTAGCCGACCGAGGGCGGGCCGGTGGCGGCGGAGGGCGCACACCCCAGGCGGCTGGTCGGGACCCGGTCGCCTCAGGGCGCCTGCAGGCTCCAGCGGCTGCTGCCGCCGGACTCGAAGCCGTCGCGAAAGAGCGTGGCGAAGCCCAAGGGACCGGGATAGGCGAAGCCCGGGAAGACGAAGCCGATGTCCTGGTTTTCGAGGCGCTCGACCAGGATCTCGGCGAGCACGGTGCGAAAGTCGGTGGTGATCGCCAGGTCGGCTCCGTCGTAGAGCTGGCCGCCGCCGTCGTCGAGCCCCGGCCAATCGCCGTACATGCCGCCGTTGACCCGACCGCCGAGAATGCGTCATGACGCCGCCGTGGCCATGGTCCGTGCCGTTGTCGGCATTCTGGGCGACGCGCCGGCCGAACTCGCTCATCGCGGCGACGGTCACCTTCGAGTCGCGTAGGCCTCGCCGCCGCCGCCGTCGAGGTCGGTGTAGAAGCCGTTGCAGGCCCTGTGCGAGCTGGCCGACCTGAGTCTGGAAGTAGACGCCGGCGCCGGCCGAGCCCTGGTTGTTGTGGGTGTCCCAGCCGCCGAGATCGACCGTCACGGCGCGCAATCCGAGGCCGAGCTTGATCATCTGGGCGATCAGCTTCATCGCGTCGCCGAATGCTCCCGAAGGATAGACGGCACCGTTGGCCGGGACGTAGCTGCCCGACGGCACGTTGAGCTCGATCAGCGTCGAGGCATCGAGCGCTTCGACCCCCTTGCTGTGCAAGGTAGTCGCCGCTCGATTCCAGGATGTTGCGCAACGCCGCCTTCTGCGCGTCGCGCCACGCCGAGGGTCCGGTGTTGAGCAGGAAGTCGTCCCGATTGGTCATTGCGATGACCTCGGTCGAAGCCTGAAACGCGGTCTGGATCGTCGAAGAGACGGCGAGCGACGGCATCACGATTCCGGGTGGGCAGCGCCGCCGAGAGGAAGTGCCGGGTGAGCCATCCGGTCGTGGTCGAGCCGCACCCGGGGGTACCGAGCTCGATCTGCGCCTGGTTGTCGAAGTGACTGCGGCTCGCGGTGTCCAGGCCGCAGGCGTGGACGAAGGCGACCCGTCCGTCCTGCCAGAGATCATGGAGCGGCGCGGCGCCAGGGTGAAGGCCGAAGAGGTTGCCACCGAGCTCGCCGAGCTCGAGCGCGGCATTGGGACCGGTGTCCGGGACGGCGAGGGTCGGCCGCGCGGCGACGTAGTGCGGGCGGTCGACGCCCGCCACGGGCACGACGTAGTTGAGACCGTCCATGCCTCCGCGCAAGAAGAGCACGACCAGCACCTCGTGGTCGGGTGTCGTGCCGGGAT
The DNA here is from genome assembly GCA_963700315.1 of uncultured Acidobacteriota bacterium. GTDB lineage: Bacteria > Acidobacteriota > Thermoanaerobaculia > Multivoradales > JAGPDF01 > JACTMI01. The sequence continues at coordinate 402,129 of CAVOXC010000001.1, read as the reverse complement.
CGGCGAAGACGACGTTGGTGAAGCGGGCGGCCGCCAGATTGGCGATCGCCGCGGAGCAGCCCATCAGGAAACCACGTCGGGTCGGGGCGGGCATGGCGTCGGTCCTTTCGTTGGCCGAGCGAGTCACTTCACCAAGAACTCGGGGGTCATCAAGATCAGCGCGACCATCGAGCGCAGCCGGCTCTTGACGTTCGTCTGGGTGAGGTCGAGCAGGAAGGTGGGGTTCGCGCCCGCCGCGAAGAAATCGACGATCTCCTCGCGCTCGGCGACGGGCAGCGCGCGGCCGAGGAGTCTCTCGATCCAGAAGTCGACCAAGTCGTCCGAGCTGGCGCGCGGTACGAGGTCGGGGGGCACCGGTGGGAAGGCGGCGTGGGAGACGCCGATGACGTCGAGCCTGAAGTCATCGGTGCCGCTGGAGCCGTCGATGTCCTGGTCGATCAGCCATGCGGCGATCCGCCAGGTCTGCACCCGCGTGTTCGACGAGATCCAGGCCGGGGTCACGTCCGGAAACCCGTCGGGCGGGACGCGGTTGAACAGATTCTGCCCGGTCTTCGACAGGCGCGAGAGCAAGCTGCTCGTGTCGGACTCGAGCGTGAGCGGATTCTGACTCGTGAAACCGAAGAGCCAGTTGGCGCCGACCGCGCGTAGCGCCGAGATCAGGGATTCGACCGGGCGCTTGATCTTGCTCGCCCCAGGTCGTCTTGAACTCGGTCGAGGTGAGGATCGCCTCGTAGACTTGCGCGAGCTGGTCGGGCGCTTGCCACTGGCTGGTGAAGAGCGCGGCGACCGTGGCCACCAGAGTGGGGTCCGGGTCATCGGCGACGAGCCGACGGCAGAGCTTGGTCGCGACGTGGCGACCGGTGCCCGGATGCGCCGCCAGGAGGTCGAAGAGGTCCGCGCCCTCGATCTCGCCGCGATCGGCCGGGAAGTTCTGAAACCCGAAGGCGAGCAACGACTTGGCGAACCGGTCGTGGTTGCCATCGGTGTAGAGGTAGCCGCCGGTCGTGCCGTCGACGCCCCAGCCGGTCAGGATCCGCGTCGTCTCGTAGACGTCGTTGTCGACGTAGCCGTCGGGAGCGGCGATTGCCGGCACCCGGGTGCTCCGGCCGGCCATGGATCGCCCGCGGGTACGTTGGCCGGCTGGTCGACGCCCCGGTAGTGCATCGCGCCCAGGGTGTGCAGCTCGATCAGCTCGCGCGCGTAGTTCTCGTTCGGGCCGCTCCTCGTATTGGTGTAGTTGTCGAGGTAGTAGAGCATGGTGGGGCTGCGCGCCGCGGCCTCGAGCATCGTCCGGAAGCTGCCGAAGGTATTGGCGCGGATGACGTCGCGGTTCCAGTGGACGAAGGTCGAGCGCGTGTAGTTCTCGAAGCCGTAGACATTGAAGTGGTTCAGCCAGAAGTCGGCGAGCACCTCCCTGCAGTTGCCACTGGCTGTAGACCATGCGCGTGAACGTGTCGAGGCGTGTCTCGTCGACGGGCCGCGAAGGCTGCGTGGGGCTGTTGATCTGATGGTCGGTCCAGAGCTGGGCGAGGGTCTTGTCGAGAGTGACGAGTCCCGCCGCGGGAATGCCAAGCCCGGGATCGCCATTGCGCCGTTTCCAGTAGTCGAGATCGTCGAGGTCGTTCGGGGCGAGCTGCAGGGCGAGCCAGGCGGCCAGACGACCGTCGTCGTCCACTCCGAGCGCCTCGAAGGCAGCGAGGTCTCCCGGGGCGCGGGCCGAAGGCGGCGCGGTTGAAGACGGCGTGCGCGAGCGACGGTGGCACGACCGTCGTCGCCATCGTCGTTGCCGCGGCCTCGCGATCCGGCGGCCGCCGCGACCAGCTCGCGGCGAGTCGGGGGGCGATAGCGCGAGACGGCCTGGGCGTCGCTCATGAGCTCTCCTTGCTCTCAACGGTTGCGGCAACCTAGCCGACGCGAGCCGCGTCGCGAATGCAGGTCTGCGCAACGCCAGAGCGCCCGGCTCCACAGCGGAGACCGGGCGCTCGTGCTGACGGCAAGGGGCGGCAGCGTCAGCCGGTCTGAACGTCCCAATGATCGGCGGCGCCGGATCTCGAAATCGTCGGCGAAAAGCACCTCGGCGCCGATCGGCAGGTCCTGGCCGGTAACGACTCCGAGTGGCGAATAGCCTGTGTAGCCGGGGAAGACGAGGTCGATCCGCGGGTTGCCGAGACGGCGAATCAGGATCTCCGAGAGGACGCGGCGGAAGTCGGTGGTGACCTCGAGATCGCCGTCGTTGAGCTGATCGGGATGCACGCCGGGCCAGGCGCCGTGCAGCCCGCCAGTGGCGTGACCCGACATCACCAGAACGTTGTTGCCATGTCCGTGATCGCAGCCATCGTCGCTGTTCTGGACGAACCGTCGGCCGAACTCGCTCATCACCGCGACGGTCAGCCGCGGCAGCCGGCTCGGCGCTTCGTCGAGGTCGTGCCAGAGCGCGCGCAATCCCTGCGCCATCTCGGCCACCAGGCGTCGAAGGCTCCGGCCTGGTTCTCGTGGGTGTCCCAGCCGCCGAGGTCGAGCGTCGCGATCCGCAGCCCGAGATCGAGCTTGATGATCTGCGCGAGCGTCTGCAGGTTGTCGCCGAAGAAGGTGCCGGGGTAGTTGGAACCGGGACGAGGGGTGTACCCGCCCGAAGCGTAGAGCTCGATGATGTCGACGGCGTCGAGCGCCTGGAGGCCGGCCTGGTGGAGCCAGGTGGACCTCGCCTCGTAGAGGTGGCGCAATGCGACGCGCTTGGCGCTCTGCCACGGCCAGGGGCCGGTCGCAAGCGAGAAGGTGTCCGGGCTCGCCATGTTCACCGTCTCGTAGCTGGCGAGCAGCGAAACGGGCTGCAAGCTCCCGACCGAGAGCGACGGCAGGACGATCTCGGTGGGCAGGTTCGACGCCGTCGCCAAGTGACGGGTCAGCCAGCCGTCCGTGGTGCTCGAGATGCCGGGCGTGCCGAGCTCCATCCAATTCATCGAGTCGAAGTGGCTGCGCTCGTTGGCGGCCATGCCGCAAGCGGTCGCGACCGAGAGCTTGCCGGCCTGGAAGACGTCGTGGAGAGGCGCCATGGCCGGATAGAAGCCGAAGTCGGTGGTCCCCGAGGGGCCGGCGAGCGACCCGAGCGGCAGCTGATTGGCGATCGCCGACGCGATGCCGAGCTGGGGCCGGGCCTGGTCGTAGTGCTGGCGATCGTTGGAAGTGCCGCCGGTCGGGATGACGAGGTTCATGCCGTCCTGCCCACCCCGCAGGAAGAGAACGACGAAGATCTCGTCGTTGGTCCACGCTCCGGGCGCGGCGAATGCCATGGAGTTGAATCGAGAGCCGGCCAGGCTCGCGATGGCGGCGGAGCAGCCGATGCAGAAGCCGCGTCGGGTGAAGTGGTTCGTGCTCATTGCGGGCCTCCTCGATCTCTCGACATCAACGCCACAGGAATTCGGGGGACATGAACATCACGCCCACGAGCGTGCGCAAGCGGTCCTGCGTGTACTCGGGCCAGTCGTTGGACTCGAGTGGCAGAGGCAACGTCGGGTTGTGCCCCTGAGCCATGAGCTCGACCAGCTCATCGCGGTCGGCGGCGGGGATCGCACGGTGGAAGACCCTGTCGATCCAGAGATCGACGAGCGCCTCGGCCGAGCGCGCTGGAGAGGCGAGGGTCGACGCGACGATGTCGAAGAATCGATCCTGGTCGGCCTCGTCGGAGTCGCTCAGCCAACCGCACAGGCGCCATAGCGCGACCCGTGGGTTGGCGCTCTGCCAGGCGCCTCGAACGTCCGGGTGGCCGTTGGGCGGGTGCCAGCCGAAGAGCGTTTGGCCCGAGCCTTCGTAGAGCCAGCCGAAAGTGCCGTTGACGCCGTCGTCGCCGGGCAGGACGGTGAACGGGAAGTCGCCGCCGGCCGAACGCAACGCCGAGGCGGCGATCTCGAAGGGGCGTTTGATCTTTTCGCCCCAGACGTCGCGAAACTCGGTCGAGAGCAGGATGTGCCGCACGACTTGGGCGATCTGGTCCGGGGCCTGCCATGCGGCGGTGAACAGCGCCGCCGCCGAGTCGACGAGCGACTGCGGCGGGAAGTCCTGAATCAGGCGCCGGCACAGCTTGGTCGCGACGTACCTGCCCGTCGCCGGATGCTGGACGAGCAGATCGAGCGCCTGCTGGCCGTCGACTTCGGCGCTGCGGCCGGCTGGCATCGAGGTGCCGAGGACGATCTTCGGCTCGGTCGAGTGAAGATCGGGATCGAAGGTGTCGGCGAAGACGAACGCCCCGGTGTTGCCGCCGCCCCAGAGCCAGGAGATCCAATCGATGTCGAAGGTCCACGCGGTCAGAGCGCGGGCGATGTCCTCGATGTCCTCCTGGCAGTAGCCGATCGGGTTGGGCCAGCCGGGGACCTGGTCGCGCGGGAGCGAGCCGTACGACGCGACCGCGCCCATGGTGTGGAGCTCGACCAGCTCGCGCGGGAAGTTCTCGTTGCCGTAGCCGGCGCCCGCGTCCGCGAAATTGAGGAAGTTGTCGAGGTAGACCTGCATCGCCGGCGCTCTCACCACCTCCTCGAGCATCGTCCGAAAGTTGCCGAGGGCGTTGGCGCGGATGACGTCGCGGTCGTAGTGGACCCAGACCGGGCCCTGGATGAACTCGAAGGCGTAGACATTGAAGTGGTTGTGCCAGAAGTCGACGAGCAGCTCGAAGAGCTGCCGCTTCGAGTAGACCGCCCGGGTCCAGGTCGCCTGGTAGGTCTCGATCGCCGGCCGGATCCGCTCGTACCATTCGGGATCGGCGACGTGGTGGTCCTGGAAGAGCTGCGCCAGGCTCTTGCCGAGCGTCGTGAAGCCGGAGGCGGCGAGCCGCGCGTCGCAGGCGGTATCCCCGATCGAGGCGGGATCGAGCTGCAGGTCGACCCAGGCCGTGAGCCGCGACAGGTCGTCGCCGCCCAGTGCCTCGAAGGCGGTGACGTCACCTGGCGCGGGACCGAAGCCTGCCTTGGTCAGGACGCGCACGGCGAAGAGCGGGGGCGTCGGGCTGCCCTGCGGGCCGTCGGGGCCACCGCCCGCGCCCGGGCGGCGCATCGCCGTCGCCGGTTCGTAGACGTTGAAATCGGGTGGCGGCGCAAGCTGCGCGGCGAGCTCTCGGCGGCTCGCTCGGGCGGACGGGCGGCGGGCGATTCCGGTCGCGGACATGGCGGGTTCCTCCGTAGGTGAAACAAGTAAACCCTAGTGTTCCTGCGGTGTTTCCGATGTTATGCAGGCCACATTCGAGCGGTTTCGAGGCCGCCCGGGGGCGGATCGGCTCGAGCCCGGGAACCCTCTTCGAGGCGGCGAGGGACCGCCCGTCGGGGCCGTGCCCGCGGCGGACCTTGCGATAAAGTCGCCGGGATGAGCGAGGCCCTGCGCACCCCCCTGTTCGACCGCCACGTCGCCGCCGGCGGCCGCATGGTCGAATTCGCCGGCTGGCAGATGCCGGTGCAGTACCAGGGCGTGATCGAGGAACATCGAGCGGTGCGTTCGGCCGCCGGGCTGTTCGACGTGTCGCACATGGGCGAGATCCGGATCGCCGGCGCCGGCGCGGAGGCGTTCGTTCAGCGCTTGACGCCGAACGACGTCGCGGCGCTCGCCCCCGGCCAGGCGCACTACAGCGCATTGCTGACCGAAGACGGCACCTACCACGACGACATTCTGGTCTACCGGCTCGCCGCCGACGAGATCCTCCTGGTGGTCAACGCGGCGAATGCGGCTGGCGACTTCGCTTGGGTCGCCGCGCAGCCGCACGGAGGCCTCGAGGTCGAGGACGTCTCCGCGCGCTGGGCGCTGCTGGCGCTCCAGGGACCGCGGGCGAGAGAGATCCTCGCCCCGCTGACCGACGCGGGGCTCGACGGTATCCGCTACTACCACTTCGTCCACAGCGAGGTAGCGCGTGTGCCGGTGCTGCTGTCGCGGACCGGCTATACCGGCGAGGATGGCTTCGAGCTTTACGTTTCACCCGACGCCGCCGGCGACCTCTGGGACGCGCTGGTCGACACCGGCCGGCCGCTCGGCCTGGCGCCCGCAGGACTCGGCGCACGGGACACCCTGCGGCTCGAGGCCGGCATGGCGCTCTATGGTCACGAGATCGACCGCACCACCACGCCCTGGGAAGCGAAGCTGGATTGGACGGTGAAGCTCGGCAAGGGCGACTTCGTCGGCCGCGACGCACTGGTCGCAGCGCGTGAGCGCGGGCCGTCGCGCCGACTGATCGGCTACGAGATCGAGGGACGCGGCATCGCACGCGAGGGGCACGAGGTTCGAGTCGACGGAGCGGTGGCGGGCTACGTCACCAGCGGGACCTACAGTCCGACTCTCGAGCGCGCGCTCGGCATGGCCTATGTCACCACCGAGCACGCCGAGCCCGGCAGGGTCGTCGAGATCGATGTGCGTGGCCGTGCGGTCGCGGCGAGATTGCGCCCGCTGCCTTTCTACAGGCGGCCGAAGAAGTAGTTTCTTTCCGGACGATTTCCAGGCTCACGCCGGGACTAGGAGAGCGCCAATGTATCCGAGCGAGCACCGGTATACGGGGGATCACGAGTGGGTTCGAGTCGAGGACGACGTCTGCGTCATCGGCATCACGGACTTCGCCCAGAAGGAGCTCGGCGAGGTCGTCTACGTCGAGTTGCCCGAGATCGGCCACATGTTCGACGCCCACGACGAGATGGGCACGATCGAGTCGGTCAAGGCGGTCGCCGAGATCTACACACCTGTCGCCGGCGAGGTGATCGAGATCAACGAGAACCTCACGGACGATCCTGCCGCGATCAACGAGGACCCCCACGGCGACGGCTGGTTGGTCAAGATCAGATACTCCTCATCGACCGACTTCGGAGACCTGATGAACGCCGAGAAGTACGAGGCCTTCATTCAGGAAGGAAAGTGAGCCCTTGAGTCGATCGCTGTTCGCGCCCGAGGACTCGTTCCTCCGCCGACACCTCGGCTCCTCGCGCGCGGAGGTGCGAGAGATGCTGGCCGCGCTCGGCTATGGCCGCATGGACGATCTGATCGCCGATGCCGTGCCGGGTAGCATCCGGCTGGATCGACCGCTCGCGATCGACGCCCTCGGCATCGGCCGCGCGCCCGGCGAGCGGGAAGCGCTGGAGCGACTGGCGCTGATCGGCGCGGCAGAACCGGCCGCTGCGCTCCTACCTCGGCCTCGGCTACAACGCCGCGGTGATGCCGGGAGTGATCCAGCGCAACATTCTCGAGAATCCGGGCTGGTACACGCAGTACACGCCCTATCAGGCGGAGATCTCGCAAGGCCGGCTCGAGGCGTTGCTCAACTTCCAGACCATGGTGGCGGAGCTCACGGGACTTTCCATTGCGAACGCCTCGCTGCTCGACGAAGCGACCGCAGCGGCGGAGGCGATGCATCTCGCCGCCGCGGTCTTCCCGAAGCTCGAGGCGATCGATCGGCCGGCCTTCTTCGTCGACGAGAGCTGTCACCCGCAGACGATCGCGGTCGTCCAGACCCGTGCCCGCGCGGTCGGCATCGAGATCTTCGTTGGCGATCCGTTCACGGCGGACTACTCGAGCGGCCGCACTTTCGGCGTGCTCGTCCAGTATCCGACCAGCGACGGCCGTGTCGTCGACTACGCCCCGCTCGCCGAGAAGGCGCACGCGGCCAACGCACTGCTCGTCGTCGCAGCGGATCCACTGGCGCTCGCGCTGCTGCGCCCGCCCGGCGAGTTCGGTGCCGACGTCGCGATCGGCTCGACGCAGCGCTTCGGCCTGCCCATGGGATACGGCGGGCCACACGCCGCCTACCTGGCGACGCGCGAGCAATACAAGCGGCAGCTGCCGGGACGGATTATCGGTGTCTCGAAGGACTCGGCTGGCCGGGCCGCGTTCCGCATGTCGCTGCAGACCCGCGAGCAGCACATCCGCCGCGAAAAGGCGACGTCGAACATCTGCACGGCGCAGGTGCTGCCCGCGATTCTCGCCGCGATGTGGGCGGTCTACCATGGTCCGGACGGAGTGCGTCGGATCGCGGAGAGAGTGCGTGGCTTGGCCCTGGCGTTGGCGGAAGGTGCGCGCCGCGCCGGCCATGGGACGGGAGACGCGCCGTTCTTCGACACGGTCCGGATCGAGCTCGCCGGGTCGACGGCGGACGAAGTGCTCGCCCGGGCGCTCGAGCGCGGCATCAACCTGCGCAAGCTCGACGAACGGACGATCGGCATTGCGCTCGACGAGACGGTCGGCCGCCGGGATTTCGTCGACCTGCTCGCGGTGCTGGGCGCGGCGGGTGAGGATCCCGATGTGCTGGCGGCCGAGCTCTACCCTGACCTGCCTGCTCCCCACGCGCGCACGTCGTCGTTTCTCGACCACCCCGTCTTCTCGAAGTACCGCACCGAGCACGAGATGCTGCGGTACATCCGCCGGCTCGAGTCGCGCGATCTGTCGCTAGCGCACTCGATGATCCCGCTCGGTTCGTGCACGATGAAGCTGAACGCGACCGCCGAGATGGCGCCGCTCTCCTGGCCCGAGCCTCGCGGACTTGCATCCGTTCGCGCCGGTCGGATCAGGCCGCAGGCTACCGGCGCCTGATCGAACGAGCTCGAGGCGTGGCTCGGCGAGATCACCGGGTTCCACGCGGTCTCGCTTCAGCCCAACGCCGGATCGCAGGGCGAATACACCGGTCTGCTGGTGATTCGCGCCTATCAGGAGTCGCGCGGCGAGGCCGAGCCGCGACGTCTGCCTGATTCCGGTGTCGGCGCACGGCACCAATCCGGCCTCCGCGGTCATGGCGGGCCTGCGAGGTGGTCGCCGGTCGCCTGCGACGAAAAGGGCAACATCGACGTCGCCGATCTCGCCGCCAAGGCCGAGGCGAACGCTTCGCGGCTGGCCGCGCTGATGGTGACCTATCCCGTCGACGCACGGCGTCTTCGAGGAGGCGATCCGCGAGATCTGCGCCATCGTCCACCGCTTCGGCGGCCAGGTCTACCTGGACGGTGCCAACATGAACGCGCAGGTCGGCCTCTGCCGGCCGGGCGACTATGGCGCGGACGTCTGCCATCTCAACCTGCACAAGACCTTCTGCATCCCGCACGGCGGCGGCGGTCCCGGCATGGGTCCGATCGGCGTCGCGGAGCACCTCGCGCCCTTCCTGCCCGGGCATCCGCTGGTCGCCTGTGGCGGCGCGCGGGCGATCGGTCCGGTCGCGGCGACGCCCTGGGGCAGCGCGCTGATCCTCTCGATCTCGTGGATGTACATCGCGATGATGGGCGCCGAGGGGCTGGCCGGCGCGAGCGAGCTCGCGATCCTCAACGCCAACTACATGGCGCAGCGTCTCGCCGCGCACTACCCGATCCTCTACACCGGCGAGCGGGGGCGGGTCGCCCACGAGTTCATCCTCGACCTGCGCCCGTTCAAGGCCTCGGCCGGGATCGAAGCCGAGGACGTCGCCAAGCGGCTGATGGACTACGGCTTCCACGCGCCCACCATGTCGTTCCCGGTTCCCGGAACGCTGATGATCGAGCCGACCGAGAGCGAGTCGAAGGCGGAGCTCGACCGCTTCTGCGAGGCGATGATCGCGATCCGCGGCGAAATCCGCGAGATCGAGGAGGGCAAGCTCGATCGCAAGTCGAACCCGCTCAAGCACGCGCCGCACACTTCGACCGCGATCGCCGCCGAGCAGCTGGGACCGCCCCTATTCGCGCGAGCGCGGCGCCTTCCCGCTGGAGTGGGTTCGCGACGGCAAGTTCTGGCCGTCGGTCGGCCGCATCGACAACGTCTACGGCGACCGCAACCTCGTCTGTCTCTGCCCACCGGTGGAGGAGTACGTCGCGCGGTAGGCGACTGGTCGCGCCGGCGTCCGGAGCCGGGAGCGCTGCGGTCCCGGATCACGTGGTAGAAAGCGAGAGTGCTGCGAACCGAGGCCGTCATCGGGGGCTTCTTCCTCGCCTGCTGGATCGTGGCGCTGGTCTACGCCTCGGAGCTGGTGGCTCTGCCGCGGCCGATTCCGATCGACCTGTACGGCCTCTTCATCTTCTCGGCCGCCTTCGGCTGGGTGTCCGGCAACCTCTTCGTCCTGCGGCGCCGGCGCCTGCCGTCACATCTCGAGCGACGGTTTCGCGGCCTCTACCTGTTCGTGCCCGCGGGTCTGGTCGCTCTGGCACGCGCCATGACGACCGACACCTGGCGCGCCGCCGCGCCGCTCGGCGGCCTCTACGCCCTGCTCGTCTACTCGATCTTCTTCGGCGTGCCGCTACTGCTCGCTCGCCGTTGAGCCGGCACGGCCGCGGCGGCACGCCGTCGTCGCGTGGCGAACCCCGAGCTTCGATAGGATCCGATTGTCGCGCCGCCGAGTAGGCGCGGCCCAACCGACCTCATCCGGTCTCAACCGAACGACAGGAGAGCGCAGCATGTTCGAATACGCCGTGGTCATTCGTAGGCAGAAGCGGGGACAGGCCCCGTCCTGGCAGCTCTGGGTCGGCGACGGCCTGGTTCACGACGACGAGGGCTTTCTCGCCTTGATGAACTTCGCCGGCGCTCGTGGTTTCGAGGCTTTCGCCGCCGGCAACTTCGACGAGCTCGGCGTTCCCGAAGTGCTGATGAAGCGCTCGGTCGCGATGCCGCCGCCGCCGCCGCTACCGAGAGCCAAGGGCCCGGCCGGAGGCGAGCTCGCCGTTCGATCCGGCAAGCCGAAGAGAACGGCGGCGAAGCGCGCGAAGCCGTCAGTCCCGCGGCGCAGGAAGGGAACCAAGAAGGGATCGTGAGCTCCCTCGCCGCGGTCTGCGTCTTCTGCGGCTCGCGCCGCGGCCGGCGGTCGGAGTACGCCGCCGCCGCCGCGGCGCTCGGCCGCGAGATCGCGCGGCGTGGCGCCCAACTCGTCTACGGCGGCGGTGACGTCGGCCTGATGAAGGTGGTTGCCGACTCTTGCCTGGAAGCCGGAGGCGAGGTCATCGGCGTGATCCCGAGATTCCTCGACGAGCACGAGGTCGGCCATCGGCGCCTGAGCCGCTTGGAGATAGTCGCCACGATGCACGAGCGCAAGGCGCGCCTCGCCGAGCTCGCGGACGCATTCGTCGCGCTGCCCGGCGGTTTGGGCACGCTCGAGGAGCTCTTCGAGCTCTGGACCGCGGGACTGCTCGGTCTGCACGGCAAGCCGTGCGGCCTGCTCGAGGTGGACGGGTTCTACGCGCCGCTCCTCGCCTTCCTCGATCGTCTGGTCGCCGAGGATTTCCTCGCGTCCGAGCATCGCGCGATGCTCCGCGTCGAGTCGGACCCCGCCCGCCTGCTCGACCGCCTGACGGAACCCATCTCCCCGGCTGCCGCGAAGTACACGAGAGTCGAGCGCTTCTAGTCCCATTCGTCGGGCGGTCTCCCGGTGTAATGAACCCACCCCTCGTTCGTATCTTCTCGGGATGAGAGCTTCGACTCGCCTGATCGTGGCCGTCGCCTCGGCGCTTCGGAGCCACATCTGCCGTCGTGCCGGCGGCTGCGCCGATCCGACTCGGGCACCAGCGGCTCGATCTCGGCGGAGCTCCGGCGGCCCTCTTCTCGGTCGACCTCGACCGCGACGGCCGGCGCGACCTCGCGCTGGTGGTCGCTTCGACCGAGTGGGGCCAGATCGGCATCGAGGAGATGCAGCAGGTCGACGAGCTCGGCGCCTACGTCGAGGTGCTGACCGTGGTGCCTGCGCTCTTCGACCGCCGGGAGCTCGTCGTGCACCTCGGCATCGCCGCGGGCCGATTCGCCGCCGAGCCGGTCCGGCTCGAGCTCGCCGGAGAGCGTCCACGCGCTCTTCGAAGGCCCGCGGGCGACGCCACTGCTCGCCTGGACGGACGAGGGCATCGCCGCGATCGAGCTGCGCGACGGCGCGCTCGCCCTGACGCCGACGATCCAGGCGTCCTCGCCGATCGCGGGGAGCCGGACGTTTCTCTCTGATCTCCGCCTTGCCCACGATCTCGATGGTGACGGCGAGCGCGATCTGCTACTCCCTGGCGAGAACGGCTACGCAGTCCACCTCGCGACCGCGGCGCGGCTCTCCTCGGAGGCCGCCTCTCGGTTCGCGGCCCCACTCGAGGAGCGCCTGCCCGGAGACGAGCGCCACTATCGGCGCGGCACCGTCCGCCACTTGCCGATCCCGGAAGTGATCGACCTCGACGGCGATGGCCGGCCCGAGATCGTCTTCCGGAACCACGATCACGAGTGGAACGAAATGCGAGCGCTCCGCAATCTGGGCGGCGGGCAATTCGGGCCACCGATCGATCCGCTCGACGGGCGCGACGCCGCCGCTGAGCCGGGCGTCGTCTGGCTGGGAGACCTCGACGGCGAAGGCCGAGCGGAGCTCGTCACCGAGGAAGAGCTCGAGCCCGAGAGCGACTCGATCCGCGCCGAGATGGCGCACGCCAAGCGTCCGCGAATTCGCTACGCGGTGCACTCGCTGGGCGCCGATCTGGTCTGGAACGCGACGCCGTCCCGTCGCTTCGAGGCCAAGGGCTACATCTTCGCAGGAGACTCCGAGGTGCCCTTGCCGCTGGGTGTCCGTGACCTGGATGGCGACGGCCGGGTCGATCTCGTGGCGATGTCGCTCGACTTCTCGATGATCCAGGCGCTGCGCATCATCACCGCGCGGTCGATTCGACTCGGCCTCGACTTCGAGCCGCAGTGCCAGCGCGCGGACGGCACGTTCCGCGCGGTTCCGGGCCAGGACCTCGGCGGCAAGTTCACGGTCCGCTTGGAGCAGCTCCGTCTCGGCCAGCTCTCCTCGTTCTCGGGCGACTTCGACGGCGACGGCCGCGCCGACTTCCTCCAGCTCGGCCGGGGCCGGCGCGTCGTCGTGAGACGGGGTGCCGAGGGCTGCAGCTACCCCGAGGCGACGGAGGCCAGGATCGAGCTCGCGGCGGAGCCGGCGGATCTCGCGCTGGTGCGCGTCGAGGATCTCGACGGCGATGGCCGCAGCGATCTCGCGGTCACGCAGCCGCCGCCCCGCGGCGAACCGGGCGGCAGGGGCTCGCTCGATCTCTATCTCTCGAGCGTGGCGCCATGAGTCGCGCCGGTTTGCGCCGCGGCCTGGTCGCCGCCGGGCTGGCGTCGATTCTCGGCGCCGCTGGCGCCGAGGAGTCGGTGCGCACCCTCCCGAGCGGCGGCGTCGAGCTCGTCGAGCTCGATCTCGACGGAGCGCTCGTCTCGGCGCTCGCGGCGCGGCCGGACGAGCTGCTCCTGCTGGTGCGGCCCGCGCATGAGGTAGACGGTCCGCGCCGTCTCGTGCGGCTCGCGCTCGGCGGCGAGGCGGGCGTCTCGCGCGTCGCGTCGGAGGTCGGCGGGTGGACGAAGACCCTGATGGCGGTCGATCTCGGCAACGGCCCGAGACTGCTCGTGGGTGGTCTGGGACGCGTCGACGAGTGGGGCGACCTCGCGGCGCCGTCGCCGGCGCCGCGCCCGTTGCTCGAGCATCCCGGGCTCGATCTGCGCTCGATCCGCTACTCGCGGCTTCGAGCCGGGATCGACAGAACCCTCGTCGCGGCGGAAGCGGGGTGGCTGAGGGTTTGGCGACCCGACGGCGTCGCCGGGCTCCGTCTCGATCTCGAGAAGCGACTGCCCCTGCTGGTCGAGCGCGAGGCGACCGGCCTGGAGCTGACGAGCCCTCGAGTGACCTTCCTGCCTGGCTCGGGCACCGAGGCCGACGCTCCCGGAAGTCTCTGGACCGGGCCGGAAGCACGGGGCGGCCGCCGTCTACTGGTCACTGCGCTCGATCTGGAGGGCGAGAACGGGCAGGCTTGGGTCGCGTTGCCGCAGATCGAGGAGGTCCAGGAGAGCTGGATCGTCTCGTTCGACGGCGAGCCGGCGCTCGTCGTGCGCAGCCAGGGCGCGGTGGCGTTGGACATCTTCGAGGACCAGCGCTACCGGGTTTTTCCGCTGGTCGCCGACCGGACGCGCGCGGGGCGGTCGCCGCGTCTCGCGGTCGAGGTGGACACCAAACGATGGCACGACACGTCGATCGCCGTCGCCGACGCCGACGGCGATGGCGACGACGACATGATCCTGGTCCGCCCCGAGGGCATGACCGGCGGCGATCTGGTCGTCGAGGTGTTCTCCGGTCGCGGTGGCGTCCGCTTCGAAAGGGGCTCGTCGCGCCGCACCGACCTGGACGACGGGCCGGGGGATTGGCGCATCGTCGCCGACCCCGCCGACGCCGCCCGCGTGGCCCTCGCCACGCTCGGCGGCGGCAAGGTCGAGCTCTGGCGCTTCGCGAGCCGAGGGCGCCGCGCCCTCGAGCGCAAGCCGATCCTCTCCGTGGCGCTGCCCGAGACGGGCCGACCGCCCGGCGCGTCGAGGTGACCGTCGGCGGCGGCGATTCCAGCGTCGAGACGCGCGAGGTGGAGGACCGTGATCTCCTGGGCGCGGTCCCGACGTCGCGGGGCACCTTTCTCCTGGTCCTGGAGAGCGACGAATCGGGCACGGAGCGCCTGTTCGCGCTGCGCGCCTCGCGGCTTCCCTAGCCGGCGCGCCCGTCGTCGCGCGCGCACAGCATCGCGTCCCCGTAGGAGTAGAAGCGATAGCCGCGCTCGATCGCCTCGTGGTAGGCGGCGAGAACGCGCTCGCGTCCGGCGAAAGCGCTCACCAGCATCAGCAGCGTCGAGCGGGGCAGATGGAAGTTGGTGAGGAGCAGATCGACGACCCGGAAGCGGTACCCGGGCAGGATGAAGAGGTCCGTCGCGCCCGCGCCGGGACGGACGCCGCCCGCAGCGTCCGCGGCGCTCTCGAGAGCGCGCACGACCGTGGTGCCTACCGCCACGATCCGCCCCCCCGCGCGTCTCGCCGCCGTGATCGCTGTGACGGTCGATGCGGGCACCACGAAGCGCTCGGACTCCATTTTGTGCTCGTGAGCGAGCTGGGCGACCACCGGCTTGAACGTGCCGATGCCGACGTGGAGCGTGACGGTCGCTCGTGAAATCTCCCGCTCGGCGAGCCGGTCGAGCAGCTCCTGGGAAAAGTGCAGGCCCGCCGTGGGCGCGGCGATCGCCCCGGGCTCGCGCGCGAAGAGCGTCTGATAGCGGTCGCGGTCGGATTCGTCGTCGGCGCGGTCGATGTAGGGAGGCAGCGGCACGTGGCCGAGCTCCTCGAGGCGCGGCTCGATCTCCGCGGAGAGCTCGATGATGTGGCGGCCGTCCTGCCGTTTCGCGACGACAGTCGCGACCAGGCCGGGCGCCAGCTCGAGCCGGGTGCCCGGGCGCGTCTTGCGCCCGGGTCGGGCGAGCGCGTCCCAGCGGCGATCGGCGAGCTTCTCGACCAGGAGCAGCTCGACGCGCCCGCCGCCCGGCTGGCGGCGCGCGAAGAGCCGCGCGGGGACGACGCGCGTGTCGTTGACGACAAGCAGGTCGCCCGGTCTCAGGATCTCCGGCAACTCGGCGATCGACTCGTGTCGCGGGACGCCCTCTCGGTCGAGACAGAGGAGCCGGCTCTCTCCCCGCGGGAGGGCGCGCTGGGCGATCCGGTCGGAGGGCAGGTCGAAGTCGAAGTCGGCGACTAGCACCCGATCAGACCTGGAGCCTGCCGCGGCGCGGGTCGAGGCGGTCGCGCAGCCCTTCGCCGATGAGGTTGAAGGCGAGAGCCGCGACCGCGAGCGCCAGACCGGGGAAGAGCGCCACCCACCAGGCGCTAGCTAGCGCGTCGCGACCGTCGGCGATCATGCCGCCCCAGCTCGGCGCCGGCGGCGGTAGCCCGAGGCCGAGGAACGACAGCGTCGCCTCGGCGACGATCGCCGAAGCGACGCCCAGCGATCCTTCGACCGCGACCGGCGCGAGCGCATTCGGCAGTAGGTGCCGGAACGCGACTCGCAGCGGCCCGGCGCCGGAGGCGCGGGCGGCGAGGATGAAGTCGCGCCGCCGCAGGGTACGTACCTCAGCGCGGACGAGGCGGGCGACCGGCATCCAGCCGGTCAGCCCGATCAACAGCACGACCGGGAGGATCCCGGGCGGGCTGATCGCCGCGAGCAGTACCAGCAGGAAGAGGCGAGGGAAGGCCTGCACGGCTTCGATTCCGGCGAGCGCCGCGCGGTCGAGCCGCGGCCCGGCGAGCCCGGCGGCGAGACCGACGGGCACACCGACGGCGAGCATCAGGCCGACCGCGAGCACGCCGACCCCGAGCGAGAGCCGGCCGCCGTGGAGCAGCCGGGCGAGCAAGTCGCGGCCGAAGCGGTCGGTGCCCAGCGGGAAGCTCTCGACGCGGGTCGCAACCGCCGGCGCTCCGGCGAGCTCGGCGAGCGAGACTGCGGTCCGCTCCGGCCGCCCGGCGAGACGCAGCATGTCGCCGTCGAGCGCGACCGCTGTGGCCGCAAGCTCGCGGCCGTCGGCGAGTGAGACCGCGATCAGGCGCGTGCCGGGCGCCCGGTGGGCTGCGGCTGCAGGGTCGAGCTGCCGCCGGGGCGATCCGCGGTAGAGCGCGGCGCCCAGGGTCGACAGCAGGACGAGGACCGCGGCGAGGGCGAGGCCCAGACGGAACCCGGTCGTGCCTGTCGTCGCGGCGACGCGCGCCGGAAGCCGCTCAGTCATCGCGCACCCGCGGGTCGAGGGCGAGGTGGGCGATCTCCGCGAAGAAGCTACCGCCGAGAACCGTGACCGCGGAGAGCGTGGCGCCCGCGAGCAGGACCGGGTAGTCGCGTGCGGTGAGGGCGTCGTAGGTCACCCGGCCGAGACCCGGCCAGCCGAAAACGACCTCGACGGCGAGCGCGCCCGACAGTAGCGCCGCGAGGGAGAAGCCGAGGCTCTGGACGATTGGGGATGCCGCGGCGCGCAGGGCGTGGCGCCAGAGGATGGTCCGCGGCGCGAGGCCGCGCGCCCGTGCCGCGAGCAGGTAAGTCTCGCCGGCGACCTCGAGCAGGCTGGCGCGAACGAAGCGCCCGGTAGCGGCGGCCGCCGGCAGGCCGAGCGCGAGCGCCGGGAGGACCAGGTGGCGTAGCACGTCGAGCGCCCTTGCCATCGGGGGCCAGGACTCCGCGCCGGGTGTCGAGACGCCGCCGGGCGGCAGGAGCCCCCAGCCGAACGAGAGGAGAAGCAGCAGCAAGAGCCCGAGCCAGAAGGAGGGCAGGGCCCAGATGGCGAGCGAGGCGGCGCGCAGCAGGTGGTCGCCGAGGCCGCCGGCGCGGCGCGCCGCCCAGAGCCCGACCGGCAGGGCCAGGCCGAACTCGATGGCGAGCGCCGCGCACGCGAGCAGCAGCGTCCAGGGCAGCGCGGCCGAGAAGATCTCGGTCACCGGCCGATGCGATGCGAGCGACGTGCCCCATTCACCCTTGAGAGCGCCGGCATAGAAGCGCAGCAGGCGCTCCGGCGCCGGTCGGTCGAGACCGTAGATGGTGCGCAAGCGGGCGCGCTGGCTCGGCGCGACACCCGGATCCTCGAAAATCGCACCGGGATCCCCGGGCAGGGCTTCGAGGAGCGCGAAGGCACCGGTCAGAACGAGCAGCAACAGCGCGGCGGTGCCGGCGAGCCGGCGGACGATCGCCGCGGTCATCGAGCTAGTTCGCGGGGCCGCGAATCCACCAGCGTGAGAGGTTGTAGTAGGTGGAGAGCGCGTTGGGCTCGACCACCGCGAGCCGGCGGTGCGCCGCGGCGATCCTGCGCGGTTCCCAGAGGAAGGTGTAGGGCTGCTCTTGGTGCAGGATGCGCTGGACCTGCCGGAGCGGCGGCGCCCCCTCCTCGACTCTTTCGACCCGTCGAGCGACCTCGATCAGGCTGTCGACTTCCGGATTCGAGTACGACCCGAAGTTGTAGCCGCCGTCGATCGAATCGCTGTGAAAGTAGGTGTGCAGGTCGAGAGTGGTGTCGACCGCCCAGGCGGAAAGCGTGGCGTCGAAGTCGTGCTCGAAGTTCCGTGCGGTCATCGTCTGCATCTCGAGCGTGCGGAGGATCGCGGCGACGCCGACGCGTCGCAACTGCTCTTGGATGATCACCAAGGCGTCGCTCCGCACGCGGTTGTTGGCGTTGGTCATGAGCTCGAAACGGAAGGGCTTGCCGGCGCGGTCGAGAACGCCGTCGCCGTCCGAATCGGCGAAGCCCGCGGCGCCGAGCAGGCGCCTGGCTTCCTCCGGGTCGTAGGGCCAGGGCGCGAGCTCCGGGTCGCGCGCCCAGACGTCCGACGGGATCGGCCCGGTGGCGACGACGGCGTACCCCTTCCAGAGAATGTCGACGAGCGCCTGTCGATCGATCGCCAGCGTCAACGCCCTGCGGACGCGCGCGTCGTCGAACGGCTCGCGCGCGGTGTTCCAACAGATGTAATCGTATTGGCGGGTGGCGTGGACGATGAGCTCGATATCCGGAACCGTCTGCAACCGCGCGGCGTCGGCGGCCGGCACCGAAGGCAGGAAGTCGAGCGCGCCGGCGAGGAGCTGCTCGATCTGCGAGGCCTGATCGGTGACGATACGGAAGCGCACACGGTCGAGCCGAGGCAGCTCCGGATCGAGGTAGCGTTCGTTGCGCTCGAGCACGACCTCCTGGCCCGGGCGCCAAGCGCCGAGCCGGAACGGTCCGGTGACCGCGAGGTTGGAGCGGAACCAGTCGGCGCTCGAGCGCCACTCGGAGAAGGGCAGCTGCGACCAGAGGTGTCGCGGCAGGATCTTGCCGTCGATCGTGTCGACGAGCTGGAAGGCGTAGGCCGCGTCATAGTGAAAGCGCACGGTCCGGGCATCCATGACCTCGACGTCGAGGATGGCGTCCTTCGAATTGGCGTAGGCCCAGCCGACATCCGGGTCGGTCTGCGCCTGCCAGGAGAAACGAACGTCTTCGGCGGTCACCGGTACGCCGTCGCTCCAGAACGCGTCGGGACGCAGCCGGAAGGTGAGCGTCTTGTGGTCGGGCGAGAACTCCCAGGACTCCGCCAACTCCGGCGCGTAGGTGGGCGGATGCTCCTGGTAGTCGGCGCGCTCGCGCAGGAGGCCGAGGAAGAGCTGGCTGACGATGTCTCCGGTGAAGGCGGTCCCGGTGGAGGTCAGCTCGTTGATTCCCATGATGTCGACGATGGTGCCCCCGGTCGCTTCGCCGCCGCGCTGGGCCGCCGAGGCCGCGGGCCTTTGGCCGACGGGGTCGCCGCACGCCATCGCGACGAGGGCGACCAGAGCAGTAGCGGCCAGGGTGGGCGTGCGCGTTCGCAGCATCGGAGCTTCGCAGCATGCTAGGGAAAAGCTCTGCAAAAGAAAAGCGGGAGCCGGTCAGGGCTCCCGCTCACTGCGACGCCTCGCGGGTCGCTGCCGAGTGGATCGGCGCTCAGCGAATCGAGATGCGGCGCGGCTTCGACTCCTCCATCTTGGGGAGCGTCACCGTCAGCATGCCGTGCTCGAAGGAGGCGTCGACCTTCTCGATCTTGACGTTCGTCGGTAGCGTGAAGGAGCGCGTGAAGGCGCCGTAGGAGCGCTCGACGCGGTGATAGCTCTCGCCCTTCGCCTCCTTCTCGAACTTGCGCTCGCCGGCGAGGGTGAGGACCTGATTCTCGAGCGTGATCTGCACGTCTTCCTTGGTGAGGCCGGGCAGCTCGGCAAAGAGGATGAGGGCGTCATCGGTCTCGCGGATGTCGACGGCGGGAAGCCAGCGCCGGGTCGACACTTCCTCGGCCGAGGTCTCGCCGCTCCAGGTGTTGCTCAGCATCTGATTGAACAGGCGATCGATTCGGCTGCGCAGGGCATCGGTCTCGGGGTTCCAACGAATCAGTCCGGCGGTCATGGTTTTTCCTCCCTTTCTGTTGTTCGGGCGCTCGACGGAGCGCCGATCATTAGTAGATAACACTAAGGAATGTTGCTTTATTTCCCTCGTGCAAGAAATATTAGCGTATCTCTATTAGATTCTGCAAGTCTCTGAGTTGGAAGGGGTTCTGCGCCGCTGCGGGCGGGTTGGTGCTATCGTGCGGCGCATGACGAAGAGCCGTCGTCGGCGATCGGGTCGATTCTGGGCCGCTGCGACGCTTCTGGCGCTCTTCGTTCTCGCCGACATCGGCCTCTTTGGCTGGCTCATTTTCCGATCGCTCTCGCAGCGTGAGCTCGACCGGGTTCTGCTCGAAACACGCGAAGAGGCGCGAACCCTCGCTGGCCAGATCGAGCGGGGGGCCGAGCGCGCCGGCGGCGATCTCGTCACCGCCGTCTATCTGGAGCAGGAAACGCAGACCTATATCGACTCGATCCTGCGGCAGCGACAGATCGTCCAGACGCTCGAGATCACCGACCGCGATGGCGCGCTGGTCGCAAAGCGCCGAAGCGAAGCCGAGATCAACCTGCCCTCGCCCGGTCCGGCCTTCGGGAAAGAGGCGGCGCCGGACGCGCCGAAGGTCGAGACCCGGACCGTCGAGCACCAGCAGACCCGCGCGGCGAGACTTCCGCCCGAGCAGCTCGGCTCGCTCGACGTCACGGTGCCGATCGGCGACCTCGGCTCGCTGCGTCTGGGTCTGTCGCCGATCGAGCTGGAGAAGCGGATCGGCACGCTGCGCCGTGACCTCGTGCGCCAGACAGCGATCATCGGCGCCCTCACGCTCGCGATCGTCGCGGTCGCGGTGGTCCTGATCTCGCTGCTCTTGCGGCGGGGCGAGCGCCTCGAGGCGCAGGCGGCGGAGGCCGAGCGTCTCGCCTACCTGGGGACGCTGGCCGCGGGGTTGGCCCACGAGATCCGGAATCCGCTGAATTCTCTCTCGCTCAACATTCAGATGCTCGAGGAGGACTTGGAGGAGCCGCGGCCACGCACGACCCGGCAGCGTCTTCTCCGCATCACCCGGGCCGAGCTCGGCCGGCTCGAAGGGCTGGTCAGCGACTTTCTCGCTTACGCCCGGCCGCGGCCACTGCGGCGGGAGGTGGTGCCGGCGCGCGAGCTGCTCGACGCCGCGACCGAGGTGCTCGCCGGGACCATCGCGGCGAGCGGAGTGGCTTTCGAGGTGGTCGACGAGAGCCAGGGCGCCTTCGTTTTCGCCGACGCCGAGCAGATCCGCCAGCTCCTCTTGAACCTGGTTCAGAACGCGCTGGCAGCCACCGAGGGAACCACCCGGCCGGCGCGGGTCGAGCTCTCCGCAAGGCGGCGGGGGCCCGCCGTCGAGATCGCCGTGCGCGACAACGGCATCGGCATCTCCGCGGAGGCGAGGGAGAAGGTCTTCGACCTGTTCTATTCGACCCGCAAAGGGGGAACGGGCCTGGGTCTCGCCATCGTCCAGCGGATCGCCGGCGCCCATGGCGGGACGGTGGGATTCGAGAGCGCGCCAGGCGAGGGCACGACCTTCCGCGTCGAGCTGCCCGCGGCGGTGGCTCGCCCCTCCTGAGCGCGGGATCTCCTCGTTTCAGCCCTGTTCGGCGGTGATCGCGTCGAAGTCGTCTTCTGTCACGAACTGATCGGCCTCGTCGTTACCGCAGACCTCGCAGAGCGCTTCTTCGACGCCGCCGTCGCCCCATTCGAAGACGTAGCAGGGGGACTCGCAGTTGAGACAGATGAGGTAGTCCGGGGTGGCCATCGTTCACCTCCCGCCATCGGGTCCGTTGCCGCCATCTTGCGCGCACTGCGCCCGAGCGGGCAAGGGCATTTCGGCGCGAAAGGACTGTACGGCGGCGACGAACTCGTCCGGCCGCTCCCACTGCAGAGCGTGCGCCGCCCCGTCGATGCTCCAGAGACGTGCCCTGGGCAACGCCGCCACCATCCGCTCGCCGACCTCGATGCGGAAAAGCTCGTCGCGCTCGCCCCAGATGAGACCCACCGGCAGCTCGAGTCGGGCGAGCTCGTCGTTGCCGAAAGCGTCCTCTTCACGCATTGTCGCGAGCACCGCCGCCACCTCCGGCGAGCGATAGGAGAGATAGAAGAGCGGCCGGGCCCAGCGCAGCCACCAGGGGGGGGACACGAAGAGGGCGCGCCACATCGCCGCGCTCTCCGCGTAGCTCGAAACGCGCACCATCCGCTCGATGCGGTGCCAGTCCTGCTCTCGGTAGCCGCCAGGTGCGACCAGCAAGAGCCGGCCGAGGCGCTTGGGAGCGCGCGCTGCGGCCCGCACCGCGATCCACCCGCCCAGGCTGATGCCACAGACGGTGGGCGTGACCTCCGCAAAATCGGTGTCGAGGAGGCGGCCGACGAGCTCGACCCCTTCGGGCACAGTGAGGGCGGGACGAGGTCCGCGGCTGCCACCGAGGCTCGAGAGCTCGGGCAGGACCAGGCGGCACTCGCCGCGCAGGCGGCGCAGCAGCGGCAGCCAGGTCCCGGCGGTGGCGCCGAGCCCGTGGAGCAGAAGCCATGGCTCGCCGTCGGCGCGACCGCCGCGGTGGACACGAATACGCCAAGGGCCACAGGCGACTTCGCTCGACCGGAAGCCGAGGGCGCCGAGCGCGAGGCGGGTGGCGAGCGCGGCGGGCCGACGCAGCATGGGCGCAACCTAGCACCGCTCGGCCGGGCCGCCGCGCGTCCTGCCGGCGCGGGCGGGTCGACGCGGCCCGCGGGGTCGACCGGGAGTTTGACGAGCCGGCCGGGGCTCTGGTAATTTCCTCGTTCCACGTTCGCGTGGCTAGAAGAGAGGTGTGTCGTCATGTTCGCAGTGATCGAGACCGGAGGCAAGCAGTACCGGGTGACGAAGGGGGATGTCCTGGACGTCGAGCTGCTGCCCATCGAGGGCGAGGCCGGCGCCAAGGTTGCCTTCGACCGCGTACTGATGATCTTCGGTGAGGGAGGGACCCGGGTCGGCAATCCGGTGATCCCGGGTGCGCGGGTCGAGGGCGAGCTGATCTCCTCGACGCGTGGGCCGAAGGTTCGTATCTTCAAGCACAAGCGGCGCAAGGGCTACAAGCGGCGGGCGGGGCACCGGCAGGATTACCACCGGGTCCGCGTCGACGAGATCGTCCTTTAGCGCCCGCTCGAGACCAGGAGCAGGTCGCAATGGCACACAAGAAAGGTCAGGGCTCGACCCGCAACGGGCGCGATTCGAACGCGCAGCGGCTCGGCATCAAGCGCTACGGTGGCGAGAACGTCAGCGGCGGCTCGATTCTCGTCCGCCAGCGGGGAACGCGAGTCCGCCCGGGCAAGAACGTCGGAATCGGCAAGGACGACACCCTGTTCGCCAAGATCGACGGTGTCGTCGAATTCCAGCAGCGCGGTCGCCTCGGCACCTACGTCCATATCGTTCCGGGCCAGTAGTCACCCGCGCCCCTCGCGCGGCGGGCGGTCGCCTGCCGCGCACGAGCTCACGTCTTGATCTTCATCGACGAAGCGGTCGTCCACGTTCGCGGCGGGCGGGGCGGGGACGGGTGCGTCGCGTTCCGGCGTGAGAAGTACGTCCCCAAAGGCGGGCCGTCCGGCGGCGACGGCGGCCATGGCGGCTCGGTCTTCCTGGTCGGCGCCGCCCGGCTCAATACCCTCTACCATCTGCAGTTCCACTCGATCTATCCGGCCGAGCGGGGACAGCACGGCCTCGGCTCGAATCGTTCCGGCCGCACGGGCAAGGACCTCGAGATCCGGGTGCCCCTCGGCACGGTCGCCTTCGACAAGGAGAGTGAAGAGTGCCTGGGCGAGATGCTGGAGGAGGGCGCTCGCTTGTTGGTCGCCAAGGGGGGGCGGGGCGGCTGGGGCAATCAACACTTCGCCACGCCCACCAACCAGGCGCCACGCAAGGCCTACCCGGGCAACGAAGGCGAGGAGCACCGCCTGCGGCTCGAACTGAAGCTCCTTGCCGACGTCGGTCTGGTCGGCCTGCCCAACGCCGGCAAGTCGACGCTGATCTCGGTGGTCTCGGCGGCGCGGCCGAAGATCGCCGACTACCCCTTCACCACGTTGGTGCCCCAGCTCGGCGTGGTGGCGCGCGGCGTGCTCGAGAACCCCTTCGTCATCGCTGACCTGCCCGGCCTGATCGCCGGCGCCGCGCAGGGCGCGGGGCTGGGCTTCCAGTTTCTCCGCCATGTCGAGCGCTGCCGGGCTCTGGTACATCTCGTCGATCTCGCGGCCTTCGAGGGATCCGCAGTCGCGGACCTGGAGACCGTCGAGCGCGAGCTCGCCTCCTTCGACGCGACCCTGCTCGAGCGGGAGCGAATCGTGGTCGGCAGCAAGCTCGACGCGGCCGATCCAGCGCGTCAGGAAGCGCTCGCGTCCGCCGCGGCGGCGCGCGGCCTCGCCTACCTCGAGATCTCCTCGGCGACCGGAGAGGGCATCGACAGGCTGGTGATCGAGATCGCCGGCCGACTGGAGCGCGCGCGGTGAGGGTCGGCCTGTTCGGCGGTAGCTTCGACCCGGTGCACCGCGGTCACGTCGAATCGGCGGCCGCCGCGGCGCGCGCCCTGGGCCTCGACCGCGTGGAGCTGGTGGTCACTGGACAACCCCCGCACAAACCTGGCTCGCGCTCGGCTCCGGCACTCGCTCGCTACACGATGGCGGAGCTCGCGGTGCTCGAGCGTGACGACCTCACAGCCTCGGCGGTGGAGCTCGACGAAGAGCGCTCCAGCTACACGATCGACACGCTCGAGGCGCGCCGGCGCGATCAGCCGGGCGTCGAGGTCTGGTGGCTCCTGGGCTCCGACGCTTTCGCCGGGCTCCACACTTGGCGCCGGTTCGAGTCGATCCTCGATTCGTTTCCGATCGCCGTGCTGACCCGGCCCGGTTTCGAGCGGCAACGCCTGCTCGAGGGGCTCGCTCCGGCCCTGCTCGCCCGCTTGCCCGCGGCGCGCGTCGAGTGGGTCGAGAACCCGCCGCTCGAGGCGTCCTCGAGCGAGATCCGCGACCGGCTCGCGCGTGGCGAAGCGTTGCCGGCGGGGTGGCTCGATCCGCGGGTGTTAAGATTCATTCAGAAGTACCGCCTCTATCGATGACCGCCCCTGCCCCGGAGACGACCCTCGCCATTCCCGATCGAGTGCGGGCGGCGGTCGCCGCTTCGCTCGACACCAAGGCCGAGGCCGTGATGGTCCGCCACCTCGAGCAGGTCACCGACTTCACCGACTATTTCCTGATCGCCTCGGGCACCAACGAACGGCAGGTCCAGGCGATCGCCGAGGCGGTGGAAGAGCGGTTGCGTTCGAGCGGCGTGCGGCCGCTCGCGGTCGAGGGACGCGCGCCCGCGCAGTGGGTGCTGCTCGACTACGGCGACTTCGTCGTCCACGTCTTCCTCGACGAAACGCGCAAGTACTACGGCCTCGAGCGCCTCTGGCGCGACGCGCCGGACGTCACCGCCGAGTTCATGTCGTGAGCCCGGTGGCGTTGGCGGCCCTGCTGGCCTCCTCGCCCGCACTCGCTCGCGCCCACCCCGGCCTCGCCCGAGCCGCCGCCAGCGCGGCACCGATCCTGATTCTCGGCGAGTCCGGCTCCGGACGCTCGACGCTCGCGCGCGCCCTGCACGCCGCCAGTGGGCGCGCCGCCGGGCCGCTGGTCGAGTTCGATCCGGGCGCGGTGCCCGCGGCCCTGTTCGAGAGCGAGCTGTTCGGACACCGCGCCGGCGCCTTCACCGGCGCCGACCAGGCCGTCGCCGGCCGGGTCGAGCGGGCGGTGGGCGGCACGCTCCTGCTCGACCATGTCGAGGAGCTGCCGCTGCCGGCGCAGCCGAAGCTCCTGCGCCTGCTCGCCGAGCGTCGCTACTCGCCGCTGGGCGGAGCGGAGCTCGAGGCGGACGTCCGCTTCGTCACGATCGGACCGGACGACCTCGGTGACCGCGTCCGCCGCGGCCTCTTTCGCGAAGACCTCTTCTACCGCCTGGAAGTCCTGACCTTCGTGCTGCCGCCGCTGCGCAAACGTCGCGAGGACGTGATGCCGCTCGCCGAAGCGTTGCTCGCCGACCTGGCGACCCGCTTCGCGCGACCCGCGGCGCGGCTCGCCGAACGCGCTCGTGCCTGGATGCCGGATCACCCGTGGCCGGGCAACGTCCGCCAGCTGCGCAATCTGCTCGAGCGCACTCTGCTCGCCTCCGACCGCGACGACCTCGACCCCGAGCCGCCGGCGGAACGGATCGAGCTTCGGCCCCGACCCCTGCTCGACATCGAGCGTGACGCCATCCGCGCCGCCCTCGCCTTCACCCGCGGCCACCAGGGTCGCGCCGCCGAGCTCCTCGGTATCTCGCGCAAGGGCCTCTGGGAAAAGCGCCGGCGACTCGGCATCCCCTGAACGGCACGCGCCGCGCCCTGCTCTCGGCGCCAGAAGCGCCGGAAGGAGTGCGAGGTCAGTCCGACGGTCGATCAGCGTGTGACTGCGGGGCCCCCGAGATCCGCGAGCAGAGCGACCGCGTGCTCGCACTCGGCCGCGCTGTTGTAGAAGTGCGGGCCGAAGCGGAGGCCGGCGCCGGGGCGGTGGTCGCAGATCACGCCGCGGGCTTCGAGCTCTTTCTGGAGGCGGGCGCCGTCGGGGTGGTGGATCGTCACCGCGGCGCCGCGGCGCTCGGGGTCGCGCGGCGTGCGAACGTCGAGCCCGTGCGCATCGGCCGCGTCGATCAGCGTCTGGGTGAGGAATAGCGAGCGCTCGCGGATGCGCTCGGTGCCCACCGCCGCGATCATGCGGTAGCCGGGACGGCAGGAGTGGAGAGCCGGCACCGCTGGGGTACCGGTGAGGAAGCGCCAAGCGCCCTTGGCATAGTGGATCGGTCCGGAGTGGAACGAGAACGGCTCGGCGTCGGCCTGCCAGCCGGTGACTGCCGGCTCGAGAGTCTCGGCGAGCTCGGGCCGGACCCAGAGGAAGCCGGCGCCCGGGCCGCCGCAGAGGAACTTGACCGAGCCGCCGACCGCGGCGTCGACGCCCCAGGTCGCGAGCTCGAGCGGCATCGCGCCGACCGACTGATAGACGTCGAGCAGGAAGAGCGCCCCCGTCGCTCGACAGCGCGCTGCGACTGCGGCCGGGTCGATCCGGTACGAGTTCGCGTAGAGGACGTGCGAGCTCACGACCAGCCGAGTCTGCTCGTCGATCGCCTCCGCCAGCCGCTCCGCCGGCAGCGTGCCGTCGGCAGCCGGCACTACCACGATCTCAGCGCCTTTGCGCCGTTCGCCTTCGAGCACGTAGCGAACGTTGGGAAACTCGAGCTCGCTGGTGACCAATCGATTTCGACCGGTCGGGTAGTCGATCGCGGAGAGCAAGACCGCGAGCGCGACCGCGACGTTGGGCTGCATCGCGACCTCGCTGGCGCCGACGCCGAGGAGCGGCGCGAGCAGGTCGCCGACCGCGACCGGCAACTCCCACCAGCCCTCGCTCCAGACGCGCACGCCCCGCTCCCGCCAGCTCCTGGCGAATTCGGCGACCTCGTCGCCGACGCTCCGCGGCATCGCGCCGAGCGAGTTGTTGATCAGGTAGGTCGTCGACGCGAGGATCGGCAACTCCTCGCGCCAGGCGAGCAGATCGGTATGTGGTTCGGGCCCGCCCACGGCTCCGCATCCTAGCGCCGGGCGCGCTAGGATCGTAGCGTGCGTCACTGGCAGGATCTCGCTTGGCCGCAGTTCGAGGAGGGCGTCGGCCCCTTCGTCGCCCTGCTTCCCGTGGGCTCGCTCGAGGCCCACGGGCCACACCTGCCGGTCGGCACCGATCTCGTGATCTCCGAAGCGATGGCTCGCGAGGGCGCCAAGGCGCTCTCGGGTGAAGGGTACCGGCCGCTGCTGTTGCCGGCCATCGCCTACTCGCCGGCGCCGTTCGCCGATGAATTCGACGGGACGCTCTCGATCCGGCCCACGACGCTGACCGCGCTCCTGGTCGACCTCGCCCGTTCGCTCGCGGAGCGGCGGGTCGCCGCTCTCGCCATCGCCAACTGCCACTTCGACCCGGCCAACCTCGACGCGCTGGCCGCGGCGCGCGACCAGATCCACCGCAACGTGCCGATCCGTTTCGTCTTTCCCGACCTGACCCGCCGGAAGATGGCCGAGCGGCTGACCGAGGAGTTCCGCAGCGGCGCCTGCCATGCCGGTCGTTTCGAGACATCGATCGTCCTCGCCGAGCGGCCCGATCTCGTGCACGAGGGGATCCGCCACCGGCTCGAAGAGGTGCCGGTGTCACTTGTCGACGCGATTCGCGCCGGCAAGCGAACCTTTCGCCAGGCGGGTGGACCGCGCGCCTACTTCGGGGCTCCGGCCCACGCCTCCGTCGCCGAGGGCCGAGCCACGGTGGCGCTTCTGGGCGAGATCCTCGCCGAAGCGGTGCGCGCCGCGTTCGAATAGCGGCAGCTCATGTCGTACTGAGCGCACTCCTGTCGTCTTGAGCGCAGCGAAGGACCTTGCGTGGTGGGCGAGGAACCGCCGTCGTGGTGGGTCGAACGCTCGCGGAAGCTGCACCGAAGGGGCGGCTGGTCCGAGCTCGAAGCCCAACGCATCGCGCCGCCGACGCTTTCGAAGCCGAACCTCCGATGGCGGCGTTTCGCTACTCTGGCGAGATCTGAACTTCGACCGGAGAGCGCCGCGTCGTAGCCAGCCCTTCCATGGAGGCCTCTCGCGACAGTGGCGAAATCGGAACTTCGACCGGAGGGCGCCGCACGATCGGATCGGGAGAAGCAAAGGGGATTCTGTGTGGCCGGGATCGGCAGGGCGCTCGAATCGCGCGAGAATGGGGACCGTCCCCTTGACTTTGGAAAGGAGCCTCCAGATGAGTATGGCCTCGGAATTCAAGACCTTCATCCAGCGCGGCAGCGTGATCGATCTCGCGGTGGGCATCGTCCTCGGCGGCGCGTTCGGCAAGATCGTCTCGGCATTCGTCGGCGGCGTGTTGATGCCTCCGATCGGCATGTTGCTCGGCGGCGTCGACTTCACGAGCCTCGAAGCCGTGATCGGCGGTACGGCGGAGGCGCCGGTCGCGATTCGTTACGGCGCGCTCATCCAGACCGTCGTCGACTTCCTGATCATCGGCTGGTGCATCTTTCTAGTGGTCAAGGCGGTCAACTCGATGAAGAAGCCGGAGCCGCCCGCGGCACCGGCCGAGCCGCCCGCGGAGCAGAAGCTGCTCACGGAGATCCGCGACTTGCTCAAGGCGAGGAGCTGAGCTTCCGCGACACGAGCCCGCGGCCGGCCTCGTCCGTGCCATGGGCGAGGCCGGGCGGGAGCCCTTGCGCGCAGCTCCGGCAGAAACGGTCACCGCGCAGGTCGGCCGCCTCGACGCTGGCGGCGAATCGCATGACGCAGCCGGGCTCGTCGCAATGGACCCGGCCCGCCAGGTGGCCGAGCTCATGGAGGATCTCGCCCACCGCGCGCCGCGAGGCCAGCGCGGCGTCCGCGGGCAGCCCGTAGTGCTCCGGGCGCAGGCGCGCAGTCGACACCAGCGCCGCTCCGCCGCCGACCCGGGCCCGTCCGAAGACGAAAGTGAACAGAGGGAGCCCGATGTCCCGCCCGATGACGCCGACGAGGGGGGCCGACCCGCGCTGCCGCGCCTGTTTCTCGAGGCGCGCGAGCAGGCGATCGGCGTCGACCTGGTTTCGCTCCGGGACGGTCGCGAGCGGAGCCGCGAGACCGACCTCGAGCGAGCGACAGGCGAGGCCGGTGCGGGACGAGAGGAGGGCGAGCAGTTCGTCCAACTCGTCGCTTGAGATTCCGTCGAGCGCGGCGACGGCGATCTCGCGCCACGCTAGCGAGCCCCGGCCGCGCGCCACGGGAGAGTCCCGTGGCTCGGCGCCCTCGTCCGGGTTCATGAGGCCGGGACGCGTTCGAGCGAATAACGCCGGATCTTGGCGTAGAGCGTGCCGCGATCGATGGCCAGGAGCTTCGCGGCCTGGGAGACGTTCCAGCCGCAGCCCTCGAGCACTCGGCGAACGTGCGCCTTTTCGACCTCCTCGAGCGAAAGTGGGCTCGCGCCGTTCCCTTCCGAGCGCGAGCCGACCCGCAGCGGCAGATCGCCGGCCCGGATCTCCGGTGGCGCACCGAGCACGACCGCGCGCTCGACCGCGTTCTGCAGCTCGCGGACGTTGCCGGGCCAGGAATAGGCGAGGAGAATCTCGAGCGCCTCGGCCGAGAACCGCGTCGCCGGCTTGTTCATCGCCATGGTGAAGCGAGCGAGAAAGTGCTCGGCCAGCACCGGGATGTCCTCGGGCCGCTCCCGCAGCGGCGGCAGGTCGATCCCGAAGACGTTGAGGCGCCAGTAGAGGTCGTCGCGAAACCTGCCCTCGCGCACCGCCAGCTCGAGATCCTGATTGGTCGCCGCGACCACCCGGAAGTCGGTCTTCACCGCGACGGTGCCACCGAGCCGGGTCACCTTCTTCTCCTCGAGCACGCGCAGCAGCTCGACCTGGACGCGTGGCGAAACAGTGCCGACTTCGTCGAGAAAGAGCGTGCCGCCGTCGGCCAGCTCGAACTTCCCCTTGTGCCGGAATTGCGCGCCCGTGAACGCTCCCTTTTCGTGGCCGAAGAGCTCGCTCTCGAGCACGCCCTCGGGCAGGGCGCCGCAGTTGACCACGACCAGAGGTCCGAAGCGGCGATTCGAACGCGCGTGGACGGCCCGCGCCACGAGCTCCTTGCCGGTCCCCGATTCGCCGCGCACGAGCACCGTCGCGTCGCTCGAGGCGACCGCGTCGATCAGGTCGGAGACGTGGCGCATCGCCGCCGAGGCGCCGACCAGAGGGGAAGCTCCGGCGACCGAGGTGAGTTGCTCCTTCAGCCGCTCGTTCTCGGACCGCAGCGAGCGGTGCTCGGTCGCGCGCCGGACGAGGTGCGAGAGCTCGTCGGGGTCGAACGGCTTGGTGATGTAATCGTAGGCTCCCGCCTTGAGTGCCCGCACCGCCGACTCGATCGAAGCGTAGGCAGTCATCACGATGACGGTGAGGTCGGGAACCTCCTTGGCCAGCCGTTCCTGGAGCTCCAAACCGTCCATGCCCGGCATCTTGATGTCGATCAGCGCGATGTCGTGCGGACGCTCGGCGGCGAGCTTGAGCGCCTCTTTCGCGCTCGACGCCGTATCGACCCGGAAGCCGTCCTGGCGAAACCAGTCGCCCAGCGACTGCTGAACGATCGGTTCGTCGTCGACGATCAGGATGGAGGCGGGCGGCGCCTTGGTGACGGTCTCGCTCATGAGATCCTCCCCTGCTCGACCGCCGCCGGCGACTCGGGCACGGCGACCTGGCGGAGCGGCAGGTCGAGGGTAAAGGTCGCACCGGCGCCGGGCCGCGAATCGACGAGGATTCGGCCGGCGTGCCGCTCCACGATGCCATAGACGACGGCGAGGCCGAGACCGACGCCGTTGCCGTGGGTCTTGGTGGTGAAGAACGGCTCGAAAAGATGCGTCGCCACTTCGGGGAGAATGCCGCGGCCGGTGTCGGTGACCACGATCCGCATGCGTCCGCGCCGATCGTGGAGCGCCGAGACCCGCACCTCGCCTCCCTCCGGCGTCGCCTCGAGGGCGTTCAAGAGCAGCGCGAGCAGCGCCTGTTGGAGCTGGGCGCCGTCGCATTCGAGCGGCGGCAGGTCCTTCGGCAGGTCGACGGCGAGGGTTATCCCCGCGAGCTCGGCCTGGTGGTGGAGCAACAGGACACAGCGGTCGACGATCGGCGCGAGCGTCGTTTCGGAGAACAGCGCGCCCGGAGTGCGCGAGAAGAGCAGGAGGTTGCGGACGATGTCGCCGCAGCGCATCGATTCGGTCTCGACCAGCTCGAGAACCCGGTCGATATCCATGCCGGCGGCGCCCGAGGTGACCGGCTTGCCACTGGCGCGCGACTCGTCACGCCGCCGTCGCAGGAGACGAGCGTAGGTCGCGATCCCGGCCAGGGGGTTGTTGAGCTCATGAGCGACGCTGGCGGCGAGCTTGCCGAGTGAAGCCATCTTCTCGACCCGCAGCAGACCTTGATGGGTGGTCTCGAGCTCGTGGGTCTTCTCTGCGATCCGCTCCTCGAGCCGTCGCCCCGACGCCTCGAGCTCGGCGTGGGCCGTGCCGAGGTCGGCCGCCATGAGGTTCCAGGCGCGCGCGAGGGCGCCGAGCTCGTCGGTCCACCGTTCGGGGACCCGGGCGGCGAAATCGCCGGCGGCGAGGCGGGGCGCGGCGGCGGTCAGGGCGCCCACGGGGCGGAGCACCAGGGTCCAGGTGAGCAGGAACGCGAGCAGCACGACGGCGGCAACGGTCGCCACCAGGCCGGCGAGAAGCTGGCGCTGGGAGTCGGCGACTGCGGTGTCGACGCGCGCGAGGGGCAGCTGGACGTCGAGAACTCCGAGCACGGTCTGGCCCGCGGGGTGCGCGTGGCAGGCGGCGTTCGAACAGGCGGCCTCGTTGTGGATGGGCGCGATCATCGCGAGCAGGCGTCCCTCGCCCGGACGCTCGAAGACGCGCGTTCGCTGCACTCCCGCGGGGCTCGACAAGGCTTGTCCGGCGGCGTGGCAGGAGACGCACTGTTCCGCGGTGAGATCGACCTGCCGGCCGATCTCCGCGCGCGTGCTCGAGTGGGTGATTCGTCCCAGCTTGTCGAAGACACGGACGCGATCGATCTCGTCGTGCGCGGCGAGCGAATCGACGATCCGGGCGAGCTCGGCGGAGTCGTTGCGCAGCATCGACTCGCGCGTGGCGCGACGGATCGTCTCGACCACGGTGCTCGCCTGAACTTCGACGAGGCGGGTGAGATTGCGGCGCTGCGTCGCGACGTTCCAGGCGCCGGCCGCGACGAGGATCGCGGCGGCGCCGAGCGACAGGATCAGCGCCAAGCGCAACGCGAGACGAGAGGGCGGCGACCGCTTGGGAGCGGCCGCCTCCGAACGCGCGGTCATTGCATCCTCACACCGCCCTTCCGGCCGGAGCCGGCAGCGAGCGGCCCGACGGTTCCCCGCGGACCACCGCGGGCACGCGCCCGGCGGCGGCTTCGGGGTACACCTTGAAGTATCGCACCATCAGAGCGAACGCGCCGAACCCGAGCGCCACCATGGCGAGGCTGACCGCGATCTCGGTCCAGGCCGGGACGTACCGAGTGCCGGCGGCGCCCTCGAGACCGGTGACGCTGACGTTGAGGCGATTGACGACGAAGCCCATCACCGCCAGAAGAGCGGTTGGATAGAGCCAGCGGATGTCGTTGCGGACCTTGGGCATGAGCAGCAGCAAGAAGGGCAGGATCACGCCGAGAACCAACTCGAGCGCGAACATTCCCCCTTCGTAGCTCGGCCGGAAGGCCTGCTCGAGGACGCCGCGGTGAACCAGATCGTAGATCCGGAAGACCGCGACGACGCCGAGCGTGATCATCAACACCCGCGCGATGTCGCGCAGCAGGTCCATTTCGACCGCCCGTCCGAATGCGCGGGAGGAGAGGCGGGACTCGACGATGGTCATCGCGAGGCCAGCGGCGATCGCCGAGCTCCAGAAGATCCAGGGCAGCGCCGGCGTGTACCAGAGCGGGTGGAGCTTGCCCGGGACGATCAGGTAGAGCGCGCCCAGCGATGACTGGTGGAGCGTCGAGAGCAGCACGCCGGCCAGAACGAGCGGAATCGTGGCGGTGCGCTGGATGCGCTGCGCCCGTTTCCAGCCGACCCGCTCGAAGACCATGCCCGAGAGCTCGAGCGCGAGGACGAGGGTGTAGAGCATCACGCACCAGGCGACCTCGAACATCACCGAGCGCGGGTTCCACATCACCAGCGGGTGCCAGATGTTCCACGGGCGCCCGAGATCGAGCAGAAGGGCTCCGATCACCAGCAGGTAGCCGAGGAAGGCGGTGAGCACCGCCGGTCGCACGATCGGGTGAAATCGCTTCAGGTTGAAGATGTAGACCGCCGCGGTCAGCGTGAAGCCGCCGGCCGCGAGGCCGACGCCGCAGAGGAGGTCGAAGCCGATCCAGAGGCCCCAGGGGAACTCGTCGGACAGATTCGTCACCGAGCCCAAGCCCTGGCCATACCGGATCGCCATGATCGGCAGGCCGAGGGCAAGCAGGAGGTAGAAGACGCCCCGCCAGAGCGGGAGGCGAAAGTGAACGGGTTCACGAGCGATCATGGTGCGCCTCCTCGTGGGCGCTCTCGCGCGCCGCGGTTTCGACGCGCGAGACCTCCTCGCGCCGGTTGGTGATCCACCAAATGCCGGCGAGCAGCGCGCCGCCGATCGAGAGAATCCCGGGGATCCGCTCGAGCGCTCGTGCCGTCAGCTCGGGCAGCGGCTCGTCGCCGAAGGCGGGGAAGCCGAGCTGCTCGAAGGGGACCGGCGAAAGGAAGAGCATCGAAGTGCCGCCGACCTCCGTCTCGCCATAGACGTGGGGATGGTAGGTGTCGGGGTTCTCCGCGATGCGCCGGTGGGCTTCGGCGAGAAGCTCCTCGCGGTCGCCGAAGAGGGTCGCCTCGGCCGGGCAGGCCTCGGCGCAGGCGGTCTGCTCGCCGCGCGCCTGGCGCTCGGCGCAGAAGTCGCACTTGACCACCGCCGGCACCGGCTTGTCCCACTGGTACTTGGGCACGCCGAAGGGGCAGGCCTGCATGCAGTAGCGGCAGCCGAGGCAGCGGCTCGCGTCGTAGACGACGGGCCCCTCGGGTGTCTTTTGAAAGGCCTCGACCGGGCAGACGCTGACGCACGAGGGTTCCAGGCAGTGGCGACACATCTGACGGACGTAGAGGCCGTCGGTCTCGGTGAGCGCGGTGAGGGCGCGCGCCGAGGTCTTCTCGACGGTATCCGGATCGGTCGGCAGATCATGCGCCACGAGACAGGCTGCCACGCATTCGCGGCAGCCCACGCAGCGGGTGATGTCGATGAGCAACGCTTTCGGTCGGACGCGAGCCATGGCGCACCTCTCAGCCGAGCAGGAATTCGTGGGTCAGATGCCGCCACTGCTCGTCCGTGAGCTCGCGAGCGTAGTCGGCGGAGGGCTCCCCGCCGTCCGCGAGGACCGAGCCGGAGAGAGCCATCAGCTCGAGCTGCAGCTTCTCCTTGGTGTCGTCGAAGAAGCGGCGGGCGAGCGTGCCGGAGAGCAGGTTCGAGACGTTGCGCCCGAGGTCCGAGGTCCTGATCTTGTAGAGCCAGCCGCGGCCGTAGGGGTCGGTCGTGGCGAGGCCGGGCTGGGTCGCCAGAATCGGGTTGGTTTCGATCACCTCGCCCTCGATCGGGGAGACCAGGTCGGCCAACCGTTGGCCGATGCCGAGGCGCGCCGCGCGGTCACCGCTGCGCAGCCAGGCTCCAGTCGCGGGCAGCTCGGTGCGGGTCACCGGGCCGATCAGCCGGCGCGCGAAGTCGTCGATGCCGACCACGGCGGTGTCGGGCGAGATCTGCCGTGCCCAGGTGTGGCCGCGGTGATAGTGCAGCCCGTCGGGCACCAGGAAGCCCGAGACCCAGACTGGCTCGACGTGCATCGGCGAAGTCTCGGGTAGCTGGGCGGGGACGGTTGCGGGGACGCGCTGGTGGCGTTGGTGCCAGGCGTCGAGCGCGATGAAGGTGGCGAAGGTGAGTAGGACGAAGAGAACGGTCATGGCAGGCCTCCTTTCCTCTTCTGCTCCTTCCTAGGGCAAGAGCGGTGCCGGTGTTCGTCAGGAGGCGACTTGCTGAGAGAAGTGCTGCAATGAAAGGGTTTATCGCAACAAGGGAGACGCGGCCCAAGACCGCGGCGCGGGTTCGACTGTGGAGAAATGCAACAGGTCCCGAGAGCTCCGGCGTCGAGAGATCCCGCAGAGCGCGATGAAACGGGACCCGGAGACCACCGTGGGATTTCGCTACGGTCGCTGTCGCGATTCTCGACACCCCGCGAACCCGCTTGACGCCCTCCGAGCCCCGTTCTAGGTTCCGGCCATGTCGCTCGCGGGCAGAGGCGTTCTCGTCACCGGCGGCGGCCGGGGGATCGGCGCGGCCGCCGCGCGCGCGTTGGCCCGGGCGGGAGCCCGCGTCGTCGTCGCCGCGCGCAGCGCCAAGGAGATCGAGAGCGTCGCTGCGGAGATCGTCGCGGCGGGAGGGGGCGCGTCGGCGCTCGCCTGCGACGTCGCCGACCCCGAGGCGGTCGAGCGGCTGGGCGCCGCGGCCGAGCGTGAGCTCGGGTCCGTCGACATCCTGATCAACAACGCTGGCATCGCCACCTCCGCGCCGCTCAAGCGCCAGACCCTCGAAGAGTGGCGCCGGGTCTTCGCCGTCAACGTCGAAGGCGCCTTCCTCGTGACCCGCGCATTCCTGCCGGGGATGGTCGAGCGGGGCTGGGGACGCGTGATCAACATCGCCTCGATCGCAGGCCGGACCGGCGCTCCCTACATCGCCGCCTACTCGGCGTCGAAGCACGCGCTCATCGGCATGACGCGGGCCTTGGCGGCGGAGGTCGCGGCGAGCGGCGTCACTGTCAACGCGCTCTGTCCCGGCTACGTCGACACACCGATGACCGACGCCTCGGTCGAGCGCATCGTCGCCAAGACCGGCCGGCCCGCAGACGAGGCCCGCAGGCGAATCGTCGAGGCCAACCCACAAGGGCGGCTCATCACGCCGGAAGAGATCGCCTTCATGGCGCTCGCTCTCTGCGACGAGCTCGCGCGTGGCGTCAACGGCCAGTCGATCGGCATCGACGGCGGGGCGTTCCTGGGATGAGCGGCCTGCTGACTCCGATCGATCCCATCGCCCTCGGCGGCCGCGGTTCCGGCTACTCGAACGGCATGCTCGTGGCGGCGGGAGCGCGGATTCTCTTCGTCGCCGGCCAGGTGGGGTGGGACGCGAGCCGGCGGCTGGTCGACGGCGGCTTCGTGCCCGAGTTCGAGCGAGCGCTCGAGAACGCCGTCGAGGTCGTGCGCGCGGCTGGCGGGGAGCCATGGCATGTCGCCCGGCTGACGATCTACGTCGTCGACAAGGGGGAGTATCTGGCGCAGATCGGCGCCGTCGGCGCGGCGTACCGGCGCGTCTTCGGCAAGCACTATCCAGCGATGTCGCTGGTCGAGGTGAGTGGGCTGCTCGAGCCGGGAGCACGCGTCGAGATCGAGGCGACCGCAGCGCTGCCGCCGCCGCCACGAAACCGGGAGTGACCGCGATGCCGATCGCGCCCAAGAGCTTTCGCTACGAGCTCGATCCCGCGACCGCGGTCGCAACGATCACGCTCGACCGCCCCGAGCGGCTCAACGCTCTGACCTTCGAAGTCTACCGAGAGCTCACGGAGACTCTCGAGGCGCTCGACACCGAAGCCGGCGTGCGCGCGATCCTGCTCACCGGATCCGGGCGGGCGTTCTGCTCGGGCGGCGACGTCGAGACGATCATCGGCGAGCTCTTCGCCCGCGACGCTCGCGGGTTGCTCGAGTTCACCCGGGCGACCGGCGCGCTGATCCGTTCGATGCTCGCCTGCCGCCGGCCGA
This sequence comes from uncultured Acidobacteriota bacterium, assembly GCA_963700315.1. Taxonomy (GTDB): domain Bacteria; phylum Acidobacteriota; class Thermoanaerobaculia; order Multivoradales; family JAGPDF01; genus JACTMI01. The sequence goes on along the minus strand of CAVOXC010000001.1, from coordinate 365,066 downwards.
TCGTCGGCGCCTTGAACGGCACCGTCGCCGGGGCCGGCGCGGTCATCGCCTGCGCTTGTGACCTGCGCATTGCCGCCGACAGCGCGAAGATCGCCTTCTTGTTCGCCAAGGTCGGACTGTCGGGCGCCGACATGGGGGCGAGTTGGCTGCTGCCGAGGATCGTCGGCCTCGGTCGCGCCATGGAGATCCTGATGACGGGCGATTTCATCGACGCCGCGACCGCCGAGCGGATCGGCCTCTATCACGCGGTCGTACCACAGGCGCGCTGCCTGGAGCTGGCGCGGGCTCGAGCCGAGAGGCTCGCGGCCGGCCCCTCCTTCGCTCTCGAAGTGACCAAGAAGATGCTCTATCGTGAAGCGTCGATGGACCTCGACGCGGCGCTCGCGGCCGAGGTCGAGATCCAGTCGATCTGCATGCAGGATCCGAATTTCCGCGAAGCCTACGAGGCTTTCCAGGCCAAGCGTGCGCCACGCTTCGGCTGAGGCCCGCCCGGACGGCGCTCCGCCCGGTTCAGGCGATGCCGAGATCCTCCCGAAGCTCGAGGAAGGCCTGCACGACCTCGGGGTCGAACTGCGTCCCGGCTGCAGCCTCGATACGCTCGCGCAGGCCTCGGCGAGCGAAATCGGCTGCTTGTAGCTGCGGTCCGCGGTGAGCGCGTCGAAGGTCTCGGCGACTGCGATGATGCGCGACTCGAGCGGGATCTCGGGTCCGGCGATGCCGTCCGGGTAACCGCTGCCGTCGAACCACTCGTGGTGGTGACGGACGATCGGCGCCAGGTCCTCCCAGAGCCGGATCGGCTGCAGCATCTCTGCGCCGAACGCGGCGTGGCGGCGAACCGCGTCGCGGTCGCCGACCCGGCTTCGGTCGACGCCGCAGCATGCCGAGATCGTGCAGCAGCGCCCCGAAGTGAAGGCGTTCGAGTCGCGATTCGGCCAGATCCGAGCTTGCGTGCCGATCTGGTTGGCCAAGCGCGCGACGCGGCGCGAGTGGTCGGTCTGGTGGATCGAGGTGGGCGTCGAGCGCCGAGACCAGGAGGTTGGTCGCGTGCGCGAAGAAGTTGCGCTCGTCGTCGTGGTGCTCGGCGTTGCGCAGGGCGACGGTGGTGAGCGCGGCCAGGGTCGAGAGCACGGGCGCCGCGCCGGGATCGAAGGGTCGCGCGTCGTCGTGCCAGACCGCGAGCGCGCCCGGCCGCCCGTCGCCCATGCGCGCAGGGAATCGCCACGGCGAGGCCGCGCTTGACGCCGCTGCCCGGCACGCCGCGCCGGCGCCGCGGATCGCCGGCGCGAGCGAGTCGAGCGCCTCGCTCGGCCGCGTCCTCGATCGCGGTCTTCGCGCGGATCGTGGCGATAGCGACGTCGGACGGCGGCGCCGTCGCGCCCAGCGCAGCTGATCCTCGCCGACCCGCGTCAGGTGAAACCCGGCGTGCGCTCCCGAGATCCGCCGCCGCGGCGGCGACCGCCAGACGCAGGATCTCGTCGTCCGACGGTGGAAGCGGTGATCGAGCGCGCCGCGCGCAGGAGCGCTGCAGCCGCTGGTTCTCGGTGTCGAGCCGCCGCAGCGCGAGGTGCGTCACGTGGCGCAGGGCGAGGAACGACAGCGAGCGAGAGGACGCCGATCGAGGTCAGGATCGCGACGACGCTCCACAGGGCGTCCCGCCCCGCGAGCGCCGGCCAGACCCAGCGTCGCACCACCCAGCCGAGGGCCGCGAGCGGGACGACCGCGCCGAGGAAGAAGGCGACGAACGCCGCTCGATCGAGCGGCTGCGCGAAGAGCGAGTAGCGGTGTGGGCGTCTGGCCACGGTGGGAGGCTAGCACTCTGATCGGGCTCGCGGTAGCCCGGGCCGAGCGGCGCTGAGCTAGAGTCCCGGGCGGGATGCCGGCCAGCGACGGGCGAGGGCCGTCCGCGCGGGAGCTCGCGCAGATCGAGGAGTCGGTCCGCGCGCTTCGCCCGGAGCGAGCTCGCGTCCGCGCCCGCGCTCGCGGGAGCGACGGCGACGCGCGCCGGGAAGCGCGCGCGCTGGCCGGCCTGCTCGGCGCTGCCGGGTGGTGCCGCCACGCCGTGCCCGCGGCTTGCGGTGGCGTGCTTCGAGCGCCCCTCGCTTGCGGCACTTTGCGCGATCCGCGAAGCTTTCGCTGCCGCCTCGCCGCTCGCCGACGCGGTGTTCGCGCTGCAGGCCCTGGGCTCGATGCCGATCACGCTCTCCGGCAACGAGGTGCAGCAGCGTCTCTGGCTGCCGCGCGTCGCCACCGGCGAGGCGATCGCGGCGTTCGCGATGACCGAGCCGGAGGCGGGCTCCGATGTCGCCGCGATGACGACGCGAGCACGCCGCGACGGCGAGGACTGGATCCTCGACGGCCGCAAGCACCTGATCTCGAACGCCGGGATCGCCGATTTCTACACGCTGTTCGCCCAGACCGACCCGGGCGCGGGCGCGCGGGGCATCGCCTGCTTCGTCGTGCCCGCCGACGCGGCGGGGCTCGAGTTCGCGGGCGCCCAGATCCTCTCGGAGCCCCATCCCTTGGGAGAGATCGCGCTCGAAGCGTGTCGCGTGTCGGCCGACGCCTGCCTGGGTGGGCCGGGGGCGGGCTTCAAGCTCGGGCTCGCGGCGCTCGACCGCCTGCGGCCGACGGTCGCGGCGGCGGCGTGCGGCTTCGGCTTCCGCGCGCTGGAAGAGGCGATCGAACACGCCACCACGCGGCGACAGTTCGGCGCGCCGCTCGCCGAGCAGCAGCTGATCCAGCTGAAGCTCGCGCGCATGGCGACCGACCTCGAAGCGGCCCGGCTGCTCGTCGCCCGCGCGGCCGCGGCCGGCGACGCCGGCACCGGCAGGATCACGCTCGAGGCGGCGCAGGCGAAGCTCTTCGCCACCGAGGCCGCGCAACGCATCGTCGACGACGCGGTGCAGATCCTCGGCGGCCGCGGCGTCCTCTCCGATTCGCCCGTCGACCGCCTCTACCGCGCGGTCCGCGCGCTGCGCATCTACGAGGGCACGAGCGAGATCCAACACCTCGTCATCGCCCGCGAGCTCCTGCGCCGCGGCTGAGCTGGTCCAACCCTCTTCTTCTTCGGCGGCGGGGCCGTTCCTCGTTCGCGCGCCGGGCGAGCGTTGCTTGGCAGTTATGGGGGAGGTCGGGTCGGCCGTCCCGGCGCTGCGCGGAAGGCGGACACGGCACGGCCCTTCTCGCGCAGCTCCAGGAGGCTCGACCTACCCACCCCTTCACAGCCGCTTTCGCGAGAGTCGAATCGCCGAAGGGCTCGTCGCGTAGCGCCTGTCCCGTCGTATGCGCTGCTAGATTGAACGGATGTGGAAGCCGCCCGAGCGGATCAAGCACCCGTTGCTCGAGACGCGCTGGCCGTCGGCGGAGGAGGCGGCGCGGTCGCGGCTCTTTTCACCGCTCGAGATCGGTCGGCTGCGCCTGCGCCACCGCACCTGGGTACCCGCGATGGTGCCCTGGCGGGCGAGCGAGGAGGGGTTCGTCACCGAGCAAGTGCTGGCCTGGTACGAGCGCTGTGCGCGCGGCCGGCCGGGCGCGCTCGTGGTCGAGGCGACGGGGATCCGCGACATTCCGAGCGGGCCGCTGCTGCGCGTCGGCGACGATCGGTTCGTGCCGGGCCTCTCCCGCCTGGTCGAAACCGTGCGTCGGGCGAGCGGGGGGAGACGAGGCTCTTCCTCCAGATCATCGATTTCCTGACGATCCGGCGCCGTCCGGAGAAGGGGAGGTTCTTCGAGAGGTACCTCGTCGTGACGCCGGAGATCCTCTCCCGGCTGGGGGTCGAGAGCGAAGCGCCGGCTCGAGCGGCGCTCGCCGCGATGACCGACGGGGAGATCCACGAAGTGCTCTCGCCGCGCGACTGGGAGAGCTACGCCTTCGGCTATCGCGACCGAGTGACAGATCTCCATCTCGCCGCACGTCGCGGAGCTACCGCGAGTGCTTCCGGGTCTGTTCGCCGCGGCCGCGGCGCGTGCTCTGGCCGCCGGCTTCGACGGCGTCGAGCTGCACTACGCCCACGCCTACACCATGGCCTCCTTCCTCTCGGCCCTGAACTCGAGAGAGGACGGCTACGGCGGCACGCGCGAAGGTCGGATCCGCTTGCCGCTCGAGGTGCTCGCGGCGGTGCGCTACGCGGTCCCGGAGCGCTTCGTCGTCGGTTGCCGGATGCTCGCAGACGAGATCGTCGAGGGGGGCAGCGGCGTCGACGACGCGGCCTTCTTCGCCAGCGAGCTCGCGCGCGCGGGCGTCGACTTCATCTCGCTCTCGCGCGGCGGCAAATTCGAAGACGCCAAGCGCCCACGGATCGGCTGGTCCGCCTATCCCTACACGGGCCCCTCCGGCTACGAGTGCATGCCGACCGCGATCTCCGACGCACGCGGTCCCTTCGGCCGCAACGTTCCGGCGGCGCGAGGCGTGCGCGAGGCCCTCCGGGCGACGGGATCGGAGACGCCGGTGGTGGTCGCCGGCGGCATCGCCACCTTCGAGCAGGCCGAAGCGCTGCTCGCCGACGGCACGGCCGACGCCGTCGCCGCCGCGCGCCAGTCGCTCGCCGATCCGGACTGGTGGGAAAAGGTCCGCCTCGGCCACGGCGCCGAGGTGCGCCGTTGCATCTACTCGAACTACTGCGAGGGCCTCGACCAGATGCACAGACAGGTCACCTGCCAGCTCTGGGACCGCGAGGCGCTCGACGAGCCGGGGTTGATCAGATCGAAGGACGGCCGGCGGAGATTGGTGGCGCCCGATTGGCAGGGCGCCCCAGAGCGCCGATCGTCTTGACATGCATGTGCATGCAGGCTCATCATCCAGCCGGTGAGAACCACAGTGGAAATCTCGGATGAGCAGCGGGCTCGCCTCCTCGCTCTCGCCGCCGAGCGCGGCGAGAAGGGCTTCTCCAGGCTGGTTCAGGAGGCTCTCGACCTCTACTTGGACGAGATCGAGGGCGCCGAGCGTGAGGCTCGAATCCGGGCGGCGCTCTCCGTCATCGGATCCGTCAGCGAGGAGGTCGCCGAGAGGATGAGCCGCGCGCATCGGAAGCTTCGCGGCTCGTGGCGCTGACCGTCGCCGATACCGACGTTCTCATCGACGCGCTCCGAGGCCGCGGAGAAGCGGAGCGCGTGTCCGCTGCCCTGCGCTCGGGTCGCCTGGCGACGACCGCCATTTCGGTCTTCGAGCTCCTCTCCGGCGCCGGCGAGGGTCCGGAGAGGCTGCGAGTCTCGGCACTCCTGGGCGCGATGACGATCCTCCCCTTCGATCGACCGGCGGCGGAGCGGGCGGCGGGAGCTCGAGTGGCGCTCGAGCGCGAGGGGAACACGATCGGCTCGGCCGATCTTCAGATCGCCGGCATCTGCCTGGCCCATGGCCTGCCGCTCTGGACCCGCAATCATGCCCACTTCGAGCGCGTCGAAGGGCTGGAGCTGCTATGAAGAAACCGTGGGCGTGCCGATCTCGAGGGGCTGCCCGGTGGTCTCGAGGACGCTCCACCAGAGCTCGCCCTCGGGGTTGACTCGTCGCTGCCGGCCGGTGAGGGCGGCGAGCGGCACGTGGGTGAGCTGGCCGTGCCAGTAGCCGACCAGCATCGACGTGCGCCCCGACATGGCGGCGTGGACGGCGCCGTGGGCGAGGCGGGTGCCGTGCAGGGCGTCGGCGGTGCCGGCTGGCGCGGAGCGGACGAGGTAGCTCGGGTCGATGTATTTGATCGGGGCGCGTTGCCCCAGGGCGGCGAAATGGCGGGCGATCTCATGCTTCAGGTGTACGCCGATGTCGCCGAGCTTGCGGTTGCCGGAAGCGTCGGTGCCGAGGCTCTCGCCAGCGAAGAACTGTTGCCCGGCGCCCTCGGCGACGACCACGACGGCGTGCCCCTTGCGCTCGACGCGACGCCCGATCAGGTCGAGGAGACCGCCCTCTCCTTCGAGGCCGAACGGGAGCTCGGGGATGAGGCAGAAGTCGGCGAGCCCGGTGGCCAGCGTCGAAGCCGCGGCGAGGTAGCCGGCGTTGCGCCCCATCAGTTGGACCAGCCCGATACCGCGCCGGACCGAGCTCGCCTCGTTGAAGGCGCTGCGGATGGCGTCGCCGGCGAGCCGCACCGCGGTCTCGAATCCGAACGACCGGCGCACCCAAGGGATGTCGTTGTCGATCGTCTTGGGCAGGCCGACCACGGCGATCTCGAGGCCGCGGCGCGCGATCTCGCTGGCGATCTCGAGCGCGCCGCGCAGCGTCCCGTCGCCGCCCACCGGAAAGAACATGTCGATGCGATGGGCGACCAACGTGTCGACGAGCTCCGCGACCGGTGGCGTGCCGCGGGAGGTGCCGAGCAGCGTCCCGCCGCGCGCTGGCGCCTGCGCGACGGTCGCCGCGGTGAGCTCGAAGAGGTCTCCCGGCGCTCCGAGGCCCTGATAGCCGTAGCGCACGCCGAAGACCTCGGGCACGCCGTAGCGCTCCGTCATGCCGAGCACGAGGGCGCGGATGACGTCGTTCAGGCCCGGGCAGATGCCGCCGCAGGTGGCGATTGCCGCGCGCACCTTGCGCGGCTCGAAGAAGAGCAGTTGGCGTGGGCCCGCGAGCTCGAAAGTCGCCGGCAGCTCGCCGCGCGAGAAGGCGTCGCGCGCCGGCTCGAGGTAGGGGTGGACGAGCAGCCGCTCAGAGTCCTCGACCAGGGTCTCGGCCGAGGGGACGGCGAGCGGGCTCGGCACGTTCGCCTCGCCGAGCCGCTGGATTTTGAAGTCATTGGCTGCCCTGGCCGTCACGCGGCGAGCCTAGCGCAGCGTAGGCGCAGCGCGCGTCACCCCTCTTGCGCCGGCCAGGGCTGACGCCAGATGCGCCAGAATTCCGCTGAGCCGAGGCCGAGCGAGCTCCAACGCCGGTCGAGCGCGTCGCGATCGCCTGCGAGCAGCGCCGCGCGGTCGTGATCTTCCGGCGCGGGCGCGAGCTGATCGAGTCGCGCCACGATCCGCTCGCGTACGGCGCGATCGTCCGACCGGGCGAGCAGGTGCCAAACCGTCATCGCGTCGCGCGGACGGGCGGAGTCGAGCGCGACTTCGAGCGCGGCCGCGTGTGCCGCTGCATCCGAATTCTCCCCATCGAGCCGATCGAGCGCCGCGGTGAGCGCGGCCGGCGCGTCGAAGTAGAAGGGCGTGCCCGGGCCGCGAGCGCCGGAGAGCCGCGCCTTGGCGCCGCGCGGCACGAAGCTCTCGCGCCCCCGGCCGGCGAGCGCGACCCAGCCGCTCACCACTTCGAGCAAGCCATCGCCGGCGCGATCGACCGAGATCGTGTAGGCGCAGCCGAGGTCGAAAGCGGTCGCCGCCGGGGTCTCGACAGTGAACCATCGAGGCGGCGCGGAGATGCGCGCATGCAGCGTTCCCTCTTCGAGCGCGAGCCGCTGATCGCGCTCGCGCGCCGAGACGAGTCGCAGGCTCGATCCCGGCTCGACCTCGACGCTGCCCAGCCAGGAGATGGCAAGGCGCACGCTGGCGCCGGCGCCGGTCTCGAGGCGGTCGCCGGGACGCAGTCGCGCGGCTCCGCCGATCGGCTCGCCATCGATCGTCGGCGCGCCGGCCAGGGTCTCGATCCGCCAGCCCGTGCGGGGAGTGGCGACCAGCCCCACGCTCACGGCGACTACGACGAGCGCGGCGAGCGGTAGCGCCCAACGCAGTACGCGGCGACGGGAGATGTCGACCCGCGCCACGCGCGCCGGCCAGGCAGGCGGAGCCGCGCGATGGGTGAGTGGCGAGAGCGCCTGCTCGAGCGCAGCGATCTCGTCGTCCGGCGCCGCGGCCGGATCGAAGAGGTGCTCGGGTTCGTCTTGGTGGTGAATCACGAGTCAGCTCCTTGGAGCAGCGCCCGCAGGCGCTTCATGCCGCGCGAGAGGTTGACCCGCACGGAGTCGGGCGTGAGACCGGTGACCGCGGCGATCTCCGGTCCCGAGAGCCCCTCGACGAGCCGCAGCAGCAGCGTTTCGCGATAGGTCTCGGGGAGTTTCCGGATGGCGTCGAACGCCGCGAGCCCGGTCTCCGAAAGAGCCACCGCCGGCGCCGGCAGCGCCTCGTCGGGCTCGTCGCCCTCGGTGCGCCGGGCCGGTGCGCGATGCCAGTCCGCCGCGGCGTTCCGCGCGATGGTCGCGATCCAGCCGACGAAGGCCGCCGGCTGGCGGAGCGCCGAGAGGCGCCGCCACGCGATCAGGAAGACCTCCTGAACCAGATCGTCGGCTTCGCGCGGTGGGACCCGCGAGAGCAGCAAGCCGTGGACCTGGCGTGCGGTGCGCCGATAGACCTCGTCGAAGGCGGCGCTATCTCCCGCGCGTGCCGCCTCGACTAGCGCGCTCAGCGCCTCGTCCGTCGAGGCGGCCGCCGGACGCTCCGCGTCCCTGGCCGCTGGCATGGACGCGAGTCTAAGCGCCTCGACGGCCATCGCCACGCCTCACGGGCGGAAGCCGTGTCGGGTGTTCTCCTCGAACGAGTCGCCGCGCTCGGCGAGCCGGAGATCGTGCTCGCAGCGTTGGGCGCCGTCGGTCCCGATCCTGGGGGAGCAGACCCAGGCGAGGCTTCCGGCCGCCGCGGAACGGTCACGCTCACGATCCGACAGCAACGGATCGTCGGCGAACAGGAGCGTCGTGCCCCACTGCGGCCAGTAGCCGTTGCCCCAGAGCTGAAGGTGGATGTGGGCCGCCTCGCGCCGGTTCGGATAGGGGGCGGGCCGGATCGTCCGGTACTCGTAGCGCCCCTCGGCATCCGTGGTCATCCAGCCGCGCAAGCGCGGCTTCGTCGCTGCCCGGCTCCCGGTTGTAGTACCCGGTCTCGTCGGTTTGATACGCGTAGACGGTCACGCCCGCCGCGGGCGTCTCGCCGTCGGGCGCGTAGACCCTGCCCGAGACGATCAGAGCCTGCGTCTCCGGCCCCGCCGTGGCGATCGTGATGGCGCTCGGCGCCTCGCCCTCTGCGTCACGCAGCCGGCACGCCTCGCCGCCGGCCTCGACCGCCGTGGCGGCCTGCGAAAGCGAGAAGGAGAGCAATGGCGATGAGACTCCTCGGTGACGTCACCCATCCTGCCTGTGCCCGTCGAATCACATGAAGTCCTCCTCCTTGAATGTGGAGACGGAGATACCCTGCTGACCGTGAACCGGGCGGCGCGCCGTGTAGGATCGCTCGCCGTGCGTGTCTCGGTGATCGGCGGCGGCCCCGCGGGGCTCTACACGGGGATCCTGCTGCGCCGGCGCTTCCCCGCTTCGCCAGGTCATGATTCACGAACGCAACCGGCCCGACGACACCTTCGGTTTCGGCGTCGTCTTCTCCGACGAGACGCTCTCCGGCCTCGAGGAGGCGGACCCGGAGTCGTTCGCGGAGATCCGCGCGCGCTTCCGCCGCTGGCGCCGGCATCCGGACCTGGTACCGCGGCACCTGGACCGAGTCGACTGGCCACGGTTTCTCGGCGCTGGCGCGGACGACGCTGCTCGAGATCCTGCAGCGGCGCGCGGCCGACGCTGGGCTGCGACCTGCGCTTCCAGGACGAGATCGAGTCGCTCGAGACCCACCTCGCGACGCCGATCTGGTCGTCGCCTGCGACGGCGTCGCCTCGAGGATCCGAGCCGCGCACGCCGAGCGTCTCGGCGCCCGGGTCGAGGAGGGCGCCACCCGCTTCGCCTGGCTCGGTACGACGCTGCCGCTCGATGCATTCACCTTTGTCTTCGCCGAGACCGAAGCCGGGCTGCTGATGGTCCACGCCTACCCGTTCGACGGCGAGCGCTCGACCTGGATCGTCGAGTGCCACGAGGAGACCTGGCGCGCCGCCGGCTTCGACCGCGCGAGCGAAGAGGCGACCGTCGCCCTCTGTCAGCGCCTGCTCGCGCCCTGGCTCGACGGCCATGAGCTGCTCGCCAACCGCTCGATCTGGCGGCGCTTTCCGACCGTTACCTGCGAACGCTGGAGCTTCGACAACGTCGTGCTGCTCGGCGACGCCGCGCACACCGCCCACTTCTCGATCGGCTCCGGCACCAAGCTCGCGATGGAGGATGCGATCGTCCTCGTCGACGCGCTCGCCGACTCGGGGACGTGACCGACATCCATCGGCGCGCTGGCGCTCTACGAGGAGCGCCGCCGGCTCGACGTGCTGAAGCTCCAGCGCGCCGCGAAGACCTCGCGCGCCTGGTTCGAGGACGCCCGCCGCTATCTCGGCCAGAGCCCGCTGCGCTTCACCTTCAATCTGATGTCGCGCTCGAAGCGGATCACCTGGGACGAGCTCGAGCGGCGCGACCCCGAGCTGTCGGGCGCCGTCGCGATCGACTTCCAGCTGACGGCGGAGCGGCCTGTCGCCGGGAACGAGGCGCCGCCGCCGGCGTTCACGCCGTTCCGAGTCCGGTCGATCGAGCTCGCGAACCGGATCGTCGTCTCGCCGATGTGCCAGTACTCGGCGCGAGGATGGCTTGATCGACGACTGGCACCTCGTCCATCTGGGCAGCCGCGCGCTCGGCGGTGCCGGGCTGGTGATCGCCGAGATGACCGACGTCTCGGCCGAGGGGCGGATCTCGCTCGGCTGCGCGGGGATGTACCGGCGCGAGCACGTCGCGGCCTGGCGGCGGGTGGTCGAGTACGTTCACGGGCACACGAGCGCCAAGATCGGACTTCAGCTCGCGCACGCCGGCCGCAAGGGCTCGATCCGCCACCCCTGGGACCGAGCCGAGGACGTGCCGCTCGACGGCCGAGGAGGGCGCGTGGACGACGCTCGGACCCTCGGCGCTCCCGTACCGGCCGGGCTGGCCGGCGCCCAAGGCGATGGACCGGGCCGACATGGACAGGATCCGCGGCGAGTTCGTTCGGGCGGCGCGCTGGGCGGTCGAGGCGGGCTTCGACTGGCTCGAGCTCCATCTCGCCCACGGCTACCTGCTGTCGAGCTTCCTCTCGCCGCTCTCCAACGTCCGCGCCGACGACCACGGTGGCTCGCTCGGAGAACCGCATGCGCTACCCGCTCGAGGTCGTGCGCGCCGCGCGCGCGGCCTGGCCCGACCACCTCCCGCTCTCCGTCCGGATCTCCGCGACCGACTGGTTCCAGGACGGTCGGGGCTTCACGCCCGACGACGCGGTCGCCCTCTCGCGCGAGCTCGCCGCGGCCGGCGTCGACGTCGTCGACGTCTCCTCGGCCGGCAACGTCGCCGACTCGCCCGTCGAGTACGGTCGGATGTATCAGGCGCCCTTCGCCGAACGCATTCGCCACGAGGTCGGCATCCCGACCATGGCGGTCGGCGGCATCCTCGACCTCGACCACGCCAACACCGTGCTCGCCGCCGGCCGCGCCGACCTCTGCGCCCTCGCCCGAGCCCACCTTGCCGATCCCTACCTGACCCTGCGCGAGGCGGCGCGCTACGGCGTCGATCTGCCCTGGCCGGGGCAGTACCTACCCGGTAAGCCGCTGGCGCGGCGCCAGCGGCGCTAGAGGAGTCGAGCCATGCCGTATCGCACTCCCCTCCATGTCCGCTTTGGCGACCTCGATCCCGCCGGGATCGTCTACTACCCGCGCTACGGCCACTTTTGCCACGTCGCGATGGAGGAGTTCTTCCACGACGCGGTCGAAGTCGACTACCCGCGCCTGCTCGCCGAGCACGGCCTCGGCTTCCCCGTCGTCCGCATCGAGACCGACCACCGCCGGCCGTTGCGCTACGGCGACGACGTCGAGATCGAGGTTGCGGTGACGCGTATCGGGACCTCGTCGGTCGAGTGGCGCTACCGCTTCTTTCACCGCGGCGAGACGGGCCCTTCGGCCGAGACGCGGACGGTGACGGTCTGTGTCGAGATGACGAGCTTCGAGAAGACCGCGGTTCCCGCCTGGCTCGCCGACCGCCTGCGCGTCGTCGGCTGACGGCCGCCGCGCGCGCCGCGGCCGAGGTTCACTTTCTTTCTTTCTTTCTTTCTTGCTTCTTCTTCTTGTGTTTGTTCTTCTTGCTTCTGTCGGTTCGTGGATCGTCGAAATCGAAGCGATGGTCGTGCCGATTCCGGACGCACGTGAAAGCCGCAGTGAAGGGGTAGGTGGGTTCGCCATTGTGCCTGCCGGTGGGCGCTCCGATGCGGCCGACCGGGAGGCAGGTCGTCGTGGTCGGGGCGATGGTCGTGCCGATTCCGGGCGCACGTGAAAGCGGCAGTGAAGGGGTAGGTGGATTCGCCGTTGCGCCTGCCGGTCGCGGTCTCGAGTCCTCTGGTGGCATACGGTCGTGAACCGCGGAGCGGCGAGGCGGATTCCGGCCACCCCCTGACTGCCCGCTTTCTCGAGCTCGTCCCATCGCTCTGGTGAATCGTGGAGCGCCGCCCGGCGTGCGCCGGACAGGAATCGAAGAGCCTTCCGGCTGGGAGGGTACGTTCGAGCGCTCGGGCGGCGGTTCCTCCGCTCGCGTTCGCGACCGCCATTGTCCCCAGAGCTCGTGGCGGACGAGAGTGCAGTTGGAGCGGAGGGCGTCGGCGGGAGAGGATGCCGCGCGTGCCGACCCAGGGCCGCGCCCTCCTACTCGTCGCGCTCTCCGCCCTCTGCTTCGCGCTGATGGCGATCGCGACCAAGCTCGCGACCGCGACGCTGCCCGCGGCGCAGGTTGCCTTTGTCCGTTTTCTGCTGATGCTCCTGCCGTTCGTCGTTTCGCCCACGCTCCTGCGCCGCGCTCTGGTCTGGCAGCGTCTCGACCTGCTCGCCTATCGGGGTCTCTTCGGCGGCGTCGCCGTGCTGCTCTATTTCGTCACCATCGAGCACGTGCCGCTCGGCACGGCGACGCTGCTCAACTACAGCTCGCCGATCTGGGCGGTGACCTTCGCGGCGATCTTTCTCGGCGAGCGGACTCGACCTCTGCTCCTCCTGCCCTTCGGCATCGCGCTGGCCGGAATGCTCTTGGTCACCGGCGCCCTCTCGGCGCCCGGCCTCCTGCCGCGCCTCGGGCTCTTCCAGGTCGTGGGTTTCGCTTCGTCGATCCTCTCGGGAGCGGCGGTGGCCGCGGTCCGCGCAGCACGGCGCACCGAAGGGAGCTGGTCGATCTACGGCAGCTTCAGCGTCTGCGGCGCTCTGGTCACGGCGCCCTTCGCGCTCGCCCGCTTCCGCGCGCCGAGCGCGCGGGAGTGGGTGCTTCTGGCAGTGGTCGGCCTCGCTTCGATCGCGGCACAGCTGCTGATGACCTACGCCTATCGCTGGGTCACCAACCTCCAGGCCGGGGTCTTCGCGCAGCTCACCGTGGTTGCTTCGATGGCCATGGGCGTGGCCTTCTTCGGCGACCCGTTCGGCCTGCGCCAGGGACTCGGCACGCTCCTCGCGCTCGGCGGCATCGTCGGCGTGGTCTGGGTCCAGTCGGCGCCGAGAGCGGTGGAGTAGCGAGGGCTCAGAGCACCCGCAGCTTGCCGCGGTCGATCTTGCCCAGGTGGGTGCGCGGGAAGTCGTCGACGAAGCGCACGGTGCGCGGCGCCTTGTAGGGCTGGAGAGTCGAAGCGACCAGCTGGCGCAGGTCGGCCTCGAGCTCGTCCGACGGTGCGTGGCCGGAGCGCAGGGCGACGAAGGCGTGGGGCTTGACCAGGCCGTCTGCGTTGGCAATCCCGACCACGGCGCACTCGGCGACAGCGACATGGCGAACGAGGCAGCTCTCGACCTCGGCGGGGGAGAACCACTTGCCGCCGACCTTGAGGACGTCGTCGCCGCGCCCCTTGTAGTAGAAGTAGCCGTCGACGTCGCGCGAGACGAGGTCGCCGGTGACCACCCAGTCGCCGCGGAAGGTCGAGCGGGTCTTGTCGAGCTCCCGGAAGTAGCCGAGGGCCCGCGCCCCGCCACTGACCCAGAGCTGGCCGATCTCGCCCGGAGCGAGGTCCCGCCCCTCCTCGTCCCGGGCGCGCACGTCGAAACCCGGGACGACTTCGCCGAGGCTGCCGGGCCGCACGCGGTCCGGCCGGTTGGAGAGAAAGATGTGCCACTGCTCGGCGGTGCCGAGGCCGTCGAGCAGCTCGACGCCGAACGCTTCGAGCCAGCGCTCGAGCAGGGGGCCGGGCAACGCCTCGCCCGCGGAGGTCGCGAGGCGCAGGCAGGAGAGATCCTGGCTCGCGGCGAGCTCGTGGCCGACCATCTGCTGGACCATGGTCGGCACGTTGACGAGCAGCGTCGGCCGGTGGCGCCGGATCGCGGCGAAGATCGACTCGGGCGAGGAGCGCTCCGGGAAGAGGCAGGCCGATGCCCCGACCGAGAAAGGGAAGAACAGATTCGACCCCAGCGCGTAGCCGAAATAGAGCTTGGGCACCGAGAGCGTCACGTCGTCCGCGCTGAGCCCGAGCACGCCCTGTCCGTAGGCGACGGTGGTGTAGGCGTAGGAGCGATGTGGCTGGACGACCGCCTTCGGCCGCCCGGTGGTGCCGCCGGAGAAGAGCAGGACCGCCGGGTCGTCGCGGTGCGTGCGCACGTTCTGGAAGCGTTCGACGACGCGGCGCGCCAGCTCCTCGAAGGAGAGGCAGCCGCTCGCCCGCTCGCCCACCGTCAGCAGCTGCAAACGCTCGCGGGCGAGGCCGATGGCGTCCGCCCAGCGGCCGACTCTCTGGCCGTCGACCACCGCGCAGCGCGGGCGCAGGTAGTCGATGAGCGTGGCGAGCGCCTGGGGCTGGAGATCGGGGTTGACCAGAACGACGACGCCGCCGGCTTTGAGCGCGCCGAAGAGCGCCCCGACCAGCTCGGCGCCGTCGGGTAGCGCCAGGAAGACCCGCTCCTCCGGACGCAGGCCGAGGCCGGTCAGCACCGTCGCGAAGCGGTCCGCGAGTCCCAACAGCTCGCGATAAGTGAGCGTGGCCCCGGGCGTGCGCAGCGCCACCCGCTCGCCGTGCCCCTCTGCCACGCGAGCGTCGAGCAGCCACTCCGCGAGATTGAACTGCTCGGGCGGGACGAAAGTCATCGTGGCGCGCGGAAACGATCGGCGTAGACCAAGGGCTCGCCGGTCTGCCAGGGGCGGTAGGCGTTGCAGAAGTCGATGCGGTCGCCGAGCGTCGGGTGCGAGGCGCGCCAGGTCTTGTAGATCCAACCGGGGCGCGGGTTGCCGAGGTTCTCCTGCTGGAGGGCGACGAAGGCTTGGGCGGCGGCGCGATTGCTCCGGGTCAGCTCGAGCCCAAAGCGGTCCGCCTCGTGCTCGAGATGGCGCGAGTAGAGCAGGATGAACGGCGAGATCAGGAAGGCGAAGATCCCGAACAGCAGCGAGATCAGCGGCAAGGCGGCGATGTCGCCGAGCTCGGAGAAGCCGAAGCGGGCCGCGTAGCGACGCAGGAGCGCGCCGGCGGTGCGATGGATCAGCCAGAGGCCGGCGAGGACCATCACCGGATAGAGAAAGAGCGAACGCAGGACGTGGCCGAGCACGTAGTGCCCCATCTCGTGCGCCATCACGAAGAGCAATCCGTCGTGCTCCACCTTGGCGATGATGGTGTCCCAGAGCACGATGCGCTTCGTGCCCCCCAGGCCCGTGACGTAGGCGTTGACCGCCTCGGTGTCGACGCTCTTGTCGACCTCGAAGACCCTGCCCCCTTCGATGCCGGCCCGGTCGGCGAGCGACAGGATGTCGGCCTCGAGGGCCTTGTCCTTCATCGACCCGAACTCGTTGAACAGCGGGTCGACCCAGATCGGCGAGACGACGAAGACGAAGACGAGGAAGGGCACCGCGAGGACGGCGGTCCAGAGCCACCAGCGTCGCGGGCTCTTGCGCAGCAGCAGGAAGGGCACCCAGCCGAAGAGCGCGGCCATCACCACGCCGATGCCGAGCCCCTTCACGGCGTCGCCGAACCACTTGCCGAGCGTCTGGTTCGACAGGTCGTAGGCGTGTGGGCGCACGTAGTCCAGGTAGTAAGCGAGCGGCAGGTCGATGACGAAGCCGATCGCCAGGAAGAGCAGGAAGTAGATCGCCACGGTCGGGTACCAGCGGCCACCGGCGAGGCGCGTCGCGAAGCGACGAAGCTGGGCCGACCATCCGGTCGAGAGCCAGACCACCGGAACCAGGAAGCCCCAGACCAGACCGAAGGTCCAGAGCGCCATGCCGCTGCGGTAGTAGCGCATCGCCTGCTCGGAAGGCGCGGGGACCGCGACCGGATCCGAATCGGCGGGCCCCGGCGTGACGGGGCTCGAGACGGCAGTCGTCTCACCCACCGCGCCGGGCGGCATCCCGGCCGGCACGGTCTCCTGAGCGGTCGCGGCACTGGCGCACGAGAGCGCCAGCGTCAGGAACGCTCCGGCGCCCGCCGATCGAATCGCGCTCGCGACTGCTCCTCGCTGCATCTGCGCCCCCAGGTTCGTGCCGGATCGTGGCTGGACCGGTCGAGTCTAGCTCGCTCCGGCCTGTGGACCAGCGGACTTGCGACGGCCCCGGCGCTTGGTACTCTGGAGCGAGCCGTTCGAATCGCAGATAGGCACCGAGGAGGTTCCCGCCATGCGTCCGCTCCGCCCCGTCGTCCTCATCGCTCTGGCCTGGTTCGTCGGCGTCTCCGGCGAGGCGGCGGTGCTCAGGATGTTCGTGACGTCCGCGACCGGCAACGGCAACCTGGGCGGCTGGCCCGAGGCGCTCGGCCTGACGGGTCTCGCGGCGGGCGACGAGATCTGTCGAACGCTCGCCGGCAACGAGAGCCTGCCGAACGCTACGAGCTACGTCGCCTGGCTCTCCGATGCGAGCGACGACGCCTTCTGCCGGGTCGCGGGCTTCTCCGGGAAGAAGGCGACGAACTGTGGCCAGGGGGCCGTTCCCGTCGCCGGGCCCTGGGTGCGGGTCGACGATCAGCCGTTCGCGCGCGACCTCGCGAGCCTGACGACCGGGAACAACGTGCTCTACCCGGGATTCGTCGACGAGACCGGCGCCAAGATCCCGACCAGCTTCACCGTCCACACCGGGACCGCGGCGACGGGGGAGCTGATCGCCGCGGATCGCACCTGCGGTGACTGGATCTCCTCGAGCCCGACGACGCCGCCCTGGTCGGAGCTCGGGGGAGCGCAGCTCGGCGGCCAGTCCTGGACGCAGGCGGCCATCGCGAGCTGCAACGGCAGCGCGCGCCTCTACTGTTTCGAGCCGGGTAGCGGCGATCCTCTGCTGCCGTACGAGGAGCCTGGCGCGCTCGTCTTCGCGACCTCCGCCGCCCGCTCGGGGAATCTGGGCGGCTGGCCCGAGGCCTCGGGTCAGACCGGGCTCGCGGCGGGCGATCAGATCTGCAGGACGTTGGCCGCGACGGCGACGCTGCCGCTCGCGGCCTCGTTCGTCGCATGGCTCTCCGCGAGCCAGAGCTCGACCTCCGCGCCCGACCGCCTGCCGATCGATGGACCGTGGAAGAGGATCGACGGAGTGGAGGTGAGCGCGACCAAGGCGGGCCTCTCCGCGCTCGATCCCAATCCCATTCTCCTCGAAGCACCGCCCGACCAGAGCGAGCTCGGCGTTCACGTCGGCAATCAGGCACTGACCGGCACACTTGTCACCGGAGCCTTCGCTCCCGGCGCCGACTGCGATGGGTGGACCGACGACTCGAGCGCCTCACCGGGCGAGTACGGCTTTCCGATCCAGAGCACGGGTCGGTGGACGGAGAACCCCAGCGATGTCGACTGCAGCTCGTTCTACCGGATCTACTGCTTCGGCGGCGTCGTGCTGCTGCACTGGGACCACTTCGAGAGCGGCGACCTGCGCCGCTGGCTCACAGGCCCGTAGAGCCTCGCCAGGCCGAACCGGAAGGGTCGCCGAGAGCCCACCTCCGCGCCGGCTCGCGCGAGCGGAAAAAGCGGCATAGAAGGGGGGGCGGCATCCGCCTCCACGCCTGCCGTTCGAAAAACACGTCGAATGGAGGTCGCGCGATGCGTACGCAGGCTCGATTCCGTCCCGCCGGAGTTGTCGCAACGAAGCTCGCGTAGCGCCGAGAGGAGCGAAGGCGCACGCTCTAAACAGCCAGCTTCCGCAGCATTCTCCCGGCGTGCTCGCCGATCGCCAGCCGCCGAGTCGGGCCCCGATTGAAGTGGGGAGATCGAGCGCTACGGCGCGGTCGCCGACCAGGTCGAGGTGTCGCCGGTTGTAGACGTGGTCGACGCTCGCCCCGGATCGCCGGTAGTGATCGCCATGGTCATCGCGGTCAGGACGTCGTTGAAGCTTCCCCAGCGGATCAGCAGGCCGAGGTTTTTCGAGTGCTCGGGCGGCGTGTGGATCGCGCCGACCGGCGCGACGGCGAGGGCGTCGATCCAGTTCGTGCTGGGCACGGCCTCGCCGGCGGCGAGCGAGCGCGGCAGGCGCACCGGGTCGTCGTCCTCGATCGTCGCCAGGAGCTCCGGAGCGGGCACGCGGGCGACGTCCGCCCGAGCCGCGACGGCGACAGCGGCGAGAAGCAGCGCCCGGATGGCGACTTGGCGGCCGATTCGAGTGGTCATCGTGATCCGCCATTGACCCTACCCGGCGCCGTCAGCTCCCTGCCTGTGGCCTTCGACCAGGACGTCCGCTCAGCGCCCCTTCCAGGCGGCCGGACGCTTCTGCAGGAACGCCTCGACGCCCTCGCGCTTGTCCTCGGAGGAGAAGCAGAGGCAGAACAGATCGCGCTCGTAGAGGATCCCCTCCTCGATGGCGAGGCGCTCCGAGGCGCGCACGGCCTCCTTGGCGACCTTGAGCGTCAGCGGGCTCTTCGAGGCGATTTTGGCGGCGAGCTCCAGGGTCTTGGCGCGGAGCTCGTCGTGCGGGACGATCATTTCGACAAGGCCCAGCTCTTTCGCCTCGGCGGCCTGAATCATGTCGCCCGAGAGCACTAGGCGCATGGTCTGGCCGGTGCCGATGAGGCGCGACATGCGCTGGGTGCCGCCACCGCCGGGGATCAAGCCGAGATTGATCTCGGGCTGTCCGAATCGTGCCTTGTCGGAGGCGACGCGGAGGTCACAAGACATTGCGAGCTCGCAGCCGCCGCCCAGGCAGTAGCCGTTGATCATCGCGATCACCGGCTTGGGAAAGGACGCCATGACGTCGAAGATGCGCGGGCTGCGCATCGACCAGCGCTGGTCGAAGGGGGAGCGCCCCTCGAATTCGGAGATGTCCGCACCGGCGATAAAAGCCTTGTCGCCGGCACCCGTGATGACGACGACGCCGACCTCGGCGTCGGCCTCGGCCGCGGCCAGCTCCTCGAGCATTTCGACGCGCACCTGCTCGGAGAGCGCGTTCATCTTGTCGGGACGGTTGATGGTGAGGATCGCGACGCGACCCTCGCGCTCGGAAAGGACGACTCTCGACATGTGGATCTCCTCGAATGGGGGTAGGCGGCCGCTCCCTAGTCGGCGGCCGCGGACAGGGTGGAGTCGACACGCTCTTCGACGGCGAACGTGATGCCGACCTCCTCGATCGAGCGCGAGACGATGGTGATCGAGCCGAGCCGGTTGCTCACCGGTGGCTCCAGCGCGGCGGCCGCTTCTCGAGGAAGGCCGCGAGGCCTTCGTGCATGTCTCGAGTCCGGGCCAGCTCGTCGAGGTAGAGGCGTTCGGCCCGAGCGAGCGCCGAGCGGAAAGGCTGGGCCTCGCCGGCTCGAACCGCCCGCTTGGTGAGGCGGGTGACCGCCGCGCTCTGCGCGGTGACTGCGGCCTCGAGCGCGGAGAGCTGCTCGTCGAGCGCCGCGCCGTCCGCGCAGCGACGATGGACGAGACCGAGCCGCTCGGCCTCCGCGGCCTCGAGCGTCCGGCCCGTCAGCAAGAGCTCGAGAGTCGGTCCCGAGCCGATGCGGCGCGGATAGAGCGCAGCGGCGACCGGCGGGAAGCAGCCGAGCCGGATCTCGGGCTGGCCGAAGCGCGAGCGCTCGGTGGCGAAGACGAGATCGCAGGCGGTGGCGAGCTCCATGCCGCCGCCGAAGCAGTGGCCGTCGACCGCCGCCACGGTCAGGGCGTCGAGGTCGCGCAATCGGACGAGCGCGCCGTGAAAGGAGAGCAGCATCCTGTCGATTCGCTCCGGGGTGTGGTCCTGGATCGAAACGCCCGCCGAGAAGGCCTTGCCGCCCGTCGCGGCGAGAACGAGCAGCTGAAGCTCGGAATCGCCGGCGAGCTCGGCGAGCGCGCCGTCGAGCTCGGCGAGCAGGTCGAGATCGAGGATCTGCAGCGGCGGCCGGTCGAGCACGAGGCTCGCGGCGCGCTGGCGGCGGTCGAGCCGGATCGGCGCGCTCATCCCGCGGCCTCGACCGCTGAGCTCTGCGCCGGCGCGTTGGCGGCGCCGCTCTCCGGCCGCTGCGACGAAGTCGGCGAAGAGCGCGCGGTGGACGGGCTGTCCGATCAAGTTCTCCGGGTGCCACTCGACGCCGCACGCCCACCACGCGCCCTCGGTAGCCGCGGCCTCGAGGATCCCGTCCGGGGCGAAGGCGATCGGCACCAAGCCGGGCGCCAGCTCCTTGATCGACTGGTGATGGCGGCTGTTGACCTCGAGCGGAGACGCGCGACGGATCCGCTCGGCCAGCGCGTGCTCGGCGTCGGTCGCGGTGACGGCGTGGGCGCGGTGGTCGAGGGCGAAACCGCGATCGGCGAAGCAGTCGTGGCCGGAGACGCCGCGCTGTAGCGCGAGGTCCTGGTAGAGCGAACCGCCGGCGAAGACGTTCAGCATCTGCAGGCCCCGGCAGATCCCGAACACCGGAACGCCGGCCGCTCGCGCGTGATGGAGCAGATCCCACTCCATCTGGTCCCGGCCGGCGGCGGGCTCGTCGAGTCCCGCTCCGGGCAAGCGGGCTTCGCCGTAGAGGCAGGGCTGGATGTCGTCACCGCCGGTCAGCAGCAGGCCGTCGGTCCGCGCGACGAGCTCCGCGAAGTCGACGCTCGCGGTGCGGCCGGGGGTCGCGAGGAAGATCTCCTCGGAATCGACGCCGCAGGCCGTGAGGGCGTCGAGATAGGGACTCACGCGGTGCTCGCGAAAGTAGGCGACGACGAGATTCGGCATTCCCGATTCCTCCTCAGGCGGCCGGCCGCTCGATCAGCGCGGCGAACCCCATGCCGCCGGAGACGCAGAGCGTCACGATGCCGAGCCGTTCGCCTCGGGCCGCCATGCCGTGCACCAGGGTCGTGACCAGGCGAGCGCCGGTGCAGCCGATCGGATGTCCGAGCGCGATCGCGCCACCGTCGGGGTTGACCCGGTCGACCGCGAAGGGGAGCTCTTTCAGGCAAGCGAGGACCTGGGACGCGAACGCCTCGTTGAGCTCCACGCTGTCGATCTCGCCGAATGCGAGGCCCTGGCGCTCGAGCAGATTGCGCGTCGCCGGAACGGGGCCGATACCCATGATGCGAGGGTCGACGCCGACCACCTCCCAGTCGAGCAGAAAGGCGGCGGGCTCGAGCCCGAGGGAGTCCGCCGCGGCCTCCGAGGCGACGACCACGGCCGCGGCGCCGTCGGTGATGCCGGAGGCGTTGCCGGCGGTCACGGTGCCCCCTGGCCGAAAGACCGCCTTCATCCCGGCCAGGCTCGCGAGCTCGACATCGTCGCGGGGATGCTCGTCGGCAGCGAGCGTCGTCTCCCCGTGACGCCCGGGCAGGGCGACCGGCACGATCTCGCGGGTGAAGCGCCCTGCTGCGCGGGCCGCCTGGCAGCGGTGCTGGCTGCGCAGAGCCCAGGCGTCCGACTCCTCCCTGGTCACGCCACTCTCGACCGCGAGCTCCTCCGCGGTCTCGCCCATGATGAGCCCCGAGAGCGGGTCGCTGAATCCGTCGCGATACATCCCGTCGGTCAGCTCGGCGTGCCCGAGGCGATAGCCCCAGCGCGCCCGCGGCAGGAGGTAGGGGGTATTCGACATGCTCTCGGTGCCGCCGGCGAGCACCACCTCGGCCTCGCCCAGGAGGATCGCACGCGCCGCGGAGAGGATCGCCTGGAGGCCCGAGCCGCAGGCTTGGTTGACGGTGTAGGCGGTTCGCTCCGCCGGCAGGCCCGCGCGCCAGGAGATCTGCCGGGCGCTGTTCGGGCCGCCGCCGGCCTGCCGGCCGTGACCGAAGACGAGCTGGTCGACGCGATCGGGAGCGAGGCCGGCCCGCGCCAGGCAAGCCTCGGCCGCGGCGACGCCGAGGTCGACCGCCGACAGCGCGGCGAGCGCGCCGCCGAACCTGCCGATCGGCGTCCGAACCGGGGCGACCAGGGCGAGCCGCGGGCGCGCCATGGTCGGGTCAGCGGGCGTTGAAGGAGGGCGCGCGCTTCTCGATGTATGCAGCGAGGCCCTCCTTGGCGTCGTCGCTCTGGAAGAGCTGCTGCTGGAGCTCGCGCTCGAGCGTGAGCGCGGACTCGAACGGGATTTCGGCGCCCGACTGGACCGACCGCTTGATCCGGCCGACGGCGCGCGCCGCCTTGCCCGGCGGGCAGAACTGTGCCGCGTATGCCTGCACCTGCTCGAGGAAGGCCGCGCGCGAGTCGGCGTCGAAGACCAGGTCGACGATGCCGTGCTTCTCGGCCTCCTCGACCCCGAACAGGCGACCGGTGACCATCAGCTCGATCGCCCGCGACTTGCCGACCATCCGCACCAGCCGCTGGGTGCCGCCGGTGCCCGGCAGCACGCCGAGCGTGACTTCGGGCAGGCCGAACTTCGCCGGGGCCGCGCCGGGCGATGCGCAGGTCGGCGGCCATGGCGATCTCGAGGCCGCCGCCCACCGTGTTGCCGTTGAGCGCCGCGATCACGAGCTTGGGCGTCTGCTCGAGGCGCGAGAGGGTCTCGTTGGCGTGGAGGCAGAAGTAGTACTTGAAGGTCGGGTCCGACGTCTTCAGCATGTTGATGTTGGCGCCGGCGCAGAACATCTTCTCGCCCGCGCCCGGTGAGCACGATCACGTGCACGGAGGTGTCGAACCGAGCCGTCAGAATCGCCTCGTCGAGGGCACGCATCATCTCGTGGGTGTAGGTGTTGGCCGGAGGATCGTCCAGCGTCAGCCAGGCGACGCCGTCCTTGACCTCGTAGTGGACCAACGTGCGCGCTGCGGTCTCGGCGGCGTTCTGCGACATTCCGTCTCCTCCTGTGTCGTATTGGGTGGCCGGCGCGGGCCGGCGAATCCGAAAGCCCGTCGTCGCGATTCTTTCATGTCCTTCGCGCGGCGGTCCACGCGGGTCTCGACCCCACTGGGGCCTGCTACAATTCCGCCAGTCCAGCGCCCCGATGATCACCGGCTACAACACCGACGTCCGCCACGGCGAGATCGTTCTGCACGTCCAGACGGAGGACAAGGGCGTTGATAACCCCTTTCTCGAGAGCGTGATCTACGTGCGCGGGCAGGTCTTGGCGGCCAAGCGGGCGGGCTACGCGCAGCTACTCGACGAGGGCAAGGGCCCGGCCGAGATCGCGGTGATGATGGAGCACCAGCACCGCACGATTCTGGCGGCGATCAAGTCCGGCCGCTTCGACGGCAAGCTCGAGCAAGTGTTCGGCGCCCGTCCGCCCGAGTCGGGGGACGGCGACACGATCTTGCGCTCGACCACGATCGCAGCCGGCGTCGAGGCACCGGACGCCGCCGCCGCGCTCGCGGACCTGCCGCTGGCGACCGCCAAGATCGATGAGGCGGAAGCGGCGGACGAGAAGCTTTCCGGTCCGACGCTCGACCAGGTCATCCTCGAGTACCTGTCGATGGAGGCCGAGCACGAGCAGCTCGTGCTGGCGCTCGACGGCCAGGAGGAGATCCAATCGGGCCGGCTCAACAACTTGACGCTGCGTGCCTACTCCTCGAAGACCGGTTTGCCGATCGCCGGCGTGCAGGTCGCGGTCAAGATGCTCTCGACGGTGGCCGACCCACGCACGCTGCTCGTGACCGAGACCGATGACGTCGGCGCGGCGGACCTTCAGCTCGAAGTACCCCCGTTCGATCGGGGCTCCGCCGCGCTGATCATCTCGGGCGCATCCGACCTCGGCCGCGCCGAGATCAAGCAACTGCTCTGAGGCGGCTCGAGAGTCGGCGGCGGACCAGCGCCCCGTCGAGGTTGTCTCTGGAGGCGCCGTTGGCTATCATTCGCGGCCGGAGAGGGCCGCTAGCTCAATTGGTAGAGCAGCAGACTCTTAATCTGCGGGTTGTAGGTTCGATTCCTACGCGGCTCACCAACCCCTCCTCCCTGCCGATCCGGACCACGAGCAAGGGGCTGCGACGGCTCGCGCCGGCCAGCCGCCCGGGCTAGACTCGCCGGGTGGGCGAAAGTGGCGGAACTGGTATACGCGCTAGACTTAGGATCTAGTCCCGAGGAATCGGGTTGGGGGTTCGAGTCCCCCCTTTCGCACCAAGATCCGACCCCTGAAATGAACGGAAAGAAGACCGGATGAGCGTAGTTCTCGCAATCGAAGAGATCGGTCCCTGCCGCAAGCAGGTGAGAATCGAGGTGCCCCAGCCCGCCGTCGAGGCGGAGACGGAGCGCGTCGTCAAGGAGTACGGCAAGCGGGCGCGCATCCCCGGCTTCCGCAAGGGCAAGGTGCCCTCCCACCTGGTCCGCCGGCAGTTCGGACCCGACATCCGCCAGGAGGTGCTCGAGCGCCTGGTGCCCCGCTACTGGCGGCAGGCGGCCGCGGAGAAGGGGATCGAGCCGCTGACTCCGCCCGAGTTCGGCGAGGTCCACCTGCACGACGGCGAGCCGCTGACCTTCTCGGCCACCGTCGACGTCCGCCCGGAGATCGAGCTGCGCAACTACAGCGACTTCGCGCTGCCGACGCCGCCGCTCGAGCCAACGCCCGAGGAGGTGACCGCCGCGGTGGCCGACCTGAGGCGCAATCACGCGGAGTGGAAGCCGGTCGAACGAACCGCCGCGGTCGGCGACCGCGCCCAGGTCGAAATCTCCGAGCTCGGCGCCGACGGCCCCGGCGAGCCGCGCAAGGCCGAGCTCGAGATCGGCGCGCCACGCTACTGGGAGGAGCTCTCGGCCGCGGTCTCCGGGCTCGCCGCCGGACAGAGCGGCCGGTTCAAACGCCGCTCGGCTCCGGCCGCCGAGGGGGCGGAGGCCGAGGAGAAGGAGTACGAGGTGCGCGTCGTCGAGGTTCAGGAGGCGCTGCTGCCCGAGCTCGACGACGAGTGGGTGAAGCATTTCGGGCGTTTCCAGAACGTCGCCGAGTTCGAGGCCGACGTCGAGCGCCGGATTCGTTCGGCCAAGCAGGACGCGGCGCGACAGCAGCGCGAGACGGCGCTGCTCGATCAGCTCACCGAGCGGCATCCGATCGAGCTGCCCGATGGCGTCGTCAATCACGAGATCGAGGACCTCCTGCGCGACTACGCGGAGAACCTCTCGCGGCAGGGGGTCGACATCGAGAAGACCGAGATCGACTGGCAGAAGATGGGCGAGGACGCGCGTCCACACGCCGAACGGCGGGTCAAGGCCCGGCTCGTGCTGGACGCGATCGCCGACGCCGAGCAGGTCGCGGTCGGCGAGAAGGAATTCGAGCAGGCCCTCGCCGTGTTGGCACGAGCGCAGGGCGTGGCGACCCACGCGCTGCGTCATCGCCTCGACGAGACCGGCCAGCTCGCGGGGCTGCGCGCGCGGATGCGGCGGGAGAAGACCATTCGGCAGCTGCTGGGCGAGGAGGCGGCGGCGTCCGCGCCGGCCGTGGCAACGAAGTGATGCAGTCTGGCGGGCGCGAGCCCGAGTCCGATCGAGCGGCGGGCGGGAGCCCGGGAGAAACCCGATGCTAGTGCCGATGGTGGTAGAGCAGACGAGCCGCGGTGAGCGCGCCTACGACATCTATTCGCGCCTCCTCAAGGACAACATCATCTTCCTCGGTCGCTCGATCGACGACGAGGTCGCGAGCCTGGTGATCGCCCAGATGCTCTTCCTCGAGGCGGAGAATCCGGAGCGCGACATCCATCTGTACGTCAACTCGCCGGGCGGCTCGGTAACCGCCGGGCTCGCGATCTACGACACCATGCAGTACATCAAGCCCGACGTCGCGACCCTCTGCGTCGGCCAGGCGGCGTCGATGGCCGCCGTGCTGCTGGCGGCGGGCAAGGCCGGCAAGCGGACGGCCCTGCCGAACAGCCGCGTCCTGATCCACCAGCCCTGGACGTCCGGGATGGGCGGGCAGGCCGACCGACATCGAGATCCACGCCCGCGAGCTGCTGAAGTTGCGCGACAAGATCGACGAGATCCTGGCCGAGCACACCGGCAAGACCAAGGAGCAGGTCCACCTCGACACCGAGCGGGACAAGATCCTGTCGGCGGCCGAGGCGGTCGAGTACGGCCTCGTCGACCAGATGATGGAGCGCCGCAAGAACTGACGCCTTGCCGACCGGGCGCAACGCATGGACCGGATCGCCCGACGGGAGACGCTGCCACGCCAGGTCGCTCGCCCGAGAGGCTCCATCTAGGGGAAGGCAGGTCGGGCCTGTTCGCCTGACGGGAGGCACCGCCACGTCGGTTCGCTCGTTGGAGAGGCTCCATAGAAGGGTAGGCGGGCTGGACCTGTTCGCCTGACGAGAGGCGCCACTCCGCCGATTCGCGTGTTCGAGAGGCTCGTGGAGGAGAAGGCGGGCGGGACCGAGTCGCCAAGCGCGCAGCGGCGCGACGGACTCCCACCATCCCCTTCTATGGGAGCTTTCGCGACGAATGCACTCGCGGAGCTTGGATCGCGGTGCGCCGGGAGTACCCGAATCGCAGAAGTGCCCCATTTGTTAGAATCCGCGTCGGCGCAGAGGAGCGTGCCGGCGAGGCCGTTCGAGGTCTGAGGTTCCGCGCGCCGTTCGGGCGACGGAATAGCCGGGAACCGACGCGGCGTTCTACGCTGTGAGAGTCCGGCCCCCGGGCCGGTGCGGTGCGTATCGAGGGACGGAGGAGAGATGCCCAAGAAAGAGACCGGCGACGACGCTCTGCGCTGCTCCTTCTGTAACAAGAGCCAGCGGGAAGTCAAGAAGCTGATCGCCGGCCCGACGGTCTTCATCTGCGACGAGTGCGTCGACATCTGCCTCGACATCATCGCCGAAGACCGGCTGCTCGAGCAGCAGCAGGAGACCAAGCTCCCCAAGCCCCACGAGATCAAGTCGCTGCTCGACGAGTACGTCATCGGGCAGGAGCTGGCCAAGAAGAAGCTGGCGGTGGCGGTCTACAACCACTACAGCGCATCGACTTCTCCGAGCGCACCAAGAACGAGGTCGAGCTGCAGAAGTCGAACATCCTGCTGATCGGCCCGACCGGCACCGGCAAGACCCTGCTGGCGCAGACGCTGGCGCGCATCCTCTCCGTGCCTTTCACCATCGCCGACGCGACGACGCTGACCGAGGCCGGCTACGTCGGCGAGGACGTCGAGAACATCATCCTCAAGCTCTACCAGGCTTCGGGCAACGACAAGGACAAGACGCAGCGGGGCATCGTCTACATCGACGAGGTCGACAAGATCGCGCGCAAGGGCGAGAACCCCTCGATCACCCGCGACGTCTCGGGCGAGGGCGTGCAACAGGCGCTGCTCAAGATCCTCGAGGGGACGGTCTGCAACGTGCCGCCGCAGGGCGGCCGCAAGCACCCGCATCAGGAGTTCCTGCAGATCGACACCACGAACATCCTGTTCATCTGCGGCGGCGCCTTCGTCGGGCTCGAGGATCACGTCGAGCGGCGATTGAACCAGAAGACCATGGGCTTCGGCGCGGAGATCCGGGGCAAGAAGGAGCGCGCGAAGCTGAATCCGCTCGAGAAGGTGCTGCCCGAGGACCTCATCAAGTTCGGGATGATTCCCGAGTTCGTCGGTCGTCTGCCGGTGGTCGCGACCCTCGAGCAGCTCGACGAGGCCTCGCTGGTGCGGATCCTCAAGGAGCCCAAGAACAGCCTGGTCAAGCAGTACCAGACGATGTTCGAGTTCGAGGACGTCAAGCTGCGCTTCGCCGACGAGGCGATCCGAGGCGGTCGCCGCGGAGGCGCTCAAGCGCAAGGTCGGCGCCCGGGGTCTGCGCATCATCCTCGAGG
This sequence comes from uncultured Acidobacteriota bacterium, assembly GCA_963700315.1. Taxonomy (GTDB): domain Bacteria; phylum Acidobacteriota; class Thermoanaerobaculia; order Multivoradales; family JAGPDF01; genus JACTMI01. The sequence goes on along the minus strand of CAVOXC010000001.1, from coordinate 337,248 downwards.
AGCTGATGCTCGAGCTGATGTACGACATTCCCTCGCAGCGGGACATCTCCGAGTGCGTGATCACCGAAGAGACCGTGCTCCACCGTACCCAGCCATTGACGACGTTGCGCAAGGCGGTGTGAGCGGGTGCCGCCCTTCGTCGAGCGGGAACGCGAGAGCCTGCCAGTCGTCCCGCTGCGGGACATGGTGGTCTTCCCCCACATGATGGCGCCGTTCATCGTCGGCCGGGAACCGTCGGTGCGAGCGCTCGAGATCGCTCTGGGTGGTCCGGCCCGGCGCATCTTCCTGGTGGCGCAGCGCGACCCCAAGATCGACGATCCGGTGCGCGACGACCTCTACGACATCGGCGTCGTCGCGCGGGTCGTCCAGAACCTGAAGCTCCCCAACGGCAACATCAAGGTGATGGTCGAAGGCGTCAAGCGCGCCCGCTTGGTGGCGCTCGAGGAGCGCGAGGGGACGCTCTGGGCCGATCTCGAGAGCTACGAGGTCGCAGTACCCGGCGGACGAGAAGCTGCAGCTGTTCATGAACAAGGTGCTCGGCACCTTCGAGCAGTACGCCAAGCTCTCCCAGCACCTCGCCTTCGAGGGGCTGATGTCGACCCTCAAGCTGGACGAGCCCGACCGCCTCGCCGACACCCTGGCGGCGCATCTGACCGTCGCCACAGCCGAGAAGCAGGCCCTGCTCGAGCTGCTCTCGCCCTACGAGCGCCTGCAGCGGCTGGACGATCTGCTCGAGGTCGAGATCGAGAAGATCAATCTCGACAAGCGCATCAACGTGCAGGTCAAGAAGCAGATGGAGAAGGCCCAGAAGGAGTACTACCTCAACGAGAAGATCAAGGCGATCCATCAGGAGCTGGGGCGCAAGGACGACCGCACCGACGAGATGGGCGAGCTCAAGGAGCGGATCGAGAAGGCCTCGATGCCCAAAGAGGCGCTCGAGAAGGCCGAACAGGAGCTCAAGCGGCTCGAGGCGATGCCGCCGGTCTCGGCCGAGGCCACGGTCTCGCGCAACTACATCGAGTGGCTGGTCTCGGTGCCGTGGAAGAAGGCCTCCAAGGAGCTGCGCGACCTCGCCAAGGCGGAGGAGATCCTCAACTCCGAGCACTACGGCCTCGAGAAGATCAAGGAGCGGATCCTCGAGTTCCTGGCGGTGCGGCAGCTGACCAAGGAGACGCCGACGCAGATCCTCTGCTTCGTCGGGCCGCCGGGCGTCGGCAAGTCGTCGCTGGCGAAGTCGATCGCCCGGGCGATCGGCAGGAAGTTCGTCCGCCTCTCGCTCGGCGGCGTGCGTGACGAGGCCGAGATTCGCGGGCACCGGCGGACCTACATCGGCGCCTTCCCCGGGCAGATCATCCAGATGATGAAGAAGGCGGGAACCGTCAATCCCGTCTTCCTGCTCGACGAAGTCGACAAGATGGCCATGGATTTCCGCGGCGATCCGTCGGCGGCGCTGCTCGAGGTCCTGGATCCGGCAGCAGAACCACGCGTTCGTCGACCACTACCTCGACGTCGAGTACGACCTCTCGAAGGTGATGTTCATCGCCACGGCCAACATCGCCGACCCGATACCGGCGGCGCTCAAGGACCGCATGGAGGTGATCTACCTCTCGGGCTACACGCTGAACGAGAAGCTGGCGATCGCCAACCAATTCCTGGTACCCAAGCAGCTCAAGGCCCACGGCCTCGACAGTGGCGGCCTTGGCTTCGACGACGAGGCGGTGCGCACCCTGATCGAGAGCTACACGCGCGAAGCGGGTGTTCGCAACCTGGAGCGCGAGATCGCTTCGATCTGCCGGAAGGTCGCGCGCAAGATCGTCGGCAGCGGCGCGGCGCAGCGCGCGGAAGTCGAGATCGAAGTCGATGCCAAGGCAGTGGCCGGCTATCTGGGCAAAGCGCGATTCCGGCCTTGGCGCGCCGAGACCAAGCCCGAGATCGGCGTCACCACCGGCCTCGCATGGACGGCGGTCGGCGGCGAGATCCTCGAAACCGAAGTCGGCTTGATGCGTGGCAGCGGCAAGCTGATTCTGACCGGCAAGCTGGGTGAGGTCATGCAGGAATCTGCTCGTGCCGCGGTGTCCTACCTGCGCAGCCGGGCCGACCTCCTGGGCATCGACCCCGAGTTCTCGGACAAGCACGACCTGCATATCCACGTTCCGGAAGGGGCGATACCGAAGGACGGGCCGTCGGCGGGCATCACCATGGCGACCGCCCTGGTCTCGGCGGTGACCAAAGTGCCGGTTCGGCGCGATATCGCGATGACCGGGGAGATCACGCTGCGCGGCAAGGTGCTGCCGGTGGGTGGCATCAAGGACAAGACGCTCGCGGCGTTCCGCGCGGGCATCATGGAGCTGATCCTTCCGCGCGAGAACGAGAAGGACATGGAGGACGTCCCCGCGGAGGTCCGGGACCTCCTGCAGATCCACTTCGTCGAGTCGATGGACGAGGTGCTGCGGATCGCTCTGGCGGGGGAGCTTGCGTCGACAGCCCCGGATGAGAGAGAATTGCCTTCGACGCCATCGGAGCCTCCGATGGGGTCCGGGTCGCTCGCTCACTAGGCGTACGAGCAGGGGCGGCGATCCGATCGCCGCCGGCAACGGTTCCCAGTCCGACAACCGACGCTAGATTCCGTTTCCCGCTCGCGCGGGCTCCATTGTTTCCGGAGGCGGCGAGCAGAGCACGAAACCGATAGTGAAGATTCAGTCTTCGGAGTTCGTGCGGTCGAGCGTCGACATCGCGGGCATGGTCGCCGACGGCGAGCCGCAAGTGGCCTTCGCGGGCCGGTCGAATGTCGGCAAGTCGAGCTTGTTGAACAAGCTGCTCGGCGCCAAGCTGGCCAGGACCAGCTCGACGCCGGGTCGCACGCAGACGATCAACTACTTCCGGGTGAATCGGCGGTTCTGGTTCGTCGATCTTCCCGGTTACGGCTTCGCCCGCGCGGCGCGGACGGAGCGTCAGAAGTGGGCGGCGGCGGTCGCGAGCTATCTCGCGCTCGGCGCCGAGCACCGACTGGTCGTGCAGTTGGTGGACGCCAAGGTCGGCGCGACCGACCTCGATATCGCGGCGGCGGAGTATCTCGAGTCGCTCGGGGCCCGGCGCATCGCGGTGGCGACCAAGTTCGACCGGCTGAAACGAGGCGCCAGAGCAGCCGCCCTGGCACGCATCGGAACCACGCTGGGACTGAACCCGGAGGCGACGGTCCTCGCCGTCTCGGCGGTTACAGGGGAGGGTGTTCGTGAGCTCTGGAAATACATCGCAGACTTTCTCGCGGGGCAGGTCCCGGCGGAACCGTAGGAGAGGGAAGCCCAACATGCCCAAGGTCACGGAACACGACATCCCGATCGAGGCGCTCGAAGGCCTCGCAGCCGAGGGCGTCGGCGAAGGTGGCGACGGCAGCGACGGCAGCGGCAAGCAGATGCTCGACATCCGCGCGCTCAAGGAGATGAACATCGCCGAGCTGACCGAGGTCGCCAAGGAGCTCGGTGTCGAGGGCGCCGCGGGCATGCGCAAGCAGGAGCTGATCTTCAAGATCCTCGAGGCGCAGACCAAGTCTCGGGCCTGATCTTCGCGGAAGGCGTGCTCGAGTGCCTGCCCGACGGCTTCGGCTTCCTGCGCGCTCCCGAGTACAACTACCTGCCCGGCCCCGACGACATCTACGTCTCGCCCTCGCAGATCCGCCGCTTCGACCTGCGCACCGGCGACACGGTCTCCGGCCAGGTGCGCCCGCCGAAGGACGGCGAGCGCTACTTCGCGCTGATCAAGGTCGAGGCGATCAACTTCGAGGCGCCCGAGGTCGCGCGCGGCAAGATCTTCTTCGACAACCTGACGCCGCTCTACCCGCTGGAGCGCGTCAAGCTCGAGATCGCCGGCGACATGTCGTCGCGGGTGATGGACCTGGTGACGCCGATGGGCAAGGGGCAGCGCGGCGCTGATCGTGGCGCCGCCGCGCACCGGCAAGACCATGCTGCTGCAATCGATCGCGCACTCCATCGCCAAGAACCACCCCGAGGTGGCGTTGATCGTCCTGCTCATCGACGAGCGGCCGGAAGAGGTCACCGACATGCAGCGCTCGGTGCAGGGCGAGGTCATCTCCTCGACCTTCGACGAGCCGGCCACCCGCCACGTGCAGGTCGCCGAGATGGTGATCGAGAAAGCCAAGCGGCTGGTCGAGCACAAGAAGGACGTGGTCATCCTGCTCGACTCGATCACCCGTCTCGCCCGCGCCTACAACACCGTGCAGCCGCCGTCGGGCAAGGTGCTGTCGGGCGGCATCGACGCCAACGCGCTGCAGCGGCCGAAGCGCTTCTTCGGCGCCGCGCGCAACATCGAGGAAGGCGGCTCGCTCACCATCATCGCGACCGCGCTCGTCGACACCGGCAGCCGCATGGACGACGTCATCTTCGAGGAGTTCAAGGGCACCGGCAACATGGAGATCCACCTCGACCGCAAGCTCGTCGACAAGCGGATCTTCCCGGCCATCGACATCAACAAGTCGGGCACCCGCAAGGAAGAGCTGCTGATGCCCGAGGACGAGCTGCGCCGCGTCTGGGTGCTGCGCAAGGTGCTCAACCCGCTCTCGGTGGTCGAGTCGATGGAGCTCCTGCTCGACAAGCTCGGCAAGACCAAGACCAACCTCGACTTCCTCAACGCGATGTCGAAGTAGAAGTCGTGGTGCCCGTCGCAATGGAACGCCGGAAGCTCTAGCAGCGGTCGCTTTTCAGGCTCGTCCGCCTCCCGGTGGGAGCGGGACTCCATGGCCGGTGTTAGAATGACCAGAATGATCTGTAGCACCGAGGCAGTCACTGCTCGGCTTCGTTCTCGCGGGTGCCGGGAGAGCGCCTTCGAGACTGCGCGTCCATCTCCCTGTACTTTGGATGAAGCGGCCCCAGGAGGTTCGATGAGCCGACTCCGCACTGTCAGCTGTGCCTTCATACTGCTCGCCACCCCGGTGCTCGGCGCCGGACCGCAGGTGACTTTGATTCCGGAGGGAGTCTCGAGTGCGAGCCCGATCGGGAATGGGCCCGCCCAGGTGCCGTGTGAGGTACTTATCCGCTACGACGACGGAAGCGACGACCAAATCGGATCTGGCTATACGCTGGGTTTTGGTCAGCGGCTGGGGATCGTAGCGCAGGCGCCGGCAGCGGCTCCCGGGGTCTCCTGGCGGGTCCAGAGCGTCGGGTTTTACTCGGAGTTCTGGCTCACCCCGGGGGACGTCGACGTCGAGGTGACCTCCGTCGCGGACTCGACGAACACAACGTCCGAGACGCTCTTCGTGGACAGCGGGGGGAACTGGGAGGTCGCGCTGACTGCGCCGATCGTCGTCGCGCCTGAGGAGGAGTTCGCCGTCATGCTCTGCGGTGGCGCGGGCACCTGGGGCGTGACCGGTGAGGACACTTCGGCTCCGGACGGGCGCTCCTACTTCTCCGGGACCTCGTGCGCGCCGGACACCCAGCTCGATCCGCCGGTGGATCTCATGATCTGGGCGTGCGTGAGCTACGTCCCGCCGACGACCCAGGAGATTCCGACTTTGGGTATCGCCGGCCTCGTGGTCCTGGCCATTCTGCTGGCCGGGTTCGCCGTTTTTCGGGTGCTCCTACGGCGCCGGAGCGCCTGACCCCGGTTCTGGCGGGTTTCCGAAACCGGTCGCGCTGAAGCACGGCGCTGGGCACGTCGGGCCTCGCTGGACGTTCGACGCAGCAAAGCCGGCCTCGCAAAGTAAGGCACCGGCAACAGCGCGGCGAAGCGAGGGTGGGCACGGGGTTCGTCCTCCTCGGCGGAAGCCAACGACCTCAGCGATCCGCACCTTCGAGAAAGCGGGCATCCAAGCGTAGATCTGGCAGGCTGAGCGCCGGTCGGGAGGAGCTGGGGGGCTATCCACGCGGAGGGTGTAGCTCGAGTGGTTCGGTGGGCGGCTCCGGACACACCGCGGCACCCAGCGCGAACCTGCAGCGTCGAGCCCGGCGCCGGGGAGAGCGCGAAGCGGCGCGACCGGTGAAAGAGCCTACCCCTTCACTGCCAAGCAACGAAGACCATTGCGCCTTCGCCAACCGGCGCAGCCGGCGGCAGCGGCCGAAGCGAAAGACGGTAGAGTCGGTTCTCGCATGCTGCGCGTCGGAATCGTCCACTACGTCAACAGCCGCCCCCTCTCGCGCGGCCTCCTGCGGGCCGCGCCGGACCAGGAGCTCGCGTGCGAGCTGCTGCCGCCGGCGGCGATCGCCGACCGGTTGCGCGACGGCACCCTCGACGTCGGGCTGGTGCCTTCGATCGAGCTGGCGCGCATTCCGGACCTGGCCGTGCTCCCCGGCCTCGGCATCGCGGCCACCCACGAGGTGCGCAGCGTCCTGCTGGTTTCGAAGGTACCCATTCAGCAGATCGGCTCTGTAGCGCTCGACGAGAACAGTCGGACCTCCGCCGCGCTGGTGCGCATCCTGCTCGCGGAGCGATACGGTCTCGCGCCCGAGCTGCGCCCCGCGGCCGCCGACCTCGGCGCCATGCTGGCCGGCTCGGACGCGGCGCTGCTGATCGGCGATCCCGCCCTGGCCGTGCCACGGGAGGACTACGTGGTGCTCGATCTCGCCGGCGAATGGCTCGAGCTCACCGGCCTCCCGTTCGTCTTCGCGGTCTGGGCGGCGCGACGCGAGGCGGCGGAGCGGGTCCCGGTGGCGCGTTTCGAGGCCAGCCTCGAGGCCGGCCTGGCGGAGCGCGACGCGATCGTCGCCGAGACCGCCGCCGAGACTGGAATCGCTCCGGCCGTGCTCCACGACTACTACACGCGCAATCTTCGCTATCGCATGGGACCCGCCGAGCAGGCCGGCCTCGCCGAGTTCCTGCACCGGGCCGCGGCGCACGGCCTGGCGCCCCCGATCACCGGCCTGAGGTTCATCGGGGCAGTTCGCGCCTGAGCCCGAACGGGCACGGCCACGGGAGCTCAGGATGACGATCGATCGACGCACGAGCCTGCTCGCGAGCTTGCTGCTGCTCGCGGCGTGCACCGTCGCGCGGCCTCCGGCGCCGCGTGCTGCGCTCGCGTCCGGCGGCGAGCGATTGCGGATGATCTGGCCCGCGCGGCTCCAGCCGGGCGATCGGATCATGTTGGTGGCCCCGGCCGGAGAGCTCGACCGCGACAGGATGTTGCTCGCCCAGAAACGACTGGAGGAGCGCGGCTACGAGGTCGTGATGCGCGACGACCTGTTCGCCGAGGAGGGCTACCTCGCCGGCAGCGACGAACGGCGGGCCGAGGAGTTGATGCAGGCCTTCCTCGACCCGGAAGTCGACGCCATCTTTCCCGGCACCGGCGGCTACGGCACGATGAGGATCCTGGACCGGCTCGACTACCGGGCGATTCGCGCCCATCCGAAGCTGCTGATCGGGTTCAGCGACATCACCGGGCTGCACCTGGCGCTCAATCGCCGCGCCGGGCTGGTGACCTTCCACAGCCCGAGCCCGATGTGGGGCCTGGGCTCCGAGGAGAACCTGACCCCGTTCTCGGCAGAGTGGTTCTATCGGGCGGTCGAGAGCGGCGGCTCGGGCAGCTACGCGATCGAGATTCCCGCCGAGGGTGACGTGCCGCGGCCCGTCGCGCTCGGGCACGGCCGCGCCCGCGGCCGGCTCGTCGGCGGCAATCTCTCCTTGATCTCGGCGCTCGAGGGCACGCCCTACGCCATCGACACCCGCGACGCCATCCTGTTGCTCGAGGACACGCGCGAGGCGCCCTACCGGATCGACAGGATGCTCCGGCAGCTCGCGCTCTCGGGCAAGCTCGCACGGATCCGCGGCGCGGTCCTGGGCCAGTTCACCCGAAACTACGACCGGGAAGAGGACCAGCTGACCGAAGATCCCCGGTTCACCGTCGACGGCGTCCTGCGCCAGTACTTCGAGCCCGCCGGCATCCCGGTGCTGATGAACTTCCCCGTCGGCCACCACCCGATGAACGTCACGCTGCCGCTCGGCGGCGAGGTCGAGGTCGACGCCGACGCCGGCGTGCTGCGCGTGCTCCGGCCCGCCGGCTGAAACGGCGCGCCGCTGGCCCCGGTATCGGATAGTCTCCCGGCGATGAGGACACGGCGTTCCCGCCTGCTCGTGTTGGCGGCCCTGCTGCTGCCCGCGGCGGGACTCGGCACCGAGCTGTTGCCGCACGCCCACCCGGCCTTCGAGGACGACCGCGTCGGTCACGACATGTCGCGCGCGATCGGCCCGGAACCCTGCCGGGCGGGTTCGCACTGGGACGCCGCGGAGCCTCTGCACCACCCCGCCTGTGCCGCCTGCGCCTGGATCGCGCGCCCGTGCGTGCGGCCCCTGGTCCCGGCGCCGATCGCGCGGCCCGAGGCCGCGGGCGACGCCCCACGCGTCTCGCCGGTGTGGCGCCACATCGAGCGCGCGTACGTCCCCAGCCGCGGCCGCGCTCCGCCGCCGACCCCCTCGCTCCCGGCCTGACCGGTCGCGCCCCCGCGGGGCGCGGCGCACCGCATCGTGGCGATGTCTGCCGTCGCCGGGTCGTTCTCAGCACAGAGCGTGGAGCCAGCCAACGTGTTCGTTTCTATCTTTCGTCGCTACCTTCCGGCGGCCGCCGTCCTGGTCGTTCTCGGCACCAACGCGGCGACCGGGGCCGCCGTCCGCGTCGTCACCACCACCACCGACCTGGCCGCGATCGCCGCTGCGATCGGCGGCGAGCGGGTCGCGATCGATTCCATCGCCGCCGGCAATCAGGACCCACACTTCGTCGACGCGAAGCCGTCGTTCCTGGTCAAGCTGCAGCGGGCGGATCTGTTCGTCCAGATCGGCCTCGAGCTCGAGATCGGCTGGGCGCCCAACCTGTTGGCGAACTCCCGAAACGCCCGGATCCAGCCCGGCGCGCCCGGTTTCGTCGATGTATCGATCGGGATCGCGCCGCTGCAGATCCCCAGCTCGGCGGACCGCAGCCTGGGCGACATCCACCCCTACGGCAACCCCCACTACTGGCTCGACCCGGCCAACGGCAAGATCATCGCCGCCAACATCGCGGCCGGTCTCGAGCGGGTCGACCCGGCCGGCGCGGCGACTTACCGCGCCAACCTCGCCGCCTTCGACGCCCGGATCGACGGCGCTCTCGCGAGCTGGCAGCAGAAGATCGCGCCGCTCGCCGGCGTCCCGGTTGTCGCGTTCCACAACTCCTGGCCCTATTTCGAGCGCCGGTTCGGCTTTCGCGTGGTCGGCTTCGTCGAGCCCAAGCCGGGCATCCCGCCCTCGGGCCGCTACGTCGCCGAGCTCGCCGAGTCGATGAAAGAGCAGGGGGTGCGGATCATCCTGATGTCGCTTTTCTACGATCAGAAGACCGCCGAGCTCGTCGGCCGGCTGTCCGGGGCCAAGGTCGTGACGCTCGCGAACTCGGTCGGCGGAGCCGCCGGCGCTGACGACTACATCTCGCTCTTCGACTTCAACATCGACAGCTTGCTCGCCGGCTACCGGGAGTAGGAGGGCGCCATGTTCGACTGGCTACAGCACGACTTCATGCTCCAGGCGTTCGTCGCCTGCGGCGCGATGGGCGTCCTGCTCGCGTACCTGGGGATCCACGTGGTCGGCCGCGGCATCGTCTTCGTCGATCTGGCCCTGGGCCAGATCTCCTCGATGGGCGTCGCCTACGCCGCGTACGCCGGCTTCGATCCGGTGCTCTGCTCGATGGGCGCCACCCTGGTCGGCGCCGCGATCTTCTCGGTGATTCGGGTCCACGACCCGCGGCTCCGTCTCGAAGCCGTGATCGGCATCTTCTACGCGGTCTCCTCTGCCCTCACGGTGCTCCTGATCGCCAAGACGCCGCACGGCGAGGCGGACATCCAGGACGTGCTGTTCGGCAACGTCCTGGCGCTCGATCGCGGCGATCTGCGCACGATGCTCGGCGTCTTCGGCGCAATCGCCGTCGTCCACGCCCTGCTCGGCCGCCGGTTCTTCGCCCTGACCTATCGCAAGGGCGCCAAGCAGGCTCTGAGCGCTCGCGACCACTGGCTCAACCTCGTCTTCTACGTGCTGCTCGCCTTCGCCATCGTCTTCGCGATCCGCGCCGGCGGTGTGATCCCGGTCTTCGCCTTCCTGATCGTGCCACCGGTGGTGGCGGTCGCCCTGGCGCGGCGCACCGGTTTGGTGATCGCGTTGGCTCTGCTCGTCGCGGCGGCCTCGACTTTCTTCGGGATGGGGTTCTCCTTCACCTACGATCTGCCGGCCGGCCCGTCGATCGTGACGCTGCTCGGCGCCGCCTGCCTGCTCGCGTTGCTCGGCGTCCTCTGGCGCAAGCGCAAGGGGGGCGTCGCCGCGGCGATCCTCCTGCTTGGCTTGTTCGTCGCAGATCCGACGCGGGCGCAAGACGCGCCGGCGGCCGACCCGCAGGAGCTGGCGGCGGAGGTCGCGGCGCTCAAGGCGCAGCTCGCGGCGACCCAGGCGCGGCTCGTCGAGATCGAGGCGCGGCTCGCCGAGCTCAGCACCGCGCAGGCGGCGGCGCCGTCGTCTGCCCCGACGCCGCCGGTCGCGACGACGCCGGCCGCCACCGCCGGCCGCGGTGGCCTCAAGCTGCTCGACCTCTCTCTCGGTGGCCTGTTCGCCGCGGCGGCATCGACCGGCACCGAGGAGGAGCTGCGGACGCTGGAGGCGGGCGGCCACGACCCGAAGAACCGGGGTTTCACCGTGCAGAATCTCGAGATGACTCTCTCGGGGGTGGTCGATCCCTACGTGCGCGCCGATGCCAACCTGATCTTCCAGATCGACGAGGAGGGGGAGAGCTTCGTCGAGGTCGAAGAGGCCTACCTGACCACGCTGGCTCTCCCGGCGGGGCTGCAAGTCAAGGCCGGCACCTTCTTCTCCGCCTTCGGCCGATTGAACCCGCAGCACCCGCACCAGTGGGACTTCGCGGACCAGCCGGTGGTGAGCGGGCGCCTGCTCGGCCCCGACGGGCTGCGCAATCCTGGCGCGCAGCTCTCCTGGCTGATGCCGACGCCGTTCTACGCCGAGGCGACCTTCGCCCTCCAGAACGCCCAGGGCGAGACCGCGCCATCGTTCCGCTCGACCCCCGGCGAGGAGCTCGCCGGGCGGTCGATCGGCGCGCGCGACGTCCACGACCTCGGCGACCTGCTGCTCCTCGGCCGCCTGACGACCTCGTTCGAGCCGACCTCGGCGCTGACCCTCCTGCCCGGGGTGAGCTACGTGCAGGGCCCCAACGGCACCGGACCCGAAGCGTCGACGGCAATCACGGGGATCGATCTCTACGCCAAGTGGAAGCCGATCCAGAACGACCATGGCTGGCCCTTCTGGACGCTCCAGGGGGAGTGGATGGAGCGCCGCTACGACGCCGCCGAGCAGCGAACGGAGGCCGGCGAGCTCCTCCCGTTCGAACGGCTCGACGACCGCGGCGCTTACCTCCAGGGGATCTGGGGGTTCAAGCGGCGCTGGGCCACCGGCCTGCGCTACGACTGGACCGAGAGCGGTGATCCGACCGACCCGCTGCGCGACGGCCGCGAGCGCTGGTCGGCCAACGTCACCTTCTACCCGAGCGAGTTCTCGAAGTTCCGGCTCCAGTACAACTGGGACGACCCCGAGCACCTCGCCGACCCGGTCCAGAGCCTCTTCTTCCAGTTCGAGTTCCTCTACGGCGCCCACGGGGGGCACAAGTTCTGAGCCGGGCCGAGCGGGCGCGACATGGGAAGCAAGTTGGAAGGCAGGTGAGCTCGGAAGGATCGCCTGCCGTCGCAGCGAGCAGGCGGCGCGAGCGCTCGAAGAAAAGCGGCACTTAAGGGGCGTGGGTCCGGCCGGGTCGCCTGGCGACTGGCGTCCCGGCGCTGGCGACCCAGGTCGGGGCACGAGGCGCGGAGCGCGGAAGGCGGAGCGCGGGGCGGGATCGGCAGGACGAACCGAACCCAGAGTGGGTCGCTCACCGCTGCGACGGCCGGACCCCGTCCTCGTCCCCATCCACAGCAGCTCTCGCGACCGCCGCCCTGTCTCCGCGCCGAACTGCGTAGCGCCGCGGCATCGACTCGTCCATCCATCAACAGAAGCCTTCGCGACGCCAGGTCGATCTCAGCGACGCTTCGCGCAGCGCCTCGGCGCCCGCCCTCCGAGCCCTTCGACGGTACCTCGCGATACGAGCGACGAACCGGGCCGTTCGCCGTGAGGTCGCGAGCGGGTTGTCCCACCGCAAGGCGTGGGATCGGAGGTTGCGGGAACATGAGGGCGACTGGTGCGTAGGTTCGAGTAGTGATGCAAATAGGTCGAATCTTGTGATCGACGGTTCGGCGGGTCGGCGGGTCGGCGGGCCGGCTCGCCGGGGAAAGGAATGAGACGATGCGTAGACCACGAAGGATCCGGAATGCCGTTGCCACGCTCGCGATCGGGCTGCTGGCTGCCTGCAGCTCGGCGGGGCCCCGGCCGGCGGCCGTCGCGCCGGTCGCGCCGGTCGCGCCCGTAGCGCCTCCCACGATCGACTCGCTGGTGACCACGGAGTGGTTGAGCGCTCACCTCGGCGAGCCTGACCTCGTCGTCCTCGATTGCACCGTCCGCATCGAGCCCGCTGCGGATGGCGGATTCAAGATCCTCAGCGGGCGCGCCGGGTACGACGAAGGCCACATCCCGAGCGCCGGCTTCGCCGATCTGATGGTCGCGCTCGCCGACGGCGCGAGCCCGTTCAAGTTCTCCCTGCCGTCGCCAGAGCAGTTCGCCGCGGGAATGGCGGCGCTCGGCGTCGGCGACGATTCGCGCGTCGTGCTCTATTCGGCCACGGATCCGGGCTGGGCCGCGCGCGTCTGGTGGATGCTGCGTTGGATCGGATTCGACCGAGCCGCGCTGCTCGATGGCGGGTTCAAGGCATGGCAGGCCGAGGGTCGAGCGCTGTCGACCGAGACGGCGAGCCGGCCCGCGGGTCGGCTGACCGTCTACCCTGCGACCCGAGCTGATCGCCGACCGCGACGAGGTGCGAGCCGCGATCGGCGACGAGAGGATCACGATCGTCGACGTTGCTTCCCGAAGCCAGCTATCTGGGCAAGTTCGCCTTCTACGGGCGACCCGGCCACATCGCCGGGGCGATCAACATCCCCTCCAGCTCGCTCCTCGACGAGTCGGGTCACTATCTCCCCGCGGAGCGGCTCGCCGCCCTGCAGCCCGCCGACCGCGACGGCCGGGTGATCACCTACTGCGGCGGCGGCATCGCCGCCTCGTCGAACGCCTTCGTCCTGACCCGACTCGGCTACCAGAACGTCGCGGTCTACACAGGGTCGCTCCAGGAGTGGGCGCCCGATCCCGACAACCCGATGGAGGTCGGGCCGCCCGAGTAGCCGAGCCGGTCCCCGCGGCTGCGGTTCGGCGTGGCGCAGCCGTGACGAGATGAAGCGTCCGGCGCCCATCCAGGGCAACGGCGAGGGGAGCGCGAAGGCCATGAAGAGCGCGAGCGGCAGGGTCGCCGCCGTCACCGGAGCTGCGAGCGGCATCGGCGCAGCCTTGGCGCGACGGCTCGCGGGGCTCAGGTGTCCGGTGGCGCTCTGCGATGTCGAGGGGGACGGTCTCGAGCAAGTGCGGGTGGCTTGCGAGGCCCTGGGGGTGGTCGCGAGCGCGCGGCGGATCCTCGTCGGGCGCGACGCGCGGGCGATCTCGTGGCTCCAACGTCTGATGCCCGAGGGGTACGCGCGCTGGCTCGAGCGCGGCGTGCGCCGGCGCGGGCTGGGCTAGCTTCAGGTCGGTCGAAGCCAACGGTGCGGCAGGTCGGGCCACGGTGTGGCGGCGCGGCGCAGTAGGATCCGGGCTCGTGGCGGTACCTGGCACCCTCACCCGCGCCGCGTGGTTGCCCCTCTTCGCTCTCTTCGCGCACGTCGTCGAGGAGGTTCCGCGCTTCCCGGCCTGGGCGACCGCTCGCTTCGGCACCACGACACCCACCTGGTTCGTCCTCTCCCACGTTCCGCTCTTCGCCATCGTCTTCGCGATCTCGTGGCGGGCGTCCCGCCCTTCGCCCAGTCGCGCGGCGGTATGGTGGCTCCTCGTGCTCCAGAGCGCTCTCTTCGCGAACGGCCTCTTCCACATTTGCACCTCCGTCCTGTGGCGTGAGTACAGCCCCGGCGTGCTGACCGGCGTCTTCGTCGTACCTGCCCCTGACGGTCTTCCTCGTCCCGAAGCTCGTCGGGGTTCTCGGCCGGGGCGCGAGCATTCGGGCAGCTGCAACCGGTGTCGCGCTGGCGGCCGCCCTCACCGCCACGCTCCTCCTGGATGTCCGGGTGGGCTGATGAGGATCGCGCGGGATCGTCGTTTGCTGTAACAAGTCGGCGGCCGGCTCGTAGGCTCAGGTAGCGGTACAGTCGGGTAGGACCTCGTGATCGGCGGGGCGGCTCGCCGAGGAAGGGACTGGGACCATGCGTAGACCTCGCGGCATTCGGAACGCTCTGGCCACGATCGCGATCGGGCTCCTGGCGGCCTGCAGCTCGCCGGGGGCGCCGCCGGTCGCCGTACCGCCTCCCACGATCGATCCGCTGGTGACCACCGAGTGGCTGGGCCAGCACCTCGGCGAGTCCGACCTGGTCGTGCTCGACTGCACCGTCCACGTCTACCCGAAGGAGGACGGCACCTTCGAGAGTCTCAGCGGTCGCGACGAGTTCGAGCAGGGGCACATCCCGACCGCCCAATTCGCCGACCTGATGGGCGAGCTCTCCGACGGCAACAGCCCGTTCCGCTTCGCTCTGCCGCCGCCCGAGCAGTTCGCGGCGGCCATGGCGGCCCTCGGCGTCGGCGACGATTCGCGCGTGGTGCTCTACTCGGCGGGCGATCCGAGCTGGGCCGCCCGGGTCTGGTGGATGCTGCGCTGGATCGGCTTCGACCGGGCCGCTCTGCTCGACGGCGGCTTCAAGGCGTGGCAGGCCGAGGAGCGGCCGCTCTCGACGGAGTCGGGGATCCGGCCCGCGGGTCGGCTGACCGTTTCCCTGCGACCCGAGCTGATCGCCGATCGCGACCAGGTGCGCGCGGCGATCGGCGACGAGCGGGTCACGATCCTCGACTCCCTCCCCGCGGCGAGCTACCAGGGCAAGTTCGCTTTCTATGGACGCCCGGGCCACATCACCAGCGCCATCAACGTCCCCACCGACTCCCTCGTCGACGAGTCGGGTCACTTCCTCGCGCCGGAAGAGCTGGCGAAGCTACACGGCGAGATCGGCGACGGCCGGGTCATCACCTACTGCGGCGGCGGCATCGCCGCCTCCTCGAGCGCCTTCACCCTGACCCGGCTCGGCCACGAAGACGTCGCCCTCTACGCGGCCTCGCTCCAGGAGTGGGCCCCCGATCCCGACAATCCGATGGAGGTCGGTCCGCCTCCGACAGAGTCCGGCTCGCACGAGTAGGCGAAATCCGCGTTTCCGCCGCCCGCTCGGGCAGCGAGCGGTCGTGGGCGTCGGTCAGCTGGTCGGTGTCGACGAGGAAGCGTCGAAAGGCCTCCTCTCGGCGGCCGCCAGCGCCTCGGAGATGTCGTCGAGCTTCCCGATGCGGCTCGCGCCCAGGTCGACAGTCGCCGTCTGGAAGCGGCTCCGGCGCCAGGCTTGCGCGCAGAGCTGCCGTAGGCCGAGGCGGAGAGCCTCGTTGACCAGATCCCTGTAGGTGGTCCGGCGGTCTCGCCGCATGCGCTCGATCTCGGCCGCGACGTCGTCGTCCAGCGAGAGCGTCTTCTTCATGCTCCGAAGCATAGCCAGCGGGATGTCCCGGTGTCCGGTTCGTGGCGGGCCGTCGCCGATCCGGCGTTCGGGGATCGTGAACCGAATGCGGCGGAGCGGGGGATCTCCTGCTCGTGGGGCGGATGGCTCCGCGGGGCGGGAGCTGCTTGGCTGTGCGGGAGAGGAGGCTACGCCGCCTCCCTCGCGGGGCCGGAAACCCTTTCGTGCCTGTCGCTTCACCCCATCGTAATCGGAGGCCCACCCCTCCGCACGGGGCTTCCGAGCGGGGAGCCTGGGTACTCTGAAGCCGGTCCGGAGGGATCCGGATCGAGGGGGAACAGACGGGTATGCAGATCCTCACCGCCGTGGGAGCCCTCGGCGGCCTCACGGTCGTCCTCGCGTCGCTGCTGGTGCTGGCGCACCGGAAGCTGGCGGTCGAGGAGGATCCGCGCATCGACGAAGTCGAGGAGATGCTGCCGCACGTCAACTGTGGCGCCTGCGGCTTTCCCGGTTGTCGCCCCTTCGCCGAGGCCCTGGTCGTCGGCTCGGTGCTCCCGGGCAAGTGCACGGTGAGCGACGACGCCGGTCGCTCGGCGATCGCGGCCTACCTGGGCGTCGAGGTCGGCGCCGAGGAGAAGCGAGTCGCCCGGCTCGCTTGCGCCGGCGGCGCCAACGTCGCGCGCAACCGGGCTCGCTACGAGGGGCTCGCGACCTGCCGGGCGGCCGCTCTGGTCGCGGGCGGCGGCAAGGGCTGCTTCTGGGGTTGTCTCGGACTCGGCGACTGCGAAGTGATCTGTGACTTCGACGCCATCCGGATGAACGCCCAGTCGCTACCGGTCGTGATCGAAGCCAACTGCACCGCCTGCGGCGACTGCGTCGAGGTCTGTCCCAAGGACCTGTTCACCATTCACCCGGAAAGCCACCGGCTGTGGGTCGCCTGCGCTTCGCTCGAGGCGGGCGACGAGCTGCTCGAGGAGTGCGAGGTCGCCTGCACCGCGTGCGGGCGCTGCGCGGCAGATGCCCCCGGCCTGATCACCATGAGCAACAACCTGCCGGTCGTCGACTACGGCCGGCAGCACCAGACCCGCGAGCCGATCCTGCGTTGCCCCACCGGGGCGATTCTCTGGCTCGACGCCGAGGCTGGACCCGTCAAGGGTCCGGTCGCCAAGAAGATCATCCGCAGGGGCGCCCTGCGCGCGGCAGCGACCTGATGCCGACCGCGCTCGCCCGCCCGTTCCTGCTCCGCAAGCTCGATACGCATGTATCCGAGGGGAGGCTCCGATGTCGGTGCTGACAGTGGCCAAGAAGGCCATCGACCGTTTCCACGAGAAGCCGCGCGAGTTCAAGTATCCCGGTGTGCGCGCCGCCATGGACGGCAACAGCGCCGTGATCCTGTGCGAGCGCGAGTCGACCGACGGGGCCGGCGCCTACCCGATCACGCCGTCCACCCAGATGGGCGAGTACTGGGCCGAGAACGCCGCGGCGGGGCACCGCAATATCTCGGGGCGCCCGCTCATCTTCATCGAGCCCGAGGGGGAGCACGCCGCGGCGGCGGTCACCGCGGGGCTCTCGATGACCGGGCTGCGCGCGGCGAACTTCTCCTCGGGCCAGGGCATCGCCTACATGCACGAGTCGCTCTACGCGGCGGTCGGCAAGCGGCTCACCTACGTGCTCAACGTCGGCGCGCGTGCCATGACCAAGGCGACCCTCAACGTCCACGCCGGCCACGACGACTACCACTGCGTCGACGACACCGGCTTCTTCCAGCTCTTCGCCAAGAACGTCCAGGCCGCGGCGGATCTCAACATGATCGCCCATCGCATCGCGGAGCTGGCGCTCAACCCGGGCATCGTCGCCCAGGACGGCTTTTTGACCACCCACCTGATCGAGTCGATGCTGGCGCCAGAGCGCGATCTGGTCGCCGAGTACCTCGGACGGCCGGACGACATGATCGCGACGCCGACGCCGGCGCAGCGGATCCTGTACGGCGAGACCCGGCGCCGCATCCCGATTCTCTGGGACGTCGACAACCCGGTGATGGCGGGCCTGGTGCAGAACCAGGACTCCTACATGCAGAGCGTCGCGGCGCAGCGCCCCTTCTTCTTCGACCACCTCCAGGAGCTCACCGACCGCGCCCTCGAAGAGTTCGCCGCGCTCACCGGCCGGCGCTACGACCGGGTCTCGACCTACCGGGCCGACGACGCCGAGTACCTCCTGGTCGGGCAGGGCAGCGTGGTCCCCTCGGCGGAGGTCGTCGCCGACTATCTCCGCGAGACGCGTGGCCTCAAGGTCGGGGTCGTCGACATGGTCATGTTCCGCCCCTTCCCGGCCGATCTGGTGAGCCGTGTCCTGCGCGGCCGCAAGGGCGTGACGGTGCTCGAGCGCACCGACCAACCGCTCGCCGTCGACCTGCCGCTGGTCCGCGAGATCCGCGCGACGCTCTCGAAGAGCCTCGAGAACGGCCGCGATCCGAAGCGACCGGTCCATCCGGGCATCGAGGCCTACCGCGAGCTCGGTGACGCGCCGCAGGTCTACTCCGGCTCGTTCGGTCTCGGCAGCCGGGATCTCCAGCCCGAGGGGCTGATCGGCGCGGTCGAGAACATGCTGCCGAAAGGCAGCCGCAAGTCCTTCTTCTACCTCTCGATCGATTTCTTGCGCGAACAGGCGGTGACGCCCAAGCAGGAGGCCTACCAGCAGACGATCGAGGACGCCTATCCGCAGGTGCGTCAGCTCGCGATCAAGGGCTCCGAGAACCCGGACCTGATGCCGGCCGGCTCGATCACGATGCGCTTCCACTCGATCGGCGGCTGGGGCGCCATGACCACCGGCAAGAACCTGGCGATGACGCTGTTCGACCTGCTGGGCTACCAGATCAAGGCGAATCCCAAATACGGCTCGGAGAAGAAGGGGCAGCCCACGACCTACTACCTGGCGGTCGCGCCCGAGCCGATCCGCGTCAACTGCGAGTATTTCTTCGTCGACGTCGTGCTCTCGCCCGACCCCAACGTCTTCCACCACACCAATGCGCTCGCGGGTTTGAAGGAGGGGGGCGTCTTCGTCATCCAGTCCGATCGCGCGCGGCCCGAAGAGGTCTGGCGCGACATTCCGCCGGCCTTCCAGAAGATCCTGGTCGAGAAGAAGATCCAGTTCTTCGCCCTCGACGCCTTCCAGATCGCCCGCGACGAGGCGAGCGATCCCGAGCTGCAACTGCGCATGCAGGGCATCGCCTTCCAGGGCGCCTTCTTCAAGGCGTCGCCACTGATGGAGAAGGCCGGACTCGACGAGACGAAGCTGATCGAGGCGATTCGAGCCCAGCTCCAGGAGAAGTTCGGCGGCAAGGGCGCGCGCGTGGTCGAAGACAACGTACGGGTGGTGCGCCGCGGCTTCGACGAGTTGAAGCGGATCCCGCATGGCGAGATCTCCGAGGCCGGCGCCGGTGGGCGCGTGGTCGGCGCCGAGCCGCCGATCCCGGCGATGGTCAAGGCGCTGCCCAAGAGCCAGGCGCCGATCACCGACATCCACCGCTTCTGGGAGCAGACCGGCAGCTTCTACGCCCGCGGCATGGGCAACGACAACCTGACCGACCCGTTCATCGGCCTCGGCGTGATGCCCGCTTCGACCGCGCTCTTCCGCGACATGACGGCGATCCGTTTCCAGCATCCCGAGTGGATCGCGGAGAACTGCACGGCCTGCGGCAGGTGCTACACGGTCTGTCCCGACACCGCCATCCCGGGTCTGGTGAGCGAGGTCACCGCGGTGTTCGACACGATCGTTCGCCGGGTCCGCCGCCAGGGCGCGGCGCTCGAGCACCTGCCCCGGGCCACGCGCACGATCGAGAAACACCTGCGCGCCCTCTTCGCCGAATCGAAGGAGACGGACCCGGTGCCCGAGCTGATCGCCGAGGCGATCGCCAAGACGGTGGCCGAGGCGAAGTTCGAGGAGGATGCCGACCGCGAGAAGTTCGTGGCCGAGGTCGAGCGATTCCGCGCGGAGCTGGGCGCCTTCCGCTTCGCGCTCACCCGTCCCTACTTCACGGTGCCGGAGCAGCGAGGGGAGGGCCCGGGCGCCTTGCTCTCGATCACGGTGAACCCGTGGACCTGCAAGGGCTGCATGGAGTGCGTCGAAGTCTGTGACGACGACGCGCTGCGTCCGATCACCCAGACCGAGGAATCGGTCACGCGGCTCAAGCGCGAGTGGGACCTCTGGACCGACTTGCCGACGACACCCCAGCGCTTCTTCGTCTCGGGCGCCGACCTCGAGGAGGGGATCGGGGCGCTCGAGACCCTGTTGCTCGACAAGGAGGCCTACCTCGCCTTCTCGAGCGGCGACGGCGCCTGTCTCGGTTGTTCCGAGAAGACCATCCTGCACCTGTTCACCGGCACCGTCGAGGCGCTGATGCAGCCGCGCGTCGCCAAGCAGATCGAGAAGCTCAACGACCTCGTCGCCCGGCTCGAGCGGCACATCCAGGTGAAGCTGGTCGAGGGGATCGACGTCGCCGATCCGGCGGCGATGGCCCACGTCGTGCGTGAGGCCGGCGAGCAGGACCTGACGCTCGCCGGTCTCGCCGAGCGGCTCGAAGCCTCGCGCGGCGGCGAGCCGATCGACCGCGAGTGGCTGGCCCGCACCACCCAGCTCGTCTCGCGCCTGAAGGACCTGCGCTGGAAGTACGTCGAAGGCACGGCTGGGCGCGGCCGCGCCAAGATGGGAATGATCAACTCCACCGGCTGCACGTCGGTCTGGGGTTCGACCTACCCCTTCAATCCCTATCCGTTCCCCTGGACCAACCACCTGTTCCAGGACTCGCCGTCGATGGCGATGGGCATCTTCGAAGGGCACATGGCGAAGATGGCGGACGGCTTCCGGGCGATCCGCGTCGCCGAGATGGAGCTCGCCGGCGCCTACGATCCGGAGGTCCACGACGAGGAGCTCGCCTACTTCGACTGGCAGCAGTTCAGCGACGACGAGTGGGAGCTCTGTCCGCCGGTGGTCGCGGTCGGCGGCGACGGCGCGATGTACGACATCGGGTTCCAGAATCTCTCCCGGTTGATGGCCTCGGGCAAGCCGGTCAAGGTGCTCGTCGTCGACACCCAGCTCTACTCGAACACCGGTGGCCAGGCCTGCACCTCCGGCTTCATCGGCCAGATCTCGGACATGGCGCAGTTCGGCAAGGTCTGGAAGGGCAAGCCCGAGCCGCGCAAGGAGATCGGCCTGATCGGCATGGCGCACCGCACCACCTACGTCGTGCAGAGCACCATCGCCTACCCGAAGCACATGATCGAGGGCTTCATCCGCGGTCTCCAAGCCCGCCGGCCGGCGCTGTTCAACCTCTACAGCTCCTGCCAGCCCGAGCACGGGATCGGCGACGACATGAGCAATCGCCAGGCGAAGCTGGTGGTCGAGTCGCGGGCGTATCCGCTCTTCCGCTACGACCCCGACGCCGGCAAGACGCCGGAGGAGTGCTTCGATCTCGAAGGCAATCCCGCCCTCGACCAGCTCTGGCCGACCTACTCGCTGAAGTACCTCAAGGGCAGTCGCGAGCGCGAGATGGAGGTGCCGATGACCTTCGCCGACTTCGCGGTCACCGAGGCCCGATTCCGCAAGCACTACCGGATGGCTCCGCCCGACACCTGGAACGACAAGATGGTGCCGCTCGCCGAGTTCCTGGAGCTCGACGTCGAGGAGCGCGAGGGCAAGTTCCCCTTCATCTGGTCGGTCGACAAGAAGAACCAGCTGACGCGTGTCCTGGTCGGTTTGACCCTGGTCGAGTCGTGCGAAGAGCGGCGCGACTTCTGGGTGATGCTGAAGGCGCTCGCCGGAGTCCGGCCCCCGGAGGCCTCCTCCGAAGAGATCGAGACCCGGGTGCGGCAGGAGGTCGTGGGCAAGATCGCTGGTGGGCTGATGCGACTCGCCGGCGGCGCCGGTGCCGAGGGGATCGCCGCGGCGCTCGATGGAGCCGCGACCGGACCCACCGCCGCGGCGGCGGCACCGGCCGCGGCGGGCGACGCCCTCGCCCCCTGGCTCGACACCGAGCAGTGCACGGCCTGCGACGAGTGCACCCGGCTCAACCCGAAGATGTTCGCCTACAACGAGAACAAGAAGGCCTACATCAAGGACGCCGGCGCCGGTCCCTACAGCGACCTGGTCAAGTCCGCGGAGCGCTGCACGGCGCGGGTGATCCATCCGGGTCTGCCGCGCGATCGGAGCTTCAAGGACGCGGAGAAGTGGATCGCGCGCGGACAGAAGTTCAACTAGGCGGTCCATTGGGACGATCGGCGTGAGGCTGCTGGGGCTCAAGACCTTTCGTCACGGCGTCCATCCGCCGGAGGCGAAGGAGGCGACGAAGGAGCTGCCGATCCGGCAGTTCCCCTTCGCGCCGCTGCTGGTGGTGCCGCTCTCACAGCACGCCGGCAAGCCCGCGCTGCCGATCGTCCGCGCGGGGCAGGAGGTCGCCCGCGGCCAGACCATCGCCCGCCCCGACGGCTTCGTCTCGGTCGCGATGCACGCGCCCGCCTCGGGGGTGGTGCGCAGGATCGCGCTCGCGCCGTCGATCTCGGGGCGGATGGTGAGCTCGGTCTATCTCGAGCCCTTCCCCGGCTCGACCCAGGAGATCGCCGATGGCCGCCCCTGTCCGCTGGAGTCGTCGACGCCGGACGAGATCGTCCTGGCGATCCAGGAGGCGGGCGTCGTCGGGCTGGGCGGCGCCGCCTTCCCGACCCACGTCAAGCTGAAGATCCCCGCGGGCAAGTCGGTCGACACGTTGATCCTGAACGGCGCCGAGTGCGAGCCCTTCCTGACCACCGACCACCGCGTCATGCTCGAGCAGCGCGAGGACATCTTCACCGGACTGCGGTATCTGCTCAAGGTCACGGGCGCCGCGCGCGCCATCGTCGGCGTCGAGGAGAACAAGCGGGACGCGGCGGAGCACCTGCGCGCGGGACTCCCCGCCGACCTGCCCGCGACGGTCGAGACGCTGCCGGTCAAGTACCCGCAGGGCGCCGAGAAGATGCTGATCGCCGCGCTGCTCGGCCGCGAGGTGCCGTCGGGCGGCCTGCCGCTCGAGGTCCACGCCCTGGTCATCAACGTCGCCACGGCCGCCGAGATCGGGCGCCTGCTGCCGCGTGGACGGGGCATCCAGGAGCGGGTGGTCACGATCACCGGCCCAGCGGTCGCCAAGAAGGGGAACTACCGGATCCCGATCGGCACGCCGCTGCGTTTCCTGCTCGAGACCGTCGGCGTCGTCGAGGCGGAGATCTCCCGCGTCTTCGTCGGCGGCCCGATGATGGGCGCCGCCGCCTCGAGCCTCGACATTCCGCTCACCAAGGGCGCCTCCGGCGTCGTCGCGTTCACCCGGCGCGAGGCCGAGCGGACGCGCCAGCAGGTCCATCCCTGCATCCGCTGCGGCTACTGCGTCGACGCCTGCCCGATGTTCCTCAATCCCGCCGACCTCGGCTTGCTCGCCAAGGCCGGGGAGTTCGAGCGCATGGCCGCCGAGCGGAATCTGTTCGACTGCTTCGAGTGCGGCTCGTGCAGCTTCGTCTGCCCCTCCCACATCCCGCTGGTCCAGCAGTTTCGCGTCGCCAAGGCGGCGCTGCGCAAGGCCAGGAGCGCCTGATGGCGAAGACGCTCGACATCCGCAGCTCGCCCCACCTCACGTCCGGCTACGCTGTCGACTCGATCATGTTCAACGTGGTCGTGGCGCTCGCGCCCACGACGCTGTTCGCGATCTACGCGTTCGGCCTGGCGGCGCTGCTGATTCTCCTGGTTGCGGTCGCTTCGTGCCTCGCGGCCGAGGCGCTCGCGGCACGGGCGAAGGGCGACGGGAGCACGCTGGGCGACTGGTCGGCGGCCGTCACCGGCCTGCTCTACGGTTTGACGCTGCCGCCCGATCTCCCGCTCTGGATGGCCGCGGTCGGCGGGTTCGTCGCGATCTTCGTCGGCAAGTCGATCTTCGGGGGCCTGGGCGCCAATCCGTTCAACCCGGCGCTGGTCGGACGGGCCGTCCTCCAGGCGGCTTTCCCGGTCGCCATGACGACCTGGAGTCCGGGTTTTCTGGCCGACCGGTTCACGGCCCTGTCCTCTTCGCTGCTCGCTTTCCCGTTTGCCGAGCCGACCTACGACGCGGTGTCGGCGGCGACGCCGCTCGCGGCCTGGAAGTTCGGCGGCGAAGCGACCGACGCGGGCGCCCTGGCGCTCGGCTTCGTCGGCGGCTCCGTGGGCGAGACGAGCGCGCTGCTGATTCTCCTCGGCGGCGCCTACCTGGTCGCCCGCAACATGATGAGCTGGCGGATTCCGGTCGCCCTGCTCGGCGCCGTGGCCATCTCGACCGCCCTCCTCCACGCCGCCGACCCGGCCCGCTACGCCTCGCCGGCGCTCATGCTGCTCTCCGGTGGCCTGATGCTCGGCGCCGTCTTCATGGCGACCGACATGGTGACCTCGCCGATCACCGCCGCCGGCGCCTGGATCTTCGGCGTGCTGATCGGCCTGCTGACGGTGGCGATCCGCACCTGGGGCGGGATGCCGGAAGGGGTCATGTACGCGATTCTGCTCGGCAACGCGGTGGCCCCCCATCTCGACCGCCTGATCCGCCCGCGCATCTACGGCGCCAGACGGGCCGGGGAGAGCGGGACGTGACCTCTCCCGCCACGTCGGTCTGGGCGATGTACCGCGCCATGGTCGGCGTCGGTGCGCTCTGCGGACTGCTCATCGTCTCGATCTTCCAGCTGACCCGCCCGCGGATCGAGCGCTTGCGCGCGGAGGCGCTGGAACGGGCGATCCTGGAGGTGGTACCGGGCGCCCTGTCGAGTCGGACCTACGTCGAGGCGGGGGACGGCACGTTCGCCCCGAGCGCTGCCGGCGAGCGCGCCCTGCGGCGGGTCCACGCGGCGTACGGCGGCGGCGGCGAGCTCGTCGGTCTGGCGATCGAGGCCGCCGGGATGGGTTACCAGGACACCATCCGCCTGCTCTGGGGCTACTCGCCCGAGGCGCAGACGGCCGTCGGCCTCAAGGTGCTCGAGAGCAAGGAGACGCCCGGACTGGGTGACCGGATCTTCACCGACCCCGCCTTCCTCGAGAGCTTTCGGACGCTCGACCTGGCCGTCGAGGGCAACGCGCTGCTCCACCCCGTGGTCGCGGTCAAACATGGCGGGCGGGTCGAGGCCTGGCAGGTCGACGGCATCACCGGGGCGACCATCTCGTCGAAGGCGGTGGCGAAGATCGTGGGCGAGAGCGCGGCGGCCTGGGCCCCGGAGCTCCGGCGCCGGCGTGTCGACTTCGAAGGAGGGGACTGACGCCATGGCCGCGACGACGACGACGAGAGTGACGCCGGTGGCGACCGACGATTTCATCAAGGGGCTCTGGCGCGACAATCCGGTCTTCGTCCAGGTGCTCGGCATGTGCCCCGCGCTCGCGGTGTCGAACACGGCCAAGAACGCGCTGGCGATGGGGCTCGCCACCAGCTTCGTGCTGCTCGCCTCGAACGCCTCGATCTCGGCGCTGCGCCACTACGTGCCGAAGCAGGTGCGCATCGCCACCTACATCCTGGTGATCGCCTCCTTCGTGACCGCGGTGGACTACCTGATCCAGGCGATCTCGCTCGAGCTCCACCAGGCGCTCGGGGCGTTCATCGCGCTGATCGTGGTCAACTGCATCATCCTCGGCCGCGCCGAAGCCTTCGCCTCGAAGAACAGCGTCCGCCATGCGGTGCTCGATGCCCTCGGCATGGGTGCCGGCTTCACGCTCGCCCTCTTCTGCCTGGGCGCCGTGCGCGAGCTGCTGGGGAGCGGCACCCTGTTCGGCCTCGCGGTCCTGCCGGCGCAGTTTCAGGAGTGGGTGGTGATGATCCTGCCGAGCGGCGGCTTCTTCACCCTCGCCGCCTGGCTGCTGCTCTTCTCCTGGTGGCGGCGCAGGCGATCCGCGGCTACCGCGCGCGCGGCGGAGGCGGCGTCATGAACAACGAGGCGCTCTGGACGATCTTCGTCAACGCGACGCTGATCAACAACTTCGTGCTCGCCTACTTCCTGGGCATCTGCCCCTTCCTCGGCGTCTCGGGCAAGATCGCCACGGCGAGCCGGATGGGCGGCGCCGTGACCTTCGTGATGCTGATCAGCTCGCTCTGCGCCTTCGGCCTGCACCGGCTGCTGCTCGCGGTGGGCGCGCCCTACCTCGAGCTGATCTCGTTCATCGCGGTGATCGCCTCCGACGGTTCAGCTGGTCGAGATGTTCATCAAGAAGGTGAGCCCGGCGCTCTTCCGCGCCCTGGGCATCTTCCTGCCGCTGATCACGACCAACTGCGCGATCCTCGGCGCTCGCCCTGTTCCAGACCAACAAGGGCTACGGCTTCCTCCAGTGCGTGGTCTACGCTCTGGGCGCCGGCGCGGGCTTCACTCTGGCGCTGCGTGCTGATGGCCGGACTGCGGGAGAAGCTCGAGCTCGCCGAGGTGCCGGACGTCGCCAAGGGCACGGCGCTGGCGCTGGTGGTCGCGGGCCTGCTCTCGATGGCCTTCATGGGTTTCGCGGGGCTGGGCGGGTGAGCGGCCTCTGGACCCAGCTCGCCGCGGTGGCGGCGGTGGCGGGGCTTGCCGCCGGCTGGCTCGCGGTGCAGAGCGCCTGGCGTCGCGCCTTTCCGGACGCCGGCGGCGATCCCGATCCGCTCGCCGGGCGGCTCGGCTGTCATGGTTGTGGAGACTGCAACGACAAGTGCGGCCGGCAGCGCCCAGATCGGGCGCGCGCGGCCGGAGAGGAGAGATCATGAGCGAGGCGGTCCGTACCCTGCACGAGTACGACACCAGCGAGCAGTTCGTGGCGCGGGTGATCTCCAACGAGCCGATCACCTCGCCCGGCGCCGAGGCCGAGGTGCGCGAGCTCGTGCTCGAGGTCCAACGCCCCGACTTCCCCTACCAGATCGGGCAGAGCATCGGCGTGATCGCGCCGGGCGAGCCGGGGCTGGGCGAGTACGAGCACTTCCGGCTGTACAGCGTCGCCGACCTGCCCGAGCTCGACGCGGACGGGCTGCCCCGCATCAAGCTCTGCGTGCGCCGGTGCAGCTACCTCGACGACATCACCGGCGAGCGGCACCCGGGCGTCGCTTCGAACTTCCTGTGCGACCGGCAGCCGGGCGACCGGATCACCGTGACCGGGCCCTTCGGGCTCGTCTTCGAGGTGCCGGAGGAGATGGACGCCAACCTGATCCTGATCGGCTCCGGCACCGGCATCGCCCCGTTCCGCGCCTTCGTCAAGCACATCTACAGGCACGTGCCGGGGTGGCAGGGGCGGATCTGGCTGCTCTACGGCGCCAAGAGCGGTCTCGAGCTGCTCTACATGAACGACGAGAAGGACGACTTCGTCCAGTACTACGACGAGGAGACCTTCGAGGCCTTCAAGGCGCTTTCGCCACGGCCGAGCTGGGCCGACCCGATCGCCTGGGACCAGGCGATCGAAGCGCGCGGCGAGGAGCTCTGGGCGATGTTCGGCGACCCCAAGACCTACGTTTACGTCGCCGGGATCGCCGACAGCCTGAACGATCTCGACAGCGTCTTCGCGCGGCTCGCCGGCTCGCCGCAGCGCTGGCAGCAGCGCAAGGCCGAGCTCAAGGCCGGACGGCGTTGGCTCGAGCTGGTGTACTAGCGGCGGCCGACGCGCGCCCAGGAGACGAAACCATGCGTGAGCTCGTCGACGGTTCGACCGCGATCGTGAGAGGCGCTCTCGACGCCGGCTGCGACTTTTTCGCCGGCTACCCGATCACCCCGGCGAGTCCCATTCTGATGGCGATGATGACCGAGCTGCCCCGGCTCGGCGGCGTCGCCGTCCAGGGCGAGGACGAGATCGCCTCGATCGGCATGTGCATCGGCGCCGCGATGGGGGGCGCCCGGGCGATGACCGCGACCAGCGGCCCCGGTCTCAGCCTCTACTCGGAGAACATCGGCCTCGCCATCATGGGCGAGGTGCCGCTCGTCGTCGTCGACGTGCAGCGCCTGGGGCCGGCGACCGGCGGCGCCACGACGGTGGGCCAGGGCGACGTGCAGTTCGTGCGCTGGGGAACCTCGGGCGGCTACCCGGTGATCGCGCTCGCCCCCGGCTCGGTCCCCGACTGCTACTGGCTGACCATCCGGGCCTTCGAGCTGGCCGAGCGCTTCCGTTGTCCGGTCTTCCTGCTGACCGACAAGGAGCTGAACCTCACCGCCACGACCGTCGAGCTCGGCGTCGCCGGCCACGAGCCGCGAGCCCGGCGCAGGCGCCTGAGATCGCCCGAGCTCGGCGGCGCGGAGGAGACCGACTACCGGCCCTATCGGTTCGATCCGCCGGCGGGGGTGCCGCGGCTCGTCCGCTACGGTGACGGCGAGATCGTGCGCCTGACCGGTTCGACGCACGACGAGAGCGCCACGCTGACCAAGGACCCGGCCACCATCGAGCGCCTCAATCGCCACTTGATGGCCAAGATCGAGGCGAACCGCGGGGAGATCGAGGCCGTCGACGCCGACCTCGAGCCCGGGGCGAAGACGCTCGTCTGCGCCTACGGCGTCACGGCCGGGGCGATGCGCGCCGCGACCCTGCGGGCCCGCCGCGCCGGTCGCCGGCTTTCGGCGCTGGCGATCCAGAGCCTCTGGCCGGTGCCCGAGACCGCGCTCGCCGCGGCGCTCGAGGGGATCGACCGCATCGTCGTCGCCGAGCTCAACTCGGGTCAGTATCGCCGGGAGATCGAGCGCCATGCCGGCGGGCGCGAGGTCGTCGGCGTCCACCGGATCGACGGCGGCCTGGTGACTCCGGACCAGATCCTGGAGGCGGTGGCATGAGCGCCGAGCAACCTCCGGTCGCGATCGCGCCGCTTTCGACCCTGCGCAATTCGACCCCCTTCCCCTTCTGCCCGGGCTGCGGCCATGGCTCGATCCTCGAGGCGCTCGACCGGGCGCTCGCGGCGCTCGGCCTCGACCCGGGCCGGACCGTGCTGGTCACCGACATCGGCTGCTCGGGGCTGTCGGATCAGTACTTCACGACGACGGCTTTTCACGGTCTGCACGGCCGCAGCCTGACTTACGCGGCGGGCATCAAGCTCGCCCGGCCGGAGCTCGACGTCGTCGTGATCCTCGGCGACGGCGGTTGCGGCATCGGCGGCGCTCACCTCCTCGCGTCGGCGCGGCGCAACCTGAACCTCACCGCGCTGGTCTTCAACAACTTCAACTTCGGCATGACCGGCGGGCAGCACTCGACCACGACGCCCCCCGGCGCGATCACCTCGACGACGCCCGGCGGCAACCTCGAGCGACCGCTCGATCTCGCCGCCACGGTCGCCGCCAACGGCGCCGGCTACGTCTATCGCGGCACCAGCTTCGACAGCGACCTCGCCGAGCGGATCGCCGCGGGGATCCGCCACCCCGGCTTCGCTCTGCTCGATCTCTGGGAGCCCTGCACCGCCTACTTCGCACCGATGAACCGCCTCAACCGCAAGGCGATCACCGAGTGGATGGATCGCCTCGGCTTCGACAAGGGTCTGATCGTCGAGCGCGGGCTGCCCGACTATCCCGAGTACGGCGCGGCGTATCGCGCGGCGGCCGAGGGCATGGGCGGAGCCAGCGCGGTCGCCCCCGATCCGGTCGAGCCCCGCTTCGCGGCGTCGCTCGACCGCCCGTTCCACCTGGTGCTCGCCGGCTCGGCCGGCGGCCGGGTCGGCTCGGCGGCGCGCCTCGTCGCGCGCGCGGCGCTCCTCTCCGGCCTCTACGCCGCGCAGCGCAACGACTACCCGGTGACGGTCCGCACCGGCTTCAGCCTCGCCGAGCTGATCCTCTCCCCCGAGCCGATCGAGGACGCCAGCGGCACCCGCCCCGACGCCCTCCTCCTCCTCTCCCCCGAGGGCAGAAAGCGCGCGACCGGCTACCTCGCGGCGATGGGCGACCGCGGCAGCATCTTCCGGCTCCCCGAGATCGAGCTCCCCGAAGGAACGAGCGCAGAGGTCCTCGACCCCGCGCTCTCGAGCGAGCGGATCGGCAAAGACGCCCTGGCCATCGCCCTCGCGACCGCCACCGTCGCCCGCCTCGACATTCTGCCGCGCGAAGCCCTGCTCGCGGCGGCGGCGGAGGGGGGCGAGAGCACCCTGGCGGCGGTCCGAGCGGGGATCCAACTCGTCGAGAAGGCTGCCGCCGCGACCGAGAGCTGATTCAGGGAAGCGACCGCGGCCGCCTTCGGCTAGAGTCGCTCGTCGTTGTCGTCTCTGTTCTCTTCCAGGAGGGGTCGCATGGACGGACCGGACACCAAGTCGCTGCCGGAGAACGCCTACCGGAAGCTCGCCGCGGGGGAGACGTTCCTGCCGGTGGTGCCGGCGGCGGCGAAGATGGAGGAGGCGACCGGGCGCTCGATCGCGTGGGGGCTCTTTCTCTGCGTGATCTTCACCGTCGCCTCGGCCTACTCGGGGCTGAAGGTCGGGCAGGTGATGGAGGCGGCGATTCCGATCTCGATCCTGGCGATCGGTCTCGCCCGGGTGTACGCGCGGCGCTCGACGCTGCTCGAGAACGTCATCCTGACCGGCATCGGCGGGACCTCCGGGGCGATGGTCGCCGGCGCGATCTTCACCCTGCCGGCGCTCTACATCCTCGAGCTCGATCCGCATCCACTGCAGACCACGCTCATCTCGCTCGCCGGCGGCTGTCTCGGGTTGCTCTTCCTGATCCCGCTGCGCCGCTACTTCGTGCGCGAGACCCACGGCGAGTTTCCCTACCCGGAGGCGACCGCGATCACCGAGGTCCTGGTCACCGGCGAGAAAGGGGGCTCGCAGGCGAAGCTGCTGCTGCAGGCGACCGGTATCGCCGCCGTCTACGACTTCCTCGTCACCACCTTCCACGTCTGGAGCGAGTTCGTCGACTTCCAGTTCATCCCCCAAGTGCGCGCCGTGGCGGAGAAGGCCAAGGTCGTCTTCAGCTTCGATGCGATCGCCTTCATCCTGGGCCTCGGCTACGTCATGGGGTTGCGCTCGTCGATGATCCTCTGCGCCGGCGGCGTGCTCTCGAACTTCGTCCTGGTGCCGCTGATCTGGATGATCGGCCGCCACTTCCCCGACGCCATCTACCCGGCGACGACGATGATCGCCGACATGGACGCGAATCAGATCTATCGCGGCTACGTCCGCTTCATCGGCGTCGGCGCGATCGCCGCGGCGGGCATCTTCGGCATCGTCAAGTCGCTGCGCATCGTCGCGGGCTCGTTCAAGATCGCCGCGCGCACCTTCAAACAGGGCGAGGACGCCGGCCAGGAGCGCACCGACCGCGACCTGTCGACGATGACGGTGTTGATCGGCGTCGTCCTCTCGGCGCTCGGCGCGGGGATCTTCTTCGCGACGCTGCACACGACCTGGACGGTGACGCTGATCGGCCTCGCCCTGACGCTGATCTTCTCCTTCTTCTTCGCCTCGGTCGCGGCGAACGCGATCGCGACCACGGCGCGCAACCCGGTCTCGGGCATGACGATG
This sequence comes from uncultured Acidobacteriota bacterium, assembly GCA_963700315.1. GTDB lineage: Bacteria > Acidobacteriota > Thermoanaerobaculia > Multivoradales > JAGPDF01 > JACTMI01. The sequence continues at coordinate 306,165 of CAVOXC010000001.1, read as the reverse complement.
CTGACGATCATCGTCTCCTCGGTCGTGCTGCTGAAGTTCGGCCTGTCGGGCACGACCGGGATGTTCTTCGTGATGGCGATCGCCGGCATGGTCTGCACCGCGCTGTCGGTCTCGGGGCAGGCGATCACCGACCTCAAGGCCGGCTACTGGCTCGGCTCGACGCCGGCCGCGCAGGAGCGGCTGAAGTTCTGGGGGATCATCGTGTCGGCGGTGGCGGCGGCGCTGACGATCGTGCTGCTCGCCAAGACCTTCCAGTTCGGCGAGGCGTTGCCCGGCGACACCCGTACCGTGTTGGCGGCGCCGCAGGCCTCGATCATGAAGGCGCTGGTCGAAGGCTTCATGAGCCAGCAGCCGGTCGCCTACATCCTGTTCGGGGCCGGGGCGATGGTGGCGGTGGTGATGGAGATGCTCGGCATCCCGGCGTTGATCTTCGCGCTCGGCATGTACCTGCCGCTCGAGCTCAACACGCCGGCGCTCGTCGGCGGCGCGCTGGCGCACTTCCTCGGGCGCCGCTCGGAGGCGCTCGGCGGCGCGCGCGGCGCGAGCGTGCGCGAGCGGGGCGTCGTGATCGCCTCGGGGCTGATGGCGGGCGGCGCCCTCGGCGGCGTCTTCGGCGCGGCGCTGCGGCTGATTCCCGGCTTCAGCGAGGACTGGGTGAGGACACCGTTCTACGACCACGTCGGAACCTCCCAGACCCTCTCCGCCGTCCTCTTCCTGGCGCTTTGCGCCTACGTCTGGATCTGGTCGCTCAAGGAGCGCCGCGCCGAGAGCTGACCGCGCCGCCGGGACGCTGAAGACCTACGAAATCGACGATCGGCGCGGGCGGCGCAGCGCGACGAGCCCTGTGCCCTCTCGGACCGCGGAAAGAAGAAGGTTTTTTGAGCGTGCTTCGGGCCTTCGTGGCGCTTCGCGGGCGACGCTGCGGCGATGCCCGGCCTTGCGAAAACTGGCAGTTATGGGGGTGCTTCGGGCAAGGCGGCTCGCCTGTCGAGCGGCGTCGAGCTGGCATCGAGCGCTGCGCGACATCGGGGCAGAAACCGGGTGGTCGGGCGCCGATCGCGCCGGAGCGCGCTTCGCAACGCGCCGCAGGGCATCGACTCGGCTCACCCGTAGATGCCCGCTTCCTCGACGCCGGGCATTGCCGCACCGCCACCCGCGAAGCGCCCCAGGCGCCCGCGCCGACTCCCCCATAGCAGCCGCTTCCTTCGGAGGTCGGGCATCGCCGCGACGCCGTCCGCGCAGCGCCTCGAAGGGCTGCGTTTCGAAGGAAAAAGAGAGAAACTGAGCTTTGCTCGAACGTCCCCGGGTTGGGGAATTCCTAGGAGAGCGGAATCATGGCAGAGGTCAAGGATCGGGTGCTCGAGCGCTTCGTGCGCTACGTGAAGATCGACACGCAGTCGGACGAGGCTTCGACCAGCTATCCGAGCACGGCGAAGCAGCTCGACCTGCTGCGCGCGCTCGTCGACGAGCTCGGCGAGATCGGGCTCGCCGACGTCGCGATCGACGAGTGGGGCTACGTCACCGCGACGATCCCGCCGACGCCGGGCAAGGAGCGGGTGCCGGTGATCGGATTCCTCGCCCACGTCGACACTTCGCCGGAGATGGCGGGCGCCGGGGTGAAGCCCTTGGTGCATCGCGCCTACGATGGCGGTGACCTCGTCCTTCCGGACGATCCGAGCGCGGTGATCCGATTCGCCGACAACCCGGCGCTCGCCGAGCAGATCGGCAACGACATCGTCACCGCCTCCGGCACGACGTTGCTAGGCGCCGACAACAAGGCGGGCGTGGCCGAGATCGTCACCGCCGCCGAGCACCTCGTCGGCCACCCGGAGCTCGCGCACGGTCCGATTCGGGTCGGCTTCACCCCCGACGAGGAGGTCGGCCGGGGCACGCAGCACTTCGACGTCGAGCGCTTCGGCGCGCGCTTCGCCTACACGATGGATGGCGAGACGCTGGGCGAGATCCAGCAGGAGAGCTTCTCGGCGGACACGCTGGTCGTGACCTTCCAGGGCTTCAACACCCACCCCGGCTACGCCAAGGGTCGTCTCGTCAATGCGATCAAGGCCGCATCGGACTTCGTGTCGCGGTTGCCGCGCGAGACGCTCTCGCCCGAGACCACCGAGGGCCGAGAGGGCTACGTCCATCCCTATGTCGTCGATGCGAGCGTCGACAGAACGACGGTGCGTCTGTTGATCCGCGATTTTCGCACCGAGGCCTTGAAGGAGAAGGAGGCGTTGCTCGAGAAGCTGGCGCGCGAGACCGTGGCCGACTGGCCCGGCGCGGCGGTCGAGACCAAGGTGGAGGAGAGCTATCGCAACATGCGCGAGGTGCTCGACCGCCATCCGCAGGTGGTCGAGCACGCTCGCGAGGCGATCCGGCGCGCCGGTCTCGAGGTCCGCGAGCATCCGATCCGCGGCGGCACCGACGGCTCCCGCCTCTCCTTCATGGGCCTGCCCACGCCGAACCTCTTCGCCGGCGAGCACAACTTCCACTCCCGCCTCGAGTGGGTGTCGATCCAGGACATGGCCAAGGCGGTCGAAGTCATCGTCCACCTCTGCCAAGTCTGGGCGGAGCGCCAGGAGGGCTGAGGCTCAGGGAGCTTCAGCGCCGCCGGGAGCCGGCGCCTGGCCACGAAGGATCGCGGTGGCGAAGGCTTCGGCTCCGGCGTAGCGACCCGCCGCCGCGCGCAGCTCCTCGAGCGTGGTCGCCTGCGCGGCGGCGAGGGTCTTCTCGGTGCCGTCGAGACCGAGGCCGAAGACGTGGTTGGTGACCAGGTCGCGGAGCACGGCGGCGTTGGTCTGGAGACCGATCCGGGTCGACCCGGCGAACGACGACTTGCCGCGGGCGAGATCCTCGGCCGAGAAGCCGTCGGTTGCCAGCCGGCGCAGCTCCGCGAGCAGCGCCTCCTTGGCCTCGGGCTCCTTCGCCGCGTCGCTCGCCAGATAGGCGAACCAGACTCCCGTCTCGCGGTAGGGCTGGTAGGAGGCGAAGACCGTGTAGGCGAGGGAACGCCGACCTCGGAGCTCGGCGAAGAAGGTGCCGGCGAGCCCGGAGGTGATCCGCTGCAGCAGCTCGAGCCGGGGCGCATCGGGGTCGCCCGGAGGAGGCGCCGGGAAGGCCATCACGATGGCCGACTGCTTGCGGTTGCGGTACTCGATCGTCTCGATGCGGGCCGGCAGCGCCGGCGGCGAGCGGAGCTCCGCGACCGACGAGCCGCTGCGCGGAAGCCCCGCGAACGCGCTCTCGACCAGCGCGCGCGCCGCGGCGGCGTCGACATCTCCCACCAGAACGAGGACGGCGTTCTCGGCGGTGGCGAGATCGCGCCACCAGGAGGCGAGGTCGGCGGGCGAGAGCGTCGAGATCGAGTCGGCGGTGCCGAGCGATGAGATTCCGTACGGGTGCGTGCCGAAGAGAGCGGCGTAGGCGAGCGTCGCCGGGCGCTGGAAGGCGGAGTCGAAGCTCCTCCGGATGGCGGCGAGCTGGAGCGCGCGCTCCTCGTCGACCCCCGTCGGCGGGAAGGTGGGGCGCAGCATGACGTCGGCGGCGAGGTCGAGCGCCGGCCGGAGATTCGTCCGCAGGACGTCCAATGTGAGGCCGACGGCGTCGTTGTCGACGTCGAGCTCGAGCTGGGTGCCGAGGAATTCGAGCTCGCGATCGATCTGCTCGCCGCTGCGCGTCGCCGTGCCGCGGCGCAGCGCCGAGGCGGCGAGCCGGGTGATGCCCGCGTTGGCGCTCGACTCGCCGGTGCGGCCGCCGAGCAGGTAGACGCCGAAGGAGACCGAGGGCGCGCCGGGACGCTCGCGCACGATCAGCGTGGCGCCGTTGGCGAGCCGGAGGGCGCTCGCCGGCCGCTCGGCGCCCGCGCCGGGTACCGGCGCCGGCGCCGGCGGCAACTCCGCCGCGGCTTCGGCGGCGGGAGCGGTGGCCGTCGCGGCGCGGACCTCGGCCAGCGCGGTCTCGCGGTCGTTGGCCGCTGCGCCGTCGGGCGCGTAGTGGTAGAGGGTCAGCTTGTCGACCATGAGGTGGCGCCGCGCCGCGTCCCGCACCGCTTCCGCGGTCAGTGCCTCGAGCTCGGCGAGACGGTCGCCGAGAGTTGCATACCCCCAGTTGGCCTCGACGTAGGCGAGCGTCTGGGCCTGGCCGAGCGCGCTCTCGAGGCCGAGGACGAGCTGCGAGGCGATGCGGTTCTTCGCCAGTCGGAGCTCGTACTCGGTCGGTCCATGCGCTTTCAGCCGCTCGACCTCGGCGAGCAGGCGGCGATCGACTTCGCTCCGACGCTGCTCGTCGAACGAGGCCTGGACGATGAAGACGCCGACGTCCTCGAATTGCCAGTGCGAAGCGTCGGCGGTCGCGGCGCCGTCGGGCCCGACGACGTGGCGGAAGAAGCGGGCGCTCCTGCCGCCGCCCAGGATGTCCGCCGCGAGGTCGAGCGCCTGCTCTTCCGGCGCGCCGATGCCCACCGTGTGCCAGCCGAGCACGGAGTAGCCCTGCTGGATGTCACCCGTCGAGCGGCCGTAGCGAAACCCTCCCTGCGGCGGCTCCTGCGGGCCGCGGTGCTTGTCGAGCACCCCGACGGGCAGGGCGCCGAAAGTGCGCCCGACCAGCGCGCGGGCCTCCGCCGCGGTGACGTCGCCGGCGACGGCGACGATCATGTTTCCCGGCCGATAGAGCGTGTGGAAGAAGGCGAGCAGGTCGTCGCGACGAATGTTGCGCAGCACCTCGTTCGAGCCGATGCGCCAGCGCTTGATCCGGTGCTGGGTGAAGGAAGTCGCGAGCATGCGCTCGGTCGAGAGCGCTCCGGCGCTGTCTTGCTTCCGGTTCGACTCCTCGATCACGACCTCGGCCTCGCGCGCGAGCTCCTCCGGGTCGAAGCGGGGATTGGCGACGGCGTCGGCCATGATCTCCGCCGCCTTCGCGAACCCCTCCTTGGGCACCACGAAGTAGTAGTTGGTCGAGTCGTAGATCGTGCCGGCGTTCGACTGGCCGCCGACGGCGGCGAGCTCTTGCGCGATCTGCTCGGCGCCCGGGAATTTCTGCGAGCCTTTGAAGAACATGTGCTCGAACAGGTGCGCCATGCCGGCGACCTCGTCGGGCTCGTGGAAGTAGCCCGCCTTGACCCAGGTGTCGATGGCGACGACGCCGGTGCCCGGTTGCTCGCGCACCAGGAGCGTCAAGCCGTTCGGTAGCGTCGAAGCGTGGACGCTGGCGAGAAAGGTGTCGAGCGGCGTCTCGGCCGGCGCGCTCGAGGCGACCGCTGCGGTCGCTGCGGCGGTGGCGAGGGCGACGGCGAACGACAGCGCCGCTCGGGCGGTCCTGGTAACGGGCAGTAGAGTCACGACGGAGTCCTCTCGCGATCGGGGGGCGGCTGCCCCGTGATGGGTGGCTGGGAGATATACGGCTGCGTCGCGAGGTGGGTTCTGGCGCGCCGGAAGGGCTCCCGGTTCAGAAGGGATCGGGGCCGAACAGCATGTCGATGCCGAAGCCGACCAACGGCGAGCTCTGGCGGCCCCGGTCGTCCTCGCCGCGCGGGAACGTCCAGCCCGCGATCAGCTCGCCGAAGAGCCATTTCCACCGCTTCCAGGGGAACCTGTAGATGGCGCGGGCGCCGTATTCGCGCAGCGGCTCGACGTCCCGGGTCTCGCCGCGGAGGAAGGTCTCGTAGGCCATCCCGCGCTGCTCGCGCAGGTTCTGGTAGAGGATCATCGAGGTGCGCCAGCGCACGCCGTCGGTCGCTTCGGAAAAGGTGCCGATATTCGCCCAGCGCAGCAGCAGGTCGTTGCGCAGGATCCTGTTGAAGTCGACGCTGGAGGTGAGCCCGAAGCCGTCCCGGTTCTGCCAGAAGAGCGTCTCGCGGAAGCGCCAGGCCGACTCGGTGCCGACGAAAACCGTCGTCCGCCAGCGCGTCTGGAAGAAGACCTCGGTCTCCGACTTGGCCTTGACGCCGACGCGAAAGTCGAGCTTGCGCAGGCTTCGCCCCGGCGGCCGATAGCCGAATCCGGCCAACCACTCCTCCTCGCCTGCGAGCTCGAGCAGCGCCGATTGGATCGGCAGCACCTCGCGCCGGTCCTCGATCGCCTCGTCGGGGTCGTCGCGGCCGAGGAAGATCGCGAAGCGGTGCTTGAGGTTCGGCAGGTCGTAGCGCAGCCGGAGCCGGGCCTTGAAGTCCGTGCCCCAGTAGTCGGAGTGGGTGACGATGCCCTCGAGCCGGCCGTGGATCTTGCGCGCCGACTCCACGTCGGGGCTGCCGCCCAAGAGGCCGTCGAACCAGAGTCCGGCGCTGCACATCGTCTCGTAGAGCAGCCGCCGGCTCTTTTCGAGCCCCGCCGCCGCCGAGGCCTCCTGCCGCCGGCAGAGGTCACGCAGCCTGGATTCCTCGGACACCTTCTCGATGACGACGCGATGCCGCTTCGTCGCCGCCGTGGGCACCGATGGCGCTTCGCCCGCGGCGGGCCCCTCGTTTGCCGCGGAGTGAGCGGTTGCCGCGGGCGCCGCCACGGTTTCCTCGGGCGGTTCGTTCGGTTCGGCCGCTCGCGCCAGCGCCGCGTCGCCAGGAGTAGGCGGCGCCGGCCTCGAGCTGGCGCAAGCCGCGAGCGCAAGCCCGAGCAGCGCGACGGTCACGAGCCGCCCCTGCCGGCAGGGCTCGGAGCGACGCCAGGGCGGTAGGTGCATCGGGTGAATGCTAGATCAAATCCGCGTCGGTGTCGGTGCGGCGTCGGCCCGGCCGGGGCGGCGGGCCTCTCGACGGGGCGGTTTGTCGGGGGCGGGGCGCCGTTCGTCGACGAGCAGGTGGAGCAGGGCGAGCGCCGGGTGGCGCAGGATCATGCGCGGTCCGGCATGACGCATCACCCGCCGGATCCGCTCCCGCATCTCGGGCTGGTAGCAGTGGACCCTGCAGTTGCCGCAGGTCGGCTTGGTGGTGCCGAACGGGCAACGCTCGAGCCGGAAGTTGGCGTAGGCGGCGAGCTCCGCGCACTCCGGGCAGAGCTCGCGCCGGCGCCGGCCATGCAGGTCGCGGCAGGTGAGCGCGATCATCGCCTCGACCGTCCGCCGCTCCCGCCGCAATCTGCCGTGAGTCAGGTCGTTCATGCCCGCGCCTCGACGGCGGGCCGTCGTCGCCAGCGCTCCAGCAGGGGCGCGGAGATCGCGGTGAGCAGCGCCACCGCTCCGAGGATCGCCGCCATGCGGAGGTAGGGGAGACCCGCGGTCTGGCGACGTTCGACGAGCAGCACGAGAGTGCGGACCCACTCGAAGGCGCCGAGCAGCAGCAAAGCCTCGAGCGCGATGGTCGCGAGCGAACGACGAACGAGCAAGAGCAGCGGCGAGATCGCGACCATGATCGCGGCGGCCGCCCAGCCCGACCGCAGGAGGTGGGCTCCGAACAGCAGCGTGCTGACGATCGCCGGAACGAGGAGGAGAGCTCTCATCGACCTCATTGCACCAAGAGCTGGCCGGTTCGCACCATGATCGGCGTCAGGGCTCGCGGCCACCCGCCGGGGTGGGAGAATGTTCGGCGCAATGGGCTCCTTCGACCTCCCGGCGATCGCGGCGGCCTTCGCCCGCTTCGCGCCGCAGGACGCAATCGACGCCCCCGCGACCGACAAGGCGGCGGTGGCGGCGGTGCTGCGGCATGCGCGGACGGGCGCCGAGCTCCTGTTCATTCGCCGGGCTGAGCACCCGCGCGATCCCTGGTCGGGCCAGATGGGTCTCCCTGGCGGCCGGGTCGATCCGGGGGACGGGACGCCGCTCGCCGCGGCGGTCCGCGAAACGCGCGAAGAGCTCGGGCTCGATCTCGAGCGCGCCGCTCGGCCGCTCGGCCGCCTCACCGAGGTTCGGACTCATCTGGGCGAGGGCGCGCTGCCGAGGAGTGTCGTGCCGTTCGGCTTCGCGCTCGCCGAGCCGGCCGCAACCGGCCGGTTCGAGCTCAACCACGAGGTCGCCGAAGTGGTCTGGATACCCCTCACCTTCCTGGCCGATGCGGCGAACCGAGAGAGCTTCGAGCACACCTGGCGCGGCACGCCCCTGGTTCTGCCCTGCTACCACTACGGCGGCCGGAAGATCTGGGGGCTGACGCTCTGGATCGTCGACGAGCTGCTGGCTCTCACCCGCGGCCATTGACTCGGGCTACTCGAGAATCTGGCCGACCCGCACCAGGTTGCCGTCAGGATCCACGAGCGCCAGTTCCCGCATGCCCCAGGACCGATCGGAGGCGGGCTCCAGGCGTGGGACACCGGCGGCCGGCAGCCCGAGCGCCGACCAGGCGCGCTCGACCCTTGCGACGTCGCCGACGCGCAGATAGCAGCCGGCGATCGAGCTCGCAGGATCCAGGTCTGGATGGACGAAGAAGTGCAGCTCGACGCCATGGAGCTCGACAATGGCGTAACGGTCGGGCTCCTCCTGTTCGTAGACGAGGGTGAAACCGAGCGCGCCATAGAAACGGATCGTCTGGTTCAGGTCGCGACAGGGCAGAACCGGCGCGGCGGCGATCTCCATGTCGCCATGCTACCTGGACGAGGTCGGAACGGCACGGCCCGCCGCTGGGGCGGATCGGTCTTGTCGAGGGACCGGCGTTGGAGTGGTCCGCGTTAGAATGCTGGGGTCGTTCCGGCTGGTGCCACGCGTCGCCGGCAGCCCTCCCCGGCCGGACCCGCAGACCCGATGAAGGAGCCCCCCGAAATGTCCAACGCCCTGCTACAAAGCCTCGGCGTCGCGGCCCTGTTCGCGACCTCGCCGGCGCTTGCCGACAACCCCCTGCTCAAGCCCTGGAGTGGTCCTCACGGCGGCGTGCCGCCCTTCGACAGGGTCAAGGTCGAGCACTTCGTGCCGGCCCTCGAGGTCGCGATGGCCGAACAACTCGCCGAGATCGACGCGATCGCCGCGAACGAGGCGCCGCCCGATTTCGACAACACGATCGCCGCGCTCGAGCGTGCCGGCCGGACTTTCGATCGCGTGACGACGGCCTACGGCGTCTTCGCATCGACGATGAACACACCGGACTTCCAAGCGGTCGAACGGGAGATGTCGCCAAAGCTCGCGGCCTTTGCCGACAAGATCACCCAGAACGAAGCGCTTTTCGCGCGCGTCGCCGCCGTCTATGCGCAGCGGGACCAGGTGGCGTTGAGCGCCGAGCAGAAACGGTTGGTCTGGAAGCTTCACAACGACTTCGTGCGCGCCGGCGCTCAACTCGACGCCAAGGCGAAACAGCGGCTCTCCGGGATCAATCAGAGACTCGCCAGCCTTTACACGCAGTTTGGTCAGAACGTCCTCGCCGACGAAACCGACTACGTCCTCTACCTGGAGGCGCCGGACCTGACCGGTCTCCCGGAGTCGTTGCGCTCGGGTGCCGCCGCGGCCGCCGCCGATCGTGGTCAAGAGGGCAAGTACGCCATCCTCAACACCCGCTCCTCGATGGAGCCGTTCCTCATCTACTCCGACCGGCGTGATCTGCGCGAGAAGGTCTGGCGGACCTACTTCAGCCGCGGTGACAACGGTGACGCCCACGACAACAACGCGACCATCACCGAGATTCTCAAGCTCAGGGTCGAACGCGCGAAGCTGCTCGGCTACGAGACGCACGCTCATTGGCGGCTCGAAAACGCCATGGCCAAGACGCCCGAGCGGGCGATGGAGCTGCTCGAGGCCGTGTGGAAACCGGCGGTCGCGCGCGTTCACGAAGAGGTCGCCGACATGCAGGCGATCGCCGCGCGGGAAGACGCCGGGATCACCATCGAGCCCTGGGACTATCGGTACTACGCCGAGAAGGTGCGCAAGGACAAGTACGACCTCGACAACAACGCGGTCAAGCCCTACCTGCAGCTCGAGAAGCTGCGCGAGGGGATGTTCTACGTGGCTGGGGAGCTCTTCGGCTTCCGCTTCCAGCCAGTGACGGGGCTGCCGATCGTGCAGCCCGACGTGCGGGTCTGGGAGGTCGTCAACGCCAAGAGCGGCGGTCACATCGGGCTCTGGTACTTCGATCCCTACGCGCGGCCGGGCAAGCGCTCGGGCGCCTGGATGAACGCCTACCGCCGCCAGGAGCGGTTCGACGGCGAAGTCACCACGATCGTCTCGAACAACTCGAATTTCGTGAAGGGCAAGCCCGGTGAGCCGATCCTGATCAGCTGGACCGACGCCGAGACGCTCTTCCACGAGTTCGGCCACGCCCTCCACGGCCTGTCGTCGAACGTCTCCTATCCGACGCTCGCCGGCACCGCCGTCGCGCGTGACTACGTGGAGTTTCCGTCCCAGCTGCTCGAGCACTGGCTGTCGACCCCCGAAGTGTTGAGCCGCTTCGCGCTGCATCATCGGACCGGCCAGCCGATTCCGCGCGAGCTGGTGGAGAAGATCGAACGTGCCGCGACCTTCAACCAGGGATTCGCGACGGTCGAGTATCTGGCGAGCGCGCTGATCGACCTCAAGCTCCACCTCGCGGGCGATGTGACGATCGAGCCCGACGAGTTCGAGCGCGCAACGCTCGCGACGCTCGGCATGCCGCGAGAAATCGTGATGCGGCACCGGACGCCGCAGTTCTCCCACGTCTTTTCCGGCGACGGCTACTCGGCGGGCTACTACAGCTATCTGTGGTCGGACACGCTGACCGCCGATGCCTGGGAGGCTTTCACCTCGGCCGGCGGCGCATGGGATGAGGAGGTCGCGAAGCGGTTGCGCGAGAGCGTCTTCGCGGTGGGCAACACGATCGATCCGGCGGTCGGTTACCGCAGCTTCCGCGGCCGGGACGCCGGCATCGACGCGCTCATGCGCAAGCGCGGCTTTCCCGCGCCGGCAACGGCGGCCGCCTCGGGAGCGAAGTAGAGCCCGCGTCGTCGCGTCGTCCTCCGCTCTGGCCGGCCGCGGGCGGGGGACGACGAAGCCCGCCAGGTCAGAATCCGAAGACGAGCTCGACGATGCAGCGACCTACCGATCTCCCCCCGCAGGCGGCTGATCCTAGCCTCGGCACCGGTGCTCGCGCAGAAAGCGCCTCAGCCGCCCACGCCGGCGCAGGCTGGTCCTCGCCGCCACGAAGCGAGATCGGCGGATCCGAGCAGCGTGACCTCGCGGCAGTTCTCGGGAGGGGCCGCCCACTCACGCGGCCGGGTCAGCGCCGGCTCTCCTTCTCACCGCTCACGGTGTCGCGCCGGGGCGTGTACGCAGGGACGCGGTCTTTCAGGTAGCACATGCGATCGCTCAGGTTGTAGGTGTAGGCGAGACACTGCCGGTCGCTTCGGCAAGCGTCCTGGCACTGGCCGAGCGAGTCCAGGTAGACGCGGCTGTAGTCGCCCCCTTCCAGGCTGTAGCCCTGGCGCTCGGAGAGCCCGGCGCTGGGACCGGTGCCGCCGCGCTTGACACCGGTCACCGCATCGCTGCGGCGCACCATCGGGCGTTCGGAGTCCTTGAGGAAGCAGCGGTGGTCGCGGGTGTTGAACGTGTAGGCGCGGCACCGGCCCTCGCCGGCGCAGGCCTCCTGGCACTGGTCGAGGTCGCCGGCCGGCAGGTTGCGATAGTCGCCGCCCGGCTGGTCGTAGCCATACTCGGCGGAGAACGCGCCGGGGCGGCCGGTCGGGCGTGGCGCCTCGGCCCCCGCGCGGAACTGCGCGCCGAAGCTGCCGCGGGAGAGGTCGCCGGTCAGCTCGAGCTGCTCGAGGTCGCCGCGGCGGAAGCGCACCGTTCCGCTGCCGGTCGCCCGACTGTCACCGAAGGCCTCCCGGATCTCGATCTTGACGCTGTCGTCGCGCCGGTCCGACCAGGTTCCGGAGATCCGCTGGGGGCCGGGCGACCAGAGCGTCACCGTCGCGGCGCCGTCGGGCTGGAGCTCGACGCGCGCGCGCTCGATCCCCAGGTGGACGCGCGAGCGCTCGAGCACTCCGTAGCCGCCCTGGGTCGAATCCAGGCCGGGCCAGTCCGCCGCGATCGGAAGGTCTGGACCCGAGGCCTTGAAGGAGAGCGCCAGCTTGCGCCCCCCTTCGGAGCGGCCGTCGAGCTCGATCTGCTCGAAGCGGTCGCCCCGTACGAGAACCCAACCGGAGGCGTCGGCCGGCGCGCCCAGCGCCTCGCCGATCTTGAGCTTGATGTAGTCGCCCGGGTCCTTGTGCCAGGTGCCGATGAACTGGAAAGAGCCGCGACGATCCCGAACCACGATCTCGACGGCGCCGCCAGCGCGCAATCGGACCTCGGCTTCCGACAGCTCCGCGGTGCCGGGGGCCCCCTGCAGCGAGCCGGTGCCGGCGCGCCTGCCGGCGAACGAGGTGAGTGGGGCCGCGGCCGCGAGAGAACCGAGCGAGCCGAGCGCGAGAAGCCACGCGATGGTGATGCGGGCGAAAGAGCGCTGGTGCGTCATGGGCTTACCTCCTAGAGGCATCCTACGCAATGAGCGGGCCAGGCCGGCGCGGCGTTCACTGGAGAGCGGGAGCGGACGGCCGCAACGGCCGTGCGGTATCGAGACGATGCGAGGTCCGATATCGTCGGGTGGCTCCGCCACGACTCAGGAGGTCTCGATGCCCGAAACCCGCGCCAACCCGCTCCTCGAACTCGCTGCGCTCGGCCAGGCGGTCTGGCTCGACTACATCCACCGCAGCCTGATCGACTCTGGCGACCTCGCGCGACTCGTCGCCGAGGATGGCCTCCGTGGCGTCACCTCGAACCCGGCGATCTTCGAGCAGGCGATCGCTGCGGGCGACGCCTACGCGGATCAGATCTCCGCGGTCGCGCCCGGCGTCGACGGTGACCCGGCCAAGGTGTTCGAAGCGCTCGCGGTCGAGGACGTGCGGCGCGCGGCCGACGTGCTCGCTGCGGTCCACGAGGCGTCCGGCGGCGCGGATGGATTCGTCAGCCTCGAGGTCTCGCCCGAGCTCGCCGACGACACCGAGGCGACCGTCGCGGAAGCGCGGCGTCTCTGGGCCGCCGTGAATCGACCCAATCTGATGATCAAGGTGCCGGGAACCGGGGCCGGCGTCCCCGCCGTGCGCCAGCTCCTCGTGGCGGGGATTCACGTCAACGTCACTCTCCTGTTCGCGCGGAGCGCCTATGCCGCGGTCGTCGAGGCCTACCTCGAAGCGCTCGAAGAGCGGGCCGAGGCGGGCTTGGCGATCGATCGGTCGGCGAGCGTCGCGAGCTTCTTCGTCAGCCGCATCGACACGCTGGTCGATCGCCGGCTCGACGAGCGGTTGGCCGAGGTGGCGCCGGCGGAGCGGCCCCGGATCGAGAGGTTGCGCGGCCGGATCGCGATCGCCAACGCCAAGCTCGCCTTCCGGCACTATCAGGCGGTCGTCAGCGGCGACCGCTGGCGGATGCTGGCGGCGCGCGGCGCTCATCCGCAGCGGTTGCTCTGGGCGTCGACCTCGACGAAGAACCCCGCGTATCGCGACACGATCTACGTCGAAGAGCTGATCGGCGCGGACACGATCAACACCCTGCCGCCCGAGACGCTGGACGCTTTTCGCGACCATGGCATCGCCGACGCGACGTTGGGCGAGGAGGTCGACCTGGCCGCAGCCGAGCTTGCCGAGCTCGAGCGGCTCGGCGTCTCGCTCGATCGCGCCACCGAGGAGCTGCTGGCCGAGGGTATCGCGAAGTTCGTGGCGCCCTATCGCAAGCTGCTCGAGGCGGTCGGCGCGCGCGCACGCGAGCTGGCGGGGCGGCCGAGCTGATGCGCATCCGCCTGCCGGTCGAGCTGCAAGCGGCCGATCGGGAGGCCGTCGCAGCGTGGCGCGAGCGCCGTGGCACCGAGCGCCTCTTCGCGCGCGACGCCTCGCTCTGGACCGGCGGCGACGAGGCGCGCTGGCTCGGCTGGCTGGATGCCCCGGAGGCGAGCCTCGCCCGCCTCGAGCTCTGGCGGGAGATCGCCGAGGACGCTCAGTACGGCGAGTTCGATCACGTCGTGCTGCTCGGGATGGGCGGCTCGAGCCTGGGCGCGGAGGTCCTGCGCGTCGTCTTCGGCCGCCGGCCCGGGCATCCGGCTCCGATCGTGCTGGATTCGACCGATCCCGATCAGATCCGGGCGGTGGAGCGCCGGATCGATCCGTCGCGCACTCTGGTTGTGGTCGCCTCGAAGTCGGGCTCGACGCTCGAGCCGAGCCTGCTCGCGGCTCGATTCCTCGAGGTGATCGGCAAGGCGCTGGGGACGAGCGCCGGGTCGCGTTTCGTCGCCGTCACCGATCCCGGCTCGCAGCTCGAGGCCGAAGCGCGCGCGCTCGGCTTTCGCCGGTTGGTCCATGGCGAGCCGACGATCGGTGGGCGCTTCTCGGTGCTCTCGCCTTACGGCCTGGTACCGGCTTCGATCCAAGGGGTCGACACGGCCGCGCTGCTCGACGGCGCGCTGGTCGCGGCGATCGAGTGCCGCCGCCCCGAGCCAGAGCGGAATCGCGCGGTCCGGCTCGGCCTCCTGCTCGGCACGGCCGCCGCGGCCGGCATCGACAAGCTCACGCTCGTCGCCGCTCCGGGGCTCGCGGCCTTCGGCGCCTGGCTCGAGCAGTTGATCGCGGAGTCGACAGGCAAGAACGGCCGCGCCGTGCTGCCCGTGGCGGGCGAGCAGCTCGGTGAATCCTGCTGTTACGGCGAGGACCGTCTGTTCGTGGCGCTGCGGCTCGACGGCTCGCTCGAGGCGCGGGACGAGGCGGCGCTCGCCGCGCTCGCCGGGGAGCGCCGCCCGCTCGTCGAGATCGATCTCGCCCGGCGCGAGGATCTCGGCGCCGAGATGTACCGCTGGGAGGTCGCTACCGCGGTCGCGGCGGCGGTGCTCGGAGTCCATCCGTTCGACCAGCCCGACGTCGAGTCGGCCAAGGTCGAGGCGAAAAAGCTCACCGCCGCGATCGAGTCGAGCGGCGAGCTACCCGCAGAGGCACCGGATGCGATCGCCGGCGACCTGCTCTTCTTCGCCGACGCGACGCTCGCTGCGGCGCTCTCACCCGGGATCGAGGCCGCCGAGGTCCTCGCGGCCCATCTGGGCCGGCTCGGCGCCGGCGACTACTTCGCGCTGCTCGCCTTCCTGGAGATGAGCGACGAGACCGAGGCACCACTCCAGCGGATGCGGCACCGCGTGCGGGACCATGCCCGCGTCGCGACTTCGCTCGGCTTCGGCCCTCGCTTCCTGCACTCGACCGGGCAGGCGCACAAAGGCGGGCCGGGCTCTGGGCTCTTCCTGGTCGTGACCGCGGACCCGCGCGAAGACCTGGCCGTGCCCGGCCAACGGCTGACTTTCGGCCAGGTGATCGCCGCGCAGGCGCGCGGCGATTTCGCGGTGCTGCGCACGCGCGGCCGCCGGGTCCTGCGTGTCCATCTCGCCGGTGGCGACCCGGCCGCCGGCCTCGAACGGCTCGATGCCGCCGTGGCCGCGGCGCTCCGGCGCGACTGAGACCCGGCTCTGGTCGCCGCGCCGCGCCCGCGGCGGCCGAGTCGATAGCGCGCCCCGTCAGCCGCGGGCTCGGGCTGGGTCCTCGATGACAGCGGTAAGGCGAACATGGCGGCGAGGTGGCGAGGAGCGCCCCGTGCCGGCTGTTCCGCCGGGCCTCGTCGCCTGTCTCATCCAGCGTGGGAACGATCTCTGCAGCGACTCTGCCTTTCGGCGCTGGCGGCTTCGTTTCGTCCAGGTCGGGTAGGCTCGCCCGGCGCGCGGCGAGCCGCTCGCAACCAGCGATGCTGAATGCGATCGACGAACGGGACGACGAGCAGCTCGTTCGCGCCGCGCTCGAGGCCGGCCGCGACCGGGCGGAGCCTTACCTCGACGCGCTCTATCGGCGGCACCGGGGCCGGGTGACGGCCTGGTGCGTGCGGGTTTGCGGCGATCGCGACGAGGCCGTCGATCTGGTTCAGGAGGTCTTCCTGCGCGTCCAGGAGCGGCTGGAGAGCTTTCGCTTCGAGAGCCGCTTCACGACCTGGCTCTATCTCGTCACCCGCAGCGTCGCGATCAACCGGGGTATCTCCGAGCGACGCCGCCGTGGGCTCTCGCTCGACGACGAGAGAGTCGCCGAGCCGGTTGCCGATGAGACTCCGGTCGACGAGAGGCTCGCGACGGCCGAGCTCGGGGAGCACCTCCGTCGCGCTATCGCGGAGGAGCTCGACGCGACCGAGGCGAAGATCCTCTATCTCCATTTCGTCGATGGACTGACGCTGCCCGGGATCGGCAAGTTGCTGGGGCTCACCAACAAGTCCGGGGCCAAGGCCTACATCGTGAGCGCGAAGAGGAAACTCCGGCGCCGTTTCGGGGGAGAAAGGTGATGACTGAGAACGTGCGGATCCCAATCGACAAGCTCGAGTCGGCGCTGCGCACCGGCGGGCCCTGCGCCTCGCCGGAGCGGATCGCCGCCGCCATGGCGAGCGAGCTTCCGGCCGCGGAGCAAGCCGCGCTGCTCGCCCATGCCGAAAGCTGCGCCGCCTGCGCCGCAGAGATCGAGCTCGCCCGCGGATTCTTCCAGGCAACGGAGAGCGGCGCGGCGTTCGACGAGGCTCTGGCCCAGTTGCCGGCGAGCCTGGCGGCCGGTCGCCCGGTCGCCAAGGTGTTGCCGATGCGCCCCCACCCTCGCCCCGCCGCGACCCGGCCGGCGGTCTGGGCGGCGGCCGCGTCGGTCCTGCTGGCGGTGGCGCTCGGCCTGGTCACGCTGCGCGACCGTGGCGGTTCGGCGCTGCCCGACCGTCCGATCGACGACGTTGTGCGCGGCGGCAGGATCGAGATCGTGACGCCGCTGGGAGTCCGTGCGGAAGCGCCGGCATCGATCTCCTGGAGCGCCGTCAAGGACGCGGCGCGGTACCGGGTGGAGATCCTCGGCGTCGACGGCGATCCGGTGGCGTCGGCCGAGCTCGACGCGGCCGAATGGGTGCTGCCCGAGAGCGTTCGTTCGGGACTCGAGACCTTCGTTGCCTATCGCGTGCGCGTCGTCGCGCTCGACGGCGCGGGAGGCGAGCTCGGCGGGTCGCCCGCAGCCGAGCTGCGCCTCGAGCCCGCGCCGTAACGCGCCGCGAGAGCCAGCGCGGCGGCGAGCGCGGCAGCGACGGCGAGCACCCAGGGGAGCCGCGCCGGCCAGGGCGAGGCGACCGGTCCCGGATCGCCGATGAGAACGAATGCGCTCCAGACCGATGGGTCCGACCAGCGCGGATCCGCCCGCAGTTTGCGCTTGACCCGCACCAGCGCGTCGGCCGGCCGGCGACCGGCCACGAGCTCCCGATAGAGCTGCGCCATGAAGACCGCGGCGGTCGCGTCACCGACCTCCCAGAGGGAGGCCACGACCCCGGCGGCGCCGGCGGCGAGGAAGGCGCCGGTGAGCGAGGAGAGGGCGCGGCCGTCCGCCGTCGAGCCGAGCGCGCTGCGGCAAGCGGCGAGCACCGTGAGCTCGACGGGAAGGTCGAGGGCCGCGATCTCGGCGGCGGTGAGCAGTCCGTCGTCTGCCCCTGAAGGCGCGAGCAGGAGCACCGCGCCGTCGGTCAGCCGCTCTTCGGCCAGGGCGTGGGTCGCGAAGTGGAGGACGCGCGCCCCCCCGGGCGCGAGCGAGCGCAACGCCTCTTCCGTCGCGTCCGCGCCCAACGCGAGGCGCGACTCGCCCCCCAGCGTCGCGGCGGCGTTTTCGACTTCGGCCCGGCTCGAAGGCAGCGGCGCGAGCGCCAGGCGCTGGGCGAGCAGCGCGCGCGCCGTGCCGGCCGCGGCGCTGGGAGACACGTCGGCGAAGCCGGCGAAGGTGAGCGTCTGCGCGCCCTGCTCGCCGCCGGAACGTACCGAGAGGCTCGGCCAGTACGAGATCGTCGTCGTCTCGACCAGGGTGCTCGCTTCGGGCGCCGCGGCGAGCAGCTCGAAGGGGAGGTAGCGCAGCAGCCCGTCGGGGCCGATATGCAGGTCGCCCTCGAGCTGCCCGAGCCCAGCGAGGAGCGCGGTGCCCAGCCGCTCGAGGTCGACCGGATCCGGGGAGTCTCCTCGGCCGAGCGCGTCGAGCACCCGCGCCGATCGAGCCCGCAGCTCCTCCGCCGGGCCGCACGACGCCAGCTCGAGCCGACCGGAACCCAGGCGGAAGCGCCAGACGCTCGACTCCGCGACGTAGAGCTCGAGCGCGGTGCCGGGCTCGGCGGCCATCCGTCCGAGCTCGGCGGCGGCGAGCGGCGGCCGGCCGGCGCGGCCGAGCGCGTCGAGCAGCTCGCGCGCCTTGGCGCGCTCGACCAGCGCGAGCGCGTGCAGCAGGTCGTCGCGCCGGCCGCTCGCCTGGGCGCGTCGAGCGGCGAGCTCGATCGCCAAGGCGAAGACGGCGCGCTTGTCGGCGAGGAAGCCCGAGGCCATCGTCCGCGACCGGACGCCCGCCCGTACGCCCTCGATTCCCTCGATCGCCCGTTCGAGCCGATCGAGCGCTTGGTCGTCGAGTCCGTCGCTCCTGTCGGCGCGGGCCAGCTCGAAGAGCGCGTTCCAGCTGGTTTCGGCGTCGCCCGCTGCCTCGGCCGCGGCGAGGGCGGTCGCCAGGTCTTCCCGCCCCTCGGCGGTGCGCCCCGCGGAAACTCGCAGCCGCCCGCGGAAGAGGCGGGCCACGATCTCTTCGCTCCGGTCGCTTCCCGCCTGTGCCTCGGCGATCGCCTCGCCGTAGCGCGCCGCCGCGAGATCGGGGCGGCGCAGGTGGAGCTCCGCGATCTGGCCCAGATTGAGCAGGGCGTTGGCGAGCCCGCCCCGGTCCCCCAGCGCGCGAAAGATCGTCGCGGCCCGCTCGAGCTCGCGCTCGGCGCGCCGCGGATCGCCGAGGTTCCTGTAGACGACGCCCAGGTTCGCCGCCAGAGCGGCTTCGTGGCGCGGCTCGAGCTCGCGCTCGGCAGCCAGCGTCCGCAGCGTTTCGAGCGCCTCCTGATGGGCTCCGAGCCGCTCCAGGACGACGGCGCGGTTGAGCCGGGCGATGCGCGATTGTCCGGCCGACCAGGCGGCGTCTTGATGTTCGCGCGCGAGGGCCTCGGCGCTGGCCAGCCAGTCGAGCGCGGTGCCGTAGCGCCCCGCGCCGATCTCGAGCGCGGCGAGGTTGGCGAGCACGACCGCCTCTTCTTCGGTCTCGCCGAGCTCGCGATCGAGAGCGAGCGCTTCGCGCAGACGGCTCTCGGCAGCTTGGGACTCGCCGAGGTACTGGTGCGAGAGAGCGAGGTTGTTGAGCGTCAGCGCCAGGCGAAACCGGTCGCCGAGCTCGCGCCGAATGCGCTCCGCCTCGCGGCACTCCACGAGCGCCGCAGCGAACTCCCCGTGGTCGTTGAGCAGGACGCAGGCGGCGTTTCTTGCTCCCGAAACCTCGAGTGGCTCGCGGGTCGGATCGGCGGTGATCGAGTGGTAGGCGGCGAGCGCCTCGTCGTAGCGTCCCTCGAGGTGGAGCCCGATCGCCTGCTCGAGCGTCGGTGGTTCCGCCGCGCAGAGGGGTGCCGAGGCCAGCAGAGCCGCGACGAAGAGGCGAGAGCGCGCAGAGCAGGATCGCAACCACCGCATCCTACCTGCGCGCCCAGGAGGACGGGCCCCGGAGGACGTCGCCGGGGCCCGACACTGGAGGGGAACGACGGAGAGGAATCAGATGCGGATTTGGGGCAGTTTCACGTCCTGGACCGGCTCGCCGTCGTGGCCGAGCGGGGGGGAAGCGCCGTCGAGAGAGTGAGACAGCCGAGGCGCGGCACTGGAACGGCGGCCCGCCCCGGAGCACTGATCTGTTCCGATCCGTGGGCTCGGCTGTCTCATCTGCTGGATCGAGCTAGGATCCTCGACGCGGGAAGGAGTCGCGATGCGCAGGAATCTCGGGAACGGAGTCTGGCTGGCGGTGCTCTTGGCGTTGCCGGTGCTGGCTACCTCGAGGCCGGCTTCGGGCCAGGCCGAGCCGCTGACCCTCCGGGTCTCCGACGCGGAGGGGGAGCCCGGCGGGTCCGTGGCGGTCATCCTGCGGACCTACGCGTCACGACCCGTGAGTCAGGGCCGGCTCGGGTTGCATGCCAACCCGAGCTCTGGCTTTGCCGCACCCCTCGGGAGCACGATGCCCTTCGCTTCGTTCGACGGCGGCACGATCTTCGGCGTCAATGGCGACGTGGTGGGAACGATCGACTGGAACCCATTTACCCAGTCGGTGGACGCCACCTTCTCTTCGGCCTCCGCCTCGATCAACGCCGTGGACGGCCTCCTCGCGGTGCTCCGCTTCACGCTCGACGCCGGCGTCGCGCCGGGCAGCGTCTACGATCTCGCTCTCGACTTCGGCGGAGTCTTCTTCCTCGAGGACGCGAACGGCGATCCGCTGCCCTGGACACCCCGCGCAGGAGCGCTCAAGGTCCTCGCGCCCAGCTCGCCCGCGACCCTCGAGGTCGGCGGTCCGAAAGTCCATCCGGGCGCCTACGCCGAGGTCGAGATCGAGACCCTCGAGCCGTTCGCCGTGGCGTCCGGAGTGGTCGAGCTGACCTACCCGAGCGGCCTGCTGCTCGAGCCGGTGTCCGTCCTCACCGATCCCTACGATCGCCACGGATCGGTGACGGTCACCTCGGCCCTGGTGACCGAGCCAGGCCGGCTGCGCATCGAGTTCTTCTCGCCGGGCGTGGACTTCAACGAGACACCCGGAGCGCTCTTCGTCGTCGGCTTCCGGACCAGCGCCTCGACGCCGATCGGGACGATCGGTCAGTTGGGGCTCGACGGCGTCGAGACGGTCCTCGAGGGGCCGGGTGCGAGCCCGATCGCCCTGGCGCTCGCCGGCGACATCGTCGAGTTCGTCAACGATCCCGGGATCTTCCACGACGACTTCGAGTGGGGAACGCTCGGCGCTTGGAGCGTCCCGGGGAACTGACAGCGATCGCGGATCAGAAATGCGACCAGAGGAACTGGTTCGTCACCTCGTGATGGAACTGGATCTCGCTGCGCTTGACCCGCGCGCCCAACGCCTTGGGGCAGCGCTCGGCCGAGGCTAGCTTGAGCTCGGCGAACTTGGCGTGCACCTCCTCGCCGATCATCTCCGCGGCGAACTTGGAGGACTTGAAGAGCCGAATCGCGTCGTAGATGTTGTCGGGCAGGAAGCGGGTGCGGGGGCGCTTGGTCTCGTCCTCTTCGAGCGGTGGGCCCTCGACTCCGGTGCGCAGCAGCGTGTAGATGGCGAGATAAGGGTTGGCATCGGGCGCGATCGATCGCACCTCGACGCGCGCCGACTTCTCGTTGGCGAGCGGGATGCGCACCATCGAGCCCCGGTCGATCGCCGAAGCCTTGATCTGATTGGGCGCCTCGAAGTGGGGGTCGAGCCGGCGGTAGGAGTTGACGCTCGAGTTGAGCACGAGGCAGATGTCGTTGGCGCTCTGGAGGATCCTGCCGATGAAGTCCCACCCGGCCCTCGACAGGCTGTCCTGCCCCTTCTTGTCCCAGAACAAGTTCTTGTCCTTCCTCGACAGCGAGAGGTTGGTATGCATGCCATTGCCGTTGACGCCGGCGACCGGCTTGGGCAAGAAAGAAGCGGTCAGATCCATTTTCGCCGCGACCTGGCGGGCGACAAGCTTGTAGAGCTGCACCTGGTCGGCGGCGATCGCGGCCTCGGTATAGGAGTAGTTCATCTCGAACTGCGACGGCGCGACCTCGGGGTGATCCTTCTCGTTGCCGAACCCTAGCGCCCGCTGGACCTCGGCCGAACCGTCGATGAACTGA
Organism: uncultured Acidobacteriota bacterium; assembly: GCA_963700315.1. Lineage (GTDB taxonomy): Bacteria > Acidobacteriota > Thermoanaerobaculia > Multivoradales > JAGPDF01 > JACTMI01. The sequence goes on along the minus strand of CAVOXC010000001.1, from coordinate 284,582 downwards.
CGCAGCGTGTCGCCAGGCAGTGAGTGGTAGTAGCCGCCGGTCGAGACGTAGTCGAAGACACCGGTTTCCTTGTATCTGCGCTCGGCGTCGCGGCCGCGAAAGAGGAAGCCCTCGATTTCGTTGGAAACGTGGGCGATGGTGCCGTCCTTGCCATGCAGTCGGTCGCAGAAGGCCTTGAGCTTGGCGCGCATGTCGCCGCGGTAGGGGTTGCCGTCGCGCTCCTGGACCTCGCCGAAGACAAGGGCCTTGCCCGGGCCGAAGACGTCGGCGGGGAGCATGTAGAAGGCCGGCCAGTCGATCGCGAGGCGCAGGTCCGATTCCGCCTGCGCGGAGAAGCCGCGGATCGAGGAGCCGTCGAAAGTCAGGTTGTCGGCCGACCGGAGCAGGAACTTCTTGTCGTAGTCGAGCATGTGAAAGCGGCCTTCGAGGTCGGTGAAGCAGACGGTCACCGCCTTGATCCGTTTCTCGTCGGTCAGGTACTTCATGCGCGCGTCGCGCAGCCCACCGGCAGCCTTGCGGGCGACGCGATCGGCCTTCGCGGCCAGGTTCATCTCCTCGAGCTGCTCGTACGGGATCTCTAGGAACTCGCGCAACGGGATGGTCATCTGGATCTCTCCTGGGACGAGGGGTTCTCGTTATGTCTCGACTCGAAGCCTACCGAGGAAAGGTTGTTGAAAGCAACGTTATATTAAGAACACATTAGATTAGGCTAGTTGGCTGAGTTGAATGGGCCGCTTCTGCCTTCGGCGTGGCGGGTGTGCGTGCTATTTTGGTCGCCTTCTATGGCGCTACCGGACTCCGTCGACGCGGAAGATCTCGCCGCGCCCGATTCGCACGCGCCGCTGATCCGGAACCGACGCGACCTCCTCAGGCTCTCGCTGGGAGCGCTCGGAATCGTCTACGGGGACATCGGCACCTCGCCGCTCTACGCGATCCGCGAATGCTTCTCGGGACGCACCGGGATCGTGCCGACGCCGGACAACGTGCTCGGCATCCTCTCGCTCTTCGCCTGGTCGCTGATCCTGGTCGTGGTGGTCAAGTACCTCGGCTTCGTGATGCGCGCCGACAACCACGGAGAGGGCGGAATCCTGGCGCTCCTCGCGTTGGTTACCGGCCAGGACGCTCATCCGGGGCCGAGCGCTGTCCGGCGCAGCCGGCGGCGCGCGGCGCTCGTCGTGCTCGGCATCTTCGGCGCTGCGTTGTTGCTCGCCGACGGCATGATCACGCCGGTCATTTCCGTATTGGGCGCACTCGAGGGATTGGAGATCGCGACGCCGGTCTTCCACCGGGCGATCGTGCCGCTCGCACTGCTGGTCCTGGTCGCGCTCTTTCTTGTCCAGAAGCGGGGAACCGCAGGGATCGCGGCTGTCTTCGGACCGACGATGCTCGTCTGGTTCTCGGCGATTGCCGCGGCCGGGATTCCCGCGATCGCGCGGCACCCCGAGGTGCTCCTGGCGTTTGACCCGAGCCACGCTCTCCGCTTCCTGGCGGAGCACCGTCGCGCCGGCCTGCTGGTTCTGGGAGCGGTCTTTCTCTGCGTGACCGGCTCGGAGGCTCTCTACGCCGACATGGGCCACTTCGGCCGCCGGCCGATCCGCTTCGCCTGGTTCGCGGTCGCGTTTCCTGCGCTGCTCGCCAACTACTTCGGCCAGGGCGCGCTGCTGATCGCGGCGCGGGGGGCGCGGGTCGAGAATCCGTTCTACCAATTGGCGCCCGGCCTGTTGCTCTATCCGCTGCTGGTGATCGCGACGCTCGCCGCTGTGATCGCGTCGCAGGCGCTGATCTCCGGAGCCTTCTCGCTCGCTCAGCAGGCGGTCCAGCTCGGATTGTTGCCCCGTCTGACGGTGATCCACACCTCGCGCGAGGCGCGCGGCCAGATCTATGTTCCCGAAGTCAACAACATGTTGCTCGTCGCCGCCGTCGCGCTCGTCCTGAGCTTTCGCAGCTCCGGGGCGCTGGCCGCCGCCTATGGCATCGCCGTCGTCTCGACCATGATCATCACGACGCTTCTGCTCTACGTCGTCTCCCGCCGAATCTGGGGTTGGTCGCTTGCTCGCGCCATGAGTCTCGCCGCTCTGTTTCTCGCCATCGATTTGCCCTTCTTGGGCGCGAACGCGACGAAGATCGCCGAGGGAGGATGGTTCCCTCTGGTGATCGCGATCGCGATGTTCGTCGTCATGAGTTCGTGGCGCGATGGCCGTGCGCACCTCGCGCGGTTGCTGGGCGAAGGCTCGCTGCCGATCGCGCGTTTTGTCGAAGACGTGGGGAAGCGCCGCCCGCATCGAGTTCGCGGCGCCGCGGTGGTGCTCACCTCGGAGCGGCGCGGTACGCCTCGCGTCCTCCTGCATCACTTCAAGCACAACCAGGTGCTGCACGAGACGATCGTGCTCCTGACCGTCGCCACCGCCGGCGTCCCGGAGGTCGACAGCGCGCACCGCGTCGTCGTCAATGAGCTGGGGGAGGGGTTCTGGCGCGTCGTCGCCCGCTACGGTTTCATGGAGACCCCTGACGTCCCGGCCGCGCTGGCGGCCTGTGCGCCCTTCGACCTCGAGCTCGCGACGAATCGAACCAGCTATTTCCTCGGCCGGCAGACGCTGCTCTCGACCGGGCGCTCGCCGCTCGGGCGCTTTCGAGAACGGCTCTTCATTCTGCTTGCGCGCAATGCACGCTCCGCGCAGGCCTTCTTCCAGATTCCGCCGAATCGCGTCGTCGAGCTCGGTGCCCAGTTCGAGCTTTAGGCGCCGGTGCGAGAGCTCGCGTCGGCGAGCTGCGCGACGTGCCGGGGCGGCGCCTGGCGGGCCGGCGCCCCGGCGGTGGCGATCAGTCGAGCGGCGGGATGCGCAGGACCTGGCCCGGGTAGATCTTGTTCGGGTCCTCGAGCAGGGGCTTGTTGGCTTCGAAGATCGCCATGTACTTGCCGGCGTTGCCGTAGTGCTCCTTGGCGATCTTCGACAGGCTATCGCCGGCGACGACGGTGTGCATCTTCGCTTCCGGTGCGGCCTCGACCGCCTCGAGTTGGTCATCGACGCGGGCGATGCCGACGACATTGCCGACGGCGAGCACGACCTTCTCGCGCTCGGCCTGGCTGTCGACTTTGCCGCGCACGGTTGCGGCGTCGCCCTGGATCTCGACTTCGAGGCCTTCGACCTCGAGGCCGAGCTCGGACACCAACTTCTCGAGTGCCTTCCTGCGCTTCATCGCTTCGAGCTGCTTGGGGTCGACCTGGCGGGCCTGCGGCTGCACCGCCGGCTCATCCTGTCCGAAGATCTTGGCTCCTGCGTCCTTGACGAAATCGAAAATGCCCATCGGGTCTGGTCTCCACGGGTTGGTTGAGGCGAAACCGCCGACCCACGTATAACACACGGCCTCGCTACGAGGGTTCGACGGCGTCGCGTGGCGAGGAGGCTGGCCAAGCGATCAGCATGCCGAGCAGAGCGAGCCCTCCGAGCATCGCGACGAAGATGCGTTGGCCGGTCAGGAACGTAATGAGGGCGCCGAGCAGGGCGGTCGCTTCGCGCAGCGCGAAGCCGATGATCTTGGCCAGTGCACCGGCCTTCGCGGCGTCCTCTGCGCGCGCGACGGCCGCCGCCGGCAGCGCCCGCTCGACCACCGGAGCGGCGATCATCGGCACGATCGCGGCCGCCGTCAGCGCCCAGAGCGCGATGGTACCGAGGGTGGGCGCGGCGCCGGCCGGGGGAGCGAGAAACCAGGCCAGCGCCGAAAACGTGGCCGCGCTCGCGACGAGCGCGCCGCATAGGAGTGGAAGAGCGGCGGCGGGATCGCTCGGGGTGGTCGGACATGGCGCGGACTCCTCTCGGCTCCGATCCTACCGGCAGATGTGTAGCAGTCCACTCGCGCCCGCGGCTCCTGGTCTCCGAGTTGCAAGCAGATGTCGGAGAGGCAAGAAGGAGAACTCCATGAGCGACTCGAACTCGCAGCGCCCTCTCTCGGTGGCAGCTGTCGTCGCGGCCGTCGCCGCCGCCATCGGCGTCGCGGCCATCGTGGGCTATGTCGTCGGCCGGGACGTTTCCGACTCCCCGCGGTCACCGCGTCTCGGCTCCGAGATCGCGGCGAGTGCGGGCGCGCCGGAGGAGTCGTCGCTCGCCGCGGCGGCTTCGCGTGAGGCTGCCGGCGCCCTCGCCGCCCCCGCCAGGATCGACCCGCCGGCGCCCACCGCCGCCACACCGCCGGTCGTCGGCGAGCGGCGGCCGCGAGCAGTTGCGCCCGCTCCGGCGTCGGCTCCGGCCGCCACTGCCGACCTGGAGATCGCGCCGGAAGCCGTCGCCGCGCCACCTCCGGAGCTCGAAACTGTCGACGCGCCGGCGCCAGGTCCGGCCGCGCCCGTGCCGGTTCCGGTCGAGATCCCGGCGGGCACGTCGATCCAGCTCGCGCTCGTGGCGCCGGTTTCCAGCCAGGTCGCGAGAGTCGGCGACCGCGTCGACGCGACGCTCACGGCGCCCATTCGCCGGGATGGCGAGATCGTGGTGCCGTCGGGGACGCGCGTGGCCGGTCGGGTGACCGAGGCCAAGGCGCTCGCGAAGGTCGGCGGCCAAGCGCGGCTGGCGCTCGCCTTCGAGCAGCCTGGAGCTCGAGCGCGAGTCGGTGCCGATCGCCGCCTACTGGGCGGGCGAGGGCAAGAGCGAGACCGGCAAGGATGCCGCGACCATCGCCGCCGGCGCGGCGATCGGCACCGTGCTCGGCAACCAGGCGAAGAAGAACGATCGTGGCAAGGTGATCGGCGCGGTCGTCGGCGCGGGCGTCGGCACCGCGGTCGCGGCCGCGACCAAAGGAGAGGCGGTGGAGCTCGCGGCGGGCGCGGCGCTCGAGCTCACCCTGCGCGAGTCCGTACGCGTCCTACCGCCCGGCTGAGGCCGCTCCCGTTCGGGCGGCCGGTGGGTCGAATCGAACGGCGAGCGTCAGGTGGTCGGCGCCCGTGCCGTGGTCGTTGCGGCTCCAGCCGAGTTGGAAACGGCGCCAAGAGACCGAGAGGCCCGCGCTCCAGCCCGACTCGCCGACGTTGGGGGCCAGGCGAAAGCTGTCGACGTCGTCGATTCGGACACCGACGCGTGCTCGAATCGCGATCTCGTTTTCGAGATTCCGCTCCGCGCCCAGCTCCGCCCGCATCCAGGAACGGAATCCAGGCGCCATATAGGCCTCGGCGCGACCGCTCAGATGGAAGGGCCCCAGGTTGCCCAGCGGGCTCTCGCTCGTGGCACCGAGCGAGGCGAAGTGATCCGTGCCTCCGACGTATTCCAGGTCGAGCTGATCCGCGCCGACCCAGCGATGGATCTGGTTCTGCAGCGATTCTCCGAACAGCCCGCGCCCGACACGGAGCAGGCCGGCGCGGACCTCCGTCCGCCAGCCCCAGCGCGAATGCAGGTCGCGCGCGAGCTCGAGGTAGGTTTCATCGTGGCGCCAGCCGCGCTCCCGGTCGGTGAACATCCGTTCGCCGATGAGGATCCTCCCGAAGTCGTTGTCGAGCTCGACCGCGAGCGAGGCGGTGTAGCGATCGTCCCCACCGTCCCGAGAAATCAGATCGTTGGAAGTCGTCAGGTACAGCTCGCCCGCCGCTGCTGCCGCGGCGACAGACGACAGCAGGGCGAGGAGCAGGACTGGCAGAAAACGATCCGTCGTCCTGGTGTCAGGTTTCATGGTTGCGATCGAGGTTCCGAATTCCTCAGACGGAGGAAGTGACCGGCTGGAGCAAGCGCCCCAGCGCGAATTCGAAGAATTGGCGGATCGGCAGGTCGCTGTCCGCGCTTTTCGCGCGCAGGAGCGCCCCCTGCCAGGCGCTGATCAGAAACGCGGCGTACGCTTCGCGGTCCACGTCGGGTCCGAGCTCGCCGACCTCCTGAGCCTCCTGGAGCAGCACCGAGAGCCCCTCGGCCAATAGAGCGAAGGTCCGCTCGAGCGGCTCGCGAAAGGCGGGATTCTCGCCAGCGAGCTCCTGGGCGAGACGGCCCGCCAGACAGCCCTTCGAGGCGGCGCTCTTGGCTTTCCGGGCGACGAGCCCCGCGAACAGACCACGAAGCCTCTCGACGGGACTGCCTTCGGCCTCGGCGAGGTGCATGCGGAGTTCATCGCAGAGCGCTCCCCGATAGCGCTCGAGGACCTCGATGGCGAAGGCCTCCTTCGACGGGAAGTAGCTGTAGAAAGATCCTTTCGGCATCTCCGCGGCAGTCATGATTTCTTGGACACCCGTGGCGCTGAAGCCACGGTCGCTGAACAGCACGACGCCGATGTCGAGGAGGTGGTCTCTGTGCTTGCCCCGTGCCATTGGCGTCCAGAACACGACCGGTCGTCTTGTTATTCCCGGGGAGCTGCAGGGTCTCCGACCGGAAGCCGTTCGTAACCGGGCTCGTCGAACCACTCGGCGGCGTCGCGAATCCGGACGCGGTGCTCCTCGCCGTCGATCTCGAGGCCGACAGTCAGGCGGCGCCAACGCGCCAGGAGCTTGCCGAGCCGTCGATCCTGTTCGAGCAGCAGACGCGTGCGCAGCTCGCCCCGAGGCAGCGGGACCTCGGACCGACTCAGCTCGAAGCGACCGGGTGCCCAGGCGAAGGCGCCGGAGGCCGACACTCCTTCGAGCGTCAGCAGCCGCTCGGCCCACCGCGGCAGGTCGCGCTTGACCTCGTAGAAGGCGATCAGGGGCCGGGTGTCGGCCAGTCGCGCGCGGAAGTTGCCCGCCAGGCGAACCGGTCGATCCAGGCTGATGCGCCCGCTCGGCAAGGTGACCTCTCCCCACCACCCCGAGACCCGATCGCCCGCGGTGGTGAGGGCCGCGAGCTCGCGGAGCATCAGGCGCGTGCCGTTCAAGGCGAAGGTCCGCGCCGCGAGATCGGGTTCGCTCAGGGCCAGATCGACGTCGAGCTTCCCTTCGAGCTGCTGCCCTTGGGCATCGATGCGAATCTTCTCGCCGCGCACAGTGATCGCGCCCTGGCCCGAGCCCTCCGTTCCCGCGAAGAGGATGGTGCCGCCGACCGCGGCTCGCCCTGCCTCGATTCGGGTGTCGGCCGCCGCGGGCAGGTAGTCGTTGACGAATCGCAGGTCGGGGAGCTCGCCTTGGCCCAGGTCGATCTCGAGCGAGAGTGGTCGCGGGCGCTCTCCCCATGCCAATGGCTCCGAGACCGCCGTCAGGCGCAGGCCCGCGCCGAGCAGGAGCGCCGGCTCGCCGGGACGTCCGAGCTGCCAGTGTCCGAGCCGCAGCGCGGTGGTGAGCTCGGGTCCGGAGGCGCCGAGGCCGACGGTCGCCACCAGGGCGGCGTCGCCACGCGCCTCGAAGCCGAGAAAACGGACGCGTTGCTCCCGCTCGCGAATCTCGATCCGGCTTCGCGGTCCCAGCGCTGCCTGCTCCAGCTCGAGTCGAGCCACGACGGCAATCGCCCCGCTATCGATCTCGAGGGTCGGCCAAGGTGAGAGCAGCGCGTCCAGGAAGGGGTCGGCGTCGAGATCGCCCGACAACGCGAGCTCGCCGGTGAGCGCCTGGAGCACCCGATCGACGGTGGCGCCGCGATAGGGGTAGGAGCCGGTGGCGAAATCGAGAGCGCCCTCGAGATCTCGCGCGAATGCCGAGCCACCGGCCCACGCGGTCGCGCCCGCGAAGGCGATCCGGCTCGGGAAGATCCGCGCCGTGCGGCGGTCGTCGGAGCTCGAAGCCGCCGTTGGCGTCGATTCGTCCGCGCAGAATGCGGTCGTCGGACCAGATCTCGCGGACATCGGCGACCCGCGCGTCACGAAACGAGAACGTCCAGGGGCGTCCGGTGGGCGGCCGGGCCGCCACCGGCCCGCCGGGAAAGCCGCCGATCGCCGGCTTCGCACCCTCCGGCAGGCGAGCCAGCGCGCCGTCGCGGACGATCTCCGCGATGGCGCTCGCGCGCACGGAGAGACCCCGCCCGCGGATTCTCACGAATCTCAGCTCGCGAAAGAGGAGCGGCAGGGGTTCGACGCTCGCCGTGATCTCGTCGGCACGAACCTCCCAGAGCCTCCGCTCGGTGCGTCCGGCGACGCGCAGGCCGCGCAGCTCGATCCTGCCGGGCCAGGGCGAGTCGACGGCGGTCCATTCGATCTGGAGCTTTTCGGGTCGCCGGTTCGCCCAGGCGGCGAGCCGTCCATCGTCCCGAGCACGCGTGAAGGCCATGCGCCAGGCTGGGACCGAGAGCAGTGCGGCGCCGGTGCAGAGGACGAGCGCCGAGCGCCGCCCAGCGAAGCAGCGCGCGCGGGGAGATCATGCGCCTATTCTCCGGTTTCGGCCGCGCCGGCGCCAGCGTCGGGGGCGATCTCTCGGTACAATCGGGCTGTCATGGATCGCTACCGCCCCTCCGCCCGCCCGGTCGCCGCCATTCTCGACGACGCCCTCGAGGGCGCTCGCATTTCCGCCGGCGATGCCCATCGGCTGCTGCTCGACGGTGACCTGCTGACGCTCGGCGCGGCGGCGCACGAGGTGCGGTGCCGGCACAATCCGGCGGGAGTCGCGAGCTACAACATCGATCGCAACATCAACTACACCAACGTCTGCGTCTACAGGTGTCGCTTCTGCGCCTTCTACCGGCCGCCCGGCCACGCGGAGGGCTACCTCGTGCCGTTCGAGGAGATCGGCCGGAAGATCGAGGAGACCTTGGCACTGAACGGCACCGGAATCCTCCTCCAGGGCGGCGTCAACCCGGATCTTCCGCTCGCGCTACTACGTCGATCTGCTCCATTACCTGCGCGAGAGCTATCCGGCGATCCACCGGCACTGTTTCTCGCCGCCCGAGATCAAGTTCATCGCGAAGAAGGAGCGGCTGTCGTTCCACGACGTTCTCGGCGTGCTCAAGCAGGCGGGCCTGATGTCGATCCCCGGCGGCGGCGCCGAGATTCTCTCGGACGCGATCCGCAAAGAGGTCCTCGCCTACCCGAAGGCTTCGCCCGAAGAGTGGATCGACATCATGCGGCAGGCCCACCGCCACCGCATGAAGACGACCGCGACCATGATGTACGGCATGGGCGAAACGCTCGAGGCCCGGGTCGAGCACTTCCAGCGGGTCCGCGATCTCCAGGACGAGACCGGAGGCTTCACCGCCTTCATCTCCTGGACGTTTCAGCACGAGCACACCGACCTGCCCGAGGTGCCCGAGACCTTCGCCCACGAGTACCTGAAGACGCTGGCGGTGTCGCGGCTCTTCCTCGACAACATCCGGCACCTGCAGACGAGCTGGGTGACCCAGGGCAAGAAGATCGGCCAGCTCGGTCTCGCTTTCGGCGCCGACGACATGGGCTCGATCATGATCGAAGAGAACGTCGTCTCGGCCGCGGGCGCTCACTACGAGATGTCGCAGGACGAGATGGAGCACCTGATCCGCGCCTCCGGCTACGAGCCGAAGCAGCGGACCAATCTCTATGAGCGTTTCGTCACCCGCGCGGACACGGCGCCGCTGGCGACCAAGTACCGCCACGCGCTGACCTTCGAGAAGCGCGATCTCGTCTCCTCGCCGCTGCCCGTCGTCGCCTGAGGTCGCGCCGCCGAGGGCATATTCGCTGCCGCGGTCGCGACGATGCAGGAGCGAGATCGGCCCGGCTCGGGATCGGTTAGAGTGCGATGCAAAGAGTCATGCCATCGATTCTCGTCCGTTGCTCCGCCGCAGACCGGGACCTCGGTGCCCGTGTCACCGCGGCTCTGAACGCCGCGGGTCACCACGCCGTTTCGCCGGATCTCGGCGCCGCGGCGCTCTCCCCCGCGGCACAATCTGCGTCCGAGCTCCAGCTCGGCGTCATCCTCGTGACGCGACGATGGTCTCAGCGGTCGGAGCTCGCCAGAGTCGTGGCGGAGCTCGGCGCGGCGTCGATTCCAGCCCTGCTGGTCTGGTGGGACGAGGACGCTCCTTCCGACTTTCTCGGCAACGGCGGTCGAGCGCAGGAAACCATCGACGTCTTCTACGCCTGCTTCCTGCCGGTGCACGACCGCATCCCTGCCCTGGTCGAACGCCTGCGCGACGACTTCGAAGCCTCGAGCTAGGAAGTCGCCGTCAACTCGGCGAGCAGCTCCTGATCGATCTCTCGGTCGGGCAGGGGCGGGACGAGCAGAGTCGAGCCGATCGTGATCGGCGCCGCAGGCGAGCTCCGCGATCGGGCAGCGATGGATGAGCGGATCGACCACCGGATAGGGCGAGGCCTCGTAGACGACGACCTCGTGGTCCCTGCCGTAGGTCGCCGCCAGCGAGCGCGCCAGCAGCTCGACGCCACGCGGATTCCAGTAGGCCTCGCTCCGGAAGTCGGCGACGCCGATTCCGCCGATCTGCCAGAGCAGAACCGCGCAAGAAGGGTCGAAGCGCCGGTGGCGGATGAGGAAGTCCGTCGCTTCGAAGCTCTGGCAGCCGCGCGCGCCCGGGTCGAAGCCGACGTCGGCGACGAGACAGTCCTCCGCCGAGACCCCGGGCAGCATCACCGCCTCGATCCCCTCTGCGCGGGCGCGCCGGATCGCCTCGTGCGCGGGCAGAACGAAGACTCCCGGGTGGCCGTACATGGCGACGCAGACACGCAGGCCGGCGCGCGCCGGCGCGAGCATCCGCTCGACCATCTCCTCGTAGGTCTCCCGCCGCGGCCGGCCGGGCGAGTAGGAGTCGTAGAGCGACTCGGCGGTCGGGTTGCAGCTCCTGCGAGCCACCGCTCCGAGACGATGTCCTGGACGAGCGTAGCAGCAGCTTGTCCGCCTCCTCGATCGCATTCTGGCTTCCGGCGTCACCTGCCCGGCGATGCGCAGGCCCGTGCCGACCAGTGTCAGCGGGCCTGTCGACCTCGGTCATCGCTCGCTCCCCGATCCTGCGTCCGATCGCGCCTTCGCTCCGGCCGCGGCCGATGATAGATTCTCTCGATCGGTGTCGAAGCAGGATCCACTTAGGAGACAGATCGCAGGGAGGGGAAGATGGCCTACCAGCGATCTGTACGCGTTTCTCGGTCGACGCTCTCGAATCACGTCGCTGCGTGCGCACGATGATGAAAGGCGGCAGCGGCGGCCGAGACAGCTGATGACCGAAGCGGGTCTCTCGCACGGCCGAGAAGAAGCTCGTCAGGCCGGCGACAAGACGGCGATCAAGAAGTACCTCGGTGACCAGTACGCCGCGGCGTCGAAGGTCAACATCGTCGACTGACGTCGCCGAGACCGGCGTCGGGCCGCGCTGCGCGGACCGAGCGGCGGCGGCGCGGAAGGCCCATGCTCGTCGAGGCTTCGTCGAACTCGGGAGTGCCGTGCAGGTTCTCGCAGGTCGAGGCCGACGGCGACCCAGGGCATGTCCCAGACCTGCTGCTCGAGGCCCGAACTCGAGCCAATGCCAGCGCCTCCTCGGTCTCGCCCGCCTCGGCGAGAAGCCCGGCGATGACGCCGACTTGAGTCGGGACTTCCCGCGATACTCGCGGCGAGAGGCGATGCGCCGCCCACACGAGGGCCGTCTCGTAGCCGTCCTCGCCGATGCGGCGTTCGAGCTCGGCACCGATCTCCTGGAAGCCCATGACGTCGCAGGTACCGAGACCAGCTCGCGACTTCGATCGGGCTCCTTGCCCGTCTTGCGCGTAGAGGTTCCAGAACCAGGCGTGCGACCAGGTCGAAGTCGGGATCGAGCTCGAGCGCTTCGGTGTCAGGACCGCCTCAGCCTCGTCGAAGCGCTCCTCAAGCATCAACTGGATGCCGAGGAGGGACGCGATCTGGGCAGAGAGCGGATCGAGCTTCGCCGCGAGCTCGATCTGCTCCTGGGCCTCGTCGAATCGACAGCTGCGGCGCGAGGATGCGCCAGAGCTGGCGGCGAGCCTCCGCCGAGCTGGGGTCGAGCTCGATCGCGCGACGCGCCTTGGCGCTCGGCCTCCGTCCCACTGCCAGCGGGTCTGCTCGACCTCCGAGAGGACGGAGTACGCGAGCGCGTCGTTGGGATCGGCCTGGAGCGCGCGCTGCGCCGCCGCCTCGGCCTCCCTCATCGTCGAGCGCGTGTCGAGGTGGAACTTGCCGAGCCAGGCGAGCACCTCGCCGAGGCTCGACCAGGCGGGCGCGAAGGTCGGGTCGAGGGCGACGGCCCGTTCGAGGTAGCCGCGGGCGCGGACCAGGTCCTCGGACCGGAACTTGCCGGCCCAGTACCTGCCCTGTAGATAGGCCTCGTAGACGGCGGGGTCGACGCGCTTGCTCGTCACCGGTCTTGCCTCCGAACGGCTGGTCAGGGCGACACCGGCGGCGGTGGCGAGCGCTCGGGCGACATCGTCGTGGAGCGCCAGGATCTCTGTCGCCGGCCGCTGGAACGCCTCCGCGAAAAGCTGCTCCTCCGGTCGCGGCCGCACCAGGCGCGCCTGCAGGTGGACGCGATCGCCCTCACGCGCGACCGATCCTTCGACAAGAAAATCGACGCCGAGCTCCTGGGCGATCTGGTCGAGCAGCTTGTCCGAACCCTTGAAGTGCATCGCCGATTGCCTGGAGACGACCCGCATGCCTCGCAGCCGTGCGAGGGCGCCGATCAGGGCGTCGGTCATGCCGTCGACGAAATAGTCCGGATCGCCCGAGAAGTTCCGCAACGGCAGTACCGCGATCGAGGGTCTGGCAGCCTCGACGACCGCCTCGACGCTCGAGCTCGCGCTCCCGTCGGATGCTGGTGCGAGCACGCTCCTCAGGCCGAGCCCGACCAGCAGCACGAATGCCGTGGCGGCGCCGAGCACCTCCCAACGAGAGATCTTGCGGCGCGGCCGGGTCTGCCTGATCGCGCCGCTCTCGATCAGCTTGCTGATCTCGAGCTCGCGTCTCAGCGCGGCGATCTCGTCGCGCAACGCAGCGGCGCCCGCGAAGCGCTTTTCGGGGTCCTTCTGTAGGCAGCGCTCGACCACGCGGACCACGACCGGTGGAGTCTCCGGGCGCAGCTCGGGCAGGGGCCGGGGCGCGTCGCGCAGGACCGAGGCGATCCGCTCCGCGCTGGTGTCCCCGGCGAACGGCAGCCGGCCGGAGAGCATCTCGAAGAAGATCAGGCCGAACGAGAAGACGTCGGAGCGCTCGTCGGCGGGTTGCCCGCGCAGCTGCTCGGGCGACATGTAGCTCGGCGTGCCGAGGATCTTGCCCTCCTGGGTCAATGGCAACGAGGTGCCGTCGCCGCCGAGCCAGGTGAGCTCGTCTTCCGGCCGCAGCTTCGCCAGGCCGAAATCGAGGACCTTCACCCAGCCGCTGGGCGCGACCATGACGTTGCTCGGCTTCAGGTCGCGGTGGAGAACGCCGCGCTCGTGGGCGGCCGCGAGCGCGCTCGCCAGCGCCTGGGCGACATCGATGGCACGTTCGACGGAGAAGCCATCATGAGGAATCGCGTCGGCGAGCGTCTCGCCCTCGACCAGCTCCATCGTCAGGAAGTGGAAACCATCCGCCTCCTCCACCGAGTGCAGGGTGACGATGTTGGGATGAGAGAGCGCGGCGACGGTCTTCGCTTCGCGCCGGAAGCGCTTCAGCCGCTCTGGGCTCGCCGACATCTCTTGCGGCAGGACCTTGAGAGCGACCCGCCGGCGGAGCCGAGAATCTTCGGCGAGATAGACCACGCCCATGCCGCCCCGCCCCAGCAGGGCGAGAATCTCGTACGGCCCGAGCTTCCGGCCGATGAGGGCGGTGGGTTGAGACTCCACGGTCATACCTCCAAGACGCTCGTGGCGAACGATGCCAGATCCTACACGGGGTGGCGCGCGATACGCTCGCTGCCGCCATGTCGAGGCCGATCCGCGAGTGGGCGCTGATCCTCACCGCAACTCTCTCTGCGGTGGCCTACTTCCTGCTCGGCCGACTCGGCGCGGGGGGCTGGGTCGCGCTCAAGGCGCTCGCGGTGGTTTCGCTCGCGCTCCTCGCCTGGCAGGCGAGATCGCGGGCAGGCCCGCTGCTCGCGGCGGCGCTCGCGGTGCATTCGGTGGGAGACGTGCTGCTCGAGGTGGGTCCCCTGCTGCCCGCGCTGGCGACATTCGGCGCCGGCCATGTCGTCTACGCCATCCTGTTCTGGCGCGAGCGGCGCCGGTGGGAGGAGGTCGACGCGGCCGCCAAGCTGCGGCTCGGCCTGCTCGCGCTCGCCGGCGCCGCCGTTCTCTCACGCGTCGCTCCGGACCTGCCTGGTCAGCTCGACCTGGCGGTGCCGATCTACTCGCTGCTCTTGCTGACGATGGCGGCATGCGCGCAGGTCGCCGGTCGAGGCGCGCCGTGGGTTCCCGCCGGCGCTCTGCTCTACGTGCTGTCCGACTCGCTGCTCGCGCTCGACCTGTTCACCGGGCCCCTGGCGTGGGTGGGGTGGATGGCGTGGCCCGCGTACTGGGCGGGACAGGCCGCGATCACGCTCGGCTGGTTGCGCCCCACCGCGCTCGCCGAGCCCCGCGCCGTCGTCTAGACTGGGAGGCGGTGAGTCCGCGGCGCTGATCGGCGGGCTCGCGAACAACGCCGGCAGCGCGCTCGACGACCTCGGTTCCCTGCTCGGCAAGCGCTAGCAGAACGCCGCGGGCGCGACTGTCTGCGCCGTCGGGCGAGGGTGGAGGTGCGATGCGCGTCGCGAGCAGTCTGCTTCTACTGATTCTCCTCCTTCTCCCGGCGAGGACGGCTGCTCAGACCACCTGGATCGTCGACGAGCCGCTCGACGAGATCGACTCGGCTTGCGTGCCCGTCGACTGCTCCCTGCGCGAGGCGATCGCCGGGGCCGCGGCCGGCGACAGGGTCGAGTTCGGCCTGCCTGGCTCGCCGCCCTGGACGATTCGGCTCGACAGCGGGCTCGGCCCCCTTACGATTTCGATCGACCTGACCCTCGCCGGCCCGGGAGCGAGCCAGCTCACGCTCTCCGGTGACGAAGATGGCGACGGCGACGCCGACGGTCGCGTGCTGGAGATCGCAGCGACTGGCTCGCTCGCCATTTCGGGCGTCCGCATCGAGAAGGGACGGGCGACCTCCTCGGCTGCCGCGCAGCGCGACGGCGGCTGCATTCGCAACGCCGGCTCTGTCGTTCTCGCCAACGTCGAGCTCGCCGACTGCTCGGCATGGAGCGCGGGATCAGCACTTGTCTGCAATGGCGCCACGGGCGGCTCGGGGGGGGCGGTCTACAATGCCGCCGGCGCGACGCTCCTTGCCGATGGCGTCCTCTGGCAGGCCAACTTCGCGGGCGTGGGCGCGTCGACCGGCGATTGCGCGGCCGGCCGGCCGGGCGGCAGCGGCGGCGCGCTCGCCAACGCCGGAAGCGCGATCGTCTCCGCTTCCCGTTTTTTCGGCAACGCGGCGGGGCGCGGCGGGCAGCCCTCGGCGGCGGGCGGTGACGGTGGCGCCGTCGCCAACCTCGCCGGCGGCATTCTGCATTTGAGCTCCTCGACACTCGACGCGAACGCGAGCGGCGACGGTAGCTGCTTCCTGGCGTTCCAGGCGCCGGATGGGCGGGGCGGTGGCGTCTTCTCCGCGGGCGAGACCGCGATCGACAACTCGACGCTGTCGGGCAACCAGATCGGTGGTCCACTCGATTGCCAGTCGGCGCGCGGTGGCGGCCTGAACGTCGCCGGCGGCACGACTCGGCTGCGCAATGGCACCGTGGCCACGAACACCGCGAACGGCGTGGGCGGCGGCATCGCTCGCGAGGGCGGAATCTTGCGCCTGCGCAACACGCTCGTCGCCGGTAACGCCGGCAGCGGCAACCAGGACGACTGCACGACGACCGCCGCTGGATCGCTTGTCTCCGAGGGCTACAACGCCGTCGCCGTCGTCGACGGCTGCTCGGCGTCCTTGATCGCGACCGGCGACCAGGTTGGCACCATCGGCGCGCCGCTCGACCTCGTGCTCGGGGCGCTGGCCGACCATGGCGGGCCAACGCCGACCCACGACCTGGGGGCGGCCAGCCCGGCGATCGATGGCGGCGATCCCGCCGGCTGCGTCGGCTGGGATCCCGTCGGCGCCGTCGATCTGCCGATGACTAGCGACCAACGGGGCGAAGCTCGACCGACCGATGGCGACGGCGATACCGTCGCGACCTGCGACGCGGGGTCGTTCGAGGCCGAAGCGGTGACGCCGGTGTTTCACGATCTGGAGGTCTTCCTCGCCGGCGCCGGGCTGGGTTCGGTGCTGAGCGGCGACGGGCTCATCGACTGCCCTGGGGATTGCGTCGAGAGCTATCTCGAGGGGAGCGCGGTCGAGCTCACCGCGACCGCGGAGCCGGGCGCCCAGTTCGCTGGATGGAGCGGCGACTGTGCCGGCACCTCGACCTGTCAGCTCAGTCTCGATCAGGCGCGGTCGGTGACCGCCACCTTCGATCTCGACCCGACCTGGACGCTGCAGGTGTCGCTCTCCGGCGATGGCGCCGGCGCGGTGACGAGTGGCGACGGGTTGATCGATTGCCCGAGCGACTGCGACGAGACCTATTCGGACGGAACGGTGGTCACGCTGACGGCCGCGCCGCTCCTCGGTTCGCTTTTTGCCGGCTGGTCGGGCGATTGCAGTGGTGCGGCCCCGACCTGCATGCTGACGCTCTCGACGAACCGGGCCGCCGGGGCGACCTTTCTCCTGGTCGAGCTCTTCGCCGACGATTTCGAGCTCGGCGACGTGTGCGCCTGGACCAGTGCGACCGGCGCTCCGCCCTGTCTCTGAGATCGGGTAGGGTCGGCGGTGGTGGAGTCCTGGGAGAGCTTGCTCGAGATCTTCGGCACGAACCGCTGGGTCCAGGGCGCGGTCCTGCTGGGGCTCGCGCTGATCGCAGCCTGGCTGGTCGAGCTCGTGATCGGGCGCGGGATCGCTCGGCTCGCGGCACGCACCGCCACCGACCTGGACGACCGGCTGGTCGCCACCCTGCGTCAGCCGATTCGCGCCAGCGTGATGATCGCCGGTCTGGTGCTGATCACTTGGCGGCTCGAGCTGACCGCGGGCGAGAACGCCGGCCTGCTCGACCTCTCCCGCCTCACGCTGAATCTCCTCGCCTCGATCGCGATCCTGCTCTGGGTCGTCGCCGGCTTGCGCGTCGCCGGGCTGCTGCTCCAGGCGGCAAGCGGCCGTTCCCGTTTTGTCGAAGACCGCACGCTGCCGCTCTTTCGAAACCTCGCCAACATCGGCATCGTCGTCGCGGGCGTCTATTTCGCCTTCGTCACCTGGGGCATCGATCTCACCGCCTGGCTCGCCTCGGCGGGAATCGTCGGCATTGCCGTCGGTTTCGCCGCCAAGGACACGCTCGCCAACTTCTTCGCGGGCCTGTTCATCCTGACCGATGCACCCTACAAGCTCGGCGACTACATCAATCTGGACGGAGGCGAGCGCGGCCAGGTGACGCACGTCGGTATCCGTTCGACTCGCCTGCTGACGCGCGATGACGTCGAGATCACGCTGCCCAACGCGCTCATCGCCAACTCGAAGATCGTCAACGAGAGCGGCGGCAGGTGGACCCGCCAGCGGCTGCGGATCAAGGTCGGAGTCGCCTACGGCAGCGACGTCGATCGGGTCCGGGAGATCCTGCTCGAGGTCGCGGCGAGCGAAGCCGACCTCTGCGTCGATCCGGAACCCAGGGTGCGCCTGCGCGCCTTCGGTGAGTCGGGCCTCGATTTCGAGCTGCTCGGTTGGATCGCCGAGCCGGAGGCGCGCGGGCGCGTCGCCGACGCGCTGCACATGGCGATCTACAAGCGATTCGCAGCGGAAAGGATCGAGATCCCCTACCCGAAGCGAGACGTCTACGTCCGCGAGCCGCCGGGGCGAGCCACGGACTAAGTCGGCCCGGCGCGCTTCGAGAAGCGGCCGGCGCGCGCCAGGAAGGCGCAGGCGAGGCCGGCGACGACGAGCGCTGCGCCCTTGCCCAGAGCGCCGCCCAGGCGGGGTTCGGCCGCCCTGGGTATCCACTCGTTGAAGGCGAGGAAGGCAACCAGGATGCCCGCCAGCCCTTCGCCGGCGACAAGGCCGGAGGCGGCGAGGATGCCGGGGTCGTCGTCGGCCTTGCCCGCCTCGGCGGCGGACGCCGAGAGCCGACGGACGACGCCGCCGACGAAGAGCGCCATCATCGAGCTGAGCGGTAGGTAGACCCCGATCGCGAAGGCGAGCCCGGAGACGCCGCACAGCATCGCCGTGATCGCAAGGCCGGCGCCGGTGGCGACGAGGTCCCAGGGCAGCTGGCCGGAGAGCACGCCTTCGATGATCGTCTTCATCAGCATCGCCTGCGGCGCGGGGATCTCGGGCGAGCCGAACTCGTAGGTCTTGCCGAGCAGGAGCACCGTCGCCGCGACCGCCCAGCAGGCGAAAGCCGCGCCGATGAGTTGGCCGACCTGCTGCTTGGCTGGCGTCGCGCCGACAAGGTAGCCGGTCTTCAGGTCCTGCGAGATGTCGCCCGCCTTGGAGGCCGCGATCGCGACGATCGTGCCGACGGTGAGCACCGCCGCGCGGGCGCCGAGGTCGGTCCAGCCGTTGACCGCAAAGACCGAGGCGACTCCCAGGAGAGTCACCAGCGTGATGCCCGAGGTCGGCTGCGACGAGACCCCGACGATGCCGACGATACGCGCGGCGACGGTGACGAAGAGCACGCCGAAGAGGCCGACGCCCGCCGCGCAGACGGCGCGTTGGAAGAAGGTCATCTCCCCCGCGAAGACCCCCGGGACGATCCAGGAGACGAGCACCACCAACGCGATGCCGGCCACGACCACGCTGCCGGGCAGGTCGCGGTCGGTCGCCGGCACCGCGACCACCGTTCCAGCGTCGGCGCGCTGGCGCGAGCGGACGCCCTTCATCACCGCGGCGAACGCGCCGGCCATCTTCGGCATGCTGATCGCGAGAGTGAGAATCCCCGCGGTCGCCACGGCGCCGGCGCCGATGTAGCGCACATAGCGCGACCAGATCTGCCCGCTCGACATCTCGGAGATCAGCAACTGGGTCTCCGGGAAGACGGGCGCGCCGGTCCTGGCGCCCAACCAGGCGAGCAGGGGCGTCAGCACCAGCGCCGAGACGATCGACCCCGCCACGCAGACGGCCGCTTGCCGATAGCCGAGGATGTAGCCCACGGCGAGCAGCGCGGGCGAGATCTCGAGCGCCAGCTCGGCCTTGGGCAGCACCGGCAGGAGCACGCCGATGCTGTCGGGGAAGAGGTGGCCGAGCGCGAGCGCGAGCTTGACCGCGGCACCGAGCGCCATGCCGCGGAAGATCCAGACCCCCTGGGAGACCTCTCCCTCCGAGGCTCTGAGCACCTCGGCGCAGGCCGTGCCCTCGGGATAGGGAAGCTCGTCGTGCGCTTCGACCACCAGCAGCCGACGCAGCGGGATCATCGCGGAGATACCGAGCACGCCGCCCAGGAAACAGAGCGCCACGACCTGTAGGTAAGGGGGCACGATGCCCCAGAGAAAGAGCGCCGGAATCGTGAAGATCGCGCCGGTCGCGAGCGACGTCGACGCGGAGCCGACGGTCTGCGACATGTTGGCTTCGAGGATCGTGCTCTTGAGCCGGAGCGCCCGGAAGGCGACCACCGTCATCACCGCGGCGGGAATCGAGGCCGTCACGGTCATGCCGACTTTCAGCCCCAGGTAGGCGTTGGCGGCGCCGAAGATGACGCCCAGGACGATGCCCGCGACGATGGCCTTGAGCGTGAACTCGGCTGTGGTCTCGCGCTCGCGTCCGAACATCCCGTTCCTCCCGGCAGAGATCGCGGGACTCTAGCATCCGCACCTCTCGTCTTTCGGCGCGATAGTCTCGCGAGCCTTGGATGAGCGCCGTACGCCGAGAGATTCGCCGACTGACCCTGCTGGCGACGCCGGTCGCCTTGACCCAGCTCTCGGCGATGCTGCTCTGGACGGTCGACCTGATGATGGTCGGCCGGCTCGGAGTGACGCCGTTGAATGCCGTGTCGCTCGGCCGCCTCTGGGTGATGGGAACCACCGTCGTCGCCATGGGGCTCGTCTTCGGCGTCGATCCGATCGCGAGCCAGGCGCACGGCGCGCGCGATCGCCGGCGATTGTCGCGGGCGCTCTTGCACGTCGTCGCCGTCGCGCTCGCGTCCTCTCTGCCGCTGGCCGGGCTCTTTCTGCTCACCGGCAAGGTGCTTGTCGCCTTCGGCCAGGACCCGGCGACCGCCGCGCTCGCGCACCGCTACGTCATCGTCCAGATCCCCGGCCTGCCCTGCTACATGCTGTTCATCGCTCTCAAGCAGTACCTCCAGGCGCGCGGCATCGTGCGCCCGGCGATGTGGGTGAGCTTCGCCGGCAACGCCTTCAACGTCGTCGTCAACGCGGTTTTGATTTACGGGCTGTTCGGAGCGCCGGCGCTCGGGGCGGTGGGCGCCGGGGTCGCGACCGCGCTGACCTCCGTCCTGCTCGCCGGCGGCCTCGTCCTCGTCATCTGGCGCCGGCGGCTGCAGCGCGGCTCGGCGACAGTGCTCGATCCGCGCGAGGTGCGGCGGCCGGAGCTCGCCGAGGTGTTGCGCATGGGTGCGCCGGTCGCCCTGCAGCTCCTGTTCGAGTACTGGGCGTTCGCGTTCGCGACCCTGCTCGCCGGACGGCTCGGGGCCGTCGATCTCGCGGCGCACTCGATCGCCCTCAACCTCGCCTCGGTTTCCTACATGGTGCCGTTGGGGATCTCGCTCGGCGCCACCACGCGTGTCGGCAACCGAATCGGCGCGCGGGATCCGAGCGGTGCGCGCCGCGCCGCCTGGGTGGCGTTCGGACTGGGTGCGGCCGTGATGAGCGTCTTCGCGCTGCTTTTCGTGCTCGGCCGCCGCGTCATTCCCGCGGCCTTCGGGGCCGGTGCGGAGGTGGTTGCGCGCACCGCTGCCATTCTGCCCATCGTCGCCGCCTTCGAGCTCTTCGACGGGATCCAGGTGGTGGGCGGTGGCATTCTGCGCGGCATGGGCAGGCCGCGCCCCGCGGCCCTCTTCAACCTGATCGGCTACTACGCTCTCGGCATGCCGCTTGCGCTCTGGCTCGGCCGCGCCGAGATGCTCGGCCTGCCCGGGATCTGGTGGGGCCTGGCTCTCGGCTTGTTCACCGTCGCTCTGTGTGTGTCGATCTGGATCGCCCGGCGCGGGCCCGAAACGGTCGCGCCGGTGCTCTGAGCGGCGGCGCCGTCGGTCTCAGGTGAGCTCGCTGGCGCGCCAGAGATACCAGCTCGCCACCGAGCGGAAGGGGCGCCAGCGCTCGCCATGGTCGGAGAGCTCCTTGGGCCGGGGCAGGACTTCGCGCCCCTGCGTCCGGGCGAAGCCCTTGCGCACTCCGAAGTCGTCGACCGGGAGCACGTCGGGGCGGCCGAGCGTGAAGATCAGGAACATTTCCACGGTCCAGCGGCCGACGCCGCGGATCTCGGTCAGGCGCTCGACGATCTCGTCGTCGCTGAGGCGGCTCGCTTGCGTTCGGGTCGGGATCTGGCGGTCGAGGGCCTTGGTCGAGAGATCACGCAGGGCGGCCGCTTTGCTGCGCGAGAGACCGGCGCCGCGCAGGAGCTCGGGAGTCGCCTCGAGGATCTGCTCGGGCCGTGGACAGCGATTGGAACCGAAGCTGCGGCAGAGCCGTCCGTAGATCGTCGCCGCGGCGCGTCCGGACAGTTGCTGGTAGACGATCGACTCGACCAGGGCCTGGTATGGGCTCTGTCGGGCGGAGATCTCGAGCGCGCAGGGCCCCACCTCTCGGATCACGCGGCCGAGGGCTCGGTCCTTCTTGGCGACATGGCGACAGGCAGCGGCGAGGTCGTAGGGGGGACAGGCCATCTCTTCTCGAATTGTTGCGCTGGGCGCAGGCCAGCGAGTCTAGCCCGATTCGGCGGCGTGCGCACGTCGATTGAAACGTCAATTGGAACGAAGTGGTCGCTGGCGCAGCAACCTGAGGTGGCCGAATCGCTCGGGACGGTGGAAGTCGGCCGGGTCGACCAGGGTGGGCGACCAGGCCGAGAATTCGGCGGCGCTGCCGTCGCGTGGACGTTCGATGCGATAGAAGTTGATGCGCCAGAGCTCGGGGAGCGGAGCGGGAGCGACGGCGCGCCAGGGGATCGAAAGCTCGGCGATCCAATCCTGCCGCGACGCGCCTGGCGAGACCCGGACCCCGAGGCCCTCGCAGGTCCATCCGGAATCGACGGCGAGCCCGCGGCGGTCGCCGTGGGGGCAGAACACCTCGGCGTCGAAGACGACGCCTCGAGGCGAGATCTCGAGCTCGAAATAGCGCGTCGGCGTTTCGGCTCCGGGAGCGAGGAACACCTCGACCACTTCCTCGGTCCAGAGTGGCGCGTCGCGGACCGCGAGCGTGGACCAGGCGTCGTCGTCTTCGCATTCGAAGCGGACGTGCAGGAGGTCCCGGTCCCAGCCGAGCTGAACGCGCGTCGGCCAGCGCGCCGCCTCGCCGTCCTCGGCGCGCGCGAGCGGGACCAGCTCGGCCCGCGCGCCGGGCGCGAGCTCGCAGTGGTGCGGCGGTGGGAGCGTCACTCCCACGGTCCGTCGGGCATGCGCAGGCGCACGACCTCGAGGCCGTCGAGCTCGCGGGCGACGAGCTCGTCGACATCCTCGACGTGGACCCCGCCGTACCACCGGCCGGCGGGCCAGACGATGACCGTCGGCCCGCGGCTGCAATGCCGCAGGCAGCCGGTACGGGTGACGAGGACATGGTCCTTGACGCCGAGCTCCCGGACCCGGTCCTTGAAGCGGCGGTAGATCTCGAGCCCGCCGCCGCCGGCGCAGCAGGAGCGAGTGGTATCTTCGCCGCGGTCATTGACGCAGACCAGGAAGTGGAGCTTCGGATGGGGCATCGACATGGAGTCTAGCGCCCCCGAATTCAGGGTAGTCGGTGCGCGGAGGATCGGTTAGGATTCCGGCCAATCCCGTCGTGGCTCCCCTGGAACTTCGACGCAGCGGGCGGCCGAAATCGTCTCGCTAGTCTTCCGGAAGCCAACCAGCGCTTTCGGTTTGAATCGTAACGGCCTGAGGAGGTCCTATGAAGCTAGAAAAGCGAATGCTGACAGCGATCGCGCTTGCGGCCGGTCTGCTCTGTGCGGCCGGCACCGCGAACGCGCAGGTCACCACCGGATCGCTGAGCGGCAAGGTCGTCGCCGACTCGGATGGATCGCCCTTGCCGGGCGTCACCATGAGCGCGGTGCACACGCCGACCAACACGACCTACACCGGTCAGACCAACGCCGACGGGCGCTACATCCTGGTCAACCTCAAGGTCGGTGGTCCGTACGTCGTGAGCGCGACGCTCGAGGGCTTCCAGAGCCAGCAGGCGACCGGCGTCACCGTCAACCTGGGCTCGACGACCGATGTGAGCCTCCAGTTGTCGCTCGCTTCGATCGAGGAGTCGATCGAAGTGGTGGCGACCTACAACGAGCTGATCAACCCGAACCGCACCGGATCGGCCTCCTCTGTCAGTTTCGAGCAGATCCAGTCGTTCCCGACCGTCCGGCGCAATCTCCTCGACATGGCCAAGACCAATCCCTACGCCTCGATTCGCGCCAGCGACGACAGCCAGAAGCAGATCAGCTTCGCCGCTCGCAGCCCGAAGTACAACACCATCCAGATCGACGGCGCCGTCAACAACGACCTGTTCGGCCTCGCCGACCCGGCACGCCGGGCGGCCAGGCCAACGCGCAGCCGATCAGCTCGACGCGGTCCAGGAGCTCCAGCTCGTCGTCTCGCCCTACGACGTTCGCCAGGGCGGCTTCACGGGCGGCGGCATCAACGTCATCACCCGCGGCGGGACGAACGAGTTCCACGGCTCGGCTCTACGGCTCGCTGCGCGAGCGAGGACTACGTCAGCGACGCGTCGCCGGTCTCGACAGCCGATCTCCGAGTTCACGAGGACCAGTACGGCGCCCGCGTCGGCGGCCCGATCCTGCAGCGACAAGCTCTTCTTCTTCCTCACCGGCGAGATCAACCGCCGCGAGGCGCCGACCGGCGTCTCGGCCGACGGCTCGACCGGGCAGCAGTTCGACAACCCGGCCCAGGCCGCGGCGCTTCCGCGAGTCGATCCTCAGAACCGGTACGGCTACGACCCGGGCGGCCTCGGCGACTTCACAGCGCCGACCGACAGCGACCTCATCTTCGGCGCGCGTCGACTTCAACGTCGCGCCGGACGCACAAGCGCGACCCTCCGCCACAACTACGTCGACGCCGGCGCGCGACGTCGTCGCCGATCGGTCGACCTCGCGTCTTCCGCTTCGAGACGGCCATCTACGCCATCGCCGCCAAGACGAACTCGACGGTCGTCCAGCTCAACAGCGTCTTCGGCGGCGGCTCGTTCAACGTAGGCGCGCATCGGCTACCAGACGATCCGCGACGTGCGCGCCACGCCGGTGACCTTCCCCTCCGTCGACATCGGCACCGGTCGCTCGCCGCCGCAGCTGACCGCCGGCACGCGAGCGCTTCTCCGGCGCGAACCAGCTCTACCAGGACATCCTCGAGATCACCGACGACTTCACCTTCATCGAGGGCAGCCACACCGTCACCGATCGGCACCCACAACGAGATCTTCAACTTCAAGAACCTCTTCCTGTCGCGACATCTTCGGCTGCTACCGCTTCACGCACCCTCGACGACTTCGAAGCGGGCATCGCGAACGAGTACTCGATCACGCTTCGCCAACGGCAGCGACCCGCGCCGCCCGACTCGACCTTCGAGCGCCCAGCAGTGGGGTCTCTACGTCGGCGACCAGTGGCGCGTGAACGACAAGCCTCACCCTCAGCCTACGGCCTGCGCGCCGACCTGCCGATCTTCCCCGACTCGCCCGTCGCTGCAACCAGCGCGTCGTACGACACGCCTTCGGCATCCGACCGAGCGAGGTGCCGAGCGGAACCTGATCCTCTCCCCGCGCCTCGGCTTCAACTAGGCATCAACGGCGAGGGCAGCACCAGCTGCGCGGCGGCATCGGCGTCTTCGCCGGCCGCACGCCCTACGTCTGGATCTCGAACGCCTATCGGCGACACCGGCATCGAGACGACGACGCTCTCCCGCGAGGCACGTCGCCGTTCAACTCCGACCCGTCTCAACCAGCCGAAGACTTCGCGTCGGCGGCACGTCGGCGACTCGTCGACGCTGATCGATCCGGACTTCGAGTTCCCGCAGCGTCCTGGCGCGCCACGCTCGGCTACGACGCGAGCTGCCCTGGTGGGATCTGCGCGGCACGGTCGAGGCCGATCTACTCGCAGACCGACCAGGACGTCTTCTACACCAACCAGAACCTGGTCGAGACCGGCACCACGCTCTCGACGGCCGGCCGACCTACAGCAGGAAGTCGACCGCGTTCAGCTCGGCGCCGTTTCTCACCAACACTAGCGAAGGCGGCGAGACGGTGCTCTCCCTGGTCCTCTCGAAGGCGGCGCGAGGCGGCGGCTTCGGCTTCAACTCCGGCTATACCCATTCCGACGCCCAGAACGCCTTCGAGGGCGGGTCGAGCCGGGCGATCTCGAACTTCCAGTTTCAGCCGACCCGGGGCGATATCTTCCGCCCGAGCAGTCAGGACTCGAGCTTCGTCAACGAGCACCGCTGGTGGGTGAATGCCAACTACAGCTTCGACACCGGCCCGGTGACCCACAACCTCGGCCTCTTCTGGAACGCTGAGTCGGGGCGGCCCTATTCGATCCTGATGGGCGGCGATCCCAACAAGGACGGCTTCACCACGAACGACCTGCTCTTCGTGCCGACCGGACCGGATCAGGTCATTCTGCAGGGCTTCACCTGGGATCAGTTCCAGTCCTATCTCAGCCACCAGGGAGTCAGCGGCACCGGCAAGATCCTCGAGAGGAACCAGAGCGTCGGGCCGTGGACGCGGCGACTCGACTTCCACTACGACGTCCAGATTCCGATCTCGGTCGTTCGCGCGCAGATCGCGGTCGACCTGATCAACGTCATCAACATGTTCGACGAGGACAAGGGAGTCGTGAGATTCGTTCCATTCGGCACGACGACACCGATCACGACGAGCGTCGACAGCGCGACCGGCAAGACGATCTACCGGCAGAACTTCACCAACTCGATCACCAACCCCGACAGCCCGTTCTCGACCTCGGACACGCTGTCGCGGTGGCAGGCCCGGCTCGGGCTGCGCATCAGCTTCTGATCCTCGGGCCTCCGGGCCGAGGATCCGGCAGGACCGGCGAGGGGCGCGTGAGCGCCCCTCGTTTTCGTTTCGCCTCGTCGCGCCGGCCAGCGAGACGACGAGAGAAACGCTTCTCGGCGCCGCAACGTAGAAGGGTCATGGCTGCCATCGCGGTCGCGTCGGATTCGGCGTCGGACGAGAGAGATCTCGAGCGCCGGGGGCAGGCGCTGCTCGCGGCGGCGGTCGCCGGCGTCGCGACGGCGCTCTTCCTGCTGCCCTGGTGGAATCGCTTTCTGGGCGTCACGCTCGACGGCTACTTTCCCTACTATGGCCACCGCATCGCCGCCGGCGAGACGCCGTATCGGGACTTCTTTCTGCATCTGCCGCCGCTCCAGGCGCTCGCGCACGCGGGTCTCGAGGAGCTCTTCGGCCGCCGCCTGATCCTGTCGCGGCTGGCCGGGGCGCTCGCGCGCGTGGTGATCGCCGGCACGCTAGCAGCCTGGTTGGCGCGGCGTTTCCGGGTCGGCACGGCGATTGTCGCGGCGCTCGCCGCGGTCTGGCTCGCGAGCGGCGACGACACCGAGATCCTCGACCTCTACAACCATCATGCGTTGCTCGCGTCGATCGTCGCCGGCTTCGCGGCCAGCCGCGCGCTCTCGCGGTCACGCGGATCTCTTCGGTGGTGGCTGCTCTGCGGCGCTTCGGCCAGTCTGGCATTCTGGACGAAGCAGACGATCGGTCTCGGCGTCTCCGTGGCGATCCCCATGGCGTTGCTTCTGGTGTCGTGGCGGTCCGTCGAGCGCCGGGCCACGCTCGGACCGGGCCTCGGCGGTTTCGTCGCGGGTTGGAGCGTGCCGGCGCTGATCCTGGGCGGATGGCTCGCTACCCGTGGGGCGTTGGGCGCTTTCTTGCGTGAGGTCTTCGTCGACGCCGCGGCGAGCAAAGGGCCGATTTGGATGCTCTTGCCGCGACCATGGATCGATCCCTTCCGGATCGACGTGCTCGCCCTGCCCGCGTCGATCGGCGCGCTCGGCGCGCTCGCGGTCGCCGTTCTCGGCTGGCGGAGCCCCAATCCGTCGCGTCCGGCCCCGCGACCCCGGCTGGGGGTCTCGATCGCCGCCCTGGCTGCCGTCGTGGCCTTGGTGCTGGGCCACGGCATTGCCGGCGGCGCGCTCGTCGAGCCGGAGTTGCTGCGAACGGCTCAGCGGGTCGGCGTCTTTCTAGCGATCTTCGGGATCTTGGCGCCGACCCTCGCGCTCTCGGCTGCGGCGCTCCGCCGTCGGCTCGAGGCGGTCGAGCAGCAGACGTTGCTCTTGGCGTTGGTCGGCGCGGGTACCGGCGCCGCGTTGGCCCTGTCCTGGCCCGGCGGCGAAGCCGTCGCGTTGCCCAGCCTCGCCGTCGTGCTCGCGCTCGCGCTCGATGCCGGCCCGCTGCCCGGTTGGCAGCGGCCCTTGCGCATGGCCGTGACTTCGCTCGCGGCCATCGCGGTGGCCGCCGCCGTGGCGCTCAAGCTGCTCGTGCCCTTCGACTTCGTGCTCTGGCGCGAGCCCCCGATCGCCAGGGCAGAATCCGTTTCGAGCCTTCCAGCCCTGGCCGGTTTGCGCCTGGGCCGGGGAACGCAACAGGCGGTCGACGGCGTCGTCGGGGCGCTCGAGGCCTGGACCCGGCCCGGCGAGCCGATCCTCGCGTTCCCGGCGTTGCCGCTCATCTACTGGCTCGCCGATCGCCCGGCGGCGACGTTTGCCGCGGTCCACTGGATCGACGTGACGCCGGACTCCGTCGTCGCGGCGGACCTCGCGAGAGTCATCGCGTCGCCTCCGGTCGCGGTGGTGCGCATGCACATCACCGAGCGGTCGCTCGAGGTCAATCAGCGCTACTTTCGCCCGACCGGGGAGCTGGCGCTGCGGGACTTTCAGGACCGGCTGATCGGCTTGCTCGGGGAGCGCTACGAGCTTGTCTACTCCTCGCGCGGAGTCCCCGGCGTACGTCAGCCACTCGAGGTCTGGGTGCGCCGCGACCGCTTCGCGGCCCGCGGCGGCGAGCGCGACGCCGGCTGACCCAAGCTCCCGCGAGATCGGATATCTTCCACTACGGTGGGGAAGGTAGATCCGGGCCCGACGCTGAGCGGCTGGGGCGGCGCTCGCGTCGCCGGACGGGAGCGTCTCTCCGAGGATCTCCGGGCGATCACGCGCGACGCGGTCCTGACCAGGGGCCTGGGCCGCTCCTACGGCGATTCGGCGCTGCCGCCGCCCGGCGTCCTGGAAGTGGCCGGCTCGCGCCTCGCCGACAGGATCCTCGAGCTCGACCTCGGCGGCGCGCGGTTGCGCGCGGAGGCCGGTCTCTCGCTGCGGGACCTGATCTGGACCCTGCTGCCGCGCCGGCTCTTTCCCGCGGTCACTCCTGGCACGCAATTCGTGACGCTCGGCGGGCATGGTCGCTGCCGATGTCCACGGCAAGAACCATCACGTCGCCGGGACGATCGGCCGCCACGTCGAAAAGCTGTTGCTGCGCCTGGCCAGCGGTGAGATGGTCTCCTGCTCGCGCCAGGAACACTCGGACCTGTTCCGCGCCACGATCGGCGGCATGGGGCTCACCGGTCAGATCCTCGAGGTCGAGATGCTCCTCGAGCGCATCCCTTCGCCCTGGGTCGTAGCGGAGAGCGACCGGCACGCGAACCTCGACCAGTTGCTCGAGGCGATGGCCGCGGCGGCGCGGGCCTGGCCGTTCACGGTGGCCTGGATCGACTGCCTGAAACGCGGTCGGGCACTCGGACGCGGCGTCGTCTTCCGCGGTCGCTGGGCGGAATCTGCGGAGGCCCCGTCGCGATCGCCGAGGCCGGGGCGCGGGTTGGCCCTACCCTTCTCGATGCCGTCGTTCGTTCTCTCCGGCTCCGACCGTGCGGGCATTCAACTCGGTCCTGTTCCATCTCCATCCGCGTCGTGCGCACCGGCGCGTCGAGAGCCCGGAGAAATTCTTCTATCCGCTCGACCTCGTGCGTCATTGGAATCGGATCTACGGACGCCGTGGCTTCACCCAGTTCCAGTGCGTGCTACCGGAGCGGGAGCGGCCCGGAGCGGTGCGGCGCTTCCTCGAGGTCGCGACGCGGCGTGGCGGCTCGACGTTTCTCTGCGTTCTCAAGGACTGCGGCGAAGAGGGCGATGGCCTGCTCTCCTTTCCGCGGCCCGGGGGTCTCGGTGGCGCTCGACCTGCCGATGCACCCCGGTCTGGACGCGACCGTCGACGCGCTCGCCGCGGCGACCATCGCCGAAGGCGGGGAGGATCTATCTGGCGAAGGACCTGCTGCTGCGGCCCGAGCGCTTCCGGGAGATGGAGACTCGCGCCTCCCGGAGTTCGAGCGGGTCCGGCGGATCTGGGATCCCGAGCGCAAGCTGCGCAGCGCGCAGTCGGTTCGGCTGATGGGGGATCCCAGATGAATGTCGCGCTGCTCGGTGCGCACCAAGGGAATCGGACGTGCTCTCGCTCGCCAGCTCGCGGCTCGCGGTGATCGCCTCGTCCTGCTCGGCCGCGATCTCGATGACCTCGGTCGCAGCGCGCGGGACCTCGCGGCCCGCTCGGATTGCGACGCGGCGGCGGTCGAGCGTGGCAGCCTGCGATCTCCTCCTTCCCGAGACCTTCGCGCCGGCGCTCGACGAGGTCGAACGCGCGCTCGGGCACCTCGACGCGGTGATCGTCACGGCCGGGCTCTTCGCCACCCAGGAACGGCTCGAAGCAGAGCCCGACCTGGCCCGGCGCGTGCTCGAGGCCGAACTTCTCCGGCACCGTGCTGTTCTGCGAAGAGGCGCGGCGCCGACTGCTCGCCGAACGGCGGCGGCAAGCTCTGCGTCTTCAGCTCGGTGGCGGGAGAGCGCGGACGCAAGCCGGTGATTCTCTATGGCGCCGCGAAGGCGGGCCTGACCCACTATCTGGAGGGTCTCGACCACAAGTTTCGCGAGTCGGGGCTTGTCGTGATCGACTGTCAAGCCCGGCTTCGTCCGGACCTCGATGACCGACGGCCTGCCCGAGCCGCCGTTTGCCGGCGAGCCCGAGGCGGTCGCCCGCCGCGTACTTCGCGCGCTCGATCGGGGCGCCCCGGTCGTCTACGCGCCGGCGGCCTGGCGCTGGGTGATGGCCGTCGTCAGGCGACTGCCGCGATTCGTGATGCGTCGCGTCGGCTTCTGAGCCGTCTCAACGGCGCACGATCCAGACCAGAGCGGCGGCGGCGAGAGCCGCCAGCAGCAGAACGATGCCGTTGACCAGCATGCCCGCGCGCGCGAGCGCGCTGCCTGGGCGTCGGCGCAGCCCGATCCACGCGAGCACGAGGCCGCACAGCGACGCCGCCACCGAGACGGCGACCGGAAGCAGCACGACGAGCGGATAGGGGCGCAACGTCCGTCGGCAGCCACCGCACGATCGGCTTCGACGCGAGCGCCGCGGCGAAGCAGAGCAGGGAGAGCAGCGGCCAGGCCTCGGGGGCGTCGACCGGCGTGTAGGCATCCTCCGTCTTCGGCCGGCCGAGAGGCGCTCATCGGGTGTGGTCCGCGCGGGCGGCGAGGCGGGGGTGGGGCGATCCATCGCGGGCGGCGCGGAGTATTCCACATCGCCGGCCGAGGGCCGAATCGGCGTGCTCGCCGTAGCCGAGTCCCGAGCGGTTCGATGCGCGCGACCATAGAATGTCCGCCGATGACCTCCCGGCGGACATCGGTCGCCTGCCTGGGCGATCGCGCTCGCTGGTCGTCGGCGGCTGCTCCCCGACCCGATTTCTCGCCGGCCGTCTCGGCAAGACGCTCGCCGGCGGCGGCTCGACCTGGGCCGAAGACGACGATCCCGAGCTGATCGCCGAGGCGATGCCGTTCGCGCTCAAGACGCTCGAGAGTCTGGTCGCCGCGGCGCCGGAGGACGAGGGCCTGCTGCTCGCCACCTGCCGTGGCTTCGCCTCCTACTCGGCGGGATTCGTCGAGCCTCGGGCCGATGCGCTACCGGACCGCGACTACGAACGCGCGACCGAGATCCGCGTCCGCGCCCACGCGCTCCATTGGCGCGCTCGCGGCTACTGCATGCGCGTCTTCGAGCGCCGCTTTCCCGGGTCGAGCGGCGCGCTCGACACGGTGCCCCGGCGAATCTCTCGCCGCGAGCGCGAGGCGGGGGACGTCGAATTGCTCTACTGGCTCGGCGCCGCCTGGGGCTCGGCGGTCTCGCTGGCGCTCGATCGTCCCGAGCGGGTCGCCGAGCTGCCGACGGTGCGAGCGATCTTCGAGCGCGCGCTCGCGCTCGATCCGGACCACGATCGTGGTGCGCTGCACGAGGCGATGATTCCCTTCGAGAGCCTGTCGCCGATGCTCGGCGGGTCCGACCAGCGGCGCGCGAGCGCGCTATCGGCGGGCGCTCGAGCTCGGCGCGGGCCGACGGGCCAGCCCCCACGTGACGTGGGCGAGCACCTACTGCGTCGCGCGCCAGGATCGCCGCGGCGTTTCGCGCGGCGCTGGAGAGCGCGCTCGCCGTCGACCCCGACGCTTCGCCCGCCGGACCGGCTCGCCAACCTGCTTGGCGCAGCGGCGCGCCCGGACCCTGCTCGACCGCATCGACGAGCTCTTCTTCGAGGAGGAATGAGATGGCAGGACTTCCCTCTCCGCTCACGAGCCGGCCGCGAGCCGTCGGTCATTGTCGCGCTCTCGATGGCTCTCGCCCTCGTCGACGCGTCGGTCGCCGCGCCGATCGCGATTCAAGATCGCCACGCTCGCGCCCCAAGGCTCGATCTGGGACGGCGCTCTGCGCGCGATGGGCGCCGCCTGGGCGAGCGACACGAACGATCGAGTCTCCCTGACCCTCTTTCCGGGCGGCGTCGCCGGCGACGAGACCGACATCGTGCGCAAGATGAGAGTGGGTCAGTTCCAGGGCGCGGGGCTCAGCTCGACCGGGCTCGCGGAGATCGATCCGGCCTTCAAGCTGTTCGCGATACCGATGCAGTTCGATTCCTGGAGCGAGCTCGCGGCCGTGCTCGAGCGGCTCGAGCCCGACCTCGACGCGCGCCTCCTCGCGAAGGGCTTCGTCCGGGTGGCCTGGTCGCACGGCGGATGGGTCCACCTCTTCTCGCGCGAGCCGATCCGGACGCTCGACGACCTCAAGCGGCAGAAGCTCTTCGTCTGGGCCGGGGACGACGAGCAGGTTCGGCAGTGGCGCAAGAACGGCTATCAGCCGGTCGCGCTGCCCGCGACCGAGGTGACCTTGGGATTCCAGACCGGCCTGATCGACGTGGTGCCGACCACGCCGACCGCGGCCTTGTCGCTGCAGTGGTATCGGTCGGCCCCCTACATGACGGCCCTCGGTCTGGCGCCGCTGGTCGGAGCCGTCGTGGTGCGTCGCGACGCCTGGGAGAAGGTCGGCGGGGCGGACCGCGAGCGGCTGCGCGCCGCCGGCCTCGAGCTCGAGCGGAAGCTCGCGACGGAGGTGCCGAAGCAGGACGTCGAGGCGCTCGGGCAGATGAAGGAGCGCGGGCTCTCGGTTATCGAGCTGGCGCCCGAGCAGCGCGCCGCCTGGACGCGGGCGGCGGCGAGCTTCGCCGAGGAGGCGCGGACGGGCTCGGTACCGCCGAAGATCCTGACGGCGGTGCGAGCCCGGCTCGCCGAGCTCGAGGCGGCGGGGGAGGACGCTCCCTGAAGCGGCTCCTCGAGCGCCTCGAGAACGGGGCGACGGCGCTGCCGCTGGGCGCGATGGTGCTGCTCGCCTCCGCGGAGCTCGTCTTCCGGAGGCTGGGTGGCATCGGCGTGCCGGGCGCGGGCCCGATCGTGCAGCACCTCACCCTCTGGCTCGGATTTCTGGGCGCGGCGGTCGCGGCGCGCGACGGTCGCCTGCTGACGCTCGCCACCTCCGAGTACTCTGCCCCAAGGCGCACCTAGACGCTGGGCCCTCGTCCTCGCCAACAGCGTTGGCGCAGCGGTCGCGACACTGCTCGCGGTCGCCTGCTGGCGGCTGGTCGAGGTCGAGCGGATGGCGGGAGGCGAGGTGGCCCTCGGCATCCCGATCTGGGTGGCGCAGCTGGTGCTGCCGGTGAGCCTCGCCGTGGTCGCCGCGCGGCTGGCCTGGCGCGCGGACGAGGCCTGGCCGGGTCGCGTGATCGCGGTGGCGGCGATCGCCGGCGCCCTCGCCCTGGCTCTGCGCCCGGAGTGGAGCGAGGGGGCGCCCGCTGGCTGGGAGTCGTCGGCGGTCATCGTCGGGACGCTCGCCGGGGGGCCCCTCTTCGCGGCGCTCGGCGGCTCCGCGGTCTGGCTCTTCCTCGCCGACGGCGTGCCGATCGCGGCGGTCCCGGCGGAGGCCTATCGGCTGGCCGTGCACCCGACGCTGCCATCGATTCCGCTCTTCACCCTCGCGGGATTCATGTTGGCGGAGGGCAAGTCGGCGCTGCGCCTGCTCGATCTCTTTCGCGCGCTCGTCGGCTGGCTTCCGGGCGGCACCGCGGTCGTGGTCGCGGTGCTGTGCGCCTTCTTCACCACCTTCACCGGTGGCTCCGGCGTCACGATCCTCGCCCTCGGCGCGCTGCTGCTTCAGGCGCTGCTCGGCCGACGGCTACCGGGAGCGCTTCTCGCTCGGCCTGATCACGTCGTCGGGCTCGCTCGGTCTGCTCTTTCCGCCCGCGGTGCCGCTGATCTTCTACGGCATCGTCGCCGAGATCTCGATTCCCGACCTGTTCCGCGCCGGCATCCTGCCCGGCGCCGATCGCTGTCGCCGCGACCGCGACCTACGGCCTCATCGAGGGCAGGCGGCGCGGCGTCCAGCAAGCGGTCTCGCTTGCGCCGGCTCGGCACGGCGGCCGTTGCCGCGAAGTGGGAGATCTCGCTGCCGCTGCTCGTCCTGGTCCTGATCTTCTCGGGCTGGGCCACGGTGGTCGAGGCGGCCGCGGCGGCGGCGCTCTGGGCGACGGTGATTCAGGTCGTGATCCACCGCGAAGTGCCGCCGCGGCGGCTGCCCAGGGTGCTGCTCGATGCCACCGTGCTGGTCGGCGGGGTGCTCTTGATCCTCTGCGCGGCGCTCGGCCTGACCAGCTGGTTGGTCGACGCCCAGATCCCCTACCGGTTGCTCGAGTGGGGGCAGGGAGCGCTCGCCTCGAAATGGACCTTCCTGCTGGCGCTCAATCTGCTGCTGCTGCTGGTCGGGATGCCTGATGGACGTCTACTCGGCGATCGCCGTGATCGTGCCGCTGATCGCGCCGCTCGGTCTCGCCTTCGGCGTCGATCCGATCCACCTCGGCATCATCTTCCTGGCCAACCTCGAGCTCGGCTTCCTGACGCCGCCCGTCGGCATCAACCTCTTCCTGGCCTCATACCGCTTCGACAAGCCGATCCTCGAGATCACCCGCGCGGTCCTGCCCTGGCTCGCGCTGCGCGCCGCGGTCGTCCTGCTGATCACCTACGTTCCCTATCTGACCCTGGCGCTGCTCGACCGCTGACGCCGCGGCCGTCTCGCCGAAGTCACAGATCGAAATGGACGCCCTGGGCGAGCGGCAGGTCGGCGCCGTAGTTGATCGTGCAGGTCTGGCGGCGCATGTAGGCCTTCCAGGAGTCGGAGCCCGCCTCGCGGCCGCCGCCGGTCTCCTTCTCGCCGCCGAAAGCGCCGCCGATCTCGGCGCCCGAGGTGCCGATGTTGACGTTGGCGATGCCGCAGTCGCTGCCCTCGACCGAGAGGAAGCGCTCGGCCGAGCGCATGTCGAGCGTGAAGATCGCCGAGGAGAGACCCTGCGGTACCGAGTTGTGCAGCGTGATCGCCTCGTCCAGGTCCTCGAACTCGAACAGGTAGAGGATCGGCGCGAAGGTCTCTTCGCAGGTGATCGGCATGTGCGGGATCGCTTCGACGAGCGTCGGCTCGACGAAGTTGCCGGGGCGGTCGAGCACAGTACCGCCGCAGAGGATCTTGCCGCCCTGGTCGATCGCGGTCGCGAGCGCCCTGCGATAGTCCTCGACGGCGCTCTGGTGGATCAGCGGTCCCATCAGCTGTCGACGAGTCCGACGGATCGCCGATCCGGACCGAGCCGTAGGCCTTGATCAGTCGCTGCTTCATGTCGGCCGCGATCGACTTGTGGAGGAAGAGCCGGCGGGTCGTGGTGCAGCGCTGGCCCGGCCGTGCCGACCGCGGCGAACAGCACCGCGCGCAGCGCGAGGTCGAGATCGGCGTCCTCGGTGAGGACGATGCCGTTGTTGCCGCCGAGCTCCAGAATCGCCCGCCCGAGGCGATCGGCGACCTGCTTGCCGATGGCGCGGCCCATGGTGACCGAGCCGGTGGCCGAGATCAACGGGAAGCGGGAGTCGGCCGATAGCGGTTTGCCGACGACGTGCCGGTCGCCGACAGCGAGATTGAAGATCGGCGGCGCGCCGTTGGCTTCGAGCACCTTCTGGGCGATCTTGGTGACGGCGATCGAGCAGAGCGTGGCGTGTTCCGACGGCTTCCAGAGGGTGGGGTCGCCACAGACGGCCGCGATCATCGCGTTCCAGGCCCAGACCGCGACCGGGAAGTTGAAGGCGGTGATGACGCCGACCGGCCCGAGCGGATGCCACTGCTCGTACATGCGATGGCTCGGCCGCTCGGAGTGCATCGAGAGGCCGTAGAGCTGGCGCGAGAGGCCGACCGCGAAGTCGGCCATGTCGATCATCTCCTGGACTTCGCCCTGCCCTCGGAGCGGACCTTGCCGACCTCGAGGGTCACCAGCAGGCCGAGATCCTCCTTGTGCTGCCGCAGCGCTTCGCCGAGCTGGCGGACGACCTCGCCCCGCTTCGGCGCGGGCCAGGTGCGCCACTCGAGAAAGGCCTCGGCGGTCCGGGCGGCGATCCGCTCGTAGTCCTCGGTGGAGACCTCGTTGACGACGGCGAGCAGGCCTCGCCGTTCGCCGGATTGAGCGACTCGTAGCGCTTGCCGTGGGTGGGCGTCCAGGTGCCGTCGAAGGCGCCGGAATTCTCCGCGGCGAGGCCGAGGCGCGAAAAGACGGACGAGATCGAGGACGGGCTCGTGACAGTCATTGGGGTGCTCCAGGGTCGGGTGTGAACTCGGACGGGCCGTCGCCAGACGGCTGACGCGATGAGTCTACCGCACCACCGGGCCGAGCCCGGCGACGGCGTTAGGATGCGCCGACCCCATGAGTCGACTCGCAGCGCTCGCGGCACCCCTGGCCCCGGCGCTCTTGCTCGCCCTCTTCGCGGGCTGGAGCGGTAGCTTCCACGGCGCCGCCGAGTGGCCTGCCGGGCCGACCGGGCAGGCGTTGCTGCTCGTCGGCGCGCTCTTCGGAGTGGGCGCGCTCGCCGATCCGCTTCGGCTCGGACCGGCCGGGCGCTGGCTGCTCTGGGCGGCCGTCACCGCCGTCGCGGCGAGCGCGACTCGCCTCCCCGGTGCCGCGGGCCGGGAGAGTCGCACTGGCGCTGCTGCCGGCGCTGCTGCTCCTTCCGGCTGCGCTCGCTCGTTCGCTTTCGCCGGCGCAGTCGCGACGCGATCTCGGGCTGGCCGGATGGGCCCTGGCGGTGGGCGGCGTCGTCGGTTTGGGCGCTGCTGGCGCGCCCGCTCGAGGCTGGGGCGCGCGCCGCGCTGCCGCTCGGTCACCACAATCTGCTGGCTGCCTTCCTCGCCATCACGCTGCCACCGTCGCGGCGGGCCTGGCGCGCCGAGGGCCGCTGCGCTGGATCTCGGCGGTCGCCCTCGGTCGCGGGGCTGGGTCGCGCTCGCCGCGACACGGTCCTGGTTGGGCGCGCTTGCCGCGGTCGCCACGGCGATGGCGGTCGCGCGCGCCGTGCCGAGGGCGCGCCGACTCGCGGCCGGCGTCGCGCTGATGGGTCTGGGTCTGCTCGTGCCGCGGCTGGAGTCGATGTTCCTCGGTGCCGACGCGTCGGCCGCGGCGCGCTCCGTGTACGCGCGCGCCGGCTGGTCGGCGGCTGGTCGAGCGTCCCGCGCTCGGCTGGGGACCGGGCTCGACGCCGTGGACGCTCGCCGAGCAGATGTGGCCCCAGCCTGGAGTCAATCCGGCGGGAGAGGTGGTCGGCTACGCTGCACTCCTCGGCCCTCGAGCTCGGCTACGAAATCGGCATTCCCGGCAGCTCTGCTGGTCGGCGCGACCGGCCTGCTCTTCGCCTGGCGCAGGCACCGCGAGATGCGCGTCGACGCGCGTCGGTCCAGGACGCGATCCTGGCCGAATGTGGTCTTCTCGGTCTGGCGGCCGGCGCGGTGATGGCCCTCGGCAACTCGTTGCTCGCGGTACCGGCCCTTGCGGTGGCGATCGCGGCGACGGCGGGCGCGACCCTAGCCGGAAGTGGCGCGATCCCGCCGCGCGGCCGGCGATACGAGACGCTGGATCCTCTTCGCCTATCTGGTTGTCGCGGCAGCGGTGCTCGCCGGTCCCGCTCGCGCCGACCGCGCCTACGATCAGGCGCGGTGACGCGCCGCGCCGTGCCGTGGCGGCCGAGATCCTCCGTCCGTGCGGTGGCGCTCGATCCGACCGTTCCCCCTCTATCGGGCACGCGAGGCCTGGGTTTCATCCGCCCGGCGTCCGCGCGCGTCAGCGCCGCGGTCGCCGCCGCGATTCAAGCCCGCGGCGTGGCGGCCCTCTGGATTCGCGCCGGCGAGCTGGCGCTCGAGGCGCATGACTACGCCGTCGCCAGCGACTGTTTCCGCCGCGCGATGAAGCTCGATCCGCTGGGTGGCGTGGCGCCGTTTTCGCTCTTTCTGGCTTCGGGTGGGAGTGCCGTCGATTGCGCGGCCCGAGCGATCGCCGCGGAACCCAGGTTGCTCGCCGCGGTGCATTGGCGGGAGGCTGCGGCGACCCGGGCGGTGGCGGTGGCGCGGCTCGACTCCTGGCCGGGACTCCCGGGCGGCTTCGCGAAGGAGATTGCGCGTGGCGCCGTCGACGCCGTGCCCGGCGCGGGCGAGCCGATCGATCTCGGTCTGCAGATGGACACGACCCCGGCCCTCGCCGTCTCGCTCCATCAGTTTCGGCGCGCCCCTGGCCGGCCGATCTGGCGCGGATCCGGCTCGACCGCGACGCCGTCCGAGCGCTCGCCGGCCTCTCGTCGGCAGCGACGCGGCTGGAGACCTCTCGCGAGGCCTTCCCGAAGGAGCGCTGCGCGCCCGCGCCTCGCCCCGGCGGACCGGCGAGCGCAGAACGCCCCGAGCGCTGAGCCCTCAGCCCAGAATCGAAACGAGCGCCTGCTCGATTCGCCGCAACCCTTCGTCGGCCTCGTCGGCCGACAGGACGAGCGGCGGGCGCATGCGCAGCGACCGTTCGCCCGATGTGAGCGCCAGCACGTCGGCTTCGTTGAGAGCTTTCCAGGCGCGGTTGCGGGCGTCGGCGTCCGGCAGGCTGAAGGCGACGAAGAGGCCCCGGCCGCGGGCGTTGGTGACCTGGCCCGGGAAAAGGGCCTCCAGGCGGCGTAGTCCGTCGAGGATGCGTGAGCCGACGCGGGCCGCGTTGCCCAGCAGATCGTCTTCCTCGATGATCTCGATGACTCGCTGGCAACGGACCATGTCGACCAGGTTGCCGCCCCAGGTCGAGTTGATGCGCGAAGACACTTTGAAGACCGAGTCGACCTCGTCGATCCGCGGACCCGCGGCGACGCCGCAGACCTGACTCTTCTTCGCGAAGGCGAAGACGTCGGGCTCGACGCCGAAGTGCTCGAAGGCCCACCAGCGGCCGGTCGTGCCGAATCCTGTCTGCACCTCGTCGAACACGAGCAGGAAGTCGTGCTCGTCGGCGAGCTCCCGCAGCTTGCGCAGGAACTCGGCGCGGAAGTGGTGGTCGCCGCCCTCCCCCTGGATCGGTTCGATCAGGAGGCAGGCGATGTCGTCGGGATTGTCGGCGACCGCGCGCTCGATTTCGGCCACCGCCAGCTCCTCCTCGGCGATCGTGGCCGCGAGCACTTCGGCGGTGACCGGGAAGCGCAGGTGAGGATTGCGGACTCGGGGCCAGTGGAACTTGGGAAAGTACTGGTGTTTGCGCGGGTCGGCGGTGTTGGTCAACGAGAGCGTGTAGCCGCTGCGGCCGTGGAAGGCTTGACGGAAGTGGATGACCTGCGAGCCCTTCTCGCCCTTGCCGGACGCCAGGTTCTTGCGGACTTTCCAGTCGAACGCGACCTTGAGGGCGTTCTCCACCGCCAGCGAGCCTCCCTCCACGAAGAAGAGGTGGCGCCGGAAGCTCTCCGGCACCGTTCGCGCGAACGTCTCGACGAACTCGGCGAGGTAGGTCGTGTAGACGTCCGAGTTCGCCGGCTTGTTGAGCGCGGTCGGGGAGGATGCGTCGAGCGAACTCGGCGGTGGTCAGCTTCGGATGGTTGAAGCCGATCGGCGTGGTCGAGAAATGACCGAAGAGATCGAGCATGTCGCGCTCCGCGCACGGCGTCGTGGAGCCAGGCGCCGTGGCTCTTCTCGATGTCTTGCACGAGGTGGTAGCCGTCGACGAGGATGTGGCGGGAGAGGACATCGCGCACATCGGCAGGCGCGAAGTGAGCCGATGGGGCAAGCACGCGAGTCGTCATGGAGACCTCGGATGAAGAGTGCTGGAAGGCGCTGCGAGGCCGCGGGCGGATCGCCCTGTCCGACCTCCAGGAGGAGGCTATCAGCCCCCTTTCGAGGGGGTCAACGCGCGTGGGTCGCGCGCGATGGCCGTGTCGCGCTCCGGGTCGGCGCGAACCACGCGGTCGCGGCCCTCTTCCTTGGCGCGGTACATCGCCGAGTCGGAGAGCCGCAGGAGTAGGCTCTTGGCCTCGTGGAGGCCGAGACCGGGCGGCGTCGATTCCCGCAGCGTCGCGACGCCGATCGAGCAGGTCAGCCCGGTCAGATGCAGAGCGGTGGCCTGGATCTCTGCCCGGCTGGTCGCAGAAGACCGTCGCCTTGACCGCGCGTCGAATCGTCTCGGCGAAGTCGAGCGCCGCCTCGGCGCTCGAGTCCGGAACCGCGATCACGAATTCGTCGCCGCCATATCGAGCCACGAGTTGGGGTGGATCTGGCTCGAGACGACGGAGCAGGTGGCCGACCTCCCGCAGGACCTGGCTTCCGGCCAGGTGGCCGTGGCTGTCGTTGACGAGCTTGAAGTAGTCGAGATCGAGAAAGAGCAGCGCCAGGTCGTCGCCGCTCTCCTGCGATTGTGCGATCGCGCGCTCCAGCGCGAGGTGGAGGTAGCGATCGTTGTAGAGGCCGGTGAGGTTGTCCCGTTTCGCGTACTCGTGCGCCAGCTTGCCGTCGAGGACGTTCTGGATCGAGATCGCGATGTAGTTGGCGAAGATCTGCAAGAGATCGCGATCGGTGCCGCTGTATTGGGTCGCACCCTCGCGATTGATGAGCTCGAGGACGCCGCAGACCTCGACGCCGATCCGGATCGGGATCGCGACCAGGGACTGCGTCTGGTACTCCGTCTCGGCGTCGATGCTCGGGTCGAACAGATCGTCCTCGCAGCACGTCGGAGGTGAAGTGCGCCGCGCCGGTCTGGTAGACGTGGCCGGCGATCCCCTGGTGGGCCGGAATCGACTGTCCGACCAGGTTGCCCGCCTTTTCGCCGAAGGCCGCGAGGAAGGTCAAGCCGGTTCAGCCGGCGGTCGGCGTGCTTCTCGCGAGGGTCGTCGAGGAGAATCGAGCCGGACTCCGAAGGGACGAAGTCGTTGGCCTTGCGCAGGACCTCCACGAGATTGTCGGCCAGGGACAGTTCGAGCGGGAAGTGTGGGGGGTTGGCCCGGTGACGCTCGAGAAAACGCTCCAGCGCGACGGGTTCGAGACTGACGACGTCGACCATGCGTGAGACGACCTCGGCGCGCCGAAGAGCGTAACGATAGCAGATCGCGATTTAGGCGACTCAACGAAGATCGCGCAGGAGGCGCAGCGACCGGTCGAGAATCTCTTCGCGCAAGTGGCCGACGTCGGACAGCTCCGGCGCGTGTCGCAGGTACTCGATCTCCTCGAGCAGTACGTCGATGCCGTCGAGGCGGGCCGGAATCGATCGCCGGAGCGGCCAGGCTCTCGCGCAGTCGCTCCTGCGTTCCGTCGCTCGGGGGCCGGAACCGGGCGGCCGAGGAACGTGCGCCAGGCGTCGCTGGAAGGCCTCCGCCGCCTCTCTCGGGCTGCGCGCCGCCGCCTCGCGCAGCGCGCTCTCGAGGGCGCGACGAGGGCGTGGATCGGGCATTCGCCCGGAGCGGCGCCCGACCAGATACCCGAGGCCGAGCAGCAGCGCGATGGCGATCGCGCCGGCGAGAGCGAGCAGTGCCCGGATGGACCGGCCGGCGCCGGGCCGGGGGCGGCGTCGCGAGCTCGGCGATTGGCGAGGGTGTTCGAGTCGTCTCGACACCGCCGACCGCTTCGAGCCGCACAGCCGTCGGCCTCGGCGACCTCGTAGCGCTTCGACGAAGGATCGAAGTAGGTCATGCGCACGGGTGGAATCTCGAACGCTGCCGGCCTGTAGCGGGCACCAGCACGTAGCTCCACTCCCTGCCGCGCGACGAGCTCGCCGGCCACGACCCTCTCGCTCGCTTCCGGCCGCGGTGGATAGGAGGCCATCCCGGCCGGCAGCTCGAGCGCCGGTGCGGCGAGGCCCTGGAGGTTGCCGTGGCTCTCGACCGCGAGCGGTAGGTCGCCGCCTGTCCGGCCTCGACCCGCTCTCGATCGAGCGTCGCTGTCGCCGACAGCTCGCCGACCACTCCCGAGGCCCCCTCGGGTCCCTCGGGCAGTGGGCGCACGTTGAGAACGGTCTGCCGCGTGCGAATCCGCCTGGGCACGTCCTTGCCGAAAGGGCCGAAGAACCCCGCATCGGCGACGCGCAGGACGAGCTCGACGTCGATCGGCTCGATCGTCAACTTGCCGGCCTGGAGCGGATAGAGGGCGCGCTGCAGCATCACGACCTTGCCGAACCGCTCGCCGTCGAGCTCGATCCAGTCGGGCCGCGAGCGTTGCGGCAGCTCCACCTCGCGGGCCCAGAAGCCGCGGAAATCCGGCAACCCCAAGGGGTTGAACGCCGAGATGTCGGTCTGGGTGTAGAGCACGAGCCGGTAACGGACCTGCTGCCCGACGTAGGGCGAGGTCGGGATCGACCTCGACGCGGACATCGACCTTCGGTTCCTGCTGGACTCGTCCGGCGGGCCGACGGGCCGGGACCAAAGAGCCCTTCGAACGGATCGCCTCCGAGCGGCGACGCGGGTCGGGGCGAGGCCTGGCGGCGTCGCTGTCGGCGGCGGCAGCCGCGAGCACCTCGATCGATTGCTCGGGCAGCGAGTACGTGCGCCCGTCGACGACGACCTGGATCGAGAAGACGCGCGCCCGGCCTGTGCGCCTCGGGGCGCAAGCGCCAGATCAGCTGCGACGAGCTCGAAGTCTTGCCGTTGACCCAGCGGTGGCTCTGGGCCTGGAACGGGCCCGAGAGGCGTTCGAGATTCTCCAGCTCGAAGCTGGGTTCGACCTCGGGTCCGCCGAAGCCGCTGCTTGTCACCGGATCTCGAGCGTCGCGGCCTCTCCGAACGAAACTGGATCGGGGGCCAGGCGAACGGTGACCTGGGCGGGATCCTCGGCGCGCGCCGCGGCGAGTCCGCACAGCGCCAGGCCGAGAGACAGCGCCAGCGTCCGCCTCACCAGTCCTTCTCCACGGTGCCACGCTGGCGCGCCTGGTCGAGCGCCCGCTCCCGGCGCTGTTGGCGCTCGAGGTCCTCGACCGCTTGCAGGAGCGCGGCCGCCTGTTCGGCAGTCATGTCCTTCTGGTCCTGGAACTGTGGCAGGGGTTGTTGCTGAGCTGGAGCCCTGCTCCTGCGGCTCTTGATCCTGCTGCTGCTGTTGTTGCTGTTGCTGCTGCTGCTGATCCCGCTCGGACTGGTCCTGCTGTTGTTCTTGCTGCCGGTCCTGCCCCTGGTCCTCCTGCCGCTCGTCGTCCTTCTTCTGATCCTGTTGCTGGTCCTGCTGGTCCTGCTGGTCCTGCTGTTTTGCTGCTGCTTCTCCAACTCGCGCAGCGCGACTTCGAGATTGTGCTTCGAGGGCAGGTGCGCCGATTCGAGACGCAACGCGCCACGGTAGGCCTCGATGGCTGCCGGCGGCGTTCCCGGCGGCGAGCCTGGCGTTGCCGACGTTGTACCAGGCCGCCGGCGCGAGCTCCGGAGCCGCATCGCGAGCCGCCGCCTCGAGCAGGGTCGCCGCGCTCGGGTCGTGGGCCTCGAAACGCGCGGTGCCGGCGTTGAAGCGGGCGAGCGGGTCCTCGGGCCGAAGACGTAGCGCGGTCTCGAATGCGGCCATCGCCTTCTCGGGTCCAGCGGAGTCGCGCTCTCGAAGGCCCTCCGCCGTGCGCTCGCGGGCATTCCAGGCGAGTCGGTCCGCCCAGCTCGGCGGCGCCACCGGCGCTGGCGACGTTGCGGCATCGGGCGCGAGCAGCGCGAGCGGCAGGAGCCAGGCGATCTTCACGCGTCGACCTCGGCGGGGAGAGCGTCGGCGGTAGGGCGAGAGCACGAGCAGCAGAAGGGCCGCCGCGGCCGCCGCCGCGAGCGGCCATTGGAATCGCTCGGCGAGCGTGTTGACTGTCGACGTGTCGAGGCTGCGCCCCTCCATCTTCGAGATGAGGTCCACGATGGGAGCGGGATCGGTGTTGGAGCGTGTTGCCTCGAGATAGACGCCTCCGGTTTCGGCGGCGATCCGCTCGAGCGTTTCCGGGTGCAGGCGCGAGACGACGACCTGACCGCTCTCGCCCCGCTTGAAGTCGCCCGGCCGGGCGGCATCGGGCACCGGAGCGCCATGCGGAGTGCCGACGCCCACGCTGTGGACGACGACGCCGGCGGCCCGCAGGTCCGAGATGGCACGGTCCAACCCCGCGCCATGGTCTTCGCCGTCGGAGAGCACGACCATCGCCCGGTGCTTCTCGCCGCCTTCGGGGAAGAGGGCCGCCGCTCGGGCGAGGGCGGGGGCGAGTTGGGTGCCCGGCAGCGGCAGGCTGCCGGGCTCGATGGCGTCGAGCAGAAGGTCGATCACGGCGGCGTCCACCGTGAGCGGCGCCATGACCACTCCGACGCCCTCGGCTTGGACCAGCGCGACCCGGTTGCCGGGCAGCGCCTGGGCGATCCTACGTACCAGGGATTGCGCCAGCCAGAGGCGGGAAGGTGGAACGTCACCCGCCGCCATCGACATCGAAGTGTCGACGACGAAGACGATGTCCACGCCCTGCCGCTCGACCGTCTCCGTCGACTCCCCCCAACGCGGGCGCGCGAGGGCGAGAGCCGCTCCGGCCAGGGCGAGCGTGAGCAACATGCCGATCATCCAGGGCGAGCGCGGAGGGCCGCCGATGCGCAGCCGGGCGGCGAGAC
Organism: uncultured Acidobacteriota bacterium; assembly: GCA_963700315.1. GTDB lineage: Bacteria > Acidobacteriota > Thermoanaerobaculia > Multivoradales > JAGPDF01 > JACTMI01. The sequence goes on along the minus strand of CAVOXC010000001.1, from coordinate 240,348 downwards.
CGCGCGCGATCCAGGCTCGCTCGGCGCGCAAGCGGCGCGTCGTGATCCAGCCGGTGAGCAGCGCCAGGACGGGCGCCGCCGGCGAGCAGGGCGAGCAGGCGGGGCTCGGCGAAATTCATGGCTCGGCCGTCATGCGCATCGTGGCAGTGAGCAGGGGCAGGGCGAGCAACGCGAGCGCGGTCCAGGCAAACGGCTGGAAACGCTCCTGGTAGCGGATGTAGCGCTTCACCTTCAGCGCTGTCTTCTCGAGCCGGTCGATCTCCGCGAAGACACCCGCGAGCGCCTTGGGATCGGTCGCGCGAAAGAAGACGCCTCCCGTTCTTTTCGAGATCGCGCGCAGCAGCTCCTCGTCCACTTCGACCCGCACCTTCACCCTTGTCGTTTCGACGCGGCCGGTCGCCGGGTCGCGCACTTGCATCGGGACCGTCACCGGCTCGTCGCCCGCCGTGCCGACACCTACTGTGTAGATCTTGATGCCGAGGCCCTGCGCCAGCGCGGCCGCCGATCGGGGATCGATCTCGCCGCTGTTGTTGACGCCGTCGGTCACCAGCACGATGACTTTCGACTTGGCGGTGCTCGCCTGCAGCCGTGCCGCGGCATTGGCGAGAGCGACGCCGATCGCCGTGCCGTCCGGCACATCGTTGAGCTCGATCGACTGCAGCAACTCGTCGAGCATCCGCCGGTCGCTGGTCAGGGGAGCTCGCGTCAGCGCTGTCCCGCCGAAGACGGTCAGGCCGATCCTGTCGGCAGGTCGCCGAGCCACGAAATCGCGCGCCACGCGCTTGGCGACCTCGAGACGATTCCTCGGCTGGAAGTCCTCGGCGCCCATGCTGCCCGAGATGTCCAGCGCGATCTGGATGTCGATCCCCTCGGTCGTCGCCTCTTCCCACGCATAACCGAGTTGCGGCCGCGCGAGCGCGATGGCGAGCGCCGCGAAGGCGAGGAGGCGTGAGTAGAACGGGAGGTGGAGACGCCAGCCGCCGGCGCATTTCGCCGGCAGCCGGCTGACCGCGAGAGCGCCATGGCCGCTGCGCCGGTGGTGGTGCCAGACGAGCGGCGGCAGCGCCAGGAGCAGCAGCAGCCAGAACGGATTGGCGAGCAGGGGCCAACTGTTCATGCCGCCGCCTCGGCGTCTTGCACTGCCGCCGGCGCCGGCCGGAGATGGGTCTCCACCGCGTCACCGATAGCGCGCGCTTCCTTGGCGCGGCGCGCCAGGTCCACTGGCACCGCCGGCCGGCGGCCGAACTTGACGAGATCGCTCTCGCGCAGCAATCGGGCGGTGCGCTGGACGAGTGCCGGGTCGAGGTGGCGGGCGGCGAGCGCGCGCTCGACCTCGCGGGTGCTCGACTCGACGGCGGGGAAGTCGAGGGCTCGGCCGAGGTAGCGACGGAGCGCGCTCGAAAGTCGCGCGTGGCCCGGTTCGGGGGCGTCTTTCGCGAGCGCCGAGAGGGCGTCGAGCAGCTCCTCGAGCGGCGTGAGCACGCGGTCGGACGGCGTTGCGCGGGCGCGCCGCCGAGCCATCAACGCGGCCATGACGACGGCGGCGGCGAGCGCCGCGACGGTCCAGATCACGGCCGTCGGAAGCGCCAGCGGTCGTGGTGGCTCCGCCGGCAGCGGCGCGACCTCGGGTTCGTCGGCCGGGAGCACGGAGCGCACGTCCAGCACGAGATCCGGCGGCGTCATGATCGGCGCCGATGCTCCTCGACCGAGCCGTATCGCGATCGGGGGCAGCGCCACCTTGCCGGTTCGAAAGGCGGTCAGGCGCACTCGCTGGCGCAGCCGGGCACCGTCGCCGACCAGGGTCCTTTCGACCTCACTGGCTTCCAGCACTTCGGCATCCCCCCAGCCCTTGGACCAGTCCGGAAAGAGGACGTCGGACCCGTCGCCCGCGACGACGACCTCCAGGCTCGCCTCGACCGGGTCGCCCACCGTGAGGACGGGCGGATCGAGAGCCACCGCGACCCCCGGCTCGTCGGCGCGGGCCGCGGTGGTCACGGCGACAGCGGTGGCGAGGAGCCCGAGGAGGATGGCGTGACGGCGTCTCATCGCGCCATCCGCCGCTTCCGTCGCTCGAAGAAACCGACGAGCTCTGGCAGGTAGGGGCGATCCGTTCGTAGCTCCAGCCGGTCGACGCCGAGGCCGGCGGCGAGCTCGTGCAGCCGTTGGCGCTCGGCGCGCGCCCGCGCGCTTTCGGCCACGGCGTTGCGGCCGCCATGGAACAGCGCGATCCTCCCGGTCTCGGCGTCTTCGAGCACGACCGGACCCGCGGCGGGAAGCTCGAGGTCGCGCGGATCGACGATCTCGAAGATCACGAGATCGTGTCGGCTCGCGGCGCGCTGGATCGCCCGTTCGGGGACCGAACCGACGAAGTCGGAGACGAGGAAGAGAACCGAACGCTGATGCAGATTCGAGAGCGCGGCGCCGAGGCTGCGCTCGAGATCGGTTCGTCCCGCGGCGGGACGATTCAGGACCTCGTGGACCAGGCGTAGAACCTGATTGCGTCGCCGTTGCGGGGGCAGGAAGAGCTCCATCTTGTCGGTCAGCAGCGCGGCACCGACGCGGTCCTGGTTGCGCAGAGCCGCGAAAGCGAGGAGGGCCGAGATCTCGGCGGCGAGCTCTCGTTTGAGGATCGCGCGCGAACCGAAACGAAGACTGCCGGAGACGTCGACAGCGAGAAAGACCGTGAGGTCGCGCTCTTCGACGAACTGCTTGACGTAAGGAACTCCCATGCGCGCCGTCCGGTTCCAATCGATCGAACGCACGTCGTCGCCCGGTTGATACGGACGCACCTCGGAGAACTCCATGCCCCGGCCCTTGAACACCGAGTGATAGCCGCCCGCGACACCCTGGTCGACCAGGCGCTTGGTCGAGATCTCGATGCGGCGGACCTTGGCCAGCAGGTCGCCGGACAACGTGGTGCCGCTCCGGGTCTCGGCCCGGCCGCGCCGCGCGAAGCGCTCACGGAAGCGGGTCAGCATCGAGGTTTCGCCGACCGCGGTCAGGGCACGGGAACGCGCTCGAGGAGCCGTCCGACCAGGTCGTCGCTGGTGAGGTTCTGCGCCTCCGCCTCGTAGGTTGGCACGATCCGATGCCGCAGCACGTCGGGCGCGATCTCCTTGACGTCCTCCGGCATGACGTAGCCGCGGCCGTTGAGCAGCGCCATCGCTTTGGCCGCGCGCGCGATGAAGATCGTCGCGCGCGGCGAGGCTCCGAATCCGATCAGGGGAGCGAGATCTTTCATCCCGGAGGCGGCGGGGTTGCGGGAGGCGGTGACCAGATCGATGATGTAGCCGCGCAGCTTGGCGTCGAGATAGACGCCGTCGCATGCGCGCCGCAGCTCCGCGAGACGCGGGCGATCGAGAATCGGTTGCAGCGGGATGTCGCGCTCGACGAGCATCCGGTCGAGGATCTCCTCCTCCTCGGTGCGGGTCGGGTAGCCGAGTCGGAGCTTGAGCATGAAGCGGTCGACTTGGGCTTCGGCGAGCGGGTAGGTCCCCTCCTGCTCGATCGGGTTCTGGGTGGCGAGGACGAGGAAGGGATCGAGCAGCGGATAGGTCGTGTCACCCAGCGTCACCTGCTTCTCTTCCATCGCCTCGAGCAACGCCGACTGCACCTTGGCGGGCGCGCGGTTGATCTCGTCGGCGAGCAGCACGTGGGTGAAAACGGGCCCTTTTCTCGGCTCGAACTCTCCCCTCTTGGGGTCGAAGATCAGCGTGCCGACAAGGTCGGCCGGGAGCAGGTCCGGCGTGAACTGGATCCGCTTCCACTCGATCGCGAGCGTCTTGGCGAGGGTCTTGACCGCGAGCGTCTTGGCCAGGCCGGGGACACCTTCGAGCAGCATGTGACCGCGGGCCAGCAGGCCGACCAGCAATCGTTCGATCAGGTAGTCCTGGCCGACGATCACCTTGCGGATCTCGGCTTCGACCTGGCGCAGCGCGAGCGCCTCGCGCTCGACGCTAGGTGGTTCGGGAAGAGTCATGGGTTCCATCGGCGCCTCCGAGCTGTCGGGCTGCAAGTCGAGTGCCACGAAAACGGCAAGAAGAGGATCGCCAAACCGCTCGGCGACGGCCTGATTGGGGCCCTTCAGCCCTGCTCGGGTATCCCCTCTATGCCATTATGGCTCGGGAGAGCCGACACTGCGACCTGCCCGCCGGAGCCCCGATCGACGCCGCCCGCCGCTCGACAAACGCCTGGGCCAGCACCATCTCGTTCACGGCAGCCTCTGCCGCCCGTTGATCGAGTTCCTGGCACCGGCGCCGGGAGACCTCGTGCTCGAGATCGGTGCGGGCGGCGGAGCCCTCACGGCAGAACTGATCGGCACCGGGGCGCGGGTGCTTGCCGTCGAGCTCGACCCGGGCTGGGCGTTCCCCTTGGCCTCGCGCCTGCCGCGACTCGGTGGCATCGCCATCGCCGACGCCCTGGACCTCCGCTGGGACCGTCTGCCCGCGCCGACTCTGGTCGCCGGGAACCTCCCCTATGGCATCGGCACCGCCCTGCTCGAGCGCCTGCTTGTCGGCGCGGGGCGCTCGGCGCCGCGCGCGGCGTTCCTGCTCCAGAGCGAGGTCGTCGACCGCATCGTGGCCGGGCCGGGAGATCCTGCCTACGGGGCTCTGTCCGTGCTCGTCGCAGCTCGTGCCCGAGCGATTCGGCTCGGACGCGTTGCGCCCGCGGCGTTCCGTCCCCGCCCGAAGGTCGAGAGCGCTTTCGTCGGGCTGGTGACGATCCCTCCGCCACCGGGCACCGACGATCTCCCGGCGTTTCTGCTGACGGTGCGAGCGGCTTTCGCCCTGCGACGCAAGACGGTGCGCAACTCTCTCGCTTCGACCTGGGGGCGGGAGCGGGCCGAAGCCGCGCTCACGAGCGCGCAGATCGAGCCCTCGGAGCGGGCCGAGAGGTTGAGCCTTCGAGCAGTTCTCCGCCCTGCACCGCGCGGTCCGCGAGGATGTCGGATGTTAGGATTTGAGTCCTGAGCAGCCAGAAAGATCGTCGAAAGAACCCCGTGACCGAAAGCAGCCTCGAGCCGCAGCGCGTGGAGATCTCGCCGGCCAAGGGGAGCGAGATCCTGGGCCTGTTCCTGGCGGCGCTGGCGCTGCTCGGGGGCGCCAGCCTCGCTGAGCTTTCATCCGAGCGACCCCAGCTTCCTGCATCAGAGCTCGTTGCCCTCGAATGCCGGTGCGCAATTGGATCGGCGCCGTGGGTGCTGAAATCGCCGCCGCCGGATTTGGTCTGATTGGCTGGAGCTGCCTGCTCCTGCCGGTGGTTCTGGCGGTTGCGGCCTGGCGGCGGCTGCGAGTCGAGCCGCGGCCCAGGGTGGTGGGACGAGGTTTCGGAACGGGCGTTGGTTCTGGTTACGTTGCCGCCGCTCTGCCCAGCTCCTCCTGCCGCGACTCGCGTGGCGGGGCGGCGAGATCGACTCGGGGGGCGCTTGGGGGGTGATCGTCTCCTCCTGGCTCGCCTCGAGGATGAATCTCACCGGCGCGCTGGTGGTGCTCGCCGGGCTCTCTCCTCGTCGGCCTCGCGCTGTTCGTCCAGACCAGCCTCGGCGACCTGATCGCCCGCTGGCGCCGTCGTATCTCGTACTGGCTCGAGCAGCGCCGGCTGGCTCGCGAGCGCAGGCGAGAGCGCAAGAGCAAGGAGCGCGCACGGCACCGAGTCGTGGTCAAGCATCTCCAGCGCGTGGTGGAGGAACGCGAGGAGAAGCAGAAACGGTTTGACCGGCTGGTGGCGCCACCGGGCGCCGAGCCCGCGCCCGGCAGCGGCGCCGGGGACCGGCTCGACTTGCCGATCCGCCCGAGCGAGCGCACGGGCGCCGAGCCGGCGCGCGTGCGGAGGGTCGTCGGCGCCCTCGCCACCGGGCGCGCGGCTCGCCCGGTCGAGCCGCAGAAGCAGTTCGGCTTCGTCGAGAATCATCCAGATACCCCGCTGCCGCCGATCTCGCTGCTCGAGACCTCGCGCGAACGTCAGCAGGTCGACGAAGACGACCTCGTGCGCCTGGGCGAGATCATCCGTGCCCGGTGCGCGGAGTTCGGTGTCGAGGGGACGATCGAAGGCGCGAGCCCCGGCCCGGTCATCACTGTCTTCGAATTCCAGCCGGCGCCAGGGGTGAAGGTCAGCCAGATCGTCAACCTGCAGGACGACCTCGCGCTCGCCCTCAAGGCGGAGTCGGTGCGCATCGAGAGGATTCCGGGTCGCTCGACGCTCGGCATCGAGGTGCCGAATCCGCGCCGTTCGCTGATCCGGCTGGGCGAGATGCTCGCGCACGAGCGCTTCCGCTCCTCGGCGTCGGTCCTCACGCTCGCCGTCGGCACGACGATCCACGGCGAGCCCTACTTCGCCGACCTCGCCACGATGCCCCACCTGCTGATCGCGGGAGCGACCGGATCCGGCAAGTCGATCGGCCTCCAGAGCCTGATCACCTCGATTCTCTACAAGGCGACCCGCGAGCAGGTGCAGTTCATCTTCATCGACCCGAAGCGGATCGAGCTCGGCGTCTACGCCGACATCCCGCACCTGAAGACCGAGGTCGTGGTCGAGCCGAAGAAGGCGGCCAACGCGTTGCGCTGGGCGGTCGGCGAGATGGAGCGTCGCTACCGGCTGCTGGCCGAGGTCCACGTGCGCTCGATCGACTTCTACAACCGGGCGATCCGCGACCCCCAGGTCCGGGAGCGCCTCGCCCTCTCGGAGAGCGAGAGGGCGAGCTTCGCGAGGAGTATCTGCGCCCGCTGCCGTACTACGTGATCGTCATCGACGAGCTGGCCGACCTGATGATGGTCGCCTCGGCCGAGGTCGAGACCGCGATCGCGCGGCTGGCCCAGATGGCGCGCGCGGTCGGCATCCACCTGATCGTGGCGACCCAGCGTCCGTCGGTCGACATCCTGACCGGGACGATCAAGGCCAACTTCCCGACCCGGATCTCGTTCGCGACCGCCTCCCGCCACGATTCGCGCACCATCCTCGACGCGATCGGCGCCGAGAAGCTGCTGGGCAAGGGGGACATGCTCTACATGCCGCCGGGCAGCTCGCGGACGATCCGGCTGCACGGACCCTACGTCTCGGAGCAGGAGACCGCGGCGCTGGTGCGCTGGCTGAAGAAGCAGGGCAAGCCGGTGCTCGATCCGGCGGTGCTCGCCGGCCCGCCCGAGGGGAGCGCCGGCGAGCCGGGCGGCGGCATCGACGACGATCTCTTCGAAGAGGTGGCGCGGTCTGGTGGTGCGCGAGCGCCAGGCCTCGGCGTCGTTCCTGCAGCGGCGCATGCGCGTCGGCTTCTCGCGCGCCGCGCGCCTCGTCGACATCCTCGAGCGCGAAGGGATCGTCGGCCCCGCCCAGGGCTCGAAGCCGCGCGACATCCTGGTCCCCCCCGACTACTTCGAAGAGATCGACGCGACGCGACCCGACTGAAGCGAAACGGGCCGGAGCGTCGCCGCCCCGGCCCGTGGTTGTCGAACCGATCCCGGAGCGAGCCTCAGGGGGCGGCGCCGACCACGGCGCTCCAGCGCGAGAAGCCGTCGAAACGCGGCGCGCCATTCGCCATGCCGAAGCCGTCGGAGAAGATCAGGTCCGGGCACTCTGCGGGGATCGTGAAGTCCTCGGTCACCACGCGGTCGTTGTTGCTCGCTCCGGTCGAGGCCGCGAGGCCGACGCCGCGCTTGCCGAACGCCCGCCAGATCTCGCAGAAGTTCTCGCCCTCGTAGCTGGCGGCGTCCGCCGCGACGATCGCGTCGCGCGAGTTGGGGAAGGTGAGACTCCCGAAGCAGGGCTGGGTCTTCATACCGTCGATGACGAGCTGGAAGGCGAGATTGTTGCCACCCGAGCCGTCATAGATGTCGCTGTCGTAGCCGTAGCGATCGATCAGGTTCCAGTACATGTCCCAGAGGGTGGTCGCCCAGATGACGCCGATGCCGTGTGGCTGCGTGTTCAGCGTGTCGGCGATGCCGCCGTAGGTCAGGGGGTTGATCGCCATGCTGGTGTTGTACGGATAGCGCCGGATGCCGGCGGCGAGCGGCACGAAGTCGTCGAAGTTGACGTAGGAGCCGATCGTTCGGCTCGTCGTGCTCGTGTCTCCGGGGCTCGCGTGCAAGAAGAGCGTCATCCAATCGCTCCATCCTTCGCCCTGCTGCTCGACGCCAGAGAGGCAGAGCGTCGATGGCCCGCCGGTCAGCCGATTGGAGACGCCGTGGCCGTATTCGTGGGCGATCACGCCGTTGTCGAGATCGCTGTCGCGGTCGGGCCCGACGCTGCTCGAGGAGTCCATCGTGACATTGAGCCCGGTGGCGTTGGCGATCCACGTGTTTCCGACGGTCAACGGTATCGAGAGGATCGGGATCGTCGCCGAACCGCCATTGACGCCGGCACCCATGGCGATGATCGTCTCGACGTTGTTGATCAGGATGACGCCGGAGGCCCCCGCGTTCTGCGCGTTCACGGCCTTGGTGCCGAACTCGCACTGGCCGCGGCGCAGCAGGGCGATCGGCGCGGGGACGACGCCGGTGATGCCGGGCCAGTTCGGTGAGACGCAGAGGGTGTTGCCGTCGTTGCAGCAGCCGTCGTCGGCGACGGCTCCCGAGCCGTCGCTGACGAGGACGACGTTGCGGCCGGCGATGGTGTAGCTCGCGGGTCCGAAGTCGGCGCTACCCGCTACCTGGGGTCCCGCGACCGGGGCCGGAGCGTGCACGTCGATCGCCTTGGGCGCGGTCCAGCGGAACATCTGCATGCGCGGCCTCGATCCGTCGCCGGGGGTCGAGAAGTTGGCGTTGTTGGTGCCGCTGCCATCCTGGGCGTCGGCGTTGACGCTGTCGGAACCGAGTCCGCCGCGACCGTAGTTGTTTTCCTGGAAGTTGCCCGACACCTCGTCGAACCCGTACTGGTAGAGCACGTCGTGCATCACGTTGTTCCAGTAGAAGAGGTTGACGACCGCCGCTGGCCGGTAGCTCGCAGGTTGGTCGTTGACGAGGTCGAGGGGTACGAGGCCGCCGGTGAAGAGCAGCGACGCGCCGCCGTCTGGCTCGCTGAGGGCGTCGCACGAGTTGTTGGCGTCGGCGTCGACGCAGGCGCGCACGTTGTTGCCGCGGGTCACCGTGAAGTCCGCGCCGGCGATGCCGTCGATGTCGTGCCAACCGAAGGGCGAGGCGATGCCGCCGTCGAGGTCCGGATCGACCTCGACCGTCCGGCCGCCGCCGTTCGGCGATTCCTTGGCCGAGGCGAAGACCTCGTAGCTGGCGTCGGCGGTCCAGTTCATCTGGCCGACGAGCTCGCCGGTCTCAGCGTCGATCCAGAGGCTCCACCAATCCGGATTGCGGGGATCCTTGATCGAGAGGTGCCAGGCGAGGACGAGGCGGTCGGAGCCCGGGACACGGTAGTAGCGGAGACGGACGGGAATCGGCTCTTCCGAGATCTCCGAGTTGGCGAACCGCGCCGCGCGGTCGGCGCCGGAGGACGAATCGAGCAGGTCGAGGCGCAGCACCGGTCCCAAGCCGAGGCGGTCGGCAGCCGCGGCGACCGCGTCCTCCTGGGAGAGCAGGGGAAAGCTGCGCGACTCGCCGGCGCGGGCCGCGAGCTCGGCGACGGGCGCGCCAACGGCGCTGAAGACGCGACCGCGGCGATCGACATGGACGCTCACCTCGGAACCGTCGACCTCCAGTCCGTTGACTCGCTGCCGATAGTAGAGGTGGGTCACGCCGTTGTGCCGACTCGGTACGACATCGGTGAGGGCGGCCTCGGCCAGATCCGCCGCGGTCACGCCGAAGTGCTCGGCTCGGGAGGCGAGAAACTCGGCGGCAACCTCGCGAGCCGGGGCATTCGAGGGGGGAGTCAGGTAGCTCGGCTCGGAGACTCCCGCGAGTGCGGGCAACGAGCCAGCGGTCATGAGGAGAGCTGCGGCGATGAGGGTGCGGCGGTAGTGGACAAGAGACTCACGATGCATGACGACCTCCTGGGAATGGACGGCGAAGCGCAAGGAGAGTATGCGGGGACGGGCCCTCGCGCAACACCGGGCACCTGATGCGCTGCTAGCATGACGGCGTGGCCGACATCGAGCGCATCGCCTTCTTCGGCACGCCGTCGTTCGCCCTTCCCGCGCTCGATGCATTGGTCGCGGCGGAACGGTCTCCGGTCTTGGTCGTGACGCAGCCCGCGCGGCCTGCGGGGCGGGGTCGGCATGTCGTCGAACCGCCCGTCGCCCTCAGGGCTCGCCAGCTCGGCCTCGAGATCGTTCAACCCACGCGAGTGCGCGACGCTGACTTTCTCGAGGTGATTCGCCGCTCGCGGCCCGACCTCTCGGTGGTCGTCGCTTTCGGCCAGATCTTCCCGGCCGCGCTGCTCGAGCTGCCCAGGCTCGGCTCGTTGAATCTCCACGCCTCGCTGCTGCCGCGCTGGCGCGGCGCCGCGCCGATTGCCGCGGCGATCGAGGCGGGGGATGCCGCGACCGGAGTCTCCGTTCAGCGCATGGTCGCGGCGCTCGACGCGGGCCCGGTGCTGGGCCGGGTCGAGACCGCGATCGGTCCACGGGAGACCGCCGGCGAGCTCGCCAGGCGCCTCGCCGCGCTGGGAGCGGAGCTGCTGGTCCGAACGATCGATGCGCTCGAGGCCGGCAAGCTCCGCGAAGAGCCACAGGACGAATCGACGGCGACCCATGCGCGAAGCTGGCGGGCCCGGCGGAACTCGATCTCGAGCGCCCGGCGACAGAGCTCGAGCGTTTGGTGCGCTCCCGCCTGCCGGCGCCAGGATCGAATCTGCGCCTGGCGCGAGGGCGATCTGCGCGTGCTGGAGGCTCGAGCCCACCCGGGTGGTGAGCGGGACGCGCCGCCGGGAGTCTTTCTGGGCGTCGGGATGAGGCGCGCACGTTCGCCGCGGGGGGCGGCTTCGGTGCTCGAGCTCGTGCAGGTTCAACGGCCCGGGCGCGCTCCGGTGAGCGGACGGGACTTCGCCAACGGCGCCAGGCTGGTCGCGGGCGAGAGACTGTGCGACGCGAGGCGAGTCGAGTGAGCCGGCGCTCCGCCCGCCACGACGCGCCCGGTCGGCCGCGCGGTCGCCGCACCGGATCGCGCCGCAGCGGCACCGAGACACTGCGCAGCGTCGCAGCCTGGGTGGTCGAACGGACGCTGGCGTCGCGCGCTCCTTGCGACGCGCTGCTCGCCGGTGCCGCCAGCCGGTTCGACGAGCGTGACCAGCGGCTGCTCCGGGAGATCGTGCTCGGGACTCTGCGCTGGTTGCGTCGAATCGACGGAGTGCTGGAAAGGGCGGGCGACCGTCCGATCGATCAGATCCAACCGGACCTGCACACCTGTTGCGGGTAGCGGTCTTTCAGCTCCTGTTCCTGGATCGCGTGCCGGCGCACGCGGTCGTTTCCGAGGCGGTCGACGAGGCGCTGGCGCGCAGCCATCGCGGCGCCGGCAGTTTCGTCAATGCCGTGCTCCGGCGAATCGCGCGGGACGCACGGCTCGAAGCCTGGCCCGTGGAGGAGCCCGATCCGGTGCGGCGCCTCGGCCTCGAGACCAGTCACCCGGATCTGTTGGTGGGGCGCTGGCTCGAGCGCTTCGGCGAGGAGCGGACGCGCAGTCTGCTCGACGCCAACAACCGACCCAAGCCGATGCATCTGCTCGCATTTCGCGACCGCGGCGGGCGCGAGCTGCTGGCCGAGCAACTGATCGACGAGGGAGTCGAGGTCGACGCGAGCCGGATCTCGCCCCTCGGCTTGACGGTTCGGGAGGGCGACCCGCTCGTGACCCGCGCCTTTGCTCGAGGCGACTTCTATGTTCAGGACGAGGCCGGACAGGTGGCGGCGCTGTTGCCGCCGCCGCGGATCGAGGAACGAGTTCTGGACGCCGCGGCCGCCCCAGGCGGCAAGGGGCTCGCGCTCGTCGCCTTCGAGCCGACCGTCCAGGCTGATCGCGGCCGACGCCTCGGTCGACCGTATCGACAGGCTCGCCGCCAACCTCCGACGCCTGCGCCGCGACATCCCCGTGGTGCTCGCGGACGCTGCGCGCCCGACGTTCCTTCGTCGCTTCGACAGGGTGATCGTCGACTACCCCTGTACCGGCACCGGCACCCTGCGCAAGCACCCAGAGCTCAAGTGGCGGTGGAGCGAGCGCGAGCTCGCGCGGCTCGCCGATCAGGCCGTCACGCTGGTAGCGGGCGCGGCCGCGGCGGTAGCGCCGGGCGGCTTGCTGGTCGATGATCTCCTGCTCGCTCGAGAGCGAGGAGAACGAAGGTGTCGTCGAGCGATGGCGGGGCGCGGCGGCCGGCTTCAGGCCGGTCGATCTCGCCGTCCCGGCGATCGGAGTCGCCGACCGCGCCGAGATCGGTCCCGGGCTTCTGGCGTCTACCGACCGCGGACGACCACGACGGCTTCACCGTGCAGGTCTTTCGTCGCGACGATTGAGGAGTGCTGTCTCTCGAATCGCGCGGAAGCCCGTATTGACAGGGTTCTGCGGTTGTCCTACGCTCCATCGACGAAGTTCGGACAACCCGATTCGTTTCCAACCCATGGGAGGAGAGTATGGCTGGCAAGGCAGACATCGTGGACCACATCGCGAGCTCGGTCGACGGGCTCACCAAGAAGGCGGCCGGCGAGGCGTTCGACGCCGCGATCGAGGCGATCGTCAAGGGCCTGAAGAAGGGCGACCGTGTTCAGGTCCCGGGCTTCGGCTCTTTCGTCGTCAGCAAGCGGGCTGCCCGCAAGGGCCGCAACCCCGCGACCGGCGCGACGATCAACATCAAGGCGAGCAAGAACGTCCGCTTCAAGGCGGGCAAGGAGCTCAAGGACGCCCTGAACAAGGGCCGCTGAGCAGCGCCTCGTTCGTCGTGCCGAGAGCCCCGCTTCCAACGAGGAGGCGGGGCTTTCGTGCTTCCGGGAGGCTCAGCGGACGTCGCGATAAAAGCGCGCGAGCCGGCGCGGTGAGACGCCCGCCGAGTACAGCGCGACCAGCCACCAGTTGCGCAGTAGGCCGCGCAGCGGGCCGATCGCCGCGAATCGCCGCGCCGAGGTCGCGACTGGAGGCGTCGAGGATCTCGATTCTGCCGAGGCGCCCGAGGCGGCGGCAGAGCTCGAGGTCCTCGAACAGCGGCCACTCGCGGAAGCCGCCGAGCGCCTGGAATGCGGCGCGCGTGAGGAACGGCGCCTGGTCGCCCAGAAAGAACCCGAACCAGCGCGAGCGGGCGCTCGCCATCGCGCCGCCCAACGCGTAAGCGCCAACCCGCCGCCGCGAAACGAATCTCGAAGGCTCCCCCCACGGCCCCCCGTGCCAGCGCGCGTCGCACCGCCTCGCCCGAGCCCACGGGGACTCGCGTGTCGGCGTGAACGAACCAGAGCGAGCTCGCCGGTCGTGACGCGCGCGCCCCGGTTGAGCTGGGCGCCCCGACCGCGTCCCCCGCGACCACGCGGACACCGGCCGCACGTGCGATCTCCCAGGTCGAGTCGCGGCTGCCGCCGTCCGCGACGACGATCTCGTCGACCTCGGGAGCGAGCGCCGCGAGCGTCGCACCCAGCTCGTGCTCTTCGTCGAGCGTCGGCACCACCGCGCTGAGCAGGTCGGACATCGGGGCGGCGGATGCTAGCATTCGACGCGGAGCGGCAAGCTTGGCTTCAGACCCCCCCTTCAGCCATCTCGACGACCGCGGCGAGGCCCACATGGTCGACGTGTCGGGCAAGTCGGTCACGCGACGGATGGCCGAGGCATCGTGCCTGGTGCGGATCGCCGCGGCGACGCTCGACCGTCTCGACGAGCTGCCCAAGGGGGATGCGCTCGCGGTGGCCCGCGTCGCGGGAATCCAGGCTGCGAAGCGGACCTCCGAGTGGATTCCCGCTGGCCCATCCGCTGCCGCTCGACCAGGTCGAAGTCGTCTTCGAGCGCCGAGCCGGAAGGGCTCGCGATGCGGTCCCGAGTCGTCGCCACGGCGCGCACGGGAGTCGAGATGGAGGCGCTGACCGCCTGCGCCGCCGCGGCGCTCACGCTCTACGACATGGTCAAAGCGATCGAGCGGGGAGCGGTCGTGACCGATCTTCGGTTGGAGGCGAAGAGCGGCGGGACGCGCGGCGACTGGGCGCGCGAGGCATGATCGCCACCGGTCTCGATCGCCTGCTCGCCACGCCGGAGCGCCTGGCGGGGCGGCGTTTCGGCCTGCTCGGCCACGGCGCGTCGCTCACGGCGGACCTCGTGCCCGCGCACCTGGCGCTCGCGGCGGCGGGGCGGCGACCGGAGCGCCTGTTCGGCCCCGAGCACGGCTATTACGGGGTCGAGCAGGACATGGTGCCGAGTCGCGATCAGATCGATGCTTGGACCGGCGCCGAGATCGTGTCGCTCTACGGCGAGGACGAGAGCACGCTGCTGCCGAATCCAGCGGCCTTCGCCGGCCTCGACCTGCTGCTGATCGACGTCCAGGATATCGGCAGCCGCTACTACACCTACGCCGCGACGGCGGTCTGGGCGGCGGAAGCGGCCCACGCCGCGGGCTGTGAGGTTTGGGTGCTCGACCGTCCCAACCCTCTCGGCGGCGTCGTCGTCGAGGGCAATCTGCCACGACCGGGCTTCGCCTCATTCGTCGGAGCCTTCCGTCTGCCGGTCCGTCACGGGCTCACCCTCGGCGAGATCGTTCGGCTGGAAGCGAAGCGGCGAAGATGGAGCACGCCTCCCGAGGTGATTCCCATCGCCGGATGGCGTCGCGATGCGACCTGGCCCGAGCTCGGACGACCTTGGCTCGCCCCGTCTCCGAATATGCCGAGCTACGCGACCGCCCTGCTCTATCCCGGGCTCTGTCTGCTCGAAGCGACAGAGATCTCCGAGGGGCGGGGGACGTCTCGGCCGTTCTTGTCTGATCGGCGCGCCCGGGGTCGAGCCGCTCGACCTGGCCGAGGCGCTCGTGCCGGTGGCGCGGCTCGGGGTGCGGGCGGTGCCGACCTATTTCCGGCCGCAGTTCCAGAAGCACGCCGGAGAAGTCTGCGGAGGGGTCGAGCTCGTGCTCGTCGACGAGTCGAAGGTCGCGGCCTATCGACTCGGCGTCGAGCTGATCGTCGCGTTCAAGAGCCGGGCTCCGAGCGCCTTCGCCTGGCGCGCGAAGCCGTACGAATTCGTCGCTGACCGGCCGGCGATCGATCTGCTGACGGGCACCGACGAGCTGCGCCTCGCGCTCGAGGGGGAGAGCGGACTCTCCTCCTGGCTGGCCAGTTGGAGCGCGGACGAAGCGGAGTTCCGCGAGGAGCGGCGAGAGGTTCTGCTCTACCCGGAGGACGCGTAATGAAGAGCCCGGCGCTGGTCGCCGTCGATTCGGGACCTCGAGAGTTCTCGGCGCTGTTCGCGGCGGTGCGGGCGGCGGGGGAGCGGATCGGCTGGCTCGATCTCGCTGCGGCGACCGCCGCGCCGGTGCCGCCGGATCTCGAGCAGGCGGCTGAGCTCGGGGCGCTGCGCGCGGTTGCCGCCGCCACGGGCCGGACAGTTGTCGTCAAGCCGGTCGCCGGGCCGCCCGTGCTTCGCGATCTGTTGCGCGAGCACTTCCGGGGCTGTGCCGTCGTGCTGGTGCGCGGTCTCGAGGGGTGGCCTCGTCTCGAGCCGGCGGATTCGGGCTTCGTGCTGCGAACGGCGGCGGAGCGGACCCGCACCGTGGGCGCGGACGATCTGGTCGCGCAGCTGCGGCGTCCGCGCCATCGGGCGCGGGAGGCGGAGCGATGACTGCGGTCGCCCAAGAGCCGATCCGCTTCTTCGTGCCCGGTCCGGTCTACGTGTTGGAAGAGGTCCGGCGAGAGATGACGCGGCCGATCGTCGCGCACCGCTCGCCCGAGTTTCGCGTTACCTGGGCGCGCCTCGCGGAGCTGCTGCCGCCATTGTTCCGGACGCGTCGTGACGCGACGGTCGCGACCTCGAGCTCGACCCTGCTGATGGAGGCCGGGCTGGTCTCGCTCACCGAGAGCGACGTGCTGCACCTGACCTGCGGCGCTTTCTCGGAGCGATGGCTCGCGGTCGGGCGTTCGTTGGGCCGCGCGGCCGATCACCTGTCGGCCCCTTGGGGCGAAATCAACTCCCCTGATCTCTTGCGCGCCGCGCTGCGCCGGAAGCGCTACGAAGCGGTGACCATCACCCACAACGAGACCTCGACCGGCGTCGTCAACCCGCTCGCGGAGATCGCCCGCGTCGTTCACGAGGAGAGCGATGCGCTGATTCTGGTCGATGCGGTCTCTTCGCTGGCGGGCATCCCGGTCGAGACCGACGAATGGGGGCTCGACTTCGTCTTCGCCGGCGTGCAGAAGGGCATCGCCGCGCCGCCCGGCTTGGCCGTCTTTACGCTCTCGGAGCGCGGCGAGCGTAGGGCGCGCGGGCTCGTGTGTCGCGGTTTCTATCTCGACCTCGTCCGGTATCTCGACAAGCATCGCGAGGGCGGTCCGATCACGACGCCGGCGATTGCCCTCTGTTGGGCGCTCGAAAAGCAGCTCGAGCGGATTGCCGGCGAGGGGCTCGAGGTGCGGTGGGCGAGGCACGCGGAGCTCGCGGCGATCGCGGCGGCCTGGGTCGCCCGGCGAGGTCTCGAGTTCGCCAGCACGGCCACCGGCCGGTCGCCCACCGTTTCTTGCCTCCGCACTCCGGCGGGTCGCTCGGCGCCGGAGCTGGTGCGCGCGGTGGCGGCTCGCGGCTTCACGCTGGGCGGCGGCTACGCCGCCTGGAAACCGGACACTTTCCGCATCGGCCACATGGGCGAGGTGCGCGCGAGCGACCTCGAAGCGCTCCTGTCGGTGCTCGACGAGGAGATGGCAGCATGGCCCGTATCCTGATCGCCGACCCGCTGGAGGAGTCGGGTCTCGAGATCCTCCGTTCCGCCGGCGCCGAGGTCGTCGTTCTCGACAGCGCCGACAAGCCCCGTCTCGCCGAGCTCCTGCCGGAGTTCGACGCGTTGGTCGTGCGCAGCGCGACCAAGGTCACCCGTGAGCTGCTCGCGGCGGGCTCCCGGTTGCGCGTGATCGGCCGCGCCGGCATCGGCGTCGACAACGTCGATGTCGCGGCCGCCACCGAGCGCGGCATCCTGGTGGTCAACGCGCCGACGGCGAACCTGCTCTCCGCGGTCGAGCACACCTTCGCGCTGATGCTCGCCAGTGCGCGCAACCTACCCGCCGCCGACGCTTCGATGAAGCGCGGCGAGTGGGATCGCAAGAGCTTCGTCGGCGCCGAGCTCCAGGGCAAGACGCTCGGAATCATCGGCTTCGGCCGGATCGGGCAGCGGGTGGCCGCGCGCGCCCGCGCCTTCGAGATGAAGGTCGTCGCATTCGATCCATACCTCGACCCGGCGCTCGCGCGCCGACTCGACGTCGAGCCGCTGCCGCTCGAGGATCTGCTGCCGCGCGTCGACGTTCTGACGCTGCACACGCCGCTCACCAAGGAGACCAAGAATCTGCTCGATGCCGGCCGCTTGGCGCTGCTCAAGCCGGGTGCCCTGGTGGTCAACTGCGGCCGCGGTGGCACGATCGACGAGGCGGCGCTGCTCGCGGCTCTCGACGCGGGTCGCCTGGGCGGGGCGGCGTTGGACGTCTACGAGGAGGAGCCGACCCCGCACCAGGATCTGGTGCGCCATTCGAAGGTCGTCGCGACGCCGCACATCGGCGCGCAGACGCGCGAGGCTCAGGAGCGGATCGCGATCGAAACGGCCACGCAGCTGCTCGCGGCGCTCGACGGCTCGATGCCGGCGGCGGCGGTCAACCTGCCGTTCACGCCCACCGGACGGCGCGCCGAGCCCTACCTGAGACTGGGCGAGCGGTTGGGCCGGATCGCCAGCGAGCTGGCCGGCGGCGGGTTTCGGCGCATCGAAGTCGAGCTCGCCGGGGTCGACGACGATCTCGCCACGCCGATCGCCGTCGCGGTGCTCAAGGGTGCGCTCGGCGCGTTCCTGGGACCCGCGGTCAACTACGTCAACGCCGAGCACTTGGCCGCCGGTCGTGGCATCGAGCTCGTCCGCACCCTGCGCCGGGAGGCCAGCGGCTATCCGCATCTGGTGAGAGTGCGGGTGACGGGTGGCGGCGAGAGCATCGAGCTCGGCGGCGTCGTCTTCGGCGAGCGCGACCTTCGCGTCGTCGATTTCCTCGGCTACCGGCTCGAATTCCGGCCCGAGGGGCGGTTGCTCGTGCTCGAGAACCGCGATGTGCCCGGTGTCGTCGGTCGGATCGGTTCGGCGCTGGGCGATGCCGGAATCAACATCGCCGACATTCACCTCGCCCGCAACGAGGAGCTCGGAACCGCGCTCTCCGTTCTGCGCCTGGACCAGGATCCCGATGTCGCCACCCTCGACCGGCTCCGCGCCCTGGACGGCATCTCGGGTGTCCGAATCCTCGGTCAGCTCTGACGGAGCGCCCCGGACGCGGCGGGCCGTGGCGCCGCTGACGGCAGGGCAGCGGCTCTGGGGCCGGTTGCTGCGCGGCCTGGGTGCGGAGTGGCCGGTGCCGCCCAGCCGGTGGCGGGGTCGCGTCGGCAAGGGCGAGTTCTGCTCGGTCGGGCGAGATCTCGTCGATCTGGCCGTGGCGACGGCCGGTCTTCACGCCGACCACCGGGTGCTCGATCTGGGCTGCGGTGTCGGCCGCCTCGTCGATCCCCTGCGGCGCGCTCTGGGACCGCGCGGTTCCTACGAAGGGTTGGACATCGTTCCGGAGTTCATTCGCTGGAATCGGCGCCGGGTGACTCCGGTCGACCCGCGCTTCCGCTTCCGCCTCGCTCCGGTGCGCAACGACGCTTACCATCCGGCCGGGATCCCGGCTTCTTCCTACGCATTCCCGTACGCCGACGCCGACTTCGACACGATCCTGGCGACTTCTCTCTTCACCCACCTGCTCGCCGCGGACGCTCGCCGGTACCTGAGCGAATGCGCGAGAGTTCTGGCTCCTGGTGGACGCCTGTTCGCCACGTTCTTTCTTCTCGACGACGAGGTGCTCGAGAGGATGTCGGAGCGCGCGACGGACATCCTGTTCCCGTGGCCCGTCCCCTACGGGCGGATCGCCGAATGGCGGCAGCCGGAATTCGCGGTCGCCTTCGAGCTCTGGGCTCTCATGGCGGCGCTCGACGAAGCCGGCTTGGTGCTGGTCGGGCCGATCCGGCGCGGGACCTGGTCGGGAGTCGAAGGTCCGACCTACCAGGATCTCGCGATCATGGCGCGACCAGGAGATCAGAGTGGATCGCCGCGGTCGCCGGTGGCGAGCGGGACGACGATGGCGCCGTAGCCGAGCGCGCGAAGCTCCCCCTCGAGCGCCTCGGCTGTCGTCCGGTCCGGAAAGAGGCCGACCTGAACCCGGTGCCAGACCCGGTCGGAGCGCACCGCGACCGCGGGGTAGCGTGCGCGCAACCGCGTCGAGAGCTCCTGGGCACGCCTGGCTTCGCGGAAGGCGCCGACCTGGACCGCGAAAGCGCCCGGTGCCCGAGGCTGAACGCCGAGGGCCACCAGCTCGACTCGTGCCGTGCCCGGACCGATCATGCCGATCGCCCTGGCCGCGGCGCGTGACAGATCGATGACGCGGTTCTTCTTGAACGGCCCCCGGTCGTTGATCCTCACCGTGGTCGCCAACCCGTTGTCGAGGTTGCGCACCTCGACCAGCGTGCCGAACGGCAGAGTGGGGTGCGCCGCGGTCATGGCGTCCATGTTGTAGGGCTCGCCCGACGCGGTATGCCGGCCGTGGAAGCCGGGTCCGTACCAGGAGGCGACCCCTCGCTCATAGGTGCTGCCGGCCGTGCGCGGTTTCGCGGACGCGCATCCGTAGACGAGGAGCGCCAGGAGCAGGGGGGCGAAGAAGGGGGCGGAGCGTCTCATGGCTTCCCGTCGCGTTCGGCCGGAAGCGCGCTCGCCGATCTCTAGACGCGAGGCTCCTCGACCGTTGCAGCAACCGCCCCGGCCAGTGCCGGGCCGACCGTCGATACCAAGAACTCGTCCACCTGCTGGGCGGCGCGGCCGGTGAAAGCGCTCGGGTCGACCCACGCCGCGACCTCCTCGGCTTCGAGCCGGAAGGCCGGATCCGCGATGATTCTACCAAGGAGTGGGTTCTCTCCGCCTCCGGCCACAATATCTTGTGCCTCGAAGCTCAGCTGGCGGATCCGCTCATGGAGCTGCTGGCGGTCCCCGCCCCGCAGCGTCGCTTGCATCAGCAGGGTCTCGGTCGCCATGAATGGCAGCTCGCTGGCGACTCGCGCGGCGATCTTGGTCTCGTGGACCCTGAGGCCAGCCGCGATGTGCCCGGCCAGCGAGACGATCGCGTCGGCGGCGAGGAAGGAATCGGGCAACACCAGCCGCCGGTTGGCAGAATCGTCGAGGCTCCGCTCGAGCCACTGGGTCGCGGCGTTCAACGGCCCGTTCGCGGCGTCAGTGAGGATCCGCCTGGCGAGCGAGCACATCCGCTCGGCGCGCACGGGATTGCGCTTGTACGCCATCGCCGAAGAGCCGACCTGGCTCTCGTCGAAGGGCTCGGAGATCTCGCCCACGCCCTGGAGCAGGCGCAGGTCCGTGCCCATCTTGTGGGTGCTCTCGGCCAGACCAGCCAGCGCGGCGAGGATCTGGCTGTCGAGCTTGCGCGGATAGGTCTGGCCGGAGACCGGGATCGAGCCGGCGAAGCCGAGGCGTTCCGCGAGCATCCGATCGAGCGAGCGCACTTTCTCGTGGTCGCCGTCGAAGAGGGTCAGAAAGCTCGCCTGGGTGCCGGTCGTGCCCTTGACGCCGCGGCAGCGGAGACCGACCCGCCGACGTCGAATCTCTTCGAGATCGAGCACGAGATCCTGCAGCCAGAGGCAGGCGCGCTTGCCCACGGTCGTGAGCTGCGCCGGTTGGAAGTGGGTGTAGGCGAGGCAGGGCAGCGCTCGATGCCTGCGCGCGAACTCGGCGAGCGAACCGGCCGTCGCGACGAGGCGTCGTTCGAGCAGCGCGAGCGCCTGGCTCGCCAGTACGAGGTCGGTGTTGTCGGTCACGAATGCCGAGGTCGCGCCGAGGTGGAGGATGCCGGCGGCGGCGCCTGCCTGCTCCGCGAAGTGCCGCAGATGGGCGACGACGTCGTGCCGGGTCAGTCGCTCGAGCTCGGCGACCCGGTCGAGATCCAGCTCTGGCGCGGCGGCTTCGAGCGCGGCGATCTGCTCCGGCCGGATCGGCAGGCCGAGGTCCATCTGACATCTGGCAAGCGTGATCCAGAGCCGTCGCCAGGTCGAGTAGCGATTGCGCGCCGAGAAGATCGACGCCATCTCGCGGCTGGCGTAACGCTCGTGCAAAGGGTTGGCTGGGGCCTCCGGGGTCACGCCCGGATCCTAGCAGCGGATCTCGAGCGAGCCGGGGATGTGCAACGACCGTCCCGGAGTAAGATCGCGCCGAGGCTTGAAACATTGCTCCGCCTGCACTGGTCCCATCAGGGTCACGACGAGTCGCGAACTCTTCACAGCGAAGAGGTCCGGATCGGTCGAGGCAACGAGAACGAGATCGTCCTGCCGGACTTCTCGGTCTCCAGACGCCATGCGACCATTCGCCACGAGCCGGAGGGTTGGGCGGTCCACGATCTCGGCAGCACCAACGGCATCCAGGTAAACCGGGTTTCGGTTCGGCGGGCGCTGCTGCGCCCGGGGGACAAGATCAAGGTCGGCATCTTCGAGCTGACGGTCGACGAGCTGCCGGATCCGGTGGTCGCCGCGATGGATCGGATGCCGACGACCAGCGCGGAGGCTGCTCCGGTCAGCGTCGGCACCGCGACCATCGTCCGTTCGCTGGCGGACTTCTCCGCCGAGTACGGACTCGACGCCAAGGGTTCGGGCGAGGTTCGGATCGACAAGCGCCGGGATCTCGACCAGGCCTACGGCAGCAAGATCTTCGGCTTCATGACGCGCCTCGCGCGGCTGCTCATCCGGTCCGATTCGATCGACGACGTGCTGGCGCGAGTGCTCGAGATCGCTTTCGAAGCGTTGCCGGTCGACCGCGGGTTCATTCTGTTGAGCGACGACGCGACCACGGAGCCGGTTTGCGAGGTCGCTCGGATCAAGGACAAGGTCGAATACCGGCCCGAATGGCAGGTGCCGGTCTCGCAGACCATGGTCGAGCAGGTCGTGCGGGATCGCGTGGCCTTGCTGACCTATGACGCGTTGTCGGACCAGCGGCTCACCGGCGGAGAGTCGATCCGCATTCACCAGATCCGCGCCGCGATGTGCGCGCCGCTCTGGTCCGGCGAGCGGATCATGGGCGTGATGCAGGTCGACACGCCCTTTCACGCCGGGACGTTCAACGAGCAGGACCTCGACCTGCTGACCGCGCTCGCCAACTACGCCGCAGTCGCGGTCGAGCGACTCAAGAACGCGAAGATGGCCGAGTTCGAGCGCGAAGTGCGCTCGCGACTCGAGCGCTATCACTCGCCGGCGGTGATCGAGTCGATTGTCCGTTTCGATCCGGCCGCCGCCGACGCCGCCATGGGGCGCATGAAGCAGACCGAGGCGACGGTGCTGTTCGCCGATCTCGCCGGATTCACCGCGCTCTCGGAGCAGCTGACCGCCTCCGAGGTCGCGGAGCTGCTCGAGGGCTATTTCACCCACGCGGTGGAGGCGATCTTCGCCGAGGGCGGAACACTCGACAAGTTCATCGGCGACTGCGTCATGGCTTTCTTCGGCGCCCCTGTGCCGCAGGAGGACCACGCCCTGCGGGCGGTCAGGGCGGCGATCAGCATCCAGCGCGAGCAGGCGACCTGGAACGCCGACCGGGCCAGGAAAGGCAAGCCGGTGTTGCCGGTTCGAATCGCGATCAACAGCGGCCCGGTCGTGGTAGGCGATGTCGGCGCCAAGCGGCGCGTCGACTACACGGTGCTCGGCAACACCGTCAACGTCGCGGCTCGCATCGAGGCCTATGTCGCCGAGGAGGGCGACGTCGTCATGGGCCCGGAGACGGCGCGCATGATCGGCAGCGCCCTACCTCTCGAATCGCTCGGAATGCACCAGCTCAAGGGTCTCCAGCAGCAAATCGAAGCGTTCCGCGTGCGCCGCGACGCCCTAGGCGCCGGGTGACCGGCTCGTTTCCGTTTCGTCTCGTCACGGGCAACGCGGGCAAGCTCGCCGAAGCCCGACGCATCGCCGGATCCGGGCTCGAGTCCGTGGCGATCGACCTGCCGGAGATCCAGTCGCTCGATCTCGATGAGGTGCTCGCGGCCAAGGCGGACGCCGCCCGCGCGGTCGTGGGCGGCGCGATCGTGGTGGAGGAGACGGGCCTGGAGCTGGCCGCCCTCGGTGGTTTCCCCGGACCCTTGGTGCGATGGATGCTCGCAGCGGCGGGCGCCGAGGGAATCGCCCGCTGCGCGCTCGCGCTCGGCGATGCGCGGGTGATCGCGCGCTGTGCTCTGCTCGCGATCGACGATTCGCGCCGCCTGTCCGCGGAGGGCGCGACGACGGGTCACCTGGTGTTGCCCGCGCGCGGCGACCGGGGATTCGGCTGGGATTCCGTGTTCGTTCCGACGGGGGAGCGTCGCACCTACGGCGAGATGAGTGACGCCGAGAAAGACGCGATCGGTCACCGTGGGCGCGCGTGGCGGGTATTGCTCGAGCAGCTCTGATTGGCGGCGGGCTCACGCGCGTTCAGCGCGGCGGGCGATCTCGTCGGCGAGGAGATCCGATCGCCGGCGCAGCTCGGCCAGGTCTCCGGAGTTCTCGAGGATCTCGTCGGCTCCGGCGCGGCGCTCGGTTCCGTCGCCCTGCACGGCGAGCCGAGCGCGAGCGGCGGCATCGTCGAGACCGCGGGCAACGGCTCTGCTGCGCCGTAGCTCCTCCGGAGCCTCGACAGAGACGATCCAGTCGAAGTCTGCGGCGAAGCCGGCCTCGACCAGCAGTGTCGCCTCGAGCACCACGATTCCGCCCGCCGCTTGCGCGATCTCGGAGAAGCGCTCCCGGACGAGGGGGTGAATGGCCGCCTCGAGCCGCGCGCGGCCAACGGGGTCGGTGAATACGACGCGCGCGAGCGCGGCCTTGTCGACGGCGCCGTCCGGGGTGAGGAGACGCGCTCCGAAGAGCCGCGCGACGGCGTCGGCACCCGGCTGGCCGGACCGATAGAGCTCGGCGACCAGACGATCGGCGTCATGCACGGCGAAGCCCCGGTCGCGGAGCCGCCGGGCGACGGTGGACTTGCCCGAGGCGAGCCCGCCGGTCAGGCCGACGCGGTAGGCGCTCACTCCCGGCCGAGCCGTCTCCGGGCCGCCGTGACGGCATTGGCGATCAGCATGGCGACCGTCAACGGGCCGACGCCGCCTGGAACCGGAGTGATCGCGGACGCCAGCGGTGCGACGGCCGGGAAATCGACATCACCGACCAGGACCGAGCCGTTTCTTTCGAAGGCAGCCATCCGCTTGGCGTCGCCGCCGACGAGCCGTTCCGCGAGCGCTCGATCGCTCACACGATTCATGCCGACGTCGATCACAACGGCCCCTGGCGCGACGTGATCGGCCCCGACCAAGCCGGCGCGGCCGACCGCGGCGATCAAGAGATCGGCCCCGCGACAGACCGCGGCCAGATCGCGCGTTCTGGAGTGGGCGATGGTGACCGTGCAGTGCTCGCGTAGCAGCAGCCCAGCCATCGGCTTGCCGACGATGGTGCTGCGGCCCACGATCACCGCCTGTTGGCCCCGGAGCGGGAGCTCGTAGCGGTGAAGCATCTCGACGATCCCCGCCGGCGTGCAGGGAACGAAGCCGGCCTCGTCGATCCAGAGGCGACCGACGTTGACCGGATGGAAGCCGTCGACGTCCTTGGCCGGGTCGATTCTCTCCAGCAGCTCCCGGGTCGGCAGATGGCCCGGTAAGGGGAGCTGTACGAGAATCCCGTCGACGGTGGGGTCGGCGTTGAGACGATCGATCAGCGCGAACAGGTCCGGCGCGGCGGTGTCCACGGGCAGCCGATGGGCGAAGCTCTCGAGCCCCGCTTCGGCGCACGCCCGGGTTTTGGAGCCCACGTAGACCTGCGAAGCCGGGTCTTCGCCCACGAGCACCACGGCCAGGCCGGGTGCTCGGCCGTGACGGCGCCGCAGGTCCGCCGCTGCCGCGGCGGCTTCCGCGCGGATCGCTTCGGCCGTCTTCTTGCCATCGAGAATCTGGCTCATGCTCTCCTCCTGGCGCGGTAGAGACAGAGAATGCCACCTGAGAGAACCTCGAAGCGCCCGTCCTCGAATCCGGTCCGCTCCAGGCTCGCGACGAAGACCTCGCGCTGAGGAAACTCCAGCACGGACTCGGGCAGGTAGTTGTAGGCCGAGTCGTCGCCGGAGACCCAGCGACCGATTCTGGGCAGCAAGTGTCTGAAATAAAAGAGATAGAAGCCCCTCAGGGGCTGCCAGACCGGAACGGCGAACTCGAGGATTGCCAGCTCGCCTCCCGGCCGCAGGACCCTCGCGAGCTCCGTGAGCGCCAGGTCGAGATCGTCGACGTTGCGCAGTCCGAAAGCGGCGGTCGCGCCGTCGAACCCGGACTCGGCGAGCGGCAGGGCGAGGGCGTCGGCGTTGACCGCCACCGGCCCAGTTGCCTTTCGACGTGAGAACTTTGGCAACGCCAGCGCGAGCATCGGCATGCAGAAATCGGCTGCGACCACCCGTAGACCCTGTCGACGTAGGGCTTCTGCCTGGTCGCCGGTGCCGCAGCAGACATCGAGGACGCGGGCGCCGGGCGGGAGCGCCGCGGCGATCGCGCGCGCGGCCCGGCGGCGCCAAAGGCGGTCGAAGGAGCCGGAGAGCAGGTGATTCAGGAGGTCGTAGCGGTGGGCCACCCGGGCGAACATCGCCTGGATCCGGCTGGAGTGCTTATCGAGCGGGAGCGCCGGCGTCGCCATCGGCGAAGCAGTGTATCCTGGCGTCGTGGCGCGACTTCGGCGCCTTCGTCGAGCGACCCGGGGGGTTGACACCCGGGTGCCGGAACCCTAAGATCCTGGGCTCTCTGCGCTGCAGTGCGGGTCCTGCCTCGCCCAGCCAGCCGTCAATACCGTTCGGAGTCGAAGATGAAGAGTACCGTGAGCCCCAAACCGGCGGAGATCGAGCGCGCCTGGATCCTCGTGGATGGCGCCGGAGTCCCGGTCGGTCGCCTGTCATCGACCATCGCCAAGATCTTGTCGGGCAAGGGCAAGCCGTTTTGGGCGCCCCACGTCGACTGCGGTGATTTCGTGATCGTGGTCAACGCCGCGAAGGTCGTTCTGACCGGTGCCAAGGAGACCGACAAGGTCTACTATCGCCACACTACGCAAAAGCCAGGTTCGCTGAAGTCGCCCAAGGCCTTCGAGGTTCGTGGCAAGCTGCCTTTTCGCCTGGTCGAGAGCGCCGTCTTCGGCATGCTCCCCAAGACCAAGCTGGGCAGGAAGATGCGCAAGAAGCTCAAGGTCTACGCCGGGGCCGAACATCCCCATCACGCCCAGAAGCCGACCGTGCTCGATCTCGCCACGGTCAAGATGTAAGGAGAGCGGAGTTGAGCGAAGTCTCCCAGTTCTACGCAACGGGCCGGCGCAAGACCGCCACCGCCCGCGTCTACATGAGCCCGGGTAGCGGAACAGTTCGCGTCAATGGCCGCGACCTCGCCGGTTACTTCCCGAGCGAGGTTCTGCGCATGGTGGTTCGCCAGCCGCTCGTGCTGACCGAGACCGGCGAAAAGTTCGACGTCAACGCGACAGTCGACGGCGGTGGCCCCGCCGGCCAGGCCGGCGCCGTGCGGCACGGCATCAGCCGCGCCCTGCTCGAGTTCGACGGCGAGCTGCGCCCGCGTCTCAAGGCCGCTGGTCTTCTGACCCGCGATCCGCGCGAGAAGGAACGTAAGAAGTACGGTCGCGCCGGGGCGCGCAAGCGCTTCCAGTTCAGCAAGCGCTAAGGAGAGGTTGTGGTCGAAATCACCATGCAGGAGTTGCTCGAGGCTGGCGTTCACTTCGGGCACCAGACTCGCCGCTGGAACCCGAAGATGAAGCCGTACATTTTCGGCAAGCGCAACGGGATCTACATCATCGACCTCTCGAAGACGCTCAAGATGTTTCGCGAAGCGGCCGAGTTCGTCGAGCAGCTCGGGCGAGAAGGGCGTCGCATCCTGTTCGTCGGCACCAAGCGACAGGCCCAGGAAGCGGTCGCCGAGGAGGCGCGACGTTGCGGTCAGTATTGGGTTTCGCATCGTTGGCTGGGTGGCACCCTGACCAACTTCGTGACGATCCGCCAGTCGATCGATCGTCTGCTCGAGATCGAGGCTCGTCTCGGCGACGAGAACGGCGGTCACACCAAGAAGGAGCGGCTCCGGCTCGACCGCGAGCGCGACCGGATGAGCCGCAACCTCGAGGGTGTGCGCGACCTCGAAGTGTTGCCGGACGCGATCTTCGTCGTCGATCCCAAGAAAGAGTCGATCGCGGTCGCCGAGGCGAACAAGCTCGGCATTCCGGTCGTGGCGATCGTCGATACGAATTGTGATCCCGAGCAGGTCGACTACGTGATTCCCGGCAACGACGATGCGATTCGGACCATCCGTCTGCTCTTGTCGAAGACCGCCGATGCTTACCTCGCGGGCTCCCAGCGGCTCCAGCAGGAGTTGATGGTGGAGGAGAAAGATGCCGCGCCGGTCGCGACTGGTGCCGACGCGCTCGAGATGGAGGCTCCGGCCCCGTCCGCATAACCTCATGGAATCCCGGATCGGCGGTGCGGCGCGGAGCGCCCTTCGTTCGTCCGACAAACGTTCGCTCGGGCCGGAACTTCCGCGAGGAGATCCGGGGAAAGGGTCAGCCGATCGCGGTCGCGGGTCGCTGGCCCTTTCTTCTGCCCGCAGGAAGAAAGACAGGAGAGTGTTGAAATGCAGATCACGGCTCAAATGGTCAAGGAACTGCGCGAGCGTACGGGCGCGGGCATGATGGACTGCAAGGCGGCGCTGGCCGAGGTCGGCGGAGACATGGAAAAGGCCGTCGACGCGCTGCGCAAGAAGGGCCTGGCCGCCGCGGCCAAGAAGGCAGGGCGGGTCGCCGCCGACGGCATGGTCGGCTCCTACATCCACGGCGGCGGCAAGATCGGTGTGCTGGTCGAGGTCAACAGCGAGACCGACTTCGTCGCTCGGACCGAGGGCTTCCAGGAACTGGTCAAGGACATCGCAATGCACATCGCCGCCGCGGATCCTCGCTTCGTGCGCCGAGAAGAGGTGTCGGCGGACGTCTTGGAGCGCGAGAGGGTCATCTACCAAGAGCAGGCTGCCGCCTCTGGCAAGCCGGCCAACGTGATCGAGAGGATCGTCGAGGGCAAGCTCGAGAAGTATTTCGCCGAGATCTGCTTGCTCGAGCAACCGTTCGTCAAGAACCCAGATCTGACGGTCGGGCAGATGGTGACGGAGGCCGTCGCCAGGATCGGCGAGAACATCCAGGTGCGCCGCTTCGTCCGCTTCAAGCTCGGAGAGGGGATCGAGCGCCGCGAGACTGATTTCGCCGCCGAGGTCATGGCGGTCGCCCGGGGCTGAGCGGCGGCGTCGAATGGGCGATCAGCCGGCTTTCCGCAGGATCCTGCTCAAGCTCTCCGGCGAAGCCCTGATGGGCTCCCAGAGTTTCGGCATCGATGAAGCCGTGGTGGTAAAGATCGCCGAGGAGATCGCTGAGGTTCACCGTCTCGGAGTCGAGATGGCGATCGTGATCGGCGGCGGGAACATCATCCGGGGTGTCGCGGCGAGCCATCGGGGTCTCGATCGCGTGACCGGCGACCACATGGGGATGCTGGCGACGGTGATCAATGCGCTGGCGCTCCAGGATGCCCTCGAGAAACGCCAGGTACCGACGCGGGTCCAGACCGCGATCGAGATTCGCGCCGTCGCCGAGCCGCTCATCCGGCGTCGGGCGCTACGCCATTTGGAGAAGGGGCGCGTCGTCATTTTCGCCGCCGGGACGGGCAATCCGTATTTCACGACCGACTCAGCGGCGGCATTGCGCGCCAACGAGATCCACGCCGAGGTCTTGCTCAAGGCGACGCGGGTCGACGGCGTCTACACCGCCGACCCGCGCAAGGATCCCGAGGCCGAGCTGCTCGCCGAGGTCTCCTACCAGCAGGTGCTCGAGCGCGATCTGCGTATCATGGATGCGGCCGCGATCAGTCTCTGCCGCGACAACGAATTGCCGATCGCGATCTTCAATCTGGGTGTCTATGGCAACATTCGGCGGGTAGTGTGCGGCGAGAAGGTGGGCTCGATCGTCAAGCGCTCCGTCGGTTGACAGGCGGCCGGCGCGCGCTGATGATGGGGCAGCGAGGGAGGGGGAGATGAGAGAGATCTTCGCCGAATCAGAACAGAAGATGCAGCACGCTTTGGATCACCTCCACGACGAGATGAAGCGACTGCGCACGGGCCGGGCGTCGGTCACGATGCTCGACCACGTGATGGTCGACTACTACGGGACGCCGACGCCGATCAGGAGCGTGGCGACCTTGAACGTCGTGGATGCCACGATGCTGATGGCCCAGCCATTCGATCCGAGCCAGATCACCGCGATCGAACGTGCGCTTCGCACCTCCGACGTCGGGCTCAACCCCCAGAACGACGGCAAGGTGATCCGGATTCCGGTGCCGCAGCTGACCGAGGAACGACGCAAGGAGCTGGTGCGCACGGCGCACGAGCTCGCCGAAGCGGCTCGCAACAGCGTGCGGCAAGCTCGGCGCGACGCCAACGACCAGCTCAAGAAGAAGGGGAAGGATGGCGAGATCGGCCTGGATGACGAGCATCGCGGCCACGAAGAGGCGCAGAAGCTTCACGATCGGTTCATCCAAGAGATCGCGACGGCCTTGGAGCACAAGGAGAAAGACATCCTGACCGTCTGATCGCCGTGGCGAGAGAGTCGGACATGGCGGTACGAAGCCGGCCGGCCGGAGCACTGGCGCTCCCGGCCGGCTTCTCGTTTCATGCTCTGGTTGCGGCTGGTGGCCGGAGTGAGCGATTCGGTGGGGTGCGGCCGAAGCAGTTCGTCGAGATTGGTTCCCTTCCGGTGGTGGCCCACGCTCTCGCGCGCTTGCTTGCCGCCGGCGCAACGAGCGTAGTCGTCGCGCTGCCCGAGGTCGTCTCGGGCTCGCTGCGGTCGGCTCTCGAGTTCGACCCGCGAGTGTGCCTCGTCGCGGGCGGCGCGAGCCGCCAGGCCTCGGTGGCGGCCGCGCTCGCGCGGAGCCCGGCCGCGGCCGGGGACTGGATCGCGGTTCACGACGGGGCGCGCCCCGCGACTGCCGCGGAGGATCTGAGAGCGGTGCTGGCTGCCGCCCTCGGCGGCGACGGTGCGGTTCTCGGCCGAAGCGTGTCGGACACGCTCAAGGAAACGCGGGCCGGGAAGATCCTGCGGACTGTCGACCGATCCGGCTTGTTCCGGGCAGAGACGCCGCAGGTCTTTCGTCGTCATCTGCTGGAGCGGGCCCTCGATCTAGCGCTCCGGGACGGTTTCGTGGGGTCCGACGAGGCCTCGGTGGTCGAGCGGCTGGGCGCTGTCGATATCGCCGCAGTCGAGGCTCGCCGTCCCAATCCGAAACTGACCCGTCGCGAAGACCTCGCCGACCTCGCCCGGCTGCTCGGGCTGGAGCACGAAGGGAACGCATGAATCTGCGAGTCGGGCAGGGCTACGACATTCACCGGTTGGCAACGGGTCGCCGCCTCATCCTCGGTGGCGTAGAGATCCCCTTCGAGCGGGGCCTCGAGGGACACAGCGACGCCGACGTGCTGCTCCATGCCCTCTGCGACGCCCTACTCGGTGCCGCTGGCTTGGACGATATCGGGGAGCTGTTCCCGCCGGGCGACCCCGCCTGGAGAGATGCTTCGAGCCGCCGCCTGTTGGCGATCGTGCTCGCGGCCGTGCGCGAGCGTGGGTTTACGGTGCTCAACTGTGACCTCACGCTGATCGCCGAGGCGCCGAAGATTGCGCCGTACCGCCAAGCGATCCGCGCCGCGGTCGCCGCCGAGCTCGATCTCGAGTTCGATGCGGTCGGACTCAAGGCGACCACCCACGAGACGCTCGGAGCGCTTGGTCGAGGCGAGGGGATGGCGGCTCTGGCGGTCGTGCTGCTCGAGGGGGCGAGTCGGTGAGCGCAGAGCGGATCGTGGGGTTCCACCCGGTGCGAGAGTTGTTGCGCAAATCCCCCGGAGCGGTGCGGCGGGTGTTCGTCCTGTCCGGCCGAGGAGGCCAGCGGCGCCGGGAGATCGAGCGGCTCTGCCACGAATCCGCGATTCCGATCGTCGAGGTCACCTCAGCGGAGCTCTCCCGGCATTCTCGGGGAGTGGTCTCGAACGGATTCGGCGCCGAGATCGAGCTGCGCCAGGCGCTACAGCCGCCGTCCGGAATCGGTGACCCGGACCTCATCGTCCTCGCGGAGGACGTCCAGGATCCGCGCAATCTGGGCGCGCTGCTGCGGGTCTGCGAGGGCGTGGGAGTTGGTCTCGTGCTTCTGCGCGAGCATGGCTCGGCCTCTTTGGGGGAGACGGTGGAGAAGACCTCGGCCGGAGCTGCCGCCTGGGTGGAGGTCGAGCGGATCGGTTCGCCGGCCCAGACGCTCAAGCGATTCAAAGAGGAAGGGTTCTGGGTCTACGGCCTGGATCTGGACGGTGTCCCGCCTTGGGAGGTCGACCTGACAGGAAAAGTCTTGCTCTGTGTGGGCGGCGAGCAGAGCGGACTCCGCCGCCTGACGCGAGAAGCTTGTGACCGCCTGATCACTCTTCCCATGCGTGGAAGAGTCGAATCGCTGAACTTGACGACCGCGGCGTCGGCCGTCCTCTACGAGGCGGTGCGGCAGCGTGCGCGCGGGGCCGTGGCAGCGGCTCGCGCTCCGTCGCCATCCTTGTCAGCGCCGGCGGAGCGAGGGTAGACTCGGGCGCTCCGGAGTCGGCCGCATGCGCCGGCGCCGAGCCGAGGCGGCCTCCGGAAGCGCCGGCATAGCTCAGAGGTAGAGCAACCGCCTTGTAAGCGGTAGGTCCTCGGTTCGAATCCGAGTGCCGGCTCCAGCCGGCCTCGGGCGGGTTCTTTCACACTTGGAGGTGTGGCCGAGCGGTCAATGGCAGCAGACTGTAAATCTGCCGGGCAACGCCCTACGGAGGTTCGAATCCTCCCGCCTCCACCATCAATCTCGAAGTCGTGGGACCCCGAGCGGGAGTAACTCAGGGGTAGAGTCACAGCCTTCCAAGCTGTTGGTCGCGGGTTCGAATCCCGTCTCCCGCTCCATTCTCCACCACCACCGCGGCGCGCAGGCCGTCGCCGCCTCGGACCAGTTTGCCCTCGTCGGTGGCACTAGACAAGGTTCACGATCGGTGCCAAAATGGGCGATCCTGCTGCGGATCAGGCGGGGATCATTGGTCGCAACTGCGGGAAGGGAAGGGCTTTACACCGGCGAGGGGAGATCAATAGGATAACGAGGTTCCGCTGTCGGTCGGCCCCGGAGCAGGGCTCGGGGGTCCTCTCGCCTCGCGCCCACGTAGCTCAGCGGTAGAGCACTTCCTTGGTAAGGAAGAGGTCGTCGGTTCAAGCCCGACCGTGGGCTCCACTAGCGGCGCGATTTTACTAGGAACCGAAGTACGCCCCACCGGGCATGACCTTTCAGGAGGCAATCGGAGCGCCATGGGCAAGGAGAAATTCGATCGTTCGAAGCCGCACGTGAACGTTGGGACGATTGGTCACGTGGATCATGGCAAGACGACGTTGACGGCTGCTTTGACGAAGGTGGCGGCGGACAAGGGCTGGGCGAAGTTCGTGAGCTACGACGAGGTGGCGAAGGCCTCTGAGTCACAGGGTCGTCGCGACCCGACGAAGATTCTGACGATTGCGACGTCTCACGTGGAGTATTCGACGGGGAATCGTCACTACGCTCACGTGGACTGTCCGGGTCACGCGGATTACATCAAGAACATGATCACGGGTGCGGCGCAGATGGATGGCGCGATCCTGGTGGTGTCGGCGGTGGACGGTCCGATGCCTCAGACCCGGGAGCACATATTGCTGGCTCGCCAAGTGGGCGTGCCGTTCATCGTGGTGTATCTGAACAAGTGCGACATGGTGGACGATCCGGAGCTTCTGGACCTGGTGGAGCTGGAAGTGCGTGAGCTTTTGGACAAGTACGATTTTTCGGGCGACGACGCGCCGGTGGTTCGTGGAGCGGCGCTGAAGGTGTTGCAGGGCGAGGAATCGGAGTTGGGGACGCAGTCGATCCTGAAGTTGTACGACGCTCTGGACGCCTACATTCCGATTCCGCAGCGCGACGTGGACAAGCCGTTCCTGATGCCGATCGAGGACATCTTCTCGATCTCTGGCCGCGGGACGGTGGTGACGGGCCGCGTGGAGCGCGGGATCGTGAAGGTGGGCGAGGAGATCGAGATCGTCGGGATTCGCCCGACGATCAAGACGATCGTGACGGGCGTCGAGATGTTCCGGAAGCTCCTGGATCAGGGGCAGGCCGGGGACAACATCGGCGTCCTGTTGCGTGGCACGAAGAAAGACGACGTGGAGCGTGGCCAGGTGCTGGCGAAGCCGGGCACGATCACGCCCCACACGAAGTTCAAGGCCGAGGTCTACGTGCTGAACAAGGAGGAGGGTGGTCGTCACACGCCGTTTTTCAACGGCTATCGTCCGCAGTTCTACTTCCGGACGACGGACGTGACGGGAGTGGCGACGCTTCCTGCGGGCACGGAGATGGTGATGCCGGGCGACAACGTGAACCTGGAGATCGTGCTGATTGCGCCGATCGCGATGGAGAAGGGCGTACGCTTCGCGATTCGCGAGGGCGGCCGCACCATCGGCGCCGGCACCGTAACCGAAGTCATCGAGTAACGACGATTCGACGTGAGGAATCAAGGCCAGTAGCTCGAACTGGTAGAGCGCCGGTCTCCAAAACCGGATGTTGGGGGTTCGAATCCCTCCTGGCCTGCCATGAGATCAAGAGAGCCCAATGAGCGCATTGGTCAACTTCAAGAACTGGATAACTTCCGTCCCCGCCTTCCTCTCCGAGGTCAAGGCGGAGATGAAGAAGGTCTCGTTTCCTTCGCGAGACGAAGTGGTCGGAACGACCATCGTCGTGCTCGTGACCAGCGTCATCTTTGCCGTCTACCTCTGGCTCGCTGACCAGGTGATCGTGCGGTTGTTCAAGGTGCTCGGATCGTGACCGGCCCGACGAGCGCAGGCAAGCGCCATTGGTACATCGTTCACACCTACTCGGGATTCGAAGAGCGGGTGCGCGAGACGATGCGGCAGCGCGCGGACGCACTCGGCTTCGGCGAGAAGATCGGCGAGATCAAGATCCCGATGGAGACCATCGTCGAGCTCAAGGGCGGCAAGAAGCGGGAGACTCAGCGCAAGTTCTTTCCGGGCTACATCCTCGTCGAGATGGAGATGAACGAGGACACTTGGCACGTCGTGAAGAACACGCCGAAGGTCACGGGCTTTGTCGGCACCGGCAAGGTGCCGACGCCGCTCTCCGACGAAGAGGTCAATCAGATTCTGGAGCAGGTGGTGACGGCGAAGGAGAAGCCGAAGCCGAAGTACGTCTTCGAGAAGGGCGAGCCAGTCAAGATCGTGGAAGGTCCGTTCAACAACTTCACGGGGACCGTCGAGGAAGTCAATCTCGATCGGAACACGCTCAAAGTGATGGTAACGATTTTCGGCCGGCATACGCCGGTCGAGTTGGATTTCCTGGGAGTGCAGAAGCTCTGAGCCGCGTTGGCGCGGCCCAGGGCTAGAAGAGGTCTCGAGCCATGGCGAAGAAAGTCGTCGGACAGATCAAGTTGCAGATTCCGGCCGGTCAGGCCACGCCAGCGCCCCCGGTGGGGCCGGCGCTCGGCCAGGCGGGAGTCAACATCATGGACTTCTGCAAGGCCTTCAACTCCCGGACTCAGAGCCAGCAAGGACTGATCATCCCGGTGGTGATCACGGTCTACTCCGACCGTAGCTACACGTTCATCACCAAGACGCCGCCAGCCGCGATCTTGCTGCTGCGGGCGGCTGGTATCCCGAAGGGATCGGGCGTGCCGAATCGCACCAAGATCGGCAAGGTGACCAAGCAGCAGGTCGAAGAGATCGCGAAGACGAAGATGCCCGACCTGAACGCCGCGAGTCTCGAGGCCGCGGTGAGAACTGTCGAGGGCACCGCGCGCTCGATGGGCATCGAGGTGCAGGGCTAATAGGGGCGGCTCGGAAGAGCCCGCCCAGCGGATTCTGGGAGGCCGCGGTCGAGGCCGTTCGCACCAGAAAAGGAACGAAGATGAGCAAGCACGGCAAGAAATACAGAGCCGCGGCGGAGAAGGTCGAGGAGAAGGCCCACCCCCTGCGCGAGGCGATCCAGGTGGTCGCGGACACCGCGTACGCAAAGTTCGACGAAACCGTCGAGATCGCGATGCGCTTGGGCGTCGACCCCAAGCACGCGGATCAGATGGTGCGCGGCACCGTGGTCCTGCCACACGGCTTGGGCCGAAGGGCGCGAGTCCTCGTCTTCGCGCAGGGCGAGAAGATCAAGGAAGCCGAGGACGCTGGCGCCGATTACGTCGGGGGCGATGAGCTCGCGAAGAAGATCGACGAAGGCTGGCTCGAGTTCGAGGCCGTCGTTGCTTCGCCCGACATGATGCGGGTGGTCGGCCGGCTCGGCAAGGTGCTGGGACCTCGCGGCCTGATGCCGAACCCCAAGACCGGAACGGTGACGCCGGACGTCGCGAAAGCGGTCCAGGAGATCAAGGCCGGCAAGGTCGAGTTTCGGGTGGACAAGACCGGAATCGTCCACGCGCCCTTCGGCAAGAGGTCGTTTGGCGCCGACCGCCTCCTCGAGAACGCCGAGGCTCTGGTCCATGCCGTGATGAAGGCGAGGCCGTCGGCGGCCAAGGGCCGCTACGTCAAGTCGGTGAGCATTTCTTCGACGATGGGTCCGGGCGTCAGGGTCGACGAATCGGCCTTGATCACCGAGGCGTGAGGGAGAAGCCATGGCATTGAGTCGCGCAAAGAAGGACGAGCTTCTCGAGGGATACCAGACCGATCTGGCTGTCGCGAGCCACGCCTTCGTCGTCGGATTCAAGGGCATCTCGGTGGTGCAAGCCACGGAACTGCGCAGCCGCATTCGGGCCACGGGCGGGCACTACCTCGTGGTCAAGAACACGCTGGCCCGCCTTGCGGTCGCAGGGAAGCCGCTCGAACAGATTCGCGAGCACTTTTCGGGACCCACGGCGATCGCCTTCGGCGCAGATCCCGTCGGCATCGCGAAGGTGCTCACGGACTTCGCGAAACAGTCGCCAGTCCTGGAGTTCAAGGGCGGGCTGGTCGAGGGCAGGCCGGTGGCCGCGAATCAAGTGGCCGAGATCGCGCAGATGCCGAGCCGCGAGCAACTGATCACCAAGCTCCTCTATCTGTTGCAGTCGCCGATCGCTCGCTTGGTGCGGGTCCTAGCGGCCTCGGGGCCGCAGCGCCTGGCGATCGTTCTCGACCAAGTGGCGAAAAAGAAATCTAGTCAGAACCAACCGTAAAGTCTTGGGACCACGGACTTAGCCGTCCAAAGCGAAGGAGGAAGAGATGGCCATTGCTGTCGAAGATTTCATCAAGCAGATCGACGAGTTGTCGGTCCTCGAGTTGAACGACCTGGTCAAGGCGCTCGAGGATCACTACGGCGTTTCCGCCGCCGCCGCCGCCGTGCCGATGGCGGTTGCCGCCGCCGCGGCCCCCGTCGCTGAGGAGCAGACCGAGTTCGACGTGCTGCTCGAGGGTGCTGGCGCCAACAAGATCAACGTGATCAAGGTCGTGCGGGAGGTCACCAGCCTCGGCCTGAAGGAGGCCAAGGATCTCGTCGAAAGCGCCCCGCAAAAGGTCAAGGAGGGAGTCTCCAAGGCCGACGCCGAGGCGATCAAGAAGAAGTTCGAGGAAGTCGGAGCCGCGGTCGCGATCAAGTGACGGAGGCCGCTTCGTGCGTCCTCCTCGGTGCCGCAGGCTACGCGTGGAAGCGCGCCGCCCGTGGCGCTCGCAGCGCCGCCAGGCCATCAGTCGCGCGGAATCCGCGTGGCTGGGGTTTGGTGTCGCTTCATTGGCGCAGCCGGAGCGCGGCCCCCGAGGGGTCGCGCCGCTTCCGTTTCCGCAACGGGTCCTCGGGCCTCGAGATCTAGAAGGCTAGCTCATGGATACGACTGTGAACATGCTGAAACGCCCGCGCCGCGACTTCTCGAAGATTCGGAGCACGCTCGCGATCCCGAATCTGATCGACGTGCAGAAGCGCTCCTACGAGCGCTTCCTCCAGATGAACCTGCTTCCGAGCGAGAGGGCCAACCAGGGTCTCCAGGCGGTCTTCACCAGTATTTTTCCGTTCTCCGACTTTCGCGAGACCTGTTCGCTCGACTTCGTGAAGTACTCGATCGGTGATTGGCAGTGCAAGTGTGGCGAGCTCAAGGGGCTCGAATACTTGCGTATGACCTGCTCGAACTGTGGTTCGAAGATCATGACCGATCACCCACACGAAGAGACGGTGACTTGCGGACAGTGCGGCTTCGTCAACAAGAACCGCGTGACCAAGTGCGACATCTGTGGCAATCCCGTCGACCTGTATCTCGAGTACACGTTGGCTGACTGCCAGGAGCGCGGCATGACGTTCGCCGTGCCCCTCAAGGTGACGTTCCGTTTGTTCGTCTACGACAAGGATCCGGAGACCGGCGCGCGGATGATGCGTGATGCCAAGGAGGAAGAGGTCTACTTCGGCGAGATCCCGTTGATGACGGACCACGGTACCTTCGTGATCAACGGTACCGAGCGGGTCATCGTTTCGCAGCTGCACCGTTCGCCGGGAGTGTTTTTCACCAAAGAAGGGCCGCGCACCTACCTCGCGAAGATCATTCCGTATCGCGGCTCGTGGGTTGAGTTCGAGTACGACCAGAAGGAAGTGCTGTCCGTCCGGATCGATCGCAAGCGCAAGTTCCACGGGACGGTATTCCTGCGCGCGCTGGGATTGGAGACCGACGAGTCGATCCTCCGGCAGTTCTACGTCTCGGCCCCGCTCCAGCTCGACTCGCCGACCTCGTTCCGGTTGACGATTCCGCCGGCCGTGATCGGTCGTGAGCGCTTGCGCGAGCGGCAATCGCGAGGGCGCAGGGAGACGTTTTCGATCTTCTCGGGGATCCAGCTGTCGAAGGCCATGGTCGCGAGTCTCGAAGAGGGGCAACCGGTGGACGTGCGAGTCAAGCCGTCCGATCTCGAGGGCGCCTACCTCATCGCTGACGTGGTCGATCTCGACACGGGCGAAGTGATCTTCGAGGCCAACGACGTTCTGCCCGAGGACGTAGTGGAGCGTCTGTCGGGCAAGAACCACACGCCGGTCGAGTTGTTCTTTCCTGATTGGGATCTCGGTGGCGCCGTGCTCTCCAACACGCTGGCGAAGGACAACACGCGAAACGCGAAGGACGCATTGCTCGAGATCTATCGGCGCATGCGCCCGGGCGATCCGCCGACGCTCGACTCGGCACGGTCGCTCTTCTACGGGATGTTCTTCGATGCCAAGCGCTACGATTTCTCGCGAGTCGGTCGGTTCAAGTTCAACATCAAGCTCGACTCCGAGGACCCGATCGAACAGAAGACGCTGACCGAGAGAGACTTCTTTCGGGTCATCGAGTACCTCTTGCGCCTGCACCGCGACGTCGGCCGGGTGGACGATATCGACAACCTGGGCAATCGCCGAGTTCGCGCGGTCGGCGAACTTCTCGAGAACCAATTCAGGATCGGGCTCGTCCGGATGGAGCGCGCCATCAAGGAGAAGATGTCGGTTCATCAGGACATCGATTCGGCCATGCCCCACGATCTGATCAACTCGAAGCCGGTGATCGCCGCGATCAAGGAGTTCTTCGGGTCGTCGCAGCTTTCGCAGTTCATGGACCAGACCAATCCCCTGTCGGAGGTTACCCACAAACGGCGACTGTCGGCGCTCGGGCCAGGAGGGCTGTCCCGCGAGCGGGCCGGTTTCGAAGTGCGGGACGTGCACGCGTCTCACTACGGCCGGATCTGTCCGATCGAGACGCCGGAGGGGCCGAATATCGGCCTGATCTCGTCGCTCGCCACCTTCGCCCGGATCAACGAGTACGGCTTCATCGAGAGCCCTTACAAGAAGGTCGAGGGCGGACGGGTCCTCGATCACTTTCGCGTGGTCAAGGTCGGCGATGGGGCGTTCAAGCTGGGCCAGATCGTCGTCGGCGAAGCGCTCGACGTGGAGAACGCCAGGCTCAAGAAGGCGGGCAAGCGAGGGATCGAGGCCGAGCACCAAGCCTTCTACCTGACGGCATGGGAGGAGGAAAAGTACATCATCGCCCAAGCCAATGCCGCCCTCGGCGAGAAGAACTACTTCCAGGACGAGCGGGTCATCGCTCGCGCCGGCGGTGACTTCGTCACGGTCGAGCGCGATCGCGTCGACTACATGGACATCAGCCCGAAGCAGCTCGTATCCGTCGCGGCGGCGCTGATCCCGTTTCTCGAGCACGACGACGCGAATCGCGCGCTAATGGGTTCGAACATGCAGCGCCAGGCCGTGCCTCTGTTGCGGGCCGATGCTCCGGTCGTTGGCACCGGCCTCGAAGGCACGGTGGCACGAGATTCCGGCGCGGTCGTCCTGTGCAAGCGGGGCGGCATCGTCGACTCGGTCGACGGCGAGCGGATCATCGTCCGTGTCGAAGGCGAGGACATCGAGACCGGCGAGCAGAAGGAGTTCGGCGCCGATATCTACCAGCTCATCAAGTTCCGGCGGTCGAACCAGAACACCTGCGTCAACCAGAAGCCGCTCGTGAAGGCGGGGCAGCGCGTGCGCAAGGGAGACGTGATGGCCGACGGTCCGTCGACCGACCACGGCGAGCTGGCGCTCGGTCGCAACGTGCTCGTGGCCTTCATGCCCTGGCGCGGCTACAACTTCGAGGACGCGATCCTGATCTCGGAGAAGATGGTGAAGGAGGACTACTTCACCTCCATCCACATCGAGGAATTCGAGATCGAGGCGCGTGACACGAAACTGGGTCCCGAAGAGATAACGCGAGACATCCCGAACGTCTCGGAAGGCGCGCTCAAGGACCTCGACGAAGCGGGAATCATCCGCATCGGCGCCACCGTGAAGGCCGGTGACATCCTGGTCGGCAAGGTGACTCCGAAGGGAGAGACCCAGCTCACGCCGGAAGAGAAGCTCCTGCGCGCGATTTTCGGCGAGAAGGCCGGCGACGTGCGCGATGCCTCTCTCAAGGTACCTCCTGGCATCGAGGGTACGGTGGTGGATATTCGGATCTTCTCTCGCAAGGGAGTCGAAAAGGACATTCGCCAGCAGGAGATCGAAGGCGAGGAGATCGGGCGGCTCGAGAAGAACACCAAGGACGAGATCCGGATCCTGACGGAAGAACGCAACAAGAAGATCAACGATCTTCTGGTCGGTCAGGTGGCGACCGCGGCGGTGAAGAATCGCGCGGGCGAGGTCCTTCTCGACAAGGGCGGAAAGATCTCGCGCGAGGCGCTCCTGCGGCTGTCGCGGCAGGAGATCCTGAAGATCTCCGTCGCGGACCGCAAGGTCCTCGACGCGGTCGAGATCGTCTACCGCAAGACCGACTCACACGTCGAGATCCTCCACAGGGTCAACCGAGAACGGGTCGAGCGCCTGCAGAAAGGGGACGAGCTGCCGCCCGGCGTCATTCGCCTGGTCAAGGTCTTCGTCGCGATGAAACGCAAGCTCCAAGTGGGCGACAAGATGGCCGGACGTCATGGCAACAAGGGCGTCATCTCGAGAATCCTGCCCGAGGAGGACATGCCCTACCTGCCGGACGGTCGGCCGGTCGAGATCGTGCTGAATCCGCTCGGTGTACCCAGTCGAATGAACGTCGGCCAGATCCTCGAGACCCATCTCGGCCTGGTCGGTAAGGCACTGGGACTGACCTTCGCCACTCCGGTGTTCGACGGCGCTTCCGAGCAGGACATGCGCGCGCTCTTCGACGAAGCCGGCCTGCCGAGCTCGGGCAAGACGGAGCTCTACGACGGGATGGCCGGAGAGGCTTTCGAGCAGAAAGTCACTGTCGGCTATATCTACATGCTCAAGCTGTCGCATCTCGTCGACGACAAGATCCACGCGCGCTCCATTGGACCGTACTCGCTCATCACGCAGCAGCCTCTCGGCGGCAAGGCGCAGTTCGGCGGCCAGCGGTTCGGCGAGATGGAGGTGTGGGCTCTCGAGGCGTACGGCGCCGCGTATACATTGCAGGAGCTGCTCACGGTCAAGTCGGACGACGTCGAAGGACGCAGCCGCGTCTACGAGTCGATCGTCAAAGGCACAGTTCCGGAAGATCCAGGGCTCCCCGAGTCGTTCAACGTGTTGATCCGCGAACTACAGAGCCTCTGTCTAGACGTCGAGTTGCTCAAGGTCTGAATGGTCCGTAGAAGAAAGCTATCCGGGAGGTACTAACGTGCAACCGCTTCGAGGATTCGACAAGCCGCGGACCTTCAAAGACTTCAACGCGATCAAGATCGCGATCGCGTCGCCCGAGAAGATTCGGTCATGGAGTCGCGGTGAGGTCACGAAGGCGGAGACGATCAACTACCGCACTTTCAAGCCGGAGCGCGACGGGCTTTTTTGCGCGAAGATTTTCGGTCCGATCACCGACTGGGAGTGTCTCTGCGGCAAGTACAAGCGCATGAAGCACCGTGGCGTTGTCTGCGACAAGTGCGGCGTCGAAGTCACTCGCTCGCGGGTCCGCCGAGAGCGCATGGCGCACATCGAGCTCGCCAGCCCGGTTTCGCACGTCTGGTTCTTCAAGGGTCTGCCCTCGCGCATTGGCCATCTTCTCGACATTTCGCTTCGGGATCTCGAGCGGATTCTCTATTTCGAGAGCCATGTCGTGATCGATCCGGGTGATACGGAGCTCAAGGAGAAGGAGCTGCTGTCGGAGGATCGATATCGCGAGCTACGCGATGAGCATGGCGATGGCAGCTTTCTCGCCAAGATGGGCGCAGAGGCGATCAAGGAGTTGCTGCGCCGGATCGACGTGGAAGAGCTCGGCGAGGAGCTGCGCGTCGTCATGCGCACGGAAACGAGTCAGATTCGCCGGCTCAAGGCGGCGAAGCGCCTCAAAGTGGTGGACGCGTTCCGT
Organism: uncultured Acidobacteriota bacterium; assembly: GCA_963700315.1. Lineage (GTDB taxonomy): Bacteria > Acidobacteriota > Thermoanaerobaculia > Multivoradales > JAGPDF01 > JACTMI01. The sequence goes on along the minus strand of CAVOXC010000001.1, from coordinate 198,353 downwards.
CGCAGCGGTCACCGTCCGGAGTGGATGATCCTCGACGTCATCCCGGTGATTCCGCCTGAGTTGCGGCCGCTGGTGCCGCTCGACGGCGGGAGATTCGCCACTTCCGACTTGAATGACCTCTATCGGAGGGTGATCAACCGCAACAACCGGCTCAAGAAGCTCCTCGAGCTGCGCGCGCCCGAGGTCATCGTCCGCAACGAAAAGCGGATGCTTCAGGAGGCCGTCGATGCGCTGTTCGACAATGGCCGTAGGGGCCGCGTGCTGAAGGGCTCGAACAACCGGCCGCTCAAGTCACTCTCCGATACCCTCAAGGGCAAGCAAGGGCGTTTCCGCCAGAACCTGCTCGGCAAGCGAGTCGACTATTCCGGCCGTTCGGTGATCGTGGTTGGCCCGGAGCTCAAGCTCCACGAGTGCGGCCTGCCGAAGAAGATGGCGCTCGAGCTGTTCAAGCCGTTCATCTACAACAGGCTGGAGCAGAAGGGGCTGGTCGGCACGATCAAGGCTGCCAAGGAGATGGTGGAGCGCGAGGAAGATGCGGTCTGGGATGCGCTCGAAGAGGTGATTCGGGATCATCCGGTGATGCTGAACCGCGCGCCGACCCTGCACCGGCTCGGTGTCCAGGCGTTTCAGCCCAAGCTGATCGAGGGCAAGGCGATTCAGATACATCCGCTGGTATGCGCTGCCTTCAACGCCGACTTCGACGGCGACCAGATGGCGGTGCACGTGCCCTTGTCGCCGAAGGCTCAGATCGAGTGCCACGTCCTGATGCTGGCCTCGACCAACATACTCTCGCCGGCGCACGGGCGGCCGCTCGCGGTGCCCAGTCAGGATCTCGTTCTCGGTGGGTACTACCTGACGTTCGCCAAGCCGGGCGCCCGTGGGGAAGGAACGATCTTTCCGGACTTCGACAGCGTACTGCTCGCGTATCAGGAGGGCGTGGTCGAAACGCACACTCAGGTTCGCGTGCGTTACAGCGGTGAGTACATCAACCTCGAGACGCAGTACGACAACCAGAATGTGGTTCACACCGAGATCGACGTGCTCGAGCGCCAGCTCATCGACACGACCGTGGGCCGCGTCATCTTGAATCGGTCGCTGCCCAAGGAGATCCCTTTCGTCAACGGGCTCCTCAAGAAGCGTGGGCTGCAGGACCTCGTCGGCTTCTGCTACATCAACCATGGCAACGAGCTCACCGTTCGGATGCTGGATCAGCTGAAGGAGATCACGTTCCTCTACGCGACGAAGGCGGGAATCTCGATCGGCGTCGAGGACATGGTAGTTCCGCCCAGCAAGGGCACTCTGCTCGACCGCGCACGACGGGACGTGGTCGAAATCGAGAATCAGCGGACAGCCGGCGTGATCACCGCCGGCGAGCGCCACAACAAGATCATCGATATCTGGCACCGCGCGACCGAGAAGGTCTCCGAGGAGATGTTCAAGGAGATGAGGCGGGTCGAGGAGGAGCGCGGCGAGTCGAACCCGATCAACCTCATGGCCGACTCTGGAGCCCGCGGCTCCCGGGAGCAGGTGCGTCAGCTCGCCGGGATGCGCGGCTTGATGTCGAAGCCCTCGGGCGAGGTGATCGAGACGCCGATTACCGCGAACTTCCGTGAGGGTCTGTCGGTCTTGCAGTACTTCATCTCGACACACGGCGCCCGCAAGGGACTGGCCGATACCGCCCTGAAGACCGCGGATTCCGGGTACCTCACGCGCCGCTTGGTCGACGTAGCCCAAGACGTCATCGTCAACGAGGAGGACTGCGGCACGATCGACGGCATCTTCGTGTCGGCGATCATGGAGGGCGGAGAGATCCTGGAGCCGCTTCGGGATCGCATCGTCGGCCGCATCAGCCAGGAGGAGATCTACGATCCGATGACCGGCGAGAAGCTCATCGGCGTCGGAGACGAGGTCAGCGACGATCTCGCCAACGGTATTCAGAGCGCCGGTATCGAGAGGGTCCGGATTCGCTCCGTGCTGACTTGTGAGGCGCGGCGCGGAGTCTGCGTCAGGTGCTACGGACGCAATCTCGCGACCGGGCGTCGAGTCGAGATCGGCGAGGCGGTAGGAGTGATCGCCGCCCAGTCGATTGGCGAGCCGGGGACGCAGCTGACGATGCGGACTTTCCATTACGGCGGCACGGCGTCGCGGGTGTCCGAGCAATCGAAACACGAGGCGAAGAACCCGGGCATCGTTCGCTTCCTCAACGTCTCGACAGTCGAGGCGAAGAATGGCGACCTGATCGTCGTCAACCGGAACGGCAAGCTGGTCATCGTGGATCAGAAAGGCCGCGAGCGCGAGCGCTACGCCTTGGCCTACGGCTCTCGCCTTCACGTGCACGAGGGTACGGAGGTGGAGCCGGGGACCGCTCTGGTCGAGTGGGATCCCTTTACCTCGTCGATTCTCTCGGAGCTCGCCGGCAAGATCGAGTTTCGCGACATCGTCGAGGGCGAGAACGTGCGCGAGGAAACCGACAAGGTCACCGGTTTGTCGCAGCGCATCATCGTCGAGGCATCCGCCAACGAGAAGAGGATCCCCGCGCTGGTCGTCCAGGGCAAGTCCGGCGAGCGGCGCTACATTCTGCCGTCCGGCTCGCACCTGATGGTGCAGGAGGGCCAGCAGGTAGCGGCCGGCGACGTGCTCGTCAAGATCCCGCGCGCCGAGGCGGCCAAGACGAAGGACATCACCGGCGGCCTGCCGCGCGTCGTCGAGCTCTTCGAGGCGCGATCTCCGAAGGAGCCGGCGATCATCACCGAGATCGACGGAGTGATTCGCCTCGGCGAGATACACAAGGGCATGCGCAAGGTGATCGTGGAGGCGGACAGTAGCGAGGCTCGCGAGTACCTCGTCCCCCGCTCGGTCCACGTCAACGTCCAGGAGGGCGAGCGCGTGCATGCGGGTGATCCACTAATCGACGGTCCGATCAATCCGCACGATGTTCTTCAAGTGCTGGGCGAGAAAGAGCTCCAGCGCTACATGGTGGACAAGATACAAGAGGTCTACCGGTCCCAGTCGGTGGCCATCAACGACAAGCACATCGAGGTGATCGTCAGACAGATGATGCGGTCGGTGAAGATCGAAGAGGTCGGAGACACCGAGTTTCTCGTCGACGAGCAGGTCGATCGCTGGCGGTTCCAAGAGGAGAACGACAGAGTGCTCGCCGCCGGAGGCCGACCAGCCATCGGCCGTCCGTTGCTGCTGGGGATCACCAAGGCCTCGCTTTCGACCGAGAGCTTCTTCTCCGCGGCGAGCTTCCAGGAGACGACTCGAGTCCTGACCGAGGCGGCGATCTCGGGCAAGGTCGACTACTTGCGCGGCCTGAAGGAGAACGTGATCGTCGGCCGGTTGATACCAGCCGGCACCGGCATGATGGATTACCATGATTTCCACATGACGGAGGACCTGCCGGAGCCGAGCCTCGAGTCGGAGGACGAGCTCTTCTTCGAGCTCGGCGCCGACGACATTCGGACGCTGCCCCAGGAGGTCGTCGAGTCGGAATGAGGGCCCGGTAGGGGAGGGCCCTGGCCGGCGCGTCCCGACCGAAACGAGCCGGATGGCAGTCTCGCGCGGGGCTTGACGGTGCCTCGGCGCCCGGGGTACTCTACGTCTCCCGCGCTGTCGTCCCCAGGACCAGACGGGCAGTAGAACAGGGATAAGCCGCCCCGGCTGCGGATGAGATCCGCGCCGGGCTCGCGCGTGTCGAAGGGTGCGCGCGAGACGATGAGAGAGGCTAGGGAATGCCGACGATTCACCAGCTGGTCCGACAAGGGCGCCAGCGGCAGCTTTCGAAGACGAAGAGCCCGGCGCTCCACGACGCGCCGCAGCGTAGGGGAGTTTGCGTGCGTGTGTACACGCAGACCCCGAAGAAGCCGAACTCGGCGCTGCGCAAGGTGGCTCGCGTGCGACTGACGAACGGGATCGAGGTGACCACGTACATTCCCGGAGTCGGCCACAATCTGCAGGAGCACTCGATCGTCCTCATCCGCGGGGGCCGCGTCAAGGACCTGCCCGGAGTTCGTTATCACGTGGTCCGCGGAACCCTCGATGCGGTCGGCGTCCAAGATCGGCGCCAGGGGCGCTCGAAGTACGGCGCCAAGCGCCCCAAGTCTTGACGGGAAAGTAGGACGAGATGCCGAGGCGAAGAGAGGTACCCAAGCGCGAGATTCTGCCGGATCCGGTCTACAACTCGCAGTTGGTCACGAAGTTCGTGAACGTGGTGATGCGGGGCGGCAAGAAGACCGTCGCCGAGCGGATCCTCTACGATGCGTTGGAGATGGTCCGCGAGCGGACATCCGACGATCCGGTCAAGGTATTCAAGCGCGCAATCGAGAACGTCAAGCCCGCGGTGGAGGTCAAGTCGCGCCGCGTGGGCGGGTCGAACTATCAGGTGCCGGTCGAGGTGAATCCGAGCCGCCGTCTGGCCCTGTCGATCCGCTGGCTGATTCAGAGCGCCGCCAAGCGCGGCGAGAAGACGATGCGAGCGAAGCTGGCGGGAGAGCTGCTGGACGCGGCCGAGAACCGCGGTGGAGCGGTCAAGAAGCGTGAGGACACCCACCGTATGGCTGAAGCCAACAAGGCCTTCGCGCACTATCGCTGGTAGTTGAATTCGGGCGGCGCGGCGTCACCCCTTGGCGCCACGTATGCCGCCGTTGAGTAACTAGTTAGGGCGTACCTTCGGGGCGCAGGAGTTATGGCGAGACAAGTTCCGCTGTCTATGACTCGTAATATCGGCATCATGGCGCACATTGATGCCGGTAAGACGACGACGACCGAGCGGATCCTCTTTTACACGGGGGTCAACTACAAGCTCGGTGAGGTCCATGATGGCACCGCAACGATGGACTGGATGGTCCAGGAGCAGGAGCGCGGCATCACGATTACCGCTGCGGCCACTACCTGTTCCTGGAATCAGTACCGGGTCAACATCATCGACACTCCCGGGCACGTAGACTTCACTGTCGAGGTCGAGCGCTCCTTGCGGGTGCTCGATGGTGCCGTCGCGGTGTTCGACGCGGTGGCAGGCGTCGAGCCGCAGTCAGAGACCGTCTGGCGGCAGGCGGATCGCTACAAAGTGCCGCGCATCGCTTTCGTGAACAAGATGGACCGGGTCGGTGCCGACTTCGATCGCTGTGTCGCCATGATGCGTTCGCGCCTCAACGCCTGCCCGGTCGTGATCCAGATACCCTGGGGCAAGGAAGACGCTCTGCGCGGGGTGATCGATCTTGTGCGCATGAAGGGCGTCGCATACGAGGATGAAGCGCTGGGCGCCAACTACGAGCTGGTGGAGGTTCCTTCCGAGTACCTCGAGCGTGCGCGGGAGCTGCGCGAAAAGCTCGTGGAATCGGTCGCTGAGACCGACGACCGGTTGCTCGAGAAGTACCTTTCTGGCGAAGAGATTTCGGAAGTGGAGTTGAAGGGCGCGCTGCGGCAGGCGACGATTACCAACCGGGTGCACCCAATCCTCTGCGGCTCCGCGTTCAAGAACAAGGGAGTTCAACCGCTCCTTGATGCCGTCATCGACTACCTTCCGTCGCCCAGTGACGTTCCGCCGGTGCAAGGGCTCGAGCCGGGGACGGAGCAGCCGCTGGAGCGCAAAGCCGAGGACTCCGAGCCGTTTTCGGGGTTGGTATTCAAGATCATGACCGATCCGTTCGTGGGGCAGCTCGCGTTTTTTCGCGTCTACTCAGGGAGCGTCGAGTCGGGCACGAGCGTGATCAACACGAGCAAGGATCGGAAGGAGCGGATTGGTCGACTGTTGAAGATGCACGCCAACAAGCGCGAAGAGATTCAAGCGGTCTACGCAGGCGACATCGCCGCCGCGGTTGGGCTGAAGTCGGTGGCCACGGGAGACACGATCTGCGCCCCGGCGCACCCCATCGTCCTCGAGGCGATGAGCTTCCCGGAGCCCGTCATTTCGGTGTCCATCGAGCCGAGGACCAAAGTCGACCAAGAGAAGCTGGGCCAGGCGATGGCCAAGCTGATGCAAGAGGATCCGACCTTCAAGGTGCATACCGAACCGGATACCGGTCAGACGCTGATCTCCGGAATGGGCGAGCTCCACCTCGAGATCATCGTCGACCGCCTGACGCGTGAATTCAATGTGCAGGCCAACGTCGGCAAGCCCCAGGTGGCCTACAAGGAAACGATCACCGTCGAGGCCGAGGGCGAAGGGCGATTCATCCGCCAGACTGGTGGGCGTGGCCAGTACGGGCATGCCAAGATCAAGCTCCGGCCGACCACCGAAGCCGAGTTCGTCTTCAACAACGAGATCATCGGTGGTTCGATTCCTCGAGAGTTCATCAAGCCGATCGAGCAGGGAATCCGCGAGGCTCTCGAGAACGGGCCCCTCGCCGGGTACCCGCTCTCGGGCATCGAGGTCGACCTCTATGACGGCAGCTCCCACGACGTCGACTCGTCGGAGATCGCGTTCAAGATCGCGGGATCGATGGCTTTTCAGGATGCGTCCAAGAAGGCGAAGCCGGTCTTGCTCGAGCCGATCATGTCGGTCGAAGTGGTGACTCCCGAGGAGTACATGGGCGAGGTGATCGGCGATCTGACTTCGCGGCGTGGTCGCGTCCAGCACATGGAGCCGCGCGGTCACGTACAGGTGATCACGTGCAAGGTTCCGTTGTCCGAGATGTTCGGCTATGCCACGGACGTGAGATCGCTGTCGCAGGGCCGAGCCAGCTACACCATGCAGTTCGCGGCATACGAGCAGGCGCCGAAGACAATCGCTGAGGAAGTGATCGCGAAAGCGGCCGGCTGATCCACGGATAGGTAGCAAGAGGGAATCGGGGAGAGACAGATGGGCAAGGAGAAATTCGATCGTTCGAAGCCGCACGTGAACGTTGGGACGATTGGTCACGTGGATCATGGCAAGACGACGTTGACGGCTGCTTTGACGAAGGTGGCGGCGGACAAGGGCTGGGCGAAGTTCGTGAGCTACGACGAGGTGGCGAAGGCCTCTGAGTCACAGGGTCGTCGCGACCCGACGAAGATTCTGACGATTGCGACGTCTCACGTGGAGTATTCGACGGGGAATCGTCACTACGCTCACGTGGACTGTCCGGGTCACGCGGATTACATCAAGAACATGATCACGGGTGCGGCGCAGATGGATGGCGCGATCCTGGTGGTGTCGGCGGTGGACGGTCCGATGCCTCAGACCCGGGAGCACATATTGCTGGCTCGCCAAGTGGGCGTGCCGTTCATCGTGGTGTATCTGAACAAGTGCGACATGGTGGACGATCCGGAGCTTCTGGACCTGGTGGAGCTGGAAGTGCGTGAGCTTTTGGACAAGTACGATTTTTCGGGCGACGACGCGCCGGTGGTTCGTGGAGCGGCGCTGAAGGTGTTGCAGGGCGAGGAATCGGAGTTGGGGACGCAGTCGATCCTGAAGTTGTACGACGCTCTGGACGCCTACATTCCGATTCCGCAGCGCGACGTGGACAAGCCGTTCCTGATGCCGATCGAGGACATCTTCTCGATCTCTGGCCGCGGGACGGTGGTGACGGGCCGCGTGGAGCGCGGGATCGTGAAGGTGGGCGAGGAGATCGAGATCGTCGGGATTCGCCCGACGATCAAGACGATCGTGACGGGCGTCGAGATGTTCCGGAAGCTCCTGGATCAGGGGCAGGCCGGGGACAACATCGGCGTCCTGTTGCGTGGCACGAAGAAAGACGACGTGGAGCGTGGCCAGGTGCTGGCGAAGCCGGGCACGATCACGCCCCACACGAAGTTCAAGGCCGAGGTCTACGTGCTGAACAAGGAGGAGGGTGGTCGTCACACGCCGTTTTTCAACGGCTATCGTCCGCAGTTCTACTTCCGGACGACGGACGTGACGGGAGTGGCGACGCTTCCTGCGGGCACGGAGATGGTGATGCCGGGCGACAACGTGAACCTGGAGATCGTGCTGATTGCGCCGATCGCGATGGAGAAGGGCGTACGCTTCGCGATTCGCGAGGGCGGCCGCACCATCGGCGCCGGCACCGTAACCGAAGTCATCGAGTAAGGCCGCCGAGACAGCGGCAGGGGAGCTGGTCATGCAGAACGAGAAGATTCGCATTCGTCTCAAGGCTTTCGACTACCGAATCCTGGATTCGTCGACCTACGAGATCGTCGACACCGCGCGCCGCACCGGAGCGCGGGTGGTCGGCCCGATTCCCTTGCCGACGCAGATCGTGCGCTACACCGTCAACCGCTCGCCGCATGTCGACAAGAAGTCCCGCGAGCAGTTCGAGACGCGGACTCACAAGAGATTGCTCGACATCTACGAGCCGACCAGCAACACCGTCGACGCGCTGATGAAACTCGAGCTGCCGGCCGGGGTCGACGTCGAGATCAAGGCCTTCGGCAAGTAAGGAGCCGGAGATGCAAGGCATTTTGGGACGCAAGCTGGGCATGACCCAGATCTTCACCGACGACGGCGCGACCGTCCCGGTCACCGTGGTCGAGGCTGGGCCATGCGTCGTTCTCGCGTTGCGCACAATGGACCGCGACGGCTACGAGGCTGTACAACTGGGCCTGGTCGAGGCCAAGCCGCCGCGTAGGGTCACCAAGCCGCAACTCGGTCACTTCAAGAAGTCCGGATCGAGCCCCGTGCGGCGCCTAGCCGAGTTCTCGGCCGATCCCGGCGAGAGCTGGTCGCCTGGCGATCAGGTCAAGGTCTCGATCTTCCAGGAGCGAGAGTGGGTCGATGTGGTCGGGACGAGCAAGGGCAAGGGTTTCCAGGGCGTCATCAAGCGGCACAACTTTCGCGGCGGCCGCGCCTCGCACGGCTCGATGTTTCATCGCGCGCCGGGCTCGATCGGCAGCTCTTCGAACCCCTCGCGAGTCTTTCCGGGAATGAAGAATCCCGGTCGTCTCGGCGGCGAGCGGATCACCACCAAGAATCTCCTCGTGGTCAAGATCGACGAAGAGAAGAACCTGATCTACCTGCGCGGCTCGGTGCCGGGCGCGCGCAATGCCTACATCGCCCTGAAGCGGGCGAAGCGCGGCTGACCGGGAGAAGTGTGATCATGAAGATCGCGGTTCGCAACTTCGACAATCAACAAGTCCGGGAGCTCGAGCTGCCGGAGGATATCTTCGGCTATCCGTACAAGCAGCACTTGATCCACACCGCCGTCCAGGCGTATCTCGCGGGCCTGCGCTCGGGCACGCACTCGACGAAAGTGCGCAGCGCGGTCGCTGGCTCTGGCCGAAAGCCCTGGAAGCAGAAGGGTACGGGTCGTGCCCGTATCGGCAGCGTGAGGAGCCCGCTGTGGAGGAAGGGCGGGACGGTGCACGGTCCTACGCCTCGGGACTACTCCAAGGCGCTCTCGGTCGGCGAGAAGAAGAGCGCGCTCAAGTCGGCGCTGGCGGAGAAGGCCCGTGAGGAGAAGATCATTGTTCTCGACAGCCTGGCGGTGCCCACTCAGCGGACCAAGGACCTCGTCAGCGTTCTCGCGAAGCTCGGCGCCGGAGGGAAAGTGCTGTTGGTCGACCGCCGAGACAACGAGAACCTGGCATTGGCGTCGCGAAACAACCCGCGCACGAAGACGGTAGACGCCCTCGGCGTCAATGTCTACGACGTCGTCGACCGGGCCTATCTCGTGGTCAGCGAGCAGGCTCTCGGTCAGCTGCTGGAGGTCCTCGGCGCATGAGAATTCAAGAGATCATCCGACGCCCATTGATTACGGAGAAATCGTCGGTGCAAAGAGAGAGCCAGAACGTTCTGGCCTTCGAGGTGGACAGCCGCGCCAACAAGATCCAGATTCAGCGCGCGGTCGAGACCCAGTTCAAGGTCAAGGTGGCCGAAGTTCGGGTCGCGAACTGTCACGGCAAGGTTCGCCGTCAGGGGCGGTACTCGGGGCGGCGAGCCGATTGGAAGAAGGCGTACGTGCGTCTCGCCCCGGGCGAGAAGACGATCGACTTCTTCGAGGGCGTCTGAGGAGGAATGGCCAGATGGGTATCCGACAGCTACGACCGAACAATCCGGCCAGCCGGTTCCAGAGCTTTCAGGACTTCGCCGAGGTCACTTCCGACCGGCCGCACAAGGCGCTGACGAAAGGCAAGAAGCGGAGCGGCGGGCGCAACAACAAGGGCCAGCAGACGATCTGGTTCCGCGGCGGTGGGCACAAGAGGCGCTTTCGCGAGATCGACTTCAAACGCGATAAGCACGGCGTGCCGGGCAAGGTCGCGACGATCGAGTACGACCCGAACCGGTCCGCCCGCATAGCCCTGATCCACTATGTGGACGGCGACAAGCGCTACATCTTGGCTCCCGAGGGCTTGACCGTGGGGATGGAGGTAGTGTCCGGTGAGGGTTCGGAGATCAACGTCGGAAATGCCCTGCCGTTGCGGACCATCCCGCTCGGAACCGTCATCCACAACATCGAGCTCAAGCGCGGCAAGGGTGGGCAGATGGTGCGGTCGGCAGGCGCCGGCGCGCAGCTGATGGCGCGCGAAGGCACGTATGCGCAGGTCAAGCTGCCATCGGGTGAGGTGCGCAGAGTGGACATCGAGTGCTTCGCGACGGTAGGCCAAGTCGGGAATCTAGAGCACGAGAACGTGTCCTTCGGCAAGGCCGGACGCAGGCGCTGGCTCGGTCGGCGGCCTCACAATCGCGGGGTCTCGATGAACCCCGTCGATCACCCGATGGGCGGGGGCGAGGGCAAGACTTCCGGCGGCGGCCATCCGAGAACGCCGTGGGGCGTTCCGACCAAGGGGTTCAAGACGCGTAACAACAAGCGGACGGACGGCATGATCGTTCGCCGGCGAAACCGGAAGTAGCAGGGAGGATCGTATGGCTCGTTCGCTCAAGAAGGGCTTCTTCATCGACAAGCACCTCGAGGATAAGGTCGTGGCGATGAATTCGAGCGGCGACAAGCGCGTGATCAAGACCTGGTCGCGCCGGTCGACGGTCATTCCAGACATGGTTGGCCACACGTTCGCCGTTCACAATGGCAAGGCCTTCATTCCGGTCTACGTCAGCGAGAACATGGTCGGGCACAAGCTCGGAGAGTTCGCGATGACCCGGACCTTCCGCGGACACAGTGGCAAGAAAGCCGAGAAATCGGCGGCACCGAGAAGGGTCTGAGGAAGGAACCTGCAATGGAAGTCATCGCACGTCTTCGTCATTTCCAAGCGTCGCCCCAGAAGGTGCGCTTGGTCGTCGACCTCATCCGCGGCAAGAACGTGGAGGAGGCGGCGACGATTCTGCGGGCTACCAAGAAGGCGGCCGCAAAGCCGATCGGCAAGCTGTTGAAATCCGCTGTGGCCAATGCGGAGAATCGCGAGAACAACATCGACGTGGGCAGGCTCTTCGTCAAGGAGGCCTTTGTGGATGGTGGGCCTTCGCTGAAGCGAATCCGCGCCAACACGATGGGGCGCGCATTCCGAATCCTCAAGCGCCAGAGCCATATCACCATCAAGCTCGATACCCGCAAGGGTGTCGGCGAAGGGAGCAAGTAACCGTGGGTCAGAAAACGCATCCCTACGGGTTCCGGCTCGTCTACAACAAGACCTGGCACTCGAGGTGGTACGCAGAAGCGGATTACGCCAAGTTGCTACACTCGGATCTCAAGCTACGCGAGGATCTCAAGCGGCGGCTCGGGCACGCCGGAGTCTCTGAGATCGACATCGAGCGGGCAGCCGACAAGCTCAGAGTGACGATTCACACCTCGCGTCCGGGAATCATCATCGGCCGCAAGGGCGCGGAAGTCGACAAGCTCCGAGACGACCTGGCGAAGTCCACTGGCCGAGAGGTCCACATCAACATTCAGGAGATTCAGCGGCCCGAGCTCGATGCCCAGCTCGTTTCGGAGTCGATTTCCGGCCAGCTGGTCCGACGCGTGTCCTTCCGTCGAGCGATGAAGAAGGCGATGGAATCCGCATTTCGGTTCGGCGCCAAGGGCGTGAAGATCATGGTTGCTGGTCGCCTCGGCGGATCTGAAATCGCGCGAACGGAGTGGTACCAGGAAGGGCGGCTACCGCTGCACACACTCAAGGCGGACATCGACTATGGGTTCGCGGAGGCGCGCACGACGTATGGCGTCATCGGAGTCAAGGTTTGGGTCTACAAGGGCGACGTTCTCAAGGAGAAGGGGCGGCGCGCCACCGCCTGATCTAGGAGCCAGACGATGTTGATGCCGAAGAAGGTCAAGTTTCGCAAGCAGCAGCGCGGCCGGCGCTCGGGTGTCGCTAAGGGTGGCGCGCACATCGCCTTCGGCGATTTCGCGCTCCAAGCGCTCGAGCCCGGTTGGATTACCGCGCGCCAGATCGAGGCCGGCCGTATCGCGATCACCAGGCACGTGAAGCGCGGCGGAAAGATTTGGATCCGGGTCTTTCCGGACAAGCCGTTCAGCAAGAAGCCTCTCGAAACACGGATGGGCAAGGGTAAAGGCAATCCTGAAGGATGGGTCGCGGTAGTGAAACCGGGGCGCATCCTGTTCGAGATCGAGGGAGTGGATCCGGTGATCGCCGCTGAGGCGATGCGGCTCGCCTCCCACAAGTTCGGAATCAAGACGCGGTTCGTGTCGCGTCACGCGGAGCTGAAGTAGGAGACTACGATGAAGTCCAGTAAGACGTTGCTTGAATTGCGCGAGAAGACCGAGGCCGAGCTCGCCGGCCGGGAGCGAGAGCTCGCCGAGCAGCTGTTCGCCTTGCGCCTGCAGCGAACAACCGGACAGCTCGAGAAGCCCTCGAAGTTCCGCGAGGCGCGTCGTGAGCTGGCGCGGGTTCTCACCGTGCTTCGTGACAAGCAGAAGGCCAGCTGAGGGAACGATGATGAGTGAGACAACGCAGCCTGAACGCGGTCGCCGCCAGGAGAAGGTGGGGATCGTGGTCAGCGCGAAGATGGACAAGACCGTGGTGGTCAAAGTCGAGAAGACCATTACTCACCGCCTCTATCACCGCTATCAGAAGCGGACGTCGAAGTTCGTGGCGCACGACGAGGGCAATAGCTGCAAGCCTGGTGATCGAGTGCGCTTGGTCGCGACCCGGCCGCTGTCGCGCTTGAAGCGCTGGCGGGTGAGCGAGATCCTCGAGAGCGCGCAGGAGAGCTGAGCCATGATCCAGATGCGCACAGTCCTCGACGTGGCCGATAATTCCGGCGCCAAGAAGATCGCCTGTATTCACCTGAAGGGAGCGCTAGGAACATACGCGCGCCTCGGTGACGTGATCACGGCGTCGGTCAAGGAAGCCACTCCGGACGGGACGGTCAAGAAGGGGCAGGTCGTGAAGGCGGTCGTAGTCAGAACAGTGAAGTCGCAGCGGCGGAAGGACGGAAGCTACATCCGGTTCGACCAGAACGCTGCCGTTCTGATCAACGACCAGAAAGAGCCGGTCGGGACCCGAGTCTTCGGACCGGTGGCGAGAGAGCTGCGAGAGAAGCGGTTCATGAAGATCATCTCGCTTGCTCCGGAAGTCATCTAGGCGAAGACGGGAGGCACAATGCGCAGCTCGAAAATCAAGAAGAACGACCAGGTGCTGGTGATCGCCGGGCGCGACCGCGGCGCCAAAGGGCGGGTGCTTCGGATGCTGCCCGCCAAGGGCATGGCCATCGTCGAGAGGGTGAATCTCGTCAAGCGCCACACGCGGGCGAATCCCCAGCGCGGAGTGCAGGGTGGAATTCTCGAGAAGGAAGCGCCCATTCAGCTGTCGAACCTGATGTTGATCGATCCGACTTCCGGTGAGGCGACCCGAGTTGGGCGGCGACGGCTCGAGGACGGTTCGGCGGTGCGGGTAGCCAAGAAGAGTGGAGCAACGCTCGGCTAGGAGCGCAAGGACAATGGCTAAGAAGAGCGAAAAGGCCGCGGACGCGAACTACGTTCCCCGGCTCAAGCAGAAATATCGAGAAGAGGTCGTTGCCCGGCTCAAGAAGGAGTTTGGGATCGGCAACGCCATGGCGGTTCCACGGCTCGAGAAGATCGTGCTCAACATGGGCCTGGGCGAGGCGATCCAGAACATCAAGATCCTCGACGACGGCATAGACGAGCTCTCGGCTATCGCGGGCCAGCGGCCCTCGATTCGGCGGTCGCGGAAATCGATAGCGTCGTTCAAGTTGCGGGAAGGAATGCCGATCGGCTGTTCCGTCACGCTGCGAGGCGATCGGATGTGGGAGTTCATGGACCGCCTCATTGCGATTGCCCTTCCGCGCGTCCGAGATTTCCGGGGAATTCCCACCAAGAGCTTCGACGGTCGGGGCAACTTCACCCTCGGCGTGAGGGATCATCTGATCTTCCAGGAGATCGACTACAACAAAGTGGACCGACCGAAGGGAATGAACGTCACCTTCGTCACCACGGCTGCTAACGACGAGCAGGCGATGCATCTTCTGCGCGAGCTCGGCATGCCGTTTGCGCGGAACTGAATCGGACCGGGAACTGGAGAGCGAGATGGCTACGGCTGCGAGAATGGCGAAGACGAGGATCTCCCTCAAGTACAAAGTGCGGGAGCGGAGCCGCTGCAAGCGGTGTGGGCGGCCTCGTGGCTACATGCGGAAGTTCGCCCTTTGCAGGATCTGTTTCCGCGACCTCGCTCGCCAGGGGTACCTCCCGGGCGTGATCAAAGCAAGCTGGTAAGGAGAGCAAGATGAGCAACATGGATCCGGTTTCGGATCTGCTGACGCGGATCCGGAACGCGCACATGGCCAAGCACGATCGGGTGGACGTGCCGAGCTCGAAGCTCAAGGCCCAGATCTGCCGGATCTTGAAGGAAGAGGGGTACATTCGGAACTTCCGGCGAATGGAGCAGCAGCCGGTTCCGGTACTTCGCGTCTTCCTCGAGTACAGCGACGCTGGCGATCCTGCGATCACGCATCTGCAGCGAATCTCCAAGCCGGGGCGAAGGGTCTATCGGGGCGCGGACGACATACGTCCGGTCCTCAATGGCCGTGGTCTCGGCGTGATCTCCACGAATCTGGGGCTCCTCACCGATCGGCAAGCGCGAGAGCGCAGAATCGGCGGCGAAGTGCTCTGCGAGATCTGGTAGGGGGCGGGGCGATGTCTCGCGTGGGAAGAAGACCGATTCCAGTCCCCCAGGGCGTCAAGGTAACGATTTCCGAAGAGGTTTTCGTCGCCGAGGGACCCAAGGGCAAGATCGCGCAAGAGCTGCTGCCGGGTTTCCCCGTCAGATTGGACGACGGAGTCGTATCGGTGGAGCGATCGGGCGACTCCGGCCCCGAGCGATCGAAACACGGGTTGATGCGCGCTCTACTCGCGAATGCGGTCGAGGGTGTGGCCACGGGATTCAGCAAGGGACTCGAGATCATCGGTGTCGGGTACAAGGCCGAAGTGAGGAGCAATGAGATCCACTTCGCCCTGGGCTACTCCCATCCGGTCGTGTTCAAGATCCCCGAGGGGGTCCACGTCGATCACGATCCGAAGGCCAACAAGATGACGATCGCGAGCGCCGACAAGCAGATGCTCGGTCAGGTCTGCGCGGAGATCCGGCGACTGCGGCCCCCGGACCCGTACAAGGGGAAGGGAATCAGGTTCGCCGGCGAAGTCGTCCGTCGCAAGGTCGGTAAGGCTGGGGCGAAGTAAGAGACCGTCGGAAGCGACGGCGTTTCGGGAAGGATTGCCATGTCGGACGCGAACAAGAAGAAGGTGCTGAAGAAGCGCTATCACCGCACCCGAGCGCACCAGCGCTTGCGGCGCCGTCTGTCCGGAACCACGGAGAGGCCGCGGCTGGCAGTATTCAAGAGCGCCAAGTACGTCTACGCGCAGGTCATCGACGACGAGAGCGGCAAGACGCTGGTCGCAGCGACCTCTCTCGAGCCGGCTCTCAAGGGCAAGATCGAAGGGTCGGCGGCCACTAGAGTCGCGGCGAAGGTCGTCGGTGAAGCCGTCGCCGAGCGCGCGTTGGAGAAGGGAATCTCTCGGGTCGTATTCGATCGTGGTGGCTACCTCTACCATGGCAAGGTGCGGGAGCTCGCCGAGGCGGCTCGCGCCAAGGGATTGCAGTTCTAGGGTCCGGCCCGATCTCGGGCCGGTGACGGACGAAGGAGAAACACTGTGGCTAGGGACTTCAATCAGGACAGCGAGTTCGTGGAGCAGGTTGTCCACATCAATCGCGTGACCAAAGTGGTGAAGGGTGGCAAGAACTTCTCCTTCTCGGCGCTGGTGGTGATCGGCGATGGCAACGGTCGTGTCGGATACGGCGCCGGCAAGGCGAAGGAGGTGCCCACCGCGATCCGTAAGGGCATCGAGATCGCCAAGAAGCGACTTGTGAGCGTGCCCATGACCGGCACCACGATTCCCCACGACGCGCTGGGGATCTTCGGTGCCGGCCGAGTCCTGATGAAGCCGGCTTCGGCTGGCACGGGCGTGATCGCGGGAGGTCCGGTGCGAGCGGTCATCGAGGCGGCGGGAATCCAGGACATCCTCACCAAGTCGCTCGGCTCGACCAATCCACACAATGTCGTGAAAGCGACATTCGAGGCGCTACTTCAGCTTCGGCCCGAAGTGAGCTCGCCGGAACCCGACGAATCGGCGCCCGACGAGACAGCGGCCGAGGCTTGAGCCGGCCGCCGCGAGGATCAGAAATGAGCAAGAAGAAATCGACGATCCGCATCCGTCAAGTTCGCAGCGCCATCGGGTCCAAGCCGGCGCATCGTGAGGTTCTGCGCGGGCTCGGGCTGCGCCGCATCCGACACGAGGTGGAGCGCGAGGACTCGCCGGCAGTGCGCGGAATGATCGCGAAGATCAATCACCTGCTTGAAGTCAGCGAGGGTTGAACATGAAGCTGCACGAGCTCTCTCCCGGCAAGGGTAGTCGCAAGACCCGCAAGCGAGTCGGGCGTGGACCCGGTTCCGGCCTTGGCAAGACGGCCGGTCGCGGTCACAAGGGTGGCAACTCGCGCTCGGGTCACAGCGTTCGGCCGGGATTCGAAGGCGGCCAGATGCCGCTCATTCGCCGCGTTCCGAAGCGAGGTTTCAACAACAAGTTTCGCGTCGAGTACGAAGTGGTCAACGTGTCTCAGCTGGCGGCGTTGGGAGAGAAGGTCACGCCCGAGGTGCTGGTCGCGAAGGGGTTGGTTCACAAGGGCGGTCTCGTCAAAGTGCTGGGAAACGGCGACTTGGCACAGGCCGTGACCGTGGCTGCGCACAAGTTCAGTGCTTCAGCCCGTGCGAAGATCGAAGCTGCCGGCGGGAAGTGCGAGGAGATCGGCTAAGTGCTCGAGAGCCTGCGCAACGTATTTGCGATCCCCGATCTGCGCAAGCGCTTGTTCTTCACATTCGCGCTGCTCGCGGTCTACCGGATCGGCTGTCACATTCCGACACCTGGGATCGATCCGAAGGCTCTGATCGAGTTCATGGATGCGATCCAGAGCAGTTTTCTGGGCTTCGTCAACACTTTTACCGGTGGCAGTCTCGAGCGCGTCGCGGTGTTCGCTCTGGGGATCATGCCGTACATCACCGCGTCGATTGTCCTGCAACTCTTGACCGTGGTCGTGCCCTACCTGGAGAAGCTGTCGAAGGAAGGGGAGCTGGGACGCAAGAAGATCACCCAATACACGCGCTACGGAACCGTCTTGGTCTCCGTGGTCCAGTCGACCGGAATCTCGCTGTTTCTCGAGAAGACGACGACGCCGGCGGGCGGCGTGCTCGTGCCGGACCCGGGTTGGGGTTTCCGCTTGATGACAATCCTCACGCTGACCACGGGCTGCGCCTTCGTCATGTGGCTCGGTGAGCAGATCAGCGAGCGCGGCGTCGGCAATGGGATCTCCCTGATCATCTTCGCGGGTATCGTGGTCGGCCTGCCGCAGGCCGTGGCGGACACCATCGCGAGGATCGCCCAAGACGAGCTGTCGCTGATCGGGATGGTGCTGCTCACCGGATTCATGGTCGCCGTGGTCGCGTTCATCGTATTCATGGAGCGGGCGCAGCGTCGCATTCCGGTTCAATACGCCAAGCGGATGGTGGGGAGGAAGGTCTACGGCGGCCAGAGCACCTATCTTCCGTTGCGGGTCAACACGGGCGGCGTCATCCCGGTGATCTTCGCGAGCTCCTTGATGGCATTGCCGGCGACGTTCGCGCAGATGCTGCAAGTCGAGTGGATGCAGAGGATCGCCGACGCGCTGGCGTGGGGACAGCCCCTGCACTACCTACTCTATGTGGTTGGCATCATCTTCTTCTGCTATTTCTACATCTCGATCATCTTCAATCCGGCCGATCTGGCCGAGAACATGCGGAAGTACGGCAGCTTCATTCCCGGCATTCGCTCGGGCAAGCGGACGGCGGAGTACATCGACAAGATCCTGACTCGAATCTCGCTGGTCGGAGCTGTCTACCTGGCGCTTGTCGCCGTGCTGCCCGACTTCTTGCTCAACGGTGTCCGCTTCCAGAACCTTCCTTGGATCGGTCCAGTGATCGATCCGTATCTACCGACCTGGGTGACCGAAGGCATGGGCATTCGCTTCTACTTTGGCGGAACCTCGCTGCTTATCGTGGTCGGCGTCGCGATGGACACACTGCAGCAGATCGAGAGCCAGCTCGTAATGCGGAACTATGACGGTTTCCTCAAGCGCGGACGAGTGCGAGGCCGGCGCGGCTGACGATGAGCGCTGAAGTGCTTCGCGCCGTCTTGCTTGGAGCACCCGGGAGTGGGAAGGGTACACAGGCTGAACGATTGAGCGCAGAACTTGGTGTACCCGCGATCTCGACAGGAGCGATGCTGCGACTGGCCGTTGGTGAGGGCAGCGATCTGGGGCGCCGAGTCGAGGGGGTCATGGCGTCGGGCGAGCTCGTCGACGATGTGCTGATGGCTCGCGTGGTTGCGGATCGTCTCGGCCGTTCGGACACGGCTCTGGGGTTCTTGCTCGACGGGTACCCACGAACTCCCGGTCAGGCGGACACCCTGGACGAGCTCCTGGCTGGCGCGGGCCTCGGTCTCGACACCGTCCTGCTGCTCGAAGTCCCCGAGGCCGAGTTGGTCCGTCGAGCCCTCGGCCGGCAGCGCGCCGACGATACGGAGGAGATCATCCGGGAGCGCTTGCGGGTATATCGAGAGAAAACCGAACCCTTGGTCGAGCGCTATGAGCAGCGTGGTCTCTTGGTTCGGGTCGATGGCAATCGCGGAGTCACGGCGGTTACGTCCGCTATCCGCGCGGTGCTCGGTAGGTCTTGACCGAGATGGTGCTGAAGAGCCCGCCGGAGCTCGAGCTAATGAACGAGGCGAACCGCATCGTTCATCGGGTGCTCGAAGGAATCGGAGACCGCATCGCTCCGGGAGTGACGACCCGAGAGCTGGACCGGTTCGCCGAGGAGCTCATCCGGGAGTCCGGCGCCGCACCGGCCTTCTTGAACTACCGGGGGTATCCGGCCACCTTGTGCACCTCGATCAACGACGTAATCGTGCACGGAATCCCCGGGGAGACGGCGCTGACCGAGGGCGACATCGTCGGAGTTGATTGCGGAGTGCTATATAAGGGATACTATGGGGATGCCGCGCGGACGTTCTCCGTGGGCTCGGTGAGTTCGGAGGCGCAGCGGTTGATCGCGGCGACCCGGCATGCGCTCGATCTGGCCGTGGCAGCGGTTCGCCCGAACGAGCGTCTTTCAGACATCGGCCACGTGGTCCAGACCTACGTCGAGTCGCAGGGCTTCTCGGTGGTTCGTGACTTCGTCGGGCACGGAATCGGAACGGCGCTCCACGAAGATCCACAGGTGCCGAATTTCGGCGAACCGGGTCGCGGGCCGCGGCTACAGCCGGGACTGGTGCTGGCGATCGAACCGATGGTGAACGCAGGGTCGCCGGCGGTGCAGGTTGATGAGGACGGCTGGACGGCGCGGACCCGTGACGGGTCCCTCTCGGCCCATTTCGAGTTTTCCGTCGCGGTCACAGAGAGCGGCGCTCGCGTCCTCGGACGGTAGGCGAAAGGAAGGTCGGGAAGCTTGGCCAAGGAAGAGGCGATAGAAGTCGAAGCGACGGTGGTCGAGCTGCTGCCGAACGCGATGTTTCGCATCGAGCTCGAGAACAAGCACAAAGTGCTGGCGCACATCTCCGGCAAGATGCGCAAGCACTTCATTCGAATTCTCCCGGGGGATCGAGTCTTGGTCGAGCTTTCGCCCTACGACCTTTCTCGCGGGCGCATCGTCTACCGGCTGAAGTAGACGGGGGTGGAATCATGAAAGTTCGTTCCTCGGTGAGGCGGATGTGCCCGAAATGCAAGATCGTGCGCCGCGCGGGCGTGATCCGGGTAATCTGCGACAACCCCAAGCACAAGCAGCGTCAGGGCTAGAGAGGCGAGGATGGCACGTATCGCAGGGGTCGACCTCCCCCAGAACAAACAGGTCTGGATCGGCTTGACCTACATCCACGGCATCGGCCGGACCCGGTCGAAGAAGATCCTCACTGCAGCTGCGGTGGCTGAGACGACCAAAGTCAAGGATCTGTCCGAGGACGAGGCGCAGCGTATCCGCAAGATCATCCAGGAAGAGGGGCGCGTCGAGGGTGACTTGCGCAAAGAGGTCACGCAGAACATCAAGCGCCTGATGGAGATCGGGAGCTATCGCGGGGTCCGGCACCGCCGCGGCCTACCGGTCCGTGGCCAGCGGACCAACACCAACGCCCGCACCCGCAAGGGACCGCGCAAGGCGACGGTGGCCACCAAGAAGAAGCTGACGAAGAAGTGACGACGGAGTAACGGTGATGGCGAAGGCAGCTGCGGCGACCGGCAAGAAAGAGAAGAAGGGCGCCAAGAAGAAAGAGAAGCGAATGGTGCCGCACGGCGTGGCGCACATTCAGGCGTCCTTCAACAACACGATCGTTTCGATCACGGACCCGGAGGGCAACGTCTTGACGTGGTCTTCCGCTGGTCGGATTGGATTCAAGGGGTCGCGCAAGGGCACGCCGTTCGCGGCGCAGGTGGCCGCTCAGAGCGCCGGAAACATGGCGAAGGATCTGGGCATGCGCTCCGTAGACGTGGAGGTTCGGGGCCCAGGCGCCGGCCGCGAGTCGGCGATTCGAGCTCTGCAGTCGAGTGGCGTGGAGATCAAGTCGATCAAGGACGTGACACCGATCCCGCACAACGGCTGCCGCCAGCGCAAGCGGCGGCGAGTCTGACGGGTTCCGGCCGAAAGCGCCGGGAGGCGATCAGCAGCAGCAAGGAACGAGCGCTTCGGCTCGGTGGCGTGCACCGGATGCTCTAGCGCGTCTTCCCTGGACTGGAGTCCCCGTAGCCGCGGGGAGAAGACGAAACGAGGAGAAGGAACGTGGCGCGTTACACCGGACCTGTTTGTCGGCTCTGCCGGCGCGAGCGAATGAAGCTCTTCCTGAAGGGAGATCGCTGCTTCAAGGAGAAGTGCGCGATCGAAAGGCGTGGTTATCCGCCGGGCCAGCACGGCCAGCGGCGTGGGCGGCGTGTCGTCGGCTACGGTATACAATTGCGGGAAAAGCAGAAGGTAAAGCGGATCTACGGTCTGCTCGAGCGCCAATTCCGCTTGTACTTCGAGGAGGCGGATCGGCGCAAGGGAATCACGGGCGAGATCCTGCTCCAGATCCTCGAGCGGCGCCTCGACAACGTCGTCTACAGCCTCGGTTTTGCCTCGTCGAGGGCCCAAGCTCGACAGCTGGTACGCCACGGACACATCCTGGTCGACGGTCGCAAAACCTCGATTCCCTCTTATCAGGTACGCGAGGGCCAGTCGATCGCCGTCAAGGAAGCGAGCCGGAAGAACGTGCTGATTCAGTCGTCCGTCGAATCGGCGAGTGGGCGTGGCGTTCCAGATTGGCTAGCACTGAACTCGGAGAACTTCACGGGCACGGTGCAATCGCTGCCGAACCGAGAAGACATCAAGCTGCCCATCGAAGAGCAGCTCATCGTCGAGCTCTACAGCCGCTAAACGGCGAGAAACGATACTCGGAGGACTAGAGAAATGCTTTGGAAGGGTTTTCAGCGCCCCAAGCGCGTCGAGATCGATACCGAGAGCTTGACCCCAACGTACGGCAAGTTCTCGGCGCAGCCCTTCGAGCGCGGCTTCGCCACCACCATCGGCAATGCACTGCGCCGGTGCTTGCTCTCGTCGATCGAGGGTGCGGCGGCGACCGCCGTTCAAATCGAGGGCGTGCTGCACGAGTTCTCCTCGGTTCCCGGGGTCAAGGAGGATGTCACCGACCTCGTCCTCAACCTCAAACAGATCCCGATCCGACTTCACTCCGACGAGCCACGGATCATGACGCTCGACATCGCCGGTCCTCGTGACGTGACGGCCGGCGACCTCGGCGGCGATCCGCAAATCGAGATATGCGATCCGAGCATCCACATCGCGACCGTCAACGAGGAAGGCCGGCTCCGGATGCAGGTCCAGGTCCAGCGTGGACGCAGCTACGTCACTGCGGACAAGAATGTCGACGAGTCTCTAGGCGTCGGCTGGGTTCCGTTGGATTCCGTCCACAGCCCGGTCAAGAGAGTCAACTATCGGGTCGAGACGGCGCGCGTCGGTCGCATGACCGACTACGAGAAACTGACGCTCGAGGTGTGGACCAACGGGACCATATCGCCGGAGGAAGCCGTGTCCCTGGCCTCGACGTTGCTCAAAGAACATCTGGCCATCTACATCGCCGCAGAGGACGCGGCGCGTGGCCTCGAGAGCGCGGGCGAGTCGGAGACATCGGCAGCGGACGCGCTGCTCGGGCGAAGCCTCGAGGAGTTCGACCTCTCCGTACGTACGGCGAATTGCCTGAAGAACGCGAGCATCCAGACCCTGGGGGATCTCGTGGCGCGATCTGAGAAGGACATCCTCGAGATCAAGAACTTCGGCAAGAAGTCGCTTGAAGAACTGCAGGAGCTGCTGGGCCGCCTCGGCCTCTCCTTCGGCATGGACAGTCTGGGCGGCGCGGGCCTTGGCGCCTGATTCGGGATAGGTAGCGTCGCCATGAGACACAACGTTGCAGGCAGAAAGCTCGGCCGCACCACGGCCCACCGGCTGGCGATGTTTCGCAACCAGCTCGCTTCGCTCATGACTCACGAGCGCATCGTTACGACGTTGCCGAAGGCGAAGGAGCTCCGACCGCTCGCGGAGAAGCTCGTGACCCAAGGAAAGCGAGGCACCGTGCACGCTCGCAGGCTCGTTGGCCGTTGGATCCCGAGCAGAGAGGTCATCAAGCGCGTCTTCGACGAGATTGCTCCGCGCTTCGAGTCACGGGCGGGTGGGTACCTTCGAATCGTGAAGCTCGGACCACGCCAGGGCGATGGCGCCGAGATGGCCGTCCTCGAGTTCGTCGACTTCGACTTCAAGAAGTCGGAGGCTCCGGCTCCAGCTGCGGAGCAAAAGAAGCCAGCCCGGAGTGCCGGACGGAAAGCGACCGAGCCGGCCGCCGAGGCGGCCGAGCCGGCGAAGTCGCAGAAGAAGGCGGCGGGCAAGCCGGCGCCGGCGAAGGGCGCAGTCAAGGCGAAGCCGACCAGACCGGCTCCGCCGCAGAAGAAGGCCCGGGCACCGAAGAAGGTCGGCGGCTCTTGACCCGTTTCGCCCGGAGCCGTCGGGCGCGATGTCGTTCAGGGTCTCTGTCGAGCTGCTGGAAGCGCTGGTTTCAGACCCTGCGCAGGTACTTCGTCTCTCGAGTGTCGATCTCGATCCGGGTGCCGGCTTCGATGAACGGTGGGACCTGGACGACCAATCCTGTTTCCATCGTGGCGGGCTTGTAGCTCGACGAAGCCGTCGCTCCCTTGATCCCAGGCTCCGTCTCGGACACTTCCAACGTCACGGTCTGCGGCAACTCGATGCCCACGGCCGCGCCCTCGAAAAAATCGATCGTCAGAACGGCATTGGGCAGCATGAACAGCAGGGAATCGCCCAGAACTTCGTTGGATAGGACGGTCTGGTCGAAGCTTTGCTGATTCATGAAGTGATGACCCTCGCCGTCGCTATAGAGATACTCCATCGGTATCGTGTCGAGGATCGCGCGCTCCACCGACTCAGTGGAGCTGAACCTGTGCTCGAAGCTGTTTCCGGTCTTCAGGTTCCGCATCTTGACCTGGACGAAGGCGCGAAGATTCCCTGGCGTGCGGTGGGTCACCGACATGATGCGGCAAATGTCGCCGGCGTGCAGGATGCACATTCCTGAGCGGAGTGCGCTGGCTTGAACCAAGTTGAATCCTCCTCGATGCGAGCGAAGTCGGAAGAGCGGCGCTGCCGCCGGCTGTTCAGTCCTCCTGCTCTTCCCTGTGGTCTCTCTTCGCCTCGGCGATGATCTTTTCCTGGACCTGGCGCGGAACTTCCTCGTAGTGCGAGAATTCCATGTGGAAGCTGGAGCGCCCCTGGGTCATGGCGCGTAGCGATGGGGCGTAGTTCAACATCTCGGCCATCGGCACCATGGCATGGACGATCTGAGCGCCGTTCTTCGAGTCCATCCCCTGGGGCCTGCCGCGGCGGTGGGCGAGGTCGCTCATGATGTCGCCCATGAACTCGTCGGTGGTGTGGATCTCCACCTTCATGATCGGTTCGAGGAGAGTCGGCGTCCGGCCTTCGACATCGCGTCCTTGTAGGCCAGCGATCCCGCAATCTTGAAGGCGAGCTCCGAGGAGTCGACGTCGTGGAATTGACCGTCAGTTAGCCGGACCCGGAAGTCGACCATCGGGAAGCCGGCGAGGAAGCCCTTGGTGCGGGCCTCCTTGATGCCCTTGTCGACCGCGGGGCGGAAGTTCTGCGGAATCGAGCCGCCGAAAATCTCATCGACGAACGAGTAGTCCTCTCCGCGGTCCATCGGTTCGATCTTGATTCTGCAGTCGGCGAATTGTCCACGCCCACCGGTCTGCTTCTTGTGGCGGCCGTGTCCGTCGGCGGGCCGGAGGATCGTCTCCCGGTAAGGGATCTTCGGGGGATGCAGAATGACCTCGACGTTCGAGCGTCGTTTCAGGCGCGCCAGCGCGATTTCGACGTGCAGCTGACCGGTTCCCGACAGCAAGAACTCGCCTGTCTGGGCGTCCCTGCCGGCCCGCAGGGAGGGATCTTCCTCGATCAGCCGCGCCAGGGCGTCGCCGATCTTCTCCTCGTCGCCCTTGGCCTTCGGCTCGATGGCGAAGGACATCGCGGGCTCTGCGGCGCTGAACCAGTCGGCGGACAAGGGCTGAGACTTCTCGGTCAGGGTATCGCCAGAGCGCGTGGCGCGAAGTTTCGGTATCGCGCCGATGTCGCCCGCGATGAGCTTGGGTGTCGCCGAGGACTGCTTGCCTTGGATGAGGGCAATGCCGTGCGCCTTCTCGGCTTCCTCGGCACGCACGTTCCAGATTTGGGCGTCATTCAAGAGCGTGCCCGTGAGCACCCTTACCAGTGTCTGCCGGCCCGTAAACGGGTCGTTCGAGGTCTTGAAGGCGATTGCGGCGAGCGGAGCCTCGGCATCGGCAGTGAGCTCGACTTCTGTTCCGTCGATCCGATGGCCAGGGTAGGCGCGCTCGGCTGGCGATGGGGCGAACGCGACGAGGAAGTCGAGAAGCGCGGAGGTGCCGATCTGGTGCAGCGAGGAACCGAGGGTGACCGGAAAGAGCCTGCGACCGAGGACGGCGCTGCGCAGGCCGCTCGCGAGGTCGTCGCCCTCGAGCGTACCCTCGTCGAAGAACTTCTCGAGCAGCGTTTCGTCGCTCTCGGCGACAGCCTCGATCAGCCGATTCCGTGCCTCCTCGAAAGCGTCGGTCAGCTCGGCGGGGACGTCCTCGATCTTGCCCTTGCCGTCTCCATCGACGTCGAAGCGGATGGCCCTTCCCGAGACGAGATCGATCACTCCGCAGCAGCTGCTCTCCGAGCCGATCGGCAGCTGCACCTGAATGACCTGGCGACCGAAAGCCCGGCGCAGGCTGTCCAGGGCCCGATCGGCATCGGCGCGCTCCCGGTCCATCTTGTTCAAGTGGAATAGCACCGGCGTTCCGAGCTCGGTGCAGAGCTCCCAGATCTTCTCCGTGTTGACTTCGACGCCTGCGACGGCGCTGACGCAGACGACGGTGGCGTCCGCGATCCGGATCCCGGCCTGGGTTTCCGAAAAGAAGATGCCGTAACCTGGGCAATCGATCAGGTTGATCTTGTGGCCCTCCCAACCGAGGTGGGCAACGCCGAGACCAATCGAAATGGCTCGTTCATGCTCTTCGGCGTCGAAGTCCGTGATTGCGCTCTTGTCCTCGACCCGGCCCAGCTTGGGTGCGACGCCGGCGGTCTGGAGCATGGCGCTCGCCAGAGTCGTCTTGCCAGTGTCGTTGTGGCCGGCGAGCGCCAGGTTTCTCAGCTTGGCGGGGGTGTCGACCTGCATCGTTCGGAATCTCCTGGGTTGCGGCGCAACGGCAAGGAAAGCCGTACTATATCAACGAGAATCGGTCTCGGCGGCCCGCCCGAGCGGGTTGGGAGCCATTCTCGACCGACCTGGAGCGCGGCTGAGCACTGCGGGTTTGACGCTCACCCGGTCGGAACCTAGAATCTCCAAGCCCTCCGGCCAGCCCGATGACTCCGACCTCACCCCAGAAACTCGGTCGCTACGAAGTGCTCGAGGAGATCGGCAAGGGCGCGATGGGTGTCGTCTACCTGGCTCGCGACCCGTTGATCGGTCGCCTTGTCGCGCTCAAGACCTTTCGCGTCGGCTTCTCGGCCAAGGACCAGGAGCACGCCCAGTTCCGGAGCCGATTCGTCCGCGAGGCGCAGAGCGCGGGCATCCTCTCCCACCCCAATATCGTGACCATCCACGACGTCGTGGACGAGGGGGCCGACGGCGTCTGCTTCATCGCCATGGAGTACGTCAAGGGAACCAATCTCAAGCAACTCCTTCAGAAGCCCGACTCGTTCTCGAGCGATTTTCTCGTCGAGGTGGTTTCCCAGGTCGCCGAGGCACTCGACTACGCCCACTCCCGCGGCGTCGTGCACCGCGACATCAAACCGGCGAACATCCTCATCACGCCGGAGAACAAGGTGAAGATCACCGACTTCGGCATCGCCCGGCTCGACACGTCGAATCTGACGATGGAGGGGCAGCTGCTCGGCACTCCGAACTACATGGCGCCGGAGCAGATCCAGGGCAAGGAGGTCGATCATCGCGCCGACATCTTCTCGCTCGGCGTCGTCTTCTACGAGATGCTCACGCGGCGCAAGCCGTTCCAGGGCGAGAACCTGACGGCTGTGACCCACAAGATCGTCTTCGAGCCTTTTACGCCGGCCGAGGAGATCGTCCGGGACCTTCCGGCCGGCCTCACCGGTGTGCTCGACCGTTGCTTGGAAAAGGACCCGAATCGGCGCTTTCCACGGGCTGCCGAAATCGCGAAAGACCTGCGTCGTCAACGCGACAGCGGCCAGGACCTGGACGACACCTCCGCGACGCAGGAGGTCGAGCCGATCGAGGCACCGACTCGGAGAATCACTCGGGCCGAGATGTTCCCGGGTACCGACCCGCCCACCGCCTCGCCTCCGGCTCGGCGCACTCCGTCGCCGGCCCCGTTGGTACCCGACTCCGGGGACGCGGATGATGCAGCGCCGCGGGCCGCCGGCGAGGCGACGGTCGACGCCCAGCTCCCGGAGGTCAGGCCGGCGGCGGTCCCGGCTGCCGCGACTCTGAAGCCGAAGTGGTTGATTCCAGCGGTCGCAGGCCTCGCTGTTCTGGGATTCCTCGGCGTGGTCGGCCTCTGGATGGTCGGAGGGAGCTCGGAGAGCGCTCCCGTGGCTCCCGCCCTCAGCCCGGAGCAGCAGAGTCGCATGACCGCCGCGACGGCACTCGCGGAGGGCAGGACCCTGCTTGCCCAGGGCGACCTACAGGGCGCTCTGCAGGGCGTGGCTCGCGCGGAGCTGGCCGATCCGTCGAGCCAGGACGCTGCCGAGCTGCGCCGCCAGATCGACCTGCGCTCGCGCGAGCTCGCGGCCGCCGCGGAGCTCGATCGACGGGTCGCCGAAGGAATGATCGCGGCGAGGGAAAGCTACTCGAGGCGCCGGTACGAGGAGGCGGCCACCGCGGTCCGGGGCGTGCTCGAGCTGCGTCCCGAGGAGCCTGAGGCGAAGAGGCTCCTGGCGGACGCCGAGACTGCGATCGATCGACTTCGGAACAGGCAGCGTTCGGCGAGCATCGCCACGCCGACTCCGGCGGCACCTGTCGCGCCGACTCGATCGGAGCCTGCCCTTGCGCTCGCCGTCACCCCCGAACCGGTGCCGGTGCGCTCGGATGCGACCCTGAAGATCGACTTCTACTCCGACAGCTCCGAAGGAATCTTGACCATCTACGCAGGTGAAAGACAGATCGTCCGGGAGCAGTTCAAGTTCGTTCGAAAGACCGGCTTCTTGCGCAGCGAGAAGGTCTCGGGCCAGATCGATGCGCGCCGGACGCTCGAGCCGGGGCCAACGACGATGCGTGTCTACGTCTCGATGCCCGGACGCCCGACCAAGGCCATCGCGGTCGATGGCTCGCTCGCCGCGGGTGGCGAAGCAACGTTGGAGATTCGCGTCGACGCCGAGGGCGTGACGACTGCGACCCTGCGTTGACGCCGCCTTTGTCTCGCCGCGGCGCTCAGGCGTCGGCCGGCACGTCTGCGGCGGACAGCTCGAGAATCTCCACCGGACCGATCGTCTCGAGTTGCGGCGCGAGCTCGGCGGCGGGCCCGACCGCGACCACTACGAGCTCGTCGGGTCGGACATGCTGGCGAGCGGCGTCGAGCAGCGAGTCGGCGTCGCTCGTGGCGAGCTCCTCCAGCGCGCGGTCATAGTAGTCGCTGGGCAGCTCGTAGACTGCCAGATCTTCCAAGCGTCCGACCAATCCACCCGAGGTCTGGAGCGTGTAGGGGAAGACGCCGATCAGATAGCTTCGGGTCTCCTCGAGCTCGGCGGCTTCGAGCGGTGCGGCGCGAACGCGCTCGAGCTCGCCGATGACCTCGCGTACCGCAGCTCCCGCGACCGGGGTCGCCACCGCCGCCGAGACCACGAAGGGTCCTGGACCCTTGCGGTCGACGAAGCGGCTGGAGGCGCCGTAGGTATAGCCGTGGCGCTCGCGCAGGTTGAGGTTGATGCGCGACGTGAACTTCCCGCCGAGCGCGGCATTCATGAGCAGGAGGCGGTTGCGGTCCGGATGGGACCGCGGGACTCCGACGTGACCGAGTCGTAGCTCGACCTGGGCCGAGTCCGGCCGGTCGACGACGAGGACGCGGCGCCCGGTTTGGGCTGGAGCTACGAGATCGGGCGGCAGCGGCGGCGGATCCTCGTCCCAATCTCCGAAGAGAGCGTCGATTCGCCGTGCCACGGCGGCCGCATCGAATGCTCCGACCACGATCAGGGCGGCGCCGCGCGGGCGAAAGTGCTCCTGGTGAAAGCTGGCGATCCGCGGGCGAGCGAGGGTCGCGATGGAGGCTTCGGTGCCGAGTAGCAGCTCGGCGTAGGGCGTGCCCCGGTAGAGGGCTCGGGCGAGCGCTTCCTCCGCGAGCACCGCTGGACGGTCGTGGCGCCGCAAGAGCTCGGTCAGCGCCAGGGCGCGCAAGCGCTCGATCTCAGCTTCCGGAAAGACCGGCTCGCGAGCCAGCTCGGCGAGCAGCTCGAGACCGCGATCGACGTCTTTCGTGAGCAGCTCGACCTCGAGCTGCGCCGAGTTCCAGTCGGCTCGTGTCGCCAGGCTGGCGCCCAAGCGCTCGACCTCTGCGGCGATCCGGGGGCCCTCGCGGCGTCTCGTGCCTTCGTCCACGAGGGCGGCCGTGAGGGAGGCGAGTCCAGGTGCGTCCAACGGGTTCCGGTCGGCTCCGGCCGGCAGGACCAGCGCCAGCTCCACCTTCGGCACGCCGGGGCGCGGGAGCAGGAAGGTCTCGAGGCCGCTCCCCAGTCGAGCGCGCTCGAAGGACGGGAAGCCGACAGCCCGGGGCGCGGCTGATGCCGGGGGCCGGCCTCGATCGACGGCGCGGGCTTTCATTCCTTGGGTCGCCGTGGCATGACCGTGAGCTCGACGCCACGGCCGCGGGAGAGGCTCTCCCGGGCGAGCGCCGCGAGCTCGCTGGGCGGGACCTCGAGATAGCGGTCAGGCTCTTCCCAGGCCGCTTCCGGGCGATCCCAGAGGGTCGTGAACATCGAGATCAGGTCGGCGCGCTGATCGAGCGTCTCGAGCTGGCCGCAAAGCGATGAGAGGGTCGAGTTCCTCGCTCGCTCGACGTGCTCCGAGAGGTTGGCCTCGTCTCCGGCCCGATCGAGATGCTCCCAGAGCAGGTCGGCCAGTCGACGCGGCTCGACGCCAGGCTTCGCGGTGGCCGCGACGACGAAGATCCCCACGGCCTCGGTCGGGTAGACGTAGCACGAGACGTCCTGGGCGAGCTGGCGGCCATAGACCAGGTCGCTGTAGAGCGGGCTCGACTTGCCGTCGCCGAGCAGCGTCGCGAGCATCGAAGCGGCGTACCAGCCTCTCTGCCCGTACGGCTCGACACGAAAGGCGAGGTAGACGCGTGGGAGCTGGACCGCGTCTTCGACGGCCTCGATGACGCCTCGCTCGAGCGGTCCGATGGGCGCCTCGACCCGTGGCGGCGCGGGCCCGGCTGGGATCGTTCCGAACCATCGCTCCGCCCGCTCGAAGGCGTCGTCCGGGCGAACGTCGCCGGCGAGCGTCAGCACCGCGTTGCCGGGCACGTAGTACCTCCCGAAGAACTCCCGAACATCCTCGAGGGTAGCCGCGGCAATGTCTTCCATGGTGCCGATCACGGGCCAATGATAGGGGTGGTCGGCCGGAAAGAGCAGCTCGAAGAGGCGCTCGTACGGGCGACCGTAGGGTTGGTTGTCGACTCTCTGGCGCCGCTCGTTCATGACCACATCGCGTTGATTGTCGAGCTTCTTCTGGTCGAGCGCGGGAAGGAGAAAGCCCATGCGGTCCGACTCGAGCCAGAGCGCGAGGTCGAGCTGATGCGCAGGAACGGTTTCGTAGTAGTTCGTCCTGTCGTACCAGGTCGAGCCGTTGGCGACCCCGCCGACGCTCTGCAGGTGTCGAAAATGGTCATTCGTGCCGACGTGCTCGCTGCCTTGAAAGAGCATGTGCTCGAACAGGTGTGCGAAGCCGGTGCGACCCGGTCGCTCGTTCTTCGAACCGACGTGGTACCAGAGATTGACGGCGACCAGAGGTAGGGCGGGGGCGGCGTGGACGACGACCCGCAAGCCGTTCTCCAGCCGGTGCCGGGCGAGCTCCTGCGGGATTCCCAGTTCCATGCCGAGAGACCTATCAGCGCTGTCCACCCGATGCAAGCGGAACCGGGTCCGGGGGCGCGCTGGAGCCCGCCGGTGCGCCGTACCGGCGAACAGGTCGGAGCGGTTGTCGCGCTGCGGCCAGGTGGCGCGATCAAGATCGCCATCCGCGAGGGATTGACTTACGCCGCGTTACCGCCGTAACCTCTGGACATGGCTGCGTTCCTGACCGAGCGACAGAAGGAGATTCTCGAGTTCATCCAGGATTTTCAGCATCGTCGCGGCATTTCGCCGACGCACCGGGAGATCTGCGAGAGGTTCGGATTCTCCTCTTACGGAACGGCATACAAGCATCTGAAGCTGCTGGTCGAGAAGGGCTATCTCCGCCGAGACCGGCACCAGCGGCGTGGTCTCGAGCTGACCCCGGTGGCCACCGGGGAGCGCTTCCACCAGGGCGCCGAGCTCCCTTTCCTCGGCAGAATCGCGGCCGGCCGGCCCATCGAGGCGGTGAGCGGGCAGGAATCGCTGTCCGTGCCCCGGCATCTCTTCGGCGAGCGTGAGGAGCACCACTATGTCCTGCGCGTTGCTGGCGAATCGATGATCGACGAGGGGATCCACGATGGCGACTGGGTGGTCGTGGAGCGGCGAGAGATCGCCCAGCCGGGCGAGATGGTCGTGGCCTTGGTCGGCGATGAGGTGACGCTCAAGCGATTCTTCCCGGAGGGATCCCAGATCCGTCTGCAGCCGGCGAATCCGGCGATGCTGCCGCTGAGGTACCACGCTGCGGACGTCAGGGTGCAGGGAATCGTCGTGGGCCTGATGCGCCGCTATTGAGGCGCCGGGAACGAAGTCGGCCGACGCTGGATTGTCGGCTCTTACCCGAGGGCGCCGATCGGAAGTAGAATGCCCTCGTTCATGCGACAGCTCGACGACTTGCTCCGGCAGATGACCGAGCGCGGAGCCTCGGATCTGCACCTCAAGCCGACGCGTCCTCCTCTCGTGCGGATCAACGGCAAGCTCTCTCAGATGGATCAGGAAGCGCTTGGCGTCGATGAGATCCAATCGATGGTCGACGGTCTCCTGGCGCCGCATCAGCGGCGGCGGCTGGAGGAGCGGATGTCTTGCGATCTGGGCTACGGAGTTCATGGTCTCGCCAGGTTCCGCTCCAACATCTACATCCAGCGCGGCACTCTGGCGGCGGCGTTTCGGCGGATCCCGTACGAGATCAGGTCGGTGGAGACGCTCAACTTGCCCGAGGTTCTGATCGACTTCTGCGATATGCCGATGGGCATGGTCCTGGTGACCGGCCCGACCGGGAGCGGGAAGTCCACCTCGCTCGCGGCCCTGGTCAAATACATCACCCAACGCCGCCCGGTTCATGTCGTGACGATCGAGGACCCCGTGGAGTTTCTGTTCACCGACGGCATCGCGACGATCTCGCAGCGCGAGGTCGGCACGGACACTCCCTCGTTCGCCGAGGCCTTGCGCAACGTGATGCGGCAGGACCCGGACGTGATCATGGTCGGCGAGATGCGCGACCCAGAGACCATCTCGACGGTGATCACGGCCGCGGAGACAGGCCACCTGGTCTTCTCGACGCTACATACCAACAGCGCGACTCAGACGATCGACCGGATTCTCGACGCTTTCCCCGCGGATCAGCAGAATCAGGTCCGCGCGCAGATTGCCCAGGTGCTCAAAGGCGTCGTCTCGATGAAGCTGGTCGAGCGCGTCGACGGAGAGGGCCTGGTGGCCGCGCTCGAGGTGATGAAGACCTCGCCCCGGATCGCGCAGCTGATCGAGAAGGGCGAGACCTCCTTGTTGCTCGAGGAAGTCGAATCCTCCGTCGGCTACTACCGCATGCAATCGATGAATCAATCCCTCTTGGCGCTCCTGGTGCACGGCACGATCGACTACCAGGAGGCGATGCGCCAATCCTCCGATCCCGAAGACCTCTCGCTCAAGCTCCGCAAGATGTTTCCCAACATCGAGGAGCGTGGAGGGCAGATGAGCCCGTCGACCGCCGATTTCTCCGAGATCTTGATGCTCCAGCAGTACCGCAAGCTCTACGAAGAGCAAGAAGAGAAGACCAAGATGCGGATCGCCGAGAAGGAGGAACAGGTCGCCGACCTCGGATCAGTCATTCAGGGGCGGGATCAGAAGCTCGGCGAGCTCGAGGCGCGCATGCAAGATATGAGCTCCGAGATGGAGAAGATGCGTGGCGACTACAACCGCCTGCGCCAGGAGGCTCAGGAGAAGATCGACAAGCTGATGGACCGCATCAAAGAGCTCAACCAGCGCTTGATCGGCAACGGCGGCGGCGAAGGCGACAAGAAATCGGGCATCTTCCGCTGAGGCCCGTCCTCGCCACCAGGATTCGTAGCGCTCCTCGCCCCGGCGCTTGCCGCGCCGCCCGGATTCTCGTTCCGGTGTTCTTGTCTCGACCGGTGGTCCTCGCTCGGCCAGGCAATCGAAGCCGCTGAACCCGCGGAGAGCCCCCGGCTACTCGGGGATTCGCTCTACGCGCCTCCGCCTCAGAGCCAGATGGCGCCGCGCTTCCTCCAC
This sequence comes from uncultured Acidobacteriota bacterium, assembly GCA_963700315.1. Classification (GTDB taxonomy): domain Bacteria; phylum Acidobacteriota; class Thermoanaerobaculia; order Multivoradales; family JAGPDF01; genus JACTMI01. Next base: position 164,710 of record CAVOXC010000001.1, on the reverse strand, counting down.
GGTCGACACCCGCTCGAGAACCTGCGCTCGAATCAGCTCTTCGAGCGCCCTTCCCACCTCTGGACCCTCCTCGATGCCGAGCAACCGGGCGATCTCGGTGCCGTCCAAGAGCGGTCGTGGCGCGGTCAGGTCGTCGCCGCGCGAGGCGACGGCGGTCGCCGCCCGTTCGAGACAATGGTCCCAAGCGCCGGAAGCGGCGGCAGGAGCGGCCGCCGCCGCCGCCGCGAAGGCGGTGGGCCAGAGCGAGCCGAGCCGGGAGAGCCAGAGGTCGCGATCGTCTCCAGCCGGCGGCGATGCCACACCGAGCTCGAGAATGCAGGCGATTCTGCGCGACTCTGCGCGCGAGAGTACGGCGCGGCGGGCGAGGACCGCGAGTCGTTCGGCTGGAGTTCGCGTCGAAGGTGCCGTGCGCAGGCGCAGAGCGTGGCGGGCAGCGATCTCGTCAGCGCGGTCTATCGCCGGGCCCAGCTGCGCCCGACGCGTCGCATAGGCCTCGAAGATGGCGATGGCGGAGTCGCCTCGCGCCGGCGTGAAGTCGTCCCAGAGACCCGGAAAGGCGCCGACCAGCTCGAGCGCGCGCTGCTCCTCGCCGGCAGCCGCGCTGTCCGCCAGCCGGCTGAGCTCGTCGCGGATTCGTTCCCCGGCGACGGTTGCGAGCCCATGCGCCGCCCGCCGCGCGAGCTCGGCCGTACTCGGTTCGACTTCGAAGTCGCCGAGGGCGACCGCGAGCCGGGCGAGCCGAAGCACGCGCAAGGCGTCCTCGTCGAATGTCGCGGGAGCGACGGCGCGCAGTCGACGTTGCTGGAGATCGGCGAGGCCGCCGTACGGATCGACGATCTCGCCGGCCGCGAGGTCGAGCGCGATCGCGTTGATGGTGAGGTCGCGGCGCGCGAGGTCGAGCTCGACGCGGCCCCCCTCGAGATCCCAGATATCTACTTCGAGCTCGGGCGCGACGACGCGCACGGCGGCGAACCGTCCGGGCGCGAGCGCGATCGCGCGGCCGCCGAGGGCGGTGGCGAGGCGATCGGCCACGCGGGCGCCGTCGCTGGCGACGATGGCGTCGAGGTCGCCGACGGGACGCTCGAGCGCGGCGTCTCGCGTCGCGCCGCCGACGAGCAGGACTCGCCGTCCCTCGGCCGCGTCCAGCAGAGCTCGCGCCGCGGGGTGACGGCGCAGATCGAGGACGCGCGCGCGCGGCGAGGAGAGTCGGGGAGGAGAGGCGCTGTCGTCCATCTGCTAGGATCTCGCGCGCTCAGTATGTCGCTCGACGCCCGCGAGGTCCATCGCGTAGCCGCACTGGCGCGCCTCCGTCTCTCCGCCGAAGAGGAACGCCTCTTCGCCGAGCAGCTCGGACGCGTGGTCGACCATATTGACAGGATCCGCGCGTGGGACCTGGGGTCCGCTCCTGTACCGCCTCGCGCCGCCGGCACCGAGGCGGCCGACGAGACGTCTCCCGGCCTCGACCGAGAGCTCTTTCTCGCCAATGCTCCAGCGTCGCACGGTCCCTTCTTGGTCGTTCCCAGGGTGCTCGGCTCCAGCGATGGCTGATCCGCTCGAGCTTGGTGTCGAGCGGATCGCGTCGGCGGTTGCGGGCGGTGAGCTCGCCGCAGTCGAGGTGCTGGAGCGGGCATTGGCTCGGGTCGCGGCGGTCGAACCCAAGATCGGCGCTTTTCTTCGGGTCGACGCTGCCGGCGCGTACGTTCGCGCCGGGGAGATCGACGCGCGGCGGCGCCGCGGCGAGCCGCTGGGACCACTCGCGGGCGTTCCGGTGGCGCTCAAGGACAACCTTGCCGTTGCGGGTGAGCCACTCAGCTGCGGCTCACGAATTCTCGACGGCTACGTCTCGCCGTTCACGGCGACCGCCGTCGAACGTCTGTTCGCGGCCGATGCCGTCCCGATCGGACGGACGAACCTCGACGAGTTCGCGATGGGGTCGTCGTGCGAGAACTCGGCCTTCGGGCCCACTCGCAATCCTTGGCATCTCGGGCGCGTGCCGGGCGGCTCCTCGGGTGGCTCGGCGGCGGCGGTGGCCGCTGGCTGCGTGCCGCTCGCGCTCGGTTCGGACACTGGGGGGTCGATCCGCCAGCCGGCGGCCTTCTGTGGTGTCGTCGGCCTCAAACCGAGCTATGGCCGGGTATCGCGCTGGGGCCTCGTCGCTTTCGCTTCGTCTCTCGACCAGATCGGTCCGGTGGCGCGCGGCACGCGGGACGTAGCACTCGCGCTGGAGATCGTCGCCGGCCCCGATCCTCGCGATTCGACTAGCGATCCGCGCGCAGCGCCCCGCTTGCTCGAGACCATCGAAGAGGGGATCGCGGGTTGGCGCATCGGAGTCCTGGCGGAGGTGGGTGCGGAGAGGCTCGAGCCGGATGTGGCGGCGACCTGGCAGGGCGCGCTGGGCCACCTCGAGTCGCTGGGCGCGGAGTTGGTGGAGATCTCCGTGCCGAGCATCACTGCGGCGATCGAGGTCTACTACGTCATCGCCAACTGCGAGGCGTCCGCCAATCTCGCGCGCTTCGACGGCGTGCGCTTCGGCCACCGGTCGCTGTCGGCGCGCAGTCTCGCCGAGGTCTATCTCGACAGCCGCTCCGAGGCTTTCGGGGCCGAGGTCAAGCGGCGGATCATGCTCGGGACGTTCGCGCTCTCCTCGGGCTACTATGACGCTTACTACGGCCGGGCCCGCGCGGTGCTCGAGCGGATGCGCGGCGAGCTCGCAGGCGCCTTCGAATCCGTCGACTTGATCGCGACACCGACCAGCCCGACCGGAGCTTTCGCGCTCGGCGAGAAGTTGAGCGACCCGCTGGCGATGTACCTGTCGGACGTCTTCACCACGCCCGCCAATCTGGCGGGACTGCCGGCGATCGCAGTTCCAGCGGGCCTCGACCGCGACGGACTCCCACTCTCGCTGCAGCTGTTGGCCCGCCCCTTCGACGAAGTCTCTCTCCTCCGCGCCGCGCGGGCGTTCGAGCGTGAAGCGGGTTGGCGTCTTGCTCCGGAGTTCCGTGCCCCGGCGCCAGCGGCTTGAACTGGTGTCGCAACGCCGGCGTCTCATGACTCGGGGAACGGTCGCTAGGACGGTGCTGGCGGCGCTGGCTCTGGGCGCACCGGCGGCACCGGCGACGGCCGCGACCGAGCGCGCCATGCTGCCGAGCGGAGCGCGCGCGGCGCTGGTCGACCGGCGCGAGCTCTACCTCGAGGCGGCGCCGCTTCCGGGCGAGGGGCTGCTCGCCTTTACGCGCCGGTTCACCGGCGGCACCGAGGCCTATCGGCAGATCGCGAGGATCAATGGGAATCCGCGCCGATTGCTCGCCGGCACGCGCTATCGCATTCCGTACGAATCACTGGCCCAGGATTGGATGCTGGGCGCGATTCGCGCCCTGTTTCCCGCCGATCAAGCGTCGGCCGACGGTTGGCTGCACAGGAGCGGGGGCGAGAGTCTCGACCAGATCGCGCTTTGGCTGACAGGTAGCGCGCAGCGGTCCGCGGCGATCCGAACCGCCAATGGGCTGTCGGGCGAGACGACGAAGCCGGGGCAGGAGATCCGGATCCCGAACGAGCTGCTGCACGCCGTCTTCCGCTACGTCGCGCCCGCGCCGCTGCCGACCGCGAATCTCGCTGCGCAGGCGTCCGGCGAGCCAGCAGGCGTCGTGCTCGGCCCGGCGATCGTTGCGCCGGTTGCGCCACCGCTCGCGAGCCAGGATGCGTCCCGCTTGCTCGACTACGGCGAGGACGCGGCGGGCAGCTTCGCGCTTTACAGGCTGCGCCCGGGCGAGGCCCTCTATTCGGCGGTGGTCGTCCGCTTCACCGGGCGGATCCACGCCGAGGACGTCAACGCGCTCGCGGTGGAGATCGCGAAACGCAGCGGGATCCCGGACGTCACCGATATTCCTGTCGGCTACCCGGTTCGGATTCCGCTGGATCTTCTGCTGCCCGACTTCCTGCCCTCGGGCGATCCACGGCGTTTGGAATGGGAAGCGGAGCGCCGGGTCGCCGGGCAATTCAAGAACGAGGCCCGCGCGCGCGGCCTCGAGGGCGTAACGGTGATCCTCGACGCCGGACACGGCGGCGCGGACGTCGGCGCCTCGAGCGCGGGTGTCTGGGAGAGCCTCTACGTCTATGACGTCATGCTGCGGGTCAAACGGCGCCTGGAGAAGGACACTCTGGCCAGGGTACACGCAACGACAAGAGACGGATCGAGCAGTCAGGTCCCCGAACGCGACGTGCTTCCGTACTCGCGCAGGCACGAGGTTCTGACGACGCCGTCCTACGCCATTGCCGACTCGACCATTGGCGTACACCTTCGTTGGTACCTCGCCAACAGCATCTTCAACCAAGTGGCCGAGGCGGGCGACGGGAAGGTGGTCTTCGTGTCGATCCACGCCGATTCGCTCCACCCCTCGATCCGCGGAGCGACCGTCTACGTTCCGAGCGCCGCGCTGAGCGGGGGCAGCTACGGCAAGTCGGGGAGCGTCTTCGCCAGCCGCAAGGAGTATCGGGAACAGCCGAGAGTGAGCTTTTCGGCGCGCGCACGGCAGCGCAGCGAAGGTCTGTCGCGCGATCTGGCCGAACACCTGATCCGCTCTTTCCGGCAGCAGGACCACGCGGTGCACCCATACCAGCCCGTGCGCGATCGGATCTATCGCGGTCGACGCGCCTGGGTGCCCGCGGTGTTGCGCTACAACGCGGTCCCGGCCAAGGTCCTTCTCGAGGTCTGCAATCTGGCCAACAGCGCCGACCGCAAGCTGCTGACCCAGCGCGACTATCGGGAGAGAGTCGCGCGCACCGTGGTCGACGGGTTGCTCGCGTACTTCGGGGAGAACGGGCCCTAGCCTGGTACAGCCGTTGCTGCGCTGTCCGGGGATTCCGGCGGGAACCAGGGGCTTGCCGTCCGGGTCCAACGTGACAGGGAGTGTCGATGGCCCTGACCATGTCTCTTGCGCTCGGTACCGGCCGAATGGCTGATCTCGACCTCGCCCGTCGCTGTGCCAGCGGGGACGAAGCGGCCTTTCGCGAGCTCCACTCGCGCCATGCGGACTTGGTCTTCAACCTCTGCCTGCGCCTGACGGGGAATCGAGACACCGCGGCGGACCTCACCCAGGAGGTCTTCATGAGGATCCACCGTCACCTGGGCAAGTTCCGCGGAGGCTCGTCTCTGCGGACGTGGATCTACCGAGTGACGGTCAACCATTGTCGTGGCCGGCTCTCGCGTCGTCGTCGTCCCGAGGTCTCCCTCGACAGCCGCCTGCTCGAACCTGGAGGCGAACCGGCTGCCGCGGAGCCAGATCCCGAGGCGCGCGCGGCGAGCGCCCAATTCGAGCGCAGACTCTTGGCGGCGTTGATCGACCTGCCAATCGCGTTTCGCGAGGCGGTGGTGTTGCGCGACGTCGAAGGGCTCGGCTACGAGGAGATCGCCCAGGTGCTATCGATTCCCATCGGCACGGTACGTTCGCGGATTGCGCGCGGCCGGGAAACGCTGCGCTCCGCTCTGGAGGGACTGCGATGACCGCGCACCTCGCGCTCGAGAGTCTGTCCGCTCTGCTCGACGGTGAGGCGCCGACCGCGGGGCGGGCCAGGGCCGCGTCCCACCTCGTGGCCTGCCCGGAGTGCCGGCATCGGCTCGAAGGGTTGCGCTCGGTGGCGAGGAGCTTGGCTGCCCTGGAGCGCACTCGCCCGCCGCGAGCGCTCGATCTCGCGCTCACCAACCTGGCGCGGCCGGGCGCGGCGGAGCGGCGTCGCCCCGGGCTCGTCCGCTTCGAGGCGCCGGTCGTCGCCGGCCCCCTGGCGCTTCCTCTCGTGGCCGTGCTCGGCCTGGCCGTCATGCTCTTCGCGCTGGTAGCGCACTGGGCTGCACGTCCCCAGGAGGGAACCGGGCCGGCGGCTCCGCGGCTTCTCCGACTGAATCCCGCCCCGTTAGCGGTCGATGGGGTCGAGCTGAGCTGGCAGGGAGAAATCTGGCGCGAGCGGATCATCGGTCCCGACATCGCCACTGGTCCGGTGCGAATCGCGACGGCATTCGAGCGTGACGCCCTGCTGCGGGATCGGCCGGAGCTCACGGCGCTGGTGCGCCGGGAGGCCGTGGAGCTCTGGGTCGGCGGAGAGTGGCTCCGGCTCGAGCCGGAGCCCGCGACTGGATCCGAGGGCGGCGCCGGTCAGGACCTGCGGTAAGGCTCGATCGCCGTGACTTTGTAGCCGGTGTCGCCAACTCGGACGAGGTCTCCGAGGCGCCGGCCGAGAAGCTTGCGCGCGAGCTCGCTCTCGTAGGAGAGAGTCCCTTTCTCGGGCTGGCTGTCCCAGGGGCCGAGGAGGCTGAATGTCCTCTGGGTGCCTTCCTCGGTCACGAGGCCGACCCTGGCCCCGATTCGAACCTCCGACAGATCGAGGTTGGCGAAGTCGATAGGGCGTGCTCTGTCGAGGTCACGATGGAGCGCCGCGACGCGGGAGTTCAGGTACTCGTGTCGCTCTCTCGCCGACTTGTACTCGAAGTTCTCACGCAGGTCTCCCATCGCGCGGGCCTCTTCGATCGCCTTGCGATTGGCGGGGATGTCGATCTCTTGCAGTCGCCTCAATTCCGCGTGCTTGGCGGCGATCGCTTCGGGCGTGGAGTAGAGGGGGCCGCCCGAGGCTTCCTCGCGGAGCCCGGGAAAGCGCATCACGAGCGCGTTGCCGAGGGGCTCTTTCTGGTAGGCCTCGAGCGCGGCGGAGCGCCGGATCGACTCGAGCGCGGCCTTGGCTTGCTCCTCTTCCAAGTGAGCGAACAGTCGTGGCAGGGTACCTCCCGACTCGACCAGCGGTCGTAGGCGGGTCCTGAACGTCGCGAACTCGGAGCCGATGAGGGCGGCGAGGATCTGCTGCAGCAGCCGCAGCGGCGCGCGTGCGCGCAAGGCCTCGTCGTCCGTGGCGCGCTCGGCGAGCCAAACGAACGCGGCTGGCAGCCTTCTCGGCTGGGCGAGCAGGTCGTCGAACAGTCTCGCGGTGGCCTCCGGATCCGCCTCTACGAGGCCTTCGGCGAGAAGCGTGAGCACCCGCGGATCGGACTCGCGCGCGAAGTGCTCACGGTAGACCTCCGGCCAGTCCGGGCGGCGCTCGCGCAACATGCCGAGCGCTCGCTCGCGCAGCGGCCGGTCCTCGATGCCTGCCAGCAGTCCGGCGGCGTTGCCTTCCGGGCCAACGAGTCGCTCGAGTACCGCCTCGAGCGCGGCGGGGAGCCGGCCCGCTCGCTCGAGGGTGAACCATGTCTCGAAGGCGAGCCCAGGCTGCCTCTCGGTCAGCTCCGCCGCCGTGGCGGCGAGGTTGCCTGCCATCTCGCGAACCAGCTCCTCGTCGCGCCCGGCGTTCTTGCGAAAGACCTCCAGCCGGGCGCGTGGCTCGGAGCGGGCGAAGGACTCGCGGATTGCCGTCTGAGCGCCCTTGGCCGACGTCTCCCAGCGATAGCTCTGGCGCCCGACGGTCGAAGCAACCACCTGAGGGTGCTTGCGCGCCGCCGCCCACCACGAGGTCCATTGAGAAGGATCGACGATACCGGTAAGAAGCTCGCGGACCTCGGCAGCAGCCATTGGCTTCTCAGAGGTCTCGAGAGCCGCCCGCAGCAGCTCGGAAGGACTCTCGTCGCGGAGCCGGGCCAGACTCTCGGGGTCCTCGATCTGGCGGCGCAACAGGTTTCCGGGGGGTAACGGTTTGAGCAGCTTGGCAGCGGCCCGGAAACCGACAGTGACGCCTGACTTCTTGTCGAAGTCGAGCTTCAGGCTCTCGAGCGGCAGGTTGACCTCGGCCACACGCCCGACGCCCTGGCCCGGCATGGCGACGACGGTACCGACGTCGAAGACCAGAAGACTCAAGAGGCGCCCCGCGCGATCCCAGAGCTTGGTGGGCTCGTCGATGGAACGATGGAGGCCGACATGCTCGACCATCTCGCGAAAGGTCGGTCGGTCGCCCCACATCGCCTCGAGGGTCTGTAGCACCTCTCGCTGCAGTCGGTTCTGCTTGACCGCGAGCGTGCCCGCGCGGCGCAGCAGCTCGAGCCGCACCCCCCAGAGCTCTCGCTTCGAGAGCTCGTCGAGGTAGAGGTCGAGCAGGTCCCGGGCACGATCCTGCTCGCCCTCTTCGGCGAGCGGTTGTGCCAGCGACAGAAAGTAGTCGAGATCCTCGGGCGTGTCGTCGACGGCTTCGAGCCAGTCGTCGTCGAGCTCACCGAGTTGGTCGGAAGATCGGTATTGTTCGAATGTCCGGCGACTCACGAGCAAGGAACGATATCAGAGCAGCAGCCGGGCCGCTCGGGTGGAAGGATGGACGAAAGAGGGGACGCTGCGGACTGGCGCGATCGGCTGCGCGAAGCGGGAGAGGAGGAGCTCGGCGCCTTGCTGGCCGACCACCTCGACGACCTGGACGTGCCGGCCGTGCGCCTCGTTTTCCGGAATCCCTACCTCACCGTCGGAATGATCGAGACGCTGGTGGGCTCGCGCCGGCTGATCTCCGCCTACGAGGTGCGCCGTTCGGCGGCCTTTCATCCGAAGACGCCGCGGCTCGACGCCGTTCGTTTCATCGAGGGCCTCTACTGGCTCGACCTGGTCCGACTGGGGATCGATACCCGCGTTCACCCCGTCGTCCGTGGCGCCGCAGATCGCCGTCTGATCGGGCGATTGCCCGGGCTCGCGGTGGGTGAGAAGGTGGCGATCGCCCGGTCCGCGAGCCGGACGGTGATCTCGAACCTGCGAAGCGACCCCACCCCGCGCGTGCTGGCCGCGTTGCTCGAGAACCCGCGCTTGACCGAGGGGCTGCTGCTACCGCTGGCGACGGGCGAGAGGTCGACGCCCCAGGCTCTGGCGGTCCTAGCCTCGCACCCGCGCTGGGGGGTCCGCTATCCGATCCGGGTGGCGTTGAGTCGAAACCCCTCGACGCCCCTCTCGCAGGCACTCGGACTGCTGCCGATGCTGAAGAAGACCGACCTCAAGGCCGTGGCTGCCGACCCGCGGCTGCTGCTGCCGCTGCGCCGCCGCGCGGAGCTCTTGGCGGGCGGCCGGGCCGGGGGTGGCCGCCGAGTTTGATTGACCCGCCGTGAATCTCCCGGTAAACTCAATTCTCTGAAGGACTTCGAGGTTTCGAGGAGGGCTCGGTCCCGATCCCGGGGCGTCGGTGAGCGATGACCAAGGGCATGACCCAGGGAAGGCCGCAGGGCAGAGTGCCGCCACCTGGCGCGGCGACTCAGGCCCAGCGCTCGCTCGGCGTGTGGTTGCGCAGCCAGCGCGAAGCGCGTGGGGTTTCGCTGCGGGACATCGCCGACTCGAGCAAGATCAGCCTGCGCTACCTCGAAGCGCTCGAGCAGGATCGGCTCGACGTGCTGCCCGCGCCCGTCTTCGCCAAGGGATTCCTGCGCGAGTACGCGCGAGTCGTAGGGCTCGACCCGGATGAGGCGGTGAATCTCTATCTGATCGCTCGCTCCGAGGCCGAACCCGACGCCGAAGAGGAGGTACCGAGCAACTCGTCCAGGCGCAGCTCGGCGCCCTCGACGCTCGGCTACGGTCTGCTCTTGGCGCTGGCGGTGGTGGCCTTCGTCGGTCTGGCGGCGTTGCTCTCCTACTACGCCGAGCAGCGCCGGACGTCGAGACGCGCCGCTCCCGCAGCCGAGCTGGTGGCGACATTCACCGCTCCCGTTCGCGCGCAGCCGCCGGAGACTGCCGAGCCATCATCTGCTCCGGAGTCGGCTCCGGCACGGATGGTGATGCCGCAAGGCGCCAGTGCGGACATCGTCGCTCCACTCGAGATCTCGCTCGAGTTCTCCGAGGACTGCTGGGTCGAGCTCGTCGTTGATGGCTCTCGTCGAGCGAGCGAGCTGCGTGCCGGTGGCGAGACGTTGCAGGTCGAAGCGGACCATTACGTCTTATTGACGCTCGGCAACGCGGCTGCCGTCCGTGTCGAGGTGGGCGGGCGCCCCTATCCGCTGCCGGTGGGACCCTCGAAAGTCATTCGCGATCTGCGCATCGAGAGACCCGCCGCGGCCACAGACGGCAAGAGCTAGCGCGTCGTGGCCGTGAATCCTCTGGTCGCCCAGGTGTTGTCGGGCGAGAGCCCGGAGCTCCGAGTCCTTGCGGCGCAAGGGATCCTGCCGATCCCCGCCGACGAGTTGATTCCAGTGCAGGTCGAGCTGGCCGGCTCAGAGGACGAGGTCGTTGCGAGCTACGCTCACCAAGCCCTCACCGCGGTCGAGAATCGTTTCACCGCGGCCTTTCTGGCGACCGACGCGCCGCACGAAGTGCTCGGCTACTACGCCGAGCGGACCGACGACGCGCTTCTCATCGAGGCGATCATGCGCCGCCGCGATACTCCTCGCATTCTGATGATCGGCCTCGCGCGCCGGCTGCCGGCAGACCTGCAGGAGATCTTGCTGCTCAGGCAGGACGCCATCGTCGAGTGTCCGGAGATCCTGAAGGCGCTGGAGGAGAACCCGGCGCTGTCGCTCTATTCGAGGCGGCGCATCCTCGAGTACCGCGAGCACCTTCTGCCGCGCGACCGCTCCGCCAAACGGCCGGCAGCGCGTCCCGAAGCGGCGCCATTGGAGCTCGATGCCGAAGACTGGGCCGAGATCGAGAAGGTACGAGCGCTGCCCGCCGAGGGCGAGTTCGAGTCGGGAACGGGACTCTCCGAGGGGCAGATTCGAGCCCTGCCGGTGCCTGTGCGCATGAAGCTCACGCTCGGGGCTTCGCGCACGCTGCGCGGCATTCTGATCAAGGACACGAATGCGATCGTCGCCACCGCGGTGCTGGTCAACTCAGCGCTCAGCGAAGACGAGGTCGAGCAGATCGCGTCGAGCCGGACTGTCGTCGACGAGGTTCTCGGCGCCCTGGCGCGCAGGCGCGACTGGGTGTCGCGCTACAACGTCGCCCTCAACCTGGCCCGGAATCCGAGGACCCAGGTCGGGATCGCAGTCCGCATGGTGGCGCGGATCTCGGTGCGGGACCTGAAGATGCTGCGCCGGGACCGGAACGTCTCCGAAGCTGTTCGGTCCCAGGCCGATCGCTTGTATAAGATCAAGAGCAAATAGGCATGGCGAAGGACTACTACGCGACCCTTTCGGTTCCCCGGAACGCGACCTCGGACCAGATCCGGGACAAGTTCCGGGAGTTGGCCCGTGTTCGTCACCCCGACCGGCACCAGGGGGCCGAGCGGGAGAGGGCCGAGGTGGAGTTCCAGGAGATCACCGAGGCCTTCAACATTCTCTCGAACGCAGAACGGCGCCGGCAGCACGACCTCGAGCTGGTGCGCCCGGAGACGGGTGGCGAAGGCAACTCCCAGCGCCTCAGCCGCTTTCATCTGGAAGCGGGGGTGCAGTTCTACAAGGATGGCAACCACTTCCAGGCCGCCGAGAGCTTCGAGCGCGCGACCCAGGCCGATCCGAAGAACGCGCAGTCGTGGCACCATTTGGCTCAGGCGCTGGCGCACAACAGCCGTTACCTGTCGCGGGCGGTCGGCGCGATCGAGCACGCGTGCGAGCTGGCGCCGATGAACGTCGCGTATCTCAAGCTCGCCGGCCGCCTCTTCGCCCAGGCCGGCAAGCCGGATCAGGCCGAGCAGTATTACAATGAGGCAATCGCTTGGGGCGGAGAGGATCCGGTCGTCACCAAAGCCCTCGAGGAGCTGCGCAAGGGTCCCCGCAAGGGCTGGGGCGGTCTGTTCGGAAAGGGTGGTTGATGCTGCGAGCCAGAGCATGTGGCCTGTCGGATGTCGGTGCGATCCGGAGTCACAACGAGGATTGCTTCGAAATCGATCCCGAACACCAGATGTTCGTGGTCGCGGACGGCATGGGCGGCCACAGCCACGGCGAGATCGCCTCGCGCATCGCGGTCGGCGCGATTCGTGAGTTCGTCGCCAAGTCCGCCGACGAGGATGCCACCCTGCCGTTCGAGATGGACCCCAAGCTCGGTCGCCACTCGAACGTCTTGCGCGCCTCGATCCGGATCGCGCATGACCGCGTGCTCAAAGCGATTCGCCAGGACAGCGCGCTCCATGGCATGGGCACCACAGTCGTCGGGCTCTTGCTCGACGGCGAGGTGGCCGCGATCGCGCACGTGGGCGACAGCCGCGCCTACCGCCTGCGCGACGGCAAGCTCGAGCTGATGACGCAGGACCACACTTGGGTCAATGAGCAGGTGGTGGCTGGCTTCCTCTCCGAGGAGCAGGCGCGCGTTCATCCGCTCAAGAACGTCGTCACGCGCGCGCTGGGTGGCGACGCAGAAGTCGTGGTCGACGTCCGAGAGATCCGGGTCGAGCCGGGCGACCTCTTCTTGCTCTGCTCGGACGGCTTGACCACCATGCTCAACGACCGGGAAATCGACGAGCGGCTGAAGGGAACCGAGCGCCTAGAGGAGGCTTGTGGCCGGCTGGTTCGCGACGCCAACTCCCGCGGCGGTTTCGACAACATCTCGGTGGTTCTGACCCGGATCGAAGAGCTCGGCGGCGACGAAGACGACGACTTCGACGCCGATCCTGCGGGCGTCTGAGCGAAGCAGCTTTCAGCTCGACGAGGACTGCTCCGCGGGCTCCTAGGGGCTATCGCCGTCGCCGAACCGATACCCTCGCCTCGCCGTGACGCGGAACTCCGGATTCAGCGCGTCGACCTCGACTTTCCGGTAGCCCATCTCGCCGGCCGCGTGCTCGACCCGATAGGAGAGCAGGTAATAGCCATTGGTGGCGCGGGCAATCTGCTCGAGCGGCAGCGTGAAGCTGACGACCTCCCGAAAGACGCGACCGCCGGTGAGCAGTGCGAAGTCGTTGAGAGCATCGGCAAGGCGATTGTCGACGCCCGGCTCGGCGAGATTCACGGAGTAGACGGCGACGTTGCCGCCGTTGAGCGCCTCTACCGTCGGCTGGTGGTAGCGCGTGTCCCTGGTGTACTGGCCGATGCTATTGAGATCGCCGAAGCCGATCGAGAAGAGCACCAGGTTCTTCCGGCCCCGAATCGGTGCGGCGGCGTCTGCGAGGACCTGTAGCGCCTCGTAGATCGTCGGCGTCGCGTCACGCAGATCGTTGCCCGTGGGCAGACGCGCGCCGAGCGCGAGCTCGCCGCCGCCCGATCGCCTCGACGGCCACTCCGCCCTTCCTTCCTGCCCCGTCGCGGCCGCTCGCACGGCAGCTCGCAGCGCCTCTCGATCACCGGTGAAGTCGGCATGCAGCTTCAGTTTGACGTCGAAGCTGGCGACGGCGACCCGGTCGCCCGGTTCCAGCTTCTCGTCGATCCAGCGCTCGGCGTCGCGTGTCGCGGCGAGGTGCCGCTGCAGCAAGGCTCCGCCATTGCGTCGTTGATCATCGAACAAGAGGACGAAGTAGCGGCGGTCGGGCACGGCGTCGGGATCGACACCGAGCTTGTCGGCGTCGGCCTGCCCGAGATACCTGCGGTTGCTGTAGAAAGTCAGGCCGGTGAGCTCGACTGGATTGCCGTCCGCCTCGACGCGAAAGTCCTCCGGACCCAAGCCGAGAATCAGGTTGCCGTCGCGGTCGGCGACCAGGACGTCGAGCAGTACCTCGGTGACCGTGACCTCGCCGGAGAACCGGGGGACCGGTTCGGGCGCCGGTGCGGTCTGGCCACCGGCCGCCGAGGCGAGCGCCATCAGCAGCGCTCCGGCGAGAAACATCCAGAGCAGGGAAAAGTCCGGACCGGAGACTTCTGGCTGACGGCGTAGAAGCTGACGCGGGACCGAGAGCGGCGAGGTGGAGGAGGCCGGAGTCCGGCGGCGCATGCGCAACCCCTTTCGGTCCACAAGAGACTGCAAGGAACGGACCAGGGAAGGGCATGCGGCCACAGCTCTGACACCACCTGCTCGATTCGCCGGCGAGGAGGAGAGCGATGAGGGCGGCCGAGGGCGGTCGAGGGCGTCGAGCTCGTCGGCCGCTCTCGACCTGGGCTCATGGCTGGCTCGAGGACCAGCCGAGAGTGTCGCCGCGCTCGAAGCCGTCGCCGAAGATCCAGGGCCCGCGGGCGAGCGCGATCTCCGCTTGCGACAGGCCGCGGCGCCAGACCTCGATCTCGTCGACGCGGCCGTCGAAGTAGTAGCGGTCGTTGAGGCCGTCGCGCCCGATGGCGACGATCTGCGCCGGAATGGACCGCACCGGATCGACGAGCGAGGGATTGACGTGCGCGTCGGCGAGCTGGCCATCGAGATAGATCGACGCCGTCGCCGCGTCGCCGCGATAGACGCCGGCGACGTGGAACCAGCGACGGAGCGGCAGCATCGCCTGGGCGATCCCAGGTCGCTCGGCGGTGCCGTTGGAGTCGGTCACCTTGAAGCGCAGCTCCGCCAAGTCGCGATCGAGATAGAGGACGTAGTTGTCCTCGGCGGCGTCGTAGATCGAGGCGTACGGCTCGGCGAGCGCGCTCGGGAGCGTCTCGAGGTAAACCCAGGCGGTCAATGTCACTGCGGCGTCGGTGATGTCGAGATCGAACGAGGGCGAAACGTCTGCGAAGCCGTCGCCCGCGAAGGCGAGCGCGCCGCTCCCGGGTCTGCCCCAGCTCCAGGCCGGGTCGCCACCGCCGGAGATCGTGGCGTCGTCCGGATCGAGCCCCGCCGCATCGAAGGCCAGCGGCCCGCTCCCCTCCTCGAAGCGCCAGTGCGCGACACGACCGATGGTAAACGAGCGCAACTGAACCGAGCCGTCGGAAGCGTCGCCGCCCGGGGACGCGCCGTACGACTCCCAGACCACCGCGAAGTCCCCCTCGGCGTCGAAGCCGGCCTTCGGGTACTCGAGCCCCGAAGCGGCGCCGAAGTCGTCGATCGTCAGCTCGCCGCCGATGAAGCCATGCGGCCGCGGCTCGGTGCGCCGGGCGATCACGGCATCGGAGGCGACCTTCCAGACGAGCAGCAGGTCACCGTCCGGGGCACGCCGAATCGCCGGATTGACGACGGACGGTCCGGCGTCGAGGCTGACCGTCTCCTCGGGCGCCCGCGGTGCGCCGGCTGAGTCGAAGAATCGCAGGTCGATCCCGTCGCCGATCGGATCCCCCTCGGGTGCGTCGCTGTGCCGAGCCCCTTGCGCCGGGACGCTGCGCCAGACCATCGCGAAGCCACCGCCGGGGAGCGCGGCGACGTCCGGCATCTCCTGATGGCCCGAAATGAAGCTGTTGGCCTGGACCTCCGGGCCGATGAAGGCGCCCGTCGCGGCCAGCCGCCGCCACTGGACGCTCGAGCCGACGTCGTCGGTGCCGGCCGAGGTCCAGCTGGTCCAGGCGACGACGTGGCCCCCGCCGCCGTCGAGTCGCGCTAGCCGCGGCGCCTGCTGGATGCCCGCGAGTGTGTTCGCCATCTGCTCGGGTCCGAGCGGAGCTCCAGAGGCGTCGAACCGGCGCACCCAGACGTCCTGAAAGTCGTGCCAGGAGACGACGAAGCCTCCTCCCGGGCCCGGCTCGACGTCAGGATCGCTCGCGGTGACGTTGTTGGCGTAGAGGGTGAGGAGGTCACCGTCCGGCTGGCCGGAGGAGTCGAGGAATCGCGCGTAGATGCCGGGGGAGTTGCCTTCGACGAGCGGCGCCGAGTGGTCGGGCCACACCGCGACGAAGCGCCCGTCGTCGAGACGGGCGAGCTCTGGAGAGCCGGTGCTCGGGGCCGTCGAGAGAGTCCACTCGCCGCTCGCCGGCGTGCCGTCGCGCTCGAGGTGGCGTACGCGGATGGCAGGCCCCCCGCCGCCCTGATCGACCCAGAGCGCAATCCAGCCGGCAGCGCCGAGCGCGGCGACCGCGGGACTGCCCTGGTAGCCGGCTGTCGTGGTGTTGACCTGGGACTGTGGTGCGTAGGGGAGCGCACTGGGTTGGGCTGCTCCTGCAACGGATTCGAGCGCGCAGAGCGGAGCGAGCAAAGAGAGCCAGCGGGCGCAGCAGGTGACGAACCGAGCGGCGAGATCGGGCCGAGACGAGCCCCCTCTGGATGCGAACAGCGACATGGTGAGGTCCCTCCTGCTCCAATCGCGGAATCTGGCCGATGAATGGATCATTCGGGTCGCGTCCGACCCGGATCGAGCCGCGCCGCCGGATAGGATCTCTCGGCCATGGGTCAAGGGGTCGATGCCGCCGAACCGATCGGCCGGATCACCGCGCTGCTCCATTCCTGGAGCCTGGGGGAGGCGGGAGCGTTCGAAGAGCTGGTGCCGCTCGTCTATGCCGAGTTGCGCGCGATCGCCGGTCGTCACGCTCGCGGCGAGGCTCCGGGCGCGACGCTCACTCCGACCGCGATCGTTCACGAGCTCTACCTTCGTTTGGCGGCTCAAGACCGGGCGCGCTGGGCCAACCGTCGGCACTTCTTCGCCGTCGCGTCGCGCCTGATCCGGCGCATCCTGGTCGATCACGCCAGGGCGCGCGGCGCCGAGAAGCGCGCGGGCGGCGCGGTGCGGGTCGAGCTCTCCCCCGGCCTCGCGCTGGAAGCCCCTGCCGAGCTCGACCTGCTCGCGCTCGACCAAGCGCTCGACCGGCTCGCCGACCTCGACCCCCGGCAAGCCGAGATCGTCGGCCTGCGCTACTTCGTCGGCCTCTCCATCGCGGAGACTGCTGAGCTCCTGGACCTGTCGACGCCGACCGTCAAGCGCGATTTCCGCTCCGCGCGAGCGTTCTTGCAGCGTGAGCTCTCCGGATGACCGATGCCCTCCGCTGGGCGAGCGTTCGCGCCCGCTTCGACGAGCTCGTCGAGCTCGATGCCGCCGCGGCGCAACGCCGGCTCGAGCAGCTGCGGCAGAGCGATCCCGGACTCGCCGCAGAGGTGGCCGAGCTTCTCGCCGCGGACCTCGCCGCCGCACGGGACCCTGGCGTGCGGCTGGTCGTGGAGTCGCGCGACGAGGCGGACCCGCTCCTCGGCCGCCGGTTGGGAAACTGGATGATCGAGCGGATCCTGGGCGAAGGGGGCATGGGCCGCGTCTACCTGGTCCGCCGCGCCGACCGCGCCTTCGAGAAGGCGGCGGCGCTCAAGGTACTGCGCGGTGGCGTCGACTCGGGAAGTTTCCGGCGGCGCTTCGCGCGCGAGCGCCACATCGTTGCCGCGCTCGAACATCCCGGCATTGCGCGCGTCCTCGACGGCGGCGAAAGCGCGGAGGGCCTGCCTTTTCTGGTCCTCGAGCACGTGGAGGGAGTCGATCTCGTGACCTGGGCCGTCGCCGGCCACCGCGGTAGTGCCGAACGCGTCCGCCTCTTCTGCCGGGTTCTCGACGCCGTCGCGTACGCCCATCGCAGGCTCGTCGTCCACCGCGACCTCAAGCCCGCCAACGTTCTCGTCACCGCCGAAGGTGAACCCAAGCTCCTCGACTTCGGGATCGCCGAGTTGCTCGATGGCGGGCCGAATCTCCCCGCGGCGACGATGTCGGCAGAGCGACTGCTGACCCTGGAGTATGCGAGCCCCGAGCAGATTCGTGGCGAGGCCGTGACGACCGGAAGCGACGTCTACTCGCTCGGAGTGGTGCTCTACGAGCTGCTTGCTGGCAGGACGCCCTTCCACGAGCGAACGACGTCGCCCGCCGCGCTGGTTCGCGCCATCGAGGAGGAAGAGCCCGAACGCCCCTCGAGCGCGCTCGAGCGCGCTCTTGCCGTCGCTCCGGCATTCCGCCCGCAGGAGCTGCGCGGCGATCTGGACGCGATCGTCCTCAAGGCGCTGCGCAAGGAGCCGGGGGCGCGCTATCGCTCGGTCGAGGAGCTCGGCGACGACCTGCGACGGTTCCTCGAAGGCCGGCCGGTCTCAGCGCGCCGCGGTACGTCGGCCTACCGCGCCGCCAAGTTCGCTCGACGGCACCGTTGGGCGCTCGCGGCTGGCGGGCTCGTTCTGTCCCTCTTCGCGGCGACGAGTGTCGTCTATGCGCTGCGCCTCCGCGCGGGGCGCGACGTCGCGGAGCGGCGCTTCGCCGAGACTCGTGAGCTCGCCCGCGCGCTCCTCTTTGAGATTCACGACGCGATCCGCGACGTCGATGGCGCGACCGCCGCTCGACGGCTCCTGCTCGAGCGCGGGCTCCACTATCTCGCACGGTTGCGGGCGGAGTCTGGCGGCGACCCAGCGCTCACCCGAGAGGTCGCCGAGGGCTACCTGCGGGTCGGCGAGATCCTCTCCGATCGCCGCGCAGCGGCCGCTCTCGAGATGTCGGAGCAGAGCGCGCCGCTCTTCGAGACCGCGCGGGCCCTGATCGAGCCACAGCTGAAGGCCTCGGAGGCGTTGGAGGATCGCCGCTTGATGGTGAGAATCCTCGGGGCGATGGCGCGACGCCGATTCGAGGGCGAGCTCGAACCGGAGTCCCGCCTCTCGGCCGCCAAGCGCTCGGTCGCGCTCGCCGAGGAGCTCGTGCGTGATCGTCCAGGCGTTCCGGAAGAACTGCGCGCACTCGCCGGGGCGCTCCGTGACGAGGTCGACCTGCTCGGGTTTTCTGGGCGCATTGCGGAGGCGGCAGAGCCGGCCAGACGCGCGCGCGCCGCGTCGAGGCGCGCCGTCGAGCTCGCCGCCGGTGATCGAACGCTGCGGCTCGAACGGGCCGAGTCGGAGCTCGCGTACGGCCGGGTGATGTACCGACTCGAGCGTGGACCGGAGGCGCTCGAGGCTTTCGCCGAGGCGCTGGAGATCCTCGAACAGCTCGCGGTGGAGGAGCCGGAGAGCGTGGAGATCCGGGATCGCCTGGCGGCCGTGCTCGCGACGTCGGGCAGTCACACTTGGCAGAATGGACTCACGGCCGAGGGCGTAGCGCTGCTCGAGCGGGCCGAGCGCCTGTACTCGGCGATCGCCGCTGCAGATCTGGAGAATCACCAGGTCCGGCGCCGGCTCTCGAGCACGCGCACCGAGCTCGCGGTCGCGATGATCGCCGACGGCCGTCTCGACGAGGCGTTCGCGCAGCATGGCGAGGCTCTCGAGTCGCTGCGCCGCGCCACCGAGCGCCCGGGGTCACCGGCGTTCCTGATCTACGAGCGGGCCTTCTTGCAGTTCCACCTCGCGACCGCAGCGCGGATCGCCGCCGCGAGTGCGGCCGACGAGAGCGAGCGTGAGGGTTGGCTGGGGCGCGCGCGGGCGTGGTACGCGGAGGCGTTGCGACTGCACCGGGAGGGAGAGCGCGCCGGCATCGAGTCGCACCTCGAGCCCGAGACCTGGTCGCTGGTCCGACGCCAGGCCGCCGAGTTGGGCGTGCGCTGAGGGCTCGATTCCGTCTAGCCCTGCAGGCTGGCGGCGGCGAAGCCGCCCTGCTTGGCGAAACGGCGCAGGGCATCGCTCGGTGCGAAGCGGGGGCCCACGGCCTCGGCATAGCGCTCGAGCCGGTCGGCAAGCGCCTCCAGGCCCGTACCGTCGGCCCAGCGGCAGAGGCCGCCGCGGAAGGGCGGGAAGCCGGTGCCGAACACCATCGCGAGATCGAGCTCGCCGGGCGAGCCGACGATCCCCTCTTCGAGGCAGCGAGCCGCCTCGTTGACCATCGGCAGCACCATGCGTTCGGCGAGCGCCTCCAGTTCCGGGTCGCGATGGCGCGGGTTGAGCCCGAGCACGCCGTAGACCGCCTCGTCCGGGCCGAGCTGCCTCTTGCCTTCGTAGCGGTAGATGCCGAGACCCGACTTGACGCCGAGCCGCCCGCTCTCGGGCAGCTTGTCGATCCAGGCCGGGAAGGGCAGGCGGTCGCCGAAGGCCTCGTGCAGGATGTGACCGACCTTGGCGGAAACGTCGAGTCCCACCTCGTCGCCGAGGCGAAGCGGCCCCATCGGCATCCCCCAGTCGAGCATGGCGCGGTCGATGTCCTCGATCCGGAATCCCTCGTCGAGCAGCCACATCGCCTCGGCCGAGTAGAACGCGAGCAGACGGTTGACCAGAAAGCCAGGGCCGTCACGCACGACGACCGGAGTCTTGCCGAGCCGGCGAGCCAAGGCCGCCACCGCGGCCGTGGTCTGCGCCGAGGTGTGACGTCCGGCGACGACCTCGACCAGCGGCATTCTGTCGACGGGGTTGAAAAAGTGCATGCCGACGACGCGCTCGCGCCGAACCGCGAGCTGGCCGATCGCGTCGATCGAAAGCGACGAGGTGTTGCTCGCCAGGATCGCCCGGTCCGAGACCCGCCGGGAGAGCTCGGCGAAGATCTTCTGCTTGATCGAGAGGTTCTCGACCACGGCCTCGATGACGAAATCGCAGGTCTCGAGCCCGGAGTCCTCGAGCGTTGGTTGCAGCAGTCCCATCTTGCTACGACGCTCGGCGGGCTTCATCCGCCGCCGCCGCACCTGCTTGTCGAACAGGCTCGCGGCGTGGGCCAGGGCGGTCGAGAGCGCCTGCGTCTGAATGTCCTTGACCCGGATCGGCAGGCCCGCCTTGTCGGCGACGAGATGGGCGATGCCTCCGCCCATCACGCCGGCGCCGATCACCGCCGGGCGGCGGACGGGTGGGAGTGGCGCGGCGCCGTCGTCGCTCTTCTTGGCGGCCTCCAGCTGCCGGAAGAGGTAGATGAGACCCTTGGCCTCCGCGGAGGTCGCGAGCTCGCCGATCGCCCGCGCCTCGGCGTCGAATCCCGCGGCGGGTCCCTTGGCGACCCCGGTCGCGACGACGTCGAGCGCGCGGAGAGGCGCTGGGTATTTGCCCTTGGTCTGCGCCAACGTCTTCTTGCGCGCCTGCGAGACGACGAGGCGCCGGCCGACCGGGTTGCTCTCGAGCAGCGCCGCGCTGAGCCCTCGCGACCGACGGCGCGCACGCCGCGCTTTGCCGGCCTTGGATCGCGCGAAAGCACGGACGTCGCGCTCGAACGACGCGTCGGGAAACAGCGCGTCGGCGAGGCCGATCTTGGCCGCCCTGGCGCCGGGAATCGCCTTGCCCGCGAGGATGATGTCGAGCGCGGCGAGCAGACCGACGCGGCGGGGCAGCCGCACGCAGCCGCCCCACCCGGGGAGGATACCGAGCTTGATCTCCGGTAGGCCGATCCTCAGGTCGGGGCGGTCCGAGATCACGATCCAGGTGGATGCCAGCGAGATCTCCGTGCCGCCGCCGAGACAAGTGCCGCGGATCGCGGCCACGGTGGGAAAGGGCAGGGCCTGCCATGCGGCGAACAGCCGGTGTCCGTAACGCGACCCCGCCTCCGCCTCGACCGGATCGGTGACGTCGGCGATCTCGTCGACGTCAGCGCCGGCGATGAAGATGTCCGGTTTGGCGGACTGGAGGGTCAGGCACCCTATCTCGGTGCGGGTCGCGAGCTCGATGATCAGCTCGTCGAGCTCCGCGAGAACTTCGCGGGTGAAGATGTTGGCCTTGCGGCCGGAAAGGTCGAACGTCAGGGTGGCGAGGCCATCCTCACCGATCTCGAGTCGGAGAGCCTCGGACATCTCAGCTCTTCTCTCCCGCGGCGTAGAGCTTGTCGAGGAGGTCCTTGTACTTCTGCTGAACGACGCGGCGCTTGATCTTGAGCGTGGGGGTGAGCTCGCCGCCTTCGAGCGTGAAGTCGTTGGGGACCACTTCGAAGTTGCGCAGCTGCTCGTAGCGTGCGAGCTGAGCGTTGACGATGTCGACCTCGGCCTGGAAGAGCGCGCGCGACTTGCCGTGGGCGAGCTGCTCGGCGACCGAGCCGCCGATCTTCTCAGCGGTCGCCCAGGTGGCGAAGGCTTCGAAGTCGGGAACGAGCAGGGCGCTCAAGAATTGGCGCTTGTCGCCGACCACCATGGCCTGGCTGACGAACCGGTTCGCTTTCAGCGCGTTCTCGATCGGAGCCGGGGCGATGTTCTTGCCGTAGGCGTTGACGATCAGCTCCTTCTTGCGGTCAGTGATGACGAGGTATCCCTCGTCGTCGAGGTGGCCGATGTCGCCGGTCTTGAACCAGAGATCGGCGTCGAGCACCTCGGCCGTGGCTTCGGGGTTGCCGAAATAGCCCTTCATGATGTTGGGTCCACGGGCCAAGATCTCGCCATCTTCGACGATCTTGATCTCGACGTCCGGCATCGGCTTGCCGACGGTGCCGAGCTTGACCGCGGTGCGCGTGTTGACCGAGAGCACGGGCGAGGTCTCGGTCAGCCCGTACCCCTCGTAGATCGGCAGGCCGGCGGCCCAGAAGAATTCCGCGACGTCACGCGCCAACGGGGCGCCGCCCGACATCCCGAATTCGAAGCGGCCGCCGAGCTTGGCCCTGAGCTTGGAGAAGACGAGCTTGTCGGCGGCGCGCGCCTTCACGCCCGGATTCTGGAAGCGGAGGCGCTTGGGCAGGGCGTCCTTGCCCACCTTGACCGCCCAACGAAAGATCTTGGCCTTGGCGCCGCCGGCGGCGGCGGCGTTCTCGTAGGCGCGCGCCATGATCTTCTCGTAGAGCCGTGGCACCGCGACAAAGACGTGCGGTTTGACCTCCTGGAGGTTCTGCGGCACTGCCTGGATCGACTCGGCGTAGGCGATCGTCACGCCCATGAAGAAGTAGCAGTAGTCGACCATCCGCTCGAAGGAGTGCGACAGCGGCAGGAAGGAGAGTGCGGTGAAGTGGCCCTTCAGGCCGAGCTGGCCGCAGCCGGTGACGACGTTCGAAGCGAGGTTGCCGTGGGTGAGCATGACGCCTTTGGGGTCTCCCGTCGTGCCGCTGGTGTAGATGAGCGTCGCCAGGTCTGTCCGGCTTCGGTCGCTCGCACCAGGCGTCGAACTCCTCCTCCGGTGACCGCGGAGCCGAAGGCCCGAAACGCGTCGAACCCCTCGACTCCCTCCTCGCGCACCTCGGCGCCGATCAACACGATTCTCTCGACGGCCGGCATCTGGGCGCGCACTCTCAGCATGCCCTCCAGGCGCTCCCGACCCTGCGACGAAGAGGATGCGCGAGCCACTGTCACGGGCCACGTAGGCCGCGCCCTCGGGCAGGAGGGTCGGGTAGATCGGCACCACCGCGGCACCGATCGCCAAGGCGGCGAAGTCGACCATCGACCAATGGGGGCCGTTCTCGGCCATCAGCGCCACTCGATCGCCCGGGCGGACGCCCGCCTCGACCAGGGCCTTGGCGAGCCGGCGCACGTCCGCGACGAAGCTCTCGGTCGAAATCGGGACCCAAGCGCCATTCACCTTGTGCAAGAGACAGTCGCTCTTCCGATGTTGGGCGGAGACCTGAAAGAGCTCGGCAAGAGTCCGGATCGACATGACTTATCCCCTCTCGGTAGCGTCCTCGATCCTACCCCACGCACGCTTGACCCGGCGGACGCGGCGGCTGTAATCTGCGCCCCTCGCGGGGGCCCTGCCCCGCTTCCGGCGCGATCCCGAGGCGCCGGCGACGCGTCGGTGCCGGCGCAACTGCCATCTCTCCGGGGCGTAGCTCAGCTTGGTAGAGCGCACGGTTCGGGTCCGTGAGGCCGGAGGTTCAAATCCTCTCGCCCCGACCACCTCTCTCGCACCGCCCGCACAGGTGAGGCCGCCGCGCCGTGGCCCTCGCGGGCCCCGGCGGCTCGCTCCTGGATTCAGCCGAATCGCTGGTTCCCTCGGATCACCTTGGGGTTGCTCGCAAGCGAGCGAGTACCGGACTCGGAACCGGTCGCCACCAGAGACGCCCAAAGAAAGAACCCTGCAACTCGGCTGAATCGAGGAGCGGGCCGAGGGGGTCGGATAGCCTACGGTCTCCGACATGAAAAGGGAGGGTAAGCCATGAGAGCGAAGTCCATGCGGTGCCTCGTCGTCGCGCTGCTGGCGGCGGCCCCGCTTGCCGCCGATGCGGCGCCGAAGTCCCTGCGAGTCGACTACTACCACGCCGGCGGGCGCGGCGAGGAGATCTTCGCGCTGGACCGCGTCGTGGTCGAGCCGCGCGAGTGGCCCGGCAACCCGTCGCGGCCGATCGACGACACCAATCTGGGCAAGTACCTCTTCGAGGTCTGGGACCGGGATACCAACCGCGTCCTGTACTCGCGCGGCTTCGCGTCGATCTTCGGTGAGTGGGAGACCACCGGTGAGGCGGTCGAGCAGCACCGCGTCTTCCACGAGTCGTTGCGCTTCCCGATGCCGGACCGACCCGTGCGGATCGCGCTCAAGAAGCGCGACGCGCGGAACGACTTCTTCGAGATCTGGTCACTCGTGGTCGACCCGTCGGACATGTTCGTCGACGACTCCGAACCGGTATCTCCCGGGCCGCTGCTCGAGCTCGAACGCCATGGGCCGCCGGCCGAGAAGGTCGACTTCCTGATCCTGGGCGATGGCTACACCCTGGCCGAGCGCTCGAAGTTCGAGCGCGATGCGCGCCGGCTGATCGACATCCTCTTCTCCCACGAGCCGTTCAAGAGCCGGCGCTCCGACTTCAATGTCTGGGGACTCTGTCCGGCGAGCGCCGAGAGCGGGATCTCGCGCCCATCGACAGGCGTGCACAAGCGCAATCCGGTCGGCTCGACCTATGACGCTTTCGGCTCCGAGCGCTACGTCCTCACCTTCGACAACCGCGCCTTCCGCGACATCGTGGCGTTCGCGCCCTATGAGTTCGTGGAGATCCTGACCAATACCCGCACCTACGGCGGCGGTGGGATCTTCAACCTCTACGGCACCGTGGCGGCCGACAGCACCTGGTCACCCTACGTCTTCGTCCACGAGTTCGGCCATCACTTCGCAGCCCTGGCGGACGAGTACTACACCTCCGGCGTGGCCTACGAGTCGGGGGCGGAGAGGCCCGAGCCCTGGGAGCCCAACGTCACAGCCTTGAAGGACCCGGAGGCGCTCAAGTGGCGCGACCTGGTCGCCGCGGGGACGCCCCTGCCCACGCCCTGGCCGAAGGAGGAGTTCGAGCACCACGCCGCGGGCGTCTGGCAGGAGCGGATGAAGATCCGGGCGGAGCAGCGCCCGGAGGACGAGATGGATGCGCTGTTCAGGTCCCAGCAGTCGTTCGAGACGAATCTGCTCGGATCGGGTCCGCATGCCGGCGTGGTCGGTGCCTTCGAGGGCGCGAACTACGAGGCGCGCGGATACTACCGGGCCCAGGCCGACTGCGTGATGTTCTCGCGCGACGAAGTGCCGTTCTGCGCGGTCTGCGAACGGGCGATCTCGAGGGTGATCGACCTCTACACGCAGCGCTCCTCGCGCTGAAGCGCACGCGGAGCCGGCGGGCCGAACCGCCCGAGGCGCAGATCGTCCCGCGCGGATTCGGACCGGCACGGTTTCCGCAGTAGGATCGGCCGAGTTTGCGCTGACCTGATTGCCGAAAAGGGGAAATGGGAATGAAGGAGGACTTCAAGCCCTACGTTCCGGCCGACTCGAACATGCCGGAGCTCACGGTCAAGGCCGTCGTGCTCGGCGTGTTGATGGCCGCGGTGCTGGGGGCGGCCAACGCCTACCTGGGGGTCAAGGCGGGGCAGACCGTCTCGGCGACTTTCCCCGCCGCGGTGCTCGCGATCGCGGCCTTCCGACTGCCGTTCATGCGCGGCAGCGTGCTCGAGCAGAACATCGCCCGAACCTCCGCCTCGGTCGGCGAGGCGCTGGTCGCCGGCGCCATCTTCACGATTCCGGCGTTCGTCATGGTCTCGGTCGGCGGCGAGCGGCTCTGGACCAAGTTCAACTACTGGGAGACGTCGTTCATCCTGCTGATCGGCGGTCTCCTCGGCATCTTCTTCATCATCCTCCTGCGCCGCACGCTCACCGTCGACAGCGGGCTGCCCTTCCCCGAGAGCCGCGCCTGCGCCGAGATCGTCAAGGCCGGACAGGGCGGCGAAACCGGCGCCAAGTACGTCTTCGGCGCCATGGGTCTCGGCATGTTGCTGCAGATCCTCAAGGACAGCGCTGGCCTCAGGCTCTTTCAGGAGTCGGTCGAGTTCGTCAAGCAGCTGCCCGCCTCGGTGGTCAAGCACTTCGACTCCTCGCGCGCGGCGCTCGGCGAGGTCAGCCATGGCGGCGCGATCGTCGCGGCGACGCCGGCGATCTCGCCCGCGCTGATCGGCGTCGGCTACGTCATCGGCTACGAGCTCGCGGCCGTCAACTTCTCGGGCGGGCTGCTCGCCTGGCTGGTCTTCATCCCGCTCGCCCTCTTCCTGAATCCGGGCCTCTCGGGCGAGCTCGCCGCCGCGTCCGGGCACGCCGCCCGAGACCTCGGAGCTGGTTTTCTCGATCTGGTACAACGAGGTCCGACCGATCGCCGTCGGCGCCATGCTGGTCGGCGCGGTCTGGACGCTCTGGAAGATGCGCGTGTCGATCGGCAATGCCTTCCGCTCGGCGTTGCGCAAGGGGACCGCCGCGCTGGGAATCCAGACGCGGCTCGACCGCGACCTCGACCTGCGCACGATCCTGATCGGGACCGTGCTGCTGGTCGTGCCGATGACGGCGATCTACTACCACTTCAGCCACAGCGTGGTGGGCGCCGCGGTCGCGGCGGTCGTGATGCTGGTGCTCGGGTTCCTCTTCTCGGCGGTCGGTGGCTACCTGGTCGGCTTGGTCGGCGGCTCGAACCAGCCGATCTCGGGTCTGGCGCTCTCGACCCTGATCGTCGCGGCGCTGCTGATGGTCGGCTTCGGCGTCACCGGGCTCCCGGGGGTCGGCGCTGTGCTGGGCGTGGCGGCCGTCGTCTGCTGCGCCTGCGCCGTCTCGGGCGACATGATCCAGGACCTGAAGGTCGGTCAGCTGCTGGGTGGCTCGCCGCGGTCGATGCAGATCGCCGAGCTGATCTCGACCGTGGTGGTTTCCTTCGTCCTGGTCTTTCCGATCATCATCCTGCACGAGGGCAACATCGCGCGCGGCGGCATCGGTCTGGGCGACCGCGAGCTGCCCGCGCCGCAGGCCGGCCTGATGGCGCAGCTCGCTCAGGGCATCGTCGGCGGCGAGATGCCGTGGGGACTGATCCTCTTCGGCATGTTCTTCTCGATCGGCCTGATTCTGATCAAGGCGCCTTCGCCGATGCTGATCGCGGTCGGCATGTACCTGCCGCTCGAGACCACGGGGGCGATCTTCCTCGGCGGCTGCATCAAGAAGCTGGTCGAGACTCTTGCCAAGCGCCGCGGACTGGATGACGCCGGGTCCGAGCGGGTGGAGAACACCGGGACGCTGGTGGCCTCCGGTCTGATCGCCGGAGAGTCGCTCACCGGAGTATTGCTATCGGGCGTGGTGCTCGCGGCGCCCGGCTTCGTGTCGTTGACGCAGTCGCTGTTCGGAGTCGAGCAGTTCGCCTGGGTCGCGGGCCCGGCGGGCGCCTGGACGTCGCTCGTCGCGCTGGCGGCGATCGTCTGGGTCTTGGTGCGGATCCCGCTGTCGAAGGCGCGCGCCTGAGCTCGGCGCGCCACCGGGAGATCGGATGAACAGACTCAAGGGATTCACCAAGAGCTTCTGGGTCGCCAACACGCTCGAGCTGTTCGAGCGCTTCGCCTACTACGGCTCGAAGGCGATCCTCGCGGTCTTCGTCGCCGACCAGGTCGGCCTCGGCCCGGAGAAGGCCGGATGGCTGGTCGGCAGTCTGTTCAACGGCCTGCTCTACTTCCTGCCGATACTCGCCGGCACCGTGGTCGACCGCTACGGGTTCAAGAAGAGCCTCCTCGCCTGTTTCTCGATCTTCTGTGTCGGCTACTTTCTGATCGGCCTCGGCGGATTGCCGCAGGGTAAGCCGCTCGTGGACGCCCTCGGCGCCGAGGTCTACATGATCCTCGCGCTGCTGGTAACGGCCGTCGGTGGCTCGCTGATCAAGCCGTCGATCGTCGGCACTGTGGCGCGGACGACGACCAGCGAGACCAAGGGGCTCGGCTACTCGATCTACTACACGCTGGTGAATCTGGGCGGTGCGATCGGACCGATCCTCGCGCTTCAGGTCCGGGAGAACCTCGGCATCTCCTATGTCCTGGTGATGTCGTCGCTCACGTCGCTGGCGCTGGCGGTCGCGACGCTGCTCTTCTTTTCGGAGCCCGCGCGCCCGGCGGACGCGCCGCCGCCCAAGACGATGGCTGGCGTCGTGGGCGACATGCTCTTGGTCTTCCGCAACGCCAAGTTCATGTCCTTCCTGGTCATCTTCTCGGGCTTCTGGGCGATGTTCTGGCACATCTTCTACGCCCTGCCTTTCTACGTCCGCGACGTGCTCCATTTCGAGAAGTTCGAGATCATCGAGACCGTCGACGCCTGGACCATCATCCTGGTCACGGTGCCGGCGGCTGCGATCGCCAGGAAGCTCTCACCGCTCGCCGCCATGATCGTCGGATTCGTGCTCGCCAGCGCTTCCTGGTTCATGATGGGAGCGTTCCCGACCCTGACGATGACGA
This sequence comes from uncultured Acidobacteriota bacterium, assembly GCA_963700315.1. Taxonomy (GTDB): domain Bacteria; phylum Acidobacteriota; class Thermoanaerobaculia; order Multivoradales; family JAGPDF01; genus JACTMI01. Next base: position 136,596 of record CAVOXC010000001.1, on the reverse strand, counting down.
TCGTCGCGATCGCCGTCTTCGCCGTCGGCGAGGCGACCCAGGCGCCGCGCTACTACGAGTACGTGTCGGACCTCGCGCCCAGAGAGCAGGTCGGGACCTACATGGGATTCGCATTCTTGCCGGTGGCGATCGGCACCTTCATCTCCGGCGCCACCAGCGGCAAGCTGGTCGCCCACTACGTCGGCGCCACCGTCGACGGCGCCTTCGTTCCTGGTCCCGGCTTCGCGCAGGCCTCCCACATGTGGTTCTGGGTCGGCGGCATCGGCGTGGTCTCGACCCTCGCCATGATCGTCTACGATCGCGTCGCGGTGCGCGGCAGGGCGTGATCGGCGGACGGCGACCCGAAGCAGAGCTTCGATCGCGGCCTGCGGCCGGGAGTCGCTCTCCCGCGCCGCAGCCCCGCCCTGACAAGAAGCGCCGACGAGGCCACGGGCCCCGGCCGAAACCACCCGCCGAGAGGTTGTTCGGAGCCTGGAACTGCGCCGGAGCAAGTTCGCTCGTCACGGCCACCCTGAGGCCTTCACCGCGGCAGAGAGAGCCGGGCCTGCTCCGGGCCTGTGCGTGTGCTTTCAGCGGCCGGGATGGTATTCGCGTTCGATGTGGTCCTGGAGCTGCTCGGGATAGAAGTAGACTTCTCGCAGATCGCCGGCGACGTATCTCTGGGCCTGGTCGTTGAAGTGGGGGGAGGCGGGGTCGCTGCTGAGGCCGCCGGCGGTCACGGCTCTGGCCCGGATCCTGTCGCCGAGCTCGACCACGGCGACGAAGCTGTTGCCGCTGGTGCCGTACCACTTCTTGGTTCCGGGGTAGGCGCGGGCTCCGAACGAGGCCAGAGAGCCCCAGCGGGCGGCGGTGAAGCCGACCGGAAGGCTCGGCCCAGCGTCGCTGAACGGCTGCACGATCTCCCCGGTCAGCCGCTGGAAGCGGTTGATCTCACCCCACGGCGTCTTCCAGGTTCCGAAGTCCGCCGCGAGCTGCGCCGTGGCGGTCTGGAGCGCCGCGAGCTGCTGCTGGGGCGTGGTGGCTCCCGACTCGCCCGCGCGGCGGCCGCCCGCGCCCGCCTGCCGCCGGAGCTCCTCCGCCCAGAAGATGGCGAGGGTGGTCGGGACCGACTCCACCGACCACCGGAGATCCCACTGGCGAAGCTGCTCGATCGGCTCCGCCAAGCCCGCCTCGAGCCGGTTCGCGGCCGGGGTCTCGTCCCATGCCCGCACCAGCGCCGGGATCGTCTCCTCGAAGGCGGGCAGGTAGCTGTCGAAAGCGGCCGCGATGAGGGATTCCAGGGTGAAGTCGGTCCTGTTCGCCAGGACCCGGATGGCGTGGAGGCCCCGGGCGTTCTCGCCCTGGCTCTCGACGTAGCTCGGGTAATCCTCCCGCTTGGGGCTGTCGGGACCCGACACCGAGAAGGGCCAGTTGTTGGTGTTCTGGATCCAGCCGGTCGCGGGGTTCAACACCCCTGGGGTCGCCTCGACCGAGAGCAGCTCCCCCCATTCCGTCCCGGGATCGCTGCCGTCGACGGGCCGGCTCCAGTCGAATCGCGGATCGCGCGCGGGGATGAAGTTGGAGTGGAAGTAGGCGATGTTGCCGTCGGCGTCGGCGAAGACAGTGTTGTTGGAGGAGTTGGTGTGAAGCCGCAGCGTCTCGACGAACTCGCCGTGGTTGCGCGCCTTGGTTCGGGTGTAGGACTGGATCAGCGCTTTCAGGGGCTCCGTCATGAGCCGGACACTCACCCACTTGTCGTCCTGCCTCCGAACGATCGGCCCGTGGTGGGTGCGGTACACCGTGAGCTCTCTCCGGGCCAGTCCGGCGTCGGTCCGGTAGGGCAGGGTGATCCGCTCGGAAGCGAGGGGTCTCTCCTCGTCGCCGTAGCGGTAGTAGAGCCCGTCCGGTCTCTCCACCACCGTCTCCAGGTATTCGTCGATGTTGTCGACGCCGCTCGACGTGTGCATCCACCCGGCGCGCTCGTTGAAGCCCTGGTAGACGAAGAACTGCCCCCAGGTCACGGCGCCGTAGGCGTTCAGGCCCTCCTCGCTGGTGACGTGGACCTCGGTCCGGAAGAAGAAGGAGGTGTGGGGGTTGATGAGAAGGAGGGCGTTGCCGGTGGCGCTGTTCGAGGGCGCGATGGCGAAGCCGTTGGATCCCTCGGGCTCCTCGGAGTCGTCGCCGCGCCCGCTGCTGGGATCGTCGGGCTCGGGCCGGTCGTCGTAGAACGCCTCCAAGGGCCCCAGAGACACCTGCTCGATGTCGCCGCCGATGCTCCCCTCGCTGAAGGTCAGCGCCATCCAGGGCTCGAATCGGTCGAGGACTCTCGGAGTCACCTCAGGGTGGGTGTGCAGGTAGAAATTCAGGCCGTCTGCCCACGCGGCCATGAGTTTCTTGAGCCAGTCGGGGGCCTCCTCATAGCGGGCTGTCATCTGCGCCGGATCGATGAAGAGCTTCATGCGCAGGTCGCGCCAGATCTCCTCCTCGCCCTCGGCCTCCGCCAGGCGGCCCATGGCGTTGAGGTAGTTCGTCTCGATCCGGTTGAAGTCGTCCTCGGCCTGAGCGTACATCAGGCCGAAGACGGCATCGGCGTCGGTCTCTCCTGAGACATGGGGGATGCCCCAGTCGTCGCGGCGGATCGTGACGCGCTGGGCCTGCGCCTCCCAGGCCGCGACCTCGGGATTGGGAACCGACCGGGGAGCGCAGGCGGTGCCCGCCAGCGCGAGGACGATGAGGAGCTTTCTCATGGCGGTCTCCTCGCCAGCGGGATCGTGACCGTCGAGCCATCACGGCTTGGCGCTTCCGGGTCGGCCCCGGCGGCAGGGCCAGGCCGGGCTACAGCCGTGGCGCGAGACTACCCGATCGACTCCGAGCGCGTGCGGGGATGATCTGGCCTGGGCCAGCTCCTCCGGGTGGCGATCCGAGCGTATCCAGCGCCTGGGGGGCATTCCTTTCACGCGGAGCGAGCTCGCGCGCCCGGCCGATCGTCTCGGACCAGAATCTTGACCTATAATCTGGTTCGTCATGACGACTGTGCCCCTGTCCGAGGCGAAAGCGAATCTGGCGCGGCTGCTGCGCGAGGCCGAGGAGCTCGGTGAGCGGTTCGTGATCACCCGCTCGGGCCGGCCTGCCGCTGTTCTGGTTTCCGCGGAGGAGTACGAGGGGCTTCTCGAGACGCTCGAGATCCTCGCCGATCCGAGACTCGCGGCGCGGGTACGGAAGGGCGTTGCGGACGCGGAGGCGGGCCGTGTGCTGACCCACGCCGAGGTCTGGGATGGCGTGGACAGTCCTCTACGCCGCTAGCGCCGTTCGCCAGATCCGCAAGCTCGACCGCTCAGTCTGCGCGCGCGTCGAGCGCGCGTGCCGAGAGCTCGCCGAGAGCCCCGAGAGGGGGAAGCCGCTGCAGCTGACGTTGCGTGGTCTCAGGTCGTGGCGCACGGGCGACTTTCGTATCATCTATCGTGTCAGCGAGCGACGGGTCGAGATCCTGGTGGTGGCCGTCGGCCACCGGCGGGAGATCTATGCCGTCGTCGAGCGCCTTCTGCGCGGCGGAAGGTGACGCGGGGACGTCGGGGCCGATCCAGATTTCCGGAAGGGGGATTCCGTATGAAGTCTCAGAAAATCGCCGTGCTCGGCCTCGGCATGATGGGGCGATCGATCGTCGAAGGGCTGCTGCGGGCCGGCCATCCGAAGAAGGGCATCGTCGCGACGACGCGAACGCGCGCCGGCGCCGTCCGGCTGGGCCGCGAGCTCGGAATCGAGGTCAGCTGCGACAACGCCGTCGCCGCCGCCGCCGGCGACGTGGTGATCTTCGCGCTCAAGCCGCTGAAGACCCTCGAAGTGGCCGCTGAGCTCGGGGCGGCCGGCGCGCTCCGGCCCCGCAGCCTGGCGATCTCGATCGCGGCCGGCGTCCGCTGCGAGCAGCTCGAGACGGAGTTGGGACCGCGCGTTCCAGTGGTGAGGGCCATGCCGAACACGCCCTGCCGCATCGGCTGCGGCACCACCGTTCTTGCCTCGGGATCGCGCGCGCTGACGAAGCACCTGAAGATCGCCCGCGCGATCTTCGAGCCGCTGGGCGGAGTCCTCGAGCTCGAGGAGAAGCACATGGACACGGTTACTGGTCTCTCCGCGTCCGGCCCGGCCTTCATCTACGTGATTCTCGAAGCGCTGGCGGACGGTGGCGTGGCGCGCGGCTTGCCGCGCAAGGTCGCGCTCGAGATGGCGGCGCAGATGGTCTACGGCGCCGCGGCGATGGTGCTCCGGAGCGGCCAGCACCCGGCGGCGCTCAAGGACGACGTCACGACGCCCGCGGGCTGCACGATCGCCGGCATCCTCGCGCTCGAGGACGGCAAGATCCGCTCCGTCCTCTCCCGAGCGGTCGAGATCGCCTCGGTGCGCGCCGGCGAGCTCGCGAGCGCCAAGTAGCCGGCGGCCGGCGGCGCACGGGCGCACCGCTCGAGACCCGGTTTGCCGAAGCCATCTCGTTCCGGAGGTGGCTCGGTCCTTCTCGGCTGGCGGTGCCCGCCGCGCCGGGGAGAGCCGGCGAGGAAGCGGCAGTCAAGGGGTCCGTGAATCGATGCCGCGCCGGTCAGTCGAGGTGGAGTTCGGGCGAGCGCCGGTGAAACCTCGGCCCGGCCCGCATCGCCGATTCCGGAGTCGCGAAGCGCCAGGCGGTTCGAGTCCGCTACCCCATCGATGGAGCCTTCGCGGCGCGTCGCGGAGACGCGGATTGGCACCGCGCAGCGCCACCGGGCTCAGTCGACCAACGAGGCGGTGGAGCCGGCAGGTCCCACGGGAGCCGGCGCGGCAGCCGGCTCCCGCAGTGTCCTGCAGAGCGTGTGGCAGAGCTGCTTGTTCTCTTCTCCTCTGCTGCGCCTACTCCACTTTCTCCCTCATCTTCTCCTGCTCCGACTCGGGCTGCGGGTCGCCCTCGGGCGGAGTCGGGTGGTGGGACGACATCCAGCTCTTCAGTCCCTTCATGTCGCCGACCATCTCCTGGAACTGCTTGCCCTTGACGGTGAGCTTGAGCGAACCGGGCCTCCTGCTGTGACAGGCGGTGCAGTTGCCGAAGGTCTCCGCGAGCTCCTCGAAGCCCTGGAGCGTGCCCATCGACTCGTAGAACTTGCCGCGATCGGTCAGCAGCTTGCTGCCGGGCTTGTCGTGGCAGGCGGCGCACTCGAGCCCTTCGGCCTTGGCGATCTTGTTCGAGCCGGAGGCGATCGATCCGGCGAAGAAGGCCGCCGCGACGACGGCCGCGGCGGTCAGGGTGGCGAAGCGAGTCCTTGTCATGGCGAGCCTCCCTAGTCCCTTCGTCAATTGCGGGCCTTGGCCCAGGAGATGCCGAACGCGAACGTCCACTGGCTGTGGTCGACGCGCGTGCCCGGTCCGAAGGGATTGACCATCGGGTTCTGGTTGTCGTTGGTCTGCGACGCGTTGAGCGCGTGCTCGAGCGCGAATTCGTAGGTCACGGCGCCTCGGGTGACGCCGGCGCCGATCGAGAAGTGATGCTCGACCGTCGCCGGGAAGAGCGGCGTCAACGTGTCGTCCGGCACCGGGCTCTCACCCCAGTTGTAGCCGGCGCGCAGGGTCCAGCGGTCGTTGACGCGGTACTCGGTGCCGATCGCGACGACCCATTGATCCTCCCAGTCGAAGACGAAGGGCATGAGGATCTCCGGCGGCGCGCCTGGGACCGAAGGGTTCTTGCCCTTGACCTCGATCGTGTCGATCGCGTCGTCCCAGAAGATCCGTTTGACGTCGACCGCGATCAACAGGTTGTCGGTGACGCGCACGGCCGTCCCGACGCCTGCTTGCGCCGCGAAGGTGAAGCCGTCCATCTCCGCGTCGTAGACGACCTTCTGGCCGAGGAATGGATGGTTCTCGAAGTTGACCTGCAGCGTGCCGCCGTCGAAAGTGGACTCGGTCTTGGTCGAGTAGATCGCCCCCAACGTCCACTTCGGGTCGGGACGCCACCACCAGCCGATTCGTCCGCTGTACTGCATGCCGGCCGCGTCCTCCATCTTCGGGCCGAAGAAGCTGAACTCCGGAGCCTGCTGGTTGAAGAACGAGGTGCCGGGGAAGAAGCGGAAGGCGGCGTCGGCGTAGCCGAGGTTGATCGTCGCGCCGATCGCCGAGTCCTCGCTGAAGGAGTAGGCGACCGTTGGCGATACCGTCATGAAGCGGACCTGGGTGTAGGTCTGGTCCTGCGTGCCGAAGAAAGTGTTGAGATCGTTGAACGTGGCACCCATGCCCCCCTGCGCCAGGAAGCCGACGCCCCAGGCCCAGGGCGTCTCCTTGCCCGAGCGAACCCAGGCGAATGCGGGCAGCGGGAAGTAGCGGTTGTCCGAGTCGGTCGCGCCGTTGACCATGTTCTCGAACTCGAGAGATGGCGCGAGCAGCGCGAGGCTCATCGTGTAGTGGTCGCCCTGCAGCTGGGCGATGCCCGCCGGATTCGAGCCGAGGCCCAGCGTCCGGTCGGAGATGGCGATGTTGGCGCCGCCGCGGCCGAGCGCTTCGGCGCCGTAGCCGGTCAGGTAGAGGCCGTTGGTTGCGCCGGCGAGGCCGGCTCCGGCCAGCAACAGCGTCAAGAACGACGCCGTGATGCGGTGATTCATGATTCCCTCCTCAGGGCACCGGGCGGATCGTTCGAACGATTCGTCGGCCCGGCCGGCGCGGGAAACGGGTGGTTGAGTGCTCAGCAGCCTTCCTTCTTACGCTTGACGGCCGGCTTGGCGCCGGCAGGTGGAGCGACCGGAAGCGTGATCCTGGGTGCCTCGGGCGTCGGCAGCGCCGCGGCCATCGCGTCGCCGCCGGCGGCGCCCGCGGCCCGCGGCGCACCGCCGAAGTGACGTGCGATCTCGGCGGCGCGGGCAAACGTCGCCCGCTCCGCGATCGGGGCGTCCCCCCCCGGCTGGACCGGAAAGAGCACGTGGTCCTGCCATCCCGCGAGCCCCCCGAGCAGGATGTAGACGCCCGGATACCTGCGTGCCTTGAGCAGCATCCAGGCCTGCGCCGAGTGGATCCCCTCTTCGGAATAGAGGACGATGCGCTCGTTGCGCGGCAGGGCCGCGGCCTCGAGCTCGGTGATCGCCATGTTCTCGGCGCCCGGGATGCGATACGCGGCGAAGTCGGCCTCGCCACGCAGATCGATCAGCCTGAAGTCGTTGCGTCCCGCGATCAGCCATTCGGCGAGCTCCTCCGGTGTGACGTGATCGACCTCCCCCTCGACGATGGCGGCGAGCTCGCGGGTGTCGAGCGTGACAACGCCTCCGCTTTCGACGCCGCCGATCACGAGCGCCCCGAGCCCGAGCACGATCGCGACGATCGCGAGGCGCTGCGAGGTGGTCCGCCCGGCGAGCCAGCTGCCGATGCCGGTCACGGCTTCTCCTCCGGCGCGCCGAAGCGGCGCTCGAGCGCCGCGGCGCCCCAGAAGCCACCGATCGCCATCAGCACGACGAGGAAGACCACCGCGCCCATCGGCAGGTGGAGCAGGTCGGGAAGCGTGAGTCGGCCGAGGTCGGTCGAGTAGGCGAAGGTCTCGATCGCCGGCCAGGCGGAGCCGATCGCGAAGATCCCCGCCAAGATGCCGGCGACGAAGACCAGGGCGTCGAGCTTGCCGGTTGCGACCGCCACCATCGAGGTGCCGGGACAGTAGCCGCCGACGGTGAAGCCGACGCCCAGGAGGAGACCGCCGACGATCTGGGGCACGAGGTAGGTCGGCGCGATGTAGACCAGCGAGAGGTCGAGGATGCCGGCCCAGCCGAGGTAGAACGTCCCCAGCAGCGAGGTCAGGATCGCCGTGAACATGACGCGGAAGACCGCCATGTCCTTGAAGTAGAACTGGTCGGTGAGCTTCTTGGCGGAGCCGAACCCCGCCTGCTCGAGAAAGAAGCCGAAGCCGATGCCGATCAGGAAGGCGACGATCAGCGAGGCTTCGTCGCCGAATGCGCCGAACTTGTAGAGGGGGAGATTCATCGCCACTGCCTCCGCAGGAACCAGGCCGCGCCGTAGGCGCCGGCGAAAACCATCATCATGAAGGCCCAGCTGCCCGCCGAGAGCACCGCGCCGCCGGAGAGCGCCTGCCCGCTGGTGCAGCCGCGGGCGAGCTTGGCGCCGACGCCCATCAGCGCGCCGCCGACGAAGGCGAAACCGAAGCGACCCGCGGTCGAGATCCGCGGCCCCTTCTCGACCACGGCCTTGACCCGTCGGGCGATCAGGCCGGACAGAAAGCCGCCGACGAGAACGCCGAGCACTTCGAAGACCAGAAAGGCCTTGAGCGGATGGCCGACGCCCGCGGTCAGGTAGTCCTGCCAGAAGGGGTTGGCGGCCGCGCTGCCGGGCGCGACCGCGTTGACGACGACGGCGCAGAACGACGAGAAAGCGCCCGAGGCGCCCAGGCCCCGCCCCATGACCAGATACGAGCCGAGCAGCACCAAGCCGAGGCCGATTCCGGCGAAGTAGGGGTTCATGTAGGCCGCCGGCGCGCGCCGGCTGGCGGCCGCCGCCTCGGCGTGAGGAGCGGCGCCGACGCGCGCGGCGTCGGAGAGAGTCGTCATCGGATACCTCCTCGAGCCGCAGCTCGCGATGGGAACAGGTCGGTTCTGGTTCTGGAGCCGAGATGGTCGGATTGCGTAGGCCAGTGTGACGCCGAATCCGGCCGAATTGAAAGCCTCCATAGCAGGGAGCGGTGACGTTCCGTGCGCCGCCACGCTGCGAGGCAGGGACGCGCCGTCGCGTCGCGCCGGCGGAGGCCGCGCCAAGCCAGGTCGGGCGGGGACGAAAGATCCCAATGAAGGGGGTGGCCGGGACGCTCGCCCAGGCGCACCGCGTTCGACCTCGAAGCCGCTGCGGACTCGAGCTGACTGGCCAGTCGGGCGACGAGGTGCCGTCGGTCTTCGCACGAGCGCGCGATTTGCCGGAGGGGCGGTGCCAGGAGTCGCCGCGAAGTCGACTCCGTCGGGAACCGCGAAGCGGCGCTCCGGCGCTCCAGCCGACCCCATCTATGGCAAGCAACGTTGGCCTCGCCGAGTGCGCACGTCGGCGCAGCCGCCACCGCCGCGCGCATCGCCCGGAAGAATCCGACGGTGAGGGGGGGCCGACGCGGGGCGCGGGTCACAGCGGGCTCCAGTGGCTCACCTGTCCGGCGGCGACCAGGACGAAGCGCAGCACCAGCCCGCCGGCCAGCACCAGGATCGGCGCGAGCGGCGTGTGCTGGATCTTGTGGCGTACCGCGGCGATCTGAATGCCGAGCGGCAGGACGATGCCGAGCCCCACCACCGCGACCCAGAAGATCGCTCCGTACGGGCCGTCGAGCAGCAGGTGCGCGGCGCGGGCGTGGACCTCGGTCGCCGAGAGCAGGCCGATCAGGAAGAGCGCCAGGAGGAGCAGCTCGGTGCCCAGGAAGACGTTGTCGGCGCGCGCGAAGAGCACCCGCTCGCCGGGATCGCGCGCGATCATGTGCACCAGCGCCGCGGCGGTCGAGAGCCCGGAGAAGAGGAAGAGCGGGCCGAGCAGAGCGCTCGACCAGAGCGGCCGGGCGCCGAGCGCCGAGAGCAGGATGCCGGTGTAGATGCCGAGCAGGATGCCCAAGCCGATGTTCGCCGCGCCGACAGCGCGGGGCCAGAGCGGCCGGTCGAGCAGGCGCTCGGAGAGCGCGGCGAGCTCGGGCAGCCGCCGCGCCAGTGGCGCGGGCACGCGCAGGAGCAGGGCCGCGAGCATCGCCGGGTAGACCAGGACCAGGATCCAGGCGCCCCACGACATCGGCGAGGCCCACTCGATCGTCGTGTAGAGCCGCCAGGTGAAGAGCTTGTGCTCGAGATCGAGAAAGAGCGCCCCCATTCCCAGCGAGAGCAGAACGAGGCCGAGGCCCGGCGCCAGAAAGCAGGCGCAGTTGGCGTGGCGATGGCGCCCGGAGAAGAGCAGGTAGCCAGTGAGGATCATCATCCCGGCGACCAGGCCGCCGAGGTAGAGGTAGACGGGGATCTCCCAACCCCAGACGTGCATCGAGGGGTCGATCATCGGATTGGCGCGAGTGGTCGTCAGCTCGAGCATCGGAGGTCTCCGGGTCGCTCAGTTCAGAAAGAAGATGCGCGGTTGCGTCCCGGCCTCGGGCAGCAGGTTGTGATTGCGCCGCGAAGCGAGCAGCTTCGAGACCTCGCTCTCCGGATCGTCGAGGTCGCCGAAGTGCATGCAGCGCGTCGGGCAGACCGCGACGCAGGCCGGGTCCTTGCCCGCCTTGACGCGGTGCACGCAGAAGGTGCACTTGTCGGCGTAGCCGTCCGGGTGGATGAAACGGGCGTCGTAGGGGCAGGAGGCGAGGCAGGCCTTGCAGCCGATGCAGAGGTCGTGGTCGACCAGGACCAGCTTGCCGAAGTCCTCGACGTGCGAAGCGCCGGTCGGACAGCAGGTGACGCAGGGCGGGCGGTCACAGTGGTTGCAGCGCTCGCTGCGGATCTCCATCGTGAGCGTCGGGAACTTGCCGCGGACCTCGGTCGTGATCCAGTCGCGGCAGAAGCCCTCGGGCACCTCGTTCTCCGTCTTGCAGGCCACGACGCAGTCCATGCAGCCGACGCAGCGCAGCGTGTCGATCACCATGCCGAAGCGCGCCATCGCCTCAGGCCTCCAGGAAAGTGACGAAGTTGACGTTCATGCCGGTGCCGCCCATCAGCGGGTCGATCGCGTAGCGAGTGACGAGCTGAGCGTCCGACGCGCCTTTGCCGCGCGTGCTGCGGAGCCCCTTGGCCGTGTGGCCGAAGCCGTGCACCATGAACACGCAGTCGGTACGGATGCGTTCCGTCGCCTTGACCAGAATCGGATCGCTGACGATGCCGTCCTGGTTCTGCAGACGCACCCGCGCGCCGTTGTGCAAGCCGAGCCGTCGTGCGACGTCGGCGTGAACCCAGATCTCGTTCTCCGCCATCGCCTCGGCGAGAAGCGGGTTGGTCTGGGTGCGCGAAAACGTGTGAACCGGAGCGCGCCCGAACAGCAGCCGGAAGTAGCCTGGCGGCGGCTCCTCGTGTGGGGTGTATCGCGGCACCGGATCGAATCCCTTCTCCGCGAGCTGGGGCGACCAGAACTCGATCTTGCCGGTCGGCGTGGGGAATTCGACCGGGACCCCGTCGTCGAAGTAGAGGGGGGCAGGGGCGCCCTCGAACACCCCACGCCGCTTCATCTCGGCGAGCGAGAGACCGGCGGCCGAGAGTCGCGCCTCCAGGTACTCCTCGATGTCGGTCCAGGGGTAGTAGGCCTCGAGGCCGAGCTTGGTGGCGAGCTCGCGGGCGATCCACCAGTTCGGCTTCTGGTCCGCGGGCGCCTCGACGACCGGCTGGCGCAGCGAGACGAATGGACGGCGGAACGGCTCGGTGTTGAGGTCGTCATGGCGCTCGAGATAGGTCGACTCCGGTAGCACGACATCGGCCCAGCCGGCGATCTCGCTGGGGTGGGTGTCGACGACCACCATGAGGTCGAGGTTCTGAATCGCCCGGATCGTCTCGCCCTGGTTGGGCAGCGCTTGCATCAGGTTGGTCGCGTAGACGAACCACGCCTTGATCGGGTAGGGCTGGCCCGAGAGGGTCGCCTCCCGGATGCCCGTCGTGAGCCCGAGGTCGGCGAACGGATACTTGCCGTTCGGATTGTCGAGGGGCCCGCGCTCGCCGTGCGGATAGGGCGGGTAACCGGCGTACTTCGGGATGGGCACGCTGGATCGGAAGTAGAAGCCGCCCTTGCGCCCCCAGGAGCCGAGCAGCGCGTTCACCAGCGCGACCGCGCGGCTCCGTTGGGCGTCGTCGCCGTACCAGGTGACGTGCCGGCCGGGATGGAGGAGCGTCGCGGGGCGGTGGCGTGCCATCTCGTGGGCAGTCGCTCGGATCGTCTCGGGATCGATCGTGGTGATCGGGTAAGCCCACTCGGGCGTGTACGCCGCGATCTCGGAGCGAAAGGCGTCGAAGCCGAAGCCGTGCCGCTCGACGAGCTCCTTGTCGTAGAGGTTCTCCGCGACCAGGACGTTCATCCAGGCCAGCAGCAGTGCGATGTCGGTGCCCGGCTTGATCGGCAGGTAGTGCTTCGCCTTGCTCGCAGCGACCGAGAAACGCGGATCGGCGACGATCACCGTGGCTCCGGAGCCGATTGCCTCGGCGAACTCCTGGACCTGGCTGTTGTGCATGTTCTCGCCGAGGTGGGAGCCGAGCAGGACCAGGCAGCGGGCATTGGCGATGTCAGTGCGCTCTGGTGTACCGACCTCTTCGCCGAAAGTGAGCTGGAAGCCGATATCGCGCGGGCCTCGACACTGCGCGTAAGAGGGCGCAACGAGATTCGGCGTGCCGTACGCCTTGAACGTGTGCTTGAGGAAACCGCCGCCGATGCCGTGCGAGAAGAACGCCAACGACTCCGGCCCGTAGCTCGCCTTGATCGCCTGGAGTTTCGCGGCGATGTGCGAGAGCGCCTCGTCCCAGGTCACCTCGACCCACTCTTCGTCGCCGCGATTGTTCTTGCGGATGAGGGGCGCGGTGAGACGGTCGGGATCGTAGTGGGCGCCGACGCCGCCGGTGCCGCGCGGGCAGAGCCGTCCGTTCGACAGCGGATCCGCGGGGTTTCCCTCGATCTTCCAGAGCTTGCCGTTCTTCTTGTAGGCGATGGCGCCGCATTTCCAGAAGCAGAGATCGCAGAAGGTCGGAGTCTTCTCGATCCGGTCTCCTGGCCGGGCCGGGCCCAGCCACTCGGCCCATGCCGGCCGGTTGGAGAGAGAGGCGGCGGCGGCGCCGACGCCGGCCCCGGTGCCGATCTGAAGAAAACGCCTACGTGACAATATGGCCATGTAGTTAACCTCTCGGCATACATTGTGCCGCTGACGAACAAGCGTGGCCACGCCCAAACGGTTGGCGCGTTTGCCGCCTCAGCGGGTAGGTCGCCCGGGCGGGGTGGCTCACCCAGGCGTAACTTCCATTCAGTCAAAGCCTTGGTCGAGATGGAGGCAGGGCGATCGATGCCCGCTCACCAACCAGGAGGCTGGCACCTGGATCGGTGCGGGTTTGTTTGTTGGGCGTCTCTGGTGGCTTGGCGGTATGCGTGGGTCCCTTGCCTGTGGAACCGCCGTCCGCCTGGAGAGTCATGGAGCGGCCGGCTGCGTTCGGTCTCGCGGCCAAGGTCCAGGCGCTCGCGTCCTTCCGCATGCGAGCCCTCAAGCTTCCTCCGGCAAGGCACCCACGCACACCGCGTCTCGTTCGTGCCAGGGAGGCACAAAAGCTCCCCGTGCCCTGTCGCCCGGGACGCCTGCCACTGTCGCCGCGAACGCCCGCCCCTGTCATCTTGGCCGCTCACCCCTGTCATCCTGAACGAAGTGAAGGATCTCGCGCCCGCGGCTGAAGAAGCGAGGACGGCGGTTCCTCGCCGCTCACGCAAGGTCCTTCGCTGCGCTCAGAACGACAAGGAAGGAGGTCCGTGCCTGCGCCCCGCCCTGGCACGAACGAGACGCGGGGAGCGTTCCCTTCTCTGCGCAGGAAGCTTCGTAGCCCGCCCCCCAGGCAATACGAAGCGAGCGCCAGCAAGCCTCGCGGGCGGGCGGAGCGCAGGCCCGAGCAGACCCGCCCGCTCGAGGGCCGGTTCCTGCGCAGAGAAGGGAACGCTCCACGCCAAGCCACCAGAGACACCCAACACCCGAATCAGCACGAACCAAGTCCGAGCGGAGCGAGCGCTTGCTGACCGGATTCAGTCGGCGACTGCCTCGACGCGCACGCGGTGCCAGGCGTTGTTCATGTAGCCCTTGAAGTTCCAGACGTGAGCGACGTCGGAGGGTTGGGTGTGCGCCGCGGAGTCCCAGGCGCGCGCGGCGATCTCGTGAGGGCCGGGCTTGAGCTCGAGCTCCGCGGACCAGAAGCGCCAAGCCCAACGCTCCGCGGAGGGGTCGATCGTCGCCTCGTGCCAGGTCGCGCCGCCGTCCGCGGAGACCTCGACGCGCATCACTTCGCGACCCCCGCCGGCGAGCGCGATGCCCTCGACGCGGAGCGCGCCGGCGGGAAGTGACGCGCCCTCGGCCGGAGACGTGACGATCGAGTTGAGGGCGAGCTCTCCCAGCATCGCTCCAGCCTCCCAGTCGACGTTCTCGGGTCCGACGCCGGAGGGAAAGAGCCTGTAGGCGACGCGCTGGAAATAGTTGTCCGACGGCTCGGCGCGAAGCTCGATCGTTTGCAGCCACTTGACGCTGCGCGCACCGATCCAGCCCGGGACGACGGCTCGCACGGGGAAGCCATGCATCGGCGTCAGGGGCTCGCCGTTCATCCCGGTCGCGAGCAACACTTCGTTGGCGAACGCCTTCTCGACCGGGATCGAGCTGCCATAGTGGAATCGCTCGCCGTGACGCTCCGTGTCGTCGAGTCCGGTGAACGCGACGTGCTGCGCTCGCTGGTTGGGTCGGACCGCGGCCAGAACCTCGGCCAGAGCGACGCCGGACCACCGGGCGCTCGAGATGGCCTCGCTGCCCCAGGCAAGCTCGTTGGGGATCGCCCGGTGGTCGGCGAGCTCGCGCCGGCGATTGCCGGCGCACTGGATGGTCGCCTCGATCTCTCGTCGAGGAAAGCGGGAGAGGTCCTCGAGCGAGAGCGCGAGTGGCGACTCGACCTCACCGGTGATCGAGAGCCGATAGCTCGCCGGGCTCACCTGGGGCACGTCGCCATGATTGCGGACGAAGAAGCGATCCGTGGGGGTGATGAACTCGGAGCGCAACTGCGCGAGAGGTGGGCCGGCGTTGTAGGGCCGCTCCGCGAGGATCAGGAGGTCGGGGTGCTTGCCGTGTCGAGACATCGCCTGATTCTGAGGCCAGAGCCCGGGATCGCGTCAAGCTCGCCCGCGGGCCGGCGGATTGACCGGGAGACGAGGGGCCCCGTAAGGTTCTCGAATCGGAACGGAACGGGAGAACGGATGATCAACATGGCACGACGTGGAGCAGCGGTGGCGGGCCTCTTGGTTCTGGGCCGGTGCGGCGTTCGCGGCAGCGAACGACGCGAAGCAGCCCTGGTTCGGCAATCTGGAGTATCGACTGCTGGGTCCATCGATCGGCGGTCGGGTCTCGCGGGTTACCGGCGTCGCGGGCGATCCGCTGACCTGGTACGCAGCGGTCGCGCAGGGAGGGGTCTGGAAGTCGGAGGACGGTGGCTTCGACTGGAAACCGATCTTCGACGAGCAGCCGACCGTTTCGATCGGCTCGATCGCCGTCGCCCCCTCCGACCCCAACGTGATCTACGTCGGCTCGGGCGAGGCGAACATCCGCGGCAATGTCGCCAATGGCGACGGCATCTACAAGTCGACCGACGCCGGCCGCACCTGGACGCAGGTCTGGGCGCAAAAAGGACAGATCGGCACCATGGTCGTTCACCCGCGCGCTCCCGACATCGCCTATGCGGCGGTCCTCGGCCATGCCTTCGGTCCCAATCCCGAGCGGGGCGTCTACCGGACCGAGGACGGCGGCGCGCGCTGGAAGCAAGTGCTCGCTGTCGACGCGGAGACCGGCGCGTCGGATGTCGCCCTCGACCCGAGCAACCCGCGGATCCTCTTCGCGGGCACCTGGCAGGCCGTGCGCCAGCCCTGGGAGCTTCGCAGCGGCGGCCCCGGCGGCGGCCTCTGGCGGTCGGACGATGGCGGCGACCACTGGCAACGGATCGAAGGCGAAGGGCTGCCGAAAGGGATCTGGGGCAAGGTCGGCGTGCGCGTCGCGCCCTCGGACGGACGCCGCGTCTATGCGCTGATCGAAGCCGAAGCGGGTGGGCTCTTCCGCTCCGACGACGGTGGCAAGACCTGGCGCCGCGCCAACGGCCACCACGCCTCAGCCAGCGCGCCTGGTACTACTCCGTGCTGACGATCGATCCGGCGAACGCCGACGTCGTCTGGATACCCGCAGGTCGGCATGCTGCGCACGATCGACGGCGGTACCACGGTCCATTCGGTGCCGGGCTTCGCCCACGGCGACCACCACGATCTCTGGATCGACCCGGTCGAGCCGCGACGCATGATCGCCGGCAACGACGGCGGAGTCGACCTGTCGATCGACGGCGGTAAGAGCTGGCGCGCGCCGGCTCTGCCGCTCGCCCAGTTCTACAACGTCGACGTCGACGACCGCTTGCCGTATCACGTCGGCGGCACGATCCAGGACCAGGGCACGGCGAGCGCGCCTTCGAACAGCCTCAAGGCGGGTGGACACGCTCTCGCCGAGTGGCGCCCCGCTGGCGGCGGCGAGGCGGGTGACTTCGTCTACGACGAAGGGAGGCCGGGCCAGGTCTACGCCGGCGAGTATGGTGGCTACCTCTCGCACCACGACCAGTCGACCGGCCGCACTCGGATGGTCACGATCTATCCGACCAATCCGTCGGGACACGGCGCCGAGGACCTGCGCCACCGCTTCCAGTGGACCGCGCCGCTCGCGACTTCGGCGCACGACCCGGCGGTCCTCTACCACGGCGCGCGAGGTGCTCTTCCGCACCGTCGACCGCGGCGCCACGTGGACGGCGATCTCGCCCGATCTGACGCGCAACGACCGGACCAAGATGCGCTGGTCGGGCGGCCCGATCACCGGCGACAACACCGGCGTCGAGATCTACGGCACGATCTTCTCGATCGCCGAGTCGCCGCTCGCTGCCGGCGCGATCTGGGTGGGCACCGACGACGGGCTGGTCCAGTTGACGCGCGACGCCGGCGCGACCTGGGAGCAACGTCACGCCGCCGGGGCTGCCGCCTTGGGCGACCGTCGAGTGCATCGAGCCCTCGCGCTTCGAGGCGGGCACAGCCTACGTCGTGGTCGATGCCCACCGGCTCGACGACGATCGCCCCTACCTGTTCCGCACGCGTGATTGGGGCTCGACTTGGGAGAGTCTCACGGCGGCCCTGCCGCAGGACGCGTATCTGATGGTCCTGCGCGAGGACCCGGCACGCCGGGACCTGCTCTTTCTCGGTCATGCCCGCGGCGTTTCGATGTCGCGGGACGCCGGCGTCAACTGGGAGCCGCTCGAGCTCAATCTGCCGCCCGTCACGGTCGTCGACCTCGAGATTCGCCACGGCGATCTGATCGTCGCGACGCGCGGCCGGTCGATCTGGATCCTCGACGATCTCGGCTCGCTACGCGCCTGGAGCGAAGCGGTTCGTGCCGAGCCGATCCACCTCTTCCAACCGCGGCCGGCGATCCGTTGGTCGATCGGTTGGGGGTGGGGTCAGGACCTCGAAGGGGCCGGATCCAACCCGCCCTATGGCGCGACGATCGACTACTGGCTGGCGGATGCGACCGAGGACGCAGTCGTGCTCGAAGTGATCGACGGCGAGGGCAGGGTGCGCCGCCGGCTCGAGCAGCCGTCCCGAGCCACCGCGCTACGCGAAGGACGACCCCGACGAGCCGACGCCCGAGCCGAAGGCGGCGCTCTCGGCAGAGGCCGGGCTGCACCGCGCAGTCTGGGACCTGCGTTTCGAAGGCGCGCGCGGGCTCGAGGGCGTGAAGCTCGACACCGGCGAGCCGCCCGCCGGACCGCTCGCCGCGCCCGGTACCTACGGCCTGCGCCTGACCGCGGGCGGTCGGAGCGTCGACAGCGCCCTCCCGGTGCTCCCCGATCCGCGTATCGTGCCAAGCGAAGCGGACTACCAGGCGCAGGTCGCATTCGCCGAGCGCGTGCTCGCTGCGATCTCCCGGATCGGCAGCGCCGTCGAAGAGATTCGCTCGATCCGAGACCAGGTCGCGGACTTCGTGTCGCGGCTGGATGCCGTCGGCGGCCAGCCGGCGCTGGTCGCCTCCGGGCGCGCGATTCTCGCCGAGCTGCGGGGTATCGAGACGAAGCTGCACAACCCCGATGCCGAGGTCGTCTACGACATCCTGGCGCGGCCCGGCGGCGCCCAGACGCTCTCGGTGCTGACCTGGCTCTACGGCACCGGGCTCGACGACAGCGGCTTCCCGCCGACCCAGGGGCAGCGTGAGGTCTTCGCCGAGGAGATGACCAAGATCGAGGCGCTCGAGCGGCGCCTCGAGACGCTCAAGTCGGGGGAGCTTGCGAATCTCGAGCAGCTGGCTCGTGCCGTTGGCGTGCCTCGGATTCTCCCGCCGCCTCCGGCTCCGCGGCGCTGAGGCCGGAGCGCTCGACGAGCTCGACCGCGGCCAGCCTGTAGGCGTGGGCACCCGTCGCGCGGGGCGCCGTTTCGAAGACGGGCGCTCCCGCGGCCGGGGCCTCGGCGAGCCGGACGTTGATCGGAATCTCCACGTCGAAGACGTTGCGGCCGTAACGCATGCGCAGCTCGGCCATGTGCCTGAAGGTCGCGCGATTGCGCCGGTCGACCATGGTCAGCAGCAGTCCGAGAAACCGCGCCGGCCGGCCGAAGCGGCGGCGCAGGCGCTCGGCGAGCTCGAGCACGACGTCGATACCGTCGAACGCCAAGGGCTGCGCCGTCGACGGGATCACGAAACCGTCCGCGGCGACCATCGCGCTCATCGTCAGCGTCGACAGCGCCGGGGGCGAGTCGTAGAAGATCCAATCGTAGCGTTCGGCGAGCGGCGCCATCGCTCGGCGCAGCCGCTCCTCGCGGTTTCTCGCGGTCGCGAGATCCAGGTCGGCGTTGGTCAGGTCGGCGGAGGCCGTGATCAGGTCCAAGCCCGCGCTGCCCGTGGCGCGCACGGCGCCCTCGGCCGGGAGCTCGCGAAACAGCACGTCGTGGATGGACGGCGCGAGCTCGTGCCTCGCGACGCCGAGGCTACGCGACGCCGACGCTTGCGGGTCGAGGTCGACGAGCAGGACCCGCCGACCGGCGAGCGCCAGAGCGCCCGCGAGATGGACCGCGGTCGTGGTCTTGCCGATGCCACCCTTCCGTCCGACGATGGCGACAATCACGAGATCGAAGACTACCCCCGCTCGGCATTCTAACGGCGAACGACGTGCTAACCTCCGCGCCATGAATCGATCGGAACGTTTGACCACGCCCCTGGTGCGGGACGGGCGGGGCGCACCGCTGCGCGCGGCGAGCTGGGACGAGGCGCTGGAGCGCGCCACGACCGGGTTTCGCGCTGCCGTCGAGCGCGGCGGTGGCAGCGCGTTCGGGATGTTCAGTTGCTCGAAGAGCACCAACGAGGTCAACTACGCGGCAGGCAAGCTCGTTCGTGTGGCCCTCGGTTCGAACAACATCGACAGCTGCAACCGAACCTGACACGCGCCTAGCGTCGCCGGTCTGGCGGCGGTCTTCGGCGCGGGTGGCGGAACGAGCTCCTACCAGGAAGTCGAGGAGACCGAGTGCGTCCTCCTGTGGGGGTCGAATGCCCGGGAAACGCATCCGATCTTCTTCCACCACTTGCTGCAGGGGGTGCACGCCGGCGCCAAGGTTCTCGTCGTCGATCCGCGGCGTACCAGCTCGGCGCGTTGGGCCGACGTTTGGGCGGGCTTGGATGTCGGCTCCGACATCGCGCTCGCCAACGCCGTCGCGCGCGAGATTCTCGCGGCGGGGCTCGAGAACCGCGAGTTCATCGAACATGCGACTTCCGATTTCGAGGCGTTTCGCGCCCATGTCGAACCGTGGACGCTCGAGCGCGGTGGGCGCGAGACCGGCGTCCCTGCCGAGGTCATCCGCGACATCGCCCACGGCTACGCGCGGGCGGAGCGAGCGATCCTCTGTTGGACGCTGGGTATCACCGAGCACCACAACGCCGTCGACAACGTCCTGGCCCTGATCAATCTCGCTCTGCTCACGGGCCATGTCGGCCGCTACGGCTCGGGATTGAACCCTCTGCGCGGGCAGAACAACGTGCAGGGCGGCGGCGACATGGGTGCGCTGCCGGATCGGCTGGCCGGATTTCAGCACATCGAGAACGAGCCGCTGCGGCGGAAGTTCGAGCAGGCCTGGGGGGTCGCGATCCCGCCGAAGAAGGGGTGGCACTTGACCGACATGTTCGAGGCGATGGAGCGGGGCGAGCTGACCGCGCTCTACGTCCTCGGCGAGAACCCGATGCGCTCGGAGGCGGACCAGCATCGCACGCGCCGGCTACTCGAGGGGCTCGAGACGCTGGTCGTCCAGGACATCTTCCTGACCGCGACCGCCCAAGCGGCCGACGTTGTGCTGCCCGCCGCCGCCGCCTGGTGCGAAACGGAGGGCACCGTGACCTCGAGCGAGCGCCGCGTGCAGCGAGTACGACGTGCTCTGCCGCCACCGGGCGCGGCGCGCGACGATCTCGAGATCCTCTACGACCTCGCACGCCGGCTCGGCCACGACTGGGGCGAGCCTTCCGCAGAGCGGACCTGGAACGAGCTGCGCGAGCTCTCGCCGGCCCACACCGGAATGTCCTACCGGCGGCTCGAGGAGCTCGGAGGTCTGCAGTGGCCCTGCTACGACGAGGAGCATCCGGGCGAGCTCTTCCTGCACTCTCGGCTCTGGGAGCGTCCGGTGCGCGGCCCGCGCGCGCCTTTCCATCGGTTGGAGCACGATCCGCCGGTCGACCGGCTCGACGACGAGTATCCGATCCGCTGACCACGGGGCGCCGGCTCGAGGACTACAACACCGGCGTCCAGAGCGGCGGCTACTCCTATCCGCGCCGCCGCGGCGAGACGCTCGATATCTCGCCCGAGGACGCGGAACGCCTTGGTCTCTCGGAGGGGGAGCGTGTCCGAGTGCGATCGCGCCGCGGCGAAGTGGTCACGCCCGTCCATATCGACGAGTCGCTACGCCCCGGCCTGACCTTCATGACCTTTCACTTCCCGGAAGACGTCGCGACCAATCTGCTGACGATCGACGCCACCGATCCGGTGTCGGGCACCGCCGAGTTCAAGGCCGCCGCGATTCAGATCGAGCGGCTCGGGGCGAGCTGACGTGGATCTCCGCTTCCACGGCAATCGCCCCAGCGCCGAGGAGCGCGTCGCCGTCGACGCCCTGCTCGGACGCCCCGAGGTCGGGCTGGGACGGTGGCGAGCGCGAGCGCTCACGCGACGGCCGTCAGGCGCGCGGTGGCCTGGCCGCGGCCGCGCGGCGCGATCTGCTGCTGCCCGCCCTGCACGCCGTGCAGGATCGCGTCGGGTGGGTCAGCCGCGGTGCGCTCGAGTACATCTGCCGGCGCCTGAGCGTGCCTCCGGCCGAGGCCTGGGGTGTCGCGACGTTCTACCACCTGATCGCGACCGAGCCGCGGCCGCCGGTGGTCGCGCACGTCTGCGACGACCTCGCCTGTCGCCTCGGCGGATCGGCGGGGTTGTGCGCCGAGCTCGAAGCAACCCTGGGTCCCGCGGGGAAGGCATCGGATGATGGCCGCGCGACCTGGTTGAAGAGCCCCTGTCTCGGCCTCTGCGAACGGGCGCCCGCGGCCTGGCTGGTGAGCGCTGGAGAGGTCCGCCGCAGCGAGGTCATCGCTCCGGTCACCGACGCCGATCTCGTCGGCCGCACCATGGACGGCGACGCGACCGAATCGCATCCGGTCGGCCCGGACCGATTGGCGGCGGTCCGAGCCAGCGTGCCGCAAGCGGGATCCGAGGATCTGCGTCTGCTCGCGCGAGTGGGCGTCGTCGATCCGACCAGCCTCGACGCTTACCGAGCGAGCGGCGGCTACCGGGCGCTCGCCCGCGCCTTCGAGCTCGGTCGCGACGGTGTGATCGAGGAGGTCATCGCCTCGAAGCTCGTCGGACGAGGCGGCGCTGCCTTCCCGGCGGGCCGGAAGTGGCTGGCGGTCGCCGAGGCGATCGCAGAGCCGCGCCATCTCGTTTGCAACGCCGACGAGTCGGAGCCCGGGACATTCAAGGACAGGGTCTTGCTCGAAGAGGACCCCTTCGCGATCGTCGAGGCGATGACCCTCGCCGCCTACGCCTGCGGGTGTGAGAAGGGTTGGGTCTATCTGCGCGGCGAGTACCCCGAGGCCGAGCGCAGGCTCGGTCATGCGCTCGCTGCGGCACGGCGCGCGGGGCTGCTCGGCGCCGATGTCGCCGGCGCGGGATTCCGCTTCGACGTGGAAATCCGGCGCGGGGCTGGCGCCTATATCTGCGGCGAGGAGACGGCTCTGTTCAACTCGATCGAGGGCTATCGTGGCGAGCCGCGTTCGAAGCCGCCCGTTTCCTGTCGAAGTCGGGTTGTTCGGCCAGCCGACTCTCGTCAACAACGTCGAAACGCTGGCGAACGTGCCGTCGATCCTGCTCGGCGGCGGCGCCGCTTTCGCCGCGATCGGCTCGGGGAGCTCGACGGGCACGAAGCTGTTCTGCGTCTCGGGCCGCGTCGAGCGGCCCGGCCTCTACGAGCTCCCGTTCGGAGTGACGCTCGGCCAGTTGCTCGAGCTCGCGGGCGGCGTCGCGGCGGGCGGCAGCCTGCAGGCGATCCTGCTCGGCGGCGCGGCGGGAGCCTTCGTCGGACCGGACGCGCTGGCGATGCCGCTCACCTTCGAGGGCACGCGGGCGGCGGGCGCGACGCTCGGCTCGGGCGTCGTCATGGTCTTCGATCAGGACTCGGACCTCGGCGCTGCGCTGCTCTCGATCGCCTCGTTCTTCCGCGACGAGTCGTGCGGCCAGTGCGTTCCCTGCCGCGTCGGCACCGTGCGCCAGCTCGAGATGCTCCAGCGTCTCAGAGCGGGGCGGCCGAACGGCTCGCTCGACGCGGAGCTCGCGACCTACCGCGAGCTCGCCCAGGCGATGCGCGACGCCTCGATCTGCGGTCTCGGCCAGACCGCCGTTGCCGCCGTCGAGTCGGCGTTCGAGCGGCTCGCACCCTTCGGTCGCCGGAGGGACGGCGTCGACGGTTCGCTCCCTTCGGCCAGCCGGTCGCGCCGGGAGGAGCAGAATGACCAGCGACCCGATCTGGTTCCAGCCGCCGCCGCGCCCGAGCCGGGTGCCGGAGGCGCCGCCTCGTCCCGCCCGCGAGACGAGTCGCGCTCGAGATCGATGGCGAGAGCGTCGAGGTCGAGCGGGGCGCGACGCTGCTCGACGCCTGCAGAGAGGCCGGGCGCGAGATCCCGACCCTCTGCTACCTGGCGACGCTGACGCCGGCCAACGCCTGTCGCGTCTGCGTGGTCGAGGTCGAAGGCGCGCGAGTGCTGGCGCCCGCCTGTTCGCGCCAGGCGGAAGCCGGGA
This sequence comes from uncultured Acidobacteriota bacterium, assembly GCA_963700315.1. Classification (GTDB taxonomy): domain Bacteria; phylum Acidobacteriota; class Thermoanaerobaculia; order Multivoradales; family JAGPDF01; genus JACTMI01. The sequence goes on along the minus strand of CAVOXC010000001.1, from coordinate 113,581 downwards.
TGAAGGTCGCGACCGAGTCGGATCGAGTGCGGACGTCGCGCAAGCTCGTCCTCGAGCTGTTGGCGTCGTCGGTGGATCTGTCGACGGCGCCGGGGCTCGCCGAGATGATGGAGCACTACGACGCGCGGCCAGAGCGTTTCGGCCAGGGCGCGGCGACGGTGGCGCAGCCGGTCAAGGTCGACAACGACCTCTACGTCCGCGACTACTCGAAGTGCGTGCTCTGCTACAAGTGCGTCGAAGCCTGCGGCGTCGACGCCCAGAACACCTTCGCGATCGCGGTCGCCGGGCGAGGCTTCGAAGCGGGCATCGCGACCGAGTGGAACACGCCGCTGCCCGAATCGGCCTGCGTCTTCTGTGGCAACTGCATCGCGGTCTGCCCGACCGGCGCGCTGATGGCGAAAAACGAACACGACCTGCGCGCAGAGGGGCGCTGGGACGAATCGAAGCAGACCAGGACCGACACGATCTGCGCCTACTGCGGCGTCGGCTGCACGCTGACCCTGCACGTCCAGGACGACCGGATCGTCAAGGCGACCTCGCCGATCGAGAACCCGACGACCCACGGCAACCTCTGCGTCAAGGGGCGCTTCGGCTTCGAGTTCGTCCAGCCCGAACGCAAGCGCTGACGATCCCTCCGATATCGGTTTCCTCTCCGGCGGCCGGTCCCGCTCCCCGGCGCGATTCGAGTCTTCGCCACCCGGGACCTGTAAACGCGGCAGTGAGGGGGCGGCGGTGCGAGCTCCCGGCGCTTCGCGGTTCGGGTTGCCGTCGCTTCGAGTGCTGGCGATCCAAGGGGGCGATGCGAGGAGAGCTGCGCGGACCAAACCTCTCTCTTCCACCGCGAGCCCTCGCGACCGGCGGCGAGAGCCTGGCCCTAGCGACACCGAGCGCGGGGCGGCAGGTGAATCCGGCCGGCCCCCACCCCCATCTATGCAGCCTTTCGGAAGGCCAGAGCGAGCGGCATCAGCAATCGGGAAGCGGCGCGTACACTGGCGGATCGGAATCAGGTATTGAGGACGGCGATGGAGCTCGAGAAGAAGAAGCCCCCGCCACCTCGAGGGTGACGGGGGCGAGAGCTCGTGGAAAGGGGAACCTCCCGAACGAACCTCAGAACCTCAGTTTCGCGAACAGCGTCACGACGTTCGCGGTGTAGTCGGAGTAATGCGGCGGTGAAGAGGAAGCGTGAGGCCGCCGTCGCGGTATCGCGGGCTTCGCGTTTTCATCTCGAGACCCCCTGCATGTAGGGCTGGATGACGTCCCAGGCGAAGTCGTCGAGCTCGAGGGCTCGCCGAACGTGGTGCGTTCACCCCAGGCTCCAGTCGAGCTCGGCGCCCCAGCGCGTGCGATTCCGATTCCAGACGTCGAAAGCGCGGATCCTCGAGGTCTCGAGACCATGCTCGTAGTCGCCCTCGAAGTCGCGGCTGGCGTCGAGATAGGAGAACCGCAGCTCGACCGCTTCGACCGGCTCGAGCCGGAGCTTGACCGCGAGCCTGTCGTCGTTGGTCGCTTCGACCTGCCGATGCTCGTAGTCGACCTTGGTGCTGCCGTACTCGAGGTCGATCGTCGCCAAGTGGCCGAAGCTCCAGGCGCCGCCGACGGACCATTGCGTCCGCGTATAGTCGGCCACCTCGTTGATCAGGATCTTGTTGCCCGCGGCGTCCTTCTTGCCGACGTTGCGCCGGAAGTAGGAATCGCCCGACGAGACGTAGCCGGGCCAGTCGATCGCCGCCGACTTGTCGTCGTATTCGTAGTCGCTCCAGCGGGCGCGCAGCGAGAGGGCGTCGAGCGGCCGGCTGGTCAGCCGCAGATCGAGGCGCGTCGTCTGCACCTCGCCGTCGAGGTTCGGGCGGGGCGGGGCGAGGTCGGCGGCGAAGACGTCGTCCGCCGTTCCCGCGACGCCGTCGGCACCGTTGCTGAAGAGGATCCCGCGATTGAGCGTGTAGGGCAGGAAGGACTCGTCCTGCCGGGTCGTCGCGCTGACCAACGAGGCGTTGATGCGCGTGCGGGCCGGCAGCGAACATCGCGCCGGTCAGGTGGGCCTGGTTGCGCGTGTTGTCGGGCGGCAGGCGACCAGCACGGCATCGGTGAAGCGGCCGCGCAGGCAGTTGTCGCCGAAGGGCTTCGCCGGCTCCTGGTCGAACTTGGGAGCCAGGCCGATGGTCGACGAGGGGACCCCGGGCGAGCCTTCGAAGGGGTTCTGCCAGTAGAGACCCGAGCGATCGTTGTCGAAGGACGAAGCTCTCCAGCCGAAGTCGATGGAACCACCCCTTGCCGTGCAGCGCGGTGGCGACGTCGTAATCTGCCCGTCTGGTAGTCGATCGGCTTGGGCAGCTCCTGCCCGCGCGGCTCGACCCGCTCGCGGTCGAAGTTGTTCGGGCCGCTGGTCGGGCTGCCTGCGACCGTCTGGCGCCGGATGCAGGCGCCCGTCGAGATCCTGTCGTTGCCGCTCCGGGTCTCGTGCCGGCCCGCGAGAGAGAGGTCCCACGAATTCGAGAGCGTCAGGTCGACATCGAGGCGGGCGGCGTCCCGCTGCAGCCGGAGCTCGCCGCTTCTACTGGCCTGGCGAGGGCGGCGCGAACCGCGCTCGCCGTGCCGGAGGTCGGCGCGCCGACCAACTGCTCGATCGCGGTACGGAGCGAGTCCGCCACGCGGTAGTCGCCCTTTTCGCCGCCGTAGGGCAGGCGATGCCGCGGTAGAGCAGGTGGGGCGTCCGGTTCCAGTCGGCGTCGACCCGGAGCTTGCCGGGCGAGCCAGCGAGACGCCGATCCGCTCGTCCCGGCGCAGCAGGTTGTCCCCTTCGATGGAAAAGAGCCAGGCGCTGTCCGGATCGACCCAGTCGAAGGCGAGGTCGTCGACGACGGCGCCGCTGCCGAGATCGCGGTACTCCTCGAACTTGGCGCTGTCGGAGTCGACGTCGCGGCGATGCCGCCGAGGGTGAAGGAGAAGTCGAACTTCTTGCCGTCATCCGCCTGGACGGGGACGGCGAGCAGCGCCGCTGCTGCCAGCGGCGCGAAGGTGCGGAGGAGACGGTTGTTGTTCATCTCGAGCGTGCTCGACTCGCGGCGCTCAGCGCTGGAAGAGCGGTCCGGACGGGTGGTTGGACCCGTGGACCTGCGGGTGGCAGTTCAGGCAGGCGCGGTTGGAGTTCCACATCGACTCCGCCGCTCCGGCGGCGCTCTGGTGACGGCCTTGGATGTGGCAGGACTGACAGAGCTGGTTGACCCGCGCGACGAGCAGCCGCTCCTGGTTCGAGCCGTGGGGCTTGTGGCAGGTCATGCAGTCCTCGCGGACCGGGGAGTGCTCCCAGAGAGAAGCGGGCCGCGCAGATCCTGGTGGCAGGTGAAGCAGAGATCGTTGATCGACTCGCGCTGGACCAGATGGTCGTTCATCGATCCGTGCGGGTTGTGGCACGAGGCGCAATCCATCTTGCCCTCCTTGAGCGGGTGGCGCGACCGGAGGTTCAGGTCCTTGCGCATTCCCGAGTGGCAGGAGAGGCAGAGCTCGGTGGTGGTGGCGAGAACGACGCCGCCCTTCTCGGGCGCGCCTGATGAACCGAGTGACAGTCGGCGCAAGCGACGTTGGCGGCCTCGTGCGCGCTGCCGGACCAGAAGGCCTGGTGACGCTGGTCGCCATGGCAGGTGAGGCAGGCCGCGTTGGCGGCGAGCGCGCCGGCCTCGATGGCGTCTGGATGTCCGCCGGGTCGCCGCTCTCGGCGTGGCGGTCGCTCCGACGTGGCAGCTCGCGCAGGAGGCGCCGGCGTAGGAGTCGTCGTGGCGTAGGCCCGTGCCCAGAGGGATGCGCAAGGCCGCTCCGCCCGGCGCCGAGCTCGAGTCGACAGGCGAGACTTCCAGCCCCTCACCCCCTAAATGCCGCTTTCTCCACGGTTGGCTGGACGCGGGGCTGCGTCGCGCAGCGCCGCCGAGATCCGCGCCCTGAGACCAGGGGGTTGGAACAGCCGAGCCGGCGCGGCGCCGGCGGTCAGTGCACCAGCTTCTTGTACTTGATGCGGTGCGGCTGGTCGGCGTCGGTGCCGAGGCGGCGCTTGCGGTCGGCTTCGTAGTCCTGGTAGTTGCCCTCGAACCAGAGGACCTCGGAGTCGCCCTCGAAGGCGAGGATGTGGGTGGCGATGCGGTCGAGGAACCAGCGGTCGTGGCTGATCACCACGGCGCAGCCGGCGAAGTCGAGCAGGGCGACCTCGAGCGCGCGCAGCGTGTCGACGTCGAGGTCGTTGGTCGGCTCGTCGAGCAGGAGGAGATTGCCGCCGCTCTTGAGCAGCTTCGCCAGGTGCAGGCGATTGCGCTCGCCGCCGGAGAGGTCGGCGACCCTCTTCTGCTGGTCGGCGCCGCGAAAGTTGAACGCCGCGCAGTAGGCGCGCGAGTTGACCTCGCGCTTGCCGACCATCAGGGTGTCGCGGCCGCCGTCCGAGATCTCCTGGAACACCGTGCGCTCGCCGTCCAGCGATTCGCGGCTCTGGTCGACGTAGGAGAGGGCCACGGTCTCGCCGATCCGGAGCGTGCCGGCGTCCGGCGTCTCCTGCTCGACGATCATGCGGAAGAGCGTCGTCTTGCCGGCGCCGTTCGGACCGATCACGCCGACGATGCCGCCGCGCGGCAGCTTGAACTCGAGCCCGTCGATCAACAGGCGGTCGCCGTACCCCTTGACCAGGCTCTCGGCCTCGACCACGAGGTCGCCCAGCCGTGGCCCGGGGGGAATGTGGATCTCGTTGGGATCGCGACGACCCTCTCGCCCTGCTCCTCGGCGAGCATGCGCTCGTAGTTGGCGAGACGGGCCTTGCCCTTCGCCTGGCGCGCGCGAGGGGCCATGCGCACCCACTCGAGCTCGCGCTCGAGCGTGCGCTGGCGGGCCGAGACCTCCTTCTCCTCCTTGGCCAGGCGCTCCCGCTTCTGCTCGAGCCAGGAGGAGTAGTTCCCTTCCCAGGGGATGCCGGCGCCGCGATCGAGCTCGAGGATCCAACCGGCGACGTTGTCGAGGAAGTAACGGTCGTGGGTGACGGCGACGACGGTGCCGGGATACTCGTGCAGATGCCGCTCGAGCCAGGCCACCGACTCGGCGTCGAGATGGTTCGTCGGCTCGTCCAGCAGCAGCAGATCCGGCTGTTGGAGCAGCAGCTTGCAGAGCGCGACGCGTCGCCTCTCGCCGCCCGAGAGCACCGAGACTTCCTGGTCGGCCGGCGGCAGGCGCAGCGCGTCCATGGCGATTTCGAGATGGCGATCGAGCTCCCAGAGATTCATCGCGTCGATGCGATCCTGCAGGCGGCCCATCTCGTCCGCGGTCTCCTCCGAGTAGTTGGCGGCGAGCTCCTCGTAGCGGGCGAGGATCGCCTTCTTGTCCGCGACCGCTTCCTCCACCACCTCCTGCACGCGCTTGCCGGCGGGCAGCACCGGCTCCTGCGGGAGGAAGCCGACGCGGTACCCTTCGTTGACGAAAGCCTCGCCGTCGAAGTCGGGATCGAGGCCGGCCATGACCCGCAGCAGGGTCGACTTGCCGGCGCCGTTGTGGCCGAGCACGCCGATCTTGGCGCCGTGGAAGAAGGAGAGCCAGATTCCCTTGAGGAGCTGCTTGCCCTGGGGCGTCACCTTCCGCAGGTTCTTCATGGTGTAGATGATCGGGGGCATGCGCGCGGCTCTCCTCTCGAGCGGAGCAGTCTACCGCGCGGCGCCGCACTGCGGCGTGCTTCTCGCCAACTCCCACGCGATGCTCCGCGTGGACGCGGGGGGAGGTGGCGCAATGAACCGATCGGACCTGCAGGCGCCGAGCTGGCGCGCGCGCGCGATCGGCTCGCCTGATCGTCGGCGCCAGCGTGGCCGGCGCGGCGGAGGATCCGCTCGCCGGCCTCGAGATCTCGACCAAAGGGGTTGGCTGGCAAGGGCTTCTCGTAGGCATGTCCTACGTGCAGGCGGAGCGACGGGCGAGCTCCACGCTGCCCCTCACCGAGCGCCGGGGCGCGCGTTGCGGTTCGTTCGTCTCCGGCGCCGAGCGCGGCGGGCTCTTCCTCCAGCTCGGCTTTTCCGGCTCGAGGCCGGGCGACAAGATCGAGACGATCTTCGTCCGCTTCGAGGGGTACCAGATCGCGGCGACCACCCGGGAGCTCGTGGAGTCGTTGCGGCAGAAGAGCCCGAACGTGACCTATCGGCCGGATCCGGCGGCGCCGGACGCCGAGGAAGCGGACGACCTCGCGCCGGTCTTTCATGTCGAGGCCGGCAAGGAGACCTACGCCATCCAGCTGCGCCCGCGCGACGGAATCCTGATCGCCCGCGGCGGCTGCCTGCGCTGACGCGGCCGGTCGCGAAAAGAATCGGCGCGGCGCCGCCACCCAGGGGGGGAGGGGGCGGCGCCGCGCCGGAGCGAAACCTAGCGGCTAGAAGCGGACTCGATAGCTCGCGGTGACATTCCGTCCCGGCTCGGGACGGAAGAACGTCGCGTTGGAGAACTCGGCGTACAGCTCGTCGGTCAGGTTCGCGACCTGGAGCGTGAGCGAATGGCTCTGGCGGCCCCGCTCGAACAGCAGGACTCCGGCGCCGAACGTGTGGACGGTGAACGCGGGCAATCGATCGCCGATCGGCGGAGCGGGCTCGCCCTCGTCGAGCACGACGCGGTCGGAGCCGTTGTGACGGACGCGGTACTCGGCCCACCAGCGGCGGGAGTCGGGCTCGTAGCGCAAGTAGCCGGCGATCTTGTCGGCGTACTGGTCCTCCACGGGCGCGGCGGAAGTTCCGATCCGCCGGTCCTGAAGGTGGGTGTAGTTGGCGCCGACCGACAGGCCGAAGGGGGCGCGATAGCCGAACGCGACCTCGACGCCCTCGTAGCGCAGCCGATCGAGATTGCGCTGCTGCACCACGAACTGCGCGCCGCTCGCGTCGATCGCGTCCTGGACGCCCTGGGGCAGCTGGCTGATCTCGGTTGGCGAGAGGAAGTCCTGGATGATTCCGTCGGTGAGGTCGTTGCGGAACCAGACCGCTTCGAAGTAGGCGTCGCGCCGGCGGTACTTCACGCCGACGTCGTAGTTGTCGCTGGTCTCCGAGGTCAGGTCCGGGTTGAGGATCTGGTAGCCGGCGCCCTCCGGGGTCGGTCCGTTGAAGAGCCGCTCGATGATGTTGGGCGCCCGGAACGCGCTTCCCCAGGAGACGAAGAAGTTGAGGTTGTCGGTGGCCTGGACCAGCAGGTTCGCCGTGCCGACGACTTCGTCGTCGGAGAAATCGAGGCCGGAGATGTCCCAGTTCGGCGTCGCTTGGGCGCGGGTCTCCACCTTCTGATAGCGCGCGCCGACGGTCGCCTTGACCCGGCTCCCGAACGGGATCTCGTCCTGGAGGAACAGCCCCCAGCTGCTGTTCTTGGCGTTGGGCGCGTTGGGGATCGTGTCTTCGGAAACGTCCAGTACCTCGAACGGCGGGAAGGGGAATCGAATCGTGGTCGTCGTCACCGACCGGTCGGTGTTGAACGAGTCGTCCTGGAACCCCTCGAAGCCATAGGTCAGGAGCTGGTCGGCCGGCAGCCCCTTGATCGCCTCGACGCGGAAGCCCCAGGTCTCGAGGATGCTGCGGTTGAGCGAGTCCGCCTCGACCGAGCTGTTGGGCGCGCCCGGGAAGATCGGCCCGATGTCGATGTCGATGTCGTTCGCCAGCTCGCGGTCGTTCTTCTGGCGATAGGCCTGGACCTGCAGCGAATCGGCGATCGGGCCGGCGACGCCGCTGGCATTCCACTCGAGCGAGGTCCGGTCGAAGTTCTGATAGGGGTAGAGGATTCGAATGCGAAAGCCCGAGTCGTCGCCGATCAGCGCCGGGTCGACGAAGCCGAACCCCGCCTGGTCGGCGCGATAGGAGCGGTGGCGCAGGGTGAGGAGGTTGCGATCGTTCAGGTCCCAGGCGAGGACGCCGAACAGGCTGTCGTCGTCGATGCCGGTGTCGATCGCCCGCGTCGGCTCGTCGAGGCGCAGATTGCCGAATCGGCCGGACGCCGATTCGTAGTCGTCCGCCGACCGGGTCGAGGCCGAGAGCGAGGCGCGCAGCTTGCCGGCCTGGACGCGGACACCACCGTGGAGGCGGGTCATCTCGCCCGCCTCGCCGTAGCGCGATTCGAACTCGGCGCCGAAACGCGATCCGTCGGTGAAGGTCGGCGCCTTCGTGATCACGTTGAGCACGCCGCCGACCGCGTCGCTGCCGTAGAGCACGGACATGGGACCGCGAACGATCTCGACGGAGCGCAGGTCGTCGGTGTCGACCAGGCCGGTGACCTCGCCGAAGTCGGTCTGGCGGCGGGCATTGTTCAGGCGGAGGCCGTCTTCGAGGAAGAGGATGCGCAACCCGCGCTGGCCGCGGATGACCGGGCGCGCCTGATTGAAGCCGACGCCGTTGACGTCGACGCCGGGCTGGTCGCGCAGGAGGTCGGCGGTGTTGTTCGGCAGCTTCCGCTCGATCTCGATCTGCGGCAGGACGGTGACCGGCGTGGTGATATCGAACGCGTCGACCTCACGGCCCAGCGCCGTGACGGTGGTGGCGGCGAAGAAGGATGCCGCCGGCTCGTCGGCGGCGGGGCTCTGCTCTGCGGTGCCGGAGGTCTCGGCCGCGGCGACGGCCTCGGCCGGAGCTTCGGTGTCGGCGGCGAGAGCCGGAGAGACGGCGACGACGAGCGCGCCGGCGAAGATCAGTCGGGTGATGGTGCGGTACATGGGATACCCCCTCGAGTCGAGCTCGATCCAACGGCTTGGCGGCCGCTCTTGTCGCGCACCCCGCGTCGGCGGCACACCCGCCGGCTCGCGAGAGCTCGCGTCGATCAGGCGATGGGATCGAGAAGCGGGGGAGGCCGGGGGGAGAAACGCGCGGGGATCGCGCCGAGGCGCTCGCGCGCCCGCGCCGGATGCTCCGGCTCGAGCGCGCGCAGCGTCGGACGGGAGTTCCGCGGGCGGCGCCGGCGCACCAGGCCGGCGAGCGTTGCCGCGCCGAGGCCGGCGGCCATCCCGAGCGGGAGGACGAGCAGGAGATCCGTCCCCTCGGGAGCCGGGACGCCGACTCCGACGTGGAGCAGCAGCACGAGCAGGCCGAGCACGACCGGCGCGCGTCCGCGGGTCAGGGAGACGCCACGCCGCCGCAGATCGACCGCGAGGGCCACCAGGACGGCGGCCCCGGCCCAGCGCAGCAGAACGCTCGGCTCGAAGATCGAGGCGTCGATCAGCCGGCGCGCCAGGAGCAGGCCATGGTGGGCGGCGAGCGCCCAGCCGCTCCAGACGAGCACTCGACGCCCCGCGCGCAGCCAGGCCGCGCGACTAGGGTCGAGCCGGTCGGAGTCGTCTCCCTGCACGGCGGAAAAGCTAGCACAGGGCCCGAGGGAGATAACCGCCCCCGAGGGCGGGTAGACTCCCGGCTCGGATGCTGCACGTGACCAATGGCGACGTCGCCGCGGAGGGGATCGCTTCCGCCCATTTTGACGGCGAAGTGCTCCCCTGGCGCGACGTCCTGCACGAGGGCCCCGTGCCCGCGGCGGCGACCCCCGCGGAGCTCCGAGAGGTTCGTGCCCGCTTCCTCGCCCGCTGCGGCTGGACCGAGGAGCGCCCGGCGCGCGACGACCTCGCGGCCCGCGATCGACTGCTCGAGCGAGCGCTCGCTCGTGGCAGGGAGCTCGTGCTCTGGTTCGAGCCCGATCTCTACGATCAGCTGCAGCTGCTGCAGGTCCTCGACCGGATCGCCGGCTCGGAGAGCCGGAGCCGGATCTCGGGCGTCTTCCCCGGGGAGTCGCTCGGGCCGATGCGGGCGACGCAGCTGGTCGAGGCGTTCGCCCGCTGCCGCGACCTCGGCGAGGAGGAGCTGAGGCTCGGGCGTCGCGGCTGGGATGCGTTCCGCAGCCCCGATCCGCGAGCCGTCGAGCGGCTGCTCGACGAGGACCTGTCCGCGCTACCCGATCTCGCCCACGCGTTGGCTCGCCATCTCGAACAGTTCCCCTCGGTCGAGGAGGGGCTGTCGCGCTCCGAGCGACAGATCCTCGCCGCGCTGATGACGGGCCCCAAGCGATTCGACACGCTGTTTCGCGAGTCGCAGGCCGCCGAGCGGCATCACTTCGTCGGCGACGCGGTGTTCGAGCTCTATCTCCAAGAGCTCTCGGTGCCGCCCGCGCCGATGGTGGTGCGCTCCGAGGACGACGAATGGTCGATCACCCGGCTCGGCGAGGCGGTCCTCGAAGGTCGCAGCGACCGTGTCGCGACGGTCGGTCTCGACCGTTGGCTGGGCGGCGTGCGACTGCACGCGCCGCGCCGGGTCTGGCGCTGGGATCGGTCCGCGGGCGCCCTCGTACTGCCGTCCTGATCGCCCTCTAGGCCGGACCGAGCCGCGCCGCGGGTCGTCGCTCGGGCCGGAAGCTACTCGCCGAGCGCCGCGTAGCGGACCAGACGGTAGCGCGGGCCGCCGGCCTCCCGCATCCGGGCGGCGAGCTTCTCGTGGAGGTCGTCGGTCCATCCGGTCCAGCGCCCGAAGAACGCCTCGGCGCGCTTCGGATCGCCCGACTGCTGGACCCGCAGCACTTCTTCGAGCAGCCCGGCGACGACTTCGGCGTAGCGGCCGTAGTCGATCGAGAGACGCGCCTCGTCGTCCGCGGCCAGCAGGTCGTGCTCCAGGAACCAGTTGAACTGGGCGAGCTGCATGGTCTGGTAGGGCTGGTCGCGACGCGGCCGGTTGTCCTGGAGGGTGCGCAGCACGCCGCTCGCCTGGGCGGAGCGCAGGGCGTCGTCGTCGAGCTCGCCGGCGGCGTGGAAGCGGTCGATCGAGAAGAGCGAGACCAGGTCGGACTTCATCTCCTCGAGCGCATCGGCCCAGCCGGCGAGCGCCTGATCGAGCGGTCTGCCGTCGGGCGCGCGATCGGGCCCGAGGTAGTGGCCGACCTCGTGCCAGAGCGTGCGCCGCGAGCCGCCCTTGGCGTCGAGGTCGCGGGAGAAGGCCGCGGCGACCGCGGCGTCCCAGCGGCGCTTGGCGATGGCGAACAGCTCCGGGTTGGTCATGATGTTGTCGCGGAGCAGGATCGTGCGGCCGTAACGGCTGGAGAAGAGCGGATCGTTGGGCAGGATGGTCGCGGTGTTGGTGCCGCGCGACTGGCCGAAGTCCGCGACCACGCCGTAGACGCCGACGGGGATGTCGGAGCGCACGCGCTTGCGCGGCGAGTAGGGGAGGGCGTCCTCGACCGCCTGCAAACCTCCCAGGCTCGCCTCGAGCTCGGAGGTCGCGGCCTCGTCGCGCACCAGGATCGAGAGCGAGGGGAACGCCTTCACCCCGAAGAGCGCGTCGTCGTAGGTCTCGTAGGCGCCGATCTGGGCGTTGAGGTGACGAAAGCGGCCGGTCACCCAGGACGCGTCGCCGCTCTCGTAGTCGTTGGAGACGAGATCGCGGCCCCGGTTGCGCAGATAGCGAGCGAGCTCCATGTCCTCGGGCTCGACCGCGTCGGCGGCGCGGAACAGCGCGACCATCAGCGTGGCGTGCTCGTCGGCCCAGGCGACCGCATAGGGCACGGCGTAGAAGCTCTTCGCGTCCGGTCGCTCCGCGAGGGCGCGAAGCCTGCCGCGCAGGCCTCGATGGAGGCCGTCGATCAGGGGATGGCGTGCGAGCTGGGTAAGGTCGGCCTCGAGGTTCGCGCGCGTGGCGCGACGCACGGCGGTGCGCTCGCCCAGGATCTCGTCGCGCGTCTCCGGATGCGCCGCCGTGAAGGCCTCCAGCTCGGCCCGGTCGGCGTCGGCGGGGTAGACGTTCTTGCCGGGCCGCTCGGGGTTAACCTGGAGGAAGGGCTCGCGCCGGTTGTCGAGGGTGGTGCCGATGGGGCCGCGGAACAGGCGGTAGAGCTCGATCAGCTCGGGATCGGCGCCGGGCTGCGCCAGGCTATTGCGGATCAGGCGGGCCTGCGGATGGTGCGCGTCTTCGTAGAGGCGCTGCATGATCGCGCCGGCGCCGAGCAGCTCTTCGAGCGCCGCGCGCTCGCCGGGTCCGAGCGCGGAGAGATCGGGCGCCAGGCGAACGGTGAGGGTCTTGTCGAGAATCGCCCGGCGCTCCGCTGGTGTCCAGGCGCCGGCCGCGAGGGCCGGCGCGACGAAGCCGAGCGCCGTGACGAGGGTGAGGCCGGTGGCAACGGAAGTTCTCATGGGATCGAACCTAGCAGACGGGCGAGCCCGTGGCGTCGCCCTAGTGCTGGCAAGTCGCTGATGCGGCTTGTTCGGCGTCTGTGGCGCCGGCCGCCCCGCCCGCGCGCCGGCCGGCCCGTCGCTCAGAAGCAGTTCTCCAGCCGCCGTCCGACCCACTCCCGCAGCCGGCCGGCGGCCTGCTCCTGGCGGAGCCGCTCGAGGGGCGCGAGCTGTCCCACGCCGCCGTGGGCGCGGAGCGCGTCGTAGGCGCGCAAGACGCCCTCGATGCCGGCAACGAAGACCTCGGGGCTCTTCGCGTCAGTGTCCGGATGGCGGATGAGGTAGGCCGCCTGCGAGAAAGCCGGCTGCACCTTGAGATCCGACGGTACCCCTTCGAGCTGCTCGGGCGAGCCGAGCGGATCGAGGCAGAAGTGGACGGTCAGATCGGGGACGGAGCTCAGCCAGACGACCAGCCATTTGCGCGCCGCCGCGGCCTCCGCCGCCTCCGGCCTCGACTCGAGCATCTCGACCAGCTCCAGCACGTAGTCACGCTCCTCGGGCGTCGATGGCCCACGCCCCTCCGCGGCGAGCAGGCTCGACGCGGTCGGAGCGAGCAGCGCGAGCGCCGCCAGAAGCATCGCCAGGCGCGGCCGGAAAGTGTTCATCGGATCGGGTCTCCTGGTGCCGTGGCGGGCGAGCGCGGAGCATCGGCTCCGGCGCGCCGGCCCGGCGCGAGCGATCGCCGGGGGCTCCCCGCGCGTCGCCGGCGACCGGATCGTAGCAGTCGCGAGTCGCCCGCGGCGCGCCTCGGCGCAATGAATCGAATAGGATGAGGGCAATGCCAGCTCGTTTCGACGACGGTCGGGCGCCGCGGAAGGTCGCGGACACGAAGGCCCGGAACCGACGCCGGACCCAGCCCGCCGCGCGCCGGCGCAAGGAGCGGCCGGTGATCGGCTGGCGCGAGTGGGCGAGCCTGCCCGACCTGCGGATTCCGGCGATTCGCGTGAAGATCGACACGGGCGCGCGCTCGTCGTCGCTGCACGCCACGCGCCTGTCGACCTTCGAGCGCGACGGCCAGGTCTGGGTCCGCTTCCGATTCAGGCCGCGGGCGGAGAAGGGCGTCGTGTGGAGCTGGTGCGAGGCGCCCTCGGTGGGCACGCGGAACATCCGCAGCTCGACCGGCGATCTGCAGCGACGACACGTCATCGTCACGGCGCTGAGGCTCGGCGGCGAGACCTGGCCGATCGAGGTCTCGCTGGCCGATCGGCAGGAGATGGGATTCGAGATGCTCGTCGGTCGGACCGCGGTCCGTCGGCGTTTCCTGGTCGATCCGGGGCGCTCCTACCTGGCGGAGAACCCGCTCGGCGGGCCGCCAGCGCGCGCGAGACGGACCGACGCCGACGGAGAGGAGTGACTGCCATGAAGATCGCGATGCTCGCCAGGAACCCCAGGCTCTACTCGCACCGGCGGATCGTCGAGGCGGCGGAAGCGCGCGGACACGAGATCGACGTGATCGACACTCTGCGCGTCTACATGAACATCACTTCGCACCGCCCGGAGCTCCGCTACAAAGGGGAGATCCTGACCGGCTACGACGCGGTGATCCCCCGCATCGGCGCTTCGATCACCTGGTACGGCCTCGCTGTCCTGCGACAGTTCGAGATGCTGGGCGTCTACCCGCTCAACGAGTCGGTCGCGATCGGCCGGTCGCGCGACAAGCTCCGCTCGCTGCAGATCCTCGCGCGCGAGGGCATCGGCCTGCCGGTCACCGCCTTCGCTCACGACACCCGCATGACCGACGACCTGATCGAGATCGCCGGCGGCACGCCGGTCGTCATCAAGCTCATCGAGGGCACGCAGGGGATCGGCGTCGTCCTCGGCGAGACGCAGCGCTCGGCCAAGTCCGTGATCGAGGCGTTTCGCGGAGCCAACGTCAACATCCTCGTGCAGGAGTTCATCAAGGAGGCGGGCTCGAGCGACATCCGCGCCTTCGTCATCGGCGGCAAGGTCATCGCCGCCATGATGCGCACCGGAGCGGAGGGCGAGTTCCGATCGAATCTGCACCGGGGTGGCAGCGCGCGCTCGATCAAGATCACCCCGGAAGAGCGCTCCACCGCCGTGCGCGCCGCCCGCGTGCTCGGGCTCGGTGTCTGCGGCGTCGACCTGCTGCGCTCCAACCACGGCCCGGTGGTCATGGAGGTGAACTCCTCGCCGGGGCTGGAAGGGGTCGAGAAGGCGACGGGGCTCGATATCGCCGATCTCATCCTCGAGCACCTCGAGAAGAGCGCCAAGCCGAACAAGACCCAGACCCGCGGTCGCGGCTGAGCGGTGCAGGCGCCTTTTCAGATCGGCGGCGAGCTCGTCGAGCCCGGCGAGACCCGGACGGTGCGCCTGCCGGTCGGCGAGCTGCCCGACCACACTCCCGCCAGCCTGGCGGTGCGGGTGATCCACGGCCGCGAGCCTGGAACGACTCTGTTCGTCAGCGCCGCCGTCCATGGCGACGAGGTGCTCGGCATCGAGATCATCCGCCGGCTGCTCCGAGCGCCTTCGCTGCGCCGCCTGCACGGCACGCTGCTCTGCGTTCCGGTGGTCAACGCCCCCGGCTTTCTCGCGCGCGGACGCTACCTGCCCGATCGCCGCGACCTCAATCGCTCCTTCCCGGCAGCGCCGGCGGCTCGCTGGCGAGTCAGCTCGCCCACCTCTTCCTGCACGAGGTGGTGGCTCGGTGCGACGTCGGAATCGACCTGCACACCGCGGCGCTCCATCGCAGCAATCTGCCGCAGCTGCGAATCAGCGAGCCGAGCCCGCGCTCGCTCGCGCTCGCCGAGGCGTTCGGTGCGCCGGTGATCCTGGTCTCGCCGACGCGCGAGGGCTCGCTGCGCCAGTCGGCGCGCGCGCGCGGGGTCGAGGTGTTGGTCTACGAGGCGGGCGAGGCGCTGCGCTTCGACGAGTTCGCCGCTCGGATCGGCGCCAAGGGCGTGCTCCAGGTCATGAAGCATCTCGGCATGGTGGCCAAGCCGCGGGTCCGGCAGTCCGAGGTGCGATCGATCGTCGCCACGGCGAGCTCGTGGGTGCGCGCGCCGAGCGGAGGGCTCTTCCGCAGCTTTCGCGCCAACGGCGACGAGGTGCGCAGAGACGACGTCCTGGGCGTCGTGACGGACCCGTTCGGCGACCTCGAAGTGGAGGTGCGCTCGCCGCGCGTCGGCGTCGTGATCGGTCGCAGCCATCTGCCGGTCGTCCATCTCGGTGACGCCCTGTTCCATGTCGCCGCGCTCCCCGCGGAGCGGCACGGTTCCGGCGACCTCGGGCGGCTCGAGGAAGAGGTCGCCCGCGATCCGGTGTTCGACGAGGACGAGATCATCTGAGCTCGACGACATCGTGACGGGGACTCCCGCCGGCGCGACCGCGGACCGTCGTGTACCCTCTGGGGAGCACGACTCACCGCGCCCGGAAAGGAGGCCCCATCAAGATCGCCGTCGTCTACAACCGCGACAGCCAGAACGTCATCAATCTGTTCGGACAGCCCAACCGCGAGAAGATCGGGCTCAAGCTGATCGAGAGGATCACCGGCGACCTCGTCGCGGGCGGTCATCAGGCGACCTCGTTCGAGGCCGACAAGGACCTGGTGACGCGCCTGGAGGAGTTCATGCCGCGAGTCGTCCACGGCGAGCGCCCCGGTCTGGTGCTCAACCTGTCGTACGGGATCCAGGGCCAGGCCCGCTACACCCACGTGCCCTCGATTCTCGAGATGATGGGCGTGCCCTACGTCGGATCGGGTCCGCTCGCCCACTCGATCGCGCTCGACAAGGTCATCACCAAGATGGTCCTCGTGCAGCACGGCATCCCGACGCCGGGGTTCGCGGTGCTCGAGCGCGACGACTTCGAGGCGCCGCAGCTCGCCTATCCGGTCATCGTCAAGCCCAAGCACGAGGCGGTCTCCTTCGGCATCCGCGTCTGTCAGAGCGAAGCCGAGCTGCGCGAGGCCGCGGCGCTCATCTTCGAAATGTTCGGTCAGGCCGTGCTGGTCGAGCAGTTCATCGAGGGGCGCGAGGTCAACGTCGGTCTGCTCGGCAACAATCCCGCCGAACCCCTGCCGCCGGTCGAGCTGGTCTTCGGCGCGACGGGTCCGACGGTCTACTCCTACGAGGACAAGACGGGCAAGTCGGGCCGCACGGTCGAGCTCGCCTGCCCGGCAGCCGCTCGGCGAGGAGCTGACCCGCGAGGCGCAGGAGATCGCGCGTCGCACCTTCGCCGCGGTCGGCTGCAGCGATTGCGCGCGCGTCGACATGCGCCTCGACGCCGACGGCAAGCTCTACATGCTCGAGATCAACAGCCTGCCGAGCCTCGGCCCGCGCGGCTCGTACGTTCGCGCGGCGCTGGAGGCCGGGCTCGACTTCGCCGCGCTGGTCAACCGACTGGTCGAGGTGGCGAGCGCGCGCTACTTCGGCACGCCGCGGCCGCGCCTGGTCGGGCGCGCGGAGGACCCCAAGGCGGCGCTGGTCTCCCACGTCACCGAGCGCCGCGATGGCATCGAGAAGCGGGTCGCGCAATGGGTGGGCCTGGGCTCGCGGACCTCCGACCCGATCGGCCTGCGCGGCGCCGCGCGCGAGCTCGACGAGCTCTTCGACGAGCTCGGGCTGCGCGACGTCGAGGCGCTCTCGGACCCGCGCTCGATCCGCACCTGGACGACCGAGGCCGGCCTCGACGGCGGGACGTTGCTGGTTGCCCACGCCGACGTGCCGCTGGGCGCTTCGGTCATCGGCCAGGCCTATCGGCGCGGCCCGGAGCTCCTGCACGGCGAGGGCATCGGCACCTCGCGGGCGCCGCTCGCCGCCCTGGAGTTCGCGCTGCGCGCGCTGCGCAACGTCCGCGCGCTGCGGCGGCGCAAGCTCGGCATCCTCTGCTACTTCGACGAGGGGCGCGACGCTCATTACAGCCGGACCCTGATCGCCGGGGCGATGGAGCGGGCGGGGCGGGTGCTGGTGCTGCGCCCGGGGGGCCTCGAGAACAGCTTCTTCGTCGAGCGTCGCGGCCTGCGCAAGCTGCGGCTCGAGGTCGAGGGAGAAGCCCTGCGGCTCGGCCGGACCGGACGCAAGCCGGCGGCGCTCAACTGGCTGGCGCAGCGCGTTTCCGAGATGACGACGCTCGGCTCGCGCAAGTCGAAGCTCGCCGTGGAGATCGGCGAGCTGAAGACGCGCGCCTTCCCGATGCGGGTGCCGCACGCGGTCGTGGCCGACGTCGTCATCTCGTATGCCGACGCGAGCCAGGCGGACGGCGCGGAGCGCCACGTGCGCAAGGTGCTCGGCAAGGGCGGACTGCGCTGGCGCCTCGAGGCGCTCTCCGATCGCCCGCCCCTGATCCCCCGTCCGGAGAGCCGCGAGCTGGCCAAGGCGCTGCTCGAATGCGCGCACGAGCTCGAGGTGCCGCTCACGGCTGAAGGCTCCACCTGGCCCTCCGTCGCCGGCCTCGCGCCGGCGGGCCGAGCCGCGGTGTGCGGGCTAGGTCCAGTGGCGCAAGCGCTCAACACGCCCGACGAAGCGGTGCAGCGCCTCTCGCTGGTGCAGCGGACGCTGCTGCTCGCACGATTCCTCCACGGCGAGGCCGCGTGACCGACGACGCTCCGCGACCGTCGGGGGAGCGCGGTCCGGACCCCTTTCGCGATCTCGGCGAGGTCGTGCGGCGACCCCCCGTTCGCCCGCAGCGCTTCGCGGTGTCGCGCCGGGGCATGGTGGCGACGCAGCACTACGCCGCGACGGAGGCCGGCGTCGAGATTCTCGAAGCTGGCGGCAACGCCTTCGACGCCGCCGTCGCGGCGGCGTTCGCGCTCGGCGCCTGCGAGCCGCAGGCCTCCGGTCTCGGCGGCCAGACCATGGTGCTGCTCCACCGCGCGCGCGAACGCCGCACGGTGGCGCTCGACGGCTCCTCGCTCGCGCCCTATCGGGCGACGCCGGAAGCGGTGCGCGGTTCGCGCCGCTTGCGCGGCTACCGGGCCACGACCGTGCCCAGCACGCCCGGTGTCCTCGGGCATCTGGTCGAGCACTACGGCTCGCTGTCCGCTCGATCGCATCCTCGCCCCGGCGATCCGACTCGCCACCGAGGGCGTCGTCTGGAGCGAGCTGCAGCACGGCCTCCTGCTGCGGGAGCACCGTCACCTGCGGCGCTTCAACGCCGCGGAGATCTTCCTCGGTCCCGGCCGCAGGGTGCCGGGACCGGGCGCCGTCCTCCGTCAACCGGTCCTGGCGCGGACGCTGCGAGCGGCTGGCGTCGCACGGCATCGAGGACTTCTATCGCGGCCAGATCGCGCGCGCGATCGTGCGCGACATGCAGGCCAACGACGGCCTGATCCGCGCCGACGATCTCGCGCGGCTGCCCACGCCGATCGAGCGACGGCCGATCTCGGCGCGCTTTCGCGGGCTGCGGCTGCTCACCTTTCCGCCGCCGGGCGCGGGTCGCGCGCTGGCGCAGATGATCCACATCCTCAACGAGTTCGAGCCCGAGCGAGACCGATCCGGAGACGCCCCGGGCGCGCTGCTTGCTCGCGATGGTCATGCGCCAGGCGGCGATGCGACCGGGCCGATCGCCCCTACGACCCCAACCTCTATCCGCAGATCCGCCGGCGCCGCATGCTCGATCCCGACCGCACGCGAGCGCTCGCGAAGGCCTTCCGCCGTCGGCTGCGCGGCGGCGGCGAGACCACGCACCTCTCGGTCATCGACCGCGACGGCAACGTCGTCGCGCTGACGCAGTCGATCGAGCGGGTCTTCGGCGCGATGGTGGCGACCCCGAGCCTCGGCTTCCTCTACAACGACTACCTCTCGGCGTACGACGTCGAGGACATCTCGCACCCCTACTACCTGCGGCCGAACTCGCCCCCCTGGGGCAGCGTCGCGCCGACCATCGTCTTCCGCGGCGCGCGCCCCTGGCTGGTCATCGGCTCGCCCGGCAGCGAGCGGATCGTCACCGCGATCCTGCAGGTGCTGCTGCGGCTCGGCAGCCACACGCCCTACGAGGCGGTCGACGCGCCGCGCTTGCACGCCACGCTCGAGGGCAAGGTGGCGCTCGAAGCGTCGCGCTTTCGCGACGACATTCCGCCGCTGCTCGCCAGCACGGCTTCGAGGTCGACGTGCGCGACCCCTACTCCTTCTACATGGGGTGCGTCCAGCTCGTGATGCGGACGCGCGAGGGGCTGGTCGGCATCGCCGACCCGAGGCGCGACGGCGCCGCCGCCGGGCCGCGCCAGTGAGGCTGCCGCTGCTCGTGAGCGTGCCGCACGCGGGCTCGAGGTGCCGGCCGAGGCGGCGGCGCTCTGCGTGCTCACGCCCGACGAGATCGCCGCCGACGGCGACGGCGGCGCCGACGCGATCTACGAGCTCGCCGGCGAGGTGGCGCGACTGGAGACCAGCCCGGTCGCGCGCGCGATCGTCGACCTCAATCGCGCCGACGACGACTTTCGCAAGGACGGCGTGATCAAGACGCACACCTGCTGGGACGTTCCGGTCTGGCGCCAGCCGCCCGATGCGGAGCTCGTCGAGGAGCTGCTGCGGCGCCACCACGCGCCCTACCATTCCCGGCTCGCGCGCCCGGATCGCGGAGGTGGTTCTCGGCGTCGACTGTCACACCATGGCGGCGCACGGCCCGCCGGTGGGGCCGGATCCGGGGAGCGAGCGCCCCGAGGTCTGCCTGAGCGACGCCGACGGCACGCTGCCCGGACCTTGGTTCGAGCGCCTGATCGCGGCCTTCCGCGCCGAGTTCGGCGGTGAGGTGGCGGTGAATCGTCCCTTCCGCGGCGGCCACATCGTGCGCACGCACGCCGCCGAGCGCCCTTGGGTCCAACTCGAGCTATCGCGGGCGCCGTTCGACTCCGACCGCGGCAAGCGGCAACGCGTCCTCGCGGCGTTCGCGCGCTTGGTGCGCGGGCCTCGGCTAGCGGTCTGGCCGTCGTGGTTGTCGGTTCTGCCGCCCGAGCGGACGGCACGCCGGCGCCCTCGCGCCACCTCGCGGGCTGGCGCCGGAGCTCGCCCGGGTGCCGATCCGTTGTCGAACGTCGATCACCGAAAGATGGTGCTCCCAACGGCCGATGGGAGCCCGGAGCGGACCGCGGGAGGGAACCACTCGGACGTCTCGGGGGTCCAATCGTTCGAGACCGAGACACGAGGCGATGCCGCGTCTCGGCGAGGAGGCCGCATGCGAAGCCGAGGTTCCGAGCTCGTTGCCGCCGAGCCACGACAATCACGACAAGCGAGCGCTGGCGCTCTCGAGATCTTCGGGCTCGAGGAAGCGCGGGACCGGGCGCGCCTCCGCTTCGCGGTCGGGGCGGCGTTGCTCCTCCATCTCTGCCTCTTCGCGACACGTTCGCCCGATCTCGGCGGCTCGCAGCTCGCGGCACCGGAGCGCCGGGGGCTGCCCGTCCTGATCACTCCGCGCTTCCGGCCTCCCGAGCCGCCGCCCGAGGTCCTGCCGAACCCGCGCAGCCGACTGGTACCGGTGCCCGATCCGACGCCCGACGCGCTCGAGCCGATCCGCACGGCGGTGTTCCAGCGCCCCGAGCTCGATCTCGTGCTCGACGGTGGCATCCTCGGGATTCCCGACGCGCCGCCCCCGGATGCCGGGAGCTACGACGCGCCGCGGCCCGTGGGCGGCGAGATCGCTGCGCCGGTCAAGCTCTTCGCGCCCTCCCCCGCCTACACCGAGATCGCGCGTCGAGCCCACATCGAGGGCCTCGTCGTCGTCCGCGCGACGATCGACCGAGAGGGGCGGGTGACCGATGTGCTGGTGGAGAAGGGCCTGGGCTTCGGCCTCGACGAGGCCGCGATCGAAGCCGTGCGGCGCTGGACCTTCGAGCCCGCGACCCTGCGCGGCCGCCCGGTCCCGGTCTTCTTCCATCTCACCGCGCGCTTCGAGCTGCGGTAACGGATCCTGAAACGTGCGAAAGACCGCGTGCGGCCCGGCTCTCCGCGCGGTTCGGACCGATCTCGCCAGGGTGGGCCGATCGCTGCTTCAGGGAATCGCGGCCGGCGCGGCGGCTTCCAGCTTGCGCAAACGACGCCAGCCGCCGTCCCAGATCCTGCGGAAGCCCCGTTCGAGCACGAGCCGTTCGACGATCGGCGAGAGCAAGAAGAGCCAGCGAACCGCGATCTCCTCATAGCCTTCGACGAGGACGCCGCCGAGGGTTTCGTGCAAACGCACCTCGCCTTGGCCGCGCCAGAAACCTCTGAAGACCCAGTGGGCGTGCTCGTTGGGCCGCTGCTCGAGGTACTTCGTCACGAGCGGAAACGGAAATCGCCGCAACGGCACCGCGAACCAGCCGTCACCGAGCTCTGTCACGTCGTCGGCGAAGCCGAACAGGCGAGGCCAGTCCGCGGGTGTTCGGAAGTAGGAGTAGACCTGCGCGACGGGGAGAGCGAACTCGTGCTTGAATCGAATGATCATGGCTTGCTTCCGTGTTCGTTCACCAGAGTGTCAACCTCTGCCGGCGACTGCGGCGCGAAGATTGCGCTCTCCACTCCACACTTCCAGGCTCCATCGCCCTGCTTGCGCCAGATCGCCACGTAGTTGCCAGTGCAAGGTTCAGGACTCGTCGGCAATCGACTCCCCGGGCGCTTTTCTATTGTAGGCGTTTCGCCGCTTCGAGTGGGTCGACCGTAGCTCGAAGCCTGGCCTGGAGTCGGCGACCGCGCTCCGTCTCCCCTCGGCGCACAGATCGATGCCGAGACGAGGTGCGACCTGGTGAAGAACAACCAGTTCGACGATCTTTCTTCCTTTCGAACCGAGTAGCAAGCGAAGGGAGGGATACCCTTCCGAGACCCGCGTCAAGCGCGGGCTCCGAGTCGTAAGAGGAGACAAAAGGCTTCTCGAGAAACTCGGCCGGAACGACCCGTGCCCGTGCAACTCCCGGCGTCGATTTCAAGAACTGTTGCATGCGGTCGGGCTTTCAACGACGGCTCGGGCCGCGACTACTACAGCCGCTGAATAGGTCGAGACAGCCTCGGTTCAAAGCTGGGGCTGCCTCGACTCGTTTCGTCGTGTCACCTGACGGATCTGAGCTGAGCGATTTGTTAGCTGCCAAGCCACCTGGTCACCACACGCGACAGTTCTTCTGCGGACGTGAAGTTCGGCAGCACCTCGACGGCCGCGCCATTCTTCACGACCACGACAGAAGGAACAATCGTTGCCCCGAGCTTCCTAGCGACGTCGGGCTCCTGGTCCACGTTGACGATGCGGAACGACACGTTCTCAAGGGACCTGGCCTGAAGTTCCTCGAGCTCGGGCTCTAGGAGCTTCCAGACGCTGGCCCAGTCCGCCCACGTAACGACCAGTAGGACACCGGGTCCAGAGAACTCCTCGACGGCACCGCCAAACGTCGACCGCAGGCCGGAAGACGGCGCCGAGGTCTGATCGGCCCCGCAGCCAAGAAGAGCGAGAGCGAACAGCAGAAGGAGAACGGGAACGACACGAGGGCTGGACGGGGACATTGGCAGCTAACGGATAATGAGTTGAGCGGCGCGCCACCAGCGGCGGACCGCAAAGCGGGCCACAGCTGCGGAGCGCGACCGCTCGAACGAGGGGTTAGACGGCAAGTCGCCTCCTTAGACCCAGCGTCGTGACCGCTAGCACCACCGCGGCGAGAACAGCAAACAGATACGACTTGCTTGTATCGTCGCCGCCGCCCATCAAGAAGTACGACGCCGAGTAGACCAGGGTGAGCCATGATGCGACCACGAGCACCGGCCTACCAGCCCGGCGCCGCAGCGCCGCCAGCAACCCGCCGACAACTGTGACAACCGCGAAAGCCAGGAAGATGAGCGCCGCATCACGCCGGCTCGAAAAGCGCTCAATCGTAAGGCTCCAGCGATAGAGACCGAGCCCGGACCAGATTAGCAAAAGGGTACCAGCGACCGACCAAACAGTACCGATGACTCTCGCTGGCACAGCTGCGCTCTCTTTCTTGCCGCCTAACTAGGGTTATTGCTGCGAAGGGTCGCGTTCATGGGGTGTGACAACGCTTGGATAAGAGTGTCGCACTTGGAGGTGTCAGGTGCTGTCAGTTGCTGCAGCGGCTTGAGTTGTCCCGATTGTAGGGCTCGGAGGGCGTGGGGGAAAGGGCGCATTGTCACAGGGCTAAACCGAATCCGGATTGGTCGAGGGTGGAGGGGGACTGTCACGCGGTGTGTGATCGAGACGAGGTCGCGGGTCCTGGTGGCTCGTGCGGCTTGTCGGTTAGGGGGCTGGCGGGCTAGATTCCGGGGTCGGGGTTTGGGTTTGAGCTCCTCGGCGCTGGGCGCCGGCCGATCCGACGACATTCTTCCTTCCTTTCCGGGGTAGCCGATGGGACGCATCTTCGAGACACGCAAGCACACGATGTTCGCCCGGTGGGACCGGATGTCGAAGCAGTTCAACCGGATCGGCAAGGAGATCACCGTCGCCGTCAAGGCGGGTGGGCCGAATCCCGACGGCAACCCGGCGCTGCGGCGGGCGATCCAGAACGCGCGCTCGGTCAACATGCCGAAGGACAAGGTCGAGTCGGCGATCAAGAAGGCTTCCGGCCAGGACGCCCCCGACTACGAGGAGGTGCTCTACGAGGGCTACGCGCCCCGCGGCGTCGCCGTCGTCGTCGAGACCGCGACCGACAACTCGGCGCGCACCGTCGCCGCGGTTCGCACCATCTTCAGCAAGGGGGGCGGCAACCTCGGCAACGCCGGCTCCGTCGCCTTCCAGTTCAAGAAGATG
Organism: uncultured Acidobacteriota bacterium; assembly: GCA_963700315.1. Taxonomy (GTDB): domain Bacteria; phylum Acidobacteriota; class Thermoanaerobaculia; order Multivoradales; family JAGPDF01; genus JACTMI01. The sequence continues at coordinate 89,745 of CAVOXC010000001.1, read as the reverse complement.
GGCGCCTTCCGGATCTCCCCGGAGGGCGTCGAGCCCGAAGAGCTGGAGCTCGATCTCATCGACTTCGGGCTCGAGGAGATGGGTGAGTCGACCGGCGAGAAAGGGGAGGCGCAGCTCCTGATCCGCTGCGGCTTCGCCGACTTCGGTCACCTGCAGAAGGCGCTCGAGGACCGCGGCATCGAGCCGCTTTCGATCGCGACCGAGTACGTCCCGCTCTCGACCGTCGAGCTGCCGGAAGATCAGGCGACCGAGGTGCTCAAGCTCGTCGACAAGCTCGAGCAGGAGGACGACGTCCAGCAGGTCTTCCACAACCTCGCCTGAGATCGGCCGGCCGGCAGCCCGGTCAGCCGATGCCGGGAATGCCGTAACGCGCGAGCAGGAAGACGAAGGGGTGGAGGGCGATCGCCGCGGTCCAGGTCGCCGGCAGTCGTCCGGGCGGCAGGGTCGGCGCCGGTCGGGCTCACGGCTCCGAGCCGAAGCGTGCCGCGAGCTTCGCGAGCTCGGATCCGGTGACGCGGTAGACGGTCCACTCGTCCATCGCCTTGGCGCCGAGGCGCAGATAGAAGCGGATCGCCGGCTCGTTCCAGTCGAGCACCGACCAGTCCAGCCGGCCGCAGCGGCGCTCGACCGCGAGCTTGGCGAGGAAGGTGAGCAGCGTCTCGCCGATGCCGAGACCGCGCAGCTCGGGGCGCACGAAGAGGTCCTCGAGGTAGATCCCGGGGACGCCGAGGAAGGTCGAGAAGTTGTGGAAGAAGAGCGCGAAGCCGGCGGGCGCGCCGTCGTGGTCGGCGATCACGACCTCCGCGACCTTGCGGCCGCCGAAGAGCGAACGGGCGAGCGTCGCTTCATCGGCGACGACCTCGTGGGCGAGCTGTTCGTACTCGGCGAGGCCGCGGATCAGCTCGAGGATGATGGGGACGTCGCTCTCCGTGGCGAAGCGGAGAGTGGTCCTCGGGTCGGCGGTGGCGATCGTCTCGGCCATGTGGCTGATTGTGCCGCAAGAGGGGGCGGTCTGCTGGTGGGACTCGATTCGTGCTGATTCCCTATTCCCAATGTCATCCTGAACGGAGTGAAGGATCTCGCGCCGTCGGCTGAAGAAGCGGGGACGGTGGTTCCTCGCCCCTCGCGCAAGGTCCTTCGCTTCGCTCACGACGACAAGGGGGCTGGGGCCGGGGTGAAGCTTCTGACCGTCCCTGGCACGAACGAGACGCGGGGAGTGATCTCTCTTGTGGGGAGGAAGGGCGATCCGAAGCGCCCCCAAGCCTCGACGAGCCGAAGCGGCTCTCAGTTGCTTGGGCGGGCCGAGCTCAGCCCCGAGCCGGCAGGCGATCTGAACGCCGATTCCTCCCCAGAAGAGGAATCGCTCCCTGCTCCGCCACCAGAGACGCCCAACAGAGCAACCAGCGCTCCGGAGAATCGAGCGAAGCGAGCCCCCCGCCCGCTACTTCTTCCTGCGCGCGTTCCAGACGGCGAGCACGGCCGCTTCCTTCTCGGGCGCGAGCCCCGCGCGCGGTTGCGCCTGACGCTCCGCGGGCTGTTCGTGGAACCAGGCGAGCGTGTCGAACGCGGTCGTCGCCAGCGGCCGGAACGTGAGGCCCGCCGCGATCGCCCTGGCGTTCGAGCGCGTCCCGAAGCCCGCGGTCTCGCCCGAGGCGGGCGCCCAGGCCGTCATCTCGCCCCAGGGCGCGACCTGCTGCTCCTCGAGGAAGCTCGCCGGCAGCCAGTGCAGCGTCGGACCCGAGGTCACGCACGACTTGATGCCGACCAGCAGCTCCTCGATCGGCAGCTCGTAGCCTGGGCCGACGGCATTGAAGGCGCCGAAGGTGCCTGCCTCGACCATCCGGATCGTCCACTCCGCGAGGTCGCGGGCGTCGATGACCTGCACCGGATCGGCCCCCTCGCTCGGACAGACGACGTCGCCGCCGCGCTCGAGTCGGACGGGCCAGTAGGTGTAGCGGTCGGTCTGGTCGCCGGGGCCGACGATCAGCCCCGGCCGGATCTTGGTCACCTTGCCGGGAAACCACTTGTCCGCCTCGTTCTCTGAAGCGGCCTTGAGCGGGCCATAGAGCTCGAAGCCGGAGGCGCGCACGGCATCCATCGTCTCTTGCATCGCGTCTTCACCCCGGTACTCGGCGAGCGGCGCGCCTTCGTCGGCATGCGGCACGTCGTCCTTGGCGTAGGCCGAGAGGGTCGAGATGAAGACGTACTGGCCGACCTTGCCCTGGAGCGCTTGACCGGCGTCTCGAACCCATTTGGGCAGCGTCGTCGGATTGTCGATGCAGACGTCCCACTCCCGCCCCCGGAGCGCCTCGAGGTCGCCGGTGTCGCGGTCGCCGGTCAGCTCTTCGACCGCGCCGGGCCACTCCTTGGGACGCCGGCCCCGGTTGAACAGGGTCAGCTTGTGGCCGCGGGCGAGGGCGTAGCGAACCTGGTGCGGCCCGGTGAAGCCGGTGCCGCCGAGGATCAGGATGCGGAGCGGCTTCTGGGCTTTGCCGACTCCCTCCATAGGGTCGATCCGCAGCGGCGGCGGAGGGGTCGGAGCGGCGCCCTGCGCACGCAGGATCGTGGGGGCGGCGCCGAGGCCGAGGGCGCCGGCGGCGCCCATCTGGAGCAGTTGCCTGCGGGTGCTCTTCATCGTTTCCCTCCGGAGCAAGTGAGCGGCAGTTGAGATCATCGGGAGGCGTGATGCGGACTCGGAGCGGCAACGAGCCGGGAGTGACGCCGGCCGAGCCAGAGCGCGAGCGCGGCCCAGATCGCGGCGAGCGGCAGCGCGAACGCGGCGATGCCGGCGATCCCGAGACCGAGCGCCGCGAGGCCGGTGTGGGTCCAGGCGCCGAGCTGGTCGCCGCTGCGGTAGACGAAGGTATCGATCACGCTCTTTGCCTTGTACTTGTCCTCCCGGGCGAGCGGGATGAAGAGATTCTCTCGCGCCGGGCGCATGAGCGCGAAATTGCCGGCGCGCCGCGCGACTTGGAACGCCACGACCACTCCCAGCGTCGGCGCCAGGGCGAGAGTCGCGAAGCCGGCGACCGAAAGCAGCGGAATCAAGACCAGCGTGCCGCCGATGCCGAGGCGCGACATCAGTCGACCGGTGATGCCGGTCTGGATCAGCAGGGTGATGCCGTTGACCCAGACGTCGATGCGGGCGAAGAAGACAGCGCGCTCGGCCCCGGTCGAGAAGGCGTCCGCGGCGATCTGCGCCTGGAGAAAGTAGAGGAAGGTCGAGCCGATCGTGTAGAGGAGCAAGAACAGGCAGATGCCCGCGAGGTAGGGCGAGCGCGCGACGTGGGTGACGCCCGCCCAGAGGCCGCCACCGAGCGGCGATCGCCCGGCTTCCGCCTGCCCGGGCAAGATCTCTCCGGCGCGCCGGCCGAGCGCGCGCACGCACTGGACCGCTGCCTCGAGCGACGCGGCGGCGATGAGCAGCAGCAGCGGGGCTCCGAGCGCTTGGGCCAAGCCGGCCGTGAGCGCGCCGCCGGCCAGCCCGCCGAGGGTTCCGCCCGCGGCGATCGCGCCGAACAGTCGCCGGCCCTGATCGGGGCGGAACAGATCGGCCATGAACGACCAGAAGATCGAGACGACGAAGAGGCTGAAGACGGTCGTCCAGACGAAGAAGACGCGGCCCGCCCAGACCTGCGCCGACTCCGGCAGCGAGGTGATCGCGAGATAGAAGAAGACCAGGTTGGCGGCAAAGAAGCGGTAGACCCAGGGGACGAAGCGGGTGCGCGGAACAGTGCGCACCACGGCCGCGAAGGCCGGCTGGGCGAGCAGCGTGACGGTCAGCGTGCCCAAGAAGAGCCAGGCGAGGTTGTCGACGCCGCCGGCGACCCCCATCGCGTCGCGGATCGGGCGCAGCACGTACCAACCGGCCAGCACGAAGAAGAAATAGGCCGCGGCGAGCAGCAGCAAGCCGAGCTCTCCTGGGCGCAAATCGACGAGGGCTCGGCGCGGCGAAGTCGGCGTGTGCGCTGGCTCGGAGGACAATTCAGAGATCCCTTGGTCGTCGGGCTCCCGCGAGTGGAACCGGGGCCTGATACGACAGCACCCAGGACTCGGTTGCGCCGGCCCGCCCGGTCGGGTGGGCGAGCGCCCCCCGGCGGGACCGTGCGCGGAACGCCGGGAAGGAGCGTAATGGGCTCGGAGGAATCTGTCCAACCTCGGGCGCGCCGCGCCCGGTTCACATAGCGAATCCGTACGACTGCCAGGAGCCTGGGAAATGTCCACGACCGTCGCACCACCCGCCGCCCTCGACAAGAAAGCAGACCTCGCCGGGCCAGGGATCGGCACCTACGAGGAAATCGCGCAAGTGCTGCCGACGGACTACGACCCGCTGCTCACGCCGAAAGAGACGCAGCGGGCGATCACGGCGGTCAAGCGCTGCATCGAGGAAGGGCTCTGCCGCGAGCTCAACCTGATGCGAGTCGAGGTGCCGTTGATCGTCGATGCGGAGAGCGGAGTCAACGACTACCTCGACCGCGACGGCTCGCGCGGGCCGATTTGCTTCCACATCGAGAACGACCACGGCAAGAACCCGATCGAGGCCCAGGTCGTACAGGCCGCGACCAAGTGGAAGCGCGTCGCGCTCGAGATGTTCGATCTCCAGCCGGGCGAGGGCCTGGTCACCGACATGCGCGCGGTGCGCAAGGACTACTTCCTCGACCACGACCATTCGGCTTACGTCGACCAGTGGGACTGGGAGAAGACGATCACGGCGGCGGATCGCAATCTCGCCTACCTTACCGACAGCGTGGAGCGCATCTGGAAGGTGATCCGCGAGGCGGACGCCTTCGCCCGCGACTCGTTCCCGGCGCTCGGCAAGAAGAAGCTGCCGCAGATTCCGGAAAAGCTGGAGTTCCTGCACGCCGAGGAGATCTTGGAGCGCTACCCCGACCTGCCCCGCAAGCAGCGCGAGACGGCGATCCTCCAGGAGTACCCGGCGATCTTCATCTACGGCATCGGCTGGACGCTCGCGGACGGGTATCCGCACGAGATGCGCGCCGCCGACTACGACGATTGGGTGAGCGAGACGGTGTCGAAGGACGGCAGGCCGATGCACGGACTGAACGGTGACATCCTGGTCTGGAACGAGGTGACGAAGCGACGCCACGAGCTCTCGTCGATGGGCATCCGAGTCGACGCCGACTCGCTGGTCCGCCAGCTCGAGATCACCGGGCAGAAGGACTTCCTCAAGTATCCGTATCACCAGGGAATCGTGAACGGCGTGCTGCCGCTGTCGATCGGCGGTGGCATCGGACAGTCGCGGACTCTCATGTACCTGCTGCGCAGGGCCCACCTGGGCGAGGTCTCGGTCACCGTGTGGCCGAAGGTTCTCAAGAAGATGTGCGCTGAGCGCAACATCCACGTCCTCGAGTGCTGAGCCGGGCGGGCGTCCCCCCTGGACCGGGGGTCGGGCCGCGTGCCCGCTCCTCGTCCCCCCGCCCGGTTCGGCAGCTCGGTGGGTGCAGCCAAGCATCTCGAGGCCCGCGCCGCCTCCTCCCCGTATCGCGTCGTCCTCCTGTCGGGAGGGGCGGTGGGCGCGGGCCCTTTTTTCGGACCCGAGACTTCAACCTGGCGGTGACTGGACCGCGTTCACCGCTCCGGCGTGCGGACGAGCGCGTGGCTAGTTGGGGTGCGGCGGCGTGACGTTCTTCTCGGGCGGCTTCGGTGCCGGCGGGACCGCGGTCCGCTCGCGCCAGAGTCCGAAGAGCGTAGTGCCCAGGCCGAGCAAGAGCTCGTCGACGAACGGAACGAAGTCAGGGACGACCAGGTCGACGACGAAGAGCGCCAGGAAGACGGCGAAGAGCTGAGGGAATCTCAGTCTCGATGCAGCGCGCTGGACCGCTTCGGAGCCGAGGCCGGGCATGAGCCGAAGTCTATGGCATGGCGCCAGCGCGAAGGGACGGCTCGTCCTGACTCCCGCCCGCTCGCCAACAGGAGCCGAGAGTCGGACCGTTCGACCTCGGGTGCCTGGAGCGCAGGAGGTCTCCGGTCCGTCGAGCGCTGCGGAAACTCCATGGATGGGGGAGCGTGGTCGCGGTCGCGCCGCTGCGTGGTGGACGACGAGCGGGTCCACCGGTGAGTAACGGTTCCAGGGCGGAGCGCTGTGCGGAAGGGCTCGGCGCCGCCCCCCCGGACCCCTTCACTGCAAGCCGTCTCGACCTCCGACTGTACCTCGCCGTCCGTCGCGCAGCGCCCCTACCTCGGATCCGACCAAGAGAAAGAGAGTATTCGCCGATTCGCTTGGGTCTGGCGCAGCGCGATCTACGCTTCGACGTAGCAAGCGTCGCGAAAGCCTGCCAGTGAAGGGGAGGGGCGGAGCGCGTCGAGGCGCTGCGCGGTAGGCGCTCTGGCCGGCCCGACTTCCCGTAGATGGAGCTTCCTCGAGGGCCCCAACCGCCTCGATATCCGGACAGGTCACCAGTTGCAGCTCGACCTTGCCAGCTGCCCGTCGAGCTCACCATGGGCCACCGAGCCACTCCAAACGGCGAAAAGCCCTGAACAACAGGCGGTCTCCGGTGCTCTTTGGGGTCTTGCCGCAGTGCGGCTTGCACGGCTGAGGAGGTTTCATAGAATAGCCGACCAAGCGTTCGGTTTGTTTGTTTGAGGAGACAGGATGTCGGCGAGAGAGCGGCAGGAAGCGAAGTCCGAGGCGTCGGTCGCGGCGATTCTCGACGCCGCGCTCGAGCTCTTTTCGACCCAGGGCTACCGCGCGACGACGCTGCGCCAGATTGCGGACCATGCGGGCATCTCGGTCGGCAACATCTACCACCACTTCCCCAGCAAGCACGCGATCTACCAGCGCTTGCTCGACCGCTACTGGGAACGGTTGCTCGACCCCGATCTGCGGCTCAACAAAATCTTCGGATCGGCCGGCTTTCCAGAGGACCTCGAGGAGATGGCCGTCGCCATCGAGCAAGTCGTCACCGACAACGCGGCGCACATTTTGCTGATCTACGTCGACGTCATCGAATTCCGCGGTGAGCACATCCGAGCCTTCTACGAAGGCATGGCGAAGCGATTCGAGGCCAACTACGGCGCTCGCTTCCGCGAGCGCCAAGCCGCGGGTGACTTCGGAGACGCCGATCCGATGATGGCGGTGATGGTCGCGACCCGCTGGCTCTTCTATTTCTTCACCGTCGAAAAGTGCTTCGGCGCGCCGCTGCATTTCGGCATGACCCCGAAACAGGCGACCGATGAATTCATACGCCTGCTGCGCTTTGGTCTGCTGCCACGTTCTGACAGGCCCGCGCCAGCGGCGCGAAGAGAGTCGATCGATGCAGTCGCGGTGCGGGCCGCGCCCGAACCATGAGTCGAGAAGGTACCGAGAAGCACCCTAGGGGGATGCCATGAAGAGAGTCAACGTAGCGCGCGCGCCCAGAGCCGGCGCGCTCCACCGTCACGCCGCGCGTCTCGCCGCCGGACTGCTGCTGCTCGCCGGCGTGCCGGCCTTCGCGCAGGAGTCCGAGAGCCAGAGCGAGGCGGCGCAAGCGGCCGAGCAGGCCGAGGCCGCCCAGCAGAAGCCGATCGTCGGCGAGGAGATCGTCGTCACGGCGCGCAAGCGCGAGGAGAGCGTGCAGGACGTTCCGATCGCCGTCACCGCCATCACCGGCGAACGCCTCGAGGAGGCGACCGTCGGCGACATCTCGGAGCTGCAGAGCAAGGTGCCGAGCCTCGCCATCTACGAGGGGCGCAATCAGTCGACGACGCTGACCACCTTTCTCCGCGGCATCGGCCAGGCGGACCCGCTCTGGGGCGTGGATCCAGGCGTCGGCCTCTACTTCGACGATGTCTACATCGCGCGGCCGCAGGGCGCGCTGCTCGACGTCTTCGACGTGGCGCGGATCGAGGTCCTGCGTGGACCGCAGGGCACGCTCTACGGCAAGAACACGATCGGCGGCGCGATCAAGTACGTCAGTCGGCAGCTCACCGACGCGCGCACCGGCATGATCTCGGTGACGCCGGGCACCAACTCGAACCTCGACCTGCGCGCGAGCGTCGGCGGCGCCCTCATCCCGGGCAAGTTGCGCGCCAAGGTCGCCGTCGCCTCGCTCCAGCACGACGGCTATGGCGAGAACCTCTTCACCGGCCGCGACGTGTCCGACCGCAAGACGTTCGCCGCTCGTGCGGCGCTCGACTGGCTGCCGTCCGACGACGTCAAGGTCCAATTCGGCTTCGATCTGACGCGCGACGACGCCGAACCGAAGGGTTATCAGCGCCTGGCCGCGAATCCCCTCTGCCCGATCTTCCTCGGCCAGCCCTGCGCGCCGCTCGACGATCGCTGGGACACCCAGAGCGGTCTCGCGCCGCTCAACGGCACCGACTCCGAGGGTGGCTCGGTGACCATCTCCTGGCACCTCGGCGATTCTTGGGACTTCAAGTCGATCAGCGCGTACCGCAAGACGGACTCCGAGAACAACATCGACTTCGACACCACGCCGGCGCGCATCACCGACGTGATCGCCACCTACTACGACAAGCAGTTCTCCGAGGAGCTGCAGCTTCTCTACGCCGGCGACCGCCTGTCCGGAGTAATCGGCCTCTACTACTTCGACGGCGAGGCCGGCGGCCTGGTCAAGAACATCTTCGTCAACAGCATCTTCGGCACGACCGACGGCAAGACCTTGGTCGACTCTGTCGCTCTGTTCGGCGAGGGTAGCTGGGAAGTCCGCCCGGGCTTCAACCTCAACTTCGGGTTGCGCGCGACGCGCGAGAAGAAGAACGGCATCGCCTTCAACGCCGGCTATGCCAACGACTCGTTCACCACCCCGGTGGTCGTGACCTCGGACTACGACAAGAGCAAGACCTTCGATTCGTTGGCGCCGAAGATCGGCTTCGACTATCGGTTCACCGAAGACGTCATGGGCTACGTATCGGTCTCCCGCGGCTTCAAGAGCGGCGGCTTCAATGTGCGCGCCCAGGCGACCGTGTTTCCGGAGTCCGCCAACCCCTTCGACGACGAGATTCTCGATGTCGCCGAGGTCGGGCTCAAGTCCGTGCTCGCCGATCGCTCTCTGGTGCTCAACCTGGCGGCCCACTACGGCAAGTACAAGGACATCCAAGTCAGCACGTTCACGGCATACGACTCGAACGGTGACGGTACCGAGGACGCCTTCTTCGGCAACTTCCTCAATGCCGGCGATGCCACCGTCAAGGGTATCGAGGGTGAGTTCGACTGGACGTCGCGCAACGTCGACTGGCTCGGCTTCAACGGCTTCGCGAGCTACCTCGACGCCGAGCCCGACAGCTTCCTCGACTCCAACAACGACGGCTTCGTCGACACCCAGGTGATCACCAATGCGCCGAAGTGGACCGCGGGCCTGCGCGCCAACCTCGACTTCCCGGCCTTCGGCGGGCTGTTGACGGCGAGCGCGGGCGCCGCCTATCGCGACGATTCGGTGCTCACCAACGAGGGCGGCCAGTACCCGGGACGACCCGGCGTGCCGCTGCTGCCGATCACGCAGGAGGCGTACTGGCTGTACGACGCGTGGGTGAGCTGGCTCTCGCCGAACGCCAAGTGGCGGTTCGGCATCACCGGCAAGAACCTCACCGACGAGGAGTACTTGACCAACGGCTACAACATCCCGGCGCTCGGTCTTCTGACCGGCTCGTACGGAGCGCCGCGCACCGTGCTCACGACCATCGAGTTCCGTTTCTTCTGACGATGATCGAGTCGGGTCTCGAGGGTAGAGTCGTCGTCGTCACCGGCGCGGCCGCGGGCATCGGCCGCGCCGTGGCGCGGCGCTTCGCCCGCGCGGGCGCTCGCGTCGCCGCCTGGGACGTCGCGGAGGCACCGGGTCTCGTCGCCGAGCTCGAAGCGCTCGGCGGCGAGGCTGTCGTCGCCCGCGTCGACGTCACCGACCGCGTCGCCGGTCGAGGCGGCGACCGCGGCCGTGGTCGAACGCTGGGGACGCTACGACGTGCTCGTCAACAACGCCGGCATCGTACGCGACGCGCAGCTGGTCAAGTGGAAGGAGGGCGAGGTCGTCGTCGATGATGGACGACGCCGCCTTCGACGCCGTGGTCGCGGTCAACTTCAAGCGGCGTCTTTCTCTGCGCCCGCGCGGCGGTGCCCCGCATGATCCGAGGCGGCGGCGGCGTCGATTCTCAACGCCTCGTCGGTCGTCGGCCTCTACGGCAACTTCGGTCAGACCAACTACGCCGCGACCAAGAGCGCCGTCATCGCCATGACCAAGACCTGGGCGCGCGAGCTGGGCAAGCACGGGATCCGGGTCAACGCGGTGGCGCCCGGCTTCATCGCCACCGAGATCCTCGCGGCGATGCCGCAGAAGGTGCTCGACGGCATGGTCGCGCACACGCCGATCGGCCGCATGGGGCGCCCCGAGGAGATCGCCGAGGCCTACCTCTGGCTGGCCTCCGACGCGGCGTCTTTCGTCCATGGCGCGGTGCTTTCGGTGGACGGCGGCCTGGTGACGGGAACCTGAGCGAGAATCCGGAATGGCTCGCTTCGCTCAGATCGTCTCGACCGGCCGCTACCTGCCGGAGATCGAGGTTCGCAACGACGCGCTGCGCGAGCGCTTCGCGCACCTCGGGGACTTCGTCGACAAGATGGAGCAGTCGACCGGCATCCGCCAGCGCTGGCATGCGCCCGAGGACTGGGCGACCTCCGACCTGGCCGTGCGCGCGGCGCGGCAGGCGCTCGACGCGCGCGGGACGCGCGCCCGAGGAGATCGACCTGATCCTCGTCGGCACCGACTCGCCCGACTACATCACGCCGGCGACCTCCGTGGTGGTGCAGCACAAGCTGGGCGCGCGCAACGCGGGCACGTTCGACATCGGCTGCGCCTGCGCGTCGTTCCCGACCGGCCTCGCGACCGCGGCGGGGTGGATCGCGGCCAATCCGTCGATCCGGAGCGTGCTGGTCGTGGGCGTCTACTCTGATGCACAAGCTCGCCGATCCGGCCGACCCGATGGTCTTCTTCTACGGCGACGGCGCCGGCGCGGCGCTGATCGAGGCCGGCGACGAGCCCGGATTCATCTCCGCCGCGCGCCCAGGCCGACGGCTCCTACCACAAGCACTGGGGGATCTACGCCGGCGGCACCGCCGAGCCGGCGAGCGCGGAGAACGTCCGGGCGGGCAAGACCAGGGTGAAGCTGGTCGAGCGCTACCCGCCCGAAATCAATCACGAAGGTTGGCCGCGCATCGTGCGCAAGCTGGCGGCCAACGGCGGCTTCGAGCTGAGCGAGATCGACCTGGTGATCTTCACCCAGGTGCGCAAGCCGTCGATCGAGCTGGTGATGGCCGATCTCGGCCTGCCGCTCGAGCGCGCCCACACGGTGATGGAGGAGTGGGGCTACACCGGCTCGGCCTGTCTCGGCATGGCTTTCGACGACGCGGTGGAGAAGGGCAAGGTGAGGTCGGGTGACCTGGTCGTCTTCGTCGGCTCCGGCGTCGGCTACAACCAGGCGGGAGCGGCGTTCCGGGTCGGAGCCCTGCCGAGGTGAGGCGGCGCTGGCGCTGGGCGCTCGCCGCCGTGGGCGTCGTCCTGGTCGCGCTGGCCGCTCTCTTCGTCTGGTTCGTGCGCAACCCTCTCGAAGCGTTCGAGCGTTCCCGCCGGCGCGAGCTCGCGAGCGCCGGCTGTGCGCGCGTCGACCTCGGCGCCGGGAGCGGATCGCCTCGCCCTGTTCGTCGGGGGCAGCGGACCGCCGCTGCTCTTTCTTCACGGCCTGGGCGACCAGGCGGGGACCTGGGCGGCGGTCGCGCCGACTCTTCACCGGATCGCTACCGCGTGCTGGTCGCGGATCTGCCCGGGCATGGCGAGAGCGAACCCGGGTCGGGAGAGCTCACGATGGCGGCGGTGGTGGCGGGCGCCGAACGATTCCTCGATGCGGCCGCCGCTGACGCTCCGGCGACCATCGTCGGCAACTCCTTGGGCGGTTGGCTCGCGACGATCCTCGCGTACCGCCACCCGGAGCGCGTGGCCCGGATCGTCCTGGTCAACGGCGGGGCGCTGCGCGGCGAGCCGGGCGGCCCGTCGCTGGTGCCCGGAGACCGGGCCGAGGCCGGGCGCCTGATGGCGCTGCTGCGCGATCCCTCCTCGCCCACCGTGCCCGGGTTCGTCCTCGACGACGTCATCCGCCGCGCCGCGAGCGGGCCGATTTCGCGACTCGGCCGCGACCTCGCCGGGCTCGAGGCGCACCTGCTCGACGGCCGCCTCGGCGAGGTCGCGACACCGGTCGATCTGGTCTGGGGCGAGAGCGATCGCCTGATTCCGCTCGAGTACGCCCGCCGGCTCGAGGCCGCGCTGCCAGCGGCGCGCCTGACGACCGTCGAACGCTGTGGGCATGTGCCGCAGGTCGAGTGTCCCGACCGCTTTCTGGTAGCCCTCGAGCGGGTGCTCGCCATGCCGCCGCCAGCAGCGCGAACGGAAGCGATCGGAGCTCCGCGAGCGGACGCCGCGGAGACGCCCACCCCGTGATCGCCGCGGACGTCCTCGGCGAGCGCGCCCGGTTGACGCCCGAAGCCCTCGCGCTCGTGGTCGTAGATCCGGCGCTGCGGTTGAGCTACCGCGAGCTCGACGAGCGCGCCGTGCGCTGCGCGCTCGCCTGGCGCGCGCTCGGGCTGGCGCGAGGCGATCGGGTGGCGCTGCTCGCGCACAACCGGGTCGAGTACCTCGACGCTTTCTTCGCGGCGGGCAAGACCGGCACGATCCTGGTGACTCTCGGCACGCGCCTCACGGCGCACGAGCTGGCGCCGATCGTGGAGGACTCCGGCGCGCGCGTCGTGATCTACGACGGCGCTTTCGCGGCGACGGTGGCGGCGCTGCGGTCGCGCTGCGAGTCGGTCGAGCGCTGGGTGGCGCTCGACGAGGCGCCGGAGCCGGCCGACCCGAGCTACGGGAGGCTCGTCGCCGCCGCCGATCCGCGCGGCTTCGAGCCGACACGCTGCGACCCTGAAGACGTCTACTGCCTGCTCTACACCTCGGGAACGACCGGCAAGCCCAAGGGCGTGATGATTCCCCATCGCCAGGTCGCCTGGAACGGCTACAACACGGTCTGTGGCTGGCAGCTACGCGCGGACGACGTCTCGCCGATCTTCACGCCGCTCTACCACGCCGGCGGACTGATGGCCTTTCTCGGCCCGATCTTCACCGTCGGCGGCACGATCGTCCTGCATCGGGGCTTCGATCCGGCGGAGATCTGGCGTACGGTCGAGCGCGAGCGCTGCACGGTGGTCCTGGGCGTGCCGACGATCTGGAAGCTCCTGATGGAGGCGCCGGAATTCGAGCGGGCCGACCTCTCTTCCGTGCGCTGCCTGTACAGCGGCGGCGCGCCGCTGCCGACGTGGATCGCGGAGGTGTACCAATCGCGGGGGATCGTCTTCAAGCAGGGCTTCGGCATGACCGAGGTCGGCGTCAACTGCTTCGCGATGTCGGTGGAGGACTCCGTCCGCAAACCGGGCTCGATCGGCAGGCCGATGATGCACACCGAGGTCCGGCTCGTCGGTGGCGACGGCGTGGAGGTTCCGGCCGGCGAGATCGGCGAGCTCTGGTTTCGCGGACCGCACGTCTCGCTCGGCTACTGGAACCGCCCGGAGGCGACCGCCGAGGCGTATGTCGATGCGGGCTGGTTCCGCTCGGGCGACCTGGCGCGACGCGACGAAGAAGGCTTCTTCTACATCGCCGGACGGGCCAAGGAGATGTTCATCTCGGGCGGCGTCAACGTCTATCCCGCCGAGATCGAAGCCACGCTGCTGCAACACCCGCGAGTACGCGACGCCGCCGTGGTCGGCATCGAGCATCCGACCTGGGGCGAGGTCGGTGTCGCCTTCGTCGTACCGCTCGAGGCGGGCAGCCTCGATGGCGAGGCTGTGCTCGAATTCCTGGCCGAGCGGCTCGCGCGCTACAAGGTCCCCAAGGAGATCATCGAGGTCCAAGAGCTGCCGCGCACCGCCTACGGCAAGGTGGTGAAGGGAGAGCTGCGGGACCGCTATCTGAGCGACCGCGTCGGATGAGCGGCGGTTCGCTCTCGCACCGGATCGAAGGGGCGGGCTCTCCGGTCGCTCTGCTCAACGGCGGCATGATGACGTTCTCCTCCTGGGAGCCGATTGCGACGAGATTGCGCACGCGCCATCGCACACTTCTCTTCGACTTCCGCGGTCAGCTCCTGTCGCCGGGCTCGCCCCCCGCGGATCTCGCGGGGCACGCCGCCGACGTTCTGGCGCTGCTCGACGCCGCGGGCTGGGAATCGGCACACCTCGTCGCCGCCTCTTTCGGCGCCGAGGTCGCGATCGAGCTCGCCGCGAAGGCCCCCAGCCGCGTGCGGACGCTGACTCTGATCACGGCGATGGACCGCGCGACCGACGGCTTCCGGCAGGGGACCGGCGAGATGCGAGCGGCCCTGGCCGAGGTCCGCGGCGGCGGCGAGCGGGGGCGCTTCTACGACGTCCTGGTCCAAGGCGTCTACTCCGCGGACTATCGTCGAGCGGAGGCGAAGAGCCTCGCCGCGCGGCGCGCCGCGGTCGACCAGCTGCCGCTCTCCTGGTTCGAAGGCGTGGATGGGCTGCTTGCGGCGATCGAGAGCTTCGATCTCTCCGACCGGTTGCCGCGCATCGGCCGGCCCGCGCTGGTGGTGGTGGCGGCGGACGATCGGGTCATGGACCGCGAGCGGTGCGAGGCGCTCGCGAGCGCGCTCGAAGCGGAGGTCGCCGTCCATCCGACCTCCGGCCACGCGCTTGTCGCCGAAGACCCCCAGTGGCTGGCCGAGGTCTGCCTCGACTTCCTGGCCCGCCACGATGGAGACCGGCCATGACGCCACAAGCCCCCTCCCATGATTCCTGTTCTTTCGGCCGCCCGGGCGTCGTGGGCGCTGCGCGAAAGAGGCCGGCGCAATGCCCAGCGCCGAGGAAGCTGGCAGTGATGGGGGAGCCGGGCCGAGCGCCCGTGGCGCTTCGCGTCGCGGTCTTGTCACCGGTGGATCGCCGCGACGATTCCCGCGCGGCGCCGCAGTGCCCGAGCCTCTCGCCCCCTTCTATGGAATGCAACGTTGACCGAACCCGAGGATTCGAGGGCGGAGCCCTCCGCCGTGCCAGCTCTCGCGCGCCGGAGGATTTCGAACGGCTGCAGATTGAGCGAGGTGTGAGATGAAACCGATCTATATCGTGGCGTACCACCAGTCGCGGTTCGGCAAGCTGGGCGCGATCGGCGTGCCCGAGATGATCGAGCGAGCGGTCGTGGGCGTCTGCTCCGAGATCGGGGTCGAACCGAGCGTTCTCGACGTCGCGTCGGTCGCCGCCGCATGTGGTTTCACGCTCAACCGGCAGGGCCTCCTCGCCGGGCTGGTCGCCTCCGTACCCGGGCTCGAGGGCAAGCCGATCGAGGCGGTCGAGAACGCCTGCGCTTCCGGCGGGCAAGCGGTTCTCTCGGTCGCCCAGAAGTTGCTGCTGGGCCTGGGCGATGTGGGCGTCGCGGTCGGCTACGAGAAGATGCGCGGCGACGATGGCAAGGTCGACGGGTCCCGTGTCGGCGAAGTGCTCGGCTACTTCTCGCACCCGGACGAGCGGGAGGGCAAGGTCTACGTCTTTCCGCATCTGTTCGCCGAGGTGATGGCCGAGTACATGGAAGCGTGGCACGTGACCGAGGAGGACTTGGCGCGGATCGCGGTCGCCGCGTACGGCAACGCTCGCCACAACCCAGACGCGCAGATGCGGCAGGTCGAGCTCACCCTCGAGAAGGCGATGGCGATCGAGGGGCCGAACCGCTACATCGTCGACGGCCTGCCGCTCAAGACCTACGATTCGTCGCAGATCACGGACGGCTATGCCGCGTTGATCCTGGCGACGGAGGAGGGGCGCGCGCGCCTGGGCCTGGCGACCTCCGACGCGGTCCGGCTCGCCGGCTGGGCACAGGCGACCGATCCGTTGAAGAAGGCGGGACGCGATGTGTTGCGGCCCGCCGGAGCCCACGCGGCGATGGGCCGCGCCTACCGGATGGCCGGTGTCGAGGCGGGCGACGTCGACGTCGCCGAGATCCACGACTGCTTCTCGGTGATGGGCGCGATCGGCGTCGAGGTGCTGGGGCTCGCGGCTCCGGGGTGTGGCGCCCGTTTTTGGGGCGACGGCCTCGCCGCTGTCGACGGCGACTGCGCGATCAATAGCTCCGGCGGCCTTCTGGCCAAGGGCCATCCGATCGGCGCGACCGGGGTCGCGATGCTCGGCTGGAGCTTCCGCCAGCTCATGGGCCGCGCGCCGGCGCCGCTCCAGCGCGCCGACGCGGAGGTCGCGGCAACCTTCAACATCGGCGGACCGATCTGCGCCTCGGTCTGCACGGTCCTGACGCGGGCCTGACGGCGCACGATGTCCGCTCCGAGCTTGCGCCCACGAGCCGCCTCGCGATCGAAGAGGAAGCCGACGCCAGCGCACGCGAAGGCTGCAGTGATGGGGGTGGTGGGGCCGCTCGACCAGGCGCTTCGCGTTCGGTGTCGCGAGGTCACCAGGGAGGATGTCGAGCGGACGCGCCGGGCCGACGAGCCGTGGCGTCGCTCGCGCGGCGCCTCAGGACTCGAATGGACCGACCCCTTCACTGGAAGGCAACGTGCGCCAAGGCGGAGGAGCTCTCCGGCGCAGCCGCCGACGGGAAGAGCGCACGGATTCGTCCTGGAGAGGAGAGGCGCACGATGACACGGGCCGAGCCGGTCGAGAGCGGGTTCTTGACGGCACCGGAGAACCCGGAGCGGAGGATCTGGTGGGAGCTGCATGGCACCGGCGAGCAGGAGGTGGTCTGTCTGCTCAATGGCCTCGCGATGCACACGAAGGCCTGGTACCCGTTCCTGCCGGAGCTCGAGGGCTACGACGTGCTGCTCTACGACTATCTCGGCCAGGGCGCTTCGTCGAGCCCCGACGAGCCTGTCGAGATCCCGCTCCTCGCCGGTTACCTCGCCGCGCTGCTCGACGAAGTCGGCGCCGACCGCGCTCACGTCATGGGCGTCTCCTATGGCGGTTTCGTCGCCCTCGACTTCGCGCGTCTCCATCCGGAGCGGTTGCACACGTTGACGCTCTCGGGCATCCTGCTTTCGCGTGAGCGGGCCTTCGAGCTCTACCAGGAGATGTCGCTCCGCTTCTATGCCGGCGGGCGGGAGCTCTTTCCCCTCTACACCCACTACCTCTACGAGAAGATCTTCGGCGAGAGATTCCTGCGCGCGACGCCGCCCGAGACGCTGGAGGAGATGCGCGGTCGCTTCGAGGAGCGCTACCTCGAGCGCATCCACAGCCTGGTGCGCCTGACCGAGGCGCAGATTCCCTTCTTCGCCGGGCTCGAGGAGCGGCTGGGCGAGTATCGCGCCGTGGCGGCGCCGGTCCTGATCCTCGCCGGCGAGCAGGACCGCGCGATCCCGCTCTGGGCGCAGGAGAAGCTGGCCGGGATCTTTCCCCACAGCCGTTTCGAGCTCGTGCCGGAGTCGGGGCACGTGGTCTATCTCGAGCGGCGGGATCTCTTCTTCCCTCGATTGCGCCGATTCCTCGCCAGCCGCGATCCGGGGGCCTGAAGCGATGGCGATCTCCTGGACCCTCTTCCTGCTCTACGTCGTCGGCACGCTCTGGCTCGCCCGGCTCGGCCAGAAGAAGACCACCACGTTCGAGAGCTACGCGCTCGGCGATGGCGCGATGCACCCGTTCGTCGTGGGCATGGCGCTCGCCGCGAGCATGACCTCGACCGCGACGCTGGTGATCAACCCCGGCATCGTCTACGCCTACGGCCTCTCGGCCGTGCTCGGCTACGGCCTGTCCGCCGGCCTCGGCCTCGCCGTCGGCATCGTGGTCTTCTCGCGGGGATTCCGGCGCAAGGGCGGGGAGGCGCGAATCCTCACGGTGCCGCAGTGGATCGGCCGCCGCTGGAACGACGAGCGGCTCACGCTCTTCTACGCCCTGGTCAATCTGCTCCTGGTCGCGATGGTGGTGCTGATCTGCTACGCGATGGCGGGCTTGCTGCTCGCGACGCTCGACCTCGACGCGCTCGTACCGGGCTGGGGTTTCGAGGTCGCGCTGGTCGGCATCGTGCTCTTCGTCTTCGCCTATGTCTTCGTCGGCGGCACCTTCGCCCACGCCTACACCAACACCCTCCAGGGCATCTTGATGCTCGGCGTCGCCGCGCTGCTGATCGGCTCCGGCTGGCACCTGTTCGACGGCCACTTTCTCGAGCGGCTGGCGGCGATCGATCCGGCCCTTGCCGCGCCGGTCAATCCGGGGAGCCTGCTCTTCCGCAATCTGTTCGAGGTCTTCGGAGCGAATCTCCTGATCGGCGTCGCGCTCTCGCTGCAGCCGCACTTCCTGGTCAAGGCGCTCTACGTGCGCACCGATCGGGATGTCGACCGCTATCTGACGCTCGCGATCGCCGTGGGAGTCGTCTTCAACCTGGTCCTGCTCTGCGGCCTCTACGCGCGGATCGAGCGCTCCGACGAGGTGCTCGCCTTCATGAAGCAGAGCGGTCTCGGCATCGACGGGGTGATGCCCGCCTACATCGTCTCGACCTTCCCGCCGATCGTCCAGAGCTTCGTCTCGGTGGCGATCCTGGCGGCCGGCATGTCGACGCTCGACGGCATCCTGGTCGCGCTCTCGGCGATCTTCGCCAACGACGTCGTGCTGGTTCTGCGCCGCCGGCGTGGCAAGAGCGATGTCGCCGGAGACGCCGCTCTCGCATTCCGCGTCGGGCGCTGGAGTCTCGTCGGGCTCGGGCTCGTCTCGCTCTTCCTGGCGCTGCTGCAACACGGCTCGAAGCAGCTGTCGATCGCGATCTTCGCGCAAGAGGGCGTCTACGCTCTGCTGGTGGCCACCTTCGTCCCGTTGCTGTTCGGTCTCTTCGGGCGGGGTTTGCGGAAAGGCGTCGTGGTCTCGGCGTCGCTGGTCGCTCTCGCTGTGCACTTCGGCTTCCGCTACGGTGGTTTCTCTCTCCTGACCTCGAACGACGGCGCCAATCCGGGCCTCACGGCCGCCTACGCGCTGATCGCCAGTCTCGCGCTGGCGTTCGCCGGCAAGGCGCTCTGGCCGGGGCGCAGCGCCTAGGCGAAGTGCCGGGCGACGGATCCATGCCCAAGGCGACCATGGTCTCCCGGACCCAGGGCGGCGAGACGAGATTGATACGAATCCCCCGCGGCAGCTCGATCGCCGCGGCGCGGACGAACCCCTCCAGGCCGGCGTTGACCAGGCTCGCCGCGACTCCATCCGGCTTCGGCCTGGCAGCAACGCCGCGACGATCGAACGGACGAGCAGGCCGCACCGCGTCTGGGCAGCGCCTCTCCGCCCGAGGCTGGCGCTCGCCGTTGGCGCTCGGAGGGAATAGGCTCTCGGAATTCGCGTAGGCTTGGGCGTGAGCGCGACGATGACCGCCGTGATGACTCCACCGATCGAGGGGGATGCCGAGCCGGACGGGCAGACCATGCGGCGCGCCCAGTCGGGCGACGCCGAGGCCCGCGAGCTGTTGGCGCGCTCCTGCCAGCGTTCCGCTTACCTGTTCGGCCTCCAGCTCTTGCGGGATCGCGAGGAAGCGCTCGACGTGGCCCAGGAGGCGACGCTCAGAGTGCTGACCTCGCTCTCCCGGTTCGACACCGAGCGGCCGCTGCGGCCCTGGTTGCTGCGCATCACCCGCAACCTCGTCCATGACCGCTGGCGGCGGCGGCGCAATCGCACCGAGGTGGCGCTGACCGAGGAGATTCTGGCCGAGCCGGAGAGCGTCGACCCGGAGAGGCGACTGGAACGGCTGGAGCGGCAGCGCCTGGTCTGGCGCGAGCTCGCGGCTCTGCCCGAGGACGCGCGCGAGATCGTATTGCTCCGCGATTATCGCGATCTGACCTACGCCGAGATCGCGGAAGTGCTCGGCGTTCCCCTGGGCACGGTCATGTCGCGTCTGCATCGCGCCCGCGCTCGCCTGGGCGAGCGTGTGCGCTCGGCGCTCGGGGTAGAAGGTGGAGGTTCGATATGACGGAACGCTGTCCGAGCGGATTCGACCAGGCCCGGCTCTCGGGCCACCTGGACAGCGCGTTGACCCAGCAGGAGGATCAGCGTGTCCGGATCCATCTAGAGAATTGCGCGGCGTGCCGCACGCTGTACGAGGAGCTCGCCGCGTTGCGGGAGGTGACGATGTCGACTCGGTTTGTGGAACCGAACGAAGAGGAGCTCGGCGAGCGTCCGCGCGGGGCCTGGAGTCTCGGCATGCGCAGTGCGGGGTGGCTGCTCGCCGGTCTCTGGTTGTCGATCGCCGGCGGCTTCGGGCTTTGGCAGGCCTGGCGCGGGCACCCCGGCGCCTTCGAGCGCTTCCTGATCTTCGGTGGGTTGGGGGGTGCTTTGCTGCTCTTTCTCTCGGTGCTTGTCGACCGCGTCGGCGCCTGGCGCAAGGATCCGTATCGCGGGGTGAACCGATGATCGTCGTCACCAGCTCGGAGATCCACGGTCAGCGCGTGGTCCGGACCCTCGGCTTGGTGCGCGGCAACACGATCCGCGCCCGGCACATCGGCAAGGACATCCTCGCCGGGCTGCGCAATCTGGTCGGCGGCGAGGTCTTCGAATACACCAAGATGATGGGGGAGGCGCGCGAGCAGGCGCTCGATCGCATGGTCCAAGAGGCCCGGGAGCTCGGAGCCAATGCCATCGTCGACGTTCGCTTCGCCACCTCGATGCTGATGGCGGGCGCGGCCGAGCTGCTCGCCTACGGCACCGCGGTCGTGGTCGAGAGAGTCTAGCTCTCGCCCAGGCTCGCGAGGTACTCGGCGATGGCGGCGAGATCGGCCTCCGGCAGATACGAGAGCTCGACCTGGATCTTGGCCATGCCGCCGCTCGAGATCTTGTCGTAGCCGAGCTCCTCGCCGTACCGCAAGGCGAGTGCGAGGTCCGCCGCGTCGCGGTAGCGCTCCCGCGCCACGAGCCCGCGCAGGCTCGGTACCTTGCCGTCGCCGGAGGGATGCGGCCCGCCGGCCAGAGAACGGCCGAGATCGAGTCGCATCAGCGCGTCGCGCGGCGTGTGGCACTCGCCGCAGTGGCCGGGCGCGAGAACCAGGTAGGCGCCGCGGTTCCACGCGGCGCTGCGCGCGGGGTCGGGCACGATCGGATCCGGGGAGCGCGCCAGTTGTTTCCAGAGTCCGACGGCGCGCCGGGCCAAGGGCAGGAGCGGGATCGCCGCTGCGCGCGGAGGGGCGGCGACCGGCTCGAACGAGGCCAAGTAGGCGTAGAGGTCGAGTAGGTCCTCCACCCGCATCGCGGCGAAGGAGGTGAAGGGGAAGGCTGGAAAGTAGTGGCGGCCGTCGGGAGCGAGCCCGCGGGTCATGGCGTTGACGAAGTCCGCCGCGCTCCAGCCACCGAGCCCGGTCTCCCGATCGGGCGTCAGATTGCCCGGAAAGAACGTGCCGATCGGTGTCTCGAACGGCGCGGTGCCGACCGGGGCGGCGGCGTCGACGCCCGCGCCGGGCGCGGCGCGATGGCAGGCGTGGCAGCTGCCGATCCGGTAGATCGTCTCGCCGTTGGCGAGATCGGGCTGGTGCGTCGGCAGGGTCGCCGGGTCGAGGGGCCGGGGCCGCGACAGCCAGAGCAGGCCGCTCGCCGCGACCGCCGTCAGCGCCAGGGCCACCGCCCAGCGGGCGACGGAGCGGCGCCGCGCCACCATCTCAGTCCTTGGGTCGACGGAACGCGTCGTGGCAGCTCCGGCAGTTCTGGCCGAGCTTGCCGAGCGCGGGACCAAACGCCGCTTCCTCCGAGACCGACTGCAGCGCGACCGCGGCCTCGTGCGCCGCCTGCATCGTCTTGTCGAATTCGGCCCGATCGGCCCAGATCTCGCTCTTCGCCCAAGTCTCGTGCGCGCCACTGCCGCTGCCCTCGGGGAACAGGGGCTTGGCATGCTCGAGGCCCTCGGCGATCGTCGCGGCGTTCTTCTGGACCACCGCGGCGTCGAAGGGCGCCAGCTGCCTGGCGATACCGCTCAGCGCTTTCATCGCCTTGCCGTTCGCCGCCATGATCTCTTGGCGCTCGAGGATCGGATCGTTCGCGGTCGCCTCCTCGGCGGCTGCGGCAACGGTGGCGAGCGCGACGGCGCTCACGAGCAGCGACAGGGCGGCGGTACGTGAGATTCGCATCACGGCAGCGTCTCCTTGGGTCGGATCATGGACATGGTTCGGCGCCTCTCGAGAGCGCGTGCGATCATCCTAAGCGATTCCCGGACCCAGCGAGGAGTCGTGGCTCTCAGGGTCGGGCGGCGTGCTTCGCCTCGGCCCCGTAGAGGTAATCGGTGACGAGATGGGCGAACGCCCGGACGCCGACGGGAAGTGCAGCCTCGTCGACAAAGAAGCGGGGGGAGTGGTTGGAAGCGGCGGTCGGTTCGTCGCCGGGGGGCGTAACGCCGAGGGAGAGGAAGAGGCCGGGGACGCGCTGGGCATAGAAGGCGAAGTCCTCCGCGCCCGTGATCTTGGCGATCTCGACGACTCGCCCGGGCGCGACGCGCTCGAGCGTCGGCAGCATCTGGCCGACGAGCTCGCGATCGTTGACAGTGACCGGGTAGCCGCGCTCGATCGTGACTCGTGCCCGAGCGCCCTGCGCTTCGGCAGTCTTCTCGGCGATCCGGCGCAGTCGGGCGTGGATCTCGCTCCGCATCGCCTCGTCGTAGGTGCGGATCGTCCCGACCAGGCGGGCGCGGTCCGGGATGATGTTGTTGCGGACCCCTGCTTCGAATTGCCCCACGGAGACGACGGCCGGTTCGTGGGTGAGGTCGATCTGCCGAGAGACGATGGTCTGGAGCGCAGAGACGATCTCGGCGCCGACGACGATCGGATCGATCCCGGCCCAGGGCTTGGAGCCGTGGGTCTGCACGCCTTCGACCACGATCTCGAAGCGGTCCGCCGCCGCCAGCGCGGGGCCCGGCCGGTAGCCGAGCTCGCCGGCGGTCCGGCCGGCAAAGACATGAATCCCGAAGATCGCCTCGACCGGCGGATTCTCGAGCACGCCCTGCGCGACCATGAGCTCGGCGCCCGCAGGTTGCTCTGCCGCGGGGACCCCTTCCTCGGCGGGTTGGAAGAGGAGCACCACGCTGCCGGGAAGCCGGTCGCGCAGGCCGGCCAGCACTTCGGCCGCGGCAAGCAGCATGGCGGTGTGCGCGTCGTGACCGCAGGCGTGCATGATCGGCACCGTCTTGCCTTCATAGGTGCCGGTCGCCCGGCTGGCGAAGGGCAGGTCGACCTCCTCGGCCACCGGCAGGGCGTCGAGATCGGCACGAAGCGCGACGGCCGGCCCTGGCAGCGCGCCTTCGATCACCGCGACCACGCCGGTCCCGGCCACGCCGGTTCTCGGCTCGAGCCCGATCTCGCGCAGGCGGTCGGCGACGAAGCGCGCCGTCTCGAGCTCGCGGTTGGAGAGCTCGGGGTGCTGGTGGAGATGACGCCGCCATTCGATCAGTCGCCCTGCCGCGGCGCGCGCTCGAACCTCGATCTCCGCGGCGAGTGGCGAGGGCTCGAGCGCGGCGGC
This sequence comes from uncultured Acidobacteriota bacterium, assembly GCA_963700315.1. Lineage (GTDB taxonomy): Bacteria > Acidobacteriota > Thermoanaerobaculia > Multivoradales > JAGPDF01 > JACTMI01. The sequence goes on along the minus strand of CAVOXC010000001.1, from coordinate 66,296 downwards.
GGGCAGCGCCGCGAACAGAAGGAGCAGGGGTGCTGCGGTCGGGACGAAACGGCGGCGGGTCGATCGCATCGAGTCTCCTCGGGAGGATCCGATTGTAGGCCGTGGAGGGGTGATTCCCGTCATGCGCGAAGCGCCGGATCTCCGGTACCTTGCTGGCGGTGGCGTCGTCGAACGTCGCCAGGGAGATCCCAGACGATGTCGACCGCCGAGAAGCTCTGTCTGTTTTGCCGCCGCGACGAGGAGGCGACGCCGCTCGTCGTCCTCACCTTCCAGGGCAGCCCGCTCCATCTCTGCCCCCAGCACCTGCCGATACTCATCCACGACCCGCACCGGTTGGCCGGGCTGTTGCCCGGCGCGGAAACACTGCAACCCGCGGAGCACCACGACTGATTCGCGGCGCGGCGGCTAGACTCCCGGTCGAGATCGACCGATGCGAGCCCTCGCCGTCCGACCGCTGCCGACCGCCACGATCTTCGTTCTGGGACTCCTGCTCGGCGCGGGAGGGGTCCGCGGCGGCGAAGCGCCGCGGCTGGTCTTCCAGGCGCCTGCCGAGCTCCGCGGTGCCGCCGCGAGCCTGGCAGATCTGGGTTCCGCGGTTCTCGAGCCGGCGCTGCAGAGGACCGGGCTCGAAGAGCCGGGGCCGCCGATCCTGGTCCTCCTCGCCCCGGAGTCCTCGCCGGCGGCGCGCTCGGCGCCGCCCTGGGTCTCCGGGTATGCCAACGGCACGAGCGGTGTCGTCGTCTTGATGCCGGCCCGGACGAGCCGCTATCCGGATGGCGGGCTGGTCCCTCTGCTGCAGCACGAGGTCGCGCACGTGCTGATCGCCCGTGCCGCCCAGGGCGGCGAGGTGCCGCGCTGGTTCGACGAAGGTCTGGCGATGGCGTCGAGCCGGGAGTGGGCGTTCGGTGACCGCGCCCGCGTGGCGCTCGCGGTGTTGACCGATGCGCGCCTGCCGCTCGCGCGTATCGATGCCGCGTTCGCCGGCGGCACGGGCGAGGTCGGTTCGGCCTACGCTCTGGCGCGCGACCTCGTCCGGGAGCTGCTGGCGCGTCACGGCCAGGACGCCGGGGCTCGGATCCTCGCACGCGTCGCGCGCGGCGAGCGCTTCAAGGAGGCATTCCTCCAAGCGACCGGAGAGAGCCTCGCCGCCTTCGAGACGAGTTACTGGAGCGAGCGGACGCTCTGGGACCGCTGGGTTCCGATCCTGACCAGCTCCGCACTGCTCTGGGGTGGGATCAGCCTCTTGGCGTTGCTCGCATTCCAGCGCCGTCGGGCGCGCGATCTCGTAATCCTCGGACGCTGGGAAGAGGAGGAGAGGGAGCGGCTCGCGGCCGTGGCGCCACCGTCCGATGGTGGCGGCGACAACGGCCGCGAGCGCCTGAACTGAGCGGTGGCCGGCGTCAGTGACGCGTGGCCTGGACCGGCCGGCCCTCGGCGTCATCGCCGCTGAAGAAGAGCTTTCCTTCCCGGTAGGTCGCGCCACGAAGTGCCAACGCGAGCACCTCGCCCAGATCCTCGACCGGGTGGGCGACGATGTTCTCACGCACCTCGGCCGGCAGATCCTCGAGGTCGGGCTCGTTCTCCTTGGGCAGCAGGATCTCCGTGATGCCGGCGCGCACCGCGCCGAGCACTTTCTCCTTGACGCCTCCGATCGGCAGCACGCGGCCCGACAGAGTGATCTCTCCGGTCATGGCGAGGTCGTGGCGCACCGGTCGACCCGATAGCACCGAAACCACCGCGGTCGCCATGGTCACTCCCGCCGACGGGCCGTCCTTGGGCACGGCACCCGCGGGCACGTGGATGTGCAGCTCCTGCTCGAAGGCGTTCGGCTCGATGCCGAGCGAGGCCGAGTGGGCGCGCGCGTAGCTCCAGGCCGCTCGCGCGGACTCCTTCATCACATCGCCCAATTGCCCGGTCAGGACCAGATCGCCCTTGCCCTTCATCGCCGATGCCTCGACGAACAGGATGTCGCCGCCGACCGGCGTATAGAACATGCCGGTCGCGACACCGATCTGATCCGCGCGTGCCGCGCGCTCGGGGTGGACGCGCGGCCGCCCGAGCAGCTCTCGCACCGAGTCGGGGCGGACCTCGATGCGCTCGACCTCGCCGGCCGCGATCTTGCGCGCGACCTTGCGCGCGAGCTTGCCGAGCTCCCGCTCGAGCTGGCGCACGCCGGCTTCGCGCGTGTAGCCGTTGATCATCGCGGCGAGCGCATCGTCGGGAAGAAGCAGCTGCTCCGTCGTCAGGCCGTTCTCGTCGACCTGGCGGGGGAGTAGGAAGCGCTTCGCGATCTCGCGCTTCTCGGCTTCCGTGTAGCCGGAGAACTCGACGAGCTCCATCCGGTCCATGAGCGGTCCGGGGATGTTCTGGGGAAAGTTGGCGGTGGCGATGAACAGAACCTCCGAGAGGTCGAACGGCACGCCGAGGTAGTGATCCACGAACGTGTCGTTCTGGGCGGGGTCGAGGACCTCGAGCAGCGCCGCGGCGGGATCGCCCTGAAACGAGAGGCCGAGCTTGTCGATCTCGTCGAGCAAGAAGACCGGGTTCTTGGTCCCGACCTGCTTCATGCCCTGGAGGATGCGGCCGGGCATGGCGCCGACGTAGGTGCGCCGGTGGCCACGAATGTCTGCCTCGTCGCGGGCGCCGCCGAGCGAGATGCGCACGTATTCGCGTCCGGTGGCGCGAGCGATGGATCTGGCGATCGATGTCTTGCCCACGCCGGGAGGGCCGACGAAGAGCAGGATCGGCCCCTTGGCGCGCTTGGTGGCGTCCGGCGGAGCGGTCTCCGCGGTTTCCGCAGAATCCGGCCCGACCTCGGCGCTCTGCTGGTGCGGAGCGCTCGCGCCCCCCGCCGGGGCGTCCGCGCCGGGCGGCGCGGCCTCCGCCTGCTGCGCCGCATCATCTCGGCTGTTCGACTCGTCCGGCACCGTTTCGCCCGCGGTGTCCCGGGTCAGGCGGAGCTGGCGTACGGCGAGAAACTCGAGCACCCGATCCTTGACCTCCTGGAGGCCGTAGTGGTCCTGCTCGAGGATCCTCTCCGCCGCCTGGATGTCGAGCTTTTCCTCGCTCCGCTCGCTCCAGGGGAGCTCGGCAATCGTCTCGAGATAGGTGCGGATGACCTGGGTCTCCATCGACTCGCGGCCGATTCGGCGCAGGCGAGTCAGCTCGCGGTCGACCTCCTTGCGGGCGGCCTTCGGGAGCTCGAGATGCGCCAACCGTTCAGCGAGCTCGTCGGTCTCCTGGCCCTCGTCTCCCTCGCCCAGCTCTTTCTGAATCGCGCGCATCTGCTCGCGCAGGATCGCCTCGCGTTGCCGGTCGCCGAGCTCCTCGCGAACTTTGGACTGGATCTCCTCCTGGGCGTCGAGGACGTCGAGCTGGCGCTGGACCAGGAGCAGGACCTGGCGCAGGCGCTCCTCGACCGGGAGGACCTCGAGCAGGCGCTGCCGCTCGGCGGTCGGCTGCTCGATGTAGGCGGCGACAAGGTCGGCGAACTTGGCTGGATCCGTGGCGTGACCCATCACCTGTTGTACGAGCTCCTCGGGCATCCCGGCGCGCTTGGCGAGCTCGACGCTGCGCTCGCGCGCCTCGCGGAAGAGCGCGACGAAGGCGGGGTCCTTGGGGTCGAGCACTTCTTCGTCGGCCGCTGGCAGCGTTGTCGCCAGCAGGAAGCCGGCGCGCTCCTCGATGCGGACTGCGACGCCCCGACGCTCGCCGTGGAGCACGAGCTGCATGCCGGACAGACTGCGCTGGACCTGGCCCAGCCGGGCGATGGTGCCGAGGTGATACAGGCCATCCGGATCGACCCGGTCGACGTTCTTGCGCTGGCTGAGGGCGAGGACCAGCGGCTCGGGGGCACGCAGGGCGCTCTCGATCGCTTTGAGCGTGCTGGGCCGGCCGGCGCCGATCGGCATCGCGAGACCCGGAAAGAGCACGGCGTCGCGTAGGGGGAGGACGGGAAGGTGCAGCTGCTCGGACATGAATTCTCCGGGCGGCCCGGCCGAACAACCGTCCACCGGTCGCCGGAGAGCCGCTGACCGCCACAACCCGCTCGCCACGGCGGGTATTCCAGAAGTCTTAGCGCCTTTCGCTAAAGAATCGTCCAAACCCTTTTTTCTCAATACTTCAAAGACGAAATAGTACCCACTGGGCGCTTCGCGCGGCCGGGTCGAGGCGCCGACGCGGTTGCGAAAGATCCAGAGAAGGGGGGCAGGCAGGGTTTCGACGTCGCCTGAAGGCGGGTCGTTCGGTCGGGTCCTCCCGGCGAGGCGCGTTCGACGCTCGAAGTGGCACCGAGGCTCCACGCGAAGCGCCCGAGCGACTGCCGGTCCTACCCCTCGATGGAAGCAGCACTCGAATCGGCGTGGAGATCGTCGGGCGCAGCCGACCTGAGAGCTCTGGATCGGGGACTCTGGGCTCTCGCCTTTCGCCCCTATCCAGCCTGTTGGACGAAGAGGACGCCGGCGAGGAGGAGGCCGATCAGGATGACCGCGACGCGGGCGCGCGCCTGGCCGATGAAGCGGCCGAAGCGAGCGCCGAAGTAGCCGCCCACGACGGCGCCGGCGAGGGTCCAAGCGGCCGCCCGCAGGTCGACCGCGCCGCCGAGCAGGAAGATCGCCGCCGCCACGCCGTTGATGCAGATGCCGAAGAAGTTCTTCAGGCCGTTCATCGCGTGAATGTCGGAGAGGCCCAGCGCGCCCAGGATGACGAGCATCAGAATGCCGATTCCGGCGCCGAAGTAGCCGCCGTAGAAGGCCACGCCGAGCTGGCCGAGCCAGGCGCCCCAGGCTCTCGCCGGCAGCGGTGGCGGTGCGAGCGCGGGCACGGGCCCGCGTCCGCGCACCGTCTGGAAGAGGAAGAGACTGGTCGCGAACAGCAGCAGCCAGGGCGCGAGCCGGGCGAAGACATCGTCCGGAGTCGACAAGAGCAGCAACGAGCCGGCGGTTCCACCGATGAGGCTGGGCAGGAGCAGGGTGCGCAGCCAGGCGCGGTGGGTCCCGACCTCGCGCCGGTAGCCGGCCATGCTCGCCGCGGCGCCCGGCAGCAGGGCGACGGTCGAGGTCGCGTTGGCCTCGATCGCCGGATGCCCGAGCAGCAGCAGGGTCGGGAACGTCAGCATCGTGCCGCCGCCGGCGAGCGCGTTCATCGCGCCGGCACCGGCGCCGGCCACCACCATGGCAAGAACGTCGAGCGCCGGCACGGCCAAGGAACGTATCATCGCTACCGCCGATGCCGATCCTGCTCTTCAAGAACGGGCCCCGCAAGGGGGAGCGCTTCACTTTCGAGCGTGGCGCCTTGCTCGGGCGGGGTCCGCTCGCGGATCTCGAGCTGCGCGACCCCGCCGTTTCGCGCAGGCACGCGCAGATCTCGTTCTCCGAGGAACACTGTTTCGCCGCCGACCTCGAGAGCGGCAATGGCACCTACGTCAACGGCGAGCGCGTGATCGACCCCGTGCGTCTTGAAGAAGGCGACGAGATCCGGATTGGCGCCACTTGCCTCGAGTTTCGCCTGCGGCTCCAGCGCGGCCGCGATCTCTCGCTGATTTCGAAGATCCTCCTGCACGACAAGCAGGCGAGCACCGACTCGAAGTCGATGTCGCGGTCGGTGGTGATCCCGCTCATGGGGCGACGCGCGACGACGACCACGCGATCGACTCTCGCGGCACAGGTCAAGGTGCTCCAGCAGCGCCTCGATTTCGTCAACGAGGTGGGCCGGGCCGCCGCTCGATCGCTCGAGGTGCCGACCATCCTCGGCGAGGTGCTGCGACAGGTGCTCGAGATCTTGCCGCAAGCGGACCGGGCCTTCATCGTGCTCTACGAGCAGGAGACCGCGAGCTTCGTGCCGTGCGTCGCGCGGACACGCTCGGGCGCGGCTACCGAGATCCCAGCCAGCCGGACGCTGCTCGAGGAGGTGGTCAAGAAGCGCCACGCGCTGCTGTCGACGGATGTCGGCGGCGAAGGTGGCTTCTCGGCTGCTCAGTCGGTGCGCGCGCTCGACCTGCGCTCCGTGGCCTGCGTGCCGATCTTGAGCGAGGACGAAGTCTACGGCGTTCTCCAGGTCGACAACTCGGAGCGATCGCGCCGCTTCGAGGAAGTGGATCTCGACGTCCTGGTTGGCGTTTCCGGGACGATCGCGCTCGCGCTGGCCAACGCTCGGAAGCACCGGCAGCTCGTCGATCGCGAGCTGCTCGAGCACGACCTCCAGCTGGCGCGACGCATTCAGACCCACTTCCTGCCGCGCAAGCTGCCGGCGCACCCCGGCTGGGGACTCGCGGTCGAGTACTCGCCCGCTCTCGCCGTCGGGGGTGATCTCTACGACTTGGTGTCTCTGCCCGACGGTCGACTGGCGATCGCCGTCGGAGACGTTTCCGGCAAAGGCGTGTCGGGAGCCCTGATGATGGCGCGGCTGACCAGCGAGCTGCGCGCCGCGGCGGTGCGACGGGCGAGCGCGGCGGCGGTGCTCGAGGACCTCAATGAGGTCGTACACGCGGAGTCGACGGCGGGGATGTTCGTGACACTGCTCTACGGCATCCTCGATCCGCCGACCGGCAAGCTCGAGCTCGCCAACGCGGGTCACCTGCGGCCGGTGCTCCGACATTCGGACGGCCGGTGCGGCGAGCTCGAGATCACGACGGGAGCGGCGCTCGGATTCAAGCGCCCGCTGGGCTCGCGCGCCTACGCCGTGACGCTGCGCCCCGGCGACAGGCTCGCGCTCTTCTCGGACGGCCTGACCGAGGCGGCCAACGGCAAGGGCGACATGTTCGGCGTGGCGCGCATCGTCGACGCGATACGGCGGGAGAGTGGTGGTACCGAGCCGGTGCTCGCCGCGATCCTGCGGACGGTGCGGACCTTCCTGGGCGATCGCATGTTCGACGACGACCTGACCGTGGTCTGCCTGGGCCGCGAAGGCTGAGAGCGGCCTCGGGATTCAGGCCGTCGCGATGGCCGCCGAGGCGAAGGCGGCTAGAAAGCGCGGCTGGGTCGTCGGCCGCGCCTCGAGTCACCGTTCACGGTGCCCTGCAGTCGACGCGCCAGGCGTCGAGGTCGAGCCGTTTCTTGAGCCAGGAGTAGCCGAGGGCGTTGAGGGGTGGACAGAAAAGGGCTGGATCGCCCGAATACTCGACGCCGAAGACGGCTCTGCCCTGGGCCACGAAAGGCGCCAACCGGCCGCACTCGCCGAACTCCCAGCACTGTTCGTCGAGGGCCCAATCGAAGCTCGTCGACAGATCGGCGAGCTGGTCGAGGTCGTTCTTGAGCCCCACCGACAGCCCGCGCTCATGAGCCATCGAAGCGAGCATCAGGTTGTAGGCGATCTGATCCTGGTAGGAGAGCGGGAACCCCGTGGAGTTCGCGTAGCCGTCCACGTTGTCCGGCTCGACGCCGTCGCACCCCTTCGCCGCCGCGAGGTCGAAACGGGCCGCGAGAATCGGACCGAGGATGGCCAGCTGCCGGATGTCGAGCCAACGTTCGTCGGCGAAGGGCGGGTCCAGCGGGTCGCCCAGCACAGTCGCCGGAAAGTCCGCGGCGTCGGGCCGCCAAGACTCCCAGGAACCCGCGCTCAGGTAGCAGACGACCGCGCGCTGCGCGTCGTGCAGCTGATCGATCGTGGCTTGCGGCGCGTCGAACAAGTCGATGTCGTACATCGCGACCTCGATGGTGGTGTCGATCGTGCCGGATAGCTGCCACTGCCAAGTCGTGCAGGGCGGTGGACGCCAGACGGACCAGCCGGAGAGGTCACCGGATTCGAAGGCTTCCTGGAACAGGATCTGGCACTGCGCACTCGCGACATCGCCGCGGAGCGAGAACAGCGCCAGGAGCGCCAGAAGCAGGCAGGTCGGCCAGCGAGGACAAGTGCGGTCGGAGTCGAGCGCTCGCCGTGCGTGGATCGTCAGGATGCCCCGTCGGTCTTCTTCTTGAGCAGCTCCGCCGCGAGCTCGGCGCGGTCGGCGTCGGCGCCGCCCGGCGATGGCGAGCGGCCGCCGCGGCGGGCGTCCTCGTGGCGGGAGAGCAGATCCTCGGCCAGATGCGAGACCTTCGCCGACTCGACGTTCTCGGCGAGCCAGCCGAGGGCGCCTTCGCGCGTCGGCAGGATCGGGAAGAGACTGGCGAAGCCGGAGATGTCGAAGACCTCCTTGACGCTCGGGTTGAGCGAGCAGAGCGCGAGCCGTCCGCCCGCCGAGGAGAGTCGCTTGCCGGTCATGAGCAAGACCCGCAGCCCGGCGCTGGTGACGAAGTCGAGGCGGCCGCAGTCGATCAGGATCTCGGAGCGCCCGGCGGTGAGCGCCTCCTCGAGCGCCTTTTCGAGCTGGGGCGATGCGCGCGTGTCGAGCTGCCCCGAAAGCGCGGCGACCAGGACCATTCCCTCTTCCTTGGTCGCGATCTCGAAGGCCATCGGCCGCTCAGGCTCCTTGCAAGACGACGTCGACCAGGCCGAAGCGGAGCCGCGAACCGTTGCGCAGCGGGTGCTCGACGCCCGTCGCGAGCTTGGCGCCGTCGAGCCAGGTGCCGTTGGAAGTGCCGATCTCTTCGCGCACGAAATAGGTGCCGTTCTCGCTGCGGATCTTGGCATGGCGGCGCGACAGCGAGCGCTGAGGGTCGACTGGGGTCAGGTCGACTTCTGGCGCGAGCTGCGTGACGGGATCGAGGCGTCCGACGACCGCTTCGCGATCGGCTGGCAGCGGAAACTCGGTGCCCGAGGCGTGAACCAGCTTCGCGCCCGAGGCCGGCTGGGTCCGCGGCGCGGCGGCGGGCGCCTCCGCGGCGACCGGAGCGAGTCGAGCCAGCTCGTGCCGCTGCGCGTCGCCCAGGACGTTGCCGGCGAGCTGATTGGCGGCCTGCGCCTCGTCCTCGTACTTGCGCATCCGGGCGCACAGGCTGCGGAGCATGCGGACCGCGACCTCGGGATACTCGCGCAGCATCTGATCGAACGTCGAAGGGTCGACCGGCAGGAGCTTGGTGTCGGCCGTGACGCGGGCGCTGGCGGAGCGCGGTCGATTCTCGAGCATCGACATCTCGCCGAAGAAGTCTCCGGCCTCGAGTGTCGCGAGCCGCTTGGAGCTCGGCCCGAATTGCTTGAGGATCTCGACGCCACCCTCCTGAATGATGTACATCTCCTCGCCCGATTCGCCTTCGCGGAAGACGAAGCTGCCGGCGGGGTGGGAGACGAGGAGGCGCGCCAGCGCGTCCTCGCCGGAGGCAGGCTTGCGGTCGTTGACCATGGGACCGCCTCATTGTAGATTCGTTGGAGCCAGCGAGTAAAGCCGTAGTGCAAGTCGGCAGAGCGGGGGCGTTTTTCCGCGCTCGCTGGCACGGCGTCTCGAACTGGATCACCTGCCATGATCACACGAATCCAAGACGGCCCCTGCGACGGACCTGGCGCGGCGCCAGAATTGCTGCCGATCGCGGCGAGAATCCGCGACGCGTCGATCGAGGTCTGGGGCGAGGGGCGCGCGGTCACCATCGTCGGGCAGGCTGCCGCGATCCAGGAACCGCTCGAGCGTCTCGTCAAGGTCGCGCGCTTCCACGAGCCGGTGCTGATCCTGGGCGAGAGCGGCGTCGGTAAGGAGTCCTTCGCCCAGGCGCTGCATGTCATGAGCGCGCGGGCGCAGCAGACCTTCGTCTCGGTCAATTGCCCGCAGTATCAAGAGGGAAACCTGACCGTCTCCGAGCTCTTCGGACACCGGCGTGGCAGCTTCACTGGAGCGACGACGGACCGGAAGGGATGCTTCGAGACGGCCGACGGCGGCTCGATCTTCCTCGACGAGGTGGCGGATCTGCACATGAGCGCCCAGGTGATGTTGCTGCGATCTCTGGCGACCGGCGAGTTCCAGCCGCTCGGCGGCAGCGCGACCCGCCGGGTCAACGTCCACGTGATCTCGGCGACCAACCGCGACCTCAATGCCCTGGCTGCCGACGAGCGCTTCCGCCGCGACCTGCTCTTCCGGCTGCGCTACTTCCAGCTCGAGGTGCCGCCGCTGCGAGACCGCGGCAATGACTGGAAGTTGCTGGCGGACTACTTCCTCGGTCGCCTGGCGCAACGCTACGGCGTGAACAAGTGTTTCTCGGTCGCTTCGGTTCGCCTGCTGGAGAGCTACGGCTGGCCCGGCAACGTGCGCGAGCTGGTGAGCGTGACGACCGCCGGCTACGCGCTCTCGGACGGCGATCGGATCGAGCCGCGCGACTTCTTCGACCACCTCGAGCAGGAGAGCCGGCCGGCGGGGTCCGAAGTGGACGAGCTCTATCGACGGCTCTGTCGCGAGAGCGGCGACTTCTGGCAGCTCGTCCAGGAGCCGTTCCTCGACCGGGAGCTCTCCCGCAAAGAGGTGCGTCGGATCGTCTCGCGCGGTCTGCGCGACGCTCGCGGCAGCTACCGGCGCCTCCTCGGCGTCTGGAGAATCCCCTCCGAGAGCTACCAGAAGTTCATGGACTTCCTTCGCCATCACCGGTTGAAGCCGACCCATACCGAAGACGATCGGTAGATTCGAGCTCCCGCGCGCGCCTTCGCCGATGGCGATGGCGAACGCGCATGGAGCGATGGCTCCAGGAAGTCGGGCCAGGGCTCCGTTGCGGTGTGGCAGCGTGCGAGCGGCGTCCCCGATCAAACAGCTGCGGCTGCAACGTTTGGAGGCGCCAGGACGATCTGGCACCGACCTTGCGCTATCTCCTCGCAGACCGGCGATGAATCGCCGGAACCCCCGGGATGAACCCGAAGGGATTCACAACACAGGAGTCGTAACCATGGAGATGTCACGCGGTGAGATGCAGGACCTGCTGAACAAGTTCGCCTCGCAGAACCCGAAGTACCGCGAGGCCCTGATCAAGGACCCGAAGTCGGTGGTCCAAAAGCAGTTCGCGATGGAGCTCAAGGGCGTGACCGTCAAGGCGCTCGAGGAGACGCCCGACACGCTGTTCGTGATCGTGCCGCGCGCGGCTGCGGCGGGTGAGCTCGACGACTCGGACCTGGAGAAGGTCGCGGGCGGCGGGGACATCAACGTCAAGCTGGGCGGCAAGGTCGAGTGCTCGCAGGGCGCCCTGCAGACCATGATCCAGATCAACCTCGGCTAGACCGGGGCCAGCATCCGGGTTCGGGGCGGCGTTCGCCGCTCCGGACCCGGGACTCTTCTCGCAAGTAGTTCCTCTCGATTCCTCCTTCTGACGTTGCCGGGGGTAGTTCCGATGCGCTCGACGACCGTTCCGCTAGAGTCTCTCGACGTGACCCGAGGCCTTCTCTTCGATCTCTACGGGACGCTGCTCGAGATCGGCGACCCGGTCTTCCAAGAGCAGTTGCCCCGCATCGAAGGGATCTCCCGGCGCGACTGGGTCGGCTTTCAGCGCGACGAGCTGCTGATTCGCCCCTATCCGACCCGCGCGGCCTTCGTCGGCGCGATCTTCGAGCGCTTCGGCGGCGGCTCCGAGGAGATCACCGCGCGACTCCTGGAGCTGCTTGCTCAGGAGCTCGAATCGGTCGTCGCCGTGCCCGGGGCGCTCTCGGTCCTCTCCTTCCTGAAGCGCCGTGGACTGCGCCTGGGCCTGGTCACGAACTCGGCTTCGCCCTACCGTGAGCCGCTCGACCGGCTCGGGCTGGCCGACCTGTTCGACGACGTTGTCTTCTCGTGCGATGCCGGCGCGCGCAAACCGGCGTCGAGCCTCTACCGCCAGGCGCTCGATGCGCTCGCGCTGCCGGCGCGGGAGGCGCTGATGGTGGGCGACTCACTGGCCAACGACGTCCGCGGTCCGGAGGAGCTCGGTGTCCGTGGCCTCCTCGTCGGGTCGAGCAGTCGGGCGCGCTGCATACAGCGTCTCGCCGACTTCGGCTGGCTCGACCTCGAGACGCTGGAGCCTTTGATACCGGAGGGTGCGCAGCTTCACTTGGGCGCGGCGCGAGGGCGGTTGACCGGTCTCGAACCGCTCGAGGATGCCGATCAGGGGCGCTACAACCTGGTGGCGCGCGCGCGGCTACTCTCGGCCGAGGAGGGACCGCGAACGGTCTATCTGAAGCGCTTCCTGCTGCCTGAGTCGATCGGCGTCGAGCGATTCGTCGCCGAGTTGGTCGGGATCTGCGGCGTGCCGACCTGCGCCACCGGCGTCGTCGACACCGGCGCCGAGCCGGTGCTCGCGGTCGCGGCGGCGCCGGGCACGAAGCTGGGCGATCCGATGCCGGTCGCTCCTTACGCACGCGAGGTCGGGCGCCACGCGGCGATGGCCTATATTTTCGCGAACGCGGATCTGCGCCCGCGCAACGCCTTCGTCGCGGGCGCGGGGGAGGCGCTGCAGCTGACGATGGTCGACTACGAGCACTGCCTCTTGAACCTCGCGATCGACCTTGAGGGCATCCCGGATCCGCTCGACCGTGACGCCTTCGAGGCGCGGGGCCGCGAGGAGCTCGAGCGCCGCGTCGTGCGCCGGGTGCTCGCCGACGCCCACATGCGCCGCGCCTACCGCTCGTTCCTCGGTCCTTTCGCCAAGCGGCGCGACCTCGCCGAGGCGTTCCGCACGGGTTGGCTCGGGGTTCACCGTGAGGCGCAGGCGCGGCGAAGCGAGCTCGTCGAGCGGCTGGAGGCCAGGTTGACGCAGAACCCACCGCTCGTCGTCGGTACCCATGCCTACCGACGCGCTTTCCTGCGGCTCGACCTCGAAGACCTGCTCGCCCGCCTCGACGAGGTTCCCAACCGCGCTTGCGACCGCTGCTTCTGAGTCCGGAGCCTGGTCTCAGACCAGGTTCTCCGGGTTGAGGCCCTCGAGGTCGGCGACGACGAAGCGGCCGTCTCGTCGAATCAGGACGTCGTCGAACCAGATCTCGCCACCGCCCTGCGCCGGGTCCATGCGCAGAACCAGATCCCAGTGGATCTTCGACCGGTTGCCGTTGTCGGCCTCCTGGTAGGCCTGGCCCGGCGTGAAGTGGATCGAGCCGGCGATCTTTTCGTCGAAGAGGATGTCCTTCAGCGGCTCGGTGATGTGCGGGTTGAAGCCGATCGCGAACTCGCCGATCGAGCGGGCGCCCTCGTCGGCGTCGAGCACCTCGGCGAGCGCCTCGGGCGCGCTGCTCGCGGCCTCGACGATACGGCCACGCTCGAAGACGAACCGAACGTTCTCGTGCGTCACTCCTCGGTAGAGCGTGGGTGTGTTGTAGGCGATGACTCCTTCGACGCTGTTGCGCACCGGGGCGGTGTAGACCTCGCCGTCCGGGAGATTCCGCCGGCCGTCGCAGAGCACGGCGCCGATGTCGCGGATACTGAACGAGAGGTCGGTGCCAGGGGCGACCAGACGCACGCTGTCGGCCGCCTCCATGCGCGCCTTGAGCGGCAGCATGGCCCGGGACATGCGCGCGTAGTCGAGCGTGCAGACGCGAAAGAAGAAATCCTCGAACTGCTCGGTCGAGCGTGCGGCGAGCTGCGCCATCGACGCGCTCGGCCAACGCGTCACGACCCACTTGGTCGAGGGCACTCGGATGTCCAGGTGGACCGGCGTCCACAGGTGGGCCTCGTACAGACTCATCCGCTCGGACGGAACGTCCGAGAGCTCCGAGACGTTGGCGCCGCCACGCAGTCCGATGTAGGCGTCGACGCGGCGCATCACGGCCGCTTCGGCCTCGGCTTGGATCTCCAATTGCTCGGTCGTCGCCGCTCGCAGCAGCTCGCGGTGCACGCCTTGGTTCTTGAGCAGGACGAGCGGTACGGCGCCGGCAGCGGCCGCTGTGCGCACCAGGGTCCTGGTGAAGGCGTGCGGCACGTCGATCGCCTCGATCAGGACGCGCTCCCCGGGCTCGAGCGCGCAGGAGTACCGCAGCAGGACGTCGGCGAGGCGTTGATAGCGAGGATCGGTCATCGACGGGCTCCAGGTCGGATCAGGCTCCGGGCCGGAGCAGGGAAACGCGGCGCCGGCGCACGGATCGGCACGAATCTTATCGGGCGGCTCCGTCGACGGTCTGTCCGACTGGGGCGCGTGCCTTCTCGTTTGCGGCTCCGACATGGAGCACGGGCTCCAGACAATGGGGCGAGCGCTCGCGGACTTGCTGCCCGGTGGCTCGGCCGTGGCGGGCAAACGCCCATCTCCCAGGGACTTGAAAGCTTCACCGCCTGCTGGCATCACCCTTGCCCTGCATGATGAACGAGCAACCGATGGATGCTGGTCCCGAAGGGATGAACCCGGAGGGCGCAAGAGACCCAGGAGCTTGGCCATGGAGATGTCACGCGGTGAGATGCAGGACCTGCTGAACAAGTTCGCCTCGCAGAACCCGAAGTATCGCGAGGCCCTGATCTCGGACCCGAAGTCGGTCGTCGAGAAGCAGTTCAACATCAGTCTGTCGGGCGTTACGGTGAAGTCGTTCGAGGAGGCGTCCGACACGCTGTTCGTGATCGTGCCGCGTGCGGCTGCGGCGGGTGAGCTCGACGACTCGGACCTGGAGAAGGTCGCGGGCGGCGGCGACATCAACGTCAAGCTGGGCGGCAAGGTCGAGTGCTCGCAGGGCGCCCTGCAGACCATGATCCAGATCAACCTCGGCTGAACCGGGGGCGAGAGGGCCACGGGGGCCCGGAGCGGGGTCGAGAGCCCCGCGCCGAGGCCCCCGATCCTCTTGCGTTCTCCGGAACCGATGCCAAGAGCTTTGAGCGAAGGCGCGCTGCGGCGCGCCGAAACGGTTTTCGAGCGCCTGGACCGCCTCGAAGCGTCGGCGGTGCCCGGAGTCGCGTCGGGCGCGCCGGAGCTCGTGCTCGCGCCGTGGCGCCAGGCCGTGGCCCGAGACGATGCCGCCGCTTTCGCGCGCCGGCTCGAATGGGATGGCATCTCTCCGACCGGCGCGGTGGCGGCGGTCGGTGGGGAGGACGATGGTCCGGCGCCAGCGGCCGACCCGGTGGTGGAGCGATGGCTAGATGCCGTGGCGGCGGCATCCCGGCGCCCGGCGGGGCCCGGCCGCGGCCGCGTTGCCGCGACGGAGCTGGCGTTCGCGGAGCTGCTCGAGCCGTGGGCCGACGTGGCGGAGGAGCGTCTGCGCGACGAGACACCGCGCTGGGAGTCGATCTTCGCCGCCGCGGCGCGATCGGCCTGGACCGCGAGCCTGCTCCGGCGGCTCGGCTGGATCGCGGCCCTGCCGCTCTACTCCCGGTTGCTCAGAGTGCGTACCGCCGACCGGGAAGCCGGGGTTTACGCCCGCTGGGTCGACGCCGAGCTCTCGGCCGGGAGTGACGGGTACTTCGAGGAGTTCCCGGTGCTGGCTCGGCAGCTCGCCTGGCGGGCCGAGGATTGGATCGCCGCCACCCTGGAGCTCCTCGGCCGCGTCGACGAGGACCGGCTGGAGCTGGCCGCCCGATTCGCTGCCGGCGCATCGACGGGTCGCGTCGCCGAGCTCGACGCCGGCCTCTCGGATCCGCACGCGCGCGGGCGGCGGGTGGTCGCGATCCGATTCGAGTCGGGCCTCGAGGTCGTCTACAAGCCCCGTCCGGTCGCGCTCGAAGCCTGGTTCGAGCGGTTGCTCCGTTGGCTCGCCGAGGAGGGCTTGGACGCCGCGCCGCCCGCCGTGGCGACGCTCGATCGCGGCCGCTACGGCTGGCAGGAGCGAATCGAGGCCGAGCAGCTGGAGGACGAGTCCGAGGTCACGAGCTGGTATCGCGTCGCCGGCGCCATGACGGCGATCGCCTGGCTCTTCGGCGCGCGGGATCTGCACGCCGAGAACCTGATCGCCACCAGGCGGGGCCCGGTGCTGGTGGATGCCGAGATGCTCCTGTCGCCCCGGCTGGCGCGGACTGCCGCGATTCCCGAGAGTTTCGAGGGCGTGCTCGCCACCGGGCTGGTCGCCGACCCCGCGGCGCCCGCGGGTCCCGGGGCGATCGGCTACGCGGGACTCGCGACGCCGCATGTCGGCGAGCTTCCCGAGCCGGATCGCGAGTGGACCGGGCTGGGCACCGACGAGCTTCGGCTCGACTTCGTCCGCCCCGCGGCGAGGCTGCTGGCGAACGCCCCGCGCCGCGGAGGCAGGCCTCAGCGCGCGGAGGCCTTCGTGGAGCCCGTGCTCGAGGGGTTCGAGCTCGCCGCTCGTTTCCTGGCGGCGCGGCGACCGGCACTCACGGCGCCCGGCGGGCTCCTCGATCTCGCGCGGGGCGCTCCGACTCGCGTGTTGTTCCGGCCGAGCGGGCAGTATGGTGGCCTGCTGGCACTGCTGGCGCGGCCGCGCTACCTCGCCGACGGCCTGGCGTCGAGCTTCTTGGTCGAAGCTCTGCTGCGGGCGTTCGCTGCGAGCCCCGAGCGCCCTCTGCTCTGGCCGTTGGTCGCCGAGGAGCGGGCGGCGGTCGAGCGCCTCGACGTGCCGGTGTTCCGGCTGCCGGTCGAGTCGTCGACGCTCGAGGCGGAGAGCGGCGAACGGATCGGGGGTTGGTTCGGCATGTCCGGTCTCGACGCTGTGCGTTCGCGTCTCGAGGCGCTCGACGAGCGGTCGATCGGCCGCGAGCGCGAGAGCCTGCGGCGAGCGCTCGCACCTCGGCGCATGACGGGCCGAGAGGAGGAGTCGATCCTGCTCGCGGCGGCGTCGGCGATCGCTGCGGCGCTCGAGGCTTCTCGAGACTTCGGCGCAAGAGCGCGATCGGGCGCCGGTCTGCGTGAGTTGGCGCTCTACGGCGGCGCGATCGGCCGGGCTCTGTTCGCGGCCGGGGCGTTTCGCGCAACCGGCGTCGAGCGCTGGCGCGGGCTCGCGGAGCGCCTCGCGGGCTCGGTCGCGGAGGTGATCGCGGCTCCGGCCGCGCCCGGCGTCGAGGATCGCGACCGGTCCGGCGCCACCGACGGTTGGGGTTCGCTCATCTGGAGCTTCGTCGCATTCGCGGAGGTTCTCGGGGACCGCCGATGGCTCGACGGGGCGCGGCTCGCCACTGCGGCGCTCGAGCGCGCTCCAGCCGATCCGGAGCGGTGGGGATTCGACGTCGCGGCCGGAGAGGCGGGCGCGCTTCTGGGCCTTCTCGCGCTCGCCGAAACGGGAGACGAGCAGGCGCTTCTGCTGGCGACTCGTCGCGGCCAGCTCCTGGTCGAGGCGGCGCAGCCGGCGGGGGGGTGGGCGCCGCCAGGCGGAGGGCCGGCGCTCGCCGGGTTCGCTCACGGCGCCGCCGGCGTCGCCCGGGCGCTCGACGCGCTGTCCCGGGCGACGGCCGAGCCGCGGTTCGCCGCTGCGGCAGCGGCGGGTCGGCGGTACGAACAGGCTCTCTTCGACGGCACCCGACGCGACTGGCCCGCGCTCGCCGCGGCTGGCGAGCCTGGGCGCGTCGAGCGCCGTTGGCCCGCGTCCTGGTGCCACGGCGCGCCCGGAGTCGCGCTCGACCGCGCGCTGCGCCTCGCCGCCGGTGGCGAGCCCGGCGATCCCACCACACGCGCCGAGCTCGACGCCGCCCTCGGCACGATCTCGAGCCTGCCGCTGCCGGAGGTCGACCACGTCTGCTGCGGTAGCGCCGGGCGTTGGACTGCGCTCGCGGCCGCGGGGCGCTGGCTCGCGCGAGAGGACCACCTGGCCGCGGCGCGCGGTCTCGCTCGCCGCGCCCAGGCGCGAGCCGAGAGCCGGGGCGGCTGGACGATTCCCAGCGCGGGCCCAGCCGGCGAGCGGCCGGATCTCGGCTTCTTTCGAGGCTACGCCGGGCTCGGCTGGAGCCTCGTTGCTCTGACCCCTGAGGGCGCGGCGCTACCCGTGGTAGCCGCTCTCGAGCTGCCGTCGGAAGCGCGGCGGCGAGGGAGCTCGACGTGACTCTCGATGGCCTGGAGATCCGCCGGCTCGACCCGACCGCCGCGGCGGCCTGCGCGGATCTGACATTTCCCACCTATCGCCGGCTCCTCGATCTCGAGACGACGGTGCGGCACCCGGAGCAGGGCGATTCTCGTCTCATCCAGCCGGTCGCCGTCGGCGCGCTGCGCTCGGGGCGGCCGGTCGGGCTCGCGCTCGCCGAAGTGCCGGTCGCGCCGGGTGAGCCGGCCGAGATGCTCTCCCTGTTCGTGGCGCCGGAGGAGCGGTCGAGGGGTCTGGGCGGGCGGCTGGCCGCGGTGCTCGAAGCGGAGCTCGGGCGGGAGGGCGCCTCGGAGGTACGGGCCGTCTGGACCGCCGGCAAACCGGCGGTCGCCTATTTCGAACGGGTCCTGGCCCGGCGCGGCTGGAGCGCTCCCCAGCCGCGCACGGTCTCGGTGCGATTTCGGCCGGAGGAGATGCTGACGCTGCCGCTCTTCTCGCCGCGCCATCTGGCCGCCCTCGATCCCGGGTTCGAGTACTTCCCATGGGGCGAGCTCGCGGCCGCGGAGCTCGCCGCGCTGCGCGCCTCGAACGAGGCGCGGCCGTGGATCACGGAGGGTCTCGAGCCCTGGAGCTACGACGGCACGACGCCCTACGACCCGGTGACGAGCGTTGGAGCACGGTACCGGGGCGAGCTGGTCGGGTGGGTCTTGACCCAGCGGATCGACGCCAGGCTCCTGCGCTGGACCGTGAGTTTCCTCAAGAGAACCCTCAGCCGTCGGGGGCGGATCGTGCCGATCTACAAGGAGTCGCTCGAGCGCACGGTCACGGCTGGGTACGAGTTCTGCCTCTTCGTGACACCTGTTCGCTACCCGAACATGCTCCGGTTCATCGACAGGTGGATCTCCCGACGCGCCGCCTTCGTCGGCGAAACGCAGGGGGCGGCCAAGGAGCTGGGTACGCCTTGAACTTGACCAGCGATCATGTCTAGGATGCGATGAGTTCAGCAGATCATCCGACGTCCGGGAGGAGAGGTGGTCGCATCACCGTATCCGATCGAAACGACGTCCTGACGAGGAGGGGCCGATGAAAGCCATGCGCCCGAGCACTGTCTTCATTCTGGTTTCGTTCCTGGCCGCGCTCGGTGCGTCGCCGGCGACGGCCGAGCTTCAGCAACGGGAGGCGGTGCGGTACGACCCGCCGATGTTCGAGTATGGAGAGAACCGGATCTCATTGCTCGAGTCCGTGCGCTTGACGCTGCAGCACGATCCGAATCTGATGCTGCGCGGCGCCGATGCGAGGCTGCGCGAGGGGGTCGCGCAGGAGCTGCGTGGCGCCTTCGACTGGGTCTTCAAGGGGGAGCTCGCCTACGATCACCGAGAGCAGGAGTTCACCGACTCGACCAAGCAGGCGGAGATCGACAAGCGCAAGAAGGCGGACCGCAACGTCACCGACACCTGCGCGGAGCGGGACCGCCAGACCGAGATTCTGCGCCAGCTCCAGGACGAGCTCGACGGCACCGACGACGATACGCTGGCGCCGCCGGACCTCTCGCTCGACAAGCAGATCCAGTTCTTCGACCTCTTGATCGCCAACGCCAACACGCCGGCCGATCAGCAGGCGCTGGCGGCCCAGAAGATCAACTTCATTCAGGTCGAAATCGCCGCGCGCGATCAGGTGGTCGCGAACCTCGAAAAGGGCTGCGCGCAGGCCGCGATCGATCGCGATCGGATCGGTGGCGTGCCCGACTTCGAGTACTTCGATCAGGGCAAGTTCGACCTGCGGCTGACCAAGAAGTACCGCTCGGCGAGTCCAGCTCACGCCCTTTCTGACCGGCCAGTTCGACAAGACCCAGTTCGACGGCAAGAAGAACGGACCCGAGGAGCAGATCTTCATCCTCGAGCGCGACGCGAATGGAGATCTCGTCGAAGTACCTCTCGAGACCAGCCTGGGGCCGGTCACCCGGACGATCGACTTCGGCGGCAAGGGCGTCAAGGACCTGTATCAGAGTGCGGTCGGTTTCGAGGTCAACATCCCGATGCTGCGCGGACGCGGCGCGGAGGCGGTCGCGGCGGGGGAGCGCGCCGCGGTCAAGGACGCCGAGGCCGCGGGCCTGGCGGTGAAGCACACTGCTTCGGAATCTGTGCTGCGCACCGCGACCGCCTTCTGGGCGCTGCTGGCGGCTCAGGAGCGAGTCGCCATCCTCGAGCACTCGGTGGAGCTCGAAAGCCGGCTGGTGGAGATGACCCAGGCGCTAATCGAGGGCCAGGAAATGCCCCGCGTCGAGCTGTCCCGGGCGCTCGCGGCCGAGGCCAATGCGCGGG
This sequence comes from uncultured Acidobacteriota bacterium, assembly GCA_963700315.1. Taxonomy (GTDB): domain Bacteria; phylum Acidobacteriota; class Thermoanaerobaculia; order Multivoradales; family JAGPDF01; genus JACTMI01. Next base: position 46,287 of record CAVOXC010000001.1, on the reverse strand, counting down.
CCCAGGTCGAATCGGCCCGGCGCGACCTGGTGAAGACCCGGATGGACCTCGCGCTGGCGATGGGCGTCGGCGTCGAGTCCGAGACGAATGCTCCGCTCGCGGCCGGGCCCTTTCCCGAGGTGCCACCGCTCGATGCGATCGCGATGCTGAGTGACGCGGCGCTCGCCCTCGGGGCGGTCGACCGCCGCTTCGACCTGCGGTCGGCCCGAGTCTCGAACGAGGCGCGCGAGATCGAGGCCCGGGGCGCCGTGCTCGACCAGAGGAGCAAGCTCGACCTCGGCATCAGCATCTCGAGCCGGGCGATCGCCGAGGACAGCTGGTCGAACGCGGCCGACGCCTTCGCCGATCCGAGCTATCGGTTCAAGCTCGCGGCCGAGCATCCGTTCGGCAACAACGAACGGCTCGGCCGCTACGCTCAGGCGGCCGCGCGACTGGACCAGCAGGCGATCCAATCGGTGGATCTCGGCCGCAACATCAAGCTCAATGTCGTACTCGCCAGTCGGTCGCTGCACGAGGCCGCGGCGCGCTACGTACAGGCCGTCGAGGCCGCCCGGCTCTTCCGCGAGACAGTGGACGGGGAGTTCGAGAAGCTCAAGCTCGGCTCCTCGACGCTGGTCGACGCGATCGTCACGGAGCAGCAGCAGACCCAGGCGCTGCTCACCGTGATCGCGGCGCAGCAGGAGGTCGCGACGCTGCTGGCCCAGCTCCGATTCGAGACCGGGACCCTGGTCGAGGACACCGAACAGGGCTTCGCTGTCGATCAGCCGAGCCTGCAGTCGTTGCCCGAGGCGGGGGCGCCGGTGGGAGGTTCGCTGTGAGATCGGCGACCGCCGCACTGCTCGCGGCGGGCGTTCTGCTGGCTGCGCCCGCACCGGCCGCCGCCGAGCTGCTCACGGCGGCCGACGCCGTGAAGGAGACGCTCGCGCGCGATCCGAGGGTGGCCGTGGCGCTGGCCCAAGTGGCCGAGCGCGAAGGGCAGCTCCGGGAGTCCCGGGGGCTGTTCGACGGCACCTTCTTCATGGACTCTCAGCTCGACTACAGACGCCAGGCGCTCGCCGGTGACGTGCTGAAAGAAGAGAGCAAGCGGCGCATCCAGCTCGAGCTGGTCGACCGGTTCTTCACGAACGCGGCGGCCGACATCGACCGCTTCCTCTCCGATGGCGATATCGACGAGACCAGCCTGCTCTTCGGCGACGCCCGGCAGCGATCGCTCACGGGGTGCACGCCGACCCAGACGCAGATCGAGATCGATCTGGGGGCGGACATCGAAGGCAACGACCAAGGCACGGTCTTTCTCTGCCTCAATGCCGCGGAGAATTTCGGATCGGTGGAGTCGATCGCGCTCAGCCTGCCCGACTTCAAGGACGCCAATGGCGACAATCAGGGCGCGATCTCGCTCGAGTCGCTCGGCACGCTGCTGATCTTCCTTCGGCTCGAGGGGCTCACCGGCCCGCTACTCGATTTTCAGCGCGAGACCATCGCCTTGCTCAACGACCAGGGCCGCATCGCGTTGCGTGTCGTGCGCCAGGTCGCCGAAGCCGCCCGCTTCGCTCGCGTGCGGCTCGGCGGGCTACCCGACGAACAGGAGTCGATCGACTTCCAGACCAGCCTCGGAACCCGACACCGCTTCCGCAACGGCATCGGCCTGACGCCGACGCTGGAGCTTCGTGCCACCGAAGAGAACTTCGCCGGGAAGCTCCGGATCGTTCAGTTCGGTGACTCGACCACCTCGAATCTGTTCACTGCAACGGCGCGCGTGGCCCTCGACTTCCCGCTCGGCAAGAACCGTGGCCGAGCCGCGGTGCAGGCCACCGAACGTGCGGCCCAGGCAAACCTGCGTGCGGCGCGCGCGCTCGCCGTGCAGACCGCGTCGGATCAGGCGCTCGAGACGCTGCGCGCCTATTGGCAGCTCTCGGCCGCCCAGGCGCGCGTCGCGGAGCTCGAACGGTCGCTGGCCATCAAGGTCGAGGTCGACCAGGCGGTGGCCGACCTGATCGAGGGCAGCGAGATGCCGGCGGTTGAGCGCAAGCGCAGCGCCGCCCAGGTCGCCCAGGTCCGCGGCCAGCTTGCGCAAGCGCGCCAGCAGCAGGCAACCGCTCGGCTCGAGCTCGCCCGGGCGATCGGCCTGCTGGGGGAATCGGCTCCGGTTGCCACGCTCGCGGCGGAAGAGCTCGCGGCCTACGCCGGCATTCCTACCGTCGATCCCTCGGCGGCAGCCGCCGCGGTCGAGCGGGCGAAGGCGCTGCGTGCCGACCTGGTCGCCAACCAGAGCCTCGTCGAAGCGAACCGGGTGCTGAAGGAGGCGGCGCTCCGGAATCTCAAACCGGAGATCACGCTCGCCTTCAATGTTTCCTATGCGGGTCTCGAGGAGAGCTTCGAGGATCGCTTCTATGATCTCGAGGGCTTCTGGAAGGCGGCGTCAGGCAAGACGGCCGGACCCAGCTATGGCCTCGCTCTTCGCTTTGCGATTCCCTTCGGCAACAACCGCGAAAAGGGGCGGCTGCTCCAGGCCGAATCGAATCTCGATACCGCCGAGATCGAAAGCGCTGATCTCGGGCGGACGATCGGCATCAGCGTCCATCAGGCGATCGCAGCGCTCAACCGCGCGCGGCGCGAGCTCGAGCAACGGGAGATCAACCTCGAGAACCAGCGCAAGACCCTCGAGGCGAGCCTCGAGCTGCTCAAGGTAGGGGACATCACCGTCATCGACATGCTGACCACGGAGGATCAGCTGACCCAGGCCAGGCTCGACTGGATCGAAGCGGCACGCGCGTTCGCAGAGCTCCAGACGCAGCTCCGCTACGAAACCAACACGCTGCTCGGTGAGCCGGGCTACGACGCCAATCCGCGCAGCCTCGAGCTGCGTCCGTTCGTCGAACCGGTACTCTGAGCCCGGGCGCGGGAGAGAGGAAGAAGGCAGCCAGTGGCGGGAGGCCCGGAGAAACTGCTGCGGAAGGCGGCGATCGAGAAGCTGGCGTCGCCCGAGCAGCTCGACATGGCCATGCGCGTGACTTCGCCGATGGGCTGGGTCGCGCTGTCAGCGATCGGCGTCGCGCTCGCCGCCGGCATCGTCTGGAGCATCGTTGGACGGATTCCGGAACGAATCGACGCCCAGGGCGAGCTGCTGCGGGGCGACCGGGTGGGCGCGGTGATGGCGATCGCCGCTGGCCGGATCAAGGAGATCCTGGTTGGCCTCGGCGATGAGGTCGAGAAGGGGCAGCTGGTGGCGCGCCTGGCGCTGCCCGAGATCGAGACGCAGATCGAGAAAGTCGAGGCCGACATCGTGGACCTCGAGGCTCGCCAGGTCGCCCAGGGGCAGGAGACCAATGCCGTCATCCGCGGCTACCAGGCGACGCTGAGTCAGCTCTACGCGCAGCGGCGCGACGTCGAGGAGCTGATCCGCAAGGGGCTCAAGACCCGTCGGGACCTGCTGCAGATCGACTCGCAGGTCGCCAGCACGCAGGCGCAGATTGCACAGACGCGAGGGGGCAAGGACCAGCGCGACCTGCAGGTCGAAGACAAGCGCCGGGAGCTCATCCGGCTCGAGGAGCAGCTGGCGGCGAATTCCGAGCTGCGCTCCCCGGCCGAGGGCAAGGTCGTTCAGGTCCAGGTCGCGGCCGGACAGCCCGTCCAGTCGGGCGACAGCGTCATCCTGGTCGAGGACGACGCGCTGCCGCTCCGGGCGCTCGTCTTGATTCCCGAGGCGACGGCGAAGAGGGTGGAGCGCGGGATGGAAGTGCGGATCGGGCCGTCCGACGTCAAGTCGGAGGACCATGGCTTCATGCTGGGCAAGATCGTCTCGGTCTCCGAACGCGCCGCGAGCCCTCAGGAGCTCGACCGGATCCTGAACAACCAGGCGAAGACCCAGAGCTACATGGAGGTCAAGCCCTACCTCGCCTTCGCCGAGCTGATTCCGGATGCCAACCCGGAGAACGTCTCGGGTTTCAAATGGACCTCCGCGGTGGGGCCACCCAAGAAGATCACCAGCGGCACGCTGTGCGCCTACCAGGTGATCGTCGACGAGCGCCGGCCGATCTCCTACGTCATCCCGATGGTGAAGAAGACGCTCGGCGTCTGATCGGAGCGCGCGGGTGAGCCAGGCCGCAGCGCCCACGGTGGCGCCCGACCCTCAGGAAGCGCAGAAGCCGTCGGGCCCCCCGAGCCGACGGCGCAAGGTTCCGACGGTCATCCAGATGGAAGGCGTCGAGTGCGGCGCCGCCTCGCTGGCGATGATCCTCGCCTACCACGGTCGCATCTCCCCCCTCGAAGAGCTGCGCATGCAGTGCGGCGTCTCGCGCGACGGCTCGAAAGCCTCGAACATCCTCAAGGCGGCACGCAAATACGGCCTCGAGGCCAAGGGCTTCAAGTACGAGATCGAGCAGCTCTTCCCGCTCGAGTTTCCCTGCATCCTGTTCTGGAACGCCAACCACTTCCTGGTGCTCGAGGGCTTCAAGCGCGGCAAGGTGTACCTCAACGACCCCGTACAGGGCCCCCGCGTCATCACCATGGAGGAGCTCGACGCCAGCTTCTCGGGCGTCGTCCTGACCTTCGAGAAGGCGAAGGAGTTCCAGCCCGGCGGCGACAAGCCGAGCATGTACCATGCGCTGCGCCGACGCCTGGTCGGCTCCGAGGTCGCGCTGCTCTTCGTGCTGCTGTGCGGCCTCTTCCTGGTCGTCCCGGGCCTGGTGGTGCCGACCTTCTCGCGCATCTTCGTCGACGAGTACCTGGCGAGCGGCCGCGACTCGATCATCCGCCCCCTGATGCTCGGCATGGCGATCACCACTCTGCTCAACATGGCGTTGACCGGGCTCCAGCAGCACGCCTTGCTGCGGCTGGAAACCCGGCTCGCGCTCAAGACCTCGGCGAAGTTCTTCACCCACGTGCTCCGGCTGCCGGTGAACTACTTCGCCCAGCGCTTCGCGGGAGAGATCGGCTCGCGCCTGGCGATCAACGACAAGGTCGCGACCATGGTCGGTGGCAAGCTCGCGACGACGGTCATCGACTCGATCCTGGTGGTCTTCTACGGCATCCTGATGTTCCTCTACGACGGCGTGCTCACCGTCACCGTGATCGCCTTGGCGCTGACCAACATCGGCGCCATGAAGCTCGTGCAACGAGTGCGCACGGACGCGTCCCGCCGCTTGCAGGCGGACAAAGGCAAGCTGGTCGGCACGGCGATGTACGGCCTGCGCATGATCGAGACGCTGAAGGCGACCGGCTCGGAGCCGGAGTTCTTTGCGCGCTGGTCGGGCTACCAGGCGAAGTCGTTGCGCGCGGAGCAGGACCTGCAGCTGCTCTCCGAGATGATCAACGTCGTGCCGCAACTCGTCAACACGCTGGTCACTGCCGTGGTGCTGTTGCTCGGCGGCTTGCGCGTCATGGACGGCGCGATGACCGTCGGCATGCTCGTCGCTTACCAGACCCTGTCCGGGAACTTCACCAGGCCGCTCACGTCGCTGGTCAATTTCGGCGGTTCGCTGCAGGAGCTCGAAGCCGACATGAACCGGCTCGACGACGTCCTGCGCTATCCGCGGGACACCGTCTACGACCGGGAAGACGACGGCAAGCAGGACCGGCGGCTCAAGCTGCAAGGACGGGTCGAGCTGCGCGGCGTCACCTTCGGCTACAGCCCGCTCGAGAAGCCGCTGATCGAGGACTTCAACCTGGTCATCGAGCCCGGGCAGCGGGTCGCGCTGGTGGGCGCCTCCGGCAGCGGCAAGTCGACGGTCGCCAAGGTGGTCTCGGGCCTGTACGAGCCTTGGACAGGTGACGTGCTCTTCGACGACGTCCCACGGCCGCAGCTGCCGCGCCGCCTGATGACCAACTCTCTGGGCATGGTCGACCAGGACATCTTCATGTTCGACGGCTCCATCCAGGACAACATCACCATGTGGGACGCGACCGTTCCGCTGGGCGCGATCTCGACCGCGGCGCGGGACGCGGCGATCGACGAGGTCATCGAGGGCCGGGAGGGCGCCTACACGGCCCAGGTCGCCGAGGGTGGCGCGAACTTCAGCGGCGGCCAGCGCCAGAGACTGGAGATCGCGCGCGCGCTGGTCGGCAACCCGACCGTGCTGATCCTGGACGAAGCGACGAGCGCGCTCGATCCGTCGACGGAAGTGGTGATCGACGACTCGACCCGGCGCCGCGGCTGCACGACCATCATCATCGCCCATCGACTCTCGACGATTCGCGACTGCGACGAGATCATCGTCCTCGAACGCGGCAAGATCGTCCAACGCGGCACCCACGAAGAGATGAAGGAGCTGGACGGACCCTATGCCCGTCTCATCAGCGCCCACTAGCGGGCGCGGCGCCGTGCGCCTGCGCGTCGTGACCTCGTCGATCGCCGACCTGGTCGGGCGCGAAATCCTCGTCGATCGGACACCGATGGTGCTCGGCCGTTCCGAGGAGTGCGATTTGGTGATCGCGTCGCCGAGCGTGTCGCGACGCCACGCGCGGATCGAGGCGGTGGCGGGCAGCCTCGTTCTCCGCGACGAGGGGAGCGCCAACGGCATCGTCATCGAAGGGCAGCGCAGGTCCGAGGCCCCGCTCGAGAACGGCTTGCGCTTCGCCTTGGGCGATACACACTTCGAGGTCCTCGTCGAGCCGCCGGCGCCCGAGCCGCCGGCGGCTGCACCGCCGTCGGTGGACCGTACGGCGCGGATCGAGAACCTCGGCGAGATCGTGGCACGCTTCGAGCAGCGCGAGGAGCCGCCCGCGAGCGTGCCCGCGACTTCGGCAGCCGCGTCGGGCGGCGCCGGGCTCCCCCTGATCGAGCGCACCTCGGCGATCGCGAATTTCGCTGAGATCGTGGCGCAACTCGAGAAGCCCGGCGCCCTCGAGGAGCTCGGAGAGCGGCACGTCACGACCGCCAACAAGCCGTTCCTGCTCGATGATCCGGAGGTGGCTTGGATCGTCGAGTCCGGCAAGGTCGAGATCTTCACGGTGTCGGTCGAGAAGGGGCAGCCGACGGGGGCCCGCGAGCACTTCGTCACGATCGAGACCGGCCAAGCGTTCTTCGGCTTCGACACGGAGCGCTACGGCATGGGCTCGGGTTTCCTGGCCGCCGGCAAGGCGGGCTCGGAGCTGAGGCGCTTCGACCTCGCCCGCCTGATGGACCTCGCCATGGTCCCGGCTCACGCCGAGAGGGTCGGCAGCCTGCTCGCGACCTGGGTCGAGGGATTGTCGCGGCGCTTGACGGTCGATCTCCCCGCGCTGCCGGCAACGGATCTCAGGCTCGAGGTGGACAGCGAGACCGAATGGGCGCTCGGCCAGAAGGTCTCGCCCGGCAACGCCGTTCTCTGGGTCGAGCTGCCCGCGGAGCGGCTGCTGTTCGACGGCATGGCGAGCCTCGGTCGAGACCTCGAGGGGGTGTTCTTCCCGCTCGGGCCGACCTGCTGGCTCGAGCTGCTGTCCGCGGACCAACCGCTCGTCACGCGGCCCAAGAAGAGCGCGGATGCGGCGGGCGATCCACGGCTCTGGGCGGGCCTGGACGTCTTTCACAGGGTTCTCTGCGAGTGTGAGTTCGTCAACAAGAGGCTCGCCTACGTCGACGAATTCCAGCGGCTCCAGCGCAAGGCGGAACAGGTCGAGAAGGCGCAGGAGAGCGCGTATGCGGCGATCGGGTCGGTGCTCGGCGGCACCGGTGTCTGGCTGCGCCCGTCGGCTCTCGGCGTCGACGCCGGACCGATCCTCAAGGCCTGTGGCCTGGTCGGGGACGCCCTGGGGCTCGCAGGTTCGACCGCATCCCGAGGCGCGCGACGACCTCAACTTCGAGGACACGGTCACTTCGATCGCCGCGGCATCTCGCTTCCGGGTCCGCCGGGTCGCTCTGCTCGACGACTGGTGGACCCGCGATCAGGGTCCCTACCTCGGGCAGAGCGTAGAGAGCAACCGGGCCGTCGCGATCCTGCCGACGAGTCCGCGCAGCTACGTCGTGGTGGATCCGGTCACCGGTGAGCGGTCGCCGCTGAATGCCGAGGTCGCCTCCGGTCTCGAGCCTTTTGCCTGGACTTTCTATCGCCCGTTCCCGGCAGGGATGCTCAAAGCGATCGACATCGGGAAATTCGGCGCGCGCGGCCTCGGATCGGAGTTCCGCACGGTGGCGCTGATGGGGGCCGCCGTCGGCATGCTCTCGACGCTGACGCCGATGATCTCGGGCAAGGTCTTCGACGTCGCGATCCCGCAGGCGGAACGCGGCCTGCTCTACCAGTTCACGTTCGGTCTGGCGCTCGCCGCGATCACCTCGGCGGCATTCAAGATCACGCAGAACGTGGCGCTGATGCGGGTCCAGGGCAAGATGGACTACTCGATCCAGTCGGCCGTCTGGGACCGGCTGATCGACCTGCCGATGCACTTTTTCCGGCAGTTCAACTCCGGAGATCTGGCCGATCGTGCCGCCGGCGTCAATCAGATCCGGTCAATCATCTCCGGCGCCGGCGTCGGCGCGGTCCTCGGTTCGTTCTCCTCGAGCTTCAACGCCATCCAGATGCTGACCTACAGCGGGCCGCTCGCGTTGGTGGCGATCGCCATGACCCTCGTCTATGTGCTGGTCTCCTGGCTGGTCAACTACCTGCAGCTGCGCCACCAGCGCCAGGAGTTCGCCCTGCGCGGCAGGATCTCCGGCCTGGTGCTGCAGCTGATCGGTGGCGTCGCCAAGCTGCGCGTCGCAGGCGCCGAGGACCACGCCTTCAAGATGTGGGCGCTGAGCTTCGCTCAGCAGCGCAAGATCAGCTTCAAGATCGGCGGCATCCAGAACGCCCATCAGGTCTTCACCGCCGGCTTTCCGATCCTGTCGAACATGGCGATCTTCTTCACCATGTTCATGTTGCGCCAGGGCGCAATGGAGCGCGGCGAGAAGTTCGATATGACGACCGGCGACTTCCTGGCCTTCTCGGCGGCTTTCGGACTGTTCACGTCGGCGATGCAGGCGCTGGGTGACGCGTCGCTGTCGATGCTGCGCATCGTTCCGGTGTTCGAACGCTTGAAACCGATTCTCACCACCGAGCCCGAGGTCGACCCCTCGAAGACCTATCCGGGTCAGCTCAAGGGCGAGATCGAGCTCTCTCACATCTGGTTCCGCTACGCCGAGGATTCACCCTGGATCATCAAGGATCTGTCGCTCAAGATCCGGCCTGGCGAGATGGTGGCCTTCGTCGGCGGATCGGGCTGCGGCAAGTCGACGCTGCTGCGCCTGATGCTCGGCTTCGAGCGCCCGCAGAAGGGCTCGGTCTATTTCGACGGCCAGGATCTCGCGACCCTCGATCTGCGCATGGTGCGCCAGCAGATGGGCGTCGTGCTACAGGATTCGCGGTTGCTCCCCGCCGACATCTTCCGGAACATCGTCGGCACCGGTTCCCGGACGCTCGAGGAAGCCTGGGCCGCGGCGCAGAAGGCGTCGATCGCTGAAGACATTCGCAGCATGCCGATGGGGATGCACACCGTGGTCTCGGAAGGGGGCGGGGCCTTCTCGGGCGGACAGAAGCAACGACTGATGATCGCCCGGGCCTTGGTCAACAACCCGCGCATCATCTTCCTCGACGAAGCGACGAGCGCGCTCGACAACCGTTCGCAGGCGATCGTCACCGAGAGCATGAACCGGTTGCAGGCGACGCGGATCGTCATCGCCCACCGGCTGTCGACGATCGTCGACTCCGACAAGATCTGCTATCTCGAGACAGGGCAGATCGAGGAAGTGGGTACCTACGACGAGTTGATGAAGCTCGACGGGAAATTCGCGACGCTCGCCAAGCGTCAGCTGGCCTGAGTCATGTCGGAGAGCATGGTTTACGAGATGGATGAGCGCGAGCGCTGCCTCGAAGCGCTGGGCGCGGCACCCGAACAGATGGCGGAGCTGCTCGGCTACTGCGACAACCCGTACTCGGAGCTCGAGCTGCCGCAGGGGTTTCCGCCACTCGCGCCGGAGCCTCAGGTCGAGTTCTGGCGACGTTACGCCGAGGAGGCGGCCAGCGCGGGCGCTGCCGCGGCGCTGTCGCGGCGGCTGCCACAACTGCGCTTTCCCGCCGCGTCCGGCATGTCGCAGGCGCCGGAGTACCGGGCCGCGACGAGGCGCGGCGACTACGACCACCTGGAGGCGCGGGTCGGTGGGCCGCTCGCGGCGGGTCGGGATGCCCTCGAGCTCCGGCTGCACGAGTCGCCCGCGGGGCCGGTTCCTGTCCTGATCGCGCGGCGCCGGCAGGACTTCGTTTACCTGGTGCAGGCTCTGACTTGCCGCAATGAGCCGGAGCTGGTTCCCGAGTCGATGGGCGCCTGCCTGATCAAGGGCCTTGCCGACTGGGAGCGCGTCGCCGCCTACCGACAGGCGTGGGAGACGCGACGGGGTGGCCCCGCGAGCAGCGCCGACTGGGCCGAGGAGATGGGGAACCTGCCACGGCACAAGGAGCTCTGGCAGGATCGGCTGATTCTCGTCTCGACCGGTCCCTACTCCGCCGTTCCGGCGGCGGAGCTCGGGCTCGAGGAGGGCACGTGGCGGGAGCGGTCCGTCGCGCTTCGCCTCGCGCACGAGTGCTTCCACTATCTGACCTTGAGACTGGCGGGGCGGATTCGCAGCAATCTGCTCGACGAGCTCATCGCCGACTATGCCGGTCTGGTCGAGGCCTTCGGAGAGTATCGGGAGGATCTGGCTCGCCGATTCCTCGGCGTCGACCGACTACCGACCTTGCGCTCGGGCTGCCGCCTGGAGGTCTATCGCGGCGAGCCCGCGCTATCCGACGGCGCGCTCGAAGTCGTGGCGCGGTTGGCCGCAGAAGCGACCCGCCGGCTGGCGGCGCTGCCGCCGTCGCTCGAGGAGCGGGGGGATCCGGCGGCCATGGCGGCGCGGCTGGTCGCTCTGGTGCGCCAACCCCTGGAGCGCTTCGCGACCGAGGCGCTGGGCGCGGGATTCGCCGCGCAGCGCGCGCTGCTGGGCCGGACCGCAACCCACGAGGAGCGCCCATGAGCACCGAGATCTTCAGAGGACGGCTGGATCGACCGACGCTGGCCGGGCTCGGCCGCCTGCTCGACGCTCTGGCCGAAGCGATGGAGGAGGCCGGAATCGCCGGCAAGCCTCGCCACGACATACTGATCGCCGTCGACGAGCTGGTCTCCAACGTCCTGAATCATCGTGAAGGCAGGGATCGGCCACGGGTCGAGCTCTTGCTCGAGCGCCGCGATGAGGCTCTGGTGAGGCTCGAGATCGTCGACGACGGTCGCGAGTTCGATCCCTTCACGCGGTCAACCCCCGATCTCTCCGCGCCGCTCGAGGCGCGGCCGCTCGGGGGCCTGGGCATCCACCTGGCGCGCTCGCTCGCGCGCAGCGCATCGTACCGGCGTGAGGGCGAAGAGAACCGGACGATTCTCGCGTTCGCGGTCTAGCCGGCGCGAAAGACGAACCGAACCGTGCCGATCTGGACGCGGTCGCCGTCGGCGAGCTGACGCTCCTTGACGCGCTCGCCGTTGACGTAGGTGCCGTTTTCCGAGGTGAGGTCCCGCAACACGTAGCCGCTCTCGGATTGGGCGATCTGGGCGTGGCGGCGCGATACCGCCGGCTTGTTCAGTCGGATCTGGTTCTCGGGTGTCCGGCCGATAAAGGTCAGCGGCTCGAGCGGGAACTCCGTCGCGCCGAGATCGGTGTCGATCGCGATGAGCTTGCCTTTGACCAGCACGACCGTCTTGCCTGCAGGGGCGGTCGCCGATGGTGAAGCATCCTGCGTCGCGGCGGGAGCTCCTTCCGCGTCCCTGGCGTCGCCGCTCTCGTCGGCCGCGGGCGGCGGTGGAGATTCCTCCTCGAGAATCACCGTGCCGTCATCGGAGACCTTGGCGTCGGCGAGCGGCGGCACCGGAATGGGGCCTGAGATCGGCGGCTCGGGTTGCGGAGCGAGGATCTCAGCGGTCGCGCCCGGTGCCGGCGCGACCGGTTTGGGTGTCGTAATTCCCGGCTCGGGCGGCGGCGGTGGCTGTGGCGCCGACTCGGCGGGCGTCGGCGCCGGGCTGGCGAGATCCCCCTCGGAATCGAAGGCGCCGACGAACTGATCCTTGACCGCCTCGGCCTCTTCGAGCTGGGAGCTCTGCTCGTCGAGCTTGCCGTCGAGCTCGGACATCCGCTGATCGAAGTCCTCCTCGGGAAACTCGCCGAGCTTGTGGCGGAAGTCGACCTCCTCCTTGTCGAGATTCGTCGCCTGGTGCGCCGACCGGATCCGGTCTAGCAGCGTCTTGAGCTTGGCGTACTCCTGCCGCGCCTTGTCCTTGAGCGGCGCCGCCTTGCGCTCGAGCGCCGAGATCTTGGTCTCGTAGTCTCGGCGCACGCGTCGGTAAACGACGTCCGAGACCTTGCCCTGGTCCTCGATCATCTTGGCCAGGCGCTCGGAGATAGTCTCGCGCTCTTGCTTGATCTCCATGAGCTCGTCGATCACGGACGCATCGATCTGCTGCAGCTGCTCAAGCATCTCTGGACTCCTCAAGATAGACCTTGGCCTATTGTAGCCTGGAGGTCCCGAAGGCGCCGCGAGCCGTCAACGTGCCCGCCGCGGTCCCCGGTGGACCTCTTCGGGCGGGAAGACCATCAGAGTCGAGGTCGCATGCGCCGCGAGCTTCTCGTCGGCTGTTATCAACTTGGCCTCGGCGAGCGCCGAGCGGCGGCCGAGGTGGAGCACGGTGCCGAGCGCCGAGAGCCGCGGCGCGCCCGCGGCCACGGAGCGCAGGTAGTTGACTTTGATCTCGAGCGTCGCGCAGGTGATGCCGAAGGGTAAGAGCGATGTGACGGCGCATCCAGCGGCGGTATCGAGCAGTGCCGCCGCCACGCCGCCGTGCATGACGCCGTTTGGATTGTCGTGGAACTCCTCGGGGTCGAGGCGGAACACGACGCGGCCTGCTTCGACTCGATCGAGCCCGAAACCGAGCAGCGAGAAGACCGGCGGTGGCGCGATCTTGCCCGCCTGAATCGCGCGCAGGAACTCGAGCCCGGAGAGCCGGTGGTCGACGGCGTACCGGAGCGCGAGCGTCGGATCCTGCCAGGTGATCCGGCGCTCGCGAGGCACTTGCTGGCTCACGGCTCGGGCGCCCAAGCCGGCAGCCGCCCCGGTGTCCACGGCGCTCCGGCCGCCTCGAGGTCCCGCTCCAGCTCGACCAGCTCGATCGATACGATCGTACGCAAACGCGCGAGGATCTCTTCGAAACGCTCCCCTGCCAGGCGATATGCGTCGCGCTGGGTCGCCGTGGGGTCCGCCGTCGAGAACCAAGAGCTCAGCACCACAGCCTCCACCCGCTCGGAGACGGAGGGCGGTGTCGGCTCGCTGCGTTGGCGCAGGAAGCGATCGCCGGACAACTCGCCGCCGATGTCCTCCAGTCGCAACTCGAGCGCGCGCGCCCTCTGGTCGACGACAGCGTCGAGCTTCGGCGTGAGGCGAATCGCCTCGCGAATCTTGCCGAGCCGCTCGGAGGTCTCGGCGACCAGGCGCTCGGCGCCGAGCACCGCCCGCTGCAATCGACCGGTCTTTTGCTGGAAGGCGAGAACGGCCGCCCGTTCGGTCGCTGGCAGCGTCGCGTTGCCGAGGACGTCGACCTCGAAATGGCGCGATTCGCCGATCGGCGTCGCCGCTCCGTCGCGGGCGCGTTCGAGCTGCACGGTGTACGTTCCCGGCGCCACCAGCGGTCCGCGCGGCTTTTGCTCCCAGGGGAGCTCGGGCTCGACCTCGCCCTTCGGATCGACTGTCGGATAGCGCAGGTCCCAGACGATGCGTGAGACTCCCGGCTTGTCGGGCGCGCTCAGGCGGCGCACGACCGTGCCTTCGGAGTCGGTGAAGACGGCGATGATGCGGCCTTCCTCGTCGCGCTCCTCGTGCCGCAGGGTCTCGAAGTCGGGAAACGAGATCTGCCGGCCGGCTTCGATGGCTTCGATCTCCGCCTTCCTGCGGCGGTCCTTGGCGGACTCCCAGCCTTCGCGCAAGTAGTAGGTGAGCGTCGTACCGAAGGGTTGATTCTCGCCGGTCCAGAAGGTCTCGCCCAGGAAGCCGCTATCGCGACCGCCGATTCGCGAGCCCTCGACGTAGAGCCAAGCCTTGTCGACGCTGAAGAGGTGGGCGTCGGCGCTCTGCAGCTCGGCACTGATTTCGCGCAGCGCCGAGTAGTCGTCGAGCACGTAGAACCCGCGACCGAAGGTCGCCAGCACGAGGTCGTTCTCGCGCGCTTGGATCGCGATGTCGCGGACCTGAATCGTCGGCAGGCCGCCGGTGAGCTGGATCCACTTGGCGCCGCCGTCGATGGTGAAGAAGAGCCCGAACTCCGTGCCGGCGAAGAGAAGATCGGCGCGCACCGGATCCTCGGCGAGCGCGTAGACAGTGCCGCGTTCGGGCAGGTCGCCGGCGATCGAGCGCCAGCTGCGGCCCCGATCGTCGCTCACCAGCAGGTAGGGCCGAAAATCGGCCATCTTGTGATTGTCGAAGGCCGCGTAGACACGATTGGGCGAGTGTACCGAAGCGGTGAGCCGGGCGACGTACGTCCTGTCTGGTACTCCTGGGAAGCGTTCGACTCGGCGCCAGCCGGCACCGCCGTCCTCGCTGACTTGGATGAGGCCGTCGTCGGTGCCGGCGTAGAGCAGGCCCTCGACACGAGGTGATTCCGCGAGCGCGACGATATTGCCGTAGTTCGAAGTCGAGGCGCCGCGAGCGGGCACTTCCGGACGCTGCACCTTGCCGAAGACCTCGAGCTGGTTGCGATCGATCTGACGGGTGAGGTCGGGAGAGATCGCCTGCCAGCTGTTGCCCCGATCGTCGCTGCGGAAGATACGGTTGGCGGCGAAGAACAGGCGGGTGTGCAAGTGGGGCGAAAGAACCAACGGGGCATCCCAGTTCCAGCGCAACGGCGGCTCGCCGAGGCCCGGCTGCGGTTGGATGTCGACGTTCTCGCCGCTTCGACGGTCGAATCGAGTCAGGCCGCCGTGTTGGTATTCGGCGTAGACGATGTTGGGGTCCTGGGGGTCGACTGCCGCCCAGAAGCCGTCGCCGCCCTGGGCGACGAACCAGTCTTCGTTCGCGGGCGCTTGCAGGCGCAGCGTGCGCGACGGACCGCCGAGCGTGAAGTTGTCCTGGGTCCCACCGTAGACGTTGTAGACCGGCCAGGCTTGATCGACCGCGACGCGGTAGAACTGCGTGATCGGCAGGTTCTCGAAGTACCTCCACGTCGCTCCCCGATCGAAGCTCTCGTAGAGGCCGCCGTCGCAGCCGACGAGATAGTGCGCGCGGTCGGCGGGGTCGATCCAGATGACGTGGTTGTCGACGTGCTTGTTGCGCTCGCCGAGGCTGGCCCAGGTGGCGCCGCCGTCGTCGCTGACCTTGAGGAAGGTATCCATCGAATAGACGCGGTCGCGATCGAACGGGTCGGCGAAGAGCTCCTGGTAGTACTGAGGGCTGCCGGAGACGTATTTGCCGCGCTTCGACCAGCTCTCGCCCCGGTCGGTCGAACGATAGAAGCCGCCCTCCTCGGGCTCGGCTTCGACGATGGCGTAGACGATGTCGGGATCGACCGGCGAGACGGCGATGCCGATGCGGCCGAGCTCGACCTCGGGCAGACCGCTCTCGAGCTGGCGCCAGGTCGCGCCCGCGTCAGTCGACTTGTAGATGCCCGATCCGGGTCCGCCGTCGATCAGCGTCCAGACGTGGCGTCGCCGCTGATAGGCGACGGCGTACAGGACGTCGGGGTCGCGGGGGTCGAACGCGAGGTCCGAGACGCCGGTGTCGTCGTCGATGTGCAGCACGCGGCTCCAGGTCGCTCCGCGGTCGGCGGTCTTGTAGAGGCCGCGCTCCCCGCCAGGGCCCCAGAGCGGGCCCTGGGCGGCGACGTAGACGACGCGCGAATCCCGCGGATCCACGACGATCTTGCCGATGTGCTCGGAGCTCCCGAGGCCGACGTTTTTCCAGCTCTTGCCGCCGTCGAGCGAGAGGTAGACGCCGTCGCCATACGAAACGCTGCGCTGGCTGTTGTTCTCCCCGGTGCCGACCCAGATCACGTGGGGATTGCGTGGATCGATGGCGACGGCGCCGATCGAGTAGGAGCCCTCGGCGTCGAAAAGGGGCGTCCAGGTCGTTCCGGAGTTCTCCGTTTTCCACACGCCACCCGACGCGGCTGCGACGACCCAGCGCTTGGGGTCGTTCGGGTCGACCGCCAGATCGGCGATGCGTCCGGAGGTCAGGGCGGGACCGATCGAGCGCAGCCGCAGCCCTGCGAGGGCCTTCGACGAGAGGAGAGTCTCCTCCTTCTCCTTCCCGGGCGTTTTCTTGTCCGAGACCGGAGAAGCGCCGGCCAGGCTGGCCAGAAGGCCGCCCACGGCCAGAACGATCGGGCCGAGGCGAAGGGCGGGGGACAGGGGTTTACTCCGCATCGAGGTGTCCTTTCCGAAGCCTGCTTGGTCGATCCTGAAGGCGGCCGAACGGTCGCCCTGGAATCGTAGCAGCCGACGAGCAGAGTTGGCACCTCGAGCGCGCCGGCCGGGTCGCGGCAAGAGCGGAGCGAAGCAGGAGGGGAAAGCGTCGCCAGACCGGTAGAGCCGGCCGGGTTGGCGCTGCGCAAAGGCTCAGGAGGCCTTCTGGACCTCGAGCTCGATGTTCACGTCGACCTCGTCACCGAGCATCAGGCCGCCCGCATCGAGCGCCTTGTTCCACCGGATGCCGAACTCCTGGCGGTCGATGCGGATGGAGGTCGAGAATCCCGCCTTGGTGTTGCCCCAAGGGTCCATGATCTCTCCACCGAACGAAACCGGCAGGGTGATCACCTTGGTGATGCCGCGAATGGTCAGGTTGCCTGTGACTTGGTATTCGGTCTCCGAGACTTTCGCGACGCGTTTGCTTTCGAAGACGATCTCCGGATGCGTGGTCGCGTCGAAAAAGTCCGGAGAGCGCAGGTGATCGTCCCGCTTCTCGTTGCCCGTGTCGATCGAGGCAACCTGGACGCGGAATTCGACCCGCGACTTGGTCGGATCCGCGTCGTTCCTGACGACTTGCACGGCGAAGTCGGTGAACTCGCCACGGACTTTCGTGACGAAGTGACGAATGGAGAAGCTGACGTCAGAGTGTACGGTGTCCGCCGTGTAGGTGGCGGTGCTGGCCCGGGCAGGGAGCGCCAGGGTCAGGGCGAGAGCGGCAACGGCAAGGAAACGGTTCTTCATGGCTTCTCCTCGTTGGTGCGGCGTTGTGCGAGTTGTTTTGGGCGGGCACTCGGCCCGGCTAGCGGTCAGGCCGCCGGCGCATGCCGGCTCGGAGCTCGTCGAGCAGCGCGGAGAGTTGCTCGACTCGGTCTTTCCCGAGACCTCGGAAGGCGGCTTCGATCTCGGCGAGGGTCGGGGCGTCGAGGGTCGCCAGCAGGTCGAGCCCGCTCAGCGTGATCGAGCAATGCACCTGCCTCCGGTCCGTCTCGCACCGCTTGCGCAGCACGAGGCGCTTGGCCTCCAACCTGTCGATCAGACGGGTAATGCCCGGCGCCTCCTCGATCATCCGCTCGGCGATCTCCAGAGTCGGCAACGGATCGGGATGCGCTCCGCGCAGGATGCGCAGGACGTTGTATTGCTGCTGCGTGATGCCGTAGGGCTCGAGCTGCCGGGCGATCCTGCGGCGGAGCAGGTCGGTGGTCAGGATCAGGCCCACGGCAGCTTCCTCGGCGGGTGAGCGGAAGGGCCTCGCCTGCTTGATTTCGGTTTGGAGTGGCGTCTGCTTCAGGGTCACGGCGATACTATAACGGTCAATCAATGACTAGTCAAGTAACTGGCGGAAGAGGGTTCGCGCCAGCCTCGAGTCGGGCTTTCCGTCAGTGCCTACGAGAGGGTTCTGGATTCTGCTGGGACCGCTCGAGCCCCTGTTCGCGCAGCCACTCCTCGTTGAGCTTGGAGAGGTAGCGCTCGCCGGAATCGGGCAGCAGCGTCACCACGAAGGCGTCCTCGGGCAGCCGGCGGGCGACCTCGCGCGCGGCCCAGACCGCCGCGCCGCCGGACGATCCGGTAAAGATCGCCTCGCTGCGAGCCAACTCATAGACCGATCGATAGGCCGTGGCGTCGTCGACGGTGACGACCTCGTCGATGTACTCGGGCCAGTACGAATCGGGGATGTAGCTCTGTCCGATGCCGTCGATCAGGTACATGCCGAGCTCCTCCGGCGGCGGCAGCCGGCCGTGCTCGCTGAAATAGGTGTAGACACTGCCGACCGGATCGACGCCGACTACCCGGATCGCCGGATTCTTCTCTTTCAGGTATTTCGCCACGCCGCTGATAGTGCCGCCGGTGCCGACGCCGGCGACCCAGTGCGTCAGCCGTCCGTCCGTCTGGTGCCAGATCTCGGGTCCGGTCGTCTCGTAGTGGGCGCCCGGATTGGCGGGGTTGAAGTACTGGTAGGGGAGAAAGGCACCCTGCTCGTCGCGGATCCGCTCGGCGACTTTCGTGTAGGAGCGAGGATCGTTGGAGTCGACGTCGACGGGGCAGATGATCACCTGGGCGCCGTGCGCTTCGAGCAGGGCGACCTTCTCTTTCGTAATCTTCGAAGAAGCCGTGCAGATCAGCTTGTAACCGCGCAGGACCGCCGCCATGGCGAGGCCGAGACCGGTATTGCCGGAAGTCGGCTCGACGATGGTCATGCCCGGACGGAGCAAGCCGGCACGCTCGGCCGCCTCGATCATGGCGATGCCGATGCGGTCCTTGACGCTCGCTCCCGGATTGAAGAACTCGAGCTTGGCGACCAGCAGGGCGCCCTGGGGATGGTAGCGGCGGAGCTTGACCATCGGCGTATTGCCGAGGGTTTCGAGGATGTCGTTGCGCAGGTCCATGGATGAGGCGCGATCCTAGCCGATCACTGGTCGGATGCCCAGAATGACGGCGTTTGGCGCGGGCTCAGAGCGCGACAATGCGTAGCACCGCGCGAACGGCGAAGTAGAGCATGAGCAATCCGGTCGCCGAGCGTGTCACGACGTCCCAGGCTGGTGTCGCGAAGCGCGCGCCGAGACGCGCGGCGGTGGCGAGAAAAACCGTCCAGAGGGCGGCGGCCGCGACCACGGATCCGGCCAGCAGCAGCGAGCGGCCGACCGCCATTCGCGTCGCCGCCTGCTGTCCGATCACAGCGAGCCAGAATGCGATGTTCCAGGGGCTGGAGAGCGCCATTCCGAGGCCGAGCAGGAAGCCGCCGCGCGCGCCGTCGAGCCGTCGGACCGGCAGTGCCACGTCACCCGCTCGGACACGCCGCCAGGTGCGCAGCGCGCCAGCGAGAAAGGTCCACGCCAGGAAGAGCAGAAGGAGCAGGCTGATGCTCCCGAGCACGGGCCTTACGCCCGGGCGGTCCGCCACCGCACCCGCGCCGAGGGCAACTGCGAGCGCCCAGGCGAAGTCCCCGGAGCAGGCGCCGAAGCCGATCGAGGTCGCCGGCCAGAACCCGCGGGTGAGCCCGCGCCGGACGATCTCGGCATTGATCGGTCCGGGTGGCCAGGCGACCGACCAACCGAGCAGGAGGCCGGTGACGACGACCGCTAGCGTGCTGGGCTCGGCAGCCGACAAGCGCTCGGAAGGGCCTCAGAGTCCGGTTGCGGAGAGCCGAACCGTCGGCATGCTGGCCGAGGGCGGCATGGCATCGGGCGGGCCCGCGGCCATGCTCCGGCCGAAGTCGAGACGCCAGGTGAGATTCTCGGCGCGCGCGATCGTCTCGAACATCTCGGCCACGCGCGCTGGCGGGCCCCAGGCGGGCGGCCGGATCCTTGTCCAGGAGCGCGGCGATTGCATGGGCCAGCGCGGGTGGGGTCGTCTGACGGCAGGTCCTCGGGCCCTGGCGAGGGTTTGCGCACTGTCGCGACGACGATTTCTCTGAAGCTGACACCCGCGAACGGATAGCGCCCGGTGAGCGAACGGAAGAGGATGACGCCGACCGCGAACAGATCGCAGCGTTCGTCGTAGGGCTGGCCGAGTAGCGCTTCGGGGGCGAGGAATCCGGGCGTGCCGAAGACCTGCCCGGCCTTCTCGCTGCGGTGCGTGACGAACTGCGCCAAGCCGAAATCTGAGATCTTGATCGAGCCGTCGTGGCCGAGGAGTATGTTGCCGGGCTTGACGTCCCGATGCGCGAGGCCACGCTCGTGCGCCGCGCCGAGGCCGCTAGCGAGCGCGGCACCGAGCGGCACGATCTCGGTCCAGTCGAGCCGGCCGCGGTCTTCGAGATAGCGGTCGAGGCCGATGCCGTCGACGAGCTCCATGGCCACGAAGGCGACCTCACCCACCTCTTCGGCATCGAAAATCGCGACCACGTTCGGATGGTTGATCTGGGCCGCGGCGATCGCCTCGGTAATGAGCCCGGCGCCGGTGGCGTTGGCGATCTCACGCTCGAGATGTACCGTCTTGAGCGCGACGGTGCGCTGCAGCCTCGGGTCCCAGCCTCGGAACACGGTGCCCATGCCGCCCGAGCCCAGGATCTCGACGACCTGGTAGCGGCCGAGGAAGACCTCGCCGATCGACTGGCGATCCTTGGCGTGCCGTTCGAGCGCCAGCAGGGCGTTGCGCAGCTCCTGGAGCTCGGAACCGGTGGCGGGCGCTCGGGCGAGGCCGGTCAACTGGCGCTGGCCGGCGAGCAAGGCGCGGATCGGCTGGACCAGCGTGCGATAGGCGAGGGCGCTGAGAGCGGCGACGAGAACGAGCGCGAGAGTGAGGGAGATCGCCGTTCGACGCCACATCCGGCGCGCCGCGGACTCGGCCACGTTGGCGGGCTGGGTCGACAAGATGATCCACCGTCCGGCGTCGGCGACGGCCCAAGCGGCGACCTGGCCAGGGCCCTCTTCCTCGTAGCGTCCGGCTCCAGAGAGCTGCGCCGAGAGCGCGGCCTCGCGCGCCGCCTCGGGCAGCGACTGCAGCTCGGCGGCCGTGCCGAAGACGGGCGTGCCGTCGCGCGCGAGCAACAGGAGTTTGGCCTCGGTGCCGAGCTCGATCGGTTCGAGCGCGCGACGCAGAGCCGTCGCGTTCGCCAGCACCCTGACCTGACCGCCGGAAGCGCGCGGCGCGGCGAGCACCGCCCAGAATGTTCCCGCGTCCTCGGCCACCGCGACCGGCGCGGTGCCAGGGTACGGCGATCAGCCGACCGGCGGTATCGGCGGCCTCCCGTAGCTGGGCCTGGAGTAGGACCTCTCCCGCGGGATCGAGCAGAGCGACCGCGGCGATGCCTGCGCCCGACCAGGCCGCCAAGGCCTCGCGAATGGCGGTCTGGGCGGCTGGGGAGGTGGTGTCGCCAGACAGACGCGAGTCCGCGGCGAGCGCCTCCGCGAGCGAACGCGGGGCGTCGAGGAAGCCGTCGATCGCCTCCGCGGCGCTGCGCGCCGCCACGGCGTGGGTGTGGAGGAGCTGATCGAGCATCGCGGAGCGGTTCACCCCTGCGAGCTGGAGCGTGGCCAGGAGCAGCGGCAGGAGACCGACGAGCGCTAGCGACAGGCCGATCCTGGCGAGCAAACCGAGCTGCCACTTGCGCGGAGCGGATCTCGAGGCCATCGGGGCGAAATGGTATCAGGGGCGCCCACCGGCGGACTCCCCCACGCCGGTCCCGGACTGGTAGACTCCGGTTGCCGCTCGGCGGTGGCCGCCCTTGGCGACCGCGGTCGTCGCGGCGCTTCCCAGCACCCGGGATCCCGACGCCGACGCCGGCGGGATCCCGGCCTTTTTTTTTATGTGGAGGCGAGGTGAGCCAAGCCCGAGTCTCCCATCTCGACGTCGCGCGAGGGGAAGTACTCGCGCCACCGCCGATCCACGAGTGCCGCGGTGGCGGCGTCACAGAAGAGCTCATCCGGGTACCAGGGCTTCATCCTCGCGTCGATCGCGATCGGCGGCGTGCGTACGACGTGGTTGCGCTCGACCCGGGTGGCGGCGGCATGAAGGTCGGCCGCGGGCTCGAACCGGGTAAAGGTGGTCCAGAGGAAGTTCGCCGGGCTCGCGGCGGCTCGCGCGCAGTCGTCCGTGATCACCAGGAGGGGCCAACCGGCGAAAGCGGGATGCGCGGCGAGTCGCTCGGGCGCCGTCGCATCCTCGCGGTAGGAGGGAGCCCCGATCAGCAGGCAGCCGCCGCAGAACACTCGAATGTCGCGTGCCTCGGCAGGGGGGGAGGCGGGTGGACGAAATTCCCGCGGCAGCTCGCGTCGCGGCTCACCCAACCCCAGCCAGACCCCTTTCGAGCCCACGTTGACCTCTGGGCCGGTGTAGTCGAGCGTGTCCATCGAGAGATTCGAGAAGACATAGAGATCGGTCTCGGGCTGGGTCCGAGCGAGCAGATGCTCGAGCGTCGAGCGAACGTCGGTAAGGTCGATCCTGCGGTCGAGCACGACCAGGAACTTGGTCAAGGAGAGCTGCCCTTCGCCGAGGATGCGGAAGGCCGAGGCCATCGCCTCGCGCCGGTAGCGCTCCTGGACCACCGCGGCGGCGAGCGAGTGGTAGCCCGTTTCACCGTAGGACCAGAGGTCGACGACTCCGGGCATGACCAGCGGGAAGAGCGGCGACAGCAGCTTCTGCAACAGGTCGCCGAGAAAGAAATCCTCCTGTCGCGGCTTGCCCACGACGGTCGCGGGGTAGATGGCGTCGCGCCGGCGCGCCAGCCAGTCGATCTCGAAGACGGGGTAGTCGTGGCGTAGCGAGTAGTAGCCGTAGTGGTCGCCGAACGGTCCTTCGGGCTGGCGCGCCCCGGGTGGCACTCGTCCGATCAGGGCGATCTCGGCGTCGGCGATCAGGCGCCGGCCGTCGGGCCCCGCGCAGATCCTGAGCCGCTCTCCCGCGAGCAGCGACGCGAGGAGGAGCTCGGGCACGTTCTCGGGCAGCGGAGCGATCGCGGCGAGCGTCAGCGCCGGGGGTCCGCCGAGGAATACGGTCACGGGTAGCGCCTCGC
This sequence comes from uncultured Acidobacteriota bacterium, assembly GCA_963700315.1. GTDB lineage: Bacteria > Acidobacteriota > Thermoanaerobaculia > Multivoradales > JAGPDF01 > JACTMI01. The sequence continues at coordinate 23,419 of CAVOXC010000001.1, read as the reverse complement.
CGCGCGCTTCGGCGACGGCGTGGTGGAAGCCGCCGCCCTTGCCGATCTGCCAGTGCATCCCGGTGCGGGCCGGCCCGTGGATCTGGAGGCGGTAGATGCCGAGGTTGTGCCCGCCGGTCTCGGGATGCTCGGTGTAGACCAACGGCAGGGTGACGAACGGACCGCCGTCCTGCGACCAGGTGGTCAGCACCGGGAGACGGTCGAGGCGAACATCGCGGGTGACCTGCTCCAGCACCGGGGCGCGGCGCCGAACCCGGCGCGCGCCGACGCGAAGCAGGTCGGCCGCGACGTCGCGCGCACCCCAGAGCTTGGCCGTCGTCGGCGGCAACAGCTCGTGCGCCAACTCGACGAGACGCCGGATCAGCTCGAAGGGTCGCTCGCCGAACGCGAGCTCGGCGCGGCGGAGCGTGCCGAAGAGGTTGGTGACGAGCGGCAGGTCCGAGCCCTCGACGTTTTGGAACAGCAGCGCTGGTCCGCCCGCGGCGATCACCCGCCGGTGGATCTCCGCCGCTTCGAGCCGCGCCGAGACGGGCGCGGCGATCTCGACGAGGTCGCCGTCGCGACGCAGCGTCGCCAAATGAGAGCGCAGATCGGGAAAGGTCGCGGCCGCCACCGCGCAGAGAGTATCAACGCCGCGGCGTGCCCGGACGCGCCCCTCAGGCGAGCAGGAGGGTTGCCGCGGCGAGAAAGCGCCCGGTTCGGCCTCGGCCGGAGCTCATCGAGATCTCCCGCGCGCACCCTCGAACGGCAGCGAGTTGCCCAGCTTGCGCTTCATGCGGTCTTCGATCCAGTGGGAATCCCACCACTCGATCGGGCGGACGGGAACGCCGCGCAGCAGGAAGCTGAAGTGGAGGTGGTCGCCGCCGGCCAGGCCGGTCTCGCCGCTGCGCCCGAGGGTTTCGCCCCGCTCGACTCTGCCCCCATTCTCGACGTCGATCGAGGAGAGGTGGGCATAGAGGCTCATCAGGCCGTAGCCGTGGTCCACGACCACCGTGTTGCCATAGATGCCGAGATTGCTCCGCGAGCACGACGATGCCGGCGTTGGAAGCGGGAACGTTCGCCCGGCTGACCGAAGCGAGATCGAAGCCGAGATGGGTCTGCCGGTCGATCTCCCGCCCCTCGTAGTAGTAGGTCCTGCGGTCCGCGAACGAGGACATGACCTGCCCGCCCGGCAGCGCGAGGAACGGCGCCTTCCACAGGAACGCCTCGACCGACTTGTCGGCGAGGCTCGCCAGATCGCGCGCGTTCGCCTGACGCAGGTCGCGGTTGACGGTCAGGAAGTCCTGCAGGCGGTCGCCGCTCGAGCGGATCGACGGTGTCGCTGCGAAGATGGCGGGCAGGACCCGGTCGAGAAAGGCGGCGGAGATCTGGATGTCGTCCTGCCGGGGCGGTACCGGTTGGAATCGGTCGACGAATCGAACGCGGCGCTCGTTGCCGACGTCGTCGACCGCGACGATCGCGATCCGGTTGGCGTCCTCGAGGTCGTAGGCGGCGGCGAACAGGGCGAAGCGCTCGCCGTTGCCGCCGCCGGGCAGAGGCGAGCCTGGATAGAAGTGGTCTCCGGCCTGGACGCCGTCGCGCACGGCGCTGTCGCCGACCCGATAGAGGACGGCCTCGCTGCCACCCTGCGCCAGATAGGTCTGAGTCGAGAGCACTTGGAGCGTCGGCGGGGTGAAGCGCACGGGAAGCTCGAGCTCTTCCATGGCGCGTCGTCCGGAACGCCACCAGGAGGGCGCGCCGGTGGCGGTCACCCGCACGATCGCGGTGCCCTCGACCAGGCCCCGAGTCCTCTCTCGCCCAACCTCCGAGCCGATCGTGAGCTCGCGGTCGCGGAAGCCGAGAGGCTTCCAGCCGGGAAGTGTCGTGCCCTCACGCTCGGCGAGTCGGATCTCGAGGCTGCCCTGGATCAGATCGACGACGATCCGGGAGACGCCACGATCCGGCTCGCGAGCCTCGATCGCAATCGTCGTTCGAGGTCCGATCGCCGGACGCGCCGGGCGGATCGCGATCTGCGGCGCCGGGCCGACACGCAGCGCGCCCGAGCCAAGGCCCGCTAAGAGCAGGGCGAGGAGCAGATAGGCGAAGAGGCGGATCTTGCTTCGGTTCTTCATGGTCGATGCCGTTGCGGGCTGGCGCGCGCGTGCGAGGATATCAGCGACATGTCGGAGCAAAGCGAGCTCGCTCGGCTCACGGCCGGCCTCCTCGTCGGTGGTTCGAGCCGCCGCATGGGGCGGCCCAAGGCGCTCGTCGAGCTGGGGGGCGTGAGCCTCGCCGAACGTGTCGCCACGGTGCTCGGCGCGGTCTGCTCCGAGCTCGTTCTGCTCGGCGACGGCCCGGTGCCCGCGGCGATGATTCACGAGCCTCGCCTGAAGGACGCTCCAGGCCTGCGCGGGCCGATGGCTGCGCTGCTCGCCGCCCTGCGAGCGCGGCCCGACTCGGCCTGGCTGGTCGCCGCCTGCGATCAGCCGCTCGTGTCGCCGGAAGCCTGTCGTTGGCTCCTCTCCGAGCGGAGGCCGGACCGTCTCGCCGTGCTGCCACGTTTCGGCGATGGCCCCGCGGAGCCGCTGCTCGCCATCTACGAGCCGGCCGCTCGAGAGGTCCTCGAGCGCATGGCGGCGGCGGGCGAGCGCTCTCTGCAGCCGTTCTCGCGTTCGGCGCGGGTGGCGTCACCGGAGCCGCCGTCCGTGCTCGCCGAGGCCTGGACGAGTGTCGACAGCGAGACGGATCTCGCGGCCCTGGTGTCGCGACTCGGGCTCGACTCGCCGCGTTGATCGGCCGGATCCCGGTGCGCGTGACCCCAGTCGCTGGAGCCGGCGTGGTGGAGTCTTCGACCATGGCGTGGTGAACGCGTTCACTGACATCCTCTGAATTCGGGGAGATGCTCTCTTCACCCTCCTTAGTCCCTTCCCCCGCAACGCCGGGGTCAACCGACACCCCGGCGTTGCACCTTTTTTTCTGGCTCCTCGCCGCGTCGAGTGGGTCCGGCGGCTCGCGATCCTCGCTGCGCCGGCAGCGCGTCGCGAACTCTCGCAAAAGATGCAATGGGCTGGAACACGTCGAGGCGCTGAGCGCCAGGCGATCTCGCCGGCATCGCTCCCATTCGATGGTGTGTAGCCAACGCCCGAAACGCCTCGAGCTCGGGTCGGGCACCGACGCGAAATCGGATGCTGTCCCAAGTCCCGGCCAGCTCGCAACGAGCCAACGACTCTCGCCCAGTGGCGGGGAGCCTCTTTTCGAAGGGCCTCTGCTACAGTTCGCCGACCGATGCGTGCCGCACGGAGCTATCTTCTGTCGGCGCCCTTCCTCCGCATCTGGCTGCTCTCGTTCTGTGCCGGGGCCGCGGGCTTCCTGCTCTTTCCCACCGCGCCGCTGCGCCTTCGCGAGCTCGGCGCGCCGCTGGCGGCGGCAGGCGCATTCCTCACCGGGTTGACCGTCGCCTCGGCTCTCTCCGCGGCGTGGACGGGTGCGCTCGGCGACCTTCTCGGCCGCCGGCGAGTCCTGACCATGTCGACGGCGGGCATCGCCGGATTCGGGGCGCTCTACGCCGCTCCGCTGCCCTGGCCGCTCTTGGTGGCGCTCGCGGTCCCGCATGGCGCGCTCTGGTCCGCGCTGCTCACCGCCGGGAGCTCCGAAGCGGCGCGGGTCGTCCCGCTCGAACGGCGTGCCGAGGGACTCGGTTATCACGGTCTCGCGATGAGCGGCGCCATCGCCGTTGCGCCTCCGGGGGGCTTCGCGCTGCTCGCGCTGGGCTGGGGGTGGCTGTGCGGCACGCTCGTGGTTGCCAACCTGTGCGCTCTCGCCCTGGCGCGAGGGCTGCCCGCCGATCCGCCTCTCAATCGCTCCAGACTTCCCGAGCTCTCGGTCCGGCGCGCGGTCGAGTGGCGTGTGCTACGGCTCTCGATCGTCCTTCTCGCCTGCTCTTTCGGCTACGGCGGCGCGACCAGCTTCGTCGCTCTGTTCGCGGAGGATCGCGGCATCGCGCGCAAGGGCATCTTCTTCACGGCGTTCGCGCTCGCCGTGATCTCGCTACGCCCGTTTCTGGGACCGCTGGTCGACCGCGTGGGCGCGCGCCGAGCGCTCCCGCCCACCATCCTGGCGATCGCGGCTCGCGCTCGCGCTGCTGCCATTTCAGACCGGTTCGGCGGGCCTCGCCGCCGCCGCGTTTCTCTTCGGAGCAGGGTTCAGCACGCTCTATCCGGCCTTCGCAACGCTGGTACTGAACGGGGTCGAGGACCATCGTCGTGGCGCGGCGTTCGGAGCGATGCTCGCTTCGTTCGACGTCGGCATCGGGCTCGGCTCGCTCGCCTTCGGACCGATCGTTTCGCGCTTCGGTTACGAGGCGGCGTTCGTCGGCAGCGCGGTAATGGCCGCCTCGGCCTGGCCGCTACTGAGCGTGGGCATGCGCGCATGGGAGCGCGGCGCGGCCGCGCGCTGAGTCGGGCTAGAAAACTCCGGCTGGTGACCGGGAGGAGTGCTCGCGTGCCAACCGGTGAACCGCGCGGACCACCTCGTCACGCGAGGGCTTCGAGAAGTAGTCGCCATCCGAGCCGTAGGCGGGCCGATGCTCCCCGGCGGTGATCGTCACCGGCGGAGCGTCGAGCCACCAGAAGCCGCCCCGCCGCTCGACCAGCTGCTGCAAGATGTAGGCGGAAGCGCCGCCGGGCACGTCCTCGTCGAGGACGACCAGCCGGCTGGTCTTGGCGAGCGAGGCGAGAATGCGGTCCTCCCGGTCGAACGGCAGGAGAGTCTGCACGTCGATGACCTCGACGTCGACGTCGAGCCGCGCCAGCAGCTCGGCCGCCTCGAGGGCGATCCGGCAACAAGCGCCGTAGGTCACCAGAGTGACGTCGCTTCCCGCGCGCAGAGTCTCGGTCTGACCGAGCGGAACGCGGAGCTCGGCGACGTTCGACGGCAGTCGCTCCTTGACCCGTAACCGTTCAACACCTCGACGACGATCGCCGGGTCGTCGGCGGCGAGCAGAGTGTTGTACATCCCGGCGGCACGCGTCATGTCGCGTGGCACGCAGATCCAAAGGCCCCGCAGCAGCGCCAGCAGCGCGCCCATCTGCGATCCCGAATGCCAGATTCCTTCGAGGCGATGGCCGCGCGTGCGGACGATCACCGGAGCAGCCTGCGCGCCGCGAGTGCGGTAACGCAGCGATGCGAGATCGTCGGCAAGAGTCTGGATCCCGTAGAGAACGTAGTCGAGGTACTGGATCTCGGCGATCGGCCGGATCCCGCGCAGAGCCAACCCGATCGCCTGGCCCATGATCGTCGTCTCGCGGATGCCGGTGTCGGCGACCCGCAGCGGACCGTACTTGGCCTGGAGCCCGTGCATGCCCTGATTGACGTCGCCGAGGTATCCCACGTCCTCGCCGAACGCGACGAGATTCGGCTGGCGCGCGAAGGCCGAGTCGAAGCCAGCGTTGAGCACTTCGAAGCCGCTGACCAGCGGCGACTCGTCTTCGTACGCGGGTGCCACCGCCGCGACCAGTAGCGCGGAGCCCGGGCCTTCGGCGTAAAGGTCGGAGCCGTAGCGCGCGAGGTTCTCGTCGAAGTGCTCGGCCGCGAAGCGGGCGAGGTCGGCGCGAGCGGCGGAGGTCTCACCCGCCGTCGTCACCAGGATCTCGCACGCCGTCGACTGGATCTGCCGGCGCAGGGCCGGCGTGGCGCTCGCCACCATGCCGGCGAGGCGGTGGACTTCGTCGCTCCGGGGCGACCCGTCGGCGACCGTGCGCGCGATGGCGAGAAAGCGCTCACGCTCCTCCAGAATCGGCGCTTGAGACGCTCTCCAGGCGGCGCGCTGGGCACGCCGAGCGTCGTCGAGCGCTCGCCGCTCGATCTCGTCGAGCTCGGTGTCGGTGGCTAGGCCTGCGGTCACGAGCCAGCCGCGCATCTTGAGCAAGCCGTCGTGCTCCGCCTCCCAAGCCAGCCGCTCTCGCGACTTGTAGCGCTCGTGGGAGCCGGAGGTCGAATGTCCTTGGGGTTGGGTGAGCTCGACGACGTGCAGGATCGAGGGGACGTGATCCGTGCGCGCGCGCTCCGCGGCGACAGCGTAGGCGTCACAGAGGGCGGGGTAGTCCCAGCCCGAGACCTGGCAGAGCTCGAAGCCCCGGACGGAACCGGCCTGCCGCCGGAAACCCTCGAGCAGCTCGGTCAGGTCGGGTTTGGCGAGCTGGTGCTCGTTCGTCACCGAGATGCCGTAGCCGTCGTCCCAGATCGACAGGACGACCGGAGTCCCCAGGACGCCGATGGCGTTGGTCGCCTCCCAGAAGTGACCCTCCGCGCAGGAGGCGTTGCCGATCGTGCCGAAAGCGACCTCGCTGCCGCCGCGCGAGAAGCGCTCGAATCCGGTCGCGAGCTCCGGCACCTCGCGATAGAGGCGCGAAGCCAGGCCGAGCCCCACCAGGCGCGGCATCTGCCCGGCGGTCGGAGAGAGGTCGGCCGCCGAATGAGGGCCCTTGGTGAGATCGAGCCACTCGCCCCGCGCATCCCGCATTCGCGTCGCGAAATGGGCGTTCATCTGGCGTCCCGACGAATGCGGGTCGCGCTCCGGATCGGCGTCAGCGTAGAGCTGGGCGAAGAGCTGCTCGAGAGTGAGCGCGCCGACCGCCATCATGAAGGTCTGATCGCGGTAGTAGCCGGAGCGCACGTCGCCGGGGCGGAATGCGTGCGCCATGGCCAGCTGAGGCAGCTCCTTGCCGTCGCCGAAGATGCCGAACTTAGCCTTGCCCGTCAGCACCTCGCGCCGGCCGATCAGGCTGGCGTGCCGGCTCCGCCAGGCGAGGGCATAGTCGCGAAGCGCCTGGTCGTTGGTCAGGACGAGGGGCGCTGGAGCGGAGGCGGAAGAGAGGGTATCGGCCATCGGTGTTGTGCTCGACGTGATTGCGCAGGGGCGGAATCATATGACAGCGAGAACCCGCGATGGCGCCGCTCTCGGACCGAGAGCGTTCGCTGAGAAGAAAAACGGCGCGGGTCTCGCGACCCGCGCCGTCTTGGAGCGTCAGCTGCGGAGCTGGATCAGTCCCACCAGCCCCGAGGCGCCGGCTGCGCCAACTCGCCGCCGCAGCCCTCGCCGGTGAACCAGTTGCACAGATCTTCGGAGGCCGGGTAATCCGGCGGCGGTCCGATCAGAATGCTCGAGCTGTCGCAATACGAGTCGAGCTGGATGGCGCTCAATCCCGCGCTGAAACGGCCCTCGGCGCTGTGCACGGCGATGACCCAAGCCTGGGCCAGGTAGCTGAATCCGCCACCGTAGTTCTGGTTGAGGTTCATGTAGACCCAGCCGGACTCCGGCGTGACGTCGATCGTCGAGATCGACCGGCGAATGGTCTCGAGCGGGAAGAGCACCTCGTCCTCGGGGCAGGGTGAGATCGTGCAGATGGTCTCGGGGTTCTCCTGCTCGTCGAAGAAGACGACCTGAGCCTCGGGAATCGGGAACCAGCCCGGGCCAGCGCTGCACGAGTAGGCGGTGGCGGCGGTCGGGGCCTGCGAGTCCTTCCAGACGATGAAGTCGGTGCCGCCGGTGAAGGCCGCATTCTGGTAGAAGCGGGTCGCGAAGGTCGTGCCGAGCGGCTCGCGCACGTCAGCGAAGATGCCGTTGAACGGCGCGTTGCAGCGGTTGTAGAAGGTGCCGCGCTGGAGCTGGGCGACTTCGATCTGGTCGAAGGGATTGGCCGCCTCGACGTGAACCAGCGTGTCGCCCTGCGCGAAGTTGTTCGCGTAGTCGATCATGTACCAGTCGCCCCAGAGCACGTTGTTGTACCCACCAAGGCCCTGGAAGTAGGCGCCGAACTCGTCGGTGAAGTAGCCGGGATCACAGGGTCTCAGCAGGGTGCAGTCCCGCATCACGTCGACGGTGACGTAGCCGCGCGCGATGTTGTCGCCGAAATCCTCGCCGCCGCACCGGCCGCCGTAGATCGCCGACGGGCCACCGGTCAGGATCGACTGCAGATGCGCCAGGAACTCAGCGTCGAGCGCCGGGTTGGTATAGGGCAGGATGCCGGCGCAACCCGGATAGGCCGCGGCCGAGGGATGCGGCCCCGAGTACGGACCGCGCGGGCTGACCGAGTCCGTGCGGTTGGTGCGCGGCAGGATGCCGTCGCGGATGATCAGGCCGAGGCCGACGGTCTGGACGTCGTAGCCGGTCAGGTAGATATTGAAGTCGAGCGCTTCGACCGACCAGTCGCCCCACAAGATGACATGGGTCAGCACGCTCGTGTTGGACGCATTGTTGATCGACATGAAGGTGTCGACCCCGCCGGCGTTGTCGATGTCGACCTCGAAATAGGGCAGCAGCAGGGTCGCGGCCGGTGTCGCGTCAATGGTGCACAGGTCCGCGTGCGCGGGCACCGCCAGCGTCAGGGCGGCTACCGCTAAGGCCACCATCCAAGTCTTCATTCTCACGATTCTCCTCCTCCTCTCGGTAGTCGCCCTCGGTCAGCGCTCGTTCGGCGCTACTCCAGGCCCCCCGTGAGTTCGAACGGAGGGGCCGCGAAGGTCGAATGGGTGGATTCTGCTTGCTTTATGTCGATTCGTCAAGCGGACTGCCTAACAGACTTCAGGAGCCCTCAGGCCGATTCGAAGCCGGGTCCGGCGGCGCGGACCGAAGCGGCCGAGCTCCAATCGAAGGCGAGGTCGCCGGTTCTGGCCAGAATGGCCTCCCACCAGGCGCGGTGATCGACGTACCAGCGAACGGTGCGCTCGAGACCCTGCTCGAAGTCGATCGCTGGTCGCCAGCCGAGGGCGGTTTCGAGCTTGCGCGGCTCGATCAAGTAGCGGCGATCGTGGTTGGGACGGTCGGGAACGTGCTCGATCCACTCCTCGGGCCGCTTGCCGAGCAACCCCAGAACGGTCCGAACGATCTCCAGGTTGGTCCTCTCGTTGCGGGCCGAGATGTCGTAGATCGGCAGCAGCTCCGGGCTCGTTGCGGCCTCCGGGGCCACCGGCGTGCGTGGGCTGCGGAGGATCGCCAGGATCGCGGCGCAGTGATCGTCGACGTGAAGCCAATCCCGCAGCTGCAGACCGTCGCCATAGAGCGGCACTTTCTTGCCCCGGAGCACGTTGGTGATCATCAGGGGGATCAACTTCTCGGGAAACTGGTAGCGACCGTAGTTGTTCGCGCAGTGGGTCATGGCGATATCCATGTCCGGATAGGTGTGCATGTAGGAGCGCACCAACTGGTCGCCCGCGGCCTTGGCGGCGCTGTAGGGAGTCTTGGCGTTGAGCGGGCTGGCCTCGGTGAAGTAGGCGGCGGATTCGGGCAACTCGCCGTAGACCTCGATGGTCGAGACGTGGAGGTGGCGCGAGACCGGACTGCGGCGCGAGACCTCGAGGAGGGTCTGGGCGCCGAGGGCATTGGTCCGGGCGAAAGCGGAGGGATCGACGACCGCCCTGTCGTTGTGGCTCTCCGCGGCGAAGTTGACGACGAAGTCGGGGCGGACGCGCTGGGCGAGTCCGAGCATGGCCTCGAAGTCGCAGATGTCGGCCTCGACGCTTTCGATCCTGTCGAGGATCGGATCGAGGTTCGGCGGGTTCGCGGCGAAGGAGAGGTTGTCGACGGCGACGATGCGGGCGTCTGGTTCTCGCTCGAGCAGGAAATGAACGAAGTTCGAGCCGATGAAGCCGCACGCGCCGGTGACGACGTAGGTGCTCACGGTGGGAGGCTACCACCGCGATCGCGGGTCGGCGCCCGCTACTCGCGCTCGCTGCCGCGCCGGTCCCCACGCCGATGCCGGGCGCGGAACGCGGCCCGTCAATCGTCCGGCTTTTCGGACCAGGCTCCGACGAGCCGTGCACACTCCAGCAGCGCGCGCGCGGCGCCGAGGTGCGGCAGAAGCTGGAAGAGCGAGCCGCGCGTGAGCCGGAGGCGGCCTCCGGTCAGTGCGGAGGCCGCCTCCAGTCGGCCCTCGAGCAAGTCGTGCCAGACCTGGCCCGAACCGGAGAGCTGGAAGGCGGCGCTCTCGAGGTCACCGGGCAGCGCCATGCGCACCGCGCGGGGGCTGCCGTGCAACAGATCCAGGAAGACGGACCGCCCGGACGCGTAGCCGAGCTCGGGCGTCGGCTCCAGCACGAAGGCGAGCGAGCCGCGCCAGGATGCTGCGGCGCGGCGATACTCTTCGCTATGGGTGAGCTCTCGCTCCAGCTCCGCGGCCCAGGCCGCGGAGAAGAGGCCGGTCACTCCTTGGCGGCCTTCTTCGGTTGGATCCCCTTGCGCAAGAGCTCGTCGTCGATGATCTTGGCGAGATCCGCAAAGGGCACGGCTCCGGAGATGACCCGCCCGTTGATGAAGAGCGCCGGCGTCCCGGTGACGCCCGCCGCCTGGCCGTCGGCCAGATCCGCGGCGACGCGAGCGGCCTGCTTGCCGCCGTCGAGGCATTCGTCGAACTTCGCCTGGTCGAGGCCGAGAGCGCTCGCCTTGGCTTTGAGGTCCGCCACTTCGAGCTTGCGCTGGTCCACGAACAGGGCGTCGTGCATCTGCCAGAACTTGTCCTGATCGTTGGCGCAGAGCGCCGCCTCGGCAGCTTTCTGGGCGCGCGGATGGATGTTGAGCGGAAACTGCCGGAAGACGACGCGGAGCTGATCGCCGTAGGTGGAGATCGCCTCTTCGATAGAGGGGTTGACCCGGCCGCAGAACGGGCACTCGAAGTCGGAGAACTCGACGATGACCACCGGGGCGCCCGCCGGGCCCTTGGCCGGTGAGCCGGCCTCGGCGACCTCGACTCGGGCGACGTCCATGAGGATGCGCGCGCTGAACTTGCCGCGGAGCGTGCCGACATACGACTCGAGGACGCCGGCCGACCTCTGCTGGGTCAGGAACGAGCGGACCTGCGGGCCGATCTGATCGAGCGGGCGGTTTCCGACCCGAGCCTTGTTCGCTTCGTACCACTGCGCGATCTCGGCCTCGCTCACCGCGCCGACCTTGGCGGAGATCTCGGCCTCGACCAGAGCCTCGGGAGTGATGCCGCGCGCCTCCGCCTCGGCCTCGAGCAGCTTCTGCTGGACCAAGCGCTCGAGTCCCTGCTCGAGCAGCTGCTGGCGCTGCCGGTCGAGTTGAGCGAGCTGCTGCCCGACGCTCTCCTCGAGCTCGGCCATGGTGACGGGCTTGCCGGCGACCTCGGCGACGAGCTCCGGCTTGGCGCTCGGGGCGTTCTTCTCGCCGGCGCAGGCCGGCAGGACGGAACCGACAAGACCGAGCAGGCCGAGCGCGACGAGCTTGGGTAGAACGCGCTGGGCGTTCGGGGATTGGGTGAGCGAGTTCATGTTGAGAAGTCTCCTCTCGGAATCGAGATCCGGGTCTGCGGTCTGTGCCGGAATCGGCGTGAGACGTCGGCCGTGCAAGGCGGAGGCCAACTGGACGCATTCTAGCCGAGGAGTTAGGCTCCGCCGGTGGGCGCGTTGCCGGCCTCGCGGCACCGCCCGCATCCGAAACCAACGAAAGGAGCTTGTCATGCGCAAGGTGATCGCCTTCGCAGCTTGGGTTCTGGTCCTCCCGGCACTCGCCGCCGGGCAAGAGTGCGACAAAAGCAGCTATGGGGCTGGCGTCACGCTAGCCGAATCGACGCCCATCTCGACCCTGCTGGACGCGCCGGACCGGTGGATCGGAGCGCTGATCCGGGTAGAAGGAGAGGTGGCGGAGGTGTGCGAGATGGCCGGCTGCTGGCTCGAGATTCAGGCCGCCGAGAGCGACCGGATCGTCAAGGTGAAAGTCGAAGACGGGGTGATCGTTTTCCCGATCTCGGCGCGAGGCAAGGCTGCGGTCGCCCAGGGCACCTTCGAGCGTCTCGACTTCGACCGCGACAAGTACGTCGCTCGCGCTCGGCACGAAGCACAGGAGAAAGGCGTGGCATTCGACGAGAAATCGATCGGCGCTGGTCCCTTCCACGCCTATCAGATCGCTGGAACGGGCGCGGAGATCTGCCGCTAGTCGAGTGCTCGGCCGGCGCCCGGCAGAGCGAGGCGGTGTGCGGCTATGCTCCCTCCCTGATTGAGCGCCTCTCGCCTCGAGCTCGCGCTGGTCTTCGGTCTCGCCCTCCTGGTCTATGGCGCGACCACGCATCGCCGTGTCTTCGCTGCGGGCAACGACGCTTCGCGCTGGGCTCAGATCGAATCCCTGGTCGACCACGGCAGGAGTGACCTGGGGGCCTCGCGCTTCCGCGCGACCGTCGATCGGGTCCTGATCGACGGGCGCGAGTACTCGAACAAGCCGCCCGCCCTGGCGCTCGCGGGGGCTGGGATCTACGCCGTCCTGCGCGCGGCGACAGGATGGCGCCTCGCCGGGCCGGGCGCGGGTGCCGTGCTCTGGAGCGTGACACTGCTGCTGGTCGGGGCGCCGACGGCCCTCCTCGTCGCCTGCTTCCGCGCGGCAACCGATCGATTCGACGCGCTCGACCTGGCGGGCCGGCGTCTGCTCACTCTGGCGCTCGGGTGCGGGACGCTGCTCTTCTCCTTCGCCGGCACCTTCAACAACCACTCGCTGGCGGCCGCGCTGCTCTTTGTCGCGTTCCTCGCCGTGCTCGACGGCCGCGCCGGGCTCGCCGGCGTGACGGCAGGGCTCGCGGCGGCAGTCGACCTCCTCCCAGGGTTGGGGCTCGCGCCCTTCCTGCTCGCCGGCCTGCCGGCGCGGCGCGGACCCGGACGCCGGGGGGCTCTTCGTTTTGCCGTGGGATTCGCGCCGGGGATCGCACTGCTCGTGGCGTCGAATCTGTACGTCGTCGGCTCGCCCTGGCCTCCCAAGCTGGTGCCCGGCGCCGTCGACCTCGCCGCGCAGGCGGGACCGAGCGCCGCCGGCGTGGTTCTGCCCGAGAGCTGGACCTATCCCTTCGAGACGCTCTTCGGAGGCCATGGGCTCTTCTTCGTCTCGCCGGTGCTGCTCCTGGGCGTCGCCGGCCTCTGGGCCTGCTGCCGGCGCGCGCCATGCGGAGACCGCCGCACCTGGGTCGCTCTCGCGGCCGGGCTGGTCGTGCAATGGGCGGGGCACGCGCTGGTGGCTGGATCGTTCGGCGGTTGGTCCTACGGTTTCCGCTATCTCCTACCGGTCCACGCGCTGCTGCTGTTGCCAGCGGCGGGCGCGCTCGCGGGAGTCAAGCGCGCTCTCTTCGTCGGGCTGCTGCCGCTCTCGGTCCTGTTCGCGGCGCTCGGCGCCTACCACCCCTGGCCACCCGCGTTCGAGCAGGAGAGCCACCAGCATCCGGTGGCGAGCCTCGTCCGCAACCCGGTCGGCGGCAATGCCGCCGCCTGGGCCGCCGTTAACGCACCGGACGCGCCGCTCGGCCAGTGGCTCGGCGAGCGCTTCGTCAGTCCTGACGAAGCGGAGCGCCGTCGCTACTTCGCGCTCTTCTTCGGCAGCAAGGGTGACCTCGCGTCGATGCGGAACTTCGCTCCGTGAATCGCAGAGTGCGTGGGATGGGTGGCTGGTGGCGGCCCTTCGTCGAAGGGGACGAGCGTCCGGCTCTGGGCGCCGAGGTCTTGGGCGGGACCACGACTTTCTTGACGATGGCCTACATCGTCGTCGTCAATCCGGCGATCCTGGCTTTCGCCGGGATTCCGGCGGGGCCTTCCACCATCGCGACGATTCTCGCGGCGGCGCTCGGCACGCTGCTCATGGCGGTCTGGGCCAAGCGCCCCTACGCCGTTGCCCCCTACATGGGCGAGAACGCGTTCCTCGCCTTCGGCCTCGCGGCGCTCGGAATCACCTGGCAGCAGCGCCTCGGCGCGGTGTTCGTGGCGGGCGCGCTCTTCCTGCTGCTGACCATTGCGGGCATTCGCACCTGGTTGGCGCGATCGATCTCACCCAGCCTGCAGCACGCCTTCGCCGTCGCCATCGGCCTCTTCCTGGCGGAGGTCGGATTGTTCCAGTCGGGCCTGGTGACGAGCTTCGTGGTGGGACTGCCAGCCTCGGCGCTGACCGCGGGGGACGGCTCGACGCTGCTGGCTCCCGATGTTCCCGTCAAGCTCGGCGACTGGTCGCAACCGGCGGCGATGCTCGCCCTGTTGGGGATCCTCGTGACGCTCCTGCTGGTCCTGCGGGGCGTGCGGGGGGCCATTCTCCTGGGCATGCTGCCGGGCGCCGCCGCGGGCTTCGCGCTCGGCCTCGCGCCGGCGCAGAGGAGCTGGATGGCGCTGCCCTTCGTCGGTGACTTCTCGATCGCGCCGATCTTCCTCGAGCTCGACATCGCGGGCATCCTGCGGCCGGAGCATCTGCCCGTTCTCGGAACGCTCGCGTTGATGGGCTTTCTCGACACGTTGGGCACTCTGGTGGCGCTCGGCGCCGCGGCTGGCCAGCTCGACCAGAGCGGCCGCCTGCCCGGAATCGAAAAGCCGATGGCGGTCGACGCCGTGGCGTCGATGGCGAGCGCGCTGCTCGGCACCTCGACTTCGGGGGCCTACATCGAGTCGGCGACAGGCGTCCGGGCGGGGGCGCGGACCGGCATCGCCTCGCTGGTGACCGCCGCGCTGTTCGCCGCGACGCTCTTCTTCGCTCCGGCGGCGGGCGCCTTGCAGGCGATGCCGTTCGTCTACGCCCCGGCTCTCGTCGTCGTCGGCGCACTGATGATGCGGGCAGCCAAAGGGGTCGCCTTCGACGATCTGGCCGAGGCGGTTCCGGCGTTGGCGACCATCGCCCTCACCCTCTTCACCTACAACATCGCGAACGGCCTCGCCGCCGGCCTGACCCTCGCGCCGCTGGCGCGCTGGTCGGCCGGCCGGGTTCGAGAGACATCGCTCGGGGGCTGGTTGCTCGCCGCCGCCTGTTTCGCCTACTTCACCCTGGGGCTGCGCCACTGAGCCCGTCACCGATGTCCCGACTGATCCACCTCGGCGACCGCTTCGCGGCGATCGCGAAGCCGCCGGGATTGTCGCTGGCGACCGGCAGGGAGGATCCGCACGCCGCGGCGCGCAGCCTGGTCGCGGCCTTGCCCGAGGCGGAGCGGGAGATGCTCGCGGGGCGAGAGCCGCGCCTGGTGCACAGGCTCGATCGCCCGACGAGCGGCGTGATTCTCGTCGGGCTCGACGAAGAGGCTCACCGCGACCTCGTTCGACGTTTCTCGGAACGGCGCGTGCTCAAGCTCTATCTGGCCCTGGTCTGGGGACATCCGCGGCCTCGTCGTGGCCTGTTCGAGCAGCCCCTCGGTCCCGATCTGCGGGATCGCCGCAAGATGCGGGTCGTCGCCGGCGGGCGCCCGGCGGCGACGGTGTACTGGGCCGCTGCGGTCGCGCCCCGTTTCGCGCTCGTCGCCCTCGAGGCCCGCACCGGACGAACCCACCAGTTGCGAGTGCATCTCGCCGCCGCGGGCCATCCGGTGATCGGCGACGATCTCTACGATGGCCCGCGCTATCGAGGCGTTCGAGATCGCGAGCTGCGCGAACAGATCGAAGCGGCCCGCTCCATGCTTCACGCTTGGCGACTCGAGGTCCCCGGCTTGGAGCCCAGCCGCTTCGAGGCGACCCCGCCCGAGGACTTCTCCCGCCTCGCCCACGCCTGTGGCCTCCGCCTTGCCTCGGTTGGCGATCTGTGGCACTCTCCCGCCAACCAAAGTGGTAGCGCTGAATTGCTGCACAATCCCCCACGTCACCTGTGATCCTCAAGGACTCTCATCTCGGGCTCGGGCGGGGCCCGAAGGCACGTCGCCGGCGGTGCGGCGCCGTAGCCATTTAACACGCCGCAGTGGCAAGGAGCAGGGAATGACCGAGCAGGGCACAGTCAAGTGGTTCAACAACGAGAAGGGGTTCGGATTCATCTCCCGCGAGAGCGGGCCGGACGTCTTCGTCCATCACACCGCGATCACCGCGGAGGGCTACCGGAGCCTCAATGAGGGGGACCGCGTCTCCTTCGAGGTCGTCGAGGGGCCGAAGGGGCTGCAGGCGAGGAACGTCGTCCGCATCTGAGCGCGCCTCTGCGCGAAGTTCTTGGCCCCGTCGCGGCACCCGCGGCGGGGCTCTTTCTGTCTCGAGGCCGGTCAGGCTGGATCGGTCAGCGCGCCAAGGCCCGGCGACAGCGCTTCGGCGCGCCAGCCGCCGACCGCCGACAGCGGGTCCGTGCCGCCTCCGATCGCCGCCGCCATCCGTTCGCGGTCGCGGCGGGAGAGGAGGAGCTCCGACGGCAGGCCGAGCTCCTCGGCGCGCCGCTGCGCGAGCTCGGCGAGACGGAGGTCGATTCGCCGTTCGAGCTCTCCCGGCGGTCGGTCCCGTGCGTCGGCCGACGGGCTCGCGTCCGCATCCGCGGCGCGAATCGCGCGCTCGAGCGCCTGCCGCCACGCTCCGACGTGACGCTCGTGCCGGCGCCGGTCAAAGCCCGGCAGCTTCTCGACGTTCGCCGGGTCGATCTCGCCACGCTTGGCGATGGCGAGCAGCGTCGGATCGCGGAGCAGAAAGGGCCGGGCGAGGTCCAGCCGTTCTGCCTCGTGCTCTCGCCAGGCCGCGAGGTCGCGGGCAATCCGCTGAGCCCGCGGTGGCAGTCGGCCGATGCCGCGCACGCGGCGCCAGGCATCGCCGGCGTCGAGGCGCTCGAGGGCCGCCACGGCAACGGCCGCCGACTCAGTCTCGGCCCAGGACAATCGGCCGAGCTCGTCCAGGCGCTCCCGTAGCTTCCGGTCGAGCGCCGGAAGGTGGTCGACATCTTCCGCCGCGTAGCGCAGCTGTTCTGGCGAGAGGGGGCGTCGCAGCCAGTTCGTTCTGGTCTCGTGCTTGTCCAGGTCGACACCCTCGACCGCACGAACCAGCGCCGCGTAGGAGAGCGATGCCCCCAGTCCGGCGAAAGCCGCGGCGATCTGAGTATCGAGTAGCCGGCAGATCGGCGCCGACAGGCAGGGCTCCAGCGCGCCCAGGTCGCCGCCGACAGCGTGGGCGGAGATGCGCACGTCGGGATCCGCAAGGAGGTCCGCGAACGGCGCCAGGTCGCCCGCGGCGAGCGGATCGATGAGCGCGACCTCGTCGACCGTCGCGATCTGGATCAGGCCGAGCCGGGGTCGAAACGTCCGCTCGAAGACGAACTCGGTGTCGAAGGCGAGGAAGCCGGTGGCGCGCCACCGCTCGGTCGCCCGGACCAGCTCGGCGGCCTGGTCGATCCAGCTGGCAGCGCTCATGACGCGGACCTCCTGACGACGACCAGCATCGAGTCGTCCTCGGGCTCGAAGAGCGACGCGAGATCGACGAGGGGGAGCGCCTGCACCGCGGAAGTCTATCTCCGCGATCGTGTGAGAATGATCTGGTGAACTCCTCCGACCGCCACGCCCGCATCCTGTCGAGCCGTCGAGTCCACGACGGCCGCGTGATCTCGCTGCGCGTCGAGGAGATCGAGCTGCCGGGAGGTCGTCGTTCGACGCTCGAGCTGATCCACCATCGAGGCGCGGCGGCCATCCTGCCGGTGACGCAACCGTCCCTTGAGCGGCGCAGCCTTCCGCGCAGTACCTCTGTTCCGCCTTCCTCGGCTTTTTCCACAGGCAGTTCGTCGTCTTGAGAATAGAATGGTTCGATTATCCCGGATTTCGGCCCTCCTACTCGTTAGTTCCGGGTATCATTTGGTCTCAAGCAGATCATATCCTGCACACCATTCTACCGGAAACGCACCTGCACTGGAAAGGGTCGAACCGGGGAAATTGAGGGGCACAATGGGGCGACTTGACGAGGGGGGAAACCGAGGCCGGTGCTGGGAACGCATCGGCCTCGACGGCTTGAGCTGGGTCAACCTTTGTCCATCGGCGTTTCCAGCAGCAAGAGCGCATCTTGCCAGCCGGCAGGCGTCGTACAGGAGCACACGCCAGAAGCGGCCAGCCGCCCGATGGACGTGTGGCCCCCCGTGGTCGGGTCGATCCAGGCGGCATCGACGGTCCCGCCCGCTGCGACCCGGTCCATCCGGATGTCTATCGTGGTGTCACTGCTCAGATAGGCCAAGGCCCAGTCCTTTTGCGCCGAGCGCACAGCTACGTTGCGCAGCGGATGAAGCATCCGGAGCGGGCCGTCCTCCTGCTCGTCGGCAAAGACGCCTTGATTGGGAATCACGTTCCACCACTCGCTGCGCGCCTCCAGGATCCGGCGCAGGACCCCCATATGGGTTGCGCCGGGGGCGTCCAGAGCCTCTCGCCAGGTGGGCAGCACGCGCCAACTGTCATTGTGCCCGTAGGTGTGATGGCCGCCGGCCATGACCGAGTGGTAGGCCTGCCGGCGCACCCATAGAGGGGTCACGTCAAAGCCATATTCCGTGCCTCCCTCGTAGGCCCCTTCGGCCATCACCACCGGCTTGGTAGGCTCAAGGGCGCAGTCCTGGCGTACCATGGCAGGATCAGCCCCACGTCCTTGAATGTCTGGATCGAGTGAAAGGCCAACCAGGGTTCCTGAAAGAGGCCGCTTGACGAGGCGGGGGATGGATTGGGGTGGACGGTGATCAGATGCGTTCCGCCATCCCCTTCCTGGAGCCCCGCGGCCAGCGCCTGGCAAACGGCGACGTACTCGCGCTCGGCGCGGGGGTACATGCTCCAGACGATGTGCGGTATGTCCCGGTAGCGGCGGGCGATCCAGCGCGCGTAGCGCTGTGCAGTGTCCAACGTGAACCGGTCTGCCTGCAACTGGTGATAGATGCCGAGGACGAGGACCAGCCCGTACGGGCCGGCCAGATCGAGGACGGCGTCTACGTGCTGGAAATAGGCTTCGTTGGGCGTCGCCGGATCGTCCTCCTGCCAGGGGGCATCGCCGGCCCAATTGGGCCGCGTGCCGTCGCCCACGCCGGTGAGCATGACCTGGAGCGTGGTGAACCCTTTGTCCGCCCGGTTCTGGAGGATGGTCTGCACCTCGGCAAGCGTGAACGCGTGCACGAGTTCCCACTGCGTGTCGCCCAGCCAGAAAAAGGGCTGGCTATCGTGATCGATGAAACCGCGCCCACTGGCGCTTACTCGGAGTGGTCCCACGTCAACCTCCTTGCTCCGCAGGGGGAGCGGTCCGCTTACTGCTCCAGGGTATACCGGTACACATTTGTCTCCCGCTGCACAAACCCAAGTTGGCGATACAGCCGGTTGGCCGCCTCGCGCGAAGGACGCGAGGTCAGGTCCACCGTGCGCGCGCCGGCAATCCTGGCATGTTCGATTGCCGCCCGCGTGAGCGCAGAGCCGATCCCTCTACGCCGGTACGCGGCGTCCACCACGACATCCTCGATCCAGGCGCGAATCCCGGTCGGAATGCGAAACAGAACCAGGGTTAGGGAGCCGACGATCCGGCTGTCTTGGGACGGGTCCTGTGCCACCAAGAGCACAGCGCCCGGGGAAGAGACGATCTCCCGCAATACAGCCTCGGTGGGCGGCGGGGGGTTGGAGGTCGACAATTGGGGCACAAGGCGCGCAAAGGCCGATACCAGAGCGTCACTCACTTTTGTCACTCGAACAATGTCCATATTCTGTCCTTTCACCGGATGGTCAATCGGCGGCAAGTGGCCTCTTGGACCGTTTCCGCCCAGTAGGCGCCGGTCGGATCCGGCTCGCTGGTGAAATAGGGCACGACGATCACATAGCATCCTGCCTTGGCCGGCCGGGCGCCCTCTCGATCCTCCACCGTGCCGCCCCACTGGCCGGTCAGCGTTTCGCCGGGGGCCAGGACGGAGAAATCGTGCTGCGGCGCGACCCACTGGCAGGGCATGCGACAGATGACCTCTGCCCCCGCGCAGGTCTCGACGCGCCAGAACCCAAGGCCGCATTCCACCTTTTTCGCATACCAGACCGGCTCGTCCAGGTCGTTTGTCACCGAGATCTCGATCGCATCGCCGGACGAATAGCGAGCCTTGTCCGTCGTGACGTTCACCTGGCCGGCGAGGCGCCGGGACCGGGCCGGTCACTGCAGGCCAGCAGACCCATCAAGAGGGCGCCGGCGACAAGCCAAAAAACCCTGTGTTTCATCGCGGCCTCCATCCTCGATCTCGTTGCCCGGTGTCTGCCGCGCGGACGGCCTGCCGCCGGTCTCTTGGGCGTCTGGACTGCGCTCGTTGGAACAGCGAGGGGGCGATGAGAGCTGCATAGACATTGTACTACAGATCGGCGCAGGATTCAATCAAGGGTGGGCTTGATGCGTTTCAGGTTTGGAGCAGGCCAGCACCTTCCAGGAAGCTTGCTCACGTACAATAGCGTTGTACCTGCTCGATTTTCGTTCAAGCGCTTGTGTGCTGCTTTTTGCTCAGCTTCCTGAAAGGTTGCGCCCGCGCTCTGGTCCAAGGTCGCTGTGGCGCCAGCAATTTGCCATTTGCCCCGCCAGCAGTGTATACTCGATTACAAGTTTCCCAAGGAGGCAGATATGTGGCAAACGTGGCATATTTCACCCAAGACATATCCCCAGTTTGTGGCCTCGATCCACGAGCTTGTCGTCTCGACGTCACGCAACGTGATCCTGGTCATCGGCGGGGCTTATCTGGTCTGGCAAAGCGCGGCCACAGCCAGCTATCCAGAGACGTTTGACTGGAAGATGGCGCCTGTCGCCCTGACTGCCGTGCTGACCTGTGCCTTTGCCCTACGCCTGCTTGGGACCCGATTTCTCGCCGCCCAAATCGTCTGGCAGATCGGCCTGGCGACAACGATCACCCTGTCGCTGATCGTCTTCCGGCAGCCGCTGGTTGGATTGTTCTATGCCCTGCTTCCGCTGATGGCCGTCGTAACCATCGGCTGGCCGGCAGGTCTGCTCGCGGAAGCTATGATTGTGGCCTTGATCGGGTGGCTGAGCCATATGACATGGATGCCTCCCCTGTTCACGTCCTACAGCTTGGGGGCGATTGTCGGCGGCCTGCTCAGCGGACTGGTGGGCTGGGCGGCGACAAATGCCCTGTTTACCGTGACCGAGTGGTCGCTGTACAGTTTTGCACAGGCCCGGCTAAAGATCGATGAAGCGCAGCAGCAGCGCGTCGAGCTCAAACAGGCACAACAAGACCTTGTATTGGCCAACCAGGAGCTGACTCGGCTCTCTGACCGTCTTCAGGCCATGTACCAGGTCGCAGAGGAGGCCCGCCAGGCCAAGGAAGCCTTTGTGGCCAATGTGAGCCACGAACTGCGCACCCCGCTCAACATGATCATTGGCTTTAGTGAAATGATCACCCAGTCCCCTCAGGTCTATGGCGGCGAACTCCCTTCCACGCTGCTGGCCGACATTGCGGCCATTCAGCGCAACAGCCAGCACCTGGCCAAGCTGGTAGACGACGTGCTCGACCTGAGCCAGATGGAAGCTGAACGCATGGCCTTGAGCAAAGAGTGGACCTCGGTGCGGGAATTGGTCGATCTGGCAGCGTCGACCACGCACGCGTTATTCGACTCCAAGGGACTTTATCTTTCGGTCGACGTATCGCCTGATCTGCCCGCGCTCTTTTGTGACAGCACGCGCATTCGCCAGGTCTTGATCAATCTGCTCAGCAACGCCGGGCGGTTCACTCAAACAGGCGGGGTGAACGTCCGGGCTTGGCAAGACCAGGAGAGCATTGCCATCCGCGTTGCCGACACGGGGCCGGGCATTGCAGAGGAGGATCAAAAGAAGTTGTTTGAGCCATTCCAGCAGCTTGACAACTCGATCCGGCGTCGCCACGGTGGGAGCGGCCTGGGGCTGATCATCAGCAAGCGCTTTGTCGAGATGCACGGAGGCAAGATGTGGCTGGACAGTCAAGTTGGCGTGGGCACGACTATCTGTTTCAGGCTGCCCCTGGAAGCCGCCCCCCTTGCCGCACTGATCGAGGATCCCGTAAAACGGTGGTTTAATCCATACGGCGAATACGAGTATCGAACGCGCACCAGGCGATCCAGAGCTCCCGAACCCCGGCTGACGCCTCACTTTGTCCTTCTGGAACGAGGGCGCACGCTGCAACACATATTCAGCCGGTATGTGCAAGATGTGACCCTTACCCACGTTGAGGACGCCGGAGAGGCGAGACGTGTGCTCGAGCACTCACCCGCCCGAGCGTTGATTGTGAACACCCCCGCTCACTATGATTCTCCCATCGCCGACGAATGGGCCAACATGCCGCATGGCACGCCGACCATAGCCTGCTGGGTGCCGGGCGCAGACGAGGCGGCACAAAGCCTGGGCGTGGTCCGCTACCTGGTCAAGCCGATCACGAGTACGTCGCTGCTCCAGACATTGGAAACCTTGGGACAGGAGATTCAGACGATCTTGCTGGCAGATGACGAGCCGGAGGCGCTGCAGCTCTTTACACGCGTGCTCTCGTTTTCCGAGCGTGGGTATCGCATCTTGCAGGCGACAAATGGTCGGCGAGCGCTTGGGCTGCTCCGCGAGCGGCAGCCGGACGTGCTGCTGCTAGACCTGATTATGCCGGGCATGGACGGGTTCCAGGTGCTCCAGCAAAAGAGCCAGGACCCAACCATCCGGGACATCCCGGTGGTGATCGTTTCTTCCCGGGATCCGGTCAATGAACCGATCGTCAGCGACAGCCTGACGGTCACACGGGGCGGCGGACTGTCGGCGCGAGACCTGATGGAATCGATCGGGGCGATCAGCGAGGTGCTGACGCCGCATCCGCGACCAGACGATCGAGCGCCGCCAGGAAGGCCTGGCGGGTGACCGGCTTGCGGAGAAAGGCGCTGGCGCCCAGGGAGAGCGCTAGGGCCTCTTGGGCCAGGATGGTGCACACGACCACCGGGATGCTGCTCGTCAGAGGGTGCTGCCGCAATTGGCTTAACACCCGCCAGCCATCCGTCTGCGGCATCATGACATCGAGCACAATGATCTGCGGCGATACTTGCTCTGCCAACGCAAGCCATTCTTCGGGGTCTTGGGTGCTGACCAGCCGGTAGCGTGTGCCAGAAGCGTACCGCGCTAGCAACTGTAGTGTGTCCGCGTTGTCATCGATGATCAGCACAGGCCACTGTTCAAGCGCGGGCAAGGTAAGCGTCGCCATAAAACCGCTCTGCTCAAGAGCGCGAGTCAGTCTACCCCGACTCAATTGTGCTAGCCGGTGGGCCATGTCGAGACTGGTCGCCTCGTCGCCCGATGGTGGCTGCGGATTGGGCACAGAACCGGCACACCGCACCTGGATTTCGACCTCCCACTTTAGGCGATGGACTTTTGCGCTTACTGCACCGCCCGGCATGCGCTGGATGGCCACGGTAAGCAGGTTGAGCAGCATCTGGCTAAAGGCGACGGGATGCACGGCCAGCATAGGAAGTTCGTCCGCCCTCTCGACGTAGAGGCGAACGTTGTGCTGGGCAGCGAGCGGCCTGGCTAGGTCCACGACATCGGAAAACGCGCGTTCAAGGTCCGTTGGTTTTTCTGGCGGGCCATTCCGCAACCAGGCCAACTCGTCGTCCAGAGCGGGCAAAGGCTCTGCTGCGGGATCAGCGTCCGCACACTCGACGGTCTTTGGCGTCAACTCTGCCTTGAGGTCATACTGCTGCCACAGCCGATCGGCCAGTTCTTCCAGGGCCACGTGCTGCTCGCGCCGCAGTTGACGT